>NZ_JAGEKP010000001.1 GCF_017565305.1 Leifsonia sp. TF02-11
CGTGACGAATCTCGACATTCGTGCCACGAATCTCGAGATTCGTCACGAATCATCGCCGAGGAACCGCTCGCTCGTCACGAGCCGTCGTCGGGCTCGGGAAGTATATTGGCGACGAATGTAGCCGGCGCACCGCCGGCGCCACACCGCGGCGCTCTTCCGCGCGCTGTCGCCTCTCTGCCGCGACATTCGTGACGAATGTGGCGATTCGTGGCACGAATGTCGACATTCGTGACGAATCCCGACGTGGCGATGCGCGGCGTCGGCGCTGCGGCGCCGTCGCGCTTCGCGTCGCCTCGCGCGCTGTCGCCTCTCTGCCGCGACATTCGTGACGAATGTGGCGATTCGTGGCACGAATGTCGACATTCGTGACGAATCTCGACGCTGACGGCGGCCGAGGCCGGGCGAAGGGCGCGTAGTCGACCCCTGACGCCGCGGGCCGCTGCTCTGCGCGCCCCCCGTGCCGCTGCGCTACGGCGCCCGCATTTGCCGCAAATGTGTGATTCGACGCGCCTAACGCCACATTTGGCACAAATCTTTCGTGATCGGGTGGCGGGAGATTTGCGCCGAATGTGGTGATTCGCGCCGGGTTACGCCGCATTTGCCGCAGATGCGCGTGGCGCGGTGGGGCACGGCGCGGCGCGCCGCCGCGCCGTCAAAGGCGTCCGGCGGCCTTCAGCGCGAGGTAGCGGTCGGCGAGGGCGGGCGGCAGGTCCGAGGGGGAGCCCGTCACGACCTCCCCGCCGAGGCGGCGCACCGCGGCCGAAACGCGCGCGACGTCGAGCAGCGCGCGCTCGGCGGAGGCGGCGCGGTACACGTCCTCCCTGCGCCCGCGTTGCAGCGCGGCGGCCTCGGCCTCGGGGTCGGTCACGCTCGCGACCACCACGATGTGCTTCTTCGTCAGCTGGGGGAGCACCGACAGCAGGCCGCGCGAACCGCCCGGCGCGTCGATGGAGGTCAGCAGCACCACCAGGGAGCGCTGGCTCGTCATCGCCCCCACCTGGGCGGGCACGGCCGACCAGTCCATCTCGATGAGCGCGGGCTCGATGCCCGCCATCGTGTCCACCATCCGCGACAGCAGCTCCGCGCCCGTCGCCCCCTGCACGCGGCCGCGCACGACCCGGTCGTAGGCGAGCAGGTCGATGCGGTCGCCTGCACGTGTCGCGAGAGCAGCCAGCAGCAGGGAGGCCTCGAACGCGGTGTCGATGCGCGGCTCGTCGGCGATGCGCGCGGCGGAGGTGCGCGCGGTGTCGATCACGACCACCACGCGACGGTCGCGCTCCGGGCGCCAGGTGCGGACCATGACACGGGCACCGCGGCCTCCCGTCGGGTCGTGCCGTCGTGCCGTCGCCCGCCAGTCGATGGAGCGCACGTCGTCGCCGCGGACGTACTCGCGGAGCGAGTCGAACTCGGTGCCCTGGCCGCGCAACATCACGCTCGTGGTGCCGTCGAGTTCGCGCAGCCGCGTCAGTCGCGACGGCAGGTGCTTGCGGGACGTGAACGGCGGCAGCACGCGGATCCGGCCGGGCGCCGCCAACGTCGCCTGCCGCGACCACAGTCCGAGCGGGCCGACCGCCCGCACCGTGAGCTGCTCGACGCGGCGCTCGCCTCTGCGCCAGGGCCGCAGCCCGACCGTGACGCGCCGGCGCTCGCCCGGCGGGATGCTGATGGCGATGCGGGAGGGCTCGGCCCCGGCCGACGGCTCCCACGCGTCGCGCAGCACGCCGCGCAGGGTGCGGGTCCCGACGTTGGTGACGAACAGCTCGGCGGTCGCGTCGGCGCCCAGCCGTACGCGCGCAGGAAGCTCACGGGCCACCCGCACGCGCCGCGGCGAGGCGGCCAGCGCCAGGTCGATCGCCCCGAGCACGACGCACAGCAGCACCCAGCCGCCCAGCGCGGCGTACGCGAGCGCCTGCTCCCCGCCGAGGAGCACGACGGGGACGACGCCCAGCGCCAGCAGGGCGACGAAACGTCCGGACACGGTCATCGGCTCGCCTTAGATCGGGACCTGGACCTGCTGCACGATGGAGCGCAGGATCGCGTCGGCGCCGACACCCTCGAGCTCGGCCTCCGGACGCAGCTGGATGCGGTGCCGCCAGACCGGGACGAGCATGGCCTGCACATGGTCCGGCGTGATCGAGTCGTAGCCGGACAGCCACGCCCACGCTTTGGCCGCGGCGAGCAGCGCGGTCGTGCCGCGCGGGCTCACGCCGAGCCGCACCGACGGGCTGCGGCGCGTCGCCCTCGCGAGGTCGACGATGTACGCCAGCACGTCCGGGTTGGCGCCGACGGCCGCCGCCGCCGCGCGGGCGTCGTTCAGCTGTCGCGCGTCGAGCACCGGCGTGACGCCCGCGCCGGCCAGATCGCGCGGGTTGAACCCGGCGGCGTGCCTGCGCAGCACCTCCACCTCGGCCTCGCGCTCCGGCACGTCGAGCGTGAGCTTGAGCAGGAAGCGGTCGAGCTGCGCCTCCGGGAGCGTGTACGTCCCCTCGTACTCGATCGGGTTCTGCGTGGCCGCGACGATGAACGGGTCGGGAAGGCGGCGGCTGACGCCGTCGACGCTGACCTGGCGCTCCTCCATCGCCTCCAGCAGAGCCGACTGCGTCTTGGGAGGCGTGCGGTTGATCTCGTCGGCGAGCAGGATGTTCGTGAACACCGGCCCTTCGCGGAACACGAACCCGCCGGTCTGCGCGTCGTAGACCAGCGATCCCGTGACGTCGCCCGGCATCAGGTCGGGAGTGAACTGGATGCGCGTGGTCGAGAGGCTCAGCGCCTCACTGAGCGAGCGCACCAGCAGCGTCTTGGCGACGCCGGGGACGCCTTCCAGCAGCACGTGCCCGCGTGCGAGCAGCGCGATCATGAGGCCGGTCACGGCCCCGTCCTGTCCGACGACGGCCTTGCCGACCTCTGCGCGCACCCGGGCGAGGGCGTGGCGCAGGTCGGCGGAGCCGGCGGCGGGAGCGCCGGCCGGGTTCGCGTCGGCTCGGTGGGATCCGGTCGTGAGGTCGGTCATGGTTCCATTCTTCCGGTCGATCGCGGATGGTCGGGGGAGGCGGCGGCTGCGGTGGCGCGTTCGAGTTCCGCCAGCCGGTCGGAGAGGTCGATGAGCTCGCGATCCGAGCGCGGGTGCTCATCGACCAGCAACAGGAGGAGAGCGGCGTGGTCTCGGCCGGTGAGCGCCGCGACGGCTTCGGCGACCTCGTCGGTCGTTGCGGCGCGGGGCAGTCCCACGATCGTGCTCAGCCGGCCGATCGTGCCGATGCGCAGCGCGTCGGCGGCGCGGAGCCGGGCCGACGATCGTTGGTACAGGCGGGCGCGGCCCTCGCGCGTCTCGCCGGCGCGGACGACGACGGGGAGGTGCTCCACCACCAGCGGCCCGAACCGGCGGCCGCGCCACACGGCCGCCGCCACGAACACCAGCGTGAGCAGGATCACGACGGGGGTCACCCAGCCGGGTGTGAGGGAGGCGAGGTCGGCCGGACCGCTGACCGAGCGGTCGATCAGACCCGGCAGATACCAGACCAGCGTGCGGTGCTCGCCGAGGAGGTTGAGGCCGAGAGCGGCGTTGCCGAGACGGTCGATCCCGTCGTTCATCAGCACGGCCGCCGAGCCGAGCAGGTAGACCGTGCGGCCCTGGTAGGAGGTCTCGACCAGCGACGCGCGCCCCCCAGAGCCCTCGAAGCAGGCCGTGGCGTCGCCGCTCGCCCGGAAAGTGCCGGGCGCAGAGGTGCCGTCGGTGTTCGTGGTGGCGCGCGGGTCGATGCGCGCGGCGCGCTGGGCGGCGGGGAGGTCGCATCCGGCGGAGGCCACACCTCCCGGTTCGCCCGCCGCGTGGACCGTCGGAGCGAGGGCCTGCAGCGCCGCGAAGTGCGGCTCGACGACGACGATGGTGCTCGCCACCGAGGTCAGCTGGTCGTAGCCTTCGTGGTCGAGGTTGCCCTCGGGGTCGTAGACGAGCACGGTCGTGTCGTCGCCTGCGGCGTCGCGCACCTGGGCAAGGGAGGCGGCCGTCTTCACGGTCACGCCCTGCTGGCCGAGCACCTGGGCGAGCGCCTTGCTGCCCACCGGTCCCGGGTTCGTGGTGCTCAGTGGGTCGCCGCCGATGCTGCGCCCCGCCCCCAGCGCCAGGCTGGAGAGGGCGACGAGCAGGGCGATGACGCCGAGGACGATCCACGGCACGGCACGGCGGGCGGTTCGTCGGACGGTGGGGGAGACCGCGGCGGCGACCGCGTCCTCCCCGGTCGGGACTGATGCGGGCACGGACGCGGGCTCGCGCTGCTGGGTCGTGCCCGGTGGCAGGATGCCCGTCACACGACCACCGCCTCCTGAGCAGGACGGATGCGCTGCAGCTGTGCGTCGAGGGCGACGAGCTGCTGGTATCCGGCCTCGGAGCCCGGCCGGTCGAGGTAGCGCACCTCGTCGAAGGTCTTCGCGGCCTGGCGGAGTTCTGCGCCCTGGTCGGGAGCGGAGCGCGCGGCCTGGGCGGCGAACTCGGTGGCGGTCGTCCCCGGGCGCACGTCCACGAGGGTGCGCTCGTCGAGCGCTGCGGCGATCGCCCGGAACTGCTCTTCGATCGCCAGCGGCCAGTCCGCCGCCCTGGCGGCCTCCGCCGCCGAGCGGCGCAGCTCGTCCGCCGAACGCGCGTCGTCGGCGCCGAACAGCGCGCGTCGGTCCGAGGCGGCCCTGCGGTTGACGCGCGGCCGGCCGAAGATCAGGAACGCGGCGACGATCAGCGCGGCGACGATCAGCACGACCACCACCAGCAGCACCGGTCCGGCATCGCCCGTCGGCCCGCTGAACAGCGATCCCAGCCAGTCCTGGACGGCCTTGGACGCGAGGTCGAACCAGGTGGGCTTGGCGGCCTGGTACTCCGGCTTGGCGAGCTCGTTGCGCAGCCAGTCTTGAGCTTGTGGCGAACTGGGATCCACCGGCACGTCGAGCCGGAGCGCCGAGAGCGGGAGCACGCTCAGGCGCCCGGCCAGGTCGCGCTCGGCGCGGGCTGCGTGTACGGGTCGGGCAGGTCGTGGCCGGTCTGGCGAGCCTCCACGAAGCGCACGAGCTCCAGGTCGAGCCCTTCTTTGCGCATCCGGAGGTCGATGTAGATGAGGCCGAGCGCGGCCGACTGCACGACGCTGCCGATCGCTCCGACGATCGCGCCGACGACGGACGTGAGAACATTCGCGCCGAGCTGGCTGGCTAGCACCGCGCTGAAGCTGGTCGAGTCGGGCGAGCTGAGCGAGGTCGGGGCGAACACGCCCCCGGCCATCAAACCGATGAAGGCGAACGGGATCGAGATCACCTGCGTGACGGCGTAGATGATGAGGTACAGCAGGATGAGCACGCCGAAGGTGCGCCAGAAGTACCCGGTGGTGAGCCGCCACGAGCGGGCGATCGCCGACCGCAGCGGCAGCCGTTCGATCACGAGCGCACTCGGCACGATGGACAGCTTGGTGTAGAGCCAGACGAAGAGGGCCAGCAGCCCGAAGCCGCCGCCGAGCCCGGCGAGGACGGCGCCGATCACGCCCGCCGTGCCGCCGAGCATCGCCAGCGCCACGATGACGGCGATCACGAGGGCGAACGCCAGCAGCCAGCCCAGCGACCACAGGAACGTCCAGCCGACCAAGGCTCCGAAACGGCTGCGGAGCCTCGCCCAGAGAGCCCGGAAGGTCAGCTTCTCGCCGAGGGTCTCGCGCGACACCTCGCTGACGACGATGCCCTGCAGGAGTGCGCCGAAGATCCCCGAGATGACGACCGCCAGCACGCCGAGCACGATGCTGCCGCCCACGGCGCCCGCGGTGATCGCGCCGCGGTCGGCGGCGTCCGCATTGTCGATCCGCGAGAACAGCAGGTAGCCGCCGCCGAAGATGAGCAGCGAGACGACGATGGTCGGGATGCCCTGCAGCACCAGCGCGGCGCCGACCGTGATCTTGGGGTTGCGCCGCAGAGCCTGGAACGGGGCTCCGATGAGCGTGCCGAACGCCAGGGGGCGCAACGGCACGAGTCCGGGCTTGGGCGGCGGAGCCCACCCGGGCTGAGCGCCTGGAGCACCATACTGCTGTTGCCATCCTGGCCGCTGTTGCCATCCTGGCTGCTGTTGCCAGCCGGGCTGCTGCTGCCAGCCGGGCTGCTGGGGGTAGCCCTGCTGGGGGTAGCCCTGCTGTGGGTATCCCTGCTGTGGGTATCCCTGCTGTGGGTATCCCTGCTGTGGGTACCCCGGCTGCGGATACCCCGGCGCGTACTCGCCGTATTGCGGAGCCTGCGCGGTCGGCGGGGGAGCGGTCGGCGGCGCCGGAGGTGTGGGAGGAGCAGGCGGCGGCGTCGCGCCTTCGGGTCCCGTCCCGCCGCCCGCTGTCGCGTCGTCGGTCGAGCCAGGTGCCCGCCAGGTCTGGTCGTCGCTCACGCCGTGCCTCTCATCCCCCGCCTGATGCGTGCTCCCATGCTGGCACATCCTCCTTTCCCGCGATGCCCCGTCCACGGGGCACGTCGCTGCGCATGCCAGGCAACCGGCGCAAACGGCGCACAGCCGGCAAACGGCGCACAGCCGGCAAACGGCGCACAGCCGGCAAACGGCGCACAGCCGGCATCGGGCCGGCATACAAGGCTCGTGCAGCCTCCTCGACTACGCTGGACCCGTTACATCCGCGGCGCGCGCCGCCCGAGAGGGGTTCAGGGGAATCTTCGGACATGACTAGTCGCATCCTGGTGGTCGATGACGACACCGCGCTCGCCGAGATGATCGGCATCGTGCTCCGCACCGAGGGATTCGACCCCGTGTTCTGCGAAGACGGAGCCCAGGCGATCGACATCTTCCGTGCTTCCAAGCCCGACCTCGTCCTCCTCGATCTCATGCTCCCCGGCCTCGACGGCATCGAGGTGTGCAGCCGCATCCGCGCCGAGTCCGGCACGCCCGTCATCATGCTCACGGCCAAGTCCGACACGGCCGACGTCGTCAAGGGCCTCGAGTCCGGCGCCGACGACTACATGGTCAAGCCGTTCAACCCCAAGGAGCTCGTCGCCCGAATCCGCACGCGCCTGCGTCCCGCCCCGACGGCACCGCCCGCCGAGCAGCTGCGCGTCGGCGACCTGCTCGTCGACGTCGCCGGCCACGAGGTGCGCCGCGGCGACGCCCGCATCGCCCTCACTCCGCTCGAGTTCGACCTCCTGCTCGCGCTGGCCTCCAAGCCGCAGCAGGTGTTCACGCGCGAGATGCTCCTCGAGCAGGTCTGGGGATACCACTACAAGGCAGACACCCGGCTGGTGAACGTGCACGTGCAGCGCCTGCGCGCCAAGGTGGAGCAGGACCCGGACAACCCGAAGATCGTGATGACCGTGCGCGGTGTCGGTTACCGCGCCGGCGCGGCGACCTGACCGGGAGGCCGCGATGCGCTTCCGTTGG
Organism: Leifsonia sp. TF02-11; assembly: GCF_017565305.1. Classification (GTDB taxonomy): domain Bacteria; phylum Actinomycetota; class Actinomycetes; order Actinomycetales; family Microbacteriaceae; genus Leifsonia. The sequence continues at coordinate 7,394 of NZ_JAGEKP010000001.1, forward strand.
CCCGACAGGGAGTGGTGGCGGCAGGTACCGTCCGAGCTCGCGCGGCTCTGGCGCCGCTCCCTGCAGCTGCGGACGGTCGCGATCACGCTCCTCCTGACCGGTGTCGCGATCCTCGTCACCGGCGTCTACATGGCGCTCAGCATCAGCAACGACCTCTACCAGTCACGCCTCGACCAGGCGCTGCGCGACTCCAGCCGGGCGACGACCGCCGCCCAGACGACGTTGAACGCCTCGGACATCGGGTCGTCGGACAGCGGGAAGAACCTGCTCAACTCCACCCTCCAGGCGGTCCAGGCGTCGACCTCCAGCCGCCTGATCGCCGCATACCGCGTGCCGGGACAGGACACGAGCGTTCTCGCACCGCCCGACCGCGGCAGTCCGGCGCTCAACCCGGTCATCTCTCCGGAGCTCCGGACCGCCGTGAAGAACGGCGGGACGAAGCAGTTCTACCAGTCGGTGGCCCTGCCCTCGGGCACGGACTCGACCGACCCGGGGATCGTCGTCGGGACCCAGCTGACGCTGCCGTCGTACGGCCGTTACGAGCTCTACATCGGCTACAACCTGCGCGACTCGGAGAACACGCTCCTGTTCGTCCAGAACACGCTCCTGCTGGCCGGCCTCGCGCTGATCGTGCTGATCGGCGCCATCACCTGGCTCATCGTGCGCTTCGTCGTCGAGCCCATCCGGGTGGCGGCCAGCACGAGCGAACGGCTGGCCGCCGGCGACCTCGCGGTGCGCATCCCCGAGAAGGGCGAGGATGTCTTCGCGTCGTTGGCGCGCTCGTTCAACGGGATGGCGGACAGCCTCCAGAGCCAGATCAACCAGCTGGCGACGCTGTCGCAGCTGCAGCAGCGTTTCGTCTCCGACGTGTCGCACGAGCTGAGGACGCCGCTGACCACGATCCGGCTCGCCGGCGACGTCATCTACGACCAGCGCGGCTCGTTCCCGCCGGCGACCACACGGACCGCCGAGCTCCTGCACACCCAGATCGAGCGGTTCGACCGGCTGCTCTCCGACCTGCTGGAGATCAGCCGATACGATGCGGGCTCCGTGGCACTCGAACCGGAACCCACGAACCTCGTGCGTCTCGCCGAAGAGGTCGTCGACGAGCTCAGGTCGGTCGCCGAGCAGAATGGATCGGAACTGCGGCTGGAGGCGCCGGGCGGCTACTTCGATGTCGAAATGGACCCGCGGCGCATCCGCCGGGTGGTCCGCAACCTCCTCGGCAACGCGATCGAGCACGGCGAAGGGGCACCGGTGGTGGTGACCGTCGACAGTAACGAGACGGCCGTCGCGCTCGCCGTCCGCGACTACGGGATCGGGATGAGCCAGAACGACGTCAACCACGTCTTCGACCGGTTCTGGCGGGCCGATCCGTCGCGCAAGCGCACCCTCGGCGGCACGGGTCTCGGCCTGGCCATCTCCCTCGAGGACGTCACACTGCATTCCGGCTGGCTGCAGGTGTGGTCGATGCCGGGCGAGGGCGCCTGCTTCCGGCTCACCCTGCCGCGCGTCACCGGCAAGGGCATCATCTCGTCGCCCCTGCCGCTGCCTCCCGTCGACGCGGGCGCCAAACCGGGCCGCCGTGCGGACGCGACCACGATCGATTCGGCGGCCATCGCGAGCGCGGGCTCGGACAACATCGACGACGGCATCGTGCGTCCGGGAAGCGAGGCACGGGCATGATCCGGCGGACGGCACGGGGACTGGGTGCGGCGGTGGCGATCACGCTCGCCCTGGTGCTCGCGGGGTGCGCGAGCATCCCCGATTCCGGACCCGTGCGCCGGGGCGGCCCCGTCGCCCAGGTCAACGACCAGCTCGACCTCGACTTCAACCCGTCGCCTCCCGAGAACGGCGCATCGCCGCAGCGGATCGTCCAGGGCTTCATCGACGCCGCGTCCAGCCCGAAGAACAACTTCCAGATCGCCCGCAAGTACCTGACGAAGTCGATGGCGGCCTCGTGGAACCCCGACGAGTCGGTCACCATCGACGACGGCCGCAACCGCACGTTCGACCACGAGGGCAACCAGTGGTCGGTCGATGTGATCCCGGTCGCCAACGTCGACAGCGTCGGGTCGTACCGGCCGCTGGCGAGCAAGGCGCCGATCGGCCTTTCCTACGAGCTCGCGCGTGAGAACGGGCAGTGGAGGATCGCGGTGGCGCCCGATGGCGTCGTCATCGACGACCCGACCTTCCGCGCCGTGTACAGCCAGCAGACGCTGTACTTCTACAGTGCCGGCTACACCTACCTGGTGCCGGATGCGCGCTGGTTCCCGGCGCGGGTCGCGTCGGCGGCGACCCGTGTCGCCGGCGCCGTGCTCGCCGGGCCGGCCAAATGGCTGAACGGCGCCGTGACGACCGCCTTCCCGCAGGGCACGCAGCTCGCGGTCCCCTCGGTCACGACGGCCGGGGGTGTCGCGCGCGTCGACCTCAGCTCGGAGGCCGGGCAGGCGGACCAGGTGCAGCTGCAGCGCATGCAGCTCCAGCTCCAGCAGAGCCTCGGCGCGCTTGCCTCGTCCGTCCAGCTCTCGATCGAAGGCAACGTGCAGCAGATCTCGTCGCTCTCCGACTCGTCATCCCCGCTCCAGGACCCGTCGGTCGACTCGCACGCGATCGTCTACCGGGGCGACAGCTTCGGGCTCCTCAACGGGTCGACGATCACCGATCTGAGCGGCGTGAGCGACAAGGTGGTGGCGCTGCAGCCCAGCGCGGCGACCGTGGACGCCAACCGCGACCAGGTCGCGGTGCTGTCGCACGGAGCCGCCGTGCTCGTGCGCAAGTCGGGCGACCCGGTCCGCGTCGACACGAGACCGGGACTGATCGCGCCGGCCCTCGACAACAACGGCTGGCTGTGGAGCGTGCCCGCCACTGCACCCGACGCTCTCCAGGTCGCGGGCTCGAACGGGCAGCCGCACGCGGTGAAGGTGGCCTGGCCCGGAGCGGTCGGGATCGTCGCGCTCGCCGTCTCTCGCGACGGCACGCGCGTCGTCGCGGTGCTGAGCACCGCGACAGGCTACGCGGTGGTCGCGGCGGGGGTCGTCCGGGACACGGACGGGCTGCCGACCGCCATCACGCAACCGATCGAACTGGCGGTCGGCGACGGAACGCCGATGTCGATCGCGTGGACGGGGGAGCTCACCGTCGCCGTCCTTTCGACGACGAACGGGGATGCCACGGTCATCACGGAGCAGACCATCGGCGGCACGTCGACGACGACCGCAGGTCCGACCGCCGGGCGTACGATCGCCGGCGCTGGAGGCCTCTCTCGCTACCTCGTGCTCGCCGCAGACGGCACGCTCCAGGCTCCGACGGGCAGCGGCTGGCAGACGCAGACCGACAAGGTCGGCGCTCTCGCCGTCCAGCTCGGCCAGCCCTGACCGGCGTCAGCCCTGGTTGACGTCCTCCACAGCCCGTGCCGACCGCGGGTTATCCACTGATCTCGGGCGCCGGCGGATGCGGAGGGAGACCACCGACGAGGCTGGAGGCATGACCTCGACACCTGCCGCTCCCTCGCCCGCACGCCGACCAGTCCGGGATGCGCTCCTCGACGCCGCCGCCGTGCTGCTACCGGTCCGCTGCGCCGGCTGCTCCGTACCCGACCGGTCGGTGTGCACTGCGTGCGAGCGCTCGCTCGCGCCGCACCTGCGTACGCGCACGGTCGCGGGGATCTCGGTCAGCTCGGCCCTCGAGTACGACGGCGTGCCCCGCGCGGTGCTCCTGGCCTATAAGGACGCCGGGAGGGTGGATGCCGCTTCCGCCCTGGCCGGCGCGCTGCGGGCCGCGATCGCGGGTGCCGGTGCGGGCGTCGGCGTGGGTGTCGGCGAGGGCGCCGAGGTGGGTGCGCGTGCCGGCAGGGGCGATCGGGTCGTGCCCGTGCTCATCCCCTCGACGCGCGCGGCCTGGAGGCGCAGGGGCTATCACCCCACGGGGATGGTCCTCTCACGTTCGCGCATCCTCGATCCGCCGCTGTGGCGCGCGTTGCGGCTGACGCGACAGACCGCCGACCAGGCCGGGCTCTCGTCGAGCGACCGCGAGCGCAATCGCGAGGGCAGCATCGTCGCCTCCGACCGGTTGGCGGGGAGACGCTGTCTGATCGTCGACGACATCGTGACGACGGGCGCCACTCTCGTGGAGGCCGCCAGGGCGATCGCTGCGGCCGGCGGCGTGGTGGCCGGAGCTGCCACGATCGCGCAGACGCCGCGGCATCGATGAGCTCCGCCGTGCCTCAGAATTCACCCCCTGATTACGGTTCCTTAACGCACGGTGGGGCACTACGGTAGTCGAAAAGGCGCGAGCGATTCCGCCCTTCGTGATCCGGGCGGACGTCACGCCGGATCAGGGAGGTCTCCATGGACATCAACATCGTCGGACGCAACCTGGGAATCACTGATCGGTTCCGCGAATACGCGACAGAGAAGGCCGACAAGGTCGCGCATCTCGCCGAGCGGGCCATCTCGTTCGAGATCAAGGTCAGCAGACACAACGAGAAGGCAGGATCCCAGAACGGCGACGATCGCGTCGAGCTGACGCTGGTCGGACCGAGGGCGGTGGTCCGGTCGGAGGCGACCGGCACCGACAAGTACGCGGCGTTCGACATCGCGCTCGGCAAGCTCCTCGAACGCGTCAGAAGGGCCAAGGACAGGCGCAAGGTTCATCGCGGGCAGCACAGGCCGACGTCGCTCCGCGAGGCCAGCACCGACGGGTTCAGTGCCGTCGGACTCGCCGCGGCGCCTGTGTCGGTGCTCGACCAGGTGCGCACAGGGAGCGTTCCCGCCGTCACCGACGAGACGGAGTCGAGCGAGGTCGAGGAGGAGTACAGTCCTGTCGTCATCCGCCAGAAGGTCTTTGCGAGCATCCCGATGACCGTCGACGACGCGCTGTACTACATGGAGCTGGTCGGCCACGACTTCTACCTGTTCGTGGACCAGGAGACCAAGCGACCGAGCGTCGTCTACCGCCGCAAAGGCTGGGACTACGGCGTGATCGCCCTCGACGACGACGCCGAGGAGCTGCAGGAGGTCGCGACGGCCAGCCGCAAGCTCGGCTGACGCACGCGCCGATGGCGTGCGCCTGGGCGGCGCACGCCATCGGCGTCTTCGGTCCGCGTCGGCCCGTCGCCGCCCGTTCACGCACCTTTCAGCCCCCTCCCAGCGCCCACGGGACGTCTCCCGGGGCTGACCAAGTACGATGTTCTCTATCGTCGGCGGAGTGTGCCGTGCGGCGTGCGCCCGCCGGGGCGCGGGCATCATCGGCCCGACCGAGCAAAATGGAGTGCATCAGTGGCCTCAGTTCTTGAAAAGGTTCTCCGCGTCGGCGAGGGACGCACCCTCCGGCGCCTGGAGGCGTACGCGAAGGCGGTCAACGCCCTCGAGGACGACTTCAGCGAGCTGACCGACGACGAACTCATGCACGAGACCGTCGAGCTGCGCGAGCGCTACAGCAACGGCGAGTCGCTCGACGACCTGCTGCCGGAGGCGTTCGCCGCCGTGCGCGAGGCATCCAAGCGGACGCTCGGCATGCGGCACTTCGACGTGCAGATCATGGGCGGCGCCGCCCTCCACCTCGGCAACATCGCCGAGATGAAGACGGGTGAGGGCAAGACCCTGGTCGCGACAACGGCCGCCTACCTCAACGCGATCGCCAGCCGCGGCGTGCACGTCATCACCGTCAACGACTACCTCGCGAGCTACCAGTCGGAGCTCATGGGCCGCGTGTTCCGCGCGCTCGGGATGAGCACCGGGGTGATCCTCGCCGGTCAGACCCCCGAGGAGCGCCGCGAGCAGTACGCCGCGGACATCACCTACGGCACGAACAACGAGTTCGGCTTCGACTACCTCCGCGACAACATGGCGTGGCAGGCGAGCGACATGGTGCAGCGCGGTCACTACTTCGCGATCGTCGACGAGGTCGACTCGATCCTCATCGACGAGGCGCGCACGCCGCTGATCATCTCCGGTCCGTCGTCCGGCGAGGCGAACCGCTGGTTCAACGAGTTCGCGAGCCTGGCCACGCGCCTCACGCCCGAGGTCGACTACGAGGTCGACGAGAAGAAGCGCACCGTCGGCGTTCTCGAGCCCGGCATCGAGAAGGTCGAGGACTACCTCGGCATCGACAACCTCTACGAATCGGCGAACACGCCGCTCATCTCGTTCCTCAACAACGCGATCAAGGCGAACGCCCTCTTCAAGCGCGACAAGGACTACGTCGTCATGAACGGCGAGGTGCTCATCGTCGACGAGCACACCGGCCGCATCCTGGTCGGCCGTCGCTACAACGAGGGCATCCACCAGGCCATCGAGGCCAAGGAGGGCGTGGAGGTCAAGGCCGAGAACCAGACGCTCGCCACGGTCACGCTGCAGAACTACTTCCGGCTGTACAAGAAGCTGTCGGGCATGACCGGTACCGCCGAGACCGAGGCGGCCGAGTTCATGAGCACCTACAAGCTCGGCGTCGTCCCCATCCCGACGAACAAGCCGATGCAGCGCAAGGACCAGCCCGACCTCGTCTACAAGAACGAGAAGGCCAAGTTCGACCAGGTCGTCGAAGACATCGCCGCGCGCTACGAGAAGGGTCAGCCGGTGCTCGTCGGCACGACCAGCGTCGAGAAGAGCGAGTACCTGTCGCGCCTGCTCGCCAAGAAGGGCGTGCGCCACGAGGTCCTGAACGCGAAGAACCACGCGCGCGAGGCCGCGATCGTCGCCCAGGCCGGGCGGCTCGGGTCCGTGACCGTCGCCACCAACATGGCCGGCCGTGGAACCGACATCATGCTCGGCGGCAACGCGGAGTTCATCGCGGTCGCCGAGATGAACGCCCGTGGGCTGTCCCCGGTCGAGACCCCCGACGAGTACGAGGAGGCCTGGGACGGCGTCTTCGAGGACGTCAAGGCGAAGGTGGCGGAGGAGGCCGAAAAGGTCATCGCCGCCGGCGGCCTGTACGTGCTCGGCACCGAGCGCCACGAGTCGCGCCGCATCGACAACCAGCTGCGCGGTCGGTCCGGCCGCCAGGGCGACCCGGGCGAGAGCCGTTTCTACCTGTCGCTGACCGACGACCTCATGCGTCTGTTCAACGCGGGCGCGGCCGAGAGTCTGATGGGCCGCACCAGCGTCCCCGACGACATGGCGATCGAGTCCAAGGTCGTCAGCCGCGCCATCCGCAGCGCGCAGTCGCAGGTGGAGGCGCGCAACGCCGAGATCCGCAAGAACGTCCTCAAGTACGACGATGTGCTCAACCGCCAGCGCGAGGCCATCTACGGCGACCGTCGCCACATCCTGGAGGGCGACGACCTCCACGAGCGCGTGCAGAAGTTCCTCACCGACGTCATCGACGACATCCTCGACCAGCACACCGGCGAGGGCAGTGGCGACGACTGGGACTTCGACGCGCTCTGGGCCGAGCTCAAGACGCTCTACCCGGTCGGCGTCTCCATCGACGAGGTCATCTCCGAGGCCGGCAACAAGGGCCGCATCAACCGCGACTTCATGCGCCGCGAGATCATGTCGGACGCCAAGATCGCCTACCAGAAGCGCGAGGAGTCTCTCGGATCGCCCGCGATGCGCGAGCTGGAGCGCCGCGTGGTGCTGTCGGTGATCGACCGCCGCTGGCGCGACCACCTCTACGAGATGGACTACCTGAAGGACGGCATCGGTCTGCGCGCAATGGCCCAGCGCGACCCGCTGGTCGAGTACCAGCGCGAGGGCTACGCGATGTTCCAGCAGATGATGGGTGCGATCCGCGAGGAGACGGTCGGCTTCCTGTTCAACCTGGAGGTCGAGGTCAACCAGGCGCCAGACGAGGTGGCGGCCCCGGCCGTCGCAGCCAAGGGCCTCGCCCGCGGCGACTCGTCCGAAGGCCGGCTCAGCTACTCGGCTCCCGGCGAGCAGGGTGAGGTCGAGGTCCGCAACCAGCGCGGCCAGATCGAGAAGGCCGCAACCGACCGCGCGCAGCGCGCCCAGCGCCAGGCGGCCCCGGCCCCCGCGGCCCCTCCCGCTCAGGCGTCCAACCAGCGCGGCGCGTTCGGCCAGCGTGTGGAGGAATCCGACGACGCACCCACCAACCGTGCGGAGCGCCGGGCGCAAGCCAAGAAGCGCTGACCTCAGTGCACCGCCGGACGGCGGGGCGGCCACGTGGTCGCACCGCCGTCCGTGGTTTGCGGGTGGCTCTCGGTGGCCGCTGCGCCGCAGCCACGCGCAGCCGGGCGGATTTAGCCGCCAATCGCGGTCGCGGCAACGCTGCCGCGATTCAGCGCACTAATCGCGGTCGCGGGCGTCGCGCGCGTTCGAGCGACTCGCGCCGCGACACCCCGCGCCAGCCGGCGCACGCCGGCGAGCGGCTCGCGTCACGGGGCCACGCGCCCTGTGACGTGACCGGGGTGGCTGAGTTAGTGCCACCAATCGCGGTCGCGGGCCTCGCGCGCGGCCCGCACCGCGACACCTCGTGCAGGCCGCGTACCGGCCACCGGCCCGTGTCACGGGGCTATGTGCCCCGTACCGTGACCGGGCCGGCGGATTTAGTCCACTAATCGCGGTCGCGGGCCCCGCCTGCGGTCGCGCGACTCGCGCCGCGAGACCCAGTGCTGGCCGCACGCCGGTAAGCTGCCCGCGTCACGGGGCTGCGCGCCCTGCACCGTCACCGGCCGGCGGAAATAGCCGCCAATCGCGGTCGACCGCCTCGCGCCTCGCGCCCGCGGCTACAGCGTCCGGCAGCCCGCCGTCGACATGGCCACCTGACGGAGGCCGCGTGCACCCCGCGCCGCGGCAACCCCGCTAGCCGCACATGCACACCGCACATCGCACATCGGCCCCGCGTCACAGAGACCACGCCCGCGTGACCCGGCCGACCGGCCGGCCGCTACAGCACGCTGATCGCGGTCGCGCGCCAGCGTTTCCTGTGGCGCTCCAGTCGGAGGGCGACGGCTCGGGAGCGGGTCGGCTGGTGGATCATGACGACGGCGTCGACGATGGAGTCGCCCAGGCGGGTGATCATCGGCTCGCCGACGCGGACGCGCGGGCGGCGGGCGTCGTCGCCCAGAGCCTCGCGCGAGCGCGAGGCGATCACCGTGCGGCGGAGCAATTGAACATACACCGAATCACTGACCCACCTGCCGAGTTGGTCCAGGGCTCGCGCGCCCGCGAGGATCTCGATGACGCAGAGGGCCAGCTTCGCGCTCAGCAGGCTCGGATCGTCGTCGAGTCCGGTGACGAGCCGGAGGTCGGGGTCGGGGTCTTGCTGCACGACGCTGAGCGGCGGCCGGCCCAGCGCCGACGCCTCCGGACGCGCATCGGCGACCGGCGGCCGCGTCGCGGGCGGCCGGAGCGTGTCCGTGTCGTCGAAGGCGGCGACGCCGCCGGCGGCGCGGTCGAGGACGGGAGCAAGGAGTGCGTTCATCTGATGGTGGCTCGATTCTTCTGGTCGACGCGGTCGTCGATATATCTGTCTCACACTCAAGCAGCGCGGTCCGCGGGGGTCCAGGGCATCAACGCGGGTGTGGACAACTCGTTCCACCTCGTCGGCCCACGCGGCCGGCCGGCGACGAAGGACAGCTCGAACTTTCGGACGATGCGGCCGTTCGTCGCGCACGGGAGAGTGGAAGCATGAAGTCTTCGTTCATCGCATCCGTCGTCTACCTCGTTCTCGGTGTCGGGTCCGGCCTGTTCTACCGCGAGTTCACCAAGGCGCATGATTTCGCCGACGGGGCGAACACCCAGCTCGGATTGGTCCACACCCACCTGCTCGTGCTCGGCTTCGTCGTCTTCCTGCTCGTGCTCATCCTCGACCGGCTGTTCGGGATCGCCCGCGGGCCGCTGTTCCAGTGGTTCTTCTGGACCTACAACGCCGGCCTCGTGCTGACCGCGGCCATGCTGGCCGTCCACGGCAGCCTGACGGTCCTCGGCGAGCAGAGCACCGCCGCGATCGCCGGCATCGCCGGGCTGGGGCACATCCTGTTGACGGTCGGGCTCATCCTGTTCATGACGGCGCTCGGTCGCCGGATCTTCGGGAGGCAGGCCGCCGTCACCGAGGGGTGACCGCGTCTGTCTATAGTGGGGGAGTGTCGACGCTCAGTGATCTCGTCCATGCCCAGGGTCGTTCCTCCGAGGCGGACGTGGAGTGGCTCCACTCGCTCGTCGGCGACTGGCAGCTCCTGGCCGATCTGGCCTTCGCCGACATCGTTCTCTGGGTACCGACGACCGACGACGACTTCGTCGCCGTCGCGCACGCCCGGCCGTCGAGTGCGGCAACGCTCTTCTATCGTGACTTCGTCGGTCAGCGGATCAAGCCGGAGTGGCGCCAGCAGGTCACCGACGCCTACCGCACCAAGGAGATCATCGACACGTCCGCCCCGGACTGGTATGAGGAGACGCCGACGCGCGTCCGCGCCGTCCCGGTGATCCGGCGCCTCACCGTCCACTCGCCGGAGACCGCTCCCGAACCGGTAGCCGTCATCACGCGGCACACCAATCTCAGCGAAGCGCGCACGCCGAGCCGCCAGGAGCTCACATTCAACGACTGCGCGAACGACCTGTTCAACATGATCGCCACGGGCGACTTCCCCGACCTCGGAGCGCCCGCCGCACCGCGCAGAGGGGCGCCGCGCGCGGCGGACGGCCTCATCCGCCTCGACGTCGACGGCATCACCACGTTCGCCAGCCCCAACGCCCTGAGCGCGTTCAACCGGATGGGCTTCACGGGTGAGCTCGAGGGCGAGTCCCTGGCCACGGTCACGACCGGCCTCCTGGCCGGCACGATCACGGTGGACGAGTCGCTTCCGCTGGTCGTCACCGGTCGTGCCCCGTGGCGCACCGACATCGAGGCACGCGGCGTAACCGTGTCCCTCCGCGCCATCCCGATCCGCAACCGCGGCCAGCGTGTCGGCGCGATCGTCCTGTGCCGCGACGTGTCGGAACAGCGGCACCAGGAGCGCGAGCTCATCACCAAGGACGCCACGATCCGTGAGATCCACCACCGCGTCAAGAACAACCTCCAGACCGTCGCGTCGTTGCTGCGCATCCAGGCGCGCCGCACGCACTCGGAGGAGGCGAGGGAGGCGCTGAGCCAGGCCATGCGGCGGGTGGCGGCGATCGCGGTCGTGCACGACACGCTCTCGACGGGCCTCGCGCAGATCGTGGATTTCGACGACGTCTTCGACCGGGTGCTGCTCCTGGTCGCGGAGGTGGCGGCCAGCCACACGACGACGGTGCACCCGAAGAAGTCGGGCACGTTCGGTTCGCTGCCCAGCGAGTACGCGACCCCGCTCGCGCTCGCGCTCACGGAGCTGGTGACGAACGCGGTGGAGCACGGGCTGGCCGGGCGCGAGGGTCAGGTGGAGATCGTGGCGAACCGGACGGACGACTCGCTGACAGTGAAGGTCGTCGACAACGGATCGGGCCTGCCGGAGGGCAAGGTCGGCTCCGGGCTCGGCACACAGATCGTGCGCACCCTGATCCAGGGCGAACTCGGTGGGGCGATCGACTGGCACACGATGATGGGCCAGGGGACAGAGGTCACCATCGAGGTGCCGCTCCGCTACCTCACGACCGTCTGAGCCGCACCGAGAGGCACGTTGTCGTCCCCTTCGAACGCCGAAGGGGACGACAACGTGCCCCTCGGGGGTGCGCCAACGGAAAACGCCGAGGGGCGCTCCCGGACGCTGGTCACGTCTGCTAGGTGTTCGGGAGCGCCACCTCGGCGGCGGTGTGTTGCAGGGAGCCTCTGGAGGGGCTCAGGAGGCGCGACGCGCGCGGGCGGCGCGACGCTTGAGCGCGCGGCGCTCGTCTTCGGAGAGGCCACCCCAGACGCCGGAGTCCTGACCGGTCTCGAGGGCGTACTGCAGGCAGATCTCCGTCACGGTGCAGCGTGCGCAGACCGCCTTCGCCTTGTCGATCTGGTCGACCGCGGGTCCGGTGTTTCCGACGGGGAAGAACAGCTCGGGGTCCGCGGTCAGGCAGGCGGCTTTGTCGCGCCAATCCATGAAGATATGCTCCTTGTTTGCTGGATGTTTCCTGGCCCGAGGGGCCTAGAATGCAGGTAAGCAGCCGCGTTACAGGGTTCTTCAGATCCATGGGGAATGAGACCTGCCCACCACCCTGTGAGCACTAACTCGGCCTTGAATATGCTCCCATAGCGGTTAACCCGAATCAATAGTTTTGTATGGGATAACGCTGTGAACACACACTCGAAACGTCTGGATGCTATAGTGCACGATCCGTCCGCGCCCGTCCCCGCATCGCCCGATTCGTCGCGCGCCGGGCGGGTCAGGCCGCCGATGCTGATCGTCCTCGCGGTCATCCTCGCGCTCGAGGCGCTGCTGGTGACCGGGCTCGCGCTCTGGCTGCTGTACGACCTTCTCACACTGACCCCCCAGTCGTACACCACCGCGATCGCCATCACGCTGCTCGTCGCGATCGGCGCGGCCTGGGTGATCGTCACGTTCGTCGGGATCCTGCGGCTGCACGCGTGGGCGCGGGCGTCGACGGTGACCATCCAGATCCTGATGGTCGCGGTCGCGGTCGGCAGCTTCCAGGGGCTGGTCGCGCGGCCCGATGTCGGCTGGGCGCTCCTCATCCCTGCCGTCGTCGCCTTCGTCCTCGCCCTCGCGCCGTCGGTTGTCCGCGCGACGGCCAGGGAGGTCGCTCCCGACGATGTAGACGACCACGGGCGAAACACGACGACACACGAATAGCGTCCGCATGGGAACAAGGCGCAGACTCGCTCTGTTATGCACGGTATCGTGACTGAAACCTCCGCCCTCGCCTCCCCGTCCATCATCGAGACCGCGGAGGCCGGCTACGCCGACTGGCGCGCGTCGAGGCTCGCGTCCGTCGCAGCACCCACCGGGAACCTCGCCCTGATCGAGACCCGCTGGCTGCCGGACGGCGATACGACGACGGCCGAGCAGGCGCTCGAGGGGCAGCCCGCGACGGTGACCGCGACCGAGCTGACCCGGCGCAACCTCGACACGGGCGAGCCGGAGCGCGGCATCCGCCTGTGGGATGCGCAGTCACCCGCGATCCGTGCGTTCGAGACGATCGAGGCGTTCCCGTTCGACCCGTCCTGGGTTGTCGAGGCGCGCTTCACTCCGGTCGACGACGGGCGCACGATCCCCTTCGAGCACATCCGCGACAACGGTCTGACGCGCGACCTCGTGGTGCCGGGCGACATCACCTTCGCCCGCGACGGCGTGGAGTACACGCTGAGCGCCTTCGACGACGACGGCACTCTCCTGCTCGTGTTCGGCGACCCGACGAACGGCGCCGACGGCCCCGACGGCACGTACGCGTCCGGACGCTTCCTGTTCGTGACCCGCGACGGCGAGAACGCTGTGCTCGACTTCAATCGAGCCTTCGTGCCTCCGTGCGGCTTCTCCGACCAGTACAACTGTCCGTTGCCGCCGCGGAACAACCGCTTCGCCGTGCCCGTGACCGCGGGCGAGAAGCGCGTCGTGCTCCGCGACGGCACCGCTCACTGACCTTCACCCCTCCCTTTCGCACTCCCCACAGCACAGGAGAACTCCGTTGAGAAAGACCCCCCTGCTCGCAACGCTCGCGATCGGCATCGCCGCAGCGCTCACCCTCGCCGGCTGCTCCGGCGCGTCATCGTCGTCCTCGGCCGGTGCCGATGCGTCGATCGCCGTCGGCTCGCTCTACGAGCCCGTCAACCTGGACAACACCGCGGGCGGAGGCCAGGGCGTCACCGAGGCGCTCAACGGCAACGTCTACGAGGGCATGTTCAAGCTCACCGACGACGGCGCGGTCGAGCCGCTGCTCGCGACGAAGTACACGGCCAGCGCCGACGGCCTGACGTACACCTTCACCCTCCGCGACGGCGTGAAGTTCCACTCGGGCAAGCCGGTCACCAGCGCCGCCGTCAAGTCGAGCATCGAGCGCGTGCTCGCGAACGACTCGCAGTCGGCCCGCAAGTCGCAGCTCGCCGTCATCTCCGGCATCCAGACCCCGGACGACAAGACCGTCGTGATCTCGCTGAAGTCGCGCTCCATCTCGCTGCCCTACAACCTGAGCTACGTGTGGATCTACGGGCCGGGCACCACGAACTACAAGACGGCGGAGGACGGCACCGGCCCGTACACGCTGGGTACCTGGAAGCGCGGCAGCTCGCTCAGCCTCGAGCGCTGGAACGGCTACTGGGGGACCAAGGCGAAGAACAAGGAGGTCGTCTACGACTACTTCACCGACGCCAGTGCCCTCTCGAACGCCCTCCTCACCAACCAGGTCGACGTCGTCACCAGCATCCAGAGCCCGGACTCGCTGACCCAGTTCGAGGGCAACAAGAACTACACCATCAGCAACGGCCACTCGACGACGAAGGAGCTCCTGGCCTTCAACGACAAGGTCGCGCCGTTCGACAAGACCGAGGTCCGCAAGGCGGTCTACTCCGCGATCGACACCAAGAAGCTGCTGAACTCGATCTGGGGCAAGTACGGCACGCTCATCGGCTCGATGGTGCCGCCGAGCGACCCCTGGTACGAGGACCTCACGAAGGTGAACCCGTACGACGTCTCGCTCGCCAAGAAGGAGCTGGCGGACGCCGGCTACCCGAACGGCTTCGCGTTCACACTCGACACCCCGACGTACGACCCGCACCCCGCGGTCGCCGAGTTCCTCAAGACGGAGCTCGCCAAGGTCGGCATCACGGTGAACATCAACTCCATCTCGGCCGACCAGTGGTACACGAAGGTGTTCAAGAACCACGACTTCACGGCGACCCTGCAGGAGCACGTCAACGACCGCGACGTGGTCTGGTACGGCAACCCCGACTTCTACTGGGGGTACGACAACCCGCAGGTCACCACCTGGGTGAACGAGGCGGAGCAGTCGGCCACCACGGCCGAGCAGACCGCGAAGCTCAAGCAGGTCAACGAGCAGATCGCCAAGGACGCCGCCAGCGCGTGGCTGTACCTGTACCCGCAGATCGTCGTCGCGTCCAGCTCGGTGAGCGGCTACCCGGTGAACGGGCTCAACTCGCAGTTCTACGCGTACGACATCGTCAAGAAGTAATCCACAGAGCGCGGACCCGCCGCGTTCTCCACTGATGCTCGGGGCGGCCGGAAACGGCCTCCCCGAGCATCTACGCTGAAACGATCATGACCTCCTACCTCCTCCGCCGCACAGCGTTCCTCCTGGTGTCGCTGCTGCTCGCGATGGTGGTGCTCTTCTTCCTGCTGAGGGTGCTCCCGGGCGACCCGGCCAACGCGCTGCTGTCGGCGAGTGCGACGCCGGAGCAGATCAAGGCGGCACAGGAGCAGGTCGGCAGCAACCTCCCGCTGCCCGAGCAGTTCGCGAACTGGTTCGGGTCGCTGCTCACGCTGAACCTGGGGCAGTCGTTCATCACGTCGCTGCCGGTCGGGCCCGAGATCGCGTCCCGACTCGCGGTGACCGTTCCGCTGACGCTCCTGTCGTTCGTCCTGGCCCTCGTGCTCGCCCTCCCGATCGGCTTCGTCGCGGCGTGGAAGGCCGATCGCTGGTACGGTCTCGTGCTCTCCGCGTTCTCGCAGCTCGGCATCGCGGTGCCGGTCTTCTGGGTGGGGATCCTGCTCGTCGACGCCTTCGCGATCGACCTGAGATGGTTCCCGTCGGGAGGCTTCCCGCGCGACGACTGGGCTGATCCCGCTGCCGCGCTGCAATCGCTGGCCCTGCCGGTGATCACCATCGCGATCGTGATGAGCGCGTCGATCGCACGGTATGTCCGCAGTGCGACTCTCGACGTGATCGGCAGCGACTACCTCCGCAACGCGCGCGCCCTCGGGTCCGGGTTCGGCGGGGCGATGTGGAGGCACGGCCTGCGCAACGGCGCCGTTCCGATCATCTCCATCCTCGGCATCGAGCTCGCCACCACCTTCCTCGGCGCTGTGGTGGTCGAGAGCGTCTACACGCTGCCGGGGCTCGGAAGCATGCTGCTCACCGCCATCCGGCAGCACGATTATCCGGACATCCAGGGCATCCTCTTCGTCTCGACTCTGCTGGTTCTCATCGTCGGCTTCATCGCCGACATCGCCCAGCGCCTCATCGACCCGCGTCTGCGGCAGAGCATTTCGGGCAACCGATGAGCGCCGTGGTGGAGCAGGCCGCGCAGACGGCGCCGGACCCGCGGGAGCGGGCCGCCCGGCGTGCGCGGAGGTCGGTCACCCTCGGGGTGGGGCTGACACTCGTCGGCCTGGTCGTGCTCGTCGCGGCGCTCTCGTTCGTGTGGCTCCCGTATGCGCAGGGCGACACGTCGGGGGGTCGTCTGCAGGGTCCGGGCGGTGCCCACTGGCTGGGCACCGACCGCTTCGGCCGCGATCTGACGACTCAGCTGATGATCGGTGCCAGGATCGCACTGGCCGTGGGAGTCGGCGCTGTCGTCGTCGGTGCGATCATCGGCATCACCATCGGGCTGCTGGCCGCGTTCGCCAGCCGCTGGCTCGATGACACGATCTCCGCCGTGCTCGACATCATCATCGCCTTCCCCGTGCTGCTGCTCGCCATGCTCATCGTCGCGGCGCAGGGAGCGTCGCTCGGCACGGCGATCCTCGCGATCGGTCTGGCGATGTCCGCCGTCGTCGCGCGGCTCACCAGAGTGCTGGCCAAGCGGGTCCTCGCGCAGCAGTACGTCACGGCCGCGCGCACGTCGGGGACCTCGTGGGCCGGAGTCGTGGGGCGCCACGTCCTCCCGAACATCTGGCCGACGCTGGGCGTGAACCTCGCGCTCCAGTTCGGCGTCGCCGTGCTCGCCGAGGCGAGCCTGTCGTACCTCGGCCTCGGCGCTCCGCCGCCCAACGCGTCGTGGGGGCGACTTCTCCAAGAGGCGCAGGGCACCGTCGCCGTGGCGCCGGTCGGTGCGATCGCCCCCGGCGTCGCGCTGGTCGTCCTCGTCGTCGGCGTGAACCTGGTGGCCGACGGCCTGCGCGACGTCGCGGACCCGACCAGGAGGAGATCGCGATGATCCTCGACGTCCAGGGGCTGCGGGTGTCGGCGCGTGACGGATCGGCGCTGGTCGACGGCGTCTCGTTCCGTCTCGACGCGGGCGAGCGCCTCAGCCTGATCGGCGAGTCCGGGTCGGGCAAGTCGCTTACTTCGTTCGCTATCACCGGGCTGCTGCCCGAGGGGCTCAGCGCGAGCGGGAGCGTGGAGCTGGCCGGTGTCCAGGTCGTCGGAGCGAAAGAGCGCGTGCTCGTCCCACTGCGCGGGCGCACGGCCTCCACAGTCTTCCAGGAGCCGCTGACGGCCCTCGACCCGCTCATGCGGCTCGGAGCGCAGGTCGCGGAACCCCTGCGCCGACACCTCGGCCTGCGTGGTTCCGCCCTGCGCGACGCCGTCCACGCCGCCCTCGAGGAGGTGCGGCTGCCCGATCCCGAGCGGATCGCACGCGCGTACCCGCACGAGATCTCCGGCGGCCAGCGGCAGCGGGTCGCCATCGCGGCCGCCCTCGCGTGCCGCCCTCAGCTGCTGATCGCCGACGAGCCGACCACCGCGCTCGACGTGACGGTGCAGGCCGACATCCTCGCGCTCCTCGACGCGCTCGTGGCCGAGCGTGGAATGGCGCTGCTCTTCGTCAGCCACGACCTCGCCGTGGTGTCGAAGCTCACCGAGCGCGCGCTGGTGCTGCGCGGCGGACGAGTCGTGGAGGAGAACACGATCGAGCGCATCCTCACCGCCCCGGCCGATCCCTACACCGCCGAACTCGTCCGCAGCGCGCGCGAGCTGGACTCCGCACTGGAGGTGCCGTGACCGCCGTCCTCGAACTCCGCGACGCGGGCTTCCGCTACCGGCGCGCCGCAGCCCCCGCCCTCGACGGGGTCGCACTCGCCGTCGAACCGGGTCGCAGCGTCGGCCTGGTGGGCGAGTCCGGCGCGGGAAAGACCACGGTGCTCTCGCTGCTCCTCGGCCTGGCATCGCCGACCTCCGGGGCCGTCCTGTTCGACGGTGCGCCGCTCGACCGACGCGACCGCACAGTGATGCGGGAGTTCCGCCGCAGCGTGCAAACCGTCTTCCAAGACCCGTACTCGTCGCTCGACCCCCGGCAGAGCGTCGGCAGGATCGTCGGCGAACCGCTCGCCTCGCTCCGGATCGCCTCCGGAGCCGATGCACGCGAGCGGGTGGCGGAGGCACTGCGCGCTGTGGCGCTCCCGGCGGATGCCGCCGACAGGTACCCGCACGAGTTCTCCGGGGGCCAACGCCAGCGCATCGCCATCGCCCGCGCGATCGTCTCGCGCCCGCGGGTGCTCCTGGCCGACGAACCGGTGAGCGCCCTCGACGTCACCACGCGCATCCAGATCATCGAGCTGCTCGGTCGGCTCGCTGCGGCCGAGGGGATGACCATCGTGATGGTCTCGCACGACCTCAGCGTCGTGGCCTCGCTATGCGAGCAGACCGTGGTGCTCCAGGGCGGCTGGGTGGTCGAACAGGGACGCACAGCCGACGTGCTCGGTTCACCGACCGACCCGTACACCCGGCGCCTGCTGGCGTCGGTGCCGCGCCTGCCGGCGTAGCGAAGGTACACCGCGGTCGCACACGAGACTCAGCTCCCGTCGGTGGCGCCTCGCAGCAGCAGGTCCAGCGTGAAGTCGAAACGCTCGTGGCCGGAGCCAGACGTCAGCGCGTCCGCGTGCGCCACGGTGTTCGGGAACAGGGTCGGCGGCAGCATCCGCAGCCGCTCGGCCAATTCGCCGGCGTCGCGCGCGGGCTCGCCGTCGCGCTCCTCCGCCTGCTCGCGCAGGGAGTGCTCCAGGCTGTATGCGCTCACGTACAGGAAGGCCGCGTCGATCGTCCACGCCGCCCGGTCGGCGTCGACCCCGGCGACGAGCAGGATCGAGAGCAGGCCCTCACTGATCCGCATGGTCTCCAGGCTGTGCGGTGCCGCGGTGAAGGCGGCGGCAGAGATGCCCGGATAGCGGAGGTACTGGTCGCGGAGGCCTCGGCACACGTCGAGGAACTGTGCGCGCCAGTCGGTCGCTGACGCGTCGGGGAGGGGGACGGCCGCGCAGAGCCGGCCGATCAGCAGGTCGTCGAGCTGCGCCTTGTTGCGCACGTGCGCGTAGAGCGAGGCCGGGCCGGTTCCGAGCGCGACCGCGATGCGCCGCATCGTGAGAGCGTCGAAGCCCTCCGACTCGATGATGTCGAACGCGACATCGACGATGCGCTCTGCGCTCAGCGGCTCCTTGCGGGTGCGGCCGGGCGTGGCCCTCTCGAGGGCGGCGACCCGCTCGGCCCATCGCTCCTGTGCGCTCGTCCGCTCGGTCATGCCGTCAGCCTAGCAGTTTGACACGAACGGCGTTCGGTAGTAGAACAGTGTTCGTTTGAGCGAACACTGTTCGCCTTGATCGAACGCCGTCCGCCCAGAAAAGGAGGGTCCCCATGTCATCCGAGCCCCGGTTGGCCGAGTCGCCCGTCGCCGCGCGCCGTTCGCCGCAGACGCTCCGCGAGGCCTGGATCGCCTTGGCCGGACTGTCAGCCGTCTTCCTCGTCGAGATGCTCGACAACTCGATCCTCAACGTCGCGCTGCCCACCATCGGCCGGAGCCTGAACGCCTCGACCGTCGCGCTGCAGTGGGTGACCGGGGTCTACGCCGTCGTCTTCGGCGGGCTCATGCTCGCCTTCGGTGCGGTTGCCGACCGCTTCGGACGCCGACGCGTCATGCTCATCGGCCTCGCGCTTCTCGGCCTCGCGAGCCTCGCCACGTTCTGGGTCACCGACGCGGGCGAGCTGATCGCCGTGCGCGCGGCGATGGGCGTGGCCGCCGGGATGACGACGCCGGGCTCCGCCGCGCTGGCGTTCCGTCTCTTCGACACCGAGAGCCTGCAGGTGCGGGCGATCACCCTCATCTCCACCGTCGGTCTCGTCGGGCTGGCGGTCGGCCCGACGCTCGGCGGGCTGGTGCTCGCGGTGGCGCCGTGGCAAGTGCTGCTGCTCGTGAACGTCCCTGTCGCGGTGATCGCGGCCGTCGGGATCCGCTTCGGGATCGCGAAGGACGACCCGGCTGACCTGCACCGGGAACCCGCGGACATCGTCGGCGGCCTGCTCGGAACGGCGACCATCGTGCTCGCTCTCGTGGCGCCCACCCTGTTCGTCAATACCGGCGCGCGCTCCTGGGCGCCGTGGGCCGTCACGGCCGGAGCCCTGGTCAGCGCAGTGCTGTTCGTGCTGCGCGAGCGCTCGGCGCGGCATCCGCTGCTCGATCTCGCCCTCGTCGCACGGCCGCTCGTGTCGAGCGGGCTCGCCTACAAGGCGGCGACCGGTGTGGCGATGGCGGGCATGGGGTACCTCGTGACGCTCCAGCTCCAGCTCGACTGGGGATGGCCTCCCGCCCTTGCGGCGCTCGGCATGCTGCCGCAGGTCGCCGTCTTGATCGGGCTGGGGCCGTTCGTCGACCCGTTCGTGACGCGTGTCGGGATCGTGCGGGCGGCGTGGCTCAGCTCCGCCGCCGTCGTCGCCGGGCTCGCGGTCTACACGGCGCTCGGCGGATTCGGCTACGTCTGGGTGGCGCTCGCGCTCGCGCTGGTCGCAGCGGGACTCCGGGTGAACGGCGTCGTGGCGGCCGTCAACGTCATCGGCGGCCTGCCGGCCGACCGCACCACGATCGGCGCCGCCCTCACCGACACGTCGTCGGAGGTCGCCTCCGCCCTGGGGATCGCCGTTGCCGGAACCGTGCTCGCCACCCTGTTCGCCGGCGACATCACGAGCTCCCACTGGACGATCGAGCAGACGGACCAGTTCCGCACCGCTGTCACGATCGCCGGCGCCCTGCTCACCGCCGCGTCGGCCCTCCTCGTCGCCTTCGGCATCGCCCGGTCCCGCCGCCGCTGACGAGACGTGAGTGATCGCAGGAACCGGGCACCCGATTCCTGCGACCTGTCACGTCTCGGAGGCGGAGCGCGGCGTCAGTCCAGGCCGAGCTTCTTGCGGAGGGAGGCGACGTGGCCGGTCGCCTTGACGTTGTAGAGGGGGAGGCGCACAGTGCCGTCCGGGTTCAGCACGAAGGTCGAGCGGATGACGCCGGTGACCGTCTTGCCGTAGAGCTTCTTCTCTCCGTAGGCGCCGTAGGCGTTGTGGACGGCGAGGTCCTCGTCCGACAGCAGCGGGAAGTTGAGGCGCTCCTGCTCCTGGAACTCCTTGTTCTTCGCCGGCGCGTCCTTGGAGATGCCGATGACTTTGTAGCCGCTGGAAGCGAGCGAGTTGAGGTTGTCGCGGAAATCGCACGCCTCGGTGGTGCAGCCCGGCGTCATCGCCGCCGGGTAGAAGTACACGATCACGTTGTCGCCTGTGTAATCGGCGAGCGAGACGGGGGAGCCGTCCTGGTCGGCGAGCGTGAATGCGGGAGCGGGCTGTCCAGCCTCGAGTCGAACCTCAGTCATGCCTCCATTCTGCCTCGCGCACGGCGAACGTCGGTCGCCGAGGGGCACGTTGTTGTCCCCTTCGGGCCGCGAAGGGGACAACAACGTGCCCCTCGAGGACGCGGAGAGCCGGGTCAGGAGGCGAAGGTGGCGAGCAGGCGCTGCAGCGAGTCGAGGCGGGCGCGGCCGGTCTCGCCGAGCCGGCCCTCGTCGACGGCCTCGATGATCGCACAGTCCGGCGCGTCGGGGAGGTGGGTGCAGCCGCGCGGGCAGTCCTCTGCGATCACCGCCAGGTCGGTGAACGCCTTGAGGATGCTGGCCGTATCCACGTGGCCCAGCCCGAACGAGCGCACTCCGGGCGTGTCGATCACCCAGCCGTGCTCCGTGCCGCTCTGCACCCGCAGCGACACCGTGGAGGACGAGGTGTGCCTGCCGCGGCCGGTCACCTCGTTGACGTGCCCGGTGGCGCGTCGGGCGCCCGGCACGATCGCGTTGACCAGGGTGGACTTGCCCACGCCGGAATGCCCGACCACGACGGTGTCGTGCCCGATCAGGGCTGCAGTGATCTCCGCCACGGGGATGTGGTCCTCCCGGCTGGTGAAGACCGGGAGGTCGAGGCCGGCGAAGTTGTGGAGGAACGGTGCGGGGTCGGCCAGGTCGATCTTGGTGACGCACAGCATCGGCTCGATGCCGGCGTCGTACGCGGCGACCAGGTAGCGGTCGACGAGACGGGTGCGCGGCTCCGGATTGGCCGCCGCCACCACGATGAGCATCTGGTCGGCGTTGGCGACGATCACGCGCTCCACCTCGTCGGTGTCGTCCGCGCTGCGCCGCAGCAGCGTCGTGCGCGGTTCGACGCGCACGATGCGGGCGAGGGTGCCCTCGTCGCCCGTCGTGTCGCCGACCACCGCGACCCGGTCGCCGGTCACGATCGGCGACCGGCGCAGCTCGCTGGCGCGCGCCGCCACCACCTGTCGCTCGTCTGCGTCGTCTTCGTCGAGCAGCACCGTGTAGCGTCCGCGGTCCACCCCGAGCACGCGCGCGATCTCGGCTCCCGCGTGCTCCGGCCGCTGCTTCGACCGGGGGCGGTTGCCTTTGGGGTTCGGCCGGCTGCGGATGGTCGACTCGTCGTAGAGGTCGTACTCGTCGTCCTCGTCGTCGTCATCCGACCACCACGACATCTAGGCCGCCGTGCCCTCGTCGAGCATGCGCGTCCACAGCTGGGGGAACTGCGGCAGCGTCTTGGCGGTCGTCGCGATGTTCTCGATCTCGACGCCGGGCACGACGAGGCCGACGATCGCGCCGGCGGTCGCCATCCTGTGGTCCTCGTAGCTGCGCCAGACGCCGCCGTGCAGCGGGCGCGGCTCGATGCGGAGGCCGTCCTCCAGCTCGGTCACGGAGCCGCCCAACCCGTTGAGCTCTGCGGCCAAGGCGGCGAGCCGGTCGGTCTCGTGGTGGCGGATGTGACCGATCCCGGTGATCTCGCTCGGCCCCTCGGCCAGCGCCGCGATCGCCACGATCGCCGGGGCGAGCTCGCCTCCGGTGGTCAGGTCGAGCTGCACGGCCCGGATCCGCTCCGGGCCGGTGACGGTGAGCCGGTCGCCCTCGCGCGTCACGGTGGCGCCGAACAGGGGAAGCAGGTCGGCCAGATCGGCGCCCACCTGCGTCGTGGAGGCGGGCCAGCCGGTGACGGTCACGGTGCCCCCGGTGACGACGGCCGCCGCCAGGAACGGGGCTGCGTTCGAGAGGTCGGGCTCGATGTCGACGTCGCGCGCTCCGATGGCGCCGGGTCTCACGATCCAGTGGCCGACCTCGGGCGATTCGACCGTCACCCCGCGCTCGGCCAGCGCCGCGATGGTCATCTCGATGTGGGGGAGGCTCGGCAGGCGCTCGCCGGAGTGCGTCAGATCGAGGCCCTCCTCGAACCGGCTCGCCGACAGCAGCAGCGCGCTGACGAACTGGCTGGAGCTGGAGGCGTCGACCTCGATGGCGCCTCCGGCGACAGCGCCGGTGCCGTGCACGGTGAACGGGAGGGCGCCGCGGCCGTCGTCGTTCACGTCGACGCCCAGTGCGCGCAGCGCGGCGATGATGGCGCCCATCGGCCGGCCCCGAGCGGAGTCGTCGGCGTCGAACATCGTCGGCCCGAGCGCGAGCCCCGCCACCGGCGGGACGAAGCGCATCACCGTTCCGGCTTGGCCGCACTCGATCGTCGTGCTGCCGAGCAGCTCGTCCGCCGGTGTGATCAGCAGGTCGGCGCCGAACTCGCTCGCGCCCGGCTTCTCGACGATCGAGACGCCGAGCGCGCGCAGCGCCTCCACCATGTTGGCGGTGTCGCGCGAGTGCAGGGGGGCGCGCAGCAGCGACGGGCCGTCGGCGAGAGCCGAGAGCACGAGCTCGCGCGCGGTCAGCGACTTGGAGCCCGGCAGCGAGACCGAGGCCGTGAGCGGGCCGACCGCGACCGGGGCGTGCCACAGCGTGTTCGGCTCGTCGACGCGGTTGTCGCCGTAGGGGTCGAAGTCGGGGGCGGAATATTTCGAGATCAGCATTGTTGTCAAGGTTATCCGTGATCGAGCCCGAAGGAAGGATCAGCACGTGCCAGGAGCGACCGCTGTCCTCGACGCACCGCGCACCCGTGCGACGGCGCCGTCGACCATCCGGCATCCGCGCCGGATCGCACAGCGGCGACCGCAACTAGACTGGCCCGTGATGAGCACCGAAACCGAGGACAAGGGCGCACTGTTCGAAGAGCAGGCGCTGCCCTTCATGGACCAGCTCTACGCAGCCGCCCTCCGCATGACGAGGAACCCGGCGGACGCACAAGACCTGGTGCAGGAGACGTATGTCAAGGCGTACGCCGCGTTCGCCCAGTTCCAGCAGGGCACCAACCTGAAGGCCTGGCTCTACCGCATCCTCACGAACACGTTCATCAACACCTATCGCAAGAAGCAGCGCGAGCCGTATCAGGGAACGATCGACGAACTCGAGGACTGGCAGCTCGGAGGCGCGGAGTCGACCACCGCGTCCTCCAGCCGCTCGGCCGAGGCGGAGGCGATCGACCACCTGCCCGACAGCGCCGTCAAGGACGCGCTGCAGGCCATCCCGGAGGACTTCCGGCTGGCCGTCTATCTCGCCGATGTCGAGGGGTTCTCCTACCAGGAGATCGCCGACATCATGAAGACCCCGATCGGCACCGTCATGAGCCGCCTCCACCGCGGGCGACGGATGTTGCGGGAGCTTCTGACCGACTACGCGCACGAGCGCGGGCTCTCGGCGGTCCAGAGCCCCGACGTGCAGACCACCAGGAGAACGAAATGACCGACTGCGGCTGCGAGAAGGCGAAGGCCGAACTCGAGGAGTACCTGCGCAACGAGCTCTGCAACGAGGACGCTGCGGACGTTCGGGAGCACCTCGCCAATTGCGACGGCTGCTCCGACGAGGCGCACCTGAACGTCGTGCTCACCGAAGTGGTGCAGCGGGCGTGCAAAGAGACGGCGCCCGAAACGCTGCGCACCGAGGTGCTGCTGCGCATCCGGTCGTTCCAGGCGTCCGTGCACTGACCCCCTCCCCGTGATTCGTCACGAATCCCGACATTCGTGGCACGAATCGCGACATTCGTGACGAATGTCGCGAGGGCGAGGTCAGGCGATGGAGCCGGGCACCTCATGCACGAAGAAGAGGCCGCCGAGGGGATCGGTGACCTGCGCGAACCGGCCGAACTCGCTGTCCCAGGGGTCGCGGACGACGGTGCCGCCCAGCTCGATCACGCGAGCAGCCGCGTCGGCCGCGCTGGTCACGCCGAAGTAGACGACCCAGTGCGACGGCACTCCGGGCGGAAGCATGCCGTCGGCGTCGAACACGCCGCCGCTGGGGGTGTCGGGGTCGCCGAACGTCTCGTACCGGAAGTCGGCCGTGTCGCCGAGCACCGTCGTCGTCCAGCCGAACACCCGCGTGTAGAACTCCACCTGGGCCGCGTAGTCGCGCGCGTAGAGCTCGTGCCAGGTGAGGCCTCCCGCCTCGGCCACGAGCTCGAAGCCGCGATGCTGCTCGGGCTCCCAGAGGCCGATGACGGCGCCACCGGGATCGGCGGCGACCGCGAGACGCCCCTGGTCGCCCACTTCCATGGTGGGGGAGAGGATCGTGCCTCCCGCGTTCGCGACGGCCTTCTCGCCGGCGTCCGCGTCCTCCACCAGCAGGTAGGTGAGCCACGCGTTCGGCTGGGCTCCCTCCATCGCCTCGCCCAGCCCGGCGATGAGATGCCCGTCGCGCCGGAACGTCACGTACCCGCCGTACTCGCCGCCGCCGGTCTCCGCCGTCCAGCCGAACAGCGCGGTGTAGAACTCCTGCGCACGTGGCAGGTCGGAGGCGGCGTAGTCCACCCAGCAGGGCTCCCCGAGGCGGTGATTGGTCACGACGGTCATGAGGCTCACGGTACGCCGCCGTCGGGGATCGCCGACAGTCCCGTCCGCTCCCTTGTCTCGCGGCAGGACCGATCTCGCATCGTAGCCTCCTGGCCTGACCCGGGACGCGATCACCGGGTCCGTCGACGCCGTCCTGAGCGGGCCGCACCCCGTTCCGGAGCCGCAGCGCGGCGCTAACGAGCTCGGTCGTACGCGCGCAGCTCGCGACCGTGGACGGTGATCGCGTAGATCACGACGATGTCGAGCGTGAACACCACGATCGACCACCACGGCTGTGCGGGCAGGGAGAGCAGCTGCGACACCGCGTTGAGCGCGACCGCGACGACCGCGAACACGCGCGCCCACGTGCGGCCGTTCGCGAGCGCGATGCCCGCCGCGATCAGCACCAGGCCGATCAGCAGGTGCCACCATCCCCACAGCGAGACGAAGAAGACGGTCGTGCCCTCCCGCGTCGTGAAGTATTGACTGGCCGGCAGCAGGATCGCCAGGATTCCGAAGAGGACCTCGAGCGCCCCGCTCAGCAGGATGAGGATGGCCGCGAACCAGCCCCAGCCGACCCATCGGGTCTGTCTCTCGTCGTTCATGCCGTCCTCCCTGGTGCCTGTGGCGTGCGCGGCAGCATCAGGGCGGCGATGAGTCCGGTCGCGCCGAGCACCGCGACGACCGCCATGGCCACGCCGTAGGCGGCGCCTCCCGCGTCGATGTTCGCGACCAGGATGGTGCCGGCGATCGCGGTGCCGAAGGTCGACCCCAGGTTGGACACGGAGCGTGACAGCCCGGAGATCTCGCCTTGGACGCTCTCCGGGAACGCCGACTGCACCACGTTCACCGACGGCGTCAGCATCAGCCCGAGGCCGGCGCCGATGAGGAACAGCCCTGGAACGAACGGCCAGCCTCCCGTCGTGCCGGAGGCCAACCAGATCAGCAGCACGACTCCGGGAACGCACAGCACGAATCCCGTGACGATCAGGCTCTTCTGCGTGAACCGCCTGGCGAGCCGCCCGGCCAGCAGCGATGTCAGAAGCAATCCGACCGTCGCCGCAGTGAAGATCACGCCGGTCTCGATCGCGTTGTAGCCGCGCACCACCTGCAGGTACGCCGACACCGTGAACGACGTGCCCATCAGGATCACCCACTGCAGGTTCTGGGTGACCAGGGCGAGGTTCGAGACGCGCACGCGGAACAGCGCCGTCGACAGCAGAGGGGCCTTGCCCGCGCGCTCGCGACGGCGCACCCAGAGGAAGAACCCGACGAGGATCGCCACGCCCGCGGCGACCAGCACGAGCATGAGCGGGACGCTCGTATCGGCGGCGAGGATGCCCATGACCAGCACGAACAACCCGAGCGCCGACAGGATGGCGCCGACGGTGTCGAACGGCCGCTTCGGGTCGGCGGGCACCGGGTCGGTCAGGGTGCGGCTCAGGACGAGGATCACCGCGATCACGAGCGCCTGGAACAGGAACGCCGCCCGCCAGCTGATCCCGGTCGTGATGAGGCCGCCGATCAGAGGACCCGCTGCGGCTCCGACGCCGCCCATCCCGCTGATGATCCCGAATGCCAGCGCCCTGCTCGGGATGTCTGGCAGGTGGATCGTGGTGGGGATGTACACCGGCGGGATGAGCATCGCGGTCCCGACGCCCTCCAGCAGCGAGTTGCCGAGGATCACGGCCCAGAGCGCCGGTGCGAACGCCGTGATCAGCGCGCCGACGCCGTAGACGATCAGCCCGATCACGAAGCTGCGCTTGCGTCCGATGTTGTCGGTCAGCTTGCCCATCGGGATCATCAGGGCGGCCATCGTCAGCAGGAACAGGGTGATGCTGAGCTGGATGCCCGCGACCGTCGTGTTCAGGTCACGCGACATGTCGTTGATCATGACGTTCATGTTCGAGCCGGCGAAGCTGCAGATGAACTGCGCGAGCGCGAGCGGCGCGATGATGCGGCGCAGGGCGGACCGCGGGGAATCTGTGCTGAGACCGGACATGCGAACTCCCGGAGGCGATCGGCGGGGCGTCGATCCAGCGCGAGGGTACTGCGGGCGCGGGGTGGGCGGCAATGGCCTGGCGCGGGTCTGTGCCGGCCAGGGAGTATGCGCTCCGTCGGGGGCTGCGGTTACGGTGGCGGAATGGCCATCGATGACTTCCGTGCCCACGTCCCCGACGACGTCCTCGCTGACCTGCGCGACCGGCTGGCCCGCACCCGCTACCTGCGCTCGCCGCGGCCGGGCTGGGAGGGCGGCCTCGGCGGCGACGAACTGCACACGCTCGTCGACGGCTGGCTGGCGTTCGACTGGCGGGCGGAAGAGGCGCGGCTGAACACGGTAGAGCAGCACACCGCCGAGGTCAACGGCCACAGCGTGCATTTCGCGCGGGTGCGCGGAACCGGCCCCGGGCCGCACACGCCGCTGCTTCTGCTGCACGGCTGGCCGAGCGCCTACGTCGAGTACCTCCCGCTCGCATCGGTGTTGAGCGACGAATTCGACGTCGTCATCCCGTCGCTCCCGGGCTTCGTCTTCTCGGAGGCGCTCGAGCCCCCGCTGACCCGGCGGGCGATCGCGGAGTCGCTGCACGGACTGATGACGGGCGTGCTCGGGTTCGAGCGCTACGCGACGTTCGGCGGCGACATCGGTGGAGGAGCCTCCACCTGGCTCGGTGTCGACCACCCGTCGAGCCTGGTCGGCCTCCAGCTGCTGAGTGGTCCGTTCCCCGCAGACGACAGCCCGCAGAGCGACGCGGAGCGCCACTACCTGGCTGCGCTGGACGCGTACGACCGGCTCGACGGCGGCTACAGCGAGATCATGCTCACCCGCCCCGACACGATCGCCGCTGCGCTGGCGGACTCGCCCGCCGGACTGCTGGCGTGGATCGCCGACAAATGGCACGACTGGGTCGACCACGAGCACGGCGGCTGGGAGCGCGTGCTCGACTCGGGCATCCTGTACACGATCGCGACGCTGTACTGGGTCACAGACAGCATCGGCACGTCGTTCCAGCAGTACTACGACTACGAGAAGAACCCGCCGCGGCCGCCGATCACCGCACCGGTCGGCGTCTACCTCGGCAGGGAGCCGGGGTTCGCCGGGTTCCCGCGGTCGCTCGCGGAGCGCGCAGCTCCCGGGCTGCGCGAGTTCGTCCAGGCGCCGGCCGGAGGACACTTCGCAGGGTTCGAGCACCCCGAGCTCGCGGCGGAGGCCGTCAGGCGGTTCCACGCACGGCTGCGGGACAGGGGCTGACGCGTCAGACCGAGCCTCGCCGCGCAGTCAACGGAGGAGTTCGGGCGCAACCCGCCGGGGAAACGCAGAGAACGGAGGAGTCGCGGCCCGGATCGGGCCACGACTCCTCCGTTCTCGATGCGCGGGTGCGCTTACAGGGTCAGCGCGCGCTGGATCAGCACCGACTGCTCCTGCGCGTGGCGCTTGGCGGAGCCGGCGGCCGGCGATGCCGATGCCGGCCGCGAGATCACGCCGATGGGGCGCGGGCCCAGCTTGGAGGTCTCGAGGATGATGAACGGCCACGCACCCTGGTTCTCCGGCTCGTCCTGCGTCCACACCAGTTCGGCGTTCGGGTAGGAGTCGGCCACGGCCTTCAGCTCGGCGCCGGGGAGCGGATAGAACTGCTCGACGCGCACCAGGGCGATCTCGGGGTTCGGGTTCTTCTCGAGCTCGTTCAGGAGGTCGTAGTAGAGCTTGCCCGCCATGAAGAGCACGCGCTTGACGGCCGCCTTGTCGGTGATCCGGGCGTCGTCGATGACCGGCTCGAACTTGCCGTTGGTGAAGTCCGCGACGTCGCTCGATGCACCGCGCAGGCGCAGCATCGCCTTCGGCGTGAAGACCACCAGCGGGCGGCGGGGCCGCGCGTACGCCTGGCGGCGCAGGAGGTGGAAGTACGAGGCGGGCGTCGACGGGCGCGCGACGGTCATGTTGTTCTCGGCGCACAGCTGCAGGTAGCGCTCGATACGCGCGCTGGAGTGGTCCGGTCCCTGGCCCTCGTAGCCGTGCGGGAGGAGCAGGACGAGCGACGAACGCTGGCCCCACTTCTGCTCGGCCGACGAGATGAACTCGTCGATGATGATCTGAGCCCCGTTGGCGAAGTCGCCGAACTGCGCCTCCCACAGCACCAGGGCGTCCGGCCGCTCGACCGAGTAGCCGTACTCGAAGCCCATGGCCGCGTACTCGCTCAGCAGCGAGTCGTAGATCCAGAACTTCGCCTGGTTGTCGCTGAGGTTGGCCAGCGGCAGCCACTCCTGGCCGTTCGCACGGTCGTGGAGCACCGCGTGGCGCTGCACGAACGTGCCGCGACGGGAGTCCTGGCCGGCGAGGCGCACCGGGGTGCCCTCCAGCAGCACGGAGCCGAGGGCGAGCAGCTCGCCGAAGCCCCAGTCGATGCCGCCGTTGCGGCTCATGTCGCTGCGCTTGTTGAGCAGCTGCTGCAGCTTCGGGTGCACCGTGAAACCGGCTGGCGGGTTGTTGAACGCGTCGCCGATGAGCTGGATGACCTGCTCGCTGACTGCGGTGGTCTCCGGCTCGCCGACGTTGTCGTTGTCGTCCTGCTGCGCGATCGGGTGCTCGAGGTCGGCGGTCGCGTCGCCCTGCGTGATCACCGGGGTGGAGTGGGTCTGCGCGGCGTGCGTCTCCATGAAGGCGCGCTCGAGGCGGTCCTGGAAGTCGGCGTGCGCCGCCTCGTACTCCTCCTCGGTGATGTCGCCGCGGCCGACGAGCGCCTCGGTGTAGAGGCGGCGCACGGAGCGCTTGGCCTCGATGAGGTTGTACATCAGCGGCTGGGTCATCGACGGGTCGTCGCCCTCGTTGTGGCCGCGGCGGCGGTAGACGACGAGATCGATGACGACGTCGCGCTTGAACTCCTGGCGGTACTCGAAGGCGAGCTGCCCCACGCGGACCACAGCCTCCGGATCGTCGCCGTTCACGTGGAAGATCGGGGCCTGGATGGTCTTGGCCACGTCGGTCGAGTAGACCGACGTGCGGCCCTCGGCGGGCGGCGTGGTGAAGCCGACCTGGTTGTTGATGTTGACGTGGACGGTGCCGCCGGTGCGGTAGGCGCGCAGCTGCGACATCTGCATCTGCTCGACCACGATGCCCTGGCCGGCCATCGCCGCGTCGCCGTGGATGAGGATCGGCAGCGTGAGGAAGGTGCCGGCGGGGCGGCGGTCCTGCTTGGCGCGGACGATGCCCTCCAGGACGCCGTCCACGGCCTCCAGGTGCGACGGGTTGGCGGCGAGGTACACCGGGATCTCCGCACCCTCTGCACCCTTGAAGGTGCCCTCGGTGCCGAGGTGGTACTTGACGTCGCCGGACCCCTGCACGGTGCGCGGGTCCTGCGTGCCCTCGAACTCGCGGAAGATCTGACCGTAGGTCTTGCCCGCGATGTTGGTGAGGACGTTCAGCCGGCCGCGGTGGGCCATGCCGATCGCGGCCTCGTCGAGGCCGGCCTCCGCAGCGCCCTGCAGGATGGTGTCGAGCAGGGCGATGGTCGACTCGCCGCCCTCGAGGCTGAAGCGCTTCTGGCCGACGTACTTGGTCTGCAGGAAGGTCTCGAAGGCCTCCGCCTCGTTGAGCTTGCCCATGATGCGCAGCTGCTCGTCGTGGCCCGGCTTCTCGTACGGGCGCTCCAGCTTGTCCTGGAACCACTTGCGCTGCGCAGGATCCTGGATGTGCATGTACTCGATGCCGACGGTGCGGCAGTACGAGTCGCGGAGCACGCCGAGGATGTCGCGGAGCTTCATCTTGCGCTTGTCGCCGCCGAACGCGCCGGTCACGAACTCGCGGTCGAGGTCCCAGAACGTGAGGCCGTGGCTCTCGATCTCGAGGTCGGGGTGCGTGCGCTGCACATACTCCAGCGGGTCGATGTCGGCCATCAGGTGGCCGCGGACCCGGTAGGAGTTGATGAGCTCCTGCACGCGGGCGGTCTTGTCGACGGCGCTCGCCAGGTCGACCGAGATGTCCGGGTTCCAGTGGATCGGGATGTAGGGGATGCGCAGCTCGGCGAAGATGTCCTCGTAGAAGTTGCGCTTGCCGATCAGCAGCTCGTGGACGATCTTGAGGAACTCGCCGGAACCCGCGCCCTGGATGACGCGGTGGTCGTAGGTGCTGGTGAGGGTGATCGTCTTGCCGATCGCGAGGCCGGCGAGGGTCTTCTCGCTGGAGCCCTGGAACTCGGCGGGGTACTCGAGGGCGCCGGCGCCGATGATCGCACCCTGACCCTTCATCAGGCGCGGGACCGAGTGTACGGTGCCGATACCGCCCGGGTTGGTCAGCGAGATCGTGGTTCCGGCGAAGTCGCCGGCCGTGAGCTTGTTGTTGCGCGCCTTGGAGACCAGGTCTTCGTAGGCGGCCAGGTACTCGCCGAAGCGCATCGTGTCGGCGCGCTTGATGCTCGGCACCAGGAGGGCGCGCGTGCCGTCGGGCTTCGGCAGGTCGATCGCGATGCCGAGGTTGATGTGGGCGGGGGCGACGACCGACGGCTTGCCGTCGACCTCTTCGTAGTAGACGTTCTGGCTCGGGAACTCCTTGAGCGCCTGGATGAGCGCCCAGCCGATCAGGTGGGTGAACGACACCTTGCCGCCGCGGGCACGCTTGAGGTGGTTGTTGATGACGATGCGGTTGTCGATCATCAGCTTGGCCGGGACGGTGCGGACGCTCGTCGCGGTGGGCACCGTGAGCGAGGC
The DNA here is from genome assembly GCF_017565305.1 of Leifsonia sp. TF02-11. Classification (GTDB taxonomy): domain Bacteria; phylum Actinomycetota; class Actinomycetes; order Actinomycetales; family Microbacteriaceae; genus Leifsonia. The sequence goes on from NZ_JAGEKP010000001.1 coordinate 39,809, forward strand.
GTCCATGTTGGTCGCCAGCGACTTGGACATGCCGCGCAGCGGGGTGACCTTGTCCTCCTCCGCCGCCTCGACGGTGGCGTTCGGGGAGGTGACCGGCGCGTCGGCGGGCACGGGCTGGGGCTTCGGCGCGATCGAGGTCGTGCGCGCGACCGGCTGCGCTCCGATGATCGGGATGGGTGTGGTGACCGGGCGGGGCTCGGAGCCCGCGGCGGACTCGGCGGACTCGGCCGGCGGTGCGGGCGGCTGCGGCGCTCCCGGAGCGGGAGTGGGGGTGGGGGCGGGCGCGGGCTCCGCCGGGGTCGACGGGACGGTCGGCTCGCTGGGCGTGGGGACCGTCGGCTCGCTGGGGGTGGGGACGCCCGGTTCGGCGGGCGTCGGAGCGGGGGTCTCGCTCGGGGTCGACGCCTCGCCCTCCTTCACGGTCGGCTTGTAGCTCTCCAGGATCGGCCACCACGACTTGTCGACCGAGTTCCTGTCGCGGACGAACTGCTCGTACAGCTCGTCGACGAGCCATTCGTTGGCTCCGAACTCGCCCGACGATCCGTCGTCGGTTCCCACACCGGTCAATTGGCTCGACACAGCCGATCGCCCACTCTCTCCGTTGATTTCGTTACGATCGGGCGGCCGTCGACCGCCCGTCTCCATCCGAGCATCAAGCCTAATCCCATCGGCGACCGGGTGCGTCCGTCCGACCCGGGAGGATACCGTTATTCCCATGCAGTTCTATGCCACGACTCCGCGCCACGATCTCACCTACTCGGACGTCTTCCTGGTGCCGTCGCGCTCGGACGTGACCAGCCGTCTCGACGTCTCGCTCGCGCCGGAGGACGGCACCGGCGCGACCATCCCGATCGTGTCGGCGAACATGAACTCGGTGACGGGAAAGCGGCTGGCCGCCACCCTCGCCCGGCGCGGCGGCCTGGGGGTCCTCCCCCAGGACATGCACCTGCAGGATCTCGACGAGGCGATCCGCTGGGTCAAGGCGCAGCCGGTCGCCTTCGACACGCCCTATCCGGCCCTGCCGCACGAGACGGTCGCCGACGTGCTCCGCCGGGTGCCGCCGGTGGAGGGGCACGGCGTCGTGGTGAGCGACGACGACGGCCGCTACCTCGGCTGCCTCGCCGCAGTGCAGCTCGGGTCGGCGCTGCCCGACGCGCGCATCGGCGACCTGCTGCACGGCGCGCTGACCTCGCTGGACGCCGAGGACCTCCCCGACGGCCGCGCCGCATTCGACGTGATGGAGGCCGCCGGACTGTCGTTCGCGCCCGTGCTCGACCACGGCCGCGTCGTCGGCACGCTGAGCCGCACCAGCGCCCTGCGTTCGACGATCTACACGCCGGCGCTCGATGCGCACGGCCGGCTGCGCGTCGCGGCCGCCGTCGGCATCAACGGCGACGTGGCGGCCAAGGCCAAGGCGCTCGCAGCCGCGGGCGTCGACGTGCTGGTGATCGACACCGCCCACGGCGACCAGGACGGCATGCGCCGAGCCATCCACACGGTCAAGGGTCTGGGGCTCGGGCTTCCGATCGTCGCGGGCAACGTGGTGACGGAGCAGGCGGTGCGCGACCTGGTCGCCGCGGGCGCCGACATCCTCAAGGTCGGCGTCGGACCCGGCGCGATGTGCACGACCCGGATGATGACCGCGGTCGGCCGCCCGCAGTTCTCGGCCGTGCTGGAGACCAGCGCGACGGCACGGGAACTCGGCGCCCACGTGTGGGCGGACGGCGGCGTGCGGTACCCCCGCGACGTCGCGCTCGCGCTCGCCGCCGGGGGCGCCTCTGTGATGATCGGCTCGTGGTTCGCCGGCACGATCGAGGCGCCGGGCGTCCTCGTCTCCGACGAGCGCGGGGCGCTCTACAAGGAGAGCTGGGGGATGGCATCCACCAAGGCGGTGAAGGGCAGGTTCGAGCGGCTCGACGCGTTCGAGCAGGCCCGCAAGACGCTGTTCGCCGAGGGCATCTCGAGCTCGCGCATCTACCTCGACCCGCTGCGCCCGTCGGTCGAGGACCTGCTCGACATGATCACGACCGGCCTGCGCAGCTCGTTCACCTACGCGGGCTCCCGCACCGTCGCCGAGTTCCACGACCGCGCCCTGGTCGGCATCCAGTCCGCCGCCGGCTACGAGGAAGGCAAGGCCCTCCCCGTCAGCTGGTAGGCGAGAATCGCTTCCTCACTTCTTCCCGCGACACGCCGAACGAAGCGGGAGAAAGTGAGGAAGCGACGGTTGAGGTGCCGCTCAGGAGCCGTTGCCGGAACCGGAACCGGAGCCGGACCCGCTGCCGGACTGGCCGCCGAAGCCGTTGCCGCTGCCTGACTGGCCGCCGAAGCCGTTGCCGTTGCCACCGAACTGACGCGGCGTGAAGTTCTGGCCGGTGCCGAAGCCGGAACGGCCCGAGCCGTCGACCGCATGAGCGGTGAAGTAGCCGGCGAAGAAGACGATCACGAGCACGGCGGCCGCTCCGACCGCGAGCGCCGTGTTCTGCGCCCAGGAGGGCCAGCGGTGCAGGACGTTCGGGTTCGACGTCCGGGCCGACGCGGAGGGAGCGGCCGGTACGGCGGGTGCGGGCTGATAGGCGGGCTGCGCGTATCCGGGAGCCGGCTGCTGCGGCTGGTACTGCGGCGCCGGCTGCCAGGGCTGGCCGGGGTTCGGGGCGGTGGCGCTCATGGGCGGTTCCTCTCGGTGGGCTTCAGCCGCGAGGATGCCGCCGGCCGCTTCGGGCGTCCTGTGGCGAATCGATGCGCGGGCTGGGAATCGCTCGTCCGACGGCGGGAGTCCGAGGATTTCCGCGGGCTGCGCCGCTATACTGACTCGCGAAATGGACGACCCTCCTTCTGCCAGCCCATTCCATCCGTTGAGTCCCCCCGAGCGGGGTGATGGTCATGCTCTCTGAGTGGATCATGCTGGGGTTCGGGCTCCTGCTCACCATCGGCACCGGGCTCTTCGTGGCCAGCGAGTTCGCCCTGGTGAATCTCGACAGGGGCGACCTGGAGGCCAGGCGTGCGCGCGGCGAGAGCCGGCTGACCATGACGATCGCCGCCCTGAAAATCACCTCCACGCACCTCTCCAGCGCCCAGCTCGGCATCACGTTGACGACCCTGCTCACGGGTTACACGATGGAGCCGGCCATCAGCTCGCTGCTGCGCGGTCCGCTCACGTCGCTCGGTCTGCCCGCGCCCGCGGTGGTGCCGATCGCGTCCGTCGTCGCGATCGCCGTGGCGACCCTCCTGTCGATGATCCTCGGCGAGCTCGTGCCCAAGAACTTCGCGCTGGCGCTCCCGCTGGCGACGGCCAAGCTGGTGATCCCGTTCCAGACGGTGTTCACGACCGTGTTCCGCCCGTTCGTCTTCGTCCTCAACGGCACGGCGAACGGGTTCCTCCGGATGCTCGGCATCGAGCCGAAGGAGGAGTTGTCGGCGGCGCGCACGGCCGACGAGCTCTCCTCGCTGGTCCGCCGGTCGGCGAGTGCCGGCGTGCTCGAAGCGGACACGGCGACGCTGCTGAGCCGCACTCTCGCCTTCTCGTCACGCACCGCCTCCGATGTGATGACCCCGCGACCCCGGGTGGAGGCGGTCAAGCGGACCGACCCGGCGCAGACCGTGATCGGCCTGGCGCGCAGCACGGGCTACTCCCGGTTCCCCGTCGTCGACGAGGACGTCGATGACGTCGTCGGCTTCGTGCACGTCAAGCAGGCCGTGGCGGTTCCGCGGCAGCGTCGTGACCGCGTCCCGGTCTCCGCGCTGCAGACCGAGGCGCTGCGCGTGCCGGAGACCATGAGCCTCGACACGCTGCTCGGCGAGCTGCGCGGGCGCGGCTACCAGATGGCCGTCGTCGTCGACGAGTACGGCGGCACCTCCGGCATCGCCACGCTGGAAGACCTCGTGGAGGAGATCGTGGGCGAGGTCGCCGACGAGCACGACCGCACGCGCGCCGGCGTGGTGCGCGGGCGCGACTCCATCACTTTCCCCGGCATCCTGCGACCGGACGAGCTGTTGGAGCAGGCCGGCGTGACCGTCCCGGAGGACGGCCCGTACGAGACCGTGGCCGGCTTCGTCATGAACGAGCTCGGGCGCCTCCCGAAGGTCGGCGACGAGGTCCCGATCGACGGCGGCACCCTCCGCGTCGAACGGCTCGAGGGTCGCAGGGTCGACCGGATCCGCTACACGCCCGACCCGGAAGAGCCCGCGGCGGGAGGTGTCTCATGAGCGACTGGGCAGGCATCGCCTGGTTGGTGGTGCTCCTCCTCGTGAACGCCTTCTTCGTCGGGGCCGAGTTCGCGGTCATCTCCGCGCGCCGTTCGCAGATCGAGCCGCTCGCTGAGCGCGGCAAGCGCAGTGCCAAGACGGCGCTGTACGCGATGGAGCACGCGACATTGATGCTCGCGACGACGCAGCTGGGTATCACCGTCTGCTCGCTGCTGATCCTGAACGTGTCCGAGCCGGCGATCCACCACCTGCTGGAGGTCCCGCTCGCGGCGACCGGCTGGTCGGAGGACGTGATCGGTACGGTCGCGTTCGTCATCGCCCTGGTCGTGGTGTCGTTTCTGCACGTCGTCTTCGGCGAGATGGTGCCGAAGAACATCTCCTTCTCGATGCCGGATCGGGCCGCGCTCCTCCTCGCGCCCCCGCTGGTCGGCGTCGGGCGGGCGGTCCGGCCGATCATCGTCGCCCTGAACGCGACCGCGAACGGCGTGCTGCGCCTGTTCGGGGTGGAGCCGAAGGACGAGGCCGCGAGCACCTTCACCCTCGACGAGGTCGCGACCATCGTGAACCAGTCGACGAGGGAGGGCGTGCTGACCGACCGCAACGGCGCGCTCACCGCGGCGTTCGAGTTCACCGCGAAGAAGGTGCGCGACGCGATGGTGAAGCCGGAGACGCTCGTCTCGCTGCCGCCCGCGCCGACGCCGGCCGACGTCGAGAAGGCCGTGGCGAAGCACGGCTTCTCGCGGTACGTCGTGCCGGACGCCGACGGCGAGCCGACCGGCTACCTGCACCTCAAGGACGTGCTCGACCTGGAGGAGACCGGGTTCGACCTCCCGGTGCCCGCCAAGCGGGTGCGTCGCCTGGTGACCGTGTTCGTCGACAGCGACCTGGAGGACGCCCTGGCGAGCATGCGCCGCACGGGGAGCCACCTGGCGCGTGCGGTGGACGGTGAGGGCGCGACCGCGGGAGTGCTGTTCCTCGAAGACATCATCGAGGAGCTCGTCGGGGAGGTTCAGGACGCCACCCGGCGTCGCTGAGCGCACCTGTCCTGGGTTACCCGCCCAGGCCGAGGAACTCGCGCAGCGAGCCCGTGCGGTCCCACGCTGTGCCGTCGACGACGACGGTCGGGGTCGAGAACCCCTTCTTCCCGTTCAGCGTCGTCAGCGCTCGGGGATCGGAGGCGACCCGACCGGTCTGCTCGGCCACCCATCCGGAGAAGGTCGATTCACGGATGCAGGAGTCGACGGAGTCCTCCTGAATGCCCTCGCTGTGCAGCACGCCGAGGATCTCGTCCGTCGACAGACCGGGTCCGCCCTCCTCGGCTTGGTGAGCGAACATCGCCGCCTGTGCGGAGAGAAAGCGATCGGGAGCACGGTCGGCGAAACACGCCGCCGCGTTCGCCGCCCTGGTCGAATAGTCGGTCGTGAACTGGTGGTCGAGGATGGCGACGGGGAAGATCTCGAGCGTCGCTTTCCCCGCCGCGACCTGCCGGATCACACCATCGGAGTACTGGGATTCGAAGTCCTTGCAGGCCGGGCACGTCCAGTCGATGAAGGTCTGGATGTGCGTCCGCTCGTCGCCGACCTCCCACGAGGCTATCGTGGGATCCTCGCCGGGTCGGAGTGCGGCCGACGGTGTGACCCTCACCTCGCCGTCGATCCCGGTGAGGATGATCGAGCCGGACGCCATATTGCGCGGCCCGGCAGTCGCGGTTCCTTTCGGCCACAGCGCCACTGCCGCGAAGACGGCGCCGACCACGACGATCACGGCGAGACTGGCGATGAGCGGAAGGAGAGGTCTGTGTCGCTGCTTCACATGTGAAATGTAGCGTATTGAACGGGGTGTCCGCTGTGCGGGGTGGACCGAGTGGTCCAGGGGGCGGCGCGGCTCGCCGAGGAGTACCATGCCGCGCGGAAAGAAGAGGAGGAATTCTCATGTTGTCGTCGAGCAAGACGTACTCCGTCCTTCCTGCTTCGGACCTGTCGCGCGCCACGGCGTGGTTCCGCGACAAGCTCGAACTCGAGCCGGAGGACCTGACCGAGCAGGGGGCCAGATACCGCACCGGCGGGGACTCCTGGATCTACATCTACGAGACCGCCAACGCCGGCACCGCCCAGAACACCGCGATGTGCTGGGTGGTGGACGACATCGAGGCCGAGATGGCGCACCTGCGCGGCAGGGGCGTCGTCTTCGCGGACTACGACTTCCCCGGTCTGAAGACCGAGAACGGAGTCGCGACCGACGACCAGGGCAAGTCTGCCTGGTTCCAGGACAGCGAAGGCAACTACCTCTGCCTGACGCAGCCGAACGCGCCGATGTGAGCCACGGGCGGCGCCGCCCTCACGATCGCCAGCGGGCCCGCAGATACTGCGGCGGCCAGTAGTCGATCGTGACACCGAGCTCATGCGCGGCCCGCAACGGGAAATGCGGGTCGCGCAGGAGTTCGCGCGCCAGCATCACGGCGTCGGCGCTGCCATTCTCGACGATCTCGGCCGCCTGCTGCGGGGTCGTGATCAGGCCGACGGCGCTCACGTCCACCTCGGCGGAGCTGCGCACGTGCTCGGCGAAGGGCACCTGATACCCGGGCTGCACGGGGATGCGCACACCCGTCTGGATGCCGCCGGACGAGATGTCGAAGAAGTCGGCCCCGGCCTCCTGCGCCCACGCGGCCACGGTGGCGGTCTGCTGCTCGTCCCAGCCGCCCGGCGTCCAGTCGCTGCCGGAGAAGCGCACGAACAGCGGCACGTCGTCGCCGACCGCGTCGCGCACCGCCGAAACGACCCGCAGCAGCAGGCGCGCCCGGTTCTCGAGCGATCCGCCGTACTCGTCGGTGCGGTGGTTGGCGATGGGGGAGAGGAACTGGTGCAGCAGATAGCCGTGCGCGGCGTGCAGCTCGACGATGCGGAATCCCGCGCCGACCGCGCGGCGTGCCGCAGAACCGAAGTCGTCGACGATCGCGTCGATGCCGGCGAGGTCGAGCTCGACCGGCACCGCGAGGTCGCCGAACGCGACGGCCGACGGCGCCACGCTCGCCCAGCCGCCCTCCTCGATCGGCACGGTGCCGGTGCGGTCCTCGAATCCCCAGGCGGGCCAGCTGGAGGCCTTGCGGCCCGCGTGCCCGAGCTGGATGCCGGGGATCGCGCCCTGTTCGGCGACGAACGCGACGATCGGCCGCCAGGCCTCCGCCTGCTCGTCCGTCCAGATGCCGGTGTCGCGCGGCGAGATCCTGCCCTCGGCGTTCACCGCCGTAGCCTCGGTGAACACGATGCCGCTGCCTCCGGCCGCCAGCGAGCCGAGGTGCACGAGCTGCCAGGTCTGGGGCACGCCCGACTCGTCGAGCACGGAGTACTGGCACATCGGCGACGTCCAGATGCGGTTGCGGACGGTGACACCGCGCAGGGTGATCGGGTCGAAGAGGGAGGTCATATGAGTGCTAAGCCGCCAGGCCTTCCAGATATGCCCGGAGGTCGGCGGCCGACGTGTAGAGGTGCCCGGCGATCCCCAGGGCCTCCGCGCCCTCCACGTTCTCCGCCTTGTTGTCGATGAAGACGGTCTGCTCCGGCGTCACGCCGAGTTCGGCCATGACGTGCTCGAAGATCTCGGCGCTGGGCTTCACCGTGCCCAGCTCGCCGCTGACGAACACCTGCTCGAACAGATCGCCGAGGGTGCCGTGCCGGAAATAGGACCCGAAGTCGCGCCCGGCGTTCGAGAGCAGGGCGAGGCGCGTGCCTCCCGCCTTGAGGTCGAGGAGGACCTGCAGCGTGTCGTGGTCGATGGTCAGCCAGCTGCGGAAATCGGCGAGCCACAACCGGTGGATGGTCGCGTCCTCCCAGCTCTCGCCGAGCTCGCGCTCAATGCCGCGCCAGTACTGCTGGATCGTCAGCGTTCCCTGGTCGAGCGCGTTGCGGTGCCGCCAGTAGGCCGGCCAGAACTGATCGGCGTCGCCGCCGGCGATCTCCGTCAGAGCCGTGCGGTCCGCCTCGCTCGGAGTGACCGAGATGACCTCGCCGTAGTCGAAGACGACCACCGTTCCGGGGATGGAGATGCTCATCCCTTGAATCTATCGTGGGCGGGGGAGGTGCGAGTGGACGACAATCGCGACCGGCAGGAACCGACTCCGTGGGAGGCAGACGACGCCCGCGGGTGGATCGCCGTGCCGACGGAAGACGACGACAAGTACTCGCGCGGCGTGCTCGGCATGGTCACGGGCTCTGCCCGCTACCCCGGCGCCGCGGTGCTGGGCGCCGAGGCGGCCGCGCGCACCGGCGTGGGGATGATCCGCTACCTCGGTGCGCAGCACGCAGCGCAGGAGGTGCTGCGCCGCCGCCCCGAGATCGTCACGGCGCCCGGCCGGGTGCAGGCCTGGCTCCTCGGTTCGGGGATGTCGGCGGACGACCGCAGCGACGACGACGCCCGCCGGCTGGGCGCCGCCCTCGACGACGGCGTGCCGCTCGTGATCGACGCGGGAGCGCTCGACCTGGTGAGCCGCGCCACCGTGCCGGTCGTCATCACCCCGCACTATCGCGAGCTGGCCGTGGCCCTCGCGGCGGCGGGCGGAGACGCGCCGACCCCCGACGCGGAGGAGATCCGCGCCGATCCGGGCGGCTGGGCCGAACGCGCCGCAGCGGCACTCGGCGTCACCGTGCTGCTCAAGGGCCACACGACCCATGTCGTCGCCCCCGGCCGCCCCCGCATCACCGTCACAGCCGGTCCGGCCTGGCTCGCGACAGCCGGCAGCGGCGACGTGCTCGGCGGCGTGCTCGGGGCGCTGGTCGCCACCCACGCCGCCGCAGTGGCCGAGCACGGTCACGACGCGCTGGCGGCGCTCGCCGCGACCGCGGCCTGGGTGCACGGCCGGGCGGGCGAGAGCGCAGCGCAGGGCGGCCCCGTCGTCGCCCTCGACGTGGCGGAGGCCCTTCCCGCCGTGCTGCGGCGGCTGCTCGCCGCAAACTGAGCGACCTCGCACGCGGCGGGGCGTCGGCCGCACTTCGGGTTCGGGTACGTCCCCTAGGATGAGGCCCCATGGGGATAGACGCCGGGGGAGCGAGCGCCACGAACAGCGAATCGGGTGCGGCCTCCGGAATCGGTGCATCCGCCGGAGTCCGGGGCTCGGCGCGCGTGGTCGCCCGACCCGACGGCGAGCGATCCATCGCGGGTCTCGCCCCCGGAACCACCCTCAGCCGTCTGGCCTCCAGCCCGCTGAGCCTGTGGATCGGATTCCTGGTCGTGCACCTGGTCATCGCCGGGCTGGCGCTCACCTGGGGCAAGGGCCTCGGCGACGTGATGTGGGTCTACAAGCCGTGGGCGCAGCTGGCCGCGCAGGGCACCGAGATCGTCGGCGTGAACGCGGACTGGGTCTACCCGTTCGCCGCGATCGTGCCGGTGATGCTGCCTCTGCTGTTCGGTGCAGACAACTACGTCGGCGGCTGGCTGACGATGGTCATGCTGCTGAACGCCGCCGCCTTCGCGGTCCTCATCGTCGGTCGGGAGCCGCGCCGCCTCGTCGCCGGCTGGTTCTGGCTGGCGTTCCTGCTGCTGCTCGGCCCGATCGCCGTCGGCCGGCTCGACTCGGTCTCTGCTGCGCTCGCCATCGTCGGGGTTCTCTGGCTGACCCTCCACGAGCGCGCGGCCGTCGTCGTGCTGACGGTCGCGACCTGGATCAAAGTGTGGCCGGCCGCCATCCTCCTCGCCGCGGTGATCGCGCTGAAGTCGCGCTGGCGGATCGTGGCGACCGCGGCCATCACGAGCGCGATCATCGTCGCCGTTCCGCTGATCTTCGGCGCGGGCCTCCACGTGCTCAGCTTCATCACGATGCAGACCGGGCGCGGCATCCAGATCGAGGCGCCCGTGGCCACGTTCTGGATGTGGCAGGCCGCGTTCCACGCGCCGGGGGCGGTGGTCTACTACGACCGCGACCTGCTCACGTTCCAGGTCACCGGCGAGGGCACGGTCGCGGCCGGCGCGCTGATGAACCCGCTGTTCGGTCTCACGGCCATCGTGGTCGCCCTGATCGGCATCCGCTCCCTGCGGCGGGGAACCCCCTACACGCGCATCCTGCCGGAGCTCTCGCTGGCGCTGGTGACAGCGTTCATCGCGTTCAACAAGGTCGGCTCGCCGCAGTACATCACCTGGCTCGCCGCCCCGGTCATCATCGGCCTGGTCTACCAGGGTCGCGGGTTCAAGACGCCCGCCGTGCTCGTCCTCGTCACCGCGACGCTCACCCAGGTGATCTACCCCTACCTCTACGACGGACTCCTCATCCCGCTGCCGATCATGGTGGCGGTGCTGACGGTGCGCAACGTCATGTATTTCGTCATCCTCGGCTGGACGATCGGCGCCCTCTGGCGCAAGCGGCACGCGGCCGAGGCCGCGGGCGACCTGCTGCCCGCGCACGCCTGGCCGTTCCGCGCGGCGCCCGACGCGCACCCGGTGCCGGTGCGGGAGGCCGGCTGAGGGGTCGCGCCGCGCGGCGACGCTCCTAGACTGGCAGTGCGCCCGCGCCACGCCGGGTGCCGCACGAAGGAGGACACATGCTGGTCGCATTCTCGGTCGCGCCGAGCGGGGGCGAAGGGCCGGACGCGTCCGTGCACGACGCTGTCGCGGCGGCCGTGCGCATCGTCCGGGAGTCCGGCCTCCCGAACCGCACCTCGTCGATGTTCACGGAGATCGAGGGCGACTGGGACGAGGTGTTCGACGTGATCCGCCGGGCCACGGAGGCCGTCGGCGCCTACGGTTCGCGGGTCTCGCTCGTGCTGAAGGCCGACATCCGGCCGGGATACACCGGCGAGATCGAGGGCAAGGTCGAGCGGCTGGAGGCTGCGCTGGAGCGAGGCGAGGGCGAATAGTGGACCCGGTCGCCTTCACGATCGGCTACTACGTGCTGGCGTACGGGTGGCCGATCTACCTGCCGGTGCTCGTGCTGATCGCCGGGACGTTGTTCGGCGCGGTGCTCTTCGCCGTCGTCGGGGCGATCCGCACCGGTTTCCGCCGTCCTGATCCTGCCGCCGATGACGTCGACGTCGCCGAGTTCTTCGAGGCCGAGTCCCGCTGACCCTCCTGCCTGACGCCGAGGGGCACGTTGTTGTCCCTTTCGGCGCCCGAAAGGGACAACAACGTGCCCCTCGGGTGCGTCAGTCGATCGGGACCGGGTCGGGGCGCTGTGCGTGCACCACTCCGGTGTCGACGCCGCGGCGGGTGCGCGAGCGGTCGATCCCGAACGACACGAGCGCGAGCGCGATGCCCGCGACGGCCAGGACGATGCCGACGAGGATCGGCGAGAGGTAGCCGAAGCCGGCCGCGATCGTGAGGCCGCCGAGGAAGGCGCCGGACGCGTTCGCGATGTTGAGCGCCGAGTGGTTGAGGGCCGCGGCGATCGACTGGCTGTCGTGCGCGACATCCATCAGCCGTGTCTGGATCATCGGCGAGAGCGCAGACGCGGCTGCGGCGATGACGAAGATCGAGATGAGCAGGCCGGCCAGGCTCCACGCGGTGAAGAACAGGGCGGCGAGGCCCGCGAGCATCAGGCCGAAGAACAGCAGCATCCCGCGCTCGACGCTGCGGTCGGCCTGACGTCCGCCGAGGATGTTGCCGACGGTCATGCCGACGCCGACCAGGATCAGCACGAGCGGCACCGCGGAGGCCGAGAGACCCGTGACCGTGGTCACCATCGGCGCGACGTAGGTGTAGACGGCGAAGAATCCGCCGAAGCCGATCGCGCCGATGAGCAGAGCAAGCCAGACCTGCAGTCGGGTGAAGGCCCGCAGTTCGTTGCGCAGCGTGGCCGCCGGGTTCCCCGCCTGCCACGGCACCAGCAGCGCCACGGCGGCGAAGGTCAGTGCGAAGATCGCCGCGACGACCAGGTAGGCGATGCGCCAGCCGTGGGTCTGCCCGATCCAGGTGATGAACGGGACGCCGATCACGTTGGCGATCGTCAGACCGGAGAGCACGAACGCGACGCCCTGCCCGCGCTTGCCCGGCCCCATCAGCGATGCGGCGACGAGGGAGGCGATGCCGAAGTAGGCGCCGTGCGGCAGCGCCGAGACGAACCGTGCGACCAGCACCAGTGGGAAGGTGGGCGCGAGCGCGGACGCGACCGTCCCGAGCGTGAACGCCACCAGCAGCCAGAGCAGCAGCTTCTTGCGCGGCCAGCGCGCGGCGACCGCCGCGATGGTCGGCGCCCCGACGACGACGCCGAGCGCATACGCCGAGATGATCCAGCCCGCCTGCGCGTTCGCCTCGGTGGGGGAGGCCGCGTACAGCTGGGGCAGCAGGTCGTGGGCGATGTTCGGCAGCAGGCCCATGGCGACGAACTCCGTGGAGCCGATGCCGAAACCGCCGAGGGCGAGGGCGAGCAGCGCAAGACGAGTACGGGCCGACGACAGCTGCGTCGGCCCGTCGATAACCGGGTTCACCTGGTCAGTCTATCGAATCGTTTCGAGTGTGACGTTTCAAGGAGGTGAACAGCGGGCCTGCCGACCGCGCGCCCCGCTTGACCGCGCGCCCCGCTTGACCTCGCGTCAGTCGTTCTGCAGCAGGATGCCGTCCTGGATGGCGCGCTTGCGCAGCGCCACCTTCGTGCCGACGTCGTAGCCGGCGACGCGGTACTTCTCGCGGATCCGCTTGAGGTAACTCTTGGCCGTCTCGTCCGAGATCCCGAGCTGGAACGCCACGGCCTTCACCGGCTCGCCCGCGCCGTAGAGCGCCATCACGCGGCGCTCCTGCGCGCTGAGCTTCGGCGCGCCGCCCAGTTCGCCGGCGTTGAGTGCCAGGTCGAGCTCGGCCGAGATGAACGACTCGCCCTTGCTCGCGGCGCGGATGGCCTCCACGATCATCTCGGCGTCTTCGCTCTTGACCAGGTAGCCGAGCGCACCGGCGGCCAGCGCCTCGCGCACGACGGCCGGCTCCGAGTACGTGCTCATCAGCACGGTTCGCACGCCCGTCGTCTTCAACGTCGACAGCTTGAGCGAGATCGGGATGTTGTCTTTGAGGTCGAGGTCGAGCAGGACGACGTCGACGGGGAACTCGGGGTGGGTCAGCAGCTCGGGCCAGCTGGCGACGGCCGCGACCATGCGGATGTCGTCCGCTGCACCGCGGATCCACTCGGTGAGGGCACCGAGCAGCATCTTGTGATCGTCGACGATCGCGATTCTGATGGGGGGAGCCTCGCTCATGAGCAGCCTTTCTTCCTACGGGTGGTCGGCTGGATCAGGTCAGCTCGGCCGTTGTGTCGCTCACGGTGGTGATCTCGATGCGCAGCGCCGAGTCGGAGAACGACTCCGTGTGTCGCCCCACCTTACGGATAGCTTGCCACGCCGCAGGGTCTACCCCGTTTCGCGGCACACCGGTGGTCGTGATCACGATGGCCATCGTGGCGCCGGTGGCGACGGCGGAGCCCGCCGCGACCTGCGGCCCCGCCGCCCGCTCGATGTCGAGGCTGAGCGTGCGGGCCTGGCCGGCACCGGAGCGCACCGGGTCGCTGATCAGCAGCCAGACGGCGGTCAGGAGGCCGTCGCGTTGATCGCGCGTGAGGCCGGCGGCGAGGCCGTCGGGGTCGGTCAGGGTGACGGTGGGGCCGAGGAGCGCCGACTCCGTCACCGCGTGGTACAGCCAGGTCTCCTTGCGGCCCTGGATGAGGTGGAGCCGCAGCTCGGTGGCGATACTGGCGGCGGCGTCTGCCGTGGCCTCGTCGAGCGGCAGAGCCGTGCGACCGGTCGCGACGCCGTCGAGGAGCCGCTCGGCCGCCAGATCGAGCCGCGCGAGCTCCTCCGAGGCCATCATCCCGACCGCGTAGCCGGGGGACGAGACAGTGCTCTGCACCTGCACGAGGTCGAGCTCCAGCTGTACCAGCGTGCTGAGCGAGCGCACGATCTGCATGCCGACCAGGGGAGGCGCGATCGCGATGGCCACGGTGGCGATGCCCGGGCCGAGCATCTGCAGGTCGCCCAGAGAGCGGAACAGCAGCACACCCGCCAGCACGAGGCCGAGCACCGCTGTCGCGATGACGACGTCGCGGGCCGGCCGTACGGGGACGCAGAGCAGCAGGGCCGGACCGACCGCGGCGGCGGCCGTGAGCGGAATCCACGCCGACGACGAGGCGGTGCCGACCACATCGAGCCCCACGACGGCCGCCCAGAGCACCAGGGCGGCGGCGAACAGCCAGTTCGGCAGGAGGTCGGGCAGCCGGAAACGCAGGACGAGCGCCGTCACCAGCGTGACGAGGAGCACCCCCCAGGCCGCCAGGCTCGCCAGGAGGTCGGGATACTCCGGCGCCGAGATCAGCAGGATCGCGAAGAGGAAGACGATGAGCGCGGTCGAGGCGACGTTGAATCCGAGGTCGAGGCGCGCGCGGCCGAGCGCGTCGCGTTCCTGTCGGCCGCGCGGGAGCGAGGCGGAGCCGGCCGCCCCGGACCGGCGGGAGCCGAGCAGTCCGCGCCCCATCGGGATGGTGCGGTCGTCCGGGGTCACTTGGGCACCTCCAGCACCACGGTCGTCCCGCTGCCGGGCGACGAGAACAGTCGCGCGTTGCCCCCCACGTCGCGCAGGCGCGCGACGATGGACTCGGTGAAGCCGAGCCGGCCCTCCTCGATGCTCGCGACGTCGAATCCCTTGCCCGCGTCGGTGACCATAGCACGCACCGTCGTCTCGTCGTCCGTGATCGTCACGTGGGCCTCGTTCACTCCGGAGTGCCTGCGCACGTTCTCGAGGCACTCGCCGAGGGCCAGCAGGAACGAGTCGAGGACGTCGCTCGGCAGCAGCACCTGACCGGCACCGTGCCAGTTGACCTCCAGTCCTATCCTCCGGAAGCGCTGCTTCACCGACTCCAGAGTGTTGCCGAGCGTGGACTCCTCGACGGGCTTGAGACGGTAGTCGCCGGATCGGGTCGGATCCGGTGTGAAGCCGAGGCGCAGCTGGCGCAGGAGGGCGGCGTCCTCCGCGGCCTGCTCGCGCAGCGCGCCGACGCTGACGCCGACGCCGGAGTGGGCGAGCAGCGTGAGCGTGGCGAGCACAGTGTCGTGCAGGAGTCGCGCGCCCTGGCGGCGGCGCGCCTCGGTCTCGCTGGCCTGGCGCTCGACGCGGTAGGCGCGACTCATCGTCGAGATGCGCTTGAGCGCGCGCGGCACGGTGCGGGCCAGCCAGATGCCGGTGGCGGTGAGGGCGACCCAGCCCGCGATGATGAAGGCCAGGATCTCGACGAGACGCGAGCCGGTGAACACAAGGGTCGTCACGCTGGCACCGAGCGTGACGACGCCGGCGAGGATGGTCACCGCGGTGCGGCGACGGGAGGTCGGCCCCAGCAGCGACACGCTGGCGACGCCCACCGCGCCGACCACGCCGATCGTGGTGACCGCCGACGGCCCGAGCTGCGCGCCCGGCAGCAGGTTCAGCAGGATGATCCCGACGCCGGAGACGACGATCACGCACATCCATAGCGTCAGTCGGACGAGCGCGGCGAGCTGGAACTGCGCAACCCCCATGCAGGCGAGCAGCACCAGCGAAGCGAAGTAAAGGGGCAGCGGAATCGTGCCGGGGACGCTGAGGGTCAGCAGCGTCGTCGCGGTGGCGGCGAGGCCGACGGTGCGGGCGGTGGTGGCGAGAAGCCGATCACGCTCCTTCTGGATGCGCGACATGCCCCTCCGTTCCCGTCAGGCCGCGAACAGCCTCCTCAATTGCCCGGTGATGGCATCGTCTTCGATCAGGAACGCGTCGTGACCGAAATCCGAGCGGATCACCACCGGAACTCTACCGTCGATCGTCTCAGGGAGGTGGGAGGCGATGAGCTCTTGTCCTTCGACGGGGAACAGCCTGTCGCTGTCGATTCCGACCACGAGGGTGCGGGCGGTCACCCGGGAGAGCGCAGCGGCCAGCCCGCCGCGTCCGCGCCCGACATCGTGCGAGTTCATCGCCTCGACGAGCGTGAGATAGCTGTTCGCGTCGAAGCGGCGCGTGAACTTGTTGCCGTGGAAGTCGAGGTACGACTCGACGGCGAACCGGCCGCCGCCTCCGAGCGGGCTGATTCCGCTCTGCCACGCGCGTTCGAACCGCTCGTTGAGCTCGGACGGGCTGCGGTAGTTGAGCAGAGCCATTCGCCGGGCGAGCGCCAGCCCGCGGTGCGGTCCCTCGCCGTCCTTCTCGTCGTAGTAGTGGCCGCCGTGGAACAACGGATCGGTGCGAACGGCCTCGATCTGCACCGAGTTGAGCGCGATCTGGTCGGCGGTGGAGAACGGGGGAGCGGCGATCACGGCCAGCCGCTCGACGCGGTCGGGGAAGGAGACGGCCCACTCGAGCGCCTGCATGCCGCCCATCGACCCGCCGATCACAGCGGCCCAGCGCTCCACGCCGATCGCATCGGCGAAGGCGGCCTGGGCGTTCACCTGGTCGCGGATGGTGGTGAACGGGAACCGCGGGCCCCACTCGGCGCCGTCCGGCGCGATGGAGGCGGGGCCGGTGGTGCCCTGGCAGCCGCCGAGCATGTTGGGGACCACGACGAACCAGCGGTCGGTGTCGATCGCCTTGCCCGGACCGATGACGCCCTGCCACCAGCCTGCGGTCGGGTGCCCGGGGCCGGAGGCGCCGACGGCGTGGCTGTCGCCGGTGAGGGCGTGCAGCACCAGGACGGCGTTGTCGGCCTCCGGCGAGAGCTCGCCCCAGGTCTCGTAGGCGACGCGCACGAAGGGCAGGGTCTCTCCGCTCTCGAACGCGAACGCGCCGATGCCCGCGAACCGCCGCGACCCCTCCGGGTCGGACTCCTTCCACGCTCCGCTCGCCGGGGGCTTGCCCAGCAGCGATCGCGCCTGAGCCTCCGTGATGAAGCTCGAGGGTGCCGTGTCCGCCGAGGTCTGCCACTCCATGCGTTCATTCTCGCGGAGCGCGGGGGCGGACGGCGCACTGTTACGGCGGGCGCGTCAGCGGGAGGTGCGGTCCGGCCCCGGGTCGTCGCCGTCGGCGTCCGCCCGGTGGTGCTCGTGTTCGTGCTCGCGCCGCCGCTCCCTCGCCTGCTGCGTCTGCTCGCTGAGGTAGCTCACGATCGTGGCGCTCGCGGTTCCGACGATCGCGATCCCGCCGATCATCAGGACGACCGCCAGCAGCCTGCCGGTCAGCGTCACCGGGTAGTAGTCGCCGTAGCCGACGGTCGCCATCGTGACGCACGCCCACCACAGCGAGTCGCCGAACGAGTGGATGTTCGAGCCGGGGGCGTAGCGCTCCACCTGGTAGACCGCGAGCGAGATGACGTAGATGAACATCAGCACGAACGTGCCGGCGATCACGAGGACGCGCCTGCGCAGGTGGCTGCCGGAGTTGCCGCGCAGGCTCGGCAGCCGGAACAGGTCGACGATCAGCCGGAACGGCCGCGCGACCGGGATGAGCACCGAGAGCAGGTCGACGACGTTGTGGCGCACGAAGTCGCCCTTGTCAGCGGCGAGGCGCAGACGCACGATGTAGTCCACCAGGAACGCCACCCAGATCAAGGCGAGCAGCCCGATCAGCAGCCGGTAGAGGCCCTCCGACATGCTCGGATCGAGCACCGTCCACGAGTAGGCGATCAGGAACGCGACGCTCGCGAGGATGCCCGGCCACACCGTGGCCGCCTCCCACCGCTTGCGTCTCGCGTCGTCCGACATGTCCGTCCCGGAGCTCCTCAGTCCTTGACCGCCAGGCGGCCCTTGGCGAAGCGGTGAGGAGCCGCCTGCGCCACCGGCTTCACCACGATCAGGTCGAGGTCGACGTGCCGGGGCAGCTCGAGCGCGTGCACGATGGTCTCCGCGATGTCCTCGGCGGTGAGCGGCTCCGGCACGTCCTCGTAGACCGCGTCCCGACGCGCCCGGTCGCCGCCGAACCGAACGAGCGAGAACTCCTCGGTGGCGACCATCCCCGGCGCCACCTCGACGACCCGGATGGGCTCGCCGTTCAGCTCCAGGCGCAGCACCTCGGTGAGCGCGTGCTGGGCGAACTTGGCGGCGTTGTAGCCTCCGCCGCCCGCATAGGCGGTGTGGCCCGCGATCGACGTGAGGTTCAGGATGTCGGCGTGGCCGGACTCCCTGGCCCCCTCGCGCAACAGCGGCAGCAGAGCACTGATCACGCGCTTGGTGCCGAGCACGTTGATCTCGAACATCCACACCCAGTCGTCGGTGCTGGAGGCCTCGACCGAGTCGAGGCCCTTGGCCCCGCCCGCGTTGTTGACGAGCGCGTGGATCGGGCCGGTCGCCGCGAGGTGGTCGCGCAGCGCGTCGACGTCCTCCTGGCGGGTCAGGTCGGCGGCGAAGACGTCTGCGCCGGTCTCGGCGGCCAGGTCGTCGAGGCGGTCCCGGCGGCGGGCGACGCCCACGACCTCCCAGCCCCGTTCGCGGAAGAGGCGGACCGTCGCCGCACCGATCCCCGAACTCGCTCCCGTCACGACCACACGCCTGCTGCTCATGCTGCATATTCTCACGGGTTACGGCATGTTTCGGCAGCGTTGCCCGCGCGGGGCCGCGAGTCTAGCGTGTTACCGACCACCGAACGGTGCCCCACCCGAGCAAGGCCATCACCCGAACGAGGAGCTCACGCCATGACCGATGCCGCCACCTGGCAGTTCGAGACCAAGCAGATCCACAGCGGTGCTGCACCCGACCCGGTGACCAACGCGCGCGCCACCCCGATCTACCAGACCACCTCCTACGTGTTCAACAACGCGGAGCACGCCAAGAACCTGTTCGCGCTCGCCGAGTTCGGCAACATCTACACGCGCATCCAGAACCCGACCCAGGCGGTCGTCGAGGAGCGCGTCGCCGCGCTCGAAGGGGGCACCGGAGCCCTCCTCGTCGCGTCGGGCCAGGCGGCGGAGACCTTCGCCGTGCTGAACATCGCGCAGGCCGGCGACCACATCGTGTCGTCGAGCTCCATCTACGGCGGCACGTACAACCTGTTCAAGTACACGCTCGCCAAGCTGGGCATCGAGACCACGTTCGTCGAGAACCAGGACGACGCCGAGGAGTGGCGCCGCGCGGTCCGCCCGAACACCAAGCTGTTCTTCGCCGAGACCATCGGCAACCCGAAGATCAACATCCTCGACATCGAACTCGTCGCCGGAGTGGCGCACGAGTCCGGTGTGCCGCTGATCGTCGACAACACCATCGCGACGCCGTACCTGATCCGCCCGTTCGAGCACGGCGCCGACATCATCGTGCACTCCGCCACCAAGTTCCTCGGCGGCCACGGCACGGTCATCGGCGGCGTGGTCGTCGACGGCGGGACGTTCGAGTGGTCGAAGAACGCCGAGAAGTTCCCCGGCCTGACCCAGCCGGACCCGTCGTACCACGGAGCGGTCTACACCGCGGCCGTCGGTGACGGCCTCGCCTACATCATCAAGGCCCGCGTGCAGCTGCTGCGCGACCTCGGATCGGCGATCGCGCCGGCCAGCGCCTGGCAGCTCATCCAGGGCATCGAGACCCTGTCGCTGCGGGTGGAGCGCCACACGCAGAACGCGCAGGAGATCGCGGAGTTCCTGGAGGCGCACCCCGACGTCGCGTCGGTCAACTACTCCGGCCTGCCGACCAGCCCCTGGTACGCCGCCGCCAACAAGTACGCCCCGAAGGGCGTCGGCGCGGTGCTCTCGTTCGAGCTCAAGGGCGGTGTGGATGCCGGTGCGGCGCTGGTCGACAACCTGTCGCTGTTCAGCCACCTGGCGAACATCGGCGACGTGCGCAGCCTGGTCATCCACCCGGCGTCGACCACGCACTCGCAGCTGACCCCGGAGCAGCAGCTCACCGCGGGCGTCACGCCGGGCCTGGTGCGCCTCTCGGTCGGCCTCGAGAACATCGACGACCTGAAGGCCGACCTCACCGCCGGCCTCGCCGCCGCCCGCGCGGTGGTCGAAGCCTCCCGCGTCTGACGCAAACCACTGCCGAGGGGCACGTCGTTGTCACTCTTCCGCCCGGAAAGTGACGACGACGTGCCCCTCGGTGCGTGTGGATGACGCGTCAGGCGCGCGCGAGCGCGACGCAGGCCCGGAGGAGGGCGATGGACTCGCGCGCGTCCGCGGTCGTGAACGTCTGGCGGTCGCCTGCGCGGTCGCGCACGGCGCGGTCGAGGAGGTCGGCGTGCTCGGGCCAGCGTTCGGCGGCCGCGCGGGCGGCGGCGGTCTTCGACACGATCCGCCCGGTCTCCATCGTCTCCACCAGCCGGATCGGCCCGAGCACCAGCCAGCGCACGGTCTCCGAGCGCACGGTATCGCCCTCCGCGCGGTCGGCGAGCTCGGCCTCCGCACTGTCGCCGATGCGGTCCCAGTAGTCGACGAGGTTGGCGCGCGAGTGCGCGACGATTCCCGTAGCGGTGCCGGGATGGCGGTCGGCAGCCGGTGTCCAGATCACGTCGCCGCCGTCGGCGATTCCCTGAACGCCGTCCTCCAGCTCCCGCCAGGTAACCCAGCTCAGCTGGCCGCCCGCGAGCGCGGAGACCAACACGCCCTCGACCACCTGCGGCGCCGTCTGCACCGACTCCGGACCGCGGGCGATCTCCGACTCGGTCAGGTAGACGCCGTCGATGTGCGGCGTCGACTCCGCGTGCAGGGTGGCGAGCGCGGGGAGGTCGTCCACGGGGTCGCGCGTGACCACGAACACCACGTCGATGTCGCTGACCCCGTCGTGCCAGTCGTCGGTCGCCGCCGAGCCGGTGACGACGGCGCGGCTGACCAGACCGGGGGCGATGCGCCGCTGTTCGAGGAGGAAACGGGTGAGAGCCTCACCGACCTGCGGCGGTAGTGGAGTGTCCATCGTTCCCACTGTCTCGTCCGGTCAGACGATCGCAGCCTCCGCGTCGGCGAATGCCAGGCGCGGTACGAAGAAGAGGAGGATCGCGGCCACGAGCGCGCCGAGGCCGCAGATCGTCCAGACCAGCATGTAGCCGAACAGGCTCGCGGCGGTGGCCGTGACCGTGGCCGCGCCCGTCAGCAGCACGACACCGAACACGGCCGAGGCGAACGAGCCTCCGATCGTCTTGGTCGTGTTGGTCATCGCGGTGGCGACGCCCGTCTGCCCGCGTGGAGCTGCGGCCGCCGCGGCGGCGGGGAGCGCACCGACCAGCGCACCGGAGCCGATTCCCGCGATCGCCATGTTGGTGAACACCTGCCACGTCTCCGCGTGGAACGGCAGGAACAGGAGGTAGCCGATCGCCACCAGGAATGACGCCGCGATGAGGGTGACGCGCGGGTTCAGCCACGACGACACCAGCGGGAAGAGCACGGCGCCCACGATCATCGAGATCAGGTACGCGCCGATCAGAATGCTGCGCTGGCCGGCACTGAGGCCCAGACCGTAGCCGTTGACGGGATCCGTTCCCGCGAACGTGCTGAGCGGTGCCTGGGCGCCGAGGAGGCTGATCCCGATGAGGCCGGCCGTCAGCTGGACCGGCCACATGTTCGGCCGGCGCATCACGCGGAGGTCGATGGCCGGATCCTTCTGCTTCAGCTCCCAGCGCCCAAACGGCAGGAACGCGACGACACCGAGCAGGATGAGAGCCCAGACCCACCAGGTGCCCACCCCGTTGATCCGGAGGAAGGTCAGCCCGGAGGTGATCAGCAGCAGAGCCAGCGTCAGGAGCAGGAAGCCGACGCCGTCGAGCGTGCGGCCGCGGACCGGCTCCGACTCCGGCACCCCGAACAGGATGGCGAAGAACACCAGCGTGACCGCCACGGCCGGCACCATGAGCGTCAGGGCGACGTTCTGACCGAGCGCCTCGAAGAGCAGGCCGGCGCCGATCGCGCCGACGATCGCACCGACCTCCAGAGCCACCACCAGCAGGCCGGCGGCGCGGCGGGTGCGCGACGCGGCCGTGCCCGTCCGGCGGCCGCGGTCGAAGATCAGCGCGATCTCCAACGGCAGCCAGACCACGTAGAAGCCCTGCAGCGCGAACGCGAGGAGGTAGGTCGGGAAGTCGTGCGAGAAGGCGAGAGCCCAGCTGGCGAGCGCTGTGAGGACTGTGGCGATCAGCAGGATGCGCTTGTGACCGAACATGTCGCCCAGCTTGGCGAGCACAGGGACGACCAGCGCGGAGAGCAGCAGCTGGGCCGCCTCGAACCAGTTGTAGTCGGCGTCGTGGATGCCGAGGTGCTTGACGATGTCGGAGATCAGCGGCACGTAATAGCCCTGCAGGATGCCGCTGGTGAGCTCGACCAGGGCGAGCCAGCCGATGAGGGCCGCCGTCGCGCCGATCGCGGTGGTCGCCCGACGCTGGCCGACGGTCTTCTCCGATGTCATGCGCGGATGCTAACACCTGCCTCGCCCTTGTACGGTAGAGACGTGGCCAGCGAACTCGACGATTCAGGTACAGGCGTTCTCGCGGAGACCGAACGGGAGGTCCTGGGCTGGCTCGAGTTCGGCGAGGCGTCGCGTCATCTCGCCGGGGAGGTCGTCGAATCCGGCTTCGAACCCGACATGGTCGTGGCCATCGCGCGCGGCGGCCTGCTGCTCGCCGGTGCCATCTCGTACGCCCTCGGCATCAAGGCGTGCGGCGCGCTCAACGTGGAGTTCTACACGGGCGTCGACTCGCGCCTTCCCGAGCCGGTGGTGCTGCCTCCGATGCTCGACTCCTCCGCCCTCGAGGCCAAGCGGGTGCTGCTGGTCGACGACGTGTCCGATTCCGGCCGAACCCTCGCCCTGGTGGTCGACCTGATCGCGGCCTCCGGTGCCGACGTGCGCACCGTGTGCCTCTACTCGAAGCCGCACACCGTGCTCGAGCCCGATTTCGTCTGGCGTCGCACCGACCGCTGGATCACCTTCCCCTGGTCGGCGCTCCCGCCCGTCACCTCCGCCACGCACTGAGCGTCGTGGCCCCGAAGCTCTGATGGCACGGAAACTCTGATGCCGAAGTCCCTCACCGAGCTCGCCGCCGGCGGCTCGATGGATCCCGGCTGGGCCGGAGCACTCGCTCCCGTCGCCGACCGGATCGCCGCGATGGGCGACTTCCTGCGCGCCGAGGTCGCCGCGGGGAGGCCGTATCTGCCGGCCGGCGAGAATGTGCTGCGCGCGTTCCGAGCGCCGTTCTCCGATGTGCGCGTGCTCATCGTGGGGCAGGACCCGTATCCGACGCCCGGCCACCCGATCGGCCTCTCGTTCGCGGTGGAACGGCACGTGCGCCCGATCCCGCGCAGCCTCCAGAACATCTACCGCGAACTACGCGACGACCTCGGCGTCGTTCCCCCGCAGCACGGCGACCTGAGCGCCTGGTCGAACAGCGGTGTGATGCTGCTCAACAGGGTGCTGACCGTGCGGCCGGGCGCTCCCGCCTCCCATCGGGGCGCCGGCTGGGAGCCGATCACCGAACACGCCATCCGCGCGCTGGTGTCGCGTGGCACACCGTTCGTGAGCATCCTGTGGGGGAGGGACGCCTCCACGCTGAAGCCCTTGCTCGACGGGAACCCGGTGATCGAGTCGCCGCACCCGAGCCCGCTGTCGGCTTCCCGCGGCTTCTTCGGATCGCGGCCCTTCTCGCGCAGCAACGCCCTCCTGGAGCGGCTCGGCGAACAGCCGGTGGACTGGTCGCTGGAGCCGTAACGCGGCCGAAACGCCGCACGACGTACTCTTGTCGTGCACACTACGGAGGTCGCAGTGCTGGAAGAGGAATACGAGTCGCGTCGGGTGCTCCCGCGTCACCTGCGCAAGCCGGAGCCGCAGGAGGCGCCGTTCGACTACACCCTCCGCGAGGCACGGCCGGAAGACCTTCCGCACGTGCGCGAGATCTACAACCACTACGTCGCCAACAGCACCGTCACCTTCGACGAGGATGCGATGACGCTCAAGGAGTGGAAGGACAAGTTCGCCTACCTCCACAAGCTCGGCATGCCGTTCATCGTCGCCGAGTCGTCCAGCGGGCAGATCCTCGGCTACGCCCTGGTGACGCCGTGGAAGCAGAAGCGCGCGTACCGATTCACGGTCGAGAACTCGATCTACCTGGGCGCGGCCTCCACGGGCAAGGGCCTCGGGCCCGTGCTCATGCAGGAGCTGATCGACCGGTCGAAGGCTGCGGGCCTCAAGGAGATGATCGCCGTCATCGCCGACAAGGGCGCGGAGGCCTCGATCAAGATGCACGAGAACTTCGGCTTCACCGAGATCGGCCGGATGGGACGGGTCGGCTACAAGTTCGAGCGCTGGCTCGGGACGGTGCTGATGCAGAAGTCGCTCAAGTAACGCTTCGGACACGCGTGCCGCGGCGGCCTTCGTCGTGCGATAGCCTGCAAAGGTGCCGAGGCGACTCGGTCGTATGAACCCGGGGGAATATGCGTCGCACGTCTGTCTCCGCTGCCGCGCTCGCGGCAGTGGTCGCCCTGATTCTCGCGGGGTGTGCCGCGCCCGCGCACGAAGCCACTCCCTCCGCAGCGACGCCCCCACCGACGCCGACGCCGACGTCGAGCGCGGCGGCGGCACCGACCCTGCGTGTTCCGGCGACCTGTGACCAGTTGGCGTCGGCGAGCGTGCTCGCCGACGGATTCCGTACAAAGGTCGTCGCGCAGAAGGTCACACCGCCGCGGAGTCCCGCCGCTTACGCCGACGAGAGGGTAGGAGCCCTGTCATGCCGCTGGGAGTCGCCCGAGCGCTGGCCTGGCACGACGCAGGCGGCGATCAACGCGTGGCTTACCGTCGTGCCCGGAGCGACGAGCGCGGCTGTCGAGCACGAGAAGACCGGCGGATGGGGTCCGGGGACGCCGCTCGACAATGCAACCGAGGGTTTCCAGTTCTGCGCGCGCGAACAGTTCCAGCTGTGTGGTTTCGTCGCGCGAGTCGGAGGCTACGGCATCTCCGGCGGTGTCTGGGACTACGGGGATGCGACCTACGAATCCCAGTCCGCCGCCCTCCACGCACTCGTATCGTCGAGCATCCCGTCCGTTGCCGGCCTCCCGTCGCCCGTCGCGCTCTGGCAGCCCACATCCGCCACACTGCGTGGAGCCTCCGACTGCGACGGACTGCTGACCCCCGACCAGATCAGCGCGGCGACCGGCCGGGAGGACGCGTACGAGGTCAAGGCAGACGGTGGTGAGAACGCGCTCTCGACGCTGGAGGCGAACGGGCTCGTCGGCTCCTACTATTGCGCGTTCAGTGTCGGAACCGATCAGGGGGTCCGCGCCTCTGTGCTCCCGGGCGGTGCGTCGTATGCGCTCGCCACACGACCGGCCGACGCGGTCGATGTCGCCGGACTCGGCACGTCGGCATATCGGACCAGCGACGAAATCGACGTCATCGCCGACTCAGGATGGGTGCAGGTGAGCGCGTCCCCCGGTTCTGCCGACGGTGCTGCACTGATCGCACTGGCGAAGCAGGTGCTCGCGAACGTCTCTGGCTGAGGGACGCCTTGACGGTTTGTGCTGTTCGTGTTCGACGGCGCGCACATCACCGTGCAGGCCAACGCTGCCGGAGCACGCGCTGTCGAATACACCTTCACGGGCGACGAGTTCCGAGAGGGATGTACACGGGCTGGTCCGAGCTCCCGTTCGTCGTTCAGGCCGTCGAGCGCTGGTTCGGCGACGGAGCCGATCGCCCGCGCGTCCGGCGTGGCGATCGACGACCTCTTCTACGGGGAGCACCGCTGCGGATCGTGGCAGGCGCAGAGCCAGCGGTGGCGGCTACCGAGCCCTCGAGGTGCTGCTGAAGGCGCGTCACCGCGTGGGGCGCGGGCTGCGCCGGCTCCGGATGGCCTGACACTCACCGAACTCCTCCCGTCGGGGGCCCGCGGGCCGCTAGGCTCGCCCCGTGACCACCGCCACCTCCGACACCGGCCAGGTCGCCTCCGCCGCGCCAGCGACGCCCGCGAACCTCCCGCTGCGCAAGCGCCCGTTCGACATCTTCTTCGTCGTGATGTTCTCGCTGTTCAGCCTGACCTGCATCATCAGCGATGCCATCCCGACCCTCGGCATCCCGCAGACGGCGACGACGACGAACATCCTCGCCCAGTGGAACTACACGTACTCGTCGCAGTACGACCCGCTCTACATGCACGAAGCGCTGTGGCTGAGGTTCATCACCGGCACGAGCGCGTTCGTCTACCTGCCGTTCTACATCCTGCTCATCGTCTGCCTGGTGAAGGGCTTCAACTGGATCCAACTGTTCTGCGTGATCTACGCGACGATGATCATCAGCCTGACGGCCATCCCGATCTTCGGCGTCGAGTTCTTCGGGCCGGTGGGGGAGCGCACGCCGAACCCCGTGGTCTTCCTGCTCTACAACGGCCCCTACGTGCTGGTGCCGCTGCTGCTGCTCATCCGGATGCGCAAGCCCATGCCGTTCACCAGGAGGTTCTGACATGCCGCTGCTGGAAGATCTGTCCGTCTACGAGGACGGCGACGTGTTCTCGGTCTACGACCACTCGTACGAAGACGAGGACGCCGTGCCCGACCGCGGCCGCCCGCTCGGGACGATCGCGCGCACGGCCGGGGGCGACTACGTGCCGGACGGAGTGGGCGCGATCTTCCCGTGGGTGCAGCCGGCACGGACGCTCGACGACGCGCTGGCGGCGTTCGTCGGCTGAGCCTGCGCGTGGGCCTCAGTTCAGGAGGCCGGGTGGCGACCGCCGAGCTCCAGGAGGCCGACGCCGCCGATCAGCAGAAGCAGGCCGAGGATCTGCACCCAGGTAAGCGACTCCTTGAAGAAGATCCACGAGATCACGGCGATCACGGCCACTCCGACGGCCGACCAGATCGCGTAGGCGACGCCGAGCGGCACTCCGCGGGAGAGCGACTGCGACAGGGCGAAGAACGACGCAACGTAGCCGACCACCACGATCGCGAACGCCCACCATTTGGGGTTCTCGCCCGACGTGAACTTGAGGAACGTGGTCGCGACGACCTCCGTCGCGATGGCGACGGCGAGGAAGATGTAACCCAGCACACCCCCACGCTAGCGATCGGAAGGAATCACGGATGGACGACACGACACGGGTGCGACAGCTGCGCATCGTGGTGGAGGCCGAAGACTACGACGCGGCGCTCGCATTCTTCCGCGACGTGCTCGGCCTCCCCGAGCAGGAGAGCTACGCGGGGGACGGCGGTGCGCGGGTGGCGATCCTCGACGCGGGAAGGGCGACGCTCGAACTCGCGAACCCGGCCCAGAAGGCGATGATCGACGACGTGGAAGTCGGCCGCCCGGTCGCACCGCACATCCGGCTGGCCTTCGAGGTGGGCGACGGGCGCTCTGTCACCGCACGGCTGGTGGAGGCCGGTGCCGAGCTGATCGCGCCGCCGACGATCACTCCGTGGAACTCGCTGAACTCGCGGCTGGCGACGCCGGCAGAGCTTCAGGTGACGGTGTTCCAGGAGCTCGATTCAACCGAACCATAACGATCCGGGCATTCGAACGACCCGAGGGCGGTGATTCTCGTAGGATCAGCCTGATCGGTTCGAAGGGAACCGCGACATCGACGCGACCAGGGGGACGGATGGGAGCACGGCGTTCGGGGCC
Source organism: Leifsonia sp. TF02-11 (assembly GCF_017565305.1). GTDB lineage: Bacteria > Actinomycetota > Actinomycetes > Actinomycetales > Microbacteriaceae > Leifsonia. The sequence continues at coordinate 67,429 of NZ_JAGEKP010000001.1, forward strand.
GGCAGTCGGGCTGATCCTGCTCATACTCCTCACGGCATGCACCGCTCCGACCACCGGCTCGCCGACACGGACGCCACAGCCGGCGATACCGGAACCGACGGCGACCGCCGCCTCTGCCCCGAGCCTCCGGGTGCCGACCACTTGCGATGTGCTAGCCCCGGCCGCGCTGGCAAGCGCCGCCGCCGCCGCGGATGTACGCCTGCTGGAGTGGTCCCCCACCTCGCCGAGCCCGGTCGAGTACTCCGATTCACGGGCGGGCGCGCTGATCTGCGAGTACCAAGGCAACGGTTCGCCGGCCTCGCCGCGGATCGAGCCCGACGTGTTCGTGGGCGTGCTCCCGACCCTCGGCCACAATGAGGGCTTCGGGGACAGTGTGGGCGAAGTGGGGATCGCCGTGACCGGCGACGAGTACTTCAGCTGTCCCGCGTCGTACCCGAACGGGTGCTTCTTCGGCGCGATCATCGGTGGGTATCAGCTCACCGGCACGGTTCAGGTCGCCGACCGCAGCGTCATCGACGCCGCCCAGGCGAGACGCGTCTTCGACACCGCGGAGTCCGTCGTCCGCTCGCTCGCGGAGCCGGCCCCCCTCTGGGAACCGGCCGGCGGCAGCCTCCGTGGGGCGTGGACCGCACAGGAGCTCGCCACCGAGGAGAGCGTCGCCGCCGCTCTCGGTGTTCCGTCCGTCCGCGTCATCAGGGGAGAGGGCGGCGAATACGCGATCAGCCGGTTGCTCTCGACCGCGTTGAGTGGGACATACTGGGCGACCTACGCGGATGACAACCGCCAGGCGATCGTCTCGATCGCCGTTCTCCCCGGCGGCGCGTCGTTCTACGACGAGGCCAAGCGGAGGCCGCTTACGGGGACCACTGATGTTCACGCCGTCACCGGGGTCGGTGACGACGCGTACCTCTCGACATTCCGTCCCACCGTGTCCGGTGCCCCCGGAGACCCGATCCAGTACTTCGACGTCAAGGTGAAGAACAGCTGGGTCCAGGTGAGCGATGCCTCGCCCGCCGTGCTCGAACAGCTCGCACGCGAGGTCATCGCGAACCTGTCTTGAGTCTCCTATGAGTCTGCTGCGCATCCGGTCATGTCGGTCGGCGGCCACCTAGGCTGACGTCGACGACATCGTCGGACGGCCCGCGTGGCGGGTCGGCCGAGTGAGGCCGATGGCACAAATCGTGGCCGGGAGCAGTGCTCCCGGCCACGTCCATGTCCGGCGGTCCCTGAGCGGGTCAGCTGCGCGGGGTCGCCCTCGCGAGCACCGCGTAGCCGGCCGCGGCCGCGAGTGCGGTCGGAACGAGCAGCCAGGCCGTCACGCCGACCGGGCCGTTAGCGACCAGCCAGTCGCCGACCGCCGGCCAGCTGCCGGTGAAGGTGATCAGCGCCGCCCCGCCCACGAGCACCAGCGTCAGGCCGGCGAAGAAGCCGAGGACGCCGTACATGCGCCACCGCATGAACAGCGAGGCCGAGAGCGCGCCGACCGCGAAGAAGAACAGCATCAGGCCGAACACGGAGAACAGCCGGCCTGCGAAGTTCTCGTCGGCGAAGTACACCGACGTGAACAGGTGGCCGCCGAGGCCCCAGCCGTTCGTCCACTCCTCGATGGTCGAGAGGAGCGTGAAGCCGATCGAGTATCCCGCGGAGAGCAGCAGGAAGGTGAGGCCGGAGCCCAGGGTGAAGTCGCGGCGGGTCACGCTGTAGCCGAGCGCGAACGGGAACGTCGCCGAGATCACCTGGATGCCCACCACGAGCATGTAGACGAAGATGTAGAACGCTCCGCCGCTCCACTGCGTCCCCTCCAGCGCCTTGGCCCGGTCGGCCGGCGCGGTGGCGCCCCAGATGATCCACCAGATCAGCCAGTTGACCAGCCAGATGAAGAACATGATCATCACCGGCACCCAGATCGTGGTCCACTTGTTCACCAGGTTGAGGCGGACGACGCGCCAGATGCGCGCGCCGACACCCGGGCCGGCGTTCTGCGCCGGGGCGCCGGGGTTGTGCGTGATGGCGGTCATGCGCTCTGCTCGAATTCTGTCTCACGGACGTTGGTCTTGCGGACGATGAGTTGCTGGAGGGAGACCGGGGCGAGCTCGAGACCGGCTGCGGCCGCCTCGGTGCGCTCGGCCGGGCCGAGACCGGAGACCGTCACGGAGGCCAGGCCGCCGATGCCGTCGCGGTGCAGCACCTCGCGGCCTCCGACGAACGCGTCTACCGCGGTGCGCGGCCCGACGACGGTCGTGGCGGACGAGCGGAGCGTCTCCGCATCGTCGTCCATCAGGATGCGGCCCTGGTCGATGACGATGACGTGCTCGAGGAGGTTGGCCACCTCGTCGATCAGGTGCGTGGAGAGCACGACCGTGCGCGGGTGCTCTGCGAAGTCTTCCAGCAGCCGATCGTAGAAGAGCTGGCGCGCGACCGCGTCGAGTCCGAGGTAGGGCTCATCGAAGAACGTCAGCGGAGCCCGCGACGCGAGGCCGACGATCACGCCGACCGCCGACAGCTGGCCACGGGAGAGCTTCTTGATGCGACGGGTCAACGGGACCCGGAACTCCTCGATGAGCTGGTCGGCCAGGTCGGCGTCCCAGTTCTCGAAGAACCACGGTGCGCTGCGGAAGACGTGCCGCGGCTGGAAGTCTTCCGGGTAGCGCTGGCTCTCCTTGATGAAGCAGATGTTCTGCAGCACGCGTGCGTTCTCGGTGGGCTTCTCTCCGAACACCCGGATGTCTCCGGCGGTGACGAAGTCCTGCCCGGTGATGAGCTGCATCAGGGTGGTCTTGCCCGCGCCGTTGCGGCCGAGGAGGCCGTGGATGCGGTTCGGCTTGATCGTGACGGAGACGTCGTCGATCGCGGTGAACGATCCGAAGCGCTTGGTCACGTTCGAGACCTGCACCGCTGGAGCGATGGAGGTCGGTGCCGGGGTCGCGCTCATGCGCTGATTCCTTCCTTCTGGATCATCTGGCTGATCTGGTCGGGGTCGATCCCGAGCTTCGCCGCCTCGGCGAGCAGGGGTCGGAGGTATTCGTCGCGGAACGCCTCGCGCCGCTTGGCGACGAGCCGTTCGCGCGCGCCATCGGAGACGAACATGCCGATTCCTCGCTTCTTGTAGAGGATCCCGTCGTCGACGAGAAGGTTGACGCCTTTGCCGGCCGTGGCCGGGTTGATCCGGTAGAAGGCCGCGAACTCGTTCGTGGACGGCACCTGCGTCTCGGGCGGGTAGACGCCTTCGATGATGTCGTTCTCGATCTGCTCGGCGATCTGGACGAAGATCGGCTTGCCTTCTTCGATCACGCGAACCTCATGGGTTCATTAGTCATGTAACTAACCATGCAACCAACCCCGGGTGCGTGTCAAGAGATCTGCCGCAAATGTCCCGATCGAGGCCGCCAGAGAGCACATTCGGCGCAAATCCGCCGTTCGCGGCCTAGCGTTGAGGCATGGCGGAACTGCATGAGCTGACGGCATTGGAGTTGTGGCAGGAACTGCAGACGGGACGCGTCTCGCCTCGGGAGCTGGCCTCGCACTACCTGGATCGCATCGAGCGGCTCAACCCGCAGCTCGGCGCGTTCGTCACAGTGACGCGGGAGCGTGCCCTCGCCCGGGCGGACGAAGTCGCCGAACGGGTCCAGAAGACGTCACCGCTGTGGGGGCTGCCGTCCGGCGACAAGGACCTCTGGATGCGCGCCGACGTACCCACCGGGTTCGGCTCGCGGGTGATGGCGGGATTCGTGCCCGACGTGTCCGACGAGATCGTCGAGACGCTCGACGCGGCCGGGGCGGTCAGCCTCGGCAAGACCAACGCGCCGGAGTTCGGCCTCCCCGCGTACACCGAGTCGCTCGCGGCCCCGCCCGCGCGCAACCCGTGGGATCCCGCGCTCGGCGCCGGCGGATCCAGCGGTGGCGCCGCCGTCGCGGTCGCGAGCGGGATGCTGCCGTTCGCGCCCGGCTCCGACGGCGGCGGCTCCGTGCGCATCCCCGCGGCGGCTTGCGGGCTGGTCGGCATCAAGCCGTCGCGCGGGCTCGTTCCGGCTGGGAGCGGCATCGACTCGCTCGCCGGGTTGGTGGTGGACGGCCCGCTCGCGCGCACGACGACCGACGCCGCCCTGCTGCTCGACGGGATGATCGCGCGGGTGGGCGGCCGCATCGACCATCACTACACGCTGCGTGCGCCCTATGACGATGACGGGCCCTTCCTCGGCACGGCCGTGCGCGGCGAGGGGCGCTTCCAGCTCGGCGTCATGACGACCTCCGCCTGGGACGACGCCTACGACATCACGATCGCCCCGGAGGCGCGGGCCGCGCTGGACGTCGCCGTCGAGGCCCTGACGGGGATGGGGCACGGGATGGAGGAGACGGCGCTCGACCCCGATCCGACGTACGCGCCAGCGTTCCGGACCATCTGGCAGGCCGGTGCGGCGCGCATCCCGGCAGAGGGAGAAGCTCTCGCTCTGCTCGAGCCGCTCACAGCGTGGCTCGTCCAGCGCGGACGTGCGATCAGTGCGCGCGAGCTGAGCGAGGCGCTGAGCGCGCTCACCGCGTACGAGCGGTCGTTCATCCGGCAGCTCGCGTCGTTCGACGCCGTGCTCACACCCGCACTCGCCCTCACGCCACGGCCGGTCGGCTGGTACGACTCGGAGGACGGCGAGCGCAACTTCGAACAGCAGGTGCTCTACACGCCGTTCACGTCGATGCTGAATGTCACTGGACTCCCGGGCATCGTGCTACCGGTGACGCAGACGGAGGGCGGGCTGCCGATGGGCGTTCAGCTCATCGGTCGCCCGGGAGGCGAGCGCGCACTGTTGTCGCTGGCAGCACAGCTGGAGCGTCGCATTCACTGGGAGAGGCGCCGGCCGCCGGTCTGGTGAGGTCGCTCTGCGCGACGCGAGCGGGGCCCCCGAATGGTGTTCGGAGGCCCCGTGTCGTGGTGGTGGTGTCAGGGTTGTGTCGTCAGAGCTTCAGACTCGGTGCGAGGATGTGCGCCGTGTACGAGAAGCCGTCGATGACCTGGCCGGCACTGTTGTAGACGGTCACCATGAGGTGGTTGCCGTTCGAGCCGCCGAAGTCGGCGGTGGGAATCGAGAACGTCGCCTTCTGCGGCGCCGCCGTCGATGTCTTCAGGTACTCCGCGAACTCGCCCTTCTTGGGACTCCACATCGTGACCTTGACCGTGGTGCCAGGCTGACCCTTGGTGACCGCGAGCGTCGCAGTGAGAGTCGTTGCGGACTTCTTCACCAGGGTCGGCGTCGCGAGCCCCGGGGTGGTCGCGAGAGTGACGGGAGCGCCCAGGAAGCCGGCGATCGGTGCGCCCTGGCCGTCGATCTTGACACCGGCGGCGTTGAAGACCTCCACATACAGCTGGTTCGTCAGCCCGGCGCCGACGAAGTCGGCCTTCGGGACCGTGAACGCGACCGTGCCGGCGACGGCGGCCGAGGCGACGACGCCGTAGTCCTTGACCGGCACGCCGTTCGCGTCGGACACGGAGGCGCGGACGGTTCCACCGGTAACGGCGGAGACGGTGGCGTCGATCTGGTAAAGGCCTGGCGCGTAGGTCACCTCGTGCGAGGCGATCGAGGTCAGCGAGCGCGCGGGCGTGGTCGCGTTCGCCGCGGTGATCGGGGCGAGGGCCAGGGTTGCGGCGACGGCGATGCCGGCGAGCGCTTTGACGGGGGAAGTGCGCAATGGGTCTCCAATATTCGGTGTGATGCGTCGACCGAGAGTCGACACACTCGATGTCTAGCAAGTTAAAATCTTACACATTGACAACAGACATGGATATTCACGTCGATCGGCGCGAGGGAGACGGCCGTCGCCAGACCGTGGTGCGGAGCGCTACGATGCCCGCGTGGACGATCGGGAGGGGTTCCGCCCGGTCCTCGGCGAGGCGGCGTCATTCGCCGGTGACTGGCTCGACGGCGTACGCGAGGGAGCGATTCCTCCCCGCGCCGACATCGACGCGGTCGCGGACGCCCTCGGCCGCGACCTCCCCGCCCGCGGGCCGTCGCCCGAGGCGGTCATCGCCCACCTGGCCGCAGCCGTCGAGCCCGGCCTGATGCGGATGCATTCGCCACGTTTCCACGGTTGGGTGATCGGGGGAGCGCAGCCCGTCTCGCTCGGAGCCGACTGGCTGGTGTCGGCATGGGATCAGAACGCGGGCCTGCGGTCGCTGTCGCCGGGTGTCGTGGCGGCGGAGGAGATCGCGGCGTCCTGGCTGCTCCGGCTGCTGGGGCTTCCGGACGGTGCGGAAGTGGGCTTCGTCACCGGAGCGACGGCCGCGAACCTGGTCGGGCTGGTCTGCGCGCGTGACGCGACGCTGCGCCGGTCCGGCTGGAACACCGCCGTCGACGGCCTGGCCGGCGGCCCGCGCGTGCGGCTGCTCGTCGGCGCGGAGCGGCACGGTTCGATCGACGGCGCGGCACGGCTGGCCGGGCTCGGAGGGGGACGGGAGGTCGCCGCAGACGACCAGGGCCGGATCCGCCTCGACGCCCTCCGTGCCGCGCTCGCCGACGGCGATGGGCCCGCGATCGTCTGCCTGCAGGCGGGGAACGTGCACTCCGGATCGTTCGACCCCTTCGCCGAGGCGGTCGAGATCTCCCATGCAGCGGGTGCCTGGGTGCACATCGACGGCGCCTTCGGGCTGTGGGCAGCCGCCGCACCGCGGCTGCGTGCGCTCACCGCGGGGATGGGCGGGGCGGACTCCTGGGCGACCGACGCGCACAAGACGCTGAACGTGCCGTACGACTGCGGCGTCGCGGTGGTGGCGCGTCCGGAGGCGATGCACGCTTCGATGGCCCAGCATGCCGCCTACCTGCAGTCGTCCGCCGGCATCGCCGACCCCAGCGACCGGGTGCCGGAGCTGAGCCGCCGCGCCCGCGGCGTCCCGGTCTACGCCGCGCTGGCCCAGCTGGGACGCGACGGTGTCGCCGACCTCGTGCAGGGCCTCGCCGACGCCGCGACGGTGATCGCGGACGGACTGCGCGGCCTCGCCGGGGCGGAGGTGCTCAACGACGTGGTCTACACCCAGGTCTGCGCCGCCTTCGGCGACGACGAACGCACCCGCCGGGTCGGTGACGCGTTGCGCGCCGGCGGAATCGCCCTGGCGTCGCCGTCGCAGTGGCGCGGTCGCGCGGTCCTCCGGCTCTCCGTCAGCAACTGGCTCACCGACCGCCGTGAAGCGGAGCGCACGGTCGAAGCGGTGCGGGCCGCGGTGGAGAAGGTCGACCGACTCCGGTGAACTGGCATGCTACGGTTCTCTGCATGCAGGCGCTTTCCTACGCATATCTCCCGGCTCTGGTCAGAGCCGGCGTCGTGTAGCGCGCTGTTTCGTATCTGGTCAGAGCCCTGAAGGCAAGGACATCCGTCCTTGCCTTTCGTGTATCCGCGGGAGGCTCTGGCCCGTCCATCCCTCTCGCCCGATGGAGAGGGAGACGCATGTCTCACGCAGACGATGTCCTGGAGCCGATGTGGCGGACGATCGACTCGATCGTCGACGAGGAGGGTCTTCGACGGCGCCTGGACGCCGGCGAGAAGCTCCGTATCAAGTACGGCGTGGATCTGACGGCTCCGGATCTGCACCTCGGGCACGCCGTGAATCTCTGGTTGATGCGCCACCTCCAGAGCCGCGGGCACACGGTCGTCTTCCTGCTCGGTGATCTCACCACCCAGGTCGGTGACCCGACCGGCAAGTCGGAGACGAGGCCGGTGCTGTCCCGGGAGGCGATCGAGCAGAACGCTGCCGCCTTCCTGGACCAGGTGTCGATAGTGCTCGACACCGACCCGGCCGTGTTCGAGGTGCGCCGCAACTCGGAGTGGTTCGAGCGGATGCCCATCCCGCAGCTGCTCGGGCTGTTCAGCCTGACGACCAACGCGCAGCTCATGGCACGCGACATGTTCCGGGAGCGCGTCGCGAACGGCCGGGAGATCGCGCTGCACGAGCTGACCTACCCGGTGCTCCAGGGCTACGACAGCGTCGCGATCGACAGCGACCTGACCATCGTCGGATCGGACCAGCTCTTCAACGAGATGATGGGTCGCCAGCTCCAGCAGCGCCTCGGAGCGCGACAGCAGGCGATCATCACCACGGTCATCACACCGGGACTGGACGGCGGCCCCAAGCAGTCGAAGTCGCTCGGCAACTACGTGGCTCTGACCGACGCCCCCGCAGACAAGTTCGGCAAGATCATGAGCCTGTCCGACGAGCTCGTCGGTGTCTGGGCCGGCGCGTACACGACTCTCGACGATTCCCGGCTCGCAGAGCTGGAGCGCGCCGTCGCCGCCGGCGGCCCGGCGGCCAGGGACGCGAAGCTGACGCTCGCCGAGGCCGTCGTCGCGCGCTACCACGGCGCGGCGGCCGCGAGTCACGAGCGCGAGGCCTTCCTGAGCGTCTTCTCCGACGGTGCCGCCCCTGTCGACATTCTCGAGGTGGACGTCGCTGCGGAGACCGTCACTGTGCTGGCGTTGCTCGAACTCGTCAGACCGGACCTCTCCCAATCGGCCAGGCGGCGCCTCCTCGCTCAGAACGCCGTCCGCATCGACGGGGAGCCGGTCAGCGACCCGGGGCTGTCGCTCACTCTCCGTGACGGGACCACCGTGCGCACCGGGCGACGGTCGTGGGCGCGGATCCGCGTGGGCAGGAACGTGTAGGGAGAAAGGAGCGGCGGTGCCGAGCAGTCTCTCGACGACCCGGTCTCACCGCCCTGCCGCGTACCCCTGCATCCCGCGCGGATTGGCCGCGGCCGACAGCACGCCCGTCGCGGGGTCACTGCCCACCGACGAGAGCCGACCCAGCGTCCAGGCGCCCGCTCGCGTCACCACGTGACCGCGCGCCTCCAGCCCCGCGATCACCTCGTCGGGGAGCCGCTCCTCCACGACGGCTCCGGCGGGCACCCACGTGCGCGGCCAGAACGACTCCGCCAGCGACGTGGTGTGAAACGCAGGGGCGTCGATCGCCTGCTGCGGCGTGTAGCCGCCCACGATGGTCCGGAGCAGGTAGAGCAGCTGCCACTGGTCCTGCTGGTCGCCGCCCGGCGAACCCAGCGCGAGAACGGGCAGCCCGTCCCGCAGGACCAGGGTGGGCGTGAGCGTCGTGCGCGGCCGGTGCCCCGGCGTGAGCGTCGACGCGGAGCCCTCCTCCAGTGAGGTCATCTGCAGGCGCGTGCCGAGGCAGAAGCCGAGCGCGGGGATCGTCGGCGACGATTGCAGCCAGCCGCCGGAAGGCGTCGCGGAGACGATGTTCCCCCAGCGGTCGACCACATCGAGATGGCACGTGTCTCCGCGGGTCTCGCCGGTGGGCGAGACGGTCGGCTCTCCGGCCCCGGCGACGGCGGTGGACAGGGGAGGCCGGTAGGCGGTACGCAGCGGCGGCAGGAACGGAGTGCCCCCCGGCACGACGCCCGGCCGGAACTCGGCGGAGGCGCGATCGCCGATCAGGGCGCGGCGCTCGGCGATGTAGCCGGGGGCGAGCAGTTCCTCAACCGGAACCGCCGCCTCGCCGAAGTACGCGTCGCGGTCCGCGTAGGCGAGCTTCTGCGCCTCCAGGATCGTGTGGGCGCCCAGCTCGGTCGACGGGTCGAGGTGCTCCTCGTCGAAGCCGTCGAGGATGGCCAGGGTCTCCAGCAGCGCCGGTCCCTGTCCCCAGGCTCCCGTCTTCGCGATCGTGAAGCCACGGAACTCCAGAGTCGTCGCCGGTTCGTACCCGGCCCGGAACGCCGCGAAGTCGGCTTCGGCGATGACCCCGGCGTGGTCGGTTCCGGGGGAGTGCCGGTGCGGGATGCGGGCGAAGGCCGCCGCCTCGCGGGCGACGTGGCCCGTCGCCCACTCGGTTCGCGCGGCCTCGACCCGTTCCTCTCTGGTCGACGCCTCGTCGCCGGCGGCGACCAGGCCGCGCAGCACGCGCGCGTACGCCGGGTTCGTGATCAGCTCGCCCGGCTCGGGGATGCGCCCGCCCGGCATCCATTGCTCCGCCGACGTCGGCCAGTGCTCGGCGAAGAGGCCGGCGACCGTGCGGATCGTCGCGCACACGCGCTCCAGCGCGGGGTGGCCGTCCTCCGCGTAACCGATGGCGAACGCGAGCACCTCGGCGAGCTCCCAGGTGCCGTGGTCCTTCAGCAGCAGCAGCCACGCGTCCACCGCGCCGGGCACGGCTGCCGCGAGCGCCCCGGCGCCCGGCACCAGCTCCAGTCCCTCGGCGAGGTAGTGCTCTCGGGTCGCCGCGGCCGGTGCGGGGCCCTGCCCGGCGAGCACGACGGGCGTCGGGTCGTCCGCCGTGGCGAACAGCGCGACGAGGTCGCCGCCCGGGCCGTTCAGGTGCGGCTCGACCACGTGCAGCACGAAGGCCGCGGCGACGGCGGCGTCGAACGCGTTTCCGCCGCGCTCCAGCACGGCCTGTGCGGTCGCCGTCGCGAGCCAGTGCGTCGAGGCGGACATTCCGAACGTCCCGGTCAGCGTCGGTCGGGTGGTCACCGCTGGAGGGGGCGTGAAGGTCATGCGGCCAGTCTGCACCGCCGGTCCGCACCGCAGGTCCGCACCGCCTAGGTTGGAGACCGTGTCCGTCTCTGATCGCCTGGCCGGTGTCGATGCCGATCGGCTTCACCTCGCCCTCATGCTCGCCCTCACCTTCTCCACCGGGGTCGTCGACGCGGTCGGCTATCTCGGCCTCGACCGTGTCTTCACCGGCAACATGACGGGGAACGTCGTGCTGCTCGGGATGGCGCTCACCGGCACGACCAGCCTCCCGATCCTGCGGCCGTTGCTCGCGCTCGGGTTCTTCCTGGCGGGGGCGGTGGTCGGCTCCCGGTTGGTGCGCCGACAGGACGGCTGGTCGGGCCGGGTGACCGTGACGCTGTGGATCATCGCCACACTCCTGACCGCGATCGCCGCCCTGCTCGCCTTCGCACTCCACCTCGCCCCGGAGACGGTCGGCACCATCGCGACGTCGGCGCTCGGCTTCGCGATGGGGATGCAGGCGGCGCTCGCCCGCCGGGTGAAGGTCGCCGAGGTGACCACGGTCGTCGTGACCTCCACGCTAACCGGCCTCGCCGCCGACAGCAGGCTCGCGGGCGGCACCGGGGCGCTGTGGCTGCGGCGCGCGCTGGCGGTCGTCCTGATCTCGGCGGGAGCGGCCGCAGGTGCGCTCGCCCTCCTGGTGAACGTGGCGCTCGGCGTCCTGGTGTCGGCGGCGGTCACGATCGTGGTCGCATCGCTCGGACACACGGGGCACCGTGCCCGGTCGGCCGGTCAGGAGCCCGCGGCGGACTAGTCGAGCAGACGCCGCAGCGTCGCAGGCGCACGGTTGCGCCAGGCGTCGGTGACCAGCTCGCGCATCAGTCCCGCATCGATGTCGGCGAAGTCGACCCGCGCGGCCATCAGCCGGCCGGCGAACCAGCGCTCCGAGCAGTGCTCCGGCCAGGCGGCGGTGGCCTCCCGGATGCCCGCCTCGCCGAGCATCAGGTTGACCGTCGACGACTCCGGGTCGAGCAGGGTCGCGAACCGGCTGCCGCGCACCCGGAACGCAGGGAGGCCGCCGTGGTCGTACTCCTCGACCTCGGGGAGGCCGAGGGCGAGGGCACGCACCGCCGCGGCGTCCAACGGCTCAGCTCACCGGGCCGGTGTACTTCTCGCCCGGTCCCTTGCCGATCTCGTCGGGGAACGGCGACGCCTCCCGGAAGGCCAGCTGCAGCGAGCGGAGGCCGTCGCGCAGGCTGCGGGCGTGCTGGTCGCCGAGGTGCTGCGCGCTCGCCGTGACCAGCCCGGCGAGGGCGTCGATGAGCTTGCGGGCCTCGTCGAGGTCGGTCTGCTGCTGCGGGTCGTCGGCGAGCCCCACCTTGACGGCGGCGGCGCTCATCAGGTGCACTGCGGTGGTGGTGATGACCTCCACCGCGGGGACCTCGGCGATGTCGCGCGTGACCTCGGCGATCGCCTCCTCCTCGTACGAGAAGCTGTCGGGGGTGGGGGATGTGTCGCTCACTGCATTCCTCTGCTAGAATCGTTCGGGCTCCGGGGCATCTGCCTCGGGACGAAAGTGGAGATTCCTCCCACCCGCGCTTGACCGCTTTACAGGTTACCGGGTCGTTGCACTCCGCCGACGTGCGTCAGCACGGCGGTAGCCAGGGTGTTGCACCAGCCGTGCGAACCGAATCCTTCGGGAAAATCGGGCGCGGGGCTGCGCTGGTGCGTGGAATCCACACTTTCTCCGAACCGTCCCCGGACGGCCCGAGCACACGAAGAATCGCTCATCAGAGGAGACTGACATCAGCGAACCCCGTACGAATGACCGTATCCGCGTCCCCGAAGTTCGACTCGTCGGCCCCAGCGGAGAGCAGGTCGGCGTCGTCAAGATCGAGGTCGCCATCCGACTCGCGCAGGAGGCGGACCTCGACCTGGTCGAAGTCGCGCCCAATTCCAAGCCGCCGGTCGCGAAGATCATGGACTACGGCAAGTTCAAGTACGAGGCTGCGCAGAAGGCCAAGGAGGCCAGGCGCAACCAGGCGAACACCATCCTCAAAGAGGTCAGGTTCCGCCTCAAGATCGACAAGCACGACTACGAGACCAAGCGCAAGCGCGCCGAAGGCTTCCTGAAGGCCGGCGACAAGGTGAAGGCCATGATCCTCTTCCGAGGCCGCGAGCAGTCGCGCCCGGAGCAGGGTGTGCGCCTCCTGCAGCGTTTCGCGGAGGACGTCGCCGAGTTCGGCCAGGTGGAGTCCAACCCCACCATCGACGGCCGCAACATGGTGATGATCATCAGCCCGCTCAAGAACAAGTCCGAGGCCAAGGCCGAGGCCAACGCACAACGTGCCGCTTCCAAGGCGCGCGCCCAGGGGCGCGACCAGGACGCGGTTGCTGAGACAGCCGACGCTGCTCAGTCCGAAGAGAGTTCGCCCGCCCAGGCGACGAACGAGGAGAAGTAATGCCCAAGCAGAAGTCCCACTCCGGCGCCAAGAAGCGCTTCAAGATCACCGGCAGCGGCAAGGTCATGAAGCAGCAGGCCGGCATGCGCCACAACCTGGAGCTCAAGTCCAGCCGTCGCACCCGTCGACTGAACCAGGACCAGGTCGTCCCCGAGGTGGACGCCAAGGTCATCCGCCGGATGATCGGCAAGTAGAGCTCCTCCCCGACACGCACGTAAGGAATAACGACTAATGGCAAGAGTGAAGAGGGCTGTCAACGCCCACAAGAAGCGTCGGGTCATCCTCGAGCGCGCCGAGGGCTACCGCGGTCAGCGGTCGCGCCTCTACCGCAAGGCGAAGGAGCAGGTCACCCACTCGCTCGTCTACGCGTACCGTGACCGCCGCCAGAAGAAGGGCGACTTCCGCCGTCTCTGGATCCAGCGGATCAACGCCGCGAGCCGCGCCAACGGCCTCACCTACAACCGCTTCATCCAGGGCCTGGGCCTGGCGGGCGTCGAGGTCGACCGTCGCATCCTCGCCGAGCTGGCCGTGAACGAGCCCGCGACCTTCGCGGCCCTCGTCGAGACGGCGAAGAAGGCCCTCCCGGCCGACACCTCGGCCCCGAAGGCCGACGCCGCCGCGTAAGCTGCGCACCCTCCGAACGGCCCGGTCGACGTCGCGTCGACCGGGCCGTTCGTCGTTCCCGGCTGGGCCCCGGCCTCCGTTCGTCCGGAGAGCCATCCCTGTGCCGCCACCGATCTCCGGAGTCACGGACATCCGCGCGGCGTGTGGAGCCGAACCTCCGGAATTGCCGACGGCGTCGCAAGTGCGGCTGCTCCGCGGGCGCGCCGATATGCTGAGCGCATGCTTGACAACCCGCGCTCCCCGCGCGTCCGCGCCGTCGCGAAGCTGGCGAAGCGTCCCGCCAGGGCAGAGACCGGTCTCTTCCTGCTGGAGGGGCCGCAGGCGGTCTCCGAAGCGCTCACCTTCCGACCCGAGCTCGTCGTGGAGCTGTACGCCACACCGTCGGCCCTGGAGCGCTATCAAGACATCGCGCAGACGGCCGTGGAGGCCGGCGTCGACGTCGAGTTCGTCACCGAGCACGTCCTCGACACCATGGCCGACACCGTCACGCCGCAGGGCTTCGTCGCCGTCTGCCGGCAGTTCCCCACGTCGATCCGCGACATCTTCGCCGACGAGCCGCGGCTGGTCGCAGTGCTGGAGGAAGTCCGCGACCCGGGCAATGCCGGCACGATCATCCGCGCAGCCGACTCGGCGGGGGCGGACGCGGTGGTGCTCACCGGGCGCACGGTCGACCTCTACAACCCCAAGGTCGTGCGGTCGACGACGGGCTCGCTGTTCCACGTGCCGGTCGCCGTCGGCGCCGACCTCGCCGACGTCATCGGCCGTGCGCACTCGGCCGGCCTGCAGGTGCTGGCCGCCGACATCAAGGGAGAGGACCTCCTCGCCGCGCGTCAGGAGGGGCAGCTCGCCCGGCCGACCGCGTGGGTGTTCGGCAACGAGGCGCACGGGCTGGACGACGAGCTGCTCGGTCTGGTCGATCGCGTGGTGACCGTTCCGATCTACGGTCGCGCCGAGTCGATGAACCTGGCCACCGCTGCGTCGGTGTGCCTGTACGAGTCGGCGTTCGCTCAGCGCTCGGTGTGATTCGATAAAGATTGCGTTATATAATGCTGCCTTGATAGATTGTCCGCATGGACGGTCTCGAGGCAGTGGGCGATCCCGTTCGGCGGCGCTTCGTGGAGCTGCTCGCACGCGGTGAGCGCACGGCGGGGGAGCTGGCCGTGCACGCTGCCGACGAGTTCGGCATCACGCAGCCCGCCGCCTCCCGGCACCTGCGCGTACTGCGCGAGACGGGCGTCGTCGCCTCCCGCGTCGACGGGCAACGCCGGGTCTACGCCCTCGATCCGGCCGGCCTCCAGGAGGCCGCGGCCTGGTTCGAGGGGCTCGCCGCCTTCCGCGCGGTGGAGCCCAGAGCAGCGCGCAGCGATGCCGCGACCCCAGGGCCGAGGGAGCCTGCCACCGAGGTACTCCAGCAGCGCCTCGACGCCCTCGGCACCGAGCTCGCCCGCGGGCGTGCGGCGCAGCGCCGCGCCACAGTGCAGGCCACGGCGCAGACCACGGCGCAGGCCACTCAGGAGGCGTCATGACCCTATGGGGAGAGATCGCGCTCGACGGCGCCCGCCGATCGGTAACGGTCCAGCGCGAGTACCCGGCAACGCCCGCGGAGCTCTGGGCCGCGCTCACCGAACCGGAACGGCTGGCCCGCTGGATCGGGCGCTATCAGCAGACCGTCGACGGCTTCCGCCTCGAGATGGGCGGCCCCGACACCGACGCTGTGGTCGACGGCCGCGTGCTCGCCTGCGACCCCGGGCGACGCCTCCTCGTGAGCTGGCGGTTCAGCGGCGACGGCGAGACCGAGTCGCGCACCGAACTGGAGGCGACTATCACGGAAGCGGGGGCCGACCGCGTTCTGCTTACGCTGACCCACCGCCGCGTGCAGGCCGTGACGGCCTCCGTCTACGGGGCGGGCTGGCAGGACGTCCTCACCCATCTCGCCCGCGAGCTCGGTGGGGAGGCGACACCGCAGGAGCTCGACGGCTACGTCGGCGAGGCGGCCGATCCCGCCGCGTTCGACGCCGCACTCGACGAGTACCGCCGCGACGAGGCCGCCCTCGTGCGCGCGACGATCGAGCGCACGGGGGACCGATCGGCGGTCGCGCTGGAGCGGCTGCTGGACGCGTCGGTCGATGAAGTCTGGGACGCCCTCACGCTGCCCGACAGGGTGGGCCGGTGGCTCTGGCCGGTGGTGCAGTGGCCGGACGATCCCGCCCGTGAGCGCCGGCTGCGCACCGGCGATGTGATGCGCCTCGGCGACGAGAACGTGGAAGGTGCCGTCCAGGAACTGGAGGTCCTCGACCTCCAGGAGCGCGCGCACCTGAGGTTCACCTGGGGTGACGCCGCGGTGAGCATCCGCCTGGAGGAGACCCGCGACGGCACGCTGCTGTCGCTCGTGCAAGACGGAGTGAAGGACACCCTCGGCGCCGGGCGGCTGCGCTCGGCGCCCGACTTCGCGGCGGGTTGGCACACGCTGATCGACCAGCTGACCCTGTTGCTCTCCGGACTCACCGTCCCGGCTCCCGACCGGCTCTGGGAGGCCGCGTACCTGGTCTACGCGGGGGAGTGAGCGCCTCCGCCGCCGGGCGGCCGTCCGCCGCGTCGGACGTCGATGAGACCTCCATTTCCGTCGACGAGACCTCCATCTCCGCCGACGAGGCTTCCATCTCCGCCGACTAGACTGGGGAACCGTGTCTGAATCCACCGAAATCACCGAGGAGTCCGTCGAGACGGCCGTCGCTGCGGCGCTCGCCGCGATCGACGCCGCGGACACCTCGGACGCGCTGAAGGCCGTCCGCCACGACCACACCGCAGAGGGTTCCCCGCTTGCACGGCTGAACGCCGCCATCCGCTCGCTGCCCGGCGATCAGAAGGCCGCTGCGGGCAAGCTCGTCGGCGGCGCCCGCGGTCGCGTCACCCAGGCGTTCGCCGCCAAGGAGGCCGACATCGCGGCCGCGGAGGACGCCGCCCGGCTGGCCGCGGAAGCCGTGGACGTGACCGCGCTGCCCAGCCGGTGGACCCCCGGAGCCCGGCATCCGCTGAGCCTCCTGCAGGAGCGCATCGCCGACATCTTCGTCGGCATGGGCTGGGAGGTCGCAGAAGGCCCGGAGCTCGAGAGCGAGTGGTACAACTTCGACGCCCTCAACTTCGACGCCGACCACCCGGCGCGCGCCATGCAGGACACCTTCTTCGTCGAGCCGACCGACTCGCACCTCGTGCTGCGCACGCACACCTCGCCCGTGCAGCTGCGCTCGCTGCTCGGCAACGACCTGCCGGTGTACCGCATCGCGCCCGGGCGAGTGTTCCGCACCGACGAATTCGACGCGACCCACCTCCCGGTCTTCACCCAGGTGGAGGGCATCGCCGTCGACAAGGGGCTGACGATGGCGCACCTGCGCGGCACGCTCGACCACTTCGCCCGGACGCTCTTCGGCGAGGGCGCGCGTGTGCGCCTGCGCCCCAACTACTTCCCGTTCACCGAGCCGAGCGCCGAGCTCGACCTCTGGCACCCGACCTTCAAGGGCGGCGCGCGCTGGATCGAGTGGGGCGGCTGCGGGATGGTGAACCCGAACGTCCTGCGCTCCGCGGGCATCGACCCGGAGGTGTACTCCGGGTTCGCGTTCGGGATGGGCGTCGAGCGGGCGCTGATGTTCCGCAACGACGTCAAAGACATGCGTGACATGGCCGAGGGCGATGTCCGGTTCTCCCAGCAGTTCGGAATGGTGGTCTGATGCGCGTCCCCCTGAGTTGGCTCGGCGAGTACGTCGACCTCGAGCCGGGAACCACGGCGGAGGAGGTCCACGCCGCCCTCGTCTCCGTCGGTCTCGAAGAGGAGGACGTCCACACCTTCGAGATCAGCGGCCCCGTCGTCGTCGGTCAGGTGCTGGAGTTCGTGGAGGAGCCGCAGAGCAACGGCAAGACCATCCGCTGGTGCCAGGTGCGCGTCGCGCCCGACGGGCAGCAGGCGGCCGACGGCGGCGACGCGGTGCACGGAATCGTGTGCGGCGCCCGCAACTTCTTCGTCGGCGACAAGGTCGTCGTCACCCTGCCCGGCTCCGTGCTCCCCGGC
Source organism: Leifsonia sp. TF02-11 (assembly GCF_017565305.1). GTDB lineage: Bacteria > Actinomycetota > Actinomycetes > Actinomycetales > Microbacteriaceae > Leifsonia. Next base: position 85,018 of record NZ_JAGEKP010000001.1, read on the forward strand.
CCGTTCCCGATCGCCGCGCGCAAGACCTACGGGCACGTGTCCGACGGGATGATCGCCTCCGCGCGCGAGCTCGGGCTCGGCGACGACCACGAGGGCATCCTGCGGCTGTCGACGCTCGGACTCGACCCGGAGGTCGGCTCCGACGCGATCTCGCTGCTCGGCCTCGACGACACCGCGGTGGAGGTCAACGTCACCCCCGACCGCGGCTACGCGTTCTCGATCCGCGGCATCGCGCGCGAGTACTCGCACGCCACCGGTGCGGCCTTCCGCGACCCGGCCGAGGCCGTCCACGTGCACTCGGCCGGCGCGCACGCGCACGGGTTCAGCGTGACCATCGACGATCGCGCGCCGATCCGCGGCCGCGTCGGCGCGACCGTGTTCGTGACCCGCGTCGTCCGCGACGTCGACGGGTCGCGGCCGACCCCGCCATGGATGGTCGCGCGCCTCAAGCTAGCGGGCATCCGTTCGATCTCGCTGATCGTCGACATCACCAACTACGTGATGCTCGAACTGGGCCAGCCGATCCACGGCTACGACCTCGACAAGCTCACCGGCGGCATCGTCGTGCGGCGCGCCCACGCGGGCGAGACGCTCGTGACCCTCGATGACCAGACCCGCGCGCTCGACGTGGAAGACCTCCTCATCACCGACGAGTCCGGCGCGATCGGTCTCGCCGGCGTGATGGGCGGGGCGTCCACCGAGATCGGCGACGGCACCAGCAACGTGCTCGTGGAGGCCGCGAACTTCGACCCCGTGTCGATCGCGCGCACCGCACGCAGGCACAAGCTGCCGAGCGAGGCGTCCAAGCGTTTCGAGCGCGGTGTCGACCCCCGGGTCGCCGTGGCCGCGGCGGCGCGCGTGGTTCAGCTGCTCGAGCAGCTCGCGGGCGGGCACGCCGACGAGCTCGGTTCGCTGCTCGACACGGCGGAGGACGCCGAGCCCATCCGGCTCCCGAACGACTACATCCCGAACCTGATCGGGGTCGCGTTCACCGACGACGAGGTGCGCGGTGCGCTCGCCGAGATCGGCGGAGCGGTGACCGGCGACGGGGACGCGCTGCTCGTCGTCCCGCCGAGCTGGCGACCCGACCTGCGCGACAAGTCCGACCTGGCGGAGGAGGTCGCCCGGATCGTCGGCTTCGACCGCATCCCGTCCGTGCTTCCGGTCGCACCGCCCGGGCGCGGCCTGTCGCGTGAGCAGAAGCTGCGTCGGGGCGTTGCGCAGATGCTCGCCGACAACGGCGCGACGGAGGTGCTCGCGTTCCCGTTCGTCTCGGAGGCGCAGAACGATCTGTTCGGATCGCCCGAGAGCGGCCCCGTGCCTGCAGTGCGGCTGGCGAACCCGCTCGACGCGACCGCGCCGTACCTGCGGGCTTCGCTGCTCCCCGGCCTTCTGGACATCGCCAAGCGCAACCTCGCGCGCGGCCTCGTCGACCTGCGCGTGTACGAGCTCGGCACGGTGTTCCTGCCGACCGGCGTGCAGCTCGGGAGCGCGGAGCTGCCGCCCGGCGCCGCCCTCCCCGACGCCGACGTGCTCGCGGGTCTCAACGCCGGCATCCCGGCGCAGCCCCGGCACCTCGCCGGCCTCATCGTCGGCAACCCGGTGGAGAAGCAGCCGGGACAGACGCCGATGACGGCGGGCATCGCGGACGCGCTGACCGCTGTACAGCAGACCGCCGCCGCCGTCGGCGTGGCGATCGAGCCCGTGCAGAGCCGGCACAAGGCGCTGCACCCCGGACGCACGGCGCAGCTGGTCGCGCACGCGGCGGACGGGTCGCGGATCGTCGTCGGCTACGCGGGCGAACTTTTGCCCGCGCTCGCGGACGAGCTCGACCTGCCCCGTGTGGTCGCGGTCTACGAGCTCGACCTCGACGCGCTGATCGCGGTCGCCCCCGCCGACATCGTCGCGGGCACGATCGCCGGCTTCCCCGCGGCGACCCAGGACCTGTCGCTCGTCGTGCGCGACGAGGTGCCTGCGGGACAGGTGCTGGCCGCCGTTCGCGACGGGGCGGGCGACCTGCTGGAGGACATCCGCCTGGTCGACGACTACCGCGGCACCGGCCTCCCCGTCGCGCACAAGAGCCTGACGTTCGCGCTGCGCTTCCGCGCCGACGACCGCACGCTCACCGCGGCCGAGGCCAGCGAGGCGAAGCTCGCCGGCGCCGCCCGCGCCGAGCAGCTCTACGGGGCGCACATCCGCGACTAGCTCCACCGCGCCGCCGCCGATTCGACACGAATGTCGCGCTTCGCTCCGAACCGCGACATTCGTGCCGAATCCCGGGCGCGCCCCGAGCCGCTCGCGGCGACCCGCCACGCGCCAGCACCGCCGCTCGGTGACGAATGTCATGCTGCGAGCCACGATCGCCCGGCCTAGTGCGAATGCGGGCCGCTGCGATTTGCGCCAAACGTGACGTTGCGGGGCACGAGTCGCCGCACTTGCGGCAAATGTGGCGGGGATTCGTGACGAATGTCGACTTTCGTGCCACGAATCCCGCGATTCGTGACGAATGTGGGCGCGCGACATTTGCGTCGAATGTGGCCTTGGGGGGCGCGGGTCACCGCACTTGCGGCAAATGTGGCGGGGATTCGTGACGAATGTGGGCGCGCGACATTTGCGTCGAATGTGGCGTTTGGGGGCGCAGGTCGCCGCACTTGCGGCAGGTATGGTGCGGATTCGTGACGAATGTCGACTTTCGTGCCACGAATGTCGGGATTCGTGACGAATGTAGGTGGGTGCGATTTGGGCCGAATGTGGCGTTTGGGGGCCCGAGTCGCCGCATTTGAGGCAGGTATGGTGCGGGGATTCGTGACGAATGTCGACTTTCGTGGCACGAATGTCGGGATTCGTGACGAATGTGGGTGGGTGGGATTGCACCGAATGTCGCGTTGCGGGGTGTGAGTCGCCGCATTTGCGCAAGTGTGGCGCGGGGATTCGCGTACGAATGTCGGGATTCGTGACGAATGTGGGTGGGTGGGATGTGCCCCGAATGTCGCGTTGCGGGGCGTGGGTCGCCGCATTTGCGGCAAATGTGCGCGGGGATCGTGACGAGCGTGGGCGCGCGGGATCGTGCGCGCACGCGGCGGAAAGCGGCGAATGCGTGCGTTCGCGCGTGTGGGGCGGCGATTCGTGACGAGCGGCGACATTCGCGCCGCGAACGCGGCGATTCGTGGCGGCGGCCGGGGCGCGCAGCCGATTTGGCGAGCGGCGGGGAGGGGGCGGTAGGGTTGCAGCATGCTTATCGTCGGTGCCCCCTCCTTGCGCCGACGCCTGCGCGACCGCCGAATCTAGGCGGCGTTCGGGCGACCCCTCGCGGGTCGGACGTGGGCGCCGCCGGAGTCTCGGCCCCCTGTCGTCCACTCATCAAGGAACAAGCATGACTTTCTCGGTTGCCGTCGCCGGTGCCTCCGGGTACGCGGGCGGCGAGCTGCTGCGCATCCTCGCCGATCATCCCGATTTCGAGATCCGCACCGTCACCGCCCACCAGAACGCCGGTCACCCGCTGATCGCGCACCAGCCGCACCTGCGTTCGCTCGCCCACCTCACACTCACCGAGAGCACGGCGGAGAAACTCTCCGGTCACGACGTGGTCTTCCTGGCCCTGCCGCACGGCACGTCCGGCGCGATCGCCGCGCAGCTGCCCGCCGACACCCTCGTTGTCGACGCGGGAGCGGACCACCGGCTGGAGGATCCGGCCGACTGGGCCGCGTTCTACGGCGGCGAGCACCACGGGGCGTGGGCCTACGGGGTGCCCGAGCTGATCGTGTCCGCCGACGGGACGAAGCAGCGGTCGCGGATCGTCGGCACGACAAGGATCGCCGCACCCGGCTGCAACGCGAGCGCCGTCTCCCTCGCGCTCGCGCCGGGCATCCACGCCGGGATCGTCGAGGAGCAGGACATCGTCAGCGTCCTCGCCGTCGGCCCCTCCGGCGCGGGCAAGTCGCTCAAGACGATGTATCTGGCCAGCGAGATCCTCGGGTCGGCCAACCCGTACGCGGTGGGCGGCACGCACCGGCACATCCCGGAGATCCAGCAGAACCTCCGCAAGGCGGGCGCGACGGCGCCGACGCTGTCGTTCACACCGGTGCTCGTTCCGATGTCGCGCGGCATCCTCGCCACCTCCACTGCGCGGGTGAAGCCGGGAGTGACCGCGCAGCAGGTGCAGGAGGTCTGGGAGGCCGCCTACGTGGACGAGCCGTTCGTGCAGGTGCTGCCCGCCGGAACCGTTCCGCGTACCGCCGACGTGCTCGGCGCCAACACGGTTCTGATCGGCGTCGCGCTCGACGCGGCCGCGGGGCGGGTCGTCACGGTACTCGCGATCGACAATCTCTACAAAGGAACAGCCGGGGCGGCGATCCAGTCCGCGAACATCGCTCTCGGCCTCGCCGAGACCGCCGGCCTGAGCGTGAACGGAGTCGCGCCATGAGCGTCACCACAGCCAAAGGATTCGCCGCGGCCGGCGTCGTCGCGGGGCTCAAGTCGAGCGGCAAGCGCGACCTCGCGCTCGTGCAGAACCGGGGGCCGCTCACCGCGGCCGCCGCCGTGTTCACCACCAACCGCTGCCAGGCCAATCCGGTGATCTGGAGCAAGCAGGTCATCGCCGACGGCGTGGTCTCCGCGATCGTCCTCAACTCCGGAGGCGCGAACTGTTACACCGGGTCGCGCGGCTTCCAGACCACGCACGCGACGGCCGAGGCGGTGGGGGAGGCCCTGGGCATCTCGGCGGGCGATGTGCTGGTGTGCTCGACCGGCCTCATCGGCGAGCAGCTCGACGTCGCGAAGCTGACGGCCGGCGTCGCTCAGGCGGCGACGGCGCTCGCCGGCGACTCGGGACTCGGCGCCGCCGAGGCGATCATGACGACCGACACCCGGCCCAAGCAGGCGGAGCACCGCTCCGACGCGGGTTGGGCGGTCGGCGGGATGGCCAAGGGTGCCGGCATGCTGGCGCCGGGGCTCGCGACCATGCTGGTCGTCATCACCACCGACGCGGTGCTCGACTCCGACCAGCTCGACCGTGCCCTGCGCGCGGCCACCCGGGTCACGTTCGACCGGGTGGACTCCGACGGGTGCATGTCGACGAACGACACCGTCGCCCTCCTCGGCTCCGGGGCGAGCGGGGTGACTCCCGACCTCGACGAGTTCACACTCGCCCTCACCGACGTGTGCCGCAGCCTCGCGAAGCAGCTGCAGGAGGACGCCGAGGGAGCGTCGCACGACGTCACGATCGAGGTCGTCAACGCCCGCACGGAGGACGACGCCGTGACCGTCGGCCGCGCCGTCTCGCGCTCCAACCTGTTCAAGGCGGCGATCTTCGGCAACGACCCCAACTGGGGTCGGGTGCTCGCCGCCGTGGGCACGACCGACGCGGAGTTCGACCCGTACGGCATCGACGTGGCGATCAACGGCGTGCAGGTGTGCACGGCCGGGGAGCCCGACCAGCCGCGCGACCTGGTCGACCTGACCCCGCGCGCCGTGCACGTGCTCATCGACCTCCACGCCGGAGACGAGACGGCCGCGATCCTCACCAACGACCTGACCCACGACTACGTGCACGAGAACAGTGCCTACTCCAGCTGAGATGACGACGACAGACGAGACGACCGAGGCCGCCGAAGCGGCCGAGCACGAAGCAGCCGCGGCCAAGGCCGCGACCCTCATCGAGTCGCTGCCGTGGCTGAAGACCTTCCACGACCGCGTCATCGTCGTGAAGTTCGGCGGCAACGCCATGGTGAGCGAAGAGCTGCAGCGTACGTTCGCGGAAGACATCGTCTACCTGCGCTACGCGGGCCTGCGTCCCGTCGTGGTGCACGGTGGGGGCCCGCAGATCTCGGCCATGCTCGACCGGCTGGGCATCGACAGCGAGTTCCGGGGCGGCTACCGGGTCACGACGCCCGAGGCGATGGACGTGGTGCGGATGGTGCTGACCGGCCAGATCAACCGCGACATCGTGAGCAACATCAACAAGCACGGCCCACTGGCCGCCGGCCTTTCCGGAGAGGACGCCGGGCTCTTCCAGGGCCGCAAGCGCGGGGCCGTCGTCGACGGCGAAGAGGTCGACCTCGGTCTCGTCGGCGACGTGATCGGTGTGAACCCGGAGGCGGTGCTCGCTCAGCTCGACGCCGGGCGCATCCCGGTGGTCTCCTCGATCGCGCCCGACATCGACGACCCCGGTCAGTCGCTCAACGTCAACGCCGACGCCGCAGCGGCGGCGCTCGCCGTGGCGCTCGGAGCCGCGAAGCTGGTCATCCTGACCGACGTCGCCGGACTCTACAGCGACTGGCCCAACCGCGACTCCCTGCTGTCGAAGATCGCGGCGCCCGAGCTGCGGGAGCTGCTGCCGACGCTCGAGTCGGGGATGATCCCCAAGATGTCGGCCTGCCTCGATGCCGTCGACGGCGGCGTGCCCAAGGCGGCGATCATCGACGGACGGGTGGCACACTCGATCCTGCTCGAGGTCTTCACGCAGTCCGGAATCGGAACGGAGGTGGTGCCCGCATGAGCGCACAGCTCGCAGGCGACACGGGAACGGTCACCGAGGGGCGCTGGAAGCCGCGCTTCGGCGACGCGATTATGCGCACGCTCGCCACGCCCAAGCTGATGCTCGCGCGCGGCGAGGGCTGCCGGGTGTGGGACGTCGACGGCAACGAGTACCTCGACTTCCTCGCCGGCATCGCCGTCAACTCCCTCGGGCACGCCCACCCGGTGCTGGTGGAGGCCGTGAGCAGCCAGGTGGCCACACTCGCGCACGTCTCCAACTACTTCTCCACCGCTCCGCAGCTGGAGCTCGCCGAGCGTCTCCGCACGATCACCGGCGCGGGCGAGCACGGCCGTGTCCTGTTCGGCAACTCCGGTGCCGAGGCGAACGAAGCAGCCTTCAAGCTGGCCCGCCTCAACAGAGGGCCGCACGGCAAGCGCACCAGGGTGCTCGCCCTGCACAACGCGTTCCACGGCCGGACCATGGGGTCGCTCGCGCTCACCGGCAAGCCGCCGATGCGCGAGGCGTTCGAGCCGCTTCCGGGCGGTGTCGAGCACATCGACTCCACCCTCGCCGCGCTGGAGGCCGCGATCGACGACCGGGTCGCCGCGCTGTTCGTGGAGCCGATCAAGGGCGAGGCCGGCGTGCTCGACCTCCCCGAGGGCTTCCTGCAGCGGGCACGCGAGCTCACGGAGCAGCACGGTGCGCTCCTGATCATCGACGAGATCCAGACCGGCATCGGCCGCACCGGCCGGTGGTTCGCCTACCAGCACGCCGACATCCTCCCCGACGCCATCACCGTCGCGAAGGGCATCGCCGGCGGCGTGCCGATCGGGGCCCTGATCACGTTCGGCCGTGCTTCCGAGCTGTTCAGCCAGGGTCAGCACGGGTCCACGTTCGGCGGCAACCCGCTCGCGACCGCGGCCGGCAACGCCGTGATCGGCGAGATCGAGCGCGCCGACCTGATCGGCAACGCGGCACGACGCGGCGAGGAGCTGCGCGCCATCCTGCGCTCCTACGACTCTCCGCTGATCGGCGACGTGCGCGGCGCAGGCCTGCTGATCGGCGTCGGACTCACTGACGGGGAGGCGCACCGGCTCTCGGACGCCGCCCTCGCCGAGGGGTTGATCATCAACGCCCCCAACGAGTCGAGCATCCGCCTCGCGCCGCCGCTGATCGTGGGCGACGCCGAGCTCGCGGAGTTCCGCGAGAAGTTCGGCCGCGCCCTCGACGCCCTCTGACCTGCACACCACGCACGCGCCGCACCGGCGCAGACCAAGGACCACGATGACCCGTCACTTCCTCCGCGACGACGATCTCAGCCCCGCCGAGCAGCTCGAGGTGCTCGAGCTGGCCGCCCGCCTGAAAGCGGACCGTTTCTCCGCGAAGCCGCTCGCCGGCCCGCAGACCGTCGCCGTCATCTTCGACAAGACCTCCACGCGCACGCGCGTGTCGTTCGCCGTCGGCATCGCCGACCTCGGCGGCAGCCCGCTCGTCATCCAGAGCGGGGAGAGCCAGCTCGGCGGCAAGGAGTCGCTGGCCGACACCGCCCGCGTGCTCGAGCGCATGGTCTCCGCGATCGTCTGGCGCACCTACGCCCAGTCCGGTCTGGAGGAGATGGCCGAGGGCACGCGCGTGCCGGTGGTCAACGCCCTCTCGGACGACTTCCACCCGTGCCAGATCCTCGCCGACCTCCAGACCGTCCGTGAGCACAAGGGCGGCACTGCCGGGCTCACGCTCGCGTTCTTCGGCGACGGCGCCAGCAACATGTCGCACTCCTACCTGCTGGGCGGCGCGACCGCCGGGATGCACGTGCGCATCGCCGCCCCCGCTGCCTACGCGCCCGCCGAGGACGTGGTCGCCGACGCGCGCGCGATCGCCGAGCGCACCGGCGGCTCGGTGACGGTCACCACCGACGCGCGGGAGGCCGCCGCCGGCGCCGACGTGGTCATCACCGACACCTGGGTGTCGATGGGCAAGGAGGACGAGAAGGCCGAGCGCGTCGCCGTCTTCGGCGACTACACGGTCGACTCCGCGCTGATGAGCCTGGCGGCGGAGGACGCGGTCTTCCTGCACTGCCTGCCCGCCTACCGTGGTCTGGAGGTCACCGCCGAGGTGATCGACGGGCCGCAGTCGGTGGTCTGGGACGAGGCCGAGAATCGGCTCCACGCCCAGAAAGCGCTGCTGACCTGGCTGCTGAACGAGAACGAGGAGGCCGCATGACCGCGGACGGTATCGGCAAGACCGACGAGGGCAAGCTCTGGGGGGCACGGTTCGCCGGGGGGCCGTCGGCCGAGCTCGCCGCACTCAGCAAGTCCACGCACTTCGACTGGGCGCTGGCGGCCTACGACATCGCCGGCTCCCGCGCGCACGCGCGCGCACTGGCCGCGGCCGGCTACCTCACCGACGACGAGCTGGACGGGATGACCGCGGCGCTCGACGCGCTCGACGCCGACGTCGCCTCCGGTGCGTTCGTCGCCGCGGAGAGCGACGAGGACGTGCACGGCGCTCTGGAGCGCGGCCTGATCGAGCGCGCGGGGGCCGACCTGGGCGGCAAGCTGCGTGCAGGGCGCAGCCGCAACGACCAGATCGCCACACTGGTGCGCCTCTACCTGCGTGACCACGCGGGCGTCATCGCGGAGCGACTGATCGCCCTGATCGACGCGATCGCGGCGCAGGCCGACGCGCATCCCACCGCCATCATGCCGGGACGCACGCACCTGCAGCACGCGCAGCCGGTGCTGCTCGCCCACCACCTGCTCGCGCACTGCTGGCCGCTCGTGCGCGACCTGGAGCGCCTGGCCGACTGGGACCGCCGCGCGAACGTGTCGCCGTACGGGTCCGGGGCGCTGGCCGGGTCGACGCTCGGGCTCGACCCGCAGCTCGTGGCCCGCGAGCTCGGGTTCGCCGCCAGCTCGGAGAACTCGATCGACGGCACCGCCGCGCGCGACGTGGTGGCCGAGTTCGCCTTCGTCGCGGCGCAGATCGGCGTCGACCTGTCGCGTTTCGCCGAGGAGATCATCCTCTGGAACACGCGCGAGTTCGGCTTCGTGACCCTCGACGACGCATATTCGACGGGGTCGTCGATCATGCCGCAGAAGAAGAACCCCGACATCGCCGAGCTCGCGCGCGGCAAGGCCGGGCGGCTGATCGGCAACCTGACCGGCCTCCTCACCACGCTCAAAGGCCTCCCGCTCGCGTACAACCGCGACCTCCAGGAGGACAAGGAACCGGTCTTCGATTCGGTGCAGACGCTGGAGGTCGTCCTTCCCGCGTTCGCCGGGATGGTCGCGACGCTCCGCTTCCACACCGACCGGATGGCGGAGCTCGCGCCGCAGGGCTTCTCGCTGGCGACCGACGTGGCCGAGTGGCTGGTCAAGCAGCACGTGCCGTTCCGCAACGCGCACGAGATCACCGGCAGCCTCGTGAAGTTCGCGGAGGACAACGGGCTGGAGCTGAGCGACGTGTCCGACGAGCAGCTGGCGGCGGTGTCGCCGCTGCTCACTCCGGAGGTGCGTTCGGTGCTGACGGTCGAGGGCTCCGTGGCCAGCCGGGCCGGCGCCGGCGGCACCGCCCCGGATCGCGTCGCCGATCAGCTCGCGGCGCTGACCGAGCGGGTCCGCACGCTCACGCAGACGTTGGCCGCGACGCGCAGGGACCTCGGCTGATGGCCGGCCGTCCGGAGCAGCGGCGGCCGGGATGGGTCATCCCGCTGATCGTCGTCGTCGCGGTCGCGGTGATCGTGGTCGGTCTGATCGTCACCGTCGTGGCCGGCGGCCGGATCTTCTGAGCGGGCGGCCGTCGTGACCCTCTACCGCCCGGGGCGCGACGTCTTCCTCGCGTCGGCGCTCGATGTCGCGCCGAAACTGCTCGGCGCGGTCCTCCGTCACGAGACGGAGGAGGGCGCCGTCACGGTGCGCATCACCGAGGTGGAGGCCTACATCGGCGACGGCGTCGACCCCGGTTCGCACTCCTTCCGCGGCCGCACGAAGCGCAACGCCGTGATGTACGGCGGCCCTGGACACCTCTACACCTACTTCACGTACGGGATGCACGTCTGCGCCAACGTGGTCTGCTCGCCGGAGGGCGTCTCCTCCGCCCTGCTGCTCCGGGCAGGGGAGGTCGTGGAGGGCGAGGAGCTGGCGGAGCGGAGGCGGTCCGGGCCATCGGGGCGCGCGATTCCCGCGCGCGATCTGGCCAGGGGCCCCGCGCGGCTGGTGGTGGCGACCGGCATCCTGCTGTCGGAGAACGGCTCCGACCTGTTCGCGCCGCCGTTCGACCTCCTGCTGCCGGCCGTGCAGCCCGCCTACGAGACCGGCCCACGCACCGGCGTCTCGGGTGCAGGCGGCAGCGTGACGTTCCCGTGGCGGTTCTGGATTCCCGGCGACCCGACCGTCTCCCCGTACAAGCGCCACCCCAAATCGCACGACTGAGCACTCAGAGCGATCTGCCCGGGCGCCGAGGGGCACTCTGTTGTCCCCTTCGCACCTCGAAAGGGACAACGACGTGCCCCTCGGCGGCAGCGGACGGGTCAGGCTGCGGCGAAGCGGAAGAGGCCGGCGCAGACGCAGGCCCAGATGAGGCTGACCAGGGTGCCGATGATGAACCGCTCGCGGGCCTCCGGCGCCTCCAGCTCGGTGAAGCGGCCGACGCCCTTGATCGCGATCAGCACGCCGAGGGCCTCGGGGAAGCCCGCCATGATCGCGCCCGTGGTCGCGAACCGCTCGAGGAACCCGATGGTCGTGCCGCCCCGCAGCACCTCCCTGGTCTCCTCCAGCCCGCTCACGCGGTCGTGGACGACGATGCCGCCGTGGACGCCGGGCACCGCGGTGCTCCGGGTGGCGAGGGCGAGCGCGAGCTGGGCTGCGGGGCCGCCGCCGATCACGCTCAGGACGAGGGCGACGACGCCGATCAGCACCCGGAAGGTCAGGGGCGCGCTCTGTTGAGGGATCGCGACCAGGAGGAACGCCAGGGCGAGCAGCCCCGCCGCGGTATAGACGAGCGGGCGCCGCGGAGTGCGCAGGGTGGCGACCATGCAGCACACGGAGGCGATGGCGACCACGAGCGCCAGCGCCCACAGGGCGATCGGCAGCGCGGCCTGGAGGAACTGGGGCAGAGGCAGGGCGGTCATGCGGCTCACGTTCGGTCGGCGGACGTTCTGTCGGAGAAGCGGCGGGCGGCCGTGCTCAACCGGAAGTCGTTCCCTGGGCGGCGTCGGCGCTCTCCAACAGCCTAACCAGGGCAGGCTGTGCGGCGAGGTCGGCGCGCAGCCCGGCCGCGCGGGCGCGGTCGCTGACCGATTGGGGCGTGATGCCGAGCCGTGCACCGGCCTCGGCCTGGGTCATCCCGGTCGACACGAGGTCGTACAGCTCCCATCCCGCTGCGCTGCGACCCGCGCGCAGGCTGAGCAGCAGGCCCACAAGCGCCTCCGCGTCGGCGGCCGGCTGCGGGGCGACGAGCGCTTCGGCGGCGAAGCGGAGCGGTGCCCGCTTGGCGCGCGTGACCGCGGCCCTGGCGGCGACGAACGCGTCGCCTCCCGCCTCCCTGGTGTGCGGCGGAAGAGGAGTGCGCACCTCCCCGATGCCGAGACCGACGCTCCACGCGTCGCCGCGGGCGAGTGTCGTCACGATGTCGAGGGCGGCGGCGGCATCCGCGGTGAGCGCCTGCAGCTCGTCGCCCGCGTTGCGGTCGACGGGGAGCAGGAGCCGGTCGCCGAATCGCTCGTCGAGCGCCGCGAGCACCGGCGTGACGATGTCGGGTCGGCCCCGGCTGTCGACCTGGTCGGCCGTGATGACGAACATGATCCCTCCGATCAGGGGTTTTGGCCTGATCGTGAGCATATCAGGGTTCATGGCCTGATTCAATGATCATCAGGATCTCTGACCTGACTGCAACGCCGAGCCCGGTGACCGCCGCTGCTAGCCTGGGACCGTGCCAGAAACCGCCGCAGCCGCAGAACGGAGCAGCGCAGAGCAGAGGCTCAGCGCGCAGACCAACGACCCGACGTTCGCCGACGTCTGGGACGAGCTCACGTGGCGCGGACTCGTCCACGTCTCGACCGACGAATCCGCCCTCAAAGAGCTCCTCGCCGGCGACCCGATCACGTATTACTGCGGTTTCGACCCGACGGCGCCCAGCCTCCACCTCGGCAACCTGGTGCAGCTCCTGCTGATGCGCCGCCTCCAGCTCGCCGGGCACAAGCCCCTCGGGCTCGTCGGCGGCTCCACCGGCCTCATCGGCGACCCGCGCCCGACCGCCGAGCGCACGCTGAACACGAAGGAGACCGTCTCGGAGTGGGTCGGCTACCTGCAGCAGCAGGTCACCCGCTTCCTGTCCTCCGAGGGCGACAACGCCGTGCGCCTGGTCAACAACCTCGACTGGACGGCGCCGCTGTCGGCGATCGACTTCCTGCGTGAGATCGGCAAGCACTTCCGCGTCGGCACGATGCTCAAGAAGGACGCCGTCGCGGCGCGCCTCAACTCCGACGAGGGCATCTCGTACACCGAGTTCAGCTACCAGATCCTGCAAGGCATGGACTTCCTGGAGCTCTACCGTCAGTACGGCTGCGTGTTGCAGACCGGTGGCAGCGACCAGTGGGGCAACCTCACGAGCGGCACCGACCTCATCCGCAAGGTGGAGGGCGCGCACGGCCACGCCATCGGCACGCCGCTCATCACCAACAGCGACGGGACCAAGTTCGGCAAGAGCGAGGGCAACGCGATCTGGCTCGACGCGAACCTCACCAGCCCGTACCGCATCTACCAGTTCTGGCTCAACGCCGACGATGCCGACGTCATCGACCGCCTCAAAGTCTTCACGTTCCTGCACCGCGACGAGATCGAGCGGCTCGAGCGCGCCGTCGCCGAGGAGCCGTTCCGCCGGGAGGCGCAGCGCCGCCTCGCCTACGAGGTGACCGCGCTCATCCACGGCGTGGAAGCGACGGAAGCCGTCATCGCCGCGTCGGAGGCGCTCTTCGGGCAGGGCGATCTGGCCGGGCAGGACACGGGGACACTCGAGGCCGCGCTGCGCGAGCTGCCCAATACGATGACGGCGGCCTCCACCACGATCGCGCAGGCGCTCGTGGACACCGGCCTCACCAAGAGCCTCGGCGAGGCGCGCCGCGCGGTGGGCCAGGGCGGCGTCTACGTCAACAACGCCAAGGTCGAGGACGCCGACGTCGAGGTGGGGGAGCACCTGCTCCCCGGTGGGATGGTCGTGCTGCGGCGCGGCAAGAAGACCCTCAGCGGCGTCTTCGTGGAGTGACCACTCCCGGGAGCCCTGCGCCGGGTCAGAGTGATCGGGCGGCGCCCGGCGGCAGTACTCCTGCTCGGCGGTCGAGTTCGTCGAGCAGGCTCGCGGAGCGCACGGAGTCCACCTTGCGGACGAAGGGCATCGAACTGCGGACGATCTCGTCGAGCTCGTCCAGGGTGAAGGTCTTCGTCATCGATCGATCGAGAAGGTGGATGTTCGCGTAGTCGGCGACCTTCTCGCCGCGGAAGGGGCCGACGCCCCCCTCCTGGGTCTGCGATGCGTACGGACTGCGCAGAACGGCGGTCGGAAAGAACGTCTCCTCGGGGGATTGGGTCGTCCGGAGCAAGCGGCGGTAGTGGTCGGCGGCCGGGAGGACGGCCTCACGGATCGCGGCGGCTGTGAGCACGCACCATTGACTGCCGAGGATGAACTGGTCTTCGCCGGGAATCGTCCTCGGGAACAGCCTCGATACCCGCTGCACCAGCTTGCGCGGGATTCCGTAGAGGATCCGCCGGTACCCCGTCTGACGCACCGGGAAGGTGTCGTAGAACTGGCGGAACCGAGTTCTGCTCTGGTCTGCGAAGTCGTGGTACGGCGCTCCCGAGAGATAGAGCCGCTTCGGCGGAGCGTCCAACTCGGCGACGATCTCTGCAACCGGCCTCAACGGATAGCAATGACCGGACAGCAGCACGATCTGCTCCTCGTCCGACAATCCGGTGAGGGAGTCACGATAGAGCGCCAGAATGGCCTCGACCAGGCTCCACCCTCCCCAGTTCGTCGTCACCCGCGACTCGCTGATCCGGACGTTCTCGATCCCCGCGAGTGCGTCCGCGAATGGTCTTCGATCGCGACGCCCGTCGATGTGGACGACGACGGGATACGGGGCGAGTCTGCGGCCGAGCCGTGCGAGCATTCGGGGATCGTCATGGGCGAGGACGGCGAAGGTGGTCAACGATTCCCTTTCGAGGCGTGGGCTCTCATTTGCGCGATCCGACGCAGCAGCGGTCGTCTGCCGCGAACCGGAGCGAGCGCCGCCCGCCTCTCGAGTTCGTCGAGTTCGGCGCCGAGGCCCGGGGGGATGGAGTCGATGGGGAAGCCGTCCCGACGCCAGGCGAACCAGGACGGGGCGAAGCCGAGCATCAGCTCGCCCAGCAGAAGGAACGACTCCTCGACGAGCGAGCTCTTCGACCGGGACGCGCGCCAGGCGACCTGCGCCGTCACCTGTCCGGGATGGCGCCGGTAGATCACCCGTGGAACCGTCGAGCGGACGAGTCGGACGCCCTGGGCGGCGGCACGGAGCCACAACTCGTAGTCCTCGCTGGGCACCGGGCGATAGCCCTCCAGGTCGCGTAGGACGGCTGTCCTCGCGAGCATGGTCGGGTGCATGAACGGGTTGTCGACCAGCAGTACCAGCGGCGTGAGCGGGTGCGCGATCGGTTCGAGGCGCTGGGGTTTGACCACGGGGGTCCCCGAGAACCAGTTGACGACCGGGGTGAAGGCGATGTCGGCGCCGGCCCGCAGGGCAGCGGCCTGAGCCTGCCAACGGCCGGGGAGCACGATGTCGTCGGCGTCCATCCGTGCCACGAGCGGGGTCTCGACACGCTCGAGGAGCTGATTGAGGGAGGCCGCGACCCCGATCGACTCCGATGACTCGATGACCTCGACTCGCGAGTCGCCGAGAGAACGCGCGGCTTCCGCCGTCGCGTCCGTGCTCCCGTCCGATCGGAGAAGCACCCGGGATCCGGCCGGCAGGCCGCGAAGCGTCGACGAGATGGCGGTCCGAACGCTCGCCGCCGCGTTCCTCGCGGGGATGATCACGGTGATCGGCTGGCTCACGGGTGGGCTCCATCCGTGCCGAGGGCGGTCAGGAAATCGTCGAACCGACGCTGCACGTACGCTTCGAGCCGGTCGGCGATGCCGCTGTCGTCCGGGAGGTGATCGTGTTGCGCCGCAAGCCGATCGAGAGCCTCGGCCAGTGCGCACTCGTCGGGAACGCCGATCAAGAGCGGTCCGGCGATGTCGGCGATCTCGGCCAGGGCCGGACCGCTTCGAGTCACGACGGTGCGGCTGACCGCGAGTCCTTGCCACACCTTGTTCGCCAGCACGGTCCGAGCCTTGGGAGAGTCGCCGAAGACGCCGAGCACCACATCGTGCTCGCCGACCACTCGGATGAGTTCGCCGTGCGAGACCGGCTCGACGAATTCGCATCGATCGAGGATCCCGAGGTCGTCGGCGAGAGCGCGGAACGACTCGAGCCGCACGGCCGGTGCGGCGAGGACCAGGGTCAGTCGCGTGGCCGTCCGTCGCGTCTCCGCAAGCCCACGGAGGAAGAACGGGATTCCGTGGAGCGGGAGCGCCCCTCCCGAGTAGAGCACCCGCAACTCGGTGTTCTGCGGGCGTGGCTGCGGTCTGATCCAGGCGGGAGAGCCCACGGGAAGGGTGAACACCGAGGTGTTCTTCCCCGCCCGCGACCGGAGTGTCTCCGCGCGAGCGTCGGTGTCGATGAGCAGGAGGTCCGCCAGGCGCGCCGCGGTTCGGTCGACGAGGGAACACCAGCGCGCGCGAAGTGAGCCCGGGCGCGCGCGTCCCCAGTCTTCGACGACCGTCTCGTATTTGCCGACGAACGCGTCCACGACGAGCCGTGCCCCAGCGACCCGCGCGATCAGCCAGGCCGCCGGGACGAACGGGAGGGAGAACTCCGGCACGACGACGTGGCTGCTCCCGAGCGATGCACGCAGTCCGCGCGCGAAGTCGCGCAGCAAGCGGATCGGCTTCGGCCCGGAGGTGACGCGGTCGACGACCACGACGTCATGCCCGGCCTGGCCGAGGCTCGCGCGGATGCGTTCGTTGCGCGGGTAGTTCCTGTCCTCGACGCGCAGATACACGATCCGGCTCATGCGCCGACCGCCCCCTGCTCCGTTCGGATCGAGCGAGAGCGCAGTGAGCGCAGGGTGTCCAGACAGAAGAGCGCCGATCGGATGGCCGCGGGGAGGAGGGGCGGCGCGATGCGCAGGAGGAGCATCGCCGCGGCGAGCGGAACGCTGTTCCTCGCGACGCCGACGAGTGCCAGACCGCGTGCCCTGCGGACCGCCGCTGCTGTCGTCACCCGCATCTGCCGGCCGTCGACTCCCCAGCGGACGGCGGTCTTCACGGCGGCGAGGCAGAAGAAGCGTGCGGTGAACGTGTCACGAGCGGCTCGGGACACGCGGCCTCCGACGAGTCGCAGGACATCGTCGTGGGCGGACTCGAGTGCGCCGATGTCGGGGGTCCGCACGCGGGTGATCGACCCGGGTTCGCGGCGGTAGACGTAGACGGTCTCCGGGATGAGGCGCACGACGCGGGCGTTGGAGAAGGCGCGGGCCACTCCCACGACGTCGCTCTGCGACACGTACCGAGGGAACGGGGTGTCGCCCAGCACCGTGCGCCGAAAGAGCTTCGACCAGAGGAATCCGTGAAGCTCGCCGCCGATCAGCAGTGCGCCGGCGGCGTCGGCCTCGATCGAGCGCGCCGACGTCACCGCGGCGACACCGTCGATGCGACGCCGGTCTGCGGCGCCGGGGCCCCAGCGGAAGTCGGCGCGCGCACAGACGACGTCCGCGCCGTCCGCGTGCGCGAGGAGGGCGCTCAGGCCGGCGCTCGACCACTCGTCGTCGTGGTCGACGAACCAGACGAACTCGCCGTCGGCGAGCGAGATCGCTTCGTTCCTCCGCGCCGCGACCCCGGCCGACTCCGAGTGCCGGACGAGCCTGATGCGTGGCGAGCCGCCGATCAGCTCTTCGAGAGCCGACCCGGTCGCATCGTCGGAGCCGTCGTCGATGACGACGGCTCCGACATCCGCAAGGCCCGTCACATCCCGCAGCCGTTCGGCCAGGGCCGTCACGTGCTCGCCGGCGTTGCGCACAGCGACGATCACCGTCGCGGTGCGGGTCGAGCTGGGGGTCATCGGTCACATCCAAGTCGTGGGTAGCGGATCCACGTCACGGTATACTAGATGATCAATCTGGCCGCGAACGTTCTTATGGTCAGTATCGCGCCGACACCCTCCGGGAATGCCATGACATCCTCCAGCCCACGGTCACGAGCGGCCGCCCTTTCGCGATTCCGGTTCTTCGCGGGAGCGGTACTGGGCTACCTCGCTGTGCCGATCCTGAACGCGGTCTCTCCGTTGCTGGCGCTTCCGTCGATCACCGCGTCGTACGGCGGGCCGGCCTGGGAGGCGATCGCCGTCGGGCAGTCGCTCGGAGGAACAGCGGGAGTGATCGTCGAGCTCGGCTGGGGATTGTCGGGGAGCCAACGGGTGGCGCGGATGTCCGGACGGAGTCGTGCGCGCACGTTCGGCATCTCGCTCCTGACGAAGGGGATCGTCGGCGTCCCGGTGATCGGCCTGGCCTCGGTCGTCGCCTTCGTCATGGCACCGGAGGGGTACGGCCTCGAGTCGGCGACCGTCGCGGCGGCGGCCGGGATCGCCATGTTCTCCGCCGGCTGGATCTTCATCGGCATCCTGAAGCCTCGGCTGTTCCTCTTCACGGAAGTCCTGCCGCGGGCGCTCCTCATCTCCGGAGCCGCCGTCGCCATCCACTTCGGTGCTGCACTGTGGGCGTACTCTGGCGCGCTCCTGCTGGCGGCGGTGGGCGCCCCGGTCGCGGGAGCCGTCGTCCTCGGGCTGCGATGGTGCGATCTGACCGCCCTCGGTCCGCGTCGACTACTGAGGGTGATCGGATACCAGGGGGCGGCGCTGAGCACGAACGTGTTCTCGAGCGTGTACATCTCGCTCGGTACGACGGTCGCGACGCTCGGCTCGGCGAATGCCACCCTGCTTTTCGCCTCCGTGGATCGCCTGCAGCGGATGCTCCAGCAGGTGCTCCGGTCCCAGAACTTCGTCTTCAAGGGGTGGGTCGGCCGGGAAGTGGATCCGAGCGTGCGAATCCAGAGGGCGGTGCGCGCCACGATGGTGAGCACGCTGATCGGCGTGGTCAGCGGCATCCTCTTCGCCGTGTGCAGCCCGTGGGCGGCGGACGTCATCTTCTCGGGCACTGTCACCGTCCCTCCGCTCGCCGCGGCGATCTCCGGTCTGAGCATCGCCATCATCTGCACGACGATGTCGACGGGTGCCGTGCTCCTGGTCGCGTTGGGTCGCGTGGGCGCCGTCGCCAGATCCGCCGCGACCGGGGCTGTGATCGGGCTCCCCGGGATCTTCTTCGGCGCGATGTTCTTGGGGGGCACCGGCGCACTCGCCGGCCAGTTGCTGGCGGAAGCGTCGGTGCTGGTCGTCCAGGTCGTCGCTGTGCGTCGGCGCCTGCGCGAGAATCGAGAATCCGGTCGCTGGCAGACCTCCCTCGTGCAGGGACCTCCGACCGTGTCGTCGGCGGACCGGCATCCGGGCGGCGGGTCCGGCACGGTGTAGCGTGATCGCATGACAGGTGAGCGCGCGGACGCCGCGTCCGACGACGGCGACGCCCTCGTCGCGCGCCTCGACGTGATCGAGGCGCAGCCGCTCGCCGAGCGCGCCGACGCGTACGCGCAGCTCCACGAAGTCCTTCAGGCCCGGCTGGAAGGCAGCGACCGGCTCCGGGATGACTGAACGACTCGACGTCGCCCTGGTCTCCCGAGGACTCGCCTCCTCGCGGACGCGAGCGGCGTCGCTCATCGCCGACGGTCTCGTGACCGTCGACGGCCGGCCGGTCGTCCGCGCCTCGACGAAGGTCGGTGAGGAGCAGGCGCTGCTGGTGGCCGGTGCAGACCACTACGTCAGTCGAGGGGCGCACAAACTCCTCGCCGCCCTCGACGGATTCTCGGTGCCCGTCGCGGGCCGGGTCGCGCTCGACGCCGGGGCCTCCACCGGTGGGTTCAGCCAGGTCCTGCTGGAGCGGGGCGCCCGGCTCGTCCTCGCGGTCGATGTCGGGCACGGCCAGCTCGACCAGCGGCTGGCCGGTGCGGACAGGCTGCGCTCGTTCGAAGGGGTGAACGTACGGTCACTCGACGCCGCCGGCTTGGCGGAGCTGACCGGTGACGACACCGTCCCGCAACTCGTCGTGGCCGATCTCTCGTTCATCTCGTTGACGCACGTGCTCCCCGCGCTGCGGTCCGTCGCGACGGACGACGCTGACTTCATCCTTCTGATCAAGCCGCAGTTCGAAGTGGGCAGGCAGGGCGTCAGGGAAGGGATCGTGACCGATCAGGGGCTGCGTCTCGACGCGGTCGAACGCGTGCTCTGGGCGGCCCATGATGTGGGACTGGGGACCGCAGGAGTGATGGCGTCGCCGATCGCCGGGACGCACGGCAATCACGAGTTCCTCGCCTGGTTCCGCGTCGGGGCTCCGGATCCGTCGTCGTCTCGCGAGCAACTCCTCCACTTGGCGCTCTGAGTGAACGTTCTCCACAATTCCGGCGCCTCCCGCACATTCGCCGCTCGAAAACCGACAGAATGGAGGGACGCAGCCAGTAGGAATCGACGAGCTCGTGAGGAGGCGACGTGACGGCATCGGGTGACGCGCAGCGATACATCCTCGTCGTCGCGCACACCGGTCGTCGAGACTCGCTCGAGGCGGGCGTGCAGGTGTGCCGGCAGCTCGTCTCCGCCGGTGTCATCCCTGTGCTCAGCGAAGACGAGCGGCGCGACCTGCTGCTCGCCGCTCCCGACCTCGACTCCGTCGCGGTCCTGGGAGACGAGGTGAGCTCCAGCGACCTCGAGCTGGTGATCGTGCTCGGCGGCGACGGCACGATCCTGAGGGCGGCCGAGCTGGTCCGCGGCTGCACCGCGCCGCTGCTGGGCGTCAACCTCGGGCACGTCGGCTTCCTCGCCGAGAGCGAGCGCGATGATCTCGAGATCGCCGTCGCCCGCGGGCTCGCCAAAGACTACGAGGTCGAGGAGCGCATGACGCTCTCAGCACGGGTCAAGGTCGGCAAAGAGGTCGTCTACGAGAGCTGGGCGCTCAACGAGGCGACGGTCGAGAAGGCCAGCCGCGAGCGGATGCTCGAGGTCGTCATCGAGGTCGACGGCCGACCCATGTCGAGCTTCGGGTGCGACGGCGTCGTGATGTCGACGCCGACCGGCTCCACCGCGTACTCCTTCTCGGCCGGCGGCCCGGTCGTCTGGCCGGGCGTCGCCGCGCTCCTGCTGGTTCCGCTCAGCGCGCACGCGCTGTTCTCTCGGCCGCTCGTGGTCGACGGCGACTCGTCGCTCGCCGTCGAGCTGCTCGATCGCGCGGGCGGGGAGGGCATCCTCTGGTGCGACGGCCGACGTGCGTTCGACCTGCCGCGCGGCGCGAGGGTCGTGGTGCGTCGTTCGCCGATCCCTGTGCGGCTCGCGCGACTGCACCAGGGGCCGTTCACCGACCGGCTCGTGCACAAGTTCGATCTTCCCGTGACCGGGTGGCGGGGGCCGGCCGGCCGTGAGTGACGTGCGTGGAGGCATCGAAGAGATCTCGATCCGCGATCTGGGCGTCATCGCCGACGCATCCCTCCCGCTGGGAGCGGGGTTCACGGCGATCACGGGTGAGACCGGAGCGGGCAAGACGATGGTGGTCTCGGCTCTCGGCCTGCTGCTGGGCGAGCGCGCCGACACCGGCGCCGTGCGCGTCGGCAGCCCGCAGGCCTGGGTGGAGGGCCGTTGGCGGGTCGCCGGTGCCGGCGACGTCGTGGAGCGCGTGCGCGACGCCGGGGGAGACGTCGACGAACTCGGCGGCGGCGAGGCCGAGCTCGTGCTCAGCCGCTCGGTCTCGGCCGAGGGGCGTTCGCGTGCGGTCGTCGGCGGGCGGGGTGCGCCCGTCAGTGTGCTGACCGAGCTGGGCGGCCAGCTCGTGGTCGTGCACGGCCAGTCCGACCAGATCCGGCTGCGTTCGGCCGTCGCCCAGCGCGAGGCTCTCGACCGGTTCGCCGGTCCCGACTTCGCCGAGCGGGTCGACACCTACGCCCAGGTTTTCCACCGCTGGCGGGACAACCGTTCCGAGCTCGACGAACTGGTCGCCGACCAGGAGCGCCGGGCCCGTGAAGCCGACGACCTGCGCGCCGCCATGTCCGAGATCGAGGCCGTCGCCCCGCAGCCGGGGGAGGACGACGAGCTCGCCGAACGCGCCGAACGGCTGACCAACCTCGAAGAGCTGCGTCTCGCCGCCGCCGGCGCCCGCGAACTGCTCTCGGCGGAGGAGTCGGAGGGCGCCGACGCGCTGGGCCTGCTCGACAACGCCCGCAGGCAGCTGGAACGCGTCGCACCGCACGACGCCGAGCTGCGGCCCCTGGCCGAGGCCGTCGCCAACGCCAACTACCTCGTCTCCGACATCGCCGCGCAGCTCTCCACCTATCTCGCCGCCCTCGACACCGACGGCGCCCGCGAGCTGGAGGTCGTCCAGGAGCGCCGCGCGGAGCTCGCCGGGCTCGTCCGCAAGTACGGCCCCGCCCTCGACGACGTCATCGCGACCCTCGAGACCGGTAGCCTGCGTCTCCTGGAGCTCGACGGCGACGCCGACCGCATCCAGGAGCTCGCGGGCGAGGTCGAGGCCGACGCCGCGCTCGTCGCCGAGCTCGCCGCCGACCTCGGGGCACGCCGCAGGGAGGCCGCGCAGCGCCTCGCCGATGCCGTCTCCGACGAGCTCGCGGCGTTGGCGATGCCCGACGCGCGGATCGTCGTGGAGGTCACCGAGCGCGAGGAGTACACGGCCAGCGGGCGCGACCAGGTCGCCATCCTGCTGCAGCCGCACCCCGGCGCCGAGCCGCGTCCGCTCGGCAAGGGCGCCTCCGGGGGCGAGCTCTCGCGCGTGATGCTGGCCATCGAGGTGGTCATCGCCGGCACCGACCCCGTGCCCACGTTCATCTTCGACGAGATCGACTCCGGTGTCGGCGGCGCCTCCGCCATCGAGATCGGCCGCCGGCTCGCGCGCCTGGCCGAGAACTCGCAGGTGATCGTCGTGACGCACCTCGCCCAGGTGGCGGCCTTTGCCACCAACCACCTCACCGTGGTCAAGGGCAGCGACGGCGCGGTCACCGAGTCCAGCGTGCGCCGTCTCGACGGCGACGAGCGCATCGCCGAGATGGCCAGGCTGCTCTCCGGCCTCCCCGACTCCGAGAGCGGGCTCGCCCACGCGCGCGAGCTCGTCGAGATGGCCGCCGCCGCGCGCTGAGTCCGACATCCGTCCGCGGGGCGGCGCGCGGTCGGCCCGTCAGCAGGTGATAAGCTACAAGCCCGTGGTGGATTATTCAGATGCGGGCCAGATCAACAGCAAAACCAACGGCACTACCAAGCACATCTTCGTGACAGGTGGTGTCGTTTCTTCGTTGGGGAAGGGGCTCACGGCCGCTTCCCTGGGCAATCTTCTGACGGCCCGCGGCCTCCGCGTCGTCATGCAGAAGCTCGACCCCTACCTCAATGTCGACCCTGGGACGATGAACCCGTTCCAGCACGGCGAGGTGTTCGTGACCGACGACGGCGCCGAGACCGACCTCGACATCGGGCACTACGAGCGCTTCCTCGACATCAACCTCGGCCAGTCCGCGAACGTCACCACCGGCCAGATCTACTCGAACGTCATCGCCAAGGAGCGCCGCGGCGAGTACCTGGGCGACACGGTCCAGGTCATCCCGCACATCACCGACGAGATCAAGCGCCGGATGCGCCTCCAGGCGCAGCCCGGTCCGGACGGCGAGCCCGCCCCGGACGTGATCATCACCGAGATCGGCGGAACGGTCGGCGACATCGAGTCGCAGCCGTTCATCGAGTCGGCCCGTCAGGTGCGCCACGAGCTCGGGCGCAAGAACTGCTTCTTCGTGCACGTCTCGCTCGTGCCGTTCATGAACGCCTCCGGCGAGCAGAAGACGAAGCCGACGCAGCACTCCGTTGCCGCGCTGCGCTCCATCGGAATCCAGCCGGATGCCCTCGTGCTCCGCAGCGACCGCCCGGTCTCGGAGTCGAACAAGCGCAAGATCGCGCTGATGTGCGACGTGGACGAGCAGGCCGTGGTGAACGCGGTCGACGTGCCGAGCATCTACGACATCCCGACGATGCTCCACGAGCAGGGCCTCGACGCGTACATCATCGACCAGCTCGGCCTCGACAAGGCGGCCGACGTCGACTGGCGCGGCTGGGCCCGCCTCCTGGAGGCGGTGCACGACCCCAAGCACGAGGTCACCATCGGTCTGGTCGGCAAGTACATCGACCTCCCCGACGCCTACCTCTCGGTCACCGAGGCGCTGAGGGCGGGCGGGTTCGCCCACCGCACGAAGGTCACCCTCAAGTGGATCCCGTCCGACGACTGCCAGACGCCGGAGGGCGCCGCCCTGCAGCTGAGCGACGTGGACGCGATCTGCGTCCCCGGCGGATTCGGGGTGCGCGGCATCGAGGGCAAGGTCGGCGCGCTGCGGTTCGCGCGCGAGAACGGCATCCCCGCCCTCGGACTCTGCCTCGGCCTGCAGTGCATGGTCATCGAGTATGCACGTCACGAGGCCGGCCTGGCCGGCGCGTCGTCGTCGGAGTTCGACCCGGAGACCGAGTTCCCCGTGATCGCCACGATGGCGGAGCAGGTCGAGATCATCGCGGGCGGCGACCTGGGCGGCACCATGCGCCTCGGACTCTACCCGGCCGCGCTGGCCGAGGGCTCCCTCGTCGCCGAGCTGTACGGTGCCCCGGAGGCCAGCGAGCGTCACCGCCACCGCTACGAGGTGAACAACAACTACCGCGAGCAGATCGCCGACGCCGGCCTGTGGTTCTCCGGAACCTCGCCGGACGGCCACCTGGTCGAGTACGTGGAGCTCCCGCGCGACGTGCACCCGTTCTACGTCGGGACCCAGGCGCACCCCGAGCTGCGGTCGCGTCCGAACCACGCGCACCCGCTGTTCGCCGGACTCGTCGGGGCCGCGCTCGAGCGCCAGAAGGCCAGCCTCCTGTTCGAGGTGGCGGCGGAGGACGCCGAAGAACTGGTGACGGAGCCCTGATGGCCACCGAGGTCGACACGATCGGCGACGAGCCGTTCCGCCCGGAGATCGTCTCGTCCGACCGCGTCTTCGCGGGCAGGGTCTGGGATGTGCGCCGCGACACCTTCCGCTACAACGGTGAGGAGATCACGCGGGACTACGTGGACCACACGGGCGCCGTCGCCGTGCTTGCGCTCGACGACGAGGGGCGGGTGATGCTCATCCGGCAGTACCGGCATCCCGTGCGTCACTACGATTGGGAGATCCCGGCCGGTCTGCTCGACGTTCACGGTGAGGACCCGCTCAGCGCTGCCCAGCGGGAGCTGGCAGAGGAGGCCGACCTCCAGGCCGACACCTGGAACGTGCTGTCGGAGATCTTCTCGAGCCCTGGCGGCAACGACGAGGCCATCCGCATCTACCTCGCCAGGGACGTGCGGCCGACGGCCGAGGCGTTCCCCCGCGAGGACGAGGAGGCCGACATCGAGGTCGCTTGGGTGCCGCTGGAGGACGCTGTGGACGCCGCTCTCGAGCGTCGTTTCCACAACGCCCCCCTGGTGGTCGCCGTGCTCGCGGCCCGCGTCGCGCGGGATAAAGGCTGGACGAGTCTCGGCGCCGCAGACGCGCCGTGGCCGAGCCACCCGAAGCTGGGCAGGCCGGGTTTCTCCTCCGAATCCGGCGCCGAGGGATGACTCTCGCGGCCAGACGCTCTGAACGCCGAGCGAGCGCCGAGGGATGACGCTCGCGGCGGACGTCGACGCCTACCTGAGGCATGTCGCCATCGAGCGCGGCCTCTCGGCGAACACGGTCGCCGCGTATCGTCGCGACCTCGCGGTCTACACCTCCTGGCTCGCCGACGAGGGCGTCGACGACGTGCGCGCCGTGTCCGGCGCGACCGTGTCCGGGTACCTCGCGCACCTCGGGTCGCGCGAGGAGTCGCCGCTGACCGCGACCTCCCTCGCCCGGATGCTGTCGACCGTCCGCGGATTCCACCGGTTCCTGCTCGAGGAGGGCCGTGTGGAGGTCGATGCGGCGCGCGACGTCCGCCCTCCCAAGCTGCCGAGCACGCTGCCGAAGGCGATCAGCGTCGACCAGGTCGCCGCGCTGCTGGCGGCGACCGACGGCGACGGGCTCGACGCCCTCCGCGACAAGGCGCTGCTGGAGCTGATGTACGCGACCGGCGCGCGCGTCAGCGAGGCCGTCGGGCTGAACGTGGACGACGTCATCGACGCCGACGTCGTGCGGCTCACCGGCAAGGGCGCGAAACAACGCATCGTGCCTCTCGGCAGCTTCGCCCAGGAAGCCGTCGCCGCCTACCTCGTCCGGGCACGTCCCGTGCTCTCGACGCGCGGCCGGGCGACACCGGCGTTGTTCCTCGGCATGCGCGGCGCGCGGCTGTCGCGGCAGAACGTCTGGCTGATCATCCGGGCGGCCGCCGAACGCTCGAAACTCGGCATCGAGATCTCGCCGCACACCCTCCGGCACTCGTTCGCGACCCACCTCCTCGCCGGCGGGGCGGACGTGCGCGTGGTGCAGGAACTGCTGGGCCACTCGTCGGTGGCGACGACGCAGATCTACACCCTGGTGACGGCGGACGCGCTGCGCGACGTGTACGTCACGGCTCACCCGCGGGCGCGGTAGACAAGTCGTTCTGTTTCTTCACTAAGATGTAAGGCGCTAGACGCTATGCATCGGAGGATTGATGATCGACGCCCGTCAATACGCGGTTCTGATTCGCGACAAAGGAACGGGGGTGTGGCAGAACGAGACCGCGAAGGTGAAGCGTGTCGAGTTCGAGGGCGCCAGCGGCATCGTCGAGTTCACGCGCTCGTCGAAGCTCTATACGTATCGAACTGAGAATGTCCGCGTCGTCGGGGTGTCCGTTCGTCACCGACTGACGGAAGCCGAACGGGCGGAGATCGACGGCGCGGTCTGGAGTTCGGTCGAAGAGACCTGTGTATTCCGGAGCGATGTGGGCTCGTGGGTGCATTTGTTCCGGTCGTCCGACGAGGGACAGAGATTCTCTGTTCGCCCGGAACACTCGGTGAGGCTCGTCGTGTCCGATGGCGTCGTCGGGTATCCCGCCGAGGTGCTGGCCGGGTGGCGGCGCCTCGTCTCGCAGCTTCCGGGAGACGATCCGATTCAGAAGCCGTTCAGCTCGCTCGAGTTCATCCATCCCGAGAGCGCACTGTCACGGCTGCTGCGCCGCGGGGATGCGCAGATGGCGTCACCGGCGGAGACGATGCTCGTTCTCCCGTTCGGCTCGAATCTCAGCCAGCGCTCAGCAGTGAAGAAGGCGCTTCGCAGCCACATCTCGGTGATCGACGGGCCACCAGGAACCGGCAAGACCCAGACGATACTCAACATCGTCGCCAACCTCGTTCTTCGCGGTTCGACCGTTGCGATCGTCTCGTCCAACAACTCTGCTGTGGACAATGTGGCAGAGAAGCTTGCGCGCGAGGGCGTGGGCTTCATCGCGGCCGAGTTGGGGAGATCGGACAAGCGCACGGAGTTCTTCGCAGCACAGTCGGATCGCGCTGATCAGGTACGTGCGTTCGTCGACGGTCCCGATGCGGAACCTGTCGAACGCGAGGTGGTCTCTCGGTTGGATTCGATGATCGAGCGGAGTCAAGAGCGTGAGCTCACGATGTCTCTCGCCCGGCACGAGCTCGACGCCCTAGGACTCGAGTCCAAGCACTTCGAAAAGTCGCTCGGCCGCGTCGGGCTGCCGGATCTGGACGATCTGCCGTTGCTGCGAAAGTCGGCGGATACGATCCTCGATTATCTTGCTACGACCGGGATTCGAGGCGAGAGCCCGCCGCGCGGGCTCGGCCGGCTCGTCACGCGCGTAACCGACTATTTCAGGTTCGGCAAAACCGCCGGCCTCGACCCCACTGTGACAGAGACCATCCTCGCCCTGCAGCGCGCCTTCTACCAGCGGAGGTCCGAGGAGCTGAACAAGACGATCGAGGATTGCGAGCGCCAGCTCGAGGGCGAACGCTTCGCAGATCGCCTTTCCGAGCACCGAGCGCTGTCGTGGCAGGTTCTTCGCGAGGACCTTCGACGGCGCTACCGGAGCCTCGATGTCCATGCATACAGTGCAGCTCACTATCGTCAACAGATCGGCGGATTTCTGCGGGACTACCCTGTCATCCTCAGTACCTGTCATTCGCTCCGGGCCAGCATCGGCAGTGAAGCCCTCCTCGACTACCTGATCGTGGACGAAGCGTCACAGGTCGATCTGCTCGCCGCTGCTCCCGCGCTGGCGTGCGCGAAGAACCTCATCGTCGTCGGCGATCTCAAGCAGCTGCCGCACATCGTCGCGAAGCACCTCCAGGAGTCACCGCGCGACGAGCGCCTCGGGGCGTTCGACTACCACGAGCACAGCCTTCTCTCGTCAGTGATCGAACAGTACGGGGCCGAACTGCCGCGCACACTGCTCAGAGAGCACTACAGGTGCCACCCGGCGATCATCGGATTCAGCAATCAGAAGTTCTACGACGGTGGTCTCGTGCCGTACACCAGCTCGGGCGTCGAGGAGAACCCGCTCGTGCTCGTGCGTGCGCCGGAAGGCAACCACATGCGGGTCCATCGAGACAAGGCCCGGTCGAACCAGCGAGAGATCGACATCATCATCAACGAGGTCATCCCGAGAGTCTGCGCGGAGTTCGATCCGGAATCGATCGGGGTGACGACGCCGTACCGTCGGCAAGCCGACAAGGCGAGCGCTCAGATCATGGGCGAGATCGCGGCAGACACCGTCCACAAGTTCCAGGGTCGCGAGAAGGCCGCGGTCGTCCTGTCGACGGTCATCGACGACAGCTGGAACGGACGAAACGGCGTCTTCTTCGTCGATGATCCGAAGTTGGTCAATGTCGCGGTGTCGAGAGCGATGAAGAGATTCGTGCTCGTGACGAACAACGAGCTGCTCCCGACGAGCCGGAACCTTCGAGACCTCATCGGATACATCGAGTACCACAATCCTGACGAGCCGCGCATCGAGAGCGAGACCGTCTCCGTGTTCGATCTCCTGTATAGGCGATATTCCGAGCGGCTTCGGCCGCTCTCGAAACGCCTGAGGGAAGAACGGGACTACAAGTCCGAAGACATCATCTGGACCGTGCTTCACGACATTCTGAGGGAGGAGCGCTATGAGGGATTCTCCGTCGTACCGCAGGTTCTCCTCGCCAACATGTTCCCCGACGTGACGACTCTGACCGATCGGCAACAGTCGTACATGCGCCATCGTGCTTCCGTGGATTTCGCCGTGTACAACCGGGTGACGAGACGGCTGGGATTCGCGATCGAAGTCGATGGATTCGCCTTCCACGAGAACAACCCGCACCAACGCGAAAGGGACGAGGTGAAGAACGCGATCTTCGCGGCTTTCGGGATTCCGCTTCTCCGGCTTGCGACGACGGAAAGCGGTGAGGAACGGCGAATTCGCGATCAGCTCGACGCGATGCTCGTCCCGCGGGCGCGGTGACGCCCGCGCGGAGCACGTCGACGCATCCAGACCAGCACCTTGCCGTTTTCGCCCGTGACACGGACCGGCGCGAAGCCGAGCTTGTCGAGCACCCGGAACGACGGCGCGTTCCAGCTCTCGACGGTCGCCCAGAGCGTGGGGAAGCCCGCCGAGAAGGCTGCATCGGTCACGGCGGCGGCCGCCTCGGTCGCGTAGCCTGAGCCGACGTGCTCGCGCAGCAGCTCGTACGCGAGCTCGGGCTGCTCCGCGCTCGCCCGGCCGACGATCAGCCCGCAGTAACCGACGGGGACTCCCGTGTCGGCGATCTCGATCGCGTAGAGGCCGAAACCGGCGTCCTCGGCCGCAGCGCGTCGCGCGTCCAGTCGGTCCCGCTCGTCGGCGAGCGGGAGGGGTACGCGGGACGGGTCCTCGGCGATCAACCGCAGGTTCCACTCGGCGTCCCCGCCGTCGCGGAGGCGCAGGCGCAGGCGCTCTGTGGCGAGTTCGGGCGGCATCGTCGGCACGGGCACAGCGTACGCCCTGGGGACCCGCCGCCGTCACGCCGACGCGGGCGCGGGCACGCGGATAGGATGGATGCCAGTGAACGGGTCGGAAACGGCCGCCGAGCGACAGAGGACGAGGAACAGCCAGGTGACGCGCAACGACGAGGTCAGGACGGAGCTTCCGGGCATGGACACCGCAGCCCTCGGCGCACCGCTCGGACCGACCGGACGGCCGCTGCGGGCGTTCCCGGCGCCGGCCGAGCTCACCCAGCACGGGCCCGCCAAGATCGTCGCGCTGTGCAACCAGAAGGGCGGGGTCGGCAAGACCACGACCTCCATCAACCTCGGTGCGGCGCTGGCGGAGTACGGCCGTCGCGTGCTAGCGATCGACTTCGACCCGCAGGGCGCGCTGTCCGCCGGGCTCGGAGCGCAGACCCACGATGTCACGACCATCTACGACCTGCTGCTGAACAGGCACGCCGACGTGCAGGAGGCCATCCAGTCCACGGGCGTCGCGGGGCTCGACATCATCCCGGCCAACATCGACCTGTCGGCCGCCGAGGTGCACCTGGTCAACGAGGTGGCGCGCGAGCAGATCCTCGCCGGCGTGCTGCGCAAGGTGTCAGGCGACTACGACGTCATCCTGATCGACTGCCAGCCGTCGCTCGGCATCCTCACCGTCAACGCGCTGACCGCCAGCCACGGCGTGCTCATCCCGCTCGAGTGCGAGTACTTCGCGCTGCGCGGCGTCGCCCTCCTCATCGAGACCATCGACAAGGTGCGCGAGCGGCTCAACCCGGCCATCGAGCTCGACGGCATCCTCGCCACGATGTACGACTCCCGCACGCTGCACTCGCGCGAGGTGCTGGAGCGCGTCGTCGACGCCTTCGGCGACCGGGTGCTGGAGACGGTGATCTCGCGCACGGTGAAGTTCCCGGACGCGTCGGTCGCGGCCACCCCGATCACGCAGTTCGCGCCGGAGCACCAGGCGGCGGAGGCCTACCGCCAGCTGGCGAGGGAACTGATCTTCCGTGGCGCCGTCGCCTGAAGACTCCACGAGTGCGGTGACCCCGAAGGGCACGTCGTCGTCGCTTTCGGAGGCCGAGAGCGACAACAAGGTGCCCCTCGCGGAGGCCGACAGCGGGTTTCGCGTGGCGGTGGGCGATTTCGAGGGGCCCTTCGACCTGCTGCTGTCGCTGATCAGCAAGCACGAGCTCGACATCACCGAGATCTCGCTGAGCCGGGTCACCGACGAGTTCATCGCGTACCTGCGCCAGCTCGACGCCGACCAGAGCCTCGACGAGGCGAGTGAGTTCCTGCTCGTCGCCGCGACCCTCCTCGACCTCAAGATCGCCGGGCTGCTGCCGCAGGGCGAGCTCGTCGACGCGGAAGACGTCGCCCTGCTGGAGGCGCGCGACCTGCTGTTCGCGCGCCTGCTGCAGTACCGTGCGTTCAAGGAGGCGTCCGCGTGGTTCTCTGCGCAGCTGGACACCGAGTCGTCACGGCATGCGCGCACCGTGCGCCTGGAGGACAAGTACCGCCAGCGCACGCCCGAACTGGTCTGGACGCTCACCGCCGACGACTTCGCCGCCCTCGCGACACTGGCGATGACGCCGCGCGAGATCCCCGTCGTGGGACTCGACCACCTGCACGCGCCGCTCGTGAGCATCCGCGAGCAGGCTGCCGTGGTGGTCGGGATGCTGCGCAGCGGCGACCAGCTGTCGTTCCGGCAGCTCGTCGCCGGAGCCGAGCAGAAGGGCGTCGTGATCGCGCGGTTCCTCGCCGTGCTGGAGCTGTACCGGCACGCGGCCATCGCATTCGAGCAGCTCGAGCCGCTGGGCGAGCTGACGTTGCGCTGGACGGCCGAGCACTGGTCGGAGGAGAACCTGTCGAACCTGGGAGCGGACTATGACGGTTGACGGAACCGAGCTGGAGACCGAGCCGGCAGTCGTGGAGGACGCGCACGTCGAGCGCGCCCTGGAGGCCATCCTGATGGTGGCCGACGAGCCGATGAGCGTCGTCACGCTGGCGACGGCGGTCGGCGCGCCGGTGACGCGCGTGCGGGCGGCGATCGACGCGCTCGTCGCCGACTACGACGGCGAAGCGGACGCCGAGGGGAGGCCGGGCCTGCGTCGCGGCTTCGAGCTGCGGGAGGTGGGCGGCGGCTGGCGCGTCTACGTGCGGCCCGAGTTCGACGCGGTCGTCTCCGGCTACGTCCTGCAGCAGAACCCGACCCGGCTGTCGCAGGCGGCGCTCGAGACGCTCGCCGTGATCGCCTACAAGCAGCCGATCAGCCGCGGGGCGATCGCCTCCATCCGCGCCGTCAACGTCGACTCCGTGGTGCGCACGCTGCTCGGACGCGGCCTGATCACCGAGCTCTTCACCGACAGCGAGACCGGCGCGATCAACTACGGGACGACCGACTTGCTGCTCACGCAGCTGGGCATCAACTCGATCGAGGAGCTGCCGAAGATCTCCCCGCTGCTGGCGGACGGCGCAGACGGGTTCGACGATGTCCGGTAACGCGGGAGCAGGAGAGGCGGCGCAGGGCGAGCGCCTGCAGAAGGTGATGGCGGCGGCCGGGGTCGCCTCCCGGCGGGTGTCCGAGGACATGATCGTGGCCGGCAGGGTCACCGTGAACGGCCAGGTGGTGACCGAGCTGGGCCGGCGCGTCGACCCGTCGACCGACCGTGTCGCCGTCGACGGCACCGCCGTGCAGCTCGACACCTCCCGTCGCTACGTCATGCTCAACAAGCCGGTGGGCGTGGTGAGCTCGATGCGCGACGAGCAGGGCCGTCCCGACCTCACCCGGTTCACGGCCGACTACCCCGAGCGGCTGTTCAACGTCGGCCGACTGGACGCCGAGACGTCCGGGCTGCTCATCCTCACCAATGACGGCGAGCTCGCCCACGTGCTCGCCCATCCCAGCTTCGGGGTCACGAAGACCTACATCGCGCGGGTGCGCGGCACGGTCACGCCGCAGACCATCGGACGACTGACGAAGGGCGTCGAACTGGAGGACGGGCCGATCGCGGCCGACAAGGCGCGCCTGCTGCAGTCGCGTTCGGGAGGCGGCGACAGCCTCGTGGAGCTCACCCTGCACTCGGGGCGCAACCGGATCGTCCGCCGGATGATGGCGGAGGTCGGCCACCCGGTGATCGAGCTCGTCCGGCGGCAGTTCGGCCCACTGCACCTCGGCACGCTGAAGGTCGGCGCCATGCGCGACCTGACGAAGGACGAGCTCGGGGCTCTGCTGACGATCTCGCGGCAATAGGGCAGGAGTTGGCTGCCGGTTTCTCCTGTCTCAGCGCTGCGACAGGAGATCTCGGCGCGTGCCAGGCCGGATCTCCTGTGCGGGGCGGGGGCGCGGTGCGGGCACTGACTAAGGTGGATTCGTGAATGAATCCGCCTCCCGCCTGGCCGGACCGGTCCGCGTCGTCGGGGCCGGGCTGCTCGGGGCGTCCGTCGGGCTCGGGCTGCGCGCCCGCGGTGTCGACGTCCTGCTCGCCGACGCCTCGCCCGCCCACCTGCGGCTGGCCGCCGACTACGGCGCGGGGCGACCGGACGACGGGGGAGCGGAGCCGGCGCTGATCGTGGTCGCCGTGCCGCCGGACCTGGTGTCGCGCGTCGTCGCGGACGAGCTCGCCGCCCATCCCGCGGCGGTCGTCACCGACGTCGCCAGCGTGAAGGGCGCGCCCCTCGCCGAACTCCAGGAGGCCGGCCTCGACCTCTCCCGGTACGTGGGATCGCACCCGCTCGCCGGCCGGGAGCGCGGCGGCCCGAGCGCCGCGCGCGCCGACCTGTTCATCGGGCGCCCGTGGGTGGTGTCCGCCCGGCCGGAGAACCCGCGCTCGGCGGTCAACCTCGTGGAGGCGCTCATCCTCGACCTCGGCGCCACGCCCATCGAGATGGCCGCGGCCGACCACGACGCCGCCGTCGCCCTCGTCTCGCACACCCCGCAGATCGTGTCGTCGCTGATGGCCAAGCGGCTCGCCGACTCCACCGACGCCGCGCTCGGTCTCGCGGGCCAGGGGGTCCGCGATGTGACCCGTATCGCGGCGAGCGAGCCGGAGCTGTGGGTGCAGATCCTCGGCGCCAACGCACCGGCGATCGTGCAGATCCTCCGCGCCTACCGCGACGACCTCGACCAGGTGCTCTCCGCTCTCGAGGACGTCGACGCCGCCGGTTCGCGCCGCGCCATCGCCGAGGAGATCGCCGGCGGCAATGTGGGCGTCGCGCGCCTCCCCGGCAAGCACGGCCAGGACAAGCGCTTCCGGAGCCTGATCGTCATGGTCGACGACCGGCCTGGGGAGCTGGCGAGACTGCTCGCCGAGCTCGGCGAGCTCGACGTGAACCTGGAGGACCTCCGCCTGGAGCACTCCCCGGGCGCCGCGTTCGGCCTGGCCGAGATCGCCGTGCTCCCCGAGGTGTGGCAGCGCACCGTGACCGACCTGACCGACCGCGGCTGGAGGCTCGCAGGATGACCGACCCGCAGTACACAGCAGACGCTCCCGTCGTCGTCGCCGTCGACGGCCCCGCCGGCAGCGGCAAGTCGTCGGTGTCCAAGGCGACGGCCAGCCGGCTCGGCTGGGCGTACCTCGACACCGGGGCCGCCTACCGCGCTCTCAGCTGGTATGTGGTGCAGCGCAGGCTCGATCCGACCGACGCGGAGACCGTCATCGACGCGCTGCCCGACTTCGACTACCGCATCGGCACCGACCCGGACACCTATCACGTGTTCGTCGGCGACCACGACGTGACCGAAGCCATCCGCGAGCCGGAGGTCACCGCCGTCGTCAGCGCGATCGCACGGGTTCCGGAGGTGCGCTCGTTCCTGACCGGCCTGTTCCGGTCGATCGTCGCGCGCACCCGCGAGCCGGGGATCGTGGTCGAGGGTCGTGACATCACCACCGTCGTCTGCCCCGATGCGCCCGTGCGCATCCTGCTGACCGCCGACGAGCAGGTTAGAATGGCCAGGCGTTCCGCCGAGCTGACCGGCCATTCCGCCGCTCACGTGGGGGAGGCGCTGCGCAGGCGTGACGCGGCCGACTCCCGGGTCGTGGACTTCATGAACGCCGCAGACGGCGTGACCACCGTCGACTCCACCGACCTCGACTTCGACCAGACCGTCGACGCGGTCATCGCGGTCGTACAGAAAGAGACCCATGTCTGACATCGAGAACGAGCCCACGGGCGCCGACGACCTCGTCGAGCGCCTGGCGGGGCTGGACGACAACCTGGCCGTACAGCGCGCCGCCGCCCTCCGCAGTGGTCTGGAGGAGTACGAGCTCGACGACACCGACCTCGACCTCCTCGGCACCGCCACCGAGAACCCGGACGAGATCACCTACCTGCCCGCCCTGCCGGTGCTGGCCATCGTCGGTCGCCCCAACGTGGGCAAGTCGGCGCTCGTCAACCGCATCCTGGGCCGCCGCGAGGCCGTGGTGGAGGACACCCCCGGTGTCACGCGCGACCGCGTCTCGTACCAGGCCGAGTGGAACGGGCGCCGGTTCACGGTCGTCGACACCGGCGGCTGGGAGCCCGATGCCCGCGGCATCGACGCCTCCGTCGCCGCGCAGGCCGAGGTCGCGATCGACCTGGCCGACGCCGTGATGTTCGTCGTCGACGCGACGGTGGGGGCGACCTCCACCGACGAGCACGTCGTCCGCCTGCTGCGCAAGACGAAGAAGCCGGTCTTCCTCGCCGCCAACAAGGTGGACGACGCGCGTCAGGAGCCCTACGCGACCGAACTGTGGTCGCTGGGCCTCGGCGAGCCGTGGCCGGTCTCGGCGCTGCACGGCCGTGGCGTCGCCGACCTCCTCGACCAGATCCTGAAGGCGCTGCCGGAGGTCTCGGCCGTCGCCAAGCACGAAGTCGGCGGCCCGCGCCGCGTCGCGATCGTCGGCCGTCCGAACGTGGGCAAGTCGTCGCTGCTCAACAAGGCGGCGGGGGAGGAGCGCGTCGTCGTCAACGAGCTCGCCGGCACCACGCGCGATCCCGTCGACGAGCAGGTCGAGCTGGGCGGCAAGGTGTGGCGCTTCGTCGACACCGCCGGCATCCGCCGCCGCGTCCACCTGCAGCAGGGCGCCGACTTCTACGCGTCGCTGCGCACCTCCACCGCGCTCGAGAAAGCGGAGGTCGCGGTCGTCGTGCTCGATGTCTCCCAGCCGATCAGCGAGCAGGACGTGCGCATCATCGACCTGGTGCTGGAGTCGGGCCGCGCACTCGTGCTGGCGTTCAACAAGTGGGACCTCCTCGACGACGAACGCCGCCGGTACCTCGAGCGCGAGATCGAGCAGGACCTGGCCCACGTGTCGTGGGCGCCGCGCGTCAACATCTCCGCCCGCACCGGGCGCCACCTCGAGAAGCTGGTACCGGCGCTGGAGCTCGCGCTCGAGTCGTGGGACACCCGCATCCCGACGGGCAAGTTCAACGCATTCCTCGCGGAGCTCACCGCGGCGCACCCGCACCCGGTCCGCGGCGGCAAGCAGCCGCGCATCCTGTTCGGTACGCAGGCGTCGAGCCGGCCGCCGACATTCGTGACGTTCACCACGGGTTTCCTCGACCCCGGCTACCGCCGGTACATCATCCGCCGCCTGCGCGAGGTGTACGGCTTCGAGGGCTCTCCGATCGTGCTGAACATGCGGGTTCGCGAGAAGCGCAAGCGTTAACCAGACCTCTGCTCGGGCCGGCTCGTCAAGCGGACGCGCCGGCCTCCGAGGTGAACGTTCGGTGACGCGTCACCCCCAATGAAGGGGCGACCTCATTGGGGGTATTTGTACCCCGGAAAGTCCTCACTATTGTGGACAACCGACGGAGCTACCCGACCGCGTTACCCGAAGACGCGGGCTCTGTCCATTGAGGACGCATACCCGACCATGAGTTCTACAAGTACATATTCGCCTGCCCGGAAACGGCAGTGGGGCTCCGAGCGCCGCACCGAACCGCTTCCGACCGTCCACCCGAAGCCCTCCGATCGCAAGATCACCTGGAGCCGTGTCGCCATCGTCGCGACCATCGTCTTCTGGGCCATCTACGTCGTGACGACGATCATCCGTCAGTTCCTGGTGCTCGGCACGCAGGACTTCCGGTTCACGATGGAAGCCATCGGCTACACCGTCGTCGTCACTTTCCTCACCTTCTCCGCGCTGATGTACCTGGTGGCTCGCCAGGGTGCGCTGCAGCGCTTCCAGAAGCACGTGCGTGTTCCGCGCGCCGAGCTCGACCGGCACTTCGCGCAGAACCAGCCGTCCATCACGGTGCTCGTGCCCTCCTACGCGGAGGAGCCGGAGGTCGTGCGGATGACGCTGCTCTCCGCCGCGCTGCAGGAGTTCCCCTCCATGCGTGTCGTGCTGCTGGTCGACGACAACCCGAACCCGACCGACCCGGCCGTCGCCGCGAAGCTGAACGCCACCCGCGACCTCGCCGACAGCATCACCGGTCAGCTCGCCGAGCCGCGGTTCCGCTTCACCGACGCCCTGATGCGGCACGAGCTCGGCGACGAGCGCGCCTTCGTCACGGACGAGGCCGCCCTCGAGCTGGCGGAGCACTACCGCTGGGCCGCCGAGTGGCTGTACGCCCAGGCGGACGCGCACGGAATCGACGACCACGTCGACGTCTTCTTCGCCGACCAGGTGCTCCGCGCCCTCGGCGACGAGCTGGCGCTGACGGCGGAGGCCGTGAAGGCCGCCGTCGCGGAGGGCGCAGAGCTCTCGTCGGAGCGGGTCGCCCAGCTCTACCGCCGCCTGGCGTGGACGTTCGATGCCGAGCTCATGGTGTTCGAGCGCAAGAAGTGGGCCTCCCTGTCGCACGAGGCCAACAAGGCGATGAACCTGAACGCCTTCATCGGTCTGATGGGCGGGACCTACCGCGTCGAGCAGACGCCGGACGGCCCGATCCTGAGCCCTGTTCCCGCCGGCTCCCGCAAGCCAGGTGACATCGAGATCCCGGACAGCGACTTCCTGCTGACCCTGGACGCCGACTCCATCCTGCTGCGCGAGTACTGCCTGCGGCTGACGTACCTCCTGCAGCAGCCGGACAACGCCCGCGTCGCGGTCACGCAGACGCCGTACTCCTCGTTCCGCGGCGCCGGAACGCGCATCGAGCGCCTCGCCGGCGCGACGACCGACATCCAGCACATCCTGCACCAGGGCAAGAGCTACTACGGCGCGACCTTCTGGGTGGGAGCCAACGCGGTGATCCGCAAGCGCGCGCTGGAGGACATCGTCGAGACCGAGTGGGTCGGCGGCTTCGAGGTGCGCCGGTACATCCAGGACCGCACCGTCATCGAGGACACCGAGTCGAGCATCGACCTCGGCACCCACGGCTGGACGCTCGTCAACTACCCGGAGCGCCTCAGCTACTCCGCCACCCCGCCCGACTTCGGCTCGCTGATCGTGCAGCGTCGCCGCTGGGCGAACGGCGGCCTGCTGATCCTCCCGAAGCTGTGGAAGCAGGTCCGCGAGCGCAAGCGTCGCGGCGAGAACGTGTCGCGCATCGAGCTTCTGCTGCGCGTGAACTACATGGCCTCCATCTGCTGGGCCAGCTTCGGGCTGGTGTTCCTGCTGGCGTACCCGTACGACGGCCGTCTGCTGAGCCCGATGGTGCTCCTGGCCGCGCTGCCGTACTTCATCAGCCAGGCCAGCGACCTCCGCTACTCGGGCTACAAGGCGACCGACATCTTCCGGATCTACGGCTTCAACCTGATCCTGCTGCCGGTGAACCTCGCCGGCGTGCTCAAGTCGATCCAGCAGTCGCTGACCGGCAAGAAGATCCCGTTCGCCCGCACGCCGAAGGTCAAGAACCGCACAGCTTCGCCGTTGCTGTACGTGATCGCGCCGATGGCGATCATTGCGTTCTCGCTGTTCACCCTGTGGCGCGACTGGAACGCGCACAACTGGGGCAACGCCGCGTTCGCCGCGTTCAACGCCACCCTCGCGATCTGGTCGCTGGTCGCCTACATCGGCATCGGGAACTCGATCGTCGACATCTGGCTCGGCCTGACCAAGCCGCTTTACGTGGAGAAGAAGCGCAAGGCGTCGGCCCCGGCCTCCGCCCCCGTGACGGAGTCGATCGACTGGCGTTCGGTGCTCTACCACGGCCACGCCGGCGGCGAGGTGCCGCACCTGGAGCGCACCGCGCTGCGGGATGACGCCGTCGCAGCCTCGGCCGCGCCCGTCTCCGACGACCAGAAGCAGGCCGCCTGATGGCTCGCTCCGACAAGAAGGCCGCCAGGACGGCTGCCGCCGCGGACGCTGCCGCGGCTCAGACGGACCGGCTGCAGGCTCCCGAGTCGGACTCCGGCCGGCGCCTCTCGCCGTGGCGTGTGATCGGCGCGGCTCTGGTCGCGGTCGTCGTGATCTCCGGCGGTGTCGTCGGATTCCAGTGGTGGAGCGCCCGCGCCTCCGTCGACGTGAAGCCGTGGTTCGCCTCCTTCGTGGATGTGACCGCGACCCCGAAGTACGCCTTCGAGAACCTGGGCTCGACCTCCACCAAGGACGCTGTGCTGTCGTTCGTCGTCTCCAGCCCGTCGAACGCGTGCACACCCTCCTGGGGCGGCGCGTACACGATGGACCAGGCGCGCGGCTCGCTCGACCTGGACCGCCGGATCGCCCGCCTGCAGCAGCAGGGCGGAGACGTCGCGGTGTCGTTCGGCGGACTGGCGAACGACGAGCTCGCCGTCGGCTGCACCGACGCCTCGGCCTTGAAGGCGGCATACGCTTCGGTCGTCGAACGCTACAAGGTGGGGACCATCGACCTCGACCTGGAGGGCGACGGCCTGGTGAACGCGGACGCCTCTTCCCGCAGGGCCACCGTCATCGCGCAACTGCAGCAGGAGCGCCGGGCAGCGGGCAAGAGCCTCGCCGTCTGGCTGACCCTCCCGGTGTCGCCGACCGGCATGACCACCGATGGCACCAACGCCATCGCGGCCATGCTGAAGGCCAAGGTGGACCTCGCCGGTGTCAACGTGATGACCATGGACTACGGCAACTCCAAGGACGCCAAAGACTCGATGGCGGAGGCCTCGGAAGCCGCACTCACGGCCGCGCAGCGGCAGCTGGGCGTGCTCTACAACCGCGCAGGCATCCACCAGTCCGACCCGAGCCTGTGGGCGAAGATCGGCGCCACCCCGATGATCGGCCAGAACGACGACCAGGGGCAGATCTTCAGCCTCGCCGACGCCAAGGCCCTCAACGCCTGGGCGGTGTCCACGGGCATCGGCCGGATGTCGATGTGGTCGGCGAACCGCGACAAGACCTGCGGTTCGAACTACGTCGACCTCACCGTCGTCTCCGATGCCTGCAGCGGCGTGAACCAGGGCAAGCAGACCTTCGCCGGCCTGCTGTCGAAGGGCTTCGACGGCCGCATCGCGCTGGGCGAGGGCGCCGTGACCACCGCGGAGCCGACCTCCGCCGCCACCGCCGACGACCCCGCCCACTCGCCGTATGGGATCTGGACCCCCACCAACTCGTACCTCAAGGGCACCAAGGTCACCTGGCACCACAACGTCTACGAGGCCAAGTGGTGGACCAAGGGCGATGTGCCGGACAACCCCGTCCTCAACGCATGGGAGACTCCGTGGGAGCTGGTCGGCCCTGTGCTGCCCGGCGAGACCCCGATCCCGCAACCGACCCTCCCGGCCGGCACCTACCCGAACTGGTCGGGCGAGACGCCGTACGACAAGGGCGCCCGCGTGCTCTTCGACGGCGTGCCGTTCGAGGCCAAGTGGTGGACGCAGGGCGACAGCCCGGAGGCGGCCAGCGCGAACCCCGACTCGTCCCCCTGGGCCCCGCTCACCCAGGACGAGATCGACACGATTCTGGGCGGTGGTACCGCCCAGAAGTGACTCGGTGGCGGGATGCTGCCTCCCCGCGCATCCCGTCACCGACCCACTCGGACCAACCGCTGCGGGGCGGGACGTCCGTGGTGCCCGCGCCTCACCGCTCGTCGGGAGGGGTGTGCGCGGCGCCGGTGCTGGCGGGGCCCACTGTGGCTTTCGGGTTGGTCACGACCGGCCCCGCCAGCACGCTAAGATAGTCGAGTTGTCTCATTTGGCGCCCCCCGGCCTGGGTGGGACAGCAACGGGCTGTGGCGCAGTTTGGTAGCGCACTTGACTGGGGGTCAAGGGGTCGCAGGTTCAAATCCTGTCAGCCCGACCAAAAACCCCGGAAACTCAACGGTTTCCGGGGTTTTCTTGTGTCCGTGCGGGCCCGATTTGCGGGCCTGCTCTTGCTATGCCCTGGCCACACTCAGCGGCTGTGACTAGTGCCTGCTAACGGACCTCGAACTTCTGACCGACTGTCACTTCTCAAGCCAGTTGGGCCTTTCTCGTTCTACTGTGCGTGGGCGGCCACCGCCATGTCTAGCTATTGCGAACCCTTCACCAGCTGCAGGGTTCGAAGTGTCCAGCAAGGTTTCTGGTCGTTGGGCGCCTCGTCGCCGCGAATGGGGGATGGCGGAAGCAGGGCGACTCAGAAAGTCTTGGAAGATGACCCCCGGCCTCGACGATGGCGGCGCGTTCGCGGAGGGCACGCTCGCCGATCCACTCACGGGACCAAACTGGGTCCGAAGCGTAGCGCCGGCGGGTCGTTGGCTGATGGGCGGCCATACCGCACCCGACAGCGACATCGGATCCGGGGAGTCCTGCCTGCTACTGCCGGTGCATCCGATATGGAACCATCCGGGCCGGTCTGGACAGTAGAGGGTATGAGCACGGATGAATTCGACGAGGCCGCGGCCTGGTCGGCGGCGCGCGGCGGGGGCGGCCCCGCGTTCGCGTCGCTGTTCGACCGCCACCGCGACCGCGTCTTCGGCCACGCGCTGAGACTGGTGCGCGAGCCGCACGACGCCGAGGACGTCACCGCCATCGTCTTTATGGAGGCGTGGCGCAAGCGCGAATCGGTCCGGCTTGTCGACGGGTCCATCATCGGCTGGCTGCTCGTCACCACCAACTATGTGGTGCGCAATCACACTCGAGGGCTCCGCAGGTACCGGAGCGCCCTTTCCAAGCTGCCCGCCCCGGACCACCAGGCCGACCACGCCCCGACCGTCGACGAGACGCTCGACGGCGCAGGCCGCGACCGCCAGGTCCGGGAGGTGTTCGCGCAGCTGAGCAAGAAGGACCAGGACGTCATCACGCTCTGTCTGCTTGAGGAACTCACTACGACCCAGGCCGCCGACGCGCTCGGCGTGCCGGAAGGCACCGTCAAGTCGCGCCTCTCCCGCGCTCGCAAGCGCCTCGCAGAACTGGCCTCGCCACTCGCGCAGACGCCGATCACCGACTCAACGATCCTCGAAGGAGGTGCACGATGAGCACCACAGACTTCTCCCCCGAGCGCAGCGCCGCCATCCGGCAGTTGCTGCTCGATACCGTCGCCGACGAGCCGCGCCGCCGCAAGCGCCTCCAGATCCTGCTCACCAGCCTCCTCTCCGCAGTCGCGATCCTCCTCGCCGGCGGAACCGCCGCGCTCGCCCTCACCGGCGTGATCCATCTCGGCGGAGGCGACACCCCTCCCGCCCCCGTCCCCACACCGACGCAGACGGTCACGCCGACGCCCACACCGACACCGACGCCCACGCAACGGTCGATTGCGGTGCAGGCCTCGCCGATCACTCTGCATGATGTGACATCCATCCCGAAAAGCCCAAGCTGGGTGGCGGATCTCCCGGGCTACCAATACGCATGTCAGCAAATCCAGACCTACGACATCGCTGACGGTTTGGCCCTATTCAGCGTTGGATCGAATCTCGGACCCGCTCACGACGGCTGCCCCATCGGGAAGGGTGTCGCCTCGCTGAGCATGATGGATACCACCAGCGGGCGAGTGGTCTGGTCCCGCAGCTGGCAGTGGGAGAGCGACAAGGGGTACGGCACCTTCCTTTCGATCCTCGGGACCTCCAATAGAGCAGTCCTCATGGACGAGAGCGGAACCACGGGGCCCCGCGACATCATCGATCTCGCCACCGGCTCCACGATCGCGACCCTGCCGAACGACCTCGGCAAGTATCCGAACTGGCGGATCAGCCCGGTCTGGGGGCCGTCCGGGGACGTCATCTGGTCACAGCCCGTGCTCGACGCCGCCGGGACCATGACCGCAATCGATGTGCAGCGTATCGATCCACGTGACTTCGCCTCGGCAAAATGGAAGACCACGATTCCGGCCGTCGAAACCGGTCGGGCCGACGTCGGGTTCGTGTCCGACGGACTGGTGTCGTACTCCTACCGGAGCCCCACCCTCGGCTGGCGCTCTGCACTGCTCGACCTCAGCACCGGGGAACTCAGCAACGACGTCCCGAGCGACGCTGCGTACGCCGACGCGCGGATGAGCGACACAGTGGTCGTGCAATACCGCGATTTCATCTCGGGCATCCCGGGGACCGTGGCGGGCATCGACAGACGAACCGGCGAAACGCTTTGGACCAAGCCGTTCGAGCAGGGCTCCTCCATCTCTGTCGTGCGGACCATCGCGCGTCAGCCGGGGTCGTTCGTATCCGACCAAGGAATGTCCTCCGGCGAATTCGCCCTCGTGACGCCACATACCTTGACTCACTTCGACGCCGTGACAGGCAGCCCCAAGATGACCGCGGACGTGACCCACTGCGGTCTCGCGGGTTGGTATTGGGCGAACGGAGGGCCCGACATCGAGGCGGACGACAGTCGCAACTCGATCGTGCTGGTGCTGGGGCCGTGGCAGACGTGCTCGGTCGACCGTGAAACGGGCGCGCCGACGCCCCTCCAGGATCACGAAGGCGGATGGCCCCTGTTCGGCACTGAAGCCACCTATGTGAATGGAGCTGCTGATCCCGGCGGAACCGGTAGCGCGTTTGACCGTCGAGACGGGCGGGAACTGTGGAACATCACCGTGGACCGAGACGAACGGTGGTACTTCGCGGGCGGAGTACTTGTCCGGCAGCTCGGCAACCACATCGAGCCGATCGGCTGACAGAGACCGCACGGAGAGTTCTCTACGCGCGAAGGTCCTGACACGGGGCGGGCCGCCAGGGTTCGCGACCACTGACGGGCGAATCCGTCAATCGGATCTTCCAGTACCGCTGCGCCGCGGCGGGCGTCTCAGCCGTCCAGCTCTCCGTGCACGGAGCCCGCCGCGGGCACCTGTCCG
Organism: Leifsonia sp. TF02-11; assembly: GCF_017565305.1. Lineage (GTDB taxonomy): Bacteria > Actinomycetota > Actinomycetes > Actinomycetales > Microbacteriaceae > Leifsonia. Next base: position 128,728 of record NZ_JAGEKP010000001.1, read on the forward strand.
AAGCGGCTGACCACGGAGCAAGCCTCGAGGACCTCATGTTGCAGGCCCGGCATACTCAGGCGTCAACGACGATGGGGTATCTCGAGACCAGTCGGGCCCTGGAACGATCGACGGGCCGCTTCCTCAACCTGTGACCTTCATCGGCTCGTCGCTGGCGCTCCTCGCCGACGCCCCGGCTCGCCCTACGCGGTGCCGCGTCCCGCAGGCGTCGAACGGTGCGTTGCCGGCCCGTCCGGCGCGGCGCCTGCGGGACGGGCTGTCACGCAAACGGAACTTCAACCCCACACGCGGGACAGACCCGGGGCGCGCGCTCAACTTGGTCCGGGTATCGCGCGTCGCGCAGGACCTTCCCAACGAGAGCCACCGCGCCCGGCGCCTCATCGGCAGCCACGCAGAGGGCCTGTTCCAGCGTCTCCGCCACGTCGCCCCGCGGGTCCTGCCTCACGGCCGCAGCCAGCCGCGACCAGTCCTCAATGTCGCCCCTCTCTAGGGCGGCGAGGACTCCCTCGAAACCCCACTCTGAAACAGGACCCTCAGGGTTCGCGTCATTGTTGCGGAAGCGGACGATCATCGGCCGGTCGACCGTTTTGCCGCCATCTGGGCGCGGACGTCGACGGCGGAGATCCCGGACTCTGGGTCAGCGTCGAGCGCACCCGCAGCCGCGGCCACGTCGCTGCGTAGCCATTGCTCGAGGGCCGCCTCGCGCTCCGTGCCGGTGACGGCCGCGGCGAATCGTCTTCCCTCCGCCGCGGGTGGACTAGCGGCGATATGGAACGACGCGTTCGTTGAGTCGATGAGCACGTGGGCACCTGCTCCGAGGGCGGCGAGAACAGCGACGGTGACGCCGGTGGCGATGAGGGCTTTGGTGCGGCGGTGCATACGGGGCTCCCCGTTCACTGGCTGACGATGATCTCGGCGCCCTTGGCCGGGGCAACGGACTGGACTGCCGCAGCGGCCGTAGCTGCATCACCGAACTGGGCGCCGTCGCCCAGCGTGGTCATCCAGGTCCACCCCGTGGTCTCGAACGCCGGAGCCAGCGCCGTGAAGACATGCGCCACGACGATAACCTGGTGGCCCGTCGCGTATGAGATCTTCTTGGACTCCTGCTCGACGGCGCCGTTCAGCGTGTCACCCGAGTTGGCGGACTCGTTGGCCGCGGCGGTCACCTTTCGGCCAGCGTCCGCCTTCACGTTCTCGGGCAGCGGCTGGTCGCGGGAGATCAGCACCTGGCTACCGTCGGCCATCTTGTAGGGGATCAGGTTTCCCTGCCAGTAGTGGCCGATCACCTTGGCCTGGTCAGGGGTGAGGACGGTGCCAACGGTGAGACCTCGGGCTGCCGTCTCGGCGGCCAGCTTCGCGGCGGCTTCCTCGTCGACCGGAGTAGGGGCTGCGGTCGGCGTCTTCTCCGCTGCCGCGGTGGGACCCCCCGCGATGTGGAGCGACGCGTTGAGCGTGTCGGTGAACGCCCACACGCCGACGCCGATAGCGGCGACAGCGACGACGGCGACCGAGGTCACGATGAGGGTGCGGCGGCGGGGCATGCGATGTTCCTTCACGGGCTGACGATGATGGTGGCGCCGGGCTTGGCAGCCTGTGTCGCGGCGACAGCTGATGCGGAGTCGGGGAACTGCTTGCCGCCGCCGAGCGCGGTGGACACCCAAGCCCAGCCGATTGTGTCCATCGCTGGCGCGAGAGCCAGCTGGACATGAGCTACGACGACGACGGGCCGGCCTGTTGCGCTGGACAGGGTCTTGACCGCTTGTTCGACGTCCCCGTTGCCATAGTCATTCGCTGCGGCATCCTTCTGCGCGGCAGCCAACACCTGCTTGCCCGCGTCCGCCTTCACGCTCTCGGGCAACGGCTGATCTCGGGCGACGAGCACCTGGGTGCCGTCGGCCATCTTGTAGGGGAGCAGGTTGCCCTGCCAGTAGTGGCCGATCGCTTTCGCCTGGTCGGTCGTGAGGACCGCGCCGGCAGTGAGCCCCTTGGCGGCTTTGTCTGAGGCGAGCTTCGCGGCGGCTTCCTCGTCGAGCGGCGTGGCTACCGCGGTCGGAACCTCCGTCGGGGCGGCCGCCGTGGCGAGGTGGATCCCGTCGGAGACCGACTGCATGAACACCAAGCTGCCGCCGGCCAGGCTAGCGAGGACGAGCACGGCCGCGGTGGTGGCGATCAGAACTTTGGTGCGGCGGCGCATTGCGGTCGTGTGGCCTTCCGGTCAATGGTCGGTGTCGCTGGTGGCAGTTGCGGTCGAGTGGGTGTGGCTGGTCGGGGCGCTGCGCTGTTCGCTGCGGAGCGTGTCGATCACGACGAGTCCGACGAGGATGAGCAGGGCGATGATGATGGCACTCGAGATCAGTCGCCAGTCTCGCCGAGCGTCTACCACCCCCTCGCTTTCCGATAGAACAGCCAGTCCACGGTATCCGTACCAGCGGCCCAGCCGCCCGTGTGGTCGCACCCCCAGATCAGGGTGCGTGCTGTCCGCGCAAGCCTAGGAAGTCGAGGCTCTGCCGTCGACCAGATACCGCGTCATGCGGGAATGAGCGGTCCAACCGCGGCAGGACATCAGTGCCAGCTGCTGGCGCGTCGCCACTATGGGCACGAGCGTCATGTCGCGTTCTCGGGGCCACGATTCAGAGTCACCGGATCAACAGCCACGTCGTACACCGGGTTGAGAGTCCGTGTTGACCAACTCGATCCGCGTCTGTGAGACGACGTCGTTGCCGCCCAATCCCAAGTGTGCTGCTAGAGCACCATCTGAGGCGCTCGGCGCGTCGCAGCGCTCTGCCGTCGTCCTCAGCTCGCGCCTCGCGGCGGCGGAGCTCAACGCGGAATCCTCACACTGCGATGCCCACTGCAACGGCAGCGGCGACGAGTTGGAGCAGGGTCTCCCATAGCGGTGGGTCGTTGTTGATGACGATGACTGAGGTCGCTACCGCCAGTTCCGATAGAAAGCCCGTAGTGCAGCCCTCTCAGCAATGCGCCGGCCTACAGAGCACACGCAGTCGAGCGTGTCCACGATGCGTCCTCTGCTGTTCGGAACTGGATTGTGGGCGGGCGTTCATCAGAGGGGCAGCGAGGCTCCTCCGCGTGTTGGGCATCGCACTTACGGACGCAGCGCGTGTGCCGATAGCTCACGGGGAGGCGGGGATACCTGCCCATCTCGGAAGGGGGGCACACAATCGAGAAGCCACATGAACTAAGCCGGCGCGTCTTCGTGGGAGGTGTGGCTGCGACCACAGCAATCGCGGTCGGCCAGCTCTCGGGAGTTGGCGCATTGTCCGCATCAGCGAACGCGCTCGGAATCATCTATCCGCTTCTGAAGTGGCGTCACGTAACTGACAACTTCAATGCTCACGTCCTTCGCGGATCCGTCAACCCGGGCACCGACTACGACTGTCCGGTCGGCACAGACGTCCTTGCTGTCAAAGCCGGAACCGTAACGATGTCCGCCTTCTGGGGCGAAGCCGGAAACACCGTGCGCGTGGACCACGGCGGCGGCGTGGTCACGGAATACCTCCACAACTCGGCGCTGCTCGTGAGCGCGGGTGACCAGGTCGCTCAGGGCCAGGTAATCGCCAAGTCCGGTAACACTGGCTCAGCATCAACCGGCGCGCACCTGCACATATCACTGAAACTGAACGGATCGAACGTCGACTTCGAAAAGTACATTGGCGTTCCCGCAACACCTAACCATAAGGGAGAACAAGACGTGCAGTACTGGAAGTATCAGGGCAATGGAATGCTCGCAGCAGTTGACAACGTTCGGATGGAGTATCGGTACCTCAACCAGTACGAAGCTATGGTCGTCGATAACCTCGTCGCCGCAGGGCTGACCCAGGTTTCGGTATTCGGGGAACCTGCCTGGACAAGTACGCTCGGGAGCTTCCGACTCATCACGGCGCCATCGGCTCCCTAGCAGGCAGCTCGACATTCGAAATGGCCCCGGCCCGCCACCTGGTGGTCTGGGGGCCATTTCGTCGTTGCCAGCAGTGAGGCGCTGCTCTCACGCCTCATGGCAAGGCACTGGCGGAACCTTCGGCTCTTTCGGGCCGACGACCTTACCGTCCTTGTACTCGAGCAGCCACGGTGGCCCCATCCCTGCCTCACGGTAGGCGCGAACCACCCAGTCGTCGTCGCTGGAGGGGCCCCGGGCGCCGACCCGAGCGCAGCGAGGGCCGGCGTTCGGGGGAGCGGGTGGGCGCAGCCTGGTGACGACCGTGGAGATGCCTTGAGCCCTCCGCGCGCCCCCGGACCTACGCCGCCGCCCGCTCCTCCGCCGGTCGCCGGCGCAGCGCGGCGGCCACGATCGCAGGCGTGTTGTACTCCTGGTCCATCCGCCCCACACCAGTTCCCGGCGGGACGATCGCGTCGATCCGGTCGAGGAGGTCGTCCGTGAGCTGCACGTTGGCGGCCCCGAGGAGGTCGTCGAGCTGGTCCATCGTGCGTGGTCCGATGAGGGCGGCGGTCACGCCGGGGTGCGCGATGACGAACGCGAGTGCGAGGTGGGTCAGCGACAAGCCCGCCTCCTCCGCGAGTGGGATGAATCGCTCAACGGCGTCGATGCGGCGTTCGTCGCGCAGGGCCGCGAACATCTGTGTGCGGCGGAGGTCGCTCTCCTGGCCGCGGCGGACGCGGCCGGTGAGCATGCCGCTCGCGAGCGGGCTCCAGATGACCGTGCCCATGCCGTACTTCTGCGCCGTCGGCAGCACCTCGCGCTCGATGGCGCGATCCAGGAGGGAGTAGTGCGGCTGCTCGACGCGGAATCGCTCCAGGCCGCGCCGTTCGGCGGTCCACTGCGCCTCCACGATCTCGGACGCGGGCATGTCCGAGGAGCCGATCGCGCAGACCTTGCCGCTGCGGACCAGGTCGGTGAGCGCCGAGAGCGTCTCCTCGATGTCGGTCGCCGGGTCGGGCCGGTGCATCTGGTAGAGGTCGAGGTGGTCGGTCCCGAGCCGGCGCAGCGAGTTCTCGACGGCCGTCATGATCCAGCGCCGCGAGCCGCCCCGGTGGTTGGGGTCGTCGCCGATCGGCCGCGCGAACTTCGACGCGAGGACGACGTCGTCACGGCGCCCCTTGATGGCGTGTCCGACCATCTCCTCGGAGTCGCCGTAGGCGTCGGCGGTGTCGACGAGGTTGATGCCGGCGTCGAGGGCGCGTGCCACCATCCGGTCGACGTCGGCCTGGTCGCTGTTGCCGAACGAGCTGAACATCATCGCCCCGAGGGCGAAAGGCGAGACCTGGATGCCGGTGCGGCCGAGCGGGCGGTACTTCATGGTTCCTCCAGACTGTGCTCCCGCCTCCGGACGCGATAGGCTCAGATAAGCGGAACACTCGTCCGCAACTATACGGAACGATGTTCCGTTTGTCTACTGGAGGATGTGATGACCGCTGCGGAGAACGACGTCGCGCCCCGGCGCAAGCGTGCCGACGCTGTCCGCAACACCGAGGCGGTGCTCGCCGCGGCGAAGGCGGCATTCGCCGAACTCGGCGTGGATGCGCCGATGCGCGACATCAGCGCCCGCGCGGGGGTCGGGGTCGGCACGATCTACCGCAACTACCCGCAGCGGTCGGACCTGATCATCGCGGTCTTCCGCCACGAACTCGATGCGACCGCCGCAGAAGCGGACCGGCTGCGCGCCGAGTTCCCGCCCGCCGAGGCGCTCCGTCGCTGGGCGGACAGCCTGGCGCGTTTCGTCGCGACGAAGCACGGCTTCGCCAGCGCGCTGCACTCCGGCGACCCGGCGTACGCCCCGCTGCCCGGGCAGTTCATCGGCGTGCTCGCCCCGAAAGTCCAGCGCATCCTCGACGACGGCGCCGCTGCGGGCACCATCCGGCCGGGCATCCGTGCCGAGGACGTGATCTACGCTCTCAGCCGGCTCGCCGACAGCGGCCCCGAGGGCGCCAGGGGCGATGAGAGTGACAGGGGCGATGAGGGCGACAGGGACGATGGGACCGAGAACCCGATGGTCGGCATCCTGCTCGACGGGCTGACCACGAAGAGCGTATAGGCGCTGGAACCGGACCCGTCGAGGCCGCTCGCGATGACCACGCGATGACTCCGCGTTGTAGCATCCAGCCATGTCCGATCGCGCTTCTCGGCCCTCCGCCCGCTCACGACGCGGCCCCAACCTCCCGCTCACGGTGCTCGTCGCGATCTACGTCGTCGCGCTGATCGCCGCCGCCGTCCTCTACTTCCTCGCCATCGCGACCATGGGCGCGGATCCGCGAGGTGCGGCCGGCTACTTCCTCTTCGGGAACGCGATCGGTGCGCTGGGCGTCCTCGGTGGGATGCTGCACCTCGCGGTGGCCGCCGTGCGCAACGTCATCGAGGACAACGCGCGGTAGCCGCCCCGCCGCAGCACTTCCGCGAGCCGAGCACCGCTCTCCGTGAAGCACCTCCGTCCGGGCGGAATGCCGTGGACTGTCACGCCCCGCTCGGCCCCAGATCGGGAGCGGAGTGGAGCGTCACCGCGTGCTCGTCGAGGCCGTCCAGTTCCAGCACCACGATCTCGTTCGTTCCGGGGCGCGTGATCGGCCACGGCACGTACAGCCGTCGTTGCGGGCCGCGATTCCAGTAGCGCCCGAGGCAGAAGCCGTTGACCCAGACGTAGCCCTTACCGCCGGGCACCTCGAGGTAGCCGTCCGACTGTTCGGCGAGCTCGGCGGTTCCTGCGTAGTACCGCGGCAGCGCTTGGCTGCCCGCCGTGGCTGACCAGGCAGCCGAGTCGAGCGCCGGGGGATCGCCCGGGAGGCGGTGGGCGGAGTGGTGAATGCGGTTCAGCTGCTGGATGCCGTGGAACACGCCGCCGAGCCCCTTGTGCTGCCCGAGGCGCGGGCCGTAGTTCGCGCGGCCCATCGACTCCACGATCACGGTGACCTCGGCGGGAGCTCCGACCGGAGGGAGCATCCCATCGCCGCCGCGGTCCACGATGCCGTGCAGCTCGCCGTCCACGTAGACGTGTGCGCGATCGCGCACGTCGCGCACCTCCAACGGCTCGGGCGCGCGTGGACCGGGGATGGAAAGGCGATAGGCGACCAGACCGTGGTCGACGCCGAGTTCCTCGAAGCTGGCCGGCACGGGGGACGAGCCGAGGTCCTCGAAGACGACCTCGGCGGTCCGGGTGAGCGCGACCCGCTGCTCCGGCATCAGCGGAGGCAGCGTGGGGAGGGGCGGCAGCTCGGCTGCGGGCCGTGCCCGAGCGAAGAGTTCGCGGAAGGCGACGAACTTCTCGGTCGGAGCCCCGCGCTCGTCGAGGGGCGCGTCGTAGTCGTAGCTGGTGACGGTCGGGAGGAATGCGTCGACGCCGTCGAGCAGGTGGTGGTTCGCGCCCGCCCCCGTGCCGAAGTTGGTGCCGCCGTGCGCCATGTACAGGTTGACGGATGCGCCGGCGTCGAGGATCCCGGACAGCGCGGCCGTCGCCGAGCCCACGTCGCGTGTCACGCGCGGGGCGCCCCAGTGGTCGAACCAGCCGTTCCAGAACTCCATGCAGAACGGCTCGTCGTCCGGGCGGTGCATGGCGAGCGCGGCGAATGCCGAGGCGGGATTCGAGCCGAAGTTCACGGTGGCGCGGATGCCGGGCACCGTCCCGCCGGTCAGCATGATGTCCGTCGGGCCGTCGCTGGTCACCAGCGGGACGGTCACGCCGCGCTCACGCAGCCCGTCAGCCAGGGCGGCCAGGTATTCGGCGTCGGTGCCGAACGAGCCGTACTCGTTCTCCACCTGCACCATCGAGAGGGCGGGATGCCCGGCGAACCGCGGGACCACCGCGTCCAGGTAGCGCCGCACCGGCTCCAAGAACACCGGATGCGCCGTGCGCACGAAGCGACCCGCGCGCGCCGTCAGCCACGACGGCAGTCCGCCGTTGTCCCACTCGGCGCAGATGTACGGCCCCGGCCGCACGATCACACGCAGGCCCTCCTCGGCCGCCGCGTCGAGATACCGTTCGATGTCGTCGAGCCGCCGCCAGTCGCCCTCGACGGGTTCGTGCACGTTCCAGGCCAGGTAGGTCTCGACGGTGTCGAGGCCCATCGCGTGCAGCGAGCGCAGACGGTGCGACCACTGCTCGGGGAGCGTGCGGAAGTAGTGGGCGGCGCCCGAGTAGACGGGTGTCGTTTCGGTCATGGGTATCCTCACATCTTCATCGCGCCGGCCGAGAGGTCGGCACGCCAGAACTTCTGCAACCCGAAGAACGCGATGATCAGCGGGATGGTCGAGAGCAGCGCGCCGGTGATGACCAGGTTGTAGTTCATCTGGCTGGGCTGGCTGTTCAGGAAGTACAGGCCGAGGGTCACGGGCCACAGCGAGTTGTCGGTGAGCGTCACCATCGGCAGGAAGAAGTTGTTCCAGATCCCGACGAACGAGAACAGGAAGACCGTGATGAGCGCAGGCGACATGATGCGCAGGGAGATCGTGAAGAAGATCCGCAGGTCGCCGGCGCCGTCGACGCGCGCCGCCGCGATGAGGTCGTCCGAGATGGAGTCCTTGGCGTAGATGCGCGAGAGGAAGACGCCGAACGGGCTGACCACGCTCGGGATGAGCACGGCCCAGATGGTGTTGATGATGCCCAGCTGCGAGAACAGCAGATACAGCGGGATGACCAACAGCGCGGCCGGCAGGAGCACGGAGGCGAGAATGGCGACGAAGATCGCCTCCCGCCCGCGGAACTCGTATTTGGCGAGCACATAGCCCGCCGCCGCGCTGAACAGCGTCGCCCCCGCTGCGCCGACCCCGGCGTAGAGGAAGGTGTTGAGCAGCCAGCGCCCGAACAGCCCGTCCTGGGTGGTCAGGATGTCGCGGATGTTGTCGAACAGCGCGAACCCGTTCGCGAACCACAACGGCGGACTGCCGAACAGCTGCGTGCTCGATTTCGTCGCCGAAACGATCAGCCACCAGATCGGCAGCAGGAAGTACACCGCGCCGAGCAGCAGTACGCCGCGCAGCAGGATCTTGTTGACGGATGCCCGCATCAGTTGGCCGCCTTCCGTGCGGTCATCGCGCCGGAGAGACGCATGAAGCCGAACGACAGCACGGCCGTCCCGAGGGCGAGGAGCACGGCCATCGCCGCCGCGAGACCGTAGTCGTTGAGTGAGAACGCGACGTTCTGCACGGTCATGTTCGGCGTGTAGTTGGCGTCGATCGCGGAGGAGAACGGCCGGAGCAGCATCGGCTCGTTGTAGAGCTGGACCGTTCCGATGATCGAGAAGACGCCGGTGAGGGTGAGGGCCGGTGCGACGAGCGGGATCTTGATGCTCCACGCGGTGCGGATGGGGCCGGCGCCGTCCATGGACGCCGCCTCGTACAGCTCCCGCGGGACCGCCTTGAGCGCCGAGTAGATGATGATCATGTTGTAGCCGGTCCAGGTCCAGGTGATGATGTTGGCCATCGACCACAGGATCGTGCCGCCCGACAGGAAGTCGAGGTTCACCCCGAGCGGTTGCAGCGCACGGACGAACGGGCTGGTGCCTCCCAGGTAGAGGAAGGCCCAGAGGATCGCCGCGATCACGCCCGGCACCGCGTACGGCAGGAATGACACGAGCCGCATGAAGGCGGCGAACCGGTTGGCGAGCGCGTCGATCGCGAGCGCGAGCAGCAGTGCGATCACGAGCATGAGCGGCACCTGCACGACGCCGAGCAGGAGGACGCGCCAGATGCCGGAGGTGAACTCGGGCATCCCGAGCGCCTTGACGTAGTTGCCGAAGCCCGCGAAGACGCGCTCGGGGGCGCCGAAACCGAGACCGGAGCGCTTCTCGGTGAAGAAGCTCTCGTAGACCGCGTAGCAGAGCGGAATCGCGTAGGCCAGCACGTAGAGCGCCAGGAACGGCGCGAGCAGCAGCACGATGGCGCGCCATTTCGAGCGCTTCATCGCCGTGAACCCGTTTCTGCGGCGTGCGACAGGAGGCGCGGCGGGGGTGGCCGGTCGGCCGAGGGTGGTCGTCATGCTTCGTCCTCTCGGAAAGCGGACCGCCGGCCGTCGTGCGCGACGGCCGGCGGTGGTGCTCACTTGGTGCTGAGGCCCTTCGCCTTGACCGCGGCCAGGACGGCCTTCTGCGCGGCCGCGAGACCGTCGGTCAGAGTGCCCGTGCCGGTGGCGGCGCCCGTGAAGGCGTCCTTGATCGCCGAGTTGGTCTCGGTGTTCAGGGGACCGTATTGCCAATGCGGGTCGATGGTCTTCGCGTACGCGGTGAACTCCTGGAAGATCTTCTGTCCGCCGAAGAAGTCGACGCCCTTCTGCAGGGCCGGGTTCTGCTGGCCCGTGGTGGACGCCGGGAAGAGCGCTGCCTTGTCGATCAGGATGGACATCGCGTCCGTGTCGGTGCTCATCCAGTTGGCGAAGTCGACGGCACCCTGGACGTTCGTGCAGCCCTTCAGGACCGAGGTCGCGGAACCGCCGGAGGTCCCGGTGCTCTTCTGGTCGGCCGAATGGTTCGGCAGCGGCGCCACGGCCCACTTGCCCGCCGAGTCGGCGGCCGAGCCTTCGAGGATCCCAGCCCACCAGACCGGCTCGAAGGCCGTGGCGATTGTGCCGTTCTGAACCTCCTGGTACCAGTCAGGGGTGTCGGACTGCTCGACCTTCGTGGTCTTGGCGTCGAGCTGCTGCTGCCAGACTGCGGCGACCTGGCGGGTGGCCGGGGAGTCCACGGTCACCTTCCAGGCGTCGCCCTCTGTGGAGAAGAACGTGCCGCCTGCCTGCTGCGCGAACGATCCCCAGCCGCTGGCGGAGGAGGGGTCGTACGAGCTCAGGTAGGTGTTCGGGTCGGCCGCGTGCACCTGCGCCGCCTGCTTCACGAACTCATCCCAGGTGGCCGCAGGCGTGATCCCGAACTTCTTGTACACGTCGGTGCGATAGAACATCCCCATCGGGGCGGTGTCGACGGGGATGCCGTACACGCCGCCGCCGACCTTCATCGCCGAGCGCACCGAAGCGCTGTAGTCGGAGTCGTACTTCGCCGATTCCTTGGAGATGTCGACGAGCATCCCGTCGAGCACGAAGCTCGGGATGGACTCGTTGCCGACCTGCGCGAGGCACGGGCCGTTGCCCGCCTTCACCGCCGCCTGCATCTTCGTGTAGCCGCCGGCGCTGCCGGAGGCGATGGTCTGGAACTTCACCTTCTGGTCGTGCGTCTTGTTCCAGAGGGCGGCGGCCTCCTTGTAACCGGGCGCCCAGCCCCAGAACTCGATCGGAGACGAGGTGTCGGAACTCTGGCCGCCCGAGGCGCAGCCGGAGAGTCCGGCGGCCGCGACCGCCACGGTCGCCAGGGCGGCGAGCGTGCGCAGGGTGGATCGTCTGGGGAGCTTCATCGCTGTTTCCTTCACTGAGAGGGGAGCGGCGCACGTTTGCAAGATAAACGTTTAGCCATTGGTGTGGAACAATACATCGTGAGTGTCGGCCGGTCAACGCGCATCGGTGGACCAACGGCGGTCGATGTGGGAGGTAGTGATGGCTGACGACGGCGAGGGGGCACGGCGTCCCACCGTGCACGAGGTCGCCAGGGAGGCGGGGGTCTCCATCGCGACCGTGTCGTACGTGCTGGCCGATCGGCCGGTGCGTCCGGGCGGCGGGCGGCGGTACTCGATCGCGACGGAAGCGCGGGTGAAGGCCGCGGCCGACCGTCTCCGGTACCGGCCGAACCCGTCGGCGCAGGCCGTCCGCACCGGGCGCACCGGCGTGGTCCAGCTCTCGCTGCACATGCTGAGCGACCCGTGGGCGCTCGCCGTCGCCGACAGCGTGAACACCGCGGCGAAGGCGCGCGGGCTGACGACCATGATCCTCGCCGACGGGGACTGGTCGGATGCGCTGGAGCGCCAGCCCACCGACGTCGCCTTCATCGACATCGTGCCAGGAGCGGCCGACGCACCGGAGCGGCTGGCGCGCCTGGTGGAGCGCGGCCAGCGCCTGGTCGTGTTCAGTGACACGCTGGAGCCGGCAGGGTTCGACGTGGTCCGCTCGGCCGCCGTCCCCGGCTGCTACCTGGCGGTGGAGCACCTGCTGCAGGGCCACACGCAGATCGGCTGTCTGACCGCGAGCAGCGCCAGGCATGCCGTCGGCCCGAGCCGGTACACGCCGTACGTGGAGCTGCTGACGGCAGCAGGCCACGAGGTGCGGGACGACTGGGTCGAGGAGTTCACCGACTCCAATGAGAGCGCCTATCTGGCCGCGTCGCAGCTGCTCTCCCGTCCCGATCGGCCGACCGCCATCTACGCCACGACCGACTTCGCGGCCCTCGCCGCCGTGAACGCGGCGCACCGGCTGGGGCTGCGCGTGCCCGAGGACGTCGCCATCATCGGCGTCGGGAACACGCTCGCGGGCGAGCACAGCGACCCGACCCTGAGCACGGTCGGACCGTCGAAGTTCTACGAGAGGGTGGCCGAGATCATCGTGGCGAAAGCGCTGGAGACCGAACCAGACGGCGGGACGCTGCACGACTTCCCGTGGTCGCTGATCGTCCGCGCCTCCACGTCCGGGAAGGCGGCCGCGTGATGGCCGGCTGGTCGTTCGTCGTCTCCGACGCGCTGGAGAAGGTGCTCCCCGAGGCGGAGCCGCGCCCGCTCGATGCTCGGCTCGGGCCGATCGCGTTCGCGGGCGAGACGGTCGCCTTCCAGGTGGCGCTGCGGCCTCCTGCGACGCGGTCGCTCACCCCGATCGGCCGCGTCTGCGCGGAGGTCAGCGTCAGCGGACCGGCGACCGCGCGCGCGTTCCGCGTCGAGCTGGTGCCCGTGTCGCTCCCTGCATTCCCCGTCCACGACGACGGCTATCTACGCGACGCGCCAGGCCTCTACCCCGACCTGCTGCGGCCGATCGAACCCGGCGAGGCGTTCGTTCCGCTCCTCGCCGGGTGGTCGTCGGTGTGGATCGAGGTGACGCCGCTGACGGACGCCGACCGAGATGCCGCGGTGACCGTCGTGCTCCGCTCCGAGTCGACGGGAGAGCCGCTGTTCGAGCACACCCAACGCGTCGAGGTCGTGGCGGAGACGCTCCCGGAGCTCGGCATCGTCCACACCGAGTGGCTGCACGCAGACGCGCTCGCCGACCACTACCGCGTCGAGGTGTTCTCCCCGGAGCACTGGCGCATCCTCGAGGCGTTCCTCGCCGAATCGCGCGGGATCGGCATGAACACGGTGCTGACCCCGGCGTGGACGCCGCCCATCGACACCGCTGTCGGCCATTACCGCACCCCTGTGCAGCTCCTCGACATCGAGGAGCGGGACGGACGGTTCGTGTTCGGTTTCGAGCGCCTGGAGCGATGGCTGGAGCTGTGCCGCACCGTCGGCATCCGCAATGTGGAGCTGCCGCATTTCTTCACGCAGTGGGGTGCAGCCAGCACGCCGGCCTTCCTGGTGCGCTCGGAGGGCGGCGACGTCCGCCGCCGATTCGGCTGGGACACCCCCGCCGATGCCCCGGAATATCGCGCGTTCCTGGAGCAGCTGGTGCCGGCGCTCCGGCGCTTCCTCGACGATGCCTGGGGTCTGGACCGCGTGTTCTTCCACGTCTCCGACGAGCCGACCGCGGCCGATCGTGCCGGGTACGGCCGGGCGCGGGAAGTCGTCGCCGACCTGCTCGAGGGATGCACCGTCATCGACGCGCTGAGCGAGGTGGAGCTGGTCCGCTCCGGTCTCGTCGACGATCCCGTCGTCGCGTCGGACGCCGTGCACGCGTTCGCCGACGCGGGCTTCCCGCCGCCGTGGGTCTACTACTGCGTGACCCAGCAGGATGCGGTGTCCAACCGCTTCATCGCTCAGCCGACCGCGCGCACCCGGGCCATCGGCGCGCAGCTGTTCGCCGGAGGGCACCCCGGCTTCCTGCACTGGGGGCTCACGTTCTACTACGACCAGCACAGCCGGCGTCTGATCGACCCGTTCGCGGACACCAGCGCGGGCGGCGCGTATCCGGGCGGCGACCCGTTCCTGCTCTACCCGGGCGAGGGCGGCCGGCCGTGGCGGTCGATCCGTTTCCGCGCCATCGCGGACGCGATGGACGACCACCGCACGCTCACGCTCGCGGAACGGCGGCTGGGGCGCGAGGCCGTTCTCCGGGTGCTCGAGGCCGAGGGCGGCTGGCCGATGGACCATTGGCCCCGCGACCCCGAGGCCATCCTGCGCGTGCGTCGAACGCTGATCGACGCCCTGCGGGCGGCGTAGCTACCCCGCCGCTCGCCGCACCACCTCCGCGAGCCGCTCCCACGCCGCATCCGTCGGCTCGATGAGCGCGTACGACGTCGGCCAGAGACCGCTCGCGTCGTCCAGCGCCGCCTCTGCGCTCACGCCGAAGGTCGAGTACCGCGTCTTGTCGAGTTGCCCGCTGCGGAAGAACACCACCACCTTGCCACCGCGCGCGTAGCCGGGCTGGCCGTAGTAGAGCTTGGGGGAGAGCTCTGGCGCGACCTCCGCGACGAGCGCGTGGAGGTGTTCCGCCAGTTCGCGGTCGCCGTCGGGCATCTCGGCGATCTTCGTGAGCACGTCGGCCGCCTCTGCGGCGGCCTTCTCGGCTCCCTTCGCGCGCTTGGCCTCCGCCTTCAGTTCGGCGGCGCGTTGCTTGATGGCGGCTCGCTCCTGGGCGGAGAAGGCGCCGGGTTCTGGTGTGTCGGTCATGCCCCCATCTTCCCGGCAACGTATCCGTTCGGGGAGGCGCCTGCTCCCCGGCGTACAGTGTTCCTCGTGACCGAGGAGACACCCATCGCCTACACCGTCCTGCAGAAGGGCACCCCCGTCTTCACCTCCGACGGCATCGAGATCGGCCGGGTGGAGCACGTGCTGCAGGATCCTTCGCTCGACCTCTTCGACGGGCTCGCGGTGAAGACAGGCACGGGGCTGCGGTTCGTGGATGCTGACCGGGTCGGGGGTATCACCGCGGCGGCCGTGCAGACCACACTCACCGACGAGGAAGCGCGCTCCCTGCCCGAACCTCAGGGCAGCGAGGTGCTCGACGCCGATCCGGACGAGTACGGCGGCAACGGGCTCAGTGCGTGGTTCGGGCGGATGTTCCTGCGGGAGCACTGGATGCGCCGCAAGGACTGAGGCGGTCAGCCCTGGCCGACTGGCGCGTAGAGCATCATCGGCGTGCCGTTCGCCTCGCACGCCTTCTTCACCTCGGCCAGCGCAGCCACGAAATCCGCGCCGTGCGGGTCGAACGTCGCCCCCTGGACCGTCGGTGGTGAGGTCTTGACCGCCTCCTGGAGGTTCCATACCTCCGACTGCATGCCGGCCTGCGAGTTGCGGCGGAGCCCCATGAGCGTGTTCGTCGTCGTGTTGATCACCGCCGCGTAACCGGAGGGGTCCGTCTGGCCGTCGTGCTGTTCGATGGCCGTGTCCTCGAGCGACGTGTCCAACGATCCGAGCACGGCGCAGGTGAGGGCGATCGATGCGTCGCTGTGCGGGGTCGGTGCGGCCGTGGCGTGCGGGGATTCGGACCGGGTGGGCGCAGCCGAGCCGGTCGCGCTGCAGCCGGCGACAATCGCGCCGAACAGCAGCGCCCCGCCGAGCGCCGCAGTGACTTTCAGATGGAGCGGTCGTCTCATCGGGTTCACCCTTCCAACAGGTCGAGGCGGATCACCTTGCGCACGGCGTCGATCCGGGAGGCGGCGCCGAGTTTGGCGTAGATGTTCGTGGTGTGGCGTTTGACCGTGCCCTCCGTGATGTTCAGGCGTGCGCCGATCTCGCGGTTGGTGTACGCCTGCGCGATCATCCTGATCACTTCGAGTTCACGGTCGGTGAGGATGCCGGCCGCAGGGGCGGGGGCCGCGGCGGAGGCGGACGCCCGCGCCGGCTCCGCCGCGACGATCAGCTCGATGAGCGCGCGCTCGTCGATGTTCTTCGACACGAACGCCGAGGCACCGGCACGCAGCAACTGTCGTTGGAGCACCGCGTCGGTGTGCATCGTCAGGACGACCACCGCTGTCCCCGGTGAGCGGCGGCGGACCGTGCTGATCGTTCGCTCGGCCGACCCGCCGGGCATCTCCACGTCGAGCAGCAGCACGTCCGGGTGGAGGCTCTCGACGAGCGCGATCGCCTCCGGGCCGTCGCCGGCCTCCCCGACGACGGTCACGTCGCGCTCGATGAGGCCGCGCACGCCGGTGCGGAACAGGGCGTGATCGTCCGCGAGCACGATCGTGCGCTTCGCGGTCGCGCTCTTCACAGGCGCGCTCCCGGTCGGGAGATCGTCAGGGTCACGGTGGACCCGGAACCCGGCGTGCTGTCGATCGTCAGTTCGGCGCCGATGAGCTCCGCGCGTTCCTGCGCGGCGATGAGCCCGAGCGCGCCCGGCCGGATTCGGTCGCGCTCGAACCCGATCCCGTCGTCGGAGACGGAGATGATCAGGCGGTCGACCAGCCAATGCGAGTCCAATCGGATGCGGTCGGCCCTGGAGTGGCGGCGCGCGTTGTGGACGACCTCCCTGACGATGATGAACGCCTCCTCCTGCACGCCGGTGGGGAGCGACCGGGCCGTGCCGTAGCTGTGTGCGTCCACGAGAGGAGGCTCGGGGCTCAGATCGGCCACATAGTCGCGGATCGCCTCGTCGAGGTGTTTGTCTCCGACGGAGTGCCGCAGATCCAGTGCCAGGGAACGTGTCTCGACGAGCGCTGATTCCAGCAGCCGGAGCGCCTCATCGATGCGCTCGGGCGACGCATCGTCCCGCTGGCGGCTGAGGTGGATGCGCTGAATGCCCGCGGCGATGCCGTGGGCGACGCGGTCGTGCAACTCGCGCGAGATCCCCAGCCGTTCCTCGCTGTGGGCGACGGCGAGACGCTCGATGAGCACGTCGACATAGTTCAGGGAGGCCGGCACGACCTCGCCCATGATGGCGGCGTTCAGTGCTCTGGCGACCTCCGCCGGGTCGAGGCCCGACGACACGAGCTCGGTGAACGCGAGGTCGAACAGCAGCGTGGCCGCGGTGAGGCTGTCCGCGGGGTGGATGTTCTGCCTGGCTCGCGCACCGCCGACGCCCGAGCCGTGCGGCGTGGTCCGGCCGCCGGTGGGCGTGCCGTGTGGGCCGGCAGCTGGGCCGGCAGCTGGGCCGGCGTCTGGGCCGGCATCGGTGCCGGCGAGACCGGCGACCCCGAGGCGGTCGTACGTGCCGCGAAGCACGACCCGCACCTGCGCTCGGAGCTGGGCCGCGACGACGGGGTCGGTCGCCAACGCGGAGCCGCGAGAGCGGAGCGCCCGGATCAGGTCGTCGGCGATGCGGGCGCCGACGACCGGCGACGCGTCGTCGACGTCCCCCTGGTGCGCACTCGGAACCACAGCATCCATCATGGCTCCCCGCGCGGCCGATCGGTGGGAACAGGGATGTGACCTTCGTTACATTCCCTGTTCGCGCGCGGCATTCGTAGGCTCTTCGTGTGCGTCGCGTCGGGGGAGCGCGGGTCAAGTCCGGGGGTGTGGTGTATCGGTCGTCGTGTGATTCCTCGTGTCGTGGTCAGGCTGTGAGGGCTCGGAGGTCGGGTTCGATCACCTCCTCGGTGACGGGTTCGCCGACGCGGCGGGCTGCGGCGATGGCGTCGAGTCCGAGGTAGCGGCGCTGCTCGGCCCATTCGTCGTGCTGCTCGGCGAGGACGGCGCCGACGAGGCGGATGATCGCGTCGCGGTTGGGGAAGATCCCGACGACGTCGGTGCGGCGGCGGATCTCGCGGTTGAGTCGTTCGTTGGGATTGTTGGACCAGATCTGCCGCCAGATCGACTTGTCGAACACGGTGAACGCGAGGATCTCCTCCCGCGCGGCCTCGAGGTGCTCGAACGACCGGGGCAGCTTGTGTTCGAGGGCGTCGAGGACCCGGTCGAACTGGGCATGCACGGACTCCTTGTCGGGCTGGTCGAAGATCGTGCCCAACAGGGTCTTCACCCATGGCCACGAGCTCTTCGGCGTCACCGACATCAGGTTGGCGGCGTAGTGGGTGCGGCAGCGTTGCCAGGCCGCGCCGGGCAGGTTCGCCGCGATCGCCTCGACCAGGCCCTGGTGGGCGTCGGAGGTGACCAGGCGCACCCCGCTCAGGCCGCGGGCGACGAGGTCGGCGAAGAAGCTGCTCCAGGCGGCGCCCGTCTCGCTCGTCGCGACCCGCAGGCCGAGGACTTCGCGGCGGCCGTCGGCGTTCACCCCGGTCGCGACCAGCACGACCGCGTTGATCACCCGGCCGCCCTCGCGGACCTTCATGGTCAGGGCGTCGGCGGCGACGAACGTGAACGGGCCCGCATCCAGTGGGCGGTGCCGAAACTGGTCGACGTGCTCGTCGAGGTCTCGTGCCATCTCCGATACCTGCGACTTCGACAGCCCGGTGATCCCGAGCGTCTTCACCAGATCATCCATCCGCCGGGTCGAGACCCCGAGGAGGTAGCTGGTGGCCACCACTGTGGTCAGCGCGGCCTCCGCCCGGCGGCGACGTTCGAGCAGCCATTCCGGGAAGTAGGTCCCTTGCCGCAGCTTCGGGATCTTCACGTCGATGGTGCCGGTGCGGGTGTCGAAGTCACGGTGCCGGTAACCGTTGCGGCGGTTCACTCGGTCGGAGCTGACCGTGCCGTAGGCGGCACCGCAGACCTGATCGGCGTCCGCGGACAGCAGCTGGTTGATGAACGTGCCGAGCATCTCCCGCAGCAGGTCGGGAGACGCCTGCGCGAGGTGGTCTTCGAGGAAACGGGCAGGGTCGATATCGTGGGGTGCGACGGTCATCGTCGGGGTCCTTTCGAGACGGATGTGAAGAGTTCTCTCGAAGAATCACGCGGTGACCGTCGCTACGTCCGCAGCGACACGGTCACCCGATCCATACACCACCCTGCCGGACGCAACCGGAGCGCGACGCTCGGGTGGCAGGTGCGCGGGGGCCCTGCCACCCCGGATCCCCGCGGCCCAGCGGTGTGCGACCACAATTGGTGGGCGACACCGCGCACAGCAACCTCATAGACTCGTCGCCATGTTCGTCTTCTACCTGATCACGTTCGCGTTCTTCGTCGTGGCCCTCCTGGATGTCATCCTGCGCCGGGACGACCAGATCAAGCATCTGCCCAAGATCACGTGGGTGTTCATCGTCATCCTGCTGCCGCTGATCGGCGCGATCCTGTGGTTCGCGATCGGGAGGGAGTACGAGTCGTCTCCGCGCCCTCGGCGCCCCGCGCGGACGACGAGCAGCCAGGCGAACGCTCACGCGCCGTACGCGTCGAGCACGGAGGCGCAGCTCGCCGCGCTCGAGCACGAGATCGAGCTGGCCGAGCGGGACAAGCGCATCCGGGAGCTGGAGGAGCAGATGCGCCGGCAGTCGGAGGGGGAGACGGCGTAGCGGTGCCGCTCGGAGCCGCGCCGGCCGGCTGAAATTCAGTATTGCCGTGGCCGATCCTGCCTGCCACACTTTCTCGCGGGCGCAGCGCGATGAGGCGCTGCCGATCCAGAGGGAGGGCGAGGATGCCTCTGTGGATGGGAATGGCCGCGACGCCGTCAGCCGCGGACTCGGCACTGCCGCCCGGGATCCCGTGGTGGGTGCCGATCGCTGCGCTGCTCGTCATCATGGTGCTGGCGTTCGGCGGTCTGCTCGTCTACGGGTGGCCGAGCGACACGAACGAGAAACGCGCAGCCAACAGCGTCGTCCGCGCCTGGATCTCCGTGACCCTGATCGCTGCGCTGCTCATCCTGGCGGGCCTCACGCTCGGTGGCACGGACTCCAATCTGCGCAACGTTCTGATCGGCGGCATCGTCGCATCGGCGAGCACCGCGGTCGCCTTCTACTTCGCGACCAAGGCGAACGAGGCGGCCAACGCGAATGTCCTGAAGGCGGCAGGGATCGACGGCGACACGGGGGCGAAGCCTCCGCTGTCGCTGAGCCAGATCGCTGCTCCCGGGCTGTCGACTCCTCCCGCCGTCGGAGACACGATCACCTACCATTTCAAGATCACGAACAACGGCGCCGACACGGTCACCGATGTCTCGCTCACCGACTCACTGCAATCCCCGAGCGCGATCACCTTCGTCTGGCCGACGCCGGCGTCGCCAGGAGTCCTCAAGAGCGGCGAGAGCGCGACCGCTTCCGCGACGTACACAGTCGCCGCGGCGGACCTGACAGCGAAGTCCGTCTCCACTCGCACCTTCGCGACGGGGATGCCACCGTCGGGCAAGCAGATCGTCTCGGCGCCCGAGGACTCCGTGACGAAGCTCGCGTGACGACACGGGCCGGCCGCTACTCCTGGAACACCCCCAGCATCCGCTCCCGGTTGTCGCCGAGCGCTCGCTCGCACCCGGACGAGCAATGCACGTCCTGCGGCGCCGTGCGGAACCCGGTCTGACCGGGGGTGCCGAGCATCTTGACCGTGCCGTCCATGCGCTTTCCGCAGATCGGGCAACTGGCCGAACGCAATTCGATCCTGATCGCCATGTGCCCACGGTAAGCCCGATTCTGACCCCCGAATGTGGGCCACGCTGCGGCGTGTGAGATCGATCGGGGATCGGCGTTGCCGTAGACACCGGAATCCTCATCTGACGCCGGCGTCGCGCGCCCTGGCGCCGTCACCGGCTCGCGGGCGCCACGGCGTGTCGCCCATTCTGGTGGAGGACGGGCGACACCGCGGAAACGTAGGCTGACCGCGTGACCTACGCTCCACCACTGCTGCCCCCGAGCGGCTGGTATCCCGACCCCTACGACCAGCGGATGCTGCGGTGGTGGAGCGGCGCCGAATGGACGGCTTACACCTATCCGGTCGTGCCCGTGCCTGTTCCCGTGCCCGCCCCGAAGCGGCGCGAGCCCCGCAAGTGGCTCGGCCGGTTCGGCGGGTGGATCATCGGGGCGGCCAGCCTGGGGATCTGGTTGTGGGTGTTCGGCTTCAGCCTCCTGTTCGCCGCGATCGCGCCGCACCTGCACGACGCGGGTCCGAGAGTGGTCTCGCCGTTCCTCCTGCTGACCGGCGCCGCGACCGTCGCCGTCGCGATCATCTACACGATGGCGTACAAGCTGCGCCCCGACGACAAGCTCTCCGTGCCCCGCCTCCTCCTCATCGCCGGACTGGGCGGCCTCGCGTCGACGCTGGTGGCGGCCCCGGCCAACACGCTGATCGACATCGCCAGCGGCGGGACCTCGACCCACCCCAGCGAGCTTTCGCTGATCCTGGCCGGAGTGGTCGAGGAGACCGCCAAGCTCGGCGCCGTGCTGCTCCTGGCCTGGAAGCTGCCGGTGAAGGACGCCAGGATCGGTCTCTTCGTCGGCGGTGCCGTCGGTCTCGGCTTCAGCGTGATCGAGAACGTCGGGTACCTGCTGGACGCGTTCGCCCGCGGCCAGGATGCCGACGGCAACGGCCTCGGCCTCTTCATCGGCGTGACGATCGGTCGCCAGCTGACGGGGCCGTTCCTGCACCCGGTGTTCTCGGCGCTGCTCGCCGCAGCGGTATTCTCCGCGGCACGCCAGGGGCGCTTCCGCCTGTCGGTCGGTGCTGTCCTGGCGTACCTCGGCGTCGTCGCGGCCCACGGCGGCTTCGACGGGTTCATCGGGCTGATGCAGAGCCTGCCGGTGAGCCCCGTGGCGCGAGGCAGCCTCCTGTTGCTGTTCGAGTTCGTGTTCGTCGCCGCGAGCGGTGTCACGTGGCTGCTCATCGCCCGGCGCATCCGGCGGACGGGGCGGGCGGCGCCGGTCGAGGGCGAGCCGGCGGCGCACCCGGTCTGACGGCCCCGGCCCGCCGCCCAGCCGCCCTGCCCGATCGGTCAGCTCCCGTCGCGCAGATCGCCGAGGGTGCGGCGTTCGAAGCGGAGCTGGTCGAAGGCGACCTCGCAGCCGTCGCCCACCGGGCTCTGCGCCTCGAAGCCGAGGCGGGCCGGCTCGTCGGTGTCGAGCGTGAACGCCCGCGCGAACCGCCACGAGCGCCCGTCGGTCGAGGCGTGGAACGCGAACATGCGTCCGACGCGGGACACGCGCAGCCACACGCTGTCGCCGTCGACGACCTCGCCGTTGGCGTCGTCGGAGGTACCGCGGGTGACCACGGAGACCACCATGCGCTCACCGGCGGGCGAGCGTTCGAAGCACAGCTTCGCCCAGTGCAGCTCGTCGACCCAGACGAGCAGGACGCCGGCATCGAAGGTGTCGCGGAAGCCGACCGACACCCGGGCTGACAGGACGACGTCGCCCGCGCCGGGATCGCCGAGCGCCGTGACCGCGTTGAGCATCGACTCCGCCGCCACTCCCGAGGTCCCGCTCGGGTCGATGAAGAGGTCGGTTCGCGCAGGCGCGATCGCGGTCACCCGGTCGGTGCCGATCCGCCAGACGGTCGGGTCGGAGGGCTCGAGTGCGAGGTCGAAGGCATCGGTCACCCCACCACCCTGCCAGCTCGCAGCACCGAGACGTGAGCGAACGCGGGAATCCCTGTCGGATTTCCCGCGACTTCTCACGTCTCGGTGGCGCGGTAGACGGAGCGGCCGGCGGCCCAGGTCTCGGCGACGCGGGCGGTGTCGAGGCCGTCGCCGCTCGAGATGTCGCGGTCGAGGAGGACCAGGTCGGCGGCGAGCCCTGCCTCCAGCCGACCGGTCGTGCTCTCCAACCGCCCGACCCACGCGGCCGTGCCCGTGTACGCGTCGAGCACGGTGGCGAACGGCAGCGCCTCGGTGGCCAGCAGCGGGTCGGTGAGCGCGCGTCCGGTCGCGTGCGGATCGGTGGAGGGTGCGAGCCGGGTGGTGCCGGTGTGCATCGCCCAGAGCGGGTTCGGGTCGGAGACCGGCCAGTCGCTACCGGCGACGATACGGGCGCCGTTGGCGCGGAGCGTCTCGAACGGGAAGTGCCGCTTCGCCCGGTCGTCGCCCATCATCGGCAGCTTGCGCTCGACGATCTCGATGTCGGTGCGCGCCCAGAGCAGTTGCGCGTTCACGGTGACGTCGAGCGCCGCGAACCGGTCGAGGTCGGCGGTGTCGACCACGTCGAGGTGCGCGAGCTGGTGGCGTCCTCCCGTCGAGCCGTTGCGGGCGCGAGCGCGGGCCACCGCGTCGAGGCACTCCCGCACGGCCCGGTCGCCGACGGCGTGCAGGTGCACGTCGAAACCGCGGGCGTCGAGCTCGGCGACGATCGTCGCGAGCTCGTCCGGTGGGAGGAACGAGTCGCCGCGCACGCCGGGGGCGTCGGTGTAGTCGTCGAGGAGGGCGGCGGTGTGGTTCTCGATCATGCCGTCCTGCATGATCTTGACCACGTGGGCCGAGATCCGCTCGGCGCGGGCGACACGCGTCCGCCTGGCTTCGAGCTCGGCGATCTGCTCGAGTCCGCGATCACGGTCCCACCACTGGCACAGCACCACCCGCGCGGTGAGAGCGCCCCGGGCCTCCAGGCTCAGGTAGGCGTCGAACGCGTCGGGGCCGAGCTCGCTCGTTCCGACGGCGGCGTCGTGCCAGGTCGTGACGCCCACCGAGTGCAGGCGGCGCTGCGCGGCGAGGATGGCATCCTCCAAGAATCCGGGCACGGGCTCCGGGAGGATCGGTTCCAGAGCCTGCATCGCCGTGTCGAGGAGCACCCCGGTGAGCCCGCCCCGCTCGTCGCGCACGAAATGCCCGCCCAGCGGATCGGCGACCTCGGCTCCGATGCCGGCGGCCTCCAGCGCCCGCGTGTTCACCCAGACGCCGTGGCCGTCGTGGCTGGTGAGGACCGCCGGCCGGTCGGGAACGACGGCGTCGAGGAGGGCGCGCGTCGGAAGGCCGCCGGGGAAGACGTCGCCGTACCAGCCGACCCCGACGACGGTGCCGAGCTCGGGATGCGCGTCGGCGTGATCGGCGATGATCCTCAGGTACGCGTCGGCGTCATGGACCGGCATGAGGTCGATGCCGAGCAGCGAGCTCCCGGCCATCGGCGGGTGCACGTGCGTGTCGTGGAAGCCGGGGAGCAGCGAGGCGCCGGCGGCGTCGCGCACCTCGGCGCCGGGCTCCCGCAGGGCGGCGACATCGGCGTCGGGACCGACCGCCGCGATGACGCCGTCGCGGACGAGCACGCCGCCGTCCTGCCAGCGCCCGTCGCCGAGGGCGAGGCGGGCGTTCGTGATGTGCAGACTCGTCATCGGCGTCCCTTCGCGTATCCGCCCAGTCTCGGGTGGTGGAACGGAATCACGCAAATAGCTTCGACTGGACTACCTCATCAGCACGTTTGATGCAGCTCACGGCCGCGACGGAGCAGGGTTCAGCGACTCCGCCACCACCTGCGCCGCGATGTCGCCGACCGCGCGCGCCCGCGCCGTCGCCCGCACCGAGCGCATCGCGGCGAGAACGACCGGTAGCGCCGGCACGCTGTCGGCGATCGGGAGGGCCGCCACCCGCTCGCCGTCGTAGCTGAGGTCGTGCTGCGGGCGCTGGTTGAGGATCGAGAAGCCGTGGCCGTGCGCGACGAAGGCGCGGACCGTCTCATAGTTCAGCGACCGGTGCCGGATCTCCGGCTGCAGGCCGGCGCCGGCGAGGATGCCGAGGAAGTACTCGCGGCTGTGCGGCAGATCGAGCAGGATCATCGGCTCGCGCGAGAGCTCGCGCAGGAACACCTGCTGCGACGCCGCCAGCGGATGGTCGGCCGGCACGATGACGTGCGGGGGAGCGTCCGACAGCACCGCTGTGCGGATGTCGTTGCCGAAGCCGAAGTCGTAGCCGATCAGGAGCTCGACGCGACCGCTGCGCAGCGCCGCCCTGGCGCCGTCGGTGTCGAGCTCGTCGACCTCGATGTCGAGGTAGGGGTGCTCCGCGCGCACGCGGCTGACGATCGCGGGGAGGACGAAGGGCGCGAGCGTGACGAAGCAGCCGATCCGGATGGTGCCGCGCACCTGGTTGTCGATGCCGCGCGCGGTGTCCAGCGCCTCCTCCAGGTTGAGCAGGAGCGCTCGGGCGTCGCCGAGGAACTGCCGCCCGGCCGGGGTCAACGTCAGACCGCGGGAGCGCTGCCGGATGAAGAGCTGCGCACCGACCTGCTGCTCCAGCTGCGCGATGGCCGACGAGACGGCGGACTGCGCGACGAACAGCTCCTCTGCGGCACGGGTCATCGAGAGGTGTGTCGCCGCCTCGATGAAGTAACGCAACTGCGCGAGCGTGACATCCGGTTTCTTGCTCATCGGCGACCTCCGGTTACGGTGGTGTTTCGGCTCTGTTTCCTCCGGCGCGGTATCTCCCGAAGTGATGCAGTGCTTCAGGCAACCTTAGTTGATTGATGCGGAAAAGCAGCAGATGCTTCTATGCCAAGCGACAACGAGGAGCACACCCATGAGCACTGAGGCCCGCAGCGACGCCCTCGGCGTCGAGACCCGCACCATCGACTACATCCCCGAGAACGAGCGTCACGGCAAAGCCCGCAACCTGTTCACCATCTGGTTCGGCGGCAACATCATGATGCTGTCCATCGCGACGGGCCTGCTGGCCACCGCCGTCTACGGCCTGCCGATCTGGGCGGCGATCGTCGCGCTGGTCGTCGGCAACCTGATCGGCGGTGTCGTGATGGCCCTGCACGCGGCGCAGGGCCCGCAGATGGGCGTGCCGCAGATGCTGCAGACGCGGGCGCAGTTCGGGTCGTACGGCAGCCTCCTGGTCGTCATCATCGTGGTCGGGATGTACGTGGCGTTCTTCGCCTCCAACGTGATCCTCGGCGGCCAGGCGCTCGACTCGCTGACGCACCTCGGCGCCTTCTGGTCGACGGTGGTCGTCGGACTCATCAGCGTCTTCGGCGCCGTGTTCGGCTACCGCCTCCTGCACGTCTTCGGCACGGTGATGAGCGTCGTCGCCGGCCTGACCATCGCGCTCGTCTTCATCTACATCTTCGCCGCCGGCACGCTTCCGGCGAGCGCCCTCGGCTACGGCTCGGTGACCGCCACCGGCATCATGGGCACGATCTCGGTCGCGGCGCTCTGGCAGATCGCCTACGCACCCTACGTGTCGGACTACACGCGCTACATGCCGAAGGACACCGGGGTGCGTGCGGCGTTCTGGGCGACGTTCGCCGGCTGCGTCCTGGGGTCGGTCATCCCGATGGTGCTCGGCTCGGTCGTCGGAGCCGCCTTTCCGAAAGACGACGTCGCGACGGGCCTGAGCGCTCTCATCCCCGGGATCGCCGGGCTGGCCATGCTCGTCTTCGGCGTCGGCATCAGCGTCAGCAACGGGATGAACCTCTACTGCGGCAGCCTCGCGATCATCACGATCGGGCAGACGCTGTTCCCGAAGTGGATCCCGCGGGCCGTCACCCGCGGCGCCATCGCGGTCATCCTGTTCGTCGTCGCGCTCGTGCTCGGGTTCGCGTTCTCGGCCAACTTCCTGGTGAACCTGTCGAACCTGATGATCCTGCTGCTGTGCGTGCTCATCCCGTGGACCGCCGTCAACCTGGTCGACTACTACGCCGTCAAGCACGGCAAGTACGACATCGCCTCACTGTTCCGGCAGGACGGCGGCATCTACGGCCGGGTCAACCGCAACGCGGTGATCTGCTACGTGCTCGGCATCCTCGTGCAGCTGCCGTTCCTCAGCACCGCCTTCTACACCGGCCCGATCGCGACGGCCCTCGGCGGTGTCGACATCTCGTGGATCGTCGGTCTCGCCGTGATCTGCCCGCTCTACTACGCGCTCATGAAGTGGGCGCCGTCGAAGCCGCCGGTGCTCGCCGCCGCCGACGCGGCCGCCACCCCGCTCGCCCCGACCATCGGAACCGCAGGAGCAGAATGACCGCCAGCACCGCCAGCACCACCGCCGCCGCCGCCGAGTACGACTACGTCGTGGTCGGCGGCGGCACCGCGGGCGGCATCGTCGCCGCGCGCCTCTCCGAGGATCCGTCCGTCACCGTCGGCCTCCTGGAGTGGGGGCCGAGCGACCGCGACGAGGGCAGGGCCCGGTCGATCCGGCGCTGGGAGGAGATGATCGAGAGCGAGTACGACCTCGACTATCGCAGCGTGCCGCAGGAGCGGGGCAACTCGACCATCCGGCAGTCGCGCATGCGGATCCTCGGCGGCTGCTCGACGGCGAACACCATGATCGCCTGGCGGCCGCCCGCCTCCGACCTCGACGAATGGGTCGCGGCCGGGGCCACCGGGTGGGATGCCGCGAGCTTCCAGCCCTACTACGACCGGTTGCGCATCCCCATCCACCCCGTGGGCCGACCGGATCGGAACCCGTTCGTCGCCGATGTCGTCGCGTCCGCCGTCGCTGCCCTCGACCTCCCCCGGCAGGAGCGCTGGAACGACGGTCGCACCGATACGCTCGCGCGCGGCGCCGGCTTCTTCGAGGTCGGCTACGACCCGCAGACCAACGTGCGCGGGTCGAGCTCGATCCACTACCTCCACGACGTCATGGACGACCGGGCATCGCTGGACGTGATCACCGGCGCCCGCGCCGAGCGGGTGGTCGTCGAAGGCGGCCGTGCGGTCGCCGTGGTCTACCGCTCGGCGGACGGCGAGCTGCACACCGTGCGTGCCCGTCGCGAGATCGTCCTCGCCTGCGGGGCGATCGACACACCGCGGCTGCTGCTGCTCTCGGGAATCGGCCCGGCCTCTGTGCTGGAGGCGGCCGGAGTGGCGGTCGTGCTGGACTTGCCGGGCGTGGGGGAGAACCTCCAGGACCACGCCGAAGGACTCGTGGTGTGGGAGGCTTTGTCGGCCCCGCCCGCGATCTCGGCCTCCGGCTGGGATGCCGGCGCGATGGTCGGCGTCGACGGCGACCCGACCAAGGCGGACGTGCTGATGCACTTCCCGGTCGAGCCGGTCGTCGACCACCCGCGGGCACGCGGGGTGTCGTTCCCGTCGACGATCGTCGCGATCGCGCCGAACGTGGCGAAGCCGCACAGCCGCGGCCGGGTCACCATCGCCTCCGCCGACCCGGACGAGCCGCCGGTGATCGACTACCGCTACTTCACCGACGCCGCGGGCCACGACGAGCGGATGCTCGTCGCCGGCGTGCGCCTGGCCCGGCGGATCGCCGAGGCCGAGCCGATGCGCAGCCACCTGGTGCGCGAGGTCTTCCCCGGACCCGACGTGCAGACCGACGAGGAGCTCTCGGCGGTGCAGCGCGACATCCACCAGACCGTCTACCACGTGAGCGGCACCTGCCGGATCGGCGCCGCCGACGACGCGCTCGCGGTGGTGGACCCGTCGCTCCGGGTGCGGGGGATCGACGGGCTGCGGATCGCGGACGCGTCGGTGTTCCCGACGCTGACCTCGGTGAACCCGGTCATCACGGTGATGATGGTGGCGGAGCGGGCGGCGGAGTTGATCGCGGCGCGGGAAATGCAAGTGTAGGAACCGGGTTGGTGGCGCCCCTTCTCGATCTGTGAAATGCTGCATTTCTGTGCAACCGAGTGTTGCGCAGGAAGCGGAAGAACATCACAGTTCGGGGACACTCTGAAGTTGAAGAAGACTCGTGCACGCGCCATTCTGAGCGCGGCAGCGCTGCTCACCGTTGCGGGAGGGGTGGTGGCGACGTCGGTTCCGGCGAGCGCGGCACTCACACACACGCAACGCGTCGGAGTGCTCTATACCAGCAAGATCTATCACTACGCCGATTCGTTCGGGCAGATCCGGCACTACGTGGTTGCGCAGGGCAGGACCATCCACGCAAACTGGGCCCGTCCGAGTGTTTGGTCGGATCAGGGTCTGAGCTACGCCGGAATCACGTCCTACGGCGTCAACGGAACCCCGTAAGGGCCACTCGTTGGCTTACACGTCACTCGTCCGCGCGGCAGTGGTGGCATTTGCCGTCACTGCCGCGTTGTCGGGTTGTTCGGAGACCTCCTCGTCGCCAGACGGAGTGGGTCCGTCGGCCGGGGTCTACACCGGCCCTGTGCCAGCGTTTTCGGGACCGTGGGCGTCAGAGTTCGCAGCGGCGTTTCGTTCTACCAAAAGTGAAGTAGTCCACGCGATTCTTGAGAAGGGATCAATCACTGACCAGGATTACGCCGAGGTGAGCAGCGCCTATGTCAGGTGCATGGCGAACAAGGGTTTCACGGCGACAATTACCGGGCCAGCGGGTGAGGGAACCGTGGACGCAGGCGAGGAGAGCTTTGAAGCCGAAGCTGAGTGCAATGCCGACCTCTCTGTCATTGCAATGCTGAGAGGAGCCATCCTCCGCAACCCGGACCATCGCGACGAGGAAGAGATCGTCGCAGCCTGTCTCGTAGCCAAGAAAGTGGCGCCGCCCGGCTACGCCAAGCGGGATTACGAAGCGGATCTCCAGTCCCAGAAATTCCCATATAGCATCGATGACCCGGGCTTCTCGGCGTGCGTCAACGACCCGCTCGGTCTGGCGTCCGGACGGTGAGGCGCTTCCTCCAGCGCCCGTCGTTGCCCGCTGTTGTGGTCGGCGTCGTTGTATCCCTCGGAGTAGGTCTACTCGTAGGAGTCTTGGCTGTGCGGCCTACCGCACCCGCGGCCATCGCGCCGAGCGCCTCGCTCGCCGTGGCTCCGGTTAAGGAAGTGCAAACCCTCGACGAACAGCCCGCGACACTCGCGGTCACGGCTTCGCCGGCGAAGGGCCTCACATCTTCGATGGCGGGAACAGTGACGAGCACATTGTGCATAGCCGGTGGCTCAGCCACTTCGGGTAACGCCGCGTTGTCCATCAACGACGAAATGATTGTCTACCTCGCCACGTCGCGGCCGTTGTGGCGCGACCTCGCCGTCGGTGACGTGGGCGCGGACGTCCGTTCCCTTCAGGAGGAGTTGGTGACACTGGGTCACGCGATCCGGCCCGACGGGCGATTCGGAACGGCGACGCTCAGAGCAGTCGTCGAGGTGGCCGAGAAGGCCGGAGCGAGCGACGCGGCCACATGGTCGGTGCTACCCCACGATCGCGTGATCTGGCTTCCTGCACGGGCTGTTCAAACGGTGACCTGCGATCGTCGGCTAGGCGACAGGGTGAGCGAAGGCGACGCGGTTGCGACGCTTCCCAGCGGAGTGGCCGCCGCCAAGGTCTCACCGCTGCCGGCGAATGCTCTATCGGGCGACAGGGTGGTGGTCGTCGGCGACCTGACACTTCCCGTCGACGCGTCCGGATCAATCGCGGCCGCCGAAAGTCTCGTCCGGCTGGCGCAATCCACTGAATATCGGGAACATGCCGATCGCGCGAGCACCGATGAGTCCGGTGCCGCTCCCTTCACCGGTGGTTCGGCGGGGGCAGAGCTATCGATCACGTATCGGCTCGCCACGCCTGTCAGCGTCATCTCGGTTCCCGCCGCGTCCGTGTACGACACGCACGGAGCCGCGGCGTGCGTGGCTGTGAGGGGCCGCGGTATCGCGATGACGATAGTAGGTTCGCAGCTGGGGCAAACCTTCGTCGTTCCTGAGCAGGACGTACGGGTCCGCGAAGTCGACCTCGACACGAGAGACGCGTCGGCATGCCGAAAGTAGGCTCCGGCCACGATCGGCGTGTCGTAGCGACGGAGCTCTCGCACCGATTCGGGGAGGCGCCCATCCTCTTCGGCGGGCTGAGCTTCACCCTCGTGCCGAATGAGGTCTATGCCCTGACCGGTCCGTCAGGGTCGGGGAAGAGCACGCTCCTCAGTGTGCTCGCCGGATGGCTCGAGCCGGCCTCGGGCAGCCTGTCGCGGGTGAACATCGGCAAGATCTCCTGGATTTTCCAGAACCCGCACGGGGTCGCCGCTCGAACGGCCGAGGATCATGTCGCCCTCCCGCTCTTGGCGCAGGGACGAGCGCACGAAGACGCCCGCGCGGAGGCTCGGGTCCGATTGGCGCACGTCGGACTGTCGCAGGTCGCCGGATCGCCCTTCCGAGAGTTGTCGGGAGGCGAAGCGCAGAGGCTGATGCTTGCTCGAGGGTTGGCCTCTGAACCCGATCTCCTCTTGGTAGATGAGCCGACGGCGCAGCTCGACCCCCGTACCGCCGCCGCGGTCAACGAAGCGATCGCATCGGTCGCAGGACAGGGATGCATCGTGGTCGTTGCCACCCACGATCCACGAACGCGAGCCGCGTGCACCGGTGTCATCGATCTGGCCGGCCAATGAGGCTTCGTTCGCTCGTCCGCGAAGCCGCGCTGAACGTCGCCAGCGGGACGACGCGGGCGGCAGTCTTCTGCCTTGCCCTCGCGTGCGTCGTCGTCGCGTGTGCAGGAGCAGACGTCGCACAAGTCGCGGACATCGGGCACCGCGCTGCAGAGTTTCGCGACCGGGGCGGTTCGACGCTCGTGTATCGGATGAAGAACGGAATCGACGCATCGGTCTGCGATCGGCTCATGGCGATCCCGGGAGTATCCGCGGCCGGAGCAGTGCGACAACGGAGCAGTGGAGAGGTTGCGGCGGCATTGCCGGACCAGGTCATTCCGACCTTCGATGTCTCCGCCGGATTCGGAGGCTTCAGAGCACTCGGTGGGGTATCAGCGGCGAACGGTGTCTTCATCGCAGAAGACCTGGCATCCACGCTGGGCGTCGTGCCTGGCCGGTCGCTCGCGCTGGCCGCGGGCGATTCCCGTATCGGAGCTGTGTTCCGCTATCCCGCCGATGGGCGACTCTCCGGCTACGGCTATTCGATTCTGAGTCCCACCGACGCTTCTCAACCATACGACGAGTGCTGGATCGAGGCATGGCCGGCGACGGATGCACTCCTCTCCGTCGTCCCGACAGTTCTGATGCCCGGTGCTGCCTCGAACGTTGCTCCAGGCCAAGGGCCCCAGCTCAAACAGCTGAACGCATCTCTCGGCACCCGATTCGACGGCGCTCACACCTTCGAGAGTAGGATCACGCGATTTGCGCCAGAGGTGGTCGTCTTCATCGGCATCATCCTGGGGTACCTCTCCGTCACTCGTCGGAGGCTGGAACTGGCAGCAAGCCGCCACGCTGGAGTAAGTGCCGCCGGCCAGGCATTCCAGCTGATGGTCGAATCGCTCGTATGGTCTGCTACCGCGTCGATCGTCGCGCTGCCGCTGCTCGGGACGTTCGTGGTGGTGCAGCAGGCGGGAGATCCGTCGTCGTTGTTGAGCGTCGCGGTGTGGCCCGTGGCGGCCTCGATGCCGGCTGTCCTCATTGGAACGATCAGCGGGGTTCTCTCTGTACGAGAACGGCACCTGTTCGTCTACTTCAAGTCTCGATGAGCGCGACGGGGGCGCCTCAGTCGCGCACCGGCTCGAGCAGCAGCTCCGGGCCCGGGGCGACCCGGCGGTCGCGCGCCCGCTGCCAGAAGTAGCCGGCCAGCGCCAGCACTGTGATGACGATCAGCGTCCCCACGGTGAAGCCCTCGAAGGTCGGCCGGTCGACGCCCCAGGTGTCGACGAAGTCGTATGTGAGGCCGAACAGCGACTCGAGCGTTCCGGGGAAGACCGCCACCCAGGAGCCGAGGAGCACCCAGGCGTAGATGACCACGACCGCGGTCCACAGGCCGGCGCGGCCTCCGGGGACGCGGAACGGGCGCTCGATGTCCGGGTACTTCCGGCGGAGCCGGATGATCGACGGGAAGATCACCAGGTACGACAGCAGCAGCGTCGAGATGGCGACGGTCAGCACCACGGTGAAGACGGCGGCGGTGCTGCCCTTCAGCAGCAGGGTCGCGGCGATGCAGAAGACGGTGGCGACGATCCCGGAGAGCATGTTCATCCGCACCGGGGTGCCGAACCGCTTCGAGAAGACGCCGAAGTAGCGGAAGAACGCGCCGTCGGCGCCCGCCGCCGCCTGCACGCGGTCGGACGCGATCATCCAGGCGCTCGCCTGCGTCAGCACCACGAACACGAACAGCAGCGCCGCGACGAACATGACGGGGCCGGTGGCGATCCCGTAGACCGAGAACACCTCCTTGAAGGCGTCGAGGAGGCCGCTCGCGCCCTGCACCTTGTCGGCCGGGAGCACCGCCAGGATGGCGAAGATGGGGACGAGGTAGCAGAGGATCGAGATGATTCCGGAGGAGGCGATCGCCTTCGGGACGTCCTTCTGCGGGTTGCGCATCTCTTCGGCCGCGCCGTTGGGCGCCTCGAAGCCGACGACGGCGAACAGGATGACCGGCGTCACCGCGAGGAAGCCGCTGAGCGTGGGGGAGAAGGCGCCGGCCGCGTAGCCGTGCACGCCGTTCTTCATGGCGTAGACGACCACGGTGACGACGAAGACCAGCAGCAGCGCGATCTTGACGACCGCTCCCGCGGCGACGATGTGCTTGCCGTAGCGGAGGCCGATGATCGCCGTTCCGATGGCCAGCCAGATGAACACCAGCTTGAAGACGATGTCACCCGCGCTGCCCTCCGGAAGCGGTGCGATGTACGCGCCCCAGGTCGCCGCGGAGATGAACACCAGCGAGCCGCCCATCCAGAGCGGATTGGTGATCCAGTAGAAGAGCGTCGCGATCGCACCGGTCAGCTTGCCGAACGCGAGCCGCACCCAGACGAAAGGCCCGCCTTCGTCGTGGAAGGTGCTGCCCAGCTCGGAGATCACCAGTGCATACGGGAAGAGGAAGGTGACGCCGATGATGGCGGTCCAGGTGAACGCCTCGGCGCCGCCTCCCGCGGCGATCTGCGCGACCGTGTCGATGGAGATGACGGCGCTGATCGACAGGAAGACGATGTCGAGCCGGCCCAGCGTCTTGTGGAAGCGCTGGGCCCGGATGCTCGACGTCGTGAGCTTCGCGTCGTTCCGGGTGGATGAACTCATCGGGGACTCCTTCGTCCTGACATTCTCGTGGGGTGGGGTGACTGACGGAGCAGGGCGAACGCGCGGCCGAGGTCCAGGACGCGCTCAGCGCCGCCGGGCCGGGCTAGGCGTGCTGGAACCACGTGGTCTTCAGGCCGACGTAGTTGTCGATGGCGTGCCGGGAGAGGTCGCGGCCGAAGCCGGACTGCTTGAACCCGCCGAACGGGGTGGTGGAGCCGAGCGCGTCCACGGTGTTCACGGAGACCGTTCCGGCGACCAGGCGCTCGGAGACGCGGTGCGCGCGGGACAGACTGGAGGTCCAGACCGATGCGGCGAGACCGTAGTCCGTGGCGTTCGCCGCGCCCACGGCGTCGTCCTCGTGGTCGAACGCCTGGACCACGACGAGCGGGCCGAAGATCTCGTCGCGGTGCAGCGGGTGCGACAGCGGGAGGCCCACCACGATCGCCGGGTCGATGAACGCCGACGAGCCGTCGCGCTCGATGCGCTCGCCGCCGATCAGCTCGCCGTCGCGCGCCGCCGCGGCGATCGCCTCCGCGACGCCGTCGGCGTGCGATTCGGAGACGAGTGCGCCGTTGCCGCTGGCCGGGTCGAGCGGGTCGCCCGACCGGTAGGCCTGTGCCGCGGTCGCGAGGAGGCCGACGAACTCGTCGTAGACGGGTCGCTCGACGAAGATGCGCGAGTTGGCCGAGCACACCTCGCCCTGGTTGTAGAACGCGCCGAACGCGGCCTTATCGGCGGCCAGTGCGAGGTCATCCACGTCGGCGAAGATCAGGTTGGAGCTCTTGCCGCCGGCCTCGAGGCTGAGCCGCTTCAGGTTCGATTCGCCCGCGTAGGTCAGCAGCTTCTTGGCGACGGCGGTCGACCCGGTGAAGGTGAGCGCGTCGACGTCGAGGTGGAGGCCGAGTGCACGACAGATGACCGAGCCCGGCCCGGGGACGACGTTGAGGACACCGGAGGGGAGGCCGGCCTCCAGGGCCAGCTCGCCGAGCCGGAGGGCGGTGAGGCTGGTGGTCTCTGCCGGCTTCAGCACGACGCTGTTGCCGGCGACGAGCGCGGGCGCGAGCTTCCAGGCCGCGATGTCGAGGGGGTAGTTCCACGGCACGATCGCGGCGACGACACCGAGGGCGACACGGCTGACGATGGCGGTGGATCCCGGGGGAGTGGCCGGGACCTCGTCGGTCAGCTTGTCGGCCAGCTCGCCGTACCAGCGGAACGTCGCCGCGGTGCCCGGCACGTCGACGGTGCGCGTCTGCGAGAGCGGCTTGCCCATGTCGAGCGACTCGAGCAGCGCGAGCTCCTCGGCGTCGCGCTCGATGAGGTCGGCGAGCCGGCGCAGCACCGCGCCGCGTTCGGCGGCGCCGAGGCCGCTCCACACCCGGCTCTCGTAGGCGGAGCGGGCGGCCGCGACGGCGCGGTCGACGTCGGCGGGGCCGCCTCTGGCGACCTCCGCGAGCGGCGCTCCGGTCGCGGGGTTGACCGTGATGAAGGTCTCACCCGACACCGCGTCCACCCGGTCGCCTTCGATGAGTGCCCTGCCGTCGAGGCGGACGGTTGTGTCGATCGTCATGCCGGAAGGGTACGCACGATGGGTGCATCGAAACGAGCGGCGAAAAGCGTTGAACTGCATCGATCGAATTGATCAACGGCTGCAGCGACTATTCACGCGCGGACCATCACTTCCACTGATTCGATTCGTCGATTCTCATTGTTTTACAGATTCCATCGCTGCTGCTGACAATGACGGGACCGACCGCGGGGCAACACGGACCGCTCACGGTCAGCTCACGGTTCAGCGAAGGAGAGCAGCATGTCGAGCCAGGAAATCGAGGTCCTCGTCGTCGGCGGAGGCCAGGCCGGTGTGGCGATGAGCGATCATCTGACCGACCGCGGCATCCCGCACCTCGTACTGGAGAAGGGCCGCATCGCCGAGCGCTGGCGCTCCGGGCGGTGGGACTCCCTGGTCGCCAACGGCCCCGCCTGGCACGACCGCTTCCCGAAGCTGGAGTTCGAGACGGTCGGCGCCGACGACTTCGCGCCCAAGGACGACGTGGCCGACTACTTCGTCGCGTACACGAAACTCATCGACGCGCCCATCCGCACCGGCGTAGAAGTCACCCGCGTCGTGCGCAACAGCGATCGCCCCGGCTTCACCGTCGAGACCTCGGATGGCGAGTTCCAGGCGCGCTACGTCGTGGCCGCGACCGGTCCGTTCCAGGTGCCGGTCGTCCCCGCGGTCGTCCCCGACGGAGCCGGCTTCACGCAGCTGCACTCGAGCGACTACCGCAACCCGGCGCAGCTGCCCGACGGCGGAGTGCTCGTCGTCGGCGCCGGGTCGTCCGGCGTCCAGATCGCCGACGAGCTGCGCCGGTCGGGCCGTGAGGTCTGGCTGTCCGTCGGGCCGCACGACCGGCCCCCGCGCCGCTACCGTGGCCGCGACTTCGTCTGGTGGCTGGGAGTGCTCGGCAAGTGGGATCTCTCCGCACCTCCGCAGGGCGCAGAGCACGTCACCATTGCGGTGAGCGGGGCCGATGGCGGTCACACCGTCGACTTCCGCGAGCTCGCCGCGACCGGGATCACGCTGGTCGGCCGCACGAACGCCTTCGTCGACGGCCGGATGCGGTTCGCAGCCGATCTCGCCCGCAACGTCGCCGCCGGCGACGCCAACCTGTTCGCGCTGCTCGACGAAGCCGACGCCTATGTCGCCCGCAACGGCCTCGACTTGCCGGAGGAGCCGGAGGCACGCGTGCTCGGCGCCGACCCCGAGTGCCTCACCGACCCCGTGCTCGAGCTCGATCTGGCCGCGGCCGGGATCACCACGATCGTCTGGGCGACCGGCTTCCGCACCGACTACAGCTGGCTGCAGGTCGACGCGTTCGACGAGAGCGGACGGCCCGCCCACCAGCGCGGCGTCTCCGCCGAGGCCGGCGTCTACTTCCTGGGCCTGCCGTGGCAGTCGCGCCGCGGGTCCAGCTTCATCTGGGGGGTCTGGCACGACGCCCGCCACATCGCCGACCAGATCCAGATCCAGCGGGGTTACCTCGCCTACGACCAGCAGGCCGCGCTCGCGGCGGAAGGAGCAGTTCTCTGATGCCGACCCACACCCGGATCCGCCCGTTCAACACCAAGGACACCTACCCGGAGCAGAACCTCGACAACGACCTCTGCCAGGCGGTGGTCGCGAACGGAGTCGTCTATCTGCGCGGCCAGATCGGCCAGGACCTGGAGACCCGCGAATCCGTCGGCATCGGCGACGTGGAGGCTCAGGCCGAGAAGGCGATGGCGAACATCGCCATGCTGCTGGAGGAGGCCGGATCGAGCCTCGACGACATCGTCAAGGTGGTCATCTACATCGTCGACCCGCGCTACCGGGAGGCCGTCTACCGGGTCGTCGGCCGCTGGCTGAAGGGGGTCTTCCCGGTCTCCACGGGCATCGTGGTCTCCGCGCTCGCGCGGCCGGAGTGGCTGGTGGAGATCGACGCGACCGCGGTCGTCTCCGATTCCGGCGAGGTCGTCCGGTGACGTTCTCCATCCTCGCCGTCGACGACACCGGAGCCATCGGCTCGGCCATCTGCTCCTCGTCGCCGGCCGTCGCCGCGCGCTGCGTCAACCTCGCCGACGGCATCGGCGGTGCGCACTCGCAGAACATCACCGACCCGCGGCTCGGGCCGCAGCTCATCAACGGGCTGCGCGACGGGCGACCGGTAGAGGAGGTACTGGCGTGGGTCGTCGACTCGACGCCCGACATCGACTACCGGCAGCTGCTGGTGATCGACCGCGACGGCCGCTCCGCCGTCCACTCGGGCTCGCACGTGCTCGGCCACCACGGCCAGGCGCAGTCCCCGCACGCGGTCGCCGCGGGCAACATGCTCGCCAGGGCCGACCTCCCGCAGCTCATGGTGGACGCCTTCGAGGCGGCGGCGGGTGACCTGGAGGTGCGGCTGCTGGCCGCGCTGAAGGCGGCGATCGCCGCCGGCGGCGAGGAGGGCCCCGTGCACTCGGCCGGCGTCGCTGTCGTCCGCGACGCCGGCTGGCGGGTCACCGACCTCCGCGTCGACTGGGCCGACGACCCCGTGGCACTGCTCGACGAGATCCTCGTCGAGACCTGGCTGCCGCAGCGCGACGCGTACGTCACACGCGGACTGATGCCGGCGGGAGCGCCGAGCTACGGGGTGCCCGGGGATGAGTGACGCCGTCGCGGTCTCCGCCGCCGCCGCGCTGAAGGAGCGCGCGCGCGACCTCGTCGACGCCGACCTCCCTGCGCTCGTCGCTCTGTCCGAAGCCCTGCACGCCGACCCGGAGACCGCGTGGGACGAGCACCGCTCCTCTGCCCGGCTCCGCGACGCGCTCTCCGCCCGCGGATTCGCGGTGACGCCCGGCTACCTCGGGCTGGAGACCGCGTTCCTGGCGACCGCCGGCTCCGGCCCGGTGCGCATCGGCGTCTGCGCCGAGTACGACGCGCTGCCGGGGCTCGGCCACGCCTGCGGGCACAACCTCATCGCTGCGATCGCCGTCGGGGTGGCCTCTTCGCTGGCGCCGCTGGCCGACGAGCTCGGCATCACCGTGGAGGTCTACGGCACTCCGGCCGAGGAGGGCGGCGGCGGCAAGATCGAGCTGCTCGACCGCGGCGCGTTCGCCGGGCTCGACCTGGCCGTCATGGCGCATCCCGGGCCGGTAGATGTGGCCGAGGCGCGGCCGTTCGCCGTCGCCCACTCGCACGTGCGCTACGACGGCAAGGCCGCCCACGCCGGCGCGTATCCCGAGGAGGGCGTGAACGCCAACGACGCGTTCGTCGTCGCCCAGGTGGCGATCGGACTGCTGCGCCAGCAGCTTCCGCATTCGGCGCGGGTGCACGGCATCCAGACCGTCGGCGGCCAGGCGCCCAATGCCATCCCCGACCGCACGGAGGGGCGCTGGTACGTGCGGGCGGAGACGCTTGCCGAGCTGGAGAGCGTCGAGGCCAGGGTGAACCGCTGCTTCGAGGCGGGCGCGCTGGCCTCTGGGACGACCCTCACGATCACGCCGGAGAGCAAGCCGTATTCGGAGTTCCGCAACGACGAGCGTGCGCTCGGGTTCTATCGCGCCAACGCGACAGCGCTCGGCCGGGTCTTCGACACCTCGGGCTCCGGGAAGATGAATCGCGCCTCGACCGACATGGGCAACGTGTCGCAGGTCGTGCCGGCCATCCACCCGTACATCGGCGTGAACAGCCTGCCGGCCACCAACCACCAGCCGGAGTTCGCGGCGGCCTGCGTAGGCCCCGACGCGGAGCGCGCCCTGCGCGATGCGGCGGTCGCGCTCGCGCAGACCGTCATCGACGTCGCGCGGGCCACTTCCTGACCCCAGCCATCGCTTCCTCACTTCCTCCCGCGACACGCCGGCTTCCGGCGGGAGAAAGTGAGGAAGCGACGGCTACCGCAGCCAGCCGCGGAGGGTTTCGGCGGCGGGGGAGGTGGCGGCGCCGAGCCACGGCGCGACCGCGGTCGCGAACGACCGGCGGGCCTGGCGGGGGTCGTCGTCGACGGACTCCGCCGCCCAGATGACCTGCTCGCCGGCGTAGACGGAGTCGAGGAGGCGCACCAGCGGCTCGATCGGGGTCGCGGCGACCAGGTCGCCGTCGGCCACCGCGTCGCTCAGGGCGGCCCGGGTTCGCTCGGTGAACTCGCGCGGCCGTCCGAACGCCGAACGCGTGTCCGCGTCAGGCAGCACCTGGCCCCAGAAGGCGACGACGACACGCGCTTCCTCGCGGGTGACGGGCGTCGTCGGCAGGATCTCCTCGGCGATGGCGAGCAGGGCGGCCAGCCCGCGGAGCTCGCCGGAGCGCTCGTCGATGCGCGCCAGCGTGCGCTCGACTCCCCGCTGGGCCGCTGCCTCCGCGATCTGCTCGACGGAGTCGAAGTAGTGCCAGAGCGTGCCGGGCACCACGCCCAGCTCGGCCGCGACGGAGCGGCCGTGGGTGCCGGAGACGCCCGAGCGCGCGAGGACCCGGAGGTAGGCCTCCACGATGTCGCGGCGGCGCTGGTCATGGTCGACGATCTTCGGCACGCCCTCCATGATGCCCGACGAATTCCGCGGCGTCTCTTCCCCGCGCGGGATTTTGACGCTAGAGTCAATAACCGAGCACGACGAAGGAGTTCTGCAATGTCCCTGACGGCACCCACCACCACGACCACCGCGATCCACCCGCTCGCGGCGCTCACGCCCGCCGAGATCGACCGCGCACGCGAGGTCCTCACCGAGGCCGGTCTGGTCACCGAGCACACCCG
Organism: Leifsonia sp. TF02-11; assembly: GCF_017565305.1. GTDB lineage: Bacteria > Actinomycetota > Actinomycetes > Actinomycetales > Microbacteriaceae > Leifsonia. The sequence continues at coordinate 168,510 of NZ_JAGEKP010000001.1, forward strand.
GTTCACGTATGTGCTGCTGCACGAGCCGCACAAGCGCGACGTGCTCGATCCCGAGCGCGCGGCGTCGCTGCACCGCCAGGTGGAGACGCTCCTCCTGGACTTCTCCACCGGCGCCGTCACGCAGGCGGTCGTCGACGTGACCGACGGAGTCGTGGTCGGCACGCGCGAGCTCGACCCGGCGACCGAGGGCACCGCTCCCGTCCTCGACGAGGAGTTCGCGCTCGTCGACGAGATCGTCAAGGCCGACGCCGGCTGGGCTGCGGCGCTCGCCCGGCGCGGCATCCACGACATCGAGAACGTGCGCACCTGCCCGCTCACCGCCGGCCACTTCGACTACGACGACGAGGAGGGCCGCCGCATGTTCCGCGTGCTGGCCTTCTACCAGGGGAGCCCGTCCGACCTCCCGTGGGCGCACCCCATCGACGGCATCGTCGCCCACGTCGACACGCTCTCGCGCTCGGTGATCCGCCTGGTCGAGACGCCGGTCGACACCGTGCCGATGGAGTCGGGCGACTACCTCGACCTCGAGGTGACCGGCCCGCTGCGCACTTCCCTCAAGCCCATCGAGATCAGCCAGCCCGAGGGTGTCAGCTTCAGCTACGACGACGGCGTGCTCAGCTGGGAGAACTGGGACCTGCGCGTCGGCTTCAACGGCCGCGAAGGCCTGACCCTGCACGACGTCGCCTTCACCCACCAGCAGGAACGCCGGCCGATCCTGTACCGGGCCTCCATCTCCGAGATGGTCGTCAACTACGCCGACCCGACTCCCATCCACGGCTGGCAGAACTACTACGACGCCGGCGAGTACCAGTTCGGCCGCCTCGCCAATTCGCTCGAGCTGGGCTGCGACTGCCTCGGCGAGATCTTCTACCTGGACGCCGTGGTCGCCGACGACTTCGGCCGTCCGCGCACGATCACGAACGCGATCTGCATCCACGAGGAGGACTACGGCATCCTCTGGAAGCACACCGACGAGTTCACCCACACGTCGGAGGCGCGCCGTCAGCGCCGCCTGGTCGTGTCGTTCTTCACGACGGTCGGCAACTACGACTACGGGTTCTACTTCTACTTCTACCTCGACGGCACCTTCGAGGTGGAGGCCAAGGCCACGGGCATCGTCTTCACCGGCGCGCACGACGGCGGCGACGACCCGTACTCCACCCCGCTCGCGCCCGGGCTCGGAGCTCCCGTGCACCAGCACATGTTCTGCGCGCGCCTCGACATGACGGTCGACGGCGTCGCGAACGCGGTCGACGAGATCGACGTCGCGCGGGTGCCGGTGTCGGAGGGCAACCCGTGGGGCAGCGCCATCGGCCGCACAGTCACCCGGCTCGAGACGGAGGCCGGCGCGGTGCGGGATGCCGACGGCAGCGTCGGGCGGGTGTGGAGCATCAGCAGCGCCGAGCGCACCAACCGGGTCGGGCGGCCGACCTCGTACGTGCTGCACCCGGAGTCGGGCCCCGCGCTGTTCAGCGCAGAGGAGGCGCACCAGCGCCGTCGCGCCGGATTCGCGGCTCACCACCTGTGGGTGACGCGGTACGAGCCGTCGGAGCTGTGGGCGGCCGGGTACGCGGTCAACCTCCACCCGGGCGGCGCGGGCCTGCCGGCGTACGTCGCCCAGAACCGGCCGATCGACGGCGAGGACATCGTCGTCTGGCACACGTTCGGCCTGACCCACTTCCCACGGCTGGAGGATTGGCCGATCATGCCCGTCGACTACGCGGGCTTCTCGCTCAAGCCGTACGGCTTCTTCGACCGCAACCCGACGCTGGACCTGCCGCGGTCGGCGGCGTCGTGCCACGCGGCGGCCGGTTCGGCGGCGGCTGTATCGTCGGCGTCGGCCTGCGGCCCCGAGTGCAGCTGCGGGCACTGATGATGCTCGACGTGGGCGCGCTCGGGGCCTCCACGGTCTCCGCGTGCTGCCTGCTCGGATCGCCGCGCCCGCGGCGGGTGTGGATCTCGGCGTCGCTGATGGTGCTGGCGATGCTCGGCTGCGTGCTGGCCTCCGCCGCGCCGGGGCTGGGGCTGGTCTCGATCGTGCTCTCGCTGGCCTCTGCCGGGTTCGCGCTCCAGCGGCGCGGCGGACGGGTGGCTCCGATGAGCCTCCACCGTGCGCTCGGCGGCGTGACGATGGCGGCGCTCGTGTCGCTGTCGCTGGGGATGGCCGGTGCTGGCCGGTCGGGCGCGGCAGCCGCGCACTCGCATGGAGTGCCGCTCGTCGCCATCGCGTTCGCGTTCGTTACCGGGTATCTCGTCTACAGCGGGTGGCTGCTGCTCGGGATGGTGCGCGCACGCCGGGTCGCGCCCCGTGCCGGCCGCACCCGGGGTCTCCTGGAGATCGGCGAAGTCACCGGCATGGCCGCGGGCGTGCTCCTCATGTGCGCCATGTGACCGCCGACACGTGAGTCGTGGGGGAACTCGACCTCGGGTTCCCCCCACGACTCACGTCTCGTCGGAGGAGTCGGGCTGCGCGGACTCGGCGATGGTCGCGCGGAGGTCGGCGGCGACGTCCGCCAGGCTTCGTCCCGCGCCGACGGCCATCCCGGCGAGGTACGCGGTGAGCGGTGCCGCCGGCCGGGTGACGCCGTGCGCGGCGTCCTTGGCGAGGTCGAGGATGGCCGACACATCGCCGGGTTCCAGGGCGACGCCGAGGCGGCGCGCCGCGACGCCCGCCCAGGCGTCGAGCTCTTCGGGGGTCATCGGTTCTCCTTCATCCGGTCGAGGTCCTCCTGTATGTCGATGTCGGCGATCGCGTCCGTGGCGGCGTCGACGAGCGGAAGGCCCAGCTCGCCGACGATCGCGCGCGCCGCACGGCCTGCGGTGCCGCCGTCGGCTTCCAGCTCGGCGCAGCGGTCGCGCAGTGCGGCGAGCGGAGCACGCGCGAGCAACCACTGCGGGCGGCCGTCGGAACCGGCCAGCACTCCGGACTCGGTCGCCAACAGCCCGGACACCGCCGCCTCGGGATGTGCCAGATCGGCGGCGACGATCAGGACGTCCGTCGGGCCGCCGTCGATCGCCGCCACGCCCGCCGCCAGAGCGGCGCACGGGCCTCCCCAGCGCGGATACTCGGACACCGTGACGAGCTGGTCGGCTACGCGGACCTCTGAGCCCGTGACCACGACGACCGGCCGACAGCCGGCCACGGAGTCGATCGTGCGATCGAGAAGGCTGCGCCCGTCGACCTCTGCGCTCAGCTTGTCGCTGCCGAACCTCGTCGAACGGCCGCCGGCGATGACGATCGCGGCGGGCGGAGGGGGAGCGGTTGGCACGACATCAGCCTCCCACGCTTCCGTCTCTCGCGGTGGGAGCGGTTCCGTCGGCCGGTCGAACGACCGGTATGGTGTGACGCATGTTCTACGGGCTGGCCGGCTGGCACCTCCTGATCCTGCTGTCGTTCTGGATCGTTCCGCTCACACTGTGGGTGATCGCCCTCGTGCAGCTCGCGAAGTCGAAGGCCGCGGCGGGTCCGGTGGTCGCCTGGGTCGTCATCGTCACCCTGATCCCGCTCGTCGGGGCGATCCTGTGGTTCGCGATCGGCCGGCGCTCGCTCCGCGGCGACACGCCTCCGGCATCGGCGGGCTGAGAATCCGTACCTCCACTGATTCGCCCGCGCGGCTCCGTCGGTAGCGTGCGAAGTGCCGCCTCGCCGAGGCGGCCGGCGACCGCCGCACGGTTCAGATCGGAGAGACATGACCGAGGCCATCGCGCCGACGCCCGCACCGGAGTTCAACCGTTTCGGCTGGGTGAGGAAGCTGCTGCCGCGCATCGTCATCGGCGCGCTCATCGCCGCCGCACTCGTCGGCGTCTATGCGGTGATCATCGGCCGGTGGGACGAGAACTGCTGGAGGCTGATCGGCACCATCGCGCTGCTCGTCTTCTTCTCGCTGGTCTCCTGGTACGACGCCGACGTGTCGGCGCGCCGTGCGTCCTGGTTCGGCGCGGTGTCGGTCGCGCTTTCCGCGTTCCTGCTACTCGACGGCCTCTGGAAGATCTGGGCGCCCGCGCTGGACGGCTCCGTGCCGGACGACTGGTGGTGGGGGTTCTTCTCGTGGATGCTGCTCGTCGCGGTCACGCGGCTCGGCCTCCTGCACATCCACCTGGTGCTGAACACGCAGCGCCGGTTCACCGGGCCGATCATGTCGCAGGTCACGCTGGTCACCCTGATCCTGGTCGGCGCGCTGACCATCGGCCTCGCCGCGCCGCTGGTGTTCCAGCACGTCGATTTCGGCGAGGCGTACTGGCGGCTGGTCGGCGCGATCGCGATCCTGGACGCGCTGGGGACGATCCTGATCCCGTTGACGTACTCGCTGTTCGGGCCGAAGCGGGTGAAGTCGCAGGGGATGCCGTATGCGGCACCCGCCGGCCCGGCCCACGCCGCTGCTCCTGCGCCCGCAGCGTTCGCACCGCCGGTGGTCGCGCCGACCGTGGCGGCGCCGTCCGCGGCCGCGCCGACCGTGGCAGCGCCGCCCGCCGCCCCGGCCTCCGCGTACCCGAACGTGCTCACGCCGGCGGGAGGATTCCGGCTGGAGTGGCCGCGCTACGTCAACGGCACGCCGCTGCCGGCGAAGCCGGACGGGTCCCCGGACTTCACAGGGGTCATCGGATACTAGCCGCGCGGGTCGTCACGCCGACGTCCCGCCGGAGCCTCCGTTCATCACGACGAGGGCGAACGTGACGGCGGCGGCGACGATCAGGATGGCGCCGGCCCCGAGCGCGATGCCCCAGATGGCGCGCGCCCTCCCGACGTGCGGATCCAGACGATTCGCGCGGACGAGCGCCGGGACGCCCGTCGCGAGGGCCACGACGGTACCGGCCACCATCAGCAGCACCGTGAGCGGGTCGATCCCCGTCGCGGTCAGAACGGCGAGCACGGCGATCGCGGCGGCCACGACGCCGCCGGCCAGCGCCGTCGTCGCGAGGCCGTTCCGCGGGGCCACGAGGACGGGCGCGGACAGCGGCACCGCCTGCAGGGAGTCCGTCCAGCGCTGACCGTCCCACCATCTCTGGTAACGGCTGTCGGCGTCGGGATACCAGCCGGGAGGCGGCAACTGACTCATCGGGCTCCTCGTCGAGAACAATGTCGGGTCGATCGAGGCTATCGCTTTCGTTATCGAATCGTGAGGTTTTCGGTGGGGGTGCACCTGTACTGGGGGAGGAGTGGAGTTTCGACTTCCCTGCGAGTTCCCCGAACCCCCTCCCACTCCCACCCCGAACGATATATCGTGAACTATCGTTACCGACTCACCCGAGGAGGACATCATGAGCGGAACATTCACCGGCGGCGGCGCCTGGGGCGGCGGGATGAACCCGGACAACCTGTGGCAGGCGTTCGATCAGCTGCGGTCGCAGTTCGAGAAGAAGGTCGGCACGCGGATGGGGCGCGGCGACGTGCGGTCCGCCGTCCTCAGCCTGCTCGCCGAGAAGCCGATGCACGGGTATCAGATCATCCGCGAGATCGAGGAGCGCAGCGGCGGCAGCTGGAAGCCGTCCGCCGGGTCGGTCTATCCGACCCTTCAGTTGCTCGCCGACGAGGGGCTGATCACGGCGGAGGAGTCCAACGGGCGCAAGACCTACGCGCTCACCGAGGAGGGCAGGGCAGCGGCGGAGGAGGCTGGGCCGGCGCCGTGGGACACGGGCAGCGAGAGCGACAGTGCCGGTGCCAACCGCGGTCCGTTCGGCGGCCACAACCCGTGGGACGGGGAGCTGCCGAAGGCCGGCGTCGCCCTCGCCCAGGCGGCCGCGCAGGTGCGCCGCACGGGGACGCCCGAGCAGATCAAGGAGGCCGTGACCGTCCTGGAGGACGCGCGGCGCAAGCTCTACTCGATCCTCGCGCAGGACTGACCGGGTGGCGGCCCCGGCCACAGCGAACACGGCGGGCGCGGGGGATACCCGCGCCCGCTACCGCCGCATCCTGCGTTTCGCGGCGCGCAACCTCATCCACATCTGGTGGTATGACCTGTTTCTCCCGCGCATCGGTCTCGCCCGGTTCAGCGAGCGTGGGCGCACCAAGCGGCTGACCGCGTTCGCGCGGCGGTTCCACGACCTCGCGGTCGAGCTCGGCGGGCTCATGATCAAGGTCGGGCAGTTCATGTCGAGTCGGCTCGACGTCCTCCCGCCCGAGATCACCAAGGAGCTCGAAGGGCTGCAGGACGAAGTCCCGGCGGTGCCGTTCGAGGCGATCGCGGCGCTGGCCGAGCAGGAGCTCGGTATGCCGCTGGACCGCGTGTTCGAGAGCATCGACCCCGTTCCCGTCGCCGCGGCCTCCCTCGGCCAGGCGCATCGGGCGCGGCTGGTGCAGGCCGACCGGGAAGACACCGGGCTCGACACGGTCGTGGTCAAGGTGCAGCGGCCCGGAATCGACGCGATCGTCGACGTCGACCTCGCCGCACTGCGACGCGTCGGCGGCTGGCTCAAGCGCGTGCGCGTCGTGGCCGACCGGGTCGACATGCCCGCACTGGTCGAGGAGTTCTCGGTGACCTGCCTCGAAGAGATCGACTACCTCCACGAGGCCCGCAGCTGCGCGCGGTTCGCCGACGACTTCGCACACGACCCGCGGGTGGCCAACCCCGAGGTGGTGTGGGAGCGCACCACCCGGCGCGTGCTGACGCTGGAGGACGTGACGGCGATCAAGATCACCGACGCCGCCGCGCTGCGCGCCGCCGGGATCGACCCCGCCCACGTGGCCCCGGTGTTCGCCTCGGTGATGTTCGACCAGCTCTTCACCAACGGGTTCTTCCACGCCGACCCGCACCCGGGCAACATCTTCGTGACGCCCCGCGTCCCCGACCCGGCGGACGCGATGGACGCGACCACCGCGCACCCGTGGAAGCTCACCTTCATCGACTTCGGGATGATGGGGGAGGTGCCGGACAGCACGCGCAGCGGCCTCCGCAAGCTGCTGATCGCGGCGGCTTCCCGCAACGGCAAGGGCCTCGTCGACGCGATGCGGGATGTGGGGGTGCTGCTGCCGAGCGCCGACACGAGCGACCTCGAGCGCGCGATGACACAGCTGTTCGCGCGGTTCGGCGGCATGGGGTTCGCCGAGCTGCGGGAGGTCGACCAGCGCGAGTTCCGCGACTTCGCCGTGCAGTTCGGCGATGTCATCCGTTCGCTGCCGTTCCAGCTCCCCGAGCACTTCCTTCTGATCATCCGGGCCATGTCGCTGACCTCAGGGGTGTGCAGTGCGCTCGACCCGGAATTCAACCTCTGGGACTCGATCGAGCCGTACGCGTCGCAGCTGCTGCGCGACGAGAGCGGCAACGTGGTGCAGGACGTGCTGAAGGAGGCCGTCTCGATCGCCGGCGTCGCCGTGCGGCTGCCGAAACGCCTCGACTCGCTCGTCACGCGCATCGAGGAGGGTGACTTCGCCGTCAAGACGCCGGCACTCGACCACCGCATCGCCCGACTGGAACGGGTCACGCGCCGGCTCATCGGGGCGGTGCTGTTCGGCAGCCTCCTCGTTGCCGGCGCGGTGCTGCTGCCGACCGTGCTCCCGCTCGGGATCGTGCTGATGAGCGTGTCCGTGCTGCCGCTGCTCTACGCGCTCATCGGCCCTCGCCGCCGCTGAGCGAGCGGCGTCAGGCTCCCGTCACCCAGTGGCGGGTGACCGCCTGCACGTGTGCGCCGTCGAGGTCCGCGAGCTTCACGCCGGCGAACCGCTGCGCGGCCTCCGACGTCTGCACGCGGGCCGGCGGGTTCTCGGAGGTCAGCACCTCGACGATCACGTCGGCGACGCCATCCGGCGTCTGGGCGGCCGCGGGGTCGAAGGCGGCGGCGGTGCGCTCCAGGTATGCGCGGAGGGCGCCGTCGTACGGTGTGCCCTCGACCGAGCGCCGGCCGCCGACGTTCGCCACGAACTCGGTGGTCACCGCGCCGGGCTCGATCACGCTCACGTGCACCCCGACGGTCGCCGCCACCGGGGTCAGCGACTCCATGAACCCCTCGACCGCGAACTTGGCCGCGCAGTAGGCCTCGTTGAACGGCTGGCCGACGACGCCTCCCACACTCGTGACGGTGAGGATGCGGCCACCACTCGCCCGCAACAGCGGGAGAGCCGCCTTGGTCACGGCGACCACGCCGAAGAAGTTGACCTCCATCACCCCGCGCACGTCCTCCACCGACTCCAGCTCGATCGTGCCGAGGTGGCCGGCGCCCGCGTTGTTGAGCAGGGCGTCCAGGCGGCCGTAGGTCGACTCCACGTGCGCGAAGCACGCGGCGACGGAGGCCGGATCGGTGACGTCGAGCGGCTGGAAGTCGAGCGAGACACCCGCAGAGTCTGCCGCGGCGCGGAGGGCGTCTGCGCGGTTCAGGTCGCGCATGGTGGCGACGACGGTGAAGCCGGCGCGGGCGGCGGCGACGGCCGAGGCCAGGCCGATTCCGGAGGAGGTGCCGGTGATGAGGAGGATCGATTGGGTCACGATGTCATCCTGCCACCGACTCCAGCTTGACACTCAGTGTCGAATCACGCATTCTGTGCTGGCTGCCACCGTCGGCAGCGCCCAGCCCGTTGTCACGATGGAGTGTCATGAAGTCGGTCCGCCGCCCTCTCGTCGCGGCGTCCGCCGTCCTGGTCCTGGTCGGCATCCAGGCGGTCGCCGATCCGACCGGACTGCTCGCGCTGGTCGGTTGGTCGGGCGCCGTACCGACGCTCGCGGCAGGCGGTTGGTCGTTCGCCCCCTACCTGGTCGGCGTTCCCGTGCTGCTCGGGATGGTGTGGTGGGTGACGGTGCGCGCGGGTGAGCGGTACTGGACGCTCGTGACGGGCGTGGTGCTGGCCGTCGTGCTGGCGCAGGCTCTCACTTGCCTGGTGATGACGTGGAACCCGGCGGTGAGCGCGTGGGCCGCCGGCTATGTGACGGCCAAGGCCATCCCGGCCGCGCTGATCGTGGCGGCCGTCGCGCGCTGGTTCGGCGGCCCGACCCGCCGGGAGTCGCACCGCTGCGGCCCGCCGTGGATCCCTGCCGCCCTCTTCGCGGCTGCCGCGCCGCTGTTGGCCGGCGAGTGGTGGACGAGCGCCGCGTACGCGCCGGGCGTCCCCGTCGCCCGGCCCGACCGCGGGCCGCTCTCGGTGATCGTCGCCGTGCTCCTGCTCGGGCTCGCCACCGTGGTGTGCCTGCGCTGGATGCGGCGACGCGTCCCGGGCGTCCTGGGCGGCTGGCTCGCGGCACTCGTGGCGGGCGGCCTGGTCGGCCTCGTGCAGGCGGTTGTCGCGTTCGCGGTCGACGGCGGGCTCAGCGGTGACCTCTGGCCGGCGATGGCGGCCTATGTCGCGGTCGCGGACGGGCTCTCGTTCGGCGCGTGCGTCGGCTGGATCGTCGGCGTCGGCGCACTGGCGGTCGAACGGATCCCTGCCGCCGGCCGTGAGCGCGTCGCGCGGCTGTCGGCGGCGGCGATCGTGGTGGTCGCCGTCGTTGTGGCGCTCGGAGTGCCGGCGATCGCGCCCGCCTCGGCGGCGGACTCCTCGGCCACAGCCTCCGGCAGCGCTGCCGCCGACGCCGCTCCGGCCGGCTTCCTCCGCGCCTCCGGTACGACCATCACCGACGGCCGCGGCGACCAGGTGCTGCTGCGCGGCGTCAACGTCAACCAGCTCGTCGACTTCTACCAGCCGAAGGCCGGGGTCGCCGCGACGCGTCCCCTCACGGAGGCGGACTTCGCCGGCATCGCCGCGCAGGGCTTCGACGTGGTGCGCCTCAACCTCTCCTGGTCGGCGCTGGAGCCGACCAGGAGCGCGCTCTCGCCGAGCTACCTCGCGGCGGTGAAGCAAGCCGTGGGCTGGGCGCGCCAGCACGGCATCTACATCGTGCTCGACATGCACCAGGACGGCTGGTGGAAGGGCGCGACGCCGTCGGGCGCCGAGTGCCGGCCCGGCACCGACCCGATGTGGGGCTACGACGGCGCCCCGGCCTGGGCGACGATCACCGACGGCGCCCCGCGCTGCCAGTTCACCGGGCGCGACATCTCGCCGGCCGGCGACCGGGCGTTCCAGAACTTCTACTTCGATACCTCCGGAGTCCAGTCGGCTCTCGTGGCGACCTGGGGAAAGCTCGCGCGGGTCTTCCGCGACGAGCCGACGGTCGCCGGGTACGACCTCCTCAACGAGCCGGGATTCGGGGAGACCGCCCCCGTGACGACGTCGTACCTGCTCGGCCGGTTCTACGACCGTGCGATCGGCGCGATCCGCGCGGCCGGGTCGCGGCAGATCGTCGTCGTCGAGCCCAGCATCTTCTGGTCGGGCCTCGGCTTCGACACCGGCCCGACGCCCGGCTTCACGACGGACGGGAACATCGTCTTCTCACCGCACCTCTACGCCGAGTCGATCACGATGGACCGCTCGCTCGGCCTGCCGCCGATCGTCGGCCTGGAGCGGCAGTTCACGCTCGCCCAGCGGGTCGCCGCCCAGTACGACGCGCCGCTGTGGTCGGGGGAGTACGGCTACTGGGGCGACACCGCCGACGTCGACGCGCGACTCGCGCGCTACGCGAAAGCCGAGGACGCGAACCGGTTGGGCAGCGCGTACTGGGTGTGGAAGCAGGCGTGCGGCGATCCGCAGAACGGCATCGGACCGACGGGCAACGGGCTGCAGGTGCAGAACTGCACGACAGGAGGCGACGCGCCGCCGCGCACCGACCTGCTCGCCGTCCTGAGCCGTGCGTACCCGCGCTCGGCGCCCGGCACCCTCAGCGTGCTGAGCGCGAAGGGCGCCGACCTGCTCCTCGTCGGTGCGACGCAGCAGGACAGCTGCGGGCTGGAGGTGTGGGTGCCCGGCGCGACGGAGCCGACCGTGCACTCCACCGGGGTGACGGCGCTCGCGACCGTCGCGGCGCCGGGAGGGTGGCTCATCACCGGCTGCGCCGCCGGCCGCTACACGCTCAACACCAGCGCCTGAGCGGCGCGCGCGCCGCCGAAGGGCACGTCGTTGTCCCCTTCGAGTGCCGAAGGGGACAACAACGTGCCCCTCGCGCTCGTCGTCGTCGGCCTCACATTGCACTTTCAGGTACGCAGTGCAAACTTGCACTTCGTGAGTGAGAGTGCAATGTCGACCCGCGAGCGGCGCAAGGCCGAGACCGCGCAGGGACTCAAAGACGCCGCCCGCAGGCTCACCATCGCGAACGGCCTCACCGGCTTCACGATCGAAGAGCTATGCGAGGAGGTCGGCGTCTCCCGCCGCACGTTCTTCAACTACTTCGCCTCCAAGGAGAACGCCGTCATCGGCGTGCCCGTCGACCTCGACGAGTCCGGTGCCGCCGAGAGATTCGCCGCCGCAGGTGCCCGCGGCATCCCGCATCTCGTCGACGACCTGATCGCGCTGCACCTCGAGCGCTGGTCGTTCGGGGGCATCACGGCCGCGGAGGTCGCCCAGATCATCCAGGCGTTCGAGCGCGAGCCGCGGCTCATCGGGCACATGCTCCAGCTGGCCGGCGAGAGCGAGCGCGGCGACATCGAGCTCGTGGAGCGCAGGGAGGGCCTCCCCGCCGGCGACCTGCGGGCGGCGGCAGCCGTGCAGCTCGTCGGCGCGATCATGCGCGCGAGTGCCGAGCAGTACTTCAAGCCCGATCCCGGCGGGTCAGAGCCCGCCGACGACCTGGCCACGCTCGTGCATCGCCGCCTCGAGGTCGTGCGCGAGCTCTTCTAGACGTCACCGCACCAGCAGACACACGAAACGCCAACGAACGGACACCATGACAACCGCCATCGCGCCGGCCCCGATGCTGCTCACCAAGCGCCGCATCTGGATCATCTTCAGCGCCCTCATCGCCGGGATGCTGCTCTCCAGCCTCGACCAGACCATCGTCTCGACCGCCATGCCGACCATCGTCGGCGACCTCGGCGGCGTCTCGCACCAGGTCTGGATCACGACCGCGTACATCCTCGCCACGACGATCGTCATGCCGGTGTACGGCAAGCTCGGCGACGTGCTCGGCAGGCGGTGGCTGTTCATCGCGGCCATCGCGATCTTCACCGCCGCCTCCGTCGGCTGCGCCTTCGCGGGCGACTTCTGGACGTTCGTCGTCTTCCGCGCCCTGCAGGGTCTCGGCGGCGGCGGTCTGATGATCCTGTCGCAGGCGATCATCGCCGATATCGTGCCGGCCAACGAGCGCGGCAAGTACCTCGGGCCGCTCGGCGCGATCTTCGGCCTCTCGGCGGTCGCCGGCCCGCTGCTCGGCGGCTTCTTCGTCGACCACCTGACCTGGCAGTGGGCGTTCTACATCAACATCCCGGTCGGGATCGCCGCGCTCGTGATCGCGATCTTCGCGCTCACGCTGCCGACCAAGAAGGCGACGCAGCCGATCGACATCCTCGGCATCCTGTTCCTCTCGATCGCCACGACCTGCCTGATCTTCTTCACCGACTTCGGCGGCGACAAGGCCTACGGCTGGGGCTCGCTCGCGACCTGGGCGTGGGGTGCCGGGATGCTGGCGGCGGCCGTCGCGTTCGTGATCGCGGAGGCCAAGGCCACGGACCCGATCATCCCGCTGAGCCTGTTCAAGAATCCGATCTTCATCAACGCGACGGCGATCGGCCTCGCCCTCGGCATCGGGATGTTCGCGGCGATCGGCTTCGTGCCGACCTTCCTGCAGATGTCGTCCGGCACGTCGGCAGCGGCATCCGGCCTGCTGATGATCCCGATGATGGTGGGCCTGATCGGCACGTCCATCCTGTCGGGTGCTCTGATCACCCGCACAGGTCGGTACCGCCTGTTCCCGATCCTGGGCACCGTCATCACGGGCATCGCGATGGTGTGCATGACGACGCTCGCCGCCTCCACGCCGATCTGGCTGATCTGCGTGTACCTGTTCGTGTTCGGCGCCGGCCTCGGCCTGATCATGCAGGTCGTCGTGCTGGTGGTGCAGAACGCGGTGCCCGCCGCGCAGCTCGGCACCGCGACCTCCACGAACAACTACTTCCGCGAGGTGGGCGCGGCGCTCGGCACAGCGGTCTTCGGCACGCTGTTCACCACGCGGCTCACCGACAACCTCACGGCGGTGTTCACCAAAGCCGGCGCCTCGGCGTCCGATGCGGCCGGTGCCACTTCCACCCTGAGCCCCGAGGCCCTGAACAAGCTCCCGGAGGCCGTGCACACCGGCGTCGTCAACGCCTACGCCGACGCCCTCGCCCCGGTGTTCTGGTACCTGCTGCCGTTCATCGCGGTCGCGTTCCTGCTGGCGCTGTTCCTCAAGCAGATCCCGCTGTCCGACCAGTCGGGCCTCGTCGCCCGCGGCGAGGCGATCGGCGGTGAGGAGGCCGAACGGCTGGAGGCCGAGCAGCGGGGACGCAAGCGGACCCCCGACGCGAATCTTCCCGACGCGAACCTCCCCGACGCCGACCTCCAGGACTCCCCACACCCCTAGCCCGCGACCTCGAGGGGCACGTTGTTGTCGCTTTCGCCCGCGAAAAGCGACAACAACGTGCCCCTCGGCGCTCGGAGGCGGCGGTTTTGTCCCCCGGCTGTGGCGACGCGGCGTCTTGCCGCGCGCGGGGAGCCTGGTGCATCATGCGCCACGAGGGCACCCCCGTTCGGGTGTCACCACGACATGCGGGGGTCGGTCATGCCAGCGATGGAGCCGAACGGAGTCCACGGCACGTTCGTCGCGGTGTTCCTCTACGCCGAGGAGTCCCGCGAGAGCTTCAGCAGACGTCTGCCCCTCGTCGGCGCCGGACCTCCCGCGGTGATCCGTGCCGCTGCGGCGTTCGAGGGCGCCGCTGCGGTCGACGTCTTTCGGCTCGTGGACGCCAGCGCGTGGCCGGAGGCTGCCGCCTACCTCTACTCCGGAACCGAACCGCGGACCCTCGCCGATGGTGACGACAACGTCCAGCAGCTCTCGACGCCGGACGACTGAATCCCGGAGGACCGACCGACTACCGCGGCGTGTACTCGTACACCACGGCCGACCAGTGGTTGTCGATCTCGTCCCACGCCGCATCGTCCATGTAGGCGAGCCGGAACTGCAGGTTCAGGATCGGCCCGAGCACGTCCAACACCTCCGGGCGGAACGGCGTCTCCGGCGACAGCCCCAGGCCGAAGCTGTGGATGATGCTGTCGTCCGCCGCGCGCAGCCAGACGCCCCAGCCGCGCTCGAGGGGCATCGCGACGACGCGGAACACGTGGGCGGGCTCGTAGTCGGCGGGCAGCGCATCGGGCAGGTCGGCCATCGTCCCAAACTACAGCGCGCCCAGCTACACGGGCGAGTGCGCCGCCGCTTCCGCCTTCCGTTCCCGCGCCCGCCGCACGTCCGCGATGACGGCGCAGGCGGTCGCGGCGGCGGCCGAGAGCACGACCACGATGGCGTCGACCACGCGGTCCGGCCCGAGCGCAGGGCCGGGAGCGGTCGCCGACGCCGCGAGCGCGATCACCGCGACCGCGCCGGCGAATCTGGCGAGCTCCCGCATCAGCCGCCCATCACCCTAGGCCCGAGACGCCCGCGTCTCCATGGCCGCGGCGAGCTCCCGGATGAACAGGGCCTGGGTCACGATCAGCCGTTCGATCTCGTCAGGGTCGACGGATTCGTCGGAGGCGTGGATGCGCGACTGCTTGGTGTCCTCCGCGCCCCACAGCAGGATCGCCGCGCCGGGCGACACCTTCTTCAGCGACGCCACGAGCGGGATGGAGGCGCCGCTGCCGATCGACTCGACCGGGCGTCCGTACGCCGTCTGCATCGCGTCCATGGCCGCCGGGATGGCCGGGTGGCTCTCGTCCACCCGGAAGGCGTGCCCGACCTTCACCTTCTCGACCTCCACGATGCAGTTCCACGGGCGCTGCGCCCGCAGGTGCGCCATCAGCGCCTCCAGCTGCGCGTCGCCGTCCGAGCCGGGGATGATGCGCATCGAGAGCTTGGCCGTGACGGACGGCAGCAGGACGTTCGACGCCTCGACCGTGTTCGGGAGGTCCATCCCGAGCACAGTCACCGACGGTTTCATCCAGATGCGGTCGGCCAAAGAGCCGGTGCCCAGGTAGTCGACACCGGGGAGGATGGCCGACCCTTCCCGGTACACCGGCTCGTCCATCGCCGCCCCGTCCCAGCTGCCCGAGTCCACGCCGGGGATGACCGTGTCCCCGTGCTCGTCGTGCAGGGTGTCGAGGATGCGGATCATCGCGGTCAACGCATCGGGAGCGGCTCCGCCGAACTCGCCGGAGTGCACCGGGTTCGCGAGGGTGCGAACCGTGACGGTGCACGCCACGTCGCCGCGCAGCGCGACCGTGAGCCCTGGCCGCCCGACCTCCTGACCGCCGATATCGGCGATCACGGCCGCATCGCAGGCGAACAACGCGTGATTGGCCTCGACGAACGCCTCGAGGTGCGAGATCGTCTCCTCCTCGCCCTCCGAGAGCAGGATCACCCGGCACGGCCGGTCGGGGCCGAGCAGCTTCAGAGTCGCGTAGTTGGCGACGAGGCCGGAGATGTCGTCGGCGGCGCCGCGGCCGTAGATGCGGCCGTCCGCTTTGCGGGTCGGCTCCCACGGGTCGCTCGACCAGCCCTGGGTCTCGGCCGCCGGCTGCACGTCGTAGTGGGCGTACAGGAGCACGGTGGGGGAGCCGTCGGGGCCGGGCAGGTCGGCGTAGACGCACGGGTAGCCGCCCGGCACGTCGAGCAGACGCACCCCTTCGGCGCCCGCCGCCGCGTACATGTCGACCACGGCCTGGCCCATGCGGTGCACGGGTTCGGGGTCGAAGCCGGGGAACGCCACGGACGGGATCCGCACGAGCTCCTCGAGTCGCTCGAGCACGTCGGGCATGAGCGCCGCCGCGCGGGCCGGGATGTCGGATGCGGTGTCGGTCATTGTTCGGTTCCTCCGTGAGTGCGGTGCGCGATCAGTGGACGATCAGCTGGATGAGCAGGCCGGACGCGACCACGGCGACCCAGGACACCAGCATCGGGATGGTGAATGAGTGCCACACGGGCACCTGCGTCAGTTTCGTCGACCCCGTTCTGTCGGTCTCGACCGACGCGATCTGCGAGCCGTTGGCCGGGAACAGCCAGACGCCGATCAGGGACGGCCACATCGCCGTGATCACCCCGGGAGCCAGCCCGGCGCTCAACGCGATCGGGATCAGCGTGTTCGTCGTCGCCGACTGGCTGGTCGTCAGGCCGGCCACGATGAACAGCGCGACCGCCAGCAGCAGCGGGTTCGCCTTGATGAGCTCGCCCAGCGGCTTGATGATGGTCTCCTCGTTGGCGGAGATGAAGGTGTCGGCCATCCAGGCGATGCCGAAGAGGGCGACGGCGGCGACGAAGCCCGCGCGCAGCAGCGGCTGTTCGACGACCAGCGACGGCTTCACCCGGCGTACCAGGATGATGACCAGCGCGACGGTGAACATCACCATCTCGATCACGGTCGCCATCGGGATCGGCTCCGGCTTGCCCTCCGCGTCGGGGAACGCCGGCCGTAGCGACGGGAACAGGCCGAGCAGTACGACGAGCAGGGTGCCGGCGACGAAGATCCAGGCGGAGACCGCGCCTCCCGGAGGCACGGGGTGCTCGATGGCCGACGACTCCTCCTTGGTGAGCCGCCCCGCCCCGCGCGGCGGCTTGGTGGCGACGGCGGTGGCCGGTATCCCGGTCTCCGACCCGTCTCCTGCTGCCGCGAGGGCGGGGGCGGCGCGCCCCACCTGCTGGTCGTAGCGCGTCTGCAGAGCGGCGGGGACCTGAACGGTCCCGTCCTCCACCCGCTTGAGGAACACCGGGTCGTGGAGCAGCTCCTTGCCGATGCGCTGCTGCACGAACGACGTCACGACGCACGCGACGATCGCGGAGGGGACGGTGATGGCGAGCACCTGGGGGAGCCCGAAGCCCTTCGCCTCCATCAGCACCAGGTAGGCCGCCATCGCCGCGGAAACCGGGCTCGCGGTGATGCCGAGTCCCGACGTGACCGTGGACGCCGCCAGCGCCCGCTCTGGACGCTGGCCGTTGCGGTAGGCGGTCTCGTAGATGACCGGGATGAGGGCGAAGAAGATGTTGGAGGTGCCCGATAGGACCGTGAACACGAACGCGACGAGGGGAGCGACATAGGTGAGCCGCCGCGGGTTGGCCTGGATGATCTTCGACGCGATCGACACCAGGTAGTCGATGCCGCCCGCGGCCTGCATCGCGCTCGACGCCGTGATGACCGCGATGATGATGAAGAACGCGTCGATCGGCGGTGATCCCGGCGGCAGGCGGAACACGAAGACGAGGATCGCGGTGCCGACGACGCCCCACAGCCCGAGGCCCAGCCCTCCGGTCCTGACGCCGAGCACGATGGCGCCGATGACGACGCACGCTTGGATGATGACCAGAGCGATCTCCATGGTCGACCTCCCCCCATTCGGCCATAGGATGCAACACTCGCGGCGCGATGGGGAGAGGGCAATTGCGGCGGATCCGCACGCTTCCGGATGTCGAAGGATTCGGGTGTAGCCACAGCGGCGCCCCGCGAGTTACATTCCCGTCGCCGGCACTGGACCGGTCATGACGGGGAGGACGATCATGAACAACTTCTGGAGCATCGTCTGGTGGTTCTTCTGGTGCTTCGCGTTCATCGCGTACCTGTTCGCGCTGTTCGCGATCATCGGCGACCTGTTCCGCGATCGAAAGCTGAACGGCTGGTGGAAGGCGGTGTGGATCATCTTCCTGATCTTCGTGCCGTTCCTCACGGCGCTGATCTATCTGATCGCACGTGGCCGCGGGATGGCGGAGCGTAGCGTGAAGGAGGCCGCGGACACGCAGGCCGTGGTCGACGCGCATATCCGCGAGGTCGCGTCGTCGAGCCCGGCCGACGAGATCGCGAAGGCGCAGCAACTGCTGGTCTCCGGCACCATCACGCAGCAGGAGTTCGACCACCTGAAGGCGCGCGCCCTCAGCTGAGGGCGGCACACCGACCTCGGGTGTCGCAGCATCCAACCCCTGCGCTGCGGCACCCGGACGTAGGGTCTGTCAAAAGGAAGCCTGTGCCGCGATCTCCTTCACCAGCGCGCTCGAAGGAGATCGCAGGCGGATCGCGGGAACTTCTCCTGTTTCAGGGGGTGGGCGCCGCCGCCCGCTCCGCGGAGTCGAGGATGGCGTCGACGCCCATCCGGAAGATGTCTTCGTCGCGCAGGTCGCGCAGCTCGGCGGCGACCGAGGCGATGTGGGAGTGGATGAGCGGGTCGACCAGGAGCGGGCCCTCGAACCACGCGTTGCTGGCGCGGGTCTCGCCGTCGCCGCCGCCCGCCGTGGTGCGGCCGCGGGCGATGCCGGCCGCCTCCGACAGCACGTAGGACGCGAACAGCGCGTAGTGGCGCACCAGGTCGGAGCCGTCGAGGCCGGCTTCCGAGAACGCGGCGAGGATGTACTCGATCGTCGCGAGCTCCGCCGGGCCGTTGGTGGTGAGCACCGTGGCCTCCAGCGCGATCGCCGGGTAGAGCACGAACGTGTCGAGCGTCGCGCGGGAGAGTGCGCGGAGTCGGTCGCTCCACGCGCCGTCCAGCGCTGAGACCTCCGCGAGCGCGATGGCCTGCACCTCGTCGAGCAGTGCGCGCATGAGGTCGTCCTTGCCGCGGAAATGGCGGTAGACGGCGGTCGGGTCGACGCCGAGGGCGCTTCCGAGCGCACGGATGGAGATGGCGGAGGTGCGTGGCCCCGCCGCGATCTCGAGCCCAGCCCTCACGATCGTCGCGCGGTCCAGGCGCTTCGAGTGGTCGTGCGTCATCGCTTCTGTCACGATCCAACGATAGCGGATGCCAACAGTCATGTCAGCACTGTTGACATTGGCGTTGAGATCGTCTTAGCATCGGCTCGATCCACTCGACGACGAAGGGAATCGGCACAATGGCCGACGCAGCAGTGAACCGGGCAGGCGACCGGGCGGACGTGATCCTGACCGGCGGTCGGATCTTCACAGGAGCGGGGCAGCCGGTGAACGGCCAGGCCGTGCTGATCGCAGACGGGCGGATCCTCGGCATCGTGCCGCAGGCGTCGGTGGAGGACCACCTCGACACCGCGACCGAGGTGATCGACCTGAACGGCGCGCTGCTCAGCCCGGGCTTCCAGGACGCCCACATCCACCCGGTGGGCGGCGGCGTCGAGCTGCTGCAGTGCTCGCTGGCCGATTCCGCCGACGCGGCCGAGACGGTGCAGCGGGTGGCGGCGTACGCCGCGGCCAACCCCGAGGGCTGGATCCTCGGCGGCGGCTGGTCGATGGATCACTTCCCCGGCGGTGCGCCGGCGCGCGGCCTCCTGGACGCCGTGGTCGGCGACCGCCCGGTGCTGGTCGCCAGCCGCGACCACCACAGCGTCTGGGCGAGCACGGCGGCGATCCGCCTCGCCGGGCTCGACGCGAACACCCCCGACCCGGTCGACGGCCGCATCGAGCGCGAGGCCGACGGCTTCCCCGCCGGCACGTTCCACGAGGGTGCAGGCGACCTGTTCGACGCCGTCAAGCCGGAGATCGACGACGAGCTCGCGTACGCCGGCCTGCTCCGCGCCCAGTCCGAGCTGCTCGCGCTCGGCATCACCGGATGGCAGGACGCCATGATCGGCACTGTCGCCACGATGCCCCCGAACCTGCCGGCCTACCGTCGTGCACTGAAGGAGGACACCCTCGTCGCACACGTCCGCGGCGCCCAGTGGTGGGTGCGCGACGCCGACGCCGAGCAGATCGCCGGGATGGTCGAGCGCCGCGACGAGTTCCGCCGGCTCGGCGACGACCGGTTCGACCTCGGCACCGTCAAGATCATGGTCGACGGCGTCGCCGAGAACTTCACGGCGGCGATGAAGTCGCCCTACCTCGACGCACACGGTCACGAGACAGACAACGCGGGGCTGTCGTTCATCGATCCTGCGCACCTCGCCACGTACGTCACCGAGCTCGACCGGCTCGGCTTCCAGGTGCACTTCCACGCCCTCGGCGACCGCGCGGTGCAGGAGGCCCTCGACGCCGTCGAAGCCGCGCGCGCAGCGAACGGCGCGAGCGACGGACGGCACCACCTCGCGCACCTGCAGGTCGTGTCGGAGGAGGACGCCGCCCGGTTCCCCGCGCTCGACGCGATCGCGAACCTTCAGGCGCTCTGGGCCTGCCACGAGACCCAGCTCGACGAGCTGACGCTGCCGTTCCTCGACGCCGCACTGGAGGCCAGGCAGTACCCGTTCGGCGACCTCGACCGGGCGGGAGCCCGGCTGGCCGCTGGCAGCGACTGGCCGGTGTCGAGCGCCGACCCGCTCGCCGCCATCCACATCGCCGTCAACCGGGTCTCCCCGGGTTCGGGCGATGCGCCGCTCGGCGGAGAGCAGCAGCGACTCGGCCTGGCGACCGCGTTCGCCGCCTACACGTCCGGCTCGGCGTACGTGAACCACCGCGACCACGACACCGGGACGATCGCGCCGGGCTACCGCGCCGACCTGGTCGTCATCGAGCCCGACCCGTTCTCGGTGCCAGCCGACCGCATCCACGAGAGCACCGTCGTCTCGACCTGGGTCGGCGGCGTGCCCGTGTACGTGCGCGACGCCGCGACCGTGCCGACGACCGCCTGACCCGACCGCACCGCACGACCGCACCGCACCCCACCCACAGCGCCCCCACCACAGGAGGATTCACGAAATGCCTCGACACCGCACCCGACGCCGTCTCGTCCTCGCGACGGCGGCCGTCCTCGTCACGGGCCTCGCGCTCGCCGCCTGCTCTCCCGCCGGCTCCGGTTCCCCGTCGACGGGCGCGCATCCGTCGTTCCAGCTGACGGCGCAGACCCCGGCGCCCTCCGGGGACATCGGCTCGTTCACCTGGGTCTCCTACTCGGAGCCGTACTCCCTCGACTACGCCTACGCGTTCGACTACTCCGACAACCAGGTGCTCTCGAACGTCTGCGAGTCGATGCTGCGTCTCAACCCGGACTACACGATCACGCCGGGCCTCGCCGAGTCGTACAGCAACCCCACCCCGACGACGTGGGTCTACGAGATGCGACCGGGCGTGACCTTCCACGACGGCACTCCGATGACCGCCGCGGACGCTGTCGCCTCGATGCGCCGGCACCTCGACCCGGCCGTCGGCTCGTCGTGGTTCTCCGTCTACCAGAACGTCGCGTCGATCGACCAGACCGGGCCGATGGAGGTCACGGTCACCCTGACCAAGCCCGACTCGCAGTTCAACCTCGGCATCAGCGGCGCTGCCGGTGTGGTGGAGTCCGCTGCCACGCTCGCGGCGAAGGGCAAGAACTACGGCAACTCGACCGGGCTGGTCAACTGCACGGGACCGTTCGAGCTGACCTCCTGGAAGTCGGGCGAGTCGGTGACGCTGACCCGCTACGACAAGTACTGGGACCCGAAGCTGAAGGCCAAGGCCGGCACGGTGAAGATCCTCTTCATGACCGACCCGAACGCGCGCGTGAACGCGCTCACCTCCGGTCAGGTCGACGGCGGCTGGATGGTGCCGACCGAGGCGATCACCAAGCTCAACACCTCCGACGCCGGGAAGCTCTACTTCGGCCTCAACACCGCGGTCGGCAGTCTGATCGTCGGCAACCTCAAGGGCGTCCTCGGCGACCTGAACGTGCGCAAGGCGCTGCTGATGGCGATGGATCGCCAGGGCGTGGTCGACGCTGCGGTCAAGGGCTACGGCTCGGTCACGAACGCGCTCACCACCGAGTCGGTCTGGGGCCAGGCGTCCGACGCCACCAGGAAGCAGGCCTTCAGCGGGCTGGAGCCCTACAAGTACGACGTCGCCGCCGCGAAGAAGCTGGTCGAGAAGGCCGGCGCGACCGGCAAGACGATCACCATCCGCACCGCGCCGATGGGGGCAGACTTCAGCGTCGTCGCCCAGGCCACGGCGGCCGCGGCGGAGTCGATCGGGCTGAAGGCGAAGATCCAGACGATGACGCCGGACTCGTACACCACTCTGTTCTCCGACCCGACGGCACGCCAGGGCGTCGACCTGTTCTACACCTCCTGGTACCTCTCCACGCCCGACCCGTTGGAGATGTACGGCGTGCTGCGCACCGGCCAGTTCAGCAACTACGGCAACTGGTCCGATCCGAGCTTCGACGCCCTCGTCGACCAGGCGGTCGCGATCGCCGACCCGAAGGCGCGCGCAGAGAAGTCGGCCGAGCTGCAGAAGATCGCGAACCAGCAGCTGCCGTGGCTGCCGCTCTTCCAGGGGCCGATGACGGTGTTCGTCGGCAAGAAGATCACCGGAGTCGCGCCGTCCGTGGCGTTCCTCTACTACCCCTGGGCGGCCACGATTGGCGCACGGTAAGGCGGCCGCGCGGCGGGTCGCGGGCAAACTCGGCTCGCTCCTGCTGACGCTGTTCCTCGCCTCGCTCCTGGTCTTCTTCTCCCGCTTCCTGGTTCCCGGCAATCCGGTGAGCTTCCTCCTCCGGGGACGCAAGCCGTCCCCGGAGGCGGTGGCCCAGGTCACCGCGGAGTTCGGTCTCAACCTTCCGCCGTGGCAGCAGTACCTGAACTGGCTCGGAGGGATGCTGCACGGCGACTTCGGCCGGTCGCTGCAGTACCGCCAGGCTGTGGCCACGGTGATCGGCGACCGACTCCCGGTGACCCTCGGGCTGGTCGTGATGGCCGGCGTGATGATCACCGTGGTCGGCCTGATCGCCGGAACGGTCGCGGCGCTCAATCACGGCCGGATCGCCGACCGCGCGACCCTGACCCTGCTGACCGTGCTGGGGGCGATCCCCTCGTTCGTCGGCTCGATCGTCCTGATCTCGCTCTTCGCCGTGCAACTGGGCTGGTTCCCGGCCTTCGGGTCGGGCAGCGGGTTCCTCGACATGGCCTACCACCTGGTGCTGCCGTCGATCGCGCTGGCGATCGTCTTCGTGGTCCTGATCGGAAAGGTGACGCGAATGTCCATGGTCGAGCAGCTCGGCCGGGAGCACGTGGAGGTCGCGACCAGCCGTGGTCTCGGCCGGGCGACGGTCGTGCGACGGCACGTGTTCCGCAACGCGATCGGCCCGATCCTGACGGTGAGCGGAATGCTCGTCGCGGGCCTGCTCGTGGCGACCTCCATCGTCGAGTCGGCGTTCGGCATCTCCGGGATCGGCTCACTGCTCGTTCAGTCGGTCGACCGGCTCGACTTCCCCGTCGTGCAGGCGATCGTGCTGCTGGTGGTCACGGCGTTCATCGTGGTGAACGCGATCGTCGACCTGCTGGAGCCGGTCATCGATCCGCGCGCAGCGGCGGGGGAGGCCGGACGATGAGCGCCCCCACACCGACTCTCGCCCTGAAGGTGATGCGCTCGACGGTCCGCCGGCCCGCCCGCCTCGGCTTCACGGTCGCCATCGTCGTGCTGGCCGTGATCGCCCTTGCGGCCGTGTTCGCGCCGTTCATCGCACCGTACGACCCGGACCACGTCGACTTCTCCGCCGTGTACGCGAACCCGAGCCCCGCGCACTGGCTGGGCGCCGACGCCCTCGGCCGCGACACCCTGAGCCGGATGATCTTCGGCGCGCGCACGGCGCTGCTCGGCCCGCTGCTGGTGGTCATCGCCTCCACGCTCCTGGGCATCGTGCTCGGACTCGTCGCCGGCTGGCGGGGAGGCTGGCTGGACGCCACGCTCGCCCGCATCTTCGACGTGCTGTTCGCCTTCCCGTCGTTGCTGATCGCGATCATGGCGGTGGCCCTGTTCGGCAAGGGGCTGGTGGCGCCGGTGATCGCCATGAGCATCGCGTACTCGCCGTTCGTGGCCCGCCTCACGCGCCAGCTCGTTGCGACGGAGCGCTCGCGCCCGTACGTCTCCGCCTACCGCGTCCAGGGCTTCGCGGGGTCGTGGATCGCCGTGCGCCGCGTCCTGCCGAACGTCGCGCCGACCGTCGGCGCGCAGTCCACGCTGAACTTCGGCTACGTGCTCGCGGAGCTCGCAGGCCTGTCGTTCCTCGGCCTCGGCGTCCAGGCGCCGACGGCCGACTGGGGCGCGATGATCAACGAAGCCCAGGCCGGGGTCGCCGGCGGGTACTTTCTGCCCGCGATCGTCCCCGCCGTCGCGGTCGTGATCGTGGTCGTCGCCGTGAACGTGATCGGCGAAGAGCTCTCGGACCGCATTGGTGGAAGGACGCCGGCATGACCTCCACGTGCCCGGGCCGCGCGGGCGGCCCCCTGCTCGAGATCTCCGGACTGAGGCTCGACCTCCCGGCTCCCAAGCACGGCACCGCCCGGCAGCTGCTGCACGGCATCGACCTCGCGGTGGCCGACGGCGAGACCGTGGGGCTCGTGGGGGAGTCCGGCTCCGGCAAATCGCTGACTGCGCGCACGGTGCTCGGCCTGCTGCCCGACCGGGCGCAGACCTCCGGTTCCGTGCTGCTCGACGGCACGAACGTGCTCACCGCGAACCGGGCCGAGCTGAAGCGGCTGCGGCTCTCCACCGCGGCCATGATCTTTCAGGACCCGCGCGCGGGCATCAACCCGATGCGCACGCTCGGCGACCATCTCACCGAGGCGCTGCGACTCGGCGAGGGCCGGCCGGCGGCGGAGGCGCGGGCGCGGGCGATCGAGCTGCTGGCGGCGGTGCACCTGCCGCATCCGGAGGAACACCTGCGCCAGTACCCGCACGAGTTCTCCGGGGGGATGCTGCAACGCGTGATGATCGCCGGCGCGCTGGCCGGCTCGCCGAAGCTTCTCGTCTGCGACGAGCCGACGACCGCCCTCGACGTGACCACCCAGGCGCAGATCCTCGACGTGCTCGCCGAGCAGCGCGAGCAGCGGGCGATGGGAATGCTCTTCATCACCCACGACCTGACGCTTGCCGCGGCGTTCTGCGACCGCGTCTACGTGATGCGCGAGGGCAAGGTGGTCGAGCAGGGTGCTGCCTCCCAGGTGCTGCGCAGGCCGGCCAACCCGTACACGCAACGGCTGGTCGCGGCGACGCCGACGATCGAGGTCACCGGCGACGAGCCGCGCGAGCGCACGGAGCTCGACGCGGACGGCGTGCTCCGGCCTCCCGTGCTCGTCGTGCACGATCTCGCGAAGACCTACCAGATCCGCGGTCGCGGGCCCCTGCGGGCCGTCAGCGGTGCGACGATCGCGATTCCGGCTGGTGAAGCGCTCGGCGTCGTGGGGGAGTCCGGGTCGGGCAAGTCCACGCTCGCGCGCATGATCGTCGGCCTCGAGCAGCCGGACGCCGGCACGGTGTCGATCGACGGCGCTGTGCAGTCCGGGAGGCCGCGCACCCGCGCCGACCGGCTCCGGCACGCGCGCCGCATCCAGATGGTGTTCCAAGATCCGTATCTGTCGCTCGACCCGCGCATGAGCGTCGGCCGAGCGGTGGAGGACGCCCTGCGCCTCCACCACCCCGGTATCGCCACGGCGGATGCGCGCGCCCAGGTGCTCGCGCTGCTCGGCCAGGTGGGGCTCGTCGAAGCGCACGCCCAGGCGTTGCCGCGGACGCTCTCCGGCGGCCAGCGGCAGCGGGTGGCGATCGCGCGGGCCCTGGCCATCGAACCGGCCGTGCTCGTCATGGACGAGGCCACGAGCGCGCTCGACGTGTCTGTGCAGGCGCAGGTCCTGGACGTGGTGTCCGACATCCGGCGCGACCGCGGGCTGACCGTGCTGTTCATCAGCCACAACCTCGGCGTCGTGCGCACGGTGTGCGAGCGGACGGTCGTGATGCGCTCCGGCGAGATCGTCGAGAGCGGCCGCACGGTCGACCTGCTGTCGAACCCGCAGCACGAGTACACCCGTCTGCTGCTCGACTCGGTGCCGCGGGCCGAGCCCGACCGGGTGGCGTGACCGCGCCCGCCGCGCTGCGCCACCGTCCATCCCCTTCCGACCCATCCCGTTCCGACCCATTCCGTTCCGCCAGAGGAGCTCCATGCCCCACACGACCGTCTTCGAACGGCACGCCCCCTCCGCCTCCGCAATTGCGCACCTCTTGGAGGGCAGCAAGCACGGCTCGTTCTGGATCGCCGACGCACCGGCCGCCCGGCGCCCGGCGGTCGAGGAGCCGCTCCGCGCCGACCTCGCCGTCGTGGGCGGGGGCTACCTCGGCCTGTGGACCGCGCTGCTCGCCAAGCAGCGGGACCCCGGCTCGCGCGTGGTGCTGCTGGAGGCCGAGCGGATCGGCTGGGCGGCCTCCGGTCGCAACGGCGGCTTCTGCGAGGCCAGCCTCACGCACGGTGAGGTCAACGGTCGCGCCCGGTTCCCGAAGGAGTTCGACCGCCTCCAGCAGCTCGGCCGCGAGAACCTCGACGAGATCGAACGCACCCTCGCGGAGCTGAACGTGGACGCCGACTTCGAGCGTACCGGCGTGCTGAACGTGGCGGTCGAGCCCCACCAGGTCGCCTGGGCCGAAGAGGCCGCCGCCGACGGCGACGGCGAGTTCCTCGACGAGGACGCGGTGCGCGCCGAAGTCGACTCGCCCACCTACCTCGCCGGCGTCTGGAACCGCAGCGACGCCGCCCTCGTGCACCCGGCGAAGCTGGCGAGATGTCTCGCGGAGGCGTGCGAGGCGCTCGGCGTGAAGCTCTACGAGGGATCGTCGGTCGACGGCGTGCAGACCGACGGGTCCGGCCCGGTGCGGCTGGGCGTGAACGGCACGGTCGTCACGGCCGACCGGGTGGTGCTGGCGACCAACGTGTTCCCCGCGCTGCTCAAGCGCAACCGGCTGATGACCGTGCCGGTGTACGACTACGTGCTGATGACCGAGCCGCTCACGGCCGGCCAGCTCGCCGACATCGGATGGAGCAACCGGCAGGGGCTGGCCGACATGGGCAACCAGTTCCACTACTACCGGCTCTCGCACGACGGCCGGCTGCTGTTCGGCGGCTACGACGCGATCTACCACTACGGCCGCAGGGTCGAGCCCGCGTACGAGGAGCGGCGCGCGACGTTCGAACGGCTCGCCGGGCACCTGCTCACGACATTCCCGCAGCTGGAGGGCATCCGCGCGACCCACCGCTGGGCCGGCGCGATCGACACGTGCAGCAGGTTCTGCGCGTTCTACGGGACCGCTCGCAAGGGGCGGGTGGCCTACGCGAGCGGGTTCACCGGGCTCGGCGTCGGCAGCACGCGGTTCGCCGCGCGGGTGCTGCTCGACCTCCTGGGCGGCACACCGACCGAGCTGACCGAGCTGAAGATGGTCCGCACGAAGCCGACGCCGTTCCCGCCGGAGCCTCTGGCGAGCACCGGCATCAACCTCAGCAGATGGGCGCTGAACCGCGCCGACCACAACGAAGGGCGCAGGAACGTCCTCCAGAAGACCCTCGATGCGGTCGGTCTCGGCTTCGACTCGTAGCGCGACTCGTAGCGCGAGCCGCACCGGACCCGTAGGGTCTTACCGAGGGCCCCTTCCGGACTGCCCTCCGCCACGATCACCCAGGGCCACGACCCCGTCACTGTAGGAATAAGGAGCAACATGAGCTACGCCGTGACCAATCCCGCCACGGGCGAGACGGTCAAGACCTTCGACACGATCACCGACGCCGGCCTCGAGGCCGCGATCGCGTCGGCCGACAACGCGTACCGCACCTGGTCGAAGACGACCACGGTCGAGGAGCGCGCGGCGCTGGTGCGCCGGGTCGGTCAGCTGCACGTCGAACGTCGCCAGGAGCTGGCCGACATCATCGTGCGCGAGATGGGCAAGCCGGTCGAGCAGGCGCTGGGCGAGGTCGACTTCGCCGGCGCGATCTACGAGTACTACGCCGACCACGCGTCGGAGTTCCTGAAGGACGAGCCGATCCAGCTGCTCGACGGCACCGGCTCCGCCGTCGTGCGCCGGTCGGGCCTCGGCGTGCTGCTCGGCATCATGCCGTGGAACTTCCCGTACTACCAGGTCGCGCGCTTCGCCGGCCCGAACCTGATCATCGGCAACACCATCCTGCTCAAGCACGCCGAGCAGTGCCCGGAGTCGGCAGCGGCCATCGAGAAGATCTTCCTCGACGCGGGCTTCCCCGAGGGCGCCTATGTCAACATCTACGCGTCGCACGACCAGATCGAGACGGTCATCGCCGACCCGCGCGTGCAGGGCGTCTCGCTCACCGGCTCCGAGCGCGCCGGCGCGAAGGTCGCCGAGATCGCCGGCCGCAACCTCAAGAAGGTCGTGCTGGAGCTCGGCGGGTCCGACCCGTTCATCCTGCTGTCGACCGATGACCTCGACGCCACCGTGCAGAACGCCGTCGACGCGCGCCTCGACAACAGCGGGCAGTCCTGCAACGCGGCCAAGCGCTTCGTCGTCGCCGACGAACTGTACGACTCGTTCCTGGCCAAGTTCACCGCCAAGCTCGCCGAGGTGGAGGCCGGCGACCCGACGAGCGAGAGCGCGGCACTGGGCCCGCTGTCGTCGCTTCGGGCCGCCGAGGGCCTCGAAGACCAGGTGCAGCGCGCGGTCGCGGCCGGGGCGACGCTGGTGCGCGGCGGCGGCCGCAACGGCGCGTTCTTCGAGACCACGGTGCTGACCGACGTGACGCCGGACAACCCTGCCTCCAAGGAGGAGTTCTTCGGGCCGGTCGCGCAGGTCTTCCGCGCGAAGGACGAGGCCGAAGCGGTGCGCATCGCGAACGACACCCCGTTCGGCCTCGGTTCGTACCTCTACACGACCGACCCCGCGCAGGCCGACCGCGTCGCCGACCAGATCGAGGCCGGCATGGTCTTCGTCAACGTCGTGCTGGCCGACGGCGCGGAGCTGCCCTTCGGCGGCGTGAAGCGCTCCGGCTCCGGCCGCGAGCTCGGCCGCTTCGGCGCCGACGAGTTCGTCAACAAGAAGCTCATCCGCATCGGCGGCTGAGCGCCCTCCCCACCCGAAGATTCGTCACGAATGTCACCATTCGTGCCACGAATATCGACATTCGTGACGAATCTCGGGGGGAGTTGGCTTGCCGCGGGCGACTGGCGTGCGCGACAGTGTCAGCGTGAATGAGCTTCCGATCGTCTACTGCCGCGGGTACGCCGGCCCGACCAGCCAGATCGACGCCACGGTCAACGATCCCTTCTACGGCTTCAACGAGGGCGCCACCCACACCAGGGTCAACGGCGACGGCGATCCGAAGTTCTACCAGTTCGAGGGGCCGCTGCTGCGGCTGCTCGGCGAGCACGACTACCAGGTGCTCGTGCGGGGGAGCCAGAAGGAGCTGCTCGCGACGGCGGTCGACGGCACGCTTCCGCAGAAGTCGATCTGGATCCACCGCTTCTACGACGAGGCCGCGACCACCTACGCGGCGCCCACGCCCCGCTCGGGCAACCTGTTCGACCGGGCGATCACCTGGACAGAGGACCTCGTGCGCGAGCACACCACGGCTCAAGGGTTCGACATCGAGCAGGCGGCGCGCGAACTCTACGATCTCGTCCTCCTGGTGCGCGAGAAGACCGGCGCCCCGAAGGTGTTCCTCGTCGCGCACTCGATGGGCGGCCTGGTAGCGCGCTGCATGATGCAGAAGATCTGCGAGGAGGACGGCCGCATCCCCGCCAAGGAGCTCGTCGCCAAGTTCTGCACCTACGCGACCCCGCACGGCGGCATCGTCTTCACCGGCGGCCTGATGAACTGGCTGATGGAGACGTTCGGACCGGCCGGGTCCGACATCTTCTCTCCTCCCAAGATGTACGGGTATCTGACGCCGGGCAAGAAGTTCGGCGACAAGCCGTTGGGCGAAGCGTGGGATCCGCGCGTCATCCCGGCCGACATCTTCGACGTCGACGACGTGTTCTGCATCGTCGGCACCGACTCCACCGACTACAACCTGGCCAAGCTGGGCGTCGGGCCGCGCAGCGACGGGCTCGTGCTCATCGAGAACGCGTACGTGAAGGGCGCGCACCGCGCCTTCGTCTACAAGTCGCACTCCGGCCCGTACGGCGAGGTGAACTCGGAGGAGGGCTACCAGAACCTGTCGCGCTTCCTGTTCGGGCACTGGGCGGTGCAGGTGGAGTTGAGCTCGCTGCCTCCCGCAGCGGCGGTCGACGCCCACCCGGACGTCGCCTGGCAGGCCGACCTCCAGCTCGCCATCCGCGGGCTGTCCGTGCTCATCACCGAGCAGAAGGCGGTGCACTACAACCCGGTGCAGCTGAACGCCGAGATCGCGCAGCATGCGCCGGGAGCCCCTGGCGACGACTCGGTGGACGCGCCGATCCCGCTGGTGGGCACGTTCCTGTTCTCGAAGGAGCCGCCGAGCGACCTCCCACCGACGAACGTGACGCCGGGAGTGGGGGACGACCCGGCGCCGGCAGTGCCCTCGACGACAGCGACCGCGCCGGCGGCGGCCGCGCAGAGCGAGCCTCCCCGCCAGGGCTGGTGGCATCGCTTCCTCGACTCGTTCAGCGCGGGCGAGGACGAGCAGGAGCGCGAGGCGCCCTCGCTGGAGCCGGTCACTGTCGCCCTCGACAACCCGCTCGATCCGACCCTCCCGGCCGTGGCCGCTGCAGCGGTGGCGTCGGTGGCGCACGACCTCGCGCCGCAGGCGGCGGCTCCCGTCGGCAGCTATGCGCAGCTCAGCCAGGACCTCTCCCGGTACGCGCTGACCCTGCGCGTGTATCAGGTCATCACGCGCAACGGCGTCTTCGACTTCAGCAGCAACCTGGAGCAGGTCGGCGACTGGCAGGACGTGCTCATCGTCGACATCGGCCGCTCCGCCGACGGGCGCTTCGGCGCCTGGACCGGCTGGAACAGCGCGGTCCCCGGCGCGATCAACCAGCTCGGCCAGATGGCGAACGAGCTGACGCTGACCCCCGACCCCCAGAACCCGAACGTCATCCGCGCCGCCCTCCCGCTCCCGGATGCCGCGCGGGCGCTCCCCGTGTTCGGCCCGGCTGCACAGCTGGCCTTCACGATCACGAACCGGGACGCGAACCGGTAGCCCTCGATGGAGTAGCGTCGGCCGCATGACCGCCGTCGTGCCGAACGTCGAGAGCCGTGACCACCCGCACCACCACCACGGCTGGTGGTGGAAGACCCTGCTCGCGGGCCTGGGGCTGTGGGTCATCACGATCGTGGTCACCGCGGTCACCGGCAACAACAACCTCGTGCCGACCCTCATCCTGCTGGGCAGCTTCCTCGTGCCGTTCTGCGTCGTCCTGTTCGCGATCGAACGGGTGACCGGGTCGATCAGCACCCTGCAGCTCATCCTGGCGTTCTTCGTCGGCGGGATCTTCGGCGTGCTCGGGGCGTCGCTGCTGGAGGCCGACCTCCACGAGAGCTTCTGGGTGTACGGGCTGGTCGGGCTGATCGAGGAGTTCGTCAAGGTCGTGCTGCTGGTGATCTTCGGCTGGCGCACCGTGCCGAAGACCGCGAAACAGGGCGCGCTCCTCGGTGCGACGATCGGCGCGGGGTTCGCGGCGTTCGAGTCGGCGGGGTACGCGTTCAACGCGGCCATCACCTCCCGCGGCATCGACCTCGTCTCGCTGCTGGAGACCGAGCTGGTCCGCGCCATCCTGGCGCCGGTCGGGCACGTGATGTGGACGGCCATCCTCGGCGCCGTGATCTTCGGTGCGGCGGGCGGAGGCCGACGGTTCCGCTGGTCGTGGTGGATCCTGCTCGCCTACGCGTGCGTCTCCCTGCTGCACGCAGCCTGGGACTCCGCCGCCGACATCGCGTCGTTCTTCGCGGTGCTCTTCACCGGCGACGCGCTGCAGCAGTTGCAGAACGGCGCCCTGCAGCAGAGCACGGCGAATCAGGTGGAGGCCCTGGCGATGCTGCTCTACGTCATCGGGCTGGCGTTCGTGTCGGCTGTCGGCATCGTCACGCTCGGGCTGGTGCTGCGGCACTACCGCCGGGTGGAGCGGGATGCGGGTGCGGAGGCGGTCGAGCCGCGCGCGGAGGAGGCCGCGCCGCCTCTCACCTGAGCCGCACGTCACCGACCCGCACGCCGAAGGGCACGTTGTTGTCCCTTTCGGGCGCCGAAAGGGACAACGACGTGCCCTTCGATCGCCGACGCGTCACGCGTGCCGCTCCGACGGCGTGATCGGGCCGGGACGGTCGGCGTAGGTGCGGCCGGTCACGACCAGGCGCAGCAGCGCCGCTGTCACGTCGTACCGCTCCGCCAGCTCGGCCAGTGGCGCGCCGGCGGCGTAGGCCTCGCGGATGCTGCGCACCTCGTCGTCGCCGAGCCGGTGGCGGTGCGGCTCGGCGATCGGGCCGCCGTGCGCCGCGTGGCTGCTGCCGCGGACGATGAGGCTGACCCGCTGCTGGCTGGTGCCGAACCGTCGCGCGATCTCGGTCTGCGAGACACCCTCGCTGTGCAGGCGCCGCATCTGCACGACCTCGTCGTCCTCACCCGCCGTCTCGGCGACCCCGGTCGTGGCGCCGCGGACGACGGAAGCGATGGTCCAGTGCGAGACGCCGAAGGCCTCCGCGACGGCCGCGCGGTCGTCGCCCGCGGCCAGACGCTCGCGGATGCGTTCGACCTGCTCGACGGTCAACGGCCGGGCGCGGGCGGCGACGGAATTGGTGAGCGGACCGCCGACGTCAGCGAAGGCGCGGCCGGACGCGATGTTCGAGACCATCTGGTGCGAGATCCCGTAGCGCTCCGAGATGGCGGCGCGCGGGGTTCCCGCGGCGATGGCCTCGCGGATGGCCACGACCTCCTCGCTGGTCACCTTGCGGCTCTTGCCCGGCAGGATCGGGCCGCCCGCCTCCAGCCGCGATCGACCGGTGACCAGGCTCGACACCGTGTTCTGGCGCACGCCGTACTCGTCGGCGAGCTGCACCTGGCGGGCGCCGGCCGCGTACTTCTCGCGCAGCTCGCGCACCTGCGCGTCGGAGAGCGGGACGGAGACCATGAGGCGAGAGTAGCGGCGAGCACGGCCGGGACGGAACGACCGACGCGCCCGGTCGGCGTTCGTCGTGCGCCGATCACTCCGGAAAGCGGCGTTTGGCCAGCGGGGGCAGCGGGTCGCCGCCGGCCGCGAGTCGAGCACGGTTGGCCTCCCGCAGCACCGACCAGGCGTCAGCGACTGGACCGACGTGACCGAGCTTGTCCGGGTTGATGACGCTGCGGATCGTCTGGATGCCGCCCGGCACGATCTCCAGCACCATCGTGTTGACCACACCGCCGTCGCGGTCGCGGAACACCGCACCGGGTTGCCCGTTGATCTCGCGGGGCTCGACGATGCCGCCGATCGCCTGGAACGGTCCCGACATCGCCACCAGCACGTGCGCCACGTTCTCCACGCCGACGATCCGCTGCGCCCACTGCGGGGCCTTGCCCCCGCCGTCGCCCACCATGTCGACGTCGGCGACCAGCAGCGCGCGCAGCGCCTCCACGTCTCCGGCGCGGAAGGCGTCGAAGAACCGACTGGCCAAGGCCTCCCGCTCAGCGCGGTCGGCGTCGAACCGCGGGCGCCCGTCGTCCATGTGCCGCCGGGCGCGCACGGCCAGCTGCCGGCACGCGGCTTCCGACCGGCCGACGGCCGCGGCGATCTCGGGGAAGTCGAACGCGAACACCTCGCGCAGCACGAACACGGCGCGCTCCAGCGGGGAGAGGCGTTCGAGCGGCAGGAGCGCCGCCATCGACAGGGAGTCGGAGAGCTCGGCCGCCCGCTCGGGATCCTCGTACGGGTCCGAGAGCAGCGGCTCGGGGAACCACGGCCCGACATAGGCCTCCCTGCGCACCCGGGCCGATCCGAGCACGTCGATCGAGACGCGGGTCACGACCGTCGAGAGGTACGCCCTGAGGGAGGTCGGCTGCACCTGTGCCGCCTCGAACCGCAGCCAGGTCTCCTGCACGGCGTCCTCGGCCTCCGTGACGCTGCCGAGGATGCGGTACGCGATCGAGAACAGCAGCGGCCGCAACTCTTCGAAGGTCTCGTCCTCACCGGTCACGTCAGGCCCTCCTCGAATCCTTGTCGCCACGACGGGTACCGCAGCGTCCAGCCCAGCTCCCGCTTCGCCTTCGCGTTGGAGAAGCCGCGGCCCTCCGTCATCATCATGACGGCCTGGTCGCCCGCCGCGATACGGGCGAGCCAGACCGGGACACGCCGTGGGGGCTTGGCCCCCGCGACCTTCGCCAGGTACGGCAGCCACTCGCTGGCGGGCGCCGGCTCGTCGTCGACGATGTCGAAGACGCCGGTCGCCCCCTGCTCGAGCGCCAGGACGGTGGCCGACGCCGCATCGTCGAGGTGGATCCACGAGCTGTACCCCTGGGCGCGGCCCACGAGCGGGTACTGCCGCTTGCGGACCATCTCCACCTGGTCGTCGGTCGCGCCGGGGCCGTAGAGGGCGCCGTACCTCAGCACCGTGCCTCCGAAGGCCGTCACCGCGTCCTCCACGTGCCTCATCGCCGCCATCACGGGCGCCGTCGGGGTGCCCTCGAACGTGTCGAGCGGATCGTCCTCCGTCTTGATCCAGCCGCCCTCGCGCAGGCCGTTCCAGCTCGCATAGCCCTGCGCCAGGAAGCGCGTGACGCCCTGCGCCTGCGCGGCGGCGAGCAGATGGTCGGTGCCCTCGACGCGCAGCCGGTTGGTCCCGGCGAACCACTGGTCCGGGTGCTTGATGTCGGGCTTGCCTGCGTGCACCGGGTTGATGGCGGTCATCTGGTGGATGATCGCCTCGGGCTCGGCCGACCCCACGGCGCGACCGACGGAGGCGGCGTCGAGCCCGTCCATGACCACGGCCCGCGCGCCCATCGCCTCGATCAGCCCGACCTTGGCGGCGGACGTCGTCGACGCCGTCACCGCGTGGCCGTGCTCGACGAGCTGGGGCACCAGCCGCCTCCCGAGCACACCGCTTCCGCCCGCTACGAACACTCGCATCCCGTCCACCTTCCGCTCACTGCGTACACCCCTCAGACGACGCAGCTCACGCCCGTGTGACACCGCGCCCTGCGCTATCGCCCCGCTGCGTCGGCATCGTTAGGCTGGTTTGCGAGGAACGGAGGTGTCATGGGCGACAACGGTCGGGGCAGGGTGTACGTGCAGTCGGCCCAGTGGGGGTTCTTCTTCTTCATCGCGTACATCGGGGCGGCGGTGTACTTCGTGTCGATCTCCGACGGCTCGTTCTGGGGTGTCGTGTGGGGGTTGCTGCAGGCGATCGTCTGGCCGGCGTTCGTCGTGTACCACGTGCTGGTGCTGCTGCACGTGTGAGGAGGCGGCTCGGGTTGTCGGTGCCCGCCGCTAGGGTTTCGGCATGGGGATGGACGCGGACGAGCTGATCGTGCCCGACGCCGCCGGCTGGCGCGCGTGGCTGGACGTGAACGAGGGCGTCTCCGACGGGGTCTGGCTGGTGCTCGCCAAGAAGGGCACGACCGATCCGACCTCCCTGACCTACGCGCAGGCGGTCGACGAGTCGCTGTGCAGCGGGTGGATCGATGGGCAGAAGCGCAGCCGCGACGCGACCACGTTCGTCGAGAGGTTCACGCCGAGGCGGGCGGCCTCGCTGTGGTCGCAGCGCAACATCGGCCTCGTGGAGGGGCTGATCGCCGAGGGCAGGATGCGCGAGCGCGGACAGGCCGAGATCGAGCGGGCCAAAGCCGACGGACGGTGGGAGCGCGCCTACGCCAGTTCGCGCAACGCGGAGATGCCGGAGGACCTCCTCGCCGCCTTCGAGGTGTCGGAGGCCGCAGCGGCCACCTTCGCGACGCTGAACGCGGCCAATCGCTACTCCGTGCTGCACCGCCTCATGACGGCACCGAGCGCGACGAGCCGCGGCAACCGCCTCGCGAAGCTCGTCGCCATGCTCGAGCGCGGCGAGACCCCGCACCCGCAGTAGCGGGCAGCTGCCCCGCTCCCGCGTTCCCGCACCTCCCGCAGTCCGAACGCCGAGGGGCACGTTGTTGTCCCTTTGGGTGCACGAAAGGGACAACAACGTGCCCCTCGGCAGTGGTCAGGGGGTGGGGGAGGCGGCGAGCCGGCCCTGCAGGAGCTGCCCCTGCAGGAGGGCCGTGAGGATGCGCGCGAGGCGCGGCTCTATGTCGATCAGCGCGTGCGACATCCGCGGGTCGGACGCGTAGAGGGCCGCGACCTCCGGCGAGGGGGTCGCGATCTGCCAGAACGTCCCGGCGAGGGAGGTCGCGGTGGCGACGACGTCGACACCGTCCTGCTCGCTCAGCCTCGGCAGGGCGGACCGCATCGCGTCGACGATGCGGTCGAGGCAGTCGCGGGTGGTGAGCTTGAAGGTCCGCACGGCGTCCAGCGAGACGTTGCGCTCGAGGTTGAGCGGCGCCTGCGCGAGAAGGTCGCAGAACGCGCCCCGCGCAGCGAGCGTGCTCGCGAACGCGGCGGCGACCGTGGAGGCCGTCGCCGGTTCCTCGGCGGCGATCCGGTCGCAGACGGCCGGCGTCCACTCGCGCCAGCCGTCGGCGGTGAGCCGCAGGAAGATCTCCTCCCGCGTCTCGAAGTAGCGGAGCATCGCCGACTTGTGCATCCCGGTCTCGACGGCGATGTCGGTGAGCGTCACCTGGCGGATGCCGTCGCGCGCGCCGAGCGTGCGCGCCGCCTGCAGGATCGCGGTCTCGCGGGCGTGCTTGGCCTCGGGGGACCGCGCGCGCTGGAAGTCGGCACGCTGCGGGTCGCTCGTCGTCATGGCTGAGAGTTTACCGCAACAGGGTTGCACAAAATAATGAAACGGTGTTTTATTAACGACATGCAGAAGACATGGTTCATCACCGGTTCCTCCCGCGGCTTCGGCCGCGAACTCGTCGTCGCCGCGCTGGAGGCCGGCGACCGCGTCGCCGCCACGGCCCGCCGCCCCGAGCAGCTCGACGACCTGGCCGCGCAGTACGGCGACCGCATCCTCCCGCTCGCCCTCGACGTCACTGATCCCGAGCGGGTGCGCGCGACCCTCGATGAGGCGCACGCCACGTTCGGGCGGC
The DNA here is from genome assembly GCF_017565305.1 of Leifsonia sp. TF02-11. Taxonomy (GTDB): domain Bacteria; phylum Actinomycetota; class Actinomycetes; order Actinomycetales; family Microbacteriaceae; genus Leifsonia. Next base: position 205,189 of record NZ_JAGEKP010000001.1, read on the forward strand.
TCGACGTGATCGTGAACAACGCCGGCTACGCCAACGTTGCGCCGATCGAGACCGCCGACGATGCCGATGTCCGCGCCCAGTTCGAGACCAACTTCTGGGGCGTCTACACGGTGTCCAAGGCGGCCATCCCGCTGCTGCGCGCCCAGGGCGGGGGCCTCATCGTGCAGTTCTCATCGGTGGGCGGACGCGTCGGCGGCTCGCCGGGGATCGCGTCGTATCAGGCTGCCAAGTTCGCGATCGACGGGTTCAGCCGGGTGCTGCGCGCCGAGACGGCGCCGTTCGGCATCCGGGTCCTCGTGGTGGAGCCGAGCGGGTTCCGCACCGACTGGGCCGGCTCCTCGATGACGGTGCACGACATCCCCGAGGGGTACGAGCAGACCATCGGCGCCGTGAACACGCGCCTCCGGCAGAACCCGGAGGGTCCGGCGGGTGACCCGCGTCGGGCGGCGGAGATCCTCGTGGGGCTGGCCGGCCGCGACGACCTGCCGGAGCACCTGCCGCTCGGAGTGAACGCCGTGGAGATGTCGCTCGCGCAGGACCGCCGCTTGCTCGCCGACGACGAGCGCTGGGCCGCTGTCGGCCGCTCGGCCGACTTCGCCGAGGCCTACCCGGTGGCCTTCCCCGCCTGATCCTTAGGGCCTGCCGCGTCGAGCAGGAGGTGGAGGGCCGCGCGGAAGCGCTCGGCGTCGGCGGCGCCCAAGGGCGCGAGGAAGTCGGCCTCGGCGGCCGTGTAGGCGGCCAGTGCCCGGCGGAAGGCTGCGTGCCCCTCCGGGGTGACCTGGACGGCGTTGCGCCGCCGGTCCGCGGGGTCGGGCCGGCGGGTGACGGCCGCCTTGGCCTCGAGGGAATCGATGACGGCCACCATCGTGGTCTGGTCGACGCCGAGCAGGGCGGCCAGCGCCTGCTGCGACAGCGGCTCGTTCGCGATGAGCACGCGCAGTACCGCGTATTCGCGGCGATCCAGCCCGGTCGGGGCGAGGGCGTCGTCGGCCAACCGCTGCAATCGCAGGTGCACCTTCTTGACGAGGGGCCCGAGCGGCGCGTCGGTCGGAGGCGCGGAGCGGGTCATGGCCCGATCATAGCGTGTGCAAATCATCAGCTGGGCTGATTATTATGGCTACGAACGTTCGCATCGGACGCATTCCCACCCGAAGGAGCACGCATGAGCATCGAGCTCGAAGAGACCCCCGCCCTCGTCGTCATCGACCTCCAGACCGGCATCCTGGGTCACTCCACCGCGCACCCGATCGAGCAGATCGTCGCGAACTCGGCGCAGCTCGCCGCTGCGTTCCGCGCTGCCGGCCTCCCCGTCGTGCTGGTGAACGTCGAGGGCACGGCGCCCGGCCGCACCGAGCGCGGCAAGGCGTCGGGGCACGTGGGAGCGCGGAGCCTGCCGCCGCAGGCGACCGAGCTGCTGCCTGAGCTCGACCGGCAGCCGAGCGACATCCTCGTCACCAAGCGCACGCTCGGCGCGTTCGGGTCGACCGACCTGGACGCGAAGCTGAGGGAGGTCGGTGCCACGCAGATCGTGCTGACCGGCGTCTCCACGACCTCCGGAGTCGAATCGACGGCGCGCGCGGCCTTCGAGCTCGGGTATCACGTGGCCTTCGTCGTGGACGCGATGAGCGACGTCGCGGAGGCGCACGAGGCGTCGATCGCCTACCAGTTCCCCAAGCTGGGCGAGCTCGGCACCACGGCCGAGGTGCTGGAGCTGCTCTCCGCTCGCTGAACGGGGTGCCGTCGCGGCGCGCTACAGTTCCGATATGGATGTGCGCACGGCGACGACGGCCGACGTGGAGGCCGTCACCGCGACGCTGGCCCTGGCGTTCCGCGATGACCCCGTATGGGGCCCCGCCCTGATCGCAGCCGACGGCGGCACCGAGCATCTGCTGCCGTTCTGGCGACCCTATGTGGAGGGTGCCGTCGCCCACGGCACCCTGTTCCTGAGCGACGGTCCGGCGGGGGAGGCCGCGACGGTCGCGGTCTGGGTCCCGCCCGGGACCGACGAGTTGACGCCCGAGCAGGAACACCAGCTCGACGTGCTGATGGCGGACGTGCTGTCCCCCGAACGGTTCGCCGCCTACGAGCGGCTGCTGACCCTGTTCGAGGGGGCACGCCCGCGCGAACGGCCCCACATGTACCTGAGCCTGCTCGCCACCCACCCCGACCACCGCGGCCGCGGCATCGGACAGCAGCTGCTCGCCCAGAACCTCGCGCGCTTCGACGCCGCCGGCGTTCCCGCGTATCTGGAGTCGACCAACCCGGCCAACGACCACCGCTACGAGCGCGCGGGCTTCCGGCCGATCGGTGCCTTCCGCGCGGTGCTCGACGATGCTCAGGTGACGACGATGTGGCGGGAACCGGCGGTGCAGAAGGGGTCTTGACGGCGACCTCCCCGCTGCGGGACTCTCTGCGGTAGCGGCGCGGCCACCGGCCGTGCGGGACCGGAGGAGAGCACGTCATGAAGCAGAACGACCCGACTGCGCCCGTCGCCGACGCCAACGCCGCCCTCGTGGGGACGTTGCCGTTCGGTGACACCTCGGATTTCGACGACGCGGATCGAGGGTTCCTCGGCACCCTCGCCGACCCGGTGATCCGCGACGGCGACGGCAACGCGGTCTGGGACGCGTCGGCGTACGACTTCGTCGACGGCGATGCACCGGCGTCCGTCAACCCGAGTCTGTGGCGGCAGTCGAGGCTGGTCGCCAAGCACGGGCTCTTCGAGGTCGTGGAGGGCATCTACCAGGTGCGCGGGCTCGACCTGTCGGTCATGTCCTTCATCGAGACCGACAACGGCGTCATCGTCGTCGACCCGCTCATCTCGCGGGAGACGGCGGCGGCGGGGCTCGCGCTGTACCGCGAGCACCGCGGCGACCGTCCGGTGGTCGCCGTCATCTTCAGCCACAGCCACATCGATCACTTCGGCGGCGTCCTCGGCGTGGTGGAGAGCGCCGACCTGGAGGCCAGGCGGGTGCAGATCGTCGCACCGCACGGCTTCCTGGAGCACGCGATCGCCGAGAACGTCTACGCGGGAACGGCGATGGCCCGCCGCGCCGGGTACATGTACGGCGCGGCACTCACGCGCGGCCCCCAGGGCCAGGTCGGCGCGGGCCTCGGCCAGACCACCTCCACCGGGGAGGCGGGCATCCTGGTGCCGACGATCGACGTCAAGGAGACCGGGGAGCGGCACACGTTCGACGGGGTCGAGATCGAGTTCCAGCTCGCGCCGGGCACGGAGGCGCCGTCGGAGATGCACTTCCACATCCCGCGATATCGCGCGCTGTGCATGGCCGAGAACGCCACCCACAACCTCCACAACCTGCTGACGCTGCGCGGAGCGCTGGTGCGCGACCCGCACGTCTGGTCGCAGTACCTCACCGAGGCGATCGAGCGCTACGGCGACTCGTCCGACGTGCTATTCGCCTCACACCACTGGCCCACCTGGGGCGCCGAGCGCATCCGGCACTTCCTCAGCGTGCAGCGCGACCTCTACGGCTACCTGCACGACCAGACCCTGCGGTACATCAATCAGGGCTACACCGGCGCGGAGATCGCGGAGATCTTCGAACTGCCTCCCGCGCTCGTCGCCGAGTGGAGCACGCACGGCTACTACGGCTCGGTCTCCCACAACGTCAAGGCGATCTACCAGCGCTACATGGGCTGGTTCGACGGCAATCCCGCGCGGCTGTGGCCGCACCCGCCGCAGGCGCAGGCGGAGCGGTACGTCGCCGCGATCGGCGGCGTGGAGCGCGTGGTCGAGCTCGCCCGGCAGGCCTACGACGACGGCGACTTCCGCTGGGCCGCGACGCTGCTGGACCACGCGGTGTTCACCGATCCCGAGCACGCGGCGGCGAAGGCGCTCTACGCCGACACGCTGGAGCAGCTCGCGTACGGGTCGGAGAACGGCACCTGGCGCAACTTCTTCCTGTCGGGGGCCACCGAGCTGCGGGAGGGGAACTTCGGGACGCCGACGACCGCGAACGCGCCGGCCATCCTCATCCAGCTCTCGCCGGAGCAGCTGTTCGACGCGGTCGCGATCACCGTGGACGGGCCGAAGGCGTGGGACCTGGACCTCGCCCTCGACATCACGCTGACGGACCTCGGCCGCAGTTTCCACCTGACACTGCGCAACGGCGTGCTGATCTACGTCGAGCGCGAACCGTCCGGCGACGCGCCCCTGCACATCACGCTCAGCAAGCCGCGGCTGCTGACACTCGTCGGCGGCGACACGAGCTCCGACGGCCTACAGGTCGAGGGCGACCTCGGCGTGCTCACGAAGCTGACCGACGTGCTCGACGGAGGCGACCCGGACTTCGACATCGTGACGCCGTGAGGGCGGCGGCCGGGCGAGGGCGAGCGGCCGAACGCCGAATGTAAGGAAACGGTAAGGCCGCAGCGAAACGGTGCGGCGGGCGGCGTCGAGCCGTCAAGATGGACGGGTGGGCGAAGAGAGAGGTCTGGTGCTCGTCGTGGAGGACGAGGCCGCGATCGTGGAACTCGAACGGTTGTACCTCTCCGGTGCGGGCTTCGGCGTGCACGTCGAGACCGACGGCCGCCAGGCGCTGGCCGCGGTCGACCGGCTGAGGCCGGTCGCGATCGTGCTCGACGTCGGCATCCCGGGGCTCGACGGCATCGAGGTGTGCCGCACGCTGCGGGCGAGGGACGACTGGACGCCCGTCATCTTCGTGACCGCGCGCGACGACGAGATCGACCGCATCCTCGGGCTCGAGCTCGGCGCCGACGACTACCTCACCAAGCCGTTCTCGCCGCGGGAGCTCGTCGCCCGCATCAAGGGGATGGTGCGCAGAGCGGCCGGACCCGTCGCGGCCCCGACGCGCACGGTCGGCGGCGTGCGCCTCGACGGAGCGCGGCGCAGGGTGGAGACCGCCGCCGGCCGCGTCGACCTCACCGCGACCGAGTTCGACCTCCTCGACCGGCTGATGAGCCAGCCGGGACGGGTGTTCACGCGCGAACAACTGCTCTCGTCCGTGTGGGGCGTCGCCGACTACAGCAGCAGCCGCACGGTCGACGTGCACATCGCCCAGCTGCGGGTCAAGCTCGGTGACGCCGCAGGGATCGTCCGCACAGTGCGCGGAGTGGGCTACAGCGTCGCGGACGAGGCGTGACGGGCGAGGCGCCGCGCCGGCGGCTGTTCGGCTCGCTGAGCGGCCGGTTCGTGCTGGTCACGTTCGCGGTGGCGTTGATCGCGGTGCTGGTGACCGCACTCGTCGCCGTGCAGGTGGTGCAGACCGTCGAGGAGGACCAGGCACGGCAGCAACTCAAAGCGCAGGCCACCGCGCTCGTCGCCTCCGGTCGGGTGGGCGCGGGGCGGCTCGCGGTCGTCGGCGACCGGTTCGCCGTGGTGTCGCCCGACGGCACCGTGACCGGCGCCGCCCGCGCCTTCGTCGGTCCGAGGGTGGTGCGGGAGCTGAGAGCGGGGCGAACCGTCTCCACCACGACGACGGTGAACGGCAAGGACGCCGTGCTCGTCGGCATCCCGGGCGGGGACGGTGGAGGCATCGTGGGCGTGCGCAAGGTGGCCGACATCGCCGCCGGCGACTCCGACCTGCTGCGCGGCATCCTCGTCGCCCTCGTGATCGGCCTGGTCGTCGCGACGGCTGCCGGGGTGCTGCTCGCGCGCCTCGTCGGCCGCCCGCTGCGGCGCCTGGCCGACGGCGCGCGGGCTCTCGCGGGCGGCAGGCGGCGGGTGCCGATCGAGGCGCAGCCGGTCGCCGAGATCGAGGACATCGCGCAAGCGCTGCGCACGCTCGACACGGCGCTGGCGACGAGCGAGGACCGGCAGCGGGAGTTCCTGCTCTCGGTCTCCCACGAGATCCGCACCCCGCTCACGGCGATCCGCGGCTACGCGGAGGCCCTGGCCGACGGCGTCATCCCTCCCGAGGGGGTCGCCGAGGCCGGCCGGACGCTTTCGGCCGAGTCGGAGCGGCTCCGGCGCTTCGTCGACGACCTCCTGGAGCTGGCGCGGCTGGAAGCAGACGACTTCACGATCGTGCCGCAGCAGTTCGACGCGCGCGACACCGTCGCGGCGGTGCTGCGGGCGTGGTCGGGAGCGAGCGGCGGGGCCGGAGTGGTGCTGCGCGTGTCGTTGCCGCCCGAGCCGCTCGGGGTCGTGACCGACGAGATGCGGCTGCGCCAGATCCTCGACGGGCTGGTCGAGAACGCGTTGCGTGTCGCCCCCGCCGGGTCGGAGATCGTTGTCACCGGCCGCGCACACCCCGGCCTGGTGGAGGTCTCGGTGCGCGACCGTGGGCCGGGACTGAGCGCCGACGACGCCCCAGTGGCCTTCGACCGCGGCGCCCTGCACGCACGCTACCGCGGCGCGCGGCCGGTGGGCACCGGGCTCGGGCTTTCCATCGCGCACACGCTCGCAGGCCGGCTCGGCGCGACCATCGATGCCGCGCCGGCGGACGGCGGAGGCGCGGTGTTCCGGGTGACTTTACGTTCCTCTGACAATTCCCGAGCGACCTCCTGACCTGTCGCTGACAGCGTGGAGGCATGGACACGAACGAGCCGGGCGAACACGGCGACGAGCAGGACCATCCGACGACTCCGCTGCCGTGGCTCGCGGGGCTACAGCAGGGCGCGACGGCGCCCGGCATGGCCGTCACGGACAGCATGAAGGCCGGCGAGCCGGCGTCGCGTCCGTCGTTCCTTCGTCGTCACACGCTGGCTGTCGGGGTGGCCGCCGCGGTTGTCGCGGTCGTCGTCGTGGCGGGCGGGACCGCATGGGGCGTTGCGGCAGCGGTCGCCACCGGAAACGCGGCGGCGCCCGCCGCCATGGACTCGGCGATGCACGCCAAGGAGGGCGCCGCCGGCACGGGCACGCACGCCAAGGGTGTGGTGGGCGCGCTGACCGCGATCTCCGGCGCCACCTGGACGATGCGGACGGGCGCCGGTGCGACGATCACCGTGGAGATCGGCTCGTCGACGACCTACGGCACGGCGAGGAAGCCGGCGGACGCCTCCTCGTTCGCCGTCGGCGACCGCATCCGAGTGCTCGGCGCCCGCAGCGGCGACACCGTCACGGCGACCCGCATCCTCCACCTCGCCGCCGCGAAGCACACGGGCGCCCGGCCGACTCCCACAGGAACTCCCACCCCCACCACCTGAGGACGCCGAAGGGCACGTCGTTGTCCCTTTCGGCGTCCGAAGGGGACAACGACGTGCCCCTCGGCGCCCTCACCCGCAGAGCGCGACGCCGGCCGAGGTCAGCACCACCGAGCGGTTCTGCTCGGCGAGCGCATCCGAGTAGGCGCCGGAGGCGTCGGTCTCGCTCTTCCACCCGCACCACTCGTAGCCGACGCCCGCGGTCGCGAGCTTCGAGTCCGGTACGCCGAGCGCCACGAGCGCGGTCTTCACCGCGTTCGCGCGGCGCAGCGACAGTGCGGTGTCCGCGGTGTTGTTCGTCGCCTGGTCCTTGGAGGCCGTGCCGGTGATCGTGATGACGCCGCTGTTCTGCTCGATCGACGGGGCGAGCGAGGCGAGCAGCTGCTGGGCCGACGCGGTGTCGGCGAACGTCGCCGTGTCCTTCACGAACCGCAGGTCGGCGTTGCGGATGACGACAGGGTGCGACCAGTCGGTCTTGGTGCTCACGGCCTCGACCGGAACCGGCGTGACGGCGGGGAGCCCGGTCTCCGCTCCTCCCGAGGCGGGCTCCGGCAGCAGTGACAGCGTCCCGCCGGCAGCCGCGATCACGGCGGTCCAGATCGCGGTGAGGTTGCTGCGCGCCGGCACGGTCAGCGGCTGCTGCGCACCCGCGGTGTCGCCCATGCCCGACCAGTACACGGTCACGCCCTTCAGATCCGTGGGCAGGAGCCCGCGCGTCCGCAGGTCGGAGACGACCTGGGCGGGATCGGCGTAGAGCAGGCCGCTTCCGGCGAAGTCGAGCGGGTCGGCCGTCTGGAGGCCGCTGCCGAAGACGAGCACGCCGAGCGGGTTCGAGCCGAGGTTGCGCGCGGCCTGGTCGATCGCTCCGAGGAAGTCGACCTGCGGCGACGCCGCCTTGAGGCCGGCCAGGTAGGAGGTGATCTGGGCGAGCTTGGTGCGCTGGTCGTTCTGACAGACGATGGCGTCCTGCGCGCTCGATCCGATCGAGGTCGTCCCCATGGTCTGCGGCGTGCCGGACGGGATGACCACCGTCACGCTGCCGTTGCTCTCGCCCGCCGCCTTCAGCTGCGCGGTCGCGCTGGCCGGCACGGTGACGGCCGGCGCGTTGGCCGTGCTGCCGGCGACGACGCCGAGGTTGCGCTTGTGCGACTGGTCGCAGGCCTGGCCGGTGGCGGTCGCCGACGCACAGGCCGTCAATCCTGCCGCCGCGACCAGGACGGCGGCGGCAGCGGTCAGTGTGCGCCGGCCGACCGCGCGCACGCGTCCGCTGCCGCGCTGTGGTCTCGCGGCGCCGATCAACGGTCGTACCCCCAGGTCGTGGGCGGCCCGTCGACGGCGGGAGCCTCCGCGGTCGCGGCCGACTCTACGGGCGTCGATTGCGCGGGGGTCGACTCCACCGCCGCGGCCGGCGGGAATCCCGGAACGGCCGGCGCCGGCCCCGAAGCCTCCACGACCCGCCGGGCGCGCAGCTCGCGGATGATCTGGCTGGTGCTCTCCGGATCGCGCGCCCGTTGGGCCAGGCGTGTGGCGATGCGCGCGCGGATGACGTCGAGCCGCGCGTGGAACGTCGTGTAGGCGCCCGCGTAGCGCACGGCGTCCTGGGCGTCGAGCTTCGTCGCGTGGTGCGCGGCCTCCTCGGCCTTGACGGCTTCGGCGAGCAGCCGGTCGCGGTGCGTCCGCAGCCGCGCCACCTGCGCGTGCGCCTTCTCGGCGGCCACGAGCAGCGGACGTGTCGTCAGCCACGCGATGACGAAGCTGATCGTCCCGGAGGTGGCGAGCACGCCCAGCATCAGGAACGCCATGATCGTGTCCGGCGCCGTCCACGAGAACGTCGGCGTCGTCGCGGTCGACCCGCCGACCAGCCCGGTGAGGCCGCCGGCTCCCGCGGCATCCATGCCGGCTTTGATCCGGGCGATCGTGATCGCGGCGAGCAGCGCCGCCCAGAGCACCAGCAGCGCGACGGCGACCGGGATCCAGCCGCGGTGCATCACGCGCGCCTGCACCCGTCGCAGCAGGATGGCGGAGACGTGCGGCAGCGACACCACCGCGAGCGAGATCCCGAGCGTGATGACGTACATCTGCAGGCCGATGGAGCCGTACTGGCTGTCGTTGCGCAGCAGCAGCGTGAGTGCTTGCGCGAGCAGGATGTAGTCGACGGCGAGCATCGCCGCCAGCAGCACGTAGACGAAGACGTGCGCCAGCGGCGAGAGGTGGCCGACGCTCGGGCGGACCCGGCGCGGCTTGGTGACGATGTCCCTCGGCATACGGGTCCTCCTAGGCGTAGCTGTGCAGTTCGGGGTCGCCGCCGGTGAGCTTGGCGTCCAGGCGGGCGGCGTCCTGCTCGGCGCGGCGGATGTCGGCCTCGGTGCGCTCGATCGACCGGCTGATGAGCTCGAGCCGCGCCTGCGCCTCCGCGAGCCGGGCGGAGCAGGCGGCGACGTTGCGGGTGCGCTGCCGTTCCAGGTCGGCGACGCCGGCGCGTTCGAAGGCGGCGAGCTCGTGCTCGAACACCTCGAGCGTCTCCACGTCGACCGCTCCGCGCATGCGGCGCAGCCGCCACAGCACTCGACGGCGCAGGCCGCGGGTCGAGGGGACCTTGTAGTCCGTGATCCTGTCACGTTCGCGCATCGGGACTCCCTGGTTCGACGGATGGTGCGGAGGTTTCGGGGCTGCCGGCCCGGCCGGTGCCGACGGGCTCGACGGGACGCCAGATGTCCACGGAGGTCTCACGACCGGCGAGCGAGTCCGACCGTTTCAGGGCGGGCGCGCCCACCACGCCGGGCGGCGGGGTCAGCGCGCGCAGATACGCGCCCCAGTAGACGGCGATCTTCTCGTCGGAGCGGTCGAAGTGCCTGCTCGCCCGCAGCCGTGCTGCGGTGAACCGGGCGTTGATGGCCGCCCCGAGCTGTTCGGCGCGGGCGTTGCGCTGGGCGATCCTGCGGCGCAGCCGGCGCAGTTCCTCGAAGGCGACGCCGTCGCCCTCGGCGATGCGGGAGGCTGAACGCTCGGCGGGTGCGAGCGCCTCGAGGCGGTCGTCGTAGGCGTCCAGGTCGGCGGCGAGCGCCTGGGCGAGGCCGCGCTGCTCGGCGAGGTCGCGACGGCACCGGGAGAAGAAGCGCTGCTCCTCGCGGCGCGCGTAGGCGTTGGCGCGGGCCTGCAGGGCGGTGATCGTGGGAGTGGCGACCGTCGGTGCGCCGTCCGCCGACGCGGCGTCGCGCGACGGCCGTGTCGCCTCGGCGTCCTGCCTGGCTCGACGTTCCAGCAGGCGACGGGCGAACGGCCCGATTCTCAACGGCTGGGTCCCCATAGCTGGGGAGCGTACGAAGCGAGCCTGAGCGGTTCCTCGGGATCGGGTGACCGAACGCCGTGCGAGACACAACCGTGACCTACGCCAAGATGGAGTGATGGAGACGGTGCTCGAGCTGCGCGATGTGACGTTCCGGCGTGACGGGCGGCACATCCTGGAAGACATCCGCTTCGAGGTCGGGGCGGGGGAGCACTGGGCGCTTCTCGGGCCGAACGGCGCAGGAAAGAGCACTGTGCTCGGCTTCTGCGGCGCGGTCGCGTTCCCGACGTCGGGGACCGTCGACGTCCTCGGCAGGAGGCTCGGCCGGGTGGAACTGCAGGAGCTGCGGCGCCACATCGGCCATGTGAACCCGCGCCACCCTGTTCGCTCGCCGCTCACGGTCACCGAGGTGGTCCTGACCGGACTCACAGGTTCGATCGAGCCGCCGATGCGCTGGGAGGCGTCTGCGGCCGAGCTCGCCCGCGCGCGCGAGCTGATCGACACGATCGGCCTGGACGACCGCCGCGACGCCCGCTGGCCGACGCTGTCGCAGGGGGAGCGGGGGCGGGCCCTCATCGCCCGCGCGCTGATCTCCGATCCGCGCCTGCTGCTGCTCGACGAGCCCACCACCGGTCTCGATGTCGCGGCGCGCGAGCAGCTGCTGGAGACGATCGACGGGCTTTCCGTTGCGGTGCCCGACCTGGCCAGCGTGCTCGTCACACACCACCTGGAGGAGCTGCCGGAGACGACCTCGCACGCCCTGCTGCTCTCTCACGGACGGATCGTCGCGTCGGGCCCGATCGAGGAGGCGGTGACCACCGAGACGGTGACGGCGGCGTTCGAGCACCCGATCCGGGTGGAGCGTGCCGACGGCCGGTGGAGCGCCCGTGCGGTCAAGACCCGCCCGGTGAGCGTCTGACGGACGCGGCGGCGCCAGCGGCTCAGCGGAGTTCGAGCAGCAGCTCGACGACGGGCCTCCCTGCGCCGGCGGCGAAGGAGGTCTCGCTGCCGGTCCGGGTGAACCCGGCTCGTTCCAGGACCCGCAGCGAGCCGAGGTTGGCCTCGGCGACGCGCGCGTGCAGCGGGCGCGTCGGCTCGGCGGCGACGAGCAGCATCAGGGCGGCGGTCGCGATCCCGCGACCCCAGAGCGGTCGCCGGATCCAGTAGGTGACCTCCCGGTCGCCGTCGAGCGTGAAGGCCGCGACCGTGCCGGCGAACCCGCCGTCGGCCTCCACGGCCCGCATCCGGATGGCCGGGTCGGCGAGGTGGCGGCTCCACCGGGTGTCGAAGGCCGCCCGGTCGTCAGGATCCGCCACGGTGAACGCGGCCATCCGCACCGCCTCCGGGTCGCGCATCATCGCGAAGGCGTCGTCGGCGTCGGCGTCCGTGACCGGGCGGAGTCGCACGTGCATGCCGCGATGCTAGCGTGCGCGCACGCGCTAGACTCGCACGCCGTGCCCCCTCTCGCGACCGCAGACGACGGCGTCCCCCTCGCGTTCGAGGAGTACGGGACCGGGATTCCGGTCCTCCTGATCGCCGGCCAGGCCACCGGGATGCGCGGCTGGGGGCCGTTCGCCCGCGCGCTGGCCGAGGACCACCGCGTGATCGTGTTCGACCACCGCGGTATCGGCGACAGCGGCTCCGGCGATCCCGCCCGGTACAGCACGCGGCTGTTCGCCGACGATGCACTCGCCGTCCTCGACTCGGCAGGGGTGTCCGCGGCACACGTCGTCGGGCACTCGATGGGCGGCAGGGTCGCGCAATGGCTGGCTGCCGAGCATCCCGCCCGGGTGCGCAGGCTGGTCCTGATCGGCACGACCGCGAGCGACCGGGCGGGAGGCGCGGGTGAGCGCCGCGATCCCGCCGTGATCGCCGACCTCCTCAGCGGGGACCGCGAGCGCATGCTGCCGCTGTTCTTCGACGCGACCTGGGCGGAGGCGAACCCGGAGGCCGTGGCCGGTTTCTTCGACCGGGTGGCGTCGCGTCCCGCCCTCCGCGGCCACTTCGCGGCGAGTCGCGACCACGACGCCAGGGAGGCGCTCGGCCGGGTCCGCGCGGAGACCCTCGTGATCCACGGGACGAGAGATGCGCTGACGCCGGTGGCGCACGCGCGGTTGCTGGCCGAGGCGATCCCGCACGCCCGGCTGCTCGAACTCGACGCCCGGCACGGCCTGCACCTCGACACCCCGACGGTGCTGGAGGCCGTCCGCGTCTTCCTCGCCGCGCCGTAACGCTGCGACCCCGCTCCCGAAGGGCACGTTGTTGTCCCTTTCGGCGCCCGAAGGGGACAACAACGTGCCCCTCGGCGCTCGCGCGGGCGAGGTGGGCGAGGTGAGCGCTATTCGAAGTGCCCCTGGCGGGCGGCGTCGAGGAAGGTCGCGTAGTCGGCCTCGGCCTGCGCCGCGTAGGCGTGCGCCCACTCGGAGGCCGCGCGCACGAAACCGCCGCCGGTGCCCATATACCCGGAGACGAACTGCGCCTTCGGCGAGCGCGCGTGCGCGCGCCCGAGCACGATCGCGCAGGCCTGCGAGTACTCGGAGAACTGCGTCGTGTTCATGTCCGCGATCTCGAAGGAGGCGTTGCGGTTGCGGAAGATGCGCATGTAGAAGCTGTGGTCCTGCAGCGTCAGGTAGCCGAGGAACGGGTCGGACACCGCCTGCAGGATGCGCTGGCAGCCGACGACGCGGTAGCCCTGGTGTTCGGCGAGGATGGCCGGGTCGAGGTAGCCGACCGCCGGGGGGATGCCGCCGAACTCCTGCACGACCGAGTTGTTCGCCTCCTTCAGCTGGAGGATCTGGATGTCGCCTGTGGGGTCGCCGAGCGCGATGATGAAGCACCGTGTCCCGACGCTGCCGACCCCGACGACGCGGCGGGCGACGTCGAGCACGCGGTACTGCGAGAGCATGAGGGAGATGTTCGTCGGGACCGTCGCCCGGTAGGCCTGGAACACCTCGTCGACCAGGACGCGGATCTCGGGTTCGAGCCGGGTCAGGACGGGTGGGTTCTCGACGAATCGGAGGCCCTCGCCGCCCTCCTCCAGGGTGCGGCTCGCGACGCGCTCGCTGGTGCGCTTCTCGGACTCCTTGAGGGTGCGCTTGATCATCTTCTCGCTGTCCGGGCTGAGGATCTGGCGGTCCACCAGGCTGGTGACACGGAAGTAACGTCCGTACAGCGACGATTGCAGCGCGTTCCGCAGCGAGTTGCGGTACATCGCCGCCGACGACTGCACGATCGAGCGCAGGGCCGACCCGCCGAGCCCGAGCGAGCGGCCGGCGAGGACCACACTCGTCAGCATCCGCTTGACATCCCACTCGAACGGACCGGCCGCGGCCTCGTCGAAGTCGTTGATGTCGAACACCATCGAGCGCTCGGGGGAGCGGTAGATGCCGAAGTTGCTGATGTGGGCGTCGCCGCAGATCACGACCTCAGCTCCGGCCACCGGGCCAGCGGCGAGGTCGGCGGCTTGGATGGCGGCCGTCCCGCGGTAGAAGGCGAACGCCGACGCGCTCATCCGCTCGACCCGCAGCTGCACGAGGTTCTGCAACCGGTTCTCGTGCTGCCGGTGGAGGATCCCGAGGGGGTCGCGCCCGGGCGGGGGCGTGTAGTCCGCCTGACTCGAGCGGGGCACCCGGGAGCGGGCTGCCCGCCCGGCCTCGTAGAGCTCTTCTTCGGTGAGCGGGGTCGCGATGGTCGTCATGACGCACCTCCTGAGTGGCGCTCATGGTAGCTCTGTGCGTGCGGGGGTGGGTAGACGGCAGTGTCTGAGGAAAAGCTCACTCGGCTAGGGTGGAGGCGTGGAACAGACCGACTGGATCGAGCATCGCCGGCACGACGGCGAGCGGGTCGGCTGGATCCGCATGGTTGGGGAGCAGTTCGTCCCCGTCGATCTGCTCGGGCGCGAGCTGAGCGGCCCCGTCGACTGGCTGGAGGCCGAGGAGACGCTGGATCGCGCGGGCATCGGCTACCTGGCCGAATTGTACGAGCTGCGCCAGCCTGACGGCTCCTGGCTGCGGGTGCGGCTGGCGGAGGTCTCGCCCGAGCGGATCGTGGCGAAGAAGGACGACTTCGGCGCGGTCGGCGCGCCGCAGCTGTACTACCCGTTGCCCTTCCCGGCGCCGGAGGAACTGCGTCCGCTGCAGCGCTGAGCGCGCACCCACGGGGCTGTTGCGACGCGCGCGCCGCAGGCTAGCATCCGGGCAGTATCCGGGAGGGAGCTGCCATGGCGGGACGCTGGGGTGCGGTGACCGTGCTGGCGTCCGCCCAGTTCGTCATGACGCTGGACAGCACCGTGATGAACGTGTCGATCTCGACCGTCGTCAAGGATCTGCACACCACGATCTCGGCCATGCAGGCGACCATCACCTTCTACACGCTCACGATGGCCGCGTTCATGCTGTTGGGCGCGAAGCTCGGCGATGTCTGGGGGCGACGGCGTGCGCTGATCATCGGGTCGATCGTGTACGCGGTGGGGTCGGGCACGACGGCGCTCGCGCCCAACATCGTGGTCCTGTTCCTCGGCTGGTCGGTGATCGAGGGTCTCGGCGCGGTGCTCGTCATCCCTGCGATCGCGGCGCTCATCGCCGACAACTACTCGGGGCACGCGCGCGTGACCGCGTTCGCGGTGATCGGCGCGGCGTCAGGCGTCGCCGTGGCGGTCGGACCCCTCATCGGCGGATTCCTGACCACCTACGCCAGCTGGCGCTACGTCTTCGCCGGCGAGGTGGTGATCATGGCGATCGTGCTGCTGTTCCGCACCGTCGTCTCGGACAGCGGAGCACGCACCCACGTTCGCATCGACGTGCTCTCCGTTCTGCTCTCGGCCGCCGCCCTCGTGCTGATCGTCTACGGCCTGCTCCAGACGAAGGCCTGGGGCTGGGTCCTGCCGACGCAGCAGGACATCAACGTTCTCGGTCTCTCGCCCGTGCCGTTCATCATCGCGGTCGGCTCCGTGCTCCTCTGGCTGTTCTTCGTGCGCCAGCGCGCCCTGATCCGCAGAGGACGGGCACCGTTGCTGAACACGGCGATCCTGCGTCTGCGGCAGCTGCGGGCCGGGGTCGGCAGCCTGGGGATCCAGTACACGGTCACGGCGGGGCTGTTCTTCATCGTGCCCATCTACCTGCAACTGGCGCTCGGCTACGACGCGCTGTCGACGGGGCTGCGGATCTTCCCGCTCTCGGTCGCCCTCGTGCTGTTCTCGATCCTGGGAACGGCGCTCGCGCGGCGGCTCTCGCCCAAGATCATCGCCCGCATCGGCCAGCTCGGACTGGTGCTGGCGAGCCTCGTGCTGCTCGGCTCGGTCGACCCGAAGCTGAACAACTGGATCTTCGCCGCCGGGATGTTCCTGGCGGGCGCCGCGCTCGGCCTGCTGGCCTCCCAGCTCGGCAACGTGACCATGTCGGCGGTCGGCGACGACGAGCTCAGCGAGGCCGGGGGAGTGCAGGGGGTGTACCAGAACCTGGGTTCCTCACTCGGGACCGCCCTCATCGGCTCGGTGATGATCGCGAGCCTGACCACGATCTTCGCGGGTGCTGTGGCCGCCAGCACGCTGCCGACCGACGTGCAGCAGGAGATCTCGTCGCGCACGCAGGGCGGTGTCGCGGTGGTGGCCGCCGCCGACGTGCCGAAGATCGCCCAGGACGCCGGTCTGACCACCGAGCAGGGCGACCAGCTGGCCTCCATCTACAGCTCGTCGCAGCTCGAGTCGCTTCGGCTGTCGTTCGCGGCACTCGCGTTCGTCTCTGTCGGCGCCCTGTTCTTCTCGCGGAACCTCCCGTCGCAGGTGCTGGGGCGGGAGAGCGAGGAGGAGCACGCGGCCTCGACGTGACAGGCGGCGCCCTCCGCCGACCGGTCTGGTGCCGCGCTCGCGCGCGGAGCTAGCATGCGGCCGGGCGTGACCATCCCACAGGGAGGAGATCGACATGGAGGCGTTTCCCGAGATCGCGGAGCACGGCATGATCGGCGACCTGCAGACGGTCGCCCTGGTCTCGACCGCCGGCTCGATCGACTGGTTCTGCGCTCCCCGGTTCGACTCCCCGACGATGTTCGCCTCGCTGCTCGACCGTGAGAAGGGCGGGTACTTCCGCATCCACGCGCTGGCCGACGATGTGCGGATCCGGCAGATGTACTTCCCGCAGACCGCCGTGCTGATCACCCGGTTCATGTCGTCGGAAGGTGTCGGCGAGGTCATCGACTTCATGCCCGTGGCCGACGAGCCGCACATCGCGACCGCGAGGAGGGTCATCGTGCGCGCGGTCCGGGTGGTGCGCGGAAAGCTGACCTTCCGGCTGGAGTGCCGTCCACGGTTCGACTACGGCCGCAGCGCGCACACGGCGGCGGCTTCCGAGCACGGCGTGCTCTTCGCCTCCGACACGACGAGCGCAGCCCTGCACGGGGTCGAGCCGGAGTCCGTCGTCGACGGCGACGTGGTCTCCGAGTTCGCCGTCGAAGCGGGCGACCTCCGCATCTTCGCGTTCGAGACCGAGCCGCGCGGTGAGCCCCGCGACATCGGGCGGGCCCGCGGCAACCGGCTGTTCCGCGACACCGTCGCCTACTGGCGCGACTGGATCGGCCGCAGCGCCTACTCGGGTCGCTGGCGCGAGGATGTCGAGCGGTCGGCGATGGTCCTCAAACTGCTGCAGTACGCGCCGACAGGCGCTCTGGTCGCCGCGCCGACGGCGGCCCTCCCGGAACAGCTGGGCGGAGTGCGCAACTGGGACTACCGCTACACCTGGATCCGCGACGCGTCGTTCTCGGTGTACTCGCTGCTGGCGCTCGGCTACCAGGAGGAGGCGATCGCCTTCGCGCTGTGGACCGCCGACCGCGTGGTCGAACAGGTGGGCGAGGGCTCCGGCCCGCTCAAGATCATGTACCGCATCGACGGATCGTCCGACCTGGAGGAGCTCACGCTCGACCACTTCGAGGGCTATGCCGGGTCGCAGCCCGTGCACATCGGCAACGGCGCCGCCGACCAGTTGCAGCTCGACATCTACGGCGAGGCCTTGGACGCGCTCTCGATCGCCGAGGACCATCGTCCGATCGGGCATCCCGGCTGGATGAAGCTGGTCGGCATCCTCGACTGGCTGTCCGACAACTGGGACCAGCCCGACGAAGGCGTGTGGGAGACCAGGGGAGGCCGCAAGGACTTCACGTACGGGCGGATCATGTGCTGGGTCGCCTTCGACCGCGCCATCACGATCGCCCGCGAGCGCAGCAGGCCCGCTCCGCTCGACCGCTGGATCCGCACCCGCGACGCGATCTACGAGCAGGTGTTCACGCGCTGCTGGAATCCAGAACGCAAGGCGTTCACGCAGTATCCCGGCACGGACGTCGTCGACGCGATCACCCTGCTCATGCCGTTGGTGGGGATGATCTCGCCTCAGGACCCGATGTGGCTGTCGACCCTCGACGTGATCGGGGAGGAGCTGGTGACCGACAGCCTGGTGTACCGCTACAACCCGGCCGCGTCTCCGGACGGCCTCCCCGGCGAGGAGGGCACCTTCTCGCTGTGCTCGTTCTTCTACGTCTGCGCGCTGACCGACGCCGGCCGGCTGGACGAGGCGCAATACGCCTTCGAGAAGATGCTCACCTACGGCAACCACCTGGGACTCTTCGCCGAGGAGATCGATCCGGCCGGCCTCCAGCTCGGCAACTTCCCGCAGGCGTTCACGCACCTGGCCCTGATCCGCGCGGCGATCAGCCTCGACAGCGCGCTCACCGCGCACTCCGCCACGAACAGGAAGAACCCTCGATGATCCCGCTCACCATCGGCACCACCGTCGACGCCCCCAACCGCTCTGCCGTGATCGACGGCTCGCGGTTCAACCGGCACACGTTCTGGTGCGGCCAGAGCGGGTCGGGCAAGACGTACGCGTTGGGCGTCGTACTGGAGCAGCTGCTGCTGGAGACCGAGCTGCCGATCGCCGTGCTCGACCCGAACGCCGACTTCGTGCGGGTGTCGCGCACGCGCGACGACACGACGGCCCTGGAGGCCGAGCGCTTCGCCGAGCTCGACATCCGCGTCTTCCACTCCAGCACACGCGAGGAGCCGCAGCTGCACGCCCGCTACATCGACCTCAGCGTGCGGTCGCAGGCGGCGGTCGGCCGGCTGGACCCCATCGCCGACGAAGAGGAGTACAACGCCCTGCTGCACCTGGACAAGTCGCCGAGCCAGCACTTCGACAAGCAGCGCTTCCTCGACGGGCTGGCGTCCTCCGGCGACCCGGCCAAGCAGCGCCTGGGCATGCGCATCGACAACCTGGAGATCCTGGACTGGCCGCTCTGGTCGTTCGGCGGGTCGTCCGCCGTCGACACGATCGACGAGCGACCGAGGGTCACCGTTCTCGATGTCGGCGGGTTCGCCCACCAGGCCGAGCCGCAGGCCGCGGCGCTCTGCGTGCTGGAGCACCTCTGGGAACGCAGGATGGACCGCGAGCCGCTCCTGATCGTCCTCGACGAGGCCCACAACTTCTGCCCTCCCGTGCCGCGGAACAGCGTGGAAGCCCAGCTCACCGAGCAGCTCATCCAGATCGCCGCGGAGGGCCGCAAGTTCGGGCTGTGGCTGTTTCTGTCGACGCAGCGGCCCACCAAGATCCACCCGAACGTGCTCTCGCAGTGCGACAACCTCGGCCTGATGCGCATGAACTCGCCGCGCGACCTCGACGAGATCGGCGACGTGTTCGGGTTCGTGCCGCAGCACCTCCTCGAGCAGTCGCCGACGTTCCGCAAGGGCGAAGCGCTGTTCGCCGGCGCGTTCTCGGACGAGCCGCAGCTGGTGCGGATCGGCAGGCGGCTCACGGTCGAGGGCGGCAGCGACCTGTCCGTCGAGCCGCGAACGGTCGAGGTGGCATAACCGGAAGGAGACACCATGAGCGAGGCGCCGGAGACGTCGCAGCAGCGGGCGGAGGCGGACGCGCAGGCCGCCCGCGGAATCATGTCGGACGTCGTGCACGGCCGGCTGATGCACGTGCCGACGACTGTCGCGCAGTCGATCGAGGACTTCCACGACACCTCGCAGGAGTGGCGGCGGCTGTTCTCCGAGCTGCTCGGCACGTTCTTCCTCGTGCTCGTCGCGGCGGGCGGCGGGATGATGGGCCAGGCGTTCCCGAACACGATCTCGCGGACGGCCGCGGTGACGGCGCCCGCGCTGATGGTGTTCGCGATCATCCTCTTCATGGGCAAGGTCTCCGGCGCACACCTCAACCCGGCAGTCAGCGTCGCGTTCGCGCTGCGCGGCGACTTCCCCTGGTCGCGCGTGCCCGGCTACGTCCTGGTGCAGCTCGCCGGCGCCTCGCTCGCCGCCTGGTTCCTGGAGGGGGTCACGCACGTGTCCTCCCGCTACGGCTCGAACTACCCGGCGTCCGGGTTCAGCTCGTGGGACGCGCTGCTGATGGAGACGGTGCTGACCTTCGGCCTGGTGAGCGTCATCCTGGGCACAGCCTCCGGAGCCCAGAACCTCGGCATCATCGGCGCCTTCGGCGTCGGCGCCTACATCGCCCTCGCCGGTCTGTGGGGCAGCCCGATCTCCGGGGCGTCCATGAACCCGGCCCGCACCTTCGGGCCCGACCTGGTGAGCGGCCACTGGGACGCCTACTGGGTCTACCTCGTCGGCCCGGTCGCCGGCGCGGTGATCGCCGTCGGCGCGGCCTTCCTGCTGCGCGGTCGCGGCGGCGGGCGCGCGGGGTCGGCTGCGGCGCAGGGCGGCCTGATGACGGAGGCGCGGTTCCCGGAACAGGACTGACGGAGGGCGTCGGGGCGGACCATGATGTCCTCATGGACTCGATGGATCTCAACCAGTCCTCCGCCGAGCCGGGTGGTGGCGTCCGCGTGCAGCGCGCCCTCTGGCGGCACTGGGGGACGCCGGCCGGCATCTACGGGACCATCGTCTACGCCAGTGTCGTCGCGGCCAGCTCCGGCGGCGCGAGGGAACAGGACCAGTCGGACGCGCTGCACGTGCTCGTGTTCAGCCTCGTGAGCATCGTGGTGTTCTGGATGGCGCACGTCTACTCGACAGCGCTCGGATTCCACGGCGCGGACGAACGGGTGGGCGCGCGCGTGCGCGACGCGCTGGGCCACGCACTCTTCGAGTCCGGAGGCATGCTGGAGGCCGCGATCGTCCCGAGCATCCCGCTGCTGCTCGCGGCGATCGGCATCCTCCCGGCCGGCCTCGGCGTGTGGCTGTCGCTCTGGCTGACGGTGCTGCTGCTGGCGCTGCTGGGCTACCTGGTCTTCCACATGCGCGCGCGGCCGGTGCTGTTCTGCGTGATGGGCGCCGTTATCACCGGGCTGTTCGGGGTGGTCGTCATCGTGCTGAAGACGACGCTGCAGCACTGAGGCGGCTCTGTCACGCTGGTCCGGCCCAGACGTGTTGCTGTCTACTGCCGGAGCATGGCGATGTCGTAGAGGTGCTTCGGGTCGATGAGGTGGTCGTGGTTGTCGTCGCCCACGTCGATGCGGACCCAGTCGACTGTGCCGGTGAATGTCGAGTCCTTGATGGTGTACTCGTTCGTCACCACGGTTGCCGTCTCCCCGCCCACATCCGCTGTCTCGTCCATGGAGAACGTGAACGGCTCTGTCTGCTCGACTCGACCCGTCCCTACAGCCTCGCCATCGACGTAGAGCGTGACGTCGCCGCCCTTGCCGAGCCCGCCGCCGTCGTACGCCAGCTCTGCGCGCACCTGATGGCTGCCCGGGGCGAGGGGTGCGTCGGATGCGGTGATGTACCAGTCGACGCCGAGCATGTTGTAGCAGAACTTCAACGTGGAACCCGTGGTGTACAGGCTCCAGCCGCCGAATGCGCCGCCCTGTGCGACGATCGTCCCGTCCGCGCCGCCCTCGGAAACCTCGATCTCGGCCGTGACCGTGAACGACTTGTTCTTCGTGTTGATGATGCTGTTCTCGCTGAGGCGCACCATCTTCGGGAACAGCAGCTGCGACGTCCCCTGGACAAGCTCGGGGCGCCCCGCGATCTGCGAGTTGAACCTCTCGAAGCCACGGTCGTCGAGCGGGAACACCTGGTACTTGGCCGCCTCCAGCAGGAACATCCGCTGTAGCTCGGCGAGCTTCTCCGGCTGCTCCTTCGACAGGTCGCGGGCCTGCGACCAGTCGGTGGACCCGTCGTACAGCTCCCACACGTCCTCGTCGAACGAGTGGAACTTCTGGTCCACGCCCGGGAAGGTGGGGTGACGGTGCAGCGTCACCGCCGACCAGCCCTCGTGGTAAATGCCCCGGTCGCCGCCGAGCTCGAAGTACTGCGTCGTGTGCTGCTCCGGCGCGTCCGCGTCGTCGAACGAGTACACCATGCTCGTGCCGTGGATCGACTCCTGCTGGACGCCGTCCACGAACATGGGATGCGGGAGTCCTGCTGCCTCGAGCACGGTGGGGGCGACGTCGATGACGTGGCTGAACTGGGTGCGCACCTCCCCGCGGGCGCTGAAGCCGTTCGGCCAGTGCACGATCGTGCCGTTGCGGGTGCCGCCCCAGTGGCTGGCGACCTGCTTCGTCCACTGATACGGCGTGTCCATCGCGAGCGCCCAGCCCACCGCGTAGTGGTTGTACGACGTCGGGCCGCCCAGCTCGTCCTTCCGCTCCAGAAGGAACTCGGTGGTCTCGAGGTCGTGGCGGCCGTTGATGTTGAAGTACTCGTTGAACGTGCCCTGCAGCGTCCCCTCGGCGGATGCGCCGTTGTCGCCGATGATCAGGTACACCAGCGTGTCGTCGAGGACCTCCAATTGCTCGAGCGCATCGATGAGCTTGCCGATGTAGTGGTCGGCGTACGAGAGGAACCCGGCGTACACCTCCATCTGACGCGCGAGCACGGGCTTGAGGTCATCGGGCATGTCGTCCCACGCGGGGATGATGTCGGGGCGGACTGTCAGCTCCGCGTCGGCGGCGACGACCCCGAGCTTCTTCTGCCGCTCGAGGGTCTGCTCGCGCAGTGCGTCCCAGCCCTGATCGAACTGGCCCTTGTACTTGTCCGCCCACTCCGCCGGGACGTGATGCGGCGCGTGCGTTGCCCCTGGTGCGAAGTACGTGAAGAACGGCTTGTCCGGGGCGAGGGCGCGCTGCGACCGGATCCAGCCGATCGCGCGATCGGTCAGGTCCTCCATGAAGTGGTAGCCCTCTTCCGGCGTGCGGTCCGGCTCAACCGGCGCGGTGTTCTCGTAGAGCGACGGATACCACTGGTTCGTCTCGCCGCCGATGAACCCGTAGAAGTACTCGAATCCGCCGCCAGGCGTCGGCCAGTGCGTGAACGGCCCCATCGGCGACGTCTCCCACACCGGCACCTCGTGGCACTTCCCGAACTGCGCCGTCGAATAGCCGTTCAGCTGCAGGACCTTCGCGAGCGGGGCGGCCGTGTTCGGACGCACCGAGTTGTAGCCCGGCGCGGCCGTCGCGACCTCGGTGATCGCCCCCATACCGACAGCGTGGTGATTGCGGCCGGACAGCAGTGCAGCGCGGGTAGGCGAGCACAGAGCCGTCGTATGGAACCGCGTGTACTTCAGGCCCCCGGCGGCGAGCCGCTCAGCCGTCGGAGTCGCGATCGGCCCCCCGAACGCGCTCGACGCGCCGAAGCCCACGTCGTCGAGCAGGATCACGAGCACATTCGGAGCGTCCACCGGCGGGCGGACGGGCTTATACGGAGGAAACTTCCCCACCGAATCCTTCGCGTCATAGATCGTCGGACCCGAATACGGCTGATCCGGAATCGGAAGAGTCGTCCGGCTGAACGCTTCGCCCTCGACGGCCATGCTGGCTCCTTCTCTCACTCCCACGAGCGCCATCCCTGCGCCGCCCGTCACCACACACTCTGGCTCAACAGCAACAACGCCATCTAGTCCCCAGCTCTCTGTCCGGAGCTGCAGCGAAGTACTCGATTGAGAGTGGGGAGGCTGCGCTGACCGTGGGCAGGAGCGGGCTCCGCCGACGCGATCAGAAGCTCGCGATCCCCTTGCCGATGAGCACGACGCCGATCACCAGCAGGAGCACCGCCATCACCGTCGCGTTGTTCTGCACGAGCCAGCCGCGCAGTGAGTCGAGCGGGCCGCGGAGTGCGTTTGCGGCCACCAGGTAGCCGATCACGGGGATCGCGACCGAGCAGCACGCGACGAGCACGAACACCGCGATGACGACGGTCGTCGAACCCGCCGACAGCCCGGCGGTGCCGATGGCGACACCGGCGCCGGCCGCAAGCAGGAGGTTCTTCGGGTTGACCGCCGCCAGGATGAAGGCGAGCACGAACCCGCGGCCGGCCGTCATGGAGTCGATGGCGCCCATCCACTTCGGGAGCGCCGCCGCCTCCCCGTTCTTCGGCCGCGACCGCCACTGCCGCAGGGCGAGCAGCAGGAGCAGGGCGCCGAGGACGATCTTGATCGTGCCGGCGATCGGTTTCGCAGCGGAGGCGTCGTTCGCCGGGATGAGACCGGAGAGCAGCGTGAACACCACCACCGCGACGACGATGCCCAGCACCCAGCCGATCAGGAAGCCGACGCTCGTGCCGCGCGCCTTCGGCGACAGCAGCATCAGGATCGCCGCGATGATCGGTATCGGGCTGATCGCGATGCCCAACGCGAGAGGGAGGGTGTCCCCGATCGCACTCCCCATTCCGTCCTCCTCAGGTGGTCGTGCCGTCCGGGCGGTCCGGCGGCGGTGGTCCGTCGGCGCGCCCGCCGGTGTGCGCGGTGGCCTTGGCCTCGCGCCGCTCCGCCTTGGCCGCAGCCGACTCCACTTTCATCAGATCCTTGGTCTCGCGGAGGTCGCCGATCGCGCCGCGCCAGATCCGCGCCCGCGGGTCGGAGTCGACCAGGATCGCGCGGAACAGCAGCGTCAGCGGAATGGCGAGGATGGCGCCGATCGCGCCGAGGACGACCGCCCAGAGCAGCACGGAGAAGAAGGTGAGCGTCTGGCTCAGCGCCACCGCGTTGCCGACGACCTTCGGCTGCACGACGGACTGGACGACCGCGTTCACGATCCCGTAGATGACGATGATCGCGATCACCGTGCCCCAGCCGCCGATGAGGTAGCCGAAGACGAGGGGAGGGACCAGCGCGAGGAAGTAGCCGACGTTGGGGATGAAGCTGCACAGGAACGACAGGATCGCCCAGAGCAGCGCCGCGGGCACGCCGAGGATCCACAGGGCGATGCCGTTGATCACGCCCTGCACGATCCCGAGCAGGGTGGTCACCACCATGTAGCGGCGCACACTGTGCGCGAACCCGGTCATCGCGTAGACCAGGTTCGGCTTGGTCGGCTCGAGCTGACGCAGCAGCGTCGGCGTGTACGCGGCGTCGGCCGGCATCAGGATGAGCATCGTCAGTACGATCACGCCGAAGGTGATCAGCCCGAACGCGCCGCCGAGCACTCCGGTGAAGACGTTCACCAGCTTGGTCGGGTCGAAGCCCTGCGTCACCGCCTTCAGATCGGCCGGGCTGATCCCGATGCTCGAGAGCCAGTCGGCGAACTGCTGCCCGATCTGCTGGAACTGCTCCTTGTACTGCGGGAGCATCCCGACGAACTGGGCCATCGCGATGATGAGGAGGGCGACGAACCCGGCGAGCAGGGCGAACGTCGTCAATGCGACGGCGCCCGTCGCGACTCCGGAGGGCGTGCCGTGGTGTTCCAGCCAGACGCGGACGGGCTGGGCGCAGATGACGAGGACCAGGGCGAGCAGGCTGGGGGCGAGGATCCCCGCGATCGCGTGCATTCCGAAGAGGACGACCACGCCGCCGGCGAGACCGAGCAGGATGCGCACCGAGCGGCCGTTGGCGGCGGTCGCCTCCTGGTCAGAGTCGGGGCCGCTCGGCGGTGCGGCCTCCGGTGCACGGGTGCGGCGGCGGAACGGCCAGACACCGCTAAGGGCGGCCATGGCCCGAGCCTTCCGGATGGGACTGGAGTGCCATGATGGCCTCCCGATTGGTGTCGAAGAAGTGCACCCCGTCGAGGAGCTCGAGGTGCTGGAGGCGCTCGCGGATGCCGGGACGGACGCGGCTGAGCGCGAGATCGGCCCCGTGGGCGGTGAGGAAGGCGTGCACCGTCTCCCAGGACTCGGCGCCGGTCACGTCGACGTCGGTGACGGCCTCCATGTCGAGGACGACGTGGGTGGCGCCGGTGTCGCGCACCGCGCGCTCCACGGCCTTCTCGAAGGAGGTCGAGTTGGCGAAGAACAGCGGAGCGGCGAGTCGCACGACCACGACGCCGGGCACGGTCGGCGCGCCGGCGGGAGCGGCCTCCAGGAGGGAGTGCTCCGGGTCGCCGTCGGCGGCCAGCGTGTCGATCGGCGGGTTCGCCGCGCGCCGCGTGACGTTGATCACCGCGAGCACGAAGGCGATGACGATGCCGGCGATCGGGCCGATGAACAACGCGCCGAGGAAGCACGCCGCTCCGATGGCGAACTCGAACCTGTCGAGACGCCACAGCCGCACGAAGTCGGGGATGCCGAGCAGCGGGACCACCGCGACGGCGACGATGGTGCCGATGGCGGGGGAGGGGATGTCCTCGAGCAGCGCCGTGCCGAACAGCAGCAGCAGGAGCGTGCCGAGGGCGGTGACGAGGGAGGGCAGCTGGGTGCGCGAGCCGGCCTGGTCCATCGCCGCGGTGCGGGAGGTCGACGAGCCGACCGTGAAGCCGCCGCTGATCCCCGCGCCGAGGTTGGCGACGCCGAAGGCGAAGAGATCGCGGTCGGGACGGGTGGGGTAGTTGCGCTTCTCGCCGTACGACCGGGAGACCAGCAGGCCCTCGCCCATCGTCACGACGGTCAGGGCGATCGCGGACGGGATGAGCGCGAGCCACTGGGTCCACTCGATCACCGGCCAGGTGAGGGTGGGCGGTCCGGCCTGCACCTTTCCGAGCACGTCCACGCCCGCCTTCACGGCGCCGGTGAGCACGACCACGACGGTGGCGACGATGAGCACGATGAGCGCCCAGGGCACCGCGGCGGCGATGCGGCGGCCGACCAGCAGCACGATCAGAGAGCCGATCGAGATCAGCAGCGACCAGACGTTGAGACCCGGCAGGCCGGTGACCAGGCCGCCGACCTTCTCGACGAACTCGCCTCCGGAGTCGATCTTCACACCGAGCATCTTGGCCACCTGCGACACCAGGATGTCGAGTGCGAGGCCGCCGACGAAGCCCACCAGGATCGGCTTGGACAGGAAGTTCGCCAGGAATCCCAGCTTGAAGAACGAGCACAGCAGGAACAGCACGCCGCAGATCAGCGCTTGGGCCAGGGCCAGCGTGATGTAGTCCTGGTGGCCGGCGACCGCGAGTCCGCCCAGGGACGACGCGACCAGTGCAGCTGCCGCGGCGTCCGGCGACGCGACGAGTTGCCGTGACGACACCGTCAGGGCGTAGAACACGGCAGGGACGACGAGCGAGTAGAGGCCGGCCGTCGCCGGCAGGCCCGCGATCTGCGCGTAGCCGATGTTGAGCGGGATGGCGATCGCCAGCAGAGTGACGCCGGCGAGTACTTCGCGGACGGCGTTCTTGCCTGTCAGACCGGCGAGCGGCCGCAGGCGGGTGCGGTGCGGCGCCGGAGCCCTCGAGGACTCCGGCGCCGCTGCGGTCGGGCCGGTCACGTCGGTCACCGAGCCCGGGTGGTCACGCCGTGGGCGCTGCCGGCGGCGGAGTCGGAGCCGACGGCGCGGCGGGCGCTGCCGGCGCCGCGTGCGCTCCGGCTGCGGCCTGGTGGCCGAGGGCGACGCTCTTCAGGTGGGCGAACTCCTCCGGCGTGATGGTGCCGGCGTCCAGCAGGGCCTTGGCCTTGGCGATCTCGTCGGCCGGGCTGCTGGCGGCGACCTGGCGGATGTACGCGTCGGTGCTCTGCTGCACCTGGCGGGCCTCCTTCTGGCTGCGCTCCGCCATCCCAGGGCCGCGCGCGATCAGGTAGACCAGCGCGGTGAGGAACGGGACGAAGATCAGGAAGATGATCCAGAGCGCCTTCCACCAGCCGTTGAGCTTGTGGTCGCGGAACAGGTCGCTGATGATCGCGAACAGCGCGAACAGGTACGCGATGAACGCGAAGCTCCAGAAGAACAGCCAGATGATGTTCCAGAAATTGTTCCAGAAATCCATGTCGTTACCCCTCCTGCCGGGCTCGATCGAGCCTGGATGTGGGCTGAGAGTAACGCGGAGGGGGGAATCGCGTCTAGAGGTCTTCCGGCACGGATCATGAGCCGCGGACCCGTCTAGACGCGTCGGTCGCGCCGTGACTACCCTGTCGCTCAATCCGAGGGGGTATTCCGACTGTGACCAGAGAATTCCAGGGAAAGATCGAACTCGACGTGCGGGACTCGGTGTCCGATTGGGACGCGTTCCTCCCGCCGACAGCGCCGGAGGGCTCGCCGAACGTGCTCCTGGTGCTGTACGACGACACCGGCCAGGCCGCCTGGTCGACGTACGGCGGGCGCATCCAGATGCCGACGATGGAGCGGCTGGCGGCGAACGGCCTGACTTACACGCAGTGGCACACGACGGCGCTGTGCTCGCCGACCAGATCGACGCTGCTGACCGGACGCAACCACCACTCCAACGGCTTCGCGACGATCTCCGAGTCGTCGACGGGGTTCCCGGGCTACAACTCGCACATTCCGGCCAGCAACGTGCCGATGGCAAGTCTGCTGCGCGACGCCGGCTGGGCCACGTTCTGGGTGGGCAAGAACCACAACGTGCCGATCGACGAGTGGACGGCGGGCGCCAGCAAGAAGAACTGGCCGCTGGCGCAGGGCTTCGACCGCTTCTACGGCTTCATCGGTGGCGAGACCAACAACTGGTATCCGTCGCTCGCCGAGGACAACCACTACATCGACCAGCCCTACCTGCCGGAGCAGGGCTACCACCTGTCGAGGGACCTCGCCGACCAGGCGCTGAAGATGCTGCGGGACGTCAAGCAGACCGAGCCGGAGAAGCCCTGGTACCTGTGGTTCTGCCCCGGAGCCAACCACGCACCGCACCATGCGCCCCAGGAGTACATCGACAAGTACAAGGGCGTGTTCGACGACGGCTACGAGGCGTACCGCGAGTGGGTGCTGCCGCGGATGATCGAGAGGGGCCTCCTGCCTGAGGGCACGGAGTTGACCGAGCTCAACCCGATGCCGCCCGGGACGTTCTCCGAGAGCGACGAAGTGCGCCCGTGGGGGGAACTGAACGCCGAGGAACGCGCGATGTTCAGCCGGATGGCGGAGGTCTACGCCGGGTTCTCCGAGTACACCGACGCCCAGGTCGGCCGCATCGTCGACTATCTGGAGGAGTCGGGCCAGCTCGACAACACCCTCATCATCTACTGCGCCGACAACGGCGCCTCGGGTGAGGGCAGCCCGAACGGGTCGGTCAACGAGGGCAAGATCTTCGGAGGCTACCCCGACGACCTCCAGGAGAACCTGCGCCTGGTCGACAAGCTGGGTTCGCCCGACACGTACAACCACTACCCGACCGGCTGGGCGGCCGCGTTCTCGACGCCGTACCGGATGTTCAAGCGGTACGTCTACCAGGGCGGCGTGTGCGACCCGCTCGTGATCTCGTGGCCGAAGGGCATCAGAGCGCGTGGCGAGGTGCGCAACCAGTACCACCACTCGACCGACATCGTGGCGACGATCCTCGACGTCTGCGGCGTCGAACTGCCCGCGACCTACAACGGCGTGGAGCAGCGTCCGCTCGACGGCATCCCGATGACGTACAGCTTCGACGCGCCCGCCGACGGCGCCACGACAAAGCGGACGCAGTACTTCGAGATGTTCGGCAACCGCGGCATCTGGCACGAGGGCTGGAAGGCGGTCACCGAGCACGGCCCGGTGAGCGGTCGCGGCGACTTCCCGAGCGACACCTGGCAGCTGTTCCACACCGACGTCGACCGGTCGGAGGCGCACGACGTCGCCGCCGAGCACCCCGACAAGGTGGAGGAGCTGAAGGCCCTGTGGATGTCCGAGGCGAAGCGGAACGACGTTCTGCCGCTCAACGACCTGCAGATCATCGGGAACCCCAAGGACTTCGAGACGTTCATCAGCATGGAGTTCAAGGTCCCCGTGCCGGCGAGCGGCCAGTACACGTACTACCCGGGCACCAGCGAGATCCCCGAGCGGTCGGCCGCGAACACGCACGGCGTCTCGTACAAGGTCCTCGCCGAAGTGGAGACGACCGCCGACACCGAGGGCGTGATCTTCGCGCACGGCTCACGGTTCGGCGGTCACAGCCTGTTCGTCAAGGACGGGCAGCTGTACTACGTCTACAATTTCCTCGGCATCCCGCCGGAGAACGTGGTGTCCGCCCCGATGCCGGCTCCCGGCGCGCACGTCCTCGGCGTCTCGTTCACCAAGGAGGGGACCGGCCAGTACCGGGAGGCGGTGGGACCGCTGGCTCTCTACATCGACGACGAGAAGGTGGCGGAGCAGGAGATCCACACGATCCTCGGCCACTTCTCGCTGTGCGGGGAGGGACTCTGCATCGGCTACGACTCCGGCGACGCGGTGTCGAAACTCTACGCGGGCTCGCGGTTCGAGTACTCCGGCGGCGAGATCGTCAAGGTGGTCTTCGACATCGCCGACGATGCGTACGTCGATGTGGAGGCGCACCTGGCCGCCGCGATGGCACGAGATTAGGGCGATGACCACCGCGCCCGCGACCGCCCGGCGGTCGTGGCTGCTGCCCACGCTGGCGGGCTACCGCCGGGAGTGGCTTGGCCGCGACGTCCTCGCCGGCGTCTCGGCGGGCGCGGTGGTCGTGCCGCAGGCGATGGCCTACGCGACCATCGCGAACCTGCCGGTGGAGGCCGGGCTCTACACCGCGACGGTGCCGATGGCCGTGTACGCGTTCCTCGGCGGC
Source organism: Leifsonia sp. TF02-11 (assembly GCF_017565305.1). Classification (GTDB taxonomy): domain Bacteria; phylum Actinomycetota; class Actinomycetes; order Actinomycetales; family Microbacteriaceae; genus Leifsonia. Next base: position 235,409 of record NZ_JAGEKP010000001.1, read on the forward strand.
TCCCGCGCGATGAGCGTGTCGACGACCTCCACCATCGCCACGCTCACCGCCACCACGTTCGTCTCGGCGGGGGTGGTCGCGAACTCGCACGCCATCCCGCGCGACCTGGTGACCCTGACCCTGCTCGTCGGCGTCGCGCTGCTGCTGGCACGGTTGCTGCGGCTCGGCACGCTGGTGGAGATCATCAACAAACCGACGCTGCTGGGCATCCAGATCGGGGTGGGCGCCACAGTGGCGGTCGGGCAGCTGCCGAAGCTGCTGGGGGAGACCGACGCGCCGACGGGCAACGGATTCATCCACAGCGTCAACGCGGTCATCGCGGCGGTCCCGCACGCCAACCCGGTGACCACGGTGCTGTCGGCCGTGTCGATCGCCGCGCTGTTCCTGTTCAAGCGCTTCCTGCCCCGGGTGCCCGGGCCGCTGATCGTCGTCGCCGCCGGCATCCTGCTCGTCGCGTTCGGCGGCCTGAGGTCGGCCGGCGTCGAGCTCATCACGCCGGTCACGCAGGCGTTCCCCGTGCCGGTGCTGCCCAGCTTCGACCACGTCTTCCAGCTCATCCCCGGCGCGCTCGCGATCGCAGTGATGGCGTTCCTCGAGTCGGCGGCCGTCGCACGCGGCATCCGTGAGCTGGACGACCCGCGCATCGACAGCAACCGGGAGCTGTTCGCGACCGCGATGGCGAACCTGCTGGGCGGCTGGTTCCAGACGCTGCCCGCCGCCGGCGGCTTCTCGCAGAGCGCCGTGAACAAGGCGGCCGGGGCGCGCTCGCAACTCGCGGCGCTGGTCACGGTGGTGCTCGCGCTCCTGATCGGGCTGTTCCTCGGCCCGGTGATCAGCCTGCTGCCGCAGGCGACGCTGGCCGCCCTCGTGTTCGTGGCCGTGTTCGGCCTGATCGACGTGAAGGACCTCGTGCTGCTCTGGCGGATCAGCCGGCGAGACTTCGCGGTCTGCCTGGCGACGACCGTCATCGGGCTGACCGCCGGCCTGCTCGCCGCCGTCGCGGTCGGGGTGCTGTTCACACTGGTGCTGCTGCTCGCCGCGCTCAACAAGCCGCGGGTCCGGGTGGATGAGTCTTCGGGAGGCCGCATGGCGGTCAGCCTGCTGGGGCCGCTCTACACCGCCAACGTGCTCGCGACCGAGCAGACGATCCTCGACGCGGTGGACGCGGCGCGCGCGACGGGTGACGTCACCGAGCTGACCCTGGACTGCTCCACGCTGCAGGACATCTCGGTCACCGTCATCCTCGCCCTCCAGAACCTCGACCAGGAGCTCGCCGGGCGCGGGGTGCGACTCCGCGTGCGCGGCCTCCCCTCCGCCGCGCACGCGGTCGCCGCGCGCACGAAGTGGTTCCAAGGGCTGGAGGCGGACGGGCGGGTCGTCTAGCCGGGTCCGCTCAGTCGCCGCTCCACTCGAGCACGCCCGTGCCGACCTGCCAGGCTTCGCCCCGGTCGTAGCGGTCGATCACGAGGCGTTGCAGCGAGGTCGGGTGCTCCAGCCGCGGCAGCTTGGAGCGGTCGCGCTCGCGGAACAGGAAGTAGAGCGCCTCGGTCGGAGCGTCGACGGGATCCCCCACGAGCGTGTAGCGCTCGGCGAACCGGACGAGGTTCGTGTCGGCGGGCAGTGACCGCACCAGGTACGGGTCGAGCAGCCAGCTCTCGCAGACGCCGGCGACGATCCTGCGGTCGGGGAAGACGGCTCCGAAAAATCCGCGTGCCAGGCGGATGCTCTCGTCCACCAGGTCCGGGCTGAGCGGCCCGGACTCGGGGATGTGCATGCCGACGACCCAGTCGCCCGCGGCGATACCGGCAGGCAGAGCGGCCACGCTGCCCGCCGGCACCGAGAGCTCCGTGCGCTGGAGGGCGAAGGTGAGCCTGCCGAGACCGTAGAGCATCCCGACATAGTGGGGGATGAGCCAGGTCCAGGTCTCCAGCCCGAACGCGCCGTGCCGGAGCCGGTGGATGCGCGTGTTGCGGCCCACATCCGCGAGGGTCGTTCCGGTGACCTCGGCCGGCACACCGAGCTGCTGGTGATACGCGACCAGCCGCGGGGTCAGCTCGACGTAGGCACGCAGCCACGCGAGCGGCGGGATGCCGAGGTGGTCGAGCCGCGCCTCCTCGAACGTGCCGAGGAAGGGGAGGATCGCCTTCTCGGCGAGCCGGGCGGCCTCCGCGACGGCCGGATCGGCGAGGAGCCGCTCGACGTCACGGCGATCGGCGTCGTCGAACCCGAGCAGGTCGAGCGTGTCGGCGGCGGAGGCGGTGCTCGTGCTCATCGCAGCGCCCCGTTGGTGGCGCCGGCCACGAAGAAACGCTGGAACACGATGTAGAGCACGATGAGCGGCGCCGCGATCATCAGCGTCGCGGCGGCCAGCAACGCCCACTGGTTGTTGCCGTTCTGACCGTAGAACGAGAGCAGGCCCTGCGCGACCGTCTGGAGCTGTGGCGACGACAGGTAGATGGTCGGCCCGATGATGTCGTTCCAGACGCCGATCGTCTGCAGGATGAAGACGGTCGTGAGCACCGGGCGGCAGAGCGGGAGGACGAACGACCAGATGTAGCGGAAGTAGCCGCAGCCGTCCATCGCGGCGGCTTCGTCGAGCTCCCGGGGCAGCGTCCGCAGGTAGCCCACGATGAGGAGCGGGCCGATGCCCAGGCCGGCCGTCGAGATCAGGATGAAGCCGATGCGGGTGTTGTAGAGGCCGAGCTGCAGCATGAGCTGGAACTGCGAGACGATCGAGTTGGGCAGGAAGAGCGCGAGCGCGAAGAGCACGCCGACGACGCGGGAGAACCGCACGTAGCCGCGGGCCACCGGGAACGCGATCAGCACGGAGAGGATGACGGCGATCCCCGCGGAGACCACCGCGTAGACCAGGCTGTTGACGATGAGGTTGCCGAAGCCGCCGCGCGACCAGGCGTCGACGAAGTTCTGGAGTGCGACGCCGTGCGCGATCGCGCCGGGGTCCCGCACGAACTCGTCAGGGCGCTTGAACGCCGTATTGACGAGGAACAGCAGCGGGAACACGTAGATGAGGACGACGCCGAGCACGATCAGGTAGGTGAGCCCGCGCATGCCGGCCAGGCGTGCCCGGGTGGCGGTCAGCGGCGCCGTCCGGCGGCGGGGAGAGCCCGACCGGGCGATGACACGCCGCGCCGAGGATTCGGAAGTCACAGTTGCGTCTCCTGTCTGCGGAGGAACCAGAGGGCGATGAGCGAGATGACCGCGGTGAGCACGAACTGCACCATGGAGATCGCGGAGGCGTAGCCCTGCTCGGAGGAGCCGCCGAAGCCCAGCGCGAAGATCTGCATCGCCAGCACGGAGGTGGAGGGGCGCGAGCCCGTCAGGACGTAGATGATCTGGTAGGTCTGCAGCGACCCGATGATCGAGATGAGCACGTTCACGGTCGTCGCCGGGGCGATGAGCGGGACGGTGATCCGCCGGAACCGCTGGAAGGCGTTCGCGCCGTCGACGGTCGCCGCCTCGTACAACTCGGCCGGGATCGCCATGAGGCCGGCGTGGTAGATCATCATGGAGTAGCCGAGCGACATCCAGATCTGCACGAAGATGACGATGCCGAGGGCGAGGTTCGGGTCGCCGAGGAACGCGGAGGTCCGGCCGAAGAGCGCCCAGATGCTGGCGGCCGGGCCGCCCGTCGGGTTGAAGAACAGCGACCAGATCAAGCCGGTCACCGTCACGCCGAGCACGACCGGCATGAAGATGATCGCCCGGAAGAAGGCGGCGCCCTTGATCTTGTTGTTCAACAGGACCGCCGTGCCCAGCGCCAGGGCGTTGAGGACGACGGTGACGCAGAAGGCGAAGACGAGGGTGCGCCACAGCACGCCGAGGTTGGCCGACGCCTCGCCGGAGGCGAAGAAGCGCGCGTAGTTCTTGAACCCGACCCAGTTCCAGCCGATCCCCGGGATGCCGGAGACGTCCGTGAACGAGAAGAGGACGACGGTCACGGCCGGCACGAGCGAGAACAGCCCGAACAGGATCAGCCCGGGAGCCATCCCGAACCACGGAGCCGCCTTGCCCCGACCGGAGGCGGCGAACGGATTGCGCAGGGGCGCGGCGGTCTGTCGCCGCGCCCCTGTCTTCCTGCGGCCGGAGACCGCAGCACTGTCGAGGATCACTTGGGGAGGCCGCCCTGCCACGCCGCCTGCATCTGCTTGGTGAGGCTCACCATGTCCGACTCGGTTCCGAGCGGGGCGATGTAGTCGTAGGCGAACGGGGTCGCGACGATCGGGCCGGCGCTGACGTTCGTGTGGAAGACCTGGTCCCAGGCCGGGACGAAACCGGACTTCGGCAGGTACTGGTTCAGAGCCGTCAGATCGGCCGGCAGCTTCAGGTCGCTCTGGGCCGGACCGAAACCGGAGCCCGCGATGAAGTCGGTGTAGACGTCCTTCGAGGCGTAGAGCGCCAGCCACTCCTTGGCGAGCTTCTGGTTCTTCGACGACTTCGGGATCGCGAGGCTGAACTCCAGCTTGGAGGCCAGGTACTTGTTGTCGGAGGCCGTGTCGGAGCCCGGCATCGGGAAGTACCCGAACTGGAACTTCGGGTCGGCGGTGGTGATCGCCGGGATCTCCCACGAACCGTCGGGGAGCATCGCGGCCTCGCCCTTGACGAAGCGGGACGGGACGGACGCGTAGTCGATGCCCGTCCAGTTCGGCAGGGTGTTGTCGTAGACGGTCTGCACCCGCTTCATGAGGGTGAGCGAGGTCTCGCCGGCGAGGTCGGCCTTCCCCGTCCACAGATCCTTGTCGAGCTGGACCGTGTCGGGATAGAGCGACTGGACCATCCCGAAGGTCGGGAGCACGGCGGGCCAGAGGTCTTTGCCGCCCATGATGAAGGGGCTCACGCCGTGCTGCTTGAGCATGTCGATGGTGTGCAGCATCTCGTCCCAGGTGGTGGGAACCGAGAGCCCGTACTGCTCGAACATGGCCTTGTTGTAGAAGACGCCCGTCTCGTGGCTGACGCCCGTCGGCACGGCGTACTGCTTGCCCTTGTACGCGAACTGGTCGAGCACGCCCGCGGAGAAGTTCTTCATGAAGGGCTCGTCGGTGAGGTCGACCCAGGCGCCGGCCGCGAGGCCCTGCACCCAGGAGCTCTCCTTCTGCCCGACCACCCACTTCGGCAGGAGCGAGGTGCCGCCCTGCGACGACCCCTCGGTGATGTCGACGTCCTTGGCGGTGAGCCTGGTGTTCTTCACGGTGTCGAAGTCCGTGCCGATCGCGGTGCTGAACTGCACCTTCACACCGGGGTGCTCCTTCTCGAAGCGCGCGTTGATCTTCTTGAACTCGGCGTCGGTGGGGGCGTTGCTGTGCACAAGGATCTTGAGCACGCCGCTGTCGCCGCCGGTGTCGCCTCCGCCCAGGTAGCTGCAGCCGGCGGTGAGCACGGCGAGGGATGCGGCGACGGCGACCGCGACGAAGCGGGCGGTGCGTCTCGGGGACCGGATCATGGAATCTCCTTCGATTCCGAGCTGCTGTGCTCGGCCTATGGGGGACACCCGAGGGTGCGCGACCGGAGCCGTGATCTCTCGGGCGGAGAGTGCTGTCATTCTGTAATGGTCTAGACCCCTGTGTCAAGGCCGAAGCAGAGATCGACTCTCCGAATGCCGGGATCCGGGTCGCGCGCGGTCCTCCCGGAGGCTCGGAATGGGTGCGCGACAGCGGGTGGAGCAGACCTCTCAGTGCACGAAGCGCTTGACCGTCTGCCGGATGTCGTAGCGGTCGCCGCGGTAGACGGAGACCGCGCGCTCGATGGGGCGCCGCTGCGCGTCGAAGCCGAGCCGCTCGATCACCAGGGCCGCGCTGAAGGGCGGAACGCCGAGGGCCTCCGCCTGCTGTTCGTCGAGCACGATCGTGCGGATGACCTGCTCCGCCTCGCTGAGGACGATCCCGTAGGTGTCGCTGAGCACGGCATAGAGCGAGCCCGTGAGGTCGAGGTCCTCGATCCCTGGCACCCGGCGGGCGGGCAGGTCGACCTCCTCGAGGCAGATCGGGATGCCGTTGCCCATCCGCACGCGCTCGATGTGGACGACCTTCTCCGCGGGGCTGAGCCCCAGTTCGGCGCCCACGCTGTTGCCCGCGGCGCGTGTGGTCGCCGAGATGACCCGCGACGACGCGACCATCCCGCGTGCCGCCATCTCCTCCGAGAAGCCGAGGAACTCGGCGCGCTTCGAGATCCGCGGGTCGGCGACGAACGTTCCCGCGCCCTGGCGGCGCACGACGTGACCGGACTCCACGAGGCTCGAGACCGCCTGCCGGAAGGTCACCCTGCTGACGCCGAACCTGGCAGCGAGCACGCGCTCGGGCGGCAGCTGCTCGCCCACCGGCATGGTCGCGATCATGTCGAGGAGATGCCGGCGGACCTGCTGGTGCTTGACGCTGTCGGTGTCGAGCACGACGCGGTCGCCTGCCTCGTCTCCGGAGGCGGGAGGTGCTGGTGTCATCACGGGGCCGACGCTACCATCCCGGGTCCCGCGAGCGGGTCGATTTCGCCGGAAGGTCGAGACCAAACCGGGTGCGCGCCTCTGGTGCTGGTCGTGCTGCAGTGTTCCCCTTTGACACGCTCGGGCGCTGCCTCTAGTGTGACTTATAGGTATGGACCATTAAGGGAGAAGGCATCCATGACGGAGCGCATCGTGCTCGCGCTCGACGGCGGGCAATCGGGAACGCTCGCCGTCGTCGGGACGACGTCCGGACGGATCCTCGGCGTCGGCGCAGGCGGACCCATCCGCCACCACGACGAGCCCGACGCAGAGCGGGTCGCGGCGGACAGCGTCGCGTCCGCTCTCGATGCCGCCTACGGCGAGGCGGGCCTCGACGCCGCCGCTGAGGCCTGCTGTCTGTCGATGACCGGCTCCTCCGGCATCGTCGAAGCCGTCGTCGCCGAGCGGGTGCACCCGGGGCGGATCGACGTGCTCGCCAGCGACGCGGTCGCCGCCCTCGCCGCGGGAACAGGTCGCGCGGTCGGGGTCGTCGTCATCGCCGGCACCGGGAGCGTCGCCTATGCCGCCTCGGCGGACGGCTCCGCCACCGACCGCGGCGGGTGGGGCTGGTTCATGGGCGACGAGGGGAGCGGGTTCTGGATCGCCGCGCAGGCCCTCCGCTCTGCCGCCCTCGGCTTCGACGGCGTCGGTCCGGTCACCGAGCTCTCCGAGCTGCTCCCCGCCGCCCTCGGCTTCGACACGCTGCGCGAGGTGTACAACGCGGTCACCGGCGGGGCGGTCGACCGAGCGCGGATCGCGGCGCTCGCGCGCCCGGTGCTGGACCTCGCGGGTACGGGCGACCCGGTCGCGGGTCGCATCGTCGCCGAGGCCGCAGAGGCGCTCGAGCGGCTCGTCCTCGGCACGGTGTCCGCCGCGCCGTGGCTCGCCGACGATGAGCGCTCCGTCGTCTTCGGCGGCGGCGTGCTGAGCCCGGCGAGTCCCGTCGCCGACGCGCTCGCCTCCCGCCTTGCGCACTCTCTGCCCGACTTCACCGTCATCCACTCCGACCTCCCGCCCGCGGCGGGCGCCTACTTCCTCGCCCTGCGTTCGTGCGGTGTCGACGTCGACGCCGCGATGCTCGCCTCGGTCCGCGACCAGTTCCGCTCGCGCTCGATCCAGGCGGGCAAGAACGCGCCCCATCACGACAATCCCGTCACGAAGGAGTCCTGACATGGACACAGCATCCACCGCCCGCAGCCGGGAGGCGATCGTCGACGATCTGATCGGCACCGTCATCATCTCGTGCCAGGCAGGGCCGGAGAGCCCGCTGAACGAGCCGCGGATGCTCGCCGCCCTCGCGGCGAGCGCCGAGCTCGGGGGAGCATCCGGCTTCCGCGTCGACACGCCGGAGAACATCCGGGCCGTTCGCGAGGTCTCCGCCAAGCCGATCCTCGGGATCAACAAGGTGTACCGCGACGCGTCGGACGTCTTCATCACCCCGACGCTCGAGGATGCCCTCGCGATCGTGGAGGCCGGCGCCGATCTGGTCGCCCTGGACGGAACCGTGCGGCCTCGGCCGGGCGGCGAGACGTTCGCCGACATCGTCGCGGCGCTGCACGCCAGGGGCGTTCCCGTGATGGCGGACATCGCGACTCCGGAGGACGCAGAGGCGGCGGCCGCCGCGGGCGCCGACATCGTGGCGACGACCCTCGCGGGCTACACGGCGGAGACCGAGTGGCTCAGCAAGGACGAGCCGGCCTGGGAGCTCCTCGCCGCGATCCGCCACCTCCCGGTCCCGGTCTTCGTGGAAGGCAGGATCTGGACGCGTGAGCACGCGGTCCGTGCGATGGACAGCGGCGCCGCCAGCGTGATCATCGGCTCCGCCGTGACCGTTCCGCAGTTCATCACGCAGCGCTTCGTCGCCGCTCTGGAGTCGCGCACGGCCGGGCTCGCCCGATGAGCGCCGCCGACCGCTACTTCGCCGAGCTCCAGGAGCGCTTCGCCGGTCTCGCCGAGCGACAGCGGGATGCCATCCGCGCTGCGGGAGAGCTCGGCGCGCGAGCGCTGGTCGAGCGCCGGCCGCTGCACATCCACGACACCGGCCACCTGGTGAACCACGAGCTGATCGCGCGCACCGGTGGCCTCGCCGCCTTCACCGCCCTCACCTTCGGAGCGACGGTCGAGCGCGAGAACGAGTGGATTGCCGACACGCGAGGTGCGGCAGGGTCCGCGGAGGACAGCGCACGTGCCCTGGTGGACTGGCTCTTCCTGCAGGGCACCGTCATCGCAGGGGACGTGCTGTTCCTGAGCTCCGTCTCCGGGACGAACGTGCTCGTCGTCGAACTCGCCCGGCAGGCCCGCCGCCGTGGTGTCTCGGTGATCGCACTCACCGGCGCGGAGTTCTCCGCCGGGCTCGCCGCGCAGCACTCCTCCGGCACCCGGCTGTTCGAGAACGCCGATGTCGTGCTCGACGAAGAGGTACCGCGCGGTGACGCGTTCCTGACCGTCGACGGGCTCGAGAGCGCCGTCGTCCCCTGGTCGGGCATCTCCGCCGCCGCCCTGATGTGGGCGGTGACCGCGGAGATCGTCGAGGGCTGCGTGCGGGCGGGACTCCCGCCCACCGTCTACACGAGCGTCAACCTGCCGGGCGGCCCGGAGGCCTACGCCCGCACCCGGGCGGACTACCGAGAGCTGGGCCGGTGAGCGACGAGGGTGTGGCGCCCGCCTACGGCGGCTACTTGACGACCGTCCAGGAGCTGATCGGTCGGGCGATGGACGAGCACACGGAGGCCGCGGTCGCCGCCGTCGCGCGCATGGCGGCCGACCGGATCTCCGACGGGCGCGTTCTCTACGTCTTCGGGGCGAGCCACGCCGGCCTGCTCGTGCAGGACCTCTTCTACCGGGCGGGCGGGCTCGTGCCCGTCCAGCCCATCCTGCCGCGCGCCCTGATGCTCGACCACAAGCCGGTCACCGACACGTCCGTGATCGAGCGGAGCCCGGGGATCGCCAGCACGTTCCTCGAGGACTCCACGCTCGGCGACGGGGATCTGCTGCTGGTCGTCTCCGTCTCGGGGCGCAACGCCGTCCCCGTGGAGATGTGCCTGCAGGCGCAGCGCCGCGGCGCCACGGTCGTGGCCTTGACGGCACTGGCCTACTCGGCGTCGGTCACCGGCAGGGAGGTGCCGCGGCTCTTCGAGGTCGCCGACCACGTCATCGACCTGCCGGCGAGCGTCGGCGACGCGATCATCTCGCTCGGCGACGACCTCCCGCGGGTCGGACCGGTGTCGTCGGCCGTCGGATCCGCGATGCTGCACGGACTCATGGTCGAGATCGCCAGCGAGCTGCTGCGGAGGGGCATCCGGCCGCCGGTGTTCGCGAGCGCGAACCTCGACAGCTCTGCGGAGTGGAACGCGGCCCAGATCGCAGCCTGGCAGGACCGCCTGGACTATCTGTAGCCGTCGAGCGGTCCCGGCGTGCTCGAGGCGCGACCACGCCGGGTCGAACGGAGAACGGGGTGGGAGCCGATCGGCCCCCACCCCGTTCCTGTGTCGTGCGCGATCAGTGCAGGCCGACCTCGATGAACCAGCCGGCCTCGTTGTCGTACCACTCACCGCACGGTGTGACGCCGCAGGTGGTCGGGTAGGTCCAGCCGCCGGAGAGGAACCGGGTGCGCAGGTTCGTGACGTACGTCGTGGCGTGCGCCGAATCGCCCATGAGCTGGGCGACCCGGGCGACGGACGTCCACGAGTAGTTGTCGGGGACCGAGTTGTACCAGGTCGGGAACGATGTCGTGAACTGCGTCCAGCCCGCTGTCGCCTTGGCGCTGGTGGGCGTCACCACGCCGTAGAGCGTCGGCCAGAGCTGAGCGACGCCGTCGGCATAGAAGGTGGTGGTGTTGCTCGGTGTGCCGTAGGCCCAGTCCCAGCTGTTGTTCGTGCTGTTCCAGAGCTTAGACACGATCGCGTTCTTCGTGGTCGTCGCCCAGCTCTGGTAGTACGTCGACTGGCTCGTGCGGCCGAGGGTATGCTCCAGGGCGGCGAAGTCGACGAGCCCCGAGTAGACCTCCGCGTTGTCCATCGTGTACGCGACCGGATAGCTCGGCTTGGCGAGGGTGAGCCCGGCGTCGGGTCCGCTCGCGATCCGTACGCCGATGGTGCCGCTGTAGGTGAGCAGGTTGGCGATCGCCTCGTAGGTGAGGATGTTCGACGAGACGTACGAGCGCAGCGACGCGTCCCCGCTCTGGTACGCCTTGAGTGCGAGGTTGAGGGTCGTCGACGCGTAGCTGTCGACCGAGTCGAAGTCGCCGGTCGGGGTGAGCGCTCCCGTCGTCGCGTTGTAGTCGTAGTCGAACACGCTGTAGGCGGGGACGTTCGTCGACGCGGCGTTGAGGTGGGCCAGGTACCACTTCATCCACTTGAGCGCCGCTGCTCGGGAGGTGGCGGTGTTGGCGTCGATCAGTCCGATCGCCGCCACGTTGGCGAAGTAGGGCATGACGAGGCTGTTGGCTCCGACGATCGCGCCGCTCGGCAGTTGCTTCGACGTGATGAAGTTCACCTGCTCGGTGATCCAGCTGGACGGCACGACCGCCTGGGCCGAGGTGGCGGGGATGACGGCGGCTGCGGTCGCGGCGATCGCGACGGCGGCGGCGCCCCAGCGCGCCCTCCGCTTGCGTTCGGTGCGGGTGTGCATTCGCATGAAGACCTCCTGACGAGTGGATGCGCGCGGTCATCCGCGCACTCCTCTAGTTAGTAGTGGTCTTAACCATTACGTGTCAATGGGCGTCTCTGCTTGTGATTACAAGAAGCGTGATGATGCATTGGTCTGTAGCACTTAGTTCGAAAATAATGCAACCCAGGGGTTGCAATAGCGGTGGCAATCTGCAACCATTGCATTGCACATGAACCGAAGACGGGAGAGATCATGAGCAGTGTGAACGAGTCGGCTGTCATCGACGACGAGGCCTTCGCGGTCCGCCGGACGATCCAGATCGCGGCGCCGGTGCCGCGGGTGTGGGCGGCGGTGACCGAGCCCGCGCACGTCTCCGAGTGGTTCGGGCGCGTCGAGCTCGACGGCGCGGGATGGGGAGCAGAGGGCTCGATGACCTTCCCGGGCCGGCGACTGCCCCTGCGCGTCCAGGCCATCGACGAGCCCCGCAGCATCACCTACCTGTGGAACAACGACGACGCGCTCGGGGAGCCGCCGGCCGGGTTCGACGAGGACACCGCCACCTCCTTCACCTTCACCCTCGAAGCCGTGCAGGGCGGAACGCGGCTCACGGTCGTCGAGAGCGGCTTCGAGCGGACCTCAGACCCGGCCGCCAACCTGGCGAGCCACCGCGCCGGCTGGACGATCGAGCTGGACAAGCTCGTCGCCCTGGTCGAGGCCGGCGCGTGACGACGACCGACCTCGTACCGGTGCTCGCCGCGCTCGGGGACGAGAACCGCTGGCGGGTGCTGACGGCGCTCGGCGAGGGGGACGCATCGGCGTCCGCCCTCGCCGGGCGCCTCCCGATCACCCGCCAGGCCATCGCCAAGCATCTCGGCGTGCTCCGCGAGGCCGGGCTCGTGGAACCGGTCCGATCGGGACGCGAGGTGCAGTACCGCGTGCTCGGCGCACACCTGCGGCACACCGCGAGCCGGCTCGACGCCATCGGCGCCGCGTGGGATCGCCGGTTGGCCGTCATCCGCGAGATCGCGGAGCGGCCGGAGGGGGAGGCGGGCGCACGGGAGAAAGACGCGGGGGAGTAAGGATCGCCCTGCGCGTTCGCCGCACTGTCGAAGCAGTGCACCGTACGGTTGGCTCGCCGTACGGTTGGCTCTATGGGCGGTACGACAGAGCAAGGGTGGCAGACGATCGCGCGAGCGGAAGTCTATTCGGGCCGCGTGCGGCTGGTCGATCACACCGTCGTACTCGGAGATGGCACGCGATCACGCTACGAGGTCGACGAGAGCATCCCGTTCGCTGTCGCGACGTTGGTCGTCGATGGCGACCACGTCGTCCTGACGCGTCAGTATCGCTATCCACTGGACCGGTGGATCTACGATCTTCCCGGCGGCGCAGGGGGCGAGAACGAGACTCCGGAGGCCGCCGCGCGCCGGGAACTGGAGGAGGAGCTCGGACTCATCCCGAACACGCTGATCGCGTTGCACACGTACTTCGTGAATCCCGGGCGGGCCGCGTGGCCAGTCCACCTCTTCCTGTGCGATGCCGGCACGACGACCGGGACCATCGACACCTCCGACCCGGCGGAACAAGTCAGCCAAGCCCGCCTGAGACTCAGTGAACTGGACGCCGCGATCGCGAGCGGAGAGATCGTCGACCCCGCACTCATCGTGGCGCGCGCCTGCGCCGCTGCTCGCGGCCTCCTGCCGCCGCTGACGGGAGGGGACACCGCCTAACCCTCGTTCCGCCCCGCCCACTCCAGCACCCGCAGCGCCCGCAGCGTGTTCCACCGGCTCGGTTCGCCGACCGTCTCCAGCTGCAGCAGTGCGCGCCCCGAGTGCTCGTGGTCGAGCAGCCAGCGTCCGTCCGGCTGCCGGCGCGACTCGACGATGTCGACGGCCTCCGTCACGCGCGGGTCCGCCGGCACGCCGGCCGCTCGCAGGTGGTCGAGGCCGCGCAGCAGGTCGAACGACCAGTAGTAGGGGAAGCTGAACTTCGACCAGCGCTCGTCGATGATCGAGCCGTCGCTGCGCCGGCGCATCAGGCCGCGCGTCAGAAGGTATTCGTGGCCGCGCTCGATCGCGGCGCTCACGTCGGTCGGGCCGCCGGCGTCGCGGTAGGCGACCAGGCCTTCCAGCGCGCAGATCGTGCTGTGGAACGAACCGGGGTCCTGGCGGGTCTCGGCGTAGCAGTTCCAGCCGCCGTCGGTCTGCTGCTCGTTCAGCAGGCGCCCGACGATGAGCTCGCTCGGGTGGCCGAAATGCGCGCCGGCGACGAGCACGCGCCCGTTGATGCACGGCTCCACCTCGCCGTCGAAGAACGGATGGTTCCACCACTCCTCGCCCCAGTCGACCTGCCGGACCACACGGTCGACGGCGATGCGGGTGCGTTCGCCGTCCGCCGGCGCTCCGAGCACGGCGAGCAGCAGCATCGCGTCGTCGACGCCCATCCAGTCCTGCTGCGTCCACACGCCCTCGCCCCAGGTGCCGTCCTCCCGCTGGAGGTCGAGCAGTTCGGCGCCCCAGCCGGCGGTCTCGACCTGCGCGCGCTCGGCCGCGACCACGTCGTCCGGCTCGTGGAGCAGGTCGCGCCGCACCTGCCAGCGGATCGCCGGGTCGCCGTCCAGAAGCCAGTCCAAGACATCCACGGCGCACACCATACTCCCGGCGCCGGGATCAGGCGAACGACTGCGTGCCCAGGACGGCCAGCAGGGCCAGCTTCTCGGCCGCCTCGGTGCGCGGCGCCGCGGTGAGCACCAGCAGGCACTGCGACTGGTCCTCGGTGAACAGCGCCTGGCAGTCCAGCTCGATGGCGCCGAGTTCCGGATGGATGAGCGTCTTGTGGTCCTCGAACCGGCGCGCGACCTCGTGTCGCTCCCACAGTGCGGCGAACTCGGGGCTGCGCTCCAGCAGGGCGCGTACGAGCTCGCCGGCGCGCGACTGCGGGCCGAGCGCACCGTAGGCGTCGCGCAGGGAGGCCACCTGCGCGCGGCTCTGCCGATCGCGGTCGGCCTCCGGGTACATCGCGCGCGCCGTCTGCGGGTCGGTGAACCAGCGGTAGTACTCGCTGCGCTCCAGCCCGGTGTACCCCGAGCGGTCGCCGAGCAGGGCGACAGCCAGCCGGTTCTGCACGAGCGTCTCGCCGAGATGGGACAGCACCAGCGCCGGGGTGTCGTCGAGCCGGTCGAGCACCCGCTGCAGCGCGGGAGGCACGTGTGCGCCGCCGAACCGGTCCGGGGTGTTGTGGCCGGCGATGCGGTACAGATAGTCGCGTTCGTCCGCGGTCAGTCGCAGCGCCCGTGCCAGCGAGGCCAGCATCTGGTCGCTCGGCTGCGGGCCGCGGCGCTGCTCCAGGCGCGTGTAGTAGTCGTTGGACATCGCCGCCAGCAGCGCGACCTCCTCACGACGCAGGCCGGGTGCCCTGCGTCGAGGGCCGGACGGCAGCCCCACGTCGTCCGGGCGCAGCGCCTCCCGGTGTCGGCGGAGGAAGTCGGCGAGCGCGGTGCGGTCCATCCCTCCATCATCCGCCGTCGGCCTCGCGCGAACCAGGGATCGCGGATCCCCCGACGGACGCTCCGCTCCCGCTCGCCGGGGTCCGCCCGCACAGTGGAGGGCATGGACATCACAGGGAACACCATCTTCATCCCCGGCGCGACCAGCGGCATCGGTCTCGCCCTCGCCGTCGCCCTGCACGACCGCGGCAACACCGTCGTCGTGGGAGGCCGCCGTGCCGAGCTGCTCGAGCGGATCGCCGCCGAGCACCCCGGCATCGACACCGTGCGCATCGACACCGCCGACCCCGACAGCATCCGCGAGGCGTCGGCGGCCGTGCTGGCCGCACACCCCGACCTGAACGTGCTGATCGCCATGGCGGGCATCATGCGCGTGGAGGACTGGCACCGCGCCGATGGCTTCCTCGCCTCGGCGGAGTCGATCGTCACCACCAACGTGCTCGGGCCGATCCGGCTGATCGCGGCGTTCGTCGAGCACCTGCAGACCCGACCGGATGCGACCATCGTCACGGTCTCGTCCGGGCTGGCGTTCACTCCGTTGAAGGTCACCCCGAGCTACAACGCCAGCAAGGCGGCCATCCATATGCTCAGCGAGAGCATCCGGCTGCAGCTCGCGGACACCTCGGTCGGGGTACTGGAGCTGGTGCCGCCCGCGGTGCGCACCGCGCTGCTCCCCGGCCAGGAGGAGAGCGAGTTCGCGATGCCGCTCGACGAGTTCGTCGCCGAGGTCGTGCAGCTCATCGAGACGCAGCCGGACGCGACCGAGCTGCAGGTCGAGCGCGTCAAGTTCCTCCGCTACGGGGAGGCCCGCGGCGACTACGACCGCGTCGTCGAAGTCCTCAACGCCTCCGACCCGCACGGCGCCGAATCCGCCGCGTAGCGAGTCCCCCTCTTCGCCGAGGGGCACGTTGTTGTCCCTTTCGCGCGCCGAAAGGGACAACAACGTGCCCCTCGGCGGGATCAGGAGGCGTGCTGGGGGGTGAGCGACAGCCAGGCGGCGAGCGCGTCGATCTCGGCTCGCACAGCGTCGCGGACGTCCGGCGTGAACGGCTCGTCCTCGTGGACGGCGGCCACCCGCAGTACGCCGGACGTGCGGTCGGCCGCGGCGTCGAGCTTTCCGATCAGGCGGTCCTCGTGCAGGATCGGCAGCGCGAAGTAGCCCCAACGGCGCTGCGCCGCCGGCTTGTACATCTCGAGCACGTACTCGAACCCGAACGCCTCCTGCAAGCGCACGCGGTCGTGCACGAGGCGGTCGAACGGCGAGAGCAGGGCGGTGCGCCCGGCGAACGGGAGGCCGACGGCGCCGGGATCGACGCGCCACTCCCGCGTGCTGCCGTCGATGCGCGCCGGCTCGCCGGCGTCGCCCACGAAGGCCCGGCGGGCGATGCCGAGCGCGCGCAGCCTCCGCTCGTCGCGCAGCGGCCCGGCCTCGGCCTCGGGGACGACCGCGATCCCGGACGGGTAGACGCGCTCGCCGAGATCCCAGGTGCGCTGTCGCCCCGCGCGGCCGGAGACCGCGACCTCCCCGCGGCCCTGCAGCAGTTCGAGCAGGCGCGTGACGTTCTGGTTGTGCGTCCAGCCGGTCGAGGTCCACGGCACCGCTGCGGTGTCCGGGATGTCCTTGGAGAGGGTCGGGCCCCTGTCGCGCAGCAGGGCGAGCACGTCGCGGCGGAAGCCGTCGTTCGCCGCCAGCCACGCGGCCGCGCGCGGCATCCCCTCCGGCCAGCGCGACATCCGGTCGAGGTGCAGGCCGAGGTCGGAGACCGGCCGGACCATCGCGAACGGAGCGGTCACCGGGTCGTCCATCGCTTTGACCTCATAGAGCGACCGGTCCGACTCCAAGGCCGAGACCAGGTGCTCGGGCCGGTAGCCGGAGCCGAGCCGGGAGTACACGATCAGGTCGGCGCTCGGCGCGATCGCCGCGGTCGGATCGAGCTGCAGGAACGTGAGGTCTTCGACCAGCGCGACCAGCGACGTCGGCCGCTCCGCCGACAGCCGCTGAGCCCGCACAGCGATCCTCCGCGCTTCCCCCACGTCGAGCACAACCGTCACACCCCAACGCTAACCCCCGCACGCAACCATCGCTTCCTCACTTCCTCCCGCGACACGCCGGGGCGGGACGGGAGGAAGTGAGGAAGCGATGGCGGGAGTCAGGTGTCGGTGCGGGTCCGGCGGCGGCGGCGCAGGGTGATGGCGCGGACGATCACGGGGCCGACCGAGAGCACCACGATCGCGATGAGCACCAGGTCGAGGTACTTCGAAACGAAGTCGGCGACGCCGGGGATGTGGCCGAGGCCGTAGCCGATCAGCACGACGGCGGCCGCCCACACGGCGGCGCCGATCACGTTGAAGGCGCTGAAGACGCCCCAGCGCATCCGGCCGACACCGGCAGCCACCGGTGCGAACGTCCGCACGACGGGGACGAACCGGGCGACGACGACGGCTCCGGATCCCCACCGGTCGAAGAAGCCCTGCGTGCGCGCGACGCTCGCCCGGCTGAACAGCCCGGACTCTCGGCGGTCGAACACGGCGGGGCCCGTCTTGCGCCCGATGAGGTATCCCACTTCGCCTCCTGCGATCGCTGCGATCGCGACGGCGACGATGACCAGCCACAGCGGCTGCGGGATCCGACCGGTGAGGGTGAGGACGCCGGCGAAGAACAGCAGGGTGTCACCCGGCAGGAAGAAGCCGAGCAGGAGGCCGGTCTCGGCGAACACGATCGCGCAGACTCCGAGCAGCGCCCACGGCCCGGCGGCCTGGATGATGCCCTGCGGATCGAGGAGGCCGGTGTGGAGGAGTGACGGGAGGATCATCGGGTCCTTTCGTAGAGCGCCACCAGCTCGTGGTGGGTGGTGATGCGCGTGCCGGTCTGGTGGAAGCCGAGCGCGGTGAGGTCGGCAACGCCGTAGTGGTCCGGTGTGGAGGGGGTCGCGGCGTACTCGACGAGCCAGACGCGGTCGATGCCGTCGAACCGGCCGAGGTCCGCGGCGTGCCGCACCGAGTAGGCGCTGTCGCGCCACGACGTCGTGTTCTTCGCGAACGGTACTGCGAGCGTGACGTCGGCGGTGTCGGCGAAGCCGGCGGGGTAGGTGTGGAGGGCAAGCCTCGGCAGCTTCGACGGGTGCGCGCCCTCGTCGAACACGACCGCGTCTCCCGGGCGGGCGTTCGCGCCGACAGCGGCGGACACCTCCGCCCAGTCGCTGCCGTTCTTGGCGTAGAGGGTGCGCTGGCCGACGTACAGCGGAACGCTGAGCGCCAGCACCAGTCCGCCCGCGACGACGCCGGCCCACCACCGCCAGCGCAGCAGGTCATCGATGCCGCAGGCGACCAGCAGCGCGACCGCCGGCGCGCAGAACGACACGTACCTGGCTGTGAAGTCGGGCACGATCGGCTGCAACGCGATCAGGACCACCGTCGGCAGCAGCAGCCAGGTGAGGGCGACCAGGACCAGCGACGGCCCCGACGACGGGACGGGCAGGAACAACCTCGATCCCGGGCCACCGGCCGGCAGTGCCCTGCGCGCCAGCACCCGCCGGCGGGCCTCCATGGCCACGGCGAGCACGACGAGCGCCCAGCCGGCGATCGCCAACGGCCAACCGCCGCCGAACCAGAGGCCGCTGAACAGCGTCAGCGGGGCCAGCTGCTGCACGACGCCGAGGTACGCGATCTGGTGATGCTGTCCGACGGCGGCGATCAGCAGGGGGACGACGGCGACGACCGCACAGCCCACGGCCCACAGCCACCCGACGACCACCCGGCGCGGGGCGCGGGAGGCCGCGATCACGACGCCGTGGACCAGTACGAAGAGCAGGGTGTAGAGGAACACGTACGTCCCGACCGCGAGCAGCGCTCCGTAGCCGACCCACCAGCCCGCGCGTGGCCGCTCCCGCCCGAGTGCCGTGATCAGCAGCACGGTCAGCCAGGCGACGATCGCGGCGGAGAAGGCGAACGACCGCGCCTCCTCGCCCATGTAGGTGACGCGGGGGAGGATCGCGCAGACCAGACCGGCGACGACCGCCGTGCGGGTGTCGCGCAGCCGCGCCGCCAGCACGACGACGGCCGCCGTGGCCAGTCCAACGGCGATGGCGCTCGGCAGTCGCACCGAGAAAGGGGAGAAGCCGAAGAAGTGCCCCCACAGGTGGAGGCCCAGATAGTACGCGCCGTGGACGGCGTCCACGTGCCCCAGCATGACGAACAGCGACGACAGCGGACGCTGGGCCGACATGATGCTGGTCGCCTCGTCGCCCCAGAGCGACGGGATCCACGATCCGGTGGCCGAGAGTACGGTCGCGAGGACGCCGAAAAGTGCCGCGAGCACTGCGGGGCTGGTCGCGCGCACGGCCCTGCCGGTGGGGGCCGGCCGCAGCATCGTGACAGACATGGGTCGGCACCGTCCTCTCGAATCAGCGTCGTTCCGCAAGTCAAACCCACCGGTCCCCAGAAAGATCCAAGACGCTGGTGAACGTCTGATGGAGTCTCGGTGTCGAGCGCCCGGCACGCGGGCCGAGCCAGCTCAACCGCACTCGGCGAGGACGCGCTCGGCGAGCAGGTCTCCGACCAGCGGTCCCATCGTCAGCCCGCCCGCCCCGAAGCCGGCGTTCACGTAGATGCCGGGTCGGCCGTCCACGGGCCCGACGGTCGGGAGGTCGCCCTCCGGCAGCGGCCGCAGCCCCACCCGGGTCTCGATCACGCTGGCCCCGGCGAGCCCCGGTGCGAGGGCGAGCGCGTCCTCCAGCACCTGGCGTTCGCCCTCGGCGGTGACCCGCGCGTCGAAGCCGGAGCCGGTCTCCCTGGTCGCTCCCGCCACGATGCGTCCCGCGTCGAACGCGACCAGGTAGTGCGGCGCCACGGGGTGCACGGAGGGCCAGTTGCGGGTATCGGCGTCGACCCGCAGGTGGATGAGCTGGCCGCGCTGCGGCTCCACACGCACGCGCACGCTGAGCGGGCGGAGGACGCGGTCGGTCCACGCTCCGGCGGCGACCACGATCGCGTCGGCGGTAAGGGCGGAGCCGTCGACCGTGACGGCCCCGTCGTCGGTCAGCTCCGCTCCGGCCTCCACGCGTGTCGCGCCGTGCGCCTCCGCCGCCTCCAGCAGTCCGGTGCGCAATGCCCGTCCGTCGACGCGGGCGCCGCCGGAGATGTGGAGGCCGTGGTAGCCGTCCGCCAGCGGCGGGAACAGTTCCCGCGCCGTGCCGGGGTCGACCCGCCGCACGTCCCCGGCCGTCCGTGAGGCCGCCGCGCGCACGCGCACCCGCTGCTCGACCTCCTCGATCACCGACGCGTCGCGGTTGACGACGAGCGCTCCGGAGCGCCGGTACCCGATGTCGTGCACTCCGGCCTCCGCCAGCCGCTCGATCAGCTCGGGGTAGAAGTCCGCGCCCGCCGAGTAGAGCTCGTAGAACCCGCCGTCGGAGGTGGTGCTCCACGGCTGCACGATCCCCGCCCCGGCGTCGGTCGCACGGCCGACCAATCCGGCGTCGACGACGGTGACCGCCGCGCCGCGACGTGCCAGCGCGAACGCCGTCGCCGCGCCGGCGACCCCGTCTCCGACGATGACGACCCGGGGTTTCTCCATGCCGCCGACCGTACACCGCGGTCGCGTGGGCTGTTTCCGTGGGGCGGGAATAACCTTCCCGCCTCAGTGTTGAACTTGAGTGCACATAGCTCAACTTTGAGAAACAGGAGATCAAGTGCCCGAGAACTTCACCCCCGACGGCGGCAGCGAGAACTCGTTCGACGAGTTCCTCTCGCGCTACCTCGCGGGCGAGCGCGCCCGCGCCGCGCGCTCCATCGACATCAGCCGCTTCCTCAGCCGGCGCACGCAGGAACTGCTCGCCGAGGCGGGCCGCTACGCCCTCGAGCACGGCCACCGCGAGCTCGACTCCCTGCACATCCTCCGCGTGATGGCGGGGGAGGAGCCGGCGGCCGACGCCATGCGCCGCATCGGTGTCGACCCGAAGGCGGTGGCCGACGCCGCCGAGCAGCGCCTCCCGGCCTCCGGCGATCCGCTCGACGCCGACGGCGCCTCGATCACCGCGTCCGCCTCGCGGGCGCTGTTCCACGCGTACCAGGTCGCCCGCGCTTCCGGCTCGACCTACATCGACCCCGAGCACCTGTTCTTCGCGCTCGTGATCGGTCAGGACGCGCCTGCCGGGCAGGTCCTGCAGGCCGCGGGTGTCACCCCCGACGCGCTCACCAGCGCGATGCGCCAGGCCTCGACGGTCGGCGCCGGCGCCGAGCCCACCGCTGCGGACACCGCGAGCGACTCCACCACCCCGATGCTCGACCAGTTCGGCACCGACCTCACCGCGCTCGCGCGCGACGGCGGCCTGGACCCGGTCATCGGCCGGCTCGACGAGATCGAGCAGACCGTCGAGATCCTGTCCCGCCGGACGAAGAACAACCTCGTGCTGGTCGGCGAGGCCGGCGTCGGCAAGACGGCGATCGTCGAGGGCCTGGCCCGCGCGATCGTCGCAGGCGACGTGCCGGAGCAGCTGCGCGACAAGAAGGTCGTCGCGCTCGACCTGGCGGGGATGGTCGCCGGTACCCGGTACCGTGGCGACTTCGAGGAGCGGCTCACCAAGCTCATGGACGAGATCAGCGCGGGCAAGGACGAGCTGATCGTGTTCATCGACGAG
Source organism: Leifsonia sp. TF02-11 (assembly GCF_017565305.1). Classification (GTDB taxonomy): domain Bacteria; phylum Actinomycetota; class Actinomycetes; order Actinomycetales; family Microbacteriaceae; genus Leifsonia. The sequence continues at coordinate 256,650 of NZ_JAGEKP010000001.1, forward strand.
CTGCACACCGTGGTCGGCGCCGGAGGGTCCGGCGAGTCCGGCGGGATGGACGCGGGCAACATCTTGAAGCCCCGGCTGGCGCGCGGCGACCTCCACCTGGTGGGGGCGACCACGCTCAAGGAGTACCGCCGCATCGAGAAGGACCCGGCGCTGGAGCGCCGCTTCCAGCCGGTGACGGTCGGCGAGCCGAGCGTGGAGGACGCGGTGCTCATCCTGGACGGCCTGCGCGCCGCCTACGAGGAGCACCACGGCGTCAGCTACACACCCGACGCCATCCGTGCTGCCGTCGAACTGTCGAACCGCTACATCTCCGACCGCTTCCTGCCCGACAAGGCGATCGACCTGATCGACCAGGCGGGCGCGCGGCTGCGCCTGTCGCTGGGCAAGCGCGTCGACGCGTCCGAGCTGATGCAGAAGCTGGCGAACCTGGAGTCCGAGAAGAACTCGGCCGTGGCGAGCGAGCATTACGAGGAGGCCTCGCGCCTCCGCGACGAGATGGAGGCGGTGCAGCGTTCGATCGACGAGCTCGGCACGGCCCGGCACGCCGCGGCTGTCGACGCGGTCGTCGACGAGGCGGAGATCGCCGCGATCATCTCGCGAGCGACCGGCATCCCTGTGACGCGCATCGGCGACGCCGACCGCGAGCGCCTCGCCGCGCTCGAGTCGGAGCTGCACGAGCGCGTGATCGGTCAGGAGGACGCGGTGGCGGCCGTCGCGAAGGCGGTGCGCCGCAACCGCACCGGCCTCGGCGACGAGCGCCGACCGGTGGGATCGTTCCTGTTCCTCGGCCCGACCGGTGTCGGCAAGACCGAGCTGGCCAAGGCCCTGGCGGAGTCGCTGTTCGGTGACGACAAGGCGATGATCCGGTTCGACATGAGCGAGTTCGGCGAGCGCCACACGGTCGCGCGTCTGGTCGGCGCCCCTCCCGGGTACGTCGGCTACGACGAGGCCGGTCAGCTGACCGAGCGCGTGCGCCGCAACCCGTACTCGGTGGTGCTGTTCGACGAGATCGAGAAGGCGCACCCCGACGTGTTCAACCTGCTGCTGCAGGTGCTGGACGACGGCAGGCTGACGGACGGCCAGGGCCGCACGGTCGACTTCCGCAACGCGGTGGTGATCATGACCTCCAACATCGGCTCGGAGTTCCTGGCATCCCGCAGCGGCGCGCTCGGCTTCGTGCCGATGGGCTCCGACGGGTTCGCGTCCGACAAGGACATCCGCGACCGCGTGATGGGCAAGCTGCGGGAGGCCATGCGTCCCGAGTTCCTGAACCGCATCGACGAGATCGTGCTGTTCCGCAAGCTGGACGCCGAGCAGCTGCGCGACATCGTCCGCCTGCTGCTGCAGGCGACCGCGGGCCGCCTCGCCCACCGAAGCATCGGCTTCGATGTCACCGACGCGGCCGTGCAGTGGATCGCCGACGCCGGCTACGAGCCGGAGTACGGCGCCCGCCCGCTCCGCCGCGTCATCCAGCGCGAGGTCGACGACCGCATCGCCGAACTCCTGGTGGCCGGCGAGGTCGCCGACGGCGGCACGGTCGTCGTCGACGCGAGCGGCGAGACGCTCACGGTGCGCCCGCAGGCGGTGTTCGCGGCGGCCGCATAGCGGCCAGCGCATCCGAAACGGCACGACATGCCGCCTCCACACTCTGGAGGACGGCATGTCGTGCCGTTTCGTTTGTGCCACCCTTCCTGAAAATCCGCAAAGGGGTACTGTGCGTCTCCCAACCGCCCGCACAGCCGACCCTGGAAGCGTGGACCCGTGCCCATCCCGGACAGATTCCAGAATTCGCCGCGCCTTCAGGCGATCGACGAGCGTCTCGAGCCGTTGAAGCGGTTCGAGCTGCGTACTCCGCGCACCCGTAACCGCGCGATCGTCCAGTTCGTCGCGCTCGCGGTCGTCGCCGCCGTGCTCTCCGCACTGTTCTTTCTTCCGGGTTTCCTGGGAGCCGGCGTAGCGGCTGCTGCGGGCATCAGCGACTTCAACAAGCTCCCCGCAGATCTGAACATCCAGCAGTTCGCCCAGAACTCGACGGTGTTCGCCACCACCGGCGGCAAGCCCGTGCCGATCGCCCAGTTCTACGCGCAGGACCGCAAGGACGTCGGCTGGGACGGCGTCGCGCAGGTCGTCAAGGACGCGACGACCTCCGCCGAGGATCCGCGGTTCTACAGCGAGGGCGCCGTCGACCTCTTCGGCACCGTGCGCGGTGCGCTCTCGACCGTCGTCGGGGGAAGCGTGCAGGGCGGGTCGTCGATCACGCAGCAGTACGTGAAGAACGTCGAGGTCGAGAAGTGCGAGGCGCTCACCGACCAGAAGAAGGTGCAGGCCTGCTACGCCGACGCCGCCGGCGTCACCCTGCAGCGCAAGGTGCAGGAGATGCGGTACGCGGTCGGCCTGGAGAAGAAGTACAGCAAGCAGGCCATCCTGCTCGGCTACCTGAACGTCGTCGGTTTCGGCGGCCAGGTGTACGGCATCGAGGCCGCCGCCGAGTACTACTTCAACACGACGGCGGCCCAGCTCACCCTCCCGCAGGCGGCGACGCTGGTGGCGATCGTCAACAACCCCTCGAACCTGCGCATCGACCAGCCGAAGAACAAGGACAACGGCGCGGCCAACGGCTACGCGCTGACGAAGGACCGCCGCGACTACGTGCTCGACCGCATGTACATCAACCACAAGATCACGGCGGCCGACCGGGACGCGGCCAAGAAGACCGCGATCACGCCGACGATCGCCCCCGCGAGCTCCGGGTGCGCCACCGCGGCGAGCTACAACGCGGCGTTCTTCTGCGACTACGTGCGCGACGTGATCCTGAACGACCCGGCGTACGGCAAGACAAGTGCCGATCGTTGGGGCACCCTGAACCGCGGCGGCCTGAAGATCTACACGACCCTCAACCTCGACCTGCAGGGCGTCGCGCAGCAGTCGCTGTCGAAGTACATCCCGGCCTCCCGTTCCGGCATCGACCTCGGCGCGTCCAACGTGTCGGTGGAGGTCGGCACCGGCCGCATCGTCACCATGGTCGAGAACCGCGCGTTCAACAACACCGACCAGGCGCAGGACGGCACGACGGCGGTCAACTACAACACCGATGAGGCCTTCGGAGGGTCGGAGGGCTTCCAGACCGGGTCCACGTTCAAGGCGTTCGACCTCGCCGGCTGGCTGGAGGGCGGCCACAGCCTCTACGAGACCGTCGACGCCTCCCAGCACACCTTCCCGATGTCCGACTTCTCGAGCAGCTGCGGCACCGTCTCCGGGCCGCCGTGGCCGGTGTCCAACGACGAGGGGTCCGCGAGCCGGCTGTCGGTCATGTCGGCGACGGCCGAGTCCGTCAACACGGCGTTCGCCATGATGGCGACCAAGACCGACCTGTGCTCGATCCTCAAGGCGGCGCAGAACCTGGGTGTCCACCCCGCCAAGACCGGCGACCAGCTCAACTCGTACCCGTCGATGATCCTCGGGACGAACAACATCGCACCGCTCACGATGGCGACGGCATACGCGGGGATCGCGAACGGCGGCACGGTCTGCACGCCGATCGCGATCGACAAGGTGATCAACGCGGACGGGACGCCGCACAAAGTCAGCCCCTCGACGTGCACGCAGGGCCTGCCGAAGAACATCGCGTCCGGCATCGCCTACGCGCTGCAGGGCGTCATGCGCGGCGGCGGGACGGCGGCCAGCGCCAACCCATACGACGGCACCCCGATCATGGGCAAGACGGGAACCACCGACAACTCGCTGCAGAACTGGATGATCACCTCGACCACGAAGGTGGCCCAGGCGACCTGGGTCGGCAACGTGTCAGGCAAGACCCCGCTGCGCAGCTTGTCCTTCGACGGGATCAACGGCGGCAACGTCAAGTTCTCGATCGCCAAGCCGATCCTGAAGGCTCTCGACGCGCTCTACAAGGGTGATGCCTTCCCGAAGCCGGACAGCTCGGTGCTCTACGGAAGCCAGGTGTCCATCCCGGACGTCGCGGGCAAGACGACGGACCAGGCGACCCAGCTGCTGCAGGCCCTCGGCCTCTCGGTCACGGTCGACCCGACCCCGGTTGCAAGCGACCAGCCGGCGGGGACTGTCGCCGGGACCGACCCGTCGGCCGGCTCGACGGTCGACGGAGGATCGAGCGTGACCATCCAGCTCAGCTCGGGCCAGCCGGCCCAGGGGCCGTCGACCGGCACCCCGACGCAGCGGCCGACGAACGGCAACGGCGGTGGGAACGGCAACGGCGGCGGCGCAGGCGGCGGCACGGGCACGGGCGGCTTGACCGGCGGAGGCGGCACCGGGACGGGCGCGGGCGGCGGCAACGGCGGCTAGCAGGCGTCGCGCTCGGCGTCGCCGCCGAGCCACGCGCCCAGCATGCGGGCGCGCAGCGCGTTCGACCGCTCGGCGAACGCGCGCTGGCGGCGCACGTACTCCGCCTTGCCCTCCGGTGTCTCGATCCGTACCGGCTCGGCGCCCCACGGCCGCATGTCGTAGGGGGAGGCCTGCATGTCGAGCAGCCGGATGTCGCGGGCGAGTTCGAACGTGTCGAGCAGCAGTTCGCCCGGGACGAGCGGACCCAGCTTCATCGCCCACTTGTAGACGTCCATCCCGGCGTGGAGGCAGCCCGGCTGCTCCAGTTCCGGCTGGGTCTCGCGCGTCGGCGCGAACCGGTTGAGCGGCACGGCGTCCGGTGTGAAGAAGCGGAACGCGTCGATGTGGGTGCAGCGCAGCTCGCCGGCCTCCACGACGGCATCGGTCGCGGCCTGCCCGAGGCGGAGCGGCACGTCGTGGCGGTGCTCGCCCTGCCGGTAGACCATCGCCCACTCGTGGAGGCCGAAGCACCCGAACCGGCCGGGCCGCGCCGCGGTGGAGCGCAGGATCCGCTCGACGGTCGCCAGCTGCGGCGCCTTCTCGGCCTCCATCGCCGCGCGATCGACCACGAGGGATCCGGGCGTCGACCCGTCGGTGTACCAGCGCCACGACGCGCGCGGATCGTCGGCGGCGTCCAGGAGTTCGACGCCGGGGCCGGGATGCCAGCGCCGGAGCATCGCAGGAGAGTATGAGTAGTACGTGAAGAGGAAGTCCTCGACCGGGTGCTTCTCTCCGCGCGACGCGCGGGCGCGATGACCGGCGGTGAGCGCGTCGGCGCGCTCGGCGTGCGCTGCGGCGCGGGCGCGCCACTGCCCGGGCGGCAGCTGCACGGTCTGCCGCTGCGCGGCGCGCTCGACGGTCGGAGGCGGGAAGGTCACCAGTCGAGGATACGTGCCCCTCAGCCGAGCGACTCCAGGGGGTTGCGCCGCAGCTTCTCGGCGACGCCGCGCTCCACGATGCGGTGTGCGGCCGTCGTGGGCTTGCGCGCCGCCTGATCGGTGACGCACGCGGTGAACTCGGCCGCCAGGTCGAGCCGCGGGTGGACCGCGACGACCTCGCGCAGGAACTCCCGCGGCAGGACGTCGGGACGCACGCCGGAGATGTCGAGGGCCGTCGCGACCTCCAGCAGGTGACCCTCCGGGTCGAGCGCGGGATCGACGTCCGGCCAGTTGTGCCGCACGATCACCTCGTGCACCCTGGTGCGCCGCTCCGGCCCCCACCCGGCGCCCGCCGTCAGTGCCCTCGCGACGTGACCGCCGGCGTCCTCGTAGGCCAGGGTGTGATTGTCGAACGCCGGGACGATCCCGATGTCGTGCAGCACGGCCGAGACATACAACAGCTCGCGGTCGATGCCGTGCAGGCCCTCCACGGTGGCGAACGCCTCCGCCCACACCCACGACCGGAGCACGTGGTTCAGGAGCGAGGGCGTGTGGTACTCGCTGGCCAGCTCGAGGGCGGCGCGGGAGGCGGCGGAGTCGGGAACGGTGATGTCGGCGAGGCGCATGCCACCATCCTGCCGCGACGCACCGCACAGATCCGGCCCGCCGCCGCCGAATTCCCGCCGACTTCGCGGGCGCGGTAGTGCCACATTTGCGGCAAACGTCGGGGAGTCGCTACGCGCGCGTCGGGTCGAGCACCGTGATGCCGGCCGCCGGCTCGGTCAGGGGGAGGAGGCGTGCGGCCTCCGCCAGCCCGACGGTGCGGCCGACGAGGGTGTCGGGGCGCAGAGCGCCGGAGGCGACGAGCGCGAGCATTGCCGGGTAGTCGGCCGCGGCCATCCCATGGCTGCCCAGCACGTCGAGCTCCCACGCGATCACACGGTCGAGCGGAAGCACGGGCAGACCGCCGGCGAGGAGGCCGATCTGCACGTGCCGGCCGCGTCGGCGCAGCGACAGCACGCCCGCGACCGCGGTCTCCGCCGAGCCGACGGCGTCGACCGCCACGTGGGCGCCGCCCGAGGTCAGCTCGGCCACGGCCTCTGCGACGCCTGGACCCGCCTGGAGGGTGTGCTCCGCGCCGACGCGGGCCGCGGCCGCCAACGCGGCGGGGGAGCGGTCGATCACGATCGGCCGCGCGCCGAGCGCGCGCGCGATCGCGACGGCGCTGAGGCCCACCCCGCCTGCGCCGTACACCGCCACCCATTCCCCGGGACCGAGCCCGGCGCGCGCCGTCAGCGCCCGGTACGCGGTGGCGAACCGGCAGCCGAGTGCCGCCGCGGCCGCGTCGGGGAGTCCGTCGGGCAGCGCGACCAGGTTGAGGTCGGCGGCGCGCACGACGACGAACTCGGCGTGCGATCCCGCGTGCGTGAATCCGGGCTGCGTCTGGTCGGGGCAGACCTGCGCCTGGCCGGCCCGACACCATTCGCAGTGCCCGCAGCCGTTGACGAACGGCGCGGTGACGCGGTCGCCTGCGCGCCAGCGTCCGACACCGGCGCCGACGGCCTCCACGACCCCGGCGAACTCGTGGCCCGGAACGTGCGGGAGGTGCACGGTGTCGTCGTGACCGGCCCACGCGTGCCAGTCGCTGCGGCACAGCCCGGACGCGGCGACGCGGATGAGCGCTCCGCCGTCCGGCACCTCGGGCACCGGCAGTTCGGCGACGGTGATCGGCCCGGAGAATGCTTCGTAGTACAGCGCTTTCATGTCGGCTCCTCGTCTGTCGACTCCTCGGTCGCTCCCGCCGTCGACCTCCCCGCAGCCGCCGCAAGCTCCTCCCACGGCAGCGCGCCGAGCACCGCGACCGCCGGCAGGTCCGCCGGCGCCCAGTCGAGCTCGGCGAGTGCACCAGGGCGTCGCCATTCCAGCGCGTCGTGATCCGTGGAGGACACCGGAGGCGGCCCGGCGAGCGTCGCCGCGTAGCAGGCGAGATCGACGGACCCGGTGACCGTCCGATCGAGGAGCGCGCCCACACGCACGGCGACTCCGAGCTCCTCGCGCAGTTCCCTGGCCAGGGCCTCCTGCGGCGTCTCGCCGGCCTCCACCTTGCCGCCGGGGAACTCCCAGCGCCCCGCCGCATCCTTGTGCGCCGCCCGGCGGCAGGCGAGTACCGAGTCGTCGTGCACGATCACGGCGGCGACGACCACGACGGGGAGGGCGGAGGTTGGCACTGTCCCATCCTGCCCTGCCGAGGGTGCGAGGATGGTCGGGTGACCGACACGAACCCGACCGTCCTGCTCGTGATCGACCTGCAGAAGGGGGTGCTCCCCGGGTGCGCCGACGCCGACGGCGTCGTCGAACGGACGGCGATGCTCGTCGACCGCGCCCGTTCCGCTGGCACCCCGGTCGTCTGGGTGCAGCACGAGGCGGAGGACCTCCGGTGGGAGAGCGCACCGTGGCAGCTCGCGGACGGCCTGGTTCCCGCACCGGGCGAGCCGCGGCTCCGCAAGGAGTACCGGGACGCGTTCGCCGGCACCGACCTCGACGAGGTGCTCGAGTCGTTCGACGCGACCCGCCTGGTCGTCGCCGGCGCCCAGAGCGATTTCTGCATCCGCACCACGACGCAGAGCGCCGCCGTCCGCGGCTACGACGTCGTGCTCGTCGGCGACGCGCACACGACGACCGATGCCGAGTGGGAGGGCGTGACGATCACCGGAGAGCAGATCGTCGCGCACACGAACCGGTACTTCTCCGGCCTGCGCTATCCGGGCCAGGAGTTCGCGGTCGCGACGGCGGCCGACGTGGAGTTGTGACCCGCCCTCACACCGTCCACCGCAACTCGATGAGCTGGTGCGCGTCGCTGAGGTAGAACACGTTCTGCGTGCCCTCGTCGACCTCCACGAACGCGACAGGGCCGCCGACGATCGGCGGAGCGCCGACGAGGGCACCGATGTCGTTGGTGTGCCAGGCGTCCTCCCGCCACCACAGCTCGTGGACCATCTCGTCGTGCCCTGTGTAGATCACGTGCTGGGTCGCCACGGGCTGGAAGAGTCCTGCCTCGAACGCGTAGCCCGCCGGGCTGGAGGTCGGAAACGGTGCGGCGGCGCCCGCCGCGACCGTGAGGTCGTTGTGGTGCCAGCCGTCGGCCGCCCACCAGAGCTCGTGGAGGTGGCCGTCGCCTCCGACGTAGTCGATGTGCTGCGTGCCCTGGTCGCGGAACACGTAGCCGGTCACAGTCTCTGCGTCGCTGGATACCGGCGCTCCAGTGATCGCGGTGAGGTCGCCCCAGTGCCAGCCCGAGCCGTCCTCCCAGAGCTCCACGATGTGACCCTGCTCGGTGCGGTAGAGCACGTGCGCGGTCTTCTGGTCTTCGAACGCGTACCCGGTGGGGGCCGCATCGCCGGCGCACAGGGGAGCTCCGATCGATGTCGTCAGGTCCGCGTCGTGCCAGCCGTCGCCCGTGTTGCGCAGCTCGTGGACGCCGCCTCCGCCGATCGCCCGCGCGTGGTAGACCACCCGCTGGCAGCCGTCGTAGAAGGTCTCGTACCCGAACGGTTGCGACAGCGTGAGGGGCGCGTTGCCGGCGGCGGTCAGGTCGTTGTGGTTCCAGCCGTCGTCCTCCGTGTACCAGAGCTCGTGCACGCGGCCGTCGAGCCGCAGCCCCTGGTAGACCACATGCTGCGAGCCCTGGTGCGCCCAGATGTAACCCTTGGCGTTGGTGCCGACCGGGAACCCGTCCGCCTCGGCGACCAGGTTCTTCACGTTCCAGTCGTCGCCCCCGCTGCAGTACAGCTCGTAGAGCTGGCCGTCGCCCCCGGCTGTTGGGGTGTACCCCTGGAATACGACGTGCCGCGTGGACTGCGCGAACAGCCACGCCGTCGGCTGGTAGACGGCGAGCGGCGCCCCGGAGGTCGCCGTCGTGAGGTTGGTGAAACTCCATCCCATTGTTTCGTTCGTTCGTTCGTTCGTTCGTTCGTTCGGGCGTCGGCGTCGGGAGTCGGCGTAGACAGGATCCAGAGTAGGCGTGTCGCGGGCTCTGCGGGCTGCCCGGATTCGGCCGGAGACCCCGCTCTGCTGAGCTCGGGCTGACCTCCGTCCCGACGCCTCAGACGCGCGGCGAACGGCCCGACCGCGCTCGCCGATACCGGGTCTGTCCTGGGAATCGGCGGCCCCGTCGCTGCGGTGCTGCTCATCGCCGTCGGCGCGCTCATCCTCGTCCTGCGCCGGCGGGTCCGCGCCTGTGCGTCGGGGCGCGGCGGCGAGCCGCCTGCGTCGCCGCCTCGGTCGCCGCAGCGACGCTAGCCTGATCCTGTGTCCGACCGTCTGCATCGCGTTGCCGTCCTCGTGCTCGAGGGCGCGAAGCCGCTCGACGTCGGCATTCCCGCGCAGGTCTTCACCACGCGCGCGAGCATGCCATACGAGGTGCGCGTGTGCGGCGCGGCCCCCGGCCTCGTCACCGGCGGCGACGGGCTGTCGTACCACGTGGCGCACGGACTGAGAGCACTGGAGTGGGCCGACATCGTGTTCCTGCCCGGCTACCGTCACCCCGACCGCGAGGACCCACCGCAGGCCGTGGTCGACGCGCTGCTCGCCGCCCACACCCGCGGCGCCCGGCTGGCGGCGATCTCGACCGGCGCGTTCGCCCTGGCCGCCACCGGCCTTCTCGACGGCAAGCGCGCGACGACGCACTGGCACTACACGCGCGCGCTCGCCCAGCGGTACCCGCAGATCCGGGTGGACGAGAACGTGCTCTTCGTGGACGAGGGGGAGGTGCTGACGTCCGCCGGTGCGGCCAGCGGAATCGATCTCTGTCTGCACGTGCTCCGCGGCGACCTCGGCATCGCGGCAGCCAACCACGCCGCCCGTCGTCTGGTGGCCGCGCCCTACCGCAGCGGAGGCCAGGCGCAGTACGTGCCGCGCAGCGTCCCCGAGCCGCTCGGCGAGCGGTTCGCCGCCGTCCGCGAGTGGGCGCTGCACCGGTTGGGGGAGCCGCTCTCGCTCGACCTCCTCGCGCAGCGCGCCGCCGTGTCGCCGCGCACGTTCTCGCGCCGCTTCGTGGAGGACACCGGGTACACACCGATGCAGTGGGTCATGCGCGCCAGGATCGACGTCGCCAGGGAACTGCTGGAGCGCTCGGAGCGCAGCGTCGAACAGATCGCCGCCGACGTGGGGCTCGGCACCGGGGCGAACCTGCGGCTGCACTTCCAGCGCATCCTCGGCACGACGCCCAGCGAGTACCGCCGCACCTTCGCCGGCACCGACGACTGACCTCCGCGACATTCGTCACGAATCCCAACATTCGTGGCACGAATCCCGACATTCGTGACGAATCCCCGACGCTGCCGTTCGCCGGAGGGGTCGCGACATTCGTGACGAATCCGAACATTCGTGCCACGAATCCCGACATTCGTGACGAATCCGAACATTCGTGCCACGAATCGCGACATTCGTGACGAATCCCCGACGCTGCCGGCTGGCGAAGAGGTCGGGACATTCGTGACGAATCCGAACATTCGTGCCACGAATCGCGACATTCGTGACGAATCCCCGACGCTGCCGGCTGGCGAAGAGGTCGGGACATTCGTGACGAATCCGAACATTCGTGCCACGAATCACGAGATTCGTGACGAATCTCGGCGCTGGCGGGAATCTTTCGAACGGTGGCGTTCACGCCGCTGGTGGGGGAGGGCGCCAGGGCGGAGGCTGGGTGCGATCGAAAGGATTCCCCCGCATGACCCGCATCGCCATCAACGGATTCGGCCGCATCGGCCGCAACGTGCTCCGCGCCCTCCTGGAGCGCGACAGCGACCTCGAGGTCGTCGCCGTCAACGACCTCACCGAGCCCGCCGCCCTCGCGAAGCTGCTCGCGTTCGACTCCACCGCCGGCCGTCTCGGCCGTCCCGTCTCTGTCGACGGCGACGTGCTCGTGGTCGACGGCCGCCGCATCCGCGTGCTCGCCGAGCGCGAGCCGGCGCAGCTTCCGTGGGGCGAGCTGGGCGTCGACATCGTGCTCGAGTCCACCGGCCGCTTCACCTCCGCGACCGCCGCCCGCGCCCACCTGGAGGCTGGGGCCAAGAAGGTGCTCGTGAGCGCGCCCGCCGACGGTGCCGACGTGACCCTCGCCTTCGGCGTGAACACCGACGCCTACGACCCCGCCGTGCACACCATCGTCTCGAACGCCTCCTGCACGACGAACGCCCTCGCCCCGCTCGCTGCGGTTCTGGACGACCTGGCCGGCATCGAGCACGGCTTCATGACGACCGTGCACGCGTACACGCAGGAGCAGAACCTGCAGGACGGTCCGCACCGCGACCCGCGTCGCGCCCGCGCCGCCGCCGTCAACATCGTCCCCACCACGACCGGCGCCGCCAAGGCGATCGGCCTGGTGCTGCCGAACCTCGACGGCAAGCTTTCCGGCGACTCCATCCGCGTGCCCGTCCCGGTCGGCTCGATCGTCGAGCTGAACACCGTGGTGTCGCGCGACGTCACCCGCGACGAGGTCCTCGCGGCCTACCGCGCAGCCGCGGAGGGCAAGCTGGCAGGTGTCCTCGAGTACTCGGAGGACGCCCTGGTCTCGTCTGACATCACCGGCAACCCGGCGTCGTCGATCTTCGATTCCGAGCTCACCCGCGTCGACGGCCGCCACGTCAAGGTGGTCGCCTGGTACGACAACGAGTGGGGCTTCTCGAACCGCGTGGTCGACACCCTCGGCCTGCTGGCCGGCTGAGATCGACTGCACGACGGGCCGCGCATCCTCGGGTGCGCGGCCCGTTCGCGTGCGCGCGTCGTCCGCTAGCGTGAGGGGATGACGTCTCCCGTCCCCGAGCCGGTGGCGCACGGCGTGCGGAGGGTGCGCGTCCCGATGCCGCCGGGCACCGGCCTTCCGTTCAGCAACGCCTACCTGATCGACGACGTCGACGGGCGCGTCCACGTCGTGGACCCCGGCTCACCGACCGCGGAGGCGGTTGCGGCATTGGAGGCTGCGATCGGCGATGCCGAGGTGGGCTCCGTCGTCATCACCCACCTCCACGCAGACCACGCCGGGGGCGCCGCCGCGCTGCGCGCCCGAACCCGGTGCCCGCGTGCTGCTGCACGAGCGCGAGCGGGCCGCGCTCGGCCGCATCGCCGCCGGCGTCCCCGCCCCCGACCTCGACGCCTGGGGTGTGCCCGAGAACCGCCGGCCCGAGCTCCTCGCCGCCGCAGCGGTCCCGACCGTACCGGCCGCCGCGCTCGACGAGGTGCTGGACGGCGTGCTGGTGGACGCACAGCTGCTCGACGTCCCCGGCCGCCGGCTGCGCGTGGTCGGAACGCCCGGCCACACCGACGGCCACCTCTGCCTGCACGACGAGGAAGCCGGCCTCCTCTTCACGGGCGATCACATCCTGCCGTCCGTCAACTCCGGTCTCGGACTGGGCGGACCCGTCGACACCAATCCGATCGCGGTCTACCTCGCCTCGCTCGACCGCACAGCCGCGCTCGACCGCGGCACCCTTCTGGCGCTGCCCGGCCACGAGAACCCGTTCACGGGCGTGCGCGAGCGCTGCGCCGCCCTCGCCGCCCACCACCGGCGCCGCACCGACGACGTCGCGGCGAGCAGCGGCGCGACGGTATGGGAGGTCGCCTCGGGGCTGACCTGGACGGGCGGTTGGGACGCCCTCGCCGGCTTCACCCTGCTGTCGGCTTTGCGTCAGACCGCTCAGCACCTCGAGCTCGTGAGCCGTCGGCGCGGGCTCTGAACCGCAGGCAAGCGATCCAGGCCCTACAGCATCGTCTCCACACCCAGCGCCACCCGGTCGCCCGCCCCGACACCTTCGCGGCGGCGCACCTCGCCCTTGATCGCGACGACATACGCCCCGTCGGCGCTCTCGGGGAACACCGACGTCGACCAGCGCGACCGGCCGAGCGTGACCATCACCTTGACCGAGCCGAACCCTGCGGGCGGGTGCGGCTGCAGCCGGATCTCCTCCGACACGTCGTCGGGGAGCCGGGCGAACACCCAGACGTCGCGCCGAGCCTCCCAGCGGAACAACTCCGTCTCGAACTCGTAGCGCACGCCAGCCATTGCTCCAGCCTCCCACGGCCCACCGACATCGGCCGCCGCGAACGGCGACCCTGTCCTGGCCGCGACCACGCGCGCTATCCTCGCAGCACAACGTCAGGAGGACCCTGTGCCCAACCGTCCCGGTTCCGTCACCTTCGTGGCCGTGCTCGCCTACCTCAACGGAATCCTGAACATCATCGGCGGCGTGGTCACGTTGTTCACGCGCACCTCGATGGTGCCGTCGTCGGACGCAGGGGCGGTGGCCGGGATCACGACCTCGGCGATCCTGGCGATCATCCTCGGCATCGTCATCCTGATCGTCGCGCGCGGGTTGTTGAACGGCAGCCGGTTCGCGCGCGGGCTCGTGACCGTCGTCATGATCCTCAACGCGATCAGCGGCGTCATTCTGCTGTTCAGCCTGCAGTTCTTCAGCGGGATCCTCGAGATCCTGTGGGCGATCGTCATGCTGGCGCTGCTCTACACGCGACGCGCGAACGCGTTCTTCGCTGCGCGTACGTCCGGCTAGCCCCGATCGGTGAGAATGGAGGAGGCGCCGACGCCGGCGCCTCCCACGACCGACCGAAAGGCTGTGGCCATGCGCTGGCCCGACTGGCTCAGGAAGCGCACCGTCAAGACGGTGCGCACGCGTCCCTTCGACGAGGACGCCCTCCCGGAACCCGCCGCACCCACGCTCGAGCAGACCGTCGAGGAAGGTATGCTGCTCGCGGAATACGCCACCCGGATGGCCGTCAAGAACCACATCGTCGTGGACACACTGCAGTACGGCAACGACTTCGACCCCGCCCGGCACACCGGGGAGGCTGCGCACATGCTGCGCGAGCTCGCGTCGGAGCAGGGGGAAGCAGCCGGCCGCATCGAGGAGGACCTGGAGGCCGCGCAGGGCCTGCGCGGCGACGCGATGCATCCGCACGACTACCGTGACATCGACGTCGCGAACCTGAGACTGCGCCGCGACGCGGCGGTCGCCCTCGCGAGCGCTCTGCGTGCGAAGGCCGACTCCGAGGAGGAACTCCTCGCCCTGGTGGAGCGCGGCCGCGTCGACGCCTGGGACGAGGTGGGCCGCGCCATCGAGGCCGGGCTCGACGCGTTCTCGGGCGTGGAGGCGCTGCGCTCCGACTACGAGCGCGAGAAGCCCGCCCGCCTCAAGCTGCTGATCTGGCGCGACCTCGCGCGACTCCAGGAGGAGCGGACGGGGTACTGAGAGGATGGCGCCTGTGCGGGCAGCGATTGGGCGGATGTGGCGACGACGGCGCGGACTCGGCGGCGAATTCGACGAACCGGAGTCGAGCGACCGCGCACGGCTGCTGAGCACTCGCTGGAACGAGATCTGGCCCGGGAGCGAGCCCGCAGGTCACCTCCTGCGCTCTACATACCCGGAACGCTGGGTGCGCTTCCACAGTTTGCCGGACGGCAAGCGATACGCAGAGACCGCCGCTGAGTCCGACGTGATCCTCGACCGCCACCTCGCTGTCCTTCGCGATCTCCTCCCGGAGAACGAGAGCCCTAGGCTTCTGCTCATCGCGCAGGAGTGGGATCGTGCCGATCTCGCAGGAGGGTGGACACGCACCACAGCGGTGGCATGGTGGCCGTGGCGCACGCACACGGAGCCGGACGGGGACGAGTTCCCATCGCCCACCACCTACTTCTGGGCGGCCGACGTCGGCACGCCGACCGACCTCGTGCCCCTCCTCCGCCTCGTGGCAGACGATCGGGCGCACCTCCTCGTGGCACCGCCGTCCCTCGAGTGGATCTACGCGCCCTACGACGGCGGAGCAGACATCCTGTTCACCGACCTCTCACGTCGGGGCACCCTCGCGGCGGCGCACTCGGACTGGCTCTCGCCTCGCCCCGACGGCCTCTGATCACCCCCGCAACCCCACCGGCGGCACCAGCGTTCCCACCTCCGACCGCACCCACCGCGCGCCGGTCAGGTGCTTCTCCTCGCGGGTCGCGAACCGGTACAGGTACATCCGCGCCCGCACCGAGCGGGGAGGGCGGCCCGCGAACGGGTCGAGGCGCAGCAGGCGCAGGGTGGGGCGGTCGGCCTCCAGCAGCCGCAGCAGGAACACCTCGAACCACGGGGAGTCCCGGGAGCCGAGGGCGAGGAACCACATCAGCCAGTCGAGGCGGAGGTGGTACGGCGCGAACTGGCGCGGCAGCCTCCGCAGGTCACCCGGTTTGCCTTTGAAGCCGTACTCCAGCCAGCGTGCGGCCGGGTCCTGAGGGTCGTCCTCCGTGCCCTCCACGATCACCTCGAATCGTTCCTTCGTCACGCTGCCGAAAGCGCCGTAGGCGTTGACCAGGTGCCAGCGGTTGAAGCTCGCGTTCATCAGCTGGCGGCGGCGGAACAGGTTGCGCAGCGGCCACCAGCTGAGTGCCACCAGGAGCGCGCTCGCGAGCAGCGCGACGACGGCGTACCAGACGGGCACCTCCGGGGAGCCGATGCCGCCGGTCAGCGCCCCTCCCGTCAGCCACCGCCAGGCGCCGTCGCTCACGCCGGCGAACGCGAGCACGATCGTGATCCAGTTGAGCCAGGCGAAGTTGCCGGTCGCCACCAGCCAGAGCTGCGTCAGGATGACGACCGCCGCCGCGATGCTCGCGACCGGTTGCGGCAGGAACAGCAGCCACGGCACGAACAGCTGCGCGAAGTGGTTGCCGAGCACCTCCAGGCGATGCCACCACTTCGGCAGCAGGTGCGCCGTGCGGCTGAGCGGGTTCGGCATCGGCTGCGTCTCATGGTGGTAGTACAAGGCCGTCAGGTCGCGCCAGGAGCGGTCGCCGCGCATCTTGATCATCCCGGCTCCGAACTCCAGCCGGAACACCAGCCAGCGCACCAGGATCACGATCGTGATCGGGGGAGCGGTGTCCCACGAGCCGAGGAAGGCCACTGTGAACCCGGCCTCGCAGATCAGGCTCTCCCAGCCGAACCCGTAGAAGGTCTGCCCGATGTTCACGATCGACAGGTACAGGAACCAGACGATCAGGAACACCGGGACGAACACGTACGACGGCGTCAGCTGCAGCACGCCGACGACGACGAGCGCCGAGAGCGCCGCCCCGGACCAGACGACGGCGCGCAGCAGGCGGTCGGAGTACCTCAGCCGGAACAGCGTCGGCTGGCGCCGGGCATAGGCGTTCCGCAGAAACCGGGGCGCGGGCAGGAGGCCGTGCTCGCCGAGCAGCGCGGGGAACTGCGCAACCGCCGACAGGAACGCGACGACGTAGAGTGCGGCGACGCCGCGCTGCAGGATCTCGCGCGCGATCGTGTAGTCGGTGCCGGCCAGCCAGCCCAGCGCATCCATCGGTCATCACCTCGACGCGGTCGCGGTATGCCCGACAGCGTACGCCCGCAGCCGGGTGGTGGGACCAGCGGCCGTTCTACGCCGCGAGTTCGGCGTCGAGCCGGATGGCGCGGTGGTCGGAGGCTCCGGCGGGCAGCACGTCGACGCGCTCCACGTCGAAGCCGGTGGAGGTCACGAAGTCGAAGTACCCGGTGAAGAACTTGTAGCGCAGGTACGTCGGTTCGTCGCTGCGGTTGAGGGTGAAGCCGGCCGTGGTGAGATGGCGCTCCAGCCCCCGGATGAACCACGGGTAGTTGAAGTCGCCCACCATGATCGCCGGGGTCTCGGGAGCGAGCGAACGCATCCCCTCGTGTGCTGCGGCGATCTGCTTGCGCCGCAGCGAGTTGGAGGCCGTCAGCGGGGCGGCGTGGAACGAACCGACCAGCACGCGCTCGCCGGAGTCCCTGTCGCGCAGCAGAGCAGCCAGCAGCCGCTCGTTCGCGGGCGCGAGCACGCGGTCGTGGATCGACTTGTGCACGGCGAACACCTGCGTGTCGAGAACCTCGTAGCGCTCGTCGCGCACGTAGACGGCGAGACCGAGACGGTTGGCACGCGTCGCATCAGCGAGCTGGAGGTCGTGCAGCCGGGGTGCGAGCATCTCGCTGTCGCACTCCTGCAGGCAAAGCGCGTCGACGTCGTACGTCTTCGCGATGTCTTCGAGCTCGTGACCGGCCGCGTGCTTGCGCAGGTTGTAGCTGATGATCCTCAGGGCCACCCACCTCCTCGCACTGTTCGGGTCGTCCACGGGCGGACACCGCTCATTCTGGCCCACTTCTCAGAGGGTCGAACGCGGACCTCCCGCATCCCACACGGAATTCACACCCTGGTCATCACCCGTTGGGCCGGTACGGTGGTCGCATGGCAGGCGATGCAGTCGTACTCACCGTCCCCGGTCCGCACGGCGACAGGGAGGTTCGCATCTCGAGTCCCGGGCGTGTCCTGTACCCCGAGCTCGGCATCACCAAGCTGGACCTCGCGAACTACATCGTGGCGGTCGGCGACGCGTTCGTGCGCGCCAACGGCGACCGCCCGCTGTCGCTGCAGCGCTTCCCCGAGGGGATCGATGGCGAGGAGTTCTTCTCCAAGAATCCGCCACGCGGCACCCCCGACTACGTGCGCTCGGTGCCGGTGGTCTATCCGAGCGCGCGCTCGCATCCGCAGCTCGTAATCGACGAGCCGGCGGCCGCGGTGTGGGCGGTGCAGATGAACACGATCGTCTTCCATCCGTGGCCGTCGCGGGCCGAGGACTCCGACAACCCCGACCAGCTGCGCATCGACCTCGACCCGCAGCCGGGCACCGGGTTCGCCGACGCCGTGCCGGCCGCGATCGAGTTGCGCGCGGTGCTCGCGGAGGTCGGGCTGGAGGCGTACATCAAGACGTCAGGCAACCGCGGCCTCCACGTGTTCGCGCCGATCGAGCCGGTGCGCGAGTTCCTCGACGTGCGGCACGCCGTGATCGCCGCGGCGCGTGAGCTGGAGCGCAGGATGCCGGATGCGGTGACGACCGCCTGGTGGAAGGAGGAGCGCGGCGAGAAGGTGTTCGTCGACTTCAACCAGGCCAACCGCGACCGCACGATGGCGGGCGCGTACAGCCCGCGCGCGCTGGCGCACGCCCCGGTCTCGACGCCCGTCACGTGGGAGGAGCTGACGCAGGTCGACCCGCGCGACTTCACCGTGCTCACCGTGCCGGAGCGCCTGCGCACCGTCGGCGACCCGTGGCAGGACTTCGGCGAGCGCACCGGCCAGATCGACACTCTGCTGGACTGGTGGCAGCGCGACCTCGAGAACGGTCTCGGCGAGCTCCCGTTCCCTCCCGACTACCCCAAGATGCCCGGCGAGCCCCCGCGTGTGCAGCCCAGCCGCGCCAAGAAGACCGAATAGCCATCGCTTCCTCACTTTCTCCCGCGTTTCGCCGGCGTGTTGCGGGAGGAAGTGAGGAACGGATTGCTGCGGTCGGGCCGGTGCCGTCAGCTCAGGACGTCGGCGAGGTCGTAGGCGATCGGGCGGTCGAGCTGGTCGTAGGTGCAGGAGGCCGCGTCGCGGTCGGGACGCCAGCGCTCGAACTGCGCGGTGTGGCGGAAGCGCATGCCCTCCATCTGGTCGTAGCGCACCTCCAGCACCCGCTCCGGGCGCAGCCGCACGAACGACACGTCCTTGCTGGAGGAGAACCTGCTGCGGTCCGTCGCGCCGGTCACGGCCGCGCCGCTCTCATCGCGCTCGACCAGGGGCTCCAGTTCGTCCACGAGCTCCAGCCGCACCTTGTCGCTGAACGCGGAGACGCCCCCGACGTTGCGCAGCACGCCGTCGTCGCCGTAAAGCCCGACGAGCAGGGATCCGACGCCGCGACCGCTGGTGTGCACGCGGTAGCCGAGCACGACCACGTCGGCCGTGCGGTGGTGCTTGATCTTGAGCAGAGTGCGCTTGTTCGGGGTGTAGGGGCCGGCGAGCGGCTTGGCGACGACGCCGTCGAGGCCGGCGCCCTCGAACTCGACGAGCCACCTCCTGGCCAGGTCGACGTCGGTTGTCGTGCGGGTCAGCTGCAGCGGCGCGGGGAGGTCGCCGGCGAATTCCTCCAGTGCCGCGCGCCGCTCCGCGAACGGCCGGTCGAGGTACGACTCGTCGCCGAGGCCGATCAAGTCGAACGCCACGAAGGTGGCCGGGGTCTGCTCGGAGAGCAGGTTCACCCGGCTGGCCGCGGGGTGGATGCGCTGCGACAGCGCCTCCCAGTCCAGGCGCTGGCTGCCGGGCTCCCCTGACGGCACCACGATCTCGCCGTCGAGGACGCACGGCGAGGGCAGGAGCTCGCGGAAGGCGGCGACCAGTTCGGGGAAGTAGCGCGTGAGCATCTTCGAGCCCCTGCTCCCGATCTGCACGTCGCCGATCGTGCCGTCGCCGGCGTCGGCAGCGTAGACGATGGCTCGGAAGCCGTCCCACTTCGGCTCGAAGCTCAGGCCGCCGGCCACGGCGTCCTGATCGGGGACGGCGGGGACGGCCTTGGCGAGCATGGGAGCGACGGGGGAGTCCGCGGTGGGGAGCATGTCTCGATCATGCCGTGCGCGCTCGAGCATCGGAAGGGCGCCCGAGTAGGGAATCGGCTGCGCACCGTCATGCGTGAGGACGAAGGTTAGGTAAGCCTGACCTATACTCGAAGTGAGATGTACCGACCCGACCACGCCGCCCACACCGCCTCGACCGCGCACAACGACGACCGCGTCCAGTTCCTGGTGGTCGGCGACGAGACCTCGCTCACCGAGCTGGAGGCCGAACTTGCGCTCCTTCCCCTGTGCGCGCGCGGGCGCGTCTTCGTGGAGGTCGGCGAGCCGTCCGAGATCGTCGCGCTCGCCGCGCCGATCCGCATGACGGTCACCTGGCTGGTGCGCTCCGTGCGCTCCGGCCGGCCCGGCACGGCTGAGCGCTGCGCGCCCGGTGAGGCGGCGACGCGTGCCGTGCAGGCGTGGGCCGCCGAGATGCTGTGCGAGGGTCCGGGCAACACCCGTGCGGTCGTCACCGGCTCCTGGGCGCTCACCACCGAGGTGGGGGAGCACCTGGTCGAGGTCGTCGGGATGGCGCCCGACGCCGTCAGTCGGCCGTCAGGCTCTCGCTGATCGTCCACAGGTCGCGGCCGAGCTGGGCGTCCTTCGCCTGTCGCGCCGTGCGGCCGTTGGCCGTGAACCGGTCGAAGTAGGTGCCGGTCGGAGCACCCACCGCTGCGGGGCCGGCGAGTCGCTCAAGAGGTGCCGCCCCGACCTCCGCCGTGACCCCATACCGTCCGCCGGTCACGGCGTTGCCGAACCGGACGAGCGGAGAGCTCGCGCCGAACCGGGTCGCCACGGTGCCGGGGTGGAACGAGTACGCCGTGACGCCTGTGCCGGTCAGCTGCTCCCCGAGTTCGACGGCGAACAGGATGGTCGCGAGCTTCGACGTGCCGTACGCCCGCCAGCCGCCGCGCCAGGGGCGTCGCTCCCAGTCCAGATCGTCGAGGCGGAGCCGTCCGAACTGGTTGGCCATGCTGGCGGTCGAGACCACACGCACGTCCCGCCCGGTCGCCGCCGTCTCCACGAGCCGGGGCCGCAGCAGGCGCGTGAGCAGGAACGGCGCCAGATGGTTGAGCTGGATGGTCCTCTCGTGGCCGTCGACCGTCAGCCGACGGTCGTGGTACAGGCCGCCCGCGTTGTTGGCGAGCACATCGATGCCGTCGAACCGGCGCAGGAGGTCCGCCGCGAGCGTGCGCACGTCGTCGAGCCGCTCGAAGTCCGCGACGAACGGCGTCGCGCCGATCCGGTCGGCGACCGCCCTGGTGCGCTCGGCGTCGCGGCCGACCACGGCGACGCGGTCGCCGCCCGCGGCCAGCCGTTCCGCCGCGACCGCGCCGATCCCGGAGCTCGCCCCGGTCACGACGATCGTGCGCGCCGTGTCGGTCATCGGTACCCGCCCTTCTCGAGGCCGGCCTCGATCTCGAATCGATTGCGGAGCGGGTCGCGTCCCGCGAGCAGGTAGAGGAACGGGAACAGCATCCCGTAGCGCTGCCACTGCCGCTTGTGCACGACCTCGTGCTCGAGCACGTCGTCCGTCACGTTCTGGTCGGTCAGATAGCACCCGCCGACGCACGACCCGCCGCGCCCGAACGTGCGCTTCGGCATGCCGCGGAACACGAAGAGCCCTGCACGTCGTTCGACGCGTCCCGTGCTCCAGACGAACCCCCAGAGGAAGCCGACCGTCGTCGCGTAGAGGTAGCCGAGCCGGCTGATCGGCGAGTCGAGGAACAGGGAGGCGAGAGGGCCGTCCGGGCGCGGCTGGGTCGCCGTCACTTCTGGGGACGCCCGTACGCTTCGAGGAGGCGCAGCCAGACCTCGCTGATCGTCGGGTACGACGGCACGGCGTGCCACAGCCGGTCGAGCGGAACCTCGCCGACGACGGCGATCGTCGCCGAGTGCAGCAGCTCGCCGACGTCCTGCCCGACGAACGTCGCACCGAGCACGACCTGCCTGTCCTCGTCGACCACCATCCGGGCCGTGCCCGAGTAGTCGTCGGCCACCACGTACGCTCCGCTGACCGAACCGATCGGGTAGTCGACCACCCGGATGCGGTACCCCGCTTTCTCCGCCTTCGCTGCGGTGAGCCCGACGGAGGCGACCTCCGGCTCGGTGAACGTGACCTGCGGGACGGCCTGATGGTCAGCGGTCGCGACGAAGGCTCCCCACGGAGCGAGCGACACCTCCCGGCCCTTCGCGCGGGCGGCGATGGCGTCGCCGGCCGCGCGCGCCTGATACTTGCCCTGGTGCGTGAGGAGCGCCCGGTGGTTCACGTCGCCGACGCCGTACAGCCAGCCTCCGTCGACCGGTTCGCCGTGCGCGTCGAGCACGCGCATGCTGTCGTCGACGGTCAGCCAGGCGCCGTCCTCCAGCCCGAACGCGTCGAGGCCGAGACCCGACGTCCGCGGCAGCCGGCCGGCCGCCACCAGCAGCTCGTCCGCCTCCACCACGCTGCCGTCGCCCAGGTGGATGCGGAAGCCGTCGTCGACCGTCCTCTCGACGGACTCGGTCGTGACGTCCAAGTGCAGGTGCGCGCCGAGCTCCTTCAGGGAGGCGGCGACCTGTTCGCCCGCGAACGGCTCCTCTGTTCCGAGGAGGCCGCTACGCGCGATCAGGTGCACGTCGGTGCCGAACCCCGCGTACGCCGTCGCCATCTCGGTGCCGACCGTGCCGCCGCCGAGGATCGCCAGCGACACCGGCACCCGCTGCACGCTCGTCGCGTCGCGGCTCGTCCACGGTTCGCTCTCGCGGAGGCCGGGGATGTCGGGGAGCAGCGCCGCCGACCCCGTGCACACCGCCACCGCGTGCCTGGCTGTGAGGACGGTGACCGTTCCGTCGTCGGCGGTCACGGTGACCTCCTTGGCCGCGGTGATCGTGGCCCAGCCGCGCACCAGGTCGATCCCGGCGCCGCGGAGCCACTCGACCTGGCCGTCATCCTTCCAGTCGCTGGTCATGTAGTCGCGGCGCCGCAGCACCGCTTCGACGTCGAGGGGGCCGGTGACGGCCTCCCGCGCACCGCCGACCCGCTGCGCCGCGCGCAGTGCCGCCGAGGAGCGCAGCAGCGTCTTGGAGGGGATGCACGCCCAGTAGGAGCACTCGCCCCCGACGAGCTCGGCCTCCACGATCACGGTGCGCAGACCGCCCTGCGCGGCCCGGTCGGCGACGTTCTCACCGACCGCCCCCGCTCCGATCACGATGACGTCGTATTCGACTGCGGACATGTTTCGCTCCTGTCGTTTGCGGGATGAGGGCGTTCGAGTCTGATGCGGAGCGTACGCCGATCAGCGGCCGACGAACTCGGCCGGGGTGCGCGTGAGGAAGGCCTGCATTCCGATCCGGGCGTCCTCGCTCGCGGCGAGGCGCGCGAGCGTCGGCTGCAGCTGCGCCTCGGCGGCGGCGTCGCCCTCCCGCACCGCCGTGAAGGCGCTCGCGAGGGTGGCCTGCACGGCGAGCGGCGCCTGGGCGGCGATCCGTTCGGCGATGGCCAGTGCCGTGTCGAACTGCTCGCCGTCGTCCACGACCTCCTGCACCAGGCCCATGCGGTAGGCCTCGTCGGCGTCGAACATGTCACCGGTGAGGATGTAGCGCATGGCGTTGCCCCAGCCCGCCGTGCGCGGGAACCGGATCGTCGCCCCACCGAACGGCAGGATGCCGCGCGCGACCTCGATCTGCCCGAACCGCGTCGAGCGGGCGGCGACCGACACGTCGGAGGCGAGCATGAGCTCGATGCCGAGCGTGAGGCAGATGCCCTGCACGGCGACGACCACGGGCTTGGTCCGCTGCCGTCCGGAGACGCCCCAGGGGTCGACACCGGTATCGGAGACGAACGACAGGCCGTCCGGGCCGACCCGTGGACCGACATCGGCCAGGTCGAGGCCGCCGGTGAAGTGGTCGCCGACCGCGTACACCAGCGCCGCGCGGATCTCGGGATCCCGTTCGAGTTCGCCGTACGCCTCGGCGAGGCCGCTCAGGAGCTCGAAGTCCGCCGCGTTGCGCTTCTCCGGCCGGTTGAGACCGATGAGGAGGACGTGCCCGCGTCGTTCGGTCAGGATTCGGGGTTCGCTCATGTCGCCAACGCTACCGGGCTCAGCCGACGTCGCGGAGGGGGCCGGTGAGCGCACCGAGCACGCGGAGGATCACCGGCAGATCGCGACCGGCGGCCTCCGGCGACTCCGGCGCGAACTCGGTAATCGCGGCGCCGACGAGCTCGAACCTGGCACGCAGCGCCCTGATGGCGTCCGACAGCTGCTCCGGGCTGACCCCGAACGGCTCGGGGAAGCCGATGCCGTCGACCGCCGCGGGATCGAGCACGTCGAGGTCGATGTGGAGGTAGACGCCCGAGGCGCCGGTGGCCTCCACCGCTGCGACGAGCGTCTGCGGGTCGGCGAAGCCGTCCGGGCCGACCACCCGGATCCCGATGCGGTCGACGAAGGCCGACTCGCCGTCGTCGAGTGCGCGGGTTCCCGCGAGCACCAGCTGCTCGTGGTGGAGGCGCGCGGGTCCGGTGGCCGCGAGTCCGTCCGGCCCATCGCCGAGCAGGGCGCGCACCACCATGCCGTGGAAGGCTCCGGACGGCGAGGTCGAGACGCTGTTGAGGTCGCCGTGCGCGTCGAACCAGACCACGGCGACCGAGCCGGCGGGATGCGACGCGACAGCGTGCTGCACGCTCGCCAGGTCGGCGGCGCAGTCGCCGCCGATCGTGACGATCGGCGCCTCCAGCACTGCCAGTTCGGCCTCCGCCAACTCGCGGACCAGCGTGAGCGACGAGTAGCGCAGCACACCGGTGCCGAGCGCCTCGCCGGCAGCCGCGGGAACGGCCACGCTGTGGGTGGCCGTCGTCGGGAGGTCTCCGCGGATGGCCTCGGCGCCGTCGATCAGCCGCATGGCGCGTGACGAGCCGGAGCCCTGCCACTGGGGGACGACGAGGAACGAAGCAGGGCTCATCCTCTCTCCTTCCGTTCGGGTGCGGGGGTCGGTGTCATGGTGTCGGGGCCTTCCTGGTCCGTGAGGTCCGTCGTCGGCGGATCAGCAGGAACGCGACCGCCGCGATCGCGACCAGCACGACGACCAGCAGCCACACGAGCCACGGCGCTGGTCCGCCGCCCACGGCGTCGCCGAGTCCGTTGGCTGCGGCGACGGCGGCTTTCGTCCAGTCCTGGGCGTGCAGCGCGGGCACGACCTGGCTTTGCTCGATGGTGGTGAGCTCCTGGTCGCTGACCGGTCCGCTGTCGTCACCGGAGAGGTAATAGGCGCTGCCGTCGGTCTCGGCCGCCAGGAGGTAGTCCGTGGGCCCCAGATCGTTGCGCGCCGCCGTCTCGTTCGCCCAGTCCTCCGCGTCCGTCGGGTTGGTGAAATGGTCGACGAAGACCACGTAGAGCGTGATCTGGTGGTTCTTCTTCAGTGTGGCCGTCGCCGCTTCGATCGTGTCGACATCCGCCTTCGACAGCACGCCGGCCTGGTCGACGACGTGGCCGGGACCCAGCTGGACAGGGTCGGCGGCCTCGGCGGCGGGGGCCGCCAGTGCGATGGGGGCGACGGCGACGCCGACGGCGAGCAGGAACGCGGTCAGGACGCGACGCACAGACATCCACCCACTCTCCCGAGCTCACCTGTCATCCAGCCGAGTCTATTGACCGCCCAGATGCGTGTCACTGTTTCGATCCGCTTCGATCCGCCGTCGCGTGTTGCCGCCTGTTACGCCCCCGGATGCGCGCGGCGGATGCTCCGCCCAGAATGGCTCGTATGCCTCCGGTCTCCCGCACCCTCGCCGTCGTCGAGGCGACGCGCTTCCGCGGGCACGACCCGGAGTACCACGCCTACGTACAGGTGCTGGTCGGCGGGGTCGTCCGCGCGGCGCAGGCCGACGGCTGGACGGTGACCCGGCTCGCCGCCGACGAGGGCACCGACGCGCTGCTGGCCGCGACGCGCCGCGCCGACGCCGCGGTGATCGTGGGAGGCGAGGACATCGCCCCGCGGTTCTATGGAGCTTCGGGAGGCTACCCGCACGAGAGCCTGCACCGCGAGACCGCCGACGCCGCGCAGCTGGCGCTGGTGCACCGGGCGATCGAACGCGGGATGCCGCTCCTCGGGATCTGCCGTGGCCTCCAGATCGTCAACGTCGCGCTCGGCGGCACGCTCGTCCAAGACCTGGGCGACAGCGATCACGTGCGCCGCGGCGTCCCGATCCCGGAGGTGCTGACTACCCACCCCGTGCTGCTCGAGCCGGGCAGCAGGGTCGAGGAACTGCTCGGCGGCCCCGTGGTCACGGTCCGCAGCGCACACCACCAGGCGGTAGGCGCCGTCGGCGACGGCCTCCGCGTGACCGGCCGCGCGCCCGACGGCCACGTCGAGGCGATCGAGCACGAGAGCGCGCCGATCCTCGCCGTCCAGTGGCACCCGGAAGACCCGGGTGCCCCCGCCGGCCAGCTCACCGCGCTCCTCGGCGCGCTGCGCTCGCGCGCCGGCGCCGCCGCCGCGGCTGCTGCCGCGGCTGGCGCCGCTGCCGCTGTCGCGGCGGCTTAGCCCAGCGCCGCGATTTGCGCCGCATGTGGCGCTACGCCCCCTGAACGCCACATCCACCGCAAATCCGTCGCCGCCCGCCCGCACATTCGTCACGAATCCCGACATTCGTGCCACGAATCCCACGATTCGTGACGAATCTCGGCCCTGCCCTCTCGCACCGCCGCGGCGCCGCGTTTGCGCCGAATGCGGCGATAGGCGGCGCGAGACGCGGCATTTGCCGCAACTGCGTCGCCAACGCGCGCGAAGATTCGTGACGAATCCCGACATTCGTGCCACGAATCCCACGATTCGTGACGAATCTCGCCCTAGCCCCCCACGCACCGCCGCGGCGACGCTTTTGCGCCGAATGTGGTGATACGCGGCGCGAGACGCCGCATTCACCGCAAATGTGTCGCCAGCCCGCGCGAAGATTCGTGACGAATGTCGACATTCGTGGCACGAATCTCGAGATTCGTCACGAATCTCGCGGCGCGGCGCGCCGACGCGCGCGGGAGGGCGTCACGCGTGGTCGCGCCAGCCGTCGTGGCCGACGAGCGGGACGAACGTGACGGCGCCGAGGCTGCGCTCGTGGAGGTCGCCGTCGGCGCCGCGCTCGAACACCGTGAGGTGCTGGGCGCCTCCCGGCCGGCCGACCGGCATCACGATCCGCCCCTGCCGCGTCAGCTGCTCCGGCCACGCCCGGGGGAGGGTCGGGCCGGTCGCCGCGGCGACGATCACGTCGTAGGGTGCGCCGTCCGGCCAGCCGAGTGTTCCGTCGCCGGTCACGACGTTCACCCGGTAGCCGAGGGCCTCCAGCGTCGCCGCGGCCGTCACCGCCAGCTCGGGATGGCGTTCGATGCTCACGACGCGGTGACCGAGCTCCGCGGCGACGGCCGCCGCGTAGCCCGACCCGGTCCCGACGTCGAGCACGCTGTCCTCCGGGCCGATCCTGGCCGCCTCGAGCATGAGGGCGACGATGAACGGCTGCGAGATGGTCTGGCCCTCGCCGATCGGCATCGGGTGGTCCTCGTAGGCGTAGCGTTCGGAGCCCTCGGGGACGAACTCGTGTCGCGGCACGCGTCTCATCGCATCGAGGACGCGCTGGTCCTCGATCCCGCGGCGGACGAGCTGCTCCTCGACCATCCGCTCCCGTTCTGCGGCGTACTCCCTGTTCGTAAGGCCTATTGAACCACCGCGGCCTGCCGGTCCTGAAGGCTCGATACGGCGACGTCCAGGGCGTCGGCGGGGGCCCCACCCGCCTCCAGCGCCAGCAGCGCGGCACCGAGGATCGGCGCGGCCGTCACGACGGTGATCCTGGCCAACGGTGCCCGCTCGGCCAGGCCGCGCTCCACCCCGGCCAGCAGCCGTTCGTCGCGCGAGCCGATCACCCCTCCGCCGAGGACGACCGGCACCTCCCTGCCGAGCAGTTCCAGCCGCCGCAGCGTGGTCGCGGCGAGGATCACGATCTCCTCCGCCTGCCGGTCCACGAGAGCCTGCGCGACCGCGTCCCCGGCGCGCGACGCCGCGAGCACGGCGGGGGCGAGGCGCGACAGGTCGCTGTTGGCGATGCGCTCGAAGTGCAGCGCCTCGATGACGTCGGGGATGCCCGCCAGGCCGTACACCTCGGGGATCGCGGCGGCGAGCGTCGTGGCCGGTCCCCGGCCGTCGACCGCCCTGGCCGCGTGCCAGAGCGCCTTCTCGCCCAGGTGCCAGCCGCCGCCCCAGTCGCCGGAGGTCATCCCCAGCGACGCGTAGCGGACGACGGCGCCGTCCGCGCGCACGCCGACGCAGTTGATCCCGGTGCCGCAGACGACCGCGACCGCGTCGGACTCGCTGGTGCCGGCTCGCAGCAGCGCGAACAGGTCGTTGTCGACGACCGCGTCCGCCCAGGCGTAGCCGGCGATCCCCGCGCGGAACTCCGCGATCTCGGCGGGCAGGTCGAGCCCGGAGAGGTAGATGTTGGCGCTCGCGAGCGGCCGCGGGCCTGTCTCGACGAGCAGCCGCTCGATCAGTTCGTCCACGAGGCGGGCGGTCGCCGCCATCCCGATGAGGTGGGGGCTGGAGGTCGTGCCGCGCACGGCCGCCACGAGCGTTCCGTCGAGTTCGAGGGCGACGGCGTCGGTCTTCGATCCTCCGCCGTCGACCGCGATCACGATCGGCGCGCCGCTTGTCGCGTCGGTCATCGTGCCCACGCCAGGTGCTGGTGGTTGCCCGCGATGAGCAGGTCGGTCAGCTTCTCCGCGCGGTCGTACTGCCCGACGAGCGGATGGGCGAGCATCGCCCGCACGACCCGGTCGCGACCGCCGTGGATGGCGGCGTCGAGCGCGAGCCGCTCGTATCCCGCGACGTGCCCGATGAGCCCCGCGAGGTCGTCCGGCAGGGGAGCGACCTGCTGGGCGTGCACGCCGGACGCACCGACCGTGGCAGGGACCTCGATCACGTGGTCGTCTGGCAGGAACGGCAGCGTGCCGTCGTTGCGCAGGTTGACCACCTGCACGTCGCCGCGGTCGCTCGTCAGCGATGCGAGCAGGTCGACCGCCGCCTCCGAGTAGAACGCGCCTCCCCGCTGGGCCAGCTGCGCCGGCTTGGTGTCGACCGACGGGTCCGCGTACAGCTCCAGGAGTTCGCGCTCGACCCGCTGCACGGCCTCCGCCCTGGTCGGGGCGTCGAGCTGCTCGCGCAGCACCTCGTCGTGGGCGTAGTAGTAGCGCAGGTAATAGCTCGGCACGTTCCCGAGCAGCCGGATCAGGGAGGCCGGCAGTTCGATCTCCTCGGCGAGCTGGGGCAGGCGGGAGGCGAGCAGCTCGGGGAGGACGTCGCGTCCGCCGACGGTGACCGACCGCTCCCAGGTCAGGTGGTTGAGGCCGACGTGGCCGAGCCCGACCTCCGCCGGTGCCACGTCGAGCAGCGCGGCGAACCGGCGCTGGAAGCCGATCGCCACGTTGCAGAGCCCGACCGCCCTGTGCCCCTCCTGCAGCAGCGCGCGCGTGACGATGCCGACCGGGTTGGTGAAGTCGACGATCCAGGCGTCCGGCTTGGCGTGCTTGCGGATGACCTCCGCCACGGACAGCACGACGGGGACGGTCCGCAGCGCCTTGGCGAAGCCGCCGGGCCCCGTGGTCTCCTGGCCGATGCAGCCGCACTCGTGCGGGAAGGTCTCGTCGCCGTGCCGGGCGGCCTGGCCGCCGACGCGCAGCTGGATGAGCACGGCGTCGGCGTCGGCGACGCCGGCGACCAGGTCGGAGGTCGGAACGATGCGGCCGGGGTGGCCGGCGGCGCGGAACATGCGCTCGCTGACACCGCCGACCAGCCGGAGCCGCTCCGGATCGGTGTCGACGAGCCAGAGCTCCTCGATCGGCAGCAGCTCGCGCAGCCGCGCGAATCCGTCCACGAGTTCGGGGGTGTAGGTGGATCCTCCGCCTACGACAGCCAGTTTCACGCGTTATCCCTTCACGCCGGTGAGTGTGATGCCCTCCACGAAGACGCGTTGGGCGAAGAAGAAGATGATGACGACGGGGACGGTGACGAGCATCGTCATCGCCATGGTGAGTCCCCAGTCGGTGCCGTGCACGCCGCGGAACGACGCCAGTCCGTAGGCGACCGGCCACGATGCCGGGTTCTCCGAGGTGTAGAGCAGCGGGCCGTAGTAGTCGTTCCACGAGTTGAAGAACATGAAGATCGCCGTCGCCGCGATGCCGGGCTTCGCCATCGGGAGGACGACCCGCCACAGGACGCCGAACTCGCCGTTCCCGTCGATCCGCGCGGCGTCCGAATACTCCGTCGGGATCGTGAGGAAGAACTGGCGCAGCAGGAAGATCGAGAACGCGTCCCCAAGCAGGTTGGGCAGGATCAGCGGCCACAGGGTGCCGGTGAGGCCGAGTTGCGACCACATCACGTAGATCGGGATGGCCGTCACCTGCGGAGGAAGCAGCATGGCCACGATGATCGCCGTGAACAGAATCCCGGATCCGCGGAACCGGATCTTGGCGAGCGCGTACGCGGCGGGCACCGACGAGATCAGCATGAAGGCCGTGGCCAGGATCGCGTACATCGCCGAGTTGGCGAACCACTGGGCGAGGGGCACCGTCGTGAACACGGTGACGTAGTTCTGCCAGACGAACGGCTGCGGCCACAGGGAGGCCGTGAGCGTTTGCGAGCTCGACATCACCGAGGTCAGGAAGACGAACACGACGGGCGAGACGAACAGCACGGCGAGCACGATGAGCACGGCGTGCTCGGCGATCCAGCCGAGGACGCGCCTGGTGCGCAACGAGCGCGGAGTGCGGATCTTCCGCTGCGGAGCGGCGGGGGAGGCCGGCGCTTTCGGGGTGAGGGTAGCGGACGTCATTGCGCGCCTTCCGGGGTGAACGCCTTGAACCGGCGCAGGAGCAGGAGCAGGATGATCGCCGCGACGACGAACAGGAGCACGGCCAGCGCCGAGGCGTAGCCCAGCTGGTACGTCCCGAAGCCGCGGACGTACAGCCACTGCGTGTAGGTGAGCAGGGAGTTGTCGGGGTAGCCGAGGGTGCTGCCGATCCCTTCGCCGACCACGGCTTTGCCGCTGGCGACCGAGGAGGCGACCGCGGCCTCCGTGAAGTACTGGATGGCTGCGATGACGCCGGTGACGGCCGCGAACAGGAGCACGGGCGCGACGCTCGGCAGGGTGACGTAGCGCACCTTCTGAACGCCGTTGGCGCCGTCGAGGGAGGCCGCCTCGTACTGTTCACGCGGCACGTCGAGGAGGGCGGCGAGGAAGATGATCATGATGTCGCCCATCACCCAGATGCCGAGCAGGACGAGCGACGGCTTCGACCACGCCGGGTCGTTGAACCAGAGCGGGCCCTTGATCCCGAACCAGGCCAGCACCTGGTTCACCGGTCCTGTCCCCGGGTTGAAGAGGAACACGAACGCCACGACGCTCGCGACCGGCGGCACGAGGGCCGGCAGGTAGAAGATCGTCCGCCAGACGCCGGAGGCGCGGCGGGCACGGGCGAGGAGCCCGGCGACGACAAGGGCGAAACCGGTTTTCACCGGCACCCAGATCACGACGAACCAGAGCGTGTTGAGCGTCGCGGTCCAGACGTTGGGGTCCTGGGTGAAGAGGTACTCGTAGTTGCGGAGGCCGATCCACTCGGGCGGCGAGATCAGGTCGAACCGGGTGAACGAGTAGTAGACGGAGGCGATGAGCGGGTAGACGAAGAAGATCGCCAGCCCGAGCAGTGCGGGCGCGAGCAGCGCGAGCGTCACCAGATTGCGGCGCCGCCGGTAGCGGGAGGGCCGCGCGGGGCGGGCGGTCGCCCGCCCCGCGCTGTGTGCCGTCGTCGTCACGAGGTCACGGGCCCTTCGAGAGGGCGAGGGCGTCGTTGATCTGCTTGTCGACCGACTTGAGGCCGGCGTCGATGTCGCCGCCCTGGCTCTGGTACTTGTTCCACCAGTCCTGGAAGGTGTTCTGGTAGCCGGCGCCGAGCGGGCTCGCCGGCGTGGTCATGACGTTCTTGTTCGACGAGATGTCGAGGAACGTCTTGAACTGCGGGGAGACCTGCAGGTCGGGGGAGGCGAGCGCGTCCTTCGTGGTCGGGACGTTCTTCAGGCCGTTGGCCAGCTTGACGACCGCTCCCGTGTCGGTGGTGAGGTACTTCAGCAGCGCCCAGGCGAGCTCCGGGTGCTGGGAGCCCTTGGAGATGCCGATGATGTTGCCGGTGATGTAGCCGCCGCCGTACAGGTCGGTGTGGTCGTCGGCCGTCGGGAACGGCGCTGTGCCGTAGTCGAGGTCCTTGGCCTGGTCGGCGATGAAGGCCGTGCGGTACTCGCCGTCCATGTTCATCGCGACCTGGCCGGTCTGGAACGCGTTGTCCGCCGAGAACTCCTGGCCGAGGCCGGAGGTGAAGGCGTTGAGCTTGTCCCAGCCGATCTTGTCGACGTAGGCCTTCTGCCACTCGATGAGCTCCTTCCAGCCGGGGGAGGAGGAGATCGCGCTGGTGCCGTCGGCCTTCAGCCATTCGGCGCCGGCGGCGGGACCGTAGTGGGCGGCCGAGTTCTCGTACCAGCCCATGGTCGGGTTGAAGCCGAGTGACTTGATGGAGCCGTCAGGGTTGAAGGTGGTGAGCTTGTCGGCCATCGACTCCAGCTCGCTCAGCGTCTTGGGCGGCTCGGTGTACCCGGCGGCCTGCAGCAGTTTCTTGTTGTAGTAGAGGCCGTAGACGTCGGCGAGCATCGGCATCGCGCAGCGGTTGCCCTTGAACTCCGTGTACGACTTCACGGTGTCGCTGAACTGGCTCATGTCGACCTTGTCGCGCTCGATCACCTTGTTGAGCGACCGGAAGGCGCCGTTCGAGCAGAAGTTGCCGACGATGTCGGTCGAGTACGAGAGCCCGACGTCGACCTTGCTGCCGGTGGCGATCGCCTTCTGCAGCTTCTCGTCGTCCTGGCCGGAGTGCACGTCGACCTTGACCTTGGGGTACTTCTTCTCGAAGTCGTCGACGACCGACTGGATGACCTTGGCCTCCCGGTCGGAGAAGAAGTGCCAGAACGACACGGTCCCCGACAGGTCTGACGGCGTGCTGTCCTGGAACGACGTTCCGGAGGATCCTCCGGAGCAGCCGGCCAGGGTGAGTGCAGCGGCCGCGGCGACCGCGGCGGCTGCGATGAGGTGACGATGTTTCACGGGTGGTTCCTCACTGATCCTTCTCGTGATTTCAGGTGGACGGTGTGGTGCTGAGGTGTCGGCCGTCACTCAGACGGCGATGCGCGACACTTCGTCGAAGAGCGCCTCGCGCACCTCGCCGAGGAGGTGCTCGCGTGCGCCGCGGAGGACAGGGTTGCTGGGGACGCCGGTGGCGACGACGGCGCGTTCGCCCCAGTCGGCGCGCAGCTCGGCTGTGACGAGCTCGGCGAGCCGGGCGCCGAAGGCGGCTCCGGTGGGGCCGCCGAGCACGACGAGCTCCGGGTCGAGAAGCGCGAGC
The DNA here is from genome assembly GCF_017565305.1 of Leifsonia sp. TF02-11. Taxonomy (GTDB): domain Bacteria; phylum Actinomycetota; class Actinomycetes; order Actinomycetales; family Microbacteriaceae; genus Leifsonia. The sequence continues at coordinate 289,782 of NZ_JAGEKP010000001.1, forward strand.
ACAGGCACGACGCCGACCGCGACCCGCTGGGCGAGCTCGGCGACGAGCAGCTCGATCGCCGCCTCGTCGCCGCGCAGGTCGTCGGTCAGGCCGTGGCGTGCCGCCAGTGCGGCGACGGCCGGCCCACCGATCAGGTCTTGGAGGTCGCCGGCGTCCGGGTCGAGACCGGCGGCCGAACGGGGGATCGGGAGGTAGCCGATCTCGCCGGCGCCGCCGGAGGCTCCGCGGTGCACGGCGCCGGTCTGGTCGACGGCGAGGCCGAGGCCGTCGCCCATCCAGAGCAGGGCGAAGCCGGCGGTGTCTGCGCCGGCGCCCTCCGTGCGCTCGGCCACCGCGGCGAGGTTCACGTCGTTGTCGATGAGCACCGCGATGCCGAGGGCGTCCTCGAGCCGGCGGCGGATGCCGCGCTCGGTCCAGCCGGGGAGCGTCTCGATGTAGGTGAGTTCGTCGGTCCGAGGGTCGAGCGCGCCCTGAACGCCGACGCAGACCGCGCGGACCCGCGCCGCGTCGACGTCCGCGGCGGCGCACGCGGCCTCGATCGCGAGGCGGAGGTCGGCCTCCGGGGTGCGGGCGGGCCGGGGAGGCAGGGCGAGCGGGGTCACGGCGATGGGGTGCTCCGCTCCGCCGGCGTCGACGACGGTCGACCGCAGCGACACGGCGTCGATGTCGACCGCGACGCCCAGCATCCGATCGGTGCGCACGGCATAGCCCGCGGCGTTCGGTCCGCGACCGGCGGAGACCTCGCCGACGACGTGGATGAGACCGGCCGTCTCGAGCCGCGACACCATCTGCGCCGCGGTGGGCTTGGAGAGCCCGGAGAGCTCGCCGATGCGGGTGCGCGTGAGCACGCCGTGCTCGAGCAGCAGCGCGAGCGCCGTGCGGTCGTTGGTCTCGCGGAGCCACCCCGGGGTGCCCCGGACGGGTCGGTCGGCCATTGTCATCCCCTCGTCGGAACGATGTCGTGGGCCGAATGTATCAGGAAAGTTTCTTTATAGTAAAGAGGTCGACGAAAACGAGACCGGACCGTGACGCGGAGAGCCGCTCAGACGACCGTGCGCGCGTGCTCCACGAGGCGGTCGAACGCCGCGTCGAGGTCGGGGTCCAGCTGCTGCCGCGACGCGTCCGCCAGGTACCAGTCGACGATCTCGCCCGCGCCGTGGGCGAACGCCACGCGCGCCTCGTACTCCGGCACGAGCGCCTTCACCTTGGCGTTGTCGAAGTGCATGGAGTGTGCTTTGTCTCCCAGCAGGCCGGGGCCGAGGTCGGGGAGGGCTGCGGCGATCGTCTCACTCGCCACGTGCACCAGCTCCGCCTCGACGCCCAGGGCCTCCGCGAGGTAGCAGTAGATCTGGTCCCACGTCGGAGCCTCGTCCGAGGTGATGTGGAAGGAGTCGCCAACGGCCTCCGGACGGCCGAGCAGCCCCACGAACGCGACGGCGAAATCGGTGTTGTGGGTGATCGTCCACCGGCTGGTGCCGTCGCCGTGCACCACCACGGGGGCGCCGCGACGCATCCGCGCGAGATCGGTCCAGTGCCCGGTGGTCGGGATCATGGTGCGGTCGTAGGTGTGGGAGGGGCGCACGATCGTGATCGGGAAGCCGCGGTCGCGGTAGGCCTCCACCAGGAGGTCTTCGCACGCGATCTTGTCGCGGGAGTACTGCCAGAACGGGTTGCGCAGCGGAGTCGACTCGATCACCGGCATCCGCGCGGGCGGCGTCTGGTAGGCGGAGGCCGACGAGATGAAGACGAACTGCCCCACCCGGCCCTCGAACAGGTCGAAGTCGGTGCGGATGTGCTCCGGCGTGAAGGCGAGGAACTCCGCTGCCACGTCGAAGCTGCGCTCACCGAGCACGGCGTGCACGCTCTCGGGGTCGCGGATGTCCGCGTGCAGCACCTCCACACCCTCGGGGAGGGGACGGAGGGCGCTGTTCCCTCGATTGACGACCGTGACCTCGTGGCCCTTGTCGAGGGCCCTGGCGACGCACGCGGAGCTGATGACCCCCGTGCCGCCGATGAAGAGTGTCCGTGTCGCTGTCATGCTCGCTCCTCGCGTCATCGCCGGGTCTCGCCGGAGCCCGAATTCCCCCTGGCCCCAGAAGACTCAGACTAACGCGGTCAGGGCCGTGAGGTTAAGGTCCCGGAAAGCCCCGCGTACAGTGCAGGTCGTCCGATCCAGCCAGCCGGGAAGGAACCGCTCCGACGTGTCCCTGCACAGCCTCCCCTCGCTCGTCATCGCGTGCCTGATCGCGGTCGTCGTCGCCATCGTGGTGACCGCGATCGTCGGTCTGGCTCTGCGGGTGGCAGGGCGCCACCGTGCGTGGCCCGGGCTCCTGGTGCGGCGCGCGCGTGTGCCGTTCCGGTTGCTCCTGGGCGTCGTGGTGCTGTGGATAGCCGTCGCGCTGACGCTCCCGCCGGAGGTGACGCGCGACTGGGTGGAGGTCGTCAACCACACCTTCCTCATCCTCACCATCGCCGCCGGGACGTGGTTCTGCGCGGCGCTGCTCGTCTTCGTCGAGGACCTCGGTCTCGTCCGCTATCGCGTCGATGTTCCGGACAACCGCTACGCCCGGCGGGTCAGGACGCAGGTGCTGGTGCTGCGGAGGCTGACCGTGGTGGCGGCGGTCGTCATCGGGCTGGCCGCGATCCTGCTGACCTTCCCCGTGCTTCAGGCCGCCGGGGCCAGCCTGCTGGCATCGGCGGGGATCATCGGGGTCATCGCCGGGGTCGCGGCGCAGTCCAGCCTGGCCAACCTGTTCGCGGGCATCCAGTTGGCCTTCAGCGACGCGATCCGGATCGACGACGTCGTGGTGGTGGAGCAGCAGTGGGGCACGATCGAAGAGATCACGCTCAGCTACGTGGTGGTGCACATCTGGGACGATCGGCGCCTGGTGCTGCCCTCGACCGCCTTCACGACCAAGCCGTTCGAGAACTGGACGCGCCAGCACAGCGAACTGCTCGGCGCGGTGGAGTTCGACCTCGACTGGCGGGTGTCGCCGTCGGGGATGCGTGCCGAGCTGAACCGCATCCTTGCGGCGACCGATCTGTGGGACGGCCGCACAGGCGTCCTCCAGGTCACGGACGCGACGCAGGGCTGGGTGCGGGTGCGCGTGCTGGTGACCGGCAGGGACGCGCCGACCCTGTTCGACCTCCGCTGCCATGTGCGCGAGCGGCTCATCGACTGGCTGCAGCGCTACTCGGACGCGTCGCTCCCGCGCCAGCGCGTGGAGGTGGTCGATCCTCCCGACCAGCAGGTCCCGAGCGCCCGCGCGCGCAGCGCCGCGGACGGCGAGGGCCGCCTCTTCGGCGGATCCCCCGAGAACGACCAGCGCGCCTCCCAGTTCACCGACGCCATCCCCACCGTCGATCACCCCTAGGGCGTGTTGATTAAGTAGATCGTTGTCCGAATCGGCGAGTCTTGAGGTGTGACGCGCAAGGAGATCGCCGATGACGTGTGGGCCGTGCTGGAGCCGTTGATGCCGGTCCCCACGGGCAGGTCGCGCCCGTGGGCTGATCATCGCCTCGCGGTGGAGGGGATGGCGTGGAAGTACCGCACGGGCTCGCCGTGGCGGGATGTCCCCGACCGGTTCGGGAAG
>NZ_JAGEKP010000010.1 GCF_017565305.1 Leifsonia sp. TF02-11
GGAGGACGACGTGCGAGTTACCCTGTCCACACTCGATCTCGGCGCGGGGCACGAGCGCGGCGACGGAGTCGATCACGATCAGGTCGATGGAGCCGGAGCGGACCAGCATGTCGGCGATCTCGAGCGCCTGCTCACCGGTATCGGGCTGCGACACGAGGAGAGCGTCGATGTCGACGCCGAGCTTGCGGGCGTACTCGGGGTCGAGCGCGTGCTCGGCGTCGATGAAGGCCGCGATGCCGCCGGCCCGCTGGGCGTTGGCGATGGCGTGGAGCGTCAGCGTGGTCTTACCGGAGGACTCCGGACCGTAGATCTCGACGATGCGGCCACGCGGCAGGCCGCCGATGCCCAGTGCGACATCGAGGGCGATCGACCCGGTAGGGACGACCTCGACGGGGGCGCGTTCGTCGCTGCCCAGTCGCATGACCGAGCCCTTGCCGAACTGACGATCGATCTGGGCGAGTGCGGTTTCGAGAGCCTTCTCGCGGTCTGCGGGTGATGGCATTTCGGTTCTCCTTCGTGGGCTTCGCTACGAGTTCGACTGTATGGTCGACCGCCGACACTCCGGGCGCCGACCGTGGGATTCGTGGACAACTCGTTTTCGATTGCCGCTGTGAAGGAGTTTACTCAGATCCGAACATATCTTCGAGCGATTCGAACCGGCGTGTCGCAGCGCGAGCCGGCCCGCGGGAGACGCGGAGCGTCAGCGCTTGGGCGCCGGCTTGCCTGCTCCGTACCAGTGCGACTGCGGCACCCCGGTCTCCCGGCACAGCGCGATCCACACCTCGCGCGGCGGAATGCCGGCGCTGAGCGCCTCCTGCGCCGTGCGCCCGCCCAGCTCGGCGAGGACGAGGTCGGTCAGCAGCGCCTGCCCGTAGCCGGAGCCGAACTCGTCGAGGACGGCACGCTGGAACTCGCTGAGCTTCATGGATTCACCTTAAACGAGTGACGCCCCGCATCGTGCGGGGCGCCCTCGGGAATGTCGTTGGTCGATCAGCGGGCGACGAGGTTCGCGTCGAGCGCGGAAACGAAGTCGTCCGGGATGGTGTCGGGGATGACGGGCTCGAGGCCCTCGAGCACCGCGATGCGGTCCCCGACCTCGCGCATGATCACCGAGACCGGCGTCTCGAGCGCGTCGGCCACCGACGCGAGGATCTCGCTCGAAGCCTCTTTCTGGCCTCGCTCGACCTCACTGAGATAACCGAGGGCGACACTCGCCTTGCTCGCGACCTGGCGCAGTGTGCGGCCCTTCTGCAGGCGGAAGTCCCTGAGCACGTCGCCGATTTCCTGACGTACAAGAATCATTTCGGAGCCTCCTTCTTCTACCCTGCCGACGAATCGAATGGATGCCAACTGTACAGCATCCATGTCAGTCACGATATCCGCGACGACTGGGCTTTTGTTGTGAATGCAATCACCTGTAACGAGACTGCAACACGAGCTATTCCCTGGGCTCCGCGAGGTGCGGATCACGCCTCCGGACGGGGTCAGCTGCCCGCGATCCCGAGTTCCACGGCGAGCTCGCGCACCGCCTGCGCGACCGTCTGGGCTCGGATGGCCTGCCGGTCGCCGGAGAGGCTCAGCTCGACGGCTCTGACCCCGTCCGCAGACGCGACGCCCACGTAGACGGTCCCGACCGCTCGGCCTCCTTGGGGGTCGGGGCCCGCGACGCCGGTCGTTGAGACGCCGATGTCCGCCGCGCGGCCGTCGACGGCCAGGCGCGTCCTGGCGCCGGCGGCGAGCTGGCAGGCGACCTCCGGGTGCACGGGGCCTTGTCGCGCGAGCAGGTCGGCGTCCACCCCGAGCAGGGTGTTCTTGAGTTCCGTCGCGTAGACGATCGCGCCGCCGACCACGACGGCCGACGCGCCGGGAACCCGCGTGAGTTCGGCCGTGAGGCCGCCCCCGGTGAGCGACTCGGCCGTGGCCAGCGTCAGGCCGCGCTCGGCCAGAGCGCGGACGACGCGGAAGGTGAGGTCCGCCGCCGCGACGTCGTCAGGCCCCGACACGCTTCGCCCTTCTTCCTCGGTATGCCTGCCAGAGATAGTCGAACCCGGTCACCACCGTCAGGATCACGGCGGCGGTCATCAGGATGCCGTTCACCCAGAAGATCCAGTCGCCGAAGATCGTCCACAGCGGGAAGAGCGCGAACGAGATCGCCACCGACTGGACGATGGTCTTGATCTTGCCGCCGCGCGACGCGGCGATCACGCCCTGACGGATGACCACGAAGCGGTAGACGGTGATCCCGATCTCGCGCACCAGGATCACGATGGTGACCCACCACGGCAGCTCGCCCAGGATCGACAGCGACACCAGGGCTCCCCCGGTGAGGACCTTGTCGGCGATGGGGTCGAGCAGCTTGCCGAGATCGGTCACCAGATTGTTGCGGCGGGCGATGGCGCCGTCCACGCCGTCGGTCGCGATGGCGATCACGAACAGCACGGCGGCCGTCCAGCGCAACGGGCCGTCGGAACCGCCGTCGGCCAGCAGCATCCAGACGAAGATCGGCGCCAGGAGGATGCGCACCACGGTGATGAGATTGGGCACGTTCCAGTTGCTCGCGCGTTTCGCGCCTCCGCCCGCCGCGGCAGGCGGGGGCGCGTCGGGTACCGACATCGCGGTCACTCCCTGCCGGTCAGCTGCCAGGCGTCCTCGTCCGAGTCGCCGTCCACCTCAGGATAGCCCTCGGTCATCTCCGCGACAGGGTCGGCTCCGTAGCGGTCCCCTGCGTCGTCCGCGCCCGCGGCCACCCCGGGAGCAGCGGCTGGCGCGGCGGGCCGCGCCGGCGGCTCCTCCCCGCGCAGCCGCGCGAGGACCTGCGGCAGCTGCTCGGCCGTCGCGAGGACATCACGTGCCTTCGAGCCCTCGGATGGGCCGACGATCTCGCGCGACTCCAGCAGATCCATCAGTCGACCCGCCTTGGCGAAGCCCACGCGCAGCTTGCGCTGCAGCATCGACGTCGAGCCGAACTGCGACGAGACGACGAGCTCTGCGGCCGCCAGGAGGAGCTCGAGGTCGTCGCCGATGTCGGAGTCGATCTGCTTCTTCTCGGCGCTGGCGGTGACGTCCTGCCGATACTCCGGCCGTGCCTGGCGGGTCACGTGGTCGACGACCTTCTGGATCTCGTCCTCGTTGACCCAGGCGCCCTGCACACGCAGCGCCTTGGAGGCGCCCATCGGCAGGAACAGCCCGTCGCCCTGCCCGATGAGTTTGTCGGCGCCCGGCTGGTCGAGGATGACGCGGGAGTCGGTGACGCTCGTGACCGCGAATGCCAGCCGCGACGGGACGTTGGCCTTGATGAGCCCGGTGACGACATCCACCGACGGGCGCTGCGTCGCCAGCACGAGGTGGATGCCGGAGGCACGCGCCAGCTGGGTGATCCGGACGATCGAGTCCTCGACGTCGCGCGGCGCCACCATCATCAGGTCGGCCAGCTCGTCGACGACGACGAGCAGGTACGGGTACGGCTTGAGCTTGCGCTCGCTGCCCTCCGGAAGCACGATCTCGTTGTTGACAACGGCCTTGTTGAAGTCGTCGATGTGGCGGAAGCCGAAGCTCGCGAGATCGTCATACCGCATGTCCATCTCTTTCACGACCCACTGGAGGGCCTCCGCGGCCTTCTTGGGATTCGTGATGATGGGCGTGATGAGATGCGGGACACCGCCGTAGATCGTGAGCTCGACGCGCTTCGGGTCGATCAGGACCATGCGCACCTCGGACGGCTTGGCGCGCATCAGCAGGCTGGTGATCATCGAGTTGACGAAGCTGGACTTTCCCGAGCCGGTGGAGCCCGCCACCAGGAGGTGGGGCATCTTGGCCAGGTTGGCGACGACGAAGCCGCCGCCCACGTCTTTGCCGACGCCGATGGTCATCGGATGGGTGCTCTTGGCCGCGGCCGGGGACCGGAGGATGTCGCCGAGCGAGACGATCTCGCGGTCGCTGTTGGGGATCTCGACGCCGATCGCGCTCTTGCCGGGGATCGGCGAGAGGATACGGACCTCGTTGCTGGCCACGGCGTACGAGAGGTTCTTGCTCAGCGCGGTGACCCGCTCCACCTTGACGCCCGGGCCGAGTTCGATCTCGTACTGGGTCACCGTCGGGCCGCGGGAGTAGCCGGTCACTTTGGCGTCCACGCCGAACTGCGTGAGCACCTCGGTGATCGCCGCGACGATCTCTTCATTGGCGCTGGAGCGGACCTTGGCCGGAGTGCCTGCGGCGAGCATCGAGGCCGACGGGAGATTGTACGGCGCGGTCGGCTGTGGGGAGTCGTCCACAGCGACTGTCTCGTCGAAGTCGTCGGCGCCGGCCTGGAAGCCGGGCAGGACCGCCGGAGCGGTCGGGACGGCCGCGGCGGTCGGCGGCGCCTCGCCCGTGAACGCCTGCAGGGCCGTCTCGGCGTTGGCGAGCTCGCCCAACACCTCGGTGTTGTAGTGGTCGCTCGCCGGGTCGGGCTCCAGCGGCGTGGCGAACTCGCCCTTGCCGCGTGCCGGCGTGCCGAAGACCTCGGTGAGGTCGGCAGGCGCCTCGTAGTCGGGGTCCTCTTCGCGCTGCGACTTGTTGCGTCGCCACCACGGCAGGTTGGTCTCGTGCGTGTCGCCCTCGTCGTCGATACCGTCGAGCTCGACCTGCTTGGTCTTCGCCTCTTTGGCGGCCTCCCTGGCCTCCTGTCGCTCCTCGTCGGTGGGCAGCTGGGCGCCGAACAGGTAGGAGTAGAGCTCGCGGATGCGCGACGGCAGCTTGTTGGGCGGAGTCTTGGTGATGATGAACAGGCTGAGGATGAGCAGCACGATGATCACGGCGCCGGCGCCGACGGGCGTGATCAACCACGACAACGGGGCCGCGATCAGCCAGCCCAGCACGCCGCCCGCCTGCGCGAGCGAGGCCATGCCGTCGCTCGGCGACGGGTGATGGCTGAACAGGTGGCAGAGCCCCGACACCATCAGGAGCAGCAGCCCGAGACCGATGCCGATGCGCGTGTTGTCGTGGACCGACGAGGGATGCCGGAACAGCCACGCCGCGAAGACCACCATCACGACGGGGAGCGCGAACGAGACGCGTCCGAAGAGCATGCCGAAGGTGTACGCATCGAGCATGCGCGCGATCTTGTCGTTGATCAGGAACCACTCGACCACGGCGCCGGCGATCGCCAGCAGGACGAGGAAGAACGGGAAGCCGTCGCGGCGCTCCTCTTTGGCGAGCTTCTCGGGCCCGAGGGCTCGGAAGAGACCGCCGGTGAGGTGCGCCAGCCCCATCCAGGCGCGCACGAGCGGGCTCTGCGGGTCGGCCGTGGCCGGGTAGGCGACCGTCTTCTGGGCAGCGGTCTTGGAGGCCGGCTTGCGCGCGCTCGAGCCGTCGCGCCCGGAGTTCCGGGAACGCGAGGTCGACTTGGTGCTCGTAGCCATAGGCTCCACGGTACTTCCGACCCCCGGCATGGGGCCGTCGCACGCGCCTGGAATGGGGAAAATCGCGCGTGGGCGCGGTCTGTGGAGGAACGGCTCAGCGAACCGCGCGCACCATCGTGTCGGCGGTCAGCCGCGACTCGACGGTCACGTAGCCCTCGCTCACATACAGGCGCTGGGCGAAGTTCCTGCGGTCGACGCTCAGGCTCAGCCGCGCGGCACCGCTGGCGGCCGCAACCCGCCCGAGCTCCTGGAGCAGTGCACGCCCGACCCCCTGCGCCCGCCACTGCGGGTTCACACCGAGAGTGAGCTCGGGAACGCCGACCGCGACGAACCCGCTCCCCGGGGCGTTGGCCGGGAACAGCCGCGCCCAGCAAGCCCCGACCGCGGCTCCGTGTGCGTCCTCGGCGATGCACCCGAAATCGCCCGGCCGTTTCCAGCCGGCGATGTAGCGCATCACGTGCGGGTCCTCGAGAACCGCGACGCGCGGCCGCACCCGCGGCGAATTGCCGTTCGCGGCCTCCACCAGCATGTCGGCGAGGATGCGCGCGTCATCGCCGTTCGCCGATCGGATGCGGAACGCGCTCATGGCTGCACGTTACTCGTGCGCGTGTTTCCGGCGGGTTACGCCCGCACGGGGACTCAATACCGAATCGCGTCGATCACCTTGACGCGCACGGCGACGAGTGCGGGGAGCAACCCGGCGAGCGCCCCGACGGCCGCGGCGGCGACCAGTCCGAGCACCGCGGCTTCGACCGGGAACGGGGGCATGTCCGCGATCATCCCGCGTCCGAGCAGCTCCTCCACCCACGGATTCTTCACGATCAGCACGGAGAGCGCGACGCCGGCGGCCCCCGCGACGACGGTCGCGACGACGCTCTCCATCATGACGGCGAAGAACACGCGAGCGCTCGTCGCGCCGAAGCTGCGCCGAACTCCGATCTCGCGGATGCGGTGCCGCACGGTCACCAGGGCGATGTTGACGAGTCCGAGCGCACCAAGCAGAAGGATCAGGACGGCGACCCCGCCGACCACCAGCTTGAAGTAGAGCAGTGGATCGACGTCTTGGTGGGCGAGATAGTCGTTGCGGTTGACGCTGACGGCGTCGGCGCCCAGCGCCCCCTCGAACTCGGCGGTGAGAGCGGTGGTCAGCGGTGCCGCGAGCTCGGGCGGCACCCAGGCCTCGCGCGTGGGGGCTCCGAAGTCGGTGCTCCTGCCTGCGGTCAGACGGTCGACGCCCGAGTTCAGGATGATCGCCGTCGCGTCCTCCGGCGCTTCGGGGGTCTTCATGACGCCGATGACCACGGCGGTGACCTTCTTCTCACCGTTCAGGACGACAGCCGTCGGATGTGTCGTGAGCGGGGGCGACCCGAGCCGACGCCAGAACGCCTCGTTCACGATGACCGGCGGCGCGAGCAGCTGCGCGTCGGTTTCGCTGAACCACCGCCCCTGCTGGACGACCGTGCGGTGCATGGTCGCGTACGGCGGATCGACGGTCTGCGCCATCACCGACGTCACGCCGTCACGGAACTGCACGGGAAGCGAAACGGTGCCGACCTTCGACGAATAGCGGATGTCGTGGCGCTTCAGGACCGTGGCCCAGGCCGCGTCCACGCGCTCCTCGCTCACCCTGTCACCCATCGGCTGGACCATGAGAAGCGCAGGGCGGCCCCCGTAGCGCTCGCTGTTCTCGCGCATACCCTGCTCGGCGATGTTCGCGAGCCCGACGACCGAGCTGAGCGCACAGACGGCGACCCCGACGCCGATCAGCGAGAGCAGCACCCGGGTGCGATGGATGCGGAGTTCCTGCCAGGCCTCGACGACCGCGCCCCAGACCGCGGCGAGCGCGTTCACGCGGGCACCCCTGCCGAGACGGGGCTCAGCCGGCCCGCGTCGAGCCGGTAGCCCACCACCGAGCGCGCGGCGACGGCCGGGTCGTGGGTGATGACGACCAGCGCGGCTCCGTTCTCGGCGGCGACGGACTCGAGGAGGTCGATGACGCTCGATCCGGTCTCCACGTCGAGCGCGCCGGTCGGCTCGTCGGCCAGGATCAGACGGGGCCCGCGCACGAGCGACCGGGCGATGGCGACGCGCTGCTGCTCACCTCCCGAGAGCACCTCCGGCGCGGAGTCGAGACGGTGGCCCAGCCCGACCCTGTCCAGCATCTCTGAGGCGATCGCCTTGCGCTTCCAGAACGTGCGGCCGCTCGCGTAGAGCAACGGTGTCATGACGTTCTCGAGCGCGGTGCGACCAGGCAACAGGTTGAACTGCTGGAAGACGAAGCCGATGTCGGCGCCGCGGCGCAGGTCACGCGCGCGACCGCCGATGCGCTCGACCGGCACCCCCTCGAACTCGAACACCCCGCTGCTCGGGGCGTCGAGGAGGCCGAGGATGTTGAGCAGCGTCGACTTGCCGGAGCCCGAACGGCCGACGACGGAGACACGCTCTCCGAGATCGACCACGAGGTCGACGCCGTGCAGGATAGTGAGCGGTTCGGCGTCCGGAACCCGGACGGTCTTCGTCACCCCGCTCAGCCGGAGAAGTGTCGTCACGAGCCGGCCGGCCCGGGGTCGGAGCAGATCATCCCGCCGCCGCCGCTCGGCACGCAACCGCCGCGCGGAGTGGCGGCGCCCGGGACGAACTGCAGGACGGAGTCGCCCTCTTTCAGACCGGACGTGACCTCCACGGAGGTGCCGTCCGTGAGGCCGAGCGTGACCGCCACCTCGGCCGGGCTCCCGCCCTTCGCGTCCGGGACGTAGACGATTCCCTTCTCGGCGGAGCCCTTGACGGCTGTGGTGGGCACCGTGAGGACGTTCTCCGCGCGGCCGGCGGAGATCGTGACATCCGCCTTCAGACCGGCGAAGACCGTGACCTCGGCGGGGACCGCGCAGCGGACGGTCGTCGTCGAGCCACCACCGCCGCCGCCTCCACCGCCACCGCCGCCCGGGGCGGAGGGCGAATTCGGGGCCGCCTCTGCGGCGGTCGCCGGGGGTGTCGTGATGCTCAGCCCCGTGCACACGAACGGCGCAGGGCCGCCCGTGACGGTCACTGTCCCCTCCGTCGGCCGGTGGATCAGCCGGTACTGCTGCTCGGCAGGCAGCGTGGCGGAGACCGAGAACGACGGGGGCGCGACCGAGCCGACAGCGTCGCCGATCGCGACGGTCTGACCGGCGAGCACCGTAAGGCCGCTCAGCACTCCCGCGATCGGCGCCGTGACCTCCACGTAGCGGACGAGCGGTTTGCGCTCGGTGACGACCGGAGAGCCGTCCGGACCCGTCTCGGTCACGGGGTCTCGCGGCGTCTCGACCTTGATGTCGAAGAGCACGGCCCCGGCTTCGACCTGCTGACCGGCCGTCGCCTGGATCTTGTTGACAGTGCCGGCGGCAGCCGCCCGCACGGAGACGGCGTCGTCGGCGACGACCGAGCCGGTCACCGTCACATCGTTCACGATCGTCCCGGTCGCCACGGTGGTGACCGGATCGGTCAGCTCACCGGTCGGCGTGGCCGGATCCGCGGCCTGCGACTCCCCGCTCGGGAAGAACGCCAGCTTCACCAGCGCCACGGCGATCGCCGCGACCAGGACGATACGGATGACAGGGAAGACCCACCGTCGCATGACCCCCACATGCTGCCTTTCGTTCACAGCGCCGACCCCCGGCGCACGCGGATTCAATCTTACATGCTACGCGCGAGGTTCAGGCCTCGATGACGAGCGGGACGATCATCGGGCGGCGCCGGTAGCTGGTGTTGACCCAGCGGCCGACGGTGCGGCGCACGACCTGCGACAGCGCGTGCGAGTCGCGGACGCCGTTGTGGGCGGCATCGGCGAGCGCGGCCGCGATCTTGGGCTTGACGTCGTCGAACACCGCGTCGTCCTCCGCAAAACCGCGGGCGTGGATCTCCGGACCGGTGACGATCCTGCCGCTGGCGGCCTCCACGACCACGATGATCGAGATGAAGCCCTCCTCGCCCAGGATCCGGCGGTCCTTCAGGTCGGCGTCGGTGATCTCGCCCACGCTCGACCCGTCGACGTAGACGAAGCCCAGGTCGAGCTGGCCGACGACGCGGGCGACGCCGTCGCGGAGGTCGATCACCGAGCCGTCCTCGGCGATGATCGTGTTCTCCTCCGGCACGCCCGTGTCCATCGCCAGTCGCGCGTTGGCGACGAGGTGGCGGTACTCGCCGTGCACCGGCATCGCGTTCTTGGGCTTGAGGATGTTGTAGCAGTAGAGCAGCTCGCCCGCCGCGGCGTGGCCGGAGACGTGCACCTTGGCGTTGCCCTTGTGCACGACGTTGGCGCCGAGCTTCGTGAGCCCGTCGATCACGCGATACACCGCGTTCTCGTTGCCGGGGATCAGGCTGGAGGCCAGGATCACGGTGTCGCCGTGCCCGACCTCGATCTGGTGGTCGAGGTTGGCCATCCGCGCCAGGACAGCCATCGGCTCACCCTGCGAACCCGTCGACATGTAGACGATCTCGTCGTCCGGGAGGTCGGCGGCCTTCTTGTAGTCGATGAGCACGCCCTCCGGCACCTTGAGGTAGCCGAGCTCGGCGGCGATGGTCATGTTGCGCACCATCGAGCGGCCGAGCAGTGCGACCCGCCGACCGTTGGCCGCCGCGGCGTCGAGGACCTGCTGCACGCGGTGGACGTGGCTGGAGAAGCTCGCGACGATGACGCGACGGGGTGCGCGCGCGATCACCGTGTCGAGCACCGGCCCGATGGACCGCTCGAGCGGGGTGAAGCCGGGGACGTCGGCGTTGGTGGAGTCGGCCATGAACAGGTCGACCCCCTTCTCGCCCAGGCGCGCGAACGCCCGGAGGTCGGTGATCCGGTCGTCGAGCGGCAGCTGGTCCATCTTGAAGTCGCCCGTGTGCAGCACGGTGCCCGCCGGCGTCGTGATGGCGACGGCGAGCGCGTCGGGAATGGAGTGGTTGACCGCGACGAACTCCAGCTCGAACGGGCCGAGCTGCTCCGTACGGCCCTCCTTCACCGTGAGCGTGTACGGCTGGATGCGGTGCTCCTTGAGCTTGGCCTCCACCAGCGCCAGCGTCAGACCGGAGCCGATCAGCGGGATGTCCGCGCGCAGCTTGAGCAGGTAGGGAACCGCGCCGATGTGGTCTTCGTGGCCGTGGGTCAGCACGACGCCGAGCACGTCGTCCAAGCGATCGCGGACCGGCGCGAAGTCGGGGAGGATCAAGTCGACGCCCGGCTGGTCCTGCTCGGGGAAGAGGACGCCGCAGTCGACGATCAGGAGTTTGCCTTCGTATTCGAAGACGGTCATGTTGCGGCCGATCTCACCGAGGCCGCCGGTCGGGATGATCCGGAGCGTTCCCGGTTCGAGTGCAGGCGGATCGGAGACGAGGTTGGGCATCTGCCCTCCAATTTCAGTTATTGACGTGCGTCCGGGCGCGTGCCCGGGGTGGATCCGGCCGCTCGTGCGGCCCTAGCGTGTGGTCCCGGCGATCTTGGGGAGCGCTCCGCCGGCAGCGGCGTTGCGATCGGGCCGGAAGTTGGTGAAGTCGACACCGGGGATGTCGCGGACGAGGTCGAGCTCGTCTTCGATCTGAGCGGCCTCCCACTCCTCCGGTCCGACGAGCGGGAGTCGCACCCGCGGGCTCGAGATGCGGCCCAATCCGTGCAGGATGTACTTGGCCGCGACCGTGCCGGGCACGTGGGTCATCACCGCGCGGACCAGCGGCTCCAGCTTCTGGTGGGCCGCGGTCGCCGTGGCCAGGTCGCCCGCGTTCACCGCGTCGACGATCTGCCGGTACGGTGTGGCGGCGATGTTGGCGGTGACACCGATGAGGCCCGTCGCGCCGATGGCCAGGTGCGGGAGCACGTTGGCGTCGTCGCCGGAGAAGTACATCAGGTCGGTCTGGTTGAGCACGCGGCTGACCTCGCTGAAGTCACCCTTTGCGTCTTTGATCGCCAGCACGTTGGGGTGCTTGGCGATGCGCAGGATGGTCTCGTACTTGATCGGGATGCCGGTGCGACCGGGGATGTCGTAGAGGATGACCGGGAGGTCGGTGGAGTCCGCGATCATGCGGAAGTGCGTCAGCACGCCCGCCTGTGTGGGCTTGTTGTAATACGGCGTGACGATCATCACGCCGTCGGCGCCCGCCTTCTCGCTCTGCTTGTAGAGCTGGATGGCGTGGGCGGTCTCGTTCGAGCCGCCACCGGTGATGATCTTGGCCCGGCCGCCTGCGACCGACTTGCCGACCTCGACCAGTCGCAGCTTCTCGGGGTCGGTCAGCGTGGACGTCTCCCCTGTCGTGCCGGTGACGACGATCCCGTCGGCTCCCGCGACGATCACGTCGTCGATGTGCTTCTCCACGCCGGCCCAGTCGACCTCGCCGTCGGCGGTGAAGGGCGTGACCAGGGCGACGAGCACCTGGCCGAAGGGGTTCTGGGGAGCAGCCATGCCACCAAGGCTATCGGGTCGGGCCGGGCCACCGCCTCCCCGTGCGGGCACGTCCGCCTCCACTCCCCGCCTCCTCTCCCGGCCCCTATCTCCCTCCGGGCGCAGCGGCGTCGTCATCTTCGGTCACAATGACTGCGCCGCTCGCGCGAGCGCGCGTAACCTCGCCTCTACTATGACCGCTGCGGCCGCTCTCCTCACTGTGCTCGCGCTCGTCGCACTGGCGACGGGGCTGGGACTGGTGTGGAAGGCGCGCTCCGGCCGACTGCGCGCCTCCCGCGGCGATGCACTGCTGACGGCGGACGAGCTCGGCGCCGTGCGGCTCGGCTCGCGCGCCACGCTCGTGCAGTTCTCCACCGAGTTCTGCGCGCAGTGCCCCGCGACGGCACGGGTGCTGGACGCTATCGCGGCCGACCGCGACGGAGTCGAGCACCTGGATGTCGACCTCACCGTGCGCCCCGAGCTCGCCGGGAGGTTCGCCGTCCTCCAAACCCCGACCACGCTGCTGGTCGACGGCGCAGGGCGCGTCCAGGGCCGCATCTCCGGCCCCGCGCGCCCCGCCGAGGTCCGCAGCGCCCTCGACCGCATCCTCACGGAGTGACCATGTCAGTGAACCCGGACCAGTCAGCCGCCCCCGGAGCGCCCAGCGCCGACAAGCGCGCCGGAATCGATCCGCGCTCGCCGCGATTCGGCGCCGGCATCACCGCCGTGCTGCTGCTGGCGGACCTTTTCCTCGCCCTGATCGGCGCGACGACGGCCGCGGCCGTGTTGCTCCTGGTCATCGCCCTGCTCTTCGCGTGGGGCGCGTTCGCCGGCGTGCGGCGCCACCCCTACGGCGCGCTGTACCGCGTCGCGGTGCGGCCGCGGCTGGCTCCGCCGACCGAGCTCGAAGACCCCGCACCGCCCACCTTCGCACAGGGAGTCGGGCTGGTGGTCACCGGTCTCGGTCTCGTGGTGTTCGCGTTCGGAGTGCCGGCGGCCCTGCCGGTGGCGGCCGCCCTCGCCTTCGTCGCGGCCTTCCTCAATGCGGTGTTCGGCTACTGCCTGGGCTGCCAGATCTACCTCCTGCTGGTGCGGGCCGGCGTGATCCGGAAGTCCGCGGCGCCGGCCTGACCCTGCGCGAAACCGGGAATCCCCCGAGCGGCCCTCGACCTGTCGGAGCCCGACAGTAGTCTGGTCGCACCGCCGCCGCCCCACTGTGGGCCACTGCGCGCGCCGGCAGAAGGAGAATGAGGTCTCATGGCAGTAACCAGCGAATCCACCACCGTCTGGACCGGTGATCTGAAGTCGGGCTCCGGCACGGTCTCGCTCGATTCGTCCGGCGCCGCGACGCTCGCGGTGAACTGGAAGGCCCGCTCGGAGGGCGGGGCGGAGACCTCCACTCCGGAGGAGCTGCTCGGCGCCGCTCACTCAGCGTGTTTCTCGATGGCGTTCTCGAACGTCCTCGCCGCCTTCGGCACCCCGCCGCAGAGCATCCGCACCACCGCCGCGGTCACGTTCGACCCTGCCCAGGGCATCACCGGCAGCCACCTCCGCGTCGAGGCGACAGTGCCGGGGCTCACCGAGGACGACTTCGAGCGCCTCGCCGACGAGGCGAAGCGCACCTGCCCGGTCTCGCGGGCGCTGGTCGGCATCCCGATCACGATCGAAGCCGTCCTGGCCTGACCGATGCGGGTGCTCGTCGCCGGTGCGTCCGGCCTGATCGGCACCGAGCTGGTGCGCCGGCTCCGGGCGGAGGGCCACGACGTCCTCCGCCTGGTGCGGCGCGAGCCGCGGAGCCAGGATGAGCGCACGTGGGCGCCGTCGGCGCGGATAATCGACATCGGCCTGCTCGACGAAGCCGATGCGGTCGTGAACCTCGCCGGCGCGTCGCTCAACCGCCTGCCCTGGACGCCCGCCCATCGCAGACGGATCCTCGCGTCCCGGCTGGAGGCGACGGGAACGCTGGCCGACGGCATGCGACAGACGAGCTCCCCTCCTACCGTGTTCGTCAGCGGCTCTGCGGTCGGCTACTACGGCGACCGTCCGGGTCAGACCCTCACCGAGAGCTCGGCGAAGGGCACCGGCTTCCTCTCGGACGTCGTCGACGCCTGGGAGAGGGCGGCGCACCTCGCACCGCAGTCGACCCGCGTCGTCACGGTGCGCACCGGCGTCGTCATCGGTCGCGGAGGTGCGATGGCCCCGCTCCTGCCGCTCGCCAGAGCAGGGCTCGTCGGCCCGATCGCCGGAGGGCGCCAGCACTGGCCCTGGGTCAGCCTGCGCGACGAAGCGGCCGCGATCGCACACCTGCTCACCTCGACGTTATCCGGCCCGGTCAACGTCGTCGGCCCCGAGCCGGCGACGGCAGCGGACGTGCTGCGCGCGCTGACCGCTGCGGTGCACCGGCCCTACGGCCTCCCGTTGCCGCGGGCCGCCGTCTCGCTCGGGCTCGGCGAAGCGGGTCGCGAACTGCTGCTCGCCGACCAGCGCGTGCTGCCGCAGCGCCTTCTCGACGACGGGTTCGTCTTCCGGGACGCGACCGTACAGGATGCGATGGCGCAGCTGGTCTCCGCCGCCTGAGCCGCGGTCTCCTCGGAGCCTGCGCGCCTACTGCGCAGCGCGGCCCGCCCGCTGCTCGCCCTGGTAGAGCCGGATGGCCTGACGCAAGGCTTCACGTGCGCGTCGGCGGTCACCGCTCGCGTCGTAGGCGAGCCCCAACCGGAACCAGGCGCGCCAGCTCTCGGGCGCGGCCTCCACCTCGGCCTTGTACTGGGGAAATACGGCGTCGGCCGCGTCGCGCAGCGGGCGACCACTGGCCCGATGCGGGAGGTCGTCGACGGGGAGCGTGCCCTCGGCCGCCATCAGTTTCACGAGCTTCTCGGTTCGGGCGCCGAACAGCAGCTCACGACCGATCGCCCAGGCCGCGATGAGCGGCAGCACGAACAGCGCGATGCCCATCGCGATCCCGACGCCCGAACCCGACGCGATCAGCAGCACGGCGCGCTGAGCGACCAGCACGAGATAGACCAGGAGAAGCAGCGCCATCAGCAGCGCTGCGAGACGGTTGCGCATCGGTACCGCTCACACCTCGCGAACGGTCGGGCGCGGCGGTTCCCCGTCCGGCTCCGCGATGCCGAGGTCGATCAGCTTGTCGAGGCCGACCACCACCCCCGACGTCTGCGCCGCCGCACGCAGCGCCAGCAGGATGCCCGCCTCGTACGCCTCAGAGCCGACCGTGTCGTGCCGGATGGTGAGGGTCTCCCCCGCACCGCCGAAGATCACCTGCTGCTCGGCGACGACGCCGCGCATCCGGAGGCTGTGGATCGGCACGCTCGCCACCTGCTGTCCGCGCGCCCGCTGGTCGGTGTGCGGCGCGTCGACCGGCCCGCGCTGCAGCCGCGCGGCCCCGATGAGCTCCGCGGTGCGGACGGCCGTACCGGAGGGCGAGTCGACTTTGCCTGCTCCGTGCGCCTCGATGATCTCGATGGAGTCGAAGAAGCGCGCAGCGACGGTCGCGAAGGCCGTGCCCAGCGCCGAACCCAGCGAGAAGTTCGGGATGACGACCGCTCCGCTGCCCTCGTGCTCCGCGACGCGGCGCTCCAGCTCGAGGATGCGGTCGGCGGACCAGCCGGAGGTGCCGATCAGCACCTTGAGACCGTTGTCGACGGCGAACGCCACGATCCCCGGGCTCACTTGCGGGAGGGTCATGTCCACGAGCACGTCGGCCCCGAGCATCGCGTCGAGAGGCGACCGCGAGTCGAGAGCCGCCACGAGCTCCAGGTCGTCGGCCGCCTCGATGAGACGCACCGCCACGGATCCCAGCTTGCCGGTCGCCCCGGCGACGGCCACGCGAACAGTCACCCGACCACACTACCGCCGCGCACCGCCACGGGCGGACGGCGCGGTTACGCTGGGTCGATGGTGTCCTTTGCCGATGTCTCTGTCACCGATGCGACCGCCCACCGGATGCTGGCCGACTACTTCGCCGAGCGGGCCGAGACCTTTCCCGCCTCCCAGGGCGCGTATCGCACGACGTTCCCCGACCCCGGCCAATTCGTCCCGCCGGCCGGGGTGTTCCTGCTCGCGTACGATGACGGCGAGGCCGGCTGCGGGGGTGTCCGCGAGCTGAGCGTGCCGCTCTCCGACACCGAGGACGGCGAGCAGATCGTCCGCTACGAGATCAAGCATCTCTGGGTGGCTCCCGCGCACCGCGGCCAGGGCATCGGCCGCGCGATCCTGGCCGAACTCGAGCACCGCGCCCGCGGCTTCGGCGCCACCGAGGTCGTCCTCGACACGAACGTGAGCCTGGAGGCCGCAGGCAACCTCTACCGCTCGCACGGCTACGAGAGCATCCAGCCCTACAACGAGAACCCGAACGCGACGGACTGGTTCCGCAAGCGGCTCCGCTGAGTATTCGACCCCGCTGAGTATTCGGCCCCGCTGAGCAATCGGCCCCGCGGGGGCGCCGTCCGACTACACCGGCTGCAGCTCGGGCAGACCCGTGCGGAGCTCCACCGGCAGGTGGCCGAGGTCGTTGTGGACCACGAGCACCGGAGGCTTCGCCGACCGCACCCGGATGATCGTGAGGCCGCAGTTGGCCTGGTTCAGCCCGAGCCAGCGCCACGCCGGGGCGTCGAAGACGTGCCGCACGAACCAGCCGATGACGAAGTTGTGCGTGACGAGGAGGTCGTGCCTGTCGCCCATCGCGGGCGTCAGGAACTCGTGGACGGCATCCTCCATCTGGGCGCGACCCGCCTCGATCTCGGCCTCGGTCACGGAGCCGAAGAACGAGTCGAACGCCTTCGGCATGTCGGGGGTCGGCCCCGACGGGATGCAGTCGAACAGCAGGCTCGACGGCTCCGGATCGAGCGACGGCATGCGCTCGGCGATGATGGATGCCGTCTGCTCCGCGCGCACCAGCGGGGAGTGGTACATCCCCGTGAACGGAACCCCGCTCAGCCGGTCGGCGACGAGCTGGGCCTGACGCTTGCCGCGCGGCGAGAGCGGACCGTCGGGGAGACCGTGCTCGGCATCCTGTTGCTCGCCGTGACGCACGAGGTAGAGGTAATGAGGCACCGGACAGACCTTTCGATGGAACGGGAGGGACGGCCGGGTCAGGAGACCAGGCCGGCGAAGACGTCGTCGTCGACGCCTCCGACCGCAGAGACGGAGACCGGGCGCTCGGCCAGGTCGCGGGCGAGCTCCTGCACGCCGTCGGCCGTGACGAGGTGCAGCCGACGAAGGCTCTCGTCGAGGTCCGCGAACTCGCCCAGGCTGATCTCCGCCCGGCCGAGACGTGACATCCGGGTGTCGGAGTCTTCGAGGGCGAGCGCAGCGCCACCCGACAGCTGACCCACCGCGCGCCGGAGCTCCTCCGGCGTGACCCCGCCGTCGGCGAGGCGGTGCAGCTCGGCGAGCATCAGCTCGGCGACCTGGCGGGCCTTCGCCGGGGCGCAGCCGGCGAACAGGCCGTACACGCCCGCGTCGGAATACGAACCCGAGAACGAGTAGACCGCATACGCCAGGCCGCGCTTCTCGCGCACCTCCTGGAACAGCCTGCTCGACATGCCGCCGCCGAGGATCGAGTTGAGCACGCTCATCGTCGTCCTGCGCTCGTCGGTCGCCACGATCCCCGGCAGGCCGATGATGATGTTGGCCTGCTCGATGGGACGCTGCACCGTGACGACGCCCGCAGAGCGTTGCACGGTGGCGGCGATCGTCGAGCGACGGTCGACGGGCGCCGCCTCCTCGTCGCGGTCCCAGCCGGCGGCATCCAGCGCACGCTGCACTCCGGCGACGAGGATGTCGTGGTCGACGGCTCCCGCGGCGGTGATGACCAGATCGCGCGGACGGTAATTGGCCCGGTAGTGACTCCAGACGGCATCGCGCGTCGCGGCGCGGATCGTCTCCGGCCGGCCCCCGATCGGGCGGCCGAGCGGATGATCACCGAGTACGGCGGTGAAGAGGCGGTCGTTGGCCACGTCGGCGGGATCGTCCTCCGCCATCGAGAGCTCTTCGAGGATGACCCCGCGCTCGTTCTCGAACTCGGTCGGGTCGAGCACCGACGACGTGAGCATGTCGCCGATGACCTCGACGGCCATCGGGAGGTCGCGATCCTGCACTTTGGCGTAGTAGCAGGTGTACTCCTTGGCCGTCATGGCGTTGTGCTCGCCGCCGACGGAGTCGAACGAGACGGCGATGTCGAGCGCGGTGCGCGTGCCCGTGCCCTTGAAGAGCAGGTGCTCGAGGAAGTGCGTGGAGCCGAGGCTGCCCGGCACGGCCTCGGTCTCGTCTCGGGAGCCGACGGCGACCCAGTAGCCCAGCGTGGCGCTGCGGGAACCGGGCACGTGTTCGCTGAGGATCCGCACGCCGTTCGGGAGAATCGTGCGGCGGACCAGCGCGTCACCCGAGGCCGCGAATGCGAGATCGGCCAAACCGAGCGGGAGGTCGACTGCGCTGTTCATCCCCACCACCCTACGCCAGCGGCCCTCCGAAAGCGGAGATCGAGAATATGAGGACAAACAGACTGGTCTGTCTACTGCTATACTGATGACACCACCCTGACCGGTCGTCCCCCCTAGGACCGGTCGGGTGGGTCTCGCACCACCAGAGTGGAGGCAATGCCTCCGTGTTGAGAGGAGACGACCGGATGGTCGTAAGTGCCCGAGCGACCATCCGGCCGCCCGCGCCGTCGAAGATCAAGATCCTCGCCACAGCGGACGAGCTCTTCTATCAGGAGGGCATCCACACCGTCGGCGTCGACCGGATCATCGCAGGAGCCCGCGTCACCAAGGCGACGTTCTACAAGCATTTCCGCTCCAAGGATCTGCTCATCATCGCCTACGTCGAGGGCCGTGACCGGCAGGTGCGCGACTGGTTCGCCGACCAGGAGCGCGAGCTGGGCGACCCGAAGGCCATCGCGCGCGCCCTGGTCGACTCCATCAACGCCGAGGCGATCCAGCCCGGTTTCCGCGGTGACCCCTTCATCAACGCCGCCGCCCAGTTCGCCGACGAGAGCCACCCCGTGCGGGTCGCGGTGACCGCGCACCGCGACTGGTACGCCAAGCACATCGAGGAGCTGTTCCGCCAGATCGGGCATCCCCGGCCGGGCGACGCGGCGGACGATCTGATCCTGGCGCGCGACGGCGCACTGGCCGGCGGCTACGTGGGCGACCCGATCGCCGCCGGCGCCGCCCTGCACCGCGCGCTCGACCGCATCCTGTCGGAGGCGTAGGCCGAGGCAGCGAGCGGCCCTCACGTGGCTAACGGAGGAGATCCGGCCCATCCCGAGCCGGATCTCCTCCGTTCACTGCGTTTCGGGGTGCCACGACGTCGCGACTCCTCCGTTAGCCGCGCTTGTCGCCAACGGAGGAGATCGCCCGCGACACGCCCGGGGTCGGCGGTCAACGGAGGAGTTCCGGAGCCTTTGGGGCCGAATCTCCTCCGGTGGCGACGCGGGCTACTCGGAGACGCGGTCCAGTTCGAGCATTTGGGCTCGGGTGAGGCGGATTCCAGCGGCGGCCATCAGGCCGTCGACCTGCTCGGGGCGGCTCGCGCTGGCGACCGGGGCGACGATGGTGCGCTTGGCGAGCAGCCAGGCGATGGACACGCTCGCCGGCGAGACGCCATGCTCGGCGGCGATGCGGTCGAGAACGGCCAGCACGCGCAGCCCCTTGCGGTTGACGTAGGCCGAGGCCCGGACGCTGCGCGCGTCGGCGCTCAGGTCGGACTTGGAGCGGTACTTGCCGGTGAGGAAGCCGTTGGCCAGTGCATAGTACGGCATCACGGCGAGGCCCTGCGCCGCCGCCACGATGCGCAGCGCGCTCTCGAACTCGGCGCGGTGCATCAGGTTGTACTGGGTCTGGATCGCCACGAACTTGGGCAGACCGGACGACGCCATGATGCGCGCCTCGATCAGCCGGTCTGCACTGAAGTTGGAGGCCGCGAGGTAACGGACCTTGCCCGACTCGATGAGCCACTCGGCGGTCGCCAGGCTGTCTTCGAGCGGCACCTCGGGGTCGTCGTCGTGGAAGTAGAGCAGGTCGATGCGGTCGGTCTGCAGACGCTCGAGGGAGGCCTCGACGGCACGCACGATGCTGACCGATCCGAGGCCCGGGTTCTCGTGGTGGCGGCCCACCTTGGTGGCGACGACGACGTCGTCGCGGTTGCCGCGCTCGCGCAGCCACTTGCCGATCAGGACCTCGCTGCGGCCGCCGACGTAGCTGTCCGCCGTGTCGATGAAGTTGCCGCCGAGCGCCGCGAAGCGGTCGAGGATGGCGAGCGAGGTGTCGCCGTCAGCCGTCCAGCCGAAGACGCTGGCGCCGAGCGACAGCGGGTAGACCGCGAGGTCGCTTTCGCCGATGCGGCGCGGAGCGATGATCGAGAGCGGCGCGGTGCGCTCGAGGCGGGTGTCGATGTCGAGGGGGCCGCCGGTGTCTGTCGAGGGTTCGACGAAGCTGTCGCCCGGCACGGACGCGCGCGGTGCGGTCGATGCCGGGGCCGTCACCGACGGCGTCGGCAGAGCGGGTGCGTCGTCATCGTCGGACGCGGACCGCGTGGCGCCGGCCGGCGCACGCAGCCCCACGGTTTCGAGAAGGCGCAGGGGAAGGAGCTGTGGCATCTCATCCCCCTTTCCACCGTTCCCGCGGCGGATCACACGCGAATCGATCCGCGCACTCGAATCGATTCGAGCATGCTCTGCTCTGGAACGTTAAGGGCAGAGTACGGCATGCCGCCGACACCACACGACCAAACCGGTGAACGGCGCCATAATCGTTCATCACAGTTTCATCACAGCGTCGGGGACGCCCGGCGGAGGACCGCCCTGGCGTGTGCGACGACCGGTCCGTCGACCATCCGGCCGCGATGCCGGAACACTCCCCCGCCCGCCGCGTCGGCTGCCGCCAGCAGTTCGACGGCCTCCTGAATCTGCTCGTCGGTCGGCAGATACGCCTGCCGCACGGTCTCCACCTGCGAGGGGTGGATGCACGCCGTCGCGGCGAATCCGACGGCCGCGGCGTCCTCGGCCTCCACGGCCAGCCCGGCCAGGTCCGCGATGTCCAGATGCACGGTGTCGATCGCCGATCTGCCGGCGGCTCCGGCGGCGAGCAGCACCTCCGAGCGCGCGTGCATCGCGACGTCGCGATAGCGGCCGTCGGCGTGCCGGCTGGAGGTTCCGCCGAGGGAGGCGACCAGATCCTCCGCGCCCCACATCAGCGCAACGACGCCGTCCGCGGAGGCGAGCTCTCCCGCGGCGCGGACGCCGGCAGCCGTCTCGCACAGTGCGATCATCTCGAGTCCGCCCAACGCCGCGAGGTCGCCGACGCCCTCGGCCTTGGGGAGCATCACCGCGCGGTACGGAGTGCGATCGATCGCGGCGAGATCCGCCGCCTGATCGTCGGTTCCCGACGAGTTGACCCGGACGATCACCCGAGCAGGGTCGAGGTCGGAGGCGACGATCGCCTCCCGGGCGACACCGCGGCGAGAGGGGTCGACCGCGTCCTCGAGGTCGAGGATGACCGCGTCGGCGCGCTCCAGCGCCTTGGCGTAGCGGTCGGGGCGATCCGCCGGGCAGAACAGCAGCGCCGGCCCCCACGGGAAGACCGCGGGCGGGGCCGCCGTCATGCGTCCGCCGCCCCGAGGTGGGCGTCCCTGCACCACACCATGACCTGGCGGGTCGCCGTGGTGACGACCACGCCGTCCTGGTTGCGTCCGGTGTGCTCGAGCGTGACGATCCCCTGCCCCGGCCGGGAGGCCGACAACCGTTTGGCCGTGACCGTCGTCTCCGAGTAGAGCGTGTCGCCGTGGTAGAGCGGGTGCGGGAACGCGACCTCCGAGAACCCGAGATTCGCGACGATCGTGCCCTGCGTGAGCTGGGCGACCGACGCCCCGACGATCGTCGCGAGGGTCCACATCGAGTTCATGAGGCGCGTGCCGAACGGCTGGCGCGCCGACCAGGCCGCATCGAGGTGCAGGGCCTGCGTGTTCATCGTGAGCGTGGTGAACAAGACGTTGTCCGCCTCCGTCGCGGTGCGTCCAGGGCGGTGGAGGTAGCGGGCCTCCAGTTCGAACTCCTCGTAGTAGAGCCCTCGCTGCTCGATCTCCTTCACCGCGCCGCCTCCTGCAACTCCACCGCGAGCGGAGCGCCCGTCGCCGCGACGACCTCCTCGACGGTGACCCCGGGCGCGGTCTCGCGCAGGACGAGCCCGTCCGCGGTCACGTCGATGACGGCGAGGTCGGTGATGATCCGGTCGACGCAGCCGGTGCCGGTCAGCGGCAGGGTGCACTCGGTCAGGATCTTGGGCCGGCCCTCCCTGTCGACGTGCTCCATCATCACGATGAGCCGCTTAGCGCCGAAGACCAGATCCATCGCTCCGCCCATGCCCTTGACCATCTTGCCGGGGATCATCCAGTTGGCCAGGTCGCCGGACGCCGAGACCTCCATCGCGCCGAGCACCGCGACGTCCACGTGACCGCCGCGGACCATGCCGAACGACAGCGACGAGTCGAAGAACGCGGCACCCCGCTCGACGGTGACGGTCTCCTTGCCCGCGTTGATCAGGTCGGGGTCCACGTCGGCGTCTGCCGGGTACGGCCCCACGCCGAGCACGCCGTTCTCGGAGTGCAGGATGACCTCCACGCCCGCGGGGATGTAGTTCGGGATGAGCGTCGGCATGCCGATGCCGAGGTTCACGTACTGGCCGTTCTCCAGCTCGCGCGCGACCCGCGCGGCGAGCTCGGTGCGGGTGAGGCTCATCGGGTGCTCCCTTCCGGAGCGGCGGCGACGGTGCGCCGTTCGATCCGCTTCTCGACGTCGGGCGCGTGCACCACCCGCTGGACGAAGATCCCCGGCAGGTGAACCGCTCCCGGGTCGAGTTCGCCCGGCTCGACCAGCTCCTCCACCTCGGCGATCGTGATGCCGCCCGCCATCGCGGCGAGCGGGTTGAAGTTCATGGCCGCGGCGTGGAAGACGAGGTTGCCGTGCCGGTCTCCCTTCGCCGCGTGCACGAGCGCGAAGTCGGGACGCAGCGACCGCTCCAGCACGTACGACGCCCCGTCGAACTCGCGCACCTCCTTCGGCTCACTGGCGACGGCGATCGAGCCGTCGGCGTTGTAGCGCCGCGGGAGGCCGCCGAGCGCGATCTGCGTGCCGACGCCGGCGGGGGTGTAGAACGCCGGGATGCCGGCTCCGCCCGCGCGCAGCTTCTCGGCGAGCGTCCCCTGCGGGGTCAGCTCCACTTCCAGCTCACCGGAGAGGAACTGCCTCGCGAACTCCTTGTTCTCGCCGACGTACGAGCTGATCATCTTGCGGATCCGCCGCTGGGCGAGCAGCAGCCCGAGCCCCCAGTCGTCCACACCGCAGTTGTTGCTGACCACTTCGAGGTCGGTGGTCCCGGCCTCCAGCAGCGCCTGGATGAGCGCGCTCGGGATGCCGCACAGCCCGAAGCCGCCCACGGCGAGACTGCTGCCGCTCGGAATGTCGGCCACCGCCTCCGCCGCGCTCCCCACCGTCTTGTCGATCACCAGAGACTCCTCTCAGCTCGCCGGCAAGCACAGGAGAACTGTCGCAGATCACGCAGGAAAGGAACAGATTTCCTGTGCTCGCGGGCTGTGGACACGGTCAGGCCTCGAAGCCGAGGGCGCGGGAGATGATCATGAGCTGGACTTCGGAGGTACCCTCGCCGATCTCGAGGATCTTCGAGTCGCGGTAGTGCCGGGCGACGGGGTTCTCGTTGAGGAAGCCGTAGCCGCCGAAGATCTGGGTCGCGTCGCGCGCGTTGTCCATGGCGGCCTCGCTGCCGACCAGCTTGGCGATGGAGGCCTCCAGCTTGAAGGGCGCTCCGGCCATCAGTTTGAAGGCGGCGTCGTAGTAGGCCAGCCGCGCCGCGTGCACCCGGGCCTGCATGCGCGCGATCTTGAAGGCGATGTACTGGTTGGAGCCGATCGGGCGCCCGAAGACGTTGCGGCTCTTCGCGTAGCGGAGGGCCTCCTCCAGGCAGCCCTGCGCCGCTCCGGTGCAGAGCGCGGCGAACGCCACCCGGCCCTCGTCGAGCGTCGTGAGGAAGTTCGCGTAGCCGCGGCCGCGCTCACCCAGGAGGTTCGCCTCGGGGACACGCACGTCGGTCAGCGTGAGCGGGTGGGTGTCGGAGGTGTGCCAGCCGACCTTGTCGTAGACCGGCTCCGCTGTGAAGCCGGGCGTCCCGGTCGGGACGATGATCGCCGACAGCTCCTTCTTGACCGAGCCGTCGGCACGGCGGTCCTCCCCCGTCACGGCGGTGATCGTCACCAGCCGCGTGATCTCGGAGCCGGAGTTGGTGATGAACTGCTTGGTGCCGTTGATCACCCACTCGCCGTCGCGCAGCACTGCCGTGGTCTTGGTGCCGGACGCGTCCGACCCGGCCTCGGCCTCTGTCAGACCGAACCCGGCGAGCGCCTCGCCCCTGGCCAGCATGGGCAGCCACTGCTGCTTCTGCTCCTCCGTGCCGTTGCGGAAGATCGGCATCGCGCCCAGCCCGACGCCGGCCTCCAGCGTGACGCCGATGGACTGGTCGACCCGGCCGAGCTGCTCGACCGCGAGGCACAGCGACAGGTAGTCCTTGCCCTGGCCGCCGTACTCCATGGGGAACGGGAGGCCGAAGAGACCCATCCGGCCCATCTCGGCGATGATGTCGTAGGGGAGGCTGCGCTTGGTGTCGTACTCGTAGGCTGCCGGCGCGACGACGGTGTCGGCGAACTCGCGCACGTCGTCGCGGAGGCGGCGCTGCTCGTCGGTGAGCTCGAAGCCGGCGACGTCGATGTCGGCCGGGCGGGACAGCTGCATGGTCATGGGAGGTTCCTGTCTGTTGTGGTGACGATCCCTGCCGCGGCGGGTTCGCCGCGGGATGAGGTGGCCGATCGTGTCGGCTCTGTGGCGCCCGCCGGGGTGGGCGGGTCGGATTCCGAGGTCGTGGCGGTCGCTGCCTGGTCCGACAACGGGGGCACGTCGACGACCGCGACGAGCTGGTCGAGTTTGACGAGGTCGCCCGGCGCGACCGACACCGTCACGGTCCCGGCGATCGGGGCGACGAGCCGGTGCTCCATCTTCATGGCCTCCACCACGGCGACCGTGTCGCCGGCCGCGACCGGCGCACCGGAGACGACGGGGACGGCGACCACGGTTCCGGGCATGGGCGACCGGACCTCGGGGTGCGCGGCGACCTCTCCGCGTTCCCGCGCGGCCAGGTCGGCCGCCACGCGCTCGGCCGGGGAGCGCAGGCGCAGCGCCCGCGAGCGGCCGGCCGACGCGAGCCAGACGGTCGCTCCCTCGCGAGCGGTGTCGAAGCGTGTGACCACTCCGTCGAGGTCGAGGACGACGCTCTCCGGTTCCCCGGCGCCACCGGCGTGCAGGGTGATCCGCGCGCGGTGCTCCGACACCGCGCCGTCGGCTCTGCGCACGGTGACCCGGTCGTCGATCAGGTCGACGGTCGTGCCGTCCAGGTCGTACCGCACCGCCCGCGGCGACCCGATGCGCCAGCCGCTCGGGGCTCCCCACAGCGCGCCGACTCCCGGGGGCGTCGAGGCCTCCCGCTCGCGATGGGCCAGCAGAGCCGCGGTCACGAGCTCGGCTGTGGAGGCCGGGATCGAGCTCTGCTCGGAGAACCGCCGGTCGATGAGGGTGGTGTCCATCGTCCCGGCCAGCACGTCGTCGTCGGCGAGGAGCTCGCGCAGCCAGGCGATGTTGTTCACGACGCCGAGCACGGACGTGTCGGCGAGCGCTCGGTCGAGGCGGGCCAGAGCGCCTGCACGATCGGGCGCCCAGGCGATCACCTTGGCGAGCATCGGGTCGTAGTCGGTCACGACGCGCGTGCCGGTGACCAGGCCGCTGTCGACGCGGACGCCGTCGCCCGACGGCTCGCGCAGCGCGATCACGGTGCCGTCTCCCGGCAGGAACTCACGCTCCGGGTTCTCGGCGTAGACCCGGGCCTCGACGGCGTGGCCGACGAAGCGCACATCCTCCTGGCCGAAGCCGAGCGGTTCGCCCGCCGCCACCCGCAACTGCCACTCGACCAGGTCGACCCCGGTCACCAGCTCGGTGACGGGATGCTCCACCTGGAGCCGGGTGTTCATCTCCATGAAGAAGAACTCGCCCGGCCGCTCCGCCGAGACGAGGAATTCCACGGTCCCTGCGCCGGTGTAGCCGACACCGGCCGCGACGCGACAGGCGGCCTCGCCGATCCGCGCGCGGGTCTCGGCGTCCAGCAGCGGCGACGGAGCCTCCTCGACCACCTTCTGGTGCCGGCGCTGGAGCGAGCACTCGCGCTCCCCCAGGTGCACGACCGCGCCGTGGCGGTCGGCGAGCACCTGCACCTCGATGTGCCGCGGCGACGAGACCAGGCGCTCCAGGAAGAGGGTGTCGTCGCCGAAGGCGGACGCGGCGACTCTGCGGGCAGCGCGCAGCGCCTCCGGAAGCGCAGCGGGATCGTGGACCGCCTGCATGCCCTTGCCTCCGCCGCCCGCCGAGGGCTTCACCAGCACCGGGTAGCCCACGCGCTCCGCAGCGGCGATCAGCTCGTCGTCGGTCAGGCCGGGCTCCGCGATGCCGGGGATGGTCGGGACTCCGGAACGCGCGACCTCGTTCTTGGCCGAGATCTTGTCGCCCATCACCTCGAGAGCGTGCACGCCGGGACCGACGAACACGATCCCGGCCGCCTCGCACGCTTCGGCGAGCGCCGCGTTCTCGGAGAGGAAACCGTAGCCGGGGTGCACCGCCGCCGCGCCGCTGCGCCGAGCGGCGTCGACGATGGCGGCGACCGAGAGGTAACTGTCGCGCGCGGGCGCCGGCCCGATCCGCACCGCCGCGTCGGCGAGGCGGACGTGCGGGGCGTCGCGGTCGGCGTCGCTGAAGACCGCGATCGAGCGGATGCCGAGGCGGTTCAGCGTGCGGATGACGCGGCAGGCGATCTCGCCGCGGTTGGCGACAAGCACGGCGGGGAACGGCACGCCGGCTGTCGCCGAGGGTCGAGTGGTGTCGGTCATCGCCATCACATCCGGAAGAGGCCGAAGGCCGTGTCGGGCAGGGGTGCTCTGGAGCACACGTCGAGGGCGAGGCCGAGGACGGTGCGCGTCTGCGCCGGGTCGATGACGCCGTCGTCCCAGAGTCGCGCCGTGGAGTAGTACGGGTTGCCCTGGTCTTCGTACTGCGCGGCGATCGGCGCTCGGAACGCCGCCTCGTCCTCCGCGCTCCAGTCCTCCCCGCTGGCCTCGAGCTGGTCGCGTTTGACGGTCGCGAGCACGCTCGCCGCCTGCTGGCCGCCCATCACCGAGATCCGGGAGGCCGGCCACATCCAGAGGAAGCGCGGCGAGTAGGCGCGGCCGCACATCGAGTAGTTGCCTGCGCCGAACGAGCCGCCGATCACGACCGTGAGCTTCGGCACCCGGGTGGTCGCGACCGCGGTGACCATCTTGGCGCCGTTCTTGGCGATGCCGCCGGCCTCGTAGTCGCGCCCGACCATGAACCCGGAGATGTTCTGCAGGAACAGCAGCGGGATGCCGCGCTGGTCGCACAGCTCGATGAAGTGCGCACCCTTGAGGGCGGATTCGCTGAACAGTACGCCGTTGTTGGCGACGATCCCGATCGGGTGCCCGTGGAGGTGGGCGAAACCGGTGACAAGGGTCGTGCCGTAGTCGGGCTTGAACTCGCTGAACGCGCCGGCGTCCACCAGGCGCACGATCACCTCGTGCGCGTCGTACGGCGCCTGCACGTCGACGGGGACGACGCTGTAGAGCTCCTCGGCGTCGCCGAGCGGCGCCCGCGTGGCGAGTACGTCCCACACGGGAGCCGCCGGCTGCGGCAGCGTGGCGACGATCTCGCGGACGATGGCGAGGGCGTGCTCGTCGTCCTCGGCCAGGTGGTCGACGACTCCGGAGGTCCGGGCGTGCAGCTCGCCGCCGCCCAGCTCCTCCGCGGTCACCACCTCGCCGATCGCCGCCTTCACCAACGGAGGTCCGCCGAGGAAGATGGTGCCCTGGTTGCGCACGATCACCGTCTCGTCGCTCATGGCGGGGACGTACGCGCCGCCCGCGGTGCACGAGCCGAGCACGGCGGCGATCTGCGGGATCTTCGCGGCGGACAGCCGGGACTGGTTGTAGAAGATCCGGCCGAAGTGGTCGCGGTCGGGGAAGACCTCGTCCTGCATCGGCAGGAACGCCCCGCCCGAGTCGACGAGGTAGATGCACGGGAGCCGGTTCTCGAAGGCGATCTCCTGCGCGCGCAGGTGCTTCTTGACCGTCATCGGATAGTAGGTGCCGCCCTTCACCGTTGCGTCGTTGCACACGATCATCACGTGCCGGCCTTCGACGACGCCGATCCCGGCGATGAGGCCGGCGGCGGGGCTCTCGTCGCCGTACATCCCCGTCGCGGCGAGCGGCGCGATCTCGAGGAACGGACTGCCCTCGTCGAGCAGTGCGTCGATGCGGTCGCGCGGCAGGAGCTTGCCGCGGGCGACGTGGCGTTCCCGCGCACGTTCCGGCCCGCCGGACGCTGCGACGCGCAGGCGCTCGTGCAGCTCGGCCACGAGGGCTCGCTGTTCGGCGTCGTTCCGTTCGGTGGCCGACGCGGCCCCCCGGGTCGCGCTCGAAACCGTGCT
Organism: Leifsonia sp. TF02-11; assembly: GCF_017565305.1. GTDB lineage: Bacteria > Actinomycetota > Actinomycetes > Actinomycetales > Microbacteriaceae > Leifsonia. Next base: position 28,420 of record NZ_JAGEKP010000010.1, read on the forward strand.
CAGCGTCATGGTGCTCCTGCGTCATCGTCGACATGAGTTAGTGGTCGCTAACTCGAATTTAGGTTAGTGTTCATTAACCCGATTGTCCAGCCCCGCCACGGGGAACCGTGCGAAAGCGAAAGCCATGACCGAAACCGTTCCGGCAGACCCGCTGGCGCGCCCCACGCAGCGCAGCCAGGCCAAGGCCGACCGTCGCGCCGCCCTGCTCGCCGCAGCAGCCGGGATGTTCGCCGAGCGCGGCTTCAACGGGGTGTCGATCGAAGACCTGGGATCAGCGGCAGGCGTCAGCGGCCCGGCGGTGTACCGGCACTTCGCCTCCAAGCAGGCCGTGCTCGGCGCGCTCCTCGTCGGCGTCAGCGAGAACCTCCTCGACGGCGGCGCCGCCGTGGAGCGACAGGCGGCGGACCCCGCCGGCGCACTCCGCGGGTTGATCGCCTTCCACGTCGACTTCGCACTGACGGAAGCCGACACGATCCGGGTGCAGGATCGCGACCTCGACGCCCTCGCCCCCGAGGAGCGCCGTGCCGTACGCACTCTGCAGCGCCGCTACATCGAACTGTGGATGCGCGTGCTCGGCGAGCTCCACCCCTCCGTCGGCGCCGACGAACTGCGGGTGCGGGTCCAGGCGACGTTCGGGCTCATCAACTCCACGCCGCACTCCGCGCGCGCCGGCACGTCGCACACCCCGGACGCCTCCGTGCGCCCCGTGCTCGAGCGGATGGCCTGGGCAGCACTCACGTCGCGCTGACCCGTTGCGCCCCTCCGTGTCGTCACCGGGGTGGGTTAGAGTCCCAGGAAGCGCGACGGACTGGACGTGAGGAGCTTTGGTGGGCGACGACACTCCCCGGCTGAGGCTGCACCATCGCGTGCTCCGGACGCTGGGAGTCACGCTCGCCGTCCTGCTCGTGCTGGCCCTCCTCGCGGGAGGACTCGGCATCTGGACGGTCATGCGCTCGTTCCCGCAGACCTCGGGCAGCCTGAAGCTCCCCGGGCTCACGGCGCCGGTCACGGTCGTGCGCGACCCGTCCGGCGTCCCGCAGCTCACCGCGCAGACGTCGGACGACCTGTTCCGCGCCCAGGGCTACGTGCACGCGCAGGACCGGTTCTGGGAGATGGACTTCCGCCGTCACGTCACCGCCGGGCGACTCTCGGAACTGTTCGGTGCGAGCCAGATCCCCACGGACACCTTCATCCGCACGCTCGGCTGGCGCCGGGTCGCGGAGCAGGAGGTGAAGCTGCTCGACAAGACCTCCCTGCGCTACTACCAGGACTACGCGGACGGCGTGAACGCCTACCTCGCCACGCACTCCGGCGCGGAGCTGTCACTGGAGTACGCGATCCTCGGCATCCAGAATCCCGGCTATCGCCCGGAGAAGTGGACGCCGGCCGACTCGATCGCCTGGCTCAAGGCGATGGCCTGGGACCTCCGCTCCAACCTGGAGGACGAGATCGACCGCGCGCTACTGGCCACGAAACTGACACCCGCGCAGGTCGCCGAGCTCCATCCCGGGTACGACTACGCGCAGCACCCGACCATCACCGACCTGGGCGGAGGCTCGCCCGGCACGGTGAGCCCGGACGCCCAACCCGCCGGCTCGACTCCGGCGTCCGCCTCGGCGGCGGCCGACGCCGAGGCGACCGCAGCGCTCGCCGCCGTCCCGGCGAACGACTACCGCGACCGGCTCGAACAGGTCGCATCGAGCCTGGCCGCCCTCCCACAGCTCATGGGGCCGGCCGGCGACGACATCGGCTCCAACTCCTGGGTCGTCTCCGGCGCGCACACGGCGACCGGCAAACCGCTGCTCGCCAACGACCCGCACCTCGGGGCGGTGATGCCGTCGGTCTGGTATCAGGTCGGCCTGCACTGCGCGACGGTGGGGCCGGACTGCCCGTTCGACGTCGCCGGGTTCAGCTTCTCCGGTCTCCCGGGAGTCATCATCGGCCACAACTCCCGGATCGCCTGGGGGTTCACCAACCTCGGGCCGGACGTCGCCGACCTCTACGTCGAGAAGGTCACCGGCAACACCTACGAGTACGACGGCCAGCAGGTCCCGCTGACCATCCGGCACGAGACGATCACCGTCGCGGGCGGTCCGAACGTGCGGATCACGGTGCGGTCGACGCGCCACGGCCCGATCGTCACCGACCTCAGCGACGGCTACGCCGCCATCGCGAAAGACCAGGCAGGCAAGCTCGGCGTGCCCGCGCAGCAGTTCCAGCTGTCGCTGGAGTGGACAGCGCTCACGCCCGGACCGACGGCGAACGCGATCTTCGCGTTCGACACGGCCCACGACTGGGCCAGCTTCCGCGCCGCGGCGGCCTCCTTCCAGGTGCCGTCGCAGAACCTGCTCTACGCCGACGTGGACGGCAACATCGGCTACCAGGCGCCCGGGCTGATCCCGGTGCGCGCGAGCGGCGACGGCACACTGCCCGTCCCCGGCTGGACCAGCCAGTACGGCTGGGTGGGCACCGTCCCGTACGACCAGCTGCCGAGCGTCCTCAACCCACCGAGCGGTTACATCGTGACCGCGAACAACGCGGCCGTCGGCCCGGGATTCCCCGCGATGATCACCCGGGACTGGGACTACGGCTACCGGGCCAACCAGATCGAGCTCCGACTGCAGAAGCTCCTCGCCCACGGCACGAAGCTGACCCCGAAGGAGATGTCGGCCATCCAGGCCGACACCTACGATGCGAACGCGGCCGCCCTCGTGCCGATCCTGCTCGCGGTCGGCGCGAAGGCGGACCCGGCCTCCGGGGCGGCGCGCGGGGCGGCGCTGCTGCGGGGCTGGGACTACCACGACGACGGCGACAGCGCTGAAGCGGCGTACTTCGCGGTGTTCTGGAAGAACCTCCTCGCCGATGCGTTCGGGCGCAAGCTCCCGGCATCGGCACCGCCGACGGGAGGCGACCGCTGGTTCGCCGTCGTCGACGCACTGGCCCAGCACCCGGACTCGGCATGGTGGGCCGACAGCAAGCTGGGCGCATCCGACCGCGACGAGATGTTCGCCTACGCCGCCGACCGGGCCTGGTCGGAGGCGACGAGCTCGCTCGGCGGCGACCCGAAGAACTGGCGGTGGGACAGTCTGCACACGCTCGAGCTGACCAACGCGTCGTTCGGCTCGTCGGGCGTCGCGCCGATCGAGTGGCTGTTCAACCGCGGGCCGTATCCGGTCGGTGGCGGGTCGAGCATCGTGGACGCAACCGGCTGGGACACCTCCGTCGGCTACCAGGTCGACCGGGTGCCGTCGATGCGGATGGTCGTCGACCTCGCCGACTTCGACCGCAGCACCTGGATCAATCTGACCGGCGCGTCCGGGCACGCCTTCGACCCGCACTACGCCGATCAGGCACCGCTCTGGGCGACCGGCGCGACCCGGCCCTGGCCGTTCTCACCGCGCGCGGTGAAGACCGCCGCCACCCAATCCCTCACCCTCACCCCGTGACGCAGACGCCGAAGGGCACGTCGTTGTCCCTTTCGGCGCGCGAAAGGGACAACGACGTGCCCTTCGGGTGGAGGATCAGCGGCCGGCGGGCCAGCTGCGCTCGGCGTCGCCGACGTAGAGCTGCTGTGGGCGGCCGATCTTGGTGCTCGGGTCCTGCGTCATCTCGCGCCAGTGCGCGATCCAGCCCGGGAGACGCCCGATCGCGAACAGCACGGTGAACATCCGCGTCGGGAAGCCCATCGCCTTGTAGATCACGCCGGTGTAGAAGTCGACGTTCGGGTAGAGCCGGCGGTCGACGAAGTACTGGTCGGCGAGCGCGACCTCCTCGAGCTCCTTGGCGATGTCGAGCAGCGGATCGTGCACGCCGAGCGCGGCGAGCACCTCGTCGGCGGACTGCTTGACCAGCTTGGCGCGCGGGTCGAAGTTCTTGTAGACGCGGTGGCCGAAGCCCATCAGCTTGACGCCGGACTCCTTGTTCTTGACGCGCTCGACGAACTTCTGCACGCTCTCGCCGGAGTCGCGGATGCCCGCGAGCATCTGCAGCACGGCCTCGTTGGCGCCGCCGTGGAGCGGTCCATAGAGGGCGTTGATGCCGGCCGAGACGGAGGCGAAGAGGTTGGCCTGCGTGGATCCGACGAGCCGGACCGTCGACGTCGAGGCGTTCTGCTCGTGGTCCTCGTGCAGGATGAGCAGTCGCTCCAGCGCGCGCGACAGCACCGGGTCCACCTCGTACGGCTCGGCCATCGTGCCGAAGTTGAGCCGCAGGAAGTTGTCCACGAAGCTCAGCGAGTTGTCCGGGTACAGGAAGGCCTGGCCGATGCTCTTCTTGTGCGCGTAGGCCGCGATCACGGGCAGCTTGGCGAGCAGGCGGACGGTCGAAAGCTCGACCTGCTCCGGATCGTGCACGCTGAGCGAGTCCTGGTAGAAGGTCGACAGCGCCGAGACCGCGCTGGACAGCACCGACATCGGGTGCGCGTCGTGCGGCAGGGCGTCGAAGAAGCGGCGGAGGTCTTCGTGCAGCAGGGTGTGACGGCGGATGCGCTCGTCGAAGTCGGCGAGCTCGGCCGGCGTCGGCAGCTCTCCGTGGATGAGCAGCCACGCCACCTCGAGGAAGGTCGAGTGCGCGGCGACCTGCTCGATGGGATACCCGCGATAGCGCAGGATCCCGGCATCCCCGTCGATGTAGGTGATGGCCGACCGGGTCGCCGCCGTGTTGACGAAACCGTAGTCGAGGCTGGTGAGCCCGGTCTGCTTCGTCAGGCTGGAGAGGTCGATGCTCGACGCGCCCTGCGTGCTCTGCAGGATCGGGAACTCGGCGACTCCGCCCGGATAGCGCAGTTCTGCGACCGTCGCCTCGCCGGCGGCGCCGCGCTGCTGAGCCTGTGCCTGGGCAGCGCCGGCCCGATCGGTGCCAGCCTGCTCGGTGCCGAGTCCGCTCACAACGCCTCCTGGTGGGGTTTTCGGGATGCTTCGCGCGCCGTTCGTGTCAGCGCCGCTGAGAAGCCGTGCTGGTACAGCCTAGCCAACCCGTGCGGCAACTGTCGCATCGCGCAAAGGAGCCGGCCGATGGTTAGAGAGTCTCTCCAAACGCTCGCAACCGGGAGGCCGCGGCCGCGATGCGCTCGTCCGTCGCCGTGAGCGAGAGCCGCACGTGCTGCGGGAAGTGCTCCCCGTAGAAGACGCCGGGGCCGGCGACGATACCGAGGTCGGCGAGTCGGCCGATGCTCTCCCAGGCGTCGCGCCCTTCAGTCGCCCACAGGTAGAGGCCCGCCTCGCTGCGGTCGATGCGGAAGCCGGCGGCCTCCAGCGCGGGAACGAGGAGGTCGCGCCGCGCGCGGTAGCGCTCGCGCTGCGCCGCGACGTGCGCGTCATCGCCGAGCGCGGCGACCATCGCAGCCTGCAGAGGCGACGGCAGCATCAGCCCGGCGTGCTTGCGCACCGTGGTGAGTCGCGCGATGAGCGCCGGGTCGCCCGCGATGAACGCGGCGCGGTAGCCGGCGAGATTGGACTGCTTGCTCAGCGAGTAGACGGCGAGGACGCCCGTGCGGTCGTCGCCGGTGACGCGCGGGTCGAGCACACTCGGGATCGGCTCGTCGCGCCACGGGCCCTCCCAGCCGAGCTCGGCGTAGCACTCGTCACTCGCGACCACGGCGCCCAGCTCGCGGGCGCGGGAGACGGCGGCCGCGAGCTCGACGGCAGACAGCACCCGGCCGTCGGGGTTTCCCGGGCTGTTGAGCCACACCAGGCGCGTGTTCGCCGGCCAGTCGGCAGGGTGGTCGGCAGCGACGGACTGCGCGCCGGCCAGCGCCGCGCCGATCGCGTAGGTGGGGTAGGCCGCTCGCGGGTGGACGACGGCGTCGCCCTCCCCCAGCCCGAGGAAGAACGGGAGGAAGGCGACCAGCTCCTTGGAGCCGATCGTGGGCAGCACGTTCTGCGTCGCGAGGCCGGGGACGCCGCGGCGCCGCTCGAACCAGGCGACGATCGCCTCCCGGAGCGCGGGGGTGCCGACGGTCTGCGGGTACGCGTGCGCGTCCGTCGCGTCGGCGAGCGCCCGACGGATCAGCTCAGGCGTCGGGTCGACGGGCGATCCGATCGAGAGGTCGACGACTCCGGTGGTGTCGCCGAAGGGCTCCGCCCTCCCTGCGCGCGCCACGTACGGCGCCATCAAATCCCAGGGGTAGTCGGGAAGCTCGCCGAGGGCCACGTCAGTGCGCCTGCGGGGGCAGTGCTGCGATGATCGGGTGGTCCTTGGCGATGACGCCGACCTTGGCCGCGCCGCCGGGCGACCCGATGTCGTCGAAGAACTCCACGTTGGCCTTGTAGTAGTCGGCCCACTCCTCGGGGAGGTCGTCTTCGTAGTAGATGGCCTCCACCGGGCACACCGGCTCGCACGCTCCGCAGTCGACGCATTCGTCGGGGTGGATGTACAGCGACCGTTCGCCTTCGTAGATGCAGTCGACGGGGCATTCGTCGATGCAGGCCCGGTCTTTCACATCGACACACGGGAGGGCGATGACGTAGGTCACTGTTGTTCGGATTCCCTTCGCGAAACGGGACGCTTCCCCTCTAGCTTAGGACGTCCGCGCTGCCGCGGCGGCCCTGCCGCGGCGACCGCGCACGTCGGGCCACGCCACGACGAGCGCGGCGATGAGGATGGGCGCGACGAGCCAGATCTGCCCCAGCAGATTGTTCGGGATCAGGACGGAGCCCCCCGGGCTCTGCTGCGTGAACAACAGGATGGCGGCGATCGAACCGAGCGCCGCGCAGAGCGCCGGCCACCGCGAGTCGCCGAGGAGGCGCAACCCGACGAGCAGGGCCGTGTAGCAGAGGAGGGAGCCGATCAGTCCGAGCGGGACCGTCACCCCCCAGGTCACGGTGAGCTGGTGGGCGACCGTGCCGATGCACCCGACGATGGCACCGACGACCACCATGAGCACGCCGTTGACGATCCTGCTGAGCATCCTCGAATCCTAGCGGGACGCACCCGCACCCCGGCTGGACAGGGTCGCCGAAGGTGATCTAGAGTCGAGCGGGTAAGGTTAGCCTTACCAACATCCCCCGCTTCTATTCGAAGGTCCCCTGTGCTCGCGAACTACCTGATCGGCCTCCGCGAAGGCCTCGAAATGGCGCTCATCGTCACCATCCTGGTCGCCTACGTGGTGAAGGTCGGGCGGCGCGACGTCCTCTCGAAACTCTGGATCGGCGTGGGCATCGCCCTGGTCGTCCCGCTCGGGATCGGCGCACTGCTGACGTGGGGCCCCTACGGGCTGAGCTTCGAGGCGCAGGAGATCGTCGGCGGCACGCTGTCGCTCATCGCGGTCGGCTTCGTCACCTGGATGATCTTCTGGATGGGCAAGACCGCCCGCAGCATGAAGTCCACGCTCCAGCACCGGCTCGACTCGGTGCTCGTCGGCGCCGGCTGGGGCGTCGTCATCCTGGCGATGCTGAGCGTCGGGCGCGAGGGCATCGAGACGGCGCTGTTCGTCTGGGCGACGGTCGCCAGCATCGGCGGCGGCTGGGAGCCCGTCATCGGCGCGGTGCTCGGCCTCGTCACCGCAGCGGTGCTGGGCTTCCTGCTCTACCGCGGGATGGTGCGCATCAACCTCGGGTCGTTCTTCACCTGGACCGGCGCCTTCCTGATCCTCGTCGCCGGCGGCGTGTTCGCATACGGCATCGGCGACCTGCAGGAGGCCGGCGTCCTCCCCGGCGCGAACATCCACGCGTACGACATCAGCGCCGTCATCCCGTCGTCGAGTTGGTACGGGACCGCGCTCGCCGGCATCCTCAATTTCAACCCGTCGCCCACCTGGTTCCAGGTGATCGCCTGGGTCGGCTACATCGCCGTCGTCACGTTCTTCTACGTGCGGCAGCACCGGTCCGCCGGCCGGGTGGCCGCGAAACCCGCGGGCGCGCCCGTGCCGCACGCGCCTGTCGCCTCCTGACTGTCCCGCCCCGCACTCTTCCCTCCCCCACCAGAGCAGAAAGCACAGCATCCCCATGCCTCGACCCCGCCACCTCGGCACGACCGCCGGCCTCCTCGCCGGCACCGCAGCCCTGGCGCTCGCCCTCACCGGCTGCGTGCCCAACACGGCCTCCGCCGAGGCCGAGGCGATCCAGGTCACGCTCACCGACAGCTCCTGCACGGTGAAGACCGACACCGCGCCTGCCGGCCCGATCACGTTCCAGGTGACCAACTCCGGCTCCGACGTCAACGAGTTCGAGGTGCTCGCTCAGGACAAGCTGCGCATCGCGGCCGAGAAGGAGAACATCGGGCCGGGCACCACCGTCAACTACGTGGTGCAGCTGGCCGAGGGCAGCTACTTCACCGCCTGCAAGAAGGGGATGGTCGGCAGCCCGACGTCGCTCGCGAAGTTCACGGTGACCAAGGGCGCCGCCGACACCAAGACCGCCAGCGAGAGCAAGCAGGTCGCCCAGGCCGTGACCAACTACGTCAGCTACGTGAAGGACCAGGCCGGTCAGCTGCTGGCCGCTACGAAGACCTTCGCGGCCGCCTACGAGGCCGGCGACGACGCCGCGGCACGCGCCCAGTATCCGGCGACCCGAGCGTTCTACGAGCGCATCGAGCCGACGGCCGAGCAGTTCGGCGACATCGACCCCGCGCTCGACCTGCGCGAGGCCGACCTCGAACAGGGCCAGGCCTGGACGGGCTGGCACCGCATCGAGAAGGACCTCTGGGCGCCCGCCGGGTTCACCCCGTCGGACGCGGCCGGCCGCGCCGCCCTCGGCGAGCAGCTCGTGGCCGACACGCAGAGGCTCTACGACCTCGTCTACGCCAAGGACTTCACGCTGACCCTCGACCAGATCTCCAACGGCGCGAGCGGGCTGATGGAGGAGGTCTCGCGCAGCAAGATCACCGGCGAGGAGGAGATCTTCTCGCACACCGACCTCTGGGACTTCAAGGCGAACGTAGAGGGTGCAGAAGTCGCGTACGGCAACGTCCGGGCGATCCTGCTGCAGAAGGGCAGCGCCGGCACCAGCGCCGCGAAGAAGCTCGACAGCGAGTTCGCGACGATCGACAAGCTGCTCGCGCAGTACGCGTCCGGCGACGGCTACGTGAACTACACCGAGCTCACCACGGCGCAGGTCAAGGAGCTCTCCGACTCCGTCAACGCCCTGAGCGAGCCGCTCAGCCAGCTCACCTCGATCCTGGTCAAGTAGGAGAGGGATGACCGAGCAGAGCACGGACGCCGGCCACCCGGATCCCGCCGTCCAGCCCGAGAGCGCTGCGCGCGCCGGGCGGTCCGGGCTGTCCCGGCGTGGAATGCTCGGGCTCGCCGGAGCCGCGGTCGGCGCGGGGGTGGTCGGGTTCGGAGCGGGAGCAGCCGTGGGCCACGCGGTCGCGAGCTCGCCCACCGACACGACCTACCCGTTCTACGGTGCCAACCAAGCCGGGATCACCACTCCGGCGCAGGACCGCCTCCACTTCGCGGCCTTCGACGTCGCAGCCGGTCTCGACCGCGAGGGTCTCATCGAGCTGCTGCGCGATTGGACCGTCGCCGCCGCGCGGATGACGCAGGGTCGCCCGGCCGGGAAGTACGGGCCGGCATCCGGTCCGTCCGACGCGCCGCCCGACGACACCGGCGAGGCTCTCGACCTCCCGCCCGGCGGTCTCACCCTGACGTTCGGCTTCGGCCCGTCGCTGTTCACCGCGGCCGACGGCACCGACCGGTTCGGGATCGCGGACCGGCGACCGGCCGCGCTGGTCGACCTTCCGCGCTTCCGAGGCGACGCCCTGATCGATTCGCTCACCGGCGGCGACCTGTGCGTCCAAGCGTGCAGCGAGGATCCTCAGGTCGCCGTGCACGCCATCCGCAACCTGTCACGCATCGCCTTCGGGCGCGCCGCCATCCGCTGGTCGCAGCTGGGCTTCGGTCGCACGTCCTCCACCTCGCGCAGCCAGACGACCCCGCGCAACCTGTTCGGCTTCAAGGACGGGACGGCGAACATCAAGGCGGAGGACTCCACGGTGGTCGACGACCAGGTGTGGGCGGCCGCGTCGGACGGGTCGGCGTGGATGCACGGCGGCTCGTATCTGGTGGCGCGCAAGATCCGCATGATCATCGAGACCTGGGACCGGCAGCAGCTGGGCGAGCAGGAACGCATCATCGGTCGCGACAAGGGCGAGGGTGCACCGCTTTCGGGAGGCTCCGAGTTCACCGACCCGAACTTCCTCGCACTCTCCGCGGGCGGCGGCACGAAGATCGACCCCGACTCGCACGTGCGACTCGCGCACCCGACGATGAACGACGGAGCACAGCTGCTGCGCCGCGGCTACAACTTCGTCGACGGCAACGACGACCTGGGGCGCCTGAATGCCGGCCTGTTCTTCATCGCGTTCCAGCGGGATCCGCGTAAGCAGTTCATTCCGATCCAGACCCGCCTGGCCAAGAACGACGCACTCAACGAGTACCTCAAGCACGTCGGCTCTGCGGTCTTCGCCGTTCCGCCGGGCGCGCGCGAAGGGTCGTACGTGGGGGCGGGGCTGTTCGCCTGAGCGCTACGGTGTCGCCGACGGGGTCGGCGTCTCCACCGCCGCGCGCGACACCGAGTAGTTGGCGACCCAGCCGTTGCTGCCGGCACCGGTGACCACCACGAGCACGCCGTACTGGTCGTTCGCGAAGGTGCCGGTGCCTCCGCCGTCGGGAGCCTGCGCGCCGAACTGGCCGCTGAATCCCGCGTCGGTGAGCTGCTTCTCGATGTCTTTGTAGGCGTCGGCGCCGGAGACCTTGACCGTCACGTTCCAGACCTTGCCGTGGCCGCTGCCGACACCCGCGCCGAACACGATGGCGCCCTTGTACAGCGGGACCGACGTCGGGAAGTCGGCGGGGACCTTGTCGCCGCCGAGGTCGACGTTGCCTCCGGTGACGTCTTTCACGGCCGTCTGGAAGCTGCAGCCCGCGAGCGCCGGCGCGACCCCCAGCACGAGGAGGGCCGCGACCGGGATCGCGAGAAGGCGCGAACGTCTCATGTGTCGATTATGCGCCGAAGCGGAGTGGCGCGCTCAGGCGTCCTGGCGCTTCAGACGGGCAGCCGCGCGGCCGCGGGCGGTCGCGTCGAGCTCGACCTTGCGGATGCGCACGGCCTCCGGGGTGACCTCGACGCACTCGTCCTCGCGGGCGAACTCCAGGCACTCCTCGAGCGTCAGCTGACGTGACGGCGTCATCGACTCGAACGTGTCGGCCGTGGAGGAGCGCATGTTGGTGAGCTTCTTCTCCTTGGTGATGTTCACGTCCATGTCGTCGGCGCGCGAGTTCTCGCCGATGACCATGCCCTCGTAGACCTCCTCGGTGGGGTTCACGAAGAACGACATGCGCTCCTGCAGCGCGATGATCGCGAACGGCGTGACGACGCCGGCGCGGTCGGCCACGATGGAGCCGTTGCTGCGGGTCACGATCTGCCCGGCCCAGTCGTCGTAGCCGTGCGAGATCGCGTTCGCGATACCCGTGCCGCGCGTGGTGGTGAGGAACTCGGTGCGGAAACCGATGAGACCGCGCGACGGGACGATGAACTCCATGCGGACCCAGCCCGTGCCGTGGTTCGCCATGTTCTCCATGCGGCCCTTGCGAGCGGCGAGCAGCTGCGTGATGGCGCCGAGGTACTCCTCCGGGGCGTCGATCGTCAGGTGCTCGAACGGCTCCTGCGTGCGGCCGTCGACCTTGCGGGTCACCACCTGCGGCTTGCCGACGGTCAGCTCGTAGCCCTCGCGGCGCATCTGCTCGACCAGGATGGCGAGCGCGAGCTCGCCGCGGCCCTGCACCTCCCAGGCGTCGGGCCGGCCGATGTCGAGCACGCGCAGCGAGACGTTACCGATCAGCTCGCGGTCGAGGCGGTCCTTGACCATGCGCGCGGTCAGCTTGTGGCCCTTCACCTTGCCGACGAGCGGCGAGGTGTTGGTACCGATCGTCATCGAGATCGCGGGGTCGTCGACGTGGATGGCCGGCAGGGCGCGCACGTCGTCCGGGTCGGCCAGGGTGTCGCCGATCATGATGTCGGAGAAGCCCGCGACCGCGACGATGTCGCCGGGGCCGGCCGACTCGGCCGGATAGCGGTCGAGCGCCTTGGTCATCAGCAGCTCGGTCACGCGCACGTTGTGCACGTCGCCGTCGTGGCGCACCCAGGCGACCGTCTGGCCCTTCTTGAGGGTGCCGTTGAAGATGCGGAGCAGGGCGAGGCGGCCGAGGAACGGCGACGCGTCGAGGTTGGTGACGTGCGCCTGCAGCGGTGCGGACGGGTCGTACGTCGGAGCCGGGATGTGCTCGAGGATCGCCTCGAAGAGCGGCTCGAGGTCGTCGTTGTCCGGCAGCTCGCCGTTGGCCGGACGGTTGCGGCTGGCGGCGCCGGCACGACCGGACGCGTAGACGACCGGCACGTCGAGAACCGCGTCGAGGTCGAGGTCGGGCACGTCGTCGGCCAGGTCGCTCGCGAGGCCGAGCAGGAGGTCCTGGCTCTCCTCGACGACCTCGCCGATGCGGGCGTCGCCGCGGTCGGTCTTGTTGACGGCGAGGATCACCGGCAGCTTGGCCTCCAGCGCCTTGCGGAGCACGAAGCGGGTCTGCGGCAGCGGCCCCTCCGAGGCGTCCACCAGGAGCACGACGCCGTCGACCATGGACAGGCCGCGCTCCACCTCTCCGCCGAAGTCGGCGTGGCCGGGGGTGTCGATGACGTTGATCGTGATCGGGCCGTTCGGTGCGTGCTTGCCCTTGTACGAGATCGCCGTGTTCTTGGCGAGGATCGTGATGCCCTTCTCGCGCTCCAGCTCGTTGGAGTCCATGGCGCGCTCTTCGACGTGCTCGTGGTCGCCGAACGAGTTGGTCTGCCGCAGCATGGCGTCGACCAGCGTGGTCTTGCCGTGGTCGACGTGGGCGACGATCGCGACGTTGCGCAGATCGGCGCGGTGGGCGACGGCGTTCTCGGACATGCGTGAGGGCTCGACTCTCGTCAGAAAGAAATGGGGAACGGTCCATTCTATCCCAGTGGGAGCGCGTGCCTGTCGCCACGCGAAACGCCCTCCGTTCCGCAGCTGTTCACGGAACGGAGGGCGTTCGTCGGTGGTCGGCCTACAGCCCCTGGGCCACCGGCGGCTCCGGCTCCTGCGGCAGGCCCTCGTTGACCGGAACGACCTCGTCGGAGCCGGCGGCCAGCAGTTCGAGGCGCAGAGCCCGGCGGGCGCGCTGCTGCTCCGGGTCGGGCAGCGGCACTGCGGCGAGCAGGCGCTGGGTGTACGCCTCCTTCGGGTAGCGCAGGATCTCGTCGCGCGTCCCGACCTCGACGAGGTTGCCGTGGTGCATGACGGCGATCCGGTCGGCCAGCACGTCGATGACCGCGAGGTCGTGCGTGATGAAGAGGCACGCGAAGTTCATCTCCTTCTGGAGCTGCTGCATCAGCTCCAGAACGCGCGCCTGCACCGAGACGTCGAGCGCGCTCGTCGGCTCATCGGCGATCAGCACCTGCGGCTTCAGCGACAGCGCGCGGGCGATGCCGACGCGCTGCTTCTGGCCTCCGGAGAGCTCGTGCGGGAACCGGCTGCGGTATGCGCGGGGCAGCTCGACGCTGTCGAGCAGGCGGTCGACCTCGTTCGCGAGTTGCTGCCCCTTGAGGCCCTTCGCCAGCCGCAGCGGCTCGCCGATGGAGTCGGCGATCTGCAGGCGCGGGTTCAGCGACGACGACGGGTCCTGGAACACGATGCCGACGTTGCGGTGCAGCTTGCGGATCTCGTCGCGGCCCGCGTTGCTGATGTCCTGGCCGGCGACGACCAGCTTGCCCGAGTGGATGGGCAGCAGGCCGATCGCGGCGCGGCCGAGCGTGGTCTTGCCGGAACCCGACTCGCCCACCAGGCCGACGACCTCGCCCTCGTGGATCGTGAGGTCGATGTCGGTCGCAGCCCGGAAGGCCGGCACGCGGCCGTGCTTCGGGTACTCGATGGCGACCTTCTCGAAGTCGACCACGACCTTCCGCTTGTCCATCTCCGCCTTCTCGTGCTCGGCGGCGGCGATGCGCTCGTTCACGCGAATGCGCTCGGCGTACTCCTCGTCGGGGTTCTCCGTGCCGGCTGCGAGGGCGGCGGTCGTGTCGATCTCCTCGTCCTCGCGCTGACCCAGGTGCGGCACAGCCTCGAGGAGGGCGATCGTGTACGGGTGCTGCGGAGCGTCGAAGACATCCTTGACCGTGCCGGCCTCGACGATGTCGCCCTTGCGCATCACCACGATGTTGTCTGCCAGGTCGGCGACGACGCCCATGTCGTGGGTGATGAGCAGGATCGCGCTGTCGAGGCGGTCGCGGAGGCTGCGGATGAGCTCCAGGATCTCGGCCTGAACGGTCACGTCGAGTGCGGTCGTCGGCTCGTCGGCGATGAGAAGCTTCGGGTCGCACGAGATCGACTGCGCGATCATGGCACGCTGGCGCTGGCCGCCCGAGAGCTGGTGCGGATACGAGTTGAACGCCTTGACGGGATCGGGCAGCTCGACCATGTCGAGCAGCTCGAGCGCACGCTCCTTCGCCTCGTGCGGCGACATCCCGAAGTGGATGCGCAGCGTCTCGACGATCTGGAAGCCGACCGTGTAGACCGGGTTCAGCGCCGTCATCGGCTCCTGGAAGATGACTGCGACCTGGCGTCCGCGCACGCGGCGCATCTGCTGCGGGCTGAGCCCGGTGAGCTCCCGCCCCTCGAGCTTGATCGACCCCTGGACGCGGGAGTTCTGCGGCAGGAGGTCGAGGATCGCCATCGAGCTCGCGCTCTTGCCCGAGCCGGACTCGCCGACGATGGCGAGCACCTCGCCCGCCTTGATCGAGTAGTTCAGCTTCTTGGCCGCGGGCACCCAGACGTTGTCGACGCCGAAGTCGACGGACAGGTCGGTGACCTCCAGCACGGGGGCGCCGACGACGACCCCGGCCCCACCGGTGGTGTTCTCGGTCATGATTCGTGGTTCCTTTCGGGGGCGCGCTCGGGCGAGGCGGAGACGGTGCGGGATGAGAGCATGGAGCCATGCCCTACGTCTCCCCCGCCGAGCGCGAGGTTTTCGTGTCCCGGTTCAACCGGGTTCTTGCCGTGCTGATCTGGGCGGCCGCTGCGGCCCTGATCGTCGGCCTTCTGGTGAGCGTGCACGATGCGCGCCTGCTCTACGTCGTGCCGTGCGCGCTGTTCGCCTTCGTGGGCTGGGCGCTGCTCTGGCGCCCGAGCCTCACGGTGGCCGACGACGGCATCGAGGTGGTCAACGTCACGCGCACCGTCCGAATCCCGTGGCAGGCGCTCATCCACGTGGACACCAAGTACGCGCTCACGCTGTACACGCCCGGCCGCAAGTTCCCGGTCTGGTCCGCTCCCGCTCCCGGCACGGCGCGCACGCTGCGCGCCACTCGCCAGGAGACCGCGGGACGCGTCGGCAAGCCCGCCGTCGCGGACAGCGTGCGCCGCCCGGGCGACCTGCTGTCCACCGAATCGGGCGCCGCTGCCGAGGTCGTGCGCCGCCGCTGGGCTCAGCTCCAGCAGAGCGGGGCCGTCGACAGCGGGCTGGCGGACGAGACGCCCGTGACGGTCCGCTGGCACTTCGCGTCGCTGGCGGTGCTCGTCGTACTCGCCGCCGGCGCGCTCGCCGCGCTGCTGGCGGCCTGACTCCGCAGAGCCGGAGGCCGCCAGCAGCGCAGCGCGGGCGGATGTCACAGCACGTCCTCCGCGAGGGCCGCGCCCGTACGGGGTCCCGACTGGCCGTCCTCACCGGGCTCCGGCTCCTCCTCGCGCATCTTGCGGAGGTTGAACCGGCGGTGGCGCGGGTCGAACGCGTCGCGCAGGCCGTCGCCGACGAAGTTGACCAGCAGCGCGAGCGTCACGATGAACGCACCCGGCCACCAGAACAGCCACGGACGGGTCTGGAACGCCGACTCGTTCGAGCTGATCAGCAGGCCGAGCGAGACGTCCGGCGGACGGATCCCGTAGCCGAGGAACGACAGCGCGGTCTCGAGCAGGATGGCAGAGGCCATGATCAGCGTCGAGGACACGATGACGACGCCGATGGCGTTCGGCAGGATGTGCTTGAAGATGATGCGCGTGTCGGACGCGCCCGCCACGCGGGCCGCCTCCACGAACTCCCGCTCGCGCAGCGACAGGAACTCGCCGCGCACCAGGCGCGCGATACCCATCCACGAGAAGAAGCCCAGCATCAGGGCGAGGAAGAACGCTCCCAGGCCGCCGAACATGTGACCGACGACGGAGCCGATCACCAGTGCAGGGATCACGATGAAGACGTCGGTGATGCGCATCAGGATCGCGTCGACCACGCCGCGGAAATACCCCGCGATGGCTCCGACGACGACGCCGACGACGCTCGCGATCAGCCCGAGCACGACCATCACCAGAATCGAGTTCTGGATGCCGCGCATCGTGAGGGCGAAGTAGTCCTTGCCGATGCGGTCCTGCCCGAACGGGTGCTCCGGGCTCGGCGAGCCCTGGGCGACCTGGTCGTTCAGCTCGACGTAGTTGTACTTCCACCAGCCGTGGATCGGGCCGATGCCGATCGCGGAGATCGAGAACAGCAGGATCAGGATGAACAGGATCGCACTGCCGACGGCGACCTTGTTGGAGAGGAAACGCTTCCAGATGAGCTTTCCCTGGCTGACGGGCGGGGAACTCGGCTCCCGGAGCTCGTCGGCGATCATCGGTTCGGTCGTGGACATCAGCGGACCCTCACTCTCGGGTCGAGTGCGGCGTAGGACAAGTCGGCGAGGAAGTTGAACAGGATCGCCATGACTGCGATGACGAGGAAGTACGCCATCACGGGGTTCAGGTCACCGCGCTGAAGCCCCGCATTGAACAGGGACCCCATGCCCGGGATCGCGAACACCTTCTCGGTGATGATCGCACCACCGAGCAGCGCGCCGACATCGAAGGCGACGAGGGTGGTGATCGGGATGAGCATGTTGCGGAACGCGTGACGGACGACGACCGTCCGCTCCGGGAGGCCCTTGGCGCGCGCGGTGCGGATGAAGTCCTGGCCGAGCACCTCCAGCATGCCGGCGCGCGAGTAGCGCGTGTACGACGCGAACGAGATCAGCAGCAGGGCCACCGTCGGCAGCGCCAAGTGCGTGAAGGTGTCGAGCCCGGTCACCCACATGTCGCCGGTCAGACCGGGCGTGGACGACCCGACGGTGGCGATCGGACGGCCGTTGGTCTCCTGGAAGTACGTCGGCCAGGCCTGCATGAAGCGGTCGACGAGGATCAGGAAGCCCGACACGATGGTCACGAGCACCGCGACGCGCATGTTCTGGCCGCGGTCGTACCCTCCCACGAACCAGCCGATCGCGAGGCTGACGAGGACCGCGATGATCGCGAGGATCGCGATCGTCGCAGGGGTCGAGATGTTGAACAGCCACTGCAACCCGAAGTAGCACACCAGCGAGATCGCTCCGGCGATGCCAGCGGAGATGAGCGCGCGTCGGTTCTGCAGTCCCGCGGTCAGCGCGGTCGCGCCGATCACGGTGCCGGCGACCAGGACGATCATCACCACCGGGCCGAGGCCGGGGTGCAGGAACCAGTTGGTCGCGCTCATCAGCAGCAGCACGCCCGCCGTCGCCACGCCGGACACACCGAAGGTGATGCCTCGGCGACGCATGTCGCCGCCGATGAGCGACTGCCAGATGAGCCCGGCGACAACTCCGATCAGGATGGCGACCCACCAGGGGATCGCCGGAGTCGCCAGGAAGTTGTTGAAGCCGATGGCGACGAACTCCTTGAGGAGGACCGCCACGAGGAACGCCGGGAGCGAGTACAGGAAGAAGCTGAGGAACGTGACGACGTTGTCGAGTCCGCTGTACTGCCGCAGGGCGGTCACGATGCCGATGGTGACACCGAGGAGGATCGCGAGGATGAGCGCGACGGTGACCAGCTGAACGGTGGAGGTGAGCGCCTGCGGGAGGATGTCCACCACCTTCGCGTTCGAGATGGTCGATCCCAGGTCGCACGAGTTGGCGAACGGGATGAGGCACTTGGCCGCGCCTCCCAGCCAGAGGAGCCACCGCAGCGGCGGGGCGATGTCGAGCTGGAGGAGCTGGATGCGCGCATTGATGAGCTGCGTCTTATTCGGGCTGTTGCTGCTTCGCAGATCCGCCAGCGGGTCGGCGCTGTACGCGACCAGCATGTACATCAGGAACGAAGCGGCGACGATGATGAGCACTGAGACAAGAAGGCGTCTCAGGATGAAACTCGCCATAGGTTCAAAACCTTTACTGACAGGGCGCGCCGTGAAACGGGTTGGGCGGCGGAGCGGGGGCTCGCCTGGCGCGAATTCGAGGTAACGATCGGGTTACGACCGCCGACTACATGATAACGGGGCGTCGACTCGAAGCCGACGCCCCGTCGCAGGAGAGTGCCCGGGGGTCCCCCGGGCACTCTCACTGTCGAGCGTTACTTCGCGGTCGAGGACTTGACGGTCCACTCCCAGAAGTTCCAGAACGGGCCGTTCTGGTTGCCCATGTACTTCACGCCGTCGACGCGGGCGTTGACACCGAACACGCCGGGCAGCTGGAACAGCGGCAGGCCGTAGAACTGCGAGAACGCGGTCTTGTCGATGTTCTTCTCGAGCGAGACGAGCTTGCTGGTGTCGAGCGTCGTCTGGGTGGCCAGAGCATCGTCGTTCGCCGCGGAGAAGCGGTTGTAGTTACCGCCGCCGTTGGTGGTGAACAGCTGCGGGATCTGCGAGGTGCCGGCACCCGGGCTGATCCAGCCGAAGAGCGACGCGTCGTAGTTGCCACCCGGGAGGAGCTTGCTCCAGTCGGGCGAACCGGCGTCGACGACCTTGAAGCCGGCCTTGGCGGCGGACGTCGAGATCGCCTGGAACTCGTCGACACGGTTCGGGTTGTTCGTGTTGTACAGGATTCGAACGGTCGGGGTCGCACCGGCGAGGAGCGCCTTGGCGCCCTCGATGTCGACCTTGTCGAAGTTGCTCGAACCGTTGTTCTTCACGGAGTCGCCGTACTCGGGCTGCTGGTTCGGCAGCCAGATCTGCGAGTTGAGGACCTTGGCCTTCGGGTTCACCGGGGTGACGATCGAGTCGAGGATCTGCTGACGCGGGATCGTCTTGAGGAACGCCTCGCGGACCTTCGGGTCGGCGAAGACCTGCGAACCGAAGTTCAGGTCGAGGTGGTCGTACGACGCCTGGTCGCCGGTCAGGACCTTCGCGGTCGTCTGCTTGAGAGCATTGAGCGTGTCAGCCGAGGCCTGCGGGTTGATGATGTCGACCTCACCGTTCTGGAGAGCGGTGACCTGGGCGTTGGCGTCCGGGATGATGCGGAACACGATCTTGTCCACGCTCGGCTTGAGCCCGCCGTCGTAGTACTTGTTCTGCGTCATCGTGAGCGACTGGCCGGGGGTCCACGACGAGACGACGAACGGGCCGGAGGAGACCAGCAGGTCCTTGTCGGTCGGGAACGCGGTCACGTCGTAGCCGGTGTTGACGAAGTCGGCGGCCTTCTTCAGGGTCGCGTTGGGGGCGACAGGCGCGTCCGGGTTGCCCTTCGGCAGCGTCTTCAGCAGCTTGGTCAGGTCGGCGGCCGACGAGAGGCCCGCCTTCTTGGCCACGATGTGCGCGGGCTGCGCGATCGGGTTGACGAGCTCCCAGTCCACGTACGGCGTGGAGTACTTCAAGGTGATCGACGTGTTGTTGTCGCCCACGGTCGGGAAGGCGGTCGAGTCGATGCCCGCCGTCGAACCCGCAATGGAGAAGTACTGGGTGCCGCTGGTCACGTTGCCCTGGTCGTCGAACTTCGCCGAGTCGTAGTAACCGGAGGCGATGGCCCAGCCGAGGATCATGTCGTCAGCGGTGACAGGCTGTCCATCGGACCACTTGTCGTTCTTGTTCAGGGTGTACTTGACGGTCAGCGGGCTGTCCGAGATCTTCTCGAACTTGCCGAACTTGTCGTCGTGAACGATCTTGTAGTTGTTGTCGATGTACTGGAAGCCAGTACCGTACGACCCGTCGAGGTAGCCGACCTGGCCGTTGGTGTCCAGGTTGCCCTGCGGGGTCTGCGAGTTGAACGAGGTGAAGTCGTTCACGACAGCGACCGTCACGGTGCCGCCCTTGGCTGCGGACGAGGTGCCCGTGCTGCCGGACGTGGTGCAGGCCGACAGCGCGAGCGCGGCAACGCCGGCGACGGCGACGGCGCTGACCGCGTACCTGACCTTTCTTCCCTTGATGTGCAATGTTCCTCCTGTGCGAAGTGTGCGACGGCACGGGCATGCGAGAGCACCCGAACCCCGCGGGATAAGAACAACCTAGGTACCGTTGAGTGGGAATGCAAAATGAGGCTCGAAAACGTTACACAGTGGTAACTCAGTCGGCGGATCGTTGCGCGACACCCCTGAAAACGGTGATCCGCGAGCGTGAAACGCAAGAAATCGCGCGCATCGCGCATTCACGGGGTGGAATTCACGAATGTACAACGTGTCGCCGCGCGCGCTCGGGGCCTGGCAGGATGCACATATGAGCAGTGAGCCCGCCGCAGCCGCCCCAGCGGGTGGCGCCACCGCCACCTGGAGCGGCGAAGTCCCCGTCGAGCGCAGCGGTCGCCCCCGCCTCTGGTGGGAGGTCGCGATCGTCCTCGGCCTCTCGCTCGGCCAGTCCGCGGTGTATTCGATCGTCTCGATCATCGATCGTTCCACGCAGAGCACTCCGCTGGCCGACCAGACGGCGCAGGTGAACCCGTCCCAGTCGAGCCGGCAGGTCTTCGACTTCGTCTACCAGTTCCTCGGCAACGCGTTCCCGCTGTTCGCGGTCGCGCTGGTGATCTTCCTCCTCTGGCAGCCCGGGCGCAGTGGGTTCCGCCGGATCGGCTTCGACCTGAGCAGGCCGGGACGGGACCTCGGCGGCGGAGTGCTGCTCTTCCTGGCCATCGGCATCCCCGGCATCCTCTTCTACGCGCTCGGCCGGGTGCTCGGGCTGACCGTGCAGGTGCAGGCCTCACCGCTCGACACGTACTGGTGGACGGTGCCGATCCTCGTCTTCGCCGCGCTCCGCGCCGGCCTGCAGGAGGAGGTGATCGTCGTCGGCTACCTCTTCACCCGTCTGCGCCAGCTGGGTTGGTCGAAGTGGACGATCATCCTCTCGGCGGCCGTGCTGCGCGGCAGCTACCACCTCTACCAGGGCTTCGGCCCGTTCGTCGGCAACGCGATCATGGGGGTGGTCTTCGGCTGGTGCTACACCCGCTGGGGGCGGGTGATGCCGCTCGTAGTCGCACACGTCGTCATCGACATCGTCTCGTTCGTCGGCTACCCCCTCGCCGTCGCGCTCTGGCCCCACATCTTCGCGTGAACGGCACGGCCCCGCCCGCGCGAGGCGAGTGGGGCCGGTACGACGTGTCGCGGGTCAGTCTTCGACGATCACCGCATAGCTGTCCATGTACGTTCCCGCGATGTCGACCGCGGGGCCGGGGAGCGGGACCTGGGTCATGGTCACGGTGTTGCCCGCGGTCACGCCCGTGCCGGGGCCACCGGTGTCGTTCTGTCCGGCGAAGTACACCGTACCGTCGGTCATCAGATAGAGGCCGCCTTCGCCGCCGAACTCGATGTGCTTGATCGTCTTGCCGTCCGGAACGATGACCCGGGTCCACACGTTCACACTCGGCTTGTTCGTTCCGATGCTCCCGTAGCCGGTCGTGTTGTTGCCGGCCATGTAGATCACGCCGTCCTCCGTCTTGGCGAACACCGACTCCAGGTCGGAGGCGTTGACCCAGATCTTCACCACGCGCTTGCCCTCGGGCCGCGTCAGCGGCACGGCCACCCCGGCGACTGCACCCTTCGCGCCGAGGCCGGGGAGCTGACCGTAGGTGTTCTTCCCCGCGCCCCACAGGTTGCCCTCGCCGTCCAGGTAGACCGAGGAGTCCTGGGTGGCGTGGGCCTCGACGATGTTCGTCAGGGGCGCACCGCTCGCCGTGATCGTCTGCGCCGCGAGGTACTGCTGGTTCTCCGAACCGTTGTTCCCCATTGCACGCCGCTGGTTCGATCCCGCGTTCCAGACGGTTCCGTCGCTCAGGAGGTAGAGCGCGCGCCACCAGCCGGCATCGCTGACCGAGACGATGGTCTTGCCCGGGTTGCGGGCGAGGATCTCCGTTCCCACCGGAATGTAGCCGTTGTAGCCCTTCTGCGTCCCTGCGGTGCTTCCGTCGTTGATCGAGAAGTTGCCGCCGGGGTTGTTGCCGACGCCGTGGAGGCGGCCATCGGCGTCGAAAGTAAAGATCGTCGAGTCGAGACAGGAGTTCGCCTGGCCGAAGCGGCTAGCGAGGAACGTGCGCCCGTCGATGGTCTTGGCGGGGCCCTGCGGACCCTTGGTGCCCGAATTCGCCGTGCCGTTGTCGGCGAGGACGCCGTAGGCGTTGTACCCGGTTGCGAAGATCGTTCCGCTCGTGGTGATGGCGTGGAACGTGCCGTGGGCGCCGGTGATCGCGGTGTACTTCTCGTTCCCCAGCCAACGGCTCGGCACGGTACGGGTGCCCAGTCGACCATCGCCGACCTCACCCGAGTAGTTGTAACCCCACGCGTAGACTCCACCAGCCCTGACCTCGTCGACGTTCAGGAACGCGTGTGCGATGGTGGTCGAGTATCGGGCGACCACCGGCACCGCTATGCCTCCGGCCACGCCGGCGCTGCTGATGCCGGAGATACTGACGCTCTCGAGGGTGCCGGACGCAGCAAACTCCTGGTACTCCGATCCGTCCGAGAACTTCAGAGGGCTGACACTGACCGAGATGAGGGTCCCGGCCGGTACCGGGGTTGCACCGTTCGACGTCACGGAGATCACGACATCGCTGAAGGTTTCGCCGGAGCGGACCGCGGGGGGCGTCGAGAGGAACTCGATGGTCGGCGTCACCGGGTTCCCCGGAGTCGAAACGGCGTGAGCGGGCGAGGCGACCGACAGGATGATCGCAGGGGTGGTCCAGGCGGCCGCGCCGACGATGGTTCGCCGGGAGATCGAGCGGGTCTGGGTTTCGGGCTGCGGGTTCATGACGCTCCTCAGAGGCAGGTGGGAAAGGGGGATGCATTCCCGACCGGGTCAGGCTCTGGAATGTCCCACCTAGCATTGACCCCTAACTGGCAACTGAGTGGCAGCGGGGTCCACTTTGAGTGGCCAACCCCGAGAGCTGAGGGACGCCTCCCGAAACAGGAACCGCCTCCGATCGGAATGACCGGAGGCGGTTCAGAGGCCCTGGGGGCCGCGGGAGACCTACGCGAAGGCCTCGGGAGGCGGGCAGGCGCAGAACAGGTTGCGGTCGCCGTAGGCCTGGTCGATGCGCCGCACCGGAGGCCAGTACTTGTTCCGCACCAGGGCCGGCACGGGGTAGACGGCCTGCTCGCGCGAGTAGGCGTGATCCCAGGTCGACGACACGACGGACTCCGCGGTGTGCGGGGCGCCCCGCAGCGGGTTGTCGTCGGCCGGCCACTCCCCTGCCGCCACGGCGTCGGCCTCCGCCTTGATGGCGATCATGGCCGTCACGAAGCGGTCGAGCTCAGCGAGGTCCTCGCTCTCGGTCGGCTCGACCATGAGCGTGCCGGCCACCGGGAACGACATCGTCGGGGCGTGGAAGCCGAAGTCGATCAAGCGCTTGGCGACGTCGTCGACCGTGACGCCCGTGCGCTCGGTGAGCGGGCGGACGTCGAGGATGCACTCGTGCGCGACCAGACCGTCGTCACCCGCGTAGAGCACGGGGAAGTGCTCCCGCAGCCGGGCGGCGACGTAGTTCGCCGCGAGCACGGCGGCACCGGTGGCGTCGGTGAGACCCGTGGCGCCCATCATGCGGACGTAGGCCCAGCTGATCGGGAGAATGCTCGGGCTGCCGTACGGCGCCGCGGAGACCGGGCCGCCGCCATGGACGATCCGCTCCGCGGAGCCGGCGAGCACGTGCGTCGCGTCCTGCGCGAGCGGGTGCCCGGGCAGGAACGGCGCGAGGTGAGCCTTCGCGGCCACCGGACCGACCCCGGGGCCGCCCCCGCCGTGCGGGATGCAGAACGTCTTGTGCAGGTTGAGGTGGCTGACGTCGCCGCCGAAGTCGCCGAACCGGGCGTAGCCCAGCAGGGCGTTGAGGTTGGCGCCGTCGACGTAGACCTGGCCACCGGCCTCGTGCACGGCCGCGGTGATGGCGACCACCTCGTGCTCGTAGACACCGTGCGTCGATGGGTAGGTGATCATCAGGGCGGCGAGCGTGTCGGCGTTCGCCGCGATCTTCGCGCGCAGGTCGTCCAGGTCGACGTTGCCGAGCTCATCGGTCGCGACGACCACGACGCTCATCCCGGCGAGGACCGCCGACGCGGCGTTCGTGCCGTGCGCCGACTGCGGGATGAGGCACACCGTGCGCTGATCGTCGCCGCGCGAGCGGTGGTAGCCGCGGATCGCGAGGAGGCCGGCGAGCTCGCCCTGGCTGCCCGCGTTCGGCTGCAGGGAGACGGTGTCGTAGCCGGTGACGTCGGCAAGCCAGCCCTCGAGCTGGTCGATCAGCTCCAACGAGCCCGCGACGTCGGCCGCGGGCGCGAACGGGTGGAGGGCCGCGAACTCCGGCCAGGTGACGGCCTCCATCTCGGTGGCGGCGTTGAGCTTCATCGTGCAGGAGCCCAGCGGGATCATGCCGCGGTCG
Source organism: Leifsonia sp. TF02-11 (assembly GCF_017565305.1). Lineage (GTDB taxonomy): Bacteria > Actinomycetota > Actinomycetes > Actinomycetales > Microbacteriaceae > Leifsonia. Next base: position 52,995 of record NZ_JAGEKP010000010.1, read on the forward strand.
AGTGCATAGTCGCGGTCCTGCAGCTGGCGGAGGTACCGCATCAGCGCCGTCTCGGAGTGATGCGTGGAGAACACCGGGTGCGTGAGGAAGTCGGACGTGCGGGCGAGCGCGGGCTCGAAGGACGGCTCGGAGCCGACCTCCAGCGCGGGCTCGCCGTCGACGGTGCCGCCGAGCGCCACGATCAGGTCGGCGAGCGGGAAGACGCCGTCGCGCAGGTCGGCAGCCGACTCCTCGTCGAGGCTCAGCGAGACGAGACCGGAGTCGATCGCGTGCAGCAGGAGGCCGCGCTCGTGCGCACGCTCGACCACCGTCGCCGCGTCGTCCACCTCGACCACGAGCGTGTCGAAGTAGGACCGCGATCGGACCTCGACACCGGCCGCGCGGAGCGCCCCGGCGACGGCGACGGCGGACAGGTGCACGTGCCGACCGATCGCCCGGAGACCTGTCGGGCCGTGGTAGACCGCGTACATCGCAGCCATCACCGCGAGCAGCACCTGGGCGGTGCAGATGTTGGAAGTAGCCTTTTCGCGGCGGATGTGCTGCTCACGCGTCTGCAGGGTGAGCCGATATGCCGGCTTGCCGATCGCGTCCTGCGAGACGCCCACCAGGCGGCCGGGGAGCTGCCGCTCCAGGCCCTTCCGCACGGCCATGTAGCCCGCGTGCGGGCCGCCGAAGCCCATCGGCACGCCGAACCGCTGGCTGGTGCCGACGGCGACGTCGGCGCCGAGCTCGCCCGGCGAGGTCAGCTGCGTGAGGGCGAGCAGGTCGGCGGCTGCCACGACGACCGCGCCCGCGGCCTTGGCCGCGGCGATCACGGCGGACGGGTCCCAGACCCGGCCGGAGGCGCCGGGGTACTGCACGAACAGACCGAACGCCGCGTGCAGCTCCGGTGCGTCGGCGGGCGTCGAGGCGAGGTCGAGCACGACGAGCTCGATGCCGACGGCCTCCGCGCGGTTGCGCAGCAGCGCCAACGTCTGCGGGAACGTGTCCGCGTCGACCACGAAGGTCGAGCCCGCGGCCTTCGAGGCGCGACGCGCCAGCAGCATCCCCTCGACGACGGCGGTGCCCTCGTCGAGCATCGAGGCGTTGGCGGTGTCCAGACCGGTGAGGTCGGAGACCATCGTCTGGAAGTTGATGAGCGCCTCCAGGCGGCCCTGCGAGATCTCCGGCTGGTACGGCGTGTACGCGGTGTACCAACCCGGGTTCTCGAGCACGTTGCGCTTGATCACGGCCGGCGTGATGGTGCCGTAGTAGCCGAGGCCGATCAGGCTGCGGTTCACCGTGTTGCGCGCGGCGAGCGCGCGCAGCTCGCGCAGGGCGGCGCGCTCCCCGATCGGGGCGGGCAGCGTGGACACGCGATCGGCGTCCACGCGGATGGAGTCCGGCACTGCGGCGGAGACGAGCGCCTCCACGGATTCGTAGCCGAGGACCGACAGCATCGACTGCTGCGCGTCCCCGTCGGTGCCGATGTGGCGCGTCTGGAACAGGTCGCTCATGTGTCGCGGAAGCCTTACTCGCCCGTGAGGGCCTTGTACTCGTCGTAGGAGAGGAGACCGTCGGGGAGGGCGTTGAAGGTCACCTTGATGAGCCAGCCCTCGCCGAACGGGTCGCTGTTGACCAGCTCCGGCGCGTCGACGACGGCCTGGTTGGCCTCGGCGACGGTGCCGTCGACCGGGGCGAAGAGCTCGCCGACCGACTTGGTCGACTCGATCTCGCCGACCACGCGGCCGACCGCGACGTCGCTGCCCTCCGCGGGCAGCTCGACGAAGACCACGTCGCCCAGCTTCTCGGCGGCGTAGCTCGTGATGCCGACGGTCGCGGTGTCGCCGTCGACCAGGAGCCACTCGTGCTCTGCGGTGTACTTGAGGTCCTGCTCTGCGGCCATGGTCAGTGCTTCTTTCTGCTGTAGAAGGGGAGGGCGGTGACGGTGAACGGAAGCGTGGTGCCGCGCACGTCGACGTGAAGCTCGGTGCCGGGGCGCGCGAATCGCGGGGAGACATACGCCATGGCGATCGGGACGCCGATCGTGGGCGAGAGGGCGCCGGAGGTCACGACACCGACCGCCTCGGCCGCGCCGTCCGCGGCGGGGGCGAGCACCGGGTAGCCGGCCCGCGCGGCGCGCTTGCCCTGGCCCATCAGCCCGACGAGCACGCGGGCCTCGGCGTCGGGACCCTCTTCGCTGGCGGCGCGGCCGACGAAGTCGCTGTCTTTGGCGAGGTTGACCACGCGACCGAGGCCGGCCTGGGCGGGCATCGTGTCGCGGCCGAGCTCGTGGCCGTAGAGCGGCATCCCCGCCTCGAGCCGGAGCGTGTCGCGGCTGGCGAGCCCGGCGGGCACCAGCCCCTGCGCGGCGCCGGCCTCCATCAGGGCGTCCCAGAGCGCGCGGGCGTTGTCGGGCGCCGTGTAGAGCTCGAAGCCGTCCTCGCCGGTGTACCCGGTGCGGGCGACCAGCACCGGATGCGTCTCGAACTCGGCGGGGACGCTCCAGTAGTACTTCAGCTCCGTGACGCGCTGCGCGAAGTCGTCGCCCTCGAGGTGGAAGCCGGGGGTGGCCAGCAGGATGCTCAGCGAGGCGGGGCCTTGCACGGCGATCAGCGCGATGTCGTCGCTCTCGTCGTAGACCTCCACGTCGAACGGGGCCGTGCGGTCGCGCAGCTCCTCGGCCACGGCCTCCCGGTTGGACGCGTTCGCGACGACCATGTAGCGGTCGTCGCCGGTGCGGTAGACGACGAGATCGTCGAGGATGCCGCCCGAGCGCGACAGCAGCATGCTGTACTTCGCCTGGTCGAGCGCGAGCGACGACAGCTTGCCGGCGAGGGCGTAGTCGAGCGCCTGCCCGGCCTCCAGGCCGATGAGCACGATCTCGCCCATGTGCGACAGGTCGAACAGGCCCGCCGCTGTGCGGACGGCGTGGTGCTCCGCGAGATCGCTGGAGTAGCGCACCGGCATCTGCCAGCCTGCGAAGTCGGTGAAGGACGCGCCCGCCGCCGTGTGGGCGTCATGGAGGGGCGAGGTGCGCTCCGTTGCGTTGGTCTGACTGTCCTGCGAGCTCATGAGTTCTCCGTTCGCCGGCCGTGCCGGAGGGATGACGGGAAGCGCAGCGCGCTCCCGTGTGAAGAACTCCCCCTCTGTCATCCGGCCTGAGAGTTTCACCGCGCCCGCGCGAGCGTGCGGCGGCTTTCACCGTGGGCGAGGGGCGCCTGCCGGCGACCCTGCTTTTCAGAGTGGCCAGTCCGATGCGGTACACGTACCTGAGAGATTGTCGGGGAGGATTGCTCCTTCGGTGCCGCGCACGGGGCGCGGCTCTCCCGCATCGACCTGATTGGCCCGGTATTCAGTTGACCCGGCCAGCATATCCGCATCCTCGCCCTCTCCGCGCGCGCCCGCGTGCGACGCGGCCGGTTTGGTGTTCGGGTCAGAGTGACACTAAGATGGCCGACAACTTATGGTCACGATGACCTTTAGTCGGACGGGAGGCCGGAGATGGCCGCACACGAACACGCGAGCGCGATGCTCGCCGTGTCGACGGTCATCTTCGCGCTGCGCTCGGACGAGCAGACCGGCGGCGAGCCCCAGGTCTGGCTGCCGCTCGTGCGCCGCATCCGCGACCCGTACGAAGGATGCTGGGCGCTCCCGGGCGGTCCGCTCCGAGTCGGCGAAGACCTGGCCTACGCGGCCGCCCGGACGCTGGGCGACACGACCGGGCTGACTCCGAGGTACCTGGAGCAGCTGTACACGTTCGGCGACGCCGTGCGCTCCCCCGACGCCGCCGACAGCGTCGAGCGAGTCGTGTCGATCGTCTACTGGGCACTGGTCGGCAGCGCGGAAGCCGAGCAGGCGACCGCGGGCGAGAACGTCGGCTGGTTCGCCGCCGACGACCTCCCCCGGCTGGCCTTCGACCACAACGTCATCGTCGAGTACGCGCTCTGGCGGCTGCGCACGAAGATGGAGTACTCCCGCATCGCCCACGCCTTCCTCGGCGAGCGCTTCACGCTGGCGCAGCTGCGCGAAGTGCACGAGGCCGTGCTCGGCCGGCCGCTCGACCCGGCGAACTTCCGGCGGACCATCGAGGCCTCCGGCGCCGTCGTCCCGACCGGCGACTACCTGACGGGGACGCGCCACCGGCCTCCCCGGCTCTACCGCTACAACGACTCGATCGACCTCGCCGACGCGGGGCCGCTCCCCCGCCAGCAGCCTCCCTACGGATCGCGCCAGGCACCCGGACCTGCCCAGACCCCCCGACCGGCCCAGACCCCCCGACCTGCCCAGACCCCCGAACCACGTCCCACCCCGGAAAGCGAGCAGTCATGACCATCGCATCGGTCGACACCACCATCCAGCTCATCGCGAGCGGCAGCCTCGACGGCGCCACCTGCGCACCGGAGCTCGCCGAGGGGCCATGGCTGTTCGACTCGGCGCCACCGTCGTACGGTCCTGGCGCATCCCAGGACGACCCCATCCCGGCGCACGCCCCGCGTCAGGGCGAGCTGCCGGACGAGTACCGCACCGCGTCGAAGGAGGAGCTCGCCGAGCGCATCCGCGCGGCGAAGGCGACGCTCGGCGACCGCGTCGCGGTGATGGGCCACTTCTACCAGCGCGACGAGGTCGTGCAGTACGCGGATTTCGTGGGCGACTCCTTCCAGCTCGCCAACGCGGCCAAGGCGCGGCCGGAGGCCGAGACGATCGTCTTCTGCGGCGTGCACTTCATGGCGGAGACGGCCGACATCGTCTCGCGCCCGGAGCAGCGGGTGATCCTGCCGAACCTGGCCGCCGGGTGCTCGATGGCCGACATGGCCGACCTCGACTCCGTGCAGGACTGCTGGGAGGCGCTGGAGGAGCTGTACGGCACCGAGCCGGACGCGGACGGCCGGGTGCCGGTCATCCCGGTCACGTACATGAACTCGTCGGCGGCACTCAAGGCGTTCTGCGGCGAGCACGGCGGCATCGTGTGCACGTCGTCCAACGCGGCCACCGTGCTCGAGTGGGCCTTCCAGCGCGGGCAGCGCGTGCTGTTCTTCCCCGACCAGCACCTCGGCCGCAACACGGCCAAGGCGATGGGCGTGCCCCTGGAGCGCATGCCGCTCTGGAACCCGCGCAAGCCCCTCGGCGGAAACGACGAGGCGACGCTCGGCGACGCGCAGGTCATCCTGTGGCACGGCTTCTGCTCGGTGCACAAGCGCTTCACGGTCGGCCAGATCGAGCACGCGCGTGCGGAGTTCCCCGGCGTGCGGGTGATCGTGCACCCCGAGTGTCCGATGGACGTGGTCGACGCCGCAGACGAGTACGGCTCGACCGACTACATCGTCAAGGCGATCCAGGCGGCGCCGGCCGGCTCGACCTTCGCCATCGGCACCGAGATCAACCTGGTGCAGCGCCTGGCCGCCGAGTACCCGCAGCACACGATCTTCTGCCTCGACTCGGTGGTCTGCCCGTGCTCCACGATGTACCGCATTCACCCGGGCTACCTGGCCTGGGTGTTGGAGGGGCTCGTGCGCGGCGAGGTGCTCAACCAGGTGCGCGTCCCCGACGACGTGGCCGAGCCCGCCAGGGTCGCCCTCGAGCGCATGCTGGCGGCGCGCCCGGACACCACGATGGCGGCCTGACATGGCCCGCGTGGTCGTCGTCGGGAGCGGCATCGCCGGCCTCGTCGCCGCACTGCGGGCGGCCGAACGCCACGAGGTGACCGTCGTCACCAAGGGCACGATCGCCGACGGCAGCACCCGGTACGCGCAGGGCGGGATCGCCGCTGCCGTGTTCTCCGACGACAGCGTCGCAGCGCACGTCGCGGACACGCTGCGCGCGGGAGCCGGGCTGAACGTGCCGGCCGCCGTCGAAGCGCTCTGCGGGGACGGCCCGCGACGCGTGCGCGAGCTGATCGCACTCGGCGTCGCCTTCGATCGCGACGGGCAGGGTCTCGCCAGGGGTCTGGAGGCCGCGCACTCGAGCGCGCGCGTGCTGCACGCGGGCGGCGACGCCACGGGTGCCGAGATCGAGCGGGCACTCGACGCCGCTGTGCGCCGTGCGGGCATCCGCGTGCTGACGGGAGCGTATCTCCGCGACGTCGTGGTGACGGACGGCGCCGCCTCCGGCGTCGCGCTGCGCCTCGCCGACGGCACGGAGACGCAGCTCGACGCGGACGCGGTCATCCTCGCCACGGGCGGGTGGGGACAGCTGTACGCGCACACGACCAACCCGGCCATCGCGACCGGCGACGGCGTCGCAGCGGCGTGGCGCGCCGGCGCACTGCTCGCCGACCTCGAGTTCACGCAGTTCCATCCGACGGCGCTCCGGCTCCCGTCGGGCGACGGCGGATCGCGCGTCTTCCTGGTGTCGGAGGCGGTCCGCGGCGAGGGCGCCGTGCTGCGCAATGCGCGCGGCGAGCGGTTCATGCTCGACGCGCACCCCGACGCCGAGCTCGCGCCGCGCGACGTCGTCGCCCGCGCGATCGCGGTCGAGATGGCAGCCCAGGACGGCCTGCCGGTCGTGCTCGACGCGACGGCGCTCGGCGCGGACTTCCTCGCCCGACGCTTCCCGACCATCGACGCGGCCTGTCGGGCGGCCGGGATCGACTGGTCACGTGAGCCGGTGCCGGTCACGCCGGCCGCGCACTACGCGATGGGCGGTGTCGTCACAGACATCCAGGGGCGCACGAGCGTCCCCGGCCTGTTCGCGGTCGGCGAGGTGGCCTGTACGGGGGCGCAGGGCGCCAACCGGCTGGCGTCGAACTCCCTGCTGGAAGGTCTGGTGTTCGCCCACCGCGCGGCGGAAGCGATCAGCGAGCCGTGGACCGAGGTTCCCGCCTGGGCCGCCGCGCCGGGCTCCGCCGGCTCCGCTGAGCGGGAGGTCCCGGACGGCGACGAGCCGTTCGACCGCGCGCGACTCCAGTCCCTCCTCTGGACCGGCGCGGGCCTGCACCGCGACCGCGCCGGCCTCCAGCGCGCCGCCCGCGCGCTCGCCTCCCTCCGGATGCCCGCACCCGGCGAGGACGCGAATCTCCTGCAGCTCGGCCGCCTCGTCGTGGCCGCCGCGCTGTCGCGCGAAGAGTCGCGCGGCGCCCACTTCCGCTCCGACTTCCCGCTGCCGGCGGCCGGCACGCCGCGCCACACGGTGCTCGCGCCGCTGTCCGTTCCTACCGAGGTGACCGTTCCATGCTGACCCGCCAGACCATCCATGACGTCGTCCGAGCCGCTCTTGCCGAGGACGCGCCGTGGGGAGACCTGACCAGCGAGCTGCTCATTCCCGAAAGGGCATATGCCACCGCGCGGCTCTCCGCTCGCGAGCCCGGGACGTTCTCCGGAGGCGCGGTCTTCGCCGCCGCGATGACGCTCACGGACCCGGCGATCGAAGTCGAGCTGGCTGTCGCGGACGGCAACGCCTTCGAGGCGGGCGACACTCTTGCGACGGTGAGCGGGCCGGCGCGCTCGGTGCTCCAGGGCGAGCGGGTGGCGCTCAACTTCGTGCAGAGGATGTCCGGGATCGCGACGCTCACGGCGTCGTTCGTCGCCGAAGTCGCGCACACGTCGGCGCGGATCGTGGACACCAGGAAGACCACGCCCGGCCTGCGTGCCTTCGAGCGTCATGCCGTGCGCAGCGGCGGCGGCCATAACCACCGCTACTCCCTCTCCGACGCGGTGATGGCCAAGGACAACCACCTCGCGATCCTCACCGCCCAGTCCGGGCTGTCGGTGACCGATGCGCTCCGACGGGTGCGCTCCGAGCTGTCGCACACCACGCACCTGGAGGTGGAGGTGGACCGCATCGACCAGATCGAGCCGGTGCTCGCCGCCGGAGTCGACACGATCATGCTCGACAACTTCACGCTGGACGAGCTGCGCAAGGGCGTCGCGATCGTCGGCGGCCGAGCGATCGTGGAGGCCAGCGGCAACGTGAGCCTGGCCACCGTGCGCGAGATCGCCGAGACCGGGGTCGATGTGATCTCCGCAGGGGCGCTCACGCACAGCGTCCGCTCGCTCGACCTCGGACTGGACGTGGTGCTGGAGAACGTATGACCAGCAGCCTCTACCTCGACGCGGCCGCGACCTCCGCGGTGCGCCGTGACGTGCTGGAAGCGATGTGGCCGTACCTGACCGGCGACTTCGGCAACCCCTCCAGCCATCACGCCGTCGGCGAGTCCGCGGCGCGGGCGCTGGCGGACGCCCGGGCGACGGTCGCCGAGTGGCTCGGCTGCCGGGCCTCCGAGATCGTCTTCACCTCGGGAGGCACCGAGGCCGACAACCTCGCGATCAAGGGGATCGCCCTCGGCGCACCGCGCGGCAAGCACATCGTCACGACGCCCATCGAACACGAGGCGGTGCTCGCGTCCGTCGACCACCTGGTGCGCCTGCACGGCTTCGAGGTCTCCCTGGTGCCGGTCGGGCGCGATGGCATGGTCTCCCCCGCCGACTTCGCCGCGGCTCTGCGCCCGGACACCACGCTGGCGAGCGTGATGCTCGCCAACAACGAAGTCGGCACCGTGCAACCCGTGGCGGAGCTTGCGGCTCTCGCCCACGAGCACGGTGTCCCGTTCCACACCGATGCCGTGCAGGCCGCCGGTTGGCTCCCGCTCGACGTGCGCGAACTCGGCGTCGATGCACTGAGCGTGTCCGGTCACAAGATCGGGGCTCCCAAGGGCATCGGCGCGCTCTTCGCGCGTGGCCGGCTCGCCCTCGAGCCGGTGGTGCACGGGGGCGGTCAGGAGCGCGGGCGCCGCTCCGGAACCGAGAACGTGGCAGGGGCCGTCGCCCTGGCTGCGGCGGCGCGCCTGTCGATGCGCGACCGGGAGGCCAACGCGGCCCGCGCCTCCGCGGCACGGGACGCATTCGTCGCCGCGGTCGTCGCCGCGACCCCGGGCGCGCAGTTGACCGGGCACCCGTCCGAACGCCTGCCCGGCAGCGCGTCGTTCGTCTTCCCCGGCACCAACGGCGAAACAGTGCTGCTGGAGTTGGAGCGACGCGGGATCGTCTCCTCCAGCGGATCCGCCTGCGCTGCCGGCAGTGAGGACGCCTCGCACGTGCTCCTCGCCCTCGGCTACGACGAGGACATCGCGCGAACCGCCGTCCGGTTCTCGTGGGGCGCCGACGTCACGGAGGCCGACCTCCTCACCGTCGCCCCGGCCGTCGCCGACGCCGTGCGCGAGGTCTCCGGCCTCGCCTCCTGAGATTCGTGACGAATCTCACGATTCGTGGCACGAATGTCGCGATTCGTCACGAATGTCTGCGGGCGAGCCGGCGCCATCGCGTTGGCGCATGCCGAAGATTCGTGACGAATCTCACGATTCGTGGCACGAATGTCGCGATTCGTCACGAATCTCGACGCCCGAACCTCGCGCTCGTCGCGGCGGCGGGCCGGAGATTCGTCACGAATGTCGTGATTCGTGGCACGAATGTCGCGATTCGTCACGAAGCTCGACGCCCGAACCTCGCGCTCGTCGCGGCGGCGGGCCGGAGATTCGTCACGAATGTCGAGATTCGTGGCACGAATGTCGCGATTCGTCACGAATGTCTGCGCGTTTATTCCGGGTTACGCGGAGAGTGAACGCGGGGGCGAGTTCACCTGTGCGCAACCCGCGATGTCGGCGGTCATGGATAGTGTGAACCGGTGACTGAGAAGACCTCACCTGCGCCCACCGACGCCTCCGACGCCGCCGCGCTCGATCAGTCCCGGGGGGACACGAACACCGGCACCACCGACACCACCGAGCGGGTGACGGAACGCCCGCGCATCGCGCCGCGCGACCAACGCGTGATCTGGCTGCTGCTCGCCGCGACGTTCGTCGTGATCCTCAACGAGACGATCATGAGCGTCGCCCTGCCGAAGCTCATGGACGACCTCCACATCGACGCGCTCGCCGCGCAGTGGCTCTCGACCGCGTTCATGCTCACGATGGCGGTCGTCATCCCGATGACCGGCTTCCTGCTCCAGCGTTTCACCACCAGGCAGGTGTTCATCACCGCCATGTCGCTGTTCTCGCTCGGCACGCTCGTCGCCGCCCTCGCGCCCGGATTCGGGCTGCTCGTCGGGGCGCGCGTCATCCAGGCGTGCGGAACGGCGATCATGCTCCCGCTGCTGATGACCACGCTGATGACGCTCGTGCCGCCCGCGCTGCGCGGTCGCACCATGGGCAACGTCTCGATCGTGATCTCGGTCGCGCCGGCCATCGGCCCGACCATTTCCGGCGTCATCCTCAACTTCCTCGCCTGGCGCTGGATCTTCTTGATCGTGCTCCCGATCGCCCTGGTGATGCTGCTCATCGGCATCCGCTTCGTCGAGAACGTGACAGAGACCGAGAAGAGCCGCATCGACGTGCTCTCGGTCATCCTCGCGGCGTTCGGCTTCGGCGGCCTGGTCTACGGGCTGACGCTGAGCGGCGAGACCGGCGCGGCAGCGGCCGGCAGCGAGGTCATGCTCTGGGGATCGCTCGCCGTGGGCGTCGTCTCGCTCGCCGCGTTCATCACGCGTCAGCTCCTCCTGCAGCGCACCGACAGGGCTCTGCTCGACCTGCGCACCTTCCGCAGCCCGATCTTCACCGTCGCCATCGTGCTGATGGCGACCACCACGGCCTCCCTGTTCGGGGTGATCATCGTCCTGCCGCTCTACCTGCAGCACGTGCTGCACCTGGATGTGCTCGGCACCGGCCTCCTGCTGCTGCCGGGCGGTCTCGTGATGGGTCTCGCCGCTCCGTTCGTCGGCCGGCTCTACGACCGGTTCGGTCCGCGCGTGCTCGTGGTGCCCGGCGCCATCCTGGTCAGCCTGGTGATGTGGTCGCTCACGATGGTGACCGAGACCACTCCGGTCTACTTGGTCCTCATCGCCCACATCACGATGAGCCTCGGCCTCGCGCTCATGTTCACACCGCTGTTCACCGCGGGGCTCGGCGCGGTGCCCCCGCATCTGTACTCGCACGGCAGTGCGATCGTCGGCACCATCCAGCAGGTCGGCGGCGCCGCCGGCACCGCGCTGCTCGTTGCGGTGCTCTCTGCGCAGACGGCGGCGCTCGCGGCGGGCGGTGCGACGCTCGACGCTGCGACGGCCGGCGGCATCCGCACGGCGTTCCTGGCCGCGGCGATCATCTCGCTGTTCGGGGTCGTCGGCTCGTTCTTCATCTCGAAGCCGGCTGACGCGCCGTCGGAGGCGGCGTTCGCCCACTGACCGAAGGGATCACCATGGCACGCGGTGTCGATGCCGATACGGTCGAGGAGTATCTCGACCGGATCGGCGAGCCCTTCGGCACGGCGTTGCGCACGGTGCGCGATCGCATCGTGGCGATCATCCCGGATGCCGAGCAGGTGATCAGCTACCGGGTGCCGATCTTCCGGCTCGACGGCAGAGGGGTGGTCGGGCTCTCCGCCACCGCGCGAGAGTGCAGCCTCCTGCTGATGTCGCCTCCCGCAGCGGCCGAGCTGGCGGGCCGGTTGACCGAGGGGTCGATCACCGGCGCGACACTGCACTTCCCTCCCTCCACGCCCCTGAGCGATGAGACGCTGCGCACCGTGCTCGCGGTGCGGCTGCACGAGCTGGGCCGCTAGCGCGCCGCACGCTCTGGCGTCCATCGCCGCGCGGTGGGACGATGTCTCGCGACGAGGGGACGCTGTGCAGGCGAGGAGGAAGCGATGACCGTCATCCAGACCGTCGACCCCGGCGAGGCGACCGGTGCCGTCGCGGAGATCTACGCCACGGACGAGCGGGACCTCGGCTACGTGGCCGAGTACACACGCGTGCTGTCCGTCAATCCCGAGGCCTACCAGGCGTGGGAGCAGCTGATCAGGGCCATCGTGTCGCAGCTCGGCGTTCGCCGCTATGAGCTCGTCACGCTCGCAGCGGCCGAGGGAACGCGTTCCCAGCACTGCCGTCTCGCGCACGGGCGCAAGACCCTCGCGGTCATGGACGCCGACGCCGTGGAGGCCATCGCCCGCGACTACCGCAACGCCGGGCTCAGCGAGGCGGAGGTCGCGATGATGGAGTACGCCGAGCGCATCAGCACCGACGCTGCCTCGATGACGGAGGCCGATGCCCTCCGGCTGCGCGACCTCGGATTCACCGATCGGGAGATCGTCGACATCACCCTCGCGGCAGCCGCTCGCAACTATTTCAGCCGCGCCATCCAAGCGCTCGGCGTCTCGGTGGAGGTCCCTCCCGGACTCAGCGACAGCCTGCGCGGCGCGCTGTTGGCGTCGCTGTGAGCGCCGCCGATACTCGGGCGGGCGACCCCGCGCCGATCGAGCGTGCCATCGTGCAGGACGTGATGCTGGCCACCCCGCGTCCGGTGGGCCGCATCCAGACCCGCCGGGTCACGATGCAGCCGAACGTCGCGGGCGGCCTGCACCTCCACAACGGCCCGGTCGTCGGCGCGATCGAGCGCGGGTCGGCGATCTACCAGATCGAGGGAGGCGCCGAGCACACCCTCGAGGTCGGCGACACCTTCTACGAAGAGGAGGGCACCCGCATCGCCCGGTTCGATGCCGGCCCCGACGGTGTCGTGTTCCTCGCCCATTTCCTCGTGGCGACGCACGAGGAACCGACCCTGACGATGCTGTAGGAGGCACCCCGCGCGTGTCATCCTGCCCTGCGCAGAACCAGGTGCGCGTCTGCCGACCAGCGCTGGTCCAGATTGTCCGTGAAACCCATCGAGAGCACGCGATACCCTTCGGTCCGCGTGTAGGGACGGAGCATCCGGCCATGCTCGTTCGCCTCGACGGCGAACTCCCACTCGCCGTTGACGAGCTCGACGAAGAACTCTCCGGGCGGCAGCACCTCGAAGGTGATAGCGCTCGCGATCTGCTTCTGATGGATCTTCGCGACGATCGACACGTTGTGGAAGGTCGAGACCGACCGATTGCTCACCACCACGCCGAACGCGAGCGGGACCGCATTCCGGTCGGAGACCGCCCAGGCCGACAGCTTCGACGCCTGAGCCTTCGCCTCCCGGTTCTCCTCGGCCGCGCGCCTCCGCCGGTCGACCAGGAGCTGAGCTCCTGCGAAGCCGACGGCCGCCGTCGTGATCCACGTCGGGATATCTCCCGCCCAGGTCGGCCAGTTCATGAGACCTCCGTGTCGTGGCCGAGGCCTGTCGGTTGTGCGGAAAATCGGACCGTCCGACCGCTGTGCACACTCTCATCCGGTGCGCTGCCTGCGTCGCTCTGCCCGCCGTCGAGTTCGCTCGCATCGGGAACGAGCTTTCGGATCCGCGACCGGATCGCGCTCTCCTGCCGTCCGTGCGAGGCTGCGATTCGAGCGATCGGCACCCGCCGCGCGCGCGATTGGAGCAGGCGTGCGTCCTCGACAGCAGTCCAGCGCGCGTAGGCGTTCGGGTACGTCTCGCGAATCGCCGCGACAGAGTAGCTCGGCGCTGTCGCCTGGCCGTCGGCTTCGGCGAACGTGTCAACCTCCAACGCGATCGCCATGACATCGGACATCGGGATCTCGGCCAGGAGTGAGGACGTGCGCCAGAACGCCAGCATTCCGCCCTGGGCAGTGATCTGGTCAGCATCGAACGTCACAGCGTCACCCGCGTTCACGTTGACCACGATGTTCATGCAAAGAAACCTAGCATTAACAATGTCTTGTCATGCCCGATGTGCGCAGCGAGCAGCGCGACTACGCTGCCGATGAGACGATCGTCGGCCCCCGTCGATCACCGCGCACTCTGTAGGAGGCACCCATGGTGTTCGTCGTCAAGCGCGTCTACGACCCGCCGGCGGTCGAGGACGGTTTCCGCGTGCTCGTCGACCGGCTCTGGCCGCGCGGGCTCACGAAAGAGAAGGCGAAGGTCGACCTCTGGCTCAAGGAGGTCGCCCCGTCGACGGAACTGCGGCGCTGGTTCCATCACGAGGCGCCGTTGTTCGACGAGTTCAGCGCGCGGTACGACGCGGAGCTGGATGCGAACCCCGGGCCCGTCGACCAGCTGCGGGAGCTCGGCAGGACGCATCCCGTCGTCACCCTTCTGGTCGGCGCGCGCGACCCCGAACTGAATCAGGGGGTGGCGCTCGAGAGGTATCTCGAGCACCACCCCCGGTGACGGCAACCACAGCCGTCGGCGTCGGCCGCGCCCGGTTCAGACGGCCGGCGCCAGCTCCTGCGCGCGCTCCTCGTCCACGAGGAAGCGGGTGTAGGCGGGGATCGTCAGGAACGTCGGGAACTCCTCACCCAGCGAGACCTCCCGCAGCAGCTCGGCGGCGTCGTCGAAGCGGTCGTCGACGCCCGCCGCGCGGGCGGCGGCGATGAGGCGGCTGCGCTCCTCCTCCAGCACTCCGGCGACGAGCGCGCGGTCGACCGGGGTTCCCTCGTCGGTCACCACGCGGTTCTCGATCCACTGGCGCAGGAGCGAGCGGGAGATCTCGGCGGTCGCCGCGTCCTCCATCAGTCCGTCGATCGCGACCGCGCCCGTTCCGCGCAGCCAGGCCTCGATGTAGCGCAGGGCGACCGAGACGTTCGACTGCACGCCGGCGTCGGTCACCGAACCGCCTGCCGAGCTGATGTCGAGGAGGTCGTCCGCGGTGACGTGGACATCGTCGCGCAGCCGGCCGACCTGGTTCGGCCGGTCTCCGAGCACGGCATCGAACTCCGCGAGCGCCGTGGGGATGAGGTCGGGGTGCGCGACCCAGGTGCCGTCGAAGCCGTCGCCGGCCTCTCTCCGCTTGTCGTCGGCGACCTGCGCCAGCGCGCGCTCGGTCGCCTCGGCGTCGCGGCGGTTCGGGATGAACGCGCTCATCCCGCCGATGGCGTGCGCGCCGCGCTTGTGGCAGGTCGCCACCAGCAGCTCGGTGTACGCGCGCATGAACGGGACGGTCATCGTGATGCCGCGGCGGTCGCCGAACGCGAAGCGCCTGCCGCGGCCGAGGAACGTCTTGATGATCGAGAAGATGTAGTCCCAGCGTCCGGCGTTCAGCCCGGCGCAGTGGTCGCGCAGCTCGTAGAGGATCTCCTCCATCTCGAACGCGGCGGGGATAGTCTCGATGAGGACCGTCGCCCGCACCGTGCCCACCGGCATCCCGATGCGCTGCTGGGCGAACACGAAGATGTCGTTCCACAGTCGCGCCTCCAGGTGCGACTCCAGCTTCGGGAGGTAGAAGTACGGGCCTCGGCCCGACGCCACCAGCTCGGCCGCGTTGTGCCAGAAGTACAGCCCGAAGTCGGTGAGGGAGGCGCTCGCCGGCGCGGTGCGGCCCGCGCGGTCGGTGAAGGCGAGGTGCTTCTCGACCAGGTGCCAGCCGCGCGGGCGCATCACGATCGTCGGCGTGTGCTCGTGCGGGGTGGTGACGCGGTAGTCCTTGCCCTCCGGGCTGGTGAAGGCGAGACGCCCGCGGACGGCGTCCTGCAGGGTGTGCTGGCCGCCGACGATGTTCGCCCAGGTCGGACTGGTGGCGTCCTCCAGGTCGGCGAGCCAGACCCGCGCGCCGGAGTTGAGGGCATTGATCGCCATCTTGGGGTCGGTCGGCCCGGTGATCTCCACGCGCCGGTCCTCCAGGCCGGGGCCAGCGCCGGCGACGCGCCAGCTCGGGTCTTCGCGGACGGCCTCCGTGGTGCTCAGGAACTTCGGGTCGCGGCCGTTGCCGGCCTCCGACCGGCGACGCTGACGCGCGAGCAGCAGCTCCTGGCGCCTGGCTGCGAACGCCTGGTGGAGGTGGTCGACGAAGGCGAGCGCCTCCGGGGTCAGGATGTCGTCGGCCCCGTCGACGCGGGGCCCGGTGATCTCGATCATGGTCGTGTCCTTTCGCTTCTCCCCGGCCATCGCTTCCTCACTTTCTCCCGCCCCACGCGGCGTGTCGGCGAGAGGAAGTGAGGAAGCGATGGCTGGGGTGCGGGGGTGGTGGATCAGAACTGGTGCTGTTCGGTGGAACCGACGAGGGCGAGGGTGGCGCTGTCGGGGTTGAGCGCGGTCGCGATGCGGTCGAAGTAGCCGGTGCCGACCTCCCGCTGGTGGCGGGTGGCGGTGTATCCGGAGCTCTCGGAGGCGAATTCGGCCTCCTGGAGGTCCACGTACGCGCTCATCTGCCGGTCGGCGTAGTCCTTGGCGAGCGTGAACATGGAGTAGTTGAGGGCGTGGAAGCCCGCGAGGGTGATGAACTGGAAGGCGTAGCTCATCGCCGCCAGCTCGCGCTGGAAGCGGGCGATCGTCTCGTCGTCGAGGTGCTTGCGCCAGTTGAACGACGGCGAGCAGTTGTATGCCAGCTTCTTGCCGGGGAACTCGGCGTGCACCGCCTCGGCGAACCGACGTGCGAGGTCGAGGTCGGGCTCGGCCGACTCCACCCAGAGCAGGTCGGCGTACGGAGCGTACGCGAGCCCGCGGGCGATGACCGGCTCGATGCCGTTCCGCACCTCGTAGAAGCCCTCCGCGGTGCGGGTGCCGGTGAGGAACGGCCGGTCGCGCTCATCGTGGTCGCTCGTGAGCAGCGTCGCCGCGAGCGAGTCGGTGCGGGCGATGACGATCGTCGGCACTCCGGCGACGTCTGCCGCGAGCCGAGCCGCGTTGAGTGTGCGGATGTGCTGGCCGGTCGGGATGAGGACCTTGCCGCCCATGTGGCCGCACTTCTTCTCGCTCGCCAGCTGGTCCTCCCAGTGCACGCCCGCGGCACCGGCCTGGATCATGCCGTGCATCAACTCGTAGGCGTTGAGTGGCCCGCCGAACCCGGCCTCGGCGTCGGCGACGATCGGAGCCATCCAGTCGGTCACCGCACCGTCGGTGCCCTCGACCTGACCGGCTCGCAGCAGCGCGTTGTTGATGCGGCGCACGACGGCCGGGACCGAGTTGGCCGGGTAGAGGCTCTGGTCGGGGTAGGTCTGACCGGACAGGTTTGCGTCGGCGGCGACCTGCCAGCCGGAGAGGTAGATGGCCTCCAGGCCCGCCCGCACCTGCTGCACGGCCTGGTTGCCGGTGAGTGCGCCGAGCGCGGCGACCCACTGGGCGTCCGGTCCGCTGCCATCGCGCTGGATGAGCTGCCAGAGCCGCTCTGCGCCGCGCCGGGCGAGGGTCTGCTCCTCGCGGACCGGACCGCGCAGCGCCACGACATCCTCGGCCGTGTAGTCGCGGCGGATGCCGGACCAGCGCGGGTCGGCGTCCCACTCGAGCCGGAGCTCTGCAGCGGTCTGCGTGGTGTCGCCGGGACGGGCTGCGGTGTTCATGAGGACCTCCATCGGTCGGATCGGATGACACGATCGTGCCCACCTCGCAACACCCACGGAGAGGATCCGTCGACAGAAATTCCCAGGTTCTTCTGTTTGCCAGAACTCCGGTCGAGTGTCACCATGGCCTGCATGACCGACACCGCTGTCGCGGTCGATGACGAGACCACCGCGACCGACGCACTCACCCTCGGCCGCCGCGTGCGCGCCTACCGACTCGAGAGGGGCCTGACCCTGGAGGCGCTGGCCACCGCCATCGACCGTGCACCCTCACAGGTGTCGGCGATCGAGAACGGCAACCGCGAACCGCGACTCGCGCAGCTGCGCGCCATCGCCGCGGCCCTCGGGGTCACCGTGGACGACCTCCTCGCCCCCGACGCCCCCGACGAGCGGGCGGCCCTCGAGATCGCCGTGGAGCGCGCCCAGCGCGGCCCGGTGTTCGCGGCGCTCGGCATCGACCCGGTGCGGGTATCGAAGTCGACTCCGGACGCGACGCTGCGGGCCATCCTCGCCCTGCACCAGGAGGTCGGCAGGCTGCACCGCGAACGGGCCGCGACCCCGGAGGAGGCCCGCCGCGCCAACGCCGAGCTGCGAGCCACGATGCGCGCCCGCGACAACTATTTCGCCGACTTGGAGGCCATCGCCGCCGACCTGCTCGGCGCCGTCGGGCACACCGGTGGCCCGGTCTCGCACCAGACCGTCGCCGACATGGCCGACCGCCTCGGGTTCTCGCTGCACTACGTCGGCGACCTGCCGCACTCCACCCGCTCGGTGACCGACAAGCGCAACGGCCGCATCTACCTTCCGACCGAGCAGTCGGCCTCTCGGGACTCCCGCTCCCCCATCCTGCAGGCGTTCGCCTCCCAGCTGCTCGGGCACGACGAGCCGCGAAATTACGCCGACTTTCTGCGGCAGCGCGTGGAGACCAACTACCTGACCGCCGCGCTGCTGCTCCCGGAGAAGGACGCTGTCGCGTTCCTGACCGAGGCCAAGAACTTCCGGCGCATCTCGATGGAGGACCTCCGCGACGCCTTCGCGGTGTCGTACGAGACCGCCTGCCACCGGTTCACGAACCTCGCGACCGCGCGGCTCGGCATCCCCGTGCACTTCATGAAGGTGCACGAGTCCGGAACGATCATCAAGGCATACGAGAACGACTCCGTCGCCTTCCCGTCCGACGCGCTGGGCGCCATCGAGGGGACGCCGGTCTGCCGCAGCTGGACCGCGCGGACCGTGTTCGACGTGGCCGACCGGTTCAGCCCGTACTACCAGTACACCGACACCCCGCGCGGAACCTTCTGGTGCACCTCCCGCATCGAGAAGGCCAAGGAGGGCGACTACTCGGTGAGCGTCGGCGTGCCGTTCGCGCACGTGAAGTGGTTCCGCGGGCGCGAGACGACGCACCGCGCGGTCTCGCGCTGTCCGGACGAGTCCTGCTGCCGACGGCCGTCCGGCGCGCTGGCGGAACGCTGGGAGGGGATGGCGTGGCCCGCGGCACGCACACCCACCTCACTGCTCGCCGCGCTGCCCACCGGGACGTTCCCCGGCGTGGACGCGACGGAGGTCTACGACTTCCTGGAGCGCCACGCGCCCGTCGCGCCCTGAGTCCGCCGGGGGCGGCTCAGACGTCTTTCCACGTCCAACCGTCGATGTGCGGCGCGCTGGCCGTGCCACTCATGAAACAAATGAAGGCGATGGACCCCGCGCCCTCGACTGGTCGGGACGGCTCGATGAACACATACACGGTCGTGGCGCCGTCTCCGTCAATGTTCAGGGTGGTCGTCGACGAGAACGGGCGGATCGTCGCACCCTCGTCGTGAACGACGTACTGGTCCTGGGCGACCTTTACGCACGCGTTCCAAGCGCTCTGCGCATCGAGTGGGGCCGCCGGCGGCTCCGTCGTCGAGGTCGCCGACGGAGCCGGCAACGTTGCGACCGGTGTCGGCGTGGTGGCGGCCGGTGACACGCTCGTACCCGCCGGCGCCAGCCTCGGTGTGCATGCGCTCAGCGCAGCCGCCACGACGAGCGCGGCGCCGACGGCCAGAGCTTTCGAGAGGACCCCCCGATTGAACATGTTCTCAGAATAGGGTGTCCGGCGGTCGTGTCTACTCCAGCACCAGCTCGCGAACGGCCACGCCGTACGGGGCGAGCGCCAGCTCGGCTCCGGGCTCGCCGCCCAGCGTGCGCAACTCCCCCGCCACCTGCGGCCGAACGGTGACCGCCGTCGCGTGCTGCGAGACGAACACCACGAACCGACGACCGTCGTCGTGCACCAGCGTGTCGACGAAGACCCGCGGGTCGTCCAGGCGCACGTCGCGCTCCACGTCGGCCACCGAGGCCAGCGCGTCGTACAGCTTCCAGGTGTCCTCCGGGTTGGCCCGCGCCCGCCCCGACGCGAAGAACTCGATCGGATACGTGCACAGCACCGCTCGGCCCGCTCCGTGCTCCTTCACCACGATCGCCGGCCGGCCGTGTGCGTCCACCGCCACCACGGTCCCGGAGGTCGCGCGCACCGGCAGGAACGTCCGGCCGTTCTCGTTTCCGGCGGCCGGGAACGACAGTGTCGTCCCGGCCGTCAGCCCGGCGAAGTCGTGCACGAAGCGCAGGGTCGCGACTTCGTCGGTCACCGGTTCGGCCAGCCCGTAGGACGAGGCCGGCCTGACCCCGAAGAGCGCCTCCGTGTTCGCCCACCACGGCCCGCGCTGCACGCCGCTGTCGCCGTGGGAGTAGGAGGCGTAGACGGTCGCGCCCTCGCGGGCCAGGTCCTCCAGCTGCAGCCAGGAGGTCGCGCACAGCTGCTTGACCGACGGCAGCAGGTACAGGCCGTAGCCGGCCGGGATCCCGCCGTCCTCGCGCTCGCGGATCACCGCGACCGGGATGTGCGCCTCGTGCGCGGCGAGATACGACTGCTCGCCGGTCACGACGATGTGCGCGCGCTCCTCCTCCTGCGTGAACGGATAGTCGGCCTCCAGGTGCGACGGCACGACGATGGCCGCATCGACCGGGGTGCGCTGCACGTTCGGGAGGTCGATCGCAGCGAGGTCGGCGGCGAATCGCGCGAGCTCCCGCAGCGGGGGCTTGGGGGCACCCGTGCGGTCGGTGATGCCGAAGTGCATCTCGAACGGGTGGTGCGAGTACGGGCGCTGGGCGGCGAGGTCGTCGTAGTCGGTGTTGTTCCAGGCGATCCACCCGGTCGCGCCCGCCAGCAGCGTCGTGTAGAGCAGCTGCCGGTAATACGACGCTGCGCCCTCGTCCGAGACGAAGTCGCTAGTGAGGCCGAACTCCTCCATGATCACCGGGAGGCCGCCCACACCTGCGAGCTCGGCGATGTACGCCGCCTTTAGGTGCTGCCGGGTCTGGTCGGTCTCCATCCGGTACACGTGAGGGCCGACGAAGTCGGTGTGGCGAGCGAGGTCGCGCACCGAGAAGCCGTTGTCGTGGCCCGTCGTCTCGATCCCCCAGGCGCCGTCACCGACCGACACCGGCTGGGTGCCGCCGCCGGCGCGCACGGCGTCGACCAGCAGGGACGCCCACGCGTCGACGACAGGGCGCGGCGCCTCGCCTCCGTAGATCGGCATCTCGTTCGTCAGCAGCCAGCCGGAGACCGCCGGATGCGCGGCGAATCGCGCCGTGAGCTCCCGCACGTACCAGGCCTGACGGCCGACGAACCAGACATCGCTGTAGAGGTCGCGCCCCTCCCGCCAGGACGGATCCCAGTTCTCCCCCGACATGTGGCCGACCAGGAACGTCGGCACGGTCGTCATCCCCACTTCCGTGTGCGCGTCGAGGAAGTCGGCGAAGTTGGCCAGGCATTGCTCGTCGAGGGTGTCCGGCGTGGGGTGGAAGTCCGGCCAGTAGAAGAACGACCTGGTCATGTTCAGCCCGTGGTCGGCGAGCACGCGCAGCTCCTCGCGGAGGATCGCGGGGTCGTAGCGCTTCCACATGAGCGGTCCTCCGGTGCGCGACCAGAAGTTCGCTCCGAGCCAGACCACGGGTGCGTCTCCGACCGTGAGGACAGGGGATGGACGATCCATGCTTCCTTCCGGGTTCCGTGATCTCACTTGACCGCGCCGGCGGTCAAGCCGGCGACGAAGTTGCGCTGCAGCAGCAGGAAGGCGACGACGATCGGGATCGACACCACGAGCGAAGCCGCCATGATCTGGTTCCAGTACACGTTCGTCTGCGTCGAGTAGAGCTGCAGGCCGACCGCGAGCGTGCGGTTCTCGTCCGTTGTCATCACGGATGCGAAGAGCACCTCACCCCAACTGGTCATGAAGGAGTAGATCGCGACGGCGATGAGCCCGGGCCGGGCAGCCGGGAGCACGACGTGCCAGAGGGCACCCATCGGGCCGGAGCCGTCGACCTTCGCGGCCTCGTCGAGTTCGCGCGGGATGCCGTCGAAGTAGCCGGCGAGCATCCAGATCGAGAACGGCAGCACGAACGTGAAGTAGGTGATGATGAGGCCCCAGCGGGTGCCGACGAGCTGGATGCCGACCGCCTGGTTGATGTTCACGAAGATCAGGAACAGCGGAAGCAGGAACAGGACGCCGGGGAACATCTGCGTCGACAGCACGGTCGTCGTGAAGACGTTGCGGCCCTTGAACCGGTAGCGCGAGACGGCGTACGCGGCGAAGACGGCGATCACCAGGCTGATGAGCGTCGCAGCACTCGACACGATGAGGCTGTTGACGAAGTACGACGCCAGCGGCACGGTCGTCCACATGTCGATGAACGGCTGGAAGGTGATCGACTGCGGCCACCAGGTGAAGGCGCCCTGCACTTCCGACAGCGGCTTCATCGACGAGGTCACCATCACGTACAGCGGCACCACGGTGAAGATCGTCAGGAAGACGACGACGACCCAGCGGAAGACGTGGGAAGAGCGGGTTTCACGCATCGCGGTTCCTCCGGTTGACGGCAAGCAGGTAGATGCCCGTGACGACGAGCAGGAACAGCAGCAGGAGCACGCTCATCGCGGCGCCGGAGCCGAAGTTCCAGGTCAGGAACGAGGCGTTGTAGATGTGGAACGAGATCAGGTCGCCCGCCGCGGGCTGGGCCGTGCTCCCGAAGAGCACGTACGGCGTGTTGAAGTCGTTGAACGTCCAGAGGAACATCACGAGCAGCAGCACGGAGTTGACCGGGCGGAGCATCGGCAGGGCGATCGAGCGCCACTGCCGGAAGGGCTTGGCACCGTCCACGGCCGAGGCCTCGTAGACCTCCGACGAGATCGACTGGAGGCCGGCCATCAGCATCAGGAAGGCGAACGGCCAGAGCCTCCAGATGGCGACGATGACGATGGCCCAGAACGCGTTCGGCCCGATCAGCCAGAACGGCTTGTCGCCGGGGAGCCCCAGGTTGTCGTACAGGAAGTGGTTGATCGCTCCCGTGTCCTTCTGGAACATGAACTTCCACGTGATGATGCCGGCATAGAGCGGCAGCGCGTAGGGCACGAGGAACAGGGTGCGGAACAGCGCGCGCCCGCGGAAGCGGCCCTGGAGGGCGACCGCCGCGGCCATCCCGAGCACCCAGGAGAGACCGACGACCAGGATGGTGAAGCCGACGGTCACGAAGAACGACCGCAGCAGGCCGGCGCCGACCGAGCCGTTGAAATCGAGCGCGACCTGATAGTTCTTGAGGCCGATGAACGGCGCCTCTCCCCAGTTCGCGATGAAGAACTTGGTGAGCTGCAGGAAGCTGATCCAGATGCCCGTGAGCATCGGGACGACGTGGATGAGCAGCTCGAATACGACCGCGGGTGCGAGCAGCAGGAAGGGCAGCCACCAGCCCTTGGGCCGCTTGCGTCTCGGTGCCGGGGCCGGTTTCTGCGCGGCCGCCGGTCCGCGGACGTCTGTCGTCGTCGACATGGGTCTCCTTCAGGTGGTACGTGCTCGCCGGGCGGGATCGGCCTCCCGCCCGGCGAGCGTGTCGTTCAGAGCGTCAGCCGCCGATCGACTGCTTGACCTGGTCCTGCGCGGTCTGCAGCGCCGACTTGATGTCGGAGTCGGAGACCGTGCCGCCCGTGGCGATCTTGGCGAACATGTCGTTCATCGCCTTGCCGACGGTGTTCTCGAACTGGTCCTCGGCCGGCACCAGCGGCAGAGGCTTGGACATCTCGTTGTAGATCTTCTGGAACGTGGCGGCCTCGTCCGCGTTGTCGGTGAAGTTCGGCTTGGCGCCGTTCAGCACCGGCAGCGTCGCGTACGGCTTGCCGAGCGTGGACTGCACCGACTCGCTCGTCATGTACTTGACGAACTCGAGGGCGGCGTCCTTGTTCTTGGTGTTCTTGAAGATCGACAGGTTGATGCCGGCGACGTGGCTCGCGACCGGCTTGCCACCCTCGGGCGACGGGAACGGCACGACGCCGTACGCGTCGGACTTCATGCCGTTGGCGTTGATCGACGAGTCGGCGTTGTTCTGGCTGAGGATCATCGCGACCTTGCCGGTGGCGAAGTCGTTGACCGCCTGCACGCCGTTGTCGTACTGGGCGTTGGAGGTGTTCACGACCTTGTCGGTCTGCATGAGGTCGAGGTAGCGCTTGATGCCGTCGATGTTCGCCTGGCTGGTGAACGTCGGGTTGCCCTTGGTGTCGAACCACTCGCCGCCGTTCTGCGCCGAGTTGATGAACGCGAAGTGCGCGTTCTCGGTGTAGCTGCCGGCCGCGAGCGAGAAGCCGTACTGGCTGCCGGTGGTCAGCTTCTTGGCGTCGGTGACCAGCTCCTCCCAGTTGGTCGGCGGCTGCACACCGGCGTCGGAGAACATCTTCTTGTTGTAGTAGAGGCCGTACGCGAGACCGTAGAGCGGAACACTGGTGGGCGTCTTGCCGGCGGCGCCGCCGGTGTCGAGCGCGGTCTTCACGAACTTGTCGCTGCCCCCGATGGCCTTCATCTCGCTGTCGCCGAACGGCAGGAAGGCGCCGGTCGCCTGCAGGGAGGCTGCCCAGGTGTTGCCGATGTTCAGCACGTCGGGACCCTGTCCGGAGGTGACCGCGGTCTGGATGCGCGTCTGCAGGTCGTTCCAGCCGATGACCTCGAGCTTGACCTTGACGCCGGTTTTCTTGGTGAAGTCGTCCAGCACCGGGGTGAGTACCTGCTTGTCGTTGTCGAGGCTGGTCCCCTGGTTGCTGGCCCAGTAGGTGATGGTCGACCCGCTGGCCGACGACGACGAACCATTGCTGCTGCAGCCCGCCGCCACGAGCGAGATCGTGGCCGCCAGCGCTGCCGCGGCGATGACGCGTTTCCTCATTGTGACTCCTTCGTCTCTTGATGGGTGCGTCGCCGCTCCCGTCCCCGGGGAGCGCACGTGACACCAGGGCGACTATAACTGAACCGGTTCAGTGATTCCAAGAGTTGATCGCAGGAGAATCCGGTGTATATCGGATACGTTTTCTCAGGCCGGCTGTGCCCGAACGCTCGTCGACCGCACGATCAGCTCGGAGGGCCGTGCGGTGCGGGTCGCCGTCTCGACCCCGGAGAGCTCGTCCAGCAGCATCCGGGTGGCGCGCCTGCCCTGCTCCTCGGGGAAGCGGGCGAGCGCCGTGAGCGGGTGCGAGCCCAGGCGGCAGATCAGCGAGTCGTCCCAGCTGACCAGAGCGATGTCGTCCCTGCCCCGGCGCGACAGTGCGGCCTGGGCGCCGAGCGCGAGCAGGTCGTTCGAGGTCACGATCGCGGTCAGCCCGGGGTCGCCGGCGTGGGCAGCCGCGATGCGCTCGCCGGCCTCCATCGAATAGTCCGAGGGCTCCGACGCGGCCTGCATGCCGTGTTCGGCCGCGAACCGGGCGATCGCAGCGGCGCGCTCCTGCTCGTGCTCGAACTCCTGCGGTCCCTGGATGTGCAGGATGCGGCGGTGACCCAGCGCGTGCAGGTGGTCGACCAGCACTCTGGCGTCGCCGAACGCGTCGTAGAGCAGCACGCGGCCCGGAGCCGTCGACTCGTCGTTGCCGTGCAGCACGAATGCCAGGCCGAGCTCGTCGAGCAATGCAGGTCGCGGGTCGCCGACCACGATATCGAAGAGCATCACGCCATCGACGCGCCGCTCTGCGCTCCAGCGCCGGTAGGCGGCGAGATCCTGGCCGTTCGAGGTGCCGACCATCCGCAGCAGCAGCGATTGGCCGCTCTCGGCGAGCTCGGCCTCCACCCCGGCCAGGAGGCTCATGTAGTACGGCTCGGTGCCGAGTAGGCCGGGGTCGCGGCGCAGCACGATCCCGATCGCGTCGGACCGGGCGCGGGAGAGCGCGCGGGCGCTCGAGCTGGGATGCCAGCCGAGCTCCTCCGCGAGGTCGAGGACGCGGCGGCGGGTGTCGTCGCTCACGCCGGGCTGGCCGTTGAGCGCGTACGACACCGACGCCTTGGACAGCCCGAGCCGGTCGGCGAGGCCGCCGATCGTCACCCGCGTCGCTGACACCATCGACCGCTCCCTTCGCACGCCGGACGGGCCAAGAGTACATCGGACTGAAGCGGTTCAGCGCACACCCCGGCACCGGACGCTTTGCATGGAGTCCTCCCGGATTCCCGACGATCGGATCGGCCACGACCCGGAAGAATGGCCGGAACCCATCTCAGAGAGGTCTCCCGTGGCCAGCACCACCGTGTTCGAACGTCAGCGTCCCAACGACTCGGTCGTCGCCCACGCGCTCGCTCCCGCTCGGCAGGGGGTGTTCTGGATCGAAGACGCGCCCGGCGACTCCTACCCGCGCGTGAGCGGCGACCTGAGCTGCGACCTCGCCGTCGTCGGCGGTGGCTACTCGGGCCTCTGGACCGCGCTGCTGGCCAAGCGCGAGAATCCGGACGCCCGGGTCGTCCTCCTCGAGGGCCGGCGGATCGGCTGGGCCGCCTCCGGACGCAACGGCGGCTTCTGCGAGGCCAGCCTCACCCACGGCGACGAGAACGGCCGCAGCCGGTTCCCGGAGGAGTTCGACGTCCTCCAACGGCTCGGGATGAAGAACCTCGACGAGATCGAGGCCGCCGTCGCCGAGCTGTCTCTCGACGCGGAGTTCGAGCGCAACGGTGCCATCGACCTGGCGACGGAGCCGCACCAGGTGGAGTGGCTGCGCGAAGCGGCGGAGGGACCGGACGCGCGCTTCCTCGACGCGGCGGCCGTGCAAGCCGAAGTGCACTCCCCGACGTACCTCGGCGGCCTCCTCCGCACCAGGGACTCGGCGTTGGTCCACCCCGCCAAGCTCGCCAGAGCCCTCGCCCGGGCGTGCGCGGCGGCCGGGGTCGAGATCTTCGAGCACTCCCCCGTCGAGGGCATCGGCGACGGCACCACGCTGTACACACCGGCGGGCGTCGTCCGCTCGAGGCGCACGGCGCTGGCGACCAACGTGTTCCCCAGCCTGCTCAAGCGCAACCGCCTGGCCACGGTCCCCGTCTACGACTACGTGCTGATGACCGAGCCGCTCTCCACCGAGCAGCTGGCGTCGATCGGCTGGTCGGGACGACAGGGGCTGGGCGACTCCGCGAACCAGTTCCACTATTACCGGCTGACCCGCGACAACCGCATCCTCTTCGGCGGCTACGACGCCATCTACCACTTCGGCGGACGCGTCCGCGAGCGCTACGAGGACCGCCCGGAGACGTTCCGGAGGCTGGCGAGCCACTTCTTCACGACCTTCCCGCAGCTCGAGGGGCTCACCTTCACGCATCGCTGGGCCGGCGCGATCGACACCTGCAGCCGGTTCTGCGCGTTCTTCGGCACCGCGCGCGACGGCAAGGTCGCCTACGCGACCGGCTACACCGGGCTGGGGGTCGCCGCGACCCACTTCGGCGCGCAGGTGATGCTCGATCTGCTGGAGGGTCGATCGACGGAGCGCACCGAGCTGGCGATGGTCCGCAGCCGGCCGTTGCCGTTCCCGCCAGAGCCCGCTGCCGCGATCGGCATCAACCTGACCAGGTGGTCGCTGAACCGCGCCGACCACCGCGAGGGCGAGCGCAACCTCTTCCTCCGGACGCTCGACGCCGTCGGGCTCGGCTTCGACTCGTGAGCACCCGGCACCGGCGCCGGGCCGCCCTCCTCCCCCGCTAGAAAGGACGATGCTGTGACAACAGCCACCTCCTCCCCGTCATCGACGGCCTCTCCGCCCGACCAGGACGGCTCGGTCCGCCTGCACGGCGTGACGAAGCGGTTCGGTGACGCTACGGCCGTCGACCGGATCGACCTCGACGTGCACAGCGGCGAGTTCCTCTCGCTCCTCGGCCCGTCGGGCTGCGGCAAGACGACGCTGCTGCGCATGATCGCGGGATTCGAGCAGCCGGACGCCGGCGACATCCTGGTCGGAGGCACGAGTGTCCTGCGCACCCCTCCGCACAAGCGGCCCGTGAACACCGTGTTCCAGTCATACGCGCTGTTCCCGCACATGACCGTGGCCGAGAACGTGGCGTACGGCCTCCGCCAGAAGCGCGTGCCGCGGGCCGAGATCGCGCAGCGGGTACGGGATGCGCTGGAGCTCTCGCGCATGGGCTCGTTCGCCGACCGCAGCCCGCAGAAGCTGTCGGGCGGCCAGCAGCAGCGCGTCGCCCTCGCGCGCGCCCTGGTCAACCGGCCGCGCGTGCTGCTGCTCGACGAGCCGATGTCGGCACTCGACCGCAAACTGCGCGAAGAGATGCAGATCGAGCTGAAGCTGCTGCAGCGCCAGCTGGGGATCACGTTCGTGTTCGTGACGCACGACCAGCAGGAGGCCCTGTCCATGAGCGACAGGATCGTCGTCATGCAGGGCGGCCACATCGAACAGCTCGGCGGCACCGAGGAGATCTACACGAACCCGGCGACGGCCTTCGTGGCGGGCTTCATCGGCAAGCAGAACTTCATCGACGCGGCAGTGCAGTCCGACGGGGCCCTGCTGGCGGCCGACGGCGTCGTGAGCGCCGCCCACGCCGACGCCCTCCTGCGGCACAGCGCACGACCCGGCGAGCGCGTGCGCGCCGCCATCCGTGCCGAGGCGATCACGGTCACGGCATCGCGGCCGTCCGGCTCCGCCCTGGCGGGCACCCTCGCCGGCATCTCGTTCCTCGGCGACGCCATCCAGTACGTCGTCGTGACCGATTCGGGACTCGAGCTGATCTCCCGGGTCGCGCCGTCGCGTGCGGAGCAGCTCACCACCGGCGCACGGGTGTGGTGCGGCTGGAGCGACGACGCCCTGCACGTCTTCGCCGCCACTGAGCCGAACGAGGAGGCTGCGTAGATGGTGGGCTCCACCGCGCGCACCGCCGACGTCGTCGCGCTCATCCCCCGCGCGTCCTCCGCGCGGATCAGCCGGCGGGCGCTGCTCGGCGGTTTCGCGCTCGGCGCGGCCGGCCTCGCGCTGAGCGCCTGCAGCCGGCAGACCGCCTTCGGCGCGTCAGCCCGGGCCGACGGCGTGATCGAGAGCCAGTTGAACGTCTACAGCTGGGGCGACTACGACGACCCGGGCAACATCAGCGCGTTCCAGAAGGCATCGGGCGTGACCGTGCAGCTCGACTCGTACGGATCCAACGAGGAGATGATCGCCAAGCTCGGCGCCACCCGGGGCACCAGCGGCTACGACATCGTCGTGCCCACCGGCAACTACGTGCCGATGATGGTCGCCAACGGCCTGCTGCAGAAGCTCGACCACTCACGCCTGAAGAACCTGCACAACCTGGAGGCCGCGTACACGAACCAGTCGTGGGACCGCGGCAACGTCTACACCGTCTGCAAAGACTGGGGCACGACCGGGTTCGCATACGACACGAACGTGATCACGCGCCCGATGACCTCGTGGGCCGACTTCCTCGACGCCGCCCAGAAGGAGGCGAGCCGCAACGTGGCCGTGCTGGAGGACCCGTGGGAGGTCACCAGCATGTACTTCGCGGCCAACGGCATCGACCCGAACACCACGGACAAGGCGCACCTCGACGCCGCAGAGAAGTACCTCGTCGGCACCCTCGCACCGCACCTCAAGGCGTTCAACTCCACGGCGGTCACCTCCGGCATCCCCGAGGGCACCTTCGCCCTCATCCAGGCGTTCAACGGCGACGCCCGGCAGGGGATGCTGGCGAGCGGCAAGATCCCCGCGAACTGGAAGTTCGTGTATCCGACGCCGACCGCGAACCTGTGGATGGACACCTGGGCCCTCGCGACCGGCGCCCAGCACCCGGATGCCGCCTATGCGTTCATCGACGCGATCCTCGAGCCCGACGCCTCCTACAAGGAGGTCGACTACATCGGCTACTCGACGGGCGTGAAGGGACTCCGGGAGCGCGCGGAGAAGGAGAAGTTCGACCTGCCCGAGCTGGTGTTCCCGTCCGACGACGTGATCGCCCGGCTGACTCCGGCCGAGCTCAACGACGCGGCGGAGCGGCTCGTGCAGATCGTGAACCGGATGATGGCGAAGGCGGGATCATGACGGCGACAGCGCAGACCACGGCCCTCGACGGCTCCCGCAGGCGCACCGGGCCGCCCGGCGCCCGCAAGCGGATCTCCGGCACGACGGTCGCCGGCTTCCCGACCTGGGCGTTCGTGCTGTTCTTCTTCATCGTCCCGCTCGCCCTGGTGCTCTGGTACAGCTTCGGCTACAAGCCCGACCTGTTCTCGGCGCACGCCAACGACCGGCTCTCGTTCGACCGGTACGCGGAGGCACTCGACGCGACCTTCCTCGGCACCTTCCTGAACACCCTGCGCATCGGGCTGGTCGGCACCGCGATCTGCCTGGTCATCGCCGTTCCCTTCGCGTACTGGCTCGCGGTCAAGCTCAAACCGCAGTACCGGGCGCTGGCCCTCGCGCTCGTGCTCGTGCCGTTCTGGACGAACTTCCTCGTGCGCACCCTGGGCTGGCAGATCGTGCTCTCCCCCCAGGGATTCCTCTCGCAGCTCCTGCAGAGCACCGGGCTCCTGCACGGCAAGCTCGACGTGCTCTACACCCAGGCAGCAGTGCAGCTCGGTGTGGTCTACAACTACCTGCCGTTGATGATCCTCCCGCTCTACGTCGCGATGGACCGGGCCGGCCGGCCGCTGCGGGAGGCGAGCGCGGACCTCGGCGCGAACCGCGTCCGCACGTTCCTGCAGGTGACGCTGCCGCTCGCCGCGCCCGGCATCGCATCCGGCTGCCTGCTCGTCTTCATCCCGCTGATGGGCGACTACGTCACCGCCTCCGTGCTCGGCGGCGCACAGGGCAACATGGTGGGGCAGTTGGTCGCGAGCCAGTTCAACACCGCGCAGAACTGGGCGCTCGGCTCGGCGATGGCCGTGCTGCTGATGCTGTTCATCGCCGCAGCGGTCGTCATCGTCGGCGGGCTGGCCCTGCTGGTCCGCCTCGTGGTGCGCCGATCGCGCCGCGTCGAGCTGGGAGGTGCCGCATGACCGGGACGACGATGGAGCGGCCGACGCCCCGCCGCGCGCGCCGCGACGGCGTCGCGATCGGGCTGACCGTCTGGGGCGTGCTGGTCTTCGCGTTCCTGTTCCTGCCGATCATCGTGATGCTGGCCTACTCCTTCAACACCGGCAGGCTGCTCGCGACCTGGCAGGGTTTCGGCTTCGACGCCTATGCGAACGCCTGGGCGAACCCGGTGATCCGGGCCTCGGTGGTCACCTCGCTGGAAGCAGCCGTCGGAGCAGCCGTCGTCTCCACCCTGCTCGGCACGCTGGGCGGGCTCGCGCTCGCCCGCGCGGCCCGGCGGGCGCCGTGGGTGCTCTGGGCCACCCTGCTGCTGACGATCACGCTGTTCACGCCCGAGATCGTCGATGCGATCTCGATGCTCCCCTGGTTCGTCAGCCTGGGCACCGATTTCGGCATCGGCGTGTTCAGCAACGGCATGGTGCGCCTCGTCGTGTCGCACGCCGTCCTGTCGGTGGCCGTCGTCACCTTCATCGTGCGGGCCAGGATGCAGGGCATGGACGAGTCGCTGGAGGAGGCCGCGGCCGACCTCTACGCCCCTCCGCTCAAGCGGTTCTGGCAGATCACCCTTCCGGTGGCCAGCCCAGCGATCTGGGCGGGCGCCCTGATGTCGTTCACGCTGAGCCTCGACAACACGATCGTGTCGAGCTTCGTGCAGGTGCCGGGCGCGACGCCGTGGCCGGTGTACATCTTCAGCTCGCTGCGCGTCGGGCTTCGACCCGAGATCGCCGCGGTCTCGGCGGTGATGTTCGTGCTCACGCTGGTGGCGCTCGCTGTCGTCGCCCTGGTGCTGCGCAGGAGTGGGGCCTCCACGGAGGACATGGCGAAGACGCTGGCGAGCGCATGACCGGGCGACCGCTGCGACGAGAGACGAGACGAGGAACATGGACATCCTGAACGAGACCACGAGTGTGCCCGCACTGGGGCTTCCCCTGCATGCCGTTCCCGGCGACGAGCTGACGGCTCTGGCCGAGCTCGGGCGCTTCGGCGGACCGGACGGCCGGGCGCTGGAGGTCGGGATCTGGGAGATGGCGCCGGGCACGGCCACCGATGTGGAGGCGGACGAGCTCTTCGTGGTGATCGCGGGTCGGGCCGTCGTCGACTTCACCGAGACAGGACGCCGGCTGGAGCTCGCACCCGGCGACGTCGTGCGGCTCTCGGCCGGAGACCGGACGGTCTGGACGGTGTCGGAGACGCTGCGGAAGGTCTACCTGACGGCGGCGGCCGACTGACCGACGCCGCGCCGGGCGGCGATCAGCCCCGCGCCCTCCTGATCAGCCCCGCACCCTCCTGGCCAGCACCGCCGCGTGCAGCGCGCCGACGGTCTCGCCGTCGTCGAGGTCGAGGCCCAGGAGGTCCTCGATGAGCGCGATCCGCTGGTAGAAGACCGAGCGCGAGAGGTGACTCGCCGCGGCGGCACGGGTCCTGTTGCCGGGATGGCTCAGGTACGCCCGCAGCACCTCGACCAGGTCGCCGTCGTTGGCGAGGTCGTACTCGATCAGGGGGCGCAACATCCGCTCCGAGTACTCCTGCAGCCGCGGGTCGTCCCCGAACGCCGTCACCAGACGCAGGAGGGGCCTGCTCTCGGCCCGCTGCACGACGGCGTGCCGACCGCGCCCGCCCGCGCCGCGCCCGCTCAGCTCGACGGCCTCCTCGACGGACGAGAGCAGCCCGGGGATGCCGTGAGCGTCCGATCCGACCCCGACGACCGCGGCGTCCCCGCTGGCGAGGGCCTCGGCTACGGCGTCCGCCGCCGGGCGGCCGGCGCGCGCCGACACCGCGAGCACCAGCAGTCCGGGCGACGACGGATGTGCGGCGGCGATCGCCTGCGCACCGGCCGCCGTCGCCGCCTCGACCGCTCTGCCTGCGGCACCAGGCTCGACGCGACCCGACCGACTGCGGACGGCGACGCCCGCGAGCACACGACCGGCGACCGGGAACCCCGCGGCCTCGAACCGTGCGGCCATGCCGCCGTCCCGCGAGAACCGACGCCCCAGCAGGGCGGCGAGGAGAGCGTCGTGGCTGCGCCGGATCCACTCGTCGTCGTCGCGGTCGGCGAGGCGGCTGAGCGCAAGTGCCACGGCGGCCTGTTCGAGCACGCT
Organism: Leifsonia sp. TF02-11; assembly: GCF_017565305.1. GTDB lineage: Bacteria > Actinomycetota > Actinomycetes > Actinomycetales > Microbacteriaceae > Leifsonia. The sequence continues at coordinate 85,560 of NZ_JAGEKP010000010.1, forward strand.
GGAGCGGCCGGCGGGGTGCGGTTCGCCGGGGAGCGCGACCAGGTGCCCCCAGCGCATCCCGCGCGCCTCCACCGGGGTCATCGTCCAGCCGGGCTCGCCCGCCCCGCGATGAGCGGCGCGCGAGCGCTGCTCCCAGCGGTCAAGCTCCGCTTCGCCCTCCCCCACGTTCTCGGCGACGAGCACCTGGTGGCCGGTGTCCTCCAGCACGACGGGGCAGCCGAGCGCACGCGCCGCCTGCGCCACGATGAAGTCGGCAGGGCTGCCGCGCAGGCTGAGACCGGTGAAGAGCTCGCGGATCTCGTCGCGCGCCCGCAAAGCCACGGTCTGATCATCGATGATGCGTGCGTGCACCGCCTCGGTGATGGCGACGAATCGCGCCTCGCGGTGCAGCACGATGAACGGGAGGCCGGCGTCGCGGAACTCGTCGACCAGCGGCTGCGGGGCGACCGGCGTGCGGTCGCCGAGCTCCAGCACCAGGCCGGCGATCTCGGCTTCCGCGAGCTCGCGTCCCAGGCTGTGCAGGCCGCGCGCGTCGCGCGGCCAGGCGAGACCGGTGGCGAGCAGCAGCTCGCCGCCCGACACCAGCCGTGCGACGTCAGCGGTCTCCGCCACGTGCACCCAACGCACCAGGACGTCGAGGCCGCCCTCACCGGCGAGGACCTCGGGCAGGGCGTCCGCCATCGGGTCCATGCGCAGGATCTCCCTGACCGTCGGCAGGAGCATCCTCTCGCCTCCCGGACGATGTGTACTGTCTTGCCCGAACGCCCGACGATCTGGCATCACCGATCGCTCCTCCGCTCTGTGATCATGGGGATTGCAAGCCTACTTCCCTTCCGGGCATTCCGTCCGGCGCAGCACTTCCAGGAGGACTCCGTGGCCCTGATCCGCCACTTCGTGAACGGTGAGGAGACCGGCGAGCCGGCACGCCTCGGACCGGTCTTCGACCCCGCAACCGGCATCCGCCAGCACGACGTCGCGCTGGCCAGCGCCGCCGAGACCGAGGCCGCCATCGCCGCGGCGAAGGCCGCGCTTCCCGGCTGGCGCGCCACGAGCCTCACCAAGCGTGCGGACGTGCTCTTCCGCCTCCGCCACCTCCTCACCGAGCGGCGCGGCGAACTGGCGGCCATCGTGACGAGCGAGCACGGCAAGGTGCTCTCCGACGCCGCGGGCGAGATCGGCCGAGGGCTCGAGAACGTCGAGTTCGCGACCGGTCTGATCGACAAGCTCAAGGGCGAGTACAGCGAGCAGGTCTCCACCGGCATCGACGTGCACAGCGTCAAGCAGCCGGTCGGGGTCGTCGCGTGCATCACGCCGTTCAACTTCCCGGTGATGGTGCCGCTGTGGATGGTCGCCAGCGCGATCGCCTGCGGCAACACCGTCGTGCTCAAGCCCAGCGAGAAGGACCCGTCGGCGTCTGTCTACCTCGCCAAGCTCTTCGCCGAGGCCGGCCTGCCCGCCGGCGTCCTCAACGTCGTGCACGGCGACAAGGAGGCGGTCGACACCCTGCTCGACTCCCCGGACGTGTCGGCCGTCTCGTTCGTCGGGTCGACCCCGATCGCGCGGTCGATCTACCAGCGCGCGAGCGCGAACGGCAAGCGGGTGCAGGCGCTCGGCGGCGCCAAGAACCACATGGTGGTTCTCGAGGACGCCGACATCGAGGCCGCGGCCGACGCCGCCGTCTCCGCGGCGTACGGCTCGGCCGGCGAGCGCTGCATGGCGGTCAGCGTGCTCGTCGCGGTCGGCGAGGCCGGCGACAAGCTCGTCCCGGCCATCCAGCGACGCCTCGGGTCGCTCGCGATCGGCCCCGGCACCGACCCGGCCAGCGAGATGGGCCCGCTCATCACGCGCGAGCACCGCGACAAGGTCGCATCGTACGTCGCGAAGGCCGAGGCGGAGGGCGCAACGGTCGTCGTCGACGGAACGGCTCAGCAGTTCGACGGCGACGGCTTCTTCGTCGGCGTCAGCCTGATCGACGACGTCGCGCCCGGCATGGCCGTCTACGACGACGAGATCTTCGGTCCGGTGCTCTCGGTCGTGCGCGTCGACACCTTCGACGAGGCGGTCGCCCTGATCAACGCGAACCCCTACGGCAACGGCGTCGCGCTGTTCACGCGCGACGGCGGCGCCGCCCGCCAGTTCGAGTTCGAGATCGAGGTCGGCATGGTCGGCATCAACGTGCCGATCCCCGTCCCGGTCGGCGCCTACTCGTTCGGAGGCTGGAAGAACTCGCTGTTCGGCGACTCGCACATCTACGGTCCCGAGTCGTTCCACTTCTACACTCGCAGCAAGGTCGTGACCACGCGCTGGCCCGACCCGGTGCACTCGAAGATCGAGCTCGCCTTCCCTGGCAACTCCTGATCCGCAGACAGCTCTCGGAAGGATCATCCGCATGACCGACACCATCTCCCCCGCCACCGCCGCCCGCACGGGATTCACCGACCGCCGGGGAGTCGAGCACGCCTTCGGCGACTCCGACGCCGAGACGCAGGTGCGCAGCGACGACCGCAGCCACGTCTTCCACTCCTGGAGCGCGCAGGCGCAGATCGATCCGCTGCCGATTGCCGCGGGCGAGGGCTCGACGTTCTGGGACTACCAGGGCAACGCGTACCTCGACTTCAGCTCCCAGCTCGTCAACCTCAACCTGGGCCACCAGCACCCCGACCTGGTCGCCGCCATCCAGCAGCAGGCGGGTCGCCTCGCGACCATCCAGCCCTCGATGGCGAACGACGTCCGCGGAGAGCTCGCCCGCCGCATCGCCCGGGTCGCCCCCGGCACCCTGAACAAGGTGTTCTTCACCAACGGCGGCGCCGACGCCAACGAGTACGCCGTCCGGATGGCGCGACGGGTGACCGGGCGTCGCAAGGTGCTGTCGATGTACCGCTCTTACCACGGCGGCACCGCCACGGCGATCTCGCTCACGGGCGACCCACGGCGCTGGGCCAACGAGCCCAGCGACTCATCGGTGGCGCACTTCTTCGGGCCCTACCTCTACCGTTCGGCGTTCCACGCGACGACTCCGCAGGAAGAGACGCAGCGCGCGCTCGAACACCTCGAGAACGTCATCGTGCTCGAGGGCGCCGCCACGGTCGCCGCGATCATCATCGAGACGGTCGTCGGGACCAACGGCGTGCTGGTGCCGCCGCCCGGCTACCTCGCCGGCGTGCGCGCGCTCTGCGACAAGTACGGCATCGTCTACATCGCCGACGAGGTCATGGTCGGATTCGGCCGGGTCGGCGAGTGGTTCGCCGTCGACGCGTTCGATGTGGTCCCCGACCTGATCACGTTCGCGAAGGGCGTCAACTCCGGATACGTCCCGCTCGGCGGCGTCGTCATCTCCGACGCGATCGCCTCGTTCTTCGACGACGTGTCCTTCCAGGGCGGTCTGACGTACTCCGGCCACCCGCTGGCGTGCGCGGCCGGCGTCGCGACCTTCGACGTGTTCGAGCGCGACGGCATCCTGGAGCGCGTCCGCGACCTCGGCGAGCGCGTCGTCGAGCCTGAGATCACAGCCTGGCTCGACCGGCACCCCTCGCTGGGCGAGGTGCGCGGGCGCGGGCTGTTCTGGGCACTCGAGCTGGTGCGCGACCGCGAGACGCGGGAGCCGCTGGTCCCGTTCAACGCGGCGGGTGCCGACGCGGCGCCGATGGGCGCGGTCGCCGCGGCCTGCAAGGCTGCTGGCGTCTGGCCGTTCACCCACTTCAACCGCATCCACATCGCGCCGCCGCTCGTCATCGACGAGGGCGAGCTGCGTCGCGGCCTCGCCGCGATCGACGCCGCACTCACCGTCGCCGACGGCTACGTGAACTGACCCACCACCATCGCTTCCTCACTTTCTTCCGCAACACGCCGAGTGCAGCCGGGAGAAAGTGAGGAAGCGACGGCGGGGAGAGGGACCCCCGGGATATCGTGACTGCATGAGCGAACCTGGGGACGGCCGAGTCGCGGTCTACATCGACTTCGACAACATCATCATTTCGCGCTACGACCAGGTGCACGGCCGTGGCCAGTTCATGCGCGATCGGCAGAAGTCGGGCACGCAGCCGAAGCCGGCCTTCGTCGCGAAGCTGGCCGAAGCGCGCGTCGACCTCGGCGCCGTCATCGACTTCGCTTCGTCGTTCGGCACGCTCGTACTCACCCGCGCCTACGCGGACTGGTCCGCCGCCGTCAACGCGGAGTATCGCGGCCAGCTCGTCGGCCGGGCCGTGGACCTCGTGCAGCTCTTCCCCGCGGCGGCCTACGCCAAGAACGGCGCCGACATCCGCCTCGCTGTCGATGCCGTGGAGGATCTCTTCCGCCTCCCGGAGCTCACACATGTCGTGATCGTGGCGGGCGACTCAGACTACGTGCCGCTGGCCCAGCGCATCAAGCGCCTCGGGCGGTACGTCATCGGCATCGGCGTCGCCGGCTCGACGGCCCGCTCGCTCGCCGCCGCCTGCGACGAGTTCGTGAGCTACGACGACCTCCCCGGCATCGCACGCGACGAGGCGGCGACGGATGCCGCAGGGACGGTCGGCCCCGCGGAGCAGCCCGACACCGACGCCGAAGCGGACGCCGGAACAGCGGACGCCGACACCGACACCGCGGTGCAGGGTGCCGCGAGCGCAGCGACGACGTCGCGACGCGGTCGCACCGCCGCGGCGAAGCCGGACGCGAACACGCCTGAGGCCGAGCAGCCGAAGCGTCCGGCCCGCAAGCGTAAAGCGGCTGCACCCGAGGAGGAGCCGGAGGAGGAGCCGGCCGAAGACCCGCAGATCGTCGCCACCCGGCTGCTCGCGCGCGCCATGCAGCTCGGCCACGAGAAGGACGACGCGGAGTGGCTGCACAGCTCGTCGGTGAAAGGCCAGATGAAGCGGATGGACCCCTCGTTCAGCGAGAAGGCGCTCGGCTTCCGCTCGTTCAGCGACTTCATCAAGTCGCGGAGCTCCCTCGTCGAGCTCGACGACAGCTCCACCGCGCAGATGCTCCGGCTGGCGCCGACCCGCACGCGCCGTGCCCGCCACAGCGGCAAAGCCTCCGACACGGTGAACCCCTCGTGACCGGACAGCCCGCCGCGCCGCAGCCGCCCGCCGTGCCGTCTCCCGGGCGTCGTCCGGGCGTGGTGACGGCCGTCGCCGTGCTCTGCTGGGTCGTCGGCGCACTGGAGCTCGTGCTCAGCATCCTGGTGCTGGTGCTGTCGGCGGTGCCCGACGCGCTCCCCTCCACGCTGGCCGGGAGCCTGTTCGCGTCCTCGATCGGCTATCTGGTGGTCGCGCTCGCCTACCTCGCGGTCGGTTTCGGGGTCTTCCGCGGGGTCGACGTCGCTCGCGTCGTCGTGCTGCTCGCGAGTCTGGTCCACCTGGCCGTCGGGCTCTACACCGCGCTCACGAGCGAGCCGATCGCCGGGATCCTGTCGATGGGACTCGCGGTCGCGATCGCGCTTCCGCTCTGGGTCGGTCGAGGTGCGGCCTGGTTCGACGCCCGGCGCGCACCGCGAACCTGACATCCTGAGGCGGCGCACAGGATCCGCGGGTTGACTGTCGCCATGGCACGCGTGTGGTTGGCAGAGCAGTGGGGGTCCCCCGACACCTGGACGTTCGCGGAGCGGGAGGTTCCGCGTCCGGGGCGCGGCGAGGTCACCATCCGGGTGCACGCCGCCGGTGTCAATCCGGCCGACTACAAGCACGTCGCGAGCCCGCGTCCGGGTCTCGAGCTGCCCGCGCCGATCGGCTACGAGGTCGCCGGGGAGCTCGTGGAGCTCGGACCGGACACCGAGATCGCCTCGGGCGGCGGCGCCCCGGGCGATGCGGTGGTCGCGTTCCGGATCCGGGGCGGGTACGCCACCGAGCTCACGGTCCCGGCGGCCGACGTGTTCGCCAAGCCCGCGAGGCTGTCGGACGAGGAGGCCGCGAACCTGCTGCTCGCCGGCTCGACCGCCGCGCAGATGCTCGACGTCACACGCGTCGCCGCCGGGGACACCATCCTCGTGCACGGCGCCTCCGGAGCGGTCGGCGTCAGCATCCTGCAGCAGGCCGCCGAGTTGGACGCCCGCGTCATCGGCACGGCGAGCGAGGGCAGCTTCGCGCGGGTCCGCCGCTTCGGCGGCCTCCCCGTCGCCTACGGCCCCGGGCTCGCCGACCGGGTGCGCGCCGAGGCGAACGGACCGATCGCCGCGGCGCTCGACACCGTCGGCACGGAGGAGGCGGTGGAGGTGTCGCTCGCTCTCGTCGCCGATCGCGACCGCATCGTCACGATCGTCGCGTCCGGGCAAGCGAAGGCCGAAGGCTTCCACGCCATCGCCGGCGCGCAGCCCGAGAGCGCAGCGTTCCGCGACGCGGTGCGCCCGCGCCTCCTTCAGCTCGCAGCCGAGGGCCGCCTGCAGGTGCCGATCGCCCGCACCTACCCCCTGGCCGACGCGCCGGAAGCGCTCCGCTTCCTGGCGGGAGGGCACCCCGGCGGAAAGCTCGCGCTCCTCCCCTGACCGGCCGGGCGGCCGGCCCAGGCGCTCAGTGGTGGAACGGCACCCGCTTCGGGCCCGGCATGGGCGCCTGCAGCTCGTCGAGTTCGTGCACGGCGGCGGTGATCGCGTCCACCAGCCCGCCGGCGAGATCGCGGCTGAGGCCGTTGCGGATCACCGCGCGCTGCACCGTCACCTCGGTCAGCGCCTCGGGCATCGGATAGGCCGGCACCAGCCAGCCGTGCGCGCGCAGCCGCGCCGACAGGTCGTAGAGCGTCCAGAGCGAGTCGTGACCGTCTTTCAGCTGCCACGCGGTGACCGGGATGTCGGAGCCGTCCGTCCAGATGTCGAAGTGCGGGAGGGTGGCGACCTCGTCGGCCAGATAGCGGGCGACGTCGCGGGAGGCCGCCTGGACGCGGCGATAGCCGTCGAAGCCGAGCCGGAGGAACTGGTAGTACTGCAGCAGCACCTGCGCTCCCGGCCGTGAGAAGTTGAGCGCGAACGTCGGCATCTCGCCGCCGAGGTAGCTGACGCGGAAGACGAGGTCGTCGGGCAGCAGGTCCGCTTCCCGCCAGACCACCCAGCCGATGCCCGGGTAGACAAGCCCGTACTTGTGGCCGGAGGTGTTGATGGAGGCCACCCGCTCGAGGCGGAAGTCCCACTCGAGGTCCGGCTGCAGGAACGGCGCGACCATCGCCCCCGACGCTCCGTCGACGTGGATGGGCACGTCGAGGCCCGTGCGCCGCTGGAGGTCGTCGAGGGCGTCGCTGATCGCCTTCACCGGCTCGTACCTGCCGGTGTAGGTGACGCCCATGATGGCGACCACCCCGATGGTGTTCTCGTCGATGTACGCGTCGAGCTCGGCGCCGTCGAGGGTCGGATGCTCGAGCGAGATCGGCACGAACCGCGGCTCCACCTCGAAGTAGTTGCAGAACTTCTCCCAGCACACCTGCACGGCGGCGCTCATCACCAGGTTGGGCTTCTCGGTCGACAGCCCCGCCGAGCGCCGGCTGTGCTGCCACCGCCGCTTGAGGGCGAGCCCGCCGAGCATGCAGGCCTCCGACGAGCCGATGGTGGAGGTGCCGATCGAGCGGTCGGGGTGCGGGGCGTTCCACAGCCCGGCGAGCATCCGCCAGCACCGGGTCTCGATCGCGGCGGTCTGCGGGTACTCGTCCTTGTCGACGATGTTCTTGTCCACGGCCTCGGCGTACAGCCGCCCGGCCTGGTCTTCCATCCACGTGCCGACGAAGGTGGCGAGGTTCAACCGCGCATTGCCGTCGAGCATGGCCTCGTCGTGCACGACCTGGAACGCGGTATCGGGAAGCGACTCCCCGTCCGGAAGCTCGAACCGCGGGAACTCGGTCGCCTCCCCGGCCCGGGAGAACAGCGGATTGAGGCCGACCGCCTCGTCGGGAGACTCATAGCCCTGTCGCATGAGGCGAGCCTATCCGCGTCCGCCGGTTTCCGTCAGGGCATTCGCGTGCTAGCCTGACCATTGGAAATCTTAGATGCGATCTTCTTTCACGAGCTCCTCTTGTCCTACTGATCCCATGAGTGAATCGTCACGCGTGCTGCGGAGTCTCGCTGCCGTGCTCGCGACCGCGCTTCCATCGGTCCTGGCGTTCTGGTCATGGCTCGCGTGGGGCGGAGAAGTGCCGGAGTCCGTTGGAACTCATTGGTCCTCAAATGGGCCGGCGGATTGCGCGACCCCGACCGGAGAGTTCTTCGCCGCGACCTTCGCGGTGTCTACGGTCTCTGGAGGCATCGGCACGGTCGTGGCCGTCATCCCCCGCATCCATGCGAACGGCCAACGACTCGCTCTCCTCGCGTTGGGCAGCGTTTCGGCGGTTGCCGCCGCGCAATGGCTGGTGTCCGCCGGACTCACTCTCCACGCGGGCGACCCGTACCGCGCTGTGTTGGGCGCGTGGATCCTGGTGGTCCTCGGGTCATTCGCCTACGGCGTCATCCCGCTCCTGCTCGCTCCCCCAGCGACCAACGGACGACGCTCCCCCGACACGCACATCTCCCCCCAGCCCTCACGGCCGCGCCATAAGGGCTCCTAGCCGGTTGCTCATTCGACCTGCAGCTGCGTCCGTGCGGGTGCCGGGCAGACGAGGAAGGCGTGGCCGTGGTCGCGCTCCATCGTGTGCTCGTCGATCCGACGGGTGCAGAGCGGGCACGTCGCCGCGTCCGTCCTCGGCGCCTCCTGGTCGTACGGGCCGAGAGGGGGCGGGCCGAGGACGGGGAGCAGCTTGGCGTCCAGCCATTCGGCCGCACGTTCGGCACGAGTGCCGAGCCGGCTCTCCACCTTGTCCATGCTTCGATGGTAGGCCGGTCTCCGCCGTCCGAGGCTGCCTCGCAGCGGGCGTCCAGGCCGCTCGAAGGGTGCCGATAGCATCAGGTCATGCGCGCCATCCCCGACACCCTTGACCCCGGGATCGTCGCGGCGATCGACCGCCGACTCGCGCGCGTGTGCGAGGAGCACGGGGTCACGATCCCGCTGGCCGTGGAGAGCGGGAGCCGCGCGTGGGGATTCCCGTCTCCGGACAGCGACTACGACGCCCGTTTCCTCTTCGTTCGACCGGTCGACGACTATCTGCGGCTGACCCCGCTCCGCGATGTGGTGGAGACACCGTTGGACGCCGTCTTCGACCTCAACGGGTGGGACGTACGCAAAGCTCTCGGTCTGTTGGTGCGGGGAAACGCGACCGTGACCGAGTGGCTGCGCTCGCCGATCGTGTACGGGGGCGACCCCGCGTTCGTCGGCGGGATGCTGGAACTCGCCGACCGGATCGTGGACCGGGAGCGGGTGCTCGACCACTACCTCCACGTCGGCGGGCGCCACATCGCCGACTCCGGAGGCAAGCTCAAGCGGTTCTTCTACGCGCTTCGGCCCGCCGCCGCGCTGCGGTGGCTCCGGGTGCACCCCGGTCACGCTGTCGCTCCCATGGACCTGCCGACCCTCACGGCCGAGAACGGGTCTCCCGACGACGTCGCCCAGGCGATCGCCGAGCTCATCGAGCGGAAGGCGGTCACGCGCGAGCTGGGCGGCGGCGAGCCTCCACGGCTCCTCACCCGATTCGTCGAGCACGAGCTCGCCATTGCCGAGGAGCGACAGACCGCACCGCGATCGGATCTCGCCGCGGGCGCTCGGCAGGCGGACGAGTTCTTCCGCGAACTCGTGCTCCCGCGGATCAGCGGTCGCTGAACTCGCCGCTCTCCGCCGCGTCCTCCGGCATGATGACCATTCCGCCGGTGCGCTGGCTGGTCTGCAGCAGCGCCTCCATCCAGCGCTCGTTGAGCGCGGGAGGCGGGCTGCCGAACACGAACGCCAGCGGCACCTCGCGGCTGATCCAGATACTCATGCGGCCTCCGCCCTGCTCGAGGGGGATCTCCCAGTTGAGCAGGAAGCTCTCGTGGCGGCGCAGTTTCGTCACGAGAGCGATCTTGACGTGCGACAGCGTGCGGTCGTCGAACTCGAACTCCCGGCCGCTGCCGTAGATCAGCGTCCCCACGTCAGTCGCCTTGACGCTTGGGGCGGGACTCCCGGTACGTCCCTTCCGGCAGCTCTTGGCGGATCTCGGCGCGCAGCTCGTCTTCCAGCATCAGGCCGGCGTTGCTGTTCGCCTTCTCCGTGAGGATCGTCAACCACTCCCGGTTGAGCTCGGGGAGCACGGGGTGCGCGAACACGAACTGCACGCTGATCGACGGGTCGAGCCAGATCGAGCGCAGCGTGGGCTCCGCGACCGTCGTGCGGTCCGTCCAGAGGAGCAGGAACCCCTCGCGTCTGCGCAGCTTCGTGGCGATCACCGCCTGCAGATGTGCCAGCACCCGGTCGTCGAACGTGAAGCCGTCGGCTCCGTCGTAGATCAGCGTTCCCATCGCGTCCTCTCCGGTTCACACTTTCGCCGTCCTTCCGCGCGCCGTCAAGTCATCGCCGCGGGCCGGCGTAAAGTCCGGCCATGGACGCTCTCACGCGAACCATCAAAGCGGCACTTCTGTACGAGGACGGCCGCACCCTGGACAGTGTCGTGGTCGTGCCGCTGATCGGAGGCTGTCCGCCGGGCGAGATCCGGGTCGCCACCACCTTCGCCGGCGCTCTCGCATACGACGTGTACGAGTTGGACGACGACGAGGAGTTCTCGTCGATGCCGGCCTACCCGTACCGATCGACCATCCCGCTCACGACCGCCGACCTCGACGACTGACCCGCGGTCGCACCGGCCGACCGTCGTGCCGTCGCGCGCGTAAGGTGGTCGGGTGACCGACGAACGCGCCCGAGCCGGCCGGGCGGTGGCGGCGCTGAGTCTGGGCACGGTGTTGAACCCGCTCAACTCGTCGATGATCGCGGTGGCGCTCGTGCCGTTGCAGCGCGACTTCCAGGTCAGTGTCACGACGGTGACCTGGGTGGTCTCGTCGTTCTACCTCGCGTCGGCCGCCGGGCAGCCGCTCATGGGCCGGTTCGCCGATCGGTTCGGCCCACGCCGCCTGTTCCTGTTCGGCATGCTCGTGGTCGCGCTCGCGTGCGCCGCCACCCCGTTCGCGTCCTCGTTCGCCGCGGTCTGCGCGGGACGCGTCGCCCTCGCCATCGGCACCGCGACCGCCTTCCCGTCGGCGATCGCGATGTTGCGCTCGGTCACCGCGGGCAGCGGGGTGGGCACCCCGAGGCTGCTCGGCCGCATCCAGATCGCGAACACCTCCGGCGCGGCGATCGGCCCGGTGCTCGGCGGCGCGCTGGTGACCTTCCTCGGCTGGCAGGCCATCTTCTGGGTCAACGTTCCGCTCGCGGCGCTGGCTTTCGTGGGGGTGATGGTGTTCGCGCCCGCGGATGCCGCGCGCGATCGGGTGCCCCTGCGGCGCACGGTCGTCGAGTCGGACGTCCCCGGGATCCTGCTCTTCATCACGACGCTCACCGCCCTCCTGGTCTTCCTGCTCGACCTGCACCCGCAGCCGCTGTGGTGGCTGCTGCCGGTCGTACCGGTCGCCGCCGCCCTCTTCGTCTGGCGCGAGCTGCGCACGCGGCACCCGTTCCTCGATCTGCGCCTGCTCGCGGCCAACCGGCGGCTGCTGATGGTCTACCTGTGCTTCGCCGTGTTCAACGTCGTCTACTACTGCGCGTTCTTCGGCCTCCCGCAGTACCTGCAGCAGCACGGCGGCTATTCGGCCGGCATCACCGGGCTGCTGATGTTCCCGCTCGCCGCTGTCACCATCGCCGTCACCCCGCTGGCCGCGCGCGCGATCGAGGGCGTCGGGCTGCGGCCGACCCTGCTCACGGGAGCCGCCGCGCTGGTCGTCGGCGCCGCACTGCTCGCGTTCGCGGCCGCGACCACGACGCCATGGGTCGTGCTGGTGCTGACCGCGGCACTCGGCATCCCCTACTGCGTGGTGAGCATCGCGATGAACCAGGCCCTTTACTCCGCCGCCCGCCCACAGGATGCCGGCGTCGCCGCGGGCATCTTCCAGACCTCTCGCTACGTCGGCGCGATCGTGGCGACGACCGTGCTCGGCCTGCTCTTCAGCGCGGGGACGACCGCGGGAAGCTGGCTCGCCGTCGTCTCCGTGGCCGGCGGACTCGCCGTCGTACACCTGTGCCTGGTGGTGTTCGCACGCCCGCGCGGCCGAGCCGGAGGCGCCACCGAGGCCGCGCCCTCGTAGAGCACCGCCCAGGAGCGGGCCCGTCGAGGGACGACTGGACCAGTGCCGGCTGCCTACCTCGTGCCGTCGGCCGCCTGGCCGTGGTGAACGTCGTGATCCGCTTTGGGATAGTTCCCGATGCGTTGTCGGGTGCTCCGCACGATCGGGGGCTTCCCCTCACGTTGCGAGCCCACATAGGCGCCCGCGATCTCGGTGTCGGGTCCAGAGTGGCCCTCGCCCTCGGTGTACTGGCCGTGGACGGCGCGACCTCCCGCCGTCTCCGGCTCGGCCTGGGTGTACCGGCCCTCGACCGCATCGCGTTCCTGCGCTTCGACCATGTCGATCGCCTCCTTAGTTGCGACAGCGCAATTATCCCTCGTCCTGGCCTTGCACGGAAGGGCACGGAAGGGCACTCGAATGCGGTGCGTACCGCGGTCACGGCCTCGCCTCCGTGCGCGTGACCGGCGTAGGAGGGTAGAACTGGAGGGTGAGTCACGACGACCAGCGCACCAGAGACGTCGATGCCGCCCTCCAGGCGGCGGACGTGATGATGCGCGTGGCGGCCAGGTCGGTCTCCGAGGTGGAGGACATCGTCACATCGCCGCAGCTGCGCGTTCTGGTCATGATCGCGACGCGCGGGCCGCAGACCCTCGGCAACGTCGCGACCGAACTCGGCGTTCACGCATCCAATGCCACCCGCACATGCGAGAAGCTGGTGCGCGCCGGCCTGATCCACCGCGCCGAGGATCCCGCCGACCGTCGCTTCGTCCGCGTCGCGCTGACTCCCACTGGGGCGGAGCTGGTCGAGCGGGTCATCGGACACCGCCGCTCCGCCCTCGCGGAGGTGCTGGCCCAGATGGACCCCCACGAACGGAGCGTCGCGGTCACGTCGTTCCAGGCGTTCGCCCGTGCGGCCGGCAACCTGCCCGACGCGGACGGGCGGTTCACGCTGATCCTGCCGGGAACGGCGGGGGTCTAGGCGGCACTCCGGGAGTGCCTGCAAAGGGATCGTCGGACCTCCACGGGATCACATCCCTTCAGGCACCCCCGCCGCGAGCTCCGCGAACACCTCGGCCGCATCGTCGTACCGTGAGAGGCCGGCGCTCTGGCCCATCCAGAGCGACAGCAGCTCCGGGCGGTCCCCCTGCTCCTGCGCCGCGCGACGGAACACCCCGGTCAGGATGTTCTGCAGCGGGAAGGTCGCGCCGACCCCACTCTGCTCGATCGCCCGCACGGCATGATTCGGGAGGCCGCGCGCGACCCGGCCGCTCATGGCGCGCGTGAGCACCGTGTCGTTGGCCAGCGCGGTGCGGATGCGCGCGCGATGGGCGGCGGGAGCAGCGGACTGCGTCGTAGCGAGGAACACCGTTCCCGCCTGAACAGCCGACGCGCCCAGCGCGAACGACGCGGCCACGCCCCGGCGGTCGGCGATCCCGCCGGCCGCGATCACGGGGATGCCGACCGCGTCGACGACCTGCGGGATGAGGGAGAGCCCGCCGACCAGGCTCCGCTCAGACTCGAGCAGGAACGAGGGTCGATGTCCGGCCGCCTCCGCCCCGGACGCGACTACGGCGTCCACGCCACCGGCCTCCAGCGCCCGCGCCTCGGCGACCGTCGTCGCCGCGCCGACGACGGCGATCCCGCGGCGGTGCGCCTCCTCGACCACGTCGGCCGACGGCACGCCGAACACGAAGGAGAGCGCAGCGGGCCGCGCGTCGAGGGCGGCCTCCAGCTGCTCGTCGAACGCAGGCAACGGCGCCACGGGCCACTCGGGAGGCCGCACCCCGGCTTCCGCGTACAGCTCGGCCATCCCGGCGACCGCGCGGTCGAACTCGGCGCGGTCGAAGCTGTCGGCTTCGTGTTCGCCCGCCTCCCGGTGCGGCAGCCAGAGGTTCAGGGCGAACGGCCGCTCGGTCCGCGCGCGGAGCTCTGCGGCGACGGCGCGGATCCGGTCACCGCCGTAGCCGTACAGCCCGAACGAGCCCAAACCTCCCGCCTCGCTCACCGACGCGGTCAGGTCGACGGACGAGAGCCCGCCGAACGGGCCCAGCACCACCGGCACGTCGATTCCCAGCTGGCTGGTCAGACTCATGCGAATGTCTCCGATCCCGGCACGGGCGCACCGACAATTCATTGCGCGATCGCAAATGCTTGCGTACCGCCGAGTATATCGGCGCGGCGTCGCAGACCCACCCCGGACGTTGATGCGTCGGGCGCCCGTTCGAGGATGCGGCGGGAGCACGACACCCGCTAGCGTCGAGTCGTGGATGTGGACGTTCCGACCTCCGCCGGGCCCGGCCGGCTTGTCGTCGCGCCCGCGGAACGTCCGCGCGCCCTGCTCTGGCTCGGCCACGGCGCGGGAGGCGGTATCGGCGCGGCCGACCTGACCGCGCTCGCATCCACCCTGCCCACCGTCGGCGTCACGGTCGCGCGGTACGAGCAGCCGTGGCGGGTCGCCGGCAAGCGCGTCGCCTCGCGCCCTGCCGCGCTCGATGTCGCGTGGCTCGAGACCTCGCCCGCCGTCGCGGAACTCGCGGGCGGCCTCCCCGTCATCGTCGGCGGACGCAGCGCCGGCGCCCGCGTCGCGTGTCGCACCGCCGCCGAGACCGGAGCTATCGCCGTCGTGTGCCTGGCGTTCCCCCTCCATCCGCCCGGCCGCCCCGATGTCAGCCGCCTGGCGGAGCTGCTGACACCCTCCGTCCCCGTGCTGGTCCTGCAGGGCGACCGCGACACCTTCGGCAGCGCCCACCTCCTGCGCGCCGAGGTGGAGGCCGCATCGGGCGACCGCGCGAACGTGAGAATCGTGCCCGTGCCCGGCGCGGACCACGGGATGAAGACGCTCAAGGCCTCCCCACTCACAGCCCGCGACGTGCGCGAGCTGGTCGCATCGACGACCGTCGCGTTCGTCGACGAGGTGCTCGCCACCGCGTAGCTCGTCCCCGAGGGGCACGTCGTTGTCCCTTTCGCGCGCCGAAAGGGACAACGACGTGCCCCTCGTCGTGCGCTCGCGCAACTCGCGAGAAAAGTTGCTATTTGGTGTTGCTAAGTACCGGTACTCGGCGTTACTATCTAGTGGTAGTCAACAGCACTGAGTAGTTAGGAGGAGGTCGTGGGCAAGCAGACCACGGAGATGCTCAAGGGCACGCTCGAAGGCATCGTCCTCGCCATCCTGTCGACCCGGAGCGCGTACGGATACGAGATCACCTCGTGGCTGCGCGACCAGGGGTTCGACGACATCGCCGAGGGCACCGTGTACGCCCTGCTCGTCCGAGTGGAGCAGCGCGGCCTCGTCGACGTGGAGAAGGTCCCCTCGGAGAAGGGACCGCCCCGCAAGGTGTACTCGCTCAACGCAGCGGGACGCGAATACCTCGAAGAATTCTGGAGGACCTGGAGCTTCCTTGCAGAACGGCTTGAACAGCTCCGAGATGGAGGCAAGTGAAATGGCAGCGAAGTGGATCGAGCTGGTCACCGGATCACTCGAGCAGAAGAAGCAGTACCGGCAGCTCAGGGCCCGCCTGGAGGCTCTCCCCGAGCCCTACAACAGCGTGGCCAAGGCGGTCAACCGCTACCTCATGTACAACGGCGGCATCGTCGACGGCGACACGATCATGACGATGATGGGCGACTTCGTCGACCTCTTCGAGCGTGCGGCCACCGACGGCACCCCGATCCGCGAGATCGTCGGCGACGACCCGGTCGAGTTCGCCGACGAGTTCGCCGCCGCCTACGTCGGAACGCGCTGGATCGATAAGGAGCGCGCCCGTCTCACCGAGGCCGTCGAGGCGGCCGAACGAGCCCAGGAGAAGGAATGATGACCCCGACCACGACAGCCGCCCCTGCCATCCAGGTGCGCGGCCTCGAGAAGTCCTACAAAGATCTGAAGGTGCTGCGCGGCGTCGACTTCGAAGTCGAGAAGGGCACCATCTTCGGCCTCCTCGGCTCGAACGGAGCGGGCAAGACCACCGCGGTGAAGATCCTGTCGACCCTGCTCAACAGCGACGCGGGAACCGCGACCGTCAACGGGTTCGACGTCGCCCGGCAGGCCGACGACGTGCGGAGGTCGATCAGCCTCACCGGGCAGTTCGCCGCCGTCGACGAGATCCTCAGCGGACGCGAGAACCTCATCCTGGTCGCCCGCCTCCGTCACCTGAAGAACCCCACCCAGATCGCGGACGACCTGCTGGCCCGCTTCGCGCTGACCGACGCCGGCGGCCGCAAGGTCAGCACCTACTCGGGAGGCATGCGCCGCCGGCTCGACATCGCGATGAGCCTCATCGGCGAGCCACCGGTGGTGTTCCTCGACGAGCCGACGACCGGGCTCGACCCGCAGGCGCGCCTCGAGGTCTGGGACACGGTCAAGCGGCTCGCCGGCCGCGGCACCACCGTGCTCCTCACCACGCAGTACCTCGACGAGGCCGAGCAGCTCGCCGACCGCATCGCGATCCTCCACGAGGGCCGCATCATCGCCGACGGAACGCTCGCCGAGCTCAAGCAGCTCCTCCCGGCCGCCAAGGTCGAGTACGTGGAGAAGCAGCCCAGCCTCGAGGACGTGTTCCTCGCCATCGTCGGGCCGTCGGCCTCCACCGAGACCGCCGCCCCCGAACCCTCGAAGGAGTCCTGATGTCCACCGCAACATTCGTCGCAGACACCGCGGTCCTGACCGGCCGGTCCATGAAGCACATCACGCGCAGCCTGGACACCATCATCACAGTCACGATCACACCGATCGCCCTCATGCTGCTGTTCGTGTTCGTCCTGGGCGGCGCGATCAGCACCGGACCGGACTCCGGTTCGTACGTGAACTACCTGTTGCCGGGGATCCTCCTGATCACGATCGCCTCTGGCATCTCGTACACGTCCTACCGGCTGTTCATGGACCTCCGGGGCGGCATCTTCGAGCGCTTCCAGTCCATGCCGATCGCGCGTTCGAGCGTCCTCTGGGCGCACGTGCTCACGTCGCTCGTGTCCAACATGATCTCGGTCGTGCTGGTGGTGCTCGTGGCGCTGCTGATCGGCTTCCGGACCGGCGCGAGCGTGCTCGCCTGGCTGGGCGTGGCCGGCATCCTGGTGCTGTTCACCCTGGCGCTGACCTGGGTGGCCGTCATCGCCGGCCTGTCGGCGAAGAGCGTGGACGGCGCGGGAGCGTTCGCCTACCCGCTGATCTTCCTGCCCTTCATCAGCTCGGCGTTCGTGCCCACCAGCACCATGCCCGCCCCGGTGGCCTGGTTCGCCGAGCATCAGCCGGTGACGCCGATCGTCGACACGATCCGGGCGCTCTTCGCCCAGCAGCCGGTCACCGGCGACATCTGGATCGCACTCGCCTGGTGCGTCGGCATCCTCGTCGTCGCCTACGGTTTCGCGACGGCGATCTACCGGCGTCGGATCAGCCGCGGGTGAGCCGGACCTCCCTCCCCCGGCGCAGGAACAGCCGTCGACTTCCGAGTCGACGGCCGTTCCGCGTTTCGTGTCGGTATGCTCGCGCCATGGGGAATCGTGGGGGCGTCGTGCGCACGGCGTCCATCGTCGCCGCCACGGCCATCGCGGCGTCCGTCGTCACGGGGTGCACGCTGCTGACGCGGCCCGCCTCCGAGTCGACGCCGACGCCGACGGCGAGCGCCGAACCTGTGCCGCTTTCGCAGCAGTTCCCACACACGCTCGTGGCGGGCCAGATCCTCGCGACAGGGAAGCTCGCCGCGGTGCCCCACGACCCGATCGACGACCCTCGGGCGACGGATCCACTCACCGGCGACGTGCGAATCGTCGTCGACACGACACTGCGCCTGGAGGTGCGCGTGCGCCCCGATCACCCGGTGCACGTCGATCCGGACGACCCCGGACTGGAGCTCACCAGCGACCGCTACGACGGCGGCCCCGCAGCGGTCCAGGACAGCCGTTATCAGCTCGGTTTCGGAGTCGGCGAGAAGCCGCAGACGGACCCCGACGGCGAGCTCGTGTTACCCGTGATGCCCGGCACCCGGCAGGATCTCGGCGACCTGAGCTACTTCCACTCGCTGGTCGAGACCGTGCCAGGGGACGAGCGGGCCGTCGCGGCTGCCGCTCTCACCTGGACCACGCCGCCGCCGTTCCCCGGCCTCCACCCGGCCGACGGCGGCGCCATCCCCTTCGCCCGCGGAACGGCGATCGTCGACGGCGGCACGCTGACCGGCTATGTGCCCAACCCGTACGACACCCTGTTCGCGGTCTCGCAACGATTCGGCATCCGCGTGGTCGAGTTGATCTATCTGAACCCGTGGCTCGGCTACATCGACCCGCAGCTGAGGAGCGGGGTCGAGATCAACCTGGATCCGGCACGGCGCTGAGACGGGACCCTCAGCCGAGGGCTCGGCGCATGATCCAACGGACGCTGCCGCCGGAGTGCGCATCGGTCGCCTGCAGGCGGCTGAACCCGTGCTTCTCGAAGAGTCCGACGGTGCCGACGTAGCCGCTGATCACGTCCACCCGTCCGCCGGCGGTGTCGACCGGGTAGCCCTCCACGAGCGCCGCGCCGTTCCGGCGCGCGTGCTCGACGGCGCCGTCGAGGAGGTCGTGCATCAGCCCGCGCTTGCGGAAGCCGCCGCGCACCACGAAGCAGACGATCGACCACGGGTCGAGGTCTTCGTCGACGTGCGGGATGGTACGCGAGTTCATCAGGCGGCGGTACGTCGACTTGGGTGCAACGGAGCACCAGCCCGCGACCTCCCCGTCGGCGTACACCAGCACCCCCGGGCCCGGCTCGCTCGCGCACTCGTGCTGCATGTACTCGATGCGCTCCGGCATGCCGAGCCGTGCATCGCGGTAGGACATGCACACGCAGCCTCCGCCGCCCGGCTTGCGGGGCACCATGAAGCTGGCGAAGTCGTCCCAGCGACCGGTCGCGGGCAGAACGTCGATGGCCATGGGCCGAGCGTAGCGGGGAGGGCCGACAGTGCGGCGGCCGGGCGCGCAGCACCTTGGCGTGTCCCCACTTCCCGAGGCCGGGAAGGCGAGAGGATCATGGGATGTCCAGCGACCTCCTCATGCGCATCCACTCCCCCGAGTTCCAGGCGATGTCGGAGCGGGTGCTCCGGGCGACCGAGCTGACATCGCGCCTGAACGTGCTGCCGTTCGACGACGAAGCGGGCAAGGCCGCGCTGTTCGAGCAGATCCTGGGGCGGCCCCTGCCCGAGCGGGTGACGATCTACCCGCCGTTCTTCACCGACCACGGGCTCAACCTGGAGCTCGCGGAGCGCGTCTTCATCAACCAGAACTGCACGTTCCTCGACTACGCGGGCATCCGGTTGGCGCCGCGGGTGATGGTCGCACCGCGGGTCACCTTCATCACGGTCGGGCACCCCGTCGACGTGGACGACCGGCGCAGCTGGCTCACCGGCGGCCCGATCGACGTCGCCGAGAACGTGTGGATCGGGGCGGGCGCGACCATCCTCCCCGGTGTCAGCATCGGCCGCGACGCGGTGATCGCCGCCGGCGCAGTGGTGGCGGAAGACGTGCCTGCGGGAACCCTCGTGGCGGGGCCGAAGGGTCGGGTCGTCCGCGAGTTCTGACTCCCGCGCCCGCGATGTGCGGCACATGTGGCGTTACGCGCGCTCCATCGCCTGATGTGGCGCACAGGCGAGCGGACCGGGTAGCGCCACCGGCCTCGCATCGGCGTAGGGTGCGGCACCATGGACGACATCACGAACACGCCGGGAACCGCCCGGCGTCCGCACCGCTCGGAGCTGGCCGATTTCGCCGACCGGCTCCGCGGGCAGCTGGCCGGCCTGCCCATCGGCGAGTACCCCGGCACCATCGCCACGATCGACGCCGGCCACCTCGCCCGCGACCTCGGCACCGGGGTCGCGCTCACCCTCCCCTCGGCCATCGCCACCGGCGACGTGCTGTTCGCGCCCGACCTCAACCCGGCGTTCTTCTACTCCTGGGACGTGCACGCGAACCAGCCGCCGGACTGGTTCCGGATCTCGCTGCGCTTCACGCCGGCGGACCTCGGCGTCACAGAGCCGCGCGCCTACGACATCGCCTGGACGGTGGCGCCGTTCTTCCTCGACCCGGGCGCGGTGGTGACGGTGGAGGCGTCGGCGAACACGGGCGCGGCACCCGCGAGCTGGACGCTCGATCAGCCGCAGGTGCGCACCCTCCACGTCGGCACCGGTTCGATCGAGCCGGACGACACCGTTCACATGGACCTCGTGCGGGCAAGCGCTGAGGGCAGCTGGATCTGGTTGCAGACGACGATCGGGTACGCGCCGTTGACGTCGGAGGGGTGAGGCGGACGATCCTCACGCAGCCCACGCTTCTGCGTCAGAAGTGCGGAACTGCGAACCCGCCCGAGAACAGCACCGCGCCCAGCCCGAACACCGCCAACCCGACGAGAAGCACGTAGGCGAGCAGTCGCACTCCTTCGACCGGCCGACGGCTGAAGGCGGTCACGAACAGGACGGCGGCCGGCACGAGCATGAGGCCGCCGAACGTGAGGGCGGGCGCGACCCGGACGTCGTCGGCGGGGCACGGATACGCGAGCGCGCACACCGTGGGGACCCCCTGAGCCAGCCACATCAGCAGCCAGGTCGCGATCAGTATCCCGATCGCCGGAATGGTCCTCGGGCTGACGCTCGAACGGGTGGATCCGCTTGGTCCCATGGAGTCACTCTCTCAGGTCCGCGGCGAAAAGGGACACCGGCGGCCAGGGGTTCCGGCGCGCCAGCCGTCACATCGGGTCGTTGACGTGGAGGTGGTTGCAGGTGTCCGAGAAGTCCTGGAAGTGGTGCAAGCCCGGTTCGTCGCCGGCTCTCAGCCTGCACTGCCGCTGCCCCAGACCCGAGCCGTAGGGCATGAAGTTGTCGAGCGTGTGGATGAGGGCGAGCGCGTTGCGGTCTGCCCCGTTGGTGCCCTGGCCGCCGAGGCTGTAGAAGTCCACGGCGTGGCCGCCACCGTTCATGTAGTGCTGGGAGTAGATCCCGGCTCCCTCGATCTGGCCGGTGCAGCGCCGGTTGATGTCGCTGACGCCGACGCTCGAGAACATGTGCTCGGCGATCACCATCGCCTGGAGCACCGAGGTGTCGATGCCGCAGTTCGGCACGGAGCGCCCCTCGGCGATCCAGCGGATCTCGAAGATGTGGTCGGGATACGAGCCGACGAGCTGTCCCGAGTCGACGTAGCCCATCAGCTCCTGCGCGAGGGCCTGGGCGTCGGAGGAGATCGGTCCCGCGTCGCCGGCCTGGGCCCGGGCGCGGGCCGCTGCGGCAGCGGCGGCGGCAGCAGCAGCCCGGGCGGCGACGCCCGCCTGATATTGCTGCTCGGTGATCGCGGTGGCGCTCGTGAGGGAGGCGAGTTGCGCCTGGAGTTCGCCCTCGTGAGCGGTCTCCACCTGCAGAGCAGCGATCATCTGCTTCTGGGCCTCTGCGGCCTTCTCGGCTTCCGCCTGGGCCTTGGCCGCGAGCACGGTGAGCTCGTCCTTGGCCGCTGTCGCCTGGGCACTCGCCGCCTTCGCGAGGTTGTCGTCTTGCGCCGCTCGGGAGTAGATGCCGTTGATGGTGGCCGTCAGCTTGCCGATGCTGCTGAGGCGGGAGAGCAGCGCGTCCGTATCGCGCGAGCTGCCCGTGAGCAGCGTGCCCGTGAGATTCATGTCGCCGGACCGCGCCACCTTCTCGCCGACCACGGCGGCCTCGCGGCGCGACGCCTCCGCCTTGGCTTTCAGAGCGGTCGATCGGGCGGCGAGGCGGTCGGCCTTGTCTTTGCCGACAGCGAGCGCTGCCTGAGCGACCTCGTTCTCCTTCTCGCGCTGGATGGCGAGCTCCTCGGCCGCCTTCGTCTGCGCGGTGAGGGTCTGGACCAGGTTCGTGATCGCTGTGACCTCCGCCTGCTTGGCCGCTTCGCTCGAGCGGGCGGCCTGGACGTCGGCCCACGACGGATAGTTGTCCGCGTACGCCTTCGGGGCGGCCAACCCGCCCCAGGCGACGACGCCCGCGACGACGATGCAGATCGCGACGAGCCTCCAGCCGCGAACGGCGGAGAGCGACAGTGCCGGGCGGCCTGGAGACATGAGGGGTCCGAATCGTGGTCGAGGGTGGGGGTACGCGGGCGACCCCGTCCATCGACGCTAACCCGCGAGACGATGGCACCGCGCCGCAACACGCCGGATGCGGGGGACCATTTCATGTGAATCCCCATTGACATCAATATCCGTTTTGGCGTTAATAGACATCAACATGAAAACTTCGCGAGCCTATGAGATGCGCGCCAGGGCAGAACAGACGGAACTGACCCGGCGGCGAATCCTCGACGCCACGGCCGCGGTGGCAGCCGAGAAACCGATCCTCGCGGTGGCGCTGCCCGACATCGCTGCCCGGGCGGGAGTCTCTGTTCAGACGGTGCTCCGGCAGTTCGGGAGCCGAGACGGCCTCTTCGATGCGACGAGCGAGCACGTGCGCGCCGATGTGATCGCCGAACTCGAGGCGCCGCCCGGCGATCTCGACGCGATCATCGAGGTGCTGATGGCGCACTACGAACTGCGCGGGGACGACGTCCTCATGTTGCTCGGGCAGGAGCGGTGGGAGCCGCGCGCTGCCGAGATCACGGACGAAGGGCGGAGGATGCACCTGGCGTGGGTGCAGAAAGTCTTCGCCCCCTGCCTGCCCGACGACGCCGACGACTACGAGGCGGTCATCGACCTCCTCATGGTCGCCACCGACGTCTACACCTGGAAGATCCTCCGCCGGGACCGCGGCCTCAGCATCGAGGAGACAGCGCGGCTCGTTCGCCGCATGATCGATCACGCTGTCGATCACACCCTGCAAAGGACCGAGAATGTCGACCATCCTCTTCGTCACCATTGACGCCGGCGGCAACGTACCGCCTGCCCTCGCCATCGCTCGCGAGCTGGAGGCGCGCGGGCACCGCGTCGTCTTCCTCGCTCACGCCGGACAGAAGGGGGTGGTCGAGGGAGCCGGTTTCGGGTTCACGGCGTTCGCCGAGACACGTGCGTGGGACCATTCGAAACCGTCCTCTGCCGTGCGCACCATTTCCGACTATGCGTACGCGGCGTCCAGTCGTCGCATGACCCATGACTTCCTCACCGCCGCCCGCACGGTGAAAGCCGACCTGGCCGTCGTCGACTGCATGCTTCCCGGGATCGTGGCCGCAGCTCGCACGGTCGGCCTCCCCTGCGCGGTGTTGTTCCACAGCTTCTACGCGTTCTGGAACGGCCCGTGGGCCAACGGACCCGTGGGCCGGCTCGCTCAGCTGCGCGGCGCCAACGCACGCAAGGCCTGGGCTGGGGCCGATCTCGAGATCGTGGCCAGCGATCCGCTCCTCGACCCGGCGAGCGGCGCCGCCACCCCGCGCCGGGTCTGGACAGGGGTGGCCGAGACGGCCACCCCGCACGGAATCCGCACCGACGACGTCGACGCCGAGGCGCGCAAGCGGATCCTGGTCAGCCTCAGCACCCTCTGGCTGCCCGGCCAGGTGGAGGTGTACCGCAACATCCTCGCCGCACTGGGCGACCTGCCGGTGGATGCGATCGTGACCACCGCAGGACAGGCCGCACCGGACGATCTGAACGCCCCGCCGAACGTCACCGTCGTCGGCTACGTCGACCACGCAGAGATCCTCCCCACCGTCGACCTGGTGATCAGCCACGGCGGTCACTCCACCACCATGAGGGCGGCCATCAGCGGCATCCCCGTCCTCGTCATCCCGATGCACCCGCTGATCGACCAGCCGCTGATCGGCGCAGCGGTACAGAAGACGGGCCTGGGACTGACGCTCGGCAAGAAGTCCACGTCCGATGAGATCGGCGAGGCCCTGACTACGATCCTGGGCACGCGAAGCTATGGGCTGGCAGCCGCCCAGGCGGCCCAGCGGCACCGAGCCGCGGGAGGTGCGGCGGCGGCAGCGGATGTGTTGGTTTCCCTGCTGGCATCTCGTGCCGCGACCCGGTCATAGCGAGGACGTGACTCGTCGTCCTGGGCTGGCGGGGAGCTGCCGCCTGTTGCAGCAGGACGCCACGACAGTGCGCCCCGCTTCAGCTATACGTTGAACCGGAACTCCACCACATCCCCGTCCTGCATCACATACTCCTTCCCTTCCATCCGCGCCTTGCCGCGCGAACGGGCCTCGGCGACGCTGCCCGCGTCGACGAGGTCGTCGAAGGAGATGACTTCGGCCTTGATGAAGCCCTTCTCGAAGTCGGTGTGGATGACGCCTGCCGCCTGGGGGGCCTTCCAGCCCTTGTGGATGGTCCAGGCGCGCGACTCTTTGGGGCCGGCCGTCAGGTAGGTCTGCAGGCCGAGGGTGTCGAAGCCGATGCGGGCGAGCTGGTCGAGGCCGCTTTCCGTCTGGCCGGTGGAAGCCAGGAGTTCGGCGGCGTCGGCGGCGTCGAGGTCGATGAGCTCCGACTCCAGCTTGGCGTCGAGGAAGACCGCCTGGGCCGGCGCGACCAGGGCGGCGAGCTCCGCGCGGCGGGCGTCGTCGGTCAGCACGTCTTCGTCCACGTTGAACACGTAGATGAACGGCTTCGCGGTGAGCAGGCCCAGTTCGCGGATGGGCTCGAGGTCGATGCTGGAGGTCGAGAGCGGCTTGCCGTCGTTCAGGTACGCGATCGCCTCGCGCGCCGTCTCCAGGACGACGGGCTCGAGCTTGCGGCCCTTGACCTCCTTCTCGTAGCGCTGCTCCGCCTTCTCGAGGGTCTGCAGGTCGGCGAGGATGAGCTCGGTGTTGATCGTCTCCATGTCGCTCGCGGCGTCCACCTTGCCGGCGACGTGCACGACGTCGGGGTCGGAGAAGCCGCGCACGACCTGCGCGATCGCGTCGGCCTCCCGGATGTTCGCGAGGAACTTGTTGCCGAGGCCCTCGCCCTCGCTCGCGCCCTTCACGATGCCCGCGATGTCGAGGAACGACACCGGCGCCGGCAGGATGCGCTCGCTGCCGAAGAGCTCGGCCAGCTTGTCCAGGCGGGGGTCGGGCAGGTTCACGACGCCGACGTTCGGCTCGATGGTCGCGAACGGGTAGTTCGCCGCGAGGGCGTCGTTCTTGGTCAGCGCGTTGAAAAGGGTCGACTTGCCGACGTTCGGGAGTCCGACGATACCGATAGTGAGAGCCACGGTCGTCCATTCTACGGGCGGCCGCGGCCGCGTTCAGCCGCCCAGCGTGGCCCGGTAGCAGCGGGTGACGTACGGGAGCTCGATCGTCTCGGCGCCGGCGAGGTCGGGATGTTCGGCGTGGAGGCGGCGCAGGGAGCCGATGACCGCCGCCTGCGTGTCGGGGTCCTTGGTGATGAAGTAGCTGCGCGAGCGCGCCAGATCGAGCAGCCCGTCGAGCGTGAGCGCCTGCACCCAGCGCACGTCGATGCGCTCCAGCGGGCCGAAGGGAGGCCCGACCGCGGGGTCCTCCTCGTCGCCGGACACGGCCTCCCCCGAGCCCATCAGCTCACCGAGCTCGCGCACCCACTCGATGCTCTCGTCGCGGTCGTTCCAGACCAGGCCGAGCCTCCCGCCCGGGCGCAGCACGCGAGCGACCTCCGGGACGGCCACCGTCGGGTCCACCCAATGCCACGCCTGCGCAGCGACCACCAGCCCCGCGCCGGCGTCGGGCAGCGGGAGGCTCTCACCGCTGCCGAGCCGGGTCTCGGCCTCCGGCACCCGCTCGCTGAGCACCTCCAGCATCTGCGGCGACGGGTCGACGGCGACGACCTCCAGACCACGGGCGACCAGCGCGTGCGTCAGCTTGCCGGTACCGGCGCCCAGGTCGACGACAGGACCATCGACACCGTCGGTCAGCCAGGCCACGGCGTCCGCCGGATAGTCCGGTCGCGACGCGTCGTAGACCCGCGCCGCCCGGTCGAACGACCGGGCGTGCGCCTCCCGCTCCCGCCTCTCCTGCATACCGCGACCCTACCCCGGCATTCCGAGGCGCCGCGAAGACGCAGACCGTCCGCATGCTGGACGGTCCGCCACGGATTTCGGGAGTACTCGGCGGTGCGCGCGGGCGACGTCGGTGGGCCATGCGAGCATTCAGGCGTGCCCCTGGACTTCACCGCCATCGACTTCGAGACCGCGAACTCCTCAGCGGCCTCCGCGTGTTCGGTCGGGCTGGTGAAGGTCCGCGACGGCCGGGTCGTCGACCGGGCGAGCTGGTTCATCCGGCCGCCGCTCGGGCACGACCTGTTCCAGGAGTGGAACGTGCGCATCCACGGGATCCGACCGGAGGACGTCGCCGGGGCGGCGGGCTGGGTCGACCAGCTGGCCGACCTCGTGGAGTTCGCCGAGGACGACCACCTCGTCGCACACAACGCCGGCTTCGACATGGGCGTGATCCGCGCGGCCTGCGCCGCCACGTTCGTCTCCTGCCCCGAGTACCGCTACCTGTGCAGCCTCCAAGTCGCCCGCCGCACGTACCACCTGGAGTCGTACCGCCTCCCGGTCGCGGCGATGGCTGCGGGGTTCGAGGACTTCCACCACCACGACGCACTCGCCGACGCCGAGGCCTGCGCCGCGATCGTGGTGCACGCCGCCCGCAGGCACGAGGCGGCGACGATCGACGACCTCGCGGCGCTCACCGGCGCCCGCATCGGGCGCATCGGGATGCCCGCGGCGGCGTAGCAGCGCCTTCCGCACCCACCTTGACACCAGCAGGACACTCGGCGCCCCCGCGCGCCCGCACGCGTCCTCATCCGACGACCCGCTCGAGTACCGCATCTAAACCTCAGGAATGCAAGCGTTGCAACTTCCCGCATCTGGTTCTAATGTCCAGACATAGCAACAAGACGCGAAGGAGCGCTCATGACCGCATCCCCAGATCCTCGAACGACGACGTCGGCGCCGGCCGCGCGCGCCGACCCGCCCCACGCCGACGACCCACGGGCGCGGAGATTCCTGCGCAGGATCGCCGTGCTGGCCACCTTCGGCGGCCTCCTGTTCGGCTACGACACCGGTGTGATCAGCGGCGCCCTCCCGTTCATGCAGTTCGACCAGCGCCCGCTCACCCCTCTCGAAGAGGGGACCATCGTCTCCTCCCTGCTCTTCGGCGCCGCCCTCGGATCGTTCCTCGGCGGCCGCATCGCGGACCGGCGCGGCCGTCGCCGGCTCATCGCCGCCCTCGCCGTCATCTTCTTCGTCGCGGCGCTCGCCTGCGCGTTCGCACCGACGATCGGCGTGATGATCGCCGCCCGGTTCGCGCTCGGCCTCGCCGTAGGCGGCGCCTCCGTCGTCGTCCCGATGTACCTCGCAGAGCTCTCCCCCGCCGCGCGCCGTGGGCGCATCGTGACCCAGAACGAGCTCATGATCGTCTCGGGCCAGCTGGCGGCGTTCGTCGTGAACGCCGTTCTCGCCGCGGTGATCCCCGAGCACGCGGCCGTGTGGCGCTGGATGCTGGTGGTCGCGTCGCTGCCCGCCGTCGTGCTGTTCTTCGGGATGCTCGTCGTGCCGGAGAGTCCGCGCTGGCTGATCCTGCACGGCCGTTTCGCCGAGGGTGTCGCCGTGCTGCGCCGCATCCGCGCGGAGGAGCAGGCCGAGCGGGAGGCCGCCGAGATCCGCAGCCACGACGAGCGCGCCGTGCGCACCCCGCTGCTGCGCGAGCTCGCGGTGCCGTGGATCCGACGCGTCTTCGTCATCGGGCTCGGCATCGCGATGGTGCAGCAGCTGACCGGGGTCAACTCGATCATGTACTACGGCGTGCAGATCCTGCAGCGCTCCGGATTCGACCAGCAGGGCGCGCTCATCGGGCAGATCGCCAACGGCGTGATCTCGGTGCTCGCGACGTTCGTCGGGATAGCCCTCCTCGGGCGGCTCGGCCGACGACCGCTGCTGATAATCGGGCTGATCGGCACGACCACCTCCCTTCTGCTGGTCGGCGGCGCCTCGGCGCTGCTCGCCGGCTCCCCCGCGCTGCCGTTCGTCGTCCTCTCGCTCACGGTGACGTTCCTGGCCTTCCAGCAGGGCGCCGTCTCCCCGGTGACCTGGCTGATGCTCGCCGAGATTTTCCCGGCCCGCATCCGCGGCGCGGCCTTCGGCCTGGCGGCCCTCGTGCTCTGGCTGACGAACTTCCTCGTCGGGTTCCTCTTCCCGCAGCTGGTGGACGGGCTCGGGATCTCGCCCACGTTCTTCCTCTTCGCCGTCGTCGGCGTCGGCGCTGTGGTCTTCGTCGCCCGCTGCCTGCCCGAGACGCGCGGCCGCAGCCTCGAAGGGCTCGAAGAGGAGTTGAAGGCACGCTTCACGCGCTGATCCGCGGTACGGGGGCGGGCGGGACGGGACGATTTCCCGCCCCGCCCGCCGGCGTTCGCGGCCGGTGTCGGCGGCCCCTGCCACACTGAGGCCATGGACACACTCGCCCTGCTCCTCGGACTCCTCGTGGGCCTCATCGTCGGCGCCGCGGCGGCGGGATTCGCCGTCGCGAAACTGCTGCGCGGCCGGCAGGCGGCAGCCGAGCCGGCCGAGAGTCCCGCGATCGTCGCAGCCCGCCACGAGAAGGAGCTGGTCGAGGTCCGCGCGGCTGAGGCCGCGGTCCAGTCGCAGCTTCGCGCCGAGCTCGCGTCGGCCGACACGCGCGTCGATGCACTGCAGGAGCAGTTGCGCGGCGTGCAGGAGCAGCTGCGCGAGACGGAGGAGCGGCACCGCGCCGAGGCGCTGGCCCAGAGCGAGCGCGAGCGCGCCGAAAGCAAGGTGCTGCAGGCACTCGCCCCGGTTCGGGAGAGCCTCACCGACATGCAGCGCAAGGTCGTCGAACTCGAGACGCAGCGCCACCAGCAGCACGGGCAGCTCGCTCAGCAGCTGCGCTCGGCCGCCGAGTCCGAGGAGCGGCTGCGCAGCACCGCCGAGGCGCTGGCGTCGGCGCTGCGCTCCAACAGCACTCGCGGCGTGTGGGGCGAGACCCAGCTCCGCAGCGTGGTGGAGGCCGCCGGCCTGCTCGAGCGGGTCGACTTCGACGTGCAGTCGAGCATCCACTCGGAGTCGGGGGCCGGCCGACCCGACATGATCATCCGGCTTCCCGGCGGCAAGAGTATCGCGCTCGACGCGAAGGTGCCGTTCAACGCCTACCTGGAGGCCAGCCAGATCCCGGCCACGGCGACCGGCACAGAGGGCGCGCAGCGCGAAGCGCTGCTGAAGCAGCACGTGAAGGCGGTCCGCGACCACATCACCACGCTGGGCAGCAAGGCGTACTGGACGGGATTGGAGTCGTCTCCCGAGCTGGTGATCGCGTTCATCCCGAGCGAGTCGCTGGTCTCGTCGGCGATGGAGGCCGACCCGTCGATCATGGAGTTCGCCTTCGGCAAGCGGGTCGCGCTCGCATCGCCGGTGACACTGTGGTCGGTGCTGAAGACGGTCGCGTTCAGCTGGCAGCAGGACGTGCTCACCCAGGACGCCAAGCAGCTCTTCGATCTCAGCCGCACCCTATACACACGGCTGGGCACGACCGCGGGGCACATCGAGAAGCTGGGACGATCGATCGAGCGAACGGTCAAGGACTACAACGGCTTCGTCGGCTCGTTCGAGCGCCAGGTGTTCCCCGCCGCCCGCAAGCTCGGCACGCTCGACGAGTCCAAGATCATCGGAACGCTCGACGGCATCGAGGAGTCCCCGCGCGAGCTCACGGCGTTCGAACTCGTGAACGAGCTCGAGGCGCAGGCCGAAGCGCGAACCCGGGTGGAGGTCGGCGGCGACGAGGCCCGCGACATGCACGGCATCGACAAGCTCGCCCTCGAAGAGAAGCAGCGCGCCGACGCGCGCGACGCGGAGTCCGGCGCCGCCTGAGCACGCCCAGATCTGCGCCGAATGTTGCGATAGCGACGCTCTATCGGCACATTCGGCGCAAATCGCCGGCGCTCACGGTTCGCCGGCGGTCACAGTTCGTCGGGCGACAGCCACTTCTCGGCGAGGTGGTCGGCGGAGACACGGCGGATGGTGCCCGACTTGGAGCGCAGCACGATCGACTCGGTGCGGATGATCGGGCCCTTGCGGCGCACGCCCTCCACGAGGCCGCCGTCGGTGACGCCGGTCGCGACGAAGAAGGTGTTGTCGCCCTTGACCAGGTCGTCGGCGCCGTAGACGCGGTCCATCTCGAGGCCGGCCGCGATCCCCGCCGCGCGCTCCGCGTCGTCCTTCGGCGCCAGTCGACCCTGCATGAACCCGCCGATCGCCTTGATGGCGCAGGCCGTGGTGATGCCCTCCGGGCTGCCGCCGATGCCGACGCACAGGTCGATGCGCGACTCGTAGCGCGCCGCATTGATGCCGCCCGCCACATCGCCGTCGAGCATCAGGCGGGTGCCGGCGCCTGCCGCGCGGATCTCCTCGATCAGACCCTCGTGCCGCGGCCGGTCCAGCACGGCGACGCGGATCTCGCCGACCGGCTTCCCCTTCGCCTTCGCCAGCTCCCGGATGTTGTCGCCGATCGGCTGCGACAGGTCGACCACCCCGCGACCCTCCGGCCCGGTGACGATCTTGTCCATGTAGAAGACGCTGGAGGCGTCGAGCATCGTGCCTCGGTCCGACACCGCGATGACCGAGAGAGCGTTCTGGCGCCCGGCGGCGGTGAGGGAGGTGCCGTCGATCGGGTCGACGGCGATGTCGCACGCCGGTCCGCGGCCGTTGCCGACGTGCTCGCCGTTGAAGAGCATCGGGGCGTTGTCCTTCTCGCCCTCGCCGATCACGATCAGACCGTCGAAGTTCACCGTTCCCAGGAACTTGCGCATCGCGTCCACCGCCGCACCGTCGGCCGCGTTCTTGTCGCCGCGCCCGATCCAGGGCGTCGCCCGGATGGCGGCGGCCTCCGTCGCCCTCACCAGCTCCATGGCCAGGTTCCGATCGGGGTGCAGGAAGAGGGTTGCGGTGTCGGTGCTGGTCATGATGGGTCCTCCCGGACGAATCGAGGTGGACGCCGCCGAAACCGAACGACGGCGTCAGCCGCCGGACGACGGCGATGCCAGTGTATCCACGCGCGGTCACCGCGTGCCCCCACCCGGGTGAACGTTCATCGACAGCAGGCCGCGCGTGCCGCCTCGGTATGATGAGACCCGTTCGACACACCGATCCTCAAGGAGCCGCAATGCCCATCGCCACGCCGGACCAGTACGCAGAGATGCTCGACAAGGCGAAGGCGGGCGGGTTCGCGTATCCCGCGTTCAACGTCTCGTCGTCGCAGACCATCAACGCGGTACTCCAGGGCCTCACCGAAGCGGGCAGCGACGGCATCATCCAGGTCACCACCGGTGGCGCCGACTACTTCGCGGGCCAGACGGTCAAGGCGCGCGCGACCGGTGCGCTGGCGTTCGCGAAGTTCGCCACCGAGGTCGCCAAGAACTACCCGATCACGGTCGCGCTGCACACCGACCACTGCCCGAAGAACGCCCTCGACGACTTCGTGCTGCCCCTCATCGCCGCCTCCGAGGAGGAGGTGCGCGCCGGCCGCAACCCGATCTTCCAGTCCCACATGTGGGACGGCTCCGCCGTGCCGCTGGCCGAGAACCTGGAGATCGCGCAGGAGATGATCAAGCGCACCAAGGCCATCAACGCCATCCTCGAGGTCGAGATCGGCGTCGTCGGCGGCGAAGAGGACGGCGTGCGCCACGAGGGCTCCAACGAGGCCCTCTACACGACCCTCGGCGACGTGGAGCAGGCCGTGGAGGCGCTCGGCCTCGGCGAGAACGGCCGCTACATGGCCGCGCTGACCTTCGGCAACGTGCACGGCGTCTACAAGCCGGGCAACGTGAAGCTGCGTCCGGAGCTCCTCAAGGAGATCCAGGACGGCCTGGCCGCCAAGTACGGCACCGGCCCCAAGCCGCTCGACCTGGTCTTCCACGGCGGCTCCGGCTCGACCGACGAGGAGATCGCGGAAGCGGTGCGCAACGGCGTCGTCAAGATGAACATCGACACCGACACCCAGTACGCGTTCACGCGCTCCGTCGCCGGCTACATGTTCGAGAACTACGACGGCGTGCTCAAGGTCGACGGCGAGGTCGGGAACAAGAAGGCGTACGACCCGCGCGCCTGGGGCAAGGTCGCCGAGACGGCGATGGCCGCCCGCGTGATCGAGGCCACGCAGCAGCTGGGCAGCGCCGGGCACTCCGGCAAGTAGTCCAGAAGGCAGGGGGGATGAGCGAGCACGAGCCGGAGAAGCGGCCGGACGAACGTCCGCGCCCCAAATACGGCGAGCTCGCTCCTCCCGGCTGGGTGTGGCGCCCGCCGCAGGACGCCGACCGCTTGGACACCACGCACCACAGTCCGGCGGCCTCGGAGGTCGAGCAGCACCCGCCCGCGCCTCCGCAGCCTCCTGCGGGGCCGGGACACGACGGTCACGGGCCGTACCGTCCCGGCCCGCAGCTGCGGGCCGACGCTCCACGCTGGAACGTCACCTTCACCGTTCTGCTGCTGGTCATCGGGTTCTTCGGCATGTCGTACTCGATCATCACCTTGCAGGGGGTGCCCGCCGGAATGGCGGTGCTGCACTCGACGCAGAATCTCGGCGCGTACGTGCAGGACCCCTCGGTCGCGCCCCTGATCACCGGGGGCTCCATCGCGATGGCGGGCTTCTGGGCGATCTCGGCCGGTCTGTCTGTCTGGCTCCTGGTGCAGAAGCGGATGGCGTTCTACGTCCCGCTGATCGCGGGCGTCCTCGCGCTGGTCACGCTCTTCGTGATCCTCGGGATCATCTTCTCGACCGACCCCGTACTGCTCGACTTCTACAGTGGGATCTCGCCGACCCCGGCGCCGAGCTCGCCGCTTCCGACGAGCCCGACGCCGACACCAACACCGACGCCGACACCCACCACGACGGCAGGGGTATCGGCGTCCGCCTGAACGATCAGGCTGCGGCGCCCGTGCCCCGCGCCTCCGCCAGGCCGATGGCCAGCGGCGTGGTAGGCCGGCCGATGAGCTCGCTCAGCGTTCCGGTCACCTCGGCCAGCGCGCCGTCGCGGATGTTGCCGTCGAGGGCGACGACGAAGCCGGCCGTCCCCTCGTCGAGGCCCGCATCGCGCAGGGCCGCCGTGTGCTCGTCCGGCGTCACCGACCGGTAGACGACAGGGCGGCCGAGCAGCTCGCCGACCGTCGCAGCGAGGTCGTCGAACGTCCAGGCGACGTCGCCGCCCAGCTCGTAGACCGCTCCCTCGTGCCCGTCCGTGATGAGCACGACGGCCGCCGCCTCCGCGTAGTCCTTGCGGGAGGCGGACGCCACCCGACCGGCGGCGGCGCTTCCGACGAGCTCCCCCGTCGCCGCAGCGGTGTCGACCTGGCCGACGTAGTTCTCGGTGTACCAGTTGTTGCGCAGCACCGTCACCGGGAGGCCGGAGGCCGCCAGGAGCTGCTCGGTCTCGGCGTGCTCGGGGGCGAGGATGAGGTCGGTGTCGGTCGCGCGCGGAGCACTCGTGTAGACGATCCGGCCGACGTTCGCGCGCGCGGCCGCCTCGATGGCGTTGCGGTGCTGCGGGATGCGCTGGCCGACCTCCGACCCGGACACCAGGAGAAGGGCGTCGGCGCCGGCGAAGGCGGCGTCGAGGGTCTCCGGCTTCTCGAAGTCGATGACGGCCGTCTGCACGCCGAGGGCGGCGAGGGGGGCCAGGCGCTCGGCGCTGCGCCCGGCGGCGCGGATCTGGGCAGCGGGGACGCCGCGCTCGAGCAGCGCATCGACAGTGAGTCGGCCGAGGTGTCCGGTTGCTCCGGTTACGACGATGGTCATGGGGGTGGTTCCTTTCGTTCGGGGTCGTCCTTCGCAACCGCTGGGAAGGCGCGATACTTCCCTGTCGGAGGTACCCACTTTTCGGTAAGTTACTGACGTGGACACCAGATTTCCGTCGTTCGAGGCCCTCGGCTTCACGGACGGCGTGCTCCCGTCGGAGTGCCCGTCCCGCATCGTGCTGAACCATGTCACGAGCACCTGGGGCGTGCTCGTGCTCGTCGCCCTCGCCCGCAGCGACCTCCGCTGGGGCGAACTGCGGCGCACCGTGCAGGGCATCAGCGAGAAGATGCTCGCGCAGACGCTGCGGACCCTCGAGAAGGACGGCTTCGTCCTGCGCACCGCGCAGCCCACCGTGCCGCCGCGCGTCGACTACAGCCTGACCGGCCGCGGCAGGGAGGTCACCGCCCATCTGCTCCCACTCATGCAGTGGATCGCGGGCAACGCCGACGACATCCTCACGGGCGTCCCACCCGCGCCTCCCGCTCCCCTCGGCTTCGCGACCGGCCAGGCCTCGATCAGCGGCGACTACCGTGACGGCAACGAAGACTCCTTGTACGCGTCGTCCTGGTCGGCGTTCGTCGCCGACGGTGTCGGAGGCCATGCAGCGGGCGAGGTGGCGTCGGCCACCGTCGCCATCCGGCTGGCGTCGATGCTGGATGCGACCGAGGGCCGCCTCCCCGGCGAGGAGCGTCTCCGGGAGCTCGTCGCCATCGCCAACGCCGACCTCGCGCTGCGGGTGCGGATGGACCCCGCGCTGGCGGGGATGGCGACCACGCTCGTCGGTCTGTTCTCCGGCGGGGAGGATGTGCTCGTGGCCCACACCGGCGACTCCCGCGCCTACCGGCTCCGGGACGGCGACCTGTCGCAGGTCACGGAGGACGACTCGCTGGTGCGCGAGCTGCTGGCCTCCGGCGCGATCGCCGAGGCGGAGGTCGCGGACCATCCGCTGCGTTCGGTCGTGACCCACGTGCTGGGCGGCGACCCCGAGGATGCCGCCGCGCTGCACGTGTCGGCGGAACCGCTGCGACGCGGCGACCGCTGGTTACTGGCGAGCGACGGCCTCACCGACTACGTTCCCGTCGCGGAGGTCGCAGAGACGCTGGACGCGGCGGCCACCCCGCAGGATGCCGCTGACGCCCTCGTCGCGCTGGCGTTGCGCTACCGCGCCCGCGACAATGTCTCGGTGGTGGTCGCCGATGTGGTCGAGCTCAGCGAGCCCCCGGCGTACCACCCGGCGTTCGGCGGCTCGGCCGCCGCGGATCCGGCGTCGTCCCGCGCCCTGGAGGTCTGAGGCGGGCGGGAGCGCGGCCGGAGCGCGACGCGTCGCGAGGAGGGGACGGACGGCTCGGGCGGGTCAGTGCCCCCGACCGCCGAGCGCCCGCGCATCCTGCCGGCCGGTGATGTCCTTGCGGAGCTCCTTGGGCAGCGAGAACATCAGGTCCTCCTCGGCCGTCTTGACCTCCTGCACCTCGGTGTAGCCGGCGCCGGAGAGATCGGCGAGGACCTCCTGCACCAGCACTTCCGGCACGGACGCGCCGCTGGTCACCCCGACGGTCGCGACGCCCTCGAGCCACTCCTGGCGGATCTCGCTCGCGTAGTCGACACGGTAGGCCGCCCTGGCGCCGTACTCGAGCGCGACCTCCACGAGGCGCACCGAGTTGGACGAGTTCGCGGAGCCGACCACGATCACGAGGTCGGCGTCTTCCGCGACCTTCTTGATCGCGACCTGACGGTTCTGCGTCGCGTAGCAGATGTCGTCGCTCGGCGGGTCCTGGAGGTTGGGGAACCGCTCGCGGAGCCGGCGCACGGTCTCCATGGTCTCGTCGACCGACAGCGTCGTCTGCGACAGCCAGACCACCTTGTCCGGGTCTTTCACCTCGATGCGGTCGACGTCGTCGGGTCCGTTCACGAGCGTGACGTGGTCGGGCGCCTCCCCCGCGGTGCCTTCGACCTCCTCGTGGCCCTCGTGACCGATGAGGAGGATCTCGTAGTCGTCGCGGGCGAAGCGCACGGCCTCGCGGTGCACCTTGGTGACCAGGGGGCAGGTGGCGTCGATCGCGAGGAGGCCGCGGTCTGCCGCGGCGTTGACGACGGCGGGCGACACCCCGTGCGCGGAGAACACGACGTGCGCGCCGGTGGGCACCTCGTCGACCTCGTCGACGAAGATCGCGCCCTGCTGCTCGAGCTCGGAGACGACGTGCACGTTGTGCACGATCTGCTTGCGCACGTAGACGGGCGCGCCGTAGTGCTCGAGCGCCTTCTCGACGGCCACGACGGCGCGGTCGACGCCGGCGCAGTACCCGCGCGGGGCGGCCAGCAGCACGCGCTTGTGTCCCTGGACCGGGATATCCTGAAGCCGCCCGCGCGCACCGGTGTCCCGCTTGACGGGGATCCGGGGCATGGGGAGGCTGATGGTCGCGTCGCTCACTCCTCGATCGTACGCGGAGCGCGCTGAAGAACGAATGGGAGGCCGGGTGGCACAGGTCGCAGGCAGCACGCCGACGAACACGCCGACGATGACGCCAGGGCCGCCGACCCTCGACGCCCCGTGGCCGGTCGCACTGCTCGCCGACCGCATCCGCGGCTGGATCGACCGCCTCGGCACCGCTTGGGTGGAGGGCGAGATCACCCAGTGGGGCGTCTCGGGCGGCAACGTCTACGGCAAGCTCAAAGACCTGCGCGAAGACGCGACGATCTCGTTCACGATCTGGTCGTCGGTGCGCGCCCGCATCCCCGCGGATCTCAAGCAAGGCGACCGGGTCATCGCCGCCGTCAAGCCCAACTACTGGGTCAAGGGCGGCAGCCTCACCATGCAGGTCTCCGACATGCGCCACGTCGGCCTCGGCGACCTGCTCGAGAGGCTCGAGCGGCTGCGCGCGCAGCTGACGGCCGAGGGGCTGTTCGCGGCGGATCGCAAGAAGCGCCTCCCGTTCCTCCCGCACACCATCGGGCTGGTCACCGGAAAGGACTCCGACGCAGAGAAGGACGTGCTCCGCAACGCGCAGCTGCGCTGGCCGCAGGTGCGGTTCCGCGTGGTCCACGCCGCGGTGCAAGGCGACAGGACGCCGACGGAGGTCGTCGCGGCGATCCGCACGCTCGACGCCGATCCCGACGTCGAGGTCATCATCGTGGCGCGCGGCGGCGGCGACTTCCAGAACCTGCTGGGCTTCAGCGACGAGCGGGTGGTGCGCGCCGCGGCAGAGGCCGGCACCCCGATCGTGAGCGCCATCGGCCACGAGGCCGACCGCCCGCTGCTCGACGACGTGGCCGACCTGCGCGCCTCCACGCCCACCGACGCCGCCAAGCGCGTCGTGCCCGATGTCGCGGAAGAGCTCGCCCGCGTGCAGCAGGCGCGTGCCCGCATCGGGATGCAGCTCACGCACCTGCTGAACCACGAGATCGACCGCATCGGACATCTGCGCACGCGCCCCGCGCTCGCGTCGTCGGGCTGGATCATCGACTCGCGCGCCCAGGAACTCACCCGGCAGGTCGCCCGCGGCGCCGAGCTCGTGGAGCGGCTGGCCGATCGCGAGACCACGCGCATCGCCGACCTGCGTGGCCGGCTGCGCGCGCTGTCCCCGCAGGGCACGCTCGACCGCGGGTACGCGATCGTGCAGAACGCCGCCGGCCACGTCGTCGGTTCGCCGGGCGAGGCACCGGAGGGCGCCGTGCTGCGCGTCACCGTCGCCGGAGGCGCGTTCGCCGCGACGGCGGGCGAACGGCTGGCATCGCCTGCGACGGAGGGGCACGGCGAGCGGGCGGACGATCGACGAGCGGCACCGACCGGGACCGATCCAGCGGCCGCCCAGCGAGACAAATAGAATGGGGACCATGCCCACCTCCGAGATCAGCGCGCTCACCTATGAGGAAGCGCGTGACGAGCTCATCCGCGTCGTCGGTGAGCTGGAGCAGGGCTCCATCACGCTCGAAGAGTCGATCGCGCTCTGGGAGCGCGGCGAGGCGCTGGCCCGCCACTGCGAGGAGTGGCTGATCGGAGCGAAGGCGCGGCTCGACGCCGCACGCGCCGGCGCAGTCGCGGAGGCGTCGGGAGCGCCCGGCGAATGAGCCCTCGCACCAAGCCCCCGGCGGTCGTGGCCGAGCTCGGGCGTCCGGAGACGCCGGAGGAGACGGCGGCGCGCAAGGCGCAGAACTCGGCGAACCATCGCAACCGGCAGACGGTCAACAACCTCGTCTACTCGCTCATCGCGACGGTGGCGCTGGTCGTCGTGATCGTCCTGATCGTGCCGCGCGGCAACCCGACGGCATCGGCTCCGCCGGTCGACTACGCGGCCGTCGCGCAGCAGGCACAGGGCAGTGAGCCCGACCGCCTGCTGGTGCCGGAGCTGCCGTCCGGCTGGAAGTCCAACAGCGCGGAGCTGCGCACGAAGACCTCCGACAAGGTCGACGCCTGGTACATCGGCCTCCTGACGCCCAAGGGCCAGTACATCGGGATCGTCCAAGGCTTCGGCGCGAACGACAGCTGGGTCGCCGACCAGGTGAACCGCGCACGGATCTCCGGCACCCGCGACATCGGCGGCGTGAAGTGGGACGTCTACGACAATCGCGCGGGCTCCGACGTGGGCAACGTCGCGTACGCCCTGGTCGCGACCGCCGGCACGAGCACGGTCGTCGTCTTCGGCACCGCGAGCGACGACGAGTTCACGACGGTCGCCTCGTCACTGGCCGGCCAACTGCACGACCTCGGATCCCCGACCCCAGGAGGTAAGTAGATGCCGACGACCCGCCCGGGCCGCGTCTGGAAAGAGCTGCTGGCCGGCAACGAACGCTTCGTGTCCGGCACGCCGCAGCACCCGCGGCAAGACGTGGAGCGCAGGGAGACGTTGGCCCAGGGGCAGAACCCGGTCGCCGCCATCTTCGGCTGCGCCGACTCGCGCCTCGCGGCCGAGATCATCTTCGACCTCGGGCTCGGCGACGCCTTCGTGGTGCGCAACGCCGGCCAGGTGGCCTCGGACTCGGCGATCGCCTCGCTCGAATACGCCGTCGCCGTGCTGAACGTCCCGCTCATCCTGGTGCTCGGCCACGACGCGTGCGGGGCGGTCGCATCCGCCATCGCGTCCCAGGCCGCCGACGCCGATCCGCTGCCCCCGCACATCGCGCAGCTCATCGCGCCGATCCTGCCCGCGGTGCACCGCGTCGCCGGAACGCCGGCCGACCAGCCCGTCGTCCCGTCCGACGTCGACGCGTCCGAGGTCGGCAAGGAACACCTGCGCGACACCGTGGGCGAGCTGCTGGCGCGCTCGGAGATCCTCAGCGACGCCGTCGCCGCGAACCTCCTCGCCATCGTCGGGGCGAACTACCGTCTCCAAGAAGGTCGGGTCGTTCCCGACGCCGTCGTCGGTATGGCCGAACCGGTCGCCGACTCATCGCACGGGCGCTGACGCGCCCGAGCCCAGAAAGGACAAACACACCGTGGTGGACACCCAGGCGGGTACCGATTACCGCATCGAGCACGACACGATGGGCGAGGTGCGGGTTCCCGCAGCCGCACTCTACGGCGCGCAGACGCAGCGCGCGGTCGAGAACTTCCCGATCTCGGGTTCGGTGCTCGAGCCGGCTCAGATCGCTGCGCTCGCCCGCATCAAGAAGTCGGCCGCGCTCGCCAACGCGCGCCTCGGCGTCCTCGACGCCGATGTCGCAGAGGCCATCGCCGCCGCCGCGGACGAAGTCGTCAGCGGCGCGCACAACGGGGACTTCCCGATCGACGTGTACCAGACCGGTTCCGGCACGTCGTCGAACATGAACATGAACGAGGTGCTGGCGACGCTGGCCACCCGCCGGCTGGGCCGTCCGGTGCACCCGAACGATCAGGTCAACGCGTCGCAGTCGTCGAACGACGTCTTCCCGACCTCCGTGCACATCGCCGTCACGGGTGCGCTGATCGACGACCTCATCCCCGCGCTCGACCACCTCGCGGTTGCGCTCGAGGAGAAGGCGGAGCTGTGGGCCACCGCTGTCAAGTCGGGCCGCACCCACCTGATGGACGCCACCCCGGTCACGCTCGGCCAGGAGTTCGGCGGCTACGCCGCGCAGATCCGTTACGGCATCGAGCGCGTGCAGGCGGCGCTGACGCGCGTCGCCGAGGTCCCGCTCGGCGGAACGGCCGTCGGAACCGGCATCAACACCCCGCTCGGCTTCCCGCAGCTCGTGATCGAGCTGCTGACCGCCGAGACCGAGCTGCCGATCACCGAGGCCCGCAACCACTTCGAGGCGCAGGCCAACCGCGACGCCCTGGTGGAGGCCTCCGGCGCCCTGCGCACGATCGCCGTCAGTCTGACCAAGATCTGCAACGACCTCCGCTGGATGGGCTCCGGCCCCAACACGGGCCTCGGCGAGCTGCACATCCCCGACCTGCAGCCGGGATCGTCGATCATGCCGGGCAAGGTCAACCCCGTCATCCCGGAGGCCGTGCTGATGGTCGCCGCCCGTGTCGTCGGCAACGACGCCACCATCGCCTGGAGCGGTGCCTCCGGCCTCTTCGAGCTCAACGTGGCGATCCCGGTCATGGGAACCGCCCTGCTGGAGTCGATCCGCCTGCTGACGCAGGCCAGCCGGGTGCTCGCCGACAAGACGATCACCGGCCTCGAGGCCAACCTCGACCGCGCCCGCGCGTTCGCCGAGTCGAGCCCGTCGATCGTGACGCCGCTCAACCGGGTCATCGGCTACGAGGCCGCGGCCAAGGTCGCCAAGCACGCTGTGGCGCAGGGAATGACCGTGCGGGAGGCCGTGATCGACCTCGGCTTCGTCGACCGCGGAGAGGTCACCGAGGAGCAGCTCGACTCGGCACTCGACGTGCTGAGCATGACCCACCCGGGCTGACCCCTGGCCGGTGGCGCTCACAGCGCCGCCCACGGACCGTCCTAACGAGGCGCCCCTCCCCTTCTGCGGGAGGGGCGCCTCGTCGCACGTCACCAGCCGAGCGCAACGGCCCAGAACACCGCGAGCAACACCGGCCCGAACGGCAGGTCGTCCGCGAGCCCCGCACCCACCGTCCTCTCCGCCCTCGCCGCACCCGTTCCTGCTCCCCGGCTTCGCACCACGATCCCCGCGGCGAGCGCCCCGAGGACGAGCGACCCGACGACCAGCGCGCCCACGGCGCCCACGACGGCGGCCGCAGGCTCCCTCTCCGGAGGCGCCCGTTCGGCCACCAGCGCGGCCAGAGCCGCCGCGAGCACGGCGGCCAGCTTGACATCGCCCATCCCGAGCCCGCCGCCGGACGCGAGCACCAGGAACGCGCCAAGCACGGCGAGCCCGCTCAGCGCGGCAGCCGCGATGACGGTGAGGCCGCCGCCACCGCTCGACGAGCTCCACGCCGCCCCCACGCCGGCGAAGGCGAAGCCCGGCAGCACCAGCGCATCCGGCAGCCGGCGCTCCCGCAGGTCGTACTGCACCAGGGCGGCCGTCACCGCGGCGATGTAGAGCGTGCCCACCGCGGCCGGCCCGGCGTCGCGTGCCCCCAGCAGTGCGACGCCCAGACCGGCCGCGAGAGCGATCCGGATCGGTGTTTCCCCCATGACCACACGCTAGGCGTGGGTCTCTGGCGGGATCACAATTCCACAGGGAATTCCTGAATCTCAGGATTCCCCACAACGAGGCGGGTTCTTTCACCCGAGCCTTCATCAAGGCTCGGTGGACACCGCTCAGGCGAGCTCGTTCCCCTCCAGCAT
Source organism: Leifsonia sp. TF02-11 (assembly GCF_017565305.1). GTDB lineage: Bacteria > Actinomycetota > Actinomycetes > Actinomycetales > Microbacteriaceae > Leifsonia. The sequence continues at coordinate 126,969 of NZ_JAGEKP010000010.1, forward strand.
CTCCGTCACGAGCGCGGCGATCGCGGAGCGCTCCGAGCGGGTCAAGGTGATGTGCGCGAACAGCGGGTGGCCCTTGAGCGTCTCGATCACCGAGGCGACGCCGTCGTGCCGGCCGACCCGCAGGTTGTCCCGCTGAGCGACGTCGTGCGTCAGGACGACACGCGAGTTCTGGCCGACCCGGCTCAACACGGTAAGCAGGACGTTCCGCTCCAGCGACTGCGCCTCGTCGACGATCACGAACGCGTCGTGCAGCGAGCGGCCGCGGATGTGCGTCAGCGGCAGCACCTCCAGGATGCCGCGGTCCTGCACCTCGTCCAGCACGTTCTGCGAGACCAGCGCGCCGAGGGTGTCGAACACGGCCTGGCCCCAGGGGTTCATCTTCTCGCCCTGGTCGCCGGGCAGGTAGCCGAGTTCCTGGCCGCCCACCGCGTAGAGCGGGCGGAAGACCATGATCTTCTTGTGCTGCTGGCGCTCCAGCACGGCCTCCAGCCCGGCGCACAGCGCCAGCGCCGACTTGCCCGTGCCGGCGCGACCGCCGAGCGACAGGATCCCTACCTCGGGGTCGAGCAGGAGGTCGATGGCCAACCGCTGCTCCGCGCTGCGGCCGTGCAGTCCGAACACGTCGCGGTCGCCGCGGACGAGCTTGACCTCGCCGTCGGCGACCACACGACCGAGGGCCGACCCACGGTCGGAGTGCACGATAAGACCGGTGTTCACCGGGAGGCCGTCGACGAGCGGGGTGCGCATCCACTCCTCCTCGTAGAGGTCGCTCATCTGGTCGCTGCCGAGCGAGATCTCCGCAAGCCCCGTCCAGCCGCTGTCGACGACCTGCTCGTGCCGGTACTCCTCGGCCGCCAATCCGATCGACGACGCCTTCACGCGCATCGGGAGGTCCTTGGAGACGACCGTGACGGCCAGCCCGTCGTTCGCGAGGTTCATCGCGACCGCGAGGATGCGGGAGTCGTTGTCGCCGAGCTGCATCCCGCTGGGGAGCACCGACATGTTCGAGTGGTTGAGCTCCACGCGTAGCGACCCGCCGTCACCGACCGGGATCGGGAAGTCGAGCCGCTCGTGTTGGACGCGCAGGTCGTCCAGGTTGCGCAGCGCCTGCCGCGCGAAGTACCCGATCTCCGGATCGTTCCGCTTGCCCTCCAGCTCGCTCACGACGACGACAGGGATGACGACAGCGTGCTCGGCGAACCGGAAGATCGCCTTGGGGTCGGACAGCAGCACCGACGTGTCGAGCACATACGTGCGCTCGCTCTGCCGGATGTCGCTCGATGCCGACTCGAACTGTCGGGTTCCTGATTCAGCCACGACCACTCCCACCCCGCCGCTCCGCTTCCGCAGGAGCCGGCGGATACTTTGGCGAGCCGGCCAGTGGGTTCCGAAACGAACTTGTGTGGCCGTCTCGATCGGGCGCCGTGCCCGATGAGTCGAACGTACGCCGCACCGCCGACACGAGGAGTCCCGACGACCGCGTGTCGTGTTTCGGCCAGGTGAACATTCGCCCCCAGTTGTGGGAGGCGCGGGATCAGGTGGCGGAGGCGTAGGAGGTCAGCGCCGCACGCAGCATGTCGAGCGTCTCCTCCGTCGTCCCCGCGTGCACGCTGATCCGAGCACTGGTCGCGCGGATCTTGGCCGTCACGCCGTGGTTGAACAGCGAGGCTGTGAGCACCGTGAGCTGCTCCGGCAGCGGCTCCAGCACGACGATCCCCGCACGCTCGGCGGCATTGCGCGACGACGCGACGGGCACGGCGAACTCGTCGGCCAGGTCGATCACCTGCTCGGCGAGGTCGGAGATCGCCGCGGAGATCGCCGCGACGCCGACGGCCGCGGTCTCCTCCAGCGCGGCGGCGAAGCGTGCTTCCGCCACCGGGTCGGCGTTCGAGACGGTGAACGCCGACGCGTCCCGAGCCGGGTCGACGACCTCGTCCCAGAGCTCTCCTGCGCCGGTGCCGACCCAACCACTGAAGACCGGGGTCAGGTGCTCGATCGCCCGCTCGCTGAGCGCGAGGAAGCCGGTGCCCCAGCCCGCGCGCGTCCACTTCTGGCCGCCGGAGACGACGACGTCGGCCACCTCGTACGGTGCATCCACCACGCCGAACCCCTGGATGGCGTCGACGATGAGGAGGCGATCGCCGATCACCTGCCGGATCCCGTCGATGTCGGCGAGATAGCCGGTGCGCGAGTCGACGAGACTCACCATCACAGCGCTGGTGGTGTCGGTGATCTGCTCTTTGAGCTGCGCCGGCGTGACCCGGCCGTGGTCGGTCTCGAGCCAGACCGGGGTGACGACGCGCATCGCCTGGGCGGCACGGACGGCGGCGTACGTCACGCTCGGGAACTCGCCGGCGGACAGCAGCACCTCGCCTCCGGTCAGCCCGAAGGCGGCGTGCATAAGCCCGGTGGAGGCGTTGGGCTGGAACGCGATCTGGCCTGCGGGGAAGCCGGTGAGCGCGGAGACCGCCTCCCGCACCCGCTCGTTCTCGGCGTGCATCCGCTCGATGGTGCCGAACCGTGCCTTCGCGAGCACCTCGTACTGCCCGAGCAGCTCGGCGCGCACCGCTGCCGACAGCGGCCCGACGCGCCCGTAGTCCAGGTAGCCGGGCTCCTCGCCGAATCCGGCGGCGAACTCCTCGATCGTCGTCATCCTGACCTCCGGGACCATCCTGCCTGGTGCGCGGCGGTCGCGACGAATCGGAAGCCGGCGCAACCGCTGTTCACGCCCAGGATCACCCGTGACGGGTCGACAGCGGGCTCAGGAGCCGTAGCGCCGCTGGCGCCGCGAGTAGTCGCGCATCGCGCGCAGGAAGTCGACCTGCCGCAGGTCGGGCCCGAGCGCCTCGACGAAATAGAACTCGCTGTGTGCGCTCTGCCACAGCATGAAATCGCTCAGCCGCTGCTCGCCGGAGGTGCGGATGACGAGATCCGGGTCGGGCTGGCCTCCGGTGTAGAGGTGGGCGCCGATGAGATCGGGGGTGAGAAGGTCGGCCAGCGTCTCCAGGCTGCCGCCCTCGGCGTGATGGGCCGCGACGATGCTGCGCATGGCGTCGGTGATCTCTTTGCGGCCGCCGTAGCCGACCGCCAGGTTGACATGCATCCCGGTGCGTCCCGCCGTGCGCTTCTCGGCGTCGGCGAGCGCCTGCACCAGCCGCTCGGGGAGGCCCGCCGTCGAACCCACGTGCTTGATGCGCCAGTCGCGGTAGCGCGAGAGATCGTCCGCCAGCTGGGCGATGATCTCGATCAGGTCGGTGAGCTCCGAGCTGTCGCGGTTGGTCAGGTTGTCCGACGAGAGCAGGTAGAGGGTCACCACTTCGATGCCGAGGTCGTCGCACCACTCCAGGAACTCGCGCATCTTGGCGGCGCCCGCGCGGTGGCCGTGCGCCGGCGTCGTCAGCCCGGCCTGACGCGCCCACCGCCGGTTGCCGTCGATGATCATCGCAACGTGCCGCGGCAGCGACTCCGGGCCGAGCCCGGCGAGATAGCGTCGCAGCCGTTTCTGGTACAGCCCGTAGAGCAGCCCGTTGGCCGTCTCGGAACTCCGTCTGCTCACGGAGCTACGTTAGCGCGACGCGCGAGGCACGTCTCCCAGCATCCGACCACCCGACTCCCCTACTCTTGCTCCATGACGCCGCGAAACGCCCCCGAGCCCGAGGATGTCGCCGAGCTGCTCGCCGAGCCGGCCGCCGACCTCCAGCCCGCCGACGCCGCCGTCAAGGAAGACGATTCGCGCGGCCCGGTACTACCGAACATCCCGCTGCTCGACGCCTCCCCCGCGAACCCCGCCGAGATCAAGCCGACCTGGCGCGGCTGGATCCACGCGGGCACGTTCCCGGTCGCCGTCGCGGCGGGCATCGTGCTCATCTGCCTGGCGCAGGGCGCTCCGGCCAAGTGGGCGTCGGCGGTCTTCATGCTGACGTCGATGCTGCTGTTCGGCAATTCGGCCCTCTACCACCGCTTCAACTGGAGGCCGCGCACGAAGGTCGTGCTCAAGCGCATCGACCACGCCAACATCTTCCTGCTGATCGCGGGCACCTACACGCCGCTCGCCGTGCTGGCCCTCCCACCGCAGAAGGGGATCCTGCTGCTCAGCATCGTCTGGGGAGGCGCCCTCCTCGGCATCGGCTTCCGCGTTTTCTGGATCACCGCGCCACGGTGGCTGTACGTGCCGATCTACCTGCTGCTCGGGTGGGCGGCGATGATGTACATCGTCGACCTGGTGAACGCCAACGTCGCGATGATGGTTCTGGTGTGCATCGGCGGCGTCCTCTACACGATCGGCGCCGTGATCTACGGCATCAAGCGCCCAAACCCCATACCAGGGGTCTTCGGCTTCCACGAGATCTTCCACACGCTGACGGTGCTGGCGTTCCTCTGCCACTGGACGGCCACGCTACTGATCGCGCTGCATCCCGCCTACAACGGCTGAGGCGACCGCAGAGGGAGCGGATCGTCAGGACGACGCGGACGGCCCCTGCTCGTCGTCGGGCCGGGAGCTCTGCTCCGCGTCCAACTTCTCTGCGATCTCGGCCCGGTACCGCACGCGGCGGATGCGCCGCGTCATGTCGATCACGAGCAGCACGGCGGCCACGGCGATCAGGAAGGTGACGGTGAAGCCCACGACGCCCGGCGTCACCTGGTCTTCGTTCGGGCCGGACGTCGGCGTCGGGGTCGGCGTCGCGGCCAGCCAGATGCCGGCCTTGAGCAGCAGCTCAGGCATGGGAAGGTTCGCTTTCGGTCGGGAGACGAGCAGGGTGCGAAGCGCGATTCACAGCTTCGTCTCCTAGTCTTGTCTCAGCCTACCGTCGCCCGGACGGCGGGCCTGAACACCCACCGAGAGGCGGACCGCGAAGCGATGGCACGCGAGACCCACAAGCCATCGGCGCAGCAGCCATCGGCGCAGCAGCCATCGGCACCGCAGCCCTCGGTCGCGCCCGAGTCGCCCACCCTCCAGTCCCGCTATGGCCGCACCCCCGGCCGGCGCCGCCGCGACCGCTGGCTGCTCATCGGCGGGGCACTCGGCGTCGTCGCCGTCGTGACCGCCTGGGTGTTCTGGGCCGGCTGGGACAACAACCAGGCCGATCTGGAGGCGACGGACACCGCGTACACCATCCCCGATGCGCACCACGTCGAGATCACGTTCACGATCAACACGCAGCCGGGAACACCGGTCACCTGCGCCATCCAGGCGCTCAACGACGACTACGCGATCGTGGGCTGGCGCATCGTGAGCTATCCCGCCGCCGACGCGCGTGTGACGACGCACACGGAGACGATCCGTACCATCGCGCAGAGCAACACGGGTTTGATTAACACCTGCTGGCTGACCTAACATTCTCTGGATACGCCCCGGCCGAGGCCGGGGCGTCTACTTTACCCACCGGAAGGTTCTACACACCGGCTCCGGCCGGCCATCAGCCGAAGCGGTTCACACCGCAGGCGCGAAGGAGTTCATCATGTCCCAGGAGTCTCAGGTCACCTTTCTGACCCAGGACGCGTACGACCGTCTCTCGGCCGAACTCGAGGAGCTCAGCGTCAACGGCCGTAACGAGATCGCGAAGCGCATCGAGGCGGCCCGCGAGGAGGGCGACCTCAAGGAGAACGGCGGCTACCACGCCGCCAAGGACGAGCAGGGCAAGATCGAGGCCCGCATCGTGCAGCTGACGAACCTGCTGCGCAGCGCGACCGTCGGCGAGGCGCCGGAGAGCCACGGCGTCGTGGAGCCCGGGACCGTCATCACCGCGACCATCGCCGGCGACGAGAGCGTCTTCCTGATCGGCAACCGCGAGATCGCGGCAGGCACCGACCTGCCCGTCTACAGCGAGCAGAGCCCGCTCGGCTCCGCCATCCTCGGCCTCAAGGTCGGCGACAAGACCGAGTACACCGCGCCCAACGGCCGTCAGATCGCCGTCGAGATCGCCAAGGTCGACACCTACGCCGGCCAGTAGCCGGCGAGACGGCGCCCAGCGAGTACGGCCGAATTCAGCAGAGAACCGCCGAGTACGCAGATGATCTGCGGACTCGGCGGTTTTTGCGTCAGTCCTCCTTGAGGACGGGGTCGTAGCCGGCCTGGCGGAGCGCGTGGATGACCTGCTCGCGGTGCTCGGTGCCGCGCGTCTCGACCGAGAGGTCGAGCTCGACCTGGCTGAGCTGCAGGCCGTTCCCGTGCCGGGTGTGCAGCACCTCCACGACGTTGGCGTTGACGCCGGCGAGGATCTCGGCGATCCTGGCGAGCTGGCCCGGGCGGTCGGGCAGCATGATCGTCAGGCGCAGGTAGCGGTCGGCGGCTGCGAGACCGTGCGCGATCACCCGCTGCATCAGCAACGGGTCGATGTTGCCTCCCGAGAGGATCGCGACGACCGAGCCGTCCGCGTCGGCCGGGACGAGTCCAGCGAGGATCGCCGCGACACCGGCCGCGCCGGCCGGCTCCACGACGAGCTTGGCCCGCTCCAGCAGCACCAGCAGCGCCCGCGCGATGTCGTCTTCGGTGACGGTGACGACCGCGTCGACGGCATCGCGCACGATCGCGAAGTTGAGGATTCCCGGCTTGCTCACGGCGATGCCGTCGGCGATGGTGGCGACGAGGCCGATCTCGGTCGGCTCCCCGGCCTCCAACGACGCGGGATAGGCGGCAGCGTTGGCCGCCTGCACGCCGATCACGCGGATGGTCCGGCCCTCGAGCGCGGCGCGCTGCTTGACGGCGCTCGCCACTCCGGAGATGAGCCCGCCTCCGCCGATCGGCACGACGATGGTCGACACGTCGGGCACCTCGTCGAGGATCTCGAGCCCGAGCGTGCCCTGCCCCGCGATCACGTCCGGGTGGTCGAACGGCGGGATGAAGACGGCACCGGTCTCCGCCGCGAAGTCGGCGGCGGCGCGCAGCGTCTCGTCGACGATGCTGCCGCTGAGGACCACGTCGGCGCCGTATGCCCGGGTGGCCTGGAACTTGGGGATCGCGACGCCGACCGGCATGAAGATGGTGGCGTGGATGCCCAGCTCGCGCGCGGCGAAGGCGACGCCCTGCGCGTGGTTGCCGGCCGAGGCGGCGACGACGCCGCGCTCCCGCTCCTCCGCCGTCAGCTTCGAGAGCCGGTGGTACGCGCCGCGGATCTTGTACGAGCCCGTGCGCTGCAGGTTCTCGCACTTGAGGATGACCGGCGAGCCGATCACGTCGGTGAGGTACCGGGAGGTCTCGATCGGCGTCGGCTGCGCGACCAGGCCGACGATCGCGCGCGCTGCTTCGATCTCGTCGAGGCTGGGGCCGGCGAACGGAGTGCGCGTCGATTCGGTCGCGGTGTCCACCTGCACAGCCTACTCGCGGTCATATACCGCCGGATGTATGCGAATGGCAGGGGTGCCTAGGGCCGGCGGAGCGGCCTCGGCACGGTCTCCCAGATCGCTCCGGGCGGTGCCCCTACCGGCACGGGAGGCGTGTCCCTCCATGCGCCGGAAGACACGTAGTGCACCATCACGTTGAGCACCGCGACGAACGGCACGGCGAACAGGGCGCCGGGGATGCCGGCGAGCAGCGAGCCGGCCGCGACCGCGAGGACGACCGCGAGCGGGTGCACCTTGACGGCGGTGCCCATGATGAGCGGCTGGAGGACATGACCCTCGATCTGCTGCACCAGCAGCACGACCCCGAGCATGATCAGCGCGAAGACCCAGCCTTTGAAGACGAGGGCGATGAAGACCGCGAGCGCGCCGGTGATCACGGCGCCGACGATCGGGATGAACGACCCGAGGAAGACCAGGACCGCGATCGGGATCACCAGCGGGAGGCCGAGGAAGAACGCTCCGAGCCCGATGCCGAGGGCGTCGATGGAGGCGACGAGCACCTGCACCTTGGCGAAGTTGCGGAGCGTCGTCCAGCCGGCCCGGCCTGCACCGTCGACCGCGCTCCGTGCGGACTTCGGGAAGACCCGCACGACCCAGCCCCAGATGCTGCGCCCGTCGATGAGGATGAACAGCACGCTGAACAGGGTCAGCAGTGCGCCGGTGGCCACGTGGCCCAGCGTGGAGCCGATCGAGAGGGCGCCGGAGATGAAGACCTGGCTGTCCTGCTGGAGCGACGTCCAGATGGACTGGAACGTGCTGTCGATCTGGTCGGCGGTGAGGCCGAGCGGACCGGTGGTGAGCCACGCGCGGAACTGGTCGAACGCGGCGACCGACTGGGTCTGCAGCTCGTGGCTCTGCCGGGTGACCTGCCAGATCGCGAGGTAGAAGAGACCGCCGACCACGACGATGAGCGTGACGAGGGTGGTGACGATGGCCAGCCAGGCGGGCCAGCGGTGGCGGATCAGGAAGTCCTTGAACGGCACGAGCAGCGCCGCGAGCAGGACCGCGATGAGCACGGGGATGACGATGAGCCGCAACTGCACGATCAGGAAGATCGCGACGGCGATCACCGCTCCGATGACGAGGAGGCGCCAGGACCAGGCGCCCGCGAGCCGCACCCCGCGCGGCAGTGACTCGTCGACCGTCTCGGCGGGTGCCGCAAGGTCGCGTCGCCGTCTCAGGAAGCGCGCCCTGACCGACGAGCTGGGGTCCTGCGGTGCCGGGGCGTCGCTTTCTGCCATGCCCGCCAGTCTAGGGGCGCTGCCGCGTGAATCCTGTGGACCCGCTCAGGGTTCGAAGACGAGCGGCGGATGCTCGATCCAGGTGTTGAACCATGACCACGACGGGCCGGGCGACGTCTGCTGGATCGAGGCGTAGGTCTGCTGCCCCGGCGGGACGTTCTGCAGGCCGACCACGACCGACACGTTGCCGTTCACGGTCGTGACGCCGGCTCCGGTGACGCTGCCGGATCCCGCGTAGCCGCCGACCGTGAGCGAGACCGGTCCGCTCGTCGAGACGAGGAAGGAGACGACGTAGTCCGCCGTCGCCGTCGCGCCGTAGGCGGCCGGGTCGAAGTGCACGGAGACTCCGGGACCTCCGGAGGGCACCGGGCGGAAAGTGAACGACGCGTACGGCGTTCCCGACGTGTCGGTCTGCATGATGTCGGACGCGATGAGCGTCAGGTTCGTTCGGCCTTCGCCCACGGTGTGGGTCGGGCTGATGATGTCGATGGGGAAGAAGAAGGGCGGCCAGTGCAGGATGCCGCCCGGACGGATCCGAGTGGCCACGTCACTCGGCGAGAGGGTCTTCACGAAGGATGAGGGGTCGATGGCGGCCGAGACTTCGGCGTCCGTCCCCGGGACGATGCCAGACATGAGGATAACTCTACAAGCGGGTCTCCGCGGGCGCGACCGTGCCTCCACGGATATCGAGGGGCACGCAGACGCCCCTGGCAGCGAGCGTTTCCGGGCGTGGGCGTGCCCCTCGGCCCCTATGCCGCGGGGGCTGTGGTGACGGGCGTGCCCGAGAACGCGAGGTGCACGCGCGAGCCGGGCGTCGGCACGTCGCGCGCGCCGTGCTGCACGGCCAGCTCCGAGCCGTCGGCCAGCCGCACCCGGGTGCGGCGCAGCGCGCCGAGGAAGCTGGTGGTGAGCACCTCGGCCGGCAGGCCCTCCGAAGCGAGCAGCACGTCCTCCGGGCGCACGTAGGCCGTCACCGGGCCGTCCGCGACGGTCGCGGCCAGCGGCACGACCTGGCCGAACACGGTCAGGACACCGGCCGAGACGGTGCCGGGCAGCCGGTTCGTGAGGCCGACGAACTCGGCGACGAACGCCGTCGCTGGCCGGTGGTACAGCTCCTCCGGGGTGCCGATCTGCTCGATCGCGCCGGCCCGCATGACGGCGACGCGGTCGGCGACCGCGAGCGCCTCCTCCTGGTCGTGCGTGACGAAGAACGTCGTGATGCCGAGCTCGGTCTGGATGCGGCGGATCTCCTCCCGCAGCTGCACGCGGACCTTCGCGTCGAGCGCCGAGAGCGGCTCGTCGAGGAGCAGCACGCGCGGCTCCGTCACCAGGGCGCGCGCCAGCGCGACGCGCTGCTGCTGGCCGCCGGACAGCTGGTGGGCGTACCGGTCGGCGTGATGGTCGAGCCCGACGAGCTCGAGGGCCTCCACCGCCCGGCGACGGCGTTCGCCGGCCGCCACCTTGCGCATCCGCAGCCCGAACTCCACGTTCTGGCCCGACGTCAGGTGCGGGAAGAGCGAGTACGACTGGAACACCATCCCGAGGTCGCGCCGGTTGGTCGGCTCGTCGGTGACGTCGCGGTCGTCGATCAGGATGCGGCCGGCGTCGACGCGCTCCAGCCCGGCGAGCGAGCGCAACGCGGTCGTCTTGCCGCACCCGGACGGGCCGAGGAGCGCGATGAACTCCCCCGGCGCCGCCCGCAGCGAGAACCCGGCGAGCCCGGCGCCCCCTCCGAAGTCGCGCACCACCCCGTCGAGCTCGACGGTGGAGCCGACGCGGGCGGCGACGGCGGGGGAATCGGCGAGAACGGTCATGAGGAGCCCTTCAGGAGGCGACGGTCCGGCGGAACGCGGCGCGTGCGTCGGCGGGCGCTGACGACGCGGTCCACGACCACGAGGAGGACGAAGGCGAACACCAGCGCCAGCAGGGCGAAGATGACCGCGACGAACGGATCGGACTGCGAGACCAACAGCAGGGAGGTCTGCAGGTTCACCCGGCTGAGCAGCGAGGCGATCGTGAACTCGCCGAGCACCACGGCGATCGACAGAGCGGAGGCGGCGAGGATGCCGCGCCGCAGGTTCGGCACGAGCACCCGCCAGAAGGCGGTCCCCCAGCCGGCGCCGAGCGAGCGAGCCGCTTCGCTCAGCGTCACCATGTCGATGGCCGTGACGTTGCTCTGGATGGCCCGGTAGGCGTACGGCAGCACGGTGATGCCGTAGGCGAAGGCGAGCGTCCAGGCGCCGGACCCGAAGATCTGCGTGACCACGGCGTAGGTCGGAGCGAGCCCGACGACCATGACGATGGCCGGGATCATGATCGGCAGCAGGCACACGGCCTCCAGCAGCCGGCGCAGCTTGGCGAAGCGCAGCTCGACGAGCACGATCGTCGGCAGCAGCACCAGCAGCACGATCGCGACGGTGACGACCGCCAGCACGAGCGAGTTGCCGAGTCCCTGGTAGACGCGGTCGTAGCGCGTCGTGCCACCGCCGAACACGGCGATCCAGCGGTCGAAGCTGTACACGCCCGGCTTGGCCGTGCGGAGGGTGAACTCGAGCATCGAGAACAACGGGATCAGGAAGAACGCGCCGAGCACCACCCAGATCACCGTGCGGACGACGGGCCCGGGGCCGAGGCGCAGAGGGGTCGCCCGGCTCACCGCTGCCACCTCGCGGTGCGGCGGACGAGAGCGGAGTAGGCCAGCATCACCACGACCATCACGACGAGCATCCCGAGTGCCATCGCGCCGGCCAGGTTCGCTCGGCCCAGGACGGTCTCCGAGATCAGCGCCTGGCGGATCTGCAGCGACACGATGTTGTTCGCCTGGCCGACGAGCGCTGCCGCCGTCGCGTACGACGAGAACGCATTGGCGAACAGCAGCAGGAGGCTGCCGAGGAAAGACGGCAGCAGGATCGGGCCGCCGACGCGCGTCCAGTAGGTCCAGCGCGTGCCGCCCAGAGTCGCCGTCGCCTCCAGCCACTGCGGGCGCAGGCCCTCCAGCGCGGGCAGGAAGGTGATGACCATGAGCGGGATCTGGAAGTAGAGGTACGGCAGGATCAGGCCGGGGACCGTGTAGAGCCAGACGCCGTTGGCGTAGATGTTGATGTGGAAGGTGTTGCGCAGCAGCACCGTCACCAGACCCTGCGCGCCGATCGTCGCGATGAACGCGAAGGCCAGCATGACGCCGCCGAACTGCGCGAGCACGCTGCTGGCCGAGTCGACGAGCGAGCGGGTCGTCCCGCCGGGGCGCGAGTGCAGCATGGCGAAGCAGAGCGCGGCTCCCGCCACGGCACCGACGATGGCGGTGACGGCGGAGAGCCAGAACGCACCGAAGAACGATCCGGCGATGGCGGGCTCCGCGAGCCCGGAGAGATTGGACCACGTGAACCGGCCCTCGCCGTCGACGAAACCGCTGCCGACCGCCACGAGGGTGGGCACGGCGAGGAAGACGACGACGTAGAAGGCGAACGGGGTGAGGCCGAGCACGGCGGCGACGCCACCGCGGCGCCGGCGCTTCGACCGGGAGGTGCCCGCCGACGACGGCTGCCGCCGGGAGTCACGCGAGGTGACCCCGGCGGCAGCGTCGGCCGCGGGTGCGGCGATGGTCTCGGTCATCAGCCGACTGCGTTGGCCCACTTGGCGTTCAGGAGCGTTCCCGCGTCGGTGGCCTGCTTGTCCGTCATGACGGCCACCTTGTCGAGCTTGCCGGGGAAGTCCTTGGTGTCGAGGGTGCCGGCCTTCTCCATGGCGTCGACGCGGGCCGGGTAGGCGCCGCCCTTCAGCCAGGCGTTCTGAGCGGCGTCGCTGTAGAGGTACTCCTCCCACAGGCGAGCGGCCGCCGGGTGCGGGGCGTCCTTGTTGATGGCCTGGTTGTAGTAGCCGACGTACGCGGTGCCGGGCAGGACGACGTACTTCCAGTCGATGCCGCCGGACTTGATGGTGTCGGAGGTCGCGTAGCCCTTCTGGTTGAACGACCAGTCGAGCAGCACGGGGGTCTCACCCGAGGCGATGGTGTTCGGCTTGCCGTCGGCGGCGTTCCAGTTGCCCGCTGCCTTGAGCTTGGTGAACCAGTCGATGCCCGGGGTCAGGTCGTCGAGCGTCCCGCCGTTCTGCAGGTCGGCGTACGCCACGGCACCGGCGGCGGCAGCGGCCTGGGTCGGGTTGCCGTTGAGCGCGACGGCGCCCTTGAACTCCGGCTTCAGCAGGTCGGAGAACGACTTCGGCGGGGTCTTGATCTTGTTCGCGTCGTAGCCGACCGACATGACGCCGTAGTAGCCGACCTTCCAGAGGCCGTCCTTCTCCTTCTGGGCGTCGGGGATGTCGGCGAAGCCGGTGGGCTTGTACGGCGCGAAGTACTGGGTGTTCGCGAGCGCGACCGACGAGCCGATGTCGAAGGTGTCGGGGGCGGTGTCCTGGCCCTTGAGCTTCTTCGCGGCGTCGATCTCCTCCTGGCTGGAGGCCGAGTCCTGGCTCGGGTTGATGGTGATGCCGTACTTCTTGGTGAAGCCGTCGAAGATCTCCTGGTAGTTGGCCCAGTCGCCGGGAGTGGCGATGATGTTGAGGCTGCCCTCCTTCTTGGCGGCGGCGACCAGGGCGTCCATCCCGCCGGCCGACGCGACGTCGGTGGCAGTGGCGACCTTGCTGGCGTCTGCTGTGCTGCTCGCGCCGGCGCCGCTCGAGCAGGCGGCCAACGAGAGGGCGACGACGGTCGCTGCGGCGGCGAGGCCGGCGACGCGAGCGCGCTTGTTGATCACGGAATATCCTCCAGTGCACGGGTTGGTGGCCGGGCGTTCGACCCGGCTCGACGCCACGCTAGGGAGGCCGGGGTACGCGTGGGCCAGCGGCAGGTAACGCGTCGGTGAACGATCGATGTCGGACCTTGCCGATAGGGTCGACCCGTGGTCGAACAGCTCTCCCCCGCCCTCGCGCGACGCATGGCGCTCTCCGCCCAGGGCTTCGGGAGGCCGCGCCCGGCGGTCGTGGGCACGCGTCAGCTCAACGCTCTGATCGACCGGCTCAACCTGTTGCAGATCGATTCGGTGAACGTGTTCGAGCGCAGCCACTACCTCCCGGCGTTCGCGCGCCTCGGCGCCTACGACCGCGCCCTGCTCGACCGGTTGACGTTCGACGCCCGTGGGCCGCACACCGAGTACTGGGCGCACGAGGCCGCGTTCATGCGCAAAGACGACTGGCCGCTGTTCCGGTGGCGCATGCGCGCCTACCGCGAGCGCTACGGCACCGGCAATGCCTGGTTCGCAGCCAATGAGAGCACGCTGCAGTGGCTGCGCGCCGAGCTCGCCGACAAGGGGCCGCTGGCGGCGAGCGAGATCGAGCACGACGCCAACCGGCGCTCCGGGCCGTGGTGGGGCTGGTCGGAGGTCAAGCGTGCGCTCGAGCGGATGTTCCTGTTCGGCGAGGTCGCGATCGCCGGCCGCACGCGCTTTCAGCGCCGGTACGGTCTGGTCGACGACGTTCTGCCCGCGAGTATCCTCGACCGCACCGTCTCCGATGGCGACGCCATCCGCGAGCTGCTGCGCCGTTCTGCTGTCGCGCACGGCATCGGCACGGCGCGCGACCTGGCCGACTACTACCGGCTGAAGGGTCCGGCGGTGCAGGTCGCCCTCCAGCAGCTCGAAGACGCGGGCGAGCTGATCCCGGTGCAGGTGCGCGGCTGGGAGGGTCCCGGCGGGCGCCCGCTGAAGGTGTGGATGCATCGCGACGCGCGCAAGCCGCGCTCGATCGAAGCGACAGCACTGCTGTCGCCGTTCGACCCGGTCGTCTGGTTCCGCGACCGTGCGCTGCGCATGTTCGGCTTCCACTACCGCATCGAGATCTACACGCCCGCGCCGCAGCGGGTGTACGGCTACTACTCGCTCCCGATCCTGCTCGACGACGAGCTCGTCGGCCGCATCGACCTGAAGAGCGACCGCCAGGCCGGCGTGCTGCGGGTGCAGTCGGCGTGGACCGAGTCGGGGCACTCCGGCCCGATCGCCGAACGTCTTGCCCCGCTGCTGGCGCAGACCGCGGCGTGGCAGGGTCTCGGCGAGGTGCGCGTCGCGGACGGTGCGCGCGGCGACCTCGCGCCGGTGCTCGCCGCGGAGCTCTGAGCCGTCGGAGGCGCACGGGCGACGCCGCTCTCGCGGAGTCGCGGCACGCGGGGGTAAGGTGCGGGCATGAGTTCACCGCTGGAGTATCTGAACGCCGACGGGGCCGATGAGGCCGACTTCGAACAGCCCATGCGCGAGCTCTTCGCCTACCGCGACGGCGACCATTGGCGCGACGGCATCGTCACCGGCGTCAAACGCGGAACCGACGGCCGCGCGCACGTGCAGTTCGACGGCCGCATGTGGGTGACGACCGACGACGTCCGCGAGTCGACGCACTACATCGCCGTCCTGCTGAACCCCGACTCCACGGTCTACGCCGAGGTCATCACCGGCTACCGCGACGGCGCCCCCGCCGACCTCATCCGCGACATCGACGTGGTCGACGGTTCCACCAACGCGGGCACCGAGTGGCGCCCCCTCGACGAGCAGGCCGTGGGAACGCGCGTCCGCTACCGCTACACCGGCACCGCCGAGCTGGAGGCCGCCGAGGCGTAGCCGCGGCGCGCTCACGCGCCTCCCGCCGCGCACCTCCCGCCGCGCCAGCCCCGCACATTCGTCACGAATCCCAACATTCGTGCCACGAATCACGACATTCGTCACGAATGTCGGGGCGCTGAGGCGCCGCCGCTGCGGCGCGCTCACGCGCCAGGGGCGGACATTCGTCACGAATCCCGACATTCGTGGCACGAATCCCGACATTCGTCACGAATCTCCCACTCCCCGTCGCCGCTGTCGCGGCGAGGCCACGCCCCTTCCCGCCCCCACAGATTCGTCACGAATCACGACATTCGTGCCACGAATCACGAGATTCGTGACGAATATCGGGAGGCTGAGGCGGCAACGGCTGCGGCGCGCTCACGCGCGAGGGCGCGGACATTCGTCACGAATCTCGACATTCGTGGCACGAATCGCGAGATTCGTGACGAATGTCGCGTTGCGGCGGCGCCGCGGCGGCGCCGGGGCGCGAGCGTCAGAAGGTGGAGCCCATTTTCTCGAGGCGGTCGACGCGCTCGGGGATGGGCGGGTGGGTCGAGAAGAGGCGGCTCATGAGGCTGGGCTTGAGCGGCTCGGCGATCCAGAGGTGCGCCATGCTGCTGTTCTGGCGGCGCATGGGCTGCGCGTAGTCCTGCAGCTTGAGGAGGGCGCTCGCCAGAGCGTCGGGATGACGCGTGGTCATCGCTCCCGTTGCGTCGGCGAGATACTCGCGCTGGCGGGAGACGGCGAGCTGCACGAGTGTCGCGACCAGCGGGGCGATGATCGCTGCGATGAGGCCCGCGATCAGAACGATCGGGTTGCCGCCGCCGCCGTTGTTGTTGTTGCGGTTGTTGCCGCCGAAGAACGCCATGCGCAGGAAGATGTCGGCGATCAGCCCGATCGCGACCGTGAGGCCGAAGACGATCATCGAGAGCCGGATGTCGTAGTTGCGCACGTGACCGAGCTCGTGCGCCATCACTCCCTCGAGCTCGGCGTCGTTCATGATGTCGAGGAGACCCGTCGTCGCGGCGACGGACGCGTGCTGCGGGTCACGTCCGGTCGCGAACGCGTTGGGGGCGGGGTCGTTGATGATGTAGACCGCCGGCATCGGCGTTCCGGTCGTGATCGAGAGGTTCTCGACGACGTTCCAGAGTCGCGGGTTGTCGGCCTTGGTGATCTGCACGGCGCCGGACATGCTGAGCGCCTGGCTGGAGGCCATGAAGTACTGGAACACGGCGTACACGATCGCGCCGATCCCGACCCAGGCCAGGATCGCCCAGCTGTGGTAGATGACCGAGAACAGCCAGCCGAGCGCACCGATGAGAACCAGGAACAGCAGGATGATGAAGACGGTGTTGCGCTTGTTCCTGGCGATAGCCCTGTACATCGACGACCTAGAACTGCACGCGCGGCGGCTCTGCGATCGCCGCCAGGTTGTCGACCTCGAAGAACTCGCGCTCGCTGAAGCCCAGTCGGCGGGCGAACAGGTTGTTCGGGAAGACCTTGATCTTGGTGTTGAACTCGCGCACGCCGCCGTTGTAGAACCGGCGGGAGGCCTGGATCTTGTCTTCCGTGTCGACCAGGTCGGCCTGCAGCCGCAGGAAGTTCTGGCTCGCCTGCAGCTGCGGGTACGCCTCGGCCACGGCGAAGATGCTCTTCAGGGCCGTCTGCATGTGCCCTTCGGCCACGGACGCCTCACCCGGCGTCTGCGCCGTCAGCGTCTCGGCGCGTGCCTTGGTCACGGACTCGAAGACCCCGCGCTCGTGCGCGGCGTAGCCCTTGACCGTCTCGATCAGGTTGGGGATGAGGTCGGCACGGCGCTTGAGCTGCACCGTGATGTCGCTCCACGCCTCGTCGACCCGGACCTTCAGGGTGACCAGCGAGTTGTATGTGGCCCAGAAGTAGATTCCGATGATCGCGACGAGCACGACGACGATGATGACCGGAATGAGCCATTCCATTGCGGGAACTCCTAAGCCTCTGGGCGCTGATCGACGGCGCTGACAGCATCCTAACGGGCGCGGATGCGCCTCCCACTGCCTTCCCACCACTCTCGAAGCAAGCGCAATGCGGATGGACAGCGCACGGGTGCCCGGGTGCACAATTGCTGACGTGAGCGAGACCGTCGAACGCCGCAGACGCGGACGCCCGCGCAAGGAGCGCGGGGCGGCCTCCACGCGTTCGGCCATCGTCCGGGCCGCCGCCGACGAGTTCACCGAGCGCGGCTACGAGGCCGCGTCGCTGCGCGCCGTCGCCCGTCGCGCCGGTGTCGACTCCGCGCTCGTCCACCACTACTTCGACGACAAGGCAGACCTCTTCGCTGCGACCCTCGAAGCTCCGCTGCGTCCGGATCGTGTGCTGGACATCGTGCTCGGCGCCCCGCGGGAGGCTGTGGGCGAGACCCTCGTGCGCTACCTGCTCACCCAGTTGGAGGACGAACGCGCCGCCGGGCGCATGGTGCTCATCCTGCGCACTGCGCTCGGGAGCGGAGCGGGAACCCGGATGCTGCGCGAGTTCCTCACCAGGGAGGTGTTCACGCGCCTGGCCGCGCTCGCCCACACCGACGATGCCGACCTGCGCGCCGACCTGGCCGCATCCCAGGTCGCCGGGCTGCTGATGACGCGGTACGCCCTGAAGCTCCAGCCGATCGCGACCGCTACTCCCGACGAGCTCGCGCGCCGGGTGGGTCCGGTGATCCAGTGGCATCTCTTCGGCGATCTTGACGGAGGGGCCGGACCGGGCGAATAATTCATCACATGATGAATTCGGGCGATGCCGCCGTCGTGATCGAGCGCCTGCGGGTGCGCCGCGGGCGCACGACGGTGCTCGACGGCCTCGACCTGAGCATCCCGCGCGGGCAGGTCGTCGGCCTCCTCGGGCCGAGCGGCTGCGGCAAGACGACGCTGATGCGGTCGATCGTCGGCGTGCAGCGGGTGGCGGGAGGCCGGGTGGAGGTGCTCGGCCAGCCGGCGGGATCCGCCACGCTGCGCCACCGGGTCGGCTACGTGACCCAGGCCGCGAGCGTGTACGAAGATCTGACCGTCCGGCAGAACCTCGCCTACTTCCGCCGCGTGCTCGGCGCGGGCAGAGACGACGTCGAGCGGGCGATCGACGCGACCGACCTGGGAGCGAACGCCGGCCAACTGGTCTCCACGCTCTCCGGCGGACAGCGGAGCCGCGTCTCGCTGGCCGCCGCCCTGCTGGGCTCCCCCGACCTCCTGGTGCTCGACGAGCCGACGGTCGGGCTCGACCCGCTGCTGCGCGTCGAGCTGTGGTCGCTGTTCCACCGGCTCGCCGACGGCGGCACCAGCCTCCTGATCTCGAGCCATGTGATGGACGAGGCGACGCGCTGCGACCGGCTGCTGTTGATGCGCGAGGGCGCGATCCTCGCCGACACCACGCCGGACGAGCTGTTGGCCGAGACCGGCGCCGCCGATGCGGAGGGCGCGTTCCTCACGCTGCTGCGCCGGCACCATCCGCGCCACGCCCTGGATGGGGCAGCTACCGACAAGCCAGCACCCGACGAGCCGGCACCCGAGGACCCCGCACCCCGCGAGCCGAAACCGGGCGCGAGCGACGAGGAGGCCGCCCGATGAACGCCGCCCGCACCCTCGCCACGACCGCGCGCGTCCTCACGCAGATCCGGCACGACCCGCGCACGATCGGCCTGTTGGTGGTCGTCCCGAGCCTCCTGATCGGACTGGTCGCCTGGATCTTCACGGACACCGACGTCTTCGCCACGATCGGCCCGGCGATGCTGGCACTCTTCCCGTTCGTCGTCATGTTCCTGGTGACGAGCATCACCACACTCCGCGAACGGCGCACCGGCACCTTGGAGCGCCTGCTGTCGATGCCGCTCGGCAAAGGCGACTTCATCCTCGGCTACACGCTGGCGTTCGGGCTGCTCGCCGTGATCCAGTCGCTGGTCGCCTCGGGCTACGCGATCTGGGTGTGCGGGCTGACGATCAAGGGCGACGCGTGGCTTCTGGTCGCTGTGGCCGTGACCGACGCCGTGCTCGGCAGCACGCTGGGGCTGTTCGCGAGCGCCTTCGCGCGCACCGAGTTCCAGGTGGTGCAGTTCATGCCGGCGATCGTGTTCCCGCAGATCCTGCTCGGCGGCATCTTCCTCCCCCGCGACCAGCTCCCCGCCGGGCTCAAGGAGATCAGCGACTGGCTGCCGCTGTCGCACGCGGTCGACGCCCTCAACGCCGTCGCGACGAATTCGCACGACGCCGCCTACGTGGGAGGCCAGCTCCTGATCATCGGCGCGTTCGCCGTGGGTGCCGTCGTCGTCGGTGCCCTCACCCTCCAGCGCCGCACCTCTTAGCAGCCAGCCATCGGTTCCTCACTTCCTCCCCCTCCAGACCGGTGTGTCGCGGGAGGAAGTGAGGAATCGATGGCTGGGCGACGGGAGGGCGTCAGGGGCCGAGGACGCGGCGGAGGTACGCGTTCTCGAAGCGGCGGTCGGGATCGAGGCGGTCGCGGACGGCGAGGAAGTCGTCGAAGCGCGGGTACGTCTCGCGCAGCGACTCCGCGTCGCGGTAGTGCATCTTGCCCCAGTGCGGCCGGCCGTCGTGGGCCGCCATGATCTCCTCCACCGCGGTGAAGTACTCGGTCGGGTCCTCCCGGTAGTACCTGTGCACCGCGATGTACCCGGTCTCGCGCCCGTACGCCGTCGACAGCCAGTTGTCGTCGGCCGCCGCCGATCGCACCTCGATGGGGAACGAGATGCGCCAGCCGCGGCGCTCGATGAGCGCCTTCACCTCGGCGAGCGCCTCGGGCACCGCCTCCCGAGGGATCGCGTACTCCATCTCCCGGAAGCGCACCGTCCGGTTCGTCACGAACACGCGCGGCGAGTGGTCGGTGAAATCGCGGTTCCCGGTGAGGCGTTGCGCGAGACGGCTGAAGGGCGGGATGATCGCCGGCGTCAGCGTGCCCACGGCGCACACGCCCCGGTACACGCCGTTGGCGAGAAGCTCGTCGTCGACCCAACGGCCGGCGGCCGACAGCGGAGCACGCTGTTCGGTGAGCGGCAGCCGGGTGTTCGTCTTGGTGAGCCCGGTCTCGGTGTGCGGGAACCAGTAGAACTCGAAGTGATCCTCCGCCGCCGAGCGTTCCAGGTAGCTGTCGAGCACCTGCCGCAGCGGCTCCGGTCGCTCGACCGCCTTCAGCAGGTAGCCGGGAACGCACTGCAGCGTGATGTCCACGAGCACGCCGAGCGCACCGAGGCCGAGGCGCACGGCGGGCAGCAGCTCGGGGTTCTCGTCCTCGCTGACCGTCAGCAGCTCTCCGGAGCCGGTCACGAGCGTCACTGCGACGATCTGCGTGGCGAGCCCGCCGAACGCGCCCCCGGTGCCGTGCGTGCCCGTGGAGGTCGCACCCGCGATGGTCTGCCGGTCGATGTCTCCCATGTTCTGCAGTGCCAGGCCGTACGGGCGCAGCAGCCGCGGCAGCTGATGGAGGTGCGTGCCCGCTGCGAGGCGCACCCGGCTGCGCTCGAGGTCCACGTCGAGGACGCCGCTGACGTCGGCGAGGTCGAGCAGCACTCCCGGGGCCACCGCGATGCCGGTGAAGCTGTGGCCGGCACCGACCGCCTTGACCCGCATCCCCTGCTTCGCCGCTGCGGCGACCGCGCGCTGCACGGCCTCGGCGTCGCGCGGGCGTTCGACGCGCTGCGGCCGGACGGACTCGCTCCGGCCCCAGTTGTGCCAGACGCCGTTGCGCCAGACCGCGCCGGTCGCCGTCACAGGAAGACCTTCCCTTCGCCGCGGTAGCTCGGCACGGTGCCGACGACAGCGGCCCGGCCGTCGACGACGTCGACGAGGTGGAAGTCGTTCACGTGTTCGCTCAGCTCGCCGGACTTCGTGTGCCGCAGCCAGACCCGGTCCCCGACGCGCAGGATCCCTGCGGTGGCCCCCGTCACCGGGGTCTGCACCTCGCCGGCCATCTCGCGGTCGACCATCGACAGGCCGGTCGGCCACTCGATCTTCGGGAGGCGGTCGGGTCCGGGCGGCCCGGACGCGATCCAGCCACCACCGAGCAGGGTTGCCGTGCGCTCGTCTGGACGGCGCACCACCGAGAGGGCGAACGACGCGGCCGGCGCCGGCCGGAACCCGCGGTAGGTGTCGAACAGGTGGCCGCCCAACAGCCCGCTGCCCGCCGCGATCTCGGTGACGGACGGGTCGGAGGCGGTGAACTCCAGCGAGCCCGTGCCTCCGCCGTTCACGAACTCCAGATCGGCGAGGGCGCGTACCGCGGCGACCGCTTCCCCGCGGCGTGCGAGCAGCTCCTCCTGCGAGTTCTTCTGCATCCAGCGCAGGGTCGCACCCCAGGCCGGCCGCCCTGGCGGGTTGTCGCCCTGACCGGCGATCTGCGCCTCGTAACCCATCATGCCGACCAGCGCGAAGCCCGGCCGGCGCACGATCGCCTCGGCGACCTCCCGGACAGCCTGGGCGCTGTGCAGCGGCGAGCGGTAGACGCCGATGTGCCCGAGCACGGGAGCGTCCCAGGACGAGTCCAGCTCGAGGCAGAGCCGGATGGTCGCGCGCTCCGCGGGCGGGACGACGGCGTCGATCAGGTCGAGGTGGGCGACCGAGTCGACCATCAGGGTCACGCGCGCGGCGAGTTCTGGAGAGGCGGCGAGCCGTGCGATCGCGCCGCGGTCGGCCGTCGGGTAGCCGACGACGACGTCCTCGATCGGCGCGTGCCCGGCGTCGCCCTCGGCCAGCCACAGAGCTTCGGGGAGGGTGTATGCCAGCACGCCGGCGTACCCGGGCAGTGCGAGCACCGCATCCAGAACGGAGCGCACGCGCACCGACTTGGAGGCGACGCGGATGGGCTTGCCGCCTGCGCGGCGCAGCATGTCGTGGGTGTTGTGGCGGAGGGCCGGGAGGTGCAGCACGCCGTAGGCCGGGTCGAGGCGCGCCGTCGCGACGGTGAGCGCCGGCCAGAAGACGTCGGGCGTGGTCCAGGTGCGCTCGGGCGGCGCCGGCTTGGTGGACAGGTCGATCGGGTTCACGGGGTCCTTCTGTCGGGTCTGGCTCGTGGCTGCCTTCGTCGGAGCGGGCGCCTTCGGCGAAGCGGGCGTCGCGCGCGGCATCAGCGCACCGCCTTCACGCGCGAGACGGCGATGGCCCCTGCGAAGGCGAACACGCCGGAGAGCACGAACAGGCCGACGAATCCGCCGAGTGCGGCCACGATCGCGGCGCCGAACAGCGGGGCCATCGCCTGCGGCACGGCCGTGGCGATGTTCATGATGCCGAGGTCCTTGCCGCGGTTCTCCGGGTCGGGCAGCACCTGCGTCGCGAGCGCCTGGTCGACGGAGAGGAAGCAGCCGTAGCCGAGACCGAGCAGGCCGGCGGCGACCATCGCCACCGTCAGCTCCGGCACGAAGGCCAGCAGCAGGGCAGCGACGCCCTGCAGCGCCGAGGAGATGAAGACGAAGGCTTTGCGCCTCCCGAGCCGGTCGGACAGGCGCCCGAGAGCGAGGGAGGCGATGATCACGAACACCATGTAGATGAGGATCAGCACCAGCAGGTCGTCGTCGGCGTGTTTGTCGTGGAGGCCGAACTCCAGGAAGTAGAGCAGCAGCGAGGTCCCGAAGGCGTTGCCGAAGTTCACCAGCACCCGGCTGAGCAGCGTCCAGCCGAAGTCGGGATGCTCGCGCGGGCTGATCCACAGTCCCTCGATGATGCCGCGGAACGTCATCCTCTCGCGCAGGTGCGCGGGGAGCACCGCGTCGGGCAGGAACAGGAACGGCACGACGAGCACGATCAGCAGCACGGCCATGGCGGTGTAGCCGAGCAGCGCCCCGACGAACACGTAAGTCACCAGCGAGACGCCCAGGATGATCCCGATCGCCTGCGGAGCGCTGATCCACCCGGAGACGAAGCCGCGCTGATCCACCGGCACCTGGTCGGAGATCGTCGCGGTGAGCGCGGCGGTGAGCACGCAGAAGCCGGTGAGCGCCAGAGACCAGAACACGCCGATCCCCACCATCGTCGTCTGCAGGCCGAGCAGCACGAGCGAGACCGCGAACAGCAGCGCGCCGCCGGCGATCCACGGGCGACGGCGGCCGAAGCGGCTGGTCGTGCGGTCGGACAGCGCACCCGTGAGCGGGTACGCGACGATGGCGCACACCCCCGAGATGCCGGAGATGATCCCGAAAGCGATGACGTTGTCGACCCAGTAGTCCGTGTGCAGCTGGGCCTGCACCTGGTCGGGCAGGAGCTTCTGGATGGGCGCGAGCTGCGCCATCCAGACGCCGAGCCAGGCGATGGCGAAGGCGGCGATCCAGCGGCCGGGGATGCGCCGAGTGGGTTCGGCGAAGACCGCCGGCGTCGAGGTGTTGGTCATCGTGCACCTGCGTTCGGGTTGGGGAGGAGGGAGCCGGCGGCATCGTCGCCGTCGGTGAGGTCTGCGGTTGCCGGGTCTGCGGTCGCCGGGTCTGCGAGCGCCGGGTCTGCGAGCGCCGGGTCTGCGGTCGCCGGGTCTGCGAGCGCCGGGTCTGCGGTTACCGGGTCTGCGAGGGCGGCGAGCGCGTCCGCCGCGAAGTCGAGCGCGCGCTCGGCCGCAGCGTCGTCGCGGGTGACGAGCCAGGCGATCGTGACGCCGTCGGTGAGGGTCACCAGGAGGCGCGCGATCTCGGTGACCGGGCGGTTCCAGACGCTGCCGGTGAGCTCTGCGGCGTCGCGCGCCGCCCGCGCGGCCAGCTCGTAGTAGCGGTCGTACTGCCGCTGCGCCAGCGGTGCGAACCCGGGCTCCCGCAACGCCCATTGGGTCAGCTCGAACATGGCCTTCTCGCGATCGGGGGCAGCGCGGACCCCGTCGAAGTAGTGCTGGAGACCGGAGCGGATCGCGGCGCGGAGACCGATGGGCGCACGGGCGGCGTCGAGCGCCGGCTCGAGGTCGGACTGCTCGCTGGAGACGACGACGTTGACCAGTTCGGCCATGAGCTCGTCGCGCGACGCGAAGACGTAGTGGAAGCTGGCGAGCGACATCCCGGCCTCGCCCACGATCCTGCGGGTCGTGGCGGCGGCCACGCCGTCGCGTGCGATCACCCGGAGAGCCGCCTGCACGAGTGCCGCACGGCGGTCCGCTGGGGGGATGCGCGTCATCGGAGCTCCTCGCGGTGCCGGTTCGCGCGTCGTCGCGCGAAGTGGGACAGTTGACCCACTTGACAGTATGCCGCAAATCCGGCTCGGTGGTTTGACATGCGCGTGTCGGCCCCCTGGAATGGGGTGGAATGCGGGTATTTACGTCTGACGTGTCTCCACCAGTCCGGCCGCGGGGGTCGACCGGACGGCTCGTCGCTGCCCTGATCAGCCTGCTGCTGGCGGTCGCGGCGACCGCAGCGACCGCAGCCCCCGCTTCTGCCGCCTCCACGGAAGCGACCACGCGCACCGCCCGCACCGACACCGCACCTCCGAAGTCTCCCAGCCTGGCCCCCGGCGACGCGTCCTCCGGCACGCCGACGCCCACCCCGACCCCGGGGCCGCCGCAGCTCGACCCGCTCCCCAGCCGCCTCATCACCAGCCTGCCGCTGAGGGTCTCCGGCACCGCCGACCCGGGCGAGGTCATCGACATCTCCGGCGGATCCTCCACCAACGCCGACTCGAACTGCACGGCCACCGCCGGCGACGACGGCCGATTCCGATGTGCAATCCAGCGCCTCCCCGACGGCCCCGGAGTGCCGGTGCGTGCGCAGTCGCGCAGCACGGGCCTCACCGACAGCGGACGGGTGGACGTCCTCTCGCCGCCCGTGATCACCTCGGCCGACGGCGGCACCACCGGCGGCGGGATCCGCGGAACGGCCTACCCGGGCGCGACCGTCACGGTCACCGCCGACACCGGAGACTCCTGCTCCTTCCCCGCGGACAGCTCCGGCAGCTGGGGCTGCGTCATCGCCGGGCTCCGCGACGGCTCGCACACGGTCAGCGCGACGCAGGTGGCACCGTTCTCGTCCACCCGCTCCGCGGCGAGCCGGACGATCACGGTGGTCGTCGACACCGTTGCGCCCGCCGCGCCGACGTTGACCTCTCCCGCACCGGGCACCTCGGCGGCGGCCGGGCAGCCGATCGCGTTCGGCGGCGCGGGCGAGGCCGGCGCCACCGTGACCGTCTACGCGAACACGTCGCGCGGAACCACCGTGGCCTGCACGGCGACCGTCAGTGGCACCGCGTGGTCGTGCGGCGCCGCGCTGCAACCCGGCGACTATCTCGCGTCCGCGCTGCAGCGCGACGCGGCGGGCAACGTGAGCGCGGGCAGCAACGCGGTCGCGATCTCGGTGGAGGCAGCGGCCGTCGCGCCGCCGGCCACCCGCAAGCCCTCCCCCTCCGCGACGCCGGCGCCCGCCCAGCCGGCACCGCCAGCAGCAACACCGCCGTCGCCCTCGGCGCCGGGACACGCGCAGACCAGGGGCTGGACCGACACCCCGTTCAGCACGGCCTCGGCTCCCGTCGTCAGCGCTGCCGCCATGCCCGGCTGGCTGCGTTCCGTGGGCCTCGCGGTCGCCGCGCTCCTGTTGCTCGTACTGCCGGCGCGACTGCTGGTCGCCGCCCTCTCCCGCCCGCGCGAGCCACGGGGCAGCCGTGCGTCGATCTTCGGCCGGAACCGGGCTCGGTCGGAGCTCGGCGAGGCCGACGCCCTGCTCGGCGGCGCGCACACCGCCTCCACGCCCGGATCGCAGCCGGTCTGGATGGCGCCGCTGGTCGGCGTCACCGCGGCCGCCCTCGTCACCCTCTCGACCTCGGTCCAGGACGCCTCGGCCTACCTGAGACTGCTCGCGGCCGTCGCGCTCGCTGTCGTCGGCGTCAATGCGATCTGGCTGCTCGCAGCGCGCGGGATGACGCGGCAGCTCGGCCTGTCGCCGGCGCAGCCCATCCTGCGTCCGTGGCTCCTGGTCGTCGTCGCCGCGACCGCACTCGGCTCCCGGTTCATCGGACTCGAGCCGGCGCTGCTGTTCGGCCTCGTGGTGGGGGCGGCGCTCCCGGAGGCCGCCGGCCGGATCGCGCGGGGCCGCACGGCCGCGGTGCAGCTGTCCGCCGTCGCCGCCTTCGGCGTCCTGGCCTGGCTGGTGGTCGGCGTGCTGCCCTCGCCGTCCGGCGACATCTCCGCGTTCGTGCGAGAGCTCGCCAACTCGATCGCCCTCATCGCGATCGGGTCGACGGCGATCGCACTCCTGCCGTTCGGCGGGCTCGCCGGTCGGGCCGTCCTGCGCTGGTCGCGACCGCTCTGGCTGGGGATGGCCCTAGTGGTGTATACGGTGCTCTTCGCGCTACTGCTGCCCGTCGCCTCCCTGGTGCAGGCCGGAAGCGGGATGGTCGCCGTGGTCGTGGCCGCGCTGGTCTTCGCGGTGCTGAGCGTGTCGGTGTGGCTGTGGGAGCGGTACGTCGAACCGGCGCGCTGACGCCGCTGCCCTCAGCGACGCCGATGCCGATGCCGACTCAGAGGGCGGCCACGTAGAACCAGTCGCGGCCCTCCTTGACGAAGCGGGAAGTCTCCGTGAGCGCGCCCCGCTCTGCGCCCTTGTAGTGGGCGGTGAACGCGACGACGCCGTCGCGGTCGAACGGACCGCCCCGCTGGGTCGCATCGATGTCGAGCCGATACCAGCGCAGCCCGTCGTCCAGGTCGAGCGTCGCCGGCCGCGTGGACCGATGCCAGCTGCGCAGCAGGTAGTCGACGTCACCGAGCGCGAAAGCACTGAACCGCGATCGCATCAACCGCTCGGCCGTCGGCGCGGGAGCACCGCCATGGAGCGGGCCGCAGCAGTTCGCGTAGGTCTCGCCGCTTCCGCAGGGGCATCGCATGTCGGTCACTCCCCCGAGCCTAACGGCGCAGGCATAAGGCGACCCGGCCGGAGCCTTACGTCGGGGGATCTCGGGCTCCAGCCGGGTCGGAGGACACCTCACCAGAAAGGGTGTCTGAACCCAGTGTGCACGACCAGGGTGGGTGAGGCCTTTGGAGGGTCTGAACGTCCTCTCAGTGCGCGGCGGCGTCGCCGGCGGCCGACTCTCCCGCCGCCACGACGCAGAACCGGTTGCCGTCGGGATCGGCGAGCACGAGATAGTCGGCGCTCTCCTCGTACTCCCACTCGACGTCGGACGCACCCAGCCCCCGAAGTCGGTCGGCCTCCGCACCCTGATCGTCGGCGTAGAGGTCGAGGTGGTGCCGCGGCGACGGGTTCGCCTCGGTGCCGACCAGCTTGAGCGCGAGCCGCGGGCCGGTGCCGGTCCCGGTCCCGGTCCCGGTCGTCGGCGCGAGGAGCGCCCAATCGACGTCCGGCTCGTACAGCGGCCCGTAGCCGAGCGCCGCCGACCAGAACTCCACAGCCCTCGGGATGTCGCGAACTCCCCACACGATGGAACCGATCCGGATCATGACCCCACCCTCCGCCGATGGGCACGCGACGGCAAGGGGCGCGTGGCCGCCGCACCGTATATGGTTGGAACCATGGAAGGCGTGCTGATCGGATTCATCTGGACTGTCGTCATCGTCGGCGGTGCGCTCGCGCTCGCCGCCGTGGTGCAGATGGCGAAGGCACCCTACAAGAACCGCTGATCCGCGCGGGCGGTCCCGCCCCTCCGATCGGTACTCCGAGCCGCTCGGCCCCCATAGCCCAATTGGCAGAGGCAGGCGACTTAAAATCGCCCGAGTGTGGGTTCGAGTCCCACTGGGGGCACTTTCCATCCGGTCGAGGGTCGCACCTCGCTGAGCTCCGTCGGCGGATCGACGAGCTTACCGAGAAACTGGCCGCGCCCTCAGGCGTACGCATCCCGCCCGCGCAGTGCGGCCCGCTACTCGCGGATCTGCGAAGGAGTCGAGCCGTTCGTCTCCGCGTGGTGTTTCCGCAACGCGGACAGAACCGCGCTGCGGATGACCGCCCACGTGATCAGCAGGCTCACCGCCGCGACAATCAGCCCGATGAGGAGGGAGTAGATGAACCCCAACGCCGCGATGCCGGAAGAAGTCATTACGGCAGCGTACTGGCTCCGGTCGACCGAGCAGAAGCACGCGGACGGGGGGTGGCTTACTCCCCGACGTGCACCTTCGCCGCACTGGCACGGTGGAGTACGAACGTCGTCAGCGCCAGGGCGATGCCGACGAGCGCCATGACTCCGCTGGCCGTGGCCCACGCGGAACTCGAATTGACGACTTCGATGCCGCCTGACAGGGTCGTCGTGGTCGACGCCATGGAGTAGATGGCCCAGAGCCCTCCGCCGATCAACGCGAGAACGCCGCCGAGGAAGTAGCCGAGTTTCACCAGTCCTCCGTCGACCTCGCGCCTCGCGCCGTCCCTGTCCGTCACAGCATCGAGCCTACCGGCGCCGGGCACGCAGGCAACCCCTCACCGCACCACGTCGTACACCAGCTTCTGCACACCGTTCCCGTACACGTCGTGCTCGACCACGTCGAGCTTCACGGTCGCGTGCGCGGAGTCGCTGAAGAGTCGTGCGCCCTCGCCCAGCAGCAGCGGGAAGACCAGGAGGTGGTAGCGGTCGACCAGGTCGGCGTCCGCCAGAGCGCGGGCCAGTTCGAGGCTGCCGTGGACGATGATCGGGCCGCCGTCGCCGTTCTTGAGCTCGGCGACCTCGTCGAGCGAGTGGAGGATCGTGGCCGGCCAGCGCTCGTCGTCGTGGTCGAGCGTCGTCGAGACGACGTAGCGGGGCATCGCGTTGTAGCCGGCGAACTCCTTCATCGACGGCCAGACCGGGGCGAACAGCTCGTAGCTGGTGCGACCGAGCAGAACAGCCGTCGACTCCTCCTGCTCGCGGCCCTTGAGCTCGTAGGCGGCCGGGTCGAACTCGACGCCGCTGAATGTCCAGCCGGCATTGCGGTACGCGGCGTCGTCGCCGGGCGCCTGGGCGACGCCATCTGCCGAGACGAAGGCGGAGACGATGAGGGTGCGCATGATGAGTCCTTTCGTGATATCGACGGCCGATCCGTCGTGTATACAACCTACAGGTTCTGAACCAATTAGTTCAATACGCTGGACGCAGAGTAGAACCCTGCTCCGCGGCCCCGGTCAGCCCTCCGCGATCTCCGCCAGCACGTCGAGGAAGGTCTGCCAGCCGGCGATGGTGCCGCGGCGCTGCTCGTCGGTGAAGCCCGGCGTCTGCTGCGTCATCCGCAGGCGTGTGCCCGTGGGCGTCGGCGTGAGCTCCACTGTGAGCACCGCCCGCTCGCCCGCAGAGGGACGGTCGGTGAGCGTCATCACCAAGCGGGAGGGCGGATCGACCTCCACGAACTCGCCGGCCCAGTCGATCGTGTTCCCGTCGGGGAGCACCATCATCGCCGACCACGCCCGTCCGGGTTCCGCGCGGTAGTCGAGGCCGTCGAGCGGCATCTGGACCTCCCGTCCGCCGAACCACCGGGCGAACGACTCCGGTGTGGTCCACGCCGCGAAGACCGCGGCGGGCGGCGCAGCGAACTCGCGTTCGATCTCGATGCCGTCCTCGGTGATGCCGGTCATTCCGCGTCCTTGTCGTCCGACTCCTGGTCACGGGCGATCGAGGCGGCGAGGAAGTCATCGAGAGCGTCGAAGCTGTCGCCCCAGAACACCCGGTAGTCGTCGATCCAAGCGGACGCGGCAGCAAGGGGTCGCGCATCGAGCATCGCCGGACGATACTGCGCATCCCTGCCACGCGACACCAGACCGGCGCCCTCGAGCACGCGCAAGTGCTTGGAGACCGCGGTGAAACTCATGTCGAACGGGGCGGCGAGATCACCGACGTTCGCCGAGCCGCGGGTCAACCGCGCCAGGATGGCACGCCGCGTCGGGTCCGCCAGCGCCGCGAACGTGCGACTCAGCGGGTCCTCCACCGTCTTCGTCATGAGCCCTCCGGTCCTCCGGCCCAGCACGGGTACTGAACCGATGAGTTCGATACCAGGCTAGCAGCGGGGAGCGCCGGTGTCTGCGAGCTCCTCCTCCAGCGCGCGGACGACCTCGCGCGTGCGCCGGTGCGACGCGCGCAGCCGGGCGTGGATCGCGGGATCGGCGGACGCGGACACCGGCTCGCCGAGCCGGGTCATCGCGGCGACCGCCTCATCCCACCCGGGGTGGAGGCCGGCGCCGACCGCCGCGCAGATCGCTGCGCCGACTCCGGCGGCGTCGTCCACGGTCGCACGCCGCACCGGCAGCCGAAGCGCGTCGGCCAGCGAGGAGGCGAGAACGTTCGATGATGATCAGTTCCGCGAACGACCGGCCGAGTCCGGCGGCCATCGCATCGATGTTGTCGGCCATCTCGAACGCGATGCCCTCCAGGATGGCGCGGTACAGGTGCGCGCGACCGTTCGCGCCCGAGAATCCGAGCAGCGCCCCGCGCCGTGAGGGCGCGTCATCGGGGGCGAGCCAGTCGAGCACGGCACGCACACCGTCGCTGCCGGGAGGCAGCAGTGCCGCCTCCGTGTCGAGCCGCGCCTCCAGGTCGTACATGGCGTCGTCTCCGGAGGCCTCGCCTGCGCGGTCCCCCTCCAGCAGTGAGCGCAGCCAGCTCACGGTCCACATCCCGCGTCGGATCCCGGCGCTCTCGGCGAGGTACTGGCCCGGCCGCGAACCGAAATTCGTCCAGAACCCCGCGCCGGCTGCCCTGCCCTCGCCGACGGTCATCGACGAGATGTAGGTGCCCAGCGACAAGAGAACCTGATCGGGAGACGCCAGGCCGGCGCCGAGCGCCTCCACCGCTTTGTCGTTGCCCGTCGCGAACACGGGCACACCCTCGGGCAGCCCGGTCGACGCGGCCGCCTCCGCCGTCACCGTACCGAGGAGGTCGCCCGGATCCACCAGCTCGACGAGGAGGTCGCGCGACATCCCCGTGCGCTCCCGCTCCGCCGGGTCGTCCGACCAGCGCCAGGTGGCCTGGTCGATCGGCCACACGCCCTGGTAGTTCGACGCGGTATCGCGGAAGCGTCCCGTGAGCCGATGGGTCACGTAGCCGGACGAGGTGGTCACCCGCGCGACACCCTGGCGTGCGATGTAGGGCCGGCCGACGCTCGCGTCCATCCAGCTCGACATCGGCTCGACGAGCGTCCCGTCTGCGGCCAGAAGCGCGCGGCAGAAACGGATGGTGCACAACCCCACCCCGACGATCCGGCCGCGGTCGCCCGTGAAACGGTCGAGGGCGACCCGGCAGGCCTCGGCGATCGAGGTCCACACGTCGTCGTCCGGATGCACGACCCGACCGGGCGCCGGGTGCGCGTACGGTCGCAGGGCCACGCGCGCCGAGGCGTGGATCGCGCCGTGCTCGTCCACGACGAGCACCTTCGTGCTCTGCGAGCCGTTGTCGATGGCGACGACGAACGAGGTCACCTGTTCACGGCTCCAGAGGGAAGATGGTGCCCGGATTCATGATGCCGTTCGGATCGAGCGCTGCCTTGAGCCGCAGCAGCAGCTCGTACGAGGAACCGTGCTCCTCGGCCGTCCAGTCGGTGCGGTACTTGCCGATGCCGTGGTGGTGGACCATCGAGCCGCCCAGCCGGAGCGCCTCCTCGACGATGATCGCGTTGAGCGGCTTGTGGTAGAGCTCGATCTCGTCGCGCGGCTCGCACGTGATGTCGTAGTCGTAGACAAAGTACAGGTTCGTCCCGGTCTGATAGCTGTGCGACGAGTGCGCGCCGAGCATGGTCAGGTCGGCGGCTCTCGGGAACTCCTGGCGCACCCGGTCCATGACGGCACGATACAGCGCGTCCACGTTCGACCAGTCGACGGAGACCTCCGTCGTGTAGCCGAGGTGGTTGGTCTCCAGCATCGTGCGCTTCTCGTCGTCGATCTTGTCCTGACCCCAGTTGAGGTGGTCGAACCACGATCGGATGCGCTCCTCGGGCACCGCGGTGAAGTCCCCGCCGGAGAACTGCGAGCGGATCGCCTCCGCCGTGGCGTCGGCGATCGGCACCGGCCCCTCGGCCACCAGCACGACGACGCTCTTGCCGTCGAAGAAGTCGGCGAAGTGCTGGCGTGCGTCCTCCGGCGAGTAGAGCCGTGCAACGGACGGGCGGTACCCGGAGGTGACCAGCTCGCGCAGTCCCTCGACACCGGCGGTGAAGTCGTCGGTGAGGAACCCGAAGAAGCGGTAGCTCTCCGGCTGGAACCGGAAGACCTTGACGGTGACCTCTGTGATGAAGAAGAGGGCTCCCTCGTTGCCGACGACGAGGTGACGGAGATCCGGCCCCGCCGCCCGTCGGGGGACGTTCTTGATCCGGGTGACGGTCCCGTCGGGCAGGACGGCCTCCAGCCCGACCACCATGTCCTCGATGCCGCCGTACAGCGTCGAGAACTGGCCGATCGACCGGGTGGCGGTCAGGCCGCCGTACTGGGCGAGCGGCTTGGACTGGGGCGAGTGGCCCGTCGTCAGCCCCTGAGCTCGCAGGGTGTCCTCCAGCCGCTGCAGGGGGACGCCGCACTGGACGGTCACCATCATGTCGACGGGATCGACTTCGAGCACGGCGTCCATCCGCGAGCCGTCGAGCACGATCGAGTCGGCGACCACGGTTTCCAGGCCGCCCTCGGTGGCGGTGCGGCCGGTGCGCGGCACGACGGCGACGAGGTTCTCGTCGGCGAAGCGCAGCACGGCTGCGACCTCGTCGGTCGAGCGCGGGAAGGCGATCGCCGAGGGGAAGGGTCCGTCGAAGATCCCGTGCACGGCGGTGTACTTCTTGAAGCGGTCGACGCTCGCCTCGCGCAGCGCGGTCTCGTCGGTGGAGACCTGCTCTGCGCCGAGCAGGGAGGTCAGGCCCTCGACGATCTGATCGCGGGTGAGCGGGGAACGGGATGCGGCCATGGTCGTATCTCCTGGGGTGTGTTGTGCGGTCAGGTCTGGATGGGTCAACGGACGAGGTAGCCGCCGTCGACGACGAGGGTGTGCCCGGTGACATAGTCGGCGGCGGAACTGGACAGGAAGACGAGAGCGCCCATCAGGTCGGCGGGGTCTCCCCAGCGACCGGCCGGAACATGGTCGACGATGCGCGCGTTCGCCGCAGCGTCGGAGCGGGTCTTCGCGGTGAGCGCGGTCGAGAAGTACCCGGGCGCGATGGCGTTGACCTGGATGCCGTGCTCGCCGAGCTCGTCGGCGTAGGCCTTCGTGAAGCCGACGATCCCGGCCTTCGTGGCGGCGTACGCCGGTGAGCCCTTGCCGCCGAGGAACGAGAACAACGACGCGATGTTCACGATCTTCCCCGAGCCCTGCGGGATCATCTGCCGGGCTGCGGCGTGGGCGAATTCGAAGGCCGCCGTGAGGTTCACCGCGACCATCGGATCCCATTTGTCCCGGCCGAACCCCTCGACGTCGTCGAGCAGGTTGATGCCGGCGGAGTTGACCAGGATGTCGAGGCCGCCGAGGTGCGCGACGCACTCGTCGACCATCCGTTGCGGCACACCGGCCCCAGTGATGTCGGCCTGCGCGAAGGCGTACCGACCGCCGCGCTCCTCGACCAGGCGGGCGGTCGTGCCGTCGTCGTCGGCCAGGCCCGGGGCGAAGACGTCGGCCCCCGCCGCGGCCAACGCGACGGAGAACGCACGGCCGAGGCCGCCGTTGCCGCCGGTGACGAGCGCACGCTTGCCCTCCAGCGAGAACAGACCGGAGGTGAAGTCGGTGATGTCCATCGGTCAGCTCCTGTTCGCCGCGAACGGGTCGGCGATGCCGACGTAGGTGGCCTCGAGAAACTCCTCGATGCCTTCGAAGCCGCCCTCCCGGCCGAGGCCGGACTGCTTGACGCCGCCGAACGGCGCCGCCGGGTTCGAGACGACACCGGCGTTGATGCCGAGCATGCCCGTCTCCAACTCCTCAGCCAAACGCAGGGCGCGGTTGAGGTCCTGCGTGTAAGCGAAGGCGACGAGCCCGAACGGGGTGGCGTTCGCCCGCCGAATCGCCTCCTCCTCTGTCGCGAAGGTGGTGATCGGCGCGACAGGGCCGAAGATCTCCTCGTCGAGGATGCGGGCGTCGTGGGGAACCCCGGTCAGCACGGTCGGCGGGTAGAAGTAGCCGGGGCCGTCCGGCCGCACGCCGCCGAGCGCCACCGCGGCGCCGCCCTCGACCGCGCCGGCGACGAGGGACTCGATCTTGTCGCACGTCGCGGCGTCGACCATCGGGCCGATCGTCGAGTCCGGCTCCGTTCCGCGTGCGGGCGTGAACGACCGCATCCGCTCGGTGAACCGCTCGGTGAACTCGTCGACGACCTCCGTGTGCACGAGGAACCGGTTGGCGGCGACGCACGCCTCTCCCCCGTTGCGCATCTTGGCGAGCACCGCGCCGTCGACGGCGGCATCGAGGTCGGCGTCCTCGAACACGATGAACGGGGCGTTGCCGCCGAGTTCCATCGAAACGCGCAGCACCTGGTCCGCGGAGTCCGCGATCAAGCGACGGCCGACCTCCGTGGAGCCCGTGAACGACAGTTTCCGCAGCCGGGAGTCCTTGATCAGGGGGCCGGTCACGGCGCCCGCACGCGTTGTCGGGATGACGTTGAGCACGCCGCGCGGCAGGCCCGCGTCCTCCAGAACGCTCGTCAGCAGGAGCGCGGTGAGCGGGGTGAGCGCCGCAGGCTTCAAGACCATCGTGCAGCCCGCAGCGATCGCGGGGGCGATCTTGCGGGTGGCCATCGCGAGCGGGAAGTTCCATGGCGTGATGAAGAGGCTGGGCCCGACCGGACGCCGGACGACCATCAGGCGGTTCGCGCCGTCCGGTGCGGTGGCGAAACGGCCGGAGATCCGGGAGGCCTCCTCCGAGAACCAGCGCAGGAACTCGGCGCCGTACGCGACCTCGCCGCGTGCCTCCGCCAGGGGCTTGCCCATCTCGAGGGTCATGGCCAGCGCGAAGTCGTCCACCCGCTCGGTCACCGACTCGAACGCCCGGCGCAGGATCTCCGCCCGTGCCCGGGGCGCGGTGCGCGCCCAGTCGCGCTGCGCGGCGTGCGCGGCGGCGAGGGCCGCCTCGCCGTCAGCGGGCGACGCGTCGGCGACGCGGGCGAGCACGCGCTCGGTCGCGGGGTCGATCACGTCGAACTCCGCGCCGGTCGACGCGGGGCGCCAGGCGCCGTCGATGTAGAGCCCGGTCGGGATGCTCGCGAGGAGCTCGTTCTCGCGGTCCGCGGTCATCGGGTCACCTCCTCGGAGACGGTGCGCAGGGGCGCGCCGATCAGGTCTTCGTACAATCTGACGGGCGCCATCTCGCCCGCGCGGTCGCCGTACGCCGCCTTGGCGCGGCGGAACACCTGCTCCACCAGGCCGGACAGCTCGACCGAGACGCCGACCGAGCGCGCCAGGTCGACAGAGAGACCGAGGTCTTTGCAGGCGAGGGCGAGGGCGAAGCCCTCGTCGTAGTCGCCGTGCTCGAGGATCGAACGCACGTCGTGCTCGACGAAGTTGCTGTTGGCAGGACTGGCCACGAGTGCGCTGCGGAGCACCTCGAGGTTCACTCCGGCGCGCACCCCGACCGACAGCACTTCGGCCGTCGCCACCAGGTGCGAGAACCACAGCTGGTTGATCATCAGCTTGACGGCGTACCCGGCGCCGTGCCCCCCGACGTGCAGGATCCGCTCCGGATCGCCCATCGCCTCGAATACCGGGCGCAGCCGGGCGACGTCGTCCGCGTCGCCTCCGATGAAGATCTGCAGCATCCCGCGCGACGCGCCTGCCGACATCCCGCTCACCGGGGCGTCGAGGATGCGCAGCCCGCGGGAGGAGGTGGCGGCGCGGACGCCGTCGGCCACCTCGGGCACCGAGGTCGACATGTCGATCCAGGTGCCGCCGTCGCGGATGCCCGCGAGAACGCCGTCGGCGCCCGTGACCGCGTCCGAGACGTGACGCGGTGTGGGAAGCATGGTGATCACGACGTCGCTGGCTGCGGCGACCTCGGCGGCGGACGACGCCCAGGTCGCCCCGTTCGCGACGAGCTCGTCTGCCGCCTCACGGCGAAGGTCGGTCACGACCAGCGGGAAGCCGGCTTTCTGGAGGTTGCGGGTCATGCCGCTGCCCATGCTGCCGAGGCCGATGAAGCCGATCGTGGGAGGTGGTGTGCCTGTCATTGTTTCCTTGTCCGGGGTGTCGGAGGGCGCGAGGTCAGGACGCGGGCGCCGTGTAGAACGGATTGGCCGGCCGGTCGCGTGCAGCGAGCACATCCGCCACGGCCGGCAGACCTGCGGCGCCGTTGCGGAGGGCGGTCGCCGTGGCCTCCCTGTTGTTGCGGTAAACGGCGTCGGCGTCGTCGGCCCCGGGGTTGACCCAGACGGCCGCGATGACGACCTGCTCGTCAACGGCGTCGGCCGCGATGGTTCCGTCGGCGACGGCGTCGGCGACTCCGGCCGCGACGCCGGCCTGAGCCGGACCCCAGATGAGCGTGCCGTGCGCGTC
The DNA here is from genome assembly GCF_017565305.1 of Leifsonia sp. TF02-11. Taxonomy (GTDB): domain Bacteria; phylum Actinomycetota; class Actinomycetes; order Actinomycetales; family Microbacteriaceae; genus Leifsonia. The sequence continues at coordinate 163,466 of NZ_JAGEKP010000010.1, forward strand.
GCTCGCCGGCGCGGCCTTTGTCACGAAGAGCGTCATCGGCTTGACCGGCACGGACGGCGCCAGGACGGCGACGAACGGGACGTGTCCCGCGCTCGGCGAGGCGAGCGCCGTCGCCCAGGCCGCTCCGGCGGGGCCGGACCGCGCCCCGTTGACCGTGTTGATGTGCGCGGCGTTGACGCCGTCTCCGACGAAGCTCTCGCCGATCTGCATGCGGGGTCCTCTCTGCGTCGAGGTGGGAGGGAGTACCTCACGCTAGAGCGCATCGATGCCATCTGGCCATTCCAGGTTGTGTTTATGGCAACGCCTGCTAGTGTCGCGGCATGACGACGGCCACGGCACCACGACGCAATTCGTCCGGACTCGCGCGCGACATCGAGCTGCTCGAACTCCTCTCGAGCACAGAGGCGGTGGAGGCCGGAGGTCTCGGCGTGATGCGCGTCGCCCAGCTGACCGGCCGCGACAAGGCGATCATCTCCCGGACACTGGCCACACTCGCCGACGCCGGGCTCCTCGATCGCGACGAGGGGACGCTGAACTACCGCCTCGGCTCCCGCCTCTACGCGATCGCCGGGCGCACGGCCGAGACCCGGATGGTGCGCGAGGCCCGGCCGGCGCTCCGGCGGATCGCGCAGATGACCAGGGAGACCACGCACCTCTGCGTTCTGCGCGGCGGCAACGTGCTCACGTTGCTCAGCGAGCTGAGCCCGCACGAGTTCCGCACCACCGGCTGGGAGGGCGTCACGACCGCGGCCTGGCGGACCCCGTCCGGCCGCGTGCTGCTGTCCGACTGGGACTCGGCATCGCTCGCCGAGTGGTACCGCGAGCACGGGCACGACACCGCGATCGTCGGGCCGGTCCCGCCGAACGCAGCCGGCTTCGCCGTGCTCACCGCCCCGCCGGAGTCCAAGGCCGTCGTCACCGACCTCCCGTCGCTCCAGGAGGAGCTCGCGCGCATCCGGTCGAACGGCTACGCCCTGCTCGACGAGGAGCTCGAACTCGGCGTCGTCGGCGCCTCCGCGCCGGTGCGGGACTTCTCCGGCCGGATCGTCGCCGCGCTCAACGTGAGCGCGCCGAAGGTGCGGATCGGAGACCGGCTCACAAGCCTCGGCCGCTACGTTGCGGCGGGGGCACGGGAGCTGTCCCGTTCCCTCGGCGCGGATTGACCAGTATTTGCCATATTTGCAACCAGATTTGTTCTGGTGGCGACCATCAGTACTCTCGTGCCTACCGAAACGGGGCCAACGATCCTCGACGACGAGATTGGTATCACGAGAATGTCCTCCCAGACCCCCACAGGCTTCATCGACGCCCGCCGGCAGACCGATGAGAGCATGAACCCACAAGCCAGACGCTTCCTCACCCGCCTCACGGCGGTCACCGCCGGCGGGATGTTCATCGACGGCTACGTCTTCGCCGTGATCGGCGTGACTCTCGCTCTGCAGACCTTCCGCGACGAGCTCGGAGTCGACGCGTTCTGGCAGGGGATGATCTCCTCCTCGACGCTGATCGGCATCTTCGTCGGCGCCTTCGTCTTCGGCTGGCTCACCGACCGCTACGGACGCCGGCCGCTCTTCGTCGCCGACCTGGTGCTGTTCGCCGGCGCCGCCATCCTGCTGTTCTTCGTGCAGGAGCCGTGGCAGGTGTTCGCGCTCGGCCTCGCGCTCGGCCTCGCCGTGGGCGCGGACTACGCGATCGGCACGCCGTTGCTCTCCGAGTTCTCACCGCGCAGCGCCCGCGGACGTCTCGGCTCCACCCTGCAGATCGCGTGGAACGTCGGGTACGTCGTCGCCTTCCTCATCGGCTACCTCGTCACGGTCTCCCATCCGGAGGCCTGGCGGTGGGTGCTGCTGTCTGCCGCCGTCCCCGCCATCGTCTGCCTGATCGCCCGGCACGGTCTGCCGGAGTCGCCGCGCTGGCTGATGAGCAAGGGCCGCGTCGACGAGGCGCGCGAGGTGCTGGCACGTCTCGGTTGGACGCTCGAGTCGGGCGATTTCCAGGCCGAGACCGGCACCAAGGCCCGAGTCCGCGACTTGTTCGCGCGCGGCCAGCTCGGCCGCACCGTGTTCGTGTGCGTGTTCTGGATCTGCCTGGTGCTCCCCTACTTCGCGATCATCTTCTTCCAGTCCGCGGTGTACGAGACGCTGGGGCTGCAGGACCCGATCCTCACCGCCCTGCTCGGCACCATCGTCGTGGTGTTCGGCGCGATCCTCGGCACCTTCCTGGTCGACCGGGTGGGCCGCCGCAGGCTGCTCATCGTCCCGTTCTGGATCACCGCGGCCGCGCTCCTGGTCGTCACCTTCGAGGCGTTCCTGCCCGCGCCGGTCATCGTGATCTGCTTCTTCGCTTACCTGTTCTCGTACGGCGTCGCCTCCGTGCTGTGCGGCGTCTACCCGATGGAGCTGTTCCCCACGGCGATCCGGACGACGGGCGTCGGCTTCGCGAGCTCCATCAGCCGGATCGGCGCCGCCTTCGGCACGTTCATGTTCCCCCTGGTGCTGGCCTGGAACGTGCAGTTCGCGATGGCGGCCATGGCCGCGGTGTGCGTGATCGGCGCAGTGGTCTCGCAGTTCTTCGCCCCCGAGACGCGGGGCCGCTCGCTGACCGACGTCGCGTCCTCCGACCTGCGGGCGGCTACCGTGAAGGTGTGAGCCGCACCCTCGCCTTCCCCGTGAACTCCGAGCTCGAGATCCGCCGCAGCCGGTTCCTCGGGAGCGCCCTCCCCGTCGCCGACCGGGAGGGCGCTCTCGTCGAGGTCGCACGGCTGCGGGCGGAGCACCCGGGCGCGGCGCACGTCTGCTGGGCGCTGCTGGCGGGCGGCCAGTCCGGGATGTCGGACGACGGCGAGCCGTCGGGCACCGCGGGTCGGCCCATCCTCGAAGTGCTCCGCCACCACGAGCTGGAGGGCGTGCTCGGCGTAGTAGTCCGCTACTTCGGCGGCGTCAAGCTCGGCGCCGGCGGGCTGGTGCGCGCCTACACCGACGCGATCGCGACGGCGCTCGCCGACGCGGAGACGGTCGAACGCGTGCAGGAGACGGTTCTGGAGCTGCGCGCGGACTACGGGGATGCCGAGCGGCTGCGCCGGTGGGCGAACGCCGCAGGCTACCCGGAGCCCGAGGTCGAGTACGGCGCGGACGTCCGCCTCCTGCTGCGCCTGCCGGAGACCGAGCTCGCCGCGGCACGCGAGGCGATCGCCGACCTCGGGCAGGGGCGCGTACGGGTCGACAGCCCGCACTGAGCAGACGACGAAGGCCCGGTCCCTCCACAGGTGAGGGGACCGGGCCTTCGTCGTCAGCGGTGCAGCCTACTTGGCAGCGACCTCCGCCGGCTCCTTCTTCGGAGCGGCCTTCTTGGGGGCCTCCGCCGGCGCGGCCTCGACGGCCGGCTTCGGCCGGGCGGCAAACTCCTCGAAGGCGGCGCGCGGCTGCTGCACGGCCGTCAGCGAGACGACGTCGCGGCCGAGCCAGAAGTTGTTCCACCAGCCCCAGAGCACGCGCCACTTGCGCTCCCAGCTCGGCATCGCGAGGCCGTGGTAGCCACGGTGCGCGAACCAGCCCAGGACGCCCTTGACGGCGAGCTTGCCGGACTGCAGCACACCGATGCCGAGGCCGAGGCCCGCGACCGCGCCGAGGCTCTTGTGGTAGTACTGGCGCGGCAGCTCGCCGCGCAGATCGGCGATGAGGTTCTTCGCGAGCAGCTTGCCCTGGCGCACAGCGTGCTGCGCGTTCGGGACGCAGTAGCCGCCGACGCCCGCACCGGTCAGGTCGGGGACGGCCGAGACGTCGCCGGCACCCCAGGCGCCCTCGACGATCTCCTCGTCGGTGCCCACGCGCAGGTCGGCGCGCACACGTAGCCGGCCGCGCTCCTCGATCGGGAGGTCGGTGTGGCGAACCACGGTCGGGTTGGCCATGACACCGGCCGTCCAGACGATCAGGTCGGTGTCGAAGCTCTCGCCGGTGGACAGCTCGATGTGGCCGTCGACCGCGCTGGTGAGCTGCGTCTCGAGGTGGATCTGCGCGCCGCGCTCCGCGAGGTTCTTGATGACCCAGTGGCTGGTCGGCAGCGACACCTCCGGCATGATCCGGCCCATGGCCTCGATCAGGTGGAAGTGCGTGTCGTCGAACGACAGCTCCGGGTACTTCTTGAGCAGGGCGCTGGCGAACGAGCGCAGCTCGGCGAAGATCTCGATGCCGGCGAAGCCGCCGCCGACGACGACGACGGTCAGGAGGCGGTCGCGCTCCGGGCCCGGGGGCAGAGCCGCCGCCTTGTCGAAGTTCGTCAGCAGGCGGTCGCGGATGAACACGGCCTCCTCGATCGTCTTCAGGCCCACCGCGTTGTCGGCGATGCCCGGGATCGGGAAGGTGCGCGACACGGCTCCGGCCGTGACCACGACGATGTCGTATTCGAACTCGTACGGCTCACCGGCCGCCGGCTCGATGGTCGCGGTCTTCTTCGCGTGGTCGACGTAGCTGACCTTGCCGCTGATGATGTTCGTGCTCTTCAGGTGGCGACGGTGGGCGACCACCGCGTGGCGCGGCTCGATGGAGCCTGCGGCCACCTCGGGGAGGAACGGCTGGTACGTCATGTACGGCAGCGGGTCGACCATGGTGACCTCGGCCTCGCCCTTGCGGAGCTGCTTCTCGAGCTTCCACGCGGTATAGAAACCGGCGTAGCCACCGCCGACGATCAGGATTTTGGGCACAGTAATGCGTCTCCTCAACACGAAAGTATGCGGTTAATCTACCCCCTCCGCACCGCTCGCCTGAAATGCAGCCACGCCCCGACCGCGCCGAGGGCGAGAAGGGCCACGAATCCCGAGATCAGACTGAACGGGAGCCAGAGGGTGGTGAGGACGCTCCATTGCGGCCAGAAGAACGCCCGCCAGGTCACAGGCCGCTCCGGAGCCAAGGCTTTCGGCGCGGGAGCGGCCTCCGCATCGCCGGCGCCCGGCACCGCCGTCGCGGGCGCGTCGGCCCTGCGGTGGATGTGGATCCACTGGGTCAGGTCGCCCATCGGGTTGGCGTTCACGTGCGGCACGGTCGCGGTGACCGCCGCGGCGGCGTCCAGCAGTCCGTAGCCGTACACCGGGCTCGGCACGGCGCCGCCGGCGGGTCGCGCCGTCTTGATGATCCGGTTGATGACGTCCGGCGCCTTCAGGTCGGGATGCGCGGCCCGCACGAGCGCCACCGCGGCGGAGACCAGCGGAGCCGCACCGCTGGTGCCCGCCCACTGCACGTAGCCTCCGCCCGGGTTCGCACCGACCAGCTGCTCGCTCGGTGCGGACACTCCGATCGTGATGCCCTGCGAGGACGCGTCGAACGAGGCCTGGCCCGCGCGGTCCACCCCGGCGACGGTGAGCACGCCCGGGATCGTCGCCGGCGCTCCGACCTCCGTGGTGCCGCTCCCCCGGTTGCCGGCCGCGGCCACCACGACCACGTCGTGCGAGAACGCGTACTGGAACGCGTCGTCCCAGCTGGTCGGCCAGTCGAGGGTGTTGCGGGTGAGCGACATGTTGATGACGGAGGCGCCGTTGTCCACGGCCCAGCGGACGGCCTCCGCGACCTGGTCGTCGCTGCTCACGGCCCCGATGGCGGTGCCGAGCGCGACCGAGGCGGTGAGGATGCTCGCCTGTGGCGCCGCGCCGAGCACGCCGGAGTCGGGGCCGGTGCCGCGCCCGGCGAGCAGGGAGGCCACCCACGTGCCGTGATCCGCCGCCTCCCCCGCGCCGAGCGGCTTCTGCCCGTTGGGCCTGCCGACGCCGGAGACGTCGGCGCCTCCGACGACGGCGCCCGCGAGGTCGGGAACAGACCCGTCGACGCCGGTGTCGATGACCGCGACCTTCACGCCGGCGCCCCTGGTCGTCTGCCAGGCCTTGGTGAAGCCGTAGTCGTTCAGCCAGTACTCCATGTCGCGCACCTGGTCGGCGTGCGCGACGGTCGCCGGCGCCAGCCCGACGGCGAACGCCGTCGCGAGCGCGGCCATGACGAAGGCGACGGTGCGACGTGCCCGGCCGAACCGCGAACCCGGCCGGGAGGTCGCCGGCTTCAGCCGACCTGGATGCGGCACTCGCACACCTCCGGCGACCACCCGCCACGGGCGAGGGCCAGGTCGCCGATCGGGTTGACGCCGGGACCGGCGGCGAGCGCGTGCGCCGCGAGCGCGTGCAGGCACTTGACCCGGGTGGGCATGCCGCCCGCCGAGACGCCCGCGAGCTCCTCCACGACGCCGATCGACTCGCGGTCGGCGAGGTACTGCTCGTGCGCCGCCCGGTACTGCTCGCGCAGCTGTTCGTCCTCGGCCAGGAGGTCGTTGTACTCGTTCATCACCTGTGTGGCCTCCAACTGCGACATGGCGGCCGTGGCGGCGGGGTGGCTCAGGTAGTAGAACGTCGGGAACGGCGTGCCGTCGTCGAGGCGCGGCGCGGTCGAGACGACGGTGGGGCGCCCGCAGACGCAGCGGGCGGCGATCCCGACGACGTTGCGCGCCGGCCGGCCGAGCTGCTCGCTCACGGCCGCGATGTCGGCGTCGGTCACGGGGTCGAACGGGGGTCTGGTCATCACTTGCCGCCTGTGGTGCTGGGAGTGGGGGTGGGAGTCGGGGCCGGCGTGGAGCCGAGCTGTGCGGGCGTCGCGTCGGTGAGACCGGCGCCCATGAACGAACCGAAGAGGGAGCCGACCCAGTCGGTGTGCGTCTTCTGCAGTTTGGAGCTCACCGGGGTCGGGTCCTTCGTCGCCGCGGGCGGCCGGTCGTCGATGACCAGATAGCTGACCTCCCCCGGCATGACGTAGTAGAGGCGATCGCGCGCCTGTGCCCGGATGTAGCTGGGATCGTTCCAGCGCGCGCGCTGCTCCTTGAGCGCGTCGACCCGGGCCGAGAGCTGGTCGACGGCCTTCTGCTGGTCCGCGATCTGCTGCCGTTGCGCCAGGAAGCCCTGCAGCGACGGCGCGAGGATCACGACGGCGAGCACGACGGCTCCCATCATCACCAGGGAGAATGCCGAGAAGTGCAGGCCGCGAAGCCACCGCCCGGTCTCCGACGGCTCGTCGAACGATGCGGCGACGCGTGTGGTGCGGGATGCCCGGGAGCGGGACGCCGGGGTTCGGCCGGACTGCTTCGGCATGGCCCCTCCCGGGTGGTCTCGACGGACGTGGAGGACCGGAAGGCCCCGTGCACAATCGTAGGCGATGCCCGCCAGGAGGCGGCCGTGAGCGCGGGGTGTCGCCGGGCGTTCAGCCAGCTGCCAGCGTGAACACCAGCCGCACGGCGCCGACCGCCAGCAACCCGACGCCGCCGATCGTGAAGACCAGACCGATCGCGCGCGCATCCTTCGCCCGAAAGGCGTGCCGAGCCTCCCGATCGGCGAACAGCGCGGCCGCCCGCTCCGGGCGCCGCAGCAGGTAGGCGCCGAAGACCGCGAACAGCGCGGCGAGCAGCAGGAACAGGGCGAGCGCGAGAATCTCGGCCGGGTGTCCCGCTGCGATGCGCATGGGGTGATTCTCGCAGAGGCCGGCGCCCATGAAGCCACGAAGGGTGAGTAGTCGCGGGAAACCCGAACCGGATTTCCGCGGCTACTCACCCTTGGGCGAGCGGTCAGCCCTGGAAGCGCGGGAAGGCGCTGCGGCCGGCGTAGACGGCGGCGTCGCCCAGCTCCTCCTCGATGCGGAGCAGCTGGTTGTACTTGGCGACGCGCTCGGAGCGGGCCGGAGCACCGGTCTTGATCTGGCCCGCGTCGGTGGCGACGGCGAGGTCGGCGATCGTGGTGTCCTCGGTCTCGCCCGAGCGGTGCGAGAGCACGGCGGTCATGCCGCTGCGCTGGGCCAGCGAGACCGCGTCGAGCGTCTCGGTGAGCGTGCCGATCTGGTTGACCTTGACGAGGATGCTGTTCGCGGCCTTGGCCTTGATGCCCTGGGCGAGACGCTTCGGGTTGGTGACGAACAGGTCGTCGCCGACGAGCTGCAGCTTCGAGCCGAGCTCGGCGTTGAGGTGGGCCCAGCCCTCCCAGTCGTCCTCGGCCAGCGGGTCCTCGATGGAGACCAGCGGGTAGTTGGCGGCGAGCTCGGCGTAGTAGGCCGACATCTCGGCCGCCGTGCGGTCCTGGCCCTCGAAGCGGTAGACGCCGTTCTCGAAGAACTCGGTGGAGGCCACGTCGAGGCCGAGGGCGATCTGCGAGCCGACGGTGTAGCCCGCCTTCTCGATCGCCTCGGAGATCAGGTCGAGCGCCGCGCGGTTGTGCTCGAGCTCCGGGGCGAAGCCGCCCTCGTCGCCGAGGCCGGTGTTGAGCCCCTTGGACTTCAGCAGCGACTTGAGCGAGTGGTAGGTCTCGACGCCCCAGCGCAGGCCCTCGGAGAAGGTCTCCGCGCCGATCGGCAGGATCATGAACTCCTGGATGTCCACGCCGGTGTCGGCGTGGGCGCCGCCGTTGATGATGTTCATCATCGGCACGGGGAGGACGTGCGCGTTCGGGCCGCCGACGTAGCGGAACAGCGGCAGGTCGGCGGAGTCGGCCGCGGCCTTGGCGACGGCGAGGCTGACGCCGAGGATGGCGTTGGCGCCGAGGCGCTTCTTGTTGTCGGTGCCGTCGAGCTCGATCATCGCCTCGTCGACCAGACGCTGGTCGCTGGCCTCGAAGCCCTCGATCGCCGGGCCGATCTCGTCGAGGACCGCGTCGACGGCCTTCTCGACACCCTTGCCCAGGTAGCGGTCGGCGTCTCCGTCGCGAAGCTCGTAGGCCTCGAAAGCGCCGGTCGACGCTCCGGACGGGACGGCGGCACGGCTGACCGTGCCATCCTCGAGGAGCACCTCGACCTCGACGGTCGGGTTGCCGCGGGAGTCGAGAATCTCGCGAGCGCCTACAGCTTCGATCTGAGCCACAACTGTCTCCTTGGTGGTTTCGTGGGTTGCCGAATCAGTCTAGTGACGTCGGGTTAACGGCCAGAACGGCATGGCGGGATGCTTGCGACAAATGGCGCGCGAGTCGTGGGCGTCGACCGGCGCGCGGCGCTCACGTGAGCACGCCGCGTTCAGGCCAGCGGCTTGATCTCGAGGGCGGACGCGTCCGCCGTGCCGGCTCCGACGAACGCGAACGACCGGTACCCGGCCGCAGCCGCCCGGTCGAGGACCGCCTTGAGGTTCTTCGCCCTGCGGTCGAGCCGCACGCGCCGCCCGGCGGCGACGAGCTCCGACTTGATCGCCATCAGCCGGTCGAGGGGCACGTCGGCGTCGTGGACGAGGACGAGGGAGTCGACGCCGGAGTCGTCGGGGACGTCGATCAGGTCGACGACCCGCTCGAACCCGATCGAGAAGCCGGCCGCGGGCACGTCGGTGCCGAGGAAGCGCCCGATCATGCCGTCGTAGCGTCCGCCGCCGCCCACCGAGCTGCCCGAGCCCGGGTGCGCGATCTCGAAGATCGTGCCGGTGTAGTAGCCCATGCCGCGCACCAGGGTGGGGTCGAAGCGCAGGGCGACGCCCTCCGGGAGGGTGTCGAGCGCGTGGGCCAGCGCCTCCAGCTCGGCGATGGCGTCCGAGTCCATCCCCGCGGGGAGGATGCCCGAGATCGCCTCGACGGTCAGCTCCACTCCCCCGTCGGCGAGGTGCGGCTCGAGCGCGGCGAGGATGCCACCCAGCACGGCGGCGGAGTCGGCTCCGCCCTCGCTGAGCTCGGCGACGACGCCCTCCGCGCCGATCTTGTCGAGCTTGTCGATCGAGATGAGCACCTGCGGCCAGCGCGACTCGGCGAAGCCGCAGTACTCGAGGAGGCCGTTCAGGATGCGGCGGTCGTTGATGCGGATGGTGCAGCCCGTCAGCCCGAGCGCCTCCAACGCGGCGGCTGTCGCGGTGATCAACTCGACCTCTGCCAGCTGGGAGCCCTCGCCGATGATGTCGATGTCGCACTGCACGAACTGGCGGTAGCGGCCCTTCTGCGGGCGCTCGGCCCGCCACACCGGCGCGATCTGGATGCTGCGGAAGACGGGCGGCAGTTCGGCGCGGTGGCTGGCGTAGAAGCGGGCCAGCGGGACGGTCAGGTCGAAGCGGAGGCCGAGGTCGCAGAGCGCGAGGGTGTCGCCCGACTCGATCGCCGCGCGCAGGTCGTCGCCGCCGAGTCCCCGCTTGAGCACGCTGAAGGCGAGCTTCTCGTTGTCGCCGCCGAGCCCGGAGTGCAGGCGGGCGACGTCCTCCACGACGGGCGTCTCGATCTCGTCGAAGCCGTGCGCGGCGAAGCTCCGACGGATCACGCCGAGGGCGTGCTCACGCCGGGCCTTCTCGGCGGGGAGGAAGTCGCGCATGCCGCGGGGCGGTGTGATCGGGGAAGCCATGCGTCGATTCTTCCAGATGGGCACGCACCCCGCCCTCACGGGCCGATCGCGGCACCCGGGGGTATCGCGGTGGAGCCGGGCGCGGTCGTACACTGCTTCTGTTGCCACCCTGAAGTCGTGCCGACCCGCGCGATAGGGCGGTGTCCCAGCGAGGACCTGGCATGAGCCGCGACCGTTCGATCACCTCGGCCGCGTTGCCAGACACACGACAACGCGCCCGCCGTGGCCGGAAGAATGCGCCGTCGCGAGGCAGCGGTCTCATCCGAGCGGCGATCCTGACCACCGGCGGACGCGCTGCCGGCCGGCATGCTGCCGGCGGGCTGCGCTACAGCGTGTGGTGCCGCCCCAGCGGAACCACCAGCGGCGTTCCGCTCACGGGGTCGGGCGCGATGACCGACTCGACGCCGAAGACGTCGCGGACCAGGTCGGAGGTGACGACCTCGGCCGGGTCGCCGGAGGCCACGATCGAGCCGGCGCGCATCGCGATCAGGTGGTCGGCGTAGCGGGCGGCCAGGTTGAGGTCGTGCAGCACCATCACGATGGTGCTCCCCCGGGCAGCGTTGAGGTCGAGCAGCAGGTCCAGCACGTCGAGCTGGTGGCTGATGTCGAGGAACGTCGTCGGCTCGTCGAGCAGGAGGATTCCGGTCTGCTGGGCGAGAGCCATCGCGATCCAGACGCGCTGGCGCTGGCCCCCGGAGAGCTCGTCGATCGCGCGGTAGGCGAGGTCGGCGACACCGGTCGCCGTCATCGCCTCCTGCACCGCGGCGTCGTCGTCGGCCGTCCAGCGGCGGAACCAGCCCTGGTGCGGGTAGCGGCCGCGCGACACCAGGTCGGCGACCGTGATGCCGTCGGGCGCGGTGGGTGTCTGCGGCAGCAGTCCGAGCCGGGTGGCGACCTCTTTGGTCGGCAGGGTCCGGATGTCGGCGCCGTCGAGCAGCACGCGTCCGGAGGCCGGGGCGAGCAGTCGCGAAAGGGCGCGCAGCAGCGTGGACTTGCCGCACGCGTTCGGACCGACGATGGCCGTGACCCGCCCGGGCGGGATGTCGAGGTCGAGGCCGTCGACGACCACCCGACCCTCGTAGGCGAGGGTCAGGTCGCGCGCTGCGAGAGTGATCTGCGTTGTCATGTCAGCCTCCTCGGCCGATGCGGTTGGTCCTGGTCAGCTGCCAGAGCAGGTAGGGCGCCCCGACGATCCCCGTCACCACGCCGACCGGGAAGACGACACCGGGGATCGCGAACTGCGCGACGACATCGGAGACGACGAGCACGAGCGCGCCGACGAGTGCAGCCGGAACGAGCGCGAGGGCGCCGCGACCGACCAGCCGCCTGGCCACCGGTGCGGCGAGCAGGGCGACGAAGGCGATGGGGCCGGCGACCGAGACGGCCACCGCCGCCAGCGCGACTCCGACCGCGATGCTCAGGACGCGCGTGCGCTCGGGCCGCACGCCGAGCCCTGCCGCGACGTCGTCGCCGAGCCCGAGGGCGCCGAGCGGCCGACCCACCAGCAGTGCTGCGGGCACGAGCACCACGACGCTGACGGCGAGCACGGTCAGCGAGACGGAGTCGATGCTGTTCAGGCTGCCGGTGATCCAGACCAGCGCCTGCTGCACGTCGCGCAGCTCGGCGCGGGTCAGCACGTACGACACGAGCCCGGCGCAGATCGCTGCGAAGCCGATCCCGACCAGCACGAAGCGGTATCCGCTGACCCCGTTGCGCCACGCCAGCAGGTAGATCAGCACGGCGGCGACCAGTGTGCCGGCGAGCACGACTCCTGTGAGCGCGAGACCGGTGACGCCGAACCAGACCAGCGCGACGGCGCCGGTCGCGCTGGCGGCTGTTGTGATGCCGATGATGTCCGGGCTCGCGAGCGGGTTGCGCGCGACCGACTGGAAGAGGCCCCCCGAGATCCCGAGGGACGCCCCGACCAGCACGGCCGCGAGCAGGCGCGGGAGACGCAGGTCGAGGATGACGAACGACGTGAGCCGGTCGGCCCGGCCCACGAGCGCGGCGAGCACGTCGGCGGGGGCGACCCCCGCCGCACCGAATGTGAGCGAGACCGCCGACACCACGACGACGAGCACGGCGAGCACGAGGGAGACGCGTGCCGCCCGACCCCGCCGTCTGCGACGGTCGGTCGCGACGGCGGAGGCCGCTCCTGCGGCGACCCGGGAGGTCGCGGCCGGGGCGCTCACAGTCCCACCAGTTTGCGCCGGCGCACGAGCGCGATGAAGAGCGGCGCCCCGACGAACGCCATCACGATGCCGACCTGCAGCTCACCCGGGGGCGCGACGACGCGGCCGATGACGTCGCAGGCGATCAGAAGGGCAGGCGCGATCACCGCCGAGTAGGCGAGGATGCGGCGGTAGTCGGCGCCGACGACCCAGCGCGCGACGTGGGGAACGACGAGACCGACGAACGCGATCGGGCCGACGGCCGCGGTCGCCGAGCCGCACAGCAGCACGATGGCCACGGCGGACAGGACGCGGGCCAATCCGACTCGTTGGCCGAGGCCGCGGGCGACGTCGTCACCGAGGGCCAGGCCGTTGAGCAGCCTCCCGAGGGTCAGTGCCAGGATCGCCCCGACGACGAGCGTCGGCAGCACCTGCCACAGCACGCCGAAGCCGCGCCCGGCGAGCGAGCCGACCTGCCAGAAGCGCATCTGGTCGAGCGAGACCCGGCTGGTCAGCATGACGGCGGTGATGAGCGAGCCGAGGGCGGCAGAGACCGCCGCCCCGGCCAGCGCGAGCTTGACCGGGGTCGCGCCTTCGCGGCCGACCGCCGAGACGGCGTAGACGAGTCCGGCGGCGAGCGCCGCGCCGGCGAACGCGAACCACACATACCCGGAGACCGCGGTCACACCGAAGAACGCGATCGCGACGACCACGGCGAGGGAGGCGCCGAAGTTGACGCCGAGGATGCCGGGATCCGCCAGCGGGTTGCGCGACAGGCCCTGCATCACCGTGCCCGCGAGCCCGAGCGCCAGACCGGCCGCGAGACCGAGCAGGGTGCGCGGGAGCCGGCTTCCGACGACGACAAGGGAGTCGTCGTCGGTCGGCGAGTAGTGCGTCAGCGCGTGGAGGACGTCGGCGGGAGCGATGGTGCGCGCACCGACCATCAGGCTCAGCACGCACACCACCAGCAGGGCGACGACGGCGGCCGCGAAGCCGACGAGCGCACGCCGGCGGCGCCGGACGGCGACGCGGGCCTCCCCGGTCCGTCCGGCGCCGGCGGTGGCGACACCGGTAGGCATCGCGCGGTTACTTGACCTTCTCGGCCGCCGCGGCCAGCTGCGGCACGTAGCGGTCGAGCATCCACGGGATGCTGAGCACGCTCGGCGCGCTCGTCGCGGCCACGAACGACTCGCCGACGATCGGGGCGAAACGGCCTTCCTTGATCGTCGGCATCGCAGCGACCAGCGGGTCGGCGGTGAAGGCGTCCACCGAGGACTGCTTGTCGAAGTACATCACCAGCAGGTCGGTGTCGATCTTCGAGAGGTTCTCGTAGCTGAGCTGGTAGAAGAAGCTGCCGTCGCCCTTCGACGAGTCGAGCGCCGCGATGCTCGCCGAGTTCTTCATCCCGAGGTCGTTCAGCAGCTGCACGCGCGGGTCCTCCGCGCGGTAGACGTTGAGCACTCCCGGCTGGTTGGCTGCGGCGTAGAAGAAGGTCTTGTCCTTGATCACCGGGTACTTGTCGGCCAGCGCGGAGACCGAGTCCTCGGTCTTCTTCACGAGGTCGGCGGCCTCCGACGAGCGGCCCAGCGCCTTGCCGACGATGGCGGTCTGGTCGCGCCAGCTGGTCGCCCACGGCTTCTCCGGGTAGGCGACGACGGGGGCGATCTTGCTGAGGGTGTCGAACTCGGTCTTCGTGAGGCCGGAGTACGGGGCGAGGATGACGTCGGGCTTCGCCTTGACGAACTGCTCGAACGGCACCTCGCCGGAGTCGGCATCGAGAAGCTCGGGCGTCGTGCCCTTCAGGGCCGTGATCTTCTCGGCGTCCCAGGGCAGCACGCCCTTCGCGTCGCCGCCGTAGCTGAACTTCGGCATCGCGACGGGCACGATCCCCAGAGCGAGGACGATGTCCTGTGCGCCCCAGCCCCAGGTGGCGACGCGCTTCGGTGCCGCGTCGATCGTGGTCTTGCCGAGCGCACTGTCGATCGTCACGGGGAAGCTCCCGGCGGAGCCCGAGGACGGGGTCTCAGCACCGGAACCGCCCGCCGAACACCCGGTGAGGGCGAGGGCGGCCGCCGAGACGACGGCGGCGAGCGACAGGACGAGACGCGACCGGCGGTGGCCGGAGCGTGCGGTTTCAGGCATGACTCTCCTCACGAGGGTGCCGTGGCACGGATGGGAAGCGTGCCGACGTGGCACATTAGGTAAGCCTAACCTAAACCGATGCTTCCTGCTCGCGGATCTCGTCCTGCAGCTCCCGCAAGGTCGACCGGAGAGCGCGCTCGGCGTCCAGCCCCTGCGCCTTCGCCGACGCGACGATCGCCAGCAGGAGCGGCCCCAGCTCGTCCTCGCCCGACACCTGCACGCCGCCCGCCTCGCTCAGATCGAGGAGGCCGACCTTCTCGGCCCTGCCGAGCAGCTTGTCCGCCAGGGCGAGCGACGGCATCGCCTGCGGGATGCCGTCCAGCACGCTCGTACGGCCCGGCTTCTCCGCCTTCTTGAGCTCGTCCCAGAATCCCACGACGTCGTCCGCCGTCTCCGCCGTGCGATCGCCGCCGAAGACGTGCGGGTGCCGGCCGACCATCTTGCGGGTCATCTGCTCGGCGACATCCTGGATGTCGAAGTCCTCCCCCGGGGTGTGCGCGGCGATGTCCGCGTGGAACAGCACCTGGTAGAGCACATCGCCGAGCTCCTCGAGCATCGCGTCCCGGTCGCCGGTCTCGATCGCCTCGATGAGCTCGTAGCACTCCTCGATCAGGTATTGCACGAGCGACTCGTGCGTCTGGTCGGCGTCCCACGGGCAGCCTCCCGGTGCGCGCAAACGCGCCATCACGGCGACGAGTTCGTCGAGTCTGGTGGGCGCGACGTCGGTCATGGGATGCTCCTCCCGTCGGGATACCTTCATCCTCTCACCGCGATCGCCCGCTACACTGAACGACTGGTGTGCCGGGAAGTCTGGTCGGCGAATGTCGTACCCGACCGCGCACGAGAGGCCTTCCGATGAGCATCATCCGCTCCGAACGCACCGCCGCAGGACTCCTGCTGGGCGCCGCAGCGCTCGGCCTGCTGCTGGCGAACACCGCCGTGGGCCCGGCGCTCCTCGACCTGCAGCACGCCCACGTCGGCGGCGGCCTGGTGGACCTCAGCGTCGGGCACTGGATCAGCGACGGACTGCTCGCGATCTTCTTCTTCATCGTGGCGGTGGAGCTCAAGCACGAGCTCGTCGCAGGCGAGCTCAACTCGTTCGCCAAGGCGATCCACCCCGCGATCGCCGCCGCGTGCGGCGTTCTGGTTCCCGCGCTCATCTATCTGGCGATCGCCGGAGGCTCGGGCCTCGGTGACGGCTGGCCGATCCCCACCGCGACCGACATCGCCTTCGCGCTCGGCGTGCTCGCCGTCTTCGGGCGCGGCCTCCCGAACCGGATGCGGGTCTTCCTGCTCGCGCTCGCCGTGCTGGACGACCTCGTCGCCATCATCATCATCGCGGTGTTCTTCACGACCGACCCGAACCTCCTGGAGCTCGGTGCCGCCGCCGTGGTGGTGGCGGCGTTCGGCCTCCTGAGCCGGATGCTGCGCGGGAGGCTGCGCTGGCCCGTCGGCGTCCTGATGGTGCTGCTCGCCGTGCTGGCCTGGTGGCTGGTCTACGACTCCGGCGTGCACGCGACGATCGCGGGCGTCGCCCTCGGTCTGGTGATGTCGCGAGCGCCGGCCCGGCGCGTGACGCACGCGCTCGAGCCGTGGTCGAACGGGCTCATCCTGCCGCTGTTCGCGTTCTCGGCCGCGCTCGTCGTCATCCCGGCCGTCTCGCCGTCCGAGCTGTCGCCGGCGTTCTGGGGCATCCTGATCGCCCTGCCGGTGGGCAAGCTGGTGGGGATCACGCTGGGCGGCTGGCTGGGGTCGTTCACGCGCCCGCGCGAGGAACGCGGCCGCCTCCCCGTGTTCGCGCTCGTGACCATCGCGTCCCTCGGCGGCATCGGCTTCACCGTGTCGTTGCTCATGAACGAGCTGGCGTTCGCCGGATCGGCCACCGTTCGCTCGGAGGGCACCATCGCGGTCCTGCTCGGATCCGCGGTGTCGATCGTGCTGAGCGGCGTGCTCGTCACGCTTCTCGCCCGCCGCAACCGGAGGCTGCACCCCCACCCGGCGGCGCACGCGGGCACGCGGGTCAGCGCAGCAGAACCGGCAGCAGAAGAGCCGCGACGATCACCAGCAGAGTGACGACGGCGATCGCGATGCCTCCGGGGTGGCCGAGGTTGAGCGTCAGACCTGCTCCGAACCGCTTCGGGACGAACAGCGCGGGATCGCCGGCGTTGACATAGATCAGGCCGCCCTTCCAGTGCCGATCGTCGTCGCGCGGGTCTACGGTGTCGCGCGCCGCACCGGCGGCACCTCCCGGTACTTCGGCGCCCGCGCGGATCGCACGGGTGCCGCTCACCAGGCGGGCGGCGTACGCGGCGATCACGACGAAGATCACGATGAGCAGGCACACCGTCACGACGGCGATGCCGGCGCTCTGCGCGCTCGACTCCGCACGCCACCAGCCGAGCACCGAGAGCGAGGAGATCGCGGCGGCCACGATGAACGCGATCCAGCCGAGCAGCGACTGCGTCAGGTGCGCCTGCAGCGCGCCGATCCGCTCGGCGACCTCCGGGCGGTCCCCGGCCCCGCGCCGCCACGGAACCCGCTGGACGACGAACGCGATGCCGACGATCAGGGCGAGCACTCCGGTGCCGATCAGGAGCGGCGCGAACACCGACCAGAACGACTTCTCGGCGAACCGGTCTGCCTGTCCACTCGCGTTCCAGTGCACCGCGATGGTCTCGGGGAGACTGTCGTACAGCGCGACGCCGACGGCTGCGGCCGCCGCCAGAACGACGAACGCCGCGGCGAACCAGCCGTACGCGGGGCGCGGACGGGCGGCGCTGTCCGGGGTGAGACTGCCGGAGATGCGCACGGGGACGTCGTCGAGCCAGCCGCCCGCACTCTTCGCGGCCTGGATGCTCCTGCGGCAGAACAGGTAGCCGGCGACCGACCCGACGAGCAGCACGAACGTGGCGGCCAGCGGCGGGGCCGCAGGGCCGAGCGGTGCGACGAGGGCCGCGACGGCGAGCGCGACGACGTAGGCCACGACCACGACGATGCGGAACCGCCGCACGGCCGTCACCACGACGGGATCGGCCGCGCGGCTGCGCGGCACCAGGACGCCCAGCGGGAGGGTGGTGCGGCTCATCGCCGGCAGCATCAGGAGGATCGCAGCGATCAGCGTCGCGACGGCGAGGGTGCTCACCAGTACGGCGGTCATGGGGTGTGTCCTTTCCGATCCCGCGGCGGGTTGTCCGCGCGGGCCTCCGCGAATGCGGTCGTGATGCGTGCGGCGCGGGCTTCGAGCTCTGCCTGTGGCACGCCGTGGGCGACGCCCTCGGCGATCACGGCCGAGAGTCGCTCGTGCCAGGCCGCGAGGAACTGCTCGTCGGCGGGCCCGCTTTCGGCGTCGCGCGCGATGACGGAGCCGGAGCGCCTGCTCGTGCGGACGATCCCCTCCTGCCGCAGGGCGTCGTACGCCTTGACGACCGTCGCGACGTTGATCCCGAACCGCACGGCCACCTGGCGCACCGAGAGGAGGGCGTCGCCTTCGCGCAGCTCGCCGCGCGCGATCGCGTCGATGACGCGGTCGTGGAGCTGCTGGTAGAGCGGCGTCTCCGCCGTCGGATCGATCTCGATGCGCACGACCCCTCCCATCTGTATCGGTACTTATAGTACAGTCGATACAGTTGCGCGGCTACCGCAACTCCGGAGATCGCGCGCGGCGCAGACGGATCAGGCAGCCGGCTCCGAGGCGGGCTCGGGAGCGGGGAAAAGCGCGCCGAGCAGGGTCGAGACCCACTCGATCAGGTCGGCGTCGTCGGGGGCCTCGCCGTTCACGCGGGGCAGCGGGACCATCGCCACCTGGGGAGCGGCGTGGTACTTCGACCCCGGGTACATGCGTTGCAGGCGCACCTGCAGCGAGTCCGGCAGCTGCGCCGGCGCGAGACGGAGGTTCGAGCCCATCGCCACGACCTCCCCCAGGCCCGCGCGCTGCGCCGCCCGGCGCAGCCGCGAGACCGCGATCAGGTTCACGACCGGCTCGGGAGGCTCGCCGTAGCGGTCGGTCAGCTCCTCCAGCACCAGGTCGATCTGACCGTCCTTCGCCGCCGGAGCGCTCGCCGTCGACAGCTTCTGGTAAGCCTCGAGCCGCAGCCGCTCGCTGTCGACGTACTCCTCGGGGATGTGCGCGTCGACGGGCAGCTCCAGGCGCAGCTCGGTCTGCCCTTCCGCGACCTCGCCGCGGAACGTCGACACGGCCTCCCCGATCATGCGAAGGTACAGGTCGAAGCCGACGCCGGCGATGTGACCGGACTGCTCGCCGCCGAGGAGGTTGCCCGCTCCGCGGATCTCGAGGTCTTTGAGCGCGACCTGCATGCCGCTGCCGAGGTCGTTGTTGGCCGCGATCGTCGAGAGCCGGTCGTGGGCGGTCTCGCTGAGCGGCTTGTCCTCGTCCCACAGGAAGTACGCGTACGCCCGCTCGCGCCCACGCCCGACCCGGCCGCGGAGCTGGTGGAGCTGGCTCAGGCCGTACTTGTCGGCGCGGTCGATGATGATCGTGTTGGCGTTGGAGATGTCGAGACCGGTCTCGATGATGGTCGTGGAGACCAGCACGTCGAACTTGCGCTCCCAGAAGTCCACGACCACCTGCTCGAGCGCGTGCTCGTTCATGCGGCCGTGGGCGACGGCGATCCGCGCCTCCGGAACCAACTCCGCCAGCTTGGCCGCGGTGGCCGAGATCGAGCCGACCCGGTTGTGCACGAAGAACACCTGGCCCTCGCGCAACAGCTCACGCCGGATGGCGGCGGCGACCTGACGCTCGGAATAGGGGCCCACGAACGTGAGGATCGGGTGCCGGTCCTCCGGCGGGGTGGCGAGGGTCGACATCTCGCGGATGCCGGTGACCGCCATCTCGAGCGTGCGCGGGATCGGCGTCGCGCTCATCGCGAGGATGTCGACGTTGGTCTTCAGCTTCTTCAGCGCGTCCTTGTGCTCGACGCCGAATCGCTGCTCCTCGTCGATGATGACCAGGCCGAGGTCTTTGAACGTCACCCCGTCGGCGAGGATGCGGTGCGTGCCGATCACGATGTCGACCGTGCCGTCGGCCATGCCGCGCAGCGTCTCGCGCGCCTCCTTGTCGCTCTGGAACCGGCTGAGCTGGCGCAGGTGGATGGGGAAGCCGGCGAAGCGTTCCAGGAAGGTCTCCGCGTGCTGCTTGACCAGCAGCGTCGTCGGGACGAGCATCGCCACCTGCTTGCCGTCCTGGATGGCCTTGAACGCCGCGCGCACGGCGATCTCGGTCTTGCCGAAGCCGACGTCGCCCGAGATGAGACGGTCCATCGGGATCGGCCGCTCCATGTCGGCCTTCACCTCGTCGATCGTCTGCAGCTGGTCGTGCGTCTCGGCGAAGGGGAAGGCCTCCTCGAGCTCGCGCTGCCACGGGGTGTCCGGCCCGAAGGCGTGCCCCTTGCTGGCCATGCGCGCCGAGTAGAGCTTGACGAGCTCGACCGCGATGTCGCGCACCGCACGGCGCGCCCGTCCCTTGGCGGCCGACCAGTCGCTGCCGCCCATCTTGGACAGCTGCGGCGCCTCGCCGCCCACGTAGCGGGTCAGCAGGTCGAGCTGGTCGGTCGGCACGTACAGCTTGTCGCCGGGGTAGCCGCGCTTGGATGGCGCGTACTCGAGCACCAGGTACTCGCGCTTCGACTTGACGGCGTTGCGGCCTCCGCTGGACACCTCGCGCTGCGTCAGCTCGATGAACTTGCCGATACCGTGGGTCTCGTGCACCACGTAGTCGCCTGGCTTCAACGCCAGAGGATCGACGACGTTCTTGCGCCGGGTCGCGAGCTTCTTGACCTGCCGCGACTCGTAGCCGACCGAACGGCCGTAGAACTCGCTCTCGCCGATCAGAGCGAGCTTCTGCTCCGGCATCTCGAAGCCGTGCTCGACGTTCGCCCGCAGCAGGTAGGCCACGCCCGGCTCGGGGTCGGCCGGGAACGCGTCGACGGGGCGGGCGGGGAGCTCGGCGTCCGCGAGCACCTGGGCCGCACGCTCGACCAGGCCGGCGCCCTCTGCGACGATCGCGACCTGCCAGCCGTCGCGGAGCCGCTGGGCCACGTGCTCGACGGCCCCGGTGACATTGCCCTGGAAGCTGGGGACCGCGTCGGCCGCGACGCGCACCTGGAGGTACTCCTCCACCTCGCGCTCGAGCGGGGGCTCATCGCCCACACCCGCCTGGAAGCCGGAGAACGTCCACCACGGGTGGTCCGGATTCTGTTCGCCCGGCCGGCTGAACTTCACCGAGTCGCGCAGTCGCTGCAGCGTGAGGAAGTCACCGGCGGCGAGATCGATCGGGGCGGCGGCGCCGACCGTCGCGGCGCTCCAGGCGGCCGTGAGGAACTCGCGGTTGGTCTCGGCGAGGCTCACCGCGCGCGACGCCACCCGCTCGGGCGAGAGCACCGCGACCGCGGCCCCCGCGGGCAGGTAGTGGGTGAGCGGGACCAGCCGGTCGACGAGCGCGGGTGCGAGCGACTCCATACCCTCCACCGGGATGCCCTCGCCGATCTTGGCGAGCATCGCCGACAGGCTCGGGAACTCGTGCTCCATCTCGCGGGCGCGCTGGCGCACCGGCTCGCTGAGCAGCAGCTCCCGGCTCGGCGGCAGCGACACGGCGGGGATCGGCTCGGGCAGCGAACGCTGGTCGGCGACCGAGAACGCCCGGATCTGCTCCACCTCGTCGCCGAAGAAGTCGACGCGGTACGGGTGCTCCGCGGTGGGCGGGAAGACGTCGAGGATGCCGCCGCGCACGGCGAACTCGCCGCGCCGGGTCACCATGTCGACGCGGGCGTACGCCAGGTCGACCAGCTGGAGGGCGAGCCCGCCGAGGTCGAAGCCCCGGCCTCCCGCCGCGAGCGAGATCGTCGCGTAATCGGTGAGGTTGTCGGCGAGCGGCTGCAGGGCGGCGCGCACGGACGCGACGAGGACGAACGGATGCGCGGCCTCCCCCGCCTCACGCTGGGCCGACCAGTCCGCGAGCCTGCGCAGGGCGGTGAGGCGCTTGCCGACGATCTCGGGGCTGGGGCTCAGCCGCTCGTGCGGCAGCGTCTCCCACGCGGGGAACTCGACGATCTCGGCGTCGGGGAGCACGCACGGCAGTGCGGCGCGCACCGACTCCGACTCGCGGCCGGTCGCGGTGATGACGAGGACGGCTTGCGAGGCACCCGCGGCGGCGCGCTTGCCGACCAGGCCGGCGAGCAGCGGCACGCGCAGTCCGTCCGTCAGCGAGAAGTCGGCATCGCGCCCCGCATAGGCCAGTGCGTCGGAGAACGTGGAGGCGCGCTCGAGCGCCGCGATCAAGCCCTGCAGTATCACTCGGGAAAGTCTACGCGGGGGTACCGACGGAACGTCCGCCCACCGGGAGGGAGAGGAGGTCTCCCCGATCCCCGAGCGTGTGCCAGATCGCGGGCGCCTCGGCGGCCGCGGCGGCGGTCGCACCGCGGAACGCGCGGCTGCTCAGCAACAGGCCGCCGAAAGACGGGACCAACCGATCCGGCGCGGCGAGCACCTCGACGCGTCCGAGGCCGTCGAGGTGTGCGGCGCCCGCCTTGATGCAGGCCTCCTTCGCCGTCCACGCCAGTCGGAAGGCGCGGGCCGGGTCGGCAGCGGCCGCCAGCAGCGTACGCTCGGCCGGCGTCAGCGCGTCGAGCGGAACTCCCGCCTCTCCGACCGCGGCATCGGAGGACACTTCGACGTCCACTCCGACCGGTGCCGGCGAGGCGGCGGCCGCGACCCAGCCGCGCGAGTGCGACCAGCTCACCTGGAGCCCGGAGACCGGGAGCGGCCTGCCGTGGGCTCCCCCGCAGACGGCACAGCGCTGCTGCAGAGCGGCCGGCGCGACGTCCCCCGCCCCCGCCTCCCGGAGCGCACGGGCCGCGAGCAGGCGGGCGGCCACGAAGTCGTCACGGTCGGCTTGCGAGCGCAGCGCGCGCCGGCGGGCCTCCGCCGTCCGCCCGAGCGGGCCGCTCGGCAGCGCGGAAAGGACGTCTCGCGTCCTCGCGACGACGACGACGCTCAGATCCATCCGTCCAGCGCCCGCATGAATCCGTCGTGGTCGTCGCGGTTGATCACGTGCCCGCTTCCGGCGACCACCCGGACATCGAAGCCGGTGGCGCGCAGGTGATCGGCGACGTGGGGCTTCACCAGGTAGGAGTTGTCGGCCAGCATCACCAGGGACGGGACGGCCAGGTGCTCGGGCGCCCGCATGACGCTCGGCGCGAGCACGGCCGGGATCGCGGCGCGGTGGAACGACTCGAACGTCTCGCGCTCGATCGCGACGTCGATGGGATCCCAGCGCGGGTTGCGCTTGGCGATCTTCGCGGCCGACTGCCGGGCGAGCGTGCGGAGGAAGGCGGGTGCGAGCTTCAACTGGAGCCACCCGGCCGCGGGGCAGGAGAACGCGGGGTCGACGTAGACCGCTCGCTCGGGGTGGAGACGGTCGACCGCGAGGCTCACCGTGAGACCGCCGAGCGAGTGTCCCATCACGAGCTCCGGTGCGTACGGGACGGTCTCGAGGATGTCCTCCGCCATCAGGTCGGCGGTGTACTCCGCCGCCCTCGGGCTGTGGCCGTGGCCACGGAGGTCGACGGCGACGACGTGGTAGCCGCGCTCGGCGAGCACGGGCCCGACCCGCCGCCAGTTGCGCGAGTCGGACATGACACCGTGGACGAGGACCGCGTAGCGGTCGCCGGTGCCCCACTCGCGCGTATACAACTTCATGGTCCGAGACGGTACCGTGTCGTCCTGAGCCGCCGCCCGACGTCGGCTACGCTCTGGCTGAGCATCCGGCGTGAAGCGCCAGTGAGGAGTCCGCACGATGAGCACGTTTCCGCCGACGGGACCGGAGCCGGGCCCGGTCTTCCCCGCTCCCCAGGGAGGGGATCCGGCCCAGCAGTGGACGCCCGGCCCTGCGATGTACTCCGTCGCTCCCCCTCCGCCTTACTACTCCGCTCCGCCGGCTCCGCCGCGGCCGCGCACGCTCGGAGTGGCCTCCATGGTGATCGCCCTCTCGGTGTTCGTGCTGTCGGTCGCGGCGTCCGTCGTCGTCGGGATGAGCGCGGGTCCGCTCGCGTCCCGGACGGCGACGTCCTTCAGTTTCAACACCTCCGATCTCACCCCCGACCAGGCCGCGGCGTTCGCGCCCATCGGTCTGCTGATGGGCGCGCAGATCCTCCTCGGCACGATCTTCGGCATCACCGCGCTCGTCCTGGGGATCATCGCCGCGGCGACCAAGCGCGGACGCGCTTTCGGCATCGTCGGGATCGCCGTCGCTGCCGCGGCGCCGATCGTGTCGTTCCTGGTCTACACGGCGGCGCTGGGCCTGACCCTCCCGCCCGCCTGATCGAACTGATCGAGGGGCACGTCGTTGTCCCTTTCGCGCGCCGAAAGGGACAACGACGTGCCCCTCGGCAGTTGATTGCGGGCGTCAGCGCTCGGTGTGGAAGCGGTTCTGGGCGGCGGTGAGACCGTCGGTCGCGATCTGCTCGACCGCGTCGGCCGCATCCGCGACCAGGATCGGCAGGGTCTTGCGCTCCGCCGAGCTGAAGCCGGCGAGGACGTGGTCGGCCGCGGCGCGTGAACCGGGAGGCCGGCCGACGCCGACGCGCACCCGCGTGAAGTCGCCGGTGCCGGTCGCGGCGATCACGTCGCGTACGCCGTTGTGCCCGCCGTGGCCTCCGCCGAACTTGAGCTTGAGGGTGTCGAACGGGATGTCCAGCTCGTCCTGCACGACGATCAGCCGCGACGGGTCGAGCGAATAGAACCGGAGCAGCTGCGACACCGGGCCGCCCGACACGTTCATATACGTGTTCGGCTTGGCCAGGACGAACCGCGGCCCGCCGGGGGCGAGACGCCCCTCGGCGACCGTGGCGTTCGTCTTATGGGTCTTGAAGGTGAGCCGGCCGCGCGAGGCGAGCTCGTCGAGCACCATCTGACCCACGTTGTGACGCGTGGCTGCGTAGCCGGGCCCGGGATTCCCGAGCCCGACCACGAGCCAAGGGCCCTCCTGCTGCAGAGGATCGGCCATGCGGAGTGATTACTCGGCGGACTCGGCGGCGGCGCCCTCGGCGGCCTCCTCAGCGGCGGCCTCCTCAGCGGCCTCCTCCTCGTCGGCACGCGCGGCGGCGGGCACGACGATGTTGAGGATCAGGAGGTCCTCGTCCTCGGCCAGCACGGCGCCGGTCGGCAGCGCGAAGTCCTTGGCGTGGTACTGGGTGCCCTCCTCGGCGTCGGTGACGTCGATGACGATGCGCTCGGGGATGTGGGTGGCCTCGACCTCGAGCTTGATGGTCGGGATGTCGAGCACGGCGATGGTGCCGGAGAACGGCTCGCCCTCGACGTGCACGGGCACCTCGACCTGGACCTTCTCGCCGCGACGCACGACCAGCAGGTCGAGGTGCTCGATGATCTGGAGCACCGGGTCCTTCTGGACGTCCTTCACCAGGGTGAGCTGGTGAGTGCCGTCGATGTCGAGGTCGAGGACCGCGTTGGCCTTGCGGAGCAGCAGGCCGACCTGGTGCGCCGGGACGGTGATGTGGACGGGGTCGGTGCCGTGGCCGTAGATGACCGCGGGGATCTTGCCGGCGGCGCGGATCTTGCGGGCAGCGCCCTTGCCGAAGCTGTCGCGGACCTCCGCGACGACCTTGTTGGACTCGTCAGCCATGATGCCTCCTTGCCGGCGAGGCCGGCTCTCGGGCGAGCCGGGGGCTCGCAGTTGTGGGATGTCGACTCGAGCGCATCGAGGTGCGCGAGGAAAGACTGCGAAGCCTGCTCCACCGCGTCGATAACGGATGCATGCTGCATCCCTCGCCGAAGTTCAGTGGCCCAGTCTACCCGACGCGGCGAGCGGTGCGATCCACGATCGCGGCGACGAGGTCCGCCGGCGGCCGGTCGATGTCGAGGCGGAGGCCGGCCTCGTCGGGCTGCAGGGGTTCGAGCGTCGCGAGTTGCGAGTCGAGGAGGGAGGCCGGCATGAAGTGGCCGGGTCGGATCATCCGCTGCTCCAGGAGCTCGCGCGGGCCGTCGAGCTCGGCGAAGACCGTGCCGGGCGCCTCGCTGCGGATCAGGTCGCGGTACGCCCGCTTGAGGGCCGAGCACGCGACGACCACGCCGGCATCGCCGCCCGCGGCGAGAGTGCGCCCCACCGCACGCAGCCAGGGCTCGCGGTCGGCATCCGTGAGCGGGATGGCCGCTGCCATCTTCGCGACGTTGGCCGCCGGATGGAGGTCGTCGCCGTCGACGAACGCAGCGCCGAGCGCATCGGCCACGGCCTGACCGATCGTCGACTTGCCCGACCCCGACACACCCATGACCACGACCTTCACACCCACTCCTGCTCCTCCCGTTGCCGTCCTCCATTCTCCACGCGCGCGGGAGACCGTCCGCTCCTCACTTTCTCCCGCGACACACCGATCGTGAGCGGGAGAAAGTGAGGAAGCGATGGCTCACCAGTCGTGCATCGAGCCGTCGAGGAGGCGGTTGACGGGGAGGTAGGCGGCCTCGTAGGGGAAGGAGTCGGCGACGAGCTCGTCGTAGTCGACGCCGAGGCCGGGGGCCTCCCCGGGCTTGAGCATGCCGTCCTCGAACGTGTACGTCGTGCGGAAGACCTCGTGCGTCGTCGGGCTGTGCTTCATGTACTCCTGGATGCCGAAGTTCGGGATGGCGATGCCCAGGTGGATCGCCGCCGCGAGCCCGACCGGCGACACATCGGTCGGGCCGTGCACGCCCGACTTGATCTGGTAGACGGCCGCGTAGTCGAAGATCCGCCGCAGGCCGGTGATCCCTCCGGCGTGGGTCACTGGGGAGCGGACGTAGTCGATCAGCTGCTCCTCGAACAGCTCGCGGTAGTCCCAGATCGTGTTGAACACCTCGCCGATCGCGAGCGGCGTGGTGGTGTGCTCGCGCACGCGGCGCAGCACCGCCTGGTTCTCGGCCGGGGTGACGTCCTCCAGCCAGAACAGGTCGTACGGCTCCAGCGACTTGCCGAGCTTCGCCGCCTGGATGGGCGTCAACCGGTGGTGGGCGTCGTGCAGCAGCGGCAGCTCGGGCCCGAACTCGTTGCGCACGGCCTCGAAGACGGTCGGCGCGTGCCGCAGGTAGGCGCGGGTGTCCCAGCTCTCCTCCACCGGCACCGCGCTGCGGCGCGCCGGCTCGTAGTCGTAGCGCGTGTCGGATCCCGAGCCGGCACCCGCTGCCGCGTTCTTGCTCGACGCCACCCCGTAGACCGACGGCAGCCCCGGGATGCCGGTCTGCACGCGCACCGCCCGGTAGCCCTCCTCGAGGTGCTCGGTGATGGAGTCGAACAGTTCCGGCAGTTCGGCGCCGGAGGCGTGCCCGTAAACCAGCAGCCCCTCGCGGCTCCGGCCGCCGAGCAGCTGGTAGAGCGGAAGTCCCGCCACCTTGGCCTTGATGTCCCACAGTGCGGTGTCGACGGCGGCGATGGAGGCCATGGTGACCGGGCCGCGACGCCAGTACGCGCCGCGGTAGAGGTACTGCCAGGTGTCCTCGATCGCGTGGGCGTCCCTTCCGATCAGGAGCGGGACGACGTGCTCGCTCAGGTACGCCGCGACGGCGAGCTCGCGGCCGTTCAGCGTGGCGTCGCCGAGGCCGGTCACGCCGTCCTCCGTCGTGATCCGCAGGGTGACGAAGTTGCGGCCGGGGCTGGAGACGAGGACGTCTGCTGCGGTGATTCTCATGCGAGTGCTCCTTGCTGCCGCGCGGCGATCCGCTCGGCGAGGGGGTCGGTCAGGTCGGTGAGGTCGGGGGCGAGTGCTTCGAGGACGGCGGCGGCCCGCTCCCGCGGTGCCGTCGCGTCGCGCAGCCGTTCGACGAGGGCGCCGGCTCCCGGGTCGCGGACGTCCGGCCCGGCCAGATGGTCGGCCCAGGCCGCGAGCACGCCGAGCTGGGCGCGTCCGGGATCGCGGCCGGCGGAAAGCCGGCTCCTCAGCGGGTCGACGATGCGGGGGCCGAGCTTCTGCGAGCCGTCGGTGGCAATCTGGGCGAGCCGGTGCTCGATGCGCGCGTTGCCGAAGCGGGAGCGGAGGGCGGCGAGCGCCTCATCGACCGTCAGGGCGTCGAAGGGCAGTTCGGTGCGCTGTTCGCTCCAGAGTTCTTCGAGCTCGTCGGCGAGCGCGGGGTCGGCCACGGCCTGGGCCACCGTCCCGCGTCCGGCCGCGAGCCCGTGATAGGCGAGCAGCGAGTGACCGGCGTTGAGCAGCCAGAGCTTGCGCTGCTCGTAGGGCGCGATGTCGTCGACGAACTGCGCACCGGCTGCGTCCCAGGCCGGTCGGCCGGCCGGGAAGCTCCCGGCGAGGACCCACTCGGCGAACGGCTCGGTCACCACAGGGGCGGCGTCGTCCCAGCCGGTGAGCCGGCGGACGGCCTCCCGGTCGGCGTCGGTGGTCGCCGGGGTGATCCTGTCGACCATCGAGGACACGAACGACACGTCCGCGCGAATCCAGGCCTCGATCTCGGACCCCGGCTCGACGAGCGCCAGCACCGCGTCGCGGAGGACGCGGCCGTTGTCGGGGAGGTTGTCGCAGCTGACGACGGCGATCCCGCCTGCCCCCGCGGCGTGCCGTGCGCGGAGGCCGTCGAGAACGCGCGCCGGGGCGGACGAGCCGGGCCGGTAGCCGGCCTCGGTCACCGTGAGTGTGAGGACGCCGACCTCCGGATCGGCGAGCACCCGCCGCCACGCTTCCGTGTCTGCACCGTCATGAACCTCGCTCAGCACCTCCATCAGCGTTGCGCTGTCGCCCTCGGCTCCGCGCTCCACCAGCGTGTACATCGCGTCCTGCGCCGCCAGCACGCGGGCGGCGTCCGCACTGCGACCGGTGAAGGCGGCGATGCCGGAGCCGTCGCCGGCGAGCTGCGTGTACCAGGCCTGGTGGGCGCGGTGGAAGGCGCCGAGGCCGAGGTGCGCCACCCGCACGGGATGGCGCACCGACCGAGGCGGGGAGGTCATGCCGTCACCGCTGCGCGGGTCCGCGCCTCCACGGCACGCAGGTAGGCGAGGTCGTCCGCCGTGCGCTCGGCGAGCGGCACCGCCGTCGAGAAGTCCTCGCTGGTCACCCACCCGTCATAGCCGAACTCGTGCAGCGCGCGGAAGTAGGCCTCCACGTCGCCCGCGCCGGTGCGCAGCGGCGCCCAGTCGTGGCGCCAGCGGACCGTGCCGTCCTCCTCCGCCTCCCCCGGCAGCCAGGCGACGTTCTTGACGTGCACGTGCGCCAGGTACGGCCCGAGCAGCTGGAGGGCGGAGAGGGTGCGCTCCTGGCCCTCGATCACGAGGTTGCCGAGGTCGTGGATGACGCCGACCGCTGCGGGATCGAGCCCGTCGAGGAGGCGGAACGCCGCGGAGGCCGAGGCCGTGATCGTCTCGTGGTGCAGCTCGACCAGGGCCTTCACGCCCAGGGAGGCCGCGACGGACGCCGCGCGCTCCAGGTCGCTCCTGGCCGCGGCGAACAGCTCGCGGTACTCGCCCGCGTCGGTTCGCGGCATCGTGACGCGCACCTGCCGTGCGCCGAGCGCCGCGGTCGCCGCCAGCATCCGGTCGACGTTCGCGTGGTCGTCGCAACGCGCATAGCCGCCGATCCCGGAGAACTCGAGCCCGGCCTCCCTGGTCACGCGTGCGATTTCCGGGAGGGACTCCTCGAGGCCGGTGAGCGGCCAGGTCGCGCGGTTGCCCGCCCAGAATCCGGGCTCGGCCGCGGGCTCCTGGTCGACGATGCGCCACTCGATGCCGTCCCAGCCCTGGGCCGCGATGTTCTGCGCCGCCTCTGCGGGCGTCCAGTCGGGCGTGGAGGCGGTGAAGACGGAGAACTTCATGCGTGCACCCCCGTCGTGACGACCACGTCGTCGAGCGAGCCGTCGAGGACGTCCTCCAGCAGCACGGGACGACCGAGCGTGGCCGAGAGGTAGACGGCGCGCACGACGGCGAGCGAGAGGAACGCGTCCGCGACGGTCACACCCGGCGCTCGGCCTTCGCGGATGGCGTCCACGATGTCCTCGTACTGGCGGAGGTGGCCGACCACGAACTGCTCCGGCCCGCGGTCGCCGCCGCGCAGCTCGCCGGCCGGCACGACGTCGGCGGCGCTGTTGCCGGCGGACTCCACCGTTCCGAAGTACTCGAGCTGATCGTCGTCGATGATCGCCGAACCCCGGTCGCCGTGCACCTGCAACCGCACCGAGAGCCCCGGGTAGGCGGCCGTCGTCGCGTGCAGCACGGCGAGCGCGCCCGACTCGAAGCGGATGGTCGCGACGGCGACGTCCTCGATCTCGACGCGCTCGTGCGCGAGCAGTGCCGTGCGCGCGTCGATCTCGACCGGCGTCCCGAGGAACCAGACCAGGAGGTCGACGGTGTGCACGCCCTGGTTCATCACCGCTCCCCCGCCGTCCAGCTCCCAGGTGCCGCGCCACTGCCCGGAGTCGTAGTACTCCTGGCTGCGCCACCAGGCGACGGAGGCGACACCGCTGGTCAGGCGTCCGAAGCGCCCGGTGTGCGCCGCGTCGGCGACGACCCGGGAGGCCGGGTCGAAGCGGTGCTGGCTGATCACCGAGACGACCAGTCCGTCCTGTTCGGCGCGGCGGGACAGTGCGAGGATCTCGCGCGCCCGCGGCAACGAGACGTCGAGCGGCTTCTCGATGACCACGTGCTTACCGGCGGCGAGCGCCTCCTCGGCGAGCACGACATGGAGTCCGCTCGGCGTGCAGATCACGACGACGTCGATCTCCGCCGCGGCGAGCGCGTCGCCGAGCGCGGCGAACTCGGCAGGGCGGTCGGCGCCGTACTCGGTGGCCAACTGGTCGGCGAGCGCGGCGGCCGCGGCGGGAACGGCGTCCACGAGCGCGGTGATCACGAGATCGGGGTGCTTCAGGATGGCGCGGGCGTGGTTGAGCCCGATGATGCCGCAGCCGACGAGGGCGACGCGCAGCGGAGAGACGATGGGGGCGGTCATGCGAGGGTGACTCCGATCTGGTCGGTCAGGCGGCGGAGGGCACGGCCGGCGACGCCGAACGCCGCCGGGCCCGAGAAGCCGCCGAGGGCGTTCACGTCGGTGAGATGCGGTTCGAGCGACGCGAACCCGGTGTAGCCGTCGTCGCGCAGCGCGGTGAGGGTCTGCAGGAGCTGGCCGTCGCCCTCCCCGGCCGGGGTCACCTCGGAGGTCGCGGCGAGCGCGTCCTTCACCTGCAGGTACTCCAGGTGCGGGCGCAGCAGTGCGTAGCCGTCGTCGAACGGCGCGGCGACGCCGACCTGCACGAAGTTGGCGCTGTCCCAGGCGAGCTTCAGCGCCGGGGAGCCGACCGACTCGACGATGTCGAGGCAGCGCTCCGGGGTGTCGCCGTAGATGTCCTTCTCGTTCTCGTGCAGCAGCACGACCCCGGCCTCCTCGGCCGCGGCGGCGAGGGCGCGCATGCGGACCAGCACGTCGTCGCGGATGTCCTCCACCGGCACGCCCTCGGCGCGATAGAAGGAGAACAGCCGGATGTACCCGGAGTCCAGGCGCTCGGCCGCGGCGATCGCCCGGCCCAGCCGCTCGACCTCGTGCTCGACGGGAAGGGCGACGTCGACCTTGCCGATCGGCGAGGCGATCGCGGAGACGCGCATCCCGCGCTCCGCGAGGATCCCCGCGAGCCGGTCGAGCTGCTCGTCGTCGAGGTCGACGATGTTGACGCCCCATGCGCTCCGCACCTCGATGTGGTTCGCGCCGAGCGCCTGCAGCACCGCGACCTGAACGGCCGGGTCGGGGTCGATCTCGTCGCCGAAGCCGGACAGTGCCCAGGTGGGTTGGATTGTGTCAGTCACTCTCTCTCACTTCACTCGTGTCGTCATCTTCTTCACTTGACCCCGCCCGCGGTCAGCCCGCCGACGAGGTAGCGCTGGAACACCAGGTAGAGGGCCACGACCGGAACGGCGCAGATCAGCGACGCCGCCATCATCTGCCCGTAGAGGGGCAGGGCTCCACCCTCCTGCGCCACGGTGAACACCTGGAGCGCGACGGCCGCCGTGCGGGTGTCCGGGTTGGTCATCACCGAGGCGAACAGCACGTCGTTCCAGCCGAGCAGGAAGGCGAAGATTCCCGCCACGACCACGCCCGGCCAGCTGAGCGGCAGGACGATCCTGGTCAGGATGCGCCACGACGACGCACCGTCGATGCGTGCGGCCTCCTCCAACTCGCGCGGCAGCCCGCGCAGGTAGGTCACCATGACCCAGGTCGAGAACGGCAGCGCGAACGTCAGGTAGGTGACGAACAGCGACCACCTGGTGCCGATGATCGGGATGCCGAGCGCGCTCGACGCCGACGAGAACAGCACGAACACCGGCAGCAGCATGAGCGTCCCGGGGATCGACTGCAGGCCGAGCAGGCCGCGCAGGAAGGTCAGCCGGCCTCGGAACGCGAACCGCACCAGCACGTACGCGGTAGCCACTGAAAGGAAGGCGCAGACGATCGCGACGCCGCCGGCGACGAT
Source organism: Leifsonia sp. TF02-11 (assembly GCF_017565305.1). Taxonomy (GTDB): domain Bacteria; phylum Actinomycetota; class Actinomycetes; order Actinomycetales; family Microbacteriaceae; genus Leifsonia. The sequence goes on from NZ_JAGEKP010000010.1 coordinate 195,546, forward strand.
GACGCTGTTCATCAGCCCGTTGCCGAGCGCGACGGTCGACCACACCTTGATGTAGTTGTCGAAGTTGAGCGAGCTCGGGAAGAACTCGCCGCTCGCGACGCCGATGTCGGAGTTCACCGACGACAGCAGCACGTACAGGATGGGCAGCAGCGCGACGCAGAGCAGGATCGCGATGATGATGGCCTGCAGCGGACGCGGCAGCAGCCGGTACACGTCTCCCGTGCCGCGGCGGCGCGCGGAGCGGACGGTGGGGGTGACGGTGCTGGTAGGGGCCGAAGTGGTCATGCCGTCTTCTCCTTGCGGTCGTCGCCGGTGTCGAGCCGGACCGCGCGCAGGTAGACGAACAGCGGGATCGCGATCAGGATCAGCGAGAACACCGCCATCGCCGCGCTCAGCCCGAAGCGGAAGCTCTGGAAGCTGGTCACGTAGGTCAGCACCGGCAGCACGTTGACCGCCTGCGGCGCCGGCACCCCGAAGAGCACGAACGGCAGCGTGAAGCCGTTGATGTTGTGGAGCAGCGAGATGATCAGCGCCAGCGCGATCGGCCCGCGCAGGGCCGGCAGGATGACGTAGCGCAGTTTCGCCCACCAGCCCGCGCCGTCGATGGCCGCGGCCTCGTGGACCTCGTGCTCGATCGACTGCAGGCCGGCGAGCACCAGCAGGTAGAAGAACGGCCACGACGACCAGATCTGGACCATCACGAGGGTCCAGTAGCTGAGCGGCCCGTTGAGCCACAGCCCGGTGTGGATGCCGAGGTCGCCGAGGACCGTGTCCACGATCCCGTGCGGCTGCAGCATGGTGTGCCAGAACGTGCCGACGACGAAGCCGGGCAGCACGTACGGCACGAGGAACAGCGAACGCACCAGCGCCCGGCCCCGGAAGGCGTTCTGCGTCGCCAGGGCCGCCGCCACGCCGATCGGCAGGGTCACGACGGCCGCGATGACGGCGAACGAGACGCTGATCCAGATCGACTGCAGCAGGGACGACGAGGTGAGCGCCTCGATGTAGTTCCCGAGCCCGATGAACGGCGCAGAGACCCAGTCGCGCAACGTGTACATGTCGAGGTCGAGCGTCGAGATGACGAGCGCGAACACGAACGGGACGATGATGACCAGCAGCATGAGGATGCCGCCGGGAAGGAGCAGCCAGAGCGGCCGGTTGCGCTGCTGCACGGTCCGGCGGCCCCGGCGGGGCGCCCCGCCCGCCCGCGGAGGGGTCGCCTCCGCGGACGAGCGGGCGGTCGCGACCGGGGTCGCGGTTTCGGTGGACATGACGATCAGCCCGTTACTTCTTGGCCTTGTCCAGCGAGCTCTGCGCCGTGGACTGCGCGGTCTTGAGGAGCTGCGACAGCTCCGAGCTGCTGACCGAGCCGTTCGACAGGTTGGGGATCGACTGCACGACGACGTTGGTCAGCGCGAGCTGGGTGTCGCCCCAGGCGCCGGAGAAGGGGGTGGCCACCGACTTGCCGATGGCGTCGACGATCGGGGCGATGATCGGCTTCGCCTTCTGCAGGTCGGCCGCGGCCTGCGCGTTCGACGGCAGGTCGCCCAGGAGCGAGAACTCCTTGGTCTGCATGTCGGCGCGGGTGACCATGTTGATGTAGGCGAAGGCCAGGTCCTGGTTCTTCGAGTACTTGGCGACGACGATGTTGTCACCGGAGACGATGCTCGCCGCGGGCTTGCCGCTGGACGGGTTGGACGTCTTGCCCGGCGCCACGGTCGGCATCAGCGCGTAGGCGTACTTGCCCGCCACGGCGGACTTGTCCAGTGCCTCGATCGAGCTGGCCGACACCATCGGCAGGTACGCGGCCTTGCCCGCGCCGAACGCGGCGACGGCCTGCGGGTTCTTCCAGCCGACCGCCGCGGGGTCGACCGCCTTCTGCTCCGTGAGCCAGCCGAAGTAGGTCTGGTAGGCCTTCTCGGTGGTGGGGTCGTCGAGCCGCGCCTTGCCGGACTTCAGGTCGAGGATCGGGTTGCCCGCCTGGACGGACATCGCCCAGATGAACTTCCACGGGTCGTAGTTGTCGGCGTAGCCTGCCGCGACGCCGTAGGTGTCTCCGGTCGTGAGCTTCTTGGCCTGGCTCGCGAAGTCGTCCCAGGTGGTCGCCGGCTTGTCGATGCCCGCGGCCTTCAGCAGGTCCTTGTTGTACGCCATCACGAACGGGCGCTGCGCGAGCGGCACGCCGATCTGGTTCTTGGAGTCCGGCCCGGACATGCCGAGCGCGGCCGGGACGAAGCGGTCGCGGCCGCCGACCTTGGCCCAGTCGGCGTCGGTGAGCGTGACGAACGCGCCCGTCGCGTACGCGGTCGGCGTGAACGTGGTTCCGAGCGCGTAGACGTCCGGGCCCTGCCCGGAGACGACGGAGGTCTGGATCTTGGTGAGCTCGTCGTTGGAGCTGGCGAACGTGTCGAAGGCCAGGTCCGCCCCGGTCTCCTTCTTGAACTGGGCCTGCAGCTGGGCGAACCACTCCTTCTGCTGCTGCGGGTAGAGCCCGCTCGCTCCGACGTAGACGGAGAGGGTGCGCCCCTTGCCGTCGACCGTCGTGGACGTGGAACTGGGCTTCGCGTCGCCGCCGGAGGACGAGCATCCGGTCAGGGCGAGGCCGATGGCGGCCAGGCCGGCGATCGCGCCGAGTGCGAAACGTGATCTCATTCGTGACTCTCCTTTGAGGATGGGATCCGGTGGATCGTGTCCCCCGGACGAGGTGCGCATCGAGGGACTGCCGCCGAGCCTAGGCAGAACGGCAACAGGGCTGCAACCGATTGCCAAAAATTGCCATCGTGTGCTGTGATGGGCGCATGAGCCCTCAGCCTCGCGGGTATCCCGACGGTGTGGACCGCCCGGCCACCCTCGCCGACGTGGCCGCCGCCAGCGGTGTCGCCACCTCGACCGCCTCCCGCGCCCTCGCCAATCCGGGCCGGGTCAACGCGATCACCCGCGAGCGCATCGAGCGTGCGGCACGCGAGCTCAACTACATCCCCAACTCGCAGGCACGGGCGCTCACCAGCGGCCGCACTCGGGCGATCGCCGTGCTCGTCTCCGACGTCACGAACCCCTTCTACTTCGGGATCATCCGCGGCACCCAGCAGCAGCTGAAGGCGGCGGGCTACACGCAGATCCTGGTCGACACCGAGGAGTCAGACGAGTTGGAGGACGGGATGCTGCACAAGCTGCGGCCCTCGTTCGACGGCGCGATCCTGGCGGCCTCCCGCCTCACCGACCGCCGGCTCACCGCGCTGGCCGACGAAGTACCGCTCGTGGCGATCAACCGCCAGACCCGCGGAGTCGCGAACGTGTTCATCGACACCCCCAACGGTGTCGAGCAGGCCGTCGGCCACCTGGTCTCGCTGGGCCACCGGGAGATCGTCTACGCGTCGGGGCCGGAGACTTCGTGGTCGAACGAGCGCCGCTGGCGCGCACTCGTCCGGGCCGCAGAGGGCTACGGCGTGAAGGCCCTCCGGGTCGGCCCGTTCGCACCGCGGCAGTATGCGGGGGCGGCGGCCGCCGACGCGGTGCTGCACGCCGGTTCCACCGCGTGCATCGCCTTCAACGACCTCCTCGCGATCGGGATGCTCGCGCGCTTCCGCGAGCGCGGGGTGGACGTGCCGGGCGACGTCTCCCTGGTCGGCTGCGACGACATCTTCGGCGCCGACTTCTGCAACCCGCCGCTGACCACCCTGACCGCTCCGATCGAGCAGGCCGGCCGCACGGCCGTCGCGATGCTGCTCGCGCGCCTCGACGACGGCGCAGCGCCCGTGACCCGGCAGGCCGCGACGCTCCCCACCCACCTGACCGTGCGCGCCTCGACCGGCCCCGCACGGGCTGTCACCACCGCAGCCTCCGCTCCCTCCACTCCGCCCACTCCGCCGAAAGGACGAGGATGACCGCGCTCGCTCCGCATCCGGACCGCCTGTTCCCCGCCGACCCCGCCGAGCGCGACCTCGCCCGCCGCCTGCACGCGGCCGTCGCCGACGCCCCGATCTACTCGCCGCACGGGCACGTTCCCGCTGCGATGCTGGCCGACGACCAGCCGTTCCCGGACCCGGCCGCCCTGCTCATCACGCCCGATCACTACGTGACCCGGATGCTGCACGCGGTCGGGGTGCCCCTCGACGCGCTCGGTCTCGCCCGTGGCGGGGTGCCCTCCCCCGCCTCGGGCCGGGCGATCTGGCGGACGCTCTGCGAGCACTGGGACGCCTTCCTCGGCACTCCGGTGCGGTTCTGGTTCGAATCGGAGTTCAGCGAGGTCTTCGGGCTCGCCGAGCAGCCGTCGGCGGCCAACGCCGACGCGCTCTACGACCAGCTGGAGGCCACCCTGGCGTCACCGGAGTTCCGGCCGCGCGCCCTGTTCGACCGCTTCCGCATCGCGGTGCTCGCGACCACGGACGACCCCGCTGACGACCTGGAGGCACACGCGCGCCTAGCGGCCGACCCGACCTTCACCGGGAGGGTGATCCCGACGTTCCGCGCCGACCGGTACATGCACCCGGATGAGGCGGGCTGGGCGACACGGCTGCGCACACTGGCCGAGCGCGCCGATGTCGACACTTCCAGTTACGCCGGACTGCTGGAGGCGTTGCGCGTGCGCCGCGCGGCCTTCGCCGCCGCGGGCGGAACCGCGACCGACACCGGCGTCGTCGACGCCGGGAGCGAGCCACTCGAACCGGCGGAGGCCTCCCGCATCCATCGCGCGGCACTCGACGGGTCCCTCGCCGCGGCAGAAGCCGTCGCCTACCGCCGCAATATGCTCTACCGTCTCGCCGAGATGGCCGCCGACGACGGACTCGTGATGCAGCTGCACCCCGGAGTGCACCGCAACCACCACCGCCCGACGTTCGACGCCTACGGCCCGGACACCGGGCACGACCTGCCGGCGGTCGGCGCCTTCACCGAGCCGCTCACGCCCATCCTGCGCGACTTCGGCACGAACCCGACCTTCCGGCTCGTGCTGTTCACGGTGGACGAGACCACGTTCTCCCGGGAGATCGCACCGCTGGCCGGGTTCTACCCGTCGGTCTACGCCGGCGCGCCCTGGTGGTTCCTCGACACCCCGGCCGCGATCCTCCGCTACCGCAGGGCGGTGACCGATAGCGCGGGCTTCACGAAGACCAGCGGGTTCATCGACGACACCCGAGCGTTCTGCTCCATCCCGGCCAGACACGACATGTCCCGCCGCGTGGACGCGTCGTTCCTGGCCTCGCTGGTCGTCACCCACCAGCTCGCCGAGGAGGACGCCTTCACGATCGCGCGGCGACTCGTCGACGACATCCCCCGGACGACATTCCGCCTGGGCTGATCCGCGTCACACGACGAACCACACGACGTGCGTGCGGCTACGCTGGACGCAAACCGTCTCAACGAAGGAGTCCTCCGTGCCCGAGAACCACGCAACGGCCAATATCGGAGTCGTCGGTCTGGCTGTGATGGGGTCGAACCTGGCCCGCAACCTCGCTTCGCGCGAAGGCAACACCGTCGCCGTCTTCAACCGCACGTACGCACGCACGCAGGAGCTCGTCGACGCGCACCCGGAGGCCGGGTTCGTCTCGTCCGAGCAGATCGACGACTTCGTCGCCTCGCTCTCCAAGCCGCGCACCGCGATCATCATGGTGCAGGCCGGCCGCGGCACCGACGCGGTGATCGACCAGCTCGTCGAGCGGTTCGAGCCCGGCGACATCATCGTGGACGGCGGCAACGCGAACTTCCACGACACCATCGAGCGCGAGAAGCGCATCGCGCCGACCGGCATCCACTTCGTCGGCGCCGGCATCTCCGGCGGCGAGGAGGGCGCCCTCAACGGCCCCTCGATCATGCCGGGCGGCTCCGCGGAGTCGTACGAGACCCTCGGCCCCATCCTCGCCTCCATCGCGGCGGTCGCCGAGGGCGAGCCGTGCGTGACCCACGTCGGCACCGACGGCGCCGGCCACTTCGTCAAGATGATCCACAACGGCATCGAGTACGCCGACATGCAGCTCATCGCCGAGGCGTACGACCTGCTCCGCACGGTCGGCGACCTGGAGCCCGCGCAGATCGCGGACGTCTTCGCCGAGTGGAACAACGGCTACCTCGAGTCGTATCTGATCGAGATCACCGCCGAGGTGTTGCGCCAGGTGGACGCCGAGACCGGCAAGCCGTTCGTCGACATCGTGCTCGACCAGGCCGGCTCGAAGGGTACGGGCGTGTGGACGGTGCAGAACGCGCTCGACTTGGGCATCCCGGTCGGCGGCATCGCGGAGGCCGTCTTCGCCCGCGCTGTCTCCTCCAAGCCCGCCCAGCGCGCGGCCGTGCAGGCGACGATCCAGTCCCGTCCCGAGGTGCAGAAGGCCGAGGACGTGAAGGCGTTCGCCGACGACGTCTCGAAGGCGCTCTACGCCTCCAAGGTCGTCGCCTACGCGCAGGGCTTCGACGCGATCGTCGCCGGCGCCGAGAAGTACGGCTGGGACATCCACAAGGACAAGATCGCCAAGATCTGGCGCGGCGGCTGCATCATCCGCGCCCAGTTCCTCAACCGGATCGCCGACGCCTACGACGAGAACCCGGACATCACCACGCTGCTGGAGGCGCCGTACTTCGCGGACGCCGTGCGCGAGGGCGAGGCCGATTGGCGTCGCATCGTCGCCACTGCCGCGCTCTCCGGCGTGCCCGTGCCCGGTTTCGGGTCGGCGCTGTCGTACTACGACTCGCTCGCCTCGACCCGCCTGCCCGCCGCTCTCGTGCAGGGCCAGCGCGACTTCTTCGGAGCGCACACCTACAGGCGCGTCGACGAGGACGGCATCTTCCACACGCTCTGGTCGGGCGACCGCACCGAGATCGAGACCGAGGGCTCCTCGCACTAGCCGCGCGCCGTTCCGGCCTGCCGAAGGGCACGTCGTTGTCGCTTTCGGGCCCCGAAAGTGACAACGACGTGCCCTTCGTCGTCGGAAGCGCCTCGGTTGCAATCGCGTCGCGCGCGCCTCAGACTCATAGCGTGACGTTCGAGGACCACCCGGAGCTGGCGGAGTACGAGCCGTCGGACCGTCCGCTGCGCGGGCGACGCCGCACGATCGCGACGCGCGTCTTCGTCGTGGTCGCGCTCACCGCGCTGGTGCTGCCCGGGATCATGCTGACGATCAGCATCCAGACCGACACCGCGACCGGCACCTGCGCGGTCTACGCGCGGCACTACGCGCCCGACTCGGTGAGCTCCTCCGCCCGCTTCGAGCTGTTCGCACCGGCAGGCCCGGGTTGGCAGTGCTACGCCCTCAACACCGAGGGCGACGCCACCTTCGTCGCGCCGCTCGGCCTCATCCCGTCGACGCCGCACGCTCTGCCGTGACGAGCAGCCGCACGGTCCCGCTCAGCCACCGCGTGTAGCGCTCGAAGCTCCAGCCGCTCTCACGCACCAGCTGCTGGTACCCCTCCGGTGACATCACGAACGACAGCCCGTCCGCGAGTTCCCGACGACCGGCGTCGTCGAGCGCGGACACCTCTGCGACGCCGCGCTCGGCGAGCAGCCCGACCAGCAGCCCATAGTCCGCGTGCCGTCGCTCGAGCAACTCGGCGAGGACTGCCGCGACCGTGTCGTCGTCACGGGCAGCGGCCGTGAAGGTCGACCACAGTCCCGCCGTGCGCGCGTTCGCCGCGGCGATGAACGGGATGAGTTCCGCGAGCATCCGGTCGGCGTCGTCGAGGGCGGCGATCGCCGCGACCTCCGGACGCTCTGCGAGGGACGACTCGCCCGCCTCCCCGCCGAAGGTGAGCTCGAAGGCGGCCAGCAGGAGCGCCCGCTTCGGTCCGTGCACCTTCACGCTCTCCACCGAGACACCCGCTGCTGCCGCGATGTCGGCGAGGGAGGCGCTGGCGTAGCCGCGCGACGAGAAGACTGCGGCGGCGGCCTCCAGGATGCGGCGGCGCGTCTGCTCTGCGTGCTCCTGCCGCAGGGTGGAGCGGTACGGTCGGGTCGCGGCCACTATTGACTACCCTTCGAGTGTAGTGAATACTGTTGACGTTTATTCGACTTTACCCGAACGAGGAACGCACACATGAACGACCAGCCGCTCGACATCCTGATCTGCTCCACGCCCGTCCACGGGCACGTGACTCCCCTGCTCGCCGTGAGCCGCGCCCTCGTGCAGCGCGGCCACCGGGTGCACTTCCTGACCGGCGAACGGTACCTCCAGCGCGCGGCGGCCACCGGCGCATCCGTGCTGCGGCTGCCGGCCGAAGCCGACTACGACGACACCGACATGGATGCCGCCTTCCCCGGCCGCGTCGGGCTGACCGGCCCCGCCGGCATCCGGTACGACATGACAGAGATCTTCCTGAGGCCCGCACGCAGCCAGCTGGTTGCGATGGACGCCGCCGTCCGGGGGCTCGGGATCGACGTGGTCCTCGCCGAGAGCCTGTTCCTCGGCGCCGCGCTGTTCGCCTCCCGCCCCCGCGAGTCACGCCCTGCCCTGCTCAACCTCGGGATCGTGCCATTGGGCGTCAAGAGTCGCGACACCGCACCGTTCGGCCTCGGCGTGCCGCCTCGAAGGGGCGCGCTCGGTCGGCTGAGGAACGCCGCCCTGACGGCGGTGGCCGAGAAGATCGTCTTCGCCCCCGTGCAGCGGGCGGCGCTCCGGGTCGGGCTGGAGTCCGGAACCGGGCTCGGCGGGTTCGTGCTCGACTGGCCGTCGCTCTCCGACGGCGTCGTGCAGTTCACCGTTCCGGAGTTCGAGTACCCCCGCACCGATGTCACGGTCCCGCTGCACTTCGTCGGGCCGGTGTCCCGCACCCAGCCCTCGGACACCCCGCTGCCCGCGTGGTGGAGCGACCTCGACGACGGGCGCCCCGTCGTCCATGTCACCCAGGGGACCGTGGCCAACACCGACTTCGGCGACCTCCTGCTACCGACGATCCGCGCGCTCGCGGCCGACGATGTCTGGGTGGTCGCCAGCACGGGCGGCCGAGCCGTGACGAGCCTCGGCGGAACGCTGCCGCCGAACGCCCGCGTGGCGAGCTACCTGCCGTACGACCGGCTGCTGCCGCGCACGTCCGTCTACGTCACCAACGGCGGATACGGCGGCATCCATTACGCGATGGAGCACGGAGTACCCGTGGTGGTCGCGGGGACCACCGAGGACAAGACGGAGGTCTCCGCCCGGGTCGCCTGGTCGGGCATCGGCATCCGGCTCGGAACCAACCAGCCCAGCGACGCCGCAGTCTCGCGCGCCGTCAGGACGGTGCTCGGCGACCCGGCCTACGCCGCGAACAGCGCACGGATCGGCGGCGCCATCCGCAGGTCGACCGGGCTGAACGGCCTCGAACGCGCCGTCGTCGAGACCGCACGACAGCACCCCCGGCCCCACGCATCGGTCACGCGAGTGCCGTGAGCTGCGTACCTGCGCCTAGGCGGCGCCGTCGAACATGGAGGTCACCGAGCCGTCGGTGAACACCTCGCGGATCGCGTTGGCCAGCAGCGGAGCGATCGGCAGCACCGTGAGTCCGTCCCAGCGCTTGTGCGCGGGAAGCGGAAGCGTGTCGGTGACGACGACGGAGTCGATCGCCTCCGACTGCAGGAGCTCGACCGCCGGGTCGCTGAACACGGCGTGCGTCGCGGCGACGACGACGCCGATCGCACCGTTGGCCTTTAGCGCCTCCGCGGCCTTCACGATGGTCCGCCCGGTGTCGATGAGGTCGTCGACCAGCAGGCACACGCGACCCTTGACGTCACCGACGATCTCGTGGACCGAGACCTGGTTGGGCACCAGCGGGTCGCGGCGCTTGTGGATGATGGCCAGCGGCACGCCGAGCTTGTCGCTCCAGATGTCGGCGACCCGCACGCGACCCATGTCGGGCGAGACGACCGTCAGCGTCGACGGGTCGAGCTCGCGCTGCATGTGCTCCAGCAGCACCGGCATGGCGAAGAGGTGGTCGACGGGACCGTCGAAGAAGCCCTGGATCTGGGCGGCGTGGAGGTCGACCGACATGATGCGGTCGGCGCCGGCCGCCTTGAAGAGATCGGCGATCAGGCGGGCCGAGATCGGCTCGCGGCCACGGCCCTTCTTGTCTTGGCGCGCATACGGATAGAACGGGGCCACGACGGTGATGCGCTTGGCCGAGGCGCGCTTGAGCGCGTCGACCATGATCAGCTGCTCCATGAGCCACTCGTTGATCGGCGACGTGTGCGACTGGATGACGAAGGCGTCGGAGCCGCGAACGCTTTCGTCGAAGCGCGCGTAGATCTCGCCGTTGGCGAAGGTGCGGGAGTCCGTCGGCACCAGCTCGCTGCCAAGGCATTCGGCGATCTGCTCGGCCAGCTCGGGGTGCGCACGCCCCGAGATCAGAACGAGTCGTTTCTGGCCGGTGGCAGTGATCCCTGACACTTACTCTCCGCTCTCTTCCGCAGCCGTGCTCTGCTCAGCGGCACGGGCGGCCTCGGTGCCCGGTCGCTTCTCGGCGACCCAGCCTTCGATGTTGCGCTGTGGCGCGACCGTGATGGCGAGCGCGCCGGGTGGAACGTCCTTCCGGACGACCGTTCCCGCTCCGGTGTACGCTCCGTCACCCATCCTAACGGGCGCGACGAGCACCGTGTTCGTGCTGATCCGCACGTGCGATCCGATGACCGTGCGGTGCTTGTTCACTCCGTCGTAGTTGGCCGTGATGACACCGGCGCCCAGGTTGCCCATCTCGCCGACCTCCGCATCACCCACGTAGTTGAAGTGCGCGAGCTTGGTGCCGGCCCCGATGACGGCGTTCTTGGTCTCGGTGAACGTTCCGATCTTGCCCTTGGCGCCGAGGACGGTGCCCGGCCGCAGGTACGCGAACGGACCGACGGTGGCACCCTCGCCGATCACGGCGAGGGTGGCGTCGGTGCGGGTGACAGTCGCCCCCGCACCGACCTCGGTGTCCAGAAGCGTCGTGTCCGGGCCGACGGTCGCACCCGTGCGGATGGCCGTCGCCCCGCGCAGCTGCGTGCCGGGGAGGATGGTGACGTCGGGCTCCAGGGTGGCCGTCACGTCGATCCAGGTCGTCGCCGGGTCCTGCACCGTGACTCCGGCGAGCTGCCAGGTGCGCACGACGAGCGCGTTGAGGCGGGCGGCCGCCTCGCTGAGCTGCGCCCGGTCGTTGATGCCCTCGACCAGCCACGACTCCGAGACCGGGAGCGCGTCGACGTCGAAGCCGGCCTCCCGGAGCAGGCCGATGACATCCGTCAGGTACTTCTCGCCCTGGGCGTTGTCGGTCGTGACGTTCGCGAGCATGTCGCGCAGCGCGGCGGCGCCGAAGACGTAGATGCCGGCGTTGATCTCGCCGATGGCGCGCTCGGCTTCGCTCGCGTCCTTGTGTTCGACGATGCGGTCGAGGTGCCCCTCCGAGGTGCGGACGATGCGGCCGTAGCCGGTCGCGTCGGCCGGGAACGACGACAGGATGGTCGCGGCGGCCCCTCCCGCGCGGTGGGTAGCGACGAGCTCGCGGAGCGTCGAAGCGTCGAGCAGCGGCACGTCGCCGTTGACCACCAGCACGTCGCCGGCGAAGTCGGCCGGGAGGGCGGCGACGGCCTGCTCCACGGCACGGCCGGTGCCCGGCACCTCGTCCTGGTCGACGATGACGGCGTCCGGCAGGTCGGCGGTGATCACCTCGGCGAGCCGGTCGCGCTCGTGCCGGACCACAGCGATGACGCGGGCGGCGTCGAGCTCGCGGGCGGTCGCCAGCACGTGCCCGACGACGGGGAGGCCCCCGAGCGGATGCAGGAGCTTGGGCGTCGCGGACTTCATCCGCGTGCCCTGCCCGGCCGCAAGAACGACGATGGCGAGATTCTGGTCGGTCATGATGCTCCCGGTGCGGTGGTGACGGTGCGGTGCGGCTGGTGACGTCGCTCCGCCTCCAGGACTCGAACCTAGACCTCACAGCTCCAAAGGCTGTCGTGCTGCCATTACACCAAGGCGGACCGCGCAACGCGCACACACAGTCTGCCAGACTCGGCGACGGATGCCGCCGAGCTGCGAGGGCGGCCGAATAGCATGGAGGGATGGCCGACGCACACGACGGGACCGCGCGCAGCGGGGCGCGCGACGAGGTGGACCGCATCGTCGGGGCGTGGCTCCGCGAGCGTCCCGACCTCGACTTCTCGCCGCTCCAGGTGCTGTCGCGCGTCGACCGGCTTTCCCGTCACCTCGACAGGGCGCGTAGGAGCGCCTTCGAGCGCTCCGACCTCGACTCGTGGGAGTTCGACGTCCTCTCCGCGCTCCGCCGGGCCGGCTCGCCCTTCCAGTTGAGCCCGAAATCGCTCCTGCAGCAGACCCTGGTGTCGTCGGGCACGATGACGAACCGCATCGACCGGCTGGTCGCGCGCGGGCTCGTCGAGCGCAGGACCGACCCCAACGACGGCCGCGGGATCCTGGTGCAGATGACGGCCCAGGGCCTCGCCAGGGTCGACGCCGCGATCACCCGGCTCGTCGACGCGGAGGCCGACCTGCTCGAGTCGCTCTCCCCCGGCGACCAGGAGCGTCTCGCCGGGCTGCTGCGCAAGCTGAGCCTGGGATTCGACGCCGGGGAATGACCGGCTCCTCCTGCGCAGCTTCTCAGCAGACTGTTATCCCGCACTCATAAACTCTCCCGCGATGAGACTTTCCCGCCTGAAGCGCCTGCCGTCCCGAGTGAAGCGCGCCGCTCGCTTCGAGATCCACGCGCACTGGCGCCGCCAGCCACTCGTCCTCGGCTCGGTCTTCTACGAGTCGTTCTCGGGCAACGGGATGCTCGACAACCCGGAGGCGCTATTCCGCGAGCTGCTGGCCGCGCCCGACCTGAAGCACCTCACCCACATCTGGGCGCTGTCCGACCTGCACCGCTACCGCGCCGCCGTGGAGGAGTTCGCCGACGACCCGCGCGTCACCTTCGTCCGCTACGGCTCGGCCGCCTACTACCGCGCGCTGGCCACCAGCCAGTACCTCGTCAACAACGCCACGTTCCCCTACGACTTCTCCAAGCGCCCCGGCCAGGTCTATCTGAACACCTGGCACGGCACCCCGCTCAAGCGCATGGGCTACGACATCGAGGACGGCGCTCTGGCGACGGCCAACATCGTCCGCAACTTCGTGCAGGCCGACTATCTGCTGGCCGCCAACCCGTTCATGGCCGACCAGATGTACCGGAGCGCATACAAGCTCGACGGCATCTACCGCGGCACCCTCATCGAGGAGGGCTACCCGCGCGTCGACCGGCAGTTCCTCGACGACGCGCAGCGCGAGAGCGTGCGGAAGCGCCTGGTCGACTCCGGCATCCCGCTCGGCGACCGCAAGGTCATCCTCTACGCGCCCACCTGGAAGGGCCAGACCTTCGGCCGGCCGGAAGACGACCTCGACGCCCTCCTGGCGCACCTCCACGAGGTGGAGCAGCGCATCGACACCAGCCGCTACGCCGTGCTGGTCAAGACCCACCAGACCGTGCACGCCCTGGCCGCCGACCGCCCGGAGCTGGCCAGGATGCTGGTGCCCAACGAGATCCCGACGAACCTCGTCCTCGGCGCCACCGACATCCTGGTCGGCGACTACTCGAGCATCTTCTTCGACTTCCTCCGCACGGGCCGGCCGATCCTGTTCTTCACACCCGACCTCGTGGAGTACGCGGGTACGCGCGGGCTCTACTTCGAGCCGGACGAGTGGCCCGGCCCTACCCTCATGTCGGCGCGCGAGCTGGGCGACGCGCTCGCGGCGGTCGCGGCCGACGGCGACCAGGTGCCCGCCGGATCGCGCGAGCGCTACCTGGACATGCAGCGCCGGTTCACCCCTTACGAAGACGGGTCGGCCTCCGGGCGGGTCGTCGACATCGTGTTCCGCGGGGTGCGCGAGGGCTACCGTCTGCGCACCTCCCTCGACGACGACGGCCGCGAGAAGATCCTGCTCTACCTCGGCGGCATGCGACCGAACGGGATCACGACCTCCGCCCTCAACCTCCTCAACAACATCGACCACGAGCGCTACGACGTGTCCGCGTTCTTCGCCCAAAGCGGCTCGCAGACGATCATCGCCAAGCAGCGCCAGATCCACCCGGCTGTGCGCCAGTTCCCACGTGTCGGCGGCATGAACGGCGCCAAGCTGCGTCACCTCGCCCGCCACCTCGACTTCCGGAGGGGGCGCACGGCCCAGCACGCGGAGACCGACGCGCAGAACCGGCTCTGGGACGACGAGTGGTACCGCTGCTTCGGCGACAGCCGCTTCGACTACGTCGTCGACTTCTCCGGCTACGGCCCGTTCTGGGCGATCCTGCTGCTCCACTCCCCCGACGCGCAGCGCTCGATCTGGATGCACAACGATCTGGCCTCCGACGCGCACCGCGAGGTCAACGGCGAGAAGCGGATGCTGCACTCGCTGACCCAGCTGTTCACCCTGTATGCGCAGTACGACCACCTGGTGTCGGTCTCACCGACGCTGTCCGAGGTGAACCGCGCGTCCCTGGCGGAGTACGCGGAGCCGGCGAAGTTCCGCTCTGCACTCAACACCGTCGATGCCGAGCACATCCTCGAGAACGCCACGGCCGACCTCCACGAGCTCACCTTCGACGAGGAGACCGGCAGCATCCCCGACTGGGCGGAGCAGCTGCTGGCGCCGAACGACGACATCACCACCTTCGTGAACGTGGGCCGGCTGTCGCCGGAGAAGAACCAGGAGCGCCTCATCCGCGCGTTCGCGCAGGTGCACGCCGAGAACCCGAAGACCCGGCTGCTGATCGTCGGCTCCGGACCGCTGGCCGGCCACCTGGAGGCCGTGGTCGCCGAGCTCGGGCTGCAGAGCTCGGTGTTTCTCACCGGGATGCAGCGCAACCCGCACGCCATCACGGCGAAGGCCGACTGCTTCGTGCTGTCGAGCGACTACGAGGGTCAGCCGATGGTCATTCTGGAGGCCCTCGTCCTCCAGCTGCCGATCGTCACCGTCGAGTTCGCCTCCGCCAAGAACGCCCTGCCGAAGGGCAGCGGCCTGGTCGTGCCGCAGTCGGTCGACGGGGTCGCCGACGGGCTGCGCGCGTTCCTGCGCGGCGACGTCCCGAACGGCGGCTTCGACTGGGCCGGCTACAACCGCAAGGCGGTCGCCGAGTTCTACCGCGCCATCGGCGCCGCCCCCGACGCCGACGCCGCCCCCGACCCTGCCGCCCTCCCCGACCCTGCTGCCCTCCCCTCTGTGGCTGCCCTCCCCGAGTCCACCGACGAACCGGCGACTACGCAGAAGATCGGCTGAAATCCGTCGAGTACGCGGATGATCGATGTACTCGACAGCCCCTGAACCGGGGTGTGAGTGGCTGGATCGGCGCCCGTAGGCTGGGGCGATGGTTTTCGGTGTCGTGCTGGCATCCGTCGCGGGTCTCCTGCTGCTCTGCGCGATCGCGGCCGCCGTCCGCTCGGCACGGCTGCCGCGCTCGCTGATCGTCGAGTACGCGCCCGCGCGTGGAGCGACCGTGCTCGCCGACGCCGTTCTCGCGGGTCTCGAGCGGCGGGCGGCGGCAGCTGCACTGCTCGACCTTGCCGTCCACGGCAGGGTGCGCCTGCTCGCCGACGTCCCGGCCGGACGACGACGCCGCCGCCGCCCGACCATTTCGATCGAGGTGCCCGATCCCGATGCTCTCGGCGCCGGCGACCTGGCGCTGCTCGACGCGCTCTTCGACGCCGATCGGGACGGTCGCCCCCGGCGGTTCTCCAAGGACGCGCGCAAGGCCGGTCGACGGGTGCAGGACCTCATCCGGCGCGAGGCCTCGCGGCTTCGGCGCGCCGGCCTGCTGACGAAGGACGGCATCGCCGGGCCGCTGCTTGTTCGACTCGGGGTGCTCCTGTTGCTGATCGCGCTGCCGACGCTCATCGGGGCCGGACTTCTGGGCGCCCTGCCGCTCGCGCTCCTCTCGGCGGCGGCGTCGGCCCTCCTGATCGCGGAGGTCGTCGTCGCCGGTCGCGTGCGTCCGCGCCGCTTCGCCGCTGCTGCGGCGCAGCGCCGGACCCACCTCGACGGCCTCCGCCAGTACATGCGGCTGGCGGAAGCGGACCGACTGCGTACGCTGCAGTCGCCCGCCGGCGCGCAACGGGTCGCCGTCGCCTCCCCCGTTCCCGACTCGACCGGCTCCACAGGACCGGCCGACCCTGCCGAGCGCTTCCGGCTCCACGAGCGGCTGCTGCCGTACGCGGTCATCTTCGGCATGGAGCGCGAGTGGACGAAGGTGATCGCGATCGACCTGGACGGGCTCGATCGGGCGGTGCTGTCGTCCCTCGGCGACATCGCGCAGTCCGCCGGCGACATCCTCCAGGTCGCGGCTGCGCTCGGCGACCTCGTCGACATCGTCTCCTCGGTCGGAGACGTCTTCGACGCCGCCGGCTCCGCCCTCGACGTCGCCGGCGCGATCGGCGACCTCTTCGGCTCCTGGCCCTGACGCGCGGTCAGGCGCGACCGGCGAGCGCGACGGTGTCCACGCCTGCGGGGAGCTCCCCGTAGAGGGAGCCGCGATCGGGTCCGAGGCGGGAGGCGACGAAGGCATCCGCGACGGCGGCCGGGGCGTGGCGGATGAGCAGCGAGGCCTGCAGTGCGACCGCGAGTGCGGCGACCATCGACCGAGCCCTGGACTCGTCGGCGCCGGCTTCGGCGTCGGCGATCGTCCTCCGCAGCCGGTCGTGATGCGCGTCGTACGCGGCGTGCGCTCCTCGGGCGGAGGCGAGCTCGGCATCGAACGCCTCCACGCTCGCCGGTTCACGGCTCAGCGCGCGCAGCACATCCAGGGCGATCACGTTGCCCGAACCCTCCCAGATCGCCATCACCGGCTGCTCGCGATAGCGCCGGGCCAGCGGGAACGCCTCGGTGTAGCCGTTGCCGCCCAGGCACTCCATCGCTTCGTACGCATGGCCGGGTCCGCGCTTGCACACCCAGTACTTGCTCACCGCGGTGGCGAGACGTCGGAAGGCGACGTCGGTGTCGGGCGCGTCGTCGTCGTGGGCACGGGCCAGGCGCAGCGCGACCGCGGTGGCCGCCTCCGACTCCAGGGAGAGATCGGCGAGCACCGCCGTCATCGCCGGCTGGTCGGCCAGGCGCCGGCCGAACGCCGACCGGTGACGCACGTGCCAGGCGGCCTCCGCGACGCCCTGCCGCATCCCGGCCGCTGTGCCGAGAACGCAGTCGAGCCGCGTGCGATTGACCATCTCCAGGATGGTGCGGACGCCGCGTCCCTCCTCGCCGAGCAGGTGGCCGACGGTCCCGTCGAACTCGACCTCGCTGGAGGCGTTGGACCGGTTTCCCAGCTTGTCCTTCAGCCGTTGGATCAGGAAGACGTTGCGCGTGCCGTCCTCCAGCACGCGCGGCACCACGAAACAGCTCAGGCCGCCCGCGGTCTGGGCGAGCACCAGGAACGCGTCCGACATCGGCGCGGAGCAGAACCACTTGTGGCCGGTGAGCAGCCAGCGCCCGTCGCCGTCGGCGAGCGCCCGGGTGGTGTTGGCCCGGACGTCGGAGCCGCCCTGCTTCTCGGTCATCGCCATGCCGAACAGTGCAGACGATTTGGTCGCACCGAGGCGGCCGTCGTACTCCCGCGACAGCAAGCGCGGCACCCACTCGGCCGCGAGCTCGGGGGATGCGGCGAGGGCCGGGACGGCCGCGTGCGACATCGAGACGGGGCACGCGTGCCCGGGCTCCACCTGCGCGAACAGCATGAAGGCGGCGGCGCGGGCGACGTTCGCCCCCGGGCGCGGGTCGGCCCACGCGGAGGTGTGCGCGCCGGCCGCGACGGCCTCGCGGATCACCCGGTGGTAGCTCTCGTCGTAGTCGACCTCGTCGATGCGCTCGCCCCACCGGTCGAACGCGCGCAGCTGCGGCTCACGCACGTTCGCGCGCTCGGCGTCGGCCTGGAAGCCGGCGGAGCCGACCAGCCGCCCCACGGCGCCGAGATCGGAGACCGCCCAGTCGGCGTCGTAGCGCTCGACCCCCTCCCGGAGCGGGAGGTTCGCCGCGAACTCGTCGAGGTCGACGCGCGGCGGGGCCTGGTTCACGACGGTGTGAGTGGGCATGCGGTGAGTCTAGTGCGGGGCTCCGGCCGGGCTGGAGGGGCGGTCTGGGGTGGGGCGGGCGCACATCCCGACCGAGCTCCGCACCGAGCGGCTCGTGCTGCGGCCGTGGCGCGACGACGACGCTGTCTTCGCCTTCGACCTGTACTCACGCTGGGAGGTCGCGCGCTTCCTGGGCCGGACGCCCGCCGTGATGGCCGACCCCGCTGACGCTGTGCGGCGGGTCGCTCGGCTGCGTGCGCTCGAAGACGATCTGCGGGCGTTCAGCGTGGTGGAGTCGGCCTCCGGCGAACCCGTCGGCACCGTGATGCTGCAGCCGATCCCCGCTTCCGGCCCGGGGCCGCTGCGGCCGTCGGGCGACACCGAGATCGGCTGGCACTTCCATCCGGACCGGGGCCACGGTTACGCGACGGAAGCGGCGGGCGCCCTCGTCGAGGCGGCGCTGGTCGGCCTCCGGCGGGTGGTCGCCGTCACCTACCCGGACAACACGGCCTCGCAGCGGGTGCGCGAGCGGATCGGCATGCGCAGACTCGGCCGACGCTTACTACAACGCGTCGGCAACGGAGGACTCTCGAGCCGCCACGCCGGTCGCGAGCAGCTAACGGAGGAGTCCGTGCCTCAGGAAGCCGGAAAGTCCTCCGTTACCGGCGGGCGCGGCCTCGGTGTCGCGAACGGAGGAGATGCGGCCGCGCGTCGCGCGCAACTCCTCCGTTGACTGCCGACACGCCGCGGCACAGTGCGGATCTCCTCCGTTACCGACGCGCGCCTCAGCCCTCCAGCTGCTCGCTCAACTCCAGCCAGCGGGTCTCGTGGTCGGCGATCTCGCCCTCCAGGGCGCGCAGCTCCTCGGTGAGCCGGCCCAGGCCGACGTAGTCGGACTGGTCGTGGCGCGCGATCGCCTCGTGGTGCGCGGCGACCTGGCCTGCCAGCTTCGCGAGGCGGCGGTCGATGGAGGTCAGCTCCTTCTCGGCGGCGCGCAAGGCCGCCCCCGACAGCGTGGGCGCGGAGGCCGCGACAGCGGCGACGGCACTCGGCGCGGCTCCCCGCTCCTTCCGCAGCCGCAGGTACTCGTCGATCCCGCCCGGGAGGTGGCGGAAGGCGCCGTCGATGACCGCGTACTGCTGGTCGGTGACCCGCTCGACGAGGTAGCGGTCGTGCGAGACCACGAGCAGCGTCCCCGGCCACCCGTCGAGGAGGTCCTCCATGGCGGCGAGCATGTCGGTGTCGAGGTCGTTGGTCGGTTCGTCCAGGATGAGCACGTTCGGCTCGTCGAGCAGGATCAGCAGCAGCTGGAGGCGGCGCTTCTGGCCGCCGGAGAGGTCCTTCACCGGCGTCGAGAGCTGGGCGTTCGTGAAGCCGAGGCGTTCGAGCATCTGACCCGGCGTGACCTCCTTGCCGCCGGCGAGGTACGTCGTCCGCTTGTCGGCGACCACGGCGCTGACGCGCTGGTCGCGCACGGCGTCGAGCTCGTCGAGCTGCTGCGTCAGGGTGGCGATCTTGACCGTCTTGCCGCGCTTGACCCGGCCGGCCGTCGGCTCGACAGTGCCGGCAACGAGCGCGAGCAGGGTGGACTTGCCCGCGCCGTTGACGCCGAGGATGCCGGTGCGCTCGCCCGGAGCGATGCGCCACTCCACGTCGCGCAGCACCGTCTTCGGCGGGAACTCGACCGTCACGTCGAGCAGATCGACGACGTCTTTGCCGAGGCGCGCGGTGGCGAGCTTCGTCAGCTCGACCGCGTCGCGAGGGGCGGGTTCGTCGGCGATCAGCGCGGCGGCCGCGTCCATCCGGAACTTCGGCTTGGATGTGCGCGCCGGGGCACCGCGCCGCAGCCAGGCGAGCTCTTTGCGCATGAGGTTCTGCCGCTTCGTCTCCGCGACGGCGGCCATGCGATCGCGCTCGACGCGCTGCAGGACGTACGCCGCGTACCCGCCCTCGAAGGGTTCGACGATCCCGTCGTGCACCTCCCAGGTGGAGGTCGACACCTCGTCGAGGAACCAGCGGTCGTGGGTGACCACCACGAGCGCACCCGACCCGGAGGCCCAGCGCTGTTTCAGGTGCGAGGCGAGCCAGGCGACGCCCTCGATGTCGAGATGGTTCGTGGGCTCGTCGAGGAACAGCAGGTCGTGGTCGTGCACCAGCAGTGCGGCCAGCGCGACCCGGCGACGCTGTCCTCCCGAGAGCTCGCCGATCGCGGCGTCCCAGGGGATGTCGGCGATCAGCCCGGCGAGCACGTCGCGAACGCGCGGGTCGCCGGCCCAGACATGCTCCTCCCGGTCGCCCACGATGGCCCGGCCGACGGTGAGCGCGTCGGGCAGGTCGTCGCGCTGGTCGAGCATGCCGACGGTCACGTCGCGCCGTCGCGTGACGCGCCCCGAATCGGGCTCGAGCCGCCCGGCGAGCAGCGACAGGAGCGTCGACTTGCCGTCGCCGTTGCGGCCGACGACGCCGATGCGGTCGCCTTCGGAGACGCCGAGCGTCACCGAGTCGAAGACGACCCGCGTGGGGTATTCGAGATGCAGCGACTCGGCGCCGAGGAGATGAGCCATACGGTCTTCCAGCCTACCGTCGCGGCGGGATGGCCGAACCGCCGCCCAGCGCTCCCCCACCTTGGGGGAAACCGACCGGTGCCCCGGTTGTGCGATGATCGACGGACCGGACCGCGCACTCCCGACTTCTGACCCGCGCGGGCGGATGGGGGCGACCGTGACCGACCTGGACTCGACGGCTCGGCCGTTGATCGGCCGGGATCGTGCCAGAGAGACCATCCTCCTCGTCGCCCATCGCGCCGTCGACCAGGGCGGCGCAGTGCTCGTCACGGGCGAGCCCGGCCTCGGCAAGACGGCCCTGCTCGCCGACGTCGCGCAGCGGCTCGACGGCTGGACCGTGCTGCGGGTGAGCGCGGACTCGTTCGAATCAGACCTGGCCTACGCCACGGTCGAGACCCTGGTGCGCGGGCTCGTCGGCCTGGGCGTGACGGCGATCCGGCCTCCCGGTCCCGACGACGACGCCTTCACCGTCGGGAGGCTGCTGCTCGACGCGATCGACGCCGTCTCCGGCCCGGTGTGCCTCATCGTGGACGACGCGCAGTGGGTGGACGAGCCGTCGGCGCGCGCCCTGCGATTCGTCGTGCGCCGGCTCTCCGACCGCGCCTTCCTCTTCACCGCCGCGACGCGCCCCCAGCCGAACAGCCTGTCCGCCGTGTTCGAAGACCTGGCGGCGTCGTCGGTCAACCACGCGCGCATCGACCTGACCCCGCTCACCGTGTCGGACACGCAGGAGCTGGCCGAGCACATCCTGGGCCACGCGGTCTCCCGCCGCACCGCGACCCGGCTGACGGACGCGACGCAGGGTTCCCCGCTGCTGCTCAGCGTCCTCCTCGGGCAGCTCCACGACACGTTCGCGCAGGCGCTGCACCCCGCGGGCTGGGACCTCCCCGACACCGCGATCATGCCGCTCGCCTCCGCGATCTCCGCCGCTCTGGAGGGCGCCGACCCGTCAGTCCGCACCGCCGCCGAGTTCGTCGCCGTGCTGCGCGACCCGCTGCCCGCACCCGTGGCCGGTTCCATCGCCGCGCGGCTCGGCGAGCGGCTCGACCTGCCGGGGGCCGTGACGCGCGGTCTCGTGCTCGGGACGCCGCGCGACGGCGTGCTGTGGGTGGAGCCCGCGCACGCCCTGCTCGCCGACGCCCTCGCCGCCGAGCTCACCGTGGAGCGGCGCGTCCAGATCCACCGGGTCGCCGCCGACGTGCTCGACGGCCATCGAGCGCTGCGCCACAGGGTGGAGGCCGCAGACACCGCGGACCCCGGCCTGGTCGACGAGCTGCTCACCGCGGCGCTCGCGGCGGCCGACCAGGGCAGGGCCGAGCAGGCGATGAGCTACGCGCGCTCGGCTATGCATCTCGCCACCGACCGGGAGCTCGAGCGGGCGCTCATCGAGCTGGGCCTCCTCGCGATGCGGTTCCGGCTGCACGAGCAGATCCTCGACCTGCGGCCCGCCATCGAGACGTTGCCGCCGTCGCCCGCGCGCGACGCCGTGCTGCTGGAGCTGCGGACGCTGTCGCGGGACGCGCCGGGCGCCCTGGAGCTCGCCCTCCAGCTGGAGGCCGCTCCCGCCGTCACCCCGGACGAGCGTGCGATCCGCACCCACGTCGCCGAGGCGCTGCCCAAGGTGCTGATGGCGATGGGCGACTTCGCCGGCGTGCTCGACCACCTGGACACGGCCCGGGAGCACATCGCCGCGTGCCCGCGGCCGGACGAGGTCGCCGACCCCGCGCTTCGGTGGCTCGCCGAGCCGGACGAGCACCTGGTGCGCCTGCTCGGCTGGGCGCTCACCTCCGCCGCCCACGCGCAGCGCCCCGACCTCTTCGCACCGCTCACCGCCGAGCTCGACCGGATGCTCCCGCAGCACGAGTCCCCTGCCGCGGTGGACGCACTGGTCTCGCGCGCACGGGTCTCGATCCTCGGCGGGGACATCGAGCGTGCGCGCGCCGACCTGGCGAAGGCGAACGAACTGGTCCGCCGGTTCCCGAGCAGCTGGACCGCGGGCTTCGTGCGCACGATGTACGCGCACATCCTGTTCCTGGTGGGCGAGTGGGAGGAGTCGGTCACCCTGGCCGACACCGCCGTCGCGCTCGCACTCGACGAGACCGACCTGTCGTGCTGGCCGATCGCGCTCTGGACGTCGACGCTCGTCCGCGCCGGGCGCGGAGAGTCGGAGCCGGTGGCCGAGCGACTGCGCTCGGCCGCGAAGGCCGATCCGCGCATCACGGGATCGTACGACGGCGACCTGCCGTTCCTGGCGCGGGCCGAGCTGGCGCGGGCGCTCGGCCGCCCGGAGGACCAGCTGAGCGCGACACTGGACGCGGAGGCAGCCGCGACTCGCGGCTCCACGCTGGGGTGGTTGACCTACCGCGTCGACGCGCTCGCGACGCTGGGACGCGCCGCCGAGGCGCGTAGCGCCTACGAGCGCTGCGCCGCTCCCGGGCTGTGGCGCCCGTACTACGGCTCGCTGCGCTGGCTCGAGGGCCGCGTGCTCGAGGCGGAGGGCCGCACTGCCGACGCGCTTCAGGCCTACCGCGAGGCGGCCGGAGAGTCGCGCTTCCCGTTCCCGGAGGCGGTCGCCGCGCTCGACGCGGGGCGCCTCCTGGTGGCGGGAGGTGCTACCGCGAACGGCGGAGCCGCACTCCGCAGCGAGGCGGACCGCGCCGAGGCCGCAGCGCTGCTCGAGCGGGCGGCCTCGACCTTCCGGCGGCTGGGTGCCAGCGCCTACCTCGCTCGCGCGGTGCAGCTCCTGGACGCGATGCGCTCCGCCGGAGCCACCGCTCCCGGCGTCGAGCACTCCTCCGCTCTCGACCCGCTGGCCCCGTTGACCACGCGCGAGCGCCAGGTCGCGCACGCGCTGGCCGCCGGGATGACCAACAAGGAAATCGCGGAGCGGCTGTACGTGTCGGTGACGACCGTCAACTTCCACGTGCGCAACATCCTCGCCAAGCTCGGGATGCGCTCGCGTCGCGAGCTCCGAGCACTCGCCCTGCCTCGCCGTCGACCCGTCAGAACCGACCGACCCGTCAAGAGTTGACGGTTTTCGCGTCCCCCACTAGGAGGACACGGGAAGTGCTCGCTAACGTGGTGAACACCCGGGATGCCCGACCGCTCCGCGTGGAAACGACTCCATCTTGACGAATCGTCTCAACCCGACATGCGGCACGGATCGGGCATCCTCGGGCATGGCCCCGGACGTGCGGGGCCACTCGATTCAGATGGGGGTCTGGTCGGTCAGTCGCCGATGACGCGGGCGCCGTGGACGGGTCCCGTCGCCCGCACGGCGTGGATACGCGAAGCGCTGAGCGCGATCTGCAGGTCGAGCGCATTGTCGAGGTCGGCCACGAGGAACGCGACCGTCGGACCGGAGCCCGACACGATCCCGGCCAGCGCGCCGTTCAGCTCGCCGAGCTCCAGCACCTCGGCGATGCTCGGCGCCAGGTGGATCGCCGGCGCCTGGAGGTCGTTGCTGAGCGCCTCCGCCAGCATCGCGGGGTCGCCGGCACGCAGCGCGTGCAGCACCGGCGCGTCGACGCTCGGGCTGCGCTCGGCCGGCGCGATCTCGCCCGCGTGCCGCTGACGGTGGCGGTCGAGCTCGCTGTAGACGGCCGGCGTGCTGAGCTCCCCTTCCGGGAGGGCCAGCACCCAGTGGAACTGTCCGGTCGCCAGCGCAGGGCTGAGCCGGTCGCCGCGGCCGGTGCCGATCGCGGTTCCGCCGATCAGCGCGAACGGCACATCGGCTCCCAGTCGGGCGGCCAGCGCAAGCAGCTCGTCGCGGCCGAGCTCGGTTCCCCAGAGCGCGTCGCACGCCACGAGCGTCGCCGCGGCGTCGGCCGAACCTCCGCCCATCCCGCCGGCGATCGGCACGTGCTTGTCGATCTCGAGCCGCACGCCGCCGGTGTAGCCGGTCTTCTTGGCGAGCAGCCGCGCCGCTTTGATGGCCAGGTTGCTGCCGTCGGTCGCGAGACCGCTGGTGTCGACGCTGCCCCCGAAGCTCACCGAGAAGTCATCGGCGTGGTGTGCGCGTACGTCTTCGTAGAGGGACACCGCCTGGTAGGCGGTGGCGACGTCGTGGTAGCCGTCTTCGCGCACGGCGCCGACGCGCATGAACACGTTGATCTTGCCGGGAGCGCGCACATGTACGGCATCCACGTCCCACCCCGTACCCGCCTCGACCATGCCTCAAACCTACACACCGGACGGGTGCTCCGAGGACCACCCGATCAGGTGATGGCGGCGAGTCTCACGAAGTCGTCGAGGTCGAGCTGCTCGCCGCGCAGCGACGGGCTGATGCCCGCCGCCTCCAGGGCCGAGGCTGCGGACGTCGGGTCGCCGAAGACGACGGAGAGCGACTGGCGGAGGGTCTTCCTGCGTTGCTGGAACGCCGCGTCCACCAGGGCGAAGGTACGCTTGCGCAGAGCCTCGTCGCCGCGCGGCTCTGCACGCCGGTCGAAGGCCACCAGCACCGAGTCGACGTTGGGGACCGGCCAGAAGATCTGCCGGCTGACGTTGCCTGCCGTGCGCCAGGTGCCGTACCACGCCGCCTTGACGCTGGGCGCCCCGTAGACCTTGGAACCCGGCCCCGCCGCGATGCGGTGGCCGACCTCCGCCTGCACCATCACCACTCCGGAGAGCAGGGTCGGGAAGGTCTCGAGGAAGTGCAGCAGCACCGGCACCGACACGTTGTACGGGAGGTTGGCGACCAGCCGGACCGGGCTCTCCGGGAGGTCGGTCACGGCCAGAGCGTCCTGGTGCACGACGGCCAAGCGGTCGGCGGCGGAAGGAGCGAGCTGCTGCACCGTCACCGGTAGCTGGGCGGCCAGCCGGCCGTCGATCTCCACGGCGACGACGCGCGCGCCGGCCTCCAGGAGACCCAGCGTCAGCGACCCGAGACCGGGCCCGACTTCGACCACGATGTCACCCTCCGCGACCTCGGCGACCCGCACGATGCGGCGCACGGTGTTGGCGTCGATGACGAAGTTCTGGCCGAGCTTCTTGGTGGGCGTGACGTCCAGGAGCTCCGCCAGGTCGCGGATCTCGGCGGGCCCGAGCAGTCGCAGCTCGCTCACGCGATGATCCCGATGGGTGTCGTGGGCGGGGCTCCGACCGGCTCGCTGTCCCAGCGACCGTAGACGAGCTCGGTGTTGGAGTTGAGCTGAGCCGCGAGGGTGGAGGCGTCGGTGCCGATGGTCTCGGCCATCGCCCGCACGGTGTACGGGATGAGGTACGGCGCGTTCGGCCGGCCGCGGAACGGCGTGGGCGTCAGGAACGGCGCGTCGGTCTCGACCATGATCAGGTGGCGCGGCGCGACGCGCAGCGCCTCACGCAGGCCCGGCGCGTTCTTGAACGTCACGTTGCCCGCGAACGACATGAACCAGCCGTTCTCCGCGCAGATCTCGGCCAGCTCGACGTCGCCGGAGAAGCAGTGGAAGACCGTCCGCTCCGGGGCGCCGACCCGCTTGAGCGTCGCGACGACCGCGGCGTGCGCGTCCCTGTCGTGGATCTGCAGGGCGATGTCGTTCTGCTTGGCGATCTCGATGTGCGCCTCGAAGGAGGCGAACTGCGCGTCGCGGCGCGGTCCCTCCTCCGTACGGAAGAAGTCGAGGCCGGTCTCGCCGACGGCGCGCACGCGCGGCCTCCCGGCCAGCTCGGCGATGACCGCGAGCGCGTCGTCCAGCTCGCCGCGTTCGGCGTAGTCCGGAGCGTCGTTGGGGTGCAGGGCGACCGCGGCGAGCATCCGAGGCTCGATCGCCGCCGTCTCGGCCGACCACCGCGACGTCTCGACGTCGTTGCCGACCTGGACGACTCCGCGCACGCCGACGCTCGATGCCCGATCGAGCTGCTCGCGGTAGTCGAGCGGGTCGTCGCCGTCGGCGATCTCCAAGTGCGTGTGGTTGTCGTAGACGGGCACGACCAGCGCCTCCGGGAGCGGAGGATACGCGAGGTCGCGGCCGTCGGTGACGTGCCGCTGGCGGATGAACGCCGGGTCGGTCATGCCGCGGGCACCGCGTCCGCGTCGATCCGCGGGAACAGCGCCTCGAGACCGTTGACCTCGGTGCCGGCGGGGAGCTGGCCCCACTCGCCGGCGCTCCGCAGCTTCTGCGCCTCCAGCGGGCCGAGCCCGGCCGTCGCGCCGAGCGCCGTCCACAGCTTGGCGGTCGCCTGCGGGATGACCGGCGAGAGCAGCACTGCGAGCGCGCGCAGTCCTTCCGCCGCCGTGTAGAGCACGGTCTGGAGGCGCTCGCGCTTCGCGTCGTCCTTCGCAAGGCTCCACGGCTCCTGCAGCGTGATGTAGCCGTTGAGCTCGTCGACGATGGTCCACACCGCGGCGAGGGCGTCGTGGATCGCCAGCGTGCCCATCGCGGCGTCGGCGTCGGCCGTCGCCTTCGCGACGACCTGCTGCACGTGGAGGTCGGCCTCCTCGTACGCGCCCGCCGGCGGGACGATGCCCTCGAAGTAGCGGGTCACCATGGCGATCACCCGCGATGCGAGGTTGCCGAAGCCGTTCGCCAGCTCGGCCTGGTAGCGCGCCGCGAGGTCCTCCCAGCTGAACGAGCCGTCCTGCCCGAAGTTGATGGCGCGCAGGAAGTAATAGCGGAACGCGTCGGAGCCGAAGGTGTCGGTGATCTGCGTCGGCGCGATGCCGGTGAGCTTCGACTTGGACATCTTCTCGCCGCCGACCAGGAGCCAGCCGTGGCCGAACACCTGGTGCGGAACCTCCAGGCCCGCTGCCATCAGCATCGCCGGCCAGATCACGGCGTGGAACCG
Source organism: Leifsonia sp. TF02-11 (assembly GCF_017565305.1). Classification (GTDB taxonomy): domain Bacteria; phylum Actinomycetota; class Actinomycetes; order Actinomycetales; family Microbacteriaceae; genus Leifsonia. The sequence goes on from NZ_JAGEKP010000010.1 coordinate 222,837, forward strand.
CAGGATGTCTTTGCCGACCAGGTGGGTGGCGGGCCAGCGGCGCTCGAAGTTCTCGTCGTCCTGCCCGTAGCCGACAGCGGTGACGTAGTTGAGCAGCGCGTCGAACCACACGTAGACGACGTGCGACTCGTCCCACGGCACCTTGATGCCCCAGTCGAAGCTCGAACGCGAGATCGAGAGGTCGCTGAGGCCCTGGCGGACGAACGAGACGACCTCGTTGCGCGCCGACTCCGGCTGCACGAACTCCGGCCGCTCCTCGTAGAGGGCCAGCAGCCGGTCGGCGAAGTCGCTCATGCGGAAGAAGTAGTTCTTCTCCTGCAGCAGCTCGAGCGGCTTCGAGTGGATGGCGCAGACCTTCTGGCCGGCGTACTCCCCCGTGCCGTCGACGATCTCGCTCTGCGGCTTGAACTCCTCACAGCCCACGCAGTACAGCGCCTCGTACTCGCCCGCGTAGATGAAGCCGTCGTCGTAGAGCTTCTGCAGGAACTTCTGGACGTTCTTCTCATGCCGCTCGTCGGTGGTGCGGATGAAGTCGTCGTTGGCGATGTCGATGGTCTTCAGCAGCGGCAGCCACTCGTTCGTCACCAGCCGGTCGGCCCACTCCTTCGGGGTGGTGCCGTTGGCGGTCGCGGTGCGCAGGATCTTCTGGCCGTGCTCGTCGGTTCCGGTGAGCAGCCAGGTGTCGTCGCCGGCCTGGCGGTGCCAGCGCGCGAGCACGTCCGCGGCGACCTCCGTGTACGCGTGCCCGATGTGCGGGACGTCGTTGACATAGAAGATCGGCGTGGTGATGTAGAACGCGGAGCCGTCGGACATGCTGACTATCCTACGGGCGCGCGAGGGGTGGGCCGGCGTTGTTACTTCGGTCGCTGCCGAGGGGCACGTCGTT
>NZ_JAGEKP010000011.1 GCF_017565305.1 Leifsonia sp. TF02-11
CGGGAAACCGGGTCAGGCTCCAAGGCGATGGTGTAGATCGTCGAGGCGATGTGGTCACGACCGATCCTCATGGCGCGGGTGAACAGCTGCCTGCGCGTCAGGACCGGTGACGCGGCCCGCAGCTCCCACACTGCTGATGCTTGGGTAACAGTCACGTCATTCAGGACCCCGAGGCCCGCGATGACGATGGCGCAGTTGAGAACTCCCCGGAAGTCGATCTGCGTCACCCCCGCAAGCATTCCGCCAACATCGCCGGTGACCCCGGTCAGATGCGTTGTACTGACCGCGAGCTGCGCGATCCCCGCCGTTATCCCGATACCGAAGAGCGTGCCCAGAAGAGCGACACTCGTCCGCATCGACGGGCCATGAGCGAGATACAGGACGACGAACATGATCGCGGATCCGCCGACCACTGCGACGGCTAGTCCCGGCTGGCCCGATACGAGGGCGGGGAGCACGAACTCCATCAGCATGAATCCGCTGAATCCCAAGGCGACCAGTGCCATCAGACCGCGCAGAAGACCGACTGCGATGACGATGACGGCGAACACGATCACCCAGGTCGACAGTGATTGGTCCTTCACAACACCGTTGACTGTGATTCCCTGCGCCTCGGTCGCCAGAGTTTGGGCGTCCAGTCCGGACGCCGCAGGGTGGGCGGCCTTCGGCGGGACGACAAGTTCGAGTGTGTCGCCCACCTTCAGGCCGGCGCTTGAGAACGGCCAGATCAGCGGGAGCGTGACTGCCTGCCCTTTGGACGAACCGTCCAGCAAACGAACCTTGGCCAGCTGGCACGCGCGCGTGTCGCCCGGGCCAGAGAGCGCCTTCTCCGAGGAGATGTAGCCAGGAAAGGATTTCGCCATCGCGACGATTTCCCCCCTCGGGAACGTCGTCCCCTTCGCGGCGAACTCGATACCCGAAGAAGCAGCGACCACCTTCCCGTGATCAGGCCAAAGAAGGGCCAGACCCGCAAGCGTGCCCAGTGCCGCCGCTATCAGAACGGCGGCAACGACAACGCGAAGCGTCCCGCCGCCGGCCCCGGAACGGAGGGAGCCGCCATGAGAATGCGCGTGGGCGTGCGCCATCGAATCTCCGATCAAGGTGGGTGACCGTGCCACTGTAATACGGCTATCTGCGAACCGACATGTGCGTGGGAAAACCGCTACGTTCGCGACCTCAAGTCAGCGCCCACGTCGCGCGGTCCACAGCAAGTAGCCCGCCAATGCGCTCAGCAGGCCTGCACCCGTGCCGATCATGGCGGCTCGTCGCTGCCTCCATTCGGCCGGCCCGCTGGCCAAGCCGCTGATCCCATTGATCAGCGCGGCCGCAATCAGCCCCGCCACAAGTCGATTGCCGATTCGCTCGGAGCGCCTGACCAGTGGCTCGAGCTCCCTGGCTCTCAGGTGCACCTCGAAACCGCCGGCGTCAAGAACGCGACGAAGATTTCTCAGTGTGGCTGGAAGTTCGAGCAGTACTGCCCCCACGTCCGATGAGCTCTCAGCCAATCGCCGCCCAAGAACAGACAGGGAGAACTGGCGTCGAGCGAATCGCTCGACAAACGGGTTGATGGCTTGAATCATGTCGAATTGCGGATCAAGCCTCGTTGCGACGCCCTGGGCGATCATGAGCACTTTGAACAGCAGAGCCGTCTCTTGCGGAAGCTGTAAATGATGCTCGCGCAGGAGTCCGAGCAGCCGGGTCAGGAAATGCGTGAGATTCGCCTCGGCAAGGGTGTGCCCGCGGAATCCGGCTATTAGCAGTGCTAATGAATCACGAAGTCCTTGCCGGTCAAGAAATGACTTCGTGACCGAGAGGTCGATCACCGCGTCGGTCATCTCATCAGAATCTCCCTCGGCGAAGCTGCGGAGCACTCTGGCGAGCTGGTCTGCAACGCGGGCACCCAAGGAGCCCACCATCCCGAAATCGATCAGCGCGATGGACCCGTCGGGCTGCACGAACATGTTTCCCGGGTGCGGGTCGGCATGGAAGAACTGATGCTCGAACACCATCCGCAGGATGTTATCCGAGCCTCGCCGGGCCAGCTGGTGCCGATCGATATGGTCGGCGTCAAGCGCTTCGACATCGTCAATCCGTATCCCCCGCATTCGCTCAAGTGTGAGCACCCGCGAGGTCGTCGTCTCCCAAAAAATTCGCGGAATCTGAACGTCGGATGAGCCCTCGAAATTCGCTGCGAAACGTTCAGCGTTACGGCCCTCTTGAAGGTAGTCCAACTCAGCCCGAAGGGTACGAGAGAACTCCTCCACCAGGCCAGGGATATTGTATTGTTGGGCGCCTTCCCATCGCCGATCCAACCGGTGGGCGAGATTCTGAAGAATCTCGAGATCCTCGGCTATCTGGGCGACCGCGCCGGGCCGGCGGACCTTCACAACAACTTGTGTCCCGCCGTGAAGAGTGGCGGCATGGGCTTGACCAATCGACGCGGCCGCCAGTGGTTCGGTGTCGAACGTCTCGAACAACTCCTCCGCGGGAGCCCCGAGTTCCTCCTGGATCACGGCCCCGATCTCTTCCCAGCGCACGGGGGCGCGGCGTCCTGCAGCTTTACCAACTCTTGCGTATAGGCGGACGGCAATAAGTCGGTACGAGTTGACAGCAGCTGACCCAGCTTGATGAATGTCGGGCCGAGATCTTCTAACGCCAGTCGCAGGTGCTCCGGGTTGGTGTAGGGGTCGTCGCGACGCTCATGCCCCAGGATCCCGCGGTTGAAGGGAACCCAGGACTGCAGTCCAAGCGCACCGACGAGAAGACCCAAGCCATGGCGTTCCAAGACTGACGCGATCAACCGATAGCGGTTCCGACTCGGGGTCATCAGCAGCCCGGCTGTCAAGCCACGTCGTCGGGGAGGAGGGCGGCCTCGGCAGCGACCCGTGGTGTCGGCTCGATGGGCGCAGGCAGGCGGAGGCGTTTCAAAAGCAGCGCATTGACGGCGACGATCACGGAGGAGCCTGACATGCTGATCGCCGCGATCTCTGGCGTGAGCATGATCCCGAAGGCAGGGTAGAAGACGCCCGCAGCGATTGGCAAAGCGATCGAGTTGTAGCCGATCGCCCATCCCAGGTTCTGTCTCATCTTCCGCAAGGTGCCCTTGCCGATTTTCAGGGCGATCGCGACGTCCAGCGGATCCGACCTCATCAGGACCACGTCAGCGGTTTCGATGGCGACGTCAGTTCCCGCACCGATTGCGATTCCAAGGTCGGCCTGCGCGAGCGCGGGCGCATCATTCACACCGTCACCGACCATGGCGACCTTGCGTCCGTCGGCCTGCAAATCGGCGATCTTGGCGGACTTGTCTTGCGGCAGCACGTCGGCAATCACGGCGTCGATCCCCAGCAGTGCAGCGATTCGTTCGGCCGTGGGCCTGTTGTCACCGGTGAGCATCGCGACGGAGACACCCTGCTCATGCAGGGCATCGATCGCGGCTTTTGCTGTGTCGCGCGGCGCGTCGGCCAGCGCGATTACACCGGCAGCGCGGCCATCGACCGCCACGAGGATAGCTGTTCGTCCTCCGCCGGCGAGTTCGGCCTGCACCGACGCCACCGAGCTCAGATCGATACCCTGCGCGCTCAGCAGACGGGAGTTGCCCACCACAACCCCTCGCCCGTCGACGGTGGCGACGGCGCCTTGGCCGGTGATGTTGCGGAACCCGCTGGCGCCTCGATGGGGGGCACCGCGCATGTCGGCGTAAGCCACGATCGCCTTCGCCAACGGGTGCTCCGACTCGCGCTCCAGTGCCGCGACAAACGAGAGCAACTCCAAGTCGTCCATCCCGTTTGGAATGTAGTCGGTGACCTCCGGCTCTCCACGCGTGAGGGTGCCGGTCTTATCGAGCACGACGGTATCGATGCGGGCGGCTGTTTCGATTCCGGCAGCATTCTTGAACAAGACGCCCCGTTTGGCTCCGAGCCCGGTCCCCACCATGATCGCAGTCGGGGTCGCCAGTCCGAGGGCGTCCGGGCAGGTGATCACGACAACGGTGATGGCGAACAAGATTGCCGTGGGAACATCGGCGCCGGCCAGCCACCACACCAAGAAGGTGAGCGTCCCGCCGACGAGTGCGACCAGAACAAGCCAGAATGCGGCCCGGTCTGCCAGGCGCTGTCCGGGAGCTTTGGAGTTCTGAGCCTCTTGAACGAGTTTGACGATCTGCGCGAGGGCTGTGTCGGCGCCGACTCGCGTGGCGCGGACGCGCAAGGTGCCCACAGTGTTGACTGTGGCGCCGATCACCTCCGAACCGGGAGATTTCTCGACCGGCATGGACTCGCCGGTCACCATGGATTCATCCACTTCGGAGGCGCCGTCCTCGACCTGCCCATCGGTGGGAACCTTCGCACCTGGGCGCACCAGAAGCAGGTCCCCAGGGACGACCTCGGCCGTCGGCACCTCGACCTCGGCACCATCGCGAATGACGACGGCGCGAGCGGGAGCCAGTTCGAGAAGCCGCCGGATTGCATCGTTCGCGCCACCGCGCGCACGCATTTCAACCCAATGTCCCAGAAGGACGAAGGTGGCAAGCACTGTCGCGGCCTCGTAGAAGACCTCCCCGCCGCCACTGAGCGTGACAACCAGGCTGTAAAGCCAGCCGGTTCCCACCCCAACGGCGACCAGCACCATCATGTCCAGTGTCCGCGCCCGAAGCGCCCGGTAAGCGCCATCGAAGAAAATCCACGCCGAATAGAAGATGACCGGCAGCGAAAGAATCAGGGCGAACACATCGTCGCGTAAACCAAACGGCGCAGGGACCTCGAAGCCAAGCACCTTTCGCCCGATCGGCGACCACAGGGTGATCGGAATAGACAGGATCAACGCGACCAGGAAGCGGTTCCGCATGTCACGAACCATGGCGTCCATCGACATGCCCGCGTGATGGCCACCGTGCCCCATCATTTCCTGGGCGCTGTGCTCGCTCGGCGCTTCCCGCTGTTTACTGTCATACAGCTCGGACGTAGTGCCATTCGGCGGCTGCTCGGCCAGGGTGCTGGCCGCACTGACCGAGGGATGCTGATGATCGCCGCCGACCGGCTCGACAGCGGGATCGCAGATATGATCAGGGACCGATTGACCCGCGCAGTGGTACCCGCAGTCGACGATCCACTGCCGCAACAGACTTACAGAAGTCTGGGCCGGATCGTAGGTGACCGTCGCAGTCTGAGCGACGGGGTTAGCCTCGACCGCCTTTACGCCTGGCCGACGTGACAGTACGGACTCGGTAATCGACTTCTCGGACGCCCACTGCACGCCAGAGACCTCCAGAACCACTGTCTGTATGCGATCGGTCATCACATCTCCTTCTGGCCGCCGGGGCATTCGCTCCAGGTCACTTCGGGCCGCTTTGGCCGAAACAACACTCGCCACCGCCTATGGTCACCAACCGAGGGACAACACAGTGGGCCATCAGTCCTACCAGCAGGAGACACAACCCCCTCATCTCGCCTTCGCGTAGCTACCCGGGTCCGCGTCGAACAAAGGCCCGCAGTCCGCGCAACAGAACCAATAGCGGGTGCCTTCGTAGTCACGGAAGAGGCCGCGTGCCTCCGCCCAGGCTGGATCGACTCGATTGGAGGGCATCACCGGGCACGCAACCAAGCCTGCTACCCCCGAAGGCGCGGGATGCTGGTGTCCATGCGGACCGTGATCATGTCCAGAAGGGGCGCTCTTCGTGTGGTGGTGGACGGGCCCGACGGGTTCGGTCATGCGTTCCTCCGGGAGAATGATTCCGATGCGATCAGCTTGCAATGACGGCAGCTGTATGCGGGGCCGGGATGTCTTCGCGCGCCAGACCGGGTAGGGTCTGAAAACGCCGCAGCCTGAGGCTGTTCGTCACCACGAAAACGCTGCTGAAGGCCATGGCTGCTCCGGCCAGCACCGGGTTGAGAAGAGCCAGCATGGCAACGGGCAGAGCGGCGATGTTGTACGCGAAAGCCCAGAACATGTTCCCCTTGATGGTGCCCAAGGTCCGTCGCGCAAGCCGAATCGCGTCGGGGACCACCAACAGGTCACCGGAAACGATGGTGAGATCGCTGGCAGTGATAGCCGCATCCGTGCCGGTACCCATGGCGATCCCGAGATCCGCGGCAGCCAACGCGGCCGCATCGTTGACGCCGTCGCCAACCATGGCAACGACCTTGCCGGAAGCCTGCAGCTGCCGAACCACCTCCAGCTTTCCCTGCGGGGTGACGCCGGCCCGGACGTCTTCAATTCCAGCCTGCTCTGCGATCGCTCGAGCTGCACCCGGGTTGTCCCCGGTGAGCAGGATCGGTGTGAGGCCAAGGTTGCGTAGTCGAACGACGGCTTCGTGGCTGGTGGGCTTGATGGTGTCCGCGACACTGATTGCCCCGCGCACCGTGCCGTCCCAAGCGACCACGGTGACCGTCGAACCTGCGGCCTCGTCGGCCGCAACCCGCATTGCAAGGTCCTCGGGTATGGGGAGCGCCCAGCTACCGGTCACCCATGAACTCCGGCCGGCGACGACCATGCGGCCGTCAACGATACCGCGTACCCCCTGCCCCGGTTCAGCCGCGAAGTTCTCGGCGGGTTCGGGCTCAACAGCGGCGGCCGCAGCGATGGCGCGTCCGATGGGATGCTCCGATCCGTGCTCGATCGCAGCAGCAATCCGAAGCAGCGCATCTCGTTCGGTGCCCGCCGCAGTGTGCACCGCGGTCACCGTCATGATCCCGGCTGTAACGGTGCCTGTCTTATCCAGCACGACCGTGTCGACGCGGCGAGTCTGCTCCAGAACCTGGGGCCCCCGAATCAGGATCCCCAGCTGGGCGCCTCGTCCTGTCCCGACCAGCAGGGCCGTCGGCGTCGCAAGTCCGAGGGCGCACGGGCACGCGATGATGAGCGTTGTCAGGGCGGCGGTGAACGCGAGTTCCGCCCCAGCGCCGAAAAGCGACCAGGCCGCGAAGGCCACAACGGCCAGCCCGATCACAGTGGGCACGAAAACCGCCGACACCCTGTCGGCCAGTCGCTGAACCTGGGCCTTCCCCGTCTGGGCCTCCTCGACAAGCCGCGCCACACGTGCCAGCTCCGTGTCCGCGCCCACCCGGGTAACCTCGATCAGCAAACGCCCACCGGTGTTCACGGTCGCTCCAACCGCCCTGGATCCTGGCCCGACTTCGACCGGAATCGACTCACCAGTCAGCATCGACTCGTCGACCGCAGAAACACCCTCGACGATCACACCATCCGCGGGGATCTTCTCGCCCGGGCGTACCACCACGGTGTCGCCTGGAATCAGCTGACCGACCGGGACGCGCTGCTCGTGAGCGCCGCGCAGCACCATTGCATCCTTCGCACCGAGCTCGAGCAAAGCACGCAAGGCTTCACCGGACCGACGCTTCGCACGGACCTCGAGATAGCGACCAGTGAGGATGAACACTGTCACCAGGGAGGCGACCTCAAGATAGATCTCATGGCCGCTCGACGCCGGGGCGCCGAGCAGAGAGACGCTCATACGCATTCCGGGCATCCCCGCCCCACCGAAGAACAACGCATAGAGCGACCATCCGAATGCCGCCAACACCCCGACGCTGATAAGCGTGTCCATCGTCGCAGAGCCGTGCCGAGCGTTGATCGCTGCAGCCGTGTGAAAGGGCCAGGCCCCCCAGACAGCGACCGGGGCTGCAAGCGTCAGAGCGAGCCACTGCCAATTCGTGAACTGCAATGCCGGAATCATCGAGAGTACAGCCACGGGAGTCGCCAGCACCGCGGAAACCAGCAGACGCTGTCGCAACGAGGCGAGTTCCACGTCTTCCGGCGCGACCTGGTCGAGGGACTCCGCCGAGACGGGCGCAGGAACGCTAGCGCCATACCCGGCAGCTTCAACGGCCGCGATCAAATCGCTTACCAGCACGTCGTCTGAGCGAACACGAGCCTTCTCCGTCGCAAAGTTAACCGTCGCCTCGACACCGGGGAGCTTGTTCAGCTTGCGCTCAATGCGATTCGCGCACGACGCGCAGGTCATGCCCGTGATGTCGAGATCGACATCCACAGCGCTCATGACACTCCAGCGAGCGAGTACCCAGCCTCCTCGACGGCCTCGCGAACCCGCGCGGGATCAACAGGGCTCTCGCTAGAGACCACGACGGTTGAGACTCCCCCAGCTTTGAGGTCGATGTCCACTCCGGACACGCCCTCGATCGCCGAGACCTCCTCGGTGACGCTGCGCACGCAATGCTCGCACGTCATTCCTTCGACGAGGAACTGCGTTGCGAGCGCGTTCGCGGGCGACGCGCTCGATGCGTTCACAACGTCCAGGTCTGCCTTGGCGTGAGCAGGAGCGCAGCACGCGCAGCCACTGTTCGCGTCCTGCAGGCCGAGGTCCTGAAAATTCTGCGTGGCCACGAGTGGCTCCTTTCACGAGCATGAGTCGATGTGCGCGGTAAGCGTCGACGGGGGTCGGGTTGCAAGCGTTCCAACCGTGGGTCATTCTTACCCTCGCAAACCAGGATATACCCAGCAGGGGTATGGGGCAATGGGGGCTACAGGTCACACGAGACCGGCACGCTCGGCCGATACTACGAACGCACCAGCCTCGCGATAGCATCCGAGGCTTCTTTGATCTTCGCCTCGCCCTCTTCACCGCCCAGTCGCACTGCATCACTCACGCAGTGCTTCAGGTGGTCGTCAACGAGGCCGAGCGCCACTGACTGAAGTGCGGAGGTCAGCGCCGAAATCTGGGTGAGGATATCGATGCAATACTGCTCCTCATCCACCATTCGGTAGACGCCGCGCGCCTGCCCCTCGATGCGCTTCAGACGATTGAGATACCGATCCTTGTCGGTGATATATCCATGCACGGTTTCGTGGCTGCTCATAGCCGGTTCCTTCGGGTTCTTGCGACATCGCCTAGGCCATCGTACGTCTCGGGATCGGCCTGCCGATCTCGCCGGAATTCCCTCCCAGTCTGAACCGTCACGCGTTGTTGCTGATTCCGCGGCAAACGCTGGAGCGCCCTGCCGGTGTCACATCGGATCGTTGATATGGAGGTGGTTGCAGGTGTCGTAGAAGTCCTGAAAGTTGCGAAGCCGCGGCTCGTTGCCCGCTTGCGCACGACAATTGCTCTGACCTAGGCCCGAACCGAACGGCATTCTCGGATCCAGGATGCCGATCAAGGCGAGCGAATTGGCATCGGCTCCGGTAGACGCGCGACCGCCAAGGCTGTAGAAGTCCACCGCGTGGCCGCCCCCGCCCGCGTAGTGTTGAGAGTAGATCCCGGCGCCTTCGATCTGACCAGTGCACTTGCGGTTGATGTCGCTCACGCCCACGTTCGAGAAGGTGTGCATGGCGATGACGATCGCCTGCAGCACCTGCGTATCGATCCCGCAGTTCGGTACCGAGCGGCCCTCCGCGATCCACCGGATCTCCATGATGTGATCGGGGTAGGAGCCCGAGAGCTGGCCTGCCGCGACGTACCCCATTAGCTCTTGCGCAAGCGCGCGCGCGTCCGAAGCTACTGGAGCGTTGGGTCCGGCCTGACGTGCCGCCTCGGCTGCGGCACGGGCCGCGGCCGCCGCTGCTGCCGCGCGCGCCGCCACGCCCGCCTGATACTGCTGTTCGGTCACAGCTGTAGCTGAGGAAAGAGACGCGAGCTGAGCCTCCAACTCGCCCTCATGTGCTGTCTGGGCGGAAAGAGAGGAGATCAAGCTCTGCTGAGCTTTAACCGCGTTGGCGAGAGCAGACTTCGCAGCAGCGGCAAGCGATGCGAGCGCGTCCCTTGCCGAGTTCGCCTGGTCACTCGCAGCCTTCGCGAGGTTGCTGTCTCGTGCAGCCTGACTATATAGCTTGTCGACGGTCGACGAGAGCTTTCCCAGGACGCTTAGCCGATATAGCAACCCAGCGCGATTCGAAGTCGTGCTGACCAGGAGCGTGCCCGTCAGATTCCCGCTTCCGGTGCGGACGAACTTCGCCGCCACGGCCGCTGCGTGCTTCCCCGAAGCGTCTGCTTGCGTTTGCAGGGAAGCAGCATTCGTGGCCAGACGGGTAGCCCGATCCTGCCCAGCGGTGAATGCCGCCTGCGCGCGCTCATTGTCCCGTTCGCGAGAGGCGGCTTCATCCTCCGCGGCTTTTACTTTCTCCTTGAGGCCCGAAATGAGGGCAGTGATCGCGGCGACCTGCGCCTTCTTGCCGGCTTCAGTCGCGCGTGCGGCGAGGACGTCGTTCCAGGAAGGATAGTTGTCGGCCTGCGCCGGGCTGGCCTGCACCACAAGGACACTGCTGATCATGATCAGGACGAGAAGGGCAGCCGCGACCTTCCCGCGGGCTCCGCGGAAGGATGTGGCGTAGCGAAGTGACAAGGTCTGCCCGATTTCGTTCTTTTTGGGGGGTGCGGTGGAGGCTCGATCGCAAGGCTTCGGCCCCATGACGTTAACCCGGGACCCGAGGAATGAGGCCCCGAACACGCCGCCCCCGCATGATGCGAGGGTCGCGCTGTCAGACCCGGAGGGTGATCACAATCGCGCGCCGGCGTGTACGGCCGCTCGCGTTAGCCGCGTCACAGTGGATCCGGAGCTCGACGCGCTTAGCTGCTCGCAAATTCGGAAACTCGCAGGGTGGTTCCCTTCGCTTGTCGGAAGTCGATGTGGAGGTGGTCGCAGGTGTCGTCGAACGGGATGAAGTTGGATACGGCAATACTGGCCCGGCAACCCACCTGACCGAGGTTGGTGTCGGCTGGCATGACGGAGTCCAGTGCTCGGATCAGCTTGACCGATTCCGGGTCGCCGCCGGTCAGAGGGCGCCCGTTGAGGAGGTAGAAGTCCACCGCGTGCCCTCCCCCGTCGGCGTAGTGCGATGATGCGCTGCCCGCACCTTCGATCTGTCCAGTGCATCGCCGGTTGATGTCGCTCACTCCGACAGAATTGAAGGTGGCCAAGGCGACCTGAATGGTCTGCAAGACTCGATAGTCGATGCCGCACCCTCGTACGACGCGACCGTCGGCGAGGTTGGCGATCTCAGGAATATGGTTGGGCGTGTACCCGGTCAGTCGCCCCTGAGCGACGGCTGCCATGAGGGTCTGCGCCAGTCGCTGCACGGTCGGCGACACTGTCGGCTCTAGCGTCGAATCCAGCTTCGTGGTGTCTTCCGCGATTGCGACATCGTCCCTCGTTGCCGCCGGGGTAGCAGCGCCACCGCCGAGAAGTGTCTGCACAGCAATGCGTGCGCGGGAGACAGTCGCCGCCTCGTCCGCCGTCGTGGCGTAAGCCGGAAGCGCGGTCGTTCCGATCAGACCGCTGGCTGCGACGACAACAAGAAGCTTCGCCCACGGGTTACGCAAACGGCTCGGCTTCGGCGCCTCTCGCACCCGGATAAGCGGCGCTATCAACGTGGCTCTACCACGTACAGAGCGGTTGCGGTTCCGAGGGGACCGTCTGTGAGCGGTCGCGATGCTCTCGAACGCGTGCCTCTCGCGGCGGCTGGAGAATGCGCCACGTGAGGGCTCAGGTTCGGTCACTCGAAACCCTTCGTCGAAACGCGCCAACAGTGCGCCGCGTTACTGGCTTACGGGGGATACCGGGTAATGGTATCCAGTCGTTACCGAATTGTCATATTCGCCGGAAGCTGCCGCGTCCACGCAAGCCGCTGGTGCGAGCCAACTCGCCGCGCCGCCGCCTCCTTTCAGCCGAGAACCGGCCTGTGTTCGGTTCAATCAGCTGGCTGTCGATGACGAACTCATCCTCAAGAGTCGCCACTCGTGGGGATCTCGAGCGGCGATACTCACGCCCACTCAGCGCGACGGCTTACTGGTCAGCTGGTCACGACGGCGACGATAGTCTTCGTCGTCGATCTCTCCCGCCGCGTATCGACGGTCCAGGAGCTCCAGAGCAGTAACCGGGCGGCCACCGGTCGGGGCCCCGGTCGGCGCGCCAACAGCACGGCGACAATCACTGCTACAGCAACCGCGAGAACGGGCACCACCATCCACAGGATCCACCACCCGCCGAATCCGTCCATCATCCCGTACATCCCGACCCCTCCGTAGAGCTCTGCAAAAAGCATGACCCTCGGTATGACACCAAGACAGGCCATTGGTCCTGTCGAATCACCCCCGGCGGGTATTCAGGCTGGCCGCGGTATCCTCAGGCCGGAAGGAGGGCATATGTTCGCCAACTGTATGTTCACGCGTACCCCCACCTGGCGCTGCCTCCTTCTCGTCCTGGGCGCTGTCATCGGCGTCCTCGTCGGTCTGCTCGCTATGCACGTTGTCGATACGGCGGCGGCTGGTCATCAACAGATGAACATGGCGCCGGCGGCCGCTGCGCACGCCCCCCTTCAGCAGACCGCTCCAACCGACGCCGGGGCCGGCACCGACCCAGCCGGGTGCGCCACCGGAAGCTGCGATCCGATTCACGATATGACCGCGATGGTCTGCACCCTTGCGCTCCTTGCAGCGACCATCCTCCTGATCGCGCCCGCACTCGGACGGGCACTGCTCAGTCTCGGCTCGCGCGCCGCACCCACGAGCCTGGCTCGCACGATCGCCCGCACCATCGGGCCACCACCGCCACCCTCGCTTCTGGCTCTTTCCGTCGATCGCAGATGACGCACGCTGCACCCCGCGCAAGCGCGGAGGTGCTTCAGCCTGCCCACCATCCGCCGAATCACACAACGAAAGAGACCACACCGATGAACATCAAACTGATTGCGCTCACTTTCCGGGGTGCTGCTGACGGCCGCAGCCCTCGCCGGTTGCACTGCTGGCGCCTCCGGCGGCGGTTCAGGGATGGGCAAAATGCCCGGAATGGACCACAGCAGCTCGAGCACCGAGACGGCGACGTCCGATCACAACCAGGCCGACGTCACGTTCGCCATGGACATGGTCTCCCACCATCAGCAAGCCATCGAAATGTCCGACACTCTCCTGGCCAAGCAGGGTGTCGACGCCCGCGTCACCGAGCTCGCCCAGAAGATCAAAACGGCCCAGCAGCCGGAGATCGACACCATGAACGGCTGGCTCACCACATGGGGGCAGAAGACCGACATGGGCGGGATGAACATGGGCGGCGACGGCATGATGTCGCAACAGGATATGGACGCGCTGAAGAACGCGTCCGGCGCCGAGGCCTCCAAGCTGTTCCTCACCCAGATGATCCAGCATCACCAGGGCGCCATCACCATGGCCACCACCGAGAGCGCGAAAGGGCAGGCGACCGACGCCGTCGCGTTGGCGAAGAAGATCGCCACAGCACAGACCACCGAGATCGCCACCATGAAACAGCTCCTCGCGAGTCTCTGACCCTTCCCGGTGAACCAGACGCGGGCGTCGCCACCCCTCCCCTCCGTGGCGGCGCCCGCCCCTCCACTCTTCTCTCGACCCCTCCGATCGCCCCTTTCTCACAGGACATCTGATGAACAACCCGAACCTCACCCGCCGCAGCCTCCTCCTCGGCGGCGCCGGCGCCGCCACCGCGTTCGCCCTCGCCGCCTGCACCGGTGGCCCGAACCTCCTCACCGCGACCAGCAACCCCGTCACCGATGCTGAGAAAGCACGCCGACGCACCGGACACATCACCCGCGTCCAATTGACCGCCGGAAAGACCGACATCGATCTGGCAGGCCGCACCGCCTCCACGTGGGCCTACAACGGGCAGGTCCCTGGACCAACCATCCGCGCCACTGCGGGGGACACCATCCGGGCTCATGTGGTCAACCACCTGCCGGACGACACCACTGTGCACTGGCACGGCATCGCGCTACGCAACGACATGGATGGTGTCCCACCCATCACGCAGCAGCCGATCGGCCCCGGAGCGTCGTTCGACTACGACTTCACTGCCGACGCTCCTGGAACCTACTGGTTCCACCCGCACGTCGGCCCGCAACTCGACCGCGGACTTCAAGGACCGCTCATCATCGAAGACCCGAACGAACCGCTCAGCTACGACCACGACTGGGTGCTCGTCCTCGATGACTGGCTCGACGGCGTCACCGCCACCCCCGACCAGGTCCTCACCGACCTCAAGAAGGGGATGACCGGCATGGGCGGGATGGGCGGGATGATGGGCGGTGGCCAAGACGGCACCCCCACCCGCAACGGCAACCTGCTCACCGGCACCGGCTCCAGCCTTCTCGGCGGCGACTCCGGAGACGTCTACTACCCCTATTACCTGATCAACGGGCGCCCAGCAGGAGACCCATCGACCTTCACCGCCAAGCCTGGACAGCGGGCACGGTTGCGGATCATCAATGCCGGCGGCGACACTGCGTTCCGGTTCTCTGTCGGCGGCCACCGGCTGACGGTCACCCACACCGACGGCTACGCGGTGAACCCGGTTGAGGGCGACAGCATCTTGCTCGGGATGGGCGAACGCTACGACGCGATCATCACCATCGCCGACGGCGCCTTCCCGATCATCGCGGAAGCCGTCGGCAAGGCCGCCCGCGGGTTCGCCGTCCTCCGCTCCAACGCCAGCAGCCCTACGCCCAGTTCAGATGGCTCAGCAGTGCCGAACACGCCGCCGATCACCGCGTCGGTCCTCAGCGCCACCACTGCCGACACCCTGCGACAGCGCAGCGTCGATCGCCGCATCGACATCGCCCTCACCGGCGGAATGATGAAGTACGACTGGGGCATCAACGGCAAAGCGTTCGACATGAACAACCCCCTCGACGGCGCCTACTCCGTTCGCCAGGGAGAGCGCGTCCGTCTCACCATCGCCAACCAGACCATGATGTGGCACCCGTTCCACATCCATGGCCACACCTTCCAACTCGAAGGCGGCGCCCGCAAAGACACCACCATTGTGCTGCCACACCAGTCAACCACAGTGCTTCTCGACGCCGACAACCCCGGCCTCTGGATGACCCACTGCCACAACATCTACCACGCCGAATCCGGCATGATGGCCGTCCTCGGGTACGAGAGCAAATGACCCGACGGCGTCCGGCCCAACCGCGGGTCTGTCCGATAAACGGTGTGTGGGGCTCGGCGGTTTTCAATAAACGGTTCTCTCGAACCGGCCCGCGAAGGTGATCGCGAACGCGTTGAGGGCGGGTTTCCACCTGATCACCCAGCGTGCCCTGCCGCCGCCGGTGGGGTCAAGTGACCGGGTGACGAGGTACAGACACTTCAGCGCGGCGGCCTCGTTCGGGAAGTGCCCGCGCGCTCTCACCGCCCGCCGGTAACGGGCGTTGATCGACTCGATCGCGTTGGTCGTGCAGATCACCCGCCTGATCTCGACGTCGTATTCGAGGAAGGGCACGAACTCGGCCCACGCACTCTTCTAGAGCTTCACGATCGCCGGATACCGGCTACCCCACTCAGCGGCGAACTCAGCGAACCGTTCCCTGGCAGCCTGCTCGGATGGGGCGGTATAGACCGGCTTGAGGGCTTTCACGATCCCGTCGCGGTGCTGCAGGCCGGCACAGCGGAACGAGTTGCGGATCAGGTGGACCACGGACTGCTGGACGATCGTGTGCTCCCAAGTCGTGGTGATCGCCTCCGGCGGCCCCTTCAACCCGTCACAGACGGCGATCAGGGCATCCTCGACGCCGCGGTTCTTCAGCTCGCTGAACACCTGCAACCAGAACCGGGCGCCCTCGGCGCCGTCCCCGGCCCAGATGCCCAGGATCTCCCGCTCACCGGCGGTGGTGACGCCCATCACGACATAGAACGGGGTGTTGCGCACCTGCCCGTCGCGGACCTTGACCACGATCGCGTCGACGAAGATTACCGGATTGATCGCATCCAGCGGCCGGGACGCCCATTCCGCCAGCTCGCCGGCGACTTTCTCGGTGATCCGGCTGATGGTGTCCTTAGACACCGTCGCCCCATAGACCTCGTCGAAGTGCGGCGATCTCTCCGGTGGTCAGCCCTCGCGCCGACAGGGAGAGCACGATCTGGTCGATGCCGTCCAGGCGTCGTTTCCGCTTGGGCACGATCACCGGCTCGAACGACCCATCTCGATCCCGCGGGACCTCGATCTGGACCGGGCCGATCTCTGTCAGCACCGTCTTCACCCGGGTCCCGTTGCGCATGTTCGCCGCATCGGAACCCCGCCATGCTCGTGGCCGAGGTGCTCGGTCAGCTCCGCTTCCAGCGCCGCCTTGAGGACGTTCTTGGTGAGCTGGTTCAGCAGCCCTCCCGGGCCAACCAGGCTGACGCCCTGTTCTTTCGCCTACACGAGCAGCCGCTCCGCGAGGTCCTTCTGATCAATGATCTCTCCTGTCACGGGATCGACCATCGCATGCAACTCAATCTCGGTCGTGTCCGACACGGCCATCTCCTTTCGGATCAAGCCGAGCCCTCACACACCGTTATTGAGACAGTCCCGGAAGGCTGCCTGGTGGTAGTCACAGCAGACCCTACTCGCGCGGGTGGCTGTTCCTCGGGTCGAAGGGAGCGGGCGACCGTTCAGCTAGCGTGCGGTCCTTTCGGGTTGGTCAGAATAGTTGGGCGCGGGAGCAAGCCCAAAGAGCTCTTCCAATGTCTGCTTTCCGCTGTCGCGGAGCTGGGACGCCAACGCTGTGCCGACCCACCGAAAGTGCCATGGCTCGTAAGCGAACCCCGTGACCGTCGATTTGTTGGGCGGGTAGCGAAGGACCCATCCGTATCGGTAGGCGTTGGCAGCAAGCCACACCCCCGTGGACGACCTTCCAAAACAATCGTCCTCGAGCCCGCAACCGCTTTGTGTGTCGAGGATGTCGACAGCCATCCCCGTCTGATGTTCGCTGTAACCGGGTCGTGCGCTCGTTGTGTCCGCGTTCGCAGCTCCGCCATCGGACTTTGTGTAGGAGGCGTAGACATTGGTCTGGTATTTGAAGGAGCGGTATCCGCTTTGGGCGACGAGAGTCGCTCCGGTTTCGGCTTTCGCGACTGCGGCGAGCCGGACGAATGCTGCTGCAGCAGCCCGGCGAAGGGTTTGACCATTTGGGTTGGGAATATCCGGGGGGAGGGTTGTCAGGTCACTGGGTTCGTAGGTCGCAGCGCCGGGGATGGGGCGGAGCTTGTTGACGAGGAACCAGGGGCTGCTGGGGTCTGTCAGCGAGTACACCCCCGGCTGCACCGGCGTGGGCACGATGCTGGGTACCGGTCGCGTCTCTGGGGGAGAGATAGCGGTCGCAGGTTCGCCGCGGCCGCGGTCGATAGTGCCGGCAGGAGCGATGATGCCGTAGACCGCTCCAAGGCTCACCGTCACTGCTGCGATGAGAATTGCGCCGATAACTGTTGACCACGCGAAGGTCAGGCGCTCCTGGTAGGGCCTTCGCGCCAGCGGCCGCAAATGCGTATAGTCAGCCCACATCGAGCGCAGCAGAGCGAACGTTTCGCGGCTACCCCTTCGGGCTTGCGCGATTCGAGTTTCCAACCCTCGGGCATGTCGGGGCGTCACCGACGCCGACTTCCGGAGGCCCGCGCCAGCTGCTCGGCAGCGTGACTGAGATCGGCCAGCTCGACCTGGCCGAAGCGACGTTCGAGCGCGACCCGGATCAGGTGATCGGCGAAGAAGGGATTGCGTGGAAGGAGGGGCCCGTGGAGGTACGTGCCGAAGGTGGCCCACCTGCGCGCGCCTTCTGTGCGGTCGATGCCGTTGTTGCCTTGGCCGGCCGCAACTGTGCCCAGGGGTCGCGCCTCTGGGCCGAGAGTGGTCGCTCCGGCGTGGTTTTCGTAACCGACGAGCGTTCCAAAATTCGACGTTTCGGCGGAGATGTTGCCGATGCTTCGCTGGGGTGCCGGCTGGGTCTCCAGGTCTAGGATCCCGATCCCTGCCAGTCGGGTGCCGTCGGTTACTTGCAAGGAATGGCCGAACAACTGGTACAGTCCGCACACCAGCAGCATGGGGGTGCCGTCTTCGGCCATTGCCCGCAAGTCGTGACGGTGTCGAAGAAGGTCCGGTTGAATTGCAACCTGTCCGCGGTCCTGCCCGCCTCCACCGACAACGAGATCGACGTCTCGGGGGAGCGTTTCGCCGGGATGGAGTTCGAGAACGTTGGCTCGGTAGCCTCGCCACTCCAGGCGACGCCGGAGGACGAGCACATTGCCGCGGTCGCCGTAGACGTTCATCTGCGAGGGGTAAAGCGACAGGATTGTGAGCGTGCGCTTCATGCTGCTTCTCCAAGGATTCCGGGACGGAGCGTGCGTCTGACCGCGAGCATCGCCGTGTACGTGCAGTAGATGCGCTTGAGAGTCGGCGTTGGAGTCTTAATGAAGAGGTCCAATGCGCGTCGAATATCAGGTTCGCGGATGGCCACCGCTATGTCGTCGTAGTGAAGCCGCAACTCAAGATCGGGCGCGCGTGTTCCGGTCACGAGCTGCACTTTGTCGGATTTGAGGGGGGCGAAGTCGACATCCCAAATCCAGGAGACGTCTTTCCCGTCGGCGTCATGATCATTGAGCGCGATCATCGTGTGAGCGCCGTCGCCCGAGTACGATTCCAACGCTGCCCGGAATGCGCCGGGATTCTTAACCAAGACCAGGTGGATCGTCTGTCCTTTGAACGTGATGAGTTCGCCGCGCCCAAACGCGGGCGCTGCATGGGCTAGTGCTTCGGAAGCGCGGTGTGGATCGAAATCGCTACCTAGAACCGCGCGACTGATCGACAGGGCAGCGACCGCGTTGAGGGAGTTGAACGAACCTCCGAATGAGAGCGTGAATGGAAGCGAAGCGCCGTCAAATGATGCGACAGGAGTTGGCTCAATCCGCTCAAGCGTGGTCTGGTCGAAGATTGCGATGTTTGCCCGTTGATCCGTCTCAAGCAGCTCGTCGTCCCCGGGAAATAGGGGTTGAAGTTCAGGGGATGCGCTGAAGGCTGATACAGCAGCGTCGACACCTTGCAGAAAGCGTTCACTGTGCAGCCGGGGATCCAGATCGTTGACGATGACATCGCGAGTAGTTGCCACAGCGACTTGATGCAGCAGGCTCGTCGTGTGGTCGATCTCGCCATATCGATCCATTTGATCTCGCATCACATTCAAAATGAGCGAGTGTCGTGGCGGCACCGCGCTCACGAACGCGGCCGCGTGTCCCTCGTCGAGTTCAAGCACGGCAATGTCTGCGTCGAGTCGGCCTGAGAACGAGATTTGCCCCAAAAGCGACGAGAGGATGCCGCGGCTGTAATTGCTGCCGCTCGGGTTCGAGAAGACTTTCAGGTCGTGCGCTCGAAGAACTTCAACGATGAGTTTTGTTGTAGTGGTCTTCCCGTTAGTTCCGGCGACCACCACCACGCCGCGGGGTAGGGAGCCAAGCACGTCCGGGAGGAGCGCAACATCGATTCGTTCGATGATCAGGCCGGGGAGCGCAGATCCGCGGCGGGCGAGTCGCAGCAAAGATCGAACGGTCTTTCCTAGACAAATGGGGAGGAAGTGTTTCATGGTTGGGGCTTTCAATGAGTCGGCGAACCGTGGCGCGCAGGGGATCGCGCGCGAGAACATGCCGCGTCTGGCGGCTAGTAGGTACATCGGATCGGGACGCGACGGTCCCGAGAAGATGATTCCTAGGTTCGACTCACTGAAATCTTGACCACTGCGACAGACCAGTCCGGCGGAGCGACTAGTCGTTCATTGGGTGCACGCGTCGGAACGTGCCTGAGCTCGATGGGCGCCGTGGCCGTGCTTCGAGCGGCCAACATGTTGGCTAGGGGGAGAGGTGTGTCGCTGTGGCGAGAACGGAGGTACGAATGGTCCTCTGATTCCGCGGAGGAGCTATTGTCACTGTGGCTTTCGGACGGTTCATGCACAGCGTCAACCGGGCTTGGCTGCGCCGCCACCACAGCATCCGCAGGGAAGCCGCCGACGGCATGGCGAGGACTTGAATGGACCCACGCCATGGTCACCAGAACTGCGACGAACAACATGGCCAATGCCAGCAGAAACGCGCGCGTGCGAGGATGCCCATTGGCATCGTGTACGCGAATCATGTTCATCCCTTACTGATCTCGATCAGGAGCATTCTCGCAAACGGTCCTGAACGGTCGCTTCGCCCGCGCTGCGCTGGCGTTGCGGTTGCCGGCGAGGATCCGGAGCGGTGCCGAAAAACGACCGAGCGGGCATTCTCGGAAGAAGTTGAGTGATCCATATGCCCGGCTTCTCCCCAAGCTCGTGGAGCCGTCGCCTGCACTACACCGCTGATCAGGACGTTGCGTTCATCTTGGTGGGCGTCGCGGCTTGCCGCTCACAAAGGGTCCGTCTGTCGGGGATCGGTTGCCGCTATGGGTACGTGGGTGCAGCCTTGCGCCTGCACCCTCGTTCTGATGCCCGAAATAGATCGGAAGGAATCGCGTCGATGCAGATCGTGCGGCCTGCACTTTCGGCGTACCCTCGCCTATGCATGGGGATGCTGATCGTGAAGGAGAAGCACTATGTCCGCCGTTGAACAAATGCTTGACAGCTACCCGGCCGATCTCGGAGACGTCGACCGGCAGAAGCTCGTGGCCTGCATCGAGGCGTGTATCGAGTGCGCGCAAACCTGTACCGCCTGCGCCGACGCCTGTCTCAGCGAAGAGATGGTCGCGGACCTGGTCAAGTGCGTACGCACTGACCTCGACTGCGCCGACATCTGCGCCTCCACCGCCAACGTGCTTTCCCGACACACCGGCTACGACGCAAACGTCACCCGAGCGGCACTGGAATCGTGCCGCGCGGCCTGCGGTGCGTGCGCAGACGAATGCGACAAGCACGCCAGCATGCACGAACACTGCCGCATTTGCACCGATGTGTGCCGGCGCTGCGAACGGGCCTGCGCCGATCTCATCGCCGGTCTCTAACCCGTCGGCCCGTCTTCCCGCATACCCTGGGAGGGTATACCATCCCATTATGGATCTCTCCTTGCCGAGTGGTGTTGGGCGCCCGAGTGGGTGATGATTGTCGTGGCGAGCGCGCTGGGGCTCGCGTCGGCGTATTGGGACGACTCCTGGCATTCCACCCTCGGCCGAGATAGTGCCCTGATTCCTCCGCACCTTACTGTTGTATGCATCAATCGTCGCGGTTGGCGTCACTTTGAGTCTCTGGGCGGTGCGGATACTTCGCGATACTCGATCCCTGAATGCCCCTGGGTCGCGCGCCGGGGTTCATCCTCGCCGCGGCAAGCGCTGCTGCCACAGCGATCGCCGCTCCCGCTGATGCCTTTTGGCACAGCACTTTTGGGCGTGACGCAGTCTTGCGGTCGCCTCCGCACCTGCTGTCGGTAATTTCAACGACGGTCCTCTTGGGTGCGATGCTGGTCAGCGTTTCCGATCGACCGTGGCGCCAGTTGCAGATCGGGCTATTCGCCGTCGTGCTGGCTGCAGCTCAGATTCTTGTGATGGAGTACGACACGGACGTCCCCCAGTTCAGCGAGACGCTCTATCTGCCTGTTGCCCTGCTCTCGCTGCTGAGCGCTGGGTGGGTGATCATTCGCACGACTAGGTTTTCATTCGCCCATAGCGGCGATCGTCGTTTACATCCTGTAGCGCGCGGCGCTGACCATCGGGCTAACCGGGGCGGGCTGGTTGGCGCCGTATCTGCCGCTTGCGCTTTTCGGGCTGGCGACCGTTGATCTTCTTCAGTGCCTGCCACGGTTGCGATGCTTGGTCGCCGCCAGCATCGTGGTCGTCCTTGAATCCCTCTTCTCTGCGATCGGGCTCAGCAGTGTGGAGATAGGGGCGATTCTGCCGTGGACGATGGCAGTGGTGGGCGCGGCTCTCGGCGCTGTCTTTGTGGTCGGCGTCAGGAATCGCGCTGTTACAGCGACGACCGTTCTCCTGCTCGGGCTGAGTTTTGCGCTGCTCCGGTGCCGGCTAGCTGTAGTTCCCCGGCACGTTGTG
>NZ_JAGEKP010000012.1 GCF_017565305.1 Leifsonia sp. TF02-11
GGGGGGCGAGGCGGGGCGGGGCGCGCGCCTACTCGACGGCGCGCAGCGCCGCGTAGAGGTCGGCGCGCGCGGCGAAGCCGCCGAGGTCGCTGCCCAGCAGCCGCTCGGCGTCCGCGACGCGCGCGCGCAGCGTGTGCCGGTGCATGCCGAGCTGGCGGGCGGCCACGTCGTACACGCCGTCGGCGTCGAGCCAGGTGCGCAGGACTCCCGGCAGCGCGGGGTCGGCCTCCGCCAGCGGGGCGAGAGCGGTCGCCGCGACGGCCCGGGCGTCGGGGGTGTGCAGGAGGGCGAGCATCCCCGCCGCCGCCACGTCGTCGAACGACGGCACCGGCTCGTCCGGTGTCGACCGTCGCGCGGCGACACCGGCCTGGGTCACCCCTGCGGCCAGGGCGTCGAGCGCGACGGGAGCGGACGAGCCGCCGCGCAGCTCGAAGCGCGCGGCGAGCCGGGCGACCGTCTCCGGGGCGGCGCCGACGACCACGAGCTCCTGGCCGTCGCGGGCGAAGAAGCCGTCGCCGTCGGCCTCCAGCCAGTCCGCGGCGGCGGCGCCCGCGGTGCCGCGCAGCACCGTCACGCGCACCGGGCCGTCCGGCAGCGCGCCGAGCACCGGCTCGGCGATCGTCTCCGCGAGCGCCCGCTCGCCGGCGAGGAGCGCGCGCCAGACGGCCGTGCGGAGCCTGGCCCGCGCGGCGTCGGTGGCGCGGCTCTGCTCGAGCGCCAGGCCCGCGAGCGCGACGACGCCGGTCACGACCTGCTGTGCGGCCTGGTCCAGCCCCTCCGACCCGACGGCGAGCACGCCGCGCAGGCGTCCGGCCGCGCCGAGAGTCTGCAGGGCGAACGGGCCGTCGTCCGTGCTCGCGGTCCCCGCCGCTCGCCGTCGGCTGCGCAGCAGCGGCTCGGCGGCCTCCGTCAGCGCCGTGCGCGCCGCAGCGTCGAGGGCTCCCGAGGGCGCGATGCGGTCGAGCGCCCCGTCCGCCCCGAACAGCGCGACGGGTCGCTCGATCTGGCGCGCGAGCTCGCCGAGCACGGCGCCGAGCGCGTCGGGCCGCAGCGCGGCGAGCGAGATCGCGCGGGAGGCGCGCAGCGCCCAGGTGTTGCGGGCGTAGGCGTCGGCCGCCACCCGGTCGGCGACGAAGCGGGCGACGGCGATGAACGGTGTGCGGTACGGCACTTCGAAGAGGGGGAGGCCGAGCCGGGCGCAGGCGTCGATCAGGGGGGCGGGGGTGGCCCGCACAACCTCGGTGCCGAAGCCGAGGCCGGCGATCCCGTGCGACACGAGCCGCGTCACGTACGGGTCGACGTCGTCGGGCGTGCCGGTGACCAGCAGCACCTGGCCGGGCGACAGGAACGGCGTGGGGTCGGGGAGGTCGGAGCTGTGCGCCCACGACAGCGGGGCGTCGAGGTCGCCGACGTCGGCCGGGGTGAGCAGGCGCAGGCCGAGCTCCGGTCGCGCGAGGAGCTGGGCGAGGGTCGCGGGCATCGGGCACTCCATCTGCCAGGGTGTCGAATCCAGTTTCTGAAATTGTACGGTCCGTCCAGGCGCTGGTCACGCCCCGCTCCTTACGATGCCGCCATGACCATCGTTTCTCCCGCCTCCGCAGCCCTCGTCGGCGGCCCCTCGCTCCCGCAGGAGCGCCGGCTCGTCACCCCCATCCCCGGACCGGAGTCGCGCAAGCGCGCCGAGCGCAAGGCGCAGGCCGTCGCCGCCGGTGTCGGCGCGACCATCCCGGTCTACACCGTCGCAGCGGGCGGGGGTGTGCTCGTCGACGTCGACGGCAACTCGCTCATCGACTTCGGCTCCGGCATCGCCGTGACCGGTGTGGGCAACGCCGCCCCGCGCATCGTCGAGGCCGTCACGCAGCAGGTCGCCGCGTTCACGCACACCTGCTTCACCGTCGCGCCCTACGACTCCTACGTCGACGTCGCCGAGGCGCTCAACCGGCTCACCCCCGGCGACTTCGTCAAGCGCAGCGCCCTCTTCAACTCGGGTGCGGAGGCCGTGGAGAACGCGGTCAAGATCGCCCGCCACTACACCGGCAAGCAGGCCGTCGTCGCGTTCGACCACGCGTACCACGGCCGCACCAACCTCACCATGGGCCTCACCGCCAAGAACCAGCCGTACAAGAACGGCTTCGGTCCGTTCGCGCCCGAGATCTACCGTGCGCCGCTCAGCTACCCGCTGCGCGACGGCGGCCTGTCCGGTGCCGAGGCGGCCAAGCGCGCCATCACGATGATCGAGAAGCAGATCGGCGCCGGCAACCTGGCCGCGGTCATCATCGAGCCGATCCAGGGCGAGGGCGGCTTCATCGTCCCGGCCGACGGCTTCCTCCCCGCTCTTCAGGAGTGGGCGAACGAGAACGGCGTCGTGTTCATCGCCGACGAGGTGCAGACCGGCTTCGCCCGCACCGGCACCATGTTCGCGTCCGAGCAGTTCGGCATCGTCCCCGACCTGATCGTCACCGCGAAGGGCATCGCCGGCGGCCTCCCGCTGTCGGCCGTCACCGGCCGCGCCGAGATCATGGACGCCCCGCAGGTCGGCGGCCTCGGCGGCACCTACGGCGGCAACCCGCTCGCCTGCGTCGCCGCGCTCGCCGCGATCGAGACCTACGAGCAGGAGGACCTCGCCGCGCGCGCCCGTGCCATCGGCGAGATCCTCTTCGAGAAGCTGGGCGCCCTCCGCGCCGCCGACCCGCGCGTCGCCGAGGTGCGCGGCAAGGGCGCGATGGTCGCCATCGAGCTCGTGGACCCGGAGACCGGGGAGCCGGACGCCGCCCTCACCTCGAAGGTCGCCTCCGCCGCACACGCCGCCGGCGTCGTGCTGCTGACCTGCGGCACCTTCGGCAACGTGATCCGTTTCCTGCCGCCGCTGAGCATCCCGGACCACCTCCTCATCGAGGGGCTCGACGTCGTCGCGGAGGCGGTGGCCAACGCATGAGCGCCGTCGACACCACCACGACCGCCGAGCTGACCGCCCGCGAGGCGGACCTGCTCTCCCGCGTTCCCAGCGGCCTGTTCATCGGCGGCGCCTGGGAGGAGGGCACCCGCCCGCAGATCCAGGTGCAGGACCCGGCCACCGGCCGCGTCATCAAGCGCATCGCCAACGCGACGCCCGAGGACGGCATCCGCGCCCTCGACGCCGCGGTCGCGGCACAGGAGGCCTGGGCGGCGACCCCGCCGCGCACCCGTGCCGAGATCCTGCGCAGGGCGTTCGACCTCCTCCAGGAGCGCCGTGACGACTTCGCGCTGCTGATGACGTTGGAGATGGGCAAGCCGCTGGCCGAGGCCAACGGCGAGGTCACCTACGGCGGCGAGTTCTTGCGCTGGTTCTCCGAGGAAGCCGTGCGCATCTCCGGTCGCTACGGGCAGAACCCGGAGGGCACGGGGACGATGGTCGTCTCGCAGCGTCCCGTCGGCCCGTGCTTCTTCATCACGCCGTGGAACTTCCCGCTGGCGATGGCGACGCGCAAGATCGCGCCGGCCCTGGCCGCGGGCTGCACGGTCGTCGTCAAGCCGGCCGAGCTGACCCCGCTGACCACGCTGTTCTTCGCGCAGCTGCTCGCCGACGCCGGCGTGCCGGCCGGAGTCGTGAACGTCGTGCAGACGAACACCTCCGGCGCGGTCTCCGCCCCGATCATCGCCGACCCGCGCCTCCGCAAGCTGTCGTTCACCGGGTCCACCCCGGTGGGCCGCGCCCTGCTCGCGCAGGCAGCCCAGAACGTGCTGCGCACCTCCATGGAGCTCGGCGGCAACGCGCCGTTCATCGTGTTCGAGGACGCCGACCTGGACAAGGCGGTGGAGGGTGCGATGCTCGCGAAGTACCG
This sequence comes from Leifsonia sp. TF02-11, assembly GCF_017565305.1. Classification (GTDB taxonomy): domain Bacteria; phylum Actinomycetota; class Actinomycetes; order Actinomycetales; family Microbacteriaceae; genus Leifsonia. The sequence continues at coordinate 3,822 of NZ_JAGEKP010000012.1, forward strand.
CAACATCGGCCAGGCCTGCACCGCCGCCAACCGGTTCATCGTGCACGAGTCGGTCGCCGACGAGTTCTCGCGGCGCGTGGCGGCGAAGGTCGCTGCGCTGCGCGTCGGCCCCGGCTCCGAGGACGGCGTCACCATCGGCCCGCTGATCGACGACCGCGCGGTCGCGACCATGCAGGCGCTCGTCGGCGACGCCGTCGAGCGCGGCGCCCGCGTCCTGACCGGAGGCAAGGCTCCCGAGCGCGACGGCTTCTTCTACGAGCCGACCGTGATCGTGGACGTTCAGCCCGGCTCCGAGATCCTCCGCGAGGAGATCTTCGGCCCCGTGCTGGCGATCACGACCTTCGCGACGGAGGACGAAGCCGTAGCGCGCGCCAACGAGACCGAGTACGGTCTGGTCGGCTACGTGTTCACGCAGGACCTCGCCCGCGGTCAGCGCATGATCGACCGGGTCGACACCGGGATGATGGGCCTCAACACCGGGCTCGTCTCCAACGCGGCCGCCCCGTTCGGCGGCGTGAAGCAGTCGGGCCTGGGACGCGAGGGCGGCCTCGAGGGCATCCACGAGTACCTGAGCACGAAGTACACGCTGATCCCCGCCTGATCCATCCCGCAACGCCGAACCCGAAAGAAGAGACCATGACCACCACTCAGCGCATCCTCGTGGGATACACGGCGACCCCGGCCGGCGAGGACGCCCTCGCCGCCGGCGCCGCGCTGGCCGGCTCCTTCGGAGCCGACCTCGATGTGGTCCTGGTGATGCCGGACACCTCCCGGCGCGGCAATGTGCCGAACGACCCCGCCTACGACGCACTCCTGCGCGACACCGCAGAGGGCTGGCTGGCGGACGCACGCACCCGCGTGCCGTCGTCGGTCGCCTTCAGCGGGCGGGTCGTCTTCGGCGACTCGCTCGCGGAGGGCCTGCTCGCCTCCGCCGAGGAGCTCGGCTCGACGCTGATCGTGGTCGGCGCCGCCCGTGGCGGCCTGCTCGGCCGGTTCACGGTCGGTTCGGTCGCGGGCGCGCTGCTGCACGCCTCGCCGATCCCCGTGCTGCTCGCTCCGGAGGGCTGGCGCGAGCACGCACCGCGGCTCACCCGGGTGACCAGCATGGTCGGCACGCGGGCGGGGGCGGAGGCCGTGCTCGCCACGGGTGAGCGGCTCTCGGCCGCGGCGGGCGTCCCGCTGCGGCTGGTGTCGCTGCTCGCGCTCGACCTCCCCGGCGACGCGCAGGCGCCGAAGCAGAACGTGGGGGAGCACCACGCGGCCACGGTGCTGGAGGAGGCCAGCGCGGCCACCGGCGTCGTCGCGACGGCGGTCGTGGCGAAGGGCGACACCATCCAGGATGCGATCTCGCGTCTGGACTGGCAGCCGGGGGAGGTCGTCGTGGTCGGTTCGAGCCGGCTGGCGCAGCCCTCCCGGCTGTTCCTCGGCTCGACGGCGGCGGCGATGCTGCGCGAGCTGCCGGTGCCGATGATCGTGGTGCCGCGGCCGGAGTGACGCTTTCTGCGACTTTTCTTAGTTGATTCTTAGTAAGGAAAGGCTTACCTTACAAACGAATCCGCTCAGCCCGTCGAAGCGGACGCTCCCCGCACGAAGGAATCCGCATGTCCCCCTTGGGTGTCGCCGCGCTCGGCGCCGTCGCCGGTCTCACGATCTTCCTCGGCCTCCCCGTCGGCCGGATCCGCTCCAACTCCGTCGGCCTCAAGACGGCCCTGAACGCGCTTGCGACCGGCATCCTGCTCTTCCTGCTCTGGGACGTGCTGTCCCAGGCCTGGGAGCCCGTCGACAAGGCGCTCTCGTCGCACCGGCTCGGCCCGGCGCTCGGGCAGGGACTGCTGATGGCCGCCTGCATCGGCGTCGGCCTCCTGAGCCTGACGTACGTCGACCGGTACATGAAGCGGCGCGCGCTGGCGCTGGCGTCGCCGATCCGGCCGCCGGCGGGCCTGGAGGGTGCGCGCCATGGGCACGGGTCGCATCCGACGCCGGCCGGTCCGGTCGGCGGAACGTCAGGTTCCAGAATCGGCGGCACCGCCACCACCACGGGCGTCGCCATCGTGGCGGCCACCGAGGCCGAGTCTCTGGCGGGAGCCCGCCGGCTCGCGCTCACGATCGCGATCGGGATCGGCCTCCACAACTTCGCGGAGGGCCTCGCGATCGGCACCGCCGCAGCACAGGGCGAGCTCGCGTTCGCTGTGCTCCTGATCATCGGGTTCGGGCTCCACAACGCCACGGAAGGTTTCGGGATCGTCGCGCCGCTGGGCGGCACGCGGCCGTCGTGGGGCTATCTCGCGCTGCTCGGCGTGATCGGCGGCGGCCCGACGTTCCTCGGTACGATCATCGGCCAGGCGTTCAGCAGTGACATCGTCTCGATCGCCTTCCTCGGCTTGGCCGCGGGCTCGATCCTGTACGTCGTCATCGAGCTGCTCGCCGTCGCGCGTCGCTCCGGGATGAAGACGCTCGTCGCCTGGTGCATCTTCGCGGGTCTCGTCGCCGGGTTCGCCACCGACGCGATCGTCACGGCGGGCGGCGCGTGAGCACGACCCCCTCCGCGACGCCGAGGTGATTCAGTAGGGTTGTCCCGCAGCCGAGAGGAAGGGCAGCCATGCGCCAGGTCGTCGATTTCGTGAACGTCTCCACCGAGGGCCTCGAGTCGAGCCCCGTCGCACCCGCCCTCGCGGGGCTGCGCGCGAACGAGTCGCGGTACTTCAAGAACAAGTACGACCACGACTTCGCGACGGCTCCAGCGGCCGAGGAGCAGGAGGCGCTCGACTGGGTCGCCCGCATCCTGAAGGACGAGCGCGACATCGTGATCGCCTCGCCTGCGCTCGAGGTCACGTCGTTCGAGGTCGACGGCATCCGCATGGCCTACGTGTTCTACGAGTCGGGCCTGTCGATCAACGTCATGTACACGATCGAAGACGCGGGCAAGCGCGCGGTCGGCTTCAAGCTGTCGGAGGGCATGGAGGTGCCGGAGGAGCTCTCGGCGTTCAAGTTCGCGCGCCAGAAGTCGAAGCTCGCCGGAACGATCCGCGGCTCCTATTTCGTCATCAAAGGCGAGTACTGAGGCCTGGCCGGCCGGGTCTCACGCCCCAGGGGCGATCTCCGCGGCCAGCTCGCGCTTGACGTCGTGCTCGATGAGCACCGGAATGAAGTCGCGCACGGGGGCGCCGGTGTACTCCAGGTGGCGCTGGTGCACGAGCTCCACGATGCGGTCTCGGGGCACCTTCGGGAATCGCTCCGCCAACCGGTCGACGGCGTGGCCGATGGCGACTTCTTCGTCGGTCTTCTCGCCGGGCGGCGAGACAAGGGTGACGTCGTCTTCGAGGGGCGGAAACGAGGTGGGAGGTGCATCGTCACTCATGGCAAGATTATGGTGCTCATGCCAGGGTGGAAGCTATGGATGAGATCGAGGTAGTGGTCGTCCGCGTCTTCACCGACCAGCGCGGCACGAACGGCAACGAGTTGGGGATCGTGACGAGCTCGCCCGCGACCGCCGGACGCGAGCAGGACATCGCCGCGGCCCTGGGGTTCAGCGAGACGGTCTTCATCGACGCGCTGGACGAGTCCGGCGGCATCGCGACCATCCGCATCTTCACGCCGGCCGCCGAGCTCCCCTTCGCCGGGCACCCGAGCGTCGGGACGGCGTGGTGGCTGGCGCACGAGCGCACCCCGGTCGGCGCCCTCGCCGAGAAGGCGGGCGACGTCGCGGTCTCGGTCGATCTGGACGCCGACGAGGCCGCCATCGACGCGCGCGCCGAGTGGGCTCCGGCCTTCACCTGGCTGCCGCTCGCCACCCCTGCCGACGTCGACGCGCTCGACCCGTTCTCCTTCACCGAGGGGCAGCACTACGCCTACGCGTGGATCGACGAGGCCGCCGGCACCCTGCGCGCGCGCATGTTCGCGCCGGCCATGGGCATCGTGGAGGACGAGGCGACCGGTGCCGCCGCTGTCGCCATCACCGCGAAACTCGGCCGTGCGCTGCGCATCACCCAGGGCGAAGGCTCCGAACTGGTGACCGAGCCGCTGGGCGAGGGCCTCATCCGGGTCGGCGGGACCGTCGTGTACGACCGCACCATCGACGCCACCCTGTGAGCGTCGAGCTCTTCGCGGTCGGTCGGCCCGGCGACGGTCTGACCGGAATCGCGGCGACCGATGACGGCGCCGTCTGGTTCGGCTTCGGCGACGCGGGCCGGGTGGGGCGCCGTGCCGCCGACGGCACAGTCGACCTCGTCGACCTGGGCGAGGGCGCGCAGCCGGTCGGGGTGAGCCCGGCGACGGAGGACACGGTCTGGGTGGTCGACAGCGCGGGCGACCGCCTGGTGCATCTCGGTCCCGGTCCGCGTGTGGTCGGCGAGACTGCCGTCCCTTCGGCGAATGCCCTGCCCCTCGACGTGGTGACCCTCCCCGACGGCACGACGTGGTTCACCGAGCAGTTCGGCGCGGCGCTCGGCCGCATCGACATCCTCGGTCGCGTCGAGGAATTCCCGGTCGGCGCGGAAGGCGGTCCCTCGGGGATCACCGCCTCCGGCGACAGCATCTGGTTCTCGCTGCAGGGGCACCGGCCCGCGCTGGGGCATGTGCGCGGCGGGGACGCAGCGATCGAGCTCGTCGAGCTTCCCCTGGGCTCCGGTCCGCTCGGCGTGACGGTCGCCGACGACGGCTCCGTGTGGACGGCGCTGCACGCGGTCGACGCTCTGGCGCGGGTCGACCGCGATCGGTCGGTCGCCGTCGTGCCGCTCGACGAGGGTGCGGGCCCGTACGCGGTGGTCGCTGACGACCGTGGGGGAGTCTGGGCGTCGCTGTGGGGAGCCGATGCGCTCGTCCGCGTGGCGGCCTCCGGTGCGACCGAGCGGGTGCAGCTGGCCGCCGGCTCGGGACCGCGCGGCCTCGCCGTCGCGGCCGACGGCGCGGTCTGGGCTGCGCTGGCGTCGGGCGAGCTCGCCCGTGTCGCTCGCTGATTCCGTCGGCAACGGAGGAGATCCATCCGCCGAGACCGCTGAAACGCAGCGAACGGAGGAGATCGCGGCCGGTACCGGCCGGATCTCCTCCGTTCGCGTCAGCGCCGGGGTCGCCTACTCGGCGACCCCCACGTACTCCGCCGCCTCGTCGGCATCCGCGACCCCGGCCTCCAGCCGCCGGCGCAGCGCCACCCCGAGTCCGGCGTCCACGTTGGTCCAGTACTGGATGGCGCGCTCGCGGATGTCCTCCCGGGTCACTCCGCCGACCGCGCCCGCGATCGTGTCCAGGAAGCGCTCGCGCGCCGCGTCGTCGAAGACCTCGCGGTAGAGGGTTCCGGCCTGGCCGAAGTCGTCGTCCTCCGCGTGCAGGGTCGCCGCAGCGCGCACGAGCGCGCCGTCCGACTCCCACGAGCCCTCGCCCGCCGCCGCGGCGGAGGCCGACGGTCCGCCGAAGGAGTTCGGCGCGTACACCGGCGCGGTCGCCGGCTTGAAGCCGTGCCGCGCGGCGCCGTCCTGCGAGTAGTTGTGGACAGGCGCGATCGGTGCGTTGACCGGGAGCTCGTTGTAGTTGGTGCCGACGCGGTAGCGCTGGGCGTCGGGGTACGAGAAGACGCGCGCCATCAGCATCTTGTCCGGGCTGATGTCGATGCCGGGAACGGTGTTGGCCGGTGAGAACGCCGCCTGCTCGATCTGCGCGAAGAAGTTCTCCGGGTTCTCGTTCAGGGTGTGCACGCCGACCTCGATCAGCGGGTAGTCGGTGTGCGGCCAGACCTTGGTGAGATCGAACGGGTTGAAGCGGTAGGTCTTCGCGTCCTCGTACGGCATCACCTGCACACTCACCCTCCAGGCGGGGAAGTCGCCGCGCTCGATGGCCTCGTAGAGGTCACGGCGGTAGTAGTCGGCGTCCTCGCCTGCGATCCGTTCGGCCTCGGCGCCGTGCATCTCCTCGTTGCCCTGGAGAGCGTGGAAGTGGTACTTGACCCAGAAGCGCTCGCCTGCCGCGTTGATCCACTGGTAGGTGTGCGATCCGTAACCGGGCATGGTGCGCCACGAGCGCGGCAGGCCGCGGTCGCCCATCAGGTAGGTGACCTGGTGCGCCGACTCGGGCGACAGGGTCCAGAAGTCCCACTGCATGTCGGCGTCGCGGAGGCCGGAGCCGGGCAGGCGCTTCTGCGAGTGGATGAAGTCGGGGAACTTGATGCCGTCGCGGATGAAGAACACCGGGGTGTTGTTTCCGACGATGTCGTAGTTGCCCTCGGTTGTGTAGAACTTCACCGAGAACCCGCGCACGTCGCGCCAGGTGTCGGGGGAGCCCTGCTCGCCCGCGACCGACGAGAACCGCTGCACGGTTCGGGTGGTGGCGCCAGGCTGGAACACGGCGGCCTTCGTGTAGGCGGTCACGTCGCCGGTGACGACGAACTCGCCGAACGCCCCGCCGCCCTTGGCGTGCACGATCCGCTCCGGGATCCGCTCGCGGTTGAACTGGGCGAGCTTCTCAACGAGATACCGGTCGTGCAGTGCGGTGACGCCGTCCTGCCCTGCCGTCAGCGAGTGCGCGTCGCTGCCGACCGGAGTGCCGGTCTGGGTGGTCGTGTGATTCTGCGTCATGGTTCTCCTAACCTCATTCGGCGCGCGGCGGGGCTGTCGCCGCGCGCTCCTGACAGGACGGGCACAGACCCCAGAACGTCACCTCGGCCGTGTCGACCACGAATCCGCCGGCATCCGAGGGATGCAGGCAGGGGGCGTGGCCCACGACGCAGTCGACGTCCGCGACCGCCCCGCACGACGTGCAGACGACGTGGTGGTGGTTGTCGCCGACGCGGCGCTCGTAGAGAGCCGGCGAGTGCGCCGGCTCGATCCGGCGCAGGAGGCCGGCGGCCGTGAGGTCGCCGAGCACATTGTGGATGTTCTGGATCGAGGTGCCGGGCAGTGCGGGTAACACCGCTCGGTACACCGTCTCCGCATCCACGTGGGGGTGCGCGCCGAGCACGCGGAGAACGGCGAGCCGCCCCTGCGTGACACGGAGCCCGGACGTGCGGAGCGCGTCCGAGTGCAGTGCCGTGTCCATGGCTCCACGCTATCGGTTCTGTTTTGATTAACTCAAAACACGCGGGCATCCCGGGCGTGGCGAGGGTCTCAGCGCAGGATGGACTCCAGCTTCTTGCCCCGCGCCACTTCGTCGACGAGCTTGTCCATGTACCGCAGCTTCTGCATGAGCGGGTCCTCGATCTCCTCCACCCGCACGCCGCAGACGACACCGGTGATGAGGGAGGCGCGCGGGTTCGGCAGGGGAGCCTCCTCGAGGAAGGTCTGGAGGTCGACGCCGCTCGAGATCGCCGCCGCGAGCCCCTGCTCGTCGTAGCCGGTCAGCCAGCGCACCACCGTGTCGACGTCCGAGGCGCTGCGGCCCTTGCGCTCGACCTTGGCGACGTAGAGCGGATAGATGCTCGCGAAGCTCGACGCGAAGATCTTGTGCATGCCCTCCAGGGTAGTCCCGCACGATGCCCGGCGCCCGAGTGTCGCATGTCTGTCCCATACTCTTTCATGAGACATATCGACGACGACGGGGGAAGGCGGTCCATGAGGCAGGGGTTCGATGTCGAGGCGCTGGGAGTCGGGCTGCGCGTCGAGGCCGCCGGGATGTCCCGAGCCGACTTCCGCCGGCTGCGCGCCCAGTGGCGTCGGGTCTCCGGCGTGACCGCGCCGTCGACGACGATCTCGGTCGACGTGGGAGAGGGCGCCTCCGACGCCGACGTGGTCGGTCGGGACGTCGACGACGTCAGCGTCACCCTGCGGCAGACGATCAACCTCCTGGCGATCGAACGCCGTCGGCACGACCTCCTCATGCTGCACGCCGCCGGCTTGGCCGATCCGGCGACGGGCGATGTCATCGCACTGATCGGCCCCTCCGGCGCGGGCAAGACCACGGCCGCATCGTCGCTCGGAACCGCGCTGGGCTACGTGTCGGATGAGACGGTCGCCGTTGACATCGACGGCGCCGTGCATCCGTTCCCCAAGCCGCTCGCACTCAAACAGCAGGACAGTCTCCTCAAGCGGATCGTCGGGCCCGATGCCCTCGGTCTGGCGGAGGTGCGGCGGCCGCTCCGGCTCACCCGCCTCGCGCTCCTCGATCGCCACGACGAGTATGTGACCCCGGCGGTCGCGACCGTGGGCCTGGACGAGGCTCTCAGTCGGATCGTCGAGCAGACCAGCTACCTGGGGGCGCTCCCCGGAGCGCTGCGGCGTCTCGAGGCCCTCGTGCGCGTCTCCGGCGGCGTCCATGTGATCCGCTATCACCACGCCGCCGACCTGGTCGAGCCGGTGTCGGAGCTGCTGCGACGGCCTGCCGCGCACCTTCCACTCGCGAAGGTCCGCGACGCGGACGCTCCGGCGGTGGCTCCCCGCCCCATCGCGCCCGGAGCGTACACGCGCGCGCACGTCGACGACTGGATCGAGGTCGGAGGTGAGGTCATCGTCCTGGCCGATGGCAAGGTCTCCCGGTTCTCGCCGCTCGGGTCGGTGCTCTGGGGGGAGCTGCAGACCCCGTCGTCGCTCGACGGCCTGGTCGCCCGCGCCGAGGCCGCCTTCGGGCCGGCACCCGACGGCTCGGCCCGGAACACCACCCAGGCCGTGCTCGACGAGCTCGCCGATGCCGGACTCGTCCGACGCCTCGGCTCGGACGAAAGCCTGGGTGATAACGACGTGGAGCGACGAGGCGAGCCGCTACCGCGATCGTGACCGCAGGCGCGTCTCCTCGATATCGAGCATCGACTGCGCCTCGCTGAGGATGCGAGACGGGTACGCGCCGCGCGCACGTTCCTCCAGAAGGCGGTCGCGTTCGGCGTCGACCACCGCGAGCCGGAGGGTCCGGTAGACGTGGTGCGGGCGACTCCCGGGAGGGGCGTCGTCGAGGACGATGCGCTCCCACGCCGCCTCCGCCCGCAGGTACGTGGTCTGGCGCACCCGCTCGACCACCTCGGGGTCGACGGGTGTCGGTGTGCCCGCCGCGGTCTCCGGGTCGTCGAGTACGGCGAGGCCCGCCTCGCTCAGGTCGTCGAGCAGCCGGGCGAGGAGTCGCCGGTCGTCCTTCACGTCGACGCCCTGCAAACCCAGCAATTTGATCAGCCACGGCAGGGTTCCGCCCTGGACCACCAGGCTCACGAACGCGACGGTGAACGCGATCAGGATGAGCTGGGGCCGGTAGGGGATGTTGTCGGGCAACGACTGCGCGGCCGCGAGGGTGACGACGCCGCGCATCCCGGACCAGCCGAGCACCACGCCACCCTTCCAGTCGATCGCCTCCTGGCGGAACTCCTCCAGGTCGCTGCGGTGCCGCGTGTAGCGCATCTCCGCGCGTTGTTTTCGCTGGGCCTGCCAGCGGTAGCGCACAGGATGGTCACGGAAATAGCTGATCATCAGCCATTCCCGCAGCACGTGCTTCTCTGCGCGTTCGCCACGTCTTCGGAGGAAGAAGATCAGCGGGCCGATGAGCACGAAGCGGATGACGACGAGGGAGGCCATCGCGATCAGGCCGATGCCGACGGCGTCCCACACGCTCAGGATCTCGGGGTGCTCCACGTCGGCCACGAGCGTGCGCAGTTCGAGGCCGATGAGCAGGAAGACGCCGTTCTCGAGCAGGAACTGGATGGTGCGCCAGTTGATCTGGTCGCTGATCCTGGCCTGGGCGCTGAACTGCCGTGGGGCCGCGTGCCCGGTGTAGAGGCCGGTGATGACGACCGCGAGGACGCCCGACCCGTGCAGCGCCTCCGTCGGCGCGAACGCGGCGAACGGGACGACGACCGACAGGGCGGTGTCGAGCACCGGGTCGTTCAGCTTCGAGCGCACCCACACCGAGACGAACCCGACGACGAGTCCGATCACCAGCGCGATGATGACGGCCGAGAAGAAGTCGAGCACGCCCGCGATCGGCGTCGCCAGGGCGCCGACCGCCGCCGCGAGCGCCGTGCGCAGCAGCACCAGCGCGGTGGCGTCGTTGACGAGCCCCTCGCCCTCCAGCACCGTCAACAGGCGCGGCGGGAGGCCGAGCTTGCGGCCGATGGAGGTCGCCGCGACCGCGTCGGGCGGGCTGATGATGGCGCCGAGGGCGATCGCAGCGGCGAGGTTGAGGTCGGGCAGCATCGTGTACAGCACGAAGCCGGAGGCGAACGCGGTGACCACGACCAGGAACACGGAGAGGCCGGCGATCGGCGCGAGGTTCCTGCGGAAGTCGGTGAGCGGGACGCTGATGGCAGCGGCATACAGGATCGGGGGCAGCAGACCGTCGAGGATGATCTCCGGAGGGACGTCGATCTCCGGAACCCCCGGCAGCCCGGAGAGCGTGACGCCGACGATCACGAGAATGATGGGCGCGGCGACGCCGAGCTTGCGGGCGAAGGCGGCTACACCGACGATCACCGCGACGGCGATCACCGCATAGACACCGAGCTCCATCCCTCAAGCCTAGGGAACGCGAGCGGCCTGTCTGAACACTCCCTCAGGTTCAGGAGGCCGGCAGCGGGCGGGCGCGCAGGCCGTCGATCGCCATCGCGACGACCCTGTCGCGCTGCTCGTCGTCGTCGAATGCGACGCCCGCGACGCCGGACACCATGCGGATGACGTCGCCGATGCTGGCGTCCGCCCGCAGCTCGCCGGCCTCCTGGGCGCGGCGAACGAGCGGCTCTCCAGCGTCGTAGAGGGAGGTGCGGCAGCTGAGCAGGACGGGGGAGTCCTTGTTGAGGCCCTCCAGCAGCGCCTTCTTGGTGCCGACGTAGAGGAGGAAGCGACGCAGCCAGGCCTGCACGGCGTCCCACGGTTCGAGGGACGCTGCGTCGTCCGCCGCGCGCACGACGGCCTCCACTTCTTCGACGTAGACGGCCTCGACGAGGGCGTCGCGGGTGGGGAAGTTGCGGTAGAGGGTTCCGATGCCGACTCCGGCGCGCCGCGCGATGTCCTCGAGGGAGGCGCCGGCGCCGTCGGCCGCGAACGCCTCGCGCGCCGCGGCGAGCAGTGCGTCGAAGTTGCGTCGGGCGTCGGCGCGCTGGGGGCGCGCGATCAGAGGCTGGGCGATGTCGGTGCCGGTCACGGCGGCGGGTCCTTCCGGGGAATGTCGAAACTGAGGGTTGCGAAGCGGAGGCACCCTCCGGTAGTGTCTTTCCTGTAACCGGAGGCAGCCTCCGATCGGAGCCTCCCTCCAATTGTAGCTCTCCGCAGAGAAAAGTTCACCCGGTCGGCCATCTGCCGGCCTCCCCTTCGAGAAGAGGAAGTACGTAGCCGTGTCTCGATCCCGTCCCTCCGCCACCTTCGCCGTTCTGGCACTCAGCGTGGCCTCCTTCGCGACCCTCCAGTCGCTCGTCGTCCCCGTCCTCCCAGTGATCCAGCAGGACCTCCACACCACCACCGCCGGCGTCACCTGGACCATGACCGCCTGGTTGATCGCCGCGGCGGTCGCGACGCCCCTGCTCGGCCGCGTCGGCGACCTCGTCGGCAAGCGCCGCGTGTTCGTGCTCGCGCTGCTGGCCGTCGCGGTCGGCAGCATCATCGCCGCCGTCGCCCCCAGCATCGGCGTCCTCATCGCCGGCCGGGTCGTGCAAGGTCTCGGCGGGGCCATGTTCCCGCTCGCGTTCGGCATCATCCGCGACGAATTCCCCGCGCACCGGCTGCCGTCGGCGATCGGCGCGATCGCGTCGATCATCGCCGTGGGCAGCGGGCTCGGGACCGTGCTCGCCGGGCCGCTCGCCGACGTCCTCAGCTGGCGCGGCCTGTTCCTGGTCCCCGTCGCCCTCACCGTGACCGCGGCCGTGCTGGCTCTCGCCATCGTCCCCGAGTCGCCCACGCGGGCGACGGGAGGCGTCAACCCGTGGTCGGCTGCGCTGCTGTCCGGCTGGCTCATCGCCCTCCTGCTGCCGCTCAGCACCGGCGCCCAGTGGGGCTGGTCGTCGCCCGTGGTGATCGCGCTGTTCGCGCTCGCCGCCCTGCTTCTCGCGGCCTGGGTCGTCGTGGAGCTGCGCTCGCGGCACCCGTTGGTCGACATGCGGCTCATGCGTGAGCCGGGCGTCTGGTCCATGAACGCCGCCGCCGTGTTCATCGGCGCCGCCATGTTCGCGGTGTTCGCGTTCTTCCCGCGCTTCGTGCAGACTCCGGTATCCACCGGCTACGGGCTCGGCGCGAGCGTCGCCGAGTCGGGGCTGCTGATGCTCCCGATGCTCGTGACGATGGCGGTGACCGGCTTCGTGAGCGGACCGCTCGAGCGCTGGCTGGGCTTCCGCATGCAGATCGTGGTCGCCGCGGTCGTGATGGCGGCGTCGAGTCTGTCGCTGGCGTTCCTCCACGGCTCGCTGTTCGCCGTCGCCGCCGCATCCGGCGTGTTCGGGATCGGCCTCGGCCTGATCTACGCGGCCATCACCAGCGTGGTGGTGCAGAGCGTCCCCGCGACGCAGACCGGGATCGCGAGCGGCATGAACGCCAACCTCCGCACCGTCGGCTCGGCCATCGGCGCCGCCGTGATGACGGCACTGGTGACCGGAACGATCGGCGCGGGCGGACTCCCCGCCGAGTCGGGCTACACCGAGGGCTTCGCGACGGCCGGCGTGCTGGCCTTCGGTGCGGCAGTGGTCACGGTGGCGGCGGCGGTCGTGATCCGCTCGCGAGCCGGCCGCGCGGCGGTCGCCGCCGACCTCACGGCCGTGGCAGGCCTGGCCCGCCTCGACGCGGAGGCCCGCGTCGCCGCGGCGGAGCCGCTGCGCACGGCTGCGGCCGGTGGCGTCGTGGCGGCGGAGCCGCTGCGGGTGGCGGTGGCTGGAAGCGTCGCCGCGGCGGAGCCGCTGAGGGTGGCTGCGGCGGGAAGCGTCGCCGCGGAAGGGGGCGCTGCGGCTGAGCCGCTTCGCGCGTCCCGCGCCGCGGTCGAGGCCGCCGAGATGGCGCGCCTGATCGCGAAGGTGGAGGCCGAGCGTCCCACCGAGCCGGCCACCTCCGCCGCATAGCGCGTCGCCAACGGAGGAGATCGCCCCAGCCGGAGGCCCCATCGCAGCTACCGGAGGAGATCGGCGCGCACCGCGTGCCGATCTCCTCCCATAGCCACCGACCCCCGCCGACCCTTCGCCGCCGGTCGGCAACGGAGGAGTTTGCGCGGCGATGCGGTCGGATCTCCTCCGTTAGCCTCCCGGGTGCGGCGTGGCGCCGCCGATCTCCTCCGTTGCCGACCGCAACTCCGGAGATCTGATTGCGGGACCGGAAGTTTCGTCGGTAGTTCCGGAGATCTGCTCGCGGTAGCGGCGTTGGTCCATGACTCCGGAGATTCGTGAGTGGGGCGGTCGGCTTGTCCGTTGTTCCGGAGATGCTGGTGCGGGACGTCGAGTGCCCGTATCTCCGGTGACTTGGGCGGGACGGGGGCGTGCCCTCGGCGGTCGGTAACTCCGGAGCTCGGTCCGGGATGGGCTCGGATGTCCGGATGAACGGACATCCGAGCGGCGTGTCGTGGCCCTCTCCGGAATTGGCGACGCAGCCGGCCCCGAGCCGCACCTCACCCGCGCGCAGCCGCCTCGCTGCGCCAGCGCGCGAGCAGCCCCCACGGGTCGGGCGGCAGCGACGCGACGTGTGCTAGCAGCACGTCGTCGGTCTCGAACCACTCGGTTCCGGGGATGCGCAGCGCGGCGAACTGCGCGTGCCGCTGCTGCTCCAGCCTGCGGTCGCCGCGCTCGAACGCGAGCACCTCGTCGTGCGGGAGGCTGGCGAACCGCTGAGCGGGATTGGCGGACGTGCCGATCTTGATCCGGTCGCGGAACCGCAGGTAGTAGACGACATCCACTCGGGAGGCGGCGGCCCCGTCGGGCGGCAGCTCGCCCACCCGCCATTCGCACACGGCGCACAGCCACCCCGACGGGTACCGCACCCCGAGCCGCGACCCGCAGAACGCGCACGGCGACGGCAGCAGGTCCGTCTGGCCGTACTCCGCCTCCACCCACTCGTGAGCCTCGAGCAGGTGCGTCAGGCACAGCGCGATCGGCGCTCCGGGATGTGCGGGAGCGCCGCACAGGGAGCACGACGCGGTCACACCGCGACGGTACTGCCGGCCGCCGACAGCGGACCGGACTGCACACGTCGACAGCGCCCCGGCAGGCGATCGAGCCCCGCCCACCGCACGCCACGCTGCTAGCGCGCGACGCCGTGTTTCGCGGGCGAAACCGTCGGTCGCGGCGGCTCGCCCGAGGGGTGCGCGGGCCCCTATCCGTGGCCCACCCCTCACGCCTGCACCCCGCTCGGCCAGAAGAACGGCGACGGCGTCCGAGAGAAGGACGGCCAGGTGTCGACCGTCCGCCTGTCCTACGGCGCCGCCCGCTCCCGCGCGTCACCCTGCACGAGCCCGCCCTCCCCACCCGCTGACCGCGGCCTCCCCGCCCCGCTCGCGCTCGCCGAGGGGCACGTTGTTGTCGCTTTGGGTGCGCGGAAGTGAAAATAACGTGCCCCTCGACTGACAGCGTCCGCGTGGCGGCGGTGTCCTCATCGAACGAAGGGCTCGCGAGCCGGCAAACGAATCTTGCGCGGGCCACGAACGGCTCTCGCGAGGGGCACGTTGTGGTCGCTTTAGGTGTGCGGAAGCGACAACGACGTGCCCCTCGACCGACCGCATCCGCGTGGCGGCGGCGCCCGCATCTAGCGACGGGCTCGCGAGCCGCAAACGAATCTCGCGCGGGCCACGAACGGCTCTCGCGAGGGGCACCTTGTTGTCGCTTTGGGTGCGCGAAAGTGACAACGACGTGCCCCTCGGCGTACGTGGGGTGGTGTGCGCGGGAGGGAGGCCTCGCGTAAGAGCGCACTATTGCCACTCGGGGCACGAGGGGACGACCGCCTGCCCCTCGAGGAGCCCGCGCGGCGGAAGCGCGCGCGAAAGTGCGTGAAAGCGCGCGGTGTTTGCGCGAACGCGCGCTAGGTTGAGGGAATGCGTGCGAGGGAGGGCCGGGCGGGGGCGGGGGTGCGCCGGCCGCGTTCGTTCTGGCTGCAACGCAGCCGGGCGCAGCGCGGGACGCTCCTGGCGACCGGGCTCGTCATCGTCGTGGTGGCAGCGCTCGCGAGCGTGATGTCCGGGCTCGCCGTGCGGTCGCCGACCGCTGCGGTGCGCGCCACGCTGTCCGGCCAAGCGTCGGCCGTGACCTCGCTGGCGCTGGAGTCCACGGCGCTGTCGGACCTCACCGCGCAGGACGCCGAGGTCCGCCGGGTGCTCACCCATCGATTGTCCGGACTGTCCGCGGCCGTCGTGGGGACGTTCTCCGCTCCGCAGGTCCCGGTCGCAAAGGACGCAGACACCGCAGGCGGCGATGCGCTGCTCCTCGTCGCGGCCGACGACCTCCGCTCCCGGGTCGTCGTCTCGGCGGGCCGCTGGCCCACCGGTGACGGCCAGACCGCCGTCGACGAGGCGTTCGCACGCGCCCACTCCGTCCGCGTCGGTGATCACCTGCAGTTGCAGGGCGGTTCCGAGCCGGTTCCTGTCGAAGTGACGGCACTGTGGCATCCCGCCGATCCGTCGGCGCCCGCGTGGCTCGGCCTCACCGACGGCCAGGGCGGCACCGACGGCAGGATCGCCGTGGATGCGGCGACGGCGTCCGCGGCCAGTGACGGTCTCACCGGCAGGTGGGTGGTCACACCCGACGCGAAGCGCACGACCGCCGCCCAGCTTCCCCGCCTCCACGCGGCCCTGGCGGGCGCTGCCACGGAGCTGAGCGGTGACTCGGCCGCCGGCGCCAGCCCGTTCTCCGCCGAGGGGGACGCGATCGCGACTGTGGCGGCGATGCAGCGCTCGGTGGTGGCGTTGCACGCCGTCATCCCGGTTCCGCTCGCCGTGCTGGCCGCCTGCTCGGCGATCGCGCTCGTACTGCTCGCGCAGCTGCTCGCCGGCGCGCGGCGGGTCGAGACGCGGCTGTTGCGCTCGCGCGGCGTCACGATCCAGACCCTCGCCCGCGCCGCGGTCGTCGAGTCGGGCGTGGTCGCGGTGCTCGCGACCGTCGTCGGCACGGTGGCGGCGCAGCTGGTGCTGTCGTTCACGCTCGCGCCGCCCACTCAGGCTCTCGATGTCGCGCTGCCGCCGATTCTGACGGTCGTGCTGGCCGTCGTCGCTTCGATGCTCACGGTCGTCTTCTCGGCGCGTGCGGCCTCTGAATCGCCGGGTGCGGTGGAGGCCGGTCGCGGCCGGACCGTCGTGTCGGGAGGCCTCACCGTGCTCGCGGTCATCGCCGCAACCGTGACACTTTGGCGGTTCGTGGCGTTCGGCCCCGCCGTCGGCGGTGGCTCCGACGCGGTCGACCCGACCGGGGTGGTCGCTCCGGCCGCTGTGTTGTGCGCGATCGCGCTGATCGGCCTCCTGCTGTTCGGGCCGGCCTCGGCCGCGGTGGAGCGCGTCGCCGGCCGCGGTCGCGGTGTCGCCGGTGTGCTTCCGGCACGGCAGGTGGGGCGCGGGGTGGCGCTCTTCGCCGGTCCGGTCGCGCTCATCGTCCTCGCGGTCGGCTCGCTGACGTTCGCCGCAGGCTACGCGGGGACGTTCGGCGGCTTCCTGCGCGACTCCGCCCTGCTCGTGAACGGTGCCGCCGTTCGCACCGATCTCGGGGTGAGCGGGAGCCCGCACGGCCCGGACGACACCTCCGGGGCCGCGCGCCTCGCCGCGGTCCGCGGGGTGACGGCGGTCTCGCCCGCCATCGTCGACAGCGGGACGGTCGGCGACTCCGACGTCGCCGTCGTCGCCGCCGACGCGAGCGCGCTGCCGACGCTGCTGCCGATCGGCGGCTACCTGCTCGACACCGGCGACTTGGCCAGGCGCCTGCGGGTTCCGGGTGTGCTCGCCGGGGTGGAGCTCCCGTCCGGTTCGAAGCTGCTGTCGGCGACGGCAGCGGTGGCGGAAGGCGACGGCGCCGCGGACGTGACGGGAGGCACCGCCTGGCTGGCCACCTCCACCGGCGAGGTCGTCCCGGTCGCCGGGCAGGTCGCACCCGCCCCCGCACCAGCGCCCGCAGGAGGCGGCACGGCGACCACCGCGATCGCCTTCGCCCTCCCCGACGGAGCCACCCGGCTCGTCGCCCTCGACGTGACGCTGGAGGCCCCGGACGGCGTCACCGGTCTCGGCGTGCGCGTCTCCGGGCTGCCGTCCGGCGCCGGGGGTTGGGTCCCGGCCACCGCGGCGTTCGGCGATGCCGGTGCCTTCCGGGCCGACGGGGCTCTCGGCGCGCGCGCAGCCTCGTTCACCGGGGATGCGTCCGTGCGGTTCGTCCCGCCGGGCGCCTCCGCCCTCCCGCTCGCGGTCACCACGGCACTCGCGCACGACAACGCCCTCCAGGTCGGGCAGCGCATCGAGGTGCGCAGCCCGGTCGGCGACCTGCAGGGGAAGGTGGCGGCGATCGTGCCGGCGCTCCCCGGCACCTCGGACGAGCGCGCGGTGTTCGCCGACCTGCCCGCGCTCACGGCCGAGCTTCTGCGGTCGTCGGCCTCGGTGACACGCGCCTCGTCGGTGTGGCTCGCCACCGACGGCGCCGACGATCCGGAGACGGTCGCGAGCGCCGTCCGCGCCCAGGTCGGTCCCGACGCGACCGTGAGCACGGCCTCCGGCGCGTTCGTCGCCCGATTCCTCGGTGGGGCCGTCGCCAGCACCTGGCTGGGCGCGGCAGGCTGCGCGCTGCTGGCCGTCGCGGCGGTCGTCGCCGCGATCACCGCCGCCCTCCGCCGTCGGCGCGGGGAGGTCGTCGTGCTGCGCGCCGTCGGACTCTCCGGCCGGCAGCAGGCGTGGGCACGGCGGTTGGAGGTCATCGGCGTGTCCTTCGCCGCCGGCGTCTTCGGCCTCCTCGGCGGGGTCGTGGTCGTCTTGCTGGTCGGCAACACGCTCGCGCGACTGTCGGTCGTCACCGCGCCCTCCACGCTGTCGGTGCAGGGTCGCGTCGATCCCGTCGGCATGGGACTCGGGGTACTGGCGCTGGTCGCGGCGCTCGCCGTCGCCGTGTGGGGCTACGGCGCCGGCGTGCGGCGCCAGGCGGCCGATACCGCGTACCGGGAGGAGACCCGATGACGTCTCCCTCCGCCGCGCGCGCCTCCCGGCTCACGGACGCCGGCCTCGCGCTGCGCGCCCTGAAGGCGTTCCGCGGCGGCCTGCTGCTGCTCACTCTCGTCACGGTCGTCGTCACCGCGGCGCTCGCCGCCTGGCCGCGGGTCGCCAGCGGCCTGCTGACCGCCGAGCTGCGGCACGAGGTGACCCAGGCAGGCGCGGGAGGCCGCGACCTGACCACCGCCATTCGCACCGGATCCTTCACAGCGGGACCCGTGCTGGATCCCGTCGCCGTCTGGCACGGCCTCCCCGGCATCGCCGCCTCGGTGCACGCCGGGCTGAAGCCGCCGCTGCGCCACGTCACCGGGCACGGCGACACGGCGATGACGAGTCTCGACCTCAGCGTCGAGCCGCCGAAGGACGCCGCCTCGAACAGCAGGTACAGCGTGGGGGTCGAGGCCTATCGGGGGCTGCGATCGCAGGCGCGGCTGGTCGAGGGCTCCTGGCCGGCCCCTGTCACCGCGTCGTCGCTCCAGGGTGCCGTCGTGGACGTCGTGCTCACGCGCGACGCCGCGCGCCTCCTCGAGTGGCCGCTCGGCGCCGAGCGGCGCACCGGCACCGAAGACGGCCTCACGCTGAGACTCGTCGGGATCGTCGCGCCGAAGGACGCCGGCAGCGACTTCTGGAACCTCGACGCCGTGCGCGCGCACGGCCACTTCCTCGACGAGGGCGACAAGGGAAAGGACTTCGGAGCGGTGGCGTGGCTCGACCCCGGGTCGTGGCCGGCTGTCGCCCCTGCGTTCGACGGCGCCGTCGCGTCGCTGTGGTTCCCCGTGCTGCCGGCATCCTTCGAGGTGGAGGATCTGCCGGCCGTGCGCAGCACCCTCGGCGGGTTCCTGGCACTCCCGCCGGTCGCGTCGGTCGAGGGCGTTCCCGTCACGCTCACGTTCAGCACGAGCCTGCAGGGGCCGCTCGACGACTTCCAGAGCCGAGCGCAGCCGGCCAACACGCTGTTCGCGATCCTCGCGGCGGGGCCGCTCGTGGTCGCCCTCACCGTGCTCGCGCTGGGCGCCCGGCTCGTCGTGGGCCGGCGCCGCGAGGCGCTCGCGCTCATGGCGGCGCGCGGTGCGTCGCCCGGTCGACTGCGCGGGACCCTCGCGATCGACGGTGCCCTCGCCTCTGTGCCGACGGCGATCGTCGGACTCGCGGTCGCCTTCGCCGTGACGCCCGATACCGCACCGGTGCTGATCCCGGTGCTGCTCGCAGCACTGTGCGCTGCGGCGCCACCTGTCGCACTGGTGCTCGCCGCCGGCTCGCTCGCACCGCGGCCGGTCGGCCCGCGCGCGCGCTCGCGCTGGGCCTGGGTCGCCGAGGTGACCATCATCGGGCTGGCGGTGCTGAGCGTCGTCCTGCTGACCCGCCGCGGGCTCACTGCCTCCGGCGGCGGTCTGGAGGTCGATCCGCTCGCCGCCCTCACCCCGGTCCTCGTGGCGTTGGCCGCGTGCGTGATCGTGCTGCGCGTCACGGGCGTTCCTCTCGGCTGGCTCGTCGCCGCGTTCCGCCGCGGCAGCGGCGCCGTCGCCTTCCTCGGCGCGTCCGGCGCCCGCGGGACAGGTGCACGCGGCGGGCGCGGCGCCGTGCTCTGGCCGGTGTTCGCCCTGGTGGCGGGGGTCAGCATCGCCCTGTTCTCGGTGAGCGTCCTCGCCACGGCGCGCGACGGTCTCGACCAGGGCGCCCGGGCGAGGGTCGGCTCGGACCTGTCGTTGACGGCGGCCTCCACGCTCGGTCCCGACCAGTTGGCCGCTGTGAAGCGCATCCCGGGTGTCGCCGCCACCGCCACGGTGGACTGGGCGGGCGGCATCGCGATCACCGCGGGCGGCACGGGCGAGGTCGTCTCCGGCTACCTCGTCGACCCGAAGCAGCTGGATGCCGTGCAGCGCGGCCTCCCCGCCTCCGCGCGCCTCTCCACGCTCCTCGGCGGCGGGCTCCCCGGCCGCACCGGCGCGGTGCTCGGCGGATGGGAGAGTCGCATCCCGGTGACGAGCGCCCTCGTCGTCGGGCAGGGGACCAATGTGCACCTGGCCGTGACCGAACTGGACTTCACGCCGGGCGTCTACGTGCGCGACTCCCGGTGGGTGATCATCGACCGCTCGACGCTCCCGGCCTCGAGCGAGGTCACCGGCACCCCGCAGACGGTGCTGGTGGCGCTGTCGTCCGGCGCCGATGCGGCGCGGGTCCACGACGAGCTCGCCCGCATCGGCGGCAGCGGAGCCCTGGTGGGCGACGCGGTCGCCGAGCGCGCGACCCTCCGCTCCTCCCCGCTCGTGGCGGGCACCGAGTCGATCGCGCTGCTCTCGATCGCCCTCACCGTGCTGCTGTGCGTCGCCGCCCTGGTGCTCACGCTGGTCATGAACACGGCCTCCCGCATCCGCCTGGTGGCGACACTGCGCACGGTCGGGTTCAGCACGCGGCAGACGGCCGGCGTGCTCGCCTGGGAGCTCGGCCCCGTGCTCGTCATCGGTCTCGTCGCCGGCGCGATCGTGGGGCTGGTGCTTCCGGGGATCGTGCTCGGCCCGCTCGATCTGCGCGGGTTCACCGGCAGTCCGGTGCAGCCGACGGTCGCGAGGGACCCGTGGCTGACCGCCGCAGCGCTCGCCGGCTTCGCGGCGGTCGCCGCGGTGGCCACGCTGGTGGCGCTGGCGGGTGCGCGGCGCTCGTCGCCCGCCGCGGTGCTGCGCGCGGCCGGAGACCTTCCGTCGACAGGAGGAGAATGACCAGGATGACGACGCAGGAGACCTTGCTGGGCGCGATCGCCGCCCCCGGCGCGACCACAGCACCGGGCGCCGCCGCACCGCCGGTCGACGCCGCGATCCGCTGCTCCGACCTCGTGCGCATCTTCACGGCGGACGGCGTGGAGGTGCAGGCGCTCCAGGGTCTGACCCTGAGCGTCGACGGCGGCGAGCTCGTCGCGATCGTCGGCGCCTCGGGGTCGGGCAAGTCGACGCTGCTCGGCATCCTGTCCGGTCTCGACAAGCCGACGGCCGGGTCGGTGACGGTCGCCGGGCGTGACCTGCTCGCTCTGTCGTCGCGCGAGCGGGTCGACTACCGGCGCCGCACGGTCGGGTTCGTCTGGCAGCAGACCTCGCGCAACCTCCTCGGCTACCTCACCGCGCGCGAGAACCTGGCGCTCGCCATGTCGCTGGCGCGTACGCCCGACCGGGAGCGCCGCTCTGCCGACCTCCTCGACCTCCTGGAGGTCGCGCACTGCGCCGACCGCACCCCGTCCGAGATGTCCGGCGGCGAGCAGCAGCGCGTCGCGATCGCCGTCGGCCTCGCCAACGAGCCGCGGGTGCTGCTCGCCGACGAGCCGACCGGCGAGCTGGACGAGGCGACGAGCGCCGAGGTGCTGGAGGCCATGCGCGGCGTCAACCGTGAGCTCGGCGTGACCACGCTGATCGTCACTCACGACCCCACGGTGTCCGACCACGTCGCGCGCACCGTGCAGATCCGCGACGGGCGCACCGCCACCGAGGTCCTGCGCCGCACCGGCGTCACGGCCGAGGGCGACGAGCACCTGGTCGCCGAGGAGTACGCGGTCCTCGACCGGGTGGGCCGCCTCCAGCTGCCGCAGGAGTACCTGACGACGCTCGGGATGCGCGAACGTGTGCGGCTGGCGCTCGAGAGCGACCACGTCGGGGTCTGGCCGCACGTGCAGCAGACGCAGCAGGAGGAGGCCGCCGATGACGAGCGTTGACACCGTGGCCGAGCGGGTCCGGTCGGTGCAGGACGGGCCGCTGCTCGCGGCCGAGGCCGTCAGCCGGGTCTTCGAGACCGCGGCAGGGCCGGTGGTCGCGCTCGCCGAGGCGACGTTGGAGGTCCACCGCGGCGAACTGGTGGTGATCAAGGGCCGCTCCGGGTCGGGCAAGACCACCCTGCTCAACGTGCTCAGCGGGCTCGACCGGCCGACCTCGGGCCGGGTCGTGGTCGACGGCGTGGAGGTCGGCACGGCCGACGAGACCGCGCTCGTCGCCCTGCGCCGACGCAGCGTCGGCTTCGTGTTCCAGTCGTTCGGTCTCATCCCGGTGCTGTCGGCGGCCGAGAACGTGGAGGTGCCGCTCCGGCTCCTGGGGACGCCGCCCGCCGAGCGCGACGCCCGCGTCGCCGAGCTCCTCGAGCGGGTGGGACTGGCGGCGCACGCCCGGCAGCGCCCGACGGAGCTCTCGGGAGGCCAGCAGCAGCGCGTCGGGATCGCCCGCGCACTCGCCGCCGACCCTCCGCTCCTCTTCGCCGACGAGCCGACCGGCCAGCTCGACAGCGTGACCGGCCGGCAGATCATGGACCTGCTGGTCGAACTGGTGCACGGCAGCGGCGTCGCCGCGGTGGTGACCACGCACGACCCGCTGCTCATGGCACGCGCCGACCGGGTGCTGGAGCTGCACGACGGCCGGCTCGGCGGCGGCGCGCCGCGGCGGGGGCGTCACGCGGCGGAGAGCTGAGCGCTCCCGCTCGCAGTGCGGCGGGAGACGCGCGCGCGTTGACGCGGCGTGAAGAGGACGAAGCTGAAGAAGATCCCCAGGAAGGCCTCCCAGACGATCTCGGGAAGTGTCGCGGCGGCGGAGACCGGCGACCCCTGACCCCAGAACCCGAACAGCACGCCGATCCCCGACAGCGCGACGAGCGAACCGCCGGCCATGCCGACGATCGCCATCGCTCGGGGCACCAGCCCGGAGCGCAGCAGCAGCCACCCCAGCAGGACACCGTTGCCGAGGCCCGCGACGAAGCCGGGACCGAGCAGGAACGTCCAGTTGCGGAGGGCGACGAGCGTGTGCGCCGAGACGGCCACGGCCTCCTGGTCGCCGAGCGCCGTCGCCTGCGGCCGCAGGGTGACGACCGTGAGCAGGCACAGCACGCCGATCGCGATGAAGACGCACTCCATGATGCGGGCGACGACGTAGCCGAGGGCGAGCCCCTCGGATCGGCGGCGCAGGATCGGGAAGAGTGCGAGCGCCGTACCCAGGTTGGCGGCTATCAGCGCCAGTTCGCAGAGGATGCCGAGGAGGACGCGCGTGTCCGCGCCGCGGCCGAGCACGTATGCCGGGTCGTCGAGGACCGGGGCGTAGAGCTGCACGCCGGCGATCGCGGTGACGAAGGTGACGAGGAACAGCGCGCCGGCCGTGAGCGCGCGTCGGCGATCGGCGGTCAGGGGATCGGCAGGCAGGGGATCGGTGGACATGGTGGCCTCGGTTCTGGTGAGGGGGGCTAGGATGGTGTACGCCGTACACCTGCACAATAGGTGTACGGCGTACACCGTGTCAACATCCGTTCACGACCTCCGCCGAAAGGGGACAGTATGCCCGAGGCGACCCGTCCCCGCCTGACCCGCGACAGCGTCCTCCGGCGCGCGCTCGAACGCGCCGACACCGCAGGCATCGACGCGCTCTCGATGCGGTCGCTGGCGTCCGAGCTCGGGGTGGTGCCGATGGCGCTCTACAAGCACGTCGCCAACAAGGAGGAGCTCGTCGACGGGATGGTCGACCTGGTCTGGGCCGAGGTCGAGCCGCCAGCCGGCGCCACCTGGCGGGAGGCGATGCGCGCACGAGCGGTGTCGCTGCGCGCGGCACTGCGGCGCCACCCCTGGGCGGTCGGGCTGATGGAGTCGCGCACGCGGCCGGGGCTCGCGAACCTCGCCGCGCACAACGCGATGATGGGGTGCCTGCGCGAGGCCGGATTCCCGTTCCGCACCACCGTGCACGTGACGTCGGTGCTCGACGCGTACGTGTACGGGTTCGCCCTCCAGGAGAAGACCCTCCCGTTCGCTTCCGCGGAGGAGTCGGGGCAGGTGGCGGCCGAGACGGAGCAGTCCGTTCCCGCCGAGGTGGCGCAGCGCTTCCCGTACCTGCTGGAGGTCGTCGCCCGGCTCGCAGAGTCCGGCTACGACTACGACGAGGAGTTCGCCACGGGTCTCGACCTCATCCTCGACGGCGTCGAGCGTCGCTGGCCCTGACGGCCGCCGATCGCACCATCTGCGGCAAATCTGCCCAGGTCAGTCGAGGTGGTCGAGGTAGCGCAGGATGATGCCCTCGCGCAGCGCCCACGGACAGACCTCGAGCTCGGCGACGTCCAGGGCGCGCATGGCCTCCCGCAGCACCACTCCGCCCGCGACGATCTGGAACGTGCGGTCCGCGGTGATGCCCGGCAGTGCGGTGCGCGCATCGGCGGGCAGCTGCGCCAGCCGCGGCACCCAGTCCGCGAGTTCGGAGCGGCGCAGGAGGCTCCGCTCGGTGCCGCCGGGGCCGCTCGCCGTCGAGCCCGCGAGCCGGGCGAGCGAGCGGATGGTCTTGGAGGTGCCGATCACGTGTTCGCGCCCCCGGCCGGAGAACCGTCCGACGGCCTCCGCGAGGGTCGCCCTGGCGTAGTCGCGCAGCGCGGTGAGCTGGTCCTCGGTGGGCGGGTCGAGGTGCAGGAACCCGATGGTGCTGCGGCCGGCGCCGAGGGGGAGGGACACCGCGGTGTCCGGGTACTCGTCGGCGCCCGCCGCGACCTCCAGGGAGCCGCCGCCGATGTCGAGCAGCAGGAGCGAGCCGGAGGACCATCCCGACCAGCGCCGGACGGCGAGGAAGGTCAGCCGCGCCTCGTCCTCGCCGGAGAGCACCTGCAGCTCGACGCCGGTCTCGTCGCGGATGCGACGCAGGATCGCCGGACCGTTGGCGGCCTCCCGGATCGCGGAGGTCGCGAACGGCAGCAGCTCATCGATGCCCTCCGCTTCACCGACCGCGACCGCAGCGCGGATGGCCTCGAGGATGGCGGTCTCGCCCTCCTCGCTGATCGACCCGTCCTCCAGGATGTAGCGCATCAGGCGCAGCACGGACTTGTGGGTCGCCGCAGGGAGCGGCCGGGCGCCGGGGTGCGCGTCGACGACGAGCAGGTGGATGGTGTTCGATCCCACGTCGAGGACTCCGAGTCGCATAGACAGAGAGTAACGGTCGCGCGACCGGGACTCCGCGCCACGTTCGCGCCGCACGCTGCGCTCGGCCGCAGCCGCTCACGGACGGGCGCTGGGAGCCCCTCACTCTGAGAAACCTGTTGATCGCCCCTTGTCGTGCTGACAAGATCGGAGTACCCGAAACAGTGAGGCTCCTATGCGCTTCCCGAGAACCGCCTTCGTCGCCGCCGTCTCCGCGATCACCCTCGGTGTCGCCCTGCTGACCGGGTGCTCATCCCAGCCCGACGTCGCACTCGCCACCGCCACCATCACGCCGGAGCGCGGAGGAACGGTGAAGGCCGCCAACGGAATCACCCTCGAGGTGCCCGCCGGAGTCGTCGCCCATGAGACCGCGGCCACGATCACCGATGTCGGGGACTGCAAGTACGACATCCACATCGCGGGCGACTGGACGGGGAAGATCGCTGTCACCATGCCGTTGGCCGGTCACGACGACGCTGTCGCCCACCAGGTGGGCGGCTCGTGGGTGATGGAGGGAACCGACTACGCCCAGTCCACCGTCTGGGTCACCTCCCTCTCGCTGTTCAGCACCATCCGCGACGCTGCCATCAAGCTCGTCTGCAAGGCCTTCGGGAACACGGTACTGCCTTGCCTGCTCGGCAAGGGGATCGAGTTCGTCGACAAACAGCTGGCCCTGTGGATCGCCAAGGTCACCGGAAACTCCTGCGCCGCCACCGTCATCGCCACCATCATCGGGGGAGGCTTCCCGGGCAATCGTTTCGTCAAGAGCGGAGAGATCGCTCTCCGGTTGCTGTTCTCCGAACAGTGCGCAGGGATGGCCGGCGAATCGCAGGACTACATCAACGCGCACATCGACTGGAACGGTGACGAAATCCCCGACGCCCAGCAGCAGCAGCCGCCAGCACCGTCGCAGGCGGCGCCTGCGCCGGCACCTGCGCCTGCGCCCGCGCCACAGCCCGCTCCCGCTCCCGCACCGCAGCCCGCTCCCGCTCCCGCACCGCAGCCGGCACCTGCGGTTCCCGCACCTGCACCGGCGCCCCCGGTCGCAGTGCCGCCCGCTCCGCCCGCGCCTGCTCCGATGAAGGCATGGGTCACCCGGGACGGCGACACCATCACCTACCACTGGCAGAGCATGCCGCCGGGTATGTGGCCGCAGGTGGACCGGTTCCGCTGCTGGCGGTATACCCAGCAGACTGACCCCGGAGGGTGGGCCACCGACGGGTGCGGTGAGAAGGGTGGCTTCGCCGGTTTCCCGACGGGCGACGGGTCGGTGTCGTTCACCTATCCCGGTGCAACCGATTCGTTCTCCATCGAGCCCTGGAAGTTCGGACCGTGGCTCTCCCCGGGCGGCGTCTGGCAACAGTGACCGGGCTCCCGGACGCGACACGCCGTGTCGATTCCCCCACTTCGGAGGGGTCGATGTCGGTGGTTCCGCGTAATCTCGGGGGTGTCGGGCAGTCCGCCAGAAAAAACCCGAAAACACTACATGTAGTGGAATGACAATCGTGTCATTCGGGTTATATAGTGGGTAAACACCGCGAGACACACGGTGAACAGACTTCTAGGGGAGGCCATCATGGACTACGAAAACGACACCGTCGGCGGCTACGCAGTTCCCGTCGACCCGATGGATCTGCTGCAGTGCGACAGCTGCCAGTAGTCCGCTGACACAGCTTCGAGAGCCCCGGCGCTTCTGCGCCGGGGCTCTTCTGTTTCGTAGAATCGTCGGGTGCCAGTGAATCCAGAGCTCGTGGGGCGCAGTTTCCCCCCGACCCCTCCCTACCTCGTCGGGCGTGAGAAGGTGCGGGAGTTCGCCGCGGCCGTATTCGCCACCGACCCTGTCAGCTTCGATGTGGCGGCCGCGCAGGCCGCCGGCCACGCCGACCTCGTCGCGCCGCCGACGTTCGCCGTCGTGGTGCAGCAGCTCACCCTCGACCAGCTGCTCGCCGACCCGGAGGCCGGGATCGACTTCAGCCGCGTCGTCCACGGCGACCAGCGGTTCACGTTCTCGCGGCCGATCGTGGCGGGCGACGAGCTCACCGCGACGCTCACGGTGACCTCCGTGAAGTCGCTCGGCACGCACTCGATGGTCACCGCCGAGAGTGTCATCGTCGACGATGCCGGCGAGCACGTCGTGACCACCGTGTCCACCCTGGTCGTTCGAGGAGACGAGTGATGCCCGCACCCGAGTTCGAGTCCCTCACCGTCGGCGACGTGGTCGCCGAGCGCACCTTCGATCTCAGCAGGGACGCGCTCGTTCGTTACGCGGGCGCCTCCGGCGACTTCAACCCGATCCACTACCGCGACGACGTCGCGACCTCGGTGGGGCTCCCCGGAGTGATCGCCCACGGGATGCTCACGATGGGTCTGTCCGTGCAGCCGGTCGTGGACTGGGTGGGCGACCCCGCGCGCGTCGTCGACTATCAGGTGCGGTTCACGCGCCCGGTGGTCGTCGACCCGACGAGCGGCGCGAGCGTGCAGGTGACCGCCAAGGTCGGCCAGCTCGACGCGGAGGCGCGGGTGGCGCGCATCGACCTCACCACGACCTTCAACGCCGAGACTGTGCTCGGCAAGGCGCAGGTCCGCGTCTCGCTCGCGTGAACGACGCGACGACGGGGGTGCCCGCTCTCGCGGAGCTCACGACCATGCGCGTCGGGGGCGTGCCGGAGGCCCTGATCGCGCCGGTGACCACCGACGCGCTCGTCGAGGCCGTCCGCGAGGTCTGGGCGTCGGGGGAGGAGTGGCTCCTCCTCGGCGGCGGATCGAACACGGTGGCCAGCGACGACGGCTTCGAGGGCACGGTCATCCACGTGGTGACCAGGGGCATCGACCGGCTCGACGCCCCCGACGGTCGCGTGCGGCTGCGGGTGCAGGCGGGCGAGCCCTGGGACGAGGTTGTCGCCCTGACCGTGCGGAACGGGTGGTCGGGCGTCGAGGCGCTGTCGGGCATCCCCGGTTCGACGGGTGCGGCGCCGGTGCAGAACATCGGGGCGTACGGGCAGGAGTTGGAGTCGGCCCTCGTCGGCGTCGAATTCCTCGACGCGGAGACCGGCGACGTCGTACGTCTGTCGCGTGCGGAACTGGAGCTCGGCTATCGCACGTCCGTGCTGAAGCGCGGTCGGCTCGGCGTGGTGCTCGCGGTGGAGCTGGAGCTGTCGGACAACTCGGTTCCCGGCGGTGTCGGCGCACCTCTCAGCGCGCCGGTCGCGTACACGCAGCTGGCCGACTCGCTCGGCGTTCCGCTCGGCTCCCGGGTTCCTGTCGCCGAACTGCGGCGCGCGGTGCTGGCTCTGCGCGCCTCCAAAGGGATGGTGCTCGATCCCGACGACCCGGACTCGGTCAGCTCGGGCAGCTTCTTCACCAACCCGATCGTCTCGGAGTCGTTCGCGCGCGGCCTGCCAGCGAAAGCGCCCCGCTGGCCGGTGACTCCTCCCGAACCGGATGTCGTGATCGGCCTCCCCCTCGGAGGCGTCCACCCGCTCGACATCCCGCCGCTGGCGGACGGCCCCTACGACGTGAAGCTCTCGGCCGCGTGGCTGATCGAGAACGCCGGCATCCGCCGGGGCTTCGCCCTGCCGGGGTCGGGCGCCGTCATCTCGTCGAAGCACACCCTTGCGATCGTCAACCGCGGCCACGCCACGGCCGCGGACGTCGCACAACTGGCCTCGTTCATCCAGGCGCGCGTGCAGGCCGAGTTCGGCGTGCTCCTGCGACCGGAACCGGTGCTGGTGGGTCTGACGCTCTGAGGATCCGGCGAGCATCCGGTGACGGGTCGGCCGAGCAAGCCGCCCGCTGTGGAGGTCGAGTGTGGCGGTCAACCGCAAAGCGACCTGGCGGCGTTCTCTGAGAGGACTCTCACCCTCCGTTCCTAGGCTGTGGCCATGGGATTCCTCGATCGACTCCTCGGCCGCGAAGAACCGCAGGACGACCGCACTCGCCAATACCAGCCCGCTCAGCAGTACGCCAATACTGCACGTTCGGCACCTGCCGGAGCAGGTGCGTCTGCCGGCACTGCCGCGCCTGCCGGCACTGCCGCGCCTGCCGGCACTGCCGCGCCCGCCGGCGCCCCCGTCGGCGCAACGCACCGAAGACGAGATCGCCGTCGAGCGCTACCGCTACCTCCTGCGCACGGCCCCGCCCGAGACCATCGAGCAGGTCCACGAGGAGGCCTTCGCCAAACTGACCCCGGAGCAGCGCCGCCTCGTGTTCCAGGAGCTCTCGGCCAACGCGCCGGCGGGAGAGCAGCCGGGCGCGGACGACGCTCGTTCGCTCGCCCAGGCCGCGACCCGCTCCGAACTGCGCCAACCCGGCACCCTGGAGCGCACGCTCGGCGCCCGCCCGGGAGGCGGAATGGGCTTCGGAGGGATGTTCGCGAGCTCGCTTCTCGGCAGCGTGGCGGGCTACGTCATCGCCTCCACGCTCGTCAGCGCCTTCCTGCCGGCACCCGGCGCGGAGCAGGCGGCCACAGACGGCGGATCGCCCGACGCCGCCTCCGGCGCCGATACCTCGGGTTGGGACGGCGGCTCCGGCTGGGACGGCTCCTCCGGCTGGGACGCAGGCAGTGGCGACTTCGGCTCTGGCGATTTCGGCGGCGGCGATTTCGGTGGCGGCGATTTCGGTGGCGGCGATTTCGGCGGCTTCATCTGACCGGCGTTCCGATTCGACCGCTCATCACGCCCGGAGTGCCGCCGCGAATGGCAGCACCGCTCCCGCGCCGCAACGCTTCAGCTCACGCCCGGCGACCGTGATCGTCCACCGACTGTCGATGAGGTCGTCGACGAGCAGCACGGGCATGCCGGAGAGCAACTCGAGACCCGTCGCGTCGAACCGGTCCCAGACCCCGGCGAGGCGGTAGGTGCTGTTGCCGCCCGCACTTCCGGACGGCCCACCCTGTCGGAGCGTGAGCGCTCCGAGGTACGGGAGCCGTCCGATCTCGGCCAGCCCGCGGGCCAGGCTCTCGGTGAACCGCGGTCGTGAGCGCGACGGCACCGCGACCACCGCGGCCGGTCTCTGGGTCCAGTCCCACTGCGCGAGCACCTGAACGCACGCCCGCACGATCTCCGGCGGGCAGTCCGCGTCGGGAGTCTCCGGCGCCAGCAGTCCGCGGAGCCGGCCTCCCCAACCCAGATCCGTCATCCTGGCCAGCACCCGTCCCGCCTCCAGCTGCTCGCTCTGCGGGATCTTGCCTCTCACGGGAACGCCGACGGCGTCCGCCCCTGTCGGCCAGAGTTTTCGGGGTTCGACCGGAACGCCGGCACGATCGAGCTCCGAGGAGATCGCCTGCGCCGCGTCGGCCCCGACCTCACGGGGATACCACGGCCCTGCACACCGATCGCAGCGACCGCACGGGCCGGCGTCGGGGTCGTCGAGCTGGCGCTGCAAGAACTCCATCCGACAGCCCGGCGTGCGCTCGTACTCGATCATCGCGGCCTGTTCGGCCGCTCTGGCGGCCGCGATGCGTTCGTAGCGTTCGCGATCGTAGGTCCAGGGCATGCCGGTCGCGATCCAGCCACCGGGCACGCGCCGTGCGGCGCCGTCGACGTCGAGCACCTTGAGCAGGAGCTCGAGGGTCGACGACCGCAGGTCGACCCGGCTCTCGAGCACGCGCGTGGACTGCGCCTGTTCGCCCAGCGCGCCGAGCAGCGCCGACACCTTCTCTTCCGTCGGCATCGCTGCGGTGGCGAAGTATTGCCAGATCGCACGGTCCTCCGCGCCAGGCAACAGGAGCACGTCGGCCGTCTCGGTGGCGCGGCCCGCTCGCCCGACCTGCTGGTAGTACGCGACGGGCGAGGACGGCGCGCCCAGATGCACCACGAAGCCCAGATCCGGTTTGTCGAACCCCATCCCGAGCGCGCTCGTCGCCACGAGCGCTTTGACCTCGTTGCGCTTGAGCCGCGCTTCGAGCTCCTCACGCTCCGCGGGATCCGTCTGGCCCGTGTACGCGGCGACATCGTGTCCGGCCCGGCGGAGCACGCGGGCGGTGTCATCGGCGGCCGACACCGTCAGCGTGTAGATGATCCCGCTGCCCTGCAGCTCGGCGAGGTGGCCGGCGAGCCAAGCCAGGCGCGCGGTCGCGTCGTCGAGCGTGAGGACGCCGAGCCGTAGCGACCGGCGCGCCAACGGACCCCGGATCGTGCGAACGGAACCCGCGCCCGCCGCTCCGCCCAGCTGCTCCTCGACGTCGGCGACCACCCGCTGGTTCGCCGTGGCCGTCGTGGCGAGCACCGGGACCCCGGAGGGCAGAGCGCGGACGAGCTCGCGAAGCCGACGGTAGTCGGGCCGGAAGTCGTGCCCCCAGTCGGAGATGCAGTGCGCCTCGTCGATGACCAGGAGCCCACAGCGATCGACGAGGGCGGGCAGGTGCTGGTCGCGGAACTCGGGATTGTTGAGCCGTTCGGGCGAGACCAGGAGCGCATCGACGGTGTCGTCCTTCAACCGGGCGACCACCTCGTCCCACTCGTGCCGATTGGCGGAGTTGATCGACAGAGCCCGTACCCCGGCCTTCGCCGCCGCCTCCACCTGGTCGCGCATCAGCGCCAGGAGCGGAGACACGAGGATGGTCGGGCCGGCCCCGCGTTCGCGCAGGAGCATCGTCGCGACGAAATACACGGCGGACTTGCCCCAGCCCGTCCGCTGCACCACCAGCGCCGTGCTGCGGTCGTCGACGAGGGCCTCGATCGCCTCGAACTGCCCCGCGTGGAAGTCGGCGTCCGGGCGGCCGACGAGGGCGCGCAGGCGGGAGAGGGCTCGATCGCGGGTGGTCTCTGACGTGGTGCCGGTGGTGCTCATGAAGCCATCGTTCCAGATGCGACTGACGGGGAACCGGAGAGGCCTGGATCTGTGGATAGCTCACGCGCGACCGCGTCTGTGAAGGAGAGTCGCGATGGGTGAGCGCCGGGATGAAATGGTCGCCGGGAAGCGTTGATCGGCCGGAAACCGCCGAATTCGCCCGGCAGTTCCGCGCCTACAGTTCCAGCGTGTCCACTACAGCCCGCACCCGTACCCGGTCCCCGCTCCGCCCGTTCGAACTCCGACTCCGACTGCCGAACGGAACGGCCGCCGTCGTCGTCATGGACGCGCGCAACATCGGCGAAGCTCTCGACAAGGCTCGCAACGCGCTCGGCGACGTCCAGGTCATCGACCAAAGCTGATCGGACCCTCGCCGATGTCAGAGACCATCGGAGGCCGCGCGCTCCGGGTCATGCAGGTGATCGACAACATCGGCGCGGGGGGCGCCCAACAGGTCGTCGTCGACCTGTCCAACTGGCTCGCACTCCAGCACGGAGTCGTTGTCTCGGTCGTCGCGGAACCCGGGTCTTCGCGAGCTCGGCTGGCCCCGTCCGTCCGATTCATCCCGCAGCGGCCCACGGGGTTCCTCAGGCAGACGAGGGCCCTCCTGCGTGCAGCCCGTGCGGAGAGACCGGACGTCCTCCACGCACACCAGCGGCGCGAGGCCTTGCAGTGCCTCATCGCCGGGCGTCTCCTGGGCATACCCGTCGTGGAGCACGCGCACACGCGGCTTCCGAGTATCCGGCCGCGAATCCTGTCGTTTCGCAGCCGTATGATCTTCGCCGTCGGCGGCGCGGTCGCCGACATGGTCGTTTACGACGCGCGCCGACCGAGGAGCCGAGTGGTTGTCGTCGGGAACGCGCCGGCTCAGCGTCACGCGCTCCCTCCCCGGGAGTGGCCGAGCCTTGACGCGACCGCTCCGGTCCGGATTCTCGCCGTCGGCCGGCTCGTCGAGCAGAAGGATCCGCTTCGATTCGTGCGCGTTGTTGCGGCCGTGGCGAAGACCAGGCCGGTGGCGGCGACCTGGGCGGGCGACGGTGAGCTGCGTGCAGACGCAGAGGGACTGGCCGCGGCGATCGGGGCGCCGGTCGAGTTCGTCGGGCAGGTGGATGACGTGCCCGACCGTCTCGACTCGGCGCATGCACTCGTGATGACGTCGCGGTGGGAAGGGACTCCGCTTGTCGTCCTCGAGGCCTTCGAGCGCCGGCGTCCCGTCGTCGCGACGACCTCCGCGGCGAACGGGCTCCTCGCGTCCGGTCGCGGGATCGTTGTGGCGGACGACGCCGACGATGACGAGTTCGCAGACGCCATCGTCCACGTGCTCACGGACGATCCGGCTCGCACGACCGTCGTCGCGGCGGCGAAGAGCTGGGTGGATGCCGAGGCATCTCCGGACCGCGTCTTCGGGCCCGTGATTGACGCGTATCGCTCCCTGGCCGGAAGACGCGTCGGGCGATGAACCTCCCTCTTCTCCTCATCGTCGGCGCGGGCGTGCTCGTGGTGGCCGTGGTGTTGCTGGTGATCGTTCCTGCGCGACTGGTTCGCGGCGTCGCGATGTCGATGTCGTTCTTCATCCTGTCGTTCAGCGGGAACACGACCGCGGGGCCGGAGGTCTATCAGGCGACTTTTGTCGCCGCCATCGCGTTGCTGGTGCTGGCACTCCTCCGCAGCCGGGCGCCGAAAGCGGGCGGCAGACAATTCATCCTGGTCGTTATCTGGTGGGGCTATACCGCGTTCGGTGTGGCACTGATGGGCAGCTATGAGATCAGCTCGATCATCGTCTTCTTCGGGCTGACCGTTCTTGCAGCATACGTGGTCTCGTCGCTCGACCCGGCAGAACTGCGGATGCTGTACGCGGCGATCATCGTCACGGCGGTGTTTCAGCTCATGCTGGGCCTGTCCGAAGTGATTCTGCACATCGACCCCGTCTGGGGCTACCGCGGAGGGGCGAGAGGGAACCCGCTCCTCACTGGATATGCGCGCGCGCAAGGTTCGCTCGGCCACCCGATTCTGTTCGCGCTCCTCCAGGGAGTCGCGTTCATCGTCGCGTGGTCGAATCCTGCGCGGTGGAAGCAAGGATGGCGTCTGCTCGCACTGGCGTGCGCCATCGTCGGCCAGGTCATCGGTGGGACTCGGAGCGTGGTCCTCGCGTTGTCTGCCGCTGTGCTCGTACACGTTGCCATGAACACCAAACTCCTGGCGTGGGCGCGAACACTGTACGTAATGGCCGCGGGAGGCGTGTTCCTGGTGACCGTCGACGTCGGTGTCGTGCGTATCGCGCAGGAGCTGGTCGTCTCCGGTTCATGGTCCCACCGGTCGGGCGCGCTCCAATCGATCCCGGACTTGCTGGCGAGGCCACCGCTCGAGGCGTGGTTCGGTTACGGCTGGGGCAGCCAACGCGTGCTGTATCAACGCGGATACATGCATCAGACCTATCTGCGCGTCGTAGACAACATGTTCGTCTATGTGCTTGGGACCATGGGAATAGCCGGCCTCCTCGTGCTCCTCGCCGTCTGCGTCCTCGCGTTCTTCAGCGTAGGGCGGATGGCGAAGGCACTCCTCGCCCTGGTCGTGGGCATGTTCTTCTCGTTCGACGTGCTCCTCTGGACGTACTCCGGGCTGCTGTTCAGCATCTTTATCACTCTTCCGAAGCCCGAAGACCCCGTAACCGGACTGAAACCGCCGGACACGGCGCTGGTGGCACAGCCGCAGAACGTCTCTGACTCAGTATCGTCGAGGCACAGCGTCTCCTGACGGCACAGCCCTCTCCTGACGGCACAGCCCTCTCCTGGCAGCGTCGCCTCCGTGACAGAGGGAAATGCCCTCGACAAGCGGTGGCCAGGGCTTCCGCGTCGGGGCATCTGCGCGCTGCGCAGCCCGCCAGGGGCACCGTCCGCGGGGGGCACGCGCCGTCGGGGCGTCGTGCACCCAGGGCCGCCGGAGGTCAGCGAGCAGCGCGACGCCGAGCCAAGGCACGTTCGCCGCGCGCGCTGTCCCGCGCCTCCGTCATCTCGCCTGCCGTCGAGTCACTCGCTTCCGACGTGGCTGCCTCGGCCGCGGTCGGCTTCTCGTCGTCGCTCTTGGCGGTGTAGTAATAGTCGCTACGGTAATAGCCGTAGTCGTAGGCGTCGATCCCGTTGGACGGAACCTTGTTGAGTACGGCGCCGAGGACCCGCCCCCGTACGCGCACGATCCCGCGGAACGACTTCTCGAGCTGCTCCGAAGTGACCTGCTTGGCAGCAACCGTCAAGACGACCCCGTCGGCGATCGTGCTCAGAACGGCGGCGTCCGTCACCGAGAGTACGGGCGGCGCGTCGAGAATCACGGTGGCGACTTCGGCGAGCGCTTCGACGAGCTCCTTCATGGTGCGGGAGCCGAGTAGCTCGCTCGGGTTGGGTGGGATGCGCCCGGATCCCAGGACGCGCAGATGCGGGTCATTGCCCGGCGCCTGCATGGCGTCGTTGATC
The DNA here is from genome assembly GCF_017565305.1 of Leifsonia sp. TF02-11. Classification (GTDB taxonomy): domain Bacteria; phylum Actinomycetota; class Actinomycetes; order Actinomycetales; family Microbacteriaceae; genus Leifsonia. The sequence continues at coordinate 39,012 of NZ_JAGEKP010000012.1, forward strand.
GAAAGTCGTCCACTGAGCACATCGGTCAATCCGACACCTCCGCGCAGTGAGTAGATCCCGGACTGGGTCGGCCTCCGAAGGTCGCAGTCGATGAGAACGACGTTCGAGCTGGCGGCAGCGATGGCGTCCGCGAGATTCGAGGCGAGCGTCGACTTCCCTTCACCCGGGATCGAACTGGTGATCACGATCACGCGGGGCGGCCTGTCCACGTTCACGTAGCTGAGGTTCGTCCGCAGCTCGCGAAGGGCCTCGGTGATCGCAAAGAGCTGGCGGGTGTCGCTCTCCGGCTGATCGACGACTCGCAATCGTTCGCCGAACAGGTCGCTCGAGGGGACGATCCCGATGACGGGGGCGTCGATGAGAGCCTCGATCTGAGCGACGGATCGAACCTTCCTGTCGAAGTGGTTGCGGAGCAGACCGTAGACGAACGCCAGCGCAAGGCCTGCAGCCAGCGCGAGCATGAAGGCGGACTGAAGATTCGGCGACGAGGGGAGATAGGGCGCACGAGCCGCTGCCAGCGGCGCGAATGAGAGCGCAGCGTCGTTGATGCCGTCCTTGGGCGCCTCGAGCTCCTTCACCTGGTCGGCCAGAGCCTGTACCCACACGTTTGCGAGCTTGGCGGCTTCGTCGGGGCTGTTTGCGCTGGCGGTGATCTCGATGACCGCGGTTCCGGAGGGCAGGTTCGCACGAATGCTACCGAGCAATCCGCCTGTCCCCTTGGCTCCGAGAGCCGTGGCGGCGCGTTTCGCGACTGCATCGGAGGTGGCGATGCGGACATAGGTCTCGGCCCGCGATTTCGCGAGCGTGTCGCCCGCGAGCGCCATGGACAGGCTTTCGCCGGACGCGGCCTGCGTCAGGCCTGAGGCGGTCGCGCTGTACACACGCGGCTGTAGCGCTGTGAAGACGGCCACGACGGCGATGGTGGCCAAGAGGATGAGGAGTTCTCCGACCCAGTACCTCCGGAGCATCGAGATGAAGTCGCGGAGGTCGCGTGTTCTGGATCGCGTTTCGGCGGCCTCGACCTGAGTGCTCATGTGACGGTTCCCTCCTGGGCTGGCTGCGCGACGAGACCTTCGCGAGGGCGACGGTCCATGTCGTCGGGTTCGCCGCGGTCGCTGCCGGGCTGATGGACGAGCAAACCGAGGTCGGTCATCGTCTCGATGAAAGCGCCGCACTCGGCGTATGCGGTGGCGGGGTGTCCCGGGTAGCACGCGAGCACCGCCCGCACCACTTCATCGTCGGACGCGAATCCGTCGATGCGGTTCCACACCTCGGCAGACGGTCCCACGAGTTGGAACTGGCGGAAGTCGGAAATGTCGGCCACTGCACACCGGCCGGTGGCCCCTTCCACCCATACGGCGTCCGGATTCTTCGCGTGCCGGCGGCGCCGCAGGGCGGTACGGATCATTTCATCCGCCATGTCACCTATGGACGAGACCGTGGGCGTCTGATCGTCGGACGTCACGACAGCCACCGCAGGACGCCGTGTTGGACGAGCTGGTCCGCGTGGGATGCGGTGATCTCGCTGTCTTGTGGGAAGGGCCCGTGCTCCCTTCGTACGGCATCCAGAACCTCGGCCGACGATCGCGGACGTTCGCAGGCGAGCCAGATCGACCGCGAGACTCCGGATAGGGCCGTCACCGAATCGCGGATCGCGAGGATCAGCGCGTCACGTGTTTCGATCGCGTCGTGTGGCCGCGTGCGCACCAGGCCCCGGCCGTCATCGATCCGCGGTGTCGAATGCGTCGGAGATTCGGCCGGCACGGAGAAGGCCAGTTCGTCGCTGTCGAACGGAGAGCTCGTCGGGAGAGCGCCGTACGGGTCGAGGTCGTCGATCGACCGATACGTGAGCTGCTCCACGCCTCCGACGCGGGCGATGAGCCGGGCGAGAGTGACGAGCGGTCGGGGAGTGGCTGTGAGCGAGGAGATCTGTGGCACGAGGGCGAAGATGCCGTCGGTCAAATCCAATCGGCTGACTCGCGCGTGTTCGCCCGCATCGGGGCGCCGGTCGAGAAGGATGATGCGCTCGAGCGCCGGTTCGCCCGCGGGCGGTGTCGCGAGGTCCAGGTCGTTCGGTGAACGCTGCGTCTTCGCGGTGGCCAGCGGGCCGGCGACGGACAACGGCTTCGGGTAGGGGGACACCGTCCCAGTGCTCCTCACCAGGGCGATCTCGTCGGTGAGGTACCCGTGATGACGCCCGAAATACTGTGCGGCGGTCGTCTTCCCCGCACCGGACGGCCCCACCAGCAGGGTCGCCCCACCCGACTCGCCGGTGAGGGCGGCGGCGTGCAGAAGCACGCCTGTGCCGACGTTCCCTTGGATGGCCTTCAGGGTTATCTGCGATTCGGCCACTGCCATGAGCTCGGATATGGTCTGCTCGGTCCGGTCCGGAACGACGAGCGAGACCTCGTCGTCGACGTCCGGGTCGGCGTCGATGAGGAGTAGTTGGCGCCACGCGGTCGAGAAATGCGAGCAGAACTCGGCGGCACCCGGTCCCCGGGCGCACACGCGTACACGGCGTCCGAGGGCGTGCACCACCAGGGTCTGCGGTCGAGCCGGGTGGATCTGATCGGCACGCATCGCGCAACTCCCTCCAAAACGAACCACCTCAGTATCGGCGGACCCGCAACAGGGCGCGCTCGACCGGATCGTCCGCAAGGGAGCGGGCTTCCAGGTGACCCCCCTACGTCGAGGCCCGGGGGCGGGTGGATATCGAAGGTGAAACTGCCCGTCGCAGCCGGGACATTGCGGTACCAGACGACAGTGGAGCCGGACGCGCCGCGCGACACTGTGTTCCTCGCTCCGTCCCTGTCGTTGCGCCGAGCCCGAGGAAGGTTCCCGTGTCCACTCCAACGTTCTCCGTCCTCTTCGTCTGCACGGGCAACATCTGCAGGTCCGCGATGGCCGAGCGGATTCTCGTGAGCCGCATCGCCGCCACGGGCGGCGGGGTCGTGGTGCGTAGCGCCGGAACGCGGGCGGTGGTCGGGAGAGGGATGTCGTCGCAGACTCGACCACTGGTGCGCGCGAACGGGGGCGACCCCGACGGTTTCGTCGCCAGGCAGCTCGATGAGCAGATGCTGCGCGGAGCCGACCTGGTCCTCGGGATGACGGCTGAGCATTGTGAACGCGCTGCGACGCTCGAGCCGTCGGCATTCGCGCGGATCTTCTCCACACTGGAGTTCGGCAGAGCTGTCGCAGAGGCGGGGGCTCCCGTGACGGCGACCGGCTCTGCGCGCTGGCGAGAGCTTCTCGCGTCGGCCGTTGCGCTTCGCCGGACAGGGCGCCTCCGACCGACGACCGATGACGATGTCGAGGACCCTTACGGCAAATCGGATGCGGCATTCGCAGAGATGGCTTCGCGCCTGGTGCCCGTGATGGACATGTTGGCCGGGTCCGGGGTCCGTCGGTGAGCGACCTCGAGGAGCTCGAGGCGGTCTTCGAGTCAGCCTCGGCAAGCCGATCCGACCGCCGCAAGCGCAAGCGTCGTCGACGTCGCGCACTCTGGATCTGGGTGACCGCCGTGATCGTCGTCCTCGTACTCCCGGTGGCTCTCGTCGGCGGGTATCTGGTGTGGCTGGGAGGAACGTTCGACAACGGGGTGCGACGCATCACGAACCCCTTCCCGGCGGATGCCACACGTCCGCCCGCTGTGAATGGCGCGACGAATTTCCTCCTCATCGGCTCCGACTCCCGGTCCGGTCTCAACGACGTGCTCTCCGGCAAACGCACCGGTGAACGATCTGACACGTTGATGCTCGTCAATGTGCCGGCGGACGGCTCAGGCATCACGGTCGTGTCGTTGATGCGCGACCTGTGGGTGCCCGTGCCCGGCCACGGCTCGGCGAAGCTCAACGCCGCGTTCAGCTGGGGAGGTGTGCCCCTGGCCGTGCAGTCCGTCGAGTCCCTGTTGAAGGCGCGCATCGATCACGTCATGGTCGTCGACTTCGGGGGGTTCGGCTCGATCTCCACCGCGCTCGGCGGGGTGGAGGTCTGGTCGGACAGGGCGTTCGAATCAAAGAACATGCCCGGCTACACCTTCACCAAGGGGTTCAACCGCCTCGAGGGCACCTCGGCGCTCGCGTTCGTCCGTGAGCGCTACTCGTTCGGCGAGGCCGACTATCAGCGTGTTCGCAATCAACAGGCGTTCATCCGCGCCCTCGTCCTCGGCTTCATCGATACGGGCACGCTCACGAATCCGCTGAAGCTCCAGTCGGCTGTCGGGACGCTCGCGCGATACATCGTCGCTGATGGCGGGCTCACATCCTCGGCGGTCGCAGGTCTCGCCCTCAGATCCCGCGGGCTCAGCGCATCGGGCATCGACACCTGGACCCTGCCGACCGCGGGTACCGGTACATCGCCGGACGGACAATCGATCGTCCTGGTCGATGAAGCGCGGCTCGAGCTGGTTCGAACGGCGCTCGCGCACGACGACCTCGCCACCACCTTCCGTAGCGGCAAGCTCGGATCGGGGGAACGCTGATGGTCGCTCCTGTGCAGTCCGGCACACGTGATCGTGCGCTGACCAAGCGCGAGAGATCTGCGATCTCCCTCGCCATTACCGACGCTGTCGTCATCGCGCTGGCGGTCAGCGTCGCCCACCTGCTTCGATTCGGCAACTGGGAGGGGAGGGTCAGTTTCGGCGGCTTCCAGACGACCTACTGGGTCGTCTCGACGATTCTGGCGGCGACCTGGCTCATCTCGGTCGCCGCTTTCGGGGGATGGGTGACGTGGCCGAAACGCCGCGACGGGCCGTCGTTGCTGCCGCCGATCAAAGCGACTGTCCTCGTGATCGCACTGCTGGCGGTGATCGCGCTGCTCTTCGAAGTCGATCTCTCGCGCGCATACTTGGCCGGCGCGCTGCCGATCGGCCTGGCGAGCCTGCTGACCGTTCGCATCGTCTGTCGCATCTGGATCGGAGCGCACCGTGCCCGAGGAAAGTACGTGCGTCGAGCATTGGTGATCGGTACGCAGAAGCGTGCGGCCGACCTCGCCAAGGTTTTCAGCGAGTCGGCATCGCCCGTCGGCGTGAGTCTCGTGGCGACAGCCCCCATCGAGACGGTCGGGCGCACCGACCTCCTCCTCGACCTCATCGCAGAGAACGACGTCGATGTGATCGTCCTGACCGAGGAACGGGCACAGACGAATGTCCGGCAACTGATCTGGGACGTCGAAGGGTCCGGGGCGGTGGTGTGGCTCTCGGTCGACGTGCCGGAACTCGCCGCCCCGCGCGCAGAGTTCCATCCGATCGAACGGTTGCCGATCATCGAAGTCGAGCCGGCGGACCGCTCGATGACCAGGCGGCGCGGCAAGCGGGCTTTCGATCTCGTCCTGAGCTCCGTCGGACTCCTCGTGGCGGCTCCGCTCATCATGGCCTGCGCGATCGCCATCAAGCTCGACAGCCGGGGGCCCGCGTTCTTCCAGCAGACACGCATCGGACGAGACGGCAAGGAGTTCGCCATCCACAAGTTGCGCACGATGAGGATCGGGGCGGAGCACGAGGTGGGTGCGCTCCAGGAGCAGAACGAGGGCTCCGGCCCGTTGTTCAAGATCAAGGACGATCCGAGGGTCACCCGCGTCGGACGCTTTCTCCGCAAGACGTCGTTCGACGAGTTTCCGCAGTTGTGGAACGTCCTCCGTGGCGAGATGAGTCTCGTCGGCCCGAGGCCGCCACTGCCGTCCGAGGTCGCCGAGTACGACCGCGACAGTCTCCGGAGGCTGATCGTCAAGCCCGGTATGACCGGTCTGTGGCAGGTCAACGGCAGATCGGACCTGACCTGGGAGCAGGGCGTGAGACTCGACCTCTTCTATGTCGAGAACTGGTCGCTCGGAGGAGACCTCCACATCATGTTCCAGACGGTCGCCGTGATGATTCGCCCGAACGGCGCGTACTGATCCCGACGAATCCCGTAGGCGCGCGCTGACCGGCGGGAGCGCCTTAGAGTCGTGCGTGCGAACGCTCGTCCACGTGCTCGGCATGATCACCGGAGCGTCCGGATTTCCGCGCAAGGATAATCGGGAGCACCTCGGGCACCGACGCGAGACCCCGACGCCACCGCCGGAGGTAGGCGCGCGCCGCCGCAAGCGGAGGCAGGTGCGTCGTCGTCGTGTCCTTGATCAGGGTCGTGATCGGCGGGAACAGTGCGATGCGCACCTGGCCCGCCCGTTCCCGCCAGGTGGCGCGCTTCCAATGGAGCGCGCGCCGGTGCATCGGCTCAGAGACGCGGGTGCGCAGTCGCCATTCCGCAGAGGGTTCTCCCCAATCGATGTCACGTCGAGGCGGGCCGAGCCTCTCGAGGAACGGCCGAGCGGTCGCGAGCGCGTTCAGCTCCCGTGCGCGAACCACCAACTGATCGGCGTCCACGGAACGGCAACGGGCGATTAGCGCCTCCAGTTCGAGCTCGTGGCGTCCGATCCAGAGCGCCCGGAGCGAGTGCAGGGCGGCGATGAGGATGGAATCGGCGAGACCGGGGATCTGCACGGGCTGACTCCCACACCAGAGCGTCGTCCGCTGCATCCAGAGTTTTTCGAAGGACTCGGTCGGCTCGAGCTCAATGCCCGGATAGCGGAAGTGGACGTCGATGTCCAAGCTCCACTCCGGATGGAAAAGGCTGATGCTATGGCGCGGGAACGTTGCGACATCGGGGTCGCTAGTGCGTTGCAGCCATCCGCGTTCCGCGAGCGAGTCGATGAAGGGGTGCAGACGTTCCGGTTCGACGAAGACATCGACGTCGGCGCTGGGGCGTGGGTCGCGCAGCCCGTACTCCACGGCTGCGAGACCCTTGAACGCGAGCATCCGAGTTCCGGAACGCCGGGCCACGAGTGCGACTGCCGCGGCCAGCAGGACGGCCGGCTCGAGCGCTTCCGCTCTGCCGGCGCCGACCATCGAGTTCATCATCCATCTCACCTCCGTCATGCTCACCGTTCGCTCGCGACGGGTTCGACGTCGTCAGCGATGCCGCAGTGGCCGCAGCCATGGGGGCGCCGGAAACGTGGTTGACATCACGGCCGCGGCGTCCACCCCCACATACTCACACGACGGAGACGCCCCGCTGACCGGGCGGCCCGGTGGAAGCCGGGTCAGCCGAGACGTCGCCGTCGATTGCGCTGTGCGGTGCTGATCGCACCGACCAGGGCCGAGGCCACGATGACGAGTCCGAGCGCAGCGATCCACACGGCGAGCGCGGCTCCGGGTGTGAGCGCTGCGATCCACACAGTGACGCCCGCCAGCCGCGTCGGTGACGACACGATCGCCAGGGTGACGGCCGCGACGACGATCAGCAGTGCACCCCAGATGATCCCGCCCCAGCGCAGCGGCGGCGTACTGGATGGCACGAGCCGGGCCGGAGCCTGGAGAGGTGGAGCCGGCTGGACGGTCGGTGCGGCTACTGAGGAGGTCTCGATATCTGCCTGCGGCGAAGTGGCCGCGGTCTCCGCCCCGGTCACCTCCTCAGTCGTCGACTCGGCCGGTTCCGTCGCAGTTTCCCGGTCGGGAAGTCGCAGGGTGTCGTCCGACTCCGGAGTCGGTCCTTCGGCATTCGGGGTCATGGTTCTCTCGCTCTCTTTCACTTCTCGACTCGTTCGACGACGACGCCGTCCACCTGGGCGATGTGGACGACGACCTGCGGACTCCTGCCCGGACCGACGAGGACGTCGATCGTGCATCCTCCGAAGAACCCGGGGTCGCAGTGGTGTGCGTGTTCTTGACCCGACGCGTCGGTGACCGTGAGCCCCGACGCCACCGACGCCTCGACCCGCACCGTTGCACTCTCGGGAACGATCACGGTGGTCGGTCCGGCGCCTTTGGCGAGGTTCACGGCGGGGACCCCTTCGGCGGTCACGGCCTTGGTGAGGTCGATCGTGGTGTCACCGACAGCCTGGAGGTAGTTCGCACTGCCCGTTGGAGTTGCGGATAGCGAGCTTCCGGCGGTGAAGCCGGCGTCCAGTCGTACGCGTGGCGAGGTCGGCAGCAGTGCGGCGACCACGGTGAGCGTCGCCAGGAGGATGCCGAGGAAGATCAGGAATCCGCTCCGGCGGCGGGCGATACCGGCGATGAGGACCGTCACCCCGAAGACGAGCGTCGCGGCGGCCAACGAGGCGGTGAGCGCGTAACCGGGCAGGCCGGTCAGTGCGCCCCAGAGTGCGCCGGTGAGGGAGGCCGCGACCAGCGCCAGCCCGACGGCGAGCCATCCGATCGCCGCTCCGACCCGGGGATTGGCTGCGCGGTAGTACGCCCTGCGCGCTTCGGCCTCGGCGTTGGCGGCCGACGCCTGCGCCTTCAGCTCGGCGGAGCGCTGCGCCTTCACGGCACGCATGTCTTCGGCCAGGCGCTGCTTCCACTGGTCGTGCTCGGCCTTCCACTGCGCCTGGCGGGCGCGCCAGTCCGCGACCTCCTGATCCGTCGCTCCGGCAGCCGGCGCAGGCGGCGCCGACGGCTCGGAGCCGATCGCGACGGCCGGCGCAGCGGGAACCGACGGTGCGGATGACACCGGAGCCGCGGGCGACACGGGCGAGGCCGGCTCGGTCGCCGCAGGATCGGCCGCCAGCGACGCAGTCCCGGCTCCTGGCGCGTTCGTGGTGGGCGGCGCTGCGGCGGACGAAGCCGACGCAGTGGCGGTCCCACCCGATCGCCGGTCGGCGTTGCGGACGGCGATGACGATGAGCGCTGCTGCAGCGCCGAGCACGATGAGGGTCCAGAAGATGCGGCTCACGACGTCGAACCAGCCGGGATCGTGACCGAACGGACCGCCGAACCACCAGATCCCGTTGGACCACGGTAGGAGCGACAGCACGATCAGCACCCCGATGGCGACGATCGGGGCCTCGAACTCGCCGTCGAACAGCCGCTGCAGGTGGATCCGGCCGTCGCGGTCGGGCAGCAGGGCCCAGGCGATCGCGTAGAGCAGGACGACAGGGGCGCCGAGCAGTGCGGCGACGACGACGATTCCGCGGACGATCAGCGGGTCGATGCCGATCCGGTACGCGATGCCCGCGCAGACGCCGCCGATCCACCCGTCGGTGCGCGTGACGCCGAGGCCGCGCATCCAGTCGAAGAAGCGGGTCCCGCGGCCGGAGAAGCCGCTCTGCGGGCCGCCGTACGGGCCGGGCGGAGTCTGCGTCTGACCGGGAGGAGTCGCACCCGGAGAAGTCGCGCCCGGGGGCGTCGCGCCGGGAGGGGGAGGGGTCGTGCCGTCGTTCACCATGACTCGATCGTGGCGCGCACGGCGCACCTCCCGCTATCCGGGGTCACCCTGAGCGGACCCTGATTCCTCCACGCTCGGCTGTCCGGCGGCTGTCCCGTCTGCTTGGATTCCAGGTATGGCTTCCGCACCCCTGCCCGGCGAGCGCGCGGCGCGCACGCCTTTGACGCGGCCGCGCGACTGCGTGGTCGGCGGGGTGAGCGTCGCGCTCGCCGACCATCTCGGTTGGCCGGTGACGGCCGTGCGCTGGATCCTCGTCGGCACCGCGCTCCTCGGTGGCGCCGGCGTGCTCTTCTATCTGTGGCTATGGGCGCTGACCCCGCTGCGCGACCCGGCCCCCGGGAGCTCGGACGAGCGGGTCAGACGACGGGTGAACGTTCCCTGGGTGCTCGCGGTGGGCGGGGCGGTCTCCGGGCTGGCCGCGATCGTCCTGGTGGCGGCGGGCGACCCTGAGGCGGCGGTCGGGGCGGTCGTCGGGTCGATCGCCCTGCTGGTCGCCGCCGTGCTGTGGGACCAGCTCGTCGACGACGAGAGTGCGAAGCCGTCGTCCCTCTCGCCTGCCGGGTTCCGCCTCGCGTCCGGCGGGTTCCTCGTCGCGCTCGCGCTGGTGCTGAGCGGGCTGCAGGCGGGTCGCTCGTCCGGTCTGCTGTGGCTCGCGATCATCGGCGCGACCTTCGCGGGCGCGGCCGTGATGGTCGGGCCGTGGGCCCTGCGGCTCTGGACGGAGCTGATCGCCGAGCGGACGGCGCGGGTGCGGGAGGAACAGAGGGCCGAGATGGCGGCGCACCTGCACGACTCGGTCCTGCAGACGCTCGCGCTGATCCAGAACCGGGCAGGGGCGTCCAGCGAGGTCGGCAGGATCGCCCGCGCGCAGGAGCGCGAGCTGCGCGACTGGCTTTACGCCGAGGCTGCGGAGGGCGCCGTTCCCGACGCAGAGGACCTCGCCATGGAGCTGCGCTCCGTGGCTGCGGCGCTGGAGGTCGACCACGCCGTGCACTTCGACGTGGTGAGCGCTGGCGAGCCCGTGCGCCGCGCGCCGGCCGAGCTGGCGGCCGCGGCCCGCGAGGCGATGCTGAACGCCGCGCGGCACGCGGGGGGCGACGTGTCGGTGTACATCGAGTCGGGCGGCGGGTCCGTCGACGTCTTCGTCCGCGATCGCGGCCCCGGCTTCGACATCGATGCGCTGCCGGAGGGCCGCCTGGGCGTGCGCGAGTCGATCATCGGGCGGATGCGACGGGCGGGGGGCGGTGCGACGGTGACCTCGCGCGGCACCGGCACGGAGATCCACCTCACGGTCGACCTGCCGGGCGAGCGAGAATGAGCACATGACCGACGAGACGCCGCGCCCGATCACCGTGGTGATCGTGGACGACCATTCGATCTTCCGTTCCGGACTCCGGGCAGACCTCGACGACCGCCTGCACGTGGTCGCGGAGGTGCAGGACGTCGACGGGGCGGTGGAGGCGATCCTCCGCACCCGGCCGGAGGTGGTGCTTCTCGACGTGCACCTGCCCGGCGGCGCAGGGGGAGGCGGTGCGGAGGTGCTCCGCCGCGCCGTCGCCGAGAGCGCGGGGACCCGGTTCCTCGCGCTGAGCGTGTCCGATGCGGCGGAGGACGTCGTCGGCGTCATCCGCGCGGGCGCCCGCGGGTACCTGACCAAGGGCAGCTCGGGGCGGCAGGTCAGCGACGCCGTCGTCGCCGTGGCGGGCGGTGACGCGGTCTTCTCGCCGAAGCTCGCCGGCTTCGTGCTCGACGCGTTCGGCGCGACGGCGGGCGAACAGGCCGAGACCACCGACGAGCTCGACCGCCTCTCGGCGCGCGAGCGGGAGGTCATGCGCCTGATCGCGCGCGGCTACGCGTACAAGGAGGTCGCCGCCGAGCTGTTCATCTCGGTCAAGACGGTGGAGACCCACGTCTCCGCCGTGCTCCGCAAGCTCCAGCTCTCGTCGCGTCACGAGCTCACCGCCTGGGCGCTCGAGCGCAAGCTGCTGTAGCCCGACGCCGGCGACGCGCGGCCCCCGGCGCGTTTTTGCGAGGGGGTCGGGTGTCCCGTACACTTGGGTGCGGTGGTTGAATCTGCCAAGCTTTTCTGCGCCTATTTTCGCGATGCCAGGAGGGTTTCGCGGTTCACAATCCCTAGGGCGGTAGCTCAATTGGCAGAGCAGCGGTCTCCAAAACCGCAGGTTGCAGGTTCGATTCCTGTCCGCCCTGCAAACCGGCATTCCGATGCCGGTCCACGAAAGGTGTAACGAGGTGGCCCGAAAGGTAATCGACGAGCCGAGCGAGGAAATCGTCGCCAACGCCAAGAAGGAGCGCGCGGCCAAGCGCAACCCCTTCGCGCGGATCGCCCTGTTCATCCGGCAGGTCATCGGCGAACTCAAGAAGGTCGTCACGCCGACGCGCAAGGAGCTCTTGAGCTACACCGGCGTCGTGCTCGTCTTCGTGGTGATCATGATGGCGATCGTGTCCCTGCTCGACTGGGTGTTCGGTCTCGGCGTGGTGTGGGTCTTCGGGCATCCGAAGTAGACCCCGGCAGCCGACCGGCCGCACGGCCATACCGACAGAAATGGAATGAATTCAGTGTCTGAGACGAACCGCGACGACGTGGACTGGGCGACCGCTGCCGAGCAGTCGTCCGAAGACGACGAGGCGCAGACGGGCAACGTCCTGGAGCGCGACGAGGAGTCGTCCGACCCCGCGGAGCACGAGGCGCTGCACATCGTCGCCGACGACGGCACCGAGATCGACCTCGACGCCGTGCTCGACGCGATGGCCGAGGCGGTCGACCCCGAGGCCGACCGCGCCGTCGACGAGGCCCTCGAGGTCGACTCGGCCGAAGAGGCCGAGGCCGCCCAGGAGGCCGTCGAAGACGAGGACGAGGTCGCGGCCGACCCCTACGAGGAGTTCCGCGCCGAGCTGCGGGCCAAGTTCGGCAAGTGGTATGTCATCCACTCCTACGCCGGCTTCGAGCGCCGCGTGAAGTCGAACATCGAGAACCGCATGGTCTCGATGAACATGGAGGACTTCATCTTCGAGGTGCAGGTCCCCATGGAAGACGTGGTCGAGATCAAGAACGGCCAGCGCAAGATGGTCAACCGCGTGCGCATCCCCGGCTACGTGCTGGTGCGCATGGACCTCAACGAGGACAGCTGGTCGGTCGTCCGCCACACGCCGGGCGTCACCGGCTTCGTCGGCAACGCGCACAACCCCACGCCGCTCCGCTTCGAGGAGGCCTTCTCGATGCTCAAGAGCCTCGTGCAGGTCGACCAGGTTCCGGCCAAGGGCGCCGCCAAGGGCCAGAAGGCCGCCGCGCGCGTCATCCCCGCAGAGGTCGACTTCGAGATCGGCGAGACCATCACCATCAAGGAGGGCTCGTTCGCGGGCCTGCCTGGCTCGATCAGCGAGATCAAGCCGGAGAGCGGCAAGCTCACCGTGCTGGTGTCCCTCTTCGAGCGCGAGACCCCGGTCGAGCTCAGCTTCGACCAGGTCACGAAGCTCTGACGGGAAACATTCAGAGCCTCCCCACTGTTTTACGAACCACCGGGTCTCGGAAGGGCCGAGAAACCGGGAGAGCCGCGCGGGCGTGACGCCCACGGGCTCGAATACACAAAGAAGGAAGAGACATGGCACCGAAGAAGAAGGTCACCGGTCTGATCAAGCTTCAGATCAACGCCGGCGCTGCCAACCCGGCCCCGCCCATCGGCCCGGCCCTGGGTCAGCACGGCGTGAACATCATGGAGTTCTGCAAGGCGTACAACGCGGCCACCGAGTCGCAGCGCGGCAACGTCATCCCGGTCGAGATCACCGTGTACGAGGACCGCTCGTTCACGTTCGTCCTGAAGACCCCGCCCGCGGCCGAGCTGATCAAGAAGGCGGCCGGCGTCGCCAAGGGCTCCGGCGTCCCGCACACCACCAAGGTCGGCAAGCTGACCCAGGAGCAGGTGCGCGCCATCGCCGAGCAGAAGATGGTCGACCTCAACGCCAACGACATCGACGCGGCGTCGAAGATCATCGCAGGCACCGCCCGTTCGATGGGCATCACGGTCGAGGCGTAAGCCCGACCCCCACGTCATCCAGACATCACCGTGGCAGAGCCGGCCAGGCTCGCACCACATTCTCGTTAGGAGAAATCTCATGGCACAGAAGTCCAAGGCCTACCGGGCCGCGGCCGACAAGATCGAGGCCGGCAAGTTCTACACCCCGACCGAGGCGGTCACCCTCGCGAAGGAGACCGGTTCCGCCAAGTTCAACTCGACCGTCGAGGTCGCGCTGAAGCTCGGTGTGGACCCGCGCAAGGCGGACCAGATGGTCCGCGGTACCGTCATCCTTCCTCACGGTACCGGCAAGACCGCGCGCGTCATCGTGTTCGCGACCGGCCCGGCTGCTGAGGCCGCCATCGCCGCGGGCGCCGACGAGGTCGGCGGCACCGACCTGATCGAGAAGGTCGCCGGCGGTTACACCGACTTCGACTCGGCCGTCTCCACCCCGGAGCTCATGGGCCAGGTCGGCCGTCTCGGCAAGGTGCTCGGCCCGCGCGGTCTGATGCCGAACCCGAAGACCGGCACGGTCACCCCGGACGTGGCGAAGGCCGTGTCCGACATCAAGGGCGGAAAGATCGAGTTCCGCGTCGACAAGCACGCGAACGTGCACTTCGTCGTCGGCAAGGCCGGCTTCACCGCCGAGCAGCTCGACGAGAACATCAAGGCGGCCCTCGACGAGGTCGTGCGCCTCAAGCCGTCCGCCGCGAAGGGCCGCTACATCCAGAAGGGCGCCGTGTCGACCACGTTCGGCCCGGGCATCCCGCTGGACGTCAACGCCATCTGAGTGCATCGCACTCCCGACGGGCCGGCCACCGCTCACGCGGTGACCGGCCCGTTTTCGTCGCCTCGGCGAGTCGAAAGAACGTTGCACAGGGGCAACGACTTCGGCAGACCTGTCTACCCCATCTTGCGGAGGTAGAACGCCGGGGCTATGTTCGCCCTGTCGCGCACCGCGCGTCGGCTCACAGTCGAGTCCGTCCGAGCGAAGGAATGTTTGATGACACCTCGCACCACCTCCGCCCTCCACAAGAGGGCGATCGGAATCATCGCCACCACGTCTGCCGTGGTGGCGTTGTCGTTGGCAGGGGCATCCGCGGCGAACGCCGCCGACCGGGTGCCCTTCGCCAATTCCGTCCCCTCGTGGGCCACCGCCCAGAACGATGCGGGAGCGGCTCCAGCCGACACGACAGTGCAGGGTGAGATCTACCTCCCCCTCCGCGACCAGAAGGGCGCGGAGACCCTGGCGAAGCAGGTCTCCAACCCGTCCCTGTCCGGGTATCGCAGAGCGCTGAGCCCGCAGCAGTGGATCGCGCGCTTCTCGCCGACGCAGGCCGACTACGACGCGGTGCTGTCGTTCCTCACAACGGCGGGTCTGACCATCCAGGGTGAGCCGGCGAGCCGCCAGTACGTGGTGTTCCGCGGCACGCCCCAGCAGCTCGGCTCGGTGTTCGGCACCTCGCTGCACTCCTACAAGGTCGCCGGCCACGAACTCGTGGCGCCGTCGAGCGCTCCCTCGGTTCCCGCAGCGCTCGGCGCCAAGGTGTCCGCGATCAGCGTCGAGCAGTCGCGCACCATGACCCGACCCGACTCGATCAAGCAGGGCGACGTCCCGGCTTCGGCGACTCCGCAGATGCAGCGGAAGTCGGCGGCCGCAGCGCCCGTCATCACCACGCCGTGCTCGCACTACGACGGTGAGAACACCGTGACGGTGCCGGCCGCCTACAACGGGCAGACCACCTACGGCACCTACAATTGCGGCTACACGCCGCAGCAGATGCGCAGCGCCTACGGTCTGACCGACCTCACGAAGCGCGGTGTCAACGGCAGTGGGCAGACGGTCGCGATCATCGACGCCTACGCGAGCCCGACCATCGTCAAGGATGCGAACAGCCTCGCGGCACAGAACGGCGAGCCGCCGCTCACCAACTCCAGCTACCAGCAGCTGGTACCGAGCCCCAGTGAGTTCACGGACCAGGCCGCGTGCCAGTACCCGAGCGGCTGGCAGAGCGAGCAGACCCTCGACGTGGAGTCGGTGCACTCCATCGCGCCGGGGGCCCGCATCCTGTACGTGGGCGGCACCGACTGCAGCGGCGGCCTGGACATCGCGATGTCGAAGATCCTCGACAACAAGCTGGCCAACATCGTGAGCAACAGCTACGGCAACATCGGCGAGGCGGTTCCGGCCGATGTGATCCAGGGCGAGGTCAACATCCAGCTGCAGGCGGCAGGCGAAGGCATCGGGCTGTACTTCTCGAGCGGCGACAACGGTGACGAGGTCGAGAACCTCGGCTACCCGTCGCCGGACTTCCCCGGCTCCTCGCCGTGGGTCACCTCGGTCGGCGGCACGAGCCTCGGCATCGACAAGAACGGTCGCAACGCCTGGGAGACCGGTTGGGGCGACCAGCTCGACAAGATCGTGAAGAACCCCGACGGAACGCTCGCGTACGCCGAGCCGCTGCCGGGATCGCTGTTCGCCGGGGGAGCGGGAGGCGGTGTCAGCGCGGTCTTCCCTGCGCCGGACTACCAGCGTGGGATCGTGCCGCAGGCGCTGAGCAAGGGCTACCGGGTCTCTCCGGACGTCGCCGCTCTGGCCGACCCGTACACCGGGTTCCAGATCGGGCTCAGCCCGATCGTCGACGACACCACCCTGGCGACCGGCGGCTACGTCAACGAGACGTACGGCGGAACGTCGCTGGCCACGCCGATCGTGGCGGCGCAGATCGCCATCGTGCAGCAGGCGACCGGGCGGACGATCGGGTTCGCGAACCCGACCCTCTACGCGGTGAAGCGCGTGCTGCCCAGCGCCTTCCGCGACGTGGTGCCGCCGAACCCGCCGAAGGCGCTGGTGTACACCAGCGCGCGGAGCGGGAACACGTATTTCATCACGCTCGATCGGGACTCGTCGCTGAAGACCGCGGTGGGCTACGACGACGTGACGGGACTCGGCGGAGTCTCGTTCACCCTCCTGAACCTGGTGGCCCAGGGCAGGCATTAGCACCAGGGCAGGCACTGACAACAGTGCAGCACAGGGCCGGCCGTCTCCGCGTGGAGGCGGCCGGCCCCGCTACGCTGACGGGATGACCTTCACGATCCGCCCTGCGACCGACGCCGACGCCGACGCTCTGGCGGAGGTCGCGGCCGTGACGTTTCCCTTGGCGTGCCCGCCGCACACGACCGAGGAGGCCAAGGCGTCGTTCATCGCGGCGGTGCTCTCGGCGCAGCGGTTCGCGGAGTACGCCGCCGACCTCCAGCGGCGCCTGTTCGTCGCGGAGGACGACGCGGGGGAGATCATCGGCTACACGCTCGTCAATCTGGGCGAGCCGGGCGACGACGACGTGCGGGCCGCCGTGACGGTGCGCCCCACGGCCGAACTGAGCAAGTGCTACGTGATGCCGGGCCATCACGGGGAGGGCGTGGCCGGGGGGCTGATGGAGGCCAGCCTGGCCGCAGCGGCCGATGCCGGCGCCGCGGGAGTGTGGCTCGGCGTCAACGAAGAGAATGCACGCGCGCAGCGGTTCTACGGCAAGCACGGTTTCGTGCAGGTCGGGGCCAAGCGCTTCCGGGTCGGTGACCGCCTGGAGCATGACTGGGTGATGGAGCGTGCGCTCGGCTGATCGCGGCGTATCCCAGGGCCTTCGCAGGGTGGGGCCGGTTAGAATCCCTCGACCCGATCCATTCGAGGAGCGACCGTGCGACGACTGCTGCGTATCGTTCGCCAGCCGTTCGCCCAGCCCCTGTTGGCCGGCGGTTGGCAGCGTGCCGTGCCCGTGTTGCTCGCAGTGGGGACCGTCTGTGTCCTGAGCGGCCTGACGATCATCTGGGCCGCGCGTCTGACCGTTCCCTATCCGGTGTACGTGAGCGAGCTCGGCGCCGTCGGAGCTCCGACCGCTGGACCGTTCGCCATCGCTCTCCTGCTCATCGCCGCCGGTGGATTCGCCGTCGCCCTCGCGAGCGGCCACGTACGTTCGTCGCACCGGCTGCTCGACCGGTGGGCGCCCGCCGCCAGCCTCGGTTTCGCCGCGGTGTGCTTCGTGCTCGCGTCCCAGGTGACCTGCACGTCCTACTGTCCTGTTCCCCTCGTGGACCCGAGGTCGACGATCCAGGATCTCGTGCACACGGTGTCCGCCGTGCTCGGGTTCGCTGCGGCCTGCTTCGCAATGCTCCAGGTGGCGTTCGCATCCCGACTGCCGCGGGTCGCGCGTTTCTCGCTGATCAGCTGCATCGCGGTGGCGGCCATTACGATCGTGGGCGGCCTGTTGGCACTCGTCCACGTCGCGACGGATGTCGGCGCCTGGCTGGAGCTGATCGGGACGACCGTGGCGGTCTCGTGGATCGCGGTCTACTCCCTGGCGCTGGCACGGGTGCCGGTTCCGGTCGAGATCGGCTAGCTCGCGGCGGCCTGCGCCGCGTCAGCGGGAGTCGCCCTCGGCGCTGTCGCCTGGCGCAGCAGCTCGATCAGGTCGCCGGCCAGGGTGACCAGGCGGGCGATCTCGCGGTCGTCGCGGTCGACCCAGTGGCACTGGGGCTCCTCGTGCACGGGGACGAACCGGTCGTGCTGCTCCCACACGAAGAGCGTGCGCTCCGCTCCGAGCACGTACTGCTGCCACCAGATCTGGCGCAGATAGTGCCGCGGGATGCTGTTGAACGGCTTGTTGGTGGTCTTGATCTCGGCGAGCTCGATCCGGCCGCCCTCGCGGACCGTCAGCCCGTCGGGCGTCGCCAGGTGGCGGCGATCGCGTTCGGCGTGGAAGAGCAGGTCGGACGGCTGGATGCCGTGCGTCGCCGCGACCCAGGCCGCGATCTCCGGTTCGCGGACGCGACCGTGCTGCGTGAAGACGTTGCCGGAGAATCCCGAGCCGTTCAGCTTCTCGGTGACGGCCGCCTGCAGCGACTGCCGGGTGGAGAGCTTGGCGACATCGGTCGCGGTGATCCCGCGGCTGCGCGCCCGGAGCCAGCTGACCCGATCGCTCGACGACGCCACGACACGGGCGAGGTGGCCCTCGGCGCCCGGCACGGCCGGGACGACCGGCCGCGGCGCGGGTGCGGAGGTGTGCGGGCCGAGGTTTGCCAGCACGCCGGGCCGGTAGAGCTCGCGCCGGTCGAGTTCGCGCCGGTCGCCGTCGCGCCTGGACTGGTCTGGGGCGGTGGAGGCGGCGGAGCGGTCGAACACCACTCCATTCTGCCTCGCGCGACCGACGTGCGCCGTCAGCCCACGCCTACGGCGCCGAGCTGGCGGCGGGCCTCGTCGATGGTCGCCAGCGTGGAGACCGCTTCATCGAGCGAGTGCAGCGGCGACTCGGTGCGGCCCTCCGCGACGTAGCGGGCGAGCGCGGCGGCTTCGTACGACATCCCCTGGCGGTAGGGCCGGTTGTATGGATCCGTCCAGTGCACGACGACCCCGTCCGCCCGCTGGACGCGGAGACCGCTCGCCGCCCAGAACGGGCTGTCGGTCTCGATCCGCGCGTCGGACCCGGCGATGGTCGCGAGCGACGGCGTCCCCGCCCGCAGGCCGGTGCTGAGGAGGGCCTGGCCGCCGGTCGCCGAGGACAGCACCAGCGCGGCCTGCTCGTCCACGCCGGTCGGCGCGAGGGTGCCCGTCGCGATGATCCCGACGCGCGCGCCGAGGGCGAACGAGGCCCACGACACCACGTACACGCCGAGGTCGAGGAGGGCGCCGCCCGCGAGAGCCGGATCCCAGAGCCGGCCGGTCGCATCGAACGTCGCCCGACCTCCGAAGTCGGCCGTGACGACGCGCACCTCGCCGAGGGCGCCGTCGGCCAGCAGCTGCCGCGCGATGTCGGTCTGCGGCAGGTAGCGCGTCCACATCGCCTCCATGGCGAAGACGCCGGCCTCCCGCGCCGCTGCCGCGATCTGCCCGGCCTGCTCGGCGTCAGCCGCCATGGGCTTCTCGATGAGGACGTGCTTGCCCGCCCGGATGGCCAGGAGGGCGTGCTCGAGGTGCTCGCTGTGCGGGGTGGCGACATAGACGACATCCACCTGCGGGTCGCCCACGAGCGCTTCGTAGGACGCGTGCGCCCTGTCGACTCCGTGCGTGGCGGCGAACGCGGCAGCCCGCTCGGCCGAGCGCGAGCCGCAGGCGACCATCCGCTGCCGGGTGTGGGCGTGCAGCGCGCGCGTGAAATCACCGGCGATGACGCCGGGCCCGATCACGCCCCAGCGGAGGGGCGGCGCGTCCGCCGGGTCGGTGTGGCGGGGAGCGGGGAGGGCGGTGAGGAGGTCGACCATGCGTCCAGTCTGCACCGTCTCCCACCCCGCTCCCGCCGTCCGGTCAGACGGGCTGCGGGTTGGAGACCTCCGGTGCCGACCGCACGCCGGCGACGGGCGCAGCCCAGCGCACGCCGTTGGCGAGCACCCGCCGCACCTGCGGGTGGAAGTAGACCGGGTACTCCTGGTCGCCGGGCGAGAAGTAGAAGATCTTGCCGCGGCCGCGCGTGAACGTCACCCCGGAGCGGAACACCTCGCCGCCGGTGAACGAGCTGATGAAGACCAGGTCGTCCGGGGTGGGGATGTCGAAGAACTCTCCGTACATCTCCTGCGCGTCGATCACGATCGGCTGATCCACGCCCTGGGCGATCGGGTGCGTCGGGTTCACGTTCCAGACCAGCTCCCGCTCGCCGCCCTCCGGATTGCGCCAGCGCAGCGAGCACGTGGTGCCGAGCATCCGGATGAAGATCTTGGAGAAGTGGCCCGAGTGGAGCACGATCAGGCCCATCCCGCCGAGGACGTGCCGGCGGACGCGCTCGACGACCTCGTCGGAGACCTGGTCGTGGGCGATGTGGCCCCACCAGAGCAGCACGTCCGTCTCGGCGAGCGCCTCCTCGGTGAGCCCGTGCTCCGGGTCGGCGAGGGTCGCCGTGCGTACGGCGACCTCGTCGCCGAGCAGCTCGGAGAGGCCCGCGGCGATGGCCCCGTGGATGCCGTCGGGGTAGATCGCGGCGATCTCGGGCTGGGTGGTCTCGTGGACGCCTTCGTTCCACACGGTCACGCGCAGTGCGGTCATGGTCATGCCTCTGTGGTCTCGGTGCTGCTGTCGGTGGTCGCGGTGTTCGCGGTGTCCGCTTCCGCGTCGTCGAGGCCGCTGGTGGCCGGGCTCAGCCGCACTTCGGCGCCGCGGCGCGCGGACTCGTAGGCCGCGTCGATGACGCGCGCGCGGTCGAGCGCCAGGGAGCCGTCCCAGTGCGCCCAGTTCGCCTCGTCGGCGACGTGCTCGAGGAAGGTCTCCACGACCGCGAGGTGGCCGCGGCCGGCATCGGCGGTCACCGCGATGTCCTCCACCTCCTCGCCCTCGCCGGTGAAGATCGTCAGCTCGCCGGCGGGCGCGTAGTCGACGACCCGGAGGTCGGCGCCGCCCTCGGTGCCGTACAGCGTGATGCCGAACTCGTCGCCCGCCGGCCGATAGGCCGCCCAGCTGGTCTCGAGCACGATCGAGCCGCCGCCCTCCAGCCGCAGGAGCATGCTGGCCAGGTCTTCGACCTCGTACGCGGAGCCGACGTGCTGCTTGTCGCTCTTCGCGCCGCCGCGCCCGCGAACGCCGAGCTCGGCGTGGGTGACGGCAGAGACCGCCGTGACGCTCGGCTCGCCGAAGAGGTGCAGGGCGTAGTCGAGCACGTGCACGCCGATGTCGATCAGCGGGCCGCCTCCCGCCATCTCGCGGTTGGTGAACCAGCTGCCGAGCGCGGGGATGCCCGCGCGGCGCAGCCAGATCGCCCTCGCGTGGTACGGCCGTCCGATCTGGCCTGCGTCGATGGCCGCCTTGAGCGCCTCGATGTCGCCGCGGCGGCGGTGGTTGAAGGCGACCTCCAGCACGCGGCCGGAACGGTGGGCGGCGTCGACCATCGTCTGCGCCTCTGCCGCGGTGCGGGCGATGGGCTTCTCGCTCAGCACGTGGATGCCTGCCTCCAGCGCGCCGACGGTGATGGGAGCGTGCAGGAAGGTCGGGACGGCGACGCTGACGACGTCGAGGTCGCCGTCGGCGACCAGGTCGCGCCAGTCGGTGTACCTGCGGTCGACGCCGTACTTCTCGCCGAGCTCGGCGCGCGGGCCGTCCTCCATGCCGGCGATCGCGACGAGCTCGACGCCGGGGAGCGTTGCGTAGGCGTCCATGTGCTGCTGGCCGGCCCAGCCGAGGCCGACGACTCCGGCGCGGAGGGTCTTGGATTCGGTGGTCACTGCTGTCCTTTCGAGGGTGGTCCTGGAGTGGTCCTGGGTAGGTGGTGGATGGTCGGAACGAGGGTCGAATCGATTCGATACTGGGCGGCTCGAACGGCGGCGACAGTCGATCAGTGGGGGAGGGGCCGGGAGGCGACGCCGGGCCCGAGGGTGTGCTGGATGACCATGATGGCCGCGCCGATGGCACCCCCGGTCTCGCCCGAGCGGGACTCGGTGATGGTCAGGTGCTGGGTGGCGAGCGGCGTCGAGCGCTGGTAGACGACCTCCCGCACCCCCGCCAGCAGCTGCTCGCCGACGCGGGACAGGCTGCCGCCGACGACCACGAGCGACGGGTTGAGCATGTTGACGCAGGTCGCGACGACCTCGCCGAGGTCGCGGCCGGCCTGGCGGATCGCCTGGAGGACCTCCGGGTTGCCCGTGCGGGCGAGGGCCACGACGTCGTCGCTGGTCTCGGCGGGGATTCCCGCGGCCGTGAGCGCGCGGGCGATCGCCGGCCCGCTGGCGAGCGCCTCCAGGTCGGCGTCGCGGGCGCCGTGGCTCGGCGTCTCGCTGGAGAACGGGACGCGCACGTGGCCGAGGTCGCCCGCCGAGCCCTGGGCGCCGCGCTGCAGACGGCCTCCGCTGATGATGCCGGCGCCGATGCCGGTGGCCACCTTGACGAACAGGAGGTCGGATCGGTCGGGCCAGGCGAGCGCATGCTCGCCGAGCGCGAGGAGGTTCACGTCGTTGTCCACGAGCACGGGGACGTCGAAGACGCGCCGTGCGTAGGCCGGGATGTCGAACCGGTCCCAGCCGGGCATGATCGGCGGGTTGGCCGGAAGCCCTGTCGAGTGCTCGACCGGCCCCGGCACGCCGATGCCGACGCCGACGAGGTCGGCGAGCGGGCGTCCGGTCGCGGCGAACAGGCGCTGGGCGGCCTCCAGCGCCCAGTCGAGCACCGGCTCTGGGCCGTCGGAGATGAGCAGCCGCCGGGACTCGCTGGTCGTGATCGTGCCGGCCAGGTCGGCCAGGGCGACCACGCCGTGGGTCGCGCCGAGGTCGATCGCGACGACCACGCGCGAGTCGGGGTTGAACCGGATCCGCGCGGGAGGCCGCCCTCCCGTCGAGACGTCGTCGCCCGCGGGGGCGACCAGGCCGGCGGCGGTCAGAGTGTCGATGCGCACCGCCACCGTCGATCGGGCCAGGCCGGTGATCTCGGCCAGTTGCGCGCGCGTCCGTGGCACGCCGTCGCGCAGGATCGCCAGGAGGTCCGAGGCGTCCGCAGCGACGATGCCGGGCTCCCGGACGCTGTCGGTCATGCACGTATTGAACCACACCGATCTCCGGCGGTCCAAAGATCGACGACAACACGTCGACTTTTGATTGACATTCGACAGAAGTGGGGATTGAATGATCACGGGCGCCGCATCGCGTGTCTCATCCCCCATCTTTCGACCGAGGAGAACAGTGTCGAACTCAAACCTCTCCGTGCAGCTCTACACGGTCCGTGAGCTCCTGACCGAGGACACGGTCGGGACCCTCCGCCGGATCGCCGAGATCGGATTCACCCAGGTCGAGCCGTTCGGCCTCCTCGACTTCGCCGACGGCCTCCGTCAGGGCCTCGCCGAGACCGGCCTGACCGCGCCGACGACCCACCAGGGCTTCATCGGCCGCGACGACGAGGCCCTCGACACGGTGTTCGCCACCGCAGCCGAGCTCGGCATCCAGACCGTCATCGACCCCTATGTCCCCGTCGAGCGCTGGCAGACCGCCGCCGACGTCGAGGAGATCGCCGCGCAGCTCAACGCCGCCGCCACGGTCGCCGCGAAGCACGGCGTCCGCGTGGGCTACCACAACCACGCCCACGAGGTCGAGAGCACCATCGAGGGTGTCACCGCGCTCGAGTACTTCGCCGGCAAGCTCGACCCGGAGGTCGTGCTCGAGGTCGATACCTACTGGGTGGTCGTCGGCGGCCACAACCCCGTCGACCTGCTCCCGAAGCTCGGCGACCGCGTCGTCGCCCTCCACGTCAAGGACGGCGCCGGCACGACGGAGACCAAGGACCAGGTCGCGGTCGGCCAGGGCGCGCTGCCCATCGCCGAGATCATCGCGGCGGCCCCGAACGCCCTCCGCGTGATCGAGCTCGACGACTCCCGCGGCGACCGCTTCCAGGCCGTCGCCGACAGCTATGCCTTCCTCACCGCCGAGGCCTTCGCGTGACCGGCGGAAAGGTCGGCGTCGGTCTCATCGGAGCCGGCGTCATCAGCAACCAGTACCTCGAGAACCTCACCGCGTTCCCCGACCTCGATGTGCGCTTCGTCGCCGACATCGACCTGGAGCGCGCGAAGGCCCAGGCCGACAAGTACGGCGTCCCCGCCTCCGGCACCGTGGAGGAGCTGCTCGCCGACGACGCGATCGAGATCGTCGTCAACCTCACCATCCCCAAGGTGCACGTGGAGGTCGCTTTGCAGGCGCTCGCCGCGGGCAAGCACGTGTGGAGCGAGAAGCCCTTCGCGCTCGACCGCGCCAGCGGCGTGCAGCTGCTGGAGGCCGCCCACGAGAAGGGCCTGCGGGTCGCCACGGCGCCCGACACCTTCCTCGGCGCCGGCATCCAGTCGGCCAGGCGCCTGGTCGAGAGCGGCGCCATCGGCGCCCCGCTCACCGCGCTCACCCTGCTGCAGAGCCCCGGCCCCGAGTCGTGGCACCCGAACCCGGACTTCCTGTTCCAGGAGGGCGCCGGCCCGCTGTTCGACATCGGCCCGTACTACCTCACCGCCCTGGTGCAGCTGTTCGGACCGGTCAAGCGTGTGAGTGCCGTGGCCTCCAAAGCGAAGGAGTCGCGTGTGATCGGTTCCGGCCCCCGCGCCGGGGAGTCGTTCGCGGTGACGGTGCCCACGCACGTCAGCGCGCTCTACGAGTTCGAGAGCGGCCAGACCGCGCAGTCGATCTTCAGCTTCGACTCCAAGCTCGGCCGCACCCAGTTCGAGGTCGCCGGCCTCGAGGCGACGCTCGTCGTGCCCGACCCCAACACCTTCGAGGGCGACCTCCTGGTGCACGGAGCCGAGGGCGTCGAGACGCTGCCGTCGACCGGCACGACCAGCACCCGGGGTATCGGCGTCGTCGAGCTGGCCCGCGCCATCCGCGCCGGCGTGCCGGAGCGCGCGTCGGGCGAGCAGGCGTTCCACGTTCTCGACGTGATGGTGGCGACGATCGAGGCCGGTGAGTCCGGCGTCCCCGTCGAGGTGACGAGCACGCTCCAGGTCGCTCCCGCCCTCCCCGAGGACTGGGACCCGCGCGCCTCGACGCTGGCCTGACAGCCCGGCGCGTGACCCTGGGCGCCTGGCGCGGAGACGATGACGGACGACGAACGGAGAAGTGTGAGCGGCAGTGAGTCGGGCGGATTGAGCCGACGGGACGAGAGCACGGCGGGATCGCGGCTGCGCGTCGCGATCGTCGGCGGCGGATTCATGGCGGAGGTGCACTCGCGTGCCGCGCGCGCCGCGCGCGCCGAGTTGGCGGGAATCGTCTCGTCGACGCCCGAGCGCTCGGCGGCCGCAGCAGAACGCCTCGGCATCGGCCGCGCCTACGACTCGCTCGAGCAGCTGCTCGACGACGACTCGATCGACGTCGTGCACGTCACGACGCCGAACGCGCTGCACGCGTCACAGGCTGCCGCGGTGCTGGCCTCGGGCAAGGACGTCGTCTGCGAGAAGCCGCTGGCGACCACGGTGCCCGATGCGGAGGCGCTCGTGGCCGCCGCGTCCGGACGCACAGCGACGGTTCCGTTCGTGTACCGGTTCCACCCGCTCGTGCGGGAGGCTCGGTCACGGTTCGCCTCCGGCGCCGCCGGTCGGGTGCTCACCGTGAACGCCTCGTACCTGCAGGACTGGCTGCTCGCCGCCGGCGACGACAACTGGCGCGTCGACTCCGAGCAGGGCGGACGTTCGCGTGCCTTCGCGGACATCGGTTCGCACCTCGTCGACCTCGTCGAGTTCGTCAGCGGCGACCGTGTCACCCGCCTGTCCGCGACGAAGCGCACTGTCTTCGCCGAGCGCGCCGCACACGCCGGCATCACGACCGAGGATGCCGCGGCCGTCGTCATCGAGACCGCGTCCGGCGCCATCGGCACTCTGCTGGTCTCGCAGGTGGCGCCCGGCCGCAAGAACCGGCTGTGGCTGGAGATCGCGGGCAGCGCCGAGAGCGTGGCCTTCGACCAGGAGCAGCCGGAGACGCTGTGGGTCGGCCGGCGTGCCGGGAGCCTCCTGGTGCCCCGCGACGCCGACCAGCTGAGCGCCGACGCCGCGCGCCTGTGCGTGGTGCCGTCGGGACACCCGCAGGGCTACCAGGACGCGTTCAACGCGTTCGTAGCCGACAGCTATGCCGCCGTCGCCGGCGAGAGCCCCGACGGCCTGCCGCGCTTCGAGGACGGCCTGCGCGCCGTCCGGATCACCGACGCCGTGATCGACTCGGCCGAGTCGGGCACCTGGATCGAGATGGGAACCACTTCATGACTGATGTCGAGTCGGGTCGCACGCACCCGGTCACCCTGTTCACCGGCCAGTGGGCCGACCTGACACTCGAGGAGGTGGCGAAGCACGCCTCCGAGTGGGGCTACGACGGCCTGGAGATCGCCTGCTCCGGCGAGCACCTCGACGTCTGGCGCGCCGCAGAGGACGACGCCTACCTGCAAGGTCGCCTCGACATCCTCGACAAGTACGGCCAGAAGGTCTGGGCGATCTCGAACCACCTCAAGGGCCAGGCGGTCTGCGACGACCCGATCGACTTCCGCCACCAGGCGATCGTCGGCTCGAAGGTGTGGGGCGACGGCGACCCGGAGGGCGTGCGCCAGCGCGCCGCGGAGGAGCTGAAGCTGACCGCGAAGGTCGCCCGCAAGCTCGGCGTCGACACCGTCGTGGGCTTCACCGGCTCCAGCATCTGGCCGTACGTGGCCCAGTTCCCGCCGGTGCCGGCCTCCGTCATCGACGCCGGCTACCAGGACTTCGCCGACCGCTGGAACCCGATCCTCGACGTGTTCGACGGTGAGGGCGTGCGGTTCGCGCACGAGGTGCACCCCTCCGAGATCGCGTACGACTACTGGACGAGCGTGCGCTCGCTGGAGGCCATCGACCACCGCGAGGCGTTCGGCTTCAACTGGGACCCATCGCACATGATGTGGCAGGACATCGACCCGGTCGGCTTCATCGTGGACTTCAAGGACCGCATCTACCATGTGGACTGCAAGGACACGCGACTGCGCCCGAAGAACGGCCGCGCCGGCGTGCTCGGCTCGCACCTGCCCTGGGGCGACCCGCGCCGCGGCTGGGACTTCGTCTCGACCGGGCACGGCGACGTGCCCTGGGAGGACTCGTTCCGCGCACTGGAGTCGATCGGTTACACCGGCCCGATCTCCGTCGAGTGGGAGGACGCCGGCATGGACCGCCTGCACGGTGCGGCGGAGGCCGTCGGGTTCATCCGCTCGCTGCTCTGGAAGCTCCCGACCGCCTCGTTCGACGCGGCCTTCAGCAACCAGGACTGAACGTCAGAGAGCCGGCCGGTGCCCGTCGCCGGCCGGTTCGACGCTGTCGACAGCCGGTTCGCGCCGAGACCGCTTGTCGAGCACGTAGGCGCGGATCCCCGCAGCGATCGAGGCCAGGATGACGACGCCGGCCACGACGTACGCGACCGGCCGGACGCTCGGGTTCACCGCTGCGAAATATCCGATCACCGTGATGAGCACGCCCCAGCTGAGCGCGCCGACCACGTTCGCGGTGAAGAAGCGCCAGTACTTCATGGCGCTGATCCCGGCGATCGGCGGGATGAAGACGCGGCCCCAGGGGATGTACCGGCTGATCACCACCGACCACCAGCCGAACAGTTCGTAGAACCGCTCTGCCCGTCTCACGCCGGCCTGCACCCAGCGGCCGCCGCGCCGAGCCAGGTACGGCCGACCCAGCCGGCGGCCGAGCCAGAACCCGACCTGGTCGCCCAGCACCGCGGCGATGCCCACGCCGATCGCGAGCACCCAGATCGAGAGCTCGGAGTGCGTGCCGGTGAGCAGGCCGGCCGCGAACAGCAGCGAGTCGCCGGTGATGAACGGGATGAACACGCCGACGAACAGTGCCGTGCCGGCGAAGACCAGACCCCACACCGCGAGGTAGAAGACGATCGGACCCACGTCTGCGAGCAGGTCCGTGAGGTCGTGGGTCATGCTTCGAGGGTATCGGGCCGCGCTGTGTCGCAGCCGCGCGCACTAGGCTCGCCGCGTGGAGACTATCCGGGGCGAGGACTGGTACGGACGCGACATCGACGGCGTCGAGTTCGACGGGACGGAGTTCGTCGACGTCGACATGACCGAACTGCGGTCGACGGGTGCCACCTTCACCGGCTGCACGTTCCGCAGCGTGCGGTTCAACGTCGGCGAACACACCGACAGCGCGTTCGTGAACTGCACGTTCATCGGGTGCAACTTCTTCGACGCGACGTTCCTGCGCTGCAAGCTCACCGGAAGCAGCTTCACCGGCTGCGACTTCGCCCTGCTGAAGGTGGAGGGCGGGAACTGGTCGTTCGTCGATCTCGGCCGCGCCGAGCTGCGCGGGGCGCAGTTCACCGGAGTCAAGCTGCGGGAGGCCGACCTCGGCCGCGCGCGCTGTCAGGAGACCGTGTTCTCGGGCTGCGACCTGTCGGCGGCGGTGCTCGCCGGCGCCGACTTCTCCGCGGCGAGCCTGGTCGGCAGCGACCTCACCGGCGTCGAGCCGGCCGAGGTCGGCCTGCGCGGCGCGACCATCGACGTGCGCCAGGCCACGATGCTCGCGGAGGCCGCGGGGATGACCGTGGTCGCGACGCCGAACTGACCGCCGCGTCGTCCCCTCCGGAGTCCGCCCGCGACGCGCAGACGACGGCGCCCGCCCCCCGGTGTCGCGGGAGCGGGCGCCGACAGTATCGCGGCTACAGGGGTCGCCGTCAGGCGACCTCCTTCACCTGCCCGTGCTTGATGTGGAGGCGGCGCTGGGCGCGCTTGGCCACCGCGGTGTCGTGGGTGACGACGATGACCGTGAGGCCGCGGTCGCGCCAGAGACCTTCGAGGAGGTCCATGATCTCGTCGCGGGTCTCCTCGTCGAGGTTGCCCGTCGGCTCGTCGGCGAGCAGCACGTCCGGGTTCTTGACCAGGGCGCGGGCGATCGCGACGCGCTGCTGCTGGCCGCCCGACAGTTCCGACGGGAGGTGGCTGCCGCGGTCGGCCAGTCCCACCGAGGCCAGTGCTTCGGCGGCCCGGCGCTTGCGCTCCTCCGTGCTCACCTTCAGCGGGGCGAGCGCGGTCTCCACGTTCTCCTGCGCGGTGAGCGTCGGGATCAGGTTGAAGCCCTGGAAGACGAACCCGATCTCGTTCGCGCGGATGTCGGTCAGCTTGCCGTCGCCGAGCTTCGAGAGACTCGCCGGTCCCAGCTCCACCGACCCCGAGGTCGGGCGGTCGAGCGCGCCGAGCATCTGCAGCAGCGTCGACTTGCCGCCTCCGGTCGGCCCCTGGATGGCGACGAGCTGGCCGTCCGGGATCTCCAGGGTGACGTCGTTGAGGGCGATCACCTCGCGCTTGGACTGGGTGTACTTCTTGGTGACGTTCGTGAGGGTGTACACGATGGCTCCTTCTGATGGCGCCGGTCAGGCGACCGAGCGCAGGGCTGCGGCGGGACGGAGACGGGAGGCGCGCCAGCCGCCGATCGCACCGGCGATCAGTCCGCCGAGGATGGCGAGGGCGACGGCGCCGACGATGAT
Organism: Leifsonia sp. TF02-11; assembly: GCF_017565305.1. GTDB lineage: Bacteria > Actinomycetota > Actinomycetes > Actinomycetales > Microbacteriaceae > Leifsonia. The sequence continues at coordinate 68,188 of NZ_JAGEKP010000012.1, forward strand.
CCACACGGTCACCGGGGCGTGCAACGCGATGTCGGCCGTCGTGCTGGTGGCCGCCCGGCGGAAGCCGCCGAACGCGCCGTTGCCTCCTCCGAAGCCGCCGCCCCCGCCGAAGCCGCCACCGGTTTCGCTGCCGCCGGTCCCCGCCGCACCGGCCGCGCCGGTCCGACCGGCAGCATTGGCGAAGCCGGAGCCGATGCTGCCGGTCAGAGTCGGGGAGATGACGTTGACGACGAACACACCGATCAGTCCCACCGCGACGCCGATCACGCCGCCGATGAGGCCCTGCACGATCGACTCGCCGGCGACCTGACCGGTGATGCGGCGGTTCGACCAGCCGATCGCCTTCAGGGTGCCGAACTCGCGGGTCCGGCGGGTGACGCCGGAGATGGTGAACAGGATCGCGATGAGGAACGCCGCCGCGAGCACGATCACCGACAGCCAGGTGCCGAGGTTCGAGATCAGCTGGCCGGCGCTTCCGAGCGAGCCGGACACGCTCGAGGCCAGGTCGGCCTGCGTGCTGACGGTCGCGCCGGGCAGCGCCTTGGTCAGGTCGGTCTTGATCTGGTCGATGTCGCTGGACGACGCGGCCGTGATGTAGACCGACGAGATCTTGGCGGTCTGACCCGACAGTGTCTGCGCGACGTCGAGCGGGATGTACGCGTTCGACGCCGTCGTGGAGTCGGCGCCGGTCGCCGAGACGATCCCGATGACCTTGAACGCGGTTCCCCCGATCGTGACCGTGTCGCCGACGGCCTTGCTCGCGCTCTTCGCATAGGCGGCGTCGAGGACGACGACGTCAGCGCCCTTGTCGGAGGCGGTGAAGGCACGTCCGCTCGACAGCGTGACCGACGACAGCGGTCCGACGGACTTGCCCGCCGGGTCGAGGCCCATCACCGAGAAGGAGTCGACCGAGAACGAGCTCCCGCCGGCGCCGTCGGCTCCACCGGTGGGCGGGGGAGTGGTCGCGGCCTGGCTGCCGCCGGCCTGACGCTGCTCGCGCAACTGCTGGAAGTTCGGGAGCGTGCCGCTGAAGCTGGTGTTGGTCAGCGAAAGGACGGCTGCGGCGGCCTGCACGTTGGCGACCTTCTTGGCCGTGGTCAGCGTGGACGCGTCCATCACCGTGGCCCCGCGGGTGGGCTCCAGGCGGGACGTGTTGATCTGGCGGCCGCTGCCGGTGTCGGTCCCCGCGCCCGCGCCGAAGTCGAACCGGGGGCCTCCGCCCTGCGCCTGCTGGGTCGTCGCGTTCTGCGCCGTCGCCGGCTGGGAGACGGTGATGTCCGTCCCGACCCCGTAGACGGACTGCAGGACGCTGGCCTGTGCGTCCTTGACGCCGGCGGAGACTGCGTTGACGATGATGACGAGTGCGATCGCGAGGGCCATGCCGATCGCGATGATGACCGTCTGCTTGCGGCGATTGAGGAGCTCGCGCCGCAGATATGTCCCGAACATTGGCTTCCATATCTCTGGGTCGGAATGAGTGAGTCAACGGGAACGTAGGGTCGTCGGATTGCGGTGCTCTATGGCGAAGCTATGGATTGGCCCAGTGCCCGGCTGAAGAAGCACACACGCAGTTCGGCCACGGGACGCATCCTTCTCAGACGCTCCATAGGTTTCACAAAGACACCGTCAAGTCCGCTCCTCATAATGGGAAAGGTGACCATCAACGCCCGTGCCGCCTCCGGCTCCTCCAGCCAGCCCCGTACCCTCCTGCGCCGTGCCGACGGCAGCTCGATCCGCGTCCTCGTCGTCGACGACGAGGCGACGCTGACCGATCTGCTCGCCATGGCCCTCCACTACGAGGATTGGGAGGTCAAGACGGCCTCGAACGGGCAGCAGGCGCTGCAGCTGTCACGCGAGTTCAAGCCGGATGTCGTGGTGCTCGACATCATGCTCCCCGACATCGACGGCCTGCAGGTGTTGTCGCGGATGCGTGCGGACGGCAACGAGGCTCCCGTGCTGTTCCTGACGGCGAAGGACTCCCTCGACGACCGCATCGCCGGTCTCACCGCGGGCGGCGACGACTACGTCACCAAGCCGTTCAGCCTGGAGGAGCTGGTCGCCCGGCTCCGCGGCCTGCTGCGCCGGTCACGCGCGGCCGTCGCCGACCATGACGACCCGGTGCTCATCGTCGGCGACCTGGTCCTCGACGAGGACAGCTACGAGGTGCACCGCGACGGCGACCCGATCCAGTTGACCGCGACCGAGTTCGAGCTGCTCCGCTTCCTGATGCGCAACCCGCGTCGCGTGCTCAGCAAGGCGCAGATCCTCGACCGGGTGTGGTCCTACGACTTCGGCGGATCCTCCAGCGTCGTCGAGCTGTACATCTCGTACCTGCGCAAGAAGATCGACGCGGGCCGTCCTCCGATGATCCACACGGTCCGCGGCGCCGGCTACATGGTGAAGGCCGCGCAATGACCGCTGCCCGCACTGCGGGCGCCCCGACCCCCGGCCGTGAGCGCGCCCGGCGCTTCGGTCTCCGTCCCTTCCGCACCTGGACGCTCCGCAGCCGTGTCGTGCTGGTCGTCGTCGCGATGCTCGCGGTGCTCGGCGCCGTGATCGGGACCGTCAGCGTGCTGGCGCTGCAGAACTATCTGATGGAGCGGCTGGACCAGCAGCTCACGAGCGCGCTGTCGCGCGGGCAGCATGCGGCCGATCGGATCAATGCAGGAGGGCCGACGGTCCCGCAGGCGCAGGACGTCGTCCAGACGCCCGGCCAGCCGACCGGGACGCTCGGCGCCGTGCGCAGTTCCAGTGGTGGTCTGCTGTTCACGCCCGTCGTCCTCTCGGACCGGCCGACCACCCCGACGGCCAACCAGCCGCTCGGCCCGCAGCAGGTCACCATCAACCCGCTCCCGCTGCTCACGGTGCCGGCCGACCAGACGCCGCGCACCGTCGACCTCGGCTCGGCTCTCGGCTCGTACCGGATCGCCGCAGCGCAGCTCGACAACGGCGACAGCGTCATCATCGGGCTGCCGCTCAGCGAGGTGACCGCTACGGTGCAACAGCTCACGCTGGTGGTGGTGCTGGTGACCCTCGCCGGGCTGGTCTTCGCGTTCCTGATCGCCAGCTTCGTGGTCCGTCTGGCGATGAAGCCGCTCGCCCGCGTGGCGGCCACGGCAGAGCAAGTGGCCCACATGCCCCTGGACCGCGGCGACGTCGCGCTCTCTGTGCGCGTTCCCGAGGGCGACACCGACCCGCACACCGAGGTCGGCAAGGTGGGCTCTGCGCTCAACCGGATGCTCGGCCACGTCGCGTCGGCGCTGACCGCGCGTCAGGCCAGCGAGCAGAAGGTGCGGCAGTTCGTCGCCGACGCCAGCCACGAGCTCCGCACGCCGCTCGCCTCGATCCGCGGCTACGCCGAGCTGACCCGGCGCTCGCCGCACGAGCTGCCGCAGGACATCACCCGCTCGATCGGCCGCATCGAGTCGGAGGCCACCCGGATGACCTCCCTGGTGGAGGATCTCCTGCTGCTCGCCCGCCTCGACGAGGGCCGCGAGCTCGACCGTGATCCCGTCGACCTCTCGCTGCTGCTGATCGACGCCCTCAGCGACGCGCACGCCGCCGGTCCCGATCACAGCTGGAGGATCGAGCTGCCCGAGGAGCCCGTGGAGGTGTCCGGCGACGCGCCGCGGCTGCACCAGGTGGTAATGAACCTGCTCGCCAACGCGCGCGTCCACACGCCTGAGGGGACGACGGTCGTGGCGTCGCTGGCCGTGGACGATGCAGCACGGGAGGCCGTGGTGACGGTCTCCGACGACGGTCCCGGAATCCCCGAGGAGCTCCAGTCGACGCTATTCGAGCGGTTCGCCCGCGGCGACAGCAGCCGCAACCGCGCGACCGGCTCGACCGGCCTCGGCCTTGCGATCGTGCACGCGGTCGTCGAGGCGCACGGCGGCACGGTCGGCGTGAACAGCCGGCCGGGCTCGACGGTGTTCACCGTGCGGCTGCCGCTGGCCGGGGAACCGCCCGAGGAGGCGGCGAGCGGTTCGGAGGCGCTCGTCCAGGACCCCGACGCGGTCGAGGGCCGGACCGAGGCCGGCGCAGGGGCCGGCGCAGAGGCCGACCCCGCAGAGAAGCGCGGGGCCGTCCGGGAGTGACTGCCACGCTGCTGCCGACCGTCGCCTACGGAGACCGCTCCGCTCCTCCGCTGATCCTGCTGCGCGGGCTGCCGTCCGAGCCGGGGCGCGCCCGCGGTCTCGACGCCCTCACCGAACGCTGGATCGTCGGAGGCCCCGCGCGGTCGCACCGCGTGCACGCCGTCGGGAGGCCCGCGCGGCTGGAACAGGGGGCGACCATGGCCGAGATCGCCGAGCTCTACGCCGGCGCGCTCCGCAGGCGGTTCGGCGCCCCTGCCGCCATCATGGGCGTGTCGACGGGAGCGAGCATCGCCCTGCAGCTCGCGACCGACCATCCCGACCTGGTCGGCTCGCTGGTGGTGGCTGCGGGGGCGGCTGCGCTCGGGACCGCCGGGCGGGTCCTCCAACGTCGCTACGCGCACCTCCTCGCCTCCGACGGACAGGCGGCGGCAAGCGAGCTCGCCGCCGCGACGACGGACTCCGCGCTTCTCGCGCCGGTCGTGCGCCTCGCGACGCGGCTGCTGCCGGGACCGGCCGACCCCGCGGGCCTCCGGGTGCTCGTGGAGGCCGAGGACGCCTTCGATGTGCGCGACCGGCTCTCCCGGGTGGCCGCGCCCGTGCTGGTCGTCTCGGGAGGACGTGACGTCTTCTACCCGCTCGACCTCGCGACCGAGACGGTGCGGCGGCTGCCGCGCGCGACACACGTCGTCTATCCCCACCGGTCGCACGCGGGCGTGCCGCTGCATCCGCGGTTCGGCAGGGACGTCGGCGACTTCCTGCGGGCGCGGGTGCGGGACGGTCTCGGCTGACGCGTCGATTTGCACGCACGGTGTCGATCCCGTACCCTGGACGGAGCCAAAGACCGCTGGTCGACGTGCATGCACGTCCGAAGTTCCACTCAGGTGGAGGCCCGCGCAGGTGTGTGAAGCACTTCCCGCAGTTCTCTGCGATGACGAGCTCCGTGCCCTGTGCCGGAGCTTTTTTCTTTGCCCGCGGTCGAGGCGCACACCGCTCCCGCGGTGTGCGAGAAGACAACCGAGGAGTAGCCATGGCGAACAAGGAAGCTACGGTCGCCGAGCTCGAAGGACTGTTCGAGAGCTCGACCGCCGTTCTGCTGACCGAGTACCGCGGTCTCACTGTTGCTCAGCTCAAGACGCTGCGCAAGTCCATCAGTGAGCACGCGACGTACGCCGTGGTGAAGAACACGCTGACCAAGATCGCGGCCAACAACCAGGGAATCTCGTCGTTCGACGACGAGCTGGTCGGGCCGTCCGCGATCGCGTTCGTGCACGGCGACCCCGTCGCCGTCGCGAAGGCTCTGCGCGACTTCACCAAGGCAAACCCTCTGCTGGTGGTCAAGGGCGGTTACTTCGACGGTAACCCGCTGACCGCAGAAGAGGTAGGCAAGCTCGCCGACCTCGAGTCCCGTGAGGTTCTGCTGGCCAAGCTGGCCGGCGCCTTCAAGGCCTCGCTGTTCGGAGCCGCATATCTGTTCAACGCACCGCTGTCGAAGGCCGTTCGCACGGTCGACGCGCTGCGTGAGAAGCAGGAGTCCGCTGCCTAAGTCCTTTCGGGCTTACAAGCGGTGAGTAACCACACACACTAAGGAGAAAATCATGGCAAAGCTGTCGACTGACGAGCTGCTCGACGCGTTCAAGGAGCTCACGCTCATTGAGCTCAGCGAGTTCGTGAAGAAGTTCGAGGAGACCTTCGAGGTCACCGCCGCCGCCCCCGTCGCCGTGGCCGCCCCGGCCGCCGGTGGTGCGGGTGCCGCTGCCGAAGAGGTCGAGGAGAAGGACTCGTTCGACGTCGTCCTCGAGGCCGCCGGTGACAAGAAGATCCAGGTCATCAAGGAGGTGCGCGCCCTCACCAGCCTCGGCCTCGGTGAGGCGAAGGCCCTCGTTGACGGCGCACCGAGCACCGTGCTCGAGGGCGCCAACAAGGAGACCGCCGAGAAGGCGAAGGCTCAGCTCGAAGAGGCTGGCGCCACCGTCAACCTCAAGTAGTCGACGCCCCGTCGGGGCTTCTTCTACCGCAGGCTGACACAGCCACGCGACGCGGACTCCTTCTGTAACAGAGTGTTCCGCGTTGTGGAGGGCGTCGCCCCCGTAACGGGGCGGCGCCCTTCGTGGTTTCAACGGCCGCGGAGGCGCAGCGCGGACGCTCGTCCCACCAGAGCGTCCGATCGCGCCTGCCCGCGTGCATCGGTGTGCAAGGACGCACGACCGGAAGAAGAAACCACGATGAATACCTGGCGTACTTTCGCCTCCACCCTGCGCGGACTCGGGGCCGCGCTCCTGCACGGTGACCACCGCGACGACGGTGCCCACCCGCCGGATCTGTACCGCAGGACCCTCCTGTACGACCGGTACCTGCGGTAACCCGAAAACCGAACGCCTCCATCCGCGGGCGCAGCGCACGAGCGCGGCGCGCGTGGATGGAGGCGTTCTTCGCACCCCGGTTGCGTAGGGTCGAGAGGGTGCAGAGTGAAGACGAGGCGCGCGTCGCCTACGACCGGGTGGCCGAGGACTATGCGACGCTGCTCGAGGGCGAGCTCGGGACGCTGCCGCTCGAACGGGCGATGCTGACGGCGTTCGTCGAGCAGGTGAAGGCGGACGGAGGAGGTCCGATCGCCGACCTCGGCTGCGGTCCCGGACGGATCGCCGGTTTCCTGGCGGGCATCGGTGCCGACGTGCGCGGCATCGACCTCTCGCCCGGCATGATCGCGGTCGCGCGCCGGGACCACCCCGACATCCCGTTCGAGGTGGCGTCGATGGCCGAACTGCCGTTCGGCCACGGCGAGCTCGCCGGCGCGCTGGCGTGGTACTCGATCATCCACGTGCCGCAGGAGTCGCAGGACGGCGTCTTCGCCGAGTTCGCGCGAGTGGTCCGCCCCGGAGGCCGGCTGCTGCTCGCTTTCCAGGTCAGCGAGAGCGGCGACGAGGACATCGTGCACCTCCGCCACGCTTACGGACACGAGATCGACCTCCGCACGCGTCGCCAGTCACCCGCGCGAGTGAGGCGCCGTCTGACCGCCGCCGGATTCGCTCCTCTCGCGCGACTGGTGAGGGAGCCGGTCGCGCCGGAGAAGTCACGGCAGGCGTTCGTGCTCGCCCAGCGGATCTTTAGCGCTGACACTGCGAGGCAATAGATGTGAACCGTCAACCCGCTTCGTTGATGGGTTCTGCCTGGTCAGGCTTGCGAGCGAGAGATACCCTGCGCACCGTTTTGAGCACATCTGCGCCCAACGCCGACAATGTCCAATAGTCCGATTTGTCACTGACCGGGTGCTTTCTCGCGGAAGGCTGGACCAGATCGAGCGTCATGAGGTCCGCCAGGAGCCCCTTGAGCTGATTGGTCGCGACGATGTCCCACTTCCGACTGGAGTCGGTCCTGATATGCATCGCCAATGTGCTAGCCATGTCTTTCACCGACGCCTCGATGAGCATCTCCGGGGCCAAAACGTGAAAGACCAAGTGCAACCCCACCGTCGCGTCCTCTTGCCATTCGCCGCCAGGCTCATATCGGTACGCGGGTGTACGTGTGGTGTTGAGGAGGGTCTCAATCGTCTTCGATATCCGAGTTCGCTGTTCCTTTTCGGAGGCTTCCTTCGCCTCGGCCAGCTGCTTTCTCAGGCTTGCGTTTTCGGAGGAGAGGCGAATGACCTCGGCTGTCACCTCGGGTCCCGCGCCCACGGTGGAAGCTCTTACCCAGCCCTCGCGCGGGTTGGCTGTGAGCGCCTTCATCAGCGCTACCGAGAACCTGCCGTAGAGATCCTCAGCCGATGTCCAGCCGCTGACTGGCCTCGATCGCACCAAACTCTTGAACTCGTCTAGGGCCGTCCGCGACGTAGAATCGACGTCGACCCGATCGGCTGGCCACGGGGCCTTCTCGTCAATGACGAATCCGAGAACGGGGACGCCCTTTGCAACGGCAAACTCATACTCTTTGCGGGTATAGCTAACCCCCTCAAGTGTCAGCGAACCCAATCGGTGAGCAACGATGACCGCGTAATAGTCGCTTTCCTCGATGTGTCGAGCAATAATGTTCCATTGTTCTTCGTCGGCCGCGCTGAACATCTCCATTCCGACGGGGATGTGTCCCATTTCGAGTACAGCCTTGATGACTTGCTCCCGCTCGTCGATCAGGTCCTCGAACGTCGAACTGATGAAGACTTGGTACTTCGCTGACGTGACCACGCTTGCCCTCCTGCTGAGCTCACTGAACCCTACTAGCTCAGCGGCAGGCCTTCGTGCTCGCTCAGCGGATCGCCGACTCCGGTTCGGACGTCGCGGCCGCCGTCTCCTGAGCCGCAGCCTCGCGCACGCGCCGCCGCACCAGGAACCAGCCGCCGACGAGCAGCGGGATGATGAGGACGATCGCGGCACCGACGGTGATGGTGCCGGTCGGCCAATCGATGAGGATCAGCACCGCGACGAGCGCGAGGAAGCCCAGCGTGAGGTAGCTCGTGAACGGCGCTCCCGGCATGAAACGACGGTCGCTCCATCCGGCCGGCTGCCGCCATCCTCTGCAGCCGGAGCTGGCAGACCACGATCACTCCCCACGCCCAGAGCAGCCCGATGGAGGTGAGGTTGATCCCGATCTCGAAGGCCTCAGCGGGCATGACGAGGTTGAGGCCGACGCCGATCAGGGCGACCGCACCGGTGATCAGGATGCCGCCGTACGGGACGCCGGCTCGATTCATCCGGAGCGCGACCCGGGGAGCTGCACCCCGCTGGGCCAGCGCTCGCGCGATGCGACCGGTGGAGTACATGCCCGCGTTGAGCGACGACAGTGCGGCGGTGAGGACGACGAGGTTCATGATCGCGTCCGCGCCCTCCACCCCGATCGATGCGAAGAATGTGACGAACGGGCTCTCGCCGGCTTTGTACGCGTCGAACGGGAGCAGCAGCGACAGCAGCAGCACAGAGCCCACGTAGAAGACGGCGATGCGGACGATGATGGTGTTGACCGCTCGCGGCATGGTCTTCGCCGGATCGGGGGTCTCGCCTGCCGCCGTGCCGATCAGTTCGATCGCGCCGTAGGCGAAGACCACGCCCTGCACCACGAGGACGAGCGGGACGAGCCCGTTGGGGAAGAGCCCGCCGTGGTCGGCGAGCAGCGCGAATCCCGGCGTGTGGCCTCCGACCGGCGTGCCGAAGACCACGAACGCGATGCCGATCGCGAGGAAGGCGAGGAGCGCCGCCACTTTGATGAGCGCGAACCAGAACTCCAGTTCGCCGAACACCGTCACCGACAACAGGTTGAGTGCGACGACGATCACGAGGGCGGCGAGGGCGAAGACCCACTGCGGCACGTCGCCCAGCACGGGCACGTACTTGCCGAAGAAGTTCATGTAGAGGGCGACGGCCGTGACATCGACGATGCCGATCATCGCCCAGTACATCCAGTACATCCACCCGGTGACGAACGCGAGCTTCTCGCCGTAGAACTCGCGTGCGTACGAGACGAACGAACCCGAGTCGGGGCGGTGCAGCACGAGCTCGCCGAGGGCGCGGAGGATGAAGAAGGCGAAGAGCCCGCAGATCGCGTAGACGAGGAGGAGGCCGGGCCCGCCCGATGCGAGCCGCCCTCCTGCTCCGAGGAAGAGACCCGTGCCGATCGCTCCGCCGATGGCGATCATCTGGATGTGTCGCCGCTTGAGGCCCTTGTGGTAAGTCTCCTGGCCGGACGAATCGGAAGCGCTCATTCTGCAATTCAAGCAGGTAAGGTGTGAGATTTCACAATCGGTTACGGGAACGGCAGTGCCACCGGGTACCAATACGTCTGCATGGCGCCGTCGCTCGCGCACTCGCGCGTCGTGACATTGCTCCCCGCCGTCAGGGCGGTCAGGCACAGACCGGACCCGGCGTTGACGAGCTGGAGGCGCGCGCCGCCTGTCGTGGACACCAGCTGCGGAATCCACAACTGCTGCGTGTTCGCCGGGTTCGACGTGGTGATGACGACGTTGGATCCTGCGCTGGCGATGAATCCGTTGTTTGCGGCGGTCGTCCTGATGCGCAGCTGGATCGCGTTCATCCCACTGACGGGGATCATCGCGATCGCCTGGTTCCCGAGGTTCACGTTCGTGCCGATATTGCTGCAGGCGGCGGTGAAGATCACGGAGCCGGTGCCGACTCCGACGCCTGAGACACCGATGCAGAGCGCGGCGGGACTCAGAATATTCTGCGGCTTGACCTGGTAATACGTGTTGAGGTTCGACAGGGTGTAGAACGGGTAGATCAGCGACGTGGTGATGGGGTCGGAGGGCTCCGTCGCCTGGCCCCCGAGGTTCGCCAGCGCAATGTCGGCGCGGAAGGAGGGGGTGAAGCTCGTCGCTCCGGAGGTGGAGCCCAGCGCGGCGGCAACGTTCTCCCGTCTCTGGCCTGAGTTCGCGGAGGAGCTCGACCCTCCGGTGGGGTACCCGCGGACGCAGAACAGCGCGGATGCCTGGGGAGCGAGTGCGACGGCCGCGCTCGTGACGCCGCTGGACCACTCTCCGGAGACCGCCCCCGGCGCCGGGTTGCCGGCGTTCGTGCAGTCCGCGGCGGACGCGACGGGCCAGATCGCGGCCGCGAGGGCGGTGCCGAGGTCGGTCGCGGGAAGCGCGGTCAGGGTGACGTTCGACGGCCCGGTGAAGGTCGTGGAGGCCTGGGTGTTCGTGACGTTCACCAGGTATGTCGTCTGGTAGAGGCTGTTCGTCATCACGGTGCTGACCGCGGTCGGGCTCACGGCCACGGATTCCTGTCCGACGGTCACCGAGCCCGTCGCCGTCACTCGTGCGCTCCAGCCGGCGGAAGCGGGGATCGCACTCACGAGCCCGGCCGCCGAGAGGGCGGCCGTGGCCGAGAGGATCCAGCGAGCGATGCGCACGAGGGCAGCATAGGGATTGATTTATATAGACAAGCTATATATAATGATCTGTGTGACCGAAACGCTGTCCTCACCCGCCCGCACCGCCGACACCGCACAGCTCCGCCAGACCCTGGGCGACCTGGTCGTCGCGAGCCATCGACTCACCCGCCTGGCTGCCCGCGTCACGGGCAACACCGAGTCGCCCGCGACCTGGCGCACGCTGAGCGTGCTGCAGAGCGCGGGGCCGATGCGGCTGGGGGAGCTCGCCGCTCAGAGCCGGGTGTCGCAGCCGACCATGACCAAGATCGTGCGCAACCTGGTCGATTCCGAGTGGGTCAAGCGCATCGCCGACACCGATGACGCACGCGCCTGGCAGATCGCGATCACCGCGAAGGGCGCCGAAGCGCTCCAGGCCTGGCGCGATGCACTGTCGGCCGCGCTGGTCCCGATGTTCGCCGACCTGACCGAGGACGAGCTCGCCGCGATGCGCTGCACCGTCGAGGTGATCGCTTCGCGCGCCGAGCTCTCCACCGCCGCGTCGGCGGCCGTCGCCGGGCGCTGACGCTTCGCCCGCTCTTTCACACCGCACGGCCCCACCACACCGACCACCACACAACCACCACACTCGCCGAGGAGGCCTCACCCGTCCATGTCCCATCAGAAGCCGGACAACATCCTCAAGCAGCCGACCGCCGTCTGGGCGGTCGCGTTCGCGTCGGTCATCGCGTTCATGGGAATCGGTCTCGTCGACCCGATCCTCCCGGCGATCGCGGCCAGTCTGAAGGCGACGCCGACGCAGACCGAGATGCTCTTCACGAGCTATCTGCTGATCACGGGTGTCGCGATGTTCTTCACGAGCTGGATCTCCAGCCGGATCGGCGCCAAGCGCACCCTGCTGATCGGGCTCGCGCTGATCGTCGTCTTCGCGCTCGCGGCGGGGCTCTCGCAGAACGTCGCCTCGATCATCGGCTTCCGAGCGGGCTGGGGGCTCGGCAACGCTCTCTTCATCTCCACCGCGCTGGCGACCATCGTGGGCGCCGCCGCCGGCGGCACCTCGGCCGCGATCATCCTGTACGAGGCCGCGCTGGGCCTCGGCATCGCAATCGGCCCGCTCCTCGGCGGTCTGCTGGGCAGCTGGAGCTGGCGCGGACCGTTCTTCGGCACCGCCACCCTGATGGCCATCGGCTTCATCGCGATCGTCGTGATGCTCAAGAAGAACCCGGAGAAGCCGGAACCGACGAAGCTCTCCGCCCCCTTCCGCGCGCTCGGCCGTCCCGCGCTCGGCTTCCTGGCCGCCGCCGCGCTGTTCTACAACATCGGCTTCTTCGTGCTGCTCGCCTACACGCCGTTCGCCCTGGCCGCCCTCGGAATCACCGACGCGATCACCCTCGGCCTGATCTTCTTCGGCTGGGGCGTCGCCCTCGCCATCACGTCGGTGTGGGTCGCTCCACTGCTGACGTCCCGACTGCCGCGGACCCGGGTGCTGTGGCTGATCATGCCGCTCCTCGCGCTCGACCTGGCCGCAGCCGGGCTCCTGGCCGGTTCGATCGCGGCGCTGATCGTCTGCGTGATCGTCGGCGGTCTGCTCCTCGGCATCCTCAACACGGTGCTGACCGAGTGCGTGATGGAGGCGACCGACCTCCCGCGGTCCGTCGCCTCGAGCGCCTACTCCGGCGTCCGCTTCCTGGGCGGCGCGATCGCACCGCCCGCGGCGACCCTGCTCGCCGACGTGTTCACGCGCTCGACGCCGTTCTACGCCGGCGCGATCTCGGTGCTGGTCGCCGCTGCCCTGGTCGTCCTGGGCCACAAGCACCTCCGCCGCGTCGACGCCCCCCACGAGACCCCGCAGCAGGAAGCCGAAATCCTCGCCCTCGCCGACGCCGACTGAGCGCCGACCGAGCCGACATTCGTCACGAATGTCGACATTCGTGCCACGAATCTCGACATTCGTCACGAATGTGCGCTGCCCGAGGTGCGCGCGTACCCGGAATGCGAAGAGCCGCCCTGTCCTAGGGCGTGTGGATCAAGTCTGATTTGATCCAGATCAGTGTGGCGGCGAGGGTGATCGCGGCGTTGTAGTGGCGGGCGGTCTTGTCGGAGCGCATCGCGATGCCGCGCCATTGCTTGAGCTGGTTGAAGCAGCGTTCGACGACGTTGCGGCCGCGGTAGCGGGTCTTCTGCTCGTCGCTGAAGTCGATCGGACGTCCCGGCTTCTTGCGGCGGTGGAGCGATCTGGTCGTCTCGCTCGG
>NZ_JAGEKP010000013.1 GCF_017565305.1 Leifsonia sp. TF02-11
TACACCGTTCAGCCCGGAGCCACCGACAACAAGGCCGTGTACACGAACGCGAAGTACACCGTCGCCGTCGGCACCCCCGGCGTGGCCGTGACGTACGCCGTCACCGCCAACTGACCGGCACCACCGGAGATTCGTCACGAATGTCGACATTCGTGGCACGAAAAGTGACATTCGTGACGAATCTCGCGGCCCGCAGGGGCTCAGGGGCGCAGGAGGGTGAAGAAGCGTTCGACGTCGGCGGCCATGTCGATGGTGGGGTCCAGGATCCAGGCGTTCTGGAGGCCGTCGGCGAGGGCGTGACCGGCGCGGATGATCCACTCGGGGTCGAGGTCGGAGCGGATGTGGCCCGCGCGCTGTTCCGCGATGAAGGCCTCCCGGGCCGCCGCGTGCACGGAGGCGGTGCGGTCGAGGAAGAAGGCGCGTGCGGGGTGCTCGGCGTCGCCGGCCTCGGCGGCCAGCCGCGTGTAGAGCTCGACGAGCCCGGGCACCTGGGCGTTGTGCCGGATGATCTCGACCAGCGACTCCTCGAAGCCGGCGCCGGGGAACTGTCGGGAGTCGTGCTCGTCGCGCGCGCGGAGGATCTCCACGAAGAGCTGCTCCTTGGAGCCGAAGTAGTGCAGGAGGCCCGCGGGGCTGAGGCCGACGGCGTCGGCGATCTCGCGTACGGAGGCGCTGCGAAAACCGCGCTCGCCGATGATCTCGAGGGCGGCCTCCAAGATCTCCTCGCGCTTGACGACGCCCTTCGCGTACGCGCCACGTTTGGCCATGCGATCCAGGATAGGCGATCAAACACGAACGGGATGCGGCTTTCGGGCTCGAAACCCTTGCAGCGTTCGGCTTTAGCTGCGACAATCGGAGCGGTTCAGAAACCAAACAATGTTTGGTATTCGGATCTCCGCACAGCATCTGTCCCGCTCAATGAGGAGCCCCCCATGACCATGACCCCTCCCGATCCTGCCGCCGAGGTCGCGCCGACCGGCTTCATCAGTTCGCAGCAGCCCGCCGTCGGCCAGCCCGCGGCGAGCCCGCCCGCCACCAAGCGCCTGCTGCCCAGCCTGCTCGCCGCCGCGCTCACCCTGTTCGCCACCTACGGCGGACTCATCGCGATCCTGCTGCCCGTGCAGGTCGCCCTGCTCGACCCGGCGCACAAGGTCGGCAACCTCGCCATCGTGACCACGACCTCCTTCGTGTTCACCCTGTTCGCGCAGCCCCTCGCCGGCGCGTTCAGCGACCGTACGCGGTCGCGCTTCGGCCGGCGCGCACCGTGGATGGTCGTCGGCGCGATCGTCGGCGGCATCTTCCTGTTCGGGCTCGGCTCGCTGACCGACCTGCTCTGGATCACGGTGTTCTGGGTCGTCATCCAGGTCGCCCTGAACTTCCTGCAGGCGCCGCTCACGACGATCACCGCCGACCGCTTCCCGCGCTCCAAGCGCGGCGGCGCGAGCGCCATGATCGGCCTCGGCACGCAGCTCGGCATGACGATCGGCGTCATGGTCGCCGGTGCTTTCGCCAAGCAGGTCGGCGTCGGCTACGCGGTCTTCGGCGGCGCCGTCATCGTTGTGACGCTGCTGTTCGTGCTGATCAACCGTGACTGGTCGTCGAAGGACGCCGCCGTCGAGCCCTTCCGCTGGGGAGCGTTCTTCGCGGGCTTCTGGATCAACCCGCGCAAACACCCGGACTTCTTCTGGGCCTTCACCGCGCGCTTCCTGCTGATCCTCGGCTACTTCGTCGTCGCGACCTACCAGCTCTACATCCTCACCGACTACATCAAGCTCTCGCTGGAGGCGGCGACGGGGGCGGTCATCACCCTGACCCTGGTGGCCTTCGTCCCGACCCTCATCGCGATCGTCGTCGCGGGATGGTGGAGCGACAGGGCGGGCCGCCGCAAGGTCTTCATCTACGTCGCGACCGTGGTCATGGCGATCGGACTGGCGATGCCGCTGATCATGCCCGACCTGACCGGCATGATCGCCATGAGCGTCATCAACGGCATCGGCTTCGGCCTCTACATGTCGGTCGACGCGGCGCTGATGACCGAGGTGCTGCCCAACGAGGGCGGCGCCGCGGGCAAGGACCTCGGCATCCTCAACGTCGCGACCAACATCCCGCAGGCGCTGAGCGCGCCGATCGCGGCGATCATCATCGGCTCGCTCGGCGGCTACCCCGTGCTGTTCGTGTTCGCGATCGTCTTCGCCGTGCTCGGCGCGGTGGCCACCGCGCCGATCAAGGGCGTCAAGTGACAGCACAGCAGACCGGCACGGAGCAGACCGGCACCGAGCAGACCGACACAGAGGAAGGCAGACCATGGCACTCGCCGAAGTGAACTTCTACGCGAAGACCCTCGAGCGCACCGTCACGTTCAACGCGATCATCCCGACCGACAAGTCGCTGTTCTCCACCGGGCAGGAGGAGAAGAGCGGTGCATCCACCGAGGGGCTGAAGACGCTCTACCTGCTGCACGGCGGTCTCGGCAACTACACGGACTGGCTGGGCGGCACGCGCATCCAGATGTGGGCGCAGGAGAAGAACCTCGCGGTGATCATGCCGTCCGGCGACAACCGCTGGTGGATCGACGACCTCGAGGGGTCGCCGATGGCCGGCAACTACGGGCGGTTCGTGGGCGAGGAGCTCGTGGACTTCACCCGGAGGACGTTCCCGCTCTCGTACCGGCGCGACGACACCTTCATCGCGGGCCTGTCGATGGGCGGCTACGGCGCCCTGGTCAACGGGCTGCGCTTCTCCGACACCTTCAGCCGGATCGGCGTGCTCTCGCCCGGGCTGCTGCTGGGCGACCTGGTGCCCGGCTACGACGAGCCGCAGCTGGAGAGCCTGGACGCCCTGATGCCCGGCAACCGGCGGATGCTCGAACGCGCCTTGGGCGACCCCGCCGACGTGCTCGGCAGCGACCGCGACTACAAGGGGCTCATCGCGCGCCTGAAGGAGTCCGGTGCGGACATCCCCGGGATCTTCCTGGCCAGCGGCGTCGACGACTTCGTGCTGACCCGCACGCAGGACTTCCACCGCTTCCTCGAGCGCAACGCCGTCGAGCACCACTACGAGGAAGGGCCGGGCGGACACGACTGGCTATTCTGGGACGCGTTCATCAAGAAGATCGTCGACTGGCTCCCCCTCGATGAGGACGCGGTCGACGGCAGGCACAGTGGCAACGTGATGGCGGAGGTCGCCTGATGGAGAACATGCAGACATCCCCCGCCGGGATCGCGGGCGACGCGAAGACCGAGGTCGCGGGCGGCCCGCACCCCGAGGTGCAGACGCTCGCGGGAACCGTGCGCGGTCGCTGGAAAGACACCACGGCCCCCGGGTCCGGCCCGCGCGGCGCCCTGCGCTCCGCGGCG
This sequence comes from Leifsonia sp. TF02-11, assembly GCF_017565305.1. Lineage (GTDB taxonomy): Bacteria > Actinomycetota > Actinomycetes > Actinomycetales > Microbacteriaceae > Leifsonia. The sequence continues at coordinate 3,357 of NZ_JAGEKP010000013.1, forward strand.
TTCCTCGGCATCCCGTTCGCCGAGGCGCCGGTCGGCGAGCTGCGCTTCGCCGCACCCGTGCCGAAGGCCCCGTGGGAGGGCGTGCTCGACGCCGCGGCCTTCGGTGCCACCGCTCAGCGCGGCGACCCCGGCGTGACCCTCATCCCCGAGCCGAGCATCCCGGGGGAGTCGACCCTCAACGTCAACGTGCACACCCCGAGCCCGGAGCGGGCCGAGGCCGGCGCCGGCCTCCCCGTGCTCGTGTACATCCACGGCGGCGGCTACTTCGCCGGCTCCCCGGCGAGCCCGTGGTACGACGGCCGAAACTTCAACCGCGACGGGATCGTGACGGTCACCATCTCGTACCGGCTCGGCTTCGACGGCTTCGGCTGGATCGAGGACGCACCGTCCAACCGCGGCGTGCGCGACTGGCTGCTCGCGCTGGAGTGGGTGCAGCAGAACATCGCGGCGTTCGGCGGCGACCCCGCGCAGGTCACGATCGCCGGTCAGTCCGCCGGCGGCGGCGCCGTGCTGACCCTGCTCGGCATGGCCAAGGCGCAGCACCTGTTCCGCGCCGTGTACGCGATCTCCGGAGCGCTCGCCGATGTGACGCCGGAGAAGTCGGAGGCGTTCGGGCGGGCGCTCGCCGCGACGGCCGGGGTCGAGCCGACCCGCGCCGGTTGGGCGACGGTCGCCGAGGAGCGGGTCCTCGAACTGCAGAAGAAGGCGACGGAGCTCGGACCGGACGCATTGAACGAGGTCGTGGAGGGCGGGCTCCCGCTCGGTCCAACGATCGACGGAGACCTGCTCGCGCGCTCGACGCCGGAATCGCTGCGGAGCGGCGTCGGCGCCGACAAGCCGCTCGTGCTCGGCGCGACCGACGACGAGTTCACGATGGCGATGGCCGACGCGGGCAGGACTCTCGCGCTGGTGCCGAAGGGCATCCTGCTCGGCAAGCTCGGTGTGCCGAAGAGCGCACGGAAGGCCTACCTCGCCGCCAACGCGGACGTCGTCGCCCACGGCAAGCCCCGGCTGGCCGGCCGGGTGCTGACCGACCGGATGTTCCGCGTCGCGGTGCTGACGGTGGCCGCCGACCGCGGCGCCGCGCCGACCTGGGTGTACCGGTTCGCGTGGCCGTCCGGGCATTTCGGCTTCGCCGAGCACTGCCTCGACGTGCCGTTCTTCTTCGACTGCCTGGACGGCCCCGCGATGGAGCCGCTGGCGGGTCCCAACCCTCCGCAGGAGCTCGCCGACGAGGTGCACGGCGCGGCCGTCGCGTTCGTCTCGGCAGGCGACCCTGGCTGGCCCCGCTACGACGGCGCCAGCCGGATCGCGCGCGTCTACGACGCCTCCACCCGGGACGTGGGCGACGCCTACGCCTCGGTGCGACCGCTGCTCGCGGCCCGCTGAGTCCGCGCGCGTCCCCTCAGTTGAAGATCGACCAGTCGGCGCGGTCGAGCGTCATCGGCTGGCCGTGGGCGATCACCTGCCAGTGCTTGTCGTCGCGGCCGGCGTACTCGGCCAGGAGGGTCGTGTACTTCCAGTCGCCGGCGACGCGGTTCCAGTGGATGAGCGAGATGAGCTGACCGTGCCGCAGGTAGGGCACCGGCGAGGTCTCCTCGAGATGCGGGGCGTGGTGGATGGACGGGTGCATGGTGACGGCATACCTCCCTCTGGCGCCGGCCACGTCTCCGTCGCCGACCGCGACGGATGTGCCGGGTGAGCACAGTGTGATCCTCGTGCCCGCCTCCTGGCTAGGGTTTTCGACACCGTGTGTCAGTTTTGGAAGAGAGCAGGAACGGAGAAGCGGCCCACCGGGATCCACGCCTAGGTTGGGGTCAGGTCCGAGAGGGGAACGAAAACCATGACCGACACCACGTTCAGCAAAGAAGAGAAGGCCGCGATCAAGGCCGCTGTCGCCGAGAAGAAGGCGGCGCAGGCGGGAGCGGACGCCGCGGCGGCGTGCGACGAGGCGATCGCCGCGATGACCGGCAGCGACCGGGAGTTCGCGGAGGCGTTCCACCGGCTGGTCGCCGAGAACACCTCCCTGGCGGCGAAGACCTGGTACGGCATGCCGGCCTACGCCGACGCCGACGGCAAGATCGTCGTCGCGTTCAAGCCGGGATCCAAGTTCAAGATCCGCTACGCGACGATCGAGTTCCAGCAGGCCGCGCAGCTCGACGACGGCGGCCTGTGGCCGGTCGGCTACGCGGTCACCAGCATGACGGCTGCGGACGAGGAGCGGATCGCCGCGATCCTGCGCACGGCCGTCGGTCGGTGAGCGCCGGTCCGCCTGCGGATTGCGCAGGCGGGCCAGTCGACGAACTCCTGGTGACGCCCCTTGCCACAGCGGCAGGGGGCGTCTCATGATCTCGCCGTGCCGTCGTCGTTTCGGGCGGCCTCCCGAAACCATCACCGACTCGAGGAGAGACTCATGCCTGAACTGCCCACCATCGTTCTCGTCCACGGCGCCTTCGCCGATGCCTCCGGCTTCGCCGGGGTGATCGCCGAGCTCGAAGGATCCGGCTACACGGTCGTCGCGCCGCCGAACCCGCTCCGCGGCCTGCTGAACGACGGCGAATCGGTCCGCCGCGTCGTCGCCGCCATCGACGGGCCCGTCGTGCTCGTCGGCCACTCCTACGGCGGTGCGGTCATCGGCCAGGCATCCGCGGGGCTGAGCAACGTGAAGGCGCTCGTGTTCCTCGCCGCCTTCGGGCTCGACGTAGGGGAGAGCGCGGTGAGCGCGCAGCAGCCGTACCCGGCGCCGCTGCTGGCGACCGAGAACGAGCCCACCCCGTACGAGGCGGTGGGGGCGCCCGGCGGCCCCGAGCTCTACGTGAAGAAGGGGCGGTTCCAGGAGGTCTTCTGCGCCGACTCGTCTGACGCCGCCGCCGCGCTCATGTATGCCACCCAGCGCCCGCTGGCGGTCGCTGCCCTGACCGAGCAGGCGACGGGCGCCGGTTGGCATGAGATCCCGAGCTGGTTCCTGGTCTCCGACCACGACAACTCCATCTCGCCGCAGGCCGAGGAGGCCTGGGCGAAGCGGATGGGCGCGACCACCGAGCACATCGACGGATCGCACACCGCGTTCATCCCGCGGGCCGACCGCGCTGCCGCCATCATCAGGGCTGCGGCGGAGGCGTGAGCCATCGTGCGAGTGCTCTCAGATCCGTGAGGAACGGAGGGCGCCTCTGACAGGATGGCGACGTGACGGGGACACGAAGCCGACGGATCTCGGCCGCAGCGGCGATCGGCTACGGGTTCCTGCTCGCCCTGTCTCTGCTGGGCCTCGTCGGCCGGGTGCTGGTGGCACACGACGAGGGCCTCGACTGGCTCGACATCCTCTCGATGCTGGCGCTCATCGTCGTCGGCGTCCTGCTGCTCGCGTTCGGGTTGTTCCGGCTCTACGCGGTGCTCGACCGCAGGCGGACCCGCCGACTCGGCGACACCTACCCCGGCGCATTCATCGCGACGGTCCCGACCGACCCGGTCCTGGTTTCGGGCGTCGACGCGTTCGCGCGCGAGTCGACCGGCGCGCGGACGAAGCTCGTCGCCAGTTCGTACATGGCGCTGGTCGCGGACCGCGGGGCCGTGCGATTCGTGCGGGGGTGGCGCCGTCCGCACGCCGTAGCGGAGTTTCCCGCGGCCGTGATCGAACGGGTGGAGATCGGCTCGGCGCAGGCGGGAGCCCGGATCGTCCCGACGCTCGACCTGATCTGCCGCGACGGCGCCGCCCACGGACGGATCAGTGTCCACCTCATGCGGTTCGGCCCCGTGGTCCCGCGCTTCCTGCGCGACGAGTCCCTGGACGCCGCCGCCCACGCGTTCGCGGTTGCGGTGGGCATCGACGGGCGGGCGCCGGTGCGGGAGGAGAACTAGCGGTCAATCCCGCTGCAGCTCCTCCGCGAGCATCACCAGGATGCCGCTCGGCCCGCGCAGATAGGTCAGCTTGTAGACGTCCTGGTAGTTCGCGACGCCGCGCAGCGGATAGCAGCCGTGCGACGCGGCGATCGCCAGGGCGGCGTCGATGTCGTCCACCGCGAACGCGACCCGGTGCATGCCGATCTGGTTCGGGAGGGTGGGCTCTGTCTCGATCGCGTCGGGGTGGAGGTACTCGAACAGCTCCAGCTTCCCGTGCCCGTCCGGCGTCTGCAGCAGCGCGATCTTCGCGTGGTTGCCGTCGAGGCCGACCGCGGTGTCCGTCCACTCGCCGCTGACCGTGTCGCGGCCGACCACCTCCAGACCGAGGTCGGTGAAGAAGGAGATCGTCGCTTCGAGGTCGCGCACCGCGATGCCGACGTTGTCGAGTCTGATGGCCATGGGGTGCATCGTACTCAGTCGCGGAAGGTCAGCCTCCCGCGACCGGCGCAGGCGCGTGGAGGAAGGCCAGAGCGATCGCGCACAGCGCGACGCTCGCGACCATGCCGATCGCCGGAGCCTTCCAGGCGTTCTGCGGGCGCGCGCTCAGGGCGACGACGAACGCGGCCGTCGCCGCGATGATCACGGGGACCACGGCGCCCGCCACAGCCAGCCGCGGCGCCGCACCCAGGCGGGAGAGCTCGTCACGGCCGATCTCAGGGCCGCCGACCGCGAGCGACACCGTCAGGGCGACCATCACTAGGAGTGCGGCCACGGCGATGTGCGCGCCCACCAGCAGCAGTGCGAGCAGCCACGGCCGTCGGCGGCTCGACGGGCTCGCCTCCGCCCTCACGGGTTGTGCGTGATGGTCAGTTCCGGCGAGCTGAACGGGAACGGGAAGATCACCGTGCCCCCGCTGGTCAGCGACTCGTGCGGGACGAGGAGCATCCACGCCATCCCGATGAGGCCGGCGGTCACGGCGAGCACGCCGATGACGATGGCGGTGCGGTCGAGGATGCGGAGTGCGTCGGCGACCGTCGAGGACTGGCGGGCGACCCGGCCGATCGCGACGAACAGGATGACGGCGAACGCGGCGTAGACGATCCAGCTCGGGTGCATGACGAGGTTCGCGCAGGTGACCTGGGTCGTGCCGGAGCCGCCCGCGTCGGGCGAGTCGGTGCACGTCCCGACGCTCCCCGTGCTCAGGAGCGAATACGCTGCGGCGGCTCCCGCGGTCGTGAGCAGCAGGCGGCGCAGCCGCACCAGGATCGGCCCGGCGGGCAGCCGCGAGAGCTCCCCGGTCTCGACCGTCGCCGTCCTCATCGTCCGCATCACGTTTCCCCCCCGTGTCGACGTCCACCCGATCCTGGCACGATTCGGCGAAAAGTCCTTGCGCAACCGCTCGCCGACCGGCCAGTCTGTCCGGATGGGGGATGCACAGGACACGAACACGCCCGACCGGTCGTCGCGCTGGACGTTGACCTGGGGAGGTGCCGCGGTCGCGCTCGCGACGGTGTTCCCGCTGCTGTCGTCCGCCGGGTTCGTGTTCCCCTCGATCGACGTATCGTGGATGTACTCCGCTCAGCCTGTCCTCGGCGGTATCTCGGCCGTCCTGCTGATCGCGGGGTTCATCGTGCTGGCCGTCGGCCTCGGCGGCGAGACCGGCATCGCGGGGTCGTCGGTGGTCGGGAAGTCCGCGCTCATCCTCTTCGGGGTCACGCACGTGGCCTCGACCGGGTATCTCCCGGTGTCGGCCCCGGGCATCGGTGCGGGCCGAGAGGTGCTGGCCGTCTGGGCCACGCTCATCTGGGGGCTCGTCCTGCTGTCGCTGGTCGCGCTCGCCGTCGCCGCGGTCGTGGTCTTCCGCGCCGGCGTGGTCCGCGGTCTTGCGCGTTGGTCGCTCGCCGCCCTCGGCGTCACCACCGTGCTCGCCCTCCTCGCGAGCCAGGTCCCGTCGCTGGACTTCATCACGATCTGGATCGACGCACTGATTCTGTCGCAGGTGCTCCAGCTCGCGACCGGTGTGCTGTTCATCGTCGAGGGGCAGCGCGCGAGCCGCGGAAACGGGCTGCGCGTCGCCTCCGCGTAGGCGGCGGCCCCGGGCAGGAAGCCAACCGGGATGCTCGCGGTCGTCGGCGCCATCCTCCCGCTCGCGCTCGTCGTGTGGTTCAGCCCGACGCGGGTAATGGCCGCGACCGCCCTCCTCCTCTCCGGGCGCGCCCGTGCGGTTCCCGGCGCGTACGCGGTGGGCTGGGTGGTGGGGATCGCCCTGTACATCGCGGTGTTCACGATCTTCGGCGCGGCCATCGGGGCGATCCAGCTGCCGTCGCTGAAGGGCGACGCGTGGTTCCTCGACGCGCTCGTCGCGCTCGTGATGTTCGGGTCCGCCGCCCTGGCCTGGCGCGCGCGTCCACGACCCGGGTCGGAGCCGCGACCGCCCCGGCTCACGCGGATGATCGGGCGATTGACGCCGATGTCGGCGCTCGGTCTCGGTCTCGCCGTCTCGATCGTCAGCCCGCTGCACCTGGCGGTCGCGGCGGCGGTCGGCGTCGACATCGCGACCGGCGGGCTCGCGGCCGCGGCTCAGCTGGTGGTGGTCGTGGTCTTCGTCGTGCTGAGCACCAGCTCGGTGACCATCCCGGTCGGCGCGGCAATCGTCGCGCCCGATCGGGCTGAGGCGCCGCTGCGCCGGCTGCAGACCTGGCTGAGCGACCACGGCACGGCCCTGCTCGTCGTGGTGCTTTTGGTCATCGGCGTGGACTTCGTCGGCCGCTGGATCGCGGCGCTGTTCTGAGCCAAGCGCCCGTCACGCGTCGACGGCGCAGCGGAACCCGATGTGTGACATCCCGGTGTCCTCCGCCTGCGGCGATCGTGCGGCCGGGCGGAACCGCAGGCAGTACTCGGGCGAGCACAGGAACGAGCCGCCCTTGAGCACCCGCCGCGGGATGGTCTCGCCCTCGTGCGCGCTCGCGGTTGCGAGCAGGTTCTGCCGCTTGCCCGCGTCGACGGGATGGTCGCTCAGGCGCACGTGACGGGGCGTGTAGTAGTCGGTCGTCCACTCCCAGACGTTGCCGATCAGGTCGAAGACCCCGAAGCCGTTCGCCGGGTACGACCCGACCGGTGCGGTGCCGCCGACGCCCTGGTTGTCGTAGGGGAAGCGTCCCAGCCACGAGTTGGCCTGCGGAACGCCGCCGGGGTACGGCTCGTCGCCCCACGCGAACCGGGCGCCGTCGACGCCTCCGCGGGACGCGAACTCGTGCTCGGCCTCCGTCAGCAGCCGCTTGCCCGCCCAGGCCGCGTACGCCGTGGCGTCCTCGAAGGCGATGTGCACGACGGGATGCCGCATCCGGTCGTCGACCGTGGAGCCGGGGCCGAACGGCGCCCGCCAGAACGCACCGGGCTGCCAGCGCCACCAGTTGCGCCAGTCGCCCAGGTCGACCGGCCCGGAGGTCGGGGTGAAGACCATGGCGCCGGGCACGAGGTCCTCCGCCGCGACGCCGGGATAGTCGGCGGCGGCCATCGGGCGCTCGGCGACCGTGACGTACCCGGTGTCGGCGACGAAGCGCGCGTAGTCCTCGTTCGTGACCTGGTAGCGGTCGATGCGGAACGAGGCGACCTCCCGCTCCACGACAGGCTGCTCGTCGGGGTAGAACTCGGCCGAGCCCATGCGGAACGTTCCGCCCTCGATCAGGACCATCTCTGCGCCGTCGGTCACGCGCTCACCGTACCAGCGGGGGCGCTGGGCTCGGCAGGCCCGGTCTGGGGAGGGGAGAGGCGGTGAGGGGACCGGCTCGGAGTAGGTTGGGGGCGTGCTGAGGGAAGTGGCTGAGGGAGTGCTCGTCCACACGAGCGAGTGGTGTCAGACCAACGCGGTGATCGTCGTGGGGGAGGCGGGGGCGCTCGTCGTCGACCCGGGCATCCACGAGAGTGAGATCGACTGTCTCGCCGACGACCTCCAGAGCGCGGGGCACACCGTGGTGGCAGGGTTCGCGACGCACCCGCACTGGGACCACCTGCTCTGGCACCCGGCGCTGGGAGCAGCGGACCACTGGGCGACCGCGCTCGCCGCGGACACCGCCCGGCGACGGCTGGCGAACGGGATCGATGCGAAGCGGTTCGGAATCCCCGACGATGTGCGCCTCGACGGGCTCGGCGACGACATCGCGGGGCTCCCCGACGGCGCCGACCGGATCCCGTGGGACGGGCCGACCGTGCACATCCTCGAGCATCGTGCGCACGCGCCCGGCCACGCAGCGCTCCTGATCGACGGCGCAGGCGTGCTCGTCGCGGGCGACATGCTGTCCGATGTGTTTGTCCCGATGCTCGACCTGGCCGGTGCGCCCGATCCGCTCGGTGACTACCTCGCGGCGCTCCTGCTGCTGGAGGCGCAGGCGGGGGAGGCGACGGTCGTCATCCCCGGCCACGGCTCCGTCGGCGACGCGAGCGCGCTGCGCGATCGGCTCGCCCGCGACCGTGCGTACGTCGAGGCGCTCGCGGAGGGCTTCGAGCCGCACGACGCACGCGTGGAAGCGCCGCGCGGGGGCTGGGAGTTCGTGCGGTCGGTGCACGAGCGGCAGCTCGACCAGCTGTCGATCCCGCGCTCGCCCGCCGCCGAGGACTGACCGCCGTGTCCTTCCGCGATCCGGCCGATCCGGTCCCGGACAGGCTGAGCGGTGACCGCTTCGTGCTCCGCCCGATCCGCGCCGACGACGCGGCCGACGACCACGCGGCGGTGATGGAGACGCGGGAGCTGCTGCGCCTTTGGGAGCAGTCGGAGTGGCCGGCCGACGACTTCACGGTGGAGGCGAACCGTTCCGACCTCGTCGGCCTCCAGCAGCGGCACGCAGAGCACCGCACGTTCACCTTCACCGTGCGCGACCCGGACGACACCGTCTGCCTCGGGTGCGTCTACCTCTTCCCGACGGCCGCGACCTTCCTGGTGAAGTCGGAGGTCACGCCTCTGGGCGGCGATGCGTGGCAGGACGTCGACGCCGCCGCGTACTTCTGGGTGCGCCTGTCCCAGCTGGATGCCGGTCTCGACGCGACCCTGCTCGACGCGCTGCGCGCGTGGTTGCGCGACGACTGGGGCTTCGAACGCGCGGTCTTCGTCACCAACGAGCAGTTCGGGCAGCAGGTCGACCTCCTCGCGCGGACCGACCTCGCCCTCCGTTTCGAGCTCAGGGAGACGGGCAAACCGGGCACGTACCTGGTCTTCGGCTGAGCGGCATCCGTATGCTGCTCGCATGAGCGGAACCGGCACGACCTACACGTCCACCTTCATCTTCGCGACGAAGCCGTACGACGATGAGTTCCACCGCCTCAACGACGAGATCGCCGAGCGCGCCCGCAGCATCCCCGGCTTCCTCGGCGAGGAGGCGTGGGAGAACCCGGAGACCGGTCTGCACTCGGAGGTCTACTACTGGGACAGCCTGGAGGCCCTCCGCCAGTTGATCGGGATGGACACCCACCGGGAGGCGAAGCGCCTCCACGAGCGGTGGATCGGCCCGTACCGCGTGGTGATCGGCGAGGTGCTCAGCACCTACGGCCAGCAGGGACTCGGGCTCGAGCACGCGCCGGCGCAGACGTCGTGACACCGCTGTTTGCGGTCGATCGCGCCGGCGACTATCGTTCAAGGGTTCGTCCGTACGCGCTGGTCCAGCGCGCCAGCTGAGGAGGTGAGTCCGATTTCCATCAACAGTCGGGTACTCGCCCCTTCGCGCCGAAGCCACTAGCGCTTCCGTCGTCGATCCGCGGGTGCCCAGCACCTCTTCTAAGGATCACGAAAATGAACCAGAACACCGAACCATACTCTTCGCACGACGTCGCTCTCGTCCTGGGCGGCGGTGGCGCCGCCGGCAACGCCTGGCAGCTGGGCGTCATCGCCGGCCTGGCCGACGCCGGCTACGACCTGACCGAGCTCGCCGACCTGGTCGTCGGCACCTCCGCCGGCTCCACCGCGGGCGCGAGCGTGCGCAGCGGGATGTCGGCCGCGGAGCTGTACGCCGCCGCCCTGGTGGTGCCCGCGCGGCCGGCCGGTGCCGGCGCCGCCGCGCCCGGCCCCGCTCAGCGGCCGCCGGCCATCCCGCAGCAGGAGCTCTTCGACCGACTGCGCGCCATCGGCGACGCCGCCGGCTCGGCAGAGGAACTGCACAGAGCACTCGGCGCGTTCGCCCTCGAGAGCGACGCGCTGCTGCGCCCCGGTGCGGACCAGCGGCGGGCGCTCGTCGCCTCCCGCCTCCCGAGCCAGGACTGGCCGGAGCGCCCCCTGCTCGTGGCGGCGCTCAACGCGCACACCGGCGAACTGGTCGCCTTCGACCGCGACTCCGGGGTCGACCTGGCCGACGCCGTCACGGCGAGCACGGCCCTCCCCGGCGGCACAGCGACCCACATCGTCGACGGCGTGCACTACATCAACGGCGGTGTCCGCTCCGCCGAGAACGCGGACCTCGCGGCCGGCTACGCGACCGTGATCGTGCTCTCGCCGTTCGGCGGCCCCGACTGGCAGCGCCCCGGACAGTTCGAGGGCATCCGACGCTTCCCGGGCTACGGTCTGGACGACCAGGTCGAGGCCCTGCGCGCACAGGGGAGCCGGGTCGTCGTGATCACACCCGATGCGGCCTCACGGGAGGCGATGGGGACGAACCAGATGGACCTCGCCACCCGCCCGCCGTCCGCCCGCGCCGGCTACGCCCAGGGCCGAGCCGAGGCGGAAAGGCTCACGCCGCCCGCGTAGCGTGCGCTACTCCGGAGGTCCGGCCCGCGTGCGGCCGGGTCTCCGGACAAGGCAGCACAGAGCAAGCACCAGGAATCTAAAATTGTGCGTGTTAGTTCTGGTACGCTGGCAAAGATCTGGTTGGCGGAAACGATCGAGGCGTCCTCCCCAGCTCGGAAGGGAGACGATGATGTCTCGATTGAGAGCAGTTCTTATCGTTGCCACCGTGGCGGTGCTCACCATGGCGACCGCCGTACCGGCGGCAGCGGCACCGGCACCGGATGAGACGATCCAGGCGGTGCGGGCATTGGACCAGCATGACCTTCTGACGGCGTCACCGGAATCGGCCGCTGCGGGCGACGTCTCAGCGGCTGTCGGCGTCTCGGTCGGGTCCGCCGAGACGGCGGTGTCGCTGAGACCGGACACGGAGGTCCGCGGCGTCGTCACGGCAGGCGGAAGCACGGTGGTCTACCCGGAGGACGGCTATCAGTACGCGGTGACCGGTCAGGGCGCACAGGCCGACGCGGGTTATGCGATCATCCCGAACGCTTCCGCCCCGACCGAGTACCGGTTCGAGGTCGACGCCGGTGGCCAGCCCGCCAGGCTGCAACTCACCAGCGATGGCGGGGTCCTCGTCGAGAACGCGGCGGGAGAGACCGTGAACGCGCTCGGTGCTGCGTGGGCGCTCGACGCTCGCGGTGTCCCCGTCAGGACCTGGTACACGCTCGATCGGAGCACCGTCGTGCAGCATGTCGACCACGCGGGCGCCACGTACCCGGTAGTGGCTGACCCGCGTTTGATGTGCGACTGGGTGTACTGCACCGTGATGTACAGCAAGGCCGAGACACAGCAGATCGCCGCGACGAACGGCACCTCGGGGATTCTCATCACGACGGGGTGTTCGATGTTGGCCGGACCGATCGGTGCGCTGGTCTGCGGTTTCTCGGCCGCGTACGTCGGCCAGCAGGCGTCGACGGCCCTGAACCAGGGCAAGTGCATCGGCATGCGCGCGCTGATCTACGTGCCGATGGCGACGACGCATCTCGTCATCGACCACTGCTGACCGAAGGGCGTGGAGGCGGTGACCGGCATGACCGAGCGGCGCTGGGTTCCGGCGCCCGGAACCCCTGCTGTGCTGGTGCTCGCGGTGATCGTTGTGATCACTGCGGCTCCCGCCGTGTTCGTACTCCTGGGGCTGCCCTCGCCCGCCTGGGTGCCGACGGCCTCCTTCGCCGCCCTGCTCGCCGCCGTTCTCGCCGTGCCGCGGCTGAACCGGCGTGCGCGCCCTGCGAGCCGGCGGCAGACGATGCTCGTGCGCACTGCGCTCGCCGTGTCGACACTGGTTCCGCTCGCCCTGGTCTATCCCGCGGTCGCGTACGCGGGATTCGCCTGGCTGATCCTGGTCGGAGTGCTGACGCAGGTCGTCGCGTTCGTCGCCGTGGCACTCGCCACCGTGGTGCGGGGTCGCTCAGCCGGTTAGGGCGGACCCGTCTCGCCGGCCGCCCGCCCCGAGCCCCTCTATCACCACCGCCGACCACCGCACCACGCATCTGATACCGTTTCCGGGTGCTTCACATCGTGATGTTCATCTGACGGTCCTGCGTCCCACCCGCGCAGGTCTCGATCCGTCGAGGGTCTCTTCTTCGACCCCGCGGGCCCATCCACCGTCAGAGTCTTCTGGAGCTTCACCGTGTTCGCATCTCTTCGTCTTCCCGGCGCGCTGCGCGCCTTCGTCCCGGCCCTGGTCGGCCGTTCGGCGCTCGCCATGGCGGGCCTCGCCGTGCTGTTGGCCGTGCAGGAGGGCACCGGCTCGTTCGCGCTCGCCGGGCTCGCGTCGGCCGCGTTCGGCCTCGCCAACGTCGTCGCGGCGCCCTGGCGCGCCCGCGCCGTCGACCGCTGGGGCCAGCCGCGCGCTCTCGGGCTCCTCGGAATCGTGCAGGCAGCCGGTTTCGTCGGGTTCGGCATCGTGTCCGCCGTCGCGACCGCTCCCGGTTCCGTCGCCGGCTGGTCTGTCGCGCTCGCCGTCGTCGTCGGACTGTCGGCTCCTCCCCTCGGAGCCGCGATGCGCGTCGTGTGGAGTTCCCTCACCGACGCCGGGCCGCAGCGCGAGAAGGCGTTCAGCCTCGACGCGGTCGCGGAGGAGTTGCTCTTCGTCGGGGGGCCGGTGGCGATCACGGCGATCATCGTGGCGTCGTCGCCGAGCGTCGGGCTGTTCGTCACCGCGGGAGTCGGACTCGTCGGGACGCTCGGGCTGATCACCAGCAGGGCGTCCGCCGCGCTGTCCGGTATTCCGCCGCGTGCGCGCGAGCATCGGGCGCGTCCGCTCGTCGTCCCCGGGTTCCTTCGCGTGCTGGTGGTGCTGACCGGGGTGGGCGCCGTGCTCGGCGTCGTCGAGATCGGTGCGCCCGCTCTGGCGGCCGAAGAGGGCGCCGTCGCGGTCTCCGGCTGGCTGCTCGCCGCGTTCGCGGCCGGGAGCGCTGCCGGCGGTCTCCTTTACGGGCACGTGCGCTGGCGGGCTTCGCTCGGGGTGCGACTCCTCGTGCTGTGTGCCGCGATCGGCCTCACCGCCGTCGCCGTGTCCACCCTGGGCTCGCTGCCGCTGTTCGCCGGAGGGCTGGTGCTGCTCGGCGCGTTCCTCGCGCCGTCACTGATCACCGGCTACCTGGTCGCCGACACGGTCGTGGCGCCCGACGGCCGCACGGAGGCCTCGGCGTGGATCAACACTGCGGTCAACCTCGGAGCGTCCCTGGCCTCCGCGGTCGCCGGCGCGGTCATCGACGCGTCGGGCACGGGGGTCGCGTTGCTCGTGGTCGGGGTGGTGGCCGTGGCGCTGGCAGCGGTGGTTCCGGTGCGGCGGTTGCGGGGAGTCGAGGAGACGGCCGATCAGAGCGGCCGGGGTTCAGCCGATGTCGCGGTGGCTGCCGCAGGACGCGCGGAGCCGGAGGTCGAACCCGATGAGCTGGTGCGCGGGGGCGATGCCGGCCTTCCTCCCGAGAAGTGACACGGCCGCGCGGGCGATCTCGTCGAGCGGTTGCACCGCCGAGGACAACTTGGGCACCGTGAAGTCGCTCGTCTCCGTCCCGTCGAACGACATCACCGCGATATCGTCCGGCACGCGCAGGCCGCGCTCGGCCGCCGCGCTGAGGACTCCGACGGCCTGGGCTTCGCTGGACGCGAAGATAGCGCGGGGTCTGGTCGGGCCGTCGAGGAGGTGCAGACCGGCTTCTCGGCCGCCCGCACGCGAGAATGGGGCCTCGGCCACCGATCGGTGCGCCTGGTCGACGCGGGCGGCGTCCAGCGCGGCCGACCAGCCCTGCACGCGCTCGCGTGCGATGAGGAGATCCGCGGGGCCCGAGACGATCCCGTGGCTGTCGTAGCCGTGCGCGAGCAGGTGCTCGGTCACGGCGCGGGCCGCCGCGACGTTGTCGATGGCGACCGTCGACGCCTCCAGCCCCGGATCGACCCGGTCGATCACGACGACGGGGATCCGGTTCGCCGAGGCGGGTGTCAGGTCCGGCCGGCCGTCCACCGTGGCGAGGAGCAGCCCGTCGACCTTGCGTCGGGCGAAGGATCGGATCAGCTCCGCCTCGCGGGCGACGTCTTCGATCGAGTCTCCGAGCAGCAGCACGCGGTCGGCGGCGGACGTCGCGTCGGCGAGCACGTGGGCGAGCGCCGCGAAGTAGGGGTTGGCGATGTCGGGGACGATCAGCCCGTAGGCGCCGGTCACGCCGGAGGCCAGCGCTCGAGCGATCGCGTCCGGTTCGTATCCGACCTCCTCGATCGCGGCGAGGACGCGCAGCCGGGTCTTCTCAGCGACCGGGCGGGGGCCGTCGTTGATCACATAGCTGACGACCGCGGTCGACGTCCCCGCCGCCCGCGCGACGTCCTCGCGGGTCACGCGGGCGCGCCGGCGCGATGGGGTCATGCGGAGGTCCGCCCCGATTCGGCGGGCAGGGCCTCGTGGTCATAACGGGCCAGGCGGGTGTACGACTCGACGGTGCCGTGCCCGGCCACGGCGGCGGAACCCGCGGCGACCCCCCAGCGCACGGCTTCCGCCAACGGCCGGCCGGCCGCGAGCACCGCGGCCAGCGCGCCGACGAAGGCGTCGCCCGCGCCCGTGGTGTCGACCACCTCGGCCGGTCGCGGGGAGGGTTGGTGCCAGACCTCGTCCGCGGTCGCGGCGACGGCTCCCGAGGCGCCGAGGGTGATGACGACGGACGTCGACGCCGTGCCCGCCAGCTCCTGCGCGGTGGCGAGCGCCCACGCGACGATGTCGCCGCCCGGGTCCGGCGCGCCGCCGCGCGCGATCGCCTGCGCCTCGCCCTCGTTGACGATCAGGGGGTCGGCGACGCGCAGTGCCGCGGGGTCGACCGGTGCGGCGGGGGCGAGGTTGAGCACGAACCGCACGCCGCTTCTGGCGCTCGCCGCCGCGAACGCCGCGATCGTGTCGGGGGCGAGCTCGCCCTGGGTGAGGGCGATGGTGGGCCGGGACGCGGCGATCAGGGCATCGATGTCGTGCGAGACGAGCGCGTCCGCGGTGAGCTCCGCGTTCGCCCCGCTCACCACCACGATGGTGTTCTCGGCCTCGGCGTTCACCGAGATGTAGGCCGCACCCGTCGGTGCGCTCGCCGAGGTGAGCAGAGCACTGGTGTCGACCCCGTTGTCGTCGAGCGTGCGGCGGACGAACGCCCCGCCGTCGTCATCCCCGACCATTCCGACGAAGGTCGTCTCGGCGCCGGTGCGCTGCGCCGCGACGACCTGGTTCGCGCCCTTGCCGCCGAGACCGGTGCGGCCGGCCCGGCCGAAGATCGTCTCGCCCGGCGCGGGGAAGTCGTCGACGTAGAGGAAGGTGTCGACGTTGGCGGAACCGAGCACAAGGACCCGGGGCTCGGTGCGGGTGCGATCGTTCGACTCTGTCACGGATACTCCTTCGTTCATGACGGGCTGGGTCACGTCTACGGCATTCTACGCGCATAGAGTGCAGCAAATACACGCCCCCGATCTCACGTTCCCGCTCTCCTGCGCGTCTTCAGTGCGAGATGGAAGGGAGGACGAGGGCCTGCTGGACGTCGCAAACACGACCGTCGACAGCCCCGTCGGGAAGCTGCTGCTCGCGGCCACCCCGAAGGGGCTGGTGCGCGTGAGCTGGCTGCGCTCGTGGGCAACCCCACGGCGATCCGCGCGGTCGGCAGCGCCTGCGCGACCAACCCGCTGCCCGTCGTCGTCCCGTGCCACCGGGTGCTGCGCACCGACGGAACCCTCGGCGGCTAGATCGGGGAACTCGAGGCGAAGGCGGCCCTGCTGCGCCTGGAGGCCGCGGCGTGACCGTCTCGGTGGTGCCTGGTGCCGGGTGCTTGCGAGCGGCTTGACTATGCCTTATTCTAAGGCGCAGAGAAAGGATTTGCACACCCGAAAGGAATCTCGATGAAGAGAATGCGCTGGATCGCCCTGGGCACCGCCGCCCTGGTCGCCGCCACCCTCGCCGGATGCTCCTCCTCCGGATCCGGCGGAGGCCAGACCCCGGGCAAGAACCTCACGGTCTGGGTGATGGGCGACAGCTCCGCCCACTTCGACGCACTGGTCAAACCGTTCGAGCAGAAGACCGGGATCGACGTGAAGACCGTCGCCATCCCGTGGGACAACGTCGACCAGAAGTTCACGACCGCCGTCGCCTCCGGTGGAGGCCCCGACGTGCTGCAGATCGGGCTCTCGAAGCTGCGCACCTACGCCGACAGCGGCGCACTGCTCACGCTCGACGACGCGGCGCTCGCCGGCCACCCCCACCTCGCCGCGTCCAACTTCGTCGACGGGGTCGCGGGCGACGCCACCGCCATCGGCGGCAAAGTGGTCTCGATGCCGTGGGTGTCCGACACCCGCGTGCTCTTCTACCGCGCCGACATCCTGAAGGCGGCGGGAATCGACACTCCCCCCGCGACGTGGGACGAGCTCCGCGCCGACGCCAAGACGCTGGCGGCCCGCGGCAACGGCTCGTACGGCTACTACATCCCGCAGTGGGACAGCGCCCTCCCCGTCGTCATGACCTGGGACCAGGGCGGCGAGATCGTCGACTCGAAGGGGAAGATCGACTTCGACACCCCGGCGTTCGAGAAGGCCGTAGACCTGTACACCGGGCTCTACGCCGACAAGAGCGTCCCCACCAACGGCGACTTCGACCAGACCCAGGGCTTCATCAGCGGCTCGACGCCGATGCTGGTCAGCGGACCCTATCTCGCCGCCGCCATCACACAGGCCGCGCCCGACCTCGCCGGCAAATGGAATGTGACGACGGTCCCGGCCGCGAAGAAGGACACCTCGCTCCTCGCCGGCTCGAACCTCGGCGTCTGGGGGTCGACCAAGAACAAGGCCGGAGCGCTGGAGCTTCTCGACTACCTCTCGCAGCCCGACGTGCAGGTCACATGGTACGAGTCGGACGGCCAGCTGCCGACGGTGAAGAAGGCGCTCGACGACCAGAAGCTCGCCGCCGACCCGATGGTCGCGGTCTACACCAAGCAGCTCGCCTCCTCCCGGCTGCTGCCTCTCGTCCCCAACTGGGACGGGGAGACCGGCAAGGCGCTGCTCGACTCGCTCAACTCGATCGTGCTCACCGGGGCGAACCGGGACGACGCACTGAAGACCCTGTTCACCGCCACCGGCGGAACGTCCGCGAAATGAGCTCCGGGGGTGCGCGGCGACTGCCAAGCCCGCCGCGCACCACCGGCCTTGAGGCCATGAAGACCCGACTCGTCCCTTACACCTTCGTCGCGCCCGCGATGCTGCTGCTGATCGCTTTCGGCATCCTGCCGATCGCGGTCGCCCTCCTGGTCAGTTTCACCGACATGAACCTGGCCGGTCTCGGCGACTGGTCGCGCATCCGGTTCGTCGGCGGCGACAACTACTCCGCCCTCTTCGCCGACCCTGCGTTCTGGCAGGCGCTCGGGAACACCGCCCTGTTCGCGCTAGTCGGCGTGCCGAGCGTCGTCGTGCTGTCCCTGGTGATCGCCCTCGCGCTGAACCGCTCGCAGGGGCGCTTCTTCCGGGCGCTGCGCTCCTTCTACTTCGTTCCGGCGATCACCGCGATCGTCGCGGTCGCCCTGGTCTGGGGCTACCTCTACAACACCCAGTTCGGGCTCTTCAACTATCTGCTCTCGACCGTCGGCCTGCCGCCGGTGCCCTGGCTCTCCGACCCGACGGTCGTGAAGTTCTCCGTGGTGCTCGTCGCCGTCTGGCGCGGCCTCGGGCTCAACGTGATCATCTTCCTCGCGGCCCTGCAGGGTGTGCCGAAGGAGTATCTGGAGGCCGCGGCGATCGACGGCGCTTCCGGCCTCCGGCGCATCGTGTCCATCGTCATCCCCTTGCTGCGCTTCGCGATCTTCTTCGTCACCATCACCACCGTGATCGCCTGGCTGCAGTTCTTCGACGAGCCGTTCGTGCTCACCAAGGGCGGTCCGCTCGGGGCCTCCACCTCGATCTCGCTCTTCCTCTACCAGAAGGGGTTCTCGTCGAGCCAGTTCGGCTACGCCAGCGCCGGCTCGGTCGTCCTGGTCGCGATCATCGCGGTCATCACCGTCGTCCAGCTGCGCCTGAGGAGGTCCGATGTCGACTACTGAACTGCTCTCACGCGGGAGCCGTGCCCTGGCCGACGGCGAGGGCGACGGCGGCGCCTCCGGGGCCATGCCGCGAGGACGGCGCCGCAACCGGCGCGGCCGCGCCGGCACGATCGTGATCGGCGCGCTGCTGGGCGTCGGCGCGCTGGTCACCGCCTTCCCGTTCCTCTGGATGGTGTTCGCGTCGGTCAAGCCCCGCAGCGAGTCCGTCGCCTACCCGCCGCGGCTCCTGCCGCAGAAGCCGACCCTCGAGTACTTCGTGCAGCTGTTCACCGAGCTCGACTTTGGCCGGTACCTGCTGAACACCGTCATCATCGTGGTGATCTGCATGTTCGGCCTGCTGCTGATGGCGGCCGCCGGCTACGGGTTCGCCAAGTTCACCTTCCGGGGCAGGGATGCGCTGTTCTTCCTCGTGCTCGTCACCATGATGATCCCCGGCCAGGTCACGATGATCCCGAGCTACCTCATCCTGAACGGGGTGAAGCTGACGAACACCCTCGTCGGCATCGCGCTCCCCATGCTGGTCTCCGGCTTCGCGGTCTTCCTGTTCCGGCAGTTCATGGCGACCATCCCGACGGAGATCGTCGAGGCGGCGCGGATGGACGGCGCGGGGGAGTGGCGGATCTTCTTCCGCATCATCCTGCCGATGTCGCGGCCGATCCTCGCCGTGCAGATCGTGCTCACCTTCATCGCCGGCTGGAACAGCTTCCTCTGGCCGCTCATCATCGCCAACGACCAGAACCTCTACACGCTGTCCGTCGGGCTCTCGCTGCTCAACCAGCAGATCGCGACCAACCCGTCGCTGCAGATGGCGGCGTCCACCCTGATGGTCGTCCCCATCCTGATCGTCTTCGTCGTCTTCCAGCGCTACGTCGTGCAGGGCTTCGCTCTGTCCGGTCTCAAATGAGCAACCTGCAACCCGTGAGGAGCACCATGAACACTCCCGCCCGCCGTCAGCCCGCCGGATTCGTTCGCGCTGAGGGAACGCAGCTGGTCGACGACGACGGACCGCTGCTGCTGCGCGGCGTCGGGCTCGGCAACTGGCTGCTCGCCGAGGGGTACATGTGGGCGTTCGGCGACGAGCTGTCGTCTCCGCGCCAGATCGAACGCCGGTTCGCGGACCTGCTCGGCGCCGAACGTGCGCAGGACTTCTGGAGGCGGTTCCGCGACACGTTCGTGACCGAGCGCGACTTCGATCTGATCGCGGCGATGGGGTTCGACCACGTGCGGCTGCCGATCAACGCGCGCGGGGTGATGGACGACGACGGCGGCGTGATCGAGAGCGGGTTCGAGCTCATCGAGCGCGCGGTCCGCTGGAGCGAGCGTCACGGCCTGCGCATTCTGCTCGACCTGCACGGCGCCCCCGGCGGGCAGACCGGCACCAACATCGACGACTCCCCGAACGGGATGCCTGAGCTGTTCATGTCGGCGCGGTACCGCGCCCAGACCGTCGAGCTGTGGCGCGAGCTGGCCCGGCGCTACCGCGACCGCGAGGCCGTGCTCGGCTACGATCTGCTCAACGAGCCGCTGCCCAACGAGTGGCAGCACCGCTTCGCCGACGAACTGGTCGCGCTGTACCGCGAGCTGACCGCCGCGGTCCGCGAGATCGACGACCGCCACCTGCTGATGTACGAGGGCAGCCACTGGGCGACGAACCCCGAGCCGGTGAGCGTGCGCTACGACGACAACCAGGCGGTCCAGTTCCACCGCTACTGGTGCCCGCCCGACGAGACCAGCATCGCCGAGTTCCTGCGGGTGCGGCGCGACCTCGGCGTTCCCGTCTACATGGGCGAGGGTGGCGAGAACACGCCGGGCTGGATCTACGCGGCGACCCGCCTCTACGAGCGTCACGGCATCGGCTGGAACTTCTGGCCGTGGAAGAAGCTGGACACGCTGACCTCTCCGTTGTCGGTGCGCCGCCCGGCCGACTGGGAGCTCATCGCGGACCCCGCGTCGCGAGCGTCCGCGGCAGACGCCGAGCGGATCCTCGACGACTACCTGGCGGCGATCCCTGCCGACCGGTGCGAGGTTCGTGCCGGGGTGCTCGACGCCCTGTTCGCGCGGCCGGAGCTGCACCTGCCCGCGTGGACGGGCGTGCGCGACGCGGCGGAGACGCCGATCGTCGAGCTGACACCGGAGCCCGTACCCGAGGGGATCTGGCACCACACGGGCGGGCGTCCCTACGCCCACGATGAGTTCGTTCCGGTCGAGCTCGCCCCGGGCTCACGGCTCGAGTTCGGCTTCTCCGCTCCACCCGCGTCGTGGAGCATCGACGCCGATCGCCCGCACGCCCTCACGGCCAGTTGGCGTGACGGCACGCTGACCCTCGCCGCCGGTGAGCGCGTCCTGGTCCGCAGGCTCGAGGTCGGCGTGTGACGGGATATCGTCGAGCCATGAGCGCACCAGCACGGCCGACCGCCCCCGGCACCGCCCGGGAGTCGGCCACGGTGACGACCCTCCGCCAGCAGAACCGTGCAGCAGCCCTGCAGTTCGTGCTGCAGGCGGGGGAGACCACCCGTGCGGAGCTCGCCCGGCACTGCGGCTTCTCCTCCGCGTCGGCGGCGAACATCACCGCAGAGCTCATCGAGGACGGCCTGATCAGCGAGGTCGGCTCCGTCGCCTCCCGAGGCGGCCGCCCCATCTCGGTGATCGCACCGCGCGCCGACGGCGCCTACGCGATCGGCGTGGACGTGGGCGAGCGGGGTGTCGCCGTCGAGCTCTTCGACCTCTCGCTGGCCATGGTGGACCGGGAGTTCCGCGGCGGCCGTCAGGAGGAGTCCCCCGACGACATCCACCGCGACCTCACCGAGGCCATCGCCGAACTGCGCGAGCGCAACCGCGAACGCTGGCCGCGCGTGCTGGGAATCGGCCTCGGCCTCCCCGGTGTCGTGGAGACCGAGGCGGACGGGTCCCAGGTGCTGTTCGCGCAGAGCCTCGGCTGGGAGCCGCGACCGATCCCGCTCGACCTGGATCCCGACCTGCCGGTCTTCGCGGAGAACGGAGCAAAGACCCAGGCCAGGGCCGAGCTCTGGTACGGAGCCGCCCGCGGCATCGACGACGCCGTCGTGGCGCTGCTCGGCCGTGGAGTCGGCCTGGGCATCATCAGCGACGGGGAGCTCGAGCACGGGGCGTTCAGCAGTGCGGGCGAGTGGGGTCACACCAAGATCCGTTTCGGCGGCGCGCTGTGCCGGTGCGGTCAGCTCGGCTGCGTCGAGGCCTATGTGGGCGCCGACGCGATCCTCGCCGCGTGGCAGTCGCGGGGCGGCATGTTCGACGGCAGCGGATGGCAGGCCATCGGCGCACTCCTCACCGCAGCGCAGACCGATGTCGAGGCGGCGAGCGTGGTCGACGACGTGATCGAGGCGCTCGGCGCGGCCCTCGGCAGCGTCGTCAACCTCACCAACCCGGAGCGCATCGTCATCGGCGGCTGGGTCGGGATGCGGCTGATGGAGCACCACTCCGAGCGGATCGCGGCGGCCGTGCGGCGCAACTGTCTCGACCGCATGGGTGAGCAGTTCGAGCTCGTCCCCGCCACCTTCGGCGGCGACACCGTCGCCCTCGGCTCCGCCCTGATGCCGATCCGCGCCCTCATCGACACCCCGCGCCAGTCCACGACACGTGAGTGATCGCAGGAATCCACGCCCGGATTCCTGCGATCACTCACGTCTCGATGGCCGTGTGGATTTCGTTAGAGGACCGCGCGGGGGACCGGGGGTCTGTTAGGTTTTTCCCGGCAGAAACGGGGAGTCCCGTCCTCGGCCAGCGCGGCGCCGGCGGAACCTGGCGTGCGCCTGCCCCGATCAGCGAGGAGGTGACCCGCCGTGAGCGACGATCATAGTCCGTCTCGTCCCTGCTGCCCGGCGGCGGCCTCCGTGCCCAGCGCACCCGGCCACCACTGAGCCTCGCAGCACGAGGACGAGCCTCCGTCTCCCGTCTGCCCTCGACTCAGGGAGGTCCTGTCGTGCCTCTTCTCCGCACCGTTCCCGGCGCCGGCACGCTCCGCCGCGTCCGTTTCCGCTGGCTCGACGTGGTGGTCGCCGTCGCGATCGTCGTCCTCTTCTACCTGGTGATCCAGGCGACCGCCGGGGCGACCGCTCCGCTGCGGCTCGCCGAGGTGCCCTCGTCCATCGACACCGATCCCGCGTTGCTGCCGTACTACGCGCTGCGATCGTTGCTGCGGATGTTCGCCGCGCTCGCCGCGTCGCTGGTGTTCACCTTCGTGGTCGCCACCGCCGCCGCCCGGCTGCCGCGGGCCGAGAAAGTGATCCTGCCGGCGCTCGACATCCTCCAGTCGGTGCCGATCCTGGGCTTCCTTTCGGTGACGGTGACCGGGTTCATCGCGCTCTTCCCCGGCTCGACGCTGGGGCTGGAGTCCGCGGCGATCTTCGCGATCTTCACCTCGCAGGTGTGGAACATGACGTTCTCGTTCTACGCGTCGCTGACCAGCCAGCCGCGCGACCTCGACGAGGCGGCCCGGCTGATGCGGCTGACCAAGTGGCAGCGGTTCTGGAAGCTCGACGTCCCCTCCGGGATGATCCCGCTGGTGTGGAACGGCATGATGAGCTTCGGCGGCGCCTGGTTCTTCCTTGCGGCCTCCGAGGCGATCACGGTCAACAATCACAGCTACGCCCTCCCGGGTGTCGGCGCGTACGTCGCCTCGGCGGTGCAGGCCGGGCAGCTCGACAGGGTCGGCTGGGCGATCCTCACCATGACGATCATGGTGTTGGGGGTGAATTTCCTGTTCTGGCGGCCGCTGGTCGCGTGGGCGGAGCGGTTCCGGCAGGAGGACACCGCCCCGACCGACCGGCCGCGCAGCGTCGTGCTCGACGTGATCAGCCGCTCCTGGCTCCCGCGCACCGTCGAGCGCGGGTTCCGGCCCATCGCCCGCGGCCTCGACCGGGCCACGCGCCCGTTCGGTCTGGCCGAGCATCCGCTGCGGGTGCCGGAGGCCCGCAAGCGCACGCTCGACGTGGCCGTGACCGTCCTCGTGGTGGCCGCCATCCTGGTGGGGGCGGTCGCCGCGTACGTGTTCATCCAGCGTTCGGTCGGTCTCGGCGCCTTCCTCGAGGCGTTCGGTCTCGGCGCGATCACGATGGCGCGCGTGGTGGTGATCCTGCTGTTCGCGACGATCGTCTGGGTGCCGATCGGCGTCTGGATCGGCATGAATCCGCGCATCAGCCGGCTGGCCCAGCCTGTCGTGCAGCTGCTGGCCAGCTTCCCCGCGAACTTCCTGTTCCCGTTCGCGATCGCGTTCTTCGTCGCGTCCGGCATCCCGCTGAACATCGGCGGCATCCTGCTGATGGCGCTGGGGTCGCAGTGGTACATCCTCTTCAACGTGATCGCGGGGGCGAGCGCGATCCCGACCGACCTGCGGCAGGCGATGGACAGCTTCGGGGTCGGCAGGGTACAGCGCTGGCGGCGGCTGATCCTCCCCGCGATCTTCCCGGCCTACGTCACCGGCGGCATCACCGCGGCAGGCGGGGCCTGGAACGCCTCCATCGTCGCCGAAGTCGTCACGTACAACCACCACACCTACACGGCGACCGGCCTCGGCGCCTACATCGCCGACGCCACCACGACCGGCGACATGGCCAAGGTGCTCGTCGGAGTGATCGTGATGTCCGTCTTCGTCGTCGGACTCAACCGTCTGTTCTGGCGCCGTCTCTACGCGGTCGCCGAGCGCCGCTTCAGCCTGTGAGGAAGGTCTCCACCATGACCACCACGACCGCCACGCTCATCGACGTCAGCGACGTCACGAAGTCGTTCGCCACCGACGGCGGCGAGAAGATCGTCCTCTCCGGCGTCTCGCTGAGCATCCGCCAGGGCGAGATCGTCGCCCTCCTCGGCCGCTCAGGGTCGGGCAAGAGCACCCTGCTGCGCTGCATCGCCGGACTGATCGCGCCGACGTCAGGCACCGTCTCGTTCAAGGGCGAGGTGCTCAACGGCGCCAACCCGGGCACCGCCCTCGTCTTCCAGTCGTTCGCCCTGCTGCCGTGGCTGACCGTGCTCGAGAACGTCGAGCTCGGACTGGAGGCCAAGGGGGTGCGTGCGGAGGTCCGTCGCGAGCGGGCGCTGCGCGCGATCGACCAGATCGGCCTCGACGGCTTCGAGTCGGCGTACCCGAAGGAGCTCTCCGGCGGGATGCGTCAGCGCGTCGGCTTCGCCCGAGCGCTCGTCGTGGAACCCGACGTGCTGCTGATGGACGAGCCGTTCTCCGCGCTGGACGTGCTCACGAGCGAGAACCTCCGCGGCGAGCTGGTGCGCATGTGGAGTGACGGGACGCTCCCGACCCGCACCGCGCTCATCGTCACGCACAACATCGAGGAGGCCATCCAGCTCGCCGACCGCGTCGTCGTGCTCGACTCCAACCCTGGCCGGATCAAGGCCGAGCTCGCCGTCACCCTCCCGCAGCCGCGCGACCGGCGCAGCCCGGGGTTCGAGGCGCTCGTCGACGAGGTGTACGGCATCCTGACCGGGCAGCAGGCCGAGCCGCGTGCGAGCGCGGTCGAGAGCGGCGCTCGGCAGGGGGCCGCCGCCGACGGAATCGACATCCCGCTGCCGGCGGTGAGCACCGGCGAGCTCGGCGGTCTCGTCGAGCTGCTCGCCGAGCGCGGAGGGCAGGACGGCCTGGCCGAGATCGCGGACGAGCTCCGGTACGAGATCGACGACCTCCTGCCTGTCGTCGACGCCGCCCAGCTGCTCAAGCTGGCGCGGCCACAGGGCACGGAGCTGCGGATCACCGAGCAGGGCAGGCGGTATGCGGGCGCCGATCAGCTGCGTGCCAAGGAGCAGTTCGCCACGCTCGCGATGGAGGCCGCGCCGCTCGTCCGCCGCATCGTGCGCGATCTGCGTCACACCGGCACCGGAGCGATCGGGACGGACGACATCCTCGCCGAGCTGCGCACGTACTACGGAACCGACGACGCCCAGCGCCAGCTGGACACGGCCATCGACTGGGGCCGCTACGGCGAGCTGTTCGAGTTCGACGCCGACAGCGGTCGGTTGCTGCTGCCGACGCACCCCGATGCCGAGCAGCAGCGGGTGTCCTGAAAAACTGACACAAACTGTCAAAAAGCGCCTACTATGCAAATGGAGGTGACTTTCATGAATGGACAGCGGAAATGGTGGGCGCTCGCGGCGGTGAGCCTGAGCGTCCTGGCGGTGGGCATCGACGGCACGGTTCTGTCGATCGCCCTCCCGACGCTCGCGAACGCGCTGCACGCGAGCGAGACCGAACTGGAGTGGTTCTCGTCCGGCTACCTGCTGATGCTGGCGGCCGCCGTGCTGCCGCTCGGCCTGCTGGGCGACCGGTTCGGCCGCAAGGCGGTGCTGCTCGTCTCGCTCGCGGCGTTCGGGGCCGGTTCGGCGCTGTGCGCGTTCGCGACCACGCCGACGGTGTTCCTGATCGCCCGCCTGCTGATGGGCGTCGCGGGGGCAGGGGTCGCGGTCATGGCGCTCTCGGCCCTGACGGTGTTCTTCGACGAGGCGAGCCGGCCCAGAGCCGTCGGCGTGTTCTCGGCAGCGAACTTCCTGTCGCTTCCGCTCGGCCCGATCCTGGGCGGCTGGATGCTCGCCAACCTCTGGTGGGGCTGGGTGTTCCTGCTCAACATCCCGGTGGTCGCGATCGGGCTCCTGGCGGTCGCCGTGCTCGTGCCCGAGTCGAAGGCGGCCGAACGTCCGGGCTTCGACGTGATCGGCGTGCTCTCGTCCGTCGGCGGTCTGGTCGTCTTCACGTACGGCATCATCGAGGCAGGCCAGCACGGCTGGACGGACGCGGGCGCGCTGACCTCCCTCGGGCTCGGCGTCGCCATCCTCGCCGGGTTCGTCGCGTGGGAGGTCGCCCTCACCCGGCGCGGCCGCTCGCCGCTCGTCGACACCCGGCTGTTCCGCTCCCGGTCGTTCACGGGGGGCGCTGCGCTCGCCGGGGTGGCCGGGATGGGGATGGTCGGGCTGCTGTTCGTGATGCCGCAGTTCTTCCAGGCCGTCCAGGGCGTCGACGTCTTCGCCTCCGGGCTGCGCCTGCTGCCGTTCGTGCTCGGCATGCTGATCGGCGCGCTGCCGGCCGGCCGCATCGCCGCCGCCATCGGCTTCCGGGCGACGGTGACCATCGGTTTCGTCGTGATCGCGGTCGGGTCCGTGCTCGGCTCGCGGACGACGGCCTCCACCAGCGAGCTGCTCATCGCCGGCTGGATGGCGACGGTCTGCGCCGGCGCGGGGCTCGCGCTCACCGCGGCGATGTCCGCCGCCCTGTCGCGGCTCACCGCCGAGCACAGTGGAGTCGGGTCGGGCGTCGTGCAGGCGCTGCAGAAGACGAGCGCCCCGCTGGGCACGGCCATCCTCGGCAGCGTCGTCGCGGCGGTCTACACCGCGCAGCTGAGCTCTGTGCTCGCGGCGCCGGCGGTTCCGGAGGCCGTGGCCTCCGCGGCGAAGTCGAGCGTCTACGCGGGCCTCGCCGTGGCCGAACGGCTGCACTCGCCGGCGCTCGCGGCCTCCGTGCGCGCGGCATTCACGACCGGAATGAGCGTTTCGCTGCTGGTCTCCGCCGGCATCGCCGTCGCAGGGGCCATCATGGCGGTGGTGATCCTGCCGCGCCGAGCGGCGGCCCCGGGGGCGGAAGCGCCGGCCGGAGCTGTCGCTCCCGGATCGACCACCACCGGATCGACCAGCGCCGGGCCGGCCACCGCCGAGCCGACCACCGCCGAGCCGACCACACCGAGCAGAAGGAGCGCGCATGCCGGACGGCACGTCTGACAGACCGGGGCTGCGCGAGCGCAAGAAGGCCCGCACCCGCGCGGCCATCCAGTCGCACGCCCTGCGGCTGTTCACCGACCAGGGCTACGACCAGACCACCATCGATCAGATCATCGACGCCGCCGACGTGTCGGCGAGCACCTTCTTCCGCTACTTCCCGACCAAGGAATCGGTCGTGCTGTTCGACGACTTCGACCCGCGGATCATCGCCGCGTTCCAGGCGCAGCCCCAGGGGGTCCCTCCCGTCGCGGCTCTGCGCGTGGCGCTCAGGGAGGCGTTCGTCGGCCTGACCGCGGAGCAGCTCGAGGAGCAGCGCGAACGGCTCGCGCTCGTCCTCGGCGTGCCGGCGCTGCGCGGTGCCATGCTCGACCAGCTGTCGCAGGCGATGCTGCTCGTGTCGGAGGCGATCGCCGACCGGGAGGACCGCTCGCGCGACGACTTCGCCGTGCGGACCATCGCGGGCGCGATCGTCGGCAGCATGTTCGCGGTGCTCGCCCAGCTCGCGGACGACCCCGACGCCGAACTGGCCGACCTGATCGACGAGGCCTTCTCGTTCCTGGAGGGCGGGCTGCGGCTGTAGCCGCTATTCGCTGCGCACCAGCCGCTCGACCGCCTCCTGGGTGAGTGCGATCGACTGCTCCTGGTAGCGGACCAGGAACTCCAGCTGCTCGGTGGTCAGCGAGTCGTGCAGGGTCTGAAAGGCCTCCCCGATCCACTGGTAAACGTTCGGACCGGACGACAGCACGGCGAAGTCGGCCGAGAGCAGCACCCGCCGACGGTCGGCCGCGTCGGTCTCCCTGCGCGCGAAGCCGCGCCGGATCAGGCGGTCGGCGATCCCGGTGACGGCGCCGGAGGTCAGCCCGAGGGCCGTGCCGAGCTGGCCGGCCGTCTGCGGGCCGTTGCGCATCAGGAGGTCGAGGGCCTTCATGTCGCTCACCCCGAGGCCGTATCCCGCCGCCGCCCGCTGCTGGAAGAGCGCGGTCAGGCTCGCGGATTGCGCACCCAGGTCGGTCAGCTGCGCGATCAGGGCGTCACGATTCTGTGCTTCCACTCTTGCGAACCTCTCACTTGCTCATTATCTTAGTCACTAAGAGAATCTCCACTGACCGACGATCCACGCGATCCCGACGAAAGGCAGCTCCGATGTCCCGGACAACCGTCACCGCACCACCCACCGATCTCCTCACCGCGCACCTCGTGTCCTCCGAGGATGGCACGCCGATCGAGTACTTCAGCACAGGAACCGGCCCCGGCCTCGTCGTCGTCCACGGCACGATGCAGTCGGCGGCGAGCCAGAGCGAGCTCGCCGGAGCCCTCTCCGACACGTTCGCCGTGCACCTGCTGAACCGCCGAGGCCGCGGCCGCAGCGGCGCCTACCCGGCCCTGACCGACTACGACCCCGCCGCCGAGGTCGCCGACATCGAGGCGGTCGTGGCGGCCACGGGAGCGACCGCGGTGCTGGGCATCAGCTCGGGCGGCATCCTCGCGGCGGAGGTCGGCCTCCGTCACCCCGAGCTCACGGTGGTGCTCTTCGAACCGGCCCTGGTCGCGGACGGGTCGCTCGACCTCGACGCCTTCCTGCGCCGCTTCGAGCCGGAGGTCGCCCGCGGCGACGTCCCGGCCTACATGGTCACCGCGCTGTTGGGGACGCAGATGGGGCCGGGCTTCCTGCGCTTCTTCCCGCGACGGATGCTGGAATCCACCACGCGGAAGATGATCGCCAAGGACGCCGGAACCCTTCCGGCCGGCGGCGCCACGATGGCCGAGCTGGCGAGCGCGGTGCCGTACGACATGCGCATCGTCGCCGCCCACGCCGACCGCATCGAGGACTACCGGGCGCTGCGCGGGCACGTCGTCCTCGTCGGCGCCGCGAAGTCACCCGCCTACCTGAAGCACGCCGTCGAGCGCCTCCACCAGCTGCTCCCTGGCGCCGCGACCGCCACGATCGACGGCGTCGGCCACTCGGCGACGCAGAACGCCGCCGACGGCGGCAAGCCGGCCGCCGTCGCCGCGGCCCTCCGCGAGCGTCTCGGCCACCTCGCCGCCCGCTGAGCGGCGCCCGTCGCGCGCCGCCTCCGTCGCGCCGCGCACCGCCCCCGACATTCGTCACGAATCTCGCGATTCGTGCCACGAATCCCGACATTCGTGACGAATCTCGCTTTTCGCACCACGGCGTGGTCGCGTTCGCCGCGACACCGTGTCGGGAGATTCGTGACGAATCTCGTGATTCGTGCCACGAATCCGCACATTCGTGACGAATCTCGCAATTCGCACCACGGCGTGGTCGCGTTCGCCGCGACACCGTGTCGGGAGATTCGTGACGAATCCCGCGATTCGTGCCACGAATCCCGACATTCGTGACGAATCTCGCGTTTCGCACCACGGCGTGGTCGCGTTCGCCGCGACACCGTGTCGGGACATTCGTGACGAATCTCGCGATTCGTGCCACGAATCCGCACATTCGTGACGAATCTCGCATTTCGCACCACGGCGTGGTTGCGTTCGCCGCGACACCGTGTCGGGAGATTCGTGACGAATGTCGGGATTCGTGGCACGAATGTGCGCATTCGTGACGAAAGTCGGGCGTGGTGCCGTGCGCCGTGGGCGAACGCGGGGAGCGCCGCGGCGCGGGAGGCGCACACTCGTCTCATGACGGATGCGGGAGCCCTGGACTCCTACTCGGCCGTGGTGGTGCGCGTCGCCGCCACCGTCGGCCCCGCGGTCGCCGCGGTGACCGCGCGGACCTCCCGCGGCGTCGGCCTCGGCAGCGCGACGGTCGTGTCGGAGGAGGGCCACCTCCTGACCAGCGCGCACGTGGTGGAGGGCGCGACCCAGGTCGACCTGGCGTTCGGCGACGGCACCCGGGTGCGTGCGCGCGTCGTCGGGAGGGATCCGCTCTCCGACCTCGCCGTGCTGCAGGCCGACGAGTCCACCCCCGCGCCCGTCGAACTGGGAGATGCGTCCGCGCTGCAGGTCGGCCAGCTGGTCGTCGCGGTCGGCAACCCGCTGGGCCTCGCGGGAAGCGTGACCGCAGGCATCGTCTCGGCGCTCGGCCGTTCGCTGCCGACGCGGGCCGGACGTGTCGTCGACGAGGTCATCCAGACCGATGCGGCGCTGAACCCCGGCAACAGCGGCGGAGCGCTCGCCGACAGCTCGGCCCGCGTGGTCGGCGTGAACACCGCCGTCGCCGGCACCGGCCTCGGCCTGGCCGTGCCGGTCAACGCGACCAGCCGGCAGATCCTGGACACGCTGATGCGGGAGGGCCGCGTGCGTCGCGGCTGGCTCGGCATCGCGGGAGCCGAGATCGCCCTCCAGGAGGCCGTCGCCCGCAAAGCGGGGGCCCGGACCGGCATCCAGGTCATGTCGGTGGTGCCGGACAGCCCGGCCGACCTGGCCGGGGTCCGGCCAGGCGACGTGCTGATCTCGCTCGATCGCGTGCGCATCCACGCGGTCGCCGACCTCCAGCGCCTGATGATCGCGAGCACCATCGGCCGCCGCCTCGAACTCACGGTGTGGCGCAACGGCGCCCTCGTCGACGCCGTCGTGGAGCCCACGGAGCTCGCCGACGCGTAGCCGGCGGAGAAGAGGTGTGCGCCGAATGTGGCCTTCGGCGGCTCCGAACGCCACATTCGGCGCTAATCTCCGACCGGTAGGCTGACGGGAGGAGCCAGAAGGAGAGCACGCGTGTCCATTCCGATCAGCACCGACCAGCAGCAGGCGATCCTCGGCGTCGAGGTCGCCAGGTACATTTCCGACGGCTGGGCAGCGGAGTCCGTGGTCGGCGCGACGGCGACCCTCACCAAGAACAAGCGGATCGGCTGGTTCTGGAACACCATCCTCACCCTGCTCACCGCCGGCCTGTGGCTCATCGTGGTCATCTACCGCGTCGTGAACCGCAAGCGCTACACGATCGTGCTCACCGTCGATTCGAACGGGCGTGTCCGCCGGTCGGACCGCGGCGGGGCGCGGACGTCGCGGTAGGAGGCCACTGAGGCTCAGCGGCCTCGCCGGTGCGTCGACGGCGGCATCGTCGGCAACGGCGTCGACAACTCGTCCAGCGCCGGCGCGAGACGGGCGGCCCGGTGCGCATCCCGCTGCTCGATCTCGTCGAAGAGCAGCCGCACGAGCGCGCACCGGCTCGCGTCGAGTTCCGTGCGGCTCACGCGTGCCGCTCTGCTGCGATCGAGCCTCGAAAGGTCCTCGCTGGAGAGGCCGTCGACGCCGCGGCCGTGCCAGGAGGGAAGACCGCTGCGGACGCACATCAGGGTGCCGACCTCCTCGCGCAGCTGATCGAGCATCGTCGTTGCCTGCCAGAGCCGACCGCGGGCGATCGCGGACCGGGCGTGGAGGGCGAGCAGCCAGGCTGTCCCGATCGTGCGCGCGAGGTCGGGAGCGCCCGCCTCTACCGGCTCCTGCGGTGTTCCGAAGAGCAGCCGGAAGGGCTCCCCGGTCGAACGGAATCGATCGAACGGCCAGAACGACAGATCCACCTGCAGCGAGGACTCGAGGAGGAAGACCCGGTACCGGACGCCGCCGGAGACCACGTCGGCTGTGTCCGCGACCGGGCTGATCCCGCCGAGGAGGGCGGTCCACTCGCGTACGACAGCCGGCTCGTCGGCGCCGTCGGCGAGCTGCAGCGCGAGGTCGATGTCCGACCACTCGTCTTCGGCGTCGCGCGCGGCGGAGCCCACCAGGGCGGCACCCACGACGGCCGGGTCGCGTCTCGCCGCCTCGACCAGCGCTGCCCGGATTCCTTCGCGTTCGGCAGTCGTGAACATGGTCCGAGTCAAGCGCAGGAACGCTCAACCCACCAGTCGGGCCAGATTCTCCAGCTCGTTCGCCCGCCCAGCGAGGAGCCGCTCGGTCCAGACCTCGTCGTGCAACTCCTCCACCTGCATGACGACACGCGTGCCCTCGGCAGCCGGCTGGAGGTCGACGACGGTGAGCTGCTCGTAGGGCTCGTGGTCGGGGACGAAATCGATGGTCGACCGGTAGGCGATCCTGCTGGTGGGCGCCAGTTCGGTGAAGATCTTGCGTGACCGGGTACTGAGCGGCAGCCCGTTCTGCTCGAGGAACGCCACCTGCTCCGGCGCCTCCGCGGTCATCGTGTAGACGAGTTCGCCACCGGGGCGCAGGTCGAGGCTGTCGACCTCGGTGCGGAAGCCGTCGGGCGCCCACCACTGTGCGATCCCCTCCGGAGTGGTCCACAGGTTCCAGATGGTCTCGGGCTCGGCCGACACGGTGCGTTCGATGGTCTTCATGGTGATCTCCTGTCGTCGTCGTGATGCGTTCGGGGTCACCATATATTCGTCTAGACGAATGTGTCAACTCCCGTTATTCTGCGTAAGAGGAGGCGAAGTGGACGCGCAGCAGGTCTTGGCGGCGATCGGCGAGCCGACGCGGTTCCGCATCGTGACGCTGCTGGCGGACGGCCCGCGCACGGTGGGCGAGCTGACCTCGGCGCTCGGCGCCCTCCAGCCGCAGACGACGAAGCACGTACAGGCGCTGCAAGCGGCAGGGATCATCCGGGTGCAGCGCCTGGGGCGCCGCCGGCTCGCGCGCCTCGACCGCGAAGCGCTCCGCCAGGTCGCGGGCTGGTTCGACCGGCTGGCCGAGTCGACCGACGACGATCGGGCACTCGACGCGTATGCGGAGGCGGTGGCGTCGGCGGAGCGGGAGGCGACCGACGGGGGCGGCGCGTCCGTCGACTTCACGATCGTGCGCCGCATCCCAGCCTTACGCGCGGACGTCTGGCGCGCCTGGACCGATCCGCAGGTCGCCGCCCGCTGGTGGGCGCCGCAGCACTTCACGGTGGTCCGCTGCGCGATCGAGCCGAGGCCGGGCGCGCGCGTGGAGCTGGTCCTGCGCGAGGGCGACGGGGCCGAGTACGCGGCGGCGGGAGCGGTGCGGGAGGTCGAGGCGCGGAGCCGATTGGCCTTCGACCTGTCGCCGCTGGACGCCGAGGGCCGCGTGCTCTTCCCGGTGGAGGTCGACGTGCGGCTGGAAGACGCCGGTGAGGGCGAGGGCGAGCGTGCTGACAAGCGCGCCACCATCGTGACCGTAGCGATCCGCGCGACCACGGCGGAGGCGTCGGCCGCGCCGATGCTGGCGGGGCTGGAGCCGGGATGGTCGCAGCAGCTGGAGCGGTTGGTCGGGGTGCTTGAAGCTCCCCGTGGCCGTGCCCGAGACGTACGATCCTCGCATGACCCCCACTGACCTCCCGCACTCGATGACCGGCCGCGCCAGCCCCGCGAAGGCCGCCGACGGCGATGCGCCCGTCTTCGCCTACATCGCGACGCTTCCGCAGCCGCAGCGCGGCATCGCCGAGGCCGTCGACGCGCTTGCGGCGCGCACCCTTCCCGGCCTCCGTCGTTCGGTCAAGTGGGGGATGTCGTACTACGGAGTCGGCGACGGCTGGTGCTTCTCGTGCGGTGCCTTCGACGACCACGTCAAGCTCATGTTCGTCAACGGCGTGACGCTCGTCCCTGTGCCGCCGGTGACGCCGGTGGGGATGGGCAAGGCCACGCGGGGAGTCGAGCTGCAGTCCGTGGACGACCTCGACGAGCGCCAGGTCGCCGAGTGGATGCGGCAGGTGACCTCGGTGCCGGGTGTCGGCGGCAGGAAGCGGCGGCCCTCAGGGGCGTGAGACGGTCACAACAGTTCGTTGTGGCATCACAACCGCCCGCCCGTAGCGCTGCGGCAGCCGCGTCCACCAGGCTCGAAGCATGCAATTCGCCCCGGCCCGTACCCTCCCGACCCGCCTCGGCGCCCGCGCGGTGGAGGTGGCCCCCGGCGTCGCCGTCACCGTCGCGATCGCCCTGGTCGCCAGCGTGGTCTCCCGGTTCGTCCCCGCGCTCGGGAGCGCCCTCCCCGCCCTCGTCATCGGCATCGTCGTCGGCGCCGTCCGCCGGCCGGGCGCCCGCACGGCTCCCGGCGTCGCGTACTCCGGCAAGTTCGTGCTGCAGCTGGCGGTCGTGCTGCTGGGCGTCCAGCTCTCCCTGTCGAGCATCCTCGTTGTCGGGGTGGAATCGCTGCCGGTGATGCTGACGACGCTCGCCGTCTGTCTGCTGGCGGCCTGGCTGGTCGGCAAGGCGCTGCGGATCCCGCGTCGCGAGCGCACCCTCATCGGGGTGGGCACCGGGATCTGCGGGGCGTCCGCGATCGCAGCGGTGTCCCCGATCATCGGGGCCGCGAGCGCCGAGATCGCCTACGCGGTGTCGACGATCTTCCTCTTCAACGCGGTCGCCGTTCTCGTCTTCCCGCTCATCGGGCACGCACTCGGGATGACCCCCCACGCCTTCGGCCTGTTCGCCGGTACCGCGGTGAACGACACGAGCTCCGTGGTCGCGGCGGCCAGTCTGTTCGCGACCTCCGCGCTCGGGTTCGCCGTGGTCGTCAAGCTC
The DNA here is from genome assembly GCF_017565305.1 of Leifsonia sp. TF02-11. Lineage (GTDB taxonomy): Bacteria > Actinomycetota > Actinomycetes > Actinomycetales > Microbacteriaceae > Leifsonia. The sequence goes on from NZ_JAGEKP010000013.1 coordinate 37,664, forward strand.
GTGCGCACGCTCATGATCATCCCGATCAGCGTGACCCTCGCGGTCGTCGAGCACCGGAGGCGCAACGCGGGCGCGCCGCTCACGGCGCGGCGGCTGGTGGGACTGGTGCCATGGTTCCTGGTCGGCTTCCTGGTCGTCGCGGCGGCGAACTCGGTGATCCCGGTGCCGGGCGGGGTCCACGACGCCCTCGTGACGTTCAGCGTGTTCCTCGTGTCGGTCGCGCTCGCCGGAATCGGCCTGTCCACCGACATCGCGGCGATCCGGCGGGCCGGGTGGAGGCCGCTGCTGTTGGGCGGGGTGCTCTCGACACTGGTCGCCGTCACCAGCCTGGTCGTGCTCGCGCTGACCGGGCAGCTCTGAGGGGTGAGCGCCCCACACTGCCGCGCCCCACACGGCCGCGCCTCACACGGCCGCGCCTCACACCCCCGCCCCCACCACCTCCAGAAACCGCCGCACTGCCCCGGGCAGCCCCGCATTGTTGCGCCGCCACACCGCGGTGAGCGGCCGGATGATCCGCAGCTGACGCACCGGCACCTTCACGAGCGTCTCGGCCGCGAGCTGCTCGCGCACGGCGAGGATGCTCAGCACGGCCGGGTGGTCGCCCGCCGCCGCCGTGGCGCGGATGGCGCTCGTCGACGACAGTTCGAGCGCCGGCCGCACGGGAGGGTGCCCGGCCGCGGCAGCGGCGCGCTCGTAGGCCAGGCGCGTCCCCGATCCGCTCTCCCTGGCCACGACGGGCGTGCGCGCCAGCTCCTCGATCGAGACGCCGCGTGCGCGCCCTGCCCACGGGTGGTCGCGCCCGACGACGACAACGAGCTCGTCGGAGCCGAAGGTGGCGTGCTCGAGGCCGGCGGGCAGTTCGGGCGTCTCGATGAACCCGACAGCGGCCGCCCCGCTGCGCACCGCAGCCGCGACGGCTTCGCTGTTCGCGGCGGTCAGCTCGATGAGCAGCTGCGGCGACTCGGCGTGCATGGCGGTGAGCCAGCGCGGCGCCAGGTTCTCGGCGATGGTCATGCTGGCCGCGATGCGGAGGCTGCCGTGCGACGACTCTCGCAACGACAGCACGCTCGCGTCGAAGCGGTCTGCGGCGTCGAGCACCTCGGCCGCCCACTCGGCGACCAGCGCGCCCGCCTCGGTGGGCCGTGTGCCGCGCGTGCTGCGCACCATCAGGGCGGTGCCGAGTTCGCGCTCCAGAGCGGAGAGCCGGGCGGATGCCGCCTGCTGGGTGAGCCCGACGGCGTGCGCCGCCTGCGAGACGCTGCCGCGCTCGACCGTCTGCACCAGCAGCCGCAGGCTCAGGATGCTCGGGGTCATGCCCGACCTCCTGTTCCGCAGCTCACCACTCCTTCATTCTGCGGTACCGGCGGTACCGGCGCTGCCGCCGCGTTCACCGCGTGCCCGCGGCAACCGCACGACGACCTCCGCGCCGCCACCCGGTGCACCCGCCGCCGCCACCGTGCCGCCGTGCCGGTCCACGACCTCCGCGACCAGCGCCAGGCCGAGCCCGTAGTGCCGTTCGTGGCCCGCGTCGCCTGTCGCCGCCCGCGTGGAGGCGAAGCGGTCGAACGCGTGCTCCTCGTCGACGAACCCGGCACCGTCGTCGGTCACCGTCAGCGTCACCGCGTCGCGGGAGGCCGACACGTCGACTCCGATCCGGGACGCCGCGTGGTCGAGCGCGTTGTCGACCAGCGCGACGATGAGCCGCCGCAGCGAGACCGGAGCCCCGGTGACCACCGCGTCCTGCGCCGCGCGCGTCGTGATCGCGATGCCGCGCTCGTGGGCACGCCCTTCGGCCGAGCGCGCCACCGCCGCTGCGAGTGCGCCGAGGTCGACGCCCTCCGCCGCCGCGCTCTGCCGCGGGTCTGCCGCGGTGAGGAGGTCCTCGACGATCTCGGTGAGCGCCCTGCTGTCGTCGACGATCTCGTCGAGCCCGTCGCGGATGTCCTCGGCCGACGCCGACGCGTCGCCGCCGGCGAGGCGGCGCCGCAGCAGCTGCGCTCGCGTGCTCAACAGGGTGAGCGGCGTCCGCAGCTCGTGGCCGGCGTCGGCGACGAACCGCCGCTGCAGTGCGAGCGCCTCCGACATCGGGCGCATCGAGCGGCGCGCGAGCAGGAGGCCGATGCCCGCCGCCGCGACCGCCGCGATCAGGCCGGAGACGACGAGCGCGACGATCAGCCGGTCCTGCTCCTCCTCCTGCTCGCCGAGCCCGTACGAGACCTGGACGACTTTGCCGCGACGCACGTCGGTCTGGGTCAGGTAGCTCCGCCCGCCCGCCTGCACGGTCTCCAGCCGCGAGCCGCCGTTGCGGATGACGTCCTGCAGCGCGGTCTCGTCCGGCAGACCCCTAGGGAGCTGTGGCGAACTGTCCCTGCTGCCGTCCGGCATCACGACCGTGATCAGGAGGTCGCGGGGTGCGTCGTGCACCGAGTCGACCATCGAGGCGTCGGCCAGCGCGCGGTGCGCTGCCTCGTTCTGGCCGGTCGTGACGACGAAGTACGCGACGCCGCCGAGCACCGTGAAGAGCGCGACGATGACGAGCGCGAACTGCACCGCCAACCGGGTGGAGGCCGCCCGCAGTTCGCGCTGGTCGGCCCTCATTCCAGGCCGCCCAGGCGGTAGCCGACGCCGCGCACGGTCTCGATGAGCGCGCGCCCGAACTTCTTGCGCAGGTGGTGCACGTAGGTGTCGACCACGCCGGGGTCGTCGGCGTCCGCGAACACCTCGTCGAGCAGCACGCCGCGTGAAAAGACCTGGTCCGGTCGCCGGGCGAGCAGTTCGAGGAGGCCGGCCTCCCGGTCGGAGAGCACGGTGCGCCCGCCGCCGTCGAGTGTCACCGTGCGGCTGCCCACGTCGAGCCTTCCGCCGGGAAACCGTACCGTCGGCACGTTCGACCACGCGCGCCGGACCAGGCCGCGCACCCGCGCCAGCAGCTCGTCGATGTCGAACGGCTTGGCGAGGTAGTCCTCGGCTCCCGCGTTCAGCCCGTCGACGCGGTCGGGTGCGGTGCCGAGCGCAGAGAGGATCAGCACGGGCGTCGTCACGCCGCTGTTGCGCAGTCCGGCCAGCACGCCGAGCCCGTCGACGGCGGGGAGGCCGCGGTCGAGCACGACCGCGTCGAACGACTCGGTGAGCCCGAGGTGCAGCGCGCGCTGGCCGTCGCGGGCGACCTCCACGTCGTACCCGTCCGAGCGCAGCAGCGTCTTGAGCATGCCCGCGAGGCGGCTGTCGTCCTCGGCGACCAGCACACGGGGGCTTTCGGTGCGGGAGGCTGCGCTCATGCCCACAGCATAGGAGGCCGCCTCCGGAGTCTCTGCGCTCACTGCTCGGCGTCTTCGCGCGCGAAGGCCAGCTCGCCGACCCCGAGCAGCGTTCCGTCGGCAGCGACGGCCAGCACGGCGCGAGCGCCCTGACCGAGCGCCCAGCGCACCCCGTGCGGGCCGAGCGCGAACACGGCCGTCGCCAGCAAATCGGCCGTGGTCAGGTCGTCGGCGACGACCGTCGCGCTGCGCAGTTGCGTCGCGGGCGCCCCGGTGCGCCCGTCGACGATGTGGGCGCCGCGTTCGTAGGCGCCCGACGTCGCGACGCCGCCGTCCCTCACTTCCAGCACGGCCAGTAGGTCGTTCGCGCTGTCGGGGGAGCGCACCGCGACGTGCCAGGGCCGGCCGTCGCCCGGGCTGCCGGCGAGGGCCACGTCCCCGCCGGCGTTGAGGCAGTAGTCGTGCAGGCCGTCGTCGGCGAGCGCGTGCGCCGCCCGGTCGGCGGCCCAGCCCTTCACGACGCCGTCGAGGTCCCAGCCGCCGTCCGGCCTGCGGATGCGGAATGCGCCGCCCGAGGCCTCCGCCAGCGCCGCGCCGAGCTCCACCACCTCCCGGAAGTCGCCGCTCACCCCGTCGAGGTCGCCCCCGTGCGCGTTGACGCGGCTGAGCTCGCTGTCCGGCCGGTGGGCGCTGAAGCGTTCGTCGGCCGCCCGCAGCACGGCGAACGCGCGCTCGGCGGCCCGCGTCACGACGAGCGGGTCGCGTGCGTCGCGCACGTCGATCGACATGGGGATGCCCATGACGGTCTCCAGGAACCTCATCGCTGGTCGATCGCCGACTGCAGCGACTGGATGTAGCCCTCCGAGGTGTAGGTCGCCCCGGAGACGGTGTCGATCTGCGCCGACTGCTTCGACAGCGTCTCCTGCTGCAGGATCGGCAGCGCCTGCGAGTTGATCTCGACGTCGCGCCCGCTCTCGCTCGGGTACTGCACGGTGTCGACCGCGGTGATCGTCGTGCCCGAGAACGTCACCTTCACCTGCACCGGCCCGTACCGGGTGTCGACGGCCGAACCGGTGACGGTCTTGGTGGCCGACGCGGCGGAGGCCGCGGGAGCGGAGGCGGTCGCGCTGGGCGAAGCGGTCGCAGCCGCACTCGGCGTGCTGGTCGCGCTCGGCGATGTGGAGGTCGTCGAGCCCGACGCCGAGGTCGACACGTGCACAGAGGTCTGCGCGCTGGACGCCTGCTCGCCGACGCCGTACAGCTTGAGGCCGACGGTCGCGCCCATCGTCACGAGGATGACGGTGAAGAGGATCGTGCCCCGCCACGACTTGCTATTCATGAGGGCTCCGTTCGGTCATGACATGCTCAGTTCTTCCCGGTGGATGAAGCGCTTGGGCATCCGCAGCTGCTTCAGGCTGGACTCCACGTGCTCCGCCATCCCCTCCGGCCCGCAGATGAAGGCCTCCCAATTGTGCGCGTCGGGGATGATCCGCGCGAGGTAGCCGGGGCCGAGCGGGTCGTAGCCGAGCTCGGCGCGGCGGCCGACCAGCGGGTACACGGTGACGCCGGGCATCGAGGTGAGTTCGTCCAGCAGCGCGAGCTGTTCCGGCCTGCTCACCCGGTAGAGCACGACCGGCCGGGCGCCGCGGGCGACCAGGTCCTCGGCGAGGGCGCGGATCGGCCCGATGCCGGCTCCGCCCGCGACGAGGAGGATCTTGCCGCGGCTGGCGCGGTCGGCGGTGAAGTGGCCGAACGGTCCCTCCGCGAAGACCAGGGTGCCGGGCTTGAGCGCCGCCAAGCGGCTCGAGTGGTCGCCGAGCGTGCCGACCGTGATCCGGAGGCGGCCGTCCGAAGGGACGGCGGACACCGAGTACGGGTGCGCCGTGCCCAGGTGTCCCCACGCGAGGAAACGGAACAGCAGGAAGTTGCCCGCCCGGACGCCCAGCCGATCGATGTGCGGGCCGGTGAGCCAGACGCTGTTGAGGCCGTGCCCCTCCGGCACGACGGCGGCGACGCGCATCCGGCGCTGCCAGGCGTCCATCGTCGGGAGGATGAACCGCCAGGTCAGCACGGCGGACGCGGTGCCGAGGTAGAGCGCGATCCAGAGCACTCGGTTGAGGGGGTTCGACACGAAGTGGGCGCCGCCGCTGAGCTGGTGCAGGAAGGTGAGGAAGATCGCGACGTAGGTCGTGACGTGCAGCCAGTACCAGACCTCGTACGACAGCTTCGTCCGGATCAGGCGGGCGCTGCTGAGCCCGACCGCCAGGAACGCGACGGTGCCGACCAGCGCGGGGAACATGTCGGGGTAGGAGTAGTAGACGTTCCAGAACTCGTCCCACGGCGTCGTCTTGTCGACCACCTCGGTGCCCAGCACGATGAAGACGACGTGCACGACGATGAGGAAGATAACGGACGCGCCGAGCGACCGGTGCCAGGACACGAGTTTGTCGAGTCCGACCGCGTTCTCGAACCACGGGATCCGTGCGATCAGCAGCACCTGGTAGCAGACCAGCAGAGCGCCGACCATCCCGCTCAGCTCGCCGATCGAGGTGATCGCGTTGGCCGGGGTGGAGGCGAAGTTCGCGGGGACGCTGAACCACCACATCCCGAGCACTGCGACGACGCTGGCCACGAGCACGACCCGCACCGTGCGCGCACTGCGCCGATGCCGCACGGCCGTGCCGCGGCGCGGCCGCCGTGCGGGGGTCGTAGAGGGGGCCGTCGCGGCGGCCCAGGTCTCTGCCATGACTCCAACGATGCCGGTCGAATCTTTGTGCATTCTTACGTGGGCTGAAAGTCGGTTGAGGATCGGCTATGCACTGGCTCTGGCGCGCTCGGCGGGTGTCGTCGCGCACGGGCCCTTCCCTCCCGCTACGGTTCCCTCATGAGTTTCGCCCTGCTCGCACTGGTGGTCGCGGTCGGCCTGCTCGGTCCGATCGCGTCGGCCCGGGCGCGCTGGCGCGTGCCGGTGGTGGTCGGAGAGCTCGTGGGTGGCCTCGTCATCGGCACGTCGGGATTCCGGCTCGTCGACCCCGCGAACGACGACTTCACCCTCCTCGCGCAGATCGGCTTCGGCCTGACGATGGTCGTGGTCGGCTCGCAGGTGCCGCTGCGCGATCCGGATGTGCGCGCCGCCTTCGCGCGCGGCGCCCTGGGCGCGGCGGCGGTCGGTGCGGCCTCCGCGGTGCTGGCCGCTCTGCTCGTCCTGGTGTCGCACTCGGGTCATGGGCTGCTCTACGGCGTGCTGCTGGCCTCATCGTCCGCGGCGCTCGTGCTGCCGATGCTGCAGTCGGTCGGCATCGGCAAGCGGTCGGCGGCGCAGCTGGTCGCGCAGATCGCTGTGGCGGACGTCGTGTGCGTCGTGCTGCTCCCGCTCGTGATCGAGCCGGCGCGGGCGCTCTCCGCCGGGATCGGCCTGCTGGTGATCGCCGTCGTCACCGTCGCCCTCGGCGTCGTCATGATCCGGTTCGTCCGCTCGGGCCGGCGTCAGCTCGTCCACGCGTACTCCGAGCGGCGACGCTTCGCGCTGGAGCTGCGGGTCAGTCTCCTGGTGCTGTTCTCGTTCGCCGCCATCGCGCAGTTCGCGCACCTGTCGATCATGATCGCGGGCTTCGCGCTCGGGCTGCTGCTGTCGGCCGTGGGAGAGCCGCATCGGCTCGCCCGCCAGCTGTTCGGGATGACGGAGGGCTTCTTCGGTCCGCTGTTCTTCGTGTGGCTGGGCGCCTCGCTCGACCTGCGCGAGCTCGTCGCGCACCCGGCGATGATCCTGCTCGGCCTCGCTCTCGGCGCCGGCGCGGTGCTGGCGCACCTGGCCTCGCGGGCGACCGGTCTGCCCTGGGCGCAGGCGGTCGCTTCGGCCGGGCAGCTCGGGGTGCCGGTCGCGGCGGTCACTCTCGGTCTCGAGACGAACACGCTGGCGCCGGGTGAGGGCGGCGCGATCCTGCTCGGAGCGCTGGTCAGCGTCGCGACCTCCGCGGTGTCGATCGCCGCTGTCGCGCGGCGTCAGCAGACGGACCGGCCGGCGCGGGCTACGCCAGCGTCATGAAGAGCTTCTGAAGCTCCTCGACCGTCATCGGGTCGGTCGTGTCGTCCGGATCGTCGAGGCACTTCTGCATCGCGGTGGCGATGATCTGGAACCCGGCCTTGTCGAGCGCGCTGGAGACGGCCGCGAGCTGGATGACCACGTCGCGGCACGAGCCGCCGTTCTCGACCGCTGCGATCACCGCGCCGAGTTGACCCTGCGCGCGGCGCAGGCGGTTGAGCACGGGCTTGGTGTCGGCGGGCGTGCGGGCCACGATCAGCTCCGCCCGAACAGGCGGCCGAAGAATCCTGTGCCGCCCGCGGTGGCGGCGTCGAAGGGGGCGTCCTGGTGACCGGCGCACCACTGCGCCGCGGGGACACGATGCCGCACGTCGTCGACGTGCTGGCCGCAGCCGTTCCAGGTCGTCTTGCCGCAGGTCGAACAGGTGACGGGGTAACACATGGTGGGTCCTCTCGGGGGATTCGGGATACCCCCGGAGGTATAGTACGATACACCGGGGGGTATACGCAATCGCATCGAGAGGACCCACAATGAAGATCGTGATCGTCGGCGGCGTCGCCGGTGGCATGTCGGCCGCGACCCGGCTGCGCCGACTGGACGAGACCGCGCAGATCGTCGTCTTCGAGCGCGGACCCTACGTCTCGTACGCCAATTGCGGCCTCCCGTACTTCGTGGGGGGAGTGATCCCCGACCGGTCGTCGCTGCTGCTGCAGACGCCGCACTCCCTCGCTGCGCGGTTCCGCCTCGACGTGCGCACCGGGCACGACGTGCTCTCGATCGACGCCGCCCGACGCACCGTCACCGTGCTCGACCTGGCGAGCGGCGACACGTTCGTGGAGAGCTACGACGAGCTGATCCTGGCCGTCGGCGCCGCAGCGCGCGCGGCGGTCGAGCACTCTTCGATCCCCACGCACACGCTGCGCACGGTGGAGGACGTGGACGCGATCGGCGCGCTGGTGGCCGCGGCCGGCGAGCAGCCCTCCGCCCTGGTCGTCGGCGGCGGCTTCATCGGGCTGGAGGCCGTGGAGAACCTGGTGCGCCGCGGCATCCGGGTCACCCTCGTCCAGCGCGGCCCGCACCTGCTGACCCCGCTCGACCCCGAGATGGTCGTCCCGGTGGAGGCCGAGTTGCTCGCGCACAACGTCGATGTGCGCACGTCGGTGACCATCGACACGGTCGAGAGCGGCGCCGTCCTCCTGAGCGACGGAAGCGTGCTGCGGCCCGACTTCATCGTCGATGCCGCCGGTGTCGCGCCGAGCGTCGACCTCGCCCGCTCCGCCGGTCTCCGGCTGGGCCCGACCGGCGGCATCGCGGTCGACGAGAGCAACCGCACGAGCGACGCGCACATCCTCGCGGTGGGCGACGGCGTCGAGAAGGTGGACGCGCTGTCGGGCGAGGCCGCCCTGGTGACCATGGCCGGTCTCGCCAACCGGCACGGCCGATCGGTGGCCGATGTGATCGCCGGTCGTGCGGAGCGCAACACGCCGGCGCTGGGCACGGCGATCGTGAACGTCTTCGACACCGTCGCCGCCAAGGTCGGCTGGAGCGAGCGGCAGCTGCGGGCCGCCGGCCGGGACCACCGCGTCATCCACACGCATCCGGCATCGCACGCGACCTACTACCCCGGCGCGCAGACGATGTCGATGAAACTGCTCGTCGACCCGGCGACCGACGCCATCCTCGGAGCCCAGATCGTCGGCGGCGAGGGCGTCGACAAGCGCATCGACGTGATCGCGGTCGCGATGGCCGGCGGCATCGCGGCGTCGGGGCTGGCGCGGCTCGAGCTCGCGTACGCCCCGCAGTTCGGCTCAGCGAAAGACCCGGTCAATCAACTCGGCTATGTCGCCGACAACCTCCGCAGCGGTGCCACGCGCGTGCTGCAGTGGCACGAGCTGGCCGCGGCGCAGGAGGCCGGAACGATGGTGGTCGACGTGCGCACTGCCACTGAGCACGCGACCGGCGCCATCCCCGGTGCGGTGAACATCCCGGTCGACGAGCTGCGCGACCGGCTGGCCGAGCTGCCGGACGCCCCCGTCGTCGTGCACTGCCAGGTCGGCCAACGCGGTCACACCGCGGCGCGGATCCTCGCCCAGCACGGCTTCGATGTCGTCAACCTCGACGGCGGCTACCGCACGTGGGCAGCGGGTGTCTCGTCGCGCGCCCGCGCGCTCGCGGCGGCCTGATCGCCGCCAGCCTGATCGGCGCCGGGGCTGGCGCTGCTCGCACCGGTCGCCCGGTAGTAGTCGCGCCAGATCACGCGGTGCAGCGGGATCCAGCGCGGGATCGTGCGTAGCCCCGGGATGAACGGCAGCAGCGCGAGCAGCAGCGTCAGCGCCGCCATGATCAGCACGACGACGAGGTCGACGTTCGGCAGCGAGGCGAACGGCTCGATCTGATAGAAGAACGAGAACAGCCAGAGCCAGGCCTGGCCCGGCGTGTTCCCGGTCTCGTTCATCATCCCCCACTGATCACCGGTGAGGTGCTGATGCGCTGCGAGGTCGTTGAAGTACTGGCCGTCGCCGAGGAACAGGATGGCTGAGGTGCGGTTCAGCGGGTAGAAGCCGCCTTGGCCGGCGAGGGCGCCGTCGAGGCCGCCGCTGCGCGCCATCGCGCTCAACGACGCGATCATCGCGGGCACCGGCCCTTCGGCCGCTGTCGGTCTCGGCAGGCTGTGCCCGGTGTCGGCGGCGAGGGCTTTGGCGTACGCGTCGGTCCATCGCGCCTGCTGCGCGGCAGAGGCCGAGGTCCAGCGCGCGACGGCGGACGGCGCGGACGTGAGCGTCTGCAGCGGCCCGATGACGAAGACCTTCGCCGTATCGATCGGCAGCCGCACGCCGGAGAGGCTCTGCAGGTCGATCGGCCCGAGCGTCTGGGTGGCGCCGTGCGTGTCGTTGTACGGCGGTCCGTACTGCGCGGTCGCGCTCGTTCCGCCCAGCTCGGCGGTCGCGGTGGCGGCGAAGTCGACAGGGTCGTTCGACGACCACGCGGCGAACGTGACCGGCGGCTCGTCGGGCGATCCGAACACTCCAGCGAGCCCGAGCGTGACGGCTGCGACGACGACGAACCCGATGAGGACCTCCTTGAACAGGTCGTAGTCGCGGACGCGGCCCTGCCACGGCCGGCTGGCGAGGTCGTGCCCTGCCTTCCAGGTCATGCTCGGCCTGCGCGTCATCGCGGCCCCTCCGATTCGTTCCAGGGGTGGACGACCTGATCGTCGTCCTCGGCGGCGTCGATCGGGGGGACGACACCGTGGACGCGGACGAGGAGGACGTGCAGCACGACGATCGCGCCGACGCCGATCGGCAGCAGCACGATGTGCCAGGCGAACATCTGCCCGAGGTCGGCGACGTCGAACCACGCACCGATTCCGACCGCGTTGAGCGCATCCTTGCCCTCGAAGGCGATCCACTGCGCGTCGAAGTTCGTCTGCAGCAGGTAGCCGGTGAACGCGGCCGCGATCGACACCGCGAACGCGATCACCCCGGTGATCCAGGTGAGCACCCTTCCGCCACGCCACGCGGCCATCCAGTACTTGCCCCACAGGTGGACGACCATCAGCAGGAAGAACAGCTCGACGCTCCACAGGTGCACGGAGTTCGTGAAATGCCCGAGGCCGGACGTGTGATACCACTGCGGACCGTTGAGGCTGAGCACGAGCCCGGAGATGATCACGACGCCGAGCGCGGCGAGGGAGGCCATTCCGAACACGTAGATCCACGACGACACGTAGCTCGGCTGGTCCTGCGGCAGCAGCTTCTGCGGCGGCAACCGCTTCAGCAGCCAGCGCCGCGTCCGGCCCGTCCAGGTGTAGATCTCCTCCTGCGGGCTCTCCGGGCTCTCCGGGCTCTGCGCGCCCTGCGCACGCGGCGGGCTCTGCCGTTCCTGCGTGCTCATCGCCGGCGCCGCGCCTTCGGGAACGGGAGCAGCAGTGCCAGCGCGAACAGCACCAGCATCACCACGATCACGATCAGGTTGCCGAGCTGGATGGTGAACGCGCCCCAGCCCACGTAGATGCCCGGCGCGCTTGCGACGATGTCCACGGTGACCTCCTCCGTCACCGTCAGCATCCGTCCGCGGGCGGCACGCGGAACGGGCCGAAGGTCCCGCGGGTCGGTCGCCGGCGCTCAGGTCTCCTGCGGGTGACCGCCCTGCTCCGGCTCGCCCGTGACCTCCAGGATCGCGAGCTCGTCCAACTCGTCCCTGCGATGGTGGCGGTCGACGCCGAACAGGTACACGGCGTCGAGCACGCCGAGCGTGTTGGTCAGCAGCAGGGTCACGAACCAGGGCTTGCTGCCGTTCCTGGCCGCGCGCCACAGCGACGCGCCCTTCCAGGCGAGGCTCCAGGCGACGACCGCGACGACCAGGGCACGGCCGGATGCCGGCACCTCGTGCATCCCCAGCGGGGACCCTCCGTTGTGGTTTCTCATGCGGCCATTCGACCGCTCGGGCGGCCCGCGCGGCAAGGGTCGAAAGTCCTTACCGGCCAGCACGGCGGGGGAGCATGCTCGACTGCGAACGACGACGGTGAGGAGTCCGCATGCCGAGCGCGATGAACGGTGCCGACGGCCGCTCGGCCGCAGCTGCCGGGGTGTTCCGGGTGAACCTGCACACGCTGGTCGGTCGCCGGGAAGGCGAGTGGTGAACGTGGTCACGGACGGGCGCACGGTCGTCGGGTTCGACGGGTCGTCGTCGGCGTGGCGGGCACTCGACTGGGCGACAGACAGAGTGGCGCAGCGCGGTGGCGTGCTCGAGGTGGTGCATGCCGTCGACACGCGCCTCGGCGGCGCCGTGCTCGGCCCCCGATTCGGCCTCGACGCCGGCGTCGACATCGGGCTTCGCGAGGCGATGGGACACGTGCGTGCGATGGCGCCGGGCGTGACCGTCGAGACCCGATGGGTCGAGGGACCGCCGGCGAACGCACTGCTGAGGGAGTCCGCGACGGCGGCGCTCCTGGTGGTCGGAACGGACAAGCGTCCCGACCGGCCGGGAACCCGAATCGGGACACTGCCCCTGAAACTGGCGGCGAAGTCCGATTGCCCCGTCGCGGTGATCCCCGACGCGCCGCGCCCGGAGCGCAACGTGGTCGTCGTCGGCGTCGACCGCTCCGGGTTCGCGCGGTCGGCTCTCGCTCTGGCGGTGACGGAAGCGAGCTGGCGGGACGCGCAGATCGAGGCCGTTCACGCCTGGGACGTGCCAGAGGCACTGCAGCGCGCGCTGGACTCCGGCGAAGGCGCCGACCCGGCGTTCCTCGAACGCGAGCACGAGGTGATCCCCGACGCGATCGCCGACGTGCCGATCGCGCGAGCGGCGAAGATCACACCGATCGTCGTGCGGCAGAACCCGGCAGCGGCCCTCGTCGAGCACGGCGCCGGTGCCGCGGCCATCGTGGTGGGTTCGCGTGGACGGGGTCGGTTCGTGGCCTCCCTGCTCGGGTCCGTCAGCCATGACGTGCTGCTGAACCTGCCCTGCCCGGTGCTGGTCACTCCCCGAGACTACGGTTTCGTCACGCCGGGTTCGGCGGACGACAGCGACTGGTGATCGGTTCCGTCCGACCGGGGCTTCGTGCTCCAGGGATGCCGGCGTCGGATCTCCAGCAGCTCGGCGCCCAGGCCGAAGAACACCATCGCGAGCCAGACCAGGATGTTGAGCAGGGGAATCTGCAGCCCCACGATCAGGACCAGGCCCCCGACGAACGACTGCAGCACCGGGTGCGCCGAGCGACGCAGGATGACGCGTCCGAGGTAGTGGGCGCCCACGAGGAACGTCGCCAGCGTCAGCACGGCGAAGACCACGAGGGCGGCGAGAGCGAGGGGAGCGCCGACGATCGTCACGAAGAGGATGAGGAGCCCGATCGGCACCACGACCGCGGCGACGAACCCGACGAGCAGCGCCCGCCAGGGGGAGATCAGGAGACGATCGGTGACGCTGCCGAGGACGCGAGGTATCAGCAGGCCGGCGACGACGGTGAGGAGGCTGAGCGCCACGATCGCATAGAGAAGGCCGACGAGCCAGGCGAGCGCCGCCGCCCAGGGCGAGATCTCCACGCGCGACGGCTGTTGCGGCTGGACGTGCGTGACCGCGCCGCCGACAGCGCCGTCCGCGATGTGAGCGGTGCTGCTGCTCGAGTAGGTCACGTCGCCGCGGACCGTCCCGTCGATGCTGAGCTCGGTCGCGCTGACGACGAGATCCCTTCCGATCGCGCCCGCGACGTCGATGGTGCTCGCTGTCGCGACGACGTCCTTTCCGACCGTCCCGTGGCCGTCGATCAGGAGATTCCCTGCGAGAATCGTGCCGCTGCGCGCGATGTGGCCGCTGATGGTGACGCTCTGGGCCGCCAATCGCACGTTTCCGTCGATCCGCCCGCTGATCGAGATCGTCTGCGCCGCGGCGATCACGTCGCCGGTCACGTCTCCGCTGATGGTGACGGTCTGCCCGGCCGCGTAGACGTCGCCATCGACCGCGCCTGGGATGTCGACCGTCGGACCGCCGTAGAAGTGCGGTCCCGCTCCGCTCGAGGGCGGGCTGGCCGCGGGTGCCGCCGCTCCTCCGAGGGACACGCTGAGGAACCCGGCGACCGCCAGAGCGGCGACGACCCGGAGTGTGTGCGAGCGAACCTTCATTTCGATCCCCTGAGACTCTGCCCGACGTCGAGACCCTTCCCGACGTCCGGACGCGGTCGGCCGTGCGGAGACCGCACGCTCAGCATGGAGCGACGGCCGCGCTCTCCATAGGGCCAGAGGTCCTCCGCCGCCGGTGGAGTCCGATCGGGAGCCCGAACCCCGATCAGGCGTGGCCGCGGTGCTCGAGATGGAGCACCGCGGCCTGCGTCCGCCGCTCCAGGCCGAGCTTGGCGAGGAGCGAGCTCACGTAGTTCTTCACCGTCTTCTCGGCCAGGCCGAGGCGCTCGGCGATTTGGCGGTTCGTGCGGCCGTCGGCGATGAGTGCGAGCACCTGGCGCTCGCGGAGGCCGAGGGCGGCGAAGCGGGGATCGTCCGCCTGCTCCCGCATCGTCGCCGTGACGCGGTCGGCGATCCGCGGGTCGATCAGGCGCTTGCCGCGGAAGGCGGCGCGGATGTCGTCGAGGAGGCTGCTCGCCCGGATGTCCTTCACGACATAGCCGTCGGCGCCGGCGATGATCGCGCTGCGCAGGGCGTCCTCGTCGTCGTACGCGGTGAGCATGAGGCAGCGGATCCCCGGCTCGGCCTGTTTCACGGCCCGGCAGACGTCGATGCCGCTGCCGTCGGGCATCCGCACGTCGAGCACGGCGACGTCCGGGCGCACGGCCAGGATGCGGCCGCGCGCCTGCGCCGCCGTCTCGGCCTCGCCGACGACCTCCATGTCGTCCTGAGCGTCGATCAGGGCGGCGATCCCGCGGCGGACGATCTCGTGGTCGTCGGCGAGGAACACCTGGATCGGCGGTCGACTCACGGGGTCCTCCTGGCAGGTGCGGGCGCTGGCACGGGCAGCCGCAGGCGCAGCCGGGTGCCGCGGGCGGTGGACTCGATGTCGAGCACGCCCGATCTCCGCTGCGCGCGCTCGCTCAGGTTGCGGAGGCCGCTGCGGCGGGTGGTCTCTGCCATCCCGCTGCCGTCGTCGGCCAGGTCGACCGTGATCTCGTCCGCGGAGGCCACGACCTCGACCGTCGCGGTGTCTGCGCCGGCGTGCCGGACGACGTTCGTGAGCCCCTCCCGCACGAACGCGGCGATGTCGTCGGCGAGCCCGGGGTCGGCGACGACGTCGACCGGACCGGAGAACGAGACGGTCGCCGGGCGCGGCAGCGCGTCGCCGAGCTCCTGGACGATGTCGAGCAGCCGGTGCCGGAGGCTCGCGGTCTCCTCCTGCCGGCGCGAGAGCGAGAAGATTGCCCTGCGGATCTGCGCGATCGTGTCGTCGAGCGAACGCACGGTGGTCTCGATCCGCTCGGCGAGGCGGCCGGGGCCGAGCTCCGACTGGATGCTCTGCAGTTCGAGCCCGGTGCCGAACAGCTGCTGGATGACATGGTCGTGGAAGTCGCGTGCGATCCGCGCCCGATCCTCCAGCAGCACGACGCGCTCCCGGTCGGCGCGGGCCTCGGCCAGTTCCATCGCGATGGCCGCCTGCCGGGCGAAGGCCACCGTCCGTTCCAGGTCGAACGTGGAGAACGGGAGGTCGTCGACCGTGCGCGCGGCGATCAGGATCTCCGGCTCGCCCGTCCGGCCGTCGAAGGGAACGATCAGGGCGGGACCCGCTGTGTCGTCCATGACGGCGGGAAGCCCGTCCAGCTCGTCGATCCGCGTCGGCTGGGCGCCCTCGATCGCGCTCCGCACCCGGCCGTTGTCGATCACGAGGCCCGTCGTCACGGCGCGGCCGTCGCTCGCGCCGAGCAACCGGAAGGTGCCGTCGTGCTCCTCGGCGGACATCACGAAGGCGGTCTTCGCCCCGACGAGCGCTGCCACGCGCGCCGCGAGCTCCTCGTGTGCGCGCGCCGCATCGCTGCCCAGGATGCTCGCCGTCATCTCGGCCGCGGACGCGCTCCAGGCCTGGCGGGCGACGGTCTCGGCGTAGAGCCGGGCGTTGTCGATGGCGAAGCCCGCGTTGGCGGCCAGCGCTTTCACGAGCTGTTCGTCGTCGTCGGTGAATCCTCCGGCGACGGGATCGGTGAGGTAGAGGTTGCCGTACACGGCGTCGCGCACGGCGATCGGGACGCCGAGGAACGCCGTCATCGGCGGGTGCCCGTCGGGGAAGCCGGACGAACGCGGATCGTCGGCGATCGAGTCGAGCCGGATCGGCCGGGGATCGTCGATGAGGGCGCCGAGCAGGCCGTGGCCCTCCGGGAGGTGGCCGATACGCGTGACGACATCGTCCGTCATGCCGACGTGGATGAACTGCTCCAGGCCGCCGCCCTCGGCGATCACCCCCAGCGCCCCGTAGCGGGCTCCGACCAGTTCGACCGCCGCCTCGATGATGGTCCGCAGGACGACGGGGAGGTCGAGGTGCGAGACGACGGCGCGGTTCGCTCGCACCAGCGCCCGCAGGCGGCCCTGAGTGTCGAGGACCTTTCTGGCCTGTTCGACGAGCTCGCCGAGCGCGCGGTCCAGCTCCGCGCGGGGTGCGTCGGGGAAGGTGATCGAATCGTCGCCGGTGATGGCGGGCCTCCTCTCGGGGCGGGGGCCGGGCGCAGGCCGGGAAGGCGACTGGCCCTCACGCGCTGAGTGTATCTCCCGCGGAGGCCGCTGACATCCGTGTGTCGTGCCCGACCACGACCGTCGGCGCGGCGAGGTCGAGCACGAGCCCGTGCGAGACCGACCCGAGCCACGTCCGCTTCCACCCGGTCAGGCGTCTGCTGCCCACGACGAGCATCGACGCGTGCTCCGACTGCACCCGCAGGCCTGAGATCGGGTTCTGGCGGAGCAGGACGGATGTCACCACCAGTTCGGGATGGGCTTCTCGAACCGTCCGCAGGTGATCGTCGAGCAGGTCCCTGCGCTCGGTCTCCTGGGTGTACACGAACTCGTCGTCCGGCACGACCAGCGGCTGCTCCGCCAGCGGTGCGACCCAGCAGTGGACGATCGTCAGCGGTTGACCGAGCGCCGCGGCCTCGGCTGCCGCGAACGCGAGTGCGAGCCGGCCGATGTCCGAGCCGTCGACGCCGACGACGACGCCCGATCGGGCCTCCGCGGCGTCGCGCTCCTCGACGGGGACGACGGCGACGGGACCGCCCGCGGCCGTCGCGAGCTTGGCGCCGAGCGACCAGCCGTAGCGAAAGCGCGGACCCACGCGGTGGCGGGTGCCGACGACCACCAGCGTGTCGGCGGTGCTCTGCGCCGTCAGCAGTTCGAGCGGGTCGCCGACCAGCAGCTCTCCCGACACGACGATGCCGGGGTCGGCCGCCCGGAGGTCCTCGACGCGCGAGTCGAGCCTGTCGTCCTCCTGCTCGGTCGCCCGGTCGAGGGCGGCGGCG
The DNA here is from genome assembly GCF_017565305.1 of Leifsonia sp. TF02-11. Lineage (GTDB taxonomy): Bacteria > Actinomycetota > Actinomycetes > Actinomycetales > Microbacteriaceae > Leifsonia. The sequence goes on from NZ_JAGEKP010000013.1 coordinate 54,903, forward strand.
TCCCCGAGGTAGAGCGCCTGCTCCACGATGTCGAACAGTTCGATCGCCGTACCGGTGGCCCGCGCGCGGCGGAGCGCCCACGAGAGAGCGGCCTCCGAACCCGTGGAGCCGTTCCAGCAGACAACAGTGCGTTCCGGCATCGCCGTTCCCTTCTACGCGGCGACGCGCAGCACCAGCGAGCCGCTGGCCCTGCCGCGTCGGATGTCGTCGATGGCGTCAGCCAGGCCGTCGAACGGCACCGCCGTGACGGTCGGCCGCAGACGGAGGTTGCGGGCGAGCGCGAGGAAGCGCGTGCCGTCCTCCCGGGTGTTCGCTGTGACCGTGCGCAGGTCGCGCTCGCGGAACAGCGAGTCCGTGTAGTCGAGCGGGGGCAGGTCGGACATCTCGATGCCGGCCAGCACCACGGTCCCTCCGCTCGCGGTGGCGTGGAGAGCCACGGGGACGAGTCCGCCGGCCGGGGCGAAGACGATCGCGGAGTCGAGCGGCTCCGGCGGCTCCTCCTCCTCTTCGCCGACGAAGTCGAGACCGAGCTCCCTGGCGAGCTCGCGGTTGGCCACCCCGCGCGTCAGCGCGAACACGCGCGCCCCCGCTGCCATCGCGAGTTGCGCCGTCACGTGCGCGCTCGACCCGAACCCGTAGATGCCGAGGGTGCCGCCCGGCGGGAGCTGTGCGCGCTGGAGCGCCCGGTAGCCGATGATCCCCGCGCACAGCAGCGGCGCGGTCTCCAGCGCATCGGCATCCGCCGCGATCGGGTAGACGTAGGCGGCCGGCGCGACGAGATACTCGGCGAAGCCGCCGTCCGCGTCCCAGCCGGTGTACTCGGAGTTCGGGCAGAGGTTCTCCGCGCCCCTCCGGCAGAAGGCGCACTGGCCGCAGGTGCGCCGCAGCCACGCGACACCGACCCGGTCGCCCGGTGCCAGGGACGTGACGAGGTCGCCGACACCGGTCACCGTCCCGATCGCCTGATGACCCGGTGTGACCGACGGGCGGTGCACCGGGATCTCGTGGTCGATCACGTGGAGGTCGGTGCGGCAGATCCCGCACACCTCGACGCGAACGAGAACCTCGTCGACGCCGGGCGCCGGCATCGGCACCTCGGACTGCTGCAGCCCGCCGGCCGTCCCGGTCGTTCGCCACGCTTTCATGAGTCCTCCCCCGTCCGGTCGATGCTCCGTCTCACTCCGAGGACGAGTCAATCGTTCCGATCCCCTGAAGGCCGGGTCGAAGGTCCCGCGGGACTAAGGACCCTTCGTGACCCGGGCTCGTCTCGTGAGACTGCTGCTGGAGGTGTCGCCCATGGAGATCCGGAGCTACGTCGTGGGGGTGGACGGATCGGTGCCGGCGCGCGCGGCCATCCGCTGGGCCGTCGCGGGAGCCCGTGAGCGAGGTGTCGGTGTGACACTCGTGCATGTGGCCGACGACGAATGGGGAGCGGTGGGAAGCGTCCTCATCGACGAGGTCGACGAGGACGCGCAGGCTCGCCTCGCGGACGAGGTCGCCTACGCGCGATCGCTCGGCGACGAGGTGGCGATCCACGGCGAGTTGCGGAGGGGCAGTCCCATGGCCGAGCTGGCGTCGTTCAGCGACGAGACGACGATGGTCGTCGTCGGCACGCACAAGACGGGCTTCCATTACGGCCGGGCGTTCGGCTCGCGCAGCCTGCAGCTGGCGAACCTCGCCGTCGGCCCCGTCGCGATCATCCCGGAGGCGGCCTCGCGAATGCGCCGCGGCGTGATCGTCGGCGTGGACGACACCCCGGCCGGCGCCGCGGCCGTCGACCTCGCCGCGGATCTCGCGTGCGAGCACCACTGCGAGCTGATGACCGTGCGGTCCTCCCAGTCGCACCCGCCGCTCGACGTCGACAGCGACGACGAGCGCAGGGACTGGCAGCTCCGGAGGGACGACGAAGCGCGCGGATCCCTCGCGACAGCGGTCGCACGTGCACGCGCACGCCAGCCGGGCATCGTGATCCGCAGCCGCGTAGTGCGCCGGCCGGCGGGTGCGGCGCTCAACGAGCTCGCCCGGAGCGCCGAGCTCCTGGTCATCGGGGACTCGCGGCGCGCCCGTGCGCAGCTGGGCAGCCTGGGAGCGGTGGCCTACGACGTCCTGCTCAACCTGTCGTCGCCCACGATCGTGGTGCACGCACCGGTTGTGCAGCCAGAGTCCGGCATCGACCGGACGACGACGGAAGGAGAGAGCCATGTCATCGGATGACCCGGTCCGCGTGCTGGACCGCGACGAATGCCGCGAGATCCTGAAAGGCGGGAGCCTCGGCAGGCTCGCGACCGCAGTGGGCGGCGAGCCCGACATCTACCCGGTCAACTACTACTCGGACGGTTCGAGCATCCTCATCCGCACCGCTCCCGGCACGAAGCTGGTGGAGCTGACCGTGCACGACACGGTGGCGTTCGAGACCGACGGGTGGACCGACGACGAGGCGTGGAGCGTCGTCGCCCACGGCCGCGCACGGCGACTGGAGCAGCAGTCCGAGATCGACGAGGCCGACAAGAGTCCGCTCCAACCCTGGATCCCCACCCTCAAGTATCGCTATGTCCGCATCGACATCGAGCGGGTGACCGGTCGGCGTTTCCGCCGCGAGCCGGAGCCCGACCGCTGGTGAACGCCTCCCGGAAGGAGAGCAGCCCATGACCGACACCCCGCCTCTGGAGACCCCGCTCGCCGAGACCCCGCTCGTCGAGACGGACGACCGCATCCATCCCGGCGGCCGCATCGTCGTCGGCGTCGACGGCTCCGCCGAGTCGCTCTCCGCGCTGCGCCGGGGTGCGCGGATGGCCGAGCGGCTGGGCTGCAGCCTGGCCGGCGTCACCGTGTGGGAGTACCCGCCGTCGTGGCCCGGATACGTCATGGGCGGCTGGGATCCCGAGCGGGACGCGCACACCGTCGCGGAGGACGCCGCACGCGAAGTCTTCGGGGCGAAGCCGCCGAGCTGGTACTCGACGGTCGTCCGCTCGGGCTCCGCCGCCCGGCAGCTCATCGCCGAAGCGGAGGACGCCGAGATGCTGATCGTGGGCAGCCGAGGTCTGGGCGGATTCACCGGCCTGCTGCTCGGCTCCGTCTCACGCTCGGTGGCGGAGCACGCGGACTGCCCGGTGCTGGTCATCCACGGTTCGTGAGCGCCGCCTCACACCACGCGCTGGGCGGTCAGCGCTTCCGCGAGCTCGCGACCCCACGCGCGCGCATCGTCGAGCTGCCCGGCGACCAGGTCGCTGTTCTTGTCGACCAGGAAGCTGCGCTTGCTCAGCAGACGGCGGGAGCCGAGTCGTCGCAGGCGCTTGTCGATGGTGGAGGCGGCGGAGCCGGTGAAGAGCTCCGTCATGTCGGCTCGGGTGTCGAATGCGGCGAACAGGGGCGGCGGCGCGCCGCAGGTCTCCAGCCACTCGCGCACGCCGATGCCCTCGGCGTCCGGCTCGAGGGCCAGCGAGCGGTCGGGGTCGTCGCTCCAGGTGGCGGCCTCCGTGCGCGTGGAGGGCCGGCTCAGCCCGTGGACGTGCGTCGGGGCGCCGACCAGCAACAGGTCGACGTCGGCGAAGGCTTCCGGTGCGTCCTTGACGCGGAGGACGGTGACCGTCACGGCGTCACCGAGCCCCTCGGCGATTGCTTCGGCCACCCGGCGGGTGTTCCCGAACATGGACTCGTACACGATGGCCGCGCGCGCGGCAGCTCTGGTGTCGTTCATGATCGCCACCCTTCCGCGCCCGCTGTCCCGCAGGCAGGGCCGAAAGTCACGCGGGACTTTCGGCACTGCGACGGCGCCGCCCTGACGGCCAGGCTCGAAGCAGACGAGCGCGGGAGGACACGATGACGGACACGATCATGGTCGCGGTGGACGGGAGGCCGGAGCACCGGGCGGCCCTGAGGTGGGCGACCGAGCGCGCCGTGCGTGAGGGAGCGAACCTGGAGCTGGTGTACGTGATCGATCGCTCCTGGGGTGATGCAGCCGAAGGGCCGGGCGCCCTGCTCGTCGAGGCGGCGAAGTCCCTGCTGGCGTCGGCGGAGGAGTCCGCCCTCCGGTTCGCGGAGCGGGCGCCGGCCCGCGCGCGGGCGATGAGCGGCCCGCATCCCGGTGGTGTCGCGCGGCCTCCGCTGGCCGTCTCGACGCGCTCCCTCTACGGCCACGTGGGCGCAGAGCTGACCCGGGCCTCGCGCGACGCCGACCTGCTCGTCGTCGGGGCGCGCTCCGGCGCCGACCGGGAGCACGGGTTCGCCGGGACGCTCCACGTGCGTGTCGCGGCGACCGCGGCGTGCTCGGTCGCCGTCGTGCCGCACGGCTGGGAGCGGTCGGGAGTGGGCGTGGTCGTCGGAGTCGACGGCCAGCCGCAGTCGGACGTCGCGACCGCGTTCGCCGCAGCAGAGGCCTCCGCGCTGGACGAGCCCCTCCGGATCGTCTGCGTCGGCTACTCGGCCAACCCGCTGCTCGCCGGGCTGGTCCCGGAGGTGTCGCTCGGGGACCACCGTCAGCGGATCGTCGACGCAGCAGCCGATGCCGCGCGCGCGTTCCGTCCCGGGGTCGAGGTGCGGGCGGAGGTGATCGAAGACGCCCCTTCGAGGGGCTTGGTCGCAGCCGCCGAAGGGCACAGAATGCTCGTCGTGGGGACACACAATCGGCAGAGCGCCAAGCGCATCATGCTCGGGTCGGTGAGTCACGACGTGCTGCTGAACGTCCGGGTGCCGGTCGTCGTCGCACGCGAGCACCGAGAGCTCGAGTGAGCGGGGCTGTCGGCACGGCTGTCGCCACCGCGCAGCCGAGCGCGGTACGGACCGCTGCCCGCCAGGAGGACTCGGCGGTGCTGGCTGCCCTGGCCACCTCCGAAGCCGGCCTCACGGACGCCGAGGCGTCGGCGCGACTGGTCCGGTACGGGCCCAACGCGGTGCGGGGCCATCGGGCGCGCCCGTGGCGGGTGCTCGGGCGCCAGCTGCGCAGCCCCATCCTGATCCTGCTCTTCGCCACGGCGATCATCTCGGCGTTCGTCGGTCAGGCGACGGAGGCGGTCATCATCGGCGTCATCCTCGTGGTCAGCGTCGGCCTGGGCTTCGTCAACGAGTTCCGCGCCGAGCAGGCGGCCGACGCCCTCCACGACCGCCTCAGGCACACCGTGGTGGTCGTCCGCGGGGGAGTGCGCCGGAGCGTCGACGTGACCGAGCTCGTTCCCGGCGACCTGGTCGTGCTCAGCGTCGGCACGGTGGTGCCGGCCGACCTGCGGCTGGTGGAGGTCACCGGCCTGGAGTGCGACGAGAGCATCGTCACCGGCGAGGCGCGCGCCGCCTCGAAATCCCTCGCCCCGGTGGCCGAGGGCGCGGGAGTCGGCGATCTCGGCTCCTGCGCTCTGATGGGCACCGTCGTGCACGCCGGCGGGGGCAGCGGAGTCGTGGTCGCGACCGGAGGCGAGACCGAGTTCGGGCGGATCGCCGTCGGGCTCGGCGCCCAGGAGCCGCAGACCGAGTTCCAGCGCGGGCTGGGCCAGTTCTCGACCTTCCTGCTGTTCGTCGCCCTCATCCTGACGACGCTGATCTTCGTGGCGGCGCTGCTGCTCGGCCGGCCGCTGATCGAGTCGCTGCTGTTCTCGCTCGCCATCGCGGTGGGCATCACCCCGCAGTTGCTGCCCGCCGTGGTCAGCACGAGCCTCGCCGCCGGCTCGCGGGCACTGGCCCGGCGCCGGGTGCTGGTGAAGCGGATGGTATGCATCGAGGATCTCGGCGACCTCGACCTCCTCGTCACGGACAAGACCGGGACCCTGACCACCGGGCGCATCGTGTTCGACCGGCCGGTGCCGCTCGACGGCGTCGACGCCGACGAGGTCCTGCTGCTGGGCCTCCTGGCCACCGACGCCGACCCGGCAGCGCCGCAGACGGTCGGTTTGAACGCGCTCGACGCCGCGCTCTGGCAGAGCGACGCGGCCGCGACCGCACCGGTGTCGGCGTACCACCGCCTCGACGCCGTGCCGTTCGACCACGAGCGGCGGATGGCCGGAGCGCTCGTCGCCGCCACCGGTTCCGCCCCGATCGTCGTGGTGAAGGGGGCGCCGGAGTCGGTGCTGCCGCTCTGCACGGAGGCGGATGCGTCGGCACGATCGGTGCTGACGGGGCTCTACGAGGCGGGTTCGCGCGTCATCGCGATCGCGACGCGTCCCGCGGACGAGCTGACGGCGCTCACGCCCGCAGACGAGACCGGCCTCACGCTGCGCGGCTACCTCGCCTTCGTCGACGGCGTGAAACCGGACGCTCGCGCCTCGCTGCAGCGCCTCGCCGACCTCGGGATCGAGGTCAAGATCGCCACCGGAGACGGCGCCGTTGTGGCGGAGCGGGTCTGCCGCGAGCTGGGCATGACGACGAGCGGCACGCTGACCGGCGACCGCATCGACGCCCTCGACGATGCGGCGCTCGCCGAAGCAGCGCGCGCGGCGACGATCTTCGCGCGCGTCTCGCCCGAGCAGAAGGCACGCATCATCCTGGCCCTCCGCCGCAAGGGCCGCGCCGTGGGCTTCCTCGGCGACGGCGTCAACGACGCACTGGCCCTGCACAGGGCGGACATCGGCATCTCGGTCGACTCGGCCGTCGACGTCGCCAAGGACGCGGCCGACGTCCTCCTGCTCGACAAGGACCTCGACGTGCTCGCCGACGGCGTGACCGAGGGGCGCCGCATCTTCGCGAACACGATCAAGTACGTGCTGATGGGCACGTCGAGCAACTTCGGAAACATGTTCAGCGCGTCGATCGCCTCGGTGATCCTGCCGTTCCTGCCGATGCTCCCCGGCCAGATCCTGCTGAACAACCTGCTCTACGACTCCAGCCAGCTCGCCATCCCCACCGACAACGTGGACGCGGGGCAGCTGAAGTCGCCGTCGCACTGGGACATCGGGGCGATCCGCCGCTTCATGCTGCTGTTCGGCCCGATCAGCTCGCTCTTCGACTTCGCCACCTTCGGTCTGATGCTGTTCGCCTTCAACGCCGCGCCTGCGGAGTTCCGGTCGGGCTGGTTCATCGAGTCGATCGCCACGCAGACGCTCATCGTGTTCGCCATCCGCACCAGGAAGGTGCCGTTCCTGCGCAGCCGCGCTTCGCTGCCGCTGACGGTGTCGGTGCTGGCCGTGGTGGCCATCGGCGTGTGGCTGCCGTACTCGCCGGTCTCCGGCCTGCTGGGCTTCACACCGCTGCCCGTCCTGTTCTTCCTGGCGCTGGTCGCCCTGGTGCTGCTCTACCTGGTGCTCGTGGAGATCGCGAAGGTCTGGTACTACGCGCGGCTGGCCGCTCCGACCGCCCCGGCGGTGCGGTCGAGGGCGTACCCGCACCGGGTGGCCCGCCGGGCCGCCCGGTTCACAGCGCGTTCGCCGCGGGTGGAGTGACCGCGGTCGCGACCGGAACGGTCTCCCCGAACTCGGCTGCCCTGGCCTCCCAGCCGAGCGTGCGAAGGATGCGGACCCGGAGCGCGTCCGCCGCGTGCGGCTCCCCGTGCGTCAGGTACACCGCCCGCGGTGCTCGCGGCGCGGTGCTCAACCAGTCGACGAGCTGTCCGGCGTCGGCGTGGGCGGAGAGCATGTCGAGCGTGTGGACCTGTGCGCGGATCGGCACGTCGCGTCCGTAGATCCGGAGGCTGCGCTCGCCGCGGCGCAGAGCGTCACCGCGAGTGCCCCCGGCCTGGAAGCCCGTCAGCACGATGGCGTTGTGCGGGTCTCCCCCGTACGCGGCGATGTGGTGGAGCACTCGGCCGCCTTCGAGCATTCCGCTGGCCGAGATGATGATCGCCGGCCCGCCGCGCAGATTGAGGAGCTTCGACTCGTCGACGGTGCGCACCAGGGTGGCCATCCGGTACATGGCCTCGAACTCGGCGGGTCGGATCCGGTGCTCCTCCGGGTGGCGTGCGTAGATCTCGGCGGCGTTCACCGCCATGGGGCTGTTCAGGAAGACCGGCACGTCCGGAATGGCGTGCTGCGCCCGCAGCCTGCTGAGGTGCAGGAGCAGCGTCTCCGCGCGACCGACCGCGAACGCGGGCAGGATGACCACTCCGCCGTGCCCGCAGACGTCGTTGACGATTCGCGCGAGGAGCGGGCCGGCATCCGTGCCCGGGTGCACGCGGTCGCCGTACGTCGACTCGCAGACGAGAACGTCCGTCTCCTCCAGCGAGCGCGGCGGCTGCATGAGCGGGTCGTCCACGCGCCCCAGGTCGCCGGTGAAATGGAGTCTCGCGCCGTCGGCCACCAGACGCACCTGTGCGGCACCGAGGATGTGGCCCGCCGGCACGAACCGCGCGCCCAGGCCGGCGACCTCCAGCTCCTCGTCGAACGGGTGCGACTCGAAGCGTTCCAGGGCCCGCGCCGCGTCCTTCTCGGTGTAGAGGGGGAGCGGCGGCGCGTGCTTCGAGGTGTGGTGCCGGTCGGCGAAGGCGGCCTGCTCCTCGAGGAGCCGTCCGCTGTCCGGAAGGATCAGCCTGCTGAGTTCCGTCGTGCCGTGCGTCGCGTGGATGGGGCCGCGGAAGCCGTCGCGCACGAGCGCGGGCAGATAGCCGGTGTGGTCGAGATGGGCGTGCGTGATCACGACGGCGTCGATGCTCGACGGCTCGACCGGGAACGGCCTCCAGTTGCGTTCGCGCAGGACCTTGTAGCCCTGGAACAGCCCGCAGTCGACGAGGATGCGCCGGCCGTGCGCTTCGACGAGGTAGCGAGAGCCGGTGACGGTGTCCGTCGCGCCCAGGAAGCGCAGCGAGGCGCTCACGGCGTCGCTACCCGATCGCGCCGCAGCACGCCCAACGCGAGCAGCACCAGGCCCACCTCGGCGAGTCCGGCGGCGAAGTAGATCGCCTGCAGCGCACTGAACGGGATGAACATCATCTGCACGAAGATCCAGATCAGCAGGCCGAAGCCGGCCACGACCGCGGCGAACGGTCCGGCGGTCGACCCTCGTCCCGTCAGCATCGCGGCGAGCACGTGGGTGCCGCCTACGATCACGGCCAGCGCGATTCCCGGGACGAGGTACGACGGGAACGGACTCCCGCCCAGGTAGGAGCTGTCGGGGACGGCACCGCCGGCCGTCGACGATGTCGCGGCCCCGACGACCAAGGCCACGCCGCCGGCGATGGCCGTGACGCCCACCATCGCGGCCAGCACGGTGAGGGTGATGCGGATCCAGCGTTTCATGACAGCTCCCGTCCTCTGCTCGAGCCTGTCACGCTCCCGGCGGACGGCCAGGGCCGAAAGGCCTGCCGCCCGCTGCCGGCCCTGAGGGACCTTCGGCCCATCCCGAGCGCTCGCACGCGGACGAGACTGGCGCCGACCCGACCGATCCAGGTCCAGGAATGAGGAGCCGCCATGCGCGCAGCCGTCGTGACCCAGTTCAACCAGCCGCTCACCGTCGAGGAGCGCCCGATCCCCACTCCGGGGCCGGGGCAGGTGCTCGTCCGGTTGGAGGCGTGCGGTCTGTGCCACACCGACATCCACGCCATCGACGGCGACTGGCCCGTCAAGCCGACGCTCCCGTTCGTTCCCGGTCACGAGGGCGTCGGGATCGTCGAGCGTCTCGGGGACGGCGTGACCTCCCGCACGCTCGGCCAGCGTGTGGCCATGCCCTGGCTCGGCCACGCCTGCGGCGAGTGCCGCTACTGCATCGACGGGCGCGAGAACCTCTGCGAGCAGCAGTACAACACCGGGTACGCCGTCGACGGCGGCTACGCCGAGTACGCACTCGCGGACGCCCGGTTCGCCGTGCCGGTGCCCGATGACGTGTCGCCCATGGACGCAGCGCCGCTGACCTGCGCCGGGGTGACGACGTACGCGGCGGTCAAGGCCGCGCACGTCGTCCCGGGCGAGCGGGTCGCGGTGTTCGGGATCGGCGGCCTCGGCCACCTGGCCGTGCAGTACGCCCGGCTCGTGGGCGCGCGCGTCGTCGCGGTCGACATCGACGAGGCCAAGCTCGACCTGGCCGTCGAACTGGGAGCCGACCACGCGATCGACGCGCGCGAGGTCGACCCGGCCACCGCCATCCACCACCTCGGCGGGGCGGACGTCGCCATCGTGCTGGCGGTGGCGCCTCAGGTCTTCGACCAGGCGTTCCGTTCGCTCAACCGCGGCGGCCGGCTCGTGCTGGTCTCCCTGCCCGCCGACGGCACGCTCACCGTGCCGGTCTTCGACACCGTGCTCAAGGGGATCTCCATCATCGGTTCGATCGTCGGCACCCGGCAGGATCTCACCGAGGTGTTCGCACTGCACGCCGCAGGCCGGACCAGGGTGGTCGCCGCGCGCCGCGACCTCGGTGACGTCAACGAGGCGGTGGCGAGCGTGCTCGCCGGCGAAGTGCCAGCGCGGCTGGTGTTCGTCTACGACTCGGGACTGCCGGTCGAAGTGGAGGAACGCGGGGCGAGCGAGACGCCCGATCTCGGGTGAGCGTCGGGCCGGGGGCGATGCCGCCGGATCTCGCGGCGGCTACGCCAGGGACGACCGTCTAGTCGTGGTCTCCGCGGAAGATCTGCACGGCCTCCCGTGCCGCGTAGACCACGATGACGAGCCCGGCGAGCGGGTCGGCCCACCACCAGCCGAGCAGCGCGTCGAGCGCGATGCCGACGAGCACGGCGGTGGCGAGGATGCCGTCGACCAGCGTGACCCGGCCCTCCGTGACGAGGACGGGGTTGCCGAGCCGCCGGCCGGTGCGGGCCTTGCCGTACGCCAGGGCGAACATGGCGACCGCTGTCGCGCCCGTCCAGACGACCCCGCCGGGGCTGGGCGTCGCTCGGTGGCCCGTGAGCAGCGCGAGACCGGCCTGCACGAGCAGGTAGACGGCGAGCAGCACGAACGCGACGCCGATGAGCCGGAGGGCGACCCGCTGGCGCTGCTCGCCTGTTCCGGTCAGCTCCCAGATGACGACCGTGCTGGCGCCGATCTCGATCAGGCTGTCGAGCCCGAAGCCGAGCAGGGCGACGGAGGCGCTCGTGTAGGCGAGCACGGCGAGGGTGACCACCCCGACGACGTTCCAGCCGAGGGTGATCGCCTCCAGGCCGATGCCGAAGCGGATCAGGCGGCGCCGCGCCGTGTCGTTCAGCGCCGCGCCGCTCATCGCGGCGTGCCCGCGGTCGCCGGTGTGAGTTCGAGCTGGAGGTCGTCGAGGTTGCGGAGGTGCTCTCCCGCGTGAGCGCGGGCGGCCTCGGTGATGCGCTGCGCGTCGTCGAGGGAGGCCGCGGCGACGGTCAGCCGTGCGCTGCCGTGCAGCCGGTGGCCCACCCAGCGGAGTTGGACGCGTGGCACCGCGGTGACTCCGGGCGTCTCCTGCAGGGCATGCTCGAGCCGGTCGACGAGCTCGGGCTCGATGCCGTCGAGGAGGCGCCGGCCGATGCTGCGCACGGTGCCCCAGAGCAGGACGATGATCGCCGCCGAGATCAGCAGGCCGACGATCGGGTCGGCGAGGGGGAAGCCGAGCATGACTCCGACCGCGCCGATGACGACCGCCAGCGAGGTGAAACCGTCGATCCTGGCGTGGACGCCGTCGGCGACCAGGGCGGCGGAGCCGATCCGCCGGCCGACCCGGATGCGGTAGATCGCGACCGCCTCGTTGCCGGCGAAGCCGATGAGGCCCGCGACGACGACCCAGCCGAGGTTCTCCAGCGGGTGCGGATGGACGAAGCGATCGATCGACTGCCAGGCGGCGACGACGGCCGAGAGCGCGACGACGGCGATGATGAAGAGCCCGGCGAGGTCCTCTGCGCGCCCCAGGCCGTAGGTGTACCGCCGGGAGGCCACGCGGCGGCCGAGCACGAAAGCCACCCACAGCGGAACGGCGGTCAGGGCGTCGGAGAAGTTGTGGACCGTGTCGGCCAGCAGAGCGACCGACCCGCTGACGGCGACGACGCGGGCCTGCAGGAACGTGGTGCCCAGCAGCGCGAACAGGCTGATCTTCAGCGCGCGGACACCCTCGGTGCTCGCCTCGAGGGCGTCGTCGATGGAGTCGGCGGCATCGTGCGAGTGCGGGACGAAGAGGCCGTAGAGGAAACCCCTGAATCCGGTGGGGTGGTGGTGCTCATGGCCGTGGCCGTGGCCGCGGTCGTGCGGGTGGTCGTGGTCGTGCGTGTGCTCACCGTGGTCGTGGTCGTGGTCGTGGCCGTGGTCGTGCGTGTGCCCGCGCTCGTGCGGCCGCCCCACCTCTCCGCGGGAGTGCGTCTCGCTGGTCACGCCGACGCCTCCACCTCGCCGACGGCGTCCGCCCCGCTCGCCGCCGCCTGGTGGTGGTGCCGCGGCGTGCCGCCGAGCGAGTGCTCCGCCTGGAAGATCGCGTCGCTCACCAGCCGGCTCGCGTGCTCGTTCTCGAGCCGGTAGAAGACGCGCTGGCCGTCCTGTCTCGTCGCCACGATGCGGGCGAGCCGCAGCTTCGCGAGGTGTTGCGAGACCGCCGCCGGCTGCTTGTCGAGGATGTCGGCGAGGTGGTTCACCGAGAGCTCCCCGGCGTCCCTCAGCGCCAGGATGATCCGCACGCGCGTGGCGTCGGCGAGCATCCCGAACACCTCCACGGCCAACTCGACATACTGGCTGTCGGGCAAACGCCCGCATATCGGCTTATCTGCATCCATACGCAGATTAAACCATGCCCCCCGCACATTCGTGACGAATCACGACATTCGTGGCACGAATCGATGGATTCGTCACGAATGTGCGGCGGCGGGTTCCGCCGGCGCGGGACGACGCAGCACCAGGAACCGCACGCCGTACGGCCCGATGCTCAGCGGGAAGCTGCTCAGGTTGTCGACGGTCGCGATCTCGGCGTCGTCGCCCGCGTCGATGACCGCAGCGCCTAGCGGCATGGCGTCGGAGCGCACGGTGCCGTCCACCGCGTCCGTGCTCAGGTTCAGCACCGTCAGCTGCACGATCGGGAGGTCCTGCTCGTCGAGCGCCTCCAGCTCGTGCACCAGCACCAGCATCCCGGGATGCGCGACGTCGGGCACGTCGACCTGGCGCGCGGAGGCGATGCCGTACTTGGAGCGGATGCGCAGCAGATCGCGCAGCCCGCTCGCGAACGAGTCGCGGCGCTTCAGCTGCTCGGGCAGTGTGCCGTAGAGGGAGCGCGCCCGCGGCATCCCGGACGCCGACCGCTCCTGGTCGGGCGCCACGCCCAGCAGGTCGTGCGCTCCGCGCTCGATCCAGCGGGTGTCGCCGTCGGCGATCAGATCGGCGACTTCGCCGCGGGGGAGGGTCAGCGCCCCGAGCAGATCCCACCCCGACAGGGCGAAAACGCCGGGTTGCCACGCGTTGAACGCGGCGAGCAGCAGGTGCGCGTCGCGGATCGCCGGCACGTCCGCCTCGGTGATCGAGTCGAGCGTCGCGTGGCCCTGCGTCGCGGCGATGAGGGAGGCCGTGGTGCAGGCGATCCCGTTGGTCGTGAACACGAGGTTGTAGTCGGCGGATGCACCCGTGAGCTTCTCCACCAGCTCCGACCGGATCAGCTCGGCCAGTTCGCCGCCGGTCAGCTCCTGATACCGGAACGGGTACAGGTCGTTCTTGTGCAGGGTCGCCCAGTGCACCAGTTCGTAGGTCAGCTCGTCGTGGTTCTGCAGGCCGTGCACCAGGCTCACCGGCTCGACCCCGAGCGCCAGCGAGGTGCGCAGGGTGAGGCGCAGGAACTCGGTGTCGCCGGTGGCGAGCGCGTGGTGGTACGCCGGGCGGTTGATGAAGTCGTACGACAGGTCGGCGCCGACGGCGCCGGTGTCGCGGATGTCCTCCACGGTCAGGTTGAGCTCCTGGAACGTGAAGCCGCCGACCTTGCGCACCATGCCCGCGATGACATGGTTGGCGGCGTGCGAGAGCGGGTGGCCCTCCGACCAGGCGGGGAGGCCCTCCGCACTCTTCTCGACGCCGAGGAAGCCGTTGGCGTCGAGTCGCAACGCGCTCGTGCCGAGGTCGCCGAGCGAGTGGAGGGCGTCGCCGATCACCAGCCGCATGCCCGAGAAGGTGGGGTCGAGCCAGTTGACGGAGGGCTGTCCCTCCTTGAAGTAGTGCAGGTACACCCAGCGCCGCGTGACACCGTCGACGCCGACCACGGGCGCTGTGACGCTCCAGTTGGTCTCCTTGACACCGGGCGCGTAGAAGATGACGCGCTGCAGCTCGCCGATGATGTATCCGCGCTCGGCGAGCGACGCCTCGGTCGCCGCGTCGAGGTTGACCGAGTCGCGGTGCTCCGGGACCTCCGGCAGCAGGTGCCACTCCTCCGGCGGGATCTCGACCATGTGGTAGATGCCCGGGTAGTCCTTGTACGCCATCTCGGCGAGCCGGAAGTCGGCGCCCTTGCCGGTGTGCCCCGGCACGATGTCGTCGATGACGACGCCGCCGTGCTCCTCCGCGACGTCCGTCATGCGCTGGAAGGTCTCCTCGTCGCCGAAGATCGGGTCGATCTGCGTGCCGATCCGGTCGAAGTGCCCGTCGACGCTCGGAGTCTCCTGCCAGCCGCGGATACCGCCCGCGCGCTTCACCGGGCCGGTGTGCACGCCGTTGATGCCGATGCGCTGGAACGCGGTCCAGAGCTCCGGGTCGGCGAGAGCGGCGAGGAAGCTCTGATCCTGCCGGGTGATCAGCGAGATCGGGTAGGCCGTGAACCAGACGTCGGAGGTCGCGACGGCCCGCCGGGCGTCCGGACGGGCGTACGGGTTGCGCCACATGCTCGGCGACCCGGAGAGCTGCCGGCTGAGCACGTCGGCGTCTTTGAGCATCGACTGGCGCACCAGCCATTGAACGTAGGCCGGGTTGAGCCCATTCGCCGCGCGCGGGTCGGACACGGTGCGGCGGATGCTGCCGCCCCGCAGGTTGGCGCGCGGACGCAGTCGGCGCGGCCGGGCGGGGTACAGCTGCTCGTCGTAGGTGATCTCCGGGGCTTCGGCCTCGGCGACCCCGGCCTCGCCCGCGCCGATCGCGTCAGCTGCGGTGCTGGCGGCCGCGGCCTCGCGGCCCGACGCCTTTTCGGCCTGCGTCTCGGCCTCTACCGACTCGTCCATCTGTTCTCCTCCCGGCACGCCTGCCACGCTATCCCAGCTCCCGGGCCCTCGAACCCCCGGCTGTGTGAACCGGTGGAGAACTCAGTTCTCCACAGCAGAGTGCGGCGCGACGAGCCACGGCACGGGCAGGCTCTCGGCACCCTCGCCCTCGCGCACTCCCTCAGGCGGCACGACCAGGATCCCGGTCGCACCGGCGAGGCCGCGCAGCATGGCAGCGCCCCGCCAGGTCGCGACGACGGCCCGGCCGTCGACCTCCGAGTACGGCGCCAGGACGGTCGAGCCGGCCCGCCCCTCCACCGCGGGGCCGCGCATGACCCGCGGCGGAATCGGCTCGCGACCGGCCAGACCGGCGATCAACGGCTCCACCAGCGTGATCGCCGCGACCATCGCGGCGAGCGGGTTGCCGGGGAGTGCGACGACGAGGCGCCCGTCGGGCAGCTCCGCGATGCGGGTCGGACCTCCCGGCCGCATCGCCACCCCGTCGACGAGGAGCCGCGCGCCCAGTGCGAGCAGTGCGGCGCGCACGTGGTCCGCGGACGAACCTCCGGTGCCGCCCGTCGTGACGATCACGTCCGCTCGGGCGTCGCGGAGCGCTGCGACGGTCTCGTCGTGATGATCGGGGACGCGGGACGCTCCGACGACCCGGCCGCCGAGCATCCCGATCAACGCGGGGAACTGGACGCCGAAGCTGTCCCGGACGCGCCCGGCCGTCGGCAGGCCCGACTCGATCACCTCGTCGCCGGTGAACACCAGCGCGACCGTCGGGGCCGCCTGCACGGCGAGCGCATCGGTACCGGTCGCCGCGGCCAGCGCGACGTGCGCCGGGTTGAGGCGGGTGCCGGCGGCGATCAGCAGCTCGCCGCGCTCGGCCTCGGTCGCCGGCAGCCGGATGTGGTGGCCGGGCCGCGGCTCGTCGGCGACCGTCGACCGCAGCACACCGGCCTCCACGACGCCGCTCTCGCTGCGCAGCACGGCGAGCTGCACTCCGGGGTCCGTCGGGGCGGGCACGTGCGCTCCGGTGACGATCGCCCGCGCCTGCCCGGGGGCGGGCAGCTCGATCGTCACGAGCTCCCACGGCCCGTCGCCGACGACGAGCCAGCCGTCCATCGCCGCCGAGGCGAAGTGCGGGAGGTCGATCGGCGTCACGAGGTCGGCGGCGATCCGGCGCCCGACGGCGCGATCGAGCGCGATGAGCTCAGGAGGAAGCACGGCAGACGCTCCCGCGGCTGCGGCGATCGCGCGCGCGTGCCGCCAGCTCGGGCGCTCCGTCACCGTGGCATGTCCATGCGTGATGCTCTTCCCCACATCATTCGAGTATGGGGCCGGGGCGGCCCGTGGTAAGCCTGGAACATGAGTCGAACGACATCGCGAAAACAGATCACGCGCATCGTCGTCGGTGAATCGCTCAGCAGGCGCGAGGACGTGCTCGCCGTCGAGGAGCCGCTCGAGATCCGGGTCGCCGGCGCGCCGCTCTCGATCACCATGCGCACCCCGGGAAGCGACTTCGAACTGGCTGCCGGCTTCCTGGTCTCCGAGGGCGTCATCGCGCACTCCGATCAGCTGAACGCCATCCGCTACTGCGCGGGAGGCCCGGCCGACGGCGAGAACACGTACAACGTCCTCGACGTGACGCTGGCGCCGGGTGTGCCCCGCCCGGACGTGAGCCTCGACCGCAACTTCTACATGACGAGCTCGTGCGGGCTGTGCGGCAAGGCCAGCATCGACGCCGTCCGCACCCGCTCCGCCCATCCCGTCGAGGGCGACGACGTGCGGGTGGCCGACACGTTCCTGACGACTCTGCCCGACCGGTTGCGGGAGGGTCAGGCCATGTTCGAAAAGACCGGCGGCCTGCACGCCGCTGCGCTCTTCGACGCGTCGACCGGCGCGCTGCTCGCCCTGCGCGAGGATGTCGGCCGGCACAACGCGGTGGACAAGGTCGTGGGCTGGGCGCTCAAGGAGGGCCGCCTTCCGCTGCGCGGAACCGTGCTGATGGTGTCGGGCCGGGCCTCGTTCGAGCTCGTGCAGAAGGCGTCGATGGCCGGCATCCCGGTGCTCGCCGCGGTGTCGGCGCCGTCGTCGCTCGCGGTCGACCTGGGGCGGGAGCTCGGCCTCACCGTCGTCGGCTTCCTGCGCGGGTCGTCGATGGTCGTCTACTCCGGCGCCGAGCGCATCGTTCCGACGCCCGCCGCGCAACCGCCGGCACAGGAACCGCCGACACAGCAACCGCCCGCGCACGAACCGCAGAGTCAGGAGTCCCTCGTCTGATGCACGAAACCGATGTGAACCCGGGCACCGACTACCCGGACCTCGAGGTCGGCCACAAGAAGGACTGGGCCGTCGGCGTGCCGGGGATCCTGCACTCGATGGGCCCCGCCCTGCGTGAAATGGGCCCGGTGCGCACCGCCGAGCTGATGACCGCCATCAACCAGAAGAACGGCTTCGACTGCATGAGCTGCGCGTGGCCCGACCCGGGCGATCGCAACATCCTCGAGTTCTGCGAGAACGGCGCCAAGGCGGTCACGTGGGAGGCGACCCCTGTCACGGTGCCGACGAGCTTCTGGGCCGAGAACTCGCTCACCAGCCTGCTCGACAAGTCGGAGTACTGGCTCGGGATGCAGGGCAGGCTCGTCGAGCCCGTCCACAAGCCCCGCGGCGCCGACCACTACGAACCGATCAGCTGGGACGCCGCGTTCGCCCTCATCGCCGAGCGGCTGAACGGCCTGGACACGCCGGACCGCGCCGCCTTCTACACCAGCGGTCGCACGGCGAACGAGACCGCGTTCGTGTACCAGCTCTTCGTGCGCGCGTTCGGCACCAACAACCTCCCGGACTGCTCGAACATGTGCCACGAGTCGACAGGCACCGCGCTGAGCGAGACCATCGGCATCGGCAAGTCGACGATCGCCTACGACGACTTCGGCAAGGCCGAGCTGATCATCGTGATGGGGCAGAACCCGGGCACCAACCACCCGCGCATGCTCACCGCGCTGGAGGAGGCCAAGCGCAACGGCGCGACCATCGTCGCGGTGAACCCGCTGCCGGAGGCCGGGCTGATCCGCTACAAGAACCCGCAGCGGCCGCGCGGCATCATCGGCAAGGGCACCCAGATCGCCGACCATTTCCTGCAGATCCGCTCTGGCGGCGACATGGCGCTGCTGCAGGCCGTGTCGAAGCGCGTGCTGGCGGCAGAGGACGCCGCGCCGGGCACCGTTCTCGACCACGCCTTCCTCGCCGAGCACACCCTCGGGCTGGAGAAGTTCCGCGCGCATATCGCGACCCTCGACGACGCGACGGTGCTGGAGGCCACCGGCCTCAGCCTGGCCGACATCGACCTGCTCGCCGACCTGTACGTGCGCTCCGACCGAACGATCATCACCTGGGCGATGGGGCTCACCCAGCAGAAGAACGCTGTCGCCACCCTCAAGGAACTGATCACACTGCTACTGCTGCGCGGCAACATCGGGAAGCCGGGCGCCGGCGCCTCCCCGATCCGCGGCCACAGCAACGTGCAGGGCGACCGCACCATGGGCATCTGGGAGCAGATGCCCGAGACGTTCCTCGATGCGCTGCAGCGCGAGTTCGGGTTCGACCCGCCGCGCGCGCACGGCTTCGACGCTCTGAAGACCATCGAGGGCCTCCAGCGCGGTGACATCGACGTCTTCTTCGCGATGGGCGGCAATTTCGTCGGTGCGATCTCGGACACCGCCGCGGCCGAGGCCGCCATGCGCGGGGCCGGGCTGACTGTGCAGGTGTCGACCAAGCTGAACCGCTCGCACGTGGTGACCGGTGACGAGGCGCTCATCCTGCCGACGCTCGGGCGCACGGAGGTCGACCTCCAGAAGGGCGGCCCGCAGTTCCTGTCGGTGGAGGACAGCGTGTGCGCGGTGCACGCCACGCACGGCAAGGTGCCGCCCGTCGCTCCCGGCCTGCTGTCGGAGGTCGCCATCGTCTGCCGCCTCGCCGCGGCGACCCTCGACCCGGAGCTCGGCATCGACTGGGCCGGTTTCGAGGCCGAGTACGACGTCATCCGCGAGCACATCAGCCGGGTCGTCCCCGGCTTCGAGCGCTTCAACGAGGACGTGCGCCGCAGTGGCGGCTTCGTGCTCCCGAACGGCCCGCGCGACGAGCGCCGCTTCGATACGGCGACCGGCAAGGCGATGATCACCGTGAACGAACTGGAGCACCTGGAGCGCCCGGAGGGCAGGCTCATCCTGCAGACGCTGCGCTCGCACGACCAGTTCAACACGACGATCTACAGCCTGAACGACCGCTACCGCGGCATCAAGAACGGCCGCGACGTGATCTTCGTCAACCCGTTCGACCTCGCCGAGCTGGGCTTGACCGACGGTCAGCGCGTCGACATCCACAGCGAGTGGCGCGACGAGCCGGACCGGGTGCTGGAGAACTACCGTGTGGTCTCCTACCCGACCGCCCGCGGCTGCGCCGCCGCCTACTACCCGGAGGCGAACGTGCTCGTGCCCTTGCAGAGCGCGGCGATCGGAAGCAACACCCCGGTGTCGAAGGCGGTGATCGTCCGGCTGGTGCCACGCGACTGAGCCGCCGTCGCACATGACTTTGGTCCCTACCGGGCCGGCAGCCGGCGACGGATCGTTGCATCATGAGCACTCCGAGCGCGGAGCACGGGTCCCGGTCGTACGACCTCACCCGCGACGATCACGCGGCGGTCCCGTTCCTGCGGCACGGTCAGTCCGTCTCGTTGATCCGCTGGAGCCGGGTCGACGGCGACTGGTGTTACACGACCGTCCTCGGCCAGTACGTGCACCGTGACGAGCGCTACTGGTACCTCGTCGTCCGGGGCGTCTCGGCCCGGCTCGACCGCGCGGAATGGGCGATCTTCAACTGATCACCGCGCGGGAGGAGGCTGCGCACCGCGCCGGGACCGCTCGAGGTAGCCGCGCGAGCGCGCCACCTGGTTCTCCAGAGCGTCGACGGTGTTCGCCATGCTGTCGATCGCCTGGCCGCGGTAGGTCTCGATGCTGTCCATTGTTGCGAAGACGTTGTCGAACGCCCGCTGCAGGGTCTCCACGTCGACCGCGGAGGACGTCTGGTCCTTCTGGATCTGCTCGGTCTGGTCGCGCAGCGCATCGCCGGTGCGGCCGATCAGCGTGTTCGTGCTCTGGTGGAGGGCGTCCAGCTGGTCGATGACCATGCGCTGGTTGTCGAGGGCCTGCGCGACCACGACCGCCGTGCGCAGCGCCGAGACGGTCGTGGTCTTGGCCCGCTCGACGCCTTTGATGAGCTGCACGTTGTTCTTCGCGATCACGTCGAGTGCCAGGTACGCCTGCACGGAGACGGCGATCTGCGTCGTGAGGTCCTGTCGGCGCTGGCGGATCGGGAACAGCGCTTCGTCCTCCAGCGTCTTGGCCCTGCCCGGGTCGGTGACGCGCAACCGCGCCGCGTGCTCGACCGTCGCCCGGTCGAGCGCACCGGCGAGCAGCACGTACTCGTTGAGCCGTTCCGTCGTCCTCCACAGCGACGCACGCTCCTCGGCGATCGCCGCGTTGTCCCGGCGGAGCGCCTCCTCGCCGTGGTCGAGGGCGGCCACCATGGTGTCGAGCTGCCTCTGCGCCGACTCGAACCGCTCGATGTAGCGGCGCAGCCGCCGGCCGCCCGGCAGCTTCGAGAGTGTGCGGTACCGGCCGGCGAGGTGCTGAGGGTCGAAGTCGCTGACGGTGGAGCGCAGCTCTTGCAGGGTGCGCAGCACGCCGTACTGCGGGTCGGTGCGCATCGATTTCTTGCCGCGGGCGGCGGCGAGGGATGCGGCCGGGCGGCTGAGCATCTGGCGGGAGGCGTCGCTCGACTCCCGCATCTCCGCATCGCCGAGTCGCGAGAACCCCACGATCTTGCGTCGGAAGGCGTCGCTGTCCGGGTCGGCGGCCGCGAGCTCGGCGATCCAGGCGCGCGCCCGCTCTTCGAGCTCGGCCGCGCGCTCCGGCGGCACCCCCACCATGCCGACCGCCTGGTCCTCGCCGAGCTCGGCGATCGCCTCCGGTGGCCGCAGATCGTCCCCGGGGTCCGAGTTCATGCGCTGCTCCTCCCGCCACGAGCGTCACGTGGTCCCAGGGTAGGCCGCCTCTGCTGGGAGTGGGGTGACTTCTGGCGGGCGGTGCGCTACTGCGCCAGCATCGCGCGGACGTCCTCCTCGCGGGGTCCGTTCTCGCCCGAGCGGTGCGGTCGACCGACGCCCGTGCGGATGAGCTCGTCCAGACTCGTGCGGATGTAGAACCCCCACGCGTCGAAGCAGACGTCGTAGCACTCGTACGACGGCACCAGGCCGACGTGGGTGAACGTCAGCTCCGTTCCGCCGTCGACCGGTATGAGGTCGAACCGGATGGTGGTGTCCACCCACTCGCTCTGGTCCTGCACGAACGCCAGGTGGTTTTCGAGCACGCGCCAGACGACGCGTTCGCCCGGCACGGCCTCCTCGACGCGAATGCGGCTGTGATGGATGCCGTCGACGTCGTAGTCGAAGATGTCGCCCACTCGCGACGTCCCGCCCTGCACGTCCGCTCCCCACCAGCCACGCACGTCGGCGACCGCTGTCGAGACGTCGGTCGGTGCCGCCGGGACCCGGATGGTTGTGGTGTAGTCCTGCTCGCTCATGATGACCTCCGTTGGATTCTGCGACCGCCCTGTCGGAGCGATCGATGTCTGAGCTTGCTTGATGCAAGCTGAGCGTACGCCCGCAGACTTGCATCATGCAAGCCCCGAGGTATGATCGGGTCATGCTCGGCACCATGTACGACTCCCAGGCGTGCTCGATCGCGCGATCGCTCGAGGTCGTCGGCGAGCGCTGGAGCATCCTGATCATCCGCGACGCGATCTTCGCCGGTTCCACGCGCTACTCGGAGTTCCGGCGCAGCCTCGGCATCGCCACCAACGTCCTCCAGGCGAGGCTCGACGGTTTCGTGGAGGCCGGGATCATGCGCAGAGACGGCGCCGACTACCTCCTCACCGAGAAGGGCCGCGACCTGGCCCCCGCGCTGATCGCGCTCACCGAGTGGGGCGACCGCTGGTCGGCGCCGGACGGCCCGCCGATCGACTACCACCACAGCGTCTGCGACGCACCCGTGCACAGTGCGCTGGTGTGCGAGCACTGCGGCACCCTCTCCGACGCGAGTGAGGTCGTCGGCGTACCAGGGCCGGGGATGCCCCAGTCGCGCCTCGACCTCATGGGCGAGATCTTCGCCGCGCGGGAGGCCAGAACGGCGTGAGGGCGCGCGCCGGCCACGTCCGCGCTCGCGCCTTCACGGTCCTACCCGCGTGAACTGTGGATCCACTCGCGTGCCCCCGAGGGGTACAGCGGTATGTCGATGTCGGCGTCATCGAACGGACGCCAGACCACAGGGCTCTGCGAGCCGTCGGACTCGGTGAGCGTGCCGCCTTCGGGGCCCGGTGCTGGATCCAGCGTGCCCGAGTACAACGCGACGATCTCATGACCGAGCTCACCGTTGAAGGAAAAGATGTTCTCGACCATGCGCAGGTGGGTGAGGTCGAGGATCCGGGCGCCGAGTTCCTCATCCACCTCGCGGACGATCGCCTCGCGGTGTGTCTCCCCGAGTTCGACACTGCCGCCGATCAGGCGATGGTAGCCGAGCGGGTTCTCCTCGGTGGGAGCGTTGACGCTGACGAGATGATGATCGCCGTCGACGCTCGACGCGATGAGCATGGCCTTCACACGGATGTAGGAACGGTCGACAGACATGTGTCGATCATGCAGGCTTCACCGGTTCGAATCGCCCCCGCGCCACACCCGACTCACGACTCTGCCCGCACCTCGACGACTGCGCGCGTGCCCCAGCCGAGGTTGAGGACGGTCGCCATCGCGTACCAGCGCAGCACCCGCAGGAAGGTGAGCCCCCAGATCGCAGCCAGCGGCGCGGTCGCGAAGGTCAGCCAGCGCTGGGCCGTGGACTGGTCTGAGCGCACCACGGCGAGGTACCGGAAGGCCGTCAGCACGTAGAGGGTGACGGCGGCGAGCATCCCGGAGGCCAGCATCCCCGGGTTCAGGAGCTTCCCGGTGACCACGAGCATGATGAGCGTGCTCGTCATCGTGCCGTAGGCGATCCACTTCATCATGTGCAGCCAGTAGGCGGCGCCCGTCATCGGCAGGAAGCGCATGCGCCAGCCCGACCGGATGAACGACCCGCGCATCCAGCGCAGCTGCTGACGCACGTGGTGCGAGAACTTCGCGGGCATCAGCGTGAAGGCGAACGCGGTCGGTTGTTGCACGGTCTTGCCGCGCTGGAGGGCGAACAGCGTGAGCAGGCTGTCGTCGGAGAAGTTGACGCGGCGTCCGGCGAGCGTCTCGTTGAGGTAGAGCTCGACATTGTCGCGGACCACGTCGCCGCGATAGAACGCGCAGCCTCCGGAGTTGACCATGACCGAGTTCAGTCGAGAGAACGCCGAGCGTTCGAAGAGCTGCAGGCCGACGGTGAAGACGTCCATCATGCGGGTGAGCAGGCTCGACCGGTAGTTCGTGCTCAGGATGACGGCGGCGACCGACTGCACCTCGGGGTCGGCGAACGCCTTCATCGCCTCGTTCGTGGCGTTGAGGTCGAGGATGCTGTCGCTGTCGACCGTCAGGTAGATGTCGGCATCGGGTTCGCACCGCATCCCGGCGATCTGCGCGTGTCGTTTGCCGCTGTTCGCCTGATCGATCCAGTGCGCCCGGATGCCGACGGCCGTGCACTCGGCCAGGAACCAGTCCCGGACCTCCGAGTAGTCCAGCTCGGCGGACGAGCCGTCGTTGACCACCGCGACCGCGTCGGGTCGCCTC
The DNA here is from genome assembly GCF_017565305.1 of Leifsonia sp. TF02-11. Taxonomy (GTDB): domain Bacteria; phylum Actinomycetota; class Actinomycetes; order Actinomycetales; family Microbacteriaceae; genus Leifsonia. The sequence continues at coordinate 78,677 of NZ_JAGEKP010000013.1, forward strand.
GTCTGCGTGAGGAAGCCTTCCAGGCAGCCGCGCAACGCGGGGACGTCCTCGTTGTAGACCGGCACGAGCGCCGCGATCGTGAGCCCGGCTGTGCTGTCCGCTCCGGTGGCGAAGCGTGGACGGTCGGCGATCGCGAGCGCGATCTGAACGACGACCCAGATCAGGAAGACGATGTAGATCACGGCAGCGACGCCGCCGGCGTTCGTCGCGATCTTCAGGAAGATCGTCGCGGCGGCAAGGACGAGCAGGATCGCGCCGACGAAGAGATACCGGAGCTTCCCGTAGGCGACGGTGGGAAGCGGTGTCCGGCTCATTCGGCCGGATCGGTGCGGGGGCGCCGCGGGCGGATCGCCTTGCAGAGCGTAGCGCCGACCAGGACCAGGGGGATGCCGCTGAGCGCGAGCGCCCACTCGATGACGGGGACTTCGGAGGGGTCCATGGGGGTCCTTCTCTACGGGGGAGTCGCGATCGCGGGAGACGTTCGCACGAAGGTTGATACTACAGGTTTTAGAAGTACGACTCCAGATGTTCAATGTCAGAGGTCTCCGAGCTGGCTGGGCGCTCGCCATGGTGGGATACTCGCGGCATGGGAAGCACCACCACCGACCGCGCGACCTTCTTCGACGGGCTGGCCGCCGAGTTCCTCCAGCACTACCGGACGGGGCCGCGGTTCGTCGCGATCACGGGCGTGGCCGCCGCCGACCTCCCCGCGGCGGCCGACGCGTTCGCGGACGCACTGCGGGCGGCGGGCCAGCGCGTCGAGCGCTTCCACGTCGCGGCCGACAGCGGAGCCGACGAGCTGCGCGCGGAGGTGGTGACACCGTTCCGGTCGCATTCGCCCGAAGGTGTGCTGGTCGTCGACGGCCCCGGTCTCCTCAGCGACGGGCTGCGCGGCTTCTGGAACTTCTCGGTGTGGACGGAGCACGATCCCGAGCGGGACGCGGACTGGTCGTTCGTCTCGACGGGCAGGAAAGACCCGCTGGGGGCGCCGCGCGAGGTGGCCTCCGTGCTCTTCGACGACGCCGACCCGGAGCGCCCGCGCAGGCTCTTCGCCGACTCCTGCTGATCCGCGTTCCTCGGCTCGTCGCGCGGGGGCGCATCCCGAGTTTGGTTAGAGTTGGCCGCTGGGGGACCACCGGTTCGAGCGGATCGAGGACCTGCCATGCCACGCCAGGAGCGCGCAGAGCGCAGCCGTGCCGCCATTCTGGAGGCTGCGGCGGACGAGTTCGATCAGCACGGCTATGCCGGCGCACGCCTTGAGCGGATCGTCGAGCGCACGGGGCTGACCAAGGGTGCGGTGTACTTCCACTTCCGTTCGAAGCTCGACCTGGCCAAGGCGCTGCTGGAGGAGAAGTACGGAAACTGGCCGCGGATCGTCGCCGAGATCGACGGCAGCGACCTCCGCGGGTTAGAGGCCGCCGTCGAGCTCACCCGACGCGTCGGCGCGGTTTTCGCCTCCGATGTGCGGGTGCGCGCAGCGATGACCCTGTCACAGACCATCCTCCCGCCCGGTCCCGACGCCGACCCCTACGATCACTGGGTGGGCGTTATCGAGCGCTACCTGGCGCAGGAGGATGCGCTCCCGGGAGACCTCCCGCCGCGGGAGCTCGCGATCGTGGCGGTGCAGGGGTTCTTCGGCGCATACATGATCGCCGCCGAGCGCGGACGCCTCGACGGTCTGCCGGGCGACATCGACCGCCTCTGGCGGGCGCTCGGCGCCACCCGTCCGGCGCCGAAGGGCGCCTGAGCGCCCCTATTCCAGGGTTCCAGCGCGTCGACGCCTCCGTCGAAGGGCACGTTGTTGTCCCTTTCGCGCGCCGAAAGGGACAACAACGTGCCCCTCGGCGACAGCGGGAGGCCGCGGAGCGCGCTCAGAGCGCGGTGAGCTCCTCGCGCACGAAGCGCGCGAACTGCTCGGCCGCCGCCGACTGCGATCGCAGACGGTTGCGCGCGAGACCGACGACCCGCTCGGCCTCGTCGGCGAGCGGAACGGCGACGATCCCCGGCTCTGCCGGCGTGTCCGGGATGAGCGCCACCCCGACGCCGTCGCGCACGAGCGCCCGCAGCGTCGACAGCTCGGTCACCTCGATGACCGGGGCCATGACCACCCCGTGCGCCGCGAAGTACGCGTCGGCGATCGTGCGCAGGCCGGAGCCCGGACGCAGGGCGACCAGCTCGGCCTCCGCCAGATCCGTGAACGCCGCCTGGGCGCGGGAGGCCAGCGGGTGGCCCTCCGGTACGCCCAGCACCAGCCGCTCGGCCGTCAGCGGCACCCAGTCGATGTCGGGGTCGCGCGGGTCGGGGCTCAGGAACGCCAAATCGGCTGAGCCTTCCCGCAGCGCGTCGAGCACGGTGTCGGCCGTTCCGCCGCGCAGCGCGAAGCGGATGTCGGGGAACAGGCTGCGGTACTCGCTGACCACCCGCGGCAGCAGCCAGCTGCCGAACGACGAGACGTAGGCGAGCGACACGATCCCGGCGGCGGGGTCGCGCAGCGCGTCGATGCGGGCCCGGCCGGTCTCGAGCTCCGCCTCGGCCCTGAGCGCGTGGGCCAGCAGGATCTCGCCGTAGCGGTTGAGCTCGAGGTGACCGCGTCGCCGGTCGAACAGCTCCACCCCGGCCTCGGCCTCCAGTCGGGCGAGGGAGCGGGACAGCGTCGACTGCGAGACGCCGAGCGATTCGGCCGCGAGGGCCAGGTGGCCCTCCGCCGCCAGCGCCCGGAAGTGGGCGATCTCGTCGATCCGCATGAAGACCATCATGGCGCAGGCGGGAGGCGGCCGGGTCTTGCGTCGAAGCGCCGCGCGGGTGAGGGTGGTCGGTATGGGGTACAGGGTTCGCTTCGCGTCGGTCGTCCTGGTCGGAGCCGTGACGCTCGCGGCGTCGCTCGCGATGGCGGCGCCCGCGCAGGCTGCGGTACCTGCACCGGGGCCGACCTCGGCCGTCGTCACCGTGAGCGTCGGAGGCGACAGGACGTCCGACACGACGATCGCGGGTCTCGCGGGGGTCGAGCTCGGGCTGTTCGCAGACCCGGCCGACACGACGCCGCTGCTCACCTGCACCTCCGATGCCGACGGCGACTGCTCGTTCGTCGTGACCGGCGCCGTCCTCGGCACCGCGCCGTGGGTGAAGGAGATCGCCGCTCCGGCCGGCTGGTTCGCCAACGAAACTCTGCGCACGGGCCCGGGAAGCGGAAGCGGAAGCGTCGCGAGCCCGTACCAGTTCCAGACCCCGACGCTCGTCGCGACGAACACCTACCGGTCCACCGCAGACTTCATGAAGAGCAGCTCCAACTCCCTCCCGACCCGGTCGAACGGCGTCTGGCAGCAGTCGCGGGTCAATCCGCCGCTGCCGGCGAGCTGCGGGATGGACGTCGCACTCGTGCTCGACCTCTCGGCCTCGGTGGGCTCGAACCTGCCCACCCTCAAGAGCGCGGCCGACGCGTTCGCCGACGCCTTCGTGGGTACGCCCTCCCGCATGGCGGTGTACAGCTTCTCGGCCCAGTCGCCGAGTACGGAGGCCGCCACTGGCACCGTCGACACGAACCGGCCTGCGCTGCAGTCGGTGTCGACCCAGGCCGGCGCCGATGCGTTCAAGGCCGAGTACGCCTCCTGGGGTCTCGGCGCGGGAACGAACTGGGACGCCGCGCTCCAGCGGGTCGCCGAGTCCGGCGTCCACTACGACGCAGTGGTCGTGCTCACAGACGGCAACCCGACCCGCTGGGGCGGCACCACCCTGCACGGCGACGGGTCGAGCACGCACTTCACCGATACGGAGGCGGCGATCTTCTCCTCGAACGTGCTCAAGGCGCAGGGAACACGGGTCATCTCCTTCGGCGTCGGCAACGGTGTGTCCGGCCTCAGCGGCCTCAACCTCGCCGCGATCTCCGGCCAGGAGGCCTTCGACGCCGCAGCGGGCAACGTGGCCACAGCCGACTACTTCCAGATCCCGGACTTTTCGGGAGCGGGCGACGAGCTCCGCAAGCTCGCACTGGCCAACTGCACGCCGTCCCTCACCGTGATCAAGCAGATCGTGCCCGGCACGACGATCGGCGAAGACATCACCGGCGCGACGCCCGCCGGCGCAGGCTGGACGTTCGACGCGACGGCGCTCACGCCCGGCGCGACCGTGACGCCGGCAACGGCGACGACGCAGGCCGACGGCACCGGCGGGGTCGCGTTCCGTGCAGGGCTGCCGACCGGCGGAACGGAGGCGCAGCTGAGCGTCGCCGAGACGCAGCAGCCCGGCTACTCCCTCGTGACCCAGGGCGGCGTCAACGCAGTCTGCACCGACCTCGCCGACGGAACGCCGCTGGCGGTGACGAACGACGGCGCTCTCGGCTTCCAGGTGGCGGTCGGCGCCGATCAGGCCGTCGGCTGCATGGTCTACAACCGCCTCCTCGACCCGGCGACCGTGGCGGTCGACAAGACCTGGGTCGTCGACGGCGTGACGTACGCGAACGGCTCGCAGCCTGCCGGGATCTCCGCCGCGCTCCAGCTGTCGCCGCCCGGAGGCGGATCTCCGGCCGGTCAGTCGTTCGGGGCGGTCGTGCCCGGCTACGCCATCGGCGACCGGATCTCGTTCACCGAGTCGACGTCGCTGGCCTCGACGGGCTGCTCGCTCGTGAGCGCGCGGGTCACCGAGGCCGACGGCGCCACGGTGGACTCCGCATTGCCGTACGCGCCGACACTGACGGCCGCCGCCTCCCACTACACCGTCACCAATGTCGTCAGCTGCCCGACGGCGCCCGTGACGCCGCCCGGTGATTCGTCCGCCACCGCGGGGACGGAGCTGCTGTCCGACACCGGTTCGGACACCGGCTGGATGCCTCTCGGCGCGTTGGCCGCGTTCGTGCTCGTCGGAGCGGGCGTCGCCCTCCGGATGACCCGCGTTCGAGGCTAGGGAACGGGGTCTGCTCAAATGAGCGGTCTACCCCTGTACGAGTTTTCTGTACGTTCACTCACGAGACAGCGTGCAGTTCTCCTCGATTCCTAAGGTTGCGGCGGACTCGCACGAGTTCCCCCCTTCCGACCGAGGAGAGAGATGTCAATGAGACTGCGCACACTGCTGCGCGCCGCCACCGCTGTGGCAGTCGGAGCCGGACTCGCCGCCGGCTCCCTCGTCGCGAGCCCCGCGTTCGCGAGCACGGACGGCACCGGTGTCGTCATCAACGAGGCCTACCTGTCCGGCGGCAGCGCCGGAGCCGCCTACACCAACAAGTTCGTCGAGCTCTACAACCCGGGCGACCAGGCGGTCGCCCTCACCGGGTGGAGCCTCCAGTACCGCCCGGCCACCGGCACGGGCGCCGCGAGCGGTGTGGTGCCGCTGAGCGGCAGCATCGCCGCCAAGGGCTTCTACCTCGTCGCCGGCGCCTCCAACGGCACCAACGGTGCAGCCCTGCCCACCCCCGACGCGGCCAGCAACGCCCTCAACCCGAGCGGCACAACCGGCACGCTCATCCTCGCGAAGTCGGCCACCGCGCTGACCCTGCCGACCGGTTCGGTGACGGGCAACGCGAGCGTCGCGGACCTCGTCGGCTACGGCACCTCGAACACGTTCGAAGGCAGCAAGCCGGCCACGGCGCCGAGCGGCAACACGGAGGTGAAGTCTCTCAACCGTACGGCGTTCAAGGACACCGACGACAACGCGGCTGACTTCACGCTCAGCGCGACGATCACGCCACAGAACACCGCGTCGCCCGCCGATCCCGGCAACCCGGGCGGCGGAGGCGGCACCGACCCCGGCACCGGAACCGACCCCGGTCCGCCCGGCACGGTGACCATCGCCGAGATCCAGGGCACCGGTGCCACGAGCCCGAAGGCGGGCCAGACGGTCAGCACCGTCGGCGTCGTCACCGCGGCCTACCCCACAGGAGGCTTCAACGGCTTCTACCTGCAGACCCCGGGCACCGGCGGCGCGATCGACCTCGCGACCCACACGGCGTCCGACGCGATCTTCGCGTTCGGCTCCTCCTTCGCCTCCAGTGTCGCCGTCGGCGACTACGTGAAGGTGACCGGCGCGGTCAGCGAATTCAACGGGCTCACCGAGATCACCCCGACGAAGGTCGACAAGCTCGACGCGAGCACCGTCACCGCTCCCACTCCCGCGACCGTGGCCCTCCCGACCACCGACGCGCAGCGCGAGAGCCTCGAGGGCATGCTGATCGCACCGCAGGGCGCATTCACCGTCACCGACGTCTACTCGGCCAACCAGTACGGCGAGATCGGTCTGGCGGCGGGAGACAAGCCGCTCGTCCAGGCGACGGAGACCGCCCGCCCCGGCACCGCGGAGTACGCTGCCGCCGTCGCCGACAACAAGGCCCGCTCCGTCACCCTCGACGACGGCGCGTCGACCAACTTCCTCAGCGCGGCCAACAAGTCGAAGCCGCTGCCGTACCTGTCGCTGACCAGCCCGGTCCGCGTCGGCGCCCCCGTCACCTTCACCAAGCCGGTCATCCTCGACTACCGCAACGACGCCTGGAAGTTCCAGCCGACCTCCGAGCTCACGCCGGCCAACGCCGCGACCGTGCAGCCCGTCACGTTCGGCAACACCCGCACCGCGGCCCCAGCCAACGTGGGAGGCGACCTGCGCCTGGCGACGTTCAACGTGCTGAACTACTTCCCGACCACCGGCGATCAGCTCACCGGCTGCACGTTCTACACCGACCGCGACGGCAACAAGATCACGGTCAACTCCGGCTGCGACGCCCGCGGCGCCGCCGACGCCACCAACCTGAAGCGCCAGCAGGACAAGATCGTCGCCGCGATCAACGCCCTCACCGCCGACGTCGTCTCCCTCGAGGAGATCGAGAACTCGAAGCGCTTCGGCCTCGACAGGGATGACGCGCTGAAGACCCTGGTCGCCGCGCTGAACACTGCGGCCGGCAGCGAGGTCTGGGCGTTCGTGCCCTCGCCGGCGACCGTGCCCTCCAGCGAGGACGTCATCCGGACCGCGTTCATCTACAAGAAGGCGGTCGCCGCCCCGGTCGGCGCCTCGAAGATCCTCGACGACGCGGCGTTCTCGAACGCCCGCCAGCCCCTCGCCCAGGCCTTCAAGAAGGTCGGAGCGCAGGACTCGTCCGCCTTCATCGCCATCGTGAACCACTTCAAGTCGAAGGGCTCTGGAACGGGCGCCGACGCCGACCAGGGCGACGGCCAGGGCGCGTCCAACGCCTCCCGCGTCAAGCAGGCCACCGCCCTCGTCGCGTTCGCGAACGAGCGCAAGACCACGCTCGGCTCCGACAAGGTGCTGCTGATCGGCGACTTCAACGCCTACCTCAACGAGGACCCGATCAAGGTCCTCACCGACGCCGGCTACATCGACCAGGTCAGCACGCGCACCACGAAGGCGACCTACTCCTTCGGCGGCACCGTCGGCTCGCTCGACCACGTGCTCGCGTCGCCTGCGGCCAACGCGGCGATCACCGGCGCGGACGTCTGGAACATCAACTCGGTGGAGTCGGTGGCCCTGGAGTACAGCCGCTACAACTACAACGTCACCAACTTCTACGAGGCGGGCCCGTACCGCTCCAGCGACCACGACCCGGTCATCATCGGCCTGGGACTGAAGTCGGCGCCGGTGACGCTCAACCTGCTGAACATCAACGACTTCCACGGTCGGATCGACAGCAACACCGTGAAGTTCGCGGGCACCGTCGAGAAGCTGCGCGCGGACGGCGGGGAGGGCAACACGCTCTTCCTCTCCGACGGCGACAACATCGGCGCCTCCCTGTTCGCGTCGGCCTCGGCCGGCGACGTCCCCACCCTGGACGTGCTGGGCGCCCTCGACCTGAAGACGAGCGCGGTGGGCAACCACGAGTTCGACAAGGGCTTCGCGGACCTGACCGGCCGGGTGAAGGACGCAGCGAAGTTCAGCTACCTCGGGGCGAACGTCTACCAGAAGGGCACCAAGACCCCGGCGCTGCCGGAGTACGCGGTGTTCACGGTCGACGGCCTCCGGGTCGGCGTCATCGGCGCCGTCACGCAGGAGACCCCGACCCTGGTCTCGCCCGGCGGCGTCTCGACGCTCGACTTCGGCGACCCGGTGGAAGCGGTCAACCGCGTCGCGGCCCAGCTGACCGACGGCGACCCGTCCAACGGCGAGGCCGACGTGCTGATCGCGGAGTACCACGAGGGTGCCGGCTTCGGCACGCCGGAGGGCGCGACGCTCGACCAGGAGGTCGCGGCGGGCGGCGCGTTCGCCGACATCGTCACCAAGACGAGCGCGAAGGTCTCGGCGATCTTCACCGGTCACACGCACAAGCTGTACAGCTGGGACGGCCCCGTCCCGGGTGTCGCCGGCGCGACCCGTCCGATCGTCCAGACCGGCAGCTACGGCGAGAACGTCGGCCAGGTGAAGTTGACCGTGGACCCGGACACCGCCACGGTGACCTCCTACGCGGCACGGAACGTGGCGCGCACCACCGACAGCGACACCAGCCTCGTCGCCGCCTACCCGCGGGTCGCGAAGGTGAAGTCGATCGTCGACAAGGCGCTCGCCGACGCGGCTGTCATCGGCAACCAGAAGGTCGGCTCCGTCACCTCCGACATCACCACGGCGTACCTCAACGGTGCGCGTGACGACCGGATGAGCGAGTCCACCCTCGGCAACCTGGTCGCCGACTCGCTGCTGTCGACCCTGTCGCCAGCCCAGCTGGGCGGCGCCGAGATCGGCGTGGTGAACCCGGGAGGCCTCCGCGCGGAGCTGCTGTACGGCACCGACGGATCGGTCACCTACGCACAGGCGAACGCTGTGCTGCCGTTCGTGAACAACCTGTGGACGACCTCCCTCACCGGAGCGCAGTTCAAGCAGGCGCTCGAGCAGCAGTGGCAGCGGAACGCCGACGGCACCGTGCCGAGCCGGCCGTTCCTCAACCTGGGCCTGTCGAAGAACGTCAGCTACACCTACGACGCGACCCGCGCCGAGGGCGACCGGATCACGAGCATCATCGTGAACGGCGCACCGATCGACCCGGCCAAGTCGTACCGGATCGGCACGTTCTCCTTCCTCGCGCAGGGTGGAGACAACTTCCGGGCGTTCGCGGCCGGAACCGACACCCGCGACTCCGGTCTCATCGACCGGGACGCCTGGATCGGCTACATCACCGCCCACAGCCCGCTGTCGCCGAGCTTCGCCCGCCGCGGGGTGTCCGTCACGGACGTCCCCACGACGACGCTGCAGCGCGGCCAGCAGGTGAGCTTCGGAGTCCAGAAGCTCAACCTGACCAGCCTCGGCAGCCCGGCGAACACGTCGCTCGAGCTGAGCTGGGGCGGCTCGGCCGTCATCGGCACCGTGCCGGTGGACGCGTCGGGCAACGCGACGGTGACCTTCACGGTCCCGGCGAGCGCTGCGGGTGCGAGCACCCTGGTGCTCACCGCGAAGGAGTCCGGCACGACGGTGCGCATCCCGCTCACCGTCGCCGACGCCCCGACCGACGGCAAGCCGACCAGCGACCCGAAGGCCGCAGCGGAGTCGAAGCTGACCAAGGCCCTGAACGGCAAGATCTCGTTCAAGGACAAGGCCTACCACGCGGGCGACCCGATCGACGTGACGGTCGGCAAGGCGCGCGTGGGCCAGTGGGTGTCGGTGTGGGTCTACTCGCAGCCGGTGAGCGTCGGCGGAGGCTGGGTGAAGGTGCCGGCCGACGGCATCCTGCACCTGACCCTCCCGAAGCCGCTCGCCAAGGGCGACCACAAGCTGTCCGTTCAGGACAGCACCAACACGGTGATCGGCTGGGACGACCTCAAGGTCTCCAACGGCAACGCGGTCGGCCACTGGATCTGGACGCTCATCTGGAACTGGCTCACCGGCTGGCTCTGGGGCTGGCAGCAGCAGTAACGACACCTCGTCGCTGAACACGGCGGCCGTCGGGCGCTCCGCGCGTCCGGCGGCCGTCGTCGTGTGTGGGCGTGGTGCTGGGCGGTGGCGTGGCTGTGCGGCTGGGCGGCGGTCGGTTGTGCGCCGGGCGGCTGTGTGGCTGGCGGTCGGCCGGGCGGTGGTCGGTGGTCGGCTGGGCGGCGGTCGGCCGGGCGGTGGTCGGCTGGGCGGCGGTCGGCGAGGTCGCGTCGGTTGTGCGGCTGTGCGGCGTCGACTGCGCGGCAGTCGGCGGTGCCGGCGGTAGCGTGGCCGCATGGCTGATACCGACTGGCGGCGGATGCTCGCCGCGCTCGCCAACGCCGAGACCCGTGCCACGTTCGCACGCGTGACGCTGGGCCAGCCTCCAGAGGGCGGAGCTCGCGAGGCGCGGGCGCTCGCCGCGCTCGCCGCCGCGGGGCTCGTGACCGCGACCGAGGAAGGTCACGTCGTGTCCGAGGAGGGCATCCGTGCCGCGCTGGCCGCGGGAGGTCGGGCTCGCCCCACCGGCGTGCAGCGCTTCCTCGACGCCGACGGGCGCATCGACCGGTACCCGTCCGCCCGCGCCGGCCGGGAGGAGCTGCTGTCCTGGGTGGCCGACCGCACCCTGGCCTCTGGCGAGGTGGCCGGCGAGCGCGAGATCACAGCGCGCCTGGCGCGGTTCAGCGCGGATCCCGCCGCCCTCCGCCGCTATCTGGTCGACGCCGGTCTCCTGGAGCGCTCCCGCTCCGGCTCCGAGTACGCCCGCGCCGCGGCCACCTCCTGACGCGCCCGCGCCGCGCGCGCCGCGCCTCGACATTCGTCACGAATCCCAACATTCGTGCCACGAATCGCGACATTCGTCACGAATCCCTCTTAGCCGCCGGCCGCCCACGAGATTCGTCACGAATCCCGACATTCGTGCCACGAATCGCGACATTCGTTACGAATCCCCCTTAGCCGCTGGCCACTTACGAGATTCGTCACGAATCCCGACATTTGTGGCACGAATGACGACATTCGTCACGAATCCCTCTTAGCCGCTGGCCGTTTACGAGATTCGTCACGAATCCCTCTTAGCCGCTGGCCACTTACGAGATTCGTCACGAATCCCCTTCGTCGCCGCTGCCAACGAGATTCGTCACGAATCTCGACATTCGTGGCACGAATCGCGACATTCGTCACGAATGTCCCACCACCATGTAAAGAATTGTTGACTTGCGGTACGACTCGCTTTACACTCGTCATGTCTACAATTCTTGACATGTGAGGTGTGCGATGTCCGTCTCCTTCGATGAGAAGGTCGCCTGGGCCTACCTGGCGGTGGCCGTCCTGGGCTACGCCGTCTACTTGATCCTGTTGGGCGTCAACGGCCCCGGCGCCTACGTCCCGCTGCTGATCGGCACGGTCGTCGGCGCCATCGTGGCCAACATCCTCGCCCGCATCGGTATCTCGATCGCCAACCCGCGGGAGGCCGACAAGCGCGATCAGCGCGACCGCGAGATCAAGGTGTTCGGCGAGCGGGTCGGCCAGGCGTTCGTCATCATCGGCGCGCTCGCAGCGCTCGTGCTGGCTCTGTTCGAGGCGTCCTGGTTCTGGATCGCGAACGCCGTGTATCTGGCGTTCGTCCTGTCGGCGGTGGTCGGCTCGATCGCGACCCTGGTCGCCTACCGCAAGGGGCTCCCGGCATGGTGAAGCCGACGCGGGTGACGAACAGCATCCGGGCGCTGCGGTTCGGGGCGGGGGAGATGACCCAGGCCGAGCTCGCTGAGCGGGTCGGCGTCACCCGCCAGACCATCATCGCCATCGAGCAGGGGCGGTACTCGCCGTCGCTGGAGATGGCTTTCCAACTCGCGCGAGTGTTCGGGGTGCCGCTCGATGACGTGTTCCAGTATCCCGAGGAGTGAGGACGACGATGAGAGCTGTCGTGCAGGACGCGTACGGGACGGCGGACGCGCTGCGAGTGGAGGAGGTCCCGGTCCCCGAGATCGGGGCGGCCGACGTGCTGGTACGGGTGCGGGCCGCCGGCATCGACGCCGGCACCTGGCACTTGACAACGGGGCGCCCGTACCTGATGCGCGCGATGGGGTTCGGCCTCCGCGGCCCGAAGCCGCGCGTGCGGGGCCTGGCGTTCGCGGGCGAGGTGGAGGCCGTCGGCGCGGACGTGCGCGACCTCCACCCGGGCGACCGCGTCTATGGATCGGCGGCCGGAGCACTCGCCGAATACGTCAGGGCACAGCGTGCGGCGGTCGTGCCGATCCCGGACGGCCTCGGCTTCGAGGAGGCTGCGGCCGTGCCGGTCTCGGCGGCGACAGCTCTGCAGGCTGTGGACGCCGCGCGAATCGTGGCGGGCGACCGCGTTCTCGTGCTCGGCGCGGCCGGCGGGGTCGGGCATTACGCCGTGCAGTTGGCTGTGGCGCGCGGCGGCATCGTGACCGGCGTGTGCAGCAGCGGCAAGCACGACCTGGTGCGCAAGCTGGGCGCGACGGAGACGATCGACTACACGACGACCGACGTGCTCGGGCTGGGCCGCATCTGGGATGCGATCATCGACATCGCAGGCAACCGGCCGCTGAGCCTCCTGCGCAGGAGCCTCGCCCCGGAGGGTGCCCTCGTCTTGGTCGGCGGCGAGTCCGGCGGCAGCGTCCTCGGCGGAACCGAGCGGATCGCAGCGGCCGGCCTCCGCAACGCCACCACCCGGCAACGGCTGATCGGCCTGCTATCGCGCGAGCGCGCGGAGCACCTCACCGAGCTGTCGCGCCTCATCGAGTCCGGCGTGGTTCGCCCGGTCATCGACACCGTCTACCCGCTGGAGCGCACCGCCGAAGCCGTCGCCCACATCGGGGCGGGGAGGGCGCGCGGCAAGGTCGTCGTGACCGTGTGAGGGTGTCCGAGATGTGCGGCAAATGTGCCGATCGGGTGCGCGAGACGCGACATTTGCCGCACATCATCACACTTCGAAGTACAACTCCGTGTGGAGCTTGCACCCCGGATTGAACGCGGCCCCGCACGCCGGGCACGCGACAGCCTCCAGGTAGTCGGTGATCGTCAGCGTCGCGGCGCACACCCCGCACAGCACGGCACGCTCGTCGCGTTCGGCGACCGGCCACTGCTGCGCCGGGTGATCCGCGGCCTCGGCGTGGCAGAGGTGGCAGGGGTAGTACTCGCCGCAGCACGCGAAGCGGATGGCGACGACATCCAGCGGGGTGCGGTAGTGGACGCAGCGGGTCTGGTCGTCGACGGTCGGCCCGAAGACGCGCGGGCGGGAGGCGGCGCTCATCGCACGCCCCGCGCGGTCAGGGCGTCGCCGAGCTCGTCGGCGTGCTTGAACGCCAGCACCAGGAACGGCACCGCGAACGCCCGCAGTCCCGCTCGGACGCCGCGGGCGCGTTGCGCGTCGCGCACGTCACGGGCGAGCCCCGCGAGCACGGGAACCGTGCTGAGGGTGACCGTGAGCAGCAGCGCCACCCGCGCCGGGTCGATGCGCAGCGCGGCGAGCGGTCGCAGACCACGTTCGAGCGCGTCGAGGAGGTCGGCGACCCGGGTGGTGAGGACGAGCAGGGCGGCCAGCACGATCGCCGAGGCCACGCGTGCGGTGTTGGCGACCGCGGGTTCGGGACCGAGGAACAGCAGCTGGCCGGCGACGGTGATCACGATGATCCAGCGCGCGGCGAGCAGTTGGCGGCCGAGCTCGCGCATCCCGAGCAGTCCGTCGCCGAGACCGGCGGCGGCGTACGCGAGCACCGGCACGACCGCGGCGATGGCCGCCCCGGCCCAGGTGGCGGGAAGCAACGAGACGCCGAGCACGGCGACGACGACCAGCAGCAGCTTCGGTCCGGCAGGCATCCGGTGCAGTGGCCCGCTGCCGGGACGGTAGAGGGTCAGCACGGTCGGCTCCCCTCGGCCAGCAGGCGCTCGTACGCCGCCACGACCTCCGCCGGCTCTCCGACCGCGTCGACGGTGCCGCCCGCGAAGAGCACGGCGGCGTCGCAGCGCGCGGCGAGCGAGAGGTCGTGGGTGACGAGGACGAGGCGGTGGCCGGTGTCCTCGAGCAGGTGGTCGGCGACCCGGCGGGAGTTGCGGGCGTCGAGGTACGCGGTCGGCTCGTCCGCGACGACCAGCTCCGGACGCCGCACGAACGCGCCGCACAGCGCGAGCAGCTGTTTCTGCCCTCCGGAGAGGTCGTGGGAGGGCCGCTCGGCGAGCGCGGTGAGCCCGAAACGGTCGAGAGCCTCCGCGACCCGGGAGGCGGTCGCCGCCCTGCCGAGGCGCTCGGGGCGGAGGGAGAACGCGACGTCCTCCTGCACGGTCGGCATGATGATCTGCGCGTCCGGGTTGCTGAACACCACCGCCGTCCGCCGCCGCAGCTCGCCGGCCTGCGTGGCCGGATCGAGCCCGAGGATCCGCACGTCGCCCGTGGAGGCGGAGACGAGCCCGCCCAGGAGTCGCGCGAACGTGGACTTGCCCGACCCGTTCTCGCCGATCACGGCGACCGTGCGCGCATCCAGGTCGAGGTCGATGTCGTGGAGCACGTCGACATCGCCGAGCCGCACCCCGACCCCCGTCAGCAGCAGCCCGCTCATCGTGCGACCTCGCACACTGCGGCCGCGCCGGCCGCGCCGGCGGCGTGGGTCGCGGTGGTGGTGAGGGGCACGTTGTTGTCGCTTTCGCGTCCCGAAAGGGACAACAACGTGCCCTTCGATGGTCCGTGCTGTGTGCTCGTCGCCCCTCCATTTACGTCGTGGGTGGCCGGGCCGCCGGCGAGGGGCACGCCATTGCCGCTTTCGCTGCCCGAACGGGACGACGACGTGCTCTCTGACCCTGCGCGGCGCGCGCTCGTCGCGCCACCCCGCACTCCGCGAGTGGCGGTTCCCCTCGACCACAGCAGCAGCCCGCTCATCGCACCACCTCGAAGACCGCGGCGACGCCGAGGCCGCCGCCGACCGAGGCCGCGGCGACGCCGAGCGTGCCGGCCGGTGCGCCGCCGCGGACCAGTCGGCTGAACAGCCGGACGACAGCGACCGCGCCGCTCGCGCCCCACGGGTGGCCGAGGGCGAGCGCGCCGCCGTCGGCGCACACCCTCGGGTCGTCGTCGGCGATGCCGAGGCGGTCGAGCACGGCGATGCTCTGTGACGCGAACGCCTCCACCAGCTCGAAGGCCGCGATCGTGCGCACGTCGCACTCCGCGGCCGACAGTGCCCGGAGGATCGCGGGAGCAGCGCCGAGGCCCGGCAGTGCGGGATCCCCGCCCACGATTGCTCCCGCGCGCAGGGCGAGGCCGGGTGCGGTTCCGGACGGAGCCACGACCACAGCGGCAGCGCCGTCACCGATGCGCGTCGACGTACCGGCTGTCAGTGCACCGCCCGGGAACAGCGCGGGCAGCCGGGGGAGGACCCGCTCCGCCCCGCCGACGGCGTCGTCGTGGTCGAGGCCGGCGAGCGGCACCAGCTCGGCGGCGAAGCGACCCTCCGCGTACGCGGCGCGGGCGCGGGCGTGGCTGCGGGCGGCGTGAGCGTCCAGCCGCGAGCGCGCGATGCCGTCGTGCGCGGCGAGGTCCTCTGCCGCGCGGACCATGTCCGGGTCGGGGAAACCTGCGGGCGCGAACGGCGCCCGGTCGTACGGTACGCCGTCGATCGACCGCACCGGTGCGGTGGACGCGCTCTCCGCACCGCCGGCGAGCCGTGCCCTCCCGTCGCCCGCGCGGATCGCGGCGGCGGCATCGAGGATGGCCGCGAGGCCGCTGCCGCACTGCCGGTCGACCGTTCCGCCGGGGACTGCCGGGTCGAGTCCGGCGGCGAGGGCGGCCAGGCGCGCCGGGTTGCCACCCGGCCCCATGCAGTTGCCCAGGAGCACATCGGCGATCTCCACCGCAGTCCCTGTCGCGGTCTCGGCATCGTCCAGCGCTGCCCGCAGCACGGGAGCGGCGAGCTCGTGCACGTGCACGCCGGCCAGCGCCCTGCCCCGCGTGCCGATCGGCGTGCGGCGGGCGGCGATGACGACGGGTGCTTCAGTCACCTGGACGCGCCTCCCGGGGGAACCTGTGCAGGCGGGCGTGGGCCAGCGCAGGTCCGCAGCTGACTGTGACGACGAGCGTTTCAGCCACGTGGACGCACTCCCCGAGCCAGCCTGCGCACAGGGGCGGCGTCCTGCACACGTCCACGGGTGCCGATGACGACAGCTGCGCGTGGAAGCACCTCCCGGGGCGAGCCCGCGCACGCCCCCGCCCACCGGCGCGAACGGCTGCACGCGCCGCAAACCGTTGCCTCACCCAAGCCGACGCACCTCTCCCGCGAGCACCCGGCGAAGCGCTTCCGCGCGCGCGGGCTTTCCGGACGCGGTGCGCGGCAGGGCACCCTGGAACCAGCGCCGTGGCCGGTGCGCCGGCGCAAGCCGAGCGGTGGCGGCGGCGCGCAGCTCGGACAGCGCGAGGTCCGCGTCTGATGGCTCGACCAGCGCAGCCACCAGTGCGCCGACGCGTCCGGTGGGCAGGCCGAAGACGAGCGCATCGCGCACGCCGGGGACGGCCCGCAGGGCGGCCTCCACCTCGTCGGGGACGATCGTCGCCGACGCGCTGAGGATGGCGTCGTCCGCCCGCCCGAGCAGCCGAAGCCGCTCACCGCCCCCGGCGGCCGGCACCAGCTCGGCATGATCGCCCACCGTCGCCCACGCGCCGTCGCGCCGCAGTGGACCGCTAGCCCCCGCGTATCCCGAGGCGACGAACGGCGAGCGCACCCAGAGTTCTCCGTCGACGACGCGCAGTTCCACGCCGGGGAACGGGACCAGCCCGTCGCCGCGGTCGACGGCGACGAACGACAGCTCGGCCGCACCGTAATAGGCGGTCACTCGGATGCCCGCTTCCTCCGCGCGGGCACGCAACGACGGGTCGAGGTGCGAGCCGCCGACCAGGGCGGTGCGGAGCCGGGGCGCGGATCCCGACTCGAGCGCGCGACGGAGTCCCTCCGGCGTGCCGTGGAAGCCGTCCGCCGCCGCGGCATCGTGGAGGAGCGGTCGCGGTCCTCCGCTGAGCGCGTGCGCCAGCGAGAAGAGAGTCAGCGACGAGGAGGCCGGGGCAGGCAGGGCGACAGCGCTCGCCGAATCCAGCAGGTCGCCGACGGCCGTGAACGACTGCTCCCACGACTCCGGTGTGCGCAGAACGATGCGCGGCGTGCCGCTGCTGCCGGAGGTGAGGGTCGCCCAGCCGATGCCGGCCAGGTCGGCGCGTTCGGCCGTCGCCACGGCCGCACGCACCTGCTCGGCCGGCCGGCGGGCGTCGAGCACCAGCGGCACCTGGCCGGCGTCGCGCGCCGACGCCAGGCGTTCGAGCAGCGCCGGGTCGTCGTCGCGCAGGGGGGCGAGCGTCGTCACGCGACCGGGGCGCCGTCTCGATCCCGCTTGCCCGTGGCGACGGTGGCGGGCGTGGTGGCCCACGTGCGCCGGAAAGCCCGCGGGTAGGCGCGCACGAGGGTGGTGACGACGGCCGTGGCGATCACGGCCTTCACCAGGTCGCCCGGCACGAACACCAGGCTGGTGAGCGCGGTCTCCGCGAGCGGCAGCCGGGTGACGAGGCTCTGCACCGGGATGCCGATGGCGTAGACCACGAGGATGCCTCCGACGATCACACCCGTGAACGTGCGCCAGGCGACCGGCTTGCGACTGCCCCAGTGGACGATCAGTCCGATGACGAAGGCGCCGACGATCCAGCCGAACAGGTAGCCGGCCGATGGCCCGACGAAGACGCCGATCCCGCCGCGACCCCCGGCGAGCAGGGGGAGCCCGGCCGCGACGAGCGCGAGGAGCACGGCCATGGACAGCGCGCCCAGCCACGGGCCGAGGAGCGCGCCGGCGAGCATCACGCCCAGCGTCTGGGCGGTGATCGGCACGGCTCCGAAGAGGCTGAAACCTCCGGGGAGGCCGAGGACGGCGACGATCGCGGCGACGACGGCGACCCGGGCGACGTCGGTCGCGTCGAGCCTGCGGGCGCCGCGGGGGAGAGGGCGGGAGTCGGTCATGGGTCAGTCCTTCGGGGGCGGGGCCGTCACCTGAACGGTGTTCACCTGAACAGCGTTCACTATAGTGGTCGCGTGACGGGAAACGAAAGCGGCCGCAGGCACACGCGCGACGACGTGGCGGAGACCGCGTTGCGCATCCTCGACGACTACGGCCTCCCCGACCTCACGATGCGCCGCCTCGCCGCCGCCCTCGACGTGCAGCCGAGCGCGCTGTACTGGCACTTCCCCAACAAGCAGACGCTGCTCGCCGACCTGGCCGACCGCATCGTCGCGCGCGGAGTCGGCGTCCCGAGCGCCGACCCCGCCACCGGCCCCGGCCTCGCCACCGGGCCCGACGCCACAGCCTGGCCCGATCGCCTCCGCGCCGAGTCGGCCGCCCTCCGCGATGCGCTGCTGGCCTACCGCGATGGCGCGGAGGTCGTCGCCAGCACCTACGCCCTCGGCCTCGGCGACTCCGCGGCGCAGCACCGGTTGGCGGCCGCCGCGGCCTCCGGCGGCTTCGACGCCGAGACCTCCGATCGTGCGGCCACCGCGCTCCTGCACTTCGTGCTCGGCCACGTCTCGCACGAACAGCAGCGGATGCAGTTCGACAGCATCGGTGTGCTGGCGACGGGGGAGGCCGCCGACCCGCTGGATGTCTCGGGCTCGGCGGCCGCCTTCGCTTTCGGCGTCGACCTGCTGGTCGGCGGACTCGAACGCCTCGGCGACCAGAGCCGGAGCGGCTCGCTCAGTCGCTCCCGAACGTGACCTTCCAGCCGCCCACGACGTTCGTGGCGAGGTTGAAGAGGGCGGCGAAGATCGCGCCGAGCGCGGAGACGACGATGACCTCGAGCAGAGAGACCACCAGCGTGAAGGTCATCACGTTGCCGAATGTCAGTCCGGCGACGAGTTGGGCTCCCTGTGCCCCGGCGATGCTCTCGAGGAAGCTGCTCATCGAGGCCACCAGGCCGACCTTGTCGAGCACCGACCAGACCAACAGGGTCAGCACGACGGTCACCACGGCCAGCACCAGACTGATCAGGAACGACATCTTCAGCGCGGACCAGAAGTCGATGTAGACCAGGCGCATCGACGCCCGTTTCTTCTGATTCGTCCGTGCCGACATCGACGACCTCCCCATGGTGCCATTGCGTGCCGCTCACGCGGCTCCCCCACCGGTGAGTCTAACCGACGGACCTGCGGAACCCCGGGGCGACGGACCCGGGTGAGCCCCGCGAAACAAACCGATCGACCGGTTATGCATGTAATATGGATGGGCGGGGGTGAGCGCCCGACCGACGTACACGCTTCGGCAACTGGGGGGATGTCGGTCGGGCGGTTCCCCGTTGCCCGGTTCACTCCACGATGAGGTCGGGCAGCTCGCGCAGCGCGTCGATGCGGCCCTCCGCCGCGATGCCCGGCAGCAGGACGACCCACATCTCCCGTACCCGCTGCAGCAGGTCGGCGCGCGCGGTCAGGGTGGCCGATACCAGCTGAACCCCGGTGAACGCCGGCGACGCGAAATGCGCGAACACCGCCGGATCGACGCTGTCTGCGACGTCGCCCTCGGCGATCGCGCGCCGCATCAGCTCCTCGATCGCGGCGAACCAGTCCTCGTACGGCTCCACGATCGGGTGGTCGGCCGATGCCACATCGGTGGTCAGGCGGATGCCCGCCTGCACGATGGGATCCTCCAACAACTGCTGCGCGAGGGCGCGGCACAGCAGGATCAGCGTCTCGAGCGCCGGCCGGCCCTCTGCCAGGATCGCGTTCGACGCGGCCATGGTGCGGCGATGCTGCTCCGCGATCACGGCGTAGGCGAGCTCGTCCTTCGAAGCGAAGTGGAAGTACAGCGCGCCCTTGGTGAGCCCGGCCGCAGCGGCGATGTCGGCGATGGAGGCCAGGCCGTAGCCGCGCGCACCGAACACCTCGGCGGCGCCGCGGAGGATGGCGTCGCGCGTCACGAGGGCGCGGGATTGGGAGACCATGTCGGGTACACATTAATGCCGCGCACCTCTGTGCGTGATGTGCGCGTTCGCAGAGGACGGATCCTGACGCGCGAGCGGCTCCGGAGTAGCGTGAGGATCAACGCCGCCACACCGACCGCCGCCGTGCCGACCGAGGAGGACGCCGCATGACAACCGTCGCCGACACCATCGTCCAGATCATCAAGGAGGCCGGGGTCCAGCGGGTCTACGGCATCCCCGGTGACTCGCTCAACGGGTTCACCGACGCGCTGCGCCGGTCCGACGGCATCACCTGGGAGCACGTGCGCCACGAGGAGGCCGCCGCCTTCGCCGCCGCGGCCGAAGCCGCTCTCACCGGCGAGCTGGCCGTCTGCGCAGGAAGCTGCGGGCCGGGCAACCTCCACCTCATCAACGGGCTCTTCGACGCCAATCGCAGCCGCGTGCCCGTGCTCGCGATCGCCGCGCAGATCCCCGGCCCCGAGATCGGCAGCACCTACTTCCAGGAGACGCACCCGCAGGACCTGTTCCGCGAGGCGGCCGTCTACACCGAGCTGGTGAGCTACCCCGAACAGCTCCCGCGCGTGCTCGAGATCGCGATGCGCACGGCGATCGAGCGGCGCGGGGTGGCCGTGGTGGTCATCCCCGGCGAGGTGTTCCTCAAGGACAGCGTCGGCCGCCGCCCGTCGGCGCCGATCGTCTACAGCCCGCGCGTGACCCGGCCGGCCGACGCCGAGCTCGCGGCCGCCGCCGACATCCTCAACGGGGCCAAGCGCGTCACCATCCTGGCCGGCGCCGGTGTGGAAGGCGCGCACCCGCAGCTGATCGACATCGCGGGAGCGCTGCGCGCTCCCGTCGTGCACGCGATGCGCGGCAAGGAGTTCGTCGAGTACGACAACCCCTACGACGTCGGGATGACCGGCCTCCTCGGCTTCTCGTCGGGCTACCGCGCGATGGAGGCCTGCGACGCGCTGCTGATGCTCGGCACGGACTTCCCGTACCAGCAGTTCTATCCGTCCAAGGCGAAGATCATCCAGGTCGACATCCGCGGCGAGAACCTCGGCAGGCGGACGCCGATCGACCTCGGGCTGGTGGGCAGCGTCAAGGACACGGTGGAGGCGCTTCTGCCGCTGCTGAAGGAGCGCACGGACACCAAGCACCTCGAATCGTCCCGCTCGCACTACCTGAAGGCGCGCAAGAGCCTCGACGATCTGGCGGTCAACGACCGCAACCGTACGCCGATCCACCCGCAGTATGTCGCGCGCCTGATCAGCGAGCTCTCCAGCGAGGATGCCGTGTTCATCCCCGATGTCGGCTCGCCGGTGGTCTGGGCGGCGCGCTACCTGCGGATGAACGGCTCGCGCCGGCTGATCGGATCGTTCAACCACGGCAGCATGGCGAACGCCCTGTCGCAGGCGGTCGGGGCGCAGGCGTCGTTCCCGGGGCGCCAGGTGGTCGCCCTGGCCGGCGACGGCGGGCTCGCGATGCTGTTCGGCGAGCTGCTCACGCTGGTGCAGAACAAGCTGCCCGTGAAGATCGTGGTCTTCAACAACTCCTCGCTGAACTTCGTGGAGGTGGAGATGAAGGCCGCGGGGTTCGTCAACTACGGCACGGGACTCGAGAACCCGGACTTCGCGCGGGTCGCGGAGGCCATCGGCATCCACGGTCAGCGGGTCGAGAAGCCCGACGAGCTCGAGAGCGCGTTGCGCACGGCCTTCGCGCACGACGGTCCTGCCCTGGTCGACGTGGTGACCGCCCGTCAGGAGCTCAGCATCCCGCCCGCGATCACCGCGGAACAGGTCAAGGGCTTCACCCTCTACGCGCTGCGCACCATCATGTCGGGCCGCGGCGACGAACTCATCGACCTCGCCGACACCAACGTCTTCCGTCGCCTCTTCGACTGACCGGCTCGAGCAGCCATCGCTTCCTCACTTTCTCTCGCAACACGCTGGGTGAGAGCGGCAGGAACTGAGGAAGCGATTGCCGCAGGGGTCAGTTGATGCAGACCTTGGAGTCGTAGTTGGTGCCGACGCCGGAGGGGGTGGGCGACGGGGCGGGGGCGGTGGTGCCGCTGGAGGCACCGCCGGTGCTGGGGGCCGCGGGCATCAGCCCGTCGTCGCCGAGCACGACCGTGACGCCCTTGACGCTACCGGTCTCCTGGACCGCGGCGCCGGGGAGCAGGGCGGCGACCGCCTTGGCCTGCGACTCCTGGCCCTTCGGGTACTGGATCGTCGTGGTGGCGGTCGTGGCGGCGTCACCGGCTGTTCCGGTCTTGAATCCGGCAGCGGCGAAGGTCTGCGTCGCCGTGCCCGCCGCACCGTTCTGGCTGCCGCCGTTCAGCACGGTCACCGTGGTGTTCGCCGGCTTGGCCGCCGTCGCGCTGTCGTAGGCCGACGGGACGCCCTCCAGGCTCTGGATGAACGCCGGCATCGCCGCGGTGTCCACCTGCACGATCGAGAGGTCCTGGCCGTCGACCGTGATGGTCGGCGTGCCGGAGACGGGGATGGTCGCCGACTTGATCTTGCCGCCGGTGAGCCCCTGCAGCTGCCCCGCGAGCTGGAGGAAGTTGAGGCCGGGGTCGGTCTCGAGCGAGCCGCTCACGGCATCCAGAGTGGCGGTCAGCTTGCCGGGGTTGAGCAGGGTGCCTGCCGACAGGAACTTGTGCGCCTCCACCGACAGGAAGTACTGCTGGCGTACCACGCGGTCGAGGTCGCCGCGGGGGAGGCCGTGGCGCTGGCGCACGAACGACAGGGCCTGCTTGGCGTCGAGCGTCGAGACGCCGGCGGGGAAGTTCGCGCCGGAGTACGGGTCGTCCACGGCGTTGTTGAGGCACACCTGCACCGGGCCGAGCGCCTGCGCGATCGTGTAGAAGCCGAGCAGCGAGACGCGCACGTAGTGGTCGATGGTCAGGCCGGTGAGCTCTTGCACGGTCTGGATGAGCAGCTTCGCGCCGCTGGTCGAGTTGCTGCCGCCTCCGCCGAGCGAGAACGCCGCATTGAGCTTGTTCATGCCGTGACCCGGCACATTCACCCAGGAGTCGCGGGGCAGCGAGACGAGGGTCGCCGACTTCCCGTTGGCCGGGATGTGCAGGATCATCATCGTGTCCGTGTTGGTGCCGCCGCCGTCCTGCGTGGTGCTCAGCTGGTCCAGCTGGGCCTGGGTGGCGTTGTCGGGCCGGTGGTCGTCGCCGACGAGCAGGATGTTCTGCGTCTGCCCGTTGCCGGGGGACGCGATCACGTCGACGTGGTTCACGCCGCCGACGAAGCGGAAGTAGCTGTACGCCGCGTAGCCGCCGACGACCACGAGCAGCACCGCGAGGGTCGCTGCGGTCCAGGCGATGATGCGCTTGGCGCGGCGGTGTTTGCGCGGGCCTTTCCCGCCGCGGCCCCCGCGGCCTCCCGTGCCGCCACGCCCGCCGCCAGTGCCGCCTCCTGTGCCGCCTCCGTCGTCGCCGAAGCCGCCGTCTCCGCGCGCAGGCGCCGGCGAGCCGGAGAGCCCGAACAGGTCGAAGGCGGGGTCGTTCTGCGCGGAGCCCGCCGCTCCCGCGCCACGCGCTGCGGCACCCGCCCCTGCGGCTCCGGCGGCGGCTCCCGCGGCGGCCGCTCCGCGACCCGAGGGAACGCCCGACGCCGGCCGCGTCGCCCGCACCGGCCGGCGCGGGTCGGCTGCGGGCACGCGTCCGTAGACCTCGGTCGGCGGCTCGGGGCGCTCGCGGCCGTCGGCGGAGTCGTCTCCAGCGGGAAAGTTCGGGCGTCGCACACGAGAACGCTAGAGTGTGCGGCCTGCGAACCGGCTGGTTTCGGGCGGTGTTGCCGGGAATGGCCAGCGGATCCGGCAGCAGTTCCCAGCGCGCTCACGGAAAAAGGTTCGCCGTGGCTGCGAGAACCCTCACGGTTCGTGGCGGGTCTGCTCCACGTCCATGGCCTCGGTCATCCTGCGGGAGATCGCCAGCAGCTCGTCCTGTTGCTCGTCGCTGAGCGCGTCGAACAGGATGCGCCGGATCGTGGCCGTGTGCTTGGGGAGGGCGCGGACGACGACCCGGCGGCCGTCGCCGCTGAGCCGGATCCAGGTCGCCCTGCGGTCCTCCGCGCAGTCCTCGCGCTCGACGAGGCCGCGCGCCGCCATCCGAGTGACCTGGTGCGAGACCCGGCTCTTCTCCCAGCCGGTCAGCGCGACCAGGTCGCGCACGCGCAACCGGCGCCCCGGCGCGCGGACGAGCGTCATCAGCACCTCCAGTTCGGAGATCGAGATGCCGTCATCGCGCTGCAGCTGGGCGTCCAGGGCGCGGTCGAAGCCGCGCCTCATCAGATAGAAGGTGTGGAAGAGCTCTTCTTCGGCGGCGCTGAGCTTGCGCGGGTCGGGCTTCGTGCGCAGGGTCGCCATACGCCATCCTTGCACGCGCCGCGAGCTCAGTGCGCGAGCTGCTCCAAGAACACGACGATCACACCGAGCAGCACGATGCCGACGAGCACGATGAGTTGCTTCCAGCCCGCGAGGCCAGTGCGCGAGACGGCGATCCGCGCGATCACCGCGAGGGAGGCGATGAGCGCGGCGATGGCGATGACGACGGCGGTGCGGGCCTGCATCACGCCGAAGTAGGCCAGAGCGAGCACGATCACGGGCACGGCCAGAACGGTGAGCGCCCGGGAGGCGACGGCGAGGAGGTGCCGGAACTCGCGGGCGGACGGCAGGGTGTCGTGCACGATCATGTGCGACACGAGGTCGGAGGCGAGCCCGGCGAGCAGCACGCCGACCACGGAGATGATGAGCGTCCACAGCACCGTCGGGGAGTCGAGGTGCTCGCCGTGCGCGTTGAGGGCCATCAGGATGGCGAGCGCGGTGAAGGTCACATAGATGCGTTCGCGCAGCCGGTCGCCGGCCTCCTGACGCTCCTGCGGGGAGGCATCGTCGGGAAGGTGCGCGTCGTCGGGCTGCCGGCCGGCGCGGTCGTGCGGGTGGGACATGCCGCGAGCCTAGCGGCACGCGGGCTTCGCAGTCGGGAATAGCGGAGGCACCGCCCGGGTTCGCGAAGGGTGATACGTCATCAAAACGGAAAGGCTGACATGACCAAGATCGCCATCATCATCGGCAGCACCCGCCCGGGCCGCAACGGAGAGTCCGTCGCCCGCTGGGTCCTCGAGCACGCCGAGAAGCGCGACGGCGTCGAGTACGAGCTCGTCGACCTCGCCGAGTGGAACCTCCCGCACCTCGACGAGCCGATGCCGGCGGCGGCGGGGCAGTACGCCAACGACCACACCAAGGCGTGGGCGGCCAAGATCGCCGAGTTCGACGGTTATCTGTTCGTCACCCCGGAGTACAACCACAGCACCTCCGGCGCCCTCAAGAACGCGATCGACTTCGTGGGTTCCGAGTGGTACAACAAGGCGGCCGGCTTCGTCAGCTACGGCGTCTACGGCGGTGCCCGTGCGGTGGAGCACCTGCGCCTGGTGCTGTCGCAGCTGCAGGTCGCGACCGTCAGCGCGTTCGTCGGGCTGAGCCTCCAGCACGACTTCGAGAACTGGTCGCTCAAGCCGACCGCCGCTGCGGAGGCCGGCCTCACCCCGCTCTTCGACCAGCTCGAGTCGTGGTCGGCCGCGCTCGCGACGGTGCGCGACACCTCCGCCGAGGAGGACGTCGCCGCGTAACCCGGCACGCCCTCCCGAGGGGCACGTTGTTGTCCCCTTCGCGCGCCGAAGGGGACAACAACGTGCCCCTCGCTCGTCGGGTCCGCGGTCAGGTCTGGCAGGTGGGGCAGAAGTAGGTGACGCGTTCCTCCAGCTCGGTGCGGCCGAGCTCGGAACGCCGGATCATTGTGCCGCAGCGCAGGCACCGGCGGCCCTCGCGGCCGTACACCCACGTGTTGCGGCCACGGCGGGTGTCGCCGGTCGTGACCCGCACGGGACGGTCGCGGTTCGCGACCAGCATGCGCCGCGCCAGCTCGACCGCCGCGGGGACGTCGACCTCACCGACCGGCCGCGTCGGCAGCATCCCCCGCACGAAGCAGATCTCGTTGGCGTAGACGTTGCCGACCCCGGCGAGGTTGCGCTGGTCGAGCAGCGCGACCGCGATCGGCGTCTCGGGATGCGCCTCCACCCGTCGCACGGCCTCCGCGGCATCCCAGTCGGCCCCGAGGAGGTCCGGTCCGAGATGCCCGACGACGGAGTCCTCCTGCGAACGGGGGACCACCTCCAGCACACCGAGCAGGAATCCGACGACCTGCGCCTCCGCCGTCCGCAGCACCGCCCGTGCCTGGAAGGCGGGATGGCGCCACCGACCGCCGGGCGGGTAGACCTCCCACGATCCCTCCATCTTCAGGTGGCTGTGGATGCTGTGGCCGCCGACTCGGATCAGCAGGTGCTTGCCGCGGCTGACGACCTCGTCGACGCGCTGCCCGCTGAGATCGACCGTCGCATACGCGGGAACCCGGAAGTCCGTCTGCGTGAGCACGTGCCCCGCCAACGCACGCCGCAGGCGCGCGGCGGTCTGGAAGACGGTGTCACCCTCGGGCATCCGCCGATCACCCGCGCAGGCGCAGACCGCGCGGCGTCGCGAGGAACCCGGCGTCGCCCAGGGCCGAGCCGAGCGGAGAGCCGAGCACGGGCGCACCGTTGACCGTCTCGACGGCGAGCTTGTCGACGCGCCGGGAGGTCACCAACCCGGCCAGGGCACGTGACGCCGCGAGCAGCGCCGGCCGCTCGGCCTCGTCCGCCTGGTCGACGAAGCACAGCAGGCTCTTGCCGCCGCGCTCCACGTACAGCGTGAGCTCGCCGTCGACGAGGGCGACCAGCGCCCCCGCCTTGCGGCCGGGCCGGTGCCCGGTGCCGCCCTCCACGCCACCGCTTGACACGGGGACGGGTGGCCACGGCAGCGCGGCGCCGTAGGCGTTCGCCGGGTCGGTTGCGGCGATCGCGAGTCCGTCGAACGGCCGGGGCTGCGTGTGGTCGCGCGCGAAGGTGCGGAGGCGGTCCACCGTCGGGCCGCTGGCGAACTGGGCGGCGCCGAGCGTCTCGACGAAGTAGCCGCGCCGTGCCCTCCCGGTGTCTTCGAAGCCGCTGAGCACCTTGTAGGCGAGGGCGAAGCCGCCCGGCGTGCCCTCGTTCATGACGGAGCCGCGGGTCACGACGCCGTAGCGGTCGAGCAGCGTCTCGGCCTGGCCATGTGCGCGCACGGTGGATTCGAGGTCGCGCTCGGGGAGCAGCGACCAGCGGCCGGCCACGGTCGGCGGGCCCATCCTGGTGACCATCGCCGACTGGCGCGGCGCCCCAACCCGGCCCCGGTACATGCGCGATCGGGTCGGCTGCCGCGGACGCTTGTGCGCGCCCCCGCCGCCGGTGAGGGTCCGCAGCGGCGCCAGCGTGTCGTTGGTCACGAGCCCGGACCAGACCAGGTCCCACAGCGCCGTCACCAGCTCCGCGTCGTCGATCGCCTCTCCTCGCTCGGCGCCCAGCGCGTCGGACAGCTGGCGGAAGAAGTAGCCGCCGCCGCGGGCCAGCGCGGCCAGGATGCCGCGCTGCAGCTCGTCCGGCTCGCGCTCGGCGGGCGGGGCAAGAGTGAGCGGCGCCGCGTCGGCGAGGTGGAAGCTGATCCATCCGTCGTTGCCGGGGAGGGCGCCGTCGCCCGACCAGATGACCTCTCCGGTCGCGGTGAGCTCGTCGAGCATCGCCGGGCTGTAGTCGGAGACCCGGGTGGGCAGCACCAGCGACTCCCAGGCGGAGGCGGGGATGCGGGCGCCGGCGAGCTGCTCGATGACCGACGCGACCGCGTCGACCCCGCGCAGGGTGGAGCCCAGGTGCTGCCAGTCGCCGAGGAACCGGGCGAAGGTCGCGGTCTCGACCGGCTCGACCTCCTGGCGGAGTGCCGCGAGCGACATCCGGCGCAAACGCCGCAGCACCTCTGCATCGCACCACTCCGAGCCGTGCGCGTGAGGACGGAACTCGCCCTCCACGACCCTGCCGTCGTACGAGAGGCGCCGGAGCGCGTCCTGCACGATCGCCGGGCCCAGTCCGAACGTCGTGGCGAGCTCGCCGATCTCGAACGGGCCGTGCGTGCGGGCGTAGCGGCTCACGAGGTCGCCGAGCGGGTCGTCGACCGGCTCGATGAACGCGACGGGAACGCCGATCGGGAGCGGGACGCCGAGGGCGTCGCGCAGGCGGCTCGCGTCTTCGATGGCCGCATAGCGCTCGGTACCGGCGTACGTGACCGCGAGTGCCCGCTTGGCGGCGACCAGCGAGGTGAGGTGGGCGGCCGCCGTCTGCGTGGTGGCGGGTGGGGGAGCGGCGTCGGTGTCCTCGGTTGCGTCGGGCTCGGGCTCGGTCTCGGGCTCGGTCTCGGCCTCGGTCGCCTCCGCGCTGCCCTGCAACCGCTGCGCGACCTCCTCGACCGTCAGCGGCCCGAGCAGCCGCAGGAGGTCGGCCACGCCCTCCTCGCCGCGCACCCGCCGGTCAGGGTCGAGACGCTGCAGCTGCAACTCCACGCGCTCGATGACCGCGGGGTCGAGCAGCTCACGCAGTTCGGCGCGGCCGAGCAGCTCGGCGAGAAGCCCGGCGTCGAGCGACAGCGCCGCCGCCCTCCGCTCCGCGATCGGGCTGTCGCCCTCGTACATGAACGCGGCGACATACCCGAACAGCAGCGAACGGGCGAAGGGCGACGCGGTCTCGGTCGCGGCTTCCACGATGGTGATGCTCCTCCGCGCGATGCTCTGCGCGACCTCGTCGAGGGCGGGCAGATCGTAGACGTCCTGCAGGCACTCGCGCACCGTCTCCAGGATGATCGGGAAGCTCGGGTACTTGCGCGCGACGTCGAGCAGCTGCGAGGCCTTCTGCCGCTGCTGCCAAAGTGGCGACCGCTTGCCCGGGTTGTACTTGGGCAGCAGCAGCGCACGGGCCGCGCACTCCCGGAACCGCGACGCGAAGAGCGCGGAGCCGCCGACCTCCAGCGTCACCAGCTCGTCGAGTTCGGCCGGCTCGAAGACGAACAGCTCGCCGCCGGGAGGTGTGGATTCCGTGTCGGGAATACGCACGATGATGCCGTCGTCGGCCGCCATGGCTCCGGCGTCGATCCCATACCGCTCCCGCACCCGCGCCTGCACCGCCAGCGCCCACGGCGAGTGCACCTGCATTCCGTACGGGGAATGCAAGACGACCCGCCAGTCGCCGAGTTCGTCGCGGAACCGTTCGACCACCAGCGTCCGGTCGGTGGGCACGTGGCCGGTCGCCTCCTTCTGCTCGCGCAGGAACGCCAGCAGGTTGGCCGTGGCGAAGGCGTCGAGCCCGGCCTCCACGCAGCGCAGCTCGGCATCGGCGGGGGAGGCGGCGCTCAGCTCGCGTACGAACGCGCCGACGGCGGCGCCCAGCTCGGCCGGCCTGCCGAGGCCGTCGCCCTTCCAGAACGGCAGGCGCCCCGGCTCCCCGAAGGCCGGCGTCACCAGCACCCGGTCGTGCGTGATCTCCTGGATGCGCCAGCTGGTCGAGCCGAGCGCGAACACGTCGCCGACCCGCGACTCGTAGACCATCTCCTCGTCGAGCTCGCCGACGCGGCTCGCTCGCTCGCCGACCATGAACACGCCGAACATGCCGCGGTCGGGGATGGTGCCGCCGCTGGTCACCGCCAGCCGCTGCGCGCCCGGCCGGCCGGTGAGGGTTCCGGCGTCGCGATCCCAGACGATGCGCGGACGCAGCTCGGCGAACTCGTCGGACGGGTAGCGGCCGGCGAGGAGGTCGAGGGTGGCGTCGTACGCGCTTCGCGGAAGCGTGGCGAACGGCGCACTGCGGCGCACGGCGTCGAACCACTCATCGGCGTCCAGGGGCTCCAGCGCTGTCGCTGCGACGGTCTGCTGCGCGAGGATGTCGAGCGGATTCGTCGGGACCTTCAGCGTCTCGATGAGACCGCCGACCATCCGCTCGGTGGCGACCGCCGAGTGGATGAGGTCGGCCCGGTGCTTGGGGAAGACCACGCCCCGCGAGACCTCGCCCACCTGGTGGCCGGCGCGGCCGACGCGCTGCAGCCCGCTCGCGACGGAGGGCGGGGCTTCGACCTGCACCACGAGGTCGACGGCGCCCATGTCGATGCCGAGTTCGAGGCTGGAGGTCGCCACAACGCAGCGCAGCCTCCCCGACTTGAGGTCGTCTTCGATGAGAGCGCGCTGCTCCTTGCTCACCGACCCGTGGTGCGCGCGGGCGAGCACGAGCGATTCCGGATCGGCGACGGCGGCGGAACCCTTGGTCTGACCGGAGCCGCCCATCAGCTCGGCGGGAGGTCGCGCCGGCGGGGCGACGCCGGCCTCGCCGCCGAGCACCCGCTCCTCGTAGATCTCGTTGAGCCGGGCGGTGAGCCGCTCGGCCAGCCGCCGCGAGTTGGCGAAGACGATGGAGGAGCGATGCTCGAGCACGCGGTCGACGATCGCCTCCTCCACGTGCGGCCAGATCGAGCCGGCCTGCGGTGCGGAGCCGTCGTCGTTGCCGCTCGCGAACGTCGAGGTGCCGAGCTCGCTCATGTCTTCGACGGGCACGACGACGCGGAGGTCGAAGCGCTTGCCCGCGGGCGGGGCCACGACCTCCACCGGTGCCCGGCCGCCGAGGAAGCGCGCCACTTCCTCCGCCGGTCGCACGGTCGCGGACAGCCCGATGCGTTGGGCGGGAGTGGGCAGCAGCGCGTCGAGGCGCTCCAGCGAGAGCGCGAGGTGGGCGCCGCGCTTGGTGGCGGCGACGGCGTGCACTTCGTCGACGATCACCGTCTCGACGGTCGCGAGCGTCTCGCGCGCCTGCGAGGTGAGCATGAGGAACAGCGACTCCGGCGTCGTGATCAGGATGTCGGGAGGGGACGCGACGAGCGCCCGGCGGTCGGCCGACGTGGTGTCGCCGGAGCGCACGCCGACGCTGACGTGCGGAGGCTCGGCGCCCAGTCTCCTCGCGGTCTGGGTGACGCCGACCAGGGGTGCGCGCAGGTTGCGCTCGACGTCCACGCCGAGCGCCTTCAGCGGCGAGATGTACAGGACCCGGGTGCCTTTGCGGTCGTCGGGTCTGGGCTCGCGCGTCGCCAGCCGGTCGATCGCCCAGAGGAAGGACGCGAGGGTCTTGCCCGAGCCGGTCGGCGCGATGACGAGCGCGTGCCTGCCGTGCGAGATGGCCTCCCACGCCCCGGCCTGCGCGTCGGTGGGCGCAGCGAAGGCCCCGCGGAACCATTCACGGGTCGCGGGGGAGAACCTGTCGAGCACGTCGCTCATCGACTCCATCCTGCCCCCGGCCACCGACAGGGGCCAGCGGGAGGGGCCAGCGGGAGGGCTCGCCCGCGGCGGTCGTGCCTCCCCGGTCAGCGGCCGCGGGGGAGGTTCGCCCGGATGAACGAGGAGATGTCGCCCAGCTCGAGCGGCGAGATCCCGTGTCCGAGACCCTCGTAGATGCGGGCGTCGAGGCTGCTGTGGCCGGGCAGCCACTCCTCGGCCCGCGCGATGGAGGTGGAGGGGATGGTGTCGTCGTGCGTGCCGCGACCCCAGAACACCGGCGGCCGACGCGCGGCGAGGACCGCATCGCCGTCCTCCGCGCCCTGCACCGCGAAGCCGGACAGCACCACGGCGAAGTCGAAGCGCTCGGGCGCCAGGCGCATCAGTTGCAGTGCCATCGCGCCGCCCTGCGAGAAACCGAGGAGGCCGGTCGGCACGTCGTCCTGCTCGTCGATCCAGTCGAGCACCGCGCCGGCCGCGGCGTTGGCGTTCGCCGCGAGCGGGTCGCCGGAGACGTTGGTGAACCGCGAGAACCACGCGAAGCCCGGCCCCTCGGGGATCGGCGCGCGCAGCGACGCGATCACCGGCTCCAGCGGAAGGTAGGCCGAGATGCCGAAGAGATCGGCCTCGTCGGACGCGTATCCGTGCAGCAGAATGAGCCGGGGGCGGCCGACCCGGTCGGCCTCTCCAGCGGACCACAGCACGGCGTCGCGGTCGAGGCGGAGCTCGGGGGCGGGGAACGGCATGTTCCATTGTGTGCACGGCCCGACCGTCCTCCACAGTCCCCAGATCGCGGCGCAGTCCACAGATCCGTCTGTCTGCGTGAACCCGGGCGTCGGCATCCGTAGGATCGGTGCATGAGCGTGCGCACCCCCGACCCGGACCCGACTCCCGACCCGCTCGACGGCTCAGGGGCCCGGCCCGGCCCTGCCTGGTTGAGTGACATCGAGCTGGAGCAGATCCGTCGCCGCCTTCCGCTGCTCTACGTGGAGGCCGTGCCTGTGCGGGTCGACGGTCTGGGCCAGGTCACCGAGGTCGGAGTGCTGCTGCGCGCGAACGCGGTCGGCGAGATCACGCGGACGCTGGTGTCCGGCCGGGTGATGTACGGCGAGACGCTACGGGAGGCGCTCTTCCGCCATCTCGAGAAAGACCTCGGGCCGATGGCGTTCCCGCTCCTGCCGGCCAGTCCTGTCCCGTTCCAGGTGGCGGAGTACTTCCCACTGCCTGGCGTGTCCGCGTTCACCGACGAGCGACAGCACGCCGTGTCGCTCGCCTACGTGGTGCCGGTCACCGGCACCTGCGAGCCCCGGCAGGACGCCCTCGAAATCACCTGGATGACCCCGGACGAGGCCGTGTCGCCGACGGTGTGCGAGGAGCTGGAGGGCGGCAGGGGCGCGCTCGTCAAGGCCGCGATGGCGTCGGTGGGCAGGCTGACCT
Organism: Leifsonia sp. TF02-11; assembly: GCF_017565305.1. GTDB lineage: Bacteria > Actinomycetota > Actinomycetes > Actinomycetales > Microbacteriaceae > Leifsonia. Next base: position 111,109 of record NZ_JAGEKP010000013.1, read on the forward strand.
GAGCGGTCTTCCGCCGTTCTTTTGGGGGCTTGTGCTTTTCGGCTAATGGCATTAGCTTTACGGCTATGAACACTTCCATCGCTTCGCAGGTCCGGTACCTGCAGCGCCCCGAGGGACGCATCAGCTACACCGTCGAGGGCACCGGCCCTCTCGTGGTCGCCGTCCCCGGGATGGGCGACCTCCGTTCGACTTACCGCGAACTGGTTGGCCCGCTGCTGGAGGCCGGCTACCGCGTCGCCGTCACCGACCTGCGGGCGCACGGTGACTCGGACACCACGTTCCGCGAGTTCGGCGACATCGTCACCGGTCGCGACCTCCTCGCGCTGATCGACGAACTCGGCGGCCGCGCCGTCGTGCTCGGGAACTCCATGGGCGCAGCCGCCGCGGCCTGGGCGGCCGCCGAACGCCCCGACGCCGTCGCCGGCCTTGTGCTCTTCGGCCCGCTGCTGCGCGACCCGGTGATGAGCCGCTTCGCCGTGGCGTCGGTGCACGGGATGTACCGCGTGCTGTTCACCGGACCCTGGGGCGCGTCCGTCTGGGCCGCCTACTACCGGTCGATCAACAAGGGCCGCACGGCGCCATGGCTGAAGGAGCACGCGGCCGACCTGGCGCGCAACATGCGGGAGCCGGGCCGCCTGCGATCCTTCCGCCACCTGACACTGGTGTTGACCCACTCGGTCGTCGAGCCGCGCCTCCCCGAGGTGAAGGCCCCGATGCTCGCCTTCGTCGGAGCGCTCGACCCCGACTACAAGGACCCCGCAGCCGAGGCCGACTGGATCGAATCGCACGGAGCGCAGGTCGTGCGCGTCCCCGAAGCCGGCCACTACCCGCAGGCCCAGCGGCCCGACGTGATCGTGCCGGCCACGCTGGAGTTCCTCGGCGAGCTGCGGGTGGCTGCGGGCGGCGACTGGGGGGCGCGTGCGTAGCGCGGGAGGCGCGCGCCGGGCGGCAGCCGGCTGCGTGCCTGGTGTCGGACTGGCGCGCGTCGCGGTGAGGGACGGGAGCGGTCGCGTGAGATCGGAGCGGACTCGCATCGCATCGGCCACTCTGTCTCCTGTGACGAGGGCCGCGCAGAGACGTTTCGGGGTCACTCCGGAGGCTGCGGTCAGCCACGGCGGCGGTGGGGCCCGTGCCTAGGGCGGGGCTGACCCGCTCCGCGGTCACGACGGTCGCGCTCGACGTCGTCGACGACGGCGGCGTGACCGGCCTGGACCGGCTGACGCTCGCCGCCGTCGCCTCCCGCGCCGGCGTCGCCGTGCCGAGCCTGTACAAACACGTGGCCTCCCTCGACGACCTGCGCCGCCTGGTGGCCACCGACTGCGTCGCCGAACTGACGCGGGTGCTGGCGCAGGCGACCATCGGCCGCTCCGGACCGGACGCCATCCACTCGGCGGCGGACGCCGTGCGGGCGTACGCCCACCGGCACCCGGGCCGCTACGCCGCCACGCAGGTCGCCCCCGACCTCGCGTCGGACGCCGACGCCGAGCTCGCCGCCCGCGCGGAGGAGACGATCGCCGTCCTGGCCGCCGCCCTGCGCGGGTTCGGCCTCCCCGACGACGACACCGTCGACGCGATCCGGATGCTGCGCAGCGCGCTCCACGGCTTCATCACCCTGGAACTCGGCGGTGGCTTCGGCCTCCCCGACGACCTCGACCGCAGCTTCCGCCTCCTCATCGACGGCATCGTCGCCGGCATCGCCGCACTCGCGGGCGGCGCCGGCAACGGAGGAGTTCGGGCGGTCCCGTCCCCCGATCTCCTCCGTTAGCCGCCGTTCCCGGGCCGGCACACCGGTGGGTGGTGGGCAGCGGAGGAGTCCGCGCCGTTCGCTGTCCCGATCTCCTCCGTTAGCTGCCGTTCTCGGGCGTGTCGGCCCGGAAGTCCTCCGATACCCGCACCTGCGGGATGCGGTCGGTAACGGAGGACATCGCGGGTGGCGCGCCGGTCGGTGGTGGGCAGCGGAGGAGTCCGCGCCGTTCGCTGACCCGATCTCCTCCGTTAGCCGCTGTTCCCGGGTGTGTCGGCCCGGAAGGCCTCCGTTACCCGCACCTGCGGGATGCGGTCGGTAACGGAGGGCATCGCGGGTGACGCGCCGGTCGGTGGTGGGCAGCGGAGGAGTCCGCGCCGTTCGCTGACCCGATCTCCTCCGTTGGCGGCAGTCCGATGCGCATCGAGAGGCTGGCGCAGGGCACCGGATCTGGAGAGCCGGCGATCTCCAGATCTACGGGCGGCGAGGCGTCCTGCGGCAACTCCGGAGATCGTGTCGGCTCGGTGGCGCGTCGTACCGGAGCGACGGATCTTGCGGTGCCAGCGGAGGTTGTGGCGCGGCGAGAGGTTCAGTGGTGCGGGAGTGTCGGCGCAACACCGGGTCTCCGGAGTTACGGAGCCTGACGAGGCGTGTCGGCGCTGGGCTCCGGAATATTCGACCGAGCGTCAGCCGCGCGCGCGGCGGGTACCGCGGCCGCGGCTGGTGCTTCCGCTGACGAGGTCGCCGACGCGCATTCCGGTGCGCGGCGCGCTGCCGCGGCCGGCTCCGCTGTTGCCGCCGGCGCCACCGCTGTTGCCGCCTGCGCGGCCGGCGCCACCGCTGTTGCCGCCTGCGCGGCCGGAGTCGGCGTTGCCACCTGTGCGGCCGTTGCCGCCGTTGCGGACGGCTCCGCCGTTGCCGCCGCGCTCGCCGCCTGCGGCGCCGGCACCCCGGCCGCGTCCGCGGCGACGGGACGATCCGTCACGCGTGCTGTCGTTGCCGGTTCCCGACGTGTCGCGACCTGCGGTCGAGCGACCGGAGTCGTTGCGGCTGGCGCCGTCGCGGCCTCCGCTCCGGCCTCCACCGGCGCGACCTGCTCCGTCACGGCCGGCCGCTTCGCGGCCTTCAGCCTCGCGGCCGCCATTGCGGCCGCCACCATCGCGGCCAGCGCCGTTCCGGCCGCCGCCGTCGCCCCGGCCGCCGCCGTTGCCACGTCCGGCCCGGGCGCCAGCGTTCCGGCCGCCGCCGTTCCCACGTCCCCCACGACCGCCGCCGGTCCCGGCCTCCCCGGCCCCGCCCTTCGGCGCCGGCGCCGGCGTGACGCGCGGGGCGCGCTCGCCGACGAGCGAGGTCACGGCGGGCGATTCCGCCGTCACACGTTGCGGGGTCGCCGTGATGGCGGCCGCGCGCAGCAGCGATCGCACGTCGCCGGCCTGCTCGGGAAGCATGACGGTCGCCACGTCGCCGGTGCTCCCGGCGCGGGCGGTCCTGCCCGAGCGGTGCAGGTAGGCCTTGTGCTCCGCGGGCGGGTCGACGTGGACGACCAGTTCGACCTCGTCGACGTGCACGCCGCGCGCGGCGACGTCGGTCGCCACCAGCACGCGCACCTCTCCGGAGCCGAAGGCCGCGAGGTTGCGGTCGCGGGCGCCCTGGCTGAGGTTGCCGTGGAGGTCGACCGCGGGGATCCCGGCCGAGGTGAGCTGCTTCGCGAGGCGCTTGGCCTGGTGCTTGGTGCGCATGAAGAGGATGCGGCGGCCGCGACCGGAGGCGAGAGTGTGGATCAGGTCCTTCTTGGCGTCCTGGTCCGCGACCTCGAACACGTGGTGGGTCATGGCCTCCACGTGGCTGGTCGCGTCGTCGACCGAGTGCAGCACCTCGTTCGTGAGGAACTTCGACACGAGCTTGTCGACGCCGTTGTCCAGCGTCGCCGAGAAGAGCAGGCGCTGGCCGCGCGACGGCGTGGCGTTCAGGATGCGGGTGACCGTCGGCAGGAAGCCGAGGTCGGCCATGTGGTCGGCCTCGTCGAGCACGGTCATCTCGACGCGGTCGAGGTGCACGATGCCCTGCTTCATGAGGTCTTCGAGGCGGCCGGGGCAGGCGACGATGATGTCGACGCCGGCCTGCAGCGCGGTGACCTGGCGGCTCTGCGCGACGCCGCCGAAGATGGTGGTCGTCGTCAGGCCGAGCGCGGTCGCGAGCGGCTTGAGGGTCGCGTCGATCTGGGTGGCGAGCTCGCGGGTCGGAGCGAGCACGAGGCCGCGGGGACGGCGGTAGCCGCGGGCGGCGCGACCACCAGAAGCAGCGGCGCCGGCCGCGAGCCGCGCCGCCAGCGGCAGCGAGAACGCGATGGTCTTGCCGGAGCCGGTCTTGCCGCGGCCGAGCACGTCGCGCCCGGCGAGGGTGTCGGGCAGGGTGTCGGCCTGGATGGGGAACGGCTCCGTCTTGCCGTCGGCCGCGAGCACGGCGACGAGGGGAGCGGGCACGCCGAGGTCGGCGAAGGTCTGGGTGGTCACAAGGGCCTTTCTGGCAGGGCTCTGCCCTGTCGGGCGGTTCGGGCGGTCGTCGCAAGAACGGGACGTCTTCGCCGGAAAGAAGAGTGGAGGTGCGCGGCGGGGCCACCGCCCGGCGCTCGCGCACGCCGACGAAAGTCGGCAGGCCAGTCGTGCTGGTCCACACAGTCTACCGTGTGTCGACCCCATGCTGGCTGGGAGCGCATTCCCGGCCGGAGGTCGTAGACTGTCGGCCCGTAATCCGGAAGGTGGTCGCGCGTGCAGGAATCGGAACTCGAACGTGAGCGCACCGTCGTCTCGGGGCTGTACGAGCGGCTGGACACGCTCAGGGCCGAGACGGAGGAACGGCTGACGCGCGTGCGCCGTGAGAGTGTTGGAAGCAACCACCAGGCGCGCAGCGAACGCGACGCCTTCGCCCGGCTCTACGAGGACCAGCTGCTGCAATTGCGCGACGTAGATTCGCGACTCGTGTTCGGTCGCCTGCTGCTCGACGAGCCCGTCGACGGAACCGACCACCGCTACATCGGCCGGGTCGGCCTGCGCGATGACGACCAGCGGTCCGTGCTCGTGGACTGGCGCGCCCAGCAGGCGAGCGCGTTCTACCAGGCCACCGCGAGCGAGCGGATGGGCGTTCGCGCCCGCAGGCATCTGACGATGAACGGCCGCCAGGTCGTCCGCATCGACGACGAGGTCTTCGACGAGGCGCTGCTCGACGGCGCGACGGCGGGGGAGCAGGTGCAGGGCGAGGGCGCACTGCTGGCGGCCCTCACCGCGCAGCGCACCGGCCGCATGCACGACATCGTGGCGACCATCCAGGCCGAGCAGGACCGCATCATCCGCTCCGACCTCCGCGGCGCCCTGGTCGTGCAGGGCGGTCCCGGCACCGGCAAGACCGCCGTGGCGCTGCACCGTGCGGCCTACCTGCTGTACGCGAACCGGCAGCGGCTGAGCGCCTCCGGGGTGCTCGTGGTCGGGCCGTCGTCGGCCTTCCTGCGGTACATCGAGGCGGTGCTGCCGTCGCTCGGCGAGACCGGCGTCGTCATGCAGACGCTCGGCGAGCTGTACCCGGGGGTGGAGGCCACGGCCGAGGAGGCCCCGGAGGCCGCCCGCCTGAAGGGCGCGGCCGCGATGGCGAGGCTGCTGTCGCGCGCGGTGCGGTCGCGGCAGAAGGCGCCGGACGAGCCGCAGACCATCGTGGTGGACAATGAGCGTCTGGTCGTGGCTCCCGAGCTCGTGCAGCGGGCCATCGCGAAGGCCCAGCGCACCGGCAAACCGCACAACGTCGCGCGGGTCACGTTCGTCAAGCAGGCGCTCGGCGAGCTGACCGATCAGCTGGCGGCGCAGCTGCGCGCGGGAGGCTCGACGATCGACGAGGCCGACCTCCGGGTGCTGAGGGAGGACCTCCGCACCTCGTACGACGTGCGCGTGCTGCTCAACACGGCCTGGCTCCCTCTGACGCCGCAGAAGCTGCTGCAAGACCTGTACGCGCGGCCGGCGTGGCTCGCCGAGCTCACGCCGCGCTGGACGCCGGACCAGCGGGAGGCGCTGCTGCGCGACCGCGGCGAGCCGTTCACCGTCTCCGACGTCCCGCTGCTCGACGAGGCCGCCGAGCTGCTCGGCGACTTCCCGGGGCGCGCGGATCCGGGCTCCCGCGAGCGGGATCGGCAGCGCAAGCGCGATCTGGAGAACGCGCGCGCGGCGATCCGCAACATGGGCGTGGAAGGCCTGGTGAGCGCCGAGCAGCTGGCCGACGGCTTCGCGGAGCAGGTCGACCGCGGCACCACGGCAGAGCGTGCCGCCGCCGACCGCTCCTGGACGTACGGGCACGTGGTGGTGGACGAGGCGCAGGAGCTATCGCCGATGCAGTGGCGCGTGCTGGTGCGGCGCTGCCCGATGAAGTCGTTCACCATCGTCGGCGACATCGCGCAGGTGGCGTCGGCGGCGGGCGCGACGAGCTGGGACGAGGCGCTGCGGCCGTCGTTCAAGGACGTCTGGCGCCTGGAGGAGCTGACCGTCAACTACCGCACGCCCGCGCAGATCACGCGGGAGGCCGAGCGCATCGCGCGCGACGCCGGGCTGCCGATCACCCCGACGCGCGCGGTCCGGGAGGGCGACTGGCCGATCCGCCGGGTGGCGGCCGACGCGGCAGGGCTCGCCGACGCGGTCGCGGAGGCCGTGGCGCACGACCGCGGCATCGACGGCGGGGGGACGCTCGCCGTCATCGCGACCGCGACCGACGTGGAGGCTGTCGCCGCCGCCGTGCGCGAACGTTTCGGCGACGACGCGGCTCGCGGTGCGGCCGGGCTCACCCGCCCGATCTCGGTGCTGACCGGCTACGAGGCGAAGGGGCTCGAGTTCGACGCCGTCGTGCTGGCCGATCCGCGCGCGCTGGCCGCGGAGTCCGTGCGCGGCGCCGCGTCGCTGTACGTCGCGATGACCCGCCCGACCCAGCGCCTCACGCTCGTCGCCCGCTGAGGATCAGCCCCTCGCGACCGCCGAAGGGCACGTTGTTGTCGCTTTCGCGCGTCGAAAGCGACAACAACGTGCCCCTCGGGGATCCCGAGACCGCTCAGCCGGGGTAGCGCTCGCCGACGGGGATCTCGACGGGGAGCGTGTTGCCCGCCTGGGCGAGCGGGCACGCCCAGGCCGGGTCGTACGCGCAGGAGGGGTTGTAGGCGAAGTTGAAGTCGAGGACGAGGGTGGCCTCGCCGTCGTCGGTCGACATCCCGAGGTCGGCGCCCTTGATCGTGTCGATCAGGTAGCGTCCGCCGCCGTAGGTGCCGCCGCGCGCGCCGGCGAGTGCGTCCTTGATCGGCACGAACAGCCCGCCGCCGTACGAGGCCAGCCGCCACACGTCGAGCGTGCCGGCGAGCGGCACGCGCACGGTGCCGAGCAGTTCGAAGGGCACGACGCCGTCGGTGCCGGTCTCGACGTCCATCCGCTTCGCCGCCTCCGGCGCGTGGACGGGGAGCTCGAACCGCCAGTCGGGGTCGTACGGCGAGACGGGGAGACCGGTGAAGCGGTCCCGGTCGGCGTCGAGCAGCGGGGAGGCCGGGTGCGACGAGAACAGCTCGTTGCGGCAGGAGATCCAGTGGGCGTGCGCGGCGGCCGGGTCGCTCGCTGCGATCCGGCGCACCGACGAGTACAGCGCGAACACGCTGCGCCGCCAGTCCGCGGTCTGCACCGCCGTCGCGGCGCGTCCCTGACCGGGCTCGATCGCCGGCGCTGGCTCGGGGGTGGTGGTGCTCATGCTGCTGCCTCCGTCTCGGCGTCGTCCGCAGTGGGTGGATCTGCGGTGAGGGGATCCGTCGTGGCGGGATCCGGCGTGGGGGGATCGTATGCCCAGGTGGGCGCGAGCTGCCGGAGGCGCATGCCGCGCCACTGCCAGAACGCCCAGAGCGCGTACCAGGCGAGCGGGGTGACGAGGCCGGCGCGCACGATCAGGCGATCGCGGTACAGCGTGCGCAGCCGGCCGTCGGGGCCGGGCCCCGCCGGGTCGGGGGCGACGGCCATCCGGTGGTCCAGGTGCGGCATCGCTGCCAGCAGGCCGCCCGTGCCCCCTCCGCTGTCGCGCAGGATGCGCGTCGCGCTCTCCCGGGGGTCGGTCGAGCGCAGCGCGTCGAGCCGGATGGCCTGGGTGCCCACGGTGAACGCTCCGAGCGCGCGCACGCTGACCCGGTGCTCCGCCATGTCCCACGCGGTCGGGAACCCGGCTGGCTCGTCCGATCGGAAGTCGACCCACGGCATCGCCACCTGCCGTAACGCCGTCGGGCTGTGCAGGGCGCGCCAGACGGCGTCGGGATCGCAGTCGAGGACGAGCTTGAGGAGGACTCTCACGCCCCCAGTGTCACCCATCGGCCGCGCCGGGGGCAGAGGGAGGCGGCATTCACGGCGCACTCCCGGACGACGCGGCAGCCGCCTCCGCCGCCCGCGCGAGCAACAGCGTCCGTTCCCGCGCGTTGGCCGTCATCGACGCCGCCCGCTCGAATTCGATCTCGGCCTCCGCGTGCCGGCCGACCTTGAACAGGAGGTCGGCGCGCACCGACGGCAGCAGGTGGTACGACTCCAACGCGCCGTCGTCGACCAGCCGCTCGACGACCTCGAGCCCGGCCTCCGGACCGGAGGCCATCGAGACGGCCACGGCGCGGTTGAGCTCCACGACGGCGGAGGGCCGCAGGGCCGCGAGAGCGCCGTACAGGGCGACGATCTCCTCCCAGTCGGTGTCGCCCGGTGCCGGCGCGGTCGCGTGGCAGGCGGCGATCGCCGCCTGCAGGGCGTACGGGCCGCGGCCGCGCGCGCCCAGCAGGCGGTCGGCGCGGTCGAGGGCGGCGACGCCGCGCCCGATGAGGATGCGATCCCAGCGGGTGCGGTCCTGGTCCTGCAGGAGGATCGGCTCGCCCTCGGCCGTCGCGCGCGCCGGCAGGCGCGAGGCCTGGAACTCCATCAGGGCGACCAGACCGTGCACCTCCGGTTCGCGCGGCGTGAGCTCGGCCAGGACACGGCCGAGCCGCAGGGCCTCCTGGCAGAGGTCGGGGCGCATCCAGTCGTCGCCCGCCGTGGCCGAGTACCCCTCGTTGAAGATCAGGTAGACGACCTCCAGCACCGACGACAGCCGCTCGGGGTAGTCGGCGCGGTCGGGCACCTCGAACGGCACGTGGGCCGCCGTGAGCGTGCGCTTGGCCCGCACGATGCGCTGCGCGATCGTCGGCACCGGCACCAGGAAGGCCCGGGCGATCTCGTCGGTCGTCAGCCCGCCGAGCAGTTTGAGCGTCAGCGCGACCCGGGCACCGGGGGCGAGCACGGGGTGGCACGACACGAACACCAGCCGGAGCAGGTCGTCGTGGATCTCCTCGTCCACCGCGGCCGCCGGATCGTCGTCGTCCCGCTGCTCGAGGTCGCGGGCCAGCGCGGCGTAGCGTTCGTCGAGCCGCTCGCGCCGACGCCAGCCGTCGATCGCGCGGCGCTTGGCGACCGTCGTGAGCCAGGCGCCGGGAGTTCGCGGCACTCCGGTCTCCGGCCACTGCTCGAGGGCGGCGACGAGGGCGTCCTGCGCCAGTTCCTCCGCGAGCCCGACGTCGCCCGTCCAGCGGGCGAGGCCGGCCACGAGCTTGCCCGATTCGATGCGCCACACGGCCTCGACCGCGCGGCGGGCTTCGTCGGCCGTCACATCCTGCGCTTCCGCCACCTGTGCACCTCCCGCCCCGCTGCCACGGTCACGCCTCTGCTGCGGCGCCGCCGACGATGCGGCGCACTTCGACTCTGCCACGATCCACCGGCAGCCGCCTCGCCCATTCGACAGCCTCCGCCCGGTCGGAGGCCTGCACGATCCACAACGCGTTGGCGCGGGCGTCGGCGGTCGGTGTGTCGTCGACCCGGCAGGAGCCGTCGGCACCGAGCTCGACGAGGAGCCCGTCCACGGCGAGGAGCTCACCCGCCAGCAGCACGCCGGCCTGGATCAGCTCGATCGTGAACCGTTGCAGCGCAGCGGGGAGCGGGGCCGAGTCCGTCGTGAGCAGCAGGAGGTAGCGCATGCGTGGTCCTTTCGTCGCGGCACTCATCGAGACGTCGAGCAGCGGGCCCGGGATTCGACACGACCGGCGTCTCCCGCGCGATGTCGGACCTGTGCGCTAGAACGGGAGCATGGCGATCCGCTACTGGCTGGGCGTGGTTCAGCACGACCACGTGCTGCGCGGCGTCGCGGGTGGTTTCGCCCAGGTCAACCACGGCGCTCGCGCTCCGCTGGAGCGGATGGGCGCGGCGGACGGGTTCGTCTACTACTCGCCGCGCGAGTCGTACCCGGACGGCGACCCGCTCAAGCAGTTCACCGCGGTCGGGAGGCTGGCCGACGCCGACGTGTACCAGGCGACCCAGGGCATGCAGCCGGGCGCGGGACAGCGGCGCAACGCCTCCGCCGACCTCGTCGCCTGGCGCCGGCGCGTCGACTGGGACCACGACGCGGTCGCGACCCCGATCCGGCCGCTGCTGTCCTCCCTCGACTTCACGCGCGACAAGCCCGACTGGGGCTACCAGCTGCGTGCGGGACTGATCGAGCTCACCCGGCACGACTTCGAGCTGATCCGGGAGCAGATGCGCCCGTCGTCGGCGCGCGAGCGCGAGGGCGAGCTGCGTCACCGGGCGCAACACGCGTCGGCCGGATTCGGCGCCCGGTTACGCTGAGGCGGTGACCGCTCACCGCTCCGAACCGTCGACCGTCCCCGCCGCTCACCGTCAGGCCAAGTACCAGGTGCGCTTCGACTGGGCGTCGGCCGGCGCTGCAGCGGTGGCGGCCGATGCCGACGTGGTCGTCTGGGTGGACGCGCTCGCCGACCAGCCGGTGGAGGTCGCGATCGAGTACGTGCCGGGCGCCGGGGCCGTCGTGGCCGCAGGACTGACCGACGCGCCGGCGGTCGCGCGCTGGATCCTCGACGAGCAGGTCCGGCTGGGTCGTCGCGCCATGGTGGCGCTGGTCGCGGCCGGGGGCACGACCGCGGAGGGCGGCACGCGTTTCGCCGTCGAGGACCTGCTGGCTGCGGGAGCGCTCGTCGATGCGCTCGCGAGCCTCGGGATCGACTACAGCTCTCCGGAGGCCGCTGCGGCCTGTGCCGCGTTCACCGGCCTGCGCGGAGCCGTCGCGCACCTGCTGACCGCGTCGGTGTCCGGTCAGGAGCGCATCGCGGCGGGTGCCGACGCCGCAGAGCTCGCCGGAGCCGGAAGACTCGGGACCGCCTCCGAGGTGCGGGTTCTGCGAGCAGGCTAAGCGCTCGATCCGAACTCCGGGTCGAGCCGGAATGTTCCGGTAGAACCGGGCGTTCACTGCGTTCAGGAGGTTTCACCCATGAAAGCTGTTCTGAACGACACCGTCATCGCCGAGGCGCCGACCGAGGACCTCATCCGCATCGAGGGCAACTGGTACTTCCCGCCGGCGAGCGTGAACACCGAGTACCTGGTCGAGTCCGACACCCCGTACACGTGTCCGTGGAAGGGCGAGTGCCAGTACTTCTCGGTCAAGGACGGTGACACGGTGCTGCAGGATCGGGCGTGGAGCTATCCGACGCCGTACCCGAGCTCGTTCGACCGCGTCGGCCAGGATTACAGCAACTACGTCGCGTTCTGGAAGGACGTTCGGGTCATCGACTGATCCGTCCACCCCTCGAATTGGGGGACACGCTGTGTCCTCATTTTGGCGGACTGTCCCCCGAAAAAGGGGTACAAAGTTGCTTCCGACCGACCGGTCGGAATTGCTAGACAGGTAGTGCGAGAGAAACTCCCGGGACCCGAACCGGGAGGCGCGCGAGGGCATACCCGGCCCGTTCTTCGGCGCGCGTACCCGAGCTCACGCTTACCCGAAACCCGATCGCCGTGCTTCGTCGTGTCTTTCAGCATGCCCGCAACTCGTTCCGCACCACCGGCACCGGCCGCAGCAGGCCGCCCGCGCACCGCGCGGACCGCCGAGGAGCCTCCGGCGCCGCACCGCGCCTGAGGCTCCTCGGCGCCGTGAGCGCTGCGACCGTCGTCGCGCTGGTCGGTGGAGGCCTGGCCGCGGCGCCGGCGCTCGCCGCCGACGCCGCGCTCTCTGTCGTCAAGACGGTGGGGGAGAACCAGAAGGCGGTGACGGTGCTCAAGGGCGCCGAGTTCACCTACCAGATCCAGGTCGGCTGCGACGACAACGACTGCGTCGGCGCGAAGCTGGTAGACGCGCTTCCCGCGGACTTCGCCGGGTTCTCCATCCTCGACACCAGCGTGCAGCCGAGCAGCAAGCCGGTCACGAAGAGCCTCGCGGGCTGCACCGACACGGTCACCGCCTCGTGCGTCCTGACCGTGAAGTTCCAAGAGCCGGTCGCAGGCGGCGTCGGCATCCCCGCCGGCGGAACCTACCTGGTGATGGTGACGCTCAAGGCGCCGCAGACGCTGACGCCGGCGTCGCCCGCGGTGAACCACGCCGTGACGAACACGGCGGTGGGCACGTTCGACGGCTCGCCCACCCCGCAGACCAGCAGCGCAGACGTGACCGTCAACGTGCCGACTTCGGTGGATGTCGCGGTCGGCAAGACCTGGACCCCCGCGAGCCAGCAGTACCTCCCTGGCGAGCAGTCCACGATCTCGCTCTCCACGCAGAACACCTCCAACGTCCCTGCGTCCAGCCTCGTGCTTCAGGACCCGGCGACGGCGACGAACGCAGCGACGGCGCTCGACGCGGCCAACCCGTTCGCGCTGGTCGACTTCGCCGGTTTCGGGGGCGTCACCCTGCCGCAGGGCGCGACCACCGTGCAGGTGGATGCCTACGTGCGCGACACCGCGACCGGGGCGTGGGCCTGGCACACCGGCCCTCCGGTCGATCCGTCGGCGATCGCCCTCCCGTCCGGTGTCTCGAACGGCGACGTGGGGGGCCTCCGCTTCACCTTCGCCGGGCCGGACGGAGCCTCGCTGACCGCGGGCGGTGCTGCAGGCTCGGTCGGCGTCCTCGTCGCCCAGCGCTCCACGAACCGGCAGACCGGCGCCGCGCTGGTCACCGGCGCGAGCGTCACCAACCGCGTCGCCGGCACCGTGGCCGTCGAGAACCAGAACCCGGTGACGAAGACCGCGACGGCGCCGTTCGCCGTCGGCGGTCTGACCGTCGCCGTCACCCCCGGCAAGCAGATCAGCCCGGCACGCATCCCGGCAGGCACCACGGCCACCGCGACCATCTCGGGCAAGAACTCCTCCAACGGGCCGCTGGCGACGCTGACCCTCGCCGACCTGGGCTACTTCACCCAGGACGTCCGCTTCGGCGGCTTCGCAGCGGGGGTGTCCTATCCGTCCGGCGCGACCGGCGCCCAGGTCGTCTGGCATTTCTCCAACGGCTCCAGCCAGTCGATCCCCTTCGCCGACGGTGCAACGCCTGTCGTGCCGACCGCTCCGACCGAAACGCACCTGACCGGCTTCGAACTCGTCTTCACCGGTGCCATCGCCACCGGCACCGTCGCGACCGCCCAGTTCCTGATCGCCCCGACCGCCGACATCGCGGCGGAGGGTGCGCACGTCGACACCACCAACACGCTGACGGTCACCGGAACGAACGCCGCAGGAACCGCCAGCCGCCAGGCCACGGCACCGCTGTCGATCTTCTACCCCGACATCGAGCTCACCCTCGCCAAGACCATCACGCCGTCCGCGCCGGTCTCGCCGGGAGCCACCGTCACGGCACAGCTGCCCGCGACGACGTCGAGCGACTCGGCCTACGTGCGCCCGACCAGCATCGTGGTGGAGGACGTCTGGCGCCCCGGCGTCGCGAACGACTTCTTCAACGGCTTCGACCCGATCGGCATCGCCCCCACGCAGGTGCTGAAGGGGTCGACCCTGACGGTGAAGTACACGACCGACGGCGCCACCTGGACCGTCCTCGACACCGTGGACGCGACCGCGGCCGCGCAGATCTACCGCGCCTCGTCGCTGCCCGCCGGCACCGTCGGCCTGCAGTTCACGTTCGAGGATGCAGCAGGCTTCCCTCAGGGCACCACCGTTCGTCCGGCGATCACCGGCCAGGCACGTGCCACGCTGCGCGACGGCTCCGGCGCCACCTCCGTCGCAGGAGGCCCGGCGAGCACCTACACGAACCACGCGGTCGCGAACACCCAGGGCTCGGTCGACGACGAGGTCGTCACCGGCGCCCAGAAGACCGCGGACGCCAACGCCAAGATCCAGTCCACGACCGGCGCCGGCTCTCTCGGCATCGCCAAGAAGTGGACGAAGCCCGACCTCAGCGGCGACGTGAGCGAGCTGCCGTCGCAGTCCGGAGACCAGGCGGGAACCCTGCTCAGCTGGGGCGTCACGGACACCGGGTACAGCTCGGTCACGCTGACCGACCCGGCCGGCGACCCGGCGCACCCCGAGTCCACCGTGTTCCAGGCCTTCGACCTGCTGAAGGTCTCGCCGATCTCCTACAGCGCCGACCCGCTGCTGCGCTGGGACGCCGTCAAGACGGTCGAGCTCTATCGCGGCGGGGCATGGACGACCGTGCCGGCGCCCGCGGGCGGCTGGATGAACGGCACCGGCTTCGTCGGCTACACGCTGACGCCGGCCCAGACCGCGGACACCACCGGCGTGCGGATCACGGTGGTTCCGAACGACGCCGCCCGCGCGGCGTCCACCGATCCCACCGCACCCCCCGCGGGGTCCGGCGTCGCGACGGTCGCCTTCGGCCAATCGCGTCCTATCGGGCTCGTCTGGCAGCTGCGCAACGTGCAGCGGGTGCCGGTCGACCCCGCGCACCCGTGGGTCACGGAGGGGACCACCGGCTCTGTCGACAACGTGGCGCAGGCCGACGGTGTCAAGAACGGAACCTCCGTGCCTCCCGTCACCGGCCACGACACCGTCACGCTGATCGACCAGCCGCCGGCGGTGAGTCTGACCAAGACCAGCTCGCGCGCCACCATCGTGGTCCCGCACCTCGGTGACGTCGACCCGGCGGACTACCCGACGAACACGTTCACCCTGACCGCGCAGAACACCTCGACCTCGCGTGCTTCGTACGTGCGCGTCACCGACCCGTCGCCGTGCGACGCCGGTGCGGAGACCGCCTGCCTCTCGGGGGCCGCAGCGTGGGGAGCCGATCCGTTCTCCGGTGCGAGCTACACCGCTTCCAGCCCGTTCGAGCGCCTCGACCTGACCAGGATCGCGTTCGCGGTGCCCGCCGGGCAGGTCGACCTCGACGCCTCGCAGGTCACTCTGTGGCATCGCGCCGCAGACGGCAGCACTTCGACCACCGTCGTCTCGATGCGGGCAGCGTCCGCTCTGACTCCGGCCGACCTCGCCGATGTCGTGGGCGTGAGCGTCGTCTACCAGAGCACGAGCCCGCAGACGACGGGAGGCACGATCGCCTCCGGTCAGGCCCTCACCATGACCCTCGACACCCGGGTCCGTGCGGTCACCCGCACCTCGGGGGCGGCGGTCACGGCCTTCCGCATCGACAACCACGGCTTCACCCAGGGCTACGACCCCGTGCTGTACCCGTCCGGCCAGGGCTCGCAGCCGTACGCGTCCGCGGACGCGGCGCTGACCCTGACCACCGGCGTCCTCGGCGTCACCGCGGCCAAGTCCATCTCGCCGAACACGCTGCTGGAGCGCGACCGAACCGCCCCGGTGACCGTCACCCTCACCGCGACGCCGGGCTCCGCGACGGCAGCCACGAACCAGGTCGTCATCACGGACGACGACGCGGCGTTCTGGAACCGGTTCGCGCTGACCGGTCTGAGTGCGGCCGACGTCACGCTGCCGGCCGGCACCGACCGTGTCCGCGTCGATGCGCAGACCGGCGGGAGCAGCACGTGGATCATGGGAACCCCCGCCGCCACGGCGGCTCTGCCGACCGCCGCCGTCGGACAGGTGACCGGACTCCGGTTCACCTTCCTCCGCGCGGACGGCGGTCTCCTCAGCCGTAGTGCCGTGCCCGCGGGCTTCACCGCGACGGTCGTGCTGCACGTCGCCCTGCTCGCGGTCGCCCGCGACGGGTCGGCGATCCCGTTCCCCGGCAGCGTCACCGACACGGTGCAGACGGTGAGCCACCGTACCGATACGCCGACGGTCTACGCCGACGCCACTGCCGGCGCGTCCGCGGGCATCCAGCTCGCGCCGGGCACGGCCTCCCTCGACGTCGCGAAGACTCCGGCCAACAACGTGCACACGGTCGCGGTCGGCGACAGCGTCCCGTGGACGCTCACCTTCGCGAGCACCGGCACCGGCTACCTGGACCTCACCGGGCTGACCGACACCCTCCCGGCCTCGCTGGTGTGGGACGGCGAGACTCCGACCTTCTCGACCAGCGCGGGCGGCACGCTCTCGACCTCCCCGACCGTGGCCTACGACGCCGCGACCGGACGGTTCGGGCTGACCTGGCCGGCCGGTGGCTCCCGGATGTCCCCGGGTGAGCGCTTCACGATCGTGCTCGGGCTGATCCTGAAGCCGGGACTCGGCTCGGGCGACCGCGCGACGAACCAGTTCGTCGTCTCCACGGTGCAGAGCCTGTCGGCGTGCACCAACGGGTCCGGCAACGGCCAAGGCGTCCTGAGCGGTCTCCCGGCCACCGAGTGCGGCACGACCAACTACGTGCAGCCCGTGAACGGCCCGTCGCTCTACACGACCAAGGGCGTCCAGGGCGATGTCGTCGACCGCACCGTCTCCGGCGCGCAGAACCTGACCGCCCCCTCGGCGACCTGCCGCACCGACGCCGCGGGCTACTACGCCTCGCCGTGTGCCGCGAACACCGTGGTCGGCGGAACCGACCAGTGGCGGCTCAACGCGCTCAACACCGGAACGGTCGACTACTCCTCGCTCGTCTTCGTGGACCCGCTGCCCACCGTCGGCGACCGCATGCTCGCCACCGGCGGCCCGCGCGGCTCGACCTTCCGGCCGGTCTTCGACGGCGCCGCGGGCGTGACGGTGCAGGACGTACCGGCAGGGACATCCGTCAGCTGGGGGGTCACCACCGAGCCCGGTGTGTGCCAGTCCGGGTCGACGACGGCGTGGCCCACCGACCCGACCTGTGCGACCCACCCGACCTCGTGGACGGCGTCCGGCGCCTTCACGGGCGACTGGGCCGACGTGACGGGCATTCGCGTGACGCTCGACTTCGCCGGCACGGCGAGCGGCGCGCTGCGCAGCGGCGAGGGGGCGACGGTGCTCTACCGCACCATCGACCGTCCCGCCACGGCGACGGCGACGGACGGCGCCCCGGTGTCGCTCCCGGCGTCGCCCGGCTCCGCGCCGGCCGTGGCCTGGAACCAGTTCGGGGCGACAGCGTCGCTCGTCGGCGGCGGCACGGTTCGCCGTGCCCCGGTGAAGGCGGGCGTGACGATCGCCACCGGTCCGCTGCAGATCGACAAGGTCGTGACGGGCGCTGCGGCCTCGGCCGCCCCCGACGAGTTCGGCGCGGACGTCGTCTGCACGGTCGCGGGAGTCCCCGTCGACCTGGGAGCGGCCGCGCACACCCTGCTCGAGCGCTCCGCCGGCTTCACGGCCCGCATCGACGGCCTGCCGATCGGCTCCGACTGCACGATCACCGAGTCCGGCGCAGCGGGCAGCTACGGCGAGGCGAATCGCGCCGTCACCAACGGCAGCGTGCACATCGGTGCCGGGTCCGTGCAGGGCGCGGTGCCGCCCGCGCAGGTCACCACGCTCACCAACACCTTCGAGTACGGCCGGCTCGAGCTCGCCAAGACCGCCTCGGCCCCCGTCGTCGGAATGAACGAGAAGGTGACATACACGATCACGGTCACCAACATCGGAGCGCTGGACGCCACGGCGTTCGACGTGGTCGACACCCTCCCTGTCGGGGCGACGTTCGTCTCGGCCGACCAGGGCGGAACGTTCGCGGCCGGAACGGCTTCGAAGGGCGGGACGGTCACCTGGCCGGTGGCGAGCCTGGCGAAGGGCGCGAGCCTCGACCTCCACGTGGTGGTGACGTACGCGGCCGAGAGCTATCCGGTCAACGCCGTGCGGGTGACGACCCCGCCGGTCGGGCCGTGGCAGCCGCCGGCGATCGACGGTCCGTGCGCGGACGACGCCCAGGCGGCGTGCGCGACGATCTACGTCGACCCGCCCGTCGCACCCTCCGGCGGCCTCGCGAAGACCGGAAGCACCGGCGACTACCTCCTGGTCGCTCTCTGGGCGGGTGTGTTGACCCTGCTCGGAACCGCGTTCGTCGGCTGGCGCCGCCGCCGGGCCTGACCCGGGCGCCCGGCCAGCGTGCCGCAACTCCGGAGATCCGCACCCGACGGGCGCGGATCTCCGGAGCAACGGAACGGCACGCCGGTGCCGACGCCGACCCTCCGGAGTTACGGTCCGCCCCTGCTGACGTGCCGGGGCCGCGGGCTAGCATGAGGCGGGTGAGGGGAGGCACGATGCGGCAGGTTTTCCGCCACGATCGTGCGCACAGGGCCGTCCGTCTCCTCCAGGCGGGTTGCGCGCTCGCCGCCGTCGCCGCACTGGCCGCGTGCACTGAGCCGGCGCCCGCGCCGACCGCCACCCGTACGACCTCCGCCCCTCGCCCGACCGCGTCCGCACCTCCGGTCGCCGCGATCCCGTGGCAGCCCGGCACGGCGACGACCGTGCTGGAGACCGGCCTCGACGCGCCGTGGTCGGTCGTCCCGCTCCCCAGCGGCTCAGCGCTCATCAGCCAGCGCGACGACGGCCGCGTCCTCGAGCGGCTGCCGCAGGGCGGCCTCCGCGAGGTCGGCAGGGTGCAGGGGGTCGTGCACCGCGGGGAGGGCGGCCTCCTCGGTCTCGCGGTGCAGGCCGTCTCAGTACCGCCGTTCCTCTACGCCTACGAGACCACCCGCTCCGACAACCGGGTGGTGCGGATGCCGTTGACCGGTGTGCCGGGCTCCTACGCGATCGGGGATCCGGAACCGGTCGTGACGGGCATCCCCGCTGCCGCCAACCACGACGGCGGACGCATCGCCTTCGGACCGGACGGCATGCTCTACGTCGGAACGGGCGACGCCTCGAACAGCGCGAGCGCCCAGTACCCGGCCTCCCTCGGCGGCAAGATCCTGCGCCTCACGCCGGAGGGCCAGGTGCCGCACGACAACCCCTTCCCCGGCTCCCCGGTGTGGTCGTCCGGCCATCGCAACGTGCAGGGTCTCGGCTGGGACGCGCACGGCACGATGTGGGCGAGCGAGTTCGGGCAGAACACGTGGGACGAGCTCAACCTCATCGTCGCGGGGGCGAACTACGGCTGGCCGGTCGTGGAGGGTGCAGCAGGCGACGCCCGGTTCACCGATCCCGTCGCCCAGTGGCCGACCGACGAGGCGAGCCCGAGCGGCCTGGCCGTGGTGGGCGACACCGTCTTCGTCGCCGCGCTGCGCGGCGAACGGCTGTGGACCGCCTGGTCGACCGCCGGGCACGCGCCCGTGACGACGAAGGCGTTCCTCGACGGCGACCTGGGGAGGCTGCGCGATGTCGTCGCGCGCGGCGACACCCTCTGGCTGCTGACCAGCAACACCGACGGCCGCGGATCCCCGCGCGCCGGAGACGACCGACTCGTCGAAGTGCCGCTCATCCCCGCGCAGAACACGCGGCAGCCCGGGTAACCGGGTTTGGACGACTACTCTGGAGTGAACCGCACGACCTGGGAGCCGACCCTGAGCATCATCCTCGGATACGATCCGTCCACACTTCGCGAGCGTGTCGATCTGCGCGCTGCCGACGAGCGGCTCGACGAGCTCGGAAGCCTGCGCAGTCTGAGCGCGCTCAACGAGAAGACCGTCCTGCTGCGCCTGCTCGGCCGGCTCGACGACGCCATCGTGGTCGGCAACGAGGCGGTGCGCCAGGCCCGGTTCACCGGCGACCGTGAGCAGTTGCTGGGGGCGCGCATCCGCCGGGCGCAGGTGCTGCAGTACCAGGGCAAGCTCGACGAGGCGATCGTCGAGCTGACCGGCTGCGTCGACGAGGCCCGCGGGCGCGACTGGAGCGCTCTGGAGGCGTTCGCCGTGCAGAACCGCGGCAAGTGCTATTTCGACCAGGCCGACTACGAGAACGCGCTCTCCGACATGACCGCAGCGGTCTTCCTGCGCGAGAAACTGGGTGCCTCGCCTGCCGAGATCGAGGGCGCCCTCACGGCCGTCGCGGTCGTGCAGCGGTTCCTGGAGGCGCAGCGCGCGGCCTCAGGCGAGGTGGCGCGGAGCGCGGACGACGGCGCCGCTCCGGCGTAGGATGCGGGTCATGAGTCGACCAGGGGATCTGCGCTGATGGCCGAACTCGAACGCGTTCGTCGCTGGGCGGACGCCCTGATCGCCCTCCACCTCGACCCGGCCGTGTGGAGCTTCGACTTCGACAACGCCAAGACGCGCGCGGGCCTCTGCAACTACACCGCCAAGCGCATCACAGTGTCGCGCTATCTGGCCGCGCGCTACGAGGACGACGACATCCACCAGATCCTCCTGCACGAGGTCGCGCACGCCCTCGCCGGCTCGCGCGCCGGGCACGGACCGCGCTGGCGGGCGATCGCGCTGGATCTCGGCTACGAGGGCAAGCGCCTGCACGGCGGCGCCATCGCCGACGACCTGGCGCCCTGGGTCGGCACCTGCCCGAGGGGCCACACGCACTACCGCTACCGCAAGCCGTCCCGCGCGCTGGCCTGTGGGGCCTGCAGTCGCCGGTTCGACTCTGCGAACCTGATCTCGTGGGTGCACAGGGAGGTGTCGGCCGCGCAGCGCAGGATGGCGGCGGCGGCCGCCACTGAGGCGCTCGACCCGCGCGCGTTCGGCGCGGACTGACGGAGCTGCGGCGGCGTCGGGCCGTCGTGGCATCCGGGCCGTCAGGCCGTCGCGACTCCCAGTCGCGCGTCGAGCCCGTCGCGCACCGCCGGCCACTCCTCCCGCAGTACCGAGTAGACGGCGGTGTCGCGCCACGTGCCGTCCGCGCGCGGCTGGGTGTGTCGCAGCACGCCCTCGAACGTCGCTCCGAGGCGCAGGATCGCAGCCCTGGACCGCTCGTTGAGCACGTCCGCCTGCAGCTTCACCCGCTCGAAGCCGTTGTCGAACGCAGCGCCGAGCAGCAGCCGCTTCGTCTCCGCGTTGACGCGCGTGCCCCAGACCTCGGGCGCGTAGGCCGTCCAGCCGATATGCGCCGAGCCGTTCGGGAGGTCGAAGTCGCCCAGCGTCGTCGTTCCGACGATACGGTCGCCGTCGCGCAGGCACACGGCGGTGACGTTGGCGGTGTTCCAGGCGAGGTAGCGCAGGATGAACTCCCGCCATTCCTCGTAAGTGTCTCGGTAGGCCGCGGGGCCGCCGCCCCAGCCGCCCGCGAACACCGCCGGATGTCCGATCGCGTCGTGCAGGTCGGGCAGGTCGTCCGCGGTGAGTGCCCGCAGGCGCACCGTCGCGCCCTCGAGGACGGCGGCGGGATCGGGACGGCTCGCATTCATCCGCCCAGTATCCCATCCGCACACCCCCGGATCGCGGCCGGTCCGCGCCGGGAGGCGGGCGATAACCGACTAAGGTAGTTCGGTGCCTACCGACGTCCTCCAGCCTCGCGAAACCGGCCAGTGGATGGACGATTCGGACGGGCTGCACTGGTGGTTCGACTCCGGTTCGCTCGCCCTCGACTTCTCGTACACCGGCGGCCTCGACGAGCCGGACAACGCCGAATGGCGGTCGGTCGACGACGCGGAGGCGCTCGGCGGCTGGCTCCAGGACCGCTTCCCCGAGGTGGCGGCGACGTCCGGCGAGCGGGAGTTCCGCGACGCCGAGATGCTGCGCGTCGCCATCGGCAGGCTGGCGCGACAGGCCAGCAGGGGCGAGACGCTCGCGCCCGACTATGTCGACGTGGTGAACCTGTTCGCGGCGACTCCGGACATCCCGCCCGTGCTGGCCGGCGGCGGACGCCAGGCCGGACGCACCCTCGCACGGCCGCACCAGGCGCTCGGCACTGTCGCGCGCGACGCCGTGCGCCTCTTCGGCCCGGACGCCGACGGCCGCATCCGCGAGTGCTCCGCCGACGACTGCCGGCTGGTCTACCTCGACACGTCGCGCAGCGGCAACCGCCGCTGGTGCTCGATGCAGCGTTGCGGCAACCGCGCCAAGGTGCGGGCGCACCGGGCGCGTGCCGCCGGTGCGAGGGGAACGGCCGGTACCGCAGAATAGGTGGATGGAGCCCATCGCCGAGCGGCGCAGTGTCGACCTCAACAGCGACCTAGGCGAGTCGTTCGGAGCCTGGACGATGGGTGACGACGCCGCGATGCTGCGGCTGGTGACGAGCGCGAACGTGGCGTGCGGGTTCCATGGCGGCGACCCCTCCACGATGCGGGCCACCTGCAGTCTCGCGGCCGAGAACGGCGTGACCGTCGGAGCGCACGTCTCCTACCGTGACCTCGCGGGCTTCGGCCGACGCAGCATGGCGGTGCCGCCGGCAGAGCTGCGCGACGAGGTGACCTACCAGCTGGCGGCGCTCGCCGGAGTGGCACGGGTGGCCGGCACAGCCGTGCGGTACGTCAAGCCGCACGGCGCCCTCTACAACCGCATCGTGGACGACGAGGAGCAGGCGGCGGCGGTGGTGGAGGCCGTCGCCGCGTTCGATCCGGGGCTCCCGCTGCTCGGCCTGACCGGCTCGGCGGTCGAACGCGCGGCTGTCGCCCACGGCCTCCGGTTCGTGGGTGAGGCGTTCGTCGACCGCGGCTACCGGGCCGACGGTACTCTGGTGCCGCGCTCCCAACCAGGAGCGGTGCTCTCGGACGTCGAGACGATCGCCGCCCGGGCCGTGCGCCTGGCCGCCGACGGCACCGTGGAGGCCGTCGACGGCACCCGGATCGCCGTCACAGCGAGCTCGCTGTGCGTACATGGCGACACCCCCGGCGCCGTGGCGATGGCGGAGGCCGTGCGGCGCGGCCTGGAGCGCGCGGGCATCGCCGTGGAAGCCTTCGTCTGATCGTGGAGGTGAAGGACGACGTGACGTTGCGGGTCCTCGGCTACGGCGACCGCGCCCTGCTCATCGAGGTGGACGCCGCGGGCGCCGACGCGGGCGCCGGATCGGATGCGGTGCTCGGCATGTTCCGCGCGCTCGACCGCACCCGCCCGCCCGGTGTCGTGGACCTCGTGCCGGCGGCGCGGACCATCGCCGTCCTGCTCGATCCGCGCGTGCTGCCTCCCGCCGCTGCGCGCGCGTGGATCGAGCGCACGGCGCCGGAGCCTCCCGCCGCGGCGGCCGACGAGCTGGTGGAGCTCGCCGTCCGCTACGACGGCGACGACCTCGCCGAGGTCGCCGCGCTGCTCGGCATCACGCCCCGGGAGGTCGTCGAGCGGCACACCGCCTCCCGGTGGCGCGTGGCCTTCGGCGGCTTCGCCCCGGGCTTCGCCTACCTGGTGACCGACCACGACGGCCTGCGCGTGCCGCGCCGGGCCACACCGAGAACCGCCGTGCCCGCCGGTTCCGTCGGGCTCGCCGGCGAGTTCAGCGGCGTGTACCCGCGGTCGAGTCCCGGAGGCTGGCAGCTCATCGGTCGCACGGATGCCGCCCTGTGGGACGTTCGCGCCGACCCGCCTGCGCTGCTCCGCCCCGGCGTGGAGGTGCGGTTCGTGGAGGTCGCGCCGTGAGCGGCGAGCGGGGGATCCGTGTGCTCACCCCCGGCCCGCTGGCGTTGATCGAGGATCTCGGCCGGTCCGGGCACGCGGCCGTCGGGGTGAGCCCGTCCGGTGCGCTCGACCGCGGCGCGCTCGGACTGGCGAACCGGCTGGTCGGCAACCCCGAGTCGGCGGCCGGGGTCGAGCTCCTGCTCGGCGGCTTCGCCGCACGGTTCGAGACGCCGGCCTGGTTCGCCGTGACCGGAGCTGCGTCGCGGCTGCTGCTCGACGGCCGTCCGGTCGACGCGCGCACCGCCGTGCACGCGGCGTCCGGCACCGAGTTGCGGGTCGCGCAGCCGGCCGCCGGCATGCGGAGCTACCTCGCCGTGCGCGGGGGCATCGAGGGGGAGTCCGTGCTCGGCTCCCGCTCGCGCGACACCCTGTCCGGGTTGGGGCCGCCGCCGCTGAAGGCCGGTGACCTCCTCGCAATCGGCGCGGAGCCGGGAACGCCGGTTCCCGCCGTCGACTTCGTCCCGATCTTCGAGCCGGGGGAAGCCGTCGCCGAGGTGCGCGCACACCGCGGCCCTCGTGCGGACTGGTTCACCCCGGAGGCTCTCGACGCGTTCTTCACCGTGGAGTGGCGCGTGAGCGCAGAAGGCGACCGCGTGGGAGTGCGACTCGATCCGCCGCGCACGCCGTCGCATGCCGCAGGCGTCGAGCCCGCGGCTCCCGTGCTGCTCGAGCGCTCCGTGTCCCGCGAGCTGCCGAGCGAGCCCATGGTCGCCGGGGCCGTTCAGGTCTCACCGGACGGCCGGCCCACCGTCCTCCTCGCCGACCATCCCGTGACCGGCGGCTACCCGGTCATCGCGGTCGTGGCCGACCGCTCGCTCGACGCGTTCGCGCAGCTGCGGCCCGGACACGCCGTGCTCTTCCGCCACGCGTGACGCCCGTCAGTCGCGCCGCGTGCCGCTCTGGAAGATACTGCGTGCGGGCGGCGGCGACGGGACGCTGGTCTGGTCGGTCACGATGGGAGCGCCGGCGGCGAACGTGCGCAGCTCCTCGCCGGCGACGGCCTTCGCGGGATGCGGTCCGCTCGCCAGGAGCCGTGGCAGCCACTCCAGCGGCAGCGGCGAGTTCGAGCCCACCAGCACGACATTCCCGAAGCGCCGCCCCTTGAGCACCTGCGTCTCTGCCAGGGCGGCCACATTCTCGACGACAGCGCCGAGCGTCGACACCTGGCTGCGTGCGAACGTCAGCGGCGGACCGTCGGCGACGTTGACGAGGACGATGCCGTCCGGCTTCAGCAGCGACACCGCCGAGCGGTAGAACTCAACACTGGTCACGTGCGCGGGCGTCCGCGAGCCGCTGAAGATGTCGACGACCAGCAGATCGACCTCCCCGCGGAGGCCCGCTGGAAGCTTGCCGACGACCTCCCGGGCGTCGCCGTGCCGGATGCGGATCTGCGCGTAGCGCGGCAGCGGGAGGTTCTCGCGGACCAGGTCGACCAACCGGCTCTCGAGTTCGACCACCTGCTGCCGCGAGCCCGGCCTGGTGTAGGCGACATAGCGGGGGAGCGTCAGAGCGCCGGCACCCAGGTGCACGGCGGTGATCGGCTGCCCCGGCTCGCCGATGAGGTCGATCACATTGCCCATCCGCTGCACGTACTCGAAGAACAGCCGGCTCGGGTCGTCCAGGTCGACGTGCGACTGCGGGGTCCCGTCGACGATCAGCTGGTACGCCCCTGGCACGAACCGGTCGGGCTCGATGCTGGCGAGGTAGCCGCTCTCGGCGAGGACCACCGACGGGACCGACGGGTTCTGGGACACGCGTCCAGCGTAGCCGCGGACGCCGCTGCGCCGCCGACGGCCTCCACCCGATCTCCACCCGCGTCTCCACCCGGTCTCCGCCGCCGGGCGGTGCCGCCGGCGGCGCCCGTCGACGACGCTGGGGGAGTGGCCGGATCCTCCGGCCGGAAGGAACGACCCCCATGACCGTCCAGACGCTGACCAACGCGATCCTCATCCTGCTGCTGATCTGCTGGGTCGGCTACCGGCAGCTCACCTGGCGCCCGGTGTCGATCGCCAAAATGTGGCGATTCCCCGCGATCATGACCGTCGTCGGGCTGGTGACGATCGGGCAGCAGGTCAAGCCGTCTTCGCTCACTCCGCTGGACATCGCCGTGGTCGCCGGCGAGCTCGTGCTGTCGCTCGGCGTCGGCGCGTGGATGGGCGCGATCGCGCACTTCCGCCGCCTCGAGAACCCCGTGCAGGTCGGCAAAGACGCCCGTTACGTCGCCACGTACGAGTCGCGCACCGGAGTGCTGGGGATGGTGCTCTGGGTCGTCGTGATCGGCATCCGCATCGGCGTCGATGTGCTCGCCTCCGCCGCCGGATCGCACCTGGTGACCGCCACCGGCGTCATCTTCCTCGTCTTCGCCGCCAACCGCGCCGCCCGGACCGCCGTCTTCGCGGCGCGTCTCGATCGACACGCCGCGCTCGCCGCATGATGGTGTCGTGGACTTCTGGACCAGGCCGGGGCTGCTGGCCCTCACACTGAACCTGCTCGGCGCCGCCGCCATCGGCTGGTCGCTGCTGCGCACCCACACCGAGGACCGCCCGGTGTGGGTGCTCGTCGTCGCGTTCGTCTCCCTCGCCGCGTGGGTCCTCCGTTCGACGATGAGCTTCGCCGGTCGGGGCCGGCGCACCGCCCTGGTGCTGAGCCTCGTCGCCGCGGTCACCGGCGCGTTCGTCGCGCCGGCCACCGACGGCCTCGCGATCGTCCCCGCGGCCGTGGCCGTGCTGTACCTGATCGGCGACCCCGAGCGACCCCTGCAGCTGGGCGGGGCCGTCGCTGTGGCCTCCGCCGCGCTGGTCGCCGTCGGCGCCGTGCCGTTCGGGTCGCCCGTCACCGCAGTGCTCGGCGAGATGGCCGGCATCGTGCTGGCCGCGTTCGCCGGGCTGAGCCGGCGCCAGTTCCGCACCACAGAGGAACAGGCGGCGCTGCTGCGCGAGCGCGACCTCGAGATGCGCGAGGAAGCCGCCCGTGTGGCCATCGCCCGCGACCTGCACGACGTGCTCGCGCACAGCCTGGGCGGCCTCGTCATCCAGCTCGACGCGGTCGACGCGCTGTTGGAGGCCGGTGACGCCGAAGCGGCGCGCGACCGGGTCGTGGTCGCGCGCGGCCTCGCGGCCGACGGGCTGGCGGAGGCGCGCAGGGCCGTCGCCGCTCTGCGCGATCCCGACCGCACGGCGGAGGAGGCGACCGTGACCCCGGCCGACTTCCGCGCCACCCTCGACGACCTCGTCGCCGCCCACCGCACGCTCGGCGGCACGGCCGACCTCTGCGTGGCCGGTGAACCGCGGCCGCTGAGCGCGCGTCAGGCGACGGCGTTGCAGCGCGCCCTGCAGGAGGCGCTGAGCAACGCGCGCAAGCACGCCCCCGGCGCTCCGGTCGACGCAGGGCTCGACTGGCAGACTGGGCGGGTGCTGCTCACCGTCTCCTCTCCGCTGGTCGCCTCGCGCGTCGCGGCGGCCCCGGTCTCCGAGCTCGCGGTCTCCGGCGGAGGCCACGGCCTCGAGGGGATGCGCGAGCGCTTCGCCGCGCTGCCGCTCGGCGGCTCCGTCGCCGCGTCTTCCGCGGACGGCCGGTTCACGGTGACGGCCGAGGCGAGGCTGGCATGAGCGCCGCCCTCCCCGACGCCGAGTCCCCGATCCGTGTCGTCGTCGCGGACGACCAGGCGATCATCCGCGACGGGCTGGTCACCGTGCTCGGACTCCTGCCCGACGTGGAGGTCGTCGGTGCGGCCGCCGACGGCGCGGAAGCCGTGGCGCTCGCGGTGTCCGAACGTCCCGACGTCGTGCTGATGGATCTGCGCATGCCGGTGGTCGACGGCGTCGGCGCGACGGAACGCATCACGCGGGACGCACCCGGCGTCGCCGTGCTGGTGCTGACCACCTTCGCCGACGACGAGTCGATCCTCACCGCGCTGCGCGCCGGCGCGCGCGGCTACCTGACGAAGGACGCGGGCCGTGCCGAGCTGGCCGCGGCCGTGCGCGCCGTCGCCCGCGGGCAGTCCACGTTCGCCCCGGAGGTCGGCGCCCGCATCATCGGCTCGCTGACCTCGGCGGTGCCCGCCGGCGCGGCCGATCGGCCGGACGGCCTCGTCGCCCGGTTCCCGACACTCACCAGGCGGGAGGCCGAGGTGCTCGCCCTGGTCGCCGACGGTCTCAGCAACGGCGAGATCGCTGGCACCCTCTTCGTCGGCACCGCCACGGTCAAGACCCACATCAACGCCATCTTCGCCAAGCTCGGGGTCCAGTCCCGTGCCCAGGCCATCGCGCTCGTCCGTTCCTGACCCGTCCCCCTGTGCCCGGCGACTGCGGTGGAGGAGGATGTGGCGGAGGAGGATGTGGCCATGGCGGATCGGGTGCTGGTGACGGGCGGGTCGGGTTTCGTCGGGGCGCACTGCGTGCTCGCGGCGCTGGAGGCGGGCTACGACGTCCGCACCACCGTCCGATCGCCGCAGCGCGCGGCGGACGTGCGCTCGCAGTTGGCGGCGGGCGGCCTCCCGGATGCCGGCGACCGCCTGGAGTTCGCCGTCGCCGACCTCCTCGACGACGCCGGCTGGGCGGACGCGGTCGCCGGCTGCCGGTACGTGCTGCACGTCGCCTCCCCGTTCCCGATGACCGAGCCGAAGGATCCCGACGAGCTGGTGCGCCCGGCCAGGGAGGGTGCTCTGCGGGTGCTTCGCGCCGCTCGCGACGCGGGGGTGGAGCGGGTCGTCCTCACCTCGTCGTTCGCCGCGATCGGCTACGGTCACGCGCCCACGAAGCGCCCGTTCACGGAGGTCGACTGGACCGAGCTCGACAGCGGCCGCCCGATCAGCGCCTACGTCCGCTCCAAGACGCTGGCCGAGCGGGCCGCCTGGGATTTCGTCGAGAAGGAGGGTGCAGACCTCCAGCTCGCCACCGTCAATCCGGTCGGCATCCTCGGCCCGGTGCTCGGCCCCGACTACTCCAGCTCCGTCGAGCTGGTCAAGCTCGTGAAGGAGGGCCGCCTCCCGCGCCTGCCCGACGTGTACTTCGGCGTCGTCGACGTGCGCGATGTGGCCGGCCTGCACCTGCTCGCGATGACCCGTCCCGAAGCCGCGGGCGAGCGGTTCCTCGCGACGGCGGGGGATGCCCTGAGCGCCCCGGAGCTCGCGCTGCTGATCCGCGGCCACCTCGGCTCGCCTGCCGGCGACCGGGTGCGCACCGGCGTGATGCCGACCTGGGTGGTCACGGCAGCCGCCCCGTTCAGCCGGCGCGTCCGCGGCTCACTGGCCGACATCGGCGTCTATCGCAACGGCTCCTCGCACAAGGCGAGGAGCCTGCTCGGCTGGGAGCCGCGGTCGCGCGAGGAGGCCGTCTTCGCGACGGTCGACTCCCTCCCGCCGCGCCTGCGCTAGCCTGGCAATCCACCCAGAGAATCGCCCGCGCAGATCCGGGAATATCGGGGCGTCCGCGCGGTTATACACCGAGACTGCGGCCCGGGTCAAGAAAAGACTGGACACGGCGCGTCAGTTTGACATATAGTGGTTCTTTGCGCTCCCAGCGCACACCCTTGCCTTCATATTGCGGTCGGCTCTGACTTTCCACGCACGCGTCTGGGCCCGGTTCACCGGGTCAGATACGGCGCCGCGCGACGTGTCTGGGAGTCCTCGTCCCTCATAACACCACATCTCGACCGACAGTAACTGGCCCGACGGGGCCCACGGAGGTTATTTCCTTGGCTGCTGCGCGCAACGCAACCAACACCGACAAGACACCCAAGAACGGACGAGCCGCATCTCGTCTCTCGTTCGCCAAGATCACGGACACCCTCACCGTTCCCGATCTGCTCGCACTGCAGACGGAGAGCTTCGACTGGCTGGTCGGAAACGACGCGTGGAAGGCACGCGTCGCCGAGGCCGAGGCCCAGGGTCGTCAGGATCTGCCCGCCAACACGGGCCTCGAGGAGATCTTCGAAGAGATCTCTCCCATCGAGGACCTCGGCGAGACCATGCAGCTCTCGTTCACGAACCCGTTCCTCGAAGAGAAGAAGTACTCGATCGACGAGTGCAAGGAGAAGGGCAAGACCTACGCGGCCCCGCTCTACGTCGAGGCCGAGTTCATGAACCACCTCACGGGTGAGATCAAGACCCAGACGGTCTTCATGGGCGACTTCCCGCTCATGACCGAGAAGGGCACCTTCATCATCAACGGCACCGAGCGTGTCGTCGT
Source organism: Leifsonia sp. TF02-11 (assembly GCF_017565305.1). Lineage (GTDB taxonomy): Bacteria > Actinomycetota > Actinomycetes > Actinomycetales > Microbacteriaceae > Leifsonia. The sequence goes on from NZ_JAGEKP010000013.1 coordinate 140,654, forward strand.
CTCGCAGCTCGTCCGCTCGCCGGGCGTCTACTTCGAGGCCGCAGCCGACAAGACGTCCGACAAGGACATCTACTCGGCGCGCGTCATCCCGAGCCGCGGCGCGTGGCTCGAGTTCGAGATCGACAAGCGCGACCAGGTCGGTGTCCGCATCGACCGCAAGCGCAAGCAGTCGGTCACCGTCTTCCTGAAGGCCCTCGGCCTCACCAGCGAGGAGATCCTCAGCGAGTTCGCCGGCTACCAGTCGATCGAGCTGACCCTCGAGAAGGACGCCATCCTCACCAAGGAGGAGGCGCTGAAGGACATCTACCGCAAGCTGCGTCCGGGCGAGCAGGTCGCCGCAGAGGCCGCGCGTGCGCTGCTGGACAACTTCTACTTCAACCCGAAGCGCTACGACCTCGCCAAGGTCGGCCGGTACAAGATCAACCGCAAGCTCGGCCTGGAGGCCCCGCTGACGGACTCCGTGCTGACCGTCCAGGACATCCTCGCGACGATCAAGTACCTGGTCGCCCTGCACGACGGCCAGACCACCTTCAAGGGCCTGCGTAACGGCGTCGAGACCGACATCCGTCTCGACACCGACGACATCGACCACTTCGGCAACCGTCGCATCCGCGCCGTCGGCGAGCTCATCCAGAACCAGGTCCGCACGGGCCTGAGCCGCATGGAGCGCGTCGTCCGCGAGCGCATGACCACGCAGGACATCGAGGCGATCACCCCGCAGACCCTGATCAACGTGCGACCCGTCGTCGCCGCGATCAAGGAGTTCTTCGGAACGTCGCAGCTGTCGCAGTTCATGGACCAGAACAACCCGCTCGCGGGTCTGACCCACAAGCGCCGCCTCTCGGCGCTCGGCCCCGGTGGTCTGAGCCGTGAGCGCGCGGGCGTCGAGGTCCGTGACGTCCACCCCTCGCACTACGGCCGCATGTGCCCGATCGAGACCCCGGAAGGCCCGAACATCGGTCTGATCGGCTCGCTCGCGTCGTTCGCGCGGATCAACTCGTTCGGCTTCATCGAGACCCCGTACCGCAAGGTCGTCGACGGTCGCGTGACCGAGCAAATCGACTACCTCACCGCTTCCGAGGAGGACGACTTCGTCGTCGCGCAGGCCAACGCCCCGCTCGACGCGAACGGCCACTTCGTCGAGGAGCGCGTGCTCGCCCGCCAGAAGGGCGGCGAGGTCGACCTGATCCCCGCAGACGAGATCGGCTACATGGACGTCTCCCCGCGCCAGATGGTGTCGGTGGGTACCTCCCTGATCCCGTTCCTCGAGCACGACGACGCCAACCGAGCCCTCATGGGTGCGAACATGCAGCGCCAGGCGGTGCCGCTGCTCCGCTCGGAGAGCCCGGTCGTCGGTACCGGTATGGAGGGCTACGCGGCCATCGACGCCGGTGACGTGGTCACCGCCGAGAAGTCCGGCGTTGTCTCCGAGGTCTCGGCCGACGCCGTCACCGTCCAGGCGGACGACGGCACGATCAAGACCTACTACCTGCGCAAGTTCGACCGCTCCAACCAGGGCACCTCGTACAACCACCGCGTGGTCGTCGACGAGGGCGACCGGATCGAGGCGGGCGAGGTCGTCGCAGACGGCCCTGCCACCGAGAACGGCGAGCTCGCCCTCGGCAAGAACCTGCTCGTGGCGTTCATGCCGTGGGAGGGTCACAACTTCGAGGACGCGATCATCCTCAGCCAGAACCTGGTGAAGGACGACACCCTCTCCTCGATCCACATCGAGGAGTACGAGGTCGACGCCCGCGACACCAAGCTGGGCAAGGAGGAGATCACCCGCGACCTGCCGAACGTCAGCCCGGACCTCCTGGCCGACCTCGACGAGCGCGGCATCATCCGCATCGGCGCCGAGGTGCGCCCCGGCGACATCCTCGTCGGCAAGGTCACGCCGAAGGGCGAGACCGAGCTGTCGGCCGAGGAGCGCCTGCTCCGCGCGATCTTCAACGAGAAGAGCCGCGAGGTGCGCGACACCTCCCTCAAGGTCCCGCACGGCGAGGAGGGCACCATCATCGGTGTCAAGGTCTTCGACGCGCAGGACGGCGACGACGAGCTCGGCTCCGGCGTGAACCAGCGTGTCGTGGTCTACATCGCCCAGAAGCGCAAGATCACCGCGGGTGACAAGCTCGCCGGCCGTCACGGCAACAAGGGCGTCATCTCGAAGATCCTCCCGGTCGAGGACATGCCGTTCCTCGCGGACGGCACGCCGGTCGACGTCATCCTCAACCCGCTGGGCGTGCCCGGTCGAATGAACTTCGGCCAGGTCCTCGAGATCCACCTCGGCTGGATCGCGAAGAACGGCTGGGAGATCTCCGGCAAGCCCAAGTGGGCCGCCGACCTCCCCGAGGCCGCGCACAGCGCCGCACCGAACACCAAGGTCGCGACCCCGGTGTTCGACGGTGCCAAGGAGGAGGAGATCGCGGGTCTGCTCGACTCGACGCTCCCGACGCGCGACGGCGACCGCCTGATCGGCTCGTCCGGAAAGACGCAGCTGTTCGACGGCCGTTCCGGCGAGCCCTACCCCGACCCGGTGTCGGTCGGCTACATGTACATCCTGAAGCTGCACCACCTGGTCGACGACAAGATCCACGCGCGTTCGACCGGCCCGTACTCGATGATCACCCAGCAGCCGCTCGGTGGTAAGGCGCAGTTCGGTGGTCAGCGCTTCGGTGAGATGGAGGTGTGGGCCCTCGAGGCCTATGGAGCCGCGTACGCGCTCCAGGAGCTCCTGACCATCAAGTCGGATGACATCCTCGGTCGCGTCAAGGTCTACGAGGCCATCGTCAAGGGTGAGAACATCCAGGAGCCGGGCATCCCGGAGTCCTTCAAGGTCCTCATCAAGGAGATGCAGTCGCTCTGCCTGAACGTGGAGGTCCTCTCGGCCGACGGCCAGGCGGTCAGCCTGCGCGACGCCGACGACGAGGCCTTCCGCGCTGCGGAGGAGCTCGGCATCAACATCTCCTCGCGCTTCGAGTCGTCGTCGATCGACGAGATCTAAGCGCCAGCCAGACCCAACTGACGAATCTTTCTAGGAGAGAGTTAAACATTGCTCGAATCGACAACATTTGACGAGCTGCGTATCGGCCTGGCCACCGCTGACGACATCCGTCGCTGGAGCTACGGCGAGGTCAAGAAGCCCGAGACGATCAACTACCGCACGCTGAAGCCCGAGAAGGACGGCCTGTTCGGAGAGCAGATCTTCGGACCGTCCCGCGACTGGGAGTGCTCGTGCGGCAAGTACAAGCGCGTCCGCTTCAAGGGCATCGTGTGCGAGCGCTGTGGCGTGGAGGTCACCAAGTCCTCCGTGCGCCGCGAGCGCATGGGCCACATCGAGCTGGCCGCGCCGGTCACGCACATCTGGTACTTCAAGGGTGTGCCCAGCCGCCTCGGCTACCTGCTCGACATGGCGCCGAAGGACCTCGAGAAGGTCATCTACTTCGCCGCGTACATGGTGATCGAGGTCGACGAGGACGGCCGTCACGCCGACCTCCCCGGCCTCGAGAACGAGCTGCGCCTGGAGATCAAGACGCTGTCCGACCAGCGCGATGCCCGCGTCGCCGAGCGTCTGCAGCGCCTCGAGACCGATCTCGCCGCCCTCGAGGAGGAAGGTGCCAAGGCCGACCAGAAGCGTCGCGTCAAGGACACCTCCGAGAAGGAGATGGGCCAGATCCGCAAGTCCTACGACGAGGACATCGCCCGGCTCGAGCGCGTGTGGGAGTCCTTCCGCACCCTCAAGGTCGGCGACCTCAAGCCGGAGGACGCGGACTTCAACGAGCTCGTCGACCGCTACGGCCTGTACTTCGAGGCCTTCATGGGCGCCGAGGCGATCAAGCGCCGCCTGCAGTCCTTCGACCTGAACGCCGAGGCCGAGCTGCTCCGCGAGCAGATCGCCACCGGCAAGGGCCAGAAGAAGATCCGCGCCATCAAGCGCCTGCGCGTGGTTTCGTCGTTCCTGGCGACCGGCAACTCGCCGGCCGCGATGGTCCTCGACGTCGTCCCGGTCATCCCGCCGGAGCTGCGCCCGATGGTCCAGCTCGACGGCGGCCGCTTCGCGACCTCCGACCTGAACGACCTCTACCGTCGCGTGATCAACCGCAACAACCGTCTGCGCCGCCTGCTCGACCTCGGTGCGCCCGAGATCATCGTGAACAACGAGAAGCGCATGCTCCAGGAGGCCGTCGACGCGCTGTTCGACAACGGCCGCCGCGGCCGCCCGGTCACGGGCACCGGCAACCGCGCGCTCAAGTCCCTCAGCGACATGCTGAAGGGCAAGCAGGGCCGGTTCCGCCAGAACCTGCTCGGCAAGCGCGTGGACTACTCGGGCCGTTCGGTCATCATCGTCGGTCCGCAGCTGAAGCTGCACCAGTGCGGTCTGCCCAAGCAGATGGCGCTGGAGCTGTTCAAGCCGTTCGTGATCAAGCGCCTGATCGACCTGAGCCACGCTCAGAACATCAAGGCCGCCAAGCGCATGGTGGAGCGTTCGCGCCCGCAGGTCTGGGACGTCCTCGAGGAGATCATCCGCGAGCGCCCCGTCCTCCTGAACCGCGCTCCCACCCTGCACCGTCTCGGCATCCAGGCGTTCGAGCCGCAGCTCGTCGAGGGCAAGGCCATCCAGCTCCACCCGCTGGTTTGCGCCGCCTTCAACGCGGACTTCGACGGCGACCAGATGGCCGTGCACCTCCCGCTGTCGGTGGAGGCCCAGGCCGAGGCCCGCATCCTGATGCTCGCCTCGAACAACATCCTGAAGCCGTCCGACGGCCGCCCGGTCACCCTGCCCTCGCAGGACATGATCATCGGTCTGCACCACCTCACCACCGTCCGCGAGGGCGCCGTGGGCGAGGGTCGCGCGTTCTCCTCGGTCTCCGAGGCGATCCTCGCGAAGGACCAGGGCACGCTGCACCTGAACGCCAAGGTGAAGATCCGTCTGAACGACTACGTGCCGTCCGACGCGGCCGACACCGGGACGCAGCCCACCACCGCGATCGTGGAGACCACCCTCGGCCGCGCCCTCTTCAACGAGGCGCTGCCGGCGGACTACCCCTACGTGGAGGCTGTCGCCGACAAGGGCCAGATCTCGTCGATCGTCAACGCCCTCGCCGAGCGGTACCCGAAGGTGGAGGTCGCCGCCGCACTCGACCGGATCAAGGACGCCGGCTTCTACTGGGGCACCCGCTCGGGCGTCACGGTGTCGCTGAGCGACATCCTGACCCCGCCGAACAAGGCGCAGATCGTGGCCGGCTACGAGAAGAAGGCCGCCAAGATCACCGCCGAGTTCGAGAAGGGTCTCACGACCGACCTCGAGCGTCGCCAGGAGCTGGTGAAGATCTGGACCGAGGCGACCAACGAGGTGGCCGAGGCCATGCGCGCCAACTTCCCGGCCGACAACACCATCAACCGCATGGTGACGTCGGGTGCCCGTGGTAACTGGCTGCAGGTGCGCAACATCGCCGGTATGCGTGGTCTGGTGAACAACCCGAAGGGTGAGATCATCCCGCGCCCGATCATCTCCTCGTACCGCGAGGGGCTGTCGGTTGCGGAGTACTTCATCGCGACGCACGGTGCCCGTAAGGGTCTGGCCGACACGGCACTCCGTACGGCCGACTCGGGCTACCTGACCCGTCGTCTGGTGGACGTCTCGCAGGATGTCATCATCCGCGAGGACGACTGCGGCACGACCAAGGGCCTCGACCTCCCGATCGCGACCGTGGACGCCGACGGCGTGCTCACCCGCGACCCGAACGTCGAGAACTCCGTGTTCGCGCGTACCCTCGCCGCCGACGCGGTCGGAACCGACGGTTCCGTCGTGGCGAAGGCCGGCGAAGACGTGGGCGACGTGCTCATCGACAAGCTGGTGGCCGCCGGCGTGACCGACATCAAGGTCCGCTCGGTGCTCACCTGTGAGTCGGCGGTCGGCGTCTGCGCCGCCTGCTACGGCCGTTCGCTCGCGACCGGCAAGCTCGTCGACATCGGCGAGGCGGTCGGCATCATCGCCGCCCAGTCGATCGGTGAGCCCGGAACGCAGCTGACGATGCGTACCTTCCACACCGGTGGTTCGGCCTCCGCGGACGACATCACCCAGGGTCTGCCGCGCGTCCAGGAGCTCTTCGAGGCCCGTACCCCCAAGGGTGCGTCCCCGATCGCCGAGGCTGCCGGCCGCATCGTCATCGAGGAGACGGACAAGTCCCGCAAGGTCATCCTGACCCCGGACAACGGCGACGAGCCGCACGTCTACCCGGTGCTGAAGCGCTCGACCCTCCTGGTGGAGGACGGCCAGCGCGTCGAGCTCGGCCAGCAGCTGATCGTCGGCACCGTCGACCCGAAGGAAGTCCTCCGGGTCAAGGGCGTCCGCGAGGTGCAGAAGCACCTGGTGGGCGGCGTGCAGGGCGTCTACCGCTCGCAGGGTGTCCCGATCCACGACAAGCACATCGAGGTCATCGTCCGCCAGATGCTCCGCAAGGTGACCGTGGTCGACCACGGTGACACGGAGCTGCTGCCGGGCGAGCTCGTCGACCGTTCGCGGTACAACGAGATCAACCGCGCTGCGCTGACCGAGGGCAAGAAGACGGCGTCCGCCCGTCAGGAGGTCATGGGTATCACCAAGGCCTCGCTGGCGACCGAGTCGTGGCTGTCGGCCGCGTCCTTCCAGGAGACCACCCGCGTCCTGACGCAGGCGGCCATGGAGGGCAAGTCCGACCCGCTGATCGGTCTCAAGGAGAACGTCATCATCGGTAAGCTCATCCCGGCCGGAACGGGTCTGTCCCGCTACCGGAACGTCTCGGTGGAGGCGACCGAGGAGGCCAAGGCGGAGCGGTACCCCAACCGCATCTTCGCCGACGACTCCGCGTTCAGCGAGAACGACCTGAGCTTCGTCGACTTCGACAGCTTCAGCTCGGACGACTACACCCCGGGTACCTACAACTAACGTTGAGGTAGTCCGTATCACGAAGGCCCCCGGCATATGCCGGGGGCCTTCGTCGTTGCAGGCGTCGCGGTGCGCGACAATAGAACCGTGTGGAGGCTTCTGGAGTACACGGACACGGTCGGCCGCTCGATGCTGGGTTTCGCCGGCGTCGCGCTCGTGGTGGCCGTCGTGAGCTTCGTTGTGGGTATCGTCCAGGCGACCACCGGTAACGCCGCAGGAACCCTCCCGTTCTGGCTGACGACCATGGGCTGCGCCGTGCTCGGCGGCATCCTCGTCTATCTCGCCAGCCGCCGCGGAGACATCCGCCGCCGCTGACCATCGCTTCCTCACTTTCTCCCGCAAAACGCGGGCTGCGGGCGGGAGGAAGTGAGGAAGTGATGGCTGCACGGCGCTGGCCCCCGCGCGTGGGGCACCCGCACGCGGGGCTGTTCCGCATGTCGCGGCGGCGGATACGGTGACAAAGCTTCGCCCCGCCCGGAGTCTCGCCCGGGCGACGGCGGTGCCCTGTCGTCACCCGAAGCGACAGGACTTCTATCCGAGGAGGTCCCTTGTGGCGTCCATGACCGAGATCCTGATTCTGCACGGCCATCTCCCCATCGAGTACCTGGACCGTGTCGAGACCGAGCCGAGCGCCGACGAGGCCGTCGTCCGCGAGCTGTTGAGCCGCGGGGCGATCACCGCCGGGCAGCTCGCGCGCGCCCGCGCGGCGCAGTCCGGCCTGCCGTTCGTCGAGCTCGCCGACTACCCGGTCGACCGCGCGGCGGTCGGCCTGATCCCCGGCGCGATCTGCCGCCGGCACACCGTCCTCCCGATCGGGACCTCCGCCGGTTCGGTGGTCCTGGCGATGGCCGACCCCGGCAACGTCTTCGCGCTCGACGACGTGCGCGCCGCCGCGCACATGGGCGTCACCGCAGTCGTCGCCGACGAGGCCGACCTCCTGACCGCGATCGACCGCTACATCCGCGCCGACGACGAGCTCAGCGACCTCACCAGCACGCTGGAGGAGGAGTCCGCCCCCGTCGAAGACCAGAGCGCCGTGACCGAGGCCGACGACGAAGCACCGATCGTGCGTTTCGTGAACCTGCTCGTGAGCCAGGCCATCCAGGACCACGCCTCCGACATCCACATCGAGCCGGCCGAGCACGACGTGCGGGTGCGGTACCGCATCGACGGCGTGCTGCACGCGATGCAGAGCGCGCCGAAGGCGATCCAGAACGGCGTGATCTCCCGCCTCAAGATCATGAGCGACATCGACATCGCCGAGCGTCGCAAGCCGCAGGACGGCCGCATGTCGGTGGTCCACGGCGGCCGCCAGATCGACCTCCGCGTCGCGACCCTGCCGACGGTGTGGGGCGAGAAGGTCGTCATGCGCATCCTGGACAACACGAACACCGGGATGACGCTCACCGACCTCAACCTGCTCGAGCGCAACTTCGAGACCTATCGGGCGTCGTACTCGAAGCCGTACGGGATGATCCTGGTCACCGGCCCGACCGGTTCGGGCAAGTCGACCACGCTGTACACGACGCTCAACGCGGTGGCCCGCCCCGAGATCAACGTGATCACCGTCGAGGACCCGGTCGAGTACCGGATGGCGGGCATCAACCAGGTGCAGGTCAACCCCAAGGCGGGCCTGACGTTCGCGAGCGCGCTGCGCAGCATCCTCCGCAGCGACCCCGACGTGGTGCTGCTGGGCGAGATCCGCGACCACGAGACCGCGCAGATCGCGATCGAGGCGTCGCTGACCGGCCACCTGGTGCTCTCCACCCTGCACACCAACGACGCCCCCAGCGCCGTCACCCGCCTGACCGAGATGGACATCGAGCCCTTCCTCGTCGGCTCCGCCCTCGACTGCGTGGTCGCCCAGCGCCTCGCGCGTCGTCTGTGCGAGCGGTGCAAGCAGCCGGGGGCGTATTCCGTCGACGACCTCGCCCGACTCCGTTTCCCCGTGTCCGCGCAACAGCCTCTGCCGCAGCTGTTCGTCCCCGTGGGCTGCCCCTCCTGCTCGAACACGGGTTATCGGGGTCGCATCGCCGTTCACGAGGTGATGGCCGTGACCGAGGACATCGAGCGTCTGGCTGTGGAACGCGCCTCGAGCGCTGAGATCGGGCGCACCGCGCGCGAGCAGGGGATGCTGACGCTCCGCGAAGACGGCTGGGAGAAGGCCGTGCGCGGGATGACATCCGTCGAAGAGATTCTGCGGGTGGTGGCGTGACCAGGACGACCCCGAGTGAAGTGACGAAGGAGGGCCCATGACCGACGGGAACGACCAGAGCTGGGGCGGCTTCCCGCCGCCGGTGGCGAAGCCCCTCTACGAGATCCCCGTCACGCCGCATGGCGCGACGGCGGACGGCTGGGCACCGGGTCCCGGCGTGCCGTTGACGCCGCCACGCTGGGAGTCGCCGGCGGACACCCACCCGGCATACCCGGCGACGGAGGCCTACCCGGCGCTCACGGAGCCTCTCGTCCCGCCCGCCGCCGTCCCCGCGCCGATCGATTACTCGGCGCCGACATCATCGCCGATCGATTACTCGGCGCCTGCGTCCGCGTCGGTCGACTATGCGGCGTCCGCGTCCGCGTCGGTCGACTCTGCGGCGTCCGCGTCCGCGTCGGTCGACTATGCGGCGCCCGTGTCCGCGTCGGTCGACTATGCGGCTCCCGTTCCTCCGCCGACCGGCCAGGTCGTCTATTCGCTCGACGATCACTCCGGCCCCGCGACGCGCCTGGTGCCAGAAGGCCGCCGCGCCGCCGAGCCGGTCGCCCCGACGGGCCCCGCCGTTGCGGCGCCCGTCTTCGCCGAGGACACCGCCACCCTCACTCCCGCCGAACGGGACGCACTCGCGAGGGCGGACCCTGACCTGATCGCCGCGCTCCGGGAGGTGGTGCTGCAGCGCGCGTCCGACCTTCACGTGACCGTCGGAGCGGCGCCCATGGTGCGCATCGACGGCTCCCTCACTCCGGCCATCGCGTCCGAGCCATGGGGACACGAACGCACGCTGGCCGCACTGTACAGCCTGCTCACCGAGCGACAGGCCGAGATCTTCAAGCGGGAGCTCGAGCTGGACTTCGCATTCACGATCTCGGCGAACTCCCGCTTCCGCGTCAACTTCTACCAGCAGCGCGGGTCGGTCGGCGCAGCCTTCCGTCTGATCCCCACCGAGATCAAGCAGCTACGCGAGTTGGGCGTGCCGGAGGCCATCGGCGGCTTCGCCGGCCTGCCACGCGGACTCGTGCTGGTGACCGGACCCACCGGTTCGGGGAAGTCGACGACCCTCGCCGCCCTGATCGACCTGGTGAACTCGACGCGCGCCGACCACATCGTCACGGTCGAAGACCCGATCGAGTTCATGCACACCCACAAGAAGTCGATCGTCAACCAGCGCGAGGTCGGCCACGATACCCACAGCTTCAACAACGCGCTCAAGCATGTCCTCCGCCAGGACCCGGACGTGATCCTGATCGGTGAGCTCCGCGACCTGGAGACCATCTCTGTCGCTCTGACCGCGGCGGAGACCGGTCACCTCGTGTTCGCCACCCTGCACACCCAGGATGCTCCCCAGACCATCGACCGCGTGATCGACGTCTTCCCGCCCCACCAGCAGGACCAGGTCCGCGCACAGCTGGCCGGCACGCTGCAGGGTGTCGTCTGCCAGACCCTCGTCAAGCGCGCGTCCGGCAAAGGCCGTGTCGTTGCGACGGAGGTGCTGATGATGACGCCCGCCATTGCGAACCTCATCCGCGAGGGCAAGACCTACCAGATCGCCTCGGCGATGCAGGCGGGTCGCGGCGACGGGATGCACACGATGGACCAGCATCTGGCGGAGCTGGTCAACTCGGGCGTGATCACGCACAAGGCCGCGCTCGACAAAGCTCATGACGTGGAGAGCATCCACCGTCTCATCCAGCGCGTGGAGTCGCCCACCGAAGCGTCGGCGCGGGCGATGGCGGCCAGCGGTCCGGATTTCGGCGACAGCTACTCGGGAGTGGTGAGGTAGATGGCCTCGTCGACGACGTACGCCTATCGCGGCCGCACGGCCGAAGGCAAGGTGGTCAAAGGCAAGCTCGATGCTCCGGGCGAGGGCTCCGCCGCCGCGCGCCTGAGGACCATGGGCCTCTCGCCCATCTCGATAGAGGAGGCCCCCGAAGGCACCGGCCTCGACCGGGAGATCAACTTCGGCTTCGGCAGCGGAGTCAAGCTTAAGGATCTGGCCATCATGAGTCGGCAGATGGCCACCATGATCGGCTCGGGTCTCTCCATCCTCCGCACGCTCAACATCGTCGCCGAGCAGACTGAGAACAAGAAGCTCGCGGTGATCATGGCGAAAGTCCGCGACGATGTGGAGTCGGGAATCGCCATCTCCGACGCGATGCGCAAGCATGCTGACGCCTTCCCGCCGCTCATGATCAACATGGTGCGTGCGGGAGAGACCGGCGGGTTCCTCGACAGCTCGCTCGAGTCGGTCGCGACGAACTTCGAGAAGGAGGTCAAGCTCCGCGGCACCATCAAGTCGGCGCTGACCTACCCGGTGATCGTGCTGTGCCTGTCGCTGGTCGCGGTCGTCGCGATGCTGCTGTTCATCGTCCCTGTGTTCGAGAACATGTTCAAGGGCCTGGGGGGCACGTTGCCGCTTCCCACACAAATCCTCGTGGAACTCTCGCATGCGATGGTCTGGGCGGTGCCGCTCCTTGTTGTTCTGTCGATCGTCGGTGCGGTCTGGTGGACACGGAATAAGCACACCGAAAAGGTCCGCATGCGCGTGGACCCGATCAAGCTGAAGCTCCCAGTTTTCGGACCCCTGATGAAGAAGATCGCCGTGGCGCGGTTCAGCCGCAACTTCGCGAACATGATCAGCGCGGGCGTTCCGATCTTGCAGGCGTTGAAGATCGTCGGCGAGACGTCAGGCAACTGGGTGATCGAGAGTGCTTTGGTCAAGGTAGCCGATTCGGTCCGGCAAGGTGAATCGATCGCAGGCCCGCTCGCTGAGCAGCCCGTCTTCCCGAGCATGGTGATCCAGATGATCGCGGTAGGGGAGGACTCCGGCTCGCTGGAACTCATGCTGACCAAGATCGCCGACTTCTACGATCAGGAGGTCGAAGCCGCCACCGAGCAGCTGACGGCCATGATCGAGCCGCTGATGATCGCCTTCCTCGGCGTCGTGATCGGCGGCATGGTGGTCGCACTCTACATGCCGATATTCCAGATCTCCAGCCTCGTCAAGTGACCGTTCACACCTGACCGTCCCCTGTATGGGGGCTCCCCAGAACTGGGGTGCCATATCAAAGAAAAAGCCCCCTTTTGTGGGATTCTGCCGAAAAAATCCTCGGAAATACCATCAAGCCAACGGACGGGTCCTCGCTCCCATCCGCGACCCGCATCCACCCGACCGAATGGACACTGCAATGTACTTCCGACTCATGGGCAAGCTCAACGCTCGCCGCAAGGGCCTCCTGGAGGATGGCGAGAAGGGCTTCACCCTGATCGAGCTCCTCGTCGTCGTCATCATCATCGGCATCCTCGCCGCGATCGCAATTCCCGTCTACCTGGGTATCCAAAACAGCTCGAAGGACTCTGGGGTCAAGTCCGACCTCACGAACGCGAAAACCGCGGTCATCGCGTATCAGACCGACAACGGCTCGTTCCCGGCCGGCAGTATGCTGAACACGGCGTCGGACAACACCGGTCTCGGCAAGTACGGGTTCACCCAGGGGTCGAACACTTCTTCAATTGCCTACAGCCCGAGCGCCCCCGCCGCCGGAGCGACTGCGTTCTGCCTCGTCGCTCCCGCCGCGAGCGACTCGAACAAGAAGTTCTACGTCACCGACTCCAGCGGTGTGACGGACAGCAAGCCCAACGGCTGCTGAGTGCCGTCCCCGGGAACGAGCGGTGCGGGATCCCTTCGGACTCCGCACCGCTCGTTCCCGAACTACCACCAACCCGAACCCGAACGAGGGAGGTGAACCCATGAACGTCTTCCGCAGTTTCTGCCACCGATTGAGCCCCATCGCACGCAGCGAGTCCGGCCTCACCCTGATCGAGATCCTGGTCGCGATGACGATCTTCGGGATCATCTCCGTCGGGATCGCCGCAGGGGTGACCGCAAGTCTCGTCAACGTGCGTGACTCGCGCAACCGTGAGACCGCGTTGAATCTCGCGGCCTCGCAGATCGATCTCATGCGGTCCGTCAAGGACGTCTTCAGCGTCAACGACACCGCCGGTCCGACGAACACCGTCGTCGGCGGTGTGACCTACCACCTCACCCGCACCACCAATTGGGTCACGTCCAGCGGCGGTAACAACGCCTGCGGCGCGAACGGAGCGGGCGCGACTCTCCTCTACAAACGGGTGACCGTCAAGGTCACCTGGGACGGCATGCGCAACTCGGCCGTGCCGGCCGTCGCCGACACTCTGCTCGCACCGAAGAGCCGCATCAACGACCCGACAAAGGGCACCATTCTCGTCCACGTCTTCGGCGTCGGAGGGGCGGACAAGCAGGACATCGTCGTCAACGCGGCGCCGACTCCGGGAGTCCCCGGCAACACGGCTGTGGCATTGACGGTCACACCGTCGAACACGGACATCCAAGGCTGCAGCTACATCCTCAAGGTGACTCCGGGGACATACGACGTCACGGTGAGCAAGGCGGGCTACATCGGGGCCGACAACGTAATGCTCGGGTCCGACACGCAGACGATCGGCGTCGGCGCTGGTGCGTCCGCCTCCGCGTCGTTCCAGTTCGACAACGCGGGTCTCTTCCCCACGGCCCTCGCCAGCAACGCGGGTGCGACCACGGGGATCCTGTTCCCGAGCGGGCTCGACCTCTCGTTCTTGAACAGCTTCGGCCCCTCGGTCACCTCCTACACCGGTTCGGCGATCGCCAGGCACCCGTTCATCGACGGCTACACGGTCCTGGCGGGCAAATACATCAATCCGGCGGTCTCCTCGTCCGCGACGTGCCTCGCCATCGACCCTCAGGCGTGGCCGAGCAAGACGGTCGGCGCCAACACGTACACGGGTAAGCGTCCGGTGGTGGTCGCGGCCCAGCCGGGGCAGTCCGCGCCCACTCCCGCGCAGGTCGGCATGGGTGTCTTCACCGTCGTCCTGAACAACGCCAACGGCGCCTACATCAACGCGGTGGCGCAGTCGGCCATAACCGCCAGTGGCAATCCTGGGTGCCAGGTAGCGATGAGCTACAGCTTCGGCAGCGTCGTCGCCTCTTCTACGAACACGACCTTCAAGCTAGCGCTGCCCTGGGGCTCCTGGAAGCTCTATCAGGGCACGACCAACACGGCCACGACCAACCAGGTCGGCAACAGCGGGATGACGGCCGTTACCGGCACGACCATCGTCAAGGACAGCTCGAACGTCCTCACGCTCGACCCGAGGACCACGCCGTGATCCCGGCCACCGTCCGGCGCATCCGCGGTGACGAACGTGGGATCACGCTCGTCGAGCTCATCGTCGCTATCGGGCTTCTCGGTATCTTCGTCACCATTCTGTCGTCGTTGTACATCAGTTCGATCCAGGCCATGGCGGTCGGTCGCGACGTACATGGAAACACCGCGCAAGCCTCCAATGCGATCAACGAGATCACCCGGGTTATCCGCGCAGGGACCGACAACCCGGTTCAGGGCCAGTCGCTCAACAACCCGGCGTTCGAAGTCGCGATGGCCGACAGGATCCGGATCTACGCCTACATCAACCTCAACGGATCGTCCGAACTGCCGGTCATGATCGAGCTGTCGGTGTCCAACGGCAACCTGATCGAGAAGCGGTGGGCCGCGTCCCAGAACGCCGCCGGCTACTGGCTCTTCCCGGCCTCGACCACGACGCCCACCTCCACGCGGACCATTGCCTCCTATGTCGTGCCGAACACCGTCGGCGGGGGAACGCAGCTTTTCACGTTCATCCAGACGAACAACACGGCGATCACCATCCCCACCGGGCCCAATGGCATCACCGATCCCACCACTCTGCGCTCGATCGCTGCCGTGCAAGTCGCGCTGACGGTGCGCTCCAGTGCGACGGACGCCTCGCAGCAGGTGACCGTCACGAACACGGTCGGAATCCCCAATCTGGGGCTGGCCAGGACGATGAGCTGACCATGAGACGAAACGTTCGGGGAGTAGGGCGCTTCTGGTGGCTGGCGCGCTGGCGCGATGACGAACGCGGTGTCGCGCTCGTCATGGTGATCGGTGTCGGAGCCGTGCTCATGGTCCTGGTGGCCACCGCGCTCGCCTACTCGGCAGGCGGCATGCAGAAGGCGCGCACCGACCAGGACTGGAACGACGCGATGGCGGCGGCGTACGCGGGAGTCGAGGAGTACGAGAGCCGCCTCGCGAATGACAACACGTACCAGCAGTACGGCAACCCTGCCTCACTGTTCAGCGCCACGAGCAGCGTCACCCTTCCGACGGGGGCGCAGACGAATCTGGCGTTCGGCGTGGGGAGAAATCAGTCCTGGGCTCAGGTGTCCGGCAGCACGCGCGCTTACTACCGTTACGAGGTCGACAACTCCAAGTACTCTTCCACCGGCGTGCTGCGGGTGCGGTCGACCGGAAAAGTCGGTAATGAGGTTCGTAGCATCGTCGTCAACCTCAAACAGGATGGCTTCATCGACTTCCTCTACTTCACCGATTACGAGATTCAGGACCCCGCGCTCAGCGGGGTACCGAACACATGTGTCAAGTACTACTGGGCAGGTCGTGGCTCCGGCTGCTCCGAGATCGCGTTCGACGGCGGCGACGTGGTCAACGGTCCGGTGCATTCCAACGATGCGATCCGCATCTGCAGTGCGGAGTTCACCCAATCGGTGACAACGGCGTACAACCCTGCCACGGGTCCGCGCTACGTACCCAAGAACTCCAGCGGCAGCAACTGCACCGGCCAGACCTTCGACGACCCCAACGCGCCGACGTACTCGCCGGTGGTCGGGATGCCGCCGACCAACGCCAGCATGAAGAACGAGGTCCGCTCCGATCTCCCTGTGGACGTGCCCCGGCCCGGGTGTCTTTACACAGGACCGACATCGATCGTCTACAACAGCAACGGGACGATGACCATCCGCTCACCATGGACGAAATCCACTCAGGTTTCCGGTTCGCCGGCGACGGGGCCTGCGCAAACCCCCGCCATGTGCGGGACCCTCGGAACGGGGACCGGGCAGCTCGGCTCACCGGGTGGTGCGACGATTCCTGTCATTCCACAGAACCTGGTATTCGTGCAGAACGTTCCAAGCACTGTCGGTGACCCCAACTATTGGGCCGCGAACGCCTGGCCTGGCAGCGCCACCGGTCTCAACTGTGCCGTCACGAGCGGTACGCTCGCCTGCAAGGGCGCCAGCGGCCAGGCCAACGGCAACGGTCTCGGCTATCCGATGACCAACGAGGTCGCCCCGAGCAGCACGTCGTACCAGCCGCGCGTCGGCGACGTCTTCATCAAGGGGACCCTCAAAGGCGCCGAGACCGTGTACGCGGACAACTACATCTACGTCACGGGCAACCTCACCTACAACGACGCGAACTCCGACATCCTGGGTCTGGTCGGCAACAACGCGATCTTCGTCTACAACCCGATGAACTCGTCCAACCAGAAGCTGCTCTCCGACACCGACCGCGAGATCGACGCCGCCATCCTCTCCGTGGCGCACACCTTCCAGGTGCAGAACTACAGCGTCGGCGGCAACCGAGGAACGCTGACCGTCAAAGGTGCCATCGCACAGAAGTTTCGCGGGATCGTCCGCAACGGTTCGAACGGATACATCAAGAACTATGTGTACGACCCGCGGTTCCGCTACCTGGCCCCGCCGAAGTTCCTGTCGCCGGTGTCAACGAGTTACGGCGTGAGCGTGGTCGTCGAAGTCAAGACCGCCTTCACCGTGGCGGGAGACGCGCTGTGAGCGGCGCGCTCGCCGCCGCGACCGGCGCCTGGGCGACCACGATGCTCGCCCTGGTCGGCGTGTTCGGCCTTCTCATCGGCTCCTTCCTGAACGTCGTCGCCTACCGTGTGCCCGCAGGGATGAGCATCGTCACCCCGCGGAGCGCCTGTCCTGAGTGCGGTTCTCAGATTCGCGCTCGTGACAACGTCCCTGTGTTGTCGTGGCTACTGCTGCGCGGTCGCTGCCGGGACTGCGCCGGCACGATCTCGGCCCGGTACCCGCTGGTGGAAGCTGTGACGGGGGTGTTCTTCGTGCTCGCCGCCCTGCGCTTCGCGCCCGTCGTGTTGCGCCAGGACGGCGGGGCCGCCACGGTCGGGGCCATCCTCCAACTCGTCGCATTCCTCTACCTCGCCGGGATCACAGTGGCACTCGCCCTCATCGATCTCGACACACACACACTGCCGAACGCGATCGTCCTCCCCTCATACCTGGTCGGGGCTGTCCTGCTCGCCGCCGCCGCCGTTCTCCGCGGCGACGTCGCCGCTCTGATTTCCGCGGGCGCCGGGATGGTCGGGCTGTTCCTGGTCTACCTCCTGATCGCCCTCATCTCGCCGCGCGGCATGGGCTTCGGCGATGTGAAGCTGTCCGGTGTGCTCGGGCTCTACCTGGGCTATCTCGGCCTCGGCCCTCTGCTCGTCGGCGCTTTCGCGGCATTCCTGCTCGGCGGTCTCTTCGGCATCGTGATGCTGCTCGTGCGCCGTGATCGCACCACGCACGGAATCGCGTTCGGACCCTGGATGCTCGCGGGTGCCTGGGTCGGCGTCTTCGCCGGGCAGCTCCTGTGGGAGTCATACCTCGCACTGGTCGTGCGGGGCTGAAGTAAGGAGAACCAGAATGGCGTCAACAGTCGTGGGTGTCGACATCGGAAGCGCGTCGGTGCGCGCGGTGGAGCTTCGCGACGCCACGAAGGCGCGCCCAACGCTCCTGCGCTACCTCGAGCTCCCGCTTCCCGAAGGAGCGGCCAGCCGTGGCGAAGTCCTCGAGCCCAACACCGTCGCAGCGACCCTCAAGCAGCTCTGGAAGAAGGCAGGGTTCACCAGCAAGAACGTCGTGCTCGGCATGGGCAACCAGCGCGTGCTCGCCCGCGATCTCAGCGTGCCGAAGATGTCGCAACGGCGCATCCGTGAATCGCTGCCGTTCACCGTGCAAGACATGCTCCCGGTGCCGGCGGCTGAGGCCATCCTCGACTTCTATCCGGTCTCCGAATCGGTCTCCGAGTCGGGTCCCGTTGTGAACGGACTCCTGGTGGCCGCGATCAAGGACGCCGTGCTCGCGAATGTGAAGGCTACGCGTCTCGCCGGATTGACGACGGTGGACGTCGACCTCATCCCGTTTGCGCTGAGCCGCGTCCTGCTCACTCGACAGAACGTGCAGGGGACGGTCGCCCTGATCGAGATCGGCGCGGAGACGACGTGCGTCCTCATCGCGCGGGACAGCGTGCCGCAGTTCGTCCGTATCATTCCCACCGGGGGCTCCGATCTGACGAAAGCTCTGCGCGGTGAACTCGAGGTCGATGACGCCACTGCCGAACGGATCAAGGTGGGTCTGGGCCTCGCGTCGAGCGTCTCCAGCCCCGAGGAGCAACGTGCGGTCGAGATCATCTACCGCGTGACCAGCGAGCTCCTGACCAGCCTGAGGAATACGATCAACTACTACGTCAACACCCGGCAGCCTGAGACGGTGGACGCCGTCGTGCTCACCGGAGGCGGTGCGTCACTCGCGGGTCTTCCCGAGGCGCTCTCCGAAATGACCCGCCTGCCGGTGACGCTCGGCGATCCGCTGGCCGGCTTCGCCCTGTCGCGCAGGCTCAAATCGGAGGATCTGCGGCAGCATCGAACGGGCCTCAGTGTCGCGCTCGGTCTCGCGGTGGGGGGTGCGGCGTGAGCGCGCAGAAGGACCAACTGATCGTCGGAGGCGAGCCTCGCGTCGACCTGCTGCCCCCCGAGGTCACCGAACTCCGCCGTGGGCACGCCACCCGGCGTGCGCTCGGACTCGGGATCGTGGGCGTGCTCCTGCTGACACTCGCCGGTGTCGGCGGATCCAGCCTGCTCGCGATGACGGCGAGTTCAAGCCTGACCGATGCGCAGAACCAGACCACGAGCCTGCTCGCGCAGCAGACGAAGTACATCGAGGTCCGCAGGGTGCAGGATCAGGTGAAGGTGATCGAGGCGGCCCAGGAGGTTGGCGCCTCGACAGAGGTCGACTGGCGCGATTACCTCGTCAAGGTGCAGCAGACTCTGCCGGCGAACGTGTCACTGCAGACGATCACTGTCGACTCCGCCTCACCGCTGGCCGCGTACGCACAGGCCACGGCGCCGCTCCAGGGCACGCGCATCGCCACGCTCAGCGTCACGGCCCAGAGCCCGACGCTCCCGCAGGTGCCGTCCTGGCTGGACGCGCTTGCGACACTTCCCGGCTTCGTCGACGCCGTACCCGGGTCGGTCACGCTCGATGCCCAGTCGAAGCTCTACACGGTCAACATCGTGCTGCACATCAACCAGGATGCGTTCACCAAGCGATTCGCGGCGAAGGGGAAGTAGCCATGAACTCCAACAGACTCTGGATCATCGGGTCCGTTCTCGCCATGGTCGTCGTGATGGTCCTGGGGTGGGTGCTCGGAATCCAGCCTCAACTCGCGTCGGCAGCAGCCTCCACGGCGCAGCGCCTCACGGTCGATGAGACGAACGCTCGTTACGCCGCTGTGCTCGCGAAACTCAAGTCGGATCACGAGCATCTCCCCGACCTGAAGCAGCAGCTCGCCCAGTTGGCTGCCTCCGTGCCGGCTGACACCGACTCCTCCTCGTTCGTCAAAGAACTCAACACGGTCGCGGGGACCTGCGGCGTCACGATCAAGTCCCTCACCTTCGCGGACGCGGTGGCCTACAAGCCGCCTGTTGCGCCGCAGGCCGCTGCGTCGACTTCCTCCTCCGGCTCCACCGCAACTCCGAGTCCTGCGCCATCGTCCACCACCCCGACAGCGCCGGCCCTGGTCACGAGCCCGCTCGTCACCTCGTCGAACTTCTCCGCGACCCCGGTGCAGATCGGTGTTCGAGGCTCGCTTGATCAGGTGCTGAACTTCCTGGAAGGGGCACAGAAGGGCGCGAGACTCTTTCTGGTCACAACACTGAACTCCACGCCATCGACAGACGAGGGCGTGCCGGCGGGGACAGTGGATGCGACGATCGGAGGCTACGTCTACGTCGTCTCGACCGCGCGAGCAGCCGGCGGAACCGCGGCGACGGGAGCATCGTCGGGCCAGTCCGCCGAAGCGAGCGCGTCCAAGTAAACCGGTCTACGCACGCACCACGCGTTCCCACCCCGGCCCGCCCTCCCTCGACTTCCGCACCCCCGTTGCTACAGTGGGCACCACTTAGAGGTGCCCACTGGGGGCGGAGCGAGGAGCGCCAGCATGAGCGACACGACACCGGAACCCGCTGAGAAGCGGGACGACGCAGGGCCGGACGCGCCCCACGTCGAGCCGGCAACCGCGCCCGCCGCCTCGGCTGCCGCCGAGCCCGCCCCGAACATCGAGCCTGCCGAGCCCGCGCCTGCCCCCTCCGCCGCCGAGCCGCACGACACCGACCCCGACATGGCCGCCCCGCCGTCGGGACCGGTCTCCGCCCGCGGGCACGTCAACCGCCCGGCCGACGAGAGCGCGCCGGAGACCCCGGTCGTTCCGGCGGCCGCTGCACCCGCCGCGCCGGCCCCCACCATCGAGCCGGAGCCTGTCGCGGCCTCCGATGCCGACATCGCCGCGGCCGTCGCTCGGACGCACGCCGAGCCCGGGGCGACCGCCGCGGGTGACGCGACCGTCGACACCGCGTCTCCCGCTCAGGCGGCAGCGCCGGTCATCATCGCGGGGGAGGCCGCCCAGCAGCAGACGCAGCAGGCAGCCCAGGCTCCCGCCGCCCAGGCTCCCGCCGCTGCGACGGCCGCCTACGCCGCCCAGCCAAGCGAGGCGACCTGGGCTCCCGAGCCCGCCGCCGCGCCGCCGATCGCACCGCAGCCGGTCGCCCCGATCTTCCTTCAGCGTCCCGAGCCGCCCAAGCGCAAGAGCAACCGCGGCTTCGGCATCCTCATCGCGCTCGTCGGCACCGCCTTGTTCGCCGTGGTGTGGGCGGCCGCCGTGGTCGGGGTGGGAGCCCTGCTGGCCCCCGGCAGCGAGTTCATCCCGGCACTCATCCAGTTCTCCACCCACTCCACCGCCTGGGCGCCGGTCGTCGCCTTCTTCATCGGCATGGTCGTGCTGATCCAGATCGTCAACCGCGCCCGCTGGTGGGCCTACATCCTCGGCGGCTTGTTCGTCGCCGTCTTCGTCTACCTCGTCTACATCGGCGCCGCGCTCATCGACAACGGCTTCCTCCAGAAGAACCCCGGCGAGCGGCAGATCCTGCTCACCCAGGTGTGGGTCGCGCCCTTCGCCGTGCTCGCCGGTGTCATCGCCAGGGAGGTCTCCATCTGGACCGGCGCCTGGCTCGCCGCCCGCGGCCGCAAGCTCAAGGCACGCAACGCGGAGGCGCAGGCCGACTACGAACAGCAGGTCGCCGACGCGCAGAACCAGGCGGCCAACGCCTACGCGCAGCAGGGATACTGACCGGCTCCTGGCCGGTGGCGCGAGTCGAGGAGCGCTGAGCACCGATGCGTGATGAGCGCGCGTACGCCATCGTCGTCGCCTGCTTCGCGGCGGGCCTGTACCTCGCGCTCCTCGTCGCCGCCTTCGGGCTGATCTCCCTCGCCACCGACACCGAGGTGATCGCCGATCCCGCCGCCGGCCCGCTCGTCGGGCCCATCATGACGGGCGCGGCCGTCGCCGTCCTCTTGGTGCTGCTGATCGTCACCGGCACGCGGGTGCCCGGCGACCAGCAGCGGATCGCGCCCCTCACCGCGATCGGCGCGGGGGTCGCATGCTACCTCGCGTACTGCGTCGCCGGGGGAGTGGCGGGCGCGTTCGTCGCCGGCGACGTCCTCCATTTCGTGCTGTTCGCGCTGGGCCAGCTGGGCAGCGTGTACGCCATCACCGTCGGCGCAGCCGCCTTCCTCGTCACCCTCCTCTACCAGCTGGTCCTCGTCGGCCGGTTCCGCCAGCGCGGCCGCCCGCGCTGGCCCTGGGAGCGCGACGACGAGGAGTGACCCGAACGGGTGGACCCAGCGGTCCACCGGTGTCGATACACTGCGGAGGCAGACCTGAGAGGAACTCATGGACGACGCACCAGACTTCGCCCCCGCTCCCGCTCCCGCGATCGAGACGGCACAGCCGCCGAAGCGGTCCTCCGACCACGTCCCGCACTGGGTCTGGGCGATGATCGCGGCCGTGACCCTCCTCACCACAGCGGCGGGCGCGACTCTCTCGATCACGGCGATCGCCGCCCTCCAGAACCTGCCGCGCACCGTCGTCGCCGCGTATCTGAGCGACCTCGAACACGGCAAGGCGGAGGCCGCGATGAAGCTGGCCGGCATCCGGGCCGGCGCGGGCGATGTGCTCCTCTCCGACGCCGCCTACGCCACGATCACCGATCGCATCCGCAGCTTCACACTGCAGCCGGCGGTGACCCGCGGATCGAAGACCACCGTCAAGGCCACCATCACGCAGGGCGACCGCACCTATCAGCGGTCGTTCACGGTGGAGCCGGCTGGCGGCATTCCCGGAGTGTTGCCGTTCTGGACCCTCGCGCCGATCACCCCCGACACGGTCGACCTGAAGGTCAACGGCCCCGCCGGGCTGGCCTACACCGTCGCGGGGAAACACCCGGAGAGCATGCCCATCGGCACCGCCGTCACGCTGCGCGCGCTTCCGGGGACCTACCCGGTGAAGTTCACCTCCTCGAACGAGAACTTCGAGGTGTGGGACGCCGACGTCACCGCGACGCCCGCGGGCGGTTACGAGAGCCCCACCGAGTTCAACGCGCGGCTCTCGTCCGCGGGTGACGCTGCGGGTCGCCGGGCCATCGATGCGTGGCTCGATGCGTGCGTCGCGTCCACCGAGGCCGACCCCAAGGACTGTCCGTTCTTCACCTTCTCGCAGCTGCCGGGCGTCACCATCAGCGACGTGCACTGGCACCTCGGAACGCGCCCGATCGTCGACCTGAACCCCGAATGGAACTCGGACGGCTGGCAGGTCTCCGCCGACAGCGGGAGTGTGAGCGGCGACGTGGATCTGCTGCGCAGCTCCGACGGTGCCACCGGGACCGGCACGATCGACTCGATCCCTGTGGCCTTCGCCGGCATCCTCACGTTCGACGGCGGCGGTCCGCGCTTCGTGCCGCTCTACTCCGACGGCAGCCAGCCCCAGAGCGGCGCCTGAGCCGGAGCGGCGCCTGAGCCAGAGCGGCGCCTGAGCCGGCGCGGCGCCTGAGTCGAAGCATCGCCTGAGCCGGCGCGGCGCCTGAGCCAGAGCAGCGCCTGAGCCAAAGCAGCGCCTGAGCCGGCGCCCCGACCCCTCCCGCCTCAGTGCCGCCGCAGCCGTTCGCCGAGCGCGACGGGCACCATCCCCACGAGCCAAGGCAGATCCTGCAGGAGGTAGCGCTTCACGAGACGCGATGGGTCCTGCTTCATCCGCCACACCCACTCGAGTCCGACCGCGCGCATGAACCGCGGTGCCCGGGGGAACTGGCCCGTGTTGATCTGGGCGGCTGCTCCTGCGCCGATGAACACGATGTCGGGATGCCGCTCGTGGAGTGCGAGCATCAGGTACTCCTGCTTCGGGAATCCGAGGCAGGTGAAGACGATGTGCGGGCGGAACTCCGTGAGGAACGCGTCACCCGCGTCGACGAGCACGGGACTGCCCGTCTCGGCCACCGGCAGGTCGCCGCCGCGGACGTTCGAGTGCCCCCGGTCGCGATAGAACCGCTCGGCGTCGTCGGACGCCGCACCGATCACGCCGATCCGGAGGCCCTGCGTGCTCGGGTGCGCGATGAGGGCGTTCATCAGGTCGGTTCCCGCCACGCGGGGGAAGACCCCTTTTCCGGCGATCCGGAGCAGCCAGGTGAGGGGCACGCCGTCGATCGGCCAGAAGGCGGCCTCCTTCTCGAGCCGGGGGAGGCCGATCGTCCGCAGGTAGCGCGACGTGGCGACGTTGGAGGGCACGACGATGCCGCCCGACCCGCTCTGCACGAGGTCCACGACCCGCAGGACGGCGTCGTGGAGGTCGGCGCGGTCCAGGCGCAGGCCGCCGAGTGTGGCACGTTGCAGCGTGATCGTCATGGTCAGGCCTCCGTGAAGTGCAGGTCGGCGGCGCGGTAGTCCGCCGGGACGCCGATGTCGAAAAAGGTGGGACCGCACAGGAGGTAGCGGGGCGCGACCTCCGCCAGGCGCGGTTCGAGGAAGTCACGCTCGAAGGACGAGGCCCCCCGGGGGAGGCCGTCGATCACGGAGCGCTTCAGGGCGTAGACCCCCGCGTTGATGAGCCCTGGACCGTCAGCGCCCTTCTCGCGGAAGGCCGTGACGACGCCGCCCGCCACCTCGACCCGTCCGAAGCGGCCGGTGTCGGCGACCTCCACGAGCCCCATGACGACCGGTGCGGAGCCGAGGCCCGCGGCCAGAGCGGCGAGGTCGGCGTCGACGAACGTGTCGCCGTTGACCAGGACGAACTCCTCAGCGAGCAGCGGCGCCGCGTTCGCGAGCGCGCCGCCGGTGCCGAGCGGGCTCGGCTCCACGCTGTAGCCCACAGGCACCCCGCGGTGGTCGCCGCCGACGTGGTCGCTGATCGCGGTCGATCCGTGCCCGGTGAGCAGCACGACATCGTCGGCGCCGCGCTCGATCGCCCAGTCGAGCAGATGGTCGAGGAACGGCCGCCCGGCGATGGGGGCGAGTGGTTTGGGGAGCCCGGCGGGGATGGCGCCGCTGAGTCGGGTGCCCAGGCCGCCGGCGAGGATCGCGACCTGCATCACCGGTGCTCCGGCTCCGGCGCGCGCCAGCTCTCCGCGCCGTGCTTCGTGAAGTGGCAGGTCATCACCTGGCCGCCGCACTCCGATTCGAGGCTGCGGGCGAGCTCGTACCGTCGCGCGGGGTCGACCAGCAGAAGGATGAAGCCGCCGCCGCCGGCTCCGGACACCTTGCCGGCGAGCATGCCGTGCTCGTCGGCGATGCTGTACGCCTTCTCGATCGCGGGCGTGCTGATCTGCGAGGCGAGACGCTTCTTGGCCTCCCAGGTGCCGCGCATGGTGGAGGCGAGCGCCGGGAGGTCGCCGACCAGGAGGTGGTCCTTCATGGCCTCTGCCTCGGCCTTCAGCAGGTGGGTCGCCTCGATCGCCCCGCTGTCCCCGGCCACGACGTTCCGCTGCTGCTCGGCGATCACGGCGGCGGAGCTCCGCGAGACGCCGCCGAAATAGAGGAGCAGGGACGCCTCGAGCTCCGTCATGACCTCGCGGCGCACGCGGAGCGGGTTGACGACGATCCGGCCGCCCGGACGGGACTCCATGTAGTTGAAACCGCCGAAGGTCGCTGCGTACTGGTCCTGCCAGCCTCCCGCGAGCGCGAGGTCCTCCCGTTCGATCTCCCAGGCGAGGCGCGCGATCTCGTACTGGCCCAGCGAGGTCTGCAACAGCTCGGCCAGCGCGGTCACGAGCGCGACGACCAGCGTCGAGGAGGAGCCGAGGCCCGAACCGGGAGGCGCGTCGACCTGTGTCGAGAGCCGGACGGGTAGCCGGACTCCGCCGTTGAACTCGTCCATCATCCGCTTGTACGCGGCCACATGGAGGCCGAACCCGTCGAGGAGAGTGTCGATGTCGTCGATGTCGGCTTCGCCTGCCGTCTGCCGGTCGGGGGAGTGGAACTCCACACCGGACTCGATCAGCGTCGCGTAGGCGTAGGCGTACTTGTCGATGGTCGCGTTGAGGATGCGGCCTCCGTAGGTGTCGGAATACGGGGACACGTCCGTGCCGCCCCCGGCGAGCCCGAGACGGAGGGGGGCACGGCCGCGCACAGTTGTCGAGGTCGGGTTCACGGGTTCACGTTCCTTGCGTAGTCGAGGAGTGTGGGGAAGCGGACGTCGGCGTCGACCCCTGTCGTGGCGGGGTCGGAGCCATCATCGATCAGCACGCGGAGGCATCCGCCCGTCTGCGCGGCGAGGTTCTGCGCCATCGCCATGTCGGACGGGGAGTCGCCGACCATGACGGAGCGAGCCGGATTCACCTCGCGATTCACCGCGAACCACGAGAGCGCCAGCCCCGGGAGCGGTTTCCGGCAGGGGCACTCGTCGGTCTCCAGGTGCGGGCACACGCGGATCCCGTCGATGCGGGCTCCGACGATCGCGACGTCTTCGAGCAGCCTGGAGTGGATGCGCTCCAGGTCGTCCTCTGCGATCAGTCCGCGACCCACCCCGCGCTGGTTAGTGACGATCACGATCCGGGGCGCCCACTCGGAGAGCAGGCGGAGTGCGTGGAGCGCGCCGGGGAGGTACTCCCACTGCCGCGTGGTGCGCACGTAGTCGCCGACGATCCTGCGGTTGATGACGCCGTCGCGGTCGAGGAAGAGGCACCAGGGCTCAGGCGGCGGCGAAGAGGTCATGCTCGACGCGCTCCGAGATCGCGTGGATGAAGACGATGTGCGACTCCTGGATGCGCCCGGTGTCCGACGACGGCACGTTCAGCAGGAGGTCGGCGTGCTCGCGCAACGCGCCGCCGGACTCGCCGGTGAAGGCGACGACCGTCGCGCCCTTCTCGTGCGCCGTCCTGGCGGCACGGACGATGCTTTCCGAGTCGCCGGACGTGCTGATCGCGACGAGCACGTCCTCCGCGCGGATGGAGCCCTCGAGCGCGCGGGCGAAGACGCTCTCGTAGTCGTAGTCGTTCGCCACGGCGGTGAGGTGGGACGCGTTGCCGTGCAGGGCCTCCGCGGCCAGGGGCGGCCGGTCGAAGATGAAGTGTCCGCTCAGCTCGGCGGCGAAGTGCTGCGCGTCGGCGGCGCTCCCGCCGTTCCCACAGAAGTACGCCCTCCCCCCGGCCCGGTACGACCGCACCATTGCCGCGGCGATCTCGTCGCCGACGGCGAGCAGCCGTCTGTCGTCGATGATGCGGGTCTTGACCGCGATGGTCTCGGTGAGGATCTGCTCGATGCTGCGCATGACGGCCCCTTCTCTCGGCGTCGGATGCCGGGAGTGTATACCGGTCTGAGATACCGGATCTGAGCACAGGAACTCCGACCGGGAGGGTGAAGCCGCCTGGGTTTCGCCGTCCGCGGACAGGGTGCTAGCACGGCCCCGTTCATTTGACCGCCCACCGCGCGGACGATAGTATTTATCGGGTGTGCGCTCTGTCGCGCGCTTGTTCCATGCCTGGCGACGGGCGCCCTCACGGGGGAACGGGCGAGCCGGCACGTACTCATCCGATGGGCAAGGGAACCGCACGGAACCCTGGCCCCCACGGCATATCGGCCATCGGTCCGATACTCCTCATTTCCCGAGCGACCCGCGAAGCGGGTGGATCGGGGTGCGGAGAAAAAGCAACAACTGTCACCGTGCAGTCCATATAAGGAGAAGTTCAGTGCCAACCATTCAGCAGTTGGTTCGGAAGGGCCGGACGCCGAAGGTCACCAAGACCAAGGCCCCCGCCCTGAAGTCCAACCCCCAGCAGCGCGGCGTGTGCACCCGTGTCTACACCACCACCCCCAAGAAGCCGAACTCCGCGCTCCGCAAGGTCGCCCGTGTCAAGCTCTCGAACGGGACCGAGGTCACCGCGTACATCCCCGGTGAGGGCCACAACCTGCAGGAGCACTCGATGGTGCTCGTCCGCGGCGGCCGTGTGAAGGACCTGCCCGGCGTTCGCTACAAGATCGTCCGTGGCGCCCTCGACACCCAGGCCGTCAAGAACCGCAAGCAGGCTCGCAGCCGCTACGGCGCGAAGATGGAGAAGAAGTAATGCCTCGCAAGGGTCCCGCTCCGAAGCGCCCCGTCGTCGCCGACCCGGTGTACGGCGCGCCGGTCGTCAGCCAGCTCGTCAACAAGATCCTCCTCGACGGCAAGAAGGGCCTCGCCGAGCGCATCGTCTACGACGCGCTCGAGGGCGTCGCCTCCAAGTCCGGCCAGGACGCGGTCGTCACGCTCAAGAAGGCGCTCGACAACATCCGCCCGACCCTCGAGGTCCGCAGCCGCCGCGTCGGCGGCTCGACCTACCAGGTGCCGGTCGAGGTCAAGCCGCACCGCGCGAACACCCTCGCTCTCCGCTGGCTCACCAGCTACGCCAAGGGCCGTCGCGAGAAGACGATGACCGAGCGTCTCACCAACGAGATCCTCGACGCGTCGAACGGTCTGGGTGCCGCGGTCAAGCGCCGCGAGGACACCCACAAGATGGCCGAGTCGAACAAGGCCTTCGCCCACTACCGCTGGTAGTCCCTACCGCCGGTAGCCGCAGGGCAGCTGGTAACACTTTTCGTCGTCCGGGCGTTGTACTCCATCGGAGTGCTCCGCCCGGGCGGCACCCCTTCCACTCTCTACTTTTCGGAGGAACCCTGTGGCACAGGACGTGCTCACCGACCTGAAGAAGGTCCGCAACATCGGCATCATGGCCCACATCGATGCCGGCAAGACCACCACGACCGAGCGCATCCTGTTCTACACGGGCGTCAACCACAAGATCGGTGAGACCCACGACGGTGCGTCGACCACCGACTGGATGGAGCAGGAGAAGGAGCGCGGCATCACCATCACGTCCGCGGCCGTGACCTGCTTCTGGAACAAGAACCAGATCAACATCATCGACACCCCGGGTCACGTCGACTTCACCGTCGAGGTGGAGCGCTCGCTCCGCGTGCTCGACGGTGCCGTCGCCGTCTTCGACGCGAAGGAGGGCGTCGAGCCCCAGTCGGAGACCGTGTGGCGTCAGGCCGACAAGTACGTCGTCCCGCGCATCTGCTTCGTCAACAAGATGGACAAGCTGGGCGCCGACTTCTACTTCACCGTCGACACCATCGTCTCTCGCCTCGGCGCCAAGCCGCTGGTCATGCAGCTCCCGATCGGTTCCGAGTCCGACTTCGTCGGCGTCGTCGACCTGATCGAGATGCGCGCGCTGGTGTGGCCGGGCGACGCCAAGGGCGACGTGACCATGGGCGCCAAGTACGAGGTCCAGGAGATCCCCGCCGACCTTCAGGAGAAGGCCGAGGAGTACCGCAATCGTCTCCTCGAGACCGTCGCCGAGACCGACGACGTGCTGCTCGAGAAGTTCTTCGGCGGCGAGGAGATCACCGTTCCGGAGATCAAGGCGGCCATCCGCAAGCTCACCGTGAACAACGAGATCTACCCGGTCCTCTGCGGTTCCGCGTTCAAGAACCGCGGCGTGCAGCCCATGCTCGACGCCGTGATCGACTACCTCCCGTCGCCGCTCGACGTGCCCGCCATCGAGGCGCACAACCCGCGCGACGAAGAGGAGGTCATCCTCCGTCACGCCGACGCCAGCGAGCCGTTCTCGGCCCTCGCGTTCAAGGTCGCCGTTCACCCGTTCTTCGGTCGTCTGACCTACGTGCGCGTGTACTCGGGCCGTGTCGACTCCGGTGCCGCGGTCGTGAACTCGACCAAGGGCAAGAAGGAGCGCATCGGCAAGATCTTCCAGATGCACGCCAACAAGGAGAACCCGGTCGACTACGTCACCGCCGGCAACATCTACGCGGTGATCGGCCTCAAGGACACCACCACCGGTGACACCCTGAGCGACCCGGACAACCAGGTCGTGCTCGAGTCGATGACCTTCCCGGAGCCCGTGATCGAGGTGGCCATCGAGCCGAAGACCAAGGCCGACCAGGAGAAGCTGGGCACCGCGATCCAGAAGCTGGCCGAAGAGGACCCGACGTTCCGCACCGAGCAGAACCAGGAGACCGGCCAGACGGTCATCAAGGGCATGGGCGAGCTCCACCTCGACATCCTCGTCGACCGCATGAAGCGCGAGTTCAACGTCGAGGCCAACGTGGGCAAGCCCCAGGTGGCCTACCGCGAGACCATCCGCCGCGCGGTCGAGAAGTACGACTACACCCACAAGAAGCAGACCGGTGGTTCCGGTCAGTTCGCAAAGGTGCAGATCAGCCTGGAGCCCATGGAGGTCACCCCGGAGACCTCGTACGAGTTCGTGAACGCCGTCACCGGTGGTCGCGTGCCGCGCGAGTACATCCCCTCGGTCGACGCCGGCATCCAGGACGCGATGCAGGTCGGCGTGCTCGCCGGCTTCCCGACGGTGGGCGTCAAGGCGACGCTCGTCGACGGTGCCTCGCACGACGTCGACTCCTCGGAGATGGCGTTCAAGATCGCCGGCTCGATGGCCTACAAGGAGGCTGCTCGCAAGGCGAACCCGGTGCTTCTCGAGCCGCTCATGGCGGTCGAGGTGCGTACGCCGGAGGAGTACATGGGCGACGTCATCGGCGACCTCAACTCCCGCCGTGGACAGATCCAGTCCATGGAGGATGCGAGCGGCGTCAAGGTCGTGCGCGCCAACGTCCCGCTGTCCGAGATGTTCGGCTACATCGGTGACCTGCGGTCCAAGACCTCGGGCCGTGCGGTGTACTCGATGCAGTTCGACAGCTACGCGGAGGTCCCGAAGGCTGTCGCCGACGAGATCGTCCAGAAGAGCAAGGGCGAGTGACCTCGGTCACTGCTCCCAGGCAACATCCCGTAACATAAGAAACCAATCCCGTAGACCCTCCGGTCGAAATCCGTCGACCGGGGTGTCTGCACGAGAGTCCTGAGGAGGACCACAGTGGCTAAGGCCAAGTTCGAGCGGACTAAGCCGCACGTGAACATCGGAACCATCGGTCACGTCGACCACGGCAAGACGACGCTCACCGCGGCGATCTCCAAGGTGCTTGCAGACAAGTACCCGTCGGCGACCAACGTGCAGCGCGACTTCGCGTCGATCGACTCGGCTCCGGAAGAGCGTCAGCGTGGTATCACGATCAACATCTCGCACGTCGAGTACGAGACGCCGAAGCGCCACTACGCGCACGTCGACGCCCCTGGTCACGCCGACTACATCAAGAACATGATCACCGGTGCTGCTCAGATGGACGGCGCGATCCTCGTGGTCGCCGCCACCGACGGTCCGATGGCTCAGACCCGCGAGCACGTGCTGCTGGCCAAGCAGGTCGGTGTTCCGTACCTGCTCGTCGCGCTGAACAAGTCCGACATGGTCGACGACGAGGAGATCCTGGAGCTCGTCGAGCTCGAGGTCCGCGAGCTGCTCTCCAGCCAGGACTTCGACGGTGACAACGCTCCGGTCGTGCGCGTCTCGGGCCTCAAGGCTCTCGAGGGCGACGAGAAGTGGGTCCAGTCGGTCCTCGACCTCATGGACGCCGTCGACGAGTCCATCCCGGACCCGGTGCGCGACAAGGACAAGCCGTTCCTGATGCCGATCGAGGACGTCTTCACGATCACCGGTCGTGGCACCGTCGTCACCGGTCGCGCCGAGCGTGGCACCCTCGCCATCAACTCCGAGGTCGAGATCGTCGGCATCCGCCCGACGCAGAAGACCACGGTCACGGGTATCGAGATGTTCCACAAGCAGCTCGACGAGGCCTGGGCCGGCGAGAACTGTGGTCTGCTCCTCCGCGGCACCAAGCGCGAGGACGTGGAGCGCGGCCAGGTCGTCGTGAAGCCGGGTTCGGTTACGCCGCACACCAACTTCGAGGGCACTGCCTACATCCTCTCGAAGGAGGAGGGTGGCCGTCACAACCCCTTCTACACGAACTACCGTCCGCAGTTCTACTTCCGTACCACCGACGTCACCGGCGTCATCTCGCTGCCCGAGGGCACCGAGATGGTCATGCCCGGCGACACCACCGACATGACGGTCGAGCTCATCCAGCCGATCGCCATGGAGGAGGGCCTCGGCTTCGCCATCCGTGAGGGTGGCCGCACCGTTGGCGCCGGCACGGTGACCAAGATCAACAAGTAAGTCGCCGCCCGGTTCACCGGGCAGACTCACTCGGCAAGGGCCGGATCCGCAGGGATCCGGCCCTTCGTCGTTCCTCGGACAGGTCTCCGCCGGTTTGTGAGTACGACCCCCGTCGACGGTGGCGTTCGACATCCGGAGCATGCCGACCCACTGCACTCTCACGGGCACCGGCGCGCAGCGCACCTACCGCGCCGCCGACGACTGACGAGGGCACCGCGGCCGCGCGTGCTGCCGCAGCCGCACCTGCCGCCGCGAACACGTCGCCACTCCCGCTGGCCCGCGTGGCGACCGATCCGGTGACCGTGCGACTCGACATCGCCGCGCGCCCTGTCCCGCAGACGCAGGCGCGTACGGTCCCGGTCTTCCCGCCGAGCCCCGTGAAGTCGGAAGGGCAAGCTCCGGCGATCGTCGAGAACCGCCGTCGCCGTGCTCGCCGGCGTCGTCTTCGTCACCTCCCGGTCGCTTCCGCGCGCTCGCCACTCGCGTCCTCGCGCAAGCCGATAGCGCCCAGGGGTTTACCTCTCGGCCGGTCGGGCGCAGAATTGACGCACCGTTTCAACCGAACGGATCCGTCGACGAAGGGAGAGTGCCTATGGTGAGCATGGACCTCGCAAACCAGACCAAGCCGCTGACCGGATCACGGATGAAGAGTTCGGATACCGCGTAAGCGGGCTTGGAACCACGAGATCGGCGGCGCGAGGCGCCGTTCGGGGCGGGATCGACGAACGTCGGTCCCGCCTTTCCGTGCCCGTCACGCGCCCAGCCCGAGTTCTTCCCGGCGCGCACGTGAGTCGAGTGGCACGCCCTCGCGGGCCAGGAACTCCCGCATCCGGTCCACCCGACGACCGGTCTCCCAGCGCCAACGGATGACGCGGAGGCCCGCGGACTCGATCCGCTCCTGGCGCCGCGTCCGTTCCTCGAGCAGCTCCCACCCGTCCCGTGAGCCGCGAAACACGGGATGGAGCAGCTTCGCGGCCCCGTCCGCCTCTCCCGCAAGAGCGAGTCCCGCCCAGCAGAAGTCCACACGTCCGACGAGGCCGAACAGGTCGTGGACGGCCACCTGGAGGTCGGGCGGAGGCGCCCCGGCCAGCGCCATGGTCGCGCGGCTCACCGACTCCAGCGGCGACTCGGCGCGGCCGTCCGCGAATCGGGCGACGGCCAGCGCGCGCGATCGTTCGGCGGCGTCGGGAAGGGCCTCGGCGGACGCCACGATCTCGGCCCGTGTCGCAAGCGGAGTGCGTTCGCCGAAGGCTCCCGCAGCGAGCGCGCGGTCCGCGATCACCACGCCGTCGACGAACGACGTGCGACCGGCGAGCGCGGCCACCGTCTGGGCGGGCGATGTGACGCGGAGGCCGCGTCGGAGCGCCGGAGGCACGTCGACCCGCCCGGGGTGCATGACGACCCCCTGGGCGGCCCTGGCGCGGGAGCCCGAGGCGAGAACGTGGATGGTCCTCGGGGGAGAGTGGAGGAGCGGGAGGTCGTGGATCACGGCTGCCGACCAGTACGCGAAGACCGGCGGACTGGCGCGCGTCGCTGCGAAGAGCCTCAGGCGTTCGAGCTGATCGCGACGCGAGCGATCTCGGACGATCCGGTGGAGGTTGGTCTGGCGTCCCGGCTCCACGGCGCGGAGGTGGGCTCGTCGGGTCGGGGAGTTCAAGGGGCTGGTGATGACTGTCATGCACACAGCCTCTCGGGCCGGCCGCCGGCGTGGGGGCGCGAGGGCGAATCGGTGGAGAACTCGGGTCGAAGTGTCGCGGTGGAGGAGTCTCTGCGGAGCCAGCATCGAGCCGCGACACGCCCGGGTTGCAGCATTGCCGCGTATCTGGCAAACTTGTCTGGTTCAACATTTCGGAACGAGTGCGCTCACGTGTGCTCCGAACGGATCACTGCCAGGCAGTGCATAGCCCACCGCGGGAGTCTTCGGACCGGCGGTCGAGGGGTTAGGCCGCAGGTAGCAGGACATGCTCACAATCGACATCCTCGAGAAACAGGCCACAGGTCTGTGCTCAGGCGGTGCGTGAGTTGACAGAAGAATAGTGGCGTTTCCCACGCGTACGTCGCACTGCGTCCAATGCGAGGAACGGTTCGAGAGAGCCGTCTCGTACGACGCCATAACAAGAGAGAGAGTCAGACATGGCGGGACAGAAGATCCGCATTCGGCTTAAGTCGTATGACCACGAGGTCATCGACACCTCGGCGCGCAAGATCGTCGACACGGTGACCCGTGCAGGCGCGACCGTCGTCGGCCCCGTGCCGCTTCCCACCGAGAAGAACGTGGTGTGTGTCATCCGTTCGCCCCACAAGTACAAGGACAGCCGCGAGCACTTCGAGATGCGCACGCACAAGCGGCTGATCGACATCATCGACCCGACGCCGAAGGCCGTCGACTCGCTCATGCGTCTCGACCTGCCCGCCGACGTCAACATCGAGATCAAGCTCTAAGGGGGAGTGCCGCTATGTCCAACATCGACAGCAAGACCTCCAAGGGCCTCCTCGGCAAGAAGCTCGGCATGACCCAGGTCTGGGACGAGAACAACAAGCTCATCCCCGTGACCGTCATCGAGATCACGCCGAACGTCGTGACCCAGGTCCGCACCCCCGAGGTCGACGGCTACAACGCCGTCCAGATCGCCTACGGCCAGATCGACCCGCGCAA
Organism: Leifsonia sp. TF02-11; assembly: GCF_017565305.1. GTDB lineage: Bacteria > Actinomycetota > Actinomycetes > Actinomycetales > Microbacteriaceae > Leifsonia. The sequence goes on from NZ_JAGEKP010000013.1 coordinate 175,040, forward strand.
GGTGAACAAGCCGGCCGCCGGCCACTTCGAGAAGGCGGGCGTCACGCCGCGCCGTCACCTCACCGAGGTCCGCACCGCCGACGCCGCCGAGTACTCGGCCGGCCAGGAGCTCACCGTGGACGCCACCTTCGAGGCCGGCCAGCTGGTCGACGTCGTCGGCACCTCCAAGGGCAAGGGCTTCGCCGGTGTCATGAAGCGCCACAACTTCCAGGGCGTCTCCGCTTCGCACGGTGCGCACCGCAACCACCGCAAGCCGGGCTCCATCGGCGCCTCCTCGACCCCGAGCCGTGTCTTCAAGGGCATGCGCATGGCCGGTCGCATGGGTGGCGAGCGCGTGACCGTCCTGAACCTCAAGGTCCAGGCCGTCGACGCCGAGAAGGGCCTGCTGCTCGTCAAGGGTGCCGTTCCCGGCGCTCGTGGCCGCATCGTTTTCGTCCGCAACGCAGTGAAGGGGGCCTGAGTAAATGGCTACCTCGATTGACGTCCTCGACCTCAAGGGCATGAAGGCCGGCTCCGTCGAGCTTCCCGACTCCCTGTTCGACGTTCAGACCAACATCCCGCTGATCCACCAGGTCGTCACCGCCCAGCTCGCCGCCGCGCGTCAGGGCACCCACAAGGTGAAGAACCGTGGTGAGGTCTCCGGTGCCGGTCGCAAGCCGTTCAAGCAGAAGGGAACCGGTCGCGCTCGTCAGGGCTCGATCCGCGCCCCTCAGATGACCGGCGGTGGCATCGTCCACGGACCGACCCCGCGCGACTACTCGCAGCGCACCCCCAAGAAGATGATCGCCGCTGCTCTGCTCGGCGCCCTCTCGGACCGCGCCCGCGGCAGCCGCATCCACGCCGTCCAGGCGTTCACGGCCGGCGAGACCCCCTCGACCAAGGCCGTCGTGGAGCTGCTCTCGGGCGTCGCGACCTCCAAGCACGTCCTCGTCGTGCTCGAGCGCGACGACGAGCTGGGCTTCAAGAGCGTCCGCAACGTGCCGTCCGTGCACGTGCTGACCTACGACCAGCTGAACGCCTACGACGTCCTGGTGAGCGACGACATCGTCTTCTCGCAGGCCGCTCTGGAGGGCTTCATCGAGGCGAAGACCAACAGCGCCGCGACCAAGAAGGAAGAGGTGGACGCCTGATGGCCGCCGTCAACAAGGACCCGCGCGACATCATCATCGCTCCGGTCGTCTCCGAGAAGAGCTACGGCCTGATCGACGAGGGCAAGTACACCTTCCTCGTCGACACCCGCTCGAACAAGACCGAGATCAAGCTCGCGATCGAGTCGATCTTCAAGGTCGAGGTCGCGTCGGTGAACACCCTGAACCGTCAGGGCAAGACCCGCCGCACCAAGTTCGGCATCGGCAAGCGCAAGGACACCAAGCGTGCCATCGTCACGCTGAAGTCCGGTTCCATCGACATCTTCACGGCCGTCGGCTGAGCGAAGGACTAGAGGAAAACAGACATGGCTATTCGTAACTACAAGCCCACGACCCCCGGTCGTCGCGGCTCCTCGGTCGCCGACTTCGCCGAGATCACCCGGTCGACGCCGGAGAAGTCCCTTCTCCGTCCGCTGTCGAAGACCGGTGGCCGCAACAACCAGGGCCGCATCACGACGCGTCACATCGGTGGTGGCCACAAGCGCCAGTACCGCGTGATCGACTTCCGTCGCAACGACAAGGACGGCGTCAACGCCAAGGTCGCGCACATCGAGTACGACCCCAACCGCACCGCGCGCATCGCGCTGCTCCACTTCGTGGACGGCACCAAGCGCTACATCCTGGCTCCCGCCGGGCTGAAGCAAGGCGACGTGGTCGAGTCGGGCGCCGGCTCGGACATCAAGCCGGGCAACAACCTGCCGCTGCGCAACATCCCGACCGGTACCGTCGTGCACGCCATCGAGCTGAAGCCGGGCGGGGGCGCCAAGCTGGCGCGTTCCGCCGGTGCCTCGGTGCGTCTCGTCGCGAAGGACGGCCCCTACGCCCAGCTGCGCCTCCCCTCGGGCGAGGTCCGCAACGTCGACGCGCGCTGCCGCGCGACGATCGGCGAGGTCGGCAACGCCGAGCAGTCGAACATCAACTGGGGCAAGGCCGGCCGCATGCGCTGGAAGGGCGTCCGCCCGACCGTCCGCGGTGTCGCGATGAACCCGATCGACCACCCGCACGGTGGTGGTGAGGGCAAGACCTCGGGTGGTCGCCACCCGGTCAGCCCGTGGGGTCAGAAGGAAGGCCGCACGCGCCACCCCAACAAGGAAAGCGACAAGCTCATCGTCCGCCGCCGTAACGCCGGCAAGAAGCGTAAGTAGGAGTTCGAGAAGATGCCACGCAGTCTCAAGAAGGGCCCCTTCGTCGACGAGCACCTGTTTCGCAAGGTGGTCGCCGCGAACGAGGCCAACAGCAAGAACGTGATCAAGACCTGGTCGCGCCGCTCGATGATCATCCCGGCCATGCTGGGTCACACCATCGCGGTGCACGACGGTCGCAAGCACATCCCGGTGTTCGTCACCGAGACCATGGTCGGTCACAAGCTGGGCGAGTTCGCGCCCACCCGCACCTTCCGTGGTCACGTGAAGGACGACAAGAAGGGTCGCCGCCGCTAACGCGGTGGCGTAAGGAGGAGAGAAATGGTGGAGTCGATCGCACGCGTGCGTCACATCCGCGTCACCCCCATGAAGGCCCGCCGCGTCGTCAACCTGATCCGCGGCAAGCAGGCTCAGGAGGCCCTGGCCATCCTGAAGTTCGCCCCGCAGGGTGCGAGCGAGCCGGTCTACAAGCTCGTCGCGTCGGCCATCGCCAACGCGCGCGTCAAGGCCGACCAGAGCAACACCTATCTGGACGAGCAGGACCTGTACGTGAGCCGCGCCTTCGTGGACGAGGGCACGACCCTCAAGCGGTTCCAGCCGCGTGCACAGGGCCGCGCCTTCCGCATCAACAAGCGCACCAGCCACATCACGATCGTCCTCGCGACGCCGGATGAGGTTCAGGACGCCAAGGCTACGAAGAAGGCGAGCAACTAATGGGTCAGAAAGTCAACCCGTACGGCTTCCGTCTGGGCATCACCACCGACCACGTGTCGCGCTGGTTCTCGGACAGCACGAAGAAGGGTCAGCGTTACAGCGACTACCTCGCTGAGGACGTCAAGATCCGCACCCTGCTGAAGACGTCGCTCGACCGCGCGGGCGTGTCCCGCATCGAGATCGAGCGCACCCGCGACCGCGTCCGCGTCGACATCCACACCGCCCGCCCGGGCATCGTGATCGGTCGCCGTGGCGCCGAGGCCGAGCGCATCCGCGCCGACCTCGAGAAGCTCTCGGGCAAGCAGATCCAGCTGAACATCCTCGAGGTCAAGAACCCCGAGGCCGACGCTCAGCTCGTCGCCCAGGGCATCGCCGAGCAGCTCGCCGCCCGCGTGGCCTTCCGCCGCGCGATGCGCAAGGGCCTGCAGGGCGCTCAGCGCGCCGGCGCCAAGGGTGTCCGCATCCAGGTGTCCGGCCGTCTCGGCGGCGCCGAGATGAGCCGCTCCGAGTTCTACCGCGAGGGTCGTGTGCCGCTGCACACGCTCCGCGCCAACATCGACTACGGCTTCTACGAGGCCAAGACCACCTTCGGTCGCATCGGTGTCAAGGTGTGGATCTACAAGGGCGACATCACGAACAAGGAGCTTGCTCGCGAGCAGGCCAACCAGAAGCCGTCGCGCGAGCGCAACGACCGTGACCGTCCGCGTCGCGGCGGTGGCCGGGGCAACGCTCCCGCCGAGACCGCGCCGGCCGCAGCAGGAGTTGAGGCATAACCATGTTGATCCCACGCAGAGTCAAGCACCGCAAGCAGCACCACCCCGGCCGTAGCGGCCAGGCGACCGGTGGCACGAAGGTCTCCTTCGGCGAGTTCGGCATCCAGGCCCTGACCCCCGCTTACGTGACCAACCGTCAGATCGAGTCCGCTCGTATCGCCATGACGCGTCACATCAAGCGTGGCGGCAAGGTGTGGATCAACATCTACCCGGACCGTCCGCTCACGAAGAAGCCGGCCGAGACCCGAATGGGTTCCGGTAAGGGTTCGCCGGAGTGGTGGGTCGCGAACGTCAAGCCGGGTCGAGTCCTCTTCGAGGTCTCCGGCGTCTCCGAGGAACTCGCTCGCGAGGCCATGACCCGTGCAATCCACAAGCTGCCCCTCAAGGCACGCATCATCAAGCGCGAGGAGGGCGACGCGTAATGGCGATCGGCACCAAGGAGCTCGCTCCCAGCGAGCTCGACACCTTTGAAGACGAGCGTCTGATCGACGAGCTGAAGAAGGCCAAGGAAGAGCTGTTCAACCTGCGCTTCCAGTCGGCCACCGGCCAGCTCGAGAGCCACGGCCGCCTGCGTGCGGTCAAGCGCGACATCGCTCGTATCTACACCGTGATCCGCGAGCGCGAGCTCGGGATCCGGGCCACGCCGGCTCCGGCCGAGGTGGCGCCTGCCAAGGCAGAGAAGAAGAGCAAGGCGAAGAAGGAGGCCGCGGAGGCCCCCGAAGTCGCCGAGACCGAGACTGAGGAGGCCAAGTAATGGCTGAGACCACCAAGGCTGCGGCCGCGGAGTCGGCGGCCGACGAGGCCCTCGTCCGTGGGTACCGCAAGGCCCGTCGCGGGTACGTCGTCAGCGACAAGATGGACAAGACCATCGTCGTCGAGGTCGAGGACCGCGTGAAGCACCCCCTGTACGGCAAGGTCATCCGCCGCACCTCCAAGGTGAAGGCGCACGACGAGAACAACACCGCCGGCATCGGCGACCTCGTTCTCATCAACGAGACCCGTCCGCTGAGCGCCTCCAAGCGGTGGCGCCTGGTTGAGATTCTGGAGAAGGCCAAGTGATTCAGCAGGAATCCCGACTCAAGGTCGCCGACAACACCGGCGCCAAGGAGCTTCTCGCCATCCGCGTCCTCGGCGGCTCGAGCCGTCGCTACGCCGGCCTCGGTGACGTCATCGTCGCCACGGTCAAGGACGCGATCCCCGGCGGCAACGTCAAGAAGGGCGATGTCGTCAAGGCCGTCGTCGTGCGCGTGCGGAAGAACACCCGCCGCCCGGACGGCTCCTACATCAAGTTCGACGAGAACGCCGCCGTGATCCTGAAGAACGACGGTGACCCCCGTGGTACCCGTATCTTCGGCCCGGTCGGCCGTGAGCTTCGCGACAAGAAGTTCATGAAGATCATCTCGCTGGCCCCGGAGGTGCTGTAACCCATGGCGAACATCAAGAAGGGCGACCTGGTCCAGGTCATCTCGGGCCGTTCGCAGGCCCGCGGTGGTGACCGTGGCAAGCAGGGTCGCGTCATCGAGGTCCTCGTCGAGAAGAACCGCGTGATCGTCGAGGGCGTCAACTTCGTGACCAAGCACGTGCGCGTCGGCCAGACGCAGCGTGGCACGAAGACCGGCGGCATCGAGACGCACGAGGCTCCGATCCACGTGTCCAACGTGGCGCTCGTCGACCCCGAGACCAAGAAGCCGACCCGCGTCGGCTTCCGCAACGAGACCGTTACGAAGGACGGCGTCACCAAGACGGTCCGCGTTCGTTACGCCAAGAAGTCTGGTAAGGACCTGTAATGACGGACACTGCAACGAGTGCTGGCAAAATCCAGCCTCGCCTGAAGCAGAAGTACAAGACCGAGATCGCCGCGAACCTGTCCAAGGACTTCGGCTTCACGAACGTGCACCAGGTGCCCGGCCTCGTGAAGATCGTCGTCAACATGGGCGTGGGCGAGGCGGCTCGTGACGGCAAGGTGATCGACGGGGCCATCAACGACCTCACCCTGATCACCGGCCAGAAGCCTCAGGTCACCAAGGCCCGCAAGTCCATCGCGCAGTTCAAGCTGCGCGAGGGCCAGCCGATCGGTGCGCACGTCACGCTGCGCGGCGACCGGATGTGGGAGTTCCTCGACCGTCTGCTCTCGCTCGCGCTGCCCCGCATCCGGGACTTCCGCGGCCTGAGCGACCGTCAGTTCGACGGCAACGGCAACTACACGTTCGGTCTCACGGAGCAGTCGATGTTCCACGAGATCAACCAGGACAGGATCGACCGCGTCCGCGGTATGGACATCACGGTCGTGACCACCGCCAAGAACGACGACGAGGGCCGCGCGCTGCTCAAGCAGCTCGGCTTCCCGTTCCGTTCGAACGAGACAAGCAACTGAACCTAGTACCCTTGTCTACTTGTGGGCCGGCCACCCGGCCGGCCCACTTCCACCACAGGTCGTCAGTCGTGTAACGGCTGAACGAAACCTGGTGAACAAAGGAAAACCGCAATGACGATGACAGATCCGGTCGCAGACATGCTGACCAGACTGCGCAACGCGAACTCGGCACACCACGACACCGTGTCGATGCCGCACTCCAAGCTCAAGGCACACATCGCCGAGATCCTCACCTCCGAGGGCTACATCTCCGGCTGGGAGGTCTCGGACGCCCGTGTCGGCCAGACCCTGACGCTCAACCTCAAGTTCGGTCCGAACCGTGAGCGCTCCATCGCCGGCATCAAGCGCGTCTCCAAGCCCGGCCTCCGCGTCTACGCGAAGTCGACGGAGATCCCCAAGGTCCTCGGCGGCCTCGGTGTCGCCATCCTGTCCACCTCCTCGGGGCTCCTCACGGACCGCCAGGCTGAGAAGAAGGGCGTGGGTGGGGAAGTCCTCGCCTACGTGTGGTGACCCTGCCATGTCGCGTATTGGAAGACTGCCCATCGACATCCCCGCTGGGGTCGATGTGAAGATCGACGGCCAGACCGTCACTGTCAAGGGCCCGAAGGGCGAGCTCACGCTCGTCGTCGCGAGCCCGATCGAGGCGAAGCTGGAGGAGGGCCAGGTCCTGGTCACCCGCCCGGACGACGAGCGCGCATCGCGTTCGCTCCACGGCCTCACCCGCACGCTCATCAACAACAACATCATCGGCGTCACCGAGGGCTACTCCAAGGGCCTCGAGATCGTCGGCACCGGTTACCGCGTGGCGCAGAAGGGCGCGGGCGTCGAGTTCGCCCTCGGCTTCTCCCACCCGGTCAACGTGGAGCCGCCGGCCGGCATCACCTTCACGGTCGAGGGCAACAACAAGCTCACCGTGAGCGGGATCGACAAGCAGGCCGTGGGCGAGGTCGCCGCGAACATCCGCAAGATCCGCAAGCCCGAGCCGTACAAGGGCAAGGGCGTGCGGTACGCCGGCGAGGTCGTTCGTCGCAAGGCCGGAAAGGCTGGTAAGTAATCATGGCTCTGGGTACCAGAGGAAAGAGCAAGGCGGCCGCCCGCGACCGTCGTCACACCCGTCTTCGCAAGAAGATCGAGGGCACCGCGCTTCGTCCGCGCCTGGTCGTCACCCGTTCGGCCCGCCACGTCTTCGTGCAGGTCGTCGACGACGCCAAGGGTCACACCGTTGCCTCCGCGTCGACCATGGAGGCCGACCTCCGCAGCTTCGACGGCGACAAGACCGCCAAGGCCCGCAAGGTCGGTGAGCTGGTCGCCGAGCGCGCGAAGAGCGCCGGCGTCGAGGCCGTGGTCTTCGACCGTGGCGGCAGCAAGTACGCCGGTCGCGTTGCGGCCGTCGCCGAAGGCGCTCGTGAAGGTGGGCTGAACCTGTGAGCGACGAGAACAACAAGGAGCAGACCGTGGCCGCTGAGGTAACGGAGACCGCGCAGCCGGTCGAGACCGCTGCGTCGACCGACAACAACCGCGAGCGCGAGCCGCGCCGCGGTGGCCGGGAGCGCAACCCGAACCGTGATCGCGGCAGCCGTGACGCCGACAAGAGCCAGTTCCTGGAGCGCGTCGTCACCATCAACCGCGTCTCCAAGGTCGTGAAGGGTGGTCGTCGCTTCAGCTTCACCGCTCTCGTGGTCGTCGGAGACGGCAACGGCCTGGTGGGCGTCGGTTACGGCAAGGCCCGCGAGGTGCCGCTCGCGATCTCGAAGGGCGTCGAGGAGGCGAAGAAGAACTTCTTCCGCGTCCCGCGCGTCGGCAACACCATCCCGCACCCGGTGCAGGGTGAGGCCGCCGCCGGCGTCGTCCTCCTGCGTCCGGCTGCCGCCGGTACCGGTGTTATCGCCGGTGGCCCGGTGCGCGCCGTCCTGGAGTGCGCCGGTATCCACGACGTGCTGAGCAAGTCGCTCGGTTCGTCCAACACGATCAACATCGTGCACGCGACCGTCGAGGCGCTGCAGCAGCTCGAGGAGCCCCGTGCCGTCGCAGCTCGCCGTGGTCTCGACTACGACCAGGTCGCGCCCGCGCGCCTGTTGCGTGCCGAGGCCGAGGCGGCCGAGGCCGCTGCTGCCGCCAAGAAGGCAGAGAAGGTAGGTGCCTGATGGCCGCGCGCCTGAAGATCACGCAGATCAAGTCGAAAGTGAGCGAGAAGCAGTACCAGCGCGACACGCTGCGCAGTCTGGGACTGAAGCGAATCGGTGACGTCGTCGTCCGCGACGACAACTCGCAGAACCGCGGGTACGTCAAGACCGTCGCTCACCTGGTGAAGGTTGAGGAGATCGACTAATGGCTGACGACAAGCCGACCACTGAGGCTGCCGCCGCCGAGAAGCCGGCCGCCAAGAAGAGCACCACCAAGGCCGCCGCTGCGAAGCCGGCTGCCGAAAAGGCGGAGAAGGCTCCTGCCAAGAAGGCTCCGGCGAAGGCCGCTGCCGACAAGGCCGCTGCCTCCACCACCAAGGACGAGACCGTCGCCGCCCCGGCGAAGAAGTCCTCGGCCAAGAAGGACGTCGCGGAGCCCCGCGAGCAGGTCCTGAAGGTGCACCACCTCCGTCCCGCCGCGGGCGCCAAGAAGGACAAGACCCGCGTCGGACGCGGTGAGGGTTCCAAGGGCAAGACCGCGGGCCGTGGCACGAAGGGCACCAAGGCCCGCTACCAGGTCCGCCCGGGCTTCCAGGGTGGCCAGCTGCCGTTCCACATGCGGTCCCCGAAGCTGCGCGGGTTCAAGAACCCGTTCCGCGTCGAGTACCAGGTGGTCAACCTCGAGAAGCTGGCCGAGCTGTACCCGGCCGGTGGCGATGTCACGATCGCCGACCTCGTCGCCAAGGGCGCCGTTCGCAAGAACGAGAAGGTCAAGGTTCTCGGTAACGGCGACATTGCGGTTAAGCTGAACGTTGCGGTCGACAAGGTCTCCGGCTCTGCCGAGCAGAAGATCGTCGCCGCTGGTGGCTCCGTCAAGTAGCCGCCCGTAAAGCAGCGCAGTCGGGTGGCCGGGCAACCGGTCACCCGACTGGACTCTTACAGGAAAGCAGGACGCACTTTTGTTTAGCGCCGTCGCGCGGATCTTCCGCACCCCGGACCTCCGCCGGAAGATCTTCTTCACGCTGGGGATCATCGCCCTGTTCAGGCTGGGCTCCTTCATCCCCGCGCCGTTCGTCGACTTCGGCAACGTGCAGACCTGTCTCAACGCCAACCAGGACACGTCCGGCCTCTACTCGCTGGTCAACCTGTTCTCGGGCGGCGCACTCCTCAAGCTCTCGATCTTCGCGCTCGGCATCATGCCGTACATCACCGCGTCGATCATCGTGCAGCTTCTCCGTGTGGTCATCCCGCGCTTCGAGACCCTCTACAAGGAGGGCCAGGCCGGCCAGGCGAAGCTCACGCAGTACACGCGCTATCTCACGATCGCGCTGGGCGTCCTCCAGTCGACGACCCTCATCACCGTCGCCCGTTCTGGCGCCCTCTTCGGCACCACGGCCGTCTCGCAGTGCACGCAGCTGATCACGGACGACTCCTGGTACGCCATCATGCTCATGGTCATCACGATGACCGCCGGCACCGGCCTCATCATGTGGATGGGCGAGCTCGTCACCGAGCGCGGCATCGGCAACGGCATGTCCCTCCTGATCTTCACGTCCATCGCGGCGCAGTTCCCGAGCTCGCTCTGGGCGATCGGCCAGTCGCAGAGCATCGAGATCATGCTGATCGTGATCGCGATCGGATTGCTGATCGTCGCGGCCGTCGTCTTCGTCGAGCAGTCGCAGCGTCGCATCCCCGTGCAGTACGCCAAACGTATGGTCGGTCGCCGCACCTACGGCGGCAACAACACCTACATCCCGATCAAGGTGAACATGGCGGGTGTCGTGCCGGTCATCTTCGCGTCGTCGCTGCTGTACCTGCCGGCTCTGATCGCACAGTTCAACCAGCCCGCGGCCGGCAAGGCCCCCGCACCCTGGGTGACCTGGATCACGAACTACCTGACCAAGGGCGACCACCCGCTGTACATGCTCCTGTACTTCCTCCTGATCGTGGGCTTCACGTACTTCTACGTGGCCATCACCTTCAACCCGGAGGAGGTCGCGGACAACATGAAGAAGTACGGCGGCTTCATCCCCGGTATCCGGGCCGGCCGCCCGACTGCGGAGTACCTGGACTACGTGCTGACGCGCGTGACGCTGCCCGGCTCGATCTACCTCGGCATCATCGCGCTGATCCCGTTGATCGCCTTCGCGTTGCTCGGCGCCAGTCAGAACTTCATGTTCGGCGGCACGTCCATCCTCATCATCGTCGGTGTCGGACTCGAGACGGTCAAGCAGATCGACTCGCAGCTCCAACAGCGTCACTACGAAGGGCTTCTGCGTTGACCCGTATGTTGATCGTCGGACCACCCGGAGCGGGCAAGGGCACTCAGGCCTCGCGCATCACCACCGCGTACGGGATCCCCGACATCTCCACGGGCGACATCTTCCGGGCGAACATCAAGAACGAGACCCCGCTCGGCAAGGAGGTCAAGGCGATCGTCGACGCCGGCGATTATGTGCCGGACAGCCTCACCAACGCGCTGGTCACCGACCGGTTGGCCGAGGATGACGCCGCGGGTGGATTCCTGCTCGACGGCTACCCGCGCACGCTCGACCAGGTCACCTACCTCGACGAGCTGCTCGCGTCGAAGGGCCAGGAGCTCGCCGCGGTCATCCAGCTGGTCGCCGACCAGGACGAGATCGTCGCCCGCCTGACCAAGCGCGCGCAGGAGCAGGGTCGTGCGGACGACTCCGAAGAGGCGATCCGTCACCGCCAGGAGGTCTACGTGCGCGAGACGTCCCCCCTCATCGACGTGTACCGCGACCGTGGCCTGCTGGTCGAGGTCGACGGTCTCGGCGGCGTGGACGAGGTCGCGGCGCGCATCCGTTCGGCACTCGCCGAGCGCGGCATCCTCCCGCTGGCCGGGGCCGACGAGCCCGTCGCCTGACGACCGTGGCTTTCAAGCGGACGATCTACAAGACGCCCGCCCAGCTGCGCCAGATGGTCGCGCCGGGGCGGGCGACCGCCGCGTCGCTCGATGCCGTGGCGGACGCGATTTCCGTCGGAATGTCGACTCTGCAGCTCGACGAGATCGCGGAGGCGGCGATCGAGGGCGCCGGCGGCCGTTCGAATTTCAAGCTCGAGGCGGGCTACCACCACACGATCTGCGCGTCGGTGAACGACGAGGTCGTCCACGGCATTCCGGGATCGCGCATCCTGCTGCCCGGCGACATCGTGTCGATCGACAGCGGTGCCATCGTCACGGGCGCTGACGGCGCCGGCTGGAACGGCGACGCAGCGCGCACGTTCGTGCTGCCGGACCCGGCGCACCCGGAGCGGGTGGCGGAGCGGCAGAAGCTCTCTGACGTGACCGAGCAGTCGCTGTGGCACGGTATCGCGCGGCTCGCGAGCGCACGTCATCTCAACGAGGTCGGCGAGGCCGTCGAAGACCACATCCTCTCGCAGGGCGACTACGACATCCTGACCGACTACATCGGCCACGGCATCGGCCGGCGGATGCACGAGGAGCCGCCGGTGTTCAACTACCGCGTTCGCTCGAAGGGCCCGGAGGTCCGCCCCGGGCTGGTGGTCGCGATCGAGCCGATGGTGGTGCTGGGCGACCAGGACACCTACGTGAAAGACGACGGCTGGACCGTCGCGACGGAGGACGGGTCGGCTGCTGCGCACTGGGAGCACAGCGTCGCGGTGCACGCGGACGGCATCTGGGTGCTCACCGCCGTCGACGGCGGCGCGGCGGGGTTGGCGCCGTTCGGGATCACGCCGACGCCGATCGCGTGACCGCTCGACAGGCAGTGCTCGGGCCCTGTTCGCTCACAGCGGGCGCAGATGATAGCCCAGAATTGGCGAAATGCGCCGGCATCCCATAAGATTGATCCTTGGTGTCTTAGGCGTGCTTGCTGCATGCCCTTCACCGATGTAAACGCACGACCAGCAAACCACAACGACTAGCGACAGTGAGGCTATGGCCAAAAAAGACGGTGTCATCGAGATCGAAGGATCTGTGATCGAGGCGCTCCCCAACGCGATGTTCCGCGTCGAGCTCACCAACGGTCACAAGGTTCTTGCCCACATCTCCGGCAAGATGCGCCAGCACTACATCCGCATCCTCCCCGAGGACCGCGTGATCGTGGAGCTGAGCCCCTACGATCTGACCCGCGGCCGGATCGTCTACCGCTACAAGTAACGGATTGCTGTAAGTAACGGCCACGCCACCGGGTAGCCCCTGGCGAGGTACGAGGACAGCGAACAAAGGTAACAACACAATGAAGGTCAACCCCTCCGTCAAGAAGATCTGCGACAAGTGCAAGGTCATCCGTCGCAACGGCCGGGTCATGGTCATCTGCGAGAACCCGCGCCACAAGCAGCGCCAGGGCTGATCGCGGCGGCAGTCATCGACTGCCAGCACGACTCAACTGACAGTACTTACAAATAAATAAGGCGAAGCGATCCCAGAACCCGCGTCCATCCTGGATGGGCGCGGGGGACACCCTCGGAGGAGGCCGGGGCACCGGGACCGCTGAAGACCTCCACTCATCACAGGAGAAGCCACACCATGGCACGTCTAGCAGGCGTCGACATCCCGCGCGAGAAGCGCGTGGAGGTCGCACTCACCTACATCTACGGCGTCGGGCGCACGCGTGCGCTGCAGACCCTTCGCGAGACCGGGATCTCCGGCGACATCCGCGTCAAGGACCTGACCGACGACCAGCTCGTCGCACTGCGCGACTTCATCGAAGGCAACTTCAAGGTCGAGGGTGACCTCCGCCGCGAGGTCGCCGCCGACATCCGCCGCAAGGTCGAGATCGGTAGCTACGAGGGCATCCGCCACCGCAAGGGCCTCCCGGTCCGCGGCCAGCGAACCAAGACGAATGCGCGCACCCGCAAGGGCCCGAAGCGCACCGTCGCCGGTAAGAAGAAGGCTCGCTAGGCCGACACCAGGACTGAAGGAGAAACAAAATGGCAGCACCCAAGTCGGCCGCTCGCAAGCCGCGCAAGAAAGAAAAGAAGAACATCGCTGTGGGCCAGGCCCACATCAAGAGCACCTTCAACAACACCATCGTCTCGATCACCGACACCACCGGTGCGGTCATCTCGTGGGCGTCCTCCGGTGGAGTCGGCTTCAAGGGCTCGCGCAAGTCCACCCCCTTCGCCGCTCAGCTGGCCGCCGAGTCGGCCGCCCGCCAGGCGCAGGAGCACGGGATGAAGAAGGTCGACGTCTTCGTCAAGGGCCCGGGCTCGGGCCGCGAGACCGCGATCCGCTCGCTGCAGGCCGCCGGCCTCGAGGTGGGCTCGATCAACGACGTCACCCCGCAGGCGCACAACGGTTGCCGCCCGCCGAAGCGTCGCCGCGTCTAGTTCTCTTCCACGTCCGCCCAGGCGGCGGTCCTCACCGGGCCGCCGCCTGACGGCGTGACGAACCCCACCTCACTCACGCGAGTGTCATATAGCGGACACTCAGCCGAAAGGAATCAACAGTGCTCATTGCACAGCGTCCTACGCTCACCGAAGAGAACATCTCCGAGTTCCGTTCGCGGTTCGTCATCGAGCCGCTCGAGCCGGGCTTCGGCTACACCCTCGGAAACTCGCTGCGCCGCACCCTGCTCTCGTCCATCCCGGGCGCGGCCGTCACCAGCATCCGCATCGACGGAGTGCTGCACGAGTTCAGCACGGTTCCCGGTGTCAAAGAGGATGTCACCGAGATCATCCTGAACATCAAGGGCCTGGTCGTCTCGAGCGAGCACGACGAGCCGATCACCGCCTACCTGCGCAAGACGGGTGCCGGCCAGGTCACGGCCGCCGACATCTCGGCTCCGGCGGGTGTGGAGATCCACAACCCCGAGCTCGTCATCGCCACCCTCAACGACAAGGCGAAGTTCGAGGTCGAGCTGACCATCGAGCGCGGCCGCGGCTACGTGTCGGCCCAGCAGAACCGCAACGAGTACAGCGAGGCGGGCCAGATCCCGATCGACTCGATCTACTCCCCGGTTCTCAAGGTCACCTACCGCGTCGAGGCTACCCGCGCCGGTGAGCGCACGGACTTCGACCGTCTCGTGGTCGACGTGGAGACCAAGCCGGCGATCAGCCCACGCGACGCCATCGCGTCGGCCGGTCGCACGCTCGTCGAGCTGTTCGGTCTCGCTCGTGAGCTCAACAGCGCGGCCGAGGGCATCGAGATCGGCCCGGCGCCGGTCGACCAGGTGCTCAGCTCCGAGCTGTCGATGCCGATCGAGGACCTCGACCTGTCGGTGCGCTCGTACAACTGCCTCAAGCGTGAGGGCATCAACACGGTCAGCGAGCTGGTCTCGCTGTCCGAGACGCAGCTCATGAACATCCGCAACTTCGGTCAGAAGTCGGTGGATGAGGTCAAGGACAAGCTGACCGAGATGGGTCTGTCGCTCAAGGACTCGGTCCCCGGGTTCGACGGCGCCCACTTCTACAGCGGGTACGAAGAAGACGAGTCCACCATCTGAGGCCGCGTCAGCGAAGCCTTCGACTTTTCACTACTGGAGATAACCGATCATGCCTAAGCCCACGAAGGGCCCCCGCCTCGGAGGCGGTCCCGCGCACGAGCGTCTGATGCTCGCCAACCTGGCCGCCGCGCTGTTCACGCACAAGAGCATCAAGACGACCGAGACCAAGGCCAAGCGTCTGCGTCCGTACGCCGAGCGTCTGATCACGTTCGCGAAGCGCGGCGACCTGCACGCCCGCCGTCGCGTGCTCGCCGTCATCGGCGACAAGACCGTCGTGCACGAGCTCTTCACCGAGATCGCGCCGCTGGTCGCCGAGCGCGAGGGCGGCTACACCCGCATCACGAAGCTCGGCTTCCGCAAGGGCGACAACGCGCCGATGGCGCAGATCGAGCTGGTGCTCGAGCCCGTCGCCCCGAAGGCGAAGCCGGCCAAGAAGGCGGAGGCCCCGAAGGCCGCTCCCGTCGAGGAGCCGGTCGTCGAGGAGGTCGCCGCTGAGGAGGCCGCCACCGAGGAGACCACCGCTGCCGAGGCCGCCACCGAGGAGACCACCGCTGCCGAGGCAGAGGTCGTCGAGGAGGCCACCGGCGACGCCGAGGCCGCCGGCGAGACCACGGCCGAGGACGAGGCAGAGAAGGCCTGAGCCTTCCGCTCTTCGCTTCACCGTCGAGACGCCCCGCATCCATTCGGATGCGGGGCGTTTCGCTGCTCGGGAGCCCGCTAGGCTGGCGGGATGCCGGGGCCAGAATCCGTCGAGACGACTCTTCCACCGCTGAGCGAGCGCGTGGAGGCGCCGCCGACCTATCGGCCGCGCCATCCCCTCGTCGCGGAGTGGCGGCCGATCACGACGGGTGACGTCGACGCCGTGCTCGCCGTGTTCCGAGCGAGCGACGCGGTCGACCATCCGAACTACCTCACCACGCGCGAGGAGGTGGAGGACGAGCTCGGGTTCAGCTTCCTCGACCTGGAACGCGACACCCTGCTGGCCATCGGGCACGACGGCGCCGTGCTGGCGGTCGGCGCGATCCTGGAGCCGCCGCGGCAGATCACCCTGGTGCGCGAATTCCTGAACGGGGCGGTGCATCCCGATCATCGCGGCCGGGGCATCGGCCGGGAACTGGTCGCATGGCAGCGGGTGCGCGGGGAGCAGAAGCTCGCCGCGCTGGACAAGCGACTGCCCGGCTGGCTGGTCGGCTACGCCGACCGGCGCGCTCCCGACCGTGAGCGGCTCCTCACGGCGGCCGGTTTCCGGGCCGTGCGCTGGTTCCACACGATGGAGCGCGACCTCGGGCAGCCCATCCCCGAGGTCGTCCCGACGGAGACGGTGAGCATCGTCCCCTACTCGTCCGAACTGGCGGACGCCGTGCACGCGGCGCGCGACGAGGCCTTCCTCGATCACTGGGGCAGCCAGCCGCTGAGCGACGAGCAGTGGGCCACGCTGATCGGCGGGACGTTCGCGCCCGAGGTGTCGTTCGTCGCCCTCGCGGGCGAGGAGGTCGCCGGCGTCGTGCTGAGCGACGTCAACGAGGACGACTGGGTCGCGCAGGGGTTCTCCGGCCCCTACATCTCCACCGTCGCCGTCACCCGAGCGCATCGGGGCCGACGCATCGCGCCTGCGCTGCTCGGCGCCGTCCTGCGCGAGAGCGCGCGGCGGGGCTGGCAGAAGGCGGTGCTCGACGTCGACGCCGACAACCCGACGGGTGCGCTCGGCCTCTACACCGGCATGGGATTCGTCTCGACCTTCTCGGAGACCGGGCTGGTGCGGGAGTACTGATGACCGACGACGCGACCCGGTTCCGGCTCGACATCGCCTACCAGGGCACCGACTTCAATGGGTGGGGGCGGCAACCCGACCTCCGCACGGTACAGGGCGAACTCGAGGCGGCGCTCGCGACGATCTTCCGCCGCGCGGGGGAGCCTCCCCGGCTCACCGTCGCAGGGCGCACCGACGCGGGCGTCCACGCGCGGGGTCAGGTCGCCCACGTCGACCTCACGGGCGACCAGGTCGCCGTGCTGCGCAAGCCGCACGGCAAACGTCCGCCTCTGGAGGCCCACGACGCGCTCGCGCGGCGGTTGAACGGCGTCCTCGGGCCGGTGTCCGATGTCGTCGTATTGCGTGCCGGTGCGGCGCCGACCGGGTTCGACGCCCGGTTCTCGGCGGTGTGGCGCCGCTACGAGTACCGGGTGGCCGACCGGGCCGCGTTGCGCGACCCGCTGCAGCGCCACCGCACCGCGTGGGTGTCGGCAGATCTGGACGCGCGCGCGATGGACGTCGCGGCGCACGGCCTCCTCGGCCTCCACGACTTCGCCAGCTACTGCAAGGCGCGGGAGGGCGCCACGACGATCCGCACCCTCCTCGACTTCTCGTGGCGCCGCGACGACGAGGGCGTGCTCGTCGGCGAGGTGGTGGCCGACGCGTTCTGTCACAGCATGGTCCGCGCGCTCGTCGGAGCGTGCGTCGAAGTGGGGGAGGGGTCGCTGACCCCGGGTGCCCTGGTGGAGCTGCGCGATGCGCGCGAACGGACCAGCGCCTTCAAAGTCATGCCGGCCAGGGGCCTGACCCTGATGGAGGTCGGCTACCCGGACGACGCGGAGCTCGCGCTGCGGGCGGAGCAGACGCGCGGGCTGCGGACGCTGTGAGGGTGCCCACGGCGCGTCCGCGAACCGTGGCACACCAGCACCTGGTTCTGAGCGGCCTCTCAGGTTCGCAATAGGCTACGGCTCATGAAGGTGTTCCTCTGGCTGCTCGCTGGGGCACTCGGCGTCGCCGGCATTCTGATGATCGCCGGAGTGCCGGCGGGAAGCGGCCCGGATGCGGTCCCCGCGGTCGGCGCGGGGGCGCGGACGATCGACGGTCTGCTGTGCCTCGCGGCCGCTACCGGCTCGGCGATCGCTGCCGGTCGCAGAAAGAAGCCGAGCGACGCGGCCGATCTCCTGGGCGCTCCGCCGTCGCCGGAGACCCACCAGCTGATCGAATCATCCGCATCGGGCTCACTGGAGGCGATGAGGACGCTGATAGCAGCGGGCGCGGATGTCAACGGCCGATCGAATGGCGGCTTCCGAAACCTGTGGGAGCGCCCTCTGCACGTCGCCGTGCGGTCGCGGGACGATCTCGGGCCCGAACGGGTCGCATTGCTCCTCGAGTGCGGTGCGGACGTGAACGGCACGAACCACGCGGGGCGGACCCCGCTCCAGCGGTTGGCGGAAACCCGCACCCTCGAACACGCCGGGGAAATCGCTTCGATCCTGATCCACCACGGAGCGGAGTTGTCGGTGACAGCTGACCGGGTGCCACCTTTACACAGCGCCACTGCAGCGGGATCCCGCGAGGTCGTCGAGTCGATCCTCGACGCCGGCGAGAGCGTCGACAGTAGAGCGACGCTGACCTCGAGCAAAGTGCCCACAGGGACTCCGACAGAGACGGATGCCACGCGAAGCGAGACCCGAACAACTCGCGGTGCCACACCTCTTCACTTCGCTGCGCTCGATCCACTCGTCACCGTTGAGGTCGCACGCGCCCTGATCCGCCGCGGTGCAGACCCGAACGCTCGAACGGACGACGGGGTGACGCCCCTCGACATCATCCGACATGGGCAGGCGCGTTACGGAATAGCGGACATCGAAAGCGAACGCGCGAGTGAAGAGTTTGCCGAACTCCTCACTCAGGTAGCGGACCCTTCGTAGCGCCCGACACCGGTCCTCAGCGCACCAGCCCGTTCTCGTGCGCGAACGCGACGAGCTGCACCCGCGAAGTGAGCCCCAGTTTCTGCAGGATGCTGCGCATGTGGCTCTTGACCGTCGCCTCGGAGATGAAGGCCGCCTGACCGGCCTCGGCGTTGCTGAGTCCGCGCGCCGCCAGCAGGAAGACCTCCTTCTCGCGGGCCGAGAGCACCGCGATGGCCTCCGGTCGGGCAGGGCTCATCCCGTCGCGCAGCAGCGCCGCCGTATCCTTCGGCGCGACGACGGCGTGCCCGGCGTGGACGGTGCGGATGGCGGCGAGGACGAACTCGGGAGTCGTGTCCTTCATGATGTAGCCGTCCGCTCCGGCGCGCAGGGCGGCGGCGACGGCATGATCGCGCTCGAACGTGGTGAGGACGACGATCTTCGGCCCGCCGGCCGGGAGCTCGGAACGGATGCGCGTGGTCGCGGCGATGCCGTCGAGGCGGGGCATCCGCACATCCATGAGCATCACGTCAGGGCGGGCGTCGCGCGCGAGTTCGAACCCGGCGACGCCGTCCCCCGCCGAGCCCGCGAACTCCAGGTCGGGCTGGGACTCGATGAGCATCGCCATCCCGGAGCAGAACAGCGCTTGGTCGTCGACGACAGCGACGCGGATCGTGCTCACGCGGGCACCTCGGAGGGGATGTAGCCGGTCACGCGGTATCCGCCGGGCAGGTCGTCCTCGCCGGCTTCGAGCCAGCCGCCGGCCAGCATGGCGCGCTCGCGCATGCCGTGCAGGCCGCGTCCTCCCGGCTGCGCTGGCGCCTGGGCCCGACCGGTCGAAGAGATGCTGAGCGTCAGTCCCGGCCCTCTGGCGTCGAGGACGACCCGCGCCGTTGCGCCCCTCCCGCCGTGCTTCAGCGCGTTCGTGAGGCCTTCCTGCACGATGCGATACGCGGCCAGCTCCTGCGCCGTCGTCAGGCCGTCCGCCTCGCCGAAACGCTCCACGTCCACGGCGAGCCCGGCGTCTCGCAGGCGTTGCACGAGGTCGTCCACGTCGGCCAGAGCGGGCGTGGAGTGGCCCTGCGGGTCGGAGACGAGCGTCTCGATGAGCACCCTGACCTCTGTGAGCGAGGTGCGAGCGGTCTCGGCGATGGTGGCGAGCGACGCAGGCACCGCTTCGGGGCGCTCGTCGGCCAGGAAGCGAGCGCCGTCGGCCTGCGCGAGGATGACGGAGAGCGAGTGCGCCATGATGTCGTGCACGTCCTGGGCGATGCGCTCGCGCTCCTCTGTCACCGTCGCGTCCACCTCGGCCCGCTCCAGCTCGGCCGCCGTGTGCGCGAGGGCCCGGCGATCCCGACCGGCTCGCAGGCGCAGCCCGATGTAGGTGCCGGCGAGCCAGAGGAATGCGGCGAGGAACGGCAGCGCGACGAACAGTGTCGCGCGGATGGCCGGCTGGCCCACGTCGGCCGTGTACAGGTAGCAGAGCAACCCGGCGATCGACAGGCCGACCCCGACGGCGAACGCGAGCGCGACGACCGACCAGCGGCCGCGCACCGTCGCTGAGACGACGGCCACCACGATGCCGAATCCGAGGTAGATGCCCTGCGCCGGCGCGCTCGGAAAGACGAGCTGGAGGAGAAGTGCCGCCGTGGCCGCCGCCATCGCGACGACGGGCTGGAGCCTCGACACGCCGATCGCCACGGTGATCAGCACCAGGAAGGCCCAGAACGGCAGTGAAGCGCGCAGCATGCCCGGCACGATCTGGTAGCCGCCGACCTCGGCGAACGCCCAGAGGACGAAGAACACGATCGCAACGACGGGTTCGGCCAGCCACCGACCGCGGCGCAGAAGCTCTCTCATGCTGATCACGCTAGGGTGAGCGCGGTCCGTCGAGCCAGAAGCAGGTACCGATTTCAGCCCCAGGGCGGAGATGAACCTCCGCCGGGCGGCCCGGTTTGACCGCTTCCGGGCGTGTCGCGTAGTATTGACCCTTGGTGTCTGCGCCTCCTGCGGCGCGGCACGCGAACGTGAGCCCTCCACCGGCCCCGGTTCCCCTCCCCTCGGGAGAGCAACCCCCATCGGAGCGGGATTCACGAACTCCTCCGTTCGATACAGAAAGCAGCCACTACTGTGACGCGCACCTACACCCCGAAGGCAGACGAGATCCAGCGCGACTGGGTCGTCATCGACGCGACCGATGTCGTGCTCGGCCGTCTCGCCAGCCACACCGCCGCCCTCCTCCGCGGCAAGCACAAGCCGACGTTCGCTCCGCACATGGACAGCGGCGACTTCGTGATCATCGTCAACGCCGACAAGGTGGCCCTCACCGGTCAGAAGGCGGCTCAGAAGAAGGCCTACCGCCACTCGGGCTACCCGGGCGGCCTCAAGGCCACCACCTACTCCGAGCTGCTCGAGAAGAACCCGGTCCGCGCCGTCGAGAAGGCCGTCCGCGGCATGCTGCCGAAGAACTCCCTCGGCCGCGCTCAGCTCCGCAAGCTGAAGGTCTACACCGGAAGCGAGCACCCGCACGCCGCCCAGCAGCCGAAGCAGTACACGCTCGGCCAGGTCGCCCAGTAAGCGATCAACGACCTTCACGACTGACTTAAGACAAAGGATTATCACCACCGTGGCGAAGATCGCAGACAGCATCGACTCGGCTCAGGTCGAGAACGTCGAGTCCTACTCGACCGAGACCCCCGAGAGCGCGGCCCCCGCGGCCCCGCGTCCCGTCCTCTCCGTTCCTGGCGCGGCCGTCGGCCGTCGCAAGGAGGCCATCGCGCGCGTGCGCCTGGTTCCCGGTTCGGGCACCCTCACGGTCAACGGCCGTGAGTTCGCGGACTACTTCCCGAACAAGCTGCACCAGCAGCTCATCACCGACCCGTTCAAGGTCCTCGACCTGATCGGCGCCTACGACGTCGTCGCCCGCATCACCGGCGGCGGCCCGTCGGGCCAGGCCGGCGCCCTGCGCCTCGCCATCGCCCGTGCGCTCAACGAGATCGACCGCGAGAACAACCGTCCGACCCTCAAGAAGGCCGGCTTCCTCACTCGTGACGCCCGCGTCACCGAGCGCAAGAAGGCCGGTCTCAAGAAGGCGCGCAAGGCTTCGCAGTTCTCGAAGCGCTGATCCTGTTCAGCGTTTAGGCTTCGGTTCATGCCCCGCCTTTTCGGAACCGACGGAGTCCGCGGACTCGCGAACGGTACGCTCACCGCCGACCTCGCGCTCGGTCTCGCTCAGGCAGCTGCGGCTGTCCTGACGCGAGGCCGCAGCGCGGAGGCGCGGCGCGCCGCGGGCAAGCGCCCGCTGGCGATCGTCGCCCGCGACCCCCGGGTCTCCGGCGAGTTCCTCTCGGCCGCCGTGGCGGCCGGGCTGGCCAGCTCCGGCATCGACGTCTACGACGCCGGTGTCATCCCGACGCCGGCAACGGCCTTCCTCATCGCCGACTTCGACGCGGACTTCGGCGTGATGGTCTCGGCGTCTCACAATCCGGCTCCCGACAACGGGATCAAGATCTTCGCCCGCGGCGGCACCAAGCTCCCGGACGTCGTCGAGGACCGCATCGAGCAGCACCTCGACATGGAGAAGCTCACGCCGACCGGTGCCGACGTCGGCCGCATCCGCCGCTTCGCGGACGCCGAAGACCGCTACGTCGTGCACCTGCTCGCGAGCCTCCCGCACCGTCTCGACGGCATCCACGTCGTGCTCGACTGCGCACACGGTGCGGCCGCGGGCATCTCGCCCGAGGTGTTCACCGACGCCGGCGCGCGGGTCACGGTCATCGGCGATTCGCCCGACGGCATGAACATCAACGACGGCGTCGGTTCGACGCACCTCGACAAGCTCGCGGAGGCGGTTCTCGCCGCCGGAGCCGACGTCGGGATCGCCCACGACGGCGACGCGGACCGCTGCCTCGCGATCGACGCCGACGGCAACATCGTGGACGGCGACCAGATCATGGCCATCCTCGCGGTCGGCATGAAGGAGCGCGGCAAGCTCACGGACGACACGCTCGTGGCGACCGTGATGAGTAACCTGGGTCTCAAGATCGCCATGCGCGAGCACGGCATCCGCATCGTCGAGACGGCGGTCGGCGACCGCTACGTTCTCGAAGAGATGAACCAGAACGACTACGCCCTCGGCGGCGAGCAGTCGGGCCACGTCATCATGCGCGAGTTCGCAACCACCGGCGACGGCATCCTCACGGGCCTCCACCTCCTGAGCGAAATGGCACGTCAGCGCAAGCCGCTCTCCGAGCTGGCGAAGGTGATGACGGTCTACCCGCAGGTCATGGTGAACGTGAAGGGCGTCGACCACCACGCGGTGCACACCGACGAGCCGCTCCAGCTGGCCGTTCAGACCGCGGAGGCGGCGCTCGGCGACAGCGGCCGCGTGCTCCTGCGCCCGTCCGGCACCGAACCGCTGGTGCGGGTCATGGTGGAGGCCGCAGACCAGCACACGGCCGAGCGACTGGCGAACGAGCTCGCCGACGTGGTGCGGGAGCGGCTCGGGGTCTAAGGGGATCTGCGTCCGGCATGGCAGTCGGCTATGCCGGACGTGCTGCCCACCCAGTGATTGCTGTCATCGCGGTCTGTCCGACGACCGCGTGTTGCCGCTGGTCCCCATTGCTCTGGCCTGGGTCTCAGGGTTGTCCGCGCGGTCGGTGCTCACTCCGACCGGCGTCGGGCCTTCACGAACTCAGCGACGGTGAATGTTCGTGTCGTCGTGGGAAGAAGTTCGGCCACGGCCAAGCCGTTCAGGAGTGTGCCGGGCTCGAGCTCGAGGGTCGTGGCGAGCCGCAGAACCGTCGCGAGCCGGGGGTTCCCGATGCCGCGTTCGATGCGTCCGTAGGTGGCTGCATCGATCCCGCTGAGTAGCGCAATGTCGTTTTGGGTCAAGCCGTTGCCGCCCCGTGACGGTATGGACGGCGCGGCCTCCCTGTTCCGCGTTTACTGACCACGGGGAACTCCGCCTGATCAACCGTGCTTGCGTCGCTCCTGCGCCGACCGGAATTCGGACACCGTGAACGGGTGGATGTCCGCCGGTAGGAGATCCCGGTCGGCCAGGCCGTCGAGGGCGTCGCGCACGGGGAGATCCAGTGTCACCAAGATGCGAAGGAGCGTCACGAGGGTCGGGTTCCCGATCCCGCGCTCGAGCTTGCCGTAGTTCGCCAGGTCGGCAGCGCTGGAGTGCGCAACTTCGTACTGGGTCAGGCCGAGGCCGGTGCGACGCTCGCGCAGACGGTCGCCGAGGAGTCGCGCGGCTTCGGAGGTCGGAGTCTTGGCATCCATGGTTCAGCCCTTCTCGCCCCTGCGGTCGCGGGGTCGTTCCTCGCGAACGAAGTCGGACGACGAGAACAGGTGTTCCGGCTCGGGGAGCAGCTCGAGGTCGGCCAGCCCGTCCAGCAGCGCGCTCGGCTCGACTTCGAGCGTCACCGCGAGCTGCAGGATCGTCATGAGCGTCGGGTTGCCGATGCCACGCTCGACTCGGCCGTAGTTGGCCAGGTCCACTTGACTGAGGTTCGCCACGTCCACCTGTGAGATCTGCAGCTCGATCCGCCGCCTGCGGAGCCTCTCGCCCAGGATGCGTGAGGCTTCAAAACGTGGCGAGGGCATGCGTCCACTCTGTTTCCGGGCAGATTCCTTTCCCAGAGGCCTGAGGCGACATGGGAGAATGCCGCCGGCCGGGACGCTCCAGGCTGCAAAGCGCCATGCATTGAAGCGCTGACCTCGCGACCGGCTTCCTGCATGCGACCCATCATCGGCACGTCCACCGACATCGGTCACCCTGCCGGGTGCACGCGTCTCGCTGCGACGAAGTCCGCAACCGAGTACGCCCGCTCGCGGTCGGGCACCATCGTCGGGCCGTAGAGCCCGGCCAGCAGCTCCGCCGGGTCGATGTCGAGCGCGGTGGCGAGGCGCACGATGGTGTGCAGTTCGGAGTTCGCCTCACCGCGCTCGATGCGCCCGTAGTTCGTCACGTGCATGTCGGCGCGCCGGGCGATCTCCTCCTGGCTCACCCCGCGCGCGATCCGAACCTGACGAACACGCTGTCCGAACAGTTTTGCAGCGCGCGATCGTGGTGTAGCCATACCCCATGCCTACGGGAACCGTCGTCCGCAGACCAGAGTCTTGGAGCACGGATCGTGGCGACGCGGAGCCTCCGCACCCGATGTCGTCGGATTGCTCAGAGCTTGCGCAGCAGCACAGAGCTCACGGTGTGGTCGGCGTCCTTGCGCAGCACGAGCTTCGCGCGGGAGCGCGTCGGCCGGATGTTCTGCACGAGGTTGGGCTCGTTGATCGCCGACCAGATCGAGGCGGCCCGCTCCCTCGCCTGGCTCTCGGTGAGCTGCGAGAACCGGTGGAAGTACGACTGGGGATTCGCGAACGCGCCCCGCTGCAGCTTGAGGAAACGGTCCTCGTACCAGTGCGCGATGTCGCGGGTGCGGGCGTCGACGTAGACGCTGAAGTCGAACAGGTCGCTCACCGCCAGACGGTTGCCGCCGCCGGCCGGCTGGAGGACGTTGAGGCCCTCGACGATGAGGACGTCCGGCCTCCGCACGACGATCTCGGCGTCTGGCACGATGTCGTAGCTCAGGTGCGAGTAGAACGGGGCGCGGACTTCCGGCGCGCCGCTCTTCACCGCGGTGACGAAGCGGAGGAGCGCTCTGCGGTCGTACGACTCCGGGAAGCCTTTGCGTTCCATCAGGCCGCGCCGCTCGAGCTCGGCGTTCGGCAGGAGGAATCCGTCGGTGGTGACGAGCTCGACCCGAGGGGTGTCGTCCCAGCGCGAGAGCAGTTCGCGCATCAGGCGGGCGATGCTCGACTTGCCGACGGCGACCGAGCCGGCGACGCCGATCACGAACGGCGTCGGCTGCGCCCGTTCGCCCAGGAAGTCGCTGGTGACGCGGTGCAGCTGCTTCGTGCCGCCCACGTACAGGTTGAGCAGGCGGCTGAGCGGCAGGTAGACCTCCTCCACCTCGCGGAGGTCGAGCGGATCGCCGAGGCCCCGCAGCTGCACGATCTCGGTCTCGTGGAGGGGCAGCGGCGTGTTCTGCGCCAGTTCGGCCCAGTCGGCGCGGCTCAGTTCGACGTAGGGGGTGCTGGTCTCGCCGTTCGCCGTGGATCCGCCGCGAGCGGCGCCGTTCTCAGCCATAGGCGACAAGTCTATGGTGCGCCCACGTTAGACTCGGGTGCATGTGTGGAATCGTTGGGTACGTCGGTAGCGACCGGAGTCTGGAGGTGCTGCTCGGCGGCCTGAAGCGTTTGGAGTACCGCGGATACGACTCCGCCGGCATCGCGGTCATCGCCCCTGACGGACGCCTGGGCACCGCCAAGAAGGCGGGCAAGCTCGCCGTTCTCTCCGACGACCTGGGCGCGCACCCCATCCCCGACGGCGGCACCGGAATCGGCCACACCCGCTGGGCGACCCATGGCGGCCCGACCGACCGCAACGCGCACCCGCACCTCGGCGACGAGGGCCGGCTGGCCGTCATCCACAACGGGATCATCGAGAACTTCGCCACGCTGAGGGACGAGCTCCTCGCCGACGGCTTCACGTTCGAGTCGGAGACCGACACGGAGGTCGCCGCCATCCTCCTCGGCCGCGAGTACCGCGCCACCGGAGACCTGAGCGAGGCGTTCCAGCGGGTCGTGTCGCGGCTCGAGGGCGCATTCACCCTGCTCGCGCTCCACCAGGACCAGCCGCATGTCGTCGTCGGCGCCCGCCGCAACTCGCCGCTCGTCATCGGGCTCGGCGAGGGCGAGAACTTCCTCGGCTCCGACGTGGCCGCATTCGTGGAGCACACGCGCCGCGCACTCGCGATCGGCCAGGACCAGATCGTGACGATCACCCCGGATTCCGTCACCGTGACCGACTTCGGCGGCGCGCCCGTCGAGGTGGAGCCGTTCGAGGTCGCGTGGGACGCGTCCGCCGCCGAGAAGGGCGGCTGGTCCTCCTTCATGGCGAAGGAGATCGCAGAAGAGCCCGAGGCGGTCGCGAACACCCTCCGCCAGCGCATCGTCGACGGCACCGTGCACATCCCGGAGCTCGACGCGCTCGGCGACGAGTTCTTCGCGGGCATCGACCGCATCACGATCGTGGCCTGCGGCACTGCCGCGTACGCGGGCCTGGTCGGCAGCTACGCGATCGAGAAGTGGGCACGGGTGCCCGTGACGGTCGAGCTCTCACACGAGTTCCGCTACCGCGAGCCGGTGATCACCGACGGAACGCTCGTCATCTCGATCAGCCAGTCCGGCGAGACGATGGACACGCTCATGGCGGTCAAGTACGCCCGCGACGCCGGCGCGAAGGCGATCTCGGTCTGCAACACGCAGGGAGCGACCATCCCTCGCGAGTCGGACGCGGCGCTGTACACGCACGCCGGCCCCGAGGTCGCGGTCGCCTCGACCAAGGCGTTCGTCGCCCAGATCACGGCCCTCTACCTGTTCGGGCTGCATCTGGCCCGCGTGCGCGGCACCCTGTCTGCGGCGCAGCAGCGCGACGCCGTCGAGGAACTGCTCGCGGTCCCCGAGAAGATCGCCGTCGTGCTGGAGTCGCACGCGACCATCGCACAGCTCGCGCACTGGATGTCCGACACCCGGTCGGTGCTGTTCCTCGGCCGTCACGTCGGCTATCCGATCGCGCTGGAGGGCGCCCTCAAGCTGAAGGAGCTGGCGTACATCCACGCGGAGGGCTTCGCCGCCGGTGAGCTCAAGCACGGCCCGATCGCGCTGATCGAGCCGGGCCAGCCCGTCTTCGTGGTCGTCCCGAGCCCGCGCTGGTCCGACGAACTGCACAAGAAGGTCGTCTCGAACATCCAGGAGATCCGCGCCCGCGGCGCTCGCGTCATCGCGATCGCCGAGGCGGGCGACGCGGCCGTTCTGCCGTTCGCCGACGAGGTCATCCGCATCCCGCTGGCCGCTCCGCTGTTCGAGCCGCTGCTGTCGGTCGTGCCGCTCCAGATCTTCGCGATGGAGCTGTCGGCGGCGAAGGGTCTCGACGTCGACCAGCCGCGCAACCTGGCCAAGTCCGTCACCGTGGAGTAGGAGCGCCGTGATCGCCGGCATCGGGGTCGACGTCGTCGACCTGGCGCGTTTCGCCCGATCGCTGGACCGCACGCCGAAACTGCGCGAACGCCTGTTCACGGAGGCCGAGCGCGGCCTGCCCGCGCACTCACTGGCGGCGCGGTTCGCTGCGAAGGAGGCGCTGATCAAGGCGCTCGGCGGCTCCGAAGGAGTGCGCTGGCACGACATGGAGATCGTGCCGGACGAAGAGAGGAACCCGGGGTTCGTGCTGCACAACGTGGTCGGCCGTCAGGTCGCTGAACGCGGCATCGAGCACATCCACGTCTCGATGTCGCATGACGCAGGGATCGCGACCGCGTTCGTGGTGCTGGAGCGCGGATGAGCGACGCGTTCCGCGAAGCGATCATCGACCTCGACGCCGTGTCCGCCAACGTCCGGCGACTGCGGGAGGTCGTCGGGACCCCGCACGCGATGGCGGTCGTCAAAGCGAACGCGTACGGCCACGGCGCCGTCGAGTGCGCGAGGGCGGCGCTCGCCGGAGGTGCGGACTGGCTCGGCGTCGCCGAGATCGCCGAAGGCCTTCAGCTGCGCGCCTCCGGCATCGACGCACCGGTCCTGGCCTGGCTGCACGACCCCGACGCCGACTTCACCGAAGCGGTCGCGGCCGGAATCGACCTGGGCATCTCGTCGCTGGCCCAGTTGGAGGCCGCGGCGGCCGCCGGCACGCCGGAGATCCCGGCCTACGTCCAGCTGAAGCTCGAGACCGGGCTCAGCCGTAACGGCATCCCCGCCTCGGTGTGGGAGGTCGCCGTCGCCCGCGCCCGTGAGCTCGAGCAGACGGGCGCTCTGGTCGTGCGCGGGCTCTTCAGCCATCTCTCCAACGCGTCGCCGGAGGACGACCGCGCGGCGATCGCGGTCTTCACGCGCGGGCTGGAGCAGGCCGAGGCGGCCGGCCTCCGTCCGCAGGTGCGCCACATCGCGGCCAGCGCCGCCGCGCTGAGCCTGCCCGAGTCGCGCTTCGATCTCGTTCGTCTCGGCCTCGCGATCTACGGTCTCAGCCCGTTCGGGCCGGAGTCGGCCGCCGAGCTCGGGCTGCGGCCGGCGATGACCCTGCGCGGGCAGGTGGCGGCCGTCCGGAGGGTGCCGGCCGACACAGGGGTCTCGTACGACTACACGTACCGCACGTCGGCCGAGTCGACGCTCGTGCTCGTGCCGCTCGGCTACGCGGAGGGGATCCCCCGCCACGCCTCCGGGCGCGGGCCGGTGTCGATCGGCGGCGAGCGGTATCGCATCGCCGGCCGGGTCGCGATGGACCAGTTCGTGGTCGACGTGGGGGACGCGGAGGTGGCCGTCGGCGACGAGGTCGTGCTGTTCGGCGACCCCGCCACCGGGGTGCCGGGAGCGGACGACTGGGCGGAGGCCGCCGACACGATCAGCTACGAGATCGTCACGCGCCTGGGTGGCCGGCTGCGCAGGAGCTTCCGCGGGGGAGCGGCGTGAGCGGGCGCGTTCTCGTCGATCGCACCGTCGCGACGAGCGACGACATGCACGCGCTGGGCATCGAGCTCGCGCGGCTGCTGCGGGCGGGCGACCTGCTCGTGCTGATCGGGCCGCTGGGCGCGGGGAAGACCACCCTCACCCGCGGCATCGGCGACGGCCTCCAGGTGCGCGGCCCGGTCACCAGCCCGACGTTCGTGCTGGCGCGAACCCACCCCAGCCTCGTCGGCGGCGTGCCGCTCGTCCACGTCGATGCGTATCGCCTGTCGAGCGCTCTCGAGCTCGATGACCTCGACATCGACTTCGCCCGCTCGGTCGTAGTGGTCGAGTGGGGTGGGGGGATGCTCGACGGCGTCGCGGAGTCGTGGCTGGAGGTCGAGATCGTGCGGCCGACCGGTGCGTCCGAAGCCGCTGTCGATCCGGAGTCCGACGCGGACGAGCCGCGCACCGTGACCGTCACGGCTTTCGGGCCGCGATGGGACGCGGTGCCGACGGGCACCTGAGCCGCCGGAAGGCGAGGGCGGCCCGGGCCGTTGCGCACCCGCCGGGCGGATATCGTTGACGTCGTGGTCGAGACCGATTTCGTGGCGCCCGACCCCCGCCTGTTCGACGACCTGGTCTCTGCGGCGCTGCGTGCGGCGGGCGAACCTTCCCGTCGCGATCGCTGGGAACTGGTCGATCACGGGTCCGCGAACCTCGTGGTGCTCGCGGGCAGGACAGCCGTCCGGGTGAGCCGAACGGAGCACGCCGCGGCGGAGGTCGAGCGAGCTCAGCGTGTGATCGACAGCCTCCCTCCGCTCCCGTTCGCCGTGCCCCGTTCCCGGGCCGAGCCCGTGCGGGCCGAGGGGTTGATCGCCGTCGCTCAAAGCCGCTTGTGGGGCGTTCCCCACCCCAGCGGCAGCGGTGACCCCCGAGAGCTCGCGGCACTCCTCGACGCCCTTCACAGCGTTCCGCTCGCCACGGTGCGCGCGGACCTCGCGCGACCACGGGCCTTCATGGGAGGAGACGCGTGGCGAGACCATGGCAGAGCGGGTGCTCCCGCTCCTCGACGACAAGGCGAGGTCCCGGGGCGAGCGGGTGGTCGAGGGGCTGGCCGCGCTGGGGGAACCGGCGAAACCCTCTCTCGTGCACGGCGACCTCGCGGGAGCCAACGTGCTCTGGACAGACGGGCGGGTGTCCGGTGTGATCGACTGGGACCTCGCGAGCGCCGGCGACCCCGCCGACGACGTCGCCGCGTTGGCCACGTGGCACGGCTGGGAGGCGATCGCCGGCGTCGTGCCTCCGGACACCGAGAATCGCGCACGGGTCATCGCCGCGACCTATCCGCTGCAGCTCGTCTGCTTCGCGGTCGTGAACCGCCGGCCCGTCGCGGAGATCGATCGCGCCGTGCAGCGGGCGAACCGCAGGCTGGTCGGGCGGCCGGCCTAGTGCGTGCCCGCCGACACCGTTCGCGCGCCTAGGCTGGTGTCATGCTCCTCGCCATCGACACGTCCGCCGGAACGAGCGTCGCGGTCGTCGACCGCGACGGTGGGATCCTGGCCGAAGTGGGGGAGACCGACACCATGCGGCACGCCGAGGTGGTCGGCGACCTCATCCGGTCGGCGCTCGACGCCTCCGGCACGAGCGTCTCCGCGCTCTCCGGCGTCGTGGCGGGCATGGGCCCCGGCCCGTTCACCGGGCTGCGCGTCGGCATCGCCGCTGCCACCGCTTTCGCCTTCGGCGCCGGCCGGCCGCTCGTCCCGGTCGTCAGCCACGACGCCGTCGCCTACGAGCGCTACCTCGCCGGACACACCGGCCCGCTGCTCGTCGTCACCGACGCGCGGCGGCGCGAGCGCTACTGGACGGCGTACTCCGGTGTCGATGAGCACGGCCTTCCCGTGCGGCTCGACGGGCCGGGCCTCAGCAAGCCGGACGGCCTCCCGCACGGCGACATCGCCCGTGAGGACGCTGTAGAGGTGTCGGCCGGGCTGCTCGGAATGATCGCGGAACTACGGTTCGCCGCCGGCCTCCCCTTCGACCGCGACGAGCCGCTGTACCTGCGGTCACCGGATGTCACGCTGTCTTCCGGCCCGAAGCGGGTGAGCGCGTGACGGATCAGGTCCCTGCTCCCACGGGCGCAGCGTCGTGGCAGCTGCGCCGGGCCACCGAGCTCGACCTCGACGCCATCATGGCGATCGAGCGTTCGACCTTCGTCACCGACGCCTGGTCGGAGGAGACCATGCGCGCCGAGCTGCGCGGACCGTACGGCTACTACCTGGTGGCCGTTACGGTCGACGGCGCCGACCGTGTCGACGGGTACGCCGGCCTGCTGGCGCCGCGAGGCGCCGTCGAGGGCGACATCCAGACCATCGCGGTCGTGCCCGGCGCGCGCAGGCACGGCCTGGGGCGCGCACTCATGCTCGCCCTGATCGGTGAGGCCCGCCACCGCGGTGTCACCGAGGTGTTCCTCGAGGTGCGGGCCGACAACCCCGGCGCCCAGACGCTCTACCGCGCGCTCGGCTTCGAGGAGATCGGCGTGCGTCCCCGCTACTACCAGCCCGACGGGGTGGATGCGATCGTCATGCGCCTGACCGTCCCGACACCGGAGACCACGATCGCATGAACGGCATCCCCCGGCATCCCGATGCGGTCGGCGACGGCCCGCTCGTCCTCGGCATCGAGACGTCGTGCGACGAGACCGGCGTCGGCATCGTCCGCGGCACGACCCTGCTCTCCAACACCATCGCCTCGTCGATGGAGGAGCACGCGCGCTACGGCGGCGTCGTCCCCGAGGTCGCGGCCCGGGCCCACCTCGAAGCGCTGACCCCGACGCTCCGCACCGCCGTCGCGGACGCCGGCATCGAGCTGGCCGATCTGGACGCGATCGCGGTCACCAGCGGTCCCGGACTCTCCGGTGCACTGATGGTCGGCGTCGGAGCGGCCAAGGCGCTCGCGCTCTCGCTCGGCAAGCCCCTCTACGCAGTCAACCATCTCGTCGGCCACGTCGGAGCCGACGTCCTGGATGCCAGCGGCGGACCGGGCCATCCCGTCGAGGTGCCGACCGTGGCGCTCCTGGTCTCCGGAGGCCACACCTCGCTGCTGCTCGTGCGCGACCTGGTGTCCGACGTGGAGCTGCTGGGCGAGACGATCGACGACGCGGCGGGGGAGGCGTTCGACAAGGTCGCGCGCGTCCTCGGCCTGCCGTACCCGGGCGGTCCGCAGATCGACCGGGTCGCCGCAGACGGCGACCCGCGCGCCATCCGGTTCCCGCGCGGTCTCACCAAACCCAAGGATCTCGAGCGGCACCGCTACGACTTCTCGTTCTCCGGGCTCAAGACCGCGGTCGCTCGCTGGGTGGAGCAGCGCCAGGACGCCGGCGAGGAGGTGCCTGTCGCCGACGTGGCCGCCTCGTTCCGTGAGGCGGTCGCCGATGTCCTCCTCACCAAGGCGATCGCCGCCTGCCTCGACCACGGCGTCCCGCGGCTGCTCCTCGGCGGCGGTGTCGTCGCCAACGCGCGCGTGCGCCAGCTCGCCGTGCAGCGGGCGGAGGAGGCGGGCGTGACCCTGCGCATCCCGGCTCTGTCGCTGTGCACCGACAACGGGGCGATGATCGCTGCGCTCGGCGCGCAGCTCATCCTGGCGGGACGCGAGCCCAGCCGACTCGACTTCGGGGCGGACTCGACACTGCCGGTGACCGAGATCCAGGTGGCGGCGGAAGACGGGGCCGCGGCCTGAGCGTGTCGGGCTCTCCGCGACGTGCACGCGCACACGTGGGGCGTTGACAGGCACGTGGCCCGCTGCGACGATTGATTCAGTACAGCATTTTCTCAGGAAGCCACCAGAGAGGGAGATGGGCAGAATGTCCGATCCGAACACCCCGTCAGGCGCAGCAGAGCCCGAAGGAACGGAAGGAACGCCCGCTCAGCCTGTTCCGCCGTCGTCCGACATCCCCGCACCGGCTCCGGACGGCGTTCCGCCGGTCCCCCCGGTCGCCCCGCCCGCACCGCCGGTCTCTCCGGCCGCACCCGGGTACGGCGCGCCGCAGCAGCCGTATGGCGAGCAGCCGCAGCAGCCGCAGCAGCCGTACGGCCAGCAGCCGCAGCAGCAGCCCTATGGCCAGCAGCAGCCGTACGGTCAGCCTCAGCAGCCGTACGGCCAGCAGCAGCCCTACGGCCAGCAGCCGCCGGCGCCCGGCTACGGGCAGCCCGCGTACGGCCAGCCCGCTCCCGGGTACGCGCAGCCCTACGCCCAGCCCGCCGCGAAGTCGCCGATCCTCAGCATCCTGTCGCTCATCGGCGGCATCGTCGGCATCGTCCTGACGTTCGCCTGGGGCATCGGCTTCCTGTTCGGTGTCGCCGGTATCGTCCTCGGCTTCATCGGGCGCAGCAAGGAGCCGCAGGCCAAGGGCTTCTGGCTGACCGGCATCATCCTCGGCTTCGTCAGCGTGGCCATCGCGATCATCTTCTGGATCGTGCTGGGCATCATCCTGGCGAACTTCAACGCCAACTACCGGTACTGACACCGGCCGGCGCTCGCCGGGCGGCCGTCAGAGCCGCTCGGCGAGCAGTGCCGTGTGCTTGCCGCCGACCCGCGTGAGGATCAGCGTCGCCGGGCGGTCGCCGGAGAGCTTGAGCCGGGTGCGCAGTGCAGCGGGGTCCACGTCCACCCCGCGCTTCTTGATCTCCAGCGTGCCGATGCCGCGGGCGCGGAGGGCCTTCTTGAGCTCCTTCTCGGCGAACGGCAGCGTCTCCCGGACGCGGAAACCGGCGGCGAACGGGGTCTCCGTCGCCTCGTCCGCCGTGATGTAGGCGATTCCGTCGCCGAGCATCCGGCCGTCGAGCCGGCGGGCCAGGTCGCCGATCAGGCGTGCGCGGATGACCGCGCCGTCCGGTTCGTAGAGGTACTCGCCGAGGTCGCCCGTCTCGGCGTCCTCGCTGTCGGCCTCCGCCGTGAGCTCGTGCGCGTCGTCCCCCCGGAGCACCAGGGCGGACCGCCGGATGCCCGAGCGCGCGAGGGCTCCGAACCACAGCCCGAGCTCCACGACCTGGCCGTCGGCCGAGACCCACTGCGCTTCGGCGGTCGACGGGATGAGGTCTCTGTCGAATCCCGGCCCCAGCTTCAGACCGACCGATCGACCGGTGGCGAGCTCGTACGCGAAGCCGAGCGATGGGGTGTAGTCGTCGGGATCGGTCAGCCGGTCGGTGTCCGTGTGCCCTGCCGTGCGTCGCGCGGGGTCGAGGAAGACCCCGTCGATGGAGCGCAGGCTCACGTCCTCCGCCCGGCGGTGCTCGACCGTGGCGGACGGGAAGGGGGCGAGATTGAAGGCGGCGATCGCGGCCGTCACCTCGTCGGCGTCCACCGCGGTGACCTCCAGGTCGAGCGCCGCGATCGCGAGGGCGTCTCCGCCGATCCCGCAGCCGAGGTCGGCGATGCGCGTCAAACCGGCGGCGCGGAAGCGGCCGGCGTGGCGCGCCGCGACGGCCAGGCGGGTCGCCTGCTCGAGCCCGGCCTCCGTGAACAGCATCCGGGAGGCGAACTCCCCGAACTTGGCCGCGGCCTTCTTGCGGAGCTTGGCCTGGGTGAGCACGGCGGCGACCAGGCCGGGGGAGTGGCCTTGCTTCCGCAGCGACGTGACCATGCCCAGCACGTCTTTCTCCGACCGGTAGGGAGGCAGCGAGTCGAGCAGCCGGAGCCCTTCGGGGCTCAGCAGTTCGACGAGTTCGGACCGGTCCATGTGCACCACGGTACCTTCTGGCACTCACGTTGCGGGACTGCTAACGCACCCCCTAGACTCGTGGTTAGCACTCTCCGTGCGAGTTTGCTAACGCAAGCCGCACTCCACCTGAGTTCGCAAAGACTGAGTTCACCAAAGAAAGAGGTCAACCGTGTCGGTCTCCATCAAGCCGCTCGAAGATCGCATCGTCATCAAGCAGGTCGAGGCTGAGCAGACCACTGCTTCCGGTCTGGTCATCCCCGACACCGCGAAGGAGAAGCCCCAGGAGGGCGAGGTCGTCGCCGTCGGACCGGGCCGCATCGACGACAACGGCAACCGCGTGCCGCTCGATGTCGCCGTCGGCGACAAGGTGATCTACTCCAAGTACGGGGGCACCGAGGTCAAGTTCGGCGGCGAGGACTTCCTCGTCCTCTCGGCCCGCGACGTGCTCGCGGTCGTCGTCCGCTGACGAACGCCCTTCACGGAGGCCCGGGTGCACCAGCGCCCGGGCCTTCGTCGTGTGTCGGTGAGCGCCGCTAGAGTCGACGGGTGACGCCGCCTTCCCCCTCCACCGAGCACCGCACGTCGGGTCTGATCTTCGCGATCTCCGCACACGTGCTGTGGGGCGTGCTCACGCTGTACTTCATCGCGCTCGCTCCGACGACGGCGTGGGAGATCGTCGCGTGGCGC
This sequence comes from Leifsonia sp. TF02-11, assembly GCF_017565305.1. Lineage (GTDB taxonomy): Bacteria > Actinomycetota > Actinomycetes > Actinomycetales > Microbacteriaceae > Leifsonia. Next base: position 210,305 of record NZ_JAGEKP010000013.1, read on the forward strand.
GTGATCTTCTCCCTCGTCTTCTGCGCCGTGCTGCTCACCGTCACGCGTGCGTGGCGCCCGTTCACCGTCCTGCTCCGCTCGCCGCGCGTCCTCTTCACGATGGCACTCGCCGGCGCCCTGATCTACGTCAACTGGCAGACGTACGTCCTCGCGACGGTGACCGGCCATGTGGTGGAGGCGGCGCTCGGGTACTTCATCAACCCGATCGTCACCGTGCTCCTCGGCGTGATCGTGCAGCACGAGCGACTGCGGGCGGCCCAGTGGGTGGCGGTCGGCTTGAGCGCTGTCGCGGTCGTGGTCCTGGCGGTGGGGTACGGTGCCTTCCCGTGGATCGCGCTGCTGCTGGCGTTCTCGTTCGGGTTCTACGGCCTCATCAAGAAGCGGGTCGGGCCGACGGTCGACGCGATCTCCGGGCTCACGCTCGAGACCATGTGGCTGACGCCCATCGCCATCGTCCAGCTGATCGTCGTCGGACTGACCACCGGCATCACGCTGGGCGAGTACGGGGTGTGGCACACCGTCGCGCTCGCGGGCGCCGGCGTGGTCACGGCGGTGCCGCTGCTGTTCTTCGCCGCGGCCTCCCGGCGCCTCCCGCTGGTCTACATGGGATTCGTCCAATACGTCACTCCGCTGATCCAGTTCCTGGTCGGCGTCTTCGTGCTCCACGAGGCGATGCCGCCGGAGCGCTGGGTCGGTTTCGGCATCGTCTGGCTCGCACTGATCGTGCTCAGCGTCGACATGGTCGCCGCCGCTCGCACCGGTCGCCGGGTGGCGCGGCTAGCGTAGGGGCGTGGCCATCTCGACCGACTTCGACGAACTCGACTCCCGCATCGCCGCGGCGCTCCAGGCGAACGGGCGTGCCAGCTGGGGGCTCATCGCCGCGGCGATCGACGCGCCCGTGCGCACGATCGCGCGCCGCGGACAGCGTCTGCTCGATGTCGGAGCGGTGCGTGTGTCCACCTACCTCGACACGACACGGGTCGGGGATGCCCGGCCGCTGGTGATCCAGATCTCCACCCGCCCCGGGCATGCCGTGGCGGTGGCCCGCGCACTCGCCACCCGCGCGGACGCGTCGAGCGTCTCGGTGCTCGAGAGCGGCGCGGACGTGATCTGCCAGCTCATGCCGCGCACCCCGGAGGAGAGTGCGCGTCTGGTCGTCGAGGAGCTGCCGGAGCTCGACCACCTGGTGTCGGTGCGCGTGGGAACGGTCTTGAAGTTCTTCCGCTCCGGTTTCGACTGGACCGCCATCCCACTGCCCGAGGCGACGCTCGCTCAGCTGCGCAGCAGCGAGGACGAGGGTCCCCGGCCGACCGGCAAGGTGACGCTGTCGGCGGACGACGAGCGGCTGGTGGATGTCCTCGCCGAGGACGGTCGCGCCTCGGCCAGCGACGTCGCCGAGCGCATCGGCGTGACGCCGCCGACCGTGAAGCGCCGGCTGGACGCTCTGCTCGCCGCGGGTGTGCTGCACGTCCGGACCGAGATCAGTCCGGCGCTGCACGGGTTGCGCGTGGAGGCGCTGACCTGGCTGCAGGTGTCGCCCGACCGGGTGGAGAACGTCGGGGAGGCGCTCGGCCGGCATCCGTCCGTGCGGTTCTGCGCCGCCTGCACCGGAGCGACCCAGTTGCTCGTCGACTGCGTCGTGGCCGACGAGCAGGCGCTCTACCGCTTCCTCACCGAGGATGTCGCTGCGCTCGGCGTCACCGCGGCCCAGACGTCGGTCGTGCTCGCGCCCGTTCGGCGAGGCCCCATGCTCATCCCCGAGTCCCTCAATGTGGCTGATTTGTAAACATCGTGTTGCAAAAGTGGCCGAAACCTAAATTCAAGATTGCGATTCTGGCCGTTAACGCATAACCTCACTTCAACCCAATGAAGAGAGGACGGTCATGGCACTCACCTGGCAGCAGGAGGCGCAGCGTCTCAGCTGGACGACCGAGCCTCTCGTGGACGGCGTTCGCCGCCCCTCCGGCGCCGCCGGCCGGTTCGACCTCGTCAGCCCGCGCGACGGCGCCGTGCTCGCCACCGTCGCCGACGGCACCGCCGCCGACGTGGATGGCGCCGTCCGTTCGGCACGCGCCGTCTTCGAGAGCGGCACGTGGTCGCGCGCAGCGGCGATCGAGCGTGGCCGCACCCTGATCCGCTTCGGCGACCTCGTCGAGGCCAACGCCCGTGAGCTGGCGCTGCGCATCTCGCTCGAGATGGGCAAGCCCGTGCAGGACGCCCTCGCCGTCGAGCTCCGCGCCGTCGCCCAGTGCCTGCGCTGGTACGGTCAGCTGGCCGACAAGCTCCCCGACGAGTCGCCTCAGGCCACGCCTGACGCGCTCGCCCTCGTCACCCGCGAGCCCGCCGGCGTCGTCGGCGCGGTCGTGCCGTGGAACTTCCCGCTCACGATGACCGCCTGGAAGCTCGGACCGGCGCTCGCCGCCGGCAACAGCGTCGTCCTCAAGCCGGCCGAGCAGACCAGCGTCTCCGCCCTCCGGCTCGGGGAGCTCGCCCTGGAGGCCGGGCTCCCTGCCGGAGTGTTGAACGTCGTGCCGGGGCGGGGCGACACCGTCGGGGAAGCGCTGGGCCGCCACCCCGACGTCGACGTGCTGACCTTCACCGGCTCGGTCGGAGTGGGCCGCCGCTTCCTCGCCTACTCGGCGGAGTCGAACGGCAAGCGGGTGTGGCCGGAGCTCGGCGGCAAGTCGGCGTCGGTCGTCCTGAGCGATGCCGACGTGGAGGCGGCCGGCCGCACCAGCGCGTGGGGCGCGTTCTACAACCAGGGCCAGATGTGCAGCGCCTCGTCACGCATGATCGTCCTGCGCGACGTGCACGACCGCGCGGTCGAGGCCGCCGTCGCCCAGGCTGCCGCCATGGTCCCGTCCGACCCGCTGAGCGGCGACGCGGCCAGCGGCGCGGTCGTGAGCGAGCGGCAGCTCGAGCGCATCCTCGGCTTCGTCGAGCGCGCGGTCGCAGACGGAGCGACCCTCGCCGCCGGTTCGCTGACGCGCCACGACATCGGCACGGGGAAGGGCAGCTACGTCGCTCCGGTCGTCCTCACCGACGTGCGGCCCCACATGGAGATCGCTCAGACGGAGGTCTTCGGGCCCGTGCTCTCGGTGATCGCCGCCGACAGCGTCGACGAGGCGGTCGCCGTGGCGAACGGCACCCCCTTCGGGCTCGGAGCCGGCCTGTGGACCACCGATCTCTCGGCCGCACACCGCGTCTCCCGACGGCTGCGTGCCGGCACGGTGTGGGTCAACTGCTACGAGGAGGGCGACATGTCGATGCCGTTCGGCGGGGTCGGCGACAGTGGTTTCGGACGGGACAAGGGAGCGCACGCAGTGGACAAGTACACCGACGTGAAGAGCACCTGGATCGAGCTGGGCGCATGACCGGGCCGATCATCGGCGTCACGGTCTGGCGCCGCCCGCTCCCGACCGGCCTCGGCGAGCGCACCGACCTCTACACCCTCGGCGGCGAGTACGCCGACGCGGTGCAGGCCGCCGGAGGCGTCCCTCTGCTGGTGCCCGACGTCGTCGAGCCCGACGTCCCCGCGCTCATCCGCCGGTTCGACGGACTGCTGCTCTCGGGCGGACAGGATGTCGCCGACGGCGCTCGGGACGCAACGGAGCACGCGCTGCTCACGGAGGCCCAGCGCCTGGGCATGCCGGTCTTCGGCATCTGCCGCGGGCTCCAGCTCCTCAACGTCCACCGGGGAGGCACGCTCATCGACGACCTGCCCGGCACCGAGGACCACCCCGCCGTCGGGAGCGGGGAGGAGCGACTCAGCCGGCACCGTATCGTGGACGCGGCCGGCTGGGTCGCGGACACCCTCCCCGACGACGGGATCGTGAACTCCATCCACCACCAGGCGATCGACCGTCTCGGTGCCGGTCTGGCGATCGCCGCCCGCGCCGACGACGGCACCGTCGAGGCGGTGTCTGGAACGGATCCGACGCTCTTCCTCCGGGCCGTGCAATGGCACCCGGAGAAGATGCCGGGCGTCGAGGGCCGCGCTCACGCGACGCGCCTCCTCGCGCCTTTCATCGCGGCCGCCGACGGCTATCGCCGTCTCACCGCGACCACCCCCACCCCCATCAGAAAGGAGTTCGTGTGAGCACGACCCCCAAGCGCATCTTCCTCGAGTTCGAGGGAGGTCCGCGAGCCGAGGCGACGCTCCTGCTCGACGAAGCGCCGAAGACCGCCGAGGCGATCTGGAGCGCTCTCGAGTCTCCGGTGAGCGACGACGTGATGCACGCGATGTACGCCGGCCCGGAGATCATGTTCGGGCTGCCGCAGAGCGCGCAGACGTTCGACCCGACCGCCCTCCCGGCCGAGAACCAGCAGGTCATCCCCGCAGCGGGCGACCTGGTCTGGTTCTTCCAGCCCAAGGAGCTCATGGCCGGGCTGGACTTCGAGCTGTGGGAGGTCGGCATCTTCTACGGCAAGGGCGGCCGGATCTTCGGGCCGCTCGGCTGGACACCCTGCACCATCTGGGCGTCGATCACCAGCGGACTCGAGGAGTTCGCGGCGGCGTGCCAGGAGACCCGCACCATCGGACTGAAGCGACTCACCATCGGGAGAATCGAATGACGATCACACGCACCCTCCGCCGCGGCCCCCTCGCCGCCGGCATCGGTATCGCGGCCGCCGCGGCGGCCCTGCTCACCGGCTGCAGCAGCACCGGCGGCTCCTCCGCCGCCTCCACCACCTCCAGCTCGTCGTCGGCGACCGTGAAGCTGCCAGCTTCCTTCGCCGGGAAGAGCCTCGTCGCCCCCGCCGTCACCGGCTACCCGCCCTACGCCTACCTCGACGGCGGCAAGATCGTCGGCATCAGCACCGACCTCGCCACCGCGGTCGGCGGCCCCTGGGCGACGAAGGTCACGCTCAAGCAGGACTCCTTCGAGAACGCGCTCCTCGGTGTCAACAGCGGCACCTATTTCGGTGCGTTCGGCGCCGACGTGACCGCCGAGCGCGAGAAGGCGTTCGACCAGGTCTCGTTCCTCGAGGACCACTACCAGTTCATGGGCCTGAAGGACGCCAAGCTCGGCTCGACCATGGACGACCTGTGCGGACTGAAGATCTCCGTCGTCGCCGCCGACAGCGCCATCCCGGTGCTGCAGGACCAGTCGACGAAGTGCACGGCCGCGGGCAAGAAGGCGATCGGCGTGCAGACGTTCGCCGACCAGGGCGCCGCGACCCTCGCCGTGACCAGCAAGCAGGTCGATGCGACGACCGCGACGCTGACCAACCTCGGGTACATTTCGAAGCAGACCTCCGGCCAGTTCAGCATCGGCGGCCCGAAGTACCAGTTCGTCCTCATCGGCATCGCCACCAAGAAGGGCAACGGGATGGCGCAGGCGCTCGCCGACTCCATCAACGAGCTCATCGCCAACGGCGAGTACACGAAGATCCTCAAGAAGTACGGGGTCGAGGGCGACGCCATCGCGAAGGCGGAAGTCAACCCGGACCCCAACGTCGGAAAGTAGCAGCACCCTCATGCCCGAACACGAACAGGGATCGGCGGCCCTCGCGCCGCACATCCCCAACCGCCACATCGCGCGCTGGGTGGTCGCCGCCCTGCTCGTGCTCCTCCTGCTCGGCTGGCTCCAGGGCCTGGCGTTCAACCACGCCCTGGACTGGCCGACGATCGGGCAGTACTTCCTGAACTACGACGTGCTCGCCGGTCTCGGACGCACGCTCCTCATCACCGCGGTCTCGATCGTCGTCGCCGTCATCCTCGGCGCGCTGCTGGCGACGATGCGACTGTCGGACAACCCGGTGCTGCGCGGGCTCGCCTGGCTGTACGTCTGGTTCTTCCGGTCGGTGCCGCTCCTGGTCCTGCTGGTCCTGACCTTCAACCTGTCGCTGCTGTGGCCGACGATCGACATCGGCATCCCGTACGGGCCGGTGTTCCTCTCGATCAACACCCAAGAGCTCATCAACCCGATGGTCGCGGCCATCGTGACGTTCTCGCTGCAGCAGGCGGCGTACACGTCGGAGGTGCTGCGCGCCTCCATCCAGTCCGTGCCGGAGGGGCAGAGGGAGGCCGCGGTCGCCCTCGGCATGACCCGCACCCGCACGATGATGAAGATCGTGTTCCCTCAGGCGTTCCGGGTCGCGCTGCCGCCGATCGCGAACGACACGATCAACCTGCTGAAGTCGACCTCGCTCGTCGCCTTCATCGCGGTGCCCGACCTGATGTACTCCGTGCAGCAGATCTACTCGTCGAACTTCCGCATCGTCCCGCTGCTGATCGTGGCGACGCTCTGGTACATGATCGTCGTCTCGATCCTGTCGGTCGGCCAGTTCTTCATCGAGCGTGCGCTGCGCTCCTCGCCGTCGCGGGTGGGCCGCCGGACGATCGATGTGGAGCCCGACCTCCCCGACTCCGCGACACCCGACGAGGATCTCGCCGCGACCGCCGCCGACACGACCTCGAAGGAGAACCGAGCATGAGCCCGTTCCTGCAGGTGACCGAGGTCACCAAGCGCTACGACGACGTCACCGTCATCGACGACGTCAGCCTCGACGTCGAGCGCGGAGAGACCGTCGTGCTGCTCGGACCGTCGGGAGCGGGCAAGAGCACACTGCTGCGCTGCATGAACATGCTGGAGCGCATCGACCGCGGCCGCATCGTCCTCGACGGGGAGGAGCTCGGCTGGCGGCCGCACAAGGGCGTCATGCGCGAACTGTCGGGGCGTGCGGAGGCCCGGCAGCGGCAGGAGATCGGGATGGTCTTCCAGAGCTTCAACCTGTTCGCCCACCTCACCGTCCTGCAGAACGTGATCGAGGCTCCCGTCGGGGTGCTGAAGCGGCCGAAGGCCGAGGCGATCGCCGAAGCGCATGAGCTCCTGCGCCAGGTCGGTCTCGACCACAAGGCCGACGCCTACCCCGCGCAGCTCAGCGGCGGTCAGCAGCAGCGCGTCGCCATCGCGCGCGCCCTGGCCATGCACCCGAAGCTCATGCTCTTCGACGAGCCGACGAGTGCGCTCGACCCCGAGCTGGTGAGTGAAGTCCTCGACGTGATCAAAGGCCTGGCGACGACCGGAATGACCCTGGTGATCGTGACCCACGAGATCGGCTTCGCGCGCGAAGTCTGCGACCGCTTCGTGTTCATGGAGAACGGGCGGATCGTCGAGACGGGCGCATCCGACCGCCTCACGGTCGATGGCGCGGCCAACCCGAGGACGCGCGACTTCCTCTCGCGCGTGCTCTGAGCGGCTGACAGAGCCTGGCGACCGCAGTGCGGAATAGACCACCAGGTTCTGCCGTTACCATTGGACATCACACTCGCGCGACCTTGATAGGGGTGAAATGGACCAGGCGGATCCGTTCGGATTCATCGGTTTGACCTACGACGACGTCATGCTCCTTCCCGGGCACACCGACGTCATCCCGAGCGAGGCGGACACCTCGACTCGCCTGACCAAGCGGATCACCATGGCGACACCGCTGCTGTCCAGCGCCATGGACACCGTGACCGAGTCGCGCATGGCCGTCGCCATGGCCCGGCACGGCGGTATCGGCATCATCCACCGCAACCTCTCCATCGAAGACCAGGCGACCAACGTCGACAAGGTCAAGCGCTCCGAGTCGGGCATGATCACCAACCCGGTGACCACCACCCCGGAGGCGACCGTCGAAGAGGTCGACGCCCTGTGCGGGCAGTTCCGCGTCTCCGGCCTCCCCGTGGTGGAGGGCGACGGCAAGCTCGTCGGCATCATCACCAACCGCGACATGCGGTTCGTCTCGCCGTTCGAGCGTTCGACGACCCTGGTCCGCGACGTGATGACGCGGATGCCGCTCATCACCGCCCCGGTCGGCATCGACCCGGATGCCGCCGTCGCGATCTTCGCGGAGCACAAGATCGAGAAGCTCCCCCTGGTCGACGCGGACGGTCGCCTGCGCGGCCTCATCACCGTCAAGGACTTCGACAAGAGCGAGAAGTACCCCGACGCCACCAAGGACGACGAGGGCCGCCTGCGGGTCGGCGCGGCGATCGGCTTCTTCGGCGACGCCTGGGACCGCGCGATGACCCTGGTCGACGCGGGAGTGGATGTCATCGTCGTCGACACCGCCAACGGCGACTCCGCCGGCGTGCTCGATATCGTCAGCCGTCTCAAGCACGAGCCGCGGGCGTCGCACGTCGACGTGATCGGCGGAAACGTCGCAACCCGTGCCGGTGCCCAGGCGCTCATCGACGCCGGCGTCGACGCCATCAAGGTCGGTGTCGGTCCCGGCTCCATCTGCACCACCCGGGTCGTCGCCGGCGTCGGCGTTCCGCAGGTGACCGCGGTGTACGAGGCCTCCCTGGCCGCGCGCGCCGCGAACGTCCCGCTCATCGCGGACGGCGGCCTCCAGTACTCGGGCGACATCGCCAAGGCCCTCGTCGCCGGAGCGGACAGCGTCATGCTGGGCTCGCTGCTTGCCGGCACGGCCGAGTCGCCCGGCGATCTCGTCTTCGTCAACGGCAAGCAGTTCAAGAACTACCGCGGCATGGGCTCCCTCGGCGCTCTCCAGACGCGCGGCAAGAAGACCTCGTACTCGCGCGACCGCTACTTCCAGGCGGATGTGCCGAGCGACGAGCAGCTGATCGCCGAGGGCATCGAGGGCCAGGTCCCGTATCGCGGCCCGCTCGCCGCTGTGGCGTACCAGCTCGTCGGCGGCCTCCGGCAGTCGATGTTCTACGTCGGTGCGCGCACCATCCCCGAGCTCAAGGAGCGCGGCAAGTTCGTCCGCATCACCGCGGCGGGGCTCAAGGAGTCGCACCCGCACGACATCCAGATGGTCGTGGAGGCGCCCAACTACCGTCGCTGAGCGCGTCGCGTCGAATCACATGGAGGGGATCCGGTCCTGAGGGGCCGGATCCCCTCCATCGTTCTCGGGGGAGGGTTCGAGCGGGCGGCTTGACAGCGACGCTCTCCGACGTGACAATAGATGTCGCGACATGCATGTCGCGACATCTATTGGAGGAGCGATGAAACACATCACGCGGGTGTCCGTGATCAGCACGGGGACCGTCCGCATCCGACCAGAGCACGTCGAGACGAACGGGACGCCGCGCCTGTGGTGGCTGAGCACGTCCCGACAGTGGACCGCCCCTCGCCCGATCAACGTCTACGTGATCGAGCACGAGCGCGGGCTGGTCCTCTTCGACACGGGGCAGGACCGTCGGTCGGTGACCGACCCGTCGTACTTCCCCGGCGGCGTCGTGGGGCGGCTCTACCATCGCCTCGCCGAGTTCGACATCCCGGAGGACGCCACACTCGGCGACAGGCTCAGCGCGCAGGGGTACGACATCGCCGACGTGCGGTATGCGATCCTCTCGCACCTGCACCAGGACCACATCGGCGGACTCCGCGAGCTCCCGTCGTCGGCTCGGGTGCTGGTGAGCCGTACGGAGTTGGCGTCGGCCGACAAGCGCCTGGCGGTCCTCGACGGGGTGATGCGGGAGCACGTCCGCCTCCCGGGCATCGACTGGGCCCCCGTCGACCCGGCGCCGACAGCGGATGCCTCCCTCGCTCCGTTCACCCACGCCCACGACGTGATGGGGGACGGGTCGCTCCTGCTGCTGCCGACGCCCGGTCACACCGCCGGGTCGCTGTCGTTGCTGCTGAGGAGCGAGGGCCTCCCGAACCTGCTGTTCGTGGGCGACCTCACCTACGACGCCGAACTGCTGGCGGCCGACCGGGTACCGGGCGTCGGCGAACGTAAGCTCTTGCATGAGACGACACGGCGGGTGAATGAGCTGGTCTCCCGCGCTCCGGGAGCAGCAGTGCTCGCCGCACACGACCCGGCCGCCGCGCGGCTCCTGGAGGCGGCGCTCGCGCGGCAGGAAGGCAGAACCGTTGAGAACGGCTGAACAGATCAGGTACCTGGTGCTCGCCGCCCAGCGCGAGGGCAACCGTCAGCTCACGGCGGCGTTGTCGCCCCTCGGCCTGACGCCGGCCCAGTCGGAGGCGCTGCGCATCCTCGAGGACCACGGCCCCCTCGCCCTCAAGCAGCTCGGCGAGATGCTCGTGTGCGACAGCGGCAGCAGTCCCAGCCGGATCGTCGATCGGCTGGTCGCCGCCCGCTTCGTGCGGAAGGACCCGGACGAATACGACCAGCGCCAGCTCTCCCTCCGCCTCACCCCGGAGGGTGCGGAGGCGGCGAAGGCGGTACGGGAGATCGAGGACGCGATGTACGCGGGGATCGACACGGCGGTGGACGCCGCAGACGCCGAGGTGCTCCTGCGCACTCTGCGCGCTCTGACGCAGGGCAGCCCCGCCGGGACGGCGCTCGCCAACCGGCTCGCCGCGCCGCACGCCGACGCCTCAGGGACCGGTCGATGAGCTTCACGCTCGAGCTCGACCTCCAGGCCGACTCCGAGACGATCTTCGCCTTCGTCGCGGACTTCGCGAACACGCCCCGGTGGTACTCGGCCGTGCAGCGCGTCGACCGGATCAGCGGCAGTGGAGGCGTCGGTACGCGTTACGCGGTGCACCGGCGCCTGCCTTCCGGCCCCGCGGTCAACACGGTCGAGGTGAGCAGTGTCGACGTCGGTCGGGAGATCACGTTCGAGTCAGTCGACGGCCCCACCCCGTTCCGCTATCGCTACCGCATCACCCCCGCCGGCAGCGGCAGTCGCCTTCAGCTCGACGGGAGCATCAGCGCGGACGGTCTGCCCGGTCCCGCCCGTCTGCTCGGCCCGCTGGCGGAACGGCTGTTCAGGAACGGCATGCGGGAGAACCTCGGCACACTCCGGCGCATCCTCGAATCGAGCTGACCGCCTGGGGCGTCTGGCCTCCCGGCCGTGCGTCGTCTATCCTGGAAGGCTTTGCTCGCAGGGAAGACAGGAAGCCGACCATGGGCCACATCGACGTATCGGGCGTCTCGTACGCGCTCGCCGACGGGCGACCTCTGCTGGACGACGTGTCGTTCCGGGTCGGGGACGGGAGCGTCTCCGCGCTGATCGGAGCGAACGGCGCGGGCAAGTCGACGCTGCTGCGGATCATCCGGGGCGAGCTCCGACCCGACAGCGGCGGGGTCGTCATCGACGGCGGCCTGGGGGTCATGGACCAGTTCGTCGGGCACGTGCGCGACGACCGCACGGTGCGCGACCTCCTGGTTCTCGTGGCGCCCGCGGCGGTCCGGCGGGCGGCTGAGGCGCTCGCGGCGGCGGAGGACGCACTCATCGAGCGCGACGAGACGGCGACGCAGATGCGCTACGCGACGGCGCTCACCGACTACGCCGATGCCGGCGGCTACGACCAGGAGGTCGTCTGGGACCACTGCACGATGGCCGCCCTCGGCGTCCCCTTCGAGCGCGCCCAGTACCGGAGCGTGCGCTCGCTCTCCGGCGGCGAGCAGAAGCGGCTCGTGCTGGAGGCCCTGCTGCGCGGGCCGGAGCAGGTGCTCCTCCTCGACGAGCCCGACAACTACCTCGATGTGCCGGCCAAGCGCTGGCTCGAGGAGCAGCTGCGCGCCACGCCCAAGACGGTGCTGCTGGTCTCGCACGACCGGGAGCTGCTGGCGCGGGCCGCTGACCGCATCGTCACGCTGGAGCTCGGAGGGGCAGGGAACACCACCTGGACCCACGGCGGCGGCTTCGGCGGTTACCACGAAGCCCGCGAGGAGCGGATGGCCCGGCTCGAGGAGCTCCGCCGGCGCTGGGACGAGGAGCAGGCCAAGCTGAAGGCGCTGGTGCTGCGCTTCAAGGAGAAGGCCAAGTACAACAGCGACCTGGCGTCCGCGTACCAGGCCGCCCAGACGCGACTGGCGAAGTTCGAGGCGGCGGGTCCGCCGCAGGAGCGGCCGCGCGAGCAGAACGTGCGCATGCGCCTCACCGGTGCCCGCACGGGCCGACGCGTGATCGAGTGCGACGACCTTGAGCTGACCGGTCTGATGCGCCCGTTCGACCTGGAGGTGTGGTTCGGTGAGCGCATCGCCGTGCTCGGCTCGAACGGTTCGGGCAAGTCTCACTTCCTCCGCTTGCTGGCGGCGGGCGGCACCGACCCCGACCCGTCAGCCGGCCACCTGGCGTCGGCCGAAATCGCCGGCACCCCCGTACCGCACACGGGCGTCGCGAAACTGGGCGCCCGGGTCGCTCCCGGCCTGTTCGCGCAGGCGCACGAGCACCCCGAGCTGGTGGGGAGGACCCTGCTCGACATCCTGCACCGCGGCGACGACCGGCGAGCGGGCATGCCGCGCGAGGCCGCGAGCCGGGTGCTCGACCGCTACGGCCTCGCCGCGTCGGCCGAGCAGACCTTCGAGTCGCTGTCGGGCGGCCAGCAGGCGCGCCTCCAGATCCTGCTGCTGGAGCTGTCGGGCGCGACCCTGCTGCTGCTCGACGAGCCGACCGACAACCTCGACCTCGTCTCGGCGGAGGCCCTGGAGGACGGCCTGGCCGGCTATGAGGGCACCGTCGTCGCCGTCACCCACGACCGCTGGTTCGCCCGCGGCTTCGACCGCTACCTGGTTTTCGGCTCCGACGGGGTCGTCTACGAGGCGGACGAGCCGGTGTGGGACGAGGCGCGCGTGGCGCGGGTGCGGTGACCGAGAAGAGTAGCGGAGTGAGCATGCCATGGCCCAAGTAGTCGTCTACGCGAAGCGCGCCACGATCGACGCGCACCGCCAGTCGCTGTCGGACGCGATCCACGGGGCGGTGATGAGCGCTCTGGCCTACCCGCCGGATAAGCGGTTCCAGCGGTTCATCGCACTGGACGATCCCGACTTCGTGTACCCCGCCGACCGCGGCGACGCGTACACGATCATCGAGATCTCGCTCTTCGACGGCCGCTCCGACGAGGCGAAGCGCTCGCTCATCACCAAACTGTTCGAGCGCATCCCCGCAGCGACGGGCATCGCGCCGCACAGCATCGAGATCACGCTGACGGAGACGCCGAAGGTGAACTGGGGGATCCGCGGCGTCAACGCCGCCGACCTCGCGCTGGACTACCGCGTCGACGTGTGAGCCCCACCGAGGGGCACGTAGTTGTCCCTTTCGCGCGCCGAAGGGGACAACAACGTGCCCCTCGAGGCAGGGGGAAGCGTCACCGCAGCCGTGCCACCCGCTGCACCGCCTCCGTCAGCACCTCCGGCGAGCACGCCAGGTTGACGCGCACGAAGCCGCGGCCCTCGCGGCCGAAGGCCGGGCCGCTCGCGAAGGCGACGCGCGCCCGTTCCAGGATGTGCGCGGCCGGGTCGTCGCCCCAGCCGAGCGCCCGCAGGTCCACCCAGGCCAGGTAGCTCGCGTGCGGTTCCCGGTACCCGGCTTCTGGCAGGTGCTCGGCGAGCAGGCGCGTGAGCAGGGCTCGGTTGGCCTCGATGGCGTCGAGCGCGCCCTTCAACCACGGGACGCCCTCCCGGTAGGCCGCCTCCGTCGCGATGCGGCCGAACAGGCTGGTCCGCTCCTCGATCTCGATCGGGAGGGCGCGCACGCGCTCGATCATCTCGGCTCCCGTCGCGACGAAGAAGGCGCACTTGAGGCCGGCGAGGTTCCAGGCCTTGCTCGCGGCGTGCGCCGCGACGCCGACGCGGCGGGCGTCGTCGGAGACCGACAGGAACGGGGTGAACCGGGCGTCGCGGTGCGTGAGCGAGGCGTGCACCTCGTCGCTCACGACGTGCGCCCCGTACCGCGCGGCGAGCGACGCGACAGCGGCCAGGTGCTCGGGAGGGTGCACCAGCCCGAGCGGGTTGTGCGGGTTGCAGAGCAGCAGGGCGCGGGCACCGCCCGCGAACGCCGCTTCGATGCCGGCCAGATCGAGGGACCAGCCCGGCGCACCGGCACCGCCGCCGAGCAGCGGGACCGCCTCGACGACACCGCCTGCCTCGGGGATGTACGAGAAGAAGGGCGGATACACGGGAGGTGTGATCACCACGCGGTCGCCCGGCGCGATCAGACGGCGCAACGCCTCCACGACGACCACCCCGATGTCGGTCGAGGTGCGCACCCCCGCCTCGTCGACCTCCCAGCCCCAGGTGTCGCGCGCGTAGGCGGCGAACGCCGTCTCCAGGCCGCGCTCCGGGCCGACGTAGCCGGTGTCGCTGCGGTCGATCGCCGCGTGCAGGGCCGCCGCGATCGGCGGGGCCAGCGGATAGTCCATCTCGGCCACGAACAGCGGCAGGACGTCGTCGGGATACGTCGTCCACTTCTCGCTTCTGCGCTGGCGGAGGCGGGCGAGAGGCTCTGCTTCGACGGTCACCCTGCCTACTCTGCCAGTGCCGCGCCATAGACTGAACCTGTGAGTATGGAGATTGAGATCGGGCGCGCCAAGCGCGCACGCCGCGTGTACGCCTTCGACGACGTCGCGGTGGTGCCCAGCCGTCGCACCCGTGATCCCGAGGACGTCTCGGTCGCCTGGACCATCGACGCGTACCAGTTCTCCATCCCGTTCCTCGCCGCACCGATGGACTCCGTCGTCTCGCCGACGACCGCGATCATGATGGGCCAGCTCGGCGGCCTCGGCGTCCTCGACCTCGAGGGCGTCTGGACCCGCTACGAAGACCCGGAGCCGCTGCTCGCCGAGATCCGCGACCTCCCGGCCGACAAGGCGACGCGGCGCATGCAGGAGATCTACGCAGAGCCGATCAAGCCCGAGCTGGTCACCCGGAGGCTCGCCGAGATCCGGGAGGGCGGGGTCACCGTCGCAGGGGCGCTCTCCCCGCAGCGCACCCAGGAGCTGTACGAGACGGTGGTCGCGGCCGGTGTCGACCTCTTCGTGATCCGCGGCACGACGGTCTCGGCCGAGCACGTGTCCAAGAGCGTCGAACCCCTCAACCTCAAGAAGTTCATCTACGAGCTCGACGTGCCGGTGATCGTCGGAGGCGCCGCCACCTACACCGCGGCCCTGCACCTGATGCGCACGGGTGCGGCCGGAGTGCTCGTCGGTTTCGGCGGGGGAGCGGCCTCCACCACGCGGTCCACCCTCGGCATCCACGCGCCGATGGCCACCGCTGTGGCCGACGTCGCCGGCGCACGGCGCGACTACATGGACGAGTCGGGCGGCCGCTACGTGCACGTCATCGCCGACGGCGGCCTCGGCAGCTCCGGCGACATCGTCAAGGCGATCGCCTGCGGCGCCGACGCCGTCATGCTGGGCACGACCCTCGCCCGCGCGACCGACGCCCCCGGAGGCGGCTGGCACTGGGGCGCGGAGGCCCACCACCAGCTGCTGCCGCGCGGCAACCGCGTCGAGGTCGGCCAGATCGCTCCGCTCGAAGAGATCCTGTACGGTCCCGCACCCGTGGCCGAGGGAACTGCGAATCTCGTGGGGGCCTTGCGCCGGAGCATGGCAACGACGGGATACTCGGATCTGAAGGAGTTCCAGCGCGTCGAAGTGGTCGTCGCGCCGTACCAGACGCACTAAGGTCCCGGCCGAAGGCGGCCGGGGGAGGAGGAAACGATGGCGACGACATCCCCGTCCGGCTCCACTGGTCTGTCTTCGGAGGCAGACGCCGTGGCAGTGTCCTACCCCTCACGGCTCGGCCCGGCCGAGCGTGCCGCCGCGATCCAGGCCCTCAAGGACACCGAGCTCGACATCCTCGTGGTCGGCGGCGGCATCGTCGGCACCGGCGCGGCCGTCGACGCGGTCACCCGCGGGCTCAGCGTGGGGCTCGTGGAGGCCCGCGACTTCGCGTCGGGAACCTCCAGCAGATCCTCCAAGCTGGTGCACGGCGGCATCCGCTACCTCGAGCAGCTCGACTTCGGCCTGGTGCGGGAGGCGCTCATCGAGCGCGGGCTGCTGCTGCAGCGCATCGCCCCGCACCTTGTCAAGCCCGTGCGCTTCCTCTACCCGCTGCACAAGCGGGTCTTCGAGCGGTTCTACATCGGCGCGGGAATGATGCTGTACGACATCTTCTCGTACACGGGAGGCCGCCCGCCCGGGGTTCCCCACCACCGGCACCTCAGCAGGCGGCAGGTGCTGAAGGCCATTCCGAGCATGGCCCCCGACGCACTGGTCGGCGGAATCACGTACTACGACGCGCAGGTCGACGACGCCCGCTACACCGCCACTCTCGCCCGGACGGCGGCACACTACGGCGCCCACGTGGCGTCGCGGGTGCGGGTGGAGGGCTTCCTCAAGGTCGGCGAGCGGGTCGTCGGGGTGCAGGCGCACGACCAGGAGACCGGGGAGCGCTTCGAGATCCGCGCCAAGCAGGTCGTCAACGCCACCGGCGTCTGGACCGACGACACCCAGGCGATGGTGGGCGAGCGCGGCCAGTTCAAAGTGCGCGCATCCAAGGGCATCCACCTCGTGGTCCCACGCGACCGGTTCCAGTCGAAGATGGGCCTGATCCTGCGCACAGAGAAGAGCGTGCTCTTCGTCATCCCGTGGGGTCGGCACTGGCTCATCGGCACGACCGACACCGACTGGCACCTCGACAAGGCGCACCCGGCCGCGACCGCCGCCGACATCGACTACCTGCTCGCCCACGTCAACCAGGTGCTCAACGTGCCGCTGACCCGGGAGGACGTCGAAGGGGTCTACGCGGGGCTGCGTCCGCTGCTCGCCGGCGAGTCGGAGGAGACCTCCAAGCTGTCGCGCGAGCACCTCGTCGCGCACTCCGTTCCGGGGCTCGTGGTGATCGCCGGCGGCAAGTGGACGACCTACCGGGTGATGGCGAAGGACGCGATCGACGCGGCCGTCGACGCGCTCGACGGCAAGATCCCGGCGAGCACGACCATGGAGATCCCCCTGGTGGGCGCGGAGGGCTACCAGGCGGCCTGGAACCGGCGCGGCAGGATCGCGCGGGAGTCCGGCCTCCACCCCGCACGCGTCGAGCACCTGCTCAACCGCTACGGCACCCTGACGGAGGACATCCTCGCCCTCGTGCGCAACGATCCGTCGCTGGCGAAGCCGCTGCCGGGCGCCGACGACTACATCGGCGCGGAGGTCGTGTACGCGGCCAGTCACGAGGGCGCCCTGCACCTGGAGGACGTGCTCGCCCGCCGCACGCGGATCTCGATCGAGGCGTGGGACCGGGGTGTCTCCGCTGCTCCGGTCGCGGCCTCGCTGATGGCCGGCGTGCTGGGCTGGGATTCCGCTCGCGAGGAGCGCGAAGTGCAGACCTATCTGAAGCGCGTGGCCGCCGAGCGGGAGAGCCAGCTGCAGCCGGACGACGCCTCGGCCGACCGGGTGCGTCTGGAGGCCCCCGACATCGTCGATGTCGACGCGGCGGCGGCGAAGGCGGCAGCGGTCACGCGCACAGCGACCCCGGCCGCGGCCACGGCGCGGGCTTCGCGTGCGAAGGCCGCGGGCACGCCTCGGCCCGATGCGGCGGAGCCGCCGAAGGAGGGGTGAGGCGCGCCCGGCCGCCGGCCGGGCCGATGCCGGTGGGTGACCACCCGGTGTCATACATATCGACCCTCGCTTATCAGACGTTGTTGAACGATCGAAAAGAGTTCGAAATCTCCCTCCGGTAGACTGGAAACCAGTGCCCGCGACGGATGGAGACGGATAAATGGTTGACGTTCGACGGGTAAAACTGCCCGGAGTCGGGGTGTTGCACACCTTCGTCACGGACGACGGGGGCAAGGTCGGCGTCATCGCGCACCGCTCCGGGCACAGCGACCTGGTCACGTTCTCGGACCACGAAGACGGCGCCGACGTGACGAAGGTCTCGCTGCGCCTCAACGAAGACGAGGCGCACACGCTCGCCGAGCTCCTCGGCGGCACTCAGATCACCGAGTCGCTCACCGCGCTCGACCAGATGCCGGGCCTCAGCATCGACTGGTTCAGCGTCGACTACGAGGACTACATCGCCGGCCAGCAGCTCGGCGCCCCGGCCGATCGCGGCTTCGTCGGCCTGACCGTCGTCGCCGTGGTGCGCGGGGACTCCGCGAACCCGGCGCCGGCTCCCGACTTCAAGGTCTTCCCCGGCGATACCCTCGTGGTCGCAGGCACCCCAGAGAAGGTCGCCAAGGCCTTCGCGTTCTTCCGCACGGGCGAGACCGCCGTCCGCGCCACCGCCGACGCGCCGCCGGGAGGCTGATCCATGCATCTCGGAGAAGACCTCATCATTCTCGGCATCCTGCTGCTCGTCGCGTACGTGCTTGGGCGCCTCGGCAAGCTGGTGGGTCTTCCCGCGATCCCCATCTACATGCTCGTCGGCCTGCTGGCCAGCCCGCACACCGGCTGGTTCCCGCTGAGCTTCGAGAGCAACTACATCGAGCTCATCGCGATCTTCGGGCTCATCCTGCTGCTGTTCAATCTCGGCCTGGAGTTCGACCAGGACGAGTTCTTCGGCAACTTCGGCAAGCTCGTCGTCTCCGGCGGCTCCTACATCCTCATCAACATGGGCGTCGGGCTCGCGTTCGGCTTCTGGGTCGGCTGGGGCACGCGTGAGGCGCTGATCATCGCCGGGATGACGGCGACGTCGTCGTCCGCGATCGTGACCAAACTGCTCATCGAGCTGCGGCGTCTGCCCAACACCGAGACGCCGATGATCCTCGGCGTCACCGTGGTGGAGGACATCTTCATCGCGATCTACCTCGCCATCGTGTCGGTGGTGCTGAGCGGCGAGACGGAGCTCTGGCCGGTCGTCGGCAAGCTCACCGTGGCCTTCCTGTTCCTCGTGGTGATGTTCACCCTCGCGAGGTTCGGCGGGAGGTATGCCTCCCGGCTGTTCCGAACCAAGGACGACGAGCTCTTCACGATCCTGTTCTTCGGCCTGGCCGTGCTGTTCGCGGGGATCGGCGAGATCCTCGGGGTCACCGACGCGATCGGCGCCTTCCTCATCGGGTTGGTGCTCGGCGCGACGAAGTTCCGCAACAAGATCGAGCACATCGCCATCCCGTTGCGCGACGTGTTCGCCGCCTTCTTCTTCCTCAACTTCGGGCTCGAGCTCGACCCGGCGAAGTTCCCGTCCGTGCTCGGTCCCGTGCTGATAGCGGTCGCCATGACGATCGTGCTGAACATCCTCGCCGGCCAGTTCGTCGCGTGGATCAACGGCTTCGGCCCGCAGGCGGGAATCAACACCACGGTCATCCTCCAGAACCGCGGCGAGTTCGCGCTCATCCTGGCCACGCTGTCGATCAGTGCCGGGCTCGACCCGCGGATCGTGCCGTTCGCGGGCCTCTACGTGCTCATCATGGCCGTGCTCGGTCCGATCCTTGCAGCGAACTCCGAGAAGATCGGTGCGATGATTCTCCGGTCCGGATCGTCCAAACGGCGCGACCGGCGGAAGAAGCGCGATCCCATGCTCGACGAAGAGATCGCACTCGTCGAGGCGGCGACCGCCGATCTCGACTCCGACACGCGCCGCGACGACAGGAGCGCGGGCGACACGCGCGAGGCTGTGGACCGGATCGTCGAGCAGGCCATGCAGCAGCAGGACACGACCGTCGACCGAAAGCGGGACTGACCCATCGACACCACCCCCGGCAGCCCGAGTGCCGGCACCCCGGCGCAGGCGGGCGAAACCACGATGCTTCAGATGATGCTGCGCCCCCGCTGGATCGGAGCGCTGATCTTCGCGCTCGCGCTCGCCGCGGGCTTCGCCGCCCTCGGCCAGTGGCAGCTGGAGCGTGCGATCGAGTCGGGCAAGGCGGTGGAGGCCCCCACCGAGACGGTGCTGCCGCTCATACAGGTGGCTCGACCCGGAGGTCCGCTCACCGACAAGGCGGTCGGCCAGCTCGTCGACTTCACGGGTACCGTGATCGCCGGCGACGACCAGCTGCTCCAGGACCGCCTCAACGACGGGAAGAGCGGGTGGTGGGTCGTCTCGCACGTGAACGTGGACGCCGGAGGCGGTCGAACGATCGCCCTCGCGGTCGCGCGGGGCTGGGCTCCGAACGAGGCGGCGGCGAAGGCTGCGATGACGAAGCTCGCGTCCCAGCCCGAGACGCCGGAGCGCATGGTGGCGCGGATCCTCCCCGACGAGCAGCCCCAGGTGCCGGACAAGAGCGACCCGATGGCCATGAAGAGCCTCGGCGTCGGCCAGCTCTACAACCTCTGGACGGGCGTGGACGGCATGGACGTCTACAACGCCTACGCCGTCGAGCAGACGCCCCCGGCCGGGCTGGTGAAGATCGACTCGCCCCCGCCGATCCAGCAGACCGAGCTGAACTGGCTCAACGTCTTCTACGCGGCCGAGTGGATCATCTTCGCCGGCTTCGCGATCTTCCTCTGGTACCGGCTCGTGCGCGACGCCAAGCAGCGCGAAGACGAGGAGCGCGAGCTGGCGGCGGCCGCCGCGGACGCGGGCCCGGTGGACGGCGCCGGCGCCCGCGCCGGGAAAGTAGAATAGCCGTATGCCCCTCGCTCCCAAGCTCGAAGACTTCCCGAAGATCCGTGGGGCGCTGAAGTTCTACCAGGTGTTCGCCTACGTCACCGGCATCATGCTCCTGCTGCTCTGTGTGGAGATGGTCGTGAAGTACGGTCTCGGCTACCAGCTCTTCGCGTTCAGCAACTACGGCGCCCTCACCCTCGTTCCGGTGAAGACCGCAGTCGCACCGACCGGGGTCGACCTGAGCACGGGCATCCTGATCGCGCACGGCTGGCTCTACGTCGTGTACCTCTTCTCCGATTTCCGCCTGTGGAGTCTGATGCGCTGGCCGTTCACGAAGTTCGTGCTGATCGCCCTCGGTGGCGTCGTGCCGTTCCTCTCGTTCTTCGTGGAGGCCAGGATCACCAAGCAGGTCAAGACCTATCTGGCCGGCCGAGAGGCCGAGGCAGCGACATTCGTGGAGGCCACAAATTAGCACCGACGCAGCGTTCTCGGACATCCTCGGAGGGGCCGACTCGGCCGCACCGTCCGGACCCGTCCTCGTCGTCGACTTCGGCGCCCAGTACGCCCAGCTGATCGCACGTCGCGTGCGCGAGGCGAACGTGTACTCCGAGATCGTGCCGCACACGGTCACGGCGGCCGAGGTTGCCGCCAAGCACCCCGCGGGCATCGTGCTCTCGGGAGGCCCGTCGAGCGTGTACGAAGACGGCGCACCCCAGCTCGACGAGGCGATCTTCGAGCTCGGCGTGCCGGTGCTCGGAATCTGCTACGGCTTCCAGATCATGGCCACCGCCCTCGGCGGCGAGGTCGCCAAGACCGGTCGCCGCGAGTACGGTTCAACGGCCGTGCGCGTCTCGGACGCCGCCATCGGCGGGGCGGGCAGCATCCTCGACGGTCAGCCCGAGCAGCAGACCGCGTGGATGAGCCACGGCGATTCGGTGTCGCGCGCCCCGGAGGGCTTCGAGGTGCTCGCCACCACCGACGACACCCCGGTCGCCGCGTTCGCCAACGAGGAGCGCAAGCTCTACGGCGTGCAGTGGCACCCCGAGGTCAAGCACTCGCAGTACGGCCAGGCCGTGCTCGAGAACTTCCTGCACCGCGCGGCGGGCATCCCCGGCGACTGGAACAGCGGCAACGTGATCGCCGATCAGGTGGCCGCGATCCGCGCCCAGGTCGGCAGCGGACGCGTGCTGTGCGCCCTGTCCGGCGGTGTCGACTCCGCCGTCGCGGCCGCGCTCGTGCACAAGGCGGTCGGCGACCAGCTCGTCTGCGTCTTCGTCGACCACGGCCTGCTGCGCAAGGACGAAGCGCGCCAGGTCGAGGAGGACTACGTCGCCGCCACCGGCGTGCGGCTGGTCACCGTGAACGCGCAGGAGCAGTTCCTGACCGCGCTCGCGGGCGTCTCCGACCCCGAGACCAAGCGCAAGATCATCGGCCGCGAGTTCATCCGCGTGTTCGAGAAGGCCCAGGCCGACCTGATCGCCGAGGCGGCGAACGACGGCGACCCGATCCGCTTCCTGGTGCAGGGCACCCTCTACCCCGACGTGGTGGAGTCGGGCGGCGGCACGGGCACGGCCAACATCAAGAGCCACCACAACGTCGGCGGACTCCCGGAGGACCTCCAGTTCGAGCTCGTCGAGCCGCTGCGCACCCTGTTCAAAGACGAGGTGCGCGCGATCGGCCGCGAGCTGGGCCTGCCGGAGGTCATCGTCGGCCGCCAGCCGTTCCCGGGCCCTGGCCTGGGCATCCGCATCGTCGGCGAAGTGACGCAGGAACGTCTCGACCTCCTGCGCGACGCCGACGCGATCGTCCGTGCCGAGCTGACCGCGGCCGGCCTCGACGCCGAGATCTGGCAGTGCCCGGTCGTGTTGCTGGCCGACGTGCGCTCCGTGGGCGTGCAGGGTGACGGCCGAACCTACGGTCACCCGATCGTGCTGCGCCCGGTCTCCAGCGAGGACGCCATGACGGCCGACTGGACGCGCTTGCCGTACGATCTGCTGGCCACGATCTCCAACCGCATCACCAACGAGGTGGACGGCGTCAACCGCGTCGTGCTCGACGTCACGTCGAAGCCGCCGGGAACGATCGAATGGGAGTGACGCTCCCGTAGACGCGAGAAGGGCCGGGATGCGGATGCATCCCGGCCCTTCTGCGTGTGGCGACTAGTTGCGCGAGATCGCGAGGAGTCGCAGGATCTCCAGGTACAGCCAGATGACGGTGACCATGATGCCGAACGCACCCGACCAGCCGTAGATACGCGGTGCGCGGTTCTTGACGCCGCGCTGGATGAAGTCGAAGTCGAGCACGAGCGAATACGCGCCCATGATGACGACCAGCACGCCGATCACGACGCCGAGCGGGACGCCGAAGAGCTTGACGTCGCTGCTCAGTCCGAACGCGCTGTGGGTCACGCCCGTCCAGACGAGGATGACGTTGATGAGCGAGTACGCCAGGTAGCCGAACATGGCGATCAGGAAGATCTTGGTCGCCTTGGCCGAGGCGCGGATCTTGCCCGACGCGAAGAGCGCCAGCGTGACGCCGACGACCGCGAGGGTTCCGATGACCGCCTGGATGACGATGCCGGGATAGATCGACTCGAACACCGCCGAGATTCCGCCCACGAAGATGCCCTGCACGCCGGCGTAGCTCAGGATGAGCGCCGGGGACGGCTTCTTCTTGAAGATGTTGACCAGCGCCAGCACGAAGCCGACGATCGCCGCCGGGATGTAGAGCCCGGGGACCATCCAGCCGACGACGGCGCCGGCGACCAACAGGGCGAACGAGATCGCGCTCTTATTGATGGTGTCTTCGACCGTCATCCGGTCGGTGTCGGCGGACGTGGCGGACGGCGCCTGGTACATCTGCTCGAGGTTCTCGGCGCTCGGAGCGACGGCCGTCGCGGTCTGGCCGTTGTTCTGGAACGCCGGGTTCGTCGAGAACGCCGGGTTGTTGAGTGCCATGGGTTCCTCGCTTTGTCGGGGACCGCTTAGGGTCTCGGTTCGTCCAACCTATCGGTTTGTTTTCTGAGACTTCTGACAGATTGCCATGAATCCAATGCGATCGCGCCCCAGCGCGCGAGCCAGGCCGACGCCACGATCACCACGGAGCTCACCAGGATCGTGATCCAGCCCTGCTCGTACGTGCTGACGAAGTTCGGCAGCACGAGGCTCGAGGCGATCGGGAGCGCCAGCACGGCGAAGGTGGGGAGCGGGCGCAGGCGCACCAGCAGCCAGGCCGCCAGCATGATGGCGTAGCACCAGGCGAAGCCGGATCCTCCGAGCATCAGCCAGGTGAAGCCCAGCACGGGGACGACGACCGCGACGCGGCGGCCGATGGTGGAGGGCAGAACGGCCCAGCCCGCCGGCTGCATCAGCGAGCCGACGAGCAGGAACGGCAGGCTGTACGCCGTCGTCACGAGGATGCACGCGGTTCCGACCACGATCATCGCGAGCCCGGCGATCCACCTCGCGCGGTAGCTGCCCCAGTGCAGGTCGAGGTCGCGCGTCGGCTCGTGCCAGACGTGGGGGTGCTCTGCGGCCTCCTGCAGCGGTCCGGAGGTCGTCGGCGCACGGGTGGGGAGGCCGTCGGGATCGGGCACACCCTGATTGTGTCACCTCGTTTCGACGGACGGGTGAATCGGGTCGACGTGCATCGGATCGTTTCGACCTCCCGGCTAGGATCGCCACATGCGTGCCCGCTCGACTCCGTCTGTGATCGGTCACAGAGGCGCGCCCGGCTATCGCCCCGAGCACACCAGGTCTTCCTACGAACTGGCGTTCGCGCTCGGCGCCGACGCGGTCGAGCCCGACATCGTCGCCACGAAGGACGGCGTGCTGGTGGTGCGCCACGAGAACGAGATCTCGGGGACGACCAATGTCGCCGATCACCCCGAGTTCGCCGACCGCCGCACCACGAAAGAGGTGGACGGCGTGGCGCTGACCGGGTGGTTCACTGAGGACTTCACGTGGAGCGAGCTCTCGGTGCTGCGGGCGAGGGAACGCCTCCCGCAGCTGCGTCAGGCCAGTGCCACGTTCGACGACCGGTACCCGATCCTGCGGCTGTCCGACGTGCTGGAGGTCGTCGACTCTGCCTCCGATGCGGCGAGCCGAGCGCTCGGCCTCGTCGCCGAGCTCAAGCACGCCACCTACTTCGAGGCCGCGGGGCTCCCGCTCGACGAGCTCTTCGTCGACACGCTCGCCGACACCGGCTGGAGCGATCACCCTGGCCTCGTCGTCGAGAGCTTCGAGAAGACCGTGCTCGGGCGGTTGAGCGTGCGCGGCTTCCGCGGGCGGCGCGTGTACCTGGTGGAGGCGGAGGGCGCGCCGGCCGATCGGGTCGCAGCGCTCGGCGCCGCCGCGCCCGGCTACGCGTCCGACGTGACCCTCCGCGGGCTGTACGCGCTCGGCTCCGCGGCGTCGCCTGCCGACCGGGTGGACGGGATCAGCGTCGACGTGGGGCAGATCCTGCACTCCGGCTCCGTGTCCATCGGACTGTTCGGCGAGGACGAAGGAGGAGTGGACATCGGCGCTGTGACGTCCGACCTGGTCGACCTCGCGCACTCGGCAGGCCTCTCGGTGTACTGCTGGACGCTGCGCCCAGAGAACGGCATGCTTCCCCGGGAGTTCCGCAGCGGCGGCCGCGACGACGAGTGGGGCGACTGGAGGCGGTTGTACGCCATCCTGCTGCACTCGGGGGTGGACGGCGTCTTCGCGGATCACCCCGACCTGGCCGTCGCCGTGCGCGACGGCCGCTGACCGGAGACTGCTGACCCGGATCCTGCCGCGCGAGCGTGCTGGGTCGCGAGCGCATTCGGACGCGAGCGTATTGGGTCGCGAGTCGCGAGCACGCCCGGTAGCGATGGCTCTCGGCCGCGATGACGGTGGCGGCGGCTAAAATGGCTGAAGACATGACGAGCCTTCCCGACGCCCCTCCTCCCACCTCCGCCGCACCCTCCTCTGTGCCGATCATCCTCGACGGCTGGGAGGGCGACGAGCGCTCGGGTGGCGGTTCGGCGACCGGCGGTCGCGGCGGGCACGCGCCCTCCGATCGGCTGTTCGCCGGGCTCAACCCGCAGCAGCGTGAGGCTGCGGAGTACCGCGGAGCCGCGTTGCTCATCGTGGCGGGCGCGGGGTCGGGCAAGACGAGCGTGCTCACCCGGCGGATCGCCGGTCTCATCGAGAGCCGGGAGGCGTGGCCGAGCGAGATCCTCGCGATCACGTTCACCAACAAGGCGGCGAACGAGATGCGCGAGCGCGTCGAGCAGTTGCTCGGCGGCCGTGCGCAGGGCATGTGGATCTCGACGTTCCACTCTGCGTGCGTGCGGATCCTCCGCCGCGAGGCCGAGACGATCGGCAAGACGCAGAGCTTCACGATCTACGACTCGGGTGACACCCGTGCCCTGCTCAAGCGGATCATCAAGGAGCTCGACGCCGACACCCTCGGCTTCACCGTGGCGGGCACGTCCGGCCGCATCTCCAAGCTCAAGAACGAGCTCACCGACATCGAGACCTTCGCGCGCTCGGCCAATCTGAGCGACCCGCAGGAGGTGATGTTCCTCGAGATCTTCCGGCAGTACACGCGCGCCCTCCGCCGGGCGAACGCGTTCGACTTCGACGACCTCATCGCCGAGACGGTGTTCCTGTTCCGGGCCTTCCCGAAGGTGGCGGCGCTCTACCAGACGCGGTTCCGGCACATCCTGGTCGACGAGTACCAAGACACCAACCACGCCCAGTACTCCCTCATCCGCGAACTGACGATGCCGGTCTCGCCCGACATCGCCGAAGAGATGGAGCAGCACGGGCGCAACGTCGCGAAGCTGCGCGACGTCGTCGGCGCCATCCCCGGTGCCTCGCTCACGGTCGTCGGCGACTCCGACCAGTCGATCTACGCGTTCCGCGGCGCCGACATCCGCAACATCGTGGAGTTCGAACGCGACTTCCCCGGTGCCAAGGTGGTGTTGCTGGAGCAGAACTACCGGTCGACGCAGAACATCCTGAGCGCCGCGAACGCGGTCATCGCCAACAACTTCGACCGCAAAGACAAGAAGCTGTGGACGGCGGTCGGCGACGGCGACAAGATCGTCGGCTACACCGGGTACTCGGGCCACGACGAAGCGCAGTTCGTCGCCGACGAGATCGAGAAGCTCCACGCCGCGGGCATGGACTACAAAGACATCGCGGTCTTCTACCGCACCAACGCCCAGACCCGTGCGCTCGAGGAGATCTTCATCCGCTCCGCTCTGCCGTACAAGGTGATGGGCGGCACCAAGTTCTACGAGCGTGCCGAGATCAAGGATTCGATGGCGTACCTGATCACGGTCGCCAACCCCGACGACACGCTGGCTCTGCGCCGCATCCTGAACACCCCGAAGCGCGGCATCGGGCCGGCGACGGAGACGCAGCTCGCAAGCTACGCGGAGGACAACGGGTTCACGTTCCGGGACGCGATGCGCGACGCAGCCTCGCTGGGCCTCGGCCCCAAGGTCACGGGCGCCATTCTGCAGCTCTCCGCCCTGCTCGACGAGGCGGCGGCGAAGATCGACCCGGCGAACCCGGCGGGCGTGGCCTCCGTCGCCGACGTGCTGACCTTCCTGCTCGACGGCAGCGGCTACCTCGAGGTGCTGCGCAACAGCCGCGATCCTCAGGACGAGGCGCGCGCAGAGAATGTGGACGAGCTCGTGGCGGTGACCCGCGAGTTCGCGCGGAACAACCCGGACGGCACGCTCGTGGACTTCCTCACCGAGGTGTCCCTGGTCGCGGCGGCCGACGAGATCGACGATTCGAGCGGTTCGGTCTCGCTGATGACGCTGCACACGGCCAAGGGCCTGGAGTACGACGCAGTGTTCCTCACCGGCATCGAGGAGGACCTGCTCCCGCACCGGATGTCGGCCAACGAGCCGGGAGGCCCGGCCGAGGAGCGTCGGCTGTTCTACGTCGGCATCACGCGGGCGAAGAAGCGCCTGTTCCTGTCTCTGGCGATGACCAGAGCGCAGTTCGGCGAGACCGCTGTCGCGATGCCCAGCAGGTACCTCCAGGAGATCCCTGCCGACCTGATCGACTGGAAGCAGTCTCCCGGCGCCGCGAACGGCCGAGGCGGCTCGCAATCGCGGGCGCTCAACGCGCGTCGGCCGGGCCTCGGCGGCGGCACGGCCGGGCGGTGGAACGAGAGCTACCCCGTCGGCGGCAGCGCCCCCGCGGAACGCCCGAAGGCCGAGTGGCCGAACCGGGTGACGGGCAAGGTGCGCGACAACGGCGACCTCGAGCTGGCTCCCGGCGACCGCATCCGGCACGCGGACTTCGGGGAGGGCAGGGTCACGAACGTGACCGGCGAGGGAGCCAAGCGCGTCGCCCACGTGCAGTTCGAGAAGGTGGGGGCGAAGAAGCTCCTCATCAAGATCGCGCCGATCGACAAGCTGTGACGCGCCGGGCCGCGGGGGCACGGCGGTGAGGCAGCGCCTGGCGACGATGAGCGTCGAGGTCGGCTTCCGGGCGGCGGCCGCTGTCGCGGTTCCATTGCTCATCCTGTTGGCCCTCGGTCGTCTGGACCTCGCCGCGTACGCGACGTTCGGCGCCTTCACCGCTCTCTACGGCCGCAACGAGCCGTACCGCCTGCGACTGCGCAGCGTGACGATCGCGGCGGTCGCGATGCTGGTGAGCATCTCGCTCGGTGTGATCGTCGCGGTCGCGGGCGAACCGCTCTGGCTCGTGACCGTTCTGCTCGTGCTGATCGTCGTCGCCGGGACGCTGCTCGCGACCGCGTTCCAGCTCCTGCCGACGCAACCGTTGTTCTTCGTCTTCGCGCTGCTCGTCTGCGCAGCGGTGCCGACGCCCGCGCAGGACGCACTCCCGCGGATCGGGCTGGCAGCGGCCGTGGCGGCGTTCTCGTGGCTGCTCACGCTGTCGGGGTGGGTCGTGCGCCGCTGGGCGGGCGATCGGGCCGCGCGGACGGGCGCGGTGCTGCTCAAGAAGCTGCATCGGCGTCCCGGTGTCGACACGACGGTCTTCCGCGACGGGCGCGTCTGGCTCACGGCCGCGCAGAACGCGATCGGCGTGCTGATCGCGGGAGGCCTCGCGCTGACGTTGGGACTGGGTCACGCCTACTGGGCTGTCGTGAGCCTCGTCGCCGTCATCCCTCCGGCGCGCGGGGCGCATTCGATCTCGCGGTCCCTCCACCGGATCCTGGGCACCGTCGGCGGAGTCGCGGTCGCCGCCGCCGTGCTGTTCTGGTCTCCTCCTGCCGGTGTGGTGATCGTGGTGATCGTCGTCTGCCAGTTCTTCGCGGAGATGCTCGTCGGGCGGCACTACGGCTACGCCCTGCTGTTCATCACGCCCATGGCGCTGGCGGTCTCGCACCTCGCCGCACCGGCGCCGCTCGGCCCGCTGCTCTTCGACCGCGTCATCGAGACCGTGCTAGGCGCCGGCGTGGGCATCGCGCTCGTGCTGCTCGCGCGAGCGCTGGAGCGGAGTCGTCGTCTCCCTCGCTGAACGGGCTTCGGTTTTCGATCGAGGGTCGATCTAACCGGCGGGGTCGTCGGCCGTCTCCTGTGCGTGTTCCTGTGCGTGCCGATCCGGGAGGCCGGGGAGGGCTTCGAGGTCGAACAGTCGCGTGTATGCCCCGATGTTGGGGTCGACGACCGGTTCGATCGTCAGTACATCGGTGCCGACCGCGATCGCGTACCCGAGCTCCATGGTCGCCGCGGCGCCGAGGTATCCGTCGATGTTGGCCAGGACGAGGAAGTCCGCCCTCCGGACGAGCGAGAAAATCCGATCCTGCACCTGTCGAGGGGTGCGGTCTTCGTCGCTTTCGAGCAGCGCGAAGCTCTCGCCCGGATTGACGATCTGGTCGCTTTCGGGCGCGAGAACCTGCACTCCGCGGTCTTCGAGGGCGGACTTGACGGAGAGGATCTGCGCGAAATGGCGGCGATAGGAGCCGATGATGAGCGTCGTGGTTGGCACACCCCAGTGAATCACCGGCGGGCGGTCTCGCCGAGGGGCGGCGCGGTTCAGCGTCCGGAGGCCGTCAATGTGTACGGCTGTGCCCGGTCCACGAACGAGGGATGAACGAGCGCGTTGGATGGGCCACCCCTTCCTTCGGCGCGCGCCGCCAACAGGTCCAAGCACAGGGATGCGACCCGCGCGAGGTTCTGGTCCACGCTCGAGAATCCGAGGAGGGCGGCAGTTCG
Organism: Leifsonia sp. TF02-11; assembly: GCF_017565305.1. Lineage (GTDB taxonomy): Bacteria > Actinomycetota > Actinomycetes > Actinomycetales > Microbacteriaceae > Leifsonia. The sequence goes on from NZ_JAGEKP010000013.1 coordinate 239,682, forward strand.
AGAGTTGTCGAAGCCGGCCACCCGGAGCCCCGCCCTTCGCTCATCCGCCGCGGCCTTCATGGCGCCGACGGCCAGGGTGTCGCTTGCGCAGACGAGCGCTTCCAGCTCGGGCACCCGGCGCAGGAGCTCCCGTACTGCAGCAGTGGCATGCTCGGCGTCGTCCGGGCATGCCTGCACGAGAGTGCTCAACGTCTCCGCGCCCAGGCCGCCACGCTCGACCATCGCGGCCTCCCAGCCTGAGCGTCGGTCGACTCCCGTTCCCGAGGAGTACGTCCAGTCCAGGTACCCGATACGCGTCATCCCGGCGTCGAGGAATGACCTGGTGGCATCGTATGTTCCCTGCCGCCCGTCGACGTCGACCCACAGGACGGGAGCAGCGCTCACGGTGCCGTCCGGCATCCAGGGCCGCCCGAAGAGAACGCAGGGGATTTCGTGTTCGATCATCCAGGACACACGCGGATCGCCCGGGAAGGTGGAGGTCACGATGAGCCAGTCGGCGTCCCTCGCCTCCAGAAGCTCCCGGATCGTCCGGAGCTCGCGATCGGGCTGGTCCGCTGTGTAGGCGAGTGCCCGCATGCCTCGTGCCGAGACCTCGTCGATCGTGGCATGGATGAAGCGGTCGAGGAGGGATCCAGTGCCTTCGTCCCAGTTGGCGTCGAATCGGATCGCGACCGTGGCGGGGCGCCCCGTCCGCAGTCGTTTAGCGGATGCGTTCGGGCGGTAGTTCAAACGGGCGATCGCGTCGTGCACCCGCTCCTTCGTGCTCTCCGCCACCCGCTCGGGGGCGTTCAACACATTGGAGACCGTCTGGTGCGAGACGCCGGCAGCGTGCGCGACCTCGCCGATGGTCGTCGGCCGGGACCCCTCGTGGCTCATCTTCGGCAGTCTATTCCGGCTGTCGCGCGTGGTTTCGCGCACGGGGCGCGTCCGCCGCCTCCCGCTGCAACCGCCGCAGGGAGACGTCGCGCGGGCGGTGTCGCACTGCGGCGGGGAGGTGCGGGTAGACAGCCGCGGTCCACCGCATGCGCCGGTCGAACCTGCGCTCGAGACGGTCGTCCCACGGCAGCGCGAACAGTCCGCGAACGCTGGGAGGCAACAGTCCCGTCGTGACGAGGCGCCACGACGGAAGCGCGATCCTCGACCATGCCGGCACACCGGACGGGTGGAGGATCTGCTCGGCGAGCCGACGTGTCGAATCGTTCACGGCGAGCTGCCGGAGCATCCCGTCCCAGTACCGCCCGAATGCGACCGTGTCGGCGGGCCACTCCTCCGGCCGGAGTTGGAGGTTGAGACCGAGCTGTCGGAAGTCCCGGTACACCCGTTCGCGAGACGCGTCGGCCAGCGGGCCGTACACCCGCTCGTTCAGGTCGATCATCGTCGAATAGAGGGTCGCGGAGACCCACAGCTGCAGTTCCGATTCGAACGCACTGTACGCGGGCAGGTCGCCGCTCCGGGGGGCGTGCACCGGGCCGTGCGCGCGGTTGACCTGCCTCCGAATCGTGTCGAAGGTCTCGGGAGACGCGAAGACCGCGCCGTACACGAAGATCATCGTGGAGTGGAACCTGTCCACGATCCGGGTGGCGAAGTCGCTGTGCTCGGCCACCCCGCGTCCCACTGCCGGGTGAGCGATCTGCAGCAGCAGCGCTCGGCCGGCGCCGGCGAGCGAGAGCGCTTCGCCGGCGATCGACCGGAGATCGGAGTGCCGCGCGGGCGGGGCGGTCATGCGACCATGATCCACCCGACCGGCCCGGCCGCGCGGCCCCGATCATGGGCGCAAGCTTCGGCGTACCGAGCGATGCGCTCCTCGGCGGGCGCAACCCGCGATCAGCGTCGACGCGATCCCGAGACCGACGAGGGTCGCGGCGAACGCAACGGACCCGGTCTCCGCACGATCCCCGGTCGCCGCAAGCTGGGTGCGCGGCGTCTCCGCAGGCGCAGAGACCAGCGTGATCTCGGAGGCGATGCCGAACGCCGACTGCCACGGCCGGATCCGCTCGGCGCCCGCGTCCGGCTCCACGGCTGCCGGATCGATGCGTTCCGTCCAGACGTAGTGCCCGGCCGCGGAGAGCGTGCACTCCGGCGTCTCGTACTCGCCCGTGCCGGTCACCGCCGTCTCGACGACGCACACCACGGGTGAGCCCTCGGGTACGGCGTCGGATTCGACGATCGGGTCGCTGAATGGCCCGTGGAGCGTGCTCTCGACGATCGCTTCGACGGGTTCGAACCCGTCGTCCGTCGCCCGCACACCCCACGACGGGAGCAGACCGTCGCCGGTGTCGACGGTCACGGTCAGGCGATCGTGCACGGTTGCGCCGGGCGCGGCGACCGCGGTGCTCGTCACCGTCGCGACCAGTGGCTGGAACGGCAATGGCGACGGCCCCGTCGCGGAGGCCTCCGCATCCGCCTCCGCTGTGGCGGGTACGGCGATGAGAACGGCCTGCGCGTCGTCGTGCGGCACGGCCACCAGCATGCGATCGCCGTAGGGGAGGGCGGAGAACTCCGCGTGAGCAGTCACTGTGATGCTGGTATCGGTTCCCGTCGGAGTGATCTCGACATCGGTGCCGTTCGGCAGCTCGGCCGTCGTGCTTCCGTCGTCGAACGAAGCGCCGCCGAGCGTCACACGAGCGAGGTGACTGCCGGGGGCGACGAGCTCCGAGCCGGCCGGTCGCACGACGGTGAGCTCCACGCGCACGCGTCCCGGACCGGTCTCCGCCAGTTCGACGACGGTGGCGGCCCTGACGGCGTTCGATCCGTGCCGCGCCGCCTCGTCCACCATCTCGTGGGCACGGGCGAGAACGTGCGGGGCGTCAGCTCCGGCGCGCGCTGCGACGTCCTCAGGCGTGTGCCCGTTGAGCCCGGCGACGAGCCAGGTCGCGATCTGACCGGCTGCCGCCGTCAGCTGGTCGTCGGTTCCCGCCCAGCTGCGCGAGATGTACGCGAGCGAAGCCGCTTGCTGCGGCGTGTACCACCCGAGTTCAGCGGCCTCGGCGTAGTCGAGGCCGTGGCCGGTCGGGCTCGGCTTGCCGGCGTTGAGGCAGAACCCCTGGCGGCCGTCGTCCATGCGATAGGTGCCGAGCCACCAGCCGTCGCTGGACAGATAGCCGGGTCCGTGTCCTGCGCCCGTGAGCGCCCGGGCATCGGGCGCGATCACGAGGGCCTGGAGCATGCCGAGGAAGACGGCGAGGCCGGCGAGGGCGAAGGCGGTCACGAAGGTCGAAATGCGATGTGTCATGCCCTCCACGGTCGCCGTCTCGGGCCCGGTCAGAGCCGGCCGCGACCGGATCAGTGGAGTACTCGCTCACGCCGCCGGCTGTGGAGGAGAAACGGATTCGGGCTGTTCAGTCGAACGCGCTAAAGTTCTCACTGGCGAATTTATCTCGGCGTCGAGCTATTCTCCCGCCGGACCGCCCAGGAGATATCAGCCGGAGCGTCACGAGCGCGCCGGGCATCAGCGGATTGGATAACCGTGGATCTATTCGAGTACCAGGCCAGAGACCTGTTTGAGAAGTACGGCGTCCCGGTCCTTCCGGGCATCGTCGCAGACACTCCGGAGGAGGTCCGCGCGGCCGCGGAGAAGCTGGGCGGCGTCACCGTCGTCAAGGCGCAGGTCAAGGTCGGAGGCCGTGGCAAGGCGGGCGGCGTGAAGGTCGCCAAGACCCCCGACGACGCCGAAGAGGCCGCCAAGGCCATCCTGGGCCTGGACATCAAGGGCCACGTGGTCCGCCGGGTGATGGTCGCGGGCGGCGCCCGCATCGCCCGCGAGTTCTACTTCTCCGTGCTCCTCGACCGGGCGAACCGCTCGTACCTGTCGCTGACGAGCGTCGAGGGCGGCATGGAGATCGAGCAGCTGGCCGTCGAGAAGCCGGAGGCGCTCGCCCGCATCGAGGTCGACCCCCGTGCCGGCCTCGACTCCGCGAAGGCCGTCGAGATCGCCAAGGCGGCCGGCTTCCCCGACGAGCTGGTCGACAAGGTCGCCGACGTCTTCGTGAAGCTGTACGCGGTCTACACCGGCGAGGACGCGACGCTGGTGGAGGTCAACCCGCTCGTCCTCACCGAGGAGGGCGACATCATCGCCCTCGACGGCAAGGTCACGCTCGACGAGAACGCCGACTTCCGTCACCCCGACCACGAGTCCCTCGAAGACGCCGAGGCCGCTGACCCGCTGGAGGCCAAGGCCAAGAAGGCCGGCCTCAACTACGTCAAGCTCGACGGTCAGGTCGGCATCATCGGCAACGGCGCGGGCCTGGTCATGTCCACCCTCGACGTCGTCGCCTACGCGGGAGAGAAGCACAAGGGCGTCAAGCCGGCGAACTTCCTCGACATCGGCGGCGGCGCGTCCGCCGAGGTCATGGCCGCGGGTCTCGACGTCATCCTGAACGACCCGCAGGTGAAGAGCGTCTTCGTCAACGTCTTCGGCGGCATCACGGCCTGCGACGCGGTCGCGAACGGCATCGTCAAGGCGCTCGAGATCCTCGGCGACGAGGCGAACAAGCCGCTCGTCGTCCGTCTCGACGGCAACAAGGTCGACGAGGGTCGCCACATCCTCACCGAGGCGAACCACCCGCTGGTGACCCTCGCACTCACCATGGACGAAGGCGCCGACAAGGCCGCCGAGCTGGCAGCGAAGTAAGCAAGGACGAATCAGAGAATGTCTATCTTCCTCAACAAGGACTCCAAGGTCATCGTCCAGGGCATCACCGGCGGCGAGGGCACCAAGCACACCGCGCTGATGCTGAAGGCCGGCACGCAGGTCGTCGGCGGCGTCAATGCGCGCAAGGCCGGCACCACCGTGACCCACGGCGATGTCGAGCTCCCCGTCTTCGGCACCGTCGTCGAGGCGATCGACAAGACCGGCGCCGACGTGTCGATCATCTTCGTTCCTCCGGCGTTCGCCAAGGACGCCATGGTCGAGGCCATCGACGCGGAGATCCCGCTGCTCGTCGTCATCACCGAGGGCATCCCGGTGCAGGACTCCGCGGAGGCCTGGGCGTACGCCAAGGCGAAGGGCAACAAGACCCGCATCATCGGCCCGAACTGCCCCGGCATCATCACGCCGGGCGAGTCGCTCGTGGGCATCACTCCGGCCACCATCACCGGCAAGGGACCGATCGGCCTGGTCTCCAAGTCCGGCACGCTGACCTACCAGATGATGTACGAGCTGCGCGACCTGGGCTTCTCCACCGCCATCGGGATCGGCGGCGACCCGATCATCGGCACCACCCACATCGACGCGCTCGCCGCGTTCGAGGCCGACCCGGAGACCAAGGCGATCGTGATGATCGGCGAGATCGGCGGCGACGCCGAGGAGCGTGCGGCCGACTTCATCAAGGCCAACGTCACCAAGCCGGTCGTCGGCTATGTGGCCGGCTTCACCGCGCCGGAGGGCAAGACCATGGGTCATGCCGGCGCGATCGTGTCCGGCTCCGCCGGTACGGCGCAGGCCAAGAAGGAGGCGCTGGAGGCCGCGGGCGTGAAGGTCGGCAAGACCCCGTCCGAGACCGCGGCGCTGCTTCGCGAGGTCTACGCGGCGCTCTGACCCGTATCGACTGAACGCCGGCACAGGGCCGGACTCCTCCACAGAGTCCGGCCCTGTGCCGTTTGTCCACCACTCGTTTCGGGGCCTGCCCGTGCCGCCCGGCACGGCGCTACAGTGAGGCATCACCGCCCGGAGGGGGATGCTGCCGATGCCGAAGATGACGAATGCCGAGCTCGCTCGGCGCGTCGCAGCGCTCGAGGCCGAGAACACCGCTCTTCGGAGCCGGCTCGACGAGAACGCGACCGAGCCGCTCCCCGAGACCGGCGCGCTCTCCCCGGCGAAGCACAAGCGCGGGTGGGGCTGGACGCTCCTGGCCGTCGTCCTCATCGTGATCGGGGCGATCCTCGCACCGGTCGCCGTCGTCGCCTCCTGGGCGAAAGTGCAGCTGACGGACACCGATACCTTCGTCGCCACCTATGCGCCGCTCGCAGACGATCCCGCCGTGCAGGCGTACGTGACCGACGAGACGGTGAAGGTGATCCAGCAGCATGTCGACATCCCGAAGCTGACCTCCCAGGTGATCGACGGCATCACGGGCCTCGGCACCGGTCCCGTCGCCACGAAGGCCCTGGACGCGCTCAAAGCTCCCCTCGCGCAGGGCATCGTGTCGTTGATCCAGACGACGGTCGGTCGGTTCGTGTCGTCCGACGCCTTCGCGCAGGTCTGGCAGGACGCCCTGCGTGCGAGTCACACCCAGCTGGTCGCGACGATGCAGGGCAATCCGAAAGCGGCGATCACTGTGGGAGCCGACGGGTCGGTCGGCGTGCAGCTCGGTCCGATCATCGACCGGGTCAAACAGCTTCTCGAAGACCAGGGCCTCTCGTTCGCCGCGCAGATCCCGACCATCGACAAGACGATCACGGTGGCGCAGAACTCGTCCATCCCGACTCTCCAGATGTTCTACAACCTGGCCATCGTCGCAGGGGCCTGGTTGCCCTGGGTCGCGATCGGCCTGCTCGCCCTGGGAGTCGTCGTCGCCCGGCGGCGTGCGCTCGCCCTCATCGGCGCGGCCAGTGCGCTGGGCGTCGCGATGATCGTGGTGGTCGCGGGCATCAGCATCGGCCAGATCGTGTTCGTCGCCTCGGCGTCGCCCGGGCTGGTGCCGGCCGGGGTCGCGAAGACGCTCTACGCCACGGTCTCGACGGCGATGAAGGACACCGGCGTCGCGGTCCTCGTGCTCGCGATCGTCGTCGCGCTGGTCGCGTGGTACTCCGGTCCGTTCGGCGTGCCACGGCGTCTGCGCGGCTTCTTCGGGTCCGGTGTCACCTGGGTGCGGGAATCCGCGGAACGCCACGGCATCTCCACAGGCCGGACCGGCGAGTGGATCTACGCCCAGCGGGTGCTGCTGCGCAGCGCCGTGGCGGTGATCGCGGCAGCGATCGTGCTGTTCGTGCGTCCGCTCACCCCGTCGCTCATCATCTGGACCCTCGTGATCGCCGCGGTGGTCATCGCGATCCTGGAGCTGGTGCAGCGACCGATCATCACCATTCCGGAGGACGCCGACGACGACACGCCCGTGATGACCGTGTCCTGAGCGCACCGGCCCTCATCGCTCAGCGTGCTTTGAAGAGGGCGAAGAGGTCGCTCTCGCGGACAGCGGAGGCCGCCGCCCCGACGCCGACCACGAACATCGCCGCGGCGGTCACGGCGGTCAGCGCCGACGCCGGAGGCAGGGCGCTCACGGCGCCCTCCGACGCCAGGACACCGAGTCCGTGGGTCAGCGTCGCGATCGCCAGCGCGGGGAGGCCGACGAGCGCGGCCTCCACGAGCAGCGTCCCCGTGACGAAGGCGCGGCTGGCGCCGGCATGCAGCGAACCGGCCAGCTCGAGCCGGCGCGCGCGGGCGTACACGACCCCGAGGAGCAGCGCACCGACGGCTGCGGCGGCCGGCGCGAATCGACTCGTCCGCTGGTCGAATGCAGAGGCGCCGGAGAACTCCTGGCCGACGACTGGATTCAGCGGGTCGATCGAGGTCTCCTTCGACGGCGCGTCGGGGGAGAGCGCGGTCAGGAGGAGCGGATCGCGGTCCCGGCCGGCAGGCCAGATGTCCGCCCAGCACTCGCCCGCTGTTCCCGTCGCCGGAACGATCGAGACCAGCGCGGACGACAGCCGTGACGCCGCGCCGTCGCGTGGGCCGGGTGCGAACGTCCCGAGCACGGTGACCGGGCCTTCTCGCGTCATCAGGCGGGTACCGCTATCCGCGCCGAGCTCGGTGGCGAACGTGGTCGTGAGGTACACGCCGCCTCGGCCGGTGTCTGCGATGCCCAGCCGGGATGCCAGTCCCGGTGAGACCTCGAAGACCGGGATCGCGCTGGAGCCCGGTTCGAGCAGTGCGATCGACTCCCGCTGGGTGAGCGATCCGGAACCCGCGAATCCCGCGGTGCCGGGGAGGCTCTCGCAGCGGGCCCGGTCGACGGCGTCGGGCGAGGAGAGCACGCGCGTCGCGCCGCCCGCCGCCCGGAACGCCTCGGCCTGGCGTTCCAGCCCGGCGATCGTGAGGGTGTCGAGGAGCGCAGCCGCCGCGATGATCGCGGAGAGGACCGCACCGTGGACAACGGAACGCAGCGGGCCGGTCGCGACATTCCGTCTGCTCTCGCCGACCAGGGACCGCAGCCGGACGAGTCTCACGACCGGTGGCCTTCCGCCGCGATCGTCGCCCGGTCCAGTGTCAGCCGCTGCGTGCACGCCGTGACCGTGTCCTGGTCGTGCGTCGCCACCACGACGATGGCGCCGATCCCGGCGAGGGACCGGAGCACGCCGTTCACGGTCGCGGCGTTGGTGCGGTCGAGCTGTGCGGTCGGTTCGTCGACGAGCAGCAGGTCGGGCTCGGCGGCGATCGCCCGGCAGAGCATGAGCCGTTGGGCCTCGCCGCCCGAGAGTTGGGCGAAGGTGCTCTCGGCCCGTGCGACCAGCCCCAGTTCGTCGAGGATGCGCAGGGCACGGCGGGAGGCCGACGCACGGTCGCCGCCTCGGGCGATGATCGGGTAGGCGACGTGATCGAGGGCGGTGCGGTGCGCCTGCCCGTGCGGGTTCTGGAATACCCAGCCGACCCGGCGGATGCCGGTGCGCTCGATGCCGCCGGCGGTCGGGGCTTCCCACCCGGCGAGGAGCGACAGCAGTGTGGACTTGCCCGAGCCCGACGGTCCGGTCACGCCCCAGACGTCGCCCGGTGCCATCGTCGCGGTGAGGTCGCGGAAGATGGGCGCGCCGGGGTTGAACGCGAACGCGACACCGGTGAGCGTCAATCGTGCGCCCGTGGCGGCGCTCATCCGCACCCTTTCGCCGTCACCGCGGCGCCGATCCGGATGCGCTTCGGGACGTCTCCGTCGAAGACGACGAACGAGGAGCCGAGCCGGCTGGCGACGATCCGCACGGCGGCGGTCGCCCCGCTCTCGAGCTGGACGCACCGCGCGCCCGCCGCGGCGCCGATCAGCGCGCCCGGCGGCACCGCCACCACGTGGAGCGGCGTGACGAGTCGAGCCGTGACTGAGAGGGGGGAGTCTTTCGGTTTGGCGGCGTTCGCCAAGTACTCCGGCGACGCGGCGATCCCGTCGAGGACGGCGCGGTCGCCGACAACTCCGCTGTCGGGCATCGTGAACTCGTGGGCGCCCAGCCGGAGGATGCGGTCGCCGGGGACCACCGTCGACGTCTCGCCGCTGACGAGGGTGAGCGAGCGGAGGGTGCCGGGAACCTCCGCGTAGGGGCTCCCGAGCTCGTACCGTTCGCCGACGGTGACCTCGCACGAGGAGACCGTAACGGTCGGTGCCGGAAGCCACGCGATGCTCGACAGCCGCAGCACGCCGTCGGCGGGCGCAACGCCGGTTCGCCGCTGGAGCTCCTTCACGGCGTCCCGCACCGCCGCGCTGTAGCGGCCCTCGGCGTCCACCGCGAACCCGAGGCCGCGCAGGGCACCCCGCAGCGCCGTCACGTCGGTGCCCTCGTCGTCGGGCGCGAGGTCGCGGAAGAGTGGCGTGCCGCTCGACAGGGCCACGATCGGCGCCGCGTCGACGTGCGCGATGACGTCGCCGCTCGCGAAGGCGGCGCCGGGCACGCAACCGGACCCCGTCACCATCCCGCTCGTGTTCAGCGCGATGGCGGCGGTGCGCTCGACATCGGCGGTGAGCCCCATCGAGCGTTCGTCCCGGAACTCCGTCTCCTGCAGGCCGAGCGTGCGCGGGGCCTTCGGAGTCTGGAGGCTGGCGGGGGCCGACGGCGCGAACATCGAAACGATGAGGATGCCGGCCGCCAGTCCGGCCAGAGCGGTGGCGACGGGGAGCAGGAGGCGGCGGATCACTCGGTGAACCCGAGCACGATGCCGGCGACGTAGAGGCACATGTGCACGCGCTCGTCCTTGATCTCGAAGGGGAGACTGTCGTAATCGCGGAAGCCGGGGCCGTCGAACGCGGTCGCGAAGTCGTCGCGGGAGAACGACGTCGGGGCGATCCCTTCGCGGACGAGGCAGGCGGCTCCGGCCTCGTTGCGGTCGCGGAGGAGGTCGGGGTTGCCCTGCTGGACTCGGTAGAGCTCGTCGACTACGACAAGAGTGCCGGATGCGCACGAGAAGTCGATTTCGGCCAGCTGCTCGACGGTGAGATTGGCCGCGGGGGCACCCGCGTTCGAATGGATGAGACCGTTCGCAAATCGATGTTCGTCGGCTACGGCCCCGGATTGAGCCATACATTCCTTGTAGCGAGCGTGTGCAGTTTCGTAGTCGATCTGTGAGATCGAGCCCCGTTCCTTTGCCCGGGCGAGAAGTTCCCTCTCGAATCCGCTCAGGTTCTCGTTCCGAAGCTGCTCCTCGATCAGCGAGACATAAGAGGACGCGAGCTTTTCATTGGGCTCAGGTCGGATGGATGCGCTGCAGGCGAAGGAGCCGCTAACTACCGCCACCGCAGCGACAATGGCAGCGCAAGATTTCGCCGACGTGCCTCGGCGGATCAATCGGTGAACCTAATCACGATGCCGGCGACATAGAGGCACATGTGCACCCGATCGTCGTGGACATCGAACGGAAGACTGCTGTAGTCGGACCCCGGGCCATCGAATGTCGCGGCAAAGTCTTCGCGCGAGAACGAAACGGGCGCGATTCCTTCCCGGACGAGACAGGCAGCGCCCGCTTCGTTGCGATCGCGGAGAAGGTCGGGATTGCCCTGCTGGACGCTGTAGAGCTGGTCGATCGCTGCAGTCGTCCCGACCCCGCACGCGAAGTTGGCCTCCGCGAGATCGTCGATCGTGAACGAGTCATCTGGTCCTGGCGGCGTGGAGTGGATGATTCCGTTGGGGTAGCGCCTTTCCTGCGCGACTATCCCCTTACTGGCCATGCATTCCTTGTAACGAGTGTGGGCCGCCTCGTAGTCGCTCTGCGAAATGGAACCGCGTTCCCTTGCGCGTGTCAGCACATCTGTCTCGAAATCTGTCAGGTTCCCGCTTGCGAGTTCTGCCTCAATGAGCGCGACGTAGGTCGAAGCGAGCTTGCCGCCCGGTTGTTCCGCGGGTGTGCAACCCGCGGCCGAGATGAGCGCGGCCGCGCTGCTGATGAGAAGTGCAGTTCGCAACATGAGGGTCTTCATGGTGGACTTTCGCTTGATTGGCGGCGACAACTTGAGTGGGGTCGAGTGCGTGCAGCACCCGACCCCGCCGAGATTCAGAATCAGCTCTGCGCGATGATGACGCTGTTTCGGTAGATGCGTGCCTTGTGTGTCATGTTGAAGCCGTTCACCTTCGCGTCGCTGTGCGACGTCCGGGCGACCCCCCAGCTGACATCACCTCCTAGCTGAGCAAAGGCCTGAATCCAACCGTCGTTGTTGGTGTTCGACGTCGCGCCCGCGTACGCCTCGACCCACGACGACGAGACGTAGTGCCAGATCGCCGCCTGTGCGGGCACCGCTGTGCCGACCACGAGGCCGACCGATGCCGCTGCTGCGATGGCCCCGGCTGCGACGCGGGAACGAATCGTGCTCACTCTGGTGTGTTTCTTCATGGGCACAGCAAAGCAGAACATCAGGCATAAATGCAAGAGGTATAGATGCAATATCTTTGTGGAGTCGCTGACGGTCGCCCGCCTGTCGAAGTGTCTACCGGATGGTCGCCTCCGTGACCGGTAGGCTCCATCCGGTCATGAATCGCACAACCGTCGCCCTGCTCGCCGCGCTGGAGGCGGCCATCGTCGCGGCGGTCGGCATCGGGATCTGCGTGGTCCCGCTCGCCGTCCTCTGGGCGACGCAATACCACCTGACCGGGGATTTCGCGGTCGTCTGGAAGGCCGCGGCCGACATCTGGCTGGTGGGGCACGGCGTCAACCTGACCGTGACTCTCGATCCGCAGACCGTCGGATCCCTCGGGCTCCCCGGGGCCGCAGCCCCGTTCCGGGTGACGATCGCGCTCCTGGGCTTCGCCGCCCTCACCGCCGGTCTCGGCGTGCGCACCGGTCTGCGTGCCGCGGAGACGCCGTACCGCAGCACCGGTGCGATCTCGGCGCTCGCCGTGTTCCTCGCCGTCTCCGTGCTGGTGACCCTGACCGCGGGAAGCGCGGTCGTGACCCCGTCGCTGTGGCGGGGGATCGTGCTGCCTCCGTTCGTCTACGCGCTGGGCATCGGGATCGGCTTCGCCTTCGCCGGACTCCGCAGGGGAGGGGACGGCAGGGGAGGCGACCGCAGCGCCTCCTCGTCAGAGCGCCCTCGTGACCGGCACGACGACCGGGCGGGCGAGCGGACGAACGGCGCGCCCATCGAGGCGCCGGGCGGAGCGGCTCCCGTCGCCGTCGCCGTCGCCGTCCGCGCCCGGCTGGGCACCATCCCGGCGCCCGTCCGCGCCGGCGTGCTGGGCGCGGTCAGGGCGGGCAGCGCTGCGACCGCCATCGTCATCGGGGCCTCCGCATTCATCCTCGCGCTGCTGATCTTCGGCAACTACGCGGCGATCATCAGCCTCTACGAACAGCTGCAGACCGGTGTCGCGGGCGGCGTCGCTCTCACCGTGGCGCAGCTGGCGTTCCTGCCCAACCTCGTGATCTGGCTCATGTCGTGGCTGGTGGGCCCCGGCTTCGCGATCGGCACGGGATCGACCGTGAGCCCCATCGGCACCGCGCTCGGGCCGCTGCCCGGTGTGCCGCTCTTCGGGGTCATCCCCGCGCACGGATACAGCTTCGGGCTCGTCGGCGTGATCGTCCCGCTGCTCGCGGGGTTCGTCGCCGCCGCCCTCTTGCGCGCGACCAGGAGGGCCCACGCCGACGGCCCGCTCGCGCTGTTCCTCACCGCGCTGGGGATCGGCGTGGTCGCCGGAATCCAACTCGGCCTGCTGGCCTGGTGGTCGTCGGGAGCGCTCGGCCCCGGCCGCCTGCACGACGTCGGGCCGAACCCGTGGCTGGTCGGTGCGATCGCAGCAGGGGAGGTCGGCGTCGCGGCGGTCATCGGGCTGCTGGCCGGAGGCCGGGCGCGACGATGAGAGCGCCGGGGCCCCGATTCCACCTGCCGACGTTCAGACTTCGACGCAGGTCGACCGAGGCCGAGCAGCTCGTCGAGAGCCCGTCGGCGCAGCTGCAGGAGTTCCTCGTCCGGCTCGGCAGTGCGCTCCTGGCGATCGGCACCGCGTCGCGTGACATCCAGGGCACGCTGAAGCGCGTCGCGACCGCCCTCGGGTCGCCCCGTGCGACGCTGATCGTGTTCCCGACGCTGATCTTCGTCGGGCTGCCCGGAGAGGCGCAGACCCGATTCGATGTCGCGGAGGCCTCCGGCGGCGAGGTGCGCTTCGACCGGGCGGCACACGTCTACGCGGTCGTCGACCGCGCTCTGGCGGGGGAGATCACCGCAGCCCAGGGGATCGAGGCTCTGGACGCGATCGCTTCCGCCCGGCCGCGGTTCAACCGCCTGGTGCGGATCATCGGCCACGGATTCGCGTCGGCCGGAGTCGCGCTGGTGCTCCTCGGCGCGGAGACCACCAGCATGCTGTACGCCTTCGCGCTCGGGATGCTGGTCGGCGCAGCGAAGCTGTTCGTGCGGCCGGGCACCTACGCAGCGATCCTCCTGCCCGTCGCGACCGCGTTCGCGCTCGCCCTGACCGTGTTCCTCCTGGGGAGAACCGTGCTCATCGACGAGCCCCTGCAGGTGCTGGTGCCGCCACTGGTCACCCTGCTCCCGGGGGCCGTGCTCACCACGGGCATCCAGGAGCTCGCGGCTGGCGACATGGTCGCGGGTTCCAGCCGGCTGGTCTCCGGCATCGCCCAGCTGGGCTTCCTCGCCATCGGGATCCTCGCCGCGATGCAGATCACCGGCGTCCCCGCCTCCACCGCGCTGCTGTCGACCCAGCCGCCGCTCGGTGCGATCCAGCCGTGGCTGGGGGTGCTGCTGTTCTCGGTCGGGATCTTCCTCTACTACTGCGGGCCGAGACGGTCGCTCTACTTCCTCACGCTCGTCCTGCTGGTCGCCTACGGAGGGCAGCTCGTCGGGACGTTCGTCATGGGCAATGTCTTCAGCGGGTTCTTCGGTGCGCTCGCGCTCACCGTGCTCGCCTACCTCGTCCAGGCGGTGCGCGGAGCCCCGCCGGCCGTCGTCTGCTTCCTCCCGGCCTTCTGGCTGCTCGTGCCGGGAGCCACCGGGCTCATCCGCTTGACGCAGACGGCGACGGGTGTGGACTTCGACGCCAGCAGCATCCCGAACGTGCTCGGCTCCATCGTCTCGATCGCCCTCGGCGTGCTGGTGGGCACGGCGCTCTACCGCCAGCTGTACACGATCGCCCCGGCGCGGTGGGGGCTGCGTTTGGTCTGAGCGCGGCGTTCCTGATGGGTAGGCTGGACGCGTGCTCTCGATTGTCGTGCTGATCTCCGGCGGTGGCTCCAATCTGCGCGCGCTGCTCGAGGCGGCGTCCGACGCCGAGTTCCCGGCCAGGGTGGTCGCGGTCGGCGCCGATCGCGAGGCTGACGGGCTCGATCACGCGGAGGAGTTCGGCATCCCGTCGTTCACCGTCCCGTTCACGTCGTACGACGACCGCGAGGAGTGGGGCGACGCCCTGCTCGAGCAGATTCGGCTCTGGGAGCCCGACCTGGTCATCCTGTCCGGCTTCATGCGCCTGGTGCCGCCGCGCGTCGTGCAGGCGTTCTCGCCGAACCTCATCAACACGCACCCCGCCTACCTGCCGGAGTTCCCCGGCGCGCACGGCGTCCGCGACGCCCTGGCCGCCGGCGTCACGCAGACCGGCGCCAGCCTCATCGTCGTCGACGACGGCGTCGACGCCGGGCCTGTGATCAGCCAGGAGCGCGTCCCGATCCTGCCGGGCGACACCGAGGCCAGCCTGCACGAACGCATCAAACCCGTGGAGCGGCGCCTCCTGATCGACGCCGTCCTCGACATCGCCAACGGACACATCGACCTCAAGGAGCTCTCCCGAGTATGAGCGGACCCCGTCACGACGCCAGCCTCTACCGCGAACGGGACCTCGTCCCGATCCGCCGCGCGCTGATCTCGGTCAGCGACAAGACGGGCCTCCTCGACCTCGCCGCGACACTGGCGGAGGCCGGCGTCGAGATCGTGTCGACGGGTTCGACCGCCCAGACCATCCGCGACGCCGGCCACGCGGTGACCGACGTGGCCTCGGTGACCGGGTTCCCCGAGTCGCTCGACGGGCGCGTCAAGACGCTGCACCCGGCCATCCACTCCGGTTTGCTCGCGGACCTGCGCCTGGCCTCGCACGAGGAGCAGCTGAAGGATCTCGGGATCGAGCCGTTCGAACTCGTCGTCGTCAACCTCTACCCGTTCGTCGAGACGGTCGCGTCGGGCGCGGTCGGCAACGACGTGGTCGAGCAGATCGACATCGGCGGCCCTGCGATGGTGCGCGCGTCGGCCAAGAACCACGCCAACGTCGCCATCGTCGTCTCGCCAGACGACTACGCGGAGGTCGCAGCCGCGGTTGCCGCCGGCGGCACCAGCTTCGACCAGCGGCGTGCGCTCGCCGCCAAGGCGTTCGCGCACACGGCGTCGTACGACGGCGCCGTCGCCGCCTGGTTCGCGGGCGAGGCGCCCTCGACGGACGACTTCGCCGAGCGCTTCGAGGTGCGCGCCGAGCTGAAGCAGACCCTCCGCTACGGCGAGAACGCGCACCAGGCTGCTGCGCTCTACGCCGACCCGGCCGGGAGGGGCATCGCGCAGGCCAGGCAGCTCGGCGGCAAGGAGATGTCGTACAACAACTACGTGGACGCCGATGCGGCCCTCCGCAGCGCCTACGACTTCGCCGAGCCGGCAGTCGCGATCATCAAGCACGCCAACCCGTGCGGCATCGCGGTCGCCGACGACATCGCCGACGCGCACCACAAGGCGCACGAGTGCGACCCCGTCTCCGCGTACGGCGGCGTGATCGCCGCGAACCGCACGGTGACCCTCGCGATGGCCGAGACCGTCAAGGGCATCTTCACCGAGGTCCTCATCGCTCCCGGTTACGAGCCGGAGGCGCTGGAGCTGCTGCAGACCAAGAAGAACCTGCGGATCCTGCAGCTCCCGGTGGGCTACGCCCGCGCGAAGACCGAGTTCCGCCAGATCTCCGGCGGCATCCTGGTGCAGGACAGCGACCGCTTCGACGCGTTCGATTCGTCCGGCTGGACCCTCGTCTCCGGAGAGGAGGCCGACGCGGCCACTCGGGCCGACCTCGAGTTCGCGTGGAAGGCCTGCCGCGCGGTCAAGTCCAACGCGATCCTGTTGGCCAAGCACGGCGCCTCGGTCGGCGTCGGCATGGGCCAGGTCAACCGAGTGGACTCCTGCAACCTGGCCGTCAGTCGCGCGGCGGAGCGCGCGGCCGGGTCGGTCGCGGCGTCCGACGCGTTCTTCCCGTTCGCCGACGGCCCCGAGATCCTGATCGCCGCGGGAGTGTCCGCGATCGTGCAGCCCGGTGGCTCGATCCGCGACGAGGATGTCATCGCGGCCGCGAAGGCCGCAGGAGTCACCATGTACTTCACCGGGGAGCGTCACTTCTTCCACTGAGCGCCACCGCTCATCCGGGTGCCGCATTGCATCCCCTCACGGGGTCGCGGAGAATAGACGACGGTCCACAAGACCCTCAGCATTCACCGCGATCCCACGAGGAGACACCGATGTCCGTCCTGCCCACAGACCTGCCGCACGAAACACTGCACGTTGTGAAGGGGAGGCGGAGCGGCCTCACCATCAGCATCGCGGTCCACTCCACCGTCCTCGGCCCCGCTCTCGGCGGCTGCCGCGTGTGGAACTACGACTCCTGGCAGGAGGCCGTCGCCGACTCGCTCCGCCTGGCGGAGGGGATGACGTACAAGAACGCGGCCGCCGGACTCAACCGCGGAGGCGGAAAGGCCGTGGTCTACCTGCCGCAGGGCCATCAGCTCAGCCCCACCGAGCGCTACGAGGCGATGCTCGACCTGGGCGACGCCGTGGAGAGCCTCGGTGGCAGCTACATGACAGCGGAGGACGTCGGCACGAGCGCCGAGGACATGTCGGTGGTCGCGACGCGCACCGCGAACGTGTGCGGCCTCCCTCCGGCGGAGGGCGGCGTCGGCGAGCCGAGCGACGCGACCGCCGCGGGCGTGTACGCCGGGCTGCTCGCGACCCTGGAGCGCGCCACCGGCAGTCGCGACGTCGCCGGCCGGCGCGTGACGGTGCTGGGCCTCGGGCACGTCGGATCGATCATCGCCATGCGGCTGGCCAGCGAGGGCGCCGTGCTCACCGTGACCGACGTCAACCCGGCCAAGCGCGCGCTCGCCGACGCGATCGGGGCCGCCTGGGTGGAACCGAGCGACGCGCACCGCGTGGAGGGCGACCTGTTCGTTCCCGCGGGCGTCGGCGGGGTGCTGACCGAGGCTGTCATCGACGAGCTGCGCGTGAAGGCGGTCGTCGGACCGGCCAACAACCAGCTCGCCGAGCGTTCCGGCGCCGAGCGGCTCGCCGCCCGCGGCATCCTCTGGGCGCCCGACTTCGTCGTGAACGCCGGTGGAGTGATCTTCCTGTCGATGATGAACGAGGAGTCGCCCTCGGCCGAGGCCACCCGCGCGCGCGTGGAGGCCATCGGCGACACCGTCGCCCGGGTCTTCGACGTCGCCGCCGAACGGGGCATCACCACCCTCGAAGCCGCCGACGAGATCGCGATGGCGCGCCTCCGCGAGCCCGCTCACGCCTGACACCGCCCCTCCGCCCGCCG
>NZ_JAGEKP010000014.1 GCF_017565305.1 Leifsonia sp. TF02-11
GTTCGTGGACGCCGTGCGCTCCGGGCGCCCGGCGACGCCGGACGGCCAGGTCGGCCTCCGCACGCTCCGCGTCGTCGACGCCGCCCGCCGCTCCGCCGCCACCGGCGCGGTGGTCGCCCCGCTCGCGTAGGCGCAAAGCGCGCACATTCGTGACGAATCGCGAGTTTCGTGCCACGAATGTCGATATTCGTGACGAATCGTGAGTTTCGTGCCACGAATGTCGACATTCGTGACGAATCGTGAGCGTCGGTGACGGAGCTCAGCGGTCGCGGGCGATGACGGAGAAGTCCTTGTCGCCGTGGCCGGCCTCGATGGCGCGCTGCAGCTCGGCGGCGACCAGGGCGACGGCCGGGAGCGGCACGTCGCTGGTCGCGAGCATGAGGCGGGCGTCCTTGGCGAGGGCCTCGGCCGTGAACTGCGCGTCGTCGAAGTCGCCCGCGGTCACGAGGGCGCCCTTCTGCGCGGCCAGCGGCGCGATGGCGGTCAGCGAGAGCGTCGCGAGAACGTCGTCGTCGCTGAGCCCCGCGGCGCGGCCGAGTCGCAGCGCCTCCGACAGCGTCTCCATCGACACTGCGAGCGCGAGGTTGGCGACGAGCTTGGCCGCGGTGGCCGCGGCGGGCGTGTCGAAGGTACGCAGCTTCTCCTGATCGGCCCACAGCCCGACGATCCGCTTCGCGTCCCGCGCCGCGGCGTGCTCGCCACCGACGAGAACGGCGAGCGTGCCGGCCCGGGCGGGGGCGAGCGACCCGACGACCGGCGCTGCCACGTAGCGGATGCCCGCAGCGGAGGCCCACTCGGCGAACTCGGTCGCGTCGGCGGGGGAGACGGTGGTGACGTCGATCCACAGCGTGCCCGGCCGCCACGGCAGCCCCGCCTCGGTGATGGTCTCCCGAACGGCCTCCGGCCCGAACAATACACTCACGACGGCGTCGACCTCCGCGACGGCGTCCGCCGCCGTCCGGGCGACCCGCGCGCCGCGCCGCCCGATCGTCTCGGCGGCCTCCGGAGACCGGTTCCACACGGTCACCCGGTGCCCGGCGTCGATCAGATGCGGAACGAGCTCGCGGCCCATCCGGCCGAGCCCGAGGAATGCGATGTCCATGCGGCCACTCTCCACCGGAGCGGAGGTGAGGGGAAGGGTGTCGACTTGCAGGCCTTCTCACCCCTCCGGCAGCAACCCCCGTCGCCGTTCCAGGAACGCCCGCTCGCTCGCGTTCCCGCACAGCCGCAACGCCGCGTCGTACTCCTCGGCCGCCTCCACGTCGCGTCCCACCCGGGCCAGCAGGCCGGCCCGCACCCCGTGCAGCAGGTAGAAGTCGGCGAGCGGACCTCGCAGCGGCTCCGCAGCGATCAAGCCGGCGGACGGCCCGTCCGCCTCCGCCACCGCGACCGCCCGATTGAGCGACACAACGGGTGACGGCTGGGCGCGCAGCAACTGGTCGTACAGCGTCACGATCTGGCGCCAGTCGGTGTCCCGGGCGCGTGCGGCGTCGTCGTGCACCGCCTGGATCGCCGCCTGCAGCTGGTACGGCCCCGGCCTCCCGAGCACCAGGCAACGGCGCACGATCGAGTGGCCCTCCGTGATGAGGGAGGCGTCCCAGAGTGTGCGGTCCTGGTCGGGCAGCGCGATCATCGCGCCGTCGCGATCGAGTCGGGCCGGTCGCCGTGCGTCGATGAGGAGCAGCAGAGCGAGCAGTCCCGCGGCCTCCGGCTCTTCCGGCAGCACAGCGACCAGGAGCCGCGCGAGGCGGATCGCCTCCGCGCACAGCTCTTCCCGCACGAGCCGGTCGCCGGCGCTCGCCGAATAGCCCTCGTTGAAGATCAGGTAGACCACCGCCAGCACGGAGGCCAGCCGGCCGGGCAGGTCGGCCGCCGACGGCACCCGGTACGGGATGCGCGCCTGGCGGATCTTCGCCTTGGACCGCGAGATGCGCTGCGCGAGCGTCGCCTCCGGCACCAGGAACGCCCGGGCGATCTCCGCCGTGCTGAGCCCGCCGAGGAGGCGCAGCGTGAGGGCGACCCTGGCCTCCGGACCGAGTGCGGGGTGGCAGCAGGTGAAGATCAGCCGCAGGCGATCGTCGGAGACCGGCCCGGTGTCGACCGACTCGAGGGAGGTCGCGAGAGCGAGCAGCTCGGTCGCCTCGGCCTCCCGCTTTCTCCCGACCGCCTCGCGCCGCAGCCGGTCGATCGCCCGCCGGCGTGCCGTCGTGATGATCCAGCCCGCAGGGGCCGTCGGCACGCCGTCCACCGGCCACCGGGCAACCGCGACCGCGAACGCCTCCTGCACGGCGTCCTCCGCGCGGTCCAGGTCACCGAGAGACCGGTACAGCACCGAGACGGCGCGGCCGAACTCCGTTCGGAACGCGGCCGCCACCGCCTCGGCGCTGTCAGCGGAGAAGCTCATGCGAACGGGCGCACCTCGATCGGCAGCGTCGTCGCGACGGCCAGGCGCTTGCCCCATGCGAGGGCGGCGTCGAGGTCCGGCACGTCGACGATGGTGAACCCGCCGAGGTGCTCCTTGCCCTCGGCGAACGGGCCGTCGGTGACGAGCACGTCGTCGCCGTCCGGCCGCAGCACGGTCGCCGACGACGGCGGCAGCAGGCCGTTCGAGAACACCCAGGCGCCGGCGGCACGCATCTCGTCGTTGAGCCGGGCGAGGTCGTCGCCGATCGCGGCGAGCACCTCCGGCTCCGGGATGGGCCCGTCGGGCTGGTAGACGCTGAGCAGGTATTGGGTCATGGTGGGATTCCTTCCTCTCACCGTCTACACGAACGGGAGAGCGTCTTCTCGACATCATGGCGCGGACCGATCGCATTCGTCACGAATGTCGACATTCGTGCCACGAATGTCGAGATTCGTGACGAATCTCGGGGCTCCCCGCGGGGGCTTGTGCGGTCTGACGGCCGCGACGAGACTGGGCGGACCGGCCAACGACGTCCGGCCGGTGGACGACCGAGGAGGAAACGTGGAGTACAAGGACATTCCGACCAAGGCCGACATCGAGAGGATCGCGTCGCTGCGCGAGCCGGGCTGCGTCAGCATCTATCTGCCGACGGGAACGACGCCCCCGGAGGCCGACCGCGCCAGGATCGAACTCAAGAACCACCTCGCCCTCGCGGTGAAGTCGCTGGAGGCGATGGGTATCGACCGAGCGACGATCGGCCGCATCCAGACCGAGGGGGAGCTCATCCTCGACGACCGCGACTTCTGGCGCTACCAGTCGCGTTCGCTCGCCGTGTTCCTCGACGGCGAGGTCGCCGAGACGTTCCGCCTGCCCAACCGGCTGACGTCGGCGTGCGAGGTCGCCGACCGGTTCTACATCAAGCCGCTGCTGCGTGCGGTGACCTTCCCGCAGTCGGCGCTGATCCTGGCGCTCGCGCAGAACTCCGTGCGGTTGATCCGTATCGACCCGGAGGCCCCGCCCGCGCTCGTGGAGGTCGAGGGGATGCCGAAGAACGTCCCGTCTGCGGTCGGCCTGCCGTCGGTCAGCGGGCGCACGGCGTCCGGTCGCGTCCAGGGGTCGGAGGGTCAGAAGGTGCGGATGCTGGAGTACGTCCAGGCGATCGAGCGCGCGCTCCACCCGCTGCTGGCCACCTCCACCGAACCGCTCATCCTCGCCGCGGCCGAGCCGCTGGTCGGCATCTTCCGCGGGGCGACGGACTACCCACGGCTGCTCGACGACGTGATCGCAGGCAACCCGGAGGAGAAGACGGAGGACGAGCTGGCGGCCGCCGCGCGCGGTGTGCTCGACCGGCTCTACGCGGGCAAGGTGGAGGCGCTCAAGGAGGACTTCTCGACACGCATCGCCGGGGGCACCGCCCTGGTCGATCTGAGCGACATCGCCAGGGCGGCGACCTACGGAGCCGTCGAGACGCTGGTGTTCGACATCGACCGGCGGGTGCCCGGCTCGCTCGACGACGAGACCGGCAAGATCGCCTACGGCGACGACGACACCCCGGGGAACTACGGTGTGGTCGACGAGATCATCCGCCGTTCGCTCGCCTCCAAGGCGAAGGTCTACGCGCTGCGGGCGGAGGACGTCCCCGGCGGAGGCGCCGTCGCCGCCGCGGTGCGCTTCCCCGTCTGAGCGCGCGAGGGCGGCGCCGTCAGCGGCGGGAGGCTCGGGTGACCGCGTGAACGAGGAACTCCTGCACGGCCGCGAGCCAGTCGTAGACGGCCCGCCGGGTCGCCGACTCGAGGTCGTGTACGTCGCCCTCGTCGCCGTCGCGCTCGATCCCCAGCCCCGCGGCGAGCACGAGCCGGATGTCGGTGAGCGTCCGCAGCCAGGCTTGGGCTTGCGCGCCGTCGAGCCGCACCTCCACGGCCTCACCCGTCGCGTTGCCGAGCGAGTCGATCACGGCCCGGGCGTTGTCCGCCTTGCGCTCGGCGATCCGCTCGGCCGTGAACCGGCGGAACTCGGCAGAGGCTTCCGCGTCGTCCGGATATGCGTCGGGCAGAAGCCGCGCGCCGGCGGGATCCGCGGCCGCTCCCGACTCGGAGCCGTCCGCCGCCTGCTCAGCGCGGGAGGCCGCGTCCGCGGCGAACCGACGCAGGACCTCGACCTCTGCGGCCTCGAAGCGCGCGTGCACGCCGCCGCCGCGCCGGTCGGCCCGGAACGGTCTCACGCGTCCGCCTTCCTCAGCGTCGCCCACAGTCCGTACTCGTGCATGGCCTCCACGTGCCGCTCCATCTCCTCGCGCGTTCCGGTCGCGACCACAGCGCGGCCCTCGTTGTGCACGAGCAGCATCAGTCTCTGCGCCTCCGCCTTCGAGAAACCGAAGTAGCTCTGGAAGACATAGGTCACGTACGACATGAGGTTGACCGGGTCGTTCCAGACGATGGTCACCCAGGGCGAGCCGAGCTCGAGCCGCTCGCCGAGGTCGACCTGCTCCTCGACCGCGGGCACCCTCACAGCCGGCGTCACCGCGACTGCACCTCCGCGATGGCGTCCGCCGCCCGCACGAGCGCCAGGTGGGTCAGCGCCTGAGGGGTGTTGCCGGCCTGCGAGCGACCGTCGACGTCGTACTCCTCCGACAGCATCCCCACGTCGTTGGCCAGCCCAACCAGCCGGTCCATCAGCCGGGTCGCGTCGTCCAGGCGATGCGAACGCGCGTACTGCTCGACGAGCCAGAACGAGCACGCGAGGAACGGGTGCTCTCCGGGAGGCAGGCCGTCCACTCCCTGCTCGGTGCGGTAGCGCAGCACGAGCCCGTCGCGGAGCAGGTCCTTCTCGATCGCTGCGACCGTGCCGAGCATCCGCGGGTCGTCGAAGTCGCAGTAACCGACCTGGGCGAGCAGCAGAAGCGACGCGTCGACTTCGGTGCTCCCGAAGTACTGCACATACGTTCCGCGGTGTTCGTCGAACCCGTTCACCTCCAGATCGGCGCGGATCTGGTCGCGCAGATGCCGCCAGCGCTCGACCGGGCCGTCCAGCCCGTACTGTTCGACTCCGCGGATGGCGCAGTCGAAGGCCGCCCAGACCAGCCCGCGCGAGTGCGTGAACATCTGCGGCTCCCCGCGGATCTCCCAGATGCCGTGATCCGGATTCCGCCAGTTGTCCTCCAGGAAGCCCATGAGTGCGCGCTGCAACGCCCAGGAGAACCGGGTCTCGGGCACACCGGCCTCGCGCCCGCGGTCGAGGCCCAGCATGACCTCCCCGATGACGTCGGCCTGGAACTGGGTCGAGGCGCCGTTGCCCACCCGCACCGGGCGTGCGCCCTGGTAGCCGGGGAGGCTGTCGATCTCGCGTTCCGCGAGGTCGCGCTCACCGCTGAGGCCGTACATGATCTGCACGTCGCCCGGATCGCCGGCGATGGCCCGCAGGAGCCAGTCGCGCCAGTGGTCCACGTAGTCGTTGTACCCGTGCGCCAGCAGCACGGCGATCGTCAACGAGGCGTCGCGCAGCCAGACGTAGCGATAGTCCCAGTTGCGCTCGCCGCCGAAGCTCTCCGGGAGCGACGTCGTCGCTGCCGCGACGATTCCGCCGGTCTCCAGATGCGTCAGCGCGCGCAGGATGAGCAGCGAGCGCACGACCTCCTCGCGATACGGGCCGTCGTGGTCGCAGCCCTCGGCCCAGCCGGTCCACCACGCGCGCGTGCGCTGCAGCGCGTCCTCCACGTCGAGCGCTTCCGGGGTCGCGCGGTGGGAGGGGAACCAGGTCATCGAGAGGTCGACGGTCTGCCCGGCGTGCACGGTGAACGTCCCCTCGTGGGCGTGGTTGCTCGCGTGCAACGACGAACCCCGGAAGACCAGGCCGTCCGGACCGGCGACCGCCACCAGCGCCGGCGGCTTCTCGTCGGTCATCCTGCGCACCCACGGGATGGCGGTGGCGTAGCCGAACCGGATCCTCAGCTCCTCGCGCATCTCGACGTGGCCGCTGACCCCGCGCACCCGCCGCACCAGGTCGGCGCGGTGATCGCCCATCGGCATCGCGTCCACGACCTCCACCTCGCCGGTGGACGTGCGCCACCGAGTGACGAGGATCATCGTGTCGCGCTCGTACGCGCGCGTGCAGCTCGCGGCGGGATCCGCGGGGGCCAGCAGCCAGCGGCCGTGATCCTCCGTGCCCAGCAGGGCGCCGAAGGTCGACTGCGAGTCGTACCGCGGCAGGCACAGCCAGTCGATGCTGCCGTCCCGTCCGACGAGGGCTCCCGTGAAGCAATCACTGATCAGGGCGTAATCCTCGATGGGGAGCGACATATCCCCAGTATGGCCGTACTGTGAAGGCCATGACGCAGACCGTTGGCACTCTGGTGATTCTCGGAGCGAGCGGCGACCTGTCGTCCAGACTGCTGCTCCCCGCGGTCGGACAGCTGCTCACCAATCACCCCGAACGGCGCTTCCGGCTGATCGGCGCCGGGGCGGAGGAGTGGTCGGACGCGAAGTGGCGGTCCACCCTCCGCGCGTCGTTCAAGACGGTGAAGGCGAGCGGGCCTGCGGTGGACGAGCTGCTGAAGGAGTCCAGGTACCTCTCGGTCGACGTCACGAAGGCCGACGACCTCCAGCGGATCTTCGACCTCTGCGAGGGAGCTCCCGCGCTGTACTTCGCGCTCCCGCCCGCCATCACCGCGAAGGCCTGCGAAGCGCTCGGGAAGCTGACCCTCCCTGAGGGGCTCACCCTCGCACTGGAGAAGCCGTTCGGCACGGACAAGCGCAGCGCGATTGCCCTGAACAAGCGGCTGGCGACCCTGGTGCCGGAGGAGCGCATCCATCGCGTCGATCACTTCCTCGGCAACTCGACGGTACTGAACCTCATCGGTCTGCGCTTCGCCAACAGCATCCTCGAGCCGGTCTGGAACGGCGACCACGTGCAGAGCGTCGACATCGTCTACGACGAGACGCTCGGGTTGGAGGGCCGCGCCCGCTACTACGACAACGCCGGCGCCCTCATGGACATGATCCAGAGCCACTTGCTGCAGGTGCTCGCCGTCGTCGCCATGGAACCGCCGTCGGCTCTCGACGCCACCGACCTGCGCGACGCCAAGGCGACGGTGCTGCGAGCGACGCACATCTGGCATGACGATCCCGTCGTGGCGAGCCGGCGCGCCCGCTACACCGCGGGGACCGTCGACGGCCGCAAGCTGCCCGCGTACACGAACGAGCCGGGGGTGGATCCGTCCAGGAACACGGAGACGCTCGCGGAGCTCACGGTCGAGATCGACAACTGGCGCTGGGCCGGTGTGCCGTTCACGCTGCGCTCCGGCAAAGCGCTCGGTTCGCGCCGCCGCGAGATCCTGGTCACGTTCAAGCCGGCCAGGCACATCCCGCGCGGACTGCGGGGCCACACCGAGCCCACGATGCTGCGGATCATGCTCGCGCCCGATGCGATGTCGTTGGAGCTGAACATCAACGGGCCGGGCGACCCGCACGAGATCGAGCGTGTGGCCCTGAGCGCGGAGTTCGGGCCAGGGCTGCTGCTCGCCTACGGGGAGGTCCTGGAGGGAATCCTCGACGGAGACCCGTCGCTCTCGGTGCGCGGAGACACCGCCGTGGAGATGTGGCGCATCGTGACGCCGGTCATCGCCGCGTGGAAGAAGGACGACGTCCCGCTCCAGACCTACCGCGCGGGCTCAGCCGGACCGTCCTCTTGGAAGCGCATCGGCTGAGCCGACGCTCGAGACAGCGGATTCTGCGCCGCCTGGCGCGATTCGCGCGAACTTCGCGCCGTCTCGCGGGGGTTAGGCCGCGGGGCGCTGGGCGATCGCGGGGGTCTCGCCGGTGACCGGACGACGGAGGTCGGTCCAGACGGTGATGGGCGCGGGCTCCCAGCCGAACGCGGCGGGCTCTGCGATCTCGGCGGGTGCCTCGGCGTCGACGACGACGGGCTCGGCCTCTGCCTCGGCGCGGTGCTGCGGCTCGGCGGCCACGAGGATGTCGGACTCGCCGGCCTCGAGCCGGCGGCGCGCCTCCATGAGCGCGGTCGTGATGCCGACCGAGACGGACTGCGAAAGGACGGAGTGGAAGATGGTGTCGGTGTCGTCGGAGGAACGGCGCGAGACCGTCCACTCGCCGTGTTCGCCGATCAGCTCGGCGATCTTGGCGTGAACCACTTCGAGGATCTGTGCATCCGTCAACTGAGGAACCGGCGCCGCCTGCACCTCGGCGGCGGCGTGCCGCCTACGTCCGAACATCGCGAAACCCCTTCCAGGTTCTCCGTCGAGAACAGTTTCGGGGCCGTACCTGCTCAAAACGCGCGGACACGCCGTGCGGACTGCGGAAATCGCGCGGTCAGTGCCCGATTTCGCGTTCGTCGGCCTCGCGGGACTCCTGCAGCACCGTCCCGACCGCGATCACGACGCTCAGCGCCGCACTGATCCAGATGAGTGGCACGCGCCAGTCGCGCGGTCCGTTCTTGGTCGTCTGGATCGTCGTCCACAGCCCGATGACCGCGCTGATGACCGCGCCGTTGAAGATGAACTTGCGCATCGGCGTCCTTTCGCTCGTGAGTTAGCGTACGCTGCCCAAGGCGTTTGACGAGAGGAGTGGCATGCGGACGGCTGTCGTCGGCGCGGGGCTCCTGGTGCTCGGCGCAGTCGCGGCGGCGACGGGACTGCTGCCCTGGTCGGACGCGCTGGCCCTCTGGGATCGCGTGTGGCCGATCCTTCTGTTCGTCATCGCGGTGACCGTGGTGACCGAGCTTGCGTCGGAGGCCGGCGTGTTCACCGTCGTGGCGCAGCAGACCGCGCGGTGGGGCCGGGGGAGAGCGTGGCTGCTCTGGCTGCTGGTCGTCGTGGTCGCGACCCTGTGCACGGTCTTCCTCTCACTCGACACGACGGCCGTGCTGCTCACACCGGTCGTGATCGTCCTCGCGAGGCACGCCGGGCTCGACCCGCTGCCGTTCGCGCTCACGACAGTGTGGCTGGCCAACACCGGGTCGTTGCTGCTGCCGGTGTCCAATCTCACGAACCTGCTGGCCCAGCACGCGATGGGCGATCCGTCGCCCTTCCAGTTCGCCGCACTCATGTGGGCGCCCGCGGTGGTGGCGATCGTCCTGCCGATGGTCGTGGTCGCCGTGCTCTCCCGAAAGCAGTTGCGGGTGCGGTACGTCACGGGCGACGAGGAGGGCATCGAGGACCCCGTGTTGTTCTGGATCAGCGCAGCCGTCGTGGTGGCGTTGATCCCGCTGCTGGTGTCCGGCATCCCGGTCTGGCTGCCGGCGTCGGTCGCGGCCGTCGTTCTCGTCGTGCTGTTCGCCGTGCGCCGCCGCGAGGTGCTGCGGTTCGGCCTCCTGCCGTGGCAGTTGGTGCTGCTGGCCTCCGGGCTGTTCCTGTTCATCGAGGCACTGCACGCCAACGGCCTCGGCACGCTGCTGGCGCAGGTGTCGGGAACGGGGGAGTCGCCGCTCGATCTGCTGCGGCTGTCGCTGACCGGCATGGTCGGGGCGAACGCGATCGACAACCTCCCCGCCTACCTGGCGCTGGAACCCGCGGCCGGCAGCCCGGTGCGGCTCGCCGCGCTGCTGATCGGGGTGAACGCCGGTCCGTTGATCACTCCGTGGGCGTCGTTGGCGACCCTCCTCTGGCACCAGCGGCTGTCGGCGTTCGACGTCCGCATCCGCTGGCGCCGCTACGTACTGCTCGGCCTGCTGGTCGCCCCCGTCACCGTCGTCGTCGCCACGCTGGCCCTCGCCGCGACCGCCTGACTCCTCGGACTACTCACTGCTACTCCGCCGGCAACAGCTGGGAGGCGGTGACGATGCGGCGCCGGGCGACGGCCGCGAGCGCGAGTCCGAAGCCCACGACGGCCCAGAGGAGGAGCCCGCCGAGGCCGCGCCAGACCCCCGTCGAGCCGTCGACCACGCCCTGCAGCGCTGTGATCGCCGGCGAGGTCGGCATCCACGCCATCACGCTGTCGAAGAACCCGGGCGCCGTCGACACGATCCCGGAGGCGAGCGTCACCACGACCACCAGCATCGCGATGAAGCGGCCGATGCCGCCCAGGAGGGCGACCAGCCCGTGGTTCACGGCGGCGAAGCAGACGGCCGCCGCGACGGAGACCGCTGCGAAGCCGAACCAGGCGCCGACGCTCAGGTGCATCGCCGGCTGCATGATCCCCGCCACGAGCAGACCCTGGACGACCCCGATCAGAGCGGCGGGCGCGAGGCCGTCGACGGCGATGAGGCCAGCGGCGCGGGAGGTCAGGAGCGCGCGCCGCGAGAGCGCCTGGAGAACCAGGAAGGTGGCGAGCGCGCCGAGCCACAGGGCGACGGACGCGAAGAGCGGGACGCTCGAGGTGCCGAACGCCGTGGTTCCCGACTGCTTCTGTCCGACCGGCTGCGAGGCGACCGACGCGAGGTTGGTGCGCTGGCCCGCGTCATACGTCGGCAGCTGGGCGACGGCGGTGTCGAGGCCGGAGGCGAGGGAGGCAGCGCCGGAAGCGGACTGGTCGGCGCCGCTGGCGAGCGGCTGGAGGCCGGCCGTGAGCTGCGCGGTGCCGTCGGCGAGCTGCGAGGCGCCCGCGGCGGATTGCTCGGCCCCGCCGGCGAGCGTCGCCGCACCGTCCGCCGACTGGTGGGTGCCGGCGGCGAGCTGGCCGGTGGCGGTCGAGAGCGTGCCGAGATTCGACGACAGCTGCGTGGTCTGGCCGGCGATCGTCGACGCTCCGGAGGCCGCTCCCGATGCGTAACCGATTCCCTGTTGAAGGTCGGGCAGATTGGCGCTGACTGCTGCGCAGAGCGCCGCCAGTTGCGGGTCGACCGGTGTCGGCGTGCAGTTGGCCGCCGCGGCAGCGCCGATCGCCTGAGTGGCGCTCGTGACTTTCGCCGCGGAGGTGTGCGCGGCGGCGCCCACGCCCTCGATGGCGGCGGGGAGCTGCGCTGCGCCGGATGCGGCCTGGCCGAGGCCGCCCGAGACCGTGTCGAGGTTGCCCGCGATCGTGCCGAGCCCGCTGGACAGGTCGGAGGCTCCGCCGGCCAACCGGGAGACGCCTCCCGCGAGCGACGACGCCCCACTGGAGAGCTGCGCCCCCGCGTCCGCGGACTGGTGCGCCCCCGAGGCCAGCTGCGTCAGGCCGGTCGAGAGCGAGTGCGCCCCGCTCGCCGCCTTGGCGAGCTGGTCGTGCAGCGTGTTGAAGCCGACGTAGACGTTCTCGAGATAGGTCGTCGTGAGCTGCTTGTTGAGGACCCCGGTGGCCGTGGTCGTGACAGCTTGGCTGATCGCCGGATCCACGAGCTTCGACTTCTGGCTGGTGCGGACGTCGATGGTCGCCTGGGTGGCCGCGCCGTCGGTGCCCGCCGTGGAGGTCGCCGCCTTCGAGAAGTTCTTCGGGATCGTGACGACCGCAACGTAGCTGCCGTCGGCGATGCCGGCGTCGGCGTCCTTCTGGTCGGTGAGCACCCAGGTGAAGTTGTCGTTCTTCGCGCCGAGCAGGCCGGCGGCCATCTGCCGGCCGAGCGGCACCACTTGGCCGTTGACGGTGACCGGCTTGTCGAGGTTGACGACGGCGGCCTTCACCTCACCGAGGCGATCGGTCGGGTTCCAGAGGGCCCAGACCAGCAGGCCGCCGATGACGAGCGGCACGAGGACGAGCCCGACGATGGTCAGCCAGGTGACCCGCTTGTCGGAGCGCATGCGCTCCAGCGAGAACAGCGAGCGCGGACGGCGCAGAGGGGGAGTGGTGGTCATCGGGCGTTCGCCTTCTCGAGGTGGGCGGCGGGGTGGTCAGCGTGGTCGGTTGAGTCGGTCGTGCCGGCCCTACCGGCGACGTCGGGTGTCGCGGGGTGGGAGGTCGCGGGGTGGGAGGTCGTGGGGCGCGCGGCGCCGTCGGCGTCGATCGCGAGTTGGACCGCAGTGGGCTCCGCGGTCGCCGGTAGCAGGTCGTCCAGTCCGGAGGGGTCGACGCAGGTCACGACGAGCGCGAACGGGCGCCCCGCCTCCCGTGCGTTCGCGAACGCGCGGCCGAGCTCGACGCGGACCCGCCGACGCTCCACCGGGTCGGTGAGGCTGTCGGCGGCGTCGAGCCCGAGGACGACCGGCGAGCTCGCGAGCGCCCGGCGGACGTCCTCCACCGGCGTCTCCGAGTGGTCGAGCCGCACGACGGACGTGCGCGATCGCACGGCCGCGCCGCGTGTCGGCAGGACGAAGTCCGCGACCTTCACGGTTCCGCCCGCGACCTTGGTGCGTCCGGTGACGGCCATCAGCAGGGCGAGGGCGGCGGTGCGGTCGGGACCGTGCACGACCAGGGCCTCGCCGTCGCCGAGGCGGAACGACACGTCGCGCAGGATGGGCGTGCGGCGCGCGCTCACGGCCAGCCCGTCGGCCGCTGCCACGAATCGTGAGCCGGGCTCCGGCCAGTCGGCCAGCTCTAGCTCCTTCTGCAGGCCGTCGCCCTCCACGTCGAACGAGGGGAGCACGCGGTCGAGCCAGCGCGGCATCCACCAGGCCTTGTCGCCGAGCAGTTGGAGCACGGCGGGCACCAGGGTCATCCGCACGATGAACGCGTCGACGAAAACGCCGACGGCGAGGCCGAGGGCGATCGGCTTGATGGAGGTGTCGCCCTCCGGCACGAACGCGGCGAAGACCGAGATCATGATGACGGCCGCGGCCGTGACGACCTTGGCGGAGCCGACGAAGCCGCTCTGCACGGCTCTGCGCGCATCACCGCCGTGCACGTAGTCCTCCCGGATCCGGCTGACCAGGAAGACCTCGTAGTCCATCGCGAGCCCGAACAGCACGCCCATCAGGATGATCGGCATGAAGCTGATGACGGGCCCCGTCTTGTCGAGGTGCACAGCGTCGGCGAACCACCCCCACTCGAACACCGCGGTGACCGCGCCGAAGGCGACGCCGACCGAGAGCAGGTAGCCGAGCGCGGCCTTGATGGGAACCGCGATCGAGCGGAACACCATCGTCAGCAGCACGAGCGAGAGCCCGACGACCAGGATGCCGAACGGCAGCAGCGCGCCGGCCAGCCGCGACGAGACGTCGATCTGGGCCGCTGTCGTGCCGGTCACCTTGAGGTCGACCCCGTATTCGTCGAGGAAGTGCTGGTGCTTGGCGCGCAGCTCCGAGACCAGCTGGGCGGTCTGCGGATCGTCCGGGGCGGTCGTCGGGATGACCTGCACGATCCCGGTGTCGGCGTTCTGGTTCGGGGTCGACAACGGCACGGCGGCCACGCCGGGCAGGTCGGCGATCTCGGCGCCGAGCTTCTTCATCAGGCCGACCGGGTCGTGGCTCGAGATGATCGAGCCTGTGACGATCAGCGGGCCGTTGTAGCCCGGCCCGAAGTGCTCGGACACGAGGTCGTAGGCGATGCGGGCGGGGTCGGACTTCGGGTGCGACCCCGCGTCGGGGAGCGCCAGCCGCAGCTGGAGGGCCGGGAGGGCCGCGATGCCCAGCGCGACGACGACCGCGACCACCGTGACGATCGGGAACCGGGTGACAGCGCGCACCCACGTGCGGAACGGTCCCTTCGGGATCTCCGCCTTCGCCGCGTGTGCGAGCGACGGGTTGGCGCGGGTCTGCGGCGCTTCGGCCGGCGGTTCCGCTGCGGCGCCTCCTGGCGCGTCGGCGCCCGTGGCGGCCGCCTTCGCCTTCGCCTTCGCCTTCCGAGCGGCGCGCTTGGCGGCGCGGTGCCCCGGGGTGATGCGGGTGCCGGCGAAGCCGAGGAATGCCGGCGTGAGCGTGAGCGCGACGAGAACCGCGATCGCGACGGCGACCGACGCGGCGAGTCCCATCGTGGTCAAGAAGGGGATTCCGGCCACGGCGAGGCCGGCCAGCGCGATGATGACGGTGATGCCGGCGAACAGCACGGCGGAACCGGCGGTCGCCACCGCGCGGGCGGCGGACTCCTCCGGATCGACGCCCGCCTTCAGCTGGCTCTGATGGCGGGAGATGATGAAGAGCGAGTAGTCGATGCCGACCGCGAGGCCGAGCATGAGCGCCAGCAGCGGCGTCGTGGAGGAGATCGGCCCGAAGAGCGTCGCGATGAAGATGAGCGCCATCGAGAGGCCGACTCCGAGCAGGGCCGTCGCCAGCGGCATCCCCGCGGCGAGGATCGATCCGAACGTGATGATCAGCACCACGATCGCGATCACGAGTCCGATGCCCTCCGTCGGCGAGATCGTCGGCAGGCTCTGCGAGAACAGCTGACCGCCGACGGCCACCTGCGATCCGGAGGGCAGCTCGGTGCGGAGGTGGGCGCCCGCATCGGAGATCGCCATCTTCGTCGCGGCGGGCACCGTCGTCTGCTGGCCGTGCAGCTGCACCGTGATGATAGCGGCCGTGCGATCGTCGGAGATCAGGTTCTTGACCGTGGAGCTGTAGGGGGAGGTCGTCCCTGCGACGCCGTCGGTCTTCGCGAGCTCGGCCACGGTCTGCTCGACGGGCTTCTGGATGGCGGACTGGTCGACCGTCTCGCCGTCGGGCGCCACGACGACGATCTGGGCGCTGGTGCCGCTGACCTGCGGGAAGGTCCTGCTCAGCGTGTCGAGGGCCTCCTGCGACTCGGTGCCCGGGATGCTGAACGTGTTGTCCGTGCCCTGGTTGAAGGCGATGGCGCCGCCGGCGAGGAGGACGAGCAGCAGCAGCCATACGGAGAGCACGAGCTTGCGGGCGCGGTAGGCCCAGCGGCCGATCGAATACAGGAGCGAGGACACGCGTTCTCCAGGAGTAGTGACCGACGGAACCGGGTTCGGGACCGCCGAGTGGATTTCGATACACAGTTGTATCCGACGCCCGAAACTGTATCGGATACACTCGTGTATCGGGAACTCGATCCAGGAAGGTTTCAGCTTGGAAAGCACAGCTCTCAGAGAGGACGCCCCCGTCGAGTCCGCGCGCCGCCGGCGCACCCGCGCCCGCCTCCTCGACGCCGCCTTCGACGTGTTCGCCGAGCAGGGCGTCAGGGCCGCCAGCGTCGAGACGATCGCGGAGGCGGCCGGCTTCACGCGCGGCGCGTTCTACTCGAACTTCTCGAGCAAGGAGGAGCTCTTCTTCGCACTGATGGAGCGCGAGAAGGTCATGCGGATCCAGCAGCTCGACTCGGGCGTCGAACAGTTCCTGCGACCGCTCGTCGGCGAGGGCGGGGTCGAGCTCGACGACGCCGATGTCATCCGCACCATCACCCGCATCCTCGAACTGCAGTCCGACGACCGGCGCTGGTGGCTCGTCCAGTCCGAGTTCCTTCTGTTAGCGCTGCGCGACCCGGCGATCTCCGCCGACTTCCTGCGCTACCAGGACAGCTTCTTCCAAGAGCTCACCGAGACGGTCGTCGCGGCCCTGGCGAGCGCCCGCCGCCGCTTCACGATCGATCCGGAGGAGGGGGTGCGCATCATCGCGGAGCTGTGTGCGAACGGCGAAGCGCGCGCCCTGCTCGCCGGCGACGAGCGACCCTTCGCCGAGCGCCTGTCGCAGACCGTCCCGGCCATCCTGCTCGCGCTCACCGAACGGGTGTGATCAGCGCTTCCCCTGCGGACTCCGATCGAACGACGAGGAGCAGCGGGTAACGTGATTTCGATGCGACGCAGAGTGCTCACCTCCGCTCTCACGGCCGCGCTCGGAGCCGCCGTGCTCTTCACCGTTGCCGCGTGCGCGTCTCCCGGCGCTCCCGAGAGCACCCACGACGCGACCCCGCAACCGGCCCCCACCGCATCGACGACGCCGGATCCGTTCCCGCGCAAGCCGCTGACCGAGCGCACCCGCTACGTCGCCCTGGGCGACTCGTTCGCAGCGGGGATGGGCGGCGGAGACGAGACCGGCAAGTGCCGGCTCAGCCCCTACAGCTACCCGAACGACTTCACGCGGGCCTCGGGGATCGACCTCGTCGTGAACGCCGCGTGCGCGGGGGCGACGACCTCCGACCTGCTCAGGCACCAGCTGATCGCCCTCGACGACCGCACCGACCTCGTCACGGTGAGCGTGGGAGGCAACGACCTCGGCGTCGCCGACATCGCGGCGGAGTGCACAGCGGGCAAGGCCGTGCCGTGCCGCGACGGGGTGTCGTCGGCTCTGTCGCTGCTCAACGTCCTCCCGGAGCGGCTCACCGCCGTCTACGGGGCGATCCACGACGCGGCGCCGAACGCGCGTATCGTCGTGACCGGCTACGCGCTCATGTTCGACAACTCGAACACCAAGTCGCCCGACTTCGGCACGGCGACGGCGATCAACGCGGCGACGCTCGGACTGAACCAGACCGTGCAGGACGTGGTGTCCAGCCAGCGCTCCGCCGGCGTGCCGATCACGTACGTCGGTGTGGACTTCGCCGGCCACGGCATCGGCTCGAAGTCGCCCTGGCTCAACGTCAGCGGGATCGACGCCTTCCACCCGAACGCAGCGGGCTACGGACAATACTCGAGCGCGCTGGTCCGGCTGCTGGGCCGGGCTCAGTAGCGGGCGGCGCCGGCGTCACGTCTGCCGCGCTCGTGTGCGTCTGTGCGAAACTCAGGGTCTCCTGGAGCATCGCCCGCCGTTCCGCCGCATCGCGTGCCTTGCGGGTGTTGACCTCCGCGACGATCGACCCGCTCCAGCCGGAGGCCGCGAGCGACCGGAGCACGGCCGCCACCGGCTGACTGCCGCGGCCGGGCACCAGATGTTCGTCGAAGACCCGGTTGTCGTCGAGAGCGCCCGAGCCGTCGCAGAGATGCACGTGCCGCAGCCGGGAGCCGAGCGCGCCGGCCAGCTCGAGGCCGTCCACGCCGCTCAGCGCGGCATGGGAGAAGTCCAGCGTGACGGCGTCGCAGTCCATCCCGACCGGGTTCCAGTGCGGCACGTACCCGGCCATCGACCGCCCGGCGACCTTCCACGGGAACATGTTCTCGACCGCGACCACGACACCCGTCGACGACGCCGTCGCCCGGACGATGTCCAGGAAGTCCTCCGCGTATCCGGACTGCCAGCGGAACGGCGGGTGCACGACGACCGTGTCCGCGCCGAGCTCCGCCGCAAGCTCCGCCGACTTCTCGAGCTTCACCCGGGGGTCGCGCCCCCACACGAAGTGGGTCAGCAGGAGGACGGGCGCGTGGATGCTCAGCACGCGCGTCCCGTGCCGATCGGCCAGCGCGCGGAGCGCCCGCGCCGACTGCGTCGTCTCATCCCGCGTCACCATGACCTCGACGCCGTCGAACCCGAGCTCCGAGGCGGTCCGGAACGCCGTCTCGACCCCGAGGGGGTAGACGCACGTCGTGCCCATGCCGATGCGGATCACGTCGTCACTCTAATCGCGGGCGCTGAACGCGTCGTGTCGGTGAGGTGACGCAACCCCCTCAGAGGTTGGAGGGTGCGCTGGTAGCCTGGCCAGTACGAGCATTCGACCTCGACGGGGGAGTTGACCGACCATCAGTACGACGTCAGAGACAGCAGCGACCGAAACGTACGAACTGGTGATCGTGTCCAACCGGCTCCCGGTCGACCGCGTCGTCGACGAGAGCGGTCAGGCGAGTTGGCGCCCATCGCCCGGCGGGCTCGTGACAGCCCTTCAGCCGGTCATGCGGGCGGAGGACGGCGTCTGGGTCGGCTGGGCCGGCGTGGCCGACGAGGAGATCGAGCCGTTCGAGGCCGACGGCATCAGCATCCTCCCAGTCGCCCTGAGCGAGCAGGAGCTGCAGGAGTACTACGAAGGCTTCTCGAACGACACGCTCTGGCCGCTCTACCACGACGTCATCGCCCAGCCGAGCTACCACCGCGAGTGGTGGGAGAGCTACGTGCGGGTCAATCGCCGGTTCGCGGACGCGGCGGCACGAGCGGCCGCCCAGGGCGCCGTCGTGTGGGTGCACGACTACCAGCTGCAGCTGGTGCCCGCGATGCTGCGGGAGGTGCGCCCGGACCTCGTCATCGGGTTCTTCAACCACATCCCGTTCCCGCCGTACGGGATCTACTCGCAGCTGCCGTGGCGACGCCAGATCATCGACGGTCTGCTCGGTGCCGACGTCATCGGCTTCCAGCGCGTGGCCGACGCCGGCAACTTCTCCCGCGCGGTGCGCCGCCTCAAGGGCTACGAGACGCGCGGGCCGATCATCGAGGTGCCGATCGACAGCGACGACCCGGAGGCCGGGTCGCACCGCCACGTGACCACCAACCGGCACGGCGGCCTGGTGCGCACGGTCCTCGCGCGTGCCTTCCCGATCTCCATCGACGCCGAGCAGTACCAGTCGCTCGCCCGGCGTCCGGACATCCAGGCGCGGGCGGCGGAGATCCGCGAGGAGCTCGGGAACCCCGAGACCATCATGTTGGGGGTCGACCGCCTGGACTACACCAAGGGGATCGGCCACCGGCTCAAGGCCTTCGGCGAGCTGCTGCGCGACGACCGGATCGATGTGGAGGACGTCACGCTCGTGCAGGTCGCCAGCCCCAGCCGG
Source organism: Leifsonia sp. TF02-11 (assembly GCF_017565305.1). Lineage (GTDB taxonomy): Bacteria > Actinomycetota > Actinomycetes > Actinomycetales > Microbacteriaceae > Leifsonia. The sequence continues at coordinate 18,791 of NZ_JAGEKP010000014.1, forward strand.
GAGCGCGTGGAGACCTACCGTCAGCTGCGCGACGAGATCGAGCTCACGGTGGGCCGCATCAACGGCGACTACGCGACGCTCGGGCACACGGCCGTCGCCTACCTCCACCACGGCTACCCGCGGGAGGAGATGGTCGCCCTCTACCTGGCGGCCGACGTGATGCTGGTGACCGCACTGCGCGACGGCATGAACCTCGTCGCGAAGGAGTACGTCGCGACGCGTGTCGATGAGGACGGCGTGCTCGTGCTGAGCGAGTTCGCCGGCGCCTCCGACGAACTGCGGCAGGCCCTCCTGATCAACCCGCACGACATCGAGGGCCTGAAGGACACCATCCTCCAGGCGATCGCCATGCCGAAGCGCGACAGGGTGCGACGCATGCGTGCGCTGCGCAAGAAGGTGCTGACCAACGACGTCGCCCGCTGGTCCGCGAGCTTCCTCGACGCGCTCACGCGCAGCGCGCACGGCGACCACCCCTTGCAGGACCCGCCGGTCAACCGGCGCTGACCCCGAGAGTCGATCCGGAGAGTCGCATGACAGACCACGCACGCACGCCCGCAGCACCGCCGGCCGCCGTCGCGCTCGCCACCGCGGTGGCGCAGCTCGCCGGGGCCGAACGACTCCTTCTCGCCCTCGACTTCGACGGCACCCTTGCGCCGTTCGTCGACTCTCCGGCTGAGGCACGAGCGCTTCCGCAGGCGAAGGCGGCGCTCGACCGCCTCGAGTCGCTCCCCGACACCTGGGTCGCGTACGTTTCCGGCCGCCCGCTCGCGAGCCTCGAGAACGTGACGGAGGCCGACGCCGACGCGCTGCTCATCGGGTCCCACGGCGTCGAGATCCGCTTCGGCCGCGACGGCGTGTCCCTCGACCTGACCGACGACGAGCGCGCCACCCTCGACGGGCTCGGGCGTGTGCTCGGCGCCCTCGTCGAGAGCGTCCCCGATACCCGGCTCGAGGTGAAGCCGGTCGGCTTCGGGGTGCACTACCGGCTGCTCGAGGGCGACGCGGGCGCCGACGTCGTCGCGCGGGCGTACGCGGCCGCCGCCACCGTGAGCGACGAGCTGACGATCCGGGACGGCAAGGACATCATCGAGTTCTCGGTCCGCGGCGCTGACAAGGGAGACGGCATCCAGCGGCTGCGGGAGTACACCCGTGCGACGGCCGTGCTGTTCGCCGGAGACGACGTCACCGACGAGGACGGCTTCGCCGTCCTGCGCCCGGACACCGGCGACCTCGGGATCAAGGTGGGGGAGGGCGACACCGCCGCGCAGTTCCGCGTCGCCGACGAGCGCGCGATCGCGACCCTGCTGGCCCTGCTGGCCGACGCGCGCGAGCGCGTGCGGTAGTCCTGCAGAGCGCAGTCCTCCACAGCGCGACGGCCCCGCCACTTCTCCACTGCTCCCGGCCCATGGCCGAAGGGGCATCCAATCGGTCCTAGAGTTGTCACATGCCAGAGATCGATTGGAAGCCGCGTTCGCGCGTCGTCACGGACGGGATCGAAGCCACCACCAGCCGCGGGATGCTGCGGGCCGTGGGCATGGGCGACGCCGACTGGGAGAAACCCCAGATCGGCATCGCGAGCTCGTGGAACGAGATCACGCCCTGCAACCTCTCTCTCGACCGCCTCGCCCAGGGGGCCAAGGAGGGCGTGCACTCCGGAGGAGGGTATCCGCTGCAGTTCGGCACCATCTCGGTCTCCGACGGCATCTCCATGGGCCACGAGGGCATGCACTTCTCGCTCGTGTCGCGGGAGGTCATCGCCGACTCCGTCGAGACGGTCATGATGGCGGAACGGCTCGACGGCACCGTGCTGCTCGCCGGCTGCGACAAGTCGCTGCCCGGCATGCTCATGGCAGCGGCCCGGCTCGATCTGGCCGCCGTGTTCCTCTACGCCGGCTCGATCGCTCCCGGCTGGGTCAAGCTCAGCGACGGCACCGAGAAAGACGTCACGATCATCGACTCGTTCGAGGCCGTGGGCGCGTGCAAGGCCGGCAAGATGAGCGAGGAAGACCTCAAGCGCATCGAGTGCGCCATCGCCCCCGGCGAGGGCGCGTGCGGCGGCATGTACACGGCCAACACGATGGCCAGCGTCGCAGAGGCCCTCGGTATGAGCCTTCCCGGCTCCGCGGCGCCGCCCTCGGCCGACCGCCGACGCGACTACTTCGCGCACCGCTCCGGCGAGGCCGTCGTCAACCTGCTCAAGCAGGGCATCACGGCCCGCGACATCCTGACCAAGAAGGCGTTCGAGAACGCGATCGCCGTCGCGATGGCGTTCGGCGGCTCGACCAACGTCGTCCTGCACCTCCTGGCGATCGCTCACGAGGCCGATGTCGATCTCACGATCGACGACTTCAACCGCATCGGCTCGAAGGTCCCGCACATCGGCGACCTCAAGCCGTTCGGCAAGTACGTCATGAACGACGTCGACCGGCACGGCGGCGTCCCCGTCGTGATGAAGGCCCTGCTCGACGCCGGGCTGCTGCACGGCGACTGCCTGACGGTCACCGGCAAGACGGTCGCCGAGAACCTCGCAGAGATCAACCCGCCGGCGCCGGACGGCAACGTCATGCGCTCGCTCGACAACCCCATCCACCCCACCGGCGGCCTGACCATCCTCAAGGGGTCGCTGGCGCCGGAGGGCGCCGTCGTGAAGACCGCGGGCTTCGACGCCGACGTCTTCGAGGGCCCCGCCCGCGTGTTCGAGCGCGAGCGCGCCGCGATGGACGCCCTGACCGAGGGGCGGATCAACGCCGGCGACGTCGTCATCATCCGCTACGAGGGCCCGAAGGGCGGCCCCGGTATGCGCGAGATGCTGGCGATCACCGCGGCCATCAAGGGCGCAGGCCTCGGCAAGGATGTACTACTATTGACGGACGGACGATTCTCAGGCGGCACAACCGGCCTGTGCATCGGCCACATAGCACCCGAAGCGGTGGACGCAGGTCCCATCGCATTCGTGCGCGATGGTGATCTGATACGGGTCGATATCGCGGCTCGCTCCCTCGACCTACTGGTCGACGAGTCAGAGCTGACCGCCCGCCGTGAAGGCTGGGCGCCCCTTCCTCCGCGCTATACCCGTGGCGTTCTCGCGAAGTACTCCAAGCTCGTGCGCTCCGCTGCTGAGGGCGCGGTCACGGGGTAGCCCTTCGCCTCGACACAGCTCCATCCACCATTCGCACGTAAGGGATCGATAAGGCATGACGCCGGATGCAACCCCCAGCACAGTGTTGCCCTCCGCGACGCCAGGAAAGGCGTCGCCCGAAACCCTGACCGGCTCCCAGTCGGTCGTCCGCACCCTCGAGCTCCTCGGCGTCACCGACGTCTTCGGGCTGCCGGGCGGTGCGATCCTGCCCATCTACGACGCGATCATGGACTCGTCCGTGATCCGCCACATCCTGGTCCGCCACGAGCAGGGCGGCGGTCACGCGGCCGAAGGCTACGCGTCGGCGTCCAACAAGGTCGGCGTCGCCATGGCGACCTCCGGCCCCGGCGCGACCAACCTCGTCACCGCGATCATGGACGCGCACATGGACTCCGTGCCCGTGGTGTTCATCACCGGCCAGGTCTTCTCCACGCTGATGGGCACGGACGCGTTCCAGGAGGCCGACATCGTCGGCATCACCATGCCGATCACGAAGCACTCCTTCCTGGTCAAGAAGGCCGAGGACATCCCGGCGACCATCGCCGCGGCCTACCACATCGCAGGAACCGGGCGTCCGGGTCCCGTGCTGGTGGACATCACGAAAGACGCCCAGCAGAACTCGGTGCCGTTCGTCTGGCCGCCCAAGATCGACCTCCCGGGCTACCGGCCGATCACCAAGGCGCACGGCAAGCAGATCCTCGCCGCCGCGCAGCTCCTCGCGGAGTCCAAGAAGCCGGTGCTCTACGTCGGCGGCGGTGTCATCCGGTCCCAGGCCTCGCAGGAGCTCCTCGAGCTCGCCGAGACCACGGGAGCGCCGGTGGTGACCACGCTGATGGCGCGCGGGGCGTTCCCCGACACGCACCAGCAGCACCTCGGCATGCCCGGCATGCACGGCACGGTGCCGGCGGTCCTCGCCCTGCAGGAGGCCGACCTCATCGTGTCGCTCGGGGCGCGCTTCGACGACCGGGTCACCGGCAACACCTCCCTCTTCGCACCCAACGCGAAGATCGTGCACGTCGACGTCGACCCTGCCGAGATCTCGAAGATCCGCATCGCCGACGTCCCCATCGTCGGCGATGCCAAGGACGTCATCGTCGATCTGACCGCGGCCTTCCAGGAGGCGACCCGCGGCGCCGAGGTCGATCTGGTCGAATGGTGGACCTACCTCAACGGGCTCCGCGAGGAGTTCCCGCTCGGGTACACCCCGACCAGCGACGGCCTGCTCGCTCCGCAGCACATCATCCAGCGCATCGGCGAGCTGACCGGACCGGAGGGCATCTACACCGCCGGAGTCGGGCAGCACCAGATGTGGGCGGCGCAGTTCATCAAGTACGAGCGCCCCAACTCCTGGCTCAACTCGGGAGGCGCCGGCACCATGGGCTACTCGGTCCCCGCCGCGATGGGAGCCAAGGTGGCCCAGCCCGACCGCGTCGTGTGGGCGATCGACGGCGACGGCTGCTTCCAGATGACCAACCAGGAGCTCGCCACCTGCACGATCAACGACATCCCGATCAAGGTGGCGATCATCAACAACTCGTCGCTCGGGATGGTGCGGCAGTGGCAGACGCTGTTCTACGACGGCCGCTACTCCAACACCGACCTCAACACCGGTCACGACACCGTGCGCGTGCCCGACTTCGTGAAGCTGGCCGAGGCGTACGGCGCCCTCGGCATCCGCGTCACGAAAGAAGAAGAGGTCGACGCGGCCATCAAGCTGGCGCTGGAGACGAACGACCGTCCGGTCGTGATCGACTTCGTCGTCAGCGCCGACGCCATGGTGTGGCCGATGGTCCCGCAGGGCGTCAGCAACAGCTACGTGCAGTACGCCCGCGACCACAGCCCCGCCTTCGGAGAGGAGTAACAATGAGCAGTCACGTTCTGAGCCTCCTCGTCGAGGACAAGCCCGGTCTGCTGACCCGCGTCGCCGGCCTGTTCGCGCGCCGCGGGTTCAACATCCACTCGCTCGCGGTGGGCACCAGCGAGGTCGACGGCCTCTCGCGCATCACCGTGGTGGTCGATGTGGAGGAGCTGCCGCTCGAGCAGGTCACCAAGCAGCTCAACAAGCTGATCAACGTCATCAAGATCGTCGAGCTCGACCCTGCGCAGTCCGTGCAGCGTGAGCACCTCCTCATCAAGGTCCGCGTCGACAACTCGACGCGCTCCCAGGTGCTGGAGGCGGTCAACCTCTTCCGTGCTCGCGTCGTCGACGTGGCCACCGATGCCCTCGTCATCGAGGTCACCGGCGACAGCGGCAAGACCCAGGCGCTCCTCAAGGTGCTCGAGCCCTACGGGATCAAGGAGATGGCCCAGTCGGGCCTCCTCGCGATCGGCCGCGGCGGCAAGTCCATCACCGAGCGCGTCTTCAAGAACTGATTCCGAACCAACGAACAAGGAGAACCCACACAGTGGCTGAGATCTACTACGACAACGACGCGGACCTCTCGATCATCCAGGGCAAGAAGGTCGCGGTCATCGGCTACGGCTCGCAGGGCCACGCGCACGCGCAGAACCTCCGCGACTCGGGTGTCGAGGTCGTCATCGGCCTCAAGGACGGCTCGAAGTCCAAGCCGAAGGCCGAGGAGGCGGGCTTCCGCGTCCTCTCCGCCGCCGACGCGGCCAAGTGGGCCGACGTCATCGTCATCCTCGCCCCCGACCAGGTGCAGCGCACCCTGTACGCGGACGACATCCAGGCCAACCTCGAAGAGGGGAATGCGCTCGTCTTCGGCCACGGCTTCAACATCCGCTTCGGCTACATCGAGGCGCCGGAGGGCGTCGACGTCATCATGGTCGCCCCCAAGGGCCCCGGCCACACCGTGCGCCGCGAGTACGAGGCCGGCCGTGGCGTCCCCGTCATCGTCGCCGTCGAGAAGGACGCGACCGGCAACGCTTGGCCGCTCGTCCTGAGCTACGCCAAGGGCATCGGCGGCCTGCGCGCCGGCGGCATCAAGACCACCTTCACCGAGGAGACCGAGACGGACCTCTTCGGCGAGCAGGCGGTGCTCTGCGGCGGCGTCTCGCAGCTCGTCCAGTACGGCTTCGAGACCCTCACCGAGGCCGGCTACCAGCCGCAGGTCGCCTACTTCGAGGTCCTGCACGAGCTCAAGCTCATCGTCGACCTCATGTGGGAGGGCGGCATCGCCAAGCAGCGCTGGAGCGTGTCCGACACGGCGGAGTACGGCGACTACGTCTCCGGCCCGCGCGTGATCGACCCGCACGTCAAGGAGAACATGAAGGCGGTCCTCTCCGACATCCAGGACGGCACCTTCGCGAAGCGCTTCATCGCCGACCAGGACGCGGGTGCGCCCGAGTTCCTGGCGCTGCGCGCCAAGGGCGAGCAGCACCCCATCGAGGCCACCGGCCGCGAGCTGCGCAAGCTCTTCGCGTGGAACGCGTCGAACGACGACGACTACGTCGACGGCGAGGTCGCGCGCTGACCCATCGGCCGCGTGTCATGGCGTCCTGCGCCATGGCGTCCTGTGCCATGGCGTCCTGCACCACGGCGTCCTGAGAGGGGTCGCACCGGAATCGGTGCGGCCCCTCCGCCGTTCACGCGGCGCTGTGTTCGATGACCGCGTCGGTGCCCGGGTAGACGAGCGTCTCGTGGCCGTCGTCGAACCGGACGAGATAGGGCGGCGCACCATCCTCCCCACGCACCTCCAGCACTTCGCCGTGGCGGTCGGACGACTCCACCGTGGCGCCCCGGATGCAGATCCGGTCTCCGATCGTCGCCTGCATGACGACCTCCTTCCACGCCCCACCGCGTGCGGGCTCCCACAACCGACGCTACGCCCGCAGCCGCCGCCGGAGAATGCCGCTATCGTGGCGGCATGCCCCTCCGCAGCGTCGCCGTCGAAATCGCCGTCCAGGATGTCGCCGGTGTGCGCGTCGCCCTCGCGGAGGGCGCCGACCGGGTCGAACTGTGCGTCGCTCTCGGGCTCGGTGGCCTGACGCCGTCGGCGGGCCTGGTCGCGAAGGCGGTCGAGGAGGCGACCGAGGCCGGCCGCAGCGGGTTCGTGCACGTCCTCGTTCGTCCGCGCGGAGGCGGTTTCGTCTATGACGCGGACGAGCTGGAGACGACGCTGGCCGACATCCGCTTCGCTCGTCAGGCCGGTGCGGGCGGCGTCGTGGTCGGCGCCCTCGACTCCGCGGGCCGCCTCGACCGCGAGGCGATCGCTCGCTTCGTGGAGGCGGCAGCCGGCCTCGAGCTCACCTTCCACCGCGCGTTCGACACCGTGGCCGATCCGGAGACGGCAGCCGACGTGCTCGTCGAGCTGGGGGTCACCCGCGTGCTGACCTCCGGTGGCGCACCGCGCAGCATCGACGGTGTCGACGCCCTGCGCGCGCTGGCCCAGCGGGTCGGCGACCGTCTGCAAGTGATGGCCGGCGGGGGAGTCCGCGTTCAGGACATCCCCGCGTTCACCCGCGCGGGAGTCGACGCTGTGCACCTCTCGGCGCGGCAGACCGTCTCCGGCGCCCCGAGCGGCCCGGGCGGCGGCGACGCCCGCTACGACATCACCGACCCGGTCACGGTGCGCGAGGCGGTCGCCGCCGCGCAGTGACGAGGGTGCAGGCCGGCGGCGTAACGCGGCGAAAGCCGCCCTTGCCGTCCCGCTAGAGTTAAGCAACCCGCGCACCGTCGACTGCTGCGCACCTTCTCCCAAGCCAGCCTCCCTGTAAGGAACTGCCACGTGACAAAGCCGGTCGTCCTGATCGCCGAAGAACTCTCGCCCGCCACCGTCGACGCCCTCGGGCCGGACTTCGACGTCCGCGATGTCGACGGGACCGACCGGCCGGCGTTGCTGTCCGCCGTTGCCGAGGCGGACGCCATCCTCGTGCGCTCCGCGACCAAGGTCGACGCCGAGGTGATCGCGGCCGCTCCGAAGCTGCGGGTGATCGCGCGCGCCGGCGTCGGGCTCGACAACGTGGACATCAAGACGGCCACGAACGCCGGCGTCATGGTCGTCAACGCCCCGACCTCCAACATCATCTCGGCGGCCGAGCTCACGGTCGGCCACATCCTGAGCCTCGCCCGCCACATCCCGGCAGCCCACAGCGCGCTCGCGCAGGGCCAGTGGAAGCGCTCGAAGTACACCGGCGTCGAGCTGTACGAGAAGACCGTCGGCATCATCGGGCTCGGCCGTATCGGCGCGCTCATCACGGCGCGCCTGCAGGCCTTCGGCACCAAGGTGATCGCCTACGACCCCTACGTCACGAGCGCTCGTGCGCAGCAGCTCGGCGTGCAGCTGGTGAGCCTCGACGAGCTGCTCGCGGAGGCCGACTTCATCACCATCCACATGCCGAAGACGCCGGAGACGACGGGGATGATCTCCGACGACCAGCTCGCGCTGATGAAGCCGACGGCGTTCATCGTCAACGTCGCCCGCGGCGGCCTGATCGACGAGGACGCGCTCTACCGCGCGCTCAGCACCCACAGCATCGCGGGCGCCGGTCTCGACGTGTTCGTGAGCGAGCCCCCGACCGACTCTCCGCTGCTCGGACTCGAGAACGTCGTCGTCACGCCGCATCTCGGCGCGTCGACCGACGAGGCACAGGAGAAGGCGGGCGTCTCCGTCGCCAAGTCCGTGCGCCTCGCACTCTCGGGCGAACTCGTGCCCGACGCCGTCAACGTCGCGGGCGGCGTCATCGACCCGTACGTCCGCCCCGGCATCCCGCTCGTCGAGAAGCTCGGCCAGGTGTTCTCCGGCCTGGCGCACAGCCCGCTCACCAGCATCGACGTGGAGGTACGCGGCGAGCTGGTCGACTACGACGTCAGCGTGCTCAAGCTCGCGGCGCTGAAGGGCCTCTTCACCAACATCGTGAGCGAGACCGTCTCGTACGTGAACGCGCCGCTCCTCGCCGAGCAGCGCGGCATCGAGGTGCGGCTCATCACCGACTCGGTGAGCGAGGAGTACCGCAACCTGATCACGCTGCGCGGCGCCCTGAGCGACGGCTCGCAGGTGTCGGTGTCCGGCACGCTCACCGGAACCAAGCAGATCGAGAAGGTCGTCGAGATCAACGGCTACGACGTCGAGGTGCCGGTCGCCGAGCACCTGATCGTGATGATCTACGACGACCGCCCCGGCATCGTCGCGGTCTACGGCCACGAATTCGGCGAGGCCGCGATCAACATCGCGGGCATGCAGATCGCCCGCACCTCCGCAGGCGGAAAGGCGCTCAGCGTCCTCACGGTGGACTCGCGCGTGCCCGAGGGCCTGCTCGAGAAGGTGCGTGTCGCGATCGACGCCGACCTCATGCAGGAGATCGACATCACGGAGTCCTGACCGCGCGGGCGATCTCGCTGTCGCGCGCTGTCGATTTCGGCGGTTGACTTGCGTCGTACGGGTGTCGATGTCCTCCCGGCTCGGCACCCGGCGAAGTGAGGAGACAGCCATGTCCGACGAATACGTCCTGCTCATCCACGAGCCGGACTGGGATCCGGACTCTATGACGCCCGACGAGTGGCGGGAGGAGATGACCGGCCACCAGGCCTTCCAGGATGCTGTCGTGGCGGCGGGCGAGCGCATCCTCGCGACGAGCGCGCTGCAGCCGATCGCGAAGGCCACGAAGATCACGCCACGGGCCGGGGAGGCCCCGCTCATCTCGGACGGACCCTTCAGCGAGACCCGTGAGGTCGTCACCGGCTTCTACAGCTTCACCGCGTCGACGCCGGAGCAGGCCAGGGAACTGGCCGCACTGGTACCGACCGGAGGGTGGGTCGAGCTGTACCCGGTGCTCGTGCTCGACCTGGACCGCTGAACGGTCGGATCACGACCGACGGCGGCGGGAACCGGATGACGGCGGCCGAGCGACTGGAGCGCGCGTACCGCGACGACGCGGCACGGATCCTGGGGGCGGTCGCGCGCACGACGGGCGACCTGCTGCTCGCCGAGGACGCGGTGCAGGAGGCGTTCGCGCGCGCTCTCATCGAGGCGACGCGCAGTCGTGAGCCCACCAACCCCGCGGCCTGGATCACGACCGTCGCGCGACGCGTCGCCATCGACGCCCAGCGGCGCGAGCGCACCTCGTCGCGGGTCGCCCCGATGCTCGCCGCGCAGCTCGCCATCGCCGAGCGGTCGGCGCCCGACGAGGACGTGGAGGACGGCGTGTCGGTGTTCACCGGAGACGAGCGTCTCGAACTGATCCTGCTGGTCGCGCATCCCGACCTCCCACAGGAGGCCAGGGTCGCTCTCGCGCTGCGACACGTCTGCGGCGTGCCGACGGCTCGGGTCGCCGAGGCGTTCCTGGTGTCCGAGCCCACGATGGCCGCGCGTCTCACCCGTGCCAAGAAGCGCATCCACGACTCCGGCATCCGGTTCTCGCTGGATGACGCCGCGATGGTCTCCGCGCGGATGCCGGACGCGCTGACGACCGTCTACCTGCTCTACTCGGCGGGTCATGCCGCCGCCGACGACCGGTTGCGCGGCGATGCCATCGCTCTCGCCAGGGACGCGCACCGGTCGGTCGGCGAACCCGAGAGCGCCGGATTGCTGGCTCTGCTGCTGCTCACCGAGGCCCGTCAGCCCACGCGGCTGACCTCCGACGACGAGTTCGCGACGCTGCGGGAGGCAGACCGGTCGCGCTGGGATGCCGCGCTTCTCGCCGAGGGCGAGCGCCTCGCGACGGAGGCGTTGACCGGTGCGGGCCCCGAAGGGGACGGCCGATTCGCGCTGCAGGCGGGCATCGCGGGACTCCACGCCATCGCCCCGACCTGGGAGGCCACCGACTGGCCGTCGATCGTGCGCCTCTACGACGGGCTGGTGCGGGTGTGGCCGAGCGCTGCCGCACGCCTGGGCAGGGTGGTCGCCGTTGGCCACAGCCCGGATGGCGGTCCGGAGGTCGCGCTGGCCGAGCTCGATGCGGATCCCGTCCTGTTCGACGGCCCGTTGGCGCCCCGCGCGCACGCCGCCCGCGCCGAACTCCTCCGGCTCGCCGGGGCGACCGCGGCCGCGGCGGTTGAACTGCGGCGCGCGATCGCGACCTCCGGCGACGACCGCACGCGGAGATCGCTCCAGCGACTGCTGGATGCCGGGACGGTGTGACCGCTCAGTCGCGCGACGACAGGCGCTCGACCAGGGCGATGAGCTGCTTCACGTCCGTCTCGTCGCGGAGTACGGCGTTGGCCGCGGGGAGCAGGGCGCTGTTGTAGTACATTCCGTCGCCGATCAGCATGATCGTGCGCGCAACCATCCGGTCGCCGACCACGGCCTCCAGTTCGCTGAGCCACAGCCGCTGCGCGTCGGCGAGGGCGTCGCTGGCCCGTGCGTCGGAGGCCTGTGCGAGCCGGGCGATGGCGACGATGACGCGCTCCAGCCGGTTGTCCGACGGGATGGAGGTGCGCAGGAAGTACGACACCGGGCCGTCGGGAGCGGCGCGCATGTGCTCGACGTCCGTCTCGAGATCGGCGGCGAAGCGCTCCAGCACACCGTCGACCAGGGCGTCCTTGGAGGCGAAATGGTAGAGCAGGCCGCCCTTGGAGACGCCGGCACGCGCGGCGACCGCCTCCAGCGTGGCCGCCCGCTCGCTGTGCTCGGCGAGCAGGTCTTCGAAGGCGTCGAGGATGCGGTCGCGCACGGACCGGCCGGCAGCGGTGGGCGTCGCCGGCGAGGCGGGAGCGACGGGGGAGGGCATGGGGCCATGCTAGCCGCCGCTGCCACAGATCTTGATAACTGTACCGTCCAGACGGTACAGTAGACCCATGTCCGCGACCACCCGCCCCACCGCAGCACGCACCTCCGCACCGGCTCCGGCCCGCGGTGGCGCCCGTGCGTGGGCGGCGCTGGTCGTGCTCATGCTGCCGGTGCTGCTCGTCTCCGTCGACAACACCGTGCTCGGCTTCGCGCTACCCGCGATCACCGAAGCGTTGCGGCCGTCCGGCACGCAGATGCTGTGGATCGTCGACGTCTATCCGCTGGTGCTCGCCGGCCTCCTGGTTGCGATGGGCAGCCTGGGCGACCGCATCGGCCGTCGCCGGGTGCTCCTCATCGGTGCGACCGGCTTCGCCGCCGTGTCGGCCGCCGCGGCGTTCGCGCCCACCGCGGAGCTGCTGATCGCCGCCAGGGCCGCCCTCGGCTTCTTCGGCGCCATGCTCATGCCGTCGACCCTGTCGCTGCTGCGCAGCGTGTTCCAAGACCGCGAGCAGCGCCGCCTCGCGATCGCGATCTGGGCAGCGGGCTTCGCCGCAGGCTCGGCGCTCGGCCCGATCGTGGGCGGCATCCTGATCGAGCACTTCTGGTGGGGCTCGGTGTTCCTGCTGGCCGTGCCCGTGCTGATCCCGCTGCTCGTGCTCACGCCGCTGCTCGTGCGGGAGTCCCGCGACCCGAACCCGGGTCCGGTCGACGTCGTGTCGATCCTGCTCTCGCTGCTGACGATGGCGCCGATCGTCTACGGCATCAAGGAGTTCGCCGTGCACGGCCTCGCGCTGGTGCCGGTTCTCGCGGTCGCCGTCGGCGTCGCGGCCGGTGTGCTGTTCGTGATGCGGCAGCTGCGCCGCCCGATCCCGATGCTCGACATGCGGCTGTTCCGCCGTGCGGCGTTCAGCGGTGCGGTGCTGATCAACCTTCTGAGCGTGATCGCCCTGGTCGGCTTCCTGTTCTTCGTGTCGCAGCACCTCCAGCTCGTGCTCGGGCTCCCGCCGGTGCAGGCCGGCATGGTGCTGCTCCCGGGGCTCGCCACGATGATCGTCTCCGGACTCGTCGTGGTGCCGGTCGCGCGGAGGCTCCGTCCGGGTCTCGTGATCGCCGCAGGGCTGTGCGTCTCGGCTGCGGGGTATCTGCTGGTCGCGCTGACCGGAGGGGACGCGTCGTGGGGCGTCCTGCTCGCCGCGTTCGTGCTCCTCGGCGCCGGCATCGGCGCGGCGGAGACGGTGTCCAACGAGCTCATCATCTCCACCGCGCCGGCCGACAAGGCGGGCGCGGCCTCCGCGGTCTCCGAGACCGCGTACGAGCTCGGCGCCGTGCTCGGCACGGCCACGCTCGGCAGCATCATCATCGCGTCGTACCGCGCGGCGATCGTGCTGCCCTCCGGTCTCAGCCCTTCCGACGCGACCGCGGCGTCCGACACGCTCGGCGGGGCGGTGACGGTCGCGGAGGGCCTCCCGTCGCAGACAGCCGCTGCGCTCCTGGATTCGGCGCGGCACGCGTTCGACAGCGGGATCGGGCTCACGGCCTCCATCGGCGTCGCGCTGATGCTGACCGCGGCCGTGCTCGCCCTGCTCACCCTGCGCCGCGTCCGCGGCTGACACCGCCCGGCCCCGACCCCGCGGCGCGCGGCGAGACGGCGCGAAGTGCGCACGAATCCGGCGAGACGGCGCACTCTGCGCCGTCTCGCCAGAGGCCGACGGGCGGCGACGCGGAGGCCGCTCCGGCGGCGATAGTGTTAGATGAACCGTCCGCCCACCGATCAGTGCAGGAGCGTCATGAGCACAACCGTCCAACTCGCCGTCATCCCCGGGGACGGGATCGGTCCGGAGGTGATCGCGGAGGCGGTCAAGGTGCTCGATGCGGTTGCTGCGGGCAGTGACCTCGCGTTCGAGAAGACGTACTTCTCGCTCGGCGCCGACCGGTACCTGGCCACGGGCGACGTGCTCACGGACGACGACCTGGCCGCGATCGCCGGCCACGACGCGATCCTGCTCGGCGCCGTCGGCGGCACGCCGGGCGACCCGCGACTGGCCGGCGCCAACATCGAGCGCGGGCTGCTGCTGAAGCTGCGCTTCTCGCTCGACCACTACGTCAATCTCCGCCCGACCACGCTGTTCCCCGGCATCGCGAGTCCGCTCGCGAACCCGGGAGCCGTCGACTTCGTGGTCGTGCGCGAGGGTACGGAGGGGCCGTATGTCGGCAACGGCGGCGCCATCCGACAGGGCACACCGCACGAGATCGCCAACGAGGTCTCCGTCAACACGGCGTACGGCGTGGAGCGTGTGGTCCGCTACGCCTTCGAGCAGGCCGAGCAGCGCCGCAAGAAGCTGACCCTCGTGCACAAGACCAACGTGCTGACCTTCTCGGGAGGCCTCTGGAAGCGGATCGTCGACGCGGTCGCCGTCGAGCACCCCGACGTCGCCGTCGACTACCTGCACGTCGACGCGGCGACGATCTTCCTGGTCACGAATCCTGCTAGATTCGACGTGATCGTCACGGACAACCTCTTCGGCGACATCCTCACCGACCTCGCGGCCGCGATCAGCGGCGGCATCGGACTGGCCGCCTCGGGCAACCTCAACCCCGCGGGCGAGTTCCCGAGCATGTTCGAACCGGTTCACGGATCGGCCCCCGACATCGCCGGCCAGCAGAAGGCCGACCCCACCGCCGCGATCCTCTCCGTCGCGCTCCTCCTCCGCCACCTCGGCGCCAGGGAGCTCGCGGAGCGCGTCGAGCAGGCGGTGACGTCCGACCTGGCCGCCCGCAACGGCGACGCACGCACGACCTCCGAGATCGGCGACGCGATCGCGGCCCGCGTGGCGCAGAATTGACGCATCGCAGCAAAGGACACTCAATGACCTCCACCAGCATCAACCTCACCTCCGGCCCCTCCGAGACCGCGGGGCTCCTCTGGAACGTCACTCGCAACGAGTCGGCACGCAGCGCGGCCGAGCGCGACGAGATCCTGGCGAACCCCGGCTTCGGCAACTACTTCACCGATCACATGGTCGACCTCTGCTGGTCGGCCAAGGGCGGCTGGCACCGGCCGCGGGTCTCCCCGTACGGACCGATCCAGCTGGACCCGTCGGCCGCCGTCCTGCACTACGCGCAGGAGATCTTCGAGGGTCTGAAGGCGTACCGGCACGCGGATGGCTCGATCTGGACCTTCCGCCCGGAGGCGAACGCCGCGCGCATGCAGCGGTCCGCGTACCGCCTCGCACTGCCCGAGCTGCCGGTCGAGCACTTCCTCGACTCGCTGAAGCAGCTCGTGGCGGTAGACGGCGACTGGGTGCCCGACCGTGAGGAGACCAGCCTCTACCTCCGACCGTTCATGTTCGCCAAGGAGGCCTTCCTCGGCGTTCGTCCTGCGAACAAGGTGGCGTACTACCTGATCGCGAGCCCTGCAGGCGCCTACTTCCCGAGCGGTGTGGCCCCGGTGTCGATCTGGCTGTCGGACCGTTGGTCGCGCGCGGGCAAGGGCGGCACTGGTGCCGCCAAGACCGGCGGCAACTACGCGTCGAGCCTGCTGCCTCAGGCGGAGGCGTACGAGCACGGCTGCGCCCAGGTGCTGTTCCTCGACTCGGTCGAGGGGAAGTACCTCGAGGAACTCGGCGGGATGAACGTGGTGCTCGTCTACAAGGACGGCACGCTCGTCACGCCTGACTCGGACAGCATCCTCGAGGGCATCACGCTCGACTCGGTGCTGCAGCTCGCGCGCGACCGCGGTCACACGGTGGAGCGCCGCCGCGTGACGATCGACGAGTGGCGCACCGGCGTGGAGTCCGGCGACATCGTCGAGGTGTTCGCGTGCGGGACCGCTGCGGTCATCACCCCGATCGGCGAGCTGAAGTCCGACACGTTCACCGTCGGCGACATCACCGCCCCTCCCGGGGAGCTGACGATGTCGCTGCGCAAGGAGCTGACCGACATCCAGTACGGCCGCGAGCGCGACCGCCACAACTGGATGGTCCGCCTCGACGGCTGACCCAGACAGCTCCGCCGAGGGGCACGTTGGTGTCACTTCTCGCCCCGACAAGTGACAACAACGTGCCCCTCGCGGTTGTGGGCGGGAGGGTTCGCGTCAGCGGGCGAGGGCGGCTACGACGCGGTCGACGTCGTCGTGCGTGTTCCAGAGGTGGAAGGCGACACGGGCGCGGCCGGCGCGGCCCGACGCGCGCAGGTCGGCAGCGGTCAAGGCCGCGAGGTCGGCCCCGGTCGGGTCCGGCCAGGTGAGGATGGCACGACCGCGCACCGGCGCGCCGAGCGCATCCGTCAGGCCGAGCGCCCCGGCGAGCCGATCGCCCAACCCGGTGGCGTGCGTGTGCACGGCGACGGCATCGAGCGACGCGAAGAACTCCAGCGCCGCCGCGGTCCCCGGCCAGACGGGCCACGCGGGGGAGACGTCGAACCGTCGCGCAGACACCGCCGGGGCATCGAGCGGCCCGTAGCAGGAACTCCACGGGTCCTCGCCGGCGAACCAGCCCGCCTGAACCGGGTTGAGGGTGTCCCGCAGCTCCGGGCGCACGGTGAGGAAGGCGCTGCCCCGCGGCGCGCAGAGCCACTTGTACGCGTGCGTCACGGTGAGGTCGAACAGGGAGGCCTCCACCGGCAGCCAGCCGAGCGCCTGCGTGAGGTCGGCGAAACTCAGCGCACCGGTGCGCGCACAGGCGGCGAGCACAGCGTCGGCGTCGGCGTGCTCGCCCGTCGCCGATTGCACGAGCGAGAACGCGACCAGCCAGGTGCGCTCGTCGACCGCCTGGGCGAGTCGGGTGAGCGGGACCTCCCTGACCCGCACGCCTCGGTGGGCGTGCGCGTGGAAGGGCGCGACCACGGACGCGAAGTCGCCCTCGACGCAGACCACCTCGGCGCCGTCAGGGGCGGAGGCCGCCACCAGGGAGGCGAGCACCGAGACCTGGGACCCGATGGCGACATCGTCGGCAGCGACGCGCGCGATGCGCGCGAAGGCGGCGCGCGAGCGGGCGATCGCGGCGTCGTAGTCGCCGGGGGAGGCGCCACCGCGCGCCCAGCGCTCGAGATCGTCGCGGGTGGCGTCGACCGTCGCACGGGTCGGGAGGCCTTGCGTGCACGCGGCGAGGTAGCCGGGACCGGCCGTGAAGGCGTCGCAGAAC
Organism: Leifsonia sp. TF02-11; assembly: GCF_017565305.1. GTDB lineage: Bacteria > Actinomycetota > Actinomycetes > Actinomycetales > Microbacteriaceae > Leifsonia. Next base: position 35,698 of record NZ_JAGEKP010000014.1, read on the forward strand.
ACGGACGGCATGGCGACAGCGGTCGGAGGTGCGGACGATTCGGGCATGCCATCCAGCGTGCGGGACGCTGATACATCACACCAGGGCAGGTGTTGAATCGAATACATGCGTTCTGGTTATGATTCGGAAATGCTGCTCGACGACCTCGACGCCCACAGCCTCCGCGTCGTGCGCGCCATCGCCGATCTCGGTTCGATCACGCGCGCGGCAGAATCGCTCGGCTACAGCCAGCCGGCGATCAGTCAGCACCTGCGCCGGCTGGAGGGCCGGATCGGGATGCCCCTGGTCGCCCGCGCCGGCCGGGGCGTGCGCCTCACCGAGGCCGGGCGTGTCCTCGCGCGCCACGCCAGGGCGGTCACCACGGCCCTGGATGCCGCTGCGGGCGAGCTCGCCGACCTCCGCGGCCTGCGGACCGGCCGCGTGCGACTCGCCGGGTTCCCCTCGGCGTCCTCGTCGCTCGTTCCCCGACTGCTCAGCACCATGGAGGCCGAGCATCCCGGTGTGCGCATCACCTATCTGGAGGCCGAGCCGCCCGAGGCTGTCGCCGCCGTGCGCGGCCAGAGCGCCGATCTGGCGATCACGTTCAGCTACCCGGGGGACCGTGCCGACCCGCACCGCGAGAGCACCAGGGGTCTCGCGGTCGTTCCGCTCTGGAAGGACGAGATGCTCGTCGCCCTTCCGGCAGGCCATCCGCTGGCGGACGCCGACCGCGTCGACCTCGCCGGGCTGGCCGCCGAATCGTGGATCGGCGGCTGCCCACGGTGCCGTGGCCACCTCCTGGAGCTGGCCGATGCGTGCGGGTACGCGCCGCGCATCGCCTACGAGACCGACAACTTCATCGCCGTGCTGCGGATGGTCGCCGAAGGCGTCGGCGTCGCGCTGCTCCCCGCCCTCGCGGCCGGGTCGGCCGGCTCCGTTCCGGGGGTGGTGCTGCGGCCGACCGCCAACCGCGACCACCGCACGATCAACCTGGTCGCGGCCTCGGGCTCCGACGCCGTGCCGGCGATCGCCGCGACGGCTGACGCGCTGCTCGCCCTCGACGGCGGCGCCTGGGGGCTGTCGGGGCTCTGATCGCTGGCTACGATCGTGCCATGAGCTCTGCCGAACCCGTCTTCGCCGTCGTCGGCCCCGGTGCCGTGGGTGGACTGCTCGCCTGGCTGCTGAGCCGCGCGGGCCACGAGGTCGTCGCGGTCGGCCGCCCGGCGACCGTGGAAGCCATTCGGGCGGACGGCATCGAGGTGCGCAGCGCAACGTTCGGCGACGGCGTGGAGCGGGTCTCCGCGTCGACCGAGGTTCCGCGCGGGGCGCGCGTGATCGTCGCCACGAAGGCGTACGGCCTCGACGACGTGCTCCCCGGTATCGCGGCGGCCCGGCCCGTCGAGGTGCTCTCGGTCCTCAACGGTGTCGAGCACATGGCGCCGCTGCGGGCGGCACTGCCGGAGTCCGCCGTTGCGGGCGGCTCGGTGACGGTCTCGGCCCTGCGCGCATCCAGCACGGTGATCGACCACCGCAGCCCGTTCCTGAACGTCGAGGTGCCTGAGGCCGCGGGTGACTTCGCGATCGTGCGCGCCCTCTCGGACGCGGGGCCGCGCGTGCGGACCGGCGGAACGGAAGCCGACGTGCTGTGGGCCAAGTTCCGACTGCTGTCGGCGCTCGCGCTGCTGACCTCCTACTGGCGGCAGTCCGCGGGCCCCGCGCTGAGCGAGGACCCCGAGCTCACCGAGGCTGTCGTCTCGGAGATCGCCGCCTGCTCGACCGCCGAGGGCGTGGCCGCCTCCTCGCTCGAGCTCGTGCGTGCGCTGCACAGCGTTCCGGGAGGCCTGCGCACGTCGCTGCAGGAGGATCTCGCCGCAGGCCGGCCGAGCGAGCTCGACGCGTTGGGCGGCGCGCTCGTGCGGGTCGGCGCCCGGCACGACGTCGCCACTCCGGCGATCGCGCGCATCGTCGCGGCGCTAGGCTCGAACGCGTGAAGATCGCACGATTCAGCCACGACGGGAAGATCGACTACGGGATCGTCGACGACGACGCACTGGTCGTGCTCGCCGGCGACCCGATGTTCACCGGGTTCGACACTACGGGCGAGCGCGTGCCGCTCGGCAAGGTGGGGGCGCTGCTCGCGCCGGTCATCCCGCGCTCGAAGGTCGTCGCGGTGGGCAAGAACTATCACGAGCACGCGGCCGAGATGGGCGGCGAGGCCCCGGAGGAGCCGCTGCTCTTCCTCAAGCCGAACACCTCCGTGATCGGCCTCGGCGACCCGATCGTCGTGCCGCCCCAGTCCGAGCGCGTCGACTTCGAGGGTGAACTCGCGGTCGTGATCGGCACGATCGCACGCAACGTGTCGGAGGCCGACGCGGCGAGCCACATCTTCGGCTACACCGTGGCCAACGATGTCACGGCACGCGACCTCCAGCAGAAGGACGGCCAGTGGACGCGGGCCAAGGGCTTCGACACCTTCTGCCCGCTCGGCCCGGTCATCGAGACCGAGCTGCCCGCCGGAGCCGTGCTGCGCACGCGCCTGAACGGTGAGCTGAAGCAGGAGGCGCCGATCAGCGACATGGTCCACGACATCCCGTCGATCGTCGCGTACGCCTCGAGCGTGTTCACACTGCTGCCCGGCGACGTCATCCTCACCGGCACCCCGTCCGGCATCGGCCCGATGAAGCCCGGCGACACCGTCGAGGTGGAGGTCGACGGCGTGGGTTCGCTGGTGAATCCGGTGCGCGCTCCCAAGTAAGATTCCAAGGGTATGTCTGACAACGATTCGCACCCCTTCTCGACCGCGACCGGCGCCGATGTGCGCGTGCGGTTCTGCCCGTCGCCCACCGGTACGCCGCACGTCGGTCTGATCCGCACCGCCCTGTTCAACTGGGCGTACGCGCGGCACACCGGCGGCAAGCTCATCTTCCGCATCGAGGACACCGATGCCTCGCGCGACAGCGAAGAGAGCTACGCGATGATCCTCGACGCGCTGCGCTGGCTGCGCCTCGACTGGGACGAGGGTATCGACGTCGGCGGCCCGCACGGCCCGTACCGGCAGTCGCAGCGGTACGACATCTACCGCGACCTGATCGAGCGCCTGAAGGCGTCCGGCCACATCTACGAGAGCTTCGCAACCGGCGAGGAGATCGAGGCGCGCAACGTCTCGCTCGGCCGCGACCCCAAGCTCGGGTACGACAACTTCGAGCGCGACCTGACCGATGACCAGAAGGCCGCCTATCGCGCGGAGGGCCGCGAGCCGGCGCTGCGCCTGCGCGTGCCGGACACCGACCTGAGCTTCGACGACCTCGTGCGCGGCGAGATCACGTTCCCCGCCGGGTCGTTCAGCGACTTCGTCGTCGTGCGCCCCAACGGCCACCCGCTCTACACGTTCGTCAACCCGGTCGACGACGCGCTCATGGGCGTGACGCACGTCCTCCGCGGAGAGGACCTGCTGTCGTCCACCCCGCGACAGATCGCGCTGTATCACGCGCTCATCGATGCCGGAGTGACCACGTTCGTGCCGCGGTTCGGGCACCTCCCGTACGTGATGGGCGAGGGCAACAAGAAGCTGTCCAAGCGCGACCCCGAGTCGAACCTGTTCCACCACCGCGACCGCGGCTTCATTCCGGAGGGCCTCGTCAACTACCTGGCGCTCCTCGGCTGGTCGCTGAGCCACGACCGCGACGTCTTCTCGATCGACGAGCTGGTGGCCGCGTTCGACGTCGCCGACGTGAACCCGAATCCGGCCCGGTTCGACCAGAAGAAGGCCGAGTCCATCAACGGCGACCACATCCGCCTGTTGGAGGTCGGCGACTTCGCCGAGCGCACCATCCCGTACCTCGTCGCCGCCGAAGTGCTGACCGAGCCGCTCACCGACGCGCAGCGCACGGTGCTCGATCAGGCAGCACCGCTCGTGCAGGAGCGCGTGCAGCTGCTGGGCGAGGCCCCGGGGATGCTCGGCTTCCTGTTCACCGAGTCCACGTCGCTCACCGTCGAGGACGATGCCCGTGCGTCGCTGCCCGACAACGCGGGCGAGGTGCTGGCGGCGTCGATCGGCGCGCTGGAGGTCGTCCCGGAGTCCGAGTGGACGCACGACGCGATCGAGTCCGCCCTGCGCGACGCCCTGGTGGAGGCACTCGGGCTGAAGCCACGGGTCGCGTTCGGTCCGCTGCGCGTCGCGGTGTCGGGCCGCCGGGTCTCGCCTCCGCTCTTCGAGTCGATGGAGATCCTCGGCAAGACGGAGTCGATCGCACGTCTGGACGCGCTCTCGGCCTCGCTGGGCGCGTCGGAAGCCTAGGCCGAGCGGTGACGGCCAGCGTCGATGTCCTCGTCGTCGGGGGAGGCCCCGCCGGGCTCAGTGCCGCGCTGAACCTGGTTCGCGCCCGCCGCCGGGTGCTGGTCGTCGACGGCAACCGCCCCCGGCACGCGGCGACCCTGCGGGCGCACGGCTTCCTCACGCGCGACGGGGTCGCCCCGTCGGAGCTACGTCGGCTCGGGCGCGAGGAAGTCTCCGGCTACGCCGACGCCGACGTCGTGTTCGCGCAGGTGAGCGACGTCGCGGTCGAGGCGGACGGCTTCCGGGTGCGCGGCCGCGGAGTGCGCGGAGGCTCCGATGTGGACGTGGTCGCGTCGACGGTCGTGATCGCGACCGGTGTGACCGAGACGATGCCCGACCTCCCGAGCCTGCGGGCGTACTACGGGACGCAGCTGCACAGCTGCCTGGAGTGCGACGGTTTCGAGAAGGCGGGGGAGCCGCTCGCGCTGATCGGCGAGACGACGGACCTGGTGGAGCGCGCGCTGCTGCTCACGCAGTGGACGGACGACCTGATCGTGTTCACCAACGACGTCGCCCCGGTGAGCGACGACGAAGAACGCGCGTTGGCGCGACTCGGCGTGCGCGTCGAGCGCCGCGCGATCGACGACCTGGTGGGGGAGAAGGGCGTCATGACCGGCGTGCGGCTCGCCGACGGCACGGTGATCGATCGTGCGGGCGGCTTCGTCCGGCCCGTCTGGACGCCCGCGGTGTCCTTCGCGGACGCCCTCGACCTCGACACCGACTCCGACGGCTACCTGGTGACCGACGCGCAGGGGCGCACGTCCGTGCCCGGCGTCTACGCCGCGGGCGAGACCGCAGCGCCCGGGCCGCAGCAGCTCATCGTCGCTGCCGGGTCGGGCGCTGTGGTCGCCGCGGCGGTCAACCGCGACCTCATCGGCATCGCGGTGGACGACGCGGCCGTCCTCTAGCCTCGGTGCCGCGTCACTCGTCCGGAGCCGAGTTGTAGCGCTCCAGCATGCGGGCGAAAGCCTCCAGGTCGTCCTGTGACCAGCCTTCCAGGCGGCGGGCGACCGAGTCCAGCACGGTGCGCGTCGACTGGTGGAAGGCGGCGCTGCCGGCGTCGGTGAGCCGCAGCGCGATGCCCCGCGGGCCTCCCGCCGGTTCCTCATCGGCGATCACGTACCCGTGGTCGAGGAGCGCGCCGAGCTGACGCGAGACCGTCGAGCGGTTGAGCTGGAAGTGCGTCGCGATGTCGACCGCGCGGCAGCCGGGATTGTCCTGGATGTAGGTGAGCAGCGAGCGGTCGACCACCGAGAGCGCCTCGTCCTCGCGCCGCACGCGCGCGGTGCCGCGCCGACCGACCGTGAGGAGCTCGCGCTGCACGCGGGCGATCGGGTCGGAGTCGTCCGGGAGCGCGGGGGTCGTCATCGCCCCAGCCTACGGCCCGCGAGTTGCGCAATACAACGAATCGACGTATGTTGCTCTCTGCAACTCTGCACTCGAGAGGATTCCGACCACCGCATGTCCGCGCACCGCATCACGCCCGTCCCCGCTGTCGCCCCAAAACCGAGCGTCTGGCCGCCCGCGTCCTTCTGGAAGACCTTCGGCTCGCACATCCTCATCCCGCTGTTCCTCGCCGCGGGGATGGCGCTGGCCTACCTCGGTGCGTTCCACGCCGCGCAGCCCAGCAACATCCCGATCGGGATCGTCGGAGAAGGGCCGGCAGCGCAGGTCTTCGCCCAGACGCTCAACGACAAGGCGCCGGACGCGCTCGACGTGCGCACGGTCGCGACCGTGAAGCAGGCGGAGCAGAAGGTCGCGGACGGCACGATCTCCGCCGCGTACGCGACCGATGCCTCCCACGCGACGATCATCCTCTCGACAGCCGCGTCGCCTGCCGAGGCGAGTGCGGCGGAGGAGTTGCTGCTCCCGATCGCCTACCAGCAGCACCTGCCGGTGACGGTCGACGACGTCCGCCCGGTGCCGGCCGACGACATGACCGGCCAGGGGCTGTTCTTTCTCATGGTGGCGATGAGCGTCGGCGGCTACTCGAGCGCGATCGCGATCGCCGCTGTGACCGCACGCCTGGGCATCGGCTGGCGCATCGCCGTGTCGGCTGCGACGGCCGTCGTCGTCTCCGCGATCGGCGTCGTGGTCGCCGGCCCGCTCTTCCACGTGCTCACGGGCAACGAGTGGAGCATCGGCCTCCTCGGCGCGCTCTACACCTTCGGGATCATCGCGATCGGCGTCGGCCTCCACCCCATGCTCGGACGCTGGACCACGCCGGTGCTCACGCTGCTGTTCGTCATGCTCAACGTCACGACCTCGGGAGGGATCTTCCCGACCAACATGATGCCGCCCTTCTTTGCGGGCCTCAGCACCTTCTGGACGGGCGCAGCCTGGCTCGACGCGGCCCGCGCACTCACCTACCTGCCCGGCCAGTCCTTCGGCTTCGACGGCCTCCGGCTCGCACTCTGGGCGACCGCGGGTCTCGCGCTCATCGGCATCAGCCACCTGCTCACGCTGCGACGCAGACAAGCGGCCGACGACACGCTCGCAGCCACCGCGGAAGAGGAGGAGACGGCGACGGTCGCGGCCTGACCGGAGGGCCGCGCGACGGCTCGCCCGGCCCCCGCGGCGTTTTGTGGAAGCAGCGGAGCATAGGCTAGAGTTGTTACTCGTGCCCGGGCCTTGGCCCGAAGCCCTTGGGGTATGGTGTAATTGGCAACACGGCTGATTCTGGTTCAGTTGTTCTTGGTTCGAGTCCAGGTACCCCAGCTCAAGAGCCCCGGATTTCCGGGGCTTTTTTGTTGCCTGTTTTCTCGGCGGAAGTGATTGGTCAGCGTTTAGTCGCTATCAACTCGGAGCACCGACTATGGAGACAGCCCGCGGGGTTGGGAAATCGTCAGATGGACGGCTACGTTGACGAGTTGAATAGGGAGTATCCCGGAGAAACACCGTGGACGGGATCAGTCGTTACCTACGGAGGAAAATGACGCGGGACGTCATTCAGACAGCCTTCGACGAATTCATGAAGGCCGAGGGTTTCCGAAAACAGAGCGGCTCGTGGCACCGGTCGACATCGGACGTGGTGACCGTTGCCAATCTGCAGAGGTCTCAATACTCGCCTCGCTACTACGTCAACATAGGTCTCTGGCTGCGCGAACTCGGAGATGCGGTCGCTCCCAAAGAAAACAAATGCCATGTCCGCATTCGAATTGGGCAGTTGCTCGGCGCCCAAGACGATGCCCAGGTGAACTCGTTGCTTGATCTCGAGACGGAAATGCCCGACGACCAGCGACGCGGCGCGCTCCTTGCCATGTTTGGCGTTGTGCTCAGGCCAGCACTCGAGGCTGGAGAGAGCATGGAGACTCTTCGTTCACCGGCGGGAAGGCGGCTTCGAGAGGCCGCACTCGTTGCTGGGCGAGCTCAGGCCCTCTTGGCGCAGAATGATCGGCGTGCCAACGACGCCCCTTCCTGATCTTCTCAGGACGCCGCCCGATGTCGGCTGGTCCTGCCTCTCCAACTCGAATTGGCGACGGGCCAGGAACCGAGCTATTGGCCGAAGGGGCAGGGTCGGGGTCTCACGTCCTTCTCGTCGACGGGAGCGGGGAGCGGCCCCGCGGCGACGCCGAGTCCCTCCCCTCAGGCTCCGCCTGTAGCGCCGGATCTGGCAGAGCAATGCACCGGGGAATTCGATACTCAGCGAGCCCAGGCCGTCTTCTGGTCTGGGCTTGGAAAGGATGGAGAGACAATTGCGGCCAAGTAGGCAGCGGACCATGGGGGCACCACGCTCGAACACGCAGCGGCGGCAGAACGCTTCCGAAGTACAGTCCAGATAATCCATCGACAGTCGCAGGGTGGAGCGGGGGATCGGGCAGCTTCGCGCGTGGCGCGAGTGGTAATGTCCGGGTCGTACTAGGCAACTCGAGTCTCACCAGTATCTGGAACACGGTCGAGTTGCCCGAGCTCAAGTCGAACCCCGCCGTCACCTCTGTAAGCGCAATCGATACCGCAACCGGAGTGCCTACCTTGCTGTGGAGCCGCTAGTGAACTCGGACACGATCAGCGCCGCGATAATTGTCTACACGGGGATCGAAACAGCCAACTTTCCTCAGCGAAGCCTTGAGCGCGTAGAGGAGCATTTTCCAGGGCCGGAGGCCGAAGATCTCGCACGGACGGTTGACGCCCTGGAGACAGAGTTTTACGAGGTCAAGCCCAATCCTGACGAATCACTGGTTGAATCAGCCAACCGAGCTGCCGAAACCTTTGCCAGACACCATCCGGACTTGAGCGCGGACGCGGTCGCCGCCTTGCGTTGGTGCTTCGCGTTCGACTGGAAATGAGCGCTCGCGCCGACAGCAACACGCTCAGAGCTATGACGAATGCAACTTCGGCTTGAGGTGAACGGTGGACGCGGCGCAACTTCGGCAACTGCTAGTCGTATTCGTAAGATCCAACAGGTGGCACGCGCGCGTGCAGTTGGGATCGGTACGAGCATGATTGACAGCAAGAGCACCTCGGGCGGGAGGCGCGTGTGGGTGGCGACCATCCCGTTCGCCGTGTTTGCCGGGCTTTCTGTGATTGCCTTGGTGACCTCCGCATTCGGTCAGTCTCCCCAAAGGGGAGGGTCGGCGCTCGTGGCGATACTGGCCACTCTGGTGGGGCTCCCGCTTCTCCTTCTACTGATGGTGCTCCCGATCCTTGCCCCTCAACTGAACCGCAATCGGAGGCTTCGGCGGCGCTTCCCAGCGGCGACGGTGCTCACGTCACAGAAAGCCGCGGGACTTGATGAGGCGCTAAGTGCGCTGGGCGTCATCCCGAGCCCGGCCAGTCACGCGGATGTTGCCCCTCAATTCTTTGCGGTGCTCTTCGACGAGCGCGAGGTCAGTCTCTGGTTCGGGACTCGAGAGCCTGTCAAGGTCGCCCAGTTTGCTCGGCCGTCGATTTCGAACGCAGTCGTCGCCAGGCGGCAGCGGTACTCCGGATCGGCTGGCTCAAGCGCTGACCGACGAAAGGGCTCGCAGCCGCCCCTCCCACGCTGAATGGCGCCAACACCACTTCACAATGATGACGGGAATGGCGCCGCGGTCACGCGTGTTCTGCGGCGGCGGCGAGCCCTTTCAGTCCGGAGGTGGCTTCCGCCGACGATGCGTTTCATATCGTCGGCTCCACACCCCCCCCGATTCCGCACGAACTCTCAGATTGCGCGCTTCGCGTCACGGCCACATCCCCGTCTCTGTTCACCCGCGCGTAACCACCACGAGGGACACTCGTGGGACCGGTGTTCGCGGATCCGGGGGGTTCCGCCCGAACCGAAGGTCGCTCCATGACGTGGGCGACGGTGCGTCCGGTCTCATCCACAGGACGGGATGAGACCGGACGCACCCTCTTTCGTCCGCACCCGTCCGGCCCGGGGCGTGACCGTTGGACGAGCGCCGTGTCGGGTTCGCTGTCGCGAGGCGTACAATCGGTCCCACTCCTTCAGGAGGGAGGGGAGCTGATGGGATGGTTCGCCCGGCCTCGTGGAGCATCCTCTCCGCGTGATCCGCTGTCGGAGGACACGCTCGGCGCCCTCACGCTGCTCGCCGTTCTCGAGGAGGCCGTCGCGCAGCTCGACGCCGCAGAAGCACTCCTCGAGCGGTGCGCGCTCGCGGGTGATCCGAGGCACTCTGAGGGGGCGCGGTCGTCGGACCGCAGACTCGGCGTCGCGGAGGCCCGGCAGGGGTTGCGGCTGCGCATCGCCTTCACCCAGCTGTCGCGCTGGCTGGAGGGGATGGACTGCGAGCCGGAGCAGGAGTTGCTGCGCGCCGACACCTCCCGGCTGCTGCGGTTCTATCTGCTGATGATCAGCTCGGCGCTCGATGCCGCCTTCACGCCGTCGTCACGACAGCACATCGCGGTCCGCGGCGGGACCGGCGGTACCGCCGGCCGGCTCATCGAATTGCGCGATCTCGCTCGCGCGGCGGTCGAATAGCCCGCGCTGCGCGCCAGGTCATGGCGCGCCGTGGACGCCGGGCGACAGTGGCGCGCCGGAGAACGAGTCGATCACGGCGACCGACCCGAAACCTACGAGTGCGATCGCGACCACCGACAACAGGACAGCGACCAGCACGGACTGACGACGATTCATGTTCCCCCCATGAGCGACTGCTCGGAACCCAGCGCCCGGTCAGGTTAGCACCCTGCGCGGCCACAGGCAGAATCGTCGTTCCACCCCTGGGGCGTGTCGGTCATTCCGTCGGGATTCACGCTTGCGGAGGCACCCGGGGGTTCACGCCCTCCGTCGGACCCGGGAGGCCGCAAGCGCCGCCGCGCCCGCGACGACGGCCCCGAGAGCCGCGACGCCGCCGGCGATCAGCGGTGCACCCGATCCGGTGTCCGCGAGCTCGGTCGTCGTCATCGCCGAGGCGGCGCCACCGGCACCACCGGGCGAAGGCGGGGGAGGCGGCGGTGGTGGCGCGACGACCGCCAGCACGAAGTCCTGCGCGGTGAGCGCCTCACCCGCGTCGGTGATCGTGATGGTCCGCCGCGCTGCGCCGTCTGCTTCGAACCCCGGCGGCGGCGTCACGGTGATCGTGTAGGTGCCGGAGGTCAGGCCTCCTGTCGCGTACATCCCGTCGGCTCCGGTGGTGAGGACGGTCGTGCCGCCCGGGCCCTGGATGCTGACGGCGGCGCCGGCGACCGGCCCTGTGGCCGAGCTCACCGTGCCCTCCACGGCACCGGTGCGGGCGAGGGCGAAGTCGACACCGGGCACGTCCGACGTCGTCACGGTCTCGGCGCGGCTCGCGGGACCGCTCACGGTGTAGCCGGGCGGAGCGCCGACCGTGACGGTGTAGTCGCCGGCGGCGAGGCCTGCGAACCGGTAGCTGCCGTCGGCCCCGGTGACGACGCTCGACGACCCGCCGGCCGACGTGGCGGTGACCACCACGCCCGGCACGCCGCCTCCCGCGTCGGTGACCCGGCCGCTCAGGTCGGGGTTCGCGCGGACGGTGAAGTCGACACCGCCGATCGGAGTCTGCGATCCGGCCGGGACTGTGACGGGAACCGCGCCGCCCACCACGGTGAAGCCGGCGGGGACGCCGACGACCTGCACCTGGTACGTGCCCACCGCGGCCGTGTCGAACAGATAGGTGCCGTCCGGGCCGGTGGTCGTCGTGACGCCGGGCGCCAGCTGCACGGTCGCGTCCGGAACCGGGTTGCCGTCGGTGTCGCGCACGATCCCGCCGATCGCGACAGGGACGATCACGTGCATGCCGAAGTCCACCACCGCGTCGGCCGCGGCGAGGTCGGCCGGCCGGGTGCGCGCTCCGTCGGCGATCATTCCGGCGGGAGGACTGAGCGTGACGGTGTAGCCGTCGCTCGCCTGCACCCCGGTGAAGGCGTAGCTGCCGTCGGCCGCGGAGGTCGTGGTGGCGATGACGGCGCCGTCCGCGTCGCGCAGGGTGAGCGTCGCACCGCCCGGCGAGCCGGTCGCGGCGCTCACGGTGCCGGTGATGTCCCTGGCGAGCGAGGCGAACCAGGTCTGGTAGACCGGCAGCCCGGATCGCTGGGTGAAGATGAACGTCAGTGCCGAGATCGGGGCGTTCGGCTCGAACCAGCCGGCTGAGCCGTTGGTGTCGGCGGCGGCGGCGTTGCCGGTCAGCGTGAGGGTGGCCGGGTCCCACGCGGGGACGTCCGCCGCTGAGCCCGTGCACGACGGCTTGCCCGCGATGCCGGGTGCACAGTAGTTGAAGCCGCCGCGATACCCGAGCTGGGCCGCCGAGAGCAGAGCGCCGTCCGGACCGATCGCCCGCACCTGCAACTTGTCGGCGTCGATGTCGCCCAGCACGAACGTCCAGCCGGAGGTCGGCGTGGGGGCGGCGAACGAGTAGGTCGTGGTCGACGGCGCCGTCGGGGCGTCGGCCTTGGGCCGGAGGTTCAGATACGCGCGGCCCTGACTGGAGCCGTACTTCGCGCCCACCGGGGTGCCCGCGGCGAGCCAGGTGGAGGCGCCGCTGATCGTGCCGGTCTGGCCCTGCCGCGAGTCGGTCGTGACCGTCGCCGTCATCGGCGGTGTGTTGGCCACCTGCACGGTGTAGGCGTTGATACCCGTCGTCGCCCAGCCGGCCCAGAGCCCTGTCGTCACCGCGTCGGCGGGGGAGGCGAGCACGGCGGGCAGCGCAAGCGTCGCGAGGAGGGCGACAGGCACGAGCAGGCGACAGCGCACGACGGGAATCTACGCCGCGTCCGGGGACACGTCCAGAGCCGGTGGCGGCCGCCGCCGTCGGGCGAGGCCGCGGCTCGCAGCCGGCGAGGCCGCTTTCAGCGCCCGCGCCGCCTCCGCAGGCCGAACCCGATCAGGACCCCGCCGCCGATCGCCACCAGCACGCCGACCCCGCGCACGATCCACTGCACCTCGCCGGTGGCGGCGTCGATCAGCAGGGGACCGGCGAGGCCGACCACCACGAGCAGGATGCCGCCGACGAAGAACCAGGGGGAGCCGTTGGTGCGTTCGACCATGCCATCGAGACTACCGGCGCTCGGGAGGCGCCCGGCGAGCCGCCGTCACAGTCCTATCCCACACGGCGGGATTGCAGCGAACCCCGCTAGCGTTGACATCAGTATGCGCACCGACACCCTCGATCCGGTCCGACTCCGCTCGGACTTCCCGATCCTCGCCCGCGAGGTCAACGGCCATCCTTTCGTCTATCTGGACTCGGGGGCCACCTCGCAGAAGCCGCGGCAGGTCCTCGACGCCGAACGCGCGTTCGCGGAGCGATACACCTCCGCCGTGCACCGGGGCGCCCACACCGTGGCGGGGGAGGCCACCGAGCTGTTCGAGGAGGCCCGTGCGCGCGTCGCAGGGTTCGTCGGAGCCCGGCCGGAGGAGCTGGTCTGGACCTCCAACGCCACCGAGGGTGTCAACCTGCTCGCCTACAGCATGTCCAACGCCTCCCTCGGGCGCGGGGGTGTGGAGGCCGAGCGCTTCCGGCTGGGCGCGGGCGACGAGATCGTCGTCACGGAGGCCGAGCACCACGCCAACCTCATCCCGTGGCAGGAGCTGGCCGCGCGCACGGGTGCCACCCTGCGGGTGATCGGGCTGACGGACGACGGGCAGCTGCGGCTCGACCAGGCCGCCGAGCTGATCGGCGCGCGCACGAAGGTCGTCGCATTCAGCCACGTGTCGAACGTGCTCGGCGCGATCAACCCGGTCAGTGCGCTGGTGGAGCTGGCGCACGGGCACGGCGCACTGGTGGTGCTCGACGCCTGCCAGTCGGTCCCGCACCTCGCGGTCGACTTCCCCGCGCTGGGCGTCGACTTCGCGGTCTTCTCCGGCCACAAGATGCTCGGCCCGACCGGGGTCGGCGCGCTCTACGGCCGCACAGAGTTGCTGGATGCGCTGCCCCCGTTCCTCACCGGCGGATCGATGATCACCACGGTGACGCTGGAGGGCGCCGAGTACCTTCCGGCGCCGCAGCGGTTCGAGGCGGGCACGCAGCGGGTCTCGCAGGCGGTCGCGCTGGCGGCGGCGGTCGACTACCTCGACGCGGTCGGCATGCCGGCGATCGAGGCACACGAGGAGGAGCTGGGGGCGCGGCTCGTCGCGGGACTGTCCGCCATCCCGGGTGTGCGCGTTCTCGGCCCCGGGGTCGGAGTTCCACGAGTGGGCCTGGCGAGCTTCGTCGTGGACGGCATCCACTCGCACGACGTCGGCCAGTTCCTCGACGACCGCGGCATCGCGGTGCGGGTCGGCCACCACTGCGCCCAGCCGGTGCACCGGCGCTTCGGGGCGACCGCCTCCACGCGGATCAGCACCTACCTGTACAACACCGCCGACGAGGTGGATGCCGCCATCGAGGCCGTCGCCGACGCCAGGGACTTCTTCGGGGTGATCGACCGGTGAGCGACCTCCAGAACCTCTATCAGCAGGTCATCCTCGACCACGCGCGCGAGAAGCACGGCTTCGGACTGCGCGACGACGCGGCGGCGAGCTCGCACCAGTACAACCCGACCTGCGGCGACGAGGTGACCGTCGGCGTGCATCCGGCCGCGGACGGCCGTATCGGGGCGATCAGCTGGGAGGGGCACGGCTGCTCGATCTCGACGGCGTCGGCGTCGCTGCTGAGCGACCTCGTGCACGACACCGACCGGGCGACGCTGACCGCGTCGATCGGGGCGTTCCGCGAGCTGATGCAGTCCAAGGGCACGCTGGAGGGCGACGAGGAGCTCCTCGGCGACGCGGTCGTGCTCGCGGGCGTCTCGCGCTACGTGACGCGCGTGAAGTGCGCGATGCTGCCCTGGGTCGCCCTGGAGGACGCCCTCCTCAAATCCGCCTGACCCGCGTCGCTCTCGACGCTCGAGGGGCACGTTGTTGTCCCTTTCGGGCCCCGAAAGGGACAACAACGTGCCCCTCGGCGTGAAGGGTGTGCGTCAGGGGACGGGGGCGAGGTCGACCTCGTCGGCGATGGCCTCCAGCGCGGAGGGCAGGGTCGGGAAGGTCGTGCCGTAGATCAAGCCGGACGGCCCTGCGGCCGTCCAGGTCTCCGTCTGCTTCACGACCTTGCCGACCAGGTAGCGCTTGTGGCCGCCGAGCACCTGACGCTGCGCGATCGGCAGCGTGAGCGGGAACGCGTAGACATCGCCGCGCGGACTCACCACCAGCTCCCAGCGGGCGCGGCCCGGGTTGAACTTGCTCGTGAAGATGCGCGACATGATGGCCTTTTGTACCTCGCCGCCACGGTCCGCCGCCACGAAGATGACGGCCTGTTGCGGCGAGCGGCGGCAGATGGCGGCAGGCCGCTGCGCCGTCAGCCCCCGAGGTGCGCCAGCCAGGTCGTGAGGATGCGCTCCAGAGCGCGCGCGTCGGCGGGGGAGAGCTCGTCGAGGAGCCGCCGCTCGTTGGCGAAGTGCTCGGTGACGGCCGCGTCGATGCGGGCGACTCCGTCCGGGGTGAGGGCGACGACGCGACCGCGGCCGTCCGTCGACGATGTGCGGCGCGAGACGAGTCCGGCCTCTTCGAGCCGATCGATGCGCTTGCTCATGCCGCCGGTGGTCACCATCGTGTGCTGCGCGAGCTCGCCGGGGGTGCGCTCGTAGGGCGCGCCGGCTCGGCGAAGGGTGGCGAGCACATCGAAATCGCCCTCCGTGAGCCCGTGGCGGGCGTACACGGCGACGAGCTGTTCGGTCAGGAGGCCGGCCACCCGGTGCAGGCGGCCGATGACCCCCTGCGGTGCGGGGTCGAGGTCGGGACGCTCGCGACGCCATTCCTGCTGAATGCCGGCGACGCGGTCGGGTGCGGGGGTCATGGTTTCACAATACCTTCCATGGAAGCTAACATAGCTTCCATGGAAGATAAATGGCGCTGGATCGCCGTCACCGCGATCGCGCCCGTCGCCTGGGGATCGACCTACGTCGTCACGCGGGCGGTGCTTCCCGACACACCGCTGTGGGGCGCCGTTCTGCGCGCGCTGCCGGCCGGGCTGCTGCTCCTCGCCGTCGCCCGCCGGCGCCCGCACGGGGCGTGGTGGTGGCGCGCGTTCGTGCTCGGGGCGCTCAACGCGGGCGGGTTCTTCGTGCTCGTGTATGCGGTGGCCCGGCTGCTGCCGTCCGGCATCGCGTCGACGGTGATGGCGACGTCACCACTCGCTCTGATGGGATTCGGCTGGATGCTGCTGGGCCAGCGGCCACGGGCGCTGTCGCTGGCGGGTGCCCTCGCGGGTGTCGCGGGAGTGGCGGTGATGCTCTACGGGGGAGGCTCTGCGGTCGATCCGCTCGGGCTGGTGGCCGCGGTCGCGGCAATGCTGCTCTCCGCGGTCGGTTATGTGCTTGCGACCCGATGGAACGACGTCGACGTGCTGTCGTCGACGGCCTGGCAACTGGTCGCCGGCGGCGTCCTCGTGCTGCCGTTCGCGGCGGTGGTGGAGGGCGCGCCGCCCGCGCTCGACGCTGCCGCGATCGCGGGGTTCTCCTACGTGTCGCTGGTCGCGACGGCGCTGGCCTACCTCGCCTGGTTCGCCGGGATGCGCCGCCTCGGCCCCGCCGTCGTCGGCCTGGTGGGGCTGCTCAACCCGGTCACCGGCGTCGCGCTGGGCGCGCTCGTCGCCGGGGAGGCACTCACCTGGCGACAGCTCCTCGGTCTCGCGATCGTGCTCGTCGGAATCGGGGTCGGCCAGGTCTCGAGAGCCGGTCAGGCGGCGCGAAGCAGTCGAACGACACGAGTTGGCACGGCGCGCCGCCGTCGTGACGACGACCTGGATCAGTCCGCGAGCGCCTCCAGGAAGCCGCGCGTCGGCACGAAGAACGTCGTGCCGGTCACGGCCGTCGAGAAGTCGAGGATGCGGTCGTGACTGCCGACCGGGTCGCCGACGAACATGCGCTCCAGCATCTTCTCGATCACCCACAACCGGCGTGAGTAGCCGATGAAGTAGGTGCCGAACTCGCCCTGGCCTGGGCGTCCGAAGGGCATGTTGTCGCGCAGGATGTCGTGCTCGACGCCCTGGTCGTCGGTGATGGTGGCCAGAGTCTTGTGGGCCTTCTGGCCGTGTTCGACATCGTCGAGCTCGATGTTCTCGACCTTCGTGCGGCCGATGACGTCCTCCTGCGACGGCACGGGGAGACGGTTCCACGTCGAGAGGTCGTGGAGGTACTTCTGCACGACGACGTAGCTGCCTCCGGCGTGCACGGGATCCTCGTCGCCGACGATCGCGGCCTCCGCCATGTCGCCTCCCGTCGGGTTGGCGGTGCCGTCGACGAAGCCGAGCAGGTCGCGGGCGTCGAAGTATCGGAAGCCGGTGACCTCGTCCTGCACCGTGATCGCGTCGCCGAGGAGGTCGAGCAGCTGCCGCTCGAACTCGAAGCAGAAGTCCCCGCGCTCCGCCCGGATGTGGAACAGCAGGTCCCCGGGACTCGCGACCGCGGTGTGCACGGCGCCGCGGATCTCCGCGAACGGATGCAGCTCCACGGGCGGCGCGACGTCGGTCAGCCGCGACCAGAACTGCGCTCCGATACCGATGTTGCACGACAGGTGCGCGTTCAGGTCGCGGAAGCCGACGGTCTTCACGAGGTCGGAGATGCTCGAGATCACGTCGCGCGCTGTCGCGAGCGCGTCGGGTGTGTCGGCCACCGTGACGACGAGGAAGACCGCTGCGCGCGAGAGCGGTGCGTCCACGCTCTGCGGCTCGATCGGGACACGCTGCCAGGGGTGATCGCCGGTGCTGTTCGCCATGCGCCCACTCTGCCGGATCCGCCCTGCGGGCGGTAGCACCGCGCCGCCGCTCTGCTGTGGATCCTCACACGCTCGATTGGCCATCGCTGCGAAACCACTGATAGCGTCGAAGGCGGACCGGGGCGCCGAACGGCATGGCGCACCGGGTGAACCAGCCCGCGATCTCGGGCCGTGTGGCCGCACAGGTGGCCCGGCGGGATCGTATGGTCGGCTGGCATGGGCGCACCCCGATGGTCGCGCCTGCGATGGCGATTCGCGTGGAGGGTCCACGCTCGAGTCGTGCTGCCGTCGCCGCATGCCTCCGGCCCGGGCGCAACAACTGTGCGTGACTCGCGGGGGCGAGCACGCCGGGGAGTACAGAGTTGAGCGACACGATCGCCGTCGAGGCGAGGAACATCTTCAAGGTCTTCGGACGCAAACCGCAGGAGGCGGTGCGCCGCCTGCGCGACGGCGCCACGAGAGGCGAGGTGACGGGGCTCGGGACGGCCGCCGTCATCGATGCGGGCCTGACGGTCCGGCGCGGCGAGATCTTCGTCGTGATGGGACTCTCCGGCTCGGGCAAGTCCACGCTGATCCGGCTGCTGAACGGGCTGCTGGAGCCGACCGCCGGCGAGGTCGCGGTCATGGGGACGACCATCACCGGGCTGCCCGCGAAGCAGCTGCGGGAGGTCCGCAGGAAGCACATCTCGATGGTGTTCCAGCACTTCGCCCTGCTGCCGCACCGCACAGTGCTGGACAACATCGCCTACGGGCTGGAGGTGCAGGGCATGCCGGTCGCCGAGCGGCGTGCCCGCGCGGCCGAGATCCTCGGGCTGGTCGGTCTGGAGGGCTGGGGCGACAAGCTCCCCTCCGAGCTCTCCGGCGGAATGCAGCAGCGCGTCGGCCTCGGCCGGGCGCTGGCCGCCGACACCGATGTGCTGCTGATGGACGAAGCGTTCTCGGCGCTCGATCCGCTGATCCGCCGCGAGATGCAGGAGCAGCTGATCGAGCTGCAGGGCTCGCTCGGCAAGACCATCGTGTTCATCACGCACGACCTGAACGAGGCGATGTTCCTCGGCGACCGCATCGCGGTGATGCGCGACGGCCGGATCGTGCAGACCGGCACGCCGGAGGAGATCCTCACCGACCCGGCCACTGACTATGTCGCGAGCTTCGTGCAAGACGTCGACCGCGCCCGCGTGCTGACCGCGGCGAGCGTGATGGAGCCGGCCCGTGCGCTGGTGACGGTCGCGGGAGGCCCGCGTGCGGCGATGCGGACCATGCGCGACCTCCAGACCTCGGCCGCCTTCGTGGTGGGGCAGGGGCGCCGGCTGCTCGGTGCCGTCCGCGACCGCGACGTGATGCGACAGGTGCGCGACGGCCGTTCCGACCTCACCGAGGCGATCACTGAGGACATCGCGACCGTGTCGCGCGACGAGGTGCTCAGCGAGCTCGTCGAGCCGGCCGTGGGAAGCGCCCTCCCCTTGGCCGTGGTCGACGAGCACCACCGCCTGCTCGGGGTGATTCCACGGGTGACACTTCTGGCCGCGCTCGGCAACGTCACCAGCGACACGACAGAGATCCCGGTCGTGGTCGAACCACCGGCGACCGTGCCCGCCGACGCGATGACGCTGGCCCTGCGCGAGACCGCCGGCGACGAGGCGGGGGTGCTCGCATGACCGCCTTCGCACTCGAGACGACCAAGGTCATCCCGCTGGGGGAGTGGGCGACCAGCGTCGTCGACTTCGTGACGACGACGTTCGGCGGCCTGTTCGACGTCATCCGCGTGGTGTTCACCGGTATGTACGACGGCGTGGACTGGGCGCTGCAGACACCGCCGTTCTGGGGCGTCATCCTGATCTTCGCGATTCTCGGGGTCTGGCTGCGCGGCTGGGTGTTCGGCGCGGGCACCGTCCTCGGCCTGCTGCTCATCGCCGGCATCGACCAGTGGTCGAATGCGATGGACACGCTCGCCCTGGTGCTCGTGTCCGCCGTGATCGCCGTGGCGCTGAGCCTGCCGCTCGGCATCCTCGCCGCCCGCTCGAAGACGGCCTCCGCGATCATCCGGCCGGTGCTCGACTTCATGCAGACGATGCCCGCGTTCGTCTATCTGATCCCTGCGCTGATCCTGTTCCGGGTCGGAGTGGTGCCCGGCATGGTCGCCACGATCGTGTTCGCGATGGCACCGGGCGTCCGGCTCACCGAACTCGGCATCCGCGGCGTCGACTCCGAGCTGGTGGAGGCCGGCAAAGCGTTCGGTTCGCCGCCCGGGCGCATCCTGCGGCAGATCCAGCTGCCGCTCGCGATGCCATCGATCCTGGCCGGCGTCAACCAGGTGATCATGCTGTCGCTCTCGATGGTCGTCATCGCGGGCATGGTCGGCGGCGGTGGCTTGGGCCGTGACATCGTGCAGGCGCTCAGCCGGGTGGATGTCGGGCTCGGCTTCGAGGCGGGCGTCGCTGTGGTGATCCTGGCGATCATCCTCGACCGGCTGACCGCTGCGGCCGGCCGGGCACGGCTCCGGATGCCGAAGCGGGCACTGGCCGTGCTCGGTGCCGGCCTGCTCGTGGTCATCGGTGGAACGGCCGTGACCGCGGCCTCCACCGCGGGCGGCGACAAGGGGACGGTGAAGGTCGCCGTGTTCAACGGCTGGCCCGAGGGCGAGGCGGCCTCCTACCTGTGGAAGCACGTGCTCGAGAAGGAGGGCTACACGGTCCGGTTCGAGTACGCCGACGCCGGCCCCGCCTTCGCCGGTCTCAGCACCGGCGACTACGACATCGCGTTCGACGGCTGGCTGCCGACCACGCACGCCCAGTATCTGAAGACGTACGGCAAGAACCTGACCGACCTCGGCGCCTGGAACGACGAGGCGAAGCTGACCATCGCGGTCAACAAGGACGCCCCGATCGACTCGCTCGACGACCTGGCGTCGCACGCCTCGACGTTCGGCGACCGCCTGGTGGGCATCGAGCCAGGCGCCGGCCTCACGGAAGCGGTGCAGCAGAAGGTCATCCCGGGATACGGCCTGCAGAAGCTCGACTTCGTGACCTCCTCGACCCCGGCGATGCTCGCCGAACTCTCGAGCGCCATGAAGAAGGGCGACGACGTGGCCGTGACGCTCTGGCGGCCGCACTGGGCCTACGACCAGTTCGACCTGAAGGACCTGAAGGACCCGAAGGGCGCACTAGGCGCGGCCGAGTCGATCCACTCGATCGCGAGCACGGACTTCCCGAAGCGGCAGCCGCAGATCGCCGAATGGGTGAAGAAGTTCCGGATGAGCTCCGACCTGCTCTACTCGCTCGAGAACGCGATGTTCAACAGCGGCGCGGACTCTGGGCAGTACGACCGCATCGTGGCGAAGTGGATGGACGAGCACGCCTCGTACGTGGACGGCCTGACGCGGTAGCGCCGTAGGCTGGCAGCATGAGCCTCCCCGCCGGCGACACCGCCGTCACCTACCCCGACGGCGACCTCGCCTCGATCGGGACCGTGCTGCACGTGCAGTCCCTCGACGACGGGCGCACCGCCGTGCTCCTCGACCGCACGGCGTTCCACGCGGTCGACCCGGTCTGGCCGGACCAGCCCGCCGACGAGGGCGCCCTCGTGGTCGACGGGCGCTCCGTGCCCGTCGTCGGCGCGGTGGTCGGCGCGACCGACGGAACGACGCTCCATGTGGGCGACGCCCCGGTGCGCACCGGCACACCCGGCTGGGCGTTCGTGGTCTGCCACCTCGTGGAGGATGCCGCCGGAATCGAGCCCGGCGTCACGGCTCAGGTGGAGGTCGACCCTGAGCTGCGGCGCGCGCTGTCGACCGGGCACACCGCGTGCCACCTGGCGTCGCTCGCCCTCGACGATGCGCTCGCCGCGCTGTGGACCAAGGAGGTCCCGCTCGACGGCAGGGGCAAGCCGGCCTTCGACCAGCTCGCGATCGCTTCCTCGCGCATCCTCCCCGACGGCTCGGTCGATGAGTACCGCATCGGCAAGAGCCTGAGGAAGAAGGGTTTCGCCGCCGCCGAACTCCCCGCGGCGCTCGCCGGGGTGACCGAGGCCGCGAACGCGCTGCTCGCGCAGTGGGTGGCCGCCGCCGACGACGTGGCAATCTCCATCGAACGCGACGGCGACGGGCTGGGCGAACGCCGCCGCTGGCGCGCGAGCCTCCCCGACGGCACTGTCGAGATCCCGTGCGGAGGGACGCACCTGCGATCGCTGCACGGTCTCTCCGCGATCCACGTCGACCTCGACTACGACGCCGAGGCGTCCTCCCTCACGATGCGCACGACCGTGCGCAGCTGACCGACGTCGTCGACGTGCGCTAGTGCGGCAGGAACGGCAGCGCGACCGCGATGCCGGCCAGGGCGACGGCGAGCACCCAGCCGACGCGCACCAGCTGTGCGGTGCGCACCTCCCGCTCGATGAGGGCGAAACGCTCGATCGTGTCCGCAGACGACTCGGCCGGTCGCCACGTCGCCGGGTCGTCGAAGAGCCGGGCGACGGCGGCGACGGTCGCGGCGTCCACCACGGTCGGACGGCGGGTCAACCAGCGCAGCAGCTCCTCCGACCGGAGCACACGTACGCGCCGCGGCTGCTGCCGCACCGTGACCTCTTTGGCCCCGACCAGCACGACGAGCGCCGCCACCGGCGCCACGAGGCCGGCCTGAGCGAGCACCCCGCGCACCCGCGAGGCCTCCAGGTCGGAGTTGCGCAGGTACGGCTGCTTCTGGCCGGCCACCATGACCGCGCGCTCGGCGACCCAGACGCGCTGACCGCGGTGGTGCTTCGTGTTGATGACGAACACACCCGCCGGGCCCACCACGACGTGGTCCACGTCGGCGACCGCGCCGTTCTCGTCCGGGCGGGTACCGACGGGCACGGCATGGAAGACGCTCCACCCGTCGGGGAGACGCTCCAGGAGGGCGCCGACCTCGCGCTCGCCGAGAGCGCCGGCGAACCACGGCTCGGTCTCTGCGCCGAGCGGACGCGCCCCGAGCGCGCGGGCGAGCGGCGACCGCGGGGGAGACTGGGTGTGCAACCGCACCACCTGCTCCATCACCGCCGCCCCGGGGGCACGGTCGCGCATGCGCCTCGTGCGCCGTCCGTCGTCGTCCATCCCTGACAGCGTAAAGACGGCGAACCGTGCCCTGAAGTCCCCACAGAGGGACGAAATCCGCCGCCTACCCCTGGCCGGGTGCCCCCTCGGCGCGGGGCAGGTCACGGGTCTCGTGAGCATCGTCCGGGCGGTCGTCCTCCCGGCTCGGCCCGTCACCCGCGAGCCGCTCTTCGAGCGACTCGTTGCGGGCGGTGATCTCCTCGAGGGCGTCCTCTGGTGTCTCGCCGAGTTCGGACACCCGGTCGGCCAGGTCGTGCGCGTCGCGCGGCTCGTCGTGTCGGTCCGTCATGCCGAGCACTGTACGCCGCCGCGCGGCGCTGGCGGTCGGCAGGGGCGGGCGGCGGACGACGATGTCCGGATAGGCAGCCCGCCGTCGAGTGAGAGGACTACGATTCCGCACATGAGCCGCATCGAAGCCGGGATCGTCGCTTACACCCTCTCGTCGGACTACTACGCCCAGGTCGGCGCCGACTTCGACACCGAGGCGGTGGACGACGCCATCCTCGCCGAGCTCAACCGCAAGCTGCCCTCGGGGATCGTCGTCGAGCGCAGCGGCAAGGTTCTGGCCGACGAGGAGCTGGCAGAGGTCGCGCGTTCGCTCGACTGGCCGGCGCTCCTGCAGCAGATCGACGTGGATCAGATCCTCGCCGATCACGCGCGCTGATTCGACGCCCTGACCGTGTCGTAGGCGGCGAGAGCCGCGCGCCGGGTCTCGGCGAGGTCGACGACGGGCTTCGGGTAGTCGGCGCCGTCCCATTCCGGCACCCAGCGGCGCACATAGTCGCCGTTGGGGTCGAACTTGGTGCGCTGGAGCTCGGGGTTGAACACGCGGAAGTAGGGCGCGGCGTCTGCCCCGGAGCCGGCGACCCACTGCCAGTTGAACGGGTTGCTCGCCGGGTCGGCGTCGACCAGGGTGTCCCAGAACCACTGCTCGCCGAGCCGCCAGTCGATGAGCAGGTTCTTGGTGAGGAACGACGCAGCTACCATCCGCACACGGTTGTGCATGGTGCCCGTCGTCCAGAGTTCGCGCATGCCGGCATCCACCAGGGGGATGCCGGTGCGACCCCGCTGCCAGGCGTGCAGGGTGCTGGGGTGCAATCGCGGCCAGGGGAAGGCGTCGTACTGGCGGTGGATGTTGACGGCCGCGACGTCGGGATGCTCGAAGAGGGTGTGGTAGGCGAACTCGCGCCAGCCGAGCTCGGACAGGAAGACGGCGGCGCTGTCGGCGATACCGCGGTCGCGCCCGCGCGCGGCGGAGGCGGCGTGCCAGACCTGGTGCGGACTGAGCTCGCCCCAGCGCAGCCGGGGTGACAGCCGCGAGGTGGCGTCGACGCCCGGCACGTCGCGGTCCTCGCGGTAGTGCGCGAGGTCGTCGCGGACGAAGTCCGCCAGGTCGTCGTGCGCGGAACGCTCTCCCGGCTGCCACGCGTCGCGGAGGCCCTCCGCCCAGTCCGGTCGCGTGGGCAGCAGCCCGAGGTCGTCGATGCGGAGGCCATCCAGCGGGCGGGCCGCTCGGAGCTCGTCGGGCGCCGCCAGAGGCGTTCGCGGCGTAGGCGCCGACAGGCAGGCCCGCCAGAACGGAGTGAAGACCGAGAAGGCCGTGCCGGATCCGGTGCGGATCGTCCACGGCTCGAAGAGCAGGTTCGCACCGAAGCTCTGCGCGTCGAGGCCGGCCTCCCGCGCCGCCGACTTCACGGCGGCGTCGACGGCGCGCTCCGCACCGCCGTAGCGGCGGTTCCAGAACAGCGCGGCGGCGTCGAGTTCGGCGACGAGAGCCGCCAGCTCGGTCTCGGCCGCGCCGCGACGCACGAGCAGCCGGGACCCGCGGTCGCGGAGCTCCGCGTCGAGGGCGAGGAGGCTGTGATGCAGCCACCAGCGGGAGGCGCCGCCCGGCGGCCGCAGGCCGGGGGAGACGTCGTCCCAGAGGTAGACGCACACCACCGGCCTGCCGCTGCGCACAGCGGCGTCGAGGGCGGGATTGTCGCCGACCCGCAGGTCGTCGCGGAACCAGACGACCGCGGGCCGGCCGTCGCTCGCGGCGCGGTCGCTCACAGATCGAGCGTGTCGCCGGGCTCGAGCGCGAAGAACTCCCCGCCGCCCTGCTCGGTCGCCCAGCCGATGCGGGCGTTCGACATGTCCTTGCCTGCGCGCGAGAGCACCATCTCGTGCGTGGGGAAGCTGCGCTTCGGCTTGGTCGCGAGCACGTAGTCGATCGTCTCGGCGATCTTCAGCCACGGCGCCCCGGCCGGGACGGCCAGCACGTCGACCTCCACACCCTCCGGGATGACGAACGAGTCGCCCGCGTAGTACAGCTCGTCGTTGATCAGCACGCCGAGGTTGTCGACGACGGGGATGCTCTCGTGGATGACAGCGTGCCTCCCGCCGAAGAAACGGAGGGTGAACGGGCCCGCCTCCACCGTGTCGCCTGCGTGCACGACGGTGATGTCGAAGTCGGCGGCTGCGCGGGCCACGCCCTCCGGCGCGAAGATCGGCACGTCGGGGTTCAGCTCGAGGACGCGCTTCAGCTGCTCCGGCGTCCAGTGGTCGGCGTGCTCGTGGGTGATCACCACGGCGGCCGTTTCGGCCGTGTCGGTCAGGGGGGAGGTGAACGATCCGGGATCCAGGAACAGTTTCTTGCCGGAATGTTCGAGGAGCAGGGCGGCGTGTTCGAACTTGGTGAGTCTCATGGCTTCATCATCCTCCAGCTGTGTCATAGTCGTGGTCTATGCCAGTCTCCCCTCGGACCGTGGTCGTCGCGGTCAACCCGATGGCGTCGTTCGGCCGGCGCCGCGATGTCGGACCCCGGGTCGTCGAGAGACTCCGTGCCGCCGGCCACACCGCCGTGGCGGTGGACGAGGCCAACATCGAGCTGCTGCGCCGGGAGACGGCACGGGCCGTTGCGGCCGGGGCGGACGCGCTGGTGGTCGTCGGGGGAGACGGGATGGCGAACCTCGGCATCAACATCGTCGCCCAGACCGAGATCCCGCTCGGGATCGTGCCGAGCGGCACGGGCAACGACCTCGCCGACGGCCTCGGCATCCCGACCGACGACAGCGAAGCGGCGATCGACCTGCTGCTCGCGGCGCTGCAACGCCGACCGCGCGTCATCGACGCCGGCCTGGTCCGGCACGGAGAGCTGCACGCCGAGCTCACGACGTGGTTCGGCTGCGTGCTGTCGGCCGGATTCGACGCGACCGTGAACGAACGCGCCAACCTGATGACGCGCCCGCGCGGCCGCAGCCGCTACGTCTTCGCGCTCCTGCGCGAGCTCGCGACCCTCCACGCCCGCCCCTACCGGATCGTGGTCGACGGCGAACAGCTCGCGACGGAGGCGATGCTGGTCTCCGTCGCCAACAACCGCTCCCTGGGCGGCGGGATGCGCATCGTGCCGCACGCACAACTCGACGACGGCCGGTTCGACCTCTTCGTCGTGACGGCGATGTCGCGTCCCCGATTTCTGCGGCTCTTCCCGAAGGTCTTCCGCGGCGAGCACACCGGGCTCGAGGAGGTCTCCTTCCGCCCGCTGAGCACCGTGCGCATCGACGCGGACGGCGTGATCGCGTACGCCGACGGCGAGCGGATCGGCCCGCTCCCCGTTGAGGTCTCGATCGTTCCCGGCGCGCTCCGAGTGCTCGCCTGAGCCTCGCCGGAGCCGGCCCGCGACACTCCCGGGATGACCCGCTCGTTTTGGAGGTAGACCGTCATCTGTGGCATTATCGATGAGTTGCAAGACGGCCCCATCGTCTAGCGGCCTAGGACGTCGCCCTCTCACGGCGGTAACGCGGGTTCAAATCCCGCTGGGGTCACCATCGCCCGCTTCCCTTGAATTTCAAGGGAAGCGGGCTTTTTTCTTACTCGGCAACGGGTAAGTGGCAACACTTTGGCAACATTCGATCTCATAGCTGCGTCATCCGGGGCGATGGCAACGGCGTCCAGGTCATCTTCGAAGAGGTCGGCGTAGACATCGAGGGTGATGCTGGCCGAGGCGTGGCCGAGCATCCGCTGCACAGCTTTGACGTTGGCGCCGGCGGACACGGCGAGGCTCGCCGCTGTATGCCGCAGCTCGTGAGGTGTCAGCGTCTCGAGCCCGATCGCGGCCGCTGCGGGATCGAACCAGCCGTTTCGGAAGGTGTGATTCCTCAGCCAGATCTTCGTCCGACTACCGTAGAACACGGGATCGTCTCCACTACGGCCTCTGGTCTGCGACCTGAGCGCGTCTACCAAGAAGGCTGGGATGGGGATGGAGCGGTGCTCGTAGTCTTTGGGCGGCTCGATCCGCTGGTAGCCCTTGTCGGCCTCGACGGTCTGCTGGACAGTGAGCCGCTTTCGCGCGAAGTCGATGTCTCGCACACGGAGCCCTGCCAATTCTCCCCAGCGCAGCCCGCAGTACGCCAATGTGAGCACGAGGATGTCGTAGCCGTGCTCCGAGCCCTTGGAGCGGTCGCCAACGGCCTGAGCGAGCGCGGCGACCTGATCGTGGGTGAGATAGCGCTTGATGGCCCGTACGCCTCAATGCTTCCCATGGCACCCCCTACGAAGAATGCACTGATCCACCGACACCACGTCGACCGATTACGTCGTTCTGCATGAGCAGAGTCTTCTCTCGCCACCGGAACGCGCTTGCAGGTGCGAGCCGGCTACACGACTGCGTCGATCGTGTCCCGTCAACTCGGCGAGAGTGAGGGGCAACAGTCATCTGCGAAACGGGTCTGCCACAATTCCGGTTATGGACAGCTCTTACCTGGTAGGCGTCGAGCTTGACGATGACGAGCGACGAATGTTGCGGGCCGCGATGTTGGAATGGATCGGTCCTGCACGCCCCACCCTGCCGCTGGTCATCGCCATGGGGTTCGACGGACTGGATACCTTCTCCGATGAGGTCATGCGGCTGCGCTCTGCTCTCGAGCACCGGGCTGCGATGACCGTCCAGGATTGGCATCGCGTCCTGATGGGGGCCGAGATCGTATTTGTCAGCGATGTAGTGGGTTCAGGCCTCGACTGGCCGATCACGACGGGCTTCAGCGATGCGTCAACGATCGCAATGCTTCGCGCCATCCAACGGAAGATGCCCCGTTGGCGTGGCAGCGTCCAGTTCAACATCACCGAGGGCGGACAGGCCGTGATTGCAAACCCGGAACGACCAACGGCGTAGGGTTTCTTCCAGCCAGGATCCCGCACGCTATGAGGCCTTGCTCCCTGGTCGCACCGTGTTGGAATCCGATCGGCAACGTTCGTCTTGCCGTTCACAGCATCCAACCAACGTTGTCTCTCAAGGCTGAGCGCACCGTCGGCCGCCGTGCGATTGCGCATGGCGAAAACGCCGCATGTTGGCCCGATGAATAAACAGCGCTCTGGAGGTGTCGCCGTGCAGCGCTCCTTGTTGGGGTCGTCGGCGCGAGCGTTGCGCTTGTCCGGCCGTTGGTCGCCGGCCTCTTCGGTCTCCCTGGGTGGGTGCTGGGGATGGCCGCTCCAGGAGCGGGCGCAGTCATCTTCAGCGCCGGAGGCTTATGGGTGGCTGCGGAGGTTATTCAGCGTCGCGCGATCGCTACATAGGTTTTCGCGACGGAGGTTCATCGATCGGATCGGGAGCAAGACGCACGCTGAGCGATCCGATGATTGCCAACCACCCCCACACAGCTCCGAGCATGGGTAGCAAATCGCGGCAGAGTTCATCTGAGCTAGCCCGCGACGATCCCCGAGCGTGCGTGCATCCGCTAGCTGGGCGAGCTCCCGGATACCTATCGGGATCGGAGGCGAATGAAATATACGACAGATGGAATATACCCGATCGCCAGTACGCCGCTGAGGATAAGTAGAGCCCACTCCAACCAACCGATACGTCCGCCACCCGGGATGGTCAGCAGCCGAATCAGGAACAGCGTTGCCCAAATCGCCTCAAGGGCTATCGCAAGAGTGAGGCTAGAAGCGGCGACATACCACGGGCGTCTCGTTGGCAGCTTGAGCACCGGGGCAGGGGTGCCTAGACCCACATGTTCGGTTCCGGACTCGTCATCCGTCATGCCGTCCACCGTACTCGCGGCGGTAGCGCATGGGCCGTGGTTGGGTGAGTTCGATCGTGATTCTGTGGGTGGCGTAACCCGCGATGAAACGCGTGGTGATTAGGGCTCAACTGCGACGCAAGTTGGGCGGTGCCCTCACTCAAATTCCCCCGATTTGGCATGCAACCCGGTTTACACGCGACGCCTGTCGTTTCGGGCAGTGTGAAGCGCTCCACATAAAGTGCCTACGTGCATCGACTTCTCTCTTGGTGTCGTTCCTCTTGGTGTCATTCGCTCTTGGACCCTTTCTCCTTTCGTCGCTCGCTTGTGTCTCCATCCCTTCCTTCCCTCCGTCTGTCCCTCTCATGTCAGGTCTCGTCTCGTTTCCCTCGCGTTGTCTGTTGCCCCTTCGTTCCGATGCCGAGGCCTGGTCGACCCTCATGAGGGCACCGCGATTCGCTGTCCGCCGGTCGCGTGCGACCTCCCGCTCGCAGCGCGCGTGAGGCGGCCCCCGGACAGGGCATCCCGATGCCGCGTTGGTCACCGCTAGCGTTGGCGAGGTGCCCCGCCTCGTTGCCTTCGCCCAGACCGAGCTCACCACGGACTTCGCGATTCTCCGGGTGAGTCAGCCCGAACGGGACGATGTCCTCGGCTTCTCCTTCGCGACGACGGCATCAGGGGTAATCAGTCTCGGTCCTGGGAACAAGAACTCTCGTGTAAGCGTCCGGGTGGAGCGTTGGGACTCCCGGCCGCCGACCCTTGACGGGTGGGAGGACCTCGACGACATGCCCTTCTTGGAGGTCCCCGGGGCCGGCCCGCTCGTGATCGCCGGCTTCGATCCGGGCGAAACGTCGCTCGAGATCGATGGTCTAGGGCAGTCTCGGGTGCAGGTGTACGCAAACGGGCGTCACCGGTACCATTACGGCTCGCCCGTCGACGTCGATACGCTGCCGCCCGAGCAATGGTTGCTGCGCCTCTACCCCTCTGACGACGCCGATCCGCTCGTTGGCGGGCCTCGGAGAAACGCGGGCGACGGGGGACTGAGATCCTTACCGACGAACCTCTGGAACGCTGTGCTGCGCAACCTGCGCAGCACGGGGTGGAGTGATCTGCTGTTCCAAAGCGCGTTCGGAACGCTCGAGCAGGCGCTCTGGTCTGCGGGAGGTCCGGTTCCGCGATCGGAACTGGCGGCGTTAATGGTAGGGCACATGCGGCCCGGCAAGAAGGGTGGCCTGGACTCCGAATCGCGATGGCTTGGATACGCGCCCGTGCGTCACGAGGAACCGGACGTCCTCGCCTCACTGACCGGCCGACACTTCACGGTAACGGTGGGGGACGCGATCGACGCCGTGCTGGAACTTGGACTGCTGCTGATCGAACGGCGCGGTGGCGAACAACTGCTTCTGATCAACCCCGCGCCAGAGCCGGCGTGGGAGCGCATCGAGATGTCGGGTGAACGCCTGCGGCACGCGCGGCTCCGCGCGGGCCGCGACCACGATGAGATTGCGACCGACCTCATCGCTGCTATCGCCTGGTGCGGCGAGGCGGGCCTCACCGCCACGCCTCGACAGATGGCCATCCGTTGGGCGGCGAGTGTAAACGAGGTAGTCGGTGGTCTGCGAATCCTCGGCGGCGGGGGCCAGCTGGAACCGGGCAACAACATCGAGTTCGACTCGGAATTCGATCCCGACGAACCCCTCACCCTGCGTCGGAAGTCGACCTCGTAGGGTGCCGTGCTGTCGAACGGTCGGGCACGTAATTGGACATCTCATGCAGTGCTCAAGCCCGGTTGGCCTCGGGCTCAGCGTGAGACCAACGGTCGCACTT
This sequence comes from Leifsonia sp. TF02-11, assembly GCF_017565305.1. Lineage (GTDB taxonomy): Bacteria > Actinomycetota > Actinomycetes > Actinomycetales > Microbacteriaceae > Leifsonia. The sequence goes on from NZ_JAGEKP010000014.1 coordinate 66,072, forward strand.
CCCGCGCACAGCAGCGTTGCTCCCTGAGCATCCGCCTCAAGGGTGCAGCTTTGCTGCATCGCGAAGCGACGCGCGGCGCCCTTGACCCGGACGCTCAGGAAGCAATCACTAGCTGTGGGTCTGTCGGATCAAGAGGGCATTCGGGGGCAGGCCCCACGCGGCACTCCTGGCGATGTGGCAACAAAATGGCAACAACCGAGCGAGGATTCGTATCGTTTGCGTGATTTACCGTGATCGCGGATCCCGCTAATTCACTGGGATCGCGGGCTCCTGTGCCCAAAGTCTCGTCGTGCCTGACGCCCTCTCACGGCGGTAACGCGGGTTCAAATCCCGCTGGGGTCACCATCGCCCGCTTCCCTTGAATTTCAAGGGAAGCGGGCTTTTTTCTTACCCGGGCGCCACCCCACTAGCATCCACGCTGTGCAGGCCGTGCCACACGTCGTAAAGCCGAGGCTTTCTGAGCATTGCCGCAACCTGCATCCGGGTGATGGCAGCGTCGCGGGGGAGTAGCTGCGGAAGCAGGGTGTCCGCCAGATGAAGTAGGCCGACAGGGCTTCGTCGCAGCAGCACGCCCACGATCGGGGACAGCAGCATCACAGTGAAGAGGGTCACGACGGCGGTCGTCACCATCGTGTGCGTCGATGGTCCCGGCGCAACGAGCGCGGCCACGCCGACGATTCCCGCGGCGGCACACACCGCGATCAGCACGCCGAGGACGACGTTCCGCACGATCACGACGCGGGCATATCGCGACGCGACGGCGGGGCCGAACCGATCGATGCGTTCCCGACGGGTGCCCGGCCGATTGCGGGCGGCGATGAACAGTTGCGCGAGCCGATTGCGCTCGTCCAGCTCGTCGACGGGGATCACACGCCATCCGCGGCGCTCCACCAAGCGTCGGAGGCGGGCCGGGCTCGCCGCCTCACCCGCCGCTCGCCCGAGACGCACCCTGGCGCCCTGCTCGTCGACAAGCTGCCGAACCGCCAAGGCGGCCGCGACCCGGGCGTGACGCCGGGCTGCGGAGAACCCTGCGATCGCACCCGCCCACAGCAGGATGCCCGCGAGGATCACGAACGCGTCGAGGGGACCCCATGGATCCTGCTCCGTCGGGGAAGAACGCAGTCCGACGGCCAACCGGATCAGCGGGAAGACGCCGACGCCGAGGCTCGTGAACGCGGCGACGGTCAGGCACCGTGCACGACGCTGGTGCCAGCCGACATCCTCCAGAAGGAGCGCCAGTGCGCCCGCATCGCCCATGCCGTCAGTGTAGTGACGGTCGTCGGCGGCTCTGTCTGCCACGTCCCGTGGGGTGTTGCCGGCCGAGAGGCGCCGATCACGATTGCCGGCCTCTGCGTGACACTGCGGAGCGACATCGCGTGCAGCGCGCACCGGGTCAGGAGGGGGCCGTGGTGATGGAGTCGTCGACCTTCGGCAGGCCGAGAGGCTTCTCTCACAGCTGCGGCCCGGCGCAACCTACGTCATGCAGTTTGCCGGAACGGGAGGATTGCCTGAACTCGTGCGCGCCACGCCCGCGCAAAAGCGGGACCCGCGCGGGTGCACTGAGGAGACGGCGGGGTCGCCGGCTCAGCCCGCGGACTGCGTACGCCGGTACGTGCTCGGGGTGAAACCGAGCGTCGCGCGGAAATCGTTCGTTAGGTGTGCGTGGTCGGCGTAGCCCAGCTCGTGTGCGAGTGCGGTCAGATCGAGGCTCGGATCGGCCCGGAGCTGTTCCGCCGCCTCCTGCAGTCGCCTGCGCCGGATCAGGGCGGCGGGCGGAAGGCCGACGTGGGTGGCCGCCAGGCGTTGCAGCGTCCGCGTGGACACGTGGAGGCGAGCGGCGAGGTCGGGGACGGTCAGCAGCGCCGGATCGGCCTCGACGAGCTCGACCATGCGGTTCGCGAGGACCCCCTCGTCGGTCGGCTCGCCCAGCCGCTCCCGCAGCCAGGCGGTGAAGGCCGAGATCGCGGCGACACGACGCTGCCCGGGAGCCGCGCCGCTCTCCATCGCCGCACGGACGACCGCGGCCAGCTCGGGATGGTCGACCCGTCGATAGTCGTCACGGAGAGCTGTCGCGTCGCCGACCAGCTCCGGAACGGCCGCGGGGCGCAGCAGCGCGCCGACCGCCCAGCCCGTGCCCGACAGGTCGCGGTACGACGCGCGGGTGGTCGGGCCGGAGATCGCCACCGTGCCGCCCTCGACCACGAGATTGCACGCCGGGAAGCCCACGACGTGTTGGCGGGAGGCGCGACCCGGTTCGATGTCCCACTCCGGAATCCAGAACCAGCGCACGAACACCGCGAAGTCGCCCGCCACTGGCTCGCGATGGAAGGTCGGCAGCCGCGCCGGATAGAGCACTCCGCGTGTCGAAGGGGGATCGACGGTCACGCGTTCACCCTATCCGCCCCCACCTGGCGCGAATCTTCAAGCCGGGCTCCCGGACAGGTCCGTAGATTCGGCCCATGACGACAGCAGCACACGGCGAGTACACCGACCACGGCACCCCGATGGGCGCCAGCAGCATCACCCCGTTCCTCGTGATCCCGAACGCCCGCGACGCCATCGGCTTCTACCGCGACGTGTTCGGTGCCCGCGTGGTGGACGTGACGGAGCAGGGCGGTCTGGTGGCCCACGCCGTCCTCGACTTCGGGCACGGACTGCTCCAGCTGGGCGAGCCGATCCCCGACTACCACCTCGTCGCTCCGCCCGCGGGCGACGACGACTGCTACTCGCTCGGCCTCTATGTGCCCGACGTGGATGCGGTGGTCGCAGCGGCCGAGGCCGCGGGAGCGACCGTCCGCGAGCCCGTCGCGGACTTCGTCTCCGGCGACCGGTACGCCAGCATCCGCGATCCGTACGGCATCCGCTGGTCGATCATGACCCGCGTCGAGGACCTCTCCGAGGAGGAGAGTGCCCGTCGCGTCGCCGAGTGGGCGGCGACGCTGGGGTGAGCCGCGGCCGTCACGGCAGCCACTCCTCCGGATACCGGTCGCGGATCCGCTCGGCGAAGTAGCGCCCTGCGGACTCCGCGTCCGCCAGTTCCCGCCAGACGTGCGGCGGCACCAGCCGGTAGCGGTAGACGCCGCCGCCGGCGAATTCGATCTCCAGCACCGCGGTCTCCGGCTCGTACCCGGCCGACACGATCGCGGTGCTGTCGAATCTCACGCGTCGCATGGGCCGGACCATACACCCCGACCCGGTAGAATGGAGGTCTGCGAAGGGGAGTATCCCGAAGGAGCCGAACGGTTCCGCGCTGTGAACGTCATCACGGTCCGTCTGGGCCCGGGCACAGCGGCACCGAAGAGTGTGGGAGAGACTTTCGGGTCCGTCGTGCACCCCTTCGAAAGGTTCTCTCCGTTGGAACTCGCCCTTCCCCTCTGGTTCGAGGTCGGCAGCTTCGTCGTCCTCCTGCTCGTCCTCGCGTTCGACCTGCTCATCGTCTTCAAGCGTCCGCACATCCCGAGCCCGAAGGAATCGGCGCTCTGGGTGTCGTTCTACATCGCGCTCGCGCTGATCTTCGCGCTGCTGATGCTCGTCATCGGCGACGCGGAGCACGCGGGGCAGTTCCTCGCCGGCTGGCTCACCGAGTACAGCCTGAGCATCGACAACCTGTTCGTCTTCGTGATCATCATGAGCAGGTTCGCGGTGCCCAGGAAGTACCAGCAGGAAGTGCTCATGGTGGGCATCATCCTCGCGCTGATCTTCCGCGGCGTGTTCATCCTGCTCGGCGCGAGCCTGATCGCCAGCTTCAGCTGGATCTTCTACCTCTTCGGCGCTTTCCTGCTCTGGACGGCCTTCAACCAGGCGTTCGGCGACCACGACGACGAGGGTGCCAAGGACAGCCGGCTCATCCGCTTCGCGCGCAAGCGGCTCAAGGTCTCCGATCAGTACGAGGGCAACAAGCTGCGCACCACGGTGAACGGCCGGCGGATGTTCACGCCGCTGATCATCGTCTTCCTCGCCCTCGGCACGACCGACCTGCTGTTCGCTCTCGACTCGATCCCCGCGATCTTCGGCATCACCCAGAGCCCGTTCATCGTCTTCACGGCGAACGTCTTCGCGCTGATGGGACTGCGGCAGCTCTACTTCCTGCTCGGCCACCTGCTCGAGAAGCTCGTCTACCTCAAGTACGGGATCGCCTTCATCCTCGCCTTCATCGGCGTCAAGCTCGTCTTCCACGCGATGCACGAGAACGAACTGCCCTTCATCAACGGCGGCGAGCACATCGAATGGGCGCCCGACATCAGCACCTGGACCTCCCTCGCCGTGATCGTGGGCGCCATGGTGGTCGCGACGGTCGCTAGTCTGGTGAAGCTGCGCATCAGCGGCAGCACCGTCGGCGACGCCATCCACGGGGATGACGAGGCCGCGGAGGACGATACGACCATCGAGGCCGCTCCGGCCCAGTCCACTCCCGACACGACTGCACCGAGCGACCCCGGCACGGAGGACCCCCGCACATGACTTCTTCCGTCGACGTGAGCGCCCGCAGCGATATCGGTGCGGTGCGCCAGGTCAACGAAGACAGCTACCTCGCCCAGGACCCGGTCTTCGTCGTGGCGGACGGAATGGGCGGCCACGCTCGCGGGGACGTCGCCAGCCGGACAGCGGTGGAGAGCCTATCGCGCACCCTCGCCGCCGGCACCGCGCCGACTCCCGACGAGGTGATCACCGCGATCGACGAGGCGAACGCCGCCGTGCGCGCGCTCTCCGACGCGGAGGAGACCGGCGCCGCGGTCGCCGGCACCACCCTCACCGGCGTGGTCCGGGTGCGCGTGCCCGAGCGGGCGGCGGAGGAGTGGATGGTCGTCAACGTCGGCGACTCGCGCGTCTACGCGTGGGACGGGCGCAGCCTCGAGCGCCTGACCGTCGACCACTCGGCGGTGCAGGAGCTCATCGACGCCGGTCTGATCACCCCGGAGCAGGCGGAGAAGCATCCGGAGCGCAACGTCATCACTCGTGCTCTCGGCGCCGAGGACTTCGTCGACGCCGACAGCGTGTTCGTGCCGGGCGACGCGGTTCCCGCCTTCCTGATCTGCTCTGACGGGCTGACCAGGGAGTTGAGCGACGAGACGATCGCGGAGGTCCTCGCAGGCGACCCGGACGACCCCGCTGCCGTCCTCGTCGAGGCCGCCGTCGCCGCGGGCGGCCACGACAACGTCACGGTGCTGTTCGTCCGCCCCCGGGGATGACGCGCGGTCCCCACGACGGCGGTGCGCCTGCAAGTTCGGCGTCCGGCCGGGTGATAACCTGAATCCGTGTTCGCGGGTCTTCTCCTCCTTAGCCGCCGCGGCGAGTCCTAGTTCCCGTATCTGTTCGGGATGACGGCCACCCTCGCCGCGGAGTCCGTCGACGGCTGATCCGTAAACGAAAGCTCAAGGAGTACACCGAGATGACGACGCAGTTCCCCGGGTCGGAGTCGCCGGCCCCGCAGTCTCAGACCACGCCGCTGACGCTGGCGGAGAAGGTCTGGCGCGACCACCTGGTCGTGAAGGGCGAAGACGGCAGCCCCGACCTGATCTACATCGACCTCCACCTGGTCCACGAGGTCACCAGCCCGCAGGCGTTCGACGGCCTGCGGATGGCCGGCCGGCCGGTACGCCGCCCCGACCTCACCATCGCGACGGAGGACCACAACACGCCGACCATCGGCATCGACAAGCCGATCGCCGACCTCACCAGCCGCACGCAGATCGAGACGCTGCGCAGGAACGCCGAGGAGTTCGGCGTGCGCCTGCACTCGCTGGGCGACGTCGAGCAGGGCATCGTCCACGTCGTAGGCCCGCAGCTCGGCCTCACCATGCCGGGCATCACGGTCGTCTGCGGCGACTCGCACACCTCGACGCACGGCGCGTTCGGCGCCATGGCGTTCGGCATCGGCACGAGCGAGGTGGAGCACGTGCTCGCCACGCAGACGCTGCCGTTGAAGGCGTTCAAGACCATGGCCATCACGGTCGAGGGCGAGCTGCGCCCCGGCGTGACCGCCAAAGACATCATTCTGGCGGTCATCGCGAAGATCGGCACCGGCGGCGGGCAGGGCTACGTGCTCGAGTACCGCGGCAGCGCCATCCGCTCCCTCTCGATGGAGGGCCGGATGACGATCTGCAACATGTCGATCGAGGCGGGTGCCCGCGCCGGCATGGTCGCGCCGGACGAGACCACCTACGCCTACCTGAAGGGCCGCCCGCACGCGCCGGAGGGCGCCGACTGGGACGACGCCGTCGCCTACTGGAACACGCTGGCGACCGACGACGACGCGGTCTTCGACGCTGAGGTCTACCTCGACGCCGACGAGATCGAGCCGTTCGTCACCTGGGGCACCAACCCCGGTCAGGGCGTCTCGCTCAGCCAGGCCGTGCCCGACCCCGCGGCGATCGAGGAGCCGAACGCCCGCGCCGCCGCCGAGCGCGCGCTGGAGTACATGGACCTGACGCCGGGAACGCCGATGAAGAGCATCCCGGTCGACGCCGTGTTCATGGGCTCGTGCACCAACAGCCGCATCGAGGACCTCCGCGCCTTCGCCTCCGTCATCAAGGGGCAGAAGAAGGCCGACGGCGTGCGCGTGATGGTCGTCCCCGGCAGCGCGCGCGTGCGCATCGAGGCCGAGGCCGAGGGCATCGACAAGATCGTCGAGGAGTTCGGAGCCGAGTGGCGGTTCGCCGGCTGCTCGATGTGCCTGGGCATGAACCCCGACCAGCTCGCGCCGGGGGAGCGTTGCGCCTCCACCTCGAACCGCAACTTCGAGGGCAGGCAGGGCAAGGGCGGACGCACGCACCTGGTGTCGCCGCTCGTCGCGGCCGCCACGGCGATCCGCGGCACGCTGTCGAGCCCGTGGGACCTCGAGCACGACGATGCGGACAGTCCGGACGGCGCGGGCCGCACGGGAGAGAAGGTGGGCGCCTGATGGAGAAGTTCGAGACCGTCACGGGCGTGGCCGTTCCCTTCCGCCGCTCCAACGTCGACACCGACCAGATCATCCCCGCTGTGTTCCTCAAGCGCGTGACCAAGACCGGGTTCGACGACGCGCTGTTCCACGAGTGGCGCAAGGACCCGGAGTTCATCCTGAACCAGGAGGCGTACCAGGGCGCGAGCGTCCTCGTCGCCGGGCCGGACTTCGGTACAGGGTCCTCCCGGGAGCACGCCGTCTGGGCCTTGCGCGACTACGGCTTCCGGGTCGTGTTGAGCCCGCGGTTCGCCGACATCTTCCGGGGCAACTCGGGAAAGCAGGGCCTTCTCACAGGAATCATCTCCGAAGAGGACGCCGAGCGTCTCTGGGCGGCCATCGAAGCCAGCCCGGGAATAGCGGCGACGGTGGATCTGGTTGCCAAGACTGCGACCGTCGGCGAAGTGGAGGTCTCTTTCGAGATCGACGACTACACTCGCTGGCGTTTGCTCGAAGGGTTGGACGACATCGCTCTGACCCTGCGCGACGAGGCGCGCATCTCCGAATTCGAAGCCGCCCGTGCAAGCTGGCGGCCCAAGACCCTCCCGGTGAAACTTTGAACTCTCTTCTTCAGGACGCTCAGGCGGCCGGCGCTCACGTCGGCCTCACGGCCGACCGCATCACCATCAACGGCGGAATCCCCCTGCGGGGCCGCATCGAGGTGCGCGGCGCCAAGAACTTCGTCACGAAGGCCATGGTCGCCGCCCTCCTGGGCGAAGGCCCGAGCGTGCTGCGGAACGTCCCGGACATCAGCGATGTCCGGGTCGTCCGTGGCCTCCTCGAGGTGCACGGCGTCAAGGTGACAGACGGCGCGGAGGAGGGCGAGCTGCTGCTCGACCCGAGCGCGGTGGAGTCGGCGCACATGGCCGACATCGACGCGCACGCGGGTTCGAGCCGCATCCCGATCCTGTTCTGCGGCCCGCTGCTGCACCGGCTGGGCGAGGCATTCATCCCCGACCTCGGCGGCTGCCGTATCGGCGACCGCCCGATCGATTACCACCTCGAGGTGCTCCGTAAGTTCGGCGCCGTCGTCGACAAGCTCCCGAGCGGCATCCGGATGTCGGCTCCGGAGGGGCTGCACGGCGCCAAGCTCGAGCTTCCGTACCCGAGCGTCGGGGCGACCGAGCAGGTCCTGCTCACGGCCGTCCGCGCCGAGGGGATCACCGAGCTCAAGGGTGCGGCGATCGAGCCGGAGATCATGGATCTCATCAACGTGCTCCAGAAGATGGGCGCGATCATCTCGGTCGACACCGACCGGGTGATCCGCATCGAGGGCGTCGACAAGCTGGTCGGCTACAGCCACACCGCGCTGTTCGACCGCAACGAGGCCGCCAGCTGGGCGGCCGCGGCCCTCGCGACGGGCGGCGACATCTACGTCGGCGGCGCACGCCAGCCCGAGATGCTCACGTTCCTCAACGTGTTCCGCAAGGTCGGAGGCGCGTTCGAGATCCACGACGACGGCATCCGCTTCTTCCACCCGGGCGGCGAGCTCAAGCCGGTCGTCATCGAGACCGACGTCCACCCGGGCTTCATGACCGACTGGCAGCAGCCGCTGGTGGTCGCCCTCGCCAAGGCGAACGGCGTGTCCATCGTGCACGAGACCGTGTACGAGCAGCGTTTCGGCTTCGTCGACGCGCTCATCGACATGGGCGCGAAGATCCAGGTGCACAAGGAGTGCCTCGGCGGCCACGCGTGCCGGTTCGGCCAGCGCAACTTCAACCACTCCGCGGTGATCATGGGTCCGACCGACCTGAAGGGCGCCGACATCGAGATCCCCGACCTGCGCGGCGGGTTCAGCCACCTCATCGCGGCCCTGACCGCGGAGGGACGCTCCACCGTCAGCAACGTCGGCATCATCAGCCGCGGGTACGAGAGGTTCATCACCAAGCTGCAGCTGCTCGGAGCGGACTTCGTCCTCGAGGGCTGATGCCCGCGATAATGGGACGGTGCCCCATCCCGAAGAACCCGTGAATCCAGAACCGCACAAGCGCGAACGCTCCGAGAAGAGCAGGCCGTCGATCTTCTGGGTCCTCGCCGCTCTGATCATCCCGCTCGCCAGCCTGCTCGCCCGATTCAGGATCACCGACGGCGACAAGCTGCCGAGGCACGGCGCCTACATCATCTCGCCGAACCACTACAGCGAGATCGACCCGGTGATGATGGGCATGGTGGTCTGGAAGCTCGGCAGGCTGCCGCGCTTTCTGGCCAAGGAGAGCCTGTTCCGCGTGCCGGTGGTCGGCTGGTTCCTGCGCAAGTCCGGCCAGGTGCCCGTCGCCCGCGGCGGTTCGGGCCGGGGGGCCGCCCCGCTCGACGAGGCCCAGAAGATCATCGACGACGGCAAGGTCGTCATCATCTACCCGGAAGGGTCCCTGACCCGCGACCCGGACATGTGGCCGATGCGCGGCAAGACCGGCGCCGCCCGGATGGCGCTGGAGCACGACCTCCCCGTCATCCCGATGGCGCACTGGGGCACGCAGCAGGTCATGGCCCGCTACGCCAAGAAGATCAGCTTCTTCCCGCGCAAGACCATCCTGGTGAAGGTCGGCGATCCGGTCGACCTGTCCGCGTTCCGCGGGCGCAGCCTCGACCAGGCGACGCTGACCGAGGCGACCGACGTCATCATGAACGCGATCACCGCGCTGTTGGCGGATCTGCGCGGCGAGAAGGCCCCGGAGACCCGCTGGGACCCGTCGGCCCACAATCAGAAGGAGACCGGCCGCTTCGATGGCTGACAGGAAGGCCCAGGCGGCCAGACGATCGACCACGCCTCCGCGCCGGATCGCCGTACTCGGCGCCGGGAGCTGGGGGACGACCTTCGCCAAGATCCTCGCCGACGGCGGCAACGAGGTCGTGCTCTGGGCACGACGCCCGGAGCTGGCGCGCGAGATCAACGAGGTCAAGCGCAACAGCGACTATCTGGAGGGTGTCAACCTCCCGCGCGACCTTCGCGCGACCTCCCACCTCGGTGAGGCGATGCGCGGTGCGGAGCAGGTCTTCGTCTCGATCCCCAGCCAGACGCTGCGCTCGAACCTCGACGCGATCGCACCGCACCTCGGCCCGTCGACGATCGTCGTCAGCCTCATGAAGGGCGTCGAGAAGGGCACAGGGCTGCGGATGAGCGAGGTGCTCGCGCAGGGTCTGCCCGTCGAGGAGGAGCGCATCGCCGTCGTCTCCGGACCCAACCTGGCCTTGGAGATCGCCCGCGAGCAGCCGACGGCGTCCGTCGTGTCGTCCGTCAGCCTGGAGACGGCGCAGACGGTGGCGATGGCCGCGACCAACCGGTACTTCCGCAGCTTCGTGAACACCGACGTGATCGGCACGGAGTTCGGCGGCGTGCTGAAGAACCTGATCGCGGTCGCCATCGGGATCGTGGACGGCGTCGGCTACGGCGAGAACACCAAAGCGTCGATCATCACCCGCGGCCTGGTCGAGATGACCGATTTCGCGGTCGCCTACGGAGCGGAGGCTCCGACCCTCTCGGGACTGGCCGGTCTCGGCGACCTGATCGCGACCTGCGAGTCGCCGCTCAGCCGCAACAACACGGCAGGGCGTCTGCTCGGCCAGGGCTACAGCTTCAACGACGTGGTGAAGCAGATGAACCAGACTGCGGAGGGGCTCGCGTCGGTGGCGCCGATCCTCCGGCTCGCCGAGGAGCGCGGCGTGGAGATGCCGATCGTCCGGCAGGTGAGCCAGGTGCTCGCCGGCACGCTGGACCCGAAGGACATCGCGCCGCACCTCACCACCGACGATGACGAACCGCAGGGAGAAAGGACAACGGATGACGGACAAGGTCGCAGTCGCACTTCTGTTTGGAGGTCGCTCAAGCGAGCATTCGATCAGCTGCGCGACGGCGGCGGGAGTGCTGGCGGCGATCGATCGTGACCGGTACGACGTCATCCCCGTCGGCATCACGCACGAGGGTGCGTTCACGCTCCAGCCGGACGACGCGGCCCGTTTCGCGCTGAACGCGGAGGCGCTCCCGGAGGTCGAGGACAACGGCACGCGCATCGTGTGGCCCGACTCGGCGGCCTCCCGCGAGCTGGCAGTCGTCGCCGCCGACGGCGCGCGGTCGTCGCTCGGCGCCATCGACGTCGTGTTCCCGATCCTCCACGGCCCGTGGGGCGAGGACGGCACGGTGCAGGGCATGCTCGAGCTCGTCGGCCTGCCGTACGTCGGCAGCGGCGTGCTCGCGAGTGCGCTCGGGATGGACAAGCACTTCACCAAGACCGTCCTCCAGCAGGCGGGCATCCCCGTCGCGCCCTGGGAGACGGTCACCGCATACCAGTGGCGCACGGAGCCCGGTGCCGTGCGCGCCGCCGCCGAGGCACTCGGCCTGCCGGCGTTCGTGAAGCCCGCCAGAGCCGGATCGAGCGTGGGCGTGTCCAAGGTGTCGTCGTGGGACGACCTCCCCGCCGCGATCGACGTGGCGCTGGCCGAAGACGACCGGGTGCTGATCGAGTCGTCCGTGGTCGGTCGTGAGGTGGAGATCGCCGTCCTCGGCGGCCGCCCCGGCGAGCCGACCCGTGCCTCCGTCGCCGGCGAGATCGTCATCACCGGCCGGGACTTCTACGACTTCGCGGCGAAGTACCTCGACGCCCCCGGAATCGAGCTGGTCTGCCCGGCCGCGCTGACCGACGCCGAGCTCGCCGAAATGCAAATCCTCGGCGTGCGCGCGTTCGACGCCATCGGCGGGGAGGGGCTCGCCCGTGTCGACTTCTTCCTCACGCCCGACGGTTTCGTCGTCAACGAGATCAACACCATGCCGGGGTTCACGCCGATCTCGATGTTCCCGCGCTGCTGGCAGGAGTCGGGGCTGTCGTACCCCGACCTGATCGACGAGCTCATCCAGGTCGCCCTGGCGCGCGCGGCGGCGTAGTCGCCGCGCCCGAGCTCGCCGCGGGTGCTCAGCGCGACGGCGTGGGCGAGGGAGTCTCGGTGGGCGTGGCCGTCGGGGGAGTGAGCGAGGTGTCGAGCGTCGACAGACACTTCTCGGTCTGCTTGACGCTCCCGATGGCCGAGGCGAACTCCGGCAGCACCGACGCGTCCGACGCGCCGGAGACGTGGTCGATGACGACCTCCGTCGCCGGTGTGCGGCCGAACGTCTGGTAGACCACCTGCTTGGCGGCCGGGTCGGACATCAGCACCCAGTCGATGCCGTTCACATTGATGCACGGTTTCGTCGTGGGGCCGAGCGGCGGCACGCCGCAGCGCAGCAGCACGGCGGCGGGGTCGCCCCACGCGCCGGTGGCCTGCGCGTCGGTCTGCCTGCGGTCCTTGTCGGCGACCGAGTCGGGCAGCCGCACCGAGATCTCGGCGCAGCCGGGATCGTTCGCATCGGCCCCCGGATCGAGGGAGACCGTCGGTGCGCAGCCGGTCAGCGCGAGGGCCGTGGCGGCGATCGTGACGGCGAGGACGACCTGGCGGCGAGAGCGGCCGAGCGAGCGGCCGACGGAGCGGTGGAGGGGGCGGCGTGCGGACATCAGGATTCAGGCTACCGTTGGGAGTCATGATGGATTCTGGGAGCCCGGCCGACACGGTCCAGGCGGTGTCGGAGCGGGAGGCGCTGAAGCGCATCTTCCCGCGGCTTCCCGAGTCGTCGGCGACCCTCGTCGGGCCGGGCGACGACGCCGCCGTGCTCGCGGCGCCGGACGGCCGTTATGTCGTCACGACCGACATGATGGTGCACGGCCCGGACTTCCGGCTGGCCTGGTCGTCGGCCGAGGACCTCGGCTGGAAGGCAGCCGCGACCAACCTGTCCGACGTGGCCTCGATGGGCGCTGTACCGACCGCGCTGGTCGTCGCGATCGCCGCGCCGCCGTCGCTCCCGGTGACCGCGCTGGAGGCGTTCGCCGACGGCCTCCGTGCCGCGTGCGCGGAACTCGCGCCGGGGTGCGGGGTCGTGGGCGGCGATCTGTCGGTCTCCGACACGCTGACCATCGCCGTGACGGCGTTCGGCGACCTGCAGGGTCGTGCTCCCGTTCTGCGCAGCGGCGCACGGGCGGGAGACGTCGTGGCCGTCTCTGGTCGGCTGGGCTCGGCCGCCGCGGGCCTCCGGCTCCTGTTCGCGGAGGCCGTCGACTCCGACGGCACGCCCGACGCCGACGCCTTCACCCGCGTGCTGGCCGCGCATCCGGAGCTGATCGACGCGCAGCTGCGACCGCGGCCCCCGATCGCAGACGGCCCGCTCGCGGCCGACGCGGGCGCCACGGCGATGCTCGACCTGAGCGACGGCCTCGCGCTGGACGCGCGGCGCGTCGCCGAGGCGAGCGGCGTCGCCATCGACCTCGACCCCTCCACCCTCGGCGACGACCCGCTGACAGCGCTGACCGGGGGAGAGGACCACGGCCTCCTCGCCTGCTTCCCCGCGGGCACGGCGCTGCCCGGCGGCTTCCGGCCGGTCGGCATCGTGCGCGACGGCTCCGGCCTCCTGGTCGGGGGCCGCGCCTTCGACGAGCGCGGCGGCTGGGACCCCTATCTCGAGTGGGACGGCGCCGCCGGCTGAGGTCGACAACGGAGGAGTTCGACCCCGGCAGACCGCGTGGCGGCAGCTAACGGAGGAGTTCGGGCCGGTTTCGGTGCCGATGTCCTCCGTTGGCGACGCGGCCGGGCGCGGGCAACGGAGGAGGTGCGGTCCGAATCCGTGGGGATGTCCTCCGTTAGCTGCGGTTCGGCGGCGTGTCGGGCCGGAAGTCCTCCGTTGCCGACAGATAGTGCACCGCCGTTTCGCCGTAGGCGCGCGTGCGGTCGAGCACGAGCCCCACGGGCAGCGTCGGCGCGCCGTCGCGGGTGCTGCGCTCGACGCACACCACCGCATCCTCGGTCAGCAGCGGCACGAGGCCGGTCAGCACGGCGAGCAGCTCGCCGTCCGGGAGGTCGTAGGGCGGGTCGACGAAGACCAGGTCGAAGCGCGCAGCAGGCGCGTTCGCCAGATAGGGCAGCACCGACGTCGCGCGCACGTCGACCACGGGGCGCGCCTCCTTCGGCGCCGCGCGCACGACCGCCTCGGCGTTGCGTCGGCAGATCGCGGCGGCCGCAGGCGACTTCTCGACGAGGACGATGTTCGAGGCACCGCGGCTGGCCGCCTCCAACCCGAGCGCGCCGGAGCCGGCGAAGAGGTCGAGGACGTGGGCGCCGCGGAGGGCGTCGCGCGCCTCCAGGCCCGAGAACACGGCCTCTCGGACGCGATCGCTGGTCGGCCGGGTGCCGCTCTTGGGTACCCGCAGTGCGAGCGAACCGGCGAAACCGGAGACGATTCGGGTCATAGCCCTCCGAGCCTAGGGCATCCTGCGTCGCGGGCCTGCGGCCGACCCGCCCTAGCGTCACCGCCTCGCCGTCAGCAGAATAGGAGGATGGACGAACGCCTCACGCAGGCGGAACTCGACGCCCTGTGGCGGTACGACGACCCGATCGCCTCCGCCGAACGCTTCGCGATCGCCGCTGCCGAACCCGACCGCCCCGAACTGGTGCGGGCCGAGTTGGAGACCCAGCGCGCCCGCGCGTTCGGCCTCCAGGGCCGCTTCGCCGAGGCGGACGCGCTGCTCGACTCGCTCGAACCGGCCATCGGGACACTCGCCGTGCGCATCCTCCTGGAGCGCGGCCGGCTGCGGAACACCGAGGGGCGCGCCGAGGACGCCGTCCCCCTGTTCGAGGAGGCGCTGATCGCCGCGCGCCGCGACGGCGACCCCTTCCTCGCGGCCGATTCCGCGCACATGCTGGCGATCGCCGACCCCCTCCGCTCGGAGCAGTGGACGGAGGAGGGTCTCGCCGAGCTCCAGTCCGTGACCGACCACCGCACGCTGCGCTGGGGCGTCGCGCTGCACAACAACCGCGGCTGGGCTCTGTTCGACGCGGGCGACGTGCACGGCGCCGTCGGCGAGTTCGAGGCGGCGCTGGAGGCCGCAGATCGTTACGGGACGCTCGACCAGCAGTTCGCGGCGCAGTGGTCGCTCGCCCGCGCGCTGCGCGAGGCGGGGCGGTGGCAGGAGGCGCTCGCCATCCAGCGCCGGCTGGCAGCAGAGCGTCCGGGTGAGCGCGACGTGGAGGCGGAGCTGAGCGCCCTGGCCGAAGTCGAGGAGCACGCGCGCGAAGCGGCGCGCGATACCGCACGGGACCCGGCGACGGAGGCCGCCCCTACGATCGAACCATGACCTCCAGCACCGCCCCCGCCGCAGACGGCGTCGTCTCGCTCGAGTCACGGCTCACCGGCGTGCTCGGCGGGCGCACCGCTTCGGCCTTCGAGAAGGCGTTCGGGATGCGCACGGTCGCCGATCTCCTCGCGCACTACCCCCGCCGCTACGCGACGCGTGGCGAGCTGACGGCGCTGGCCAACCTCCCGCTCGACGAGAACGTCACGATCATCGCCGAGGTTCTGCGCGTGCAGGAGAGGCCGATGCGCGCGCGCCGGGGCTCCATCCTCGAGGTCAAGATCTCCGACGGCGAGGGGATCCTCACCCTCACCTTCTTCAACCAGGCGTGGCGGTCGCGGGAGCTGGTCCCCGGCGTGCGCGGGATCTTCGCGGGCAAGGTGTCGGCGTACCGCGGAGCGCTCCAACTGGCTCACCCTGACTACGAGCTGTTCGAGTCGGACGCCGAGAACGCGGTCGCCCCGGGGAGCGCGGCGGCGAAGGAGTGGGCGCAGACGCCCATCCCGATCTATCCGGCGACCGGCACGGTGGCGAGCTGGCAGGTGCAGAAAGCCGTCGCGCTGGCGCTCGACGCGCTCGGGCCGTGCCCGGACCCGGTGCCGGCGTCCGTCGTCGCCGAGCGGGGACTGTTGGGCTTCCGCGACGCGCTCGAGGGCATCCACCGGCCGCAGAAGAACGCCCAGTGGCAACGTGCGCGCGACGCATTGCGTTTCCAGGAGGCGTTCGTACTGCAGGCGGCCCTGCTGCAGCAGCGCGCGGAGGCCCGCACGGTCGCCGCGACCCCGCGAGCGGCCGCGGCAGGCGGCCTGCTCGAGCGCTTCGATGCCGTACTGCCGTTCACCCTGACCGACGACCAGGCGTTCGTCGGCCGCGAGATCGCGCGGGATCTCGGCGCGGCCGAGCCGATGCACCGGCTGGTGCAGGGCGAGGTCGGCTCCGGCAAGACGCTGGTCGCTCTGCGCGCGATGCTCGCGGTCGCCGACAGCGGCGGGCAGTCCGCCCTCCTGGCACCGACGGAGGTGCTGGCAGCGCAGCACCTGCGTTCCATCGCCGAGATGCTCGGCCCCGATCTGTCCGCCGAGCTGATGCCCACGCTCGTCACCGGGCAGCTGTCGACCGCCGAGCGCAAGCGGGCACTGCTGCGCACGGTGAGCGGGCAGTCCCGGATCGTGGTCGGGACCCACGCGTTGCTCGGCGACGCGGTGAACTTTTACGACCTCGGGCTCGTCGTCGTCGACGAGCAGCACCGGTTCGGCGTCGAGCAGCGCGAGGCGTTGCGTGCCAAGGGCGGAACGCCTCCGCACGTGCTGGTACTCACGGCGACGCCCATCCCGCGCACGGTCGCGATGACGGTCTTCGGCGACCTGGAGGTCTCGACGATCGCCCAGCTGCCGGCGGGACGGCAGGGGATCGAGAGCTTCGTCGTGCCGCTCGCCGACCGGCCGGGCTGGGAGCGCCGGATCTGGGAGCGCGCATCCGAGGAGATCGCCGGGGGCAGGCAGGTGTTCGTGGTCTGCCCGGCGATCAGCGCCAAGGAGGCGGAGGACGACGGCGAGGAGGCCCCCGACGACGCGGCCGACGGTGAGTCGGGCCCTCCGCACCCGACCGCGAACGTGGAGTCGGTGGTCGCGCAGGTCCGCGCCGACCCCCTGTTCGCGCAGACGCGCGTCGGTGTGCTGCACGGTCGGTTGGCCTCCGACGAGAAGGACGCGGTCATGCGTGCGTTCGCGGCGGGCGACATCGACCTGCTCATCGCCACGACCGTGATCGAGGTGGGCGTGAACGTTCCGAACGCTTCGGCGATGATCGTGCTGGACGCTGACCGGTTCGGCGTCTCCCAGCTGCACCAGCTGCGCGGACGTGTCGGCCGCGGCGGCATACCGGGCCTCTGCCTCCTGGTGACGCACGCCGAGGAGGGGTCGCTGGCGCGGCAGCGGGTCGATGCGGTCGCCGCAACGCTCGACGGGTTCGAGCTGGCCAACGTCGACCTGGAGCTGCGACGCGAAGGCGATGTTCTGGGCAGCAGGCAGTCCGGAGGCCGCTCTTCGCTGAAGCTCCTGCGGGTCGTCTCGGACGGCGAACTGATCTCCGAGGCGCGGGTCGCTGCGGCCGAGACGCTCGACGACGGCGGCCTCGCCGCGCATCCCGCACTCGCGGCGGCTCTCGCGCGCCGGCTGGACGAGTCGGAGCGTGCGTTCCTCGGCAAATCCTGAGCCCGTTCGCCTGATGGAGCAGCTCGCGTCGATCCGCAGGCCCACGCAACACGCTGCGTCGCGAAGATAACGGATTCACAACGAAATGCCGGGTATCGCGGGATAGTCTGGTCGTCTATGAACAGGATCGCCGTAGTCCCTGGATCGTTCGACCCGGTCACTCTCGGGCACCTCGATGTCATCGAGCGGGCCGCGCGACTCTGGGACGAGGTGCACGTGCTGGTCGTCCACAACCCGGACAAGTCGGCGCTGCTGCCCATCGCCCAGCGCGTGGCGCTCATCGAGCGGTCGATCGAGGACGCGGGGATCGGCGGCCGGATCATCGTGGCCTCGTGGTCGGTCGGCCTCCTCGTGGACTACTGCACCGACGTCGGCGCCGACGTGCTCGTCAAGGGCATCCGCTCGCAGGTCGACGTCGCGTACGAGACGCCGATGGCGATCGTGAACCGTCACCTCGCCGACGTGGAGACGGTCTTCCTGCTGCCCGACCCGGCCAACGCGCATGTCTCGAGCTCCCTTGTGCGCCAGGTCGCCTCCCTCGGCGGGGACGTGAGCCCCTACGTTCCGCCCGCCGTCTCAGAGCTGCTGTCAACCACATGACCCGGGTGGAGAGATGAACAGTTACGCGACGCGTCAGCCCACGGAATCCTCGGTGGCCCCGGCGGAGGCGGGCCTGCCGGCGCCGGGGATGGACCTGGACGAGCTGAGACGCGCCGCGGAGCAGATCACCGCCAACGTGGAGTCCGTCATCGACGGCAAGCACGACGCCGTGCAGACGGCCCTCGTCGTGCTGCTCGCCGAAGGGCACCTCCTGATCGAGGACGTTCCGGGGGTCGGCAAGACGATGCTGGCCAAGTCGTTGGCCAAGTCGGTGGACTGCTCGGTCAGCCGCATCCAGTTCACGCCGGACCTGCTGCCGAGCGACGTCACCGGCGTCTCGGTGTACAACCAGGCGGAGCGGCGCTTCGAGTTCAAGCCGGGCGCTGTGTTCGCGAACATCGTCATCGGCGACGAGATCAACCGTGCCAGTCCGAAGACGCAGTCCGCCCTCCTGGAGTGCATGGAGGAGCGCCAGGTCACGGTCGACGGCTCGACGTATCCGCTCGCCGCGCCCTTCATCGTGGTCGCGACCCAGAACCCGGTCGAGATGGAGGGCACTTACGCGCTCCCGGAGGCGCAGCGCGACCGCTTCATGGCCCGAATCGCGATGGGCTACCCGGACGAGGGCTCCGAGCTGGCGATGCTGACGACGCGCGACACCTCCAGCCCGCTCTCGCGCATCGGGCCGGTGGTGACCTCGGACGAGCTGCGCTCGATGATGACGACGGCCCGCGCGGTCTACGCCTCCGCCCCCGTCAAGCAGTACGCGGTCGACCTGGTCAGGGCGACGAGGGAGGACCGCGACCTTCGGCTCGGCGCCAGCCCGCGGGCGACCCTGCAGCTCGTGCGTGCGGCCAAGGCGATGGCCGCCCTCGACGGTCGCGATTTCGTACTGCCGGACGACATCGACGCGCTGGCGGTGCCGGTGCTCGGCCACCGGCTGCTCCCGACGAGCCGCGCGCTCGGCCATCACCACGAGAGCGCACCGGTGATCGCGGACATCGTCCGCCGGATCGTCGCGGCCACTCCGGTTCCGGTCGGCTCCGGCGCGATCGGGGCGGGGTCGGGCTCGGTGCGCGCGGGCGCGGCCCGCACCGGCGCGGCCGCCACAGGCGGAGAGTAGTCGTGCGGGGGCGCGCCGGGGCGTCGTCGCCCGTGCGGAAGCCGCGCCCCACCGCGCGCGGCTGGGCCTTCGGCGCCGTCGGGGTCGTCGCCCTCGCCGCCTCGGCGTTCTTCGGGCGGACGGACGTGCTGTTCGTCGGCGTCTTCCTCACCGTGCTGCCGCTCGCGGCGATGATCTCGGTGACGATCGACCGGCCGCGGCTCACGGTCGCCCGCAGCTTCCACCCGGACGTCGTCGCCGTGGGGGAGCAGTCCACCATCGTCACGACGGCGCGCAACCAGTCCGCCCGGCCGAGCCCGCCCGCGCGCTGGCGGGAGTTCGCCCCGACCGGGGTGGAGGTGCAGGCGTCCGCGCCGTTCCCGCGACTCGGCGCGCATCAGGTGAACGTCACGCACGGCCGCGACACCGTCGTCCTGCGTCAGGACGTCGTCGCACTGCGCCGCGGTTCGCACCCCGTCGGTCCTCTGATCGTGAGCCGAACGGATCCGTTCGGCGTCGCGTACGCGGAATACGCGGTGGGGCAGCCCCGGCAGTTCCTCGTGACGCCCCGGGTCGTGCCGCTGTCGAGCGGGGAACTGGACGTCGCCCACAGCGAAGGCGCGGAGCACGAGCTCCAGCGGCACAGCATCCCCAGCGCCGACGAGTTGATCGCGCGTGAGTACCGCCCCGGCGATCCGTTGCGTCGTGTGCACTGGCGGGCGACGGCGCGCCACGACAAGCTGATGGTGCGGCAGGAGGAGCAGCGCAGCAATCCGGAGGCCTGGCTGCTCATGGACACGCGCCTCGTGACCCGCGCTCCTGGGCAGCACGTGCCGTCAGAGCAGGGCGACGAACTCTTCGAGACGCTCGTCGAGCTGGTCGCGTCCGTGGGCGTGCACCTCCTCGACGAGGGTTTCGTGCTGAGCGTCGTGGAGACGGCGCCGCGCCAGCTCTCCGGCCGCAGCGGCGCCGGGCGAACGGGAACGCTCGGGTCGATGACGCCGACGTACGACCGCGGAACCGCCGACCGTCTGCTGCTCGCCGACCTGGCCGCCGTCGAGGCGGGGCCGGACCTCCGCGACGACGCTGTCGCCGAGCTCGCGGCCGGCCTGCGTCGCGCCGGCCGGGCCGTCCCGATCTTCGCCGTGCTGCTCGACGGGACACCGGAACTCGGTTCGCTCGCCGCCCTCCGCGGCATGGGCGATCCCGCCGTCGCGTTCCTCGCCGACGGGGCTTCGCCTGAGACCGAGGACGTGTTGGTCGACGCGGGGTGGCTCTGCGTGGGCTTCGCAGAGGGCGACGATCCCGCCGACGTGTGGCAGCGGGCGCTCGAGCGTCAGCGGGCGGCGGTCGGCCATGGTTAGTGAGGCGGTCTCCGTCGGCCTGGCGGGCGTCCGGCGCCGGCAGGCGTACTGGCGCCTCACCGGCGCGCTGGTGCTGCAGGTGCTGGCGCTGAGCATCGCCCTCGTCGGTCTCATCCAGGGCCCGACCTGGTGGTTCGCGCTCATGCTGACGAGCTCGTTCCTCCTCGTCGCCGGCGCGTGCCTGCGGGCCGTCGGCGTCCACCGCCGGGTCGTCCCGCTGCTGCTCCTGCTGCTCTCCGCGATGGTCATGACGGTGGGCTTCGGCAACGGGACGGGCGTGCTCGGGCTGATCCCGACGGCGGGGACCGTGCAGCGCTGGGGCGACTACCTGCAACAGGCGATGCTCTCCATCTACCAGCAGGGCACGCCGGCGGAGAGCCTGCCGGAGTTCCTGTTCCTGGTGGTCGGCGGCGCCTGCATCATCGCGATCGTCCTCGATGCCCTCGCCATCGCCTTCCGCGTTCCTGCCTACACCGCCATCGGCGTCGTCGCCGTGCTGGTCGTGCCGGGGGCGCTGCTCGGCTCCGGGCTCGACCCGACGGCCCTCGCCGCCTCGGCCGCGGCGTTCCTGTGGCTGCTGCGCTCCGACGTGCGGACGAGGAGGCCGGGGGCCGGGCGGCCGGGCGCGTCGCTGTCCATCGGCGCGGCCTCCGTCCTCGTCGCGATGCTGTTGGCCGGCACCGCGCCCGGGTTCGACAAGGGCGGTGCGACCTCCTTCACGGCCGGCGGGATCTCCATCGGCGGCACGGTGACCCCGCTGATCGACCTCGGCAAAGACCTGCGGCGTCCCGCGGCGGTACGGGCGCTCACCTACACGACGACGGCGCCGACCGGTCAGTACCTCAAGCTCGCCTCCCTCGATCAGTTCACCGGTTCGGTCTGGAAGCACCGCGAGCGGGACACCAAACGGCTCTCCGACGGCGTCGCCATCGGCCCGGTCGCCGGGCTCTCGGACAGCGTCAAGACCACCAAGATCTCCACGAGCGTCGAAATCGACGACATGACCAGCAGGTGGCTCCCGGTGCCGGCTCCCGTCCAATCGGTCAAAGGCCTGAGCGGCACGTGGTCGTGGGATCCTGACGACCTCACGGTCGGCGGCATCAACGTCACGACGCAGAGCCAGAAGTACACCGCCACCAGCCTGCTGCTCGCACCCACCGCCGATCAGCTCAAGGCGGCGGGGGGCTTCGTCCCGACCGATGTCGAGCGCGACCTGTTCCTCCCGCCGAACACCCCGGCGATCATCGCCCAGACGGCCCAGACGGCGACGGAAGGGTCCGTCTCGGAGTACGACAAGGCCGTCGCGCTGCAGGACTACTTCCGCGACAACGGGTTCGTGTACTCGACGCAGACCCCGCTCAAGCAGGGCTACGACGGCGACGGGGCCAGGGTGATCGCCAAGTTCCTGGAGGTCAAGAGCGGCTACTGCGTCCACTTCGCCTCCGCGATGGCCCTCATGGCACGCAGCCTCGGGATCCCGGCCCGGGTCGCCGAGGGCTACCTGCCCGGCACGTCGACCGGGGGGACGGCCAACAGCCCGGGGGTCTACACCGTGACCAGCGACGATCTGCACGCCTGGCCGGAGCTCTACTTCGCCGGCGTCGGCTGGGTGCCGTTCGAGCCGACGGTCGGGCGCGGGACCATCCCGAGCTACACGCGACCGGAGGCCCTGCCGAACCAGATCGCGCCGACGACGGCGCCCGGTGCGACCTCCGCTCCGCATCGCCTGGTGCCGACCGACCCGGCGAACGTCGCGGGGGCGGCGAACACCACCCCGCCGTCGCCGCTGCAGCCTGTGCTGTCCGGCGCCGGTGTCGCGCTGCTGGTCGTCGCGGTGCTGCTCACTCCCGCCGTGCTGCGCCGGATGCGCAGACGGGCGCGATTGAGGCGGCTGAGCGAGTCGTGGGGCGGCGCGGCGATCGTGTGGGACGAGCTGCGCGACACCGCGCGCGACCTGGGCTGGTCCGCGCCCGACACCGAGACCCCGCGCGTCTTCGCGCGACGGATCGCCGCCGCGGTGGCGGGGACGCCAGGGGAGGAGGCCGTGATGCGGCTGCTCGACGTGCGCGAGCGCGACGCGTTCGGGCCGCCGACGCGCGCCGTCGCGGTGGGTCTCGCCGACGATCTCCGCGTGGTGATCGACGCGCTGGAGGCCCAGGCGGGTCCCGGCCTCCGCCTGAAAGCAGCGCTGATTCCTGTGTCGTTGCTGCCAGCGGGCTGGCGTTCGCCTGCGAGCGTCGGGGGAGCCGCGTAAAATAGCCGACCGTGAGCACCTTCAGAAACAGTCCGTACAGCGTGAACGTGTACGACCTCATGCGGCGCCCCGGCGAGATGCGGGAGCAGCGCCTCGCCATCCCCGTCGCCGAGAAACTGGGCGAGGGCCTGCTGGCGGTTCCGGAGGGCGCGACCATCGACGTCGACCTCCGGCTCGAGTCGATGCACGAGGGGATCCTGGTCACGGCGGAGGCCGAGACGACCGCCGTCGGTGTCTGCGGGCGATGCCTGATCGACATCGAGCAGCCTGTCGAAGTCGATTTCCAGGAACTTTTCGCGTATCCTTCTACGGAAGCTTTCGATTATGAGGTTCACGACGACCACGTGGATCTTGAACCTCTGATCAGGGATGCGGTGGTGCTGTCACTGCCGTTTCAGCCGGTGTGCCGGCCGGACTGCCCGGGTCTCGATCCAGAGACCGGGGAGAGGCTGGCGGATGTACCGGACCGCAAGCCGAACGAGACCGTCGATCCTCGCTGGTCCGCGCTCGCGGCGTTCCAGGCTTCCGACACCGAGTCCACCAGCAACAACGCCCCGGCCGCCGGGGCTGGAGAAGAGAGATAGTCATGGCCGTTCCGAAGCGGAAGCAGTCTCGCGCCAACACCCACGCCCGTCGTTCGCAGTGGAAGGCCGAGGTCCCCACGCTCGTCAAGTCGATCGAGAACGGCAAGGTCGTCTACAGCCTCCCGCACCGCGCCAAGGTGGTCGAGGACTCCGCGGGCACCGCGCTGTTCATGGAGTACAAGGGCCGCAAGGTCGCCGACGTCTGATCAGCGTTCCCAGGTCAGCTGAGCACCGCATGACCGGCGAGAATTCTGATCGCACTGCGCTCATCGAGAAGCTCGGGGTCGACATCGATCCCGAGCTTCTCGAGCTTGCGCTGACGCATCGTTCGTTCGCGTACGAGCACGGCGGCATCCCCAACAACGAGCGCCTGGAGTTCCTGGGCGACTCGATCCTCGGGCAGGCCGTGACCGTCAAGCTGTTCCGCGAGAACCCCGACCTCGACGAGGGTGAGCTCGCGAAGCGCCGGGCCAGCCTGGTCAGCTCGGTCGCGCTGGCCGAGGTCGCCCGCGGCATCGGACTCGGCGAGTACCTGCGCCTGGGGCGCGGCGAGAACCAGAGCGGTGGCCGCGACAAGGCGTCGATCCTCGCCGACACGGTCGAAGCGCTGATCGGCGCCGCCTATCTGGACGCCGGGGGCGAGGAGGCGACGGCTCTCGTGCTGCGCCTCGTCGACCCGTTGCTGGCCGACCCCGATCGCTTCGGCGCCGCCATGGACCCCAAGACGAGCCTCCAGGAGGCCGCGGCCCACCGCGGCGCGGGCCTCCCGGTCTACACGGTGACGAACAGCGGGCCGGACCACTCCAAGACCTTCCACGCCACCGTCTCGGTCGGCGACCTCGTGACCGCGACCGGCGAGGGGACGAGCAAGAAGCAGGCCGAGATGGCCGCCGCGCTCAACGCCTGGACCGAGTTGACCCGCCGCCGTGCCAGAGCTCCCCGAGGTTGAGGTCGTCCGCGCCGGTCTCGCGCCGGCGGTCACGGGCGCGACCATCCTCGGTGTCGAGGTCTTCGAGCAGCGTTCGCTGAAGCGGCACGATCCGCTCGCCGGCACGTTCGAAGCCCTGCTTACCGGCCGGATCATGCAGACCCCGGCCCGGCGCGGCAAGTTCCTCTGGATCCCGCTGCAGGGCACGCCGCGCCGCGCGATCGTGGCGCACCTGGGCATGAGCGGGCAGATCCTGCTCCGCGAACCGGGATGGCAGGAGTCCGGCCTGCTGCGCATCCGCCTGCACATCGAGACGCCCGCGACGCTCCCCGGCGGCCACCGCGAGCTCTGGGTGCACTTCGTGGACCAGCGGATCTTCGGCTCGATGGCCGTCGACAGCCTGGTCCCCACGGCGGACGGCGCTCCGGCCGGCCTCGGCACCGACGAGCCGCTGCTCCCGACCCAGGTGGCGCACATCGCCCGTGACCCGCTCGACCCGGCGTTCGACGACGCGGCCTTCGTGGCGGCCCTCGCGCGCCGCAGCAGCGGGATCAAGCGGGTGCTGCTCGACCAGACCGTCGTCAGCGGCATCGGGAACATCTATGCCGACGAGGCGCTCTGGGCTGCGCGCATCCACTACGACCAGCCCGCCTCCACGCTGAGCCGTGCGAAGGTGCGCGCCCTGCTGACGGAGGTGCGGCACGTGCTCGACAAGGCGCTGGCCGAGGGCGGCACCAGCTTCGACGCCCAGTACGTCAACGTGAACGGCAACTCCGGGTACTTCGCGCACAGCCTCAACGCTTACGGGCAAGAGGGCAAGCCCTGCCCCCGCTGCGGAACGCCGATCGTCCGCGAGCGCTTCATGAACCGCTCGTCGCACTTCTGCCCGCGGTGTCAGCGGGTGCGAACTTACATCTAGATGAGTGCAGGTCGGGTCGAGGACGAACTGAATTGGTTGCAGCAACGGTGGAAGCGTTGCTCGTCGTGGCTGACGCGGACGATTCTCCACGCCTCGCGCTGTGTCTCGAAACGCGCACTGGCCCGAATTCAACCGTTGCCGATCGCAAACGACGCCTACGGAACGCTTACTGGCTATCGGCGAACGGATCGAGAACGGAGTGCACGCCGTGTTCAGGGCACGTGAGCGCGATTCTGAAGCCCTGTTCGTGTTGGAACGGTTCCGGCATGCAGTCGCGGCCGCATTGTGCGCAGGTCCTGGATGACGATTCCTTGTAGCTGATCCCAGTCCGGGGAAGAAGCGGGCCTTGAGATGGTTTCAGGCCATCCGCGGCATCGATGACGGCGGCGAACTCAGCACTGTTGAGCACTCGCAGACTGAACTCCTCGGCTTTGGTACGAACGGCCGCGTCGCTAGTCACGATGATCCATTCGGGTGCGCCCAGGAACTGGTCGTCCTGCGTCTTGCCGTCCAGGGCGCATGCGACGACAAGCGGGTCTGCGCCGCCGTGATTGGCGTAAAGGTCGAGAAGCTTCGTGTCCTCAGCTGGCACGGTCGCCATGATCGTCACGAGCCAATCGAGAACTTTGGAAGTCGTCGGGTAGATGTTCGCGCGCAACACATCGAAGTCTGGGAACCCTTGAGCTTCGTGCAGGACCTCGGCAGGGATCACAGCGTGCTCGCGGAAGAACTCGCTCGCCCGGCGGTGGCGTCGCAGCTGGCTGAGAGCGTTCGTGTCGAGCACGTAGCGCTGCCCGAACCAGCTCATGCGATGGCCTTCCTAAGATCACCGATCTGGTTCGGGCGCAGGCGGTTGAGGCAGACCGAGCGGCAGAACTCGCCCGGCGAGATGCTCGATTGGTCCAGGGCACCGAGCATCCTCTTCGTGAGTTCGCGTCCGCTGTATTTGCGCACTGCGTTCTCGGGCCGAATGGGGCTGCGGGCGTTGTTCTGGGGCTGGCTGAAGAACTCAGTCCGGAGCTCGTTGAGGTGCGAAATGCCGGTCTCTTGGCTGATGACTCCGAGTCGCATCGCGCGGACGGTCACGGCGCTAGCAGTGACTTTGAATTCGTCGGAAGCACGCTTCATGTCCTCGAGTGAGACCGGGCGGATCTCCGCGAGTCTGTCAGATGGCATGAGCATCGCACCTGCGATGTCGTATTCGACACCGGGATCGGTCTCGACGCTTCCGCCGTCCCACGTCATCGGAGCGAAAATCTTGCGGGCCACGAGGACCGTCATCAGCGCGAGTGTGAAGATCGTTCGCCCGATCGGCTCCTGCTGGTCCCCGTGATCGCCGCCGGCGAGGAAGATGAACGGTACCTTCGTGTCTCTGATCGTCATCCCGCTAAATTTCACATGAGTAAGACGCTGCGGCATGTAATTCTGAACGCTCTGAGAAACGAGCACCTGGTTTGACTCGAGCCGCTCGATCATGAGCGCTAGCGCATCCGTCTTGCGTCGGCAGCCGCGCAGCATGTCATGTGTGAGCCCGATCGACGACATCAAGGTTGTCGCGTCGGTATCGATCGAGCCGCTGGACTTGTGCAGGATGCCGACGACCCTATTCCTGCTGAGCGTTGTGTCGTGCTTTCGAAGCAGTTGCTGTTTGCGGATGAGGTCCTTCACGATCAGCTCGACGTCGCGCAGTTCCACCCGCGAACGTGAGCCCACTGCGAAGGTCTCCTTGCTGATGCCCGCGAGGAGCTTCTGGGTCTTGGCCTCGACCTGTGCCTGAACGAGGGCCAGCGGCGCGAAGAACAGGGGAATCGGTATCTCGCCTCTGTGAGCGAGATTGCTGAGGTCCGCGAAGCTGATGCTGCCTCTAGCCAGTGCGTGTTCGTAGTCCTTGTACGTGCCCGCGACCGAGTTGTCGAGCAACGTGGTGAATACCTGAACCGGGATGGAAACCGACGTACCGTTGAGCATCACATCCATCGTCAAGGCTTCTCCAATCCTTCATTTGGGCTAATGCTCTCGGTTGCTCCAAGCAACCAGAGGTACAGCCCCGGCGCGTCGTGCTTTCTTACTGAGTGTGCCTGTCCGTGCGCGGTGTCAGCGGGTGAGGTGAAGACCAATGTTGGTAACGTCGCCGCTATTGCGCTGAACACGTCGAAGAGTCTGAACGGGCACCTCGCGGGCCTTCGCGCGAACGAGGTGGCGCTGATGGCCGCCTTACGGGCCGCACTGGTTGTGGGTGAAGAGAGCGCCGAGCCAGAGTCCTTCGATTTCGACGGGTTCATCGCGGCCAAGGAGGCGTGAGCCGCTGCTGGCTAACGCCGGCGGCGCTATGCGACATCGGTCCGATCCGGGATTACATGCAGGAGACCTTCGAAGTCGGGCTACTCGAGCCGTACGTGAGGGAGCTCCGTACCGCGATCGAGCGCATCGCGGGTTCTGGCCGAGACTGCGACGAGCTCCGCTTGAGCTACCGCCGCTACGCCATCGGAAGCCGTCTCACCTTCTACCGGGCCACCGTCGATGGCGTCGACGTCATCCGCAGCCTTCATCAGCGGATAGACCCGACGCGGCACCTGTAATCACCCCACCACCTTCTGCCAGTGCCCGGTCAGCGCGTGCAGCTGGAACCCGAATGCCCGGTTGATCGCGAGCATCGGCACGTTCTCGTCGGCGTTCCATGTCAGCAGCCGCGTGATGTAGGGCGCGTGCACCGCCAGCTCGTGGATGTTCTGGAGCTTGACGAGTGTGCCGAGCCGGTGTCCGCGGTGCGGCACGGCGACGAGGGTGTCGTACTGCTCGGCCTTGTCGCCGTCGGCCGGCACCGCGATCTCGGTGTACGCGGCGAGCTCGCCGGACGCGATGTGCTGCGCCGCCGTCACCAGCAGCGGCTCGCCGCGGTCCTCCAGCTCGCGTTCCTGGGCGCGGACGCGGTCGCCCGTCCAGGCCTCGCGGTCGAGGGCGATGCCGCTCTGCGGAACGTCGATCGACATGCGCGCCTTGAGTGCCGCGAACCGGTCGAGCAGGTCGTCGGGCGCGTGGCCCAGCCAGGAGACGGCGCGATAGCCGGTCGCCGATGCCGCCGTGCTCGCCAGGCCGGCTTCGCGGGCTCGGGGGAGCGGCAGCAGCAGCTCGCTCGACCGCTCGACCTGGCCGAGGCGGTAGCCGTGCCGCAGCGCGAAGCGGACGTCGGGCGACTCCGCGGGGAGGCCGGCCGAGCCCGCACGCGCCCGAACGACCGAGACGCTGTCGCCGAGGGTGCGGGCCGGATGCTCGGTGTACGCGCTCACGACACGCCGACCGCCTTCGGCCGCCAGTTCCTCACCCGCCGCCAGCAGGGCGCTTCCGATCCCGCGGCCCCGGACCGCCGGGGCCACGTCGACCAGCAGCGAGACGGTCTCGGCGTTCTCGTCGAGAGGGAAGTCCGCCTGCACGCGTCCGACCACCACCCCGTCCTCGACCGCGACCAGCAGGATCTTCTCCTGGTACTCCTGCGCGCGGAACGACGCCAGCGCCTCCTCGGCCGTCTCGACGAAATCATCGGCCTGCCAGAGAGCGACGCTGATCCCGTTGAGCACCCCGACGAGCTCTTCGAACACGGCGGATTCCGGTGTCCCGAGTGCAGAAGGGGGAGTCAGCCGCTCGATGCGCACCGCCCACCTCCCGACGTCGAACCACTCACCATAACCCCGTTTCAGAGTCCTGTGAAGAGCATCCCTCGGTTTGGTTTCGATCGTGTAAATCTGAGCGGAAATGGCGGGTGCAAATGCTTGCGGCGGATGTAGTGTCAGCACACATATTCGTGGTGCGACGGGGCAATCACGCCGCGTTCGACACGGATTCACGTCGAGAGGCAGAAGATGCTAGGAAAGAAAGTCACGATCGGTGCGGCTGTTGCAGCGTCAGTCGCGCTGTTCCTCGTGGGATGTGCCAACCAGCCTTCCACAGGAGGTTCCACCAGCTCCAACTCGAAGGTGAACATCCCGGCGATCACCTCCGTGGACACGCCCAAAGACGCCGTGCTCCCCGCTGGTGACGGCAAGGCCACCTGCCCGGCGGGTCTGACCATCGCGTACGTGGGAGCGGAGACCGGCCCCAACGCCCAGCTCGGAATCAACATCTACAACGGCATCCAGCTGGCCATCAACCAGCACAACGATGCCAACAAGGGCTGCCAGGTCGGATTCAAGAAGTTCGACACCGAGGGCGACCCGAACAAGGCGACCGGTCCGGTCACCCAGGCGGTCAACGAGGCCGACATCATCGGCGTCGTCGGCCTCCCGTTCTCCGGCGAGTCGAAGGCGACCGGCAACATCTTCGAGCAGCAGGGCCTGGTGCACATCACCCCGTCGGCCACGAACCCCGGCCTGACCCAGAACGGCTGGAAGACCTTCTTCCGCGGTCTGGGCAACGACGCGGTGCAGGGCCCGGCCGCGGCGAAGTTCCTGACCGACAAGCTGCAGGCCAAGAAGGTCTACCTGGTTCAGGACGACTCCGACTACGGAATCGGCCTCGGCACCACCACCTCCAAGGCGCTCGGCAGCGCGCTCGTGGGCACCGACAAGGTGACCACCGGCCAGAAAGACTTCTCCGCGGTGATCTCGAAGATCATGAACGCGAAGCCGGACGCGGTCTACTACTCGGGCTACTACGCCGAGGGCGCTCCGTTCGACCAGCAGTTGGTCAACAAGGGCTACACCGGCACGTTCGTCGGCCCCGACGGGGTGAAGGACGACCAGTTCATCAAGCTGGCCGGTGACGCGTCCAGCAACGCGTACTTCACCTGCCCCTGCATCCCTGGTGAGCTGATCCCGACGTTCGAGTCGGCCTACAAGTCGCTCGCGAGCGCCGAGCCCGGCACCTACTCGATCGAGGGTTACGACGCCACCACGGTTCTGCTCGCCGGCATCGACAAGGGCAAGACGACCCGCGCCGACCTGGTCGACTGGGTCAAGAACTACGACGCCGACGGTCTGAGCAAGCACTACAAGTGGGACTCCACCGGTGAGCTCCAGGCGCCGACCGTCTACGGGTACAAGGTCGAGAACGGCAAGATCGTCCCGATCGGAACCATCGGATAGCGCGACACGCGAAGGTGCCGCGGGCCACCGTGGCCCGCGGCACCTTTGTTTCGACTCTCATTAGAACTGAGCCGGACCAACGACGATCCGGCACTGAACCCTGGAAGTTCGAATGCTCGAAACCCTCGTACTCGTCCATCCCGTCCTCGACAACTCCTGGATCAACTTCGATGTCAACGCGCTCGTCCAGAACTTCTGGAGCGCGACCTTCGACGGCCTCACCTTCGGCGCCATCTACGGCCTGATCGCCGTCGGCTACACGCTCGTCTACGGCGTGCTCAACCTGATCAACTTCGCGCACTCCGAAGTGTTCATCGTCGGTGCGTATGGCGTGGTCATCACGCTCACCTCGCTCGGCTTCGGCCCGAGCGCGCCGAACCTCAGTCCGGCGGCGATCATCGGCGACCTGTTGTTGGCGCTCATCGTCGGTATGGCAGCCTCGGCG
Organism: Leifsonia sp. TF02-11; assembly: GCF_017565305.1. Taxonomy (GTDB): domain Bacteria; phylum Actinomycetota; class Actinomycetes; order Actinomycetales; family Microbacteriaceae; genus Leifsonia. Next base: position 96,643 of record NZ_JAGEKP010000014.1, read on the forward strand.
TTCACCGCGTGGGTGCTCGAACGCGTGGCCTACCGCCCTCTCCGAAAACGGAACGCGCCACGCCTGGTGTTCCTCATCACCGCGATCGGCGCCTCGTTCACGATCCAGTACCTGATCTTCCTGATCCGGGGTGCGAACGCGGAGCCGGCGGTGACGATGTTCATCCCGACGCCGATCTTCGACGTGTTCGGCACCATCGTGAACAGCCAGCAGATCATCATCGTGGTCGCCTCCGTGATCCTGATGATCGCGACCGACTGGTTCATCCGCCGCACGCGCACCGGCCGCGGTATCCGCGCGGTCGCCCAGGACGCCGACACGGCGACATTGATGGGCGTGAACAAGGAGCGCATCATCCAGATCACCTTCATCACCGGCGGTATCCTCGCCGGGGCGGCGGCCCTGTTCTACGTGATGCTGGTGCCATCGGGCGTGATCTACAACGGTGGGTTCATCCTCGGCGTCAAGGCGTTCGCGGCGGCGGTCCTCGGCGGGATCGGCAACGTGCGCGGTGCCCTGCTCGGTGGTCTCCTGCTCGGCGTGATCGGCAACTACGGCCAGATCCTGCTGGGCGACTCGCAGTGGACGGACGTCGTCGCCTTCGTCGTCCTCGTCCTCGTGTTGCTGATCAAGCCGACCGGCATCCTCGGCACCTCCCTCGGAAGGAGCCGCGCATGAGCATGACAGAAGGCCCCAAGGTCCTCCCCGACGGCCGGGGAGAGCAGGCCGACGATGCGATGGAGGCCGCGCGCGCCCGCAAGCGCGGCGGCTTCCTCCAGCCGCTCCGCGACCGCTGGAACGCCCTTCCGCGTGCGGTGCAATGGGCGTGGCTGCTCATCGTCGTCGCCCTGGCGTACGCGCTGCCATACCTGAACTTCTTCCCGCTGACCACAGAGCCGGGCAACGACTGGCCGCTGGCGTGCTTCGCGATGGCGACCTACGGGCTCATCGCGGTCGGCCTCAACGTGGTGGTCGGCTACGCCGGCCTCCTCGACCTCGGGTACGTCGCCTTCTTTGCGGTGGGCTCGTACACCGCGGCGATGCTGACCAGCCCGGACTCACCGTTCCTGAAGATCCCGTACCTGTGGACCATCCCGGTCGCCATGGCGATCACGATGACCTTCGGCGTCATCCTGGGCGTGCCGACGCTGCGGTTGCGCGGCGACTACCTGGCGATCGTCACGCTCGGCTTCGGTGAGATCGTGCGCATCCTCGCCACGATCATCCCGGCGATGAAGGGCCAGGTCGGCTTCCAGAACGTCGGCCACCCGCCGGGGGAGACCGCCAAGGGGGTCCCGATCTTCTCGAACTCCAACGGCGTGCCCTGGTACTGGCTCACGGTGACGATCATCATCGTCATCCTGCTTCTGGTCGGCAATCTGGAGCGCAGCCGCGTGGGCCGCGCCTGGATCGCCATCCGCGAGGACGAGGACGCCGCCGAGATCATGGGCGTGCCCACCTTCAAATACAAGGTGTGGGCGTTCGCGATCGGCGCCGGCGTCGGCGGCCTCTCCGGCGCGCTCTTCGCCGGTCAGGTCGGCTTCGTGAACAACCAGAAGTTCGACGTGCAGACGTCGATCCTGTTCCTGGCGGCGGTCGTCCTCGGCGGTGCGGGCAACAAGGTCGGGGCGATGATCGGCGGCGCCATCGTGGCGTACATCCCGCTGCGCTTCACGGCGATCGCCGACTACAAGTACCTGATCTTCGGCGTCGCGCTCGTCATCATCATGATCTTCCGCTCGCAGGGTCTGTTCCCGGCGCGGCAGAAGCTGCTGGCGTACGGCAGACAGGCCTATCAGAGAGTGGCCCAGGCGACGAAGGGAGGCGCGCAGTGAGCGACCAGCCCACCCCGGAGACTCCGGAAGAGGAGCCGGTCCTCGGCGCCAACGAGGAAGAGCTCGAAGCCGCGGGCGTCGACCTGGAGGTCGCCGAGGCTGCGGCTCCCGACCGGGAGATCGCGGTCGAGGTCGGCGAGAACATCGTGGAGGTGCGCAACCTCACCGTGAAGTTCGGCGGCCTCCTCGCCCTCGACGATGTCTCGTTCGACATCCGCCGCGGCGAGATCCTCGGCTTGATCGGGCCGAACGGCGCAGGCAAGACGACGTGCTTCAACGCGATGACCGGTGTCTACAAGCCGACCAGCGGCGACGTGTTGCTGGAGGGCCAGTCGATCAAGGGTCAGAAGCAGCACAAGATCACCCGGCTCGGCCTGGCGCGCACGTTCCAGAACATCCGCCTCTTCGGTGAGATGACGGCGCTGGAGAACGTCGTGGTCGGGCTCGACGCGCGGCACAGGACCTCGGTCCCCGGCGCGCTCCTCCGGCTGCCGCGGCATACCCGCGAGGAGAAGTCCGCGATCGAGCGCGGGATGGCGCTGCTCGAGTTCGTCGGGATCGCCGATCACGCCGCAGACCTCTCCCGGTCGCTGCCGTACGGCTCCCAGCGCCGGCTGGAGATCGCGCGCGCTCTCGCGACCGACCCCAAGGTGCTCTGCCTGGACGAGCCGGCCGCCGGCTTCAACCCGGCGGAGAAGGAGGACCTGATGGACCTCATCAGGACAATCCGCGCCGACGGGTACACCGTCCTCCTCATCGAACACGACATGAAGCTGGTCATGGGCGTGACGGACCGCATCGTGGTGCTGGAGTTCGGCCGCAAGCTGGCCGATGACGTGCCGCGCGAGATCCGGAACGACCCGCGCGTGATCGCCGCCTACCTCGGGGAGCCCGAAGATGACGTTGCTTGAACTGAAGAACATCAGCGTCTCCTACGGGCGCATCGAGGCGATCCACGACATGTCCTTCTCGGTGGAGGAGGGCGAGATCGTCAGCCTCATCGGCGCGAACGGCGCGGGCAAGTCGACCACGATGAAGACCATCTCGGGCATCCTGAACCCGTCGAAGGGCTCCATCCTGTTCGACGGCCAGGACATCACCAAGATGAAGGCGCACATCCGTGTGATCCGCGGCATCTCGCAGGCGCCGGAGGGCCGAGGGATCTTTCCGGGCATGACGGTGATGGAGAACCTCGACATGGGGGCGTTCGGCCGCAAGGACCGCTCCAACATGGGTCCCGACTTCGAGCGCGTGTTCGCCCTGTTCCCGCGGCTCGCCGAGCGCAAGACACAGGTCGGCGGCACGATGTCCGGCGGCGAGCAGCAGATGCTCGCCATCGGCCGCGCGCTGATGTCGAACCCGCGGCTGCTGCTCCTCGACGAACCGTCCATGGGGCTCGCGCCCCAGTTCATCCGGCAGATCTTCTCGATCGTCACGGAGATCAACAAGCAGGGCACGACGGTGCTGCTGGTGGAGCAGAACGCCAACCAGGCGCTCGCCCGCGCCCACCGTGCGTTCGTGCTGGAGACCGGGAGCATCACGCGCTCGGGAACCGGTCGCGAGCTCCTCGCCGACCCCGCCATCAAGGAGGCCTACCTCGGCGTGGGCTGACCCGCTCTCCACTCGCCACCCCGGCGAGGGGCACGTCGTTGTCGCTTTTCGCGCCGAAAAGTGACAACGACGTGCCCCTCGGCTGCGTAGTGGGAGGTGAGAGGTCGGGTAGATTCACCTGCGTGTATTTGAAGAGTCTGACGCTCAAGGGCTTCAAGTCGTTCGCCACGCCGACGACCTTCGCCTTCGAGCCGGGCGTGACCTGCGTCGTCGGCCCCAACGGGTCCGGCAAGTCGAACGTGGTCGACGCGCTCGCCTGGGTGATGGGCGAGCAGGGCGCCAAGACGCTTCGCGGCGGCAAGATGGAGGACGTGATCTTCGCCGGCACCTCCACCCGCGGCCCGCTCGGCCGTGCCGAGGTGCAGCTCACCATCGACAACACCGACGGCGCGCTGCCGATCGAGTACACCGAGGTGACGATCTCGCGGACGCTGTTCCGCAACGGCGGCAGCGAATACGCGATCAACGGCCAGTCGTGCCGGCTGCTCGACGTCCAGGAGCTGCTCAGCGACTCCGGCCTCGGCCGCGAGATGCACGTCATCGTCGGTCAAGGTCAGCTGGACGCGGTGCTGCGCGCCACTCCGGAGGAGCGCCGCGGCTTCATCGAGGAGGCCGCAGGCATCCTCAAGCACCGCCGCCGCAAAGAGAAGACCCTCCGCAAGCTGGAGGCGATGCAGACCAACCTGACCCGCCTGAGCGACCTCGCGGGCGAGGTCCGGCGGCAGCTGAAGCCGCTCGGGCACCAGGCCGAGATCGCGCGGGAGGCGCAGTCCATCGCCGCGATCGTCCGCGACGCGCGGGCGCGGCTCCTCGCCGACGAGGTCGTGACCCTGCGACGCTCGCTCGACGACCACACCCGCTCCGAGACCGAGCGGCACAGCGAGCAGATCGTACTGCAGGAGCAGCTCGAGCAGAAGCAGCTGCGCCGCACCCGCCTGGAGCAGGCTCAGGTCGGCGACGCCGTCGACGTCGCGCGCAGAACGGCCTTCGCGCTCGAGCAGGCGCAGGACCGACTCCGAAGCCTGTACACCCTGGCGACGCAGCGGCTCGCGTTGCTCGGCAGCCAGGCCGAGACGACCGACGACGGCCCGCGGGTCAGTCCGCAGATGGTGCAGGACGCCGCAGACGAGGTCGAGCGCCTTCGCGGCGCCGTCGCCGAGGCCGAGGCCGCGTGGCAGGCCGCCCAGGCGGCCACACGCAGCGCTCGTGCCCGCCTCGACTCCGTTGACGAGGAGATCGCCGCGCAGAGCGCGCTGGTCTCCAAGCACGATCTGGAGATCAGCAAGCTGAACGGTCAGGCCGAGGCGGCTGCACAGCGCCTGGCGGCGGTGCGCGGCGAGGTGCTGCGGCAGCAGAACGCCCTGGACGCCGCGACCGAGCGTCGCGAGAAGGCGCGCTCCGAGTTCGCCGCGCGTGAGGCGAGCGCCGAGATCGGCGACCCGGGTGAGAACAGCCTCGACGAGGCGTACGAGCTCGCCCAGGCCGACGTGTTCGAAGCCGAAGGACTCATCGAGAAGCTGCGCGAAGACCTCCACGCGCTCGAGCGCGAGCGCGACGCCCTCGCCGCCCGCACCTCCGCCCTGTCGCTCGCGCTCGACCAGAAGGACGGCTCCGCCGCCCTGGTGGGTGCCCGGTTGGCCGGCGTCCGCGGGCTGGTCGCCGAGCATCTGCGGGTGCACCCCGGATACGAGGCGGCGATCGCGGCAGCGCTCGGCACGCTGGCCGACGCCGTGCTCGCCGACAGCAGGAGCCACGCGTTCGACGCGGTCGCCCACGCCGCCTCCGACGACCTGGGCCGGGTGGAGGTCGTCGTCGCCGACGCCCCGGCACCCGAGGTCGACCTCACCGGCATCGCGGGCGTCGTGCCCGCACGCTCGGTGGTCGAGGCGCCCTCCGGTGTGCTCGGCCTGCTCGCGTTCACCGCGATCGCCGACGACCTGGAGGCCGCCCGCTCTGCGGCAGAGGCGTTCCGCGCCCGTGGGCTCGGCGGCCCGGTCACGCTCATCACGCGAGCGGGAGACGTGCTCACCGACTTCGTGCTGCGCGGCGGCTCCGGCGCCAAGCAGAGTCGCATCGAGCTCTTCGCCGAGCGCGACGCCGCCCAGGAGCGGCTGGACGAGGTCACCTCCTTGATCGACAGGGCGCGCTTCGCGCTGGCCGAGCAGCGCGGGGTCGTGCAGGTGGCCAAGGAGCAGTCGCAGGCGGCGCTGTCCGCCCTGCGCGAGTTCGACGCGAAGCTCGCGGCGCAGACCGAGCAGCTCAACCGCCTGCGCGTGCAGTCGGAGGCCGCAGAAGCGGAGTTCGACCGGCTGAGCCGTGCGCTCGAGCAGGCGGCGGAGCGGGTCGCCGACGCCGAGAAGGCGGCGGAGTCCGCGAAGTCGGAACTGGAGGTCGCCCGCTCGCGGCCGCGACCCATCTTGGACGTCTCCGCCCGCGACGCGCTGTCGCTGGAACTGGACGCCGCGCGCGAGTCCGAGGTGGAGTCCCGCTTGGGCGTGGAGACGGCCAAGGAGCGCGTGCGCGCCGAGCAGGCGCGCGGCGCGGCACTTTCCCGCCAGCTGGAGGCGGAGCGCGCCGCCGCGGAGGAGGCCGCCCGCCGGGCGGTCATCCGGCGCAGGCAGCTCGACGCGGCGCAGGGCGTCGTCGACGCGCTGCCCGCCGTGCTCGCGTCCGCCGACCGGTCCGTTGCCCAGGCGCGCCTGGAGCTGGCGACCGCGGAGGCGCAGCGGGCGAGCCAGAACGAGGAGCTCGCGTCCGTGCGCCGCGAGGAGTCCGCGATCCGGGAGCGCCTGCACACGATCACGGAGGCCGTGCACGGCCTGGAGCTGCAGATCTACGAGAAGAAGCTGCACCTGTCGAGCCTCCTCGAGCGGGCGGGCAGCGAGCTCGGACTGGTGGAGGACGTGCTCGTCGCCGAGTACGGTCCCGAGGTCCTGATCCCCGTCGAGCGGCCAGCGGGCGACGACCTCGGCGATTCCGATGGCGGCGACACCGACGGTGCCGGCGGCGAGCCGCAGGGCGTCCTGTTCGTCCGCGAACAGCAGCAGAAGCGCCTCGCCGCGGCCGAGCGCAAGCTCGCCCAGCTCGGCAGGGTCAACCCGCTGGCGCTCGAGGAGTTCGCCGCGCTCGAGCAGCGGCACAAGTTCCTCACCGAGCAGCTGACCGACCTCACCAACACGCGCAAAGACCTGGTGACGATCATCGAGGAGATCGACGAGAAGATGCAGACCATCTTCGAGTCGGCCTTCGCCGACACCGAGGCGGCCTTCGAGCGCGTGTTCCCGATCCTGTTCCCCGGCGGCTCAGGGCACATCGCGCTGACGAACCCGGACGACCTCCTCACCACCGGCATCGAGGTCTCGGTCAAGCCGGCCGGAAAGAAGATCGAACGGCTCTCGCTGCTGTCCGGAGGCGAGCGGTCGCTCGCCGCCGTGGCCCTGCTGATCGCGATCTTCAAGGCGCGCCCCAGCCCGTTCTACATCATGGACGAGGTGGAGGCCGCGCTCGACGACGCCAACCTGGGCCGCCTGCTGACGATCTTCGAGGACCTCCGCGAGAACAGCCAGCTCATCGTGATCACGCATCAGAAGCGCACGATGGAGATCGCCGACGCCCTCTACGGCGTCTCGATGCGCCAGGACGGCGTCTCGGCGGTCGTCGGCCAGCGCGTCGCGCAGGAGCAGGTGTCGGCGTAGTCCCGCCCGGCTACAGTTCGATCGCCGCCAGCTTCTCGTCGAGACCGTCGAGTGCTTCGGCCGCGCGCCGCTCGCAGCGCCTGGCGAGACCGATGTGGCCATGCTCCCGCAACTGGTGCGCGAGCAGCAGGTCGTCGCGATTGTCGCCGAGGGCGTCCTGCGCGGCCTTCGCCGCGGCGGCGAGCCGCACGGCAGGACGACCGAGTTCGTCCGCGACGGCTTCGGCGGCGTAACGGACCTTGCGGGCGGCCTTGCGCGTCTCGTGACGGTCCTCGAGCGAGTCACCGCGGGGGAGATGGACCTTTCGGATCGCCTTCTGCAGTCCACGGCTCCTGACCCGATCGGATCCTGAGCGTCCCTTGGCGCTGAGCGGCGGCTCGGCCGCGAACATCTGCAGGTCGGCGAGGAGCACCCGCACCGTCCTGCCCCGCAGGTGCTGGATCAACGACGCCAATTCGCGCTCGTGCGCGGCCCGGGTCTCCGCGACCTCCGCGGACACGACGTCGACCACGGCGATCTCGTCGTCGGCCTCCAGCAGATCCTCCAGCGCGTCGGCCTTCACTTCGAGGTCGCGCACCGCGCCCAGGCGGTCGCCCAGCGACTTCAGCCGAGAGCGCAACCGCACCTCGGCATCCCGGTCGAACGCCGCGCGGTACACCTGCAGCACGCTGCGGAGCCTTCGCACGCGGATCCGCGCCTGGTGAACGGCATCCTCGCCGTCGCTCTCGATCGCGACGAGCTGCTCGGCGAGCTCGGCCGACACCGCGACGAGGGAGAACATGCCGCCACCGTACCAACTAGTCTGAGTGTCATGGCAGATCGCACTCCCTGGTCCCTTTCGGGAGCCCTCCGCGGGCTGTTCGCCAAGAAGACCATCGATGAGACCACCTGGGACGATCTGGAGGCTGCCCTCATCACGGCCGATTTCGGTCCGGACGTCACCGAGGCGGTCGTCGACGATCTGCGCGCCAAGGTCGACAGGTACCACACGACCGATCCGGCCGACCTCCAGCGCATGCTGCGCGAGACGATGGAGGAGCGGCTCTCGAAGCTCGATACGACGCTGAAGCTCAGCGAGCGTCCGGCGATCGTGCTCGTGGTCGGCGTCAACGGCGTCGGCAAGACGACGACCATCGGCAAGTTCGCGAAGTTCCTGCGCACCTACGACCGTTCGGTCGTCGTGGGCGCGGCCGACACCTTCCGCGCCGCCGCCGTCGAGCAGCTGGCGACGTGGGCCGAGCGTGCCGGCGCCGAGATCGTCCGCCCGCAGCAGCAGGGCCAGGACCCCGCGTCGGTGGCGTTCCAGACGGTCGAGAAGGCGAAGCGCGACGGCACCGAGATCGTCATCATCGACACGGCGGGCCGGCTGCAGACCAAGGGCGGCCTGATGGACGAGCTCTCCAAGATCAAGCGCGTTGTCGAGAAGCAGGCGCCGATAGCCGAGGTGCTGCTGGTCCTCGACGCGACCACCGGCCAGAACGGCCTGGCGCAGGCGGAAGCCTTCCTGGAGCACGCGGGCGTGACCGGGCTGGTCCTGACCAAGCTCGACGGGTCGGCCAAGGGCGGCTTCGTGCTCGCCGTGCAGGAGCGCACCGGCCTCCCGATCAAGCTGATCGGCCAGGGCGAGGGGATCAACGACCTCACCGGCTTCACGCCGCACGTCTTCGCGCAGCAGCTGGTCGGGTAGGGGCGGGCATGGCCATCGAGCACGACTACTTCGGCGTCATCGACGAGACCGCGTCGGGCGGCCTCGCCTGGAGCGACACCGTCGAGCTCGCCGATCAGGCGGTGGAGGTCGAGCTGCTCGCCGACGACGAGTCGGCGGTCGGCGAGTACGCCCTCGACGCGGCGGCGGCGCTCATCCAAGCGCTCGAAGGCTTCGATGCGCGGGCGCGGGACGCGCTCATCGCCGAGCTGAGCTCGCGGCAGTCGGCCACGACCAGCTACATCGACGAGCACGTCGACAAGCTGGGGGAGTCGCTGCTCGACTTGCTGGTCTACAACTCGGGCGACATCGCGATCGACGTGCTGCGGTCCCTCCAGCTGCTCACCGTGACGGTGCAGGCCGACCATGCGGGGGAGGACGAAGTCTTCGCGACCTTCGACTACTCGATCAGCCCCGACGAGACGGACGCCATCCTCACCGTCTCGTTCGACGTGCGCGGCGACGTCGTCGCGGTCGACACGCAGAACTGACGGACCCCGGCACCCCTCTGGCGCTCCTCGGCGGCCGGCCAGGCTGGGCCGATAGACTTGTCGGATCATGGCTACTTTCGGCTCGCTGTCCGACCGTTTGACGGACACCTTCAAGAACCTCCGCACCAAGGGCAAGCTCACGCCGTCCGACGTGGACGGCACGGTGCGCGAGATCCGCCGCGCGCTGCTCGACGCGGATGTCGCCCTCGACGTCGTCAAGGACTTCACGGGAAAGGTGCGCGAGCGCGCCCTGTCGGACGAGGTCAACAAGGCGCTCAACCCGGCCCAGCAGGTCGTGCAGATCGTCAACGAGGAGCTCGTCGGCATCCTCGGCGGCCAGCAGCGACGGCTGCAGTTCGCCAAGAAGCCGCCGACGGTCATCATGCTGGCCGGCCTGCAGGGTGCGGGCAAGACGACGCTCGCGGGCAAGCTCGGCAAGTGGCTGGCGAAGGACGGCCACACGCCGCTGCTGGTCGCCGCCGACCTCCAGCGCCCGAACGCCGTGAACCAGCTCCAGATCGTGGGCGAGCAGGCCGGTGTCCCGGTGTACGCGCCGGAGCCGGGCAACGGCGTCGGCAACCCGGTCAAGGTCGCCAAGGACGCGCTGAAGTTCGCCGAGACCAAGCAGTACGACACGGTCGTCATCGACACGGCCGGCCGGCTCGGCGTCGACGCCGAGCTCATGAAGCAGGCGGCCGACATCCGCAAGGCGACGGAGCCCGACGAGGTCCTGTTCGTGATCGACGCGATGATCGGTCAGGACGCGGTCGCGACGGCCAAGGCGTTCCAGGACGGCGTCGACTTCACCGGTGTCGTGCTCTCCAAGCTCGACGGAGATGCGCGTGGTGGCGCGGCCCTCTCGGTGGCTTCGATCACCGGCCGCCCGATCATCTTCGCCTCGACCGGTGAGGGCCTGGACGATTTCGAGCCGTTCCACCCCGATCGCATGGCCTCCCGCATCCTCGACCTCGGTGACATCCTCACCCTCATCGAGCAGGCGCAGCAGGCGTTCGACGAAGAAGAGGCGCGCAAGGTCGCCGAGAAGTTCGCGACCGACAGCTTCACCCTCGACGACTTTCTCAAGCAGATGCAGCAGCTGCGCAACATGGGGTCCATCAAGAAGATGATGGGCATGCTCCCGGGTGCCGGCCAGATGAAGCAGCAGCTCGACAACTTCGACGAGCGCGAGATCGTGCGCACCGAGGCCATCATCCAGTCGATGACGAAGGCGGAGCGCACAACGCCCAAGCTGCTCAACGGCTCGCGCCGGCTGCGCATCGCCAAGGGCTCCGGAACCACGGTCACCGAGGTGAACCAGCTCGTGAACCGCTTCGAGCAGGCGGCCAAGATGATGAAGACGGTCGCCAAGGGCGGTGTGCCCAACGTTCCGGGCATGGGGCCGATCCCCGGCGCCGGCTACGCGGGCCGCGGCAAGCAGCAGCCCAAGAAGAAGGGGTCGCGCTCCGGCAACCCCGCCAAGCGCGCGGCAGAGAACGCGGCGCTCGCCTCCGGTGTGAAGCCAGGGGCGACGAGCGCCCCTGCAGGCAGCGGCTTCGGCCTCGCCGGAGGCAAAGCCCCCGCAGCCGGCCCCTCCGACGAGGAACTGGCCGCCCTCCAACGCTTCATGGGCCGCTGACCCCCGATCAGACGTGAGTAGTCGCGGGAATCCCACCGGGGGTTCCCGCGATTACTCACGTCTGGGCGGCGAGGAGGCGATCCTCGATGGCTTTGGCGACGGCGCGTTCGCCTGCGGCGTTCGGGTGGATGCCGTCGGCCTGCACGAGTTCGGGGTGATCCGAGAGGGGATGGCCGATGTCGAGGAAGGTTCCTCCGGCGTCGGTCACGGCCTTCTGCACGATCCCGTTCACGGCCGCCACCGTGGCCGGGGGCTTGTCGGCTCCCCACACGGTCGTGATGCCGATGATGCGTGCGCGGGGGAAGGCGTCGTGGAGTTCGCCGAGCAGGTCGTCGGCCGAGGAGGCGACGCGTGCGGGGTCCTGCTCGCGGTCGTTGCGGGTGGCGGCGATCAGGATGTAGTCGGGGTGGAGGCCGAGGGCCGTGTCGACCTGCTCGCCGTAGGTGTCGCCGTCCCAGCCGGGTTTGACGAAGCCGGAACCCGAGACGGCCAGGTTCGTCAGCGTCCAGCCGTACTGCGAGGCGAGCAGGGCCGGCCACGCCTCGTCGGGGCGCACGCCCTTTCCGAACGCGATCGAGTCGCCGATGGCGACCACCTGCGGCTTCGAGCGGTCCGCGGGTGCCGCTCCCGGTGTGTCCGCTGCTGCGACGGGGCTCGCGGGCACGGCCGCGGAGCAGCCGGCGAGGGCGATGGCCGCGGTGGCGACCGCGAGGAGCGCGGTCAGGCGCGGACGGGTGGGCACGCAGTGAGGGTAGACCGAGGAGACTGACAACTGACTGTGTGCAGTTCTCCGGGTGTCGCGGCACCTCGATCGTCAGCGGTGAGCCGAGCTCGGTTCGATCCCGGCTTTCGCGATCGCGTCGGACACGGCCTCGCCCAACAGCGCCTGCCCGGCCGCGTTCGGATGGATGCCGTCCGACTGCAGGAGGTCTGCCCGCCCGAGGAAGGTCTGGCCGATGGCGAGCCAGTGGCCGCCGGCTGCGAGCACGGCGTCGTGGAGGGCGTCGTCCAACACACTCGCCACCGGCGGCGCCGCGGTCGCGCCCCAGACCGCGCCCATGCCCACGAGGGTCGCGTCCGGCAGCGCGCTGGACAGTCTCTCGATCGCGGCGTGCGTCGCCGTCGAGACCGCGGCGGGGTCCGTTCGCGCGGTCGCGGCGTCGTTGATGGTCGCAGCGATGAGCACGACCTGGGGCTGCAGCCGGATGACCGCGCTGACCTGATCGTCGAAGCGGTGGGAGTTGACGCCCTGTCGTGTGAATCCGGCCCCGCTCTCGGCGAAGTCGGTCAGGGTCCACCCGAGCCTGGCTGCGGCGACGAGCGGCCACGCGTCCTCCGCCGGCACCCCCAGCCCGATGGCGATGGAGTCCCCGATGACGGCCGCTGACGGCAGCTCGGAGTCCGGGGCCGCTTCACGCACGGAGGTCGGCCGCGACGTCGCAGGAGGGTCGAGGACCGTCGTGGAGCATCCGGTGAGCAGGAGCGCCGTCGTCGCAGCGATCGAGGCGATGGCCACGCGGAGAGGGATGCGCCGAGCGGCGCGGACCGTCACGCCCACCCGTCGACGCGGGTCAGGAACGCCGACGCGATCGCCTGCTGGCCCTCGAGAGTGGGATGCTCACCGTCGTCCTGCACGAGACCCGCCTGGCCCCGATACGGCTGACCGAGATCGACCCATTTGCCGCCTGCCGCGGTGATCGCGGTGCGCAGGGCGTCGTTCAACGGGGCGAGGTCGCTGTCGTTGGCTTCGCCGGTGAGGGCGTTGTACCCGACCAGGTGGGCCTTCGGCAGGGCGTCGCTGAGGCGTTCGACGGCCGCGGCCATCGCTTTCGCCACGGTTGCCGTGTCTTGGCCGAGGTCGTTGTCGGAGGCGCCGATCAGCACGACGTCGGCCTTCGCGGCGATGGCCTGGTCGATCTGGCCGTTGAAGTCCTGGTTGCTCGCACCCACCGCGATGAATCCGGCGCCCGGCTCGCTGAAGTTCTCGAGCCCCCAGCGTCGGTCGACTGCGACGAGCGCCGGCCAGGCGTCGAACGGCTCCAGGCCCATCCCCGACTCGATCGAGTCGCCCACGATCGCGACGACGGGGTGCCGGCCGCCCTTGACGGCGGAGCCGAGGGCCACGTTCGGGCTGGCGGCAGTGGCGCACCCGCTGAGGGCGAGCGTCCCGAGCAGCAGGGCAGCCAGGGCGGTTGCGGCTGTGGCGAGGGGCCTGTGGTGGAGCATGTCTCAGAGCCTAGGGGACGAGTCTATGGATGGGCTATGCGACCCTGGGAGGTGGCCGGGTCGGCGTCGCCCGGTGCCGAACCGGACGACGAGTCCGGAGCCGCAGTCCGCGCTCGCGTTCGGTCCAGCCCGGTGCGCAGCTCGTGCGTGAGGGAGCTGACCACGGCCTGCAGGCTGCCCCCGTTGGCGTCGGCGACGGCCAGCTGCCGCTGATAGCTCGCGCCCGCGGTCAGGATATCGGCCACGGACGCCAGCTCGGCCGAGCAGCCGAGCCGCTCGGCCGTCCCGGCGAGCTCGTCGACGAGTTCGAGCAGGCAGTCGCCCACGAGTCGCTCCGAACCGTCCGGCGCGACGATGATCTCCGCGTCCAGCCCGTAGCGCGCGGCGCGCCATTTGTTCTCGCGCACGAACCACGGCTGCAGGGTGACCGGTTCGACGCCCCGATCGAGATCGCCCGACATCCGGTCGGTCAGGCAGTGGATGAGCGCGGCGACCGCACCCACTTCGTCCGCGGTCGAGAGGCCGTCGCAGGCGCGCATCTCGACCGTTCCCCATCTCGGCGAGGGTCGGATGTCCCAGCGCACCTCGCTGTGGTCCTCGACCACTCCGGTCGTGACCAGGTCCTGCACGTACTCCTCGTAGTTCGCCCAGGTGCCGAACTGCCACGGCAGGCCCGCGGTGGGGAGCTGCTGGAACATCAGGGCGCGGTTGGACGCGTAGCCCGTGCGGGCGCCCGCCCAGAACGGACTCGACGCGCTCAGCGCCTGCAGGTGCGGGTAGTACGTCAGCAGGCCGTTCACGATCGGCAGGGCCTTGTCGCGCTCGTCGATGCCGACGTGCACGTGGATGCCCCAGATCATCATCTGCCTGCCCCACCACTGCGTGCGGTCGAGAAGCCGGTCGTAGCGCTCGTTCGGGGTGACCTTCTGGTCGTACCACTGGGCGAAGGGATGGGTTCCCGCGCACATCAGTTCGACGCCGAGCGGGTCGGTGATCTCCCTGGTGAGCCCCATCAGCTCCTGGAGGTCGGCGATCGCCGCGGGGACCGTGCGGTGCACCCTGCTGACCAGCTCGACCGTGTTCATCAGCAGTTCGTGCGTGATCTGCGGATGCTCCCTGCCGTCCGGCGTCCCGAGCTCGCGCAGGACCTGTTCGGCGATCTGCACCAGGTCGCCGGTCGAGGCGTCGACGAGCGCCAGCTCCCACTCGATTCCGATGGTCGAGCGCTCTGAGTCCGCGAAGAGGATCTGCATGGGGTGGTCCCCTCCGTCCGGTCGTTCGCCGTGCTGGCAGTCGGCTGTGCCGATTGTTACTTGCGGGCGCTTTTCTGACAGAATATCTAGTTGAGTTCGACGTGCCCGACCCTCTATCCGGCACATCGGACGAACAATAGACCTCCTGCCGCGTGTGCCCCCACGCCCACGGCAGTCAGTTCGACAACGAATCCACCGGAGCCCTGCGGGGTTCCGGACGTCAACACAGGAGAATTGTGGCTGTCAAAATCCGTCTGAAGCGCCTCGGCAAGATCCGCGCTCCGTACTACCGCATCGTCGTCGCCGACTCGCGCACCAAGCGCGACGGTCGCGTCATCGAGGAGATCGGTCTGTACCACCCGACCGAGGAGCCCTCGCGCATCGAGGTCGACTCGGACCGCGCGCAGTACTGGCTCAGCGTCGGCGCCCAGCCGTCCGAGCAGGTGCTCGTGCTCCTCAAGCTCACCGGCGACTGGGGCAAGTTCAAGGGTGACAAGAACGCCGTCTCGACCGTGAAGACCGCTGACGAGAAGGTCGCGTTCGTCGCCGACGAGAAGAAGAAGCCGGTCCTCAAGCCCAAGAAGGACGAGAAGCCGGCCGAGGTCGCCGCCGAGGCTGAGGCTGTCGTCGAGGCCGAGGTCGAGGCCGAGGAGGCCGCTGAGGCCGAGGTCGTCGCCGAGGCGGAAGAGATCACTGAAGAGGCCGCAGAGGCCGACGGCGAGAAGGCGTAACACCTTGCTCGCACCCGCGCTCACGCACCTGGTCAAAGGCATCGTCGACCACCCGGACGACGTGCATGTGGTGGCCAAGGGCTCCCCGCGTGGCGAGGTCCTCGAGGTTCGTGTGAACCCCGAGGACCTCGGCCGGGTCATCGGCCGTTCCGGCCGTACGGCCAAGGCGCTCCGCACGCTCGTGGCTGCGCTGGCCGACGGCCGCCGCGTCCGCGTCGACGTCGTCGACGACTGAGGTGGCCGAGCACAAGCTGCCCCGCAAGGATGTCGCCCCGCGGCCGGATCAGACCGAGCTGCGTGTCGGTCGGCTGACGAAGGCGCACGGTCTCAAGGGCGCGATCAAGGTCGAGCTCTACACCGACGAGCCGGAGCGCCGGTTCGTGCCAGGAGCGGTGTTCACGCTCCAGGTCCCCACCGCCTCCAAATGGCACGGCAAGACGATCGAGCTCACCGAGCTGCGCTGGTACAACGGTCATCCGGTCGCCTTCTTCGTGGGCGTGGACGACCGCACCGAGGCAGAGACGCTCATCAAGGCCATCCTCTGGGTGAGCCAGGACGCCCGTCAGCTCCCCGAGGAGGAGGACGCCTGGTACGACCACCAGCTGGTCGGCCTCAGCGCCCGCCGGGACGGTGTCGAGGTGGGCACGATCGCCCGTGTCGACCACCTCCCCGCCCAGGATCTGCTGGTCGTGCGCACCGCCGACGGCGAGGTCCTCGTGCCGTTCGTCTCGGCGATCGTGCCCGAGGTCGACCTGGCCGCGGGTACCGTCACGCTCACTCCGCCGGCCGGGCTCTTCGAGGAGATCCCGGACGACGACGAGCCGGCGCCCGCCGAAGTCGCTGCCGATACGAGACCGGCCGATGAGACGCCGGCCAACGCCGACTCCCCAACGGAGGATGCACCGACCGCGCCCGAGAACGGCGAAGGCTGACGCCATGACGGCCTACGTGATCGACGCCTCCGCAGCCATCGAGCTCGCGGAGGCCGGTTACGTTCCGGCGGCGGGCGACGCGCTCCTCGCGCCGACGCTGCTGCGGTCGGAGGTCCTGGCCGACCTGCGCCGCGATGTCGCCTCCGGTGCGCGCGACGAGCGTGCGGCCCGCACGCTGATCGCCGCCGTGGATCGGCTTCCGGTCCGGCTCCTGGGCGACCGCGTCCTGCGCAAGACGGCGTGGCGGCTCGCCGGCGAGCTCGGTTGGCCGGACACGCTGGCGGCGGAGTACGTCGCGTTGGCCGTGCTCCACGGCGACGCGCTCGTGACCGACGTCGCCGATCGGTACGCCGGCGCGCCCGTCGCGCTGCGGACAGGAGCCGACCTCCTGCGCTCCTGACGCGGCCTCAGCGCGCGGCCGTGGCGACGATCGCGAGCCCGCGAGCGCGCAGCAGCCGGGCATCGGCATCGAGAGCCGCCTGGAGTCGCTCGTGCGTGCCGACGATGTGGCGGTGGATGCTCTCCGCCGCCGCGTCGGCGTCGCGCGCCGCGACCTGGTCGACGATCGTGCGGTGCTCCTCCCACGCGGTGCGCCTGGCCTCCGGCGTGCGCACTTCGAGCCAGCGCGTGCGCGCGAGCCTGGTCATCGCCGACGCGACCGTGTCGGCGAAGAAGTGGTTGCCGCTGAGCTCGGCCAGCCGCACATGGAAGTCGGCGCCCGCCCCGACGGCCTCCTCGTTGGGACGCTCTGGGCCGGCGGCGCCGAGCGCGTCCCGCAGCGCGCCGAGGGCGGCGTCGGAGGCGCGCGCGACGCTGAGTCGAACGCCCGCGGACTCGACAGCGTCCCGCAGCTCGCTCAGCCCCGCGATCTCGCCGAGGTCGATGGGGGAGACCTCCCACGCGCGACCGTCGCGCCGCACCAGGCCTTCCGCCTCGAGACGCATCAGCGCCGCACGCAGCGGGGTACGGCTGGCGCCGAGCTCGGCCTCCAGACCGCGTTCGGTGATCCGCGAGCCGGGGACGCGTTCCAGGTCGAGGATCCCGGAACGGAGTCGCTCGTAGACGTGGGACTGCTCTGCCATGTCGCTCCTTTTGGTATACCAGGCCGGTATACCGCTAGGGTATACCGCATGAGCGATCGGACGCGAGCAGACACCCGGAAGGCACGAACCCCTCGGCCCTGGCTGATGCTCGCGCTCGGGGTCGCCGGGCAGGCGAGCTCGACGGTCTTCGTCTCCACTCCGGCGTTCCTCATCCCGCTGCTGCACACCGAACGCGGGCTCAGCCTGGCGCAGGCCGGCCTGCTGGCGTCCGCCCCCACGCTCGGCCTGGTGCTCGCGCTCATCGCCTGGGGAGCGCTGAGCGACCGCATCGGGGAGCGCTGGGTCATCGCCGCCGGGCTGGCCCTGACCGCTGCAGCGGCGGTCGCGGCGATGTTCGTGTCGTCCTACGTCGCGCTCGGTGCGCTCTTCCTCGTCGGGGGGATGGCGGCGGCCAGCCCCAACGCGGCGAGCGGACGCGTCGTCATCGGCTGGTTCGCCAAGGAGCGGCGCGGGCTGGCGATGGGCATCCGCCAGATGTGCCAGCCGCTGGGCGTCGCGATCGCGGCGATCAGCGTGCCGCTCCTGGCGGCTTCCGGCGGGATCGCGGCCGCCCTCGCGGTGCCGGCCGTGCTGTGCGGGGTCTCGGCAGTGCTGTGCGCCATCGCCATCGTGGACCCGCCGCGCCCGCCGCGCCGGACCGCAGACGGTGACGCCGCCCACCCGCAGGCAGCGTGGCGCCCCTACCGCGAGACGTCGCTGCTGTGGCGCATCCACGCCGTCTCGATGCTGCTCGTGGTGCCCCAGTTCACCGTGTCCACCTTCGGCCTGGTCTGGCTCGTCACCGAGCTGCACTTCACCTCCCTGGCCGCGGGCATCGTGATCGGCGTCAGCCAATTCGCCGGCGCCGTCGGCCGCATCGGGATCGGCGTCTTGAGCGACCGGGTGGGCAGCCACCTGGTGCCGCTCCGCTGGGTGTCGGTCGCGGCCGTGGCCGTCATGCTCCTCATGGGGGTGGCGTCGGCGCTGGGATCGGTCGCCGCGGCGGTCATCCTCATCGCGGCAGCGGTGGTGACCGTGGCCGACAACGGCCTCGCATACACGTCGGTGGCGGAGATCGCGGGGCCGTTCTGGTCGGGCCGCGCGCTGGGGGCGCAGAACACGGGACAGTTCCTGGCGGCCTCGGCGGTGGGTCCGGCGGTCGGCGCGCTCATCGGCTGGGTCGGCTTCCCGCTGGCCTTCGCCGCCGTGGCCGTGTGCCCGGCGATCGCCGCCCCGCTCGTGCCGCGCGACCGGGAGCTGTCCGTCGTCCCCGAATAGACTTCCCTCCATGCGCATCGACATCGTCACGATCTTCCCGACCTTCTTCGATGTGCTCGACATCTCGCTGCTCGGCAAGGCCCGGCAGTCCGGCATCATCCAGCTCGGCGTCCACGACCTCCGCGACAACACGCACGACCGGCACCGCACCGTCGACGACACGCCCTACGGCGGCGGCGCCGGAATGGTGATGAAGCCGGAGCCCTGGGGGGAGGCGCTCGACGGCATCCTCGCGGGCTCCGACGACCCTCTGCTGATCTTCCCGTCGCCCGCGGGTGACGTCTTCACGCAGGCGATGGCCCGCGAGCTCTCCGCCGAGTCGCACCTGGTCTTCGGCTGCGGTCGTTACGAGGGCATCGACCAGCGGGTGTTCGACGAATACTCGGCGCGTGGCCGCGTGCGCCTCGTGAGCGTGGGCGACTACGTGCTCAACGGCGGGGAGGTCGCCACGATGGCGATGATCGAGGCGGTCGGGCGGCTCATCCCCGGAGTGGTCGGCAATCCGGAGAGCCTGGTGCAGGAGTCGCACGAGGACGGTCTGCTCGAGTATCCCTCGTACACCAAGCCCGCGCAGTGGCGGGGCCACGACGTCCCGCCGGTGCTCCTCTCCGGCAACCACGGTGCGATCGAGGCGTGGCGGCGCGAGCAGTCGCTCGCCCGCACCGCCCGGGTGCGCCCCGACCTCCTGCCGTAGCCCACGCCGCCCGGTCTGCTCGGGGCGGATCAGGGCGCGGTGAGGACGAGGGGTCCGTTCTCCGTGATCGCGACGGTGTGCTCGGAGTGGGCTCCGCGGGAGCCGTCGGCGGAGCGCAGCGTCCAGCCGTCGGGGTCGGTGAAGATCTCGTCCGTCGTCTCCAGGAACCACGGCTCGATCGCGATCACCAGCCCGGGACGGAGCGGGAATCCGCGTCCGGCGCGGCCGTCGTTGGGGATGTGCGGGTCGCCGTGCATCGTGCGCCCGACGCCGTGACCGCCGAACTGCGTGTTGACCGAGTAGCCCTCGGCGTGCGCCACCGCGGCGATCGCCGCGGAGATGTCGCCGACACGGCCGCCCGGCTGTGCGGCAGCGATGCCGGCGGTCAGCGCGCGCCGCGTCGTCTCGATGAGGCGCAGATCTTCGTCGCGCGCGGACCCGACGACCAGGCTCACCGCAGAGTCGGCCACCCAGCCGTCGACGCTCGCGGCGAAGTCGAGGGTCAGGAGATCGCCGTCGCGCAGGCGGTAGTCGTGGGGGAGCCCGTGCAGGACCGCGTCGTTCACCGAGGTGCAGATCACCTTGCCGAACGGGCTGGCGCCGAACGAGGGGTGGTAGTCGATGTAGCAGGACTCCGCGCCGCGAGCGCGGATCAGGTCGTGCGCGAGAGCATCGAGCTCCAGGAGGTTGACGCCCACCCGCGCCGCCGCAGCGGTCTCGGCGAGCACATCGGCGACGAACCGGCCGGCCGGCCGCATCTGCTCGATCTCGGCAGGGGTCCTCAGCTCGATCACGTGTGTCCTCTCTCGCGCGCTCGGAGTCCAGTCTTCCATGCCGACCGGGCGCGTCGGCCCGCGGGCGGGATCCTCGGGCGTGCAGTGCGCCCGTGGCGAACCCGCAGCCGCCGCACAGCCGCGCGACGCTACGCTGAACGCGTGATCATCCGCAAGGCGTTCTACTGGTGGCTCTTCCCGTCCGCCGTGGTGCTGCCCGTGTGGCTGCTGATCGGCTGGGCGGCGTTCGCTCAGGGCAGCGGCTGGACGTTCCTCGGTCTTCTCGTGCTGTGCCCGATCCTGTTCGTGGCGCTGCTCGCGATCGGGGGCATCGTGATGGCCCGCAAGAGCGTCCGGGACGCGCGCGCCGTGTCCTGGTACGACACCGGCCTGCTCGCGGGCTGGAGCGCATCCATCATCGCGTTCGGCTTCTTCCCGCCCGGGCTGACCGGGTGGCTCGCCGTGCTCGGCGTCCTGTTCTTCCTCGCGATGTTCTGGGTGGGGCTGTGGGAGCTCGTGACCGAGACGCGCGACCGCGTGCAGGTGTCGTACGCCGCCTACCAGCGCGCAGCGAGCCCGGAGCAGGTCGGCCACCCGCAGAGCGCGCCGACCGAGGATGACGCCGACGTCATCATCATCGAAGAGCGCCGCGAGGACCGCTCGTCCGGCTGACGGAGACCTGCGCGACGCGCTTTGGCAATCGGACCGCAGGCATGGCAGAATAGATCTTCGTGCCGCCGCCAGGCTCTGCCGCAGGGGAGCCAGCATCTCGAGCGCGCACACCCCAATCGAATCCCGGCCGCACCGCCTGTCATCCAGCGCGCGGCCCCGAGTCCGTCCCCGACCTGCCGGCGGGTACAGAGAGCGAACAGCAATGCACATCCTCGATCAGGTGGACGCCGCGTCCCTCAAGCAGGACATCCCCGCGTTCCGCGCCGGCGACACCGTCAAGGTGCACGTCAACATCATCGAGGGCAGCCGCTCTCGTATCCAGGTCTTCCAGGGCGTCGTGATCGGCCGCTCGGGCGAAGGCGTCCGCGAGACCTTCACGGTCCGCAAGGTCAGCTTCCAGGTCGGCGTCGAGCGTACCTTCCCGGTGCACTCCCCGGTCATCGACCACATCGAGGTCGTCACCCGCGGTGACGTCCGTCGCGCCAAGCTGTACTACCTGCGCGAGCTGCGCGGCAAGAAGGCGAAGATCAAGGAGAAGCGCGACAACTGAGCGTTTCGCGCGCCTCATCCACTGAGCTCCCGGTCCTACACTGGACCGGGAGCTCAGTCGTTGTGAGCGCCGGGAACGAGAAGTAAGGCACGCGAATGACGGACGAGACGCTGCCGAGCCGCTCGGCCGGGCGGGAACGCAGCCGCCGAGGCATCCTGCCGTTCCTCCGCGACGTGCTGGTGGTCGTCGTGATCTCGCTGCTGGTCGCCTTCCTGATCAAGACCTTCGTGGTCCGCTCCTTCTACATCCCCTCCGGTTCGATGGAGAACACGCTCCAGATCGACGACAAGATCCTCGTCAACGAACTCCAGCCGTCGGTGTTCGGCCTCAGCCGCGGCGACGTCGTGGTCTTCCGCGACCCGGGAGGCTGGCTGCCGCCCTCCCCGCCCGTGGCGCGCAACCCGCTGGCCCAGGCGGCGGACACCGCCCTCACCTTCGTCGGCCTGTCCGCGTCCGACAGCGACGACCACCTGGTCAAACGGATCATCGGGCTTCCCGGCGACCACGTCGTCTGCTGCAACACGGCCGGCCGGATCCTGGTGAACGGCACGCCGATCGTGGAGCCGTACATCCAGGTCCCGCCCGGGCAGAAGGACGCGGCGACGCTCGCGTTCGACGTCACGGTCCCCGCCGGGCGGCTCTGGGTCATGGGCGACAACCGTTACGACTCGCAGGACTCCTCGCGCAACCAGGCATTGCCCGGCCACGGCTTCGTGCCGCTCGACCACGTCGTCGGCCGGGCGGTGGTGATCAGCTGGCCGGTGAGCAGATGGTCCTGGCTGGACGACTATCCTGAAGCCTTCCGGGAAGTGAAGGAGAAGCGGCAATGATGACCCCGGTCACGCCGACACTGCGTTTCGAGAAGGCGCTGTACCGTGACGGCGTCACGTCGATCGTCGCGGTGGACGAGGTGGGGCGCGGCGCGCTCGCCGGGCCGGTCGCCGTCGGCATGGTGGTCATCGACACCGGCGTCAAGCGCATCCCACCCGGACTGCGCGACTCCAAACTGCTTCCGGAGCCCGCGCGCGAGGCGCTCGAGCCGGCGTGCCGGCGCTGGTCGCTCTTCCACGCCGTCGGCCTGGCGTCGGCTGCGGAGGTCGACGCGCTCGGCATCATGCGCTGCCTGGGGCTCGCGGGAGCCCGCGCCCTGGAAAGCCTCGAGGAGCAGGGTGCGCAGGTGCGCGAGAGCACGCTGATCCTGGACGGCAACTACGACTACCTGAATCCGGCGCTGCTGCGTCCCGCCCGCGTGGTCACGCGCATCAAGGCCGATCGGGACTGCGCATCGGTCGCTGCCGCCTCCGTGATCGCCAAGGTGCACCGCGACAGGCTCATGATCGAGCACGACGAGCAGTACCCCGGGTACGGCTGGGTGAGCAATAAGGGCTACTCGACGCCGGAGCACTTCGCCGCGATCGCCTCGCTCGGACCGAGCGCGCTGCACAGACTGACCTGGTTGAAGGACCTCCAGACACTCGACATGCCGATTTAGGGTCGAGCTCGGCTTAGACTTGTCGAACGATGGATGAGGACGAGTTCGACGACTACGACCGCGAGGTCGAGCTGGCTTTGTATCGCGAATACCGGGACGTCGTCTCGCAGTTCAAGTACGTGATCGAGACCGAGCGCCGCTTCTACCTCGCGAACGAGGTGGAGTTCGTGCGGCGGGACACGGAGCACGACTTCTATTTCGAGCTCACGATGAACGATGTCTGGGTGTGGGACGTCTACCGCGCCGATCGTTTCGTCAAGTCGGTTCGCGTGCTGACGTTCAAGGACGTCAACATCGAGGAGCTCTCGAG
Organism: Leifsonia sp. TF02-11; assembly: GCF_017565305.1. Classification (GTDB taxonomy): domain Bacteria; phylum Actinomycetota; class Actinomycetes; order Actinomycetales; family Microbacteriaceae; genus Leifsonia. The sequence goes on from NZ_JAGEKP010000014.1 coordinate 119,609, forward strand.
CAAGGAGTTCGAGCTCCCCAAGGAGCTCGCGCTCGACGAGTGAGCGTTTCCTCCACAGCGCCCTGAATTGCTGATCTCTCCACAGATTTCCAGCCGCTCGCTCGCGCCCGTTCCTCCCCGGCCAGGCTGGTCGCGGGAGGACACATGGCAGAGAAGGACCGACTGGGTCGGGATGGCGAGGCGCTGGCGGCGCGCTGGTTGGAAGATCGTGGGTACACGGTCGTGGAGCGCAACTGGCGCTGTGCGGCGGGTGAAGTCGACCTGATCGTCCGTCGGGCGCGGACGACGGTGTTCGTCGAGGTCAAGACGCGCAGTTCGGTGGCGTACGGGCATCCGTTCGAGGCGATCACCGCTGCGAAGGCGACGCGGTTGCGGAGGCTCGCCGCCGAATGGTGCCGGGCGCACGCCCCGGTCCCGGGCGAGACACGGATCGATGCCATCGCCGTGCTCGGCGCGCGGGGGGCGGAACCGTCGATCGAGCACCTGATGGGGGTGGCGTGATGGCCGTCGCCCGCACCTTCGCCGTTGCATTGACCGGGGTCCGCGGCGATGTCGTCGAGGTCGAAGCCGACATCTCGGCCGGGCTTCCCGCATTCGTTTTGATCGGGCTGCCCGACGCCGCGCTGGGGGAGTCGCGCAAGCGCGTGTCGGCGGCTGCGGCGAACGCCGGGTGCGCGCTCACACAGCGCAAGCTCACCGTGAACCTCTCGCCCGCGTCCCTCCGCAAGCAGGGATCGGGGTTCGACCTGGCGATCGCCGTCGCGGCGCTGGCCGCGTCGGGGGAGATCCCGGCCGAGGCCGCTGCCGGAGCCGTGCATCTGGGTGAACTGGGGCTCGATGGCCGGCTGCGCCCGGTGCCCGGCATCCTGCCGTCGGTCCTCGCGGCGCGCGACGCCGGGTTCAGGCGGGTACTGGTCCCGAGTGGGAACGCCGAGGAAGCGCAGCTCGTGGGCGGGATCGAGGTGGTGCCCGTCGTGGGGCTGCGCGCCGCGGCGATCCTCCACGGCGCCGAGCTCGACCCGGTCGATGAAGAGCCGGTGCCGCTGTCCGACGAGGTCCCTCGTGCCGGGCCCGAGCCCGACATGGCGGACGTCTCGGGCAACGACGAAGCGGTCGACGCGTTCGTCGTGGCGGCGGCCGGCGGGCACAACGTGTCGATGGTCGGTCCGCCCGGCGCAGGCAAGACCATGCTCGCGCGCCGGCTGCCGTCGCTGCTGCCCGACCTGACCGCCGAGCAGGCTCTGGAGTCGACCTCGATCCGCTCCCTCGCGGGCAGGGGAGTCGGCGGAGTGCTCGTGCACCGGCCGCCGTTCGAATCCCCGCACCACACGGCGTCGGCCGTCTCCCTCGTCGGCGGCGGGACCACGCGGCTCGTCCCGGGAGCGATCGTCCGCGCGACGAACGGCGTGCTCTTCCTCGACGAGGCGGCGGAGTTCCCGGCCAGCGTGCTCGACGCACTTCGCCAGCCCCTGGAATCGGGCGGGATCACGATCCACCGGGCGAGCGGCACCGCTGCCTTCCCCGCCCGCTTCCAACTCGTGCTCGCCTCGAACCCGTGCCCGTGCGGCCGCTACGGATCAGCCGACGAGGAGTGCAGCTGCACGCCCATCGCACGGCGCCGCTACTTCGCACGGCTGTCCGGACCGCTCCTCGACCGCATCGACCTCCACCTCACCGTGCGGCGCCTCGGCCTCGGCGCGCTCCGCACGTCGACGGACAGTGGGACGGCCAGCCGTTCGAGCGCATTGCTCCGCGAGCGTGTCGTCCAGGCGCGGGCCGCGGCCGCGGAGCGCCTCGCCGGCACCGGCTGGAGCACGAACGCCGAAGCCGCGGGACCCTGGCTGCGCGCCGCACCCCGTCGGGTCGCTCCCGGCGCCCGCGCCGCACTCGACCGCGCTCTGGAACGAGGCGGCGTCACCATGCGCGGCTACGACCGCGTCCTGCGCGTCGCCTGGACCCTGGCGGACCTCGACGGGGCCGGAAGCCCCAGCGCCGATGAGGTCGGCCGCGCGCTCTACCTGCGACGAGGGGTGGGGGCGTGATGGGGGGAGTGAGCCGGATGCACGGGCGCGCTGTGCGTGAGCGCGGGGCGATGGCCGGAAGGTTCGTGCCGGGCGCGTTCGATCTCGCCGCGGAGGGCGGGGGTAGGCGGGCTTGGCTGCGTCGCCTCCGTCGCGCTGTTCATCTGGTCGCGGGTGCGGGTGCGGCTTCACGTATCGGGGGTGCGTGATGGCGGAGAACACGCGGATCCCCGGGCTCACGTCGCGCGAGCTCGGTACCGTCATCGGGGCGGTGGCGCCCGGCGACGGGTACCCGGACGAACAGGCGGCGGTCGCGGCCGTCGCCCGTGCAGCATTGTCGGCGGCATGCGAGCCCGGCGATACCGACGCGCTGACCCTGGTCATCACGCTGGGTGCGGTGCGCACGTTGCGCGCTGTGATCGACGACGCGTCGCCGCAAGCGGTCCGGAGCGCCCTGGAGGCGGAGGTCGCTCCTGTCGTCCCTTCCGTGTCCCGGCTCCGTGATGCGCTGGCGCGGTGGCGTGCTCGGCTCCCGGCCGGTCCGGTGTGGACACCTTTGGTGCGGGGTGCCCGGATCGGCGCGCGCTTCGTGACACCGGAGCACCCGCTCTGGCCCGAGGCCGTCGACGACCTGAACGTCGGGGCGCCGCTGGCTCTGTGGCTGCGAGGAGATCCTGCGCGCCTCGGGATGCTGTCCCGCTCGATCGCGCTGGTCGGCGCGCGGGCGGCGAGCGGATACGGCGAGCACGTCGCGCTCGAGAGCGCGGCGGGGCTCAGCGACCGCGGCTTCGCGATCGTCTCCGGCGGCGCCTACGGCGTGGACGCTGCGGCCCACCGTGCGGCGCTGGCGAGCGACCAGGTGACGGTCGCCTTCCTCGCGGGCGGCATCGATCGCCTCTATCCGGCGGGCAACGACGACCTGCTCAAGCGTGTCGCCCGCGACGGCCTGCTGGTCGCGGAACTGCCGCCGGGCTCGACACCGACACGCTGGCGGTTCCTGATGCGCAACCGACTCATCGCCGCGTCGAGCAGCGCGACGGTCGTCGTCGAAGCAGGCGCGCGATCCGGTTCCCTCAACACAGCGGCCCATGCCGCCCAGTTGGGGCGCCCGCTGGGTGCAGTGCCAGGACCTGTGACGTCCAAGGCCTCGGAAGGCTGCCACCGCCTCATCCGCGAGTACGCGGCGACGTGCGTGACGACGCCGGACGAGATGGCGGAACTCGCCGAGCCGATCGGGGTGAGCATCGGGGCGGGAGCCGGGGCGGATTCGTTGGACTCCTCCGACCGCGCCCCCTGAACTGGCGTCGCGAGCGTCACCGGCCCAGCGTTGCCCCACACTTACGCTCGAACGGTGACTCCTCAGCCCTCCTCGACGAAAACTCCAGCGTCCACGACGTCGGCCGACGACGACCTCGAGACCGTTTTGCGCAATGAGATCGCCGAGGCGAGAGGGCTCCTCGAGTTCGACGCGCGCTACCGGGAACACGCGACCGAGGGTGCCGCCTTCGAGAGCCTCGTGCGCTGGCTCGCCGTCGATGCTATGGAGGAGGACTTGCTCGACGAGGACGAGGACGCGCACGAGGACGACGTCGACGGCTCCGAGCTCGCGGACTACGTGGCGGACTGGCGGGAACGACTCACCTCGACCACCGTCTCGACGTCCGATCGGAGCGAGCCGGCTCGAGCGATCGAGGCTGCATGCAGTACGGAAAAGCGGGCCCATCTCAACTCCAACAGATCTGAGTGGGGCTTCCCACCCGTCGACGGCCTTCCCGACTTGGACGATGCTGCGCTGAGCCTGGACCCGCTGCTGGCCGACCTCTTCTCGCAGCTTCCCGCACCTGAGGCCTGCTCGGAAGAGCTGTACCCGGCGTGGGCGGGAGCGGCCGTACTTCAGTCCATCTCGACGACGATCCTGGCTATCTCACTGCTGCTGAAGCATGGATACGTGACGGATGCGGCGGCGCGATGGCGAGGTCTCCATGAGCTCACGTGCGCCGCGCACACGATCGTCGACTCCGCCGATCCCATCGACGTGTCGCGCCGATACCTCATTCACGGTGGTCTGCTTCCGGAGCGGTACATGACGGAGGCGGAGCGCGCTGATGTGGAGAAGACCATCGAGAACCCGAGACATCGAAACTGGCTCCGGGAACGAGGGTGGGCCGTCACCGACGTCAAACTGAATGAACGGTCACAGCTGTGGCTGTTCAAGCAGCTCGGGAGTGACACACACCGGATGTTCGAAGTCCGGTGGATAGCGAACAGCCACAACATGGTCCACATGTCGAGCGGCGCGGTCGCCGACGGCAGCCGACAGGCCGGCGCGGCACCCGCAGGATGGACGCCGCGAGCGGTGGACGAAACGACCGTCGCGGTCTTGTACTCGCTCAGCTCGGCGGTCGCGAGCGTGCTCGAACTCTCGCTGTTCGGCGCGACGCGCAGTCGTGAGTCGGCAGCGGAGTGGTACCGCGAGCTGCGGCGAACCATCGATCGCTCCCTCGATCGCACACTCAGGGGCGCGAGCTGCTCGCACTGATGGCGAAGCGAGCTCGGCGGGACAGGTCGGGCGAGTGACCGTCGCCGATTCCGGTCGGCAACGGAGCGCCGCAGGGCGGTGAGCGCCGTCAATGGCGGAAGCTGGGAGGGTGGACCTCCAACACGCGATCGACGGCTACGTGCGCCATCTCGCGATCGAGCGCGGATACTCGCCGCAGACGGTCCGCGCGTACCGTTCCGATCTCGCCCAGCTGGAGGGGTTCGCCCGCAGGCGACAGGTGACCACCACGGAGCAATTGACGCTCGACCTGTTCCGGGACTGGCTCTGGGACGGCTCGCAGCGTCAGCTGGCCAAGGCGACCCTCGCCCGGCGTTCCGCCGCGGCACGCGGCTTCAGCTCGTGGACAGCGCGCCAGGTGGAGGCGCGTGACGCGAGCCTCGACGGCGGCGCCCGCGGGTCGGGCGCCTCGACTCTCGGCGGCACCGCCCTCGGCCCGGGTACAGATGACCCGAGTCTGGCTGCCAGCGCAGCACACGGCGAAGCATCCGGGGCAGTACACGGTGCGGGCCCACGCGACTTGGGCCACGACAGCGGAGCCGACTCCGGGCACCGACAGCCGTCCGCCGGAGCCCCCGATCCCGCCGCGCGCCTGCGGGCGCCGAAAGCGGACAAGCACCTGCCGCGCGTCATCACGCGCGACCAGATCGAAGGCCTCCTGACGGCTCTCGGCGAACGCGCCGAGGACGGCGACCCGGCCGCGCTGCGCGACGTGGTCGTCATCGAGCTGCTCTACGCCGCTGGGATCCGGGTGAGCGAGCTCACCGGGCTCGACGTCGACGACGTCGACCTCGATCGGCTCACACTGCGGGTGGTCGGGAAGGGGAAGAAGGAGCGGGTGGTGCCGTTCGGGGTTCCGGCTCTGCGCGCCGTGCGGCGCTACCTCGCGACAGCGCGCCCCGCTCTCGCCACCGAGGGGTCAGGGCCCGCGCTCCTGCTCGGGGCGCGGGGTGGCAGGCTGGGAACGCGGGCCGTCTACCAACTCGTCGCGTCGCTCCTCGTCGACCTTCCCGGCGGCGGCCCGGCCGGTCCGCACACGCTGCGGCACACGGCGGCGACGCACCTTCTGGACGGGGGAGCGGACCTGCGCGCGGTGCAGGAGATCCTCGGACACGCGAGTCTTGGCACCACCCAGATCTACACGCACGTCTCGACCGAGCGGCTCAAGGAGTCCTACCGCATTGCTCACCCCCGCGCCTGACGGTCGGTCGACCCGCCGGCGCGCAGCGGCAGCAGCACCGACCGCGGCACCCGGTCGAAGAACAGCAGCGGGGAGACGTAGTCGCCGTCGATGCGCACGCCAACATGGAGGCAGCTGTTCGAGCAGTGCGCTCCGGTGCCGACGACCCCGAGTGGGGAACCGCGAGTGACGGTGTCGCCTGCCGTCAATCCGTCCGCGAGCAGGGGCTCATACGACGACAGGATCCCAGAGCCGTGATCGAGCGTGAGTACCGGCCGATCGACGACGACGCCCGCGAAGTGCACGGTCGCGTCCGACGGCGCGACGACGACAGTGCTGGTCGCGGCGGCCAGGTCGATTCCCCGATGCCCGGCGGCGTAGGGGGAGGGCGGAGCCGCATACGCCTGCACGATACGCGGTGGAGCCACCGGCCATCGCCATCGCGGGGCGGCCGCTTCGATCGCGCTCTGTGCCACGGTCTTTGCCCGCGGGGCGGCTGCATCGATCGCGCCTTGTTCCGCGGTTTCCGCTCGCGGGGTGGGCGCGCTGGTCGCGCTCTGTCCCGCGGTTTCCGCTCGTGGGGTGGCCGCGCCGATCGCGCCTTGTACGTCGGATGCCGACCGCCGGAACCCGACCACCGTCCCCGGAACCTCCGGGGACGCCGCCGAAGCCGGGCCTGCTACAGGGGACTCTGCCGCCGCTGGGCTCGCCACAGGACTCGCTCCCACTGACGTCAGCAGCCAGACCACCGCGGCTGCTGTCGCGCAGATCACCGCCCCCGGTCCACCCGCGCGTCCCGCTGCCTCCGCCCGTCGGCCTGAACGCCGAAACCGCTCGTTCACCGACACTCGTTCACCACCAATATCCGTCTACCCCGCATCCCGTCGCCCGCTCATGCCATCCGGTCACCACCGCGAACCCGCCGATCACCACCGCGCACCCTCCCACCACCCTGCCCCGCCCCGAACGCCTCACCCGCCCTGCCCCCTCGATCCGTGGACAACCGCACGGCGCCGCCCGCTGTGGAGGACTCTTCTGCCCGTCCTGATTGCGGCGTACCGTGTCGTACGCCGCGACCTGTTCGCTCGCGCGCCACAACCGAAGAGGGATGTCATGACTGATCAACGCAGCTCCACGTCCGACGCAGAAGAGCACGTTCCCCAGCCCACGGCGGCGATGAGACGGAAGGTCGTCGGCCTGGCGACCGCAGCGGCGGTCGGCGGATTCCTGTTCGGTTTCGACTCGTCGGTCATCAACGGGGCCGTCGACTCCATCCAGCACCACTTCGCGCTCAACGCGTTCGTCACCGGGTTCATCGTCGCCGTCGCCCTGCTGGGCTGTGCGGTGGGCGCCTACGTCGCCGGCCGGCTCGCCGACCGGTGGGGCCGGATCCGGGTGATGCTCATCGGCGCCGTCCTCTTCCTCGCGAGCTCGATCGGGGCCGGCCTCTCGTTCTCGGTCTGGGACCTCGGCTTCTGGCGCATCATCGGGGGTCTCGGCATCGGCATCGCCTCGGTCGTCGCTCCGGCGTACATCGCCGAGATCGCGCCGAAGCAGCGACGGGGCGGCCTCGCCTCGCTGCAGCAGCTGGCCATCACCGTCGGTATCTTCGTCGCCCTGCTCTCCGACGCGCTGCTGGCGGGCGCGGCCGGCGCGGCGGCCAACCAGCTCTGGCTGGGGCTGGAGGCCTGGCGGTGGATGTTCCTCGTCGGGGTCATCCCGTCCCTCGTCTACGGGATCCTGGCGCTCGTCCTGCCCGAGTCGCCCCGTTACCTGCTGGCGACGGGCAGGCATGATCAGGCGCGGGAGATCTTCGTCACGCTGGTGCCGGAGGAGGACGTCGACCGCCAGGTGCGCGACATCGAGCAGGCGATCGAGCAGGACAAGGATGCGGCCAAGGGAACGCTGCGCGGCAACCGGTTCGGGTTGAAACCCATCGTCTGGATCGGCATCATCCTGTCGGTGTTCCAGCAGTTCGTCGGCATCAACGTAATCTTCTACTACTCGACGACGCTCTGGAAGGCGGTCGGCTTCACCGAGAGCAACTCCCTGCTGATCACCGTGATCACGTCCGTCACCAACGTGGTCGTGACGATCGTGGCCATCCTGCTGGTGGACAGAGTGGGTCGTCGACCGATCCTGCTCACCGGATCGGTCGGAATGGCGCTGTCGCTCGGCGTGATGGCCCTGGCGTTCAGTTTCGCCTCCAAGACAGGAAGCGAGGTGTCGCTGCCGAACCCGTGGGGTCCGATCGCGCTGGTCGCCGCGAACCTGTTCGTGATCTTCTTCGGCGCGTCGTGGGGGCCGCTGGTGTGGGTGCTGCTGGGGGAGATCTTCCCTCCGCGCATCCGTGGAGCCGCGCTCGGCGTCGCCGCCTCCGCCCAGTGGATCGCGAACTTCCTAGTGACCGTGTCGTTCCCGCCGATGTCGGACTTCTCGCTGCCGTTCACGTACGGGATGTACGCGGTGTTCGCCGCGCTCTCGTTCTTCTTCGTCTTCTTCAAGGTGCCGGAGACGAACGGGATGGCGCTCGAGCACGCGGAGACGCTGTTCGCCACCGCGGGGAGAAGCCGCGGACCCCAGGTGCGCTCGTCGGGGGACACGGTCCCGCGCCCCTGAACCGCGCCAGAACCGTCCCGGAACCGCGCACGTGGGCGGGCCGCGATCCTGATAAGCTGTTCTCTGCACTCCGCACGTCGGAGTGACTACGCGTGTCCGCAACGCCCTCTTCGCAGGGCGGGCGCGTCTCCACCGGTCTCCTGATCATCCACCACGGTTCTCCGTGCGGGTGCGCGGGTGCGGAGCAGCGCAGGGCACCAGGCGCGGCGATCGACCGATCGTCGCGGGACAACCGAGAGTCGCGTCCCCGCCTCAGGGCCGGGCGCGCAAGACAAGGAGAACGGCAAATGGCCGTCGTCACCATGCGCCAGCTGCTCGACAGCGGCGTCCACTTCGGACACCAGACCCGTCGCTGGAACCCGAAGATGAAGCGCTTCATCCTCACCGAGCGTTCCGGCAGCTACATCATCGACCTGCAGCAGTCGCTCGCATACATCGACAAGACCTACGAGTTCGTGCGCGAGACCGTCGCGCACGGCGGCACCATCCTCTTCGTCGGCACCAAGAAGCAGGCTCAGCAGGCGATCGCCGAGCAGGCGACCCGCGTGGGCCAGCCCTACGTGAACCAGCGCTGGCTGGGCGGTCTGCTGACCAACTTCCAGACCGTGTCCAAGCGTCTCGCGCGCATGAAGGAGCTCGAGGAGCTCGACTTCGAGGGCACCACGAGCGGCTTCACCAAGAAGGAGCTGCTGATCAAGAAGCGCGAGCTCGACAAGCTGCACAAGTCGCTCGGCGGCATCCGCAACCTGTCGAAGACCCCGAGCGCGATCTGGGTCGTCGACACCAAGAAGGAGCACCTCGCGATCGACGAGGCGAAGAAGCTGGGCATCCCGGTCATCGCCATCCTCGACACGAACTGCGACCCGGACGAGGTCCAGTACCCGATCCCGGGCAACGACGACGCCATCCGTTCGGTCACCCTCCTCACCCGCATCGTCGCCGACGCCGCGGCCGAGGGCCTCATCCAGCGTCACCAGAAGCCCGAGGAGGGCTCCGAGCAGGCCGAGCCGCTCGCCGAGTGGGAGCAGGAGCTCCTCGCGCAGTCGAGCGACGAGGTCCAGTCCTCCGCCGAGAACGAGAAGGCGGCCGACGCCGACCTCGCCGAGGCCAAGGCGGACTCCGCCGAGGTCGTCGCCGAGGGCGAAGCCGACGCCGAGGCCAAGTAACCAACTTCCCAACTTCGAGTCAGAAGGTTCCAGTCAGAACATGGCAAACATCAGCATCGCTGACATCAAGGCCCTGCGCGAGCAGCTCGGCACCGGCATGGTCGACACCAAGAAGGCCCTCGAGGAGGCCGGCGGCGACATCGAGAAGGCCACCGAGATCCTGCGCCTGAAGGGTGCGAAGGGCAACGCCAAGCGCGCCGACCGCTCCACCTCCGAGGGCCTCGTCGCCGCGAAGGAGAACGGCAACGGCACCGCGACGATGATCGAGCTCGCGTGCGAGACCGACTTCGTGGCGAAGGGCGAGAAGTTCATCGCCCTGGCCGACAAGGTGCTCGACGCGGCAGCCGCCGCGGGCGCGACCACGGTCGAGGAGGCGCTTGCCGCCCCCGCCGGCTCGCAGACCGTCGCCGAGCTCATCGGTGACGAGGCCGCGATCCTCGGCGAGAAGGTGGAGCTCCGCCGCATCGCCGTCGTCTCGGGCGAGAGCTTCGCGATCTACCTGCACAAGACCTCCAAAGACCTGCCGCCGCAGGTCGGCGTCGTCGTCGGCTACGCCGGCGGTGACGCGGAGACCGCTCGCAGCATCGCGCAGCACATCTCGTTCGCCAACCCGACCTACCTCACGCGCGAGGACGTCCCTGCGGACGAGGTCGAGAACGAGCGTCGCATCGTCGAGGAGATCTCGCGCAACGAGGGCAAGCCGGAGGCCGCGCTCCCGAAGATCATCGAGGGTCGCCTCGGCGCCTACTTCAAGCAGGTCGCCCTGCTCGAGCAGGAGTACGCCCGCGACAACAAGCTGACGATCGCCCAGGTCCTCAAGGACTCGGGTCTGACCGTTTCGGGCTTCGCCCGCTTCAAGGTCGGCGCCTGACCCAGGCATGAAGGAGTCCGGATCGTGAATCACGATCCGGACTCCTTTTCTGTGCGCACGCGAACTGTTCACGCGCCGCACGCACGCATTAGCGTTAACGAACCACACGGAAGGACTCGTACACGTATGTCGGCATCCACTCAAAGACGCAGGGTCCTCCTCAAACTCTCCGGCGAGGCGTTCGGCGGCGGCCAGCTCGGGGTGAACCCCGACATCGTCAGCAGCATCGCCCGGGAGATCGCCCAGGCGGCGACGGACGTCGAGATCGCGATCGTCGTCGGCGGAGGCAACTTCTTCCGCGGGGCCGAGCTCTCGCAGCGCGGCATGGACCGCGGGCGTGCCGACTACATGGGCATGCTGGGCACGGTCATGAACTCGCTCGCCCTGCAGGACTTCCTCGAGCAGGCCGGCGCCGAGACGCGCGTCCAGTCCGCCATCGAGATGACCCAGGTCGCGGAGCCCTACATCCCCCGGCGCGCGGAGCGGCACCTCGAGAAGGGCCGGGTCGTCATCTTCGGCGCCGGCGCAGGGCTGCCGTACTTCTCGACCGACACGGTCGCGGCCCAGCGGGCACTGGAGATCAGCGCCGACGTCGTCCTGGTCGCCAAGAACGGCGTCGACGGGATGTACGACGACGACCCGCGCACGAACCCGGAGGCGCGCAAGATCGACCAGATCAGCCACCAGGACGCCCTCCAGCAGGGCCTCAAGGCCGTGGACTCCACCGCGCTGAGCCTCTGCATGGACAACGGGATGCCGATGCGTATCTTCGGCATCGAGCCGGCAGGTAACGTGACGGCCGCGCTGCTCGGCGCCGAGATCGGCACGCTGCTCGGCTGAGCGGCGTCCGCTGGCCGCGACCGGCCCGTCCGGCACGCGACAGCGGACCGCCGGCAGCCGGTCGTGCGCAGGCTGCCGGCAGCCGGTCGTGCGCAGGGCGCCGGGCGCCCTGGCCCTAGACTAGACACCGACTCACCGATCTGAAGGAGAAACCGTGATCGCCGATGTGATTTCCGACGCCCGCCAGCGCATGAGCAAGACCGTGGACGCGGCGAGGGACGACTTCGGCACGGTGAGCGCGGGGCGTGCGAACCCCGCCCTCTTCCAGAAGGTGCTCGTGGATTACTACGGCTCGCCGACGCCGCTGGCACAGCTCGCCGGCCTCCAGAACCCGGAAGCGCGCGTGCTGCTCGTCACGCCGTACGACAAGTCCGCCCTCAAGGACATCGAGAAGGCGATCGTCGCCATGCCGAACCTCTCGGCGAACGTCGGGAACGACGGCGAGATCGTGCGCGTGACGCTGCCCGAGCTGACGGAGGACCGCCGCAAGGAGTTCGTCAAGATCGTCCGGGGCAAGGGTGAGGACGCCAAGGTGGCGATCCGCAACATCCGGCGCAAGGCGAAGGATGAGCTGGACGCGCTCAAGGGCGAGGTCGGGGATGATGAAGTCGCTCGCGGCGAGAAGGAGCTCGAGACCCTCACCCGTTCGCACGTCGACGCCGTCGACGAGGCCCTGAAGCGCAAGGAAGCAGAGCTCCTCGAGGTCTGAATGAGCGAGGGGAGCAGCCCCGGCGCGCCCCGCACGCCGGAGTCGGGCAGACGGGGGAAGGCGGCGGCACGGGCAGAGCTCCGCGCGCAGGTTCAGGCCACCCGTGCCGACTTCGAGCGCCAGATGCTGGCCAGGAAGGCGCAGCTCGATGCGACCAACGAGCGAATCGCCGCCCGCACCGGCCGTAACCTCATCCTGGCCATCCTGATCGGCCTGGGGGCCGGCGCGCTGCTCATCCTGAGCCTCATCTTCATCAAGGAGCTGTTCCTGGTGTTCGGGGCGGCGATGATCGGGTTCGCCGCCTTCGAGCTCACGCAGGCGTTCCGGGGAGCCGGGCGACGTGTCCCGCGCATCCCGACAGTGATCGCCGCGCTCGCGATCGTGCCCGCCACGTTCTGGTTCCACGCGGGCGGCCAGCTGGTCGCCCTGGCGGCGGGCATCTTGCTGGTCGTCGTGTGGCGGCTGGTCGAGGAGGCCGCTGTTCCCGCCAAGCGGGCGGGGGGAGTGGCGCTGGCGCGGGATCTCGCCTGGAGCGTCCTCGTTCAGATGTATGTGACGCTCCTCGGATCGTTCGCGATCCTGCTGCTCGCCGAGAACGGCGGCGAATGGTGGGTGCTCGCGTTCCTGATCGTGGTCGTGGCCGTCGACACCGGGGCCTACGCGAGCGGCCTGTCGTGGGGCCGGCATCCGATGGCACCGACGATCAGTCCGAAGAAGACCTGGGAGGGCTTCGCAGGGGCAGCCGTCGCCGCGGTGGTCGCCGGCGTCCTCGTCTCGCTGTTCATGATCGGCGAGACGTGGTGGTTCGGCGTCGTGTTCGGTCTGGTGGCCTTGCTGACGGCGACGGCCGGAGACCTCGCGGAGTCGCTGATCAAGCGCGATCTGGGCATCAAAGACATGAGCTCCTGGCTGCCGGGTCATGGCGGATTCCTCGACCGACTGGACTCGATCCTGCCGTCGGCGGCGGCCACCTACGTGCTGTTCCTCATCTTCACCTGACAGAATGTCCCGGTGAGCACCTTTCCCCGGAGCCCCAAGTCGAAGCTCGGATACGACGTCGACCAGGTGGACGAGTTCCTCGTGAGCGCGCGCGTCGCGTACGACGCCGACGCGTCGTCGCAGGCGTCCCTGACTGCCGCCGACATCCGCCACACGGCGTTCTCGATGGCCAAAGGCGGCTATTCGACCTCGCACGTGGACGCGGCCCTCGAGCGGCTGGAGGACGCCTTCGCGGCCCGCGAGCGCGAGGCCGCCCGCGGCGCTGTCAGCGACGCCCAGTGGTTCGAGCAGGCGCGCACGACGGCGCAGGCGATCCTCGACCGTCTCGAGCGGCCCATCGGTCACCGCTTCCAGAGAGTCAGCTTCCTGACCCTCGGGTACAACAGGAACGACGTCGATCGTTTCGCCGGCAGGCTGGTCAAGTACTTCCAGGATGGGCGGCCGATGAGCGTCGAGGAGGTGCGCACCGTGACGTTCCGCGAACAGCGCGGGGGGTATCGTGAGGCGCAGGTGGACCTCCTCTTGGACAGCGTCACGGACGTGATGCTCGCGGTCCGCTGAGCCTGGTCATTCGCTGAATAGGGGTGTCCCGCCTTGGAAAGTCGTGAATTGTTCGTTATGGTCTTGTGATCGTGGGTAGACGAGAAGCAGCAGAAATCGTTCCGCTGACCCCTGCCAACCCGGTCGGAGTCGCATTCCGGCGTTCGCGGCGCCCTCACATCCGGTCGCGCGCGGCCATCTGGGGGTTCGCCTTCACCGCCGCCGTCGGCTTCGCTCTGGTCAATGTCGTCGACCCGTACTCGGGCAGCGCGGCCACTCCGGCATACGCGGACTCCCTGCAGAACATCGACCAGACCTCCCGCTACGGAGACGCGCCGGTGCAGAGCCTGACGGCCCCCGACGCCTCGGCGACCACGGTCACTCGCGACGTGCTCGGCGTGAAGCCGAAGCCCACTCCGACCCCGACCCCGACTCCGACGCCGACCAAGTCGTCGTCGAGCGGCAGCAGCGGCGGTTCGACCGCGCCGTCGGCGCCCGTTCCCGACCCGGGAACCGCGAAGGCCATCGCGTACCAGATGGTGCAGCAGCGCGGTTGGGGCGACGACCAGTACAGCTGCCTCGTCGCACTCTGGAACAAGGAATCCGGCTGGCGCGTGAACGCATCCAATCCCAGCGGCGCGTACGGCATCCCGCAGGCCCTCCCCGGCAGCAAGATGGGCCCGGGCTGGCAGACGGACGCCAGCGTGCAGATCTCGTGGGGCCTCGGCTACATCGCCGGCCGGTACACGAACCCCTGCGGCGCGTGGGGGCACTCGCAGTCCTCCGGCTGGTACTGAGTCGGCACTCCGCGGCCCTCCGCTCGCACCTGTACGGGTTGCCGCCGGCGCTGCATAGACTGGGGGAGTGCCCCGCAGCAATCGTCCCCGCCGTCGCCCTGGCGAGCAGCGTGAGGAGGAGCAGGACGGCTTCGACCGCCTGCTGGCAGGCTGGAAGCGCGTGGAGGTGCGCCGGGGTGCCGAATGGAACGTCCAGCCCGTGTCCGCGCTCCAGGCGCAGAAGAGCTACGTCTGCCCGGGATGCGGACGCGAGATCGGTCCGGGGGTAGCGCACCTGGTCACGTGGCGCGCCGACGGCGTGCTCGGCGACTCGGCGGACCTCGCCGCGCGGCGGCACTGGCACACGGCGTGCTGGAAGACCGCGTGAGCGGATGAAGGAGACCACGGAAGTGACGGACGCACCGACGGAGATCCGCGGCGGCATCGAGTTGCCGGCGCGCCGGGAGGACATCGAGCTGCACACCAGGGACGGCCTGACCCTCGTCGGCGAGCTCGCGAGCCCCCTGGAGCGCGAGCCGGTTGCGACCCTGGTCACGCTGCACCCACTGCCGACGGGCGGCGGCTTCATGGACTCGCACATCCTGCGCAAGGCCGCCGGCCGATTGCCCGCACTGGCCGACATCGCCGTGCTGCGCTTCAACACGCGCGGCACGGCATCCCCGCGCGGCCGCAGCCAGGGGCAGTTCGACCACGGCATCAGCGAGCGCTACGACGTGGAGGCGGCGATGGGTTTCGTCGCCGAACGCGGCCTTCCGCACCCGTGGCTCCTCGGCTGGTCGTTCGGCACCGAGCTCGCGCTGATGTACGGCCGGGAGTGTCCCGTCGACGGCGTCATCCTGCTCTCGCCCCCGCTGCACCGCGCGAAGCCGGAGCA
This sequence comes from Leifsonia sp. TF02-11, assembly GCF_017565305.1. Classification (GTDB taxonomy): domain Bacteria; phylum Actinomycetota; class Actinomycetes; order Actinomycetales; family Microbacteriaceae; genus Leifsonia. Next base: position 134,782 of record NZ_JAGEKP010000014.1, read on the forward strand.
CCTCGTCGCCTGGGCCGGCGACGAGCGTCCCATCGTCGCGCTCATCCCGGAGCACGACGACTATTTGAAGCCTGCGGAGGCGGCGGAGCGGTTCCGCCCACTGCCGCAGATCGAGCTGGTGGACGTGGAGGGCGGCAAGCACCTCTGGGTGGGCGAGAACCAGACACGTCGAGTCCTCGACGAGATCGTCGAACGGCTGAACCCGGCCGCGCTTCCGCTGCCGACGCAGTGGCCGCCCGCGTGAGCCGCTGAGCGGTGCCGGGTACTCCAGGCGAACTCGGCGGCTTCGGCCGGTGACCGTCCGCTACAGCTCGTTCTGGCGGGGGATGACCACCTGCTTGATGATGAGCAGGATCGCCGCCGCGAACGGGATGGCGACGAGGGCACCGAGGATGCCCAGGAGGGTTCCGCCCGCGAGGGCGGCCACCACGACGAGGGCGCCCGGGACGGACACCGCCCGGTTCATGATGCGCGGGCTGAGGACGTATGCCTCCACCTGCATGTAGGCGAGGTAATAGATGGCGGCGGCGATCGCGGTCGGCGGTCCGGAGAGGAAGCAGACCGCGACGATGATCACCGAACCGGTGATCGTGCCGACGAGCGGGATCAGCGAGAAGAAGAACGCGATCGACGCGAGCAGGATCGGGAACTTCGCGCCGATGATCGTCAGGAAGATCGCGCTCAGGACGCCGTTGACCAGAGCGAGCGACACCTGACCCATCACGTACTTGCCGACGGAGTCGGTGATCTGGTCGCCGAGGTCGGCGAACCGCGAGCGGCGGGAGGCCGGCACGAGCTGGTAGGCGGCCCGCTTGATGCTGGGCAGCGAGGCCGTGAAGTAGATCGTCAGGATGACCACGATGATCACGCCGAAGGCGCCCTGCACGATCCCGATGCCCGTCTGCAGCACCTTGGAAGTGATGTCGGGGAGGTTCTTCTGCAGCCAGTCCGTGACGGCGTTGATGTTCTGCTGGTTGACGATCGTCGGGAACTGGTGCTGGAGGCTGAGGAACCACGACTCGGCCCCACCATTGTTCACCCAGTTGATGGTGTTCTGGACGAGCTGACTGGCCTGGCCGACCGCGACCGGGACGATCGCCCAGATCAGCGCGACGAACAGGCCGAGGATGACGACTAGGGTCAGGACGAGCGCGAGCCAGCGCGGGAACTTGCGCCGCTCGAGGAACGCGATCGACGGCTCGATGCCTAGCGCGAGGAATAGCGCGGCGCCGATGTAGGTGATGATCGTGGCCAGGCTGACGATCGAGGTGAGGATGAGATAGCCGAGCCCCACTCCGAGAGTGCCGATCAGCCCCACGCGAAACGCGTTCTGGATCTTCACTGAGTCCCCCTCCGCAGCCGGTCGCCTCCGCCGGCCGGAGGTCAGTCGTCGGCTGACACCTTGTCTGCCGCCTGGAGCATACCCCGCAGGTTCTCGAAGTACCCGGCCACGGCCTCGCGCTCAATCCTAATCTGGGAAAGGCGCTCCTCCGCGTCGGCGATCAGGCGTTGCGTGCGCTCTTCCGCTTCTGCGACGAGTGCATCCGCACGCTCCTGGGCGTCGCGCACGATCTCGGCGGCCGCTTTCTCGGCGTCCTTGCGTGCCGCCTTCACGGTCTGACGCGCTTCTGTGTCGAACGTCTCGGCCTCGGTACGCGCCTGAGCGGTGCGCTTGACCGCGTCGGCGAGCTGTACGTTGGCCTCGTCGAGGTACTTCTGGGTCTGGGCGACGGCTTCCTGGTGGCGGGCGAGGTACTCCTTCTCCGCCTCGTCCCGCCGGGCGCGGAGCTCGACGTCGAGGTCGATCCTCGCCTGCTCGATCTCGTGCGTGCGCTTGTCGAGCTCGGCCACCGTCGCCGTGCGGAGAGCGGTGAGCTCGGCGTCGAGCGCTGCACGCGCGGTGGCGTCCTCCTGGTCGAAGGCGGCCTGGCGCTCGGCGAGCTCGGCATCCAGCGCCGTGCGCGCCTCGGCCGATTCGCGGGCGATCTCGGCTCTGGCCTTCGCCGTCTCGGCGTCGAGAGCCACCCTGGCGCGCTCGGTCTCCTCTGCGAGGGTCACCCTGGTCTGCTCGGCCTCGCGCTCGAGTTCGAGGCGCTGCTGCTCGCGATCGTTCCTCAGCTCCTGCTCGGTGGTCGCCCGCTGGTCGGCGAGCTCTGCCGTGATGCGCTTCGTCTCGGCGGCGAGCGTGCTGCGCGTCTGCTCACGGTCGTCGGCGAGACGGGACCGGGTCTCCTCCGCCTCGGCGGCGAGGGCGGATTTGGTCTGCTCGACCTCGGCGGCGAGCGCGGACTTGGTGGTGGTGACCTCGGTCTCGAGGGCGGATTTGGTCTGCTCGACCTCGGCGGCGAGGGCGGACTTGGTGGTGGTGACCTCGGTCTCGAGGGCCGATTTGGTCTGCTCGACCTCCGCGGCCAGTGCGGACTTCGTCTGCTCGACCTCCGCGGCCAGCGCGGTCCGGGTGGTGACGACCTCGGTTTCGAGGGCGGACAGGGTCTGCTCCTTCTCGGTCGCCAGGCGAACGGCGGTCTGGTCGACGTCGGCGGCCAGCTTCGCGCGCGTGGTGGCGACCTCGGCGGCGAGAGCGCTGCGCTCGGTCGCGAGCTCCTCGGCGAGTGCGGTCCGTGCCTCGCCGACCTCCGCTGCGAGATCCGCCCGGATGCGCTTGGCCTCCGTGTCGACCTCCTTGCGCTGCGCGTCCACCTCGGCGGCGAGCTCGGCGCGGGTGGTCGCGACCTCGTCGGCGAGGGCGGCCTGGGCCGTCTCGACCTCGGTCGCCAGGTCGGCACGGGTCGTCTCCACCTCGGCGGCGAGTGCCGCCTGGGTGGTCGCGACCTCGGTCGCAAGCTCGGCCCTCGCGGTCTCGACCTCCTTCGCGAGCGCGGAGCGGGTCTTCTCGACCTCCTTCGCCAGCGAGGCCTGGGTTCGCTTGACGTCGGCGGCGAGCGCGGCCTGTGTGCTCTCGACCTCGGCCGCGAGATCGGAACGGGTGCGCTCGACGGTGTCGGCGAGCTCCGCCGCCGTGCGCTCCCGGTCGGCGGCCAGCTGGGCGCGGGTGTTCTCGACCTGGGTCGCGATCTCGTTGGCGGTGCGGTCGCGGTCGGCGGCGAGGGTCGCCGCGGTCGAGATGCGGTCGGCCTCCAGCGCGGCGCGGGTCTCCGTCGTCTCGCGCTCGAGGGTCGAGCGGGTCTGGAGGACCTCGTCGGCGAGCTCCTTCCTGGTGCGCTCCACCTCGTCGGCGAGCGCCGAGCGGGTCGTCGTGACGTCGGTCTCGAGCTGCGAGCGCGCGGCGGTGACGTCGGCTTCCAGCTGCGCCCTGGTGGTCGTGACCTCGTCGAGGAGTGCGGACTTGGTGCGGGTCACTTCGTCGGCGAGCTCGCTCGTGGTGCGGGCGACCTCGTCGGCCAGTGCCGACTTCGTGGTCGTCACCTCGTCGGCCAGGCGCGCCTTGGTCTGCTCGACCTCCGCGGCCAGAGCACTCTTGGTCTGCTCGACCTCTGCCGCGAGGGAGGTGGTGGTCTGCGAGACGTCATCCGCCAGCTTCTGCCGTGCCGTGGCGTCCTCGTGCTGGAGGTCGGCGCGCGTCTGCGCGGCCTCGGCCGCAAGGGCGGCGCGCTGCCGCTCCACCTCGTCGGCGAGCTCTGCGCGGGCCTGTGCGATCTCGGCCGCGAGAGCGTCACGCGCGGCGGTCTCCTCCGCAGCGAGCCGGTCAGCGGTCTCTGCGACCTTCTTGTCGAGCTCCAGGCGGATCTGGGCCGACTCGCGCTCGAAGGCGGCCCTGTCGCCCGCGAGCGCGTTCTCGAGCTCGCTGCGGCGGGCGGCGATGGTGCGGTCGAGCTCGGCGGTCTCCGCACGGGCGGCCTCGGCCTCGCGGAGGGCGACGGCCTTGAGCTCCGCCGCCTCGCGGTCGGCCTCTGCGCGGACCGCTGCGGCCTCGCGCTTGCTGGTGGCGCGCAGCTCGGCGGCCTCGGTGGCGACGGCCCCGCGGATGGCGGCGGCCTCGCGCATGGCGTCGGTGAGGAGGGTCTCTTTGTCGGCGCGGGTGCGTGCGAGCAGCTCCGCCGATTCGATCTGGGCGTCCTCGAGCGCCGTCGTCGCGCGCGCCTGGGCGTCGGCCAGCACCCGCTCCGCCTGGAGCGCCGCCGTCTTCTTGATCTTCTCGACCTCGGCGGTGACGCCGGCGCGCAGCTTCTCGGCGTCGATGTCGGCCTGCGCGATCAGTCGCGTCGACTGCTCCTCTGCGACGCGGAGGGTGTTCTCGAGCTTCGTGCCGAGGCCCGAGTAGGTGGGGCTGCCGACCTCTTCGATCTCGGCGTTGAGCTCGTCGATCCGCAGCTGGAGCCGCTTGAGCTCCTTGGCCTGGTCGGCGGACTGGGTGTTGGACTTGATCAGCTCGCGCCGGAGCTCCTGGACGGCCTTGTCCACCTCGTCCTTGTCGTAGCCGCGGAAGACCTGCGTGAAGTTGGATTCATCGGTGGCCACTGTGTTACTCCTGAAGGGGATTCCGGGTGAGCGAGCCGCGCGCGCGCCGCATCGATCTTACATTTCGAGGCGCGTACCCGCATGGGGGACTGCGTGAGCGTGCAGACAACGGTTAGATGCCTCTCAGGGTGCTCCACTATCGTTGTGTGACTGTGCCCACCCCCCTCCGGCACACGAGGAGTCTGTTTGCGTTTCGTACTGGCCATCGTCGCGTTCGTGGTCGCTGCCGTCATGATCGTGGCCGGCATCGCCCAGCGCACGATCTTCGCACCCCCATCGCAGATCGCCGTGTCGGCGACCGTCGGCGGCGACGCGCGCTACATCGTGATCGACAGCGCGGTGCTCAACGCTCATCCCGGGCAGCAGACGCTGTCGGTGGCGGGAGCGCCCGACGGCAAGACGCAGATGGTCGCCTACGGCCGCACCTCCGACGTGAAGTCGTGGCTCGGCGACCAGAAGTACGCCGCCGTCTCCTATCGCGCCGGCTCCGGCGACCTCACGGTGAAGACGGTCACGCCCAAGGCCTCGACAGACTCCGGCTCCATCGACGGCTCCGCCTCCGGCTCCACCGCGACGCCCGCCCCGACGGACACGCCCACTGCGGCTCCCACGGCCGGCGCCGGATCGACGGCGGCCGCCACCCCCGGTCCCGACCCCGCCGGCTCGGATCTCTGGCTGGAGGAGTACGACGGCCAGGACGCCCAGCTCACCAAGATGAACGTGCCGAGCGGCGTGAGCGTGATCATCGCGAGCGACGGCACGAAGCCGGCGCCCAACAAGATCCTGCTGACCTGGCCGGTCGACACCAGCACGCCGTGGGCGTTCCCGCTCATCATCGGCGGCCTCGTGCTGCTGGTCATCGGCATCGCGCTGTACCTGTGGGGTCTCTACACCCACCGCAAGTCCCGCGGACCCCGGCGCAAGAGCGGACCCAAGATGCCCAAGCTCCCCAAAGCTCCGAAGTACAAGCCGACGGCCTCGATCGAGGCGACGCCGCGCGGCCGTCGCGCGAGCCGCCGCACGCGCGTGATGGTGCCGGCGCTGCTCGCCGGCGTGCTCGCACTGACCGGAGCGGGCGCCGGCGCCGCGTTCGCCGACGGCCCGACCGGCACGCCGACGCCGACGAGCACGAGCGTGCCGAAGGGCGACAACCAGCTGCCGCCCGCGGTCACTGTTCCCCAACTGGAGCGCATCGTCAAGCGGATCTCGGTGGCGGCCGCCAACGCCGACGCCAAGAACGACCCGGCGCTCGCGAAGCTCCGGTTCACCGGCCCCGCGCTGCAGCTGCGCGAGGCCAACTATGCGATCCGGGCCAAGAAGGCCGACGAGCCGGCGCTCCCCGCCATCCCGGCCGGCCCCCTGGAGCTGTCCCTCCCTCAGGCGACCGACAGCTGGCCGCGCACCGTCACAGCCGTGCTCAAACTGCCGAACGACGCGACGGGCAAGGCGCAGGCCCCGCTCGCGCTCGCGCTCGTGCAGCAGACGCCGCGCGACAACTACATGGTGGAGTACGCCATCGCCCTCGAGCCGAACGTCAAGGTCCCGAACCTGGCGCCCGCCAGCATCGGCGCAGCGGTGGTGCCGCCGGACTCCAAGCTGCTGAAGGTGCAGCCGAGCGAGATCGCCGCCGCCTACGGCGACATCCTCCTCAACGGCGACAAGAGCAAATGGCTGTCGAGCTTCGACCTGACCGACGACAAGCTCGTGGCTCAGGTGGGCGCGTCATGGAAGCAGCAGGAGCAGGCCCGGCTCGCGCAGCAGTTCGGCAACACGTCGTCGCTCACCTTCACGAGCAGGCAGGGCCCCGGACCGGTGATCTCGATGGCGACGAACGACTCGGGGGCCATCGTCTGGGTGAACCCGGAGGAGGTGCAGCTGCACAAGGTCCAGGAGGCCGGCGCGCAGGTGATCGCGGGCGCGACCACCGCCGCGTTGAGCGGCGTCGCCCAGTCGAACACCGGGATCGAGTCGGTGTACGGCTACCAGCTCGCGTTCTACGTGCCTCCGGCCGGCTCGGCGGAGAAGGTGCGTCTGCTCGGTTTCTCGCAGGGCCTGGTGTCCGCCCGCGAGGTGCAGTAGCCCGCAGGCGGAGCGCAGTGGCCCGCAGCGCCGTATCCTGTTAACTCGTTCGGACGCGCAGTCCGCGAACCGTCAGCCTCAGGAGAACCGCATGAGCCAGATCCCGCCCACCCCGACCAACCTCCGCGGCGCTGTGGACCTGAGCGGTCTGGTGAACCGGCCGCAGGCTTCCGCGGGCGGCGCCGCAAGTGAGGCCGCGCCCGGCGAGGCGATCGAGCTCCCCAGCCTGTTCTTCCAGGGCACGGACGCGAACTTCAACGACTTCATCGACCTGTCGATGCGGGTGCCCGTCGTCGTCGCGCTCTCGGCCTCCTGGGCCGACCCCGACCGGCGACTGGCGACGGTGCTCGACACGGTCACGTCCGACCTCAGCGGCCGGATCGTGCTGGTGCAGGTCGACGTGGATGCGAACCCGCAGCTCGTGCAGGCGTTCCAGGCCCAGTCCGTGCCCGCGGTCGCCGGCATCGTCGCAGGGCGACCCGTGCAGCTCTTCGCCGGGGCGATTCCCGAAGACCAGGTCAGGGACGTGGTCGCGCAGCTGCTCGAGCTCGCCGCGCAGAACGGCGTCACGGGTACGGCGAAGGTCGACGCGACGGCAGGGGAGACGCCCGAGGACGAGGCCGCCGAGCCCGAGCCCGAACCGCTGCCGCCGCTGCACGCCGAGGCCTACGAGGCGATCGACCGCGGTGACTACCCGGCGGCCATCGCCGCCTACAAGACAGCGATAGCGCAGGACCCGCGCGACACGATGGCGATCGCGGGTCTCGCCCAGGTGAGTCTGCTCGACCGGCTCGCCGGCCGCACCCTCGACGAGATCCGGTCGGCGGCCGCCGCCGATCCCGCCGACCTCCACGCTCAGCTCGCCGTCGCCGACCTCGACCTCTCCGGCGGCCACGTCGATGACGCGTTCGACCGTCTGCTGACGGTGTTCCCCAGCCTCGACGCCGCGGGCAAGGAAGCGGTGCGGGCGCGCATCCTGGAGTATTTCGAGATCGTCGGTGTGGACGACCCGCGGGTGGGCAAGGCCAGGGCTAGGCTGGCCTCGCTGCTCTACTGACCCGGATCCTCCTGCACATCGGAGGGGCCGAGGCACTCGCGGGCGGTTGATACCCCCCTCGCCTGGAAGGCTCACGCATGTCCCGTGTGCTCGTCGTCGGCGGTACCGGCTTGGCCGGACGCGCCGTCGCAGCTGAGGCCGTGGAGCGCGGCCATCGCGTCATCGTCGCAGCCAGGCGGATCCCGGACGACGACGCGGAGAGCTACGTCGTCGGTGCCGACTACGTGACGGTCGACCTGGTGTCCGGCGACGGTCTCGAGGAGGCGGTCGACGGCGTCGACGTGGTGGTGGACGCGAGCAATGCGTCCGGACGGCGCGCGTCGCACGTGTTCGCGCACGGCTCGCGCAACCTGTTGCACACGGCGGCACGGTTCGGCGTCGGCCGGGCTGTGCTCCTCTCCGTCGCCGGCATCGACGGCGCGCGATATCCGTACTACCGGGCGAAGCTGGTGCAGGAGCGCACGTATCTGGACTCCCCGCTGGAGACCAGGGTCGTGCGAGCGACGCAGTTCCACGACTTCGTGACCGCGATCTTCGAGCGCGGGCGTCGGTTCGGGATCCTGACGTCACCGGCCGCGACCCGGTTCCAGCCCATCGCCGTGTCCGACGTGGCGCGCGTTCTCGTCGATGCGGTCGAGGGAGCGGGGGAGCCGGAGGCGATCCGCACGGTGGGCGGCCCGCGCGTCGAGTCCGCACGCTCGCTCGCCCGGCAGTGGAAGCACGCCAGCGGCACGCGCCGCCCGATCCTCGCGGTGCGGCTCGGCGGACCGCTCGGCTCGGCGTGGCGCTCCGGGCGCAACCTCGCGCCGGAGCACGCGATCGAGGGGCAGGGCTACGACGCCTGGCTCCGCGGTGGAGCCTAGAGCAGCGCGAAGCGATGCCGCGACCCCAGCGCCGCGCGGTGGAGCTTGGGGCAACGCGCAGCGATGCTGCGACCCCAGCGCCGCGCGGTGGACCTTGGGGCAGCGCGAAGCGATGCTGCGACCCCAGCGCCGAGGGAGCCGGCGACCGAGGACAGAGCCGGCGACCGAGGTTGCCAACGCTCAGCGGCGCGGCCGCAGGTACAGCGCGCCCAGCGGGGGCAGTGTCAGAACGGCGGAGGCCGGGCGGCCCATCCACGGCTCGTCGTGTGCCGTCACCCCGCCGAAGTTGCCCACGCCCGACCCGCCGAAGTCGCTCGCGTCGGTGTTGAGCAGCTCTTCCCACTCGCCGGCGAACGGCAGCCCGACGCGGTACCCCTCGTGCGGGTTGCCCGAGAAGTTGAGCAGCACTGCGATCGGCGAGCCATCGCGGTCCTTGCGCAGAAAGGCCAGCACGTTGCCCGCGGCGTCCGAGCCGTCGAGCCACTCGAAACCGGCCGGGTCGTTGTCGAGCGACCACAGCTGCGGGTTGTCCCGGTAGACGGCGTTGAGCTGGGCGACGAGGTTCCACAGCCCGCGATGGCTGGGCTGGTCGAGCATCCACCAGTCGAGGCCGCGCTCCTCGCTCCACTCGGAGTACTGCCCGAACTCCTGCCCCATGAAGAGCAGCTGCTTGCCCGGGTGCGCCCACATGAACGACAGGAACGCCCGCACGTTCGCCAGCTGCTGCCAGTGATCTCCCGGCATCTTGCCGATGAGGGAGCCCTTGCCGTGCACGACCTCGTCGTGACTGATCGGCAGGAGGAAGTTCTCGCTCCACGCGTACACGAACGAGAAGGTGATCTCGCTGTGGTGGTAGCTGCGCCACATCGGGTCCTCGTGGATGTACTGGAGCGCGTCGTGCATCCAGCCCATGTTCCACTTGAGCCCGAAGCCGAGGCCGCCGGACGAGGTCGGCGCGGTGACTCCGGCGTAGCTGGTCGACTCCTCGGCGATCATGACGGTGCCGGGGTTGCGCTTGTAGGAGGTCGCGGTGACCTCCTGCAGGAAGCCGATGGCCTCCAGGTTCTCGCGGCCGCCGTGGATGTTGGGCTCCCACTCGCCGTCGTTGCGGGAGTAGTCGAGGTAGAGCATCGAGGCGACGGCATCGACCCGGAGTCCGTCGATGTGGAACTCCTCCAGCCAGAACAGCGCGTTGGCGACGAGGAAGTTGCGCACCTGCGAGTTGCCGTAGTCGAAGATGTAGGTTCCCCAGTCCTTGTGCTCGCCGCGGCGGGGATCGGGGTGCTCGTACAGTGCCTGACCGTCGAACCGGGCGAGCGCCCAGTCGTCCTTCGGGAAGTGGCCGGGAACCCAGTCGAGGATGACGCCGATGCCGGCCTGGTGCAGCCGGTCGATCAGGTACTTGAGGTCGTCGGGGGAGCCGAACCGGCTGGTCGGCGCGTAGTAGCCGGTGACCTGGTAGCCCCAGGAGCCGCCGAACGGGTGCTCGGCGAGCGGGAGGAACTCCACGTGGGTGTAGCCGAGCGCACCGACGTAGTCGATGAGCTGGTCGGCGGCCTCCCGATAGCCGAGGCCGGGTCGCCAACTGCCGAAGTGGAGCTCGTAGATGCTCATCGGCCCGGCGTGCGGATCGGTGGTGGCTCGGCGGTCCATCCAGTCGCCGTCCTGCCACGCGTGGCGGCTCACGGTGACGACGGAAGCGGTGTTGGGCGGAGTCTCCGCCGCCTGGGCCATCGGATCGATCTTGCGCACCCACTCGCCGTTCGCGCCGAGCAGGTCGAACTTGTAGATGGCGCCCTCGCCCAGGCCCGGGACGAACAGCTCCCAGACGCCGGAGACCCCCATGTTGCGCATCGCGTGCAGGGTGCCGTCCCAGCCGTTGAAGTCGCCGACGACGCGCACGGCGCGGGCATGCGGCGCCCAGACGGTGAACGCGGTGCCGACGACGCCGCCCAGATCGCGCACGTGCGCGCCAAGCGCCGTCCAGAGCTGTTCGTGCCTGCCCTCGCGGATCAGGTGGAGGTCGAGCTCGCCGATGGTCGGCAGGAAGCGGTAGGGGTCGTCCGACGTCCAGGTCGCCCCTCCGGAGTAGCGCGCCTCGAGCTCGTACGCGCCGGGGCCGACGATGTCGACGCCCTGCCAGATGCCGTGCGCGAGGTGCGCGAGCTCGATGTGGGCACCTGTCGGGAGGATCGCGAAGACCGCCTCGGCGAGCGGGCGGAGCGCACGGATGACCGTGATCGGGTCCTCGACGCCGGGCGCGGCGACCTGGTGCTGCCCGAGCACGGCGTGCGGGTCGTGGTAGCTGCCGGTCGCGACGGCGTGCAGGACTCGGTCGTCGATGGCCGGCAGGTCGACGGCGGCCGCGCCTTCGGGGATCGGGGTCATCGGGCGGCCTCCAACGGCTTGACGGTCAGGATGTGAACCGGCTCGGAGAAGGCGTCGAGGCGCACGTAGTTGTCGGCTCCCCAGGTCCAGCGCTGGCCGGTCACCAGGTCGCGCACCTCGAACTGCGATCCCGGCGCGATGCCGAAGGCGGCGACGTCGAGGTGCACCAGCGTCTCGCGCACCGAGTGCGGGTCGACGTTGGCGACGACGAGCACGGCATCGGGCTTGCCGCTGCGCGTGAACTCTCCCGCGAGGTACTTTGAGTACACGAGCACGGCATCGTCCTCGCTCCCGTGCACGTGCAGGTTGCGCAGCTGCCGCAGTGCAGGGTGCTCGCTGCGGGCGCGGTTGAGCATCGTGAGGTAGGGCGCGAGCGAGCGGCCCACCGCGGCCGCGCGGGCGTAGTCGCGGGGGCGGTACTCGTACTTCTCGTTGTCGATGTACTCCTCTGCGCCGGGGCGTGCGACGTTCTCGTACAGCTCGAACCCGGAGTAGACCCCCCAGGTCGGCGCCCCCGTCGCGGCGATCGCCGCCCGGATCTTGAACGCGGCAGGACCGCCGAACTGCAGGTACTCGGTGAGGATGTCCGGCGTGTTCACGAACAGGTTGGGCCGCAGGAAGTCCGCGGTGTCGTGGGCCAGGCCGGTGAGGAACTCCGCGAGCTCCTCCTTTGTGTTGCGCCAGGTGAAGTACGTGTACGACTGCTGGAAGCCGGCCTTTGCGAGCGTGTACAGAAGGGCGGGCCGCGTGAACGCCTCGGCGAGGAACACTACGTCCGGATCGGTGGCGTTGACGGTGTGGATCAGCCACTCCCAGAAGTGCAGCGGCTTGGTGTGCGGGTTGTCGACGCGGAAGATCCGCACGCCGAGGGACATCCAGTACCGCACGATCCGCAGGACCTCGGTGCGGAGCCCGTCGTAGTCGTTATCGAAGTTGATCGGGTAGATGTCCTGGTACTTCTTCGGCGGATTCTCCGCGTAGGCGATGGTGCCGTCGGGAAGGGTGGTGAACCACTCCGGGTGCTGTGTGACCCAGGGGTGGTCGGGGGAGGCCTGCAGGGCGAGATCGAGGGCGATCTCCAGCCCCGCCTGCTTGGCCTTGCCGATGAAGAACGCGAAGTCCTTCTCGGTGCCGAGATCCGGGTGGATGGCGTCGTGCCCGCCGTCGGGGCCGCCGATCGCCCACGGCGATCCCGGGTCGTTCTCCCCGGCGTCCAGTGTGTTGTTCGGGCCCTTGCGAAACGTGCGTCCGATCGGGTGGATCGGCGGAAGGTACACGACGTCGAAGCCCATCGCCGCGATTTCGGGCAGGCGCTTGGCCGCGGTGCGGAAGGTGCCGGACTGCCAGGAGCCGTCCGGCAGGCGCTTGGCGCCCTCCGACCGCGGGAAGAACTCGTACCAGCTGCCGACACCGGCGCGTGTGCGCTCCACGAGCACTGCCCGCGTCGGGGACAGCGACGGCAGCGCGACGACCGGACGCTCGGCGAGGATACGCCTGATGCGGTCGTCCACGGCCGCCTGGAACCGTTCGTCGACACCGCGCTCCGCGTCCGCCACCACCCGGGCGGCTTCGGAGAGGTGGCGGCGCTCCGCCGTGGAGCGACGCTTGTCGGCGGCCGCCCTCGCGAGCAGGTCGTGCCCGATCGTCAGCATCAGCTCGACGTCGACGCCCGCCGGGACCTTGACCTCCGCGTTGTGCCGCCAGGTGGCGTACTCGTCGGCGTAGGCCTGGACGCGGTAACGCCAGAGACCCTCCTGCTCCAGCTGGACCTCGACCTCCCAGCGGTCGGTGCCCGGCGCGACGGCGTGCATGTGGTGCTCGGTCTGGGTACCTGACGGGTCGAGCAGCAACAGGTCGACCCCGATGCGGTCGTGGCCCTCGCGGAAGGCCGTCGCGCCGAAGGGCACGACCTCCCCGCTGAACGCCGTGGCCGCCCAGTGCCCTTCGTCGACCTGGGGAGACAGATCGAGGATGGGGATACGGGGAAGCAGGGGCTCGTAGTCGATGTCGACAGGCTCGACGGCCGGCGTGCCGGTGTCGGCCGCACCGCCCGGCTCCGTCTCCACGGGCGCCTGCGCCGGCTCTGCTGCGGCGGCTGATGGTTTGGTCGCTGCGCTCTTTCCCACATGCCGACCGTACACTCATTCACTCACGCGTCATGAGCCCATTAACACTCCCGTCACAAGCCTCCTTTATGCTCGTGCGAGTGAAGGCCATCCGTAGATTCACCGTCCGCGCCGTCCTCCCCGAGAACCTCTCGGCCCTCGAAGAGATCGCGGGCAACCTCCGCTGGTCCTGGCACGAGCCGACCAAGGAGCTGTTCGCCCGCATCTCACCGGAGCTGTGGCAGGAGGTCGGGCACGACCCGATCGCCTTGCTCGGCTCCGTCGAGCCGGCGAGACTCGCCGAGCTGGCGGCGGATCCCGGCTACGTGGACTGGGCGAACCACGTCAGGGACGAGCTGCGCGCCTACATCCACGACCCGCGCTGGTACCAGTCGCTCGGCGACTCGGCGCCGGCCTCCATCGCCTACTTCTCGCCCGAGTTCGGGATCGCGGCGACCCTGCCGCAGTACTCCGGCGGACTCGGCATCCTGGCGGGCGACCACCTGAAGGCCGCGAGCGACCTGGGCGTCCCTCTGGTCGGCGTCGGGCTCTTCTACCGCTCGGGCTACTTCTCGCAGGCCATCACGCCCGACGGCTGGCAGCTGGAGAGCTACCCGGTGCTCGACCCGGACGGACTCCCGCTCAATGTGCTGCGCGACCCGGACGGTTCCCCCGTGCAGATCACGCTGGCCCTGCCGGCGGGCGAACTGCACGCGCGCGTGTGGCAGGCCGCCGTCGGCCGCGTGCGGCTCCTGCTGCTCGACACCGACATCCCCGAGAACGATGAGAGCCTGCGCTCGGTCACCGACCGGCTCTACGGCGGGGGCGGTGAGCACCGGCTGCTGCAGGAGCTGCTGCTCGGGATCGGCGGCGTGCGCGCCGTCAAGGCCTGGGCGGAGCTCACCGGTGCGCCGGCCGCCGAGGTCTTCCACACCAACGAGGGCCATGCCGGCTTCCTCGGTCTGGAGCGGATCTCCGACCTGATCGGAGAGGGTCTCACGTTCGACGAGGCCCTCCAGGTGGTCCGGGCCGGCACCGTGTTCACCACTCACACGCCCGTCCCGGCCGGCATCGACCGGTTCGACCGGCCGCTGGTGGAGCGGTACTTCTCCACCACCCTGCTGCCGGGCGTCGAGGTGGACGACGTGCTCGCACTCGGCGCGGAGGACTATCCCGGCGGCTCCGACGCGGTGTTCAACATGGCGGTCATGGGCTTGCGGCTGGGCCAGCACGCGAACGGCGTTTCCCGACTGCACGGGGAGGTCAGCCGGCAGATGTTCGGGGGACTGTTCCCGGGGTTCGACAATCCGGAGGTGCCGATCGACTCGGTCACCAACGGGGTCCACGCGCCGACCTGGACGGACCCGATGCTGCGGTCACTGGCCGTCGAGCGCCTCGGCACGGACGACACCACGCACGCCGACTGGGCGAACTCGGGCGCGGTCAGCGACCTGGACCTGTGGAGCGTGCGCACCCGGATGCGCGAGCAGCTCGTGCGCGACGCGCGCCGCCGGCTCGCCGCGGCGTGGGAGGCGCAGAACCCGGGCGGCATCGCGCCGGTCTGGATGAGCGACCTCCTCGACCCGAACGTGCTGACGATCGGCTTCGCCCGGCGCGTGCCGACTTACAAACGCCTCACACTGATGCTGCACGACCCGCAGCGGCTGCGGAACATCCTCCTCCACCCGGAGCGGCCCGTGCAGTTCGTGATCGCGGGCAAGTCGCACCCGGCCGACGACGAGGGCAAGCGCCTCATCCAGAAGCTGGTGCAGTTCGCGAGCGAGCCGGAGATCCGCCAGCGCATGGTGTTCCTACCGGACTACGACATCGGGATGGCCCAGTTGCTGTATCCGGGGACCGACGTCTGGCTGAACAACCCGCTGCGACCGCTGGAGGCCTGCGGCACCTCCGGCATGAAGGCCGCCCTGAACGGCGGGCTGAACCTCTCGATCCTCGACGGTTGGTGGAACGAGTTCTACGACGGCGAGAACGGGTGGGCCATCCCGTCTGCGGACGCGGCGGGAGACGGCGCAGAGCGCGACGCCCTGGAGGCCGAAGCGATGTACGACCTGATCGAGCACCAGATCGCCCCGCGCTTCTACGACCGCGACGGCGACGGCGTGCCCGATGCCTGGGTCGCGCAGATCCGGCACACGCTCTCGACCCTGTCGGCGCCGCTGAGCGCGGAGCGCATGGTCGGCGAGTACGTGGAGCGGCTGTACATGCCGGCGGCGGCCAACGAGAAGCGCCTGAGCGCCGACGACTACCGCGCCGCGCGCGACCTCGCGGCGTGGAAGCAGCGCGTGCGATCCGCGTGGCCCGGCGTGAACGTCGCCCACGTGGACGCCGGCGGGCTCGACGCAGTGCCGCAGGTCGGTGACCGCTTGCGCGTGCGAGCACTGGTGCACCTGAACGGCCTCCGTCCGGAGGACGTCGAGGTTCAGCTCGTCTACGGCCGCAGCCACGACGGCGAGGACCTCACCGGCGTGCACTACGAGCGCCTGGAGCTCGAACACGCGATCCCGGGTGCCGACCCGTCGGTCGCCCTCGAGTTCGCGGGCGGCGTGACGCTCACCTGGGCCGGCTCGTTCGGATACACCGTGCGCATCGTTCCGGTCAACGACCTCCTGCTGTCGCCCGCCGAGCTCGGCCTGGTCGTCTCCGCGTGATGTGATGGCCCTCCCGCTCAGAAGGCGAGCGGGAGGGCCATCAGTGCGACGGAGGCGGCGCCCAGCCCGGCTTCGGCGCGGGCGAGCGCAGGTCGGCGCGATCGGACGGCGATGATCGCCGAGACGGTGGCGAACACCAGGGCGGCGGAAACGACGAGTGCGGTGAGCGGGATGGCGTGGCCGGCGTGCTCCGCAGAGTGGGCCGGCCCGGCGTGGTGGCCCGCCGTGATCGCCACGAGCCCGGCCATGAGCACCGACTGCAGGGCGCGGTGCGCGTCCATCCCCGGACGGGCTCGCGCGCCGGCGGTTGCGCCATCGGAGCCCGCATGGGGAAGCCGTGCGCGCACGGCCGCCGCGATGCCGAGGGCGACGAGTGCCGCCGCCCAGACGATGGCCGGCACGATCGGGTGCGGCAGCAGCATGGTGTCGGCCATCGCCCCGAGCATCGCCAGCATCCCCAGCCATGCCAGCGGGGAGCGGCGGTCGGCGCCCCCGGCGACGCAGCATGCTCCCAGCGCGGCCGGGAGCATGCTGCCGAGGTGGAGGGCCTCGATCATCCGTGGTGGTAGGTGTGGTCGTGGTGCGTGTGGTCGCCGTCGCCGTGCCGGCCGGGAGCACAGTGCGCCGGCGCTTCGGCCGGCACGTTGAGCGCGGGGTTGCGGCCGAAGAAGCCGTACGGCTTCAGCGTGAACTTCGCGTAGTCCACCGGCATCACCGGCCAGTCCTCGACGCGCGGGAAGTGCGTCGGGCCGAAGGTGTGCCAGAGCACGATGTCCTCGCCGTCGAGCGAACGGTCGGCGGCCATGTAGGCGGGCAGCCCGTCGCCTCCCGGGTTCTGGTTGACGAACTCGCCGGCGGGGTAGCGCTCGTCGCTGGCGTACTGCGTCACCCACAGCTGCTTCGTGGTGAACGTGGCGCGCGCCGCGACCGTGGCCGACGGGTCGGCCATCAGGGTGGGGTTCTGCTCGGCGTGCAGCACGTAGCCGGTGGGACGCCCGAGCCGGTTCGTCTTCTCAGTGTTCACGATGTGCCAGGTGCGGCCGACGGAGGCGTCCGCGTCCCGTGCGCCGTCCGCCTCGCTCGCGATGCGGGTCACGCGCTTGGTGAAGGCGTTTCCGTAGGGGTTCGTCGCGCTGACCGGGAGGCGGACCGCGTCCACCTCCTCCACCGCGTTGGCGAGCCCGTCCACCATCATGTCGAGCCGCGCCGAGAACAGGTGCTGGTGGTACGGCGCGCCCAGGCCCGGGGCGACTTCGCTGGCGGTCGGCGAACCCTCCACATAGGCCGAGGTGAACAGGATGCCGGTCAGTTTGGCCTCGCACTCGATGGTGCCGTCGAGGTAGAGGTACCAGTAGAACCCGTAATCGTAGTTGCCGACGGTGGTGAAGAACGAGATCACCAGCCGACGCGATCGACGCACTTCGTTGGCGGACGTGAACATGTCGGTGTGCTTCCAGAGCGTCCCGTAGTCCTCCTCGTGCATGCAGATCGCGTTCTCGACCGTTTTGGGGCGGCCGAACTCGTCGGACAGCACGGCGTCGAAGTAGCGGATCTCGCCGAGGCAGTCGCAGCCCAGCGTGAGCGAGTTCGCGAAGCGGCCGAACAGGTACTCGCCGGTGTCGAAGTAGTTCTGCCAGTAGCGCGTGGGCGACGGGTCGGCGTACGGCACGACCATCTCCGCGATGGACGCGCGGTAGATCACCGGGCGCACCGTCCCGCCCTGATCGGGGTCGGCGAACGCGAGGTTGCGCAGGATGAGCCCCTCCCTGGCGTCGAAGCCGAGCGAGAACGACCAGTTCGCCCAGGTGACGGCGTCGCCCTCCACCCGGTAGCTCGGTCCCTCCGGCTGGGTGATCGAGATCGGCTTGAGGGTGTCGAGCGGAGCGGGGCGCTCCGTGGCGAGGTGGAAGTTGCCGGGCTCCTCAGGGACGGGGAGCTCGGCCGCGTCCACGACCTGGGTGACCTCGCGGGCGATGACATCGACGTACGCGCAGAGCCCGTCGACAGGATGCGCCCACGGGTGGTCCTCCGCGTGATCCATCCGGAACGCGAAGACGCGGATGATGCGGCGGCCCTCCTCACCCGGGATGTCGTAGGAGCCGGGCGAGAGCGGCGCGTACACCACCTGCTCGCTCGTGAGCCCGCGCTTCGCGAGCGCGCTCAGCCAGCCGGTGTCCGCCGCCATCACGGCGCCGATGGCCTCGAACTCCTCCTCGAGGATCGGCACCTGGCCGCGTGATCCGTCGATCGGGACCACGGCGATGACCTCGCCGCGGGTCAGCGACACGGCGGCGTCGACGCTCGCGCCGGACGCGACATCGAGCAGGAGCACGCGCGCTTCCCGCTCGGGTGCGGGAGCGCTGCCGGCGAGCGCGGCGAGCACATCCGCCTTGTCCGGCTCCAGGAGGCCGACGTAGACGAAGCGGGTGGTCTCGGTGACGGCGCCCGCGTCGCGGAGGATGCGCGAGGCCGAGGCGATCTCGGCGGCGGTGAGGCTCGAGAGCGGTCCAGGAGCGGTCGTCTCGCCGGGGAGGGTCAGGGGCAGTTCGGTGGTCATGGGTTCTCACGTCTCCTAGGCGCTGATGGTGTCGATGATGTTTTCGTAGGCGGCGCGCTTGGTGCGGCGCAGGACGAGGGCCTGCACGACGCCGATGATCGGGAAGGCGAGCATGGCGGCGAAGAACGCGAGGGAGAGCGGGCCGAGCACCGGGGTGCCCTGCGCATCCACATCGCCGATGAGGAGGGGGAAGTTGTCGACGATGATGAGCGTGACGCCCACCAGGCCGATGAGCCCGATGACAGGAGCGACGGCGGTGCGCCAGAGCCCTGCGCCGGTCTTCTTCCGGGCGAAGTAGACGATCACGGCCAGGCAGGTCAGCGCCATCAGCACGACGATCGCGAGTGTCGCGACACCGCTGAACCAGGTGAAGACCTGCAGCACCGGATCGAGCCGGAACACCGCGAACGCCGCGATCAGCACGGCCGCCGTGCCCGTCTGCACCAGGGAGGAGGCGTAGGGCGAGGCATGCTTGCCGTGCACGCGGCCCACGAGGGCGGGGAGCACGCTCGCGTTCGACATCGAGTGCTGGTAGCGGGTGACCACATTGTGGAAGGACAGCACGCAGGCGAACAGGCTGGTGATCAGCAGCACGTTGACGACCACGCCGCCGACCGACCCGAGGTAGTGCACGGCCGTGTTCACGATGAACCCGCCGGTGTCCTTCGCCACGACGTCGACGATGTGCGTCGGCCCCCAGCCCATCACCAGCGACCACGAGGCGAACGTGTAGAACACGCCGATAGCGATCACCGCGATGTAGGTGGCGCGCGGGATAGTCTTCTCCGGCTCCTTCGCCTCGTCGCGGAAGATCGCTGTGGACTCGAACCCGATGAAACCGGCGAGCGCGAACATCAGGCCGATGCCGGGGGAGCCGGACAGCACCGTGCTCGGCTGGAACGGCACCGCGGAGAGACCGTCGGCGCCGCCTGTCGCGATGATGACGACGCTCAGGATCACGACGATGCCCACTTCGGCGACCAGCAGCACACCCAGCACCCGCGAGCTCAGCTCGATGTGCCGATAGCCGAGGATGCCCACCAAGGCGACCATCGCCAGCGAGTACAGGTACCAGGGCAGGTCGGGGCCGTGCAGCGCGACCACCGACGACTCGAGTGTCGCGCCGAGGTAGCCGTACACCGCCACCTGTACGGTCGTGTAGGTGAGGAGCGCCAGGTACGCCGCGGCCAGTCCGAGCGGGCGTCCCATCCCGTAGCCGACGTAGGTGAAGAACGCGCCGGGGCGCGGGATGAACCGGCTCATCGCACTGAGCCCGACGGCGAAGAACAGCAGGATGATCGCTCCGATCGCGAACATGCTGGGGACGCCCGCCCCGTTTCCGAGCAGGACCGCCACGGGGAAGCCGCCGCCGATCACGGTGAGGGGGGCCGCGGCGGCGACCACCATGAACACGATCGAGCCGACGCCGAGCCGGCCGGAGAGCTGGCGCGACGCGCCGGGCCCGCGGATCGCGACCGGATCGCCGAACAGAGCGTGGGGCTCCTGTGCTGCCGTCATGAGTTCCTCCAGGAAGGGCCGAGTGGGATGTGCGGCCAGTCTCACCACCCGGTGTTGCGCCACCGTTCCGTGCGCGTGAAGACTCCCGGCGCCCGGAATGGGACGGTGCTGTCGCATTCGGCGGTCACGCGTCCGTGACGCCGGCGAAACGCTGCCGCAACGTGGCGCACGTAGCCTCGCGGACGAGGAGCATACGGTGACAGCACAGCCCTACGTGACGGCCCTGAGTCGAGCGATCGCCGACCCGAAACCGGTCGACGGCCTCCCCGCGCGGTCGCCGATGGCCGGGCTCGACCGGCGGAGCCTCGGGTTCGTCGACGTGCTCGCGCAGTCCGTCGGCGCTGTCGCTCCGTCCGCAGCGGCAGCCACCTGTCCCGTCTTGGTCGCCGCGCGTGCCGGGTCGGGGACACTCGCGGCGTTCCTGCTCGCGGCGGTGCTCATGACGCTCGTCGCGTCGGCGGTCAACCAGTTCACGCGGCGCATGGCGGCGACCGGCTCGCTCTACACCTTCGCGGCGCGCGGACTGGGGGTGCGGGCGGGGTTCGCGACGAGTGCCGCGATGGTGGTCGGCTACGGCTTCGTCGCCATGTTCGCCCTGCTCGGCGCCGCCCACTACGGCCTGACCCTGCTCGCGCACGCTGCGCCGGGAATCACGGAGTCGCGGCCGCTGGTCCTGGCGCTGCTCGTCGCCTTCGGCGCCGTCTGCCTGCTGATCCTCTGGCGCGGCATCCGGCTCTCCACCCGCGTGACACTGGTCATCGAACTGCTCTCGATCGTCGGGATCTTCGTATTGATCGCCGTGCTGCTCGTGCGCGTGCCCGGGTCACTGTCCTGGAGCGTCGCGCTGCCCGGGAACATCGGCCTCCCGGAGCTCGCAGCGGGTACGACCGTCGCCGTGACCGCCTTCGTCGGGTTCGAGAGCGCTGCGACCCTCGGCGTGGAGTCCCGGCGGCCGTTCGCCACCATCCCGCGCACGATCCGCTGGACCGTCATCGCAGCCGGCGTGCTCTACGTGCTGTCGGCCTACACACAGCTGGCCGGCTACGACACGTTCGGCGGCGACCTCGCCGCCGCGGAGAACCCCGTCAACGACCTCGCGGCGCGTGCCGGGGTGGAGTGGATCGGCCTGCTGCTCGACGCGGCGCTGGCGTGCTCGTTCCTGGCCTGCGCCCTCGCCTCCACGACGGCTCTCGCCCGCGTCGTGTTCTCGCTCGGGCGGGAGGGGATCGCGCCCCGCGCGTTCGGCCGCACGCACCCCCGGCACCGCACTCCGCACGTCGCGCTCGCCGTGGGCATCGCCGTGGAGGTCGCCGTGCCGGTAGCCCTGGTCGCTGCGGGGATGAGCGCCTGGGACGCGATGGGCGTCATCGTCGTGTGCGCCGCCGCCGGCTACATGACCGCGTACACGCTGGTGTGCGTCGCCACGCCGTTCTTCCTGCGGCGGATCGGGGAGCTGACGGCGTGGCCGGCCGTCGCGGCGGCAATCGCCGTACTCGGGCTGGTCGCGGCGCTGGGTCTGGACCTCTGGCTGGAAGTCTCGGGCACCCGGACACTCGCGGTCGTGCTGCTGGCCGTGATGGCGCTGATCGCGTGGGCGTTTTACGTGTTCTGTCGGCGGAGGCGCCCGGAGGCGCTCGGCCGCATCGGGCTCTACGACGAGCCGACGACGGGGGACGTGCTCGGCGGGTCGCCGTGAGCGCTGTGCCGGAGCTGAGCGGACGTCAGCCCGGGGCCGTGCACAGCGCACTCGCGGTGCTGGAGGAGGTCGCGCGCTCCGGACCGGGGATCACCGCCCAGCAGCTCTCCGCCCGCCTCGGTCTGCCGCGCGCCACCGCCTACCGACTGCTCAACCTGCTCGTGCAGGACGAATACCTGGTGCGCATGCCCGACCTGCGCGGTTTCGCGCTCGGTCGCAAGGTGGCAGAGCTCGCCGACGTGGCGCGGGCGCAGGACGCTGCCGCCAACGCACACCAGGCGGTCGCCGAGCTGCGGGCCCAGATCCGCGGCGGCGTCCATCTCGCCGTCTACCGCGAGGGCCGCGTCGTGCCGGTCGATGTCGACCCGGACTTCCCCCTCTCGGACCCGAAGCGCATCGGCAGCGACCTGAGCGTGTCCGCCCTCGGCCGTCTTCTGCTGGCCGAGCAGGCCGCACGGACGATCCCGTCGCCGACTCGCTATGCGGCCCAGGAGGGCGAGCTCACCCCCGGCTTCGGCTGCCTCGCGGTGCCGGTGCGCGACGCCGATTCGTACCTGATCGGCGGCCTCGCCCTAGCATTGCCCGCCGCGCGGCTGGCGGACCGGGACGCTCTCGTCTCGCTCGTGGCCGGAACGGCGGCGACGTTGGGCGGCCTGTTGCCGCGGCGGTGAGGCCGGTGCCGAGATGCCCGGCGCCTCAGGCGCCCTCCTTGGCGATCGCCGCGTAGATCCCGCCCGTCGCCGCCAGCAGGTCGGCGGGCGCCAGCTCCACGTCGAGCCCGCGCCGGCCTCCCGAGACGAAGACGGTGTCGAAGAGCTGTGCGGTCTCGTCGACGACCGTGACGTGCTGCGTCTTCTGGCCGATGGGGGAGATGCCGCCCACCACATAGCCGGTGCGCCGCTCGGCCACGGCCGGGTCGGCCATTCCCGCGCGCTTGGCGCCCACCGCGGCGGCCAGCGCTTTCAGGTCGAGCATCCCCGTCACCGGGACCACGCCGACCACGATGCCCAGCTCGGTGTCGGCCAACAGGGTCTTGAAGACTCGCTCGGGATCGACCCCGAGCGCCTCGGCCGCCTCCAGACCGTACGAGGGAGCGGCCGGATCGTGCTCGTAGGGGTGCAGGGTGAACGGGATGCCCGCGGCGGCGAGCGCGGTCGAGGCAGGGGTGCCCGCCCCAGCGGAACGTTTTGCCATCAGGACGCGGCCTCTGCCGTCGTGCCCGCCGGCGCCTCCACGCGCGGCCCGTTGGCCCGGTAGAGCTGCATGGACGTCCCGCCGACCGTGCGGATGGCTCCCGGCTCGAGCTCGATGCCGTCTTCGGCGATCGGCACCTCCGTGGCGCTGTCCCACAGCAACTGGTACGACGTGACGCCGGGCGCCACCGGGAGCGACACCTCCACGTCGTCCTCCACGCCGTGCACGATGAGCAGCACCCGGTTGAACTCCTCCTTGTCGGGGGTGGAGGCCGCGAGGTACTGCAGGGTGCGGTTCTCCGGCGAGTTCCAGTCCTCGTCGTCCATGAGCGCGCCGGTGGCGTCGTACCAGTCCATGTGGCTGGCGTTCGGCGTCGTCTGCCCGAGCACCGCGAACCGGCTCGGGCGCAGTGCCGGGTTCTCCCTGCGCAGCTGAAGGAGCCTGCGCGTCGTGTCGAACATCTCGCGCTGCTCGCGCGTGCGCAGCCACGACAGCCAGGTGAGTTCGCTGTCCTGGCAGTAGGCGTTGTTGTTGCCGCGCTGGCTGCGGCCGTACTCGTCGCCGGCCGTGATCATCGGCACTCCGGCCGACAGCAGCAGCGTGCCCATCAGGTTGCGCATGGCTTTGTGTCGGTCGAGCAGGACGCTCTCGTCGTGCGTCGGTCCCTCCACGCCGTGGTTGAACGAGCGATTGTTGTCGGTGCCGTCGCGGTTGTCCTCGCCGTTGCCGAGATTGTGCTTGACGTTGTACGCGGTGAGGTCGGCCATCGTGAAGCCGTCGTGGGCCGTGACGAAGTTGATGGAGGCCAACGGGCCGCGCTCGGGGGAGAACGTGTTCGACGACCCGGCGAGGCGAGTGGCGAACCCGCCGATGCCGATGGGCGCCTGGCCGTTGCGGCGCGCGTCGGCGATGTCGGCCAGCCAGAAGTTGCGCACGCGGTCGCGGTAGCGGTCGTTCCACTCCGACCAGCCGTCGGCGAAGTTGCCGGTCTGCCAGCCGCCCATCCCCACGTCCCACGGCTCCGCGATGAGCTTGACGCCGGAGAGCACCGGGTCGGCGAGCATGGCGGTGAGCAGGGGATGGTCGCGGTGGTAGGCGAGATCCTCCCCGCGGCCGAGCGTCACGGCGAGATCGAAACGGAAGCCGTCGACCTGCACTTCGTCGGCCCAGTAGCGCAGCGAATCCAGCACCAACCGCTGGGGAACCGGGTGGCCGAAGTCGACCGTGTTGCCGACCCCGGTGACGTCGATGTACACGCCGTCGGCGTCCTGGCGGTAGTAGGTGGCGTTGTCGAGGCCGCGGAAGCTGGTGCGCGGCCCGCCGATGCCCTCTTCCGAGGTGTGGTTGTAGACCACATCCAGAATCACCTCGATGCCGGCCTCGTGGAGCAGCTTCACCATCCCCTTGAACTCGCGCAGCACCCCCTCCGGACCCTCGGCCTGCGCTTCCCGCGTCGCGTAGGGTGCGTGCGGGCTGAAGAAGCCCAACGTGTTGTAACCCCAGTAGTTGGTCAGACCCTCGCGGATGAGCCGCTGCTCCGAGGTGAAGGCGTGCACGGGCAGGAGCTCGACGGCGGTGATGCCGAGGTGCTGGAGATACCCGATGGTGGACTCGTGCGCCAGGCCGGCGTAGGTGCCGCGAAGCTCCTCCGGCACCTCCGGATTCTGGCGGCTGATGCCGCGCACGTGCGCTTCGTAGACCACCGTGTGGTCGAGCGGCGTGCCCGGCTTGCGCGAGTCGCCCCAGTCGAAGCCGTCCGACACCACGGTCGAGCGCCACTCCTCCGGTCCGACCCGCGTGAGACCGCGCGCGTACGGGTCCAGCAGCAGCGTCTCCGGGTTGAACATGTTCTGCGGAGACGCCGGACCGGAGGCGCGGATGGCGTACAGGCTGCCGACCTGGAGGCTGCGCGAGCGGCCCAGCCAGACGTTGTTCGCATCCCGGTGCATCTCGACGGTCTTGGTGCGCCAGTCGGGGTCCTTCGGATCGAACAGGCAGAACTCCATCGCGTCGGCGTGCTCGGAGTAGACGCGCAGCTCACCGCCGTGCGGACCGATGCGGACGCCCAGGTTGCGCAGAGGATCGACGGGAGTCATGCGTTCTAGAGTAGTGACACACCGTGCCGCACCCTGAGGAG
The DNA here is from genome assembly GCF_017565305.1 of Leifsonia sp. TF02-11. GTDB lineage: Bacteria > Actinomycetota > Actinomycetes > Actinomycetales > Microbacteriaceae > Leifsonia. Next base: position 159,524 of record NZ_JAGEKP010000014.1, read on the forward strand.
GCCCCGGTGCCCGTCTATCTCGACCACGCCGCCACCACGCCCCTACGCCCCGAGGCGATCGCCGCCTTCACCGATGCGTTGGGGCTCGTCGGCAACCCGTCGAGCATCCACAGCCAAGGCCAGCAGGCCAGGCGGATGCTCGAAGAGGCGCGTGAGGCGGTGGCCTCCACCCTGGGCTGCGACCCGATCGAGGTGGTCTTCACCTCCGGCGGCACGGAGGCGATCAACCTCGCGGTGAAGGGGATGTTCTGGGCGCGCAACGCGGAGCGCGCCCATCCGCGCATCCTGGTGCCGGGAGGGGAGCACCACGCCACGCTCGACGCGGTGGAATGGCTCGAGCGCGCAGAGGGCGCGACGGCTGACTGGCTGCCGCTCGACTCGGAGGGGCGCGTCGAGGCGGACGCGGTCCGATCGGGCCTCGCGGCGCCCGACGACATCGCACTGCTGACGTTCCTGCAGGTCAACAACGAGGTGGGCACGATCCAGCCGGTCGGCTCACTCGCCGCGCTCGCCGCAGCGGCGGGTGTCCCGGTCCACGTCGACGCGGTCGCCGCGTACGGGCACCTCCCGATCGACTTCCGAGGCTTCGGGGTCGACGCCCTCAGCGTGTCGGCGCACAAGATCGGCGGGCCCGTCGGGATCGGCGCCCTGGTGCTGGCCAGGACCTCCGCCGTCGTGCCGCTCATCCACGGCGGCGGCCAGCAGCGCCAGGTGCGCAGCGGGACGCAGGACGTGGCGGCGGCCGTCGCCTTCGCCGCCGCCGCGCTCGCCGCGGAGGCCGAGCGCGTCGACGAGGCGCAGAGGCTCTCGGCCTTGCGCGACCGCCTGATCCGCGGGGTGCGCGAGGCGGTCCCCGAGGCGGTGCTGAGCGGGCCGGAGCCCTCGACCGGCGAGCGGGTGGTCTCCAACGCGCACTTCGTCTTTCCCGGCGCCCAGGGCGACTCGCTGCTCTTCCTGCTCGATCTGGCCGGGGTCTCGGTGTCGACAGGGTCGGCCTGCCAGGCGGGCATCCCGGAGCCGTCGCACGTCCTGATCGCGATGGGGCGCAGCGAGCAGGAGGCGCGGGGCGCGCTGCGGTTCACGCTCGGCCGCACGTCGACCGAGGCCGACGTGGACGCCCTGCTGCTGGCGCTGCCCGGCGCGTACGCGCAGGCGTCGCGGGCCGGTCTCGCAGAGCGGGCGCCCGGCGGCCGTACAGGAGCCCCGGCGTAGACTCTCCTGGTGCGAGTTCTGGCAGCGATGAGCGGTGGCGTCGATTCCGCCGTGGCGGCGGCGCGTGCCGTCGAGGCCGGCCACGACGTCGTCGGGGTGCACCTGGCGCTCAGCCGGATGCCCGGCACGCTGCGCACGGGCAGCCGCGGCTGCTGCACCATCGAGGACTCGATGGATGCCCAGCGCGCGGCCAATATCATCGGCATCCCGTACTACGTGTGGGACTTCTCGGAGCGGTTCAAGCTCGACGTGGTCGACGACTTCATCGCCGAGTACAGCGCGGGACGCACGCCGAATCCGTGCATGCGCTGCAATGAGCGCATCAAGTTCGCCGCGCTTCTCGAGAAGGCTCTCGACCTCGGTTTCGACGCGGTCTGCACCGGCCACTATGCGAGCATCCTCACCGATGCGGACGGCAACCGTGAGCTGCACCGCGCGAGCGCGTGGGCGAAGGACCAGTCGTACGTGCTGGGCGTGCTGACGAGCGACCAGCTGGCGCACGCGATGTTCCCGCTCGGTGCTACGCCCTCCAAGGCGGAGGTACGGGCGGAGGCGGCGGCGCGCGGGCTGAGCGTCGCCAACAAGCCGGACTCCCACGACATCTGCTTCATCCCCGACGGCGACACGCGCGGCTGGCTCGCGGAGCACGTCGGTGCGGCGCAGGGCGACATCCTCGACCGAGAGGGCAACCGGCTCGGCTCGCACGAGGGGGCGCACGCGTACACCGTCGGGCAGCGCAAGGGGCTCAACATCGGCTACCCGTCACCAGACGGCCGACCGCGGTTCGTGCTCGAGGTGCGGCCGAAGGACAACACGGTCGTCGTCGGCCCCAAGGAGGCGCTCGACATCGCCGAGATCGCCGGGTCGCGCTACACCTGGGCGGGCCTGCCGCCCGCCGACCTCGAGACGCCTTTCGCGTGCGAGGTGCAGATCCGCGCGCACGCCGACCCGGTGCCGGCGGTGGCCCAGGTCCGCGACGGCGAGCTGGTGGTACGGCCGGACGAGCCGCTGAACGGCGTCGCCCCCGGCCAGACGGCCGTCGTCTACGTCGGCACGCGCGTGCTCGGCCAGACCACGATCGACCGCACGGTCTCGGCCGTCCCTGCCTGACGGCGCGCGCCCACAACTCCGGAGTCACGGCGCGACACGCCACTGGGGTGTCAGTACTTCCGGAAGATGTGCCGGAATCGCGGCCGGATCTCCGGAACTCCGGACACCGTAGGGACACGGCGACGGGCGGCTACTCCGGAGATGTGGCGGAATCGCGACCGGATCTCCGGAACTCCGGACGCTGCAGCAGCGTGTCGCCCCGACCTCCGGAGTTGCCGACCGTGCCCTCCACCGGTGTCGGAGCTCGTCCCTAGAATTGCTGTGTGAGCGACATCTCTGAGACCGGCGAGCGACCGATCGAATTCGACGGCCTCGACTTCGAGGCGGCGCGCGTCGAGGCGCAGCGTCTCGCCGACCGCATCGACACCGCACGCATGGCCTACTACGGCGACGGTGACTCATCGCTCTCCGATGCCGAGTACGACGCCGACTTCCACCGCCTGGAAGACCTGGAGCGCGTGTTCCCGGAGCTCGCGGGACAAGACAGCCCGACCCAGCAGGTCGGCGCCGCCATCGTCTCCGCCGGGTTCCCGGAGCACGAGCACGCCGAGCGGATGCTGAGCCTCGACAACGTCTTCTCGATCGACGAATTCCGCGACTGGGCGGCCAAGACCCAGTCGGCGGCCGGGAGGCCGGTCCGCTGGCTCAGCGAGCTCAAGATCGACGGTCTCGCGATCAGCCTGGCCTACCGCGACGGCGTGCTCGAGACGGCGACCACGCGCGGCGACGGCCGGGTGGGCGAAGACATCACCGAGAACGTCGACTGGGTGCCGGCGATCCCGAGGCGACTCACCGGGTCCGGGTATCCCGCGTTCTTCGAGGTGCGGGGCGAGGTCTTCCTCCGCACGGCCGACTTCGAAGCGCTCAACGAAAGGCAGCACGCCCTGCAGGCCGCCTTCGCCGAGCAGGAGCGGGCGAAGGGCAAGCCCGACGAGGCGATCAAGACCCGCTATCCCGAGTTCGCGAACGCGCGCAACACCGCCGCGGGCAGCCTGCGGCAGCGCCGCGAGAAGAAGAGCGCCGTCGAGCTGGAGCTGATGCGGGACCGCCTGGGCCGGTTGTCCCTCTACCTGCACGGCATCGGCGCCTGGCAGCATCCCGAGGTCGCCGCGCAGTCCGAGATCTACGGCCTGCTCGCGAGCTGGGGACTGCCCGTCTCGCCGCACTCCCGCGTGTTCGACTCCGTCGATGAGGTCGCCGCATACATCGCCGATCGCGGCGAACACCGGCACGACGTCGAGCACGAGATCGACGGCATCGTGGTCAAGGTGGACGAGCTCGCCCTGCACGACGAGCTCGGCGCCACGAGCCGGGCACCGCGCTGGGCCATCGCCTACAAGTACCCGCCGGAGGAGGTCTACACGACGCTGCTCGACATCGTCGTCAGCGTCGGCCGCACCGGCCGGGCGACTCCGTTCGCCGTGATGGAGCCGGTCACCGTGGCCGGCTCGACCGTCCGCCAGGCCACGCTGCACAACCAGCAGGTCGTCCGCGCGAAGGGAGTGATGATCGGCGACAGGGTCGTCCTCCGCAAGGCGGGCGACGTCATCCCGGAGATCCTGGGGGCGCTCGAGCAGGAGCGCGACGGCACACAGATCGAGTGGCACATGCCCGAGAACTGCCCGGAGTGCGGCACCCGACTGGCACCGGCCAAGGAGGGCGACATCGACCTCCGCTGCCCGAATGCGGAGTTCTGCCCCGCGCAGGTGCGCGGACGCGTCGAGCACATCGGCTCGCGCGGCGCTCTCGACGTGGAAGCGCTCGGCGAGGTCGCCGCAGCGGCCCTCACGCAGCCGCGCGTGCCGTCGCGGGCTCCGCTGCCCACGGAAGCCGGGCTCTTCGGCCTCACCGTGAGCGACCTCTTCCCGATCGAGGTGGTCGTCCGCGATTCCGAGACCGGGCTGCCCAAACTCACGGAATCGGGCGCCGAGAAGGTAGACGCACCGTTCCGCCGTCGTCGCCAGAAGAAGGACGGTCCGTTCGACCCCGGAGCGGCCGAGTTCGGCGGTGACGAGAACTTCGTGCCGTCCAAGCCGGCCCTCGACCTGATCGCGAACCTCGCCGCGGCGCGGACCAAGCCGCTCTGGCGCATCCTCGTCGCGCTGAACATCCGCCACGTCGGCCCGGTCGCTGCGCGCGCTCTCGCCGACCATTTCGGATCGCTCGACGCGATCCGCTCCGCGACCCGCGAGGAGCTCGCAGCGGTCGACGGTGTCGGCGGCATCATCGCGGACGCCGTGCTCGCCTGGTTCGAGGTCGACTGGCACCGCGAGATCGTCGAGCGCTGGGCCGCTGACGGCGTGCAGTTCGCGACGCCCGGCCACGCCGGTCCCGGCGCCCAGGCCGAGGCCGGCGGGGTCCTCTCCGGGCTCACCATCGTGGCGACCGGCTCTCTCGACGGCTTCACCCGGGAGGGGGCGCAGGAGGCGATCATCGCCGCGGGCGGCAAGGCCGCCTCGAGCGTGTCAAAGAAGACCGACTTCGTAGCAGCCGGTCCCGGCGCGGGTTCGAAGCTCGCGAAGGCCGAGGAGCTGGGGGTCCGGGTCATCGATGCTGCGCAGTTCGCGATCCTCGTCGAGAAGGGACCTGACGCGCTGGGGGAGTAGAGTCGGTCAGTTTGTGGACAGACCACAAGTTATCCCCCTGAATCGGGGGTAGAACGACCATCCGTCCACCGCGTTGGTGCCGGTAGAGTCGAGGTGTGCGCTCGCCCGGTGCACACGCAAGGGCTTAGCTCGCTCGCTCTCGGAGGGACCCGGACGGAGTGCTGGTCGGCTTTGCAGCAGCTTCCATCGTCACCTCGGTCGTCACAGGACTGACCGGGGCCTTCGTCATGCCCGCGGAGAGCGCTCACGCGGCGGTCGCGCCCGTCGCGGCGGTGCCGTCCATCGACGCCGGCTCCCTCGGCCGGACCGCGATCGATCCGGCGTCGGTCGGCGACGCGCCGGCGAGCTCGGGCTCGGCCGGCGCCGCGGCCGCGAGCCGGAGTGCCGCGGCCGTCTTCAGCTCGATCCAGGCCGTCGACCCTGCCGCCCTCCCCGGGTTCCTCAGCGCGCACGCGAAGGACCTCGACCGGTTGCTGGTCGACCCGCCCGCCGCGGCGAGCGTCAACCAGCTGTGGAAGCTCCTCGACCCCGCCCGGCAGGCGGAGCTCGTCACGATCGTGCCGCACCTGGTCGGCAATCTGGAAGGCGTGCCCTACGACGTGCGGGGCAAAGCGAACCGCCTCGACCTGGAACGCACGATCAACTCAGCCCAGAAGGCGCTGCGCACCGAACGGGGCAAGGCCGCGCGGGTCGCCCTGAAGCGCCAGCTCACCACGCTCGGCAACGTGAAGGCGGCGCTCACGAAGAAGGACGGCGTCGCCCGCACCCTGGTGTCCCTCGACGCGTCGGACGAGGCCAAGGCGTCCATCGTCATCGGCGATCTGAGCACGGCCAGCTATGTGAGCGTCCTCGTGCCGGGCATGTACATGGCCGTCGGTGAGCAGATCGTGGCCTGGTCCGCCGTCGCACAGGACCTGTACGACCAGCAGACCGCCTTCCTCGGGCGCCTCGGGGGAGCCGGCACGACCAAGCACACACCCCGTGTCGCCGTCGTCGCCTGGATCGGCTACCAGACCCCGGTCCTGACGAACATCGGCGGCCTCGACCTGGCTCGGCAAGGGGCCGACAGCCTCGAGCGGACGCTGCTCGGCATCCAGTCGCTGCGCGCGTCGAACCCGCCGTACCTGAGCGTCCTCGCGCACTCCTACGGGTCGACCGCCGCGCTGCTCGCCCTGGAGCGCGGAACGGTGAAAGTCGACGCGCTCGCCCTGATGGGGTCGCCGGGATCGGACGCCCAGTCGGTGAAGCAGCTCGGCGTGCGCGAGGGCAACGTGTTCGTCGGGGAGGCGCCGATGGACCCGATCGTCAACAGCGCGTTCTTCGGCAGCGACCCGGGTTCGCCGTCGTACGGCGCCAAGCCGATGGGCGTCGGCGGTGCGGTGGACCCGATCACGCACCGCACTCTCGCCGGGTCGAGCGGCCACAACGAGTACTTCACCGCCGGCACGGAGTGCATCCGCAACCTCGCGCTGATCGGCATCGACCGGGGCGATCTCGTCCTCGCCGGCGGTTCGTCGGCGCGGGCCGCCTCCTCGCGCTGATCGGCGGCAACGGCGCGGTCCGTCGACCGACGGGGGCGGTCCGTCCCGCTCACCATAGAATTGGTTCGTCCATCCAGAAACCAGCACGGAGACGCATGTCCGAAATCAGCGCAGAACAGGTCGCGCACCTGGCGAACCTCGCCAGGATCGACCTCAGCCCGGAAGAGATCGAGAGCCTCACCAGCGAGCTCGGCCAGATCGTCGAGGCGGTCGCGAAGGTGCAGGAGGTCGCCGGTCCCGACGTTCCCGCCACGAGCCACCCGCTTCCGCTCACCAACGTGTTCCGCGCCGACGAGGTGCGGCCGTCGCTGACGGTGGAGCAGGCGCTCTCCGGAGCTCCGGCGCGCGAGGGCGATCGCTTCAAGGTCGCCACCATCCTGGACGAAGACTGAGCCGAGGAGCGACCGACATGACCGATCTGACCAGGCTCTCCGCCTCGGCCCTCGCCGACCTGCTGACCGTGGGCGAGGTCTCCTCCGTCGAGGCCACGCGCGCCCACCTCGACCGCATCGAGTCCGTGGACGCCGACGTGCACGCGTTCCTGCACGTCGCGGGCGAGAACGCGATCCGCACCGCCGCCGAGATCGACGGCCGCCGTGCGGCCGGCGACCCGCTCGGCGCGCTCGCGGGCGTCCCCGTCGCCATCAAGGACGTGCTCGCCACCCACGACATGCCGTCGACCTCGGGGTCGCGCATCCTCGAGGGCTGGATCCCGCCGTATGACGCGACGGTGGTGCGCAAGCTGCGCGAGGCCGACCTCGTGCCGCTCGGCAAGACCAACATGGACGAGTTCGCGATGGGCTCCTCCACCGAGCACTCGGCGTACGGGCCGACCCGCAACCCGTGGGACCTCGAGCGGATTCCCGGCGGTTCCGGCGGCGGTAGCGCCGCGGCGGTGTCCGCGTTCGAGGCGCCGTTCGCTCTCGGCTCCGACACGGGCGGCTCGATCCGTCAGCCGGCCGCCGTCACAGGCTCCGTCGGCGTCAAGCCGACCTACGGCGGCGTCAGCCGCTACGGCGCGATCGCGTTGGCGAGCTCGCTCGACCAGGTCGGGCCGGTGTCCCGCACCGTGCTCGATGCCGGCCTGCTCCACGACGTGATCGCGGGCCACGACCCGTTCGACTCGACGTCGCTGACGGACACGTGGCCGTCGATGGCCGACGCCGCCCGCGCGGGACTGCGCGACGACGCGCTGCGCGGCGTCCGCGTCGGCGTGGTGCGCGAGCTGAACGGCGCCGGCTTCCAGGCCGGCGTCAAGCAGCGCTTCGACGAGGCGCTGGCGCTCCTGCAGGACGCGGGTGCCGAGATCGTCGAGGTCGACGCGCCGAGCTTCGAGTACGCGGTCGCGGCCTACTACCTGATCCTGCCGGCCGAGGCCTCCAGCAACCTGGCACGCTTCGACTCGGTGCGGTTCGGCCTGCGGGTGAATCCGGAGGAGGGTCCCGTCACGGTCGAGCGCGTGATGGCCGCGACCCGCGACGCCGGCTTCGGCACCGAGGTCAAGCGCCGCATCATCCTCGGCACCTACGCACTGAGCGCCGGCTACTACGACGCCTACTACGGCTCGGCGCAGAAGGTCCGCACGCTCATCCAGCGCGACTTCTCCGCCGCCTTCGAGAAGGTGGACGTGCTGGTCAGCCCGAGTGCCCCCACGACCGCGTTCAAGTTCGGTGAGAAGCTCGCGGACCCGATGGCGATGTACCTCAACGACATCACCACGATCCCGGCGAACCTCGCAGGCGTTCCCGGCATGGGCCTGCCGATCGGCCTGGCCCCGGAGGACGGCCTCCCCGTCGGCATGCAGCTGATGGCGCCGGCGCGGGCCGACGCGCGGCTGTACACGATCGGCGCAGCGCTCGAGCGGCTGTTGGAGCAGCAGTGGGGCGGCCCGCTGCTCAGTCAGGCGCCTGATCTGAGCGCCACCGAGATGTTCGCGAGCGAAGAGGGAGCGGTCTGATGGCCAAGGCCCAGCTGATGGATTACGACAAAGCCCTCGAGCTGTTCGAGCCCGTGCTCGGGTTCGAGGTGCACGTCGAGCTGAACACCGCGACCAAGATGTTCTGCGGCTGCGCCAACGAGTTCGGCTCCGGTGCCAACACGAACACGTGCCCGACCTGCCTCGGGCTGCCCGGCGGACTGCCGCAGGTCAACGAGAAGGCGATCGAGTCGAGCATCCGGCTCGGCCTGGCCCTCGGCTGCGACATCGCCGAGTCGAGCCGGTTCGCGCGCAAGAACTACTTCTACCCCGATCTGGCGAAGAACTTCCAGACGTCCCAGTACGACGAGCCGATCGCCCACGACGGCGCGGTGACCATCGAGCTGGAGAACGGCCGTGAGCTGCGCATCGAGATCGAGCGCGCGCACATGGAGGAGGACGCGGGCAAGCTCACCCACATCGGTGGCGCGACCGGACGTATCCAGGGTGCCGACTACTCGCTCGTCGACTTCAACCGCGGCGGCGTGCCCCTCGTCGAGATCGTCACCAAGATGATCGAGGGCGCCGAGGGCGATGCACCGGAGGTCGGCCGCACGTACGTGCGCGCCATCCGCGATCTGGTCAAGGCGCTCGGCGTCTCCAACGCACGAATGGAAGAGGGCAACGTGCGCTGCGACGCGAACGTGTCGCTCCGCCGTCGCGGCTCCTCCGAGCTCGGCACGCGCACCGAGACGAAGAACGTCAACTCGCTGCGTTCCATCGAGCGCGCCGTGCGCTACGAGATCCAGCGACAGGCTGCGATCCTCGAGGCAGGCGGCACGATCGTGCAGGAGACCCGGCACTGGCACGAGGACACAGGGACGACCTCCGCCGGCCGGCCGAAGTCCGACGCCGACGACTACCGGTACTTCCCCGAGCCCGACCTCGTTCCTGTCGCGCCGAGCCGCGAGTGGGTTGAGGAGTTGCGCGGCACGCTTCCTGAGGCGCCAGCCGCCCGTCGCAAGCGTCTCACCGCCGAGTGGGGCTTCACCGCGCTCGAGTTCCAGGACGTGGACAACGCCGAGCTGCTCGACGAGCTGGAGGCGACCATCGCCGCCGGTGCGACCCCGGCGGCCGCGCGCAAGTGGTGGACCGGCGAGATCGCCCGCCTCGCGAACGCCCAGGGCGTCCCCGTTGGCACGCTGGTGAGCCCGCAGCACGTCGCGGAGCTGGCCGCCCTGGTCGACGCCGGCACCCTCACCGACCGCCTGGCCCGCCAGGTGCTCGAAGGGGTCGTGGCCGGCGAAGGCGCCCCGCAGGAGGTCGTCGACGCCCGCGGGCTCGCGGTGGTCTCCGACGACGGCGCCCTGATCGCGGCCATCGACGAGGCGCTGGCCGCCCAGCCCGACGTGCTGGAGAAGATCCGCGACGGCAAGGTCCAGGCCGCCGGCGCCGTGATCGGCGCGGTGATGAAGGCCATGAAGGGCCAGGCCGACGCCGCGCGCGTGCGCGAGCTGGTGCTGGAGCGCGCCTCCCAGTGACCGTGACGGTCGAGCGGGTCACGGACGCGAGCGCTGCCGCATCGGCGGCGGCGCTCGTGTCCGTCCTGATCGACACGGTCGCCTCGGGAGCGAGCGTGGGCTGGGTCGAGCCTCCGACGGCGGAGGAGGCTACGGCTTGGTGGTCGGCGCTGTTCGACGACCCCGACGCCGAGACCTGGGTCGCCCGCGACGGCGAGCGCGTCCTCGGGACGATCACGCTCGTGCGCGCCGCCAAACGCAACGGCCCGCATCGCGCCGAGGTGATCAAGCTGATGGTGCACCGGGACGCCCGCGGCCGTGGTATCGCGCCCGCACTGATGGCGGAGCTGGAGGAGTTCGCCACTGCGAGCGGCCTGAGCCTCCTCGTCCTCGACACCGAGACCGGCAGCCTGGCCGAGTCGCTGTACACGCGCTGGGGCTGGCAGACCGTCGGCGGCATCCCGGACTATGCGATCAGACCGTCCGGTGAGCTCGGCGGCACCACGATCATGTACAAGCGGCTCCCGGCTCGAAGTGGGGGAACACGCGCGCTAGCGTAGGCGTATGGGCGTCTTCACTCTCGGCGGGCTGACCACGGCCCCGGCCTCCACCCGCACCGACCTGCTCGCGCCGGCGACGTTCGCGTCGCTGACTGCGCTCGGCTGGCTGGACGAGGTCGGCATCGTGGAGATCGACCCGGACGTCTCCGACACCGCTGCGACGCAGGAACGGTTCGGGTTGGCGGCGGACACGCTGGCCAACTGCGTGGTCGTCGGCGGAAAGCGCGAGGGCGCCGAACGGATCGCGGCGTGCGTCGTGCTCGCGACGACGCGCGCGGATGTGAACAACACCGTCAAGCGCCTGCTCGACGTCCGCAAGGCCTCCTTCCTGCCCATGGACCGTGCGGTGGAGCTGACCGGGATGGAGTACGGCGGCATCACCCCGCTCGGTCTCCCCGCGGAGTGGCCGCTGCTCGTCGACTCCCGCGTGGTCGCCGACGGGGTCGTCGTGATCATCGGTTCCGGCGTCCGACGATCGAAGATCCTGCTTCCGGGGCGGCTGCTCGGCGACCTCCCGTCGGCGCGCGTGATCGACGGCCTCGGACTCGCCGCACCGTCGGGCACTCGGCCTCCGGAATGACCGGAGCGGCCGTCGACCGCCTCCTCGGGCCGATGCGGTCGCATCTGATCGAGACGCTCTCCGGGCGCTCCGACCGGGTCCCGGCCTGGATTCTGCGACTCGAAGACGGCGACGACCAGGGATTCTTTCCCGCCGGAGGCGCTGCCTGGACCGTGCACGGCGGCATGCCGACGCTCGTCGCCGGCGTGCGCGCCCTCCTCCTGCAGGCCCTGCATCCCGGAGCGCTGGCCGGCGTGCGCGAGCATTCGCGCTACCGGGAGGATCCGCTGGGCCGGCTGGCCGGCACCATCCAGTGGATCCACACCGTCACGTTCGGGAGCCGGGCACAGGCGATCGCCGGATCGGACCTGGTGAGGTCGCTGCATGAACGCGTGAGCGGGAACTACGTGGACGGACACGGCGTGACGCGCCCGTACGCGGCGAACGATCCCGAGCTCGCCGCCTGGGTGCACCTGGCGTTCACGGACGCGTTCCTCACGGCCCACGAGCGCTGGGGGTCGCCGATTCCCGGCGGCGCCGACGGGTACGTGGCCGAATGGGCGACGGCGGCCGAGTTGATGGGCGTCGAGGACCCGCCGCGGAGCGCGGCCCACCTGCGCGCGCGCATCGACGCGGTGACGGACGCGGGGGAGTTGCGGGGAGGGCCGGACGTCGAGGAGATCGTCCGGTTCATCCGGCGCGCGCCCCTGCGGCGCACGTTGCGGCCCTCGTACCGGATCCTGTTCCGCGCGGCGGTGTCGACGCTCGAGCCGCGCCACCGGGTGATGCTCGGATTGCCGACCGTCGACCGGCTGCCGGTCCACCGGGCGACGGCCATCGTCCTCTCCGGCGCGCAGCTCCTGCTCGGGCCGCAGACGCAGGCGGAACTGGCAGCCCGGCGCAGGTTGGCGCGGCTCGACGGCTCGGGGTCGTCCGACGTCCTGAGTCCTCTCGCAGATTAGGGACGGTCCGGAATCGCCGTCTCGGAGCTACGCTGTGCTCCGGTGGCCCGTTCACCGGCGAGCGGACCCGAGTCACCGGAGGTTGCCATGACATCCACCAGCTCATCCGCCACGGACGAGGCGGGCAACAAGGGCCTGAAGGGCGGAGCGCTCGGCCTGGTGTCGAGCGTCGTCGTCGGAGTGGCCTCGACGGCGCCCGCCTACAGCCTGGCCGCGAGCCTCGGTTTCATCGTCGTCGGCGGGACGCTCGCCGCGGGCGTGAAGGCGCCGGGCATCGTGCTGCTGGCGTTCATCCCGATGTATCTGATCGCCGTCGCCTACCAGGAGCTCAACAAGGCGGAGCCGGACTGCGGCACGACCTTCACCTGGGCGGCCCGCGCCTTCGGACCCATCACCGGCTGGATGGGAGGCTGGGGCATCGTCATCGCCGACATCATCGTGATGTCGAACCTCGCGCAGATCGCCGGCAGTTACACCTTCACCTTCGTCGGCGGGTTCGGGTTGCCGGGGGTGGCGGCGCTCGCGAACGTGCCCTACGCGGTCACCATCGCGGGTCTGGTGTGGATCGCACTGATGACGTGGATCTGCTACCGCGGTATCGAGGTGTCCGCGCGCTTGCAGTACGTGCTCCTCGGGTTCGAGGTCGTCATCCTGATCTTCTTCGCCGTGTTCGCCCTCGTGAAGGTGTACAGCGGCCACGCCGAGCCGTACTCGCTCATGCCGCAGTGGTCGTGGTTCAACCCGTTCACCCTCGACTTCGGCCAGACGGTCGCCCCTGCCCTGCTGACCGCGATCTTCATCTACTGGGGCTGGGACACCGCGGTGTCGGTCAACGAGGAGACCAAGAACCCCGAGAAGACCCCGGGCCGCGCTGCGGTGATCAGCACGCTCCTCCTGCTGGCCACCTACGCGCTCGTCACGGTCGCCGCCGTGGCGTTCGCCGGAGTCGGGACCAAGGGGATCGGGCTGGCGAACCCGGCGAACTCCGGAGACGTCTTCTCGGCCATCGGCCCGACGCTCTTCGGGAGCGGGCCGGTCGGGGCCATCCTGATGACGCTGCTGGGCTTCTCGATCCTGACCTCGGCGTCGGCCTCGACGCAGACCACCATCCTGCCGACGGCGCGCACGACGCTCTCGATGGCGGTGTACAAGGCGATCCCCGAGAAGTTCGCGCGCATCCACCCGAAGTTCCTCACGCCGACCTGGTCGACGATCGGCATGGGCCTGGTGTCGGCGCTCTTCTACCTCGCCTTCACCTCGATCAGCGTGTCCCTGCTCACCGCGCTGATCGGATCGATCGGCCTGATGATCGCGTTCTACTACGGCCTCACCGGCTTCGCGTGCGTCTGGTACTACCGTCGGACGCTGTTCACGAGCTTCCGGCACGTCATCATGCGCGGGCTGTTCCCGTTGCTCGGCGGTCTGATGCTGCTGGCCGTTTTCATCTACGGCACGTACAACTTCGCGCAGCCCAGCTGGCTCACGGATTCCGCGGGCAAGAACGTCACCATCTTCGGGATCGGGGCAGAGGCGGTCGTCGGTATCGGCGGCATCCTCATCGGCGTCGTGCTGATGATCATCTGGCGGCTCATCCGTCCCGACTACTTCAAGGGGCTGACGCTGCCGCGGCAGAGTGACGACATCATCCTGGAGCCCGTGGCCGTCGGCGACGAACTGCCGTTCGGCACGGCGGCGGCGCGCATCCCCGCCACGGTCATCGCGCCCGACTTCTCGAACCTCCCGGAAGGACAGACACCGGTCAATGCCGATACGCTCGAGGTCGTCGACGAGCCGTCGGACCTCCCGCCGGCCGATCCCGACCTTCCGCGGAAGGGGAGCGAGTGAGCGAACGCAGCCGAACCGTCCACTGGGAGGACCCGGCGCCGGGCGTCGCCGTGATGCCGACGATGAGCGGCCTGGACTATCTGCACACGATGATCGCCGGCGAGCTGCCGCCGCCACCGATCGCGAGCCTGATGGGGATGACCCTGACGGAGGCCGAGCCGGGCCGCGCGGTGTTCGTCTGCGAGCCGGACGAGTCGCACTACAACCCGATCGGCACGGTGCACGGCGGGCTGGTGTGCACACTGCTCGACTCGGCGCTCGGCTGCGCGGTGCAGACCACGCTTGCGGCCGGGCAGGGATACACGTCGATCGAGATCAAGGTCAACTACCTGCGCCCGGTCTTCGCGAGCAGCGGTCCGCTGACCTGCAGTGCAACGGTGACCAAGCCGGGCAACCGCGTCGCGTTCGCCGACGGGGTCGTCACGGACGGGTCGGGGAAGACCGTCGCGACGGCGACCGGGTCGCTGCTGGTGTTCCCGATCGGCTGAGCCGGCCGGCGAGCTGCGGCGCCGGCTGCGGCGGCTAGGCCTACTCCTGATTCGCGGCCAACAGCTGGTCGCGCACTTTGCGGCGGATGACCTTGCCGACGATGCTGCGCGGCAGCTCGTCGACCTGCACGACGTGCTTGGGCACCTTGTACGCGGTCAGGCAGTCGCGGCCGTAGGCACGGATGGCCTCCTCGTCGAACGACGCCCCCGGTTCCATGACCACGGCGGCCACAACGTCCTCGCCGCCGCGCCGGTGGGGGAGGCCGACAACGGCGACGTCGGCGATGCCCTCGAAGCCGCGCAGGGCGTCCTCCACTTCGGTCGGCGAGACGTTGAAGCCTCCCGTGACGATCAGCTCTTTGATGCGGTCGACGATGCGCACGAAGCCGTCGGGGTCCATCGTGACGATGTCGCCGGTGCGGAACCAGCCGTCCGCAGTCATAACCTTGGCGGTCTCGTCCGTCTTGCGCCAGTAGCCCGAGAAGACTTGGGGGCCGCGGGCCAGCAGCTCGCCCTCCTCGCCGAACGCACGGTCGGAGTCCGGGTCGTCCGGGTCGACGACGCGCAGCTCGGTCCCCGGCAGCGGGAGGCCGACGGTGCCGGCCTTCCTCGTCGCACCCACCGGATTCGCCATCAGGACGGGAGAGCACTCCGAGAGCCCGTAGCCCTCGACGAGATATCCGCCGGTCTTCGACTCCCAGAGGTCGACGATCGACTGCGGCAGGCTCATGGCGCCCGAGATGGCGATGTCGATGCCCGACAGGGAGACCCTGCGCTTCTCGGCGGCCTGCACGAGCCGCTCGTAGATGGGCGGCACGGCCGGCAGGAAGGTGGCCGGGTGCTTCTTCACGACGTCGAGCACCAGGTCCGGGTCGAACTTGGGGAACAGGACCAGCCGCGAACCCATGCTCATCGCGAAGGTCAGGCAGAGCGTGAGGCCGTAGGCGTGGAAGAGCGGGAGGACGGCGTACACGACCGAGGTTCCGCGTTCGATGGTCGGCACCCAGGCCCTGGCCTGCGCCGCGTTGACGGCGAGGTTCAGGTGGGAGAGCATGACGCCCTTCGGCAGCCCGGTGGTCCCGCTCGTGTACTGGATCAGCGCGAGGTCGTCACGCTCCGGGCGCGGCACGGAGGCCTTGAGCCGTCGCGACGCCACCAGCGACTCCCAGGTGATGGTGCCGGAGACCTTGGCCGTCAGCTGCTCGCGGGCTTTGCGAGCGGCGGGCACAGGGAGGCGCAGCGCGAACCGCTTGCTCGCGGGCATTCCGCGGGTGATGTCGACCGAGATGATCGTGGTCACGCCGAGGTCGGCCGGCAGGTCCTGCACGGTCCGGGCGACCTTGTCCCACACGATCGCGACCGTGGCGCCGTGATCTTCGAACTGGTGCCGCAGCTCGCGGGCCGTGTAGAGCGGGTTGTGCTCCACGATCACCGCACCGAGACGCAGCGCCGCGTAGAAGGCCACGACGTGCTGCGGACAGTTCGGCAGGACGAGCGCCACGCGGTCGCCCTTGCGCACCCCGCGCTTGCGCAGGCCCTCTGCCGCACGGGCGATCTGTTCGCCGAGCTCCGCGTACGTGGTCGTCGCGCCGAAGAACTCGAGGGCGACGTGCTTGCCGTACGTCGCGACCG
The DNA here is from genome assembly GCF_017565305.1 of Leifsonia sp. TF02-11. Classification (GTDB taxonomy): domain Bacteria; phylum Actinomycetota; class Actinomycetes; order Actinomycetales; family Microbacteriaceae; genus Leifsonia. Next base: position 175,474 of record NZ_JAGEKP010000014.1, read on the forward strand.
AGGCGTCGATGAGATGCGCGAGCGATCCCTCCGGCAGGTCGATGTCGGCGGGCACGTCCGGCGCGTAGCCGGCGACCCAGGGGCGATCGCTGTAGATGCTCACGGGTCAGATCCTACGGGCCGGGCCGTCAGCCGGCCTGCGTCAGCGCGCGAACGGCCTCGTCGATGGGCGTGTCGCCGGCGACGGCCTCCCAGGTGCGGCCGATCGTGGCCGGGTCCGCCAGACAGGCGACGATGAGGCGTGCCACGTCCTCGCGGGGGATGTCGCCGCGCGGAACGCTCTCTCCGAGCCGGATGCGGCCGGTCCCCTCGTCGAACGTGAGGCGTCCCGGACGCAGGATCGTCCAGTCCAGCCCGGAAGACCGCAGGTCGGCGTCGGCGTCGCGCTTCGCTTCCACGTACGCACGCCACTGTGGATCGGCTTCGGGCTGCACGGGGGAGTCGACCCCCCACGCGCTCACCTGGACGAAGCGGCGGATGCCGGCGCGCGCGGCGGCCTCCGCGGACTTCACGGCTCCGGCGTAGTCCACGGTCCGCTTGCGCTCGACACCGGAGCCCGCCCCGGCGCCCGCTGTGAACACGACCGCGTCACAGCCGGCGATCGCCTGCGCGATCGCCTCGGTGTCGGACTGCTCGATGTCGAGCACGACGCCCTCCCCGCCGAGACGGTAGACGTCTTCCGCGTGCTCGTCGGCGCGGACGACGCCGACGAAGTCGTCCCCGTTGTCGTAGAGCACCCGCATGAGCTGCTGGGCGACTTTTCCGTGGGCTCCGATGATCGCGACTCGAGACATGACTCCATCTTGCCCCTGTTGCGGGTGGTCCGCTGACGGCGAACGTCTTCGGGCTGGACGAGGGGATGCGCTAGCGTCATCACCATGACCGCCCTTCTCGAGCTCGTCGCGCGCCTTCTGGCGTTCGCGCCCTCGAGTGCGTCCGGCCTCGTGGCCCTCGCCGGTCTCGCCGGAGCGATCGGACTGGTCGCGGTCGTCGCGACCGCCGCCGTGCGCTCCGTTGCGGCGTTGGCGGCCTCCCTGCGTGTTCGTGCCGTCTGGTCGAATCCGCTGCAGCCGACCGCCGGCTGGCTTCTCGAGAGCCAGGCCGATCCGGACGCCGACGGGCGTCCCCGCCCGCGAGCGCCGGGCATCCCCCTGCCGGTCGCGTAGCGAGGCGTCCAGCCTCAGAGCCAGTTCTGCTCCTGCGCGGCCAGACGACGTCATCGTCCGTTCCGACAGCAGGGAATACCCATGGACTTCTTCTCGTGGCCGCCGATCGCGGCCGTCCTTGACGCCGCCTACGGCTTCGTCACCGCACTCTCCGCCGCCGTCGAGCCCGTGGCGGGCTCGGCGGCCGCCCTCGTCGCCATCGTCGTCCTGACGGTGCTCGTGCGAGCGCTTCTCCTCCCCGTCGGCGTCAGCCAGGTGCGCGCCGAGTACACCCGCCGGCGCCTCGCGCCCGCCCTCGCCGACCTCCAGCGGCGGCACGGGTCGGATCGGGAGTTGCTCGCGCGCAAGACCATGGAGCTCTACCGGGAGGAGCGCACCTCGCCCTTCGCCGGGATGCTGCCGCTGCTGGCGCAGATTCCCGTGATCTCCCTCGTCTACGCGATCTTCACCCATGCCACGATCGCCGGTCACGCCAACGCGCTGCTCGGCGAGCACGTGTTCGGCGCGCCGCTCGGCACGAGCTTCGTCGGTCTCACGGGGTCCGCCTCCGTCTGGCCCGGGTTCTGGGTCTATGCCGCGGTACTGCTGCTCATCGCAGTGGTGACGACCGTCTCGCGCCGCGTGCTCGCCCTCCCGCAGCCCGCGGGGAGCCCGGCCCCGACCGGCGCACTGCGAGCCCTCTCGTTCCTCCCGTACGTCACCGTGATCTTCGCCGCCTTCGTCCCGCTCGCGGCGGCCGTGTACATTCTGACCTCGACGGCCTGGACCGTCGTCGAGCGCGCGACGCTGCGTCGCCTGCTCGATCCGGAACGAGGGAGGCCCGCACCATCGCCATCGCACTGAAGCCCGTCCCGACCCTGACCACGGAGCGACTGACGCTCGTTCCACTGGGTCCCGAGCACCTCGACGGCACCTGGGCGTCGCTGCAGGAGCCGGAGGTGCTGCGCCTGACCGGCACACACGCGGCGTTCACCCGGGAGCAGGTGTCGGCGTGGCTGGGGAGCCTCCGCGACCGTGAGGACCGCGCCGACTGGGCGATCCTGCGCAGCGACGATGGAACGCATCTCGGCGAGGTCGTGCTGAACGACGTGGACGCGGGCAACCTCTCGGCCGGTTTCCGGATCATGCTCGGCGCGCCGCGCTGGTTCGGCAGCGGCTACGGCACCGAGGCGACCCGTGCGGTGCTAGGCCACGCGTTCGACACGCTCGGGCTGCACCGCGTCGAGCTGGAGGTCTACGCGTTCAACCCGCGGGCGCAACGCGCCTACGAGAAGGCCGGCTTCGTCGTCGAGGGCCGTAGGCGCGACGCGCTGCTCTGGGACGGCGAGTGGGTCGACGCCATCGTGATGGGATGCTTGAGCCATGTGGAAGCGTGACCGTCCCCGACCCGCCCGCGACCCGCGTGCTGCCATCCCCGGTCTCGGCGTCGGCGTGCAGGTCTACGTCGTCGAGCACGAGCCGCCCGTCGGCACGGACTGGCCCGACGAACCGACCGGCGTCATCATCGCGCCGGGCGAGCGCGGGCTGCGCGAGGTTTCGTTGCCCACGGACGGCTTCACCACGTGGGTGGTCGCGTTCAGCGAGCCGCAGAGCCGCCGCGACGGGAGCGGGCCGTATGAGAAGGCCGTCATCCCGTCTGCGCTCCTCGTGGCCGCCGACCCCGTCGCGGAGGGGTGAGCGATGCTCGGCGTCGGCCTGATCCGCGGGATCAATGTGGGGGGCAACGCGCGCGTTGCCAAGGCCGACCTGGCGGCGGCGTTCGTCTCCGCGGGTTTCGCCGACGTCGTGACGATTCTGCAGAGCGGCAACGTCGTGTTCCGGTCGGAGGCGGCGCCGACGGCGGAGGACGCTGCGGCGGTCACGGCGGCCCTGAAACAGTCGTCGGGCGTTGAGGCCGGGGTCGTGCTCCTGGAGGAGCGGCGCTTCCGCGAACTGGCGGCGGCGAACCCGCTCCTCGGGGTCTCCGACGACGACTCGCGGCTCGTGGTGACGTTCCTCGATCACGACCTCCCCGCCGACGTCGTCGCGCCGACCGACGATGAGCTGGAGCCGGAGCGAGTGCGGCTCGGCGAGCACGCGGTCTACCAGTGGAGTCCGCTGGGCGTCTCGAAATCGACCGTTCCGCCGGCCTTCTGGCGCCGCGTCGGACAGGTCGCGACAGCGCGGAACCAACGGACCGTGCTGCGGCTGATCGCGGAGGTCGACCGCCGCCTCTGACCCTGGCGGAAATCTCCCTTCTCCGTGTCAGCGCCGGCTCTTACAATGACGGCATGTTCGTCGAGGGCACCCTTCGATGGCAGGTCACAGAGGACTGTCCCTGGGACCTGCTGATCGCGCTCGCCCTCCGCGATCTCGCCGGTCTGGGTGCCGGCGTCGCGCACGCGCTGCCGGCGGTGGCGCCGGCGCTCGTCCCCGTGCTGCAGGGCGGCGTCGGCGGCGGGCACGCGGCCGCGCCGGCGCTCCGGGGTGCGCTGACGGCGCAGTGGGACGCGCTCTTCGACGCCGCCGCCGACCGGGAGCATCGCCCGCTCACCCCGCTGCTGCAGCCTCCGCATTTCGCCGCGCTCGACCGCGCCCTGGAGCTGCAGGACTTCGTGCTCGCGCACCACGAGGCCGCCGCCCGCTGGGCTCGCGAGCGGCACGCGGAGTATGCCCGCGTGAGCGTGGAGCAGCACGCCAGGCGCGCCGCGGACATCGTCGACGTCGTCCACGAACGCGAGCACGACCTCCGCCGTCAGGCCGGCTACTTCCGGCTGGACATCGACGTGCTCCCGCTGGCCGAGACCGGCGCCTGGATCGTCGGCCCGCACACGATCGTGGTCAGCACGTCGCTGCGCGACGACTCGCGGGCGTTCCGCGCGTGGTTCCGTCCCCTGGTGGCGGCTCTCGTCTGACCGATCGACGGCGACCGCCGCGGGGAGTGTCGGCCCGCGGTGGGAGAATCATTGGATGGGCAAGACGGACGGCAGCGACCGGCGGGTGACGACCGCCGCGGTCGACGACTCCGACGCCACGATCCTCCATGTCGACATGGATGCCTTCTTCGCGTCGGTCGAGTTGCTCGACCGGCCGGACGCCCGCGGCAAGCCCGCCATCGTGGGGCACGCCGGCGGCCGCGGCGTGGTCACGAGCGCGACCTACGAAGCGCGACGGTTCGGTGTGCGCAGCGCTATGCCGGTGTCTCAGGCGCTGCGGCTCTGCCCGACCGCGATCATCCTGCCTCCGCACTACGAGAAGTACACAGAGTACTCGGCCAGGGTGATGCAGATCTTCCAGGAGGTCACCCCGCTCGTCGAGCCGCTCAGCATCGACGAGGCGTTCCTCGACGTCGCCGGTGCCAGACGCCTGCTCGGATCGCCGCGCCGGATCGCCGAGCTGATCAGGTCGCGCGTGCACGACGAGACCGGGCTGACCTGCTCGGTGGGCGTCGCAGGGACCAAGTTCATGGCCAAGCTGGCGTCGGGCCACGCCAAGCCGGACGGGATGCTCGTCATCCCGCCCGCCGAGACCGTCGCCTATCTGCGGCCGCTTCCGGTGGGCGCGCTCTGGGGCGTTGGCGCCAGCACCCAGGCGTCGCTGGAGCGCATGGGCATGCGGACGGTCGCCGACCTCGCGGACGCCCCCTTCGGCGTTCTGCAGCGAGCCGTCGGCGACGCGACGGCGCACCGGTTGCGCGACCTGGCCCACGGCCACGACCCGCGGCAGATCGTCACGGCGTCGCGCGAGAAGAGCATCGGCCACGAGAACACCTTCGCGGTCGACGTGGACGACGCCGACACACTCCGACGCGAGCTGCTGCGGCTGTCCGGCCGGGTGGGTGAGCGGCTGCGCACGCACGGGATGGTCGGTCGGACCATCGCGCTCAAGATCCGGTACGCCGACTTCCGGACGATCTCGCGGTCGCGCACGCTTGCCGAACCGACGAACGTCGGCCGGCGGCTGTTCGAGGAGGCGTGGGACGTCTTCGAGAGTGTGGGCATCGACCTGCGTGCGACGCCGATCCGCCTGATCGGCGTGCGGGCGGAGCAGCTCGCCGACGCAGGTGGCGACGCGACAGCGTTGTGGGATCCGGACGAGGAGTGGCGGGAGGCCGAGCGCACGCTCGACGCCGTCAGCGCGCGTTTCGGCCGCGGCGCGATCGGCCCGGCCTCCCTCGTCCGCCGCGCGCAGGACGCCGACGAGGCAGAGCGCGACGGCCGCAACCCGCGCTGGCTGAGCGACTGAACCTCCCGCTGCGCCTCCTCAGCGCAGCCCGATCTCGATTCCGCGGTGGTCGGATCCGTTGTCGTCGAGCACCGAGCTGCCGACGGTCGTCAGCCCGCGAACGAACGCGTGATCGAGCCGGGCGACCGGGAAGGACGCCGGCCAGGTGAAGCCGAGGCCGACCGTGCTGTTGCTGGCCTCCGTCAGCTCCTTCTGGAGCGGCGCGATGGCACGGTCGGTACTCGCGGTGTTGAAGTCGCCCACGACGAGCAGCCGCTCGCTATGGTCGGCGGCGACAGCCTGGGTGAGTTCGCCCAGCATGCGGTCGCGCGCGGTGTACTCCAGCGGCCGGACCGAGGCGAGGTGCACGACGTAGATCCGGGTCGACGCTCCGGGAGTGTCCACATCCACGCTGATGGCGCGGTTCCAGCCCAGCCCGAGATCGAGTTTGGCGCCGTCGGTCAGCGGGTAGCGGCTCCAGAGCCCGACCGTGCCGACGACATAGCGGTGGGGATACGGTGCGTCGAGCACGCCCTCGACCGCGTGCAGATTGGTCGCATCCAGCTCCTGGAGCGCGACCACGTCGGGGGACCGCGCCGCCAGCGAGCGCGCGATGTCCGCCGCCTCGGCGTTCTGCGCCTGGACGTTCTCGCTCACCACGGTGAAGCGCGGGGATCCCGCACTCATCGACGGGAGCAGGGCGACCCCGAACGCCGCCCACCAGACCGCCATGGCCGCGGCGACGGCCAGCCCGGCGAAGAGCGAGAACCGCACGAGCGCCGCGACACCCAGTGCGATGAGGGCGACGCCGGCCCAGGGCAGGAAGGTCTCCAGCATGGACGCGGCGCCGGCCACGTCCGGAAGCAGCCCGTGCCAGAGCAGCAGGGCGCCGACGGCGAGTGCCACCAGGCCCGTCAGCAGCCCGCGGGGGCGGCGGCGGGGACGGGAGCGGGGCACTCGCCCGATTATTCCGAAGCCGTCGGTGAGAACCCGCCGTGAACGCTGAACGCGGGGTGCGAACCGCCCTGGTCAGCCTGGGAGGCGGCGGGTACGGTGATCCCATGACGAACATCTCGCTCAAGCTCGCGGAGACCATGAGCACCTCCGGAATCAAGTCGGTCTACGGCGAGCCGATCGTCGTCGACGGCACGACCATCGTCCCTGTCGCCGCCGTGCAGTTCGGATTCGGCGCGGGCGAAGGTCCCGGCGACGACTCGGCGCCCGGCGACGACTCGGCGCCCGGGGGCGCGGGCGGCGGCGGCGCGGCCGTCCCGTTCGGCGCGTACGTGAGCGACGAGACCGGCGTGCGGTTCCGCCCCAACATCATCACCCTGCTCGCGGTCGCCATCCCCTTCGTGTGGGTGGCCGGGCACGCCTGGGCGCGCGTCATCAAGGCGCTCAAGAGGTAGTGCTTCGGGGAGTGGGGCGCCCGTCCCTGTCGGCTCGGGGCTACACTGGCTCCTGAACACGGGAGTCCGGTGAGCCGGGCTGAGAGGAAGCTTCTCCAAGTTTCGACCGTCGAACCTGATCTGGGTCATGCCAGCGCAGGGAGGCATCTCACATCCCGTGCCCTCGTTTCGTCAAGAGAAGGGGCACGATCAGTGCACGCAACCATTTCGTCCGTCACCGCGCCGTCGAAGCGCGTCCTCCGCTGGCGTGTCGTCGACATCGTCGTCGCCAGCGTCGTCGCCGTCGCGTCCGGCGTCGTCTTCTGGGTCTGGGGTCAGGCCTACAACCCGATCTCGGGGCCGGTGACCGCCGTCCTCCCGGGGTTCCAGGGCATCCTCAACGGCCCGTGGCTGTTCGCGGGCGTGCTCACCGCCCTGATCGTCCGCAAGCCGGGCGCCGCTCTCTACGGGGAGGTCGTCGCCGCGGTCGTCTCGATGCTCATCGGGACGCAGTGGGGCTTCGCGACCCTGCTGTCCGGCGTCGTGCAGGGCCTCGGCGCCGAGATCGTCTTCGCGCTGTTCCTCTACGCGCGCTGGAACCTCGGCACCGCGCTGCTCGCCGGCGCGGGGACGGGGCTCGCGGAGTCGATCCTCGACCTGCTGTACTCCTATCCCGGCGCCAAGCCCGAGTTCGCGATCGTCTACACGATCACGACGATGGTGTCCGGCGTCATCGTCGCCGGTCTGGGTTCGTGGCTGCTGGTCAAGGCGCTCGCTCGCACCGGCGCGCTCAGTCGGTTCGCGGCGGGCCGCGAGGCGACAGGGCGGGTCTAGGCCGCCGGAGTGGGACAGTCCCTGATGTCGGACTCCCGATCTCCGCGCCCTCCCGCCCCGGTCGCCGTCCGGGTCGAGGACTGGGGTTGGCGGTATGCGGGGCGCGCTGCCTGGGCGGTCCGCGGGCTGACGCTGTCGGTGGAGCCGGGGGAGCGCGTGCTCCTGCTCGGCGCTTCCGGCGCGGGCAAGTCGACGGTGCTCGCCGGGCTCGCCGGAGTGCTCGGCGGTGACGACGACGGCGAGACCGAGGGGTCTCTGCTCCTCGACGGCCGGGCGCCGGCGGAGGCCAGAGGGCGCTCGGGTCTGCTGTTGCAGGACCCCGATGCCCAGGTGATCCTCGCGCGCGTGGGCGACGACGTCGCGTTCGCGTGCGAGAACCTGGGCGTGCCCAGGGACGAGCTGTGGGCGCGGGTCCGCTGGTCGCTTGACGCCGTCGGCCTCGATCTGCCGCTCGACCGCTCGACGGCGCAGCTGTCGGGGGGCCAGAAGCAGCGGCTCGCCCTCGCCGGGCTGTTGGCGATGCGACCAGGGCTCCTGCTCCTGGACGAGCCGACGGCGAACCTGGATCCGGAGGGTGCCAGGGAGGTGCGGGATGCTGTCGCGGCGGTCCTCGCCGCGTCCGGCGCGACGATGATCGTCGTCGAGCACCGCGTGCCGGTCTGGCGCGACCTGGTCGACCGTGTCGTCGTGGTCGACGCTGCGGGCGGCGTACTCGCCGACGGGGCGCCGGACGCCGTGCTGTCGGACCGGGCGGGCGATCTGCGCAGGGCGGGTGTGTGGCTGCCCGACGAGACCGTCCCGGCGGCGCCGACCGTGGCGGTCGGAGCTCCGCTGCTGGAGGCGCGCGAGCTGGCGGTTGGCCGTTCGCCGCTGTTCTCCGGTCGTCGTCGCCGCGCGCGCGGCACGAATCGGCGGCGTCCCGATGACGCGCGGCTCGAGCACGCCCTCCCCTTCCTCACCGACCTCGCCGTCGCGGAAGGCTCCGCCCTGGCCCTGACCGGGCGCAGCGGGGTGGGCAAGTCGACGCTCGCGCTCACGCTCGGGGGTCTGCTGCCGCGGCTGGGCGGCACGCTCGGCGCGTCGGCCGGCCTGGCGGACGGCGCGGGCGCCGATCCGGGCGCCTGGCGGTCCCGGGACCTGTTGACCCGGATCGGCAGCGTCTTCCAGAATCCCGAGCACCAGTTCCTCGCCTCGACGGTGCGCGACGAGCTCGCCGCTGGGCCGCGCGCACTGCACCTGCCGGCGGATGCGATCGATCGCCGGGTGGCCGAAGTGCTGGAGGCGCTGGGGCTCTCCGCTCTGGCGGAGGCCAACCCGTTCACGCTCTCGGGCGGCCAGAAGCGCAGGCTGTCCGTCGGGACCGCGCTGGCGACCCGCCCGCGGGTACTCGTCCTCGACGAGCCGACGTTCGGGCAGGACGCGAACACCTGGCGCGGTCTCGTCGAGCTGATCGCGGCACTGCGCGCCGACGGCCACGCGATCATCGCCGCGACCCACGATGCGGAATTCGCGTCAGCCGTCGGTGCGAGCGAGCATCGGGTGGATGCACAGCAGGAGGCCGCGGCATGACCATCGCCGAGCCCGTGCGCAGCGGTCCGCTCGCCACTCTCAACCCGGTCTCGAAGCTGGGCGCCGCCCTCATCGTCACCGCCGTGCTGCTCGTCTCGATCGATCCGGTGTCGGCCGGCGTCGCGCTCGCCCTGGAGCTCGTGCTGCTGTGCTTCTCCGGCATCCCGGCTCTGGTGCTGCTCGCTCGCACCTCCCCCGTCCTGATCGCCGCCCCACTCGCCGCGATCACCACGGCGCTGTACGGCCGCACCGGCGGTATCGTCTACGTGCACTGGTGGGCGATCGAGGTCAGTGACGGCTCACTGCAGCTGGCGCTGGCGACGCTGCTGCGGGTGCTCGCGATCGGACTTCCCGCCGTGCTGCTCTTCGTCACGATCGACCCGACCGACCTGGCGGACGGCCTGGCGCAGCTGCTCAAGCTGCCCGCCCGCTTCGTGGTCGGAGCGCTCGCGGGCCTCCGGCTCGTCGGTCTGTTCATCGACGACTGGCGTGCGCTGTCGCTCGCCAGGCGCGCCCGCGGCGTGGCGGAGTCCGGCGCCGTCCGCCGTTTCCTCGGGCAGTCGTTCGCGCTGTTCGTGCTGTCCATCCGGAGGGGATCGAAGCTGGCGACGGCGATGGAGGCTCGCGGATTCGGCGCTGCGACGGAGCGGACCTGGGCGCGCCCATCGGTGTTCCGCGCCAGGGACTGGGCGGCATTGGGTGTGGCCGTGGCCGTGGCCGGGACGGCCGCGGCCGTCGCGATCGCAGTGGGGAGCTGGAATGTCCTGGGCTCCTGAGGCCGCACGCGACCTGGACAGACTGCTCGCGCTGGTCGCCGACGCGGTCGAATCCGCGAACGGCGGCGCTCCCGTCGTGTTGATCGACGGCCCGAGCGGTGCAGGAAAGAGCTCGCTCGCGGATCTGCTCGCATCGCGCTGGCCCGGCGCGGGCGCGCAGCAGGTCGAGCCCGTGCGGACCGTCCGGATGGACGACCTGTATCCGGGCTGGGACGGCCTCGACGCCGCCAGCGCCGCGCTAGGCGCCGAGCTGCTCGAGCCGCTCGCGGCGTCGGGGACCGGCCGGTGGCGGCGCTGGGACTGGGCGCGGGCGTGCCCCGCCGAGTGGCATGTGCTGACGGGAACCGCGCCCGTCCTGGTGGAGGGCTGCGGCACGCTCACCGGCGCGAACACGCGCTGGGCGCAGCTCGCGATCTGGCTCGACGCCGACGACCGGCTCCGCAAGGAGCGGGCGCTCGACCGCGACGGTGAGACGTTCGCGATGCACTGGGACCAGTGGCAGTCCGAGTTCGAGCGCTACCTCGCGCGCGAGAACCCGCGGGCGAACGCCGACCTGGTGCTGAACGTGACCGACTGGCCGATCGCATCTGCACCGCGGCGTGCGTCCGGGACTACGGTGGTGCTATGAGTGAGACACCGCAGCCGGATCCCGAGTACATCGTCGAATACGCCGACGGCCCGCTGGTCGGGACCGCGGAGCGCCGGTACCTGGTCGGCGGGGTGGCGGATGAGCGCATCGGTGCGGTCGCCGCTGTCGAAGGACTCGAGTCGGTGTTCTGGTATGTCGCGGGGCAGGAGCGCATCCTGAACGGTGAGCGCCACGTGCAGTACCACTTCGATGCTCCCGACAGCGACCCGGTCGAGGCCGACAAGGACGAGGAGTCCCTCTAGGCTGCTCGCCCGGTCGCCCGGCCCGGCGCCCCGGAGGTCGGTCATTTCCCCCGGGGCACCGAACGGCGGGCGTCCGCCGCTGTCAGTGCTCCCGCGTCCGGTTGCGGCGTGTCGTCATGATTGCGATGCCGGTGCCGGCCAGCGCAAGGATCACGGCGAGCGGCGCAAGCCAGGTCGTCACGGAGCCCCCGGTGTCGGGGAGCGCGACGTTGCCGCGGTCAGCCGCAGGCGGATCAGGCAGGCGCACGTCGACGACCGCTTCGGACTCCTGCGAGCGGAGGGTCGCTCCCGACGGATCGGTTGCCTCGGCTGTGGCGCGGTTGGTGATGCGACCGGAGGCGACGTCGGCATCGGTCACCCGATAGTCCGCGGTGCACGTGAGCGACGCGCCGGCCGCGATGGTGTCCTGGGCGGGGCAGGTGACGGCCAGCGGACCACCCGTGCCCGAGAAGCTCTGCTCTGTGATGCCCACAGCGGTCAGGGTCACGTTGCCTGTGTTCGTCACCCGGAACGCGTAGCCGATGCTCTGGCCGGACGCGGTGGTCGTGGACGGGTTCGCCGTTTTGGCGAGTCGGATGCCCGGCGCTGCCGGGATCGTCACGGTCGCCGTGGAGCCGGCCGACGTGACGTCCGCTCCGGCCGGGTCGAGGCCGATCGCCGTCGCCGTGTTGTCGACGTGCCCGGCGTCCGCGTCGGCCTGGGTCAGCTCGTACGGAGCCGTGCAGGTGACGCTGGCTCCGGGAGCGAGCGTGGCGGCGGCCGCCGGGCAGTCGACGACGGGGGCGGGGCCGCTCCCGGAGAATGTGCCCTCCTGCACCGCGACGCGCGTGACGGGGACGTTGCCGGTGTTCTCGATCCGGTAGGAGTACGTGACGATCTGTCCGGGGCCGGTCGCGGTGGCCCGGTCGACCGACTTGGTGAGTGTGAGTGCGGGAGCGGGTGCGACCGTGACCACCGCCGTCGCGTCCGGGCTGGTGACCGCGCCCGTCACGGCGTCCTGACCCGTGGCCACCGCCGTGTTCGAGACCGAGCCCGCGGCGATGTCGGCGGAGGTGACGACGTAGCTCGCTGTGCACTGTGCGGTGGCACCCGGGTCCAACGACGTGGTGGCGCACGTCGGTGCGGGCGGCGTGCCGCTTCCGGTGAAGCCGGTCTCCGTGATGCCGATGGCAGAGACGGGCGTGTTGCCGTCGTTCGTGACCGTGTACGTGTAGTCGACGGTGTCGCCGGCGTTCGAGAACATCGTCGGGCTCGCCGACTTGGTCAGGGCGAGCGAGGCCGCCCGTGCTTCGTTTGTGAAGGTGCAGACGACGGCGGGAGACTCGCCCGTCGAGAACGGCTCGAGCGTGAAGGTGGCGGTCGTCCCAGCGCCGGTGATCGGGAACTCCGGATTCGTCGGATTGGCGCTGTCGATGCAGCGGTACGACGTCAGATACCGGGAGAGGTCGGTCGTACCGGCCGCGGTCTCGGTGACCGTGTAGGAATCGTCGACGCGCGCGAGCGCCGGCCCGGCCTGGAGCACCTGGCCACCGGCGGTGGTCTGCAGGCCGGTGGCGGTTCCTGTCGTCGTCGCGGTCGCGGGGAGGCTGATCGTGGCGCCGGTGGCGGTCAGGGTGAACTGATCGGTGGGGTTGACGCGGGAGACGACGTTCTTCTGCACGCTGACCGTGGGCGGGAACGCGCAACTCGCCAGGTCGATGAGGCCTCGACCGGTGGGGCCCGCCTGAGCGGGGTTCAGGGGAGTCAGCGCGCCGCGCAGGGTTCCTGTCCCCGGGTCGATCGCGAAGAGTCCGTTGGTGCCTCCCTGACTGAGATAGAGCGTACCGGTCGCGTCGAAGGCGATGCCGTTGACGGCGACTCCACCCGGCACGGCGAACGTGCTGAGCTCGGTCGGAACGATGGTCGTCGCCTCTGCAGCGGTCCGGGGGAGCGGTGCCTGCATGACCACCAGTGTTGCGTCGGTGGCCGACGACGAGACCAGATACAGATTGCCTGACCCGTCGAAGGCGAGGTCTCCGTTGTTCTGGCCCGCTGGAACACCGAAGGAGGCGAGCGGTTCGTTGCTGATGAGCTGGTTCGTCCGAGTGTCGAAGCCCCAGATGTGTCCGGTCGTTCCGCCGGAGGTGGAGACGTCGCCGAAGTAGTAGATCCCGGTGACGGGATCGACCGCACCCGCGGTGATGTTGGATCCGTTCGTCTCGCCGGGGAACCCCGACCAGGTTCCGTTCACAGCGTCGTACCGCATGATGGTCGCGCCGCGATCGGATGCGCTGTACGCCGCCGTTCCGTCCGCCGTGATGCCGAGAGCGTTCTGGTTGAGGCCGAGGATCGCGCTGGTGCTCTCCAACGTGGCAGCGAGCTCTGCGCCCCCCACTGAGTTGCCGTCGATCGCGAGCACGTCGGACGCGCTGGGAACGGCCGAGTCACCCGGCACCTCGCCGTAGATCGCGGTGCCGCTGCAGTTTAAAGCTCCCGCCGCGTGGGCAGGCGCAGTCGCGGCCGGCAACGCCGTCGCGACGAGCGACAGCAGGAGCGCGGAGGTTGCCGCGAGGACAATGCCGGGGCGGAGGGCCCCGCGTCGGGATGGTGCATGAGTTGTCATGGTTGCCTCATTCGTGCCGTCGGGCGGTGGGGGCGCGGCCTCGCCGGAACAGGAGGCCGCACCCTGTCGGTCAGCGGGCGTTCTTCTTGCTGCGGGTTCGGGTCGCGATGACCGCCAGCCCGATTCCCGCGAGCGCGAGGAGTCCGGCGAGCGGCGCGAGCCAGCCAGAGAGGGAAGAGCCGGTCGTGGCCAGCCCGTCGCCGTTCGCGGGCGGTGTCGGGGCGTCGGCGGTCGTGACCTGGACGACGGCCCGCGACTCCTGCGATGTCACCGTGCTGCCGGCCGGGTCCACCCCGGTCGCGTCAGCGGTGTTGGTGATGGAGCCTGCGGCGATGTCGGCGGCCGTCGTGCGGTAGTCCGCGGTGCACGTGAGCGAGTCGCCGGCGTCGAGCGTCGTGTCCGAGGGGCACGAGAGGGTCAGCGGGCCGCCCGTTCCCGAGAAGCTCTTCTCGACGACCGTCACGTCGGTGAGGGTGACATTTCCGGTGTTGGTGACCCGGAACCGGTAGGTGATGCTGTCACCGGCTCTGGTCACGGTCTGCGGGTCGGCGGTCTTCGTCAGTTCCAACGCCGGTGCCGGTGTGATCACGGTCACCACCGCGGACGACTCGGGGCTCGTCACAGCTCCGGCCGCTGGATCCTCGCCAGTGGCCACCGCGGTGTTGTGGATGGCGGTCGTGCCCAGGTCGGCGGCCGTCGTGGTGTAGGTGGTCGTGCACCGGGTGCTCTCGCCCGGCGCCAGCGTCGTCGCGTCACAGGTCGGGGTGGGCACCGCGCCTGTCCCGGTGAACGCCGTCTCGCTGATCGCAACGGCGGTGATGGTGGTGTTGCCGGAGTTGGTCACCCGGAAGGTGTAGACGACGCTCTGGCCCGCCGCGTTCACCGTCGTGGGGTCGGCGGACTTGGCGAGTGTGAGCGCGGGAGCGGGCGGCACAGGGAGGGTGACACTGGAGTCGTTGCTGGTGACCGTGCCGGTGCCGGTGTCCGAGCCGGTGGCGACGGCCGTGTTGTCGACGTGTCCGGCGTCGACGTCCGCCTGGGTGAGGGTGTACGGGGCGGTGCAGATGGTGCTGTCGCCAGGCGCGAGGCTGACGCCGGTGGGGCAGTCGATGACAGGCGGCGTTCCGGTGCCGGTGAAGGTGACTTCGGCAGCGGCCGGTTTGGTGATGGTCACGTTGCCGGTGTTCTCGATCAGGAAGGAGTAGGTCACGGTCTGCCCGGCGGTGGCGGCACTGGTGGGGCTGACCGATTTGGTCAGGGCGAGCGCGGGCGCGGGTGCGGCGGTGACGGTCGCGTCGGCGACGGGGCTGGTGACCGAGTCGCCTGCCGGGTCGTCACCGGTAGCGGTTGCGTCGTTGGTGATGCGTCCTGCGTCGATGTCGGCCTGGGTCGCCTGATAGGTCGCGGTGCAGTCAGCGGAGACTGCCGGGGCGAGGGTGCTAGCGGTGCAGGTGATCGGGGAGAGGCTGCCCGTGCCGGAGAACGCGCCCTCGCGGATCGCGACGCGGTCGATCGGGACGTTGCCAGTGTTGGTGACGTGGAAGGTGTACGTGACGGTGTCACCGGCCGCAGTCACGGTGGTCGGGTTCGCGGTCTTGGTCAGGGACAGCGACGCGACGGCGGGGGCGACGGTGACGACGGCGGTCGCGTCGGGGCTTGTGACCGTCCCGGTCGCTGGATCCAGTCCGGTGGCCACGGCCGTGTTGTCGATCGTGGAGGCGCCGAGGTCCGCGGCCGTGGTCGCGTACGTCGTGGTGCACTGCGTGGACTCACCGGGAACGAGCGTGACGACGGCGCAGGTCGGCGGGGGGAGCGTGCCGGTGCCGGAGAAGGCGGTTTCTGTGATGGCGATCGACCGGAGCGTGGTGTTGCCCGTGTTGGTCACCTCGAAGGTGTAAACGACGCTCTGACCGGCGGCGGTGACCGTCGTCGGGTTGGCCGTCTTGGTCAGTGTGAGCGCTGAGTTGTTCGGGGCGGTGACGGTGGCGTCGGCGACGGGGCTGGTGACGGTGTCGCCCGCCGGGTCGTCACCGGTGGCGGTAGCGGTGTTGGTGATCGTTCCGGCGTCGACGTCGGCCTGGGTCGCCTGATAGGTCGCGGTGCAGTCGGTGGAGGCGGAGGGCGCGAGGGTCGTGGCCGTGCAGGAGATCGCGGAGATCGTGCCCGTACCGGTGAAGGAGCCCTCCTTGATCGCGAGGTTGGTGACCTCGACGTTACCCGTATTGGTCACGTGGAACGTGTAGGTGACGGTGTCGCCGGCGGCGTTCACGGACGTCGGGTTGGCGGTCTTCGTCAAAGCCAGGGCGGGGGCGGGAGGAGTTGCGGTGACCACAGCGGAGGCAGGCGGGCTGGTGACGTCTCCGACGCCCGCGTCCTGTCCCTCGGCCACAGCGGTGTTCGTGATCGTGCCGGCCACGAAGTCTGCGGCGGTGACGGAGTAGGTCGTCGTGCACTGGGTGCTCGCAGCGGGCGCCAGAGTGGTCGCGTCGCAGGCGGGGGTCGGCAGCGTGCCCGTGCCGGAGAAGGCGGTCTCGTTCACGCCGATTCCGGTCAGCGTCGTGTTGCCGGTGTTCGTGATCTGGAAGGTGTACGTCACGGGGTCGCCAGCCGACGTCACCGTGGTGGGGTTCGCCGTTTTGGTGAGCGTGAGCGAGGGTGCAGACGGCGCGTTAGTGAACGTGCAGACGACCGCAGGCGTCTCGCCGGTGGTCTGAGCGAGCGTGAACGAGACACTGGTCCCCGTGCCGGTGATCGGGAACTGCGGGTTGGCCGGGTTCGCCTCGTCGACGCATCGATAGCTCGAAACGTACCGTGACAGGTCGGTCGTCCCGGCCGCCGTCTCGGTCGCCGTGTACGTGTCGCCGAAGCGCGCGAGTCCGGGGCCCGCCTGGAGCGTCTGGCCACCCGCGGTCGTCTGGAGCCCGTTCGTCGTGCCGACGGTCGTCGCGGTCGCCGGCACGACGATCGTCGGACCCGTCGCCGTGAGGGTGAACTGGTCGGTCGGGTTCAGGCGGGAGACCACGTTCTTCTGAACGCTGACACTCGGCGGGAAGGCGCAGCTCGCTAGGTCGACGAAGCCGGTGCCGCTCGGACCGACGAGAGCGGCGGGGAGCGGGGTCAGCGATGACTGCGGTGTGCCGGTCCCCGGGTCGATCGAGAAGACACCGCCCGCCGCGCCGGCCAAGCTGAGGTACAGGGTGCCGTTCGCGTCGAACGCGATCCCGTTGACGGACGCACCGCCGGCCGCCGGCGGCACGGTGAAGGAGCTCAGTACCGTCGGCGTGGTGGCTCGGGCCTGGGCGAGCGTACGCGGGAGCGGGCCGGAGACAGCCTGCAGGTCGCCGGAGGTCGCAGACGAGGTGACGATGTACAGGTTTCCCGCGCCATCGAAGGCGATGTCGCCGTTGTTTTCGCCGGTGATCATCGGAAACGTCAGAAGCGGCGTCGTGCTGATCATGGTGTTCGTGTTGGTGTCGAAACCGAACAACTGGCCAACGGCCGCGCTGCTCGGGGTTCCTCCGACGTCGCCGAAGTAGAAGATGCCGGTGGTGGGATCGATACCGCCGGCGATCACATAGTCGCCCGGGTCGACCAGGGGGCGGCCGGGGAAGGACGACCACGTCCCGCTGATCGCGTCGTAGCGGCGGACGGTGGCGCCACGATCGGCGGTGGAGTAGGCGGCGGTGCCGTCGGCCCTCAGCGCCAGCGCGTTCTGGGACTGGCCGTCGACCGTACTGCGCGAGATGAGAGCCGCGTTGAGCTGCGCTCCGCCGACGGAGGCGCCGTCGACGCTGATGAGGCTGCTGACGGTGTTCACCACCGTCGGATCGTCGGGCACCACGCCGTAGATCGTGGTCGAGTTGCAGAGCAATGCTCCCGCGGCACGGGCGGGCAGTGAGCTGCTCGACCAGACCAGGGCCAGGGTGGTGAGGACCAACGCGACCACGGTGCCGAACGCAACCGCCGAGCGTCGTGCCTGCTTCGGTGCAGTGGAGGAAAGTGCCACGGGAAACCTCTCAGGTGCGCGGCGACCGCGAGCGGCCGACGTCGACGAGCAATGAGAGGGTTATAGCAACGAGACGCGAGCAGGAAGTCGGCTCGTCTCCGTGCGAAATCGCTGAATCTCGGCGATTTCCAGGCGAAATGCTTGCATGTTCGTCGGCGCGGGGAGCGCGCGACGCCAAGGTTTCACCCGTCCCTTAGCACGTTGCGAGGCCGATTCAGTCGGTCCGCTCGCACCCATTTCCGGGACGAGAGGCCTGGTGGGGTGCCGGGTTCACGCCCAGCCGAGCTCGTGCAGGCGATCGTCGTCGATGCCGTAGTAGTGGGCGAGCTCGTGGACGAGCGTGACGTGGATCTCGTCGCGCAGTTCGTCCTCGTTCTCGCAGATCGCGAGCAGTGGTTCCCGGTAGAGGATGATGCGGTCGGGCATCTCGCCGAAGCCGTAAGCGCCGCGTTCGGTCAGGGCGACGCCGTCGTACAGGCCGAGGAGGTCGAGCGAGCCGTCCTCCGGTCGGTCTTCGACGACGAAGACGACGTTGTCGAGGCCGTCGACCATCTCGTCGGGCAGCTGGTCGAGCTCGTCGGTGACGAGCTCCTCGAAGGCGTGGGCGTCGAGATGCACAGTCGCCGTCACCAGGCCTGGGCGACGGCGGCGTGCAACTCCAGCAGGCCGATGGTGCGCTCCGACGGGCCGCGGCCGAAGCCGCACTCCGTCGCGACGCCGAATCGCGGCACCGCCGATGCGGCTGCCGCTGCACGGCGGCGCGCGCCGTCGACGCCGTCCTCGTGGTGCAGCAGGCCGAGGTACAGTTCGGTCTCCTGCGGCAGCTCCAGCGCGGCCAACGGGGCGAAGTACGCGGTGTCGTCGCGCTCGATCGGCACCGGCAGGTGGAGGAATGTGATCTGCCGTGGGGTGGCCGCGAGGACTCCGGCGATCACCTCGGCGAGTCGTCCGGCATCCGTCGGCTGCACGAAATGCTGTTCTTCGACGTCGCCGTAGCAGAGGTGGTACCCGACCTCCACGTCGTCGGGAACGGCGGCCGCCTGGCGGACGGCGCGCTCGACGACGCCGTCGAGCACCCGGCCGGTGCCCGCTTCGGCGAACCACGGCTCGATGCGGCCTTCGAGCAGGGCGAACTCGACAGCGGTGTCCCACTGGACGGCCAGGTCGGTATGCGGGATGCCGTCGAGGATGCGCGTGAGCTCGGCGAACAGAGCGCGTTCATAGACGGGCTCGACCGCCGCGCGATCCTCCGGAACGATGAAGGCTCCGATCACTGCCGCCGGCGTCGGCAGGGAGACCTGGAACCGCGTGCCTGCGGCGATGACTCCGGCCGCCCGCAGCCGGCTGAACTCGGCGTAGGAGTCGAGAGCGGCCGCCGCGTAGCCGAGATCGGGGAAGACGAGGGCGTCGGCGTCGACACCGTCGTCGAGCCGGAACGGCCGGGCGTCGAAGATCCCGCGGAGGTAGTACGGCTCGACCGGGATGCGGGACAGGCCGCCGACGGTGTCGAAGCGCGCGGTCTGGAACTGGATCCAGTAGAAGCGTTCGCCGACCTCGCCATCGGGGATCCGGCGCAGCCGGTCGCCGAGGCGATCGCTCACTGCGCGGAAGACCGCCCCGGCGTCGGGGAGGTTGACGCTCCCGACGAGGTGGGCTCCGCGGATGTCGGGAGACGAAGGAGGGACGGGGGCCTGGCCGGTGCTCACCTGGGCGAGTCTACCGGCGCCGCCGCCGTCCCTCCTGTCGCGGAGTCGGCGCGGGTCAGTACCAGTTCATGGACTGGGAGTGGCCCCACGCGCCGCACGGGGTTCCGTAGCCGCGCTTGATGTAGTCGAGGCCCCACTTGATCTGAGTGGTCGCGTTCGTGGCCCAGTCGGCGCCGAAGGCCGCCATCTTGCTGCCGGGGAGGGACTGCGGGATGCCCGCGGCGCCGCTGCTGCCGTTGGAGGCCTGGTAGTTCCAGCCGGACTCCTTGTTCCACAGGCTGACGAGGCACTGGAACTGGTCGTCGCCCCACCCGTAGGTGCTCGCCGCGATGCTGCGGGCGGTGGCCTTGGCGCCGTCCGGAGTGTTGGCGGCGGCCTGGGCGGCGGCTGCGGCAGCGGCGGCGGCGGCCGCAGCTTCCGCGGCGCGCTGATCGGCGGCGGCGCCGGCCGCGGCGAGCGCGGCGGTCGCGGCGTCCGTGGTGTCGATGGTCTTGCGGAGCTTCGAGTCGTCGAGCTTCTTGTAGTCGTCGAGGCCGGCGATCGCGGTCTTGGCGGCGGACGCGTCGGCCTTCGAGGCATTGGCCTGAACGGTGGCCTCGGCATTGGCGAGGCTCTGCTGCGCGACGCCCTCGAGGCGGTCGCGCCAGAGCTTGTCGTAGACGCCGAGCTGGTCGTGGTGGATCCCGGTGGACTCGGAGAGTGCCCGGGTGGCGCGCTCGCTCTCCTGCTGCTGGGCGATCATCGGTGTGACGACGCTCGCTGACATGATGATCGCCGCCGCACCGGTGAGTACGCGGCCGAGGGAGAGGTTGGAGGAGCGCAGGGTGGATCGAAGAGTACTGAGCATGATTTCCTGGGTCGGGCTTCCCCGCCAGGCCGCACGCGATCCATTCGGCTGCGCGCACGGCGGAACCGCTCGTCGCGGGGGCGAGCGGTCGAAGGGCGGGCTGGAACCGCGGCGGGACGCACGGGAGCGCCCGTGGACCCGTGGTCCGGAGCGCAGCGTTCGACGCGGGTGTGCCGCACCAGGTTTTCGGGGGTGGCGTCCGTGGGTTGGGGGGGTGGACGCACGGCGCGGCACGGACGGCGTTCGATGCCGTCGGACAGCTACGCTAAACGCCTACTCTGGGCGATTCGGGAACGAAGGCTGGCAAAGTGGTGTACACGTCACCGATCGGTGGCGGCCGCCGTGGCCTGCTCGTCGGCTGCTTCCGCGTCCTTCTCGGCGGCCTCCATGCGGGCGTCGGTGACCCAGAACATCCCGATCACCAGCGCGAGGACGACGATCCCCATCGCCAGGAACACGGCGGGGATTCCGAAGAGCTGCGCGATGAGCCCTCCCGCTGCGGCCCCGAGCGGCATGGTGCCCCATGCCAGCAGCCGGTAGGCGGAGTTCAGGCGGCCCAGCAGGCGTTGCGGGGTCACCCGCTGCCGCAGGGAGACGGTGATCACGTTCCAGATCGAGACGGTGACGCCTCCGACGAAGAAACCGGAGGCGATGATCACCGGGTTCGTCGTGAACGCGGGCGTGGCGACGGTGAGCAGGGAGCCGAGGATCGTCAGCGTCAGGGCTCTCGACCTTCCGAGCAGGCGTTCGGCCGGCTCGGCCAGGAAGGTCCCGAGCACGCTGCCGAGGGCGGACGCCGTGAGCAGGAGGCCGTACCCGGGGTCGGTGAGCTTCATCGCAGACGACGGGCCGACCGCGAAGAGCACGAACACGGTGAAGACGGCGCTGGAGGCGAAGTTGAAGCCGCCGACCATCACGGCGAGCGTGCGCAGGAGCGTGTTGCGGCCGAGGTACCGCAGGCCCTCTGCGATGTCGGCGCGGATGGTCGTGGTGCGCGGATGGTCGGTCGTGAACCGCCCGCGGACGAGCAGCAGCATCCCGATGGCGGCGACCCAGAGCAGCACGGGCGTGCCGAACGCCAGGCCGACGCCGAGGGCGACGAGGAAGCCTCCCAGGGGCGGCCCGATGAACTGGTTGGTGGTGAGCTCGGCCGCGTAGAGCCGGCCGTTGGCGCGCGACAGGGCGTCTTTGCCGACGAGCTGGGGAAGGATCGACTGGGACGAGGTGTCGTAGACGGTTTCGGCGACGCCGATGCAGACGGCAGCGGCGTAGAGGAGCCAGATCGACCCTGCTCCCGCGACCGTTGCCAGAGTGAGGCAGGCCAGGAAGGCGGCACGTGCCGCGTTGGCGACGAGCATCAGGCGTCTGCGGTCGAAGCGGTCGGCGAGGGCTCCGGCGAGGAGCGCGAACACCAGCCAGGGGAGCGTGAACGCGAAGGTGAGGCCGGCGATCAGGGCGGGGGAGTCGGTGTAGCGGATGGCGACCAGAGGAAGCGCGATCTTCATGACACCGTCGGCGAGGTTGGAGAGCGCGGACGAGGTCCAGAGCTTCCAGTATCCGGATCCGAGGCGTATTGCTGTCACGACTCTCACGATTCCACACCGATTGGGAAAATTCAATCGATATGAGAGAACTCAATAGATGGGTACGATGGTTGCATGTCCCAGCAGCAGCAGCAGCAGCAGC
>NZ_JAGEKP010000015.1 GCF_017565305.1 Leifsonia sp. TF02-11
AGACAAGTTGACAAACATAGAAGCGTCGAAAGCCCGGAACGCAGCCCGCGGGAGTGAACTACGATCGACGGCCAGGCAGACGGACAACCCAACAAACACGGCGCCGCTCGCGGCTCATTCACCTCTGCCCGTCACATGAGACGAGCCCGCGCCAGATTGGCGTGGGCTCGCGGGTTGTTATTGGCAGCTGTCGCAGCCCAGGTCGTCCATCGGGTCGATCGGGACCAGATACTCGAGGGTGTCGCCTTGATAGTGGGCGTCGCCGAGTTCGTCGTCGGTGGCGTGTTCTTGGATCCAGGTGTTGGCGGCGGCGGGTTCTCCGAGTGCTCGGAGGAGGCCGGCGAGGGCTTCGACTTCGATGCAGCTGAGCCGGGGTGCCAGGTCGGCTGTGAGGTCGTGTTTGCTGAACACGGCCGTGAAGTGGATGAGCTCGTTGCTGTCACTGATGAGGGTGCTCATGATCGTTTCCTCCCTGCTGGTTGGTGTGCCGTGAAGGCACGCAGTGCCGATCAGGGAGACCCGCCCGGAGTGCCACCCGGTAGGGCGACGCCAGTCGGCCCCGTCAGGGGCTTGCGCGCAGGGTGCGCGACCGAACGATCGCCGCAGGCTTCACGGCACACCAACCAACCAGGTGAGGTGACAAGGTGCATCGAACAGTGGGGTCAGCGTCGACGCTCGATCGTCCGCGGTGGTTTCGAGCGGACGGCGTCCTTCCACACCCACCCTTCGTGGGTCTGGCCATCGCGGGCGGTGAACCGAACGCGGACGGCGTGCTCGTTCCACGCCACCACCTCAACTTCCGGTCGCACAACCGCTTCGTGGAAGCGCACGTACGCAATCGCCGGCGCTGGCACGGTAGCAACGACGGCCGGGTCGTGGTCGAGATCGACCTCCTCTTCGGTCAGCCAGACGGGTCGGGGCCGGGTGACGATTTGCTCGATCACTCGGTCCATCCCGGATCCCGGGTAGCGGCTGTTCTGTCCCACCGTCAGGCGGGGTCGACGTCGACCAGCACCCAGCCGGTGCCGACGGACTGCAACTGCATCGAACGGACTTCGGAGGGGTCCTGGTCTGAGATGGCGACAATTGACCACCCGACGAGCCGCTCGGCGGGGTGGGTGAGCGCGTCGTGTACTGCGGAAGAGCGAACGGGTTCAGCTGCGATGACGCGGTAGCGGTGATCGCGCCAAACGAGCCGGTTCGGGGTCCCGGAATCGGTCCAGATGTGGACGATGTCAGCGGCGGGAGCAATGCTCATGACCAGTTCCTCCGATCGGGTAGCGGGTGTCGGTCTTACTGGCCACAATAGAACATATGTTCGAATGTTTGGGTGGTGGGTCATGAGGGTTCTGCAGGCCGGAGAGCGCGTCTGGCTAGTCGTCGCCGACGCTGGAACGCGCATCCATTTCGTGATCGAGTACGGGCCGGCGGTGCATCAGCGCACCCACGAAACGCTGATGATGTACCGGGTCGACCACTTCACGATCAAGCGCGCCGAGCGGTGGCCGCTCGGATACTACGACGAGCTTCAACACGCGATCGACGCATGTGCGCTGAGCTTGGGGATGCCGAATTTCCTGGCTCCGATTACCGCTCCTGACGGTTCGATCGTGAGCCCAGAAGAGCAGAAGGCTCGTTGGCAGGTCGGGCGTGATCCCCGCACGGGCCTGCAGATGCGATCCGTTGTAACGCGGTACTGAGTTCGCAGAAGTTGCGGACGTCGGCCCCGGATTGACCCCAGTAAGCGGGTAGTGGGTCGCTGATCTTCCACCGTCGTGTCGTGTCAGGGTGGTGATGACGGCCATAGCTGACTTGGAGAAGATGATGGCGCGTATTTCCCAAGCGGAGCAGCGGCAAATCGTTGATTGGGCGACGAAGGCGATAGTTCGACGATGGCGGAGATCTCGTAAGTGGCGAATCCTATGTGCCTGGATCGTCGGCGTGGTCGGTGTCGCCCTGGGCCTCGCGATGTTCGTCGTGCCAAATCTGAGCGGTTGGCAACGGTTGCCATACTCCTTTACCGCTGGAGTTCTCATCGGTCTCGCATATCAGCTGATGCCGAACCGTGGGAACGCGTCAGCCTCACCGCGGCGTCGAGTATACATATTTGCGTTTGCGCTGTCCGGAGCAGCTGCCGCGACCGTTGGTATACTCGCAGCCCTTGTCGCACCTGGTTGGTGGGCGGCGGGGTTGAGCGTTGCGACCGCCGCGCTCGCGGTTGGACTTGCGGAGCGTTATCCGGGCAAGTACATACCTTTCGCATTCTTGCTGCCGGTCGCTCTGGACGCATGGATGTTGCTGCAGCTTTCCACCTCAGGAGACCGCACGCAGCTTGTTGTCGTTCTGACGCTTTTCGTGCCCGCGTTTGCCGTAGCAATTGTCCTCACAGTCTGGGCGTTCAAGCTTCGCAACCTTCCGTCGGCTGAGTACGCGAAAGCGACCGAAGTCGCCCGAGGCGTGCTTTGGGCATGGATTTTGTTGTTGGCCGCGACCCTAGCTTGGAGCGCGAGCGGCCTCAAGCTCGGCAGCGGTGAGCAATTTGACCCGCTCGTGTTCGCTATCCCGCTGGTCACCTTCGGGTCAGTGATCGCAACTGCGACGACGGGATGGACTCGATATCGAGAGGCGCGCTTACAGCTAGATGCTGACGATCAGCCGGCAGCAGAAGCAAAGCTAACCAGCTCCGAACAAGATGGCCAGCCAGCAATTCCTTCGCATGTGCGGGGGCTAGTTGAAGGGCTGATGAGACTGAGATCAAACTTCCTCCGGAACTTTGCCCGACCACGAGAAGACCCGGATGGCGAACCCGCCAGACACTCGTTACCGACGCCTCTCGCATCAGCTGGAGACCTCGTCGCTCTGATGCTTCGCGCCGGTGTAGGGGCACGTTACGAAGGACGCTTCGACAAAATCGACTGGGTCTACCGACTGCGGTACCGTGGCGAGGAATGTCGACTTCAGCTTGGTCGATCCGGCCTCTGGGCCGACTTCTGGATTGGGGAAGATGAAGGCGCGCGGCTCGCAGACCAACTCGGCAAGCAGTTGACGAAGGCTTTGAGGTTCCTGCATCAGAACGGTCTGAGGGATGCTATCGATGCTGGAATCAGCGTCAATGCAGTGGAGGTTGTCAACCAGTTCTTCCGTTACCGGGGGATGGTCAACTACTTCATTGCGCAGCTGCGAGGCCTCCGAGGTGCACCGATGCCTGAGGTCGACAGGTCGACGTTTACGGTTCACGACTTCGAGAGTGGAAAACAGGTCCCGGCACCCGACTTCATTGCAGACACAATGAGCTACTTTTCGGAGTTTCAGAATGAGCAGCAAAGGGCCGGGGAGATTGCACACGTGGCTACTGCTCTCGTAGCGTCTTACTTCGCCTACATCGAGCATGTATCGGTCCTCCTCGCCGCGTACTCGTCTGCCGCTTCCGAAGATGGATTCGCCGTAAGCGAGCTACTGCGAGAATCATGGGCCGTCAAATTCGACGTAGCGTTCGCTGATGTCTCGATCGGGAGCGCGAAGAGCGACCTGAGTCTCATGGCTTCCCGATTCAGAAACCCCCTCTTGCATGGAGGCGCCGGTCGCGCCGCCGACGGAATGTATGTCGAAGTCCTTCCTGACGTGGTCGCTCTGGCCACGGAGGATGGCTCACCCACCGACCAGTTCATGCTCTGGAAGCCGAGCCTGACTGCCGAGGAGATCGACTGGATACTAAGCAGAATCGCCCGCATTGATGCGGCCCTCGAATCTCACCCATACTGGGTGGCGGTATCCGCTGGGGCCCCGTCGAATTTCAGCCGCGATCGCGTGCGGAAGGCGTTGAGCGCCCAGCGAAGCGGAAACGCCGGCCAACTCGCCCGCGCAATGGCAGAAGCCTTAGACGACTGACGGGCAAATTCATAAGCTTTCATCCGCCGCGCAGATACCGGTCAGTCGGAGTTGGGACCGCATGGAGGAGCAGTATTCACCAAGGTACACACGCCTAGACGCGTTCGAGTCCGCCGCAGCTCAAGCCGCCGGCGCGGTGCTGCAACATGCGTTCGACAGGCTGACTAGCCTCATCGAGTCCGGGCGGACCGTCGTATCGAACGCCTCGGGTTCCACGTTGGAGCGCGATGACGAACTCACGCCGTACAACCCGATTAGCTACCAGCTCGCCTACTTCGCACTCGTTTCCGTAGATCATTTACGATTCGTGCGAGACGCGATCAGTACCCGACAGGATCTTGCAGTAATGGCCGAGTACTCCGTTATCCGCAGCGCGATTGAAGCTAGCGCCTATGCGGTCTGGCTAGCGACCGGGGGTACTCGCATCAAGCGAGTCAAGAATTCACTCCGGTTGTCCTGGGATTCGGCAAGCGACGCCGCCGCGTTGATGCGTGTCGCCGGCGACGATCGCAACCACCTTCTAGAGATCGAGGATCGCCTTCTCGAGATCCAGGCAGCCGGTCCGGCTCGCCAAGGTTCGATCGAAAACATGCCCTCGATCACCGAGGTGCTGATGATCGCCGACCGGCACGTCAATACCGGCCAAATCTCGGGGCTCGAAGCTTGGCGGATTTGCAGCGGAATTGCGCATTCAAACCCTCAGGTTGCCCTCGCTCTGCTCGAGCACACCTGGATTGACAAGGACGGAGGCCTCTCTCGAATAGCGAACAATGTCGACCTGCTCGCAACTGTCTACGAGATCGGTGTTACGTACCTTGAAGCCGCTCTTGCAGCATGGCGCAGACTTGCAGAGAACCCTGCGGCCGCGCTTCGGTGAGTTGTCGCCTACTGGGGTAAACCAGAAAGAAAGTCGTTCACCTGCCTGCTGATAACTGCCGCCAGAACGTTAGTGCCGACCTTATCGAGGAACTGGCCAATCCGGGAGACAATACTGTGGACTCTCCCCAGGTCAGCTGACCCTGCGATCTCCCCATCAAGAAGCTCGAGCTCGGAAGAGACGTCACGCCTAACGCTCTCGGGAAGTACAGGCATGGACTGCTGAAGGAGCGACGAAAGCTCCATCGCTCCCGAAAGCCATTCGCTCGGGGGTGTATGGATGGTCTGCGAGAAATGCGAGCTGTTATTGGCGATGTTTGCATTGCCGTTAATCACCGTTGAGTGATGCACGACTCCATCCTGGGATTCATCATTCACGCTTGTCCCGTTCTCTACCCTCCGTGAGCCCTTGGTCGTCACTCGTGGGCGCAGCGGCCCGCCATGGCCCCACGCTCCCGGCCCCTCGACGAAGCCTTCCTGCTCCAGCCAGTCACCTACACGTTGGATGTCGTCTTCGGTATAAACGACGCCTAGGAAGTTTGGTTCCCCATTCAAGAAGCCAGCCGGCGTGGGGGCGCGACCCTCCTCCTGTTCCTCGTAGATCCAACGTAAGTACGTGTCGCGGAGTTGCTTGCGTCGAGCGACCACCGATCTGCGGAACGTATCGAATTGCTGATAGGCGTCGGCTCCTTTCGGGGTGACGATTACCCCACCGATTCCGGCAAGGGAGTCAAAGAAGTCGACCCACCCACGGTCCTTCATGCGGCGACACTCGTCCTGCAGATCGAACGAACCGAGGTCACGCATTTGGATGAGCTTGTCGTTCAACTCGGCGAGTGAAACATCGCTCGCCGTGTGGTGCCCAGCAAGCTCGAATAATGCAGCCAGGATCCGCAGCCGGCGCGCCTCTTCCTGCGAAAGATCCATAACATACCCCTTTGGTGACTTCTCCAAATGGAGGTTATCGGCACCCACTGCTGGATCGCCTATTTGCGCTACGCGGTCCTCGGGTAAGGGAGGCAGTGATAGCCCTGCCTAGCGGGCCCGTATGACAACAATTTGACAACACTCGGGCGAAACTGGAGCCAATTGAAGAACATCGAGGACAACTACGAATCACCGTGGTTCCGGGGATCTTGGAAGACGAGAAGCTGTCCGCTGACCCGCGGCTAGAGTTCGAATCCCACGCCCTCCGCAGAATCCGATGGCCTGGAATCCCAGTAATTGACGGGATCCCGGGCCACAATGTGTTCGCAGGTGTGTCGATTCGCCCGCAAGGACGAGCGCCTCGTGCTTCCCGCCGGTATCGAGCCGGCGAGCAATACGTGGGCGCGAAGAATGGTGGTGGCGCCGTGATCCGCGCCTGAACGTCGGAGTGGCGCACATCGCCGACCGGCCTAGCTTTCTTCGCTAGGGCGTCTGATGACTGGCGCGAAGGGTTGAGGGCAGCCGGACATATGTTGGACGCCACCCGAATCGGGAAGGAGTCGTGAGCCGTCAGCTCGTGCGAGCAGCGTCGAAGACGCTTGTGCGAAGGTCTTCACTACCGCTTCGCCATCCACGTTCTCGTTTCTGCTGATCTGGTGCAACACCAGACCGTCTTCGAGCGCCAGCAGTTGCGCGGCAACGACGTCAGGCTCTTCAGGTGGGGAGAAGTCGCCAGCCCGGATACCTGACTCGATGATGTCTCGGTAGATGCTCCTCTCTGCGATCCAGAGGTCGCTGAGTAGCTCGGCATGCGGCTGGCTTCGCCGCGCGAGACCGTGCATCTCGTAGAGCAGCCGGATCATCTTCTCATCCGCCCAGCCCGGAACACCTGCGCGCATGACGTTGAGGAGATTCGTCCACGCGTCGACCTCAGGGTCGATTGCCCCGCGCCTGCCGTCGATATAGCGTGCGACGATGTCGCGGTGCACGGCCATGAGGAGATCGCTCTGGTCGGGGAAGTGATACAGGACCGCGCCCGGCGAAAGATTGGCTTCGGCGGCGATCTCGCGCACCCGAATGCCTTCTAGCCCACGCTCGGCCACAATCCGTCCGACCGCATCGAGAACGCTCCGTCGACTTGGGGCTCCATCTCTTCCCATATGAGAAGACTGCCACGCGTGTTGACAAACCGCTACGTTTTCCTGATCATGTGTTCAACTCGATCATTTGTTCAAGAATCCCGCTTGCGACGAAGGAGTCCATGAAATGGATGTGTTTGTGGAAGAGCCGGTGAGAGCCGGCCAACCCGTTTTCCGCAAGACTCTGCGCCGAGCAGACATCGTCTTTCTCTCGATCAGTGCAGTCATCGGCATTGACACCATCGCGCAGATCGCCGCCACTGGCGGTGCTCAGGCGTTCACCTGGGCACTCGTGATCGCGGTGACTTTCATGTTGCCCTACGCGCTGATCATGGCGGAGCTCGGGAGCACATTCCATGAGGAGGGCGGCCCGTACATTTGGGTTCGACTCGCCTTCGGCAAGCTCGCCGCCGCGATCGCGACGCTGTTCTATTGGGTGACCAATCCGATCTGGATGGGAGGGTCGCTCGCCTTCATCACAGCCGCGACGTGGAACACATATATCTCGCCGATTCCATCAGGGGGCGTCGGTGACATCTCCGTCAAGTTCTGCTTCATCTGGCTGGCTATAGCTACGGCTGTCGTCGGCCTGCGGCATGGCAAACGAATCGTCGCCGCCGGTGCTATCGCCAAGGTCGGACTCATCATCGTGTTCGTCGTGACCGTCATCATCTATGCCGTTCAGCACGGTGTGCACGGTTACGCTGTCGGCGGATATACACCGACTGTGGCGGGCTTTCTCGCGGTCACGCCCGTGCTCTTGTTCGCAGTAGTGGGATTCGAGGCGCCGAACGGGGCCGCTGAGGAGATGCATAATCCGAAGCGCGATGTACCGCGCGCGATCGCGTCTTCGGGAACGGTCGCGGTCCTGTGCTATCTGGTGCCGATCTTCGCGATCTTGGCGGTTCTGCCGGCCGACAAGATTCACGGTGCGAGTGGCTTCCTCGATGCCGTCAGGGAGGTGTTCACCGTCTACGGGCCGGCAGCGCAGCCCATGGTCGTCGTAGCGGCGATCCTCTTCATCTTCGCTGTTTTCACCCAGGCGAGCGCATGGATGATCGCGTCCGATCGCGTCCAGGCCGCGGCGGCGTCTGAGGGTGCCTTTCCCCGGTACTTCGGTAAGTTCTCGCCGCGGCTAGGAACCCCCGTACGCATGAACGTCTTCTCCGGTGTGATCGCAACCATCTTCGCCATCGCCGCGACGCTTCTGCTCCAGGGATCCACCGCAGCGGTCTTCACCGTCGTGCTCACCGTTGCGATCTCGACCCTGCTGCTGTCATACCTGCTGATATTCCCCACGGCCTTGGTGCTTCGCCGAAAAAGGCCCGAAACGGATCGTCCCTACCGTGTCCCGGGGGGCGCAGCCGGCATCTGGATCTGCGCAATTCTGATCTACCTCTGGGTTCTCCTCGGATCGTGGGTGGCGGTTTTCCCAGGCACCATCGAGCACGCTCTCGGCCTCGACTACAACTTCCGCAACATCTGGGGCGTGGATCAAGAGACCTTCGAGATGTTCACCGTTGGAACGCTTCTCGTCCTGGTCCTCATCGCTGTCGCCGGTTTCGTGTGGGGACGCCTCGCCCAGCCGTCCACTCTGTCCACAACCAACCCGTCGAATGAGAACGAACATGCCTGAAGAGACCACCATCAGCTCCCCGATCGCCGTTCGTGACTTGCGCGGGCACGACGTCTATACCGAGAACGTCGCGCCGCGTGCTTTCCTCGACATCGACGCCGTCCTCGCTTCGACGCGTCCGATCATCGAGGCTGTCAAGACCCACGGCGTGGATGCGCTGATGGAGTTCGCGGAGAAGTTCGACCGCGTTCGCCCGCCAGCGCTGCGGGTGCCGGGCTCAGTCTTGAAGGAAGCCCTGTCGAACCTCGATCCAACCGTCCGAGAGGCCCTCGACGAAACGATCCGACGCGTGCGAGCCGTTCACCACGACCAGCGGCGTGAGGAGCACACGACGACTCTTGCTCCCGGAGCTACTGTGACCGAGCGTTGGCTCCCGGTCGACCGGGTCGGTTTGTACGTTCCCGGCGGCCGCGCCGTGTATCCCAGCTCAGTCGTCATGAACGTGGTCGCAGCGCAGGAGGCTGACGTGCCATCGCTCGCGATCTCTTCCCCGCCGCAGGTGGAGAACGGCGGCTGGCCGCACCCGGTGATCCTTGCTGCAGCGGCGATGCTCGGGGTCGAGGAGGTCTATGCCGTCGGTGGCGCCCAGGCAATCGCGATGTTCGCGCACGGTGTTCGAGACGCAGACGGTACGTGGTTGTGCGCGCCCGTGTCGATGGTGACAGGGCCTGGCAACATCTACGTCGCGGCCGCCAAGAGAGCACTCCGCGGTGTCGTCGGGATCGACTCCGAGGCCGGACCCACCGAGATCGCGATCCTCGCGGACGACAGCGCAGACCCGGAGTGGGTGGCCGCTGACTTGATCAGCCAGGCCGAACATGACGTCATTGCCGCATCCGTGCTCGTCACCACGAGCGCCGACCTTGCAGAGGATGTGATTGCAGCGCTGGACCGCCAGATCGTCAACGCCAAGCACTCCGAGCGGATTCGAGAAGCTCTCGGCGGACAGCAGTCGGCCATTCTGATCGTGGATGACTTGGAAGCGGGCCTGGCAGTCGTGAACGCATACGGCGCGGAACACCTCGAGGTCCAGACACGAGACGCGGCCGCAGTCGCCCGACAGATCCGCAACGCCGGTGCTATCTTCGTCGGCGGAAACGCGCCGGTTGCTCTCGGTGACTACTGCGCAGGTTCCAACCATGTGCTCCCGACGGGTGGCTCAGCAGCTCATGCGAGCGGGCTGTCTGTTCAGACCTTCTTGCGCGGGGTGCACCTGATCGAGTACGACGCGACAGCACTCGGCACTGTGGAGCCATTCGTCACCGCCCTCGCCGATGCCGAGGACCTTCCCGCGCACGGATTCGCCGCGCGAGTGCGCTTCTCCACGTCCCTTAGCGCCCCGAAGGAGTCGTGATACTCGTGTCCATCATTGACAGCATTGCTCCGCCAACGCGGCCGATTCCCGGCCTCTTCGAGTCTGCAGGGCATGCGATCGTGCGAACGCTCGAACAGCACGGAGTCGAGCGTACCTACGTGGTTCCCGGCGAAAGTTTCCTGGAGGTCCTCGATGGCTTGCACGGATCGACCATTGAGACCGTCGTCTGCCGTCACGAGGGCGGGGCGGCGTACATGGCCGAGGCCGAAGGCAAGCTCAGCTCGAAGCCCGGTATCGCGATGGTTACGCGCGGACCAGGCGCGGCTAACGCGCACGTGGGTCTTCACACCGCTTGGCAGGATTCGACTCCGATGATCCTCTTCGTTGGTCTGGTTCCGCTGGACCATCGAGAGCGCGAAGCGTTCCAGGAATTCGACATCCGTTCGTGGTTCGACTCAGGCGCTAAAAGAGTGATGGTGCTGGACTCAGCAGCGCGAGCGTCAGAGGTCGTCGCCGAAGCCATCTTTGCCGCGAAGTCAGGCCGTCCAGGTCCAGTAGTGGTCGGTCTCCCCGAGGACGTGGTGCGCCAGAAGGTGCCAGTGCGGGAGCATCCAGCTCTCCCGGTCGCAGGTGGCGGACTGACCGCACGCGATGCGCTCACCCTGCAGGAGGCGTTCGCTCACGCCAGAAAGCCGCTCGTGGTGACGGGCGGCAACGATTGGGACGACGAGACGGGGCACCACCTCACTGTGTGGCTTGAGCGTCACAAGGTACCAGCGGCCGCCGAGTGGCGTACCGAGGGCATCGTCTCATCCGATTCTCCGTCATATGCCGGTCCGATCGGTTACGGTCGCCCGAAACCAACCACCGAGATGCTTGAAGAGGCCGACCTCCTCGTCTACGTGGGTACAGTCCCAGGGGACGTCCTCACTAATGGTTTCCATGCTCGCCAAGGGTGGAGCAAGCTCAACGTGATCGTGTCGATGGACCCGGGGCTTCGGGGTCGATCGGGTGCGCTCTCCTACCAGATTGTGGCGCGGCCCGAACGATTCGTACGTGACCTGATGACGATCGTCATGCCGCGTCAGCCCGTCTGGGACGACTGGACTGCGCACGTCCGCGCACAGCAGATTGAGTTCTCCGCCCTTCCTCCGGCTGCGCCTGGCGATGGGCAAGCGCGCATGGACACCCTGATGGCAAATCTGGTCCCTGCTCTCGAGCGGGACGCCATCGTCACATTTGGCGCGGGCGAGCACACCAACTGGGTGCACCGATACTTCCCGACACGGCACTTCAGCTCCATGGTCAGCGCCGGAAACGGGTCAATGGGCTACTCGGTCCCGTCAGCCGTCGCCGCCTCGCTGCTCTTCCCGCAGCGCGAGGTCGTGTGCATCGCTGGTGACGGCGAGTTCCTGATGAACGGTCAGGAACTCGCGACTGCTCGACAATACGGGGCCGCACCGCTCGTGGTCGTGATGGACAACCAGGAGTACGGCACGATACGTACCCACCAGGAGAGGCACCATCCCGGTCGAGTCTCGGGCACGCAGTTGCGAAACCCGGATTTCGCCAGGCTCGCACGTGGATACGGAGGTCTCGGAATCAGAGTCGAGCGCGATGCCGACGTCTCTGCCGCAGTCGGGCGAGCGCTCGGCCACGTTCGGAAGTGCCGTTCCTTCGCTCTCATCCACCTGGTCGTCGATCAAAGGACGACCGCGTTCTAGAGAGATTCTGAGAGCGCAGATTCCACCGTGCCAGCGACGATGTGCGAGCCCACGTCGGGCTGCACATCGCCTGTACCGCGAAGTACTACTGCTGGGCGTCCTCGAAGAGATCTGGTCGGAGCCAGGTCATCTCGGTCGGGTGGCGTCCGGTTCTCAGGATCGGATTCGGCAGATAGAGGAGGAGCTCCTCGCGGGAGTCCATCAGCAGCAGCGTTCCCGGCTCGTTGAGGGCGGCCTCTTCCTCGGGCGTCGGGCGCGGAGGCTTGGTATAGACGTAGGCGGGATGCGGTGTGCGCGGGGTGCCGGGGGCGACGCCGAATGTGCTCGTCTTCGCATGGAAGTTGAGGGCCATGAAGTCGCCGCCATCATAGTGGGGGATCCCACGGGGGGTGATCACCAGGTCGCCCTGTGTGAAGGCATAGGTCTCGGTCTCGAACGTGTCGTCGCCAACCCCGAAGCTGATCGTGCCGCTGCCGGCCAGGATGTACTTGTACTCCTCGATGTGGGGGTGTGAGTGGGAGTCGAACGGGCGTTCCTCGTCGGAGCTGGCCAGGTGCTTCGAGCCGATGAAGATGGCCATGTCGTCCACCCAGCTCAGCGGGTACGACCACTGTCGGTTGCCCGCGTTCGCGTTGTACACGTCAGGTGCGTCGGTGCGGCGGACGATGCGGGAGCCGAGGACGGACGGGTTGCGGCCGGCCATCCCGCTCGCTGCGGCATCGGCGGTGAGGCGGTCGTCGGGAGTGAGGGCGGCGTAAAGTTCCGCTGCATCCCGGCCGCTGTCGCGGAGCCGGGGGAGGACCAGCTCGCAAGCAGCCGGTCCCCCCTCCTGCGCGGTGAGGCCGAGCGGGTCCAGGTAGCGGAGGGTGCCCGCGGGCGCCAGGACGCTCGCCTCCTCGGCAGGGCGTTCGGGCGCGTCCCAGGTGCGGACGGGGTGGGGAAACCGGTTGGGCCCGCTGGAGCGCCCGAACGCGCTGGTCCGGTAGTGGAAGAACAGCCCGCTCCAGCTCCCGGAGATCCGGTAGGGAATGTCGCGCGGGACGATGACCAGATCCTCCGGGCCGAAGTCGTAGCTCTCGCCGATGAACACCGAGCCGGTGGCGCCGAGCTCGATAGAGCCCCGACCGTCGAGGATGTAGAGATAGGCCGTCACGTTCGGGTGGCTCTGGATGGTCCACCCCTGCGTCCCCGTGCTGCTCACCTCCTGGAAGACGGCCAGGTCGTTGACCTCCGTGACCGGGTACGAGAGGCGGTCGGTCGCGGTCGCGGCGTCGTAGCCGTGCCACGCGTCCGCCCTGCCGATGATGCGCGCCCCGGGCACGCGGGGGTTCTTCTGCCCTTGGCTGAGGTTCTGATGCACCGTGCTGTTCAACTCCTTGTGTCGGCGTGTCGGGCTACTCAGAGCACGAGCTCTTGAGGACGTAGGGCTCCGTGGCGGCGTCGTGCAGATTAGCCTTGGTGACGATCTTCATCGGGAGCAGCTCGATGTTCGGATCCTGTTCGACGGGCTTCTTGTCCGTGTGCGATGCGAGGTACTCCGTGATCAGCTGGACCTCCTTGGCGCCCCAGGTCGCCGAGGGCTCCGCGCCGAGAGCTACGACGGTGCCGCGCTGCAGCGCCTCGATGTTCGCAGGGGTCGCGTTGTACCCCCAGACCTTCACCGTCCCGGTCTTCTTCGCCGCCTCCACGGCGGCGGTCGCCGCCGTCGTCTCCGGCCCGGAGACCGCCACGATGAGACGGAGGTCGGGGTAGGCCGAGATCATGCCCGCCGCGATCGAGGTGCCCTGGCTGACGTTCGAGTTGTCATACTGCACGGGCGCCACCTTGATGTCCGGGTTCGCCTTGGTGAGTGCAGCCACCAGCGGCTTCCAGCGCTTGTCCTCCGCCGGGTTGCCCGCAGTGTTCGCGAGCACGGCGACGGTGCCGGGTTCTGTGCCGACCGCGTCAATGAACTGCTTCGTGAAGAGGTCGCCGTCGGTGTTCGACTGAACGACCTTCCATTGGGTGGAAGGCTGGAGGGTGTTCCAGCTGATCACCGGGATGCCCTGCTGCATGAGTCCCTTCACCTGAGTGGCGAACTGGGCGACGTTGAACGGGTCGAGGATGAGGCCGTCGGGCTTCTGCAGCACCGCGGTCGACATGGCCTGCAGTTGCGCCTGGTTGTCCGTTGTCGGAGTCGTGTACGCCTGAAGCTCGACGCCGAGTTTCTTGGCCTCGGCCTTTGCGCCGCAAACCCAGTTGATCTGGAACGGGTCGCTCAGGTTGCCGTGCACCAGTGCGAGCTTCGGCTTCGCAGCCGAGTCCGTGCCTGAGGGGGCGGTTCCAGCGGCGCAGCCGGAGAGTGCCAGCAGCGTGGCGGCTGTGGCGGCGAGGGTGGCAATCGTCTTCGATCGCATCGGGGGTCCTTTCGATTGGTAGGGGTGGGGTGGAGATCAGGCTCAGAGCTGAGTGCGGCGCCGGTAGCGCAGGCGATCGATCGCGACGGCGAAGATGAGGATGACGCCGGTGATCACGAGTTGCCAGAACGAGGACACGCTGATGACGGTCAGGCCGCCGAGCAGGATGACGCTGAGGGCGGCACCCATGACGGTGCCGAGGACACTGACTCGCCCTCCCTCGAGGAGCGATCCGCCGATGACCGCCGCCGTTATCGCCGCGAGCGGGTCGTTGACGTGGCCGCTGACGACGGTGGCGGTGTAGCGGCTGACGTCCACGAAGCCGGCGATGCCGGCGAGCAGACCGCCGATGATCATGAGTGTGAAGATCTGCGACTTCACCGGGATGCCCGCGCGGAACGCGGCCGCCTCCGAGGAGCCGATCGCCAGGGTCCGCGACCCGAATCGCGTGTAGCGGAAGGCGAACCACACCGCCACGACGGCAATGACCGCGACAAGGCCCGGCAGGGGGATCCCGAGCACGCTGTTGAGTGAGAACCAGGACTGCAGTTCCGGCGGTAACCCGCTGATGTCGGTCCCTCCGGTGAGCAGGAGGGCGATACCGGTCCCCACGCCGGTGGTGCCGAGTGTCGTGATCAGGGAGTTGACACCGAGCGTCGAGACGATGAACCCGTTGACCGCGCCGAAGGCCATGCCGGACAGGAGGCAGACGAGTATGCCCGTCGCGACGGAGAGGGCTGGCGGAAGCTGAGCCGCGAACAGCGCCTTCATGGCGGCCGCCCCGATCACCGACGAAAGGACCAGGTTCGCGCCGACGGAGATGTCGATGAGCCCGGCGCCGAGGAGCATGGTGATCGCGAGCGCCAGGAGCAGCGTCTCTGTGCCGTTGAGCAGCAGCGACTGAAGGCTGGCGACGCTCCAGAAGACATTGCCGGGGGAGAGCGCGCCGAAGAGGAGGATCATCCCGACGTTCAAGGCGAGCAGCCAGAGCCAGTTGACTGACAAGAGGGTCTTCCAGCGCGGCTGGCTCGTGATCGCGCGGTCGTCGACGGGCTGTACGGCTGCGGCCTGCTGGGCGGTCATGCCGCGTCCATCCCATAGCCGACCATGACCGCCACGCAGTCCGGAACAGTCAGTTCGCTCGCCGGCGCGTCGAGTGCAGTGCGTCCGCGCCAGAGGATGGTCACTCGGTCGGCGACCTTGAGGATGCGCGGGAGGTCGTGTGAAACGACGAGCACGCCGAGGTTCCGCGATGCCACCGTTCGCATGAGCTCGCATACGATCTCGCTTTGCCGGGCGCCGAGCGCCGCGGTCGGCTCATCCATGAGGACGGCCGTCCGTGACCACATGACAGCCCGGGCGACGGCGAGACCCTGGCGCTGGCCGCCGGAGAGCTCGCTCACCGGCACCCGAAGAGACGGCAGCTTGATCGAGAGGTCAGTGAGCGCAGCGTCGCAGATCTCCTCCATCTCCTTGCGGGCGAGCACACCGAGTGCGCGTCCGGGCCCGCGGACGAATCGCTCGTGACCGAGGAACATGTTGTCGACCACGGACAGGTCGGGAGCCAATGCCAGGTCCTGGTGGACGCTGTCGACACCGCGCTCCTGCGCGTCGCGGATGCCTGTGAGCTGCACCGGCTCGCCGTCGATCACGATCCGGCCTGTATCGGGGGCGTGGATGCCCATCAATGACTTGAGGAACGTGGACTTGCCGGCACCGTTGTCGCCGAGTAGGGCGACGACCTCTCCCCGGTGCACGCGCACCGATGCGTCGACGAGGGCTTGAACATGGCCGAATCGCTTCGACACGTGCTCTGCGGAGATCGCGATGGACGCATCCGGGGCGGCTGCGTTGGCTGGATTGTCGACCATTGACTCGCTTCCTTGCGTGGGTTATACAGCGACAGTAGGCAATCTTGACAAGGTTGTCAACCATGTTTTTATTGAGAAGCAAGCGCTTTGATGACAACTATGTCAAGTCCGTATCCGCTAGTATCGGTGGTGTGACTCGTTCTCGTGAACCATCCGCCGCGCCGACGCGCCAGGGGCGAGCGACCATGACTCAGGTCGCCGAGCTCGCCGGGGTGGGCCTGAAGACCGTCTCCCGGGTCGTGAACGGCGAGCCGGGAGTGTCGACGATCCTGCAGGAGCGTGTGCGCGCCGCGGTCAAGGCCCTGAACTACGAGGCCGACATCTACGCGGGGAGCCTTCGCCGCAGCAGCCGGAGGACGTTCACGGTCGGACTGCTCGTGAAGGATCTCGCGAACCCGTTCTCCGGAGCGATCGCCCGAGCCGTCGAGCGCAGCGCGGCCGCCGATCGCGTGGCGGTACTGGCGGCGAGCGTCGACAACGACGAGAACCGCGTCGATGAGATCGCTCGCGCGTTCATGCAGCGGCGCGTCGATGGGCTGATCGTCGCCCCGGCGGATGACGGCGAGCGCGTGGCCCGCGCAGCTCATGCGCAGGGGATCCCGATCGTGATGATCGACCGCACCCCACCACGGGCACCCGTCGACTCCGTCGTGAGCGACAACCGCCTCGGCGCCGAGCTCGCGACCGAGCAGCTTCTGAATCACGGGCACACACGCATCGCGTTCCTCGGGGAGCGAGAGGGGGTGTTCACGGAGTCCGAACGTCTGGCCGGGTTCACCCGCGCGCTTGCGAAAGCCGGCGTCCCATTGGACCAGGCGATCATCGTCCAGGGCGTGACGTCGGCGTCGGACGCCAGTGCTCAGCTCGCCAACCTGCTGACAACGCACCGGCCGACGGCAGTGTTCAGCGCTCAGAACGTGATCAGCAAAGGAGTCATCGCAGAGCTTCGACGACATGGTCTCGCTGACGGGATCGCCATGGTGGGATTCGACGACCTCGAGTACGCGACGCTGCTCACCCCCGGGATCACCACCGTGGCACAGGATCCTGACCTCATCGGCTCGACCGCTGCCGCTATCCTGCTGCGCCGGATCGAGGGCGACAACGGCGCTCCCGAGCGCGTGGTGGTTCCGACCCGACTCATCGCCCGCGGGTCGGGGGAGATCACGGCTCCCGGGTGGCGTCCCAGAGAGCGGCCGTAGAGCCCGGATCCTAGATCGCGGAGACGGCGGCGGAGACCGCGGCCGGCGCCAGAATCCGATCGAGAATCAGTCGTGCCGCGCCGAAGGCGCCTCCGGTGACGCCGGCCCGGGATCTCACAATCTGCAGGTCTTGGGTCGCCGCGGGCAGAGACAGCCGGTAGACAGCGTCGCGCACGCCGGCGATGAGGTGATCGCCTTCCATTCCGAGTCTTCCGCCGAGGACGATGACCGACGGGTTCAGCATGTCGACGACATCGGCCAGGGACTCGCCGAGTGCGCGGCCGGCATTCCGGAGGTGTTCGAGGACGCGGGGCTCAGAGAGTTGGACGTAGGCAAGGATGTCGCTCACACTCGAGACGTCGAGGCCGTCGCCGCTGAGCTTCTCGACCATGGCGGCCCCATTGGCGATGTCGCCGAGGACGGTCGGCCGTACGGACGGATCGGAGGGCACCGTGAAGTTGTGTGCGCGGACATGCCCCAGATCACCGGCTGTTCCCGCCGCGCCGCGTTGCACGATTCCCCCCGAAATAACAGCGCTCCCCAGCCCTGTCCCGACTTTGACGTAGATCAGATCATCGACATCCGGCCAGGAGACCGCGCGTTCGTTCACCGCGAGAACGTTCACGTCGTTGTCCACGACCACCTCGTCGGTCAGCCGCTCCCGGAAATACCCGCCGACGTCATAGGCGTCCCAGCCGGGCATGAGCACGGGCTTGATGGGCATCCCCGTGCTGAAGTTCACTCGCGCGGGCAACCCGACCCCGAGTCCGCTGAGCGCGCTTCGCTCCAGGTTCGCATCGGCGAGGCACTCTTCGACGGCATCGACCACCCAGCCCAGGCTCTCGTCGGGACTCCCGACGGACTCGACGTGCCGGGAGCGCACCGCGAGCTGATCTCCGGCGAGGCTGCAGAGAATGACCCGAGTGTGCGTAGCGCCGACATCCACGCCGGCGACGACGCGAGAGCGGGGGTCGAGTCCGTACAGGACCGCGCGACGTCCACCGCGAGACGGGACCTCCCCGGCGGGCACCAGGTAACCCGCGGTGACGAGGGCGTCGGTGCGGACCGCCACGGCGGTCCGGCCCAAGCCGGTCACGAGTTGGACCTCCTGGATCGTGCGCGGTCGGCCGTCCCGGAATCCTTGGAACAGCACACCGGCGTCGGGGACGCCGGTCTCGCCGGTGGCGTAGTTCTCGGATGTCACTGTGTTCCTATTCGGCCGCCTGAAGTGCCGCGCGCGTCCTGGATGCGCCTTCGCGCGAAGCACATCACGAATATAGCCGGGCGCGGGGACCTGAGCTCGTCTGCTTACACGCTCATCTTATCCCGCATGGACGAGAAAAGCACTGATTGCGATTTGTACTTGTGACGCAGTGACGAGATAAGTATGCTCATCCATCACCCGGCACCATTTTGAGAAAGGCACAAAGATGTCCCCCATGTCTCGACGGCTGAGCCGCAAGGCGGTGAGCGCCGCGGCGCTCGCCGCGGCGATCAGCCTCTCCGCAGTCGGCTGCAGCGCCCTGAATCCGGGAGGATCAGGAGACGCGGCGGTGTCAGCCGCAGGAGCCAAGCTCACCGACGACCAGATCAAGGGTGCGGGGAACGTGACCCTGCACCTCAGCGACTATCAGATCGGCGGGATGCTGAATTCGCTCAAGCAGGCGATCGCCGGCTTCGAGAAGAAGTTCCCCAACGTCACTATTGTCCGCGCAGACAAGTCGTTCGCCGACTACGGCAAGACGATCGCGCTCAGCATGTCGTCCGATTCCGCGCCGGACATCGCCCAGTCCAACGCCGCCATGGCTCCGAGGCTGGTCGGCGCCAGCCTGCTCAAACCTCTCGACGCCTACTCCGCTGCGTACGGGTGGAACGCGGCGTACCCGAGCGGGATCAAGGCGGGCCTCAAGCTCTCGGCAGACGGCAAGACCTTCGGCGCGGGAAAGCAATGGGGCATGGCGATCGGCGGCAACTTGGTCGGTCTGTACTACAACAAGGATCTCCTCAAGAAGATCGGCGCCTCAGCTCCCGCGTCGTTCGACGACCTCGTCGCTTCGATGCAGAAAGCCAAAGACGCGGGAATCACCGCGCTGGAGGTCGGCAATCTCGATCAAGCGCAAGCGGGCCACATCGCCTCCACCCTCATGAGCTACTACCAGTCGCCGGCTTCGCTCAACGACTGGATCAATGGCGTCAGCGGCTCGGATATCCGCACCGCGGGTAACACCAAGGCTCTGACGACGCTGAAGGACTGGGTCGACAAGGGGTACATCTCCAGCGACGCCAATGGAATCAAAGAAGACGACGGAGCCGCGGATTTCGCCGCCGGGAACGCGCTGTTCGACATCACCGGATCGTGGCGGAGCACGCAGTTCGACACGGCGCTCGGCGACCGTGGCGGATTCATGACGCTACCCGGCAGTTCGGTGAACAAGGCCCCGGCCACCGGGTGGTTCTCCGAAGGCTGGACGATCTCCTCGAAGTCGAAGAACCCCGACATCGCGGCAGCCTTCCTCAACTACATGTACGGTCCGAGCAGTGTTGACAACAACATCGTCGGCGGGTACCTGCCCTTCGCGCCGGGTGCGACGACCCCCGGCAAGGCTGTTGCCAAGGACGTCCTCGCGAACTGGTATCGGGTCTCCGAAGCCAACGGCAACAGCGGCTATCTGGATTCGGGTACTCCGTCGATGGGAACCACCGAGTTCCCGGCTCTCCAATCGCTTCTCGCTGGAAAGGAGACACCGACCCAGGTTCTCGAAGCGATGCAGGCCGATTGGACCGGCTACCACGGCAAGGGTTGACGACATGACCGCAGCATCTCGACACGATGACCTGCGGGCGCCACGCGTCCGCCGGGCGGGGGGACGGCGCACTGTCGGCTCTCCGCCCGGCGAGCCGCGCAGAGTCGCCTATCTCTACCTGGCGCCCGGGTTCCTGCTCGTCCTCGCCTTCGTCATCGTTCCGCTCCTGCACACCGTCTACTTCTCCTTCTTCCAGTGGGATGGAGTCACGCCCGCCACACCGGTCGGTCTCGGGAACTACGTCCAGATCCTCCAGGACCCGGCCCTGTGGTCCCTGTTCGTGCACAGCAGCGTGCTCGTCATCTTCTACGCGGTCATCCCGATCGGGCTCGGTCTACTGATCACGGCGATGTTCGCCCGCAGTACCGTCCGCGGAATGACGTTCTATCGTTCTGTGCTGTTCCTGCCTCAGGCGATCTCGCTGGTGGTCGTCGCGATTGCGTGGCAATGGATGTACGCCCAGACCGGAGTCGCCAACCAGTTTCTGGCGCTTTTCGGGCTCGACCAGCACATTGCATGGCTGGGCAGTTTCACCTGGGCCCTCCCCGCGATCGGCATCGTCGGGTCTTGGCTCCTCACCGGACTCTGCATGGTCCTCTTTCTCTCCGGCGTCCAGAAGATCGACGCTTCGCTCTACGAGGCGGCGCGGCTCGACGGGGCGAACTCCTGGCACGAGTTCATCAGTGTCACGCTGCCCGGCCTGCGGGCGGAACTCACTGTCGCGCTGACGCTCACCGTCGTCGCCGCCCTTCGGAGTTTCGACCTCGTCTACCTGATGACCCAGGGAGGTCCTGGCTCGTCGACGTCCGTGCCCGGCTACGTGATCTTCCAAGACGCCTTCAGCAATCAGCGGGTGGGGCTGGCCGCCAGTCTCGCCGTCGTTCTCACGGTGATCATCCTCATCGTGACCACTTTCATCAATCGCCTCTCCCGGAGCTCGGAATGACCACCACCGACTCGATTCCCCGATCACGGGAATCCAGCGCCCCGACACCGCGAACGGTGCATCGTCGCAGGCGTCCCATCGGTGCACCCATCGCGACGCACGCCATTCTCATCGTCTTCAGCGTGCTCGCGATCCTGCCCCTGGTCAGCATCGTGCTGGCGTCGCTCCAGCCACTCGGATCCACCTCCGAGGGCTTGCAACTGCCGCGCGCTCTCGACTTCGCCAACTACGTCCGAGCGTGGAACAACGCCGATTTCAGCGTTCTGATGCGCAACAGCTTCATCGTCGCCGCCTGCGTTGTGCCGCTCGGGAGTGTGATCTGCATCCTGACCGGGTACGCATTCGGAACCATGCGCTTCCGAGGCGAACGCGCGCTGTTCACGATCTTCCTGATCGGGCTGCTCATGCCGTTCGAAGCCACCATCGTGCCGCTGTACTACGACCTGCGCAGCATCGGGCTGGCGAACACGTATGCCGGACTGGTCCTCCCCGAGACGGCCCTGTTTCTCAGCTTCGGGACCTTCTGGATGCGAGCGAGCTTCCTCGCGACGGAACGGTCGTTGGTCGAAGCCGCGCGAATCGATGGAGCGAACTCCTGGACCACACTGTGGCGGGTCCTCGTTCCGAACGCCTGGCCGGCGATCACGACGATGGTCGTGCTGTTCTTCATCTGGAGCTGGAACGAGTTCCTGCTCGCGCTCGTCCTCACCCAGGACCACGCCGTTCAGACAGCGCCCGCCGGCCTGGGGCTGTT
The DNA here is from genome assembly GCF_017565305.1 of Leifsonia sp. TF02-11. GTDB lineage: Bacteria > Actinomycetota > Actinomycetes > Actinomycetales > Microbacteriaceae > Leifsonia. The sequence goes on from NZ_JAGEKP010000015.1 coordinate 21,479, forward strand.
CACCGGTGAGCACGGCACCGACACGTCAGGTCTTGCGGCGGCTGCGATCATCATGACCGTGCCGGCTCTCATCGTTTACGTGCTTCTTCAAAGGCATTTCGTGCAAGGCGTCACCTCTGGAGGAGTCAAAGGATGATCAGGGGACAGAAGTACCAAGTGATCGCTCCGGGAACAGGCAGCCTCTTCCCGCATGACGTCGGCGAGCCGGGCCCGAACCAGCTCCTGATCCGGGTCCTCTCCAACGGCGTCTGCGCCAGCGACCTGCCTCTCTGGGCGCGGGAGCAGGCGCGGTACCCCATCGACATCGGTCATGAGCCGGTCGGCCGCGTCGAGGCCGCCGGCTCCGGCTCGCGCGTGCCCGTCGGCACGATCGTCGGTGGGAGAATCACCTCGTCGTTCGCGGACTATGCCCTCGCCGACGTCGAAGATGCGGTGGTTCTGCCCAGCAACGTCGATCCGTTCACTGCGTTGCCTGAGCCGGTCGGATGCGTCGTGGAAGGTTACCGCCGCACGCCCATTCCTGTCGGAGCTTCGGTTGCGGTCGTCGGACTCGGATTCATGGGACTGGTCATGCTCCAGCTTCTGCGGAGCTCGCCGGTGTCCCGGATCTACGCGATCGATCTCCGTCAGGACGCGCTCGATGTGGCCTTGCGAAACGGAGCTGACGTGGTATCCGTTCCCGCGGATGTGCCCGCTCGGCTCTGCTTCGACGAGCTCAGCGACCCGTCGAACGGCGTGGATGTAGTGATCGAGGCCTCGGGCAGCCAAGCTGGACTCGATCTCGCGGGCAGTCTTGTCCGGCCGCACGGGCTCCTTTCCCTTCTCGGCTACCACCAGGGGTCCCGGCAGGTCCCTATGCAGACCTGGAACTGGAAAGCACTCGACGTCGTCAATGCCCACGTGCGTGAGAGCCGACTGCTGAGAGACGCGACGGCCGCCGGACTCGAACTCCAGAACGCGGGACGACTCGACATCGCCTCGCTCGTCACTCACCGGTTCGATCGCACCACGATCGACGACGCGTTCCAGACGCTCAGAGACAAACCGACCGGCTTCATCAAATCTGTCGTGGACTTCGCGCGAGCCTGACGGGTTGGGCACGGTGACGAGCCGCTGGGCCAGCCGGGCAAGAGGAAGCGCTGCGACCAACATGCCGCCATCGATGACTGCACCCGCCTACGCGTACTAGAGGCCTACCCTTCGAATCCCACGCCCCCGCGGCAGTCGAGGGCCCGAGATCCCTGCACCTCACTGGGATCTCGGGCCCTCCTCGGTTCGCCTCAGCACTCTCGTGCGCGTGCGCGCAATCCATAGGGGCTGATGCGCGCACAGACGGCGCGGCGGTCCGTCAGTTCTTGAAGACGTCCTTGATGTCCTCGCCGAGGTTCTTCGCCTTGGCGGCGGCCTGGTCGGCCTTGCCCTCCGCGATCTTCTTGTCGTCGTCGGTCAGCTTGCCGATCGCCTCCTCTGCCTTGCCCTTGAGGTCCTGTGCGGTGTTCTTCATCTTGTCGGCAGCGCTCATAGCTGTTCCTCTCTTTCGATGTCGGTGTTTCTGGGGATCACGAGGACCGGATGGAGCTCGTGGTGGTGTCGACCCGGACTGCGGGACGCAGACGGGCGCGGAACCCGCCGGTCAGCTCGGCGAACACCGGCACGGGGGTGCCGAGTGCAGCGTGGAGCCGAGCGACGGCTTCGTCGACGGCGTCCGTCACTGCGCGGGGCGAGGCTCCGCGCCGGCAGCGGACGGTGATCTTGAGCGCCGGGTCGCGGCGCACCCGGTACGCCGAGACGTCGACCGAGGCGATTCCGGGCGCGGGGCTGAGCAGGTCTTCGAGCAGCACGGCGGAGATCGCAGCGTCGAGCTCGACCGTTCCGTCGTCCGTGGTGGCGCGCAGCACGGTGGAGGTTCTGCCGTGCCCCTGGCGCAGCGCGAATACCAACAGGAGGGCGGCGAACGCGATGGCGGCTCCGAGCGCGACGACGGCGGCGGCGTTGAGCGTGGTCGACGGCCACAGCCGCTGCCCGAAGAGCTCGTCGAGAGACGCGAGCACGCCGTGCGACGTCGTCTTCCAGGCGCTGGCGAACGCGGGCGCGACGAGGAAGAGAATCGCCAGGCCGCTGACTCCGAGCACGATCAGGCCGGTCAGAGCCAGCACGGTCCGGTTCAGTGCCCTGTTCGTGCCATTCATGATCCGACCCTCCCTGTCGTCTCCACGGCGACCTGCAGTCGAAGGCTGCCGGCGCCGGCAGCGCCGGCCCGCTCGAATTCGTCCGCGACGGCGCGGCGCACCGCCTCACGGTCGACCCGCCGACCGCTCACCGGCACGATCCGTACGGTGCAGGACCGCCGGCCCAGGGACACCGTCACAGCGTCGGGAGCGACGGCAGCGGCGACGGCGGCACGTCGCGCGAGGGCGGACGCCATCATCGCGTCGTCCGCGATGACGGCGGCGTGCTCAGCCCGAAGCGGCCGACGTGGGCGCCGGCCGGGCAGCACGGCGAGCGCAAGGAGCGTGACGCCGACGATCGCTGCGACGACCGACACGGCGACGAGCAGCCACGCAGGTGCACCACTGGCCGAGGCCATCAGCGTCGCGAGTGAGCGCGGAGCGATGAGGATCGGCCGGAGTCCGAGCAGGGAGAGCACGGCTTCCGTGCCGAGCCATACGACGGTCGCGAACAGCACGAGGGCTACCGCTATCGCAGCGCTCGAACGGGGTGAGTGAGCCTCGCGTCGCTCGATGAGCGCTCGTGTGGAGATCATCTGACCCTCCTGCTCAGAATCCTCGCCCCCGTGGCCCGGAGGTCGACGCGAGCGACCTCGAGTCCGGTGAGAGCGGCCAGCCGGCCGCGGATGGCGGCGCTCGCGGCGGTGAGCCGCCGGGGGAGAGGTTCTCCCGCACCCGGGGACTCGATCCGAGGGGAGCGGAGAGCCACCGGCGCCGAGACGTGCGCGGCAAGCGAACCGGACGCGTCATGGATGGAGACCGACACGTCGCGGTACCCCACGCCGAGCTCCTCGGCCGCGATGGCACGGGCAAGGTGTTCGAGTGCTATGCCGACGAAACGGTCCCGTCCCCTCGGCCCCTTCGCGGTGTTCACGACGACGAGCGGCGGCCGCGCAGCGCATCGGCCACGCGAGCCAGATCGACGTCGCCGCCGAGGACGCGGGCGATCAGATAGCCGACGAACGTGGCCGCGGCCACGCCGACGAACACCCAGAACCCGAACGCGGCCCAGACGACAGCGAGGGTGCCGCCGACGATCGCTCCGAATCGTGCGGTGGTCACTGAACTCGCGCCTCCTGGTCGTCGTCGTCGTCGCTGGGGACGTAGACGTCGTTCACTGTCACGTTGACCTCGGTGACCTCCAGCCCGACGATCCGCTCGATCGCCTGGGCGATGGCGGCGCGCACATCCGACGCGACCTTCTGGAGTGCCACCGGGTACTCGGCGACGATCGTCACGTCCGCCGCGACCTGCGTCTCACCGACCTCGACGCTGATGCCCTGCCCGAGGTCCGTCGCGTTCATCGCGTCGCGCAGGGCTCCGAGGGCGCGCGCGGCGCCACCACCGAGGGCGTGTACGCCGGGCACCTCCCGAGCCGCGATACCGGCGACTTTGGCGACGACGGCATCGTTGATGACGGTCTTGCCCTGGGCTGCGTCGGCGGGGATGGTGGGTGTGGTGTTCGCCATTGTGGTGCGTCCTTTCGTGTCGGTCGGGCCGTTCCTGCGACCCGTGCTCCTTGGACGTGTGGCCGCCGGTATTCGTCACGTGCGCTGGCTGGGAGTTTGCTGATTTAGCTAGCGTGGCTATTTACTCACCTTTCTAGCAGGGGATCCGATACTGTCAGAGAGGGCAGTCGTTCACGCCCGGGGGAGGGAGGCGCGGTGAGTCGATCCCCGCACCGCGCACTCCTCGAGGCGAGCGACGCGACGCTGGCCGACCGCGCGGCGCATGGCGACGAGGCCGCCTTCGAAGTGCTCGTGCGCAGGCACGCGCCCCTCATGCGTGCGTATGCCGCGCGGATGCTGGGATCGACCTACGAGTCGGACGACGTCGTGCAGGAGACGTTCGTGACCGCGTGGCAACGACTGGGCGAGCTCGGCGACGGCGGGGCGGTGAAGGCGTGGTTGATGAGGATCCTCAGCCGTCGCTGCATCGACCGCATCCGCGCACGACATGAATACGACGACGTCACGGAGCTCGACACGCCCACACCTCCGAGCGAAGGTCCTGAACACGTTGCGGAGGTCCGCACCGCCCGCGAAGCGCTCACCCGAGCATTGGACGAGCTGCCCGCGCTGCAGAGGAGATGCTGGGTGCTCCGAGAAGTCGGACAGTACAGTTATGAAGAGATCGCAGCCGAGCTCGGCATCCCCGCCTCCACCGTGCGGGGGCAACTCGCACGTGGCCGCAGGAGGCTGCTCGACGCGATGGAGGACTGGCGATGACCGACCCCCTCCTGCCCGGCGACGACCGGATCGACGGACACACCCTCGACGAGTTGAGCGACTACCTTGCGCGCGGGCGCAGGCCGGCCGATCCGAGCATCGACGACTCGCCGGAGTGCCGCGCAGCACTCGCCGCGCTCGAACGCCTCAGCCGGACCACGGCGGAGGCCCTCGCGGCGGAGGCGGAGAACGCACCGCTTGACGAGGGCTGGGTCAGCCGCATCCTCGACGGGATCCGGCTCGACGTGAAGGCGGGACGTCGCATCCCTGTGGTGCACCCGGACCCCGCTGCCGACCTCGGCCTCACGGAAGGGGCTGTGCGCGCGCTGATCCGCAGCGTCGGCGACAGCATCGACGGTGTCCTCGTGGGTCGCTGCCGACTCGACGGCGAGATCGAGACCCCCGGCGCGCCAGTGGCGGTGCACATCGAGATCTCGGTCAGATTCGGCGAACCGCTCGCCGAGGTGGCGACCCGCGTGCGCGAGGCCGTGGCGGCTGAGCTCGCACGGCACGCCGAGTTGGCGATCGAATCGGTGGACGTGACAGTGACGGATGTACGCGATGAGCGTCGCGACGATGGAGGTCCCGCATGACCCCGACCGATCCCGCCTCGGTCGCCGCGCTCGCGGCGGAGGTGATCGCCGTGTCAGGTGTGTCTCGGCTCTATCCGGCGGGCACGCTTGCCTCCCGGGTGGGCACCGCGATCGGGGCGGTGACCGGCGCATCGACACCGGGCGAACGGATCGCCGTGGGCGACGACCGCGTCGCGATCCGTATCGGTGTCGACAGCGGTTTCGCCACCGCGGTCGTATGCCGCGATGTCTACGCAGTGTCGCGCACGTGGGCCGACCGGGCCGGCCTCCCCGACGCCGCCATCGAGGTCACGGCCGCCAGCATCGATGACGCCATTCAGGCCGACTGATCCGCGCGGTCCCCGGGGTGCGGCTCGAGCTCTTGCTCGGCCAGTCGGCGCTCTGTTCGCGGAAGCGCTCTACTTCGTGCCCCATCCGCCGGGAGGCCCGATGAGCAGCAGGGCGGACATGATGACGATCACACCGAGGATGAAGAGTGCGACGAAGGTGCGCGGATGCCTGACGAGCCAGCGGAGGAATCGGCGCGTCCACACGTGATCACGGGGACTTCCGGTCGCCTCGCGGTGCCAGTCGCCGTCGAGCAGATTGCGTCGTTCCAAGTGCCGGTCGAACGGAATCGTCGCGTATGGCACGACGGCCGTAGCCACGGCGGCAACGATACGCGACGGTCCCCATTGCTGGTTGACGCCTATGAGAGCGGCCAAGAGAGCGTAAGTGATGAAGACGAACCCGTGGATCGAACCCGCGATCAGAACGGGCGTGGCACCGAGTCCCGCCGCATATTTCAGAACCATCCCGACGATCAGCAGCGACCACGTTATCGACTCGGCGATGGCGACGGCGCGGTAGACGCGTCGCGGAGTGACAGGCGATCGTGCGGTGTTCGTCGCGATCGGCGCGGTGGATTGTCCAGTGGGCATGGTGGCCGGTTCTTTCTGCCTGCCTGTTGCAGTGCATCGATACAGGAGCCCGGGCGTGAGGGCGTCGTTCGCCTGCACTTCCAACTATACCGACACCCTGTCGGTAAGATTGCCCTGGGCATAATGGAGCGGTGCCGAAGATTTCCGCGCCGACCGTCGGCGAGCATCGCGCGGCTCAACGCGCGGCGATACTGAAGGCGGCCGGTGAGATCCTCGTCGCCTCGGGCCTGGAACAGGTCACGCCGCGGGCTGTGGCAGAGCGGGCCGGACTTGCCCGCTCCAGCTTCTATGAGTACTTCGCCTCGCGAGACGACGCGTTGGCGGCAGTCGCCGTCGACGCGTTCGGCGAGTGGGAGGCGGAGCTCTCGCATGCTCTGTCGAAGCCCACCCCGACGGATCGTCTGCGTGCCGTGGTGGAGACCACGCTTCGGTTGACGGCGGACGGCAAGCACGACATCGCTGCGATTCTTCAACGGGCGAGGCTTTCGCCGAGCAGGGAGGAGGACATCATGCTCTTGCATGACAAGCTTCTCGCACCGCTCGACTCGCTCTTGAGAGACCTCGACGTCCCCGACCCCGAGATCCATCGCTCTCTTCTCCGGGGGCTCTTGAACTCCGGGATGGAGCTCGTCAACGGTGGTCGGAGTGTCAGCGAGGTCGCGGCGCGGATAACCGCCCTCCTCGAGCGAGGCCTCCTCCCGGCGATGGATTGAAGCGAGCGGGCCGCGGCTCCTCGCCGCGCCCCACGGGAATCGCGGGGCGTCTTCTTCGCCGGACCCCGATCACGCGCTCCCGAGGTTAGGGCTGGCTCAGCTTGCTAGACGACGCCTTCGAGCCGGCCCTACCATCGACCTGGCGCCCCGAAATTCGGGGGCCGAACCTTCGACGAAACATGCGAAGATCTTCATCTGCACATAGATGCAGATAGGCGATTTTCGGAGTAACATCACGTTCGTAGGTGCCGATCGTTAGCTGAGGCTCCTTCGCGAAAACATGCCAGCGACCCCAAATGTCGAGAGACGCCACGGGTCAGGACAGGTCTCCCCGGCTTAAGGGGTGGCCCCGATTGGCTCCCGGTTCCCGGGTGACGTCGCGGAGTGCCAAAGGTCTTACGTGGAGAGGCGCCGCCGGTCTCGGCGGTCCTGGAGGCAGCGGAACGCGGACTGGGAGGTGAGCGATGAGCGAGTGCGATAGACGGGAGCCGATCGCTCCCTCCTCCCTGCTCTGAACGCGTCCGTCCGACCCGTTCCGGCCGCCGAACGCGGCCACCTTTCCTGCTCGTGCCCGCGACGGCGCGCGCCGATTCCCCGCGCGCCGCCGAAGAGAAAGCGATTCGCCATGCCCTCGACCATGCAGACCCCGCCCCCGCAGAACGCCGTCCTCGATTCGGCGCACGTCGGCGATATCCAGGGTGCCTTCGGCACCATCCCCGTCGGAGACGACGCTGCACGGACCAAACTGTCCGCGAAGCTGAAGACGCTTCTGGCGATCGTGGGTCCCGGACTGATCGTGATGGTGGGCGACAACGACGCGGGTGCCTTCGGCACCTACACGCAGGCCGGTCAGAACTACGGGTACAGCCTGCTGTGGACGCTCCTGCTGCTGGTGCCGGTGCTCTACGTGAACCAGGAGATGGTGCTGCGGCTCGGGGCGGTGACGGGGGTGGGTCACGCCCGGTTGATCCTGGAGCGGTTCGGGAAGTTCTGGGGCGCGTTCAGCGTCATCGACCTGTTCCTGCTGAACGCCTTGACCATCGTCACCGAGTTCATCGGGATCAGCCTGGGGCTGAGCTACCTGGGGCTGCCCCAGATCCCCGGCGTCATCATCGCCGCCGTGGTGATCATCGCTGCGGCCTCCACGGGATCGTTCCGGCGGTTCGAACGGCTGTGCATGTTCCTGATCTTCGGGTCGCTCATCCTGGTCCCGCTGGCGTTCCTCGCGCACCCGTCGCTCACCGAGGTGGCGCGCGGGTTCTTCGTTCCGGGGCTCCCGGCCGGGGCGGAGCTGTCGACGGTGATGCTGCTGATCATCGGCATCGTCGGCACCACCGTGGCGCCGTGGCAACTGTTCTTCCAGCAGTCATACATCATCGACAAGCGCATCACTCCCCGGTTCATCCCCTACGAGAAGGTCGACCTGTGGGTGGGGATCGTCATCGTGGTCATCGGCGGCGCGATCCTCATGGCCGTCCCGGCCGCGGTCTTCGCCGGGCAGCCCGAATTCGGCAACTTCACCGACGCGGCCGGAGTCGCCGCCGGGATCGGAAAGTACGTCGGGAAGGTCGCCGGCATCCTGTTCGCTATCGCGCTGATCGACGCGTCCATCATCGGTGCGGCCGCGGTCGGCCTGTCCACGTCGTACGCGCTGGGCGACACCCTCGGGCTCAAGCACTCCCTGCACCGCAAGGTCCGCGATGCGAAGGGGTTCTACGCGGTGTTCGCCGGGCTGCTCCTCGTGGCCGCCGCGGTGGTGGTGCTCCCGGGCAGCCCGCTCGGCCTGATCACCGTCGGCGTGCAGGTCCTCGCCGGAGTGCTGCTGCCGTCGGCGACGGTGTTCCTGCTGCTGCTGTGCAACGACAAGGAAGTGCTGGGGCCGTGGGTGAACGGGCGCTGGCTGAACGTGTTCACCTCCGCGGTGATCGCGGTGCTCGTGATCCTGTCGCTGGTCCTGACGGCGAGTGTGATCTTCCCGAGCATCACGAGCGGTCAGATCGTCCTGATCCTCGCCGCGGGAGGTGCCTTGTCGGTGGCGGTCGGTGTCGCTTTCGGCATCTGGCGGCTGCGGCACCCGGCCCCGGCTGCACCGGCGGTCGCCCGCGGCGACCGGGCCGGCTGGCGGATGCCACCCCTGGCGTTGCTGAACCCCCCGAAGCTCTCGACCGGGCGCCGGCTCGGGCTCAGCGTCCTCCGCGGGTACCTGCTGATCGCGATGATCCTGGTCATCGTCCGGGTGGTGCAACTGGCCCTCGGCCACTGACCCGCTCTCCCGCATAATTCTGCTGAAAGGACGTGGAAGTCATGAACGACGCAGTCACCACCGCCGACACCACGGTGATGCTCTCCCGCCTGCTGCGCGGGCCGATCCGCGACGGGCACGGCACCCAGATCGGCGCTCTGGCCGACCTGATCGTCCGCCTCGGACCCGAAGGCTACCCTGCCGTCACCGGACTGGTGGCGCGGGTCGGCGGCCGATCCGTGTTCGTCCCGGCCGAGAGCATCACGGAGCTCGGCGATGGGTCGATCACCCTCGGCACGGCCCGCCTCGACCTCCGGCCGTTCGAGCGGCGGCCCGGCGAAGTGCTGTTGAAGGAGGCCGTGCTCGGACACCGTCTGGTCGATGTCGAGCACGCCCGGCTGGTCCGCGCCTACGACATCGCCATCCGACACGACGGCCAGGGCTGGGTGGCCTCGGGGGTCGACGTCAGCGCGCCGCTGTGGCGTGGTCGACGCGACCATCCCGTCCGCGACTGGACGTCGTTCGACGCTCTGATCGGTCACGCACCGTCGGTGGCGCTGCGATCACGCTTCCGTCGGCTCGACGGTCTCCGTGCCGCAGAGATCGCCGACGTCATCGAATCGGCGACCCAGAGCGAGCGCGCCGACCTGTTCGAGCACCTGCACGGCGACCCCGAACTGGAAGCGGACGTCATCGAAGAGCTCGACGACGACGAGCAGGCCCGCGTGCTCAGGAGCAGGGGCACCGCGGAGATCGCGGCGGTCCTGAGCCGCATGCACGCCGACGATGTCGTCGACGCCATCCTCGAGCTCCCGCAGGATCGTCGTACGGCCGTCCTGGACGCGCTGCCGGCCCCGCAACGGCAGGACGTGCTGCGGCTGATGCACTACCAGAACCGCAGCGCCGGCGGCATGATGGGCGTCGAGTACCTGGCCGTCCCTCCCGACACCGCCGCCCGCGACGCCGTGGAGGCGGTGCGCGCCGCGCGCATCCAGGACCAGGCGCTCACCACCGTCCATGTCGTCGACGCCGAGAACCGCCTGGTCGGCGCCGTCGGCCTCCTCCAGCTGCTCCGCGCCGACCCGCAGGCACCCGTCAGCGAGATCGCCGAGCCCGAGCCGGTCGCGGTCGCCCCGTCGGACGATGCCGTCGCCGTCGTGAACACCATGGCCGACTTCAACCTGCTGTCGGTGCCCGTGGTCGCGGATGACGGCGAACTCGTCGGCATCATCACCGTCGACGACGCCCTCGAAGAGTCCATCCCCGACGACTGGCGCGAACGCGGGCGTACCCGCACCCCCTGATCGCGGAACCACGCGACCCGCAACCCGCCTGAGGCCTGAAGGAGCAGAACCGTGAACCTCACCGACCTGGACTACCTGCTGCGCCTGCTGCTCGCCGGCGGATGCGGCCTGCTCATCGGGCTGGAGCGTCAGTACCGTTCCCGCACCGCCGGGCTCCGCACCCAATCACTGGTCGCCGTCGGCGCGGCCGCGTTCGTCCTGTTCGGCATCCAGGCGAACGTGCCCCAGGCGCCGCTGCAGATCGCCGCATACGTGGTCTCGGGTGTCGGCTTCCTCGGCGGTGGTGTGATCCTGCGGCAGGGGTTCACCGTGCAGGGACTCAACACCGCGGCCACCCTGTGGTGCTCCGCCGCCGTCGGCTGCCAGGCCGCCGGCGGCCACGTGGTCCCCGCGCTCACCACCACGGGGATCGTGCTGGCCATCCACCTGCTGCTCCGGCCGCTGGGCCGGCTGGTCGACCGGGCGCCCGTGGCCAAGACCGACACCATCGGCGCGTACGCGCTCACCGTGCTCGTCGACGACGCGCGGGAGCCCGAGGTGCGCTCGCGCCTGAGCGAGCTGCTCAGCGAACCGGACATCATCGTCCACGCCATGAGCAGCCACCTCGACGCCACCACGGAGAAGGGTCACGAGCTCTCCCGGCTCGAGGCCGAAGTCCTCATCGAAGGCGCCGCCCCGGCGCTGCTCGACAGCGTGATCACCCAGATCTCCCTCGAAGACGGCATCAAAGAAGCCTCCTGGCGTTCAGAGGACCCCGAGCCCGTTCCCGTGCAGTCCCTCGACCAGGGCCGACTCGGTCTCCGCTCGCTCTTGAGACGGCGGGGTGACGCATGAACGACCTCGACCTCCGCGCTCTCATCCCGCTCGCCATCGTGCTCAGCATCACGGCACTGACCGTGAGCCTGGCCCTGACCGACGCCTTCCGCGTGCACCGGGCGCACTCGAAGCTCCACCACGCAAGCCAGCACCCGAGGAAGCGGCCGCCGCAGTAGTGCGAACCGGGAGGCTCCCGCACCGTGACATCTGTCACTCGCGCGCGTGACATCAGGGCACTTTCGCCGCCTTCGCACGTTCGCTGGGATGGAGGGACGACGAAACCGCGGACTCCGAGCCGCCCTCCCGAGATGAGAACCCTGTGCGAAAACGCGTGAAGATCACCCTGCTGACGATCGGCGCGATCGTGGCGCTTCCCGTCCTGCTGCTCACGACCACGTCGATCGTGAACGCCGTGGCGACGCCGTCCGACCTCGCGGCGATCACGCCGTACGGCGAGAAGGTCCCCGTTGACGGCAAGAAGATGAACGTGGTCGACACCGGGACGGGGCAGGAGACGATCGTTCTGCTCCCCGGCCTCGGCACTGCGGCACCTGCGCTCGACTTCCAGCCGCTCATCTCCGAGCTCGACAAGAAGTACCGGGTGATCGCGGTCGAACCGTTCGGCACCGGATTGAGCGACCAGACCAGCAGCCCTCGCACCGCGAAGAACATCGCCAGAGAGGTGCACGAGGCGCTGCGGTACCTCGGGGTCGACCGCTACGTGCTGATGGGGCACTCGATCGCCGGGATCTATGCCCTCGAGTGCAGCTCCCTGTACGCGGATGAACTCATCGCCTTCGTGGGGATCGACAGCAGTGTCCCCGGTCAGCCCGGCTGGGATGAGCCGGCCCCGACCGATGGCCTCGCCGCCCTTCGCGACCTCGGCATCCTCCGCGTCCTGGCGGCCGTGTCCGGCGATCCGTACGCCGGGATGCCGTACGACGAGCACACGAAGGAGCAGATGCGACTTCTGACCACGAAGAACTCGACCGAGCCGACGCTCCTCGACGAGATGAACCGGACCGCCGCCAACTTCGCCTCGGTGCGGAGCATGACGTTCCCGGCGTCGCTGCCCGTCCTGCTCTTCGTGAGGCGGGACGACCAGGACGTCCCCGGCTGGCTCGCCCTCCACGAGAAGCAGGCGGCGACCGTCGAACGAGGAAAGGTCATCGTGCTGGAGGGTGAGCACTACCTGCACCACACCCGATCGGCCGAGATCGGAACGGACACCACGGCGTTCCTGGATTCTCTCCCGATACGCTGACGACATGACGGACGGGTCCGCGCGCATCCACCGCAGCTCCGGCACGGATCTCCGGTGGATGCGCGGCCTGACGGCAGCATCCCTCGCGGTGCTCGTCCTCATCGGGTGCTTCTTGCAGTTCGTCCTCGGGACGGCGAGTGACCCGGAGCCGCGCACGGCGTTCCTCGTCGGGACGACGATCGCGACGGCGTTGCTCGCCCTCGCCGTCATCCCGCTGCTGCTGAGGCCCTCCGGCCGTGCGTTCGCGCATCATCCGCTCCTGCTCGCGCTGTTCGCGATGGCCGGCCTCACCTGGGTTCTGGCGCTGATCCCCCCGTTCGCCGGGTGGGGGTGGGGATTCCTGCTCGCCATCGCCGGCGGGATGCTCACGTGCGTCGTCGCGAGCTGGTGGCGCGTCGTCGCACTGGTCGGAACGTTCGGCGCGCTCGCTCTCGGCGGCGTGTCGAGCTCGCTGGAGTCGTCGGCGGCCGCCACGGGCGCGCCGGCCCTAGGCGACCCGAGCACCCTCATGATCGTCGGCACCCTCGCCCTGATCGTGCTCATTCCTCTCAGCGCCGTCTGGGTGCTGCGCGTCGTGCTGCGCCTCGACCAGGCGCGGCGGACGGCTTCCGAGCTCGCCGTGGCGACGGAACGTCTGCGCTTCGCCACCGACCTCCACGACATCCAAGGCCACCACCTCCAGGTGATCGCCCTGAAAGGCGAACTCGCCGAACGCCGCCTGCTCTCCGGCGATGCGACCCTCGCGGCGACGGAGCTTGCGGACATCCGCGCGATCGCGCAGGCCGCGCTGGAGGACACCCGCGCCGTCGTCAACGACTACCGCACGGTCACCGTCGCGGTGGAGGCGCGGAATGCGGCCGCCGTTCTGCGATCGGCGGGGATCGACTGCACCGCGCGAATCGACGCGGGGGAGCTCTCGACCGATCTGGGAGCCGTTTTCGCCGTGGCGATCCGGGAAGCGGTCACGAACATCATGAGACACAGCAGCGCGACGAAGGCCACGGTCGAGCTCGTCCGTCCGACTGCCGACGAGTACCGGCTGACGATCACGAACGACAGACCAGAAGCCGTCCGCACGGGAGGTACCGGCATCGTGGGGCTCACGGAACGGGTGGCGGCGCGGAACGGAACGGTGAGCGCGCGACGTCGCGATGACGCGTTCACCCTCGTCGTCAGCATTCCCGCCGTGCCGCCGGACGCGGGGGAGGAGGAACGGTGATCAGGATCGTGATAGCCGACGACGAAGAGCTGATCCGAGGAGCGCTGGTCGCCCTCCTCTCGCTGGAGCCGGACATCGAGGTGGTCGGCGACGTCGGCGACGGCCGGGCCGCCGTCGCCGCGGTGCTCGAACACCATCCCGATGTCGCCCTCCTCGACCTCGAGATGCCGCGACTGGACGGCGTCGATGCTGCGCGAGAGCTGCGCTCGGAAGGAACGCGCGTCGTCATCGTCACCCGGCACGCTCGACCGGGAGCGTTGAAGCGAGCGCTCGCGGCCCACGTTCGGGGCTTCGTCCCCAAATCCACTCCGGCGTCCGAGCTGGCCGACATCATCCGATCGGTCGCCTCCGGCGAACGGTACATCGACGCGCGACTCGCCGCGGCCGCGCTCACCGAAGACGAGAGCCCCCTGACACCGCGCGAAGCCGATGTTCTCCGGCTCACCACGGAAGGACTGGCCACCAAGGACATCGCGCGGTCCCTCGGGCTCGCGCATGGCACGGTACGCAATCGGCTGTCGTCGGCCATAGCCAAGCTCCACGCGGATTCGCGGATCACCGCCGCCCGGACGGCCCGCGACAACGGCTGGATCTAGTGCGGCGGTGCTGCGCCGGGACCGGTCAGCGCTTCGCGGACGCGACCGGCTCCGGGTCTCGGATCGAGTCGCGCTCCACCAGGGGCATCGGAACCTTCGTCAGGCCGCCGGGTTCATCGCCCAGGAGGATCTCGACGGCGCGGCGACCCATCGCCTCGTGGGGGAGCGCCACGGTCGTGAGGCCGGGGCGAAGGTAGGCGGCGAGCTCGTCGTTGTCGAACGAGACGACCGAGATGTCGTCGGGAACCCTCAGCTTCGTCTCCGCGATCGCCTGATAGGCGCCGAACGCGAGCCGGTCGTTCATCGCGAGGATGGCCGCCGGGCGCTTCCGCTGCCGGAGGATCTTCTTGGTGGCCGCGTAGCCGCCGTCCGGTTCCCACAGCCAGATCGACGACTCGCTGCTGAACTCCGCATCGCCCTCGGCCATGGCCGCGCGGATCCCCGCGATGCGTTCCGCCACCGTGGCCGACCGGAAGAGCTCCTTCTCCTCGCGCTCGCTGTACCCGATGAGGGCGATGTCGTCGTGGATGCCGGCGGCGAACAGGGCGTTCACGGCACTCCGGCCACCGTTGAACTCGTCGGGCAGGACGGCCCGGGGAAAGCGCGCGTTGGTGGCGTTGAGCATCACGGCGGGAGAGTCGAACGCGATCTCGGGGAGGAAGAGCTCTCGTGCGCGCATCGTCGCGAAGACCAGCCCGTCGACCTGGCGGTCGAGCGCGGCCCCGATGGCTTCTGTCTCGCGTTTGGGCTCGCCGCCGGTCTCGAGCACCATCATCACGTGGCCGGCGGACTCGGCAGCGGCGATCGCCCCGGTGATCAGTCCGGAGGCGTAGCGGGTGGTCGCGACGAGGTCGGAGACGAAGGCGATCGTGTGCGTCTTGTCGGTCTTGAGGCCGCGCGCCGCGACGTTGGGGCGGTATCCCAGCTCGGCCGCGGCGGCGTGCACACGGTCGTGCGCGTCCTGGGACAGCCGCGTGTCCGGGCGCCCGTTCAGGATCATCGACGCGGCGGAGACCGACAGCCCGGCCCTGCGAGCCACGTCGGCGAGCGTCACACGCTTGCTCAGCATCGAGATTCCTCCTCCAGCGGATGCTATCCGGTCGGTCCATCACAATCCGGGAACATCATTTGACAAACCGGAAGACGTGACTCAGTATAGGCCGTGCTGAAAGCTTTTAGCAGAGGGATCGAACCCGATCCGGTCCTGTAGACAAGGGAGTCCTGTATGTCATTCGCTTCCCCCCGCCGCCGTCTCCGCGGCGCGCTCGCCGCCGGCGTCGTCGCCTCGGCCGTCGCTCTCGTGCTCGCCGGATGCGCACCGGGGTCCGCCACCACCGGACCCGCCAAAGGCGCGACCGACGTGAGCACCCAGCTCACCTCGAAGAAGGTGGCACTCACCATCGCCGACGAGACGGGCTTCCCGCTCACCGACGAGCTGACGAAGGAGTTCACCAAGCAGCACCCGAACGTGACCTTCACGATCACGCGTGACACCTTCCAGAACCTCACCGCCAACGCGCCGAAACTGCTGGCGAGTTCCACGCCTCCCGATCTGATCCGTCTCCCGACGCTGGGCGACACGGTCAGGGACGGTCTCGTCGCGAACCTCGACCCATACTTCACGGCCTACGGGTGGGACAAGTGGCCCGCCGCGCAGCTCGCACCGCTGCGGATGACCGCCGACGGTGTCCGCGGCAGCGGGTCGCTCTACCAGCTCGGGCTCGGTTACAGCGTCACGGGCATCTTCGTGAACACCAAGCTCGCCCAGCAGGCGGGCATCACCAGCATCCCGAAGACCCTGGACGAGCTCGGTGCCGACTTCGCCAAGGCGAAGTCGGCGGGCATCGCCCCCCTCGTCGAAGGCGACAAGGACGGTGTGGTCAACTTCACGGTCCAGGCCGCGATGAACCAGTACGTCGACAAGCAGCAGTTCCTCGACTGGATGTTCAACAAGCCGGGCGCCACCTACGACCAGCCGGGCAACGTGAAGGGCGCGGAGCTGATCCGCACCTGGGCGGACGCCGGGTACTTCCCGTCCGACATCAACGCCGTGGACTACTTCACGTTCGTCAGCAACTTCCAGGACGGCAAGGGCGTCTACACCTTCAACGGCAACTGGGAGGCGGCGAACTACGCGAAGAAGCTCGGCAAGGACGTGCAGTTCTTCCTCGTTCCTCCGGCCAAGGCGGGCGGCGATCACGTCGCCATGGGAGCGGCGAACTCGTTCTCCGCAGCGGCCAAGTCGAAGAACCTCGACACTGTTGCCTACTTCCTGAACTGGGTCCACACGAACGCCAAAGCGCGCCAGATCGTCGTCGACGTGACCGGCGCCGCACCCGGCGGCGACCCCGCGGAGGCGCAGCCGAAGGTCGAGAAGGGCTCGCTCACCGAGCAGGTCCTCGCCGCAGCGGCGCAGATCGGCAAGGAGAACGGCCAGGTCGACTTCATGGCGAACACGACCGCGGGCATCTACGCCGGTGCCATCATCCCGGAGTCCCAGCTCCTGGTGACCAGCAAGATCACCGGCAAGGAGTTCGTGGACAAGGTGCAGGCGTTCTACGCGCAGGAAGTGAAGAAGTAACGATGACCTCAGTGCAGTCCCGCGGCCGCGCGGCCGCGGTCAGCCAGGATCCGTCGGCGCGACAGGCCGGCCACGGCAGCGCACGCGGGGCTGCACGGCGCCCGGCCGTCCGGAGACGGCCGGCCGGGCGGGGGCGGCGGATCGGCTGGCTCCTCGTGGCACCCGCCTTGATCGCGTACGCCGCATTCGTGCTCTGGCCGCTCGTCCAGGGCGTCCAGTACTCGTTCTACGACTGGAACGGCATCGGCGCCTCGACCTGGGTCGGCTTGGCCAACTACCTGACGGTGTTCACCGACCCCGACCTGCTCGGCTCGATCGTCAACGCCTTCATCCTGATCGCCTTCTTCACGATCATCCCCGTCACCTTCGGGCTGGTGCTCGCGACGCTCATCCGCTCCATGCGGGCGGGTGCGTTCACGAGCTTCTCGCAGACCGTGCTGTTCCTGCCGCAGATCATCCCGCTCGCGGCGGCGGGCATCGCCTGGTCGTGGATGTACGCGCAGACCGGCGCCGTCAACCAGATCCTGAACGCGATCGGTCTCGGCGGCCTCGCCCGGCCCTGGCTCGGCGACTACCAGACGGCCCTGCCGGCCGTCGGGCTCATCGGTTCGTGGACGCTGACCGGGCTGTGCACCGTCCTCCTGCTGACCGGCATCGGGAAGATCGACGTCTCGCTGTACGAGGCCGCGCGCCTCGACGGCGCCGGATGGTGGCGCGAGTTCTTCACCATCACGCTGCCCGGGCTGCGCCAGGAGCTCGCCGTGCTGATCACCCTCACGATCATCGCTGCGCTGAGCAGCTTCGACATCATCTACACCACCACCCTCGGCGGCCCCGGTCGCGCCACCCTCGTCCCGGGGATCTCGATCTACCGGATCGGGTTCACGCAGAGCGAGGTCGGTCTCGCGTCGGCGTTCGGCATCGTCCTGATGCTGCTCGTCCTCGCCGTCGTCCTCCCGGTCCAGCGCCTCTCGAAAGTCCGTGACTCATGATCGTCAACCCCGTCGAGAAGTGGACCGGCCGCACCCTGCTCGCCGTCGTCCTCGTCCTCACCCTCATCCCGCTGATCAACATGGTCTCCGCCGCACTGCAGCCCGCCGACGTGAACCCGACGGGGCTCACGTGGCCGTCGAACCCGCAGTGGGGCAACTTCGCGGAGGCCTTCGTGACGGGCCACGTCTGGGAGCTGATGGGATCCAGCGCGCTCATCGTCCTCGGCGTGGTGCCGATCAGTCTGCTCATCTCCAGCATGGCGGGCTATGCGCTCGGCAGCCTGAACATCCGGGGCGGGCGCGCCCTGCTGATCCTGTTCGTCCTCGGCCTCACGATCCCCTTCGAGGCGCTCATCATCCCGCTCTACTACGAGATGCAGTCGCTGAACGTCCTCAATACGCAGTGGGCGATCATCCTCCCGCTGATCGGCCTGTTCATGCCGTTCAGCGTGTTCTGGATGCGCGCGCACTTCGTGAACGTGCCGGCCGAGCTCTCCGAGGCGGCACGCGTCGACGGAGCGTCGATGTGGCAGGAGCTGCGTCACATCCACCTGCCCCTGGCCCGCCCCGCGCTGTCGGCACTCGCGATCCTGCTCTTCCTCTGGACCTGGAACCAGTTCCTGCTCCCCGTCGTCCTCGTCGCGAACCCGCTCCAGCGGACCGTGGCCGGTGCCCTCACGTTCTTCCAGGGCCAGTACAGCCTCAGCATCCCGCTGCTCAACGCCGGAGCGTTGCTCATCATCGTCCCCACGATCGTGGTCTTCGTGATCTTCCAGCGTCAGTTCATCAAGGCGCTGATCCAGGGCGCGGTCAAGGGCTGAAGGATGGCGTTCAGCAAAGACGGCTATTGGGTCTGGGACTTCTGGCTCGCAGACGACGGCGAGAAACACCATCTGTACTACCTCCACGCCCCGACCTCGCTCGGCGACCCGGATCTGCGTCACCGCAACGCGCGGATCGGCCACGCCGTCTCGGACGATCTCATCGACTGGGAGGACCTCGGCGAAGTGCTCTCTCCGGGTGCGCCGGGCGACATCGACGCCTCCGCCACCTGGACCGGCTGCGTCGTGCGCGGCGACGACGGACTCTGGCGGATGTTCTACACCGGCTCCCAGTTCCTCTCGCCCCGCGACATCACGAACGTGGAGACGATCGGCGTCGCGGTCTCCGAGGATCTCCACGTGTGGCGCAAGGACGCACGGGTGCGGTTGGGGGCGGACCCGGCCTGGTACGAGATCCTTCCCGATGCGACCTGGCACGAGGAGGCCTGGCGGGACCCCTGGGTGTTCCGTGACGAGGGCGGGGACGGCTGGCACATGCTGATCACCGCCCGGGGCCGCGGTCTCCGCTCCCGACGCGACACCGACCGCGGGGTCGTCGGGCACGCGCGGTCGGTCGATCTCGTCCACTGGGAGGTCCAGCCGCCGCTGAGCTCGCCGGGAAGCGGGTTCGCGCATCTCGAAGTACCGCAGGCGGTGCGAATCGGGGGACGCGACCTCCTCGTCTTCTCGTGCGACTCCGCCCACCTCGCCGGCGACCGTTCCGGCGCAGGCGGAGGGGTCTGGGTGGCCGACGCCGTGTCCTCCGCCGGTCCGTTCGACCCGGCGGGAGCGCGGCTGCTCGCCCCCGAGACCCTGTATGCCGGCCGGATCGTCGTGGATCGTGGCGGAACGCCGCGCTTCATCGCATTCGAGAACAGCCTGGGTGCCGACGGCTTCCAGGGGCGGATCACCGATCCGTACGAACTGATCATCGACGGGCCCGAGTTGCGACTCGGGACGCTCGTCGAGGAAGGAGACCTCGCCTGATGGCGGTCACACACGGCACAACGGAGCCCGGGTTCGAGCCCGTGGCCGAGGCCTTCACCGACGCCTTCCGCGACCGGCCGACGATGGGAGCCGCCCTCTCGGTGCGGGTCGGCGGCCGGCGGGTGGTGGACCTGTGGGGCGGAGTCGCGGACGAACGCTCAGCCCGGCCGTGGGACGCGGAGACGGCGACGGTGGTCTTCTCGTGCACCAAGGGGCTGATGTCGGTGCTGGTCGCCCGGCTGGTCCAGGAAGGGCGGATCGACTACGCGGCACCCGTGGTGCGGTACTGGCCCGAGTTCGCCGCAGCGGGCAAGTCCGGCGTAACGGTGGCCGAACTGCTGTCACACCGCGCCGGCCTCTCGGCGCTGCGGCAGCCGATCGCGTTCGAACAGCTGCTCGACTGGGACTACATGACCGCTGCGCTCGCCCGCCAAAGTCCGCTCTGGGAGCCGGGCAGCGGATACGCGTATCACGCGATCACGCACGGCTGGCTCGCGGGCGAGCTGGTGCGGCGCGTGACCGGACAGCTCCCCGGCGCGTACCTCGCCGAGCTGGCGGGCCCGATCACCGGCGACGCCTGGATCGGGCTGCCGGACGCGGAGGCGGAGCGGGTCGCCCACCTCCAGGCGTCGCCCAGCCAGCTGGAGGCCGGAGAGCAGCTCCTCGAAGCGCCGTCCGAGTGGACCGGACTCGCGATGACGTTGGGCGGCGCCCTCCCCGCGGCCCTGGTGACGCCGGACGGCGGCTTCAACGATGCGCGGCTTCGTGCCGCCCAGGTTCCGGGAGCGGGCGGGATCGCGACGGCCGACGCACTTTCCGCGATCTGGTCCGCGACGGTCGTCGAGGCCGACGGCACCCGGTTGCTGGACGACGCGACGCTGAGGGAAGCGCTGGTCCCGATGAGCTCGGGTGAGCCGGTCTTCCCTACGCCGGGACCCTGGCCGCGGTGGGGGCGGGGACTGCAGCTCGACTCCGAGGCCCGTCGCTACCTCGGTCCCTCGAGCTTCGGCCACGACGGCGCAGGCGGCCAGGTCGCCTTCGCGGACCTCGATGCACGCGTCGGCTTCGCGTTCGTCACGAACTGGCTCGAAGCGGGCGCGGACGATCGCGCGACCAGGATCGTCGACGCGCTTCGCCGGGTGCTGGACGAATCCCGCTCCTGAGTCGGCCCGCGGCACGCCGGCGGCGATGGTCGGCTCCGCGTCGCGGAGCCGACCCGGCGTCAACGATGCCGATAGGCCTGCCCGGCCTGACCGAACACCTGCATCCGGTCGGCGACGATGGCCTGCATGGCCTCGCGTGCGGCGCGCTGGAACGGCGCGGGGTCGACGGTGATGCCGTCCTCGGCGAGCGACTTCCGCGCCGCCGCCGAGTACGCCATGTGCGAGTCCATGCCCTGGTTGATCTTGCGGATGCCGAGCTGGGTCGAGCGCGCCTTCTCGTCCTCCGGGACGCCCCACGATTCGGGGAGCGTGCCGCCGAATCGGTTGATCTCCGCGCGGAGGTCGGCCGGGAGGGACGACGAGCCGTGCATGACCAGGTGGGTGCCGGGGACCCGGGAGGCGATCTCGGCGATCAGGTCCATGTGCAGCACCGTGCCGTCCGGCGGGCTGGTGAACTTGTAGGCGCCGTGCGACGTGCCGATGGCGACCGCCAGGGCGTCCACACCGGTCTGTTCGACGAAGTCCGCGGCGTCGTCCGGGTCGGCGAGGACGATCTCCTTGACCGTTGCGCCGCCGTCCTCCGAGCCGCCGATGGTGCCGAGCTCGCCCTCCACGGAGACCCCGCGCGCGTGGGCGTACTCCACGACCGTGCGGGTGACTGCGACGTTCTCGTCGAAGCTCGCGTGGCTGACGCGGTCCGGCAGCAGGCTGCCGTCGATCATGACGCTCGTGAAGCCCGCCTGGATCGCTCGCACGCAGTCTTCGTAGGAGGCGCCGTGGTCGAGGTGGAGGGTGACCGGCACCTGCGGATAGCGCTTGATCAGGTTGACCAGGGCCTCCCAGAACGGCTCGTCGCTGCCGTGCGCCGACGAGCCGGCGATCGTCTGGACGATCACGGGTGAGTCGGTCTCGACGGCGGCCTCGAGCACGGCTTCTGCCTGCACGAGGTCGGTCACGTTGAACGCGCCGACCCCGTACGAGCCGTCTCCTGCGGCGTCGAGGATCTCTCGGAGTGTGATGAGGGACAAGTTCGTCTCCTTGGTCGATGGCTGAACGTCTTCGTTCCCAGCGAGTTGTGGAACCCGGTCTGACAACGTTGGACAGACTATCCATCGTGTGTTACTTTGTCCATCGTTGGTCAGAAAGACCTCACGGAACGTCGAAGGAGACAGGTGATGCGCGACGAGCTGCTGCTGGGCATCGATCTCGGCACGTCGTCGATCAAGGCGAACGCGATCGACCGGCACGGTCGATCGCTCGGCATCGGGACCGCTCCCACACCGTTCCGTGCCACCGCCGACGGCGTCGAGATGACGCCGGAGGATCTCTTCTCCGCGATCGGCGCCGCCATCGCCCAGCTCGGAGAACTGCGCAACAGGATCGCCGGTGTCGGTGTCTCCAGCATGGGCGAGACGGGCACCGTCATCCGTCCGGACGGACCGGGACGCCTTCCGCTCGTCGCCTGGCACGACGGCCGCGGCGAAGAGATCGCCGAGCGGTTGGCCGCCGAGTTCGGCCCCGACGACATCCTCCGTCGAACGGGTCGCCGCGCGCGCAACGTGACGAGCATCGCGAAGCTCGGCTGGCTGAGGGCCTCCGGGGTCGAGCTGTCAGGGACCTGGACCGGTGTGGCCGGCCTCACCCTCTGGCGGCTGACCGGGGCGCTGGGCCAGGAGCACTCCCTCGCCGCGACCAGCGGAGCTTTCGACCCGGTCGCCGGTCGGTACGACGCCGACATCCTCCGCGCCGTCGGCCTGGACGACATCGCCTGGGCGCCCGCCCGCCGCGCGGGGACCGTCCTCGGCCGGGTCAACGAGGGCGGCGAGCGTTGGAGCGGCCTGCGCCGAGGAATCCCCGTCACCATCGCGGGGCACGATCACCCGGTCGGCGTCGTCGGCGCGGGCGGAGAGCGCGACGAGGTCATCGACTCACTCGGCACGGGAGAACCCCTGGTCGTCTCCTGGAGCCCGGAGGTCGGCGATCCGCACCCCGTCCTCCCCGGACAGCCCGGCGACCTCACCGTCACGCGTTGGCCGGGAACGGAACGGCACATGCTGCTTTGGGAGACCCTGCGGCCCGGGCTCGCGATGTCGACACTGCTCGGGCACCTGGGCCTCACGCGCGACGACATCGAGTTCGCCGCGATCCGTGTCCCAGCCGACCCGATCCCTGTCGACCAGCTGTTGAGGATGCAGGAGGGCGACGTTCCGCGCCACGTGCTCGACCTGCCGGCCGAGGTCGCCTGGGCCGGCGCGCTCGAGGGCTACGCCGCGGCCGCGGCAGCTGCCGAGGTCGGCATGCGACGGCTGTCCGGGGTCACCGGCAGGTCGCTGCTGATCGGCGGAGGGCTGCGATCGCGACGCTGGATCGAGGCCAAGATGGCGCGCGCGGCATGGCCCCTCGCGATGGCCGCAGAGCGGGAAGCCGTCTCGCGCGGCGCCGCGCTGCTCGCCGGAATCGCTGCGGGATGGTGGGAGGCGGAAGACTATCCTCCGGCGGACCTCATCCCGATGAGCGAGGAGGCCGCGTGAATGTGCGGAGGGAAGCGCTGTATGCGGGATGGATCCTCGTCTTCTGGGAGGTGCGCATGAGTGTGCAGACCGGTTCCGGGTTGCGAGCGCCCGCGCGGCTCGTCGACATCGCCGAGCACGCGGGGGTATCGGTCAAGAGCGTCTCGCGCGTGCTGCGCGGCGAGCAGTACGTGACGCAGTCGATGCGCGACAAGGTCATGGCGGCGGTCGACGAGCTCAGCTACGTGGGCGATGCCGCGGCGTCGGGGCTGCGCACCCGCCGCTCCGGGATCATCGGCCTGATCATCCCGGATGTGCGCAACGGCTTCTTCGCGCTGCTCACACGTGCGATCGAGGAGCGGCTGTCTGCGGAGAGTCCCACGCTGCTGCTCGGCGACTCCGACGAGGAGAGCCAGCAGGAGGAGCGCTACCTGCGCACCTTCCGCCAGCAGCGCGTCGACGGGCTCATCGTCCTCCCTGCCGGGGCGCCCAGCCTCGCCGACGCCGTCAGCGAGATCCCGACCGTGGTCGTCGACCGCACCACGCCGGCCCTCCGCGACCTCGCCGACCACGTCCTCCCGAACTACGAGCGCGCGGCGGAGCAGTTGGTCGGCCACCTCGTGAAGCACCACGGCCTGACCCAGGTCGCGCTGATCGCGGGCGACACCGGCATCTCGTCCGTCGGCGACCGCGAAGAGGGCTACCGGCGGGTGCTCGAGGAGGCCGGGCTGGACGTCTTCGTCAGCGACGGCCACCAGACGCCGGACGATGCCGCGGCGGGAGCGCTCAAGCTCTTCCGCGAGCTGACCCCGCCGTTCGGCGTTTTCACGACCAACAACCGCATGTTCTGGGGTGCGATGGCCGCCATCGCCCGCTTGGGGCTGCACGTGCCGCGCGACGTTCTCGTGACGACGATCGACTCGATCGGCGAGGCCACCGTCACCGGACTCAAGCCCACGCAGGCCGTCGTGCCGGTGCAGACGGTCGCCGCCCGCGCGATGGAGCTGCTCGGCGAGCGCACCTCCGATCCGACGCGGGAGGTCCGAGAGGTGCGGGTACCGCTCGACATCGAATTCGGGACGACCTGCGGATGCGTCCCCCTCACGACTCCGCTCATGCTCGGGTCGCCCCGGGCCTGAGCGGCACGGCCGCAGGCGCGCGGCCGTCCGAAGCACCACACGGAACGGCTGGTCACAGCAACTCATGCGAAGAACCACTGTGACCAGCCATCGCGTCACCGCTGCCGCCGAGGCAGCGACTGTCCGAAGTCACACTCAAAGGAGAGAGCAAGATGGCACATCGCACCACCCGGAAGCGCCTCGTCCTCGCAGCAGCAGGGACGAGCCTCATTGTAGTGTCCGCACTCAGCGGCTGTTCCGCGGGGACGGCAGGCGCCGGCTCGACCGACGCCGCAGGCGTGAAGATCGCCCTGGTCATCAAACCGCTGGACAACACCTACTTCGGCGCCATGGCACAGGGCGCGGAGAAGGCGGCGAAGGCGGCAGGAGCGAAGCTCACCACGGTCGCAGCGGAGACCGTCACCGACGACAGCGGCCAGGCGACCAAGCTCAACGCGCTCGTCACGGCCGGCTACGACTGCTACATCGTCAACCCGACCAGTCAGACCAACCTCCTCACCGGGCTTGCCCCGGTGTCGCAGGCCGGCACCCCGATCGTCAACCTCGACCTCCCGATCGACACGAAAGCCGCGGAGGCGGCAGGCGTGAAGCTCACGACCTATGTCGGGACGAACAACGAGACGGCCGGTGCAGCGGGCGGAACGGCCATGCTGAGCCTCGTCCCCGAGGGCGGCGAGGTCGCCTTGATCGGCGGCCTGGTCGCCGACCCCGGGAGCAACGCCAGGCTCAAGGGCTTCACCGACACGGTGGACGGCAAGCTGAAGATCACGCAGACGGTCGCCGCCGACTTCGACAAGGCGAAGGCCAAGAGCGCTGCGGCGACGATCCTCATCGCGAACCCGAACATCAAGGGCTTCTTCACCCCGTCGGGCGACATGGCGATGGGCATCGAGCAGGCCGTGGAGGAGGCCGGCCTGAAGGGCAAGGTCGCCGTGGTCGGCGTCGACGGCACGCAGGACCAGCTGAAGGACATCATCGCGGGCGGACAACCCGCCGCCGTCGAGCAGTTCCCCTACCTGATGGGGGAGCAGTCGGTCCAGGCCTGCCTCGCGGCGCACTCGGGCAAGAAGATCCCGGCCAAGGTCGAGACGCCGGTCCTCATCGTGGACAAGAAGAACGCCGACGCCGCGCTGAAGAACTTCCCGGCGCCGCCCGCCGACTTCACCGTGCCGAACCCCTTCGAGTAACCCGCCACCCGAGCAATCCACCCACGACCCTGGGGATCCTCATCCAATGACTACGCAGTCCACCACCATCGACGCCCCGACCGATCCACCGTTCGGACGGCTTCGGAGCCTGACCCGCAGCCTCGGACAGGAGGAGGTGTGGAGCAAGGCCACCGCGCCCGTCGCGCTGGCTGTGCTCATCATCGTCTTCTCGATCGCCAACCCGCGGTTCCTGTCCTGGCCGAGCATCACCTCGATGCTCGCCGACTCGACGATCCCGATCGTCCTGGCGCTCGGCGCGACCTTCGCGGTGACACTCGCCGGGATCGACCTGTCGCTCGCAGCGACGGTCGCGCTCGGCAGTGTCACGATGGCGACGGCGTATCAGGCCGGCTGGCCGCTCATCCTGTGCTGCCTCGTGGCACTGGTGACCGGCGTCGCCGTCGGTGCGTTCAACGGTGCGTTCATCGGCTGGGTGAGGATCCCCGACTTCATCGTCACTCTCGGCTCGCTGAGCCTGGTGCTGGGTCTCGGCCTCATCATCTCGGAGGGCAAGCCCGTGCAGATCCCGGAGCCCGCGCTGACGTTCGTCAGCGTGCACTCGCTGGGCGGCATCCGCTACAACTTCCTCATCGCGATCGGCATCGCGATCGTCTTGCACATCCTCCTGTTCCACACCCGGTTCGGCACGCACGTGCTCGCCGTCGGCGACAACACCGAAGCGGCAACGGCGATGGGACTCAAGGTCCCGCGGGTGAAGCTCGCGGGCTACATCATCTGCGGCGCGATGGGAGGTGTCGGCGCCATCATGCTCACCTCGTACATCGGGTCGAGCCAGCCGGCGACGAACACCGACTACCTGCTCAAGGCGATCGCCGCGGTGGTGCTCGGCGGAGTCAGCCTCTTCGGCGGGCGCGCCACCATCGTCGGCCCGGTGATCGGCGCCGTCCTTCTCACCTTCCTGCAGTCGGGCCTGACCCTCCTCGGGGTGAGCGCCTTCTACTCCCCGCTGGTCATCGGCATCGTCGTCATCGCCGCCGCGACACTCATGAGAGGACGAAAGTGAACGACATCAAGGTGGAGGTCTCCGACCTGCGCAAGCGGTTCGGCAGCGTCGAGGCCCTCCGCGGCGCGTCGCTCACGGTCCGGAAGGGCGAGGTCACTGCGATCGTGGGTGACAACGGCGCGGGCAAGTCGACGCTGGTCAAGTGCCTCACCGGGCTCTACCAGCCCGACGCCGGCGAGATCAGGATCGACGGCGAGCCCGTGCAGTTCGGCTCGCCGAAACACGCGCGCGCTGCCGGGATCGAGACGGTCTATCAGGACCTCGCGCTGTGCGACCAGCTCAGCGTGTGGCAGAACCTCTACCTGGAGCGCGAGCTCACCCGGTTCGTCGGCTTCCCGATGCTCCGCCGCCGAGAGATGCAGCGCGAGGCCCATCGGCTGGTCTCCGATCTGGCCGTCAACGTCCCCTCGGTGAACCGGCCCGTCAAGCGACTCTCCGGCGGCCAACGCCAGGCCGTGGCGATCGCCCGCGGCGTGATGTGGGCCAGGGGCATGATCATCCTCGACGAGCCGACGGCGGCGCTCGGGCTGCGCGAGACGGCGCAGGTGGAGGCGTTGATCCAGCGGGTGGTGGACGGCGGCCAGACCGTGCTCGTCGTCTCGCACAACTTCGAGCAGGTCAAGCGGCTGTCGTCGCAGGTCTGGGTGATGCGCGCCGGCAACGTGGTCCAGGGCGTGCGGACGGAGGAGGTCACCGGCGAGGAGCTGGTCGGGCTCGTGACCGGCGCCATTCCGGCGGTCAGCGCGCGTGGGGGAATTCTCGGCGACGGGAGGTGATCCGGATCCGCGCTCATCCTCATCCCATCGGAACCTTCGCCGTCCCGTGGGGCTACTTCGCTGGAGCGTGAGGCGGTGTCGGCTCAGTCCGCCACGAACGCCAGGATTCGCACAGCGGCCTCCTGCGGGTCGCGGATCATCGTCTCGTGGCGGTGCCCAGGGACCTCCGTGTATCGGGCGCCGGGGACGGTCGCGGACACTGTTGTGCACCAGGACCGCGGGCAGACCCGATCGTCAGCGCCGCGGATCACGAGGGTTGGTGCCGAGACCCGTGGATAGGAGAGCTCTGGATGGTGCGCGAGCATCGCGTGCAGCTTGCGCCTCAGGTTCGGGCCGGCGCGCAGATACTCTCGGGCCCCACGGTAGAGCACCAACGGATTCTCTGGGGCGAGGTCGCGGAACAGCCGCCAGAGCTGTGGTGCCACCCGGCGTGCGCTCGCGTCCACGGTCGGCGCGACCAGCACGAGTCGCTCGACCTGCGCAGGATGCCGCACGGCCAGTTCCGTGGCGACCTGCGTCCCCATCGAGTGGCCGATGACGATGGCGGGGCCATGATCGCGCGAGCGGAGGTAGGCGGCGACGAGGTCGGCTGTGCGTTCCATCGTCGGTGTGCGCGGCGGCTCCGGGGCATCCCCGTAGCCGGGTTGGTCGATGGCGACCACCCGGCCGTGTTCGGTGAGGATGTCGATCAGCCCGCCGAAGACCGTACGACCCATCCCGATGCCGTGGATGAGCACGAAGACCGGGTGTCCTGCGCCGCGTTCCTCCGCGATCAGTGTCGCGCCCGCGTGGGTGAACTCGACGATCACGGGGGCCGGCCCGCTCAATACCGGTAGAACCCTTCCCCCGTCGCGATGCCGAGCTTGCCCTGGTCGAGGTAGTTCTTCTTCAGGTAGGCGGCGAACTCCTGCTGTTTGGGGCCGGAGACCGAGGAGATGTTGTAGGCCGTGTTGAGGCCCACGATGTCGAAGATCTCGAAGGGCCCCTTCGGCGATCCGGTGCCGATCCGCCAGGTCTTGTCGATGGTCTCCGGGTCGGCGATGCCGTCGACGAGCAGCTCGGCCGCCGCGTCGAGCAGCGGGACGAGCAGAGAGTTGAGGACGTAGCCCGCCTTCTCCTTCTTCAGCTCGATCGGTACCATCCCGATCGCGGTCGCGAAGTCGACGACCGACTGATAGACGGCGGGGTCGGTCTGCGTCGTGCCCATCACCTCCGCGGTGTTGTTCACCCACACATGGTTGGCGAAGTGCAGGGCGAGGAACTTCTGCGGCCGTCCCGTGTAGCCGACGAGGTCGCTCGGCAGCAGGGTGGAGGAGTTGGTGGCGAAGATCGTCTTCGCCGGGGCGAGCTCGCCCAGCCGGGTGTAGATGTCGCGCTTGAGGTCCAGGTTCTCCGGCACCGCCTCGATGACCAGGTCGGCGTCCGCGACGGCGTCGCCGAGGTCGGAGCTGTAGCGGATCGTGGCGAGCGCTGCCTGCGCCGTGCCGTCCGCCGCTCCGGCGACCTCCTTCTCGTACAGGGCGGCGAGCCCCGCGAACCGCTGGCGGGCGGCGGTGAGCGCCTCCTCGCTGATGTCGTACGCGGTCACGCTCAGGCCGTGGAAGGCGGTCTGGTATGCGATCTGCGAGCCGAGCACGCCGGTGCCGAGGACCGTGACTGTGGTGATGTCGTTCATTTCTCTCCTATTCGCGTGACGTGTTCCGTGGGGCGACGTCGCTAGATGACCTCGTACTCCTCGAGCATCCGACCGATCATCGTCTTCTCCACGTAGCGCTTCGCGAACGCCGGGATCGGCAGCTTCTTGCCGTCTCTGAGGTAGCGCGTGGACTTCATGAGCTCGCGGACGTCGTAGACCGAGCCGAACACTTCTGGGACGCCGCGCTCCACGTCGAGCAGCTGGTAGACGGCCTCCATCGCCGTTCGGACCGAGTATTCCGTCGTGAAGATGCAGTCGCGCGTGGACTCGGCGAACTGGCCGATGAAGGCGAAGTTGGTCACGCCGTCCGGTACGACGGCCGGCCGGTCGCCCGCGGTGCGGGGGAGGAAGAAGGCGGTGATGAAGGGCATCATGCACGGCCGGGTGATGGCGCCGGTGGCGGCGAGCCCGTCGATCTCCTCCAGCGGAACGCCGAGGTGGTAGAGCCACTCCCGCGTGATCTCCTCGCCGGTGCACTCGCGCATCGGCTTCTTCACGTAATCGCCGGGGACGTCGGTGAACAGGCCGTAGAACCAGACGACGGTCTGGTCGTCGGGCTGCTTGCTGAAGTGCGGCTGCCGGTTCACTGTCCAGCTGAGCAGCCACGCGGAGTCTCGGGCGGTGACGATGCCGCCCGTGACGACTTTGCCGCTGCGGGTGGGGCGCTTGGCGATCCGTTCGATGTAGGCGGGGATGCGCTCGTCGATCGTCGTGATCGAGGCCGACTCCCACTGCGACTGCTCCGGGAACGTGCAGAACTTGTCCGGGCGTCCGAACGACGGATCCTGGGCGGCGATGTTGCGCCAGAGGTGCCAGCTGCCGCCATCGTGCACGACCGGGTCCCAGCCCGCGGCCGTGTGATGATCGCCCCAGCTCGAGTTCTCGACCAGCGAACCGTTCGTGACGAACACGAGGTCGTCGTCGCCGAGGTCCACCCCGCCTTCGACGCCCTTCTCGATCCATTCGATCCGCCGCGCCGTCTTGCGGTCGGCCCGGATGTCGAACGCGACGTTCATGACCCTGGTGTCGAACCGCACCTGTACCCCCTGGTCGCGGAGCCAGGTGAGCAGGGGCAGCACGAGCGACTCGTACTGGTTGTACTTCGTGAACTTGAGTGCGCTGAAGTCGGGCAGGCCGTCGATGTGGTGGATGAAGCGCTGCACGTACAGCTTCATCTCCAGTGCGCTGTGCCACTCCTCGAAGGCGAACATCGTGCGCCAGTACAGCCAGAAGTTGGAGTCGAAGAAGTTCCTGCTCATCACCTCGTCGATGCGCTTGTCGTACAGCTGCTCGGGAACGGCGAGGACGATGTCGACGATGTCTTTGGTGGCCTTGGCGTCGAGGGTGAACGTCATCCCCGTCCTGGCGTCCTGTCCGCGGTCGACCGTGGCCCGTTGCAGCGAATAGTTGGGGTCGTCCTTGTTGAGCCAGTAGAACTCGTCGAGCACGGACCCGTCGACCTCGAGCGACGGGATGGAGCGGTAGAGATCCCAGAGGCACTCGAAGTGGTCCTCCATCTCCCTGCCGCCACGGATCAGCCAGCCGGTCTCGGCATCGCCGGCGCCGTCGAGAGCGCCGCCGCCGATCGAGGAGGCCTCCAGGATGGTGATCCTCTCACCGGGAACCTGGCCGTCGCGGATCAGGAAGGCGGCTGCCGCCAGGGAGGCGAGGCCTCCGCCGACGAGGTACGCGGATGCGCGATCGGCGCGTTCGGGCTTGCGCGGACGTGCGAAGGCTTCGTAGTTCCCCTTGCTGTAGTACATGCCCCACCCCTTATCTTGCACTAGTCTGTGCAAGATAAATTATCCCTCCGATCGAAGGACTCGTCTAGGGGCGGAATCTGCACGTTTGACCGAACGGGAGGCGGTCGAGCGGTTCAGAGCCGCGCAGGCGCCAGATCCCGGTCGGTCTCCGCCGCGCGGATCAGCGTGCGCAGCTCGTCGGCGGGAACGTCCGCGCCGAAGGTCGGGCGGCCCGGTTGCAGGAGGACGCCGGCGGCGAGCGGCCCGGCGACGACCGGGTCGAAGCCGAGGGCGTCGATGAGGGCCGCAACCGTGTCGAGGTCGGCCGCGTTGTCGCCGGCGATCGCGATGGCCTTGCGTTCGGGTGCACCGGCGGGGCGGCTCTCCTCCTCCAGATCGTGGTAGCCCATGTGGTTCAGGGCTTTCACGACGCGCGATCCGGCGAGGAACTCCTGCACGATCTCGCTCGTCGAGGTGAGCGGGTCGTTCAGGTCGTCGCGGATGCCGTCGGTCTCCCACCAGTAGTTCATCGCGTCGATCACGAGCGTGCCGCGCAGCTGCTCGACCGGGAGGTCGCGGTATTTGCCCAGCGGCAGCGCGAGAATCACGACATCCGCCCCTTCTGCCGCCTCCTCGGGACGCGTCGCCGTCGCGCCCGGGGCGAGGACCTCGATGGTGAGGGCGATGCGGTCGGGGTCCCCGGAGCCGGCGATGAGCACGCGATGGCCGGCCGCGAGAGCGAGCCTGGCGAGGACGGTGCCGACCTTTCCGGCCCCGAGAATGCCGACCGTGTGAATGTCGGTCGCGAGGATGCTGTCGTTCATGTTTGTCCTCCCGTCAGCGCCGGAACGCGGCGCCCGTCGTGGCCTTCGGCGTCTCGGCGAGCAGCTCGCGCACCATCGGGACGACCGTCGTGCCGTAGAGCTCGACGGCGCGCATCCGGTCGCCGGCCCGCATGGCGCCGCCTGCGGTGTAGATGAGGTCGAAGCGGCCGACGTCGAGCGTGCGGATCGCGTCGGCCATCTTGCGGGCGACGGTCTCGGGGGAGCCGATGTAGAGCGAGCCGTGCGCGACGTCCGTCTCGAACTCCTGCCGCTGCAGCGGCGGCCAGCCGCGCAGGGCGCCGATCCGGTCGCGGATCACCTTGTAGCCGGGGTAGAACAGCTCCTTCGCCTCCTCGTCGGTCTCGGCGATGAACCCGGGGGAGTGCATCCCCACCGGGAGGGCCTCCGTGCCGAACTGCTCGGCCGCCCGGCGGTACAGGTCGACATACGGCGTGAACCGGGAGGGGGCGCCGCCGATGATCGCGAGCATGAGCCGGAACCCGTAGTGCGCCGTGCGCAGCACCGACTGCGGAGTTCCGCCGACGCCGACCCAGGTGCGGAGGCGGCCGGACTCGGTCTTGGGGAACACGTCGGCCTCGTGCAGGGCGGCCCGGGTGGTGCCCTCCCAGCTGATCGGCTTCTCGTCGAGCAGTTTGTGGAAGAGGTCGATCTTCTCGTCGAAGAGCAGGTCGTAGTCGGCCAGGTCGTACCCGAACAGCGGGAACGACTCGGTGAACGACCCTCGGCCCAGGATCACCTCCGCCCGCCCGTTCGAGAGGGCGTCGACCGTCGCGAAGCGCTGGAACACCCGCACCGGGTCGTCGGACGACAGCACGGTCACGCCGGAGCCGAGGCGGATGTTCTCGGTCGCGGTGGCGATGCCGGCGAGCACCGTCTCCGGGGTCGAGATCGCGAACTCGGGGCGGTGGTGCTCACCCACGGCGAAGGCGTCGACGCCGAGGTCGTCGGCGAGGATCGCCTCGTCCCTGGTGGCGCGGATCGCTTGTGCATAGCTGGTGATCTCGCCCCGGTCGTCCCTCGGCAGGTCGCCGAAGGTGTCGAGGCCGAATTCGAGGCCGGTGATGTCGGTCATGGTGTGTCTCCTGTCGGAACGGATGATGAGGGGCTGGCGAGGGAGGTCACTGCGCGGTCTTCGCCCGCGCGCTGACGATCTGGGCCGTGTGGCGGCCGGTGAGGCGCCAGTCGCCCGGGTCTTCGGCGATGAGTTCGCGGACGCGGGGCGCGACCTGTTCGCCGAAGAGGCGGATGCTGCGCTCGCGGGCCTTCACCGGGAGGTGCCGGACGTCATACTTCAGGTCGAACCGGGAGAGGTGGTTGGTGCGCACGATCGCGGCCAGCTTCTGCGCCACGGTCTCGGGGGAGCCGACGTAGAGCGCGCCGGTCGCGACCTCCTGCGCATAGCGCTCCGCGGTGGGCGGGTAGAACCCGCGCTCCTGGCTCAGCGCGGTCACGACCGGCTGCCAGTACTCCCAGTGCTCGGTCTTCGCCTCGTCGTCGGTCTCCGCGATCAGCCCGAGCGAGTGCTGTCCGATCGGCAGTTCCGGCTGCCCGAACTGGGCGAGGGCCCGCAGGTAGAGCTCTGCATGGCCGGCGAAGCGTTCGGGCTTGCCGCCGATGATCGCCATCATCAGGGGAAGGCCGTGCCGGGCGGCGCGGATGACCGAGTCGGGGCTCCCGCCGATGCCGATCCAGGCGGGGATGCCGCCCTCGGGCATCCGCGGCCGCAGCCGGACGGACTCGAGCGGGCTGCGGTACCGGCCGGACCAGGTGACCCTGTCCTCGCGCATGAGGCGGAGGAAGAGGTCGAGCTTCTCGTCGAAGATGTCCTCGTACTCCGCGATGTCGTAGCCGAACAGCGGGAACGACTCGATCGCCGAGGCGCGGCCGAGCACGAGTTGCGCCCGTCCGCCGGAGATCCCGTCGACCGTGGAGAACTGCTGGTACAGCCGCACGGGGTCCTGCGTCGACAGCACTGTGACCGAGGTGCCGAGCCGGATCGTGGAGGTCGCCTGGGCGGCCGCCCCGAGCACCACGGGAGTGGCGGAGTCGACCATGTCCTCGCGGTAGTGCTCGCCGACGCTGAAGACGTCGAGGCCGACGGACTCGGCGAGCTGTGCCTCCTCGACCATCAGCCGCAGGGTCTCGGCGTCCGACAGGACCCTGCCGCCGTCGGTCGCGACGTCGCCGAAGGAGTTCAGTCCGAACTCAAGCTCTGCCATGTCGATCACGACCTCTCTCGCCGCCGGACCATCCGGATTGACGTGTCAATGCTGTAACAATGGACTTGACGCGTCAATTCCCGGAGGGAGACCAGATGAGCGAGGACAGCCCGCGCCGTGGGCCGACGCGGGACCAACTCCGCACCTGGCGCAACTACATCGAGACGGCCGAAGCGCTGCGCACCCGCCTGGGCAGCAGGCTGCAGAGCGAATCGGAGCTGTCCACGGGCGATTACCAGGTGCTGCTCGCGCTCACGGAAGCCGAGGGTCGCACGCTCCGCTCCTCCGAGCTCGCAGACCTGATCGGCTGGGAACGCAGCAGACTCTCCCATCACCTCGGCCGCATGGAGAAACGCGGACTGATCAGCCGCCAGGCGTGCGCGGACGACGTCCACGGGATCGACGTGATCGCGACGGACGCCGGCTCGGCGGCCTTCCGGGCCGGCTCGGTCCCGCACCTCCGAGCGATACGCGAGCTGTTCCTCGACGCACTCACACCGGCGCAGCTCGACGAGGTCGACGACCTCACGCGGGCGCTGCGCCGGCACTTAGGGTTGGACTCCTTCGGTTAAAAGTCTGAGGTCAGGCCATTGACAACACCGATCGCGGCTCGGCACGATATGGACACCAATGTGATCCCTCGAAGGAGAGGCAGTAACGCATGAGTGACACCAGAAAGGAAACCGAGGACTCCGACGCCGCCGATCTCGCGGCACTCGGTTACAAGCAGGAGCTCCATCGGGGGATGAGCGGCTTCTCGAACTTCGCGATCTCGTTCTCCATCATCTCGATCCTGGCCGGCTGCATCACCTCATACAGCATCGCGCTCAAGTCGGGAGGCCCGTCGGCCATCAACATCGGCTGGCCGTTGGTCGGCGTGTTCGTCCTGTGCGTGGCGCTGGCGATGGCGGAGGTCTGTTCGAAGTATCCGACCGCCGGTGGCCTGTACTTCTGGGCCGGCCGGCTCGCGAAGCGGAACAAGCGCCAGTGGGCCTGGTTCGTCGGCTGGTTCAACTTCCTCGGCGAGGTGGCCGTCACCGCGGCCATCGACTACGGCGCCGCCGTCACCATGATGGCGTTCGGCAACCTGGTGTGGGGCATCGACGTGAACGCGATCAACACGTTCGTGCTGTTCGTCGTGCTCATCGTGGTGCACGGCCTGCTGAACACCTTCGGCGTGAAGCTGGTCTCGCTGCTGTCGAACGTGTCCGCGTGGTGGCACATCGTCGGCGTGCTGATCATCGTCGGCGCGCTCTGGATCATCCCGACCCGGCACCAGGACGTCGGCTGGACCTTCACCGCGTGGCACAACGAGACCGGCTGGTCGTTCGCCCCCTACGTGTTCCTGATGGGTCTGCTCATGGCGCAGTACACGTACACGGGGTACGACGCCTCCGCGCACGTCTCCGAGGAGACCAAGAAGGCCTCGACGGCCGCACCCCGCGGCATCGTGATGAGCGTGCTGATCTCGATCGTCGGCGGCTGGATCCTGCTGTTCTCGATCACCGCGGCCATCCAGGACGGCAGCCAGGCCGGCCTGACCAAGCTCGCCGCCACCTCGACCGGGCTCCCGCCTGCTCAGATCTTCCTCGACGCGCTCAACAACCCGACCGTGGCGAAGTTCCTGCTCTTCATCGTCTGCGGCGCGCAGTTCTTCTGCGGCATGGCGTCGGTCACGGCGAACTCGCGCATGAGCTACGCGTTCTCGCGCGACAACGCCATCCCCGGCTCGCGGCTGTGGGCGAAGGTGAACCCGCGCACCGGCACGCCGACCAACTCGATCTGGCTGTGCGTCGTGCTGGCGATCATCCTGGCGGCGCCCGCGCTGGTCAATCTCACCGCCTACCTCGCCGTCACCTCGATCGCGGTCATCGGCCTCTACATCGCCTACGTCACACCGGTGCTGCTGAGACGACTCGACAAGAGCTTCACGCCCGGCGTCTGGAACCTCGGCCGCTGGAGCGCGGTGATCGGCTGGATCGCCGTGGTCTGGGTGATCTTCATCGTCATCCTGTTCGTGCTGCCGCCGGTCACACCGATCACCGCTGACACCTTCAACTACGCGCCGATCGCGGTGGTGGTCGTCGCCCTGCTCGCGACCGTGCTCTGGTTCACGACCGGCCGCAAGCACTTCATGACGCAGGACGAGGCCAGCCACCTGACGCTCAGCGCGGACGAACTGCTCAAGGAGTGAGCGCAGCACGATGAACCAACGGCAACACACGACCGACTCCGGCACGGACGCAGCACCGATCGACTCCCCGCTGGTGGATGCGGTGCTGCGTCCCGTGCGCGGCCACATGGCGTTCGAGTCGTGCGTGGAGCAGCTCGGCTCGGCGATCCAGCTGGGGATCTTCCGGGCCGGCGACCGGCTGCCGGCCGAGCGGGAGCTCGCGGAGCGCCTGAGCGTCTCCCGGGCGACCCTCCGGGAGGCGATCAGCGCGCTGCGCGCCGCGGGATTCGTGTCGACGACGCGCGGGCGGGGCGGAGGCACCATCGTGGAGTCGGTCGTGGTGCCGGGCGACTGGCGGCCCGACCAGACGGCGGTCCCGGCCCGTGCCTCCGACATCGAAGACGTCACGGTGTTCCGTGCCGTCATCGAGCCCGGCGCCGCCTACCAGGCCGCGCAGACCGATCTCTCTGCCGATCAGCGGGAGCTGCTGAGGAGCTGCCTGCGCGACCTGGACGCGGCCGGGTCGCCCGCCGAGTACCGACAGGCCGACGCCCGGCTGCACCTGGCGATCGCGACCGTGTGCGGCTCCGACGAGCTCTCGACGGCCTGCAACACGGTGCAGATCAAGATCCACCAGCTGCTCGCCGAGATCCCGTTCCTGCAGAAGAACATCGAGAGCTCGGAGGAGCAGCACCGCATCATCGTGCAGGCGATCCTGGACGGCGACGCCGACCGGGCCCGCTTCGTCATGCACGACCACTGCGCCGCCACGGCGGCGCTGCTGAAGGGCCTACTGAAATGAGGGACACGAACGTGACCACGCGCAACGACCGCATGCTGACCGTCGAGCAGCTGAGGGAGGCGATCCTCGACGACGAGATCGACACCGTCGTCCTGGGCTTCACCGACATGCAGGGACGCCTGCAGGGCAAGTTCATCCACGGCCGCTTCTTCCTCGACTCCGTGCTCGCGCACGGCACGGAGGGCTGCAACTACCTGCTCGCGGTCGACGTCGAGATGAACACGGTCGACGGCTACGACATCTCCTCGTGGGACAAGGGCTACGGCGACATGGTCTTCGAGCTCGACCTGGCGACCATCCGCCGGCTCCCGCACCGGCCGGGCACCGCGCTCATCCAGTGCGACCTCTCGCTCGAGCACGGCGGTCCGGTGCGCGTGTCGCCCCGCGCCATCCTGCGCGCCCAGACCGAGCGCGCGGCGAAGCACGGGTTCACCGCGCTCGCGGGCACCGAGCTGGAGTTCGTGGTGTTCGAGGACACCTACGAGGACGCCTGGAAGGCCGGCTACCGCGATCTGACGCCCGCGAACCTCTACAACGTCGACTACTCGATCCTCGGCTCGAGCCGGGTGGAGCCGCTGCTGCGCGACATCCGCAACCTGATGTACGCGGCGGGCCTCGACGTGGAGTCCGCCAAGGGCGAGTGCAACTTCGGCCAGCACGAGATCGCTTTCAAGTACGCCGAGGTCATGACGACCGCGGACAACCACACCGTCTACAAGACCTCCGCCAAAGACATCGCCTCCCAGCGCGGCAAGTCGATCACGTTCATGGCGAAGCCGAGCGAGCGCGAGGGCAATTCCTGCCACGTGCACATGTCGCTGCGCGGACTGGACGGCTCCCTCGCGTTCTGGGACGAGGCGACCGGCGAGCGCACGCCGCTCTACGACCACTTCATCGCGGGAGTCCTGCGCACGATGCGCGAGTTCACCCTCTTCTACGCGCCGAACATCAACTCCTACAAGCGCTTCGCCAAGGGGTCGTTCGCCCCGACCGCCGTCGCCTGGGGGCACGACAACCGCACCTGCTCCGTTCGGCTGGTCGGCCACGGGTCGGGCGCCAGGATGGAGAACCGGCTCCCCGGCGGCGACGTGAATCCGTACCTGGCGTTGGCGGCCATGCTCGCCGGCGGCCTCTACGGCGTCGAGCACGAGCTGGAACTCGAACCGGAGACCCTGGGCAACGCGTACGAGTCCGGGGCGCCGACCGTCCCGACCACTCTCCGCGAGGCGCGCGACGCCTTCGCGGCGTCCCAGATCGCCCGGGAGGTCTTCGGAGAGGATGTCGTCGCCCACTACGTGAACTACGCGGACGTCGAGCTCGCCGCCTTCGAGTCCGCCGTCACGGATTGGGAACTCCGGCGCGGATTCGAGAGGCTGTGAGCATGACGTTCCCCACCTCCCCCTTCGGCGCGGGCGGCACGCACACGGTCCTGAACCCCGCGACGGCCGAGGTCATCACCGATGTCGCCCTGGCCGACCTCGCCGAGACGGACGCCGCGATCGAGCGTGCGCACCGCGCCTACCCGGCCTGGCGCGCGATCGCGCCGGGAGAACGCGCCCGCCTGCTGCGCGCATTCTCGACCATCGTCGACGAGCACAGGGAGGAGCTCGCGCTCCTCGAGGTGCTGAACGCCGGACACACGATCGGCAACGCCCGCTGGGAGGCGGGGAACGTCCGCGACGTCCTCGCGTACTACTCCGCCGCGCCCGAGCGCCATTTCGGCCGGCAGATCCCGGTGCCGGGCGGTGTCGACATCACGTTCCACGAACCGCTCGGGGTCGTCGGGATCATCGTCCCGTGGAATTTCCCGATGCCGATCGCGGGCTGGGGCTTCGCACCGGCGCTCGCCGCGGGCAACACCGTGGTCCTCAAGCCCGCCGAGCTGACTCCGCTGACGGCGCTGCGGATCGCGGAGCTGGCGCTGGAGGCGGGCATCCCCGAGGGCGTCTTCACCGTCATCCCGGGCAAGGGCCGCATCGTCGGGGAGCGCTTCGTCACCCACCCCCTGGTGCGAAAGGTCTGCTTCACCGGCTCCACGGAGGTCGGCAAGGGGATCATGCGCGGCTGCGCCGACCAGGTGAAGCGGGTGACGCTGGAGCTGGGCGGCAAGAGCGCCAACATCGTCTTCGACGACGCCGACCTCGAGAAGGCCGCTGCGTCCGCGCCGGGCGGAGCGTTCGACAACGCCGGCCAGGACTGCTGCTCGCGGTCGCGCATCCTCGTGCAGCAGAGCGTCTACGAGCGGTTCCTCGAACTGCTCGAGCCGGCCGTGAAGTCGTTCCGGGTCACCGACCCGCACGCGGAGGACGCCGAGATGGGCCCCCTGATCTCAGCGGGCCAGCGGGATTCCGTGGCCGCGCACCTCGTGGACGCCGACATCGCGTTCGCGGGCCAGACCGTGAGCGGCACCGACGGATACTGGCTGGCGCCGACGGTGGTGCTGCCGCGCACGCTGCAGGACCCGGTGTGGACGCAGGAGCTGTTCGGTCCTGTCGTGGCCGTGCTGCCGTTCACCGACGAGGCCGACGCGATCGCCAAGGCCAACGACACCACGTACGGGCTGTCCGGATCCATCTTCACGCGCGACCTCGGCCGCGCCCTGCGGGTCGCCAGAGGTGTTGAGTCGGGCAACCTGTCGGTCAACTCGCACTCCTCGGTGCGCTACTGGACGCCGTTCGGCGGGTTCAAGCAGTCCGGCCTCGGGCGAGAACTCGGACCGGACGCACCCGACTCCTTCTCCGACGTCAAGAACGTCTTCCTCTCCACCGACGACTGACGTGTCGACGGTCACGACGAATCACCACACGAAAGGCGAACACATGGGAAAGCTCGACGGCAAGGTCGGCGTCATCACGGGAGGCTGCAGCGGCATCGGCCTGGCGACGGCCAAGAAGTTCGTGGCCGAGGGCGCCAAGGTCGTGATCGGCGACGTCGACGCCGTGAACGGGCCGCGGATCGCCGACGAGCTCGGGGGAGCCTTCATCCAGGTCGACGTGACCGACG
Source organism: Leifsonia sp. TF02-11 (assembly GCF_017565305.1). Taxonomy (GTDB): domain Bacteria; phylum Actinomycetota; class Actinomycetes; order Actinomycetales; family Microbacteriaceae; genus Leifsonia. Next base: position 61,283 of record NZ_JAGEKP010000015.1, read on the forward strand.
CCGAGCAGGTGGGCGCGATGTTCGCGCTCGCCAAGGAGCGCTTCGGCCGCATCGACATCGCCTTCAACAACGCCGGCATCTCGCCCGCGGACGACGACTCCATCCTGAAGACCGGCATCGAGGCGTGGGACCGGGTGCAGAAGGTCAACCTGACCAGCGTCTACCTGTGCTGCAAGGCCGTGCTGCCGTACATGCTGGAGCAGGGAAGCGGATCGATCATCAACACCGCCTCGTTCGTCGCGCTGCTGGGCGCGGCGACGTCGCAGATCTCGTACACGGCGTCCAAGGGCGGCGTGCTGGCGATGACGCGCGAACTGGGCGTGCAGTTCGCCGGCAAGGGCATCCGCGTGAACGCGCTCTGCCCCGGCCCGGTGAACACGCCGCTGCTGCAGGAGCTGTTCGCCAAGGACCCGGAGCGTGCGGCGCGTCGTCTCGTGCACATCCCGATGGGGCGGTTCGCCGAACCGGAGGAGCTCGCCAACGCGGTGGCGTTCCTCGCCAGCGACGAGTCGAGCTTCATCACCGCGACCGAGTTCCTGGTCGACGGCGGCCTGTCGCACGCCTACGTGACCCCGCTCGACTCCGACTTCGACTGAGTCGCGGATGAGCGCCCCGGTCATCGGCCTCACCACCTACCGCCAGCCCGCCGACTGGGGCACGTGGCGGTCGGTGCGTGCCGACCTCCTTCCGACCGACTACGCGTCGGCCGTCGAGCGCGCGGGCGGCGTGCCCGTGCTGCTTCCGGTGTTCGCCGGCCGGGAGGCCGCTGTCACCGCGGTCTCCCGGCTCGACGGCGTGCTCATCGCGGGCGGCGCCGACCTGAACCCGGAGCTCTACGGCGAACGGCCCGACCCGCACGTCACCACCTGGTACGACGACCGGGACGCGTCGGAGCTGTGGGTGCTGGACGCGGCCGAGGAGGCCGGCCTCCCGGTGCTCGGCATCTGCCGCGGGATGCAGCTGATGGCGGTCGCGGCCGGCGGGACGCTGGTGCAGCACCTGCCGGACACGGTGGGCCACGCAGATCACGCGGGTGGTCCGAGCGACTACGGGCAGATCCAGGTGACGCTGCGCCCCGGACACAGGATCTCCACGCTCCTCGAGAGCACCTTCATCGCCCCCTGCCACCACCACCAGGCCGTCAGCAGCCATCCCGGCTTCATCGGCACGGCCGAGGACGGCGACGGCGTGCTCCAGGCGATGGAAGGGACAGGGGAACGCTTCGAGCTCGCCGTGCAGTGGCATCCGGAGACCGGACGAGATCTCGGCCTGTTCGAGGGGCTGGTCGCGGCGGCGCGTGAACGGGCAACGGAATGAGTAAGCCGCGCCGGAAGGGCGCCGCCGGCCCGCCTTCGCCCTTCACCCTGGCGGTGGCGGCCCTGGTGGATGCGCTTCGCGGTGAGCTGGATGTCACGCAGGAGGAGATCGCAGAGGCGATCGGAAAGACGCAGCCGTACGTCTCCGCACGGGTACGGCTGGAGCTGCCCTGGAGCTCCAACGACTTCGATGGTCTCGCCGAGATCTTCGGCATGGACCCGTTCGAGTTCGTGGCTCGAGCGGCGGAATTCGCGGACGCGGCGCAGGCGAGGGCACGGGAGCGTCAACCCGGCTGAGTGGCGACCCCGTCCCCCGTGCCGGGATGGCTGAATCCGGTCGGATTCGAGCGCGTGACGCAAATGGCCCCTTCGGGGGATGCCGTGCACCGTCACGTCCCGGATAGCGTCGAGCACGATGATGAGCTCACTCTCACGATCGGCCTCGGCCCTCCGCCGCGCCCTCGTCCCCGGCATCCTCCTCGCCGCCGTCGTCGTGTTGTCCGGCGTCGGTGCGGCGACCGCGTCCGCGATCGACGCCGGCACGCAGAACGGAAGCACCGTCTACCTGGGGAAGCGCCAGGGCTACGGCGGAACCGGTGTGTTCCCGGTCTACGCGCAGCCGCCCGCGGACCCGGCCGACCCCGGCGAGCCCGACCTCTGGGCGTACTGCATCGAGCACAATGTGTCAGCCAAGACGAACATCGAGGGCGTCATCGGCGACCCGAGCGGGTACCTCGGCACCAACCACTTCGTGGATCCCACTGTGCAGGCGAGGGTGCTCTGGGTGGTCGCCCACAGCTACCCTGCACTGAGCCTGGCGGACTTCGGACAATCCGTCGGTGTCCCGGGCATCGCCCGCAACGACGCGATCGAAGCCACCCAGTACGCGATCTGGCGGTACACCGAGCTCACCTTCGACGCTCCGTGGGCCTTCCAGACGCCCGATTCCGGCACCGCCTACTGGGCGTTGCTCGCGGGAGCGAACGCCAGCCCGGTGCCCACTCCCGTCGACACCGCGACGGTCGCGATCTCGGCGCCCGCCGCCACCCCGACCGGGGGAACGCTCGTCGGACCGTTCGTCGTGACGACCAACCGCACGACCGCCCGTGTCACAGCGAGCCCCGCCGCGGCCCTCACCGATGCGGCGGGCGTGCCGATCGACCCGACCGCGGTCGCCGACGGCCAGGCGGTCTACGTGGACCTCCGCGGCACGACGGCGAGCGGGTCGACGACGCTGACCGCGACCGTCTCCGGTGCGCCGGTCAACGGCCGCATCGTGTCGGTGCCGAACCTCCCGGGCGGGATCCCGACCGCCGCCGACCACGCCCAGTCCGTCATCCTGGTCGCGGGAAGCACCGCGACAACGAGCGCGCAGACCGGTGTCACCTGGGCGGGCACGAGCGCGGGAACCGGGATGGCTGCGGGAACGGGAACGGCCGGCACGGGCGCTCCGGAGCTCGCCGCGACAGGCTCGGCCGTGGACGGCACCGCGCTGCTAGCCGTGCTCTGCCTCGCCGGCGGACTCGGTGCGCTCGGCGTGCTCGGCGCGCACAGCCTGACCGGCGTGCGGAGGCGCGCGCGGGGCTGAGCCGCGCACCTGAATCCGGATAGGGGGACCGACGGCCCCTGGATACCGCCCCGCCACGCGTGACATCCTCGACCCATGACCGACCTCCCCGCGCCCATCCAGACGTTCATCGACGCCACGAACCGCGGCGACACGGAAGCGTTCGTCGCCGTGTTCACCGACGACGCGCACTTGGAGGACTGGGGGCGTGTCTTCCGCGGCCAGGAGGGTGCGCGCTCCTGGAACGCGAGCGACAACATCGGCAAGCGGTCGCACTTCGACGTCCTCGGCGTCGAGCGCGAGGGCGATGACTACGTCGTGACCGTCGCGGTGACGGGCGACGGATTCACCGGCACCAGCCCGATCCGGTTCGCGGTCGACGGCGACCGCATCTCCGGCATGGTCATCGCGCCGTAGCCCGGCTGCGAAACCCGAGGCCGGGTCCGGCGGACCGGCGGCCGTTCCCCCAGGGAGCCGGCGCCGACCGGGTCCGTCGGCGCACGCCCCGGTGCGATATGCGTAAGCATGTAACTCGGACGCCACTGATCTCGAACCTTCCCCGAGTTTCGGCCGGCTGAACCTTCCGCAAACAATGGATCAACCCAGGCGGTCGTCCTGGAACATCCGACGGAGGGAGTGCAGGCGTGACGAGCGACACGATCGAACGTGCGGACACCTTGGCCGTGCAGAGCGTCCGCTCTCGCCCCGGCGGCAGCACGGGCAGGCGAGGCGGCGTGAGCGCCACGACCCGGCGGAGCACCCGCCGCCGCACCCTCACCGGCGTCCTGCTCCTGGTGCCGGCCATCGTCGCGGTGCTCGGGCTCGCGATCGTCCCCATCCTGATCGTCGCCCGCAACTCGTTCGCCGAGAGCAACGTCTACGGCGGTATCACCGGCGGCTTCACGCTCGACAACTACGCGCAGCTGCTGGACCCGGTGTACGGCAAGGTCCTCGTCTACAGCCTCGGGATGGCCGTGCTCAACACGGCGATCTGCCTGGTCGTCGGCTACATCGTCTCCTACTACATCGTGTCGCGGCCTCCGCAGCGGCAGTCGCTGCTCCTGCTGCTGATCATCGTCCCGTTCTGGATCGACTTCCTCGTCCGCACGTTCGCCTGGATCTCGGTGCTCGGCCGCGGCGGCCCCGTCTACGGCCTCCTCGACCTGCTCGGGGTGAACACCTCGCAGCTGTCGCTCGTGCCGAGCCAGGGCGCCGTCGTGATGGGCCTCCTGTACGCGTTCCTGCCCACCGCGATCTTCCCGATCTACGCCAGCATGCGGGCCATCGACCCGTCGGTGAAGGAGGCCGCAGCCGACCTCGGCTGCGGCTGGTGGCAGACCCACTTCCGCGTGCTCGTGCCGCTCAGCTCGACCGGCATCATCGCCGCGGCGATGCTCACCTTCATCCCGACGCTCGGCGTGTTCGTCATCCCGGTGCTGCTCGGCGGCGGCAAGCAGCAGCTCGTCGGCAACCTCATCGTCACCCTCTACACCGAGTTCCGGAACCAGCCGATGGGCGCCGCGGTGTCCATGGTGCTGCTCGTGCTCATGCTGCTCGCGATGGCCGTGGCCGGCCTCATCGCCCGACGCGGACGGAAGAAGGTCGCCTGATGGATCGCGCAACGTCGTGGATCGCCCGCCTGGTGCTGGTCTTCCTCTACATCCCGATCATCGCGGTGATCGTGTACTCCTTCAATTCGGCGGCGGGAGGCTACACCTGGCAGGGTTTCAGCCTCCGCTGGTACGGCGAGCTGTTCGCCGACGGAGCGCTGCTGCAGACCCTCGGGATCAGCGCGATCGTCGGAGTGCTCGCGGCCTCCGTCGCGACCGTGGTCGGCCTCCTCGCGGCCATCGCCCTCGTGCGGTTCCCGTTCAGGGGATCCGGGATGGTGCTCGCCGCGATCGTGCTGCCGCTGATCGTGCCGGAGATCGTCCTCGGCGTCGCGCTGCTCTCGGTGTTCAGCTTCCTGCACGTCCCGCTCGGCATCGTCACGCTCGTGCTCGGCCACCTGATCATCACGCTTCCCCTGACGACCCTGATCATGGTGGGCGGCTTCCGCACCCTCGACCCGAGCCTGATCGAGGCGGCGGCCGACCTCGGCTGCACACCCTGGCGCACCTTCACCCGTGTGCTGTTCCCGCTGATGCGCTCCTCGATCATCGCCTCGTGGCTGCTCGCCTTCACCGTCTCGCTCGGCAACATCGTCATCTCGACCTTCGTCAGCGGCGTCGGCTCGACCACGATGCCCCTGCGCGTCTACTCGTTGCTCAAGTCCGGTCTGACCCCGGAGCTCAACGCCCTGGGGACGCTGCTGATCGTCCTGACGTTCGTCATCGTCCTCTCCGTCGGCATCCAACAGATGCGGCGGATCCTCGCGACCCCATCCGGTTCCGCGCCAGCTCCCGACAGCACCACCGCACCCCGCTAGACCCCTCCCATCCCTTCTACCCCCGGAAGAAGACCCATGAAACGCACAGCACTGCTGACCGTCGCGGCCGTCGCCGTCCTCGGTCTCACGGCCTGCTCCAGCGGAGCCGGCGGCTCGTCCACCACGGCCGCCTCCACACAGCTCAACATCTACGCGTGGGCGGACGAGATCCCCAAGACCGTCATCGCAGCGTTCGAGAAGGAAACCGGCATCAAGGTCACCGTCGACACGTTCGATGCCAACGAGACGATGATCTCCAAGCTCGCCGCCGGCGGCTCCGGCTACGACATCGTCGAGCCGAGCCAGTACGCCGTGCAGCAGCTCGTCGGCCAGGACCTCGTCGAGAAGCTCGACCACTCCAAGATCAAGGGCCTCGACAACCTCGGCAAGAAGTTCGCCGACCCCAGCTACGACAAGGGCAACCAGTACAGCGTCCCGTGGATCTGGGGGACGACCGGCCTGGCCTACAACGAGAAGTGCACCGGCACGGCGATCGACAGCTGGAAGGCCCTCTGGGACCCGGCGTACAAGGGCAAGATCTACATGCTGGACAACATGCTCAGCGCGTACATCCCCGCGCTGCAGGTCAACGGCCTCAAGGCCACCTCCACCAGCGAGAAGGACATCGCGAAGGCGACCCAGTCGCTGCTCGACCAGAAGCCCCTGCTGGCCGGCTACAACTCCTCCAACTACTCCGACCTGCTCGCGTCGGGTGACGCCTGCGTCGCGGAGGCCTACGGCGGCAGCGCGATCGCGAAGGTGACCGCGGCCAACCCCGACGTCAAATTCGTCATCCCCAAGGAGGGCGGGACGCTCTGGGTGGACGGCTTCTCCGTGGCGAAGAACGCGCCGCACGCCGACGCCGCCTACAAGTGGCTGAACTTCACGCTGCGCCCCGAGATCGCCGCCATGGCGACCAACGACGGCGGCAGCGCGACGGCGAACGAGGCGGCGAAGTCCCACATCACCGACAAGACCATGCTCGAGAGCGTCGCGGTCTACCCGACCGACGAGGAGCTCAAGCAGAGCGAGTTCATCGTCGACCCGGGCAAGGCTCTGCAGTACTTCCAGCAGGGCTGGACCAAGGTCAAGGCCTCCTAAGCCGCGGCCGCCGCCCGACCATCCACGAGGAGCATTCCATGACCACGCTCGCCAGCTCGGCCGACGCGGACGCCACCACCGTGCGCGCACCGCAGGAGGCCCCGGCCATCCGACTCTCCGGCGTCACCAAGACGTTCGGGAGCATCACCGTCGTGCACCCGATCGACCTGACCATCGAGGACAACGAGTTCTTCTCGATCCTCGGGCCGTCGGGCTGCGGCAAGACGACGCTGATGCGCATGATCGCGGGCTTCGAGACGCCGACAGGCGGCTCGATCGAGCTGGCGGGCCGGTCGGTGGAGTCGCTCCCCACGCGCAAGCGCGACCTGAACATGCTGTTCCAGAGCTACGCGCTCTTCCCGCACCTCTCGGTGCGCGACAACATCGGCTTCGAGCTGAAGGTGCGCGGCCGCAAGCGATTCCCGCAGCGCGACGCCGCGATCGAGGAGGCGCTCGCGCTCGTGCACATGGAGCGCTTCGCCGACCGCAAGCCCAACGAGCTCTCCGGAGGGCAGCGCCAGCGGGTCGCGCTCGCCCGCGCCGTGGTCTCCCGGCCCGCGGTGGTCCTGCTGGACGAACCGCTCGGCGCCCTCGACCAGCAGCTGCGCAAGGAGATGCAGGTCGAGCTGAAGCGGATGCAGCGCGAGGTCGGGATCACGTTCGTCTACGTGACGCACGACCAGGAGGAGGCGCTCACGATGTCCGACCGCATCGCGGTGATGTCGGAGGGCCGGGTGCAGCAGATCGACACCCCCCGTGCGATCTACGACCACCCCGCGAACCGTTTCGTCGCCGGGTTCATCGGCACCTGCAACCTCCTCGACGGCGTGTACCACTCGACCCCCGCGGGAGCGACGGTCGACATCGCCGGAGTGGGCTCCGTCGGCGCGTCCGTCGGCGCCGCGGCCGCAGGCGAGTCCGTGACGATCGCGGTGCGCCCGGAGCGGCTACGGCTGCGGGCGGGCTCCGCCGGCGGCGGCGAGATCGCGGCGACGCTGCTCGACGCCGTCTTCCTCGGCGACGAATGGCGGTACATCCTGCGGGCGGCGGAGGGCGTGCAGCTCATCGCCACCCGGCCGAGCCACTCCTCGGACGACGAGCTCACCCGGCTCGCACCCGGCGACGCGGTCGCCGTGTCCTGGGCCGCGGACGACGCCCGCGTGCTCGCCTCCTGAACCCCGATCGCCTCCTGAACCCCGATCGCACGAAAGGACCGCAATGAAGGTCGCCGCAGGGCAGCTCGCTCCCACCACCGACCCGTCCGTCAACCGCCGCACCATCGAGACCCTCGTGGAGGAGGCGTCGGCCGAAGGCGTCGAGCTCCTCGTCCTCCCCGAGGAGGCCATGCTGCTCGCGGACGGTCTGGAGGCCCCGCTCGGTGAGCTGGCCCGCGCCGAGTGGCCCGGCTTCGTGGAGTTCGTCTCCGGGCTCGCCCGGCGACACCGCATGGCGATCATCGCGGCCGGGTACGAAGGCACGGACACCGAACGCCCGTACAACACCATCGTCGCGATCGACGAGGACGGCAAGGAAGCGGCGCGCTACCGCAAGCTCCACCTCTACGACGCCTTCCTGTACCGGGAGTCCGACTACGTGACCCCCGGAGACGCGAACCCGGTCGTGGTCGAGCTGGCGGGCACGATGGTCGGGCTGGTCAACTGCTACGACCTGCGGTTCCCCGAGCTCACGCGCAACCTGATCGACCACGGAGCCGACCTGCTCTCGGTCTCGGCCGCCTGGGTCTCCGGCGCGATGAAGGAGGACCACTGGCGCACGCTGCTGCGTGCCCGCGCGATCGAGTCGACCGCGTGGCTTGTCGCGGCCGGCTCGGCCTCCCCGGAGTGCATCGGCCAGAGCATGATCGTGGACCCGTTCGGCATCGTCCGTTCCCAGCTCGGCGGCGAGACCTACGGCCTCGCGATCACGACGCTGTCGCAGCGCCGCACCGAGGAGGTCCGCGCGGTCCTGCCCGTGCTGGAGAACCGCCGCCTCAACACGACCATCGAGCTCTGAGCGCCGGCCGCCGGCCCGTCCGCTCGTCGATCCCGCATCCATCCCGCACCGATACCGAGGTACCGCTATGCCCATCACCATCGGCTCCGCGCCGGAACCCCTGCCCTCCGACCTCGTCGAGAAGCTCGAGCGCGTCTCCTTCCCGACGCTCGGCCACTACCTGGAGGAGGGTTTCGCGGACCCGGCGATCGTGCGCGTCGCCGGCACCCGCCGCGTGGTCGGACGCGCGGTCACCGTGCGCACCACGGCGACCGACTCGACCATGCTGCACCACGCCGCCGGGCTCGTCGAGCCGGGCGACGTCGTCGTGATCGACACCGGCGGTGACGTCCGGCACGCTCCGCTCGGCGAGGTCGTCGCGTCCGCGCTGGTGTTCCGCGGCGCGGCCGGGGCGGTCGTCGACGGCTCGGCCACCGACATCGACGAGATCGCCGGGCTCGGCCTGCCGGTCTACGCGCGCGGCCTCAGCATGCTGACGACCAAGCTGCACGACATCGACGCGGGCGGCCTCAACGTCCCTGTCGTGGTCGGCGGCGTCGTCGTGAACCCCGGGGACGTCGTCCTCGCCGACGCGAACGGCGTGCTGTTCGCGTCGGTGCCCGTCCTCGCCGCTCTGATCGACACCGCGCTCGCCGACGACGCCGAAGAGCCGGAGCTCGTCGAGGAACTGCGCGCGGGCGGCCGTCTCGGCGACCTCACCGGCGCGACCGCGTCGGTGCACGCGCTGACGCGCTGACCTCGCCGCGCACCTCCGTACCTCCGCACCACCTGCACCTCCGCACCACCTGCACCCCGCTCACCGGAAAGGCCCCGATGCTCCTCAAAGCCGCCATCAACGGCGGACGCACCACGGACGAGTTCCCTGGCGTCCCACTCACCGCCACCGAGATCGCACGCGATGCCGCCGCAGCGCTCGCCGCGGGCGCGACGGTCGTCCACGCACACGCGCGCACGGCGGACGGCGGGCAGACCATCGACCCCGAGCACATCGGGGACATGGTCCGCGCGTTCCGGGCAGCCGTGCCCGACGGCGAGATCGGGACGACGACGGGGCTCTGGACCTGCTCGGGCCACGCCGAGCGGATGCGCCTGGTCGCGGCGTGGCCGGCCGACGCGCTGCCCGATTTCGCCTCCGTCGCGTTCAGCGAGGAGGGCGCGGCCGAGGCCGCGGAACTGGTGCTGGGACGCGGGATGGTGCTCGAGAGCGCGGTCTGGTCGATGGCCGACGTCCCCGCGCTGCTCGCCTCGCCGACGCTGCACCGCAACGTGCGCATCCTCATCGAGCCGGAGGTCGAATCGCCCGAGGAGGCGGTCGCCGTCTGCCGCGAGGTCGCCGCGGCCCTTCGCGCTGCCGGGGTGACCGCACCGCTGCTCTACCACGGCTACGACGCCACGGTCTGGCCCGTGGTGCGCGCTGCGATCGAGGACGGCTGCGAGACCCGCATCGGCCTGGAGGACGGACTGACCCGCGAAGACGGCTCCCTCGCCTCCGGGAACGCGGAGCTGGTGCGCGCCGTGCTGGCCCTGGAGGCCGTCCCCGCCGCCTGACGCTCCCAGCTACACGAGGTAGGTTTTTCGGATGATCGACCAGACCGACCGGTCGCTGATCGAGCTCCTGATGCGCGACGGCCGGCGCCCGTACACCGAGCTCGCCACCGAGCTCGAGGTGAGCGAGGCGACGGTCCGCGGCCGGGTCTCCCGGCTCCAGGAGTCGGGCATCCTCAAGATCGTCGCGCTCTGCAACCCGCTGACGCTCGGCCACCAGTCGGTGCGGCTCGGGATCGGCGTGCGCGACCACTCGCCGCGGTCGGTGGCGAAGGCGCTCGCCGAGATGGCGATGGTCAACCACGTTGCCCTCTGCACCGGCTCCCGCGACGTGCTGATCGAGGCGACCTGCCGCGACCTCGACCAGCTGGTGACGCTGCTCGACGACGTGCGGCGCATCCCGGGGGTCAGCGAGATCGACCAGTTCGTGCTGCTGGAGCTGTTCAAGGACTACTCGTGGGTGGGGCTGCGCGACAAGTCCGGCCAGAGCGCGGGGCAGCGCGCCGGGCGGGAGACGGCCTGATGCCCATGGACATCGACGCGATCGACCGCAAGATCATCGACCAGCTGCGGATCGACGGCCGCCGCTCGTTCGCGATCATCGGCCGCAATGTCGGTCTCTCCGAGCCCAGCGTGCGCGCGCGGTTCCGGCGCCTGTCGGCTGCGGGCATCGTGCAGGTCGTCGGGATGCCCGACGCCCCGAAGCTCGGCGCGCTGGAGGTCCACGTGTCGATCTCCGTGGTCGGGGTCCCGGTGGCGACGGTCGCGAAGCAGCTCGTCCGCATCCCCGAGGTCACCTTCGTGGCGAGCGCGGTCGGCGCCTTCGACATGATCCTCGACATCCGCTGCGACGACGTCGTGCAGCTCTCGAACGTGCTCAACGAGAAGGTGCGCCGGGTCAAGGGCGTCGACCGCGTGGAGGCATCGACGGTCCTGGAGATCATCAAGGACAGCTACCTGTGGGCCGGCTTCCGCGAAGACCCCGGCACGACGGCGGACGCCGTCATCAAGCGGCCGCGCACGCGGCCGCAGATGCCGAAGCTGTAGCGGCGCCGAGCGCGTCGTTCGTCGGCGTCCGGCAATCCGGCCGCCCGGTCGCATCGCATGAGACGATGTGCCATGCCCAGCGCACTGACCCGCTTCCGCGCCGCGGTGGCCGACGCCGCCTCCTTGCGAGCGTGGACGGTGGACGCCAACGACGGCATCATCGCCACCGCCGGTGTGCTGGAGGGTTTCGCCGGTGCGGGTGCGAGCGATTCGACGCTGCTGACCGCCGCCATCGTCGCGACCGTCGCAGGGGCGCTCAGCCTCGGCGGCGCGAAGTGGTCGGAGGCCGCGGCGGAACGGGATGCCCAGCTGCGCGTGGCCCGCGAGGAGGCGGCCCAGCTCGAACTGAGCCCGGCCGAGGAGATGCTCGAGCTGGCCGGCTACTACGAGTCCAAGGGCCTGAGCACCGACCTGGCACGCCTCGTCGCCGAGCAGCTGACCGCGACGGACGCGCTCGGCGCCCAGCTGGAGACCGAGCACGGAATCCGCGAGGTCATGCCCAGAGCCGCTCCGGTCTGGGCCGGTGTCTCGGCCTCCCTCGCTTTCGTCCTCGGCGCACTCGTGCCGCTGCTGATCACCCTGCTGGTGCCGTCGCAGGTGGAGGCGTGGGCGGTGCTCTTCGCCGTCGCCGCATCGCTCGTGCTGACCTCCATCGTCAGCGCGCGCACCGGTCGCACCGGGGTGCTGCGCACGGTCGCACGCTCGCTCACGGTCGGCATCGGCACGCTCGGCGTGAGCTACCTCGCGGGGTTGTTGATCTTCTAGGGCGCATGGTGCGTGGCGGTGTCGCTATCGCGCCCGCCGTCTCCGCGCGATCCCGACCACGATCAGCGCCAACCCGATCACGAGCACGATCGGCCCGACGGTCGCCCAGAGCGGCGAGCCGCTCATCGCGGAGCCGCCCAGCACGTCGACACCCTGCAGCAGCCACACCAGCCCGAGCACACCGAGGATCACGCCCGGGACGACGAACGGCAGGCTCCCCTTCATGGCCACACCCTAAACCGGCGACGCGCCCCCGTGGCTGCCGACATTCGTCACGAATCTCGCGATTCGTGCCACGAATGTCGCGATTCGTCACGAATCTCCGCGCGCTGCGCGCTCACGACGACGAGGTGGGGTGCGTGCCGGGATGTCGCGATTCGTCACGAATGTCGTGATTCGTGCCACGAATGTCGCGATTCGTCACGAATCTGTGCGCCGCCCCGCCCAGGGGTCGTAGTCGGCGAGGAGGGCGCCCTGCTCTGGGCGGTCGGCCTCGGGGACGTGCTGGAGGTTGACGCGCACCCGGTACCACTGCGAGCTCGAGCCGCGCATCCCGTCGATGAGCTCGTCGGCGGGATGCAGAAGCGCCGCCGCCTCCGGGTGGAGGTCGCGCCAGCGCGCCAGCGCCTCCGTCGCCTCCGGCTTGGTCTTGGTTCGCGCGACCTCGATCAGCGGCATCTGCGATACGCGTCTGCCCGCGCCGTCGCCCGCGCGCGGCGGCTTCTCGGCGGGGCCGAGCCGCGCGGCCAGGGCGAGCAGCGCATCCAGGGAGCCGGCGGCCGCGTCGATGCCCGCGTGCGGGTCGCCGCGCTCGGCGAATCGGGTCAGCACCGTCGGCACCGTGAACTCCGCGGGGCGGCGCGTGCGCACCTCGTCCCAGTCGAGCGGCGTGGAGACGCGCGCGTCCGGCAGCGGGCGCACCGAGTACGCGGAGGCCACCGTGCGGTCTTTGGCGTTCTGGTTGAAGTCGACGAAGACGCTCTCGCCGCGCTCCTCCTTCCACCAGCGCGCCGTCGCGAGCCCCGGCGCACGGTTCTCGACCTCCCTCGCGAGTGTCTCTGCGGCGAGACGCACGTCGGCGAAGCCCCACCGCGGGGCGATGCGCACGAGGATGTGGAGGCCGCGCGACCCGCTCGTCTTCGGCCAGCCGGTCAGGCCGTGGTCCTCCAGGACCTCGCGGGCGATGAAGGCGACGTCGACGATCTGCGACCAGTCGACGCCCGGCATCGGGTCGAGGTCCACCCGCAGCTCATCGGGATGGTCGAGGTCTTCCGCACGGACGGCGTGCGGGTTGAGGTCGAGGCAGCCGAGGTTCGAGACCCAGGCGAGACCGGCGGCGTCGCGCACCACAGCCTCCTCGGCGGAGGTGCCGCGCGCGTAGTGCAGGGTCGCCGTGTCGATGTAGTCGGGATGTCCCTCCGGCACCCGCTTCTGGAAGAACGGCTCCTGCGTGAGCCCTTTGACGAACCGCTTGAGCACCATCGGCCGGCCGCCCGCACCGCGCAGTGCGCCGTCGGCGACCGCCACGTAGTAGCGCGCCAGGTCGAGCTTGGTCAACCCCGGCTCGGGGAACACCACCTTGTCCGGGCTCGAGATGCGCACCTCGTGGCCGCCGACCTCGAGGAACGTCTCGGACTTCGACGACGGAGTCATGCCGCCACGTTAGTCGCGAGGTCGTCGCGCGGCCAGTGCGAGCCCACGCGGTTGGGCATGCGCTGCCATCTGTACTAGGATCGAAGCTGGCATTAAAATTTGAAATGTTATGTAACACGAATGGGACATGTATTGTGAAATTCAAGAACAAAGTTGTTTCGACGGTCCTGGCAGCCGGGGCACTGACGATCGGGGCCACGCTCGGCGCAACCCCCGCGAACGCGTACACCAGCTACCCGGAGGGGGGAACGTGGAGCTACGGAAACTCGGGAACGACGTGGTCGGACTACCACCACCCTTCGAAGAAACACCGCTCGACAGCCTGCAACTCGTACTCGTGCCTGCGCTCTCCTGACAGGGCCGGCGGTAACTGGTCGTACGCGTCCGTCTCGTGGACGGTGACCGGAAACACCTGGTACTACTACAACTACTGAGCGTAGAAGGGCAGGGCGGTCATGACCGGCCTGCCCTTCTGCTTGGAAGGCAGCGATGAAGAGAGTCACCTCCCCTATCGGCATTCTGCTCGCGTGCATGCTTGCACTCAGCGGGTGCGCCGCAGCCGGTGGAACGTCCGACAACCCGTCATCCGGTCCGGGCGTTCGCGCCAGCACGCGCACTGGCTGGGCAGACGAAATCGCGGAAGCTCGTCGACGTGCTACGACCGAATTCGAGCGGAGCGCGCTTGCCGACGGCCGAATCTCCGACGCCGAGTTCGCCGAGATGGAGAACGCGTTCGCCACCTGCATGCGCGACCGCAACATCACCTTCGGCGGATTCGGACCCGGTGGGGGATACGAGTTCAAGCCCGGAAGCGGAACGACGACCGAGGAGGCCAACACGATCGCGGACGAGTGTTCGGCGACCTCGGGCCTCGACACCATCGGCTCCCTTTACTTCGCCATGCAGCGGAACCCGCAGAATCTCGACGAAGCCGCGATCACAGCTGCGTGCTTAGTGAAGAAGAAGGTCGTGCCGGCTTCGTACTCCGGCAGCGACTACTCGCGAGACGCGCCGGCCATGGCGTTCCCGTTCAGTGATGGGGCTCGAGGTGAGAGGGCGCTCCGAGAGTGTGATCTGGACCCGCTGGGGCTTCTGGGCGAGTCGAAGGGATGACGGCGCGCGTCCTGCCGCGATTTGCGGTCATCGCCGTGCTCATTGTTGCCGTCTTCGCCTCTGGCACGACGGCCACCTGGTTATGGTTCAACGCTGAGCCGCCGAGTTCCTTGGCCGAATCTCGACCTGCCGCGGTCGCCCCTGTCACCTATCAGGAGTTCTCCGATTCGCGGACGCTAGCGCTGCGCGTCGAGTCGATTCCCGACTCGCGACTGGAATCGGGGGTCGCCGGAAGGATCACCCACTCGGCCTGCGAGCCAGGGTCGGTGATCGTCTCAGGCTCGACTCCGGCCTCCGTCGATGGGCGTCCGTTGGTGGCGCTCGCGACGGACATTCCACTGTGGCGCGACCTGCGCAGCGGAGACGAGGGCGACGATGTCACGGGTCTTCAGAAGGAGCTCGCGCGGCTCGGCTACACAACGAAGGCGGACGGAAAGGTCGGCGCTCGCACCCTTTCCGCAGTTGCCGACCTGTTCGAGCGTGCAGGAGACCGAACTGGCGACTCCACGGTGGTCGAGGTCGGGCGAATCGTCTGGCTCGCTTCCGCGTCCGTCACGATCGCGAGCTGCGATGTACAGGCCGGCGGGAGGGTGGATTCGGGCGCTGCGCTCGCATCGATCGCCGGAGGTATTTCCCGCGTTTCCATAATCGACACGTCGGCCGACTTCTCCGGGGCGAAGTGGGCTTTGACCGTCGACTCTGTGACCGTCCCGCTCGATGCGACGGGAGATGTATCGGATCCTTCGGCGCTCACGGAGTTGGCCGCTGCGCCGTCGTTCGCCCGCGCGGCGGCAGGTTCCAGTGGGGCTGCGGGGGAGACGGCGGACGTCGAGAATGGAGCCGGTGTATTCCGTGGCACCGTTGCCCTCGCGGAACCGATTGAAGTCGGCGCGGTTCCCCCATCCTCGGTGTACTCGATCACCGGGGCCGAAGGATGCGTGACGTCGGAGGACACTGCGCTTCACGTTACGATCGTCGGTTCGCAACTGGGCAAGACATTCGTTCTCTTCCATGAAGGGCGGCGGCCCTCGACCGTGCGTATCTCAGATTCGGAACGTCCTCTGTGCTCTTAGCACTCGAAAACGTCGGCCACCGGTACGGTCGCGACGGTGATTGGCTTTTCAGGGGCCTGACCATCGATTTCCACCCCGGCGAGGTCTACGCGCTGACCGGGCCTTCCGGGTCGGGCAAGAGCACCCTGCTTTCCCTACTCGCCCGACGGAGCAGACCGCGCGAAGGAGCCGTTCGCTTCGCCGAGATCGGGAAAGTGAGTTGGGTCTTCCAGAATCCATTCGGGTCGCCACACCGGACTGCGCTCGACCACGTCACTTTGCCAATCCTTGCCCGTGGGGAGGAGCCCTCGTCGGCGGAACACCAGGCCGACGAGTTGATGCTCCGATTCGGTCTGCAGTCGGTCGCGCAACGACGGTTCGGCGACCTCTCCGGTGGTGAAGCTCAGAGGCTCATGCTGGCCAGGGGACTCGCGTCCCGTCCAAGCGTCCTTCTGGTCGATGAGCCGACGGCCCAGCTCGACAGGCGGACAGCGGAGCGCGTCGATTCAGCGATCAGGGCGGTTGCCGACCCGCGGACCATCGTGATCGTCGCGACGCACGACGAACGAACGCGCGCGGCATGCACGAAGCAACTCGACCTCGGGTCGTATGAAGGGCCTGATTCGCTGTGAAGTTCGTCAGTCTGTTGCGTGAGGCCGGCCGTGACATCATGTCAGGAACAGCGCGTTTCACCCTCTTCAGTCAGGTTCTCATCCTCCTTATCGGAGGGCTGGTTTTCGTGGATGCGCTGGCGACGGCTCGGTTGGTCGCGTCGGCGGAGGCGTTCCGCGCGTCGGGGGCGGCGACGGAGATCCTCGTCGCGGAGGGCCTAGTGGACGGTGCTGCCTGCGAGGCTCTGGCAGGCCTCCCCGGTGTCGCGGCTTCTGGGGCTTTGCGCTCGTCCGAACGGAAGATCGTCATAGCCACAATTCCTGACGCCCCCATTCCGACGTACGAGATTTCGCCCGCATTTGCCGCCGTCGTCTCGGATCCCGATTCGGATCCGGGCACTGGGGAGGGCATCCTCATCCCGGAGGACCTCGCGCGCACCGTCGGGGTCGTCGCCGGCGAATCGGTCGTGACCGATTCCGGTTCGGTCCAGATCGCGTCGGTATACCGCTACCCATCGGATGGTCGGCGTGCAGGCTTCGGGTATGCGATCCTAACGCCGACGAACTCGACCCGGCCGTTCGACGAGTGCTGGGCCACCGCGTGGCCGCAGATCCCGAACCTGCGATCCCTCCTCCTCGCCAGCATGCTTCCTTCGACGGGGACCAGCAGCGAGAAGCCCACCGTAGCGCAACTGAACTCAGCGTTAGGGGCGTCGTTCGACGGAAATGCCGCCTTCGCGGGTCGATTGACGCGTTTTGCGACGCCCCTCTCGGCGACTATCGCTCTCTGCTTGGGATTCGTCAGCGTCAGAATCAGGCGTCTTCAGCAGACGTCGGCGCTCCATGCGGGTGTCTCCAGAGGCGACCTGCTCGCGCTCAACCTGCTCGAGGGGGGTGCCTGGTCGGCTCCCGCCGCTGTGATCGGAGTAGCTCTCGCCTCCGTGGCAGCGTGGATGATCGGGCGCGACGACCAACTCGCCCTCTTCGAAATGTTCGCTGGAATCCCGTTGGCGGGAATGGCGGGGGCGCTCATCGGTGTCGCCGTCGGGTCGATGACGATGAGTGAGAAGCAACTGTTCCGGTACTTCAAGGACCGGTGACCCCCACCCTCACCGCCCCGCGATCGCCGCCCGCAGCAGCTCCACCGGCACCTTGGCTGTGCGGTCGGCGCGCAGCAGGCCGTTGGTCTCCTGCCCGGTGTCTGCGAGCTGGGTGTAGCAGAACCCTGCCAGCACCGTCGAGTCGGCGACCGCTCCGATCAGTCCCGTCACCCGCGCGCCGAAGTCCGCGGCGTCGCGGGCGGAGGAGTACCCCCAGGCGTCGTCGACGTCGTGGTCGATCCAGCTCACTCCGCCGAACTCCGTCAGCATGATCGGTCGCGTAGGCGCGGAGGCGTGCAGTTGGATGCGGCGGCCCGCCGGACCCGGCCCGGCGATCAGCTCGTCGAGCGCAGCACGACTCCCGTAGCGGCGACCGAGCACTTCGGGGTCGCTCTCGTAGTCGTGGATGGTGATGAGGTCGGAGTCCGTGTGTTCCCAGCCGTCGTTCGAGATCACCGGGCGGGTGCCGTCGATGGCGCGGGTCAGCTCGGTCAGGCCGCGGCTGTACGCGCGCTGCCGCGGGTCGTGCGAGATGTGCTGCACGCCCCAGCTCTCGTTCAGCGGCACCCAAGCGATGATCGACGGGTGCGAGCGATCGCGCTGGACCAGCTGCATCCACTCCTCTGTGAGCAGCTGGATCGACCGCGCGGAGAACTCGTATGCGCTCGCCGTCTCCGCCCAGATCAGCAGGCCCAGCCGGTCGGCCCAGTACAGGAAGCGCGGGTCCTCCGCCTTCTGGTGGACGCGCGCCGTATTGAAGCCCAGCTCGAGGATGAGCTCGACCTCCCGGCGCAGTGCGTCGGCGGAGGGCGCCGCGAGGTGGGACTCCGGCCAGTAGTTCTGTGAGAGCACCGCGCGCACGGAGAAGGGGCGGTCGTTGAGCAGCAGGCAGCGGTCGTCGGTGCGCACGGTGCGCAGCCCCAGGTAGCTGGCGACCGCGTCGCCGCCCCGCCCGGGATCGCCGTCCGCGGCGGGATCGCCGCCGTCGAGCGAGACCGTCGCGCTGAGGAGGCGCGGGTTCGCCGGCGACCAGAGCAGCTCCTCGTACTGCTGGCCGTTGCGCTGCCGCGAGAGGGCGAGCCGCAGGTGCGAGGTGGTGTCGAGCACGCGGTACCGCGACTCGGCGAGCAGCTCCCCGTCGTGCTCGATCCGCACGGCGGCCCAGACCTCGCCGGACGGTCGGGCGTTCAGCACCAGTTCGAGCTCGACCGACGCGGCGTCGGCTGCCGTGTCCCAGCTGAGCGACTCGACGTGGAGGCCGGGGACGGCCTCCAGCCACACGGGCTGCCAGATACCGGTCGTGCGGTGGTACCAGATCGAGTGCGGGGACTCCCTCCAGTCCTGCTTGCCGCGCGGCACCGCCACGTCGAGCGGGTCGTCCACGGCGCGCACGACGAGTTCGTTCGCACGGTCCGGCTCGACGAGACCGCCGACGTCGAAGTGGAACGGAGTCTGGCCCCCCACGTGGTGGCCCAAGTAGCGGTCGTTGAGCCAGACGTCGGCGGCGAAGTCCACGGCGCCGAAGTGCAGGAGGACGCGCGGGCGCGACCCGGCGAATCCCGCCTCCGTCAGCTCGGCGGCGCCGAACGTGCGGCGGTACCACACCACCGGGTGGTACCCGGTGTCGCCGATGCCGCTGAGCTCCGCCTCCGGCGGGTACGGGACCACGATGGTCCGGTCGAACTCCACATCCTCCGGTGCCTGCTCCGGATCCGACCCGAAGGCGAACTCCCACTCCCCGCCGAGGTCGCTCCAGTGCGGGCGCACGAGCTGGGGACGGGGATACGAACCGTCCTGGTTCAGGGGGTCGGGGAGTCGGTCGGCGGTCATGCGCTCATCCTCGAGACGATCTGGTAGGGGACGGTGGTGTCTCCCGCGGCGGGGGAGTCGGACAGCAGCAGTTCGAGGGCGAGGCTGCCGAGGGCGGCCTTGTCGGGGGCGACGGTCGTGAGGGGAGGGGTGCTGTAGCGGCCCTCCTCGATGTCGTCGAAGCCGATGACGGCGACGTCCTCCGGCACACGGAGACCGGCCTCGCCGAGCGCGTGCAGGGCGCCGAGGGCCATCAGGTCGTTGAAGGCGAAGACACCGTCGAACGGCACGCCCTCGGCGAGCAGACCGTCGATGGCGGCGACGCCGTCGCTGCGGCGGAAGTCGATGACCTGCCGGATCAGCGCTGGATCCTCCGCGATGCCGGCCTCCCGCAGCGCGGCGCGGTAGCCGGCGAGACGCAGCTCGGAGGTCTCCCGCGGTCCGGTCGCCTGGGCGCCGATCGCGGCGATCCGCGTGCGGCCCGAGCGCAGCAGGTACTCGGTCGCGGCCCGCGCTGCGGCGGCGTTCTCGACGGTCACGTGCGGGAAGCGTGACTCGCCGACGTGCTCGCCCAGCAGGACGATGGGGGTGGAGTCCTGCCGGTCGGCGAGGTCGCTCGCGGTGAGGGCGAGCGGCGAGAGGATGAGGCCGTCCATCACCGGGATGCCGTCGCCGTCGCTGATGCGGCGTTCGGCATCGGCCTGGCCGTTGGTCTGGTTGATCAGCACGGTGATCGAGCGGTCGGCGGCGGCGGCGACGATCGCCGACGCCAGCTCTGCGAAGTACGGCTGGCTGAGGTCGGGGATGGCCAGTGCGATCATCCCGCTGCGCCCGCTGCGCAGTTGGCGGGCGGCCGAGTTGGGCCGGTAGCCGAGCTCGTCGATGGCCTCCCTGACGCGTGCTTTCAGGTCGTCGCGCACCCAGCCGGTGCCGTTGATCACGTTCGAGACCGTCTTCGCCGAGACGCCGACGTGGTCGCCGACGTCTTTCAGCGTCGTCCTGCGCATCAGCGTCTCCTTCGATCGTCCGACGCGCCGCCCCAGCGACGACGCTCCTTCGGTCAACGTTTACCATCGCACATGAGGTGCCACTTGTTCAACGATTACCGGTCGTGTATAACTTGATACCACATTCCCCGTTCAACGTTGAACGTCGCTTCGAAGGAGAAGACATGCACTCACGTTCCCGCCGGGTCGCACGCCCGGCGCTCGCAGCAGTCACGGCGACCGTCGCGGCTGTCGCGCTGGCACTCACGGGCTGCGCCGGACAGGGGTCCGGCGGCAGCAACGCCAACACCGACCAGAACGGAAAGATCACCCTCAGCTTCTGGAACGGCAACACCGGCCCGGACGGCCCCGCCATGCAGAAGGTGGTCGACGCCTTCAACGCGTCGCAGTCGAAGGTCGTCGTCAAGAACGTCACCATGCCGTGGGACACCCTGTACCAGAAGCTCCTGACCGGAGCGACCTCCAAGGGCGGCCCCGACATCGTCGCCCTCGACTTCTCGCGCGTCCCCGCCTACGCGTCGCAGGGCCTCTTCCAGCCGATCGACGACTACTACGCGGGAGGCGCGCACGACACCGCGAAGCTGCCGAAGACCGCGATCGACGCGTCGAAATACGACGGCAAGAACTACGGCGTCCCCGTCGACATCGCCACGACGATGATGTACTACAACAAGGCGCTGTTCACGAAGGCCGGGCTCGACCCGAACAAGCCGCCGACGACCTGGGACGAGTTCGCCGCGATGGTCCCGAAGCTGACGACCACCCCGGCCGGCGCCGCCAAGCCCGACCAGTACGCGATCGCGCTCGCCGACCACGAGACTGTCGACATGTACCCGCCGTTCCTGTGGAACGCCGGGGGCGACATCGTCTCGAGCGACAACAAGAAGTCGGAGCTCGACTCGCCCGCCAGCCTCACGGCCCTCAACTTCTGGGTCGACCTGGTGAAGAACAAGCAGGCCTCGCCGATCGGGCTCTCCGGCGCCGATGCTGACAAGCTCTTCGCCACCGGCAAGGCGGCCATCGAGATCAACGGTCCGTGGGCGACCACCGGCTACAAGCAGGCGGGCATCGACTTCGGCGTCGTGCGCCCGTTCGCCGGTCCCTCCGGCAACGCCATCCTCGCCGACGTGGAGACCATGGCCCTGCCGGCCAAGGACGACAAGGCGACCAAGGAGGCCGCCTACCAGTTCATGCACTACTGGACACTCGAGAAGTCGCAGAAGACCTGGTCGGAGGGCTCCGGCTTCGCCCCGCTCGAGCCGGAGGTCGGCGCGCAGATCACCGACAACCCCTACCCGGCGATCTTCGGCGCGAAGGACGTCGTCGACGACTCGCGGATCCTCCTCCCCGGGCTGCAGTCCGGCTCGTCGATCGTGCAGGACATCTTCTATCCGTCGCTGCAGAAGGCCCTGAACGGTCAGGGATCGGTCGACGAGGTCTTCAAGGCGGCATCGCAGCAGGTGCAGGCCAAGTTGGATCAGAAGTAGCAGCCCCGATCAGAAGCAGCACGTCCGCCGGGCGGGGTCCGCGCACACGGATCCCGCCCGCCCACTGGAAAGGCACCATGACAACGTCCACACCGGTCGCCGCGACGCCGAGGGCGGCCCGCGCGCCGCGCGGCTTCTGGCGCGGGAGGCGACGCACCGCTCTCACGGCCTGGCTGTTCCTGGCACCGTCGCTCCTCGCGCTGGGGCTGTTCACGGTCTACCCGATGATCCAGGCGGCGTACCTCTCGTTCACGAACTACAACCTGATCCGTGCGGCCCAGTGGGTGGGCCTGGCGAACTACCAGGAGCTCTTCGGCGACCCGGCCTTCTGGAACGCCTTCTGGAACACCGTCGTCTACGCGGTGGTCGTCACCCCGGTGACCGTCGTCCTCGCCCTGGCGCTCGCGGTGTTCCTCGACCGCGGATTCCGCGGTCGCTCGTTCGTGCGCACATCCATCTTCCTGCCGTTCATCGTGTCGCTCGGGATCATCGCGATCGCCTGGTCGTTCCTGCTCGACCCGAACATCGGGCTGATCTCGTACTGGCTCTCGAACCTCGGCATCGTCTCCAAGCAGGGTCTGCTCTCCGACCCCACCTGGGCGCTGCCGGCTGTCATGTTCGTCGGCGTCTGGAAGAACGTCGGCTTCTACATGGTGATCTACCTCGCCGGCCTCCTGTCGGTGCCGCTCGAACTGCACGAGGCCGCGCGCCTCGACGGCGCCGGGGTCTGGCAGCGCTTCCGCAACGTCACGCTGCCACTGCTGTCGAACCAGACGATGCTCGTCTCGGTGATGGCGCTGATCGCCTCGCTGCAGGCGTTCGACCAGATCTACGTGATGACGCACGGCGGGCCGTTCTTCCGCACGGAGACGCTCGTCATGCTCATCTACCGCGAGGGCTTCCAGGAGCTGCGCTTCGGCTACGGCGCCGCCATCTCCTGGGTGCTGCTCGTGTTCGTGTTCCTGCTCTCCATGATCCAGTACGGCTTCTTCCAGCGCCGGCAAGTGAGGTACTGATGACCGCGACCCTCGAACGCCCCCCGGCGACCGCCGCTCCCGCTGCCCGGCGCCGCCGCCGCCCGCACTACACGAGCACGCGCACCATCCTGCGCTGGCTGACGACCATCGCCGGCATCGTCATCGCGCTCGCCATGCTGCTGCCGATCATCTGGATGGCCTTCACCGCGTTCAAGCCGGAGGCCGACATCGTCACCTTCCCGCCGACGCTGTGGCCGCGCGAGTTCACGCTGCAGCACTTCATCGACGTGTGGAACCGCATCCCCTTCGCCCATCTCTACCTCAACACGATCGTGTTCGCCGGCTCGGTGACGGTGATCTCGCTGTTCTTCGACTCGATGGCCGCGTATGCGCTGGCCCGGCTCGAGTTCCGCGGGCGCAACGTCGTGCTCGTGCTGGTGCTGATCCTGCTGATGCTGCCGTTCCAGGTCACGCTCATCCCGCTCTACGACATGCTCAACGGGATCGGGCTCACCAACAGCCTGCCCGGCATGATCATCCCGCGCGTGACAAACGCGTTCGGCATCTTCTTCCTGAGGCAGTTCTTTCTCTCGCTGCCGAAGGATCTCGAGGAGGCCGCGCGCGTCGACGGGGCGGGGGAGTGGCGCATCTACTGGCGTGTGATCATGCCGCTGGCCAAGCCCGCCCTGCTGACCCTCGGGCTGTTCCACTTCCAGTACAACTGGAACGACCTCCTCTGGCCGCTCATCATGTCGTCCGACCTCGACAACGCGACCCTGCCCGCCGGCCTCGCCCTGTTCATGGGCCAGCACGTCGTCGAGTACGGCCTGCTGATGGCCGGTTCGCTGCTCGCGCTGCTGCCGGTGGTCATCTTCTTCCTCGTCATCCAACGCAGTTTCGTCGCGGGAATCGCGACGACCGGACTCAAGTAACCTCCCGCAGCCCCGAAAGGACCGCATGACCCCCCACTGGCTCCGCGACGAGCGCCTTCACTTCGGCGTCGGCATCGAGGACACCTTCGTGCCCCAGCAGGGCATCGGCCGCCGACCGATCGACGAGTACGAGCTGATGCAGCACTACGAGAACTGGCGGGAGGACCTCGACCTCGCCGTGGAGGCCGGGGCCGAGTTCATCCGCTGGGGCATCCCGTGGTACCTCGTGGAGCCCCGTCCCGGCGAGTTCGACTGGCGCTGGCTCGACGAGGTCAGCGCCCACATGCAGAGCATCGGGCTGCGCTGCGTCGTCGACCTGATGCACTACGGCACTCCGCTCTGGCTCGACAACCAGTTCGTCAACGCGACCTACCCCGAGCGCGTCGCCTCCTACGCGCGCGCCGTCGCAGAGCGCTACGCCGGCGTCTGGGACGACTACACCCCGCTCAACGAGCCGGTGATCAACGCGATCTACTGCGGCGAAGACGGCACCTGGCCTCCCTACCTCACCGGGAGCGACGGCTTCTCGAAGGTCATCGTCGCGCTCGCGAAGGGCACGGTGCGCACCCAGCAGCAGATCGCCGCGGTCAACCCGGCGGCGCGGTTCGTGCACGTGGACGCGGGCTTCCGCTGGGAGGGCGACGACCTCCCGCTCGCCCGCGAGGTGCTCGAGGAGCGTCGGTTCGTCTCGCTCGACCTGATCACCGGCCGGGTCGTGCCGGGGCACCCGATGCACGCGTACCTGACCGGGAACGGCATCCGCGAGGACGACCTGGCCTGGTTCGCCGACAACGCGGTGACGCCGGATGTCGTCGGCGTCAACTACTACCCGGGCTTCACGACGGTGCGGTACCGCCCGGACGGCGGCACGGACCCGGTGGAGGCCGGAACGGCGGGCCTCCGCGACCTCATCGAGCTCTACTGGCAGCGCTACGGCCTGCCCATCGTGATCACCGAGACCTCGCGCGGCGGCTCGGTGGAATCGCGGCTCGCCTGGCTGGGCGAGTCGCTGGAGGAGGTCGAGCGCCTGCGCGCCGCGGGCGTCCCGGTGCTGGGCTACACCTGGTTCCCGTTCTTCACGCTCGTCGACTGGCTGTACCGCCACGACGCCAAGCCGGCCGACGACTGGTTCGTGCACATGGGCCTGGTGGATGTCGTGCGCGGCCCCGACCGCCGGCTCGCGCGCGTGCGCACGGAGGTGTTCGGGGCGTTCCAGGAGCGCGCTCGTCGCTGACCTCCCCGCCGCCCGGTAACGCCGTCACTGCAGGCAGAACTCGTTGCCCTCCGGGTCGCGCATCATGATCGCGAACTCGTCGTAGGGACCCCACTTGCCGTCGAGCACCTTCTCGACGGTGGCGCCCAGCGCGACCAGCCGGTCGCGCTCGGCCTCTACCTCTTCGCGGGTGGCGTGCCGGCCGGTCGACGGGCTGATGTCGAGGTGCATCCGGTTGCGCTGCCGCTTCTCGTGGTCGTAGCGGGAGAAGTAGAAGCGCTGGTGGGCGGGATCCTCGTCCCACGCGACCGCGCGTGCGGCGAGGTCATCGTCGGTGAGGCCGGCGGCGCGCAACTCGGCCTCCTCCTCTGCGGTCAGCCACTCCGGTTCGGGATAGCCCATGACGGCCGCCCAGAACCGGGCGAGCGCGGCCGGGTCGTGTGCGTGGAAGGTGACGTTGGCGATCCGTGCGGTCATGATCCGGAGTCTAGGCCGAGCCCTCGCCGGGCATCCAGCCGCATTCACCAGCCGCATTCACCACCAGCATCACTGAATCCGAGAACCTGCCGCTGTTGGATTTGCTGAATCCGGGTGCCTAGCATCGACCCTGACGACCCGTCACGAAAGGAACGACAGTGCAGTTCAGGTACCTGGGAAACTCCGGCTTCAGAATCTCCGAGATCACCTACGGGAACTGGCTGACCCACGGGTCGCAGATCGAGAACGACGCCGCGGCCGCCTGCGTCCGCGCCGCGCTGGACGCCGGGATCACCACCTTCGACACCGCCGACGTCTACGCGAACACCGCCGCGGAGACCGTGCTCGGCGAGGCGCTGAAGGGCGAGCGCCGCCAGTCGCTCGAGATCTTCACGAAGGTGTTCGGGCCGACGGGGCCGCAGGGCCACAACGACGTCGGGCTCTCGCGCAAGCACATCATGGAGTCCATCGACGGCTCGCTCTCGCGGCTCCAGACCGACTACGTCGACCTCTACCAGGCGCACCGCTTCGACTTCTTCACGCCGCTGGAGGAGACCATGCAGGCCTTCGCCGACATCGTCCGGCAGGGCAAGGCGCTCTACATCGGTGTGAGCGAGTGGACCGCCGACCAGCTCCGCGCCGGTGCAGCGCTCGCGAAGGAGCTGAACTTCCAGCTGATCTCGAACCAGCCCGAGTACTCGGCGCTGTGGCGGGTCATCGAGGCGGAGGTCGTGCCGACCTCCAAGGAGCTCGGCATCTCGCAGATCGTCTGGTCGCCGGTGGCGCAGGGCGTGCTGAGCGGCAAGTACCTCCCCGGCGCCCCGCTGCCCGAGGGCAGCCGCGCCACCGACGAGAAGGGCGGCGCCGGCGCCGTCAAGCGCTGGCTGACCGACGACGTGCTCACGCGCGTCCAGCAGTTGACGCCGATCGCTCAGGAGATCGGCCTCACGCCCGCCCAGCTCGCCGTCGCGTGGGTGCTGCAGAACGACAACGTCGCGACCGCGATCATCGGCGCCTCCCGGCCCGAGCAGGTGGTCGAGAACGTGAAGGCCTCCGGCGCCACCATCCCCGCCGAGCTGCTCGGCCGGATCGACGAGGTGCTCGGCGGCGCCGTCGAACGCGACCCGAGCCACACCGCCACCCGCTCTCCCCGCCACCGCGAGGCCTGACGGGCCGCCTTCGATGGTGGGGGCCACCGCTCAGCGGCCGGTCGGCACCTCGAAGTCGAACACGTTCGTGTCGAAGGCGGTGTAGCCGGAGTAGTCGAGCAGCTCGTAGAGCCGCGCCCTCGTCTGCATGCCGGGCACCTCCGCCTTCAGCGAGCCGTCGGCGACGAGGGTGTCGAGGCCGCGTTCGGCGGCGCCCATGGCGATGCGCAGCAGCGAAACCGGGTGGATGACGATGTTGATGCCCGCGCTCGCGAGCTGCTCGGCGGTGAAGAGCTCGCTCTTGCCGAACTCCGTCATGTTGGCGAGCACCGGGACGTCGACGGCGTTGCGGACGGCCTCGAACTCGGCGAGGTCGGCCATCGCCTCGGGGAAGATCGCGTCGGCGCCGGCATCCACCAGCGCCTTGGCGCGGTCGACGGCCGCCGAGAGCCCCTCCACCGCCCGCACGTCGGTGCGCGCCATGATCAGGAGGTTCGGGTCGCGGCGCGCATCCACCGCGGCGCGGATCCGCTTGGTCGCGGTGTCCAGGCCGACGACGGCCTTGCCGTCCAGGTGGCCGCAGCGCTTGGGGTTGACCTGGTCTTCGATGTGGAGGCCGGCGACGCCCGCATCCTCGAGCTCCTGCACGGTGCGGGCGACGTTCATCGGCTCGCCGAAGCCGGTGTCGGCGTCGATCAGGGTGGGGAGGTCGGTCATCCGGCTGATCTGCCGGCCGCGGCCGGCGACCTCCGTCAGGGTGGTGAGGCCGATGTCCGGGAGGCCGAGGTCGGCGGCGATGACGGCGCCGGAGATGTAGACGCCTTCGAAGCCCTTCTCCTGGATGAGGCGCGCGCTCAGCGGGTTGAACGCGCCGGGGAAGCGCAGCAGCTCACCGGTGGCCAGCCGCGCGCGGAAGGCCGCGCGCTTCTCGTGGGCGGGAACGGACGAGTACAGCATCAGAACAGTCCCTTCGGTGCGGCCGGCAGCGTCCCGGCCGGAGCGGTGATGGTGAGGCCGCCGAGCTCGTCCGCGGTCAGCTCGGGAAGCCGCTGGGCGAGGTCGAGAAAGCGCTCGATCTCGGCCTCCTCGAGCACCCCCGCCGCCAGGGATCGGAACTTGGCGACGTAGTCGGCGCGGGCGAACGGCCGAGCTCCGAGCGGGTGGGCGTCGGCGACGGCGATCTCGTCGGTGATCACGCGGCCGTCGGCAAGCGTGATCTCGACGCGGCCTCCGAACGCCTTCTCGGCGGGATCGATGGAGTGGTAGCGGCGGGTCCACTCCGGGTCTTCGGTCGTGGTGACCTTGCCCCAGAGCGCAACGGTGTCGGGCCGGGCCGCACGCGAGGGGAGGTACGACTTCACGTGGTGCCAGCCGCCGTCCTGCAGCGCCACCGTGAAGATGTACGGGATGCTGTGGTCGAGCGTCTCGCGGGACGCGGTCGGGTCGTACTTCTGCGGGTCGTTCGCTCCCGATCCGATCACGTTGTGGGTGTGGTGCGAGGTGTGGATGACGATGCTCTCCACGCGCTCGGGGTCGCCGACCTCGGGGTGCTCGGTGTGGAGCTTGCGGGCGAGGTCGATCCACGCCTGAGCCTGATACTCGGCCGAGTGCTCCTTCGTGTAGGAGTCGAGGATCGCGCGCTTGGCCTCGCCGGACTCCGGAAGCGGCACCTCGTAGGAGGCGGACGGCCCGTCGAGCAGCCAGGCGATCACGCCGTCCTCGCCCTCGTAGATCGGGGTCGGGCTGGTCTCGCCGCGCATCGCCCTGTCGACCGCCTCGACGGCCATCTTGCCCGCGAACGCCGGAGCGTGCGCCTTCCACGAGGAGATCGCGCCCTTGCGGGACTGCCTGGTCGCCGTGGTGGTGTGCAATGCCTGGCCGATCGCCTGGAAGATCGTCTCGGTGTCCAGCCCGAGCAAGGTGCCGATGCCGGCGGCGGCGCTCGGGCCGAGGTGGGCGACATGGTCGATCTTGTGCGCGTGCAGGCTGATCGCCTTCGCCAGGTCGATCTGGATCTCGTACCCGGTCGCGATGCCGCGGATCAGGTCGTGGCCGGTGCGTCCGGCGTGCTGAGCGACCGCGAGGATCGGCGGGATGTTGTCGCCGGGGTGCGAGTACTCGGCGGCGAGGAAGGTGTCGTGGAAGTCCAGCTCCCGCACGGCGACGCCGTTCGCCCAGGCCGCCCACTCGGGGCTCACGCGCACCGACTGCGGCTCGCCGAACACCGTCGACCCGTGCTGCGGATGCTCGGCGGCCGAGACGATCTCCTCGAGCTGGGCCGTCGGCAGCGGGTGGGCCAGCGCCTGCGACCGGGCGGAGACGACCGGCTTGCGGGCGAGGGAGGCCGCGGCCACGGCGGCGTTGTCGATGACGCGGTTGATCACCATGTCGACCACCTCGGGGGCGACTTCGACCGGGTCTGTCGCCACCTCGGCGATCTTCCACGCGAGCTGGTCCTCCCGAGCGAGGTTCTCGTCGCTGCGGTGGACGCGGACGGTGTGGTTTCTCATGCGGTCTCCTTCGTCGAAGTGAGTCGTTCCGCCGTCAGCAGCACGTTCTGCAGGCTGCGGTGGAGGTGGACGCGGGTCGCGGACGCGGCGAGGTCGGCGTCGCCGTCGACGATCGCCTCCACGATGAGCAGGTGCTCCTGGGCCGCGGCCCGCAGGCGGTCGGGGTCGTCGCGCGACACCCGGCGTAGCCGGGCGAGGTGCGGCCGGAGGTTGCGGAGCGCGGCGACGAGGTAGGGGTTGGCCGCCGCGTGGTCGATGGCCCGATCGAGATCGTCGACCAGCGCGTAGTAGCGGTCGTGGGAGGGATCGCCGTCGTCGAGGAGGTCGGCGGCCGAACGGAAGCGGTCGCGGAGGTCGAGGAACACCGCGACGTCACGGTTCGCCGCCGCCGCGCGGGCGGCCTCCTGTTCCAGCGCCCTCCTCAGCTCGAAGAGCTGCTCGACCGACTCCACGGAGACGGCGGTGACGACGAGCCCGCGACCGCCCTGCGCGGCGACGAGACCGTCGGCGGTCAAGCGGGCGAGGGCCTCCCTGACCGGAGTGCGGGAGACGCCGAGCCGCTCGGACTGCTCGACCTCCTGCAGCACTGTGCCCGGCTCCAGCCGCCACTCGACGATGTCTGCGCGCAGCGCGGTGTACGCGCGATCGCTCGCCTTCGCTTCCATCCAGAGCCTTCCGTGTATACACAATGGTACACGCGCCCCGGTTTCCGCCGCCTCCTGGTCCTTCATGTATACGCAACGCGAGCCGGTGTGAAGACGATTTGCGGCAAATGTGGCGATACGGCCCCGGTAAGAGACGATGTGCGGCACATCTCACGAAGCGCCCCGCACGTCGTAGGCTCGCGCCATGACCTTCGATCGCGAGCGGGATGTCGTCGCCTACGACCGGCGCGCCGGCGGCTACGAGCGCGGGCCGCGCGGCCTTCTGCACCGGGAGATCGCCCGGCGGGTCGGGGTGCTCGCCGTCTCGCTGGTGGCGGGCACTCCGGCGCCGCGCATCCTCGATGTCGGGTGCGGCAGCGGCGCCTTGTTGCGCTTCGTCGGCGCGCTCCGCCCGGAGGCCCGGCTGGCCGGGGTCGATCCCGCGCCGGAGATGGTGCGCGTCGCCTCGTCCTCCCGGCTGGCGGTCGTGCAGGCAGTGGCGGAGAGCCTGCCCTTCGAGGACGGCTCCTTCGACCTCGTCGTGAGCTCGACCTCCTTCAGCCACTGGAAGGACCGCGATGCCGGTCTGCGCGAGTGCCGTCGGGTGCTGGTGCCGAGAGGCGCGTTGCTGCTCGCGGACGTGTTCACGTCCCGGCCGCTGCCGACACGCGTGTTCGGGCCGGGAGGTGCGGCCGCCAGCCGCGAGGCGGCCGACGCGGCGATCCGGGCGGCCGGCTTCGCTGCGCCGCGCTGGCGTCCGGTGTTCGCCTCGGTGATCCAGGCGGCTGTGGCGACGACCTAGCCACGGGACCGTCGATCAGCCCGCATGACGCACGTAGTCGAACTCCTGGAACTCCGCGACCTCCGGAACCCAGCGCTCCCTCACGAAGGCGACGTGCGCCGGATGGGTGTTGTAGGCGTCATAGGCGGCCTGGTCGGCGAACACCATCGAGAACTGCAGCGTGAGGTCGCTCTTCGCGCCCACCTGGTCGCAGACCGTGAAGTCCCGCACGCCGTCGATCGCCGACAGCTCGCGGCGGGCGGTGTCGATGAAGTCCCGCTCGGCGGCCGACCCGCGGTCGTGGGCGAGCCGGAAGGTGACGGTGTGCGTGATCATGCCCACCATTCTGGCGGGTGGTGCTGCTCAGCCGAGGCCGCGGCCGAGGCCGCGGCGGTGGCGCTCACCAGGGTGGGAAAGGACGGCCCGAGCCAATGCGCGTCAGGCGCTCGGCGACGCTGCCGGCGATCACGATGGGGCCGCCGTTCGCCGGGAAGACGGGCGCGGCAGCCGTCGCGGTCAGCGGAATCCCGTTCGGCGGGTGTGCGATCGATACGAACGTGTCGTCGTCGACCGTTTCCGAGAACCCTCCGCTCGCCGCCGCGTCGATGAGCTGCAGCAGGACGGACAGTGCGTCGCCCGGCCAGGGCAGCCTCCATCCGGCCCGCTCGATCTCCACCACCAGGTCGTCGTCGTAGAGGTTCCAACGCACCGCTGCGGCGTCCTCGCGTGTCGGTGCGAGGGTCACGGCGCGGTCGTCCGGGGTGCGGAGAATCTCCACCGCATCGCCGAAGCGCTCCTCGATCTCGTCCACGAGCTGCGTGAGCACAGCGGTGTGCGCCGGCCGCGGGCGCACATCCGTCTCGGGTGCAGGGAACGGCCGACGCGGCGCAGGGAGTTCCGCGTCGATGGGGACGCGAAACGTCACCCGGTAACTCGTCTCGGCATAGCCGCCCGGCTCTCCAACCGTCGGCACGGCGTCCACGATCCGCTCGAGTGTGTCGTTCGGATCATTCGTCAGATAGTGCGCGCCGGCTACCGGCACCATCCGCTCGTAGCCCGCCACGATCGCTTCGACGCGACCGCGGACGTCCACGCCGGGGGCGTCGTCGATCGGGTGCCGAACGTCCCAGTAGCGATCGCCGTCCTCGTCCACGTACCTGACGAGCGTGAAGCCGATCTCGTCGCCGACGGCGAACGGCACCCCGCAGCAGCCGTAGTCCGATGGCGAGATCCACACCTCGATCGTGGTGTCCTCCATGTGGTCACGGTAGCCGCTCGGCGTGTGCCGCGGCCGCACCTCGTCCGCGCCGAGGCGGCCTGGTAGGGTCCACATCAATAAGGCAGGGAGGCCAGGTGTCGACAGTCGGCATCGTCGCTGAACGTCCGGGTGAAGCCCGCGTATCGTCCAGCCCGAGTTCCGTGAAGAAGCTCGTCTCCCTGGGCTACGACGTCGTCGTGGAGCGCGGCGCCGGCGTGCGGGCCGCGTTCACGGATGACGCGTTCGCCGCGGCGGGTGCGCGCATCGTCCCGCGGGAGAGCGCGTGGGCCGCCGACATCGTGCTCAAGGTCGCGCCACCCGTCGACGACGAGATCGCGCTGCTCGCCGACGGTGCGACCCTGATCGCGTCGCTGAGCCCCGCGCTCCGCCCCGACCTCCTCGCCGCCCTGTCGCAGCGGGGGATCACCGCGCTCGCGCTCGACGCCGTGCCCCGCATCTCGCGCGCGCAGTCGATGGACGTCCTCAGCTCCATGGCCAACATCTCCGGCTATCGCGCGGTCGTGGAGGCCGCCCACGAGTTCGGCCGCTTCTTCACCGGCCAAGTCACCGCCGCGGGCAAGGTGCCGCCCGCGAAGGTGCTCGTCGCCGGCGCCGGAGTGGCGGGCCTCGCCGCGATCGGCGCGGCCTCCAGCATGGGCGCGATCGTCCGCGCCACCGACCCGCGCCCGGAGGTCGCCGACCAGGTGCGCTCGATCGGCGGCGAGTACCTGGCGGTGGAGGTCGCCGGCGATGAGAACGGCGCCATGCAGTCCGCCGACGGCTACGCCAAGCAGACCAGCGAGGCCTACGACCGCCGCGCCGCCGAGATCTACTCCGAACAGGCGCGGGAGGTCGACATCGTCATCACCACCGCGCTCATCCCCGGTCGTCCCGCCCCCAAGCTGCTGACGGCGGAGGACGTCGCGAGCATGCGCCCCGGCTCGGTCATCGTCGACATGGCGGCCGCTCAGGGCGGCAACGTCGCAGGGTCGGTCGCGGGGGAGCGGGTCGTGACCGACGGCGGCGTGATCATCCTCGGCTACACCGACCTGCCGTCGCGGCTGCCCACGCAGTCGTCACAGCTGTACGGGAACAACCTGGTCAGCCTCCTCACCCTGCTGACCCCGCACAAAGACGGCCGGCTGACACTCGACTTCGACGATGTCGTTCAGCGGTCGGTGACCGTGGTGCGCGACGGCGAGACGACCTGGCCGCCGCCACCCGTGCAGGTCTCGGCGGCGCCGCCGCGCGCTGCACTCGCGCCCGTGGCGGCTCCCGCTGCCAAGGAACCGTGGCTGACACCCGTGCGCCGGGCCGTGCTCGTCGCCGTGGGGCTGGCCGCGCTGTTCCTGCTGACCGCGTTCTCGCCCGACCCGATCCCGCGGCACTTCACCGTGCTCGTGCTCGCGACCGTGATCGGCTTCTACGTGATCGGCAACGTGCACCACGCGCTGCACACTCCGCTGATGAGCGTGACCAACGCCATCTCGGGCATCATCGTCGTCGGCGCGATCGTGCAGATCACCACACCCGACCTCACGGTGCAGGTGCTCGCCGCCGTCGCGGTGCTGGTGGCCTCCATCAACATCTTCGGCGGTTTCGCGGTGACGCGGAGGATGCTCGCGATGTTCTCGCGCAGCGACGCAGGGCCGGGCGCCGCCGGGCCGAGTGGCGGTGCGGGTGGTGCCGGGCGCGGCGGCGCCGGGCGGAGCGGGGCCGGCCGGTGACCGCGGTCGCCGTGGCGGATGCCGCATACCTCGTCGCAGCAGTCCTCTTCATCCTGAGTCTCGCCGGGCTGTCCCGTCACGAGACCTCCCGCGGCGGTGTGCTCTACGGGATCGCCGGCATGGTCATCGCGCTCGCCGCGACGATCTGGCTCACCGCCGAGAACGCGCTCGCGCCGTCCGGTCTGGTGCTGATGGCCATCGCCGTGCTGATCGGCGCGACCATCGGCCTGTGGCGGGCGCGCGTCGTGCAGATGACCGGGATGCCGCAGCTGATCGCCCTCCTGCACAGCTTCGTCGGTCTGGCCGCGGTGCTCGTCGGCTGGAACGGCTACCTCTCGCACCCGCACCTGCCGGGCGCGCTCGCCGGGGTGCACAGCGCCGAGGTGGTCATCGGCATCTTCATCGGCGCCGTGACCTTCACCGGTTCGATCGTCGCCTACCTGAAGCTGTCGGCGCGCATCTCGTCGAAGCCGCTCGTCCTCCCCGGCAAGAACGTGCTCAACGTCGGCGCCCTGGTCG
Organism: Leifsonia sp. TF02-11; assembly: GCF_017565305.1. Lineage (GTDB taxonomy): Bacteria > Actinomycetota > Actinomycetes > Actinomycetales > Microbacteriaceae > Leifsonia. The sequence continues at coordinate 95,083 of NZ_JAGEKP010000015.1, forward strand.
TGTTCGTGGCGCTCGCGGCCTGGTACGTCGTCACCCCCGAGCTGTGGCTGCTGGCCGTGGTGACGCTGGTCGCCCTCGCGCTCGGCGTGCACCTGGTCGCGTCGATCGGCGGAGGCGACATGCCGGTCGTCGTCTCCATGCTCAACAGCTACTCGGGCTGGGCGGCCGCCGCCTCCGGGTTCCTGCTCGACAACGACCTCCTGATCGTCACGGGCGCACTCGTCGGCTCCTCGGGTGCGTACCTGTCGTACATCATGTGCAAGGCGATGAACCGGTCGTTCCTGTCGGTGATCGCCGGCGGCTTCGGCATCGAGGCGCCAACGGCCTCCGGTGCGGAGGAGCAGGGCGAGTACCAGGAGGTCACCGCCGAGCAGACCGCGGAACTGCTCAAGAACGCGACCTCGGTCGTGATCACCCCCGGCTACGGGATGGCCGTCGCGCAGGCGCAGTATCCCGTCGCCGAGCTCGTGAAGAAGCTGCGCGAGAGCGGCGTGGAGGTGCGGTTCGGGATCCACCCGGTCGCCGGCCGCCTCCCCGGCCACATGAACGTGCTGCTCGCCGAGGCGCGCGTCCCCTACGACATCGTGCTCGAGATGGACGAGATCAACGACGACCTGTCGCACACCGACGTGGTCCTCGTCATCGGCGCGAACGACACCGTCAACCCGGCCGCGGCGGAGGACCCGGGCAGCCCGATCGCGGGCATGCCGGTGCTGCGCGTGTGGGAGGCCAGCCAAGTCGTCGTGTTCAAGCGGTCGATGGCCGCCGGGTACGCCGGCGTGCCGAACCCGCTGTTCTACCGGGAGAACGCGCGGATGCTCTTCGGCGACGCGCGCCAGGCGGTGGACGAGATCCTGGGGTACTTCTAGACGTGACGACTTCGATCCCGACGGAGGCCGAATGACCGACCAGACCACGCCCCCCGCACCGGGCTGGTATGCCGACCCGTACCGGGAGGCGCCGCTGCGGTGGTGGGACGGCGCGCGGTGGACTGCGCAGCTCGGTGGCGTGGCGGGGACGTCCGCCGCGTTCGTGGTCGCCGGCCGCCGTCCGCTGGCGCAGGAGAAGCCGGTGTACACCGTGTGGATCTGGCTGGTGGTGCTGCTCCCGTTGGTGAGCATCCTGTTGCTGCTGGTGACGAACCCGTTCAGCGGCTACGTGCACTTCACGCAGACCATGGAGACCTCCGTCCGCCCGTCGTTCCAAGACGTCCTGCAGATCTACAGCCCGGCCTACCTGATCGACATACTGGTCAGCTGGCTCCTCTACGCGGCGATCATCGTCTTCGCCTGGCTCGACTACCGCGAGCTCGGCCGCCGCGGCGTGGAGCGCCCGTTCCACTGGGCGTGGTCCTTCCTCGCGGGCATGGTCTACGTGATCGGCCGCTCGGTGATCGTGCGCCGCGTCGCCCCGCGCCGCGGACTGCTGCCGATCTGGGTGCTGATCGCCGTGGTGGGCGTCAGCTTCATCGTCACTGGAACCCTCATGGCCGAGCTGGCGGCGTCGATCGTCCGAGACCTGCCCACCCCGGGCGTCGGAGCCTGAGAACCCCGTGTCCGGCCGGGCACGCAACGTCCGTTATGATGGCTGTCGTGCGTCCGCCCGCGGGCGCTCAGGAGACGTCGCATAGTCAGGCCTAGTGCACCACCCTGCTAAGGTGGAGTGCCCTTTACAGGGCACCGTGGGTTCAAATCCCACCGTCTCCGCAACAAAAGTGCTGATGAGCGGCAGTTTCTAAGGCTTTGTAGCGCACTAGTCGAGGCCTTTCAAACTTTCAGGAACCGTGCCCCAGGACAGCGCTGGGACAGCAGGTGTGTCCAGAAGGGCGAGGGCTGCCCGGTTGGCATCAATGCCGAGGACATGAGCGTAGGTGGACAGCAGCACTGTCGGGTTCTTATGCCCTGACCACTCGGCGGCAGTCTTGACGTCTACGCCGCGAAGCAGCCAATACGAAATTGCGAAGTGCCGTAGCGCGTGGATCGTGAGCCCGCGGCACGTTGTCTCATTCCACTGCACCTGACGGCGGAACAAGTTTCCTCTCAACTGCTTCCCCGTTTTCGAACGAAACAGGTGTGCTTCGGGGGGAACGCCTTCAACTCGAGGGGCCACGATCTCCAAGGCCCGCGGACGCAGGGGAATCGTTCGGGACCGTACCTCGCCGGAGTTGCTCTTCAGCGTCTTTTCGGCGTAGCCATCTGATTGTGCGCGCCATACATGCAACGCCGGCATCGGAATCTGCGCCACGTCTTCAACGCGTAACGCCCTCAGTTCTGACCACCGCAGGCCGCTGAGCCCGAGAAACTCAGTAACCTCGGCCATCGCAGGGTTAACTACCCGCTGCGCCTCGATGGTTCTGGACATCTCTTCGGGCGTCCATGTATCCGCTTTGGGTCGCGAAGGGAGGCCGACAACCACAGGCATGCGAGCACCCCGGACGGGGTTTGCTGGTGCGAAGTGTTCTGAGACGGCGTACTCGAATAGAGCGGAGAGGGTGACTCTCATCCGAGTAACGGTCGAACGCGCGAATCCGTCGGCCAGCAGACCTGCTAGCAGGTCGTGTACGTCGGATGCGGTGATCGTGGATACCGGTCGACGCAGCCACGTCGAAGGCACGTGGCGAAGGTTGTCCGAGTCGGTACGCCACGTGTGCGGAGAAACGCGCGTCTGCCGAGCGTTGAGAAACCGAGTTATCAGCCCGGCGACAGGCAGCAGTGACAAGGAAGGGGAGGGAATCCCTCCCAGCGAGAGAACGCGGTACTGTTCCTTCTCCCAGGCTTGGGCGTCCGCCTTTCGCTCGAAAGATCGAGTTCCCACCACTACGTGGTCCAGAAAGACGCGCACGCGATATTTGCCTGAAGGGCGCTTATCGATCGCCATCACGGCATCACCACATGGGAACCCGTCAGCTCCTCGACGTCAGCTAGGCGGTACCGACGTATCCGTGGCGTGAGGTTCACCGGGCTCAGCGGACAAGTTCCTTGATCGACCAGGCGCGCGAGCGTGGTCCGGTCAATTCGGAGTATCGCTGCCGTCTCTGCTTCTGTCAGAAGTAATGGCGCAACGGTATTTGCGTTGCCCCGAACCGGACCTCTTCCTTTGTTCATGTCCCCTCCATCTGCTCCTACTTTGACCTGTGCGCTCACGTCGTTGGCGACCTGTCACTGAACGTGACTCGAGTCCTGGAGCTCCGGGGTTGCCATCGCTTCCAACTCGCAACACGCGGCCTCCAGGCACAGTGCGATCTGTTGCGCTTGCTCTGCGGCCCTTCGCACCAGGGCGGCAACGAGTCGTTCGCGAACGGATATGGGGGAGGTCTCGTCTTCACCGAGCGATCGCTCGAATCCTCTCGCCAATCGGCTCAGCACCTCACCGAAGTTGTAGCCGCCGGCAGCCTCGAGATTCGTAAGGATGTCGCATAGCTCGTGTCCCGGGATAGGCCTCCCGGTAACTGTCACACTCAAGTGATGCATCCCGTCGAACAGCTCGATGCCGATCTCTCTCGTGCTGCGCATCATCACTCCCGGTTACCGGAGCTGAACGCGGGGAATTGCGCTTGGTGGATGCTGCTCAGACGCATGTCTTAATTCCTCTGTCTCGTTGCAGGTGACAGCGCCGGTCGGCGGGCACAACAATGAGTGCACACGGCCGAATCTGACAGTGGAAGGCCAGACGAGTGTCAGAATGTGTCAGAGGTTGCAGGCAAGATCTGGTTTGGGGAGCCTCATGACCGTGATTCAAAGAGCGGCTGGCGTCGGAACTGGACGCCTCTTGGCCGAGCAGATGGATAAGCAGCGGATAAGCATCCGCGATCTCGCTTCTCGCGCGGGATGCGACGAGCGCACCGTTCAACGCGCGATCAGGGGCGAGACCACGCCCAAGACTCGGATTGCCGAAGAGATGGCAGCGGCCCTTGGCGTCACGGCTGAGGATCTATGGCCGCGTTTCGGCATTCGACACGCCATTCACGACGCGACCATCGAAGTCCGATTGTTCCCGTCGCGGGCCCATGTCCCAATCGATCTGTGGCGCGAGATGTTCGAGGCTGCCACCGAGCGCATCGACATCTGCGTCTACGGCGGCACCTTCCTTTGGGACGCGCTTCACGGGTTCACCCGCATCATCAAAGACGCGGCCGCGCGCGGCACAAAGATTCGTTTTGCAGTAGGCGCACCGGATTCAGAGGGTGTCCTGCGGCGCGGTGCGGAGGAGAGGATCGGCGACGCACTTGCTGCGCGTTGCAGAATGACCCTTGTCCACCTTGAGCCGCTGGGTAGCGTCGAAGGCGTTGAAATTCGCACGCATGGCACGCCGCTCTACACCTCGATGTTCTTCATCGACGACATGCTCTACGCCAACCACCACATCTTCGGCTCCCCAGCCGGAGAGAACCCCGTGATCGAGCTACCCAGAGAAGCTGAGCCCGAACTGTGGGACACCTACGCAGTCGCGTTCGACGCCGTATGGAGCAGCGCAAGACTGGCCGAGTTCCCAATCGAAAGCTGAGGCAGTGGCGCGAATCGACTACTACAACGACCCTGAGGCGCCGAAGGCGAACAGCGTCGTCCCATCAACCACGGCAGTCGTACTTGACGACCGAGGACGCATTGCCCTCGTGCATCGAAAAGACAACGGGCTCTGGGCATTGCCCGGCGGCGGCATGGAACTCGGCGAAAGCATCGAGGACTGCGCTGTGCGCGAAGTCAAGGAAGAGACTGGCCTCGACGTGGAACTCACCGGCCTCGTCGGTATCTACACAAACCCCCATCACGTCATGAAATACGACGACGGAGAAGTCCGGCAGCAATTCTCGATCTGCTACACGACAAAGCTGATCGGTGGCGAGCTTGCCTTCGATTCCGAGTCGACGGAAATCTCGTGGGTCGAACCCCTGGAGATCGCCGGTCTGCCGATGCACCCTTCGATGAGGCTACGGATCAACCACTACCTCGAACGACGTGATGCGCCCTACCTCGGCTGAGCAGCCCGAGCGGGCGCCAATCTAAGCTGCTCCTCGATTCGAGCAACCGTGGCGAGCAGCTCGTCAGACGATCGCGAGACCGCTGAATGCACCGGATCATCGCGCGAATAGCGAGAAAGGATTTCCGATACGCGCCTCTCGGCGTCGATTGGTGCCCCATCGGGCGCCGTGGTCATGTCCGCGTATGTCACCACGTCAAGGACGACACTGGGTGGACGATCGAACTCCGCCAGCTCGTCGGTAAGCCCGCGCTCGATTGCTTCGGCACTGGCTCCGGAATGGTGCGCGATGAGCGAGACAACCAGATCGGGCATACCAGCAGACTTGGCGAACCTCGCACCATCCACAGGATGAAAACCCGTCATTGCGATGCTCGGTGCGTAGCCAACATCATGCAGCCAAGCCGCGGCAACGACCGCGTCGGCGTCTCGTGCGAGAAGCCTTGGGGCAATATCGGACGCGGTTCTCGCAACGCCAAGGACGTGCGCCCAACGCTGGGGCATGGCAACGGCCAAACGCTCGCTCGCGAGTGTTCGCGCTCGGTCGACCAGGTCCTTGTTCATCGATATATAGCGTAGGCGCACCGCATGGACGGGTGACCTGCAGTCACCCTAGCCACGTAGCTGAAACCCTCGCAGGACATGACCTGCGCCGGATGCGACCCTTCGATTACTCGAGTGGCGAGGCTGAAGTTCTACCATTGAACTACACTCGCGCGGCCCGGAATCCCAGATAAACACTGGGAAGTAAGGCTGCGGCCCAGACTACCCGCTCAATGGTTTTTGGCCAAACTCACCGTTTACTCACCGCTTTGGTTGCAGCGGGTCACGCGTCCGCCGATTGAGGACTCTTGAGCTTGAGACCATACGCCTTGCAGGTGCGGAAGTCTCGCGTCCAGCGACGCAGATCGACGTGGACCTCGCGGCGCAACTCGCCAGTATCGTCGGCATGCGCGAACGGCTCTCCGCGCCCGCTCCGGCGCGGAAAGCGCCGCTGACCTCCTGGCCACCGAGCGGAGTGGAGTAGCTCACCGACCGGCTCGACGGGCTTGGCGCCCGCAAGCGGATCCCCAAACGTACGCCACAGGCCCCGGGCTGCCCCGCACTCCATTCCTTTTGGACCGCCGGGCAGAGAGAAGAAGGGACGCGCCCGGGTGGGCGCGTCCCTCTGGGCTGACCCCGTTTCGTAGGTCCAGTCGTTATGAGAGTCGTCCTGTTGTCCGCGGTCGCGGGCAGGGAGACTGGTCAGATCATGACGAACAGCAGGAAGCGTCACACCCCGGAGCAGGTCGTCCGTAAGCTCGGGCAGGCCGACAGGATGCTCGCCGACGGTCAGGACGTCGCGGCGGTGTGCCGGGAGCTCGTGGTGTCCGAGCAGACGTACTACCGGTGGCGGAACCAGTACGGCGGCCTCAAGGCCGACGACGCAAAGCGCCTGAAGGAGCTGGAGAAGCAGAATGCGACCCTGAAGCGTCTGCTCGCGGAAGCGGAGCTGGAGAAGGCCGCGCTCAAGGAACTGGCTGAGGGAAACTTCTAAGCCTGGACAGGCGCCGCGCCGCCGTCGATCACCTCAAGCGCAAGCTGCGGGTGAGCGAACGGATGGCGTGCCGTCTGGTCGGGCTGAGGCGCTCCGCGTATCGGCGACCGCTCAAGGGCGACACGGTCGCGGACCCGGATCGGGCGTTCAGGGAGTGGCTGCGCGCCTGGGCGAAGGACCATCCCCGCTACGGGTACCGGCGGGCGTATCACGACGCCCGCGCCGAGGGGTGGGTGGTGAACCACAAGAAGATCCAACGCCTGTGGCGTGACGAAGGGCTCCGGGTCCCGCAGCGGCGTCGACGCAAGCGCGTCGGGTCCTCGACCGTCGACGCGCCGACGGCGGACGCGCCGAACGTGGTGTGGGCGGTGGACTTTCAGTTCGACGCCGACGAGCACGGCCGACCGATCAAGATCTGCTCGATCGTCGACGAACACACCCGGGAGTGCATCGGCGGCCTCGTGGAGCGCTCGATTACCGCCGACCGACTCACCGCCCACCTCGAGGACCTCGTCGCCGCCCGGGGCGCCCCGGCGGTGCTCAGGTCGGACAACGGGCCGGAGTTCATCAGCGAGGCGATGGCCGACTGGGCCGGCACCCGCACCGGCCTGTCCTACATCCCTCCGGGCTCGCCGTGGCGCAACGGGTACGTCGAGTCGTTCAACAGCCGGATCCGCGACGAGTGCCTCAACATCAACAGCTTCTACTCGCTGCTGCACGCGCAGGTCATCATCGGCGACTGGAAGGACGAGTACAACCACCACCGCCGGCACTCCTCGCTCGGCTACCTACCCCCAGCCGAGTACGCTCGACAGTGCACCCATCAAATGGAAACCGACGACTCACAGAACGTCCGGACCGAATGAAGGGGGCGGCTCACCTCCTTGATTGCCGTCCGGTGGTCTGCCCTCGTCGACCGGTTGGGGCGACACCTCGCAACAGGAGGTCCCGTGACCTTTCGGGCGTCGGACTTAGCGGATGTCGGCGCGTAGTTGCGACGGGTCGAGGAGCTCGGGATGGTGGCCCCACTCTCGTGTGGCTTCGCTGTACCGGCCGTACGCCCCATTACGTATGCCGATAATCCTCCAGATCACCCAGGTGCAAAGTGAGCGGGCGTGCCACTTGCCCGAGCCGTCGTCATCTTCGAAATTCGGTTGACGTAGGTGCAGAGGGCCTGTGGCGTCCGGTCCGCAGTAGATGGCTGGGTCGTAGTTGTCGCCTCCCAGTCGGAGCCATCCGGGTCCGGCATGGGCCCAGTAAGCTTCGGGGTCCTCGCCGGCGTCGACTTCTGTGGCGACTATCGTCCGGTTCGCGTCGATGGCCTCATCAAGCCTCACCAGGAGGATGTTGGGTACGGCCTGTCTGCCCTGAGCACTACCGTTATGCCAGCCGTACCAGACGAGGGCTTCCTCCGGCGTCCCGAATCCGGCACTCTCGAGTAGGTGTTTGGCCTGGTCGCTCGGGATCCCGGGTGCGAGTTCTTCGCTGACATTGACGCCGGCTCGAACGAGCTCGGTCTCGAGTACGTTTAGCAACTGGCGCAGCAGTTCTGGCGACGGCGATTCAATGGTTGCCACGCCGTCGGCGAATATGATCTCCGGAAGTTCGATCATGGTGTGCCACACAACCAGGTGGTTGTCAACGCTCGCGTGGGGACGACCAGGAACTTCCGCTTCACGTCGTTCCGAGGCGAGCTCTTGAAGTTGTCGCACTTGTAGAACTGTGCCAGCTTGCTTCCCTGACGAACGTTGTCGCCCTTCGGTGCGAGCCGAAGATCTGGTGGGTTCATAGCCGGGTACCCCTCTTCAGTACTGTAGAACGGGTACTCGTCGCACTGCTCGGTGGAGGTGTCCTGTCCAGCACAGGCGCCTTGATTCGCCCAGGAGCGTCTGCCGCTATCCGGTTTCTCTGTACCGTTGGCGTAGGTTAGCCAGGCCAAGGTAGGGGTCAAAGCGATCACGTCTTTGTCATGCTGGGTCGTCACCGGGGTATCTTGCCCGCCGAAAAACACCGCGCCATTATCACAGGCGTCGTCTGGGATGTTACTCCCGGAGGCTTGCGCGAGCGTGAGCTCCTGTTCGCAGAGTTCTGCATTGGAAACGTCGATATCCGATGGGCTTGGAGCAGGCATTGGCGCTGGTACGTCAGGTGCGGGGGTGGGCCATTGGGGGGTCGGTGCTCCCGAGGTGGCGCGGTTTTGAGCCGCTTTGGCAGCTTGATTGGATTCCCAAACGGGGTCTTGCCGGCTGGGAGCGCTCCTGGGGGTGACGCCCACCGGCCCACTCTGGGTAGAGCAGCTGACGTATCGGAAGTCGACCCATGAGCAGCCGGATGGGAGCGGGGCGTCGTAGTCGATCGTTGCCCATTCTGGGTGCGCGTCGGTGACTGCGGCTGCCGTTGCGATGCCTGCTGCGGCGAGCATTTTCGTGATCTGTTGAGGTGTAAGCGTCGCCAGGTAGGACTTAAGGAATTGGGCGATCGTCTTTCCTCCGCCAGTCGCGACATTGCACGCAGCCTCTTGATCGTTGAGAGACGTGGAATTTGTGTGAGTGCCGATGGGGAAGAGTGTCAGACATGCCTCAGCCGGCGCCATTCCTGCGACTGCGACAAGTGCCAGTGAGACTGCGGAATCTAGATCGTGGCCACCTCCGACATTCTCGCTCGTACCGTATACAGAGGACGCGTACGCGACCGGATCCGAGTTGAGCCGAATCTGCAACCGGAACGCGTCGATCGTGCCGATCGTTGTGGAGCCTTTGAAGTTGACCGATACCGGATAGGTCTGCGGTCGTCCCTGGTTGGAGGTCGGGATCGTTTGCGACGACAGGTTTGTCCATGTCGTCGGGCTGGTGCGCGCCTGCAGGATTAGATTGCAGTTGTAGGTATTGCACGGTCCGTCGGGAAGCGCGTAGTAGGAGGCAGTAGCGCTCAGTTCCCATTTCAGCTGCCCTGTGGCGGAGTCGCGGCTGATCGAGCTGATCTGAAGGGTTGTCATGGTTGTGGGCATCGCATCCTCGACAGGGGTCCACGCGGATGTGGCCACGCTGGTGCCGTTCACATTGGTTCGAGCCCGAACTGCGCTGATCGACCTCGTTGTCGTCTGACCCGTGAGGTGGGCTTGCACGGGGTACTGCAGGGGGCTTCCGCCGTTGCCGGTCAGTGCGAGACCGCTCGATCCGAGTTGGACGACGCCAGCGCTGGTCTGTGCCTCGATGATCAGACTGCAGCCATACGGCGAGCAGCCGTTTGTGGCGCCGATCGCGTAGTAAGACGTTGACGCGTCGACGTCGTACTGCAGCTGCCCGGTTGTCGGGTCGCGGGTGATCGAGTTCACTGAGATCGATGCGGTTGGTGCGGGGACCGAGTCAGTGACCGGAACCCAGTCGGACGTCGCGACGACCGATCCGTTGATGTTGACTACCGCGTGCAGTGCGGTCACCGGGGTGGTGATCATCTTGCTGCCGGTGAGGTGGGCTTGCACGGGGTACTGCAGGGGGCTTCCGCCGTTGCCGGTCAGTGCGAGACCGCTCGATCCGAGTTGGACGACGCCAGCGCTGGTCTGTGCCTCGATGATCAGACTGCAGCCATACGGCGAGCAGCTGGAGGCGGTGAGGGCGTAGTACGACGTCGACGCATCGACCTCCCAGCGCAGCTGCCCGGTAGCGGGGTCCCGGCTCACGGAGTTGACGCCGAGTAGCGCTGATGCCGCCGGCAACGAATCCGTGACGGGGATCTGATCACTGACGAGAGCCATGGGGTCATTTCCGCTGCTGGCTACCACGACGAGAGCGGTGACAGCCCGCACCTTCGTCGCACCGGCAAACTGCAGAATGCGAACTGCGGAAGTCTGCGGCGCGGCGCCAGTGGTCTGAGGCGATGGGGTGATGCCTTGGCTGGTCAATGCAGCCCGGCTGCCATCAGAAAAGACCGCGTAGAGGGTCGCACCACAGCCACCCTGGGTTCCGTAGGGGCAGTAGCCTGTGCTCGAGACGTTGACTGCTGCTGTTGCGTCCCATGTGAAGTAGCCCGTGCTGGTAGCGCGACTCGTCGAGTTGACGCTCAGGCTTATGTCACCGCTGGCTGAGGCTGGAGAAGCTCCAATCCCGAGAGCTAGCAGCAGAACCCCGGCAATCGACAGCCAACGAACTCTCATGATCCCCCATACCAACCTTGACACTTCCAGTGCCACTTGCGGCATCTGAGAAACACCACAGCCAACAAGCTAAGGGCGACGAGCGCGGGGTAAATAGACCCCGAACTGGGTACGGACGCTCTCACTGTTTTGTTGGACTCGCATGAGTCCTGCGTCGACCGTGGGACCTGCCGTTCAGCTACCCGGAGGACGAGCGGTTTGCGAAGCACGTGCAATCTCCAGACCGATGGTGTCTGCCATGTCAACCACGGAACGGGACAATTGCAGAAGGCTGCTAGTCAGCGGCTCATGCTGAGTTCTTCGGCCTCTTCTTCCGTCACAGCTCCGACGAGCTCGGCAATCTTCACAACTATGTCTTCCAGGGGCTCTTCAGCCGTACTGAATCCACCACGCGATGCGAGCGTCGGGGTGACCTGGTCAAGCTCCTCGAACGTCACCCCATGCATGACAGGAACCAAGAGACTCCTGCGCAGCAAGGCGCTGAGCTCGTTACTCGCGATGCTTCGGTCTGTACGCAGCTTGTCGAGCATGGCGGGCGTCACCAGCACGAGTCCCATGCGCGAGTTCACCAGTCCACGGTCGATGGCTACCCGCATGTCCGTGCCAGGTCGCAGGCTCACCTCGCTGAACCACACCGACACGTCTTCTCCGAGGAGCAACTTGTAGACCTCATTCGCGGCCGCCTGACGGTCGGGCCAAGCGTGACAGAGGAACACGTCATTCACCTGAGTCCGCACGACGGTCGCGGCCCTGACAGGCTCTAGGTTGCGCACCTGCTGTTGCGTGTACGAGACCGTCGACCCGCTGGGCTGCCACGCCGGGCGGCCGTCACCGCTTCCCGAGCCCCCGCTGCCCGATAATCCCCCGCTCCTACGCACGGGTGCGGTCGTGGTGGGGTAGGGCGGGTAGGACCGAGGCGGCGAGTAGTAAGAACGCCCATAGCCGGACGAGCACGCAGGGCAGTTCGCGCGACCGCTTGCCGTGCGATGGCCTTCTCTTGGAGCTGTGCATTGAGCCATGTGCCGATGATAGTGACGACCCACGACACCGGGCGCCGCTCCGCCCGTAAGCCGGTCAATCAACGGGACTCTCGCGCCGTCCCGATCCCAACTCGACGGATCGCGCATTTCGTTATGCAGGCGATTCCCGTAATAGCCGCCCGCAAACATGCCCGGTGATCGCGCGTCAAACGCAACAGCGTTCGCTCATGCTCATCGGTTATGCCCACGTCTCCACAAACGCGCAACATCTCACTGCGCAACGCAACGCTCTCAGGGCGGCCTCGGAGACGACAACATGCCATCGTTTTGTGCTCAGCACGTGCGTCGAAGCGCCCCTATGGGGCAACGGACACTTGAGTCGAGGCCGGGGGTGTCAGGCACACTGGAGGGGTGGAGCGCGAACCACCCCGACCGAGGCCGTTTGGAGTGTCGGGGGAAGAAGCAGTTGAGTTGTGTAGAGAGTGGATGATCTATCTCGGCGCAGCTGACTCGGTCGTGGCCGCTGGGGCCGCACGAAACTCCTGCGATCTCTATAGCTCTCGCTACCTGGGCTGGGTTGATAACGGCCGTGGAAACCTCGACGTCGACGCCGTGGAGAAGGCTGCGGCGCTGGCAGATGCAGACGGACGTCAGCCGCTTATCTTCTTGCGCGGCGGTGTACGCCCTGTTGCCCAAGAGCGGGCCGACGTTCTTGGGGTGGCACTCCTTAACTATCGGGAACGGGACCGTGCCCTCGACGGTAGAAGCCGTATCGGGCGGGAGATCATCGCGAATGGATTGGCCAAGTAACGGCCGGGCCGCCGGCTCATCGAGACAATGTGGGCGACGATGCGTCGACGCTCGCCGTTGGTGTTGCGGCGCCGTTTCTCGCGGCACGGGCCAATTCTTCCCGAGCGGCGATTCGAGACTTCTCGATGGTTTCTTCCCGTAGCTGTCGCTGCATCGTGGCGGCCAGTTCCTCTTTTGCGGCCTCGATCGTCGAGGCGATGACGAGGGCATCGTTTCGCGACCGTCCGCGAGTAAGCCCGACGTAGAGGCCGGCGGCATCGACGCCGGGACCAACGATGGCGCGATCGGTGGTTTCGCCTTGGACGCCGTAGACGGTGCTGGCGTAGCCGAGGTGAAGGTTGGCGCTTGCGTAATCGCGAGTGATCCGTCGTAGCGAGCTTGAGTCGGAAGTGCACGCCAGTGTGAGGTGCTCGTCCGTGATGCTCCTAATGATCCAGTTCTGACGGTTCTCTACTCCGGATGCGTTGTCGTTCCTTCGGGTCTGAACCACATCGCCAACGAACACCGGCTGCTCCGACTGGCCCACTGCGAAAGTTCGTGTGTCCAAAGCTCCAGACTCGATTCTTCGGGCCTGAATCGCTTCGTTGATCCGTTGGGCTTCTGCGTGCGTACCTGTGACTAGCGCGATCGTCTCAGCCTTGCGCGATGACTCGAGCCACGCGGCGACCATCGTTTGGTGTGCTTCAGCTTCGCTTGTGACGAGCATGAGATGCCCCGCATGTTCGATCTCTTCTGCGATCGCTCGAGACTCCGCCAGACCACGTGAGTCGCGTACGCGCGCGGACAGGTCAGCCCATTCGGGGTCACGGAAGCGGTGGATCTCGGTTAGTTCGATCTTCTCGAATGCTGACCGGCGGAAGAGGGCCATTGCGCCGGAGTGCCCGACGGGGAGGGCCTGGTAGTCGTCACCGACGACGGCGACGGTAGCGCCGGTGCGGTGGATGATGTCGATGAGGGCGTTGGTGGCTTCAAGGTCCAGCATGCCGGCTTCATCGACGACGATCCGGTCACCAGGGCGGATCCGGGTGCGCGGGCCCTGGTATTGCTGCCCGGTTGATGGGTCAGTGTCGCCTGGGTTGAGGCGTGTCCACTCGGTGTTGCCGGCGATGCCGGTGCTCCATCGCCAGCCGTAGTCGTGAAGGAGCTGGTGGAGGCTGGAGGCGGCCGCGTCGGTTTCGCGTCCGGCGACGGTGGAGGCTTTCTTGGTGGGGGCGACGATGATCATGTTTCGCCCGTGGCGTCGCAGGGTGGCGCCGGCGACCTTGAGCATGGTGGTTTTGCCGGTGCCGGCCGCTCCTGTGATGGCGACGACGGATGCGGTCCCGGCAATAGCGGATGCGCCATCGGTTTGATCGGTGTCCAGGACTCGCTCGGGGTCGAGCGCGTGAGCGATCGCCGTGATCTCCTCGACGGGGGCCGCGGCGCCGGGCGCGGACAGTGCTTCAATTCGGTTGGCAATCGTGGCCTTCAGCGCTGCCGTAGAGGTGGCCATTCTGGACTTGATGTGCGCGGGTACATCGGGTTCGTCGACCAGTGTGACGGTGTGTGCTCGTGCTGCGGCGATGACCTGCTCGGCTGCGGTCGCAAGTTCCGTCCGCTCGGCGATGACGCCGGTCGCAGCGAGGGCGCGGATTGCGCCGGCGCGGACGTCGATCATGCTGAACCGGCCACCGGTGCCGGTCGATCGGGCGTCAGCATCGACGATGGCTCTGGCGGCAAGGAGCTCGATGTCGAGATCCGCGATCGATGCTGAAGACGTGTCGATGGCCGCGCGCTCCAGGCGGAGTGCGGGGTCGGCGGTGGCAAGCTCGTCGCGGACAAGCTCGGCCCAGTCGTCTTCGTCCAGATCGCCGGGCTTGTTCGGTCGGCCCGCGGCCCAGGCCCATCGGTCAATCTGGTTCAAGACGTCATGGGACGGTTCCTGTCCGGGGTGCTGTTGCTTCCACCAAGCGGTGCGGGCGATCTTGTTGGCTTCAATCTGCGCGGACCGCTTCGACAACGGCCGTACCAGGTGCTGCAGTTGGGCGATCTCCCCATCCTCGTTGAGAGTGAACCCTTTCGCGGCGAGGGCGGTGATCCATGCGGGGTCGGTGCGGGCGGCGAGGTCGCCTTCAGCGTTGATGACGTTTTGGAACCGCAACGCCACCCGGGTGTCCACGTTGGACCATTTCCCGTCGATGCCTTGGACTTTCACGTTCAACCACAGGTGCCGGTGCTTGTGCGGGTCCAGCGACCGGGAGCGTTCATGCTTGAGCTCGACCACCTCGACCCGAGCAAGGTCTTCCCGGATGCAGCCGCCCTTCCCACGCCGCGCGTTGAGTTCCTCCTGCCAGAGGTGGATGATCCGGTCCCGCAGCCGGTCCTGGAGGTCCTCGTACGCCGCGTTCAACTCCGGGTCCAGCATCGCCGCGATGCTGAACGACTTCGGCGCGTTGATCGTCGCATCCAACACCAGATCCGCGTTCGGGGAGGACATCTCGAACCCGCGATGCTCTCCGGTAAGCGGGTCGCCGCCATCGACCCAGGTGCGCAACTGCTTCCGGGTGAGCAGATCATCGCGGATGGACCCGTTCTCCACGATGTACCGGGTCATCACCGCGCCCGCGTAATCCGCCGCCGCGAGCACCCCTTGCGCGGTCCTCGCGGTCAGGTGAGAGTCGCAGACACCGCCGAACGCGTAAGCGATCGCTTGCCTCACCCCCTGTGAGGCAACCCCTCGTTTCCACCGCGCTACGCCCCCGCGCATGCCGCCCAGGATACTCGCATTTCACAGAAAGTGCCTGCGTGCATCAGCTCTTTCCGCTTCCTTTCCCCCGCTTAGGTTCCCTCCCGTGCTACGCCTCGTCTCTGGGCTCGTGGCACTGCTCCAGATTTCCGTTAACGGCTCATTGGTCGTTCACTGCTTAGGTCCTTTTCTGCATGCGTAGGTCAAGTCGGGCGTCTCCCAACTCTCCGATCGGACCCGGCTTGCGAGCGACCGTGAAGAGCCTGACCTAAGTCCACCGCACTAACCGCGAATAGCACCATCGGAGCGTGGATGAAACATCCCGCCGGCTCGCACGTTTTCGCAACATTCGCCGAGCAAGCTGGATTGGACACGGCGTCGCTGGCCATTCTGAAGAACCTCTCGCTGGCTCGCATGCTCGAAGCGACGGGCTCGCCGGATGCAAATGGTGTCGCCCAGCAGCTGCTCGCCCAGCAGCTGCTGTCCCAGATAGCCGAGGCAAACACCGGCGCGGCCGACGCAGGCTGGGTCGAAACCATCACCCCAGCCGTGTCGCCCGTGAAGGCGGATCGG
Source organism: Leifsonia sp. TF02-11 (assembly GCF_017565305.1). Lineage (GTDB taxonomy): Bacteria > Actinomycetota > Actinomycetes > Actinomycetales > Microbacteriaceae > Leifsonia. The sequence continues at coordinate 110,838 of NZ_JAGEKP010000015.1, forward strand.
TTCTTCGCTGCCTTCTCGGAGCCGACCACGTATTTCGATCCGGGTCACGACGTCATCGACGCCGCGTTTCTGGAGTGGCGCGGTGAACTTTCGCGGTTCACGGCGAATTCGCTCACCGATGACCCGGCATCCAGATCGCAGTTGGTCCGTCAGGACAGAGCCGCGTCCTTCGATACTACTGCCGCTCAGACGGTCGCACTCCAGCTCGGCAGCGAACACCAGGCGCGTGCCGAAGGTCCGGCCACCTTCACCGGTATCGACGACGGGTTCGCTTACCTGCTGCTCGACGAATTCGAGCTGCGGGGTACCAGTTGTACCGCAGTCGGAATCCGCATGCGGGGGATTGGTAGTGGGTTCCGGACGCGCGGTTGCCGACGGGAGCTCGTCATGGCTCGGTGATCCGGATCTCCGCGGCAGAGCGCAGGCGACTGAGCGCGGCGTTCCCGCATCATAGACCCGCGATCTTGGTGGAAGCGAGCGCTGACGAAGGCATTCCGAGGTGAGGGATGGCATTGCTGCGGAACCATCTCCCCAACAGCTTCGCCATCGCCGCCATCACCATCCGCCGTACTATGACCGACACCTTCGCCGCCGGCATCGCAACCTGGTATATCGCGCGGAAATTCACCGCCCTCCCACGCATAGAACGTATTCCGGGCGATCCCGTGCTCGAGACAGAACGTCGTCACCGACCCTCGAGGCGCATCATCGGGCCACTGGGCGATCGCTAGACGGCCCCGAGGATCAAGGCTCAACACGACTCATGCCTCAAAGGTGGCGCCATCCCGCGATGGTCGTGATCTGGTTTTCGGTGAGGGGTTTGCGGACGTCGAGGAGGGCGCTCGCCATCGACCACAACAGATGGATCCACTGGCCGCCCCTGTGGCCGCGCGAGGTACTGGTCACGGAACCCCCCTAGTTCGTCCCGGGTGGTTATCCGACTTGAGACCACCGTAGGGCCAGGCTGTATCGTCACCTTCGAGGCGCAGCATCCACGACTTCCTTGAGGCGGACATCAACGCAGGCCGTTGAAACACGAGGTGGGCGAGGTGCAATGCACCTCGCCCACCTCGCTACCTACTCGCTACCGGACGTTGCCGTAGATCCAGGCGGTATTCGTCGGCGTCAGTCGGTAGCGCAGGCTGAGCTGGTCATCCTCCGACCACGCACCGGTCGTCGGATTCTGGCGGACGAGCGCGATCGTGATCGGCTGGACCGAACCGTCGGCGGCGGCTCCGCTGGTGAGCGCGCTGCGCGGGATGACGACCTCGATGCGTCCCGTTGTCGGATCCCATTGCGGTGCGATGACGGACGTGATCGAAGAGTCGGCCGTCCACGCTCCTCCGCTGACCGAGAAGTGGGCGTAGTTCGTCGAGTCCGACCACCGTCCCACCATGTACGCAGCTGGTCGGGGGAGAGTCGCGCCGTACATCGCGGTTGTGCTCGTCGCCGTGGAGCTGTTGCCCGAGTAGTCGCCGGCATAGACGTTGACGGCGAACTTCGGCGTCGTGTTGTAGCCGGGGAGCGTCCCCGACGCGTTGTCGATGCGGATGTAGATGTTGTTGGCATCGTTGGCGATGGCGACGTTCTTGATGTCTGTTTTCGCATCGCTGCTGGCCTCGTTCCCGACCTTCGAGACGAAGTACGGGATCGGGTTCCACTGGGGCCAGTCTCCTGTTGTCCCCGAGCTCACCGTGAGGCTGGCGTTGGAGCCGGCGTCACTGATGGGCGCGTAGGTCCGAGTGTCCGCCTGGTGGGTGTAGACGAGTGCCGCAAGCACGTACCAGGCGCCGGTGACCGGTTCCACCATCGTGGAGATGATCGGCTTCTGGCTCACATTGGAGACGGCCTCCCCGGGAGGCATGTAGCCCCCTGCGGTGCGCGTGACGTACCACGTGAGCCGGTTGAGAGCGTCGGTGGTGTTGCCCGTGTACGTGTCGTCGATCGCCGCGTACATCGACATCTGCGGCCAGGACGGTTCAGCGGCCAGCGCTTCGTTGCCCGCAGGGCTGTATGGCGACGTGTAGTAGAAGTTGTCTCCTTGGTACCGCGCCAGCCCGTAGGTGTCGTGGGTCAGGGTCGAGATGATCTTCGACAAGTGCGAGACGGCACGACTGCTGCTCGGGTCGACCACCCCCGAGACCATCAGCATGTCGGACGACGAGTCGATCGTAGTCCGGGCCGTGTTGTCGGCGTTCACCGCTCGGTTGTAGTAGCCGTCCGGCGAGTTCCACATGCCGGCGGGCGAGTTGAGCGAACTCGTCTGCAGTGCGGTGGCAATAGATCCTGCGGCATGGCTCCAGGTGTCCGCATCCGTGGTGTCGCTCTTGCTTTGCGCGACGGATTCGGCAGCCCACAAGCCACTGACGTAGAGGGCCTGGGTGAAGGCGTTGTACTCCTGCGTCTCCTCCCAGATGGACGCGTCCTTCGGGCCGAGCCCGTTGCTCGCGATGTTGTTCGATACGAAGTTCGCGGCCTTCTGGATTTCCGGCCAGACGGCGTCCCGGAATCCGGTGTCACCGGTCTGGATCCAGTGCCGATACGCGCCGATGAGGAAGATGCCGACGCTGTCGAGTTCCGGCTCGACGAAGCTCACGTGCTGACCGGTCCAATTGTCGTAGGTCGTCCCGAAGGAGCCGTCGGCGTATTGGACGCTCGCCAGCCATCGGAAGTATTTGTCGGCCTCCGCGTGATGTCCGGAGCTGTCCAGAGCGAGCGCGGTGACCGCGGAGTCCCGAACCCAGCTCTTGTAGCCGTAGGCGATCGGGTTCGTCGCGGCCGGCCATACGCCGAGAACCGGGCTCTGGGACTGCTTGATCGAGACCAGCGCCCGGTCGAATGCCGTCGAAAGTCCGGTATCCGTGAAGTTGCTAGTCGTACGGGATCCTGCTGCGAGCCAGTTGGAGTATGCCGTCGTGGTGTTGTTCAGCCAGTAGGTTCCGGTCTGTGCCCGCGCCGCGTCGGCAGCAGCGTTCGCGTTGCTGGCCGTGTCCGCGATCGCCAGGTAGAAGGAGGCGGTTGCGTCGCCCCCGGCGGGAACGTTGACCTTCTTGTTGATGGCCAGGTCGACGTTCATCGCGCTGACAGAGCTGTTGTTCGCCAGTGTGCCGTTGTTGTCGAAGGTGTACCAGGGAGCGACGGTCGCGCTCGTCAGGGTGGAGTTGGTGTCGTCGCCGACCTGGTGCCCGTCGGCGCCGTCGAGCGCGCCGAGAGCCACGTGGTACTGACCGCTGGCCGACATGTCCGCGTCGGCGGCGTTGCGTGTCGCATCCCAGGATGCCGCGACGCTCTGGCCGGAAGATCCGGTGTTGTTGAGGTGGACGGCGTCGAGGACGTTCAGGTTCACCGCGCTTGTGCCCGGGTTGTGAAGACGGTACTGGACGACGACGAAATGCTGGTTCGGGACGAACGCGTAGTCCCGGCCGATGGTGACGGTGGTGGCTGACCCATTGTAGGCGCCGTAGTCACTCCGGAGGACGCCGCCCGAGTCGAGGTAGCCGGTCGCGCTACCGAAATTGTGGACCTGGTCGTACTTGTTGCCGTTCGTCTCGTCGCGGAAGAACCCGGTGTAGTCGACGATCTGGTTGACCGCGGAGGCGGAGGTCGCGCCGGTGGGGGAGTAGTGGAGTTCGCCGAGTCGCGGGCCGTACTGCGTATTCGAGTCGGTCTGGGCCAGCTGCGGGGCCATCCAGATGCCCGTCGTGTCCGTCCAGTTGTTCATGTAGAGGCTGCGAGCGGTCTCGGTGGAGGGCTGCGTAGGTGACGTTGCTGAAGCGTGGGTCGGTGCCGCGACCACGCTGAGCGCGGTAGAGCCGAGCAGGGCGAGCACGACGACGGGCGCTAGTCGTGAGGTGAGTTTGTCTTTCATCGACGCCTCCTTGGTCGACTGGGGATGGGAACAGGGCGAGTCTTGACCCCGTCGGTTAGTTCTGTCAAGCAAATAAATGCCCCAATGCCCGATTGCTGGGGCGGGAGAAGCTCGAGGAGGCGGTCCAGACATATTTGATTGACAGAACTAACTGACGCCGTCATGATGTGAACTGCTCGACCCCCTTAGGAGCACAACGATGTCACGCCTTAGGAGCACGAAATGTCACACACCCACGCTGTCCGAGGACGGCGCCTTCGAAACGTCCTGACAGGCAGCCTCGTTGCAGCCGCCACCATTGCCTCCCTCCTCGTCGGGTCCGCCGCATACGCATCCGGGGGAACCCCCACTCTCACTAGCGCCTACGTCAACCAGGCCCGGTACGCGCCCGGCTCGTCCGTCACCGTGACAGCAGTCGTCGCCGAGACCAGTGGTGCCGGTTCCTGGTCTGGTCCTGTCGGCTTTACGGTGTCGCACCTCGGCAGCACCGTGGCCACCGGGACAGCGACAGCGAATGTGGTAGCCAATGGAACCCAATCGGTCACCTGGAACACCACGGCCCCGAGCACGGATTTCACCGGATACCTGGTCACAGTAACTGCGGGAGCATCCACCACCCAGACCGCGATCGACGTGTCCAGTGACTGGAAGCACTTCCCCCGATTCGCCGCCCTCACCACGTATCCGTCCGGCACCACCACGGCGCAAGCGCAAGCCGACGTCGATCAGCTGGTCCGCGAATATCACATCAACGCCTTCCAGTTCTACGACTGGATGTGGCGCCACGAGAACCCGATCCAACGCAACGCCAACGGCACCCTCGCGTCGACCTGGACCGCCTGGAACGGCGACGTCATCTCGCCGATGACCGTCCAGAATTACATCTCCGCCGTCCACAACGACGGCGCCGCGGCGATGCCGTACTCGATGTCGTATGCAGCCCTGCAGAACTACCAGAGTGTGTCGGGGGTGGACCCGAACTGGGCTCTGAAGTACGCGTCCACCGGCCAGCCGTGGGCCTTCGAGATGAAGCCCAACCAACCCAACACGAACCTCTACATGTTCAACCCCGCGAACACCAGCTGGCAGAACTACATCACCGCCAAGTACGTCGACGAGGCGAACACGATGGGGTTCGACGGAGTGCATCTCGACCAGCTTGGCAACTGGGGCGCGATGACCGACACCTCGAACAACCCCGTCGATCTCCCGTCGGGCCTCGCCTCACTCGTGGCCGCATCCCGAACCGCGCTCGGCACGGGCAAGGCGCTTGGGTTCAACGCTGTCGACGGATACGGCGGCGACAACGTCGCCAGTGGAAAGCAGACCGACTACCTGTACAGCGAGCTCTGGGACAACCATGAGACCTATTCGGCGATGAAGACCTACCTCGACACGCAGAAGCAGGAGTCGGCAGGCATTCCCTCGGTCATCGCGGCCTACCCGAACACGAAGGATGACGCCGGCCCCACGTACGAAGCCGAGAACGCGAGCCTGAGCAGCGGACTCACCGTCAACTCCGACCACGCCGGCTACACCGGCACCGGGTTCGTCGCCAACTACGGCAACACCGGCGACACGGTCACGTTCACGATCACCGCCCCCGAGACCCGCCGCTACAGCCTCGTCTTCCGGTACGCGAACGGCGCAGCGGGCGACGCCACACGCAGCGTCGCCGTCGACGGAACGACCCTGGGCAACGTCACCATGCCCACCGACAGCAACTGGAACAACTGGCACTACGACGCGGATATCGTCACGCCCACTCTCACAGCGGGCACGCATACGGTCACCATCTCCGTCGGCAGCGGCAACACCGGATTCGTGAACCTCGACAATCTCGTCCTCGGGACCCTCGACACCAACTCCGTCGAACTCGAAGACGCCGCCATCGCCGCCTCCGGTGCAACGAACATCGGGATGGCGCAAGGCGACTCGATGCTGTCTGCGCCTTACTTCCCCGACCACGACAAGCAGATGACCAACGCACTGCGCGCGTGGGAGAAGAACTACTACGACTTCATCACCGCATACGAGAACCTTCTCTACGGCCCGGATGTGCACTCCGTCGACTCCGGGTCGCAGCTCCTCTCGATCGCAGGCATAGCGACCTCCGGCGACGCTTCGGCGAACACTGTCTGGACCGACCTGAAGAAGACCTCCAGCGACGATGTCGTTCAGCTCGTCAACCTGCTCGGAAACGACAACACCTGGCGCGAAGCGGGTAAGGCCACGCCGCCTGCGCAGACGAACCTGGCGGTGAAGTACTACATCGGGCCGGATGAGACCCCGACGGCGGTGCATGTCGCCTCGCCGGACAGCAACAACGATGCCAGCACGAACCTGAGCTACACCATCGGCACCGATGGCAACGGCCGCTACATCAGCTTCACCGTGCCGAAGCTGAATGCCTGGGACATGATCTACATCGACCGCGGCTTCAACACGCCTAGCGGCAACCAATACGAGGCCGAGAACGCTGTGCTGACCAACGTCACCACCAACACCAACCACGCCGGCTACACCGGAAACGGATTCGTCGACAACTTCTATCAGACCAACAGCGGCGTGTCCTTCACCGTCAACGCAGCGACGAGTGGCAACTACCACCTCACGCTCCGGTACGGCAACGGTGGCTCCACGGCTACGCGAATCGTCGCCGTCGACGGCCAGCAGGTAGCCACGCCGACCTTCCCTGCGCAGGGCACCTGGGACTCCTGGACCACCCTGTCCGTACCGGTCACCCTCACACCGGGCCTCCATACGGTCGTCATCTGGTGCACCGGGGGAGTGGGAGCGATCAACCTCGACAACATCACGGTCGGACCCTGACTGCGAGTCCGTAGGCAGCCCGCGGTTTCGTCCGTGGGCTGCCTTCCGGACGGGGCGCTGGAGCGCGAGAGCGCGCTTCAGCGCCCCTGCGCGTCAACGCTCCAGCGCGTCAGCGCGTCAGCGCCTTTCCGCTCCGGGATGCGTGCCGAGCACGTAGGTCTGGATGGCGATGACGGCGGCTCCGCGGCACCATTCGAGGTTGTCGCCGGAGGTGGCGACGAGGTCGAGGCGCTTCGCCCGCGGGTCGCGGTCGGCTGCGATTCCCTGGTCGACGGCCTCGCGCGCGATCTCGAACAGGCGGACGCCTTCGCCGCCGAGGATGATGCGTTCGGGGACGGTGAGGTTGGCCATGGCGGCGAGGAGGCGGCCGAGGCCCCGGCCGGCATCGTCGACGACGCGGCGAGCGGCGGGCTCACCGGCCACGGCCAGGTCGAGCGCCTCGTCGTACCCGACCTCGCGTCCGAGCGCCGCGCTCACTTCGTGGGTGATGGCTCCTTGGGTGAGAACGCTGCGTGCACATCCTCGGTGGCCTGCGGGGCAGAGCGGGCCGAATGGGTCCAGTGGCCAGTGTCCGATGAGTCCGATGCCGGTGTCCTCGTCGGCGACGATGCCGTCGTGGATGACGAGGCCGTACCCGATGCCGACGCCGAGGGTGATGACGGCGAAACGGTCGAGCCCGCGCCCGTAGCCGAACCAGTGCTCGGCTTCGGTGAAGGCGACGACGTCGTTCTCGATGATCGTCGAGATGCCGGTGCGCGCCTCGATCATGTCGACGAGCGGGACGCCCTCCCATTCGAGGAAGGCGGCACTCGCCACGGTGGAGTTGTGGGCGATGCGGCCGCCAAGGCCGACGCCGAGCGCGGTGACCCCCGGGACTGTGCCGGCAAGCCGGTCGGCGACCTGGGCGATCGCATCCGCCACCGACTCCGGGTCGCGCGAGCTGAAGGATGCGCGGTCGGCGCTGATCACGTTGGCGCGAAGATCGGTGGCGACGCCCTGGACGTCATCGGCCGTGAGCTTCATTCCGATGAAGTGGCGGGAGTCCGCCACGATGTCGAGCGGGCGGGATGGGCGACCGGTGCGACCCTCCGTGAGCTCGCCGGTCTCGACCAGCAGCCCGCTCTCGATGAGAGGAGCGCTCAGGCGCGTCAGCGATCCTGGGGAGAGATCGAGCCGACGTGCGATGTCGCTTCGTGAGAGGGGCCCATTGATCAGCACTTCGAGTGCGACCGAACGGGAGGCACCCGTCCCGGGTGTCCATGAGGGAGCGCTAATCGTCACGCCGACCCCTTTCTGTGTCCCCCCACTGTGGCATAGCCAGATTGTTTCGTCAATCAACGAATGGGGTGGACGAACGTGGACAAAAACCCGAAGTTGACACCGACTTCTTTCTGCTCTAGAAATAATTCACATGATGAGCGCTCGAGTTGAGCGCTCCGGTCACCCTCTGACAGGAGAACTGCAATGAAGCGTTCCACCGCACTGGCCACGTCAGCAGCAATGGCCGCGGCCATCGCGCTGGTGGCGGCCGGCTGCTCATCCACCTCGGCCGGATCCTCGAGCGACGGCTCGTCCAGCAACCCCGTCACCCTAACCTTCTGGGGATCCTATGGAAACGGCGGCAACTCGACCCAGCAGGATGCACTGAACAAGACACTGATCCCCGCGTTCGAGAAGGCCAACCCCGGCATCAAGGTTGACTACGTCGACATTCCGTACGACAGCCTGCTCCAGAAGCTGACCACGAGCGCAGCCGGCGGCACGCTGCCCGACCTGGTCCGGTCCGACATCGGCTGGGTGCCTCAGTTGGGCCAGCTCGGCGTTCTCACGCCGCTGTCCGACAGCATGAGCGACTTCGGCACCCTCTCGAAGGCGACCTACCCGGGTTCGCTCTCGACCAACAAGTACAACGGCAAGTACTACGGGCTTCCGCTCGACACCAACACCCGCGTGCTGATCACCTCGCAGAAGGCTCTGGCTGCAGCCGGGATGAGCACCCCGCCGGCGACCTTCGACGACCTAAAGCAGATGGCGGCGAAACTCAAGGGCACCGGAATGTCCGTCTTCGCCGACGGGGGGCTGGGCGGCTGGAACATCTACCCGTGGATCTGGTCGAACGGCGGCAGCATCACGAACTCCAGCCTGACCAAGGCCACCGGCTACCTGAACGGCGACAAGTCGGTGGCGGCCATCCAGATGCTCGTCGATCTGTATAAGGAGGGACAAATCCCGAACCTCATCACAGGCAACCAGGGTGCGACCTCCACGTCGGACGGCCTGCCGACCGGCAAGTACGCGACCATCCTCGATGGCCCGTGGATGAAGGGCATCTGGGGCGGACAGTACAAGGACTTCCAGCCGATCTACGCACCGGTGCCCCACGGTGACGGACCGTCGACCAGCGTCGTGGGCGGCGAGGACATCGTGCTCACCGCATCCTCGAAGCACCAGACCGCGGCCGAGAAGTTCATCCGGTTTACGCAGTCCGAGTCGTTCCAGATCGACATGGCGAAGACAGGTCAGATGACGGTGATTCCGGCATACGCGTCAAAGCAGGCCGCCATCGATCCGTATTACACGATGTACGCGGACCAGCTGAAGACGGCGAAAGCGCGCCTGGCGATCCCGCAGGGGGCGAAGGTCGACAGCATCCTCAACACCGCGCTGACCCCGGCATTCACGGGATCCACCAGCGTCAAGGATGCGCTCACCACGGCGGCCCAGCAGATCGACCCGCTGCTGACCGGCAAGTGACCTCGTGAGCACCACCAGAGTAGACACCGCGGGCGCGGCGGGGAGCACCCCCGCCGCGCCGCGGCCCTCCACCGCTCCCGGCCGCCACTCGGCACCGCCAGCGCCGCAATCGCCGCGACCGCGGCGGCCGATGACGGCCGGCCGCGTGCTGAGGCGCGCGACGCCCTACCTCTTCATCGCCCCCGGTTTTCTCCTCTTCGCCGCGCTGATCCTCTTCCCCATCGCTCAGGCCGTGCAGATGAGCTTCTACGACTGGAAGATCGTGGCCGGGGCGGTAAGCCAGTTCATCGGCCTGGACAACTACATCCGGGCGTTCTCGGACGGGCATTTCTGGCTGAGCCTCGCGAACAGCGGCATCTACATGCTCTTCACAGTGCCGCCGCAGATCGTCATCGGCTTGTTCATCGCTCTTCTGCTCAAGCAGAAGAGCCCGACCCAGCCGGTGTTCCGGGTGCTCTTCTATCTGCCTGTCATCACGAGCTGGGTCGTGGTGTCGTTGCTCTTCAAGTACCTCTTCGCCGACGGCGGCCTCATCAACTTCACGCTGCACGACTTTCTGCACCTGATGAACTCCGACGTCTCCTGGCTTTCCGGCCGATGGACGGCCCTGGTCGCGATCTGCGCGCTGGGCGTCTGGAAAGGCGTTGGCTGGTCGATGATGATTTTCCTCGCCGCGCTGCAGGGAGTGCCCCGCGCGCTCGAGGAGGCTGCGATGATGGACGGCGCCGGCCGCTGGCAACGCTTCCGTACCGTCACCGTCCCGGCCATCTGGCCCACGCTCCTGTTCGTCACGGTGATGCTCGTGATCGGCGGCTTCAACGTCTTCACGTCGGTGCTCCTGATGACCGGCGGTGGACCAGGCGGCGCGACCGATGTCGTCCTCACCTACATGTACAGCCAGGCGTTCAAGTTCCTCGACTTCGGCTACGGTTCCGCTCTCGCCGTGATTCTGTCCGTGATCGTCTTCGTGCTCGCCATCGTCCAGCTGCGCGTGTTCCGTGACCGCAGCGGAGAGGATCTCGCATGACCGCCACCGCCGCCGCTGCAGCAGCCGGGCCCCCAGCAGGCAGGCGGCTCGGCGCCCGCCGAGCCCGGTCCCTCGGCACCGCCGCTCGCATCGCCATCCTGATCGTCGGGGCGGTAGTCATGGTCACGCCGTTCCTCTACATGCTCTCCACCAGCTTCAAGAGCCAGGCGTACGTGCTGACGGTTCCGCCGCAGTTCATCCCGAACCCGGCGACCACGGCGAATTACACCCAGGCGTTGACGACGCAGGACTTCGGACTCTACTTCGTGAACTCCGTCATCGTGGCGGTCATCTCCACGGCCCTGTCGCTGCTGATCAGTTCGATGATGGCCTACGGGTTCGCCCGGTTCCGGTTTCCCGGACGCGAATGGATGTTCCGCATCCTGTTGCTCGGGCTGGTCGTGCCGGCGATGATGCTGATCATCCCGCAGTTCGTCATCGCGAAGTTCTTCGGCCTGATCGACTCGCTCGGCGGCCTGATCGTCTTCTACGTCGCCGGGTCGCTCGCGCTCAACACCTTCCTGCTGCGCGGATTCTTCGCCTCCATCCCCGACGAGCTCGACCAGGCGATGCAGGTGGACGGCGCGAATGCGTGGACGAGGTATTGGCGTCTAGCGATCCCTCTGGCCAAGCCCGCCCTGGCGACGGCGACCATCTTCACGTTCCTCGCCTGCTGGGACGAGTTCGCCTGGGCCCTCACCATCATCAACACGCCGCAGCACCGCACGCTGCCGATCGCCATCGCGCTGTTCCAGGGCGAGAACGCGACCCAGTGGGGCCTCGTCTTCGCCGCATCCATCATCGCGATCGTCCCGGTGATCGTCGTCTTCCTGGTGTTCCAGCGGTACTTCGTGCAGGGCCTGACCTCGGGGGCGGTGAAGGGATGAGCGAGACGATCGTGCGCACCGAGTTGCTGCCGGAGCGCTCCTCGTTCAAGGCGGGCGAGGATGTCCGCGTGGAACTGTGCGGAGCTTCCAGCCCGGGCACGCTGACGCTGTGGCACCTGGGCGTCGAGGCGGGGAGCTGGGAGACCGAGGGCGCCGGCTATCTCTCGCTCGGCTCGCTCGCTCCCGGCGGGTACGGGGTCGAGTGGACGGATGGCGCATCCATCACGAGAACCGCGGTCGAAGTGACCGAAGACCCAGGCGCGCGTATCCGCTACGGCTTCACCGTGGACTACTCGCCCGGGCGGGATCCACGGGGGCTCGCCGACACTGTCCGCCGCCTCCACCTCACCGACGTGCAGTTCTACGACTGGGCCTATCGCCACGCCGAGCTGCTCGGCGGTGGCGAGGAGTACGAGGATGCGCTCGGCCAGCCCGTCGCCCTGGGGACCGTCCGCCGCCTCGCCGACGCCGTGCGCGCGGCCGGAGCTCGCGCGCTCGGCTATGCCGCCGTTTACGCCGTCGGCCCGCAGGAGTGGGACCAGTGGAAGGACTGGGCGCTCCTCGACGCCACGGGCTCGCCGTACGCCCTCGGCGACTTCCTGTTCATCGTCGATCCGGCGGCCGTGTCGTGGCTTTCGCACTTCCGTGAGGAGCTCGCGGCTTCGATCGCGACGGTCGGTTTCGACGGATTCCACCTCGATCAGTACGGCTACCCTAAGCACGCTCGTCGCGCGGACGGCCTGGTGGTCGACGTCGGCAGCTCGTTCGAGGCGCTGATCGCCGGGGTGCGCGACCGCCTCCCGGAGGCGCACCTTGTCTTCAACAACGTGAACGACTTCCCGACGTGGGTGACCGGCGCAAGCCCGCAAGACGCCGTGTATGTGGAGGTGTGGGACCCGCACGTGACCCTCGGCGCTCTGGCGGCGGTCGCCACACGCGCCCGCGCGGCCGGTGAGGGCAAACCGGTCGCCATCGCCGCCTACCAGCATGTCTACGACTCCGTTCCAGCGGATGCGGCCGACAGGGCGACCGCGTTCACGATGGCGACACTGTTCTCCCATGGGGCCACCCAGCTCCTCGCCGGCGAGGCCGACCGCATCCTGGTGGACCCCTACTATGTCCGCAACCACACGGTGGAGCCCTCGACCGCTGAGCTACTCCGTCGCTGGTACGACTTCATGGTGGAGCACGACGAGCTGCTGTTCGACCCCCGCATCGTCGATGTCACCGGTTCCTACGCGGGGCCGTACAACGACGACATCGACGTCTCGTATGCAGCAACGCCGGTCTCGGGCGAGCCCGTAGCCGGAGCGGTCTGGCGACGTGTCACGAGCACCCCTCGCGGGCTCGTGGTGCAGTTGATCAACCTCGCCGGCCAGCCGGACACCCTCTGGGACGGACCCAAGGAAGCGCCGGTCGCCATCGGCGAGGGTGTCTTGCGCATCCGGAGCGTGGCCGGTTCATCGCCCCGCGTCCGCGTCGCCGACCCGGATCTCTCCCCGCGGCTCGTCGAGGTTCCCGTCGCAGCCGGCACCACCCACGCGACGGTCACCCTGCCGGTCCCCGGCACCTGGCAGCTCGTGCTCATCGATCTCGATCCGAACGGAATGGAATGACCGACGTCACGCTCCTGCCGACCGCGGTTCCGCCGCGCACGACGGCCGAGGAAGATCCGTGGTGGCGCTCTGCCGTCGTCTACCAGGTGTACCCGCAGAGTTTTGCGGATGCGGACGGCGACGGCATCGGCGACCTGCGGGGCATCTCCCAGCACCTCGACCACCTGGAGGAGCTTGGTGTCGACGTGATCTGGCTGTCGCCGATCTACGCCTCGCCGGGCGACGACAACGGCTACGACATCAGCGACTACCAGCAGATCGACCCGATCTATGGAACTCTCGACGATTTCGACCAGCTGCTGGCGGACATCCATTCGCGGGGCATGAAGCTCGTCATGGATCTGGTCGTGAACCACACGTCGGATGAGCATCCGTGGTTCGTCGAATCGGCGTCCGGGCCCGACAGCCCCAAGCGCGACTGGTACTGGTGGCGTGCACCCCGGGAGGGCTTCGCCGGTGGCGAGCCGGGGGCGGAGCCCAACAACTGGGGGTCGTTCTTCTCGGGATCCGCGTGGCAGTACGACCAGTCGTCGGGCGAATACTTCCTGCACCTGTTCTCGCGCAAGCAGCCGGACCTGAACTGGGAGAACCCGGAGGTCCGGGGTGCTGTGTACGACATGATGAACTGGTGGCTCGATCGGGGGGTCGACGGCTTCCGGATGGACGTCGTCAACCTCCTCTCGAAGGTGCCGTCGCTGCCGGATGGCGTCGTCGCACCCGGCGCCCTCTACGGCGACGGCTTCCCCTTCTATGCCCAGGGTCCGCGCATCCACGAGTTCTTGCAGGAGATGCACGAGCGCGTCTTCGGGCACCGCGAGGGCGCCTTCCTGACCGTCGGTGAGATGCCGGGCGTCACGGTCGAGGATGCGCAACTGTTCACGGATCCGTCGCGCCGGGAAGTGGACATGGTCTTCCAGTTCGAGCACGTCGGCCTGGACCACGGACCGGGCGGCAAATGGGACCCGCGTTCCGCTAGCGTCCGCGATCTCAAAGAGTCGTTCGCCCGGTGGCAGGACGGCCTGGCGGAGGCCGGCTGGAACAGCCTGTACTGGAACAACCACGACCAGCCGCGCGTCGTGAGCCGATTCGGGGACGACGGCGAACACTGGCGTGAATCTGCAACCGCCCTGGCGACCGTCCTCCACCTCCAACGCGGCACTCCGTACATCTATCAAGGCGAGGAGATCGGCATGACCAACATGCCGTTCGCCGACATCACCGGATTCCGCGACATCGAATCGCTCAACCACTACGCCGAGGCCGTGCAGCTGCGCGGCGTCGCTCCGGATGCGGTCCTCGCCGCCCTGCGCATCATGAGCCGCGACAACGCGCGCACACCATTCCAATGGGCGGCTGAGCCGAACGCCGGTTTCACGACGGCCGAGCCGTGGATCCCGGTGAACCCGAACTTCGACCGGATCAACGCGGATGCTCAGCGACGCGATCCCAAGTCGGTATTCGCGTATTACCAGGCTCTCGTCGCGCTCCGACACTCCGAACGTGCCATCTCGCACGGCAGCTTCCAGCTCCTACTGCGGGAGCATCCCACCGTGTTCGCGTATTTGCGGACTCTGGAGGCGCGGCAGGTTCTCGTGCTTGCGAATCTCGTCGGCACAGCGGCGACGTATGAACTGCCGGAGGCCGAGGCGTGGGAAGATGCGGAGCCCGTGCTCGGGAACATCGGGGCGAACGTGCCGCGAGTGGATGGGCGCCTGGGGCCGTGGGAGGCTCAGGTGTTCGTCCGGGACGCTCGGTAGCGCGCTACCGCAAACGGGCGGTCTCACACATTCGGGCCGAGGGAGTCAGCTGTCGTGCGAGCCCGGAGGCGGGCTCGTGGTGACACCGAAAGGCGCATCGCCCGTTGGGTGACCTGGCCTCCGCCCGGCGTCGAGCCTCGCGGGCTGCACGGAACCATAGGTTTCCATCCCGTTTCGCGCTTGAGAAACGCAAATGTGGGCGGGTCAGTGAGCGAGACCTCTCTGACGTCGGAGGCGTCGCTTGAGCTAGGTAGGGGCAGTTGTCTGGGCCAACTCCCTTACAGCTCCTCTGCACCGTCTTGGAGGGCTGTCGCTCTCTGCGAACGCGCTACAAAATCTGCTTACGCTTCTTCGCCAATGTTGCCTTCGGCGTCCGTGGGCACGGAAAACTCAATGGAGGCAACGGCTTGAAGAGGCAGCGCGGTGTATTCATTGCGAAATTGGTCAACCACCCGACCCGAATATCGCGACCAAATGGGCGGGGGACTTGTGAGGGGCGCGGGCCCCAGTCGGCCTGGTGGGGATGGGCTGCCGCATCCGGGCTGGGCGACCCGGGTTCCGGTCGCGCACCGTTTCGGCTACTCCGCCGCCATGGTGGCCACGTCCGTGCGGTTCGTCCGGGGCTTCTCTTGGCCGGCACGCTTCTAGCCCGTGGCGAGGGCGCGCCACGTCGTCCCGACGGCCTACGCGGGTCCAAGGAGCGGTGAGCCGGGACAGCAGGGGGACAGTTGTAGTCATCTCCCCTTTGTGCATGGCGCTCTACTAGTGGCATCCACTCCCGAGTCTTGCGGCCACGTCCCGAGTGTCTTGACCCTGCTAAGGTGGAGACCCCTCACGGGGTCCGAGGGTTCAAATCCCTCCGTCTCCGCCAAGAAAACGCCTGGTCAGCGGCTCTTTTGCTGGCCAGCGTTTTCGTTGCATGGCGCACCGGATTTGGTGTCCGCACGCTGTCTATCGTCCTGACATCGTCCCGGCCGATCCGCGAACTGCTCGCACCCGCCGGCTGAGCGAGTTCGGACGACCTGACAGACGAGGACCCGATGAACCGCGAGCACCCCGACGAGATCGACGCGAAGGAGATCGTCGAGCGCGTGCTGGAGGTCCTGCTCGAGCACGCCGACAAGTACGGTGGCGTCGACTATCGGTCGGTAGATGGGCGGATCGCGCTCGAGGTCACGCGCGTCACGGACGGATGGAAGGCTGCGAGTCGCAGCGCGCTGCGCGCATCTCGAGATGCAGGTGTACCGGAGGGTGAGCTTCAGAACTGCTGGCTGGTGTTCGCGTCCGAGACGCAGTCCGGACTCAAGACGTTCCTGCAGCGCGTCCACCCGCTGCTCCTCCAGCTCGAGGCCGCCGGTGAGCAGTCCTTCTGGGATCAGCCGGCGCAGGTCCATGTTCTCGAGCGAGGGCCACTCTTCGACATCTACCTTCCGCTGCTGCAAGCCGGGGTCGAGCGCGCATTAGCTGCACCCCATCATGATCATGCGGATCCGTCACACTCACACCGGATCATCCCGTCCCTCGGCGGCGGTGGGTCCGTCGGCGGCAGCGACGAAGCGCTGGCGGGTCTCGTCGCCGAACTCGGCCGGAAGCCCGACAACCCTGCGAAGCTCAGCTCGTCGGGCGCCGAGCAGCGTCACCTGTTCGTCTGGCTCGATGACGACTCGCGGTTCGACATCGCTCGCCCACTAAGCCGCGACGCACCCACCTGGGACGATGGCCAGTTCGGGCTCCCCTCGCTCGCCCCGCGCATCGACCCCGCCGTGACGCACCTATGGGTCGTGCACCAGCGATCGCGACGCGGCTGGCTATGGGACGGCACCTCGTGGCGGAGCCTCGAAGGACTCTGAAGCCGCTGCGCTACGGACCGCTGAGCCCATCGCCGGCGTCCGGTGGGTACTGGTAGTTGAGCCGCGGGTCCGACGGCGGCGGAGGTGGTGGCGCGATCGCGTTCAGGCGGGCGATCGCGGCGATGTCCTGTGCTTCCCCGAGCACGTGTGCGTAGATCCGCAGCGTCGTGTTGGGGTTCTTGTGACCGAGCCATTCGGAGACCTGGTTGACGGGGATACCGGCCCGCAGCCACGAGGAAGCGGCGTAGTGGCGGAGGGCGTGGATCGTGAAGCCGTGCGCCGTCTCACCCCACTTCAGGTAGCGGCGGAAGAGGTTGCCGCTCAGCTGTCGCCCGGTTTTCGAAGCGAAGAGGTACTCGTCGGGGTCGCGGCCCTCGGCCCGGCGCCCTGCAATGGCATAGGCGCGTGCGACCAGCGGGACGGTGCGTCCCTTCCTGGTCTTGGTGCCCTTCTCCTCGTACCCGTCCGATTGGGCTCGGAGGACGCGGACGGCCGGGTGGGTCAGGTTTTGAAGGTTACGCACGCGCAGCGACCGCAATTCGGACCAGCGCACTCCGGTGAGGCTGATGAACTCGGTGACCTCCGCCATGAGCGGATTGAGCGCGTACTGCCGCCGGAGGGTGTCGGCGAGCTCCGCGTCGGTGAAGGTCTCGACATCCTCCGAGTTCTGCTCCTTGCCGGGCGGCATGCTCACCTCGCGGACAGGGTTGCGCAGCAGCATTTCTTCCTGCACGGCGTAGTTGAATAGCGCGCTCAGGGTGGTGCGTGAGCGCGACACCGTGGAGCGCGCCTTGGTCTTCAGCTCATCGGTGAGATGGCGGAGGATGTCCCCCTTGCCGATGGAGGCGACAGGGAGCGCGGCCCAGGCGCGGGGCGTGGCCTTCAGGTTGTCGCTGTCGGTGCGCCAGGTGTGCGGGGCGACCTGGTCGCGCCGAGCCTCGAGGAACGCGGCCACGACCTTGGCGAATGGCGTCGCGGTCTGGCTCGGGGGAAGGAACTCGCCGAGCTGCAGAGCCCTGTACTGCTCGCGTTCCCAGGTCTCGGCGTCCCCTTGGCGCCGGAAGGTGCGAGTCGCGACGAGCTGGCCGGCGTGCTTGATCCGCACGTCGTATCGGAGAGCGCCCGATTTCACCCGCCGCGTGGTGATGCTCATGTCTCGATGCCGGCGAGCCGATGGACGTCGATGCGTCGATAGACGCGGCGGTGCGGAGTGATGGCAACGGGCTCGACGGGAGAGAGCCCCGCGAGAGCGAGCGCGCGGAGGGTGGTGCGGTGCAGACCCAGGCGCGCTGCCGCCTCGGTCTCGGAGTAGAACAGGCTCCCGGTGTCGCCCTCGAAGGGAGGGCGCGCGGTGCGGGTGCTATTCGGGTCGGTGGGCTCCATCTGGCTGGCGACCGACGGTGTACCTGATGCCGTCGAGCAGCCCGGCCCTGCGGGCCTTGCCGATCCAGTGGCGGGCGGTGCGTTCGGAGATCCCGAGCTCGGCGGCGACGGCCACGATCGGGGGCCGAGCGGCGAGCGCGGCGATCCCGTAGAGCAGTTGCACGATCTCGAGGGTGTTCGCTGTGGGCCCGGCCTGGGCGATCATTTCCGTCATCCAGGCGGGGAGGAGTCGTTCGCCCTCGCCGCGCAGTTCTCGCACGGTGCCGGTGCCGAGGTCGTTGTCGTCCACTGCGACGCAGTAGGGGACGGCGGCGGACAGTAGTTCGCCCAGTCGCACCTGGCGTAGCACCGCGGGAGTGATCTCGATCGCTGGCTCGATGGGGCGATGCGCGGTTGCCGTGACCATGTAGCGGCCGGCGTCGGTGTCGAAGCGGGTGTGGATGGTCGTCTCCACCGAGATGTCCTCGGCGGTGGCGGTGGCGGTGAACGCCGGGGCGATCCGCAACGCGGACCCGAGCGGCAGCGTGGCGTGCTGCCACGTCATGTGCTGGCCGTCGGGGGTACGCACGTCGATCTTCACCTCCCTAGTTTGTCCTTCCGCGTCACGGATACACAATGTCTATCCTTGACACGGTTATACACACCGTGCTTCCATCGTGTCAATACATGACACGGAAAGACACGAGAGGCGGTCGAGGATGGGCGAGACGAATGGGCCGTCGGCGATCGACGACGCGACCGGGACGGCGGCAACGCCGCGGTCCCGCCCGTCGACCCCGTACTACCGGCGCATGGCGCGCAAGGAGGCACGGGTCCGGGAGGACCAGTACGTCGCCCTGTCGCGCCTGGTCCAGGTGCTGACGAGGCGGCGGGTGGTGCGCAGCGGGCCGCGGCTGACGGAGAACACGCTGATCCGGGTCGCGATCGACCTGCTGCTGGAGCGCGCTGACCGGCTGGCCGGCGACACCGAGTCCGAGCTGCGCGACTCGGTGCTCGACGCCGCGCCCGCGACGCCGGGGTGGGCGGGCCCCGCATTGTTCGAGTTCGGCGACGAGCCGGGCACAGCGCCAGGCCGGTAGCGATGCCGCGGCGTCGCGCGCAGCCGTCCCCGACGCAGCTGGCGTTCGACCTGTGGGGCGGCGAGGAGCCGGACGGAGACGAGGAGCAGGACCGTGAACGGGATGACCCCGATGTGGGCGGCGGTGCTGGCGGGGACGCTGGCGGTAGTGGCAAGGATCAGAGAAAGTGGGCGGGGAATGAACACCTACGGGGCACGAGCGATGCGGCACTGGCGCCAGAACCTGCCAAACGCCTATCGGGAGCTGAAGGACCCGGAGGCGTACTTCACACTGGCGGGGGAGGAGATGCAGGCGCAGATCTCCGACCTGATCCCGAAGCTGGCCGGCCCGGACTTGCCGGGCGAGGACTACCAGGACAAGGTCGCCCGGCTGAGCCGAGCGCGGGCGAGCGCGGAGGAACTGATGCTGGCGGACTCGGAGTTCTTCCCGCCGCCGGAGGCGACCCGGCAGGAGTGGGAGCAGACCAGCCCGCAGGAGGACGCGCTGATCGACTGGGCATGGCGGATGCAAGCCCAGCTGGAGGACCTCTCGGACACGAGTCTGGACTTCGACCAGGCGGCAGCGGACTGGATGCTGCCGCGGGACTATCTGGAGCAGATAGCGACGGCCTCTTCTCCCTGGGAGTTCTGGAAGGCGAACCCCTCGGCGTGGGAGGCGTCAGCGCAGGCGCGCTGGGAGCGGTACCTGAACGAGGACGCGACCGACCGGTAGCGGTCCCGTTCCGCCCCGACCCCGGCGTCCCGCTGGTCCCGTCCGGGGACCGGGCACGCCTGGACGCGAACCTCGCCGCGATTCGCGTGCTGCGCACCCTCCAGGAAGAGGACCGCCCCGCACGTCCGGACGAGCAGCGAATGCTCGCGGCCTGGTCAAGCTGGGGCGCCATCCCGGCTGTGTTCGACGACCGCAACCCGGTATGGGCAGCCGAGCGGTCCCAACTGCGACAACTGCTGTCGGAAACCGAGTACACCCAGGCGCGGCGGACGGTGCTGAACGCGCACTACACCGACCCCGCCTATGTCGCCGCCATCTGGGATGCCCTTCAGCAACTCGGCTTCGAGGGCGGGCGGGTGCTGGAGCCCGGCTGCGGCTCCGGCACCTTCCTCGGCCTTGCCTCCGAGACCGCGCAGGTCGTCGGGGTGGAGCTGGATGCGACCAGCGCGCAGATCGCGCAGGCGCTCTACCCGCAGCACGAGGTACGGGCCGAGTCGTTCGCCGACACCAGGTTCCCGGGCGGCTGGTTCGACGCCGCCATCGGCAATGTCCCCTTCGGCGACATCGCCCTGCACGACCCGGTCGACAATCCCAACGGCCACTCGATCCACAACCACTTCCTGCTGAAGGCGCTGCGCCTCACCCGCCCCGGCGGGGTGGTCGCCGCGCTCACCTCGCACTTCACCCTGGATGCCGCGAATCCGGCGGCGCGGCGTGAGATGTCCCGCCATGCGGATCTGGTCGGCGCGATCCGGCTGCCGACCGGCGCGCACCGCCGCACCGCCGGGACCGAGGCGGTCACCGACCTGATGATCCTGCGCCGCCGCGAAGATGGCCGGCCCCCGCATGACACTGCCTGGGAGAGCGTCGTGCCGCGCGAGGTCGACGGGGGGACGGTGAAGCTGAACGCCTACCTGGACGCGCATCCGGAGAACGTGCTCGGCACCCTCCAGCTCGGCACAGGGATGCACGGCACCCAGACCCTTCACGTCCACGTCAGTGATCTCGGCGACGCCGCCGACCAGCTCCGCGACGCCCTGGACCGGGTGATCGCAGACGCCGAGCCCGCCGGGCTGCGGGTCGCTGGACGCACGCCCGAGCAAGCCGCCGCCGTCGAGGACGAGATGGCCGAATCGACCGAGGCGTGGGACGGCACGATCGACGCGCCGCCAGACGGCGGCTTCACCGTCGTCGCCGGCGGGCGAAGAGAACCGCTTCGGGTGCCCGCCTCCGCGGGTCGGGAACTTCGGCAACTGCTGCGGCTGCGCGACCTGGCCGCCCGCCAGCTCGCCCTGGAGCGCGCCACCCCGGACGACACCGTGGAGATCAGCAGCGGCCGGGCGAGGCTGCGGGCGGAGTGGCAGTCGTATGTGCGCCGGTACGGTGCCATCAACCGCTTCACCCCCACCGCGACCGGACAGGTCAACGACGAGGGCGAGCCGATCATGGCGCGCCGCACCCCGGCCGCGACACGCATCCTGCGCGGCGACCCATTCGGCCCGCTGGTGTTCGCCCTCGAGGTATTCGACGACGACACCCAGGAAGCAGAGCCCGCCGCGCTACTGACCCGCCGAGTCGTCGCACCCCGCCCGGAACGCCTCGGAGCGGACACCCCGGCGGAAGCCGTGCAGATCTGCCTGGACCGGCACGGCCGCATCGACCTCGCGACCATCGCCGACCTGCTCGGCGAGACCCCCGAGCAAGCCCGCCAGTTACTGGGCGAACTCGTCTACGACGACCCCGAACGCGACGGCGAGCTCGTGCACGCACCCGCCTACCTGTCCGGGTCGATCTACCCCAAGCTCGAGGCCGCCCGCGTCGCCGCCGAGACGGACGACCGCTTCCGGGTGAACGTCGCCGCGCTGGAACAGGCGCTACCGGACCCTCTGGGCCCGGAGGAGATCGTCGCGAAGATCGGCGCGGTCTGGATCAGCCCTGAGATCCACCAGCAGTTCCTCCGCGAACTGCTCGGCGACCAGGGCGTTACGGTCGCGTGCCCGCTACCGGCGACCTGGAAGGTGCGCGGCGGGATGCGGTTCACCGTCCGCGCCAGCCAGGAATGGGGCACCGAGCGGCGGCCGGCCCCGGACCTGTTCGAGCTGATCGCGAACCAGACCCCGATCCGGGTCGACGACACCTACAAGGATGTCGACGGCCGCGAGCCCACGGTGTTCAACCCGACCGAGACCGCTGCCGCCCAGGACAAGGCCGCCCTCATCCAGGAGCGATTCGAGGAATGGGCATGGGAGGACCCGACCCGAGCGAAGGCCCTCGCCGCCGAGTACAACCGCCGGTTCAACTCGATCACGCTGCGCGACTACACCGCCGACGGGGAGTACCTCTCCCTGCCGGGCATGACGACCGCGTTTGAGCTGCGCCCGCACCAGCGCGCCGCGGTCGCCCGGATGATCGCCGAACCCGCGGTCGGTCTGTTCCACGAGGTCGGCGCCGGCAAGACCGCAGAGATGGTCGTCGGCGCGATGGAACTCAAACGGCTCGGCATGGCCCGCAAGCCCGCGATCGTCGTCCCCAACCACATGCTCGAGCAGTTCAGCCGCGAATGGCTCCAGCTCTACCCGCAGGCCCGCATCCTCGCCGCCAGCAGCGACACCCTCGCCGGCGACAAACGGCGCATCTTCGTCGCCCGCGCTGCCGCGAACGACTGGGACGGGATCATCTTCACCCGCACCGCGTTCCAGCGGCTCAATCTGGAGCCGGAGAACCTCACCACGTTCACCGACGCCCACTTGCGCGTGCTCAAGCAGGCGCTGGACTTCACCGCCGAAGACGACCGCCGCACCCTCAAGCAGATCGAGAAGACCATCGCCCGCGAGGAGGAGAAGGTCAAGAAGCTGCTCGACACCCCGCGCGACCCGGGCGTGACGTTCGAGGCGACCGGGATCGACTACGCGATCGTGGACGAGGCGCACGACTACAAGAACCTCGTCACCACCAGCAACATCCCGGACGCCGTCATCGAAGGGTCCGCGCGCGCATTCGACCTGGCTCTGAAGATCGACTACCTGCGCCGCACCTACCCGTCCCGTTACGCGACGTTCGCCACCGCGACCCCGATCGCGAACTCGGTCACCGAAGCGCACGTCATGCAGCGGTATCTGCGCCCGGACCTGCTGGACGAGGCCGGCGTGCTCCCGTTCGATGCGTGGGCGGCGACGTTCGGCAAGACCGTCACCGAGGTCGAGATGGCTCCCACCGGCGGCGGCAACTTCCGCGTCAAGACCCGCTTCGCGAAGTTCCAGAACGTCCCCGAGATGCTGCGCATGTGGCGGGTGTTCGCGGACGTAAAGACCGCCGAAGACCTCGACCTGCCCACCCCCCTCATCAAAGAGCGCCCGGACGGGCGCCGCATCCCCGAAACCGTCGTCCTCACCCCCGGCGAGGAAGTCCGCGACTACGTGGTCCAACTCGGAAAGCGCGCCGAGTTCGTCGCCAACCGCGCGGTCGAGCCGTCCGAGGACAACATGCTCAACATCTCCACCGACGGACGCAAGGCCGCCCTCGACATCCGCATGGTCGACCCGACCGCACGGCCCGCGCTCGTGCCGCTTGATGACATCGCGGACCGGATCGCGGCCATCCACCACGACCACGCCGACAACCGGTATCTGGACACGCGCACCGGGCAGCCTTCCCCTCTGCCCGGCGCGCTGCAAATCGTGTTCTGCGACCTCGGCACCCCCCACCCCGACAAGTGGAACGCCTACGACTACCTCAAGGCACAACTCACCGACCGCGGGGTGCCGGAAGGCGGCATCCGGTTCGTGCACGAGGCCCGCAACGACGCCGAGAAGGCGCGCCTGTTCGCCGCCTGCCGCGACGGGAAGGTCGCCATCCTGATCGCCTCCACCGCCAAGGCCGGCGTCGGGACAAACGTGCAGGCCCGCGCCGTCGCCCTGCACGACGTGGACTGCCCGTGGCGGCCCGCCGACGTGGCCCAGCGACACGGCCGGATCCTGCGGCAAGGCAATCAGAACGCGGAGGTGGAGGTGATCCAGTACGTCACCGAGCACACCTTCGCCGCCTACATGTGGCAAGCCATCGAACGGAAATCCAAGTTCATCGGCCAGGTCATGCGCGGCCGCCTCGACGTGCGCGAGATCGACGACCTCGGATCCGACAGCCTCTCCGCCGCCGAAGCGAAGGCGCTCGCCTCCGGGAACCCGCTCCTGCTGGAGCGGTCCGTCGCCTTGAACGAGGCGACCCGGCTGGAACGGCTGGAACGCGCCTGGCACCGCGCGCAATCCACGCTGCGCAGCACGATCGACTTCGCCGACCGCACCCTCGAACGTCTGCGCGGCGAGCAGTCCGCCCTCGAACTTGCCCTGCCGAAGGTGCAGGACCTCTCCGGCGACCGATTCCACATCACCATCGGCACTACGCCATACACCTCCCGCACCGGCGCCGCCGTCGCGATCGCAGGGTGGGCGCGCAGCCGCTCGCTCCAATACGCCCGGCCCATGCGCGACGACCGCGGCCACGGCACCATCGGGCAGATCAGCGGCTTCCCGATCGCCGCCCGCACCCGCACCGACCTCGGCAAGATTCTGCTCGAACTCAACCTCGAGGGCGTGCCCGGGTCCACTGCATCCAGCCCCGTCGACAAGGTGCTCGACGACGGCCTCGGCCTGATCCGTCAACTCGAACACCGCGCCACGAACATCCAAGACCTCATCGACAAGACCATCGAGCGCATTACCGCCGCCGAGGAGTCACGATCCGACGCGGAACGCAACCTCGGCGCCCCGTTCAAGCACCGCGACGCCCTCGACGCCGCCAGAACCGAACTCGCCCGCGTCGACGAAGCCCTCGCCGGTCTCGCCAAGGACACCCCCTCGCCAACGAGCGTGCCGTCCGAGGCCGCCACGCCGGCAGCCGTCACCACGGCACCGGACTTCTACGCGCCCCCGAGCAACGAGCCCAGCGCCGGACCGTCCCTGGCCTGAACGCGCCCCAACGTCGGAGCCGTCCGGCAGGCCCGATTGTGCGAGACCGCCGGCAGCCCATCAAGGGCACGCGAAAACTTCCCTCCGCTCGCTGCGCTCCCTCCGAGAACTTTTCGCTCTGAAGGCCCTTGAGCGGGCCACCACCGGTCCCGGGTCCAGCAGGGGTGCCGGAACGGCATCAGCGAAATCGAGAGGAACACGACCATGACCAAGCAGCACAGCGCCCAGCCCGTCGAGGGCGACCGCCGCGACTTCACTTTCACCGCCACCGGAGGCGCGAGCATCACGGTCACCGCGACCTATGCCGCCACCTGGCGCGACGAGCTCGAGCCGTGCATCGGGGTGGACGAGGTGTGCGCGATCCTCGACGCCTGGACCGGCGCCGACGCTCATTACCGCCAGTACCTGTGGCCATCCACCGAGCGCAGCGACGACGACGTATTCATCGCCTACATCTGGGAAGGGCGCGTGGTCCTGGACACGTGGACGGTGGCTACCGACCGCGACCAGTTCTCGCTGAAGGCCCTGCCCGACCTTCTCGCCGACGACCACTACACGTTCGCCGAAGCGCCCAACACCCAGGAGAACGGCCGGTGAGAGGCAACAAGACCGGGCATCTCCGGCCGGAACAAGTCCGCGCCCTGGAATGCGACTACTGCGGCAGTCGGTGGCTCATCACTCCCGACGGGATGAACCTGTCCGCAGCCACCGATGCGCTCGCTCTCCACACCGCCCGTACCCACGGCACGATCCGAGTCCAGCTCACCGCGATCACCGGAGGCACCCGATGACGGCGAACACCCCAGGGCAGATCGCCTTCGACATCGACGCCCTCATCCACGACGCCGACCTCCGAGCCGCCCCTGCGTGGGGCGGGCCTGCGCCGCTGCACTTCACCACCGACTACTACACGCCCGGCGAACTCGCGGCCGCATTCGAAAGGTGGTGCTTCGAGCACGGCAGCTTCGGCAGCATCCCCCGCTCCCACATGTGGCACCCCGCGATCACGATGGGCGATGCCAACACCGACACCGCAGGCCACGACCTGGCCGTGCTCACCGCGGACCTGCGCTGCGACCACTATGGCGAGCGCTGCCAATGCGTCGGAACCCTGCTCACCCGAGCGATCTGCGAAACCTGCCGCTGGCACGCCGACGGCACCGAGCAGCACGCCGTCGAGGCATGGCACGACCACGCATGGCCCGGCTGGCGCACCCTGCCCGTCGCCCCGCTCGGCATCACCAAGTGGGACGACCGCAGCCGGCCGACCAAGAAGCTCGCCGCCTGGATCGAGGAGCACCAGCCCGCCGCCTGGCAACTACCCGGCGCACCGATCATCACCGAACGCGACCGCTACGGCACCCGACACGTGCCGCGCCGCAGCCCGTGGCGAGGCTTCGACCTCTCCCACACAGCCCTCAACCCCGACACCCACACTGACTAAGGAACACGACCATGATCCTCACCCTCGACCTCGGCTGGAAACAGATCCCGATCGACCTCGACGAGCCCAGCGCCTCGGAGGGCATCGGCTTCTTCGACAACGGCGACATGTCCGCCACCGGCGGCAACCTGTACCTCCAGGTCGACGGACACGAGTACGGGCAACTGTTCATCTACACGGTCGACGGGGAGCCCCGCCTCGAGCTCGGGCAGTTCCGACCTGAGCATCACGAGTGGCGCCCCACCAACCCGCTCGTCGACCGCGTTGCGGACCTCATCGCTCGCCACGACGAACCCGAGACCGACTGACCGCAATCCGGCCCGTCGGTCCCGATCATCCCGACAAGGAGAACCACCATGACCGAGGCCCTTCCAGCCGCCCGGCTCGCCTACGACCACATCGGGTCGCAGGTTAGCTGGGCGGTACCCGACCCTCAAGCTCTGTTCGACGAACAGACCCCGATCGGAACCCTCGACTGGATCAGCCACAGCGAAGGCGCCGTCGTCATCGGCGTCACCTTCATCGAGCCCGCCGGACGTGACACACCCGGATACCGCGCGACCCTTCTCGACGGCAGGCGAGTGGTGGTCACCAGCGACGACTACTGGCTCGACCCCCGCACCGAGATCACCCTCTTCCCTGACGAGCCCGGAACGGGTGAGGGACGCTGCCGGTAGAATCGGAGCCGAACGGAGGGAGCAGCGCATGGCCGCCGAGCAGTCGAGTTGGCACGTCAACGATGTCGTCGCCTACGACTTGATGCGCGAACTCTCCAGCACCGTCCAGTCACGCCTCGTCGAGAACCGGCGGCGCGGCGACGCGGCCGCTCACGATGAACTGCTCGAGGTGCGTGGCGCGACCCTCGCCATCGATGGCTACGACCGCGCCGCGGTCGACGCCTACACGCAGCAGCTCCAGCGCCGCGACGCGCAACTCGCGCAGGCGGTAGCCGATGGCGTCTGAGCCCGAACCGCTCACGCCGGACGAGCTCGAGGCCGTCTACCGGACCGAGATCCGTCCTGTCCTGTTCAAGGCCGCAGCGGGCGGAGAGGAAAAGCCAACGCTCGTGCTGCTGGGCGGTCAGCCCGGAGCCGGCAAGTCTCGCGCCACTGCCCGGATCCTCGCTGAGCACCCCGGTATGGCGGCGGTCACTGGTGACGACCTGCGGATCTTCCACTCCGGCTACCGCACCCTCGTCGCCGAGCACCCGGAGCAGGTCGGAGCAGCGCTGGCGGAGTCGACTCGAGTGTGGGTCCGAGCCGCCCTGACGGACGCGCTCGAGCAGCACCGCAGTCTGCTGCTGGAGGGCACCTTCGGTGACCCAGACGTGACCTTGGCGACCGCCGCCCGATTCCGCGACGCCGGCTTCCAGGTCCGCATCGTCGCGATCGCGTCCCCTCGCGTGCTCAGCGTGGTCTCCGCGGCCTCCCGGTACCTGCGCGACCGTCAGGCCGGCAACCCCGCCCGGTTCACCCGGCTGTCCGCCCACGACCGCGGCTACCACGGCACCACCCGACTCATCGGCAACCTCGGCGAGGCCGCGCCCGCCGATCGCGTGACGATCATCAGCCGCAACGGCAACACCCTCTTCGATCGGCAGGACGCCTTCGCCGACGCCGTCACCAGCCTCGAGGAGGGGCGGCACCCGCAGTCCTGGGGGATGCACTCCACGGTCGAGTTGTTGGGCGAGCTCAAGCAGATCACCCGCTACGCCATCGCTTCCGGTCAGCTGACCCACGACACCGCCGAGCTGCTCATCGAGGCGCACGACCTCGCCCTCACCGAGGTCGTGCCGAACCTCAGCATCGACCCTGACTCTGCACAGGCCCGGCTCCTGCAGCAGTCCGTCACCGAGCAGTTGGTCGCCTTGCGCCGAGCCGCCGCACCCGTGGAGCTCGACTCCGACCAGGGGCTGCTCCCCGAGACGGCATCCGCGGGGCTCGAGCTCGGCTAGGACTCGGGCGTGGCTTGTCCGCGGCGCTCGACGAATGGCGGCATGAGCCCTAGGCCGAGGTGTTGGCGGCTGCTCATCGGATCCTCGTGGAATTGCCGCAGCACTTCGACCCGCTCCTCGAAGTCCGTCGAGGACTCCAGCCGGTACCCCTTGCCGGTGTCGCGATGGATGCCGGTGGCGAAGTAGAAGGTTGCGGACGCCCCCCGCAGTTGATGTGCATCGATCCATCCGATCACGCGGCCCGACACCGACACCTCCCAGCGCGGAGGCTCGCTCACCCGCCGTGAGGCCGCCAGCAGTCGACGCACCTGGACGTCGTCTTCTTCCCGCTCAGACATAGCGGCGCACCATCCGCCACTGCTCGGCGGCCTGGTCGAAGCGGACATCGAACACCCGGACGTCGCCGTCGGCGCAAGCCGCGGTGAACCGCCATGCCGAGTTCGGCAGTAGATGCGTCATCGACCCGTATTCCATGTCCAGCAGCGTCGGCTCGTCCAGCACGCGGAAATCGCGGCCATCCCACTGCATCGAAGAGGGCTTGTCGTGGCTCATTGTGAGCATGACCGGCTCTGGCATGGTCGCCTCCGACTCTCGAAAGTATGTTCGATAGATCGCCTACGGTAATCCGCATCTACGTGACACGCCAGCCCCTCCGTGCTCGAGCTTCTCGAGTGCCCGCGAGAAGGGGTGAGCTCGTACCGCGAACGCGCCGACCACCCGGTTCCGAAGAAATGCATCTCGCGCCACACGAACCCGGATCGCATCCCGTCCGTAGTGTGGCTGGCCGCCGTGCCAGGCTTGGATGAGGGAGGTGCAGAATGGCTGTTCCGCTGTCGCCGGTGGTCGCGCTTGCGACCTCGATGCAGGCGCAGCCCGGCGTCTATGCGGTGCTGCTCGGATCCGGCGTGTCAACGGCGGCTGGCATCCCGACGGGCTGGGGGGTCGTGCGGGAGCTCGTGCGACGTGTCGCCGCCGCGACGCCGGACGATGACGACGCTCCCCAGCTCGCGTGGGAGGACCCGGCTGATTGGTGGGCCGAGCACGGGCAGGGAGAGCTTGGCTACGCGACGCTCCTCGAGCAGCTCGGACCGACCGCCGCTGCACGTCAGGGCCTGCTGGCAGCCTTCTTCGAGCCCAGCTACGAGGAACGCGAGGAAGGACTCAAGCAGCCGACCAAGGCGCACATCGCGATCGCCGAACTGGTCAAGCGCGGCTATGTGCGCGTCGTCATCACGACGAACTTCGACCGGCTCATGGAACAGGCCCTGGAGGCGGTCGGCGTTTCTCCGCAGGTCATCGCCCGACCGGAGGCTGTGAACGGAATGGCACCGCTGGCGCATGCGCCAGCCACGGTGATCAAGCTGCACGGCGACTACAAGGACCTCGGCACCCGCAACACGCCGGAGGAGCTCGGCGCATACCCCGAGGAGTGGACTCGGCTGCTCGCCCAGGTCTTCGACGAATACGGCGTGGTGATCGCCGGATGGTCCGCCGAGTGGGATGACGCGCTCGTCGCCGCGATCGAGTCCACGCCCAGTCGGCGCTACCCGCTGTATTGGGACGGCCGCAGCAGCCGGGGCGAAACGGCGCAGCGGATCCTCGCCGGTCGCGCGGGCCTGCCCATCCCGACCGCGAGCGCCGATGACTTGTTCACGGAACTCTTGGGGAGCCTGGACGCACTGGAGCGTCTGGCTGACCCGCCGCTATCCACCGCGATGGCCGTGGCCCGGTTGAAGCGCTACCTACCTGACCCGGTGCGACGCATCGACCTCCACGACCTCGTCATGCGCACGGTCGACGAGGTCGTGGGCGAGATCGCGGCCCAGCCGATGAATGTGACCGGTCAGGTCACCTTCGAACTGTTGCAGTCGACTTACGAGGCACACTTCCGCGCGATGAATCAGCTCGCGGCACTGCTGATCACCGGTGTCTGGCACGACGACAGCGGTGTTCACGATCGGCTGTGGCTCGACGTCCTGCAACGGCTGACGGACGCAGCCCTCATCCTGCCGACCAGCGCGTTCAATGACGCCCTGCTGAAGGCTCGCCGGTTCCCTGCGTTCATCGCCCTCGCCGTCATGGGTGTGGCTGGGATGCGTCGGGGACGCGACGAACTGCTCATCAAGCTCGCCACCCAGGTCGAAGGACGCGACCGCATCGGGGCCGACGAGCTCATGCAGGCCGCGCAACTGCTCCACTACCGACGGCTGGCCGACCCGGACTGGATCAAAAAGCTGCCGCGCTGGGAGAGCCAGTGGCTGTATCCGTCGAGCCACCTCTTTGTCACCGACCTGCGCGTGTACTTCGCCGACTTCATCCCGGTTGACGAGGACTTCGTTCAGGCCTACCGCGACTTCGAGTATCGGCTCGGCCTCATCCAGGAGCGCACCCGCGGCTACCACGCCATCGACGGCGAGTACGTCGGGGAATGGGCCTGGGACGGCGATGTACCTCGGACGGAGAATGCGCTTCGACGGGAGCTCGCGCGGAGCGGATCCGACGTCTGGTCGGACTACTACGGGGGCACCGACGAGCTCGAGGAGGCGCTTATCGCCCATCGTGAGGTGCTCGTCCGCTACCAACGGTGGGGATAGGCCTGTGACCGATCTCGCCGCAGAGGGCCGGGCATGCGTGTTCTGCGGGACGGTCGGGAACCTCACCAAGGAGCACGTGTTCGGCGCCTGGATCGGACGTCTCGGACTGGATTCCACGCCCGCGCAGCATCGGACCGGCTTCCTGAACCGGCTCGGTCGCGATCTCGGTGTCAGCGCGCCCTACACGCGCACAGTCCGCGACGTCTGCGCCACCTGCAACAACGGGTGGATGGGCGACGTCGAGGCGACCGCCCAGCAGGTCCTCACCCCCTTTATCCTGGGCGAGCCTGGAACCCTACCCCTGGATCGGCAGGGCGCGGTGGCGATGTGGGCGCAGAAGACAGCCCTGACGGCCATGCTCCTCTCACGCGAGGCCGATCGCGACGACGGATACGGGCTGCCGGCCTCGGAGTACCGAGCTCTCTACGAAGAGCGCGGCACGGCACAGCCGCTTCCCGCCTCCTCCCTATGGATCGGCCGTTATGTCGGGACTAGGCAATCTTTAACCTGGGTGACGCCTTTCGTCGTGCAGCTGAACGGGCTCCCTGAACCGACGCTGCCGCACGGCTACATCGAGACGATTGCTGTCGGAGCACTGGTCGTGCAGGGCGTGCGCTTCACCTCGCCCGCGATGGATCTGGAGCTCATGACCCGACAAGGGATGCCGAGACTCTGGCCGCCCAATGCCCCGATCGGATGGCCCGCCGGCAGCGATATCTCCGACGACGACCTCCTCGGTTTCGTCGCAGGCAAGGACCTTTTGGTTCTCAACGACGGCGTGCGGATCGTGCCGTGGGGACCCGCTGCGAATCTCCCTGAGAGCGTCGAAGTCGGCGACACGATCAGGCTCCCGGCGCTCTGCGGCAAGCACGCCGTCTACTACCCGCGGACGCTCGCGCTCGAGGGCCTCCGCGGACGCTCCCATGCGTTCATGACGACGTGCGCGTGCGGCGAGGCCTATCTGGTCCATACCGAGCGCGACGGTGCCCACGTCCGGATGTCCGGTCCCGCCGAGGCGATCGCGAAAGCCTACGAGGACCTGCCCGGCGAAGAGTTCATCATCGAGGGCGCCGCCGGGGAGTTCATCTGCAAGCGTTTGAACGCCGCGCCCAAGTAGTCAGCGTCCGGATATTGAGCGCGCTCTGATCAGTGGTGGATGCGACCGGAGGAGCAGATGTGTTCAGCCCGGGGTAGCGGCGCTGGTTGCGGGAGCGGTAGTCAATCGTGGCCCCGGCGCGGCTCCCCTTTTGCCGGGCGCGGCCGCAGTGAGGAAGCCTTCCCGACGCGCAGTCGCGATCCAGTCCCGCACGGTGGGCTCGGGCCGGGCGAACCGCTGCGAGAGCCGCTTCAGCAGACCCACGCCGGCGGGGGCCTCCTCTAGGTATGCGTGCGCGACCGCGGCCAAGGTCTCGTCGGGGATCGGCGGGCGACCCCTCCGGGTCTGCTTCGCGGCGAGGACTGCGGACTCGAGCGCAGTGGTCTCGGGCAGCGTCAGTTCGTCGGCACCCCGATCTGCCCCCATGAGGACTTGGATGCCGTCGGTGCGCCACCCCTCCTGCGCCAGCGACTGCTGGGCCATCGCAACAATCCGCCCGATCGGGATCCGGCGCAGCACATCGCTGGTGATCAGCTGCTCCGCCTCCGGCAAGTCGTCGTCCTCATCGATATCGCCAGCGCCATCGGTGCCGGGGTCGATGAAGGTGCTCCATCCGTCGAAGTAGCCCCAGCTACTGCGGAACAGCTCGAGCTCGGCCACCTCCAGCCCGCGGCCACGGTTGATGAGGATGCCGTAGACGGTGATCGGCAGCTCCTTGCTGTCGTAGACGAAGTCGGCAACATAGCCCTTGCCGCGAGCGCGCTCCTTGATGTAAATCTCGAGCCGCTCGGTCTGCCAGGTGCTCTCATCCTCTGGGTCCAGGTCATCGCGTTTCTCCCAGCCGGGATCGAACACAGCGCCCTTGTAGAGGTCGATCAGCTGTCGCATTCGGCTGCGCTCGTAGGACAAGTCGCGGACCTGGAAGTGGTCGGCGCGGAGCCGCCGCTGGTCCTCGGGAGCGTCGGGGTTCTCATAGTCGGCGGGGTCGAACTCGGGTTTCGGTGTCATCCCCACAGAATATTGCAACGTGTTCGCGGACATGATGGAAAAACCTGCCGAGTTGCGCAGCGGCGATACTCGGCACGTCGCCGCATAAGGCGCGGCCATACGGCACCAATCCGACAACATTCACCTCCGAGCGAGGTCACGAACTGGATCGCAGCGACAGAGTTGAGGCGCCAGGAACAGAGTTGGGGTGATGCACGCAGGCACTCGCCTTCAGCGAGGTGGTGCGCGCCTAGCGTGGGGGTATGAGGGGCGGGCTGGAGCGATGGAAGCGCGGCGCCGAGTCGGACGGCGTGCGTCAGGCGGTGTCTTACGCGTTCGAGGGAATCTGTGACGCGGCTCGCGGGCATCGGCCCCTCGGTGTCGAGCATGCCGTGGGCTACGGCGATGCCGGTACCGGGACGGTTGACCGCTTCACGGTGACGGGCTCGGGCATCGACCAGGACCGTCTGGATGCACAGTCGCTGGCTCGTTGGGTCGACGGCGCCGACCCCGAGACCGGGCAGCCGCGCGGCCGGGTGCTGACCAGCCCGGACGCGGACTTGTTCCTGGACGCGACGATGAACATGCCCAAGTCCTACAGCCTCGCCGTGCTCCTCGACCCGGAACTGCGCGACTCATTCGAGGCCATGCAGGACCGTATCCGGGACCGCACGCTCACTCTTTGGCAGCGGGAGTTGAACGCGCGCCGCGGGGCGGGCGGACTGATCCGCGAGCCGATCGCCCGCCTCGAGGTGGTCGAGCTGCGGCACGAGCGGTCCCGCGCCTTGGACCCGCACATTCACCGACACCTGTGGCTGGGGGTGAAAGTGCTCGGGGACGACGGCCAATGGTCCAACGTGGACTCGCGAGTGGCGATGAAGCTGCACACCGTCGTGAACGCCGAGGGCGACCTCGCCTCCCGCACTGACCCCGCTTGGATCGCGTCGCTCGCAGCTCACGGCTTCACCCTGGACGCGGATGGGGAGATCGCCGAGCTCGCCCACCTGGTGCGGCCGTTGTCGCGCCGCTCCAACCAGATCGAGGCGAACCGTGCCCTGCAGCTGGCCCACTGGCGGCAAGCCCACCCCGGGCAACAGCCGGACCATGCTGTGCTGGCAGCGATCGACCGCTGGGCGTGGGCGCAGCACCGACCCGGCAAACCCGAGGATCTGGACGAGGCAGCATGGCAGGACCTGATCCGCTCCGAGATCGCCGTCCTCGACCCGAACGCGGCGGGCATCCGTCGTCCCGTGCAGGTGAAGGCGGTGCGCGTGGGGGAGCTAGACCGGGACCTGCTCGCCGCCAGAGCGGTCGCGGACGCGGATCGCCGCTCCGCCGGTTGCGGGGGTCGGTTCAGCCGCTACGACGTGCGCGCCGGCGCAGTCCGCGCGATCGCCGCCTCCGGCGTGATCGCCGACCGCGATGTGCTTGGCGAGGTCGTCGATGATGTGGTCGGGCGTGCCCTTCAAAACGTCGTCGACTTCCTCGACGGCGAACCGGACGTGCCGTCGCATGTGAAGCATCTGATGTCGCTGCCGACGGCCCAGGATAAGCTCGACCTCGCCGACCGTTTCGACCACCTGAACAAATCCGGTCTCGACGTGCCCGCCAAGGCGATCAGCCAGCTCGCCACGGAAATCCTCGAAGAGAACACTCCGCTCGACCCGGGCCAGACCGCAGCGGCCGCCGCGGTCGCGGGCACCAGCCGCCTCGTGACGGTCACCGGCCCGGCTGGCACCGGCAAGACCACTCTCCTAAGAGTCGCCCGCCGCGGACTGCAGGAGCAGGGTCGAAGCATGATCGTGGTCGCCCCCACCCGGAAGGGCGCCACCGTCGCGGGCCGCGACATCGGCACGGCCGCGTCCAGCCTGCACGCCCTCTTGGTCGACCACGGATACCGGTTCGCCGACGACGCCACCGGCCGGACCGTGTGGACCCGGCTCGCCCCGGGCGACACGGACCCCGTGACGGCGGCGGTCTTCCGAGGTCCGCGCCGGTACCCGATCCGGGCTGGGGACCGGATCGTGGTCGACGAGGCCGGAATGGTCGACCTGCAGGCCGCGAACGCGCTCGCACAGCTTGCCCTGGACACGGGGGCGGGGATCGCGATGATCGGCGACCACCTCCAGGCCCTGCCGGTCGGGCACTCCGGCGCGATGGCGACCATGCAGCGCCGCTCCGGCAGCGTCGTCGAGCTCACCGCCGTCCACCGTTTCCGCGACCCCGACTACGCTGCGCTCACGCTTCGGTTGCGCAACCCGGCCGACCACGCCGAAGCGGTCGCCGCCGCCCGCGAACTTGCTGCAGCTGGACACGTCGAGATCTTCGGCAGTGAGCATGAGGCGCGCGAACGGATGGTGGCGGCCTGGTTGGAGCACGCCGCCCGCGGCAAACGGATCGCACTGGTGACGGCGACCAACGCTGAGGCGCAGCAGATCAACGACCGCATCCAGCAGGAGCGCCTCGACCGCCGCCAGCTCGACGCAAGCCAGGTCGCGATCGGACAGCACGGCCAAGCCCTGCTGGTCGGCGACATCGTCCAGACCCGCCGCAACGACACCGACACCGGCGTCGACAATCGCGCCACCTGGACCATCACCCGCATCCGGAAGGATTGCATCGAGCTTGCCGCGGTCGGCGACTCCGGCGACCGGCGCACCATCACCGCGTCGTATGCGGCCGAGCATGTGCACCTCGCCTACGCCTCCACCGTCCACGGCATCCAAGGCGAGACCGTGCACGCCGCCTACACCGGCCCGGGCGTGGACGCGGCCGGCCTGTACGTCGGCATGACCCGCGGCCGCGCCTCCAACACGGCCCTCACCATCGCCCGCGACGCGGAGAAGGCGATCGAGCAGCTCGCCGACACCATGCTGCGCGGCCGACTCGAAGTCACCCTCGACGACGCCCGCCGCGCCGCTTACCGTGAGCTCGGACACGCCGCGCGCGAACCGCAACGGCAACGGCTCGCCGCGCAGGCGGCCGAGGCGGACGCGCGCGCTCGTGCGCTCCAGGATGCGCTGCGCGAGATCGACGCGCGCGCCGCGACCCTCGAGGCGGCTGGCCACGGCCGACCCGACTCCCTCGACGACGTGATCCAGGAGACCGCTGCGGATCGAGAGATCCTGCACGCCGCCTTTGCGGCCGCGCACGTCAGGAGGGAAGCCCTCGTGCGGGGCATTCGCACGGTTCGTGCTGGCAATCGCGAGGACGTCACGGCATCGGCCAATCCGTGGGAGACGGATCCCTTCGCAGCACCGGAACCTGGCTCCCGCGGGCCGACCATCGGGCGATAGCTCGGCGTCCGACGGCGTGCCGACGCTGCGCCGATTATCAGTAGAGCCCGACGCCGGACAGGCGCGCGCCGGGGAGAGAGGCGAGCAGGCGGAGGGCGAGCGGCCGATCCTGTTCGCGGGCCGCGGCGAGAATCTGCTCGTCAGGGTCGAGGTCGGCTAGGAAGCCGAAGTGAGTGCGCAGCGCCTCGGACAGCTCAGCCGCGGTAGGAACGGGGACGGCGAGGGCGCCGATGTCTTCCTCGTCGAACTCGCCGTGACTGCGATCTCGCAGCCAGCGGTCGGGGTCGAACGCCGGGCCTTCGTGCCCGGGCTTCCACCACGTGTTGCCGGCATGGGCGCCGTTGGCGTCGACCCAGATCTTCAAAACGGCCAGCCGGCGGATCAATGTGAGGTCGAGCGAACGAGCGATGGCCGGGGTGGTGATCGCCCACCTCAGGTCGTACATGTCTCGGGCGGGGGTGGCGCGGTTGAGGCGGGCGATCTTCTCGGCGATGTTCTCCTCGAGCCGGACGACCTGCAGCTCGGGCAACCGCGGTGCCCCGTACTGGGCGTGGACTGGGAGCGGTTGCCAGCCGCGCGCGGTCGGCTCCAGCCAGGGCGGCGGGTTGAGGTCGAGCTTGCTGTGCAGAGCCTGACCTCCGAAGGGGTGCTCGTAACCGAGCGTCCACTTGCCGCGCCGTTCGGTGACCGAGTAGCGGAACGGGCCGACCTCCAGCCCGTCGATCGCGGCGATCAGGCCGGTGAGTGCATCGTCGGGATCCTCGCCAATGGGGACGGTGGAGAAGTCCAGGTCGAGGGAGAAGCGGCCGGCGTTGCCGGCATAGAGCTTGCGGATGGCCGTGCCGCCCTTGAAGGCGAGCGGATCGAGGACGCCGCGAGCGTGCAGGTCGCGCAGCAGCAGATCTTGGGCAATGTCGACGATGGCGGCGTCCTGGCCCTGCGCGCCGGCGCCGCGCGGGGTGTGCCGCGCGATATGCCCGCGCGTCAGCAAGATGTCGCTCATCCGGCGACGGGAAGCCGGCGCGGGTCGAAGGGAAGCAGGGTGTCGGCGATCAGCCAGTGGTTGTCGTGGCGGCGCAGCGGCCCGTGCGCACCGAACCAGGTCTTGCCGCGCGGCGGGTCTGCCGCGAAGATCCGATCGGCCAGCTCCGGGCGCATCCCCTGCAGCAGATAGCCGGCGCGCGCGCACACGGCCGCAGGCCGCTTGTCG
The DNA here is from genome assembly GCF_017565305.1 of Leifsonia sp. TF02-11. GTDB lineage: Bacteria > Actinomycetota > Actinomycetes > Actinomycetales > Microbacteriaceae > Leifsonia. Next base: position 148,147 of record NZ_JAGEKP010000015.1, read on the forward strand.
AGCTCGCGTGCGAGCGCATCGGACTGGAGTTCGGCGGCCAGCCCCGGCAGCCACTCGCGCGCGCTCTCCCAGGAGCGCACCGCAGCGGGTCGGCTGACCATGTGAACGAGCACGCTCTCCGGCTGCAGCGTCGGCACGTCCCGCCGTTGCACGTACTCCAGATGCGGGGCGAACACGGATGCGGCGAGAGCCTCCGGCAATTGGCGGACCAGCTCCCGATCGGCGACGGCCACCTCCAGTCTGGCCGGTGCGCGGTCAGCGATGCCGTGCGCCCACGCCGCCGCCTGGAAGGTGAGCGCGCAGCGCGCCTGCGGCCGCTGCGAAAGGAATGCGCGCAGCGGCATCGCCGGGTCGCGGCGAGAGTACGGCCCGGCCACGGACGCCGGCGCGAACTCCCACACGCCTCGCCGACCAGTGGCAAGCAGCCACCCAGCGTCCCGCAGCCGTCCCGCAACGACCTTCGCGGGAGTGCGCAGCCCTGCCTCGTCCACAAGGCGCGCGAGATCGTCGCTGGTGACCAGCTCGGGCTGGTCCAGCTCAAGCCGCTCCAGCACCCCCGCGAGCGACGGTGCGATCGAGCGTGTCATTCTGCGTTCCTTAGTATCAGAATCGGTTACCTTCCTCACCATTCTGACACTAAGGTGGGTGGTGTCGCAACGTGGATGTAGGTAACAGAATCGGTTACCTACCCGCGCATTCGGACACCGGGCGTCCGCGAGGGTGGAATGCGAGAAGCGGGCGCGAGTACGCTGACTCTCGCCCGCTTCTCGGCTGTGGAGCCGTCAGCGGATCCCTGCGCCGGTTGCCTCCGGCGCGGCTACCGGCCCCTCCGCGTATGCGTCGGGGCCGCTAGCTTTTGGGCTGCGCTCGATGGTGACATTCGCGAACTGCAGCGACGCGGCGACGGTGTCCGCGATGATGTCGCGCCCCTCGCGGGCGTTGCCGTCCTTGTCGGTGTAGTTGCGGAACCGCAGGTCGCCGTTCACGAGCACCTGGTTGCCCTTGTGGAGGCTGTCGGTGACGTGGCGGGCCTGCTCGTTGAACGCGACGACCCGGTGGAAGACGGTGTCGCCGTCCTCCCACTGGCCCGTCTGCTCATTGAGTCGCCGGTCGTTGACCGCAACGGAGAACCGGGCGTACTCGGTCCCGTCGTCGCTGGCGCCGAACTCGGGATCGGCGGTGAGGTTCCCCTTGATGGTCACGGGGATCTTCGTGCTCATGTGCTTCTTTCCTTTCTTGTGTCAGTCGCCATGGGCGTCGCTCGCCCAGGCGTTCCATTCGTCCTGAGAGGTGGTGTCCTCCCAAGAACGCCTCTTGTGGGGCTGGTGCCCGTTGGTGCAGGACCCGGGATAGGCGGCGCGGAGCCGGGCTTTGGCGTTGTGCCAGCGCTCCAGCCACATCACCGGACCGAGGCCGGTGTCCTGCTTGTCGTAGGCGGTGCGCCAAGCGACATGGAGGGCAGAGAGCTCTTCCACCAACGCGGGATGTCTCCACCAGCAGTCCGGTACGAGAGTGACGGGTACGTCGAACCGGGCGGTGACCCATTCGACCCACTGTCGCAGAGTGTCCCATTCGACCCTCGCCTGTTCTGGCGGAAGGTCGCGCCAGCGGACAGCGCGGCTGCCGGGGGCGGCGTCGGATCCGCCGCGGGCGAGCGGGTCGAACGGGTCGAGGTCGAGGTTGCCGATCAGCTCTTCGATCGGTCCCCATTCCTCGCCGTCGTCGTACTCGCTCTTCACCGGCCCGTCCTCTGCAAGGCTGCGATGCGGACGCGGGCGATCCGGATCGCTTGGACCGTCGCGACGGGCCGAGTGCGGTGTCGCCGCAGGACCGGGTCGGCGTCGAGGATGCGGTGCACGAACTCGTGGCAGCTGGGATGCATCGCGCACAGATCCTCGTGCTCCTCACCAGCGACCCAGCCTCGCCAAGTGTGGGTGACGCGGCTGTAGTCGAGGTGATGCAACTCGAGCTCGCGCCCGGTCGCGACATGCAAGCAGACCGCGCACCGCAGTGCGCCGGTGCGCTGGATTTGCTCTGCGAACCAGGTGTCACGCCGACGGAACCACGCCGCGGAGCGCAGGTAGCCGCTGCGGTAGGCGGTCGCCGCGCCGGGCTTGCGGGCGTTGCTCACGACTCCTCCTCGGCCGGTGCCGACCCTGCCGCGTCCGCAGTGTTGGTCGGTCGCGTGTAGCGCTGGGCGAACACCTCGTGCTGCTCGGCCTCGGTGCCCCGCTTAGCGGCTTGGATGGTGGCGGCATCGCGCCGCTCGTCCCACGCTTTGAGGTCCAGCAGCACGCCGCGGCGGTTGCGGTAGGTGAGCAGCCCGACATCCTGCGGGAGGCGGCGGATCTCATCGGCGGTCATCAGCGGCAGCCGCTCCTGCTGCTCCGAGGTGCTCACGCCGGCGTATTGGGTGTGCCAGGACCGTTGGGTGCGGCGGCGCTCGCGGAAGCCGAGCAGCGCTTCCACGTCGCGCAGGTGGGCGACCTGGGATGCGCCGCCGAGCAGCACCTTCGCGGTCGCGGCAGCCCAGATCGTGTCAGCCTCGGCCCGGGACCAGGCTGTCTCCGCCTGCGAGAGAGCCTGCAAGACGACGAAGGTGCAGATTCCGCGCCCGCCACCGTCCGCCATCACCTTGGGCAGCGCCGCCCACCGCATCATGTTCGCGATCTCGTCCAGGATCAGGCCCAGCGGCTGCTCGAGCCGAGCTCCCGGCGAGGCGAGCGCCTTGCGTCGGGCGACCTCGACCGTGTCGTCCAGGATCGCGGACAGGAACCCGCCCATCGCCCCGGCCCCGGAACCGGAGCCGAGCAGGTAGAGGGTGTTCTCGCCGTTCAGGAACGCCTCGGCGTCGAACACGGGACCGCCTGGGGTGGGTTGGAGCACCTCGCGGATCTGCGGGATCGCCAGCGGGGCGACCGCGGCCTGCACCCCGAACCAGGTGGAGGACAGCAGCTTCTCGTCCCCGATCAGGACCGCCTCGAGTCCGTCGCCCCAGCCGGGAGCACCGTCCGAGCGGAGGATCTCCACCGCGGTGCGGGCCAGCGCGGGCGTGGAGCCCCACTGGTACAGCTCGGCCGCATTCCGGTGCCCGACCGCGGCGGCGTGGAGCAGCCGCGACAGCACCGTGCCGGCCGCGGCGGCCCACTCCTGGTTGGTCGCGGATGCGCCCAGGGCGGTGCCGGTGACGATCGCCGTGCCGCGCTGCACCGCCACCAGCGGGTCTTCGCAGCCGGCGATCGGGTTGATGCGGAGGGTGTCGCGGATGCCGGAGAGCTGCTGGGGGTCGAACACGAACACCTCCCCGCGGCGGCGGCGCATCTGCAGGGTGGCGGTCAGGTTGTCGTTCGTGGTCGATGTCGTGATCAGCGGACCCGACCAGTCCAGGATTGCGGAGATCAGGATCCGGTAGCCTTTCCCGGATCTCGGGGCTCCCTCGAGCGCCACCGAGTCCTCGATGGACACGTAGACGTCCAGGCCGCGCGAGCGACCGACTTTCCAGCCGACCTCACCGGGCGCCGGGTTGCGGCGCCCGGTGAGGAGGATTCCAGCCCGGCGCAGCACCGCTTTCGCGGACAGGTGTCGGCGGATCTCGGACGCGGTAGCGAATCCGGGCCGTTGACGCAGGTCGGCGACGAATTTCGCGTCCGACTGCTGGTAGCGCGCCCAGACCATCCCGGCCCACACGGCGAGGACAGCCAGGACCACGAGCGCGGCGGCGTCGGCGAGGCGGATCGGCAGGACCGGCATCGCGCATCCGGCGGGCGGCAGGTAGGTGGAGGGGTCGCCGGAGAGCGCGAGCCAGGTCCCGGACAGGGGCGCGGTTGCGCTCGGGCGGGCGCCGCAGGCGGCGGCGGTGATGGATTCGGCGAGGAAGGCGAACAGCAGGTTCAGGATGACCAGCGCGGCCACGAGGACCGCGAGGGCTTTCGGCCAGAACCCGTCTCGCGCCATCCCTGAGCTCCTACGACTGCAGCCCGGCGGCGATCGCTGCGCCGGCCGCGACCCAGGCCCGCTGCGTCGCCGGGCGGAGGGCATCGAACCGCAGCGGCCCGGACTTGAGCGCGGGATCGAAGGGGATCACCTGGACGGCGCGCACCAGCGGCGCGAACGCGTCCGCGATGCGCTGCACCTCTGCGTTGGTGCCGCGCTCGGCCTGGGTGAGCACGACGACCGCGCCCTTGGCGAGTTCCGCCGAGTGTTCGTCACGGCCGGCGAGGGCTTCCAACAGCAGCGCGGCGGATTCCGCCGATTCCGGCGCGGCGAGGGTGGGGACGACGAGCTGCTGGGCCGAGTCGACCATCCGCAGCCACCTGGTGGCGGACTCGTCGTTGCCGGAGTCGAAGATCACCAACCGGTAGTAACGAGCGGCGACTTGGAGCAGTTGGTCGAATTCGGCCTGCCCGATCCGTTGGCTGGCGGCGAGCAGTTGCGGGTTGGAGCGCAGCACGTCGTACCGGTCTTGGGTTTGGTGGTGCACGTACCAGGCGATGTCCCCGGCGCCCGCCGCCGTGTCGAGGAGTCGTGGGGCGGCGGCGAGGGCGTCCTGCACGGTCGCGTCGTGGTGGCTGGCCTCGGTCCGCCACCCCAGGGTTCCCCGGGTGTCGTTGTTGTCCCAGGCCAGCACGCCCCCGCCGCCGTTGCGGGCGAATACCGCCGCGAGCATGGCGCTGGTCATCGTCTTTCCGACGCCGCCCTTGCCATTCACGACCGCGACGACACGGCAGCCGCCCCAATGCCTCGAGGTGGCGCGCACGTTCTCGTCGTGCTGCGCCTGCGCATTGGAGGGCCGGACGGGGATCCCCAGGCGAGCGAGAGCGGCAGGGATCCCGGTTCTCCGCGGCGCTGGTTCTGCGTCGACGAAAGACGGGCGGGACGTCGGGCGGGTGGAATGGGAAGCCGTGCCAGGGCCCTCCGCGGCTTCGGGAACGGCTTCGACGAACGCGTCGATGTCCTGGCCTGTGCCTCCAGGTGCGATGGTGCCATCCGGGGAGACGAGGATGCGGTGCTCACCGTGGTCGCCTGCGGTGGTCAGCTGGATCGGCTCGCCCAGCCGTCGCGCCTCCCACACCGCTCGGCGCAGCACGAACGCGCGCGCGTCGTCGCCCAGCGGGACGATGAGCGTGTCGGACTTCGCCGCGCCAGGGCTCTGGAACGTGGCGTTTCCTCCGGTGATCTCGGCGAATGCCTGGGGAGCCTTACTGCCGTTCACTGCGCCTCCTGTCTGTTGTTGGCTGGCCGGGCCGGTCTTGTGTCGCCTGTGGGGATGTTCCAGATCGCGTCGAGCTCGTCGTCGTCGATGCTGAGGGTGATCGGTGCGGCGTCGGCCTTCTCGCCGAGCACGGCTTCGTCGGTCTTGAACAGCTCGTACTCCCACGGGGTCGAGGTCGCGAACGCGTCCACGAGGTAGGCGAACTGGCCGACGTACCCGATGAACTGGCCCTGCCGAAGCTGCCTCGCCATATCCACATGCACCAGGGGCAGGTCCAGGCGGGTCCGGAGGTCGCCGGCGCCCTGGGTGTTGGTGCGGAAGATGAACTTGTTCTCGATGTCGCCCACCACGCTGTAGGCGAGGCTGCGTTCCTGGGAATCGGCGTCGCCGACGGCGTCGAGGTCGCCCATCTTGTGCAGGATCACGATGTTGCTAATCCCGTAGTGGCGGGAGAGCTTGAGCCACTGCTGATACATCTGCAACGCGGCCAGCGACGACATGTCCCGCCAGCCTTCTTCGCGGATCACGTATCGGGTGCGCCGCGCGTTCCGGTCGGAGATGACGGCCTGCACCCACGCCGTGGTGCACACCTGGGTGAGCTGTGCGACGAGGTCGCCGCGGGCGAACAGCTCCGAGGTGTCGACGACCACCATCGGTGCGTCCTCGTCGAAGGAGACGGTGGACTCGTCCTCGAACAGGCCGGACAGGTCCCCGTCGACGAAACGGCGCAGGGCGAACCGCGGCCCAGAGACCGCCGCCTTCAGATCGGGATCCCCCGCCGCTTTGCCGGCGGCGATGGCCTCCAGCTCCGCGTGGACCCGCCGCAACGTCGGCTCACCCTCGCTTCCGGCGACGGCGCGTTCCAGGGCCAGGTGGATGCAGGCGTGCTCTGCGGCGGTTAGCCGGCCGGACTCGAGGGTCATCTCCACCAGCGAGATCAGGGTCGCTGCGCGGCGCTGGCGTACGAGTTGCTCGTCCTGCTCGTCAGTGGCGCCGGTACGTCGTGGGCCCCGGTCCAGGGGGTTCAGTCGCGCCTGCCCGCCGCCGCCGAGCCGGATCACGGTTCCGCCGACCGCTTCCGCGACCACGACCCATTCGCCCTTGGAGTCGGAAGGGACGACGGCTTGGTGTCCGAACGCGATCGAGCGGACCGCGAGCGTCTTGACCACTGCGGACTTGCCGGATCGGTAGGCGCCGAGCACGAGCACGTTGGTGGAGAACGCGCCGCGCTCGCTGGTGTCGGCGTAGGCGTCCCAGGGGGAGAAGTGCCAGAGCGCGTCCGCGTTCAGATCCACCCCGATCACTGGCCCTACGTGTCCGAGCCCGGTGTCGGCCACGAACGGGTAGATCCCGGCGAGGTGCTGGCTGGTCGCTCGGTGAGGCGGCACGGCCAGACGGGCGAGATTCCAGTAACCGCCCTCGAGCAATCCCGGCCCGAACGGGCCGGGCACGGGCGCCTCGGGCAGGCCGCGTTCGCGCTTCGAGACGGGCTGCGGGCGCACGGCGTCCTCGAGCTGGCGGACGGCGGCCTGCCGCTCGCGCCGCTGTGCGCGGGTCTCTTTCGGCGGCGTGAACTGGACGATGCGGCGGGTCATCACTTCATCCCCAAGCCCAGCGGGATCGCGTTCAGTAGCAGCGCCTCGGCTTGCTGGCAGTACAGGATCTGCGCCTCCATCCCCACCACCGACAGGGCGTTGCGAGCCCCGGCGATGGCCTGCTCGAGTTGCTGCTCCGTGTCGGCCGAGACCGTGAGATATGCGCCGTAGGAGAACTCGCCGTGCCCGGCGACGAGCTCCTGCTCGCGCTGCTCGAGAGCGAGCCAGTCCGACTCGTCAACGATCGAGCCGTGCGTGCCGCGCTTGGCGCGGAGGCGTTCGTTGCCGCGCCAGACCTTCTTCTCGTCGCGGATGTTCTTCAGTGCGCGTCCGACCGGGATCGGTGCGGCCACGATGGACAGGATGTGCGTCACCGCTTCGTTGGTGACCGGGTGGCGGGCGAACACGAGTGGGGCGAGGAAACCAACGGGTGCGTCGGAGCGGGGCCATTCGTGGATCCACATTGTGGTGTGCACGGCCGACTCGGTGTAGACGATGCCGTTTCGCCCGCGGGGTTCCTCGAGGTACATCGGCCCGATCGCCGACGGGTCCACGCCGGCTTGGTCGCCGGTGCGGTTTCGCAGCACCGGGATGGACTCCGGGTCGAAGGCGGTGCGCGCTAGCTCCGCGAGCTCGCGCGGGCCGAGCCAGGCGCGCACGGTGATCCTCGCCGCGCGCAGCGCCTCGGCGAGGTTGCCGGCCTCCACCGCCGACAGTGCCTGGATGGCCTGCTTGCCGCCGCCGAGTGCCTTCAGCTGCGCGCCGAGCGCGACCAGGTCGAGGGTGAGGGTGAGGTAGTTGCGGTGCCCGACCGCGAACTGCTCCGACGCGTCCAGCACCTCCCGGTAGTTCGCCGCGGCGGGACCGGCCGGGTCGACCATGCGCTTTCGGGATGCGGCCTCGTAGTGGTCGCGTGCCGGTCGGATCGTGGTGCGGGTGGTGCGCTCCTGCAGGGTGACCCGCTTGATCCCCGGTCGCTGGGTGAGGGAGGCCAGCACGGGCGCCCATTGCTGCGCCAGGTCGAGGCGTTCGGGAGCGTCCTTCATGAGGAAGCCCTGCACCTCCAGCTCGGCGGTGATCGACACGGTCCGTTCGCCCGCGTGATAGGCGGAGGCCATACCGTCCACGCCCCACAACTGCACGGACGCGCGGGTGCCGGGCAGGTTCAGCGTTCCCTCCAGGTGCTGCTGCTCCGGCCGGTACCGATGGACCGTGGCGCCGGCGGAATGGCGCACCTGCTTGGACAGCCACAGGCCGAGCATCTTCGGCGCGGACAGACCGTGCACGGTGATCAGGGCGGTCGCACCGAGCGGGACGTAGATCGGAACTGCGTAGAGCAGGCCGGGCGGGCCGAATCGGTTCACGCCGATCAGGAGGACAGCTGCAGCGGCGATGAGGAAGGTGAGCTGCCACCCGTCCAGGCCCAGCACGATGCCTTGCCGGGATCGGTGCGGCAGCCGCACCGGACGCGTCGGGTCGGCGGGGGAGTGCGCGGTCGAGCTCATCAGGACCTCCTCGGGGTCGATGTCGCGGGCGCGGGAGTAGCGGGCTTGGGTTGGGGTGACGGGCGGGACGCGGGCGCGGACGCCACCCGCGTCGGCGGGGCGCTTTGTCCGCCGCCCGAGCCGCCGCCACTCACGGGGCGGCCGGCGGGGTGAGAGCTCACGCGGGATGGCATTCTCGTCAGCCCCCGGGCCATCGAGTTGGCTCCCCTGGCGCCGCCGGCACCGATCCGCGATCCCACCGAGTCGACGGCGGCGCCGCCGATGAAGCTGAACAGGCTGAACACGGCGAACGGGGCGAAGGAGACCATCACGAGCCCAAGAAGCAGTGGCCATGACCGGGGATCCCAGATGGTCTTCACGCCGGCGAGCCCATCGACGATCAGAGCAAGGAATCCGATCGTCAGGGGGCCCGTGAGCAGCAGGGCGACGACGGCGGAGACGTAGCGGATGACCCATTGCGAGCCGATCGAGCGGACCGGGAACAGCATCCACGCCACCGGGCCGACGGCGATCAGGACCGCGAGGGAGAGGTTGCGGAACATGAACACGAGCACCAGCAGCAGCATTCCCAGCAGCAGCAGTCCGTCGATCAGGAACGCGAAGAAGTAGTTCGCCTGGCCGCCGGCCCACATCACCTTCTGCAGGGTGATGAACAGCGAGCCAGGCCCGTCGCGGTTCAGGATGTACCAGGTCATCCCGTCCAGCGCGTTGACCAAGTTCCCGATGGTCCACAAGCTCAACGGCACGGCCGGTACGGCGATGAACGAGCGCACGATAGCCGACACCAGCTGCTCGCGATCCCGAGACACGACTGCGGCGGCGATGGACCACACCATCGCGCCGAACAAGACAACGAGCACCGCCCACTGCCAGAACGACCACTCGCCCACCGCGGCGGACCACAGGGTCGAGTCCGTGTTGAAGGAGATGCTGCTGGCCATCGCATAGCCGGCTGCGGTCGCGCCGAGCGCCATCCCTCGGCCGAAGTTCTCGAAAGTGGTGCAGACCAGGTCGCCGATGCTGCACCCATAAGAGACGGTCGCGGCGCGGCCGCCGACCGCGCGCAGGGCGTCCTCGTGGCCTTGGTAAGTGGTGCACACCATCGCCGTGCTGCCGTGGAACGGGACGCCGATGAAGCATTCCTGCTCATGCACGTCGGCAGGGTTCTGCGGTGTGCAGCTGATCTGCCCGCTGGCGTTGAAGCAGTCGACGGGGAACGCGGGAGCCGACCAGGGCATCCCGGTCACTGGGCCGTCATCGTTGGCCTGGGGCGCCTGGATCGTGGAAGCGTTCGCCGGGGCAGCCCCGATCGTGGTCGCGGCGTCCGCCGCCGCTGACTGAGCGCCGCCTAGGATCGCTGTGATCGCGATCGCGGCGGCGAGCGCGGAGAGCAGCGGAAGCCGAGTCATGGTCTTAGAAGCCGAAGTCGAAGTTGACGAACCACTGGAATACGCCGCTCGCGCCGCCCAGGAGCGCTGCCGCGAGGAAGATCCACGCGATGTTCTCGCCGGCCCAGGTGCGCACCCGCTCGGGGGCGAGGCCGCGGAAGGCGAGGGCGCCGATGGCGATCACGAGCATGATGAACACGACGATGAGTGCGGCCCCGAGCAGGTACGAGGCGACAACCTGAAGCCCGTGGAAGAACGGCGCGTTGAAGTCCGGGTTGATCGGTGGAACGTCGACGGTGGGAACCGGTCTGCTGGTCATGGTGTCTCCTGTCAGATTCGAAGGGCTACTTGAGAGGCAGGCCGAGCGCGGCCATGAACGGCGCCGGATCCACCGGAGTGCCGTTGACGTCGACCTGGAAGTGGAGATGGCAACCAGTGGCGACGCCTGTCTCTCCTTCCAAGCCGAGGGGCGTCCCGGCGACCACAGCCATGCCTTGGGAGACCATCAGGGAGCCCCACATCATGTGGCCGTAGATCGTGATGATTCCGCCGCCGTGGTCGATCTCGACGGCGTTGCCAAAGCTGCCCCAGGCGCCGGCCCGGATCACGGTGCCGGGGCCGGCGGCGTAGATCGTCGCTCCGCACCCCTGGTACATGTCGTAGCCCTGATGGAACGTGCTGCAGAGCGCGCAGTTGGGGACATGTCTGGGGCCGAAGCCGTCGCTCTTGGTGTAGTTGCCGGCCAGCGGGTATCCCCACTGGCCGACCACGGTCGGCCCTCCGGCCGCGGCGCCGGCGGCACTGGCTCCGCCGAGGATCGACGGCACCGCAAACAGCGGCGAGAGCACCGCAAGGAGCAGCACGACGATGAACACGACCACCGCGAGGACCAGGCGGCGGACAGTCTTCGACCGTGCTGCGATCAGCAGAGCCGGCGCAGCCATGCTCAGCCCACCGCCGAGTCGAAGTATCGGACGACCTTGCAGTCCCCTGCCCGCTGAGCTGAACCTGGGGTCGGGACGGACTTGCCGCCGCAGACGACCTGCACGCTCGCGCGGACGGTCTCGTCGTAGCTGACATCTTGGCCGTCGGCGGTGCGGGTGTAGTGCATGACCATGTCCGCGGAAGCCGTCCACATGTGCTGCGCCGAGGTCTCGGGCAGGTCGAGGTAGCTGATGTCGCCCTTCACCTGCGCGGTCACGCGACCGTCCTCACTGGTCAGGCTGTCCCACATGTCCTGCGGGAGGACGACCGACTGGTCGAGCTCCGCCTGGTATCCGGCCATCTGATCGAGCGCATCCTGCGGCTTCTCGTACAGGGGGCTGGGGGTGAACCAGGTGTCCAGCCACGCCAACCATTCGGTGCGGGTGGCCTTGCGCGTGTCGAAGGAGCCGGCCGCCTCAAGTGCTGCTCTCGCGTAGGCGTCCTGATCGCGGGTGATCGGCTCCGGTACCCACCCCCGCTCGGCCACCGTCGGGTCAACGACATCACCGGAAGACGGCGGAGGGGCAGAAGGAGAGGGGCTCGATCCGGTCGTCGAGGGCGCAGACGTCGGGCTGCTGTTCGGACGTTGCTGGATCGCCAGAATGCCGGCAATCAGCGCGGCTACCAGCACTATGCCCCCGAGTACAGCCCAGGTGATACGCGCCTTGCGCGGTCTTGCATCGGCCATTCTGCTGGTCTCCCTTCCCGTGTCAGGCGGCGTTTGCCGGGTGCGGCGTGCCTTGCGTAAGTGAATGGTATAGCCATACACTTCGGAAGTGTAGAGTTTTTCCATTCACTTTTCGAGTGGACGGGACGAGGCGTTCCCTCCGTGAAGGAAGGAGCAGCATGCCGAAGCGCGTCGACGCGGGTGAGTGGTCCGAATGGTTGGAGGACCCCATCGAAGCCTTGGGAAGCCTCGTGAGAGCGGGCATCATCGGCCATCTGCGCCAGCGCGGCCCGGCCACGCGTGCCGAGATCGCGGCCGCCTTGGACCTGCCGGCGCAGACCGTCAGCTTCTCGCTCAAGCCGATGCTCGAGGCCCAGTTGCTGCTCGTGGACCCGCCGAATCCGCGCCGCGGACAGTGGGTCAAGTACTCGGTCAACGAGGAGCGCGTCAGCCGCATGTATCTGCAACTCGGGCAGGCGATCGGCGAGGTCTGACCGTTCAAGACCCTGGAGGAGTTGCCCCGTTGCGACGGCGTTGAGGCCGGGAGCTTCCGAGACGGCGGGCAGATGCCCGTCATCGAGTTCGGCGTCCCCCGAGATCATCGCTACCCCTCGGGGCCGCTTTCGCATCCTGCGCGCGGAGCGAGCCACTGCAGCTGCGTGACATGCTTCGGCTCGAGCGACGAGACGCCGAGGAGCTTCATCGTGCGTACGATCTCGACACGCAGGATCGCGATTGTGCGGTCGACCCCAGCGCGGCCGCCCGCCATCAGCCCACACAGATACGCGCGGGCGACGAGGGTGAAGCTCGCGCTGAGGGCGATGGCTGCCACGATGTCGGCGCCGTTCATGATGCCTGTGTCGATCATGATGTTGGCGTCCTTGCCGACTTCGCGGACGACGTGGGGTTGCAGGTGGAACGGGACCAGCGCGCGGTCGAGTTGGCGGCCACCGTGGTTGGAGAGCACGATCCCGTCGACGCCTAGGTCGATGAGTTTCTTCGAGTCCCGCGGCGAACTCTGACGGCCCTCCGTTGGCCAGACGCGAGTCACATTGGTCGATTCGCTTGAAAACGCGTGATGCACGCGGTTAATGTAAGCACATTCTCACATCATGCAGTAGTGCGGTGAATTCAGCCTGCGGCGACCACGGTGTACTCAATTGCTCTGGCTGGGCTCGCGCTCACATCCCGGACTCCAAGTTGCGCGCTGCGACTAGACCAAACGGGGGCCGAGGCTGGGGTGGTCTCGCGTCGGCAGGTAGTGGCGCGCGGTCAGGAAGACCCGAAGTGGGGCGGCGTCGAACTGGCGGACACCGGACACGCTACTGACTGTCCTCGACATGCTGTCGACGGACGTGGCGGCAGGGTCGGCTCGGCCGCAGTCGTTGGAGTCGTCGGATCTCGTTGCCACACCGTGGCCCTGGGCGTAACTGGCCTAGTGAGTCTGGGGCAGACGGTCGCGCGCGTAGGTGATCTCGGAGTAGCCGTGGGGAAGGGGGCGCCCATTCCCATCAACGTTCACGAACACGATCCGGTTGATTGTGAGGATCTTCTGGCGCGTGAACATGTTGCGCACCTCGGCCATCATGGTGAGGGAGGTGGTGCCGAAATCGGTTGCGCGCAAGCCCATTTCGATGATGTCTCCCTGCTGCGCCGAACTGACGAAGTTGATTTCGGACATGAACTTGGTGACAACTCGGTGATTTCCAAGCTGGACGATGGCGTAGATCGTGGCTTCCTCGTCGATCCAGCGCAGCAGGCTCCCGCCGAACAGGGTGCCGTTGGCGTTCAAATCCTCAGGACGCACCCACTTCCGTGTTCGGAAGTTGATCGCAGCGTCGGAGGACTGGGATGCCATCGCCTGGTCAGGCTTCGAGGGTGACGACTTGCGATTCGGCGTCGCTGAGACGGGCGGCGTCAAGCACTTCGAGAGTGTCGACTGCCTCCTGCGGCGTTACCGGGACCGGACCATTCCCGCGTACCGCGGCGGCCATCCTGGCGTAGTAGTCGCGGTAGTCGCCCTGAGCAGACGGCACTGGTTCCGTTCCGCTGGCAGTTCGCAGCTCGCCCCAGTGATCCTCCGGCTCGTAGCCCCAGCGGTCGCCCTCGGACGCCGGCGTGAGGCCGGCGAGAGATGCCTCGGCCTGTACGTCGGCGCTGTTGGAACGGTAGGAGCCCTGGGAGCCCAGCACGCGAAGCTCCCGTTGGGCGGCGTGGTTGATCTTGCTCGAGGTCAGCAGCGACCTCACACCGGAATTGTGGGTCAGCGCGAGGGTGAAGCCGGCATCGACGCGGCCACCGTCGACCGGCACCCAGTCGAGCTCGGCGTAGACGTGGTGGGCGGGACCGAAGAGCCACAGGGCCTGGTCGACGAGGTGGCTGCCGATGTCGCGTAGCAGCCCGCCGCCCGGGGTGGCCTCGAGGGTGCCCGGGTCGTCGGCATCGAACCGTGACCCGAAACGCCACACGTCGCCGACGGCATCGGATTCGATGACGCGGCGCAGCGTGCGCACGTCAGCGTCCCAGCGTCGGTTGTGGAACACCGCCAGCGGCACTCCTGCCGCTGCGGCCGCGTCGCGCAGCTCCCGGGCGGTCGCCGCGTCGGGTGCGAACGGCTTGTCGGCCACGACCGAGACGCCTGCGGCGACCGCTTCGAGCACGAGTTGGCGTCGGGTCTCGGGCGGGGTCGTGATGACGGCCAGATCCGCGTGCGGCAGAGCCGAGGTCAGATCGTCGTAGGCCGGAACTCCGGGCCGGTCGGCGGCGAGCTGTGCTCGTCGCTCTGCGGACCGGGTAACGACGCCGACCAGCTTCAGGTCGGGAACGGCATCGATAAAGGGCGCGTGGAAACTGCGCCCGCCAGCGCCGTAGCCGGCGATCACCACGCGCAACGGGGCGCTCATTTCGGCGGCACCAGGATGTCGCGCACGAGAGCGTCGAGCGCGGCGTCGGCTTCCAGGAACTGGCGCAGGGTGCGTACCGTCGCGCCGAACTCCTCAAATTGTTCCGGCTTCATGCCGTCCTCACGGTATGCCTTGGCGAACTCCGGCACGTGGGTGAGCAGGGTCTCAATGATCACCGGATCGACCGGCTCATCGATCGCATGGGGGCGAACGGGGATGTCGTTCTCGTTGATGCGCTCCTGCCAATCGAACGGGGGAGAGACGACCAGGTCGCCGCCGACCAGTTCGCTCCACTGCAGCGCGTTGCGGAACGCGGCGGACAGGATGCGCACCCGGTAGCCGCGCTCACGATAGATCCGGTACGCCTCCTTGAGCGCCGCGACGCCCGCCCACTCGAAATAACCGGGCTCGACCAGGATGCGATTGCTCGCCGCCCAGGACTTCAACCAATCGTCCAGGCGCCCGCCCATGATCGTGCACACAGACCCGAAGCCCTCGACCGAAAGTCCCTCGGCGGCGCGACGACCGAAGCCGCGCTCGATCGCCTCGGCCACAGCGACCGCCTGCGCGACCGTGAACGACACGGTCGCATTGATCGAGACGCCGCGGTAGGTGGCTTCCTCGATGGCGTAGATGCCGATCCTGGTCGCCGGGATCTTCACGATGATGTTCGGGGCAAGAGTCGAGAAGTGCACGGCCTGCTCGACGAGCGCGGTGGCGTCCCGGTGCAGGCGCGGATCGGTCTGGATAGACAAGCGGCCGTTGCGACCCCCCGTCTCGTGGAAGATCGGCTCGAGCAGCTTCGCCGCAGCGATCGACATCTCCTCGACGGCGAGCCAGCCGATCTCGCTCTCGCCGGCTGTGGGGTTCTGCTTCGCCAGCGCTTGGATGCGGGGGCGCCACTCCGCCAGGTGAGCGGTGATTCCCGCCAAGGCGATCACCGGGTTGCAGGTGGCGCCGACCGCGCCGAAGCCGATGGACCGCGCCAGCTCATCCGGATCCGCCGAGTCATTCCAGAGAGCGGTCGGCGTCGTCTCCGACGCCACACGCAGAGGCAGGTGGGAAGCCCCCTTCGCGCGCTTCGTCCCTGCGGCGGTGATGGGCATGGCGGTTCTCCTCTGAACTCAAAGTGATCGGCTGCTTGGTGCCGTCAGAAGAAAACCTTACCGACCAAAGGTGAGTATGTCAGTACAAAGTTTGCCTCAGCCTCGACGGCTCTGTAAGCTTGGGTATATGTTAGAACAAAGGGTGTCCGGGAGGATTGCGCGCCTGTCCACCCGCCAGCCCATCCGTACCTTCGGCGAGGAATACATCGACGTATGACCGACACCAGCAGCGACCGCTTCGATCTGATCACCATCGGACGAGTCGGCGTCGACCTGTACCCGCTGCAGGACGGCGTGGGGCTGGAAGACGTGGAGACGTTCGGCAAGTATCTCGGTGGTAGCGCGACTAACGTCGCGGTCGCGGGCGCGCGTCATGGCCTGCGCGCCGCCGTGATCACCCGCACCGGCGGCGACCCCTTCGGCCGCTTCATTCACAAGGAACTCACCCGGCTCGGCGTCGACGACCGCTTCGTATCGGCGGTGGACGGGCTGATGACCCCGGTGACGTTCTGCGAGATTTTCCCCCCGGACCACTTCCCCCTCTACTTCTACCGACAGCCGCTCGCCCCCGACCTGGTGATCAACTCTTATGAACTTGACCTCGACGCGATCACCCGCGCAAGGATCTATTGGTCCACGGTCACCGGGCTGAGCCATGAGCCCAGCCGGACTGCTCACCACGTCGCCTGGCAGGCTCGCGGGCGCAGCCCACTGACGGTACTCGACCTGGACTACCGCCCCATGTTCTGGCCGAGCCCGGAAAAGGCGAGCCAGGAGGTTGCCCTCGCGCTCGAGCAGGTCACCGTCGCCGTCGGCAACCGCGAGGAGTGCGAGATCGCGGTCGGGGAGACGGATCCTGACCGGGCAGCCGACGCACTGCTGGAGCGCGGCGTCGAACTCGCGATCGTGAAGCAAGGACCTCGTGGCGTGCTCGCAAAGACCCGAACCGAGCGGGTCGAAGTCCCGCCCCACACGATCAACGTCGTCAACGGCCTCGGCGCCGGCGACGGTTTCGGCGGGGCGCTGTGTTATGGCTTGCTGCAGGACTGGTCGCTTGAGCGCACCCTCCGCTTCGCAAACGTCGCCGGCGCCATCGTCGCCGGCCGTCGCGAATGCTCGACGGCAATGCCAACGACCGACGAGGTCACCGCGGTGCTCGAGGAGGCTGCCCATGTTCACTGACGCATTCGACGCGGAACGGCTGCGGGCAGTGCGCGCCGAACAGCCGTCGCTGATAGGGGAGCTGCTACGCGGCCGAACGCGACGCGAAATCCTCCGAGACTCGCGCCGACTGTTCATCGTCGCCGCGGACCACCCGGCACGTGGGGCCTTGGCCGCCGGCGGCCGCGAGACGGCCATGGCAGACCGGTACGACCTGCTCTCCCGCCTGGTCATCGCCCTGCAGTGCCCCGGTGTCGACGGGGTTCTCGGCACCCCCGACATCATCGAAGACCTCGCCATCCTGGGCGTCTTGGACGACAAGGTGGTGGTCGGCTCGATGAACCGGGGAGGTCTGCGCGGGGCCCGATTCGAGATGGACGACCGCTTCACCGGCTACGACGTCCCCACGATGCTGCGCGACGGCATCGACTTCGCCAAACTGCTGATCCGCATCAACCTGGCCGACCCTGGCACCGCCAACACCCTCGAAGCCAGCGCGCGCGCCGTCACCGCGGCGTCGGAAGCGCGCCTGCCAATCATGCTCGAACCATTCGTCAGCGAATGGCGCGACAACGCCGTCCACAACGACCTGACCACCGAAGCGGTCATCAAGTCCGTCGCGATCGCCTCCGGGCTCGGCGCCAGCTCTGCCTACTCGTGGCTGAAGCTCCCCGTCGTGCCGAACATGGAGCAGGTGATGGCCGCCACGACCCTGCCGACACTGTTGCTGGGCGGGGATCCCGCCAGTGAGCAGGTCGAGCTGTTCGAAACCTGGTCCGCCGCACTCGCTTTGCCCGGCGTCCGAGGCATCGTCGCCGGTCGGACTTTGCTGTACCCGGACGACGACGACGTTGCCTCCGCGGTTGACACCGTCGCATCCCTTGTCCATTCCACGTCCCGGGTCGCCTGACCCGTCCGCCACCAACCGAGGAAAACACATGACCACCACCGCCCCCAGCCCCACCGCCCGGCAGACGACCGCCGCCGTGATCCCGCACTGGATCGCCGGCGCCCCCGCCGCCGGCAGCAGCACACGCACCGCACCCGTATACGACCCGGCCTTGGGCGTGGCAACAAAACAGGTCCTTCTGGCCGATCAGGCCGATGTCGATTCTGCGGTGGCTGCGGCGACGGCCGCGTTCCCCAGCTGGCGGGACACGTCCCTCGCCAAGCGGCAGACCATCCTCTTCGCCTTCCGCGAACTGCTCAACGAGCGCAAGGGGGAGCTGGCCGAGATCATCACCAGCGAGCACGGGAAGGTCCTCTCCGACGCTCTCGGCGAGATCAGCCGCGGCCAGGAGGTCGTCGAGTTCGCCACCGGCATCGCCCACCACCTCAAGGGCGAATACTCTGAGCAGGTATCCACCGGCGTCGACGTCTACTCCACGAAGCAGCCGCTCGGCGTGGTGGGGATCATCAGCCCGTTCAACTTCCCCGCGATGGTGCCGATGTGGTTCTTCCCCATCGCGATCGCCGCCGGCAACACGGTCGTGCTCAAGCCCAGCGAGAAGGACCCCTCCGCAGCGATTTGGCTCGCGGAGCTGTGGAAGGAAGCAGGCCTGCCCGATGGCGTGTTCAACGTGCTCCACGGCGACAAGGTCGCCGTCGACGGGCTGCTGAACCACCCCGACGTGCGTTCGATCTCGTTCGTCGGCTCCACCCCGATTGCCCAATACGTGTACGAGACCGGCACCAAAGCCGGCAAGCGGGTGCAGGCCTTGGGCGGGGCGAAGAACCACATGCTGGTGCTTCCGGATGCCGACCTGGACCTGGTGGCGGACTCCGCGATCAACGCCGGCTTCGGCTCGGCGGGGGAGCGCTGCATGGCGATCTCCGTCGTCGTCGCCGTCGAACCGGTCGCCGACGAACTCATCGGCAAGATCACCGCCCGGATGGCATCGCTGAAGATCGGCGACGGGCGCCGCAACTGCGACATGGGCCCGCTCGTCACCGCGCAGCACCGCGACAAGGTCGCCTCCTACATCGACATCGCCGCCGCCGACGGCGCGACCGTCGTGGTCGACGGCCGAGACATCGAGGTCGACGGAGATGCCAACGGGTTCTGGCTTGGCCCGACGCTGCTCGACCAGGTGCCGACCAGTTCTCGCGCCTACACCGAAGAGATTTTCGGCCCCGTCCTCTCGGTCGTTCGGGTGCCCAGCTACGAGGACGGGGTGCAGCTGATCAATGACGGAGCGTTCGGTAACGGCACCGCCATCTTCACCAACGATGGGGGAGCGGCACGACGCTTCCAGAATGAGATCGAAGTCGGCATGATCGGCGTGAACGTGCCGATCCCCGTCCCGGTCGCGACGTTCTCCTTCGGCGGTTGGAAGGCGTCCCTGTTCGGCGACACCAAAGCCCACGGCGCCGAGGGTGTGAGGTTCTTCACGCAGCAGAAGGCCATCACCTCCCGCTGGCTGGACCCCAGCCACGGCGGTATCAACCTCGGATTCCCGCAAAACTGATGAGCGAGTGGTACCACCCCCGCGGCGCACTCGCGCGCGGGCCATGGGAGACGGTCGTCGACGACCACGTGACGGGCTGGCAGCACACCGGCCTGCGCATCGCGCAACTCGATGACACGTCAGTCGACCTCGAAGCCGGGCCGGTCGAGCGGATGGTGGTTCCGCTCGCCGGCTCCTTCGCGGTCACCGGCCCTGGTGGGGTGGTGCAGCTCGAGGGCCGCGCCTCCGTCTTCGACGGGCCGACCGATGTGATGTACCTGCCCGTGGGCACGGCCGCAACGATCAGCGGCTCGGGTCGTGTCGCAGTGGCGGAAGCGCCCGCGACCGCCGTCCGGCCTGCTGCATACCTGCCCCGCGCCGAGGTGCCCGTCGAGCTGCGTGGCGCGGGCCGCTCCAGCCGCCAGGTTCACAATTTCGGCACCCCCGGAGCGCTGGACGCGCAGAAACTGATCGTGTGCGAGGTCATCACCCCGGCCGAGAACTGGTCATCGTTCCCGCCGCACAAGCACGACCAAGCCACCGGCACCGAGAGTCGCCTCGAGGAGATCTACTACTTCGAGACCGCAGTCACCCGCGGCACCGAAGCCCCCGCCGCGGCTGACCCGTTCGCCATGTTCGCCACCTACAGCTCGCCAGCCGGCCGCATCGACGTCAACGCGCTGGTGCGTAGCGGGGATGTCGCGCTGGTCCCGTTCGGCTACCACGGTCCCGCCGTCGCCGCACCCGGCTACGACCTGTACTACTTGAACGTGATGGCGGGCCCGGACGAGCAGCGGGCCTGGAAGATCAGCGACGACCCCGCACATGCGTGGGTCCGCGCCACCTGGGACGGCCAGGACATCGACCCACGCCTGCCCTATCTTGCGAAGGAGCAACGATGACCGTCATCGAATCCCGTCCGACCACAAAAGGGGGTTCCGGGCCGCGCACCCGGACCATGACCGTGGCGCAGGCGCTCGTCGAGTTCCTCGCCAATCAATGGACCGTCGACGGCGACCACCGGGAACGCACGATCCCGGGCGTGTATGGCATCTTCGGCCACGGCAACGTCGCCGGCATCGGCCAGGCGCTGCAGCAGCTGCACCACGACCAGCCGGGCCTGATGCCGTACCACCAGGCCCGCAACGAGCAGGCGATGGTGCACCAGTCGGTGGGGTGGGCGCGGATGCGCCGACGGCGTTCCACCTTCGCCTCCGCAGCCTCTGTCGGTCCGGGCGCGGCGAACATGCTCACCGGCGCGGCGCTGGCGACCGCGAACCGCATGCCGGCGCTGCTGCTGCCCAGCGACACCTTCGCCACCCGCGTCGCAGATCCGGTGCTGCAGCAGCTCGAGCTCCCGCACGACATCGGCATCCAAGTCTCGGACGCGTTCCGGCCGCTGTCGCGGTTCTTCGACCGGGTGCAGCGCCCCGAGCAGGTGTTCTCCATCGCCCTCGCCGCGATGCGGGTGCTCACCGATCCGGCCGAGACCGGCGCCGTCACCATCGCCCTGCCGGAGGACGTCCAGGCCGAGACGCTCGAAGTCCCGCTCGAGTTCTTGCAGCCCCGGGAGTGGCACCTGCGCCGACCGCTGCCCGAACGCGCACCCCTGCTGCGCGCCATTGCCGCGATCCGCGCCGCGAAGCGACCCATGATCGTTGCCGGCGGTGGCGTCATCTACTCCGGCGCCGAGGACGCGCTGGCCGCGCTCGTGGAAGCCACCGGCATCCCGGTCGGAACCTCGCAGGCCGGCGGCGGCTCGCTGCTGTGGGATCACCCGCAGAACCTGGGCGGCATCGGTGCCACCGGAACGACGGCCGCGAACCGCATTGCGGCGGAGGCGGACCTGGTGATCGGTATCGGCACTCGATACAGCGACTTCACCACCGCCAGCCGCACCGTATTCCAGAGCGACGGCGTGACCTTCGTGAACATCAACGTCGCATCCTTCGACGCCTACAAGCACGGCACCCAGTTGCCGGTGATCGCCGACGCCCGCGAAACCCTCGAAGCGATCACCGACGCCCTGCAAGACTGGGCGGTGACACCCGAGCATGCCCGGCGCATCGCCCACGAGAAGGCCGAGTGGGACGCGGTGGTCGACGCGGCGTTCGAACCCAGCGGGCGCTCCCTGCCCGGCCAGGCCGAAATCATCGGAGCCGTGCAGGGGAGCAGCGACCCGCGCGATGTGATCGTGCAGGCGGCAGGCAGCCTGCCCGGCGACCTGCACAAGCTCTGGCGGGTCCGCGACAGCCTCGGCTACCACGTCGAATACGCCTTTTCTTGCATGGGCTACGAGATCGCTGGCGGGATTGGTGTGCGCCGGGCCGCCCCGGACCGGGACGTGATCGTGATGGTCGGCGACGGCTCCTACCTGATGCTGCACTCCGAGCTCGTCACCGCCGTAGCGGAGGGTATCAAGATCATCGTGGTGCTCATCCAGAACCACGGCTACGCCTCGATCGGCCACCTCTCCGAAACCGTCGGCTCCGAACGGTTCGGCACCCAGTACCGCTACCTCGACCCCGAAGCACAGGATTTCCAAGGCGACCGGCGCTTGCCGATCGACCTCGCCGCGAACGCTCGCAGCTACGGGGTGACCACGATCGAGATCCAGCCAGGCGCCTCTGCGATCGACGACCTCCGGGCGGCGGTCACAGCGGCGAAGGCAGCCGACGTCGCCACCCTCATCCACATCAACAGCGACCCGCTGCTCTACGCGCCCGACGGCGAAGGATGGTGGGACGTGCCCGTCGCCGCCATCTCGACCCTCCCGTCCACGCAGCACGCGCGTACCGAATACCTCGAACAGCAGGCGCGGCAGAAGCCGCTGCTTGGCTGACCGCGCTCGTCTCTGAAGGAGCCTGACAATGACCGTCAAGATCGCCCTCGACCCCACCCCGTACCTGCACAGCCACCAGCTGCTCGAATTCCCGCGCGTCGTCGCCGACCTCGGATACCAGTGGTGGCAGCTGACCCCGCACCCGGATTTCCTGCCCTTCTTCAACCACCCGCGTGCCGACGACGAACTCGTCGCCGCCCTGAAGAAGGCCACCGCCGACGTGGGCGTCGGCATCTCCAGCCTGCTACCGGTGCAGCGCTGGTCCTCGCCGGACGAGGAAGCCCGCGAAGGCTCCGTGCGCAACTGGCGACGGATCATCGAGCTCGCCGTCGAGCTCGACGTGCGGGTGATCAACACCGAGTTCTCCGGCCGGCCCGAGCGGGCAGAGGAGTCGGAGCGGGCCTTCTACCGCTCGATGGAGACCCTGCTGCCGCTGATCGAGAGCGAAGGTCTGCGGGTGAACATCGACCCGCACCCCGATGACTTCGTCGAGAACGGCTTCGAAGCGATCCGGATCATTCGCGGACTCAACTCGGCGTCCGTTGGGTTCGTCTACGTCGGCTCCCACACCTTCCACTACGGCGACGACATCGCGGGGATCATCGCCGCTGCAGGGCATCGGCTCGGCGCCGCATATGTCGCCGACAGCTTCGACCACAACCGCAGCCACGGACTGCGTTACATCACCAACCCGCCCGGCAACGCCGTCCGGGTGCACCAGCACCTCGCCCTGGGCGACGGAGACGTGGACTGGGACGCCTACTTCGCTGCGCTCGCCGCCAACGGCTTCTACGACAGGGACGACTCGATCATCGTGTCCAACGTCTTCGCCGAAGACGAACGCGGCGACGAGGTCTCCCGCTCGCAGCTGGAGCAGATCCGCACGCGAATCCAGAACGCAGGCGGAGCCATCTGAGTGGCGGGGCACGAACATGGACGGGACTTTGCTAACCTGTCCTGACAAACGAAGGAGTTTCCCGTGCCCAGCACCGAGATCACGATGCTCCCGGATTCGGTCTTCTTGACGGACCGCACGGGACCGGTGCCGCTGTACTTCCAAATCGCCAGCCGCCTCGAGGAAGCCATCCGCTCCGGCGCGCTACCCCCAGGAGCGCGGCTGGAGAACGAGATTGCCCTCAGCGAGCGGCTGGGCCTGTCGCGACCGACCGTACGCCGCGCGATCCAGGAACTCGTCGACAAAGGACTCGTCGTGCGCCGACGCGGCATCGGAACGCAGGTCGTGCACGGCGCGGTCACCCGTCAAGTCGAACTGACCAGCCTGTGGGAAGACCTCGAGCGCACCGGGCAGAACCCGACGACCCGGATGCTGCTGCACGAGGTCATCCCGGCCGACCAGCGCATCGCCGAGTCGCTGGGCGTCGAGATCGGAACCGAGGTGCTGCATCTGCGCAGGCTGCGCGGTGCCGACGGAGTGCCCGTGTCGATCCTGGAAAACTTCCTCCCGACGGAGTTCACTAACATCACCGAGTCGCAACTGGTCGAGCATGGCCTGTACCAGCTGCTGCGCATCCGCGGCGTCACGATGCGCGTCGCTCGCCAGCGCATCGGCGCGCGCCGCGCCACAAGCTCCGAGAGCGCGCTGCTCGAGATCGGCCGCGACAGCCCGCTGCTGACCATGGATCGCACCGCATACGACGCCAGCGGGAAAGCTGCCGAGTTCGGCCACCACTGCTACCGCCCTGACCTCTACTCGTTCGAGATCACCCTCGTCGATCACTGAGGCGCCGAAACGATCCGACACGCCTTCGCCGAAGTTTATTAGTTTGACAGAACAAAGTCGGCTCGGTAGCGTTGACCCAGCCGGTCCGGCTCTATCCGCGCGCGGTGCCCTCACGAACTCGAAGGAGAGATCCATGTCTCTAGGTGTCGCCGTCATCGGCGCCGGAATGGCCGGGCGGGCTCACGCCGCCGCCTACCGCAACGCCCCCACCCTGTACTCGTCGGTCCTGCCCGACATTCGGCTCGTCTCAATCGGGGACGTCAGCGCCGAGTTCGGGTCGCTGGCCGCGAAGCGGTTCGGCTACGAGCGATCCGACACCTCCTGGCAGGCCATCGCGGAAGCGGACGACATCGATGTGGTCAGCGTCGTCGTTGCCAACTCCCTGCACCGTGAGATCGTCGAGGGGCTCATCGCCGCAGGCAAGCACGTGCTGTGCGAGAAGCCGCTGAGTGACTCGCTGACGGATGGCCGCGCTATGGCCGACGCGGCCCGGAACGCCGACACCGTCGTGCGCATCGGATTCACCTTCCGCCGCGCACCCGGTGTCGCGGCCATCCGCGAGCTCATCCAGTCCGGAACCCTCGGCCGGGTGCTGCACGTCAGCGGCCGATACTGGACCGACTACGCCAGCGACCCCGCGGCACCGATCAGCTGGCGCTTCAAGGGGGCGCCTGGGTCGGGCGCTCTCGCCGACGTCGGCAGCCACGTGGGATACCTGGTCGAGTTCCTCGGTGGCGACATCGTCGAGGTCAACGGCGGCCGCTTCGCCACCGTCATCCCGAACCGCCCGGTGCCGCTCGCGGCCGTGGTCGGCCACGGCCTTGCCGCGGTGAGCGACACGTTCGAGCCAGTCGAAAACGACGACTACGCTGCGTTCACCGCGCGCTTCGCCAGCGGCGCCGTCGGCGCGGTCGAGGTGTCCCGTGTTGCCGCCGGCCACCCCAACGGCCTGCAGCTGGAGGTGTTCGGAGAGAACGGCGCCGCCAAGTGGGACCAGGAACGTCCCGCCGAGCTCCAGGTCATGCTCAACGAAGGCCCCGCTGCGACCCGCGGATTCCGTCGCGTCATCGTCGGGCCGGCGCACCCCTACGTGGCCGGCGGACTTCCGATGGACGCGCCCGGGGTTGGGCTTGGTCAGAATGACGGATTCGTCTTCCAAGCCAGGGCGTTCCTCGAGGAGGTCGCTGGGATACCGGAATCCGAATCGTTGCCTCGCTGCGCCAGCTTCGACGAGGGCGTGCACAACATGGAAATTCTCGCCGCGGTCTCCGAGTCCGCCGCCCAGGGCGGCGCATCTGTCACCGTCCCCTCGGTCAACGAGGCGGTGGCACGATGAAGTTCGGTGTCTACAACGCGATCCTGCACGACCGCACCCTGCCCGAAGCCCTCACGGTAATCAGTGGGCTCGGTCTCACCGGGATCGAGATCAATTCCGGTGGATTCCTGCCCCCGGTTCATATCCCCACGTTCGACGACATCCTCGTCTCGGATGCGGCACGCGACGACTACCTCGGGCTCTTCGAAGGCACCGGCGTTCAGATCGCCGGGCTGAACTGCAACGGCAACCCGCTGCACCCGACGACCGCGATCGGCGAGAAGCACGCGGACGACGTCCGCCGTTCGATCCTGCTCGCGGGCCGGCTCGGCCAGCACCGGGTGGTCACCATGTCAGGTCTGCCGGGCGGCGAGCCGAATACAACGCGGCCGAACTGGATCGTCAACGCCTGGAACTCCGCCTCGCTCGACGTGATCGACTACCAGTGGTCCATCGCCGCACCGTTCTGGCGCGAGATGGACCGACTCGCGGCCGACCACGACGTGAAGGTCGCGCTAGAGCTGCATCCGCAGAACCTCGTCTTCAACCCTGCCGACGTGCACCGGCTGATCGAGGAGACGGCTGCAACCAACGTCGGTGTCGAGCTCGACGCGTCCCACCTGTTCTGGCAGCAGATGGATCCGGTCGCGGTGGTCCAGGAGCTCGGCGAGTTGATATTCCACGCCGCAGCCAAGGATGTCCGGGTGAACCGGTCGAACGCGGCCGTGTACGGCGTCCTCGACAACCGGTTCCGCAAGCTGGGCCCCGACGAGCCACGCACGAACCTCGGCGGAGACGAGTGGGCGAACGAGTGGCCGAAGAACTCCTCGTGGGACTTCGTCGCCCTCGGCCGCGGCCACGACGCTGTCTACTGGTCGACGTGGCTGGCCGCCCTGCACGTGGTGGACCCCGACATGCTCGTCAACATCGAGCACGAGGACACCTCGCTTGGCCGGATCGAAGGCCTTGAAGTCGCCGCGAGCGTGCTGCTGGACGCTGCCGCCCGCGCGGGCATCAGCGGCTAGGGGTCAGACACCACCGGCCGCACGCGCACCGCATCGGCGGCGCCGCGCGGCAACCGGAACGCTCCAACCACCGCCACCACGGCGATCACCGCCATCACGGCGAAGGCGATGTGATACGAAGCCAGCTGCGGTGCGCCAGCGGTAGTCGGGAACGCCAAGCGCAGCACCGTTGCGCCCAGCGCTACCCCGACGGCCGTGCCCAGGTCCTGCACGGTCGAGGACAGCGTGTTCGCGGCCGTCAGCCGAGTTTTGGGCACATCCGCGTAGGCGAGGGACGCGTAGGCGGTGAAGCCGATCGAGCGGAACACCCCGCTGAGCAGCAATGCCACCCACAGGAGCGGCGGCGAGGTCGCCGGACCGGTCGCGGCGAAAAATGCTAAGAAGGCAACAGCCGCGACCGTGGAGACGATCAGAACGGAACGGAAGGAGAACGCCCGTAGCAGCGGAGTGGTCGCCGGTTTGATCCCCACATTGCCTAAGAACACCGCCGCGACGAAAAACCCCGCGGTCACCGGACCCTGGCCGAGCTCCTCCTGCAGCAGCAGCGGCATCAGAAACGGCACCGACGTCACGGCGAGGCGATACGCAACCCCGCTCGAGTTCGCGGCACGGAAGGTACGGATGCTGTAGGCCCGCAGATCAAGCAGCGGATCCGCAGTGTGCAGCAGATGCCGCACCCCCGCCACAGCCACCGCGACGGCGGCTGCGCCGGTCGCGATCGGCGCAGCCCAGCTCGCGCCGGACGAGAGCAGTTCCAATACCGCGATGAGGCCAAACACCGCCACCGTGCAGAGCACCAGCCCCGGCACGTCCAACACGAGGCGGGACTCGGGCGTCGCGCGGATCACCCGCAGCGCGACTAGCAATGTCACCAGCGCGATCGGAATATTGAGCGCGAAAATCCACCGCCACCCGATGGTCGACGTGATCATGCCACCCAGCAGCGGTGCGACCACCGGCGCGACCAATGCCGGCCAGGTGAGGTACGCGATCGCGCGCAACAACTGCGCCGGCGTCGCGGAGCGAACCACGACTAGCCGACCGATCGGCACCATCAGCGCGCCGCCGAAACCCTGCATGAGGCGAAGCGACGCCAACCACAGAAGATCGGGGCTGAGCGCGCACCCCAACGACGCGAGGCCGAACAGCATCAGCGCGGCACAGAACACGCGTCGGCCACCGAATCGGGCCGCGAGCCATCCGCCGAGAGGGATGAACGTGGCCGCGGCCACCAGGTACGCGGTGCTCGCGATCGTGACGTCGCTCGGTCGCAAAGCGAAATCCCGCGCGATGCTGGGCATTGCCGTGAATAGGACGATGCCGTCGAGTTGCTCCATGAACATTGCCGCCGCAACCACCAACGCGGGGGTGCGCCGCCAAACCGCGGCAGCATCGTCGCTCATGCCTCTAGCCTACGAGACAAAAGAACCTATGTACTCATGTCAGGACATTTAGGTAGGCTGATCCAGTCGGGTTGACACCGGCGACCAAGCAGTCGCGCCGTTCCTCTGACATCACAACAAAATAACGTCTCGACAAGCCTCTTATGTCTATATGTCGTTACATGATAGGCTCGGGGGCGATCAAAGCTGATCCGCCGCTTGCGCGGTTTACCAATGAAGGGAGTCGCGCGGATGATTTCCACGTTGCTCAACACCCGGGGTACCCGTGCGAAGCGCCGGGTGTCCGTAACAGCGGCCCTCGCCGCGACGGTCGCACTCGGCCTCGCGCTGGCCGGATGCACCTCCAGCAACAACAACCCGTCCAGCACCTCCACCTCCGGGACCGGCGGCAGCGCCAGCGGAGTCTCGATCGTCGTCATGGGCGGGGCCACCAACGACCCGTTCTGGTCGACCGTCAAGAACGGCGGCGAAGCGGCCGCAGCGGGCGTCGAGAAGGCCGGCGGCAAGGTGACCTTCCTGGCCATGCCGAACTACAACAATTTCAACGCCGACGCCGCGAAGCTGGTCGCCAACATCCTCGCCCAGAAGCCCAGCGCGGCGGTCATCCCCGACTGGGCGCCCGAGGCACAGAACGCCAACATCAAGGCGATCACCGACGCGGGTATCCCCGTGTTCATCTACAACACCGGCGCCGACCAGGTGAAGACCGTCGGAGCCGAGGCGTATGTCGGCTCGGACGACTACGCCTCCGGCAAGCTCGCCGGCGAGACGTTCGCAAAGCAGGGCTCCAAGCACATCCTGTGCGTTAACACCCTGCCGGGCACCGCAACCGCTGAGGCCCGCTGCAAGGGACTCAACGACGGCGCTACCGCCGAAGGCGGCAAGGCCACCGAGCTGTCGCTGCCGTCGTCGCAGTTCGGCGACCCCACCGCGATCGCACAGGCGATCAAGGGCGCGGTGCTGCAGGATTCGTCGGTCGACGCGATCTTCACCATCAGCCAAGGTGACGCGGACAGCGCCGCCAGCGGTCTGTCGCAGGCCGGCGTCGCCGACAAGGTGAAGCTCGGCAGCACGGACTTCAACACCGCGGCGCTCGGACGCATCGACAAGGGCACGCAGCTGTTCGCGATCGACCAGCAGGGCTACGCACAGGGCTACTACGCTGTTGCGGCCGCGTTCCAGTTCGCGGCCTACGGCATCGCCCTTCCCGGCGACCTGCCGACCGGCCCCGCGATCATCGACAAGTCCAACGTCGCCAAGGCCACTGCAGGCGTCAAGGACGGCGCCCGCTAGTCGCTCCCGGGTGGGGTGGCGGCCTCGGCCGCCACCCCACCCACACGCATCCCCTCGGAAAGAAAGTTCAACATGACTTCGCACGTGTCCCCTTCCGTTACAACGCAAAAGAAAACACGCCCCACCATCGCCGTCCCCCAGATCGGCCGTCGGCCGGAGACCGGTGCCCTCATCGGGACCGTGTCGGTCTTCGTCTTCTTCGCGATCTTCGGCGGCGAGCAGTTCCTCTCAGCTGGCGGCGCGGCCAGCTGGCTCAACGTCGCCTCCGAGCTCGCGATCATCGCCGTGCCCGTCGGCGCGCTGATGATCGCCGGTGAGTTCGACCTGTCCGTCGGCTCCATCGTCGCCGCCAGCTCCGTGACGCTTGCCATCGTCTCCGGGACATGGGGGGCGCCGATCTGGGTCGGCATCATCGCCGCGCTAGCGCTCGGTGCCGGCTCCGGATTCATCAACGGCCTCGTGGTCACCCGCACCAACGTTCCGTCGTTCATCGTCACCCTAGCCATGCAGTTCGGCCTCGCCGGATTGACGCTGGGCCTTGCGCGACTGCTCGCCGGCAACACCAGCGTCCCCCTCACGCCCGACCCCTTCTCCAAGGCGATCTTCGGCACCCTGATCGATGGAAAGTTCGAGGTCGCGATCTTCTGGGCGATCGGCGTCGCGCTCGTGGTCGCGTGGATCCTGCAGATGACGCGATACGGCAACTGGATCTTCGCCATTGGCGGTGACAAGGAGAGCGCCCGCGCCGCAGGCATCCCGGTCGCCAAAGTCAAGATCGGACTGTTCATGAGCACCGGCGTCGGCGCCGCTCTCGTCGGCATCATCCAGACCATCCTGTACAACGGCGCACAGACCGGCACCGGCCAGTCGTTCGTGTTCAACGCTGTCATCGCCGTGGTCGTCGGCGGTGTGCTGCTCACCGGCGGTTACGGCTCGGTCGTCGGGGTGATCCTCGGAACCCTGACCTTCGCCCTGGTCAACCAGGGCATCTACTACACCGGCTGGAACTCCGACTGGGCCAGCCTCATCCTCGGCGTCCTGGTACTGGTCGCCGTTCTCGCCAACAACACGTTCCGCCGACTCGCCCTGGCATCCGGCCCTCGCCAGTCGAAGATTGTCAAGAAGGGGGCATGACCATGTCCGCGCCACTGCTGAAACTCACCCACGTATCCAAGTCCTTCGCCGGCACCCAGGCGCTCGAGGACATCTCTATCGAAGTCGACGCCGGCGAAGTGCTCTGCCTTCTCGGCGACAACGGCGCCGGCAAATCGACCCTCATCAAGATCCTCTCCGGCTTCCACAAGCCCACCGAAGGAACGATGGAGGTCGACGGCGAAGTGGTCTCCTTCGCCAGCCCAAAGGACGCCGCTGCCAAAGGCATCGCCACCGTGCATCAGACCGGCGGCACCTTCCCCCTGATGTCGGTGGCGCGCTCATTCTTCGTCGGTGAGGAGCCCACGAAGGGATGGGGTCCGTTCAAGTGGTTCGACAAGAAGGCCGCCGGCGCGATCGCCGTCAAGGAGGTCCGGTCCCTGGGTATCACCCGCGTCACGGACGGCAACCGACTGGTCGGCGGACTCTCCGGCGGAGAACGCCAGTCCCTGGCCATCGCGCGCGCCGTCTACTTCGGCGCCCGCGTGCTGATCCTCGACGAGCCCACCGCGGCCCTGGGCGTCAAGGAAGCGACCCACGTGCTGCGGATCATCATGCAGGCGCGGGCAAAGGGCATCGCGGTCATCTTCGTCACTCACAACGTGCTGCACGCCATGACCGTTGGCGACCGCTTCGCGGTCCTGATCCACGGTCGCAAGGCCGACGACTTCCGCAAGGGCGAACGCAGCCGCGAAGAGATCACCGATCTCATGGCCGGGGGAGAGGCCATGGCCGAACTCGAGGAAGAACTCGCAACGCTGACCGGCTCTGTCACCGCTATCACCCCGACCGGCGAGCCGAAATGACCACATCGGGGCGGGGCTGTTTCGGGACACGTCGCAGTTCCGCCCCGATGTGCCTTCCTCTGACCTGTTGACCAATCGCGGCGCTCGCTGCCTCGCAGAGCCTTTGGCTTGGTGCCGCCCTCAGACCGGTAGGCGTACCTTCTCCTCCTGCGGCCTCGCATCCCATCGTCCCGATATCGTCCCGTGCATGCCGAGAATCACGTGCGAGGCGCTGGATTCAGTGCGTTGCCCTCCACGGAGCACTGCAAACTCGGGCATGCACAGGGAGTCGTCGCATAGTCAGGCGTAGTGCACCACCCTGCTAAGGTGGAGTCCCCGTAAGGGGACCGAGGGTTCAAATCCCTCCGTCTCCGCCGATCGAAACCCCCGGAATCCCCGTGATTTCGGGGGTTTTTCAGTTGGTGGAAGAGGCGTTTGCCCACATTTTGCCCACACTTGCCGCGGAGACGGCGGCTTGAAGGCGCATGGCGACGTCGTCGAGGTCGTCGTCGAAGAGGTCGGCGTAGAGATCCAAGGTCATCGCGGCAGAGGCGTGCCCGAGCATCCGCTGGACCGCTTTGACGTTGGCACCCGAGCTAATGGCCAGCGAAGCGGCCGTGTGGCGGAGGTCGTGGAGAGTCATCGGCTCGAGTTCCGCCTCTCGCAGCGCGGTCTTGAACCAGCTGCGGGACCCGGTGCTTACTCGTGTGCGTCGGAGGTGTTGTCCGTCGGCGTCGCTGAACACCAGGTCGTCTCGGCCCTTTCCTGCAATCTGATCGGCCATGAGTTCAGAGAGGAAAGGGGGATAGGGAACGTCGCGTCGCTTGTGAGTCTTGGGCGTTCCGACCTCGATGACCCCCGCCACCTCGACGGCGTTCACTGTCACCGTGATTCGTCGGCGGCGCAGGTCGACATCGCGGGTTCGCAGTCCGATCGCTTCACCCCAGCGCAGCCCGGTGTAGGCGAGAAGGAATACGAGAAGCGCGTGCTGGCCAGACGCGGCCGCGAGCCGATGCACTTGCTCGTGGGTGAGGTAGACATGGGGCCTCGCGACCTTCCGTGGCAGGTTGACGCCGCGGGCTGGGTTGGAGGTGATGCGCCTATCGCGCACGGCGACATCGAGGATGCCGGCCAAGACTCCATAGGCCCGCAGGACGACGGTCGCCGACCGGTCCTGCCCGATGCGGGTGACCCAGTTCTGCACTTCGGAGAACCGGACGTCGCGCACCCTGAGCCGGCCCCACTGGGGTTGGACGTACTTGTGCCAGGACACCTCGAGCGGCTTCTTGGAGGATGGCTTCAGGTGGGACTGGTTGCTGAGCCACACCGTTCCGAGTGCACCGATCGTGATCGCCGATTCGGACGCGTCGACGAACTCGCCGCGCGCCTTCGAGATCTCAACGGAAGCAAGGAAGAGTTCGGCATCGCGCTTTGTCTTGAAGCCGCGCTTGTCCGTCTGGCGGTGGTCTGGCGTTCGATAGCGGACGCGGTAACGCTTCCCATGCGCGGTGTCGTAGGGCGAGATGGTCCCCATCAGCAAGTGCCTTCCGTCTGGGGTTGTTCGCGACGTCGCACGAGCTCCTCGGCGCCGGTTGAGGACACTCTACGAGTGAGCGCCGACACCGACGTGAGGTTTGGCGGGAGGCTGGTCCGGTCCTTGGTGGCTCGCTTGCTCAGTTCTCCTCATCCGCCCCGACAGCGGAGGATCGCGCTTTGAGAGGCCGTGTCAAGGGCGCTCCGCGTCGCTGCGCGATGCAGCGCAGCTGCACCCTTGACTCGGCCTCTCAAAGCGCCACAGTGCTTCGTGCGGGGCGGACGGGGGATGTCATTAGGTACTGATTGGCGGAGTCATCCGCTTGCTAAGCGCTTGACGGCTGAGGCCGGTGATCGCGACAAGTGAGTCCCAGCTGCCGCCGCTGTCACGGAGAAGCTGGACGAGTTCATCCCGCCCCGCGACGAGGGCGGTTTCCTGCAGGCGTAGCTCGTCGAGCGACTGGGCCACTCTGAGCAGATGGGCGATGGCTTGGTCGCGTCCGCCTCAGCGGGACTCGAGCGCTCCGACCGCGGTAGCCACGCGCTGGTCGGCCTCGCGCTGGATCCGCTGCGCAGCTCGTCGGGCGGCCGCCGCGTCGTGGTCATGGCGCTGTCTTGCATACGACAGTTCGCGTCGTTTCCCGGTGAGCGAACTTCCTCGTTTTGCCATGCAACATGGTTTACATGCGACCCCCGTCATTCCGGGCGTCGCGAAGTGCTCCACTGAAAGTGCCTACGTGCATTGCACCTCGTTTACCCGATTGTCGCTTCCCCTCTTCCCGTTCATGTAGTTCGTTCCGTTGTTCCTCCTTGCTTCTTCTGGGTCCTCTTGATTCGTTGATTCGTTGGTCGGTTGGGCCTACCCATCTTCCGACGTACTCGTTTCCAGGTCTCCGTCCGGCCAGTCGCGCCATCTCTCGGGTGATAAAGGTCCGCCGTCCGTCGTCGAAGATCCGAAGTGGAGCGGAGCGTTGGAGGCACAAATCATCAGCAGTCGCGGAGCCCGGCTGGGTCTTCGTGCCCGCGATAGAGTCTGCGCATGCCGCCCGCCAAAGACCGCGAGAACGTCGCCGGGCGGTTGGCTAGTGCGAAGACGTACCTTGACCTGGCCCAGATAGCCGCAGGCGATTCTCAATTCTCAGACCCGATCGTGAGTCTCTGCGTAACGTCTGCCATTGCCTCTGCGGACGCGGTACTCGCGGCACATGGGGTTCAGAGAACAGCCACTATGCGCCACGATGACGCACCTGGACAGCTCCGCCGCATTGGCATGGACTCAATGGCGGCGCGCTTAACTCGATTGCTGAAAGTGAAGCCGAAAGCTCAGTACGCTTCAGGTGGCGGCTGCACCCTTGCGGATGCGAGTGCGGCGCTTGGGAACGCCGAGAGGATGTTCGAGCTTGCTGAGGCTGAGTGTGATCGGAGTATGAAGAAGTGACGACATGCTTTGTGATCGGCCCGATTGGTGAGGAGCACGCCCCCCTCGGGTCGCCAGCCCGCGTCATATGGGAGTCGTCACTCGAAATATATGAAGGCGTGATTCAGGCAGCCTGCACATTCCTCGGTATCGACGCTGTTCGCGCCGATCAGATTTCGATAAGCGGCGACATCACCGATCAGATCTTTAGGCGCCTGTACGAGTCGGACATAGTTATCGCCGACATCACCGGCGCGAATGCGAACGTCATGTACGAGCTCGGTCTACGGCACTCCCTAAACAAGCTGACCATCCAAGTCGCTGATGGCTCAACCGCGTTGCCTTTTGATGTCAAAGCGATTCGCACAATCATGATCAATCGCACCCAATTCGGTCTGATCGATGCCAGGAAGAAGCTAACCGCCGCTATTGAGCAGGGGCTTCAGGGAGCCCCCGAGCCGGTAGCGGCTACTCGCGTGTGGGAAGCGCTCCGCAATGGCACGGCTACGGACATGTCGCCGATCCTGGGACCTGAATCTCTTAAGGGTGTGCCGTCAATAGATGACGACGATTCCGATGGCTACCTGGAGTTGATGGCGAAACTCAACACGGCTTTCGAGCCGCTGAGTGCGACGACCGAGGAGATCGCCGCATGCATCGTGACAATCGGTGAGGAAACCGAATCCGCGACAAGGGAAATGAACTCGGTTCCGGACTCGGCGTCTCCGAGCGTAAAACTGACCCTGCTGCGCAAGTTCGCTGACACTTTGAACGTCAGGGGTGGCGATTTTGATCGGCTCACGAACTCGTTCGAACAAGACTTGCGGGAGCTGGATGCACAAGTGTCGCCGCTTCTCGAGCTGATCGCCACGAACGAATACTTGCGAAGTACCGACGACGTGCCCGAGTTCCTTGACGCAATTTCTAGCCTGGCCGAGAACGCTCGTGAAGGAATGAGTGGACTGGGGTCATTTGCGGCGTCAGTCCGTGGGATTGGTGCCATGACAAAGATTCTTCGGGCACCCGGAAACACGATCGTGCGCGCCGTCGCCCGGATGTCAAACGCGGCGTCGCTGCTCGACAACTGGGATGTCGCAGCGCAGCGAATCAGAGAACTACAACAGGATTGAACTCATGCCCGTCGCAACGTCGGCGGCGCGCTCATTGTCACTACTCGATAAGGTCCACGAGCGCCCGACCGTCGGGGCGGCTCATAAGCTCGAGGCTGATTGAAGCGCGCACCGCCAAGTCAATCGGATGTACGCCTTCTGCCAAGGAAGCATGCGTGATGCGGTCCAGGCCTGCTCCGATCAGAGGTGCGGCAGTGCGCAGAGTCATGGGCAATGTCTCAACGCTAACTGCCCCACCGTGCATGACGAGGTTCCTATGTCGGTATACCCGGCGCATGGCGGTGGTCATATGGGTCCTGATGTCACCGAGTGTTCGCCGCGGTTCGGCGACAAGCTTCACCATCCGCTCTACTGCTGCGGCGTCACTCGGACGGCTAGTGACTAGGTTGTTCCCCCCACCTATCCAATCGGCTACCGCTCGGGCGCGTTCCCTGTTTACGGTTTCGCTGGCTAGCTGTGTGCTTAAGCGGTCCGGGCTCGTTGGCGCATGGCGGTAGGAAATGGCGGTCAGGTCAGCACGCGGCCATGAGCACGTAATCAGAGCTGCCATCCGATCAGCGGCAATGATCCCTCGGCCGCCCTCGCCGTCGTCCTCCGGGCTCAGCAGCAAGGCCTCAACCGCTGACCATCCGCCTGAGATTGCGGCAGCCGGTGATCCATCGTTGAGTGGCGCCGCTAATTCCAGCGCATTGTCCAGAGCCGAGCGGTTGGCGACGGCGTACAGACGCTGCTCGGCGACAAGAGAGAGCACAAAGGCACCTCGCGGTGGGCGCACCAACGGCACATGCTTGGCTCTCCCTGCGATCCAGACATGCCCACATGGCACCGGCCGTGCTGTCTTTCGACTGTGTTTAGCGCGTGCGCTCATCCGATCGACGATCTCCTGAGCCAGATCGGCTGCGGCGAAAGGATCACGTGCGCTTACTGTGTAAACGAACCCACCGTTGTGTCGCTCGCTCGTTGTGATGCCCTGGTCAGTCAACCACTGACCCACCGCCGTCGCTGACAACCAGTGTTCGTTGCCGTCCCTGTTGCCGGCGAGATCCGGAACGCTCAGAAACGGAACTAGGAGTTCATATGACTGCATTCCCGAAACGCTGATGGCGTGCGCAGCTGTGGCAATGTCGACGAGACTGCTCGGTTTGAGTCGCCGAATCCAGCCGTGAAGATAGCGGGGGCTGTAGCCGAGATCGAGGAGATGCGCGGCGATAGCTCGTGCGAATCTTTCAGCCGAAGGCGGCCTACTGACGTCCGCAGCCGCGCTGGCCCAACGAAGCAAATAGCCGTCCCCAATAAGGGCCGTCAACTCGCGCAAAGTCCGATGTCGGGCGTCACCGCTCTTCATCGGTGAGCGCAGGACCGACTGTAGTTGGAGGCGAAGTTCGCGCTCCCCAACTCCCCGATCGCGTCCAGCTAGACGCTCAATGTCACCGGCTAGCCATTTGACGGAGCTAGGGGAGAGGACTTTCGCGTCGGACCACCTCACAGCGTCTACGAGTTCGTTTAGGCTGAGGATGAGGCCGGCGTCCCAGAGGCGCCGTTGCCAGGGCGAAGTGTCTTGGAAGAAGTCCTCAAGCCGCGCGACCACGTGCGCAACCGCGGCGGGTGAGCTTGCTGCCGAACCGATTGCTGACATAGATCGATCATGCCGCACCTGTGGTATAGTCGAAGACGTCTACGGACCCAAAAGCTAAAGCCGGGGAGCCGCTCATGTGTGAGCCGCTCCCCGCTTTTTTGTTTATGCCCGCGCGGACCGCGGCTGGCAAATAGGCAAGTTCGAGTTGGAGTGATCAGGTATTGAGGTCACTGCGCGAGTTGGGGCCGCGCTTTGTGAACCGCCCATGACGCGAGGGCGAATTGGCAGCGCACCTCGCTGGGTTTGCCCACATTTTGCCCACAAGCTGACGCGATCCCAACAAATCTAGCAAGATCACAAGTGATCCAAATAACGCTTCTGACCGGGGATATTGAGGCAAGACCCGGACTCTGGCTGGCCCAGAAATAGAGTTCAAACCCCTCCTTCTCCGCTGCAAAAGTGCTGATCAGAGGCACTTTCTGCGTGGCGTGTAAGGCATTTCCCCCATAAAAGCCTCACTGAATACAGCGTTCGCCCTTTGATTCATTGGAAGTCGGCGGCCCCTCAGCCCCCACAATTCCTTGACGTCGTAGTCGTTGGAGGGCCGGGCATGTCAACGAGAGCGCGGACCGACGGGTCGCCAAGCCCGCTGGATCCGGCAAATTCGCTCGTGTCCCCTCAAAGTCTCTGCCAGGCCGGCTTGTGGTCGTACGCGTGCCGGTAGTAGTCGATGTTGCGCAGCCGGGAGGCCGCCGCCTCGTCCACCAGCACGGTGACGTGCGGGTGGAGCTGGACGGCCGACCCCGGATTGGAGGCCGACACCGGCCCCTCCACCGCCCCGGCCAGCGCCTCCGCCTTGCCCTCGCCGAACGCGAGCCGCAGCAGATGCCGGGAGCGCAGGATCGTCGAGAGCCCCTGCGTGATGCAGTGCATGGGAACGTCGGACTCGCTGGCCAAGAACCGCGCTGACGGCGCGATACGACTCGGGATGCCCCGCGGCCAGGCCGACGTACTCGTCCAGGGCATAGCCGCGCACGTGCGAGACGTCGAGGCCCGACTAGGAGATCCGCCGGGCCAGCGCCCGGTACACCGGGAGCGGGGTGGAGCCGGTCGCCAGCCCGAGCACAGCGTCGGGCTTGGCGGCGATCAGCCGCTGGATCGACTCCGCCGCGAGCTCGCCCGCCGCGTCCTTGTCTGCGACGACCACGACTCAGCCATCTGTTCCTCCTACTAGCGCCCCGCCCACGGCGGCAACCGGTGTTTCATCGGCCTCGCGCAGAACGGCGAGGTTCGCCTCCACGGTCGCGAGCACCTCGGCGACCGACTCGTCGCCTGGCCGTCGGCTCACCTTCAGCCCGCGCCAGGACACGTCGGCCGCTGCCCGGAGAGCTGCTCGAGCGGTCGAGCGGGTCAGTAGGGAACCGGACCGCGGATCCGTCTCGGCGAACGGGAGGTGGGCGTCGGCCCACGCTAGCCCGTAGGGTCCGTCCGTGCTCGCGGCTCCAGAGAGGGTGAGGCCCACGAGGCGACCCGACGCGGCGGCGGCCGCGACCTGCGCCGTGACCGCCATGGCGTCCCGCAGTTCGACGGCCGACCGGCCCCAGTTCAGCCAGAGTCCCGCTTCGGGGATCCCCTCGAGCGCGGCGAGCTCGTCGGCGAGGGGGAGGAAGCCCTTTTCGAATGGTCGGCCGGGAACGGCCCTGTCGCAGTGCTCGATCGCCAGGGTGGAGCCGCACCAGTCCCACGACGTGATCGATGCAAGCGAATCCTGGAGGGCGTCGACCGAACCGAGCGCGCCGCTAGGGGCCGTGTGTAGGAGGACGACGCTCGGGATCACAGGCAGACGCACGAGGTCGCGGCGCATCCGGTCGAGGTCGGCCACGGCGTCCGCCCTACCGAGCGGATCGGTCGACGCCAAGCCGTAGCTGGGCGATGCCTTCGACCGGGTCATCGTCCACGGCAGCGCGGTGATGACCAGCTCGGTCGCGGGCACCCGGGAGATCAGCCACTCGTCGTCAAAGGGATGGAGGCGTCCGAGCCACGGCAGTTCCAGCGCATCCACGCCGTCCAGGGCGACCAGCTCGGCGAGGAAGCGCTCTTCGAACGCAGGATCCCAGCGCGTGTATGCGGGGGAGGCCGCGTAGGCGCTGACGACGGTCTTCATCGCACCTCGACCGCGCGCGCGAACCAAGAGGTGATGGTCTGCGGGTGGGTGATCGCGGTGCCGACCACCACGGAGTCGGCCCCGGCCGCCAGCGCCTGCCTCGCCTGCTCCGGAGTGTGGATGCGGCCCTCAGCCACGAGGAACCGGCCGAGCGCGAGCGCGCGGAGCTCGGTGATGAGGTCGAGGTCGGGTCCCTCGCCGCGCGGGCGTTCCCCGGTGTATCCGGAGAGGGTGGTTCCGATGATGTCGGCGTCCGCCTCGGCGGCGGTGATGGCGTCCGCGGCGCTTCCGCAGTCGGCCATGATGAGCGCGTCGGTTTCATTCCGCAGGGCCTTCACGACCTCGGCCAGGGTGCGGCCGTCCGGGCGGTCCCGTCGGGTGCCGTCGATCGCGACGACGTCCGCGCCCGCGGCGGCGACGGCCAGCGCGTGCTCCAGGGTTGGCGTGATGAAGACGCCGTCCTTCCCGTCCTTCCACAACCCGATGACCGGGACATCGAGGGTCTCGGCACCGAGCCGGATGTCGTCCAGGCCCTGCAGCCGGATGGCAGCGGCGCCGCCGCGCTCTGCGGACTCCGCGACGGCGACCATGGTCCGGGGATCGCGCATGGGCTCGCCAGGATACGCCTGAGCGGAGACGATCAGCCGCCCGGCGACAGCGTCGAAGAAGTCGGTCATGGGGCGTTCTCCTTTTCAAGGACGAGGTTCGCGGCGCCTATACATGCTGCAGAGTCACCGGCGCTGGGCCGTAGCGCGACGGATGTGAGCAGGGGGAGGGTCTCCTGTCGCGCGGCAGCCTCGAACTTCTGCCACCAGCCCGGGATGCGTGCCACGCTCCCGCTGACGACCACCAGGTCGGGGTCCAGACCGTTGACAAGACCGCCGACGATGGAACCGACTGTGGTGGCGGAAAGATCGATCGCTGCTCGAGCTCTTTCGTCCCCTTCCGCCGCGCGCGCCGAGACGTCTATCGCGTCGGACGCGGAACCGCCGAGCCTCCGATAGCTCTCGAGGATCGCCGGACCCGACCCGCTTGCTTCGGCATGCCCGCGACCGCCGCACGAGCATGGCAGCCCGATGGCGTGCGGGGATGCGATATGGCCGAAGTGCCCGGCGGCTCCGTGTGCTCCCGCGACCAAATCGCCGTCGCGGATCAACGCGCCCCCGACGCCCGTGCCCACCGCGATCAGGAGGAGTGACGCACTGCGGGGGAGGCCGGCCAGCACGGATTCACCTAGTGCATGGGCGTGCACATCGTTGATCGCCCGCACGTACAGTCCGGTCAGTTCGGCGACGCCGGCGGCGAGGTGAACACCCTTCCAGTCGGCGATGGCGTCGGTCGCGTCGAGGACGTCTCCGGTAGCCGGCTCGATGATCCCTGCCGCGCCGATCCCGACGCCCGCCAGCTCTGCCGGATCGCGGTCTTCGGTCACGGTGGCGACCAGTGCCGCGATCTCGGCGACGACGGCCTGGCCGCCGGCGGCCGGCGTGGCCGATCGCGCGTGCGCGAGGACATCTCCGGACGCGTCGAGCAGGCGTGCGTCGATCTTGGTGCCGCCGAGGTCGACGCCCACGGCGAGTCGGGCATCAGTCGAGTGGGGCACCGTGCTCCCCGGAGGCCGTGGCGGATCCGGCCGGCCGCCCGGTCACAGGAGTCCCGACGCTTCGAGGAGGCCGCGGATACGCGACGTCTCGGCTGCGCCGAGCGATCGCATGGGCTCGCTCATCCGGTTGCTCGTGATGACCCCGAGCAGCTGGAGCGCGGTCTTGAACGCGCCGAGTCCGGCAGCGCCCGCCGAGACGCCGGCCTCGGTGACCTCCACGATGCCGAACAGGCGGGCGAGGCGGTCCTGCTCGCGGCGGGCCGCGGCCCAGTCGCCGTCGGCGGTGGCCGCGTAGAGCCTGCTGTACCCGGCGGGATCGACGTTCGCGAGACCCGGCACGGCGCCGTGCGCCCCGCCGAGCAGCGCGCCGTCGACCACGACCTCGTGACCGGTGAAGACCCGGAACGCGGGCAGGTGCTCGGTTGCGAGAGCGAGGAGGCGGAAGGAGACATCATCGCCGGAGGAATCCTTCACGCCGGCGATCACACCGTCCTCGGCGAGCTCGCGGACCACCTCGAGGCCGAGCTTCACGTGGGTGCGCACGGGGACGTCGTAGGCGAAGAGAGGAAGGTCGACGTGCTCCCGGACCGTCCGGAAGTGCTGACCGACCTCCGCTTGGTTGGACAGCGCGTAGTACGGCGACGTCACCACCAGTGCGTCGACGCCGAGGTCGGCGAGGCGCTGGGCTTCCGCCACGACGCGCGCGGTGGTCTGCTCGTTGGCCCCGGCCAGGACGGGCACGCGGCCATCGCTCGCCTGGATGACGGTGGTGGCGACCAGGTTGCGCTCTTCGTTCGTAAGGTAGGGGACCTCGCCGGACGACCCGAGGATGAAGAGCCCGTCGACGCCCCCGTCGAGGAGGTGTGACGTCACGCGCTGGAGCGACTCCACATCGATCTCCCCGCTCTCCGTGCGCGGCGTGATGACCGGCGGAATGATCCCCTGGTAGCGAGTGGTGTCGGCGTCCGGCCCGTGTGCGGGGTGCGGTGCGATGGCGGCGTTCGTCACGATTCTCCTTTGAACCCACGGGTGATAGGACGTGGGATGTCTTGATGCCATGAGAGTATTGCAAAGCGGGCGGAGCGCGTCAATGGGGCCGATCGCCCAGTCGGAAAATCGCTATTGACGAAGTGGTCCGAGGTCATCTACGGTCTTGTTTCCAAGAGGTGGGACGTCCTATGTGGGTCCTTCTTCTCCCCCAGCACATTCCCGAAAGGAACAGCAGTGGAAACAACGAAGTTGCCGGGTTCCCGAGCACGCACGCTCAAACGCCTCGCCGGGCTCGTCGCCGCGGTGGCGACCGTCGGGCTTGTCGCAGCCTGCTCCGGCCCGCAGTCGAGCACCTCGGTGGGCGGCGCGGCCGCGAAGGGTCACGTCGAGGTCGCGATCGGCTATAACAACAACAGCTCCTGGGACCCGCTGAACACCGGTTCCGCGTTCGCGATGTCTGCCGAAAACCACATCTATGAAGCGCTCTGGGATTCCTCGCCCGTTGACCGCAAGCCGTACGCCGCCCTCGCCGCCGACATGCCCAAGGACACCAAGGCGCTTTCCTGGACAGTCAAGCTCCGGTCCGGAGCCAAGTGGAGCGACGGCAAGCCGGTCACCGCCGATGACGTCGTCTTCTCCGTCGACCGGGTGCTCAACACGCAGAAGCCGGTGATCACCACGGCCTTCTTCTCGAGCTGGCTCAAGGACGCCGTCAAGGTCGACGCGCACACCGTGAAGCTCGAGTTCAAGAACGCGTTCCCGTATGCGATCGACCGCTTCTCGATCCTCAAGATCATGCCGAAGCACATCTTCGACGGGCAGCCCGACTCCTTCTATGCCGACGCGAAGAACCAGCTCGGCTCCGGCCCGTTCGAGATCAAGGCCACCGAGCCGACGTCGTTCACCTCCTTCGTGCTGAACAAGGGCTACAACGGCCCGCTGCACCCGAAGATCGATTCGATGCAGTGGAACGTCTCGGTCGATGCGGCCGCCCGCACTAGCCTGCTGACCTCCGGCGTCTCCGGCGTGCAGATCTCCGACAACATCCCGCAGGACTCGATCGCCAGTCTTCAGGGCAAGGGGCTGAAGGTGGACGGCGCCGACAGCATGAACCTCCTGGGCCTGGCCTTCAACACGAGTAAGGCGCCCTTCAACGACAAGCGCGTCCGCCAGGCGCTGCGGATGGCCATCGACACCAAGAAGCTGATCGACGTTTCGATCGCGGGCAAGGGCACTCCGGCCACGAGCTTCCTCCAGGAGTCGAGCCCGTACTACTCGAAGGCGGCCACGCAGTACGACTACAACCCGACCGAGGCCAAGAAGCTGCTCCAGGAGGCCGGTGTCAGCAACCTCAGCCTCACGCTGCTCTCGACCAACATCTCCTGGACCACCGTCGCCGTAAACGCGATCAAGCAGGACTGGGAGGCCATCGGCGTCAAGACGAACCTCGACGTCGTGGAGACCGCCACCTTCAACACCAAGGTGGCGCAGGGCGATCCGGCCGACGTGCTCACCTTCTCGGGCAACCCCAACCAGTTCGGAACGGACGCGGACCTCAACGTGCGCTGGTTCTACTCCAACACCAACACGTTCATGCTCTGGAACAAGTGGGGTCAGACGCCCGAGTACGCGGCGCTCGACAAGGTCCTCACCGCCGCCGAGCAGTCGGACTCGACGAAGACCACCGACGCCGACATGAAGAAGGCGCTCAACATGATCGCCGACCAGGGCGTCATCTACCCGGTCATGCACATGCAGCTCTTCACCGCATGGGACGCCAAGAAGCTGAGCGGCGTGCAGGCCCTCAACATCCCCGGTGTCTACATGATGAACGCGCAGCTGAAGGGCTGAGCACCCGCCGGCCGGGGTGCGCCTGACCGCGCCCCGGCCGGCATTACCCGATAGGAACCACCGTGACCGTCGTCCTCAGAATGATCGGCAGACGACTGCTGACACTGATCCCGCTGCTGCTGGGCATCGTGCTGTTCGTCTTCACCGTGATGCAGTTCTCCTCCACCGACCCCGCCGTCGCGGTCTTCGCCGACGCGCCGGTGAGCCCGGACCAGCTCGCGCAGTTCCGGCACGAGCACGGACTCGACCAGCCTTTCATCGTCAAGTACTTCGCCTTCCTCGGGATGATCCTCACCGGGCACCTGGGCAAGAGTCTCGCCACGGGCCAGGACGTCACCACGATGATCGCGACCGCGCTGCCGCTCACACTTCAACTCACCTTCCTCGGCCTGATCATCGCCATCGTCATCTCCTTCACCCTCGGGACGATCTCGGCCGTCTTCCGGGACCGCTGGCCGGACCAGACGATCCGCGTCCTCACCCTCGGTGGAGTCGCCGCCCCCTCCTTCTGGGTAGCGCTGCTCCTCGTCCAGTGGTTCTCGATCAACATCCCGATCTTTCCCTCGTCCCGGTATGTCAATCCGAACGACTCGATCTACGGATGGCTGATGACCATGACGCTCCCGGCGCTGGCCCTCGCGCTGCCGCTCTCCGCCCAGATGACCCGCATCGTGCGCACATCGATGGTGGAGGAGCTCGACAGGGACTACGTGCGCACCGCCCGCGGCGGGGGGCTTCCTCCCTTCGTCGTCGTGGGGCGGAACGTGATGCGCAACGCTCTCATCAACCCGCTCAACGTGCTCGGGCTGCGGATCGGCTACCTGCTCGGTGGGGCCGTCGTCATCGAGCAGATGTTCAACCTCCCCGGGATGGGCCAGCTGATGATCGAGGCCGTCAAGAACAACGAGCCCGCCATCGTCCAAGGCGTCGTCCTGACGATCGCCCTGGGCTTCGTCGTGATCAATCTGATCGTCGACATCCTGTCCATGCTCGCCAACCCGAGACTGCGAACGAGTCACTGATGCGCACCAAACTCTCCGAACGACTCTCCCGGCCGGGCCTCCGCTTCGGCCGGCTCACCCTCGGCGCCTGGATCGCCATCGCCGTGCTGGCCGTGATCGTGCTGGCCGTGATCCTCGCGCCGCTGCTCACCCCGTACGACCCGAACATGCAGTCCGTCGCCGCCGACAAGGCGCCGAGCGCTGCGCACATCTTCGGGCTCGACAGCCAGGGCCGCGACATCTTCAGCCGGCTCCTCTACGGCGGGCGCTGGTCGCTCGCGATCGGCCTCGGCGCGACGGCCCTCGCCCTCATCGCCGGCGCGATCGTCGGAGCATTCGCAGCGACGAGCCGCCGCGGCGTCGACGAGACGATCATGCGCGTCCTGGACGTCATCATGGCGTTCCCGGGCATCGCCCTGGCCGCCGTTCTGGTCGCGGTCTTCGGGCGGGACGTCTTCGTCCTCATCCTCGCCATCGGCTTCCTCTACATGCCATCCATCGCCCGGATCGTACGCGCCAATGTCCAGTCGCAGTACGGCGAGGACTACATCGCGGCGGAGCGCATCATCGGGGCCAAGCGCTTCTTCCTCGTGACCCGGCATGTCGCGGTCAACATCGCCGCGCCCATTTTGGTCTTCTCCACGGTGATGGTTGCTGACGCCATCGTCTTCGAGGCGTCGCTCTCGTTCATCGGCGCCGGTGTCCAGCCGCCGAACCCGTCGTGGGGCAGCGTCATCGCGGACGGCAAAAACCTCCTGCTGACCGGGGGCTGGTGGGCGACACTCTTCCCGGGCCTGGTGATCTTCGCGACGGTGCTA
The DNA here is from genome assembly GCF_017565305.1 of Leifsonia sp. TF02-11. GTDB lineage: Bacteria > Actinomycetota > Actinomycetes > Actinomycetales > Microbacteriaceae > Leifsonia. The sequence continues at coordinate 192,754 of NZ_JAGEKP010000015.1, forward strand.
TGCCTGAACATCCTCGCGGAGGGACTGACCGATGCGATCGCGGCTCCGTCCGCCAAAGCGTCCAAGGCCGCTGCTCAGGCCGTGACGGCGGAGGCGGAGGATGTCGACCGCGGCGAGCACGCCGTGGCCGAGATCACCGGCCTGCGTCAGGCGGGGGAGCGGATCCGGCGCCGGGTCCGGGCCATCCCGGCTGTCGCACCCGTGCTCTCCGTCGACGCTCTCACCATCTCGTTCGCCGACCGACATAACGGCGTGAACGTCGTCGACGGCGTCTCGTTCGATGTGCGTCCCGGCGAAGTCCTCGGTCTGATCGGGGAGTCCGGTTGTGGCAAGTCGCTCACCAGCCTGGCCGTCATGGGGCTCGAGCCGCGCGGCGCCCGAGTCGGGGGCAGTATCCGCTTCGACGGCCGTGAACTGATCGGAATGAAGCCGCGCGACCGCCGTGCCCTCATGGGCCGTGGGATGTCGATGATCTACCAGGACGCCCTCAGCTCGCTCAACCCGGCGATGACCATCAAGCAGCAGCTGACCCAGCTGACCCGCCGCGGCGGCCACCGCACACCGACAGAGCTGCTGGAACTGGTCAACTTGGACCCCGGACGGACGCTGAAGGCCTACCCCCACGAACTCTCGGGTGGCCAGCGGCAGCGCGTCCTGATCGCGATGGCGCTCTCCCGCGACCCCAAGCTGATCGTGGCGGACGAGCCGACGACCGCACTCGACGTCACGGTGCAGGCGCAGGTGATGAAGCTCCTGCTCCGGCTCAAGGAGGAGCTCGGCTTCGCGCTCATCCTGGTCTCGCACGATCTCGCCCTCGTCTCCGACATCGTGGACCGTGTTGTCGTCATGTACGGTGGCCAGGTCGCCGAGACCGGCGAGATCCACGAGGTCGTCGGCGCACCGGCGCACCACTACACGCGTGGGTTGCTCTCGGCGGTGCTTTCCCTGGAGTCGGGCGACTCCGAGTTGACGCAGATCAAGGGCGTCGTGCCGTCCCCCGCCGCATTCCCCGCCGGCTGTCGGTTCTCGGACCGCTGTCCTGCGGCCACCGCCATCTGCCGGCGCGAGGACCCCCAGCTCGAAGGGCCGAGGCTCGTCCACGAGGTGGCCTGCCACCATCCCGCCCGTGAGGTCGGGCAGCTCGAACGAAAGGAGGTGCCGGCATGAGCGAGCCGATCCTCGAACTGCGCGACGTCCACGTGCAGCACCGCATCAACGGCGAGAAGCTCTTCGCCAAGGACACCGTCTACGCCCTGACCGGTGCCGACCTCGCCGTGAGCGCAGGAGAGACCGTCGGGATCGTGGGGGAATCAGGCTGCGGCAAGTCGACGCTGGCCAAGGCGATCGTGGGACTGCAGCAGCCGACGTCCGGCGAAGTCCTCTTTCACGGCGAGTCGCTCTGGACGATGTCGACGTCGGCCCGGCGGACGAAGTTCGGCCGCAACGTCGGCATGGTCTTCCAGGACCCGTCCACCGCCCTCAACCGCCGGATGCCCGTGAAGAGCATCCTGCGCGATCCGCTGACCGTGCACGGCATCGGAGACGCGAAGCAGCGGACCGCGCGCGTGGCGGAGCTGATGGACCTCGTCGGCCTCCCCTCGAGCGCAGCCGACGCGCTGCCCGCGCAGCTCTCCGGAGGCCAGCGCCAGCGCGTCGCCATCGCCCGGGCGCTGGCCCTGCAGCCGTCCGTCCTTGTCGCGGACGAACCGACCAGCGCTCTGGACGTCTCCGTGCGGGCGCAGATCCTCAACCTGCTACTGGAGCTGAAGGCCGAGTTCGACCTGGCCATGATCTTCATCTCGCACGACATCCAGACCGTGCGGAGGATGAGCGACCGGATCGTCACCATGTACCTCGGACGCATCGTGGAGGTCGCACCCGCCGCGGCGGTCCCCGGCGAGGTGCGTCACCCGTACACGGAGGCGCTGCTCTCCGCGACGCCGAGCCTGGTCGAGGACGTCGAGCCGATCACGTTGGAGGGGCCGGTGCCCTCCGCCGTCCATCCACCGTCGGGATGCCCGTTCCGCACCCGCTGCTGGAAGGCGACGGCGCAGTGCGCGACCGAGATGCCGCCGGTGACGCGGTTCCAGACAGTCCCGCTCCACACCGCCCGCTGCTACCACCCGGTCGGCGCGGTGGCGGAAGCGACGATCGGAGGCGCCGCGTGAGCGATCCCAACCGCCTGGGCGATCCCATCCGCGTGGGCGTCGTCGGCGCCGGCTTCTTCGGAACGATGATCGCCAGCGCCTGCGCCGGTCACGAGTCGTTCGTCGTCGCCGCGGTGGCCGACGCGGTACCGGACGCCGCCCGGCGTCTCGCCGGGGCCCATGACGCGCGCCAGTACGCGAGTTTCACCGAACTCGTGGACGACGCCGCCGTGGACCTGGTCGTCGTCGCCACCCCCAACCACCTCCACGCGGAGCCGGCGGTCGCCGCACTGCGTGCCGGCAAGCACGTCTTCGTCGAGAAGCCGCTCGGCATCGACGAGGATTCGGTCGGCTCCATCCTCGCCGCCGCGCGCGGAGCCCACGGCCGGCTGATCGTCGGCCATGTCATGCGGTCCTTCCCCGGTGTGCGGCGGATGGTCGCCCAGGCGCGCCGCGGTGACCTCGGCGAGATCATCGAGGCCGCCGGCGCCCGCAGACGCGTCGTGCACCTGCCTGACGATCCGGGGGACTGGTGGAAGCTCGACCGGCGCCGCAGCGGCGGGGAGCTGCTGCACGAGATTCACGAACTCGACTTGGTCGTCTGGGCGCTCGGCGAGCCGAGCGAAGTCCTCGGCATGACCGGCGCCCCCCTCGCGCATGGCGAGCACCTCGTGGACAGCGACATCGTGACTGAGCTGAGAACACCGTCGGGAGCACTCGGACGGCACAGCGTGTCCACCTCCGCCCACCGGGCCGAGTGGTGGTTCCGCATCTCCGGCACCGAGGCCAGCGTCGAGGCCGACTTCCGGGCGGGAACCGTTACGCGCTATGAGGACGGTGTGATCGCCGAGGTGACAGGTGTGTTCGACCATCCGGCTTCTGACGAATCGCTGCGCGAATCCGCCGAGACCGCCCAGTCCTATAACACCGGCGGACCCGGACCGCTCTGGATGCGGACGGCCGTCGCGTGCGAGCTGGACGAGGTTGCAGCCGCCGTACGCGGCACTTCCACGACCCTGACCGAGCATCCGGCAACTGCAGCACTGGTGGCCATCCGTGCGAACACGCTCGCCGCGGAGGCTGCGCGATGACGCGGGTCGCGATAGCGGGTTCCGGCGTTATCGCCGGAGACCACGTGCGCGCGTTGGCCGCCCTCCCTGGCGTGGAAGTGGCGTACGTGCACGGGTCAGACCTCGGCCGAGCGCGCCGCATCGCCGCGTTCGCGCCCGGCTCGATCGCGACGGACGACTACGGCACGATTCTGAGGGACCCGACGGTTGTGGCCGTCGACGTGTGCAACGCGACGGCCGCGCACGCACCGTTCACGATCGCGGCGGGTGATGCGGGGAAGCACGTCCACGTCGAGAAGCCCGCGGCGCTGAGCCTGGCCGACTTCGACGCCATGGTCCGCGCCACCGAAGGTGCAGGAACGACCCTGATGGTCGGCCAGACCGTGCGCTTCCAGCCGGCTGTCGCGGCGCTCGCCGCCGCGATCGCCGACGGGGCCGTCGGACGCCCGCGACTCGCTCACGTCAGTTGGTACACCGGCTACGTCTGGCCGGGAGGCTGGCGTGGCTGGCAGCTCGACCGCGCGAAGTCGGGAGGGCATCCCGTCCACAACGGCACGCACCTCCTCGACGTCGCGACCTGGCTCCTCGGCGCTGCTCCGGTGCGTGTGTTCGCCCGGTCGTTCCCGAGTTTCGCGGCGGAGATGCCGGTCCACGACTCGTTCCAGCTGATCGTCCGCTTCGAGGACGACGCACTCGCCACCCTCGAGATCTCCTATGCGCTCGCCCAGCCGAAGGACATGTTCCGCCGCATCGTCGTTGCCGGGACGGACGGGACTGTCGCCCATTCGACCGATGACGACCCCGTCCTGCACTCCGCCGGAGCCGGCGTCCCGCTGCCCTCGGTCGAGGACGCGATGGCAGCGCAGCTCGGCCACTGGGTCGATGTCGTCGGCGGCGCCGAGCCGATCGTGCGGAACGGCCAGGTGCGGGCCGCGCTCGCAGCGGCCATCGCGGCCCAGCGCTCGCTCGACACCGGCCTGCCGATCGATATCCGCGACGAGGTGCCCGCATGATCCGCGTCGGGTTCCTCTCCGCCGTCCGGCACGCCGAGTCCTACCTGCCGACCTTCCTCGCCGATCCGCGGACCACGGTTGTGGGCGTCGCAGAGGCGGAGTCCGCGCCGCTCTGGATGCTCGCCGACTCGCGGGAGGCCGCGCGTCGCAACGGGCTGCCGTTCCTCAGTGTTGCCGAGCTGCTCGCGCCCGGAACCTGCGATCTAGTCGTTGTGTGCAGCGAGCCCACCCGCCACGCGGAGCTGGCGATCGCGGCACTTGAGGCCAGGGCCGACGTCCTCATGGACAAGCCGGTCGCCGTGACCGTCGCGGAAACAGACCGCATCCTCGCCGCGCAGAAACGCTCGGGCCGCACGGTCTCGGTGGTCAACCGCCTCCGCTCGCCCGCAGTCGAACGGCTGCGCAGCTGGGTCGACGCGGGTCACCTAGGCCTGCCGCTCCACGTCGACGTCGAGTGGTTCGCTTCGGGTGCCCACTTCTCGACGTCCGTGGAGCGGCCGGAGCTTGTCACGGACCCGGCGCTTTCCGGCGGCGGCGAGTTGCTGAACTTCCTCCTCTACCCGGTCGACTACATCCGGGACCTGACCGGTCTGGAGGTGGTCGAGGTGTATGCAGAAACGGCGATCTTGTTCCAGGAAGCGCACCGCGAGACGGGCGTCGAGGACTCCGCGGTCGTCTCGCTGCTGCTGGAGAACGGAGTGACCGCGACGGTCACGCTGGGTCGCGTAGCGGCCGCTCCCGGGCACGGGCCGGTGTCCTCCTCCATCAGGCTGCTCGGGTCGCACGGACACGCGATCGCCGACGACGACAAGCCGGCGATCGCGGTGTTCGGAACAGACGGCAGGCAGACGGCGCGACCCGTCGGCGGCCCGAGCTCCATCATCGCCGTCGAGCGGTTCCTCGACGAGCTCATCGGCGCGCTCGCCGCCGGGAGCAAGCCGCGCTACAGCCTGAGCGACGCGCGCGCGAGCCTCGCGGTGACCGAGGCGTGCTATGCCGCGGCCCGCGGCGGCAGACCCATTACATTGAACAACGACACGAACCTGGAGGGGGAACGGTGACCACCGAACTGACTGCGACGAGACTGGCCCGATTCGGGGCACAGGAGCGGATGCGCACCCTCCAGAACGACATCATGGACCTGATCCTCAATCGGAACCTCGACGTCGGGGACCCCATGCCGACCGAGAACGAGTTGTGCTCCGCGCTGGGCGTCGGCCGGAACACCGTGCGCGAAGCGCTCAAGGTCCTGCAGGCGCTCGGCGTCGTGGAGATCCGCCACGGCTTCGGCACGTTCGTCGCGGCGACCAGCTTCGAGTCGCTCGGCGCCAGCCTCGCGTTCCGTGGACGGCTTTCCCTGCGCCACGGTGGCGCCGAGGCGCTGGAGCTGGTGGATGTGCGTCAGGCTTTGGAGTCCGGTCTCATCGGCCTGGCGATCGACGCGATGACGGAGCACGACCTCCTCGCCCTGGAGAGCAGAGTCGAGGCGATGGAGGCGCTCGCCGCGCAGGGAAAGCACTTCATCGACGAGGATCAGGACTTCCACCGCCTGCTCTATGTCCCCCTGCACAATGAGCTGCTGTCGAACCTGCTCGAGGTCTTCTGGAACGTCTACCGCCAGATCCACGAGGAGGCCGGCGTCGAACAGCGCGGCCTCATCGAGAATGCGCACGCGCACCGCCTCATCCTCGACGCGGTACGAAGCGGCGACAAAGTGCTGACGGCCGAGCGGTTGAACGCACACTTCCGGGGCATCCGCGAGCACCTCGCGGCGCTGGGTCGACAGAGCTGAACTGAGCGGAGGCGACCATGCCGCGCAGTCCGCCTCACAGACATCCCACCTGGGATGTCCGGAAACTCCGTCCCACTCAGCCGGTTCACCTAGTGAGTCGACAACCCGATCGCACCATCGCGCAACCGTTCGAAGACGAAAGCAGGTCCGCTGATGAAACACTCTCGATCGCTGTCCCTCCTCGTCGCAGGCGCCATCGCCGCCGCGACCGTACTCGCCGCTCAATCGCCCGCGTTGGCGGCACCGCCGACACCAGTGCTCGACGACTCGACGAGCGTCACATACACCGGGTCCACCTACACCGACCACACCAGTGACCTCTCTGCAGTGAGCGGCCTGAGCACAGGAACCATTGTCGTCCGCTTCAAAACCACGAGCACCGGGAGCGCGATGACGCTCTTGAGCGCTTCGAACACGACCCTGCCCTCCAGCAACATCACCCTGTCCGTCAACAGCGGGAAGCTGCACTTCGAGGTCAGACAGAACAACACGACCACCAACAACTTCGCGACCAACCTCACCTATCCGACTGTCGACGACCCGTCCTCTGCGGCTTCGTTCAATGACGGCGCATGGCACACGGCGGCGGTCACGGTTGGGTCGGATGGCACCCGAATCTACGCCGACGGGTACCAGGTCTTCGCCGGAACGTCCTCCGCATTCTTCAGCACGGTGAGCGGGCTGAACGGCATGTGGATCGGCCGAAACGTCGACAATGGTGGCGGCCAATGGTACTTCACGGGCACGATCGCCTCGGTCAAGGTGTACTCGTCGGCCCTCGCCGCCGCGGACGTTGTCTCACTGAGCCCAGCGCCGGATGCCCTGCTCTCGTATCCCGTTGCCCAGTCGTTCAACGGCAGCAGCACCTACGTCGACAAGACAACCGACCTGGGAAGCGTCTCCTCACTCGCGGCTGGCAGCATCGCTGCGTCATTCTCCAGCACCAGCACATCGGCTGCCGGCGCGATCTTCAGCGCCTCGGACACGACCAACCCGTCGAGCAACATCACGGTCAGCCTGAACAACGGCGCACTCTACTTCGAGGACCGGTCGAACGGGACATACAGCACGCAATTAACGGCGCCCGGGCGATTCAACGACGGCGCCACCCACACCGTCGTCGTCTCGGCGGGATCCGGCGGAACGACGATCTACGCGGATGGCTATCGCGTCGCCGGCTCGACATCGACCGCGTTCTTCTCTTTGGTGAGCGGACTCAACGGCATGTGGGTCGGCAGGAATGTGGACAACGGTGGAGGCCAGTGGTACTTCGGAGGCACGATCAACTGGGTGAACGTCTACTCGACGGCGCTCTCGGATAGCCAAGCGAAGAACCTCGCCGGCGCGACTCCGTCCACCTTCCAGGCTCTCTACGACAACGGCTATGCGGGATCCGCCAACTACCGGATCCCCGCGCTCCTGACGACCTCGTCAGGGACGCTGCTCGCCTCGGCCGATCAGCGGGAGAGCTCGGCGAGCGACGCCCCGAACGACATCAACACCGCCATCCGTCGCAGCACAGACGGGGGAGCCACCTGGTCCGCTGCCACGACGATCCTTGATTACCCGGGCACCGGCTCCAACGGGGCCAGCGCGATCGACTCGGCGATGGTCCAGGACTCGTCGACCGGCCGCATCTTCCTGATGGTTGACCACTTCCCCGGCGGTTGGGGTCAGCCGAACAATCAGGCCGGTACCGGGTTCGACGCATCAGGCAACCGTGTCCTCGTGAACTATGCGACCGGTGCTACTTACGCGCTCCACTCCGACGGCTCCGTCTACGACTCGACCGGGACGCTGACAACCTACGTCGTCGACATGACCACGGGCAACGTGACCCATGCAGGCTCCGGCGCTGGCAACATCTACCTGAAGAACGGCGTGGACCCCAACCAGAGCCTCTCGGAGTTCGGCACCTCCTACCTCGTCGTGATGCACAGCGACGATGACGGAGTGACGTGGTCCCAGCCCCTCCACATCAACGCGTCGGTCAAGGCGTCGTGGATGAAGTTCCTGGGAACCGGGCCAGGGAACGGGATCCAGTTGTCGAACGGGCGTCTCGAGTTCCCCGTCTACTACAGCAACGGTTCCGGCGTGTACTCATCGGCTACGGTCTACAGCGACGACCACGGGTCCACCTGGCAGCGCGGCTCTTCGCCGAACGACGGGCGCGTCTTCAACGGGACGACCATCCAGTCGCAAACGGTCACGACCTCCAGCGCCAGTCTTCACGAGCCGTCGATCATCCAGAAGACGAACGGCGACATCCTGATGTACATGCGCAACAGCTCGGGAACGGGCAAGGTCGCGACTGCCACGAGCTCGGATGGTGGGGCGACCTGGTCGCAAGTGGCCTACAACAACCAGCTGACCGACGTCTTCTGCCAGACCGCCTCCTTCCACTACCCGTCGCTCGGAGACGGGAAAGACCGCGTGCTCTTTGCAAACGCAACGGGTCCTAGCCGGAACAACGGCGTTCTCCGCCTCAGCACCGACGGCGGGAGCACGTTCACGTACAACAGGACGATCCGCGCAGCAGGATATGCCTACAACAGCCTCACGGTGCTTCCCGATGGGAGCATCGGCCTGCTGTGGGAGCTGCAGAACACCGGACTGTACTTCCAGAGGGTGCCGCTGTCGTTCCTGACAACTTCTGCCGGATAAACGCGGACGGGTCGCGGTGGTCAGTGTCACCGCGACCCGATGTCGTGATTGCATCTGGAGCCCGACCACACGCCGCAGGCTCGGCGCGCGACATTCCGAGCCCTCAGAAACCCCACAACTCCCGTAACCGAGAGCGGTGCAATGTTATCGAGCAGCTGCGGAATTCCGCGGTTCTCCGGGTACCTCGCGGCCGCTTGAGGAGCGGCGTCAGGTTCAAATCCCTCCGTCTCCGCAACGCGACAAGAGTGCTGGCCAGCGGTGCCCCATCCGGCCACCCCGCCCCTCACTAAGCCAACAGCTGCTCCAGCACGAGCGAGCGCGGTGTCGGCAGGCCGCCGACGGTGGATCGGCCGGTGACGAGCGTGCACTCGACCCAGGGAGTGATGGGGGAGGCGTCTGGATCGTCTTCGAGCTGGGCGACGAGCCATTCGACCGCGCGGGAGCCGACGGCCGCGAGCTGGGGGTCGACGGAGGTGAGGAAGAGTTCCCGCTCGCCCGCTTGGCCCGCCGTGTTGTCGAAGCCGACGATGGCGAGGTCGTCGGGGACCCGCCTGCCGGACGCCTGCAGTTCGGCGGCCAGGCCGACGGCGATCGCGTCGTTGCCGGCGAAGATGCCGTCGAACTCGGCGCCGGAGTCGATGAGACGGCGGGCGGCGTAGAAGCCGGATTCGCGGGAGAACGCGCCGTACAGGGGCTCGTGCGCCGGCTGCAGGCCGTGCGCCTCGAGGGCGGCCGCGAAGCCGCGGGCGCGGCCCGCCACGGTGGCGAGCTCGGCTTCCGCGCTGACATGCACGAGGCGGGTGCGGCCGAGGCCGATGAGGTGCTCGGCGGCGAGCCGGCCGGCCTGCTCGTCGTCGGGGAGGAAGACGGCGTCTGCGGGGTCGCTCGACTTGCCGAATGCGTAGGCGACCGGGCCGCCGAACTCCTGCGTGATCGATCGGCTGACGCCGTCGGCGCCGTCGCCGATCACGACGATGCCGTCGACCTGGCGCGCCTGCAGCTCGCGGAAGTGGGAGTGGCGCAGGTCGACGCTGTGTGCGGCGTCGTAGAGCACGCTCGCGAGGTTGAACCGGCTGAGGGTGCGGTTCGTGCCGACCAGCACCGGCATACAGAAGGCGCCGGACGCGTTCTCAGCGAGGATGCCGATCGTGCGGCTGCGGCCGGAGGCGGTAGCGCGTGCGAGTGCGTTGGGGCGGTAGTCGAGCCGCTCGGCTGCGGCGAGCACGCGCCGGCGGGTGGCGTCGGCGATCCGGCCGGAGTTGTTCATCACCTGGGACGCGGTCGCCAGCGAGACGCCGGCCGCCCGGGCGATGTCGACCAGTCTCACCGGTTTGGACTCCACCGATCGGCCCCTTTCCTGCACTGGATCTCAGCGCATCCTATCCAGGCGCACGTCACGCCACCACTCGATGGTAAAGCGCTTTGGCGACTTCTTGTAGAGTGACCGAATGGTCGAAGGATTCGTGGCGCCCGGGTGGCGCGCAGTGCGGGACGCATTCGCCGAGGCGATCGGGAGCGTGCCGGACGAGGGCGGCAGTCTGAGCATCCGGCACCATGGCGAGGTCGTCGTGGATCTCTGGGGCGGAGCGGACCCGCTCTCGGGCGCCCCGTGGCAGCGCGACAGCGTCACGCTCGGTTTCTCCATCACCAAGGGCGCGGCGACGGTGTGCCTCCTGCAGTTGGTCGACCGCGGGCTCGTCGGCCTCGACGACCGCGTCGCCCAGCACTGGCCGGAGTTCGGTGCTGCGGGCAAAGAGGCGCTGACGGTCCGGGATGTCCTCACCCACCGCGTCGGCCTCCCGTACATCGACCTCGACCCCATCACGCGGGCGAGCGAGTGGGAGACCGTCACCTCCGCTCTCGCCGCGCAGCCGAGCCAGTACCCGCCGCGCGAGTGGGTGGTCTATCACGCGCTCAGCTTCGGGTTCCTGGTGGGAGAGATCGTCCGCCGGGTCTCGGGCATGCCGGTGGGGGAGTACTTCGCGAAGCAGGTGGCGGACCCGCTGGGGGTCGACTTCTGGATCGGCCAGCCCGCCTCGGCGGACGATCGCTACCTGCCCAGCCTCACACGCCTCATCGAGGCACCCCCGAGGCCGCCGGAGCCCGTCAGCGACGTGTGCGAGGCCGCCTGGCGTTCGGCCGCGCAGCTCCCCCCGCTCTTCGCACGCGTCGACGACCGGCTGGGCACCGAGCCGTTCAACCAGCCCGAGTTCCGCCGTGCGGTCATCCCCGCGGGCAACGGCGTCACCAACGGTCGCGGACTCGCCGCGATGTACGCCGCGTGCATCGGCGAGGTGGAGGGCGTGCGCCTGCTGTCCGACGGGATCGTGCGCGAGGCGTCCGAGAACCAGGCGGCCGACGCCTCCCTGCCCGACTGCACGGGAGGGGCTCCTCTGCCCGCGGTCTGGGGCCTCGGCTTCGAGATCAGCAACCCGCTCAACCCGATGATCGGGCCCGGCTCGTTCGGGCACTCGGGCATGGGAGGCCGGCTCGGCTTCGCCCATCCCGCGACCGGCATCGCGTTCGGATTCGTGAGCCAGCGGATGCTCTACCCCGAGGTCGGCATCGACCCGCGGTGGGTCCCGATGCTCGCCGCCGTCAAGAGCGCCGTCGGCCTCTGACGCCGCGGGGCGCCCGCGCCCCCAGCGGTCAGGAGCGGATCAGGGCAGAGGGAGTGAGGAGCTCCACCTGCTCCAGCGGCAGCGGTGTCAACGCCGTCAACCGCCACCAGCGGGCCGGAGTGGACAGGGCGGCCGGGGCGAACACGCGCAGCTGATGCGCCCAGGCGTACTCCTCGTCGCGTTCGTCGGCGACGCTCCACGCGATACCGTCGGCGCTGCGCTCGAGCCGCCACGCATAGCGGCCGGGCTCGGCGAGCGTCAGCGTCGTCAGCTCGGGTGCGGCTGCCTCCCGCAGCTCCCACGTCACGCACGCGCCGGCGGCCAGCTCGACGGTCGTGGCACCGATGTCGTCGGTGAGCGCGGCAGCAGCGGGCCCTGCGTCGGACGCGACCCGCGCGTCCCGCAGGGCGTCATCGAGCAACGGGAGGTCGTGGTCGCTCAGCGACGACGGACGTGCCTCCGGCGATGCGCCCCAGGCCGACGGCTCCGGTCCCATCGTGAAGACGAGGCGCGCGTCCCGCGCGATCCGCGCGTGCGGGATCGCCAGCGACTCCCACGGCTCGCCGTCCAGGGTCAGCGACTGCACGTAGACGTTCTCCGGAGCCTGGTTCTCCGCCACGATCTCGAGTGTTCCCGCACCGGGGATGTCGACCGTCAGGCGGGGGAAGAGCGGCGACCCGACGACGTACTCGCCGGATCCCGGCGCGAGGGGATAGAGCCCCATCGCCGAGAAGAGCCACCAGGCCGACATCTCGCCGTTGTCCTCGTCGCCCGGGTAGCCCTGGCCGATCTCGGACCCGGTGAAGAGCCGCGCGAGCGACTCCCGCACCAGGGCCTGCAACCGGTGCGGCGCTCCCGCGAACGCGTACATGTACGGGACGTGGTGGGCCGGCTGGTTGGAGAGGCCGAACATCCCCAGCCGGATGTCGCGCGCCTCCGTCATCTCGTGGATGACCGACGGGTAGGTGCCCCGCAGTTCCTCCCGTGCCGTCTCCGGAGTCGAGAAGTAGGCGTCGAGCAGGCGGGCGAGGCCCTGCGGCCCGCCGTGGAGGTGCGCGAGCCCTGCGCCGTCGTGGGGAGCGCTCACGGCCATGCCCCAGGCGTTCGTCTCGGTGTACCCGCCGCCCCAGACCGCGGGGTCGAAGGGTTCCTCCCAGTCACCCTCCGGCGTGCGGGAGCGCAGGAAGCCGGTCGCCGGGTCGAACAGCCTGCGGTAGGCGAGCGCTCGGGAGTGGAAGTACCGGGCCTCCGCATCGAGCCGGGAGCGGCGCTCGCCGCCCGTCGGCGCCAGCCGGGCGAGTGCCGTCGCCTGCACCCAGAGGCCGAAGTCGTTGATCGCCCCCTCGACGGTCCAGGAGAGACCCTCGTCGAGATCGTTCGCGACGTAGCCGCGATACAGCGTCGAGCGGAGGCCCTTGCGTCCGGTGAAACGGCTCGGCGGGTGGACGGTCGCATTGCGCAACGCGGCGTCGTACGCGTGCGCGGCGTCGAATCCGGGGGCGTGCTTCGTCACGGCGTCGGCCGAAATCACGTCGAAGCTGGTGCCCACCATGGCGTCGAGATAGCCCGGGGCGCTCCACCGCGCGGTCCAGCCGCCGTCGCGGTAGTGCTGGAGGAAGCCGTCGAGCAGATCGCCGACCCGGTCGGGCGCGAACAGCAGATAACCGGGCCAGGAGGTGCGATAGGTGTCCCAGAAACCATTGTTGGCGTACATGCGGCCGGAACGCACGGCGGATCGGCTGCGGTCGGGGCCATCCTCCTCCGCGACGTCGAGGAACGGGCTGGCGTAGCGCTCGTGCTGGCCCGACCCCTCGGTGAGCGCAGTCGGGTAGAGGAAGAGGCGGTAGAGGTTGGAGTAGAGGGTGACCAGTTGGTCGTCCGTCGCCCCGTCGACCCGCACGCGCGACAGCAGCGCGTTCCAGGCGCGCTTCGCCGACGTCGCGACGTCGTCGACGCCGCGCGAGGGCGGCAGCTCCGTCTCGCGTGTGGCGCGGGCTTCCGCTGCGCCGATCCAGGAGGTGCCGACGCGCACGGTGATCGACCCGTCCGCGTCGGGTCGCACACGCAGGACGGCGCTGTCGGGCGCGCCGCCGATACCGGGCACGACGGAGGCCTCCACGGTGCGCCCCGACACGACCGCGTCGAAGTAGAGGCGCGGGAGGCGGCTCGTGTGCGGGCCGCGACTGTCGACGTAGCCGCAGACGGCCTGCGGCGTGCCGGGATCGAACACGTAGGCGCCGCCGTCCAGGCGGTCGAACACGAGGCGTGCCTCTGCAGTGCCGGCGCCCAGCTCGAAGCGGAAGATCGCCCCGTGATCGGTCGCGGCCACCTCGGCCGCCGTGCCGTCGGCCAGTCGCACCCCATAGCGGTGCGGGCGCGCGCTCTCATCGTCGTGGTCGAATGCGGCGCCTGCCGGATCGGGTTCGCCGGGCCCGCGCGACGCCGACAGCAGCAGCACGCCGCGATCGCCCACCCAGAGGCTCGGCGTGTGGGAGATCGCCAGCCCGCGCAGTCGGGGCAGCCTGCCGTGCTCCGAGTGCTGATTCCAGGCGTAGTTCCAGTGCGCGTTCGCGGTGTCGGTCATCGGCGTCACCAGGGTGAAGCCGTGGGGGAGGCCAGCGAACGGCATGGTGTTGCCCCGGGAGGCCGTCGGCGACGACTGTGTGCCGCGTGTGGTGAGGACGAGGTCGGCGGGGGAGGCGGCCGACGGCAGCCGCCGAGCCGGAACGATCGCGACGCCGTCGACCCACGCGGTGAGCTCGCCGGAGGTCGGCCCGGTCGGCGCCGGTGCGTCGACCACGACCTCGATCGCGACGACCCGGCGGCCGGCGTGGGCCGCGAGCGGGAGGCGGCGGAGGTTCCACTGGTCGGGCGTGAGGGCGGCGCGCTCGAGCGACGCCCTCGCCGACGCCGGGAGGCCGTACTGGTCGGCGGGATCCGACTCCAGCAGCCGGGTGCCGTCGTCGAAGAGCAGGTCGACCGCGATGGCCGATGCGCGGAAGGCGTCGGCGATCTCTGCGGAGTGGTCGAAGGCGGGGAGGACGGCGTAGCGCAGTTCATCGTCGTCGCCGAGCACGGTCCTCTCCTCGCGCAGCACGGTGCGGTCGAGCACGGCGACCGACGCCGGCCAGGAGGCGCGGAGCGGGGAGTCCGTGAGCAGACCGGCCCCGGCCGCGGCGGCCGGGGCACGCTCGGGGCCGGGTGACGGAGAGAGGATCACGCGGGTCATCGTCGGCTGCTCCTTCGGGGCTCTTCGATCCGCGACTTGACACGTCGGACCGAAATCGTCATGCTTCATCTTGTCGATGATAAAGCGCTTTGGCAAACAGTTTCCCGGAAGCCACAGCCCGCGGACAGCCGAAGCGCGTCGACGGAACCCTGAACACCAATGAAAGGTTTCAAAGATGAGACTCACCCGGATCGCCGCGACGGCCGCCGGCATCGCCACCGTCGCGCTCGTCGCCTCCCTCGCCGGCTGCTCCGCCAGCCCGAGCGCCGAGGGCAGCGCGGTCGAGCTCGTGATCGGCAACCAGCCCGCAGCGTCGCAGACCGCCGAGCTCGCCCTCTTCACGGAGCAGGTCGCCGCCTTCAAGAAGCTGCACCCGAAGTGGAAGATCAGCACGAGCGAGACCGGATGGGACTCGCAGACGTTCCAGGCCAAGCTCGCAGGAGGCGACCTCCCGACGGTGATCGGCGTGCCGTTCACCGAGATGGCCGGCCTGATCAAGCGCGGCCAGGTCGCCGACATCACCGCGTCGCTCGACAAGGCCGGCGTGAAGGACGAGCTCAACTCGTCGATGGTCGACCTGGCGAGCAAGGACGGCAAGACCTACGGCATCCCGACCTCGGCCTACGCGCTCGGGCTCGCGTACAACCGCGACCTCTTCACCCAGGCCGGCCTCGACCCCGACAAGCCCCCGACGACGTGGAACGACGTGCGCACGGCGGCCAAGGCCATCACCGAAACGACCGGCCAGACGGGCTTCTCGCAGCTGACCAAGGACAACATGGGCGGCTGGATCCTCACCGCGGAGACCTACACGCGCGGCGGCGCCATGGAGAACGCCGCGGGGACGAAGGCGACCTTCGACGCCGCGCCCACCAAGGACGCCCTCAGCTTCCTGAGCGACCTCCGCTGGACGGACCGCTCGATGGGGGCGAACGCGCTCGTCGGCATCTCCGACATCGCGCAGGACTTCGCGGCCGGACACGTCGGCATGTTCGTCATCCAGTCCGACGCGTTCGGCACGCTCACGCAGCAGCTGAAGATGGCGCCGAAGGCGTTCGGCTTCGCCGCGCTGCCCACCGTGACGGCGTCGGAGAAGCCGGTCACCCTCTCCGGCGGCAACATCGAGATCGTGAACCCGAAGGCGTCCGACGCCCAGAAGGAGGCAGCGGTCGACTGGATCAAGTACGTCTACCTCGACAAGTACACCGACAAGGGCAACGCGGTGAAGGCCGCGGAGGCCGCCGCCGCGCAGGGCGCCCCCGTCGCGATCCCGGGGCTCTCGGCCGTGAGCGACGCGAAGTACTCGCAGTACCTCGGCTGGGTGTCCGGCGTGAACAACGTCCCGGTCGACAACTTCAAGCCCTACCTCGACCGTGCCGCCACGCAGACGGTCAAGGCGGAGCCGCCGGTGAACGCGCAGGACGTGTACGCCGCGCTCGATCCGGTGGTCCAGGCCGTGCTCACCGACCGGAACGCCGACATCGACGCGCTCCTGAAGAACGCAGCGGCGACGGTCCAGGGCAAGCTGGGCCGCTGAGAGACGGGCTCCGGCGGCGACGCGACCGGGCTCGCCGCCGGAGCCTCCCCACCCCCC
>NZ_JAGEKP010000016.1 GCF_017565305.1 Leifsonia sp. TF02-11
TCACCGCTTCCAAGGGTTCATCTGCTAAGGCCGGCCTCCCGCACTGTAGCCCGCACCTCGATGGATGTGAGGATGACCAGCGCAGAGCAGCAGCAGCTCGCGCCCGGTGGGTTGACATTCCCCTATAGGGAAACGTGAAAGATGAATACAGACCGGTCGGGTATGGCCGGGATTGTCTGACCGTGGATGGAGAGTGCGATGTCCGAGAATCGTGGAGGCGGGATGAGCGTGGCGTTGATCGCCATCGGCGCGGTGGGGCTGGCAGTTGCGTGTTGCGGCGGCCCGGCGCTGATCGCGGCGGGTGGACTCGCGTTGGTTGGTGGAGTGCTGGGCAGCTGGCCGGTCTTGGCTGTGGCGGCCCTGGTGATGGCCGCCGCCGTGGTGTACACGGTGCTTCGGGCGCGGCGTCGTTCGGCCGCCCGTTCAGCGGAAACCAACAGCGCAGGCCGCGAGGGTGCTGGTGAGCAGGTGTTGCCAGTGATGGTTGACGACTGCTGTGCTGTGCCGAGCCCTGCAGTGGTGCCGCCGAATAAGGAGCGGCGCCAGCGGGCGGCGCGCAAGTGAGGCGCGGTTCGGGATCCAGCCTGTTGCGAAGCCGTCGAGGTCGTGGTTTCGCCGTCGCCTTGGCAGGGATCGCGGTGGCGTTGCTGCTTACCGGGTGCGGAGCGCAGACGTCGCCGGGCGCGGCAACGGGCCCGTCGGGTGGCTCAGCTGCCGGGTCCTCGTTCCCGTCCACGACGGTGCGGACGGTGTCCGGGACGAATTTGACGGTGCCGAACAACAAGCCGGCTCTGTTTTACTTCTTCACCGCCTCGTGTTCGAGTTGCGTGACGGGCGCGAAGTCCGTCGGGGCGGGTGTGGCGAAGGCTGGCTCGGGGGTGCAGGCCGTCGCGGTCGATCTGGACCCCGGCGAGCCGGTGAACATAATCAACGGGTTCATGCAGGACGTCGGGAATCCGCCGTTGTCGGTGGTACGCGACGACGGGACCCTGCTGAAGCGGTTTAACGTGGACGCGCTCGGGTTGACGATGGTGCTGGATAAAGCCGGGCGGGTGGTCTACCGCGGGGTGGACCCCTCAGCGGCCCAGACGGCCCAGGCCATCGCGGCCGCGGGCTCATAGGAGGCGTGTTGGGTACCTTCGCTTTCGCCTTCGCGGCGGGCATGCTGTCGACGGTGAACCCGTGCGGATTCGCGATGCTGCCCGCGTTCCTCGCCTACTACATTGGCCGCGACGAACCCGGCGCGCAGCAGAGCCTCGTACGGCGTGCGCTGGTCGGGCTCGGAGCCGGGCTGCTGGTCAGCGCCGGATTCGCCGGAGTGCTGAGCGTGGCCGGGCTGCTGGTCGCACTTGGAATGCGCAGCCTGATCGGAGCGGTGCCGTGGGTAGCAGTGCTGGTCGGTGTGCTGCTTGTCGGGCTTGGCACCGCTTTGCTCGCCGGCCGGCACGTCGGGTTCACCATGAACTCCAGCCGGATCGCTCGGCAAGGACGCGGCCCGAGCGCGATGCTCGCCTTTGGTGCCGCGTACGGGGTGGCGTCCCTGTCCTGCACCCTCGCGGTGCTGCTTGCGGTGATCGGCCAGGCTCTGGCAGCTGGCAGCGCGGTCGGCCTGGTGGTGGTGTTCGCCGCGTACGCAGCCGGAGCGGCGATGGTGCTGGTGCTCTTGGCTCTGTCCTCGGCCCTGGCCAGCGGCCTGCTGGCGCGGATCCTGCACCGCACCGCAAGGTATGTGCCCCGGATCGCCGGGGCGGTGCTGCTGCTGTCCGGGATCTACCTCGTCGCCTATTGGGCACCTGCGTTGGTCGCCGGGGGCGCGAATGAGAGCCTGGCCACGACCGGCAGCCGCATTTCCTCCGCTATGACCGCTTTCCTCAGCAGCAACATAGGTCTGGTCACCGGCTCCGCCCTGGCCGCGGTCGCGGTCATCTTGATCAGCGCAATTCTCGTCCGCGCGCGGAACCGATCCCGGAACACAGTGACGGCCGACGATGACGAGCCGCGATCACGGTAATCGCAGCCGGGAAATTCGAGGCCGCCGTGGGACGGTGGCCGCGCTGGACGAGGGACCGAGGAGATCGATGCTATCGAACAACGACCGCCGGCAGGCGGCGCGCTGTCAAGCAAGGAGGACATCGCTATCATCGTGACCCACGGCGGCAACAGTCCGGTTGCCCCCCAGGTTCGCCTGGCCGAGCGGCTACTGACCGCATCATGCAAGAGCGCCGACAGTTCGACACCGACCCGGAATTCCGTCCACACCGCTCGGACGGTCCGAATTCGGCCCGCCTGGCGTGCGCGTAGCCGCGGGGCCCGGACGTCGCTCCAAGTGGCCGATCCGACAGTCTCAGCGGCGGCGCCACCGTGTGGCTAGATGGCTTCGCAGGGTGACCACGGCAGCGAGGCCGAAGACTTGGTGGGCGAGGAAACCGTGCAGGTGGGTGACCAGCGGTAGGCGCGATTCGGGGCGCTGAAGCCGGCCGTCGGTGTCACCATGTCGTCGGCGATCAGTTGCCCCCGGGTCGGACAGCGTCCTCCATCGGCCGGGGCCTGCTTGGCTGCACTTCGTTGAGCTTGGTGCTCACCGGCTCCGCAACTTTCGTGCCGACGTAGCCGCCGACTTACGCGGTGAGTACGTCTTCGATCGCTCCTGGGATCTTCACGCTGATCTTTTCACGGCTCTTGAGGGAACGAAACCAGCTCGGGCAGCTCTTCAGACCGCCCCTCCCGCGCACGAGCTCAGGCCTTGATGTGGTCGAGGGCGGCGAGGTAGGCCTCGTTGTAGGTGGGGTATTGGGCGACCTGGTCGCGGAGGGTGTCTAGCGGTATCCGTGCCCGGATGGCGAGCGAGGCGTGGTGGATCCACTCCCCGGCCAAGGGTGCGACGGCCCAGGCGCCGACCAGCACCTTCGCCTCGGTATCGACCAGGAGCCCGAGGTTGCCGACGGGGTCCTTCTCGTAAGTCCAGGGCCGGGTGATTGCGTCGGCGAGGTCGAGCTCGGTGGCTGTGGTGTGCAAACCGGCGTGATCGGACTGCTGCTGGGTGAGCCCCACCGCGGCGATCTCCGGCTCCCCGAACACGACGCGAGGGATGCCGTCGTAGAACGCTTTCCGCGTCCCGCCGAGGATCGCCTCGGCGGCGATGCGGCCCTGGTACTTCGCCACATGGGTGAACGGCATGACCCCGGTCACATCGCCGATCGCCCAGATGTTCTCGGCCGCCCGGCACTGGTCGTCCACCAGCACCTGACCGTGCTCACCGAGCGAGACGCCGACGTCCTCGAAGCCGAGGCCGCCGCTGCGGGGGCTGCGGCCGGTGGCGAAGATCACGACGTCTCCGGTGGCCGTGCTGCCGTCCTCGAGCTCGATCACGCTCGCGCCGCCATCGCGGCGCCCTCTTCGGACCACCGCGTTCAGCCGCACGTCGACCCCGGCGCTCTGAAGGTAGTGCTTGGCAAGCTCCCCGACGCGCGGATCCTCGCGGTCGATCAGCCTGGGGCCACGCTGCAGCAGGGTGACGTTCACACCGAACCGGGAGAGGAACGTCGCCGTTTCCACCCCGACGGCGCTCCCGCCGACGATTACGGCACTGCCGGGCAGTGACGTCGCGGTGTAGGTCTCCCGGTTCGTCCAGGCGGTGATGTCCTCCAGACCCTCCAGTGGCGGCACGACCGCATCGGAACCGGTGGCGATGATGATGTGCTCGGCCAGTATTTCCTGCTCGCCGGCCTGGATACGGCCAGGGCCGGTGATGCGGGCATCCTCTTTGATGACGAGGGCACCTCGCTTGCTGTAGCCCTCGACCTGGCCAGCGTCATTGAGGTTCCGGATCATGTAGTCGCGGTAGTCGCTAGTCTCCGACCAGTTCAACTCCGCACCGCTGACTCCGGCCGCTCGCTGGACCTCGGTCTGCGCCTCCGGCGGCCGCAGCACGGTCTTCGAGGGGACGCAGGCCCAGTAGGCGCATTCCCCGCCGATCAGCTCCCGCTCGATCACGGCAACCTTCTTGCCAGCCTTCATCAGCCGGCTCGCCGCGACCTCACCGCCGGGGCCCATCCCGAGCACCGCAACATCGACACGTTCACTCATTAGCTACTCCTTGTGTTGTCGTCATTGATCGTTTCGGGTGCCGTTGGGCGTCGGCTGGCTCTTGCT
The DNA here is from genome assembly GCF_017565305.1 of Leifsonia sp. TF02-11. Classification (GTDB taxonomy): domain Bacteria; phylum Actinomycetota; class Actinomycetes; order Actinomycetales; family Microbacteriaceae; genus Leifsonia. Next base: position 4,153 of record NZ_JAGEKP010000016.1, read on the forward strand.
GATCGTCGGGTCGCTGAGCCGCCTGTGTTCTAGCAGCAGCTGTCGGCGCCTGACGGGCCGCTTCCCTCCTGGGCATTCTCGATCATGGTTCGAGCCATTTGGGTGCCGAGGGCGTAGGCGTCGGCCACGGGCATGACTTCTCCTCCTGGGTGTGTCTCGAGCCAGGTTTGCGCGTCCTCGGCGGACGTGAAGTAGTGCACCTGGTTGCAGAACGCCGATCGGATCGAGGTCATGTCCTCGGGATTGACGAGGGAAACCACGGCGGTCTCGGGCGAGACCGACTGAACCCCGTGGGGGCCGACGGTGACGGCGATCGGCTCGCCGGTTGCGGGGCTAACGGACTCGACCCGCGCTGACGCGTCCAGCAGGGTGGGGAAGATCAGGGTGTCCAGTGCGCACCAGGTGTAGAGCTGCTCACCGTTGACCTCGAAGCGGTGCGGGGTGGGACGCAGGGTGAGGCCCTGGCCGATGATGCGGCCGTACTCGTACTCGATGTCGGGAACCGCGGCCAGCGCCTGTTGCACGTCGGCTTCGCTGCGCCCGGTCACCGTCGCGAGGGTGCTGACCTCAACCGGGTCGCCTTGGGCAAGTAGTTTCATCAGCGGCAGCCAGAGAGAGGCTTCCTGCCCGGTCTCGCTCGACGTGAGGCGCTCTGCGAGCGTGTCGTTCTCGGTCATTGTGACCCGCTTTCGTTGTTGGTGTGATGAAGGAACAAGGGGTTACGCGGCGCAGCAGGAGAGCTTACTGACGTCGGTGCTGAAGGACTGCGCGGCGATCCTGATACCCTCGGCCATGGTCAGATAGGGGCTCCAGAGCTTGCCGACCTGGTCAACCGTCATGCCGGCTTCGAGGATGTAGACCCCGGCCGCGGCAAGGTCGGCCGCTTCTTTCCCGACAGCGGTGAGTCCGACTATGCGGCCGGTGTCTGCTTCGGCGACCATCTTGATGAAGCCGCGGGTGTCGCGATTCACGATCGCTCGGGGCACGTACTCCAGCGGCACCACCTGGCAGCGGCAGCGGACCCCGGAGTGGTTGGCTTGCTTGTCCGTCATCCCGACAGCGGCGACAGTAGGGCTGGAGAAGATGATGCGGGGCAGGTGCCCGTAGTCGATCTTGCGGCCGGCGTTGTTGAACGCGTTCTCGGCCACGAGTGCACCGTGCGCCGCGGCGACATAGACGTACTCCGGATGCCCGGTCACGTCGCCCGCTGCCCAGATCCGCGGGTTCGAGGTCGCGAGTTCATCGTCGACGACGACCTCGCCAAGATCCCCGGTCTGCACACCTACTGCCTCGAGGTTCAGTCCCTCGGTTACGGGCCGGCGACCGGTGGCGACGAGAAGCCGTGCCGCCCTAAACTCCTCGCGGCCGCCCGAGACGGTGGCCGTCGCGAGGATCTCGCCGGTCGTCGGGTCGGCGCTCACGGAGGTGAGCGCGGCGCGACGCACCACCCGGATACCCTCGTCGGCGAACACCGCCGCAAGTGCGCGGGCGACCTCCGGCTCCTCCGTGGAGGCCAGTCGCGACCGGACCAGCATGGTCACCTTCGATCCGAGGCGGGAGAAGAGTTGCGCCATCTCGATCGCCACCGGTCCGCCACCGAGGACCAGCAACGATTCCGGAACCTCCGACACTTCCATCGCCGTCGTCGAGGTCAGAAAGTCGACCTCCGCCAGCCCCTCGACCGTCGGTGCCCACGGCCGTGATCCGGTCGCGACCAGATATTGCTCAGCACGAACGGGAACCTGGCGGCCCTCGAAGTCCGTGACGGTCAGCGCCGGGTCGTCGGGGGATCCGGTGAAGGTGGCGTCGCCCTGCAGCAGCTCCCAGCCGTACTCGCCGATCAGATCGACGTATTTCTCCGAGCGCATCCCCTCCACCAGCACCCGCTTCCCCTCGATCAGCGCCGGCATATCCACCGGCTCCACGGACGCGTCGATCCCCGGGAACCGGGCGGCGTCCAACGCGACGTGGCGTGCCTCGGCGGCCGCGACTAGTGCCTTTGAGGGCACACAACCGGTGTTCACACAGGTACCGCCGACGGTCGACCGCTCGATCATCACGACTCGCTTGCCAAGGTTGGTCGCCCGAATCGCGGCGGCGAAGGCACCGCCTCCGGAGCCGATCACCGCCAGATCGAACTCGGCGGGTGCGCTGTTGGTCATGAGGACTCCTGAATACGAGGTGCAGATGCTTCGATTTCCCCCATCATGCGCCTTGCCCTATAAGGCAAGGTCAACCCCCCGTGCCGAGCACTTGCGAGAACTCCAGCAGCAGCTCGGGCGGCTCAAATGATGCCCACCTCGCTCCCGTCCCAGGCCACGCACCGTGTTCACGTCGAGGCCTCTCGGGTTGCGCAGCGCCGGGTCGTGACGATCGCGGTCCCCGTCGCAACATCGTGCGCCAAGGAAGTGACCGCCTGGCCGTTCCTCAACGTATTCGGCACGCGCGCACGACATCCCCCATTTTCCCCTATACTGGACGGTCAGGTGGGGCTCCGGGAGGGTCAGATGCGAATCGGTGAGGCCGCGGCAGCGGCGAGCATGACAACGAAGGCGCTGCGGTTCTACGAAGTCGAGGGACTGCTTCCGTATCCGGAGCGGGCCCCGAACGGCTATCGGGATTACGGAGAGGAAACCGTGGGCCGGCTGCAGTTCATCCGCCGAGGGCGGGCCGCCGGACTGAACCTGGCCCAGATCCGCGAGATCCTCCGCCTGCGGGACGCCGGCACGGCGCCCTGCCGCCACGTCGTGACGCTGCTCGGCAACGAACTCGAGCGCCTGGACGCTCAGATCGCCGAGCTCACCGCGCTGCGCGCCACGGTCGCCAGCTTCCACGAGGCCGCCAACGCCGGGGATCCAACCCGGTGTGACGCGGAACTAATCTGCAGCTACGTCTGAAGCCCGACACAAAGGACGCATCAGGCAGAAACGAAACCGCGCCCGAAGCTGATCGTGCCGACCACTTTTGGCCAGAACGAGGTCACACCAGCCGCCACCGCTCCCTTTTGACAAAACTTCGGTCCGGACGGTCGACGCACTTGGTACCGGCTCGCTGACGGTCATCTCACGCCAGCGCTCGACGAGCTACTGCGTGTCGTGCTCTACGTCGAATCTGGCTGCTGCGCCGAAGAGAACTGCACCTTCGCATGACGGCCATGAGTCCCGCACTTGCCGACGAGCGCCGGCACGTCCTCCAGCACCGAATCCGGGATCGTCGCTGCGACCATCATCTATAACTGGTCGAGGCCGTTGTCGCGATCGCCGCGGGCGCCGCCGCATCATCGGCGGCGCTGATCGGCTTCGGTCTCGACTCGACAATCGAAATTCTGTCTGCGGCGGCTGTCGCGTGGCGGTTCACACGTCGCGACTCCGAATGGTGGGAGAAGGGCACACTGCGGGTGATTGCGGCCTGCAGGGGGCAGTCGTTCGCGCTCACCGGTACCATCTCATGGACGATGCCGGCGCTGTCTATTGCTGCTCTGGTTTTGTCGCTTGTTGCGGACCCGGACTCGACATACAAGGTGACGTTCGCGGTCACGGCGCACTCCTCTCTCATATCAACTCATTTGCCGTTCGGCGCTCTTGCCGAAACAGCGCCGACGGTGAATGAGCAAGAGACCGTGAAATACCGGAGCGAGCGCAGCGACGCTTCTATATCTGTCAAG
>NZ_JAGEKP010000017.1 GCF_017565305.1 Leifsonia sp. TF02-11
CTCGGAACCGCTTGGACAGCGCGTTCACCGACAACTCCTCGACGCGCGCCGCCCGACGAATCTCGGCAAATAGATCCACTCTCGACCCCAACTGACCCTCCTCGTCCAATACGAACGAGAACACGCTCAGGGGTTGGCCAAATCAAACCGTCACAGCCACACCGACAAGACCCACATTGGGCCAAATCGAGGTGACGAGCCTGGGCCACTTCAACCTGTCAGAAACACTCGCGCGAGCCCTTTGTCGCGGCGCCCACATTCAGCGGCAGCCGTGTTCGTGAGCTCACATACATGGTGCGAGAGACATTAATCCTGGACGAGTCTGCCGCTGACGGCTGGGATGAGGCACCTCCGCTTCTCACCATGCCGATCACGACCGCCGTGAAGACTACCGACGGAGCTCTCCGACGAATCTCGGTGTTGGACGAAATCGGTTCTATTCGCGGGTTCGACTCCCCACTGGTTGAAGCGCTTCGAGCGCAGGCTGTAATTGACTTCGACCATCAGCTAGACGAGCTCCGTTCTATTGGCCAGACATCGACGCAAGTACTCGCTCGAATGCTGACAGAGCGACGAGCGGTTGTTGACGATGAACGCGAACAGCGCGTTCGTGGCGAGGTCGTATCTCAGTCGTTCGCGAGTCTGTGCCTTGCTGGCATGCTCGACAATGACTTGACTTCCGACATCGCTTCGAACGCCGTCCAGATGAACCTGCTAGCCCTCGAAACGGATATTGACCCCGACGCCGCGAACGAAACCTCGGGAATGGTGGGCGGAAACTAGCTGTCTCCTTGGTTCCTCGGCTCAAGCATCGGGTAGCAGCCGCGCTATCCGCAGCGCGCGTGTCGCGTCTAGAACTGGCGACCGAAGCGTTCGGCAGGGGAAGGCGATAGGAGGGCCCGACTGCCAAAGTGCCTGCGTGCATCCGCTCTTAGCTTCTATCTCTTTTCGCCCAGGTCTCTCCTATCTCCGTCCTTGGTTCCTATCTCTCTTCCTTCGGTTTGGTCTCGTCTTGGGTTGTATCTGTTCATCAGTTCTATCCGTCGCTTCAGCTCCTTTTGGGCCGCCGCTTGAACCTGGTTGCAGAACGCCCGCGCAGTCGTACTCGTTCCAGAAACTCCGGAGACGCCGCAACCACGCCCGAGACGGCTCACACGGCAGAATCGCAATATGAATGGCGAACTCGCGGCGCTGATCGCGCTTTGTCTGCATGGCAATGATTGGCTCGCGTCAGGGACCGAGCGCCCACCCGCCCTCGATAGAGACAACTCAGCGTTCCGTTACGTCGAGAACGTGCACGTAACGTGTGCGCAGCGACGGCTGCTTGGTACCCGCAAGTGGGAGGCTGACGGTGTCGCCGAGTGGCTGCGATTCGTGAAGGACTCGGGCGGTCGCCGCCTGTCGCTGGTTGTTGGAGGCGCGCAGCCGGCTGATCTCCCGGCTCCGGTTGCGGCGTCGTTCGCGAATGGTGGCCGGTGGGCTCTAGTCGATGACGCCCTCACTCCGCACCTCTGGCAGTCGCATTGGGCTGTTCACGATCGGAACCGCACGGACCAGCGGATTTGGGCCGTGCAGCTCACGGGCGTCCCACTCGACCGGTCCGGGGTCGTGCAACCTCCATCGTCCTCGGCCCGAGATGATCTCCGGGCCGCGCTCGATGCGATCAAAGGGTTTGCGGAACGCGACGTCGACATCGCTGAGTGGGCCAGCTGGTTCACGGAGGCTCTGGGTCTGCTGGACGCACCCGAGCCTGCGATCCCGTACAACCCTGACCTCGCCCCGGAGGGCCTTCCGCTGGAGTCGCGCCAGCTCCTAGCCGCGGCGGTCAAATCATGGGTGTTCGGCGGGATGGGATCTTGGAACGACCTCGCCTACTCCGACGCGGCCCGCGGAGCGGAATACGACCAGCGAACCGACGAGCTCTATCGCAGCGTCCTCGCAGCGCTCATCGCCGTCACCGGTGGACCGCTGTCCGTCAGGGTATGAGCGCACTCAAGACGGCGTCGATGACCTTGCCGACGACGTGACCAAAGCCGGCGAGGAACCCACGCCTTGCGTCTCCCGGTCTGCGCTCGCGCGCGTGACGTCCCCCGCGACTTATCTCTTCGTTCTCGCTAGGCGTCATGTCTGCGGCGACTCACCTTCGATCAAACACGCGCGGGCGTTGAGAGCGGTGAGGCCGTTGAGCGCGGCGAGGGCTGCGCGAGAACCTCGGTAGGTCTGCGGGAATAGTCCACCGAATGCGTTGGAGCCCAGTGTCAACTGCAGCGGTTGCTCTTCGCCGTGCCAGTGCGCGGTGGAACGCAGCACGAACTGCGGAAGCACTCCCTCTGTCGCAGCCTGCTCGAGTGGAGTCAACACGCGCCAAGGAATCGAAGCGAGTTGTCGGGGCTGTTCTCCCGGATCGCCTCCCGCCCAGGCCGAGAGTGAGCCTCGATCTGCAACAACCGTGAGGAAGTACGGGATTCTCCTATACGGGATGTCGAGCGCGTCCACGTCAATGAATGGGCGGAAATCATCGCGTCGCGCGACGAGCACGACTGCATCGGGAAAGCGACGACGTAGCTCGGCGCGGCATCGAACGTTCGGCAGAACCCACAGCGGAAAACCAATGAGCGCCGCAACGAGCACTCCGCCGAGCACCACCATCCCAATGGTCAGCTCCGTCGAAGAACCTAGCGATGACGTCCGAATCCGCTCGATCATCATGAACACCAGGAAGATCAGCCAGAGGAGGGCAAACGCGTAGTACGCGACCCACCGGGTGAGGACTCGGGCTCGCAAAGCTCCCCTATTCGCGCTTAGTTGACGGTCGGCTCAGAGAAGCCGGATGGTGGCGAACAGACCGGAGATGAACATGATTGCGCCGATCACGACGGCCCCGCCGGCTCCCCATTTCAGGTTCCACGCCGTGTAGACAGTCTCGGCAGTCTTGTCGCCGAAAAACATAGAACCCGTTTTACGAAAAGACTCAGCCGCGCCCTCGGCATGACGCCAAAGCAGAACCCCAATGATCGCGAACACACCGCCGCTGAACATCGGGACGATTGCTCGCAACAGGTTGGGCACGCAATTTCTCCTCGCTCGGGTAGTCGAATTGTGGCACAAGGCAGCGGCGCGTCCCGTGGGCTCCACGCTGCTGAATCCGACAAATTTCGGATTTGCGCGTCAAATCCGGTTGGGAAACACAACGTGTAGGTATGAAGGCATTGGATTCGGACAGACCACCGCGAGAAAGCTCGCCCGCCGCGCCGAGGAGGGGGTCCATGAGCCCTCGCGCCGGCAGCCTGAGATGCAGTCTGCTCGCGTCAGCGTCGGTGGTCAGTCGCACGATGGCCGTGCGGTCCTCGGCCCGGTTAGGTCGGGAAACGGCCCAATTTCCATGAATTACTAGCGGGTTTCGGACATTTGGGCTGTTTGCGCGTCAAATCCGACTTGGAACCGGAAGTTCTAAGTAGAAGGACATTTTTTTGAAAGGGCAAGACTGTCCAGTTTCGGGAAGCCCGAGATGAGGCAAGCGGAGGTGAGTGCAGGTGCGAGGCGGTGTAGCCAGATGGAAGCGGGGACAGCAGTCCCACGGCGTCAAGCAAGCGGTCGACTACGCCTTCGGTGGCGTCTGTGACGCGACTCTCACCGCCAAAACCGCCGACGGTGTGATCGCCGCCGCAGGCTACGCCGACGCGGTCATGACCCGGTACATCGTCGAGAACGGGGCAATCCGCGACGACCTTCTCACCCGCGACCAACTGAAGGCTTGGGTCGACGGACTCGACCCACTCACGGGCGAGCATCGCGGCCGCGACCTGGAGTCGCCCGTCGCGGATCTGATTCTGGATGCGACGATCAACGCGCCGAAGTCGTTCTCCATCGCAGCCATGCTCGACCCCGATCTCGCCGCCGCGTATGAGGACCTCCAAGACCGAGTCCGCGACCGAATCGTGAAGCTGTGGCAGTCCGAGCTCAACGCGCGACGCGGCAAAGGCGGCGCCATCCGAGAAGACCTGGCTCGAATCGAAGTCGTCGAGCTCCGGCACGAACGCTCCCGCTCGTTGGATCCGCACAAGCACCGCCACCTCTGGCTCAACGTCAAAGTCCAAGGCCGAGACGGCAAATGGTCCAACATCGACACCCGGGTCGCGTTGCGGTTCCAGAACGTGATCAACGCCGAAGGCGACCTCGCCTCCCGCACCGACCCCGCCTGGATCAACGCACTCGCCGCTAAAGGCTTCTCCCTCAACGAGGCCGGGGAGATCGCCCAGCTGCAGTACCTGGTACGCCCACTGTCGAAGCGGTCCGCGCAGATCGAAGCCAATAAGGCCACGCGGATCGCGTGGTGGAAGCAGCAGCACCCCGGGCAGGAACCGTCACACGACGTGATGAACCAGATCGACCGATGGGCATGGGCAGCCGGTCGACCAAACAAGCCCGGCAATTTCGACGAAGACGACTGGGCCACGCTGGTCCGCGAGGAATTGATCGCGACCGACCCGCAGCTCGCACGCGAACGGCCCGGTGCGGAGCTCCATGCAGTAGCCGTTGCCGATCTCGACCTCGAGTTGCTCGCAGCCAAGGCGGTCGTCGATGCAGACACTCGATCAACGGGCACCGGCGGCCGATTCAGCGAGTGGGACATTCGTGCGGGCGCGATTCGTGCCATCGCGTCAACCGGCGCCAATGCCCCTCGGGATCGACTCGCAGAGGCCCTCGATTCCGTGGTCGACCTTGCTGGCTCCCACACCGTCGCTTTGCTCACCGAGCCTGGCATCCCGGCACACGTCAAGCGACTCATGGCTACCAACACCGCGCTTCTCAAGACAAAGCTCGCCAACCGAATCGAAAAGCTCTCCGTTGACGGGGTCGATGAGCGACAGGATGTTGTCGAAGCCATCGCTCATGCGGTCGAACCGGGTCGCCGCCTCGACGTTGAGCAGCTTGCGGGCGCCGCCGCGATCGCGGGAACCGCACGCAATGTCACCGTTTCCGGTGCCGCTGGTACCGGAAAGACCGCCATGCTCAGGATCGCCGCCGCGGCTCTCCGCCGTCACGGCCGGAACATGATCATCGTTGCACCGACGAAGAAGGCATCAATCGTCGCTGGACGCGAAACTCTGAGCGAGTCGTCGTCGCTGCATCAGCTCTTGTTTGACTACGGATGGCGCTGGAGGACCAACGAGGCCGGAGCCACCGAGTGGAGTCGGCTTGAGCAGGGGGCACACGATCCCTCGACAGGCCGGATCTACAGCGGCCCACGTATGCGGATCCGCCCGGCTGACCGCATCGTGGTTGATGAAGCCGGCATGCTCGACCTCGAGGCTGCCCGGGGCCTGGTCGATGTTGTTGAGCGCACCGGTGCAGATGTGGCGCTCATCGGCGACGAGCGCCAGGCCCTCCCGGTTGGGCACTCCGGAGCTATGGCACTCTTCTGGCGCCGCACCGAGTCGCGCGTGGAGATGACCACAAGCCATCGCTTCAAGGATCCCCACTGGGCAGAACTCACTCTTCGGGTGCGCGAACTCCGAGGTCAAGACACCGCGACCGAAGTCGCAGCCGAACTGATCCAAACTGGTCACGTCATCCGTACCGACAATGATGTCGAAGCCAGGCGAGCTATGGTCAGCGGCTGGTTCGAGGCGCAACAACGACGACAGTCGATAGCGCTCGTGACCGCCACACACGCAGAAGCGATGGCCGTCAATGAGTCTATCCAGGCTCAACGGATCTCAGCCGGTGCCCTCGGAACCGAGAGGGTCGCCACTGGTCAGGAGGGTCAGGCGATCTTCGTAGGCGACCTGGTGCAGACCCGGCGCAACGATGGCGGTGCCGGCGTCCAGAACAGGCAGACGTGGGTGGTCAGATCGATCATCAACGGAGACGTACTGCTGGCAGCGCCCAACGACACGTCAGATCTGCGAAGGATTCCCGCCAGCTATGCCGAATCGCACCTGCACCTCGCATATGCGACCACCGTCTACGGCGTCCAAGGTGAGACCACAGACGTTTCCATCGTCGGCCCTGGCGTCGACGCTGCCGGGCTGTACGTGGGCCTCACTCGCGGCAAGGAAGACAACAAGGCTATCGTCGTCGCTGCGACCGAATCGTCGGCAAAGGCCGAGCTCGCGGAATCGATGAACCGCCAAACCATCGAACCCACGGTCGAAGATTCGCGCGCATCTGCCCTCGCCGAACTCCGCCGAACCGCCCGCAGCCACCTCGGACCCTCGACTCCTACCACGCCAGCCCAATCCGCATCGATCGGCCTCAGGTAAGGGGCCCGGATGCTATTGCTTCGCCAAACCACCATCTCGGAAACGACGTCCAAGCGAGTTCACACCGTCCAATGTCGCGTTCTCGGAGTGGAACCCGAGCACTGCCAAGCCCAGGTCATCCGCCCGCCGTTTAGCCTGCGGAAGCACGCCCCCTGGCACGAAGATCAGCGCTTGCCGGCCATCAGGGTGCGCAACGGTCGCCACCCGTTCCACGAACTCGACATCGAGATTCCCCCGTCGATTGTCAACCCAACCCAGATAGCGAGAGCTGTAGAGGTCACATGCTCGACGAGCCTCACCGGCAGCGATCACGGTGTCGCTCGCTCCGAGGTAGATCATCCATCGAAAACACAGCTCTACGGCTTCGACATCGTTCGCGCCCCAGCGCATCGGCTCGGGATGCAGCATGTCCATGTCCACGGCTCCAGACTGCACCCGACCGCCGAGATCGCCGCAATGCATGTCGGTACTGAGAGCTAGGTTCGCTGCCATGGGGAGCATCACTCCATACGAGACATCGGCCGGTCGGCGGTATCGAGTCAGGTACCGCAAGCCCGATAATGCCCAGACCGACAAGCGTGGCTTCCGGACCAAACGCGACGCCGAGTTGTTCCTTGCCTCCATCGAGGTCCGGAAAGCAACCGGAGCGTACATCGACCCCTCGTTGAGCCGAGTGACGGTGGCGTCACTCTCTCGCGCGTTCCTCGCGAAGAAGGAGCGAGCACTGAAGCCCTCTTCGTTCGCACCCTTGGCCGCCGCCTGGAGAGTGCATGTCGAACCGCGCTGGGGCGAGGTGGAGATCCGAGCCATTCGTCCGTCCGACGTCGAGGAGTGGGTCCGCCAGCTCAGCCTCGGGATCGCCGAGAACGCCGGCCGGCGGAAGATCGCCGACGCGACGCCGCGCTCGGCGACGGTGGTCATTCGCGCAGTCGGCGTGCTCGCGGGGATCCTCGACACCGCGGTCAAGGACGGTCGGATCCCGAAGAACCCTGCGCGCGGCATCGACAATCTGCCGCGAAAGAGCTCTGAGAAGCCGCGTGTGTACCTCACACACACGCAAGTCGCTTCCCTGGTGCGAAGCATCGAAGATGACAACCTGGCGCTTCTGGTGTTGCTTCTGTCGTACACCGGCCTGCGCTGGGGTGAGGCGATCGCTCTTCGCCCGCGAGACGTCGACTTCGATCGTCATCGGATCTCGATCGTGCGCTCCGCGACGCAGGTCGACGGCTACGTGATCCTCGGAACGCCGAAGAGCTGGGAGCGTCGATCAGTCCCACTACCGACGATCGTCGGCGAACCAATCCGCAACGCCATCGCCGGCAAATCGAAAGACAGCTTGATCTTCGAGCGGCGCCACGGCGGGTTCCTGGGACGCCCGCACCATCGCGAGAACAACCCGTCATGGTTCGCGATCGCATTGGCCAACGCCGGCCTCGAGTACATGACCCCGCACGACCTGCGTCACACGGCTGCGAGCTTGGCGGTCAGCGCGGGCGCGAACATCAAAGTGTTGCAGAAGATGCTCGGCCACAAGAGCGCCGCAATGACCCTCGACGTCTACGCGGACCTATTCGACGAGGACCTCGACATGGTCGCGGTCCGACTCGACGAGGCGGCCGCGAAGTTGGCCACAAATCCCTGGAACAGGCAACTGGAATAGAGACGCGCGCGCTCGACGGTTGCCTCCCGCAAACTACGTTGCAACTCAGCAAGAAGCAGCACTGCTTGTCCATCTGTCCGTCCTGCCGTCCGGAACATATCGCCCACCACACAGCCGAGTGTGAGAGATGACACGATCATCCTCAACGCAATCGAGCGGTAAGGACCCGGCATTCGTTCAGAGGCCCAATGGTCATGCGTGTGTCGGCCGTGCTTGCAAGACTGATGCGAATCAGAACAAGTGGGGGACATATGAGCTGCAATGAACATCCTCGGCAGAAGCCGCCGGTCGACGCACCAATCACGACGTCGGCCGAGGACGACCTCGGACGGGCACCGGTTGCGCACGACTTCGCGGACTCGATCCGGGAACTCGACGCTAGCCAAGGGCTTGTAGTCGGTATCTTGGGGCCGTGGGGGCACGGTAAGAGCTCGTTCATCAACCTGATGCGTGAACAGTTTGAGACCGAGCCGGCTCTTACTGTCGTTGACTTCAACCCTTGGATGTTCTCTGGTTCTAACCAGCTCGTGAACTTCTTCTTCACCGAGATCGGGGCGGAGCTCAATGTTCGCAGCAAGAGCCGCTTTGGGAAGACTGCGGACTGGCTCGCTCAGTACGCCGGCATCCTCAAGCCAGTGTCACAGTTCATACCGCTTCCAGGCGCGGCGTTCGCAGGGGAAGCAGCGGCAGCTGCGCTAAGCGGACTGGCCGACACGACGAACGCTGATCGCAGCGCGAAGAAGGTGCGGGAAGAAATCACGAAGGAGCTCATCGCGCTCGCACAACCTATCGTGGTGGTCATCGACGACATCGACCGGCTCACCACAATCGAGATTCGCGAGATCTTCAAGCTCGTCCGTCTGACGGCGAGCTTTCCGAACATCATTTACGTGTTGGCCTTCGACAGAGATCGCGTGGAGCAGGCGCTCACGGAAGACGGCGTTCCCGGCCGAGCGTATCTTGAGAAGATTGTCCAGCTGAGCTTCGATGTGCCGCAGGCGCCGGAGAAACTGCTTCGGTCGCAGGTCTTCGAAGAACTGGATCGCATCATCGCCCCCGTCGCGAACGTCACACTCGACGAGAGCCGATGGAGCGACGTGTACTGGGAAGTGATCGACCCGCTGTTCTCGAACATGCGTGATGTGACGCGTTACGCGATCTCAGCCAGGTCAACCATCAAGAGCCTCGGCCAAGAAATCGATCTGATCGACCTTCTCGCAATGGAGGCACTTCGCGTCTTCCGTCCTGAACTCATCCAGCAGCTATCGAAGCTTCGAGCCCAACTCACAAACACGCGCGAGATCATGGGGCGCAAGGACGAAAAAGCTCAGAAGGCCATCTCTGTTCTGCTCGAAGAGTTCCCTGACGATGGCGAACTGATCCGGGCACTCTTCAGCCGTGTGTTCCCTGCGGCGGTGCAGTACATCGAAAACAGTCACTACGGATCTAGCTGGCTCGGCACGTGGCGAACCGCGCATCGGATGGCTCACATCGACTTCATCAGTCTCTACTTCGACCGTGTCGCACCGGACGAACTAGTTGCGTTCCGAAGCTCCGAGCGGGCCTTTGAACTCCTGAGCAATGGAGCAGCGCTCAAGGAGTATCTGACCGGGTTGGACCGTGAGCAGCTCGAGACCGTCCTCGAAGGCCTCACGTCGTATGAAGCAAAGTTCACGACCGACATGATCGTCCCGGCATCAATTACACTGCTGAACCTCATCGACACCATTCCCGAGAAGAAGCAGCGAGGCTTCTTCGACATAGGACGCCCTGACATCACTGTTGGCCGCGTTGTCCTGCGACTTCTGCGCCGAGTCGAAGATGAGGCAGAGCGAGAAGCCCTGGTCGCGCAAATCCTCGAGGGCATCGAGACGTACTCGTCGCAACTCAACTTCATCCACAGCATGGGCTATCGCGAAGGGACAGGACACAAACTCGTAAGTGAAGGGTTCGCGGCGCTGATGTACACGGAGTTTGTCGCACGCCTCCGGAGGACCCCACCAGCCGAGCCCTCGCGTGAATGGGACGCTTGGCGCCTCTACGACACTTTGAAGACAGAGACTGGCGAAACGCCGCTCACCCCGAGTGACGATCCCGTTCTGCTGCGAGCGGTGCTGCACTCGCTCAAGTCGACTGCACGGTCGCAGTCGATGGACTCCCGACAGGTGAGGTCCGAAGATCGGCTTGCTTGGGAGCTCCTCATCCGGGTGTTCGGATCCGAAGCCGCATTAGAGGAGGCCGTAGGCAAGGTTCGGAAGGCGCTCGGAGACGACGAAACGCTCCAGCTCGCGGACAAGTACCTGGCGGGTTGGAGACCCGAGACGTTTTGAACAGGTACAAGGCATGGCCTCGGAGTCCTCGCAAGAGCCGCGTCAGGCGTTCGATGCGCGAGTGCTCGTCCCATTCGCTTAATCCGTAACGTTGCGGGGACCTCTCATTGTTGAACCGGAGCTTGGTCAGATCGACGCTCCGTGTGCTTCTGGACCGTGAACTTAGTACAGTCGGGGGCTGGCTCGCTGTCGGCGCAATTCTTGTCGTCCGCGGACTTCATCGTCCGCGGTGCTCACTCGCATCTACGAGGACCCGGCATGCCACCGTCGGCCCGACGGAGCAGCCGCGGAATCAGGTGTGGGCAAAATGTGGGCAAACGGCCTTATCGCGCACCGACACACGAAACCGAAGAAGCCCCCGATCCCAGTGTTTCCAGGGGATCGGGGGCTTCTCGCCACCTGCGGTGTTGGGTGCGCCCCCAGGGACTTGAACCCTGAACCCATTGATTAAGAGTCAATTGCTCTGCCGATTGAGCTAGAGGCGCATTCGGTTCAGTTTCCCGGACCGAGGCTCAACATTAGCATCCGGGTCGGGCGGTTCGCCAATCGAGGGGCGTCGACGCGGAAGCCCGGGCGTGTCCGGGTGTCGGGCCGCTAGGCTCCTGGCGTGACCGATGCACGCGACTTCGACCGGCCCCTCTCCTCCGACCTGGCGCTCGCGCTCCGGCTCGCCGATCTCGCCGATGGGATCTCGTCCGCGCATTTCCGCGAGCGAGGCCTCCACATCGACACCAAGCCCGACCGTACGTTCGTCACCGAAGCGGATCTCGCCGTCGAGCGGGCGATCCGGGAGGCGCTGGCGGCCGACCGGCCCGACGACGGCATCCTCGGCGAGGAGTACGGCACGGAGGGCGACGCGAGCCGGCAGTGGATCATCGACCCGATCGACGGCACGTCCAACTACCTGCGCGGCGTGCCCGTGTGGGGCACGCTCATCGCGCTCGCGATCGACGGGAAACCGGTGATCGGCGTGGTCAGCTCCCCCGCTCTCGGCAAGCGCTGGTGGGCGGAGGTCGGCGACGGCGCGTGGACGACCGACGCCCCGGGTGCCCAGCCCCGCCCGATCCGGGTCTCCGCGGTCGCCGACCTCGAGCACGCCTCGATCAGCTTCCAGAGCATCGCCCAGTGGGATGAGGCCGGCTACCTCGACCGGCTCGTCGCCCTGACCCGGCGGGTGTGGCGCGACCGCGCGTACGGCGACATGTGGTCGTACATGCTGCTGGCCGAGGGCCTCCTCGACGCTGTCGGCGAGTTCGACGTGAAGACCTACGACCTGGCCGCGCTCATCCCGATCGTCGAGGAGGCCGGCGGTGCCTTCACCTCGGCGACCGGGGAGCCGGGCCCGGCCAACGGGTCGTCGCTGGCCTCCAACGGACTGCTGCACCCGGCCCTGCTCGAGGCGCTCGCGTAAGCGGCGCGCCGCACCGACTCAGACGCTCGCGAGCACCTCGTCCAGCTGCTCATACCCCTCGATGACCCCTTTCGCCTGACCCGACGCGACCATGCCGTCGCGGGCCTCCAAGGTCGGGTAGACGGCGTGGACGTGCAGCCTGCTGCGTCCGCCCTCGAGCGGCTCGAAGCGGATCGATTCGACGCTCACGACGTCCGGGTACCCTTCGAACTCGAACGTCTGGATGGCGAACTCGTTGTCGCGCACGACGTGGAAGACCCCGTTGAACGCGTACGACTCGTCTCCCACGGTGTGGACGTACCGATAGCGGCCGCCCGTCGTGAAGTCGAACTGCTCCAGGTCCATCTCGTAGCCACGCGGCCCAAGCCAGCGCTTGAACAGGTCCGGTTCCTTGTGCGCGCGGAAGACCAGCTCGACGGGATAGTCGAACTCGCGCTCGATGTCGATGAAGGGCAGGCCCTCCGGGGCGGTGATGGTGACGTCGTTCACTGTTCTCATTCCTTCTTCGTTTTCCGGCCGGTGGACGTGTCGGCGTCCGCGAGGGCGCCGAGCACGGTGTCGAGGGTGCGGAACCGCTGTTCGTGGATCAACCGGTAGCGGTCGATCCAGGAGGTGAGCTCTTCGAGCGCGCCTGGACGCAGGTGCACCGGTCGGCGCTGCGCGTCCCGGCTGCGCGTGACGAGCCCGGCCTCCTCCAGCACGCGGATGTGGCGGGACACCGCCTGGGTGGTGATCGCGAACGGTTCGGCGAGCTCGTTCACGGTCGCCGGACCCGAGCTGAGCCGGGTGATGATCGCCCGACGCACAGAGTCGGAGAGCGCCTGGAACGCCCGATCGAGCCGCTCGCTCACCGCGGGGACCGTGTCATCCGTCTGCATATTCGACTGTTTCCTTTATCAACACTTGTGTTGGGAATGCTACGCCGTGCGTCGCCGGGATGCAAGCGCCGCCACTCCCCTAGGCTCGACTGCGTGAGCACTCCACCAGACACGCCCGCCACGACCGCACCCGGCTCCGAACCACTCGTCCACATCGCCGGCTTCCGGATGGACTTCGGCCGCACGACCGTGATCCGCGACCTCTCCTTCGACATCGTGCGCGGTGAGACGTTCGGCTTCCTCGGCAGCAACGGCTCCGGCAAGACCACGACCATCCGCGCACTTCTCGGCATCTACCAGCCGACCGCAGGCGTCCTCCACATCGACGGCAAGGACTTCTCGCCGGAGACCGGCGAGCGCCTCGGGTACCTCCCGGAGGAGCGGGGGCTCTACAAGAAGGAGCCCGTCATCGACGTCATGGTCTACTTCGGCCGACTCAAGGGGCTCGGAGCCGAACAGGCCCGCCGGTGGTCGCGGGACTATCTGGAACGCGTCGGCATCGGGGACAAGGAGAAGACCCGGCTGGACAAGCTCTCCGGCGGCCAGCAGCAGAAGGTGCAGCTCGGCGTCACGATCATGAACCAGCCGGAACTGCTGATCCTCGACGAGCCGACCAAAGGCTTCGACCCCGTGAACCGCCGGCTGCTGATGGACATCATCGACGACCAGAAGCGCGCGGGCTCCACCGTAATGATGGTGACGCACCAGATGGAGGAGGTCGAGCGGCTCTGCGACCGCGTCATCCTCCTGAAAGACGGCGTCTCGCGCGCCTACGGCACCGTCTCGGAGGTGCAGGAGCAGTTCGGCGGAACCGTCGTGCACGTCGACCACGACGGTACGATCCCGGCCTCCCCCGCCTACCGCATCGCGAAGGACGAGGGCGGACACGCCGAGCTGGAGGTCGCGAACGACGCCGACACCGCCGCGATCCTGCGCTCGTTCGTGGAGACGGGCCTCCACGTCACGCGCTTCTCCCCCACCCGCAAATCGCTCGACGACATCTTCGTCGAGGTCTACGGCGCCTCCAGCCGCGAGGAGGACTGACCATGGCCCGCCACAACCTCTCCACCGTCATCGCTTTCGAGTTCACCCGAACGATCAAGAAGCGCAGCTTCTGGGCGGTGACGCTCATTCTCCCCATCCTGGTGTTCGGGCTGGGCGCGCTCCTCATCTCGGCCAATGTCAGCAGCGCGAACACCGCAGACCAGCAGAAGAACGCGCGCTTCGACTTCCTGTACGTCGACGCGTCGGGCCTGGTCGACCCGGCGATCGCGCACAGTTACGGCGGCAAGCAGATCGCGAGCAGCTCGGAGGGCGTCGAGGAGGTGCAGATCGGCGGCACCCCCGCGTTCTTCGACTATCCCGCCGACCCCTCGAAACAGGCGATCAAGGTCTACGGAGCCGACGCAGGCGTCTTCCAGAACAGCAAGTATTCGGCCGTCGCGCAGTCCCTGCTGTCGACCAGCGTCGAAGAGAAACTGTCCAGCCCGGTCGACGTCAACATCCTGCGCGGCGAGACCAACACGACGACCACCACGTTCAAGGACGGGGCCGTCGCACCGGGATTCGAAGCCATCCTGCCCGCGCTCATCTTCTTGGCCGCGTTCTTCGTTGTCATCGTCTTCCTCGGCAATCAGATGCTGAACTCCACCCTGGAGGAGAAGGAGAACCGCGTCACGGAGATGATCCTGACGACGATCAACCCGACCAACCTCCTGGTCGGCAAGGTGGTGTCGCTGTTCGCGGTTGGTCTCATCCAGATCGCGGTGTTCGCGCTGCCGGTGGTCGTCGGCTATCTGTTCTTCCGCGACCAGCTCGCCATCCCGAACCTCGATCTGAGCAGCCTCGTCTTCGACCCGCAGAAGATGATCGTCGGTGCGCTGATCACGATCGGCGGCTTCGCACTCTTCACCGGAACGCTGGTGGCGGTGGGCGCGGTCATGCCGACCGCTAAGGACGCCGCACCGTTCTTCTCCGTCGTGATCTTCGCGGTGGTCATCCCGCTCTACGCGTCGAGCTACGCCGTCAGCACGCCGGAAGCGCCGATCGTGCAGATCCTGGCGTACTTCCCGTACACCGCTCCGATCACGGCGCTCATCCTCAACGCCTTCGGCTCGCTGCCGCTCTGGCAGGCGATCGTGATCATCGTCGAGCTGTTCGCGCTGTCGTACGTGGTGCTGCGACTGGCGGTGCGGTTGTTCCGCTACGGCTCGATCGAGTACTCGAGCAAGGTCAGGATCCGGGACGTGCTCGGCCGCCGCTCCGGCCCGGAACGTACGGCGGTCCGCTGATGCGCGCGATCGTCGTCCCGCAGCCCGGCGAGGCGGACGTCCTGACCCTGGCCGAGGTCGCCGAGCCGCTTCCGGCACCGGGCGAGGTGCGCATCCGGGTGATCGCCGCCGGGCTCAACGGCGCCGACCTGAGCCAGCGCCGCGGCTACTATCCGTCGCCGCCCGGCGCGCCCGAGTGGCCGGGTCTCGAGGTCTCCGGCGTCATCGACGCGATCGGCGACGCTGTCGAGCCGGGGCGCTGGCGCGAGGGCGATCTCGTCTGCGCCCTGCTGCCGGGAGGAGGCTACGCGGAGCTCGTCACGGTCGACGCCGGCCTGGTGCTGCCGGTCCCGGAGGGCGTCGACCCGGTGGAGGCCGCCGGCCTTCCCGAAGTCGCAGCCACGGTCTGGTCGAACGTGTTCGACCTCGGGGGCCTGGCTGCCGGCGAGACTCTGCTCGTCCACGGCGGGTCGAGCGGGATCGGTTCGATGGCGATCCAGCTGGCACGCGCACTCGGGTCGCACGCGATCGCGACGGCGGGCAGCCCGGAGAAAGCGGCGTTCTGCCGCTCGCTCGGCGCCGAGGCGGCCGTAGACTACCGCACCGACGACTTCGTCGCCGCGGTCCTCGCGTTCACGGACGGCCGCGGCGCCGACGTCGTGCTCGACATCGTCGGAGGCGACTACATCGCTCGCGATCTGGCGGCGCTCGCCACCGGAGGCCGGATCATGTCGATCGCGGTCCGCGACCGCACCCCGGCCGCCGTCGACATGGGGCTGCTGATGCACAAGCGCGCCCGCATCCAGGGCACGACGCTGCGCGCCCGCCCGCTGGCCGAGCGCGTCGCCGTCATCGCGGCCGTGCGCGAGCACGTCTGGCCGCTGCTGGCGGCCGGCGAGGTGCGCCCGGTCATCGACTCGGTGTTCCCCTTCACAGACGCGGTTCAGGCGCATCGGCGGATGGAGTCGTCCGCGCACCTCGGGAAGATCCTGCTGCGCGTCTCCTGACGAGGACGTCGGCGAGCGTCGCGACCGCCGCACCGACGGCGTACGCGAGCAGATCGGTCGCCTGGAACGTCGACCCCAGCACCAGCTCGGCGCCGGGGACGGTGGCCGACAACCGCGCGGGCACGCCGGTGAGCTGGAACAGCTCCACCGCGACACACACCGCCAGGCCGATGGCCCCCACCGCGACGCTCGGCGCGCGCGGCGCCACGATGGCGACCAGCACGACCATCAGCACGGCATAGAGCGCGTCCGCCACGAACCCGCCGGCCCAGCCGCCGGCCAGGCCGTGGACGGCCAGGCCGGTCGCGATGGTTGCGACGGCGGCGACGAGCAGAATGGCGCGTCGGCGACGGGTGAAGGTGCTCATCCTCCGACGCTAGCGGCGCGGCGCGGGTCACCTCGTCGTCCGGATGTCGGATCCCGCCTCCTTCGGTGGGAGGATCGAGGACATGACCTCGCTCCCGTCCGACGAAGCCCTGCTCGCCCTGCCGAAAGCCGAGCTCCACCTCCACATCGAAGGCACGCTGGAGCCGGAGCTCGCGTTCGAGCTCGCCGGCCGCAACGGGGTGGATCTGCCGTACGCGTCGGTCGAGGAGCTCGCCGCCCGGTACGAGTTCTCCGACCTGCAGTCGTTCCTCGACCTGTACTACGCGACGATGGCGGTGCTGCGCACCGAGGACGACTTCGCCGAGCTCACCCGGCGGTACCTCCGCACGGCCGCCGCCCAGGGCCTCGGCCATGTCGAGCTGTTCTTCGACCCGCAGGCGCACGTGAGCCGCGGTATCGCGCTGGAAGCGGTCGTCGACGGCATCAGCGGCGCCCTGGCCGAGGCGGAGCGCGACCTCGACATCTCCAGCGGACTCATCCTGTGCTTCCTGCGGGACCAGCCGGTGGAGTCGGCCGATGCGGTGCTCAGCGCCGCGCTCACCCGGCCGGAGCGGTTGCTCGGCGTCGGGCTGGACTCCGCGGAGGTCGGCTACCCGCCCGAGCTGTTCGCGGGGGTCTTCGCCCGAGCGAAGGAGGCCGGACTGCACACGGTCGCCCACGCGGGCGAAGAGGGCCCGCCCGCCTACATCCGCCAGGCGCTCGACGTGCTCGGGGTCGAACGGATCGACCACGGCATCCGGGCGGCGGAGGATCCGGAACTGCTGGCGCGCCTCGCCGCGGAGGGCGTCCCCCTCACGGTGTGCCCGCTGTCGAACGTGCGCCTACGCACCGTGCCCGATCTCGCCGACCATCCGCTGCTGGCTCTCGACGCCGCCGGAGTGCGGGTGACCATCAACTCCGACGACCCCGCCTACTTCGGCGGCTACGTCGGCCGCAACTACCTCGCCGTCCGCGACGCGCTCGGCGTCGACGCTGCGACGGCCGAGCGGTTCGCCCGCACCTCGATCGACGTGTCGTTCGCGTCCGCCGCGCGCAAGGCGGCGCTGCAGCGCGAGGTGGACGCGTGGCGGGGATGAGCGACGCGCCGCCACCCTCTGGCGCTGTCACCCGCCCGGACGGCCGACAGGTCCGATACTTCGACACCGGAGGCGCCGAGGATGCTCCCGTGCTGGTCTGGCATCACGGGACGCCGCAGACCGGCGCCGTCATCGAGCCGGTGGCCTCTGAGGCCGCGGCCAGGGGGCTCCGAGTGGTCTCCTGCGCTCGTCCCGGCTACCCCGGGTCCGACCCGCTCCCCGGCCGCAGTGTCGCCGACGCGGCCGCGGATGTGATCGCGGTGCTCGACACGCTGGGCATCGAACGCTTCGCGACGATGGGCGCCTCGGGTGGCGGCCCGCACGCGCTCGCCTGCGCTGCACTCGCGCCGAAGCGGGCCGCGGCCGTCGTCACCTTCGCCGGAATCGCCCCGTACTGGGGCGATGTCGACTGGTTCGCCGGAATGGCCGATCCGGGTGGGCTCCGCTCGGCGCTCGCGGGCCGGCCGGCGCGACTCGCCCACGCCGAGACGGCGGAATTCGAGCCGGAATCGTTCACGTCCCGCGACTACG
The DNA here is from genome assembly GCF_017565305.1 of Leifsonia sp. TF02-11. Taxonomy (GTDB): domain Bacteria; phylum Actinomycetota; class Actinomycetes; order Actinomycetales; family Microbacteriaceae; genus Leifsonia. Next base: position 17,817 of record NZ_JAGEKP010000017.1, read on the forward strand.
AGGTGCTCGGGGCGACCTGGTCGGCACTCGGCGCCGACGCCGGCGCAGGTGCAGCCTCCGGCCCGGACGGCGAGGTGGACGACGATGTCGCGTTCGTTTCGTCGTGGGGAGTCGAGCTGGCCGCGGTGTCAGCACCGGCGCTCCTCGTCCAGGGCGGCAGGGACCGCGTCATCCCGGCGACCCACGCCGGCTGGATGCTCGAGCGGATCCGCCGCGGCGAACTGTGGCTGCGGCCACGGGAGGGGCACGTGTCGGTGCTGACCGCGCTGGGTGTGGCGCTGGACTGGGTGGTGGCGGCCTCCGCGGGCTGACGCGCGTTCCCGATGGAGAGCTCGCGACGACGACGACCACCGCTCCGTTCGAGCCAACCGTCAACAACTCATGCAATCCTCTCTACGCGCGACCTCTCGAATTCGCCACTCCAAGCTCATGAGGTCCATCTCCCTCACCCGATTGGTGAGGCCGAGTGGGAGGCCGAGCAGGACGCGTAGCGCCTCCCACGCCGTCATGTTTCCCACCATTCCGGCCACCGGCGCAATGCTCCCGCCAGCGCTTGTCCGACCCTTGACGGTGGTCATGGAGACTCTGTCGTGATCATCGCGTGTCGCCTCTCTGATGCATCGCCAGCATCGCGATCGGCCGGGCATGACCGTCACACCGGGACATCCGATGTTCCCTCCGTACGCTCCACCGACGATATGCGGGACGCCTGCGGCCTGCGCGCTCTCGGCCACAACGTCGGACAAGGTGAATGGATCGGGATCGTCTCCGCAGCTGATGACGAGGTCGGCATCGTCGAGGATGTCAGCGAGGTCTGCCACCTCCTGGATTGATCGTCGGTGACCGGTCACCACCGCGCCGTCGTTCACGTCGGCGATCCTCTCCGCAGCGGCGACTACTTTGGCCTGACCTACGTCAGCCGTCGAATACAGGGCCTGCCGGTTCAAGTTCGACAGTTCGACGACATCAGGATCCACGATGTGGAGCCGCCCGACTCCGGCCGACGCCAACGAGTGCAGCGCCCAGGATCCGACACCGCCGATGCCGACGACGACGACTTTTGCCGTGCCGAGCCGGTCCTGCAGCTGTCGCGGCGAGGCAGGGAGGTGGTCAAAGGTCGCGATGAACTCTTCGAACAGAAGGCCCTGACGGGCGTACCGCGTATCGCCGGCCCAGCTCTCCCCCCGGCAGAGGAGGCGCTCTCTTCGAAGGAGTTCGAGGCAGTCGTCGACGGTGCTCGGGTCGTCGTCGGACGATGCGGCGAATGCAGCCCGGAGTTCGGCGACCGAACGCGTGCCATCGACAAGCGGAATCAGTTCGATGACGGGGTCGGTCGCACGGAACTCTTTGACGCGAAGATCGCTCAGGGAGACGAACTGAAGGAGGTCGTCGTGCCGAAAGACGAGAACGCTGTTTCGGAGGCGAGGGGGACTCTGAATTGTTTCCATGAGATTTGCCGCTTCAGCTCGATGTCTCAGATTGCTGCCAGAGCCACGAGCGGGTCGACTCTGCTGGCTCTCCGGGCCGGGCCGATCGACGCGATCGTGAGAAACGCGAAAGTGACCGCCGCGAGCAACAGGAATGCACCGGGTTCTGACGAAACCTGAAGGCTCACGCCCAATGACCCGGCGATGACCTCGGTGAGCAGCGCTCCCGCGACTTGGCCCAGGGAGAGCCCGACGATGAGGGCGGCGGTCGACACATAGATCGCATCCCACAACACGAGGCCCGCCACACCTCGGCGACGAGCGCCGATCGCGCGGAGTGCACCGAACTCGGCCCGACGCCGGTGCACGGAGAAGGCCATGACGCCTGAAATGCCGATGGATCCGAGCCCAAACGCGATGAGTACGACGGAGAACGCGGACGCGGCGTATGCCGCCAGCTCGGTGGTTGCCCGGTCCCGCATCCCGGCTCCCGTAATGACGGTGACTCCAGGGATGTCGCCCAATTGATCGGCGACAGCGTCGCGGACTTCCTGCGGTGAGCTCCCGGGGGATACGGAAATGTTCCATCCCGTCTCGCCGCTCAGGCCCAGCCTGTGAGCGACGGAGATCGGGATCAGCACCTGCGTCCCGGTCACCAACGAGTCGAACGTCCCTACGACCGTCACCTGTTCAGAGGCTGCGCCACGCGTGATCGCCACCCGCGCGCCCACGCCCGTCCCTGTGGACTTTGCGAGTGCCACGGGCAAGACGACCCCCGCGGACTGGCGCAGTCGTTCGGGCGTGGTCCGATCGTCTCCCTCATTCCACGGGAGCTGCGCCGCCGTGAAGTAGGTGTCGGGGTCCACCCCGAGAACGCTCACGTCGATCGGCTCGGCGGAGGACCCGACGAAGGTCGCGCGGTCTACGACCGTACCCGAAACGACTTCTACGCCAGCGACTCCCGAAATCCTGCGCGCGATGCCGTCGTCCAATGGAACTGCTGACGTGACTTGGACATCCGCGCCGAACTGGCGTGAAATCTGTTGCGTCATCGCCGAGCTGACGGCGGACACCCCGATCACCAGGGCGAGACCCAGAGAGACGATCGCGGCGGTCATCGACGTGATCGTCCCCAGCGGATTGGATCGCTGGAGGCGCCGCGCGGATGCCCTCATCGGCCAACTCAGCGGGGTCGGGATGCGAGCCAGGAGGCTCAGAACTGTCGGTGCAAGTAACATCGACGCCGCAATCAGCCCGAGCAGCCCGATGACCTTGATTGCCGCGCTGCCAATGAACAGAGTGCCCATGGCCGGTAGCATGAGCCCGATCCCAACGCCGATTCGCACCCGACCATTCAGCTTGTTGGGATCATCGCCGGTGATCGTAGCGATCGGTGGATGGTTCAAGACCGCCACAATCGATCGCGCGGCCCCCGCAAGCCCCGCTATGAGTCCGGTGATCAGCGCCAGCGCGACCTCCCAGAGCCCGAATTCCATCGGCGGGAACGGCAGGCCGTTGTTTGCGGTCAGCAGCAGGCTGAGAAGGGCACTGACCCCGAAGCCTGCAGCAATGCCCACCGTCGAGCACACCAGGCTGAGGACTGCTGCTTCGGCGAGCACCCTGCTCGCAAGCCACTTCCCGGAGGCCCCGACGGCACGCATGACGGCATAGGTGGAGCTCCTCGCGCGAATGGCGCCCCCCAACGCGACGGCGATGAGAACGGCAGACACGGCCACGGTGACGATGGAGGCCAGAACGAGAACCAACGTGATGGTCGTCAAGAGCGGGCCGAGTGCGGATGTCACCGCAGACGTGTCTTGCAGTGCCGTTCCGGCCGGGAGGTGCGCGGCATTGCTCGCTTTCCATGCGTCAGCCGAACCGGAGAAGGTGAGGTCAACCCGTGTCACCTCATCCGGAGCGTGGAACAACTCTTGTGCAGTCGTCAGGCTGACGAAGATGTTGTCGTAGGCGAGAACTCCGAGGTCGCGTGGATCGGCAATCCCGACGACGTCGAGCTCCGTTCGCCCTCCGACTGCTGCGACCGCGATCGTGTCCCCCACGCTCACGCCGAGCCGTTGTGCGATGTCCGCAGGGAGCAGAGCTTCACTTTTGCCCTCGCTCGGCAGCCTGCCCTGTGAAGCCAGCCTGCTCACCCGTGCGTTGAGCTCCGTCGAGTAGCCGGTGATCGTCAGATCGGATTGAGCGCCCGTCGCGCCACGCACGGTTGTGCCTCGGCTGAACGTCTTTATCGCCAGGGCGACGCCCGGCATGTCGGCCACAGCGGCAGCGTCGTTCTCGGAGAAGGGCGCACCGGCAGTCGTCGACACGACACCCGCCTGACCGATCCCGCCGAGTGCGTCGACCCCCGCTCGGAGCGTCGCGCCCACCGAAGCAGAGGTCACGAGAGTTCCGAACAGCAGAGCGACACCCGCCGTCAGAGCTGACGCGGCGACCGCGTACCGACGGCCCTCAGCGAAGAGCTGACGCAAGCCACGAGCGGACATGCTCACCCCTTTCCCCGTCGAATCGTGCCTCCGAGTTCGATTCACGGGTCAGTTCGTCGACCACAGCGCCATCGCGCAGAGCGATGACACGGTCCGCGAATCCCGCCACCCGGAAGTCGTGGGTGACCACCACGCCGCAGCGTCCGCCAGACGCGTCGATTCCCCGACGAATGAGGCTGAGGACGATATCGCTGTTCTTCGTGTCGAGGTTTCCGGTCGGCTCGTCGGCGAGAAGAGCATCCGGACGGCCGAAGACCGCACGCCCCAGCGCCACCCGCTGGCGCTGGCCGCCTGAAAGCAGGTGCGGCATGCGGTCAGCGTGATCGATGAGATCCAGTTCGACCAGGACGTCGAGAGCGTGGGAGAGCCACTCCGACCGTCGCTTGTTCGCGACGATGGCCGTCAAGGCGACGTTCTCGATGACGGACATGGTGGGGACGAGGTGAAACGACTGGAAGACGAACCCGATGTGGTCACGCCGAAAGTCTGTGCGCTGCTTCTCGTTCAGCGAGGAAACGTCATGGCCGGCGAATGAGATGGTTCCTGTGGTGGCGTGGTCAAGCCCACCGATGAGCTGCAGGAGAGTGGACTTGCCTGACCCGGACGGCCCCACGATCGCGACGAGCTCACCCTCGCGCACGGTGAGGTCGACGCCTCGGAGAGCACGGATCTCGTTTCCCGCAGAGTCCGAATACGTCCGGGTGAGCCCCTTCACGACGATGATCTCGTCGGTTCCGGTCATGACGCCGCCCCGACGTGCTCGGGCTGCATCCTGTCGAATTCGTACCACATCTCCCACTCCCCGAACTCACCGGCGAGCAGTGTGCTCTCGATGACCAACCACAGTTCCTCGAGCACGAACGCGTCGTCGGCACTGCTTTGCGGCGCACTGATCGGCTCGTGGTACTCGAGCTCGAATCGCCCGTTGCCTGACGATCTCAGAGACACGGGCACCATCGGCGCCCGTGCGGCGCGGCTGACGAGGACGGGGCCGAGCGGCGCCTGGACGGTCGTTCCCAGAAATGGCACCCGTCGATGATGAGCATCTATCCCGCGCGGATCCAGTTCCGGAAAGATCGAGAACGCGCGACCTCCACGAAGCGTGTTCAACGCACGCCGGAACGTCGATTCGGAACCCAGCTGATGCGCCTCGATATCCAACGAGGGGAATGCGATCGCTTGGATCGCGGCGAAGTTCATCCGGTTGAAGACAAGGCTCACAGGGATGTGGTGAGCCATGATCGGACCAATGGGATAGGAGGGGCCGACATGCAGCGGTAGCGCAAGAACGCCATTGCCCTGACGCTGAGCACGGCGCAGATGATCCGACCCTGTGACCGAGACAACCTGGTCGAAGAGGAGTCCTGGGTCGTTCAGCCACAGGCTGAGATACGTCGAGTCGAATTGGAGCTGAGGGCCGTATGTCGCGAAGCGGCGCGCCTGCTGATCGCGGTCCAGGCCGGTCAATGCCGGTGCCTGGTTCATGAAGGCAATCGTCCGCTCGAAAATGGCATCCGGATGCTCCTCAGGCGGAACGTTCTCGAGATACGACGGCTCGTCGTATCGTGCAAGCTCAGCCATCAGGCTCCAGGCGCGTGCTGGTCCCGCCGCCTGGAGCGATCCGAAGAGGGCGGGATGATCCGGGAGTTCGAAGAGGTTGAAGAGCGGCATGCCCATTGAGACAGGTTCCTTCCGATGCGCCGCAACCGATAGGCGAGAGTGCGGCGGCGGCGCCTCCGCCGCACTCACACGGGGTCAGCTACACATGCACTGGCTGCCACAGGCGAGCGTTGCGCCGGCCTTCAGGTCGATGTCCTTGATCTTCTCCACAGATTCACCTCCTTTGAACAATGCTTCACTCTGAAACATTAGTTTCTAGTTTTGCGTTCTACACATTTGTTGTCAAACTCGAACCATCGGGTGCGTCCAGATGGCGAGACTCGCTCGGAACGCGAGGATTACGCTTCGACCAGGTCGCAAGCCAGACGCGCCGCCGCGCCCGACACACTCGACTGATCGCCCCCCGTTTTGGGGCCACGACCGCTGGGCCACGCGCACATCGGCCCGCCAGAATGGGTTCGGTCCCCCTTCGAATCCTGGAGTCGAGATGAGTCGTGCGCGCGCTCTCGCCGTCATCGTCGCCGGCGTGATCGCCGGCGCAGCCCTGAGTTCCGCCATCGGCGCGGGCCCCGCGTCGGCCTGCACGGGGTGGGGTTCCGACTGGACGCCGGCCGCGGGATCGACAGTGCCGGGAACGGTGGGCACCTCGCTCGTGCCGACGGTGATCACCTACGACAGCGGTCTCAGCTCACTGCTCACCCTCGACTCGGTCGCGCCCGACCCCGCGACGCTCGGCCTCACCGTCAGCAGCCTGGAGCGGTTCGTCGGGGCGACCTCGTTCCTCGACATCTATGTCACGGGCACTCCGACGCACGCCGGGACGCAGCAGCTGACCTTCACTGTCGCCGGGATCGGTGTCGGCTGCGGCGCGGGGACGGAAGCGGCCGCGTTCGACTTCACCTTCGGCCAGGGGTCCCAGAGCATCGCCGTGCCCGCGCCCACCCCCGGTGTGCGGGCCGGGCAGAGCCTCGCGCTCTCCGCGACCGCGACGTCCGGCCTCCCCGTGACCTACTCGGTCGCACCGGCCGCCTCGACGGTCTGCTCGGTGTCCGGCGCGACGCTCTCCTTCCTCACGGCCGGCACGTGCACGGTGGAGGCCGCACAGGCGGGCAGCGCCGACTGGCTTCCGGCCGGCGTCGCCACGGTGAGCTACACGGTGCTCGCCGCCGACCCTCTCGCCGCATCCCCTGCGCCGCCGGTGAATCCGGCGCCGCCTGCGGATCCGGGACCGCAGCTGGCGGCGACCGGGCTTCCGGTCGCGCCGCTCCTGTGGCTGGCGACCGTTCTCGCGCTGCTCGGATGCGCACTGCTGTCCGCGCTCCGCTTCGCGCCGCGCCTCAGCGCGCTGCGCGACGCGAATCGCCGCCACTGACCCTGTGAGCCTTTTCAGAAAAGGCCCCTCCGACTGCTAATGTCGTCGAACGCGTCGGCCTCCACGGCCGACGGTTTCTGTTCCCGAAGGAGAGAACATGACGACGTCGACGGCCGCCGCACCCCCACGATCCGGGACCCTGCGCCGCAATCTCGGGCTCTGGGCCATCGTCGGCCTCGGCCTCGGCTACATGACGCCCACCGTCGTCTTCGACACCTTCGGGATCGTCTCCGACGAGACGAGCGGCGCGGTCCCCGCCGCGTACCTGGTGGCGCTCATCGTGATGATGTTCACGGCCGTCAGCTACGGCAAGATGGCGGGCGCGATCCCGAGCGCCGGCTCCGCCTACACCTACGTGCGCGAGTCCATCCACCCGAACGTCGGGTTCATGGTCGGCTGGACCTCCCTCATCGACTACGTGCTGCTGCCGATGGTGAACTGCCTGATCATCCGGCTCTACCTGGAGCAGGTGTTCCCCGACGTGCCCGGCTGGATCTGGGTCGTCATCTACTGCATCGCCGTCACCACGCTCATCTACTTCACGATGCGCGGCACGTCCAACGTCAACATGATCCTGCTGGTGTTCGCGATCGTCGTGATGGCCGTCTTCGTAGTGATGGTGATCGCGCAGCTGGCCAACGGAGCCGGCGACGGCACCGTCGCCTCGATGAAGCCGTTCTTCCACGACGGAGTCACCCTCTCCGCCGTGCTCACCGGCGCCACGGTGGTCTGCTTCTCGTTCATCGGGTTCGACGCGGTCACCATGTACGCCGAGGAGGCGAAGACCCCGAAGATCATGCCGCGGGCGATCCTGCTGACCGTGATCATCGGCGGCGCGATCTTCCTCATCGCCGGCTTCTTCACCCAGCTGCGCTTCCCGACGAACGCGCCCTTCGGGGAGTTCACCGACGACCCGCTGCCCCAGATCGGCCTGATCGTCGGCGGCCCGGTGTTCCAGGCGATCTTCGTCTCCGCCGGCTTCGCCGCGACGCTCGCCTCCGGTCTCGCGTCGCACGCCTCCGTCTCGCGGATGCTGCTGGTGATGGGCCGCAACAACGTCCTCCCCCGCCGCTTCTTCGGCTACATCAACCCTAAGACGCACACGCCGACGCTGAACATCATCCTGGTCGGTGCGATCTGCCTGCTGGCGATGTCGTTCTCGCTGGAGCTGATCTCGGCGTTCATCAACTTCGGCGCCCTGATCGCGTTCACGTTCGTGAACATCTCGGTCATCGCCTGGTTCGCGATCCGCCAGGGCCGCCGCAAGACACCGGGCGAGATCTTCAGCTTCATCGTCCTCCCGACGATCGGCATGATCCTCACCGGCATCCTCTGGGCGAACCTGCACGCCGACGCCCTGATCGGCGGCCTGATCTGGACCGCGATCGGCTTCGCGTACCTGCTGGTGCTGACCCGCGGCTTCCGCCGCAGGGCCGCGGCCTTCGACGAGAACCAGCCGGTGACGGGCTTCACGAAGGCGGTGCAGCCGGAGCGCGAGGAGACCCGGTAGGGGGCGGGTCGCCCGGCTCGTCTCCGCATACGCGCGGCGACTCGTCCCACCCGATCGACAGGTCGAGAGAGACATCCTTCTCTCCGCCCGGTGCGGTCGCGTACCAGACGGTGGTGCGGCCGGCGACGATCGTGACGTCGTAGTCGCCGTGGGCGAACGCGTTGTACGCGTCGATCGGGACGCGGCACGCGGGGAGGCTCCTGTAAGAGAGGCCGTCCCGCTCCAGAAAGCTGATCTGCCGATGCCGCCACGTGTGCTCCGCCGCGACGATGTCGCGACCCGGTACATCGAGGCGTGAATAGCTCCAGCTCGACGCGAACCCGAGGACGACCAGGACGACAGCGCCGGTGGGGAGCAGCGCGACCATCAGGGCCACGGCGAGCAGACGCACCAGGATGGGCACCCAGTTCTTCCCGACCCGGCCCACGACGCTGCACAGCTGGCCGAGCGCGACGACCGCGAACGGGACCGCGATCAGGAGGAGGAGCAGCCCCAGCTGGCTACCGCTCACCTCCCCCACCAGGAAGGTGCCCCCGTCCCGGCCCGAATCGAGTGCGCACGCGGCGATGCCGACGATCGTCAGCCCGACCGCGAGAGCGCCGGGCAGCCACTTCAGGAGGGTACCGAGTCGCATCCTCCCATCCTGACCCGGCGAGGCTGCCCGCCCATCCTCCTCGGGAGGCATCCCGCTCCGGCGGACGACGGATATCGATCCCCCTCCGCGCGTCGCTCGGGAGGTTCTAGTGTTGGACTCAGGTGCACGGGGGAAGATGGGCCTACGCACCGGGAGGAGTCGCCGATGTCCGAACTCGACCTCAACCAGCCGCTGACCCCGCCGGAGGGGCCGGCGGAAGGCGTTTCGCTCACGCCTCCCGCCGCCGTTCCGGAGGTCGGGGGTGACCAGGCCGTCGGGATGGTCGCGGTGCCGGCCGACAAGCGCGCGGAGCTGCAGGCCAAGGCCGACGAGTTCGTCGCCGGGCTCTCGACCGTCGAACCCGGCAGCCCCGAGTTCACGCGCAAGGTCGACGAGATCGCCCGCATGGGTGTGCAGGAGATCCGCTCGTCGTCCGAGGTGTCCAACCGGATGCTGCAACGGCCGGAGTCGTCGCTCGCCGCCGCCCGCGGTCGCGGCGGCCCGTCGGATCCGCAGACGCAGGTGGCGCAGACGCTGCAACAGTTGCGGACGACCATCACGGAGCTCGACCCCGGTCACGCGAACCTGGCCGGCGCGAAGGGGTTCCTCGGCCGCCTCCCCGGCGGCAAGTCGCTCATGCGGTACTTCGAGCGCTACCAGCCCGCGCAGAAGCAGCTCGACGCGATCATCTCCGCCCTCATCTCGGGCCAGGACGCCCTCCTCAAGGACAACGCGGCGATCGACCTCGAACGCACCAACCTGTGGGCGACGATGGGCAAGCTCGGCGAGTACGCCGCGCTCGCCAAGGCGCTCGACGAATCCATCGAGGCACAGGCCGCGACGGTGCGTGCGACCGACCCCCGACGGGCCGACTCGCTCGTGGCGGACGCGCTGTTCCCCATCCGGCAGCGACGGCAGGATCTCACGACGCAGATCGCCGTTTCGGTGCAGGGCTACCTGGCGCTCGACGCGATCCGCAAGAACAACCTGGAGCTGATCAAGGGCGTCGAGCGTGCCCGCACCACGACGGTCGCCGCCCTGCGGACCGCGATCATCGTCGCCCAGGCACTCGGCAACCAGGAGCTCGTGCTCGACCAGATCAGCGCGCTGAACGATGCGACCAACGCCATGATCGACCGCACCGGCGAGCTCCTGCGGCAGCAGACCGCCCGGGTGCACGAGGAGGCCGTCTCGACCGGCGTCAGCCTCGAGACGCTGCAACACGCCTTCGACAACGTTTTCGCGACGATGGACGCCATCGACGGCTACCGCGTGAAGGCGGTCGAGAGCATGGCCAAGACGGTCGACGCTCTCGAACAGCAGGTCGAGCGGTCGCGAAGCTACCTGGACCGGTCGCACAACAGCACGAGCTGACCCCGGCGCTCCGGCGGACGGCAGCGCTCCGTCAGACGGCGACGCGATCGGGACGACCGCGGTTCAGGGGAGGTCGAGGCGCGACAGTCCGAACCGCTGCGAGAGAAAACGCCCGTTGACCAGCAGAGCCGAGACGTCGTGCTCTGCAGCGGCGTCACGCATCCGCCGCGCCGCGCCCTCGAGCTCTTCCAGCTGGGCCAGCAGCGTCTGCGCAGGGGTCGTGCCGTCCGGGAGCACATGGTGAGCCGCCCAGTCGTGCGGCAGGATCAGGTAGGCGCGCAGCGTGTCGGGCAAGTACACCGTCGCGGTGCGCCGCACCATGACCTCCGCCTCGCCCTGGCCGGCGACGCGGTCGAGCGCGTCGATCAGCAGCTCGCCGATGCGGCCGACCCGGGCGATCGCGTCGGCGGGCACCCGTCCGCCGAGCCGGGCGGGCAGTGTGCGCAGGTCGCTGTCGATCTTCGCCGGACGGACATGGAGTTCTGAGCCAGGCGGCTCCAGACCGAGCGACTGCAGGGCCAGCGAGGAGGTGGCGGCTTCGCCCGCCGCCTCGGCCTCCAGCGCGGAGACACGCTCGACGAAGGCGGTCAACCAGTCGCCGAGACCCAGTGGCCGGCTGGCGACGGTTGCTCCGCGATAGACGAGCGCCGCCTCGCCCGCCCAGTGCGGCCCCGGCTCGTAGCCGAGCGTCAGGGTCTCCTGCTGCCCGAGGAGGCTGATCCGCGTGATCGCACCCGGCCGACCGGAGACGCGATCGCTGAGCGTCCGCCTGCGCTCGACCACCAGCACCCGTGCGACGAGCACCGGAGGCAGCGCGTGCCGCACGCGCTCGACCAGACCCAGCAGGAAGGCCTGGGGATCCTCTGCCGCCTCCGCCGGTTCCGTCATGATGCCCACATGCTAGACGCTCCGACCGGGCGGCAGCCATGTCCGATCGCGCAGCACGGCTCTCCCCCGCCGCAGTGATTAGTGCAATAATGGTTTGTGCACTAATCAATCCGTGATCCACTCGAGAGGAACCCCATGGCTGGCCGGTTCTGGCGCTTCTACGAACGCGCCAACGACGTCGTCCGCACCTTCACCGGCCCCGCGCAGCTCGGCGCCGGCCACCCGGAGGGGCCGGACATCCGCCGCGCCGACGCCGCGTGCCCGATGTGCGGCAAGCCGCTCGATCAGCACGTCATCGAACGCTTCGCCGACTCCCGCACGTCGACCCGCATCCACTGCCCGTGACCGACACCGCAAACCCGCTGGCTCTGGAGAGCCAGGTCTGCTTCGCCCTGTCCGTGGCGGCGCGTTCGGTCATCGCGGCCTACCGGCCGGTGCTCGAACCGGTCGGGCTCACCCACCCGCAGTATCTGGTGATGCTGGCCCTCTGGGAGAACGAGCCGCTCTCCGTGCGGCGGCTCGCCGACCTCCTCGCCCTGGAACCGGCCACCGTCTCCCCCCTCGTCAAGCGACTGGAGGCGCTCGGCTACGTCGCGCGCCGCCGCTCCGGCACCGACGAGCGCGTGGTCGAGATCACCCTGACCGACGCCGGCCGTGAACTGCGCACGTACGCCGAGACGATCCCCGGCACGATGATGCAGCGTCTCGGGATGACGCCCGACGACCTGCGCGACCTGCATCGGGCGATGAGCTCGCTCATCCGCGCGACGCGGGATCTGTAGGGGCGGTGGGGCGGCAGGCGTCGTCGCCGCGTCGCTGCGGAAGAGGGCGCGGATCGCCAGCGCTCCGACCACGACACCGACCACGGCGACGATGACGATGAGCCGCACAACGGCCGTCCCGGCATGCACGACGATCAGGATCGAATGTGCTGCGCGAGAACGAGCCGCCTCACGCCCGGCCGGATCGACGGCCGAGCAGCCAGCCGACCACGCCGGCGGCGATCACAAGCCCCACGACGACGACGCCGGCACCTGCCGCCCTCCCCGGCGTCAGCGGGTACATCCCGTCGAACGAGAACGACGTGGACGACAGCGGGGAGTACGCGTACCAGCCCGTGTACCCGAAGGAAGCGGGCGCGAGGAGGAACACGCCTGTACCGACCACCACCAGGACGATCGCAGCTCCGAGCAAGACCTTCCAGACCACGCCACGTGCCCCCATGACCTCCAGCGTATCGGTGGACCCCGACACGTGAAATGGGGCTGTCGGCCGATCGGCCGATCCCCCGATACTGTTCCACACTCATGGACACACCAGACGTCACCCGCTGGGCTGGACTGCGGCGCCCCGGTCTGCACCTGCTGTGGGCCGTCCCCGGAGCCGTGCTGCTCTCCCTGCCGCTGATGGCGTTGGCCGGACTGGCCTGGGGCGCGATCGGCGGATGCGGCGACGGGCCGCTCAACACCCACCCGGACACCATCGGGCTCGGGATAGCGTGCTGCGTCGGCGCCGCAGCGCTCCTGATGCTGCCGTTAGCGATCATCCCGTGGATGCGGAACGTCGCCGCCCGTCTCCTGCTCGCCGCTCTCACGGGGTTGGCCTACGGTGCGGCGGTTGCGGCTCTCACCCACAGTCCATGTCTCTGAGCACCAGCTCCCGGAGAAGGCCCCTAGCCCCGCGGATCCCAACAACGCGCGATGACGACCATCGGTGGAGATGGGGGGAATCGAACCCCCGCCGAGGCCCTCTGATGGCCCGAGAAGCCGGGGAAATCCGCGCTTTTCGAGAGCCTTGTGATCACAGCGATCGCATGCGATCTCAGAAAAGTGTGGGCACAGTGTGGGCACGGGCTCCATCCGCCGTGTGCGACACGGACCGACGGCGTCACCATTCACGTGATCACTTGCCGCTGGTCGCCTCTGCAAATCTCGCAACCGGAGGCATGTGCGCCCAGCGCTAAAGATCTCCAGACTCGTTCTAGTCGGTGGAGCCCCTCGGCTCTTGCCGAGTGCCGCCAGCCAAAACTGAACCTGGAGATGGGCTGAGCAGGACGCGACTGGTGCATGATGGAACCTTTCCGGCCGATCGGACACTAGGGGATATGAGCAACGTTGGGTTGGACGAGGCGGACGCCTGGTCCCGGGCGCGAGACGGGGATCCCGACGCGTTCACGTCCCTATTCGACAGGCATCGCGACCGTGTGTTCGGTCACGCGCTGCGACTGGTCCGTCAGCCGCATGACGCTGAGGACGTCACTGCCATGGTGTTCCTGGAGGCCTGGCGCCGCCGCGACGCCGTGCGCGTTGTCGACGGCTCGATCATCGCCTGGCTGCTGGTCACCGCGAACAACACTGTGCACAACCTTGAACGCGGTCGCCGCCGTCACCGCGTGGCGCTCGCGCGCATGTCCGAAACCGGTCACGAGCCTGATCACGCAGACGGCGTCGCCGACGACCTCGACAACCGGGAACGGGACCGACGCGTCCGGGATGCGTTCGCCAGCCTGTCCAGCGCCGACCAGAACGTGATCACGCTCTGCGTACTGGAGGAGTTGCCGCTCGCAGATGCGGCACGCACCCTCGGCATCCCCGTCGGGACGGTCAAGTCCCGGCTCTCCCGCGCCAAGCGCCGCCTCGGCGATCTTGCGCTCGTCTCAGAACCGACCCCCGCCTTCGAAGGAGGTGCAGAATGACCGCCACCGGCCCCGCCTTCGACCCGGCGCGCAGCGCCATCCTCCGCGACATCCTCCACGAAACCGTCGCGACTGCACCGGCGCGCCCTTCGCGCACACGTTTCGCTCTCGTCGGCGGCCTCGTCGGAGCGGCCGTCCTGCTCGCTGGAGGAACCGCCGCGCTCGCACTCAGCGGCGCCCTACACTTCGGGCCGCAGGAGCCCGCGCCTGGGCCGGCTCCGACACCGAGTGTCACCTCCACGCCGACCGCGACCCCGGCGCCTACTTCGACGCCATCCAGTCGCCGCATCGCCGTCCAGACCACGCCGATCCAGCGGCATGACGTCAACGAATTGGGAGCGGCGCCGTGGTCGCTGGACCTGCCGGGCACAGGACGGTCCTGCGAGCAGCACCATGTCTACGACATCGCCGACGGCCTCGCTCTAGTTCAGCTCGGGGCACATGTCGTCGGCGACGGTAGCCCGGATTGCAACGATGACCTGCAGCACGTCTCGCTGTCCCTGGTCGACACCCGACAAGGCACGGCCCTCTGGACGCGTGAATGGACCTGGCACGCTGCGCCACTGTACGACGTCGGCGTCATGGTTCTCGGCACGTCGGGACGGATCCTCGTCGTCGACGAGGCATTGGGAGGCGGACCGCACGACGTCATCGACCTTGCCACGGGTCGGACTCTGGCGGACTTCGCCGGCGAGAAGGGCGACATCCTGCTCAACGCGCAGGCCGTCCCGGGTGATTCGGGCGACATCGTTATGAGTACTCCTAAGTCGATCGTCCGGGTCGACCCCCGCGACGCGCACAGTCCTCGGTGGTCAACGGACATCCCTGGCAAGTCGGCTGCGGTCTTCCCGATGGTGGGCGACGCCGACTTCCTCCCCGTCAGCATCGTGTTGAACGCGCCCGGTCCCGACGGGGGCCCCTACGAGTCCGCGCGCATCGACCTGCAGACCGGACGGCTAGACCCTGGACCGAGCGCCATTGCGCTCATCCAGACCGACTCCCATCCAGCGGCGATCTCCCAGTACACCGCGGGACAGCCCACCGAACTGACCGGTCTCGATCGGTCGGGTCAGGCAACCTGGACTCGGCGGCTCCCACCGGGCTCCGATGTCCGGGCCGTCAGCACATCGAGCAGTGTCCCTGGTACCGACGTGAACTATCCGGGCGCGTCCGACCTCATAGCCGTCGTATCCACCTCAGAACTGACCATTCTGGACTCTACCTCCGGAACGGAACGCTGGTCCGCCTCCACGGCACGATGCGGTTTGACGAATCGTGTCGCCGGGTCCTCCCCTCTCGTCACCGTCTTCGTCGATCCCGGACGCGACACCCTGACGATCGTCCACGACGGCACCGGCACCTGTACCTTCACCGCGTCGACGGGAGCACCTCGCCCGCTGCCGGATCTTCCGAACGGGTCGGCGCTCTTCTTTGGCCACGACAACACCTACGTATTCACGAACGAACCGAGTGGCGACCTCACCGCATTCGACCGGCAGACGGGGACGAAGCTGTGGACCTCGACCGCCACGAACTCGCGCTCATGGTTCTTCGCAGGCGGGTATCTCGTGCGCTTGAACGGCGACCAATTAGCAGCGGTGGGCTGAAACGCTGAGGATCGGGAGCCGACGATTGCAAGCTGCGCCGGGCGTCGGTCGACCGTGTCAGAAACGAGCCTGGTTAGAGCTCCGGACTCGCAGCCGACGGCCTTCCTGGGAAATCGCACCGCGGGGAGGGGCACTTTAGGTGAGGCGCTTCTCAGCGCCCGGAATGACAGGGGTCGCGTGTAAACCAAGGTGCGTGGCAAATCGGGGGAAGTCGAAGCGGGCACAGGGACGTGCCAATTCGTACGCGCGTCAACGGATGGAGCACGATGCCGCCGCTGTCAGACCCTCATCCGAAAGACAGCGGATCGCTGAAGATGTGCGAACTGCCAACGCGCCAATGGAGTTGCAAACCGTGTGGGGCGGACGCGAAGAGGCACTCCAACGGCTACGTGACGTCGCATCGACTGATTCCACGCCCACAACGTTCGTGTAGTCACAATGAGCTTCGTTAGAACCAACGAGATCACGCAACGCTCACAATAATGTGGGCAAAGTGTGGGCACGCGACAAAGTCGGGGCCTCTCCCGCTAGCGGAAGAGGCCCCGACTTCCGCGTGATTACGCGGATCTCAAGCAGCGCGCGATGACGACCATCGGTGGAGATGGGGGGAATCGAACCCCCGTCCACTGCTGTGGTCATGTGCCTTCTACGGGCGTAGCCAGTGAAGTCGCTTTCTCAGCCCCGGAACTTGTCGCTGGCACCTGCTCCGACGGGCTCAGTATCAGTTGGAGTCCCTCTGCGCCCTGATGCTCAACGCAGAAGCAAGTCTTCTAGCTGACGCCAGGATCCGGGTAGAAGACAGTTCCCGGTCTGACGGTCTCTTCAAATGGCGAAGGGGAACTTACGCCGCGAGGGCGAAGTCGGCCTTGGCCGAGACAGTGCTCTTGTTATTGGCACTTATTTTTTCGCATGGATCGTTTACGAGATAACCATGCATCCTCGACCCGCTTCTCACACTCTCGCAGACAATGTCGAAACCGATCATCCCCGTGCGACGGCCGTGAGGCCGGGTCGTCATCGCGCGCTGTTGAGTTGTCCAGATGCAATCGCCGCATGCCGCGGCGAGCTTCTTATCCTACAACAACACCGACTCCTGTTCTATGCCAGCATCGAGGAATGGCCGACACGATCATCACCGTCCAGGGCGAGTACGAGCTCACGCATCCGGCCGAGCGCGGCATCGTCCGCCTCACGGTCGGCTACGAGGGCGAGCAGCGCGACGAGGCGCTCGCGCTCACGACGCAGCGGCACACCTCGCTGGTCGCGGAACTGCGCGAGCTGCACAACCCGCAGTCGGGCCCGGTGACGTCGTGGGCCTCGGATCAGTTGCGGGTGTGGGGTGATCGGCCGTGGAACCAGGACGGACGACGGCTCGCACCGGTCTACCACGCGGAGGTCGGCATCGAAGCGACCTTCAGCGAACCCGCCGCCCTGTCCGACTGGCTGAGCGTGGTCTCGATGCTCGACGGCGTCGCGATCCAGGGTGTCATCTGGACGCTGACGGAGGCCAAGCGGCAATCCATCACCCAGGAGGCCCGGCGCCGGGCGGTGGAGAACGCGGTCGCGAAGGCGACGGTCTACGCCACGAGCCTCGGCCTCAGCAGCGTGCGACCGCTCGCGCTGAGCGACCCCGGGATGCTGGGCGACGGGCCGGCTCCCGGTCAGCCGGTACCGCTGGCCGCCCGCGCGATGAGCGCGGACTTCGGCGGAGCGACTCTTGCGCTCAAGCCGGAGGACATCACCGTCGCGGTCCAGGTGCACGCGCGGTTCGCGGCGTCCTGACGCCGGCCGGATTCGTCACGAATCGCGACATTCGTGCCACGAATGTCGACATTCGTCACGAATGTCGGCGCGTCAGGGTCCGGTCGTCGCGCCCGGAGTCGCGGTCGACCCCGGCAGCGACGGCGGCCGGATGGGGAGGTCGGCGACCTTCAGGATGCGGCTGGCCGTCACGGTTGCGCCCGATCGCTCGCCGATGACGATGACCTCGTCGCCGACCGCGAAGTCGGACGCCTTCTGAGTCTGACCGGGCGCGCCGTATGCGGTCGACGCGGAAGTGTCGACCGTGATGGAGGCGCCGCGCGCGGTCGTGATCGTCCAGGTGGAACCGTCGATCGCCGTGACACTGCCGCGGACGACCCCCTTGGCGATCGGGCCCTCGTCCTGTCGGCCGCCCTGGCCGCCACCCTTCTGCCCGCCGCCGCTCGAGCCGCCCTGGCCCGGCGCCGGAACCGGCAGCTGTCCGCCGCCTTGGAGCTCGTGCGAGACGGAGTAACCCCGGTGGAACAGCACCGAGCCGACCGCGAAGGCGCCGGCCCCGGCGATGCCGATGAGCAGGATGACGGCCAGCACCAGTGTGGAGATCGCGAACGCCAGCCCGTGACGCTTGTAGAACGGCTCCACCGTCGCCGTCGGTGTCGGCCGCTGGGGGCCGGGGCCGTACGACGGCTGCGGAGGCCCGTACTGCGGCTGCTGAGGGCCCCCGTACTGCGGCTGCTGCGGCGCCCCGTACTGCGGCTGCTGCTGCGGCGGCAGCGGCTCGGTGGGCTGGGTGTCGTCCATGCTCACTAGAACACCTGATCGAGCCGCAATCCGGCTGGGAGACGGTTATGGCTTGGATGTGAATGCCGCTCCACGTCGGCACGCTCAGGCCGGATCGACCAGCACCGATCGCAGCTTCGCCAGTTCGACCTCGCTCAGTCCCGCGCCGAGGAGGTACTCGCGTACCCCGCCGAACCGGCGGTCGAGCAGGTCGAGCGTCTCCTCGAGCGCCTCCGGCGGGCTGCCGCCGAGAATGACACGCAGGTCGGGCGTGACCTCCACGCCGTGGCTGGTCACCAGCGCGATCATGCCCTCCAGCCACTGACCGTCGAGGTTGGCCTGCGTCGCCGCGTAATCGGCGATCACGGTCGCGCGATCCACTCCCACGGCGCTCAGGGCGAGCGCCACGACGATACCCGTGCGATCCTTGCCCGCCGTGCAATGCACGACCACAGCCTCGTCACCGGTGTCGGCGATCTCACGCAGCGCTCGCACGACCACGTCGCCGTGCTGCAGCAGGATCTTCTCGTAGAGCCCCACCAGCGTGACGCCGATCGTCGATGCGGACGCCCCCGAGCCCTCGAACACCGGAAGGTGGAGGCGCTCGAGGTCGAGCCCGTCGACGTCGTCGGGCATCACCTCGGTCTCGAAGTCGTCGCGCAGATCGATCACGACCCGCACACCGAGCTCGCGCAGCGACTGCCGCCCCTCGTCGCCGAGTCGCGCCAGGCCGTCGGACCGGAACAGCTTGCCGCGGCGCACGACGCCCTCCGGCACCGGATAGCCGCCGACATCGCGGAAGTTGTAGGTGCCGTTCACGGGGATGCGCTCGGCCACGGCGTCGGCCACCCGGCCGCCCGCGCCCTCATCGTGCGTGCTCATGAGCTCATCCTGCCACCCGCTCCCGACAAGACGCCGCACGCGCGGGTCACTCGCCGAGATGACGCCTGCTGGACATCGCCCGTTCCGCTTCGCGGTTGTCCTGGCGCTCGCGCAGGGCCTGGCGCTTGTCGTACTCGCGCTTGCCCTTGGCGACGGCGATCTCGACCTTGGCCCTGCCATCGCTGAAGTAGATCGAGAGCGGGACGATCGTGTAGCCGCCCTGCTTGACCTTGTTCTCGATCTTGACGATCTGCGCCTTGTGCAGCAGGAGCTTGCGCTTGCGCCGCGGCGCGTGGTTGTTCCACGTTCCGTCGAGGTACTCCGGGATGTGCACTGCGTCGAGCCAGGCCTCCCCGCCGTCGACGAACGCGTAGCCGTCGACGAGCGACGCGCGCCCCTCGCGCAGCGACTTCACCTCGGTGCCGGTGAGGACGAGCCCCGCCTCGTAAGTGTCCTCGATGGTGTAGTCGTGGCGCGCTCGGCGATTGGTGGCCACGACCTTCTGGCCACGTTCCCTGGGCACAGCTGCTCCTGACGTCGAAGATGGTGCTGCCCGGCACGTCGCCGGGCAGCAGACCAGTCTATACGGGTCAGACCCTCAGATACCGCTTGATCGCGAAGTTCGCGCTGAGCGCGGCGAGGAGGGCACCGATCACGATGACGAGCGGGATGACCGGCCAGGCCTGCTCCATCGAGACGAAGTTGATCGACGGGATGCTCGCCTGCAAGGGTCCGTGCACGAACACCTCGACGAGCACCCAGATCACGGTCGCCGAGAGCACGGCTCCGATCAGGGCGGCGATCACGCCCTCGATGATGAACGGGGTCTGGATGAAGCGGTTGGATGCGCCCACCAGCCGCATGATCCCGATCTCGCGCCGTCGGGAGAACGCCGAGAGCCGGATCGTCGTCGCGATGAGGAGAACGGCCGCGACCAGCATTAGGGCCGCGATGCCGAGAGCGGTGTAACTGCCGGCCGACAGGATGCGGAAGATCTGGTCGAGGTAGCTGCGCTGGTCGACGACGCTCTGCACGCCGGGCGAGCTGGACAGCGTCTCGGTGAGGACGTCCGAGCGGTTCGGGTCCTTGAGGTTGACCCAGAACGTCTGCGGGATCATCTCCGGCGTGACGTAGTCCGCGATCTGGTTGCCCTTGAACTGCTGCTTGAACTGCTCGTAGCCCTGCTTCTGGTCTTGGAAGTAGAACTTCTGGATATAGGGCGAGATCTCCGGAGACTCGAGCTGCTTCTTGACCGCCTCCACCGACTGCGCAGTGGCGGCGCCGCCCGGGCAGTTGTCGGTCTCCGTGCACATGTAGACGGCGACCTGGGCGCGGTCGTACCAGTAGGTCTTCATCTGCGCGATCTGCAGCTGGAGCAGCGCGGCGGTGCCGACGAACGTCAGGGAGATGAACGTCACGAGCACGACGGAGACGACCATCGAGAGGTTGCGGCGCAGGCCGTTGCCGACCTCCGACCAGATGAGCCCGAATCTCATTTCGTGGGTCCCACATTCTGTTCGCCGTCGCGGTCGGACGCGTCGCGCAGACCGCTCAGGTCGAGGTTGGCGGTGAAGTTCAGGTGATCGGGGAGGTTCTCCCCGTCGCCGGTCGCCGGCACGGTGGCGGGGACCGGGGCGGGCACCGCCTGCACCGGGGCCGAGACGGGCCTGACCGGTTCGATCGGCTGCACCGGCCCGGTCGCACCGCCCACGGTGACCGGTCCCGTCGGGTTGGTCACCGGCGCGTGCGGTCGGGTCATCGGCTCGGAAGCCGACGGGGCGGCAGGCGCGGCGACGGGGGCAGGCGGCGGCGGAACAGGAACGACGCCCGTCGATGTCTCGGCGGGAACGGCGAGCCCGTCCGCGGTCGGGCGCGGCAGCGGGATGGAGGTGGTCACGCCGTAGCCGCCGTGGCGCTCGTCGCGCACGATCTGACCACCGACCAGCTCGACCACACGCTGTTTCATCTGGTCGACGATCGCCGCCTCGTGCGTCGCCATGAGAACGGTGGTGCCGCCGGCGTTGATCTGCGCCAGCACCGACATGATCCCGGCGCTGGTCGCGGGGTCGAGGTTGCCGGTCGGCTCATCGGCCAGCAGGATCTGCGGTTTGTTGACGACCGCTCGCGCGATCGCGACACGCTGCTGCTCACCACCGGAGAGCTCGTGCGGGAGGCGCTGGGCCTTTCCGTCGAGCCCGACCATCTTCAGCACGTCGGGCACGGCCTCCTGGATGAAGCCCCGCGACTTGCCGATCACCTGCAGCGTGAACGCCACGTTCTGGAAGACCGTCTTGTTCGGCAGCAGCCGGAAGTCCTGGAAGACGACCCCGATGTTGCGGCGGAAGTAAGGCACCTTGCGTGAGGAGATCGACCCCAGATCCTGTCCGAGGACGTGGATGGCGCCCTTGGTCGGCCGCTCCTCCTTGAGGATCAGCCGAAGGCAGCTCGACTTGCCCGAGCCGGACGCGCCGACGAGGAAGACGAACTCGCCGCGCAGCACCTCGAGGTTGATGCCGTTGAGCGCCGGGCGCGTCGTGCCCGAGTACTGCTTGGATACGTGTTCGAACCGGATCATGACTGTTAGAGACTAAGCAACACTTCCACGATCCACAGTAGCGACATGCCCGCGGGCCGCAAGCCTGACAGTCGCCGCAACGCGGGCTATGAGCGGGTGACGCCCCACACAACGGCTATCCCGCGTAGCGGTACACGCCGGTCTCGCGCCGGACGAACCCGACGGACTCGTACAGGGCGATCGCCGCGCTGCGCGACGGACGGGAGGTCAACTCCAGGGATCGCACTCCGCGGGTCTCGGACTCGGCGATCACACGCAGAAGCAGTGCCCTGGCACAGCCGTGCCCGCGGGCTGTGCTGTCCACGACGACATCGTCCACGTGTCCCCGCAACCCGGTCGGCAGCGGGTAGACGACGAGCGACGCCATTCCGACGATGCGGCCGTCCAGCCGCGCCGCGAAGACGGATGTCGCCTCGCTCGCCACCACCCGGCGGAGAAACTCGACGTCGACCGTGGCCGAGCCGGAGAGTTGCGGGATCAGCGCCCCGAGCGCCGTGGCGACCTCGCCGGTCACCGCGTCGATGCGCTCGATCGCGACGGTCACCTAATCGTCGTCCTTCGATCCCGCCCGCCAGCGGATGCCGGCCGCGATGAAGCCGTCGAGGTCGCCGTCGAAGACCAAGGCGGGGTTTCCCGACTCGTATCCCGTGCGGAGGTCTTTGACCAGCTGCTGGCCGTAGAGGAAGTAGGAGCGCATCTGGTCGCCCCAGCTGGCCGTGATGGTGCCGGCGAGCTCTTTCTTCTTGGCGGCCTCCTCCTCTTTCTGGAGCAGGAGCAGTCGGGTCTGCAGCACCCGCATGGCGGCTGCGCGGTTCTGGATCTGCGACTTCTCGTTCTGCATCGAGACCACGATGCCGGTCGGGAGGTGGGTGATGCGCACGGCGGAGTCGGTCGTGTTGACCGACTGGCCGCCGGGGCCCGACGAGCGGAAGACATCGACGCGGATATCGCCTTCCGGCACCTCGACCGCCGTCGCCTCCTCCATCAGCGGGATGACTTCGACGGCCGCGAACGACGTCTGGCGCTTGTCGGCAGAGCCGAACGGGCTGATGCGGGCGAGCCGGTGCGTGCCGGCCTCCACCGAGAGCGTGCCGAAGGCATAGGGGGCGTCGACCTCGAAGGTCGCCGACTTGATCCCGGCGCCCTCCGCGTACGACGTGTCCATGACCTTGACCGGGTACTTGTGCTGCTCCGCCCAGCGCAGGTACATGCGCATCAGCATCTCGGCGAAGTCCGTGGCGTCGTCGCCGCCCGCTCCGGAGCGGATCGTGACGATGGCCGCGCGCTCGTCGTACTCGCCGCTCAGCAGCGTCTGCACCTCGAGGTCGCCCAGCGTCTTCTGCAGGGCTTCGAGCTCGGTGCGCGCCTCGGCGGCGGACTCCTCATCGTCACCCTCGTTGGCGAGCTCGACGAGCACCTCGAGGTCGTCCAGGCGGCGCTCGACCGAGGTGATGCGGCCGAGCTCCGCCTGCCGGTGGCTCAGCGCGCTGGTCACCTTCTGGGCGTTCGCCGTGTCGTCCCAGAGGTCGGGAGCCCCGGCCTGCTCGCTGAGGTCCGCGATGTCGGCGCGGAGCTTCTCGACATTCACGACGGCGACGATGTCGGCGAGAGTCGAGCGGAGGTCCGCGATCTGCGGGGAGAGGTCAAGTTCGATCATGGCGTCCTCCAGCCTACCGGCCGAGGCATGCCGACCCGACAGTTGTACTGTGTTAAGCAAATGACTTCCGACGAGCGCCCGTTCTCCTTCCGCGCCGTCGCTCTCGCGGCCTTCCTTCCGACGCTGCTGTTCTCGATCGGCGAAGGCGCGATCATCCCGATCATCCCGATCGCCGCCGGCAATCTGGGTGCCACGCTCGCGATGGCCGGCTTCATCGCCTCAATGCTGATGCTGGGCGAGCTGGCCGGCGACATCCCCAGCGGCTGGGTGGTCTCACGCATCGGCGAGCGCTCCGCGATGATCGGCGCTGCGGCCGTCGCCGTCGCGGGCGTGGTCGTCTGCCTGCTCTCGCCGAACTACTGGGTGCTGATGGTCGGCATCTTCGTCGTCGGCCTGGCGACAGCGGTGTTCGCGCTCGCCAGGCACGCCTTCATGACCACATACGTCCCCGTCCGCTACCGGGCGCGGGCGCTGTCGACGCTCGGCGGGATCTTCCGGGCCGGCTGGTTCATCGGCCCACTCGTCGCCTCCGGCGTGATCGCCATGACCGGTTCGACCCAGTCGGTCTTCTGGATCTTCATCGTCAGCTGCCTCGGCTCCGTCGCGGTGCTGCTGGTGCTGCCCGACCCGGAGCGCATGTTCGGCCGGCCGCCGACCTCCCCCGGCCACGACGGCGAACCGCTGACGGCCGGCGAGGAGGACGCGGACGAACGCACTCGTGGATTGTTCTCGACCATCTGGGCGTTCCGGGGCGTCCTGGCGCGGATGGGCTCCGGCATCTCGCTCGTGGCCGCCGTCCGCTCCGCGCGGACGGTCCTGCTGCCGCTGTGGGCGGTCTCGATCGGACTCAGCGAGTCGAACACCGCCCTGATCATCGGCCTCGCCGGCGCGGTCGACTTCGCCCTGTTCTACGCGAGCGGGCAGCTGATGGACCGGTTCGGGCGGATGTGGAGCGTCGTCCCGTCCATGCTCGGGTTGGGCATCGGCTTCCTCGTCCTGGCGTTCAGCCACGACCTGCCCGCCAACGTCGCCTGGTACATCGGCGTCGCGCTCTTCCTCGCGTTCGCGAACGGCATCGGCTCCGGCATCATCATGACCCTCGGCGCCGATCTGGCCCCGAAGGACGCCCCCGCGGCGTTTCTCGGCGCCTGGCGGTTCACCGGCGACGCGGGGCAGGCGGCGGCGCCGCTCGTCGTCTCCCTGCTGACCGGCCTGGTGTCCCTCGCCTTCGCGAGCGGGGTGATGGGCCTCCTCGGCCTCGTCGGAGCCGGCCTCCTCGCCCGCTTCATCCCGCGCTACATCCCGCGGCGGCCGCGGTCAACGGACGGTCTGCCGGAATAGCGCATCGCCCGGTACAGTTCGATTCGTATGCATTTGCATTGAGTAGGAGGACGGGCATGGCCGCACGGCTGGAGATCGGGATCGACACGTTCGGCGACGTGACGCTGGACGAGGACGGCACGCCGCTCCCCCACGCCCAGGTGCTGCGCAACGTCGTGGCGGAGGGCATCCAGGCCGACCAGGCCGGACTCGACTTCATCGGGATCGGGGAGCACCACCGGCGTGACTTCTCCGTGTCGGCGCCCGATGTGGTGCTCGCGGCGATCGCCGGGCAGACCGAGCGCATCCACCTCGGTTCGGCCGTGACCGTGCTGAGCTCGGACGACCCCGTGCGGGTCTTCGAGCGGTTCGCCACCCTCGACGGCGTCTCGAACGGCCGCGCGGAGGTCATCCTCGGCCGCGGCTCGTTCATCGAGTCGTTCCCCCTGTTCGGATTCGACCTCGCGCAGTACGAGGAGCTCTTCGACGAAAAGCTCGACCTCTTCGCCGCTCTCCGCACACAGGAGCCCGTGACCTGGAGCGGGGCGCTGCGGCCTCCGCTCAGCGACCAGTCAGTGTTCCCACCGGTCGAGCACGGGCTCCTGAAGACCTGGATCGGCGTCGGCGGGAGCCCGGAGTCGGTGGTCAGGGCCGCGCGCTACGGCCTCCCGCTCATGGTCGCGATCATCGGAGGGGGCCCGATGCGGTTCCAGCCGCTCACCGAGCTGTACCGGAGGGCGCTGGAGCAGTTCGGAGCCGACGTCACCCTGCCGATCGGCGTGCACTCCCCCGGCTTCGTCGCCGAGACGGATCAGGAGGCGAAAGACCTGCTCTGGCCGCACTGGGAGGCCATGACCAACCGCATCGGCCGGGAGCGCGGTTGGCCGCCCGCCACCCGCGCGCGCTTCGAGCACGAGGCGGCGGAGGACGGCGCGCTCGTCGTCGGCTCACCCGAGACCGTGGCGCAGAAGATCGCCTACGCTGCTCGCGGGCTGGGACTGAGCCGGTTCGACGTGAAGCTCAGCAACGGAACGCTCGGGCACGAGCACATCATGCGCGCGATCGACCTCCTCGGCCGCGAGGTGGCTCCCCGCGTGGATGAGCTATTGTCGTAGCCGCGCGGCGGTTCACCGCCGCGTTCCGCGGGAGTGGTGAAACTGGCAGACACGCAGGATTTAGGTTCCTGTGCTTCACGGCGTGAGGGTTCGAGTCCCTTCTCCCGCACCATGTGAACGGGCGGATGAAATACTGCCGTGCGCGCGCTCCTGGAGAGCCGAGCGATTCGACATGGCGTCTAATGTCTCAGGTGTCAATCTTGGATCCTGGAGAACGATGTCTGCTACGGCTTCTGCGCCCGGTGGTGCCTTTACCACGAAAGACAGGTCGATCCAGGCCCTCAGGGGTGTCGCGTGCATCCTGGTCGTGATGCTGCACTCGCGAGGGTTCGGCAGCTACTCACTGCCGATGGAAGAGCACCCGTCGGTGCACGGGCCGCTGCTGCTGCTCGAGTACCTGCGGATGCCGCTGTTCACGTTCCTGTCCGGCTACGTGTACGCGATACGCCCGATCACGACGGGAACCCGCCCCTGGCGGTTCCTGCGCGCCAAGACCAGGCGCCTCATGCTCCCCATGCTGGTGGTCGGCACCGTCTTCATGATCGCCATCGAAACGATACCGGGATGGTCGCCCGAGAACATCGTCCGGCCCTGGTGGACGTGGCACATCATCCCCGTCGCTCAATTCTGGTTCATCTGGGCGATCTTCTGGTGCTTCCTCGTCGTCGCCTACCTCGACTACCGCGGCTGGCTCTCCCGTCGGAGTTGGATGCTCACCGCGATCATCCTGGTGCTGATCGCCTCGTCGGCACTCCCGAAGGGCGCCCGGTCACCCTTCGCCCTCTTGGCGGCCGTATACCTGGCGTTGTTCTTCCTCGCCGGCATCGCCTGCCGACGTTTCGACTGGCGTGGAACATCCCCACGCTGGCACGTGCTCACCCTCGGCGCATTCGTGGTCCTGTTGGGCAGCACCATCGTCCTCACCGCCTTCGGCATGCGTCCCCCGGCGGACGAGCTGATCGGAAATCTCCTCGGCCTCGTGGCGTGCATGCTCCTCCTGCTCCTTCGCCTACGGTGGCGACCCCTGGAATTGATCGGCTCCCATGCGTTTCCGGTGTTCCTCTTCCACTTCGGCCTCATACAGATCTGGAGGGTGATCCTCGTCAGTCTGCACATCGACAACGTGATATTCGCGACGATCTCGGGCACACTCGTCGGGATCTTGGCCTCGATAGCACTCGAACGCCTCGTCAGAATGTCGCGGGTGACCAGCACGCTCGTGCTCGGAGAGCGCTGGGCGCCTCGAAAGGCTCGGACAGCGAGCGATTCGCGCGAGAGCGCTCGACCCCAGAGCGAGCGACCGGAAGGGTCGTGATCCATCACGCCGGCTCGGTCCGCGTGGGTGCGAACGCTGGGCACTCTATTCCGCCGCACGGAATGAACACGCGGATGAAGAATGCGGCGCGCCGGCCCCTGCGACGATCGAGCGCCTCCAAACCGACTAATGTTTCAAACGTCAATACCGGATACTGGAGAGCGATGCCCACTACCGCACCGAAGCCCGCTCCGGCCTCGTCGACGAAGGACACGTCGATCGAGACGCTTCGCGGCCTGGCGTGCATCCTCGTCGTCATGGCGCACTCACCCGGTCTCGCCGGCCCGACCGCCCTGAACTATGCCGACGACCCGTGGAAGTTCGGACTCGATCTGCTCGCGTACCTGCGGATGCCGCTGTTCACGTTCCTGTCCGGCTACGTGTACGCGATACGCCCGATCACGACGGGAACCCGCCCCTGGCGGTTCCTGCGCGCCAAGACCAGGCGCCTCATGCTCCCCATGCTGGTGGTCGGCACCGTCTTCATGATCGCCATCGACCTGATGCCGGGATGGTCGCCGGGAGAGGGAATTCGACCGTGGTGGATGTGGCACATCGTGCCGGTCGCCCAGTTCTGGTTCATCTGGGCGATCTTCTGGTGCTTCCTCGTCGTCGCCTACCTCGACTACCGCGGCTGGCTCTCCCGTCGGAGTTGGATGCTCACCGCGATCGTGGTGGTGTACATCGCGTCGTCGATCCTCCCCAAGGGCGTCTCGACCCCGTTCGGCATCCTGCCGGCCCTGTATCTGGCGCTGTTCTTCCTCGCCGGCATCGCCTGCCGACGTTTCGACTGGCGCGCGGCACCGCGAAAGTGGCACCTGCTCGTCCTGGGCGCGTTCGTGGTCATCGGCTGCATCACCGTCGCTCTCAACCTCGCCGGCATCTGGCCTCCGGTGCACGGATGGATCGGCAACCTGGTGGGCGTCCTCTCCTGCATGCTGCTGCTGCGGTTGCGATTCTCGTTTCGCCCGCTTGCGTGGCTCGGACCGCATTCCTACCCGATCTTCCTGTTCCACTTCCTGTTCATCGAGCTGTGGCGGATGGTCCTGGTGGCGCTCGGCGTCGTGGACGTGACCATCTCGATCCTGTCGACCACAGCCGTCGCGCTCGCCGGGTCGCTCGTTCTCGAGCGGATCCTGCGGTCCTGGCGGATCTCCCGGCTTCTCGCCCTGGGCGAGCGATGGACGTCGCGCGCGTCGTCGCGCGCGCATTCGCACGTTACATCCAGCCCGCCCCCACTAAACTCGCCACGTCCGCATACCAAACGAATTGGAGACCCGTGATGATGCACGCCGGCCTCATCCCCTGGCTCGACCCGCACACGATCATCTCCGCCGCGGGTCCGTGGGCTCTGCTGGTGGTGTGCGGCATCGTCTTCGCCGAGACCGGGCTCCTCGTCGGGTTCCTGCTCCCGGGCGACACCCTCCTGGTGATCTCCGGTCTGCTGACCCACACGTCCCTCGTCTTCGGCGTCGACGTCTGGTGGGTCTGCCTCGCGATCGCCTTCGCGGCGTTCCTCGGCGGCGAGGTCGGCTACCTGATCGGCCACAAGGCGGGTCCACGCATCTTCGAACGCAAAGAGACCGGATTGTTCAGCATGGAGAACGTGCGGCGCACCAATGCGTTCTTCGACCGGTTCGGAGCGCTCGCGGTGATCCTCGCCCGCTTCGTCCCGATCGTGCGCACGTTCGCCCCCGTCGCCGCCGGCGTCGGCCACATGAACTACAAGAAGTACTCGCTCTACAACGCCATCGGCGCTCTGATCTGGGGTGCGGGGCTCACTCTCTTCGGCTACCTGATCGGCTACATCCCGCCCGTCGCGAACTTCGTCTCGAGCTACATCGACGTCATCCTGATCGGCGCTGTCGTCCTCACGCTCATCCCGACGCTGTTCCACTACTTCCAGTCGATGCACAAGGCCAAGAAGAAGCGCCTCGAAGCGGCTACAGCCGGCGCAGAGGCGGCGGAGCCGCGTCCCACTCCGGACATCTGATCGTCCTAACACCCGAGCAGCGGGCGTCACCACGTCAGCGGTGCAGTTCGTCCTCGTGGGCGGCGTGCTCGGCCGGCTCCAGCTGGAATGTGGAGTGCTCGACGTCGAAGTGCGCCGACAGACACCCTGACAGCTCGTCCAGCAGCTTGCCCGTGCCTCCGGATCGGAACACTCCGGGCTCCACGACGACATGGGCGGTGAAGACGGGCGCTCCCGACGTGATCGCCCAGACGTGCACATCGTGCACCGCGACGACGCCGGCCGTCCCCAGGATGTGGTCGCGGATCTCGGCGACGTCCGTGTCGGCCGGCGCCGCCTCGCTGAGCACGCGGACCACATCGCGCAGCAGCAGCACAGCGCGCGGCACGATGAAGGCGGCGATGAGAAGCGACGCGATCGCGTCAGCGGCCTGGAAGCCGGTGACCATGATCACGACAGCGGCGACGATGACGGTCAGCGAACCGATCAGATCGCCGAAGACCTCCAGGTAGGCGCCGCGCATGTTGATGGAGTGACCGGCGGACGGCCGCAGGAGCAGCAGCGCACCGAAGTTGGCGACGAGACCGATGGCCGCGACGACCAGCATCGGTCCCGACTGCACCTCCGCCTCGCCGGCCACGAGCCGCCCGATGGCGCCGATCGTGACGAAGACGGCGACGACCACGAGGATGAGTCCGTTGATCAGCGCCCCGAAGACCTCGGCGCGCCGGAACCCGAAGGTCTGGCGGTCGGTGGCGGGTCGGGCGGCCACGATCGTGGCCATCAACGCCACCACGAGCCCGGTGAGATCGCTCAGCATGTGGCCGGCGTCGGCCAGCAGCGACAGCGACCCGCTGAGCCAGGCGCCGACGGCCTCCACGACGAGCACCGCGGCGACGATGCCGATGGCGATCAGCAGTCGGTTGCGGTTGGCGGAGTGCCCGTGGTCGTGGCTCATGGTCCTTCTACGGTATGTCGAAGTCGGCGCCCGCCGCCAGCGATCCCGCTAGATAGGAATGAGTGCCGTTCTCATTCTCACTCGGCTCCTCACGAAGGCCCGGTTCAGCCGACCGCCACGAGCTCCTTCAGTGCGGGGACGATCGCGGCGAAGGCGCGCGAACGGTGGCTCTCGGCGTTCTTCACCTCGGGGCCGAGTTCGGCCGCGGTGGCGGCATGCCCCTCCGGGACGAAGATCGGGTCGTACCCGTGCCCGTGCGAGCCCGCCGCCTCTCGCGCGATGCTCCCCGGCCAGATGCCCTCGACCACGGTCGTGGCGCCGGCCGGTGTCACGAGCGCCAGCGTCGCCGTGAAGTGCGCGCCCCTGGTGCCGTCCGGGAGGTCGGCCAGCTGGTCCAGCAGCAGATTCAGGTTGGCCTGCGCATCACCGTGCCGTCCCGCCCAGCGCGCCGAGAAGATGCCGGGAGCCCCGCCCATGACGTCCACGCAGATGCCGGAATCGTCCGCAAGCGCGGGCAGGCCGGTGTGCGCCGCGGCCGCCCGCGCCTTGATCAGGGCGTTCTCGGCGAAGGTGACGCCGTCCTCCACCGGCTCTGGACCGTCGTAGCCGACGATCTCGAGCCCGGGAACGGCGTCGCCGAGGATCTGCTGGAATTCCAGCGCCTTGTGGCGGTTGTGCGTGGCGAGGACGACGCGCACGATCAGCCCTCGATGCCGAGTTCGGAGGACGCGAGCGCAGCGCTCTGCACCTCGGCCAGCCGCGACGTGCCGGCGAGCGCGAGGTCGAGCAGCGAGTCGAGCTCCCTGCGGTCGAACGGCGCGCCCTCCGCCGTTCCCTGCACCTCGACGAAGAGGCCACGGCCCGTCACGACGACGTTCATGTCAGTCTCGGCGCGCACGTCCTCCACATACGCCAGGTCGAGCATCGGCTCGCCGTCGATGATGCCGACCGAGACGGCCGACACGGAGTCGATCAGGGGGGTGGCCTTCTGGCCGATGAACCGGTGGTCGCGCCCCCACTCGAGCGCGTCGGCGAGCGCGACGTACGCACCCGTGATGGCCGCGGTGCGCGTGCCGCCGTCGGCCTGCAGCACGTCGCAGTCGATGACGATCGTGTTCTCGCCGAGCGCCTTCATGTCGACGACCGCGCGGAGGCTGCGGCCGATCAGCCGGCTGATCTCGTGCGTGCGGCCGCCGATCCTGCCCTTGACGGACTCGCGGTCCATGCGCTCGTTCGTCGAGCGCGGCAGCATGGCGTACTCGGCGGTCACCCAGCCGCGACCTTTGCCCGCCATCCAGCGCGGCACTCCGTTGGTGAACGACGCGGTGCAGAGCACGCGCGTGTTGCCGAAGGAGATCAGCGCTGACCCTTCGGCCTGACGGCTCCAGCCGCGCTCGATGGTCACGGGGCGCAGCCCGTCGGGCGTGCGGCCGTCGGCACGGGTGGTCTCGGTCACGGTTGTCTCCTCGGAGGGTCGGTGATGGTCGTGATCGGGCCGGCTGGCCGCGATCACTGCGGGAGGTCGATCACGCCGGTCTGCACCAGGTCGACCCGGTAGATCTCCGGGCCGATGAACCGGTGCGCGAGGCGCAGGAAGTAGTCGGCGTCGAGGCCGGTCGCCTCGTAGCGGATGGTCGGCGGCGTGGGCTCGCGGCGCTCGAGGCCGCCGCTCACCAGCGTGCGATAGACGTCTTTCGCCGTCTCCGTGTCGCTCGAGACGAGCGAGACGCCCTCCCCCATGACGTAGGAGATCGCGCCCTTGAGGAACGGGTAGTGGGTGCAGCCGAGCACGAGGGTGTCGACATCGGCGTCGCGGAGCGGCCGGAGGTACTCGGCGGTGACCTGCAGCACCTCGTCTCCGCTGGTGATCCCGGCCTCGACGAACTCGACGAAGCGCGGGCAGGCCTGGGTGAAGAGCTGCAGCGACGGCGCGGCGGCGAAAGCATCCTCGTAGGCGCGCGACGAGATCGTGCCCGCAGTGCCGATCACGCCGACGCGACCGGTGCGGGTGGCGGCGACCGCGCGTCGGACGGCGGGCTGGATGACCTCGATCACCGGGACCGAGTAGCGCTCCCTCGCGTCGCGGAGCATGGCGGATGACGCCGTGTTGCACGCGATGACCAGAAGCTTCACGCCCTGGTCGACCAGGAAGTCGAGAACCTCCAGCGAATACCGGCGCACGTCCGCGATGGACTTGGGGCCGTACGGCGAATGTGCCGTGTCGCCGACGTAGAGCAGGGACTCGTTCGGGAGCTGATCGCGGATGGCCCGGGCGACGGTGAGCCCGCCGACCCCCGAGTCGAAGATCCCAATCGGCGCATCCGTCACAGCAACCAAGCCTACCCGTCCGCACCCGAAGCTAAGGTGGAGCCGTGACCGAGTCCTCTGCGCTGTCGTCTGCGCTCCTGACCGACCGTTACGAGCTCACGATGCTCGACGCCGCCCTGCTTGACGGCACGTACGACCGCGAGTGCGTCTTCGAGGCCTTCACCCGGCACCTCCCCGGGGGGCGGAGGTACGGGATCCTGGCGGGGACGGGACGGCTGCTCGAGCTCATCGACCGGTTCCGCTTCGGCGATGACGAGCTGGCCTACCTGCGCGACAACCGGGTCGTGCGGCAGGAGACGCTGGACTGGCTGGCCGACTACCGGTTCTCCGGAACGATCCGCGGCTATCGCGAGGGCGAGGTGTACTTCCCCGGCTCGCCGTTCCTGATCGTCGACGCGCCCTTCGCCGAGGGTGTGATCCTGGAGACGCTGATCCTCAGCGTCTTCAACTACGACTCGGCCGTGGCCTCGGCCGCCGCCCGCATGGTGACCGCGGCCAACGGGCGGCCCATCGCAGAGATGGGATCGCGCCGTGCAAGCGAGCGCAGCGCCGTCTCCGCGGCCAGGGCGGCGTACGTCGCGGGGTTCAGCGCGACCTCGAACCTGGAGGCCGGGCGCACGTGGGGAGTGCCCACCATGGGCACGGCCGCGCACGCGTTCACGCTGCTGCACGACACCGAGGAGGACGCCTTCCGCGCCCAGGTCTCAGCGATGGGGCCGGGAACCACGCTGCTGGTCGACACGTTCGACGTGGAGACGGCGATCGAGACCGCGGTCCGGGTGGCCGGACCGGAGCTCGGCGCGATCCGGCTCGACTCGGGCGACCTCCCGAAGCTCGTGCGCCAGGTGCGCGATCAGCTCGACCGGCTCGGCGCGACGAGCACACGCATCACCGTGACGAACGACCTCGACGAGTTCACGATCGCCGCGCTGTCCTCGTCCCCCGTCGACAGCTACGGTGTCGGCACGTCGGTCGTGACCGGGTCGGGCTCACCGGCGTCGGGGATGGTCTACAAGCTGGTCGCCCACCGCGACCGCGACGGCGACGGCGAGTGGGTCGCGGTCGCCAAGAAGTCGGACGGCAAGCCGAGCATCGGCGGCCGCAAGCACCCCGTCCGCCGGTTGGACGCCTCCGGCCGCGCCGTGGCCGAGGTGGTGCACATCGTCGAGGCGGGCGACACCCCGGACGACACCGGGCGTGACCTGCTGGTTCCGTTGATCACGGACGGCGAGCTCCATCGAGAGCACCTCGGGCCAGAAGGCACGAGACGCGCGCGGGAGCACCGCGAGACCGCGATGCGCGAACTGCCCGATCAGGCGTTCCGGCTGGGCCGCGGCGACCCGGTGCTGCCGACGATCTTCGCCTGAGCGGCGCCGGCGTCGCCGCTCGTCCGCCGACTACTCGTCGCGCAGCTTCTCGTAGATCTCTTTGCAGGTGGGGCAGACCGGGAACTTCTCCGGGTCGCGACCGGGAGTCCACATCTTGCCGCACAGCGCTTTCACCGGCTTGCCCGTCATCGCCGATTCGAGGATCTGCTCCTTCTTGACGTAGTGCGAGAAGCGCTCGTGGTCGCCCGGCTCGGAGACCTGCGGAGTCTCCAGGAGCTCGCGCTCCAGCGTGCTGAGGCCGCCGCCTCCGGGCTCTCCGCCCGGCTCGAGGATGCTGGCGTCGTTCATCGTCCCAGTCTAAGCGCGTGCCGTGCTGCCGGGTGCCGGCCGGCGAACCTCAGTCGTTGCGGTTGGCGAACGCCATCAGCTCGGGGCCGCGCATGTCGAAGAGCCGCGACCCCGCCCAGACGCCGCCGCCGAACGCGGCGAAGCCGACGAGCACGGAGACGACCGGCGAGACGCCCAGCCAGAACGGGTTCACGGTCAGGCCCAGAGCCAGGAACACGATCGCGGGCGACGCGAGGATCAGGATGGCGAAGAAGCTCACGGCCTGAGCGAATGCCGAGGAGCCTCCGGAGGTCTGCGGCTGCGTGAAGGCGCTGTCGCCGGGTTTCGTGGCCGGGTAGGGGAACAGCACGGAGAACATGCTCGACAGCCCCAGGCCGATCACCAGGATGGACCCGCACAGGGCGGCGACGGCGGGCAGCACAGCCCAGTCGCCGAAGACCATGGCGGTGACCACGGACCCGACGGCGATCACCGGGATGCCGACGAGCACCGGCGGGAACATCCGGCCGAGCCGGTCGGCGAACCCTCGCGTGCCGGAGACCAGGTGGAGCCAGATCGCCGTGCTGTCGAACGCGATGTCGTTGTGGATCGTCCAGCCGAGGAACAGGCACACCAGTGGAAGCGGCACGAGCGAGGCGAAGTGGAGGGGCAGCCCGCCCAGGGTGAGGGCGACGATCACGAAGACCGGGATCACCGGGATCATCACCAGGGCGACCCAATAGCGCGCATCGCGCCCCCAATAGGTCATCGACCGCGCTGCGATCGCCGCGGTCGGGCCTCCCGGGAGGCGACCGAACCAGCCCAGCCCGTGATGCTCGTGCACACGTGCTTCGCGCTCCGGCGCGACCACGACCAGCGTGACCAGGGCGCGCCAGACCAGCCAGAGCACGACCACCGTCGCGACTGCGATGAGGAATTGGACGAACGCTGCGCCTCCCGCGCCCTCTGCCGCGGCGCCCGGCATGCTCCAGACGGCGCCGAACGGCGTCCACTGCAACCAGCCCGCGAAGGCGCTCAGCGTACCGAGGCCGTCGCGGCCCCAGTCGACCGTCAGCAGCAGGAGGAGCACCGGTGCGATGAGCACGAGCACGAGGACCGCGACGACACCGCCGGCCTCCTTCGACCTCCGCGACGAGACGAACACCGATGCGATGGCCGTCGAGATCCGAGAGGCGAGCACGCACGTCGGCACCACGATGATCGCCGAGAGCACCGCGAGCACCGCCGCCCCTGGGTCGCGGGACCACGTGACGACGGTCGCGAGCGCGCAGACGAACAGCACGACGGCGGGGATGCCGATCAGCCCGGACAGGGCGAGAGCGAGAGCGAGTTTGCGGTCGGGGATGCCGAAGAGCGCGAACTTGCGCGGATCGAGGGTGTCGTCGATGCCGAACAACAGCGGCAGGAGCAGGAAGCCGGCCACGACGATCGAGCCGATCACGACCAGCACGCTGTGCACGTCGGCGACGAGCGGCACCAGGCGGGCCGCCACCAGAGCCCCGACGACGAGGACGACCGTCACGACGCCGTAGGCGAGCCCCAGCGTCAGGCCGAAGATCTGCCAGGGGCTGCGCCGGAAGGCGTTGCCCATCAGGCGGAGTTTCAGTCCGAGAAGCTGTGCAACCACTCCATGCCTTCCGCTGCCTTGCGGCCGCCCGCGAGCTCGACGAACCGCTCTTCGAGGGTCTGCTCGCCGCGGACCTCGTCGATCGTGCCTGCCGCGAGGACCTTGCCGCGCACGATGATCGCGACGCTGTCGCACACGCGCTGGATCATGTCCATGCCGTGGCTGGACAGCACGACGGTGCCGCCGGCGGCGGTGTAGCGCTGCAGGATGTCGATGACGTTGGCGGCCGAGACCGGGTCCACAGACTCGAAGGGCTCGTCGAGCACGAGCAGCCGCGGCGAGTGGATCATCGCGGCCGCGAGGGCGATCTTCTTCGTCATGCCTGCCGAGTAGTCGGCCACCAGCCGGTCGAGGGCGTCCTCGATGCCGAACGCGACGGCGAGATCGGCCGTGCGCGTGCGCACCGTCTTCGCCGACAGGCCGCGGAGGGTGCCCGCGTAGTGGAGGAACTGCGCGCCGGTGAGGCGGTCGAACAGCCGCAGCTTGTCGGGGAGGACGCCGATGACGTGCTTGGCGCGCACCGGTTCGGTCCACACGTCGACACCGTGCACCACGATGCGGCCCTCGTCGGGACGCAACAGTCCGGTGACCATCGACAGCGTGGTGGTCTTGCCTGCGCCGTTGGGGCCGACGATGCCGTAGAAGGAGCCCTCGCGCACGTCGAGCGAGATGTCGTCGACGGCCACGGTCTGGCCGTAGTGCTTGCTCAGCCCGTGGACCGTGAGCACGCTCGGCCGCGTGTCGACGACGGGAACCGGGGCGGCGGGAGGCTCGGCCGAAGGGGGCGTGTCGGAGCCGGAGAGGGCTCCGGCCGCCGCAGCGCCTGTGCGGGGCTTCGTCGACGTCGCGCGTTTGCGCGGAGTCGGGGTACGCGTGCTCGAGGCGGCGGAAGCCGCCGCCGTGGTGGGCTGCACCCGTTTGCGGACCGGTCGCGGCACAGGCGGCGCCTGCTCCGCTCCGGTCTCCGTGACCTCTGTCATCGACTCCCCCTCGTCACTCCCCCGCGGTTCGGGCGCATCGGTCTCCGGTTCGGTACGGCCGGGTTGCGCGCGCTCGGAACTCACCACGCCACCGTACCAAGACAGCAGAGCTTGCGTACCCCCCGCCCGGTCACCGGGGGACATCTCTCACTCCTAGGAATCACCTGTGAGGAACATAACGACCGCACAACAACAGCCGTCAACCCCTGCCCCCGCACGAGGGTCGCCGGTATTCTGGCGGAGGCATGAAGGCGTGTCGAAACACGTAAAGCGCGAATGAACTCCCGGAGAACGCTCCGGGCGGAGCGGTCGGGCGCTGGATGCCACCGCTCCCTGCACAGCACGCAGACGGCAGCACAGCCACTCATGTTCAGCGCGGATTCAAGGAGATGATTGTGACGACCCAGGTAGTGATCCTCGCAGCAGGCATGGGCAGCCGTCTCGGACGGAGCCTTCCGAAGCCGCTGACCGAGCTGAGCGACGGCCGCACCATCATGCAGCAGCAGTTCGACAACATCCACGCGGCCTTCGGCAAGGATGTCACGGTCACGATCGTCGTCGGCTACAAGCTGGAGCACATCATCGAGGCGTTCCCGGACGCCGAGTTCGTCTACAACGAGCAGTACGACCAGACCAACACCTCCAAGAGCCTCATGCGCGCCCTGCAGGCGTCCGGCCCCGGCGGAGTCCTCTGGATGAACGGCGACGTCGTCTTCGACCCCGCCGTGCTCGTGCGCGCCGCGGCCACGGTCGCCCGCGACCAGACCTTCGTGACCGTCAACACCTCGTCGGTCGCCGACGAGGAGGTCAAGTACACGACCGGCCCCGAGGGCTACATCCACGAGCTCTCCAAGACCGTCAAGGGCGGACTGGGCGAGGCCGTCGGCATCAACTACGTCTCCAGCACGGACAAGGCGGCGTTGCTGCGCCAGCTGCAGCGTGTGGCCGATCAGGACTACTTCGAGCGCGGCATCGAGCTGGCCATCGGCCAGGACCGCATGCTGGTCGAGCCCGTGGACATCTCCGACCTCTACGCCGTCGAGGTGGACTTCCAGGAGGACCTGGAGCGCGCGAACCTCTTCGTGTAGTCGGCCGTCCGCGTCATCGACCGTTCGCCGCGCGGCACCTCCGCGGGTTCGGAACGCCACGTGATGCGAACACGCAGCCTGCGATCAATACGATAGGTTCCCGTGACCAGTACCTCCGCCGACCTGCGCCCAGCGCAGCGGACGCGCTTCGCGCGTTATCGCCACTCCCTGTGGCTGCTGACGCTCCGCGACCTCCGCGTCCGCTACTCGACCAGCGCGCTCGGCTACCTGTGGTCGATCCTCGATCCGCTCGTCATGAGCGCGATCTACTGGTTCGTCTTCTCCGTCATCTTCCACCGCACCGTCGGCGAGAATCCCTACATCGTCTTCCTGCTCGCGGCCCTGCTGCCGTGGATGTGGTTCAACGGCGCCGTCTCGGACAGCACGCGCGCGTTCATCCGCGAGGCGAAGCTCATCCGCTCGACGATGATCCCCCGCACGATCTGGGTGAACAGGATCGTCGCCTCCAAGGGCATCGAGTTCCTGCTGTCGCTTCCGGTCCTGGCGATCTTCGCGATCGCGACGGGGGCGCCGGTCAACGTCGACATCCTGCTGTTCCCGCTCGCCATCCTCATCCAGGTCGTGCTGACGGTCGGTGTCGGTCTGATCGTCGCCCCTCTCGTCGTGTTCTTCCGCGACCTGGAGCGGGCGGTCAAGCTCGCTCTGCGGTTCCTCTTCTATGCGTCGCCGATCATCTACAGCGCGCGAGATCTCCCCGGCGGCTGCGGCGCGGGCGTCGCCGCCAAGCACTGCGCCGCCTATGTGGCGGCGCACCCGGGGGCTCAGACCGAGACGCTGTTCTCGCTGCACTTCTGGTCGGCGTTCAACCCGCTGACCGGCATCTTCAGCCTCTATCGCGCCACCTTCTTCCCGGAGGAGCTGGACTGGTTCCTGGTCATCATGGCCGCGGTCATGTCGCTGCTGCTGCTCGGCATCGGCTGGCTGGTGTTCACCCGCTTCGAGCGCGACGTTCTGAAGGAGATCTGAGGTGGCAGCCGTCATCGACGTCGCCGGCCTCGGCGTGCGGTTCAAGCGCAACCGCGGAGCACGGCGGTCGTTCAAGGACCTGTTCAGTTCCCGGCAGCGCCGCTCGCGGCCTGATGACTTCTGGCCGCTGCGCAACGTCACGTTCCGGGTCGAGGCGGGCGAGGCCATCGGCGTGGTCGGACGCAACGGCCAGGGCAAGTCGACGCTGCTGAAGCTCGTGGCGGGCGTGCTGCTGCCCGACGAGGGCACGGTGCGGGTCACGGAGGGCGTCGCCCCGCTGATCGAGATCACCGGCGGTTTCGTCGACGATCTCACCGTGCGCGACAACGTGTTCCTGACGGCAGGCCTGCACGGCATGACCAAGCCGCAGATCGAGGCCCGATTCGACGAGATCATCGAGTTCGCCGAGATCGGCGACTTCGTGGACACCCCGTACAAGCACCTTTCCAGCGGCATGAAGGTGCGCATCGCCTTCTCGGTGATCGCGCAGCTGGAGGAACCGGTGCTTCTGGTCGACGAAGTCCTCGCGGTGGGCGACCGATCGTTCCGCGAGAAGTGCTACGCGAAGATCGAAGAGCTGCTCGCCGGCGGGCGAACCATGTTCTTCGTGTCGCACAACGAGAAGGATCTGCGGCGGTTCTGTGCCAGGGGGCTCTACCTCGACAAGGGCGCACTGGTATTGGACGGCCCGATCGACGACGTTCTCGATCTCTACAACACGGATTACGGCAGCTAACAAAACCCCTGGTCAGAAAGTATTTTCAGCCGCGAGGAAAGTCCTCCACAGAAAGAATCTCGGCGAGTTGTCCACGGAAAGGGTCTCTAGGCCCGATTTCGGGGTTCGAGCGTCGGAGGGGGTGGCTACCTTTGCCGCATGAAACACGTTCGGAACCTTCGCAGCCCCCTCCCTTCCCTCCGTCCCCGACGCTTCGCCTACCGCGTGCCGTGGACGGTCGACCGTAGCGGCGCTCCCCATTTCCGGCTCGTCAACACCAGTTCGGAGGAGCTTCGCGGAGTCACCGTCAGCATCGCCGGAAGCGCCTCGCTGCGGGTGAGCTCGCCCGCGTCCATCCGGCCGGGCGAAGCGGTGCGTGCCAGCCTGCACGGCGGCGACGCCGCCCGCGACACGCTCCTCGTCGTGCGCTGGTTCCCACCCGATGGGCGCGAGTACCTCTGGCAGGTGAGCTTCTGAGCCGCTGGCGGCGGCCGTGTCGGAGCGGCCGCTGCCAGCATTTTGCACCCTCACCGCCTCAGGCACTCGCGCCGACGTACCGATCGCTCTGGCCTGGGAATGCGCAACCGGATAGTCATGAACCATGAAGCACTCGAAGTCTCCCGCTGCGACGCAGCTCGGTGAGAAGGTACGCAGGGCGCGGGTCGAACTCGGTCTCAGCCAGGAGAACATCGCCGAACTCGCCCAGATGCACGTGACCAACTACGGCAAGATCGAGCGCGGTATCGCCAACCCCAGCCTGGTGACCATCCTCCGGATCGCCAGCGTCCTCGGCACCGATGTCGCGACCCTCACCGCGGGGCTCTCGCGCGACGACCTGCCCACGGGGTTCGACGTGCTCCCGGCCGCGGATTTCCTGCGCGAACGCGATCGTCGGGGCTGAGGGCGTCGAACACAGGATGATGAGCGCGACGGCCCTGTTGTGAGAGCAAAGCTGACAGGCTATGCGGATGACCAGTTCAGCACTCACGAGCGCGTACCCGCCCTTCGGACTCACCATCAGAGCCGGATCGTTGACCCTTCGGCCGGTCACCGACGATGTTCTGCCCCAGCTGGTCCGTCTGGCGGCCGACGGTATCCACGACCGCGCCACGATGCCGTTCTACTATCCGTGGACGGACGCCCCGCCGGACAGGCTCCCCGCCGAGTTCGTCCAGTACCACTGGGGAATTCGCGCTCGGTGGTCGCGAGCTGCGTGGTCGCTCGAGTTCGCCGTCGAGCATGACGGAGAAATCGTCGGAGTACAGGGGGTCTCCACTCAGGACTATCTGGTCACGCGCACGGGTGAGACGGGGTCGTGGTTGGGGCAGCGCTATCAGGGTCACGGCATCGGCACGAAGATGCGGCAGACCATCTGCGCGTTCCTGTTCGACGATGTCGATGCGGCGGAGATCAGGTCGGGTGCGTTCACCGACAACCCCGCATCCCTCGCGGTGAGTCGCAAGCTGGGCTTCCGGCCTGATGGAACACAACGGATGGCTCGTCGAGGCGCCCTCGCGGAAGTCCAGCGCCTCGTCCTCTCACCAGACGCCTTCGTGCGGGGTGAACCGATCGAAGTGGTGGGGATCGACGCGTTCCGGGCCTTTGTCGGTCTGGACGGTTGATGCCTGCGTGCACCCCGTGCCGCAATCGACTGACAGCCCGCGCCAGGCGCTGAAGATCAGGATGCGGCGTCGCCCCACCCCGGTCCCTTCGCGAGGAGGCCTACACTCGGTAAGGATGGCCAAGCGACCCCAGCCCCTCGTGTCCCCGACCGGCGGACCGCCCCGTGGCGGAGACACGCCGCGCGCCGTCGATGCGACCCTCGACCGTTTCCTCGGCATCCAGCGCCCCGTTGTGCTCGCCCATTTGCGCAGCCTCCGACGGCGGCACCCGCAGGCCTCGGCCGCCGAACTGGCCGCGATCCTCGAGCGACGCTACCTCGCCGCCGTGACGACTGGTGGCGCGGCCGTCGGAGCGACGGCGGTCATCCCCGCGATCGGCACCGGCATCACCCTCGCACTGTCGGGCCTGGAGACGGCCGGTTTCCTGGAGGCGACGGCCCTCTACGCCCAGTCGCTCAGCGAACTGCACGGCATCGCCGTCGACGACCCCGCGCGCGCCCGCGCCCTCGTGCTCACCATGATGCTCGGCCGCGAAGGCTCCGATCTGGTGCGCCAGCTGGCCGGCCAGGTCACCGGCGCGGGCGTGACCCGCACGGCGTACTGGGGCGAGCTGGTCACGACAACCCTCCCGTCGATGGTCGTCGGCCCCCTGGTGGACCGCCTGCGCACGACGTTCGTCCGACAGTTCGCCGTCCGCGGCGGCGCCTCCATCGTCGCCCGGGCGATCCCCTTCGGCATCGGCGCCGTCGTCGGCGGGACGGGCAACAACATCCTGGGCCGACGCGTCGTCGCCAACTCCCGGCTGGCGTTCGGCTCCGCCCCGCTGGTGATCCCCGCAGCACTCACGCCGGCAGACGGGCCCGGCGCCCTCCAGCGGCTCGGCAGCAGCACCGGCCGTCGGGTCGTCCGCGCGGGCACCGTGCTCGGCGCGCTGCCCGGCAGGATCGTCCGTCGCAACGGGTCGCGCCGCCCCGGCGACGGCCCGGCCGCCATCGAGGAACCCGCAGCTCCCGCGCAGCCCGAGGGCTAGACGATCGGCGGACGTCCGGCCAGGGTCATGCGCGCAACCGTCTGCCAGCGGATGGGCCGACGCTCGCCCGGGTCGGATCGCCACCCTTCGCGCCAGCCGCCGAACCAGGCGCTCAGAACGGCCGGCTTGCGGAACCACCGCAGCAACTGGATACCCGTCCACGACCCGACATACAGCGGGACGAGCACCGCGGGTAGGTTGCGGCGGGCGAGCCACACGCGGTTGCGGGCGTTCAGACGGTAGTAGTACGAGTGCCGGGTCGGTGAGACGGCCGGGTGCTCCGCGACGAGATCGCCGGCGTACCAGACCCGTCTGCCCTGGTCCCAGACCCGCCAGGCGAGCTCGATGCCCTCGTGCGCATAGAAGAACGGATCCGCCCAGCCTCCCGCTCGCTCGAACACCGCGCGCGGCAGGACGATCACGGCCTCCAGAACAGAGAACACCGCAGAGGACCGCTCGGGCTCACCCTTGCGGATGCGCGGGATCCACCGGCGAGGAGACGGCTTGCCGTCGCGGGCGCGCAAGCGCGGCTGGATCATCCCGATGCTTGGATCGGCGCCCAGCAGGTCGACCGCGTCGCGCAGGAACGTCGGCGACGGGATGTCGGCGTCGTCGTCGAGGAACAGCAGGTACTCCCCCTCCACCTGCGGGACGCCCTGATTGCGCCCGGCCGGGATGCCGAGGTTCTCGGGCAGCGCGAGTGTTCCGACGCCGGCGGGCAGCGCGGGCTCGGCCGTGGCGGGATCCCAGCCGTTGCCGACGACCACGATGTCGGTGCGCACGCGCTCCTGGCGGAGGACGGACTCCACGCCGCGCAGGAGGTCGTGTGGCCGGGTGCCCTGGGTGAGCACCACGACGCCGACCGTCGGGTCAGCCACGGACCCGCTTGGAGGTCATGATCGCGACGAAGTGGCCCATCGCCGCCAGAATCGACAGCGGCACAAGCACCGAGAGCAGGATGCGGTCGGCGAGGGTCGCCCCGATGAAGAGCCCGACGATCGAGAAGACGAAGATCATGATGGTGAGCTCGACCGAGTGGTAGAGGCGGTGGAACGGGACGAACCGGGCGGCCTTGCGCAGTCGGGCGATGAGGCCGTGGGTGGGTGCGTACGCCGCCTGCGTGTCGGCGAGCTTGGGCAGGCCGGCGTTGGCACGCGCCACGCGGACCATGTCGTTGAGCGCCTTGTTGAGCACGATGACGAGCGCGAGCAGCGTGCCGAGGTTGGTCCACAGGAAGTCCTGCGGCGCCTCGAACGGATACCCGGCGGCCCGCACACCGAGAGCGATGGCGATGAGCGTCTCTGTCGTGTAGTGGCCGACGTTGTCGAGGAAGATCCCGGCGGGAGACGACGTCTTGCGCCAGCGAGCGACCTCCCCGTCGCAGCAGTCGATGAGCATCTGGAGCTGTCCGAGCACCAGGGCGAGCGCGGCGCCCCCGATTCCGGGGATCAGCAGGCTGGCGGCC
The DNA here is from genome assembly GCF_017565305.1 of Leifsonia sp. TF02-11. GTDB lineage: Bacteria > Actinomycetota > Actinomycetes > Actinomycetales > Microbacteriaceae > Leifsonia. The sequence continues at coordinate 61,301 of NZ_JAGEKP010000017.1, forward strand.
GTGGCCCACCCGGTGAGGATCATGAGGCCCGTAACGCCGTTGGCTGAGATGGACGTCTTCAGCAGGAACCAGGTGAGGTACGGCGACAGGTTGCGCAGATAGAGCGACGCCGTCCAGTGCTCCGCGTTGCGGCGTCCGCGTACCTCGGGCGGCTGCGCGACCGCTTTCAGTTCCGCGATCGACGTCGGCCGCGCTCCGTGCGCTGCGGGTCCGGCTGCTGACATGCCTACCTTCCGGTGTGTGCGGTGATGTTCCTGGTGAGGGAGAGATATCCGAGGATGAACCCGATCCCCCAGCTGAAATGGATGCACGGCAAGACTACGAGAAACCAGAGGAACGACGAAAAGCCGTCGCGGCGGCCCCACACCAGCGCCGACGCGATGACGATCAGAAGGTAGGCGACCGGGATCGCGAACGCCCACAGCAGCCACGGGCTCGCTCCGAGGAGCGCCTGCAGCACACCACCGAGCCCGAGCAGCACGCCCAACGCGACGCCGAGCACCATCACCGGCGGCGCGAAGTAGCGCAGGCCGTTGGAGGCGGGGAACCGTCTGGCCAGCTCGCCCCGCCAGATCCCCGTCGAGAAGAACTGACGCGCCAGCCGGTAGAGGTTGGGGCGTGGCCGGTAGACCACGCGCAGCCGCGGAGTGAACCACACCGTGCCGCCGGCCTGGCGGATGCGCCGGTTCAGTTCCCAGTCCTGACCGCGCTTGATCTCCTCGTCGAAGAGACCGACCGCCAGGAGCCGATCGCGGTCGAAGACTCCGAGGTACACCGTCTCGGCCGGGCCGGCGGACCCGCCGACGTGCAGCTTCGTGCCGCCCAGACCGACGCGACTGCCGTAAGCGCGCGCGACGGCGCGCTCGAACGGGGTCGTGCCCTGCGCGTCCATGAGACCGCCGACGTTGTCCGCACCGGTCTCGAGGATGGTCTCGACGGCGATGCGCGCGTAGTCGGGCGGGAGCACGCTGTGGGCGTCGACGCGGATCACCACCGGATACCGGGACTCGCGGATGGCGAGGTTCAGTCCGGCGGGCGTCGAGCCGACCACGTTGTCGACGACGCGGATGCGGGAGTCGACCGAGGCCAGCTCGGCGACGAGCTCCGTGGTGCCGTCGATGCTGGGGCCGAGCGCGATGGTGACCTCGAACGGCCCGGTGTAGTCCTGCGCGAGGAGGCTGTCCACTGCGGCCCGGACATGGGTCGCCTCGTTGAGGACCGGCATCACGTAGGACACACCGGGGAGGGTGTTCACGCTATCTTCCGGCATCTGATCCATTCGTCGTTCGGCCTCGCCGAGCTTATCAGCCGGCGATGGGCAGGACTCCGGGCCGTGACGGCGCCGCCCCGCACGGCGGAGGGCCGCCCCGCGTTGCGGGACGGCCCTCCGAGTGTCGTGCGACTCAGCTCGCGGGAAGCGAGCCGAGCGTGACCGTCGTGGTCTTGGTCTGGCCGTCGCGGATGTACGTGACATCGGCCTTGGAGCCGGCGGCCAGGGCGCGGACCTGCGCGGTCAGGTCGGTGGCGTCGGTGATCGGGAGGCCGTTGAAGTTGACGACGACGTCGCCCGCCTGCAGGCCGGCGCCGGCCGCCGCGCCGCCCGAGACCACCGACTTGATCGATGCTCCGACCGTGGTCGCCTTGCTGTCGTTGCCGGCGTCTCCGACGTTCGCTCCGAGCAGGCCGTGGGTGGCCGAGCCGTTCTTGATCAGCTCGTCGGAGATGCGCTTGGCGACGTTCGACGGGATCGAGAAGCCGACGCCGATGCTGCCCGACTGGCTGCCGCTGGAGCTGCTGCCGCCCGCGCTCGCGATGGCGACGTTGATTCCGATCAGCTGGCCCTTGCTGTCGAGCAGCGCGCCGCCCGAGTTGCCCGGGTTGATCGACGCGTCCGTCTGGATGACGGGGAGCGAGATCGTGCCCTGGCTCTGGCCCTGCTGCGACGATCCTCCGCCCTGGTTCGGGAAGTCGAAGTTGAACGGATTCTGCGAGCCTCCCCCGCCGTTGCCGTCGCCCGACTTGGGCGCTGCCGAGGACGCGATGCTGATCGAGCGGTTGAGCGCGCTGACGATGCCGTCGGTCACCGTGCCGGAGAGGCCGAGCGGGGCGCCGATCGCGACCGTCGTGTCGCCCACGTTGAGCTTGCTGGAGTCACCCCAGGTGATCGGCGTCATCCCGCTCGCACCGTCGAGCTTGATCACCGCGAGGTCGGTGGTCGGGTCGGTGCCGACGATCTTGGCGGTGTAGATCTTGCCGTCGTTGTCGGTGACGCTGATGCTGACGTTGGAGGCGGCGCCGTCGAGGGTGACGACGTGCGTGTTCGTGAGGATGTAGCCGTCCGAGCTGAGGACGACGCCGGATCCGGTGCCGCCCTCGCTGGAGGCCGTGACCGAGATGGTGACGACGCTCGGCGACGCCTTCGCGGCGACCGCGGTCACGGTTGTGGCGTTGTTGGCGTCGTTGACCGTGATGTTCTGCGGGCCGGAGACCGTCTTGATGGTGGCGTTGCTGCCGGTGGCGGCGTAGAGGCCGATTCCGGCGCCCGCGCCGGCGACGCCGCCGATGAGCGCACCGATGGCCAGCGTCGCGATGATCAGGCCGGTGTTGCGCTTGCGCGGCGCCTTCTCTGCGGTGGCCGTTCCCGGCGCGGCGAGGTAGGGCGGCTGCTGGCCGGCGTGCTGCTGGGCGTAGGGAGCCTGACCGTAGGCGTTCGGCTGCCCGAACGAGCCGTTGCCGTAGTTCGGCTGAGCCGCCGCAGGCTGGCCGTAGGGCTGCTGGGGGGCGACGGGCTGGGTCGGCTGGGCCTGGTTCTGCTGCGGCTGGTGAGCGGCCGGCACGCCGGGCTGGGGAACCGTCGGCTGCTGCGCGGTGGGCTGCTGCGCCGTCGGCTGCTGAGCCGCGGGGGCGGCGCCCTGCGCTGCGGGAGCGGTCCAGCCGTGGCCGGCGGCCGGCGCCGGGGGCTCGACAGGAGCCTGAGGCTGGGCAGGGGCCACCGGCTGCGCCGGCACCTGCGCTTCGGCAGGGGTCTGGGGCTGGGCAGGGGTCTGCGCCTCGGCAGGAACCTGCGGCGCGGCAGAAGCCTGCGCCTCGGCAGGAACCTGCGGCGCGGCAGAAACCTGCGTCTCGGCAGGAACCTGCGGCTGTGCGGCGGCCGGGGCCTCCGCGGGGGCCGGGGTGGGCTGCGCAGCGCCGGCATCCACGACCGCTTCGGTCTCGGCGTCGTTCTGGGGCTTCGCGGGGTCCGGTGTGATCGGAGTGTCGGTCATGGTGTGGTGCTCCTTCCAAGCACTAGACAGCTTGGGATGCCAACCTGAGCGTTCTATTTGCGGGTCCTGTGGGCGACCTTCCGCCTCCCGATGACTCTCCACAACGTACCGAATGCAAGCGGTGTGAGGGAGCCCCTCGCCTGCCCTAGCCTGGGTCCGGGACAGGACGAGAGGGTGACGATGACGGTAACCGGAGCGTGGCGGGCGGCCGCCGGGGGCGCTGGCCTGCTGGGTGCGGACGGCGCGGTGCGCCCGACGATCTTCGCCGAGATGAGCGCCCTCGCCGTGCGCACGGGCGCGATCAACCTCGGGCAGGGCTTCCCCGACGAGGACGGCCCCGGCGTGGTGCTCGACACCGCAATCGCCGCCATCCGCGACGGCGCCAACCAGTACCCGCCCGGCATCGGCATCCCGCTGCTGCGCCAGGCCGTCGCCGACCACCAGCGCCGCTTCTACGGGCTGGAGTTCGACCCCGACCGCGAGGTCCTCGTGACGGCGGGCGCGACGGAGGCCATCGCCGCGACGCTCCTCGCCCTTCTCGAGCCGGGCGACGAGGTGGTCACCTTCGAGCCGTTCTACGACGAATACGGCGCGGTGATCGCGCTGGCCGGCGGCGTGCACAAGACAGTGCCGCTCGAACCGCCCGCGTTCCGGCCCGACCTGGACCGGCTGCGCAGCACGGTGTCCGACCGGACGCGCGTCATCCTGGTGAACACACCGCACAACCCGACGGGGGCCGTGCTCGACCGCGAGACGCTGCAGACGGTGGTCGACCTCGCCGAGCGGCACGACGCCGTCATCGTGACCGACGAGGTCTACGAGCACCTCACGTTCGGCCCGCGGCACATCCCGGTCGCCACGCTCGACGGCGCGCGCGAGCGGACCGTGACGATCTCCTCCGGTGGCAAGACGTTCAACACGACGGGGTGGAAGGTGGGCTGGCTCACCGCCCCGGCGGAACTGGTGACGGCCGTCCTCGCCGTCAAGCAGTTCCTCACGTATGTGAACGGCGCACCGTTCCAGCCGGCGATCGCTGCCGGGCTCGCCCTCCCCGACGAGTTCTTCACCGGGATCGCCGCCGCCCTCGCCCACAAGCGCGACGTGCTCTCGGCCGGCCTGCAGGCCGCCGGGTTCGAGGTGCATCCGAGCGACGGGACGTACTTCGTCGTCGCGGACGCGGCGGCGCTCGGGCATCCCGACGCGGTGGAGTTCTGCCGCCGGCTCCCCGAACTCGCCGGGGTCGTGGCCGTGCCGCTCGCCGCCTTCTGCCGCGACGACTACGCCGCCCGCACCGCGTCGCTCGTGCGGTTCGCCTTCTGCAAGCGTGTGGATGTGCTCGAGGAGGCGGCACGCCGGCTGGCGTCGTTGCGCTCGTGAGCGCAGCCCGACCGGCTGCTCAGTCGTTCGGCTCCACCCGGTAGCGGCGCAGCTGCAGGGCCGGATTCCGTCTGCGAACGTCCGCGACGCGCTCTGTCGAGACTTCGGCGACCGCGACGCCGGTCGTCTCGCCGAGGCCCGCGAGCACGACGCCCATCGGGTCGACGATCACGCTGTTGCCCACGCCGATGGGCGGCGTGTGGTCCGCTGCTGCGACGTAGAGGGTGTTCTCGATGGCGCGCGCGGTCAGCAGGGTCGACCAGTGGTGCTCCTTGAGCGGTCCGCGCACCCACTCGGCCGGCACGGCGACGAGGTCGGCGCCGGCGTCGACCAGCCGACGGGTGACCTCGGGAAAGCGCAGGTCGTAGCAGGTCTGCATCCCGACGCGGAGGCCGTCGACCTCGAACACCTCCGGCAGGGCGAGGTCGCCGGGAACCACCCAGTCGGACTCGGTCGCGCCGAACGCGTCGTAGAGGTGCTGCTTGCGGTAGACCGCCAGGGTCGAGCCGTCCGGTCCGACCGCGACGAGGGTGTTCGCGAACTTGTCGTGGATTCCCGTCCGCTCGACGAGCCCGGCGATCGCGAAGACACCGTGCTCGCGCGCCGCCGTGCCCAGCGACTGCACGAACTCGCCGTCGAGCGGCTCGGCGTTGCGCGCGAAGGAGGGGCCGAGCGGGTCGGCGAAGTACGACGAGTACTCCGGGAAAACGACCAGGCGCGCTCCGCGGGCTGCGGCGACGGCGAGGAGGCCCGCGACCAGATCGCGGTTGTGGACACGATCGTCGCCCGGCGTGAACTGGGCGACGGCGACGCCGACCCCGCTCACGGTGCGGCCTCCGCGCCGGGCACCGCCTCGGCGACCGGCGCAGGGGTCTCGATCGGGAGGCGGAGGCTGATGGACGTCCCGACGCCCTCCTCGCTCGCGATGTCGAGCCGGCCGCCGTGGGCCGTGACGATCGCCTTCGTGATGGTGAGGCCGAGGCCGACGCCGGGTACGGCGTTCCGCGTGGCCGTCGAGGCGCGGAAGAACCGCTGCGAGAGCTGGCTCAGCTCGACCGCCGGGATGCCGATTCCGGTGTCGGTGACCGCGACCACCGCCGCGTCGCCGTCCCGCCGCAGCGAGACCGTGACGCTGCCGCCCGCCGGCGTGAACTTGAGCGCGTTGGAGACCAGGTTGTCGACGGCCTGGCCCAGTCGAACAGTGTCGCCGCGCACGTCGACGGGCTCGTCCGGCACCTCCATCACCAGCGCGACCCCTGCGGCGGCTGCGCCCGGCCGGGCCGACTCCACCGAGGCGGAGACGACGGAGCGCAGCTCCGCGTCCGTGATGTCGATCGGGAACCTCCCCGACTCGACTTGCGCGGTGAAGAGCAGGTCTCCGACCAACCGGAGCAGGCGGTGGGCATTTCGCTCCGCGACGCCCAGGTACTGCAGCTGCTCGTCGGAGAGCGGCGCCTCGTCGTCGTCGCGCATCAGCTCCAGGTAGCCCAGGATCGAGCTGAGCGGCGTGCGCAGCTCGTGCGAGATGAGACCGACGAACTCGTCCTTCAGCCGCGCGAACTCGCGGGCCTGGGTCATGTCGGTGGCGACGAAGATGAATCCGACCCTGTGGCCGTTCTCATCGATCCGCGGGGTCGCCGCCACCTGCACGGGAACGTGCTTGCCGTCCGCGCGCACGTACGTCCAGTCGCGCACGTCCGCGTAGCCTGCCCGCACGGTGTCGACCAGAGCCGAGAAGTCGTCGGCGCTGACCACGGTGGTGAAACGCGCGTCCATGTCGCGCAGCCGATCCTCGAGCTCGCTCACCAGGTGGAACTCGATGACCCGCCGATCGTGACCGAGGACCTGCGCCTCGGTCAGGCCGAGCATCTTCTCCGCACCCGGGTTCCAGACGTCGATCACGCCGTCGAGGTCCGTGCCGATCACGGACTGCTCGGTGACGGCGTTCCAGATGCTCTGGATGAGCCGGTTCGCGGTCTTGAGCCGCGCTTCGTTGAGCACCAGCTCGTCCTGCGTGCGCTGGGCCTGCTCGAGCAGTTCCTCGCGCTGGGCGGCCACGGCACGGGAGGCGGCCAGCTGCACGCGGGACCGGTGGGCGATCTCGTTGACGACGGCGGCGACGATCAGATAGATGACCGGGGAGAAGAAGGCGCGCAGGAGGTCCGCCGCGCTGGTCGCGGCATGATCCACCAGGATCGGGCCGAGCAGGACGACGAAGATGCCCGCCGCGGCGATGACGATGTTGCGACGCCCCTCCTCTGTCGCGATCCAGACGAACGGCAGCAGCAGGATGACGCCGATCGCCGACGTCGAGCCTCCTGTGCCGATCCGCATCAACGCGATCGACATCATCGCGACGAGCGGGACGGCGACCGCCCAGGCGGACGGGATCTGCCGCCAGGGCACGAGCAGCGAGAGCAGCAGCGCTCCGATCATCACCAGGGTGGCACCGATGATGAAGACCGGAAGGTGCGCGCTCATCACGCCGGGGATGAAGGTCAGTCCGAGCGCGATAGTGAAGCCGACGAGAGTCGGCACCAGCTTGAGGAAGACGGAGGGCGAGTCCAGCGGGATCCGACCCAGCCAGCGGTCGACGGTCATACGGTCTCCACCAGCCCGAGCATCGACCGGATGCGCTCGGAGAGGACTCGGGGGCTGAACGGTTTGATGATGAAGGAGTCGGACCGGTTGGCGACCACGCCGTGATCGGTGAGCAGCTGCACGGAGGCGGACACCATCAGGATGAGCGTGTCCTTCGTCGCGTCGTCGCCGCGGATCGCCTCGGCGACCTCGACCCCGTTGAGGCCCGGCATCGAGATGTCGAGCACGGCGAGGTCGATACCGCCCTCGCCCACGGCGTCGAGCGCCGCGCGGCCGTTGTCGACGGCGGCCACGATCTCGACGCCGGCGCGGTTGGCGGCGATCACCATCAGGCCGCGGATGTCGTCGTCGTCGTCCGCGATCACGATGCGCTTGACGTCGCTCACGAGAAGAACACCACCCGCACTACGACGACCGCGGCGATCACGAGAAGCGCGATGGCGCCGTAGATCGGCAGACGCAGCTCCCACCTCCGGTTGCGGTCGATCTCGCGCTGCAACTCCTCGCGCTGCACGCGGGTCAGCTGGACGGGGCTCATCGGCGCTCCTCCCGTTCCGAGGCCTCCACGGCGTCGAGCACGGCCGTCACCCGGTCGTATCGGCCGACATCGGCCGCGTCGTGACTGTCGGTGGACGCAACGATACGCGCTCCGGCGTCCCTGAGGGCCAGCACGGCGACCGGACCGGGGCACCCCCACTTCTCGTTCACCTCGACGAGGGTGCCGGTCGCCGCCGCCGCGGACGCCCAGGCCGCCAGCCGGTCCGCGCCGAGTTGCTCCTCGGAGAGTCCCACCTTCGGCAGGATCGAGAACCAGTGCGCGAGCTGCGCGTGCCTGGTGCCCTCCATGGCCCGGATGCTCGCCTCGATCAGGAGGTCGAGAGCGTCGTCCGCCGACAGGCCGTCGGCGAGGCGGCGGCGCGTCTCGTCCGGCGACCACGGCCCGTCGGTGCCGGGGAACTGGTGGTCGCCGATCACGATCGCGTCGACGCCGCCCGCTCCGACCACGAGATCGGCGGGGATGTCGACCGCACCGGAGGCGTCGAGCAGCTTGGCCTCCACGCCCGTGAGCACGGTGAGGCCCTCCGGCGCGGGCTCGGCCGCCACCGCGGCGAGGAACTCGGGCACCCAGGTGGTGGACGCGCGCACGTGGTCGGTCAGCCGGACCCGGGCGAGCCCCGCCGCGGACGCCGCCGCGAGGTTCTCCGCGACACTGCTCCTGGCATCGTCCGAGAACGTGGAGTGCACGTGGAAGTCGCCGCGCAACAGGGCGCGCAGACGATCGGTCACTTCTCCGGTCCCTCCGCGTGGGCCGCGTTCTCCGAGACGAGGACGTCGGCAGGGTCGAGGAAGACGTCTTCGAGGTAGCGCACGTTCGCGAGCTCGGTGAAGTCGACCGCGGAGGGCACGGGTCGGCCAAGCACGAGGTCGAGGAGCAGCGACGGCATGTCCACCCCCGCCGCGATCGTCAGCGGCATCGCGCCGGGGAAGCGCGGGTTGACCTCCAGCAGAGCGGGGACGCCGTCGCTGCTGTACCGGAGCTGCACATTGGCGACACCGGTGAGCCCGATGGCCCTGGCGACGTCGGAGGCCGTCTGCGACAGCTCGTCCCTGCGCACCGTCCGGCCCGCGATGGAGACGCCGGAGTCGACCCGCTCGCGGGAGCGCGGCACGGCGGCGATCACCGTGCCGTCCAGGCCCGCGAGCACGTCCACCGAGAACTCCTCGCCCGGCAGGTTCTCCTGCACCAGGATGCTCTGGTCCTCCCCCAGCGCCTCCAGGGCGGCACGATCGGCGATCAGGCGCACGCCGCGCGAGCCCGCACCGCTGCGCGGCTTGATAATCACGGGGAAGACCCAGTCCGCGCCGACACCGTCCCGGTCCAGGAGCCGGGTCTCCGGGATGCGCGCCTTGCCGTCGACGGCCTGCGCGAGGCGGTACTTGTCGAGGCAGGTCACGAGCGTCTCGTGGCTGGGCGCTGCCAGCGCCGTGCCGACGGCGGCGAGGTCGTCGCGGCGCGCGGCGAGGCCGGGCAGCTCCACATCGACGGTCGAGAAGAGCACAGCGATGTCGTCAGTGGCGCACAGGGCGATCACGTCGTCGACGAACGACGGTGCCTTCCCCGGCGGCACGATCCGCCTGGCGGATTCTGGCACGAGATACAGGCCGCTCGCCCAGCCGTCCATGTCGGCGGCGTAGACCTCGACGTCGTCGCGCTTGAGCAGCGAGCGGATGACGGCGATACCCGCCGGGCCGCCGGCTCCCGTGACGAGGACGCGGGTGCGGGATGCGGTCATTCCTGGTTCCTCCGGATTCGGGCGTCGGTCTGCATGGCAGACGCCGGGATGGAGATGTCCGCGGTGTCGCGCATCACCTCCAGCGGCTCGCAGTTGGTGCCGCCGCCGAACCGAGACCAGTAGCGGGCGGTGGCGAGGACGAAGTCGTGATCCAGGTACGAGCGCAGCTCGGTCTGGGAGCGGAAGCAGTCGATGAGTCGCAGCTTGGCGTCGGTGAAGCCGTCGATCGGCACGAATCGGGTCGGCCGGAAGTCGATCGTCGCGGACGGGCTCTGGAAGCAGCAGACGGTGCGGACGTTGCGGGTCGCGACGTTGACGGCCGCGTGCACCGCCCTGTGGTCCTGGTGGCGGTCGTGCGCGGAGTGCGTGTAGACGATGTCGGGCTGCACTTCGGCGACGACGCGCTCGATGATGCTCACCGTCGGGTCGGCGGCCGAGATGCGGGTGTCTTCGAGGTCTTCGAGGAACAGCCGCGCGCCGAGCAGCTCGGCGGCGGCGAGGGACTCGTGCTGGCGGTCGTCGGCGTCGCCGCCGCGGGCACCGCGCGAGAGCGTCAGGATGACCACCTGGTTGCCGGCGTCGCGGTGGGCGGACAGGATGCCGCCGACACCGATCTCGACGTCGTCGGGGTGCGCTCCGATCGCCAGGACCACCTGCTGCTGGCTGGCTGCGCGCTTAGTGCGGCCCTCCTCGGCGAGACGGTTCACGATGGCGACGAGCTCGGACGACGCGATGGGCTTGGTGAGGAACTCGTCGGCCTGCGCCCGCAGCGCGGAGACCGCGTAGTCCACCGACACGTGCGCGGTCATGACCACGACAGGGAGCCCTGGGTGCCTGCTGCGCACCTCGCGCAGCAGGTCGATGCCCGAGATCCCCGGCATCTCGATGTCGGTGATGACGACATCGGGGTCGAACGAGGCGATCGTGTCGAGGGCGACGGAGGGATCGGTGACGGCGACGACCTGCGCGTCCGCACGCTTCTCGAGCACGGTCTTCATGTAGAAGGCGACGTCGGGGTCGTCCTCGATCACGCACACGCGGTACTTCTGGGCCGAATTCGCCATACGCATCTCCTGGGTCCTGCGACGACTCTAGTGGGACGGGCGGTCTAGGGAGCCCCGGACGCGCCACGGGCACGCCCGGACGCGCCCGGGCGTGCACCCGGATTTCACAGCACCCTGCGGCCGTGCTAGAGTCATTTCTTGTGCCGCGGGGTGGAGCAGCTCGGTAGCTCGCTGGGCTCATAACCCAGAGGTCGTAGGTTCAAATCCTGCCCCCGCAACCAACTGGCCCGGACTTGAGGAGAAATCCCCAGGTCCGGGCCGCTTTTTGTTCACGGGGCTGTGGCCTCGACCCGGATGATGGCAGCGGAGGATGATGGACGAGGCCCTCGACGGCACCCGCGTCGCTGCGGTCTGGGAAGAGCATCCCACCTGGGCACTGCTGCGCAGCTACAACGGCCGCTGGGTCCTCCCCCTCTTCTCGCGTCATCTGGAGTTCGCGGACGGGACCGTCTCCGCCGACTGGTTCCACCAGAAGGTCGCCGACGCCCTCGAGGAGCTCAGCGACGATCGCGAGGCAGACGATCGCGATCCCGCCGATCCCGAGGGCACGCGGACGTCGCCCGCCGAGTACTGCCGCAGTTGGGTCGACAGCCGCTGGCTGGTCCGCACCCGTGCGGGCGCCGGCGAGGGACGGGCACGATATCGCCTCTCCCAGTACTCGCTGCAGGCGCTCCGGGTCGTGCGCGAACTGGCGGAGCCCGACAGCGCGGTCTCGGAGGCCCGCTTCGCGAGCATCGCCCACGCCGTCCACAATCTGGCGGCACTGACCGATCCGACGGCCGAGTCCCAGCTCGATCGGCTCGACCGCGAGATCGCGGAACTGCAGCGACGCAGGGCCAACATCGCGGAGCACGGCGCGCAGATCGCGGGACCGGAGACGGTCGCACGGCAGGTGCGCGAGGTGCTGCGCTTGACCGCGACCCTGCCGGAGGACTTCCGCCAACTGGGCGCGATGGTGGAGCAGCGGCACCGCGAGGTCGCCAGGGCCGCGTCGTCGCAGACCATCGGCAAGGGCGCACTGGTGGACCGCTTCCTGCGGGACAACGATCTCCTGGAGCAGACGCCGGAAGGACGCGCCTACCGCGGCTTCGCGGCGATGCTGTCGTCGCGCGAAGTGGACACGATGCGGGCGGACATCGAGCGCGTGCTCGCCCAGCCCGCCGAGGTCACCGAGCTCACCGAGCGGCAGCGGGCGCAGCTGGAGACCTTGATCACGTCGCTGCTCGCCGAAGAGCAGCTCGTCCAGGAGACGTACATGCGCTGGACGTCGTCGCTGCGCCGGTTCCTCAGCAGGAACGCCTCCGACCGGCACGCGCGTCTGCTGTCGCTCGCCGGGCGGGTGCTCGACGCGGGAGCGCTCTGGACCCAACGCCGGCCCGGCCCGGTGCTGGTCGACGGGGATGTCCTGGGCATCGGCGCCTGGGATCTCGTCGACGTGACCCAGGCGCAGCTCTGGCGTGACAGAGGGCGCCCCGACATCGGCGTCGCGATCGCCGAGAACGACGACCCGCTGCCCGACGAGGAGCGCGAGGCGCTCCGCCTCGCCGTCGCGACCAGCTCTGCGGCGGTCCGCGAGACGATCGACGCACTCCTCGCGGACGCGGAGACCGTCACCGGTGCCGACGTGTACGCGGCGACGCCGGAGGAGTACCGCAGACTCGGTCTCGCCGTCAGCCTGATCGAGCTCGGCGCCGAGCACGGCGCGGTGGCGGAGGGCGTGCAGACGGTCCCGCTCGATGTCGCCGCCGGCGCACGCGAAGTGACCATGCCGCTCCTGGTCTTCGGACGGGACGCGGCCGACCAGGAGACGGACGAACGGTGACGGACAGTGAACTGGTGACAGACGGACGCGAGGACGCCGGCGCGACCGCCGCGGACGCCTTCGGCGATCGACTGGTCGGCGACCCCCTCCCCCGCGAGGCGCGGCTGGCCCTCGTCACCCTGCTGACCAGCCGGTTCATCACGCGCGGCACGCACCAGGAGGCGTGGCGCGGCCTGCTCGACCACGAGGCCGACATCCGTGCCCGGCTCGACGAGCTGTTCCTGACGCTGCACCTGGACGTCGCTCACGAGGTCGCGTTCAAGAGGCAGAGCGGCGAGGACGGCGTGCCGGTGCTCCTGCGGCGCGAGAAGCCCCTCTCGCGCGATGCGTCCCTGCTGCTGGTGCTGCTGCGGCAGGAGCACGCGTACACCGACGCGACGGACGAGCCCGTCACGGTGAGCCGCGACCACATCGCCGAGTTCCTCAGCCGGTTCCAGGCCGACTCGGCGCACGACGAGGTGCGCACCGATCGGCGTGTGCAGGCCGCGATCGCCGCACTCGACCGGCTCGAGCTGCTGACGCCCGCTCCCGAGGACCCCGACCTGCTCGTGGTGTCACCGGCCGTGGTGCCGCTGATCGGCACGGACCAGCTGCTGCACCTGGAGCGGACGTTCCTCACCGCCGCCGGCGAGGACGTCGCGGACGACGAAGACCCCGACGAGCCCGACGACACCACCGACACCGCAGAGGAGGACGGCGAGTGAACGATCTGCCGGAGGACGACGGCCTGGTCCGCCGCGGCCAGTTCCGCATCGAGCTCGTGCAGCTTCTCAACTGGGGAGCATACGACGGCCTGCACCGGATGCCCGTCGGCCGTGGCGGCATCGCCATCCTGGGTCCGACCGGGCGCGGCAAGTCGACCGTGCTGGACGCGATGTCGGCGGTCATCATGCCCAACCCGCAAGAGTTCAACCGGGCAGCACGGGACGACTCCCGGCAGCGTTCCGAGCGGACCGTGTACAGCTACGCGCGCGGAAAGACCGACGAGGTGAAGGACGCCGGCTCCGACTCGACGACCACGCACTTCCTGCGCCCGCTCGGCACCGCCTTTCCGAGCGGCGCCGCGATCACCTGGCGCACCGAACTCGGCGAGACGGTCACCGCGGCACGCCTCGCCTGGATCGGTCCGGACACCTCGACGCAGGACGAGGTCACCACGGCGACGGTCTACCTCCTTGCGCACGGGGAGTTCCCGCTTGCGCGACTGACCGAGCTGGTGCAGGAGCCGGGGAGCTCGTCGCCGCTCACGCGCGCCTCCCTCGGCCGGCTGGTGCACCCCGAGCGCGACCTCGTGACCTCCTCGCAGCCCGAGCTGCGGGTGCGGCTCTGCGAAGAGCTCGGCATCGGCGGCAGCGACGAGTCGCAGCTGAAGGCGCTCACCCTGCTGCGCCGCGCGCAGGCGTCCAAGGGCGTCTTCTCGATCGACGAGCTGTTCAAGAGCTTCGTGCTGACCGAGCCGCGCGCGCTGTCCCGGTGGGAGACCACGCTCAGCAGCTACCGCGAGGCCTCCGCCCTCTACGACGTCTTCGAGACCACCCGGCGCAAGCTGGAGGTGCTGGCCGACGTCCCCGCGCTGGCCGAGCAGCTCGCCGCCGCGCGCGACGACGCGACGGGCAAGCGTCGGCTGCTGAGCGCCGCGGAGGGAGAGAACGACCCGCGGCTGCGCGTCTGGCTCGCCGAGCACGTGCGCGACTGGGTGTCAGTACAGGTGGACACCGTCCGCGAGCGCAAGCGCGAACAGGAGGCTCTGCGCCGCACGGCCGAGTCCGACGAGACCGCGGCGCACCGTGCCCTGCAGGATGCGCAAGCACGCCTGGGCGCCCTCGGCGGGGACCCGTCCGTGGCCCTGCGCCGCGAGCTGGACTCGGCCGAGCGCTTCCTGCTCGCCCAGAAACGCGATCGGGCCGCGGCGGATGCGGTGTTCGCCCGGGCCGGCCTGGACACGCCGGAGTCCGCCGAGCATCTCACCCGGCTGCAAGAGCAGGCCGAGGCGCTCCTGGCCGCCAACGTGTCCGACGACGATGAGAAGGCACAGCGCTACGAGCTCGCCGGCCGCGTCGACGCCGCCAAGAAGGCCGTCGCGGCGGCCGTCGAGGAGAAGCGCTCGTACGAGCAGCGCAGCAGCAACGTGCCCGCCGACGCTGACGAGCGTCGGCGCCGCATCGCCGCGGCCGTCGGGCTTCCTGCCGCCAGCCTGCCGTACACGGGCGAGCTGTTCGAGGTGGCCCCCGGCCGCCGCGATTGGAGCCGCGCTGTCGAGGCCGTGCTCGGCGAGACCGCGACGCACCTCATCGTCGACGAGCGCAGCTTCCCGGCGGTCCGACGGTTCGTCGACGACGCGGACATGCGCGGGCGGGTCGTGCTCGTGCCCGCGACGGCCGGGCTCGCACCCGAGCTCGACCCGATCGACCGGACCGTTCCCGCCCTGCTGCACTTCGACGAGGCCAGCCCGTTCTGGGGCTGGCTCCACGACGAGCTCGTCCGCGACCGCAGCGTGCTGTGCGTCGAGTCGCCCGACGAGCTCGATGCGCCCCGCGGTGCCGGCATCTCGGCGGCAGTGACGCGCGCGGGCATGCGGTCGGCCGCCCGAGGTCGCGTCATCAAGGACGACCGCCGGACCGCGTCCTGGATCGGACTCGACAACGCCCCGCGCATCGAGGAGCTGGCGGTGCGCATCGCCGAGCTGGAGGCCGAGCTGAGCGCGGCGCGGGCCGAATCGGATCGGGCGGAGGCCGAGCACAGTGCGGCGCGTGGCCGCGGCGAGGCACTCGCAACGGTCCGGGCCATCGAGTGGGACGCGATCGAGCTCGTCCCCCACGAGGCTCGCGTCGCCGAGCTCACCGATCGGCTCGCCCGTGTCGCCGTCGACAACCCGGAGGCCGCGGCGCTCCAGGACGAGGCGGACCGGCACGACCGCGCCCGCATCGAGGCGGCGAAGCGCTCCGCCGCCATCCAGGCGAAGCTCGACGAGCTCGAGGCGGAACACGCCGACCTCAACGACATCGAGGACAGCGTCGCCGATGCGCTGGAACGCAACACCCCGCTCACCCCGGACGAGCGCATGTTGCTCGGGACCCTCCCGTTCGCGGCTCCGAAGCAGTCGGCCGACGTCGATCGCCGCTACGCCGAGGCGCTGGGGGCTCTGCGCGACCAGATCGACACGCACCAGCAGAGCGTCGAGCACCTCTCGGAGGTGATCGTGGTCACGTTCGAACGCTACCGCGACCTGGATCCGGCGGCGGAGATCGATGCCACGATCGACAGCCTGCCCGCCGTTCTCGCCATCCACCGCACTCTGGTCGAGGACGACCTGCCGCGGGCGAAGGCCGATTGGCTCGTGAAAGCCGGGGCGAGCATGGGCGACAGTTTGCGCGCGCTGCTCCGCCAGATCGAGGACGACGGCCACACGATCCGGCGCGGGGTGCGCCCGATCTCGAACGCACTCCGCGGAATCGAGTTCCGCGAGGGTTCCACGCTCGACATCGAGCCGCGCCCGGTGTCGAACAGCGACCTCCACGAATTCACGCGGACGCTGCGCCGGCACACCTCCGACCGGCCGGGCTCCGACCGCAGGGACGCTTCAACGGTCGAGCGCGACTTCCTGGACCTCCGGCGCGACCTGTCCCGGCTCGAGGAGCGATCGCGGGCGGGCGAGGCCTGGCGCCGGCGCGTGCTCGACGCGCGCGAGCACTATCAGTTCCGCGCGATCGAGACGCGCGCCGACGGCACCCAGATCGTCCACGAAGGCGTCGCGGGCAAGTCGGGCGGCGAGGGCCAGGAGCTGATCGCCTTCGTGCTCGGAGCCGCGCTGCGGTATCGGCTGGGCGACGGTACCGACGCGACCCCGACCTACGCGCCGATCGTGCTCGACGAGGGCTTCGTGAAGGCCGACAACGAGTACACGGGCCGTGCCCTCGCGGCCTTCCGCGGGCTCGGCTTCCAGCTCATCGTCGGCGCGCCGCGCGACAAGGTCAACGCCTTCGAGGAGCATGTCGAGTCGGTCGCCTACATCACCGGCGATCCGGCCAGGCCCGGCTTCTCGCGCATCTACTCGCTCAGCATCCGCGAGGCGTTGGAAGGCGAGCGGCTCGCCCTCCTGCCGGAATGAGGGGCTGACCGGGACGACGCGGACGCGCTGAGGAGCTCAGTCGAACGACAGCTCGTCGAGTTCCGGCACCTCCACCCCCGCCGCCACGAGCTCGAGCGTGACGCGCTCGACGATGTCGGCCGCCGGCTCGCCGTCGTCGTACGTCGCGTGGGCGCCGGCGGGGACGATGACGTCGAAGCCGCGTTCGAGCGCTCCGACCGCGGTGGCCTGGACGCAGTGCTCGCTCTGCAGCCCGGCGACCACGACGGTGTCGACGCCCATCGCCCGCAGCACATCGGCGAGGGCAGGGTTCGACTCGAAGGCGTTGGCCGCGTCCTTGCGGATCACCGGCTCACCGGGCAACGGCGTGAACACCAGCTGCCAACCGGGGGTGCCCGGCTCGTCCGGGTCGCCGGCGCGGCCGTCGTTCTTGACGTGGACGATCGCCGCGTCGGCGTCCCTGGCGGCGTCCAGCAGGCCGGAGAGCAGGTCGCGGAAGCCGGCTGCTCCGGCGATGGCGTCCTGACCTTCCAGCATGGCGCGCTGCACGTCGACGAGGATGAGGCCGTATCCCATGCGCTCCATCATGCGCCGCATTCGCTAGGGTCGTAAACCGGGGGTCTCGAGGGAGGACTGTGGCAGACGAACACGTCAAGGCGACGCAGTCCGCCGTGCGCGAGCGCAACCTGACGACGGCGCTGCAGCTGGTGCTGTCCGGCGACGGGCTCGCCACGCGTGCCGCCATCGCCCGTCGAACGGGCCTGACCTCCGCCACCGTCTCGTCTCTGCTCGCCGGTCTGATCGCGGACGGACTCGTCATCGAGGGCCGGCTGGCCGAGAGCACGGGCGGCAAGCGCGCCACGACACTCCGCATCGATGCGGAGCACAACGTCCTGCTGTCGGTGATCGTGCAGCCGGGGCTCGTCCGCGGGGCCGTCGTCGACCTCCTGGGCGATGTCGTCACGAGCATCGCGCACCGCACGACGACCACGGCGACGCTCGACGACGTCCGTTCGGTCGTGCGCAGGCTGGCCGCAGCGACCACAGCACGGGTCGCCGCCGTGGGGATCCAGGTGCCGGGCATCGCCGACGGCGACCTGATCAGGGAGAGCGTGCAACTCGGCTGGGTCGACGTCGATCTGGGGCGGGAACTCGCCGGGATCGTGTCCGCCCCGGTGCGGCTCGTCAACGATGCGGACGCCGAGGCGATCGCCGACTACGCGGTCTCCGACGAGTTCGGCGCCAACCAGCTGTTCGTCTCGCTCAGCACCGGAGTGGGCGCCGCGGTGATCGTCGACGGCGCGGTGCTGGCCGGCGCCTCCCATCGGGCAGGCGAGATCGGCCACGTCCCGGTGCTGTTCGGCGATGATGCCCCGGTGTGCGCCTGCGGCAACCGCGGTTGTCTCGAAGAGGTTGTGTCCGTCACCAGCCTCCTCGGACTCCCCCACGGCGCCGACCTGGAGGCCGTGGACGTCGCGGCCCTCGCCGCCCTCCCCGAGTCGCGCGAGCGGATCGCCGCCGGCGCCAGGACGTTGGCCCGCGCCCTCCTGATGGTGGGCGCAGCGCTCGACGTGCCCAACATCGTGCTCGGCGGCGCCGCGCCCAAGCTCGGTGCAGACTTCATCGGCCACGTGCGGGCGGAGGCGGCCCGGCATCCGGTCCGGGCGGCGATGCCGCTCAGCTTCCGGTACGCCAAAACCGCACTGGAGCAGCCGTTCCGCGGTGCCGCCCAGTACGCCCTCCAGTCGACGCTCGGGGTCAGCTGGGCGCGCTGAGGAACCCGAAGCCGGCGAGCACCGTCCTCAGGACACGCCGAGCTGGGCGGAAAGCACCATCACCACGCAGCCGCGCAGCACGATGTCCCTGCCCTGACTGGTCATCCGGAGCGTCACGTCCGAGTGGAATCCGGCCATCGTTCGATTGCGGAGGGTCTCGCCGAGGGCGTCGATCAGCCCGCCTGACAGCAGTTCCTCCGGGCCGCTCAGCACGACCTCGGAGAGGTTCAGGGCACCGACGATGGGCGCAAGGGCGACACCGAGCCGCTGGCCCGCCTCGCGGAGCACCGGCTCGACGGGACGCCCGGCGACCGCCTCCGCGGCGATCTTCGACTCGAGGCGGGGCACCGCGACCCAGGCCTCGAGACACTTCTCGCGGTCGTACGGCCCCTCGGAGCCGTCGTCGGTGCCGACCATGACCTGGCCGATCTCGCCGGCGGCGAACCGGCTGCCGAACACGAGCGCGCCGGCGACGAGCAGTCCGGATCCGACGCCGTGGCCGACCTTGACGAGCATCATGTCGCCGTGCGCGTCGCCGAAACCGTGCTCGGCCAACACGGCGACGTTGGCGTCGTTCGCGACGAAGACCGCCAGGCCGGTCCGTTCGGCGATCGTGCGCTGCAGAGGCTCGTCGGTCCATCCGAGGTTGGGCGCGGCGACGACCGTACCGGTCGCGTCCACGATTCCGGGGGACCCGATCCCGATGCCGAGGATCGGCGCGGTGGCGGACTCCACGAGTTCGTCCACCAACGCGAGCACCTTCGCGACCGCATCCTCGCCGCGGCTTCCGGCGAGGGCGACCTCAGCGCTCCGCAGGACGCGGCCGTCGATGTCGAGGACGGCGCCGCGGAAGACCGCGTGCTCGCTGAGATCGACTCCCACGATCTGCGCGGCCGATCGGTCGACGTCCAGGAGGACGGCCGGCTTGCCCGGGCGTGCGTCGCCGCGCTGGCCGACCTCGACGACCAGGCCCTCGGCGATCAGCTCGCCGACCAGGTCGGAGATGGTGACGCGGGTGAGGCCGGTCTCCCTCGCGAGGTCCGCCCTGCTCGCCTGACCGTTGCGGTACAGCGACTGCAGGACGAGCGAGCGGTTGTGGTTGCGCGCGTGCTCGGGAAGAACCTTGGAGTGCGGACGCAGCACCCGCCCGGGTACCAGAGGCCCGTCCGCTCCGGCCGGACGGGGCTCAGGGAAGGAGGGGCGGCGCGCTTCGTCGACGAGCATGTTTGTTAGTAAAGTGGACAATCAAAGTTTGCACAAGTGGACAGCCCGGTACTCTCCCGAGTTCGCGATGTTCCAATAGGGCGCCGACAACTTTGCACGGCGCCCGAGCATACGAGAGCAGCCCGCACCGAAATCGGTGCGGGCTGCTCGCGGCGTGCTGCTACTTCGAGCTGGAGCTCGATCCGGTGCCCTCCGCGGCGATCGCGTCCTGAAGCGCCTGCTGCAGGCGGGCATCCGCGGCACCGTACGCCGTCCAGTCGCCCGCTTTCAGAGCGGCCTGGCGGTCGGCGAGGGCCTGCTTGGCGTTCTGAAGGGCCTGCTGCAGGGCGGCGTTGTTCTGGCCCGTCGTGGAACCGGAACCTGTTCCCGCCCCGGTTCCCGAGCCCGTGCCCGAACCTGAGCCCGTTCCGCCGGTTCCCCCTCCACTTGTCGCTGGGATGTTGTTGTCGCCAGCAGTCGCCCCAGAGTCTCCGCCGAACAACGAGTCCAATGCCTTGTCGAGCGTGTCCTCGAAGGCGATCTTGTCGCCGAACGCCACGAGCACCTTCTGCAGGATCGGATAGCTCGTCTCACCGGTCGACTTCACGTACACGGGCTGGACGTAGAGCAGGCCGCCGCCGACCGGCAGCGTCAGCAGGTTGCCGTTGATCACATCGGTCTTACCCTGTCTCAGCAGGTTCAGCTCCTGAGACACGGTCGGGTCGGAGTTGAAGTTGTTCTGAACCTGACCCGGCCCGGGTATGGTGTCGCTCGACGGCAGGGACAGGAGCCGGAGCTTGCCGTAGCCGGCGGCTTTCTTCCCCTTCGCCGAACCGGCATCCGCATCCACCGCGAGATAGCCCTTGAGGATGGATCTGCTGGACTCGCTCGCGGCCTGCGGGATGAACGTCGTGTAGAGCGAGAACGACGGCTTCTCCTGGCCGGGCATCTGCATCGTGAGGTAGTACGGCGGCTGCAGGGTCGGATCCGACGGCGACGAGGTCGGGTCGTTGGGGGTCGTCCAGGCGTCGTCGCGCGAGTAGAAGGACCCGGCGTCGGTGACGTGGTACTGGCCGAGCACCGATCGCTGCACCTTGAACAGGTCGGACGGGTACCGCACGTGACTCAGCAGCTGAGCGCTCATGTCGCTGATCGGCTTGACCGTGGTCGGGAAGATCTTCTCCCAGGTCTTCAGCACCGGGTCCTTCGCGTCCCACGCGTACAGCTGGACCGAGCCGTCGTACGCGTCGACCGTGGCCTTGACCGAGTTGCGGATGTAGTTGATGTTGTCGAAGGCGTAGGCCGGCTTCGGTGTCTCGGTGTCCGCGATCGAGTCGCTCAGGCTGCCGACGTGCGAGTACGGGTACTGGTCGCTCGTCGTGTAGGCGTCGATGATCCACTTGATGCGGCCGTCGATGACCGCGGGGTAGGCCTGCGAGTCGAGGGTCAGGTAGGGCGCCACCTTCTGCACGCGCTTGATCGGGTCGCGGTCGTAGAGGATCTGCGAGTCGCTGTTGACGGCGTCCGACAGGACGATCTGCTCGTCCTGGAACTTCAGCGCGTAGACCAGCCGCTTGAAGATGTTGTCGAGCTTCGGACCGCCGTCGCCCGCGAACGTGGTGTAGGTCTGCTGCGCGTTATCGCTCCCGCCGGGGTAGTCGAGCTCCACCGACTTGGCGCCCTTCGGCGCGCCGACGATCGAGTACGTCGGCGACTGCTGGCCGAAGTACACCCGCGGCTCGTAGGTGCCGAGTGTGCCGGTGCTCGGGATCCCCGACTCCATGAAGACGGGCTGGCCGTCGCTGGAGCGCTGGTTGCCGTACGCGGCGACCATCCCGTAGCCGTGCGTGTAGACGATGGTGTCGTTGAACCAGCTGCGGCTGGTGAGACCGGACTGGTTGAGCTCGCGCACCGAGACCACCGCGTCCTGCTCGTTGCCGTTGATCGTGTAGCGGTCGACGTTGAGGTTGCGCGGGAACGAGTAGTACTGCCGGAACTGCTGGAGCTGCTGGAACGACGGGCTGATCACCGCGGGGTCCATGATGCGGATCTGAGCGGTGGTCTGCGCATCCTGGCGGAGCGCGCCGGCCTGCGCGTTCGTCGTGGCGTCGTAGGGGATCACCTGGATGTCGCTGAGCCCGTACGCGTCGCGTGTCGCGTTGATCGAGTCCTGGATGTACGGGGTCTCCAAGTTCTTCTGGCTCGGGTCGACCTGGAAGCGCTGCACCACCCACGGATAGATCGCGCCGACGACCAGCGCCGCCACGATGAGAAGCGCGGTGCCGACCACCGGGAAGCGCCAGCGGCCCGTGAACGCGGTGAGGGCGAAGAGCACGGCGACGAAGATCGCCGCGCCCGCGAGAACGGCGCGGCCGGGGATGGACGCGTTCACATCGGTGTAGGCGGCGCCGTTGATCATGTCGTTGACGTTCGAGTCGGTCACGGTCGCGTAGCGGTCGAGCCAGATGCTGACGCCCTGCAGCAGCAGGTAGAGGGCGGCGATGACCGCGATCTGCACGCGCGCCGCACGCGAGATGCGCACCTCCCGGCCGCTGAAGCGGATGGAGCCGTAGAGGTAGCAGGTTGCGAGGGTCGCCAGCAGTGCGATGAGCACCACGGCGGACGCGAAGGCGACGGCGCTGCGGTAGAACGGCAGCGCGAAGAGGTAGAAGCCGATGTCGAGGTGGAACAGCGGGTCCGTCTTGCCGTACGACGTGCCGTTCAGCCACATCGCCGCCGCCTGCCACCTGCTCGCGGCCGAGACGCCCGCGAAGATGCCGAACACGATGGGGATGCCGTACATCGCGAGCCGGCGGAGCGGCTCGATCACCTGCTGGTACCGGTCGAGCTGGGTGTTCAGCTTGGCGTAGACCGGCCGCAGCCGGTAGGCGAGCTGGATGGCCAGCCACAGCGGGAGGGCCATGGCGAAGAACCCGATGAAGAACATCGCTGCGCCCGCGAACCACTGGGTGGTGAGCACGTTGAGGTAGCCGACCTGCTGGTACCACAGCACGTCGGCGTAGAGTCCCGCGAAGACGAAGAACAGGATGACGAGCGCCACGATCACGCCCAGCGTGATCCAGATGGCCGCCCGCCGGCGTCCCGGGGGTCGAACTGCAGCGGTTGAACTCACGTGTGGCCCTCTTGCTCCTCGTGGGGTGACTCAGAGAACCATCCTAGGTGGCCGTCGCTTGGAGAACGCTGCGGCCCGGCGGTGAGGACGGCGAACGCCGGATGGACGCGCGCAGCGAGCGACGGCGCCGACTCAGGAGGCGGGACAGGTGGGGAGGCCGGCTGTGCTCGACCCGCTGCTCACGGCCTTCAGCACGGCGAGGGAGTCGGCGAGCGTCTTGACGGCGAAGACGTGCAGGCCGGACGGGATGTGTCCGGTGACCTCGTCGCAGTTCGAGGCGGGCGCGAGGAAGTAGCTCGCTCCCCCGGTGTCGCGGGCCGCGAACATCTTCTGCCGGATCCCGCCGATCGCACCGATCGTCCCCGTGTTGTCGATGGTGCCGGTGCCGGCGACCTTCTTTCCGCCGTTGAGGTGGCCCGGTGTCAGCTTGTCGATGATTCCGAGGGCGAACATCTGGCCGGCGCTCGGGCCGCCCACGTTGTTCAGCTGGATGTTGACCTCGAACGGGAACGTGTAGTCCATGCCGGCGCCGATTCCCAGGACGACCTGCCCCTGGGTCTCCTCCGGCGTGATCGAGACCGTCGAGGCGGCGCCGTCGCGGACGATCCCGACCTCGGCCGCCTTGCCCGCGCCGTTCGCCGAGACGGCGCTGCGGAGCTCGCCGACGCTGGAGACGGCGGTGCCGTTGACGCTCGTGATCTGGTCGCCGGTCTTCAAGACCTTCGCGGCCGGCGAGTTCGGGATGAGCTGCTTGACCTCCACGTGCTGCGGGAAGGTGTAACCCAGTTCGTTGAGGGCCGCGGCGATGGCGTCCTGCTGGGAGTCGACCATGAGCGCGGCGTTCGCGGCGTTGGACTGCTCGGTCGTCGTCCCAGGAGGGAAGACGGCGTCGATCGGCTGCACGGCGCGGCTCGGGTCGAACCAGGCGGTGATGATGTCGAACCAGCTCGGACGCTGATCGGGGTTGCCGACGACCGACACGGTCAGCAGATCGAGGGAGCCCGCCGTCGGATAGGTCGTCTGACCGGGGATGGTGATCAGCTGCTGGGCGCCGGTAGTCGGCTCCGACCCCACCTTCTGATCGGTGCCGAGCGTGTTGTAGACCGGTCCGGGCTGCTCGATCACGAACGGCGCAGGCGCCAGCGCGAGGACGAGGGCGAGCACGACGGCGACGCCGATCGAGACCCATCCGACGATGACCCGGCGGGAGGGGGCCACCCGCTCGCGCTCGGGCGTCGGTCCGGGCCGGCCGTCGTCGGTGAACAGCGTCACGTGCAGTCCCTTCGGTCGTGTTCGCCACGGGCGCACAGCACACGGCGCAGCCCGAGCCGATTCTCACCCGGCTCACGACGATCACGGGCTAGCGTAGATCCCAAGCCTGGAAAGCCGTAATCAACGGCGGAATCCATTCGAGACGAGGGGCGCACCATGGCCGACGATCCGAACAAGGAACCGGACGACGAGTTCCGGGACATGCTCCGCGAGTTCCTGTCGGGCGACTCCTCGATCGACCCGAGCCAGCTCGCCGGGGCGGCGGGGCTGCCCAACGATCCCGCCGCCATCCAGCAGCTGCTGGGCCAGCTGCAGAACGCGCTCCTGAACCCGGGAGGCGGCATCAACTGGGACCTGGCGTCGCAGCAGGCCCGCACGCTCGCCGGCGAGGGGGCGCATCCGGTCACCCCGGCCGAGCGTTCGGCCCTCGACCAGGCCTTCAACGTCGCCGCCCTCTGGCTCGACGAGGCGACGACCGTCGCCGGGCTCTCGACACCGCCCGAGCTCATCGGCCGCGCCGAGTGGGCACGGCAGACCATGCCGCTCTGGACGCAGCTGGCCGAACCGGTCGCCCTCAGCATCTCCGACGCACTCACCCGCGTTCTCACCGAGCAGGCGCCGGAAGAGATGCAGGGCATGATCCAGAACGCGGGCCAGGTCATGCGCTCAGTCGGCGGCGCGCTGTTCGCGATGCAGCTCGGCCAGGTGGTCGGCCAGCTCTCCAAAGAGGTCGTCTCGGGAGGCGACATCGGCATCCCCCTGCTCGCCGACGGGGCGGCGGCACTCATCCCCCAGAACGTGGCCGAGTTCGGCGACGGCCTCGACATCCCGCTCGACCAGGTGCAGCTGTACCTGGCCGTCCGCGAACTCGCGCACGCACGGCTGTTCCGGCACGCCAAGTGGCTGCGCCTGCAGCTCATCACGCAGATCACGGCGTTCGCGCGCGGCATCACGATCGACACCGACCGCCTGGAGTCGCTGGCCGAGAGCTTCGACCCGGCGAACCCCGAGGAGCTGCGCGAGGCGATGGTCTCCGGCGCCCTCATCCCGCCCAAGACCGAGGAGCAGCAGGAGGCGCTGGGGCGCCTGGAGACCGTGCTCGCCCTCGTCGAGGGC
This sequence comes from Leifsonia sp. TF02-11, assembly GCF_017565305.1. GTDB lineage: Bacteria > Actinomycetota > Actinomycetes > Actinomycetales > Microbacteriaceae > Leifsonia. The sequence goes on from NZ_JAGEKP010000017.1 coordinate 86,311, forward strand.
TGGGTCGACGTGGTCACCGCCGGCGCCACGCGACTCCTGCCCAAGGCCGACGCCATCGCCGAGACCGTGCGGCGGCGCCGCGCGGCGGGCGGGCCCGCCGAGTCCGCGTTCGCCACGCTGGTCGGTCTCGAGCTGCGCCCGCGCAGGCTCCGCGATGCTGCAGCGATGTGGCAGGCCGTCACCGACGCCGTCGGCCAGGAGGCACGCGATCACCTGTGGTCGCACCCCGACCTCCTCCCCCAGGCCGCCGACCTCGACGACCCGTCGGCGCTCGTCGCCCGGCTGACCGCGGCGGCGTCCGGGCAGGAGCCGGAGCGCGACGAGTTCGACCAGGCGCTCGAGGACCTGCTCCGCGGCGACGGAGAGCGACCGACGGAGGACTGACCGCACATCCTCCGGCCGCCTGTGGACGGAGGCGGCTCGGCCGTCGTGCTGTGGATAACTCGGAACGCGATTCCTCCGCCCGCCAGGATGGGCGAATGGTCTACCAGCTCGATCCCGCGGTCCCCCGCGTGTGGCGCTCGCCGCACGCCCTCCAGTTCGGCGTGGAGCGTCCGCGCCTCATCCTCGACCCTCTCGACGCCGCCGGTGAACGGATGGTCTCCGCACTGGCGGGCGGCGTCGCGATCGGCGCCCTCCGGCTCATCGCGCGCAGCGCCGGAGCCGATCCGGCTGCCGCCGACGCCCTGGTGGCGCGGCTGGAACCCGTGCTCGCCCGCGAGACCGACGGCGATCACGCCCCCGCGCGCGATGCGATCGTCGTGCTCGACGGCACCGGCCCGACGGCGGCGCGGATCCTCGGCCTCCTGCGCGAGGCCGGGGTCGACGCCCGCAGTGGTCTCCACGCGGACGACCCCGCCGTGGACGACGCCGCCGTCGCGATCGTGATCGGGTCATACGCCGTCGCCCCGCACCGCCACCAGCGCTGGCTGCGTCGCGACATCCCGCACCTCGCCGTCGTGTTCGGCGATGCCGGCGCGACGGTCGGCCCGCTGGTGCTTCCGGGCGAGACGGCGTGCCTGCGCTGCCTCGATCTGCATCGGCGAGACCAGGACCCGGCGTGGCCGGCCCTCGCCGCACAGCTGCACACCCGCCCGGCGCCCGGCGAGTCGGAGCTGGTGTGCGGGGCGGTGGCGTCGGCCGCGGCGTCCGTCGTGCTCGCCGCGCTCGACGGGCGCACGAGACCGGGAGAATCGGCGACGGAGCCGCCCTGCGCTACGGCCACGGCCTCCCGCTACGACGCCGGCACGGCGCGCTGGAGCGACTTCGGCTGGGAGCCGCATCCCGAATGCGGGTGCCTCACTCCGCTGACGTTCCCGATCGCGTCGCCGCGCGCGGCGCTGCGAGCTCGGCGAGGAACCGCGACGGCTGACGCGACACCGGACGACCAGGCTGGCTGCCGCGCTGTGCCCAGCTGAGCCGAAGCCGATGCCGCGCGCGGGTGATGCCGACGTAGAGAAGCCTGCGCTCCTCGTCGACCTGCTCGAACGTGGTCGCGTAGCTGATCGGCACGAGCCCCTCCGACAGACCGACCAGGTGCACCGAGTCCCACTCCAGGCCTTTCGCCGCGTGCAGCGTGGCGAGAGTGACGGCCGACAGCGTGGGTTCGTGCTGGCCGGCCTGTCGTGCCATCAGCTCGTCGGTGAACCGGCGGAAGGTCGCCCCCTCCGGCATCTCGTCGACCAGACCCATGATCGCGTTGAGCGACTCCCACCGCTCGCGCACGGCGCCACGGCCCTCCGGGGGCCGCACCGACCAGCCGAGCGTGCGCAGCACGTCGCTCACCGACTTGAAGAGCGGCTCGTCGGTCGCGGCCACGCTCGCGGCGCGCAGGGTCATGACGGCCTGCCGCACCTCCGGGAGGTCGAAGAACCGCTTCGATCCGCGCAGCTGATAGCTGATCCCGAGGTCGCCGAGCGCCTGCTCGAGCGCCGCGGCCTGCACGTTGACGCGATAGAGCACGGCGATGCTCTCGGGTCGGGCGCCGGCGCCGAGTTCCTGCGCGATGCGCTCGGCCACCGCGCGCGCCTCCGCGCGATCGTCCTCGAACGCCTCGGGCGGCGGCACTTCGTCGCCGGGGCGGGTCTCGTGGACGGCGTGGAGGGTCAGCGCGCCCGACCGCCCCCGCATCAGACGGTTCGCCGTGTCGATCACCGGAGGGGCCGACCGGTAGTTCTGCTCCAGTCGGACGACGGTCGCGCCGGCGTGCTCTCGCTCGAAGTCGAGCAGATAGTCGCTGCGCGCGCCGGCGAACGAGTAGATGGTCTGGCTCGCGTCGCCCACGACGCACAGGTCGCGCCTGGTGCCGAGCCACAGCCCGAGGAGCTGGTGCTGCAGCGGCGAGACATCCTGGTACTCGTCGACGACGAAGTACCGGTACTGCTCGCGCACCTGCATCGCGACCGACGGCTCCGTCTCGATCATGCCGGCGCACACGAGCAGCACGTCCTCGAAGTCGATCTGCTTGCGCTCGTCCTTGAGCTCCTCGTACGTGCGGTGGAGGTCGACGAGCTTCTCGGCGGTGAGCGCTCCGGGCAGCGGGCGGGAGGCCAGAGCCGTCGCGTACTCGTCGAGACTCAGGCTCGAGACCTTGCGCCACTCGATCTCTGCGGCCACATCGCGCAGCGTCGCGGTATCCACCCGCAGCCCCAGCTTCTCCGCGGCACGGCCGAGGACGCGGCCCTTGCCGTCGAGCACGCTCGGAAGCTGGCCGCCCACGACCTGCGGCCAGAAGTAGTTGAGCTGGGACAGCGCGGCGGCGTGGAACGTGCGCGCCGACACTCCGCCGGCACCGAGCTGGCGGAGCCGCCCGCGGAGCTCCGCCGCAGCGCGGTTGGTAAAGGTCAGCGCCATCACGCGGTTGGGGGTGAACGCGCCGGTTGCGACGCCGTACGCGATCCGGTGTGTGATCGCCCGGGTCTTGCCCGTGCCCGCGCCGGCGAGGACGCACACGGGGCCGAAGAGCGCCTCCGCGACGACGCGCTGTTGGGCGTCGAGGCCGGCCAGGAGCGCCTCGGGCCCAGAGGCGCTGCTCGTGCTCGCCGGGAGGCCGGCGTTCATGGGACGACCGGCGGCTCGTCGAGCGACCCGCCATACCAGTCCTCGATCAGGGCACGCGCGATCGAGGAGCGGCCGGGCAGGATCACCTGCTCGCGCGCCGCCCACAGCTCGTCCCGGCTGAACCAGCGCAGGTCGAGGATCTCCTCGCCGTCGGGGGTGAGAGCAGCGGGCGCCTGGTCGTCGGCGAGCCGCGCCGACATGCCCACCATGACGGAGGCCGGGAACGGCCACGGTTGCGAGCCCTTGTACCGCGCATCGACGACCCGTACGCCGGCCTCCTCGAAGATCTCGCGCTCGACGGCGGACTCGAACGACTCCCCCGGCTCCACGAAGCCCGCGAGCAGCGAATAGCGGGAGTGCTCCCACATCGCGTTCGAGCCGAGCAGCAGCCGGTCGTCGGCGTCGAGCACCGTGACGATGACCGCGGGATCGGTGCGGGGGAACACCTCGGACCCGTCTTCGAAGCAGCGCCGCACCCAGCCCGCCTGCTCGACCACGGTGGGCGTTCCGCAGCGCGGGCAGTGCGTGTGCGAGGCGTGCCAGTTCGCGATGGCGAGCGCCTCGGTGAAGAGCCCGGCGTCGCGGTCGCTGAGCGCCGTGGCCACGGTGCGCAGGTTGCCCCAGCGCGTCTCGTCCGGCTCGAGCTCGCCTGCTGCGGCATCGGTGAGCACCTCCAGCACGATCGCCGACCCGGCCGGCTCGCCCGGTACATCGACCAGCGTGCGGCCGAGGTACACGCGGAGCAGAGCCGCGGTCACCCGCTCGACCGGGAGCAGGTCGAGGGCGGCGGGCCCGGCGTCCGGGGCACTCCAGCCGTCAGCGGAGGGCGTCGCTGCGGCGACGCTCTCCGGCGTCAGCAGGGCACGGCCATTCCACAGGGCGAGGACCCGCGTCGTCGGCTCCTCCCACAGTTCGTCGAACAGCGCCGGCCGGGAACGGGCCGCGTGATCGCGGTCGATCGCGTGACGGGAGAGCGGGAGGGCGGCGAGCGGCAGAGCAGACGTCGGAGCGGACGACATCGAGAACCCTTCGGGGACGGAGCGGACGTGCAAGGCGTGGCGGAACTGCCCACGCGCGGAAGTCCATTTAGCCTAGGTCCATGGCCAGATCCCCTCTCACTCTAGCCGCGCTGGCCAGCTCGGCCGTGCCCGACCTCACCGTCACCGGTACTCGGCGCTACTCCGCCGACGGAGCGGGCGAGTTCGACTCCGCCGTGCTCACCGCGTCGGACGGGAGCGCCTGCATCGTGCGGGTGCCGCTCACACAGGCGGCAGAGACGGAGCAGAGCTCCGACCTCGTCGCCCTCCGCGCTCTCACCACCGGCATCCGCAGCCGGCTGCCGTTCGACGTGCCGAACTATCTCGGTCAGACCCCGGTCGGCGGCACGCGCGCGATCGTCTACGACTTCCTCCCCGGCGACCACATCGCCGTCGAGGACATCCCGCCCGGCGACGGGCTGGCCGGTTCGATCGGCCACGCCATCGCGGCCATCCACACCCTCCCCACCAGTTTCGTCGGCGAGGCCGGCCTCCCTGTGCTCTCGGCTGCCGAGTCCCTGTCGTCGACCGCCGCCCTCATCGAGTCGGCCGCCTCGACGGGCAAGCTGCCCGCCGCGCTGCGCGAGCGCTGGCGCGACGCCGTCGCCGACCACTCGATCTGGCAGTTCCAGCCGACGGTGATCAACGGCGCTCTGACGGCCGACTCGTTCCTCGTCGACGGCGAGACCGTCAGCGCGGTCCTGGGCTGGTCAGCGCTGCGCGTCGGCGATCCGGCCCGCGACCTGCACTGGCTGCTGGCGATGAACCCGGAGGCCACCGACGGCGCGCTCGTCGCCTACGCCTCCGCACGTCAGGTCGCCACCGACCGCCAGTTCACGCAGCGCGCGATGCTGTACGCCGAGCTGGAGGTCGCCCGTTGGCTGCTGCACGGCCGCGAGCTGCGCGACCAGAGCATCGTGGACGACGCGGTGCAGATGCTCGACGGGCTGGTGGATCGCGTCCACAGCAACGCCGTCACCCCGCTGTCGACCGCGACCGGTCCGATCATGGCGGTCGACGACGTCGAGGCCCTGCTCGACCGGACTCCGGGCGACCGCGCCTCCGTCCGGCCGGGCGGTATGCGCCCGGTCGACGACTCCCCCGCCGGCTGACCCCGCCTGCCCCGCTCTCCCCGCTCTCCCCGCCGCCGAGGGGCACGTTGTTGTCCCTTTCGGCGCCCGAAAGGGACAACAACGTGCCCTTCGAGTGAGCGTCAGCCCGTTACGGACGCCCACAGGGCGGCGAGCTCGGCCTCCGAGTACAGGCGGTGCGGGCGGATGACCCGGTCGTCCGCCACGAAGTAGAACACGGCGTCGATCCGCGCCGGGTCGATGCCCGCGTGCCGGGCGTAGGCGAGGCGGTAGAGCGCGAGCTGCAGTTGCTTGCGTTCCAGATCGTCGTCGTCGCGCGGAGCCTTGCCGGTCTTCCAGTCCACGATCTGGACGTCGTGGTCGCCCCCGCTCAGCGCGTACACGGCGTCGAGCTTGCAGACCAGGACCTGACCGGCCAGCGTCACGTGGATCTCGAGCTCCACCTCCTGCGGCGCCTTCGACGCCCACTCGCTCGCCGCGAACGTCGCCTGCAACTCGGCCAGCGCCTCCGCTCCCAGGAGTTCACCTGCCGGATCGTCCAGCTCGGTCGCCGCCGCGTCGAGCTCGTCAGACGTCCCCCCTGGGACGCCGTACCGCTCCTCGACCCAACGGTGGAAGAGCGTGCCGAGCCGGGTCTGTCGGTAGGGCCGCTCGGGCATCGGCCGGCGCAGCTGCGCCGCCACCCCGGCCGCGTCGCTCACGAAGTCCTTGAATCGGGAGGCGGGGATGCGGGTCGGTAGCTCGACGAGCCCGTCCTCCGCCTCGCGGCGGGCACGCTCGGCGAGCAGCAGGTCGACGTCGAGGGCGTACAACCCGCCGTCGCCGGGGCCGCGCTCGCGCGCGGAACGCACGGCCTCGGCCGCGGCCTCCACGCGGTTCCGGCGCGGGCCGAGCGGGTCGAGCGGCCAGAGCACCGTGCGCGACTCGGGCGCGAGCGGGTTCTCGTCCGGCTCGTCGCACGGCGGGAACGCGTCTGCCGGCAGGAGTCCGGCCTGCTGGAGCTCGAGCAGATAGGCGCCGGGGCCGCGCGGGCGCGACTGGGTCGACCAGTAGGACCCGCTCAGCAGCAGGCTCTCGCGCGCCCGGGTCACGGCCACGTAGATCAGTCGGCGCTGCTCATCGAGGTGCCTGCTGACGTTGGCGGCCTCGAAGGCGGAGATCGCCTCGTCGACCTGCTTCTGGTCCTCCGCATTGCGCCACGGGAGCACGGGCAGCTCGGCGGAGTCGCCCCGGAACTCGTTGGGCAGCTGACCGAACGCCAGCCAGCCGCGCTTGCTCTGCGGTGGTCCCGGCAACTCGCCGTCGACCATCCGCGGCACCGCCACGACATCCCACTCCAGGCCCTTGGCGCCGTGGATGGTGAGGATCTGCACGGTGCCTGGCTCGGCGTCCTCACTGCGCGGCGCGAGGTTGTCGCGCTGCTCGGCCTCGGCCAGCCAGGCCAGGAACGAACCGAGCGTCGCCCGGTCGTCACTGGCGAGATAGGAGGCCACCTGCTCCGCGAACGCATCGAGCGAGGCCTGCCCGAGCTGGGCCGACTCGTTCGCCGCGACCTCGATGTCGAGCCGGAGTTCCTGCTGCACGAGCGTGACGAGATCGAGGAGGTCGAGGCCCGAGCGCGAGCGCAGCTGGTCGAGCTGACGCCCGGCCGCACGGAGGCGCTCCAACCCGACGGCCGTGAACGCGGCCAGCTGACCGTGGCCGTCCGGCGCCTCCACGACGAAGTCGAGCGCGTCGACGAGCGAGGCCGACTCCTCCGCGACCACGGAGCCGCGCAGCCGTTCGCGCACCTCCGGGTCGAGGGTCTGGAAGCGATGGTCGCGCGCCGCGAGCCAGCTCGCCACCCGGCGCAGCGCCGCGATGTCGCGCGGGCCGACGCGCCAGCGCGCCCCGGTCAGCAACCGGATCAGCTCGGATCCGGCCGTCGGGTCGTGCATGACCCGCAGTGCGCTCACCAGGTCGGCGACGACGGGCTGCTCCAGGAGGCCGCCGAGACCGAGCACGTGGTATGGCACGCCGCGCTCCGCGAGAGCGGCCGTGAACGCGTCGATCTTCTTGATGGAGCGGCAGAGCAGCGCCGCGGACGGCGGCAGACCGGTGCGATCGCGCTGGGCCAGCCGCTCGCGCAGCCATTCGGCGATGCCGGCCGCCTCGTCCTCCACGGTCTGGCCGAAGAGGTGGTCGAGCTCCCCCGCGATCGCGCCGGGGCGGGGTTGCAGCAGCTCGACGTGCACCGGGGAACCCGCCGAGAGCGGTGCGACGAGCGTGTTCGCCGCGTCGAGCACGCGCGTCGGATTGCGCCAGCTGGTGCTCAGCGCGTACGACGCGGCACCGTCCCGGTGTCCGCCGAAGTCGAGCGGGAACCGGCCGAGGTTGGCGGCGCTCGCACCGCGCCACCCGTAGATCGACTGGTGCGGGTCGCCGACCGCCATGACGGCCTCCCCCGCGAACAGCGCGGCGAGGAGGCGGGTCTGCACCACAGAGGTGTCCTGGTACTCGTCGAGGAGCACGACGCGGTAGCGGCGCCGGTAGTCCTCGACCACCGACGGGATCCGCTCGCACACGGACAGGGCGAGCGCGACCTGGTCGGAGTACTCGACGAAGCCGCGCCGCCGCTTCTCGTCGGCGAACCGCTCCGCCAGGTCGAGCAGCGGCGGCAGCGATCCCACCGCGGCGACGGCCGCCCGCACGGAGGCGTAGGCGTCTTTCACACGGCCGCTGCCGGTCGGCAGGTCGAGCAGCCGAGCGAAGCCCTCGACCATCCGGTGCACGTCGGCCGCCTCTGCGACGTTCTCGCTCAGCGCCCTGCTGAGCTCGAGAACGGCGGTGGTGACCGCGTCGACGCTCTTGTCGAGCTCGACGAGCCGGTCGTCCGAGCTGGCGACGACGACGCGCCGGGCGAGCTGCCAGGCCGACGCCTCGCTGAGCACGGCCGACTCGGGCTCGCGCCCGATCAGCAGCGCGTTCTCTCGAAAGATCGCATTGGCGAACGCGTTGTAGGTGGCGATCTCCGGGGCGTCGAACGGATCGAACACGACGTCGCTGAGACCGGAGGCGGCCAGCTGTTCGATGCGTCGACGCACACGCTCGGCCAGCTCGCCCGCGGCCTTGCGCGTGAAGGTCAGCCCGAGGATCTCCGGCACCCGCACGAGCCCGTTGGCGAGCAGCCAGACCACCCGGTTGGCCATCGTCTCCGTCTTGCCGCTGCCCGCCCCGGCCACGACGATGGCCGGCCCCAGCGGCGCCTCGATCACGGCCTCCTGCTGCGCGGTCGGTCGCGGGAGGCCGAGCGCGTCGGCGATCTCCGCGGCGCTCAGCCGACGGGCCGGGCGCGCGGGCTCCTGCTCGGCGGCCGCCGCGGCGAAGGCCTGCTCGACCAGGTCGATCGCAGGCTCGGTTCCTTCGATGCCGAACTGGTCTGCCAGATCGAGGAGTCCGTCGTCGTTCATCTCCGCACCCCGTTCATGCGCTGACCGCCGGAACCAGATGGATGCGGTACCCGTAGGCCGCGTGCGGATCCCGGTCACCGAGGTCGACGACCCCGGCGAAGGTCGCTCCCGCCATCCCCTCCGCGGCGGCGGCGACCCGCTCCTCGAGCCGGCGCAAGGACTCCTCGTCGACCCGCTCCTGGACGACCTCGCGATACGCCTTGCCCCGCACGCCCTTCGCGACGAAGAGGAGCTTGGCACCGCCGGGAGGCCGTTCGCCCGCCTCGACGGCACCGTGCTCGAGCGCGAGCTGGTAGGCGCCGAGCTGGGCGTGGGAGGCCGTCTCTGCGGCGCTCGGCACCGTGCGGCCCGTCTTCAGGTCGACGATCACGACGGCGCCGTCGGGAGTCTCCTCCACGCGGTCGATCTTGCCGCTGATCCGCGCCCGTCCGAGGTCGAGCTCGAACGCCCCCTCCGATCCGAGCAGCCGTCCGCCCGCGCGCTGGAAGTCGCGGAGGTACTCCGACACGCCGGCGACCAGCCCGCGCGTGCGGCGGCGCTCGCGCTCCTCGATCCAGGGGGATTCGAACTGCAGTTGCGACCAGCGGCGTTCGATTCCGGCCCAGAGCACGTCGACGCTGGTCTCGTCCGTCTCGCTCGCCTCCTCCAGGACGGCGTGCACCACGGTGCCGATGCCCGCTGCGAGACCGCTCGGCGACGCTGCCATCTCGTCGATGAACCACACCAGCGGCGACTTCTCGAACGTGCCGAGGCGAGACGGGGACACCTTCACCATCGCCTCCGGGTCGTCCAGGTCGACGAGCGGCTCCGTCGTCGACGGCTCGACGAGTCCGTACCAGTCGGCGGGATCGGCGCCCTCCACGCCGGCCTCCGCCAAGCGGGCGAGGGCGTCGGCGGCGTCGGGCGAGCCGGTCGTCACCAGCCGGCGCCGCAGGCGGCCCACCATGCCGCGCAGCGACAGCGGGTGGATGCCGGGGTCGTCGTCATCGACCGCGAGCCCGGCCGCGAGCCGCAGGAACGGCGACGGCTGCTCGTCGTCGTTGGCCGTCGCGGTCAGCACCACCTGGCGTCGCGCGCGGGACACGGCGAGGGCGAACATCCGCAGTTCGTCACCGAGCACGTCGGCGCGCTCGTCCGTGGTCTCCGGACGGCGCCCCGCGAGGGCGTCGTCGAGCTCCTGCGGGTGCAGGAGCGACCCGCGCAGCCGCAGATTCGGCCACACGCTCTCCTGGAGTCCGGCGACCGCGACCACCTCGAACTCCCGCCCGACCGTCGCACTCGGCGTGCACACCAGGACCGCATCGCCGGTGGTGCGCGCCGCGAGCGTGTCCTCCGGCACCTCGGCGCCCAGCAGCTCGACCACGAAGTCGGCGGCCGGGCGCTCCGGCGACCGCTCGACGAAGCGCCGGGCCGCGGTGAACAGCGCCACGACGCCGTCGAGGTGCCTGTCGGCCTCGTCCGCGACGATCCCCGACCGCTCCGACTGCTCCAGCCAGCGCGAAGCCAGACCGCTGCGCTCCCACGCGTGCCAGAGCAGCTCCTCGATGGTCGCCCCGGCCGCGGCCTTCTGTCGGCAGCCGCGCAGCGTCTCCGCGAGCCGCGCCGCGCGCCGCGCCGGCGACGAGTCGATGGTCGCCAGATGGGCGGGATCGGCCAGCGCCTCCACCAGGAGGTCGTCACCTGCGCGGTTGCCGTCCCCGGCGAGCTCCTCCTGCCGGAGCGCCAGGCGCAGCCGTCGCAGGCTCACCGCGTCGAGGCCGCCGAACGGCCCGATCAGCAGTTCGGTCGCGACCTCCGGGGTCAGGGGCTGTGCGCCGAGGGCGACGCCCGCGATGGTGACGAGCTGGCGCGCCGCGTAGTCGTCGCGCAGCGGCCGCCCGGCGATGCTGGTGGTCGTCGGCACTTCGGCGACCGCGAGCGACCGCGCGAGGCCCGGGATGTGCGCCCCGGACCGCACGACGACGGCCATGCTGCTCCATGGCACGCCATCGATGAGCCGGCGCTCGCGCAGCAGGCGCGCCAGTCGCGCCGCCTCGGCGGGTGCGGACGGCGCACGCACGACCAGGACCTCCGGCCCGGAGTCCTCCTGGGGTTGCCGCGCGGGAGCCGCCACCCGGTGCACCCCCGCCGCGGCGGCACCGATGCGCTCGGTGACGCGGGAGGTCAGCTCCCGCAACACGGGTGTCTGCCGGTGGGCCGTGCCGAGGACGATGCGGGTGACCGGGACGTCGAGGCGCGTGCCGAGCTGTCCGAGCGCGGAGACCTCCGCGCCGCGGAACGTAGTGGAGGCGACATCGGGGTCGCCGAACGCGATCACCGCGACGCCGCGCGCCGCGACGGCGCGCAGCAGCGCGATGGTGGCGACCGTCGCCTCCTGCAGGTCGTCGACGAACACGGCGCGCACGCCGTCGAGCGAACTGCCCTCGCGCACCACCGACACGGCGGACGCGATGAGCTCGGCGGAGTCGACGTAGCCGCCGCGGAAGCTGTCGAGCACCGTCTGGTACTCGGCGATGAACCGCGAGGCCGCCCTCCACTCGTCACGCCCGGTGATGGCGCCGAGTTCGGCCAGGCGCGCCGGGGAGACGCCTCTCTCGGCGCAGCGGCCGATCAACTCGCGGAGCTCGGTGCGGAAGCCGCGCAGGATGCGGACCTCCGGGCCGAGGGAAGCCGGCCAGGCCGGGCCGGTGCCGTCCTCCAGGTGGCCGTTCAGCAGCTCGGCGATGATCTGGTCCTGGTCGCCGCCGGTCAAGAGCCGCGGCGGCTCCCAGCCGTTGCGCTTCGCCTGGTCTCCCACCAGCTGGAACGCGAGCGAGGTGGCCGTGCGCGCCAGCGGCCCGGGCGTCGGCACTCCCAGGCGCAGGGCGATGCGATCGCGGAGGGCCGTCGCGGAGGCCCGGGAGGCGCTCAGCGCCAGCACCTGCGCGGCCGAATAGCCGCGTTCGTGCACGCGCTCGGCGATCGCCTCGACGAGCACGGAGGTCTTGCCGGTGCCCGGCGCGCCGAGCACGGCGGCCGACGCGCCGTCCGGCAACTCGAGCACGCAGCGCTGCGCCGGGTCGAGCTCGAGGACCGGGTCGGCATCGTCGATGCGCGGTCGGAAACCTCGGGCTGTCATGTCCTTCACGGTATCGGCGTCCGCCGACAGAGAACGCGACCGAGCCCCGCGAGCCGCGTGCCGTAGTCTGAACTCGCAACCGCCGGTCTGATTCGAAAGGCACATCCCGTGGAGATCCGCATCGGAATCGTCAACGCCCCCCGCGAGCTCAGCTTCGAGTCGGCCCAGTCGGCCGAGGAGCTCACCGAGCAGATCCAGGCCGGCCTCACCAGCGGCACCGGAATCCTCAAGCTCACCGACGACAAGGGCCGCGTCTACATCGTCCCGACGGCCGGCATCGCGTACGTCGAGGTCGGCACCGAGGAGTCGCGCCGCATCGGCTTCGTCGGCTAGATTCCTCGCGTGGAACTGCTCTTCGTCGCGCTCGCCGGCGCCATCCTCGGCCTCGGCGCCCGGTACCTCCTGCCGAACCGTCACACGCACGGCTCCGTGCTCATCCCGGCCCTCGGGGTGAGCGTCGCGTGCATCCTCTGGGTCGCCCTCACCTGGGCCGGACTGAAGTGGAACGGCGGCTGGATCTGGTGGATCACGCTGCTCGGCACCGCGGCGATCGTCGTGGTCGCGGACCTCGTCATCGGGCGGGTTCGCACGAGCCACGACGACAAGCTCCTGCACACGCTCGCCAAAGGCGCCGTCGCCCGCTGACACGACCCGCCGTCGGCTACGGAGGACATCCGCCGTCGGCGGCCCCCGATCGGCAGCTAACGGAGGAGTTCGGCGGCCGTTGCGACCGCAACTCCTCCGTTGCCTACGGCCATAAGGGCGTCGCTAACGGAGGAGATCGGCGCCGAGATCGGCCGCAACTCCTCCGTTGGCCGCTTTCCGGAGCAGTCTCGGGGTGAAACTCCTCCGTTGCCGACGACAGCGATCAGGCCGTCAGGCCCAGGGCGTCCATCCGGCGCGTGTGCGCAGCGATCAGCTCGGTGAAGATGGGCTCGATGCGCTCGTCGTCCGCGCGATTGCCCGACAGGTGCAGAGCGGAGCGCGCGACCAGCAGCGTGTCGCCGACCAGCCTGCGCCCCCACATGGCCAGGCGTGAGCCCAGCTGCGGATCCGTCTCGATCTCGGCGCGCAGCACCTCCAACAATCCCTCCTGACCGGAATCCGAGCCGAGCAGCTGGGCCACGCGCGGGCCGACGTCTCCGGGGAGGCCGCCCGCCAGCCGGATGAAGAAGTCGTCGAGAAGACCGCCCGCCATCAGGGCGGCGAGCAGGGTCTCCCGCCAATCGGCGCCGATCAGCAGCGCGCGGAAGCCCTCGATCTCGTCGGCGAACGGCCGCATGACGGCGGAGGGCTCGTCGCCGCGACGCCGGATCTCGGCCACGATGCCGTGGTGCTTCGAGAGCGCCAGCCCGGCTGCGACCGCGACGGCCTCCTTGGCGCGCAGCGCGTCGACGCTCCGCGCACCTGGCGCGTCGGTGTCGGCCGCAACGCGCGAAAGCGTCTGGAACTGCTCCAGCTGCAGGTAGGCGGCCTGGCCCAGGTACGGCAGGAGGTCGGGCATCACCTCGTGCAGGTCGACGCGCACGGACGGCGGCCGCGGGGCGCGCGGCGCGAGGCGGGGAAGCTCGACCGCGGGTCGGCGTCTGGTGAACCACGTTGACACGTACAGCAGTGTAACGGGGACGTCCAGTAGGCTTGTGGTGCCGTCGGCGCAGGATCGACGGCCCTGCGCCTGCGAAGAGAGACAGGGCGTGGACTCACTTTTCGACCGACAGGCAACATTTACGTGACTTTCTCCGAACTCAATATCGACCAGGACATGGTGGACGCCCTCGCCAGCAAGGGCATCGTCGAGCCGTTCCCCATCCAGGCGCAGACCATCCCGCTCGCCCTCGACGGCCAGGACATCATCGGCCAGGCAAAGACCGGAACGGGTAAGACCTTCGGCTTCGGCCTCCCGATCATCCAGCGACTCGGCCTCGACCCGGCTCCCGGCGTCCAGGCCCTCGTCGTCGTCCCGACGCGCGAGCTCGCCGTCCAGGTCTTCGAAGACCTCGAGCAGGCCGCGTCCAACCGCTCGACGACGGTGACCGCCATCTACGGCGGCAAGGCGTACGAAGGGCAGATCGCCCAGCTCAAGGCCGGCGCGCAGATCGTCGTCGGCACGCCCGGCCGGCTGCTCGACCTGGCCGGCCAGCGCCTCCTGAACCTCTCCAACGTGCGCGAGATGGTGCTCGACGAGGCCGACAAGATGCTGGACCTCGGCTTCCTCTCCGACATCGAGAAGCTGTTCGCGCAGACCCCGGCGACCCGGCACACGATGCTCTTCTCGGCCACGATGCCCGGCCCGATCGTGGCGCTGGCCCGTCGCTTCATGACGCGGCCCATCCACATCCGCGCCACCGACCCCGACGAAGGTCAGGTGCAGGCGAACATCAAGCACCTCATCTACCGGGCGCACTCGCTCGACAAGGACGAAGTGGTCGCGCGCATCCTCCAGGCCGAGGGCCGCGGCAAGACCGTCATCTTCACCCGCACCAAGCGGGCGGCGGCCAAGCTGGTCGAGGAGCTCGGCGACCGCGGCTTCAACGCCGCCGCGGTGCACGGCGACCTCAACCAGGAGCAGCGCGAGCGCGCGATGGCCGCGTTCAAGGCCGGCAAGAAGGACGTGCTCATCGCGACCGACGTGGCCGCCCGCGGCATCGACGTCGACGACGTGACCCACGTCATCAACCACACCATCCCCGACGACGAGAAGACCTACCTGCACCGCGCGGGCCGCACGGGACGTGCGGGCAAGACGGGGATCGCGGTCACCTTCGTGGACTGGGAAGACCTGCACAAGTGGGCGCTCATCAACCGCGCCCTCGAGTTCGGTCAGCCCGAGCCGACCGAGACCTACTCGTCGTCGCCGCACCTGTACAGCGACCTCGGCATCCCGGAGGGCGCCAAGGGCCGGCTCAAGTCGACACCGGCGGTCAAGGCTCCCGAGAACCAGGACGGCGCGCGCCGCGACTCGACCGGCCCCGCCAACCAGGGCGAAGGCCGATCGCGCAACCGTCGCCGTCGCACCCGCTCCGGCGGTGCGGCAAGCGAGGGCACGACGGCTCCCGCTGCGGCGTCGACCGACGGCGGCGGCGAGCAGAAGGCCGCGGCCGCGGGAACGCACGACGGAGGCGGTGCGCAGCACCGCGACGGCAACAGTGCACCTCGCCGGCGCCGCCGTCGCTCGCGCGGCGGCTCTCCCGCGACGCCCGCGAGCTGAGGCCGACCCGCGCCAACAGACGGAGAACGCCGCCCGCCGATATCGGCGGGCGGCGTTTCCTGTCAGACCGTTTCCTGTCGGCGGGAGGGGCGCTCCGGGCGCTCAGTACCAGTTGGGGTCGTGGCTCATCTCGAAGCTCCACGCCGCACACGGCGATCCGTAGGCACGGTTGATGTAGTCGAGACCCCAGTCGACCTGCGTGTTCTGGTTGGTCATCCAGTCGGAGCCGGCGGACGACATCTTGCTGGCCGGAAGGGACTGCGGGATGCCGTAGGCGCCGCTCGAGCTGTTGAAGGCGTCCGCGCGCCACCCCGACTCGTGGTTCCACAGTTTGATGAGGCAGCCCATCTGGTCCTGGCCCCACCCGAAGGCCGCCAGTCGGCTGGACGCGTAGGCCTGCGCCGCCGCCGGGTCGACGTTCATGCCGGGCGGAGGCGCGAAACCGTCGGAGCCGCCGCCGCTGTTCGCGGCCTGCGCCGCCGCCTGGGCGGCAGCGACGCCCGCGGCGTACTGCTGCTCCACCGACGCCTCGGTGTTCTGCAGCGACGCCAGCTGCGCGTACAGCGTGTTCGCGTGCTGCTGCTGGTCGGCGAGCTGCGCGTCGGCCGCTGCCTTCGCCGCGGTCGCCACCTGCAGCGCCTTCTGCGCGTCCTTGTCCCGCTGATCGCGGATCTTCTGCGCCGCCGCCGCCTGCTCGCTGAGCGCCGCGGCGGCGTTCTTCTGCGCTGCGGCCTGCGCGAACATGCCGGACGCCTGGTCGGCGAGCCGGGACATCGCGCCCAGCTGATAGAGCAACGACTGCTTGGACCCGCCCGTGGCGAACGCACCGGGTGAACCTGTACCGCCGAGGAAGAGCCTGATCGACACGTCGGAGGTCCCCGAGCGCGTCAGCTGCGCCGCGAACTTACCGCTCTCGGCCCGCAGTTGGTCGGCCTTCGCGGCCGCCGCCTGCGCCTGCTGCCCGAGGTCCTGGGCCTTGGCCGTCGCGGCCTTCAGGGCGGCCTCCGCCTGGCCGTACTCGCCGAGGCGTTTCACGGCCAGGTCCCCTGCGGCGTTCGCCGCCGTCTGCAGGGAGGTCAGCAGGGCGTTGATGCGGTCGACCTCGGCCTGCGCCGCGGCGGCGTTCGCCTTGGCGGCCTGCACGTCGTCCCAGGAGGGGTAGGAGTCCGCGTTCGCCGGTGCAGCGCCGCCCGCCACCGTCAGCGCGCAGACCAGCGCTGCAACCGTGATCGTAGACGTCCAGACTCGCCGAGCCACTCGAACCTCGCTTCCCGATCCCCGCCGACCAGGCTAACCGCAGGTTCAGCTCACGCGTAGAAGGGCGCCGCGCCTGTCGCTTCTTCGATCATCCGGTCGACGACGGCCGGATCCGTCGTGTTCTCCCCCAGCCGGTTGGGCTTTCCCGCGCCGTGGTAGTCGCTGGATCCGGTGATCGCGAGGCCGTACTTCTCGGCGTAGCGGCGCAGCTCGGCCACGCCCTCCGGCCGGTTCTCGCGGTGGTCGAGCTCGAGGCCGAACAGCCCGGCGTCGACCAGCCTCCTGAGTCGCTGCTCGGGGATGACGCCGCGGCTGCTCGTCGCCGGGTGCGCTAGCACGGGAACGCCGCCCGCACCGCGGATGAGGCGGACCCCTGTCATCGGATCCGGCGCGTAGTGCGGCTGGAAGTAGCCGCTGCGCCAGTGCAGGATGCCGGCGAACGCTGCGCTGCGGTCTTCGGCGAGGCCACGGGCGACGAGGGCGTCGGCGATGTGCGGCCGGCCGACCGTCGCCCCCTCTGTCGCCTGTGCGAGCACGTCGTCCCAGGTGATGTCGTAGTCCTCGGCGATGCGGCGCACCATGTCCTCCGCGCGGCGCATCCGACCCTCGCGGATACGCAGGGTCTCTGCGACGAGTGCGTCGTTCGCGGGATCGAAGAGGTAGCCGAGCATGTGGACGCTGGCGAACTCGACGCGCGTGGACAATTCCATCCCGGGAATCACCGTCACCCCGACCTGCGCTCCGGCATCGGCGGCGGCCGCCCAGCCGGCCGTCGAGTCGTGGTCGGTGAGCGCGACGGCGCCGAGGCCCGCGACGGCCGCGGCGCGCACGAGCTCGGCGGGAGTCTCCGTGCCGTCCGACACGCTCGAGTGCGTGTGGAGGTCGACGGGCCCGCGGAACCGTCGCTGCGCAGCCATGCCCTCCATCCTAGGAGTGGAAGAATGGTCGGCATGTCGTCCGAGAACACCACCGCACCCGCCAGCACAGAGCAGGACGCCCCTCGCGCCACGGCGAACCGGTCCACCACGCCCGGTTCCGACGCGTTCCGCGCCTACATCGGCAGCAACTGGGCGGAGCGTCCGGAGGTCGTGCCCGGTGCCCGCGAGCAGGCCTCCTACGCCGCGGCGCGCCGCGCGCGCGTCTCCGAGCTGTACCCGGGGCGCCGGCTGATCATCCCCGCCGGTCGGCTCAAGCAGCGCTCCAACGACACGGACTTCGCGTTCCGCGCGCACTCGGCCTTCGCCCACCTCACCGGCTGGGGGTCCGACTCAGAGCCCGGCAGCGTCCTGGTGCTCGAGCCGAACGGTTCGGGACACGACGCGACCCTCTACTTCCGGGAGCGCGCGGGTCGCGACTCCGACGAGTTCTACGCCAACCCCGAGATCGGCGAGTTCTGGATCGGCCCCCGCCCCTCGCTCGCGCAGGTCGCCGGCGACCTCGGCCTGCCGACCCGAGGGATCGCCGAGGTGGAGACCGTGCTCGACGCGGTCGACGCTGCCACCCTCGTGCTGCGGGAGGCCGACCCCGAGCTGACCGACCGCGTCGACGCGACGCGGCTGGTCCTCGCCGCCGAGGCGGGCGCCGACCTCGATCCGGAAGACCACGCGGACGACGACGCCCTCGCACGCGACCTGTCCGAGCTGCGCCTGGTCAAGGACGCCTTCGAGGTCGCGGAGCTGCGAGCAGCCATCGCCGCGACCGCCGCCGGCTTCGACGACGTGATCTCCGACCTCCCGCGCATCGTCGCCCACCCGCGGGGCGAGCGTCTCGTGGAGGGCGTCTTCAACGGGCGCGCCCGCGCGGACGGCAACGCGGTCGGCTACGACACGATCGCCGCCAGCGGACCGCACGCGTGCATCCTGCACTGGACGCGCAACGACGGGCCCGTGGTGCCCGGCGACCTGATCCTGCTCGACGCCGGTGTGGAGGTCGACAGCTACTACACCGCCGACATCACTCGCACCTTCCCCGTCGACGGCACGTTCAGCGAGACCCAGCGCTTGGTCTACGAGACGGTCAGGGAGGCTGCGGACGCGGCGTTCGCGATCGTGCGTCCCGGCATCCGGTTCCGCGAGATCCACGCGACGGCGATGGCGGTGATCGCCCGCCGCACGGCCGAATGGGGTCTGCTGCCGGTGTCCGCGGAGGACGCGCTGCAGGCCGACAACCAGCACCACCGGCGCTACATGGTGCACGGCACCAGCCACCACCTGGGCCTCGACGTGCACGATTGCGCCCAGGCCCGCCGGGAGATGTACCTCGACGGCGTGCTGGAGCCCGGCATGGTCTTCACGATCGAGCCCGGCCTGTACTTCCAGCCGGACGACCTGACCGTCCCCGAGCGGTTCCGCGGTATCGGCGTGCGCATCGAGGACAACATCCTCGTGACGGCCGACGGCGCGGAGAACCTCTCGATCGCGCTCCCCCGCACCGCGGACGACGTGGAGGCGTGGGTGCGTCGGCTCAGCTGACGCACCCACGCCGAAGAATCGCTCAGGCGGGCGGCGCGGGCGGCCGGCCGTCGTCGCCGGCCGGCGATGCCGGCGGTGCGGGCGGCGGGTCGGACGGGTGCTCCGGCTGAGCCCAGCCGCCCGGGGCCGGCGTGATGTCCGGCTCGGCGCCGAGGAGGTTGCGTGCGCGGTTGAGGAGGTCGGGGTCGACCAGCACCGAGTAGCTCGTGGCGATCACCTGCATCACCGAGGTGTAGTCGCGGCGTCGACGGTTGATCGCGTACGACACGATGCCGAACAGCATCCCGAAGCCCGCGCCGATGAGCACGGCTGCGATCACGAAGGCGTAGCTCACGGTCGGCGAGAAGATGAGCAGCAGGAGGCCGAAGAAGATGCCGAGCCAGGCACCGGAGGCCGCACCCGCCAGAGCGACGCGACCCCAGGTCAGCTTGCCGGTCACGCGCTCGACGCTCTTGAGGTCGCTGCCGACGATCGACACCTTGTCGACGGGGAAGTCGGCGCGCGCCAGAACGTCGACCGCCTGCTGCGCGTCGAGGTACGTCTCGTAGGTGGCCACGACCTCTCCCCGAGGCATCGTCGGGAAGAGCATCCGGTTACGTCCGCCGAGCGGGCTGGGAGTGGTCATGCCCCATTGTCCCATCCTCACCGTCCGCCCGGCCGGAAGGGCTTAAGTTATTAGTCGTGAGCACCCGCATCTTCGTCGCCCGACTGGCCGGCACCAGTGTGTTCGACCCGGTCGGCGACCGTGTCGGGCGTGTCCGAGACGTCCTGGTCGTGTATCGCAAAGACGATCCGCCCAGCGTCGTCGGACTGATCGTCGAGATCCCGGGCAAACGGCGGGTGTTCCTCTCGATCGGGCGCGTGACCAGCATCTCGAGCGGGCAGATCATCACCAACGGCCTGATCAACGTGCGCCGCTTCGAGCAGCGCGGCGGCGAGGTCCGAGTGATCGCCGAGCTGCTCGGCCGCAAGGTGGTCTTCACCGACGGCACGGGAGAGGCGACCATCGAGGATGTCGCGATCGAGGAGTCCGATACCGGCGAGTGGGCGGTCAGCCAGCTCTTCGTCCGCCGGCCCAAGGCCGGCTCCTCCCCGTTCGGCAAAGGCCCGACCACGTTCGCGACCTGGAACGAGGTGCGCGAGAAGCAGGCGCGCGGCGAGGCGCAGTCCGCGGAGCAGCTGATCGCGACCTACTCGGAACTGAAGGCAGCCGACCTGGCGAACACGCTCCTCGACCTCCCGCAGCAGCGCATGCTGGAGGTCGCGGAGGAACTCCCCGACGACCGCCTCGCCGACGTCCTGCAGGAGATGCCGGAGAGCGAGCAGGTGCAGATCCTGTCCCGGCTCGACGACGACCACGCCGCCGACGTGCTCGACCAGATGGAGCCGGACGACGCGGCCGACCTCATCGCGCAGCTCTCCGACGAGCGCGGGGAGCACCTCCTCGAGCTCATGGAGCCGGAGGAGGCCGAGGACGTCCGCATGCTCCTCAGCTATGCGCCGGAGACCGCAGGCGGGCTGATGACCACCGAGCCGATCATCGTCTCGGCCGACGCCACCGTGGCGGAGGGCCTCGCGCTGATCCGCCGTCACGAGCTCGCGCCGGCGCTCGGGGCCGCCGTGTGCGTCACCCTGCCTCCGTTCGAGGCCCCCACCGGACGCTTCCTCGGCGTCGTGCACTTCCAGCGGATGCTGCGCTACCCGCCGCACGTGCGCCTCGGAACGCTCCTCGATCCGAGCCTGGAGCCGGTGACCGCCGACACCTCGGCCGCCGAGGTCTCGCGCATCCTCGCCAGCTACAACCTCGTCTCCGTCCCGGTGGTGGACGAGAAGCATCGGCTCGTCGGGGTGGTGACCATCGACGACATCCTCGACTATCTGCTCCCCGACGACTGGCGAAGTCAAGACGAGGACGAGCCCGTGAAAGCGCCGTCCGACGAGACCGGCAGTATCCGCATCGTGAACGGAAGGAGGGGCGCAGGTGGCACGAGGTAGGCAGGACGCGAGCCTGGACGCCCCGAAGGGCCTGCGCACGTCGGTGCTCCCCCGACGCGACCGGGTGGACCAGAGCGACCGTTTCGGCCGGTTCACGGAGTGGATCGCGCGGGCCATGGGCACGCCCTGGTTCGTCCTCGGGCTGACCATCTTCGTGGCGGCCTGGATGCTCTGGAACACGCTCGCCCCGAATTCGTGGCGGTTCGACTCGGCCGCGCTCGGGTTCATCGCGCTCACGCTGGTGCTCTCGCTGCAGGCCTCCTACGCCGCTCCCCTCATCCTGCTCGCGCAGAACCGCCAGGACGACCGCGACCGCGTGCAGATCGAGCAGGACCGTCAGCGTGCCGAGCGCAACCTCGCCGACACCGAGTACCTGGCGAGGGAGGTCGTGGCACTGCGTCTGGCGGTCAAGGACATGGCCACCAAGGACTTCATCCGCGCCGAGCTGCGCGCACTGCTCGAGGACCTCGAGCGGGGCGAGCCCGACGATGGCGGGCGCGCGCGTGCCTGAGTCCTCACCCGACCTCGCGCGGCTCGTGGAGCGGGCGCTGGGCGGCGTCCTGGATCCCGAGATCCGCAAACCGATCACCGAGCTCGACATGATCGGCGGCGTGGACGTCGACGCGGCCGGCGCCGCGACCGTGCGGGTGAAGCTCACCATCGTCGGCTGTCCCGCGGCCGATGCGATCGAGCGCGACGTGCGCGCCGCCGCCTCCGCCGTGCCCGGAGTCACGGCCGTGACCGTCGACGTGTCGGTGATGTCGCCCTCCGAGCGCGCGGCGCTGACCGAGAAGCTGCGTGGCGGGCGCGCGGCCAGGGTGCAGCAGTTCGGGCCCGACTCGCTGACGCGCATCTACGCCGTCACCAGCGGCAAGGGCGGCGTGGGCAAGTCCACCGTCACCGCGAACCTGGCCGTCGCGCTCGCCGAGCGCGGCCTGCGGGTCGGGGTGGTGGACGCCGACGTGCACGGCTTCTCGGTGCCCGGCCTGCTCGGGCTGACCGACGCCGACGGCGTCGCGGTGCGTCCGACCCGTGTGGACGACATGATCTTGCCCCCGGTGGCGTATGGCGTGAAGGTGATCTCGATCGGGATGTTCGTCGACTCGGCCTCCGCCGCTGTCGCCTGGCGCGGCCCGATGCTGCACCGGACGATCCAGCAGTTCCTGGGCGACGTCTTCTTCGGAGATCTGGACGTGCTGCTGCTCGACCTGCCGCCCGGCACCGGCGACGTGGCGATCTCGGTCGGACAGCTGCTGCCGCAGGCGGAGGTGCTCGTCATCACGACACCGCAGCCGGCAGCGGCAGACGTCGCGGAGCGCAGCGGCGTCGTCGCCCGGCAGACCGGCCAGCGCATCGTCGGGGTGGTCGAGAACATGGCCGGACTCGTGCAACCCGACGGCACGGTCCTCGAGCTGTTCGGCTCCGGCGGAGGAGCCGAGGTCGCGCGGCGGCTGAGCGCCGGTCAGGACGAGCGGGTGCCGCTGCTCGCGAGCGTCCCGCTGAGCGTGCCGCTGCGCGCGGGCGGCGACGCCGGTGCCCCCATCGTCGTCACCGACCCGCAGGACCCCGCGGCCGCCGCGATCCGCGCCGTAGCGGAGCAGCTGGCCGTGCGGCCTCGCGACCTCCCTCGCCGCAAGCTCCCGCTGTCCACCCGCTGACGCTCGACCGCCGAACCGCGGGAGTTCCTCAGCCCGGCTCGACGATCCGGGCCAGCAGCTCGACGAGGAGTCGCTCCGTGAGCGGGCGCGGCAACGCGTCGATCAGGGCCAGCAGCGGCGCCTGATCGCTCGGGAGTCCCGGGCTGTCGCCGGCGATCCCCACCGCCCGCAGGATCCCCGCGGCCGTGTCGGAGTCCAGCGCCCCCGCGCCGAGCGGCGGCAGAGCGGCCAGGGCCGCCTCGGCGTCGACCTGCGGCTCTCCGCGCACCTCGTCGGCCGAGGCTCGGAGCGCCGCCTCCAGCTCGTCCAGCCGATCGCGCGTCACCGGCGTGATCGTCAGGTGGGTCGTGTGCGGCAGGCGCGTGCCGTCGGACTGGCCCAGCCCGGGCTGCAGCTGCAGGTACCAGCCTCGACGCCGCGCCCGGTCGGCCCAGTGGTGCGGGTCGACGCGCTCCTCCTCCGGCACCGTGTCGTCCGTCGCGACCGCCAGCAGTGGCCCGGTGGGCGACCCGACGACCCGGAGTCCGTCGATGTCGGCGACGACATCGGCGAGCGCCCGCGTCGCACGCAGGCACGACTCGGCGAGCTCCGCGAATCCGCGCGCGCCGAGCGCCTGGATGATCGCCCACGAGGCCGCGAGGGCGCCGGCGGACTTGGACCCCAGCAGAGTCGGGTTCACGACGGGATAGCCCGGCCAGCCGGTCGTGGCGAAGTACTGCAGCCGCTGCCGGTCGCGACCGCGCTGCAGGAGGACGCTCGCGCCCTTGGGCGCGTAGCCGAACTTGTGGAGGTCGGCGGAGACACTGGTGACCCCGGCCACGCGGAAGTCCCACGGCGGGACGGCCGAGCCGTCGGCCCCCCGCCAGAACGGCAGTATCCAGCCGCCGATGCACGCGTCGACGTGGAGGTCGACGCCGCCGTCGTCGCACGCTGCCGCGACCTCCTCCACCGGGTCGAGGGAGCCGTAGGGGTAGGAGGGCGCTGACACGACCGCCAGCGCGACGTCCGGCCCCAGCCGCTCGATGAGCCCGGCGGCCTCCAGACGACCGGTCTGCGGGTCGACGGGCACGAGGTCGAGGTCGAGGTCGAAGTACTCCGCCGCCTTGTGGAAGGCCGCGTGCACGGTCACCGGTGCGACGATCCTGGGCCGGCCGACGCCGCCGGCCGTGCGCCAGGCCTCCCGTGCCGTCTTCACCGCGAGCAGGCACGACTCCGTGCCGCCGGAGGTCACCGACCCGACGACCTCGTCGCCGCCGTGCAGGAGCTCGCGGGCGAACCCGAGCACCTCGCGCTCCATGACGGCGACCGAGGTGAACGTGGTCGGGTCGAGCCCGTTGACCGGCTGCACCAGCCGGACGGCCTCCGCCGCCAGTTCGTCGAGCTCGGCGATTCCGGAGTCGTACACGTAGCTGAGCACGTGGCCGCCGTGGGTCGGTGCGTCCGCGGCGCGCAGTGCGGACAACCGGGCGAGGATCGCGTTCCGGTCAAACGACGTCATCGACGTCTCCCTTCCGTAGCCGGTAGCGGACCAGCGGCACGAGACTGGCCGCGACGATCGCCGCCGGGATGATGCTGAAGGCGAGCACGATGCCCGCGACCGCGCTCCCGGGCTGGGTGATCCCCGCGGTCGCGGCCGACGGGTCCCCCGCTCCCGAGATGTAGCCGGCGATGCCGATGACCGTGGTGAACGCCGCGGCGCCCAGCGCCATCCCCGTCGTCTCCCCCGCCGTCCACATGCCGCCGAAGGTGCCGGCCCTGCCGGGACCGTTGCGGCGGGAGTCGTGCGAGATGACGTCGGGCAGCATCGACATCGGCAGGGACTGCATGCCGGCGTAGGCCGCGCCGGCGAGTGCCACGGACGCATAGACCCACGCGCCGGGGAGCCAGAGCAGCAGCACCATGGACAGGGCGGCGACGCCGAACAGCACGCTCGCGATGCGGAAGCCGCGCTCCTTGCCGATCCGGCGCGCCACGACTCCCCAGAGCGGCGTCACGACGAGGGCGGGGCCGATCAGCGCGAGGAAGAGAAGCGTCACGGCGTCCTCTGAGTGCAGCACCCAGGTCGCGACGTAGTTCGCGCCGGTCAGCATCATCCCGGTCGCGAGTCCCTGCAGGAGGAATGTCAGCAGCAGCGCCCGGAACGGCTGGCTGTCGCGGAGGGCGCCGATGCCGGCCGAGTAGTTGGTTCGCAGGGTGACCAGCACGCTCTCGCGCGGCGGCAGCACGGCGGCGGGCTGCTGGCGCGGCGCGACGAACGCCGAGACGAACATGCCCGCCCCGATCACGAGCCCCGCCACCAGCGCCATGACGAAGTAGGCGACGAATCCCGTGCCGCCGCCGAGCTGGCGGAGCGCCGGCCCGCCCGCGCCGAACAGCAGGATCGCGAAGGTGAGAACGACCACCCGCCAGGTCAGCAGCCGCGTGCGCTCGTCATAGCCGGCTGCCAGCTCGGCCGGGAGGGCGATGTAGGGCACCTGGAACAGGCTGAACGCCGTTGCGGTGATCAGGAACGCCAGGAAGACCCACAGCGCGGACACTCCCGTCGGTGTTCCGGGAGGCACGGCGAAGGTCAGCAGAAAGAACACCGGGAGCGAAACCGCCCCGACCAGCATCATCGCCCGCCGTGAGCCGCGCGCGGCCAGCATCCGGTCGCTGCGTGCCCCGATCACCGGATCGATGATCACGTCCCAGACCTTGGCGACCGTCACGACCGCCCCCGCGACGAAGGCGGCGACCCCGAGCGACTCGGTCAGGTAGTAGACGAGGACCAGCCCGGGAAGGGTCGCGAAGCCTCCGGTACCGAGCGAGCCGACGGCGTAACGGGCGACAGTCGACCGGGTCAGCGACTGCTGCGTTGCGATCATTCCCGCATCGTATTGGATGCACAGGCGTATCGGGGCGTCAGGTCAGCCGCGACGCGCGGAGGACCGCCGGGAAGGGGCGGTCGGTCAGGTGGCCTCGGCGTCGAAGGGCGGCACAGAGCCCGACGGGAGCGCGCCCTTGCGCTGCGCGTAGGCCGACTGGGTCACCGGCTTGATCGCCGACGGGGCGGGGGTGTCGTCCATCAGGGCCTCGCGCACGATCCGGCGCGGGTCGTACTGACGCGGATCGAGCTTCTTCCAGTCGACGTCGTCGAACTCCGGGCCCATCTCTTCTTTCATGCGGGCCTTCGCGCCGTTGGCGAAGTCGCGCATCGAACGGATGAACTGGCTGAACTTGGCCGCGTACTGCGGGAGGCGCTCAGGACCGATGAGGAACGCAGCGATCACTGCGATGATGAGGAGTTTCTCCGGAGTCAGGCCGAACACACATGAAGAGTATCGCGCGCGGCTGCGCGAATGCTGGATTCCGTGGGCCTATCCTGGATCGGAGCCACCGACGGGAGAACAGTGTCAGACAAGGACTCGAACTGGAGATTCGCCGACGACGTGATCGTCGAGAGCGAGGTCATCACTCGGGCACGCCAGCAGTCCCTCGAGCTGGGCGTCGAACCCATCGCCCCGAGCACGGGCGCGCAGGCGGCTGTCGTGGTCGCGGCGACGGCCGCAGAGAACATCGTCGAGATCGGCACAGGAGTCGGGGTGTCGGGACTGTGGCTGCTCACCGGGGGGACGCAGGCGCAGCTGACCAGCATCGACGTCGAGGTCGACCACCAGCAGCACGCGCGCACCTTCTTCACCGAGGCGGGGATCGCGGCCAACCGGGTGCGGCTCATCACCGGGCGCGCACTGGACGTGCTCCCGAGGATGAACGAGAACTCCTACGACATCGTCTTCGTCGACGCCGATCCGCAGTCGGTCATCGAGTACGTCGAGCACGGCCTCCGGCTGGTCCGGCCGGGCGGCACGGTGCTGGTCGCCCGCGCCCTCTGGCGCGGCAGGGTCGCCGACCCGGCCGCGCGCGATCCGCTCTCCACCGGCTACCGCACGCTGATCACCGAGACCGCCGGCTCCGGCGCGGTCATCAGCGCGCTGTCCCCCGCCGGCGACGGGCTGCTCCAGCTCACCAAGCTCACGCCGTAGATCCACGCCCGAAAACGGAGAAGAGGCCCCGATCGCTCGGGGCCTCTTCTCATCGGGTCGATCGTCAGGAGGCGCTCACGACGCTCGCGAGAGCGTCGTGGAGCTCCTTGGCCTCCGCGTCATTGACGGAGACGACCAGACGTCCCCCACCTTCGAGCGGCACCCGCACGATGATGAGCCGTCCCTCCTTCACAGCCTCCATCGGCCCGTCCCCGGTCCTCGGCTTCATGGCCGCCATGCAGCTCCCCTTTCGTGGATGTCTCCCCTATTATCCGACATCCGGGGCAGGCGGGGGAAATCGCCCGTCTACCCCTGGGGGTGCGTGGGCCGCCCGTCGTCACCGTTCCCGCCGTGTCGGCGCCGGCGGACCGACACCGTGATCACACCGGCGACGATCAGCGCAGCGGCCAGTGCGATCGCGCCGATCGACACCACGGAACCCGTGCCCGCCAGCGGTGTGCCCGTCGTCCCCGTCTCGGGCGGCGGCGTCGGGGTCGGGGTCGGCGGAATCGGGGCGGTGGTGTCGACGAGCACGGTCACCGGCGGGGTCGTCACCGGCCCTCCACCCGGCCCCGTCGCCGTCCCCGTCGCCGTGTTCTGGATCGGCGACCCGGTCAGGTCGGCCTCCACGACGACGTAGGCGGCGGTGCAGACGACCGTCGCGCCCGGCAGGAGCGAGGCGGCGTCCGGCGGGCACACCGGCGTCGGCGCCGTGCCTGCGCCGGTGAAGATGGTCTCCGCCACGGTCGCAGCGGTCAGCGTCACGTTACCGGTGTTGGTGAGCGTGTACCGGTAGAGGATGGTCTGCCCGGCCGTCGCCACCGAGGTCGGATCGGCGGACTTGAGCAGCGTCAACGCCGGAGCGGGTGTCGCCGGGATCGTCGTCGACGAGTCGTTGGAGGTGACGGTGCTCTCGTCGGGCGCGATTCCGGTCGCCGTGGCCGTGTTCGTCACGTGCCCCGCATCGATGTCGGTCTGGGTGAGGGTGTACGTCGCCGTGCAGGTCGCCTGTTCGCCCGGGGCGAGTACACCGGGCGGGCAGGTGGCGACGGGCGCCGGCCCGCTGCCGGAGAACACCGTCTCCTGGATGGCCAGGGCGCCGACGTTCACGTTCCCCGTGTTGGTCACCACGAAGGAATAGGTGATGAGCTGGCCCGCGACGAACTGCGCGGGGCCGCTCGGGCTCGCCGACTTGACGAGCGAGAGCGCGGGCGCCGTGCCGAGCGGAGTCGTCGTGCTCGCCGGTGGCGAGGTCACGGTCGAGGCGTCGGGCGCCGTCCCGGTCGCGGTGGCGTTGTTGACGACCCTCCCCACGTCGATGTCGGCCTGGGTCACGGTGTAGGTCGCGGTCGCCGTCGCGGACTGCCCCGGGGTGAGCACGCCGTCGGCGCCCGGCCAGGTGAACACCCGCGCGGGCAGCCCGGCCAGCTGATCCGTGATCTCGACCCCCGTGAGCGTCGTGTTCCCCGTGTTCGTCACGGTGAACGTGTAGACGATCGGGTCGCCGACCGCGGCGGGGTGGTGGATGCCGGAGGCGTTCGCCGCCTTGGTCAGCGCAATGGCCGGGGCGCGAGGGATCGGCGTGTCGGTGTCCGCCGTGTTCGAGGGCGTGTTCGCCCCCTGCGGCGTCGTCCCGTTCGCGATGGCCTCGTTCGCCACGTGGCCCGCGTCGATGTCGGCCTGCGTGATCGGGTAGGTCACCGTCGCGGTCGCCTGCCCGTTCGGCGCGAGGACGCCCGCGGTGCCCGGCCAGGTGTAGGCGATCGCCGGGAGACCGGGCAGGAGGTCCGTGATCGCGACGCTGCTCAGGGTGACGTTGCCGGTGTTGGTGATCGTGAAGGAGAACGTGATCGGGTTGCCGACGGCCGCGGGGGTCGAGAACGCGGGCGCGGCCGCCTTGGTCAGCGCCAGAGCCGGAGCCGGCGCCAGCGGAGTCACGGTGGACTGCGGAGCGGAGTCGACCGGGGGCCCGATGGGCGGGGTCCCGCTGGCCGTCGCGGTGTTCCGCACGCTGCCGGCGTCGATGTCCGACTGCAGCACGGAGTACGTCGCCGTCGCGGTCGCGGATTCCCCGGGCGCCAGGGTGCCGGCGACGCCCGGCCAGGTATAGGCGATCGTCCCGAGTCCCGCCAGCTGGTCGGCGATGCTGACGCCCGTCAGCGTCACGTTGCCGGTGTTCTTGATCGTGAAGTTGTACACGATCGGATTGCCGGGCCTGGCGGGGTTCGCCACACCGGATGCGTCCGCTGTCTTGACGAGGTCGATCGCCGGAGCGGCCGAGCCCGAGATCACCGCGTCGGAGGTGTCCGTGACCGCTGGGCCGGTCGGCGGCGTGCCCGTGACCTCGGCCGTGTTGGTGACGTGGCCCGCGTTCACGTCGGCTTGCGTGATCGTGTACGTGCCGGTGCACGTCATCGATGCACCCGCGGCCAGGGTCGTCGCCGGACAGGACGCGACAGGAGGCGGACCGGTGCCGGAGAACGTCGTCTCGGAGACGGCGATCGACGTGAGCGGAACGTTCCCCGTGTTCGTCACCAGGAACGAGTACGCCACCGGTCCGCCCACGACGAACTGCGACGGGTCGGTGAGGTTCGTCGACTTGACCAGCGAGATGGCCGGCGCGTCCGGCGTGGTGAACACCACCGTGCTGCTTCCCGGTGTCAGCAGGCCGTCGAGGGTGCCGATGTTCGACGGGCCGTTGGTGAACGTTCCCGCCACGGCCGACGTGACCGGAACGGTGAACGTGCAGGAGGCCATTCCCTCGGCGAGGTTGCCGATGCCCGTGATCTGTGTGCCGTTGATCGTCGCGACCCCGGCCGGGCAGTCGGTCGTTGCCGGGCCAGAGAAGACCAGGCCGGTGGGCAGCGTGTCGGAGAAGGTCCAGCCGTCCTTCGCCGCCAGCTCGTCGGTGTTGGTGATCGTGAAGGTCAGCGTGGAGTTCTGCCCGGCGGGGAGGGTCGACGGCGAGAACTCCTTGTCCAGTTGCGGGGTGGCGTCGACGATCGTGGGGTCGTCGAACCCGGAATCGTTGCCGCGGAACGCTCCCGTCGCGTTGTAGAGCTGGATGCCGAGGCTGGTGACGCCCGCGGGCATGCGGAAGCCCGCCGAGTTCAGCTTGGCGATGTGATAGGTATGGCCGCCGGTCGTGATGACCCGCGCCGCCGCGTCCGTGCACGGGTTCAGCCCGCTCGCGAGGGTGGCGATCGTCCCGCCGCCGGTGCCGGGCGCCGGGCCGGACCCGGTCTGGTTCTGGATGAGGTTGAACGTCAGCGATGGATCGACACGCCCGAGGCCCGGACCTTCCGACACGCAGTTCGCAGCGCCGTAGATCGCGCTGATCTGGTAGAAGTGGCCTGGCACGATCGTTCCGGTGATCGGCTGTGCGGTCTGGAACTGGACTCCCGGCCCCGGATTGACGCCGCCGTTGGAGTAGGCCGACAGGATCTGGTTCGTCTGCGCCGTGGCGAGCGCCTCGCCGCGGTAGAGACCGATCGCGGTCGCCATGCCCTGCAGGAACGACCACGCGGTCGCGTCGCATCCCGAGTCGATGCCCGTCACGACCGCATTGCGCGGGGTGCTCGAGCGGAGGATCCAGCCGTTGCACTGGTTGCCCGTCGGCGCCCACGCCGGGCTCGTCACATAGGTCGAGTTGCCAGCCGCCGGGCCGCCGGTGTACTGGCCGATCCGGATACCGTTGGTCGCCGTCTGGTTCTGGAAGTTCTCGTAGAAGACGGGCGTGGGAAGCGCTCTCGGGACGCCGGGGATCGCATCGGCTGCCGAAACGGCACCGGCCACACCGAGAATCCCGAGTGCGAGCGCCGTGGTCGCCGCGACGACGCGGCGCAGGACCGATCGCGCGTCGCTTCCGCGACGTGTGGAGTCGAGCGCGTCCCCTTCTCGACCCATGACGACCTCAGTGGCGAACGCCTCTCGTGGAGTTGCTCACGCCAAGGGACCATAGACCCATCGGTTCACCGCGACAAGAGCCGACCCGCGAAATCGCCCCGGATGATCACGGCGGCGACCAGTCGGCGCCGTCGACACCCCAGCAGATCGCGATCCAGCCCACCTGCAACGCGAGGAAGAGCACGACGATCGCCACCCGGTACACGCGGCTCTTCGGCATCGCCACGACGCCCAGCAGCGGGAACAGCGGCATCAGGATGCGGAAGGTGCTCGACTGCGGGAAGAACACCGCGAGCAGATAGAGCGAGTAGGCGACGATCCAGAACCGCAGGTCCACGCCGAGCCGGCGCACGGGGGGCGAGAACAGCAGCACGGCGAAGACCGCCACGATGAGCACCATGGCCGCGATGCCGACCCAGCCGGGGATGCCCAGCATCACCTTCGCCCACCAGTCGGCGCCCTGGAACCACGGCGTGAACGGGACCAGGTGGGTGTGGCCGATGTAGGGCGCGCGCCACGCCAGCTCGGTGTCGGTGTAGGCGGTAAGCGAGCCGGTGGCCACCGCCGCGATGGCAGGCCAGGCGAGCCCCGCGACCGCGCTGAACACCGCCAGTGCCGCGCTCAGCATCTGCTCCCGGATCGGGAAGGGCTCCCGTTTCCTGCGCACCCAGCGATAGACCACGTGCAGACCGACGGCCAGGGCGAAGGCGAGACCGCTCGGGCGTGTGAACGCCATCACCAGGACCACGGGGAACAGCCAGCCGTACCGCCGTTCCACGAGCAGCAGCAGCGCCGTCGTCAGGAGCAGGAGGTAGAACGACTCGGCGTAGGCCAGCTGGAACAGCGGGGAGACCGGGGCGACGCAGAACAGCACGACCGCGAACAGACTGGTCGAGGCGCCGAGCCCGACGCGCAGCATCAGCCGGTAGAAGACGAGCGCAGCACCTGCCGCACACGCGAACGAGACGAGAACGGCGGCCGGCGACCACGGCAGCCGCGTGACGAACATGACGGCGTCGACCAGCCACGGGTAGCCGGGCAGGAACGCCCAGGCGTTCTCGGTCACGTGGCCGTCGCTCATCGGCAGTGTCGCCGGGTATCCCCAGCCGGCGACGATGTTGTACCAGAGCCCGTCCCAGATGGTCGCGTACGAGAAGTAGTCCGGGTGCGCGCCCGTCCAGGGGTTCTTGCCCTGGTTCGCCGCGAAGATCAGCAGGATGACGGTCGTGACGACCCTGCTGGCGAGGAAGATCGCGAGGACCCGCACCCACCACCGCGACCACCAGAGGATGGCGGGAGGGGCGACGGCCTCCTCCTCCTCAGCGGGAGCCGGAACCGCTGAGCCAGGCACGGAGACCCGCCTCCACCGAGACGATCTGCTCGACGTCGACCCGCTCGTCGTCGGCGTGCGCCTTGAGCGGGTCGCCGGGACCGTAGTTGACCGCGGGGATGCCGAGGGCGCTGAAGCGCGCGACATCGGTCCAGCCGTACTTGGGCTTCGCGACGCCGCCGACCGCGGCGACGAACTCCTGCGCGAGCGGGGCGTCGAGCCCGGGGCGCGCGCCGTCGGCCCGGTCGACCACGGTGATCTCGTAGCCGTCGAACAGCTCGTGCAGGTAGGCGATGGCCTCCTCCGAACTGCGCGACGGTGCGAACCGGTAGTTGACGTGCACCATCGCCTCGTCCGGGATGATGTTGCCGGCGACTCCGCCCGAGATGCCGACGGCGTTGAGACCCTCGCGGTACACCAGCCCGTCGACCTCCACCTCGCGCGCGGTGTAGCCGGCGAGCAGATCGAGGACGGGCGCGATCTTGTGGATGGCGTTGTCGCCGACCCAGCCGCGCGCCGAGTGTGCGCGCAGGCCGTAGGCGCGGACCTCCACGCGCAGGTTGCCGTTGCAGCCGCCCTCCACGACGCCGTTGCTCGGCTCGCCGAGGATGGCGAAGTCGCCGACGAAGAGGTCGGGCCGGTTGCGGGCCAGCCGGCCGAGACCGTTCAGCTCGGCGTTGACCTCCTCGTGGTCATACCACATCCAGGTCACGTCGATCGCGGGCTCGGTCAGCTCTGCCGCGAGCTTGAGCTGCACGGCGACGCCGGCCTTCATGTCGACGGTGCCCCGGCCCCAGAGGTACCGGACGCCGCCGTCCTCCTCGAAGCGGGTCGGGAGGTTGCCGTTGAGCGGGACCGTGTCGATGTGGCCCGCGATGAGTGCCCGGCGCTCGCGCCCGAGGTTCGTGCGCGCCACCACGGTGTCTCCGTCGCGGATGACCTCGAGGTGCGGCAGAGGCGAGAGAGCCTCGACGATGGCATCGGCGAGGGTCTTCTCGTCGCCGGAGACCGACTCGATGTCGCAGATCTGTCGCGTGAGGTCGATGGACGTGGCGCTGAGGTCGAGAGGCACGCTACTAATCTAGGGGCATGCCTTCCGACTTTCCTGACCAGTCCGTCGCGTCCGCCGACGCGGGCGCTGCCGACGCCCGCACCGCCTGGGGCTACGGCCTGGCGACGATCGCCGGCGACGGCACGGTGCTCGACACCTGGTTCCCCGAGCCGAGACTCGGCGGCATCCCCGCTGGCCGGGAGCGCTGGATCGCGCCGGCCGAGCTGGAGGAGCTCGCGGGCGACGACCCCCGCCGCAACGTGCGCGTCGACATCGTGACCGTGGAGGTCGACCTCGATGCGGCCCCGGCCTCCACCCCGGACGCCTATCTTCGACTGCACCTGCTGTCGCACCTCCTGGTGCGCCCCAACACGGTGAACCTCGACGGCGTCTTCGCTCATCTGCCGATCGTGGCCTGGACCAACGCAGGGCCGGTGCTCCCCGCCGACCTCGAGCGCCTGCGCCCACGGCTGCAGCGGGCCGGCATCCACGTGACCGGCATCGACAAGTTCCCGCGCCTGCTCGACTACGTGACGCCCGACCGCGTGCGCATCGCGGATGCCTCGCGCGTGCGGCTCGGCGCCCACCTCGCCCCCGGCACCACCGTGATGCACGAGGGCTTCGTCAACTTCAACGCGGGAACGCTCGGCTCCTCGATGGTCGAGGGCCGCATCTCGCAGGGCGTCGTCGTCGGCGACGGCTCCGACATCGGCGGCGGCGCCTCCATCATGGGCACGCTCTCGGGCGGAGGCACCCAGCGCGTCGCGATCGGCGAGCGCGCCCTGCTCGGAGCGAACTCCGGCATCGGCATCTCGATCGGAGACGACACGGTCGTCGAGGCCGGCCTCTACGTAACGGCCGGCACCAAGGTCGTGGTCGTCGACGGGCCGGTGACCGCCGACGGTCGCGCACAGACGGTGAAGGCCGTCGAGCTCTCCGGCGTCCCCGGCCTGCTGTTCCGCCGCAACTCGCTCACGGGCGCCGTCGAGGTGCTCCGGCGCGCCGGCAGCGGGGTCGAGCTGAACGCCGCGCTGCACGCCTGAGCGTCCCGGCGACAGCGCCGAGGGGCACGCAAAC
Source organism: Leifsonia sp. TF02-11 (assembly GCF_017565305.1). Taxonomy (GTDB): domain Bacteria; phylum Actinomycetota; class Actinomycetes; order Actinomycetales; family Microbacteriaceae; genus Leifsonia. The sequence goes on from NZ_JAGEKP010000017.1 coordinate 120,041, forward strand.
GCCCCTAAAACACGGTTTTAGGGGCGTTTGCGTGCCCTTCGCGGTCGTTCGGTGCTCAGACGAGCGTGAGGACGGACGCGGGGTCGGCGAGGATGCCGCCGATGTCGGCGAGGAAGCGCGAGCCCTGCTCGCCGTCGACGATGCGGTGGTCGAAGGTGAGCGCGAGCGTCAGCACGTCCCGCAGCGCGATCCCGCCCTGGTGCTCCCACGGCTGGCGGCGCACGGCGCCCACGGCGAGGATGGCGGCCTCCCCCGGCGTCAGGATAGGTGTGCCGGCGTCGACCCCGAAGACGCCCACGTTCGTGATGGTGATCGTGCCGCCGGTGAGCGCGCCGGGCGGCGTCTTGCCCGACCGCGCGGTGACGGCCAGCTCACGGATTGCGCCGGACAGCCCGGCGAGCGACAGGGCGTCCGCATCGCGGACGACCGGAACCAGCAAGCCGCGCGGTGTTGCCGCGGCGATTCCGAGGTGGATGGCCCTGGTCTGCACGATCTCCTGGGCCGCGTCGTCCCAGCGCGAGTTGACCTCAGGGGTGCGTCGGACGGCCAGGCACAGCGCCTTGGCGACCACCGCCAGCAGTCCGGGCCGCGACTCGGCGAACTCGGGGCGGGCGCGCAGGCGCTCGATCAGCTCGTTCGTCGGAGTCACGTCGATCGTGAGGAACACGGTGGCCTGTGGAGCCCCGAAGGCACTGCGAACCATCGCGTCCGCCGTCGCCTTGCGGACACCGCGGATCGGGATGCGGATCTCCTCGGCGTCGCCACGGGTCGCGGGAGTCGCTGGCGCTTCGGGCGCTGGCGCCTGTGCCGCGTAGGCGTCGAGGTCGGCGCGCGTGACGAGGCCGCGCTCGCCCGTTCCGGCGACCGCGGCGAGGTCGATGCCCCGCTCCCGCGCCAGCTTGCGGACGGGCGGTGTCGCGCGCGGTCGCTCCTGGACCTCTGCGGCGACGGGAGCGGAGGCCGGAGCAGCCGCGGCGACCGCCGGCTCCCTCACGACCGGCGCTGTCAGTCCCGGGCGCGGCCGGCGGGCCGGCCTCCCCCGGGCATCGGGACGGGCGCCGTAGCCGACGAGCATCGGCTCGCGCACCTCCTCTGCGTCGGCAGCGTCGGCGGCGTCGGCAGTGGAGTCGGACTCTGCGTCCGGCTCCGGCGTCCCCGCCACCTCGAAGGCCACCAAGGGCTCCCCCACCGAGACGGTGACGCCGGGCTCCACGTACAGCCGCGACACCGTGCCCTCGTATGGTGCGGGCAGTTCGACGAGCGCCTTGGCGGTCTCCACCTCGGCGATGATCTGGTTGAGCTGAACCGTGTCGCCCACAGCGACGTGCCAGCTCACCAGTTCGGACTCGGTCAGCCCCTCTCCCAGGTCCGGGAGCGCGAAGTCCTTGACCGCCATCAGTCGTCCACTCCGCTCAGCGAGTTCGGCCGGTCCATCGCGCGGTCGATGCCGTCGAGGATGCGGTCGAGGTCGGGCAGGTGCGCGGCCTCCAGCCGGGCGGGCGGGTACGGGATGTCGTGGCCGGTGATCCGCACGGGGGCGTGCTCCAGGTAGTAGAAGCAGCGCTCCGTGATCGATGCGGAGATCTCGGCGCCGAGGCCTCCGGAGAGGGCGGCTTCGTGCGTGACCACGAGCCGTCCCGTTTTGCGCACAGAGGCGGCGACGGTGTCGAGGTCGAGCGGAGACAGCGACCGCAGGTCGATGACCTCCACCGACACGCCCTCGTCCGCTGCGGCGAGAGCCGCATCCGTGGCCAGCTGCACCAGACCGCCGTACGTCACCAGGGTGACGTCGGCACCGGGGGTGACCACGCGGGCCGTTCCCATCGGGCGGGCGTCCTGCAGCGCCGCCTCCTCGTCGACGTCGCCCTTCGCGTGGTAGCGGCGCTTCGGCTCGAAGAACAGCACGGGGTCGTCCGAGGCGATCGCCTGCTGGATGAGCGTGTACGCGTCCTGCGGCGTGGACGGGCTGACCACGCGCAGGCCGGCCGCATGGGCGAAATACGCCTCCGGCGAGTCGGAGTGGTGCTCGGCGGCGCCGATGCCGCCCGCGAACGGCACCCGGATGGTGATCGGCATGCGCACGGCACCGGCCGTGCGGTAGTGCATGCGGGCCACCTGGCTGACGATCTGATCGAACGCCGGGTAGATGAAGCCGTCGAACTGGATCTCCACGACCGGCCGCAGCCCGCGGTACGCCATCCCGACGGCCGTGCCGAGGATGCCCGACTCGGCGAGCGGCGAGTCCATCACCCGGCGCGGACCGAACTCGGTCTGGAGGCCGTCCGTCACCCGGAACACACCCCCGAGCGTGCCGATGTCCTCCCCCATCAAGACCACGCGGTCGTCGTCGGCCAGCGAGCGCCGGAGGCCGGCGTTGATGGCCTTCGCCATGCTGAGAGCGGTCATCGGTCACCGCCCACGAACGTGCGCAGGTAGCGCGAGTAGTGATCCCGCTCCCGGGCCAGGCCGGTATGCGGCTCGGCGTAGACGTTGTCGAACACGGTCAACGGGTCGGGATCCTGCAGTGCGACGACGCCCCGGCGCATCTCGACGGCGACCGCGTCGGCGTGCTCCTGGATCGCGGCGAGGCGGTCCTCGGTGAGCATCCCGGCGGCGGCGAGGTGCGCCTCCACCCGGGCGATCGGGTCTTTGCCGCGCCACTGGTCGAGCTCGGCCGGGTCGCGGTAGCGGGTCGGGTCGTCGGCCGTCGTGTGCGGGCCCATCCGGTAGGTGACGGCCTCGATGAAGGTCGGGCCGCCTCCGGTCCTGGCGCGGTCGAGCGCGGCACGAGTCACGGCCATGACCGCGAGCACGTCGTTGCCGTCGACGCGGACGCTCGGGACGCCGAAGCCTGGTGCGCGCTCGGCGATCGGGCGCTGCGCCTGGAGGCCGACGGGCTCCGAGATCGCGTACTGGTTGTTCTGGCAGAAGAAGATGACGGGCGCGGCGTAGGTGGCGGCGAAGATGAGGGCTTCGTTGACATCGCCCTCGGAGGTGGCGCCGTCGCCGAAGTACGCGATCGAGGCCGCGTCGGTCCCGTCGGCCTGGATGCCGATGGCGTACCCGGTGGCGTGCAGGGTCTGCGCTCCGATGATGACCTGCGGGGTCGCCATGTTGATGTCGTAGGGGTTCCAGCCGCTCTGGGTCGTGCCGCGCCACACGCGCAGCAGGTCGACGAGGCCGGCTCCGCGACAGTACGCGACGCCGTGCTCACGGTAGCTGGAGAAGACGAAGTCGTCGCTGCGGAGCGCCCGACCGGAACCGATCTGCGCGGCCTCCTGGCCGAGAAGCGGCGGCCACAGGCCGAGCTCGCCCTGCCGCTGCAGCGCGGTCGCCTCCGCGTCGATGCGCCGGATGACGACCATGTCCTCGTAGAGGTCGAGAAGCTGCTCCGGGCCGACATCGGCGACCCAGGCGTCGAAGCGGACGTCGCTCGTGCGCGCGCCCTCGGGAGTCAACAGCTGGACGGTATCCGCTCCAGCGGGAAGGTGGACGTCGTCCAGTCTGGTGTCGGGCTGATTGTCGATCGTCACGGTTCACGCAACCTTCACTCTCACGTCCGATCCGCCCGCTTGTGGCACGCGTGATCGGCTTCCGGCCTCCTTGCCGGAATTACCCGAAAGGCTACGCTCCCCGTTCAGCGCGCACAACTAACGGCGCGTCGACCGTGCACACTGCACTGTCGGAGAGGTGCGGCCGGTGCTAGCTTTCACACTATGCGCACGTTCGACATCACCGACCGCCGGATCCTCGTCGCCCTCACCGACGACCCGCGATCGACCAATGTCTCGCTCGCCGATCGACTGGGGCTGAGCCGCAACACGGTGCAGGCGCGGGTGGCCGAACTGGAGCGCAGCGGGGCCTTCCTGTCGTTCGAGCGCCGCATCTCGGCGACGGCCGCGGGCTATCCGCTCGCCGCGTTCGTGACAGTGCACGTGCAGCAGCAGAAGCTCGCCGAGATTGTCGAGCACCTGGCCTCGATCCCGGAGATCGTGCAGGCGCACGGCCTGTCCGGGCCGTCCGACCTGCTGCTGCGGGTCGTCTGCACCGACGCGGAGGACCTGTTCCGGATCACCGGCGCCATCCAGTCGACCGACGGCGTCGTCCGAGCCGAGACCTCCCTCGACATGGGCGAGCTCATCCCCTACCGCCTGCGCCCCCTCCTCACCCGCGACTGACCGCAGCCATCGCTTCCTCACTTTCTCCCGCTGCGACCCGGCGTGTCGCGAGAGAAAGTGAGGAAGCGATGGCTGCGCGGGCACGGGAGACGGCGAAGGCCGCGCCGACGGAGTCGGCGCGGCCTTCGCTTACAGACGGGAGATCAGCTCTCGACGGGAGCCGGCGCGCCCTCGGCGGGCTCGACCGGGCCTTCGGAGGCCGCGTCGCGGCCGTGGGTGTCCGCCTCGTCGGCGAGCACCGGGGCGAGCGACAGCTTTCCGCGGTCGTCGATCTTGGTGATCTCGACCAGGATCTTCTGGCCGACGCCGAGCACGTCCTCGACGTTCTCGACACGCTTGCCACCGGCCAGCTTGCGCACCTCGGAGATGTGCAGCAGGCCGTCCTTGCCGGGCAGCAGCGAGATGAACGCGCCGAACGCGGCGATCTTGACGACGGTTCCGAGGAACTGCTCGCCGACCTCCGGGTTCGTCGGGTTCGCGATCGCGTTGACCTGGGCGCGGGCCGCCTCGGCCGAAGGGCCGTCGGTGGCGCCGATGTAGACGGTGCCGTCCTCCTCGATGGAGATCTCGGCGCCGGTCTCGTCCTGGATCGCGTTGATCGTCTTGCCCTTCGGGCCGATCAGCTCGCCGATCTTGTCGACGGGGATCTGGACCGAGATCACGCGCGGCGCGGTCGGGGCCATCTCGTCCGGGGTGTCGATCGCGGCGTTCAGCACGCTGAGGATGGTCGTGCGAGCATCCTTGGCCTGCTTGAGCGCGCCCGCCAGCACCGACGACGGGATGCCGTCGAGCTTGGTGTCGAGCTGGATCGCGGTCACGAACTCGCTGGTGCCGGCGACCTTGAAGTCCATGTCGCCGAGCGCGTCCTCCGCGCCCAGGATGTCGGTCAGCGCCGCGTAGCGGGTCTCACCGTCGACGACGTCGGAGATCAGGCCCATGGCGATGCCGGCGACCGGGGCGCGCAGCGGCACACCGGCGTTCAGCAGCGACAGGGTGGAGGCGCAGACGGAGCCCATCGAGGTCGAGCCGTTGGAGCCGAGAGCCTCGGACACCTGGCGGATCGCGTACGGGAACTCCTCGCGGCTCGGCAGCACCGGCACGAGCGCGCGCTCGGCCAGGAAGCCGTGGCCGATCTCGCGACGCTTCGGCGAGCCGACGCGGCCGGTCTCACCGGTCGAGTAGGGCGGGAAGTTGTAGTGGTGCAGGTAACGCTTCTTGGTGACCGGCGACAGCGAGTCGATCTGCTGCTCCATCTTGAGCATGTTCAGCGTGGTGACGCCCAGGATCTGGGTCTCGCCGCGCTGGAAGATCGCCGAGCCGTGGACGCGCGGGATGACCTGCACCTCGGCGTCGAGCGGACGGATGTCGGTCAGGCCGCGGCCGTCGATACGGATGCCCTCGCGCAGCACACGGCCGCGCATGACCACCTTGGACACCGACTTGTATGCCGCGGAGAACTGCTCCAGCGTCTCCGCGGGGAGCACACCGGCCTCCACCTTCTCGGTGATGGCGACCTTGACGCGGTCCTTGAGCGCGTCGTCGGCGTTCTGGCGCTCGATCTTGTCGGCGATCTGGTAGACGTTCACCAGCTCGTCGTAGGCGAGGCCGGCGACGTTGTCGTAGGTCTCCTTCGAGTAGGGCAGGAACACCGGGTAGTCGGCGATCGCCTTCGCGGACTGCGAGGCGAGCACGGTCTGCGCACCCACCAGCTGGCGGATGAACGGCTTGGCGGCCTCCAGACCCTGGGCGACGACCTCCTCGTTCGGCTTGACAGCGCCGCCCTGGATGAGGTTCCAGCTGCCCTCGGTGGCCTCGGCCTCGACCATCATGATCGCGACGTCGCCCTCGGAGCCGTCGTCGTTCGTGAGGACGCGACCGGCGACGACGAGGTCGAACACGGCCTCCTCGAGCTGCGAGGCCTTCGGGAACGCGATCCACTGGTCTTCGTGCTGGCCGTTGCCCGGGATGAGCGCGAGGCGCACGCCGGCGATCGGGCCGGAGAAGGGCAGACCGGAGATCTGCGTGGAGGCGCTGGCCGCGTTGATCGCCAGGGCGTCGTAGAACTCGTCAGGAGCGATGCTGAGGACGGTGATGACGATCTGGACCTCGTTGCGCAGGCCGTCGACGAACGACGGGCGCAGCGGGCGGTCGATCAGGCGGCAGACGAGGATCGCCTCGGTCGAGGGGCGGCCCTCACGACGGAAGAACGAACCGGGGATCTTGCCGGCGGCGTACGAGCGCTCCTCGACGTCGACGGTCAGCGGGAAGAAGTCGAAGTTGTCCTTCGGGTGCTTGCTGGCGCTCGTCGCGCTCAGCAGCATGGTCTCCTCGTCGAGGTAGGCGGCGACGGCGCCCTGTGCCTGCTGGGCGAGGCGTCCGGTCTCGAACCGGACGGTGCGGGTGCCGAAGCGTCCATTGTCGAGGACCGCTTCGGCGAACTTGATTTCGGGACCTTCCAAGAGGTCTTTCTCCTTTGTTTAACGTCGCTGCCCCGTTTGGGCGCGACTCCACAACGGAGCGAGCAGGCAGTTCGACACGGCTGTCCGTGTACGCGGCATCCCATGCGGGTGCGTGGGCTGAGCCCGTCTGGCCATCAGTAGAAATACACGGTTGCGCCGCACTCGAAAAACCGTGCACCGCATCCGGATACCACCACCGAGGACCAGCTCCTGCCAGCCTGCTCCACCAGTCGGCGTTCGGCCGACCATCGGAATCCTATCAGTGCCGGCGCCGAAGACGCCCGGAATCACCGGATCAGAGCGCCAGCGTGGCGCGTGCGGCCTCGGCGAGCGCCGCCCCGTAGGACGGGCCGTGGCCCGCCGCGTGCACCGCGAGCGGATGCAGCTGGTGCAGCGGGATGCGGTCGCGCCAGCCCGGCCGCAGCGGACGGGCCGCGTCGTAGGCGCCGAGGATGTCGTCCAGGAACGGAGCGCCGAACAGGTCGAGCATGGCGAGGTCGGTCTCGCGGTGGCCTCCGTGGGCGGCGGGGTCGATGAGGACGACACCGCCGGGCGACCAGAGCACGTTGCCGGCCCAGAGGTCGCCGTGCAGGCGCGCGGGAGGTTCGTCGTCGTCGAACTCGCCGGCCTCCACCCGCTCGAGCGCGGCCTCCACGACCGCGCGCTGGCGCTCGCTGAGGTTGCCTGCCGCCACCGCGGGGTCGAGGTACGGGCGCACCCGGTCGCGCGCGTAGAACCGGCCCCAGGTCGGCTCGTTCGCCGCCGGGAGCGGGCGGCGGCCGATGAACAGCGGCCCGTCCCAGCCGCCGGGAGGCGCGCCGAACGCGCTCGCGCCCGCGGCGTGGGTCGCGGCGAGCGCTCCCCCGAAGGCGCGCGCGGCGTCCGCGGTGGGCCGGGCGTCCTCCACCCGCTCCAGCACGATGCGGCCGGGGCCGACCTCGGCGACGCGCACCACGCGGGCGCCGCCGAGACGCTCGGCCGCACCCAGCCAGCGCAGCCCGGCGGCCTCCGCCTCGAAGAAGAGCCGGGGTGCGTCGGCGCGTTCCTTCACGATCGTGCGCACGGGTCCACCGTACGCAGGACACCACCCAACGCGTACGATGCTGCGCATGGACGACGGCGTCGATGCTCCCGCGGGCACTGCTCCCGCGGGCTCCGCGGTCGCGGGTTCCCACCCGGGCCTGCGCCCGGTCGTCGACGCCTCCTGGCGTCGCGCAGAGCAGGCGCATCTCGACCCGGCCGTGGCCGCGCCGCTCGTGCTCGACGGCCCCGGGTTGGAGGATGCCCGCCGCGCACACCCCATCGCCGCGGCCCTCCCCGTGATCCGGCAGCTGCTCGTGCGCGACGCCGAGCCGGACAGCCGTGTCGTCGTGGCGGTCGGCGACGCGCGCGGCCGGTTGCTCTGGGTGGAGGGCGACCCGGTGCTCAGGAGCCGGGCGGAGTCCATGCTGTTCGTGCCCGGCGCCGCGTGGGCGGAGGGCGATGTCGGAACGTCGGCGCCGGGGACCGCGCTCGCGATCGGCGACGGCGTGCAGATCCGCGGCGCGGAGCACTTCGCCGAGGACGTCAAGCCGTGGAGCTGCACCGCGGTGCCGGTGCGCGATCCCGAGACCGGCGACATCCTCGGCGTAATCGACGTGACCGGCGGCGACCAGGTGGCGGCGCCGCACGTGCTGCCACTGCTGGAGGCGACGGCGGCGGCCGTCGAGCGGGAACTGCTGATCGCTCGGCTGCGGGAGGCTCGCACTCCCGGTTCTGCGCGCAGGGAGCGCCCGCGCCCGGCGATCGCCGCCCTCCGCGTCCTCGGCCGCGACACCGGAGAGCTGGCGGGTGCCGACGGCCGCTCCGGCACCCTGAGCGCCCGGCACAGCGAGCTCCTCGCGCTGCTCTCGTGGCATCGCGACGGCCTGTCGGCGGAGCGGCTCGCCGAGCTCCTCTACGGCGACCCGGGCTCCACGGTGACGCTGCGCGCGGAGATCGTCCGGCTGCGGCGCGCCCTCGCCGCGATCGCCCCGGAGCTCGGCCCGCTCGCGCGCCCCTACCGGCTGGCGGCGCCGCTGGAGACCGACCTCGGCGCCGTGCTCGACCTCCAGCGCCGCGGAGCCCACCGGGCCGCGATCGCGACGTACGGCGGTGGCCCGCTGCCCGGATCGGATGCTCCGGGCATCGACGAGCTGCGCGAGGAGGTCGTCTCCCGGCTGCGGGAGGCGCTGCTGGAGTCGGGCTCCGCCGACCTCCTGATCGCCTGGGGCGAGACGGAGCGGGGCGCGGCCGACGAAGACATCTGGCGGGCCGCGCTGCACGCGCTCCCTGCTCATTCGCCGCGCCGGGCGCAGGTGGTCGCCCGCCTGCTGGCTCTGGAGTCGTAGCTCGCAACCGGATGCAACCTCCCGCTGCGTAGCCTCCGGGTCAGAGGCGTGCGGAGGGTGCACGCCGTACCAGTCAAAGGAGACTCGTATGACTCTGAGCCCGGAGCAGACCGACGCCGCCGCAGCGGCCGTCACCACCGAGAAGCCGAGCGTCTACGCGCAGCCCGGCACCGCGGGATCCGTGGTCGACTACGCGACGCGCTACGACCACTTCATCGGCGGCCGCTACGTCGCACCCGCTGGCGGTCAGTACTTCGAGGACATCACACCGGTGACCGGGAGGCCGTTCACCGAGATCGCCCGCGGCACCGCGGCCGACGTCGACCGTGCGGTGGACGCCGCCTGGGCCGCCTTCCCCGCGTGGAGCACGACCTCCGTCGCCGAGCGCGCGCTGCTCCTGACCAGGATCGCCGACCGCATGGAGGCCAACCTCGAACTGCTGGCGGTCGCCGAGACGTGGGAGAACGGCAAGCCGGTGCGCGAGACTCTCGCCGCCGACATCCCGCTCGCGATCGACCACTTCCGCTACTTCGCCGGGGCGATCAGGGCGCAGGAAGGCGGCATCAGCGAGCTCGACCACGACACCATCGCGTACCACTTCCACGAGCCGCTCGGCGTCGTGGGTCAGATCATCCCGTGGAACTTCCCGATCCTGATGGCGACGTGGAAGCTCGCTCCCGCGCTGGCCGCGGGGAACTGCGTCGTGCTCAAACCGGCCGAACAGACGCCGGCCTCCATCCACGTCTGGCTCGACCTGGTGCGCGACCTGCTGCCCGACGGCGTGCTGAACATCGTGAACGGCTTCGGCTTCGAGGCGGGCGCCCCGCTGGCGTCGCACCCGCGGATCCGCAAGGTGGCGTTCACCGGCGAGACCACGACCGGCCGGCTCATCATGCAGTACGCGAGCGAGAACCTCATCCCGGTGACGCTGGAGCTCGGCGGCAAGAGCCCGAACATCTTCTTCGAGGATGTCGCCGCCGCGAAGGACTCGTTCTACGACAAGGCACTGGAGGGCTTCTCGTTCTTCGCCCTCAACCAGGGCGAGGTCTGCACCTGCCCGTCGCGCGCACTGGTGCAGCGGTCGATCTACGACGGCTTCGTCGCCGACGGGCTCGAACGGGTGAAGCGCATCAAACAGGGCAACCCGCTCGACGTGTCCACGATGATCGGCGCGCAGGCCTCCAACGACCAGTTGGAGAAGATTCTGTCGTACATGAACATCGGTCGGCAGGAGGGTGCGAAGCTGCTCACCGGCGGCGAGCGCGCCGACCTCGGCGGCGACCTCGCCGGCGGGTATTACGTGCAGCCGACCGTGTTCGAGGGGAACAACGCGATGCGGATCTTCCAGGAGGAGATCTTCGGCCCGGTGCTCGCCCTCACCAGCTTCACCGACTTCGACGACGCGATCAGCACCGCCAACGACACCCTGTACGGCCTGGGCGCCGGCGTCTGGAGTCGGGACGGCTCCCAGCTCTACCGTGCCGGCCGCGCCATCGAGGCCGGCCGCGTCTGGTCGAACACCTACCACCAGTACCCCGCGCACGCGGCGTTCGGCGGTTACAAGCAGTCCGGCATCGGACGCGAGAACCACCGGATGATGCTCGACCACTACCAGCAGACCAAGAACCTGCTGGTGTCGTACGCCGACGGCCCGATGGGCTTCTTCTAAGCCGATGCGCACCGACCTGAGGCGAGTGGAGCTCACGCCAGCCGCTGCACGGATGCTGCAACGGCTGGCGGAGGCCCACGGGCCGCTCATGTTCCATCAGTCGGGCGGCTGCTGCGACGGCTCCGCACCGATGTGCTACCCGGTCGGGATGTTCCGCGTCGGCGCCTCCGACGTGCTGCTCGGCACGCTGGAGGTCGACGGGATCGACCCGGTCCGGGTCTTCATGTCGGCGTCGCAGTTCGAGTACTGGAAGTACACGCACCTCACGATCGACCTGGTCGACGGCCGCGGCAGCGGCTTCTCGGTGGAGGCGCCGGAGGGCAAACGCTTCCTCATCCGGTCGCGGATGCTCGACGACACCGAACTCGAGGCGTTCGGATTGAGCTGAGGCCTACGAGCTGCGGGAGGGCGTCGCATCCAGGCGCGACCGGCGTCCTCCCGCCACGACGACCACGGCCACCCCGATGATCGCGCCCAGGCTGTTGGCGACGATGTCCCTGGCGTCGCTCACCCGAGCCGGCTCGAACAGCTGCACGAACTCGATCGTGAGCGTCGCGGCGATCCCGAGCGACACGGCGAGCCAGCGGCGGCCTGGGCCGAAGAGCAGGGCGAGCAGGAGACCCATCGGCACGAACATCAGGATGTTGGCGGTGAACTCGACCACGTCGTAGTCGATCCAGGCGAGCAGCGGCGTCGCAGCGAACGCCGCGAGCAGCCCCTCCAGCAAGGTGTTGCGCTTCGGGTCGCCCGGGAACGGGTTCAGCGTGATCCAGGCGACCGCGAGCAGGTAGAGCGCGGTGACGGCGAGGAGGAGACGGTGACGCATCCTCCTATGCTTGCGCACATGAGCATCGCCTTCCGCATCCCGATGTCCGGACGCTCGACCGACGAGGAGCACCGCGTCTCCAGCCCGCTCGAGCTGCTCTTCGACCTCACCTTCGTCGTCGCGATCGCCCAGGTGTCCGCCCAGCTCGCCCACGCCGGCGAGCAGGGACACATCCTGGAGAAGCTCGGCCCTTATCTCATGGTGTTCTTCGCCATCTGGTGGGCGTGGATGAACTTCACCTGGTTCGCGTCGGCGTACGACACCGACGACGTGCCGTACCGGCTCATGACGCTCCTGCAGATGGGCGGGGTCCTGGTGCTCGCGGCCGGCGTCCCCGGCTCGTTCGAGCTGTCGGAATTCACCGCCATAATCATCGGCTACGTCATCATGCGGCTGGCGATGGTCGCGCAGTGGGTGCGCGCCGCCATCGAACATCCGGACGGCCGGGCCACCGCGACCCGGTACGCCGTCGGGATCGGAGCGGTGCAGGTCGTCTGGATCGCGTGGGGCTTCCTGCCCGTCGAGTGGAAGCTGTGGACGTTCCTGCTCGCGGCACTCCTGGAGTTGCTGGTGCCGGTGTGGGCGGAGCGGCCGGGGATGACCTCCTGGCATCCGCATCACATCGCGGAACGCTACGGGCTGTTCACGATCATCGTGCTCGGCGAGTCGGTCTCGGCGTCGGCGATCGGTGTGCAGAGCGGCCTCGCTGCGCACGGCATCTCCGCCGCGCTGGTCGTCATCGCGGCGGCGGGACTGGTGCTGCTCTTCGCGCTGTGGTGGTTGTACTTCCTCGAGCCGGCGGCGGAGGGGCTCCAGTCCAACCGCGACCGGTCGTTCTTCTGGGGGTACGGGCACTACTTCGTGTTCGCGTCGCTGGCCGCCCTCGGCGCCGGGCTGGAGGTCGCGGTGAAGCGCGGAGCGGCGCACGCCCACGTCTCGGACATCGCCGTGGAGTACGCCGTCGCCGTGCCCGTGGTGGTGTTCCTGATCATGCTGTACGTGCTGCACGCTCCGCTGGTTCCGGAGGTCGTCATCCGGCCGCTGAAGACAGGGATCGCTGTACTGCTCGTGCTGGCGGCGCCGCTGGCATCGCCGGTAATCGGGCTGGCGGGCGTCACCGTGGTGATCGCGCTGGTCGCGGCGGCGCTGGTGGCTGCGACGCTCATCGACCGGAGCGTGGCGGCGCGGCGTTCGGCTCTGAACCCGGGCTGACCGGTCGCGGCGCTGGGACTCAGACGAGCGACGGCACCGCGACCGCCGCGCGGGACTGCCGCACGACGCCCCAGCAGATCAGGCCCTGCGCGGCGATGTAGGTCAGCATGATCGCGAAGTCGACCTGTGGCATCGCGAAGCCGGGCAGGAACCGGTCCAGCCCGAGCATGCTGTCGGAGACGACGAAGAGTGCGGCGCCGGAGGCGATCCACGGCGAGCACGCCGACCCGGTGATGCCGAGGACCGCGAGCGCCAGCCCGTAGAGGGCCAGTGGGATGAGCAGGCCGCCGGCGTGCGGCGCCAGCACGGCGAGGAGACCGGCAAACCACGGCACGTACACCGCAGACCACCAGCGCGGCAGCCGCCGCACGCGCAGTCGCCGCACGAACAGCACGATGTAGGCCACGTGGCCGAGCAGGAAGAACGCGAGACCGACGACGAAGCCGGGGCCGACATCCATCAGCGACAGGTCGCCCAGCCAGCCGAACAGGATGCCGAGCGACGCCAGGACGACGGTCTCCCCGCGGCGGCTCGGCAGCGCGAGCAGGAGTGCGAGCAGCAGCGCCGGCATGAGCAGCGGCTTGGTGACGGCGACGACGGCATCGGCGCCCGCCAGAACCGCGATCAAGTGAGTGACGCCGACAACGATGTACGGCAGGAACGCAAGGACCACGCAGCGAGACTAGTGGCAGATGTGCGCCAAATGTTGCGCTACAGGGCCGCAGACGCCACATTTGGCGCAAATCACTGACCGCCTCGGGAAAGCGGAACGGGCCGCCACCCGGAGGTGACGGCCCGTTCGCAAGAAGATCGCGTTGTCGATCGACGCTGTCTTATCGACGCAGCCCCAGGCGCTCGATGAGCGCACGGTAGCGGTTGATGTCGATGTCGGACAGGTAGCCCAGCAGGCGACGACGCTGACCGACCAGGAGGAGCAGGCCACGACGCGAGTGGTGGTCGTGCTTGTGCTCCTTGAGGTGCTCGGTGAGGTCCTTGATCCGCTTGGTCAGGATGGCGACCTGAACCTCGGGGGATCCGGTGTCACCGGGGTGGGTAGCGTACTCGTCGATGATCGCCTTCTTGGTCTCTGCATCCAGTGCCATAGAGGGGATCCCCTTTCTCTCGTTGCGCGGTGCCCGGGGCCGAATGCCTGGGCTCTCTTTATCCGCGGCCGTTGGACGGCAACCGGAATAGCTTACCAGAGAGACGGGCCTTACTTCCGCGTCGTCACCGGCGGTAGCGTCGGCGTCATGAAGGCTCTCCAGTATCGCGAAATCGGCTCACGTCCCGAGGTCGTCGAGGTCCCCGACCCCGAAGTCGGCCCCGGCCAGGTCCTCCTGAAGGTCACCGCAGCCGGAGTCTGTCACTCCGACGAGTTCATCATGGGTCTGCCCGCGGAGCAGTACGTCTACGGCCTCCCGCTCACGCTCGGCCACGAAGGCGCCGGCATCGTCGAGGCCGTCGGCGAGGGGGTCACGGGCGTGCGCCCCGGTGACGCCGTCGCCGTGTACGGGCCGTGGGGCTGCGGCCGCTGCCACATGTGCGCCCAGGGCAAGGAGAACTACTGCCTGAACGCCGCCGCAGAGCACATCATGCCTCCCGGCCTCGGTGCCCCCGGCTCGATGGCCGAGTACATGATCGTCGACAGCGAGCGCCACCTCGTGCCCCTCGGCGGACTCGACCCGGTGAAGAACGTCTCGCTCACCGACGCCGGCCTCACGCCGTACCACGCCATCAAGAACTCGCTCCCGAAGCTGGGCGCCGGCACCACGGCCGTGGTGATCGGCACGGGAGGGCTCGGTCACGTCGGCATCCAGATCCTCCGGGCGATCAGCGGCGCGACCGTCGTCGCGCTCGACGTCAACGACGAGAAGCTCGCACTGGCGCGCGAGGTGGGTGCCGAGCACACGCTGCTGTCGAACCCGGCGGCGGTCGACGCGGTCCGCGAGCTCACCGGAGGCCGTGGCGCGAACGCGGTCTTCGACTTCGTCGGAGTGCAGCCGACCGTCGACCTCGCCGGGGCGATGGCGGCGACGGAGGGCGACGTGACGATCGTCGGCATCGGCGGGGGCGCGCTTCCCGTCGGCTTCGGCCGGGTCGCCTACGACGTGGCCGTGCGCGCACCGTACTGGGGGTCGCGGGCGGAGCTCATCGAGGTCCTCGACCTGGCCAGGGCAGGCAGGGTGGAGGTCGAGATCGAGACCTACTCGCTGGAGGAGGCGCCGAAGGCGTACGAGCGCCTGCACGAGGGTCGCATCCGCGGGCGCGCGGTCATCGTGCCCAACGCCTAGCGAACGGCGCCGCGGAGCACACTGCAGCGCGGAGCGGACGGCGGCCGGCGCTCAATCGGGCAGCCCGCGCAGCACCTCGTCGAGCGCGGCGACGGCGACCGCCGCCGGGTCGTCGCCCGCGTCTCGCACGGCCCACCACAGCAGCGCCGAGAAGTTCGCCGCGCTGATCGCGTCCGCGAGCACCTGCGCGCGCAGCCCGTCGACGGACTCCCCCAGCCGCCTGGCGATGAACTCGGCGAGGATGTCGTGGTTGGCGCCCAGCCGGGTGACGCCGAACCCGATGAGCGCAGGATCGGTCGCCATCAACCGCAGCCGCAACCGCGTCGCCTCCAGGTGCTCGGCATCGAGGTCGAGCGACTCGGCCATCGCCCGGGCGATCACATCGCGCGCCGATTCGCCGGCCGGCGCCTCCTCCAGCACGGCCCGCATCCGGCCGACCACCGGCTCCAGGCCGCCCCAGACCAGGTCGGGCTTGGACGGGAAGTAGCGGAACAGCGTGCGCCGGCCGATGCCGGCGAGCGAGGCGATCTCGTCCATCGTCGTCGCGTCGTAGCCGTGCTCGGCGAAGTGGCGCAGGGCCAGCAGGGCGACCCGATCGGGGTCGACGTCGGCGGGGCGGCCGCGTCGGCGCGGGGTGGTTTCGGCTTCCAGCGAACTCATGGTCTCCATTGTGGCACTGAGTGTTATAAATACATCGACGCTTGATCGAGCGCCGACGATGTCATCGACAGTCAAGGAGTACAGCACTATGAGCACCAACGGAACCGGCCGTTTCGCCGGCAAGACCGCGATCGTCACCGGAGCGGGTTCCGGCATCGGCAAGGCGACCGCCCTGCGCCTCGCGTCCGAGGGCGCGCGCGTGGTCGGCAGCGACATCTCCGCCGAGCGCCTCACTGCCCTCGTCGAGGAGAACCCCGAGCTCGACATCGTCACGGTCGCCGGCGACGTCTCCAGCGAGGAGACCATCGCCGCCGTGCTGGAGGCCGCAGGCGGCCGCGTCGACGCGCTCGCCAACATCGCCGGAATCATGGACGGTTTCCTGCCGGCCGCCGAGGTCGACGACGCCACCTGGGACCGGGTCTTCACCGTCAACGTCACCGCGATCATGCGCCTGAGCCGCGCCGTCCTCCCGCTGATGGTCGCGGCCGGCAGCGGCGCGATCGTCAACGTCTCGTCCGAAGCCGGCCTGCGCGGCTCGGCTGCGGGAGCCGCGTACACGGCGTCCAAGCACGCGGTGATCGGCCTCACCAAGAGCACCAGCGTCTTCTACGCGCCCAACGGCGTCCGCACCAACGCCGTCGCCCCGGGCGGCGTGCTCACGAACGTCGACGGCGCGTTCAAGTCGCAGCTCGCCGGTGAGCGGCTCGGCCCGCTCATGCAGGTCAACGTTCCGCCGGTGGCGGAGCCGGAGAAGCTCGCCGCGGCCATCACCTGGCTGCTGAGCGACGACTCGGCGAACATCTCGGGCGTCGTGCTCGCGTCGGACGGCGGCTGGTCGGCGATCTGACGCGCGGCACCGCACGGTCGGCCGACGGTCGGCCGCTACCCGGGATGGGTGCGGCCGACCGCCTCCGCCAGCAGGCGCGTCCCGTCGGGGATGTCCTCGGCGGCGATCGCGCCGAACCCCAGCAGGAGTCCCTCCGACCCGGCCGTCACGGCGAAGCGCGGTATCGGCTGCACCGCGACTCCCGCGATCGCGGCGGCCTCCGCCACGCGCACGGAGTCGAACGGCACGCCGGCGTCCGGCGTCAGTGCGAGGTGGAGGCCGGCGACTGACGGCACGGCCTCGAGTCTCCCCGCCAGCAGCGCCGCCGCTTCCCGGCCGATCAGCGCGTGCCGCTCCTCGTAGACCCGGCTCGCCCTCCGCACGTGTGCGGCGAACGCGCCGGAGTCGAGCAGGCTCGCCATCGCCGTCTGGGTGACGACGTCGTTGTGCCAGTCCGTCAGCCGCTTCGCGCTCCGCAGCGCGGGGACCAGCGACGGCGGCGCGACGATGAAGCCGAGGCGGAGGCCGGGCAGCATCGACTTGGAGAACGTCCCCACGTAGACGACGCGGCCGTCCCCGTCGAGACGCTGCACCGGGTCGAGCGCCCTGGCACCGAAACGGAACTCGCTGTCGTAGTCGTCCTCGATCACGACCGCGTCGTGCGCGCGCGCCCAGTCGAGCAGCGCCGTGCGCCGCTGAAGCGACAACACTCCCCCGAGCGGGAACTGGTGCGACGGAGTCACGTACACCAGCCGAGCGGCGGGCAGCAGGTCGACGCGCAGGCCGTGCTCGTCCACCGGGACCGGGACCACCCGCGCCCCGAGCAATTCCAGGAGCTGCCGGACGGGCGGATAACCGGGATCCTCCACGGCCACTGTGTCGCCCGGCTGCACCAGAGTACGCCCCAGCAGGTCGAACGCCTGCTGCGCGCCGCTGGTCACCACCACCTCGTCCGCGGTCGTCGCGACCGAGCGCGCGAGGCCGACGTGCCGGGCGATCCCGACGCGGAGACGCTCGAGCCCGGACGGGTCGGCGTAATGCGCCCGGCGCAACGCAGGTCCGCGCAGCGCCGCCGCCACGCTGCGACGCCACGCGTCGTGCGGGAACAGCGCAGGATCGGGTGAGCCGACGCTGAAGTCGTACGCGATCGGGCGCGGTTCCGACCAGAGCGGGTCGTCGAGTCCGCGCCACCGGGGTGCAGGAAGCGCGGCACCCGCAGCGCCGCGCGACGCCGGCGCGCCCGACACCGGCGCCGCGATACCGGCGGGGAGCGCGACGAACGTCCCGGAGCCCACCCGAGCTGCCAGGTATCCCTCCGCCGTCAGTCGCTCATAGGCGGTCGAAACGGTGCTGCGGGAGACACCCAGCCGCGCCGCCAGCTCGCGGGTGGCCGGCAGCCGCTCGCCACGCCGCAACCGGCCGTCGAGCACCGCGTCGCGCAGGTGACGGTAGACCCGCTCCGCGCGGTCTCCCCTGCCGTCGATCGGGACATGGATCTCCGTGGCACACCTCCGCGACAACACTGGAATGGTCTGATTGGAATCGCTGGAATTGGAGCTTACAACGAACCAATCGTCCTCCTACGGTGGAGCCATGACCGATACCGCAGAACAGACCACCGAACGCCTCCAGATCTCCTCCGCCGTCCCCGAGGGCTACCGCAAAGTCATCAACCTCGACGGCTACGTCGGCCACGTCGTCGAAGAGCCCCTCGGCAACCTGATCAAACTCCGCGCCTCCCAGATCAACGGCTGCACCTACTGCGTCGACATGCACTCCGTCGACCTCACCGACAGCGGCTACCCGCTCCGCAAAGTGTTCGCCGTCTCCGCCTGGCGCGAATCGCCCTGGTTCAGCCACCGCGAACGCACCGCACTCGAACTCACCGAGGCGGTCACCCTCATCCACCAGGGCGGAGTGAGCGACGAGCTCTACACCCAGGCAGTCGCAGAGTTCGGCGAAGAAGGCTTCGCCAACCTCATCCTCGCGATCGGCACCATCAACATCTGGAACCGGATCGCCATCCCCACCCACATGCGGCCGCCCGCGCTCTGAGGCACGGGACGCGAAGAGGGCACGTACCCACCGGATACGTGCCCTCGTGCCTACGCGCAGCGGTCAGCTGACGCCGAGCAGGTCGATCACGAAGATCAGCGTCTTGCCCGAAAGCGGGTGACCGCCACCGGCCGGGCCGTACGCGAGCGCCGGAGGAACGGTGAGCTTGCGACGGCCGCCGACCTTCATGCCGGGAATGCCGTCCTGCCAGCCCTTGATCAGGTTGTTGAGCGGGAAGTTGATGGACTGCCCACGGCTCCACGACGAGTCGAACTCCTCGCCGGAGTCGTACTCGACCCCCAGGTAGTGCACGTCGACCTTGGAACCGGGGGTCGCCTCCGGGCCGGAGCCCTCGACGATGTCCACGATCTCGAGGGTCGTGGGAGCCGGGCCCACAGGGGCGTCGACTTCGGGCTTCTCGTTGGTGTTCTCTGCCATGAGACCATCCAACCGGTGCAAGGCGCTTGCGTCAAAAGCCTTGCGTTCCCGGCCGGCCTGAGGCAGGCTATACGCATAACTCGACGACCCGGGAGCGTTGCAGGCATCGCCGCACCACCGGGCGTCGAGTCTTTTAAGCGCCTGGAGGGCGCTTCGTTTTCTTTTAGCCCTCGGCGTTTACTGTCGGTCGTTCCTGGGGTGTGCGGCTCCCAGCCCCGCTTAGGCGCTTCGCTGGGTGCCCTGCGTGTTTACTGTCGGTCGTTCCTGGGGTGTGCGGCTCCCAGCCCCGCTCAGAGTCAGGCGGCGACGTGGTCGGGTCATCCTGCGTTGATCGAACGCCTTGGTGCAGACTCAGGCCATTCTCGGGGATCGCGCCAACTGCGAGACGGTTCTGCGCGATCGCATGGAGGGGGCTGGCCGGGCTAGCCGAAGACCTTGCCGGGGTTGAGGATGCCGAGGGGGTCGAAGACCGACTTGAGCTTGACCTGCAGGTCGTAGGAGTCGGGGCCCAGCTCCTCCGCCAGCCAGCGGCGCTTCAGGACACCGACACCGTGCTCGCCCGTCAGCGTGCCTCCCAGCTCCATCGCAGTGCGGAACAGCTCCCCCGCCGCCTCCCACACCGCTGGCGCGATCTCGTCGCCAGGCGCGACGAAGTTCGGGTGCAGGTTGCCGTCGCCCGCGTGCGCGACCGTGGGGATGGGGATGCCGTGCCGCTCCGAGATCCGCTCGATCGCCGCGAACATCTCCGGCATCCGCGAGCGCGGCACCGACACATCCTCGATCAGCACGGTCCCGGACGCCGCGAGCGCCGGATGGAACGCGCGGCGGATCGCGAGGAGCTGCTCCCCCTCCGCCGCGTCCGCGGCGACGCGGACGGTACCACCGGACTCCGCGATGACCGTCGCCGCCGTCGCGGCGTCGCCCGCGGCCGTCGGGCCGTCGAACTGCACCAGCAGAGAGGCGGCACCACCCGCCGCGCCGAACGCGTCCCGGATCGTCTGCTCGCCGAGGTACGCGGAGATCCGCTCCAGCGCAGGGGCGTCGAGCAGCTCCATCACCGCAGGCCGCAGGTGTGCGGCGGTCACGCGCGCGGCGGCGTCCGAGGCGGCCTTCACGTCCGCGAACAGAGCGCCCAGCGTCGTCGGCTCCCCCTGCGGGCGCGGCAGCACCCGCACGGTCGCACCCACGATGACACCCAGCGTCCCCTCCGAACCCACCAGCAGCGACGTCAGGTCGTACCCGGTCACGCCCTTGACGGTGCGATGGCCGGTGCGGACGAACCGCCCGTCGGCGAGCACGACATCCAGCCCGAGCACGGCCTCCCTGGTGACCCCGTACTTGGCGCACAAGAGGCCGCCGGCGTTGGTGGCGATGTTGCCGCCGATCGTCGAGATCGCCTTGCTGGCCGGGTCGGGTGCGAAGAACAGCCCGAACGGCTCCAGCGCGGCATCGAGATCCTCGTTGATCACGCCGGGCTCGACCACGGCGAGCTGATCCTCCGTCGAGATCTCGAGGATCCGATTCATTCCGGCCACGCTCAGGACGATCGAGCCGGCCGAGCCGTTCGCGCCGCCGGCGAGACCCGTTCCCGCACCCCGCGGCACGACAGGGACCCGGAACTCGGAGGCCGCACGCATCGTCGCCTGCACGTGCTCGACCGTGCGCGCGTTCACGACCGCGAGCGGGCTGCCGTCGGCGACCCACCCGGATCGATCCGCTCGCGCCGCGTCGAGCAGAGCGGGATCGGTCGAGAGCACCCCGTCGTCCGCGTCCGTGCCGAGCGCCGCCCTGAGCCAGTCGATGACATCCACGGTGTCATGCTAACGGCCGCGCAACGTGTCACACGCGCCCCGCGGTGATGTCCGATTTCCGCTATCGGATGTCGGCGGCCGATGGCACGCTGAAGGAATGACGAGCACCACGGCACGCCGGCAGACGGCGGACGAACGATTGGCCGACCCGGTCTTCGCACAGCGCTACCGGGCGATGAGCGCGCGCGACGCGCGGTTCGACGGCCAGTTCATCACCGGCGTGCACTCGACGGGCATCTACTGCCGACCCAGCTG
The DNA here is from genome assembly GCF_017565305.1 of Leifsonia sp. TF02-11. Taxonomy (GTDB): domain Bacteria; phylum Actinomycetota; class Actinomycetes; order Actinomycetales; family Microbacteriaceae; genus Leifsonia. The sequence continues at coordinate 141,090 of NZ_JAGEKP010000017.1, forward strand.
CCCGGCCGTGACGCCGAAAGCGGACAACGTCACCTTCTACCTGACGGCAGCGGCCGCACACGAGGCCGGCCTCCGCGCCTGCAAGAGATGCCTCCCCGACGCCGTTCCCGGCTCTCCGGAATGGAACGTCCGCGACGACCTCGCCGCGCGCGCCATGCGACTCATCGCCGACGGAACGGTGGAGCGGGAGGGCGTGCCGGGGCTCGCCCACCGGCTCGGCTACACCGCTCGCCACCTGGGACGCGTGCTCACCTCCGAACTCGGCGCCGGCCCGCTCGCGCTCGCCCGCGCTCACAGGGCCCAGACCGCTCGACTCCTCCTCGCCGGCACCGACATGCCCATCACCGACGTCGCCTTCGCCGCCGGGTTCTCCAGCGTGCGGCAGTTCAACGAGACGATGGCCGAGATCTACCACGTCGCTCCCGGTGCGATCCGGGCCTCCGCCCGGCGGCGGCACCCGATCGCGCACACGCCCGGCGCGGCCGGCGCGGCGGGCGGAGCCTCCCTCAGCCTGCGCCTGCCGGCCAGGGCCCCGTTCGACGGCAGCCGGGTGCTCAGGTTCCTCAGCGCGCGCGCCATCGCCGGCATGGAGTCGGCCGACGGCGGAGACCGGGACGGCGGAGCCCCGGGCGGCGGCGATCCGCACAGCGCCGGCAACCCGCCCTCGTACGGTCGCGCCCTGCGCCTCCCGCACGGTCCGGCGGCCATCCGCCTGACGCACTCCGGCGATGCAGACGCGCCCGCGGTCGTGTGCGAGGCCCACCTCGCCGACATGGCCGACCTCGCGCCGCTGGTCGCGCGGGTGCGGCGCCTCCTCGACCTCGATGCCGACGCCGAGGCGATCGACACGGCGCTCGCCGCCGACCCCGCCCTCACGGCATCCGTGGCGGCGGCACCCGGTATCCGCGTGCCGGGCGCCGTCGACGCAGAGGAGATCCTGTTCCGTGCTCTCATCGGACAGCAGATCTCCGTGCCGGCGGCGCGCACGGCGCTCGCGCGGCTCACCGACGCCCTCGGCGAGCCGGTGACGGTCGGCGGGCACTCACGGCTCTTCCCGACCTCCGCCGCCATCGCCGAGCACGGCCGCGAGGTCCTCCGCGGTCCGGCGAAGCGGATCGACGCGATCGTCGGAGCGGCGACGGCACTCGCCGACGGCTCCCTCGTCATCGACGTCGGCGAGTCGCGCGCCGAGCTCGAAGAGCGCCTGCTCGCCCTGCCCGGCGTCGGAGCCTGGACGGCCGGCTACGTCGCGCTGCGCGTGCTCGGGAGCCCGGACGTACTGCTGACCGGCGACCTCGCCCTGCGGCAGGGCGCCGCGCGACTCGGTCTGCCGGACGACCCGCGGCAGCTGGCCGCTCGCGGCGCGAGCTGGTCACCGTGGCGCAGCTACGCGGGGATGCATCTCTGGGAGAGCGCGCACGCGGCGCAGCAGGAGGCCAGAGCGGCACGCGCCGCCACGCGCGTGCAGGTCGGCCACCGCACAGCGTAGGATCGCGAACGGACACAATCGAAGAACCGGTCGGGAGGGGAGCGTTCTCGTGCCCTCGATCAGCGTGGTGATCCCCGCACTCGACGACGCAGAGATGCTGGAGCGGTGCCTGGCCGACCTGGCGGCCCAACTGCGGCCGGCCGACGAGATCATCGTGGTCGACAACGGAAGCACCGACGACACCGCCGCTGTCGCCCTCGCCGGCGGCGCACGGGTTCTCGAGCAGCCGGTCCGCGGGATCTTCCCCGCCTCCGCCACCGGCTACGACGCGGCCACCGGCGACATCATCGCGCGCCTCGACGCCGACTCGCGCCCTCCCGTCGACTGGCTGCTGCACATCGAGGCGGAGTTCGTCGATGCCCCGGCCATCGGCGTTCTCACCGGGCCCGGCGTCTTCTACGACGGCAATACGTTCGTCGCGGGGCTCGGCCAGCTGCTCTACATCGGCGGCTACTTCTGGTCGATGGAGATCTGGCTCGGGCACCCCCCGATCTTCGGATCCAACTTCGCGATGCGGCGCGCGGTCTGGCGCGACGTGCGCGACCGCGTGCACAGCGACCTCCGCGAGGTGCACGACGACCTCGACCTCGCCATCCACCTCGATCCCGGAGTGGTCGTGCGCTACGACGAGCGTCTCCTGGTCGGGATCTCCGCGCGCCCGTTCTCGACCTGGCGCGGCTTCGGCCGGCGCATCCGCTGGGCGTTCGGCACCCTCCGGATGCACCTGCCCGAGGAGACGCCCTGGCGCCGACGCGCGGCCCGCCGCCGCTGGCAGGAGGAGCACACGGAGGACGCACCCGGCGCAATCGCCTGAGCGTCGAGTTCTGCGCGTTTCGCTCGACAGTGTGTACCTGTCCTCACCCGTTCGACCGATAGGTTGGACAGTGTGAGATTCGCGCACCTCAGTACCACCCCGGACGCGCAGCCGCGCCTGGCCGCCGTCATCGGAGACGGGGCGCTGTTCCTCGACGAGCTTCTGGCCGACCCGCCCCGCGACCTCCAAGCCCTCATCGAGCAGGGCGACGGGGCCCTCGCCGGCATCCGCGCGATCGTCGACGAGGCCGCCGCGGCGGGGACGCCGCTCGTGCCCGTCCACGAACTGCGCCACGCATCCGCCGTCCTCCGGCCGCCGCAGGTGATCGCGATCGGCGCGAACTACGCTGCTCACGCCTCCGAACTCAAGCTGCGCAGCGAGAAGGCCGCCACGGTGTTCTCCCTGTGGCCCAACTCCCTCGCCGGCCACGGAGGCACCACCTCCTGGCCGGAGGACCTCACGACGCAGGTCGACTACGAGGCCGAGCTCGGCGTCATCATCGGCAAGCCCGCACGCAACGTCTCGGTGCGCGACGCCCTCGACTACGTGTGGGGTTACACGGTGGTCAACGACATCACCGCTCGCGACCTGCAGTTCTCGGAGGCCCAGTGGTCTCGCTGCAAGTCGTTCGACGGTTTCACCCCCAACGGTCCGGTGGTCGTCACGGCCGACGAGATCGCCGACCCGCAAGACCTGTGGCTGACGACCAATGTCGACGGCGCCATCCTGCAGGACGCGTCGACGGCCGACATGGTGCGCTCCGTGGCCGAGATCATCGAGTTCCTGTCGCGCTCGGCGACCATCCAGCCGGGCACGCTGATCTCCACCGGCAGCCCGGGAGGCGCCGGCTACTCCCGCACTCCCCCGGTGTTCCTGCGCGATCGCTCGACGGTCACGGTGTCGATCGGCGGCATCGGGTACCTCACCACCTACTGCCGCGTGACCTGACCGGCCGAACGACCGATCCGGAATCGGCCGCATTCCGCCGGATCGCCGACATCGGTCGGATGCGTCGGCTAGCGTGAGTGCATGTCTATCGGCGAACGGCGTCCCGGTGTCACGGGCGGAGACGACGAGGCCGCACGCCTCGACGCGGTCCTCCCCGAGATCGACTGGTCGGTCGCGCCCGTCGGTGCGACGTTCTCGCGCTTCCGCGCGCCGAGTGGCGAGCTCGCCGTCGTCGCGCTCGGCGACCCGCGCGATCCCCGCGTCGTGCTCGTGCCGGGGGCGACCGGGTCGAAGGAGGACTTCTACCTCCTGGCGCCGATCCTCGTCGCCGCCGGCTACTACGTGCAGAGCTACGACCTCGCGGGCCAGTACGAATCCGCCGGCGCGGGTCCCGTGCGGCCGGGGCGGTACACCTACGACCTGCTCGTCGCCGATCTCGTCGCGTTCCTCCGCGACGGCGCTCCCGCGCACGTGCTCGGATACTCGTTCGCGGGGATCCTCGCCGAGCTCGCCCTGGTCGACCACCCCGAGCTGTTCCGCACGCTGACGCTGCTCACCTCCCCGCCCGAGCCGGGCCAGGCGTTCCGGGGCGTGCGGGTCATCGGCTGGCTGAGCTGGTTCCTGAACGGCCGCCAGGGCGCCGGGCTGATGATCTGGGGAATCGTGACCAACAAGAACAAGGTCGGCCCTGCCCGCCTGGCGTTCGTGCGCTCACGGTTCGCGCTCACCCGGCGCTCCAGCGTCGACGACATCGTCGGGCTGATGAAGCGTGTGCCGGACGTGCGGGCGCGCGTCGCCGGCAGCGGCCTCCCCGTGCTGGTGGCCACCGGCGACCACGATCTGTGGCCGACGCGCCTGCACGCGGCGAACGCGACCGCTCTGGGCGCCCGGCTGGCCGTCTACCGCACCGGGCACAGCCCGTGCGAGACCGCGCCCAACCAGCTCGCGCGCGACATGATCGCGCTGTTCCGCGAGTCCGAGTCGCGCTGACGCCGCCCTTCACGCGCCGAGGGGCACGTCGTTGTCACTTTTCGCGGGCGAAAGCGACAACGACGTGCCCCTCGGCGGAGGTGCGGGACCGCTAGTCGGGCTGGATCGCGCGCTCCTTCTCGGCCTTCTCGATGGCCTCGGCCTCGATGACCGGGATGGAGGTGGTGATCGCCTCGAGCCCGCTGAGGCGCGCGGGCGAAAGCAGGCGGGTGACCTCCTCGCGGCTCATCAGCTTGGCTTCCACGACCAGGTCGGCGACGTTGTGCCCGGTCAGCAGCGCCGACTTGGCGAGTGCGGCCGCGGCCGCGTAGCCGATGTGCGGGGTGAGTGCGGTGATCACGCCGACGGACGAGCCCACCATCGCGCCGAGACGCTCCTCGTTGGCGGTGATGCCGTCGACGCAGTTGACCCGTAGCGTGTGGAAGGCCTGCGCCATCCAGGTGATGCTCTGCAGCAGCGAGTGCGCGATGACCGGCTCGAACGCGTTCAACTGCAGCTGACCGCCCTCGGCCGCCATCGTCACGGTGACATCGGCGCCGGCGACCGAGAATGCGACCTGGTTGACGACCTCCGGGATCACGGGGTTGACCTTGCCCGGCATGATGCTCGAGCCGGCCTGGCGCGGCGGGAGGTTGATCTCGCCCAGACCGGCCTGCGGGCCGGACGACAGCAGGCGGAGGTCGTTGCAGATCTTGGACAGCTTGATGGCGCTGCGCTTGAGCGAGCCGGAGAACGACATGAACGCGCCGGCGTCGCTGGTCGACTCGATCAGGTCGGGCGCGGTCTCGAGGTTGAGGCCGGTGATGAGGTTGAGGTGGCGCACGGCCGCGGCGGAGTAGCCGGGGTCCGCGGTGATGCCCGTGCCGATCGCGGTCGCGCCGAGGTTGATCTCGGCCAGCAGCCACTTGGTCTCGGTGAGTCGCGCGTGGTCCTCCGTGAGCGTCGTGGCGAAGCCGTGGAACTCCTGCCCGAGCGTCATCGGCACGGCGTCCTGCAGCTGGGTGCGGCCGACCTTGAGGATGTGGCGGAACTCCCGGCCCTTCGCGGCGAAGGAGTCGCGCAGCAGCGCCAGCTCGTCCAGCAGATGGCCGAGAGCGAAGGTCAGTCCGATCTTGATGGCGGTCGGGTACGTGTCGTTGGTGCTCTGGCTGCGGTTGACGTCGTCGATCGGGCTCATGTGCGCGTAGTCGCCCTTGGGGCGACCGTCGAGCTCGAGCGCGATGTTGGCGATGACCTCATTGGCGTTCATATTGGTCGAGGTGCCCGCGCCGCCCTGCATGACGCCGACCACGAACTGGTCGTGGAAGCGGCCGTCGATGATGAGCTGGCAGGCGCGGTCGATCAGGTCGGCCTTGTGCTTCTCGAGCACGCCGATCTCGAGGTTGGCGCGCGCGGCCGCCTGCTTGACGGCGGCGAGGGCGACGATCAGGTCGGGGTAGACCGAGATCGGCCGCTTGGCGATCGGGAAGTTCTCGAGGGCGCGGGAGGTGTGCACTCCCCAGTACGCGTCGGCGGGGATCTCGCGGCTGCCGAGCGAGTCGGTCTCCACGCGGGTGGGGCGTCCCTCCGCGCTCGGGGTCGGGACGTCGGACACGTTCTCTGACGCGTCGACGACGCCGGCGGAGGTGTCGATGACGGGGATGGGGTGAGTCTTCGGTTCGTCCATCGTTGCTGTGGAATCCACGCTTGGCTCCATTGCCTCTCGTTGTGCGTTGGCTTTTCGGGGGTGTCACCGGCCGTTCGTGGCGCCCGGCAGTGCCGAGCCTACCCCCGGTGACGGCGCGCGGGATGGACACATCGTCCGGGATACCGGACGAAGTTCGACACGGTGTCGAGAGCGGTTCTGCTCAGCCCAGCTTGCGCAGCAGACCGCGCGCGAAGCGGTCCTTCCCCTCGGTGTACGGCGGGTAGATCAGCTGCAGCGTGTCGGGGGTCAGCGGTTTGGACAACACGGCCTTCTCGTGGCTGAACGTCCCGAGTGAGCGACGCCCGTGGTACGCCCCGGAGCCGCTCTCGCCGACGCCGCCGAAGGGGAGCCCGCCCACGGCGAGATGCGCAGCGGGCACGCCGAAACCGACCGCTCCCGAACTGGTCTCGGTGAGGAAACGCCTGCGCACCTCGCGCCGCTCGCTGAACACGTAGAGCGCGAGCGGCTTGTCTCCGCTGCGGATGAACGCGATCGCGTCGTCGAGACCGTCCACCGGGACGATCGGCAGCACCGGCCCGAAGATCTCCTCGCCCATCACCGCGGAGTCGCGCGGTACGTCGACCAGCACGGTCGGCGCGAGATAGCGGGAGGCCGCATCGGAGCCGCCGCCGACGGCCGTACGGCCCGCGCCCAGCAGGCCGGTCAGCCGGTCGAACTGCCGGTCGGTGACGATCCGCCCGTAGTCCGGGCTCTGAGCGGGGTCGTCGCCGTAGAGTGCCTTCACCGCCGTCTTCAGCTCGTCGGCGAGCCGGTCGGCGACCGGGCGGGAGGCCAGGACGTAGTCGGGCGCGACGCAGGTCTGGCCGGCGTTCATGAACTTGCCCCAGGCGATCCTGCGGGCCGCGGCGGCGAGGTCGACGGACTCGTCCACGTAGACCGGGGATTTGCCGCCGAGCTCGAGGGTCACCGGGGTGAGGTGCTCGACCGCTGCGGCGGCGACGATACGCCCGACCCGGCCGTTGCCCGTGTAGAAGATGTGGTCCCAGCGCTGGGCCAGGAGGTCGGTGGTCTCGTCGACCGCGCCCTCCACGACGGCCACCGCCGCCCGGTCGAGATACTGCGGGACGAGACGCGCCATCGCCGCGGAGGTCGCGGGAGCCAGCTCGCTCGGCTTGAGGACGACGGCGTTGCCCGCCGCCAGCGCACCGACGAGCGGAGCGAGGAGCAACTGCACGGGGTAGTTCCACGGGGCGATCACCAGCACCACACCGACCGGCTCCAGCACGACCCGGGCTGTGGCCGGCATCAACGCGGCGGGCACCGCGACCCGACGCGGCCGCAGCCAGCGGCGCAGGTTTCGCCGCATGTGGTCGATCTCGCCGACCACGAACCCGAGCTCGGCGATCTGCGACTCCGTCGGGTTCTTCGCCAGATCCTCCAGGAGGGCGTCCTCGAACTCGGCGGCGCGCTCGGTGAGCATCCGGCGCAGACCTTCCAGCTGAGCCAGCCTCCAGCGCAGCGGCTTGGTGCGGCCGGAGTCGAAGGCCGCGCGAAGGGCCGCGACGGTCTGCGGGATGGCGGCGCCGGCGACGGTGCCGGCGGGAGGCATGGACTCGGACGTCATGCGCCCATCATCACACGGGCGCCCGGCTCAGCGGCGCGGGCGGTACTCCAGGTCGAAGATCGCGTGCCCGAGCCGCTCGCCGCGTCGCTCGAACTTGGTGACGGGCCGCTCGTCCGGCCGTGGGATGAATCCGCCGGGGCCGGCGACGTTGACGAGGGCGGGCTCGGCGTCGAGCACGTCGATCATGTGCTCGGCGTAGGGCTCCCAGTCGGTAGCGAGCCGGAGGACGCCCGTGGGCTTCAGTGCGCCGACGAGCAGGCGGACGACGTCCGGCTGCACCAGCCGGCGACGGTGGTGGCGGGCCTTCGGCCACGGGTCGGGGAAGAAGATCAGCACCTCGTCGACGCTATCGGCCGCGAGCCCCCGCTCAAAGACCTCCACGGCGTCGTGGCGCACGACCCGGACGTTCGTCAGTCCCTGCTCGTGCGCGGCGGCCAGCACCCGGCCGACGCCGGCGCCGTGCACCTCGACGCCGAGGAAGTCGCGCTCCGGGTGGCGGGCGGCGAGGGCGAGGAGGTTCTCGCCGTTGCCGAAGCCGATCTCCACCACGCGGGGCGCTGAGCGCCCGAAGATCGCGTCGAGGTCGAGTCGCGCACCATCGAAGTCGATGCCGAACTCGCCCCAGTGCTCGTCGATGGCCCGCTGCTGGGCTTCGGTCTTCCTGCCTCGGATGACGAAGCTGCGCGGCCGGACGAGAGGGGACGGTTCCATCCCTCCATTCTCGCAGGCCGCGCAGCCGCCCCCGTCAGAAGCCCTCGCCCTCGCTCAGAGGTTCGGGATGGCCCAGTGGATCGGCAGGAACGCGAGCCCGACGCCGAAGCCGACCACGGCGATCAGCAGGCTGATCAGGATGCCGGCGAGCATGACCGCATTGAGCACGATCCCCCAGATCGCGAAGGTGCGGCCCTGCGGCTCGCGGCCGAGAGCGAGGATGCCGAGCACCAGGCCGGCGATCGGCGCGAGGAAGGTCCAGCTGAAGACGATCGAGGCGAGGCCGAGCGCGAAGCTCATGATGCTGAGGGTGCGGGCAGGCGCCGCCGCGTAGGGGTTCGGTGTGCCGTACGGGTTGGCGGTGGTCTGCGGCTCGGTGGTGCCTGTCGTTGTCATGCATCCAGTCAAGCGGCGAGGGGACCCTGAGCACATCCGGGTAACCCCCGGTTGTGCTCAGGGATTACCCCGGAAGCCGTTCTCAGTGCGGGAGCATGGCCTCGATCGGGCCGCGGGTGAAGTACACCAGGAAGCCGGCTGCGACGATCCAGAGCAGCGGGCTGATCTCGCGGGCCTTGCCCGACAGCGACCGCACCAGCACCCACGAGATGAAGCCGACGCCGATGCCGTTGGCGATCGAGTAGGTCAGCGGCATGACGATGATCGTCAGGAACACCGGCAGCGTGCTGGAGAACTCGTGGAAGTCGATGTGACGGATCTGCACCACCATCAGGGCACCGACGATGACCAGCGCTGCGGCGGCCACCTCGCTCGGCACGACGCTCGTCAGCGGAGTGAAGAACATGGCGAGCAGGAAGAGCACACCGGTGATGACGCTCGCGAATCCGGTCTTCGCGCCCTCGCCGATTCCGGAGGCCGACTCGACGAACACGGTGTTGGACGACGCCGACGTTCCACCGCCGACGACCGCGCCCACGCCCTCCACGATGAGCGCGGACTGCAGGCGCGGGAACGTGCCGTCCTCGTTCGCGAGGCCCGCACTGCGCGCGAGGCCGGTCATCGACCCCATCGCGTCGAAGAAGTTCGTGAACACCAGCGTGAAGACGAGCATGATCGCCGCGAGACCGCCGATGCGGGCGAACGATCCGAACAGGTCGAACTGTCCGACGAGGCTGAGATTCGGCACCGACACGAACGATGTCGGCAGCTGCGGGACGGAGAGGTTCCAGCCGTCCGGGTTCTTCGCCGAGGAGCCGAGGTGGAAGATCGCCTCGATGATGATGGCCACGGCCGTCGCGGCCACGATCCCGATGAGCAGTGCGCCCTTCACCTTGCGCGCCATCAGCACTCCCATGATCACCAGGGCGATCAGGAACACCAGGGTCGGCAGCGTGGCGATGGACCCGGCCTCCCCCAGCTGCACGGGAGGCGACGCGGCCTTGGTGCTGCGCACGAACCCGCTGTCGACGAAGCCGATGAAGGCGATGAAGAGACCGATGCCGACAGTGATCGCCGTCTTCAGCTGCGGAGGGACCGCGTTGAAGATGAGGCGGCGCAGACCGGTCGCCGCGAGCAGCACGATGATCAGACCGTTGATGACGACGAGGCCCATCGCCTCCTGCCAGGTGAGCACCTTCACGACGTTCACGGCGAGGAACGAGTTGATGCCGAGGCCGGCCGCGAACGCGAACGGCAGTCGCGCGACGAGTCCGAACAGCACGGTCATGACGCCGGCGCTCAGTGCGGTGACGGCACCGACCTGCTCGAAACCGAGCGAGTGCCCCGTCACGTCGGGCGTCGAGCTCAGGATGATCGGGTTGAGGATGACGATGTAGGCCATCGTCACGAAGGTCAGCAGCCCGCCGCGGATCTCTGTCGCCCACGTGGTGCCGCGGGAGGTGATCTCGAAGAACCGGTCCAGGCGCCCCTTGGCGGTCGGCGTCGGCGTGGAAGTCGAAGAGGAAATGGTGGTCTCCCGTAGTATCGATGAGGTTTGGTTCGTGGCGCATTCGAAGGTATGTCACAGCGCGGTACCAGCCTAATTCCCCTCCCGACACGATAAGGACACGCATGGCCCTGCCCTGGAAGCTGCACGGTGACGGCAAGAAGGTCGGAGCACACGAGATCGTGCTCCCCGGCGAACGGCTGACCTGGCCGCGCACGATCGGTCTCGGCGCCCAGCACGTCGTCGCCATGTTCGGCGCGACCTTCCTGGTGCCGCTGCTCACCGGCTTCCCGCCCAGCACGACCCTGTTGTTCTCCGGCGTCGGCACGATGCTCTTCCTGCTGATCACGCGCAACCGGCTCCCCAGCTACCTGGGCTCGTCGTTCGCGTTCATCGTGCCGATCGTCGCGGCGACCAAGGCGCACGGGATGCCGTCGGCGCTGTTCGGGATCGTCGTCACCGGCATCCTGCTCGCGATCGTCGGCCTGATCGTGGTCGCGACCGGCACCAAGTGGATCGACGGACTGATGCCGCCGATCGTCGCCGGAGCGATCGTGGCGCTGATCGGCTTCAACCTCGCGCCGGCGGCCAAGAACAACTTCATGGCGGCACCGGTGACCGCGCTGGTGACACTGGCGGCGGTCATCCTCTGCACCGTCCTGTTCCGCGGGATGCTCGGGAGGCTGTCGATCTTCCTCGGCGTCGTCGTGGGCTACGTGTTCGCCGTGTTCGCCGGGCAGGTCGATTTCAGCAAGGTCGAGAAGGCGGACTGGCTGGGCCTCCCGCAGTTCACCCTGCCGGCGAACCCGTTCACCGCCCCGGCCGAGACCTGGGGCATCCTGCCCGCGTTCCTGCCGGTGGTGCTTGTGCTGATCGCCGAGAACGTCGGCCACATCCGCGGCGTCGCCCAGCTGACCGACCCCACGGTCAACAAACTGACCGGCCGGGCGCTGTTCGCGGACGGCCTCGCCACGACGATCGCCGGCTTCTTCGGTGGCTCGGGGACGACGACGTACGGCGAGAACATCGGCGTGATGGCGGCGACGCGCGTCTACTCCACGGCGGCGTACTGGGTGGCGGGCATCGTGGCGGTGCTCCTCGGCCTCTCCCCCAAGGTCGGCGCGGTGATCAACACCATCCCGGCCGGCGTGCTCGGCGGCGTCACCACGGCGCTCTACGGTCTCATCGGCATCATCGGCGTGAAGATCTGGCTGGACAACAAGGTCGACTTCTCGAAGCCGGTCAACCAGTTCACGGCCGCCACCGCGCTCATCATCGGCATCGGCGACTTCACCCTGAACCTCGGGCAGCTCACGTTCAACGGCATCGCGCTCGGCGCCATCGCCGCGATCGTCGTCTACCACGTCATGAACAGCATCGCCCGCGTCCGCGGCACGGACTGAGCGCTGCCGCGGTGTCCCCGAGGGGCA
>NZ_JAGEKP010000018.1 GCF_017565305.1 Leifsonia sp. TF02-11
TGTCCACCACCAGGTTGGCTCCTCCAAAGCGATTCCCTGCTGTTCGAACACCCACACCTGCCCGGCCTTCTCCCGCACGTCGCGGGTGGCGTCTACGACGTCGCGCTTGTTCGAGGTGACGAGCACCCCGCCGGGAGCGGCCAGGATCGCCGGCACGGCGCGGCTGGTCGTCTTACCGGTGCGCGGTGTTTCTGACAGGTTGAAGTGGCCCAGGCTCGTCACCTCGATTTGGCCCAATGTGGGTCTTGTCGGTGTGGCTGTGACGGTTTGATTTGGCCAACCCCTGAGCGTGTTCTCGTTCGTATTGGACGAGGAGGGTCAGTTGGGGTCGAGAGTGGATCTATTTGCCGAGATTCGTCGGGCGGCGCGCGTCGAGGAGTTGTCGGTGAACGCGCTGTCCAAGCGGTTCCGAGTTCATCGGCGCACCGTTCGGCAGGCATTGGAGTCGCCGTCGCCGCCGCCGCGTAAGACGCCGGTGAGGTCGTCGCCGAAGATCGGCCCGTTTAAGGACACGATCGATGGCATGCTTCGGGCGAATCTGACTGCGCCGAGGAAGCAGCGTCAGACGGTGACGCGGATTCACGCTCGGCTGCTGGACGAGTTCGGAGCTGATCTCTCCTATGCCTCGGTCAGGGATTACTGCGCCAGGCGAAAGCCGGAGATCGCGGCCGAGGCTGGCTACCTCCCGGATGTCTTTGTTCCGCAAGAGCACGCATCGGGCGCCGAGGCGGAAGTCGACTTTGGTGAGGTCTGGGTGATCCTGGCCGGTATCAAGACCAAGTGCCACATGTTCACCTTCCGGCTCTCACACTCCGGCAAAGCGGTCCACCGGGTCTATTCGACACAGTCGCAGGAAGCCTTCCTTGAGGGCCACATCGATGCGTTCGAGGACATCGGCGGGATCCCGACCCTCCACATCAAATACGACAACCTCACGGCTGCGGTGAAGACGGTGATCTATGGCTCCGACCGGCGCCGGGTTGAGAACGACCGTTGGGTGCTGTTCCGCTCCCACTATGGGTTCGATGCGTTCTACTGCCAGCCAGGCATTGAGGGCGCGCACGAGAAGGGCGGCGTTGAGGGCGAGGTGGGCAGGTTCCGTCGCACCTGGCTTTCGCCCATGCCGGAGGTTGACACGCTCGCGGAGCTAAATGAGAAGATCCGAGGTTGGGATCTCCGTGACGAGGACCGCCGCGTTAGCCAACGCCGCTGCAAGGTCGGCGCGGACTTCGCCCTTGAGCGGCCGCTGTTGGGGCCTCTGCCGACGGAGCGGTTCGATCCCGGGCTGGTGCTTCATCCACGGGTTGACCGGTCGAGCCTGATCACGGTCCGGATGGCGAAGTATTCAGTTCCCGCACGGTTGATCGGCCGGAAGGTCCGCGTTTCGCTGCGCGCGTCGGAGGTTGCTGTTTTCGAGGGCCACACCGAGGTCGCCCGTCACGAGCGCGTGGTCGTCAAAGGCGGCGAGTCGATCGTGTTGGACCACTACCTTGAGGTGCTGCGGAAGAAGCCAGGCGCGTTCCCTGGCTCGATCGCGCTCTCGCAAGCACGCCAGGCCGGGGTGTTCTCGACCGCTCATGAGGCGTTCTGGCAGGAATCGCGGAAGGTCAACGGCGATGCCGCCGGCACTCGCGAGCTGATCGAAGTTCTCCTGCTGCACCGCAACATGCGCGCCGCTGATGTGATCGCCGGCATCCGCGCGGCACTGACCGTCGGGGCCGTCTCGGCCGATGTCGTCGCGGTCGAGGCTCGCCTCCACGCAGGGGGGTCCATTTCTAACCGTCATCTCGTCGAACAACGCGACGGCCAGGAGCAGCGAGTTGTCAGTCTCACCCAGCGACGCCTCACTGACCCTGGAGCGGTGATCGCGGGGCTTCCACCAGACACCCGGCCCATGCCGAGCGTCACCGCCTACGACGACCTGCTGAAACGACGCCCCACCTTCACCGCCCCGACCACTCCCGATAAAGAAGGAACAACGAACACATGAGCCCCACCTCAACATCGATCACTACCACGCTGCGCCGGCAACGCGGGATGACAGAGGAAGCGGCCGCGGCCGCGGTCGATCAAGCCTGCCGGCGTCTGCGGCTCCCGACTGTCCGAGCGGTCATGGACGAGGCCATCACCGTCGCCAATCGGGAGCAGCTGTCCTACCAAGGCTTTCTTGCGGAGTTGCTTCTGGCCGAATGCGACGACCGGGACCGCCGCTCCACCATCCGCCGCGTCAACGGGGCCGGCTTCCCCCGGCAGAAGTGGTTGGGCGACTTCGACTTCGACGCCAACCCGAACATCAACCCGGCGACCATCCACACCCTCGCGACCGGGGACTGGATCCGCCGCGGCGACCCGCTCTGCCTGATCGGCGACTCCGGCACCGGCAAGAGCCACCTCCTCATCGGCCTCGGCACCGCCGCGGCGGAGAAGGGCTACCGGGTGAAGTTCACCCTCGCCACCAAACTCGTCAACGAACTCGTCGAAGCCGCCGATGAGAAACAGCTGGCTCGCACCATCGCCCGCTACGGCCGGGTCGACCTGCTCTGCATCGACGAGCTCGGCTACATGGAGCTCGACCGCCGCGGCGCAGAGCTCCTCTTCCAAGTCCTCACCGAAAGGGAGGAGAAGGCCTCCGTCGCGATCGCCTCCAACGAGTCATTCTCCGGCTGGACCAAGACCTTCACCGACCCCAGGCTCTGCGCCGCGATCGTCGACCGGCTCACCTTCAACGGCCACATCATCGAATCCGGAACCGAGTCTTACCGGCTGGCCCACACCCGAACCAACAGTCCATGACCGATCGCTAGGCGCGAAGCCGAGATCCGGGCTGATGGCGGTTGCTGTCATCACGCCGCTTGTACCCCGATGAGCTTTGCTTTGCCGTCCACAAGTTCGAAGACTTCGTCGCACAGTTGCTGCACGTGCTCCTTTTGGTGACTCGTAAACAAAATTGTGGTGCCCTTCGCCTGCTCTGCGCGAAGCTCGCTGACGAGCCGTGTCACGCTGCTCTCATCCAACGCGTTGAACGGCTCGTCGAGCAGTAGCACCTCAGGTTTTTCGAGGAGCGCCTGGGCGATGGACAGTTTTTGCTTCATTCCAAGGGAGAACGTCCGAACCCGCTTCTTCGTTCCTACATCCAGCCCAACCCGGGCGAGGGCTTCTCGCACATCGTCGATACCCGACACCCCCCGAATCCGAGCTAGTTGCAGGAGGTTTTCTTGCGCAGTTGCGTTAGCTAAGAAAGCCGGCCCGTTGATCGTCACGCCGAATTTCTCCGGGAAGGTTCGCTTGCTGGATAGAAAGCGAGGATTGACGATCACCTCGCCCTCGTCGGGGAACTCGAAACCACAAATCAGCTTCAGCAGCACGGATTTTCCCGACCCATTCGGGCCAGTCAGTCCGTACGTTTTCCCTTCCTCAAGCGTGAGACTGAGACCCCGGAACACACTCGTGCGGGCGTGAGGAACGGATTGGTGACAACTGATCGTTAGTGCCGGGAGGCGCTGACGGGGAGGATGTCATCATGCCCGGCCCCTATCCCAGAGAGTTCCGCGAGGACGTCGTTGCGGTTGCTCGCAGCCGCGAGAGCGGCGTCACCATCAAACAGATCGC
>NZ_JAGEKP010000019.1 GCF_017565305.1 Leifsonia sp. TF02-11
AACGCTGCTTCAACCAGCTCAAGCAATGGCGCGGCATCGCGATGCGCTCCGACAAGACCGCCCGCCACTACAACGCCGCGATCACCCTCGCCGCCACACTGATCTGGATCAAATCAGACTTGATCCACACGCCCTAGTCGCGCCAGCTGAGCCGATGAAGGATCATTGCTCGGTGGAGGTCGGGATCGTCAACGTCGACCAGGTGAGCCGTCGTCTGCATGAGGTGGTGGCTGGCGGGCTCGTCGCCGGGGCGTTCGAAGATGGCCCACATGCTCAACTCGTCACCATGACGCGATCCGAAACGTACCCCGTCCACGACGGTTCCTCCCTGGTCATCCGTAAGGGCGTAGAGGAAGCTAGCGACCCGTTGCGTGAGTTCGCGCGGGTCAGCACTCTTCAATGCGGCCGCGTCGAAGTCGGGGTAGCCGAGCTGCAGAGCGAGTCGGAGGAACCCTGGGCGGAGCGCTGCGATGGTGTCGGAGGTGCGCACGTCGGCGTAGGGGCCGGTGAGGCGGGCGGTTGTGACCATGCGGCCGCCGATCCAGTCGCGTGGGATGGAGCCCGCGGCGCGGGTGGGGAACACTGCGGCGTCTTCGGGATCTTCCACGATGCCCGCGAGCAGGTCGGACCCGTCGGGCTCGATGTCGGGCCGTGAGTACGCGAGGACCTCGACGAAGCAGCTGTAGAGCGAGTCGCCCGCGTAGACCGTTCGGAAGATGCCGCCTGCGTCGTCCCAGCGCTGGTGGCCGGCATACTGGCGGTCGATCCAGGCCCACGGGTCAGGGGCGCGGCCGACGCGCCACACGGTGCGCCCGGCCGCGTCGACGACCGAGATCACAGGCCCCGGCATTATCAGGCGCCGACGAAGGCGTTCGCCGCCGCCAGGACGCGCGGTCCGGCCTCATCGAACGGGTCCTCGTGGAGCACGCGCGCGGGTGAACGGTCACCCAGGTGCGGGTTCATGCCCTGGAACCAGGTCGGCACAACCGCCTCGCCTTCGCTCTGGCCGATCAACGTGACGATGCGATGCGTCAGACGAAGTCGATCGACAGCGTCAGGCTGCGGCCGGCGGTCGGTCTCCACCCATTCACGAACAGTGCGCGTCTCGGAGACTCCACTGATGTAGGCGACCAGCTTCGCGCCGAGCGCGCGGCGCAGCTCGTCGACGATCTGCGGCACGGTGTGCTTGATCGAGTCGTTGTACGCCTTCAACTCTGTGGTGGCCAGTGTTGTGCTCATGCCGCCATGCTACCGCTTATACCCTCCCGAATCCAGATATGAATCCCAGCGCCAATACCACCCAAAAAACCATCACTGAACGGCCGCCCGGACTGCCTACGGGCGGCAAGAAACCGAACGAGACCTCATCCCCCGCTACAAGCTCGATACGGGTGTTGTTCGGGAACGGCTTGCCGTTGACCTGAACCTCGACCGGAGCGCCGGTGCACGCGATGACAGTGTCGACGTCGACCGTGAACTTGGGGCCGAGATAGGTGCACTCGAGCACCGCCTCGTGCGTCGTGTTTCCTACCAACCGGTTTGCAAGTGCGGCAGCGTACTGGTCCATGGCACCGCCTTGGGGAATACCGAAGCGGTAGTAGCCGAATCGCCCTCGGTCCTGGACGGTCGTCGCAAGTCCAGGGGAGCTGATCTCAGAAGAACTATGTCCCCTGGCTGTACCTCCTGCCCGCGCTGATCCTGATCGTCGGCGTGATCTATGTCGGCATCGGGTACACCGGCTGGGTCGGCACCCTGGATTGGAACGGCATCGATGCCGACCAGAAGCAGGTCGGCGTCGAGAACTACCTGAAGATCGCCGTCGATCCCGTTTTCTGGGCGTCACTGGGCCATGTCGCCATCTTCGGTGTCATCGCCATTGCTGCCCAGATGATCCTGGGCCTTATCATGGCCACCCTGCTCAGTGGCCGTTCCGTGTTCGCACGTCCCGTCTACAAGGTGCTGCTCTTCGTCCCCGTCGTCCTCGCCCCAGCAGTGGTCGCCACCGCGTTCCGGGAGATCCTGGCCCCGGACGGGGACTTCAACCAGCTGCTGCGGCATCTGGGGCTTTCCGGGGCGAACACCGCATGGCTTGCCGACCCCAATATCGCCCTCTACTCGCTGGCTGCGATCAACATCTGGCAGTGGACCGGGTTCAGTTTCCTGCTCTATCAGGCCGCGATCTCTCAGATCGACACCAACGTGTTCGAAGCCGCCTCCATCGACGGTGCCGGCAGCTTCCAGATCTTCCGCCGCATCCTCCTCCCGCAGCTCAAGGGAACCCACGCCACCCTGGCTCTCACCGGCTGCATCGGTGCGCTGAAGACGTTCGACATCGTCTACCTGACAACAGGTGGCGGCCCCGGCCGCAGCACCGAGTTCTTGACCACCTACATCTACAAGCAGGCCATCGAGCAGTACCACGCCGGTTACTCCGCCGCCCTGTCCATCGTGCTGCTGGTGCTCGCCCTCATCCTCACCAGCATCCAGATCCGCCTCTACCGATTCGGCGAGGAGTAACCCCGTATGTTCGGCCGACCCACACTCGCATCCCGCATCACCACCCAGGTGATCGTCACCCTGATCATCATCCCGTTCGCCCTGCCGCTGATCGCGATCATCGCCAAGACCTTCGACGGTGCCGGCTTCGTGGACAACTACCTCGCCGTACTCACCAAGACCCCGCTGCTGCAGTCGCTGTTCAACAGCGCCGTCATCGCCGCCGGGGTCATCATCCTGGTGTATGTGTGCACCATGCTCGCCGGATACGCGCTGAGCAAGATGCGCTTCGCGGGCAAGACCGTGATCTCAACGCCATCCTTGTCGGCCTGGTCCTTCCGACCATCGCCCTCATCGTGCCGCTGTTCATTTTCGTCTCCACCTTCGAGCTGTTCAACAACTACCTGGCCGTGATCATCCCGCTGGCGACCACGATCATTCCCTTCACCCTGCTGCTGACCCGCAACTACCTCATCGCCATCCCCGACGAGGTCCTGGAGGCCGCACGGATCGACGGATGCAACAGCTTCGGCGTCCTCATCCGCGTCTTCCTCCCGCTGGCCAAGCCCATCACCGCGGTCCTGATCGTCTGGGCGTTCCTGCAGTCCTGGAACGAGTTCTTCCTTCCGCTGCTCTTCCTGCCCGACCCCAACCTCGGCACCGTCACGACCATCCCGCTCTACTTCACCAGTACATACGGCTCCGACCAGCCCAAGATCTTCGCCGCTCTCGTCCTGATCAGCCTGCCCATCGTGGTCGCCTACCTCGCCCTCCAGAAGTTCTTCGAGAAAGGTCTCTCCGCCGGCGCGATCAAGTAGGCAACGCCGCGCCGCCGACACCGGGACCAAGGTCCCGGCCCTGTCCGTGTCGACCGGGAAGACTGGCTATCGTCACCGAAAGAAAGAAGGAGCAGTCGTGGGACGTGTTGATGGCAAGGTTGCACTGGTATCGGGCGGGGCGCGCGGCATGGGAGCTTCGCACTCCCGATTGCTGGCGAAGGAGGGCGCGGCGGTCGTGATCGCCGACCTGCTGGACGAGGAAGGCGCCGCTCTCGCAGAAGAGCTCGGCCCGAAGGCGACCTTCGTGCACCTGGACGTGACCAAGCCGGAAGAATGGGACAAGGCGGTCGCACACGCCACCGACACGTTCGGATCCCTCGACATCCTGGTCAACAACGCCGGCATCGCCAACGGAGCGGCGCTCACCGACTTCACGGACGACATGTGGTCGAAGATCATCGCCATCAACCTCAGCGGCGTCTTCTACGGCATGCGCGCAGCGGTTCCGGCGCTCGCCCGGTCCGGACGCAGCAGCATCGTCAACGTCTCGTCGGTGGAGGGACTCCAGGGCAGCCCCGGGTTGCACGGCTATGTCGCGGCGAAGTTCGGCGTGCGTGGGCTCACGAAGTCCGCTGCGGTCGAACTGGCGGCAGCCGGGATCCGGGTCAACTCCATCCACCCCGGGCTGATCGAGACCCCCATGACCACCGGAATCGACGCCAAACAGCTTCAGATCCCGCTCGGCCGCGCTGCCAAGCCGGAGGAGGTCTCGCAGCTCGTCCTGTTCCTCGCGAGCGACGAGTCGTCCTACTCGACCGGTTCCGAGTTCGTCATCGACGGCGGGCTGACCTCCCACATCCCCCACGGAGCCTGATCCGCGTTCACGACCGCATCCGGACGGCAACGAGTCAGCCGGCCCGTCGCGTCATCACGACGCGCTTCCAGCCGGCCGGGCTGTTTTTCGACTCCTCGTCGAGGATCCTCGACATCTCGGGACTCAGTTGTTGTCCGGGTACGGTCGTGAACCCGAGGCGAACGTAGTACGGCGCGTTCCAGGGCACCGTCTCGAACGTCGTGAGGGACAGCTGCTTCTCACCGAGAAGGAGCGCCTGGTCGTTCGCCACCTCGATGAGCTTCGCACCGATGCGCCTGCCTGCGAAGTCCGGGTGCACAGTGACCTGATCGATGTGCATCGACTCGCTCAGTCGTCGCAGGACCAGGTAGGCAGCAACCCGGCCATCCTCTTCCCAGACCCAGGCGGACGACCGCTGCACATGCTCGGACCAGTCCCGGGCAGCCCGTTCTTCGTCCACCTCGAACGACATCCCGAGGTCACGATAGAGGCCGGCTGCGGCCCGCTTGATATCGACGTAGCTCTGCACGTCTTCGAGGTCTGCTTGTCGCTCCACGGTTCCTCCATCCGCCATCACCGCGCTTTCAGCCTACGCTCAGCGGGATCCGCCACGGAGGGCTGCCGCCGTCCGTGGCTCAGACGTCGGCGTCCGTCGCCATTCCGAGGCGGTACGGGTCGTCAGGCGTCGAGGGCAGCGGGTGGAAGCCCAGCCGCCGGTAGAACGCCTGGGCGTTTCGGTTGCGCTCCCCGACCCCGAGCTGGACGCCGGGCACTCCGACTGCGCGCAGCTGCCCGAGCAGCCGACGGATGAGCACCCGACCCCAGCCCCGCCCCTGCGCTGCGGGCAAGAGGTCGATGTGCAGGTGGGCGGGGAAGGCCTCCTGGTCGGGGCCGATCGCATGCTCCGGGGCGTGCCCGAGCTCCAGGACCCGCTCCAGGGCGGAGTCCGACCGCTCCGGCTTCAGCCCGTCCGACCGCTCCGGCCGAGGGTGCCGTTCGGCGAACCAGGGCAGCCACTCGCGGCGGTAGCGCTCGGCGAACCGCACACTGTCGGCGGTCGCCACGAGATATCCGACGGGTCGGTCGTCGCTGATCAGGACGCTCGCCAGCTCCGGCTCGAAACGGAGGTACGGCATCAGGAAGATGTCGGCGAGGAGCTCGTCGTCGGGGTAGAGCCCGGTGGCGTCCCCTCCGGCATCGCCGGTGCGGAGACAGACGTCGCGCAGCGCGATATCGTCGCCCGCGGCGTACGGACGCAGCGAGATCCGGGCGGTGTTCACGCCCGTGCGAGCGCGGAGCGGAGGCTGTCGCTCGTCGCCACCAGCTCTGCAGCCTCTTCGGCGCTCAGGCCGCGGAGCAGCATGAGCACGGCGGCCTGGACCGACCCGCCGGCGCCCTCGAGCGCCGCGCCTGCCTCGTCGGCGGTGCACCCGGCGATGAGCATGACGATGCGCTCGGCCCGGGCGCGCAGCTTCTCGTTCGTCGCGCGGAGGTCGACCATGATGTTGCCGTAGGTCTTGCCGAGCCGCACCATGGTGACCGTCGAGATCATGTTGACGATCAGCTTCTGGGCTGTCCCCGCCTTCAGACGTGTCGACCCCGCGATGAACTCGGGCCCGACCACGACCTCGATCGCATGATCGGCACCGCGCCCGATCACCGAGTCCTGGTTGCACGCGACCGCGACGGTCAAGGCTCCCGCCGCCCGGGCGAACCCGAGCGCACCCGAGACGAACGGCGTGCGACCGGAGGCGGAGAGTCCCACGACCGAGTCCCGTGCCGTCACCTCGATGGCTGCCATGGCGTCGGCGCCGCCCTCGCGGTCGTCTTCCGCGTCTTCCACGGCGGTGCGGATGGCGGTGTCGCCTCCGGCGATCACCCCGACCACGCGCGACGGGTCGATGTCGAACGTCGGAGGGCACTCGCTCGCGTCGAGGACTCCCAGCCGCCCTGCCGTGCCGGCGCCGACATAGATGAGCCGTCCACCCTCGCGCATCCGGGCAGCGATGTCGTCGGGCGTTGGTCGAGACGCGGGCGTAACCGATGAGCATGATCGGACTGTAGCGTTTAGGGCACCATCACCGGGCATTTTTGGGGGCGGGTCTTACGGGAATCGCCCGCACACCGAACTACGCGACCCGGCACGCCGGGGTGAGGCCGGCGCGGGTGTCCCGTTTATCGACCGGCTTACGGACACGTGGGCGTGTGAACGCGAATTTGATTCCGAGCCGATACATTCACCTCGATTCCTCTCCCGAGGCCGTCCCGCTGCCAGCAACGTCTGCCCAATCGGGTCACCAGACACTGGCCGCTGCTCTTCTTCATCGTGCCGCCTGCTGCGCAATCGCACTGAACAGCATCGGCACCACGCTGGCACCTTCCCCGATCGCGGCCGACATGCGCTTCGCGCTGCCGCTTCGCACATCTCCAATTGCGAAGACGTCCGGTCTGGAGGTCTCCAACGGTAGGGGAGGCCGCAGCGCTCGGCGATCGTCGCTCACCGGAAGATCCGCGCCGGTGAGGATGTAACCCTGGCTGTCAAGCAGAAGGTCCGGCGGAAGCCACGCGGTTGCCGGCCGTGCTCCGATGAAGACGAAGACGAATCGGACGGGCACGGTCTGTGCTTCGCCAGAGACCCGGTTGGCTATCTCAATGGTCCGTAGAGCACGATCGCCGGTCGCGTCGACGATTTCGCTGTTGCGGTGGATGGTGATGCGGGGATTCTCTTCGACCTGGGCGATGAGGTAACGCGACATGCTCTCACTGAGGTCTTCGTGTCGGATGACCAGGTGGACGTTTGTGGAGGTTCTCGCGAGGAACAGGGCGGCTTGACCCGCTGAGTTCCCTCCGCCGACGACGGCGACCTCCTCATTGCCGCAGATGTGGGCTTCGACTGGAGTGGCCGCATAGAACACGGAGGAGGTTTCATACGGCGCCAAGGCGGCGAGGCGGTCATAACGCACCCCTGGTGCGAGGATCACGCTCCGGGACCGGACCGGGGAGCCGTCTTCGAAGCCGATCTCGATGAAGCCGGGATCGTCCCAGCTGATGCTGTTCGCTAGCGCGGGAACGAGAATCGTTGTGCCGAACTTCTGGGCCTGCACTGTTGCGAGGTCGGCTAGCTCAGCACCGCCGATACCGCTGGGAAAGCCGAGGTAATTCTCGATTCGGGACGTGCGCCCCGCCTGACCGCCGGTGGCCCACGCATCGCACAGCACCGTCTTCAGCCCGTCCGAAGATGCGTAGATCGACGCTGCGAGACCAGCGGGCCCGGCTCCGATGATCGCGACGTCGTATTCGGGTTCTGATGTCGTTGAGCGTAAGCCCAGGACCCGCGCCAGTTCGCGAATCGTCGGCGCGTGAAGCACACGCCGCCCCGCGACGATGACGATGGGTACCTCATCTGGTGTGAGCCCGAGACGTTCAACGGTTCGTTCCGCCACGTCGTCCTCGTCGAGATCCAGGAATCGGTGCGGGATGCGGTTCCGGGTGACGAACTCCACCAGCTTGCGAGAGTCCGGGTCGAAGCGCGAACC
This sequence comes from Leifsonia sp. TF02-11, assembly GCF_017565305.1. Lineage (GTDB taxonomy): Bacteria > Actinomycetota > Actinomycetes > Actinomycetales > Microbacteriaceae > Leifsonia. The sequence goes on from NZ_JAGEKP010000019.1 coordinate 7,665, forward strand.
GATTATCCGCAGACCGCTGCCTACTCCGATGGCGAGTGAGCGGCGGATCAGGTACGCACGGAGGATCGTCTCGCCTAGTGTGCTGTGTCTGCCGACGAGGCGACCCAGGGTGGCGGCTGGCAGTCTGATGACTTCGCCGTCGGTGAGGGCGATCACGTTCACGAATGACGGCTGACCCTCGAGCAGGCCGATGTCGCCGGTGAAGCGGCCTGCGCCGTGGACCTCGGTGCGCTCCGGTTGGGTGTCATCGGTGACGAGGATGCAGCCGTTGACCACGGCGAAGAACCAGTGCGGATCCTCGCCAGCTCGAGTAAGAACCTGTCCTCGGCTGACGCGCATGCGCTCCCCCGAGGCAGCGAGCCAACTGATCTGGGCCGGCGTGAGCCGGGGATAGGCGCCGACGGTGTCGGGAGTTTCGGTGATCTCCGAAGAGGTCACGCGTAGTCCTCATCGATGTAGCACCAACGCCACCACTCGCCTGGCTCAAGCGACTGCACGATCGGGTGGCCGGCGACATGCGCGTGCGCTCGAGCGTGACGCATCGGGGACGAATCGCAGCAGCCGACTTTTCCGCATGTCAGGCATACCCGCAGGTGCATCCAGGTGGTGCCTGCGCGAACGCAGTCTTCGCACACGCCGGGGGTACGCGGGCGTACGCCCGGGTGAATGAATACCAGATGAGGGTCATCACCGACCATCGTGGGCCTCCGACTGCCGCTTCGAGATAGCTTCGTCGAACCATTGCCGTAATACGTGGATCGGCGCAGCCCCCGCTTTCTGGGCGATGATCTTGCCCTTGTCTAAGACCATGAGGGTGGGAACGGCTTTGATGGTGAAACGTGCGGCGAGGGCTGGGGAGCGGTCCACGTCTACCTTTACCAGTTTCACTTTCCCGGCGCGTTCTGCAGCGAGCTTTTCAAGCTCGGGACTGATCATCCGGCATGGCCCGCACCAGGTCGCCCAGAAGTCGACGACGACTGGAATGGTCGCCTGTTCTGCGATCTCGTTGAACGTCTCGTCGGTCGCGTTTGCGATCCACGGCAGTGGTTCATGGCAGTTCCCGCATCGGGGTGTGCCAGGCGCAGCGGCGGGGACGCGGTTCTTCTTCCCGCAGTGTGGGCACGTACGGATCTCCGCGGTGGAAGTCATGCTGCCTCCTGTTCGACTTCGCCCGGCTCGATCGAGACGTCTAGGTCTCCTCCGGTGACAGCGATACGGATGATGGCGCCCTCGCCGATGTCGCCGGAAAGGAGCGCACGGCCGATCCGCGTCTCGATGTCATGGGAGAGGTAGCGCCGCAGCGGTCGTGCTCCGTAGAGCGGGTCATAGCCTCGTTCAGCGATCAGGCGGCGGGCCTCCGGGGTGAGCTCGAGAGAGATCTGGCGCTCGGCGAGACGGTGTCGCAGGTCGGCGATGAGAAGTTCGACGATCGCCTCGATCTGATCAACTCCTAGGGGTGCGAACACGACGATGTCATCGACTCGGTTGAGGAACTCAGGACGGAACCGGCCGCGGAGCTCACCCAGGACGTCCGTGCGCACGTCGTCCGGAATGGTGCCGGCGCCGCCGGTCTCCAGCAGGCGTTGAGCACCGATGTTCGATGTCATGATGACGATCGTGTTGCGGAAGTCGACGGTACGGCCCTGGCTGTCCGTGATCCGGCCGTCGTCGAGAACCTGCAGCAGCGTGTTGAACACGTCAGGGTGCGCTTTCTCAATCTCATCGAAGAGGACAACGCTGTAGGGTCGCCGGCGGACGGCCTCAGTCAGCTGCCCGCCTTCGTCGTAACCGACATACCCGGGAGGGGCGCCCACGAGACGGCTGACCGTGTGCCGCTCCTGATACTCGCTCATATCCAGGCGGATCATGGCGTTGTCGCTGTCGAAAAGTGCGTTCGCAAGCGCCTTGGCAAGTTCCGTCTTACCGACACCCGTTGGGCCCAGGAAGATGAACGAGCCGATCGGACGGCGCGGATCGCGGATACCGGAGCGTGCTCGAATGATGGCGTCGGTGACAACCTGGATCGCTTCGTCCTGGCCGACCACCCGCTCCCGCAAGATTTCGTCCAGGCGAAGAACCTTCTGCCGTTCACCTTCCTGGAGCCGGGCCACGGGAATCCCGGTCCAGGCGGCGACGATCTCGCTGATCTCTTCCTCAGTGACCTCCTCCCGGAGGAGTCGGTTCTTCCCCTGTTTCTCGGAGAGCCGCTCCTCTTCGGCAGCGAGCCGCCGTTCAAGATCGGCGAGTTTGCCGTAGCGCAGTTCTGCAGCGCGATTCAGGTCATAGTTGCGTTCAGCCTCGTCAGCATCACGGCGCACTTGCTCCAGCTCGCTCCGCAGTTCCTGCACTTTACGGATGGCTTGCCGCTCCGCCTCCCACTGCGCGCGCTTCGCGTCGGCGTCGGCCTTCAGGTCGGCGAGTTCTCGCCGCAGCTCATCCAAGCGCTGCTTGCTGGCGGTGTCCGTCTCCTTCGCCAGCGCTGCCTCTTCGATCTCCAACCGCGTCACGCGTCGGGTGAGTTCGTCCAGTTCCGCAGGCATCGAGTCGATTTCGGTGCGCAGGCGAGCGCACGCCTCATCGACCAGGTCGATCGCTTTGTCCGGCAGGAACCGGTCCGTGATGTACCGATGCGACAATGTGGCGGCTGCGACCATCGCGTTGTCCTGGATTCGAACGCCGTGGAACACCTCCAAACGCTCGCGAAGGCCGCGCAGGATGCTGATCGCGTCTTCGACTGTCGGCTCATCGACCAGAACGGTTTGGAATCGTCGTTCGAGAGCCGCGTCCTGCTCGATGTGCTTGCGATACTCATCCAGAGTCGTAGCGCCTATCAGGTGGAGTTCGCCGCGTGCGAGCATCGGTTTGAGCATGTTGCCGGCGTCCATAGCGCCTTCGGTTGCGCCTGCTCCGACGAGCGTGTGGAGTTCGTCGATGAAAAGCAGGATGCGGCCCTGCGACGCGGTGACCTCAGCCAGCACCGCCTTCATCCGTTCCTCGAACTCGCCGCGATACTTCGCCCCGGCGACAAGTGCGGCGAGGTCAAGCTGGAAGACAGTCTTGTCTCGCAAGCCCTCAGGTACATCGGCGCTGACAATGCGCTGCGCCAGCCCCTCCACAATGGCGGTCTTGCCCACTCCGGGTTCGCCGATGAGAACCGGGTTGTTCTTGGTCTTGCGCGAAAGGATTTGGATGACTCGACGGATTTCGGCGTCGCGTCCAATCACCGGGTCCAGGCGGCCGTTTCGAGCGTCGGCGACCAAGTCGCGTCCGTACTTCTCCAACGCCTCGTAAGTCTGCTCCGGAGTTGCCGAGGTCACCCGCTGGTTACCTCGAACCGCGGTAAGTGCAGACACGAAGGACTCTCGCGTGACTCCGTGATCGCCGAGGAGTCGGCCGACGCCGCGGCCGGTGGGGTCATCGGCCAAAGCTAGAACTAGGTGCTCGACCGAGACATACGAGTCCTTCAACCGCTTGGCTTCACGTTCTGCACGATCCAGAGTGGCCGAGAGCTCCCTGCTCAACGCTACCTGGTTCGGGCCGGGACGAGCGGATCCGGTCACCCTTGGCAGCTTCTCGACCGCTTGGCGTGAGGCGTCAATCAGCTCCTCAACCGATAAGCCAGCGTGTTCCAGAATGCGGGGAACCAGTCCCCCTTCTTGCGTCAGCAGCGCGAGGAGCAGGTGTGCGTCCTGCACCTCCCACTGCTGGCCTCGGGACGCGAGCTCCTGCGCCTCGGAGAGAGCTTGCTTGGACTTTTCAGTCAAGAAGTTCAAATCCATGATGTGTCCTTCCTCCACAGGTCGGAGTGCCGCGGGGGCACGGAGCGGCGATTCTCGAGTAGGTCAATCCGGTCGAGCAGTTCCCCAACGATGACGACAGCGCTGTACGAGAGTCCAAGACCGGTCCGCAGACGTACCGCTCGCTGGACGGTGCCGACTGCGTCGGGTGTGAACCACTGTCGGCCACGCATGTCGGAAATCGGTGTGATGATGCCGAGTTCCACGAACCGGCGAAGCAGATCCGGGTGCACCCCGGTGACGGAGGCGAGGGCGTCCAGGCTCAGCCTCGGCGGAATCATCGGCAGGTGTGGTGAACTCATGCTGCTGCCCTCGGGTCGAATGTGGACGCGGCTCGTAGCTGCTCGTAAAGGGAGCGTTCTGCGTCGGACAGATGCTTCGGGACGACGATTTTCACACGCGCGTAGAGGTCGCCAGGCCGGCCACCATGTCGTCGCATGCCTTGTCCGCGGAGGCGGAGACGGCGGCCGCTGGATGAGCCGGCGGGCACCCGAACGTTGACCTTCCCTCCAGGGGTGACCGCCGGTACTTGCGCGCCGAGCGCCGCCTCCCAGGGGGTGACCGGAAGGTCCACCTCGATGTCCGCCCCGGTCACCCGGAACCGCTTATCCGGGCGAAGGCGCACGGTCAGGACGAGGTCTCCCGATGAGCCCTCGCCCCGGCCGGCGCCCCCTGCGCCACTGATCATGATCGTTTCGCCATCGAGCACACCAGGAGGGATGTCCACCTGATAGCTGTGTACCGATCCGTCTGGAGACGCAAGCTGGATAGTGCGTGAGCCGCCGCGGTACGCGTCCTCTACGGTGAGCTCGAACTCGGCGGTGTGATCAGAACCTCGCATGTTGCGGAACATGTCGCCGAACAGGCTGTCCCAATCGAAGCTGCCGCCGTCTGGACTGCCGCCAGAACTCGTCCAGGTATACGCGCTTGGGCCGCGCCCACGGGAATGGGGCGGAGCAGCGCCTGCCCCGGCGTATTGGCGGAAGTCAGCGCCGAACCGGTCGTACTGGCTGCGTGTCTCCGGGTCAGAGAGCACATGATATGCCTCGCTGATCTTCTTGAAGCGCTCCTCCGCTCCCGCATCCTTATTGATGTCCGGGTGGAACTTGCGGGCCAGCGCACGATACGCCTTATGGATACTTTTCTGGTCGGCGTCGCGGGCGACCCCGAGCAATTGGTAGTAATCGTCTGCCATCGCTCACCCTTCAGCGGAGGAAACGACCACAGTTGCGGGACGAAGTAGCCGGTCGGGGAGCCCGTATCCGGCACGGATGATCGACACCACGGTTCGTGGCGGCACATCCTCCGAAGGGACAACAGACGCTGCCTCGTGCAGGGCCGGGTCAAAAGGGACACCGGTGGCATCGATTCGCGGGAAGCCCAGGCGAAGCATTGCTGCAATCGCCTGGTCACGGATCGCCCTAATGCCATCCGTGAGCGGGTCGGCCACTTCGTTCGCAAAGACGAGGGCGTCGTCCAACCCGTCAATCACCGGAAGGAAGACACCGGCGGCGCGAGACTGTTCTCCATCACGCACCATCGCGGACTCTTTCGCGAACCGCTTGCGGGCGTTGTCCAGATCAGCAGCCGACCGGCGCCACCGGTCCTCGAGCTCGGTGATCTTGGCGTCGCGTTCATCCACCTCCGGTTGGACTGGGATGGGTTCTGTGGGCGGAGAGCTGCTCTCCACGACGGGATCCGTGGGATTCTCGTTCATCTCGAGCCTCACTGCCGATCGAACTCAGCGTCGACCACGTCGTCGCTGTCGGAATCGCTCTCCGCCGTCGCTGCACTATCGCCGCCTGAGGTGGCCGCCGCTTGGGCAAGAGACAGGGACTGCGCGACCTGCTGCAGTTCGCCGCTCAGCTGCCGGGCTTCCGTGGCCCCCACCTTGTTCTCGCCGGCCTCACGTGCCTGCCCGATCAGCAGCTCAGCGCGCGCCCGCTCATGCTGCGGCACTGCGTCTCCCTTTTCCGACAGCAGCCGCTCGACACGGTAGGCGGAAGCATCGAGCTCGTTGCGGGCGTCGACATCCTCACGAAGGCGCGCATCCTCCGCGCGGTTGTTTTCAGCCTCGCGCACCATCCGGTCGATCTCGCCCTGATCGAGGGTGGAGGTGCCGGAGATTTCGATCGACTGCTCGGAGCCGGTGTCCTTATCGCGCGCGGTGACGTGCAGGATGCCGTTCGCGTCGATGTCGAATGTGACTTCGATCTGAGGTTCACCGCGGAGCGCTGGCCGGATCCCGGTCAGCTGGAACCGACCGAGGACGCGGTTGTCGGCGGCCAGTTCGCGCTCGCCTTGCAGAACCACGATCTCGACAGAGTCCTGATTGTCCGCTGCGGTGGAGAACACTTCAGAACGACGAACCGGGATGGTCGTGTTGCGCTCGATGATCTTCGTCATCACGCCACCCCGCGTCTCAACGCCCAGCGAGAGCGGCGTCACATCCAGCAGAAGGACGTCCTCCACCTCTCCCTTCAAGACGCCGGCCTGGATTGCTGCTCCGACGGCGACAACCTCGTCTGGGTTGACGGTCATGTTCGGGTCCTTGCCGCCGGTCAGCCGACGAACCAGATCTTGAACCGCCGGAATACGCGTCGAGCCACCAACCAGGATGACCTCATCGATGTCCGCCTCACTCACTTTCGCGTCCGCCATTGCCTGCCGAACCGGTCCGAGGCAGCGTTCGACCAGGTCGTGGGTGATGTTGTCGAACACCGCACGTGTGATGGTGGTGGTGAGGTGCTTCGGCCCTGACGCGTCCGCGGTGATGAACGGCAGACTTACCTGCGCCTGGCTCACCGTGCTCAGTTCCACCTTCGCCTTCTCGGCCGCTTCGAACAGCCGCTGCAACGCCTGCGGGTCCTTGCGCAGGTCGATGCCGTTCTCCTTCTCGAAGGCGTCGGCGAGGTAGTCCACCAGGCGGCGGTCGAAGTCGTCACCGCCAAGGTGCGTGTCGCCAGCAGTCGCCCGCACCTCGACCACCCCGTCGCCGACATCCAGCAGCGAAACGTCGAAGGTGCCACCACCAAGGTCGAAGACCAAAACAGTCTCGTGGTCCTTCTTGTCCATGCCGTACGCGAGCGCGGCCGCCGTCGGCTCGTTCACGATGCGCAGCACGTCAAGCCCGGCGATCTTTCCTGCGTCCTTGGTAGCAGTGCGCTGAGCGTCGTTGAAGTAAGCAGGCACGGTGATGACCGCCTCGGTGACTCGTTCGCCGAGGAACTTCGAAGCGTCATCCACCAGCTTGCGCAGGACCAGTGCGCTGATCTCCTCCGGTGCGTACAGCTTGCCGCGGACGTCGAACCGGGCTTCGCCGTTTGGACCAGGCACGACATCGAATCCGACTGCTTTGGCCTCCTCGGCGATCTCGTCGTAGGAACGGCCGATGAACCGCTTGGCCGACGAGATCGTCCCCTTGGGGTTCAGAATTGCCTGCCTGCGCGCGAGCTGGCCGACGAGGCGTTCACCGTTGTCGGTGAAGCCGACCACGCTCGGGGTGGTGCGAGCGCCTTCAGTGTTGGGGATGACTTTCGCCTCACCGGCCTCCCACACGGCGATGACCGAGTTCGTGGTTCCCAAGTCGATGCCGACTGCCTTTGCCATCAGTGAGCTCCCTTCTTTGCCAGAATGCTGAATGCTTGATCTGCGACGTCGGAGTCAACCAGAACCTCGTACCGTCCGGGCTGCAGCGCCGACACCGTCAGGAGAAAACGGTTCTGTCGGGTGAATGCGTAGTAGACCCAGCCGACGGCCGCGCCGATCACCCCACCGGCAATGAGGCCGTAGAAGGTGACGAGCAGCCCGGCGATCACCGGGATCCAGAAGTTCGCCATCCCGAACAGCCAACCGATCAGAAGGCCAGCGACGGCTCCAGCCCAGGCGCCACGCAGAATCGCGCCCCCAAGGCGCAGCCGCCCAGTGACGTGCTGAACCATCTTCAAGTCTTCTCCGACGATGCGCGTCTTTTCGATGGGGAAGTCGCCGTCGGCGAGAGTCTGAACGATCTCCTCTGCTTCCGGGTAACTCTCCACCACTGCGATGACCCGGCTGTCGGTTCCTACAGCAGGGGAGGTGGTGTCCGTCATAAAATCACTGCTTCCCTTCATTGGTCGGTGACAGGTTTCTGGGGTTGTGACCGATCTCAACCCGCCGCGGCTTGCTCGCCGGATCAACCGGTATGTGCAGGGTGAGAAGGCCATCTCCGCGGTCAGCGGTCACTCGAGTACTGTCCAGGCTTTCTCCCAGATATAGCTGCCGCACGAACTCGCCACGCGGTCGCTCGTCGACGTACACCTGGTCGCCGAGCTGGTGGGCGGCCTTGCGGGTCACGCGGATGGTGACCACGTTGCGCTCGACATCAACATCCATGTCCTCCTCGGCTACGCCTGGCACGTCCGCTACGACCGTGTACTCATCCCCGTGCCGGTACGCCTCGATCGGGATGCCGTATCTCCGGTCGCCGCCGATCGCGTGCTTGACGACACGATCGACATCCGAAAATGCCTCAAAACCCATCAGAGTCATTCGCGCTCCTCGCTGGTTTGTCGCGCTTGTGCGCGGTAACGCGGGTACAGGAACTGGAGG
>NZ_JAGEKP010000002.1 GCF_017565305.1 Leifsonia sp. TF02-11
CGTACGGAATGTCGCGGCAGAGAGGCGACAGCGCGCGAGGCGACGCGAAGCGCGACGGCGCCGCAGCGTCGACGCCGCGCATCGCCACGTCGAGATTCGTCACGAATGTCGACATTCGTGCCACGAATCGCCACATTCGTCACGAATGTCGCGGCAGAGAGACGACAGCGCGCGAGGCGACGCGAAGCGCGACGGCGCCGCAGCGCCGACGCCGCGCATCGCCACGTCGGGATTCGTCACGAATGTCGACATTCGTGCCACGAATCGCCACATTCGTCCCGAATGTCGCGGCAGAGAGGCGACAGCGCGCGGAAGAGCGCCGCGGTGTGGCGCCGGCGGTGCGCCGGCTACATTCGTCGCCAATATACTTCCCGAGCCCGACGACGGCTCGTGACGAGCGAGCGGTTCCTCGGCGATGATTCGTGACGAATCTCGAGATTCGTGGCACGAATGTCGAGATTCGTCACGAAAGCCGCGGGCAAGACGCCGCGCGGCGCGACGCGGCGCGACGCGGCGCAGCGCCGCGTCAGCCGGCGACGACGCGGCGGTCGCCGGCCTCGAACTCGGTGAGGTCGCCGGTCTCGCCCGCGCGTACCGCGCGGCGGCCGACCACGAGCATGTAGAAGAGGAACGCGGCCAGCGCCAGCACGCCGATGGCGATCTTGGCCCAGACCGGGAGGGCCGACGGGGTTACGAAGCCTTCGATGAGGCCGGAGACGAAGAGTGTGATCGCGCAGCCGACAGCGACCGTGAACAAGGCCCGGCCGTCCTCCGCCAGCGCCTGGCCCCTGGTGCGCGCTCCAGGGGCGATCCAGGCCCAGAAGATCCGCAGGCCCGCTGCCGCCGCGACGAAGACGCTCGTGAGCTCCAGGAGGCCGTGCGGGAGGATGTAGGCGAACATGACGTCGCCGCGACCGTACGCGAACATCACGCCCGCCGCGGTGCCGACCCCGACCGCGTTCTGCACGAGGACGTAGGGCACCCACAACCCCGTGATCCCGAACGCGATGCACTGGGCGGCGATCCAGGCGTTGTTTGTCCAGACCTGACCGGCGAACGACGCCGCCGGGTTGTTCGAGTAGTAGTCGACGAACTCGTGGTTCACATACTGCTTGAGCGCCGCGTCGTCCCCGAGGTTGCGCAAGACCTGCGGATTGCCGGTGATCCAGAGCGCGTAGAGCGTCGCGACGACGATCGTGAAGACCGCCACCGCCAGCACGATCCAGCGGATCCGGTAGAGCGCGGCGGGCAGCTGCAGCACGAAGAAGCGCGGGATCTGCGAGAACAGATTGGTGCCGGCCCCGGTGAAACGCAGCCGCGCAGTGGCCAGCGTCACCGACAGCTTGTCGCCGACCGCGGTGGAACCCGCACTGGTCTGGATCGCCGACAGATCGGCGGCCCCGGACTGGTAGAGGTCGATCAGTTCGTCGGCGTCGCGGCCGTCCAGGCGTCGCCGCGCGGCCAGCCGGGAGAGCCTGTCCCAGTCGGCACTGCGCGCTGCCGTGTATGCGTCGAGATCCATCTGCTTGAATGATAGCCATGACGGCATCAGCGCCCATGCTCCCGAGCGGGGGTCAGCCCCGAACGGGACCATCGAGCGCGGCCCAGCGCGGTGCGGCCCAGCCGGGCGCGGGCCAGCCCGGTGCGGCGCAGGCCCAGGCCGGTGCCGAGCGCGAACTCGTGACAGGCGAGGCCGTCACTCTCGACGTCAAGCCGGCCAGCTACATCCTCCGCGCGGCCGGCACGATGATCGACTGGCTGTTCTCGATGCTCGTGATGCTGGGATGCATCCTGCTCCTCGTCGCGACGGGAGGCGGCCTCGACGCCGCATTGGCTCGCGCACTGGTCGTGCTCATCCTCGTCTTCGGCATGGTCGTGCTGCCGACCGCGATGGAGCTGCTGACCCACGGCCGCTCGCTCGGCCGGCTCGCGGTCGGCGCGCGCATCGTGCGCGACGACGGCGGAGCGACCGGATTCCGACACGCGTTCATCCGTGCCCTGGTCGGCGTGCTCGAGATCTACATGACGTTCGGCGGCATCGCCGCGCTCACCGGCCTCCTCAACACCCGGTCCAAGCGCCTGGGTGATCTGCTGGCGGGTACGTACAGCCAGATGGAGCGCGTCCCCCACCCGCAGCCGCTCACCCTCTTCCTGCCCGCGCACCTCTACGGCTGGGCGCAGACCGCCGACGTCGGCCGGCTCCCGGACCGGCTGTCGCGCCGGATCGCCCAGTTCGTGCGCCAGGCGCCGCAGCTGACGGTCGCGGCGCGCATCGGGCTGAGCACCGAGCTCGCGCGGGAGGCCGCACCCTTCGTCTCGCCGCTGCCGCAGGTCGACGCCGAGTCGTTCCTGGTGGCCGTCGCCGTCCTCCGCCGTCAGCGCGACGCCGCAGGGCTCGCCCTGGAGGCCGAACGGCTCCAGCGCCTCGAGCCGGTGCTCGACGCCCTCCCGCACGGCTTCCCCGACCGCTGATCCACCCTCCCGGCCCTTCGGCCGGCCACCCTCCAGGAGCGCCGATGACCGAGTACCGTGCCCACTTCGATGCGGTGGTGTCGTTCGTCAACGGTGGCGGCCTGACCACAGAGGGCTTCCGACTGGACGTGCCGACAGCCGCGGTCGGGGAGGCCGAGGTCGCCGAGCTGTTCGTCCGGCACCTGGGTCTCGCGCTCGTCGGCTCTGTCGAGCTCCGCGGCCTCCGCATCGTCGAGGAACCGCATCGAGGCAGCCGCGGCATGGCTGCGCCGGCCGACGATCGCGGCGTGACGCGGATCGTCGACCTCAGCCACCCGATCCGTGCCGGACTGGTCACCTACCCTGGCCTCCCCGAACCGGTCATCACCCCTCACCTCACACGTGAGGCGTCGCGCGAGCGGTACGCTCCCGGCACCGAGTTCGCGATGGACGTCATCACGATGATCGGCAACACCGGCACCTACCTGGACAGCCCCTTCCACCGCTACGCCGACGGCGGCGACCTCGCGTCGCTCGACCTCGCCACGCTGGTGGGGCTGCGGGCGGAGGTGTTCCACCTGACGGACGCCGCAGAGCGCGGCATCCCCGCAGAGGTCTTCTACGACAGGGAGCTCTCCGGGTCCGCGGTGCTGCTCCACACCGGCTGGGACAGGCACTTCGGCACCCCGGAGTACGCCACGGGCGCCCCGTACCTGACCGAGGCGGGCGCCGAGCACCTGGCCCGCAGCGGCGTCGCGCTCGTCGGGATCGACTCGCTGAACATCGACGACACGGAGAACGAGGGCTCGCGGCCCGCGCACAGCATCCTGCTCGCTCGCGGCATCCACGTCGTCGAGCACCTGACCCGCCTCGGCGACCTCCCGGCGCGCGGCACGCGGTTCACGGCCGCGCCGCCGGCGGTGGAGGGGTTCGGGACGTTCCCGGTGCGCGCCTTCGCGGAGGTGTGAAGGGGCTCTTTTGGGTCCGAATAAAGGTCTCTTGCAGACCTCTATTCGGACTACAGTGAGACCATGCAAACCCTTCCGATCTCTCAGGTGAAGAGCCACCTCAACGAGCTCGTCGATGCCGCCGCGACCACTCACGAGCAGGTCACCATCACCAAGAACGGGGTCCCTGCGGCGATGATCGTGGGAATCGACGAGTGGGAGGCCCTGCAGGAAACGCTCTATTGGCTTTCTCAGCAGGGCACTCTGGAGGCGGTGAGCGAGGCCCGGAGCGAGCTCGCGACGGGCAGGGGGCTCAGCGAGTCGGAGGTTCGAGCCCGCTTCGGCACCCAGCGCACCGCGTGACGTACGAGGTCATCTTCTCGTCGCCGGCGGCACGTGATCTCGAGCGGATCCCTCCACGCATCGTCTCGGCGGTGATCGAATTCGCCTTCGGCGACCTCGCCCGCTCGCCGTACCGGGTGGGCAAGCCGCTCAGCAGAGAGCTGGAGGGGCTGTTCAGCGCACAACGGGGGCCCTACCGCGTCCTCTATGAAATCGACGACGACCGGGTCCGAGTGCTCGTGGTGCGCGTCGACCATCGGGCAGACGTCTACCGCCGTCGCTGACCTCAGTCGTGCAGGATGCGCTGGAAGAGCACGTGGTCCTGCCAGCGGCCCGCGATCTTGAGGTAGGCCGGAGCGACGCCGATCCGCTCGAAGCCGGCGCGCGTGAGCACCGACTGGGAGGCGTGGTTGGCGAGCAGCGTGGCCGCCTGCACCCTGTGCAGCCCGAAGTCGTCCCTGCAGGCCTCCAGCAGCGCCGTGAGCGCGACGGATGCCAGGCCGCGGCCGGTGTGGCCGCGGTCGAGCCAGTAGCCGACCATCGCGCTCTGGAACGCACCGCGCACGACGTTGCTCAGGTCCATCCCGCCGGCGATCTCGTCGCCGTCGACGATCACGAGCGGCACCGCGGCGTCGATCGCGTGGAGGGCGAGGAGCTCGCGCGTGCGAGCCAGCTGGCCCGCCTCGGTGAAGAACTCCTCCGACCTCGTCGGGTCCCAGGGCGCCAGGTGCCCGCGGTTGCGCGCGTACGCTGCCGCGAGCGCGGCGGCGTCCTCCTCGCGCCTCACCCGCAGGACGAGTCCTCCGGGCAGCTCCCGGTCCGCGAACTCGAGCGCCATCAGTAGCGGTAGTGGTCGACCTTGTACGGGCCGTCCACGGGGACGCCGATGTACGCGGCCTGCTCGTCGGTCAGGGTCGTCAGCTTCACTCCGAGCGCGGCGAGGTGGAGTCGCGCCACCTTCTCGTCGAGGTGCTTCGGGAGCACGTACACGCCCACCGGGTACTTCTCGGTCGAGACGTAGAGCTCGAGCTGGGCGAGCACCTGGTTGGTGAACGAGTTGCTCATCACGAAGCTCGGGTGGCCCGTGGCGTTGCCGAGGTTCATCAGGCGTCCCTCGGACAGCACGAGGACGCTGCGGCCGGTCGGGAGGCGCCACTCGTGCACCTGCGGCTTGATCTCGACCTTCTCGACGCCGGGGAGGGCCTCCAGCGAGGCCATGTCGATCTCGTTGTCGAAGTGGCCGACGTTGGCGACGATGGCGAGGTGCTTCATCGCGAGGATGTGGTCGAGGGTGACGACGTTGAGGTTGCCCGTGCCGGTGATGACGATGTCGACCTCGCCGACGACCGACTCGAGCGTGGTGACCTGGAAGCCGTCCATGGCCGCCTGGAGGGCGTTGATCGGGTCGACCTCGCTGACGATCACGCGAGCACCCTGACCGCGGAGGGCCTCCGCTGCGCCCTTGCCGACGTCGCCGTAGCCGCAGACGAACGCGACCTTGCCGCCCATGAGCACGTCGGTCGCGCGGTTGAGGCCGTCGGGGAGCGAGTGCCGGATGCCGTACTTGTTGTCGAACTTGCTCTTGGTGACCGAGTCGTTGACGTTGATCGCCGGGAACAGGAGGTCGCCGCCCTTGGCGAGCTCGTACAGGCGGTGGACACCGGTGGTGGTCTCTTCCGTGACGCCGAGGATGCCGTCGGCGACGCGCGTCCACCGGTCGGAGGAGGTGGCGAGGGAGGCGCGAAGGGCCGCCAGGATCACGCGGTACTCGTGGCTGTCGCCGGGAGCATCGCTCGGCACGCTGCCGGCGAGCTCGAACTCGCGGCCCTTGTGCACGAGCAGCGTCGCGTCGCCGCCGTCGTCGAGGATCAGGTTCGGGCCGGTCCAGTCGGCGTCGACGGCGCGCGCCTCGGTGGTCCAGTCGAAGATCTGCTGGGTGCACCACCAGTACTCCTCGAGCGTCTCACCCTTCCAGGCGAAGACGGGCACGCCGGCGGGCGCATCGACGGTGCCGTGCGGGCCGACGGCGATCGCCGCTGCGGCCTCGTCCTGCGTGGAGAAGATGTTGCAGCTCGCCCAGCGCACCTGTGCGCCGAGGGCGACGAGCGTCTCGATGAGCACGGCGGTCTGCACGGTCATGTGCAGGGAGCCGGCGATGCGCGCGCCCTTGAGCGGCTGCGTCGGGCCGAACTCCTCGCGGAGGGCGATCAGGCCCGGCATCTCGTTCTCGGCGAGCCGGATCTGGTGCCTCCCCGCCTCGGCGAGCGCGAGGTCCGCGACCCGGAACGGCAGGGAGGTGTCAATGGCAGACGAAGGCATGCGGCTATTCTGTCATGCGCGGTGGAGCTAAGGGGCGGCGACGAGCTTACGCCCGAATAAGCCCCAGCACTTCGTCGCGGACGCGCGCCATCGTGGCGATGTCGGCCGCCTCCACGTTGAGCCGCAGCAGCGGCTCCGTGTTCGACGGCCGCACCGAGAACCACCAGAACGGCTCGCTCTCGTCGGTCAGACCGGTGACGGTGAGGCCGTCGAGCTCGTCGAACTCGGCGCGGCCGGTGAAGGTCTCGACGATCCGCGCGTACGCCGCCGGCACGTCCTCCACCGACGAATTGATCTCGCCGGACTGCGAGTACGGACTGTAGACGGCGGCCAGCTCCGACAGCGGGCGGTCCTGCGAGCCGAACTCGGCCAACAGGTGCATCGCGGCCAGCATGCCGTTGTCGGCGCTCCAGAAGTCGCGGAAGTAGTAGTGCGCCGAGTGCTCCCCGCCGAAGACCGCACCGGTCTCGCGCATCGCGTCCTTGATGAGGGAGTGGCCGACGCGGGTGCGGTACGGCGTCGCTCCTGCGGCTTCGATGGTCTCCGGGACGATGTTCGACGTGATCAGGTTGTGGATGATCGTGATGTCGGCGTCCGGATCGGTCGCGCGCACCCGGGCGATCTCGCGGAGGGCGACGATCGCGGCCACCGCCGAGGGCGAGACCGCTGCACCCGTCTCGTCGACGACGAAGCAGCGGTCGGCGTCGCCGTCGAAGGCGAGCCCGAGGTCGGCGCCGTGCTCGACGACGGCGGCCTGGAGGTCGACCAGGTTGGCGGGCTCGAGCGGGTTCGCCTCGTGGTTCGGGAAGCTCCCGTCGAGCTCGAAGTACATCGGGACGATCTCGATCGGCAGCGCGGGCAGGCCGGCGGCCTGTCCGAGCACGGCGGGGACGGTGAGTCCGCCCATACCGTTGCCGGCGTCGACGACGACGCGGATCGGCCGGATGCCGTTGAGGTCGACGAGACGGCGAAGGTACGCGGCGTAGTCGGCGAGGACGTCGAGCTCGCGGCAGCCTCCCGGCCGGTCGACTTCGACGAGACCCTCGGCCAGGTATGCCGCGGCCCGGTCGCGGATGGCGGCGAGCCCGGTGTCGAGGCTGATGCCCTGGGCGCCGGCGCGCGACAGCTTGATGCCGTTGTAGGTGGCCGGGTTGTGGCTGGCGGTGAACATCGCCGCCGCTGCGTTGAGCGCTCCCGACGCGTAGTACGACTCGTCCGTCGAGCAGAGACCGATGGAGACGACGTCCGCCCCGCGGGCACGGGCGCCGCGCGCGAAGGCCGCAGCGAACTCCGGCGAGGAGTCGCGCATGTCGTGACCGACCACGACCTCGGACCCGGCTGCGCCGATCTCGTCGACGAATCCGGCGGCGACGGCGGTGACGATCTCGGGCGTCAGCCCGCTGCCGACCAGACCGCGGACGTCGTAGGTCTTGACCACGGCCGAAAGGGCCGCGCGGATGTCGTCGATCGGGTCAGAGTCATGCACGCGGGTCACCCTACTTGATCTCGCCGAAGACTTCGTGGCGCACGATCTGCCACCCCTGCGGCGCCGACAGGCGCTCGGCGTGGATGGCGCACAGGTCGTAGGAGTGGGGTTCGTGCGAGAGGCTGAGCGGGCCGAGCACCGCCATCGAGTCGGCGTACACGTAGGTCAGCGTCGACACGGCGTCGCGCGGGCAGGCGACACGGGAACACGGACGGCTCAACATCGCGCTCAGACTACCGGAGCACCACCGACGTAGGATTGCGACATGCCCCGCAACCGCCGCACCAGCAGCAACCCTCCGGCGACCAGCCGCTGGCGCAGCCGTCACGGCAGGGGGGCGCGCGGTCCGGTGACCGGCCCGCACCTGCCGATGCTGCAGAACCGCATCGACTTCTTCGACATGACGGTCGCCTCCACGGCCGACTACCTCAAGGGCGTGTGGCCGGAGGAGCTCGCGAACGTCCACTTCGAGGTCGCCGCGACGCCGATCGGCAACACCGGCACCGACGGCGTCGACCGCTGGTTCGTGGATCACGCCCGCCGGCGGATCGTGCTGTACCGCGTGCCCATCCAGCGCCTCACCAAGCTGCATCGCGACGACGACCTGCACCGCCGCATGTACATCGAAGGGTGCGTGTTCCGAGCGGTCGCCGAGCTGCTCGGCAAGGACCCGTGGGATCTCGCACCCGACCGCTTCCGGCACTTCTGACTCGAGGCCCCGCGTCGACCGGGACGTCAGGCGTCGAGCGCCATCGGGTCAGTGCGGATAGACCACGATCGGCGCCGCGAGCGGTCCGGCCGGTGCCACTGCGAAGGAGCTCGCGATGCCGTCCCCGTTCACGCTCACGCTCACTTCGAGGCCGTCGACGCCGGTCAGTGTGTACCGACCACTGGCCACGGCAAGGCTGGCGCCGCCCTCGGCCGGGACGGTCACCGTGCTCGACTCTCCGGCCGACCGCTGGACAGTCACCTTGGCGTCGCTCTCCCCCGCGTTGGCGAAGTGCAGCTGCGGGCCCGGTCCGGGCGGAACGGCGACCAGCTGCGTGTGGCCGAGGGGTGCGGTCGACGTGAACCACGCGAAATCACGGGACGTCGTACCGATGACGGAGGTGCGCACCGCGGCGACGACGGGCACGTCCGAACGGACGGTCACCGTGAAGCTGCCGTCCTTGAGATTGTCCAGCGGGATCTCGGCGACGTTTCCGGCCTTCACCGTCTGCGCGTACGAGTTGCCCGCGCTCGTCCCGGTCTCGCCGACGGCGCCGATGGTGATCTTGGCGTCCTGGTCGCCCGGCACCAGGATCCGGACGGCCGGGTAGTCCACCCCCACGCTCTCGGCCGACTGGCCGGCGGTGATCGCCGCAAGCGACGCGATCGTCACGCCGGGGATGGTCTGCACCCGCCCGGGGGCGCCCGTCGCGCCTGCGAGCTCGACGCCGCGGGGCTGGATGCCCTGCTCGAAGCTCTGCTGCATCGTTGCGACCACTTGGCCGCCCGTCGTCGTCACGTGCACGACGGGCGCCGTCGCCGAGGGAGCGAGACCGGCCAGCGGAACGACCTTCTGCGACCCGGCAGGCACGAGGATACCGGTGGCCCCCGGTGCGCTGACGCGCCCGGTCTCTGTGTAGATGTCGAGGTTGACCGTCGCATCGACGGAGGTCGGGTTCGCGAGCATCACCAGGCTGGTCTGACCGAGCGTGGTGGAACCCGCGACGAGCCAGCTGTCGGCCGACGGCTCCGCACAGGCGGCCGCGGCCAGGCCGGCGAGATCGTCGGTCGTCACGCCCTGCACCTGCGCCCCGGCGAAGAGCGGGGCGTGGCCCGCGCCCCGCGGGGTCGTCGCCGTCAACGCGAGCGGCGCCTGGTCGGACGAAGTGGTCTCGGCGTCCGGCTTGAGGCGGCGCGACTGCGTATCGGCCCCCGAAGCTCCGTAGACGGTGGTGAGATCGCCGATGGCGCTCGGGCGGGTGGCCTGACCGGCGTCGGCCGCGAGGGCGAGCACAGGGCCGGGGCACACACGCTGCTGGTCCGCCGGAACGGGACGCACGGTCTGGGAGGGTGAGTCGATCGCGAAACCGGAGAGCGGCAGCAGCGTCGCGCCGGCGATGACGGCGGCCGCGATGCCGATGCCGACGACTCCTCCGATCGCGCGGGCGCCGCCCTGGGCGAGTGCTCGACGGTCAGCCACGGTCGCTCCCCTCTGTCGACGGGCGCGGTCGGATGATGGTCTCATCGAGGCCGTCCTCCAGGGTCGTCGGCGCCCCGACGGTGACGGGCGCGGAGTCGAGGTCGGGTTCGGGCTCGGGCGTGCGCTCGGGCTCGGACTCGGGCTCAGGCTCGGACGGGTGCTCGGGTTCAGGCTCGGCCTCGGGTTCAGGCTCGGGTTCAGGCTCGGCTTCGGGTTCAGGCTCGGGCTCGGGCCGTGCTGGCTCGGACTCCTGCGCCGGCTCCGGCTCCGCCGGGGCGGAGCCGACCTCCTCGTCGTACGACTCGACGGCCGCCTCCTCGGCGGGCTCCGCCTCCCACTCGTCGAGGCTGGATTCCGCGATGGGCACGTCGCCGTCCGACGGCGGATCCGGCTCGTCGTCCGGCTGGATCGCCGGCGGCTCCCCGCCGTGACGGCGTTCGGGCCTGCGGGCGTTGAGCTCCGACACCCGATCGGCCGAGCGCGTGGTGGGGATGGCCAGCAGGAGCGTGAAGCCGACGATCACGCCCTGCACGAGCAGCACGATCAGTCTCCAGATGCCACCGGCGTCCGGCGGGATCTGGGCGGCGGGAGGCACGACGGCGGTGCCGCGATCGAAGGCCCAGAGCGAACCGGTCGTCGTCTGGCCGACGGAGACCAGGAGCGGGTCCGCGTCCATGGCGACGCTCGCGCGGGTCCTGGTCGCAGCGGCGGCCGTGGTGTCCGGCTCGGTGCCGGCCTGCTTCTCGTTCAGCGCGGTCGCCGCCGGAGTGAGCAGCACGAAGTCGATCCCGAGTCGCTTGAGCTCGCCCGACGCGTCGTAGCCGCTGCGCGACGACAGATTGCCTGCCAGGGTGGCGAGCTCACGTTGCTCCGACGTCAGGGAGCGCGACGTGGTGCTGAGCGTGCTCTGGCCGTCGAGGGTCTGGCCGGCGCCGCGGACGACTTCCGCTTCGATGCCACCGTCGGGCTGCGGCGTGATGCGCAGGGTGCCGGTGCGCGGCTGGGTGGCCGCCTTCGCCGTCACGACGGCGGGCATCGTCCGGCCGTCCGCTGCGCTGACGGCCGCCTGGCCGTTGTGCGTGGCGACCGCAGCAGG
Source organism: Leifsonia sp. TF02-11 (assembly GCF_017565305.1). Taxonomy (GTDB): domain Bacteria; phylum Actinomycetota; class Actinomycetes; order Actinomycetales; family Microbacteriaceae; genus Leifsonia. The sequence continues at coordinate 10,830 of NZ_JAGEKP010000002.1, forward strand.
GACCGCGGCGATCGCCAGGGTGATCATGGCGACCCACGCCGGCGCCAGCGACCCGCGCTTCAATGCGGACAGCGCGAGCACCGCCGCCCCGACCAGCCCGATCCAGTAAAGGCTCAGGGCGCTGCCCGGCCAGATCGGTGCGACCGTCGAGCCGCTTACGGCGACCTCCACGTGCAGAGCGGCCACGGCGGTCAGGAAACCGGCGAGCGCGACGAGCAGCGCGACGACGGCCCGCACGGTCCCGCGGAGGAAGAGCGCGAGGATCGCCAGGATGCCGAGGGGCGCGAGCAGGATCGGCACGAGTACGTTGCCGGCGCCGGTCCCGAACGTCAAGGTCTGCGCGATGGCGTGCCAACCTCCCAGCGTGCCGTCGGGGAAGCCGAGCGCGAGCTGCCAGGCGGGCGTCTTCCGGGCGTCGAGCACGACGCCAGGGTCGGCGAGAACGGACAGCCAGGCGCCGCGGGCCGCCTGCTGCCAGACCAGCGGTGCGAACAGCACGACGGCGGGCAGCGGGATGAAGACGATCCGGGCGGCGCGGCGTCCAGCGAACGCGATGGCGGCGATCCATGCCACGACGAGCGCCGGGATGAGCACGGGGGCGCAGGCCACGGTCGCAGCCGCCAGCAGTGCCGTCGTCGCGCTGGCCGTCCAGGAGCGACGGGCGGCCAGCCCGGCGAAGAAGAGCCAGGGCAGCAGGACATGCGCGAGGACGGCGCCGGGGCGGCCACCTTGCAGGGCTATGAACAGCGTCGGGGCGATCGCATAGGCGATGCCCGCGAAGGCCCGGATGGTCGGGCGGACGGTGAGGCGCGCCGCCGCGAGCCACGCCCCGAGCGCCGCGAGCGGGAGCGCGAGCAGCCAGACCCCGATCAAGGAGGCGCTGGGCTGCCAGAAGGTCAGGGTGCCGAGCACCGCGAGGACGGCCGAGAACGGATCCGCCGCCCCCACGAACCCGAGGTTGACGTCGCGCCAGCCGTAGCCGAGGTTCGCCCAGAGCTGGCCGACCGAGGCGTCGAGCGGCAGCATCCCGCCGCCCGTGATGGCCGAAGACGACGCGAGCGGAAAGAACAGCGCGACCCCGATGACCAGTGCCGCCAGCACGGTCCAGCCGCCGCCGGTCCCCCAGAAGTCGAGATCTTGGCGCTCGCCCTGCTGGCGCACCAGCGCCGCCTCGCGCTTGAGCGCCCTGCTCCGGCGCACATCGCCGAACGGGATCCGCAGCGGCGCGATCGCGGCCCAGGACACGGTCTTGGCCTTCGCAAGGCGCCGGCGGGCGTTGCTGACCGCTAGCCCGGAGAACGCGACCCGGAACGCGGCACCCAACTCGCCGCCGACCGAGCCTGGCTCCTTGCGCAGCAACCGCAGGATCGAGCGGAGGATCGCGAGGGGCACCAGCGTCAACCAGTGCGGGACGACCGCCCAGCCCGGCGCGTACGCCATGCGGCGGTGGAGCTGCGCTCGACGTCGCTCCCCCGCGAGCTTTCGACGGACCGACCACTTGCGCGACAGGTTGGGGCCGGCGAGCCCATCGCCGCCAACCGCGACGCGAGCCTGCGCGACCAGGGTCACCCGGTAGCCGGCGAGGCGTGCTCGTGTGCAGAAGTCGAGACCGTCGTCGACGGTCGGGAGCGCCGGGTCGAACCCGTCGAGGGCCTCCCAGACGGGCTGGCGCACAAGCATTCCCGCCGACGACACAGCCAGCACGTCGCTCAGTCCGTCGTGCTGGGCCTGGTCGAGCTCGTTCTCGACCAGCGGCAGCGAGGCGCCGAACGGGGTCATCGCCTCGCCGAACTCGCGGATGAACGCGGCATCCTCGGCGTCGACCAGCTTGGGACCGACCACCGCGACGGAGGGCGAGACTTCGAGAGCGCCGAGCAGAGCTTGGAGGGCCTCCGGCTCGGGTGCGGTGTCCTGGGCGAGCAGCCAAAGCAACTCGTCGGGCGACGAGGTGGGCGGCAGGACGCGTACGGCGGTCGAGATCGCCGAGCCGAACGGGAGCTTCTCGCCGCTGCGGAGGAGGTGGGTGGGGCGGGCGTCCGCGAGCAGGCGCGCGGCGTCGTCCGTGCTCGCGCAGTCGACGGCGATCACGGCGTCCGGCTGGCGGGTTTGCGCCGCGATGGCGTCGAGAGTGCGCTGCAGGCGGGGGCCGCCGCTGTGGGCGACGACGATGGCGGTGACTCTCGGATACATCGGGAGTCAGCCTAAGTTGGGGCTGCGCCGATCCCGGTAGTGCCTCGGGCGCGGCGCGTATTCGACCCGGTCAGCCGGCGCGCTTGCGGAGCTTGCGGCGCTCGCGCTCCGAGAGACCGCCCCAGATGCCGAACCGCTCGTCGTTCGAGAGAGCGTATTCGAGGCACTGGGATCGGACCTCGCACGAGGTGCAGATCCGCTTCGCGTCACGCGTCGAGCCGCCCTTCTCGGGGAAGAACGCCTCGGGATCCGTCTGCGCGCACAGAGCGTCGGACTGCCACGCGAGCGGGTTGTCGTCGTCGACGCCCGCCCGGACACCCGGAACCCCGAGTCGCACCGGATCGATGAACCAGTCGTCGGGTACCCCAGAACGATATTCAGGAACTGCCATATCGGTCTCCCCACCCTTGAACTGTCAGCGACACATTTGACGTGTCGCAATAATTACACCGTTGTCATTCGCTCCAGTCAAGTCGCGAATCGTAAAGCCTTAACGCCTGGTCGAGACTTCACGACGCGCCGACGAACGACAACGATCGCGACACGCCCGACCTGTCTACCCCCGTTGGTCGGGATTCAGGACGCCGCCTGGCGTGCTTCCCAGGCGCTGCCTACCATCTCGTCGAGAGTGTGGCGCATCTTCCAGTCGAGGTCGCGGGCTGCGAGCTCTCCCGACGCAACGATCCTCGCCGGGTCGCCCGCACGTCGAGGCCCCACTTCTGGGGTGAAGGCGATGCCGGTCACGGACGCCACCGTCGACATGATCTCGCCGACGCTCACACCATCGCCGCTGCCGAGGTTGTACACGGGCTCCACCGACTCGCCCGCATCGAGGCGCTTGGCCGCAGCCACGTGCGAGACGGCCAGATCGGCGACGTGGATGTAGTCGCGCACGCACGTGCCGTCCGGCGTCGGGTAGTCGTTTCCGTTGATCCGCGGGACGCGGCCGTCGACCAGGGCGTCGAAGACGAGCGGGAACAGATTGTGCGGGCTGGTGTCACGCAGCGCGGGGTCGCCAGAGCCGACCACGTTGAAGTAGCGGAGGGAGGTATGGCGGAGGCCGGCGGCGACGCCCTGGTCGCGCAGCAGCCACTCGCCGATCAGCTTGGACTCGCCGTAGGGCGACTCGGGGTTCTTGGGCGTCGCCTCCGTGACCGTCTCGACGTCCGGCGTTCCGTAGACCGCTGCGGACGACGAGAAGACGATCGCGTCGACCCCCGCCTCCTGCATCGCCGCGAGCAGCACGGCGGTCGCCGTCACGTTCTGCTCGTAGGTGTGCAGCGGGCGCTGGACGGAGACGCCGGCGTACTTGAACCCGGCAACGTGCACGACCCCGCTGACCGTGTGCTCGCGGAACACCCGCTCCAGCAGGTCGCCGTCGAGGATGGTGCCGCGGTAGAAGGGCACCTCGGACGGGACGAACTCCTCGTGGCCGCTGGACAGGTCGTCCACGACGACCACGTCGATCCCCTCGGCGCGGAACGCCCGCACAACGTGGGAGCCGATGTATCCGGCACCTCCGGTCACCAACCACGCCACGGCGTCCTCCAGCCTCGAGCGAAAAGGGGTCGTGAGAACCCTATCGTCCGCGAGGAGGACGACTCGGCGGGGTGGCGCCTCCTAGGGTCGGGGCATGAGCACCCTTGCTGCGGCGCGGACCTGGATCGTGATCTTCATCGCGGGCCTCGTGCTCAGCGGTATCACAGCCTTCCCGCTGGCGTGGGAGGTGTCGCTCGCCTCTCAGACCCTGCACGCCACGGTGACGCCCGACCTGGCGCCCGGCCTGGTGGAATGGGTCGACCGCGTGCATCTCGCGCTGGACGACACCGCCCGTTACCCGTTCCTGTCGTACGGCACCGACTGGCTCGCCTTCGCCCACCTGGTCATCGCCGTTGCGTTCGTCGGGCCGCTGATCGATCCGGTCAGGAACATCTGGGTCCTGCGGTTCGGGATGATCGCCTGCGCCGGCATCGTGCCGCTCGCGCTCATCGCCGGCGCCGTGCGCGGCATCCCGCTCGGCTGGCAGCTGATCGACATCTCGTTCGGCGTGCTCGGGATCATCCCCCTGCTGTTCGCCCACCGGTTCGCCCTGCGGCTGGAGCGGGAAGCGTCCGCGCGGGCCGCGGGCGTCCTCCCGCCGGGCTGAGCGGTCGACGGACCGCCGGGAGTCAGACGAACGCGGCCTCGCCGGTGATCGCCCGGCCGACGATCAGCGTGTTCATCTCGCGGGTGCCCTCGTACGAGTAGAGGGCCTCCGCGTCGGCGAAGAACCGGGCGACGTCGTAGTCGATCACGATGCCGTTGCCGCCCATCAGCTCGCGGCAGCGGGCGACGGTCTCGCGCATCCGCGCGGTCGCGAACGCCTTCGCGAGGGCCGAGTGCTCGTCGCGCTGCTCGTCGTCGTCGAGCATCTGCGAGACGCGCGTGCACAGGGCGATGGAGGCGGTGATGTCGCCGATCGACTTCACCAGGAGGTCCTGGATCAGCTGGTGCTTGGCGATCGGCTTGCCGAACTGCACGCGCTCCTTCGCGTAGCGCAGGGCGGCCTCGTAGGCGCCGACCGCGACACCGACGGCGGCCCAGGCGACCTCGGCGCGAGTCAGCCGCAGCACGGCGGCGGTGTCGCGGAAGCTGTTCGCGTTCTGCAGGCGCAGCGCCTCGGGCACCCGGACGTTCTCCAGGGTGATGTCGGCGTTCTGGACGATGCGCAGCGACTGCTTGCCTTCGATCTTCGTCGCGGTGTATCCGGGTGTGCCGGTCGGGACGATGAAGCCCTTGACCTGGCCGTCCTCCGCGCTCTTCGCCCAGATCACGGTGATGTCGCTGAAGGTCGCGTTGCCGATCCAGCGCTTCGAGCCGTTGAGGATCCAGTCGTCGCCGTCGCGGGTCGCGATGGTGCGCAGGCCTTGTGCCGAGTCGGAACCGGAGTCGGGCTCGGTGAGACCGAAGGCGCCCAGCACTTCCCCACTCGCCAGCTTGGGCAGCCACTCCGCCCGCTGCTCCGCGGACCCGCAGACGCCGATCGCGCCGAGCGCGAGGCCGTTCTGCACGCCGACGTAGGTGCTGACCGAGGCGTCGACACGGGCGAGCTCGAGCGCCACCCAGCCACGGAAGACCGCCGAGTTCTCGAACGGCGCCGTCTCGGCGAAGCCCAGCCCGATCGCACCGGCTCCGTGCAGCACGTCGATGATCTGGTGCGGGAACTCGGCCCGCTCCCAGTACTCGTTGACGATCGGCTTGATCTCGCCCTCCAAGCGAGCACGCAGGTTCGCGAGGAAGTCCTTCTCGCGCTCGGTGAGGAGGTTCTCGAAGCCGTAGAAGTCGCTGGCGAGGGTCTCGAAGGCCATGTGTGCTCCATTGCGTCCGGTCGGGCAGAGGCGTCGTCAGCCTAGGGAACGGCCAGGAGCGCGGCAACGCGATTGGTAGTTTGGTCTAACCGGACCGGAAGGAAGGCCACGGATGTTTGTGCGCATCGGCAACACCCCGCGCGATTACGCGTGGGGATCCACCACGGCGATCGCCGGCCTCCTCGGCACGACGCCCAGCGGTGCGCCGGAGGCGGAACTGTGGCTGGGCGCGCATCCCGGCTCCCCCGCACGGATCCTCGACTCCACTCAGACCGACGGAGCGACGGACCTGGCCCACTGGGCGGAGACCTCGGGCTCGCTGCCGTACCTGCTCAAGGTGCTCGCCGCGGCGAGCCCGCTGTCGCTGCAGGCGCATCCCTCGTCCGCCCAGGCGCGCGCGGGGTTCGAGCGCGAGAACGCGGAGGGCCTCGCGGCCGACTCGCCGGAGCGCAACTACAAGGACCCGTTCCACAAGCCGGAGATGATCTTCGCCCTGTCGGACCCGTTCGACGCCCTGTGCGGCTTCCGCGAGCCGACCCACAGCCGCGCGGCGCTGGAGGCCCTCGCCGGCGACGACCCGGCGGTCGCCGCGTTCGCCGCGACGCTCGACGGACCCGCGGCCGAGGTGCTCCGCCGAGCGACCGAGTGGCTTCTCGGTGGCGCACCGGAGGTCGCCGACGTGGTCGACGCGGTCGTCGCCGCCGCCCGAGACGCCGAGGGCGTCGACGCCGACACCGTCCGGATGCTGGCCGCCGCCTTCCCCGGCGACCCGGGCATCGTGCTCGCGCTGCTCCTCAATCGGGTCGCCCTCCGGCCCGGCGACGCCCTCTACCTGCCCGCCGGCAACATCCATGCCTACCTGCGCGGCCTCGGCATCGAGTTAATGGCGGCCTCCGACAACGTCCTGCGCGGTGGACTCACGCCCAAGCGGATCGACGTCCCCGAGCTCGTGCGCATCCTCGACTTCGCTCCGTTCGCCGTGACGCCGATGGTGCGCGAACGCCCGGCGCCCGGTGTCGAGGAGTTCGTCCCCGACATCCCCGACTTCCGGCTCACCCGGATCGAGGTGGGCGGGGACGTGCCGTCGGCCTCCGTCGAGCTGCCGGGAACCGCGATCGTCCTCTGCACGGCAGGGGACCTCGAGCTCGAGGGCGCGACGGAGGCGCTGCGCCTGACGCGCGGCGAGGCCGCCGTGGTGACGGAGGACGAGCTCAGGCTGTCGGTCGTCGGCGGTGCGGGGACGCTCTTCCTCGCGACGCAGAACCGGTGAGCTATTCTGCGGGAGTGAACAGCCCGAGACCCGTGCCGTCCGGCGGTGCGTCGCTGCGCGACCGCATCCGCACCGCGCGGGGGGCCTCAGGGACCGGCGCGTCCGTGTTCGCCGTACTGCTGCTGTTCACGCTCTTCGCCGGCGACTTCTGGCGCAACCTGATCAGCTGGCCGGGCTATTTCGTGCTCGCCGCCGTGTTGGCCGTCGGCAGCATCGTCTTCCTGGTCAGGACGCGGCCGGCGTTCCGCTGGCGCAAGACGCCGAAGACCCTGGTGCTCTTCCTCGCCCTGGCGATCGTCTCGCTGGCCTGGTCGGCCTACCCCGGCGCGACCGCGCTCGGGATCCTCGCCCAACTGGCCACGACGGCCGCCGCGGTGTTCCTCGCGCTGTGCCTGAGCTGGCGGGCAGTGCTGACCGCCCTCGCCAACGCGTTCCGCTGGATCCTCGGGCTGTCGCTGCTGTTCGAACTGATCGTCGCGGTCTTCGTGCGGCACCCGATCCTGCCGCTCACGCCCGCCCAGCCCGCGCCGACCGGGCACATCCCATCGGCGTTCTACTGGAGCCGCGACCTGCTGTTCCACGGCGGCCAGATCCAGGGCATCGTGGGCAACAGCAACCTGCTCGCCATGATCGCGCTGCTCTCGCTGGTGGTGTTCGGCGTCCAGCTCGCCGATCACACCATCCGCCGGGGCACCGCGATCACCTGGCTGGTCGTCTCGGTCGTGACGTTCGCGCTCACACGCTCGTCCACGGTCTTCGTGGCGACGGTGTTCACCGCGGTCGTGCTCGGCTTCGCGCTGTGGACCAGGCACGTCGGCCCCGAACGCCGCAGACCGGTCTACCTGACGGCCGCCGCCCTGGTGGTCGTCGCGGTCGTCTCCGTCGTGCTGTTCGCCTCGAAGATCCCCGTGCTGCTCGGCAAGAGCGAAGACCTCACCGGCCGGCTCACGATCTGGAACTCGGTCATCCACCTCGCGCAGGAGCGGCCGGCGTTCGGCTGGGGCTGGGTGAGCTATTGGGCGCCGTGGGTGTCGCCGTTCAAGAACCTCGCCGAACGCGGCGGCGTGGTCTACCTGCAGGCGCACAACGCCTGGCTCGACGTCTGGCTGCAGCTCGGGATCGTCGGCCTGGTGATCTTCGCGCTGCTCATCGTCAGCACCCTGTGGAGGTCGTGGTTCCAGGCCGTCGACCGCCCCCGGTTCGCCGCGGGCGACGACCTGCCGTACACCGCTCTGACGCTCCTGCCGCTGCTCCTCCTCGCCGCACTCCTCGCGCAGAGCCTCGCCGAGAGCCGCATTCTGATCGAGGCGGGCTGGACGCTCCTCGTGCTCGTCGCCGTGAAGACCAAGCAGTCCGCGCCGTAGGATTCTCTTCATGGCCGTACCGCGTCGAACTCTGGTGCCACCCGCGGTGACCGAGTTCCTCGGATCGGCGAGGTTCACCTCCACGCTCGCCCTGCTCGCGGTCGTGACGGGGTTCTCGACGCACGCGATCCGCGCCGTGATCGGCTGGCCCGGACTGATCGGCGCGCTCTGCACGATCGCCGTGTTGGCCGCGCTGTCGTTCATCGCGCAGCGCAAGCTGATCGAGTGGCACGGCCTGCTGCCGATCTCCGCACTGCTGTTCGTCGGCTGGTGCGCGCTCTCGCTGATCTGGAGCGACTACCAGTGGGCCACCCTGGCCGGAGTCGTCTACCAGCTGCTGTTCGCCTTTCTCGCCGTCTACATCGCGCTGGTGCGCGATGCCATCCAGATCGTCCGCGTGGTCGGCGACGCCCTCCGCGCGCTGTTGACCGTGTCGCTCGCCCTCGAGATCCTCAGCGGGCTGCTGCTCGACGTCCCGATCCGTTTCCTCGGGATCGCGGGCAACATCGCTGCGGGAGGCCCGATCCAGGGACTGTTCGGCTCTCGCAACGCACTCAGCATCGTCGCCCTCATCGCGTTCGTCACCTTCCTGGTCGAGCTGCGCACGCGTTCGGTGCGACCGCAGCTCGCGGCGTACTCGATCACGCTCGCGGTGCTCTGCATCCTGCTGGCGCACTCCCCCGTGATCGCAGCCGTGTCGGTCGTCGTAGGGTTCGCCACCCTCGCGCTGTACCTGCTGCGCAAGGTTCCCGCACACCGCCGCACCCTGGTGCAGTGGGGGCTCGCGGTCCTGACGATCGCCGCCCTCGTCACCGCGTACATCTACCGCACGCGCGTGATAGACCTGCTGAACGCCCGCGCTGACTTCCAGGTGCGCTACAAGCTGTGGATCCAGATCTGGGAGCTCATCCCGATCAACCAGATCACGGGCTGGGGCTGGGTCGGCGCCTGGCCGACCGACCTCTACCCGTTCAACGCCATCCAGGATGCGACGAGCACTTACCACCCGAACGGCCTCAACGCCTACCTCGACGTGTACCTCCAGGTCGGCTTCATCGGCTTGCTGCTCTTCGTCGCGCTGATCGCCCTGGCCTTCAGCCGGTCCTGGCTGCTCGCGTCCAACCGGCGCAGCGTGGTCTACGCGTGGGCGCCGCTGGTGATGGTCTCGCTGCTGGTCACCAGCGTGTTCGAGAGCTCGATCCTCATCGAGTCGGGCTGGATGCTGCTGGTGATCTGCACCGTCAAGGCGTCCCAGGGCATGAGCTGGCGGCTGCGGCTGCCGCACCGGGAGAACACTTGAGCTCCGGTCGGCTGCGCGGCTAACGGAGCGAGGAGTCGTCGAGCGTGACGCGGAAGCCGTGGTCGGTCGCGGTCTCGGTTTACGACATCCCGGCCATGAGGGCGACGCACTCGATATCGGCGAATCGCGCGCCGTCACCGGGCTTCAGCACGGCGGCGCTCTCCGCCTCGCTGGAGAACGCCTGGCCGCTGTTGCACAGCACTCCGGCCGCCTCACCGCGTTGGCCGCGAACCTGCACGGGCAGCCCCCGATGCCGGCTGGGTTGGACACCGGCGGATACGTGAAACGGTTCGTCCCGTACGCGATGCGGCACCCGTCGTCGCGCTCGTCGGGATGGTCATCGTCTCGAGATCCTGCCACGCCGTTGTCGGACGCATAGCCGCTCGCTACCGCCTTGAGGCGAGAGCCCGCTCAGTCGGCGCGCATCAGGTCGCGCAGCACGTCCAGAGCACCCTGGCTGGCGAACCGTTCGTATCGCCGACCTCGTGCCAGTCGGCGTATCGGGCCGATCCGACGCAGCCTGTTCGTGGGAAGCCGCGAGCGGTTCGCCTCGAACTCCGCCTTCTCGGCGATTCTCGCGCGATCGGTGTCCGACAGCTCGGGGAATCCGGGTGCCCGCTCGGCCAGCTGGGCGAACTGACGGGCCAGCCGCGCCTGGCGCGTCGCCCCAGGCTCGAACACGCGCGCGATCTTGTAGCGGAGGGTCGGGCGAATGACGCCGATCTGGTTGGCGCCGTGCTGACGGTAGTCGATGGTGGGCGCCGCGAGGCCGTGCAGGGAGCCAAGGATCGCGGCACAGACCGCCAGCCACTCGTCGTGCACCCAGCCGTCGGGGAAGGGTCGTGCCCGCGCGGCCAGGCTCGCCCGCAGCACGGTGGTCGCCCCGGTCACGACGTTGCGGCGCAGCAGCAGACCGAGGGCATCGCCGGAGTTCTCCTCGGCGAGGACCTCTGCGGTGATGGCGAGCGCCTCGAAGAGCGTCCCGCCCAACGGCTCACCGTCGGCGCCGACCAACGCGGCGTCGCTGTGCACCAGCAGCATCCGCTCGTCCTCGAACGGCGCGACGACCGCTGCGAGCCGTCCGGAATGCCAGACGTCGTCCTGATCGCTCAGCGCGACCAGGTCTCCCGTGCAGGCCGCGATCGCCTGCTCGAAGTTCGCGGTGACGCCCAGCGGTTCGGCGTTGCGCAGGATCCGCAGCCGCACGCCGGCTCCGTGCGCGCGCACGGTCTCCTCCACGATCGCGAGCGTCCTGTCGCTGGATCCGTCATCGGAGACGACGAGCTCGGCCACACGCGGCTCCTGGGCAAGGATGCTCTTCACCTGCGCGGCGATGAACCGCTCCCCGTTGCGCGTGCAGAGCGCGACCGATACGGAGAGGGCTGGGCTCGGGGGCATCCGCCCATCCTAGCCGCGCGCAAACCGGAGCCCTCCGCTTTCGGTAGACTCGACTCCCATGACCGATCCCCTCGCGCGCACCCTCATCGTGATGCCCGCGCTCAACGAAGAGGGTTCCGTCGCGGAGGTCGTCCGGGAGGTCAAGGAGAAGCTCCCCAGCGTCACCTGCCTCGTCGTCGATGACGGTTCGACGGACAGCACCGCCGCCCGCGCAGCGGCGGCGGGCGCGATCGTCGCCTCGCTGCCGTACAACCTCGGTGTCGGCGGAGCCATGCGCCTCGGTTTCGTCTACGCCCTGGAGAACGGCTTCGACAACGTCGTCCAGGTCGACTCCGACGGCCAGCACGACCCGGGCAATGTGCCCGAGCTGGTGGCGGCACTCGCCACGAACGATATCGTCCTCGGCGCCCGCTTCGCCGGGCAGGGCGACTACGAAGTCCGCGGCCCGCGCCGCTGGGCGATGGTCTTCCTTGCCTCCGTCCTGTCCCGGGTCGCCAAGTCCAAGCTGACCGATACCACCTCGGGCTTCCGGGCGAGTGGTCCCAAGGCCGTACGTATCTTCGCCGACCACTACCCCGCCGAGTACTTGGGCGACACGATCGAGTCCCTCGTCATCGCCGCGCGCTCCGGCTGCCGGATCGCCCAGCTTCCCGTCGCTATGCGCCCACGCGCCGCCGGCATCCCGTCGCACAACCCCGTCAAGTCCGCGGTCTACCTCGGACGTGCGGGGATGGCGCTCGTGTTCGCCCTCCTCCGGCCGCCGGTCGTCGTGACCGAGAAGGAAATCGCCGTCTGATGAGTCTCGCAAGCTACTTCCTCGGGATCGCAGCAGCACTGATCACGCTCATCGTCGTGATCGAGATGATGCGCCGACGCCGCCTGCGCGAACGCCACGCGATCTGGTGGCTGATCGCGGGCATCCTCGCCCTGATCGTCGGCGTCTTCCCGTCGACACTGGCCTGGGCCGCGTCGGTGGTCGGTGTCGCCGTGCCGACCAATCTCGTCTTCTTCGTCAGCGTCGCGATCCTCTTCTTGGTCTGCATCCAGAACAGCTCCGAGCTCACCCGTCTCGAGGCGCAGACCCGGCTGCTCGCCGAGCGCAGCGCGCTCCAGGAGCTGAGGATCGCACAACTCGAGGCGCGCGACGACAAGCTGGACAGGTGAGCGACCAGTCACAGCCGCGCTCGTCCGGCTTCGTGCTGGTCCTGGTCGCGACCGGTCTGGTCGGGGTCGCCGGTTATGTGATCACCTGGCTTGTGCCCCGGGTGATCGGCGTCGGCGCCTACGCCGGCTTCGCGGTCTTCTGGGCGGCGCTGTTCCTCGTCATCGCGGCGCTCTCCGGCATCCAGCAGGAGACGACGCGATCCAGCAGGACCGATCCGCCCATGGGACCGGTGCCTGCGCGGGCCTCGGTGTTCGCGGTCGGGGCGGGACTGCTCGTGCTGATCGTCATCCCGCTGTCGGCCCCGCTCTGGGTCGGCGCAGTCTTCAGCGGCGACTGGGCGCTCGTCTGGCCGCTCGCCCTCGGCAGCGCCTCCTACGTACCGCTAGCCGTGATCACGGGCACGCTCTACAGCCGCCGGGCGTGGAAGGCGATCTTCCTCGTCGTCGTCACCGAGGGTCTGCTGCGCCTGGTCTTGATCGGTGCGGTACTGCTGGTCACCTCCGCCATCGTCCCCCTGGCCTGGGCTGCGGCCGTGCCCACGCCTATTGCGGCGGCCGTCGGACTCGTGGCTGTCCGTCGGGGGGCGGCCTCCACCTTCCTTGACGCGGGGTACCGCAGATTGAGCTGGAACGCCACACGCACAATCGTCGCTGCGGCGTCGATGGGCCTGCTCGTCAGCGGCTTCCCGACTCTGCTCACCGCCACATCGCCCGAGGCGTCCTCCCAACAGCTCGGACTGGTCATCCTGGCGGCGACCCTGGTCCGCGCACCGCTGATCGTCGTGGCGATGGCGGCGCAGAGCTTTCTGATCGTGCTCTTCCGCGGCGCTGGCGACCGGCTGTTCCGGCTGTTCGTGATGCTCGAGGTCGCCGTCATCGCCGCCGGCGCGGTCCTGGGTACCGTCGCCTGGCTCATCGGTCCTCCCGTGTTCGAGTTCCTCTTCCCCGGCACGACCGCCCCCTCGGGTTGGCTGCTCGGCGCGTTCGTCGGCACAGCCGGGATCCTCGCCGGAATGTGTGTTTCCGCGCCGGCCGTGCTCGTGCTGGGACGGCACTCGATCTTCACCGCGGGCTGGCTCGTCGCCGCTCTCGGCACCACGGGCGCTCTACTCCTGCCGCTCCCGATCGACCAGCGCGCGGCACTCGCGCTGCTGATCGGCCCGATGGCGGGACTCCTCGTGCACACGGTCTACCTCGTCGGCGCCCGCCCTTCGGCGACCACCGAAATCGCCGTGCGATAGGATCGCAGGTGCCTTTCGTCGGCGAGGCCCGTCCGTGCCCTCGCCCGTACCAGCTGAAAGAGACTGATGAAGCAGAGACAGATCAAAGACTCCGTCGTGACGATCACGGGTGGCACCGGGTCGTTCGGCTCCACCATGGCGAAGTACCTGCTCACGCGGGACGTCGGAGAAGTGCGGATCTTCAGTCGCGACGAATCCAAGCAGGACGCCATGCGTCACGCTATCCGCGATCCCCGCATCCGCTTCTACATCGGTGACGTGCGGGATCCCCTGAGTGTCGCGCGCACCGTGCGCGGCAGCGACCACGTCTTCCACGCCGCAGCCCTCAAGCAGGTTCCGTCCGCCGAGTTCTTCCCGCTCGAGGCAGTGGCCACGAACATCAACGGCAGCGCGAACGTCATCCGCGCCGCCGTCGACCACTCCGTCAGTTCGGTCGTGTGCCTGAGCACCGACAAGGCCGTCTACCCGATCAACGCGATGGGCATGACCAAGGCCGTGATGGAGAAGACGGCGCTCGCCATGGCGCGCGAATCGCAGGACTCGGACACGGTCATCTCCGTCACGCGTTACGGCAACGTCATGTATTCTCGCGGCTCGGTCATCCCGCTCTTCGTGAACCAGCTCACGTCCGGCGCCAACGTGACGGTCACCGACCCGAACATGACCCGGTTCCTGATGTCGCTCGCCCAGTCGGTCGACCTCGTCGAGTATGCGTTCACGCAGGCCACCACGGGCGACCTCTTCGTGCGCAAGGCGCCGGCAAGCACGGTCGCGACCCTTCTCGAGGCCGTCGCAAATGTGATCGGGGTGCCGCAGCCCCACGTCGACACCATCGGCGTCCGCCACGGCGAGAAGCTGTTCGAGTCGCTCCTCGGCTCCGAGGAGATGGCGAACGCGGAGGACCGCGGCGACTATTTCCGAGTGCCGCTCGACACGCGCACGCTCGACTACCGCCCGTACTTCGAAGAGGGGGCGGACCACGGCGCCACAGTCGAGTCGTACACCTCGCACAACACCGAGCGACTGGACGTCGAGGGAGTTGAGAAGCTGCTCCTCACCCTCCCGGAGATCCAGGCCATCGTCGCCGCGCACTGACGCGCCCGGCGCTTCACGCGTCCCGGATCACCTGTGTGGTCCGGGACGCGTGCGTTCAGCGCTCCGGTGTCGCCGGCGCCAACACAAGCGACTCGAGCGTCTTCTCGAAGGCGTCGACCGCCAGCTGTTTGGAGAACGTGCGGTCCACATAGTCCCGCTGCCGGCGCACGATGTCGGCACGCACGCGCGCGGGCTCGTAGGCGAGGCGGGTTGCGACGCTCGCGATGTCGTGCTGGTGCTCGACGAGCGTCACCCCGGAGTCGTCTCCGAGAACGCCACGCAGCCCGCTGAGGTCGGTCGACACGGTCGCCACGCCGGCGGCCATGTACTGCAACACCTTGTGAGGAAGAGCCACGTTGGTCACGAGCTCCGGGCGGAACGGATTGACCGCCACATCCGCTGAAGCCAGATAGCCCGGCAGGGAGGCGTAGGGGACGACGCCGGTGAAGATGACGCGGTCCTGGAGAGAACGCTCGTGCACCGTCGCGCGAAGCTGCGCGTCGAGCTCCCCGCCGCCCACCAGGACCAGCTTGAGCTCTGGATGCTCGGCGAACCGGGGCGCAAGGTCGTCGATCAGCACGTCGAGCCCGGAGAACTCGAAGAAGGTGCCCATGTAGAGGAGCACTTTGTCGTCTGCGGTCAGCCCGAGGGATGCACGCACGTCGTGCGCTCCGGAATCCTCAAAGTGCGACAGGTCGATCGGGGGCAGGTCCGTGCTGGTGGGGCCGGTGCGGTTCGAGATCCGGACGCAGTAGTCGGTCATCGCGGGATTGTTCCCAGAGACCAGGCCGGCGTTCCCCGCTACATAGCGCTCCGCCTTGTGGATGAGCGGAGCGAGCGGATTCTCCCTGATCTGGTGGGAGACGTCCAGGGCGCGGTAGACGATGGGCACATGCGCTCGCTTGGCGATGCTCACCGCTTGCCATCCCGTCGTCGGGACCGCATAGAGCACGATGATGTCATAGCCCCCACTACGTATCTCGCGTCGCAGTGCGGGCGTCGCCAGCAGCGGCGCGAGGTAACGCTCGAATGATCCGCCACCGAAAGTCGGCGGCGTGATCAGACGGATGCGGGCCTCGGGGTGCACACGTCCGCTGATCGTCTGCCGTGTCGTCCGCCAGGAGACCCCGGGCTCATCAGGAGCTTCCGGGTAGTGGAAGAACGAGACGTCGTGCCCTTTGAGCGCGAGGAGCTCCGGGAACTCGTGCATCTCGAAGATCACCTTGTTGAGGTAGTTCACCTCGTGGATGAAAAGGATACGCACAGTGCGGACGGCCTAGCCCTTGCGGCGGATCGCACGACGCGCGTGGTGCGTTCCTACCGTTGAACGGATGAAGTTCACGGCCCGGCGGGAGGCGTCGTCGATGTCGTACTCGAACGGCGAGCTGGCCGGTCCGTCCGTGGCGAATTGCTCGAGCGTCATGGCGACCGCGTCGAGAACCGTCGCCGTTTCCACACCCGTCGTGATGGTGACGCCGGTGTCGATCGCTTCCGGGCGCTCGATCGCGTCGCGGAGCGACACGGCCGGGAAGCCGAGGATGGCCGATTCCTCGCTGATGGTGCCGCTGTCGGAAAGCACCAGCTTCGCGGACTTCTGCAGCCTTACGTAGTCGTGGAAACCGAACGGCGGGTGGAAGATGAGGCCGCGCTTGGCGTCCTCCTCTTGGTCCTCCAGGCGCTTGCGCGTGCGGGGGTGGGTCGAGACGAGCACCGGCACACCGTACTCCTCGGCCAGTGCCTGCAGGGCCGCCAGCGCGGAAGCGAGACGCTCCGGGTTGTCGACGTTCTCCTCGCGGTGCATGCTCACCAGGAAGTACTCCCCCTCGGTGAGTCCCTGGCGCTCGAGCACGTCGCTGGCGTCGATTCCTTCGCGGTTCGCCTCGAGGACTTCGCGCATCGGCGAACCGGTCAGGAGGATGCGGGAGGGATGGATGCCTTCCGCGAGCAGGTTGCGGCGCGCGTGCTCGGTGTAGACCAGGTTGTAGTCGGCCACGTGGTCGACCAGGCGCCGGTTGACCTCCTCAGGGACGTTCTCGTCGTAGGAGCGGTTGCCGGCTTCCATGTGGTAGACGGGAATCTGCAGGCGCTTGGCCATGACGGCCGAAATACAGCTGTTCGTGTCGCCGAGCACGACCATCGCGTCGGGTCGCTCGGCCAGGAGGATCGGCTCGATCCGGCTCAGCACGGAGCCGAGGACCGCGCCGAGGGACGACGTGTCGCTCTCGAGGAAGTGGTCGGGGCGACGCAGCCCGAGATCTTCGAAGAAGACCTCGTTGAGCTCGTAGTCGTAGTTCTGGCCTGTGTGGACCAGGACGTGCTCGGTCTCCCGCTCCAGTCGGTCGATCGTGGCCGCGAGCCGGATGATCTCCGGACGCGTCCCGACCACCGTCATGACCTTCATCTTCTTGCGCTCGCTCACACGGCCTCCGCTATCGTGTCTGGACTGTCGGGACGAAAGAGCTCATTCGCCCAGAAGCTGGTGACCAGGGTCTGCTCACCAATGTTCTCGATCTTGTGCGACCACAGCGTCGGCATGTCGATGGCCATCGGGCGAGCTCCACTCACCTCGAAACGCAGGACCTCATCCGTGAACAGCCGTCGCATGGAGATGACCCCCGCTCCCTCGACGACCGCAAAACGCTCGACCTTGCGTCGGTGGAAGTGGTCGCCCCTGCTGATCCCCGGAGCCGTCGTCGAGAACGACGACTGGCTCTCGCCCCCACCGCATCGAATGAGCTCGAAGAACGACCCGCGTGCATCGCTGTTGGCACGCAACTCGAACGGCCCCTGCACAGGAAAGGAGAATGAACGGTACGTGTTGAAGAGGTCACGATCGAAGGACGCCGCGATGTCCGGAATTTCACCCGAACGATATCGGGCGGCGATGTCGGACAGCTTCTTCAGGACGTCGCCGACAGTCGCCTGAGTGACGCGGTCGTCGACCGAAGCGGTTGAGCCGATCAGGAGGTCGGCGGCGTCCTGGGCGTGGAGAAGGTCGAGCTCGCGGTCGATGGCGATCTCCGGCGTCCCTCCCGTGGCCAAGAGGTGGCTGAAAGTCGCCACAACAGAGTTGTAGAACGGTCGCCCGTGCTCTCCGAAGAGGTTGGGCAGCAGATGGTCCTCGAAACGGACGCCTCGCGCCTCCGCCGCCTCGCGCAGGATCTCAGCGGCGCGCGCCTTGGCATCTCCGTAGACGGAGTCGCCGGTCGCCTGAACCGAGTTCGCGAAGACGACGACCTCCGGAGGATCAGCGGCGGCCCGAAGCGCCTCCGCGACCTGCCGGGCGAATCGGAGATTGCCTTCCTGAACCTCGTGGTCGGTTCCCCGGTTGACGCCGGCCAGATGGATCAGACGAGAGGAGCCGTCGACCGCCGCAATCGTGTCCGCCTGGGAGAAGTCGTCACCGACTGGTATCGGCAGCGACTCCACGCCGCGCTCACGGAGTGCGCAACGAACATGCCAACCGAGAAATCCGCGTGCGCCGGTGAGGGCCACTCCCGTCATCGCCGCTTACTCCGATCTCCAGACATCAATCGCCAATCTTATCGTCGCATTCAGGACGCGCCGACACGGTACACGGTCATGCGCGTCTTGCCCTCGATCGTGGACGCCACGGGCGTGAGACACGAGGTCGGCGCGATCTTCACGTCGGCGAGGATGTAGTCGATATGCGCCTGGGCGAACGGCGAGCAGGGGTCCACAGTGACGTCGATCACGTCGGCCTGGGGGTTGGTGACCGTGACGGGGCCGGAACCGAGGGACCATCCGACATGGCCGAGCCTGTTCCATTCGTACTCGTACTTGCCCGTCGGGTCGATTTCGTCCCACATCTTCTTCGACGGATAGCCTTGAACGCCCGTCAGCGACTCGACGCCGCTCTCAACGATCGTCGCGCGCGCCTCAGCAGACCCCACGCTGATCCAGGTCCCCGGTTCGGCTCTATCGATGCGCTCGACGGCGCGGCCCGCCGACGTCGAGCTCAGGTCGAACACGCCGCGGTACACCGGGTTCACCCCCCAGCCTGTGACGAGGACGGTGGAGAGGATGCCGAGGGCGGCGATCGGAGCGAGCGACCGGACGAAAAAGAGGAACACCGCGATGACTATGACGGCAGCGATGATCGGCCACCGGGGCGTGAGCTTCAAGACGATCGGGTCAAGCTCGCGGAACGTCACGACCAGCGGCACGAACGACGCCGCGGTCAGAAGTGCGGAGAGAACGCCGGGAGCCCACGTCCATCGTGTGCGGAGGGCGTCCACCTTCTCTATGACGAGAGCAGCGATCACCGGAAGTAGCACGAGGAATACGATTCGGAACCGCTCGGGCGGAACACGGTCCAGCTGGAGGAGCCGTGCGATCGCGTCCCAGCCCGGCACAAGCAGGTAGGCGGCGCAGATGGCAAGGAAGACGAGCATCGTGAGAACCAGCAGGTCCGGCCGCCGGTTACGTCTCCACGCCATGACCAGGAGCCACACCAGACCGGGTGTGAGGAAGGCCGCGAGCAGAAGGATGCCGGAACCCTCGGACGAGTTCCCGCCCACGAGCGTCGGCATCGACGTCGACTTCAGCAGTTGGTTCCAGGGGAACCCGCCGATCCCGGTCAGATGGGGATCCTGGGTCCACAGGTACCCCGTGGGGATCGAGCGCTGGCCTGGATACACGGTCGACTGGATCGCCATGATCGTCGACCACCGCGTCACGACCCAGACACCCAGTACAACCATGGCCGCGGCGCCCGTGACGAGCAGCGGGACGATCTGGGTCAGCATGGTGCGGAATCGGACGCCGTCTCCGCGCCAGCGGCGCAGCAGCATACCGATCGCGAAGGCGAGGAAGGCGAGGACGCCCGGGAGGATGTACGGCACGTACAAGCCCATCGCCGTCGTGATCGCGGTGTAGCCGATCAGTCCGGCCCACAGCCAGCGCGTCCACCGTCGAACGTCCTTCATGATCCAGACGGTGCCGGCCATCGCGATCAACGGCCAAGCGACGGACCAGAGGGTACTCGGGGTGTACCACCACTGGACGAAGGGCATGAAGAGGACGCTCACAGCGAGAACCGCGGCGGTGAAGGGACGGCGCGGCACGAGCATGAGCACGACAAGGTAGGCGCCGCTCAGCACGGCAATGGCCGGGATCCACCAGAACCATGCCGCACCGATGTCGAGGCCGAAGAGGAGGTAGCCCCACAAGTGCGGGCGAAACAGCGAGGACCAGTCCCAGTTCGGAAGCTCGTTGAGAACGGTCATGTCCGTTCCGCCGGGAAAGTTCCCGTTGACGACGGGGTTGCCACGGACGTGTTGCGACACGACCCAGCCCTGCTGGACGAGCCACTCGTCCGACCGAATGGCCCGGGGGATCCCCGCGATCAGCCGGGGATCGTGTCCGAATCCCAGGTTCATGGCGTGCACACCGGACGACGTACCGCCATAGCCGAGAACGATCATCACACCGAGGACGACAGTGACGAGAATCGGGAAGGCGACGATCGTCCGCCAGGTCGGCAAGCCGGTCGCGGACGGTGCGACGAATCGTGCCCACGCCGTCGTCATTCGAAGGAACAGGCGCGCACCCCCAGCGCCTTCAGCGGTTCTTCGCACCGTCGAAACTCCCTCTCGCCATTTCGCCGGCGCTCACCGAACTGAGACGTGCGTGTGTGAACAGTGCGGAAACCGTCCACGATGACCCACCTTATCAGCGCGCGACAGGGCTGCCTGGGAGATCCCGGAAGGCGATTCTGCGGCGGTCAGATCGTGATGACCCGACAACCCAGCAGCTGATTGCTCCCCGGACCGATGTTGATCCCGTAGAGGCAAACGGTGTGCTGCCCCGGGCCGGCCGTGGACGAGACCGTGTACCCGTGGTTGGCGCCATAGGCCGGATAGACCGCGCCGACATCGGGGCGCGACTTGTCAGCCGTGAATGCCGCGCCGGCCGTGTCGATGTACATGTGCACGGGAATCGGCTGCGTCGTGTCAGGGTCGTAGGTCCATCCGGACGCAGTCACCGTGCCACCGGGTCCGACGACGACCGAATCCACGACACCGACCGGGCTGCCGCTCATTCCCGCCACCTGACGGCATCCCAGCTGGACGTTGTCGCCCGGCGCCACGATGTTGATGCCGTACGCGCAGACGTTGTGGACGCCCGGCTGTGCCGGCACGCTGACGTTGAAACCGTGGTTGGCGCCGTAGCCGGGGAACAGCGCCGCGATATCCGAACGCGGCTGGTCGGCGGTCGCCGCGACCCCGGTCCCGTCCACGTAGATGTGAACAGGGGTCGACGCGGATGTGTCCGGATCGAACGTCCATCCGCCCACGTTATAGACACCGGGACTGGAGGAGACGACATCGAGGGCGCCCATGGGTGAGCCGGAGTAGCTCGTCACCGTCCGGCAAGTGATCAGCTGGTTCGCGCCCGTGCCGGCGATCTCGATGCCGTACACACAGACCTGGTGGGAGCCGGGCCCGATCGGCACTGTCTGGTCATACCCGTGCTTCGGCCCGTATCCGGGGTATGCCGCAGCGAAATCCGCGCGATCGAGCGCGGCATCGAACATATAGCCGGCGGAGTCGACGTAGATCGCCACCTTCGTCGATGCAGCCGTATCGGGATCGTAAACCCACCCGGCAACAGTGAGCTTGCCACCGACGGCGGCCATTCTGTCGACCACACCGATCGGTGAACCGGTGAGCCCAGGGACGGTCTGACAGGTAAAGAGTTTGTTCTGTCCGGGTGGAGCGATATTGATCCCGTAGACACAGACGGTCTGCGGACCGGACCCTGTCGGGGGCAGCGTCGCATCGAAGCCGTGTGCCGAACCGACCGACGGCCAGGTGGCGCCCACGTCCGGGCGATCGTTGCTCGCCAGGATCGGATAGCCGACGCCGTTGATATACACGTGGACGGGGATGGAAGCAGTCGTGTCCGGATCGAACGCCCAGCCGGCTACCCGCACGCCTCCCGGCACCGCCTGCAGAACATCGAGGTTGCCAACGGGGCTGCCGACATCGCTGTACGTGGGCGAGCCGAACCAGTTGTTGTAGAACACCCAGAAGTTCCGGTTGCCATACGACGAACAGGAATCACCTGTCCCCCCCAGATTGGCGAGGGCGGCGGCGTTCGGCTGGTACGGCGTGTAGTTGTAGAGGTTGGCCGTGGCCTGATTGCGAACGTTGACGACGGGTGCCCCGCACGCGGCGTTCGGATGGTACTGAATGGCGTTGTTGCCGATCTTGTAACGCCAGTCGCTCGCGTGGATGGTGTATTCCTTGAACTGCCACGCGGCCTTGTAGACCTGGTTGTAGAACCCGTAGTACTGAGAATCGCACGGTGCCGTGTCGGGGCAGGCATAACCGGTGGCTGCCTCGTACTGGCGGGCGTACGGAGAACCCGCCGACACCAGGCCCTGCTCCTTCTCGAGCAGGACGATGAGCACCTTGGGGCTGATACCGCACGCCTGAGCCACCTTGGCGACGACGACCGCTGCCGGCTCACTCGGGCCGCCCTGATAGGCGCCGCACTGAGCGTTCGCCGCCCGACTGAACGTCGTGAGCGTGTAGTACCGCAGGCATGGGATGCCATTGGCCATGGCGCACCGCGGCTCGGCGGAGTTGAAGAAGTTCTGCACGTCGGTCCACGCCATCGATCCCGAGTCGAAGAACATCTGGTCGGAGATGATGTAGCCGGGATCGAAGTCCGACCCAGACAACGCCTGGGCCGGCGTCGGCTGCGCGACCCCGTACCCCAACAGCGCTCCCACGATCGCGAAGAGGGCCGCAATAGCGGTGAATCGTCGTCGTGCTGGCTTCATCGAGCGCTCTCCGGGGGTCTGCAGAGGGAAACTGGCAGCTCTCGCACGGGTAACGAGGTCGCCCCCATAGATTACGCGCCGCCTGGCCTCTGCGCACCTACAACACGCCTCGGGCGGCGCCAGGGATACCCCCCTTTCCGGTCACAATGTCCAGGTGAGCACGCGCGATCGGTACTGAGCCGGAACCCCGTCGCGAATCTCCATGTACAGGTCCGGAGCCACGACGACACTGAACGACGGCTCGGCCTCGAGCATCGCAGCGACTCGCGCCGGCAGCTTGTCGCGTGCATCCGGGGAGGCCAAGCCGGTCATGTCGAGGAGCGCACCAGGGCGGTCCGTCGCATGCGTCCAGACACCTCCCAGGGAAAGATGCCACTGGTCGGCGAGCCGAGGGAGCGGATCCGCGGGAAGCACCGCGAGGTAGATTGTCCGGCCGCCGTGCTGCCGGGAAACGTCGGAGGCGCGAATCATCCGCATGGATTCCTCCGACACCCCCATGAGAGCCGAGGCATCGGCTCGGTAATGCAGTCCCGGCGCGATTGCAGAGTTGATGCTCGACGCAGTCGGGCCGACGTATCCGAACGCCTGGACGACGACACCGGTCGCTGTGACGGCAGCCACCCACCACAGCACGCGAGTTCGCCGCCGCGCGGCCCCGAACGCGTAGACAGCGCCGACCGGGATGGTCACGAGCCCCACCAGCACCGTGGCGGCGGCAAGCTTCTCGAAGTAGTAGCTCACGTGTCCGGTCGACCGTACCTGCTGCAGACCGATGACAGCGAGCATCGCCAGGGCGAGGAGTGGCACGGCGGCGACGACCGCGGCCCGCAGCCATGCCGTACGCGACCTGCGCTCTCGCCACCGCAGGAATCCGACGATGGCAAGCCCGGCCGACGCGAGACAGACGCCGATCAGGGATGTCGCGTCGAATCCCCCCGACCCCCCGGCCGCCAGCGTGGCGCCGTTCAGAACACGGAACGAGACGACGAGCGCGACCACGACTCCGGCGACACCCGCGAGCACACCCGCGAGGGCGAGGATCACCTTCGCCCGCGACTGGCGGTACCGCGCGCGCGAGAACGGGACGAGAACAGCGGCGAAGGCCAAGCTGGTGAGGGGGACGAGGAGCAGCCAGGAGTGCGCCGTCGCCACCACGAGCCCGCTCAGCGCGAAGATCGTCAGCGGTGAGAACGTTCGAGCCCCTGTGATGGCGATTGCCCCGGCGATGCCCACGAGGGCACAGGCGAATACGAAGTTCGGGAACCCGCTCGCGAAGCTCACGGTACCCGGACCGAGGAGGTACCCCGTCACCGGAAGAGCCGCCAGCGGTAGAACCAGCGCGGGCCTGACCCGGAGAGCCGGAAGTTGCGCGATCGCTGCGGCGATGACGACGACGGTCGCGATCAACATCAACGCGATCGCGATCCCATAGGACCGCGGTCCCGGGGTGGCCCCCGGCCCCGTGACCAGTCCGCCCAGCGCCGCGGCCGTCATGTGATAGCCCGTCGGATAGTTGTCGAACGTCACGGTCGACCCGTCCGGCATCGCGGCGAAGGTTCCTGTCAGATCTCCCCCGCCTGCGTACCAGGCGTACATCGCGTAGTGCGCCACGTGGTCCCAACCGGACTTCAGGAGCACGTTGAGCGTGGAAGCGTCGTTCGGCGAGCGAAGGAATGGCAGCGTGTAGACCACACCCGCGACCGCCGCACCCAGCGGCGCGATGTCCGTCCAGCGCGTGCGCGGGAGCAGGGCGCGCAGGACGCCCCCCTGCGGACGGGCGATAATCGCCCAGGCCGTCAGTCCTGCCGCCAGAAGCGCGAGCAGGATCCCGGAGCGATCCAGTGCTCGGTTCAGCGGCAGCCACCAGAGAACCTGGGTCCAGCCCAGCATCAGCGCGCCGCCGAGGAGGATACGACGGGACAAGGAGCGCGAGATGGGAACCGCGCACAACAAGACCGCAACGAGGAGCACCGTCCAGATACCCTGCAGGTGGTGCGTCGCCCGAAGAGCAAGAATGCCTATGACGACGAGGACTGCGGCGGCCGTAGCCACCCCGATCCGAAAACCGAGCCTCATGCCAGGAACGGGTCGCGCTCCGGCAACCCCCACCGATCGATGAGGATCCGCTGTTCCCATTCCTGCACCGTGGTCACACGGGACTTCGATTCGAAGTGATAGAGCTGCACGCCGCGGAGCCACACGAGACGGTAGCCCAGCGTGCCGACCTTGAGACACAAGTCGACGTCGTTGAAATTGCCAGGAAGCGATTCCGAGAAACCGCCCGCCTCGAGAAAGACGCTCCTGGGCATGGCGATGCACGCAGCTGTGAGTCCGGACGCTTCCCTGTTGAACAGAAGCGAGGAGAAGGCCCCGTAGGCGTCGGCGGTGTACCCGAAGTAGGCGTGCGTGAAGTTGGCATCGTGATGCTGGTGCCCAGCGTGCTGAATCGTGCCGTCCTCGAAGAGGAGCAACGCACCCGTCATCCCCACGTCCGGTTCATCGAGGGGTGCCAGCAGCTGACCGACGATCTCGTCGCTGATGGCCTGCACATCGTCGTTCAAGAAGACCACCGCGTCGCCCCGCGAGGCCAGGACGCCGGCATTGCACTTCCGACTGAAGTTGAACACGCCGCTGAAAAGCACGGGGGTCAGTCGATCTCCCGCGATCTCGGACAGTTCCGTCAAGACGGCAGGATCAGTTTCAGCGTCGTACACGACCACGATCTCGAGGTCCCGGTGCGCCGTCTTCTCGAGAAGAGATCGCACTGCCTCGACGACGAACACGCGCTCCTCACCGAAGACGACGCCGCGGGTGCCCCTGGTCGGGATGATGACGCTGACGGATCGGTCGAGCTGCGGCTCGCGCTCCACCGTGTAGGTTCCGGGAACCGGACCTCTGACCGCTCGCGCCTTGATGCCACTCCGCTTGAGGTGCTCGTCGACAGCACGCACTCCCGCATCCCAGGCGTAGGACTTGCTGTCGATGTCCAGCGCGGTGGATCCCTCGACGGCACGCCAATGATAGAGAACCTCGGGGATGTGCACGATTCCCCGAGCGCGTTCGGTCACGCGGAGGATGAGGTCGTGGTCCTGAGAGCCGTCGAAACCCGGGCGGAATGCGCCGACTTCTCGGACCAGACTCGTGCGTATCACGGAGAGGTGACTGGTGTACATCTGACCGCGCAGGCGCTCAGGAGACCACGAGGGCTTATCGAATCGGTCGTAGAAGGTCCCGTCCGTCGTCACCTTGTCTTCGTCCGTGTAGACGTAGTCGACATTCGTTCCGTTCCGGATGGCCTCGGCAACGCGCTCGAGCGCTTCAGGGGCCAGGAGATCGTCGTGGTCCAGAAGGGCGACGAAGTCTCCCGTCGCTGCCGCGATGCCGTCGTTGGAGGCAGCCACGATTCCCCCGTTGACGGCACGCTCTACGACGACGATTCGACGGTCTTCGACGGCCGCAGCGGCGAGCACCCCCGAAACGCCGAGGTCGGGCGACGCATCGTTGACGAGGACCAGTTGCCAGTGCGGGTACGTCTGGGTGGTGACGGACCGGATCATCTCCAGCAAGAGGTCTTGACGGGTGTTGTAGACCGGAACGACGACGGAGAACACGATGGTGTTCACTTGAGTCTGCGTCCGACTTTACGAGCAGCCGCAAACGGCTTCGTGAGCAGTCGTCCGAGTCTCCAGGTGGTGGACTGCCGGATGAGGTTGACCGTGTGCTGGTGAGTAGCCGCGTCGTTGATCAGGTTGAGCCTGGTCTGGAGGAGTTCAGCGCGCAGCCCGAGCTCCACATCCCGCGCGATGAGTTGCGCATGGCTGAGCTCGCGCAGTGCCCGATGGAGCTCTTCGTTCTCGGTGCGCAGCCTCGTGAGCTCGTCATCGATGTTCGTCTTATCGTTCATAATCTCTGTCCGCGGGTCACAGTCCCGCTTCGTCCCCCCGGGTGATCCTATCGATGGTTCCGCCGACCGGACTCACTGTCCAGCCTCGCGCTTACGCTTGAGCCGAGCGCGGTAACGCTCGACGACCGCGGATGGGCCGCCCTCGTTCAGGTAATACGCCACACGCTGAAAGTCGCGCCGAACCCCGGTCGCTCGCTTGGGGGCGACGTAGACGGCGGGCCGAGCTCGGAGTCCCTTGCCCTGCTTCGAGCGCTGGGCGGCTGCCGCTCCTTTGTCCGCTGCAGGCTTCGGATCCCGGAGGAATTCGACCAGCGGGGCCAACGTCCGGCGCCAGCGGAACGTCTCACGGAGCCGCTCGACGTTCTTGCGCGCGGTCGTTGCGCTCGGCTTGTGATAGAGGTATCGCTCGATCGCCGCGGCGAGAGCGGCGGCGTCCTGCTCAGGGACCGCTGCGCCGAGCTCTTCCGCTTCGACAAGAGTGCCGAACGAATCTCCGGCGGTCGTCACGATCGGCAAGCCGGCCCAGAGGTAGTCGAGGATTCGGGTCCGGAACGAGAACGTCGTCTCGACGTGCTGAAAATGGGTGGAGACTCCGAGATCGGCTTCGAGCAGGTAATTCTGGCGCTCGTCGTACGGCACCCACGATTCGTTGAAGAAGACGTGCGTGTTGAGAACGCCGAGGTCCGCAGCGCGTCGCTTCGCCCTCGTCACCGCCTCCATCTCCGGCACGGCGGGGTTCGGGTGTTTGACGCCCATGAAGAACAACCGAAGTTCAGGGTGCGCGCTCGACAAGGCGGAGATCGCCTCGATCAACGACTCGGGGTCGAACCAGTCGTAGATGCCACCCGCCCAGATGAGAATCTTGTCGTCTGCGCCGATGCCGGGCACCACCCCGCGCATGGCCGGACGGGTCGCGACGGGAGGCTCCTCCGGAATGCCGAACGGTGCCACGGCGATGAGATTGTCGAGATCGGTGTCGTGAGCGTATGTGTAGGCGTTCACACGGCCCAAGCCGGCCAGCTGTCCCAGCCAGAAGTGGCGCTGCTGCTCCGAGGCGCACAAGAAGAAGTCCCCGAGTGCCAGCTGGTGGTTGAGCGACTCCGTCGCCTCGGAGATCTGCTTGTTCCACTGGTTGATCGATTTGCCCCGCCCCTGCTCGAGCTGTTCGAGATGCATCGGGTCGTAGATGTCGACGACAAGGATCTTGTTCGATTTCTCGAGGCTCGGGAAGAGTTCGAGCGCGTGACCTTGCACAACGATCACGTCGGCCCATTCTTCGTGCTCCACGACGGTCTTCGGTCGATGCAACGAAATCACGCCGACCTCCACCACATCGTCGAGCGGCTCCGCCGACGACATGCTGACCAGACGAACGTCATGCTCTTCGGAGAGGAGCTTGGCGATGTTCCACGCGCGGATAGCCGGCCCGGCCATGCGTTCGCCTACGGGGTCGCCGGTGATCACCAGCACGCGGGTCCGGCGCTGCAGACCGAGTTGGCCGAGGGTGTCCACAATCTTCTCGTACCCACGCAGATACGGCTCGATCGGATAGGCCGGCTCGTCGGTCACTCCCAGCAGACCGGAGATATCGCGATCGGTACGGACCCGGCCGGCCTGGACAGCCGCCCGCTTGGCCGTCATCTCCGGCAGCAACTCGACGAACTGGTCGATCGCGTAAATGCCTGCAAGCGTCTGCTTGCTCACCGACTCGACGGGGACCGAGTCATCGCCCGCGCGCCGGATGTCGAGAGAGGTGGTGTCGAGTTCGCCTCGAGCTGTCGCGCGGCGCACAGCCAGCAGGACGGCGCTGGAGAGCACCTGGGCGAGCGAGTCGTCGTCGAGGTTCTTGTAGAGCGTATAGAGCGCGTTCCGCTCCAGGAGGTACTGTTCCCGGAACGAGCCGAACTTGTCCATCGACGCGTGATGCTTGTGGTACGCGAGCGATCGCGGCTGATACCGGAATCGATGACCCGCGAGATTGAGCCGCCATCCGAGATCGACGTCTTCGTAGAACATGAAGTAGTCCTCGTCGAACCCACCCAGCTCATCGTAGACCGCACCCCTCACGAACATCGCTGCGCCGGTGCCGAACAGGACGTCGCGCTCTTCGTCCCAGGACCCTCGATCGCGCTCTCCGGCATGAGGCTTGTAGCCCATGCCGTACCACGTCACCGCCCCATCGACGAAGTCGACGCGCTCGCCTTCCCAGTCGAGCACTTTGCTCGCCACAGCGCCGATCCTCGGCGACCGCTCGAACGTCGCCATGGCCTCGGCGATCCACCGGGCGTCGGGTCGGGCGTCGTTGTTCAGGAATGCGACGAACTCGCCCGTGGATTTCGCGACACCGAGGTTCGAGCCGCCGGCGAAGCCACGGTTCTCCACCGACTCTACGAGCACGATCGCGTCCCCCAGTTCGCGCAGACGCGCGCCGCTGTCGTCGCCCGAACCGTTTTCGACCACCACGATCTCGAGCTGTTCCCTCGGCCAGTCGAGTCGTTGGAGCTCTTCGACGGCGTGAATCGTGTCGTCGGCGCCACGGAAATTCACCAACACGACAGATACGACACCGGCTCGACGTTTTTTCACAGGGAACACCTTACGGGGTTGCGAACGGGGCACAGGGAGAGGCTCGTCAACTCGGATGGCTGAGGGATGCGAGGTACGCGTCGATGGTCGGCCCTGCCTCGCCGACCGACACCAGCTCGCCATGACTGAGCCAGGCGGCATGGTCGCACATGTCCTTGACCTGGCCCATCGCGTGACTGACCAGGATCACGGTGCGGCCTTGCTGCTTGAACTCGACGAACTTCTGGCGGCACTTCTCCTGGAAGTCCGCGTCGCCGACCGCCAAGACCTCGTCGACGACCAGGATCTCAGGCTCGACATTGATTGCGACGGAGAAGCCGAGTCGAACGTACATACCAGAGGAGTAGTTCTTCACCGGCTGGTCGATGAACTGCTCGACACCTGAGAACTCGACGATCTCGTCGAACTTGCGAGTGATCTCTTTGCGGGACATCCCCAGGATCGACCCGTTCAAGAAGACGTTCTCGCGGCCCGAGAGCTCCGGGTGGAATCCGGATCCGACTTCGAGGAGGGCGGCGAGCTTCCCTCTCGCCGTGATCGTTCCCTTTTCCGGGGTGTAGATCCGCGCGAGGCACTTGAGAAGAGTCGACTTACCGGACCCGTTGCTTCCGATGAGGCCGAACGTCGACCCTTCCGGCACTTCGAACGAGACGTCTTTCAGCGCCCAGAAGTCTTCATGGACGGACCGACGGCCGCGCATGATCGCGGACTTCAGCGATTGATTGCGCTCGTGGTACAGGCGAAACTTCTTGCTCACCTCATGGACGTCGACGGCAGTCGCTGTCATAGTGCTTCAGCAAGACCCTTCTCGTTTCGGCGGAACACCAGGAGCCCGAGCGCGAAGACGACCAATGAGAACAGAGTGATATAGAGCATGTCGCTGACCTCGGGCCAGCGGTTGTCGTAGAGAAGATTGCGGAAGACAGCGACGAACCTCTCCATCGGGTTGAGACGGTACAGGTCCCCGATCGTGATGGACGTGCCCATCAGGCCGCCGATCCTCGCGGACTGCGCGTCCACCAGCGAGATCGGATAGATGATCGGCGTGAGATACATCCAGATCTGCATGAGGATTCCCACGAAGTACTGGGTGTCGCGGAAATGGACGTTCGCGATCGAGAGCATCAGTGCCAGACCGGCCGCGAAGACGGCCAGGAGGAGCATGACCACGATCAGCAGAGGTATCCACGGCCACACGAACGATCCGAAGATGACGAGGGCGACGAGAAGGACAGCCATCTCGAACAGCCAGTTGAAGCCGATCGATCCGACATACGAGAGTGGAAGGACGATGCGGTTGAAGTAGACCTTCTGGATGAGTCCCGCGTTCGCGAGGAGCGAGCCCATACCCACCTGGACGACACTGGCGAAGAAGCCCCACGGCAGAAGGCCGCAGAGCAACCACAGAGGAAAGATATCGAGGCCGGAAGGGTTCCCGGGTTCCGGCTGGACACGGATGATGAACGCGAAGACGATGGTATAGACCAGCATCGAGGCGAGCGGGTTGACGAGCGACCAGAGCTGGCCGAAAATCGTCCTCTTGTATTGACCACGAATCTCACGGAGCGTGAGATTCGCGAGGAGCTCTCGGGACGAGAGAACCTCTTTGAGATATGACATAGATCCTCACGGTTTTCAACGGCTGCACGCAGACCAGAGATCAACATACCCTAACGGATATAGTTGTTTGATCTATGAGTAGCGCCGACCCGACCCCCCGCACGGCTGTCGTCACCGTCACCTACGGATCCGACGACGTACTCCCAGGATTCCTCCGGTCGGTTCGTGACTCGTCCTCCCAGCGCCCACTCGTGGTCGTCGCAGACAACAAGCCGGATGACGGCATCACGCGTTCTCTCGCCGAGGCCGAAGGGGCGCTCTATCTGGCCATGACGGACAACCGTGGATATGGCGGCGCCGTCAATTCCGCGGTGGAACAGCTGCCCGCGAGTGTCGAGTGGATCCTCGTCTCCAACCCTGATGTCGTTCTCGGGCCGGGGAGCCTGGACTCGCTCACGGCTCGCGGGGACGCGGATCCCTCAATCGGGTCGGTGGGTCCGGCTGTGCTCACCCCCGAGGGGGACGTCTATCCGTCAGCGAGAGCTGTGCCGTCGATTCGGACGGGCATCGGCCATGCTCTCTTCGCCAACTTGTGGCCGACCAATCCCTGGACTCGCGCCTACCGCCGGGAAGACACCCGATTCGATGTCCGGGACGCGGGTTGGCTCTCCGGCGCCTGTCTTCTCGTCAGGCGCGAGGCGTTCGATCGCCTGCACGGATTCGACACCGGATACTTCATGTACTTCGAGGACGTCGACCTCGGCATGCGGCTCGGCGAAGCAGGCTATCGAAACGTCTTCGATCCGACGGCTTCGGTGCAGCACAGTGGCGCCCATTCGACGACGCGGGAATCAGCGAACATGGTTCGAGCGCATCATGCAAGCGCCAAGCGCTTCCTGCAGCGGAAGTATCCAGGACCGCTACTCTGGCCGACGCGCATCGTACTGTCCGCCGGACTCTCGATCCGTTCCTGGCTGAGCACCCGCCGCGGGCGCTGATTCAGCGATGCAGGCTCCGGGTCACAGCTCTGACCGGAGCGGTGACGCGCCAGCTGGCGCTCCGTCGCATTGCCTCGAGCTGGTTCGTGAGTCCCAGGAGGGTTGCGTCTCGTTCGGCGAGGGCACGCGCGGTCTCTGTCCGCAATTCACCGAGGGCTCTCACGTACACGTCGCGCTCGTCTCGGAACGCGATCGTTCGGGCGATGTCCTCGCCGAGCGCCTCGTAGTCGCGACGAACATGCTCGGGCCGCTCTGCTGCTGAAGCGAAGAAAGTCCGGATCTCCTCCGGCAGCTCCGTTCCGACCCCGAGGACGCCCAGACCGTGCTCGTGTTCGAACGCGAACGACGGATAGCTGCCGCGGATCTCGTCCCAGAACTGCCAGACACCGAAGTCGTCCCTCCGCTCCGTGATGTCGTGGAATAGTACGACACCGCGATCGGAGACCTTTGGAAGCCAGTGCTCGAAGTCGTGTCTGACGTCCTCGTAGCGATGACGCCCGTCGATGTGAAGGAGATCGATGCTGCCGTCGTCGAACGCGGCGAGCGAGTCGTCGAAGTAGCCCTTGAGCAACGTCGAGAATGACGAGTACTCCCGGTCGTTGACCGAGGCCACGTAGTCGTAGACCTCCGACCCGTAGACTCCGGCGTGCTCCTCACCCTCCCATGAATCCAGGGCGAATGCGGTGCTGCTCAGTCCCAGTCGGCGGATCGCCTCGCAGAAGACGAAATAGGAGTAGCCCCAGTGAGTGCCCAATTCGACGATCGTCCCCGGGCGCAGTGCGGATACGATCCAGGAGGCGAAGGGGGCGTGGCGAACCCACGCACTCAGGGGAAGATGCGACGGGTGCCAGTACGAGACCGCGCTCAACCACGCCTCCCTGCCGGGAAGCACGGGTTCAATGGGTCCCTCGATCATCGCATTCCTCCGGTCGCTCGCGTCATTGCTAATGGCTGATGATGCCACATCCAACGGCATCCACCGGGCGAGTCGGAGCTAAGCGAGGAAATCAGCCAGGTACTTGCCGTAGCCGCTCTTCAGGAGGGGCTGCGAAAGCACCGCGAGCTGCGCGTCGGTGATCCAGCCCGCTCGCCAGGCGATCTCCTCGATGCAGCCCACCTTGAAGCCCTGGCGGTCCTCGATGACGCGCACATACTCCGACGCCTGCATCATCGACTCGAATGTGCCGGTGTCGAGCCATGCTGTGCCGCGGTCGAGCACCTGCACCTGCAGCTTGCCGCTCTCGAGATAGCGCTCGTTGACCGTGGAGATCTCGAGCTCCCCTCTCGAGCTCGGCTCGATGGTCTTGGCGATCTCGACGACCGAGTTGTCGTAGAAGTAGAGGCCGGGGACAGCGAATTTGCTCTTCGGCTTGGCCGGCTTTTCCTCGATCGAGACCGCAGTGAAGTTGTTGTCGAACTCGACGACGCCGTACGCCGTCGGGTCGCTCACCTGATAGGCGAAGATCAGGGCCCCGTCGATGTCGTTGTGCTGCCGCAAAGCCGAGCCGAGCCCCGATCCGTGGAAGATGTTGTCGCCGAGGACGAGCGCGACCGACTCGTCGCCGATGAACTCCTCGCCGATGATGAACGCCTGGGCGAGACCGTCAGGCGACGGCTGCACTGCGTACTCGAGACGGATGCCGAGGTGCGAGCCGTCTCCGAGCAGGGCACGGAACTGCTCGTTGTACTCAGGCGTGGTGATGATCAGAATCTCTCGAATCCCCGCCATCATCAGGGTCGACAGCGGGTAGTAGACCATCGGCTTGTCGTAGATGGGCATGAGCTGCTTCGAGATGCCCTTGGTGATGGGCCACAGTCGGGTGCCGGATCCGCCGGCGAGGATGATTCCGCGCATGAGGGTGGTGTCGTCCTTACTTCTGGTCGAGGGAGGCGTAGAAGGCGCGGGCCGCGTCCCAGGTCGGGAGCAGACCGGCCTCGCGTGCCTCCGAGAGGCCCGGCGCGTCGGTGTCCTTGGGCGACAGCAGGAGCTCGTCCGCCGGAACGGGGAACTCGAGGGCGATCTCGGCGTCGAGGGGGTTGATGCCGTGCTCACGCCCCGGGTTGTAGACGTCGGTGACCAGATAGCTCACGGTCGCGTCGTCGGTCAACGCGACGAAGCAGTGCCCCAGGCCCTCCGCGACGTAGATCGCGCGGCGGTCTGTGTCGTCGAGCAGCACGGAGTCCCACCGGCCGAACGTCGGGGAGCCGACGCGGATGTCGATGACGAAGTCGAGCACGGCGCCGCGCGGGGCCATGACGTACTTGGCCTGGCTCGGCGGGATGTCGGCGAAGTGGATGCCGCGGACCGAGCCGCGGCGCGACACGGAGGTGTTGCCTTGCTTGAGGTCGAGCGAGTGGCCGACGGCCTCCTCCAGCCGGTCGAATCGGTAGAACTCGAAGAACAGGCCGCGGTCGTCCGCGTGCTGCACCGGGGTGATCTCGTAGGCGTCGGGGATCGAAAGTTCTCGGATCTGCACCCCGGGAGTCTACCAATCGGGGCTCACTGTAGACTCCATGGCGGTTCACCGACAGAAAGCAGCCCATCCGCATGAAGATTCTCGTCACCGGTGGCGCCGGGTTCATCGGCTCCAACTTCGTCCGCCGGACCCTGCAGGACGCCTACCCCGGCCTCGAGGGCGCGGAGGTCGTCGTCCTCGACGCCCTCACGTACTCGGGCAACCTGGCGAACCTCGCCCCGGTCGCCGATTCGCCCCGCTACACGTTCATCAAGGGCGACATCCGCGACGGCGGTCTTCTCGACGAGCTCTTCCCCACGATCGACGCGGTGGTGCACTTCGCGGCGGAGTCGCACGTCGACCGCTCGGTGCGCGACGCCTCCATCTTCGTGGAGACCAACGTCCTCGGCACGCAGCAGCTGCTCGACGCCGCCCTCCGCAACAAGGTCGAGCGCTTCGTCCACGTCTCGACCGACGAGGTCTACGGGTCGATCGCCGAGGGCTCGTGGGCGGAGGACCGCCCGCTCGAGCCCAATTCGCCCTACTCGGCCTCCAAGGCCGGCAGCGACCTGCTGGCCCGCAGCTACTTCCGCACGCACGGGCTCAACCTCTCGATCACGCGCTGCTCGAACAACTACGGCCCCTACCACTTCCCCGAGAAGGTCATCCCGCTTTTCGTCACCAACCTCATCGACGACAAGCACGTCCCGCTGTACGGCGAGGGCAACAACATCCGCGACTGGCTGCACGTCGACGACCACACGCGCGGCATCGCGATGGTGCTGGTGAACGGCCGCGCCGGCGAAATCTACAACATCGGCGGAGGCACGGAGCTGACCAACAAGGAGCTCACCGAGCTGCTGCTGGAGGCCACGGGCAAGGACTGGTCCTACGTCGACCGGGTCGCCGACCGCCTCGGCCACGACCTGCGCTACTCGGTCGACATCTCCAAGATCCAGAACGAGCTCGGCTACGAGCCGCTGGTGCCGTTCCAGCAGGGTCTCACGGATGTCGTGCAGTGGTACCGCGACAACCGCGACTGGTGGGAGCCGCTGAAGGCGCGCGCCGCGCTGGACAACTGATGCGCGTCCTCATCGCGGGAGCGAACGGCCAGCTCGGGCAAGACCTGCAGAAGGCGTTCGCCGCTCACACGGTGACGGCGCTGGGTCGTGCGCAGCTCGACGTGACCGACCGCGACGCTGTGATCGCGGCCGTCTCCGGGCACGATGCCGTGGTCAACGCGTCGGCGTACACCAAGGTCGATGACGCCGAGACGCACGAGGACGAGGCCTACGCGATCAACGCCGTCGGCACCGAGAATCTCGCCATCGCCGCCGCGTCGATCGGCGCGCGCTACGTGACGGTCTCCACCGACTATGTGTTCGACGGCCACGCGACCGAGCCCTATGCCGAAGACACCCCGCGCGACCCGATCAACGCCTACGGCCGCACCAAGGCCGCCGGCGAGGAGCTCGCGCTGGCGGCGCACCCCGCGGGCACCTACGTCGTCCGCACCGCGTGGCTCTACGGCGCCGGCGGAGCGAACTTCGCGCGAACTATGGTGAAGTTGGCCGCCACTCACGAGACGGTGAGCGTCGTCGCCGACCAGCTGGGACAGCCGACGTGGACGGGCGACCTCGCCGACCAGATCGTCACCCTGATCGAGTCGGACGCGCCTCCCGGTGTCTACCACGGCACGAATTCCGGCCAGGCCAGCTGGTTCGACTTCGCCAAGGCGGTCTTCAGCGCGGCCGGATTGAACCCTGATAGGGTCACACCGACCGACAGCGCGACGTTCGTGCGACCCGCACCGCGACCGTCCTACTCCGTCCTCGGACACGAGGCCTGGGCCAAGGCCGGGCTCGCTCCGCTGCGGTCCTGGCAGGAAGCCCTGGCAGACGCGGCACGGCACGGAGTCCTGGAGCTGGAGACAGATGACGACACTCAGCGTGGTGGTCGATGACCTCACCGCTGCGGAGACCGGTGGTACCCGGAGGTACACGGAAGAGCTGACACGTCAGCTCATCGCCACCGCCCCAGCCGGCTGCGACGTGCGCGCGTTCGTGTCGAACGTGCCCGACGAGCAACTGGACGCCATCCGTTCGTCGCTGCCGGGGCTCGCAGACCTGGTGCGCCTCCCCCTCGCCCGGCGCGAGCTCGCCCTCGCGTGGCAGTCCGGCATCGCCGTCGGCGGTGTGCGCGGGATGATCCACGCGCCGAGCCTCCTGGCACCGCTGCGCAAGCAGCGCTCCGCTGATGCCGATGACCAGATCGCGGTCACGATCCACGACGCTCTCGCCTGGACACACGCCGAGTCGCTGGGAGCCGCGTCGGTGCTCTGGACGAAGGCGATGGCCAAGCGCGCGCGCAAGTTCGCCGCCGCCGTCGTCGTCCCCACCCACGCCGTCGCGGACAGGCTCGCCGAGGTGCTCGACTTCGGCGATCGTATCCGGGTGATCGGCGGAGCGCCCGCGACGTCGCTTCGGCTCCCCGCCGACGCCGACGAGCGCGCCGCCCGATTGCAGCTGCCTCCGGAATACGCGTTCACCCTGGGCTCGATCATGCCGCGCAAGGGCATCGCCCCGCTCATCCGGGCCGTCGCCCGGCCGGAGGCTCAGGGGATCCCGCTGCTGATCGCCGGGCCGGACCGCTACGGCGACGGCACCGCGACCGGCGTCGCGGCAGCCGCCGGACTCCCCGAGGACCGGGTGCGGGCTCTCGGACGCCTCGACGACGCCGACCTGGCCGTGGTGCTCGACCGCGCGACGATGTTCGTCTACCCGAGCCTCGCGGAGGGCTTCGGACTGCCGATCGTGGAGGCCTTCAAGTTCGGTCTGCCGGTCATCCACTCGAACGACCCCGCGCTCGTGGAGGTCGCCGCCGGCGCGAGCCTCGTAGTGGAGCGGCCTGCCTCCGCCGACGACGACTCCGGCTACAGCGAACGATTGGCCGGCGCCATCGGCCGCGTGCTCGACGACGCCGACCTGCGCTCCCGGCTGGGCGTGCTCGCCTCCGACCGGGCCCGTGCGTTCAGCTGGCGCGACTCCGCTGAGCGGGTCTGGCAGCTGCACGCCGATCTCTGAAACGGAAACACACGTGCCAGCACTCCCCCCGCTGCCGAGACGGCTGTCGGCGCTCGACGGCCTCCGCGGCGTCGCCGCCCTGATCGTCGTCGTCCACCATGTGTCGCTGCTGTACCCGCCGTTCGCGGCGACCTACATGGGCGGACAGACACCGCACGCCGGCTCGATCTCCTGGTGGCTGACGTACTCCCCGCTGAAGCTCCTCACCGCCGGCCCGGAGGCCGTCATCGTCTTCTTCGTCCTGAGCGGGTTCGTGCTCACCCTCCCGCTGCTGAACGGCCGCCCGTTCGACTGGATGGCGTACTACCCGCGGCGACTCGTGCGCATCGGGATACCGGTGGTCTGCTCGATCCTGCTCGGGGCCGCGCTCGCGCTGCTGGTGGCGCAGAACCCCGAGCAGGCGCGCTCGTCGTGGGTTGCTGCGACGAGCGTCTACCCCGTGTCGATCGAGCGGTTCCTTGCCAACCTCGACCCGATGACCGGCGACTTCGCGCTGAACAACCCGCTCTGGTCGATCTACTGGGAGATGGCGTTCTCGATGATGCTGCCGCTCTTCGTCGGCGCAGCCGTGCTGCTGCGCCGCTGGTGGCCGCTTCTGCTGGCCCTCGCCGTGTTCTCGGTGTTCCTGGGCAAGGACGCCGGCGCCGACGCGTTCCACTACCTCCCGGCCTTCTTCGTGGGCGCACTCGCGGCCGTCGGCTTGCCGATGATCCGGTCGGCCGGCATACGCATCAGCTCCTGGCGCGCGGGCTGGCTGGTGTGGCTCATCGCACTTGCCGGATCGGCGTTGCTGCTGATCTCTTCGTGGCTCGTGCCGGCAGGACACCCTCTGACGACTACCGCCCTATTCGGCATCCAGCCGGTCGCGGCGCTGGGGCTTATCGTGTGCTGCCTGGAGTGGCGGCCGCTCGGTGTCTTGCTCTCACTGCGGCCCTTCCAATGGGCGGGCAGGATCTCGTTCAGCCTCTACCTCGTGCACGTGCCGATCATCGTCGCGTTCGCCTACGTGCTCCGGGGGACATCCCTCCCCGTGGTCGCCGGTCTCGCGATCGTCAGCGCGCTCGGGGCCGCCGTAGTGTTCTATTGGCTCGTCGAGAGGCGATCGCACGCCCTCTCGCGATGGTTCGGACAGCTGGTCTCCAGCGCGTTCGCCTCGCGCTCCGCACCGGTTCGCCCGGATCACACCGTTCAGCCCACGACGCGTTCCTCGGAGGCGGGCGCGCTCTGACGGCGCCCTTCCTCCTCGCCGTCCTCCCGTCCGAACCAGGTGCGATAGCGATCCGACGCCCAGGCGCCGACGGCCTTCGACCAGCCGTGACTGCGCTTCTCGATGAGCCAGCGGAAGCCGACCGCCACCAGCACCGCCAGGGGGATCGCGAACAGCAGCGGAACGTACCAGGCCTGCCCGGCGAACAGGTAGGTGCTGAAGATGATGATCGGCACGTGCACGAGATAGAGGCTGAAGGAGATCGCACCGAGGAACTGGAGTGGGCGCGACTCGAAGAGCGCGCGAAGCGGCGTCCACCCGAGCGCCGCGACCACCAGTCCCGCCGCGGCGATCGGCACGAGACCCTTGAGGACGGGGTCGAGCTCGAGGATCTGTCCGACCCCCGGTCCGACCAGCCACGGCGCGATGAGCAGCAGAGCGCTCCCGACGGTCAGCAGCGCCCAGAGCGGGTGCCGGAACCAGCGGCGGTTGATGCGATCGGCGGCGTTCCGCACCAGGTCGAGACGCACTGCGATGACCGCGCCGACGAAGAAGGCCGGGAGGTACTCCAGCTCCGCCGATCCGGCGCGGGCGCCCAGCCAGGTGAGTGCGCACGCCAGTGCGAGTCCGCCGATCCACCACCGGCGCACGGCGAGGGCGGCGATCGCGAAGACCGGGAGCAGCAGTGAGAACGCGAGCTCCCAGCGCAGCGACCACAACGGGTTGTTGATCTGGCCGTCGCCGCCGAGCAGGTCGACGGCCTTGACGATGTACTCCCACGAGAAGTTCGGGGTGGACGAATTGCTGAGCCAGGTGCCGTTCGCCTGCGTGCTCACCTGCGGGATCGCCGCCACCCATGCCGCCGCGAGGATCACGGAGGCGACGACCGGGACCATCAGCCGGACGACGCGCCGCGGGAAGTAGGCCACCCAGTCGAAGCCGCGCCGGCGGACCACGGGCAGCGTCACGACGAGCCCCGAGAGCACGAAGAACACGATCACCGACTCCATGCCGGCGGTCGCGAGCTTGAGCGGGGTGTAGCTGATCCACCACATCGGCGAGCCGACGGGTGCGTGGCCGCCGCCGGGAGCTCCGGGGAACTCCGGGTTCGTGTAGAACGCGTGGTGGAGGAGCACCACCACGGCGGCCAGGCCGCGCAGGCCGTCCAGTGCCGTCAGTCGTGCTCCGTTCTTCGTCACGCTCTTCTCGTCCACCCTTCCACCAGTACCCGCCGGAGGCCGGCGACGCTACGGGTCGCCCCTGGGCGGTTCCTGTGACCTGTTCAGGGGTCACCTGGGAGGGTTCAGCGTCCCGTCGGTGTCGGCTTCGCCGGCGAGAGTGCCTGCTGGACCAGCTGGTGGATCTGCGTGTAGTCCGGCTTGACCGGGTTGATGGCCGGCGGCACCAGCTCCAGCTTGTCGACAGGCTGGGAGCGTGTCTTCATGCCCAGATCGACGAAGTATCCCAGCATCGACTGCGGGATGTCGGTCTTCATGACCTGGGCGCCGGCCTTCGCGATGTCCTGGAACTTGGTCACCACGTTGAGTGGGTTGAACTGCGTGAGGATGGCGTCCTGCAGCTGGCGTTGGCGCGCCATCCTGTCGTAGTCGCTGGTGCCGTGCCTGGCCCGCGCGTACCACTGGGCGTGGTACCCGTCCAGGTGGTGCTTTCCCGGCTGGATCCACTCGACGACGCCGTTGAGGTTCTCGTCGCCGCCGATCGGCACCTTCTCGCTGACGGTGATGTCCACGCCGCCGAGGGCGTCGATGAGGTCGGCGAATCCCTGCATGTCGATGAGCACGTAGTACTGGATGGTCAGCCCGGTCGCACCCTCCAGCGCATCGCGCATCGCCTCGATGCCGGGCTCGCTCTGCTGCTTCTTCGCGTTCGGGTAGAGCTCGGGCTTGTACAGCTCGACCTCGGTGTAGATGGAGTTGAGCTGGCACACGTCGACGTCGCACTTGTCGTGATAGCCGTACCCGTCGGGGTAGAGCGTGCGCAGCGGCGACTTCGCCGAGAACGGCACCGGGTTCAGGTCGCGCGGCAGCCCGATCGTGACCGCCTTGCCGCTCGCCGCGTCGATGCTCACGATCGACATGCTGTCCGGACGCAGTCCCGCCCTGTCCGGTCCGGCGTCGCCGCCCAGCAGCATGATGTTGTACCGGCCGTCCACCGGAGGCACGGACGGTCCGGCCGCGAAGATGTCGCTCAGGGCTCCCCGCGCGGCCCCGGCCACGGTCGACCCGTAGGCGGCCGTCCCGGCCAGACCGGCAAGCACGATCACGGAGAACGCGGCGATCCAGCCGCGGGCGTTCGACCGCGCCTTCACCAGCCGCACCAGCCGGAGGGTGTCGAGCGTGAGCACCACCCACAGCACCGCGTACCCGATGAGCAGGATCTGGACGACGGTGAGACTTCCGGCCTGGGTGGCGAACGTGTAGAGCGACGACGGCGCGAGCAGCATCAGCACCAGGGCGATCAGAGCGAGCGCCCAGAGCAGCAGCGTCGCGAGGATTCCGACGCGCCCGAGCACTCGATTGCCGGCGACCAGCTGCGGAGTGCCGGGGAAGACGATGTTGAGACCGACGAGCCACCAGCCGCGTGCGGTCATCTCGCCCGGCGACGACACGTCGGGATGGCGCAGCACGGTCGCCGAGCTCATAGCTTCGACTTCAGCGCCCGGTTCTTCTCCTCGACGCTCGCCTCGAGATCGTCGGCGAAACGGGCCAGCGCGGTCGAGAGGGCGAGGTCGGCGGTCGCGAGAATCTTGACGGCGAGCAGCCCGGCGTTCCTGGCGCCACCGATGGACACGGTCGCGACCGGAACACCGGCGGGCATCTGGACGATCGACAGCAGCGAGTCCAAGCCGTCCAGCCGCGCCAGCGGAACGGGGACACCGACGACCGGAAGGGTCGTGACGGCGGCCAGCATGCCCGGCAGGTGAGCGGCACCGCCGGCGCCGGCGATGATCACCCGGACCCCGCGACCGGCAGCCGCTTTGCCGAAAGCGATCATCTTCTCGGGCGTCCGGTGCGCGGAGACGACCTCTACCTCATGGGCGACACCGAACTCGTCGAGCAGTCGTGACGCCTCCTGCATCACCGACCAGTCCGAGTCGGAGCCCATCACGACGGACACCAGGGGCTGGGAGGGGGCGGGCATGGCAACCAGGATAGGGGCGGGGTGCGGGGTGGGCGGGTTAGGCGCGCGGGAGAGGGGAGCTCCTCCCCCGAACCCCCATCACCCCTCGAAGAACGACGCGGCCGCCCGCGCGCTGTAGACGACGTCGTCGAGGTCGTCGCCCGTGACCGTCACGTGGCCGACCTTGCGGCCGGGGCGCGGCGCCTTCCCGTAGCCGTGGAACTTCGCCTCGGGGTGCGCGGCCAGGGCCGCCGGATAGCGATCCTGCAGCGTTCCCTCCGCCGGGCCGCCGAGGATGTTGACCATCACCGACCACTCCTCGCGCATGGCGGTGGAGCCGAGCGGCAGGTCGAGGACCGACCGCAGGTGCTGCTCGAACTGGCCGGTCACCGCGCCCTCGATCGACCAGTGGCCGCTGTTGTGCGGCCGCATGGCCAGCTCGTTGACCAGGACCCGGCCGTCGGTGGTCTCGAAGAGCTCGACGGCGAGCACGCCCGTCACGCCGAGGCCCTCGGCCACGCGGGTCGCGATCTCGGCGGAGACCTGGGCGACCCTGCCGGTCGAGCCGGGGGCCGGCGCGATGACCTCGGCGCACACGCCGTCTTTCTGCACGGTCTCGACGACCGGCCACACGGCGATCTCGCCGGACGGACGCCGGGCGACCAGCTGGGCGAGCTCGCGCCGGAAATCGACGAGCTCCTCCACCAGCAGCGCTCCGCCCCGACCGTCCTCGGCGAGCGCGAGGAACCAGTCGTCGGCCCCCGATGCCTCCGACACGACGCGGACGCCCTTGCCGTCGTAGCCGCCGCGCGCCGTCTTCACGACCGCGCGCCCGCCGTGGTCGGCGAGGAAGGCGCCGAGCTCGTCGGCGGACTCCACCGCGGCCCAGTCCGGCACCGGCAGGCCCAGCTCGCTGAGCTTCGCGCGCATCTGCAGCTTGTCCTGCGCATACAGCAGAGCATCCGGTCCCGGGTGCACGGGGATCCCGCGCGACACCAGTTCACGCAGGATCGCCGGAGGGACGTGCTCGTGGTCGAAGGTCACGACGTCGACGGTCTGCGCGAAGGCGAGCACGGTGTCGAGGTCGCGGTAGTCGCCGACTCCGGTGGCCGCGAGGTCGGCGCTCATCCCCTCGGCCTCCTCGAGGACGCGGATGTCGATCCCGAGCGCGACCGCGGGCGGAATCATCATCCGTGCCAGCTGACCGCCGCCGATGACTCCGATCGTGTTCCTGGCCATCTCCGATGTCTCTCCTCGATACTCTTCACACGCTGCGCGGGCAACTCCCAGACACGGCCGCCCCTGCTCGCGTATTGTGGCGAACGCACCTCCTATCTTCCCGCATCCATCGGCGGGAGCATGACGATCCCCTTGGCTGGAGCATGACGACCCAGACGAACGCCACGGCGAGCACAGCCCGCCTCCTCCCGCAGCTGATCAAGTTCGGCGCGGTGGGCGCAGTGGGCTTCGGCGTGAACCTCGTGGTGTTCAACGTGATGCTGCTGATCGTGCTGCGCAACGTGCAGCACGCCACCATCTACTCGACGATCATCGCAACGGTCATCGCGATCCTGACCAACTGGATCGGCAACCGCTACTGGGCCTTCTCTGGTCAGCGCCAGCAGAACGCGGCCCGCGAGGGCGTCGAGTTCTTCGTCGTCAGCCTCGCGACCGGCACCGGCATCCCGCTGCTGTGCATCTGGGTGTCGCACTACCTGCTCGGTCTGTCGAACCCGGTCGCCGACAACATCTCGGCGAACGTCGTCGGGCTGGCGCTCGGCATGCTTTTCCGCTTCGCCCTGTACCGCTGGTGGGTGTTCTCCCCCGCCCGCGCCGAGCGGAAGAAGGCTGCAGCTGTTCGGGAGGCCCAGGCTGCGACCGCGCAGCCATCGAAGTCCGAGCCGGCGACGGTGACCGGCTCGACGCTAGCGCGAACCCCAGACGGTGGTCTCGTCGGAGACTGACTCCGACTGCTGGCGACGCACCCCGACGATCGTCTGCGCGTGCTCCATCAGCTCGCTGAGCGCCCGCTGCACCTGATCGGCCTTCGGCACGTCCTTGAGCACGACCGGGCGGTCGAGACCGGAGTTGATGCGAACGTCCCCCGAACGGAACATGCTCTGCAGCCAGGTCCGCTTGACCGCGACGTCGTAGCCGCGGCTGTGCAGCAGCTCCTGACGCACGCGCACGAAGAAGCCGTGGCGCAGGATGAGCCGCCGGGTCGTGACGGTGTACCTGCGGCTCAACCAGACGGCGAGCGGGAGCAGGAACAGCAGCAGGGTTGCGACGGCGGCCGCCGACCAGAGGAGGACGACCTCCCAGACCTCGGACACCCGTCCGGCGAAGTAGCCGACACCGCCGGCGACGGCGATGAGGGCGAGGCTCGGCCAGAAGAGCGCGCGGGCGTTGGACCGGAGACGGGCGATGACCCGCTCCGGAGGCGGCGCGGGCGAACCCTCCGGCGTACTGCTCATGTCTCCCATTAATACCGCAGGTGCGTCACGTCGCCCGCCGCCACCGCGGTCGGCCCCGCATCCGACTCCACGATCAACCGGCCGGTCTCGTCGATCGCCGT
Organism: Leifsonia sp. TF02-11; assembly: GCF_017565305.1. GTDB lineage: Bacteria > Actinomycetota > Actinomycetes > Actinomycetales > Microbacteriaceae > Leifsonia. The sequence continues at coordinate 54,522 of NZ_JAGEKP010000002.1, forward strand.
CGCCGTGCCGAGCAGGACGTCGCCTCCCGGCAGCTCGACCCGCACCGAGCGGCCGAGCGTGTGGCAGGCCTCTGACACCTCGTCGCGCAGTGCGCTGCGGATCGGGTCGCCTCCCGCTGCGACGAACTCGCGGTAGAGCACGCTCAGCTGGGTCAGATAGGCGGCCAGCACGGCGTCGGGGTCGATGTCGGCGGCTCCGGACAACGCCAGCGACGTGGAGGTCGGCGTGGGCAGCTCGTCGCGCTGCAGCGTCAGGTTCACCCCCGCCCCGACGATCACTCCGTCCATCCCGGGCAGCAGCTCCGACAGGATGCCGCACACCTTCGCCTCGTCGATGAGCACGTCGTTCGGCCACTTGACCGAGACATCGCGCTCCGTGAACCCGCCGAGTGCGCGGCTCATCGCCACGCCGGCGAGCAGCGGGAACCAGCCGAGCGCCTCCGGTGCCAGGCCTTCGGGGCGCAGCAGCACCGAGATGGCCAGCGACGTGCCAGGGGGCGACACCCAGACCCGGCCGAGCCGGCCCCGGCCCCCCGTCTGGTTGTCGGTCACCACGACGGCGAGATCCGGCAGGTCACCGGCGCGCGACTGCAGCACGTCGTTGGTGGAGGAGGCTTCGGGAAGCACTTCGAGAACAGGGACGACGGCGCGGCTGCGGCGGAAGTTCATTGCTCAATTCTGCCAGCGAACCCGCCCGGATTTGTAGGATTCCATAGACGGCACGGGCATTCGGCTGGCAGGTAGAGTGAACGGCGTGACCGACACCGAAGCACGTCAGACCCCCGATCCCTTCACGACCGCCGGCAAGCTCGCCGACCTCAAGGAGCGGTTCCACGAGGCCGTGACCGCAAGCGGCCAGGCCGCCATCGAGAAGCAGCACGCGAAGGGCAAGCTGACCGCACGCGAGCGCATCGACCTCCTGCTCGACCAGGGGTCGTTCGTGGAGTTCGACGAGTTCGTCCGGCACCGCACGCACGCGTTCGGCATGGAGGCCAAGCGGCCATATGGCGACGCGGTCGTCACCGGCGTCGGCACCATCCACGGCCGCAACGTCGCGGTCTTCAGCCAGGACTTCACCATCTTCGGCGGCAGCCTCGGCGAGGTGGCCGGTGAGAAGATCATCAAGGTGATGGATCACGCCATCAAGACCGGCGTTCCGATGATCGGCATCCTCGACTCCGGCGGCGCCCGCATCCAGGAGGGCGTCGTCGCCCTCGGCAAGTACGGCGAGATCTTCCGCCGCAACACCGCGGCCTCCGGCGTCATCCCGCAGATCTCGATCGTGATGGGCCCCGCGGCCGGCGGTGCCGTCTACTCCCCCGCGCTCACCGACTTCGTGATCATGGTCGACAAGTCCAGCCACATGTTCGTCACGGGCCCTGACGTCATCAAGACGGTCACCGGAGAAGACGTCGGCTTCGAGGAGCTCGGCGGCGCGCTCACCCACAACAAGATCTCCGGCGTCTCGCACTACCTCGCGAGCGACGAAGAGGACGCCCTCGACTACGCGCGCACCCTGCTCAGCTACCTCCCACAGAACAACCTGGCCGAGCTGCCGGTCTTCGAGTCGGAGCCCGAGCTGGAGATCACCGACGCCGACCGCCGGCTCGACACGATCATCCCGGACTCGCCCAACCAGCCGTACGACGTGACCACGATCATCGAGGGGATCGTCGACGACGGCGAGTTCCTCGAGGTGCAGCCGCTCTTCGCTCCCAACATCGTCATCGGGTTCGCGCGCGTGGAGGGCCGCTCGGTGGGCATCGTCGCCAACCAGCCGAGCGCGATGGCCGGCACGCTCAACATCGACGCCGGCGAGAAGGCGTCGCGGTTCGTGCGCTTCTGCGACGCGTTCAGCATCCCCATCCTCACCCTCGTCGACGTGCCGGGCTACTTGCCTGGGACCGACCAGGAGTGGACCGGCGTCATCCGCCGCGGCGCCAAGCTGCTGTACGCCTACGCCGAGGCGACCGTGCCGCTGGTCACGATCATCACGCGCAAGGCTTACGGCGGCGCGTACATCGTCATGGGGTCCAAGCAGCTCGGCGCCGACATGAACCTCGCCTGGCCGACCGCCGAGATCGCGGTGATGGGAGGCCAGGGAGCCGTCAACATCCTCTACCGCGGCGAGATCAAGCGCGCGGAGGAGGCGGGAGAGGACGTCGCCGCGGTGCGGGCACGCCTCGCGAGCGAGTACACGTACAACGTGGCGAGCCCGTTCCTCGCCGCGGAGCGCGGTGAGCTCGACGGCGTCATCGAGCCGGCCGCGACGCGCATCTCGGTCATCAAGGCGTTGCGTGCGCTGCGCACGAAGCGTGCGGCGATGCCGCCGAAGAAGCACGGGAACATCCCGCTGTGAGCGGCGCCCACGCAGCGTCGGAGGCCTCCCCGCTCGACCCGTCCCAGCTCCGGTTCCTCACGAAGGGCGTCACGCCCGAGGAGGTCGCCGCCGTCACGGCCGTGCTGGCGACGGCAGCGGCGGAGGCCGCAGCGGCCGCTCGCGACGCGCGGCCGCAGCACGGACCGGACGGCTGGGAGCGCACGCAGCGCAGTCTCCGCACACCGCTCGACCGCGGGCCGGGCGCCTGGCGTTCGTTCTCCGGCTGAGCTGGCTTCGACCCCGGTCGAGCCCCGCTGTACCCCGATCGGGGAGGCCCCCACTCGCGGGTCACGCGACATTGCGCCAGAGTGACCTCATGGCAACCTCGGAGCTGTCCCCCTGGGGTCCCCCAAAATGACGACTATGTATTTCTCGAACGACGCGACAATATTGTTGTTGCTAGGTGTCTCTCCTCGTGAGTCACACCGCCAATCACTCGCCGACTAGGGTAAGCGGGCGAGTGCTTTGGGGGCGAGTCAGGGCGATATTCGGGTTGTCGCCCTGACTCGGGGTTTGAAAAGGGGCCGACAATTCGGGTGTCGGCCCCTTTCATCTCTTTAACGGCGCCTCGCGCAACTCTTCGCGCGCGCCACTCACTCCGCCGAGGGGCGCGTTGTTGTCCCTTTCGAGCGCTGAAAGGGACAACAACGTGCCTCTCGCGCGTGGAACCGCGGGCGTGGGACTGCGCGTCAGCGGGCGGCGTCGACGAGGGGGCGCGGGATCTCCAGCCACAGGTCGACCTCGTCGTCGTCCGACTCGACGCCCAGCGCATTGGCGGCGCCGTCGTCCGACATCCGCAGGCCGACGACGGTGACAGCGGTCTTCGACGAGCGCGGCACCGTGCGGACGATCAGCTTGTCGGTCGTCGTGCCGCGGATCGCGTCGGCGAGGCGGCGCAGGACGGTCTCCAGCCCGCTCTGGTCGAGGTCGTCGATGCCGCCCTCGTCGAGCAGGCTCACGACCACACCACGCCGGCGGGCGTCCATGACCTCGCGGCGCACGTCGTCGTTGAGCAGGCGCCTGCCACGGATCTCGTCGCGGATCGCGCCCTCCAGGTAGCGGCACTCGCGGCGTTCCGCCTCGGTGAGGTCTCCGCCGCGGCGGACGATCTCGGCGAGCATCGGAGCAGCCACCCGGTAGGTCTGCCGCAGCCGCAGCTGGCGCTCCATCACGTGCGCCTCCTGCGCGGCCTGCCACTCGGTGGCCTCCCGCTCGGCCCGGGCGAACTGGAGGGCGTCACGGCCCGCCTTCGCCAGCGAACCGGAGATCACCACCGCGACGCCGACCCACACCACGGAGCCGATCACGCCCAGACCGGCGAGGGCGCCCGGTCCGGCCCAGACCACCGTCTGCACCGCCAGGAAGCCGACGCCCACCCAGGCGACGAACTGCTGGCGGCGTACCGCTGCGATCGTCATCAAGGTGCCGACGGCGGCGACGTACCAGGTCGCGTACCCGTTGTCCTTCGCGGGGTTGAGCTCACTCGTGACCAGGATCGGGATGACCACGCACACGGCGAGGTCGAACGCGGCCAGCCAGAGCGGCATCTTGGTGGGGCTGGTCGGCCACAGGCTGATGACGGTCGCGACAGCGTAGAGCGCCATCGCCACGATCGCCGGGCCCGGGGCGCTCGGGATCGACAGCGACGACAGGCCGAGGAACAGGTGGTAGGCGGAGAACAGCGCCCCGAGACCGAGGAAGAGCAGCCTGTTGAGCGTGATCATCCCGCCGCCTCCTGCTCGCGATCGGCGACCGACCCGTGCTCGGCCGCCGGCCAGACGATCGTCACCGTCGTGCCCTCACCCGGAGCCGACACGACGGTGGCCTTGCCGCCGACCTTCGCGAGGCGCTCGCGGATGCTCACCCGCAGGCCGAGCCGCTCGGCCGGCACGGCGTCCGCATCGAAACCGCGGCCGTCGTCCGCCACGACCACGCGGACCGCCGCACCGTTCTCGCCGCCGTGCACCGTGACGCTGCGGTGCACGTCCTCGCCTCCGGCGTGCTGCATGCTGTTCACCATCGCCTGCACCGCCGCGGAATAGACCGCCTCCGCGACGTTCACGGGGAGGCTGTGGAGGTCGTCGTCCTGCGCGTCCACCGCGAACGGCGAGGAGAACGCGCGCGCCGCCGTGACGAGGCGGTCGGACAGCTGCTCGACGCCGACCTGGGTCTGGTCCTCGGGCCCGGAGGCCTCCGCCGCGTGAAGATGCCCGATCGCGTCGGCCGCCATGCGCGCAGCCAAGTCCTTCTGCTCCGGCGTGCGGGCGCTCGCGGCCGAGAGCAGCGTCGTCAGCACGCTGTCGTGCACGATCGCGTCGACCTGCACGCGCTCCACCTCGGTGGCGTGCTGGCGGACCGCGTTGCCGTACTTCGCGAGCGCCTGGCTCTGGGCGATGTCGACGGCGGTGGCGGCCTGCCGCATCATCGCGATGATCGCCAGGATGACGCCGCCCAGGATGATCGCGTACACCGTGTCGAGCCCGGCGAGCTCTGCACCGACCCCGCCGCCGGCCGGCAGCGCCCGCACCACGCCGTACGCGATCGGAGTGATGAAGGTGTACGCGATCGCCAGCCAGAGCGGGTACGCCACGGCGGCGAAGGCCGTGAACACCGAGCAGAGGAACCACACCCACGGCTTGTCGGACGCGAAAGCTGCCGGCTGCGACACCAGCAGCGGCCACGTCACGATCGCGGCGAAGTAGACGATCGAGAGGATGCCCATGGTGATCTTGACGAACCGCTGCGCGAAGATCGCCAGCAGCACCGTGAACGCGAGACCGCCGAAGACCAGCACCAGCACGACCGCCGCCCACGGGCTGCGCAGCGCGCCCAGCTGGCCCAGCGCCGTCGGGAAGGTCTGCAGGCCGAACACCAGACCGAAGGCCGACACCGTGCGGTCGGAGATGCGCTCGATGCGTGCGCGGCTCAGCGGGTTGCGCGGCTTGGCCGCCTCGATAGGCGCTCCCGGCGTGGAGCGCGGGAGGCTAGGGGCGCTCATTGCCCGTGTCGGGATCGAGCCCGGGCAGGATGCCGTCCTCCACGGCCCGGCGGAGGAGATCCACCTTGGTCGGTGCGGGCCGGCCGACCTCGACGTATTTCACGCGGATGCGGTCGAGATACTCGCGCGCGGTCGAGTTCGCGATCCCCAGCTGTGCCGCGACCGCCTTGAGCGGCAGACCGGAGGCGTACAGGTGCAGCACGTCACGCTCGCGGCGGCCGAGCTGCGCCTTCGCGAAGTCGCTGTCGGCGTCGATCGCGGTCGCCCACTCCAGGTTGTTGAGCACGTCGCCGCGCGCGACCGTCTCGATCGCGTTCATGACCGTGGTCGTCGGGGACGACTTGGGGATGACGCCGGCCGCACCCGCGGCGAGCGCCTCCCGGACGCTGGCCACCCGGTCGGCGATGCTGTGCACCAGCACGGCGGCACCGGTCGCCTGCGCGCGCTTGACGTTGTCGGTGACTTTGGACCCGTCGCCGAGCGACAGGTCGAGCACGACCACATCGCACTCCTGGGAGCCGAGCTGCTCGACGAACTCGTTCACCGTCGCCGCCGCCACGACGACCTCGTACCCGGCGTCCTGACAGGCCGCCTTGAGTCCGAGGCGCACCGACTCATGATCGTCGACGATTGAGACTCGCACCATGCTGACCATCGTAGTGTGCAGCATGCTCGGATCCCGGGCGATCACGGGGTCAGCGTGGCGACGGCCTCCACGTGGTGGGTGTTCGGGAAGAGGTCGAAGGCCCGCAGCGAGCGCAGTGGATAGCCGCGCTCGGCGAAATACGCCAGGTCGCGCGCGAGGGCGACCGGGTCGCACGCGACATAGACGATCTGGGCGGGCCGCATCGACGCGATGGCCTGCACGACGTCGCGTCCCGCTCCGGAGCGGGGCGGATCGAGGACCACGGTCGCTGCGCGCAGCCGGGCGCGCTCGGCTGCGGAGGCGTCCGCGGCCAGCGCGGTCACGAAGTGCTCGACGCGCGCGGTCACCGCCGACGCACCCACCCACTCCGCGAGGTTCTCTGCCGCATCGTCGGTCGCGGCTTCGTCGGACTCGACCGACGTGATGCGTGTCGTCGGGCCGAAGCGGTCGCCGAGCGCCGCCGCCAGCAGGCCGACGCCGCCGTAGAGGTCGAGGTTCGCGGCGCGCGGGTCGAAGACGGCCTCGTCGACGGCTGAGCGCACGGCCGAGGTGAGCGTCGCCGCCGCCTCGCGGTGCACCTGCCAGAAGCCGCGCGCGTCGAGCCGGAACTCGCGCTCGCCCACCCGCTCCCGGATCGGGACGGGTCGACGGCGTGGGCGCGCCGGGCGCCTGCCGCGCGTGCCGCGCTTCCCGTTCGCCTCCGGGAGGTCGTTGACGAGTACGTGCGTCGCCCCCAGCCCGGTGGCGACGATGTCGACCGACTCGGCTCCGGGGAAGCGCTGGCCGAACGGCGTCGACTCCTCTACCGCGGCCGTCGCCAGCGGGAGGCCGGTCACGGGCACCACGGTGTGGGTGCGCGCCGCGAACGGGCCGATCGTGCCGTCCCTGCCGACCTGGAGGCGCACGCGCGTGCGCCAGCCGGTGCCGTCCTCCGTCTCGCCGGGCACGGCTTCCACCGTCAGGCGGCCGCCGTCGGGGCCGACCGCGGCGATGGTGTCGGCGTCGAGTCGCGCGGTGCGCTGCAGGGCGTCCTCGATCACGCGCCGCTTGAGCTCACGCTGGTGGTCGAGCCGGATGTGGCCGAACTCGGCGCCGCCGGCGCGCTGCCCGGGGGCGCGGCGTACGGAGGCTGCGTCCCAGACGTGCTCACGGCGCTCGGCCGCGGGCTCGAGGACCTCCAGCAGCTCTGCGCGCCAGAACCGGTCGTGCGCGGTGTCGGCCACGCGGGCGCGCACACGCTCGCCCGGCATGGTGTCCGGAACGAAGACGACCCGGCCCTCGTGCCTGGCGACGAACACGCCGCCGTGCGCGACATTGATAATGTCGAGTTCGACCTCGTCCTTCTGGGGCATCCTCCGAGCATCCCACAGGTGACCATGCGCCTCTACCTCGCCTCCACCTCCCCCGCCCGCCTCGCGCTGCTGCGCGCAGCCGGCATCGAACCGGTCGTCGTTCCGTCGCACGTGGACGAGCCGGCGGCGGTCGCGGCAGCGGAGGCCGAGCACGGCCCGCTGTCGCCCGGGGCGATGGTGCAGCTGCTCGCCCGACTCAAAGCGGAGGCCGTGCGCGGCACCCTCGACGGCACTCCGATCGACGGCCTGATCCTGGGCGGCGACTCGGCGTTCGCCATCGACGACCACATCCACGGCAAGCCGCACCTGCCGGAGGTCGCGCGCGAGCGCTGGCTCGCGCAGCGGGGGCGGACGGGCGACCTGCACTCCGGCCACTGGCTCATCGACCACCGCGACGGGCGCGAGAACGGGGCCGTCGGCGCGACGGCTGTCGCGTCGGTCACGTTCGCCGATGTCACCGAGACCGAGATCGACGCCTATGTGGCCAGCGGCGAACCGTTGGAGGTCGCGGGCGCGTTCACGATCGACAGCCTCGGCGGCCCGTTCATCACCCGCGTGGAGGGCGACCCGAGCACCGTCGTCGGCCTGTCGCTGTCGACGCTGCGCGACCTGGTGCGCCGGCTCGGCGTCGAGTGGACGGAGTTGTGGAACCGGGGGTGACCGCCCGCCGGCGCAGCACGAGAAGACGATTCGGTCTCTTGTTGACTCCCTGAAGGCTCCCGAATGCTTTTTTGTGGGAATCGTCCAAAAGCTGCTCCGGCTCCGGCAATAGGCTAGGGAACTGTGCCACGTATCTCCAAGGTCCTCATCGCTAACCGCGGCGAGATCGCCGTCCGCGTCATCCGTGCCGCGAAAGACAGCGGAATCGCCTCCGTCGCCGTCTACGCAGACCAGGATCGTGACGCGATGCACGTGCGACTCGCCGACGAGGCGTACGCCCTCGACGGCTCGACGAGCGCAGACACCTACCTCGTCATCGACAAGCTCCTCTCGATCGCCCGCCGCTCCGGTGCCGACGCCGTGCACCCCGGCTACGGGTTCCTCGCAGAGAACGCCGACTTCGCCCGCGCGGTCATCGCGGCGGGCCTGACCTGGATCGGCCCCTCTCCCGAGGCCATCGAGCGCCTCGGCGACAAGGTCTCGGCGCGCCACGTGGCCGAGAAGGTCGGAGCGCCGCTCGCCCCCGGCACCCTCAACCCGGTCGCCGACGCGGCCGAGGTCCTCGAGTTCGTCGACCAGCACGGCCTCCCCGTCGCCATCAAGGCGGCGTTCGGCGGCGGCGGTCGCGGCCTCAAGGTCGCGCGCACCCGCGACGAGGTCGCCGAGCTCTTCGAGTCGGCGACGCGCGAGGCGATCGCCGCCTTCGGCCGCGGCGAGTGCTTCGTCGAGAAGTACCTCGACCAGCCGCGCCACGTCGAGACGCAGTGTCTCGCCGACGCGTACGGCAACGTGGTCGTGGTCTCCACCCGTGACTGCTCGTTGCAGCGCCGCCACCAGAAGCTCGTCGAGGAGGCTCCTGCGCCGTTCCTCTCCCCCGAGCAGGTGGAGAAGCTGTACAGCGCGTCCAAGGCCATCCTCAAGGAGGTCGGCTACCAGGGTGCCGGCACCTGCGAGTTCCTGATCGGCAAGGACGGCACGGTGTCGTTCCTGGAGGTCAACACGCGCCTCCAGGTCGAGCACCCGGTGTCCGAGGAGGTCACCGGCATCGACCTCGTCCGCGAGCAGTTCCGGATCGCCGAGGGCGGCGAGCTCGACTACGACGACCCGACACCGCGCGGCCACTCCTTCGAGTTCCGCATCAACGGCGAGGACGCCGGGCGCAACTTCATCCCCTCCCCCGGACCGGTTCACGTGTTCAAGGCGCCGGGCGGCCCCGGCGTGCGCGTCGACAGCGGCATCCAGGCCGGCGACGTCATCAGCGGAGCGTTCGACTCGATGCTCGCCAAGCTGATCGTTACCGGCGCCAGCCGCGAGGAGGCCCTGGAGCGCTCCCGTCGCGCACTCGACGAGTTCGAGGTCGCCGGGCTGCCCACCGTGCTGCCGTTCCACCGCGCCATCGTGCGCGACCCCGCGTTCGCCCCGCAGGACGGCGAGCCGTTCTCGATCTACACGCGCTGGATCGAGACCGAGTGGGCCGGCGGCGTCGAGCCGTGGTCGGGAGAGCTCGGAGACCAGGGCACGGCCGAGCGCCGCAGCAATGTCGTGGTCGAGGTCGAGGGCAAGCGCATCGAAGTGTCGCTGCCCGCCCGCATCCTCGCCGGAGGTGCAGCAACGCCCGCCGCCGCGGCCGCTCCGCGCCGCCGCACCGGCGCCCACGCGGTCGACACGGCCACCGGCGACTCGGTGACCGCCCCGATGCAGGCCACCGTCGTCAAGGTCGCGGTGACCGACGGCGACGCGGTCGTCAAAGGCGACCTCGTGCTGGTGCTGGAGGCCATGAAGATGGAGCAGCCGCTGACCGCCCACAAGGACGGCACTATCACCGGCATCAACGCCTCGGTCGGTGAGACCGTCTCTTCCGGCCACCTCCTCCTCAACATCGTCTGAGCCGTCGCTAACGGAGGAGTTCGGCCGGGTTCCGGCCCCGAACTCCTCCGTTAGCTGCTTCCAGGCCCGTCTCACGCTCTCATCTCCTCCGTTGCCAACACGGCCTCGATCGTCGCGACCACGGCATCGGCGTCGAGGAGAACGTCCCGAGCGGGGAATCGAACGCGGCGGGCGCCAAGCAGCGCGAGTCCGGTGTCGCGCGTGCGGTCGCGCTCGAAGGACGCCTTGTCCGCGTGGTAGGCGAAACCGTCGATCTCGACATACAGAACGCCGTCTACGCGGATGTCGACCCGACCGACACCGGGTACCGCGATCTGTTGCTCCACGTGATGGCCGCGTACGCTCAAGCGCTGGCGCAGGATGGACTCGACACCGGAGTCCGACCCGGGTCGCGCTGCCGCAGCCACCGCCATCGACTGCCTGGTGGTTCCCTCGAAGATTCTGCGGAGCCCGGCGAGCGTGACCGATCGGGCCGACAGCGCCGTGTCCAGTACGGCGACCGCGGTCTCCTCATCTGCGCAGCTCACGACCGACCGCAGGCACTCCGCGAACGACACGCGCCAGAGTTCCGGATGCGCGTCGTTCGGCGTCCAGTGCCGCACGGTGTCCGCGTCGGTTCGGCCGGCGTGCGCGCCGACTCTCAGATGCAACCTTCCGTCCTGCCCGCCCCAGAGCCCGTAACTCCGAGCCGCCGAGACACAGGAGAGGCGGCCGCCGGCGCTCAGCGCTGCGATCGCCTCTCGTGGGAGACCGGGGAGCGCGTAGACACCACGCCGCGGCCGGACGAGCCAGCCGCTCTCGACGGCGGCGGTCAGCACGCGATCGGGCACGGCCCGGAGCTCCCGTCGAGTCGCTGCCCCACCGTGCGCGCGGAGTCGAGTCTGCCAATCCATGTGGCCACGTTGCCGGACCGCGGCGGCCCGAGGTGGCCATCGTCTCGGATCTGTGGACAACTCGCCATGTCGGGAGCGGAGGAGATCGCACTCGACACGCCCGGGATCCGCAGCTAACGGAGGAGATCGGGGTGGGAGACGGGCGGAAGTCCTCCGTTGGCGCCGGCCGGCGCTAGCCGGTGGCCTCGGTGGGGTCGCCCTTGAGGTCGATGCTGATCTCGTCGGCGTCGAGGTTGCTCAGGGCGCCGGCCAGGACGTCGGCGCTGAACGTCCCGTCGTCGCGGGCGTCGAGCAGGGCGTCCCGCTGGGCACGGATGCGCTGCAGCCGCGCGGTCTTGTGCTGGTTGAACGCCTCCGGAGTCCGCTCCCGCGTGTCCGGCAGTGGGACGGTCTCCCCCGCCTCGTGCAGCAGCTCCAGGAGGCGCGCGCGCTCGTCGCGCTCCGCAGCGGGGTCGGCGGGCGTCGGCTTGACGATCCGCAGCGCCAGCCCGAGCGTCCCGCCCTGCAACAGCAACGACCCTGCCGCGACCAGGAAGGCGATCAACACCAGCACAGAGCGACCGGGCGTGTCCTGCGGGAGGCTCTGCGCCGCCGCAACGGTGACGGCCCCGCGCATCCCCGCCCAGACGACGATGGACCCCTCCCGCCAGCCGAGCGGAGCTCCCGTGAAGTAGTCGATGTCGGCGAGCACCCGGCGCAGGCGCGTGCCGAATCGGGTGATGTTCTCGACCGTCCACGCCCGCTGCCGCGCCCGCTGCCGCCGCACCAGCCGCCCCCGCCAGCCCGACGGCGTCGCTCCGAGACTCTCGCGCGCCGCGGCCGCGGCCGCGGGTACGCCCGCCACCTTGGCCACCTCGGCGTGGGCCACGGCGGGGTCGGCCGCGAGCACCTCCGCGTGCGCGTCGGGGTCCTCGACGGGGTCCCCCGGCAGTTCCGGCAGCGCTTCGGGAGGCTGCGGCCCCTGCTCGAGCAGCCGCCGGGCGGCGTCCGGGTCCTGCAGCCGCTCCTGCAGCTTGGTCAGCGTCGGCCGCATCCGCTCCCTGCGCCGGCCGCGCCGCGCCAGCAGGGCGAGGAGCGGCGCGACGAACGCCGCCCGCACCAGGAGGGTCAGCAGCAGGGCCGCGGCAGCGATGCCGAGGGCGGGCAGCACGCCCGAGTGATCGTTCTGCACCTTCTGCACGATGCCGAACAGTTCGAGGCCCATCGTGAGGAAGATGATGCCTTCCAGCACCAGCTCGACCGTCCGCCAGTTCTGGGAGTCCGACAGCCGGTGCTCCGGCGAGAGCACGCGCGGCGCCCTGCTGCCGGTGATCAGACCGGCGACCACCGCGGCGACGAGTCCGGAGGCGCCGAGCGCCTCCGCGGGGATCGACGCCAGGAACGGCACTGTGAACGAGATGACGGTGTTGACCGTGGCGTCCTTCACCCGCGCCCGCACGATCAGGTTCAGCCGGCCGACGACCCAGCCGAAGACGACGGCGACCACCACGGAGTAGAGGAACGAGAGCGTCACCGCCCCGACGGTGAACCCGGCGACCGCCGCTGCCGCGATCGCGGCGCGCAGCAGCACGAGCGCCGTCGCGTCGTTGAGCAGGCTCTCGCCCTCCAGGATGGCCACGACGCGCGGGGAGACGCCCGCGCGCTTCACGATGCCGGTCGCGACCGCGTCGGTCGGGCTCACGATCGCGCCGAGGGCGACGCCCCAGCCCAGGCCGAGCCCGGGGATCGCCCACGCGAAGAAGACCCCGAGCAGCAGGGAGCTCACGATGACCAGCACCACCGACAGGCCGCCGATCGCCCCGAACTCGCGGCGGAAGTTCATCGACGGCATCGAGACGGAGGCCGAGTACAGCAACGGCGGAAGGACGCCCGCGATGATCCACTCCGGCTGAAGGGTCAGCGGGGGGACGAACGGCAGGAACGAGACGAGGATGCCGATGACCACGAGGATCAGCGGCGACGCGACGCCGAAACGCTGCCCGAAGCTCGTGGCGGCGGCGATGGTCAGGACGGCGAGGACGCCGATGACCAGGATCTCCTCCATCCGCCCGGCCTCCGCCTAGAGAACGATGTGCATCGCGCGCGCGGCGTCCGAGATCGAGCCGGACAGCGACGGGTAGACGGTGAACGCCCTGGCCACCTGGTCGACCGTGAGCCGGTGCTCCACGGCGAGGGCCAGCGGGAAGATCAGCTCGGAGGCACGCGGGGCGACGATGACGCCGCCGATCACCGTTCCGGAGCCGGTGCGGGCGAACAGCTTCACGAACCCGTCGCGGATGCCCAGCATCTTCGCGCGCGGGTTGGACTTGAGGGCGAGCTTGTAGATGTCGCCCTGGGCGATGCCCTCCTCGATCTGCTTCTGGTTCCAGCCGACCGTCGCGATCTCGGGCTGCGTGAAGATGTTGCTCGTCACGTTGCGCAGTTCGATCGGGTTCACGGCATCGCCCATCGCGTGGAACACGGCCGTGCGGCCCTGCATCGAGGCGACGGAGGCGAGCGGCAGCAGATCCGAGCAGTCGCCGGCCGCGTAGATGTTCGGGATGGAGGTGCGGGCGACCCGGTTCACGCGGATGTGCCCGGACGGTGTGAGCTGCACCCCGGCCTCCTCGAGCCCGATCCCTGCGGTGTTGGGGATGGAGCCGACGGCCATCAGACAGTGGCTGCCCTCCACGGTGCGGCCGTCGGTGAGGGTCGCGACCACGCCCGTCTCTGTGCGCACGACCGACTCCGCACGCGACTTCGACAGCACCTGCATGCCGTTGCGCTTGAAGACGTTCTCGATGACGCGAGCGGCGTCGGCGTCCTCGCCGGGCAGCACCTGGTCGCGCGACGAGATCAGTGTGACCTTGGAGCCGAGCGCGGTGTACGCGGAGGCGAACTCGGCGCCCGTGACGCCGGAACCGACCACGATCAGGTGCTCCGGCACGGTGGCCAGGTCGTAGAGCTGGGTCCAGGTGAGGATGCGCTCCCCGTCGGGGACGGCGGACGACAGGATGCGCGGGCTCGCACCGACCGCGATCACGATCGTGTCGGCCTCCACCCGGTCGAAGTCTGTGCCGGAAGCCCCGGTTCCCGTCGAGACGATGATGGCGTCGTCGCCGTCGAGCCGGCCCTCGCCCGTGACGATGCGCACGCCGGCACGCACGAGCTCGGCCCGCATGTCCTCCGACTGCTGGCGCGCGAGACCCATGAGGCGCTTGTTCACGGCCGCGAGGTTGACAGCGATCTCAGGGCGCACCGGCTTGCCGCCCGCTCCGCGCGTGAAGAACTGCACGCCGAGGTCGGTCGCCTCGCCGATGGCGTTGGTGGCCTCCGCCGTGGCGATGAGGCTCTTCGAGGGCACGACGTCGGTGATGACGGCGGACCCGCCGACACCGGAGCGCTCCACGAGGGTGACGTCCGCGCCGAGCTGCGCACCGGCCAGCGCCGCCTCGTAACCGCCGGGACCGCCGCCGAGAACGGCGATCCGCTGCTTCCGCTCGAATTCATAGGCCATGCCCTCATTCTTCCGTATCGGGATGCACCGATGCGCACCCACGCGCGCTGTACTCGGCGGAAGCGCTCAGTAGAGTTGGCTCATGCTCGAAACCACCCTGAACCCGCTCGACGACCGCGCCACCGACCCGTTCGAGGTCGCGAGGCAGGCGGCGGTGCAGATCGCCGCGAAGACCGGAGTCGAGAAGCACGACATCGCCCTCACGCTCGGCAGCGGGTGGGGCAAGGCGGCCGACCTCATCGGCGAGACCGTCGCCACCATCCCCGCGCACGAGATCGTCGGATTCAGCAAGCCGGCGCTGGAGGGCCACGTCGGCACGCTGCGCTCGATCCGCCTCCAGAACGGCAAGCACGCCCTGGTGATCGGCGCCCGCACGCACTACTACGAGGGCCACGGCGTGCGCCGGGTGGTCCACAGCGTCCGCACCGCGGCGGCCGCAGGGGCGACCACCATGGTGCTCACCAACGGCGCGGGCGGCATCAAGGAGCACTGGAAGCCCGGTACGCCCGTGCTCATCAGCGACCACATCAACCTGACGGCCGACTCCCCGCTCGAGGGCGCGACGTTCATCGACCTCACCGATCTCTACTCGAAGCGCCTGCGTGAGGTCGCCCGCTCGATCGACCCGACCCTCGACGAGGGCGTGTACACGCAGTTCCGCGGCCCGCACTACGAGACTCCGGCCGAGG
The DNA here is from genome assembly GCF_017565305.1 of Leifsonia sp. TF02-11. Lineage (GTDB taxonomy): Bacteria > Actinomycetota > Actinomycetes > Actinomycetales > Microbacteriaceae > Leifsonia. Next base: position 69,523 of record NZ_JAGEKP010000002.1, read on the forward strand.
TGCAGATGGCGAAGACGATCGGCGGCCACATCGTCGGCATGTCGACGGCGCTGGAGGCCATCGCCGCGCGCCAGGCCGGCATGGAGATCCTCGGGATGTCGCTGGTCACCAACCTCGCCGCCGGCATCCAGAAGACCCCGCTCAGCCACCAAGAGGTCATCGACGCCGGCCGCGAGGCCGAGCCGGTGATCAGCGCACTCCTGGCCCAGATCGTGGAGGCCTTGTGAGCACGCAAGGCACGCCGGCCGACACTCCTCAGCTGCTCACCGACGCGCGCGCCTGGCTGGCACAGGACCCCGACCCGGAGACCCGCGCCGAGCTCGAGTCGCTGATCGTCGCGGCGGAGGCCGGCTCGGCCGAGGCGGTCGACGACCTGCACTCGCGGTTCGACACCCGGCTGGAGTTCGGCACCGCGGGGCTCCGCGGCGAGATCGCCGCCGGCCCGAACCGGATGAACCGGGTGCTGGTCGCGCAGGCGGCGGCCGGATTCGCCCGCTGGCTCCTGGAGCACGCCGAGGGCGCCCAGCCGTCGGTCGTGATCGGTTACGACGGCCGCAAGAACTCCGACGTCTTCGCCCGCGACACCGCCGAGCTGATGGCGGGCGCCGGTGTGCGCGCCGTGCTGCTGCCGCGCCTGCTGCCGACCCCCGTGCTGGCGTTCGCCGTGCGCCACCTCGACGTGAGTGCCGGCGTCATGGTGACCGCGAGCCACAACCCGCCGAACGACAACGGCTACAAGGTCTACCTCGGCGGCGAGAACCACGGCTCCCAGATCGTCTCGCCCACCGATGCCGAGATCGCGGCGCACATCCTGGAGGTGGCGAAGGGCGACGTCGGCGACCTCCCCCGCTCCGAGCAGTTCGAGATCGCGTCGCCCGACGTCGAGCTGGCCTACGTAGAGGCGACAGCGGCCGTCGCCACGACCTCCGCACCGCGGGACGCCGTCTCGTTCGCCTACACCGCGATGCACGGGGTCGGTTGGCGCACGGCGGAGGCCGTGTTCGAGCGCGTCGGCTTCTCGCGTCCGGTCGTCGTCACCGCGCAGCGCGATCCCGACCCGGCGTTCCCGACGGTCTCCTTCCCCAACCCCGAGGAGCCCGGCGCGATGGATCTGTCGTACGCGACCGGCCGGGAGGCCGGCGTCGACCTGATCATCGCCAACGACCCCGACGCCGACCGGCTCGCGGTCGCCATCCCCGACGCGACGTCGGCCGATGGCTTCCGGCGGTTGAGCGGCAACGAGGTGGGAGCGATCCTGGGCTGGCGTGCGGCCGAGCTCGCCGAGCGCGCGGCGACCGAGGGTGCGGCGTTCGGTGCGCTCGCGTGCTCGATCGTCTCGTCGCCGGCCCTTGCCGCCGTCGCCGCGGCCTACCGCCTCGACTTCGCCGACACCCTGACCGGCTTCAAGTGGGTGTCCAGGGCACCTGGTCTGATCTACGGCTTCGAGGAGGCTCTCGGCTACCTGGTGAACCCGCAGACCATCCGCGACAAGGACGGGATCTCGGCGGCGACGGCGTTCCTCGACCTCGCGAACGAGCTGGCCGCCTCCGGCCGCACGATCGCCGACCACCTCGACGCGTTCGCCGAGCGCTTCGGCTACTTCGCCTCCGACCAGATCTCGATCCGGGTGACCGAGCTGTCCCGCATCGGCGAGATCATGGCCGCGCTGCGGTCGACACCCCCGAGCCGGCTGGGCGGCGTCGCCGTGGACCACATCGACGACCTGCGCGACGGGTTCGGCGGACTCCCGCCGAGCGACGTGCTGCGCATCGTGCTCGCCGACGGCTCGCGCGTGATGGTCCGCCCGAGCGGCACCGAGCCGAAGCTGAAGATCTACATCGACGCGTCGAGTGACCAGGGTACGGTCGCGGAGCGGCGCGCCGAGGCGACGGGACGCGTCGCCGCCCTGGCCGACGCGATGCGGGAGCTCACCGCCTGACGCGTGGCAGGCTGGCTCTCGGTTTGACCTTCGGCCGCGCATGGCGGAGGCTGGGATGATGCGTGTGAAATTCCGGCTCGTCGTCCCGCTCACGATCGTCGCCCTCCTCGCGGGGTGTGCGCCGACAGCGGGCGGAGCTCCGAGCACCACGTCGGCCCCTCCGTCCGCCGCCCCTTCGGCCTCGCCGGACGCGCGCAGCGCCACCGCACTGAAGGCGCTCGAAGCGCTCGAGTCGGAGCACGGTGCGCGCGTCGGCGTGTACGCGATCGACACCGGGACAGGGAAGCAGATCGCGTACCGCGCCGACGAACGCTTCGGTTACGCCTCCACCTACAAGGCCCTGGCCGCCGGTGCCGTGCTCGCCGCCCCGCCGGCCGGCGGTCTCGACGCCCCGATCGGTTACACGTCCGGCCAGCTGGTCGCCCACTCGCCGATCACGGAACAGCACGTGGAGACCGGGATGACGCTCCGCGAGCTCGCGGACGCCGCGGTGCGGTACAGCGACAACACCGCAGGCAACCTGCTGTTCGAGGCGCTCGGCGGCCCGGCCGGATTCCAAGCGGCCCTGCGCGAGCTCGGCGACACGGTCACGCGTGCGGAGCGGGTCGAGCCGACGCTGAACCAGCTCACGCCGGGAGGCAGTGCCGACACCAGCAGTCCGCGCGCCCTGGCGACCGACCTCCGGGCCTACGCGCTGGGCTCCGCCCTCTCGGCGGCCGGCCGCGCCCAGCTGAAGACCTGGCTGGTCGGCAACACCACCGGAGACGCCCTGATCCGCTCTGTCGCGCCGACGGGCTGGACGGTCGGCGACAAGACGGGCAGCGCCGACCACGGCACCCGCAACGACATCGCCGTGATCTGGCGCGACACGGGCAAGCCGATCGTGCTGGCCGTGCTCACCGACCACCCGGCGGCGGACGCCGACAACGACGACGCCCTCGTGGCCGCCGCCGCCCGGGCCGCCCTGCGCGGCCTCGGCGCACTCGGCTGAGCCGCGAGACGCCCAGCGCGACCCCGTGGGCCGCGAGACGGCGCACAGTGCGCCGGAAACCTCCGAGGCGGCGGATTCTCCGCCGCCTCGCGGTCAGCGTGCCCGGCGCGCTCAGCGCGTCGGCGCGGAGCGCCGCGCGGCGCGCGCGGCGAAGCTGAGCAAGAACGTCGCCAGTGCGGCTACCGTCACCGCCGCGCCCGCGAACGGCACCACCTGGGCACCGCCCGTGCCGAGAGCGAGCGCGCCGATCGGCGGGGCGATCGCGATTCCGACGTACATCGCGGTGGAGTACCACGAGAGCGCGAGCGCCGACGATTCCGGGTCGAGGTGCACGAGCCGGTGCTGCACCGGAATCGCCATGGCGAAGGCGGTGACGCCCCAGAGCGCGAACACCACGGCGGACGCTGCGAACGATGCTTCCACGAACGGCAGCACCGCGAGCGCGACCACCTGCCCGAGCAGAGCGTAGGTCGCGATCCGGCGGCTGCCGAAGCGATCGGTCAGCGGCCCGGCGACGACGTTGCCGACCACCCCGGCGATACCGTAGGCCAGGAGCAGCGCCGCCAGCAGCGGACCCGTGCCTCCTGTCGACGCCCTGGTGACCGCGGCGGAGAAGATGTAGACGATGTTGAAGCCGGCGATCATGAACACCGTGGTCGCCAGCAGGGCGAGCACACGTAGGTTCGCCAACACCGCCAGGCGCTGCTTCAGGCTCGCCGGAGGCGCCAACGGCACGTTCCGCACGAACACCGGGATGAGGGCGGCGAGCACCACCCCGAGGCCGACGACGCACCACAGCGCGAACCGCCAACCCGCGACACCGCCGAGCGCGGTGCCGAGGGGCGAGCCGACAGCGGTCGCGAGCGTGAAGCCCGCGCCGACGAGGGCGAGGGCCCGGCCGCGCTTCTCCGGCGCGGCGAGGGAGGCCGCCGCGGCGGTGGCCGTCGGGACGAGTGCTGCGCCGCCGATTCCGGAGAAGGTGCGGCCGGCGATGAACCAGCCGAGGTCGGGAGCGACGGCGGCGACGGCCGTGCCCACGGCGAAGACGGCTAGCCCGACCGCCATCAGGGCGGAGCGGGGCACGCGCGGCAGGAGGATCGAGACCGCGGGTGCCGCGACGGCGACGACGAGCGAGTAGGTGGTGATCGACACGCTGACCGCCCCGGCCGACGTGTGCAGCGTCGCCGCGATCTCTGGCAGCAGCCCGGCGATGACGAACGCGTTGGTACCGACGACGAAGAGCCCGAGGGCGAGGACCACGAACGCCGGAGTGGTTCTGCGGTACGATTGTTCGATGATCGTCATACGGTTAGCGTAGGGCGATAGTTCGATGATTGTCAAACAATTGGGCACCGCATGACCGAATACCCTTCGCCGCCGATGGATCAGGTCGAGCTGGTGGATGTGCTCCGCGCGCTGGCCGACCCCGTGCGACTGCAGATGGTGCGCGCGATCGCCGACGGGGAAGCCCATCCCAAAGGCGTCACCGACTGGGGCGTCGACGTGCAGAAGTCGACGATGGCGCACCACTTCAAGACGCTGCGCGAAGCGGGCCTCACCCACACGATCGTGAGCGGCCGCACGCACGACATCCAGCTGCGCCGCGCCGAACTCGACGAGCGCTTCCCCGGTCTGATCGAGGCGCTCCTCACCGCCACGGACTGAGCCGGCGACCCGGCGAGACCGGCGCCGTCAGCCCAGCGCTTCGTCGAGCTTCTGCTCGAGCTCGTCGAGGTCGAAGTAGTTCTGCACGACGATCACGTCAGCGTTGGTCGGGCCGATCCGGTCGACCAGCTCCGGCGACGTGAGGATGATCTGAGCATCGCTCGCCGCGGACGTCACGCTCGCGATGTCGGCAGCGGCGACGTCGGCGTCGAGGCCCAGCCGCTCCAGAACCCGCTCCGCGTTCACCTTCAGGATGCCGGAGGTGCCGATGCCGGCACCGCAGATCGCGACGATCTTCACCGCGCAGCGTCCTCGGTCAGCGTGAGGATGCGCTGCACCTCGGCGACGTCGGCCGCCGACGCCAGCGCCGGGATCGCGTCGGGATCGTTGAACACGTTGGCGAGCTCGGCCACACTGCGCACGTGGCCCTCCGGCGTGGAGACGGCGAGGCCGATCACCACCGAGACCGGGTCGTTGTGCGGGTGGCCGAACACGACGGGCTCGTCGAGGGTCACGACGGAGAGCCCGTCGTGGTGCACATCGGGACCGGGTCGCGCGTGGGCCAGCGCGAGGCCGGGGGCGATCACGATGTAGGCGCCGAACTCCTCGATCACCTGGATCATCCGTGCGCCGTAGCCCTGCTCCGTCGCACCGGAGCGCGTCAACGCCTCTCCCGCCAGCTCGACGGCGTCGCGCCAGTCCGAGGCGTGGGCTCCGACGGTCACAGCGGAGTCGGGCAACGGTGGCAGCGGCATGTGTCCAGCGTACGCGTTAGCGCGTCAGGAACCCTCGAAACCTGCTGTGATGATCTCGGCCAGTTCTTCACGCTGCTCGACAGGGAGGAAGGCTCCCGCCGCAGCGTTCAGCTGGAAAATCTCGAGGTCCGTGCTGTCGTACGAGAAGGCGTCCGCGAGGATGCTCAGCTCACGCGTGAGCGTGGTGCCGCTCATGAGGCGGTTGTCGGTGTTGACCGTCACCCGGAAGCCGAGCTGGTACAGCAGATCGAACGGGTGGTCGAGGATGTCGTCGCCCCACGCCGCGATCGCGCCGGTCTGCAGGTTGGAGGTCGGGCTGGTCTCCAGCGCGATCTCGCGATCCTTGACCCACTGCGACAGCGTGCCGAGCGTCACGTACGTGTTCTCGTCGTCCTGGCGCTCGATCGTGATGTCCTCGGCGAGGCGAACGCCGTGGCCGAGGCGGAGGGCGCGGCCGTCGAGGAGGGCGCTGCGGATGCTCTCGAGGCCGTCCGCCTCCCCTGCATGCACGGTCGACGGGAAGAAGTTGGCGGCCAGGTAGTCGAAGGCGGCGCGGTGGTTCGAGGCGGGGAAGCCCGCCTCAGTGCCGGCGATGTCGAAGCCGACGGCGCCGCGGTCGCGGTGGCGCACAGCGAGCTCGGCGATCTCGAGACTGCGGTCGGTGTGGCGCATGGCGCTGACCAGCTGGCCCACGCGGATGCGGCGACCGGTCGCCCGCACGTCGTCGATGCCCTGCTCGAGGCCCTCCTGCACGGCCTCCACGGTCTCGTCGAGGCTGAGTCCGCGGGTGAGGTGCTGTTCGGGCGCCCAGCGGATCTCGCCGTACACCACGCCGTCGGCCCCGAGGTCCTGCACGAACTCGCGCGCGACGCGGGTCAGGCCCTCGCGCGTCTGCATCACGGCGGTCGTCAGATCGAAGGTCTTGAGGTACTCGACGAGCGAGCCCGAGTTGGACTTCTCCGCGAACCAGGCGGCGAGGGCCGTCGGGTCGCTCGCCGGCAGCTCGAGGCCGATCCCGTCGGCGAGCTCCAGCACGGTCGCGGCGCGCAGGCCTCCGTCCAGGTGGTCGTGCAGCGACACCTTGGGAAGCTCCCGGATGTCGGTGCCGTCGCTCAGTGTGTACTCGCCGACGTTCTCACTCATGCTCATGTCTCCCAATCTACTGAAGCCCGACCACCCGGCGGCACCCGTCGAGGCGGCGGTCAGCCGATGCGCTCGGCGACGAGCGGGGTGCGCTCGAAGGGCGTCCCGGGAGGCGCGATGCGGTAGGCGCCGTCGAGGGCCTCCATGGCGCGCTCGAAGCGGGCCGGCTCGTCGGCCGACAGCGTGAACAGCGGCTGCCCCGCGCGCACCTCGTCACCCGGCTTGGCGTGCAGGTCGATCCCCGCGGCGTGCTGCACCGGGTCCTGCTTGCGGGCGCGTCCGGCGCCCAGGCGCCAGGCCGCGATGCCGAACGGCAGGGCCTGCTGCTCGACCAGGACGCCGTCCGACTCCGCGACCACCGTGTGGGTCTCGTGCGCGACGGGCAGCGGCGCGTCCGGATCCCCGCCCTGCGCCCGGACGGTGGCGCGCCACTTGTCCATCGCGCGGCCGTCCTTCAGCGCGGCCTCCACGTCGGCGTCCGGCCGACCGGCGAGCGTCAGCATCTCGCGCGCGAGCGCGACCGTCAGCTCGACGATGTCGGCAGGGCCGCCGCCGGCGAGCACCTCGACCGACTCGCGCACCTCGTTGGCGTTTCCGATCGCGAGGCCCAGCGGCACGTTCATGTCCGTGAGCAGCGCGGAGGTCGCCACACCGGCGTCCCTGCCGAGCTCGACCATCGTGCGCGCGAGCTCGCGCGACTTCTCGATGTCCTTGAGGAAGGCGCCGGAGCCGAACTTGACGTCGAGCACCAGCGCACCGGTGCCCTCGGCGATCTTCTTGGACATGATGGAGGACGCGATCAGCGGGATGGCCTCGACGGTCCCGGTGATGTCGCGCAACGCGTAGAGCTTGCCGTCGGCGGGGGCGAGGCCGGAACCGGCCGCGCAGATCACGCCGCCTTCGTCGCGCAGCTGCGCGAACATCTCCTCGTTGCTGAGGTTGGCGCGCCAGCCCGGGATGCTCTCCAGCTTGTCGAGCGTTCCTCCGGTGTGTCCCAGCCCCCGGCCCGAGAGCTGCGGGACGGCGACGCCGAACGCGGCGACGAGCGGCATCAGCGGCAGGGTGATCTTGTCGCCGACTCCGCCGGTGGAGTGCTTGTCCGCCGTCGGCTTGCCGAGGCCGGAGAAGTCCATGCGCTCGCCCGACGCGATCATCGCCAGGGTCAGGTCCTTGATCTCGCGGCGCGTCATCCCGTTGAGGAAGATCGCCATCGTCATCGCCGACATCTGCTCGTCGCCGACGTAGCCGCGCGTGTACGCGTCCACCAGCCAGTCGATCTCCGCCGTGGTCAGCTCGCCCTTGTCGCGCTTGGTCCTGATCAGGTCGACGGCGTCGAACGCCTCGACCGCTCCTGCGGTGCTCACGAAGATGTAACCCCTACTTGGTCAGACAGTGTCGTCGGTGTGATGTTCTGCGGTGTATGCGTCGAGCTGGCGCGGTCCGAAGGCGTCCGGCAGCACCTCGTCGATCGTGCGGATACCGGAAACCGTCTCGAGCAGCATCCCCTCGGCCGAGTGCTCGTAGAGCAGCTGCCGGCAGCGGCCGCACGGCATCAGGGTGTCCCCGTCGCCGTTGACGCAGGTGAAGGCGACCAGGTGGCCTCCTCCGGTCATGGCGAGCGACGACACCAGACCGCACTCGGCGCACAGCGTGATGCCGTAGCTGGCGTTCTCCACGTTGCAGCCGCTCACGATCCGGCCGTCGTCGACCAGCGCCGCGGCCCCGACCGGGAACTTCGAGTACGGCACGTACGCGTGCGTCATCGCCCCCGTCGCGGCGGCGCGGAGTGCCTCCCAGTCGATCGCGTCGGTCATGACTTGATGTACGGCTTGCCCGACGCGGCCGGTCCGCGGGACATCCCGACCAGGCCGGCGACCGCGAAGATCGTCACGAGGTAGGGAAGCATCCGGAGGAACTCGCTCGGGATGGGGGCGTGCAGCAGGCCGAGCAGGCTCTGCAGCGCGCCGGCGAAGCCGAACAGCAGAGCCGCGAGCGTGGCGCGGATCGGGTCCCAGCGGCCGAAGATGACCGCGGCCAGAGCGATGTAGCCGAGGCCGCTGGTCATGTCCTTCACGAAGCCGCCGACCCCGCCGATCGTGAAGTACGCACCGCCGAACCCGGCGATCGCGCCGGCGATGAGCACCGTCCAGAACCGCGTTGGGTTCACCTTCACGCCGACCGTGTCGGCAGCTTTCGGGTGCTCGCCGACGGCGCGGACCCGAAGGCCCCAGCGGGTGTGGAAGAGGAAGTAGTACACACCGGCGACGGCGACGTACATCACGTAGACGATGAGCGTCTGGTTGAAGAGCACCGGGCCGATGACCGGGATCTGACTCAGCAGCGGGATCGGCAGGTTGGGCAGCGTGGGCGGCAGGTTGAACGCGGCGGTGTTGTTAGCCATCACGGCCGTGTAAAAGAAGCCGGTCACGCCCGATACGAGAACGTTCAGCACGATGCCGACGATCACCTGGTCGACCAGGTACTTGATCGAGAATGCGGCGAGGATGAGCGACACGATCACGCCGGCGACGGCCGCGCCGATCAACCCGACCACGACGGAGTGCGTGATCGTCGCGAGGATCGCGGACGTGAACGCGCCGCCGAGCAGCTGGCCTTCGATGGCCACGTTCACCACGCCGACGCGCTCGGAGAGCACGCCTCCCATCGCGCCGTAGATGATCGGGACGCTGAGGCCGAGCGCGGCCGCCAGAAGACCCGCGACGGGGACGGTGCCGTTACCGACCGACCACGTGATGAACCCGACCAGAAGGGCCACGGCGAAGATCGCGCTCAGCCAGAGCGGCACGCTCCGCCCTCGGGAGACCAGGACGAAGGCGACGACCGTGATCGCCACCGCGATGATGGTGACGACGATGCCCGTCGCGATCGAGGGGATCGACACGTTCGGGATGGTGAAGAAGTCGTTCTTCGTGCTGAACGTGTAGACCGTGGTCCCCGAGCGAGGGAACACGAGGAACAGCAGGATCGCGATCACGCTGAAGACTGCGAAGACGATCGGCAGACGCCAGTGGCGCACCACCACGCGGGCGGTGTCGCCATCGGACAGTGCCGGGGCCGAGGGCTGGGTCACGACGGTCATCGGGCGACCGCTCCCTTCGTGCGAGACGCTTTGCGGCGGTGCGGTGCGGTGCCCGGGGCGGGCAGCCGGAAGATCGCGCGCACCAGAGGAGGAGCGGCGATGAACAGGACCGTGACCGACTGGATGATGGCGATGACTTCGACGGGCACGTTGTCGGCCGCCTGCATCGCGAAGCCGCCGGCCTGGAACGCGCCGATGAGGATGCCTGCGACCAGCACGCCGAACGGACGGGAGCGGCCGAGGAGGGCGACCGTGATCGCCGAGAATCCGATGCCGGCGTCGATGTCGCTGCCGAAGCCGGTGGTGATCTGGCCGAGGACCTGGGTCGCGCCGGCGAGGCCGACGAGAGCTCCGGAGATCACCATCGCCCACACATAGATCGACTTGACGGACATGCCCGCGACGCGCGCGGCGTTCGGGTTCTCTCCAACCGCTCGGAAGCGGAAGCCGAGGCTCGAGCGTTCCAGCAGCCACCACACGGCGACGGTCGCGATGATCACCAGGATGATCCCGATGTCCAACGAGTAGTTGTTCCCGAATAGTTTCGGGAACACCGCGGTCGGCAGTGTCGGTGGCGTTCGGGGGTCGTTGGCGCCCGGTGCCCGCAAGAACGAGGTCGTCAGCAGATAGTTGAGCAGGTTGAGCGCGATGTAGTTGAGCATGATCGTGACGATCACCTCGTGCGCGCCCGTGTAAGCCTTCAGCACACCGGCGATGGCCGCCCAGATCGCGCCGCCGATGAGGCCGGCGATGACCGCGACGAGCAGGTGGACGCCGGGGGCCATCGGCAGCTTGAAGCCGACCAGGCCCGCGAACAGAGCGGCGATGAGCATCTGCCCTTGACCGCCGATGTTGAAGAGGCCGACCCGGAAGCTGAGGGCGACGCCGAGACCGGCTGCGATCAGCGGGGTGGCGAAGGTGAGCGTCGTCGACAGCGACTGGATTCCGGTAGCGAAATCCGGGGCGTTCGTGTTGTAGATCGCTCCCTGGAAGAGCGCTGCGTACGCCCCACCGACCGCGTTGGCGATCGCGGCGAAGGTGTCGCCGGGCCGCGCGAAGAAGTAGCCCATCGCCTGCTGGACCTGCTGGTTCGTGAGGGCGATGAACACGCCGCCGACGACGAGCGCGACAATGACCGCGCAGATCGACAGCACCACGCTGCCTGAGGCGATCTCTCGCAGCATGCGGTGGGTGCGCGACAGCTCGGGCGCCGGCGGCTCCGTGGCGCGCTGCTCCCGGGGGATCTGGTCGAGGGCGGGCGCGTCGGCGGGGGCCTCCCCGGTGACCGCGTCGACGTCGGCCGCTGGCATCTGTTCGCTCATGCGGAGGCTCCTTGGGCATCGATGAGGTACTCGGCGGGAGGGGCCTCGCCCGTCATCATCAGGCCGAGGATCTCGCGAGGGGTCGTCGACGGGACGATCCCGACAATTCCGCCGCGGTACATGACGGCGATGCGGTCGCCGAGCGCGACGATCTCGTCGAGCTCGGTCGAGACGACGATGACGGGAACGCCGGAGTCCCTGGCGGCGATGATCTGGTCGTGCACGAATTCGATCGATCCCACGTCCAGGCCGCGGGTGGGCTGTGCGGCGACGAAGAGGCGCAACTCGCGGCTGAGCTCACGCGCGAGCACGACCTTCTGCTGGTTGCCTCCGGAGAGGCGGCCGACGTGCGTCGTGATCCCCTGGGCGCGGACGTCGAACTCGCGGGACTTCTCCTCGGCGAACGCGTCGCGGTATTTGAGCTGCAGGTTGGACGCCTTCACGAACGGGCCGCGGCCCGAGCGGTCGAGCATCAGGTTCTCCGCGATCGAGAACTCGGCGACCAGCCCATCGACGTTGCGGTCCTCCGGCACGAAACCGACGCCGGAGTCGAGGACCTTGCGCACGGACAGGCCGAGGATCTCACGGCCGTCGAGCTCGATCGAGCCGCTGACGCGCTTCTGGAGGCCGAGCAGCGCCTCCGTGAGTTCGGTCTGGCCGTTGCCCTGCACGCCGGCGATGGCGAGGACTTCTCCGCCGAAGACATCGAAGCTGATGCCGTCGACCAGCACGACACCGCTCGGGTCGGAGACCGTCAGGTCGCGCACACGAAGGGCGTTGTCTCTGAGTTTCGGCGCTTCCTTGTGGACGCTGAGCTCGACGCTGCGGCCGACCATCAGCGACGCGAGCTCGGCGTTCGACGCCTTCGGGTCGGCCTCACCGACCACCTTGCCGAGACGCATCACGGTGATCCGTGACGCCACCTCGCGCACCTCGCGCAGCTTGTGGGTGATGAAGACGATGCCGGTGCCGCTCTCGGCGAGCTGTCGCATGATCGTCATCAGCTCGTCGGTCTCCTGCGGGGTCAGCACGGCGGTCGGCTCGTCGAAGACGAGCACCTTGGCGTCGCGCGAGAGCGCCTTGATGATCTCGACGCGCTGCTGCACACCGACCGGGAGGTCTTCGACGATCGCGTCCGGGTCGAGGTCGAAGCCGAAGCGGGCGGAGATCTCGCGCACCTTCGCGCGAGCGGCGGCGAGGTCGAGACGACCGCCGAACCTGGTCTGTTCGTGACCGAGCATGACGTTCTCGGCGACGGTGAAGACGGGGACCAGCATGAAGTGCTGGTGGACCATGCCGATACCGGCCTTCATGGCGTCACCGGGCCCGGAGAAGTGCTGGACGACGTCGTCCAGGAGGATCTCGCCCTCGTCGGCCTGATAGAGCCCGTAGAGGACGTTCATGAGGGTGGACTTGCCTGCGCCGTTCTCGCCGAGGAGGCAGTGGATCTCACCGGGTTCGACGGTGAGATCGATGTGGTCGTTCGCGACCAGGGCGCCGAAGCGTTTGGTGATTCCGCGGAGCTCGAGTTTCATGTGGGGGCCTTGTGGGTGTCGGGTGAAGCATCGCCCGGGGCGGGGACGAGGTGGGGAGACCGGCCGCGCACGGCCGGTCTCCCTGGTGTCGCGTGCGACTTACTCGCTGAACGCCGACGGCGACTGGACCTTGATCGAGCCGTCGATGATGCCGGCCTTGATCTTGTCGAGCTCGCCCTGGAGACCCTTGTCGACCTTCGACTCGAAGTCGTGGAACGGCGCGATGCCGACGCCGTTGTTCTTCAGCGTGCCGACGTACTGCGTGTTGTCGAACTTGTTGCCAGTGGCGGCCTGCTGCACGATCGTCGAGACGGTCGGCTTGATGTTCTTCATGATCGAGGTGAGGAACAGGCTGTTGTAGCCGTTCTGGTCGGTCAGGAAGACGTCCGCGTCGTTGCCGATCAGTGCGACGTCCTTGCCGCCGTCCTTGATCGCCGAGGCGGCGCCCTGGTAGATCGGGCCGCCGATCGGGGCGAGCACGTCGGCGTTCTGGCCGAGCATGGTCTGTGCGATCGTCTTGGACGTGTTCAGGTCGACGAAGCTGTTCACGAACTGGCCGTCCTGCGACGCGACATCCCAGCCGATGACCTTCTTCGAGGCGCCCTTCTGGTCGTTGTAGTACTTGACGCCGTCCGAGAGGCCGTCCATGAAGATGGTGACCGAGGGCAGCTTCTGGCCGCCGTAGGTGCCGATCACGCCGGTCTTCGAGTAGCTCGCCGACGCGTAGCCTGCCAGGAAGCCGGCCTCGTCGGTGTTGAAGACGACCGGCTTGACGTTGTCGGCCTTGATGCTGTTGTCGTCGACCATCACGAAGTTGACCTTCGGGTTGTCCGCCGCGGCCTGCTTGACGGGCGCCACGAGGTTGAAGCCGGAGGCGACGATGATGTTGCAGCCCTGCTGGATCAGGCTCTTGATGTTGGGCAGGTAGTCGTTGGCGCTCTTCGACTGGACCTGCTTGTAGCTGCTGCCGATCGCCTTGGCGGCCTCCTGGACGCCCTCCAGACCGAGCTGGTTGAACGAACGGTCGTTGAAGCCGCCCTGGTCGGACACGATGCACGGCAGGTACTTCGAGTTCGCGCCTGCGGTGTTCGACGAGGTGGGGGCCGATCCGCAGGCTGCGAGCAGCGCCACGACTCCGGCTGCGACAAGGCCGGTGACGGCGGCCTTACGGGCTGTGATTGTCAAGGTTTCGTCCTCCAAGATGCAGTGCCCGCTCGGGTGCGAGCGGGCAAGGATACGCAGTGCAGGTTACCGAATATGACGAACGGCACCGTCCACACATTCGGCTTCTTCATGCAAGCGTTACAAATGCGCGGGTGTTTGGCGACTGCTCATTTGAGCGGAATCGGCCGGACGAAGGGTCGTGCGACCAGGATGGCCGGACGACGCTCCCTACAGCCACCCGCGCCGCTTGAAGATCCCGTACAGCAGGGTGCTCAACCCCAGCATCGCCAGCACCGCGAGCGGGTAGCCGAGCGGCCAGGCGAGCTCCGGCATGTTGTGGAAGTTCATCCCGTAGATGCCCGCGATCAACGACGGAGCGAACAGGATCGCCGCCCAGGAGGAGATCTTCTTGACCTCCTCGCCCTGCCGGTGCGTCGAGTGGGCCAGCCTCGTCATCTCCTCGTTCTGGCGCTCCGACACCAGCGTGGAGTTCACGGTGAGGATGTCGCGGAGCAGGTAGCGGAACCCGTCGACCCACGTTCACCACGGTGAGGTGGTCGGCGACGTCGCGGAGCCGGCGTTCGAGCTCCTCGGTGACACCGTACTTGGCCGAGCCGCGCTCCAGGGCCACCATGACCGACGAGAGCGGATGCGTGGCGCGCTGGAAGTCGATGACCTCGCGCGACAGCTCGTAGATGCGTCGGGAGACCAGTGCGTCCCCGCCGAACACCTGCGTCTCGATCTCGTCGATGTCGTTGGCGAGACCGGCGACGACAGGGCTGTACGCGTCGACGACCGCGTCGATGATCGCGTAGAGGATGGCCTGCGGCCCGAGTGCCAGCAGGTCGCGCTCGCGCTCCATCCTGTGCCGCACCGTCGACAGGTCGGGGGACTCGCTGTGCCGGACCGTGATCACGAAGTTGGGGCCGACGAAGAGGTGGAGCTCGCCGAAGTCGACCTCCTCCGGCACGTCGAGGTAGTTCGCCGCCTTGAGCACGACGAACAGCACGGAGTCGTACCGCTCCAGCTTGGGTCGCTGGTGCGCGACGATCGCGTCCTCGATGGCCAGGGGGTGCAGGCTGAACTCCTCGGCCAGCGACATCAGCTCCTGCTCGCTCGGCCGGTACAGGCCGATCCAGGCGACACCGCCCGGCGTCCCGTCGAGGGCGCTGTAGGTCTCGGCCAGCGTGTGCGGCGATGCCACGCGCACACCGTTCGCGTAGATCGCGCTGTCCACCATGCTGTTCCGCGCGGCAGGACGCGGCTCCGTCAGCACCGGCTCAGGCGAACTGGGGGGATCGACCCTCCGGGCTCGGGACACGAAGGGCATCGGGATGCCGCGACGGTTCAGGTTCGCCATGATTCACCTCCTGGTGCGTGCGGATACGTCAGGCGGCCCTGCGGCGTCCCGCGCGATGGACGCCGGGAGCGATGGGCCACCTAACTGTACGCGCGCTGCCCGCCGGACGGCTGGACGTCGCGTCGCGCTGCGTCGCTGCACGCGTCGAGGATGACGCGCTCGTAGTGCCCGATCAGCTCGGAGCAGAGCACGTCCCAGCCCCTGCCCAGCACCCGCCGGCGGCCGGCCTCCCCCATCCGCAGGCGCAGCGGGGCATCGGTGGCGAGCATCGCGACCGCCGCACGCAGCGCCCTGTCGTCCGACGGCGGGAAGAGCAGCCCGTCGACTCCGTGCTCGACGAGGTCGATCGGCCCACCGGCCCGCGGTGCGATCACGGGGATGCCGGAGGCGTGCGCCTCCTGGACGGTCTGGCCGAACGTCTCCTCCGAGCCGGTGTGCACGAACGCGTCGAACGCCGCATACGCCGCGCCCAGCTCCGCTCCTCCGAGCCGGCCCAGCCAGGTCGTCGGCACGCCGTGCAGCTGCCGCTCGACGGCCTCGCGCGCCGGCCCGTCGCCGACGATGGCGACGGAGACGCCGGGCAGACCTTTGAGGACGCGCAGGCGTTCCACCTGCTTCTCCGGAGCGATCCGGCCGACGTACCCGATGACGACCTCGCCGTCGGGAGAGAGGCGCTCGCGCAGCGCGACGGCGTCGGGCCGGCGGCGGTTGTTGGGGTGGTATCGCTCGAGGTCGACGCCGCGGCCCCAGCGCGCCAGCCTGCGCACCCCGGCCTGGCGCAGGTCGTACTCGCTCGCCGACGACGGCACCAGCGTGAGGTCGGCGCCCTCGTGCACCCAGCGCACATACTTCCAGGCGATGGCCGCCGTCATCCCGAGGCCGTTGCGGCGGGCGAATCCGGCGACGTCGGTCTGGTAGATCGCGACGGAGGGCACGCCGACGCGGTTGGCGGCGGCGATCGCCTGCGCACCGAGGAAGAACGGGGAGGCAGCGTGCAGCACATCCGGCCCGAATCGCGCCAGGATGCGCTGGACCTGCGGGCTCGGCAGCCCGACGGGGAACTGCCGGTAGGCGATCGACGGCACCTGGTGGATGCGGAACCCCGCGTACTCGTCGGGTGCGCCGGCCTCCGGGCAGATCACGATGGCCTCGTGCCCGTGTTCGGCGAGATGATCCAGCACCCGGAGGACGCTGGTCGTCACCCCGTTGACTGTGGGGAGGAAGCTCTCGCTCACGACCGCGACCCGCATGGCTCCAGTGTCGGCGCACGGGATGACCCCGCTGTGAACAGCAGGTGACCAGAACCGCTCGGTATCCTTTCGCCATGAAGACTCCAGGCGCCCTCGACCGGTTCTACAGCGTCATCCCGGCCGGCGGGATCGGCTCGCGGCTGTGGCCGCTGTCCCGCGCCGACGCCCCGAAGTTCTTGCACGACCTCACCGGCTCCGGCCACACCCTGCTCCGCGACACCTGGGACCGCTTGGCGCCGATCTCGGGCGAGCAGCGGATCATGGTCGTCACCGGACGCGCCCATCGCGCCGCCGTGGAGGCCCAGCTCCCCTCGCTGGCGGACGCCAACGTCGTCCTCGAATCCGAGCCGCGCGACTCCACGGCCGCCATCGGGCTCGCGGCCGCCATCCTCGAGCGCCGGGAGCCCGGCGTGATCGTCGGGTCGTTCGCCGCCGATCACGTCATCCGCAACCAGCGCCTCTTCGCAGCGGCGGTCACGGAGGCGGTCGCCGCCGCAGACGAGGGATACATCACCACCATCGGCATCAAGCCCACCGAACCGGCGGTCGGCTTCGGCTACGTCCACTGCGGCGGTGCGCTCTCCGTGGCGGGCGCCCCGAGCGCCCTGGCCGTCGACTCCTTCGTCGAGAAGCCGGACCTGGCGACGGCGGAGCGCTACCTGGACAGCGGGTCGTACCTGTGGAACGCCGGGATGTTCATCGCCAGGGCCGACCGCCTCCTCGAGGAGATCGGCCGCTCGAAGCCGGAACTGCTGGCCGGTCTCCTCGAGCTGGCGGCTGCGTGGGACGACCCCGCGACGCGCGGGCCTGCGGTGGACCGCATCTGGCCCGGCCTCGAGAAGATCGCGATCGACTACTCGGTCGCGGAGCCCGCCGCGGCGGCCGGCCGGCTCGCCGTGATCCCCGGATACTTCGACTGGGACGACGTCGGCGACTTCGCCTCCCTGTCCAAGCTCAACTCGGGAGGCCGTGCGACCGACCTGGCGATACTGGGCGCCGACGCCCGAGTGCTCGCCGACGCGTCCAGCGGCATCGTGGTGAGCCAGACGAAGCGGGTCATCAGCCTCATCGGCGTGAAGGACATCGTGATCGTCGACACCCCCGACGCGCTGCTGGTGACGACGACGGACAACGCCCAGCGCGTCAAGTCTGTCGTCGACGCGCTCAAGGTCTCCGGCTCGACGGACGTGCTCTGAGCCGACGGAAGTGCCCTGAGTCGACGGACGTGCCCTGAGCCGACGGACGTGCCCTAAGCCGACGGACGCGCCCTGAGCCGAGCGTCCTGCCGCCGGCTCAGTCGACCGCCGACGGGCCGCTCTGCACGTCTGCGGCGATCCGCGAGATCTCCGCGTCGCTGACCACGATGCCGGCGTCGTCGAGCCGCTGGCGGAGCGCACGCTCGCTGTCCTCCAGAGGCAGCAGCTGCATGTCGGCGCGCAGCTGCTCGACGATGCCGGCGATCTTCTCGCCACGTCCAGCCTCCATGCTGCCGTCCATGATGGGTTCGTCCTGCGTCATGGAGCGGACGGTACGCCGGAGGCCGGCGGGGTCAACCGGGTACCCGACCAGAACTATCTCGACGTCGAGATAACGAAGGGCACCCTAAGCAGCGCGAAACCGGTGCGCGGCATAGACTTGCCACGCGCTTCGTGCGCCTTCTTCCAGCGATCGCAACCAGGGAGGGTTGTTCGTGCCAGAGCAAGCGGCAGGGACCCTGCAACCGACGACATCGAGGCCGGGCGGCACGCTGTACCGCGGCAGGGAGGGCATGTGGTCGTGGGTGCTTCACCGCATCACCGGCGTCGCCATCTTCTTCTTCCTCCTCGTCCACATCCTCGACACCTCGCTCATCCGGGTCAGCCCGGAGGCGTACAACGCGGTGATCGGCACCTACAAGAACCCGATCATGGGATTCGGCGAGATGGCGCTCGTCGCGGCGATCATCTTCCACGCCTTCAACGGCATCCGGATCATCCTCATCGACTTCTGGAGCAAGGGCGTCAAGTACCAGAAGGTCATGTTCTGGATCGTCATCGTGCTCTGGGTGATCCTCATGGCCGGCTTCGTGCCGACGCAGCTGATCCACATCTTCTCGGAGGTGAACTGACGTGACGACCATCGAGGCTCCGCGCACGCCGGCCCGCCCGGCCCGCAAGGGCGTCAACTGGGAGAAGTGGGGCTGGATCTACATGAGGGCATCCGGCCTCGTGCTGGTCATCCTCATCTTCGGCCACCTGCTGATCAACCTCGTCCTCGGCGACGGCGTCAAGCAGATCGACTTCGCCTTCGTCGCCGGCAAGTACGCGACGCCGTTCTGGCAGGTCTGGGACCTGCTGATGCTCTGGCTCGCGCTCATCCACGGCGGCAACGGCATGCGCACGCTGGTCAACGACTACGCGCACAACCGCACCGTGAACCGCATCCTCAAGTGGGCGATCGCCGCGGCGGTCGTGGTCCTGGTCGTGCTCGGCACGCTCGTGATCTTCACCTTCGACCCGTGCCCGGTGGGAGCCCACGCGGCGGACCTGCCGTCGTTCTGCCCGGCCAAGTGACTGACTGACGGAAAACAGAAGCTGTGACAACTGAAACCACTGAATCCACCGTCATCGACGGCGTCCACTACCACGAGTTCGACATCGTCATCGTCGGCGCCGGCGGCGCCGGCATGCGTGCCGCCATCGAGGCCGGCCCGCACGCGAAGACCGCGGTGATCTCGAAGCTCTACCCCACCCGCTCGCACACGGGCGCGGCGCAGGGCGGCATGGCCGCGGCGCTCGCGAACGTCGAGGAGGACAGCTGGGAGTGGCACACCTTCGACACCGTCAAGGGCGGCGACTACCTCGTCGACCAGGACGCCGCAGAGATCCTCGCCAAGGAGGCCATCGACGCGGTCATCGACCTCGAGAACATGGGTCTGCCGTTCAACCGCACGCCCGAGGGCAAGATCGACCAGCGCCGCTTCGGCGGTCACACCCGCGACCACGGCAAGGCGCCCGTGCGCCGCGCCTGCTACGCGGCAGACCGCACCGGCCACATGATCCTGCAGACGCTGTTCCAGAACTGCGTCAAGCTCGGCATCAACTTCTTCAACGAGTTCTACGTCCTCGACGTGATCATGAACGAGGTCGACGGCGTCGAGCAGCCCGCGGGAGTCGTGGCCTACGAGCTCGCGACCGGCGAACTGCACGTCTTCCACTCGAAGGCGATCATCTTCGCCACCGGCGGCTTCGGCAAGATCTTCAAGACGACCTCCAACGCGCACACCCTCACCGGCGACGGCGTCGGCATCATCTGGCGCAAGCGCCTGCCGCTGGAGGACATGGAGTTCTTCCAGTTCCACCCGACCGGCCTCGCCGGCCTCGGCATCCTCCTCACCGAGGGCGCGCGAGGCGAGGGCGCCATCCTCCGCAACGCCTCGGGCGAGCGGTTCATGGAGCGCTACGCCCCCACGATCAAAGACCTCGCGCCGCGCGACATCGTCGCCCGCTGCATGGTCCAGGAGGTCGCGGAGGGCCGCGGAGCCGGCCCGCACAAGGACTACGTGCTCCTCGACTGCACCCACCTGGGTGCGGAGGTCCTGGAGACCAAGCTCCCCGACATCACCGAGTTCGCCCGCACCTACCTGGGCGTCGACCCGGTCGTAGAGCCCGTGCCGGTCATGCCGACCGCACACTACGCGATGGGCGGCATCCCCACCAACAACAACGCAGAGGTGCTGCGCGACAACACGACCGTCGTCCCCGGCCTGTACGCCGCCGGCGAGTGCGCGTGCGTGTCCGTGCACGGCTCCAACCGCCTCGGCACCAACTCGCTGCTCGACATCAACGTGTTCGGCAAGCGGGCGGGCAACAACGCGGTCGAGTACGTCAAGACGGCCACGGCAGTCCCGCTCCCCGACGACCCGGCGGCGTTCGTCCGCGGCCTGATCGAGGGCCTCCGCAGCGGCACCGGCACCGAGCGGATCGCCGCGATCCGCAAGGAATTGCAGGACGAGATGGACAAGAACGCCCAGGTGTTCCGCACCGACGAGTCGCTCGAGAAGGTGACGGGCACGATCCACGCCCTGCGCGAGCGCTACAAGAACATCGTCGTGCAAGACAAGGGCAAGCGCTTCAACACCGACCTGCTCGAGGCCGTCGAGCTGGGCTTCCTGCTCGACCTCGCCGAGGTCGTCGTCTACTCGGCCCGCAACCGCAAGGAGTCGCGCGGCGGCCACATGCGCGACGACTTCCCGAAGCGCGACGACGAGAACTACATGAAGCACACGATGGCCTACCTCACCGGCGACCCGCACTCCGCCGACGCGGCAGACCACATCACGCTGGATTGGAAGCCGGTCGTCGTGACCCGCTACCAGCCGATGGAGAGGAAGTACTGATGTCGACCGCCGTGCTCGAGACTCCCCCGGCCCCCGAGGCCCCGGTCCAGTCGTTCACCGTGACGCTCATCATCCGCCGGTTCGACCCGGACGTCGACACCGAGCCGCGCTGGCAGGACTTCGACGTCGAGATGTTCCCGACCGACCGCATCCTCGATGCGTTGCACAAGATCAAGTGGGAGCAGGACGGCTCGCTGACCTTCCGCCGCTCGTGCGCCCACGGCATCTGCGGCTCCGACGCCATGCGCATCAACGGCCGCAACCGCCTCGCCTGCAAGACGCTGATCAAAGACCTGGACATCTCCAAGCCGATCTACGTCGAGGCGATCAAGGGTCTGCCGCTCGAGAAGGACCTGATCGTCGACATGGAGCCGTTCTTCGCCTCCTACCGCGAGGTGCAGCCGTTCCTGGTGGCGAACAGCACGCCGCCGAAGGACAAGGAGCGCATCCAGTCGGTCGCCGATCGCGCCCGCTTCGACGACACCACCAAGTGCATCCTCTGCGCCGCGTGCACGTCGTCCTGCCCGGTGTTCTGGACCGACGGCCAGTACTTCGGACCGGCGGCCATCGTCAACGCGCACCGCTTCATCTTCGACTCCCGCGACGACAACTCGCAGGTGCGCCTCGACATCCTCAACGACAAGGAGGGCGTCTGGCGCTGCCGGACGACCTTCAACTGCACCGACGCGTGCCCGCGCGGCATCCAGGTGACGCAGGCGATCGCGGAGGTCAAGCAGGCCATCATGCGCGGCAAGCGCTGAATGCGCGGCAACCGCTGAATGCGCGGCAACCGCTGAATGCGCGGCAACCGCTGAATATGCAGTGATGGCGCCCTCGGAAGCCGAGGGCGCCATCGTCGTTGCACGAGTCAGTACCGGTACGTCGGGGATACGAAGCCGATTCTCGCCGCTTGACCGCTTGGCATGTGGACGGCGAAGACGACCTCGAACTGGACCACGCTGCCTTTGGGGAAATTGCTGGGCATGAAAGCGTAGGTCTTGTTGTTCGCGATGATCGGGTTTTCACCGGGGTCGATGTTCGGGATGATTCCCGCTGTCGCGCCCGCGAAGCTGTGCTGGGCGTAGATCGAGTTGGTCGGCCCGGTGAGGATCCGTGTGCCGATATTGAGCCCGACTCCCTGGTACGGGTTACCCGGTGCGCCATTGGTGACGATGCTGACAACCGATACGTCCATCCCGATCCGGACGGTCCCCCAGCCGCTCTTGAACCCTCCTGACTTCATGATCGCGCCGTACGGCACGTTGCCGAAGTTGTTGGTGAGCTTCACCCCGTCGTCGGTGGAGAATCGCAGATCGAGCAGAGGCCTGGTCGGTCCCACTGCCGTGAGCGCGACGATTCCGGCCGTGTGCGTGAACCATCGGGTGTCGGATCCGGAAACCGATATCTCACGCCACGTATTGGCCAGCGGAAGCAGACGGTAGCCACGCTCGACGGAACCGACCGGGAGCGAGGACAGCGACGCCGACCCCGGGGTGTAGAGCGGCTGGGTCGGGCTGGACACCGTCAGCACCCCGTCGGTCGTAGCGATCGGCGCCTTGACGGTGAGCGAGAAGGCGAGCCCGTTCAGCTTCGGCTGCGCCACCACCGTGAAGCCCGCGGTCACCGTCGCCGACAGTTGGAAATCGGCGGGCAACGTCTTACCGTCGGGCGGCACGACCACCCCCGTGATCGTCAACGACTGCCCCGCCAGGAGGTCATAGCTCTCACGATCCAACACGATCATTGCGGATACGCCCGGGGACACCGCAAAAGCCGGTGACCCCACCGACATCACGATCGCGGGCGCCGCCCACGCAGCCGTACGCGCGACAGTACGACGAGAGACCAGAGACGGGGGGACATGCGGTTCGGGGGTCACGAGAATTCTCCTACGGGTTACTCAGATATTGGATTTATGTTTTTCATTCTATACAGAGAAGAAGGAATCCACCACCCACGGGCTGCGGCGGCAGCTGAATGGGAACGACAAAGGCGCCCCCGGTCTCGGGGGCGCCCTGGTCATGGAGCGGGATCGACGTGGTAACTGGATGTCGCACCACGTCGGGGGATGTCGGCGGGAGCTAGTACCGGTATGTCGGGGACACGAAGCCGATCTTCGCCTTTTGGTCGCCCGGCATGTAGACGGTGAAGACGACCTCGAACTGTGCTGAGCTGCCCTTGGGGAAGTCGCCAGGCATGAACGCGTAGGTCTTGTTGTTCGCGGTGATCGGGGTTCGGTTCGGGTCGATGTTCGGCATGGTGGTCGCAGTCGCGCCGGCGAAGTTGTGGGTAAGGCCCATTGTGGTCGGCCCGGTGATGACCCGTGTGCCGATATTGAGCCCGACCCCCTGGTCCGGGTTACCTGGCCTTCCGCTGCTGGTGATGCTGACGACCATCGAGTCGACCATCAACGCGAGGGTTCCCCAACTGCTTCTGAACCCTCCTGTTTTCGTGATCGTGCCGTACGGCACATTGCCGAAGTTGTCGGGGAGTTTCACCCCGTTGTCGGTGGAGAACCGCAGATCGAGCAGAGGCCTGGTCGGTCCCACTGCCGTGAGCGCGACGATTCCAGCCGCGTGCGTGAACCACCGGGTGTCGGACCCGGAGACCGACATCTCACGCCACGTATTGGCCAGTGGAAGCAGACGGTAGCCGCGCTCGACCGTACCGACCGGCAGCGAGGACAGCGACGCCGACCCCGGCGTGTAGAGCGGCTGGGTCGGGCTGGACACCGTCAGCACCCCGTCGGTCGTAGCGATCGGCGCCTTGACGGTGAGCGAGAAGGCGAGCCCGTTCAGCTTCGGCTGCGCCACCACCGTGAAGCCCGCGGTCACCGTCGCCGACAGTTGGAAATCGGCGGGCAACGTCTTACCGTCGGGCGGCACGACCACCCCCGTGATCGTCAACGACTGCCCCGCCAGGACGTCGTAGCTTTCATGGTCCAACACGATCGTCGCCGCCAGTACGGGGGACGCTGCGAAGGCAGGGGACCCTGCCGACATCACGATCGCGGGCGCTGCCCACGCGGCCGTACGCGCCACAGTACGACGAGAGACCAGAGACGGGGGGACATGTGGTTCGGGGGTCACAAGAATTCTCCTCAATTGAAAAATGCTACATGCTGCCTTGTTATTTTAGACTTCAGCTACTCTAGCTTCAATTCGAAGCCCGCGCGACTCCGACCGCTCGGCGGTGGCGCCCCGCCGGGGGGATCGCTCGATATCCTTGCGGCGTGGCCAAGAAGTCCCGATCACCCGTAGCCGAGCGCGCCCAGCCTGGCGCGTCGGTGCAGCCGGACCCGTCGGTCCAGCGCGCCGAAGGGACGGTGGAACCCGAAGAGTCGCTCAAGGAGCGCATCCTCGACGCAGCCGAGCCGCTCAAGGAGCGTTTGGAGAAGCCGGTGGCCCGCGTCTCCCGTTGGGCCAAGTGGGTGCAGAGCCTGCGCCCCTACCGCGTCTACATCAACTACTCGCACTCGGACGGCAACCTCCGAGCAGCCGGGATGGGCTTCCAGTCGCTGTTCGCGATCTTCGCCGCCGTCTGGCTGGGGTTCTCCGTCGCCGGTATCTGGCTCAGCGGCAACGAGCAGGTCTTCAACGCTCTCGTCGCGATCATCAACCGCGCCGTCCCCGGGCTGATCTCGACGCCGACGTCGGAGGGCGCCATCAATGTCGAGCAGCTGCAATCGGCAACCGGGTTCGGCTGGTACGGCGCCATCGCGGCCATCGGCCTCCTCTGGACGGCCATCGGCTGGCTCTACTACACCCGCCAGGCCGTCCGGGCGGTCTTCGGGCTCAGCCGCGACACGACGAACTACGTGCTGCAGAAGATCCGGGATCTGTTCCTGGCGCTCGGGTTCGGTCTGGTGCTGATCGTCTCTGCGCTGCTCACCATCCTCAGCACGCAGGCGCTCGCGTTCATCCTCGACCTGATCGGGATCGGCTCGGATTCGTTCTGGGCGACGGCCGCCGCCCAGTTCTCCGGTCTTCTGGTGTCCGTCATCCTCAACATCTTCACGCTCGGCGCGATGTTCCGCGTCATGGCGCGCGTCTCGATCCCCTGGAAGAACCTCTTCTTCGGGGTGCTGCTCGGCGCCGTGATCCTCGCCGCACTGAGCGCGCTCGGCGGCTACTTCCTCGGCGCCGCGACGAAGAACCCGCTGCTGGCGTCCTTCGCCGTCTTCGTCGGACTCCTGCTCTGGTTCAACCTCGTCTCGCGGGTCATCCTGCTGTCGGCGTCCTGGATCGCCGTCGGCATGTTCGACTCCGGGCTCTCGCCGCGGATGGTCACCCCGGAGCAGGCGGCCGCCGAGCGCGCAGCGGCCGAGTACGAGGCGCGCGTGCTCGTGGCCAGAGCGGAGCTCCAGAACGCGAAGGACGACCTCGGCACGGCACGGTTCCTCGCGCGCCTCGGCGCGCAACGCAGGGTGGAGAAGGCCGAGCACCGGCTCAACGATCTGCTCGACGAGAGCAGCGTCAGCGCACGCCGCTAGGCTGGGAGCATGCCCTCGAAACCCCTGCGCATCGCGACGGTCAACGTCAACGGCATCCGTGCCGCCTTCCGCAAGGGCATGGGCTCGTGGCTCGACGCGCGCGACGTCGACATCCTCGCACTGCAGGAGGTGCGCGCGTCCACCGAAGACCTCCAGGGTCTCCTCGGCGACGCGTGGGACATCGTGCACGACCCCGCCACGGCCAAGGGACGTGCCGGCGTCGCGATCGCCAGCAGGCACCGCGCGCACATCCACCGGGTCGAGCTCGGCGCGGCCGAGTTCGACAGCGCGGGCCGCTGGCTCGAGGCCGACTACGAGATCGGCTCGAAGGTCGTCACGGTGGTGAGCGCGTACGTGCACTCCGGCGAGGCCGGAACCGAGAAGCAGGACGCCAAGTACACCTTCCTCGACGCGATGGAGGCACGGCTTCCCGAGCTGCAGAAGCACAACCCGCTCGCCGTCGTCATGGGCGACCTCAATGTCGGCCACCGCACGCTCGACATCCGCAACTGGAAGGGCAACGTCAAGCGGGCCGGCTTCCTCCCGGAGGAGCGTGCCTACTTCGACCGGATCCTCGGTGCGGAGGGCGACCCGCGGTACAACGACGGCGCCGGGCTCGGCTGGGTCGACGTCGGGCGCAAGGCCGCAGGAGAAGTCGACGGCCCGTACACCTGGTGGTCGTGGCGCGGTCAGGCGTTCGACAACGACACCGGGTGGCGCATCGACTACCAGCTGGCCTCCCCCGCCCTCGCGGCGACGGTGAAGAACTACGCGGTCGACCGGGCAGCGGCCTACGACGAGCGATGGTCCGACCACACCCCCGTGGTCGTCGACTACGCCATCTGAGCGCAGCAGGGCCGCAGACGCACCCGCACTCCCATCCAGACCCGAGCCCGACAGCGGGCATCGACTTCGAAGGCACAGACATGAGCACACTCCCCCGCCTCTACTCCGGCATGCAGCCGTCGGCGGACTCCCTCCACCTCGGCAACTACATCGGCGCGCTCCTGCAGTGGAAAGACCTGCAGAGCACCCACGACGCGTTCTTCTCCGTCGTCGACCTGCACGCGATCACCGTGGCGCAGGACCCCGCGGAGCTGCGCGAGAAGACCCGCCGCACGGCGGCGCAGTACATCGCAGCGGGCATCGACCCCTCCGCCTCCACGCTGTACGTGCAGTCGCACGTGCCGGCGCACGCGCAGCTGGCCTGGGTGCTCAACACGATCACCGGGTTCGGCGAGGCGTCGCGGATGACGCAGTTCAAAGACAAGTCGGCCAAGCAGGGTGCCGACGCCACCTCCGTCGGCCTCTTCGCCTACCCGGTGCTGATGGCCGCGGACATCCTGCTCTACGACACCGAGGTCGTCCCGGTCGGCGACGACCAGCGCCAGCACGTCGAGTTGACGCGCGACCTGGCCGAGCGGTTCAACAAGCGCTTCGGCGAGACCTTCGTGGTGCCGCAGGCGATGATCCTGAAGGACGGTGCGCGCATCTACGACCTCCAGAACCCGGAGTCGAAGATGTCCAAGTCGGCCGACTCGGGCGCCGGGATCATCTGGCTGCTCGACGAGCCCGACGTGACCCGCAAGAAGATCATGCGGGCCGTCACCGACACCGACGGCGTCGTGTCGTTCGACCGCGCGGGCAAGCCGGGCATCTCGAATCTGCTGAACATCTATTCGGCGCTCAGCGGCCGCGCGGTGGCCGACATCGAGCTCGACTACGACGGCAAAGGCTACGGCGACTTCAAGAAGGGGCTCGTGGAGGTCGTGGTCGAGACGTTCGGCCCGGTGCGCGAGCGCGCGCTCGACCTGCTCGGCGACCCGGCCGAGCTCGACCGCATCCTCGCCGGCAACGCCGAGCGCGCGAGCGAGGTCGCCGAGCGCACGCTGGCCAAGGCGTACAACGCGGTCGGGCTGCTCCGGCGGGCACGCTGATGGTGCGGGCGCCGAGGGAGTTGGCCGGCGGGCCGCTGATCCTGTCGGCGCCCGGCTCCGACGACATCGACAGGATCGCGGACCTCTGCCGCGACCCGCGCATCGCCGCGTGGACCACCGTGCCCACGCCGTACGAGCGGACGCACGCCGAGGGCTTCGTCACGCGCGTCGTCCCCGACGGGTGGACCAGCGGCCGCGAGTGCACGTGGGCGATCCGCGAGGCGACGACGCACGTGCTGCACGGGATGATCGGGCTGCACCACATCGACGAGGGCGAGGGCGAGATCGGCTACTGGCTCGCCGAAGAGGCGCGAGGACGCGGCTGGATGGCGCGCGCCGTTCAGGTCGTGCTCGACTTCGCGTTCGCCGAGGCGCCCGACGGCCTGGGGCTCCAGCGCGTCGTGTGGCACGCCTACGCCGGCAACGCGGCGAGCGCGGCGGTCGCGCGTCGGGCCGGCTTCCAGTGGGAGGGCGTCGCCCGGCTCGGCGTCGCCCACCGCGGGGTGCGACGCGACGACTGGCAGGCCGGCCTGTTGGCGACCGACCCGCGTGAGTCGTCGAGCGGCTGGCCGGAGTACACCTACATCCAGGCGCCCGCGTGAGCCGCATCCGCGTCGTACTCTTCGACCTCGACGACACGCTGTTCGCGCACCGCGCGGCCGTCTCGAGCGGCATCCAGCGCTACGCCGCGACACTGGGCGAACCGTACGGCACGATGGACGCTGTCGACCTGGTGGCGCTCTGGCACGACCTGGAGGAGCAGCACTACCACTCCTACCTCGCCGGCCGTCTCGACTTCGAGGGCCAGCGCCAGGCGCGGGCGCGCGACTTCGCGGCCCGGCACGGCATCGAGCTCGGGGCCGCAGAGGCCAGCGCGTGGTTCGCCGACTACTTCGAGCACTACGTCGCCGCCTGGTCGCTCCACCACGACGCCCTCCGCTGTCTCGACGCACTCGAGGCGACGATCCCCGGTGTCCGGTTCGGACTCATCACCAACGGCGACCTCGCGTTCCAGCGCCGCAAGGTCGAGGCGGTGGGCCTCGACGTCCGGATGGATCACCTCATCGCGTCCGGCGAGGTGGGTGTCGCCAAGCCCGACGCCCGCATCTTCGAGGAAGCCTGCTCGGAGTTCGGCGTGCGGCCCGAGCAGGCGGTCTACGTCGGAGACCGGCTGCGCACGGACGCGATCGGCGCAGCACGCGCCGGCCTGACCGGGGTCTGGCTGAACCGCCGCGGCGACGTTCCGCCGGCCGAGGACGCTGCCGAGGCGGCCGCCGTCGGCGTGATCGAGCTCACCTCACTCGACGCGCTGCCCGACGCGCTCGGCCTGGAGGCGCCGACCTCCGCCTGAGCACGGTCGATGCGCCGCCCCGCGCTCAGTTGCCCTTGGTGCAGGTCTGCTGGGCCGCCGTCTGGCCCGTCACGTTCGAGGGGAGGCTGACGGAGGTGGGGCTCGGGGTGGGAGCGGAGCCTGCCGCCGCGGTGGCGCTGGGCGCGGGCGAGGGGGTCGCGCTGGGCGTCGCCGACGGTGCCGGCGTCGCCGACTCGGTGCCGGAGCCGGTCGTCCCCGTGAGCACGACGGGGGTGTCCGTGGTCAGCGCCTGCTTGAGCGCGCGAACGCCGGAGGGTTCCGGCACGACCCGGTTGGTGTTGTCGGGGTCGGTCATCGACGGGTACTGCAGGAACACGAAGTCGCTCAGTGGAACGCTCTTGAGCGCCAGGCCGATCGAGACGATCGTGGTCGGCGAGTCGAGCGTGTCCGAGAGGGTCAGGTTGGACGTCGCCGCCTTCGCCAGCGTGTAGAGCGTCAGCGGGTTCGTCAGCACTCCTGCGCTGGTCATCGTGCGCAGCAGGGAGGACAGGAAGAGCTGCTGGTTGCTGATCCTGCCGAGGTCGCTGCCGTCGCCGACGCCGTGCCGGCTGCGCACGAAGGCGAGCGCCTCCTGTCCGACGAGGGTCTGCTGCCCCGCGGGGAGTTTCAAACCCACGTACGGGTCGGTGAGCGGCGTCGCCAAGCACACGGGAACGCCTCCCACGGCGTTGGACATCGCGATGACGCCGTCGAAGCTGATCTCGGCGGCGTACGGGATGGTGAGACCGGTGAGCGCCTCCGCCGTCAGCACGACGCAGGAGAGCCCGCCCGTCGACAGCGTGGTGTTGAACTGCGCGCTTTCCTGCGGCGACGTCGAGCCGCCACCCGAGGTCGGGCACGACGGGATGGGCGCCATCAGGTCGCGGGGGATGCTGATGACCGTCGCGTGCTTGTGGTCGGCGGAGAGGTGCAGCACCATCGTGACGTCGTTGTTGCCTGCGCCCGAACTGCCGGCGAGCTCGTCCGCGGACGAGAACTGGCCGCCCTGGCCCGTGCGTGTGTCCGTGCCGGCGAGCAGGATGTTGACCGCCCCCGACTCGGCGCCGACGCTGGGCGGGGTGACCGACTTGCCGGACGCGGACACGAGGTGGATGGACGGTTTGAGCGAGCGCACGGTGTCCTGCACCGCATACGCGGCGATGCCGCCGACGGCGAGCAGCACGACGGCGACGCCGGAGGCGAGCAACCGCGCCAGCGGCCCGCGCGCGCGGCGCACGGGGAGCCGGCCGTGGCGCACAGGGAGCGGGCGCACGACGGAAGAATGCCTCATGCGAGCACAGTAGGCGACCAGTCTGCGGGAAACCTCTCGCACGGATGAGGAAACCGACAGACGGCGGGTCGACGACCGCACGCGCGAACGCCGCCCGACGGGAGCCGGGCGGCGTTCGGTGGAACAGCGTGGAGGTTACTTCACGTCGTCGTCGACCCAGTCGAACGTCTTCGTGACGGCCTTCTTCCACAGGCGCAGCTGGCGGTCGCGCTCGGCTGGCTCCATGTCCGGCGTCCAGCGACGGTCCTCCTGCCAGTTCTTGCGCAGGTCGTCCAGGTCGCTCCAGAAGCCGACAGCGAGACCCGCGGCGTAGGCGGCGCCCAGCGCCGTCGTCTCCGCGACGACCGGTCGCACGACCGGCACGCCGAGGATGTCCGCCTGGAACTGCATGAGCGTGTTGTTGGCGATCATGCCGCCGTCCACCTTGAGCTCCTGCAGCTCGACACCGGAGTCGGCGTTGACCGCGTCCAGCACCTCGCGGGTCTGGAAGGCGGTGGCCTCCAGCACCGCGCGGGCGATGTGACCCTTGTTGACGTAGCGCGTGAGGCCGACGAGGGCACCGCGCGCGTCCGCCCGCCAGTACGGCGCGAACAGTCCGGAGAACGCGGGCACGAAGTACGCGCCTCCGTTGTCCTCGACGGTCTTCGCCAGGTCCTCGATCTCGGGGGCGCTGGAGATGATACCGAGGTTGTCGCGCAGCCACTGCACCAGCGAACCGGTGACGGCGATCGAGCCCTCCAGGGCGTAGTGCGACTTCTCGTCGCCCAGCTTGTAGCCGAGCGTCGTCAGGAGGCCGTTCTTGGAGTGGACGATCTCCTCACCCGTGTTGAAGATGAGGAAGTTGCCGGTGCCGTAGGTGTTCTTGGACTCGCCCGGGTCGAACGCGGCCTGGCCGAACGTGGCGGCCTGCTGGTCGCCGAGGATGCCGGCGACGGGCACCTCGCGCAGCAGGCTGGACGACTCGACCGTGCCGTAGACCTCGGAGGAGCTCTTGATCTCCGGGAGCATCGACTTCGGGACGCCGAACGCCTCGAGGATGTCGTCGCGCCAGGTGAGCGTCTCCAGATCCATGAACATGGTGCGCGACGCGTTGGTCACGTCGGTGGCGTGCACGCCGCCGTCGGGGCCGCCGGTCAGGTTCCAGAGCACCCATGCGTCGGTGTTGCCGAAGAGCAGCTCACCGCGCTCGGCGCGCTCGCGTGCGCCCTCCACGTTCTCGAGGATCCACGCGATCTTGGTGCCCGAGAAGTAGGTCGCCAGCGGGAGGCCGACGATCTGCTTGAAGCGCTCGACGCCGCCGTCGGCGGCGAGGCGGTCGACGATCGGCTGCGTGCGGGTGTCCTGCCAGACGATGGCGTTGTACACCGGCTCGCCGGTGTTCTTGTCCCAGACCACCGCGGTCTCGCGCTGGTTGGTGATACCGACCGCCGCGATGTCGTGACGGGTCAGGTCCGCCTTCGACAGCGCCTGGCCGATCACCTCGCGGGTGTTGTTCCAGATCTCCTTCGGGTCGTGCTCGACCCACCCGGCCTTCGGGAAGATCTGCTCGTGCTCCAGCTGTCCAGTCGAGACGATCGACCCGGACTTGTCGAAGATGATCGCCCTGGTGCTCGTTGTGCCCTGGTCGATAGCGACGACGTAGTCGGCCATAAGGTGACTCCTTTGTTCTTTGGGGGTGGGACTGAAGAGGGCCGGTCGGGGTCTCCCCCGGCCGGCCCCCGGGTGTTACTTGGTGAGGATCGGGAGCAGCAGGTGCGCGAGCCAGCCGGCCACCACACCGCCGATGATCGGCCCGACGACGGGGACCCAGGAGTAGGACCAGTCGCTGGTGCCTTTGCCCTTGATCGGCAGGAAGGCGTGCGCGATGCGCGGGCCGAGGTCACGGGCCGGGTTGATCGCGTAGCCGGTCGGACCACCGAGGCTGGCGCCGATGCCGATCACCAGGAGGGCGACGGGCAGAGCGCCGAGGGCGGCGAGTCCGGCGGCCGTTCCCGGCTGGTGGCCGAAGGCGATCACCACGAAGACCAGCACGAAGGTGCCGATGATCTCCGTGACCAGGTTCCAGGCGTAGCTGCGGATGGCAGGACCGGTCGAGAAGACGCCGAGCTTGCTGCCCGGGTCCGGCTCCTCGTCGAAGTGCTTCTTGTACGCCAGGAACGTCAGCACGGCGCCGATGATGGCACCGATCAGCTGAGCCAGGATGTACAGGAGCACCGTGATGAAGTTGACCGGCACCAGGGTGTGGGCGGCCGCGTTGCCGAACGTCGGCGCGCCGTTCGCGACCAGACCGAGCGTCACAGCCGGGTTCAGGTGCGCGCCCGAGTTGTAGGCGACGACGACACCCGAGAACACCGCGATGCCCCAGCCGATGTTCACCATCAGGAACCCGCCGTTGAAGCCTTTGTTCTTGGCGAGAGCGACGTTCGCGACCACACCGGTACCGAGGAGTACCAGCATGGCGGTTCCCACCAGCTCAGACAGGAAATCAATACCGATATTGTCCACGTTGACCTTCCAGTTGTTCAGTTGACCCGCACCCTGTTGTGCGTTGAGTGTCCTCGCAGGGTGGGCCTTTGAACGCTATTGCCGTCAGGTCGACCCGGGCAAGGACCGTCTTATGCACGTTCGTGCATTATCGGAGCGCCGCGGCTTCGCTCCCGTCCCCCGACTCCAGGTTCACCCGGTGGGCGGTCGCCAGTTCCGCTTGGAACGCATCTTCCTCCTCCGACCGGCGGTTTGGCGACCATCCGAGGGCGTTTGCGACGATTTCGCCGACCTCGCGGATCAGGGCGACGGAGATCGAACCGGTGAACGCGAGGCTGGTGCGGCGCAGGAAGACGTCGGACAGGTGGGCCACGTGCTCGGTGCGCACGAGGTGGTCGATCTCGGCGCGGGAGTAGGAGGGCGCGGCGGCCAGCGGAACGTCGTCGCCGTCCCAGCCGGCGATGGCGTCGATCACGAACGTCGCCTTGGTGCCGTAGCGGCCCAGCAGCACCGCCGCGCGCTCGGCGCCGACGTCTGCGCCGTAGCGGGCGACCCAGTCGCGCTCGGCCTGCGGCGTGGTCGGGAAGCCGGCGCCGCCGCCGATCGGGAGGCCCAGCGTCTGCACCGTGCGGGGCATCCCGAGCGCCGCCAGGGTCTCGTTGGCGAGGTGCTCGCTCAGTGCGCGGAACGTCGTCCACTTGCCGCCGACCAGGCTGAGCACGGTCGTGCTGCCGAGGCCGGGAACCGTGCCGGGCACGATGCGGTAGTCGCGCGACACGAATCCGGGAGCGGTGTCGTCGTGGTGCGGCAGCGGACGCACTCCCGAGAAGCTGTAGACGATCTGCTCGCGGGTCACCGGGATCGTTGGGAAAACGTGCGAGGCCAGTTCGATGAAGTAGTCGATCTCGTCCTCGGTGATGACCGCGGGCACCGACATGTCGGCCTCGAGGTCCGTCGTGCCGATCATGACGCGACCCTTGAGCGGGTAGATGAGCACGATGCGGCCGTCGTTGTTCTCGAAGAACATCTCGCGGCCTCGGCAGGCCTCCAGCAGTTCGGGGTTGTCGACCACGATGTGCGAGCCCTTGGTGCCGCCCATGAAGCGGGTGGTCTCGCCGAGGGCGGCGTTGGTGAGGTCCGTCCACGGACCGGAGGCGTTGACCACGACGTCGGCGGTGATGGTGAACTCCTCGCCGGTCTCGCGGTCGCGCACCAGCACGCCGCCATCGTGGGCGCCGACGGCCTCCAGATAGTTGGCCGCACGGGCGTGCGGGCCCGCCGCCAGGCCGTCGGCGAGCACGTCGAGCGCGAGCCGCTCGGGGTCGTGCACCGAGGCGTCGAAGTAGGTGGCGGTGTACTTGAGGCCGGGGTTGAGCTTCGGCAGCTCCTGGAGGGAGCGCGTGCGGCCGTGGAAGCTGTGCCGCGGGACCGTGCCCCCGTCGCGCGAGAACGCGTCGTAGATGGTGAGGCCGGTCTTGATGAGGAACGCGCCGCGCTCCTTCGGCTTTCCCTGCTTGTGCGTGAGGAAGCGGAGCGGAGCGGCGAGGATGCCGGAGAAGGTCGAGTAGATCGGGATGGTGGTCTGCAGCGGCTTGACGTAGTGCGGCGCGATCTTCAGCAGCCCGTTGCGCTCGGTCACCGACTCCTTCACCAGGCGGAACTCGCCGTTCTCGAGGTAGCGGATGCCGCCGTGGATCATGTGGCTGGAGGCGGCCGACGCACCGGAGACGAAGTCGTTGCGCTCGACGAGCACGACGTCGACGCCCTGCAGGGCGAGGTCGCGGAAGGTTCCGAGCCCGTTGATGCCGCCACCGACGATGACGACCTGGGCGTTGGGGCGCTCGCGCAGCAGCTGGATCTCGGCGCGGGTATTCGACTTCGTCGTCACTTCGGACTCCTGGCTTTCTTCTGTACGGCAGTGGGTGCAGCTATAGTCTTCGATGCCGGCACAACTTCGATCAAGCCGGATGCACATACGTGCAACGCTCCTCACCCGTGAAGGCGAGCACCCGAGATGGCCGAACCAGAAACCCAGAACCTCCCAGAGAAGGTCCGCGACGCGCTCAAGGCCGGGCACCTGTATTACATGCAGGACCTGACGATGGAGGCCATCGCCCACGAGATGCACACCTCGCGCTCCAGCGTCTCCCGGCTCCTCTCCTATGCGCGCGCCTCGGGACTGGTCACGATCCAGATCGCGCAGCCGCACGAAGCGGCGACCCGTGTGCAGCAGGAGCTGCACTCCCGCTACGGCATCGGAGCGCACATCGTGCCCATGCCCAGCGCGATCAGCGACGTCGACCGCCTGGAGCGCGTCGCCATCTCGGCTGCACGGATTCTCGACCGCTTCGTCGACTCCAACACCACCGTCGGCATCGCGTGGGGCTCGACCATGAGCGCGCTGAGCCGGCACCTCATCCCCAAGGACCTCCACAACGTCGAGTTCGTGCAGCTCAACGGGGCGGGCAACACGTACACGACCGGCGTGCTCTACGCCTCCGAGATCCTGCGCCGGTTCGGCGACACCTACTCGGGCACCATCCAGGAGTTCCCCGTTCCCGCGCTCTTCGACGACCCGCAGACCAAGGTGGCGATGTGGCGCGAGCGCAGCACGCGCCGCATCCTCGACATCCAGGAGCGGATGGACGTCGCCATCTTCGGCCTCGGCTCGCCGTTCTCCGAGGTGCGGTCGCACGTCTACGCCGGCGGCTACCTCGACGCCGCCGACTACGCCTCCCTCGACGAGTCTGGGGTGGTCGGCGACGTCGCGACCGTGTTCTTCCGGGAGGACGGCAGCCACCACGGCATCCCGCTGAACGAGCGGGCCAGCGGCCCCGACATCGACCTGATCAAGCGGGTGCCGCGCCGCGTCTGCATCGTGTCCGGCCCGTCGAAGGTGCACAGCCTCCGCGGCGCGCTGGCCGCCGGCCTCATCACCGACCTGATCGTCGACGAGGGCACGGCCCGCGCGCTGGTCGACCTGGCGGAGCCGCGCGAGCCTGTCGCCGACGCCGCGTGACGCCCGAGGGGCACGTCGTTGTCCCCCTCGGGCGCCGAAAGGGACAACGACGTGCCCCTCGACGTCACAGAGCGTCGGGAATAGACCGCCGGCGCGCGCGTTGATCTAGACTCGACAACAGAAAAACGTGCTCCGGGGTCGGTGAGAGTCCGAACCGGCGGTGACAGTCCGCGAGCGGGAGGTGCAGCCTCCTGCTGAGCCGGTGGAATTCCGGCACCGACGGTAATGCGTGCAGGCGAGAGCCTGGGCGCTCAGTCCGGATGGGAGGCGCACGTCCCGCGGTCGACGACCGTGGGCGAACGCGAGCATTCCGCTCCAGCGACCCCGGCATCACGTCTCGACGGTACGAGAGACAGGACGACGCCCGGATGACCCCGAGTGGAGAATGGGATGCGGCGATGCGCACCGCGCTGCGGCTCGCCGAAGGCGGCCCCGCCACCGGCGTGAACCCGCGCGTCGGGTGCGTCATCCTCGACGCCGAGGGGCGCACCATCGCGGAGGGCTTCCACCGCGGGGCCGGCACGGCGCACGCCGAGGTCGACGCGCTCGGCTCGCTGCCCGAAGGCGGCGCCCGCGGCGCGACCGCCGTCGTGACGCTCGAACCGTGCAACCACTGGGGACTCACCGGTCCCTGCTCCGAAGCGCTCATCGCTGCGGGGGTGTCCCGCGTCGTCTATGCGGTCGCAGACCCCGGCCGCCAATCGAGCGGAGGCGCCCAGCGGCTCAGGGAGGCCGGCGTCGATGTGGTGGGGGGCGTGCTCGCCGACGAGGCGGAGGCCTTCCTCGACGATTGGCTGACCGCCGCGCGACTGGGCCGCCCGTACATCACCGTGAAGTGGGCCAGCACGCTCGACGGCCGCGCCGCAGCGAGCGACGGCACCAGCAAGTGGATCACGGGTGCCGCCGCCCGCCAGCGCGTGCACGAGCAGCGCGAGGCCTCCGACGCGATCGTGGTCGGGACGGGCACCGTTCTCGCCGACGACCCGAGCCTCACCGCCCGCGGCGACGCCGGCGAACTGCTCGCCAAGCAGCCGACCCCCGTCGTGGTCGGCACACGCGCCGTGCCCAACGACGCGGCGGTCTTCCGCCACCCGAACCCCGTGATCTTCGAGGGCACCCACGACCTCCACCAGGTGGTCGCCGACCTCCGCCAGCGCGGTTTCCGCCGCGTGTACGTCGAGGGCGGCCCGACGCTGGCCAGCGCGTTCGTGGAGGCCGGCCTGGTCGACGAGTTCGCGATCTACCTGGCGCCCTCGCTCCTCGGCGGACCGCGGTTCGCACTGGGCGACATCGGCGTCGCCACCATCGCCGACCAGCGACGGCTGCGCATCCTCGACGTCGAGCGTCTCGGCGGCGACCTCTACCTGCGGGCCGTGCCCGTCGCCACACCCACGACCGCCGACCAGGGCGGCATCACCCACCAGGAGGGCTGAGCGTGTTCACCGGAATCATCGAAGAGCTGGGCGAGATCACCGCTGTCGAGCGAGTCGCCGACGCGGCCAGGATCACGGTCCGCGGGCCGCTCGCGGTCAGCGACGCCGCCCACGGCGACTCCATCTCGGTCAGCGGCGTCTGCCTCACGGTGATCGGCCAGGACGCCGAGTCCTTCACCGCCGACGTGATGGCGGAGACACTCGCGATGAGCACGCTCGACGACGTGCAGCCGGGACGCAGGGTCAACCTCGAACGCGCCGCCCAGGTCGGCGACCGCCTCGGCGGCCACATCGTCCAGGGCCACATCGACGGCACCGCCACGGTGCAGTCCGTCGAGGACGGCAGCGCGTGGCGCGTCGTCCGGTTGAGCCTCGACCCGGAGCACGCTCCACTGGTCGCTCGCAAGGGCTCCATCGCGATCGACGGCGTCTCGCTCACCGTGAGCGACGTCGGCGGCGGGCGCGAGGACGGCTGGTTCGAGGTGTCCCTGATCCCGGAGACCCTGACCGCCACGACGCTGGGCGACCGCGTGCCCGGCGACCGCGTGAACATCGAAACCGACATCCTGGCACGGCACGTCGAGCGGATGCTCGCCCTGGAGCCGTCGCTGACCGAACGGCAGACGCTGACAGAACGGAGTGCGTCATGACCCTCGCCACCATCCCAGAGGCCCTCACGGAGCTGCGAGCGGGGCGACCCGTGATCGTGGTCGACAACGAGAGCCGCGAGAACGAGGGCGACGTGGTGATCGCCGCCGAGCTCGCCAGCCAGGAGTGGATCGCCTGGACGGTCAAGAACTCGTCCGGCTTCATCTGCGCCCCGATGACGAACGAGATCGCCGACCGGCTCGAGCTCCCCGTGATGGTCGCGAACAACGAGGACGCCCGCGGCACCAACTACACGGTGAGCGTCGACGCCGCCGACCGGCTGTCGACAGGCATCAGCGCGGCCGACCGCTCGCACACCCTGCGGGTGCTCGCGGACGCCGACTCGACCCCCGCCAGCCTGCACCGCCCCGGCCACATCCTTCCGCTGCGCGCGGTGGACGGCGGCGTGCGCGAGCGCGACGGCCACACCGAGGCGTCGGTCGACCTCCTGAAGCTCGCCGGTCTCACCCCGGTCGCCGCGATCGCCGAGATCGTCGCAGACGACGGCGAGATGATGCGACTCCCCGGCCTCCTCGAGCTCGGCGAGCGCGAGGGCGTGCTGGTGATCACGATCGAGGCGCTCATCGCGTACCTGCAGGAGTTCCACTGCGACCAGCAGCTGGCCTCCCCCACGCCGATCCCCGAGTCGTCGCGCGTCATCTTCGAGGTGGAGACGACGGTGCCGACCGTGAACGGGTCGTTCCGGATGCGCGCCTACCGCGACCGGATGACCGGCGCCGACCACGTCGCGATCGTCTCCGGCCACCCGAGCGCGGAGGGGACCCTGGTGCGCGTGCACTCGGAGTGCCTGACCGGCGAGGCGTTCGGCTCGCTGAAGTGCGAGTGCGGGCCGCAGCTCGACGCGGCGCTCGCCACCATCCAGCGGGAGGGCGGGGTCGTCGTCTACCTGCGCGGCCACGAAGGGCGCGGCATCGGCCTGATCAACAAGCTGCGCGCCTACAAGCTGCAGGAGGACGGCCTCGACACGCTCGACGCCAACCTGGCGCTGGGCCTGCCGATCGACGCGCGCGACTACGGCGCGGCGACGGCGATCCTGAACGACCTCGGGATCGAGTCGGTGCGACTGCTGACCAACAACCCCGAGAAAGTGCGCCAGCTGGAGGAGCACGGCATCGCCGTCGAGGAGCGCGTCCCGCTCGTCGTGGGCGTCGGCGTCTTCAACGAGGGGTACCTGGAGACCAAGCGCGACCGCATGGGTCACGTGATCGACGAGATCGACCCGGAGGACGGGTCCGACGGAACGGCCGCGGTGGCGGCGGAGAGGACAGCACGATGAGCGGAGCCGGAGCCCCGAAGACGACGGAGGCCGTCGACGGCAGCGGGCTGGAGGTCGTGATCGTCGCGGGCACCTGGCACGAGCTGATCACCGACGGCCTCATTGCCGGGGCGACCAGGACGCTGCAGGCCGCAGGCGCGGACTACTCCCTCGTGCGCGTCCCCGGCAGCTTCGAGCTCCCCGTCGTCAGCAAGGCTGCGCTCGACGCGGGCGCCGACGCGGTCGTCGCCCTCGGCGTGATCATCCGCGGCGGAACCCCGCACTTCGAGTACGTGTCGTCCGCCGCGACCGACGGTCTGACCCGGGTCGCGCTCGACACCGGCAAGCCGGTCGGCTTCGGGGTGCTCACGCTCGACGACGAGGCCCAGGGCATCGATCGCGCCGGCCTCCCGGGCTCGCGGGAAGACAAGGGCGAGGAGGCCGCGCACGCGGCGCTCGCCACCGCGGTCGCTCTGCGGGAGCTGCGCCGCTAAGCGTGGTGTCGGGTGGTCTGGAGGCTACGGCTTCCAGACCATCAGCACCACGACCGCGACCAGGAGCAGGCTGGCGACGCCGGAGCCCGCGGCGATGGCCGGGTATTTCGACGTCTCTCCGCCGCGAATCGCATCCGCCGCCCGGCGCATGGTCGGCACCACGAGGAAGAGCGTCAGCCCGAGGGCGACCACGTAGAGGATGATCGACCACAGGATCCACGGCGTGCCGATGCTCAGGTCGTACTTCTTGTCGGCCAGTCCCATGACCCCGAAGCCGAAGAAGACCACCAGCAGCGACAGCAGCGAGATCAGGTTGGTCGACTTGGCGAGGACCTGCACCTGATCGGCGTTGCCCGCTCGGACAGCGCGCATGGCCGTCATCGGGAGGATGGCCATCGGTCCGACGATGAAGACGGCGGACACGACATGCAGCACGGCGAAAAGGGTTTCCATACCGTCAGCCTACCGATCGGCATGAACTGAGCCGACGACCCCGACTCCTCAGTCGACGACCTCGGCCCCCTCAGTCGAGGAAGAGCGCACGCAGTCGGCGCGTGGTGAGCACCAGTCCGAGCGCGATCATCACCGTGAAGTACAGCACGTGCCAGAGCATCCCGGGATCGACGGCGCCCGTCGTGAGACCGCGGACCAGCTCGACACCGTGCCAGAGCGGCAGCGCCATGATGATCTTCTGGATCCAGTCCGGGTAGACCGTGATCGGGTAGAACGTCGCCGACAGCAGGAACATCGGCAGCAGGATGAAGTTGATCCAGTCCATCTGCTGGAACGTCTTCATGTAGCTGGTGACACCCATCCCGAAGCTGGCGAAGCCGAACGCGATCAGCAGCACGGCCGGGAGGGCGAGCAGCGCCCACCACGACAGGTTCAGCCCGAGCACCTGCATCACGACCATGAACCCGGCCGCGTACAGGGCGCCGCGCAGCAGGGCGAGCAGGATCTCCCCCAGCGCGACATCGAGCGGGCCGAGGGAGGTGGACAGCATCCCCTCGTACAGCTTGGCGAAGTGCATCTTGAAGAAGACGTTCCAGGTGGAGTCGTAGACCGCGCCGTTCATGGCGGCGGTGGCCAGCAGGGCCGGAGCGATGAACGCGGCGTAGGGCACGTGCTCACCTCCCGCCGTCGTGACCGTGCCGACCAGCGCACCGAAGCCGACGCCGAGCGACAGCAGGTAGAAGATCGGCTCGAAGAAGCCGGAGACGATCACCAGCCAGTTCGTGCTGCGGGTGGCCGACCAGCCACGCTGCATCACGGAGCGGGCGTTGCCGGCGTAGAGCGCGCGCAGTGGGCGCGCCCGCGTCACGGCGGCGACGAAAGGATCGCGCGTGGTGGTCACTTGTTCAGCCTCCTCGCGGCGATGCGCCTGGCCCACAGCCAGAAGACGACGAAGAGACCGACCAGATAGACGACGTGGACGAGGGTCAGCCACAGCGGCTCCGCATACCCGTACGCGAACACGCGCGACAGCTCGGTGGAGTGCCAGAGCGGGGAGATCCACCCGATCCACTGGAGGTACGGCGGCATCGTCGACAGGGGGAAGAACGTGCCGGAGAACAGCGTCATCGGCAGCAGCACGAAGCGCATGAGCATCGCGATCTGGCCGGTGTCCTGCTCCAGTGTGGCGACGTACGCCATGACCGGTGCGCCGAACGCGAGGCCGCCCAGGGTCGCGACCAGGATCGCGAGCCAGCCCCACGGGCTAGGCACGGCCCCGAACAGCAGCATGAACGCGTAGTAGACGATGCTCGTGCCCAGCAGCCGCGCCACCACGGAGATGACCACGCCGTCGATGATCTGGCCCGCAGAGATCGGGGAGGCGCTGATCCCGAGGAACGTCGGGTTCCATTTGAAGCCCAGCATCACCGGGTAGGTGAACTCCTCGCTCGCGACCGTGACGGCCGCCGTGCACAGCAGCGCGGGCGCGACGAAGGCCAGGTAGCTCACGCCGTTCACCGCGGTCGGGCCCAGGTTGGCGCTGACCAGGCTCCCCAGGCCGACGCCCATCGCGAACAGGTAGAGGAACGGGTTGCCGAAGCCCGTGACTAGCAGTGTCTGCAGGTAGGCGCGCATCACCCGGAAGCGGTGCTCCGCCACGTACCAGGCGCCGAACCGGCGCGGTCTGCCCGCGCCGGCGAGAGCCGCGCGTGCGCCTTCGTCCACCGATGCGGTCGCGCTCATTCGATCAGGCTCCGACCGGTGAGCCGCAGGAACACGTCTTCGAGGCTCGAGCGGCGCACGAGGCTGGTGATCGGGTGCAGCCCGCGCTCGGTCAGCCGCGCGAGCTCGGCCTCCCCGTCGTCGCTGTAGACCAGGATGCGGTCGGGAAGCACCTCGATCCGCTCGCCGATGCCCTCGAGACGTGGGGCGACCTCCGCGTTGCGGTCGGAGCCGAACCGCACTTCCAGCACCTCGCGGGTCGAGTACTCGCGGATGAGCGAGGCCGGAGTGCCCTCCGCCATGATCGTGCCCTTGTCGACGACGACCAGGCGATCGCAGAGCTGCTCGGCCTCGTCCATGTAGTGCGTGGTGAGGAGAAGGGTGGTGCCGGATTCTTTGAGCCGGAACAGCCGGTCCCAGAGGATGTGCCTGGCCTGGGGATCGAGCCCGGTCGTCGGTTCGTCGAGCAGCAGGATGCGCGGGTCGTTGATGAGCGCCCGCGCGATGGTCAGCCGGCGCTTCATGCCGCCGGAGAGGTCGTCGACCTTCGCCTTGGCCTTGTCTTCGAGCTGGGCGAACGCCAGCAGCTCGTCGGCGCGCCTGCGCACGTGTGCCGATGGGAGGCCGAAGTAGCGCCCGTAGACGATGAGGTTGTCGCGCACGCGCAGCTCGGTGTCGAGGTTGTCGGACTGCGGCACCACGCCGAGCTGCGACCGGATCTCCGGCCCGTACCGGTCGGGGTCGAGCCCGAGGATGCTCAGCTCGCCGGCCGTGCGCGTGGAGACGGCACCGATCATGCGCATCGTCGTCGACTTGCCTGCGCCGTTCGGTCCGAGCAGGCCGAACGACTCCCCCGCCTCGACCTCGAAGCTGATGCCGTCCACGGCCGCGAAGTCCTTGTACTTCTTGACCAGATCGGTGGCGGTGATGACAGACGTCGGCATAGTTCAGCACTGTATCCCGGTCGTCCGACATCCCCGGAGTTTCAGCAAACAGGCAGTCCACAGCAAGTACGGTCGAAGCAGCATCCCGATCCCTCTTCGAAGGAACCCCCATGAGCTCCGAGACCAGCGCTCGCTCCGCGCCCAGCGCTCCCCCGCGTCGACGTTCGCCCTTCGCCCGGCGGGAGGCGGACAGCGGTCCACGCGCACGGTTCAGCCAGCTCCTCCCCTACCTCCTCGAGCACCGCGCGGTGCTCTCGGTCGTCGTGGTGCTGAGCGTGCTGGGTGCGGCGGCGAGCCTCGCGCAACCGCTGCTGGTCAGTCAGGTGATCACCCTGGTCGGCAAGGGCGAGCCGCTGAACGGCATCGTCTGGGGGCTCGTGGCCCTTGTCGTCGTCTCCGCGCTCATCTCGGGTTACCAGCACTACCTCCTGCAGCGCACCGGAGAGGGCGTCGTGCTGTCGTCGCGGCGCAAGCTGGTCGCCCGCCTGCTGCGGCTGCCGATCAGCGAGTTCGACACGCGCCGCACCGGCGACCTCGTGTCGCGCGTCGGCTCCGACACCACACTGCTGCGCGCGGTGCTCACGCAGGGGCTCGTGGAAGCCATCGGCGGCGCTCTCACGTTCATCGGGGCGCTCATCGCGATGCTCATCATCGACCCGGTGCTCCTGGGCCTCACC
Organism: Leifsonia sp. TF02-11; assembly: GCF_017565305.1. Lineage (GTDB taxonomy): Bacteria > Actinomycetota > Actinomycetes > Actinomycetales > Microbacteriaceae > Leifsonia. The sequence goes on from NZ_JAGEKP010000002.1 coordinate 112,346, forward strand.
GTGCTGGTGGTGGCCGTCTCGATCGTCGTCGTCACGCTGCTCTCCGGCCGCATCCGCGTCGCCAGCCAGAAGGCGCAGACGAAGGTCGGCGATCTGGCCGCCGCGGTGGAGCGGGCGATCAGCTCGGTACGCACCATCCGCGCGGCCAACGCCACCGAGCGTGAGATCGCGGCGGTGGACGACGATGCGACCGGCGCGTGGCGGATGGGCATCCGGGTCGCGAAGATCTCGGCGCTCGTCGTTCCGGTCGCCGGCATCGCGATGCAGGTGTCGTTCCTGGTGGTTCTCGGCGTCGGCGGCTTCCGCGTAGCCAGCGGGGCGATCACCGTCGCCAACCTGGTGGCGTTCATCCTCTTCCTGTTCATGATGATCCTGCCGCTCGGCCAGGCGTTCGGAGCCATCACCGCCGTCAACTCGGCCCTCGGAGCGCTCGGCCGCATCCAGGAGATCCTCGACCTGCCCACCGAGGACCAGCACGACCGCGAGATCGCCCCGCTGGCGCTGACCGTCGGCGTGGCGAACGAGGGACTCGCGCCCGGCGCGCCCGCGATCGAGTTCGTCGATGTGGAGTTCGCGTATCCGTCGACGGCCGGGGAGCCGGCTCCGCAAGACCGTCCGGCGCCGACGGACACCGAGGCCATCGCGTTCGAGGCCCTCGGCGGCGTCGATGTCGTGGCCGAGGCGGAGGCCGCAGCAGGGCTTGGATCAGACGCTCCCGAGGCTTCCCCCGGCGGCGTCCTGCACGGTGTCAGCTTCAGCGTCCCCCGCGGCAAGCGGACCGCGCTGGTCGGGCCGTCCGGCGCGGGCAAGTCGACCATCCTGGCCTTGATCGAGCGCTTCTACGACCCCGAGGCGGGCCAGGTGCGCTTCGGCGGGATGGACGTCCGCACGCTCGACCGCGTCGCCCTCCGCTCGAACATCGGCTACGTGGAGCAGGACGCCCCGGTGCTCGCGGGCTCGCTGCGCGACAACCTGCGCCTCGCCACGCCGGACGCGACGGACCAGGAGTGCATCGACGTCCTCCACGCGGTCAACCTCACCGAGGTGTTGGAGCGCAGCGACCTCGGGCTCGACGCCCCGGTCGGCGAAGACGGCATCATGCTCTCCGGCGGCGAGCGCCAGCGGCTCGCGATCGCTCGCGCATTGCTCGCGGCACCGCCCGTGCTGCTGCTCGACGAGTCGACGTCGAGCCTCGACGGGCGCAACGAGCAGCTGATGCGGGAGGCGATCGACGCGGTGGCGGAGGACCGCACCATGCTGGTGATCGCTCACCGGCTGTCCACCGTCGTCGACAGCGATCAGATCGTCGTGCTCGACCACGGCCGCGTCGTCGGTGTGGGAACCCACTCCGAGCTCGTCGCGAGCACTCCCCTCTACCGCGACCTCGCCAAGCACCAACTCCTCGTCTGAGCAGCCATCGCTTCCTCACTTCTTCCCGCAACACGCCGTGCGTGGGCGGGAGGAAGTGAGGAAGCGATAGCCGGTGTCCGCGGTCAGGCGCGGAGCTGGTAGCGGAGGGACGCGAGCTCGGCCCGCAGTGCGGCGGGGACGCGGGTGCCGAACTGCTCGAAGTACTCCTCGGTGAGGTCGCACTCGGCGAGCCAGCTGTCGCGGTCGACCTCGAACAGCTCGGCGACGTCGGCCTCCGGGAGGTCGAGGCCGTCGAGATCGAGCTGCTCGAGCCGCGGGAGCCGGCCGATGGGCGTCGAGACGGCATCGGCCGAACCCTCCACCCGACGGGCGATCCACTCGATCACGCGCGAGTTCTCGCCGAAGCCCGGCCACAGGAAGCGCCCGTCGTCACCCTTGCGGAACCAGTTGACCTGGAACACCGCGGGGGCGTTCTCGCCGAGCTGCTCGCCGACCTCCAGCCAGTGGCCCCAGTAGTCGGCCATGTTGTACCCGCAGAACGGGAGCATCGCGAACGGGTCACGCCGCAGCTCGCCCACGGTGCCCTCGGCGGCGGCGGTCTTCTCGGACGAGACCGTCGCACCGATGAAGACGCCGTGCTTCCAGTCGCGCGCCTGCGCCACCAGGGGCACGTTGGTCGCGCGACGGCCACCGAACAGGATCGCGTCGATCGGCACGCCGTCGAACGCGTCCCAGTCGTCTGCGATGGACGGGCACTGCGCGGCGGACACGGTGAACCGGGAGTTCGGGTGCGCGGCCGGGCGTCCACTCGCCGGCGTCCAGTCGTTGCCCTCCCAGTCGATGAGGTGCGCGGGAGGCTCCTCGGTCAGGCCCTCCCACCACACGTCGCCGTCGTCGCGCAGCGCCACGTTGGTGAAGATCGTGTTGCCCCAGAGCGTCTCGACCGCCGTCTTGTTGGTCAGCTCGCCGGTTCCAGGGGCGACGCCGAAGAAGCCGGCCTCCGGGTTGATGGCGCGCAGGCGGCCGTCTGGCCCCTGACGCAGCCAGGCGATGTCGTCGCCGATGGTCTCGACGGTCCAGCCCGGGATGGTCGGGCGCAGCATCGCGAGGTTCGTCTTGCCGCACGCCGACGGGAACGCCGCCGCGAAGTGGAAGGCGCGGCCCTCCGGCGAGGTGACCTTGATGAGCAGCATGTGCTCGGCGAGCCAGCCCTCGTCGCGCGCCATGGCCGAGGCGATCCGCAGCGCGAAGGCCTTCTTGGCGAGGATGGCGTTGCCGCCGTAGCCCGAGCCGTACGACCAGACCTCCCGCGTCTCGGGGAACTGGACGATGTACTTGGTCTCGTTGCACGGCCAGGCCACGTCGTCGTGCCGCACGCCGGCGTCGTCGATCAGCGGAGCGCCCACGCTGTGCACGGTCGGCACCCACGGCTGCCCGGCGTCGATCAGGTCGAGCACGGCGCTCGTCACGCGCGTCATCTTCGCCATGCTCACGGCGACGTAGGCGGAGTCGGTCAGCTCGACGCCCACCTGCGAGATCGGGCCGCCGACCGGACCCATCGAGAACGGGACGACGTACATCGTGCGGCCGCGCATGCTGCCGGCGAAGACGTCGCGCAGCTCGGCGCGCATGGCCTCCGGCTCACGCCAGTTGTTCGTCGGGCCGGCATCCTGCTCGTCGAGGGAGCAGATGAAGGTGCGATCCTCCACGCGGGCGACATCACCGGGGTCGGTGCGGGCGAGGAAGCTGTTCGGACGCCATTCCGGGTTCAACCGGATGAGCTTGCCCTCGGCGACGAGCAGCTTGGTGAGGCGGTCCTCCTCGCCGGGGGTTCCGTCGCACCAGACGATCGACTCGGGCTGGGTCAGGTCGGCGATGCCGGCGACCCAGGCCCGGAGGCCGTCGAGGCCGGTCAGACCGGCGATGCCTTCCGGGTAGGCGGTCTGCTCGCGGTGGGCGCGGTCGTCGTCGGACCGGTCGTCGTCGGACGGGGTGTGCGCGGTCCGGGGAAGCTCGGCGATGCTCATTCCGGAGGTCCTCTCGTTCGGAAAGATCGGGGTCTGAATCCAGCATCGAGCAGGATTCACCGCTTCGAACCGAAAACCACAGCTAAAGAATCAGGATTCTTTCGCTATCGTGAAGGCATGGACTCCCTCGCCTCCGAGCCGGTGACCGCCGACGTCGCCACCCTCGGCCACCGCATCCGGTATTTCCGCACGCAGCGCGGTCTGACGCTCGACGAGCTCGGCACCGCCGCAGGGGTGGCCGCCAGCCAGCTCTCGTTGATCGAGAACGGCAAGCGCGAGCCGCGCATCTCCCTCCTCGGCACCCTGGCGTCCGCGCTGGGGGTGCAGCTGGCCGACCTGCTCTCCGCCGAGCCGCCGGACGAGCGTGCCGCCCTGGAGATCGAGCTCTCGCGCGCCCAGCGCGGCACGCTCTACGGCTCCCTCGGCCTCCCGACGGTCAAACCGACGAAGGGCACGCCGACCGAGACGCTGGAGGCCCTCGTCGGCCTCCACCGCGAGCTCGCCCGCCGGGCCACCGAGGCGATCGCGACGCCCGAGGAGGCACGCAGGGCGAACACGGAGCTGCGGGAGCGGATGCGCGGACAGGACAACTACATCCCGGACATCGAGCGGCTCGCCGAGGAGCGCGTGCGCGCCTCCGGACACGTCCGCGGGGCCCTCACCCACCGCGAGGTGAGCGTGATGGCGGAGCAGCTGGGCTTCGAGCTCATCTACGTGGACGATCTGCCACGGTCGACGCGCTCGATCACCGACCTCGAGAACGGGCGGATCTACCTGCCTCCTGCCTCGATCCCCGGCGGCCACGGCCTCCGGTCGATGGCGCTGCAGGCGATGGCGCACCGGCTGCTGGGGCACGAGCGGCCGGCCAGCTACGCGGACTTCCTCCGGCAGCGGCTGGAGATCAACTACTTCGCGGCCTGCTGCCTGATGCCCGAGGAGGCGGCCGTCGCCTTCCTGCAGCAGGCGAAGAAGGAGAAGGACCTCGCCGTGGAGGATTTCCGCGACGCCTTCGGGGTGACGCACGAGGCCGCGGCGCTGCGCCTGACCAACCTGGCGACGCGGCATCTGGACATGCCCCTGCACTTCCTGCGCGTCGGCGACGACGGCACGCTCTACAAGGGCTACGAGAACGACAGCCTGCCGTTGCCGACCGATGTGACCGGCTCGATCGAGGGACAGGTGGTGTGCCGCAAGTGGGGCGCCCGCAACGCCTTCGCGCGCACCAACCGCACGACGGAGTTCTACCAGTACACCGACACTCCCGCCGGCACGTTCTGGTGCTCGACGCAGACGGGCAGCACCGCGGACGGCGGGTTCTCGATCAGCGTCGGCGTGCCGTTCGACCAGGCCAAGTGGTTCCGCGGCCGGGAGACGACGGAGCGGGCGGAGTCGCGCTGCCCGGACGAGTCGTGCTGCAAGCGCGCCCCTGCCGCGCTGACCGGGCACTGGGCGGGCAAGGCGTGGCCCAGCGCGCGCCTGCACGCGCACATCCTCTCGCCCCTGCCGTCGGGATCGTTCCCCGGCGTCGACGACTCCGACGTATACACGTTCCTGGAGGCCCACTCCGGCGTCTGAGATTCGTCACGAATCTCGACATTCGTGGCACGAATGTGCACATTCGTCACGAATGTCGCCTTCCCCGGCGCCGCGGGAGCCGGGGCGATTCGTCACGAATGTCGAGAATCGTGGCACGAATGTCGACATTCGTGACGAATGTCGGGGGGCGGGGGGCGGCGGGCTGGGGTTACTTGGGCTGCATGCGGATGGCGCCGTCGAGGCGGATCGTCTCGCCGTTGAGCATCGGGTTCTCGACGATCGCACGCACGAGCTGCGCGTACTCGGCCGGCCGGCCGAGCCGCGACGGGTGCGGCACCTGCGCGGCGAGCGAGTCCTGCGCCGCCTGCGGCAGCCCCGCCATCATCGGCGTCTCGAAGATGCCGGGCGCGATGGTGACCACCCGGATCAGGCTGCGCGCGAACTCCCGGGCCAGCGGAAGCGTCATCGCCGCGACGCCGCCCTTCGACGCCGAGTACGCCGGCTGGCCGATCTGGCCGTCGAACGCGGCGACGGAGGCGGTGTTCACGATGACGCCGCGCTCTCGGCCTCCCGGCACGTCCTCCCCCACCGGCTCGGTCTCGACCATGGCCGCAGCGGCCAGTCTCACCACGTTGAAGGTTCCGATCAGGTTGACCTTGATCACCCGTTCGAAGCTCTCCAGCGGGAGGACGCCGTCTCGGCCCAGCACTTTCTGAGCCGTCGCGATGCCCGCGCAGTTGACCACGATCCGCAGCGGAGCGAGCGCGCTCGCGGTCTGGACGGCCTCCTGCACCTGCTCGACGTCGGTGACGTCGGCCGCGACGAACCGTGCGTGCGGACCGAGGGCGACCGCGGCCTTCTCGCCCTCCGAGCTGGGGAGGTCGACGATCACGACGCGCGCGCCCGCCTCCGTCAGTGCCCGGGCTGTGGCGTTGCCGAGGCCGCTCGCGCCGCCGGTCACGAGGGCCGAACATCCGTCGATCTGCATGAGTGTCCTTTCGTCCGAAGGTTCCGTGTGGGGGTCAGAGGAGCTCGATGAGGGTGGCGTTGGCGGTGCCCCCACCCTCGCACATGGTCTGCAGGCCGTAGCGGCCGCCGACCGCCTCGAGTTCGTTCAGGAGGGTCGCGAGCAGTCGCGTCCCCGATGAGCCGAGCGCGTGGCCCAGCGCGATGGCGCCGCCGCGCGGGTTCAGCCGGGCCGGGTCCGCGCCGAACTCGCGCTGCCAGAGGAGCGGCACGGGAGCGAAGGCCTCGTTCACCTCGTAGGCCTGGATGTCGTCGAGCTTCACACCGCTGCGGTCGAGCAGCTTACGTGTCGCCGGGAGGATCCCCGTGAGCATGAAGAGCGGGTCGCTGCCGGCGACCGCGAACGAGTGGAACCGTGCGCGCGGCTTCAGTCCGAGCCGCTTCGCCGCCTCCGCACTCATGATCAGGGCCGCGGAGGCGCCGTCGGTGAGCGGCGAGGAGTTGCCCGGGGTGATCCGCCAGTCCAGCTGCGGGAAGCGCGCAGCCAGCGCGTCCGTACGGAACGACGGCGCCAGCGCCGCCAGCTTCTCCACGGTCGTGCCCGGCCGGATGGTCTCGTCCGCATCCACGCTTCCGCTGTCCGGCGTCGGCACCGGCACGAGCTCGCCCCCGAAGGCTCCGGAGGCGGCGGCCTCCGCCGCACGCCGGTGCGATTCCGCCGCGAAGGCATCCAGCTCGTCGCGCGGGATCCCCCAACGCTCGGCGATCAGCTCAGCGGCCACACCCTGGTTCACGAGGCCGTCGGGGTAGCGCGAGTGCAGCAGCTCGCCGCCGAGGGAGGCTCCCGCCTCGTTCGAGCCCAGGGGCTCACGGCTCATCGACTCCACACCGCAGGCGATGACGATGTCGTAGGCTCCGGCGATCACGCCCTGTGCGGCGAAGGCCGCCGCCTGCTGGCTGGATCCGCACTGGCGGTCGATCGTGACGGCGGGGACGCTCTCCGGGAAGCCCGCGCTGAGCACCGCGGTCCGCGTGATGTTGCCCGCCTGCTCGCCGGTCTGCGTGACGCAGCCGCCGATCACGTCGTCGACGAGTGCCGGGTCGAGCCCGTTGCGGTGGACCAGCTCGGCGAGCACGCCGGCGAGCAGGTCGGCCGGGTGGATGTCCGACAGCTCCCCTCCCGGTTTGCCGCGGCCGGACGCGGTGCGGACGACGTCGACGATGACGGCTTCGGTCGGCATGATGGTGCTCCTCGGTTCGGGCGGTGGCGCCGGCTCAGACCGCGAACGGGTCGGGTGTCAGGGTGTACTTCGTGCTCAGGTACTCGTGGATGCCCTCGAGTCCGCCCTCGCGTCCCAGACCCGACTGCTTCACTCCGCCGAAGGGGGCGGCGGCGTTCGAGATGACGCCGACGTTCAGGCCCATCATCCCGGTCTGCAGTCGCTCGATCATCCGCTGGCCGCGCGCGAGGTCTTTCGTGAACACGTACGAGACCAGGCCGAACTCGGTGTCGTTGGCGATGCGCACGGCTTCGTCCTCGTCGCGGAAGCGCACGATCGACAGCACGGGCCCGAAGATCTCCTGGCGGAGGATCTCGCTGCCCGCCCGAACGTCGGTGACGACGGTCGGCTCGTAGAAGGTACCCGGCCCGGCGACGCGAGAGCCTCCGGTCAGCACCGACGCTCCCCTGGCGACCGCGTCCTCCACCAGTTCGGCGGCCTTGTCGACAGCGTCCTCGTTGATCAGCGGTCCGATCGTGACGCCCTCGTCTGTTCCGCGACCGATCTTCATCGCGGAGACCTTGGCGGTCACCCGGCGGGCGAACTCGTCAGCGACGTCCTCGTGCACGATGAACCGGTTGGCCGCGGTGCAGGCCTCGCCGATGTTGCGGAACTTCGCCAGCATCGCGCCATCGACCGCACGGTCGAGGTCCGCGTCGTCGAACACGACGAAGGGCGCGTTGCCACCCAGCTCCATGGAGGTGCGGAGCACGTTCTCCGACGCCTGCTGCAGCAGCTTCCTGCCCACTTCGGTCGAGCCGGTGAACGAGAGCTTCCGCAGCCGCGGGTCGGCGATGATCGGGGCGGACACCTTTCCGGAGGTGGAGGTCGTGATCACGTTGAGCACGCCGGCCGGCAGCCCGGCGTCTTCGAGCAGCCGGGCGAAGTACAGGGTCGTCAGCGGGGTCAGCTCGGCCGGCTTGACGACGACCGTGCAGCCCGCGGCCAGGGCCGGCGCGATCTTGCGCGTCGCCATCGCCAGCGGGAAGTTCCACGGCGTGATGAGGAAGCACGGGCCGACGGGGTGCTGCGACACGATCATCCGTCCGGTGCCCTCGGGATTCGTCCCGTAGCGGCCGGCGATGCGCACGGCCTCCTCGGAGAACCAGCGCAGGAACTCGCCGCCGTAAGTCACTTCGCCGTTGGCCTCCGCCAGCGGCTTGCCCATCTCCAGTGTCATCAGCAGCGCGAACTCGTCACGGCGCTCCTGCAGCAGGTCGAACGCCCGGCGCAGAATCTCGCCCCGCGTGCGCGGCGGGGTCGCCGCCCAGGCGTCGGCCGCTCCGACCGCGGCGTCCAGCGCGCGGGCACCGTCCTCCACCGAGGCGTTCGCGATCTCGCGGATCGGGTCTCCGGTCGCCGGGTCGTAGACCTTCAGCGTCCCGTTGGCTCCCGCCACCCACTCGCCGCCGATGAAGAGGCGGTCGGGCACGCGCTCGAGCAAGGCCCTCTCGTCCATGATGACTCCTAACTGGCTCGGTTCTGCTCTGGCTCGTACTGCTCCGGATGGATGGTGGCTCAGTCTTCGACGGCCGCCTGCACCAGCGGCACGCTGCGGCTCTCGATCTTGGTCTCGAGCGCGATGACCGTGGAGGTGCGGCTGATCGCCGGGTCGCCGAGGATGCCGCTGATCACGCGCTGCAGGTCGGCGTTGGAGCGGGCGACGACCCGGATCAGGAGGTCACCCGACCCGGTCACCGTGTGCACCTCCAGCACCTCGGGGATGCCGCGCAGGTGCTCCACGACCGAGAGGTCGCTCTGAGTGATCTCCGCGGTCACGAAAGCCGTCACCGGAAACCCGAGCCGATGGTTGTCGATCGTCGGCGCGAAGTCCTTCACCACGCCGGTGCGCTGCAAGCGGTCGAGCCGAGCCTGCACGGTGCCACGCGCCACCCCCAGGCGCCGGGAGGCCTCGAACACCCCGAGCCTCGGCTCCTCCGTGAGCAGCGCGATGAGGTCGGCGTCCAGCCTGTCGATCATGCACACTCCTTCGCTCCTCGCACATCGTACGACCGCGCCGGCACCGCTCCTACAGCCTGACCGAAGCTCCCAGGAACGGGAGGGCAGCCTGCTTGAACGCGCGAGCACTCAACGTCGTGATGTGGTTGCGGCGCGGGACCACGACCAGCTCGGCGGCGAGCCGGCGGGCGACCTCGTCGGCGCCGTCGGCGACGGGGTCCGCCTCACCGACCACGACGAGCGTCGGCCCGGACGGCGCCGGCGTCGACGGCGGCAGCGGGAGCGGGTGCTGTGCCATCCCCTCCGCGCACGCGGCGAGCGCCTCGCGGTCGACGCCGGGCGCCTCGCGCAGCGACGAGAGCAGCGGCGCGAGCGGATTGTCGGCAGGAAGAGTGTCGGCGCCGTCCAGGATCGCGCGCCGCACGGCCTCCACACCCCACCGCCCGAACTGCTCGACCGTGCCGACCCCGCCGACGACGAGCCGCCGAACGCGTTCCGGCGCCCGTGCGGCGAGGGCGAGCGCCACCCAGCTGCCCATCGAGTATCCGATGACGTCGACGCGGCCGAGGCGCTGCTCGTCCAGGACGGCGAGGAGATCGGCCGCGAGGAGGTCCGGCGAGTACCCCGCGGGATCGTGCGGCGCATCGCTCGCACCGTGGCCGCGCAGGTCGGGGACGACCGCCCCGCGCCCGGCCTCGGCGAGCGCCGCCACCCAGCCCGTCGCCTCCCAGGTCAGCTCGCCGGTCGTGGCGAAGCCGTGCACCAGCAGCACGGGGTCGGCCCCGGGATGTCGTTCGACGTGCAGGCGCATGGCTCCATCCTGCCCGATGTCTGCGTGGCGAGGCTCGGTCGAGGCCGCCTCAGAGCCTGCCGGCCAGGCGGGCGCGCAACCGGTCGGCGAGGGCGTCAGCGGTGTCGGCGATCTCAGCGAAGTAGTCGTCGTCGACGGTTCCCGTCGCACGGAGGCGCTGCTCGCAGACGACGAGCGGGTCGCGGGCGGGCCACGCCGACGGTTCGGGCAGCACGGCGTCGATGAGGATGGGCCCGGACCCGGAACGCGCGTGTGCCAAGGCCTCCTGGGTGGCGTCGTGCACGGCGAGCGCATCGGAACCGTCGACCAGCAGCACGGGCATCGAAGCGCTGCCGGAGCGTCCGGAGCTCGAGAGGAATACCACGGGAAGCGCAGCCGCGCGCGCGGTGCCGACGGCGCTGCGCAGCTCGGCGGGGGCCCCGCCCCCTGTGCCGACGGGAACGAGGGCGCACGCGCCGGTGCGGTCCAGCTTGGCGCCGAGCGCCCAGCCGACGGCGTGAGTCACCGATCCGTCGAGTGCGGCGCCGAGCGGGCCGCTTCGCGCGCTGAGCACGGCGGCCGGGTCCGCGCCGAGCGCGATCGCGACACCCGGCTCATGGGCCGCAGGGAATGCGCGGTCGCGTGCCGGGTCGAGAGCAGAGGCGGCACCGACCTGCACGGCCTCGCGGCCGCGGGAGTCGACGTGTGCGGGGAGGACGCCGCGCCCGCGCAGGACGACCGCTTCACGGTCGAGTCTGCGAACGGTGGCCATCGTCCGGTAGAGCCGGCGGAGCAGCGCGGCGACGTCGGCGTGCGCTCCGATGACCGGCTCGAGGATCGTGGAGGTCATGGATTCCACTCTCTCCAACCCGCGTGCCCGGCGGCAACGAGCGCGGCGACCGGCGCGCATCCTGTGCAGCGACCGGTGGTGCCGACGACGATCGGGACTACACAGTGCGCAGCCTCCGGCCGGTCAGGACGACGGGAGCCGACGGCCGAGCTTCGACGGCCACCAGATCGCGCGCCCGATGTCGTACGACAGCGCCGGAACGAGCAGCGAACGGACCAGCACGGTGTCGAGCAGCACGCCGAACGCGACGATGAAGGCGATCTGCACCAGGAACAGGATCGGGATGACGGCGAGGGCGGCGAAGGTCGCCGCCAGCACGACGCCCGCCGAGGTGATGACGCTGCCCGTCATCCCGAGGCCGCGCAGGATGCCCGGCCGGGTCCCGATCCGCAGCGACTCCTCGCGCACGCGCGTCATCAGGAAGATGTTGTAGTCCACGCCCAGCGCCACCAGGAACACGAATCCGAAGAGGGGCACGCTCGCGTCCGCCCCCGGGAAGTGGAACAGGTGGTCGAAGACGAGGGCCGACACGCCGAGAGCGGCGGCGTACGACAGCACGACGCTGGCGATCAGGAGCACGGGAGCGAGGATCGAGCGCAGCAGCAGCATCAGGACCACCAGGATGACGAGCAGCACGATCGGGATGATCTTCATCAGGTCGCTCTGGGCGGTGTCGTTGGTGTCCAGTGCGATGGCCGTCACCCCGCCGACGAGCACGCCGGAGCTCGTTGCCGGGAGGTCGCTGCGCAGCTCGCGGACCACCTGCTCGGCCGCGGCCGAGTCGGGCTGCGCCTTCAGGGTCGCCTGGATGAGCACCCGGCCGTCCTTCACCACCGCGGGAGCCGCGGCGCCGCCCGCCGACGCGGGTCGGCCTCCTCCCGAGTAGATCGTCGCGGTCGCGATGCCGTCGTTCTTCTCGGCCGCCGCGCGCACGGCCTCCCCGTCGGCCTCCTTCGCCACGATGAGCACCGGCGCACCCGACCCGGCGTCGAAGTGCTTCGCGAGGATCTTCTGACCGTCGACGGCATCCGACTGCGACAGCACCAGGTCGGTCTGCTCGACGCCGTTCGCCTTGAGCTGGGTGAGCCCGAGTGCGCACGCGGCGAGCAGCACGAACGACACGATCCAGGTGATCCGAGGCCGGTGGGCGATGAGCGCCCCGACGCGCCGCCACACGCCACGGATGCCGTCGAGTCCGGCGACCCGCTCCTCGTCACTGTGCTTGTGCTCGTGCGGGTGATCGCCGGCGTAGACCGGGCGGAACGGCCAGAACGCCGCGCGCCCGCAGACCGCGAGGAGCGTCGGCAGCAGCGTGAGCGCCGACAGCAGCGAGAACACGATGCCGATGGCGGCGATCGGGCCGAGGCTCTTGTTGGAGTTGAGATCGGAGAACAGCAGGCACAGCAGCGCCAGGATGACCGTCGCCCCGGAGGCGAGGATCGGCTCGAAGGCGGCCTTCCACGCCGTCAGGATCGCCGTCCACCGCGACTCCTCGTGCTCCAGGGCCTCCCGGTAGCGGGCGACGAGCAGCAGGGAGTAGTCGGTGGCCGCCCCGATCACGAGGATCGAGAGGATGCCCTGGCTCTGCCCGCTGAGTTTGATCCAGCCCCACAGCGCGAAGAGGTAGACCACCAGGATGGCGGCGCACAGCGCGAAGACCGAAGTCAGCAGCACCAGGAACGGCAGCAGCAGCGCCCGGTAGACGAGCAGCAGGATGACGAACACCGCGCCCACCGCGACGAGAAGGAGGATCCCGTCGATTCCGCCGAACGCGTTGACGAGGTCGGCCGTGAGGCCCGCCGGCCCGGTGACCCAGCCCCGTGTTCCGGCGGGCAGCTCGCTCTTCACGACGCTGCGCAGGTCGGCGACGACAGTCTTGACGTGGTTGGTGTCGGCGACCGGCACGATGAACTGCACGGCGCGGCCGTCCGTCGACGGGATGGGACCGGCCACGCTGGTGGTCGCGCCGGACTCCGGAGGCTGGACGCCCTCCACGGCACCGAGTGCGGTCGCCAGCTCGGAATAGGCGGCCAGTCCGCTCCTCGGGATCGCGGTGTCGGACTGCACGACGACGATGGCGGGCACCGCCTCCGAGTCGGTGAAACGCTTCTGCCACGCCTGCACCTCCGTCGACTCCGCGCTCGCGGGCAGGAAGGCGGCCTGGTCGTTGCTGGACACCCCGGAGAGCTTGCCGAACGTCGGCCCGCCGAGGCCGGCCAGCACCAGCCAGATCAGGATGAGTGCCGTCGGCACCACGATCCGCAGCCACAGCGACGGTTTGCCCGACATCACGCCTCCAATTAGCTAGCCAAGTTAGCAATCAGCATACTGTCTAGCTGCACGGCGCTCTACTCCGTGGCGATGAGCTCCGCACCGGCGTGGGCCAGTTCGGCAAGGGCGGCGTCCGACGATCCCGGCGCCACGCCCGCGACGAGCGAGGTGAGCACCCGCACGCGCTGCCCATGCTCCAGAGCGTCGAGTGCGGACGCCCGCACGCAGTAGTCGGTCGCGATCCCTGCCACATCGACCGTGTCGATCCCGTGCTCGTCCAGGAGGTTGTGGACGGAGGAACCGGCATCCGTCCGCCCCTCGAAGATCGAGTATGCCGGCACGCCCTGGCCCTTGCGGATGTGGTAGCCGACGCGGGAGGTGTCGAGCGCCGGGTGGTACTCGGCACCGGTCGTGCCCGCGACGCAGTGCACAGGCCAGGTGGTGACGAAGTCGGGTTCGGCATCGGTGGCGAAGTGGCCGCCGTTGTCGTTGTCGGCGTCGTGCCAGTCGCGGCTCGCGAGCACGATCGTGTACTCGTCGCCGTGTGCACGCAGGTACTCGGTGATCCCCGCTGCGACCGCCGCTCCGCCGTCGACCCCGAGAGCTCCGCCCTCGGTGAAGTCGTTCTGCACGTCGATGATGAACAGGGCCTTGCCCATGGCCGCTTCCTCCGCTCAGCCGTTCATGAGGTTGTCGCCGCACTTGTAGAAGCCGGTGACGAGCGTGTCGATCGCCTGTTTGGCATTGTCGCTCACCGGCCCGAGTGCGAACACAGCGAAGGTGAGCGGGGTGCCGTCTGCTCCCGTGACGATCCCCGACAGCGTGTAGCCGTTGTTGATCCATCCGGTCTTGGCGTGGACGGCACCGCGAGCGACCGAGTTCGCGCCGGTGAAGCGGTTGTAGCCGGGGCCGAGCGTGCCGGACTGGCCCGAGACCGGGAGGCCGTCGTAGACGACGCCCAGGCCGTTCTGGCGGTTGAGCACCTTGATGAACAGCTGCGTCAGGTACGCGGGGGGCACCGCATTGTCGGCGCTGAGTCCCGAGCCGTCGGCGATGTGGATGCCGGTCGTGTCGATCCCGTAGGCCTTCAGCCCGGCCAGCACGCCCGCGTTCTCGGCGTCGAAGGTGTTGCCGGCGCCCGCCTTGATCGCAACCAGGCGCGCGAGCTCCTCCATGATCGTATTGTCGGAGTACGTCATCGCCTGGTCGATCAGCGTGGTCACCGGCTGCGACTGCACGGCGGCGAGCTGGCGTGCGCCGGCGGGGGCGCTTCCCGAGGTCACCGCGACGTTCGTGCCGAGGTACTGCTGGAAGTACTGCACGGCCCGGCCGACGGGGTCGGTGCTGCGCGGCGACTCCACCGCTCCCGGATCGTTGCGATCGCCGTCCACCATCAGCGCGGACATGTACGGCGTTGAGCCCTCGACCACGCGCTCCTCGTGCTCATCCCAGCTGGGCTGCCACAGCGGACCGCCGAACAGCGATGTGTCGACCACGATGGAGGTCACCGGCTGGCCGCCGAGCGCCTGCTTGGTCTGCGTCGCGAGATCCTGGATGGACGGCGCGCCCGTGTAGAACGCGCCCTGGCCGCCCGGGAGCCGCGACAGCGTGACGTCGCCGCCGCCGACGATCACGACCTGACCGGGGACGCTGCCGGCGACGACCGTCGTCTGCACGCGATAGTCGGGGCCGAGCGTGGCGAGCGCGGCGGCCGAGGTGAGGGTCTTGAGCACGGAGGCCGTCGGGCCGGGTTTTCCGCCGTTGCGGTCGAACAGCACTTCGCCGGTCTTGGCGTTGACCACCTGGGCTTCGAGGTTGCCGAGGCGGCCGTCCTGCGCGAGCGAGGCGACCGAACAGGTGCGGATGCGACTGGCGGCCGGCTGGGTGGCCGGGACCGGCCGGGCCGGGTCGACAGTCGGCGTGGGGGTCGGGGTGGGCGTGCTCGTGGCCGAGCGCGTCGGCGAGGGAGCCCCCGCCGCACCCGCGGGCGCCGCGCCCAAGGTCGCGCCGAGCGCGACGGTGCCGGTGCCGAGGATCACGAAGGCGACGGCGGCTCCCGCGGCGATCCAGGCCTTGGGGTGGGTCCGGATCGCGGAGAGGATTCCCGCGGCCGCACCTGAGACGGCGCCGGCTGCTCCGCCGTGGGCCGATGCCGGGTTCGCAGCCGCCCTGCGGCCGGAACGGGTCGGCGCTGCACCGGGCTCGCTCGTCGCAGAGGAGTCACCGGTCGGGGGAACGAGGGGGAAAGTGTTCGTCGATTCAGACTCGGGCCCGTCGGGCAGGCCGGAGTCGCGCTGGTCCGATTCGCGCATCCGGGTATATTACCCACGTTCCCTGAGAGCGCCACTCCGGACGTCCCGGATCACGGAACGGCGACCACCCCGTAGTTCGCGAACTTCACGGTCACCGGCGACGGGCTGGCCGTCCCCGACAGGTACGCCTTCAGTCCCACGTTCCCCGCGGCTTGCAGCGCCGCCGTGGAGTCGGTCGTGCTCACCTGCCAGTTGGCGATCCGGTAGTAGTTGCCGCCGCCCGCCGTGGTGAAGTCGCCGCCGAGATGGACCCGCGACCCGTCGGGGAGGCGGCGACGGCCAGCGCCTGGCCGTTCAGCGGGACGTCGAGGCTGGAGTTCAGGACGCCGGTGGTGATGTCGTAGGCGAGGAAGGTGCTTCGCGGCGTCGTGTTGGACGCCGCGGGCGACCCGGACGGCCGCGCCGCCGTGAACGTGCCCGCCACGTACACGGTGTTGCCGACGACCGCCTGCGCCCAGGCCACGCCGTCCATCTGCGTGGTGGGCAGAACACTGCCGTCGAGGTCGGAGGCGTCGCCGGATTCGTGGGATCGACGGGCATGGTGTCGGCGGACGCGGCTCCACCGAGGCTCAACCCTCCCCCGACCCCCGGCCATACTGAACAATCCTCAAATCGAGGACGAGTCTACGCCGGATGGGAGGCGGATGCACGGAAACGTCTCGCCGAAGACGGCAGCGGCCTCGATCAGCGTGGTCGTGAGCACCCTCCTGAATCGGGTAAGCTATCTGACTGTGCCCGGGCGCGAGTCCGGCCACGCCGCCCTAGCTCAGTCGGCAGAGCATCTCACTCGTAATGAGAAGGTCAAGGGTTCGATTCCCTTGGGCGGCTCCACCTGATCCTTCCCTCGCGTCGACTTCGACAGCCCAGCTCGTGGCTTCGCACGATCGGTCCCCGGTCAGCTCTGCTGCGCGCCGAGTTCCTGCAGCTGGGCGAACGAGCTCCGGAGACGGTCGGCGAGGGGCTCGACTCCGCCGTGGTCGGCCCAGCACGACCAGGCGTGCCGCATCCCCGCGAACGCGACGTAGGTGACGAGACGCGCGCGCTGATGCAGGGCCTCCTCGTCGGCCGCGAGTTCCGGATCGTCATGGGCGAGGCGGCGCTGCACGACGGCGCTCAGCGCGTCCTCGAACTTGTGCATGCTGGCCATCCTCTGCGCGAACAGCTCCGGATTGTCCTTCAGCAGGGAGCGGCGGAGCACGTGCAGCTCTTGCGCGCTGGCCGTGCGTTCGTCGGGGAGGCCTCCTCCCAGGTCGCCGTCGAGGTCTCCCGTCTCGATCGCTGCGATGAGCAAGCGTCCCATCCCGTCGAGGATGGGCTCGGCCGGGCCGGCCTGGATGAAGCGCTCGATGCTCTCCTCGTCCGGCAGTTCCGGCAGCTCGCCGATGATGGCGGACTCCTTCGACGGGAAGTAGTTGAAGAACGTGCGCGGCGACACGTTCGCGGCGTGACTGATCTCATCGACCGTCACCCTGTCGAAACCGCGCTCGCTCGCCAGCTCCAGCGCCGCCAACTGGATGGCACGCCTGGTCGCGATGCGCTTGCGCTCGCGGAGGCCCAGCTCGCCGTCCGCCATCCCGGTCACCACAGTCACGACTCGTATTATTTCACCGTCTGCAAAATTGCACCACTCACCACACGGAATGAGACGTCACGTCGCACGGGCGATCGGTCAGCAGGTCTTGCCCTTCGGCGGGATCGTCCCGTCGACCAGGAACGAGTCGACCGTGTCGTTCACGCACGAGTTCGACTTGTTGTATGCGGTGTGCCCCTCGCCCTTGTAGGTGAGGAGGTGCCCGTTCTCGAGCTCGGACGCCATGTTCTTGGCCCACACGTAGGGCGTCGCCGGATCGTTGGTAGTGCCGACGACGAGGATGGGCGCCGACCCTGCTGCGGCGATCGGCCCCCGCTCGACCGTCGTCTTGTACGGCCAGTTGGCGCAGCCGATGTCACCGTAGGCCATGTATGGCCCGATCACCGGAGCTGCCGCGGCCAGCTGCTGAGCCTGGGCGCGCATGGTCGCCGGGCTGTCGTCGTAGCTGTAGTCGAGGCAGTTGATCGCCATGAACGCCTCGGTGGAGTTGTCGCTGTACGTGCCGTCGCTGTTGCGGCTGTTGTAGCCGTCGGCGAGCGTGAACGCGATCCGCGCGCTGCCCTTCATCACATCGGCGAACATGCTGCTCAGGTACGACCATGCCGTCGCGTCGTACAGCGGGTAGATGATCGCGGTGACCAGGGTGTTGGCGCCGAGCTCCCGGCCGTCGGAGTTGCGGATGGGGCTGGCCTCGACAGCGGCGAGCAGCTGCGAGATGGTCGCCATCCCGTCGTCGACCGTCCCGCTGAACGGGCAGTCCTTCTCGGTCAGGCACTTCTTGAGGTAGGCGCGCAGTGCGCTCTCGAATCCCCCCGCCTGCACCTTGGTGACGTCGAAGTTGGAGGCCGCGGGATCGAGGGCGCCGTCGAGCACCAGCCGGCCGGTCTTGCCCGGGTAGAGACCCGCGTACACGGCGCCCAGGTACGTGCCGTAGGAGTAGCCGAGGTAGTTGAGCTTCGTGTCACCGAGCACGGCGCGCAGGAGGTCGAGGTCGCGCGCAGCGCTCACGGTGTCGACGTGATCGAGCAGGGCTCCGGTGTTCTTCGCGCAGGCCGAGCCGAAGTCCTTCGACTGCGTGACGCTGTTCGCGATCCAGGCGTCGGAGCCGCGCTGACCGGGCGTGATGCCGTAGAGGTAGTCGTCCATCTGCGCGGCGTCGTAGCACTTCACGGCCGTCGAGCGCCCGACGCCCCGCGGGTCGAACCCGACGACGTCGAAGTGGCTCTGAAGCGTCTTGTCGGTGGCGTAGTTGACCGAGTCTTTGACGAAGTCGTAGCCGGAGCCTCCCGGGCCGCCGGGGTTCACCAGCAGCGAGCCCTGCTTCGTACCCGTGGCCTGCTGACGGATGAGGGCCAGCTTGACCTCGCCGGCCGACGGGGTGTTCCAGTCGAGCGGGGCCGAGGCCGTCGCACACTGCTTGCCCTGCGCGCAGTCGGTCCAGACGAGCTTCTGCGTGTAGAACGGCGTGAGTGCCGCGGCGACCTTCTCGGGCGCCGGGGTGGAGGTGCTGGACGTCTTCGCCGGCAGGAACCACGTGACGCAGCCGGTCAGCGTGAGGGCGGTGACGGCCACGATCGCGGCGAAGGCGGTGCGAGCGGCCCGCCGGCGAGCCGGACGGCTCAGTCGGGTGGTCACAGGTCGGTCCCCTTTCGCGCGGCGGTGCCGCGAAGGATGGTGATGAGCATGGCCTCCAGGGCCAGGGCGGGTGCGACGTTGCCGTCGATCCGCTCACGGGCGGTCGCGATCGCATCCATCGCGGCGAGCGTAGCGGCGGGAGTCGTGTGCGCGCTGAGAGCCGACAGGCGTTCCTGCAGCTCGGCGTTCACCAGTTCGCTGCCGCTGCCGAGCTGGAGCATCATCACGTCGCGGTACAGGGACAGCAGGTCGGTGAGGATCCGGTCGATCCCGTCACGGAGGCTCCGGGTCGCGCGGCGCTTCTGGTCTTCTTCGAGCTGCCGCAGCTGGCCGCGCAGAGCGGGCGGGATCGCTCCGCCCGGTTCGATGCCGAGCGAACGCAGAGCGTGCTCGCGCTCCTCCGCGTCGCGCTCCTCCGTGATCGCCTTCGCGTCGGCGCCGGCGACCTCCAAGAGCGTCGCGGCCGCCAGCACCGCGTCCGAGACCGAACGGATGCCAAGCGCGAGCTCGAGCGTCTGGTCGCGCCGACGCCGGGCCTCCTCGTTCGTCGCCAGCCGGTGCGCCATCCCGATGTGGCTCTGGGCGTGGCGGGCCGCGCGTTCGGCGGTCGCGCGGTCGACACCGTCGCGGCGCTCGATGAGCTGCGCGACGTCGGAGACGTCGGGAACCTTGAGCCGCACGGTGCGGACGCGGGAGCGGATGGTGGGAAGCAGGTCGGCGTCGCTGGGCGCGCAGAGGATCCACACCGTGCGCTCCGGCGGCTCCTCGAGGGCCTTCAGGAGGACGTTGGAGGTGCGCTCCGTCATGCGGTCGGCGTCCTCGATGACCATGACCCGGTACCGGCCGACGGACGGCGCGAACTGCGAGCTGGAGACAAGCGACCGCACTTCGTCGATCGAGATGATGACACGCTCGGTGCTGAGCACGGCGAGGTCGGGGTGGGTGCGTGCCTCCACCTGGCGCTGCGTGGCGCGGTCGCCGTCGGGCGTTCCCGGGCTGAGCAGCGCGGTCGCGAACGCGTACGCGAGGTTGGACCTGCCCGAACCGGGAGGCCCGGTGATGAGCCAGGAGTGGGTCATACCGCGCGCGGCGACGGCTGCCGGGCCGGACGCGGTGGCCGACTCGGCCGCGGAGCGCACGACGGCGATGGCGTCGTCCTGACCCGTCAGCTCGTCCCACACCGCCATGTGCTCCAGGCTAGCGGGGACGGCGGACACGGCGCGGGCCGCGGCAGGCGGCTCGGCAGCGGGCGGGGGTGTTGCGGGTGCGGGCGGGGCCGGGGGTGTCGCGGGTGAGGCCGGGGCCACGGGAGTCAGACCCTGGCCTCGAGGCGGTGGCGGATGTCCGCTGCGATGTCGTCGACGGGTTGCGACGCGTCGACGACCAGGAACCGCTCGGGCTCCGCTTCGGCGAGCGCCAGGTAGGCGGCGCGCACGCGGGCGTGGAAGTCGGAGCGTTCCGCCTCCAGCCGGTCGTAGCGGGTGCGGGACGAGTCGAGGCGGGCGCGCGCCGACGACTCGTCGAGGTCGAGGAGGATGGTCAGGTCGGGAAGAAGCCCCTCTGCGGCCCACAACGACAGCTCGCGCACCTGGTCGGCGTCGAGGACCCTGCCCGCGCCCTGATAGGCGACGGACGAGTCGATGTAGCGGTCCTGCAGGACGACGTCGCCGCGCTCGAGTGCGGGACGCACGACGGTCGCGACGTGGTGAGCGCGGTCGGCCGCGTAGAGGAGCGCTTCAGCGCGCGGTGCGATGTCGCCGCGGTGATGCAGCACGATCTCCCGGATTTCCACACCGGCGTCGGTGCCACCGGGCTCCCGAGTGCGCACGACCGTGCGCCCACGCCCGCGCAACCACTGCTCGAGGAGGGCGGCCTGCGTCGACTTGCCGACGCCGTCCCCGCCCTCGAGCGTGATGAACAGGCCGGGACGCGCGTCACCGGCCGGGCGGCGGTCGTCTTCGCGCTGGCGCGCCTCGACGTCGCCGCCCGTCACCCGCCGTTCTTCTCCACGCTCTTCTCCACGCTGGCGCGCCCCGACGCCGTCGGCCGTCACTCGGCGGTCTTCTTCGCGGCGGCGCGCGTCGAGGTCGTCTTCGGCTTGGCCGCAGTCTTCGTCGTCTTGGCCGCGGTCGTCTTGGCCGTCGCCGTCTTGGCCGCGGTCGTCTTCGCAGCCGTCGATTTGGCAGCCGTCGATTTGGCGGCCGTCGATTTGGCGGCCGTCGATCGTGTGGATGTGCGCTTGGCCGCCGGCTTCTTCGCGGGGCCCTTCGCCCGCTTGTCGGCCAGCAGCTGCACCGCCCGGTCGAAGTCGACCTCGTCCACCGTCTCGCCTCGCGGGATGGTCGCGTTGGTCTCGCCGTCGGTGACGTAGGCGCCGAACCGGCCGTCCTTGATCTTGATCGGCTTGCCGCTGACCGGATCGGCATCGAACTCCTTGAGCGCGCTGGAGGCGCGGCGGTTGCCGTACTTGGGCTGCGCGAAGAGCTCGAGCGCTCCGGCGAGGTCGATCCCGAAGATGTCGTCCTCGCTCGGCAGCGACCGCGTGTCCGTACCCTTCTTCAGGTAGGGGCCGTAGCGACCGTTCGCGGCCTGGATGTCGGCTCCGCTCTCCGGGTCCGTTCCGACCGTGCGCGGGAGGTCCAGCAGCCGCAGCGCGGTCTCGAGATCGATCGTCGAGAGGTCCATCGACTTGAAGAGGGACGCGGTGCGCGGCTTGGCCGCAGCCTTCTTCGCCGTCTTCTTGACCTCGACGACCTCGCCGGTCTTCGCGTCGACCGCCGGCTCCTCCTCGGGGTCGGCCTCGGTGACGTACGGGCCGAACCGGCCGTCCTTCGCCAGCACGAGCTTGCCGGTCGCCGGGTCGGACCCCAGCACGCGGTCGGTCTGCACCGGCGCTTCGATGAGTTCCTTCGCCTTTGCGGGCGTCAGTTCGTCCGGCGCGAGCTCCGGCGGCAGATTGACGCGGCGGGGCGGGGCGTCCTCCGCCGCTCCCTCCTCCTGGACCTCCAGGTAAGGACCGTACTTTCCGATGCGCAGTGTCACGCCCTCGTCGATCGCGATCGAGTTGATGCTGCGTGCGTCGATCTCGCCGAGGTTGTCGATCACCCGGCGGAGTCCCTTGTGCTTGTCGCTGCCGAAGTAGAAGCTGTTCAGCCAGTCGACGCGCTCGGCTTCGCCGTCGGCGATGCGGTCGAGGTCGTCCTCCATCTCGGCGGTGAAGTCGTACTCCACCAGGTCGGCGAAGTAGTCCTCCAGCAGACGGACCACCGAGAACGCGACCCAGCTCGGGACCAGCGCCTGGCCGCGCTGCGTGACGTACCCGCGGTCGATGATCGTGGAGATGATGCTCGCGAAGGTCGAGGGACGCCCGATGCCGAGCTCCTCCAGGGTCTTCACGAGACTGGCCTCCGTGTAGCGCGGCGGCGGAGTGGTCTCGTGGCCGTCCGCGGCGACATCCTCGACGCTGAGCGGCTGGCCCTGCGTCAGCGGGGGCAGCTTGGCGTCTCCGCTCGCGTCGGCGTTCCGCTCCTCGTCGCGGCCCTCTTCGTAGGCGTTGAGGAAGCCGCGGAAAGTGATGACGGTTCCGCTCGCGGTGAACTCGGCGACGGTGCCGTCGAGCGGCCCCTCCGCGATCTTCGCCTCGACCGTCACGGAGGCTGTCTGGCCCTTGGCGTCGGCCATCTGCGAGGCGACGGTGCGCTTCCAGATCAGGTCGTACAGCCGCAGCTCCGGTCCGCGCAGCGACTTCTCCAGCTCCGCGGGCGTGCGGAAGACCTCACCTGCGGGCCGGATCGCCTCGTGGGCCTCCTGCGCGTTCTTGCTCTTGGACGCGTAGACGCGTGGCTTCTCCGGCACGGTGTCGGCACCGTAGAGCTTGGCGGCCTGGGTGCGCGCCGCGTTGGTCGCCTGCTGCGACAGCGACGCGGAGTCGGTGCGCATATAGGTGATGTACCCGTTCTCGTAGAGGGTCTGGGCGACGCTCATCGTCTGGCGGGCGGAGAAACGCAGCTTGCGCGCCGCCTCCTGCTGCATCGTGGAGGTGGTGAACGGCGCCGCGGGGCGACGGGAGTAGGGCTTCGAGTCGACCTTGGCGACCGTGACCACCGTGCTCTGCAGCCGGACGGCGTCGGCGAGCGCCTGAGCGGACTCCTCGTCGAGGGTGGTCGCACCGGAGGTCAGCTTTCCGTGGTCGTCGAAGTCGCGCCCGGTGGCCACCCGCTCGCCGTTCAGGCGGGCGAGGCGGGCCTCGAACGCGGTGGCCTCCTCCGGGGCGAGCTGAGCGGTGAGTCCCCAGTACGAGGCGGCGACGAACGCGAGGCGCTCGCGCTCGCGGTCTACCACGAGGCGCGTCGCCGCGGACTGGACGCGGCCTGCTGAGAGCCCGGGGCCGACCTTGCGCCACAGCACGGGCGAGACCTCGTAGCCGTAGAGACGGTCGAGGATGCGGCGGGTCTCCTGCGCGTCGACCAGGGCGATGTCGATCTCACGCGTGTTGTCGCGTGCCTTCTCGATCGCCTCCTTGGTGATCTCGTGGAACACCATGCGCTTGACCGGGACCTTGGGCTTGAGGACCTCGACCAGGTGCCAGGCGATGGCCTCGCCTTCGCGGTCTTCATCCGTCGCGAGCAGGAGCTCGTCGGCGTCCTTGAGCGCGCGCTTCAGGTCGGCGACCGTCTTCTTCTTCTGGTCGGACACCACGTAGTAGGGCGCGAACTGGTTCTCGACGTCGACGGAGAACTTGCCGAGCGACCCTTTCTTCAGCTCCGGAGGCAGGTTCTTGGGCTCGATCAGGTCGCGGATGTGTCCGACGGATGCCATCACCTGGTAGCCGTCGCCGAGGTACTGGGCGATGGACTTCACCTTGTTCGGAGACTCGACGATGACGAGCTTCTTCGTGCCAGGCACTTGACTCCTCTTATATAGCTGCTGTGTTCACACGGACCTCGCCGGCCCGAAATCGCTCCCCCGAGCGCCGCACAGAGAGCGGCGAGCGTGAGCCGAGCGGCCCAACAGGCAAACCATACACACCTAGGCCGGTTGTGTGCCTAATCGCTGCCCCGCTTGCCCCCGGTCGTTCGCCGTGGGCGCACCTTCCGCGGCCGTCGGCCCTGTTGCGGTGCGGTGCCCGGGAGGACAATGGCGTCATGGCAACGACATCAATGACGACGTACACCGCCAAGCTCATCGACGGTCCCATGGAGGGCAAGACCATCGCGACCTCCTTCCTCGACTCCGGCGACCCCCAGCCGCGGCTGGAGCTGGCCGCGCCGTCCGGCGGAAAGCACTACCTGTACGTGCGCGGCTCGGCTTCCGAGACCGAGTACGCCTCGGACGACCCGAGCGCATCGCTCCCCAGCGCGGTGGCCTACCGCTACGTGGAGACCGTCTTCGACTGAGGCGACCGCCGCCGACGCCAGGCCGGACGAACCAGGCGACGCAGCGCGACGTCTCGCGGGTGCTGAGGTGGTTCACCGGATGAGAACGCCGGGCACCGCCTGAGCCCGGCCGGGCGGACCTCGGCAATGGTCGCTGCGCGGGCCGGCCAGGGGTGTCAGTCGCCGGCCGCCCGTCGTGACGCGTCCGTCACAGCCCCGCCAGCCGCTCGGCGCCGACCATGGCGCGCCGGGTCGCTGGTCGCCGGCCGCCGGCCGCCGACCACGGTGTCCCGGCCACCGGCCGCCGCCCGCTGCCGCCCGTGGCGCGCCAGTCGCCGCCCGCCGGCCATGGCGTCCCAGCCACCGGCCGTCAGCCACCGCCAGCCGCCCGGTGCTGCCCACGGCCCACCGGTCACGGCGTACCCGGAGGTCCCGCGCGGGCCGGGGCTTCTGCTCGCCAGCCCGCATAGGGCACTACGGCCGTGACAGTCACCACCACTCCGGCGACAGCACACTCGGCGAGCGGGGCGCCGTTGGCACGAGCCACGAGTCGCGCCTGTGTACACGGGTCCCCGGCGGCCCGGCCGACGGCGACGTCCGCGCCCGCCAGCGCTGCCGCGTCCGCGGCGATGCCCGCCCTCTGCCGTGCCACCCATGCTCCGCAGACCAGCACCACCGCCGCCGTCACCGCTGCGAGGACCGCAACGGTGGCGAGCGCCAGGACGGTTCCCGAACCCCGCTCGACCGCCCGCGGCGAGTGTGGACGGCCGCTCACCCTTGACCCACATCGTCGAGCACGCACGAACGCGCCGAGACAGTGACGCCGAGCGCGCCCAGCCCGGCGGAGCCGCTGGGCGCCGAGACGGTGACGCACACCAACCCGCCGTCGGCTCCCACTGCCCTGGTCGCTCCGGCCGGCGGCGCAGGAGCCGCATCGCCACGCCCGATGAGCCGCGCTGCCGATGCCGCGTGATCGAGCAGCCGAGCCTGCTGCGCGATTGCCTGCACCGCGCTCACGCACAGCGCCAGACAGAGCAGGACGGTCGGAAGTGCCGTGGCGAACTCCGCCGTCACGCTGCCGCGCTCCCGCCCGCTCTGCCGGCCGCTCTGCCGCCCGCCGTCCAGCACCGCGGATTCGATCATCGCCCGGTTCATCAGGTGCCCCGTGCCGTGACCCCGAACGTCGATCACCCCGATTCGGAGCCCCGCCGGCGTGCTCGTCACCCGCCCGCCGCGTCTCCGCTCAGCCATCGACCGTCAACGCCCGGCGTACCAGGTCGGCGAGCACCGACCGGACCTCGTCGCCGCGCAACAGCATCAGCAGCGCTCCGGCGAACCCGACTGCCGCCATGGTCGTGACGGCGTACTCCGCTGTGCTCGCACCGCGGTCCTCCCGGCGCAGCCGCTGCAGGACCGGCCGCAGTCCCTGAATGTCTTCGCCCACGATCTCCCCCTTCTTCGCTATCGGCCACGACGTTCGTGGCTCATGTTCCGATCGTGCCTGGCGTCGGCCGTGGCCGGGCTCTCGCGGCCGAATCTGTGGACAGCTCATGTCAACCCCGTGAATGTGGAGGACATCATCGCGAGGATGACTGGGACCACACCGAGCAGCACGAAGGCGGGCAGCACACAGAGCCCTAACGGAAGGAGCAGCCGAACGGCGAGGAGTTCCACCCTCGTACGCCCCTCCGCACGTGCAAGGCGGCGTTGCTGCCGCGCTTCGGCCGAGAGCAACTCGACTGCCGGAGCGCCCGCCCGCTCCGCGATGTGCAGCACCCGCTGGATGGAGTCGTCGTCGTGCTCCGCCCCGGCGGATCCGATCCGCGAGCGGACCTCCGCGACGAGCTGCCGCGCACGTGTCGGCGACATGCCGCCGGTCAGGGCGATCGCCACCAGCTCGTGCTCGGCACCGGCGACCGGTCCGGTCCGGGATGCTTCACGGACCAAGCGCGCCGTCCAGGCGCGGCCGGTGGCCGTGAGCGTCGCGCCGGCGACTGCCACTCCCCACCCGAGTGGGCCGCCCACCAGCGCACCGACGACATCCACGCCGATCAGGTACGCCATCGCGACGCCCACCAGCGGCAGCCACGCCATCAGCCGCGCCGTCGCACGCGGTCCGGCGAGAGCCGTGCGTACGTCACGTGCGGTCTCCGCACGGTCGCGCAGCGCGGTCGCCGCGCCGCGCAGTGCGGGTGACAACGGTGCGCCCGAGTGCTCGGCGACCGTCCACGCGGCCGCAACGGTCGCGGCACCGTGATCGATCCCGTCAGTCGCCCGGGGCGGTGAGGCGCGAGCGCCCGTCGGCTCCCTCACCGACGCCCGAACACGCGCCGCCGATCGTGCCGCCGCCCGGGCCGCCACCCGTGCCCACGCCGGCCGCGCGGCCACATCCCGCGCCGCGCGCGTACCCCTCTCCCAAGGAGCCATCGCCCGCGGACCTTCCCCCGGCGTCCCGGCCACCGGTGCGCTCGCCCAGGGACCCGGCGCGCGCATCCCCCGCGTCCACGGTCCTGCTCGTCTCCTCCCCATCGGCGACGCGGGCGCCCGCGGCCCGCGCGACCACCACCTCGACGTCCGCCCGATCAGCGCCCACTCGCGCACCGACCGCTCCCCCACCCCGTCGACCGTCCGCCTCCGCGCCGCGTCGGCGAGCGCCTCCGCCGGCGCCGCCCCTGCCGCGATCCGCGCCGCAGCGCTCCGCATCGCCGGGTGCCGAGCGTCCTCGGCGACATACGACCAGACCGACGCCGGGGAGATCCCTGCGTCGAGAAGCACCGCAAGCGCCTCCACCGATCGCGCCAGGAGGTCGTCCTCGGAATCTCCACGACCCGCCGCCTCAGTCACCGCCCACCACCGCGAGCCGGCCGTGAGGAGTCGTCGCGAAGCGACCGAATCCGCGGATCCGGCGGCCCTCAGCCGAGCGCTCGACGTGGACGATCAGGCCGATCGCCGAGGTCGTCTGGCGCGCAACCGCGATCTCGCTCATCCCCGCCAGCGCGCCGAGAGCCTCCAGTCGCGCCGGCACGTCCGCTATCGAGTTCGCGTGCAGCGTGCCCGCACCACCGTCGTGCCCCGTGTTCAGTGCGGAGAGCAGGTCGACGACCTCTTCCCCCCTGCACTCGCCGAGGACGAGGCGGTCCGGTCGCATGCGCAGCGCTTCGCGCACCAGCCGACGCAGACCTACTCCTCCGGCCCCTTCGAGGTTCGGCTGCCGGGTCTGCAGCCCCACCACGTGCGGATGCGCGACGCGGAGCTCCGCCACGTCCTCGATGAGGACGATCCGCTCGTCGGGCGGCGCCAGCGCCAGGATCGCTCCCAGGAGCGTGGTCTTGCCCGCCCCTCCCGCACCGGTGACGAGGAGGTTGGTTCGCGCCGCCACGGCCGCTCGCAGGCGCGCAGCGTCGGCCTCCGTCACGGATCCGCCGCGCACCAGATCATCGAGCCGTGGCACGACGGCGGACGGCACGCGGATCGAGATCACCGCTCCCGACGTCGAGATCGGTGAGAGGACGGCGTGTACGCGCACGCCGCCCGCGAGCCGCACGTCGGCGAACGGGGTCGCTTCATCGAGGTGACGACCGCCGCTGGCGATCAGGCGCGTGGCGAGACGCCGGGCGCCCTGCGCATCCGAGCGCCAGCCGTCGACACGGTGGAGGCCGCGAGAGCCCCCATCGGACCACAGCTCTCCGTCGCCCGTGAGGAAGAGGTCGGTGACCCCCTCGCGCATCAGGTACGGCGTCAGCGGGCCGAAGGTCTCCCACGGTCCGGGCTCGCCGCGAGCGGTCGCGTCGGGTTGCAGTGCGGTCGGAAGGGCGCGAGGAATCGTCATGCCCTCGACGCTATGAAGTGCGCAAGCAGCGCGGCCGTCGTCGCGCGAATCTGTGGAAAGACCGACTCATCCACACTCGGCGGCGGAGAGCGGTTCCCGGCCCGGCCGACACAGAACGCAACACTCCCGGTCGAAACACCACTGCCGGTTAAAAAGAAACACCACTGCCGGTTAAAAAAGGGGGGCCGCACCTATTGGGGGGAACAGGTGCGGCCACTGCGGCGCAGGATTGGGGGGAATCGATTGCGCCGCACGCCAGAATTATCATTCGGCCGGTGACTAGTTTACGCACAATCAATGCAAACGCAAGTCTGATCGGAGCACGTCACCGTCACGCTGTAGAGTCAGGCATTGTCGCGCCACGACTCGAACATCAGCATCGCAAAGGAGCGAAAAGACTCCCCATGAGCAACACAATCGACAACCTGCTCCACGAAGCCCGGCGGTTCGCGCCGTCAGAGGAGTTCGCCGCGAACGCGATCGCGACGGCCGACCTCTACGAACGCGCCTCCGCAGACCGTCTGGGGTTCTGGGCCGACCAGTCCCGCGACCTGGTGCACTGGCACACGCCCTTCACCCGAACGCTCGACTGGTCGAACCCGCCGTTCGCGAAGTGGTTCGACGACGGCGAGCTCAACGTCGCATACAACTGTCTCGACCGTCACGTGCTCGCCGGCAACGGCGACCGGGTCGCGATCCACTGGGAGGGCGAGCCGGGCGACTCGCGCTCCATCACGTACGCGGAGCTGACCGCAGAGGTCAAGAAGGCCGCCAATCTGCTCACCAGCCTGGGCATCCAGGCCGGCGACCGGGTCGCCATCTACCTGCCGATGATCCCCGAAGCCGTCATCGCCATGCTCGCGGTGGCCCGCATCGGCGCCGTGCACTCCGTGGTCTTCGGCGGGTTCAGCGCCGAGAGCCTGCGCTCCCGCATCGACGACGCCGAGGCCAAGCTGGTCATCACCGCCGACGGCGGCTGGCGCAAGGGCCGGGTGTTCCCGCTCAAGGACGCGGTGGACGCCGCTCTCGCGAACGGCGAATCCACCGTGGAGCATGTGCTCGTGGTCAAGCGCGGCGAGAACGAGGTGGCCTGGACGGCCGGCCGCGACCTGTGGTGGCAGGACGAGATCGCACTCGTCGACGCCGACCACGTCGCCAAGGCGTTCCCCGCCGAGAACCCGCTGTTCATCCTCTACACGTCGGGCACCACCGGCAAGCCGAAGGGCATCCTGCACACCTCCGGCGGCTACCTGACCCAGGCGGCGTTCACCCACAAGAACGTCTTCGACCTCCACCCCGAGTCGGACGTCTACTGGTGCAGCGCGGACGTGGGCTGGATCACCGGCCACACCTATGTCGTCTACGGGCCGCTCGCCAACGGCGCCACCCAGGTGCTGTACGAGGGCACGCCAGAGACTCCGCACCCCGGCCGTTGGTGGGAGATCATCGAGAAGTACAAGGTCTCGATCTTCTACACGGCGCCGACGGCCATCCGCTCGTTCATGAAGATCGGACGTCAGCACCCCCAGAAGTTCGACCTGTCGAGCCTTCGTGTGCTCGGCTCGGTCGGCGAGCCCATCAACCCCGAGGCGTGGATGTGGTACCGCGACGTCATCGGAGGGGGCGACACCCCGATCGTGGACACCTGGTGGCAGACCGAGACCGGCGCCATCATGATCTCCGCCCTGCCCGGCGTGACGACGCTGAAGCCCGGCAGCGCCCAGGTGCCGCTGCCCGGCATCTCCATCGACATCCTCGACGAGGCCGGCGTTCCCGTCGGCAAGGACCAGGGCGGGCTGCTCGTGGTCACCGAGCCGTGGCCGAGCATGTTGCGCGGCATCTGGGGCGACCCCGACCGGTTCGTGGAGACGTACTGGTCGAAGTTCGGCGACAAGTACTTCGCCGGCGATGGCGCCCGCTACGACATGGACGGCGAGATCTGGCTGATGGGCCGTGTCGACGACGTCATGAACGTCTCGGGCCACCGCCTCTCGACCGCAGAGATCGAGTCGGCGCTCGTCGCGCATCCTCTGACGGCGGAGGCCGCGGTCGTGGGAGCCGCAGACGAGACGACCGGACAGGCCGTGGTCGCGTTCGTCATCATCAAGCAGAACCAGCTCGAGACCGCGGAGTCGATCGACGTCGCCGCCGAGCTGCGCAAGCATGTCTCCCAGCAGATCGGCGCCATCGCGCGGCCTCGTGACATCTTCATCGTCACCGAGCTGCCGAAGACGCGATCCGGCAAGATCATGCGGCGCCTGCTCAAGGACGTCGCCGAGGGCCGCGAGGTCGGCGACACGACCACGCTCGCCGACACCGCCGTGATGAGCTCCATCCAGGCCAAGCTCACCTGACGCCCGCCGGGGCCGTCAGGGCGCCAGCCGCCCAACACAGGAAAACCGTCGCGAATCCAGTGGGTTCGCGACGGTTTTCCTGCGTTCGGTGGCTCTGCTCGCGGCCTACTCGTAGGCGACGATGAGTTCGACCTCGACGGGCGCGTCGAGCGGGAGGACCGCGACGCCCACGGCCGAGCGGGCGTGGACGCCGGCGTCGCCGAATATCTCGCCGAGGACCTCGGAGGCGCCGTTGATCACGCCGGGCTGTCCGGTGAACGACGGGTCGGAGGAGACGAAGCCGACGACCTTCACCACGCGCGTCACCCGGTCGAGCGATCCGATGACGCTCTTGACCGCGGCGAGGGCGTTGAGCGCGCAGATCCGGGCATACTCCTTGGCGTCGTCGGCCGGCACGAGCCCGTGACCGTCGCCGACCTTACCGGTCGCGGGAAGCGCCCCGGACACCATCGGGAGCTGGCCGGAGGTGTACACGTGCCCGGCGTCGACGACCGCCGGAGTGTAGGCGGCGACCGGCGGGACGACGGCCGGGAGCTCGATGCCGAGCTCGGCGAGACGCGCTTCGACCGCGGCCATCAGGCGGCCTCCTCGCTCTGCACAGGGCGCTTGAGGTAGGCCACCAGGCCGCCCTCCGGGCCGGTCACGACCTGCACCAGTTCCCACCCCTCCGAGCCCCAGTTGTTGAGGATGGCGGCCGTGTTATGGATCATGAGAGGAGTCGTAAGGTATTCCCAGCGCAGCATGGTGCTCTTTTCATTCGGGGGGTTTAACAGGTTCATCGCCTACCCTGATCCTATGTCTGCGCAAAAACCACAGGCTAGAGGTGTGCTCGGAGCTGTCGGCGCTTTCGTCGGCATGAGTGCCGTGGCCGGTCTTCTGGTCACCGCTGCCGTCACTCCCGCCATCGCCGTGACAGGCATGGCCGCCAACAACGGTATCGGCGTATTCGAGGGTCTTCCCGAGTACCTCCAGATCGGCCAGCTCGCCCAGCCGACCACCATCTACGCGAAGGCGTCCGACGGCTCGGACGTCGCCCTCGCCACCTTCTACTCCCAGAACCGCCTGCCCGTCGGCTTCGAGCAGATGTCGCAGGCGGCGAGGGACGCACTGGTCGCCGGTGAGGACCCTCGCTTCTACAGCCACGGCGGCGTCGACATCCAGGGCACCGTACGCGGTGTGCTGTCCACGGTCTCCGGCGGCGGCGTGCAGGGCGGGTCCTCGATCACCCAGCAGTACGTGAAGAACGTCCTGCTGCAGAAGTGCGAGGCCATGCCGGTCAAGACCAAGGAGCAGAAGAGCAAGTACAACACCTGCGTCGACGACTCGACGGGCGTCACCCCCGACCGCAAGGTCAAGGAGATGAAGTACGCCATCGGTCTGGAGAAGAAGTACACGAAGGACCAGATCCTCGAGGGCTACCTCAACATCGTCGGCTTCGGCGGCTCGGTCTACGGCATCGAGGCCGCAGCCCGGTACTACTTCAACACGACCGCCGCGGCGCTGACTCCCGCACAGGCCGCGAGCCTGGTCGCGATCGTCAACAACCCGACGCGCCTCAAGCTCGACAACCCCGACTCGACGACCAACGGCGCTGCCAATGGCTACGCCGCGAACAAGGATCGGCGCGACTACATCCTCGCCAAGATGTACGAATACAAGAAACTGACGAAGACGCAGTACGACGAGGCGATCAAGACCCCGATCACTCCGGTGATCACCCCGTCGACGCGAGGCTGCCAGACAGCGGGCGGTGCGGCCTACTTCTGCGACTATGTGCAGCGGATCATCCTCAACGACGAGTCGTTCGGCAAAGACGAGGACACCCGCGCCGCCAACTTCAACCGTGGCGGCTACAAGATCTACACGTCCCTCGACCTCGACCTGCAGAAGGTCGCGGAAGACACACTCGACTCCTACGTGCCCAAGGCGTACAAGTTCGACATCGGCGGCGTGCTCGTCGGAGTGCAGCCGGGGACCGGCCGCGTGCTCTACATGGCCCAGAACAAGGATTACAGCCAGGACCCGGAGAACACCGGCCCGAACTACACGAGCATCAACTACGCGACCGACTACCAGTACGGCGGCTCGGGCGGCTTCCAGGTGGGATCGACGTACAAGACGTTCACTCTGGCGGAGTGGCTCAAGGAAGGCCACTCGCTCTACGAGACGGTGAACGCGAACGTCCGCACGTACCCCAGCGGGACGTTCAAGGGCTATTGCTACCCCGGAGGCTCCTACGGCCCGACGGGCGTCCGCTGGCCCACGAACGACAGCTCGGGCGAGGAGGGCACCCGTAGCGCCATCCAGGCCACTGCGATGTCCATCAATACCGCTTTCGTCTCGATGGCGTCCCAGCTCGATATGTGCAAGATCCGCGACACCGCGCAGGCGTTCGACGTGCACACCGCCAAGGGCGAGGAGCTCGGCACCAACCCCGCCAGCGTCCTCGGCACCAACGAGATCGCGCCCCTGACCATGGCCACCGCGTTCGCCGGCATCGCGAA
Organism: Leifsonia sp. TF02-11; assembly: GCF_017565305.1. Taxonomy (GTDB): domain Bacteria; phylum Actinomycetota; class Actinomycetes; order Actinomycetales; family Microbacteriaceae; genus Leifsonia. The sequence continues at coordinate 144,996 of NZ_JAGEKP010000002.1, forward strand.
CGGCGGTGTCACCTGCTCCCCCATCGCGATCGACAAGATCGTCGACGGCGGCGGCAAAGAGGTCAAGCCTCCGGCGACGAAGTGCCAGCAGTCCGTCGACCCCGCCATCGCGGCCGGCATGGCCTTCGCGATGCAGAAGGTCACGCAGAGCGGTGGAACCGCGGCGACCGTGAACAACACCGGCAAGGACATGCTCGCCAAGACCGGCACGACGGACGGCAACGAGCAGCTCTGGCTCGTGGCCGCCACGACGAAGGTCGCCGGCGCGTACTGGGTCGGCAACGTGAGCGGCCACCAGGACATGCGGAAGACGTACCCGACCCACGGAATCTCCCCGGCGAGCGCCCGAACGGCTGTCCAGCGCGCCATGATGGGCGCCGCCGTCGGCAAGTACGGCGGCGACCCATTCCCCGCGCCGAGCAGCAAGCTCGTGCAGGGCGTCCAGGTGACCGTCCCCGATCTCACCGGCAAGTCCACGGACGAGGCGAAGTCGATCCTGACCGGGCTCGGCCTCGACAGCGCCGACGGCGGCCCCCAGGACTCGGCAGCCCCGGCCGGTACGGTCGCATCGAGCAACCCCGCCGCGGGCGCGTCCGTGGGCAAGGGCACCGTCGTCACGCTCTACACCAGCAACGGCTCGCTCGTCGCCATCCCCAACGTGGTCGGCCAAAAGCTCTCCGAGGCCCAGCAGGCCTTGGCTGCCGCCGGGTTCAGCGCCAAGGTCAACGGCGGAGGTGCCTCCCCTGACGACATCGTCCAGGCGATGGACCCGGGCGCGGGAACGGCCGCGAAGGCCGGCACCCAGGTCACCCTCACGCTCCAGAAGAGCACTGCCGCTCCCGGTCCGGGAGCGGGCGGCTAGTGCCGCGCCCGTCGGGCTTCCATCCGGTGGGCACCGCGCTCGCGGTGCTCGCCGGTGCCGGCGCGGCCGCGTTCGCGTTCGGGTCGCTCGTCGAGCGTCGCGCGTTCACCCTGCGGGAGCTGAGCGTTCCGGTGCTCCCGGCCGGCGCGCAGCCGATCCGGGTGCTGCACCTGTCCGACCTGCACATGGCGCCGTGGCAGCGCGACAAGCAGCAGTGGGTGCGGGAGCTCGCGCGGTTTCAACCGGACCTGATCGTCGACACCGGCGACAACCTCAGCCACGAGAACGGCCTGGAGGGCATCCGCGCCGCGTTCGACGCCTTCCGCGGTGTGCCTGGGGTGTTCGTCCACGGCTCGAACGACTACTTCGGCCCGCAGCTGAAGAACCCGCTGAAGTACTTCCGGGGCCCGTCGAAGCGCCACACGACGACCGCGCCGCGACTCGATGACAAGGCGCTCACCGACTACTTCGACAGCCTCGGCTGGCTGAACCTCAACAACGCCGCCGGTGCTCTCGACATCAAGGGAACGCACCTCGAGCTGTTCGGCGTCAACGACCCGCACATCCAGGCCGACCGGCTGGAGGCCATCCCGGGAGCGCTGGACGAACTGCGCGAGAACGACCCTTACTCCGACGACGCGATGTGGCCGGACGACGAGCCGCGCAGCGAGCGCCCGACGGTGACGCTGGGCGTCGTCCACGCGCCGTACCGGCGTGTGCTCGACGCATTCGTCACCTACGGCGCCTCGATGATCTTCGCGGGCCACACGCACGGCGGCCAGGTGTGCGTCCCCGGCTTCGGAGCGCTGGTCACCAACTGCGACATCCCGCGTAAGCAGGTCAAGGGGCTGAGCATCTGGAGGCACGCGTTCCGCGCGGCCTACCTCAACGTCTCGGCCGGTCTCGGCACGTCGATCTACGCGCCGGTGCGGTTCGCCTGCCGGCCGGAGGCGACGCTGGTGACGTTGACGGCGTCGGAGTAGTCCACCACTCCGACAGCGCGGCGGATGGTCATTTGCACCCCTCGCGCTCGTGTATCCTAGATGAGGCCTTCGGGCCACCGGGGTGTGGCGCAGCTTGGTAGCGCGCTTCGTTCGGGACGAAGAGGCCGCAGGTTCAAATCCTGTCACCCCGACCCAGTAGTAAGACAAAGGAACGGCCGGCTCGCTCAGCGAGCCGGCCGTTCCTTTGTCTTGTAATCGGTCGTTGGTGTCTGCTGACCCTCAGAACGCATCC
>NZ_JAGEKP010000020.1 GCF_017565305.1 Leifsonia sp. TF02-11
AACGGCATCGCGCTCGGCGCCATCGCCGCGATCGTCGTCTACCACGTCATGAACAGCATCGCCCGCGTCCGCGGCACGGACTGAGCGCTGCCGCGGTGTCCGCGAGGGGCAGGCTGAGCCCGTGCCAGAAACGGGCGCGGCCACGCGCCGAGGGCGAGCACGGCGAGCACGGTCTGCAGGAGACCCGTCGCGAAGTAGATCCCGTGCAGCGGCGACCAGACGAGCATTATGGCGATCTCGACGAAGATCCAGATCATCATCACCAGCCCCGCGGCGGCGTGCATGCCCCAGGCGAGGCGGTAGCGGCGGTACTGGACGACGAGCGCGAGCGCTTGGACGCCGCCGACCACCACACCGAGGATCACGCCAGGCCAGAGGTACGAGTCGAAGACGCTGCCGTGCAGCCACTCCAGCGGGATGCCCATGCCGCCGAAGACGGTGAGGCCGACCATCCCGACGACTGCGGAGACCAGGTTGAACCAGGCCACGATCGCCAGGGCGATGCGGAGGCCGCGGAGCGGCCGCGACAGTTGCTCGGGGCTCGTCACACCCACATTCTGCACGCCGAGGGGCACGTTGTTGTCCCTTTCGGCCGCCGAAAGGGACAACAACGTGCCCTTCGAAGCCCCGGCTCAGGCGTGGAAGTACGGGATGATCAGGTACAGCCCGTAGAGGACGCCGAGGCCGCACAGCACGAAGCAGGCGTAGGCGCCGGCGAGCGCGGCGCGCTTCTGGCCGTCGCCGAGCGGGTTCTTGCGGCGCGCCTTGTCGGCCTTCTTCTGCGCCTTGGCCGCCTCCTCCGGTGTGATCACCGTGATCGCGTCGGTGAACTCCGCCGGCTCGACGAACAGCGCGCGACCGGCGACCGCGAGCAGCCGGGTGCCGAGCGCGTAGAAGCCGACGATGACGCAGGCGCCGATCAGGGACGCCGCGAAGACGACGACGAACGACAGGAACGCGCTCATGCGGACTCCTTCCTGTCGCGCTCGCGCTTGAGCGGCTTGACCTTCTTGATCTTCACGACCCGGCCGGAGGCCGCGACGTCGCTCTGACCCTGAACGGGCGCCACGGCGTTGGCGCTGGACACCTGGTTGCGGCGCGAACGCCAGAAGATGAAGACGACGACGGCGATGCCGACGATCGTGTCGAACGCGATGCCGACCGGCCCGAGCGCTGCGATCAGGGCGGCAGCGGCTCCGACGATCGCCGCGGACGGCAGGGTGAGCACCCAGCCGATGGCGATGCGACCCGCCGTGCCCCAACGGACCGACGACCCCCGCCGGCCGAGACCGGAGCCGATCACCGATCCGGAGGCGACCTGCGTCGTCGAGAGGGCGAAGCCGAGGTGGCTGGAGGCCAGGATGGTCGCGGCGGTGCTGGTCTCCGCGGCGAAGCCCTGCGCGGGCTTGACCTCGGTGAGCCCGCGGCCGAGCGTGCGGATGATCCGCCAGCCGCCCGAGTAGGTGCCGATCGCGATCGCGAGCGCGCACGAGACGACGACCCAGAACGGCGGCCCGCTGCCCGCCGGGAGCAGGTTCGCAGAGATCAGCAGCAGGGTGATGACGCCCATCGTCTTCTGCGCGTCGTTCGTGCCGTGCGCGAGGGCGACCAGGGACGACGAGAAGATCTGACCGTAGCGGAAGCCTCCTCGCCCGTCGGGCCGGCCGTCGTAGCGGCGCGTGATCCAGTACGCGAGCTTCGTCGCCGCGTACGCGACGACGCCGGCCGTGAACGGCGCGATGACGGCCGGCAGCACGACCTTCTCGAGAACGACGAAGAAGTTCACGGAGTCGATGCCGGCTCCCACGATCGCCGCGCCGATGAGACCGCCGAACAGCGCGTGGCTCGACGACGACGGCAGGCCGTAGAGCCAGGTGACCATGTTCCAGACGATCGCGCCGACCAGGCCGGCGAAGATCAGCTCCGGCGAGATGAGGACGCCGCCCGGTCCTTCGTTGATGATGCCGCCCGAGATGGTCTTGGCCACCTCGGTGGAGAGGAAGGCGCCGACCAGGTTCAGGATCGCGGCGAGCGCGACCGCGACCTTCGGTCGCATGGCTCCCGTGGCGATCGGGGTCGCCATCGCGTTCGCGGTGTCGTGGAACCCGTTGGTGAAGTCGAAGAAGAGGGCCAGCGCGATGACCAGCACGATGATGAGGGTGAGATCCACCGGTTTCTTTCTCGTGTGGAGACGGACCGCCGACAAAAGTTCATCGGAGGTTCATGCGGAGTGCCTGGCGCCGCGAGAGGCGACCGTGTAGATGCTCGCACGCGCGTCTCGCGTGCGTCAAACCGTCACAACCGGTCGACGCCCGTCACCCGGATGACCGCGGCGCCCGTGCGCGCCGAGTCGGCCAGCAGCACCTCGGCGGCGATCCCCCAGTCGTGGTCGCCCGCCGGGTCCGCGAGGATCTGGCGCACCCGCCAGAGACCCTCCGACTCGGCGGGGCTCTCGTCGACGACGATCATCGCCGCGGCTCGTGCCGAGGCGTCGGTGAGGATCTCGTCGTGCTCGGCGTAATACGCCTCCAGCGCCGCGTCCCACTGCAGTTCGGTGAACGACGGGGCCGGCGCCTCCGCGAGCGCCGCCGCCTCGTTCTCGAGGGCGCCGAGCTCCTGCACGCGGTCGAGCGCGGCGAGCTGCACCCGGCGGAACAGCTCGTTGCGCACGAGCACGAAGAACGCGCGGCGGTTGGCCGTGACCGTGCGGGGCGCGGGAGGCGCGAGCTCGCCCGATTCGGCGGCGTGCCTGGCCGCGTCGGGGTGCACCAGCTCCTCCCACTCGTCCAGGAGGCTGGAGTCGACCTGGCGGACCAGCTCGCCGATCCACTCGACGATGTCGCGCAGCTCCTCGGTGCGCAGGTCGAGCGGAACGGTCTGGTTGAGGGCGCGGTAGGCGTCGGAGAGGTAGCGCAGCACGACGCCCTCCGACCGCGCGAGCTTGTAGAAGGAAATGAACTCGCCGAAGGTCATCGCGCGCTCGTACAGGTCGCGGACCACGGACTTGGGGCTGAGCTCGAAGTCGGCGACCCAGGGCTGGCTGGAGGCGTACGTGGCGAAGGCCTCGTGCAGCAGCTCGTCGTGGGGCTTGGGATGCGTCACCGTCTCGAGCGCCTCCATGCGCTCGTCGTACTCGATCCCCTCGGCCTTCATCGCCGCGACGGCCTCGCCGCGCGCCTGGAACTGCTGTGCGGAGAGCACCGGCCTCGGGTCGTCGAGCGTGGCCTCCACGACCGAGACGATGTCGAGGGCGTACGTGGGCGACTCCGCGTCGAATAGCTCGAACGCGGCGAGCGCGAACGGCGACAGCGGCTGGTTGAGGGCGAAGTTGGGCTGGAGGTCGACCGTCAGCCGGATCTCGCCGTCGACGACCTCCACGACTCCGGCGGTCAGGAGCGAGCGGTAGAGCCCGAGCGCGCGGCGGGCGAGGGCCAGCTGCCGTTTCCAGGACTCGTGGTTGTCGAACACCAGGTCGTGCACGTGGCGGAAGACGTCGCCGCCGCGGCCGATGACGTTGATGAGCATCGCGCTGGTGATCTGCATGGACGACGTCAGCGTCTCCGGCTCGGCCTCCACGAGCTTGCGGAAGGACGGCTCGCCCCACGAGACGAAGCCCTCCGGCGCCTTCTTCCGCACGATCTTGCGACGTTTCTTGGGGTCGTCTCCGGCCTTCTCGAGCGCCTTGGCGTTCTCGCTCTCGTGCTCGGGCGCCTGCACGACGACCGTTCCGGCGGTGTCATAGCCTGCGCGTCCGGCACGGCCGGCGATCTGGTGGAACTCCCGCGCGTTGAGCTGCCGCATCCGGGTGCCGTCGAACTTGGTGAGTGCCGTCAGCAGCACGGTGCGGATCGGCACGTTGATGCCGACGCCGAGCGTGTCGGTGCCGCTGATCACCCGCAGCATCCCGCGCTGGGCGAGCTGCTCGACCAGCCGTCGGTACTTGGGCAGCATCCCCGCGTGGTGCACGCCGATGCCCTGGCGCAGCAGCCGCGAGAGCGTCCGCCCGAAGGAGGTCGTGAACCGGAACGCGCCGATCGCCTCGGCGATGGCGTCGCGCTGCTCGCGGCTCGCGATCTTGGCGCTGGAGAGCGACTGGGCGCGCTCCAGGGCGGCGAGCTGCGAGAAGTGGACGATGTAGATCGGCGCCTGACCGGTGTGCAGGAGGTCTTCGACGGTGTCGTGGATCGGCGTCAGCTCGTAGTAGTAGTGCAGGGGCACCGGTCGCTCGACGCCGGTGACCGTCGCGGTCTCGAGGCCGGTGCGGCGGCTCAGGTCGGCGGCGAGCGCCGTCACATCGCCCAGCGTGGCCGACATGAGCACGAACTGCGCGCGCGACAAGATCAGCAGCGGCACCTGCCAGGCCCAGCCGCGATCGGGGTCGGAGTAGAAGTGGAACTCGTCCATGACGACCTGCCCGACAGGGGTGTCCTCCCCCTGCCGCAGCGCGAGGTTGGCGAGGATCTCGGCCGTGCAGCAGATGATCGGCGCGTCGGCGTTGACCGAGGAGTCGCCGGTCATCATCCCCACGTTCTCCGCCCCGAAGACGTCGACCAGCGCGAAGAACTTCTCGGAGACGAGCGCCTTGATCGGCGCCGTGTAGAAGCTGCGATCGCCGCGGGCGAGCGCGGCGAAGTGCGCACCGATGGCCACGAGCGACTTCCCGGTCCCGGTCGGGGTGGACAGGATGAGGTTGGCGCCGCCCGCGATCTCGATGAGCGACTCGTCCTGTGCGGGGTACAGCGTGATGCCCGTTCCCTCGGCCCAGGCCACGAACGCCTCGTACACGGCGTCTTCTCCGACGGAGCCGGGCCCGGTCCAGCCGGGGAGGTCGTCGACGCGCAGGGAGGCCATAGTGCTCAAGCCTGTCACAGGCTGCTCCGACACCCCGCAGGAACCCTCGGCGTATCCACCGGATCGGGTGCGTATCCTTCGGACATGAGAGCGTTCTGGCGGGCCGCCGCGGCCGGGGTCGCGAGCGTGGCCGCCGGCGTCGGTGCGGCGGAGATCGTCAGCGCGATCGGGGTGCAGGACGGCAGCCCGATCCTGGTCGTCGGCTCCCTGGTGATCGACCTCACGCCCGCCTGGCTCAAGAACGCAGTGATCGGGGTGTTCGGCACCGGGGACAAGACATTCCTGATCGTCTCGCTGGCGGTCGTGCTGATCGTGGGCGGGGGCCTGGCCGGCTGGGTCGAGCTGCGCAGGCCGCCCCTCGGCCGGGTGCTGATCGGCGTCGGCGGGGTCGTCGGAGCGTTCGCCGCGATCACCCGCAGCGGCGGCGGGATCGTCGATGTGCTGCCGTCGGCGCTCGCGGCCCTGGTCGGCATCCTCTTCCTCGGCTGGCTCATCGGTCTGCTGCGCGGCACAGAGCCGACGCGGGTCGCGCCGAACGGCAGCGTGTCCCGGCGCCGGTTCGTGACGGCCGCGAGCGGCACAGCGCTCGGCGGCATCCTCGCGGCCGTCGTCGGCCAGGTGGTCGCGTCGGGCTACCGTGCTGCAGCCGCGGCCCGCGCCGCGTTCCACCTCCCGAAGCCCGCCGTCGCCGCGCCTCCCGTGCCGGCCGGCGCCTCGTTCGACGTCGCGGGCCTGTCGCCGATCATCACTCCGAACGCCGACTTCTACCGCATCGACACCGCCCTGCAGATCCCCGGCATCCAGCCGCAGGACTGGCGGCTGAAGATCACCGGGATGGTCGAGACCGAGGTGGAGCTGACCTTCGCCCAGCTGCTCGCCCTCCCGCTGGAGGAGTCGATCACGACCCTCACCTGCGTCTCCAACGAGGTGGGCGGCGACCTGATCGGCAACGCCCGGTGGCTCGGCTACCCGATCCGGCATCTGCTGGCCAGGGCCAAGCCGTCGGCCGACGCCGACATGGTGCTCTCGCACAGTCAGGACGGCTGGACCGCCGGTACGCCGCTGGAGGCTCTCACCGACGGGCGCAACGCCATCCTGGCCGTCGGGATGAACGGCCAACCCCTCCCGCTCGAGCACGGCTATCCCGTGCGGATGGTGGTGCCGGGCCTCTACGGCTACGTGTCGGCGACGAAGTGGGTTGTCGAGTTGGAGGTGACCCGGTTCGACAAGGCGACGTCGTACTGGACCGACCGCGGCTGGTCGGAACGCGGGCCGGTCAAACTCGAGTCGCGCATCGACGTCCCCGCCGACGGCCGCCAGGTGAAGGCGGGGACGGTCGCCGTGGCCGGGGTCGCCTGGTCGCAGCACGTGGGCGTGAGCGCTGTCCAGGTGCAGGTCGACGGCGGCGACTGGCAGCAGGCGACGCTGGCCGACGCGATCTCCGTCGACACCTGGCGGCAGTGGAAATACGCGTGGGACGCGACGCCCGGCTCCCACACGATCAAGGTCAGGGCCACCGACGCCCGCGGGACCGTGCAGACCGCCAAGGTGCAGGACGTCGTGCCCGACGGCGCGACCGGCCTGCACACGATCAGCGTCACCGTCGCCTGATGAGCGACCGCGCGCGAGCGGACGCCTCCCAACGGCGCACGGTGCTTGACTAGGACCATGGCCTCCCCCGAACGTCCCCCCGCCCTCGTGGCGCCCGGGCCCGCCCTCCCGTCGGCGCTCCGGGCGCGGTACGCCCGCACCGAGCAGCTCCCCGGCTTCGGGGAGGCCGCGCAGCGCCGCCTGCGCGCCGCCCGGGTGCTGGTCGTCGGCGCGGGCGGCCTCGGCTCCGCCGTCCTTCCGCTGCTCGCGGGCGCGGGCTTCGGCACGATCGGGGTCGTCGACGACGACAGCGTCGAGATCAGCAACCTCCCCCGGCAGACGATCCACGGCGAGCGCGACCTCGGGCGGCCGAAGACGGCGTCGGCCGCCGACGCGATCCGCGCCATCGACGCCGGGATCGACGTGCGCGTGTTCGCCGAACGGCTCACGTCGGCGAACGCCAAGCGCATCCTGGGCGACTTCGATCTCGTCCTCGACGGCAGCGACAACTTCCCGACGCGCTACCTCGTGGACGACGCCGCCTCCCTGGCCGGCCTGCCCGTGGTCTGGGGCGCCGTGCACCGGTTCGGAGGGCAGGTGGGGCTCAGCTGGGCAGGACGCGGCCCGCACTACCGCGACCTCTTCCCCCAGCCCCCGGAGCCTGGCACGGTGCCGAGCTGCGCGGAGGCCGGCGTGCTCCCGAGCGTGTGCGGGGTGATCGGGTCGCTGATGGCGAGCGAGGCGATCAAGGTCGTGACCGGGGAGGGTGACCTCCTGCTCGGCCGCGTCGTCGTGCACGACGGGCTGCGCGGGACGTTCCGCGAGCTCGCCTACGCGGAGGATCCGGCGGCCGAGCCTGTCACGGAGTTGATCGACTACGACCTGTTCTGCGGAATCGTCGCCGAGCCGGAGCCGGTGCCCGCGGCGTCGGCGACCTCCGTCTCGCCCGGCGAGCTCGCCGCACGGCTCGCGGCCGGCGAGCCGCACACCCTCCTCGATGTGCGCGAACCCTGGGAGGCCGACATCGCCGAGCTGCCCGGCTCGCTGCTGGTGCCGCTGGACGTCGTCGTGCGCGACGCCGCCGGCGTGGCGGAGCGGCTGAGCGACGACCCGATCGTGATCATCTGCCACCACGGCGTGCGCGCGGAGACTGCGCGTCGCGCCCTCGCAGCCGTCGGCGTTCCAGGGATCGTCCTCGAGGGAGGTCTGGATGCCTGGTCGCGCGAGGTCGACCCCGGCCTCCCGCGCTACTGACCGGGCTCCCCTGCGCCGACCCGGCCCGCGCTGCCTCCCCGTCCCCTCGCCGGCGCGGGATACTGAACCCATGACCGCACAACGCAGCGTCGAGGAACACGTCGACCACGTCACCCGGCTGCTGGCGCCGCTGACCGCTGAGCCCGAACGGGAGGCCGTTCCGCTCGCCGAGGCCGCCGGCCGGGTCGCGGCGGTGGACGTGCGCTCGGAGGTCGACCTGCCGCTGTTCCGCAACTCGCAGATGGACGGCTTCGCCGTTCGCGCTGCGGACGTCGCGCACGTCCCCGTCGCGCTCGAGGTCAGCGGCGACGTCCCCGCCGGCCACGAAGTGCCGCTCGTGCTCGCCGCGGGCACCGCCATCCGCATCATGACGGGAGCGCCGGTGCCGAGCGGCGCCGATGCCATCGTGCCCGTGGAGGACACCGAGCTCGTACTCGGCAGGGACGACGATCTCGCCGGCGCTGTCGTCGAGATCCGACGGCCGCGGAAACGCGGGGAGTTCGTGCGCGAGCGCGGGAGCGACCTCCACCGCGGCGAGGTGCTGGTGCGCGCGGGAACGCGCCTGGCCCCGCGGCATCTGGCCGCGCTGGCGGCGGCCGGCGTCACGACGGTCGACGTCCGGGCACGGCTGCGGGTCGCGGTGCTCACCACCGGGTCCGAGCTCGCCACTCCGGGCGAGGGCGTACGGTTCGGCCAGGTCTTCGACGCGAACGGCGTCGCCCTCGCCGCCCTCGTCGAGGAGGCCGGCGCCGTGGTCTCGCTGCGCGCGAGCAGCGACGACGACCCGGAGGCGTTCGCGCGGGTCTTCGACGCCGCCGTCGCTGCCAGCGACCTCGTGGTGACCTCCGGGGGGATCTCGAAGGGCGCATACGAGGTCGTCCGTGAGGTGCTCCTCCCCCGCGGCGCCGAGGTCACGACCGTCGCGATGCAGCCGGGCGGCCCGCAAGCGACGGCGGTCGTCGACGGCGTGCCTGTGCTCTGCTTCCCCGGCAACCCGGTCAGCACCCAGGTGTCGTTCGCCGTCTTCCTGCGTGCAGCGCTGCGCGAAGCGGCCGGCCTCCCCGCGCTGCCGACGCGCCGCCTCCGGCTGGCGGAATCCGTGCGCTCCGTGCCGGGCAAGCGGCAGTTCCTCCGCGGCCGCGTCGGCGCCGACGGCGTCGCGCCGGTGTCCGGTCCCAGCTCGCACCTGGTGGCCGCCATGGCGAACGCGGACGTGCTCATCGACCTGCCCGCCGACGCGGAGGCCGTCGAGGCCGGCGCGGACGTGACAGTCTGGACGCTATGAGCGAGCTCACCCACCTGGACGCCGACGGCCGCGCCCGTATGGTCGACGTCGGCGCGAAACCGGAGACCGACCGGGAGGCCGTCGCGCGCGGCCGCCTCGTGACGACGCCGGAGGTGGTGCGGCTGGTCGCGGCCGACGATCTGCCCAAGGCCGACGTGCTGGCCACCGCGCGCATCGCCGGCATCACGGGCGCCAAGCGCACGAGCGACCTCATCCCGCTCTGCCACCCGCTGCCGCTGACCTCGGTGCGGGTCGATTTCACACTCGACGAGGCGGCGGGTGCCATCGAGGTGGAGGCCGTCGCCCGCACCCGCGGCCGCACCGGGGTCGAGATGGAGGCGCTGACCGCCGTCGCTGTCGCCGGACTGACCCTGCATGACATGGTGAAGGCGGTCGACCCGGCGGCGAGCATGACCGACGTGCGGCTGGTCGCCAAGAGCGGCGGCAAGCGCGGCGACTGGCGCCGGCCCGGTGAGATGGACCTCCCGGCGTCGGCCGCGATCGCTCCGCCCGCGCCTGCTCGACCCGACGACGCCGTCGTCCTCGTCGCCTCCACGCGTGCGGCAGCGGGAGCGGCGGCCGACACGACCGGCCCGGTCATCGCGGACTGGCTCGCCGGGCAGGGCCTGCGGGCCGAGGTGCGCGTCGTCGCCGACGCCGACATCGCGGGCGCCCTGCGCGCAGTGGTCGCCGAGCGACCCGGCGTCGTCATCACCACAGGAGGCACCGGGGTGTCCGCGGACGACCGGACCCCGGAGGCGACCGCCGCGGTGCTCGACCGCGAGCTCCCCGGCCTCGCCGACGCGCTGCGCGCACGCGGCGCCGCCTCCACCCCCCTCGCCGCGCTCAGTCGCGGCCTCGCCGGTGTCGCCGGCACGACCCTCGTCGTGAACCTCCCCGGTTCGCGCGGCGGGGTCGCCGACGGCCTGGCGGTACTGGAGCCCGTGCTCGCGCACCTGCTCGACCAGCTGCGCGGCGGCGACCACGACGGGGCGGCGCGATGAGTGCGGTGTTCGCGGACGTCTCCGACCGTCCCCTCGACCCGTCGACCTTGGACGCGTTCGTCTGGCGCAAGGAGGCTGGGGCGGTGGTCGCGTTCCAGGGCATCGTGCGCGATCACGACGGCGGGCGGCCCGTCGTCTCGCTCGACTACCGCGCACACCCGGAAGCCGCCGCCTTCCTGCAGGCCTGCTGCGAGGAGGTCGCCGAGCGCACCGGCCTCCGGGTCGCCGCCGTGCACCGGGTCGGCTCGCTCACCATCGGCGACCTCGCCCTCATCGCCGCCGTCGCCGCACCGCACCGCGCCGAGGCGTTCGCCGCGTGCGCAGAGCTCGTCGAGCTCATCAAGTCGCGTGTGCCGATCTGGAAACGACAGCACTTCTCCGACGGCGAGTCGGAGTGGGTCGGCCTCTGATCCTTCCTCTCGATTTCTCCGCATCTGCCGGTCTAGAGTTCTTCTCATGCCGCAGATACGGGTACGGGACGCCGCCGCGTTCTTGGGAGTGAGCGACGACACGGTGCGTCGCTGGGTCGACGCCGGTCTCCTTTCGAGCACGAAGGACGAGGGTGGGCGGACCGTCGTCGACGGACTCGAGCTCGCCAGGATGGCCAAGCAGAACGCCGTGCTCCCCGCCGACCCGGCCGGCGTCGGCCGCTCGGCCCGCAACCGGTTCGTCGGAATCGTCACCGACCTCGTCGTCGACAAGGTCATGGCTCAGGTGGAGCTGCAGTGCGGCCCGCACCGCGTCGTGTCGCTGATCAGCAGCGAGGCCGCGCGCGAGCTCGGGCTGGAGCTGGGATCGGTCGCGGTCGCGGTGGTCAAAGCCACCAACGTCATCGTCGAAACCGCGGCGGTAGCCGAATGAGCGGCATCCGCAGGAGAACGGGCAGCAGGCTCGCGATCGCCGGAGCCGCGCTCGCGGCCGTGCTGCTCGCCACGACCGGGTGCTCGGCGGACGCGTCGGCGCCCGCGGCGTCGCCGACGCCAACGAAGCACGCGATCACCGGAACGATCACGGTCTTCGCCGCGGCCTCCCTCACCAAGACGTTCACGGAGCTCGGCCGGGAGTTCGAGAAGACGAACCCGGGCAGCACCGTCACCTTCAGCTTCGCCGGGTCGTCCGACCTGGTCACGCAGCTGACCGGGGGCGCGCCGGCCGACGTCTTCGCCTCGGCGGACGATAAGAACATGAAGAAGGCCATCGGTGCGGGCGTCACCGGCGGCGATCCCGTCGATTTCGCCACCAACGTGCTCGCAATCGCCGTGCCTCCCGGAAACCCCGCGCACATCACCGCGTGGGCGGACCTCGCCAAGCCGGGCGTGAAGACGGTCGTCTGCGCTCCGCAGGTACCGTGCGGTGCCGCGACAGCCACGGTGGAGACGAACACGGGCGTGAAGCTGTCCCCGGTGAGCCAGGAGTCGTCGGTCACCGACGTGCTCGGCAAGGTCTCCTCCGGCGAGGCCGACGCCGGCGTCGTCTACGTGACCGATGTGAAGGGCGCGGGGAAGAGCGTCGACTCCGTACCGTTCCCCGAGGCGGAGGGCGTGGTCAACACCTATCCGATCGTCGCGATCAGGCAGGGACCGAACGTCACGGGGGCCGCCGCCTTCATCGCGTACGTGACGGGGCCGGAGGGCAAGAAGGTGCTCGAGGCGGCCGGCTTCGGCACGCCGTGACCCGCCGGAAGGCGGCGGACGCGTCAGCGACCGGCATCCCGGGCTGGATCCTCGTCGTCGCCGCGCTCGGGGCGCTCTTCGTCCTGCTGCCGATCGTCGCGATGGTGACCCGCGTGAACTGGCCGCAGTTCGGTGCACTCATCACCTCGCAGGAGTCGATCGACGCGCTGCTGCTGAGCCTGCGCACCTCGCTCACCGCGACCCTGGGCTGCCTCGTGCTCGGCATCCCGATGGCGATCGTGCTCGCCCGCGTGCCGTTTCGTGGCAGGGGTCTCGTCCGCGCGATCGTGCTGCTGCCGCTGGTGCTGCCGCCTGTGGTCGGCGGTCTGGCGCTGCTCGCCCTCTACGGCCGGCGCGGCCTCCTCGAGGGAGCCATCCCGATCGCGTTCTCCACCCCCGCCGTCATCATCGCGCAGACGTTCGTCGCCCTGCCGTTCCTCGTGCTGAGCCTGGAGGGGGCGCTGCGGACCACCGGCGAGCGCTACGAGGCCGTCGCCGCCACGCTCGGCGCCGGGCCGTCGTCGGTGTTGTTCCGTGTGACGCTGCCGCTCGTCGCCCCCGCGATCGTCTCCGGGGCGATCCTGTCGTTCGCCAGGGCCCTCGGCGAGTTCGGTGCCACGCTGACCTTCGCCGGCAGCCTGCAGGGGACCACGCGCACCCTTCCCCTGGAGATCTATCTGCAGCGGGAGACCGATCCCGACGCGGCGGTGGCGCTGTCGCTGGTGCTCATGGCGGTCGCGATCGCCGTCGTCGCCGTCGCCCACGGTGCCGGGGAGCCGCTGCGGCGGAGGACGACATGACGCTGCAGTTCTCCGCGCGCGTCGCCGACCGCGATGTCGACGTCGCGCTGAGCCTGGCCTCCGGCGAGACGCTCGCTCTGCTCGGGCCCAACGGGGCGGGCAAGTCGACGGTCCTCGGCGTGCTCGCCGGACTGATCCGACCCGATGACGGACGGGCGACGCTGGCCGACGACACCCTCTTCGACCTCCCGACCAGCTGGCTGGCGCCGCACCGGCGCGCGATCGCACTGCTCGCGCAGGACGCCCTGCTGTTCCCGCACCTGACCGTGCGCCGGAACGTCGAGTTCGCCCCGCGCTCGTCCGGTGTCTCGCGGGCGGCGGCCCGCGCGAAAGCCGACGAGTGGCTGGACCGCACCGGCGTCCGCCCGCTGGCCGACCGCCGGCCGGGCGACCTCTCGGGAGGGCAGGCCCAGCGGGTGGCGATCGCACGCGCGCTCGCCGCCGAACCGGAGCTGATCCTCCTCGACGAGCCACTCGCCTCGCTCGACGTCGCCGTGGCCGGCGAACTGCGCGGGATGCTGGCCGACGTGCTCTCCGGGCGCACCGCGATCGTGGTGACGCACGACGCCCTCGACGCGTACCTGCTCGCGGATCGCGTCGCCGTGCTGCACGGCGGCCGGGTCGTGGAGGAGGGCCCGACACGGGAGGTCCTCACGCATCCGCGCCACCCGTTCACCGCCGAGCTCGCCGGCCTCAGCCTCCTCACCGGAGTGCGAACGGCCGGGGGCCTGGTGACGGACGACGGCCTCGCGCTCGACGGGACGCCGACGGCGCCCATCGCGCCGGGGCGCCCGGTCACCGCGGTGGTGCGGCCGTCGGCCGTGACCCTCCGGGCGGGCGGCGGGCCGGACGGCGGTGCCGGCATCGCCGCCGCCGTGACCGCCTTGGAGCCCCGCGACGACCTCGTGCGGGTCCGCACCGACCGCCTCACCGCGCTCGTGCCCGCCGCCGTCGTCGCGGAACTGCGCCTCACCATCGGAGCCCGCGTCACGCTCACCGTGCCCCCCGCCGAGGTCCGCATCTCCCCCACTTGACGCGCCGCGCCGCGCCGCGCCGCGCACCGCCGCTCCGCACCGCTCGCTTCGCCCCGCACCGAGTTTCGTCACGAATCCCCACATTCGTGCCACGAATCACGACATTCGTCACGAATGTCGACACCCCTGAACACCGCCGGCAGGCACGCGATTCGTCACGAATCCCCACATTCGTGCCACGAATCGCCAAATTCGTCACGAAAACCACGCAGCCTGAGCTCCGCGCCAACCGAGCCTCGCCGACGGGCAGACGATTCGTCACGAATCGCGACATTCGTGGCACGAATCGCGACATTCGTCACGAATCTCACGCGGCCTGAGCCCCGCGCCAGCCGAGCCTCGCGGGCGGGCACGCGATTCGTCACGAATATCGACATTCGTGGCACGAATCGCGACATTCGTCACGAAAGTCGATGCGTCCGAGCGTCGTCGACGGGGGCGCGATTCGTCACGAATCGCGACATTCGTGGCACGAATGTGGGGATTCGTGACGAATGTGGGCGGCGGAAGCGGCGTCAGGAGCCGAGCTTCATGCCGGCGGTGGCGTAGCCGCCGTCGGGGTTCTGCGACGGGCGCGGCTCGCCGAAGGCGGGGTTCGCCTTGCCCGGGAGGCTCTGCGGCGCGACGCGGAGGCGCGCGGCGCCCACGATCGCGGCCACGCACGCCGCGAGCAGCGCCACGCCGGCGACGACGAGCGCCCAGCCGGCCGCCTCCCCTCGGGTCAGCAGCACGATCCCGAACGGCAGAACCGCCCACGCGGCAACGCCGGCGACGACCGCCGCCACCACCGATAGCCGGAATCGCGCCTTGCGGCGGTTGATGCGGTCGAACTCCTGCATGTGTGCGCTCATGGCGACCTCCCCCAGACCAGGTCGAAACCTGTTGGCCGCAGCCTAGCGTACGGTTCCGTCGATCAGCCTCCCGCGAACGGCGGAAGCACGTCCACCCGCTCGCCGATCACGGCCGCCGGGTCTCGTGAGACCACACCGTCGACCAGGAACGAGCCGTTGCGCAGCACCAGCCGCATCGCATCGCCGTAGCGGTGGGCGAGCTCCTCGCGCAGCGCTCCGACGGTCGGTTCGCCCAGCGACAGGCGCTCCTCCTCGCGCCCCGCCGCCTCCTCCGCCGCTGCGAAGTACCGCACCAGCACCGTCGTCTCAGCCACCGATCGCTCCCATGCTCCGCACCGGAGGGACGAATCCGGCGCGTTCCATCCCGTGCCCCGACTGCTTGTTCCACATCGCCCCGCGCCACCACCGGGCGATCTCGGCGTCGTCCGCGCCGCCGCGCAGCAGCGAGCGCAGGTCGGTCTCGTCGTCGCCGAACAGGCACGAGCGCACGGTGCCCTCCGCCGTGATCCTGGTGCGGTCGCACGCCGCGCAGAACGACCGCGTCACCGACGCGATGATGCCGACCGTCGACGGGCCGCCGTCCACCAGCCACTCCTCTGCCGGCGCTGACGGGTCGTCGCGGCCGACCTCAACCAGGTCGAAGCGCGTCCGGAGGACGGCCAGCAATTCTTCGGCGGAGATCATGTTCTCGCGCAGCCAGGTGTGGTCGGCGTCGAGCGGCATCTGTTCGATGAACCGCAGCCGGCAGCCGTGTTCGAGCGCCCAGGCCAGGAGGTCGGGGGCGCCGGCGAGTGTCTGGCGCATCATCACGGCGTTCAGCTTGAGCGGCGTGAGCCCCGCGTCATGCGCTGCGGCGATACCGGCGAACACGGCGGGGAGGCGGTCTCGCCGGGTCAGCTCGGCGAAGTGCTCGCGGTCGACGGTGTCGAGCGAGATGTTCACGCGGTCCAGTCCGGCCGCCACCAGCGCAGGCAACCGGTGGTCGAGGCCGATGCCGTTCGTCGTGATACTGATGTCGATCGCCGGGGCCGCCGCGCGCGTCAAGCCGATGATCTCGGCCAGGTCCGCTCGCATCAACGGCTCGCCGCCGGTGAAACGCACCTCGCGGATACCGAGGTCGTGCACGCCGATGCCGACCAGCCGCGCGATCTCCACCGGCGTCAGCAGCTCGTCGCGCGGGATGGCCGGCAGGCCCTCCTCGGGCATGCAGTACGTGCAGCGCAGCGAGCACTTCTCGGTGACGGAGACGCGGAGGTCGCGGGCCACCCGACCGTGTCGGTCGAGGAGGCCGGGCACGTCGGGGCGCCCATCCACCCGCGGCTCCCCGCTCGCGCGCGCACTGCGCGGGAGTCCGAGATTGACGGCGGCCATGCGTTCAGACTAGACCGACCGGGACATAGACCGTCGGCCGCGGCCCGCATTATGCTGCGCGCATGGGAATCATCTCGTCCGGCTTCCTCGGCCGGCGGCGAACCGAGGATCCGCGCCTCCCGCCCGGCCAGTACATCACGGAGGGTTTCCCCGTGCTGTCCGCCGGGCCGACGCCACGCATCGCGAAAGACGACTGGGCGTTCACGATCACGACGGAGAAGGGTGTCGTGCACCGGTGGAGCTGGGACGAGTTCCTCGCCCTCCCGCAGGCCGACGTCGGCACCGACATCCACTGCGTGACCAGCTGGTCGAAGCTCGGCACCTCGTGGCGCGGGGTCGCCCTCGACACCTTGTTCGAGAACGTCGACACCGACTACGAGTACACGATGGCGCACTCCTACGGCGGGTACACGACGAACGTGCCGCTGAAAGATCTGCTCGACGGCAAGGCCTGGGTCGCCCACACCTTCGACGGCGCCGACCTCGCTCCTGAGCACGGCGGCCCCGCGCGTCTGCTGGTGCCGCACCTGTACTTCTGGAAGAGCGCCAAGTGGGTCAGCGGCCTCGAGATGCTGCCGCAGGACCAGCCGGGCTTCTGGGAGCAGAACGGCTACAACATGTACGGGGACCCCTGGAAGGAAGAGCGCTACTGGTGACGACGGCGTGGCGGGTGGCCGATGTCGTGGCCGCACACGAGGAGACGGCGACGGCGCGCACCATCCGGTTGCGCATCCCGGGGCTCACCGGCCACCTGGCCGGACAGCACGTGGACATCCGGCTCACCGCGCCCGACGGCTATCAGGCGGTGCGCTCCTATTCGATCGCGTCGGCCTCCGGAGCCGGAGGGCTGGCGCCGGACGAGTTCGAGCTGACCGTGGAGGAGCTGCCCGACGGGGAGGTCTCGCCCTATCTCGTGCACGGCCTCGCGGTCGGCGACCAGCTGGAGGTCCGTGGCCCGGTCGGCGGCTGGTTCGTCTGGCGCGCGGGCGACACGGGGCCGGTGCAGCTGATCGCGGGCGGCTCCGGCGTGGTGCCGCTGATGTCGATGGCCCGGGCCCACGCCGCGGCGAACAGCGCCGCACCGTTCCGGCTGCTCTACTCGGCGCGCACGCCGATGTCGGTCTACTACCGCGACGAGCTCCTGGCGCTCGGCGAGGCGACTGCACCGCTGCGCGTCGACTACGTCTACACGCGCGAGGCGCCGCCGGACTGGCCCGTGGCGGCTGGCCGGCTGACGGCGGACGCGCTGAACGCGCTCGTGCTACCGCCCGCGGACTCCCCCGCGTTCTACCTGTGCGGGTCGACCCCGTTCGTCGAGGCCGTCTCTGGATGGCTCGTCGACGCCGGCCACGACCCGGACCGCATCCGCACCGAGCGCTACGGCGGGATCGGAGGGGCACAGTGACCGATATGGACTACCTCGACGGCAACGCGGCCGCCGGGCTCCTCTCCGAGGTGTTCTCGGCCGACATCACGTCGGCGCGCGGCAAGTGCGCCCACTGCGGCGACGTGACCGTGATCGCGCGGGCCCACGTCTACACCGACGACCACGGGATGGTGCTGCGCTGCCGGGTCTGCGGCGACGTCATCGCGATGGCGTCGGAACGCGCCGGGCGGCTGTGCCTCGACCTCCGCGGCCTCGACTGGCTCGAGCTGGAGGTCTGACTCAGCGCGAAGCGACGCCGTGCGGTGGTCCGCGCCCTCAGCACGCGGTCATCCGCTGCCCGTACAATCGTCCGGTGCCAGCCGAAACCTCCGCGAGCCTCGACCCCGACGATCTCGCGACGACCCTCCGCGTCCTCGCCCAGCTCCACGAGCTCGACCAGGAGCACCCGGACTTCATCTCGGTGCGCCGGGCGACCGCGCACATGTTCAAGGCCGTCAAGCAGGCACGGCGTCGCGAGTTGCGGGAGGCCGAGCTCGCCGCCGACCGCGCCGTGATCGCGGCGACCGCGACGGGAGCACCCGACCGCATCGACGACGAGACCCGCGGCCGCGACCTGACCTCCCCGACCACGGGCGCGACGACCGCCGGCACCCTGATCAACTCGCAGGCCTGCTACATCTGCAAGCAGCACTACACGCAGGTCGACTGGTTCTACCACCAGCTCTGCCCGTCGTGCGCCGCCTTCAGCCATGCCAAGCGCACGGCCCGCACCGACCTGTCCGGCAAGCGCGCCCTGCTCACCGGCGGTCGCGCCAAGATCGGCATGCACATCGCGCTGCGCCTGCTGCGCGACGGCGCCGACCTCACCATCACGACGCGCTTCCCGCGCGACGCGGTGCGCCGGTTCTCGCAGCTGCCGGACGCGTCGGAGTGGCTGCACCGGCTGCGCGTGGTCGGCATCGACCTCCGCGACCCCGCGCAGGTGATCGGTCTGGCCGACTCGGTGGCCTCCCGCGGCCCGCTGCACATTCTCATCAACAATGCGGCCCAGACGGTCCGCCGCTCCCCCGGCGCGTACTCGCTGCTGGCGGACGCCGAGTCGCACCCGCTGCCGGACGGTCCGCTGCCCGAGCTCGAGACGTTCGGCCACACCGCCGACCCGCACCCGCAGGCGCTGCAGGCGTCGGTCGCCGCGCATCCCCTGCTCTCGTCGGCGAACGTGCACGGCACGGTCGCCGAGCTGGTCGGCGCAGCAGCCCTGACCGCCGACGACCTGGCGTCGGCTGCGATGGCGGCCGGCTCCTCGTCGCTGGAACGCCACCACGACGGCACCGCCATCGACGCAGGCGGCCTGGTGCCCGACGTGCAGCGCGTCAACACCTGGACCAGGGCCGTCGGCGGGATCGACCCGCTCGAGCTGCTGGAGGTGCAGCTCTGCAACACGACGGCGCCGTTCATCCTCATCGACCGGCTGCGCCCGTCGCTCGCCGCCGCCGGCCGCTCCTACGTCGTCAACGTCTCCGCGATGGAGGGCGTCTTCGGCCGCCGCTACAAGGGCGCGGGACACCCCCACACCAACATGGCCAAGGCGGCGCTCAACATGCTCACGCGCACGAGCGCCCAGGAGATGTTCGACACCGACAACATCCTGATGACGAGCGTCGACACCGGCTGGATCACCGACGAGCGTCCCCACTACACGAAGGTGCGTCTCGCCGAGGAGGGCTTCCACGCCCCGCTCGACCTCGTCGACGGCGCCGCCCGCGTCTACGACCCGATCGTCCGCGGCGAGGCCGGCGAAGACCTGCAGGGCGTGTTCCTGAAGGACTACGCGCCGTCGGCGTGGTGAGGGAGCGGCTCCTGCCGCTGTGAGAACTCTCACTCGTCGCTGATCGGCCCGGCGTTCTGGCTAGAATTGCCCCGGCCATCCGGGGAGGTCGGTCGAGGGCTTCTCCCGAAGCTCTCTTCCAGCCGCCTGCGTGGTCAACGTACAGTGAGCACGAAGGCAAACGAAGGGCAGCCGATGTCGAGCAGTTCCCCGTCTGGCGACAAGGCGCGGGGCAACGGTCCTGCTGCTCAGGACCGTCCGTCTCCGACGATCCTCCCCGACGAGCTCTCCGGGGCCGTCCCGCCGCGGGTGCGGCCGAGGGAGCCCGTCCCGATCCCCGGGCAGGCGCAGCCCGTCGCCGCCCACGAGGTGCACGGCGGCCGGTTCAAGCACTGGCTGCTGCGCGGGATGGTCGACGAGAAGGGCACCCAGCAGGGGCCGCACGGTCAGCATCCCGAGCACCTGCACTCGTGGTGGCGCGTCATGTGCCTCACCGGTCTCGACTACTTCTCGACCCTCGGCTACCAGCCCGCCATCGCCGCCCTCGCGGCCGGCTTGATCTCGCCGTTCGCGACCCTCGTGCTCGTCGCCCTGACGCTGCTCGGCGCGCTCCCGGTGTACCGCAGGGTCGCCAACGAGAGCTTCCGCGGCTCGGGTTCCATCGCCATGCTCGAGCGCTTCCTGCCGTGGTGGGCCGGCAAGCTGTTCGTGCTCGTCCTCCTCGGCTTCGCCGCGACCGACTTCATGATCACGATCACGCTGTCCGCAGCGGACGCGACGGCACACGCCATCGAGAACCCGTTCGCGCCGTCGTGGTTCCACGGCAACAACGTCATCATCACGCTCGTGCTGCTCACCCTGCTCGGCGCGGTCTTCCTCAAAGGCTTCCGGGAGGCCATCGGCATCGCCGTGGTGCTGGTCGGCGTCTACCTCGCGCTGAACGTCGTGGTGGTGTCCACCTCCATCGTGCAGGTGTTCCAGCATCCCACCGCGATCGACGACTGGTGGAACGCCATGTTCCAGCAGAACGGCAACCCGTTCCTCGTCGTGGGTGTCGCGCTGCTCGTGTTCCCCAAGCTCGCGCTCGGCCTCTCCGGCTTCGAGACCGGTGTCGCCGTCATGCCGCAGATCAAGGGCAAGCCGGACGACGACCCCAACCACCCCGTCGGGCGGATCCGCGGCGCGCACAAGCTGCTGACCACGGCCGCCATCATCATGAGCGTGTTCCTCATCACCTCGAGCTTCACGACGACGCTGCTGATCCCGCAGAAGGAGTTCCAGGCGGGCGGCTCCGCCAACGGCCGCGCACTGGCCTACCTGGCGCACGAGTACCTCGGCAACGGTTTCGGCACGGTCTACGACATCAGCACCATCCTCATCCTGTGGTTCGCCGGCGCCTCCGCCATGGCGGGCCTCCTCAACCTGGTGCCGCGCTACCTCCCCCGCTACGGGATGGCGCCGCAGTGGGCGCGCGCTGTGCGTCCGCTGGTCCTGGTCTTCACCGCCATCGCGTTCCTCATCACCCTGATCTTCGACGCGAACGTCGACGCCCAGGGCGGCGCCTACGCGACGGGCGTCCTGGTACTCATCACCTCGGCGTCGCTCGCAGTGAGCCTGTCGGCGTGGCGCAAGAAGCAGCCCAAACGCACCGTCGTCTTCGCGATCATCACCGCGATCTTCGTCTACACCACGGTCGACAACATCATCGAGCGGCCCGACGGTCTGCGCATCGCGACCCTGTTCATCCTGGGCATCCTGATCGTGTCGATCGTGTCGCGCATCGGACGCTCGTTCCAGCTGCGAGCGACCAGCGTCACCTTCGACGTCACGGCGCTCGACTTCATCCTGGAGGACGCTGAGGAGGGCGAGATCCGCATCATCTCGCACGAGCCGGATGTCGACACGACCAAGGAGTACGAGGAGAAGAACAAGGACGAGCGCAAGTACAGCCACATCCCGCAGCGCTCGCGCACGATCTTCCTCGAAGTCCTCAAGTCCGACTCCTCCGACTTCGAGGAAGACCTCGTCGTCCACGGCGTGGTGAAGTACGGCTACCGCGTGCTGCGCGTCACGAGCGGCAACGTGCCGAACACGATCGCCGCCGTCCTCCTCGAGATCCGCGACGTCACCGGAGTGGTGCCGACGGTCTACTTCGAGTGGACGGAGGGCAACCCGATCTCGAACATGTTCCGCTACCTCATCACCGGCGTCGGCGAGGTCGCGCCGGTCACCCGTGAGGTGCTGAGGGAGGCCGAGAAGGACGTCAAGCGGCGCCCCGCCGTGCACGTGGCCTGACCGTACCCCCGCCACTGTGGCACGATGTGCCCATGGACTCGCACGCGATCTTCGAGACGATCGGCATCGCCTTCGAGTTCGTCGGCGTCGCGGCGCTGGCGATCGGCTTCGTGGTCGCCCTCGTCATCGCGCTCACCGTCTGGATCCGCACCCGAAACGGCACGACGGCGTTCCGCACCCTGCGGGAGGCGTTCGGCGGCGTGATCCTGCTCGGGCTGGAGCTGCTGGTCGCGGCGGACCTGGTCAAGACCGTGACCTCGCAGCCCACGCTCACCGACGCACTCGTGCTCGGCATCATCGTGCTCATCCGCACCATCCTCAGCTTCTCGCTGCAGGTGGAGATCGACGGAGTGGCGCCGTGGCGCCGCGCGCTGGTCACCGGTCCGGAGGTGCTGGCGCACGCAGCGAAGAAGGCCGCGAGTGCCGGCCCCGGGCCGGACGCGCCCTCGGCATCCCCCGGGATCTGACGCCGCGCCGCGCGCTCAATCGCGCGCGGCCGCGCGCTCCGCGTTGCGCTGCTTGACCCGGGCGTTCTCGGCGCGCACCTGCGCCTGGGTCGCCCGCTCGGCCACCAGCCACGCGGGAGGCTCGGCGAGGAGCGCCTTGATCTGGGCCGTGGTCAGCGGCTCGGTCACGCCGCCGCGGGCCAGGCCGGAGTTGCTCACGCCGAGCTTGCGGGCGACGACGTCGCGCGGGTGCGGGCCGTCGGCGCGCAGGTCGACCAGCCAGGCGGGCGGGTTCGCGTTCAGCTCGTCGAGCTCGGTGCGGCTGATGTCGCGGTCGCGGAACTCCTCCGGCGCCGCCGACAGCAGGATGCCGAGCTTCTTGGCTGCGGTGGCCGCCTTCATGGTCTGGGCTTTCATGTGTTCAAGGGTATCGTCCGCCGGCGCTCCCGGCCGTTCGATACCCTGGCCTGCATGGCCTCCCGCTTCACCCTCGCGTTCCCGCTCGGCGTCACGATCGGCAAGTGGACGCGTGTCTTCGCCGAGCGGCAGCCCGATGTGGAGCTGGTCGCCGCGCCGTCCGCCGATCCGTTGGCGGCGCTGGCGGCGGGCGAGGCCGACATGGTGTTCGCCCGCGACGCCGAGGCGGCGGACGACCGGCACCTCATCCCGCTGTACTCGGAGGACGTCGTGGTCGTGATGAACCACGAGCACCTCCTGACGCTGGAGGAGAAGCTGCACCTGGCCGATCTCGACGGCGTGCAGCGGGTCGAAGGCGAGCCGTCCGAGGCGCTGATGCGCGAGGTCGCGACGGGCGACGGCATCGCCCTGATGCCGGCCTCGGTCGCCAAGGCGCTGCGTCGCAAGGACGTGGAGGCGATCCGGCTGGAGGACGGCCCGGTCTCTCAGGTGGGTCTGACCTGGCCCCGGGAGGGCCAGCATCCCCTCGTCGACGAGTTCATCGGCATCGTGCGCGGCCGAACGGCGCACAGCTCGCGCAACCCCGAGGTGGCCGCCACGCAGTCCGCACAGGCGACGCAGGATGCCAAGGCGGCCAAGGCCGCGAAGGTGGCGTCCACGCAGTCGGCGCGGGCCGCGAAGCAGGCGAGGCGGGCGGCGGCGGCGAAGCGGTCGTCGGGCAAGCGCCCGCGTCCCAAGCGCTGACGGCCGCGCACCGGCGGCGTGTTCCGCCAGTGGGCCGCGTGGCATGGGCGGGACTTCGGCAGAATGGGATCATGACGGCCAACGACGGCACGACGACCCTCACGACCGATCTCGGCACCAGCATCGGGCGCGCGGCCCAGAGCGCCGTCTACCGCGCCGGCGTGATCGGGGGGCGCCCCGCCGTCCCCGTCGCCTTCCCCGACGTGGAGCGCGCCGCCCGCCGCCGCCTGTCGCGCGCCGCGTACGCCTACATCGCCGGCTCGGCCGGCCTCGAGCGCACCGACGCCGCCGACACCGCCGCCTTCGGCCGGCACCGCATCGTGCCGCGCGTGCTCCGCGATGTCTCCCGTCGCGATCTCTCGATCGAGCTGTTCGGGCGCACCCTGCCCGCTCCCCTGCTGCTGGCGCCGATCGGTGTGCTCGAGCTCGCACGCAGGGGCGGCGACGCCTCCGCTGCGCGCGCCGCCGCGGCGCAGGGGGTGCCGTTCACGATCTCCACACAGGCCTCCGCACCGATGGAGGACATCGCAGCGGCGATGGACGCGACCCGTCCCGGCGCGCCGCGGTGGTTCCAGCTGTACTGGAGCTCGTCCCGCGCACTTGTCGCCAGCCTGGTCGCGCGGGCGGAGGCCTGCGGCTGCGAGGCGATCGTCGTCACCCTCGACACGCATGTGCTGGGTTGGCGGCCACGCGACCTCGCGCTCGGCTACCTGCCGTTCAGCCGAGGGCTCGGCATCGCCCAGTACACCAGCGACCCGGTGTTCCGCGCTCTCGTGCGCGAGCGGATGTCGGCCGCGGGGCCGCGCGAGCGCACGCCCGTCACGCCGGCGGCCGTCGCGTCGTTCGCCAGCATCCTGCGGCACCATCCCGGCGGCCTGCGGGAGTCCCTGCGCTCGGGAGAGCCGCTGGCTGCGGTCGAGACGTTCCTCGACGTGTTCGCCGACCCGTCGCTGGGCTGGGACGACCTGGCGTTCCTGCGCGAGCGCACACGCCTGCCGATCGTCCTGAAGGGCGTGCTGCACCCCGACGACGCCCGGCGCGCGGTCGACGCGGGTGTGGACGCGGTGCAGGTGTCGACCCACGGCGGCCGCCAGATCGACGGCGAGATCGCGGCGCTCGACGCGCTGCCCGGAGTGGTCGAGGCGGTCGACGGCCGCCTCCCCGTGCTGTTCGACAGCGGGATCCGCGGCGGAGCCGACGCCGTCATCGCACTCGCGCTCGGTGCGCGCGCCGTCGCGATCGGGAGGCCGTACGCCTACGCGCTCGCGGTCGCAGGCGAGCGCGGAGTGCGCGAGCTGCTCAGGAACGTCCTGGCGGAGCTCGACATCACGCTGGGCCTCGCGGGAGTCCGACGCGCAGCCGATCTCGACCCGTCCGTGCTGGTGAGCCGACGCTGAGCGTGTCGCCCGGCGGGGCCGCACTCTAGACTCGGGTCATGGCCGCATCGACCTCCGTGTCCGCAGGTCAGGTCGTCGTGCTCGTCCAGCACTGGCCGGATCCGGTGCCGCCCGCCGAGCTCCCGGTCCGCGGCCCGCTGCGGACGACCAGCCGCGTCGTGCTCGTGGCGCTCCTCGTCCTCGCCGCCGCGGTGGCCACCGGAGCGATCGTCGCGCTCTGGATGGCGGAGACCCCCGGCTGGTGGTTCCCCCTCCTCTTCACCGTGGTGTTCATCGCCCTCGTCGTCGCACTGTGGATCGGCTTCGTCGGCGCAGTCGTCCAGAGCTCCGAGCGGGTTCGCGCCCGTGCGCGCTGGGCCGACGCCGCCGGCCGTGTCGAGCGGCTGGACGGCGTGGTCTCCGCGCGGACGGTCTCCACCATCGAAGACGGCGGTGTCGACAGCTTCATCCTGGTCGTCGACACGGCGGAGGGAACGGTGTGCGCACGGTGGGAGCGACCGACCGCGCGATCGCGGATGCTCCTCCAGACCGAGGTGCCGGGTGTCGGCGCACGCGCACGCGTGTGGCGGATCCGCGAAGCGGACGACGACGGACCCGTCGTGGTCGAGGTGCGCGATCCCTCGGTCGAGGGCGGCGGCACGGCCTAGGCGACGGCCGCCGCGATCACCGACAGCAGCGCCTGCGCGTACGCGGTCGCCGCATCGTCCTCCTCGAAGAACCGCTCTGCGCCGTCGAGTTCCAGCGTCACCCGATAGCCGTCAGGGGTGCGTGCGAGATGCCGGAACGATCCGCCGAGCAGCTCCCGGAGCTGATCCTCGCGCGGGATCCACAGTGCGTCTTCGACCGCGAGCGAGTCGAGAGCCCACTCGGTCGTGCCGTTGAACCCCAGGATCGTCCCGGTGTCGAAGTGGTGCGGCTCGATCGTCATCTCGCTGACGGTGAACCGCTCGCCCGCCATCCCCGGCCGGTCGATCGCGAAGGTGTCGCCCGATGCCGGCTGCCAGCGCAGCCCGGCCCCGCGCAGCAGGCGTGCGAGGTCGTCGTCGATCATGCTCGCTCCTCTCCTCAGTCCGTGACGATCACGATCTTGCCGCGCACGTGCCCGGCCTCCAGCCGCCCGTACGCCTCCGCCGTCCGCTCGATCGGGAAGATGGAGTCGATCGGCAGCATGAGCTCGTTGCGCGCCAGGAGGTCGGCCAGCTCGGCGAGCTCGGCGTTGCCCGCCGCGCGGCCGCCCACCGTGCGCGCGCCGCGCGCGGAGGGTCCGAACGCGGCGATCGTGTTGATCCGCTCGGGCGGGACGCCCAGTTCGAGCGCGGCGTCGATCGTGTCGGACCCGTGGTTGTCGAGCACCGCGGTCACCCGCGTGCCGTCGTCGAGGACCTCCCGGACGCGCTCGGCGAGGCCCGGCCCGTAGGCCACCGGGGTGATGCCGAGCGTCTCGAGGAACTCGTGGTTGTCCTCGCTCGCGGTGCCGATGACGGTCGCCCCGCAGTGCACGGCCAGCTGCGCGGCCAGCACCCCGACGCCGCCGGCCGCCGCGCTGACCAGCACCGTGTCGCTCTCTCCCAGGTCGAGGGAGGCCTCGCTGGCCATCGCCGTGCGGCCGACGACGCCGAGCGACCCCGCGACCTCGAAGGTCAGCGGGTCGGGCTTCTCGATGATCTGGCCGTCCTCGGGCACGACCACGAAATCGGCGATCGCGGCGAACGGGGCGGTTCCGAGCACGGCCTGGCCAGGCTGGAAGCGCGAGGCGCCCTCGCCGACCTCCTCCACGAACCCGGCGAAGTCCTGACCCATCCCGCTCGGCAGGGTGACGCCCATCCGAGCGGCGGCCTGCTCGCTGCGGTAGGCCTTGTAGTCCATCGGGTTCAGGCCGGCCGCGAGCACCCGCACGAGGACTTGACCCGGGCCGGGCCACGGCCGTTCCCGCTCCACGAGGTGGAGGTAGTCCCGGGATCCGAACTCCTCGAGCTGGATGAATCTGGGCACGGCCGCTCCCTTCGTCTCGTACGCAGGAGCCTAGACCCGTGCCGCCCTCGATTGCAGGGACGCTGGCCGTCCTCTCAGCGAAGGGCGGCGACGATCGAGGCGACCGTGGCCTCCAGCGCGCCGTTCGCGTCGACCCCGTGGCGCCGTTGATCACGACGAGGCGCGCCACGATCAGCCGAAGAGGAGCGCTGCCTCTTCGTAGCGCGCCGGGGGGACCGTCTTGAGACCGCCGGTGGCGTCGGCGATCGACACGTTGACGACGTCGGTGCCGCGCAGCGACACCATCGAGCCCCAGCGGCCCTCGTAGGCGGCATCCACCGCTGCCATGCCGAGGCGGGTGGCGAGCACGCGGTCGTAGGCGCTCGGGACGCCGCCGCGCTGCATGTGGCCGAGGACGGAGGCGCGCGATTCGATGCCGGTGCGCTCCTCGATCATCGGGGCGAGCATCTCGCCGATGCCGCCCAGGCGCGGGCGGTTGAAGGCGTCGAGGCCCTTGTGCGAGTGCGCCTCCTCCATCGTGTCGAGGTGGAAGCCCTCGGAGACGACGATGACCGGCGCACGGCCGCGGTCGCGCACCGACTCGACCCACTCGCAGATCTGCTCGATGGACTGCGGCTGCTCCGGGATGAGGATGGCGTGCGCTCCGCCGGCCATGCCCGAGTGCAGGGCGATCCAGCCGACATGGCGGCCCATGACCTCCACCACCATGCAGCGCTGGTGCGACTCTGCCGTGGTGCGGAGGCGGTCGATCGCCTCGGTGGCGATCTCGACCGCGGTGTCGAAGCCGAACGAGTAGTCGGTCGCGGCGAGGTCGTTGTCGATGGTCTTCGGCACGCCGACGATCCTCAGGCCGGCGTCGGTGAGCCGTCGGGCTGCGGTGAGCGTGCCCTCGCCGCCGATCGCGATGATCGCGTCGATGCCGTTCTCGTCCATCATCCGCTGGATGTTCTCCGGACCGCCCTTGTCGCCCTCGAACGGGTTGGTGCGGCTGGAGCCGAGGATCGTGCCGCCCTGGCGCGAGAGCCCGCGGACGCTGTGCCGGTCGAGCGGCATGATGTCGCCCTCGACGACGCCGCGCCACCCGTAGCGGAAGCCGGCGAACTCGGAGCCGTACACGCGGTCGCCCTTGAGGACGGCGCCGCGGATGACCGCGTTCAGTCCAGGACAGTCGCCACCGCTCGTGAGGATGCCGATCTTCATGCTGCTCCGTTCTTCGGTGCGCTGCTGTGCCTGTCAGAGCGCGCCGTCTGCTCGTGTTTGACGCCCCTGTGCTGCATTGCACCCCTGAGCATCATGCCCGACGCATACCGGAGCACCAAAATCCAGCCGGTTGCGCGTCAGAGCCCCAGAGCGCGCTGGAGCTTCGACCCGCTCGCCGAGGGACGGGCTCCCGCGGCCAGCAGCTCTGCCTCGATGCCGTCGAGGAGGGCGGTGCGCCGCTCCCGCGAGTCGGGCGCACCGCTGAGCAACTCCACTTCCCACTCCCGCCACGCGTCGCTCGCGCCCGTGCGGAGGTTCTCGCTGTGCACGTGGTCGTCGCACAGTTCGGCCAGCTCGAAGCCGGCCGCGTCGGTGAGCACCCTGGTGTCGCGCACGTTCGTCACACGCGCGACCGGCACCAGCCGGCCGTCGCCGAGTTCGTCGCCGATGACCTCCAGCAGGTCCGCGGGAGGCTGCACGCCGTCGCCGAGCGGCCAGTGCAGTTCGGTCCGGCCCTCCTCACCCGGCGGCAGCTTGACGTGCCAGCCTTCGTCGGAGCCTCCGCGCCGCGCGCGCACGGCGATGCGCTGTCTGGCGAGCCGCAGCTCCTCGGTGTCGTAGTAGGTCGCGACGAGCTCGGCGGTCTGCGGCTCACTCTCCACGGCCACGGCCCCGACGCCGACGAGATGGGGGGTGGGGAGGTCGGCGTCGACGTCGTACTTGCGCTCGATCTCGAGCTGGGAACGGTGCTTCGCCATGTCCCCTGTCTAGTCCACTTCTGCCGAGTCGCGAAATCACGCCCTCGTGTTCGAGCTCGACGGAGCGGTCGCGCCGCGGCTGGACTCTCGTGCCGGCACAGCGTGCGAGGTACTCTGCTGCCATGAGCGACACCGAGCGCGACCAGGAGGACGACGACTTCGTCGAGGCGCAGGAGGGCGACTACGAGCCGAAGGCCGTCATCCACGACCCGGACGACCTCCCCGTCGACGACGACGAGGACGACGACCGCATCCTGCCCGACGACGAGCGGCCGGTACCGCTCGACCCCGACGACGCCGAGATCGCCTGAGTCCAGACGGTCACTCGCCCAGCGCGTCCTCCAGCAGGTGGATGAGGGCGTCCAGCTGCACCGAGTCGGCGGAGCCGATCTCGACGTCGCTGCCGTCGAGCGCGCGCGCCGCCAGCCCCTGCTTGGAGTCGATCAGCTCGGCGATCTTGGAGTCGATCGTCTGCGCGGCGATGATCCGCCACGCCGTGACCGGCTCGTCCTGTCCGATGCGGTGCACGCGGTCGATCGCCTGCGTCTGCTCTGCGGCCGTCCACGAGAGCTCGGCGAGGACGACGTTGGAGGCGGCCTGGAGGTTGAGCCCGACGCCCGCCGCCGTGAGCGAGCAGACCGCGACAGCGACCTCCGGGTCGTTGTTGAACGCGTCGATCTCCTTCTGCCGTGCCAGCGCCGTCTGGTCGCCGCGGATCGAGATCGTCTTCAGATCCCGGGCGGCGAAGGCCTCTTCTGCGGCGTCCATCACGTCGATGTGCTTGGCGAAGAACACCACCTTGCCGACCGACCGGGCCAGCTGCGCGGTGTAGTCGGAGGCCAGCCCGGCCTTCGCCTGGCCGATCTTGCGGACCATCGTGAAGACGTTGTCGCCGGTCTTGGCCGACTTCGACTCCTCCAGCTCCGACTGGGCCACCAGGCGGATGAGGTGCGTGCGGTGGGCTTCGTCGTCGCCGTCGAACGAATCGGGTCGACCGGCCGCCGCGGCGCGCTGGAAGCGGGCGACCAGACGGGCGGCCAGCTCCTTCTCCGCCTGCTTGATCGAACGTCCCAGATCGTCGTCCAGCTCGACGGGGAGGTCGACGACACGGCGGCTCGGGAGGTCGGCCGCGACGTCGACCTTGCGCCGGCGGACGATGCCGAGATCGATGACCGACTCGCGAGCTGCGGCGTAGAAGCCGAAGTCGGCGGGGGTCAGCCCGGTCTCCTCCAGGCTCTCCATCAGCTCGGCGGTGGGCTTGTTGCCGTCGATCCAGCCGAGGAACTGCCAGATCGCCTTGAAGTCGTCGATGTCGTTGATCAGCGGCGTTCCGGTGAGCGCGATCAGCAGCGGGTCCGCCGCCTTGTCGCGGATCGCCTCTGCCAGGCCGAGCACGAGCCGGGAGCGCTGGGAGTGCAGGTTCTTGATGAAGTGCGCCTCGTCGACGACCATGCCCTGGAAGCCGAGCGTGCGCAGCCAGGAGAGGTGCCGGTCCAGCACCTCGTAGTTGACGATGACCACATCGGCGAACGCGTCGAGCCCTTCGCCGTCGCCGTGGATGACGGTGGCCCTGCGGTGCGGCGTCCAGCGTTCGACCTCGCGCGCCCAGTTCATCTTCACGACGTTCGGCACGACGGCGAGCAGCGGGTAGGCGTTCGCCACCGACGCGGCGAGGACCGACTGCGCCGTCTTGCCGAGGCCGGGCTCGTCGGCGAGGAGGAACCGGCGGTGCCCCTGCCGGACGCTCTCGATGAAGCGGGACTGGTGGTGCATGAGCTCCAGCCCCGGAGGCGAGTAGCGGTCGATCAGCGGAGCGGGCGGGAGCTCCATGCTCGCGGCTTGGCCTCCCGCGCCGTACTCGAACGACTTGAAGAGCGGGCCGAGGAGCTCCCAGGAGTCGAGGCGGCGTCGCGGCGCGGCGGTGGGGGCGGTAACACGGCTGAAGTCCGGCGCGAGGAACGGGTTGGACAGCTGCCTGGCCTTCACCGATGCGGGAACGACCTGCTTCTCGGCCAGCTCGGGTGGGATGACGCTCTCGGGCGCGGCGGGCCGCTCCACCGTGATGATGAGGTCGTCGGGGCTGAGCTCGGTGCCCGACTCCAGCAGCCAGTCCCTCCGGATCTTCTGGGCCGTGGCCGTCGGCGGCGCCTCGCTCTCGAGGAGCGAGATGAGGGAGGTGTCGCGCGCGGCCGTCTTGGCGAGGATCGTCGCGATGCCGTCGAGCCGCTTGAGCTGCTCGGCACGGGAAGCGTCGCTCAGCTCGGGGTCGGCCTTGGCGCGGGCGCGCTCCTCGCGCATGAGGAAGGCGATCACCTGGAACTTGGTGCGGTTGGTCGGACCGAGCTTCTTGCCGTCCGCCGCCTTCGCCTCCACCTCGCGCACCTTGCGCGCGAGCACGGGGATGAGCCCGTCGTTGTTGGCGTGACGGTTGCGCCGCTGCTGTTGCTGCGGGCGGCTGGCCGTGCGCTGATTCGATGTGCGCTGACCCGACGTGCGCTGACCCGATCGAGACATGGTCCTCCAGTGGAGGCGCCGCGCGCTGACAGAGGACGCGACGCCGTAGAGCGTGAGGGCCGGCGGTGCGGCGGGGTTCGGAACCGAGTGGTCCGTACCGAGCATCGACGAACGCCGGGCGCACGACGCAGGACGGCCGTGCAAGGCCTATTTTACCGTATGGGACGGCCTCAGCGGCGTGTGTCCGCGGGAATCTTGATGGTGAGTCCTGCCACGACGAAGACGACGGCCGCCGCGAGGCTGAGCACGGCCAGCGCAGGGGCGAGTCCGGGGATCGGCCAGATCGGGTTCCAGAGCACGGCGATCGGGATCAGCCCGACGAGCCACCACCGCCGCTTCGCCTGCCAGGCGAACACGCAGAGGATCAGCGCGAGGACGCAGACCGCGTACTGCACCCAGACGTACCACGGTTCGAGGCCGAGGCCGAACAGCAGCGCGAGCGCACCGATGAGTCCTGGCGCGAGGGCGGCGCGGTTGTAGGCGGGCGGCTGCGGGGTGTAGGGCACCCCACAACTCTAGTGATCCGTCACTGGAGGAGCGGCACAGACCGAGATAGTCCGCGCCCCCGGGACGAGACCTCCCCGGGGGCACGGACAGCGTGTTCGCGGACTACGTCTCAGAGCGCTCCACGGCGGAACAGGAACGCGCACGGCGGCGCGTCCGATCCCACGCGGACGATGACGGCGGAGTGCGACGCGAGCTCGACGAACGGCTCGAGGTCGAGCCGCGTCATCGGGATGCGGCGGAGTTCCGCATCCGAGGCGATGCCGTTCACCGCGAAGGCGACGTCGGGGACGTCGTAGGGCTCGCCGGCCAGGTCGAGGAAGACGATCGGCGACGGGTCTGCGGTGTCGAGCGGAAACACACTGAGGATGGCTTCGGCGGCCGCTTCAGTGGTGACGTCCTCCCCCAGGTGGACGATAGGCGTGGTCAGTGATTCCTCGGGATAGCCGCTGCCGACAAGGGTAAGCGTGTCGCCATCTTGCATCGAGTCGAGCGCGCTCAGAAGCGCACCGGACAGCAGCGGGCTGAGGTTCTTCAGCAAAGTCGGGCCTTTCCTGTAAAACGAATATTTCTCAACCCCTGTAGGGAGGATAGACCCGGCAGTATGTCCTCCCCCACCCCCCGTTAGGGGGTGTCTCGATGACGCGCCGTGTCGCCTCCTGGCGCGGATCCCCGCGATCTGATACGTCTGCATGAATACCGCAGTATATGATCTTTTCTCATTATGCGCCGCTGTGAATACGCGCGGCCACCGGTATACCTCGCAGGGGTATCGTCGGACAGCGGTATCCTGGTGCGGTGATCGCAGACATCAAGAAGCGGGCCCTCCACCGCACGCGCATCCTCGAGGGGCAGCTCCGCGGCCTCGAGAAGATGATCGAGAACGAGGACTACTGCGTCGACATCATCACGCAGTCCCTCGCCATCCAGAAGTCGCTCGGCTCGCTCAACAAGCTCCTGGTCGAGAACCACCTCAAGACCCACGTCTCCACGATGTTCGAGGAGGGCGGGGACCAGCGCGACGATGCGATCCTCGAGCTCCTCAAGGTGTACGAGCTCTCGAACAACCGGGGCTGATGTGTCGGACCCCATCGAGATCGTTCGAGGAGACATCACCGAACAGTCCGTCGACGCCGTCGTCAACGCGGCCAACAACTCGCTGCTCGGCGGCGGCGGAGTGGACGGCGCCATCCACCGCCGCGGCGGACCCGCGATCCTCGCCGCGTGCCGCGAGCTGCGAGCCACGACTCTGCCCGACGGGCTCCCGACCGGCCAGGCCGTCGCGACGACGGCTGGCGACCTCCCTGCCCGGTGGGTCATCCACACCGTCGGGCCGGTCTGGGCGCAGGACGACGATCGCACGCCCGACCTGCAGAACGCCTACCGTTCGTCACTGAGGGTCGCCCGCGAGCTCGGCGCCGTCACGGTCGCCTTCCCCGCGGTCTCGGCCGGCGTCTACGGCTGGCCGATGGAGGATGCGGCGCGCGTCGCGATCAGCACGGTGCGCGCCGTGCTGTCCTCCGGGGTCGGCTCCGTCGAGCTGGTGCGCTTCGTGCTGTTCAGCGACGACGCGCTCTCCGCATTCCGCACGGCGGCCGGCGAGTGACGGACGCACGTACAGCCGACTCGGAGGAGTCCGCGCTCGAACGGTTCCGCACCCTGCTGCGCATCCCCACCATGTCGCGCAACGCGGTCGAGGAGACCGACTGGGCCGCCTTCGACGCGTTCGTGGCCGCGCTCCCCGAGCTCTACCCTCGCGTGCACGCCGCCCTCGACCTCGAGCGGCACGGCGACCACGGGCACGCATTCCTCTACCGTTGGCGCGGGCGCGCAGACGACGCGCCGATCGTGCTCCTGGCGCACTACGACGTCGTTCCTGCCACGTCGGACGGCTGGGAGCACCCGCCGTTCGCCGCCGAGCTGACCGGGCACGGCGCCGACCGCGTGCTGTGGTCGCGCGGCACCCTGGACGACAAGGGAGCCGTCGTCGCCATTCTCGAGGCGGTCGAGGGCCTCCTCGCCGAGGGCTTCACCCCCGGGCAGGACGTGTACCTGTCCTTCGGCAACGACGAGGAGACCGTCGGCTCCGGCGCCCGCGCGATCGTCGAATCCCTGCGCGAACGCGGAGTCCGCCCTGCCCTGGTCATCGACGAAGGCGGCGCGGTCGTGCAGGGGCTCTTCCCCGGTGTGCGTCGCCCGGTCGCCGTCGTCGGAGTGGCCGAGAAGGGCACGACGACGGTGACCATGACCGTCGACCAGCCGGGAGGGCACGCATCGACACCGCCGCGCATGACGGCGACCGTGCGGCTGGCGCGCGCGATCACCCGGCTGAACGCCCGCCCGTTCCCGTCCCGGCTGTCCGAGACCAATCTGCAGATGGTGGAGACCCTCGGCGCCCACGCGACCGGCCTCTACCGTGCAGCCTTCACGCGGGCACGACGCCTCCAGCCGCTGCTGCGTGCGGCATTCGTGCGGATCGGGGACGAGACCAGGGCGGTCGTGCGGACGACGACCGCGGTGACGCAACTGCGCGGCAGCCTGGCCGCGAATGCGCTTCCTGAGACGGCGGAGGCCGTCGTCAACGTCCGCATCGCTGTCGGTTCGAGCGTCGACGAGACCCTCGCCCACCTCCGCAAGGCCGTACACGACCCGCGCGTGCGCATCGAGGCGACCGACGCGAATGAGCCGTCGCCGGTCTCGCCGACCTCGGGTCCGTACTGGGAGCGGATCGCCCGTACCGTCGCGTCGGTGCATCCGGAGGCTGTGTTGACCCCGTACATCATGCTCGGGGCCAGCGACTCACGGCACTTCACGGCCATCTGCGACGCGGTGTACCGATTCACCCCGTTCGACATCAGCGTCGACGAATACCACACCCTGCACGCCAGGAACGAGCGCATCCGCGTCGCCACGTGGCTTCGCGGAATCCGGTTCTACGACGAGCTCATCCGCGCGGTCTGACGGCGGTCAGGCCGCCCCGCCGAGATCCGGCAGCTGGATGGCCCGGCTGTTCGGCGGCAGCTGCCTGGCGCGCTCGAGCCCGGGGACGAGCTCGTTCAGCCACGCCCGGTAGCCCTCCGCGTTGAGGTGCAGGCGGTCGTCGGTGTATGCCGGGTTCAGCTCGCCGTCCTCCAGCGCCATCGCCGGCCACAGGTCGAGCCAGGCGGCGTGCACGGTGGGCGCGAACTGCCAGAGGTGGCGGTTGATGTCGCGGATCTGATCGGCGAACTCGTGCCCGCGCGGAAGCACGGACTGCACGAGGATGCGCGCTTCGGGGAGCTCCTTGCGCAGCGTCACCAGGATCGTCTCGATGTTGCGCACGACGTGCTCCGCCGACCGGCGCCAGGCGAGATCGTTGGTCCCGATAAGCAGTGCGATCGTGGCCGGCTGCGTATCGATCACGGCGCCCAACCGGGCGACGACGTCGTCGGTGGTGTCGCCGGCGACGCCGAAGTTGCGCACGTCCTCGCCGGGAAGCCAGGCCGCCCAATCGCCGCCCTGCGTCAGGCTGTCGCCCACCAGGGCGAGCGCTCCGTGTTCCGATCCCCACCCGTCGCTCATCCTCCCATCCTCCCCCACAAGAGGGGGTGCGGGAAGGGAGCCACAGCTGACTCTAAAGCAGCGACTTGGTGTGCCAGACGGTCTTCGTCTCGGTGAAGAAGGCGATGCGGTCGAGCGAAGGAGCCGCGGCGTCCGGCCCGTTCTCCGGGGCCAGCACGCGCTTGAGCGTGTCCGCAGCGGCGATCTGCAGGTCCACCCATTCGAGAGACCCCGCGCCGACGAGATCGAGCGCGTTCACGTCGGCGTGGGAGGCCAGCCACGGCGCGATCTCCGCCGGCGAGCCGGTGAGGATGTTGACGACGCCGCCGGGGACGTCGCTCGTCGCGAGCACCTCGCTCAGGCTGATCGCCGAGAGCGGGAACCGCTCGCTCGCGACCACGACGACCGTGTTGCCCGCGACCAGCGCCGGCGCGATCGCGCTGACGAAGCCGAGCAAGCTGGAGTCCTGCGGCGCCACGATCGCGACGACGCCCGTCGGCTCCGGCACCGAGATGTTGA
Organism: Leifsonia sp. TF02-11; assembly: GCF_017565305.1. Taxonomy (GTDB): domain Bacteria; phylum Actinomycetota; class Actinomycetes; order Actinomycetales; family Microbacteriaceae; genus Leifsonia. The sequence continues at coordinate 35,255 of NZ_JAGEKP010000020.1, forward strand.
AGTAGGGCCCGGCGACCGGGTTGGCGTTGCCGGCGACCTGCGCGAACTTGTCTGCCCAGCCCGCGTACCAGACCCAGCGGTCGATCGCCTCGTCCACCTGGGCGCCGGCGACGGCGGTCGAGACGCCCTCCGAGGAAACGATCTCGTCGACGAACTGGGCCCGGCGGCCCTCCATCAACTCGGCGATCCGGTAGAGCACCTGGCCGCGGTTGTACGCCGTCGCGCCGGCCCAGCCGGACAGCGCGCCGCGCGCGGCGACGACCGCGTCACGGGCGTCCTTGCGGGAGGCCTTGGCGGCGTTCGCCAGGAACGCGCCCTTCGCGGAGGCGACCTCGTACGTGCGGCCCGACTCGGAGCGCGGGAACTTCCCGCCGATGTAGAGCTTGTAGGTCTTCGGCACGGCCAGGCGGCTCATTTCGTCGCTCCCTTGCGGGTCGTGGTGCGGGTGGAGGTGCGGGAGGCCGTCACAGCCGGACGCGCGGCCGGCAGCGAGCGACCGGGGACCAGGTAGGCGCCGAGGCCGTGACGGCCGCCCTCACGGCCGTAGCCCGACTCCTTGTAGCCGCCGAACGGGCTGGCCGGGTCGAAGCGGTTGAAGGTGTTGGCCCAGACCACGCCGGCGCGCAGCTTGTCGGCGACGGCGAGGATGCGGCTGCCCTTGTCGGTCCAGATACCGGCCGAGAGGCCGTACGGCGTGTTGTTCGCCTTGGCGATCGCCTCGGCGGGGGTGCGGAAGGTGAGCACCGAGAGCACAGGGCCGAAGATCTCCTCGCGCGCGATGCGATGGCTGGTCGACACATTGTCGAAGATCGTCGGGGCGAACCAGAAGCCGTTCTCGGGGATCGCGCACTCGGCGGTCCAGCGCTCGGCGCCCTCCGCCTCGCCGATGTCGGACAGCTCACGGATGCGCTGCAGCTGCTCCGCACTGTTGATCGCGCCGATGTCGGTGTTCTTGTCGAGGGGGTCGCCCAGGCGCAGCGTCGAGAGCCGGCGCTTCAGGCGCTCGACGACCTCGTCGTGGATGCTCTCCTGCACGAGCAGACGGCTGCCCGCGCAGCAGACGTGGCCCTGGTTGAAGAAGATGCCGTTGACGATGCCCTCGATCGCCTGGTCGATCGGAGCATCGTCGAACACGATGTTCGCGGCCTTGCCGCCGAGCTCCAGCGTGAGCTTCTTCTCGGTGCCGGCCACCGAGCGGGCGATCTCGCGGCCCACGGCGGTCGAGCCGGTGAAAGCGACCTTGTTGACGTCCGGGTGCGCGACCAGGTCGCGCCCGGTCTCCCCCGCACCCGTGACGATGTTGACCACACCGGCAGGGAGGTCGGCCTGCTGCACGATCTCCGCGAACAGCAGCGCGGTCAGCGGAGTCGTCTCCGCCGGCTTGAGGACGACGGTGTTGCCCGCCGCGAGTGCGGGGGCGATCTTCCACGCCAGCATCAGCAGCGGGAAGTTCCACGGGATGACCTGGGCGGCGACGCCGAGCGCGCGCGGCGCGGGCCCGAGGCCGGCGTGCTCCAGCTTGTCGGCCCAGCCGGCGTAGTAGAAGAACCAGGCCGCGACGAGCGGAACGTCGACGTCGCGGCTCTCCTTGATCGGCTTGCCGTTGTCCAGGCTCTCGGCGACGGCGAGCTCGCGGGCGCGCTCCTGGATGAGGCGGGCGATGCGGAACAGGTACTTGCCACGGTCGCTGCCGCTCATGCGCGACCAGACCCGGTCGTAGGCGCGGCGGGCGGAGGCGACGGCCAGGTCGACGTCGGCGGTGTCCGCGGTCGCGATCGTCGCGATGCGCTCCTCCGTCGCCGGAGAGATCGTCTGGAACGGCGTGCCGTGGCCGTCGACGAACTCGCCGTCGATGAAGAGCCCGTACTGGTCGCGCAGGTTCAGGATCGCGCGCGACTCGGGGGCCGGGGCGTACTCGAGGAAGCTCATGATGTTGTCGTCCGTCTCAGTCGATCGTCACGTAGTCGGCGCCGGAGTAGTGGCCTGTGCGCAGCTTCTGGCGCTGCAACAGAACGTCGTTCAGGAGGCTGGAGGCACCGAACCGGAAGAGGTGCGGCTGCAGCCAGCGCTCGCCGACCGTCTCCGCGACGGTGACGAGGTATTTGATGGCGTCCTTCGACGAGCGGATGCCGCCGGCGGGCTTCACACCGATCTCCTCGCCGGTGAGCCGGTGCCAGTCGCGCACGACCTCCAGCATCAGCAGGGTGACCGGGAGCGTCGCGGCGGGCGAGACCTTGCCGGTGGACGTCTTGATGAAGTCCGCGCCGGCGAGGATGCTCAGCCAGGAGGCCCTGCGGACGTTGTCGTAGGTGTTCAGCTCCCCGGTCTCGAGGATCACCTTGAGGTGGGCGTAGCTGCCGTCGTCGCGCCGGCAGGCCTCCTTGACGGCGACGATCTCGTCGAAGACGAGGCCGTAGCGTCCGGAGAGGAACGCGCCGCGGTCGATGACCATGTCGATCTCGTCGGCGCCGGCGGCGACCGCGTCGGCGGTGTCGGCGAGCTTGACCGGCAGGGAGGCGCGGCCGCTCGGGAACGCGGTCGCCACGGCCGCGACGTTGACTCCCCCGGCCTGGCCGGTCTCGCGGGCGACCCGACCGGCGTGCGAAGCGCCGAGCGCTTGCACCGCGTACGGCACCATGTCGCCGTAGACGCAGACGGCAGCGGGCCGCGGCGCCGTCAGGTCGCTCGGGTCGGGCGTGAGCGCCTTCGCGACGAGCGAGCGCACCTTGCCGGGGGTGTCGGCGCCTTCGAGCGTGGTGAGGTCGATGAGCTCGATCACCTTGTCGAGGGCCCACGCCTTGCTGGAGGTCTTGATGGAGCGGGTGCCGAGGCCGGCGGCGCGCTGCTCCAGCCCGACGGCGTCGACGCCGGGGATCCCGCCCAGGTAACGCCGGAGCGACCCTTCGGTGAGGTCGCCGCCCAGCACCTCCACGGCACGGGCCGCCGGCGCGAGCGTGCGCACGGGCGGTGTGGTCTCGATGGTCATATGAGTTCGTTCCTTTCACTCGGCACGGTGCGGCCGAGGAGGTCGTTCGCCGTCGACTCGTCGGTGATGATCGTCGTGCACAGCCCGCTGGCGACGACGGCGTGAGCGACGCCGTGCTTGGCCTGCCCCGCGATGACCGCGATGGACGTCCGGGCATTGCGGAGCTCGTCGAGGCTGAGCCCCAGGGTGCGGCTGTCGAGCTCGGGGTCGGCCACCTGGCCGTCGCCGTCGATGAAGCGGCCGACGACGTCGCCCACGGCGCCCCTCTCGGCCAGTGCCCGGACGTCGTCCGGCGAGAGATAGCCGGAGTCGACGTGCACGGAGCTGGTGTCGACGACTCCCGCGCTGAAGAGGTAGGCGCTGGCGCTGCGTGCCAGCTCGAGGACCGACTGCACCGAGCGGTCGGCCTCGATGGCCCGGCGGGTGGCCGCGTGCTCGAAGATCGCGGGGCTCGGGAGGAGGGTCGCCGTGCCCTGCGCCTTGCGGGCGATCACCACCGCGGTGTCGGCCGCGGCGGTCGCCTGCCGGGTGCTCGACACGCTGCCGTTGATCTGCACGGGGTTCACGCCGACGGCCCAGCCCGGGCGCAGCCGTGCGGCGACCGCGTGCAGCGTCCGCCCCCAGCTCACCCCGAGGGTCCGCGGCACCGGACGAAGCGTGGTCAGGTAGTCGGCTGCGGCCTGCGCGACCCGCGCCTGCACGTCGGAGTCGGCCTCCGCGGCGGGCACGACGACGGCGTCGTCGAGTCCGTAGAAGCCGCACAGCTCGCGTTCGAGCGAGAACCGACGCGCACTGGGGTGCACGATCTCGATGCGCACGAAACCGTGCTCGCGCGCCGCCACCAGAAGTCGGCCGACCTTCCAGCGCGAGACGTTGAGGGCGACTCCGATCTCGTCTTGGGTCTTGCCGGCCTCGTAATAGAGTTCTGCGGCTTTGACGGCGAGGATCTCGTCGGTATCGTTCAGGGCCACCCGACCAGCTTAGGGCGGCCTGCAACGCTTGCGCACTGCCCGCTCAAATGAGCAAATGCGGTCTCTCAGCGGTCTTCGAGCGCCACAGGGCGGGCCACGACGGCCCCGGCGGCCGCCGCCGCGAGCGCCGTCGCGGTCAGCACCAGCAGCGGCACGGTCCAGCCACCCGTCAGCTCGTGCAGCACGCCGACCGCGAGCGGGCCGAGAGCGCCGAGCGTGTAGCCGAGCCCCTGCGTGAAGCCGCTGAGCGCCACGGATCCGGCGTGCGTGCGCGTGCGCACGTTGATCAGCACCAGGCTCAGCGGGAAGAGCAGCGGTCCGAGGCCGGCGAGGGCGACCCAGAGCCAGGTCGCCGTGCCAGGCACCACGATGAGGCCCGCGTAGCCGACGAGGAAGAAGGCGACGCCCGCATAGACGAGAAGCGCCACGTTGCGCATCCGAGCGGCGAGCAACGGCACCAGCAGCCCGGCGGGGATGCCCATGCCCGCGTAGAGCGAGAGGAGCGCGCCCGACTCCGCCGGCGGGGTCCCCGCGACGTCGTGGACGATCTGCGGCAGCCAGGCGAACATCGCGTACGCGTTGAGGCTCGAGACGGCGAACACCACCGCCATCGCCCAGGCCAGGCCCGAGCGCCAGACGCGGGCCACCAGCGAGCGGTCGGCCTCCTCGACCTCGACGTCGTGCGCGGGATGCGCCGGCCGGTGCGTGATGACGATGCGCAGCCAGGGGAGGATCGCGAGCACGCTCATCAGAGCCCACATCCCCACGGAGACATGCCAGCCCGCGGCATCCGCCACCGGCACCGCGACCAGGGGCGGCAGCAGCGTGCTCACCGACATCACGGTCGCGTACAGCGCCGTGACCAGGCCGATGCGGTCGGGGAAGTACCGCTTCACCAGCGGGGGCAGGAGGACGTTGCCGACGCCCATCCCCGCGAACGTGACGGCCGAGCCGATCGCGAGAACCGCGAACGAGCCGGCCGTCGCCCGGAGGACGTGCCCGGTCAGCATGACGCCGAGCGCGATCAGCAGCACCGTCTCCAGCGACAGCCGGCGCGTGAAGATCGGCGCGAGGAGGCCGAAGAGCGCGAAGCAGACCGGCGGCAGCATCCCGAGCAGTCCGACCCCGACGGCCGACACCGGGAACTCCGCCCGGATCTCCGAGAAGATCGGCGAGAGCGCCGCGACCGCCGTGCGCAGGTTGGCCGCGACCAGCAGGATGCCGAGCAGGGCGACCGCACGCCCGTGCCAGAGCGGGCGGGTCGCCTGCCCTGTCGTCACGCGGGCTCTGCGGTCAGGATCCGGCGGGCCTCGTCGACGTCGGCGGCGATCTGGGCGATCAGCGGCTCGACGCCGGAATAGGCGACCATGCCGCGGATGCGCTCGGCGAACGCGACATCGACCGTGTGGTCGTAGAGGTCGAGCTCGCGGTCGAGCACGTACGCCTCCACCTGCTTCTGCGGCACGCCCTCGAAGGTGGGGTTGTTCCCCACCGAGATCGCCGCGGGATAGCGGGTGCCGTCGTCGTCGGTCAGCCAGCCCGCATACACGCCGTCGGCGGGGATGAGTCCCTCGTTCTCCGGCGACAGGTTCGCCGTCGGGAAGCCCAGCTCACGGCCGCGTGCGGCACCGTGCACCACCACGCCGCGCACGGTCGGGACGGTGCCGAGCAGCTCGGCCGCGTGCCGTACGTCCCCCTCGGCGAGCAGGTCGCGGATCCAGGTGGACGAGACCCGGCGGCCGTGTTCGGGACGCACGTCGTCGATCAGCTCGACCGTGAAGCCGTAGCGCTCGCCCAGCGCCGTCAGCATCGCGACGTCGCCCGCTCCCCTGGCGCCGAACCGGAAGTCGCTCCCCACCAGGACAGCCGCCGCGTGCAGGCGATCCACCAGGATGCGGTGCACGAACTCCTCGGGAGAGAGGTCGGCCAGAGCGCGGTCGAACGCCACCATCAGCGTCGCATCGATACCTGTCTCCGCCAGGAGCTCGAGCTTCTGCCGGTTGCTCACCAGCGACGAGGGGCACTTCTCCGGGGCGAGCAGCTCCAGCGGATTGCGGTCGAAAGTGATGACCGTCGCGGTCAGTCCGCGCTCGGCCGCGACGCTGCGCAGCCGGTCGATCACCGCGCGGTGCCCGGTGTGGACGCCGTCGAACTTCCCGATCGTGACGGCGCTCGGCCCGAACCCGTCCGGCACCTCCGCGACGGCGTGGAAGACCTTCACGAACGCGCTCCATCGCCGGTCTCCGTCTGGGTGGTCGTGGCCTCCCCGCCCGGGTTGTGCCGCGAGAGCCAGAACAACCCGAGGATCGGCAGGACCAGCGGGATGAACAGGTAGCCCATGCCGAAGACCGACCAGACCGTGGCGTCCCGGCCGAACGGGTCGATGTCGTGGAGGCCGAGGGCCGCGGGCGCGAACAGGCTCAGGGCGCCGATGACCAGCACCCCGGCCAGCTCGAAGCTGATGGTGACCCACGCCACGCGGTACCAGATGCGGCCGGGTGCGACGAGAGCGATGGTGGCGACGATGTACACCGCAGCGGAGAGCGCGGACAGCGTGAACGCCACGGGCGCCTCGTGGAAGCGGTCGATGATCTGGAAGACGCTGCGGCCGGTGGCCGCGAGCGCCAGCACGCCGTAGACGAACACGAGGACGCGGCCGACGCCGGAGATGCGGCGACGCGGACGGTGGCCGTCGGCGTGTTCGCGCGCGGACAGGGTGTGGTGTGACATCGGTATCGATTCTATTCGCGCGCTACCGATGCTGCTGGCGCGGTCAGACGCCCTGGACGAACCAGATCTGCCCCATCCGGTACACCATGACGGCGATGGCCAGGCAGACTCCGCCGAGGATGACGGTGCTCCACCTGTTGCGTTCGATCAGCGCCCAGAAGCCGCCCGCCAGCGGGAGGAGGAGCGCCGAGATCAGGTAGATGTAGAACTCCGCGAGGCTCCCGCTCGGCGAGTTCCCGAGCACCGGTGCGACGATGGCCATCACCAGCTGCACGATCAGGAGCAGCTCGACCAGGGCCACCGCGCCCATCGTCAGGTCGCCGGGAACGCGCCCGGCGAGACCGAGCACCAGGCAGAGCACGCCGGCGATCACGGCGACGCCGACCTGCAGCGCCACGAACCACTCGATCATGACGACGCGATCTCGTCGGTGGGGAAGTTCACGAGCGTCCTGGCTTCCTTTCCACGGAACTCGACGAGTCCCACCAGCGCCCCGCCCGGTGCGATCGCCGCGACGGGTGCACTGGAGGCGCCTTCCCGGTCCGCGACGTGGATGCGGCGACCGTGTGTGAGATCGATCGCCTGCTGCTCTGTCAGCTCCAGCCTCTCGAACAGCTCGGCGGCCGCCCGGGCGGCGGGGATCAGGGCGGCACCGGGATCGAGCGTATCGAGTTCCTCCGCGTCCCGCACATCGAACGGCCCGACGCGCGTCCGGCGCAACGCCGTCAGGTGACCGCCGACGCCGAGCCCGGCGCCGAGGTCGCGCGCGAGCGAGCGGATGTAGGTGCCGGACGAGCAGACGACGCGAACGTCCAGCTCGATCGCCACCGGGGCGTCGTCGCCGGGGAGGCTCCTGGCCTCGAGCAGCTCGAAGCGCTCGATCGTCACCGCGCGCGGCCGGAGGACGACCTCCTCGCCCGCTCGCACGCGGGCATAGGCGCGCTTGCCGTCGACCTTGATCGCGCTGACCGAGCTCGGGACCTGCTCGATCTCGCCGGTGAGCGCGGCGATGCCGTTCGCGATGGCGTCGTCGGTGATCGTGGCGATCGCGCTCGGGTCGGCCTCTGCGGTCACTTCGCCCTCGGCGTCGTCGGTCGTCGTGGTCGCGCCCAGCCGGATGGTCGCCAGGTACTCCTTGTCGGTGCCCACGATGTAGGTGAGCAGCCGCGTCGACGAGTTGAGGCCCAGGATGAGGAGGCCGGTGGCCATCGGGTCGAGCGTTCCGGCGTGGCCGACCTTGCGGGTGCCGGCCAGCCTGCGCACGCGCGCGACGACGTCGTGGCTCGTCCAGCCTCCCGGCTTGTCGACCAGGATGAGACCGCTGCCGGTCATGCGTTCTCGCCGGCGACGTCGAGGACCAGCTGCAGCTTGGTGCGGAACGTGGACTCGATGATTTCGGTGGCGCAGGCGTCCTTGCCGTACTCCGCGGGGAGCTTGAGACCGAGGAGCGTGTTCAGCAGCATGCCCTCTGCGAGGAAGGTGCGCGCCTCGTCGGGCGAGAACCCGACCTGGTCGCGGACCATCTTGTAGATGGCGAGGAAGCCCTCCCTGGCACGCCCGCCGATGACGGCGTCGTTGCCCATGCCGAACGCCTGCATGAGCGAGAGCAGGATGCCGCGGTCCTCGATGAGGTTCACGTACGCGAGCCCGAGCCGGCGGCCGATCTCGTGGTGCTCGCCGACCGCGCCGTCCTCGCCCGCGGGCGAGCCGTCGGCCTTCCAGCCGTCGATCGTGTCCTGGAAGCTCGTCATCAGCTTGTCGAGCGCCCGCTGCAGCACCTCGACGAAGAGGTTCTCTTTGCTGCCGAACATCCGGACGACGTACGGCTGGCTGATGCCGGCCGCCTTGGCGATCTGGTCGGTGGTTGCGCCGAAGTAGCCGCGCTCCCCGAAGACGAGGCTCGCCGCACCGAGGATCTGCTCGCGCCGCTCGGCGGAGGGGATCCGTTCACTGATCGCGGAACTCATGGTTGACAGGTTATCAGCCGATTACTAAAGTTCGTTGTAATCATTCGATTACTAACGAATTCACCCGATTCTTCAGGAAGCGATGCGTCCCATGACCACTACCCGTCCCGGTACCGCAGGCACTCCCGTCCGAGCCTCGCGGCGCATCCCCGTCTGGCTCGCGATCGTCGCGGCCTCCCTCCCGATGTTCATGGCGACCCTCGACAACCTGGTCGTCACCAGCGCCCTCCCCGTGATCGCGCGCGACCTCAGCGCGTCGATCGAAGAGCTGCAGTGGGTGGTCAACGCGTACACGCTGAGCTTCGCGACCCTGATGCTGATGGCCGTCGGGCTCGGCGACCGGCTCGGCCGGCGCTCGGTGTTCCTCGGCGGCATCATCGTGTTCACGCTGGCGAGCGCCGCGAGCGCCCTGGCGACGGAGCCGTGGATGCTGATCGCCGCGCGCGCCGTGCAGGGCGCAGGCGCCGCCGCCCTCCTCCCGCTGTCGCTCACCCTGCTGGCAGGCAGCGTCAGCCAGCGGCTGCGACCGGCCGCGATCGGCATCTGGGGAGGCATCTCCGGCCTCGGCGTCGCCCTCGGCCCGCTGATCGGCGGCGCGGTCGTGCAGGGCTGGAACTGGCAGGCCATCTTCTGGCTCAACGTGCCGCTCGGCGTGATCGCGGTGCCGCTCGTGCTGATCGCCCTCCCGAACAGCTTCGGCGCCCGGGTGCGCGCCGACATCGTCGGCCTGCTGCTGGCGGCACCCGGCGTGCTCGGGCTGGTCTACGGCATCGTCCGCGGCAACGACGCGGGTTGGGACAGCGCGGAGGTGCTGTTCTCGCTGATCGCCGGAGGCGTCCTCCTGATCGCGTTCGTGTTCTGGGAGTCGCGCACCTCCGCACCGCTGCTGCCGCTGCGGCTGTTCCGCGACCGCAGCTTCACGGTGGCCAACCTCGTCGGCATGACGTTCTCCTTCGGCATCTTCGGCGCGATCTTCATCCTCATCCAGTTCCTCCAGGTGGTGCAGGGTCACACGCCGCTCGAGGCCGGCGTCATGACGATGCCGTGGACGCTCGCGCCGATGGTGGTGGCGCCGCTGACCGGGCTGGTCTCCGGGCGCACCGGCACCCGCCTCCCGATCGTCGTCGGACTCGTGTTCCTGGCCGGGGCGATGGCCTGGATCGCCGGCACTCTCGCCGCCGATCTGCCGTACTCGCAGATGTGGCCGCCGTTCCTGCTCGCGGGCGTCGGGATGGGTCTGGTCTTCGCACCGAGCTCGACAGCGGTGTTGGCGAACATGCGCGCCGCCGACCACGCCAAGGCCTCCGGCACCAACTCCACGCTCCGCGAGATCGGGGTCGCCCTCGGTGTCGCCGTGCTCACCGCCGTCTTCACGGGCGCCGGAGGCACGCTGACGCCGACCGGCTACGTCGACGCCGCCATCCCCGCGGTCTGGGTCGGAGCGGGCGCGCTGGCGATCGCCGCGGTGATCGCGCTCGCCCTGCCGAGCCGTCGCCGCGCGGCGGAACTCGCCGCGGCCGTCGCCCACGAAGACGCGGCCGACGTCCTTCCGCCCGCCGCTGCGGCCGAAGCCGTCGCGGAGCCGGCGCCCGTCCTCGCCGACTGATCGCCGCCATTCGCAGCCTAGGCTGGAGGGCGTGCGAATCGGCGTGATCGGAGCGGGAGCCATCGGTGGGACGATCGCGGCGCAGCTCGATCGCGTCGGCCATCTCGTGGAGGTCACGGCGCGCGGCGACCACCTCGCCGCGATCCGCGCCGACGGTTTGAGGCTCGACGGCGGCTGGGGCACGCACACGGCACGCGTCGCCGCGGCCGAGCGGCTGCAGACGCGTCCGGAGCTCGCGTTCGTCTGCACCAAGGCGCAGGACGCCGAGTCGGCCATCCGCGAGAACGCGGACCTCCTCGACGGGATCACCGTCGTCATCGTGCAGAACGGCCTCGCCGGCCTGCGGCTGGCGACAGAGCTGCTCCCCGGCTCGAACTGCGTCGGGGCGCTCGCGCTCTACGCCGCCAGCTACCTGTCCCCCGGCACGGTCAGCGTGACCACCGTCAACAACACCTATCTCGGCGCCGGCGACGGCGAGCCTCCGCAGGCGGCCGTCGACGCAGCGCACATCCTCGACGCCGCCATGCCGAGCTTCGCGGTCGACAACTTCACGGGCTGCCAGTGGACGAAGCTCATGGTCAACCAGGTGAACGCGATGCCCGCAATCACCGGGCTGAGCGCGCAGGAGACGCTCGGCAGCAGGACGCTGCGGCCGATCATCACGGCGAGCCTCCAGGAGGCCGTGCGCGTCGGCATCGCCCGCGGCGTCCGCTTCGGCAGCATCCAGGGCCTCGACGACCGCATCCTGCGATTCGTCGCCTCCTCGCCCCGCTGGGTCGCGCAGCTCGTCCCCCTGGTGATGCGCAGGCGGATGGGCGCGACACCGAACCCGGGATCGACGCTGCAGAGCATCCGCCGCGGGCAACCGAGCGAGATCGACTACCTGAACGGCGCGGTCGTCGCAGAGGCCAGGGCGAACGGCGGCGACGCCCCCGTGAACGCCGCCCTCACCGGACTCGTGCACGAGGTGGAGGCCACCGGGGCGTTCATCGCGCCTGCCGAGGTCGCCCGCCGCGTGCAGACGGTGCTCTGACCAGCGGCGGACGGTCTCCTCGACGCGTCATGCCGACGCGGGTCGCGGCACCCGCACGGGCGCGGCCGGGTCGGAGTCGTCGATGAGGATGGTCGCGACGTCGCGCGGCCGGGCGTCCTCCTCGTAGATCGCGCGTTCGGGCGCGTTGATCAGCAGCACCGACGCGTTCCACTCCCGCCGCAGCTCCGGCCGCAGCAGGAACTCGCCGTCGATCACGAGCACCGCGTCCGGACCGGCGGTCTCCCACCTGCTCTCCACGGGGACATCCCGCGCCTCGTCGAAGGCGGCGGTCTGGAAGCCGGTGCTGCCGGCCATCCGGAACGGGTCGATCAGCACCCGCCGCAGGGTCCCGTAGTCGAAGGAGTCGCGATAGAAGCCCGTCGGGGTCTCCGGGCCGAGCAGCGTGCGATCCGCGCGCGAGCGATGGAAGTCGCGGACCGACGCCCGATGGGTGTCGGAGCCGGCCTCCCGGAACACGGCGGCGAGGTCGTCGGCGAACTCCGCCGTGCCCCCGCCTCCGTCGACCGCGACGATCACGCGCCCCCTCGGCGCCAGCGCACGCACGTCGCCGACGATCTCGCGCAGCGCGAGGACCCGCGGAGTCGGAGGCAGCATCATGCGACGAGCATAAGCCGTGGGCGACGGCCGCGAACCGGTAGCCTCGAAGCATGCCGGAGACATTCGCCACCGCGGTGGTGGACTGGTACCACGCCAACCGGCGCGACCTCCCGTGGCGCCGCGACGGCTTCACCCCGTGGGGAACGCTCGTCAGCGAGTTCATGCTGCAGCAGACACCGGTGTCCCGCGTGATCCCGCGGCTCGAAGAGTGGCTGACCCGCTGGCCGACCCCCGCCGATCTGGCGGCCGTGCCCCCAGGGGAGGCGGTGCGCGCCTGGCAGTCGCTCGGCTACCCGCGCCGCGCGCTATGGCTGCACGCGGCGGCCGTGGCGATCACCGAACGGCACGGCGGCGTCGTGCCCGACGACGTGGAGGCCTTGCTGGCGCTCCCGGGGATCGGCGACTACACCGCCCGCGCGGTGGCCGTCTTCGCCTACGGCGCACGCCATCCCGTCGTCGACACCAACATCCGCCGCGTCATCGCCCGGGCCGTCGACGGCCAGGGCGAACCGTCGCCGCCGAGCGCCCGGCGCGACCTCGCGGCGATGTCGGCGCTGCTCCCCCGCGAGCTCCCGGCGGCCGCGGCCTTCAACGCCGGGATGATGGAGCTGGGCGCGATCGTCTGCACGGCGCGGTCGCCGCGCTGCGACGACTGCCCGCTCGCGCAGCGGTGCGCATGGCGAGCGGCCGGCTATCCGGCGTACGAGGGCCCGCGCAAAGCCGTGCAGAAGAAGTACGAGGGCAGCGACCGTCAGGTGCGGGGTCGCATCCTCGCCGAGCTGCGCGCGTCGCACATCCCGGTCACCCCGGAGGAGCTCGAAGACGTCTGGCCTGATGCGGCGCAGCGCGACCGGGCGCTGCGCGGCCTGCTCGACGACGGTCTGGCGGTCACGGAGGGCGGCGGCTACACGCTGCCGTGAGCCCTCCGGCCTGTGGGAACTCAGGACTCCGCGAACACCAGCGGATCCCAGTCGAGGATGCGCGAGCGGTACACCAGCCCCTCCGTCCAGAACGGGTCACCGGCGCGGAACCGCTCCGCGGCCTCCCGCGACCGGAAGATCGCCATCGACCCCTGCGACGCCGGGTCGCCGAACGTGCCGATCATCAGCAGCTCGCCGTCCTTCGCGAACTCGTCCAGGTAGGCCTTGTGGCGCGGGTAGGTGTCGACCAACCGCTGGAAGTGCTCCGGCCCGGCATCGGGGTCGGCATCGTAGAACGAGACGGCGTACATGCGATCAGGCTACGGCGAAGGCCCGGTGGATCACCACCGGGCCCCCTCCGTTCGTGGATGGCTCACTCCTCGTCGTCGACATCCTTCGGCTTCACGTAGGGATCCTCGTCCCCCGCGTAGCTCGCGCCCGCCGCCAGCCCGGCCACCTCGGTGTCGTGCTCGTGCGCCTGACGCAGAAGGTCCTCGATGTGCGCCGCGTTCTCCGGGATGGCGTCGAGCTGGAACTCCAGCGTCGGCGTCAGCCGGGCGGTGATGTTCTTGCCGACCTCGCTGCGCAGCATGCCGGTTGCCGCCTGCAGTGCTGCAGCCGTGTCGGCCCGCTCCTGGTCGGTTCCGTACACGGTGTAGAACACCGTCGCGTGTTGGAGGTCGCCCGTCACCTGGACGTCGGTGATCGTCACGAAACCCAGGCGCGGGTCGCGCAGTCCTCGATCGAGCCGCTTCGCGATGATGACCTTGATTCTGTCGGCGAGCTTCCTCGCCCGTGCCGGATCGGCCATGTGGTCCTCCTTCGGTGATTCCGGTGTCGGAAGCCGAAGGCCCGGCGGTCTCCCGCCGGGCCTTCGTGTCTCCGATCAGACGCGGGGCTTCTCCCGCAGCTCGGTGGTCTCGATCTCATCGCCGACCTGGATGTCGTTGTACTTGCCGAGGCCGATACCGGCCTCGAAGTCCGTACGCACCTCGGTGACGTCGTCCTTGAAGCGACGCAGCGACTCGATGGAGAGGTTGTCCCCCACCACCACGCCGTCGCGGATGACGCGCGCCTTGGCGTTGCGCGTGATCGTTCCGGAGCGGACGATGACACCGGCGATGTTGCCGAACTTGGAGGAGCGGAACACCTCGCGGATCTCGGCGACACCCGACTGGACCTCTTCGAACTCGGGCTTGAGCATGCCCTTGAGCGAGTTCTCGATGTCTTCGATCGCGTTGTAGATGACCGAGTAGAAGCGGACATCCACACCCTCGCGGGCCGCACGCTCGCGCGCCTTCACGTCCGGGCGGACGTTGAAGCCGATCACGATCGCGTTGTCGATGGTCGCCAGGTCGATGTCCGACTCGGTGATCGCGCCGACACCGCGGTGCAGGATGCGCAGGCTGACCGAGTCGTCGACCTCGATCTTCATGAGCGACTCCTCCAGCGCCTCCACGGCACCGGACACGTCGCCCTTGATGATGAGGTTGAGCGCCTCGACCTTGCCCTCTTCCAGAGCGCGGGTGAAGTCCTCGAGCGAGATGCGCTTGCGGGCCTTCGCCAGCTGGGCGTTGCGCTCGGCGGCCTCACGCTTCTCGGCGATCTGGCGGGCGGTGCGGTCCTCCTCGGTGACGATGAAGGTGTCACCGGCGCGCGGAACGCTGGAGAGACCCTGCACCTGCACCGGGCGGGACGGAGCGGCCTCGAGCACCGGGTCGCCGTTCTCGTCGGCCATCGCACGGACGCGGCCGTAGGCCGTGCCCGCGACGATCGCGTCACCGACGCGCAGCGTTCCGGACTGGATGAGCACCGTCGCGACGGCGCCGCGGCCCTTGTCGAGCTTCGCCTCGATGGCGACACCGCGCGCGTCCTTGTTCGGGTTGGCGCGCAGGTCGAGACCGGCGTCTGCGGTGAGCAGCACCGCGTCGAGCAGGTCGTCGATGCCGATGTTGTTGCGCGCGGAGACGTCGACGAACATGACGTCGCCGCCGTACTCCTCCGCCACCAGACCGAACTCGGTGAGCTGCTGGCGCACCTTGGCCGGGTTGGCCTCGGGCTTGTCGATCTTGTTGACCGCGACCACGATCGGGACGCCTGCCGCCTGAGCGTGGTTCAGCGCCTCGATCGTCTGCGGCATGATGCCGTCGTCGGCCGCGACCACGAGGATCGCGATGTCGGTGACCTGCGCACCGCGGGCACGCATGGCGGTGAACGCCTCGTGACCGGGGGTGTCGATGAAGGTGATGGCACGCTCGATGCCGTCGTGTTCCGTCCACACCTGGTACGCACCGATGTGCTGGGTGATGCCGCCGGCCTCGCCCGCGACGACGTTCGCGTTGCGGATGGCGTCGAGGAGGCGCGTCTTACCGTGGTCGACGTGACCCATGACGGTGACGACCGGGGGCCGGATCTCGAGGTCCTCGTCGGACTCGCCCTCCAGCTCGGCGTCGAGGTCGATGTCGAAGCCTTCGAGCAGCTCGCGGTCCTCGTCCTCCGGGGAGACGACCTGGATCTTGTAGCCCAGCTCCTCGCCGAGGATCTGGAAGGTCGCCTCGTCGAGCGACTCGGTCGCGGTCGCCATCTCGCCCAGGTGGAAGAGCACGGTGACCAGCGAGGCCGGGTTCGCGTCGATCTTGTCGGCGAAGTCGGAGATGGAGGAACCACGGCGCAGTCGGATGACCGTGCCGCCGTCACCGCGGGGAACGCTCACGCCGCCCAGCGACGGGGCCTCCCGCATCTCGAATTCCTGACGCTTCGCGCGCTTCGACTTGCGGGCCTTGGACTTGCCGCCGCCACGGCCGAACGCCCCGGCGGTACCGCCGCCGGGGCCACGACCGCGGCCACCGCCGCCGGCCGGACGCGGGGCGCCGAAGCCGCCACCCGTGCCGCCGCCCGGACGCTGGAAGCCGCCGCCCGCGGCGCCACCGGCGCCGCCGGGACGCTGCTGGAAGCCGGGGCGGCCTCCGCCGCCACCCTGGCGCTGGCCGGGCCGGTTGCCGCCGCCCTGGCCGGGCGCGCCGATGCGGGGCGAGCCGGGACGCGGCGGAGCCGGACGCGGGATGTTGCCGGGGCTCGGGCGCTGGCCCATGCCCTGCGAGCTGGAGTAGGGGTTGTTGCCGGGGCGGGGGGCGCTGGGCCGCTGGCCCATGCCCTGGCTCGACGAGAACGGGTTGTTGCCGGGGCGCGGGGCGCCCGGGCGCGGGATGCTGCCGGCGCCGGGAGCCGCACCACCGGGGCGCGGGGCCGACGGCGCGGCCTTCTCGGCCGGAGCCGCGGCCGCGGGCGCGGCGGGCGCCGACTTCTCGGCTGCAGCCTTCTCCGCCGCAGCCTTCTCGGCGGCAGCCTTCTCCGCTGCGGCCTGACGTTCGGCGACCGACATCGGCGCCTGCGGCTTGGGCGCGCCGGACTCGCTCGACGCCGGAGGGCGCGGAGCAGCGGGACGCGGAGCCTCCGCTTTGGGGGCGGCGGCGGCCTTGTCGGCGGTGAAGCCTTCAGCCTCCAGGGCGGCACGCAGCTTGCGCGCTACCGGCGGCTCGATGCTCGAGGACGGTCCCTTGACGAACTCGCCCATCTCTTTGAGTTTCGCGAGCGCGACTTTGCTGTCGACGCCGAGCTCGCTCGCGACCTCGTGTACGCGTGGTTTTGCAGCCACAATTCTCCTGTCTGGGGCCCACCCCGGACAGGGCAGGCGTTAGTAGCGGACGGAACTCATTTCGAGCCGCTCATTTGGTGTCACTCATGTGAAGTCACAGCTTCTTCTGCCTGTTCTCGTAAGTAGGCCCTGAGGGATTCAGCCCACGGGGCCGTCGGGTCGAGGCTCTCCTCCGCTCTCAGCGCCCGCCCGAAGGCCCTGCGCTTGAGTGCGAGATCGAGACACTCGTCGACCGGATGCAGCCACGCGCCCCGCCCGGGAAGAGTGGCGGACGGGTCCGCCACGATTTCCGAATTCCGGAGAACGACCCTCAGAAGTGAGGGCCGGGGAGCGCGAGAACGGCGTCCGACGCACGTTCTGACGGCTTCCATCTTACCCCTCACGCATCCCTGCGCCGAATCAGGACGGAGCGCCGCACACGATCAAACGCTCCGTCCGAGACGAACATTCCTGAAGAATTACTTGTCGTCCAGAATCGAATCGGGCTGGATGTCGTGTTCGTGTGCCTTCGGCAACCGTGTCGCCACGGCTTCGCCGCGTCGGCACGGCGCGAAGATCGACATCCAGCCCTCCCGTTTACTTGTCGTCGAGGATCGAATCGGGCTGGATGTCGATCTTCGCGCCCGTCAGCTTCGCCGCGAGTCGCGCGTTCTGCCCCTC
>NZ_JAGEKP010000021.1 GCF_017565305.1 Leifsonia sp. TF02-11
CCACTTCAACCTGTCAGAAACATCGTCGCCTGGCCGGAAGCCGACAAGGCCCCCGACCTCGACCGCATCCTGCGGCCCCTCGCCTACTGCTGGAAGTGCGGCGAGATGCGCGAGTCGGTCCAGTCCTTCAAGCCGGGCCGCACGGTCGGCCGCTACCGCCAGGCCTACGTCTACTGCTGCCCCGGCTGCGGCTCCATCGTCGAGCCGGGCTACCTCCCCGCGTCCGTCGCGATCGACTGGTCCATCCCGGGCCGTCCGATCGGTGACCGCCTCAAGCCGAAGACCCGGCTGCGCGTGGCCGCCGGAGTCGCCCGCTACTGGGGACCGACGCACCTGGAGGCGGCAGGCAACACCTACGACGCCGCCGACCCGCGCCACCCGCACCACGGCGAAGCCGACGCCTACTACCGCAGCTGGCCCATCACCGAGCCGCTGAAGGCGCTCCACACGAGCAACTCCAAGGCACTCGCCGTCCCCGTCGACGGCCGCGACGGCAAGAGCGCCTACCCCGTCGACGAGGCGCTGCGCACCCAGACCACTCGCCTGGAGACCGCGCTCGCCTACGCACCCGAGCGCACGCCGTTCATCGCCGAGATGTACGGCACTGGCACCGCACGCCCCGTCACCGAAGCCGCCGGCACTTTCACGGCCGGAGGCAACCACCACGCCCTGGTGACCCCGTTCGTCACCCAGTTCCGTGACCGGGTGCGCGACTTCGACCCGTACGCCGAGCCGATGCGGACCGTGGTCGCCGACGGCGCGAACCACGCCCTCATCCACCGCATGAACGGTGGCGGGGCCGAGATGACCACGCCTGCCACGGAGCCGATGCGTACCCTGACCACCGCCGGGCACCAGGCAATCATGCAGCAGCCGCGCGGCCAGCGCGCACCGATCAGCGCCAAGGACCTCGACGCCGCCATGGAGATGGTCCCTGACACCCTGCTGCGGATGTTCCTCCCCACCGAAGTCGCCGCCGGGATGGCCTTCCCCGCCGACTACATGTGGCAGCCGACCAACCGGCTGAAGCCCGTCTCCCAGCGCGACATCACGAAGGCGGCTGGAAACGCGGTCTGCCCCCCGTGTGCCCGCGACATCGTCGGTATCTGCGTCGAGACGATGGGGCTGGTGGGATGAGCGCCCCGGCATCCCTTCTCTCGCAGCGGTGGGGGTTCCGCCAGCACAGCTGGCGGCACCCCGCCGATGGCGGGTTCCATGCCCCGTCCTTCGACGTCGTGCGGCTGCCCGAGCAGCTCGCACGCGATTTCGTCACCCGGCACCACTACGCCGCATCCTTCCCCGCCGCCAGGTTCAGCTACGGACTGACGACCACCGACGACCGCCTCGCCGTCGACGGCGCCACCGTCGGCGGCCGCGCCCTGGTCGGCGTCGCGGTCCTCAGCATTCCGATGCGCGCCAGCGTGCTGAGCAACGTCTTCCCGGAGCTGCAGCCGAACATGCAGACGCTCGAGCTCGGTCGGCTCGTCCTCACCGACACACCAGCGAACGCCGAGTCTTGGTTCCTGCGCCGCGTCTTCGAAAGCGCAGCCGCCGAGGGCATCCGCGGAGTCGTGTCCTTCTCTGACCCCATGCCCCGCACCCGCACCATCGTCGACCAGAACGGCAACGAGCGCGTCGACGAGTACAAGGCCGGTCACATAGGGGTCTGCTACCAGGCTACGAACGCGCTGGCCCTCGGACGCTCCACCCGCCGGACCCTGACCTACCTGCCGCGTCACGGTCTCGTTCTCAGCGACCGCACCCTGCAGAAGATCCGCGCCCAGGAGTCCGGCGCTGACGGCGCGGAACGCCGCCTCGTCGCCCTTGGTGCACCAGCTCGACGCGCCAACGAGAACCCTTCCACCTGGCTCCGTCATGCACTCCAGGAGCTGCAAGTCACGCGCGTGAGACACCCGGGTAACTACCGCTACGCGTGGGCGATCGGCTCGCCCAGCGAGAGGCGTCGCACGCGGATCGGACTGCCCCGCACCCCGTACGCCAAGCCCGACCAGGATCTGCTCGCGCTGTTGTAGCCGCCAGGGCCGGCCCGCGGGCCGGCGTGAAGGCAGGCTCCGCCGCCCTCACGCTCCCGCGGCCGAGGCGAGCAGCGCGACGACCAGCTGACGAGGAACGGGACGGGTAGCCGGAGCATCGAGAGGGGGAATCGTACTAGCGGCCGCTCTCCGCCTGTCAAGGGCCGCTCCCTCCCCTGCATCTCGAAATGGTCGGGGAAGGTGCTCCGCACCTGCGATCCAAGACTCGTGCGCGCTGGGGGTCGGTCGGAACCCTTGACAGGCTCCGGCGTCCGCCAAGTCGGTCCCCTTATTCGATGATCCGCCCACCTCTGATTCCGCGGACACCTAACGAAAGGGAAGAACCGATGAACACGCAGAACACCACCAGCAGCTTCGACCAGATCGGCGGCTACGAGGTCCCCGTCGACCCGATGGACCTCCTCGGCTGCGACTCCTGCCAGTAACCCCGACACCAGCCGACCGCGAGAGGAGAAGACCGATGACCCCCTACACGCCGACCGAGATCCTGCAGGCAGGGATCGACCAGACGCGCGAGACGTTCGCTGACCTGTACGTCGCCACCGCCCGCGCCCGCAAGGCGATCGACTTCCACTGGCACCGTGCGAACGTCGACTCCGCGGTTGAGCCGATCGACGGCGAAGAGCGGCTGGCGGAGTACGCCGCCGGTGCCGGCTTCGGCAACGAGCTCGCCCTCCCCGCCCGCGCCGTCGACCTGACTCGTCTCACCGACGCCGGCCTGGCACTGTTCGCGATCGGCGCGCGCATCGCCCTCCTCGAGCGAGACGAGCTGATCGCGGAGCACGAGCGACTCACCGAGCAGCTCCAGTGGGCTCGCAACCTCCCGACCAACGAGGAATGGCGTCGCTACGTCAGCACCCTGATCCGCAACCACGAGGCCTACCTCCACCGCCAGCAGCCGCTGGTCTCGACCCCCGTCACCCCGTCGGCATGGGCGGTCCGCGTCCCCGGCACCGACACCATCCTTCCCGCGGCCCCACAGAACACGCTGCCCGCGGCCGCCTAGACCGCAGACTCTCGAAAGGAACCCTCATGGCCACCAAGAACGACGCAACTTGGCTCCAGCGCAAGCTCACCAAGCTCTGCCCCAACATCACCGTTACCGTCGACCGCGACGCGCAGAACAACCTGATCGTCACAGGCAGCAGCACTCTCGGCTCGTTCACCGAACGCAGCGCCGACCACGACGTCGACAGCCGGGACGGGTTCTACCAGGCCGTACGCGGATACTTCCTCGACCTCGACAACGACACCGCCCGCGCAGCCGTCAAGGCAGCCGTACCGGAGTTGCCGTACCCGACTCTCCCGCTGACCGGGTTCGAGCCTTCCGGAACCACCAGCCCGGACGACCAGAACGGCGTCGACTACATCGGCTGCGGAGCAGCTGAGTGCGCCGGAGATTGGGACGTGTCTTACCTCGCAGCAGACGGCCACCTTTGGGACAGCGCACGGGTCGACGCGGCCGAAGAGAACGACGTCCTTGCTGGTTACACCGTCTGCAACCACTGCGGCCGCGTCTACCCCAACGCGCACCGCTACCAAGGCCCGATGCCCACCGTCGCTCGCATCGACGTCACCACCGACATCTGGCTCGACGCGCTCGACTTCTACAACCACCGCACCTTCGCCACCCAGCTCACCCGGGCCGCTAACCAGAAGGAGCGGTGAACCATCTGACGGCTGGCAACGACGAAGCGGCGGGGAGAACCGTAGTGGTTCCCCCCGCCGCTTCGTCGTGAGCGCGGTCCGCTGATTACGCGGCCACGTGCTCGCCGTCGCCCTCGGACTCGAACGATTCTTCCGCGGGAGCCTGCGACGTCGCGACGTTGGGCCACGACGGCCCAGCAACCTCCGACGTCGGCTGCTGCTCCGCCGGCGCGCCTGCGGCCGGCGCCGCGTCGACCAGCTTCGACAGTCGCGTGACCTCCGCCGTGCTGATCCCCAGCAGCTCTGCGATAGTGGCGACCGTCTCCAACGAGCGCAGCTCCGCGATCACCTTGCCCTGCTGCAGCTCGAGCGCGCCCTGCTGCGCGTCGAACTCCCGCATGGCCTCCTCGCGCTGCGCCGCGAGCTGATCGAGCTTGTCGAGCGAGAGGTAGTACGACGTCGCCGCATCTTCGATACGGGCTTCCTTCTTCTTCTGCTCCTCCAGCTGCGCTGCACGCGCGGCACGCGCACGCTCACGCGCGAGCGTGGATGCGGACTTGGGCTTCGTGGTCTTTGCCGACATGGGCACACTCCTTCATCGAGTTGTCCATGCTCAACCTCCACTTGAGCACCTAACGCCGCGATTCTATCCGGCCGCCGGCCCTCGCCGCAGGCGGCGAAACACTTCCGGCAGCCAGGCCATCACGCGCACGAGCATCGCAAGAACCAAAGAGCCAGCATCATCCAACAGCTCACCTTTCAGAGCAGGCAGCATCCAGCGACAGTCAATCGCAGAGCCATGCGAAAGCCAGTCTCAGAGCAGCGACCAGCTACACTGAGACACCAGGAACAACACACCTCTTGCACTAGCAGTGTGCGGAACGGCCAAGCAGGAGCAAAAGGGCTGATAAGCCCGCGAATCTGATCCGAAAGGGGGCGGCTGCCGATGATGACAGTCCACGTCCTCCACGCCGGAGACGGGTACACCTACCTCACCCGGCAGGTCGCTTCTCACGACCAGACACGCAAACGCGGCGAAGAACTCACCGACTACTACACCGCCGAGGGCAACCCTGCCGGCGTCTGGTTCGGCAAGGGAGCGGCAGCGCTCGGGATGTCCGGCGAGGTCTCCGAGGAGCAGATGAAAGCCCTCTTTGGTGAGGGGTTGCGCCCGGACGCGGACGAGTTCATCAAGGCCAAGATCGCCGAGGGAATGAGCGCGAAGGAAGCTCACGCGGCCGCGCGTCTGGGACGACGATTCATGGTGCCGCAGACCGGGACCGACGAGTGGGCGAAGATGGTGGGCGCGGCCTACCGCGAGTTCCGCACCGCTCACGGCCGCGTTCCCGAGCCGGGCGTCGAGCGCGATCTGATCCGCTGGGACCTCGCCACTGCCCACCTGCAGGAGCAGCTGGGACGGGCACCGAAGGACAACGAAGTGTCCCGTTTCCTTGCCACGATCGGCAAGCAGGACCGTCAGCCTGTCGCCGGGTATGACCTGGTGTTCACCCCCTCCAAGAGCTTCTCCGTGCTCTGGATCCTCGCCGACAAGGAACGCTCCCAGCAGCTACACGAGATCCACAACGACGCCGTCCGAATGACCCTCAGCTGGATCGAGCAGGAAGCGGGAAAGACGCGCGTCGGCGCCGGCGGGATCGCCCAGATGGACACGCACGGGCTCACAGTGACGATGTTCGAGCACTTTGACTCCCGGTCCGGTGACCCCAACCTGCACACCCACGCGGCCGTCTCCACGAAGGTCCAAGGCATCGACGGCAAGTGGCGGAGCCTGGACGGACGCATCCTCCACAACCTCGGCGTCGCCGCCTCCGAGCGGTACAACATGCTCGTCCAGGTGCTGTCCATGCAGCGCCTCGGGCTGGCCTGGACCGACACCAGCCGCGGCCGCGACAAGCGCCCCGTTCCGGAGATTGCCGGCGTCGACCAGGACCTGTGCCGGGCGCGCTCCAGCCGCAGAGTCGCCATCGAAGACGAGTACGCCAAGCTCGTCAAGGAGTACGTCACCACCCACGGCCACACTCCCCCGCGCAAGGCGCAGCAGGCCATGTTGGAGAAGGCGAACTTGGCCACACGCGAAGCCAAAGACCAGCTGCGCAGCCTGGACGAGATTCGCGACACCGAGGCCGAGTTCGCCGAACAATACCTCGGTGCGGGCGGCACCCAAACCATGCTCGACGCCGCATTCAGTGCGACCGATATCGGCGAACGCGCCCGCATCCTGGAGCCGATGAACCTCGACCAGGTCGCCGAGTACGTGCTGCGCAACGTCGAGAACTCACGCACCACCTGGCGCATCGACCACCTCGAGGCCGAAGCCAACCGAGCCGTCGCCGCGTACTTCACCACCCACCCCGACCTCGACCCGCTCACCTTCCGCGACGCCCTCCTGCAGCGAACGGTCGACCTCTCAGTGCGGCTGACCGCGGACGAACCGAACCCGGTTCCCGCGGCGCTGCAGCTCGCCAACGGGTCCTCGATCTACCGCCTTTACCGCGGCGAGACCTACACCTCACAGCGGATCCTTGACACCGAAGAACGCCTGGTCCAGGCAGCACCGACCACCGCCGGATTCCGCGTCCCGGAAGACGTTTTCGACGCGACCCTCGCGCAGGTGAACGCCGCTCAGATCGCCGCTGGCAAGTACGCGCTCGACCCGACCCAGGCTGCACTCGCCCGCCACTTCGCCTGCAATGGTGGACTCATCGACATCGGAATCGGCCCCGCGGGAACCGGCAAGACCACCTCCATGCGCGCCTTCGCCCGCGCCGTTGAAGCCGCCGGCGGCCGCGTGCTCGCCGTCGCACCCTCGGCCGCGGCGTCGACCGTCCTGGCGGAAGAGATCGACGTCGAAGCCGACACCGCCGACAAGCTCATCCAGATCCACACCACCGGAACGCCCGAACAGCGCGCCAGCGACCGGTACCGCATCGACGCCAACACCGTGCTCCTGATCGACGAGGCCGGCATGGCGAGCCTCCCCATGTACGCCAAGCTCCTAGAACTGGCAGAAGCTCACGGAGCCAGCATCAAGGCCCTCGGCGACTACCAACAGCTGGCCGCTGTCGAAGCCGGCGGCACGCTGCGGCTACTCGACAAGACCGTCGGCGCCGTCGCACTCGAACACGTCTACCGGTTCGTCGACCAGGAAGAAGCCGCAGCCACGCTGCGCCTGCGGGACGGCAAGGAGACCGCACTCGACTTCTACGTCACCCGCGGCCGCACTCACGGTGGACTGCGGATGACGCTGCTGGAGGACATCTACGACGCCTTCCTGCGCGACGAGGCCGACGGCAAGGAAGCGCTCATGCTGGCGGCCACGAACGAGGAAGTCGTCGCGCTCTCCGCCCGCGCCCGCATCGACAAGATCGCGGCCGGAACCGTCTCCCCTGAGGGCCCGACCCTGCACGACGGCAACCGCGCCGGCGTCGGCGACCGGATCGTCACCCGCGACAACAACCGGCGATTGCGCGCCAACCAGGGCAAGGACTTCGTCGCCAACGGTGACCTCTGGCACGTCCTCGAAGTCGGCGACGACGGTTCGCTGAAGGTCAAGAGCATCCGCCACGAGGGCGTCGTGACGCTCCCGGCCTGGTACGTGGCCGAGCACGTCGAGTTGGGCTACGCCACCACCGTCAACCGCTCCCAGGGCATGACCGTCGACACCACCCACACGATGATCGACCCGGACGGGACTGCCCGCGAACAGCTGTACGTGGCAGCGACGCGCGGCCGCCAGGGCAACCACCTGTACGTGATCACCGACGACACGTTGGCCGCCGACGGCCACAGCCCTGACCGGGATAAGGACTCCATCCTCCACGGCCTCGAACGAGTCCTCGCCCGCGAACAGGCAGAGCTCTCCGCTACCGAGACACTAGAGCAGGAGCAGGAGGCTGCAAACTCGCTGCAGCGGCTCGTGCCTGCCTACGAGGACGCCAACGTACGCGTTCTCGGCGAAGTCACCAAGATGAAAATGGAGATCATCCTGCGCAGCGTGCTGGACCGCGACGCGGCCGGCCGCATCACCGACGACCCGGCGTGGGCGGCCCTTGCCGAACGTCTCGCCGCGCACGAAGCGCGCGGGTCGGACGTGCGAACGGTCCTCCGCAACGCCACAGCGAGCCGGGACATCGACGGCTTCAACGAAGCTCGGTCCTTGGCCAAGGTGCTCCACTACCGGGTCGGCGACCCCGCCGGCGTACCCACTATCGAACTGCCGTCGTGGATCACCCCGGCACCGGGAAGCGTCGGACACGACCCGACGGTGCGCGATTGGGTGAACCAGCAGGCCGACCTCATCGCCAACCGCATCAACGCCCTCACCGACCTCACCGAAGCGACCCGGCCTGTGTGGATGGAGTCGCTGGGCAGCGCCCCGGAGGACAGCACCCAGCGGGCACTTTGGCGGCGCAACCTGGCGCGGATCATCGCGTACCGCGACTATCACCACATCACCGCAGACACACCACTGGGGCCGCCACCTGCCCACGATGACCCAGCCTACGCAGACGCGTTGGCGGCCCTGCGAGAGCTTCGGGCGCCGGCGGCAACCAACGGCCGACCCACCGCAGAATCGTCCCCGGCCGATCGCGTCGACGTCGCGGAACGGGTGGACAACGTCACCGCGGCCCAGACCAGCCGCAGACCGCTCGACGTCGACGAGGAACCCCACCGCTCTCTCAGCGGGCCAGAGCTCTAACCGCCCGCCAGCACAGAACGGCCGCCTCCGGGATCACCGGAGGCGGCCGTTTGTACGCGGGATTGGTGGGGACGTCACATCACGCAGTCGCCACGAGGGAAAGTCCTGAGGCTGCAACCGCGGGCGATGGCTCTCCCGCCTTGCGTGTGAGCGCGGTGCGGCGGATCAGAGTGTCAACGATGGTAATGGTGCCGTTGCCGGCGGATGACGTTGTCGTCGTCAGTGTCCAGCCACGCAGGATGAGGGTGGCAAGACGCGTCTCACGCTCGCCGATCCGTCGCTCCTGTTCGGTGCTGGATGCTGGTCGGAAGGTGGTGACAACGGTGGTCACCGGAGAGTTGTCACCATCCCTCATTCGGCCCAGTCCTCCTCCGTCGGCGGTGCGTCCGCATCCGTGAGCGCGGGCGGACCGTCGGCGCGTACCGGCTCCGTGACGTGCTCTCCTTCTGGGCGTGAGCGAAGATCGTCGAGCACGAACTCGGCAAAGTTGTCGTCGTCAGGAGTCCTGGGAAGGGGGTCCGCGGGCGTCCAGGGTGCGTCGGTGGCGTGGCTGGTTGGGAACAGATTCAGCGCCCGCATCCGTTGGAAGGTGGGCCACAAGCAGCGTTCATGCCACTCAACGAGGTCGAATGATGGCGCTGCTCTCGTGCGCCGGTAGACGTACTGGTGGGAGACCATCAGGGCGGTGAGCATTTCGACCGCGACCGGATGCTTGTACCAGTCGTTCAGCAGACGATAGGTGTCGTCGCCGCTGAGATGGACGAGGTATCGGTCGCGCAACCAGTTCACCCAGTCATAGAGCTCAGCCCACAACTCCTTGGCCGCGTCCTGGTCGAGTGTGCGCCACGACCAGGGGCCTCCGGGGCGCGCCTCGAGCCAGTCGAGGATCTTGGTCATCTGACCGCCCAGGCCCTGGAAGGCTCCTTCGAGGTTGTCGATATCCTCTGCTTGCGCTCCGATGCGGCCTTCATGGTCGGCGACTGTCGCGCCGAGCGTGAGTGGCCCGAGCGGCTGCTTCTTCCTGCGGCTCATGCGGCAAGCCCTAGCTCGCTCCGGGTGTGGCTCTGGCTCATCTCGTAGTCACCGGCATCGTCGCTTTCCCACCATGCGGGCAGCCGCACGATTACGGCTGGGAGGTTCCGGTAGAACATGATCGCCATGCCCTCGTCGAGCGCATGCAGACGGCCCACCGTGAATACGTCGGTCTCCTGGGTGGAAGCCGACGTGGACGTGCCGGACGGCCCGTCCGTAGTTGACTCGCGAGTGACCTCACGCTTGTCCGCGAGATTAGAAAGCTCGCGGAGGAAGTCGTAATCGCGCGACCCACCGAACAAGATCAGGCAGGACGAGAGCCGGAGGATGATGTCCGCGCCTTCGGTGCCGAAACGCTGCTCGCATTGCTTGCGGCCCTGGAGGATGGCAGCGACCTGAATGCCGTGCCCGCGCCCGTCGGTCATCAGTGACGGCGCAGACGGGAGCGGACACACGTTGGCCAGCTCGTCGAGCACGATCGTCAGCACGGGGCTGAGCGGCTTCTGCTCGCCTGCGTCCATAGCGGCAGACTGGAGGGACTCGACCAGGGCGGTGATGACCGGAGCCGCCAAGCCCTTCTTCTTGCTCATCAGGTAGAGGGTGTCGGTGGAGGCGATGAACGCCTCGAGGTTCAGCATGATCACGCCGTCGGCCGGGCAGACCGCGTCGAGGATCTCGTCGATCGCCAGCGCCTTCAGCAGGATCGTGATGGTCTGCTGAATGTTGTTACGTGTCTCGACTGCATCCCCGCGGGCAAAGGTCTTCAGGTCATTGAACCAGCGGTGGTTTGCCTTCGGGTGCTCGCGAAGGATCGTGTACGGCGTGTTGTTGGAGAGGTCCTGCATCCAGTCGATGACGTCGCGGAACGTGTACTTCTTGTCACTGCCGGGCATTCCCAAGGCGGCGGCGTGCATCATGCAGCGCAAGATCAGCGAGGCCGACTCTTTGAAGAACCCGGAGTTCTTTGAGTCCCCGGACAGCGGCATCGCGTTGGCGATCGCGTCGGCGCGCTCCATCGCCACCGCCGCACTCTCACACCCCGCGACGATGTCCCAGTGGACGCGCCACTTCCATGGAAGGAGTGTGCGGTATTCGGGGGCAAAGGTGAGGGCACGACCGACGCGGCCGCGGATCCACGCGGTGAGCAGGAACACATCCAGGCGCGTGGAGGTGGTCACGCAGGCGCCGGCAGCGCGCGCGACCATTTGAACGACGAAGCGCATCGTCTTACCAGCGCCGGATGAAGCGACGACGGTGAAGGAGTCCTCGCTGTTGGCGTGGAACGGTTTCCTGCCGATGAACGCGAACGGATGCGGGAGCGTGTTGGTGCGTGCGTTCTGTTTCCGCCGGTGTTGCGCCGTCATCAGGCCGTTGTCGTCCGAATTGCGACCGGGGTGGAGGCGGCGGATCGCGACCACGATTGCCCACCATAGAAGGGCGCCGACGATCAGGCAGGTCACGAGCACCGTCACGAATGCCGGCAACGATCCGAGGGTGACACCGTGCGGGAGCGGCTTCCCGATGACGAGGGAAAGCAGCACGATCAGGCTGCGGAGCGGGTTGGTGATGGGGACACCGGAGCCCGTGAGGACGAGCGCGATGTGGGCGCTGGCGAGAATGATCAGTCCGCCGAGCGTGAAATCGATCTTGGCGCGGGTTTCGCTGGACATGTGAGTTCCCTCTCGTGGGCGGCGGTCAGGCCGGGGGCGGGCAGGCAGTTGCGTTGTCGCAGCTGGCTGGCTGCGGGTCGGTGACTCCGCCGAACCAGCTGTTGGCTTGCGGGACGAGGAAGAGCAGGCCGATGGCGACGACAGCCGTGATTGCGGCGGTGACGATGACCGTGCGCAGCTTCATTCCGTTGAAGGAGCGCGTCCCCCGGGCGCGGGAGGTGCCGGCGACGATGGCGATGACAGACGCGGCGGCACCGACCGAGGCGACAGCGTAGGGGATCAGCTCCGGCCGGGAGAGAACGGTCATCACGACGGCCCAAATAGCCCCGGCGGCGGCCCAGATGAGGGCGAGACGCAGGCGACGGCGCGTGTGCTCGGTTCGACGGCTAACGTCGCCGTCGGGTCCGTTTGGAGTGCTGGTTCGCTGCGAGCCGAGGATCCTGACCAGGAGGATCGTCTGAACGGCGGCGGCAAGGATGCCGACGACGGCGACTGCGGCACCAAGCCAGGAGGTGGAGGTGAGCACGGACAGCGCCCACGCCGAGGAGGGGGACGCGGCGATTGTTTGAACCATCTGTTGTTCCTTTCAGCCGGCGGGGAGGATCAGCTCGGCGGTTGTGCGCTGGAAGTCGACATGGACGTGGTTGCACGTGTCGGCGATTTGCTTGATTCCGGGTAAAGACAGGCTGGTCCCAGCGTTGGCGCGGCAGTCGGACTGGCCGACCTGGGACCCGGCGGGAATGATCGGGCCGATGAACGTGATCAGATCGATCGACGGCTGGTTCGCGCCGGTGAGCGTGTGCCCGCCGGCCATGTAGAAGTCGACCGCTGTGGAGGGGTCGAAGCAGTGCGCGGAGAACTCGCAGTTCTGCTTGGAGCCGATGCAGGGGCGGTTGAGGTCGCTGATCCCGATCGTTTCGAACTTGTGCAGTGCTGCCACCAGGAGCTGCAGCACGCGGACATCGATGTGGCAGCTCGCCGTGACCTTGCCTGACGCGATCGGCGCGATCTCTGCGTCGATCAACCCGGGCTCGGCCTTGTCGGTGAACGTGCCCGCCTTCTGCGCGGCCAGGAGCTCGTTGGAGAGGGCGACAGCGTCGCCTGAGACCGCGCACCCCGCGGCGTTGGTTCCGCTGAGGACCGCGACAACCTGCACTGCGGGCGCCCAGTAAGCGCGGTAGAAGAAGGGATCGGCATTTCCCTGCACTTTGTGGGCAGCGATAGTCGGTTCGAGGTCCTGCCAACCGGCGACACCGGCGAGACGCTGGAAGAACGTCGTCGCGGCGTGGGTGGGGTCCATCACTTCGGCTTTGGTCCCCCAGGTGCCAAGGCACCACTGCTGCTGGAACAGGCCGAGCGAGCAGGTGAGAGATCCGTCGGGATTGGTAACGCCGGCCAGATCGTCTCCGTAGCCGAGGTTCCGCAGCCCGGACTCGCCCATCGCGGTCATCACTCCGATGGTCTGCGCGGTGCGGTCCATGCCGAGCGCGGCGGCAGCATTCATGATGAGGGCCGCGTTCACCAGCCGATCGTGTGCGTACCCGGCGACAGGCTCCGCCTGGACGCTGGCCACATCAACGGAGGCACCGGCCTGGGGGCCGCACGCCGATGCGGCGCCACCGGAGAAGAGGAGAGCGACGATCATTGCGCCAACGATTGCCGGGACGGCGAGGATGGTGAGGATCTTCACTGCTCGGCTCCCGGCGCGATGGCCCGGTCGACCTCCCAGCCGCCGGCCGGGTCGGTGCGTGCGAGCTGGACGAGATATGTGCCTGCGTCGGTGGGGATGCGCACCTGCGCGGCGACGTCGGATGTCGAAATGATCTCGGCCGGCCCGATGACGTGACGAGCCGGGATGAGGTTCGGGTCCGTGTCCGCGTAGGCGGTGCGAGCGTAGGAGGACAGGTACGGCGCGATTCCGTCGAACCACTCATTAGGAGAACGGCTCGTGGCAACAAACGCCTGCATGAAGGCGACGGCAACCTGGTCGGCCGCGGAAGCGTCAGGGGCGGGGGTCACAGCAGCGGGAGTCCAGCCCTCGACGTCGACCGTGGGAGCGACGGTCGGTGTCGTGGTGGCGGGCTGGGCGCATCCTGTCAACGCCGCGGCGATCGCGAAGGCGAGTACGACGATGACGCGCCGACGAGCGCTCATGCGGCGGTCCGTCGCTTCTCGTCACCGACGAGGCCACCGTCGGTGTTGGTGAGCGTCTCCTCGAGCTTGGAGCGCAGATGGCGGACGTGAATCTCTGCCTTCTGCCCGCGCTTGAGGTAGTGGTGCCCCTTCTCCAACGTCATCAGGGTCTGCGCGGCACCCGGCTGCAGGCCGGTGATCCGCTCAACGGCCTCCGCGTCGTCGCGCCGCTCTTGCCGGTACAGGTGCAGGGTTCCGGCCTCTTTGATGAACGCGATCGCGGGGTCATCCGGCGGAATGTCGTTGACGTGGTGCAATCCGACAACAAGGCACAGCCCGAGACCGCGGGAGAGCTTGGCATTGGAGCGGATGATTTTGCCCATCGGGCCGCCGACGAGAAACCACCCCTCGTCGACGATGAAGTAAGTGACGATCTTCTGACCGGCCACACGGGAGCGACGAATCGTTCCGAGCACCCAGACGTTGATCACCATCATCACGATCGAGATCAACGGGCCGTCTTCCGGAAGCCCGTTGATGTCGAAGACGGTGAGCTTCTCGTCGAGCCTCACGTCCTCGCTGGTAGGTCCGTCGAACAGGCCCGGGAACTCCACGATTAGCCGCTCGAGCAGCGCGCCGACAGTCGCGGCCGCCAGCGCGTACGCCTCGGCCACATTCGCTCGCAGGTTGTCGGCGGGGGCGAAGTATTCGAGTTCGGCGATCAGATCCATCAGCTGCGCCCTGTCGCCGCGTGACGTGACAACGTCGGCAAGCGCGTGGCGCAGCATCTTGCGCTCAATGGCTGTCAGCGGGGTGCCATCGTTCAGCAGCTGGCACGCGTTCGAGAGGATCGCGAGCGAGCCGCCGGAGTTTCCCGCGGCGAGCAGCGCAGGGTCCAGCAGGTTGATACGCGAGCCGAACCCATCCAGCGAGAACCGGATCGGATTGACGCCTGCAGTCTTGGCGACGGGCTGATATTCGCCGTAGAGAACCTGTTCGCCGTTGGGGTTCTCGTCCACGCTGCCCGGCTTGTAATCGACGACGACGAACCGGGTGTTCTTCAGCAGCAGTGGGCGCAGGAGGTAGACGCATTTGATGAGAGATGATTTGCCGGAACCGACAGCTCCGAGCACGGCGACATTGGGGGAATCAACGATGCCGAGCAGGTACGCGGTTACGGGGTCGTGGGCGACCATCGACCAGGTGAGTCCGTCCTGGCCGATCAGGATCCCCTCTGTCGAGGTGGGGGCTGCGGTCAGCGCAAGGTTGAGGATCTCCGTCTGCCGAGTCGTCGACGGCGCCCCCTGCACTGCGACCCGGCCGAAGCCGAGCATTCTCTTGAACCAACCCTGCTCTCGTTCCCAGCCTTGAGGCTCATGCGGGGCATCGGCCAGCAGGATCATTTCCATTGATGGAGAGGTCAGACGGTCGATGTCGAGGTCGATCGGGGTTTCTCGGGTGTCGGTCACAGCGCTTCCTTCGGTCCGGTGCCGGCCAGGACGTCGCGCACGCGCGCGTCGGTCGAACGGGGTGTTGGGGTGATGCCGCGGCCGGTGGGCCAAGTGGTCGCGTTCGCGGTGGCGTGCAGGGAGTCGATCCACTCGAGGTGATCGATTCCGGCTTGGCCGGCGGCGTCCTCGATGGCTTCCGTGGCGTCGACCATCGCTGTCTTGTTCGCAGCGTGGATGGTGATGTACCCGACCCAGTTCGCGCCATGGATACCGGTTCCCGGTTCAAGATCGCCGAGGCGGCGGGCTGAGGCGCGCTGCCCGACGTTCGTCGCCGCGTCGACCAGTTCGCCCTTCTTGACCGCGCGGAGCCGGTCCGCTTCATCCGAGGTGAAGTCCGCGGCGGCCGCCTTGCGGGCTTCCTGCTGCGAGGTGACCTCAATGTGGAAGGAGATCGTGCGCACGACCGGGCGGGTCATCCTGGTGAGCAGTGCGTCATGCCAGAACACTCCGCGTTCACCCGTCTCGACGTGCTCGGCCGTGATTCGCGCTGTACGCGCCAAGGAGACGGCCAGCTCACCGTCGAGCTCCGCAGAGTAGGTGGTGTACGACCACTCGTCCTTCGAGGGGAGCCAGCCGCTGTAGGCGGACAGGTCGTCGATGCGGGCGATGTCGTACTGCGGCAACTGAAGGTGCCGGAACACCGCGGCAGTCTGCAGGGCGGTGAGAGCGGTGACGTTCTTGAATCCCGCAGCCAGAAGGTCGGCTTGGATGCTGCGGATCTCATCGTCCATCAAGGCAACCCAGCCCTCACGGCCTTCGCCGCGGCGGGCGGCGCGGGCACGAAAGCGAGGCGACAGCGGCCAGCTGATGGTGATGTACCGATGCTGGACGGGTGATGAAGCGGTGTACTTCGTTAGGAGCTGCCGGTAGGAGACGGCGAGGATACGCGGGACACGCGAACGGACGACCCCGTCGATGGTGACCGTCTCATCATCGAGTCTGCTTCGGAGCCAGGACGCGTGGAGCGCGGAATCGGCGTGCTGAACGTGAGAGACGTACTGAATGCGTTGCGCAAGAGACTGCCGGGAGCCGAAGCCAGCTGCAAAGCGTCCCGCCGCGGCGGACGCGTAGTCGTAGACGGGCTCCCCGTCGAGCCCTTCGACCTGTCCGGCCGTGGCGAAAGTGACCGCCAGGTAGCTCTCAGCACCGTCAGGCTCGTGAAGTTGGATACCCGGCTGACGGCGGCGGGATCGCAGCCACGAAAACCCGTCCATCCCGTCCGGGACATCGCGCATGGCCCGCAACTGAAGCAGCGCCGCCCGTCGCTGGCGGCGACCCTTGGCGGTGTTGTAGGCCTCGGTGAACTCCTCCCACATCTCGGGAATGTAGGGGATGAAGTGGTCGTAGCCGTTCTTCACCTTGCCCCGCCAGGCAGCCCTGCGCACCACCCGGGAAAGGAGGGAGCCGTTCCGGGTGGACATGGTTGCCACCCACGCGGCCGCCACCAGGAGGATCCCGATAAGAAATCCCCAGGGCATGAAAAGCAGCGCGACGATGAAAGCGGCGACGCCGGCGATTGCGAGCGTCCAAAGGCGGCCCTTGCCGACGTTGCCGCCGAGGAAGCCGCGAGATGTCGACTCGCCGCCAAGAACTCCGGTCCGTGCCATTGATCAGTCCCTCTCGTCTCCGGCTTCGCCGATCTGATTCGCGTGCGCCTCCAGCTTCTGAAAGCCAGCGGCAACGGCCCGAGCGCCCGCGGCAAGCAGCATCGGCACGCCAACGGCGGCCCCCACACCGGTTGCGGAGGCTGCCGCCCCCGCCCCGGCCATCGCGCCCGCTCCGCCTGCCGCGGCACCGGCACCACCGGCAGCGGCTCCAGCGCCGCCGAGCGCGCCCCCAGCGCCGCCGAGCGCACCCCCGGCGCCGCCGAGGGCTCCGCCCGCGCCCGTTGCCGCTCCTCCTGCGCTGCCGGCGGACGCTGCCGCGCCGCCTGAAGCCGGGCTCGCTGCGGCACCGCCGCCCTTGGCGGCCGCGGGGCCAGCCGCAGGGATCGGCTCGCCAGAGGCTCCGCCCGGCGATTGTTGAGCGGTTCGCGCGGGCGAGCTGGACCCTTGGGGTGCCGGGATGTTGTTAGGGTTCGGCGCAGACACGCCCCCGTCGCGGGTTGTGCCACCGCCGCCGGCCGGGTTGGTGAATCGAGCCAGGCGCCACAGTGCGGCGGGGGCCAGCGCGGCGATACCCATCATCAGCACGGTCAGTCCGAGTTTGACGAAGGTCTGCGGTGCTTGGAGAGGGTTGGTTGCGTCCGACTCGATGCTCGCGATGTTCGCGTTGACCGCCTTGTAGGCGATGCCGAGGAGCAGGAACAAGAGCACGTGCGAAATGGCGATCCCGGAGAAGATGATCGGGCCCTTCCACCCGAACTTCCGTGTAGCAGGGTGCACGATCCAGACGTAGCCGAGCGGGATGATCGCGCCCATCAGGTACTGCATCGCCAGCTGCACCATCAGCATGAGCACCACGGCGACGAGCGTGACGATCATTGCCAGGAGCAAGAATCCGCCCATAAAGTACCCGATGCCGGATCCGACGACGTCCAGCTTGCTGAAGGAGTGAGCGAGGTTCGAGTAGAAGTCGACCGTGCTCGAGGACACTCCCCACTGGGCCAGCCAACTGACCAGGGACGTAATCAGAGTGGAGGTAGCGATACCGATCGCAGGACCGAATGCCGTACCAATGAGGAAGGCTGGCATCGCGATTCCGAAGGTATCGATCACCGTCCGACCAGAGCTTTTACCGCTCTTGCGCTCGAACACCACGAAGAGACTGATAACAGCAAGGACTAGCAACGAAAGCCCAAACGACAGCGCGTACGACTGGAGGAACCAGCGCGCGGAGAAGTCGGGCTTCAGCGCGTTGAGCACCCAAGGAATCAGCCCTCCGGCGAGGAACTGGATGGCGTTCTGAAACTGCTCGATGATCCATCCGGGCGGGTTGGCCGCGAACTGGATTCCACCGGTGATCGCCTTGACGGGTTCGGGGATGAACCCGCCGATTGCGTCTCCGATGTTCGAGCCCGTGTCGCACACCCACTGAAAGGGCCCGCAGCTGTTGTCGGCGGCCATCAGCAGCCTCCGGAGAACGGGCTGCCGGTACGCTCAACCGCGGCCGCGTCGACAGTGGCCCCGTTGACGAGCTGCCAACCGTCGTCAGTCGGGGTGAGGGTGAACAATCCCCCGCCGCGGATCCCGTGCTGGCCGTCCGTGCTCGACGGTTGCCCGTCCTTCAGCAGGTACCCGGTGAGGGCGACGACGACCTGGTCGGGCTTGGCTGACTCGATCACGTAGCGGGCGGTGTAGAGCGAGAACGCATGGGATGATTCGTCGCCGAAGGGGTTACCCACGCTCGGCAGTGCTGTCGCCCGCTCAAGGACGTTGCCGGCGCTTGCCGCGATCAATGCGTCACGTGCTCCGACCGCCATTCCGGGGTCGGAGTAAGTGGACAGCTGCTGGTAGGCCCCAAGGAACTCGACAGCGCCAACGGGGGTGAAGTTCTTTTCCGCCCGAAGCTTGTTGAACATGACGGCGGTTGGCGGTGTGCCGAGGAGACATCCGCGAGCGGCGGACGCATCTGGGGCGGCAGTTGCCGCGGGCGTCGGGCTCGATGGTGTACGGGTCGGTCGAGGGGCCGCCTCTGGGGCCTTGCCTGCCTGGCCGATCAGAATCCCGGCCGTTACGGCGACCACGAGGGCCGCCCCTACGCCGATCACCCACCAGATGCGCCGACCCTTTCGTGACGTCGCAGGGCTGGTCATGCCTTGCCCGCGTTCGCGAAGAAGATCATGCCGGCGAACAGCGTCGGAACCAGCACCAGGGCGCCGGCTGTGACGAACGCGCCGATGACCTTGTTGCGTCCCTTCGACTTCTTCTGTGGGTTGTCCTCGCTGTTGATGTGACGCAGGTGGATGAGCGAGAAGATGACGATGAACGCGGAGGCGACGATGCAAGCGCCCCAGGCGCCGCCGAGCCACCACTGCCAGGTGCCTTTGAACGCACCGCCGAAGAAGTCCATAGACGGCTTGACGCCGTCGAAGGGGTTCTGGTCGGAATTGTCGGTGTGGACAAGGATTGCGCTTTCGAGACGAACGAGATGGTGCAGCATGGGTGGTCCTTTCTAGGTTGTGGTTGAGGAGAGGTGAAAAGTGCAGTCGGGCGATGTGCGCCGACACGCACCGAAGGTGGGTGATAGGCAGCTCATCCGGCTTCTCCGTCGACACGGAGGGTGATCTGGATACCGCCGCACTCGAAGACATCCCCGGGGGCCAGGGTGTAACGCGTCTCCGGGATCAGCTGCCCGGCCGGGACACCGGCCCAGTTGACTGCCCAGGTTCCGTTGGCCGAGGATCGGTCCATCACCCACACGCCGTCGCCATCGAGTCCGAACGCGAAGTGAGTCCGCGAGAGCTCGCGCCCCAGATCGGCGATCTGTACGACGCGCGTGACGGAGTCCTCGACGTGGGGGGCGCGCCCCACCACCCCTTCGCCCGTAACTGGCACCCGCAGACCGGTGCTGAACTGGAGATACCGGCGGGTTTTGACTTGTGCAATGCGGGGCGGGCGTAGCATCGTGCGCTCGTCGAAGCCGTCGTCGAGGTCCTCGTCAGCGGTGCGGGCTGCGGCGACATCCTCGGGTCCGGCCGCAATGATGAGCGGCGGCGCGGGTGCCAACGGTTGCACGCGCGAGAGCAGTCCGGGATCTACCTGAACGGTCTCGGCCGATGCCAGCGGCGGGACGGCAGGTAGCTCCGGCTCTCCGTGCGGCGATGCTGCAGGCACATTGTTCTTCTCGGAGCGTCGACGCAGCAGTGAGAGCCGCTTTCCTCCGGCTGGAGGCTGTGCAGCGACTTCGGCGACGTGACGCTCCTCAATCACCTGGCGTGCCAGCTCGGCGGCTGTTTCGGGTGCCACCGTGGGGGGAAGGGCGAGTGGTTCCGCGTGGGTGGCAACTCGGCCCGCTTCGGGGAAGAGATCGCTGAGGGTGCCGCCCAGCGGCAAGCTGCAGAAGGAGCAGAAGGCGCCGTTCGGAACGTATTCCTCGCAGTGGGGGCAGGTCACCCACGCTGAGGCGGAAGGGGTGCTTACCACTGGGCCGCCTCGTCACGTTGGGTCTTCTGCTGTGGCCGTGTCAGCCGTGCATTGCCGTTCATTCCCGTCTCCTCCACAGGTCGGTATCGAGGCCAGCTGAGCCGGGGGTGGAGGCCCCGACTCAGCTGCCCTCATTACCTAGATGGGCCAAGCGCGCACCGAGCTCGAACGGAGGCGTAACGGACAGCGTCCAATGCGACTGCGCGCTCGGCCCATCTAGGTAGTGAGCGGCACAGCGCGCTCAGTACCGGAAGGATCATTCGTGGAAGAAGACCCCCGCTCGTCGGTGCCACCGAGCCCGGCAGTCAGCCCAGACACTCAGTCCGACAGCGTCGGCGGCTACCAAGTGCCCATCGACCCGATGGACTTTCTGCAGTGCGACGGATGCCAATGACGGCACGGCGGCGCGAGGTCGAAAGACTCGCTCGCTGCACCGAACCAATCCCCCTAACCCCCGTCGACGCGGACGCTCAGAGAGCGGAAGCGGCCGCCCTGGCTCAGATGAATGCGGATCTAGAGCAGCTCAGGGACCAAGGCTGGCAAGTCAAGCGTGAGAACAGGATGACCAACCTGGAGGAGCGCACCTACATGATCCAGCACATGCTCGAGCGCCCGATCGAGGCTCAATGCTGAACTGGGTGGTCGCGAGCAGGAAGCGGATACTCATCGTCGGTGTCGCACTGTGGATCGGCGTCGCCATCATTGCGGTGCTCAACCCCCTGAAACCGGGCGTCATCGACACAATGGCTGCGACGTGGCCTCTCTGGCTGGGGATTCCGGTTGCTCTAGTAGCGGTCGTTCTCCAGTTCGGCAGCTGGGCTACTTTGGTCATCATCCCCATCACCATGTTCGCGCTGATCGTCTACGGGGAACCCTGGCGCGAACGCACCGCGAATCGATCCGTCGTCGCTGCCCCGCCGAGAGCGGGCAACTACATCGGCCGGAAGGACTCGATCGCCGACACCGCAATCCCGGCACGAGGGGCTGTGGCGGACCGCAGCACCGGCGTCAATCTCGCGCTGGAGGCCACCCTCGAAAAGACCCGCGTCAACTCGCGGCGCACCACCAAGAAGGGAACAACAGCATGACAATCAGCATGTCATCCACAACCGCTAGCTCCGTGACGAGGATTGCCTGATGGCCGGCGAGACGGTCATCACCGTGGTGGGGAACCTGACGGCCGATCCCGAGCTGCGTTACACGCAGAACGGGCTGGCTGTCGCCAACTTCACCATCGCGTCCACCCCCCCGCACGTTCGACCGTCAGGCGAACGAGTGGAAGGACGGTGAGGCTCTGTTCCTCCGTGCCAGCGTCTGGCGCGAGTTCGCGGAGCACGTCGCGGGTTCGCTGACCAAGGGGTCGCGCGTCATCGCGCAGGGCCGCCTCAAGCAGCGTTCTTACGAGACGAAGGAAGGCGAGAAGCGCACCAGCATCGAGCTCGAGATCGACGAGATCGGCCCGTCGCTGCGCTACGCCACCGCTCAGATCACCCGCACCTCGGATTCCGCCAGCGACCCAGAAGCTAGCGCCTCGACTGAAGAAGAACCGTGGGACCGCTGGAATCGACCATCATCCGACGAACCCCTCCCCTACTGATCCTCGCTGCTCCCGATGGCGCCCGGTGTCAACGGCACCGGGCGTCATTTCGTGCGGAATTCTGGGTTCTCCGCGACGTAGCGCTCGTAGTCCTGGCGGGCGCGCTCTCCCGAGACTCCGAGCATGCGGCCGATCTCCGCGAAGCTGTACCGCTCCTTGTATGCATCGAAAACGGCGCGTCGACGCCGGGATGTGAGCGCTTCCTGTTCAGCCCTCACCCGCGCGCCTTCGGCCGCCAACGCGGCCAATCGCTCAGGGATCGGGGTCGTCATGGCGGCCAGCCTAACGCACGCCAACAGGTATTGCCGAAAACCAAGGAACATTGTTGTAGCGCAATGGCTATTGCGAAATCACAATAGCTCTTGTATGTTCGTCCACATCGACCTCGAAGAAAGGAAGGAGCCGACGCCGATGACCGGACACACGAAGATCGCCGACCCGCTCCCGAAACGTGGAGGAGCGATTCAGCTCGTCCACTACTTCCCGACTCGCGACGGCTGGTCCTCCGAAATCGTCCAGGGGAAATACCTCTCGGCGACGACCTCGACGATCAGGATCAGACGCGACGACAGGACCGTGGAACTGGACCGCGGGCAGTGGGCTGTCTGCATTGCAGAACCGTCGCCTGAACCTGAACCTGCAGAGGATGCGCCCCAGTCCGCGCCGGACCCGGTCTCCGACCCCGACGCTCCCCCGCCCTCCTGCCCGGCCGTCCGTACTCGCTTCGTGGATGATCCGGACGTCGTAGACATTCGGCCCGTCGGATCACATGGGAGCCAGCGGGCCGGCACGCGAAAGTGTGGGCAATGCGGCGCGGTGGTGACGGTTACCCAACGACTTGCCGGAGGTGAACCCGCTTCCGCTTGGCTCTACGAGGCGCACACCGTCCCGCGAGAGGACCCCACGCAGGAAATGGAGTCCGCTACCACCTGACACGCCCTTACCGATCCGGGACCAGCGACCGAGAGTGCGAACTGAACCACCTCGGTCTCACCACAGCACCAGCCCGCTTCGGGCGAATCCGTGAGCGCCGAGCGCTCTAATCTACCCAAGGGGGAAATCACCTTGAGCACTGAGAACACCACTGATGCCGCGCGTCCGCGAGGCCTGAACCGACTCTGGACGTGGGCACGCTCGCATCGCGGCTCCGCGATCGCGGCGGGTGCGGGCGCGGTGATCATCATCGCGGCGGCCGCCGTCGGTATCCCGGCGGGCGTCAGC
Source organism: Leifsonia sp. TF02-11 (assembly GCF_017565305.1). Lineage (GTDB taxonomy): Bacteria > Actinomycetota > Actinomycetes > Actinomycetales > Microbacteriaceae > Leifsonia. Next base: position 22,670 of record NZ_JAGEKP010000021.1, read on the forward strand.
ACTGCGCAGCATTCCGACGCGGACGCGGCTTACCAGGCCGCCCGTATCAAGGCGGTCACCCAGTACCGCCAGGACCTCAAGGCGCAGAAGGAGTTCGCCGCCGCCCTCGCTACCGCTGGCGAGCTGCAGAAGCAGCTGACGCAGATCCACGACGAGGCCAAAGTAGGGCAGTACTTGCCGGATGCGCAGGTGAAGGCGCTGGATGCCCAGCTCACTCAGCTGAAGATGTACGCCGCATTCAAGGCCGGAGCACCGGTCCAGGATCCGCGACCAGCCGGTAAGCCGTCTTCGACGACCGAACAGCTCCGGAGTGAGACAGCACGACTGACGGCGCTGGTCGACCGTCAGGCCGGTGCAGCGGGCAACACGCTGAAGGGTGGCCCCGGGATCTCCGCCCAGGTGAAAACCACCAATCGCGCCCTTGCTCAGATCGTCACAGGCCTGGACAAATCGGCCAACGCGGCCGCCGTCCCCGCTCTCGACGTCGACGCGAAGGGCATCATCACCGCCCTGGCGAAGGCCGGTCAGGGTGAGAAAGACGCACTGACCAACGCCGCGGCCGCCGCGAAGAAGGCCGTAACGGACGGCAAGAGCCCGGCACCGCTGCTCCTGGACTTCCTGGCCAAGGCCAAGGCAGTGCACGACTCGCACGACAAGACCGTCGCCGCGGAGGCGGCAGCGGCCGCGCAGGCCGCCGCGGAGGCTGCTGCTCGGGCTGGTCAGTCCAGCTACACCGACCCCAGCACGGGCGAGGTCCGCCAGACCCCGCGCGGAAGCGGCGGGGGCAGCCGTGGCGGCTCCGGCGGTGGCGGGTCGACCGGTGGCGGCGGCTCCACGGGAGGCGGCGGGTCGACCGGTGGCGGCGGCTCCACGGGCGGTGGCGGCGGCGGCGGTGGCGGCGGCTACACGCCTCCGCCGGTGGACCACACCCCGCATGTCAACGCGAACGGTGCGTACACGCCAGGCTGCGATGGAGCGTTCAGCTACTCGCAGACCACCTCGAGCGGCGGGGCGATCAGCATCAACGTCGGCTACCCGTACACCTACAGCACGTTCTCGACAGACAGCGGGTGGGGCCTCTCGGTCTACGCTTGCATCTAGGCCGCATCCCTCCCCCTTGGGATGCTCTCGGCGCCCCGCCCCTCCCCCGGGCGGGGCGCCGCTTTTTCCCAGTCCACACGCGAAGAACCCCGCGAGCTCGATGAGCCCGCGGGGTTCTTTGCGAAGGCCGCCTGCTGTTGCGCTTACGGAGCCACGGCCGCGATCATCACCGCCGTGCGTCCGTCCTCCGTCGACGCCGATGCGAACGACACGTCCGTGCCCGTCGAGGCGAGGAGCAGCTGTCGCACGTCCTGGGGGCCATCCTTCTGGGCGGAGCCGAACAGCAGGATCTTCTCGTCGATACCGCCGGCGCCGGCGATCAACGCGACCTGTCTCCCGCAGAGCGTCGTGACTCCGAACGTGGACTTCCCGTCGAAGTCGTGAACGTGCTCCCGGACCCAGCTCTCCATGCACGAGTTCGGCACCAGCGTCGCAGCGACTGGCTGCGCCGCGGAACCGCTCACCATCGCACGCGCCATCAACAGATCCTTGGCGAAGGAGTCAGCGAACAGCGCCGTCGTCGACCGCGCCGGCGAGGCCGGATCAGCTGCGCCCGGCGGCATTGCGCGGTTGGCAGCCACCTGTGGCTGCGGCGGCGGCGTGTAGGCCGCTTCGGGATCCTGCCCGGACCGCGCGTTCGCCTCCTCCCGCTTCTCCTCCTCGGCCGCCGCCTCCTGCTTCATCTTCAACTCGGCGGCCGCGCGCGTCTCCTGCGTCTCACCGACAGGATGATGCTGCGCGTACACGCGGTCGGCCTCCGACTGGGCACTCAGAGCCCCCACGCCGAAGAAGAGGCCCCCGGCGGCGATCGCCACCCCGAGCGCGGCGATTCCGGCCACAGCAAAAGACCGCGTACGAGGCGACATCCGCTTCCTGTGCGCGCTCACGGGAACACCGTCACCGTCACGCCGGCACCAATTGGACTCATCGGGCTGACGTATCCCCACGGGGTTGCGCAGTTGTACTGGGCGTTCGTGTACGTCACGTTGCGGGCGACCGCGTTGGGAAGCTGCCAGTAGTCACCGAAGCCGAAGTTGTGCCAGTACTGGCCGCCACCCCAGTCGGTGGACATCCAGCCGTTCGAGTTGAGGTTCGACCCGGCGGCGCAGTAGGTGATGTAGTTCACCGCGAGCGACGAGCAGCCGCTGGGTGCGTTGCACGTCGAGTGCGTCCAGTAGATCGGGGCGGTGTAGGTGTAGATGTTGTAGGCGTTCCACACCGGCGCGCCGGGCTGCGCCATGGGCGTGATCCACTCCTTTGACTGCACCTGCACTATGGGGCTGTAGAGCCCGTTGGGGGACGCGCAGCGGGTCTGCAGGCCCATTCCGTAGGGGTACCCCTGCATCGCGTACGAGGGACCCCAGTTGACCTGGGTGAGGTTGTTCGTGAACGGGCCCTGGTATTGGACGGCGTTGTTGTAGGTCTTGCTGGTGGTGCCCGCGTGGTTCTCCAGCTGAGACGCCTGCAGCGTCGTCCCCGCCGGGCAGGTGCCGGTGAAGTTCCATTTCACGTTGCCCGATGCGTAGTTGCCGTTGTAGCCGGTGCGCGTGTAGGTCATGTTGGCGCCCGCCGGCGTGGTCGGCCACGGTGTCGTGATGACGGCGGGGGTGGAGGCCGCGCCGTCATTGTTCACCAGCGCCGTCAAGTAGTAGTTGGCGTCGGCCCCGTAGGTCCAGCCCTGCGTCCACTGCACGTCATAGGTGAGAGCGGTCGTGGTCGCGATCACAGCACCTCCTACGCTCGGGACCTTGGTGGAAGCGAGGCCCAGCTGGAAGGTGGTGGGCAGGCTCGACACTGCCGTCCAGCTGAGGGAGTGCGTCCAGTCGTTCGCTCCCTGCTTGACCGTCAGGAGCGACGGTGGGACGTCCTGGTGATAGTTGGCGCTTGCCGTGCTCGTCGCGCTGCCGGTCCCGCAAGCGGCGGTGAGGGTGACGGTCCCGCTGCTGCCGTTGGGCACGCCGGCGAGGTCGATGGTGGAGGCGGCGCCGGTGAGGGTGCGCGCCGTCACGACGTTGACCGGCGGCACACCGGCGGGCGACGAGGTGGTGTAGGTGAGGTTGAGATTCGTGGGCATCGCGTCGCATACGCCGCCGGTGAACGTGACGCTCACACCTTCCCTTGCACCTGAGTAGGTGGCGCCCAGGGTCTGTGATCGGACGATGCTAGTGATGCGCAGGTCGGACGGGGTGGGGATCGGGCTCGTGGGCGGTACGAAGCGAATCTCGCCTGCGGCTGGCGCGTTGACGATTGCGGTAGTGCCGGTGAAGACTCCCTGGCGCGAGAACTTGGCGAGGTCCTCGTCGGCGCTCTTGACGTCGATGCGAATCAGGTAGGGGCGCAGGTCGTTCCAGTCTGCGTCCGTGACGTTTGCGGGCCGCGAACCAGAGGAAAGTGTGGGGTTACCGGTCGCGTCGAAGGTGATGGTTCGGCCTCCGAGGTTCTCATAGACGATCGGGGCGGACTGCAGCTGGTCGACGCGCAGCTCTGACTGTGTGGGCGATGGGTCGATCGGACTCGACGGGCTGCACTCTCCGCTCACGGTCGCCGCGGTCGAGCGCAGCGTCGTGACACCGTTCGAGGTGGTGGTGTACCACTGCTTGACCGAGCAGTTCCCGCCCGTTGTGGAGAGCAGCGCGACTCGGTCCGATCCGTACCCGTGTACGAGTGTCGATGCGCGGACGTCCTGCTTGAACTCGATATCCCCAACATTGAGACGCACGGAGGCTGTGGCTGAGTTGCTGAGGATGGAGTTGAGGGTGACCACGACGATGGTCGCTGCGATCGCTGCAGCGATGAGGGCGGCGCGGATCGGGGCGTTGACCACCAATTCCTTGATGCTGCCGGCAGCGTCTCCTCTGGAGCCCTCCAGGAGCCGGAGCCGGTGTGAGATGAATTTGCGCATGGTGCCTTCCTCTACTTCCAGCTGGGGGGTGTGAATCCGGTGGGGCGGGGCATTCGTTGAGCGCTGGCGGCGTTGCCGCTCAGCGTGGTCGGCCAGAGGCCGCTGCCATTGGTGCCGATCGCCCACAGCATCCCGTCGGTGTCCACGGCTGCGGTGACGTTCCCGTCGACCGTGGTCTGGACGCTGCGGAACTTGGCGCTGCCCGCGTCTACGGGGGTTGGTGCTGTCTTGTTGCTGGTGTCGCCCGTTCCGAGAGCACCGGAAGATCCTGCTCCCCAGGCCAGGAGACGCCCGGTGCTGTCGATCGCGAAGGCGCGGCCCTGGCCGCCGGAGACCTGTACGAAGATCGTCCCGGCTGCCACCTTCACTGGCGTCGACCTGTTCGCCGTGGTGCCGTCTCCGAGCGCCCCGTTGGCGTTGTTCCCGGCAGCCCAGAGCTGGCCGCTGGGGTCGATGCCGTAGAAGGCTGTCGCTCCGGCGCTGATCTGTGTGAACGTCGTGGTGGCTGGGATGCGAGTGGCGGTGGCCGTCGGGGTGGTGGTACCGGTGCCGAGCTGGCCGTATGTGTTGTCGCCCCAGCTCCAGATACGCCCCTGGACGTCCAAGGCCCAAGTACTCGCGCCGCTGGTCGCGACGGCGGTGAAGCGGGTGCTCGCGGCGACCTGTTGAGGTGCGTTGTAGGAGAGCTTTGCGCCATCGCCGAGCTGACCCGCCGTTCCTAGGCCCCAGGCCCACAGTCGATGCGAGGTGTCAATGGCGAAGCTCGAGCCGCCGGCAGTCGTGATGGCGATGAACTTGTGGTTCTTGATCGCCTCGGGTGCGCATACCTGGTCGCCGGAGCGTCCCAGCCCCAGCTGGCCCTGAGTGTTGTTGCCGTATCCGTATGCGGTGCCGGTGGCGTCAAGGAGGAAGGCGGTGTCGGTGGTCGCGATGACCGTGCGAACATCGGTCAGCGAGGTGAGTCCGGCTGCGCTGACTGGAGTGGTGGAGGCTGCACCGGTTCCCGCCTGGCAGGCCGTGTTCGCTCCGTAGACCCAGCGTTGGCCCGCGCTGTCCACCCCGTTGCGGGCGCTGGCCGTGACCCACGTGGTGCCCGACTGCGGCCCCTTCATCTGGTCTTCGGTGACCTTAGTGGTCTGCCCGGCGGCGACTCCCCAGATCGTGAAGGGGGTCTCGCCATCTACCGTCACCCAGGTCGGGTGCCCTTTGGCGTCGAGAGCGCTGATGTGTGAGGCCTTGGTGGCCTGGATGACGACGTCGCGGGTCATGATGAGGCCGCCGTCGACCTGGTCTGCCTGAACGCGAAGGGTGCGGCTGGTGCCCGCGGCGTTGAGCTCGTCGGAGACGATGCTGGTGCAAACGGCGGGGTTGGTTCCGCATTGGCGACCGGTCGGAGGGACGCTGCTGCCGCTGAGGTTGCTGTCCAGCGATGCGGCGTAGGCCTGCGCTCGGTTCTCGAGCGCCTGGCCGAGCTGCACCGTCAGGGCGGCCTGTTCGGTCACGGCAGCGTTGTTGGTAACGATCGTGGTCATGACGTAGAGGCCGGTGATGGCGGCCACGCCGAGGACGATGGTGACGCGGAGATCTCCGCGTTTCCCTCTGAGTCGTTGACGAATCATGAGGCTGCTCCTGCGTCGTAGATGAGGATGGTGTCGGTGACTGCGGCACCGTCGCTCACCACGAGGGTGACGGGTGCGCCCGCGCTGACCGCAATCGTGCCGATGTAGTTGGCCCCGTCTGCGCTGATCGGGATGGTGGCGAGTGTTTTGCCGCTCTGCAGGAGGCGCAGCTCGGCGCTTGTCTGAACTGATCCGGCGTGAATGAGGTAGCGCCAGATGCGAGCGGCGCTCGGGGTGGCCGTCGCAAGTACGGTGCCGGTCGCGGCGGGGAGCGGGGAGGCTTGAACGGCGGGGTTAACGGAGCCGATGGGTGTCTGCAGGCTCGGGTCCATGCGGATGATGGGTGCAGGGACGAGGGTTGTGACGTCGTCGGCGCGGAAGAGGGACGCGTGCAAGCAGCGACCGTCCGCGACGTTGACGACGGTGGTGCAGGTTGCTGTCGTGTCGGCGCGGTCTCGGGCCGTGAGGGCCTCGTAAGTGACGCCGCCGGGCTGCGTTGTCGCCCAGAGTGCGACTTTGGCGATGGTGCCGGAGGGGAGAGTGACGGTGCGCAGGTCCGGGCTCGTGGCGGTGCCCCAGGTGATGCTGGGGCGTTTGTCGTCGACGAGCGCCGAGATGGCTGAGAGGCGCTCGGAGACGCTTCCGGTTGCGGTCACGACTCCGGCGGCCGCCGGAGTCGTGGTGGCGATCAGGGTGGCCACCACGGTGAGCACGATGACGGCCGCGAGAGAGTCGCGGATGCTGCCCTTCTCGCCGGCTAGAAGTCGCCGGAGGGGCTTGCTGGCGTTGGGGAGCAGATTTACGGGCACGGGAGTCCTCCGAGTGAGGGGGCCGGCTCGGACGAGCCGGCCCCCGGGACGGGTTCTTTTACGGCGCCGCCGGGCAGGTGACGCCCGCGACGGTGGGGATGGTGTCGGCGGAGCGGGTTGCTCCCGAGTAGGTCCACATCGGCTTGCCACCGTCCGCGACCGCGACGGCGCAGAACGCGGCCCCGTCGCCGCTGACAGCGACGGAGACCTTCGTGCCATCGGGGACGGTCAGGACGCCGGCAGCGGTGAGCTGGTCGGCGGTGCCGTAGCTGCCGTGGTTGGTCTTGTAGATCGTCTGGGCGCTCTGCACGGTGCTACCGATGCCGCCGGAGTTCGACGTGTTGAGGCCGATCAGGACGCCGACCATGATGACGCCGAAGATTGCGACGGTCGCGATCCAGCCAGCGTTCGTGGTGAGCCATTCTTTGATGCCACCTGCGGGCATGATTTCTCCTTTGGGTTAGTGGTGCGTGGTTGTGTTGAGGGTTGCTTGTCCGGGGTACGTCGGGTCCGATTGCCCTAGGCGGCCACCTCCCCGGTTCCGTGGGTGAGGATCGTCAGCCCGACGATCGCGGCCGCCGCCAAGGCGGGACCGTGAGCGGTGTTCTCCTCATCCGCGTTGTGGACTCCGCGGGTGAGCTGGGCGATGACGGAATGGAAGATGAAGCCGAGCAGGAACACGACCGCGGCCAAGAGTGGGCTGGCCATTCCGAAGACCCCAATCGGAACGCCGATGAGCTTGATGTCGCCAGCGCCCACGGGTGTGCGCCCGGCGGCATCGTCAGCGACAGCGCGCTCGAGGTAGAAGACGAAGGCCAGCGCACCGCATGCAGCGCCGGTAACCCACTGAGTCGAGTTGAGGTGGTCGAACGCGCTGGCAGCGACGACGGCCGTTCCAAGCGCGAGGATGCTCAGGTTTGGGATAGTGCGGGTGCGCGCGTCCACGGCAGCGATGGCAAGTAGCCCCACGGTCAACGCCGTCGTCGCAGCCACAGGTTGCCCCGGGATCAAATCAAACATGTCCGGTCATGCTCCCCATGTCCTGGAGCGAGATCGCCATCGGCGTCATCAGCATGAACACCGTCGCGACGCCGAAGAACAGCGAGAAGTCCTCCACCTTGCGGCCGAGGCGGTTCGCCAGTTCCGTCGACGCGTTCTGCGCCTTCTTGCCGTAGGCGACGCTGAGCTCCTGCAGAACCGTGATCCGCTCAAGGGCTCCCGGCTGCAGCGTGAGCCGGTGAGCCAGGATCTTTGGGAAATAGGGCGACGCGGCGACGCCGGCGAGGTCTTCGACACCGTCATAGATCCGCTGAATGTGCTCGTCGACGTGGAGAATGATCGCCTCGTTGCCGGTTGCCCGGGCGGCCGTGCGGAGCGCCTCCGGCTCGTCCATGCTGGCGTCGAGGCTGGACGCGAGGACCTCGCAGAACTTCGCCGCCGCGTCGTGGATGGTGACTTTGCTCAGCAGCTGGCGCAGCTTGGCCCGCTTGCGCTTCGGAGCGCTCAAGATGAGTCGGTCGAGCTTCAGCCGAGTTCGCGGGTTCTTCTTGCCGGTTTTGTTGTACCAGGTCATCGCCGCCACGCCGCCGACGAGCGCGATGCCGGCGAGGATGCCGAGCACCTTCGTACCGTTCATCATCATGGTGGCCACTACGGCAGCGCTGGGCCCGAGCGACGCAGGGTTGCTGAAGGCGAGGTTGACCGAGACCACGATGATGATCACCGTGAGGATCGCCAGACTGATCGGTCCGCCGAGCTTGACGCGGAGTTCGGCGGTCAGGTTGGAGTTGTTGCGGATCAGCTCGGCCGATCGGCGCAGGTTCCGCCAGAGAATCTGCTGGTTGACGCCTGCGATGAGTAGGTCGCGTGCAACGCGCGGGAAGACGTTCTCCTCGTTGTTGAACGCATCCGTGAGACTCACGCCCTCGGCGATCCGCTCCGCCATTCGGCCGTAGGCTTCGCCGACCGTGGAACCCGCGTAGACGCGCGAGAGGGTGTTTACCGTGCCGTACTCAGATTCTCCGGCGCGGAGCAGCGACTCGACGTCTTCCAGGGTCTCTGCGATCTCTTCGCGTGTAGACCGGTACAGCGCGACGGCTTTCGCAGGCTTCGCCTTCGCTTTTGGAGCTGGGGTCAGTTCCGCAGCCGCGGCGGGTGCTTCCTCGAGGAAGTTGATGTCGGACATTACGCCTCCAGGTCGGTGCGGACGGGCATGTTGAGTGCTTCGGTGAGCGCCTTGGGGTCTCGGAGGGTGGCGGCGGCGGTTTCCCGGGTCACCTTGCCGTTGCGTACGAGGTGCGCGAGGGAGTCCTCGAACGGCACGTTTCCGGCGCGGCGGCCGGCACTGCGGAGGTAGCTGCGCACGTGGTGGAGTGCACCGCCGCCCGTGGCGTCGCCACGGATGGTGCCTTCCAGCTCGCGGTCGTTGATGGCTACCTCCTGCACGAGCGCCATCTGCATCTCGTCCGGAGCGACGTTCTCCCCGTCTTTGCGGACGAGCGACTGGACGACGATCGCCTGCAGGGCCTGAGCAAGCTGGGTGCGAGCCAGGTGCTGCTTGTCGGCGGGATAGAAGGAGATCATCGCTGCGATCGCGTCTTCGACCGAGCTCGCGTGAAGGGTGTGATCACCAGGTGTCCGGAGAGCGCCGCATCCAGCGCGGCCTGCGCGACCTCACCGTCGCGGATCTCGCCAATGACGATCACCCGCGGGTGGGAGCCCTTGGCGTCCTTGATGCCGTCCTCGTAGCTGCGGAAGTGCGTGCCGAGCTCACGTTGCGTCACCAGTCCCCGGGTGGGGAAATGCAGGAACTCGGCCGGGTCTTCGAGCATGTAGACGTGCGAGTCGACCGTGTTCATGAGGTCAGCAAGGCAGGCCGCCATCGTGCTGCTCTTACCCGAACCTGTTGGTCCGGCGATGCCGATGAATCCGGAGGGGCGGTGTGCGAGCTGGACGACCTTCCGCGGCAGCCCGAGCTGCGCGGCAGTGGGAATGGTGCGAGGGATGATTCGCAGGGTTGCTGCGGTGCCGTGGACGGTGCGCTTGAACGTGGCACGAGCGCGGTAGTCGCGCGCTTGATCGATCGAGGCGAAGGCCTGCCAGGTGGCGGGCGTCCACCCGCCTTCGCGATGGTGCTCAAAGAGCGACTCAGCGAAGGCGTCAATCGAGCGGGGATCCAGCTGCGGGATCTCGGGGATGGCGGTGGTCTGCTTGTACTTGACCGTCAGAACCCCGCGGTGTGGGGTGAGGTGGATATCGGAGCAACCCTCAGCTCCGTATCGGTCGACTAGTTCAGCGACGTCGGCAGCGGTGAATGTCGTCATCAGCGAGCCTCGATCCCGAGGATGCGGACGGCTTCGGCCTGGTCTGTGACACCCTCAGCGATGAGCTGGTCCAAGTTGGTGGCGAACTTCGTGGAGTTGGCGTCGGCGACCGCGTGCAGCTGCGTGCTCGAGCGGCCCTCGATCATGGCGTCGATGAAGCTGTCGGTCTTTGTGAAGATTTCGTGCACCGATCGCATCCCCGAGTAGCGCCGCTGACCTCCGGTGCGGTTGAGGGTCCGGACGAGACGCTGAGAGACGACGCCGCGAACCCCGTCGAGCATTGAGAGCGGTTCGGCCTCAGCAAGTTTGACGAATCGGCGTAGCGCCGCGACGCCGTCGGTGGCGTGGATGGTCGAGAGAACGAGCTTCCCCATGTCGGCGAGTTGCGCGGCCAGCCGGGCTGTATCGCGGTCGCGGACCTCGCCGACCACGACCAGGTCCGGGTCGGCCCGGACGATCTTCTCGAGGATCGCGGCGAAGCCGGCCTGCGCGCCGTTAGATTCGTTCACTTCGATCTGCTCGACGCCGTCCATCAGCTGCTCGACCGGATCCTCGATTGACATGATGGTGCCGAACTGGCTGCGGACCTCCATCACGATTGCGCGCAAGAGCGAGGACTTGCCCTCATTCGTCGGCCCTGCCGCGAAGACGATTCCGCTGCGGCGGGCGAGCATCCGACCGAGCGCTGCGGAGTTCTCGGCGGTCATACCGAACTCGTCGAGCGGCCGCACGCTGCCCACCTGAGGCAGACGCAGGATGACCTTCTCGCCCTCGTCGACCAGGAGGAAGCGGACCGCTCGGGCTCGGTAGTTGTAGCCGTTGACCGGAAGCAGGATGCGTCCGTCCACGGGCTCCGACGCCTTGTGCTGGCTGCCAAGGCTGGCGTGCGCCTTGATCGCGTTAAAGATGGTTCGCGCTTCCCCATCGGCCGCGCTGTATTCGATCAGGTCGTGCCGCTCGCGCTCGAACTTGGTGTAGATCCGCAACGCCTTCGTTGCGCTGTCAATGACCATGTGGACGTCGCTCGCGCCGGCCCGGGCCAATGCGATCAGTGCCTCGTGCTTCCAGTCGGTGATTTCGCGCTTGCGAATCATCTCGGCGACTTCAGCAAAGCTCTGCTCGCCTCGAGTGCCGCTGGCCGGTCCTCCTGGGGCTGCGAGGGCGTCAACGGTGGTGAAGCTGTCCGGGATGGTGAGGGTCATGCTAGGTCCTTTGCTCGGAGAGGAAGATCGGAGAGGGGGGCGCGGGCCGTGTGTGAGGGGTACCCGCGCCCCCCGGTCTGGTTACTTCGTGGTCGTGCGCTTGGTGCGTCGAGTGACCGCGAAGAGGACGATCCCGGCAGCCAGGAGGATGCCGCCGAAGGCGCTGAGGATCCATACGGCTCCGGCTTCGTCTGAGCCGGTCTTGGCGAGCGCGGTGACGGTCGTAATTTCCCCGTCGGCACCGCACTTGCCCTGGTGGGTGATTTCCCCGCGAGCGTTCCGCACGATCTCCACCCAGAAGTAGGTGCCCGCGTCGGTGAACGTGTAGTCGTCGGAGGTGTACTCGCCGGTGGCAGGCAGCGGCTGAGGCTTGCCGACCTTGACTTCGTTCGCAGCCGCGCAAACCGGGGTGGAGCCCTGCTGCTTGTAGACGGCGAACTCGATGGTGGCGTCCTTCGGGATCACGCCCGTCACCACCGCGGTGTCATGGCCCTTCTGGCCGATGCTGAGCAGCGGCGTGGCCTTGGTCACCACGTCGTCCTCCGCTACAACCGTCTTCTCCTTCTGGTCGCCGCACTCCCCCGTGTTGATGACGGTGCCGTCACCCGCCCGGAACGTGGCCACCCAGTAGTAGACGCCGACCTTCTTGAAGATCACGTCGGCGGACGGGAACCGGCCCGCCTGATCGACGGGGACCGGCTTGTTGTAGAAGTACGCCGGGTCGCGCTCGATCGGCGCGTCGGGAGTCGGAGTCGGTGTTCCGGCAGCTGCAGCGTTGGGAGCAACGGGCTGGTCCGACTCAGGGACGTATCCGGTGTTGAACACCTCGTTGTCCGCCTCGCACACCGGCTGGTCGCCGAGGTCGTGCTGCAGGTAGGCGGCGAAGGTGACTGTGTTCGGGCAGCTCGTTGCACCGTCAGCGGGCTGGGTGGCGCCGCAGTAGGGTGCGGGGATCTGGCCGTCGACGATGGCGGTGTCGTTCGTCTCGTCGCCGAGCGCGACCGAGGCGATCGCCTCCGTGGACACCGTGGGCGGGGAGACCTTGGTGACCTCACCCTGAGTCGCCCATCCGTCGGTCCAGTCCGCGAAGTACCCGGCTCCAGGACCGTCCTGAATGATCGACCACACGTTGACCAGGTAGCCGGCGGCCGTCGGCGGAGCGGTGATCTCGTCGGAGCTGTAGTCACCGGGAGCGGTCACCGTGACGTCGGTCGTGTGAAACAGCTTCGCGTCGGCCGGGATGCTGTCACCAGGAGTAGGAGCGGTGTCGCCTTCCACCCAGTACGTCTTGTTCTGGAAGTGCGCAGGGATGGGTGCGCCGCCGATGGTCGGCCACGGTCCCTCGTCGAGCGAGACGGTCAGCGTGTCCGAGGCCTCGTGCCCGAACCCGACCTCGTCCGCCGATGCCTTCGAGACGCCGGAGAGCTTGGCGGCGACGACGTGCGCTTCCGCTTGCAGGCCGAACTGATCGGCCCAACGGTATCCGTCCGGCATGAACAGTTGCGCTCCGACTGAGGAGTCGGTTGCGTCGATGTCCCAGACCCACTGGTAGAAACCGGGTGCGTGGTTGGTGGCGAGCACTGAGGGTGCCGTGTACGCGCCCGGGCCGTTGAGGGTCACCGTGGCGGTACCGGCCACGGGTGCCCCGGCCGGGACGGTCGCGGACGGCGCGGGCTGGTCGGCGAACGGGCCGTAGAGTGTGCCCTTGGCGACGACGGGGATGTAGCGTCCCGACGTCGTCTGCCGCCAGGGCTGCGACCCGGCGGCGACGTCGGCCTGCAGCGTGTCGGTGAAGCTGCTGCCCTCGTCGACGAAGCGGCTCTGCACAGAGGTCGTGACCACGGGAGAGAACAGCGTCGAACGCTCGACCGGGTCGCTGGCGCTGATGGTGTAGTTGGCGTGCTGCGTGGTCGTCGTGCCGGCCTTGATGACGCGCTGCTGGCCACCGGTGTAGTAGATCGTGACGTTGCCGTCGTAGGTCCACCCGGCGGGGGCGTTGACGTTACCTGTGGCGCTGATCTTGTAGAACGGGGTGCCGTCGGCCGGGACGCCCTTCACGGGGTACGTGCCGTTGCCAACACCGTTCTTCGCGCTGCTCCCAGAATCAGTGAAGATGCCGTTGGTCAGCTGCAGGTTGACGGTGGCGCCGGCGGGCAGGTTCACCACGCGCAACGAACCGGTGTAGTTGTTGTTGTCGACGCTGAAGCTCATCGAGCCGGTGAGGGCCGGAGCGTTCTGGGGCTGGTTGTACTGGGTCTCCGTCTGGTCCCAGATGTAGTTGAACGCGCCGAGCACCGTCTGGTTGCCGTCGATGTAGTGGACGCCGGTGTTGTAATCCTGGCCGTTGTAGTGGGCCCACGTAGAGGTGTACGCGTAGACGTAGGCGTTCACCGCGGCCGCCTGGGTGGCGTCCGCGGTCTGACCCCACCTGGAGAGCGCGTAGTTGAGCCGCTGCAGCACGGAGCTGTCGAGCGCGTCGCCCATCTCGGTAGTCAGCGCGCCCACGAGGGAAGCTCCCCCAGTCGCGCCGCTGGGCCAGTCAGCGGAGGAGTCCATGCAATAAGCGCGAGAGCCGTCAGGGACAACGTAGTTCCCCAGGTAGCCGCCCTCCGGTGTGATCCCGGCATAGCCGGCACCGGTGGACGCTGCTTCCGCAGGAGCGAGCGTTCCCATACCAATGGCGCCGACGACGGCGAACGCGCCGACGCTAAGTGCGAACCGCTGCAGTCGCTTCATCATCGGCGACTTGCGGTGACGTCGACGGGGAAGCGGCGCGTGCTTACCTGCCGTGCGGGTCAGAGCGGCGCGGATCCCACGCCCCTTCGGATGATCGTTCGCGGATTGCATGCTGCGACTGGTCCTCTCCTGCCACGGAAATCCGCGGCGGTCAGGGCCGGAGCGGGTCATCCGGCCTTCACTACCTAGATGGGCCGAGCGCGCAGTGAGCTTCGGTGAGCGTCAGAGAGCGAGGTCGGCAACGCCGGCCAGAACGGACTCTTGACGTACCCGACCCTGGAAGACGCGAAGGGCGCTGAGGTGGGTCTCGGATTTGCGTGGGTTGAAGTTCCGGTCCGTCAGGAACGCGTACAGCAAGGAGGTCTCCTGCGGGCGCGGACGCCCGCCCCAGCTGATGTTCGCCACGGCGCGGAGCTCTACGGTGCTGACCGGTGAGAACAGCTCTGCCGCCTCTGCGATGCGCTCGCCCTCGTGGCCCTGTCGCGTCGACGGGTTGTCCGCCATCCAGCCCACGACGTCGGGCAAGTGCTTGGCCAGCTTGGCGGGAGTGCGCGGTTCGAGGGTCGCGACGGTCAGATCAATGGCTTCGTCGATGGTCGCGCCCACGCGTGTGCCGTATGAAGCCGGGTCCGGAAAGGTGGAGTGCGGGATGCGCAGCTCAGGGTTTTCCAGCCAGTCGAACTGGGCGCGGTGGAAGATCCGTCCTGTGGGGTGAATCTCGCGGTCGACCCCCGTGCGTTGACGGAATCGCGCCCGCCCGGTCTCGATGCCGATCCATTCGCTAACCAGCGTGGCGGCGTAAGCGAATGGGGATGCGGCGTTCTCGACGAGCGCCTGGCATTGTTCGGGACTCGTCGCGAAGGAGACGAGGATCAGATTGACGAGATCGTCCTCGTCGCCAGCCTGGTAGGGATGGCCGAGCTTCTGGGCGACGTTGATCGCGTTAGGGATCAGGTGTCGTCGGATGTGGTCGAGGAAGTCGCTCAGCTGGGCAGAGTTCAAGAACGCAGTCGGATTCTCCCCCAACGCGGCGACGGCCGCCCGGAAGGCCTCCGGCTTCATGATGCCAACGCGGTGGGGCGACCACTGACAAGCTCGCTGATCATGTCGACCTTGGCCAGCACGTCGTAGGCCACGGCGACCGCGGCGCGGAAGTCTTCAACGCTCGTGGGATCGGCTTTGATCGCCGCCGCGACATCGTGAACGTCGACGCCTTTGTAGGTGCTTCCGCACTTGAGAATCGGGTCGAGCACGCGATTGACCAAGAGCGTCGCGCGCCGGTCGAGCGCAGCGGGTTCGGGTACCACGGCCTTGGAGTAGACGTCGCGCGCGCGGCGCATAGCACGCTCCCCGTTTAGGGGATCGTCAAGGTTCGGTAATTCCGACAGAATTTTCGTGCGCTCTGTCGCGCTAACACGGGGGTCATCAGCCCACGCGTGCACCTGTTGATGGCGAGGAGAAATCTCCTCAGGAGCGTCGATCTCACGAGGATCGGCGGCCAGGCTAAAGCCTTCAATGTCCGTAAATAGGTCCGGCTGATGTCCCCTCACGGGGACGAAGATAGCAGGAACTAGGGACATTTGGACGCCAATAGGGACTTTCTGCCGGTGAGGCCCTATTTCGGTACCCTCCAGGAATGGGCAGAGGGAGCGCCGCGCCGTCGACAGAGTTCTCGATGCGCGTTGTCTCCAACATCGAGCACCGCCGCCAGGAAGTGGGCAAGACCCACCAGCAGTTGTTCACCGAGGCCGGCCTCAGCAAGAACTACTACTGGAAGCGGCTCAACCATGAGCTTCCTTTCAACACCAACGACATCGACGCCCTGGCGCGAGTGCTCGGCGTTGAGCCCGAGGACCTCACCTCGAAGCGGATGGTGGGCAACCGCGCCCTGCGTCTCGGCGGTCCGGAACTCGCCCGCCGCCTTCGTCTACTCGCTGGGGCACCAACCGCGCATGGTGACGAGTTCCGCATCTCCGATCTCGTGGACTTCCTGCGGTCGCAAGAGGTCGAATTCTCTCCCGAGCGTTGGGCCTCCCTGATCGAAGAGACCGCCTCCGTGACGAGCCAAAGCGAGAAGCTGCTGGTCGAGATAGCGACGTTTTTCGACGTCGATAGGGTCTATCTCACCAACTTCGCCCAGGAAGACGTCACCGAGCACGTCGAGGCACAGCTCGTCCTCCGTACAACGCTGAAGCAGATCGGGGGCGCGACCGTCTCGGCGCGCGCGCTCGGCAATGTTCCCGCCAGCGCACTCCTCCAGATAGCGAAAGACATTTCAGCAACAGACCAGAAGTAGAGCCATAAATGAGCGTCAATTCGGGGACGCCCCATGGTCGAACGCCTGCAGACATTGCAAAGAACGCGCAACGCAAGTTCGACAGCCTCCAACTCAACGACAACACCTCCACGACCCTCCTCGACATCGTCGGCCTCGTCGTCGACCGGCTAGGGAAGCCGATCGCGATCGAACCCATCGGGGACAAGAGCTGGGCAACAGTCACCGGTCTCTGGGTCGACACTGCCGACCGTCACCGCATCCTCATTCGCAAGACCGATACGCCGCTGTACCAGATGCACGTCGTCTTGCATGAGCTCGCGCACATCCTTTTCGAGCACCCTGGCTGCAAAACGGCGCGGGCCACTGCGCCAGGGGTGGCGATCGATGCCACCTCGGCCGAGGTCCGCGCCCGCAAGGTCATTGCCTCCAGCTCCAGCGCGAGTGTCGTCTCAGACGCCGTCCTCGAGGGGGAAGCCGAGCACCTGGCCTTCTTGCTGTCGCGGATCCTGCTGCGACCCAAGAACGACTCCGACGAGCGGATCTTCGGCTGATGCACGAACTGAAAACAGCCGCGACAATCATCCTCGCCCTCGTGTTCGTGCTGCGCACGCCCTCAGCGATTAGGGAGCCACGCAGCCGCCTGTCCTGGTTCGCCTCCGGCGTCGGAACACTCGCGCTTCTCACCCTCGGAACGGTCATCCCCCAGCCGGTCATTGACGGGTGGATTGGGGGCGAGAACTGGATCAACCTCGCTCAGAACCTTCTCTGCACCATCGCGTTCTGGCTGGTGACGCAGGCCGCCATCTCTCAAGACGGACAACGCCGGCGACTGCGCTGGTGGCCACTCGCGCTCGCCCTGATCGCCTTCACCATCCCGTTCCTCTTCATCACCGACCGCGGCACGACGGACCACTACTTCATCCCCCACCGCACAGGCCAGACCGCGATGGGGCTCTACGCCTCGATCTACATGGCGACCATCGCCGCCATCTCGTTCGAACTACTCCGAGGAGTCAGGAACCGACAGGCTCGCTCATACTGGCTCTTCCGCATCGGCGCGGCGCTCGTCATCGTCGCCAGCCTCGACGAGATTGTCTTCCTGACGTTCGCGCGCTTCCAGATGGCTCCTCCCTTCATAATCGAACTGCTCAACATGGCGTTCGACCCGTTCTTCTACGTCGGCGTCATCCTGATCGTCGCCGGCATCGCCTCGTTCACAACCACCCGATCCGTACGCGAACTGCGCCTCCAGGCAAAGCTGTTCCTCCTGGGACGGGTGCTCGCCCGCCGCGGGCTCCCACGGCCGCAGTCTGTCCCGTCTACGGACACCATTGGCCGGGTCTACGACCACGTGATCACCATCCGCGACCAAGAGACCATGGCCGAGATCACCCTCAGCCGCGGTGAGGTGATCCTCGTGTCCGGAGCCGAGCGCTTCGTCTCCCGCACACTGCCAAACGCGCCAAGTGAGCCGATGGTTCACTCGCTCACCATCACGAACGGAGCCTCAGCATGATCTGGGCAATCATCGTCGTCGCGGCGGTCGTCCTCATCGCGATCGCCATCGGCGCTCTGGCCGTCGTCCTCGCCCGACGTGTGGTGCTGCCGCGGCCGCCGAAACTCACGACGATCCGGGACATCGACCTCGCCTCGGAAACGATCACTCTCGACGCGGACCGCAAGACGCGGCATCCCGGCACCTTCGGACTATGGACCAATGACGACGGTTACGCACTCGTGGGCGACATTGTTGGCCTCGACGCATCAGGCGACTCCGTCACCCGCCAGCTGCTCGAAATCGACGGTACGGGGCTCTCAGAGGCCACCGAAGGGCGTTGGACCGGACACGTACTCCGCTCCCCTGCCGTCCTCCAGCGCAATGACCGCGAGATCCTGATCCCCGTCGACGGCGGAAGGGCACCGGCTTGGCTCATCGAGCCCAACGGAACCCCGTCCACCACCTGGGCCATCCACATCCACGGCGTCCGCACGACCCGAATCACCGCGCTACGTACCGTGCCGGCCGCCGACCAACTCGGCATGACCTCGCTCGTCGTCTCCTTCCGCGGTGACACGGAGGGACCAGACGTGATGAACGGCGCCTCCGGCCTCGGCACCACCGAATGGCCCGACGTCGACGCGGCGATCGCATACGCGCTCGAGCACGGCGCCGAGCACGTCATCCTCTTCGCCTGGTCCATGGGGGCCAGCATCGCCTTGCTCCTGACCGAGCGCTCCCAGCACCGCGCGGCGATCGCCGGTCTCGTCCTGGTCGCGCCGTCGACGGACTGGCGGGCCGTCATCCGCCATGGCGCACACAAGGCCCACCTCCCCGCGTTCATGGCCTCAGCTGCAGCTGGAGCCCTCTCCGGACATCTCAGCAGCCGAATCGTCGGCCTCGCCTCGCCCATTGACCTTGATTCGCTCGACTGGACTCGTGGCCCGCGCTTGGGGACGCCGACCCTGGTCGTCCACTCTGACGGCGACACCGAGATCCCGGTGAGTCTCAGCAGGAGGTTCGCGGCCGCCAATCCTCAGTACGTCACGCTTGTCGAAATCGACGGCGCCGAGCACGCCTGGGAATACAACCTCGCCCCCGAGCGATTCAACGCGACCATCGTCGACTGGGTGCGGTCCACGACACGCTAACGGGGGACGCCAATAGGGACAGACAATGCCCCTATACCGGGTAGTCTGCTGCTCGTGCATAAATCCGGAGCTAGCGAGACGGCCGATTCGGCGGACTCTGCGAACACGCCCGCGAGCCTGCCGTTAATCCCGGGATTAACGGGACAAACTGAGCGCATGGCAGGCCGAAACGCGGGCAAGAAGCGCAACTACTTCGTCCGAGGTAACAAGGACGCATGGAGAGCGGACCTTCTGCTCTCGCCCTTCATCGAAGAAGCCATCGACAGTGCCGCCGCCGAGTCAGGGAACTTCTCGCCGGCGCTCTACCTCGAGCTGTTCATCCGCGAGTACGTCGCGGAGCACGGCCACTTGCCTGCCGTCCCGGTCGCACTGATGGAGTCATCGGAGGTGTCCTCGACGGCAGCAGCTTAACGAGAAAGGGCCGCCTTCCGGCGGCCCGTCCCAGGTTTTCACTCTGGAGCTCAAGTCCCTCACTCGCCAAAGTTTTGGCTTGAGCTTCTTCCCAAATAAATCCGGATCGGCCCGGAGGCTTTTCCGTACCCTCTGAGAGGAGTTGGCAGCATCGTAACCCAGATTTCGGGTTCTTGCACGTGCGCGCGCGATCTGCGTGTCGGCGTGTCGGCCACACAGCGCTCCGTCGTGGGTCTCGTCGACGTCGAGCTTCAGCTGTCCCTCTCCCCCGTTTCTTCCCCGTCACGGCCTGCCACGACGTCGTGCGCGGCCGCTGACGGGTCACATCCTGCACGCCCGGTCGACATGATCGACGGCGCGTGCGCGCAGCTCCTCACGGTGAGGAGGACGGTCACCTGATCTAGCGCGCAGAGACCGCGGCCGGCGCATTGGCGCCCGCCCTCACCCGTACCGGTCGGACCTGCATCGAGGGGTCCGGCACATCGCATCGAAGGAACGCCGAGTCACAGTCGGCGATTTTGGTGCGCCCGAAAACAGAGCCGAGCACATACCGGCAGCTTTGCTGCGCCCATTTTCAGGCCGTGGAGGTCATCAGAAGCCATGAGAACACCCGTCGCCCCCGTGCGCGGCCGCCGTAGCGCGGTCGATGCCGGCGACCGCTCATGGCTGCCCACCCCCGGCGAGGTCGCCGAAGCCCTTCACGCTCAAGAGGCCCGCGACACCCTTCAGCCGCCGTCCCTGAAGGAAGCGCCCGCTCCGCGCAGCTGGGCGATCCACGTCCCGGCCGAGGAATGGGCCAAGATCCCCGCCTGGTGGTCCGGTGGCCATTGGTTCGACACGCTCATGGACTGGACGCTCACCCCTGAGCGGGAGAAGGCGCGGCAGCGCTGGCACGTCGCTGACGCGACCCTGCTGGCGATCGCGCACGTGCTCCGCTACGCCGCTGAGCCCGCCACCGGCCGTCACGTCACGCTGTCCTACGCCACGATCCGCGCCCGCGTCCTGGCCAACACCGAGGCCGCCGAGGGCCGCACGATCCGGCTGAAAGCCGACGAGAGCGTTCGCCTAGCCATCCGCACTCTCGAGGCCGGCGGATTCGTCCACGTCCACGCCACCGGCCGAAATCTGCTCTCCCGCGAGGAGAAGGCCGAAGCGTTCGAGACGCACGGTGGCCACCAGGAGCAGGCTGCGAACGTCATGGCGCTGACGATCCCCGCCCTGCAGGCTGTGGATAACTCGGCATCTCTAGATCCCGTTTTGGGCCTAACCGCTTCCAACCCATCAAAACCTTCTTCTTCGGTAGATCTAGAACAACAATCCCCAAGGGGAATGGAGCGCGCTCCGCGCGCCAGGCTCAATAGGAACAAGGTTTTCGCTGACAATCTGTCAACTCCCGTCCCCGAGAAGGGACGATCCCTCGACAGACTGCGCCTCATTGCACATTTGGACCGCCACTACGGCGGCGTACTCGCCGGTCCTCGACTCGGAAGGTCCGGAAAGCTCCTCACCCGCCACATCGGCCAGCTTGATCACGCCCTCACCGCCGCCGGCGTCGACCTCGACACCTGGACCTGGTGGCAGATCGCCGACCTCGTCGACGCCCGCCACTCCAGCGACAAGACCACAGCAGCGCAGCGCATCGCCGCAGCCGCCGACCCGCTGCGCTACTTCATCTGGATGGTCAAACAGGTGATCACCCCCGGCGAACAGCCCCGCACCATCATCCGCACCACCCCCGTCGACCACGACACCCTCTCCCCCGTCCAAATTGAGGAATCCCGGCGGCCGGCGCCACTCCCACCGGCCGAGCGCGAGCAGGTCGACGCCACGATCCGCGAGATCCACCGCCAGGCCGCCGAGGACCTCCAGGCCCAGCGCGCGCAACGGGCGCTCGATCGCAGGCGGATCACCGACGTCCTGCTCGGCGAAGGCACCCACCCAGCCGACTTCCCCACCGTCGTCCGCAAGCTTCACAGCGAAGTCCAACAGGTACACGACCTCCTCACCAACCGCGGCTGGCACCTCGATCACCACGAACTCGACCGCGGCACCGTCCTCTGGATCGACCCCCGCAGCTCTGTAGACCTTGACGAGAACGAAGACGTCAACGCCATCAGTACAATCCGCTTCACTCCCCCAGCCAGTGCTGACGATCGCGAGACGTATGTGCTCAACGCCGCCGGGCGAGAGCACACCGACCGTCGCATCAACGTCGGGGCGCTGATACGCGCCGCCGTCTCGATGTAGGCATGCGCTCCGCTTGACAAGCAAGCAAAGCAACAAAAGGAAGTGTTGAAAGCCAAGCAATAAACACAATACAAGAAAGACTTGTGTTTATTGTGTTCGTTCCCTTATCGTCGAATCGGCGAGTCGCACTGACAAGAAAAGCAAGAAAGACAAGACTTGAAAGGCAAGTGTTTCGGATGAGGAGACTGATGGGACCCCGTGTTCTAAGGCGGAAGCTGCTCGAGCTGTCGAAGCGCTCCCGAGTATTCATGTTCGGCAACCACAAAGGGGGAGTGGGCAAGACCACGGTTGTCCTGCAGCTCGCGGCTGCGCTCGCACGGATGGGCTTCCGGATCCTGGTGATCGACATGGATCCGCAGGCCAACCTGACTCGGCGCATGGGCCTGGAGTACGACGAGAACGATCCCTTCTCTACCGTGTCAGAGGCGGTCAAAGAGAACAGGGAAGGCGTTGGGGCCGGAGTCGTCTTGGGCGTCAACTGGAACGACGAACGCACGGGCCTGCCGACCTCCGAAGCGGAATTGATCGACATCATTCCAGCGCGATTTGACCTCATCAACCGTGAGCAGGAAGCCGGTGCTGTTGGTGCGGTACGCCGACTGAAGAAGGCTCTGACCGGGTGGACGAGCCACTACGACTTCATCCTCATCGACACTCGGCCGGACCTTGGCCACCTGGTGCAGCTGGCCATGGCGGCGGCCGACGAGGTGGTTCTGGTGTTCGAACCCGACTATGACACTGTGGCCGGCGCAATCCGAATGCAGGAGTTCGTCGAGGAGCACGGGGAGGACCTGGGCAACCCGAAGCTTCGTGTCGGCATGGCGTTCGTCAACCGATATGACCGGAGCTCCGAGCAGGACTACCAACTTGCCGGATTGCCTGAATCGCTGAAGTCCAAGCTGGTTGAGCTGGACTCAGGCGGTGCGGTTGTCGGTCTGGATGACGGGGGAGAGGACTACCGGATCCCCAAGTACATTCCCCGTATCGCACGCATCAAAGAAGCCGACGGGGCAGGTGTTTCCGTTAGCGAGTATCGCAACCGCAAGGGCCGTGAGACGACCGCGATATTCGACCGGTTGGCGGAGAAATTTGTCGAGCGAGTCATTCGAGAGGCGGAAGCCGCATGAGCCCCCAGCGACGCAGACCGGGTGATGTTCAATTCCCCACCCTTCCTCCGGCGGTGGAACCGATCAACACGGGCGCGGAAGTCATGGACGAGGTGCCGACCGCGGCCCCTGTTGCACAACCGACCGCCGTCCCGCAGGCGCCTGATGCCGGGTCGGTGACGTCGGGGGACGCAACGGATGGTTCGGGGCCTGCAGCAGGGGAGCAGGCGACTCCGCGGTCTAGGAAGACCACCAGTCGTGCTCCTAAGCTCCCAGAACCAGGTGCGGACGAAGACGCGAACGCCAAGGTGCCGACGACGCTGCAGCTCAGGGCGTGGATCCGACAGCGGGCGCAGACTGCGGTCTTGCGAACGGCGGGCATGGAAGGCGGGTACACCTCGATGCAGGCTTTCGTCGAGGGAGCCATGCTGCGAGAGCTGGACCGGTTGCAGCGTGAGTTCAATAACGGCGAGCCATACCCGCCCAATCAGCAGGGCTTCCGTACCGGGCGGCCACTCGGAAGCTAACCGGAAGCGGGCCTTCGACGTCTAGCGGATGTCTCGGGGGTCCGCTTCCGGCCGCGCCCGGACGAATCGGGCCGCGTGTCGGATCGTTCCCCCCACAACAGCCGTATCCGCGGAGATCTCGACGGTGAGCGGCGCGATGAGGGTTAGGCCGTGTTGATAAACCCGGTGTTGAGCCAGTGGAGGGTGGCGGCGAGGCAGAGGGCGGCGTGGTAGTTGCGGGCGGTCTTGTCGGAGCGCATCGCGATGCCGCGCCATTGCTTGAGCTGGTTGAAGCAGCGTTCGACGACGTTGCGGCCGCGGTAGCGGGTCTTCTGCTCGTCGCTGAAGTCGATCGGACGTCCCGGCTTCTTGCGGCGGTGGGCGATCTGGTCGTCTCGCTCGGGGATCGTGGTCGCGATCCCGTGCTGGCGCAACCATGCGCGGTTCTTCTTCGACGGGTAGCCCTTGTCAGCGAGCACCCGATCCGGTCTCTGACGGGGCCGCCCGACGGTGGGCACCCGGATCTCGGCCAGGGTGGTCGGGAGCATGATCGTGTCGGCCACCTGACCGCCGGTGAGCACGAACGCCAGGACCCGGCCTCGGCCATCGCAGACCAGATGGGACTTGGTGGTCAGGCCACCACGGGAGCGGCCGATCGCGTGATCAGGCGGCTCAGCGGCGAACTTCGTGTAGTTCGACGGGGCCCTTTTTTGGGCGCGGCAGGGTGGCGCCGTGCTGGTGCACGCGCACGATCGTGGAATCGATCGAGGCCACCCAGTCCAACTCGCCCGAGGCGTGCGCCATCGCCTGCACCCGCTCGAGGACCTTCGCCCACACGCCCTCCTTGGCCCACCGGTCGAAATTCTTATAGACCGTGTTCCACTTCCCGAACCGCTCCGGCAGGTCACGCCACGGCGCCCCGGTCCGATACCGCCAGGCGGTGGCCTCCACGATCTGGCGCCGGTCGACCGGGGGCCGGCCAGTGGCAGCAGCCTTCGGCAACAGCGGCCCGACTACCGCCCACATCTCATCCGAAATCACATCACGCGACACGTCATCAAGCTTCGCGGAACGACCACCGAGAAGCGTTTATCAACACGCCCTAGGCTCAGCACGCCGTTGTTGTATGAGGCCGTGATGTTCGCCGAGTCGACGCCCTCACCGATGCTGAACTGCCGCAGGTAGGTTCCTGAGGGGCGCTCCTGCACGAGCCATTTTGCGCCATCGGCGCGCGCGGCCGTCCGCTGGGCACGGATGGTGAGGAGCTGACCGTCCACGTCGATGTCCACTGACCCCGGGTCCACTCCGGGCAAGTCGGCCGACAGGATGTAGCGGTCGCCGTCGCGGTAGAGGTCCACGGGCATCACGCGGGGGCCCGGGCGCGATTGAAGTAACCCGGCTGCCAGCCGGTCGAGCTCACTGAACGGATCGAATGTCATTGCCATGGAGAATCAGTGTCCCTTCTCCCGTATATTCATCAGACGAGCGTGGCTTGAACATACTGCGCCCGGCCTGATAGTGCTACCCCATCTTCGGAAACTCCTGGATGCGAGGGGGTCAGCACCGCGTCGGCGACGGCGCGGGCGAGTCGCTTGCCGATGAGGTGGTTGGTAGACCGGACCCGACGGACTGTGACGCCCCGCATCCGCTCGACGATGCGCAGCACCGCTTCCGACCGAAACTCGTCGAGGTTGCCCATGATCACGTCGACAGGCGCCTTCACGTGAGCAAGGTCTCGAAGACGCAGCTCGCTTCGGCCATGTTCGAGCGGATCGAGTGCTTCTACAACCCGCGCCGCCGACACTCCGCCCTCGACTACCTCAGCCCCGCCGACTACGAAGCCCTTCACACCACCGCCGAAATCGCGGCATGATCAAAACACAACAACCGTCCGGGAAACCGGGTCAGGCTCCATCTGCCTGGGTGGCCTCGATTTCGCCCGTCGTTAATGCTTCAATTTCGACCGTCGCCGACAGCTTTCTCTAGGGCGTGTGGATCAAGTCTGATTTGATCCAGATCAGTGTGGCGGCGAGGGTGATCGCGGCGTTGTAGTGGCGGGCGGTCTTGTCGGAGCGCATCGCGATGCCGCGCCATTGCTTGAG
>NZ_JAGEKP010000022.1 GCF_017565305.1 Leifsonia sp. TF02-11
CGCGACCAGATCCAGGGCTCGACGCCGGAACTCCGGCGGGTGAGCAGCAGGCATCTCACGGACTCCTCTCCGAGACGATCATCGCCTCAACTCAGGTGCCCGGAAAAGCGGGTCAGGCTCCGTTGGCTCTCTAGGGCTGTTGATCTGCACTCGCTCGTTTGGCGAGGTAGTCGATGAATTGGGCGCCGGCGTTGCGGCGGTGTTGTTCGGTGACGGTGTAGCTGTAGTTGAACGAGTCCGCGACGATGGGGCGGGCATTGGAGGACGAGTTCGCGGAGGGCGGCGTTCTTGGTTCCGCGGAGGGCGGCGTTGTTGGTTCCGCGGAGGTCGACGCCGGCGTCGCGGAGCAGGTTCATCAGGGTGCCCTGGTGGATGTGCTTCGTATTCGCATCCAATGGGGATAAGCCATCTTCATTCTGACATAATGTGCATTATCAGCGCTTCGAAGTGGTCACACGAAGTCAGGGCCGGCTCTCCGTCCGTGGGCCGGCGGGTTGCGCAATCGCCGTGATCAGCGACGCAGTTTGGGAGTCGTCATCGTCACTCAACGTCTCGTCAAGAAGCCGGTTCGGTCGATGGCTGGTAAGCGCCACGGCGGCCAGCTTCTTCAGAAGATCGACAAGCGCAGCGCCAGGTCCTCTCACCGCGAATTCCGTCATCCAATAGCCAAAGCTGACATAACGAACGGCTACATCTCCAGGACGTCACGCCTGGCGTCGGTACTGCAGCAGCAGGCATCCGCCCGAGCGTTCCACATCCACCAGGTCGAACCTCCGCAGCTGCTCGCCACTGCCGAACAGGCGCACCCCGTCTCCGGCGAGGCTGGGCGCCAGCACGATCCGCAGGTCGTCGACGAGTCCGGCCGCCAGAAGATCGCGGGCGACCGACAAGCTGCCGTGGATGCCGATATCGCCTCCAGGCGTCTCCTTCAGGTCCGCGACGAACGAAGCAGCGGGCGCCGCGACCGCTCGCGAGTTCGACCAGTCGAGCTCCTGGCGCGTCGAGGTGAAGACGTACTTGGGCGTCGAGTTGATGAAGTCGGCGAACGGCTGGACAGCGGAGGTCGGCCAATACGGTGCCCACTTCTCGTAGGTGCGTCGGCCGAGGAGCACGGCGTCCTGTGTCGCAATCGTGGCGGCGAGGAAGTCTCCAAGCTTCGGTCCGGTGTCGCGCAGCCAATCCCGTTCGCCTGGCTCGTCCGCGAACCCGTCGAGGGACATGAGTTCGTAGAGCACCACACGTCGGGGGGCGGAAGGCGGCTGGGTCTCGGTCACGATGGTCTCCTCTTCTGCGCCACGGGAGGGGCGCCTTCGGAAGCTACTGGGCGACTCCCCCATGCGTCTTGTACAGCAACGACAGAGGACGGCCGGTCGAGTCGCTGCGGGCGAGTTCCGTGGCGGACGGCCCGATGAAGCGGCGCAGCGACCTCGCGAGATGCGGCTGGTCGAAGTAGCCGGCATCCTGAGCGACAGCGGCGGGAGGCTCCCCCGACTGCAGGCGGACGGCAGCGTCCTGCGCGCGCGTGATCTGCTGCACGGTGCGCCGCGACAGGCCGATCGCGTTCAGGTGGTGGCGCTGCCGCGTCCGCTCGGTGGCCCGTTCACCGGGCTGCTCGGCGACGACGAGTAGTCCTTTCGCGACCAACAGCGCCACGAAATCCTCCGCTTGCGCGTACGACGGGATGGCAAAGCGTTCGCCTCCGAGATGAAGCCATCGACCATCCACGGGAAGCGCGACGAAACGGTCCACCAGCTGCGACGGAGGAAGCTTCGGAATCAGCACACCGAGCGCCAGCCTCACACCCACGAACTCCGTCTGTGGCGGCACGGGAGCCTCCGACGCCATGGACTCCGGACCCTGAATACCGGCGTGGCGGCCATCCGGCCCCTCCCAGAACACGAAGTCCCAGTGCGCTCGGGCAACCGACGTCATCCTGGAGGTGTCGCCACTTCGGCTGGTCCACGCGCGCTCGATCAGGTTCGAGTCGGCGGACCGATGCTGGAACCGCAAAGGCCGTCCGGTCTCCCCTCCACCGTTCTCCTTCGCCCCCATGAGCGAATCGTAGACCGTCGTGACCCCGTCGCTGCAGTTGAGCACTGCTACCGACGCAGGGATGCTACGTCCTCACTCGGGGATGCCCCGAATGCGCGCCGGTACTCCCGGCTGAACTGCGAAGGGCTCTCGTAGCCGACCGCGTACGCCGTCGCGCCGATGTCGCCGGGACCGGCGATCAGGCGCAGCCGTGCCTCCTGAAGCCGGATGGTCTTCTGATACTGGATCGGGCTCATGGACGTCACCGCATGGAACGCTCGATGGAATGCGGAGGGGCTCATCCTGGCGAGTTCGGCGAGCTGATCGACACGAAGCGGCTCCGTGAAGTGCTCACGCATCCACCGAACCACGTGCCGGACGCGGCTGAGACTGCTGTCGGCGAGGCCGAGCTGACGCACCGTCGCGCCCTGCTCCCCTGTCATGATCAGCCAGAGGATCTCCCGCTCGATCATCGGGGCGAGCACCGGGATGTCACGGGGGTGGTCGAGGAGTCGCAGCATACGGACCGCCGCGTCGAGCAGTCGTGGCGACACCTCCCCCACCGTGATCGCCGGTGGCGAAGACTCGCCCCGGGCTGCGCGGTGGAAATCGGCGGCTGAGCTGAGCATCAGCTCGGCGATCACCTCCGGGCGCAGCTCCAGGCCCAGACCCAGGGCGGGATGCCGAGGCGTCGCGTCGGTGAACTGCCCCGACACGGGGAGGTCGACGGACGCCACGAGGTATTGGCCGACACCGTAGTCGTGGACGCTGCCGCCGACGGAGAGCCGTTTGGTGCCCTGGGCGACGATCGCCAGGACGGTTCCTGTTGTCGATTCGTCCGGTGATCCGCCGTCGTCCATGCGGGAGACCAGCACTCCCGGGATCGCCGTGGCGCTGATGCCGCCGGGAGCGTGCTGTGCGACCAACCGCCGAAACTCTTCGAAGGACATGTCAAGAGTCAACCAGGAGCGCACGAACCAGACGCCGATTCCTGGCGGGAAAGGCAGGATCGTGCAAGGAGTCGCGCGGATCGCCCTAACCCGCGACGGGTGCCCGACGGTTGGCTTGAATCATGAGCGAACGGAAACCTGACCAGAAGATCGTCGTCGTCACCGGAGGGAGCTCCGGTATCGGCCGCGGCGCGGCGATCGAGATCGCTGCCCGCGGCATGGGCGTCGTCGTCACCTACAACGCCCGCCGGGAAGGCGCCGAGCGGACCGTCGCGGAGATCGGCGAGGCGGGCGGCCGTGCCGCGGCACTCCCCCTCGACCTCTCGCGCACCGACACCTTCCCCGACTTCACGGATGCCCTTCGCGAAGCGCTCGCGACGGA
The DNA here is from genome assembly GCF_017565305.1 of Leifsonia sp. TF02-11. Classification (GTDB taxonomy): domain Bacteria; phylum Actinomycetota; class Actinomycetes; order Actinomycetales; family Microbacteriaceae; genus Leifsonia. The sequence goes on from NZ_JAGEKP010000022.1 coordinate 3,364, forward strand.
GTGGGGCGCGGATCGAATCCACGCCCTGGTGAACAATGCCGGCTTCGGAGGAGGCCGGAGCTTCGAGGACATGGGTGTGGACGCCTTCGACGCCTACTACCGTGTCCTCCTGCGCGGTCCGTACTTTCTCACTCAGGCGCTGCTGCCCCTGATCGAAGACGGCGGCGCGATCGTGAACACCTCCAGCAGTTCCACGCGACCCGGAGACACCGAACCCGGCTTCTCCGGGTACACGGCGATGAAGGGCGGCCTCTCCGTCGCCACCCGCTTCCTCGCGAAGGAACTCAGCAGCCGGGCGATCCGTGTCAACACGGTCTCCCCCGGCCCCACCCGAACCCGCCTCGGAGACAACGCCTTCGAGCGCTTCCCGGAGGTCATCGACGGGCTCGCTGCCAAGACCGCCTTCGGCCGGATCGGCGAACCGGCCGACATCGGCACGGTCATCGCCTTCCTCGTCTCCGACGACTCCGCCTGGATCACCGGGGAAGACATCCACGCGTCCGGAGGGTACGCCCTATGAGCGCACGGTTCGGAACCGTGGTCCTCACCGGGGCAACAAGCGGCATCGGTGCGGCGACCGCCCTCCGGCTCGCCGCTGCGGTGAACACGCTGATCCTCCTCGGTGTCGAGTCGGAGGAGGCCGCCGGCATCATCGGGCGCCTCCGACGCGCGGGAGCGGCCCACGTCCACTACATCGCAGCGGACTTCACGCACCTCGCGGAGGTGGCCGACGCCGCTCGACAGGTCATCGGCCTGGAATTGCCGATCGACCTGCTCATCAACGACGCCGGGGTCCCCGGTGCGGGGCAGAGGATTCTCACGGATGACGGGTTCGAGAGGACTCTGCAGGTGAACGCGCTTGCCGCCGCGCTCTTCACCCGACTGCTGATTCCGTCCCTCGCTGTCGGCGCCCGGATCGTCAACGTCGGCTCGTCGGCGCACCGACTCGAGCACTTCGACTTCGAGGACGTCGACCTGCAGCACGACTACGACCCGGTCTCCGCCTACGGCAGGGCGAAACTCGCAATGGTCACCTGGTCGTCACTCCTCGCCGAGGAGGAAGCTGGAACGGGCGTCCACGTCGTCTCGCTGTGCCCCGGGTTGAACGACACGCCCCTGAGCGCTGCGATGACCGGCGGCATCGGCGGCCCGCCCTCCCAGGGGGCCGACCGGGTGCTGTTCGCCGCCACTGCCGCGGTGCCCTCGGGCTCCTATCTGGAGAACGACCGAGTCGTAGCGCCGAGCTCAGATGTCGTGGACCCGGCCAACCGCTCCCGACTGTCCGCGCTGTTTCTCACGCGCCTGTCGCGTTTTGCCGGAACGAGACCATGAGAGGCGGCAGCATCGGTTCGAGCCGGACGCCCGGCGGGGCGGTGGCCAGTCGCGAGGGCGACCGCGTCACCACCCTCGAGCTCTTCTTCGACCTCGCCTACGTCTTCGCGTTCACGCAGCTGAGCCGACTGATGGCCCAGCAGCACGATGCGTTGGGAACGGTGCAGGCGTTGGTGATCCTCGCGCTGCTGTGGTGGGCGTGGACCTCCTATGGGTGGCTCACGAACCGCGCCCACGCCGACCAGGGCGTTGTACGCGTTGCCATTATCGTCGGCATGACGTCGATGTTCATCGCGGGCGTCGTCGTGCTCGAGGCGTATCATGACCTCCCCGGCGGCCTGTCCGGGCCCCTGGTGTTCGTCGGCGCGTATCTGGTCGCCCGAGTCACCCACGCGATCGTCTTCGTGTGGCTTGCAGAGCCTGGACTCCGTCGACGCACTCTCGTGACCGTCACGCTGTCGATGCTGCCGTCGGGAACCCTCCTGCTCGTCGGCGCCCTGCTCGGTGCGCCCTGGCAGCTCTGGTTCACCATAGCGGCGGTCGCTATCGAGCCGATCGTGTCGTATCGCACCAGCGCCGGCATCGCGTGGCCCGTGCGGTCCACCGCGCACTTCACCGAGCGTCACGGACTCATCGTCATTCTCGCCCTGGGCGAGTCGATCCTGGGCATCGGCGCGGGAGCGGCGACCCGGCCGATCAGCATCGGCATCCTTCTCGGTGTAGTTCTGTCGATGCTCATCTGCATCGCCCTCTGGTGGGCGTACTTCACCCGGCTGGCGGGCGACGCCGAGCACGCCCTCACGTCCCTGCCGGCGCGGGATCGCGGCCGGACGGCGACCGATGCTTACACGTACCTCCACCTCTCGCTGGTCGGTGGCATCGTTCTCGCCGCCGTGGGACTCGAGGTCGCGATGGCGCACATCGAGTCCGCCTCCGGGCTCGGACTCTTCGGGGCAGCCGCCATCGGCGGAGGCGTCGCCTGCTACCTCGCGGGAACCGCGTTCTTCGAACGACGCCTGCTCGGCACGTGGAACATCGTGCGTCTCGTCACCGCCGCCCTCCTACTGGTGCTGACGCCCGTCATCGGGATCCTGTGGCCGCTCCTCTCCCTGACCGCCGTGGTAGCCGCGCTGGTCGGTGTGTTCGTGGCAGAACGCAACTTCTCCCCCGCGACCCCCGAACGAAGAGACCGGGCCCGTCTCAGCCGACGCGCTCAGCAGGCAGCCAGAGTTCGCAGGTGGCGGTCGTGAAGTCGTCGGAGTGGTAGAGGACCGCGACGATGGATGGCCCCGGCACAAGCCTCGCTCGGGCTTGCTCGCACCTGTGGCACGATCGACCACATGACTCACGCCTATGACTCGATCGCCGAAGGCTACGCTGCGCTGAACGAGACCAGTCTCCTGAACGAGTTCTACAACCGGCCGGCCATCGTCGAGCTCGCCGGCGACGTCAGCGGGCGGCGGATCCTCGACGCGGGGTGCGGATCCGGTCCGATCCTCGCGGACCTTCGCGCCGGCGGAGCCGAGATAACGGGGGTCGACGCCAGTGCCGGCATGTTGGAGCAGGCCAAGCTCCGACTCGGCACGCAGACGGATCTCCTCGTCGCCGATCTCGCCGACCGCCTGCCGTTCGACGACGACACGTTCGACGACATCGTGGCCTCGCAGGTGCTCCACTACCTCGAGGACTGGGCGCCGACGCTGGCCGAGTTCCGGCGCGTGCTGAAGCCCGGCGGCCGGCTCATCGTCTCCGAGGAGCATCCGGCGGCGACATTCCTCGGCGACCGGTTGTCCGGCGGCACATCCGAGTACTTCGGCGTGCGGGCTCGAACCGAGGAATGGAACCTGGGCGGGCAGAGCACCCAGCTGGTGTTCTGGGACCGTCCGCTCCACGCGATGACCGATGCGTTCGCCGCTGCCGGATTCCGGATCACGACGATCAGCGAGCCCGCGCCGTCGCCCGCCGCCCGCGAGCGGTTTCCCGAGGAGTTCGCCGATCGACCGAGCGGCCGGTTCCTCGCCTTCCTGCTGTTCGTGCTGGATTCGACGAAGGTCTGAGCCCGTCGCGCTCCCCCGCGCTCGATCAGCCCCGGAACGCGAACCGATCCCCCGGCTCGTACACGTACTCGTCGTCGCAGCGGTAGCCGCGCAGCCACTGCTGGTGGTCGACGACCCGCAGGTAGAAGCCCTTGGGGTACTCCACGTCGTCGCTCAGCGGCGCCGAGGCAACCTTGAGCGAGCCCGCGGGCGATCTCCCGGCCGACAACACCGTGTCCGGTGCGTTCGGCTGGGAGGTCCACGCCAGTCGGAGGTACGGGCCGGTGTCGGGCGGGCACAGCGCGAGTCCGTGGGACTGAGCGGCCGCATAGACGTCGGGCAACGTTGCGCCCTCCGCGAACCCCAGGTCACCCACGTCCCGCACGACGATCCGGATGGTCTCCGGTTCCCGTGTATCGAAGACGGCATGTTCGAGCAAAGTCTCGGCATGCGCGTTCAGGAGCACACCGCCGGCATTCAACGCGGTCCGCAGCTCGGCGCGGGTGAGACCGCCGACCCGGACGGACTCGTGAGGGTTGCCCTCGTCGGAGCGGTCGGATTCCAGCACACGACCAGGCTAACCGTCCTGCGCCGGTCGGACCCGTTTCGCGTCGGCGACCTGGCAGGATGTGGGCCATGGAGACCGTCACCCTCTGGCGCCCCACCGGACCGGAGGAGCTCGCACTCGTCGAGGCCTCGGGCTGGAGGGAATGGCCGCCGCGCTTGCCCGACCAGCCGATCTTCTATCCGGTTCTCAACGAGGAGTACGCGACGATGATCGCGCGCGACTGGAACGTGAAAGCCAGCGGTGTCGGATTCGTCACGCGATTCGAGGTTCGCCGCGAGTTCCTGGACCGTTACGACGTCCACCAGGTCGGCGGCCAGAGCATCCTGGAGTACTGGATCCCCGCCGAGGAGCTGTCCGACCTCAACGCCCACATCGTGGGTGAGATCGAGGTCGTCGCCGAATACCGGTGACGTCTCGGCGGCCAGGTTCGGCGAGGGACGCGCACGTAGGATGAGCCGGTGAGAGACAGCCGGCCGAACAGAGAGATCTCCGATGGCCTGTCGCGGCGAGGGTGGCTGGTCCTGGTGTCCGTCACCGCCGCAGTACTGGTCGTCGGCGCCGGCGCGGCGGCTTTCGCGCTCGGCCTCCCCAGCGGACACACCGGCCCCGCGTCGTCGTCGACGTCGCCCGGCGCCGCGAGCGCTCCGCAGTTCGACCCTGCGCCCACACCCCTCGGTCTTCCGGCGCGCCCGACCCCGACCCCGGCCCCGTCGGTGACGGTCCCCATGCGGCCCCTCAGTACCCTCGCGGCCGGAGACTGCCTGCAGACCTACCCGTCCAAGTCGGAGGCCGCCTACCCGGTGATCGACTGCGCGTCGCCGCACATCGCCCAGCTGCTGGCGGAGGGCACCCTCCCCTCGTCCGCCGGCGCGGCGTTCCCGGGGAAGGATGCGCTCGACGCGCAGGTCGGCAGCCTCTGCGAGAAGCATCTGGACTGGGCGTGGGTGGCAGTCTGGAACGAGGACGTGCAGGTCGACCTGCGCTACGCCGACACACCGGCGCTCTGGGCGTCGGGAGACCGGTCGTACTACTGCTTCGTCTACACGTACTCGCGCCACGAACTGACGGGAAGCGCTGTCGCGTCCAGCTGACCCGCCCTTACGCTCCGACGTACTCCGCGAGGTGCTTCGCGGTCAGGGTGGAGCGGGCGGCGACCAGGTCGGCCGGCGTGCCCTCGAAGACGATGCGGCCACCGTCGTGGCCCGCACCCGGGCCGAGATCGACGATCCAGTCGGCGTGCGCCATGACGGCCTGATGGTGCTCGATCACGATGACCGACTTGCCGGAGTCGACCAGCCGGTCCAGGAGGCCGAGAAGCTGCTCGACGTCGGCCAGGTGGAGGCCGGTCGTCGGCTCGTCGAGCACGTAGACGCCGCCCTTCTCAGCCATGTGCGTCGCGAGCTTGAGCCGCTGACGCTCGCCGCCGGACAGAGTCGTCAACGGCTGACCGATGCTCAGATAGCCCAGCCCGACGTCGGACAGGCGCTGGAGGATGGCGTGGGCGGCAGGAAGGCGCCCCTCCCCGCCCGAGAAGAACGACTCGGCGTCGTCGACCGACAGGGCCAGCACTTCGCTGATGTCGAGCCCGCCGAAGCGGTACTCCAGCACGGAGGCGTCGAAGCGCTTTCCCTCGCACACCTCACAGACGGTGGAGACGCCGGCCATCACGCCCAAATCGGTGTAGATGACGCCGGCGCCGTTGCAGTTGGGACAGGCGCCTTCCGAGTTGGCGCTGAAGAGAGCCGGCTTCACGCCGTTCGCCTTCGCGAAGGCCTTGCGGATGGGCTCCAGCAGCCCGGTGTAGGTGGCAGGGTTGCTGCGCCGCGATCCCCGGATGGCGGCCTGGTCGATGGAGACGACACCGTCGCGCGTGCCGACCGAGCCGTGGATGAGCGAGCTCTTGCCCGAGCCTGCGACACCGGTGACCACCACCAGCACGCCGAGCGGGATGTCCACGTCGACGTCCCGGAGGTTGTGCTCGGTGGCGCCGCGGACCTCCAGCACGCCCGTCCGGTCACGTACCGACTCCTTGACCGACGCGCGGTCGTCGAGGTGCCGGCCGGTGAGTGTGCCGCTCCCGCGCAACCCCTCGATCGTCCCCTCGTAGACGATCTCTCCCCCTCCGGAGCCCGCACGCGGCCCCAGATCGACGACGTGGTCGGCGATCGCGATCATCTCGGGCTTGTGCTCGACCACGAGCACCGTGTTGCCTTTGTCGCGCAGCTGGACGAGCAGCCTGTTCATCCGCTGCATGTCATGCGGGTGCAGCCCCACCGACGGCTCGTCGAAGACGTAGGTGATGTCGGTGAGCGACGACCCGAGGTGGCGGATCATCTTGGTGCGCTGGGCCTCGCCGCCCGACAGCGTGCCGGAGGCGCGGTCGAGCGAGAGGTAGCCGAGGCCGATGTCGACGAACGAGTCGAGGGTGCCCTGCAGGTTCGCGAGCAGCGGGGCGACGGTCGGCTCGTCGAGTCCGCGTACCCATTCGGCGAGGTCGCTCAGCTGCATCGCGCACACGTCCGCGATGCTCACGCCGGCGATCAGCGACGACCGGGCGCCCGCGTTGAGCCGCGTACCGTGGCACTCCGGGCACGGGGCGAACGTCACCGCACGCTCCACGAACGCCCGGATGTGGGGCTGCATCGCGTCCACGTCTTTGGACAGCATCGACTTCTGCACCCGCGGAACGAGCCCCTCGTAGGTGAGGTTGATGCCGTTGATCTTGACCTTCAGCGGCTCCTTGTAGAGGAAGTCGTGGAGCTCGGTCTCCGAATAGTCCCGGATCGGCTTGTCCGGGTCGAAGAAGCCCGACTCGCTGAACATGCGCACGGACCAGCCGTCCGCTGTGTAGCCCGGGACGGTGATGGCTCCACCGCTCAGCGACTTCGTCTCGTCGTACAGCTGTGTCAGGTCGATCTCCGACGCCGTTCCCATGCCCTCGCACCGGGGGCACATGCCGCCCGTCTGCTCGAAGGTCCGGCGGACAGTGGAGTCTTCCTTGCCCTCGATAGTGATGGCCCCGGTGCCGCGCACCGTCGGGATGTTGAACGAGAACGCCTGCGGGGAACCGATGTGCGGCTGCCCGAGTCGGCTGAACAGGATGCGGAGCATCGCGTTCGCGTCGGTGACGGTGCCGACGGTCGAACGCGCGTTGGCGCCCATGCGCTCCTGGTCGACCAGGATGGCCGTGGTGAGCCCCTCGAGCACGTCGACGTCCGGTCGCGCGAGCGACGGCATGAACCCCTGCACGAAAGCGCTGTAGGTCTCGTTGATGAGCCGCTGCGACTCGGCGGCGATGGTGCCGAAGACGAGCGAGCTCTTGCCAGAGCCGGACACCCCCGTGAACACGGTCAGGCGGCGCTTGGGAAGGTCGACGCTCACGTTCTTGAGGTTGTTCTCGCGCGCTCCCCGCACCCGGATGACGTCATGAGCGTCCGCTGCCGCGATGTCGGACGAGGTGCTCTCGCTCGTGGCCGTGGTCATTCCTGTGCTCCGTCCGTTCGGTCTCCCTCGATCTAAGCAGGTGCGTCCGACGCGGCGCCGCTCCCCCACGCCCGCCGAATCGCCGAATGACGTCTGACGTTCACAGCGGATTGTCAGTATCGTCGGCTTCACGGCCCGGTAACGCCGCGGCCGCAGACTCTGAAAGGGTGTTCGCGATGTCCTCCACCGATCCACTGCAGTCCGCCGTCCACGATCTCTCCCTCGACGCCTCGGAGATGACCCGCTCGGCCATCAACGGAATCCGGGCCGTGCTCGGGGTCAGCGGCGCCGTCGCGGTCATCCTCGGCGTCGTGCTGCTCTTCTGGCCGGCCAAGACCATCGCCGTGCTGGCGGTCTTCCTCGGCATCTACTTCGTCATCGCGGGGATCATGCGCCTGGGCGTCGGGATCTTCGCCCGCGGGATCGGCGGAGGCATCCGCACCCTCAACATCATCCTGGGCATCCTGCTGGTCATCGCGGGCGTCGTCGCGCTCAAGAACGTGTCGACAGCCGCGACGGTCCTGGTCATCTTCGCCCTGGCGTTCATCGGCGTCGGCTGGATCATCGAGGGTGTGATGGCGCTGGTCGAGTCCGGCCGTGCGGCGTCCTCCGGCTGGGCGATCGCCTACGGGATCCTCAGCATCATCGCCGGACTCGTCGTGCTGTTCCTGCCCGCGTCCTCCGCGGTCTTCCTCATCCTCTTCGCGGCGATCGCCCTGATCGTCCTCGGAATCATCGGAATCGTCCGCGCCTTCACCTTCGGCCGAGATGCGCTCAAAGCGACGACCGCGGCAGCAGCAGCCGCCTAGCGACCGCCGCCCGGCACCGGGAGGTGGCGCTGCCACCAGTCGAGGATGATCTCGAAGCGCTCACGACGGTGCCGGGGGCGACCGCTGCGGCTGAGCTCGTGGTCTTCTCCCGGGAAGATCACGAGCTCGGTCTCCACCCCGTTGCGCTGCAGGGCCGCGTAGTACCGCTCCGCCTGGCCGAGCGGGCACCGCAGGTCGTTGGCGGAGTGCATGACGAGCGTGGGCGTCGTGACGGCGTCCACCACTGCCTGGGGGCTCTGAGCGGCGATCTGTGCGGCGTCGGTTCCCGTGTACTCGTCGCTGAAGAAGCTGCCGATGTCGCTGGTGCCCATGAACGCGGCGGGATCGAGGAACCCGCGCTCCACGATCGCTGCAGCGAAACGGTGGTCGTGCGCGATGGTCCACGCAGTGAGGTAGCCGCCGTAGGAGCCGCCCATCACGCCGACGCGGTCCGCGTCGAGCCCGGGCACTTCGGCGCACGCGGCGTCGAGGAAGTCGAGCACGTCGTCGAGATCGACCGTGCCCATCCGCTGCCGGATGCTGCGGCCGTGCTCCTGTCCGTAGCCGGCCGACCCGCGCGGGTTGCACATCACCACGGCGTAGCCGGCCGCGGCGTACACCTGGGCCTCGTCGAACAGCGCCGCGGTGTAAGCGGCGAACGGGCCGCCGTGGATGTTGAGGAGAACGGGATGCGGCCCCGCGCCGTGCGGGGACACGACCCAGCCGTGGATCGGGTAGCCATCGCGACCGTCGACCGTGAGCTCACGCGGGGCGATGATCCCGGCCGCGCGCAGTTGGCGCGAGAAGTCGGTGAGCGTACGCACTCCGCCGTCGTCGACCACGGCCACGTCGCCCGCCGTGGCGGCGGTCGAGACGCTGGCGACGATCGTGTCACCGGCGGTGCCGACCGCGTTGACGACCGTCGCGCTGTCGGTGAGGCGTCGAGTGGATCCGTCGGCGCGGACTTCGGTCAGCACCAGCGCGCCTCGGGCGCGGTCGGTCACGAGCACGGTGTCGTCGCGGTAGGCGACGATCTCCGACTCCGTCAGGTCGACCGTCTCGGGGTCGGTCAGCCGCCGAGGGGCGGAGCCCGGTCGATCGATCGCGTAGAGCGCGGTGTTCCGTGCAACGAAGTCGCGGCCGCTCTCGCCCACGTCCTGGGCGCTGAAGTAGAGGACGCCGTTGAGCCCGTAGGCCACGGCGACGATCGAGAGGCTGCCGTGCTCCCCCGTCGCATCCACCGGGTCGCCGCTGCCGTCGAGCGGCACCAGGAACACGCTCGAGCGCAGGTCGTGGTCGCGGCTCGCGTGGCGGGCGGAGACGAAAGCCAGGGTGTTCCCGTCCGGCGAGAACGCGATGGTCGTGTCGTCCCACTCCCCCGAGGTCAGCGCGCGCGGCGTCGCGACCGCCGGCGCCGGCGGCAGAGAGCCGTCCGGTTCGGCGACAGGTGCGACCGCGGGCTCCGCCCAGACGTCGGGAGCCGGCACGACATAGACGTGGGCACGACGATCGGTGATGTAGCCGAGCCCGTTCTGCTGATATTTCACCGTGTCGATCCGGCGCGGGCGCTCCGCGTTCGCATCGATCCCGTCGACCGTGCCGTAGCGACCCTGCTCCGGTTCCCGGCTGACGAACGCCAGCGAGCGGCCGTCGGGCGCCCAGGCGAACTCCGTCACGCCGAGCGTGCGGTCGGTGACCGCCACGGGCTCGCCGCCGCCGGCGTCCACCACGTGCAGCTGCGGCGGCGCCTTCGGGGCCGCGCGCAGGAAGGCGATCAGCCGCCCGTCCGGCGAGAAGCGCGGAGCGGTGTCGCGGAATCCGCGCGTGAGCCGTCGGGGCGCGGCATGACCGGAGAGGGGGATGTTCCACAGCTGCCCGACGACGGCGTCCGCGGCGAGCGAGGGATGCGTCACCGAGACGACAGCGCGGGAATTGCCCGGGTGCACGGTGGGGCGCGACACCCCGGTCAGGAGATCGAGATCGGACGGCCTCATTCGGAGACCGGAGCGAAGCTCGAGACGTCACCGACCAGGCGGGTGTGGTCGGCCGGAACCGGGTCGACGACGGCCGCAGCGACCTCGGCGGCGAACTCGCCGACGTTGTAGAGTCGGCCTGCCGCCTCCTTGCGCGCGTCGATGGCGCCGGGGTTCAGACGGTTCAGCAGTGTCGCGGTGATCGTGCCCTCGATCATGTCGCCCGAGACGACGACGAACTCGATGCCCTTCTCGGTCAGAGCGGGGAGCAGGGCGCGCAGGGCGTCCTCGCCCGCGCGCTTGCTGAGCGCGACCGCCTCGTACTCCGGCATCGTGGGAGTGCTGCGGATGAAGTGCGCCTGGTGGCTGGTGACGAACACCACCCGCGATCCCGGTCCCATCAGCGGCAGCGCCGCGTTCAGGACGTTCACCTGGGCGTCGCGGTTCAGCTGCATCGCGTAATCCTCTGCCATGCCGGACTCCATGCCGCCCGAGGCGTTGAGGACCAGGATGTCGAGACCGCCCCACGCGTCGCCGACCGCCTGGAACAGGCCCGCAACCGACGCGGGATCGGTGAGATCGGCGCCGACCGTGATGGCCGTGCCGCCCTTCTCGCGGATGGCGTCGGCCAGCTTGACCGCACGCGCCTCCTTGTTGCGGTAGTTGATCGCGACGGAGGCGCCGGCGTCGGCGAGGTACTGCACCGTGTCGGCGCCGATCCCGCGGGAGGAACCGGTGACGAGGGCGCGCTTGCCGCGGAGGCTGCCGGGCTCGAGGGGGCTGGCGGACGCGGACGGGTTGGACACGGATACTCCTAGAGCGTTGGACGACACGGCTTTCTGAGACTACCAAGTGGGTTCCCTGCAGCCGAGCGCCCTGATGCTAGCTTCGTATTAAGTTAGTGACATAGCGAATGCTGGGAGGGGGCCGCTGATGGACATCACATCGTTCGCCTGGATCGCGTGGTTGGTCCTCATTCTCGTCTTCGTCATCATCGAGATGCTGACGCTCGACTTCGTCTTCCTGATGATCGCCGTCGGCAGCCTCGGCGGCTTGATCTCCGGGCTCTTCGGCGCGCCCTGGTGGCTCCAGCTCGTGATCGCCGCAGCGCTCTCCGTCGTGCTGCTCTTCTTCATCCGCCCGCCGTTGCTGCACAGGCTGAAGCGCGGAGGCGACCCGACCAAGAGCAACGTCGACGCCCTGATCGGGATGTCGGGCGTCGTGGTCTCGACCGTCTCGCGCACCGCGGGGCTGGTCAAGCTCGCCGTCGGTGAGACCTGGACCTCGCGCCTCGCCACCGCATCCGGCGGCCCCGTCGAGCTCGTGCCCGGCGAGCACGTCATCGTTCTGAGCATCGAGGGCGCGACAGCCGTCGTCGCCCCATCACCCGTGTCGGCGGGAGCCGACGGCCTCACCGAGAGGAGCATCCCGTGACCGATGTCACCCAGCTCGTCGTGACCATCGTGGTCTCGATCATCATTCTGGTGATCGCGATCTTCGTGCTGGTCACGCTGTTCCGTGCCATCCGGATCATCCCGCAGGCACGGGCAGGGGTGGTGGAGCGGCTCGGCCGCTATCACAAGACGCTCACCCCTGGGCTGAACGTGGTCGTCCCCTTCATCGACAAGGTGCGCCCGCTCATCGACTTGCGCGAGCAGGTCGTCTCCTTCCCGCCGCAGCCGGTGATCACCGAGGACAACCTGGTCGTCTCGATCGACACGGTCGTGTACTTCCAGGTCACCGACGCGCGCGCCGCGACCTACGAGATCGCGAACTACCTCGGCGCCGTCGAGCAGCTCACAACGACCACGCTCCGCAACGTGGTCGGCGGCCTCAACCTCGAGGCGGCGCTGACCAGCCGCGACAACATCAACGGCCAGCTGCGCCTGGTGCTGGATGAAGCGACGGGCAAGTGGGGCATCCGAGTATCGCGCGTCGAGCTGAAGGCGATCGACCCGCCCGTGTCGATCCAGGACTCGATGGAGAAGCAGATGCGTGCGGAGCGGGACCGTCGCGCGCTGATTCTGACGGCCGAGGGCACGAAGCAGTCCGAGATCCTCAACGCAGAGGGGCTGCGCCAGGCGGCGATCCTCAAGGCGGAGGGTGACGCGAAGGCGGCTGTGCTGCGGGCGGAGGGCGAGGCGAAGGCGATCACGACGGTCTTCGGCGCGATCCACGAGGGCAACCCCGACAATCTGCTGCTCGCGTACCAGTACCTGCAGACCCTGCCGAAGCTCGCCGAGGGCTCTGCGAACAAGCTCTGGGTGATCCCGAGCGAGCTCACGGAGGCGCTGAAGGGCATCGGGCAGGCGTTCGGGCCCAAGGGCGCTCCGGCAGCGTCTCCTGACACGGCCGCAGTGGTGCCGGCCTCGACCCAGGCCGCTCCCCCGGCGTGACGTTCCTCGACGGGCCGCGGCCGCGCATCATCGCGCACCGCGGCCTCGCGATCGACGCACCCGAGAACACGCTGCTCGCCTTCCTGAAGGCGCTCAGCGCGGGTGCGACCCATCTCGAGACCGACGTGCACTGCTCGGCCGACGGCGTCGCCGTGATCAGCCACGACCCCGACCTCAGCCGGGTCGCCGGCCGCAGCATCCGCGTCGAGCAGCTCACGATGCCCGAACTGCGGCGCATCTCGCTCGGTCACGGCCAGAGCCTGCCGTCGCTGGCGGAGGCACTGGACGCGTTCCCGGAGGCCCGCTTCAACATCGACATCAAGGACGAGCGGGCCGCAGCTCCGACGGCCGCGGCGATCCTCGCGGCGCGGGCGACCGACCGGGTGCTCCTCACGAGCTTCTCGGCCGCGCGCAGGACGGCCGCGGCCGCCGCGCTCTCCGGCGTCGCCGTGTCGCCGTCGGTCTCCGAGTTCGTTCCGGCGCTCGTCGGTGCGAAACTCGGCCTTCGGGCCCTGACGGCACGCACGCTCCGCCCGTTCGCGGCCGTCCAGATCCCCGAGCGACGCGGTCCGCTGCGGCTGGTCACTCCGCGCACGGTCCGCGCCGTGCACCGTGCGGGCGCCGAGCTCCACGTCTGGACGGTTGACGAGGTCGACGCGATGACCCGGCTGCTCGATCTCGGCGTCGACGGAATCGTCACCAATCGTTGCGACCTCCTGAAAGACCTGGTCAGCGCGCGAAACTGAATCGCTTCCCTGTCTTGACGCTGTGAGCCTACTGAGAGTGCAGGGCTCCGCGGAAAGATAATCCCCAGCTTGCTGGTTTATAAAAGTGAGGATTCGCGCGAAGAGGAGACCACACGATGGCAGATCGCAGTTTGCGCGGAATGAGACTTGGCGCTCAGAGCTTACAAAGCGAAGAAGGCGTCGTCTACTCTCCGCGTTCCCGTTACACCTACCTGTGCCCGAGCTGCGGCAAGGAGACCGAAATGGTCTTCGCAGCCGAGGCCGAAGCTCCCGATGCCTGGGAGTGCAAGCACTGCGGCCACGAGGCCCACTTGCTGATCGACGACAAGCCCGTCGAGATCGACCACTCGGACGTCAAGGCGCCGCGGAGCCACTGGGACATGCTCCTGGAGCGCCGCACGCGCGCCGAGCTCGAAGAGCTGCTCGAGGAGCGCCTCCAGTATCTGCGCGCCCGCCGCGGCACGAGCGAGCACAAGCACACCGCCTGACGCGGCTGTCGCTTCCCGACTCGGCCCCTCCCGCTCTCGCAGCGGGAGGGGCTTTCGCTGTCACAGGGCGCGGAGGATGAGCGGATCCGACCGGCGCCGGGACCCTGCGGCGACGATCAGACCGAACAGTCCGAGGCCCGCGACGAGGAACTCGATCCCCCGGCTGAGCAGCGTGGCCGGGGTCGTCGTCGTCCCCAGCGGCACGTCCGCGACCATGTGGCCCGGCGTGAACGGCGGGATCTCGCTGATGGTGCGCCCGTCGGGGCCGATGATCTGGCTGCTCCCGACGGTGGAGATGTTGACGAGGGCCCGTCCCGACTCGATCGCGCGCAGACGCGCGATGGCGAGCTGCTGCTGGTTCTCGTCCGTCTCGCCGAAGTCGGCGTTGTTGGTCTGCGCGAGGATCACCTGCGCGCCGTCCTGCATCATGTCGGTGAGCAGCTGGTCGTCGACGATGTCGAAGCAGATCGAGATCCCCGCCCGCACGCCGCCCACGTCGAAGACGTTGTCGCGGGTGCCCGGCGTGTAGTCACGAGCGATGAGGTCGATCAACGAAGGGGCGAACGGTCGCCAGAACGCTCGGTCGGGCACGTACTCGCCGAACGGCACCGGGTGCTTCTTGTCGTAATAGTCGACGGCGCCCTTGCCCGCCTCCCACTGCAGCGAGGAGTTGTAGTACTTGCCGTCACGGTAGGTGACCGTGCCGACGATGAAGGGGGCGTCGAAGCTGCGGGCCAGCGCATCGAGGGCCGCGGCACTCGCCGGGTCGCGCGTGGGATCGGGGAGGACAGAGCCCTCCGGCCACACCACCATGTCGACACGGCGGTCCCCGGTCACCTGGCTCGTCGGGATCTTCCTGGTCGCGTCGACCTGGGCGTTCAGCACCGCGTACGGCTGGTTGTTCGGGTCGAAGAAGCCGGCCGGCCCGTTGCCCTGCACAGCGGCGATCCTGGTCGTGCCGTGCGTGGTTGCCGGCCAGGAGGGCACGGCCAGGACGAGGGCGATCGCTGCAGCGGCCAGCACCGCCCGCACGGACGGCCGCACATCGACAGCGAACGCCGACTCGATGGCCAGAGCGACCAGCCATACCATCACGAAGCTCACTCCGGAGATGCCGAGCCACGCCGTCAGCGGAGCGAACGGGCTCTCCGACTGCGACTCGGCGACCCGACCCCAGGAGAACCCGCCGTACGGCCAGTTCCCGGTGACGTACTCCCGAAGGACCCACAGACCGGCCACGATCACCGGCACGAGCCCCAGCCGACCGGCGATCCCGGGCCACGCCCGCGGCACCCAGCGATACGCGAGCGTGATCAGGATGCCGCCCGCGCCCCAGAACAGGGCCTCGAGGGTCGACAAAGCCACCCAGGGAACCGGGCCGAGGTAGAGGGCCGTCCACGACACGTGGACCAGATAGAACGACTCTCCGGCCAGCCAGCCGACCAGGAACGCCGAGCCGGCACTCCGGCCGCGCTGGGCGATCAGCACCATCCCGATGCCGACGAACGTGAGCGGCCACCAGTCGCGGTCGGGGAACCCCGCGTCGAGCACCGGGCCGGCCGCAAGCGCCACCAGGACCGCGAGCCACAACGGCAACGGAGCACGCGGCAGCGGGGCGCGCAGCGATCGGGTCACGAAGGGAGAGCCTAAGGCATCCCGCTCTGTGCGCCGCTCAGGCTGACCGTCGCGATCGCTCACGCCACGGCCGAGTAGGCGACGATCCCCCGGCGGATGGACTCGAGCGCCTGTCGGGCGGTTCGGCCGACATTCCCCTGCGCGACCAGCGAGAGCTGATCCAGGAGGTCGATGGTCTGCTTGGCCCAGCGTACGAAGTCGCCCGCGGCCATGTCCGCCTCGCGCAGCACGACGTCGAGGGACGCGCCGCGGGCCCACTGGTACATCGCCAGCGCGAGAGCCGTGGAGATCGGGTCGCTTCCCGGCAGCCGGTTCTCACGCTCAAGGTCGTCGAGCCGCGCCCACAGATCGGTCGTGCGGTCCAAAGCCGGCCGGAAGGCACCGCGCGGCAGGTTACGGTCGTGCGCCAGCCCCTCGTCGCGCCGCGGTTCGAACACCAGAGCACACGCCATCGCGGCGAGGCTCGGCGCGTCGAGCTCCTTCCACACTCCGCGGCGCAGGCACTCGGCGACCAGGAGATCGCGCTCGCCGTAGATCCGCTTGAGCGTTCGCCCGTGCACGGTCAGGCTCGTCTCGCCCGCGTCGTCCGTGAGGTAGCCCAGCTCGAGGAGGACATCGGAGACGCGGTCGAAGACCTTCGCGACCGCGCCGGTGCGCGACTGGATCTGCGCGCTCAGGCGGTCCGTCTCGCGCTTGAGCTTCCACCAGCGCTCCGACCAGCGCGCGTGCTGCTCGCGGTCGGGGCAGCGGTGACAGGGGTGTTCCCGCAGCCGTTTGCGGAGCGCGGCCAGCTGGCGCTGACGCTTGTCGCGATCGGACCGGGAGGCGTTCTCGGCCCGCTGGCCCTTCTTCTCCAGGTCGCTGAGCTCGCGCCGGATGCGGGAGTATTCGCGGAAGTCGCCCAGATGGCACTGCATCGCCTTCTCGTAGCCGGCGAGCGACTCCTCCTGCTGCTTGACCTTGCGCGCGAGGTCGACGACTGCGCGGTCGGCCTGGAACTGCGCGAACGACGACTCCAGGATCTCGCGTGTGCGCTGGCGACCGAACTGGTCGACGAGGTTCACCGCCATGTTGTACGTGGGGCGGAAGCTCGAGTTCAGCGGATAGCTGCGGCGGGAGGCGAGAGACGCCACCGATTGCGGGTCCAGGCCGTCCTCCCACTGGATGACGGAGTGGCCCTCGACGTCGATGCCGCGCCGGCCGGCCCGACCGGTGAGCTGGGTATACTCCCCCGGCGTGATCGGCACTCGCGATTCGCCGTTGAACTTCTCGAGCTTCTCGAGCACCACCGTGCGCGCGGGCATGTTGATGCCGAGCGCGAGCGTCTCCGTCGCGAAGACGACCTTCACCAGCTTGCGGCGGAACAGCTCCTCCACGACCTCCTTGAAGGCAGGGAGGAGTCCCGCGTGATGGGCCGCGACGCCGCGCTCGAGGCCCTCCAGCCACTCCCAGTAGCCCAGCACCGCCAGGTCCTCGTCGAGGAGGGTACGGCAGCGCTCCTCGACGATCGCCCTGATCTCGTCGCGCTCACGCGCTTCGGTGAGCCGGATGCCCTCCCTGAGCGTCTGCCGGACCGCCGCGTCGCACCCGTTGCGGCTGAAGATGAAGAAGATCGCGGGCAGCAGGTTGTGCTCGCCGAGCAGACGCACGACGTCGGCGCGATTCATCCGGAACGAGTCCGGCCGGCCGCCGCGGGAGTGGTAGCGGCCCACATCCCGCGTCTGGCGACTGCTGAGCACCCGGCCGCCGTAGCGGGCCATCTGCACCAGCTCCGGGTTCACCCGGTTCGTGGCTGCGAGCCCCGACGAGTCGAACAGATCGATGAGCTTGGAGCGCATGAGGATGTGCTGCTCGAGCGGGACGGGCCGCTCCTCCGAGACGACGACATCGGTGTCTCCGCGAACCGCCTGCAGCCAGTCGCCGAACTCCTCCGCGTTGGACACGGTCGCGCTGAGCGAGACCATGCGCACGGCGGGAGGGAGGTGGATGATGACCTCCTCCCAGACCGCGCCGCGGAACCGGTCGGCCAGGTAGTGCACCTCGTCCATCACGACGTACGCCAGGTCGGTCAGCAGATCGGAGTCGGCGTAGAGCATGTTGCGCAGCACCTCGGTCGTCATCACGACGATCCTGGCGTGCGAGTTGATGTTGGTGTCGCCGGTGAGCAGCCCGACGGACTCCGCGCCGTAGGCCTGGACGAACTCCTGGAACTTCTGATTGCTCAGCGCCTTCATCGGCGTCGTATAGAACACCTTCGAATTCGCCTCGCGCATGGCCAGGAACACCGCGAACTCGGCCACGATCGTCTTGCCCGCGCCGGTCGGCGCCGCGACCAGCACGCTGCGACCGTTCTCGAGGCTCGCGCACGCCTCGCGCTGGAACGGGTCGAGGTCGAAACGCAGCCCGGCGCGGAACGTCTCGAGGAGCGGTTGCTTCGCACGCTGTCGAGAGGCGGCGAAGCGCTCGGCCGGAGAGAGCTGCTGCTGGTCGGTCACGCGACCAGCCTATGCCGCGAGCTCCGCCTCCAGCCGCATCGCGGCCTTCGCCGCCCGGCGGTCGTGCAACCACGACACCGCGTAGGCGGCGAAGTAGAGCACCACCATCGGCACCGCGAGCAGGAACATCGAGAGCACGTCGGCGGCCGGCGTCGCGATCGCCGTGAACAGCGCGATCAGGATGATCGCCCACCGCCAGGAGCCGATGATCGACTTGGCGCTGAGCACGCCGACGAAGTTGAGCAGCACCAGGAAGACCGGCAGGACGAAGGCGACGCCCACCGCGATCACCAGCTTGGTCACGAAGTCGATGTAGGTCTTGGCGTCGATGATCGCGGAGTCCTGCTCCGGCGCGAAGCTGGTGAGCAGACCGACCATGTGCGGCACGAGCAACCAGCCGACAACTCCGCCGGCGATGAAGAGCGGCACTGCGGTGAAGAAGAACCCGAAGGCGTACTTGAGCTCCTTGCGCGTGAGCGCCGGCACGAAGAACGCCCAGATCTGCCAGAGCCAGATGGGGCTGGAGATGACCACGCCGATGGTGATGGCCACCTGCATCTTGAGGTCGAACGCTCCGGTGATGGTGCCGTAGTTGAGCATCGCCTCGCGGCCCTGCTGCTTGGCGATCTCGGTGATGGGACCGCGCAGCGCGTTCATCACCGGATCGGCGAGGAGCCAACCCGCGATCGCGCCGACCAGAAGTCCGATCGCAGCGCGGAACAGACGTTTGCGAAGCTCGATGAAATGCTCGGCCAGCGACATCCGGCCTTCGCGGTTCTTGCCTCGCTTGGTGGAGGCCACGCGGTTACTGCTTCGGCTTGGAATCGGTCGTGTCGGCGGAGGCGGACGAAGCGGCGTCGTCGGCACTGCCGTCCTTTCCGTCCTTCTTCATTTCATCGACCTCGCCCTTGAAGATACGCATCGACTGGCCGATGCTCCGGGCGAGTGCGGGCAGCTTCGGCGCGCCGAAGAGGAGGAGGATGACCGCGAGAATGATGAGCAGGTGCCATCCGGTGAGGCCGCCGAGCATGATTTACGTCCTTTTGCCTAAGTCGGAGTAGCGGAACGGATCCGCTGTGACAAGTATTTTACCGCGCCGGACTCGCTGATCTCTGCGAGCTTGCCGTGCGACACGGCGGTCGGCGATGGCTTGCTCACGGTGAGCGCGGAGTTCATCCGGGTCGTCGAAGACCGCGCTGTGAAACTCAGCGTACCGCATGTCAGCCGAGCGTTCGCTGAGGACCTCCGCCTTCTCCATCAGCGCACCGGCTTCCCGCGCGGCCGCCATCACCTTGCGGAACAGCGACCACCCGAAGTATGCGAGCATGCCGAACAGACCGAGCACGAGCACGGTCCAGATGACCACCCACGACCACCACGGCATGGTGGGAGCCTAGCGGTAGCGGTCGGCGCCCGCACGCGCCCACTCGGCCACGATGGTGCGTGCCTCGGGAGGGTCGAGCACCGTGAGAACTCCGGAGAGACCCGCCACCAGCCGCTTGAGACCGTGGAAGTGCGCCACCCGAACGCTGGTGCGCACCCGCCCGTCGCGCTCCTCGCGCGCCGCTCCCTCCGGGATGTAGTCCTCGATGAGCGGGATCGCCGACGCCGACACCTCGATGGTGACGAGCTGGTCCTCCGGCGTCCCCTCGAACAGCGTCTCCGGGAGCCGCAGGTCGCCGGGGCGATAGGTGATCGGGTCGTCGGTGGTCACCAGATCGTCGATGCGGTCGAGACGGAACGTCCTGATCGCCGTGCGCAGATGGTCCCAGCCGCGCAGGTACCAGTCCTGGTCGGCCGACTCGACGCGCAACGGGTCCACGCGACGCCGCTCCCGCTCGCCGCGGGAGTTGAGGTAGTCGAACTCCAGCTGGGTGCCGGCGATGACGGCGTCGCGGATCGTCGCGAGCGCCTCGTCGGACTCCGAGCGCGCCACGGCCACCTGACTCGGTGCCGCGGAGGCGCCGCGCGCCAGCTTGGCCATCAGCGACCCGATCACGTCGCGGTCGGCGTTCTCGGGGAGCGCGGTCAGGTACTGGAGGCCGGCGATCAGGGCAGCGGCCTCCCTGGCGGAGAACCGCGGGGAGTCGTCGATGGCCACCTGATGCGTGAGGACGATCCGGTCGTTCTCCTCGAAGTCGTCCCACGAGATGTCGAAGAGGTCGCCCGGCTGGTACGCGTTGGTCTCGCCGGGGATGCCGGAGACCGCGATCAGCCGCACGGCGTCGCGCATGCTCTCCTCGTCGACGGCGAAGTGCTCGGCCGCCTCCGCGACGCTCACCCGGTCGCGGTCCATCAGGTACGGCACGAGGGCCAGGAGGAACGCCAGCTTGTCCTGCGCCTGCATCGGGCGCCTGCGTTCAGCCATCAGAGCCCCCGCTCTGGTCGTCGTGCGCGTCGTGCGCGTCTTCGTGCGCGCGCGCCACGATCAGGAGGCGCTCGAGGACCTTCTCGCGCAGCTCCGCCGGCGAGAGCACGAGCACCTCCGGGCCGAAGGCCGCGAGCTGGTCGGCGAGGATGTTGATGTCGGAGAAGTTCACCGTGAGCGGGAAGGCCTCGCCGTCGTGGGCCGACGGCACGGCGTCGCCGTAGCGCTTGCGCAGCCGGGTGGCGGCGTCGGTGCCGGCGGTGACCTCGATCTCCGCGACGTTCGCCGTCCAGATGCGTTCGAGGTCGTCGAGCGCGCGCTCCGCGAAGTCGGACCCCTCCGGCTGGAAGGTGCGCGCGGTGACCTTGACCGGCCCGACCATGCGCGAGAGCAGGAAGGTGCGGGATCCTCCCGCATCCTGATCGATGCCCTGCAGGTGCCACCGCCCTTGGTGCTGCACGAGCGCGAGAGGGGCGACCGTGCGCACCCGCGACGCGCTCTCCCCCGGTTTCAGGTACGGGAACTGGACGATCGCGTGCCGTTCCAGCGCCTGGCTCAGCGGGTCGAACGCACTCTCCCGCGCCCGCAGCCGCGGCGCGTAGCCGACCACGGGGTCGTCGGCCTCCACGCCGAGCGAGCGCAGCTTCATCAGGGCGCGCCGGGACTCGCCGGACAGCGACCCTTCGCGCCACACGGTCGCGGCGAGGCCGAGCAGTGTGATCTCCTCCGGAGAGAACACGACGTCCGACGGGAGGTCGTATGCGCCCTTCGGGATGCGATAGCGCAACAGCTGGTTGTTGCCCGCTGCCTCCGGCGACTCCACGGTCTCGAGCGGGACGCCGAGTTCGCGGATGTCGTCCTTGTCGCGCTCGAACTGCCGCTCGAGGCTGCTGTTGTCACCGTGGGCATCGTACCGCTGGCGGTAACCCTGCACCGTCGAGAGGATCTCGCTCTTCGTCAGGCCGTTCTCGGTCGCGAGCAGCGCCAGCACGAGGCTGAAGAGACGCTCCTCGACCGGGACGCGCGACGGCGAAGACGAGGATCGGGGCACCCGTCCATCCTAGTCGCCTGGCCGTCGCCCGGCAGGCGACGACCGGCCGTTCGGCTCAGCGGACGCCGAGGATGTCGACGACCCAGGCCTGCGCGTCCATCGCGCTGTCCTTGGGCGTCTCGATCACGAGCTGCGAGCCGACCTTCTGGCCCACGAGCTGCTTCAGCATCGACTGCGGGAGCGCCGGCACGTTGTCGTTGTTCTGGATCTGCAGCTGGCCCGTCGCCATGTTGACGAGGGCGGGTCCGCCGTTGCTCCAGCTCTTCGTGGTCACGGACTTCGACTCCCAGCCGACGGCCGTGTACTGCAGCGTGACGATGCTGTCCTTCTTCACCGTGGCCCCGTCGCCGGCCTTCAGCAGCTCGCTGCGCGCGGTGGTGGGCGCGCCGCCGGACGACGGGATGGTGATGCCGGGCTGGCCGGTCGGTGCGAGGACGACGGTCGGGAAGCCCGACACGGACGGCCGGACGGCGCCGTTCGCCGCCGCGAGCGACGTGTCGATCACGTCCACGACGAAGATCTGGGTACCGCCGGCGCCCGACGCGTCAGAGCCGTTGTCCTTTGGCGAGACCACGACGGAGACCCGCGAGCCGACGGTCGTGCACTGGAGACCGCGGGCGATCGCGCCCGTCACACCGCTGGCGGAGGTGTCGAGCGGGAGCACGACGGCACTGTTGCCGTAACCGCTGCCGCCGATCTGGCCCGTCTGGCCGTCGTACATCGTGTAGCCGAACTCCACCAGCTGACCGGAGTGCACCGTCGTGCCGGAACCCGCGGTGATCACCGTGCGCTCGGAGCTCGACGAGTCGATCGGCGTCGGGAGCTCGACCTTCGGCTTCTCACCGATCTTCCCGGTCGCGCTCACCAGGTTCGATGCCTGGCCGCTCGTCAGGGCGGTGCTGCAGTCGGCGTTCGGGTTGGAGGAGCATCCGGTGAGCGCCACGGCGGCGATGCCGACGGCGAGAAGGGCGACGGACGATCTTCCGAGTGCGGTGATTCTGCGCACGGGTCCTCTTTCGATGCGATCGGTGGGGAGGCGGGGAGGCACACGCCTCACGACCCCATTCATGCTAGTCGACGTGCGGGTCGCGCTCGTCACCGGGGGCGTCGCCGGCGTCGGAGACGGCCTCCTGCTCGGTTCCGCGCGCCAGCTCGGCACTGGCCGTGGCCTCGCGCATGCGCTTGCGCAGGCTCTTCGGGCTCGACTGCCGCTCGCCGAGCGCCCCGGGGGTCCAGGCTTCGACGTCCGCGTCGTCGTAGTCGCTCTTGGACGGCCGCCGCTTGAGCTCGGGGAGCACGGTGCCCGGCGCGAGCCGCCGTGCCGTGATCAGGAAGCCCGTGTGCGCGATCATCCGGTGGTCGGGGCGCACGGCGAGGCCCTCCACGTGCCAGCCGCGGACCATCGTCTCGCTCGACTGGGGGTGCGTGTAGTGGCCGGTCGCCCTGATCGCCTCCGCGACTCGGGAGAGCTGCGTCACGGTGGCGACGTAGCAGAGCACCACGCCTCCGGGCTTGAGCGCCTCGGTCACCACGTCCAGCGTCTCCCAGGGCGCGAGCATGTCGAGCACGACGCGGTCGACACTGGCCGGCTCGACCGCGGCGGGCAGCGCGTCCTGCAGGTCGCCGACGGTCACGGTCCAGTTGTCGGGGTCGGAGCCGAGGAACGTCGCGGCGTTGGCCTTCGCGACGTCGGCGAACTCGTCCCTGCGCTCGAACGAGAACAACCGCCCCTCGCTGCCGATCGCGCGCAGGAGCCACAGCGACAGCGCTCCGGACCCGACACCGGCCTCGACGACCGTGGCTCCGGGGAAGATGTCGGCCAGCGCCAGGATCTGTGCGGCGTCCTTCGGATAGATGATCGCCGCACCGCGCGGCATCGACATCACGAAGTCGTTCAGCAGCGGACGCAGCGCCAAGTGCTCGACGCCCGCGTTGTTGGTCACCACCGAGCCGTCGGGCAGGCCGATGATGGAGTCGTGCGCCAGCACGCCGCGGTGGCTGTGGAACAGCTTGCCCGGCTCGAGCGTGATGGTGTTCATCCGGCCCTTCGGCCCGGTCAGCTGCACCCGGTCCCCCACCCGGAACGGACCGGAACTGCGGCGATCGACGCTCATCGCGCTTCCTCCCGTGCCGCTGCGACCGCGGCGATGTCGTCGGCCGTGCGCCCGTCGAGCGACTCCCACAGCGTGTGCTCGTCGGACTCCGGCAGCGGGACGATGTGCGGGACGCCGATCGTCGTCGCCCCGGAGGCCACGGCGGAGGCCAGCCCGACGAGCGAGTCCTCGATCGCCACCGCATGGCCCGGTTCGATGCCGAGGATCTCCGCGGCGCGCAGGTACGGCTCCGGGTGCGGCTTGGGCTCGGAGACCTCGTCGCCGCTGACGATGACGTCGAACGCGTCGAACGGGATGGCCCCGACGATCTGCTCGGCCATGCTGCGGACCGACATCGTCACCAGGGCCGTGCGCACCCCGCGCTCGCGTAGCGACTGCAACAGCTCGCGGGCACCGGGCCGCCACGGGACGCCCTCGCCGGCCAGCTTCTCGCGCACGCGCTCCGTCAGCCCGTACACGATCTCGTCGGCGGGCAGCTCGACACCGCGCGACTGCAGGATGGCCGCGGAGGTCCAGAGTCCCTGCCCGACCAGCAGCAGGCCGTCGTCATGGGTCCAGGTGCCCCCGAACGAGCGGACGAGCTCCTGTTCGGACGCCATCCAGTAGGGTTCGGTGTCGACGAGGGTGCCGTCCATGTCCCAGAGGACGGCGGCCGGCATCGCGTGCGTGGTCAGTTCGGTCACGACCGGCAAGTCTATCGCGACGGGGTCGGGCCTATCCTGGATGGATGGCGCCCGACCGGTCGCCGACGAGAGGACGAGGAAGCCACGTGACTGACGCGAAGAACATCCTCGGCGGCCGCATCCTGGTGGTGGCCTTCGAAGGGTGGAACGACGCCGGCGAGGCGGCCAGCGGCGCGGTGAGGACACTCAAGGAGCAGCTCGACGTCGTCCCGATCGCCGAAGTGGACCCTGAGCTGTACTTCGACTTCCAGTTCAACCGCCCTGTCGTCTCCGACGACGACGGCCGACGCCGGCTGGTCTGGCCGTCGGCCGTGATGATGGGTCCCGCGCGACCCGGGCGCGTCGGGGATGCGCTCGCCGGCGACGCCGAACTCGATATCACCGGCGACAACGCGGGCAATATCTTCCTGCTGCTCGGCACGGAGCCGTCACGCAGCTGGCGCAGCTTCACCGCAGAGATCATGGATGCCGCCCTCGCCGAAGACATCGGAGTGATCGTCTTCCTCGGGGCGATGCTCGCCGACGTCCCGCACACCCGGCCGATCTCGGTGTTCGCGTCCAGCGAGTCGGCGGCCGTGCGCGCAGAGCTCGGCATCGAGCGCTCGACGTACGAAGGTCCCGTCGGCATTCTCAGTGCGCTCGCCGAGGGCGCGGAGGACGTCGGCATCCCGACGGTCTCGATCTGGGCGTCGGTGCCGCACTACGTCCACAACGCACCGAGCCCCAAGGCGGTCCTCGCGCTCATCGACAAGCTGGAGGAGCTCGTCGACGTCACGATCCCGCGCGGCTCCCTCGTCGAGGAAGCTGCGGCGTGGGAGGCGGGCATCGACGCGCTCGCCTCGGACGACGAGGAGATGGCCGCCTACATCCAGCAGTTGGAGCAGGCGCGCGACACCGTGGACTCCCCCGAGGCGAGCGGCGAGGCCATCGCCCAGGAGTTCGAGCGCTACCTGCGTCGCCGCGGCGACGGAAGGGACGGCCGGGACGGGCGGGACGGTCACGCCGGAGACGACCCCCGGCGCGGCTGACGCCGCGGTTCCGCACCCGATATCACCCGTGCGTCGCGCTCGGGAGGATCAGGCCGCGAGCACTCCGGTGGCGAGCAGGATCATCAGGAGCACGCCGAGCACGATGCGGTAGATCACGAACGGCAGGAAGCTGCGCCGGGAGATGTAACCCATGAAGAAGGCGATCACGACCAGGCCGACCACGAAGGCGACGATGGTCGCGACGGCGGTCTCGACCGGCCCGAACACCTCGGGCGTGCACGTGCCCGCCGCTTCGAGCGCCTTCGTGCACGGCTCCTTGAACGCTTTGTAGAGCTGGTAGAGCCCGCTGCCGAACACGGCGGGGATCGCCAGCAGGAACGAGTAGCGCGCGGCCGCACGTCGCTGGTAGCCCATGAACAGACCGGCGGTGATGGTGCCGCCGGAGCGGGACACTCCCGGGATGAGCGCGAGCGCCTGGGCGAACCCGAAGATGATGCCGTGACCCCAGGTGAGCTCCCGCAACCGCCGCGTCTTCGCACCCACCCAGTCGGCGATCCCCAGCAGGATGCCGAAGACGATGAGGGTCGTCGCGACGATCCAGAGCGAGCGGAAGGTGGTCTCGATCGCATCCTGGAGGAGCAGTCCGAGCACCACGATCGGGATGCTGCCCACGATGACGAGCCACCCCATCCGCGCGTCGGGGTCGTTGCGCGGCACCCGCCCGAAGAGCGACTGGAACCAGCGCGACACGATCCGCGTGATGTCCTTCCAGAAGTACAGCAGGACGGCCGCCTCGGTGCCCAGCTGGATGATCGCCGTGAAGCGCGCGCCGGGGTCGGCCCCGGTGCCCAGCAACTCCCCGACGATGCGGATGTGCGCGCTCGAGGAGACCGGCAGGAACTCGGTCAGTCCCTGGACGAGTCCGAGGATGACGGCGTTGATGAAGTCCATGTGCTCTTTCAGTAGCTGCGCAGGAGATCGCGCAAGACGGTCCTGCCGAACACTAGCGCGTCCAGCGGGACCCGCTCGTCGACGCCGTGGAACATCCCCGGGAAGTCGAGGTCGCTCGGGAGGCGCAGCGGAGCGAAGCCGTAGCCGGTGATGCCGAGGCGGCTGAGCGCCTTGTTGTCGGTTCCGCCGGAGAGCAGATAGGGCAGCACGGGCGCGCCGGGATCGTGTCGCTCGAGGGTCCCGGTGATCGCCTCGACGAGGTCGCCGTCGAACGACGCCTCCAGGCCGATGTCGCGGTGCAGGATCTCGATCTCGATGTCGTCGCCGACCAACTCGCGCACCTCGGCGAGGACGCGGTCCTCGTCGCCCGGCAGCGTGCGGATGTCGACGAGCGCCTCAGCGGTGTCGGGGATGACGTTGTGCTTGTAGCCGGCCTCCAGGAGGGTCGGGTTGCTCGTCGCCCGCAGCGTGGCGAGGATGAATCCTGCGGCGGTGCCCGTCCGCAGGACGACCTCGTCGGGGCCGACGCGCTCCGCGTCGACGTCGAGCAGGCGCGCGAGCTCGGCGATGAGCCGCGTCGTGGTGTCCGTGAGCTGCACCGGCCAGTCGCGGCGGCCGATGGCGACGACCGCTTCGGCGAGCTTCGTGATCGCGTTGTCGCGGATGAGCCGGGAGCCGTGCGCCGCGCGCCCTCGGGCGATCAGCTTGATCCAGACGAGCGACTTCTCCCCCGTCTGCAGCAGGTACGCGCGACGGCCGGCGAGGTCGATCGAGTAGCCGCCCACTTCGCTGATGGCCTCGGTCGCCCCCGCGAAGAGCTCTGGCTGCGTGTCCACGAGGAAGTGCGAACCGCGTCGGCCGCCGTCCTCCTCGTCGGCGAAGAAGCCGAGGACGAGGTCGCGCTCCGGCTGCTCCCCCGCGCTCAGGATGTCGCCGACCGCGGTGAGGATCATGGCGTCCATGTTCTTCATGTCGACCGCTCCGCGGCCCCAGAGCAGCCCGTCGCGGACGACGCCGCCGAACGGATCCACCGACCAGTTGCGCGGGTCGGCCGGCACGACGTCGAGGTGTCCGTGCACGACGAGCGCCGGCTTGCTGCGGTTGCGGCCCTCCACCCGGGCGACCACGCTGGTGCGCCCTGGGTCGGACTCGAACATCCGCGGGGCCAGTCCGAGCCCCCTCAGCCGCGCCTCGACGTACTCCGCCGCGTCGGTCTCCCCGTTGGAGCGGCCCTCGCCGTAGTTCGTGGTGTCGAACCGGATGAGGTCACGCGCGATGATGGCGGTCTCGTCGAGGTCGGCCGGGTCGGAGGCGGTCGCGTCGGAGGTGTCGGGAACGTCGGTCATGGCTCCACGCTACCGGGGGCCGTTCCGCCACGCCCGGGCTGCGCAACGATGTGAAACCGCGGCAGCGTTTCGTGCTAGTGTCTTTCTTCGGCAGCCGGAACCGCGGCGGCCGAAGAAACACCTGTCCGGGTGGCGGAAATGGCAGACGCGCTAGCTTGAGGTGCTAGTGCCCGTATAGGGCGTGGGGGTTCAAGTCCCCCCTCGGACACCGAACCAAGAAGGCCCCGATCGAGAGATCGGGGCCTTCTTGGTTTCGGTCACCGGCCGTAGTGTGTCCTGCATGGCGTCCCGCAAGCGCTCGACGGACAGTCTCTTCACTGTTCTGCTCGCCTTCGGCGCGAACATCGTCGTCGCCATCGCGAAGAGCGTCGCAGCACTGCTGACCGGCTCGGCGTCGATGGTCGCGGAAGCGGCGCACTCCTGGGCCGACACCGGCAACGAGGTGTTCCTGCTCCAGGCCGAACGCCGAGCGGCACGCCCGCGGGACGAGCTCCACCCTGGAGGCTACGGCCGGGAGGCGTACGTCTGGTCGCTGTTCGCCGCCGTCGGGCTCTTCACGGCGGGTGCGGTCGTGTCCATTCTCCACGGGGTGTCGGAGCTGGGCTCCGACGCGCCCGACACGGACTACCTCATCAATTACGTCGTTCTGGCCGTGGCGTTCGTCTTCGAGAGCATCTCGTTCCTGCAGTCGTACCGCCAAGCGAGCGCCACCGCCTCCCGGTGGGGCACCGGCACCCTCGAGCACGTGATCAGCACCTCCAACCCGACCCTCCGAGCGGTGTTCGCCGAGGACGCCGCCGCGCTGGTCGGTCTGGTCATCGCCTTCCTCGGCGTGCTGCTGCACGAGCTCACCGGCGACGCCGTCTTCGACGCGATCGGCTCCATCCTGGTGGGCGTCCTCCTCGCCGTGGTCGCGGTGGTCCTGATCGACCGCAATCGGCGCTTCCTGCTCGGCGAGCCGGCTCCCGACCGGGTGAACCAGGCAGCGCTGGCTCTGCTGCTGCGCCACCCCGAAGTGGAGCGGGTCACCTACCTGCACCTGGAGTACGTCGGACCGGAGCGCGTCTTCCTCGTGGCCGCCGTCGACCTGCGCGGGAACGACCGCGAATCGGATGTCGCAGAGGACCTCTACGCCGTCGAGCAGGAGCTCGAGCGCGACGATCACATCGCCGAGGCCGTCCTGACCCTGTCCCGTGCGGGAGCGCCGGCACTGCTGCCCCGTCCTGATCCCGACCCCGACCTCGACCTCGATAGCGGTCACATTCCGACCGGTTGAGGCGCCAGACTGGTGACATGGCCAGCACCGGTTCCCGCACCCTCCAGTTGCTGTCGCTGCTGCAGACCCACCGGTACTGGCCGGGCCAGGAGCTCGCCGACCGACTGGAGGTCTCGCCGCGCACCCTCCGCCGCGATGTCGAGCGACTGCGCGACCTCGGCTACCCGGTGGACGCCACCCGCGGCGTCGCGGGCGGCTATCAGCTCGCCGCCGGCGCCTCGCTGCCGCCGCTCGTGGTGGACGACGAGGAGGCCGTCGCGCTCGCGGTCGGACTGCGGACGGCCGCCCAGAGCGGGATCGCCGGCGTCGCCGACGCCTCGGTCCGTGCGCTCGCCAAAGTGGTGCAGGTCATGCCGCCCCGCCTGAAGCGGAGGGTGGACGCCCTGCGGGTGGCGACCCTCGCAGCCGAACTGCGCCCGGGGCCCGTCGTGGACGCCGAGGCGCTCACCGTCGTCGCTCAGGCCTGCAGAGACGAGGAGCGGATCACCTTCGCGTACGTCCGGCGCGACGGGGAGGCCTCCCAGCGCGCCGTGGAGCCGCATCGTCTCGTCTCGGTCGGGCGCCGGTGGTACCTCGTCGCCTACGACCTCGAGCGGCACGATTGGCGGAGCTTCCGCCTCGACCGCATCGCAGAGCCCCGGTCGACGGGCGCGCGATTCCGGCCGCGCACCCTCCCGGCCGCCGACGCGGCCGAGTACGTCAGGGACTCGCTGGCCGGCGCGGCCGACGCCCTCGTCGTCGATGCGGTGATCGAGGCGCCGCTCGCCGACGTCGAGCGGGCCATCGGCCGGTGGGCGGCGGTCGAGGCGGCCGGGCCGACGCGCACGCGCGTGCGGATGACGGCGGATTCGCCCGAGTGGGCGCTCTTCGGCCTCGCCGCCGTCGACGCGCCGTTCCGCATCGAGGGTCCGCGCGAGGTGCGCGAGCTGGCTGAGCGCTGGGGGCGGCGGTTCAGCGCCGCAACTAGACTCGTCAACCGATGACCCCCGCCGAACGCACCCCCTCACCCGCAGACATCAAGCGCTGGCGGCGGTATCTCGCCGATGAGCGCGCCGAGGCCGCGGTCTATCGCGACCTCGCCGGCCGCCGGGAGGGCGAGGAGCGGGAGATCCTGCTCGCCCTCGCCGAGGCGGAGGGCCGTCACGAACAGCACTGGCTCACGCTGCTCGGCAACCAGGTCGGCCGGCCGCTCCGGGGCGACATCCGCACGCGGATGCTCGGCTTCCTCGCCCGGCGGTTCGGCTCGGTCTTCGTCCTCGCGCTCGCGCAGCGGGCGGAGGCTCGATCGCCCTACGCGGACGACGTCGACGCCACCCCGCAGATGGCCGCGGACGAGCAGGTGCACGAGGAGGTCGTGCGCGCGCTCGCCGCCCGCGGACGCCAACGCCTCTCCGGCACCTTCCGCGCCGCCGTGTTCGGCGCGAACGACGGCCTGGTCAGCAACCTGGCCCTCGTGCTCGGCGTCAGCGCGAGCGGCGTTCCGACGCACGTCGTGCTGCTCACCGGTATCTCGGGGCTGCTCGCCGGCGCGCTGTCGATGGGCGCGGGCGAGTACGTGTCGGTGCGTTCGCAGCGGGAGCTCCTGGAGGCCTCCAGCCCGAACCCCGCCACCACCTCCGCACTGCCGCACCTCGACGTCGACGCCAACGAACTGACGCTGGTCTACCGCGCGCGCGGAATGGACGAGGCGGACGCGCAGGCCCGTGCGCGCGAGGTGCTGGCGACGCTCGGCGCCTACACCTCCCCCGTGGCGGTGCAGGGCACGCCCGCCGACGAGCACGAGGCCATCGGCAACGGCTGGAGTGCGGCGGTGTCGAGCTTCTGCTTCTTCGCCTCCGGCGCGCTCATCCCGATCCTGCCGTTCCTGTTCGGCCTGACCGGAACGGCCGCGATCATCACCTCCGCCGTGCTCGTCGGCCTCGTGCTCCTCGGGACCGGCGCTGTCGTGGGCCTGCTCTCCGGAGCCTCGCCGCTCCGGCGCGCTCTGCGCCAGCTCGCGATCGGCTACGGGGCCGCCGCGGCCACCTACCTGCTCGGCCTGCTCTTCGGTGCCACCGTCGGCTGAGGCCGAGCCGACACTCGCCGGGTCGTCAGCGCCTGCGGCGGTCGCCCCCGTCGACGCCGTAGACGATCGCACCGGCGAGCGGGATGAGCAGGAACCACAGCCAGCTGTACTGGTAGCCCCAGGCCATCCCGCTCACGAAGAACAGGATGACCGCGACGAAGGGCATGATCGACACGATCAGAAGGCCCCAGCGGTTGACCGACCGGCCGTGATCGCCGGGAGCGGGACCCGTGCTGTACGGCGTCTGGCCGTACGGGTTCGAGCCCGGCTGCGACGCCTGCCCTGCCGCGGCGGCCGGGCCTGCTGCCGCGCCGTGTTGCGCGGCGGCATCGTCGAGGTGCAGTGCTCCCGGCAGATCGGCGAAGAGCGGTGCGAGATCACCGCGTGTCACCGCCGCGCGTGCGGCGGCCGTGCGTGACTGCAGTTCGGCGTCGTTCAGCCGGCCCTGGCCCGCGTGCGCCTGAAGCGCTGCGACCGCGCGCTCCCTCTCGTCGTTGCTGAGGCGCAGCGATGCGCCGGACGGGTCCCCGAAGTCAGTCATGCGGCCCAGTATGCCAGTGTGCGATCGTCGCAGGTGAGGCGTACACTGGTCTTCGAACATATGTTCGAATCAGGAGGATCGCACTCATGACCGAGATCGACGAGGCGGTCGCCGTCTGGACGACGGAGGAGGGCGTCCCGACCCGCCTGGTCTGGCGCTCCACCCGGTACCGGGTGAGCGACACCCCGACGGTGTGGGCCGAGATCAGCACGTGGTGGCGACCGTTCGGCGAACACCGCTACGGGGTCGGCACCCTGCCGAGGGAGATCGGCGGCTGGCGGTTCCAGGCGACCAGCGAGCGCGGGGTGGCGCACGTGTTCGACGTGCGCCACGACGCCGACGACCGCAGTTGGCGCCTGGTGCGCATCTTCGACTGATCGGCTCCGGGCAGCGGGGAGCCGGCGCTTTCAGACGAGGGGGATACCGAGATCGCGGAGCAGCTCTGCGATGCGGGCCGGTGTGACAGGTGCCTTCCCACCGGTTCGCGTGGTCGACTCGGCGAGGTAGCGGAAAAGTCCGGCGAGGAGCGCAGCCAGAAGCCTGGCCTGCTCCTGGCGCGTCGACTCGTCCGCCCCCGGGTTCTCGTTGAGGAGCCGCAGCCGGAGGATGTCGGTGATCTCGGCCTCGATGAGCGTGAAGCGCTGCATCTGGCGAGCCATCAGTTCAGGATGGCTGCCGACGGCACGGATACGCGCGGCCACCTGCTCCGGCGCGGCGACCTGGGGCAGCACCACGAGGCGGAAAGCGTCGGGCAGGAGGGGATCGTGGGCGACGATGAACTCACGCGCGAACTGCTGGTCGACGACGGGGCCGGCACTGCCGATCACGGCGGCGTCCTTCGTCTTGAAGTGATTGAAGAAGGTGCGCTGGGAGATCTCGGCACGTTCGCAGATCATGTCGACCGTGACGGCGTCATAGCCCAACTCGTTCACCAGGGCCACGGCGGCGGACTCGATGGCCGCAGTGGTCTGGGAGCGGGTGCGGCGCGGCGCGGCGTCAGCGGTCGACATGATCCTCCTGAAGTGATTACTCGTAGCGTAGCGAGTCGATCGGGTTCTGCCTGGCCGCACGGCGAGCCGGGAGCACACCCGCCAGGAAGGCGATGAGCATGATCGCCAGGATCACGAACACGATCGCCTGCGGCTGGAACAGCAACAGTGTCAGCCCGGGCAGCGACGCGAGCGGTCCCGCCGCCGCGACGGCGCTGATGCCCGTGCCCAGGAGCATCGCGACGACCACGCCTAGCACGCTGCCGAGGAAGCCGATCACGATCGCCTCGGTGCTGAAGAGCGCGAACACGCGCCGACTGGACATCCCCATCGCCTTCATGAGCCCGATCTCCCTGGTGCGCTCCTGCACGCTCATGAACAGGGTGTTCACGATCCCGAAGGCGGCGGCGATCAAGGCGACGATCGCGAAGGCGTTGAGGACGCCGATGATCCCGTTGATGACCGTCTGGATGGTGCCCAGCTGGTCCTCGACCGTCTGCCCGGTGAATCCTTCGTCCGTCAAGGCGTGCTTGAGATCGTCGATGCGCTGCGCAGTCGGTTCGCCTGCCACATAGGCGATCGCGACCTGGTAGCCGGCACGGCTGTTCAAGCCGGCGCGCTGACTGCTGGAAAGGGCGTCGATCAGGGCGTTGTTGGCCCCGGCACCCGTCGCGAGCAGGCTGGTGCGAGCCACCCCGACGATGTGCGCGGTGACCGTCTGCGCCTGCCCCTTCGCGTCGGTGAGCCCGAGGGTGACGTCCGTTCCGACCGCCGCGTCGTCCGAGGCGAACCCGAGCGGTTGGACGTAGTCCTGCGGGAGCACAAGCTGGTTCGCACTCGACTCCTGGTCGAGCTGCGCCCCCGCCGCGAGGTCGGACTTGGTGATCGAGGACGTCGCATTGATCGTCAGCTGGTATTTGTCACCACCGTCATGCGCGATCCAGTCGACAGCGACCTGCTGCACCGGAGCGACCCTGTCGACGCCCTCGATGCCGCGGATCGTCTCCAGATCCGTCTCGGAGAGTGTTCCACCGCTCGCGCCGAGCGGGCTCGGCGCGCCCGCGCTGCCGGCGCTCGTGCCGCCGGCAGACGGGTCGTACTTCTGCGGCCCCGACCCCGCGGCGGTCGCGGCGCGTTGCACGAGCAGCACGTCCTGCGATCCCAGACTGGAGACCTGCTTGGTGACGTAGTCCGAGACGCCCGCGCCGAGCGCGGTGGTCAGCGTGAGGGTGAACGCGCCGACGAAGAGCGAGAGCACGGTGAGGATGGTGCGGGTCTTGCTGCGGAAGGCGTTGCGTGTTCCCGTGCGCAGCAGGTCGGTCGTCTTCACGCGGCGACCTCCTCGACCTGGAGGCCGTCGGCGATGGTGATCCGCCGGTCGCAGCGCGCGGCCAGGTCGGAGTCGTGCGTGACCACCACCAGGGTGATGTCCTTCTCCGCGTTCAGTTCGAACAACAGATCCTCCACCTGCTTGCCGGTCACGCTGTCGAGGTTCCCGGTCGGCTCGTCGGCGAAGATCACCTCCGGGTCCCCCACCAGCGCGCGGGCGATGACCACTCGCTGCTTCTGGCCGCCCGACAGCGCGGTCGCGGGATTCTTCGCCTTGTCGGCCAGGCCGAGTTGCTCCAGCGCAGCCATCCCGCGCGTGCGCCGCTCGGCGCGCGGGACGCCCCTGATCGTCAGCGGAAGGACCACGTTCTCGAGCACAGAGGCGGATGGGGTGAGGAAGAACTGCTGGAACACGAAGCCGAAGCGCTCGTTCCGCAGCAGGTCGACGGTGCGCTTGGACAGCGCGCCCGCCGAGCGGCCGTCCACGGTTAGCTCACCGGCGTCGGGCTTGTCTAGCAGAGCGAGCAGGTGCATGAGCGTCGACTTGCCCGAGCCGCTCTTGCCGACGATCGCCAGGCTCTCTCCGCGGCGCACCTCCATCGTCACCCCCTTGAGAGCGTCGAAACGGCTCTCGCCGCGGCCGTATGACTTGGCGAGATCACGCACGCTCAGGATCGTTTCCATCAGCTTTCCCTTCAATTGCAGTAACTGCACCATAGCATGCAGTTGCTGCAATTATCCGGTGAGAACATCAGGATCGACGATGCGTCAGCGTCGTGCATCCGCGCCACCGCCGGGGAGCCTCCCCCGCGACCGGCCTCCGGTCGCCTAACCTCTCTCCTCGTGATGGACGACGACCGCTACGGATCCGATGTGCTGGCGACCGACTGGAAGAACGCGGGTCGCACGGCCGTGCCGACCGTGGAGGCCGTCCGCGATCTGGTCGTCGAGGAGGCCGCGACCGGCTTCTGCGGCGCGATCGTCCGCCTCGAGGCACAGACGGTCGAGCTCGAGGACTACTTCGGCGCCAAGCGGGTCTTCCCCCTCGGCGCTTCCTTCCTCATCGACGGCAAGCCCGTGCGGCTGGTCGTCCCGAGCCGAGCCCCCGCCGGGCGCGGCCGCACCGCCTCCGGGTCGTTCGCCGTCGGGGAGCACAAGGCCCGGGTCGCTCGCGCCAGCAGGATCTTCGTGGAGGGCCGGCACGACGCCGAGCTGGTCGAGCGCGTGTGGGGCGACGACCTCCGGGTGGAGGGCGTCGTCGTGGAGTATCTGGAGGGCGTGGACGACCTGGACGCGATCGTGCGCGAGTTCGCCCCCGACCGCGGTCGGCGCATCGGCGTCCTGGTCGACCACCTGGTGCCCGGTTCTAAGGAGAGCCGCATCGCCGATCAGGTGGCGCGCGGCCCGTTCGGCGCCCACGTTCTGGTGGTCGGGCATCCGTACATCGACATCTGGCAGGCCGTGAAGCCGGCCAGGGTGGGCCTGGAGGCCTGGCCGCAGATCCCGCGCTCCGTTCCGTGGAAGCACGGGATCTGCGCCGCACTGGGACTCCCGCACGAGACGCAGGCCGACATCGCGCGGGCCTGGAAGCTGATCCTGGGCCGCGTGCGCACGTACGCCGATCTGGAGCCGGAACTGCTCGGGCGAGTGGAGCGGCTGATCGACTTCGTGACGGAGCCGGGGTAGCCTTCCCGGCACGAGCGGGGCTCAAATACATTTGCAGTATTCGAACATGTGTTCGAAAATAAGGGTATGTCCCTGGCAGCTGCGCGCACGATCGCCGACCCGGCCATCACCGGCCCCGTCGCCGACCGCGCGCAGGTGCACGAACTGCAGACGCGCATCCGCCAGATGCAGGCGACGAAGCTCGACGCGCGCCGGCTGGAGACGCATCCCGCCCTCGCCCCGCTGCTGCCAGGCGGGGCGCTCAAAGCCGGTGCCGCCTACACGGTGCACGGCTCCACCACGCTGCTGATGGCGATGCTCGCCGGCCCCAGCGCCGCGGGAGCCTGGTGCGGCGTCGTCGGGATGCCCGACTTCGGAGCGGAGGCAGCAGGGCGGTTCGGCATCGACCTGGAACGGCTCGTGCTGGTGCCGCATCCCGGGCAGCAGTGGCTGACGGTCACCGCGGCGATGGCCGACGTGCTCGGCGTCATCGCCGTCGCGCCGCCCGAACGTCCGGCGAACGGCGACGTGGCCCGGTTGAGCGCGCGGTTGCGCCAGCGGGAGTCGACCCTCCTCGTCGCCGGCGACTGGCCGCAGCCGGAGGCCGCGCTCACCGTCGTCCGCAGCGGCTGGGACGGCCTGGGCGCCGGTGCGGGCTACCTCTCGTCCCGACGGGTGACCGTGGAGGCGGCGCCGCGCGGCGGCGCAGGTCCCCGCCGGCGCGCCGAGCTCTGGCTGCCCGCCCTCGACGAGACGTTCCGGGCCTCCGGCCCCACCCGCCTGGAGGCGGTGGGCTAGATGCGCCAGGTCACCCGCGCGATCGTGCTCTGGTGCCCCGACTGGCCGGTGATCGCCGCCCGGCAGCGCCTCGAGCTGCCGGCGGAGGTCCCGCTGGCGCTGGTCGAGAAGGGCATGGTGTTCGCGTGCTCCGCCGCGGCCAGGGCCGACGGCGTCAAGCGCGGCCTGCGGGTACGCGAGGCGCAGTCGCGCTGCCCGCAGCTGGAGATCGTCCCCTACGACCCGGTACTGGACGCGCGGGCCTTCGAACCGGTGCTGACCGCGATCGAGGAGATCACCCCCGGTGTTCAGGCGATGCGACCGGGCACGTGCGTGCTGCGGGCGCGCGGCCCCGCGCGGTACTACGGGGGCGAGGAGGCCGCGGCGGCCGAGCTGCTGCGCCGCCTGGAGCAACTGGAGGACGCAGCGGGGCTCGCCCTCGGCGACGTGCGGGCCGGCATCGCCGACGGCCCCTTCGCGACCGAGCAGGCGGCGCGGTCGACCGGCGCGGACCGGGTGCGCATCGTGCCCTCCGGCGGCTCCCCCGCCTTCCTGGCCCCTCTGCCCGTCGCCCAGCTGGGGCTGGTCGAGCTGACGCCGCTGCTGCGCCGGCTGGGCCTGCGCACGCTCGGCGACCTCGCCCGCCTCGACCGGGTGGACGTGCGGGAGCGGTTCGGGGAGCGCGGCGAGCACGCCCACGACCTGGCGAGCGGGATGGATGGCGCCGCTGTGGTCCCGCGCGTCCCACCGAAGGTGCTCGACAGGGCGATCGAGTTCGAGCCTCCCCTCGACAGGGTCGACCAGGTGACCTTCGCCTTCCGTGCGACGGCGGAGCAGTTCGTGGCCGGCCTCACCAAGGCCGGCCTGGTCTGCACTTCGCTGCGCATCGAGGTGACCGACGAAGACGGCAGGGTCAGCGACCGCACCTGGCTGCACCCCCGGCTGTTCTCCGCGTCGGATGTCGTCGACCGGGTGCGCTGGCAGCTGCAGGGCGCAGGGTCGATCGAGTCCGGCCTGGCCTCGCCGATCAGCCGGGTAGCGGTCGCGCCGGAAGCGGTCGACGACATCGGCCACCACGAGGACGGCCTGTGGGGCGGCGGAGCGGACGAGCGCATCCACCACGGACTGACCCGGGTGCAGGGCATGCTCGGCCACGACGCCGTCGTCACGGCGACCATCGGCGGCGGGCGCGCACTGTCCGACCGCCAGGTGCTCGTGCCCTGGGGCGACCGGGCGGTGGGCGTCGCCCGCTCCGACCGACCCTGGCCCGGATCGCTGCCCGCGCCCGCGCCCTCCACCGTGTTCGAGGTGCCGCGGCCGGTGGCGGTGCTGGCGGAGTCCGGCGAGACGGTGGAGGTCACCGACCGCGGCGACCTCACCGCCCCGATCGCGTCGTTCTCGCCGACAGGCGCCTCTCGCGATGCCCGGCCCGTCGACTCCTGGGCAGGACCGTGGCCGGTGCGCGAGCG
The DNA here is from genome assembly GCF_017565305.1 of Leifsonia sp. TF02-11. GTDB lineage: Bacteria > Actinomycetota > Actinomycetes > Actinomycetales > Microbacteriaceae > Leifsonia. The sequence goes on from NZ_JAGEKP010000022.1 coordinate 40,938, forward strand.
CTGGTGGGACGCGACGCTCGCCCGCGCCATGCACCGCTTCCAGCTCGTGGACGCCGACGGCACCGCCTGGCTGCTCTCCCTCACCGGCACCGCCTGGTTCGCCGAGGCGAGGTACGACTGATGGGCTGGAACAACCCGCCGATCCCCTGGGCCGAGTTCGAGCGGCGGCTCAGCGGGCGGCGCACGAGCGAGCAGGAGCAGCCGGAGCGGCCGTCGTCGCGCAAGCGGCAGAAGTACGTGGCGCAGCCGATGCCGGAAGAACCGGACGCCGGCCACGTCCGCTACGCCGAGCTCCACACGCACAGCACCTTCAGCTTCCTCGACGGCGCCAGCGCCCCGGAGGAACTGCTGGAGGAGGCGACCCGCCTGCGGCTGCACGGCCTCGCGCTCACCGACCACGACGGCTTCTACGGCGTGGTGCGGATGGCCGAGGCAGCGGAAGCCTACGAGCGCGTGAAGACCGTGTTCGGCGCCGAGCTCTCGCTGTCGCTCAGCCGGCCGCAGAACGGCGAGGCAGATCCGGAGGGCAGCCACCTGGTCCTCCTCGCCCGGCAGCAGTCCGGCTACCACCGGCTGGCCTCCGCCATCACGGCCGGACAGCTCGCCGGGGAGGAGAAGGGCCGGCCGCTGTACAGCCTCCCCGACCTCGCGGAGCAGTCGGGCGGCGAATGGATCGTGCTCACCGGCTGCCGCAAGGGCGACGTGCGCCTCGCGCTGGCCGAGCACGGCGAGCGGGCAGCGGAGCGGGAGGTCGCCAGGCTCGCCGAGCTGTTCGGCCGCGACAACGTGCTGGTGGAGCTGATCGACCAGGGCGGACCCCGCGACACCACAGACAACGACGTCCTCGCCCGGATCGCCGGCCGCCTGGGCCTGCCGGTCGTCGCCACCAACAACGTCCACTACGCGACCCCCGCCCAGTACCCGCTCGCGACGGCGATCTCGGCGGTGCGCGCCCGCAGGAGCCTGGACGAGATGGACGGCTGGCTGCCCGCCGCCGGGGCGGCGCACCTGCGCAGCGGCCGCGAGATGGCCGCCCGCTTCGCCCGGCACCCGGGGGCCGTGGAGCTCACGGCCGACATCGCGGACGACCTCGCCTTCCGGCTGCGCAGCGCTCGCCCCCGCCTGCCCAAGCAAGAGGTGCCGGAGGGGCACACCCCGATGAGCTGGCTGCGCGAGCTCACCTGGCGCGGAGCGGCGGAGCGATACCCCGACCTCGACCGCGACCCGGCCAAGCGGGAGCGCATCGAACGCGAGCTCGACGTCATCGAGGCGAAGGACTTCCCCGGCTACTTCCTCATCGTCCACGACATCGTGAAGTTCGCCCGCGAGCGCGGCATCCTCTGCCAGGGCCGCGGCTCCGCCGCCAACTCGGCGGTCGTCTACCTGCTCGGGATCACCGCCGTCGACTCGATCAAGTACGACCTGCCGTTCGAGCGGTTCCTGTCCTCCATGCGCGAGGAGGAGCCCGACATCGACGTCGACTTCGACTCCGACCGGCGCGAGGAGGTCATCCAGTACGTCTACGCCAAGTACGGCAGGCACAACGCGGCCCAGGTCGCCAACGTCATCACCTACCGCCCGAAGAACGCCGTGCGCGACATGGCGAAGGCGCTCGGCCACTCCACCGGGCAGCAGGACGCCTGGAGCAAGCAGATCGACTCCTGGAGCAGGGTCACGACGACCGACGACCACGACATCCCGGATGCCGTGGTCGACCTCGCCCAGCAGGTGCTGAAGTTCCCGCGGCACCTCGGCATCCACTCGGGCGGGATGGTGCTCACCGACCGGCCCGTCGGCGAGGTCTGCCCGATCGAGCACGCGCGCATGGAGGGCAGGACCGTCCTGCAGTGGGACAAGGACGACTGCGCCTGGATGGGCCTGGTGAAGTTCGACCTGCTCGGGCTCGGGATGCTCTCGGCGCTCGACTACGCGATGCGCACGATCGAGGCGTCGCTCGGCGAGGCCTGGACGCTGGACTCCATCCCGAAGGAGGAGGCCGGTGTGTACGACATGCTGTGCCGGGCCGACTCGATCGGGGTGTTCCAGGTGGAGAGCCGGGCGCAGATCGGCACGCTGCCGCGCCTGCAGCCGCGCAGCTTCTACGACCTCGTCATCGAGATCGCCCTGATCCGGCCCGGCCCCATCCAGGGCGGCGCCGTGCACCCGTACATCCGCCGCAAGCTCGGCAAGGAGGAGGTGACCTACCTGCACCCCGCCCTGGTGCCGGTGCTCGAGCGCACGCTGGGGGTTCCGCTGTTCCAGGAGCAGCTCATGCAGATGGCCGTCGCGGTCGGCGACTGCACGGCGGAGGACGCCGACCTGCTCCGCAGGGCGATGGGCTCCAAGCGCGGCGTCGAGAAGATCGGCGCCCTGCGGACGAAGCTCTACGAGGGGATGGCGCACAACGGGATCGTCGGCGACGACGCCGATGCGATCTACGAGAAGATCGAGGCGTTCGCCAACTTCGGCTTCGCCGAGAGCCACGCCATCAGCTTCGCGCTGCTGGTCTACGTGAGCTCGTGGATGAAGCTGCACTACCCCGGCGCGTTCCTCGCCGCACTGCTGCGCGCGCAGCCGATGGGGTTCTACTCGCCGCGCACCCTCACCGCCGACGCGCGGAGGCACGGCGTGGTGGTGCGCAGGCCCGACATCCAGCTCTCCGGGGTGTTCCCCCTGCTGGAGGCGATCGACGAGGCGCGCCCCGGCCCGACCGGCACGGACCCGTGCCTCGAGACCGACCAGCCCCCGGTGGCCGACTTCGACCGGTCGGTGCCGCTCGACTTCTCCACGCACCGCCGCGACGCCGGCCATGCCGTGCGGCTGGGGCTGGCGGCCGTGACCTCCATCGGCGAGACCCTCGCCGGGCGGATCGTCGCCGAGCGGGAGGCCTCGGGCCCCTACCGCGACCTGGGCGACCTCGCGCGACGGGTCGGCCTCACCGTGGCGCAGCTGGAGGCGCTCGCCGCCGCCGGCGCGTTCGAGGGCTTCGGCCTGAGCCCGCGGCAGGCGATCTGGGAGGCAGGCAACGCCGCCCAGGAGCGCCCCGAGTACCTCGCAGGCACGGCCATCACCGTGCAGCCGCCGCTGCTTCCGCTGCTCTCCCCCGCCGAACAGCTTGCGAGCGACCTGTGGGCCACCGGAATCTCGACCGACGACCACCCGATCCGCTTCCTCCGCCCCGGGCTCGCCGCGCGCGGAGTGCTGGCCGCGGACACGCTCGCCGTCGCCGAGTCCGGGCGGCGCATCGAGGTGGGCGGCGTGGTCACCCACCGGCAACGGCCGGCGACCGCGGCCGGGGTGACCTTCCTCAACCTGGAGGACGAGACGGGTCTCGTGAACGTGATCTGCCCGGTCGGGGTGTGGCGCTACCGCCGGGTGGCGAGGCAGGCTCCCGCGATGATCGTGCGCGGCATCCTGGAGCGCAGCGAGGAGGGCGTGGTGAACGTGCTCGCCGACCGGCTGGAGCCGTTGGAGACCGCGATACGCACGGTTTCCCGCGACTTTCGCTAAGGCATCTATTCCGCTAGCATTTCCAATGTTTATTCCTGTGCGCTACATCGATAGGCGCGCGCACATCGACCAACAGGAGCCAACCTTGCCCCCGACCCCCGTATCCCCCATACCCACGACCGGCGTGAAGCGCCGCACCCTGGTCGGCGCGGCCGCCTGGACCGCACCGGCGATCGTGCTGGCCAGCGCCGCCCCGGCGTACGCGACCTCCACTCTCGGCCTCATCACCTTCATCGACCCCGAGGACATCATCGGCAGCGGCTACACAGCCACCCTCACCGTGCAGTTGACCGTTCCCGCCGGCGGCTCGGTCCCCTCGAGCGTGAATATCCGTTACGGCACTCCCAACGTGCTTCGCGGCCCGACGAGCGCCCCCACCGGCGGCAACGCCACATTCACTTTCCAGGTGACGGCCCTCGACGTCAACGCGTCGACCGAGATCACCGTTCGGGCGCCCGGGTACGTCGACGGCACGACCACGATCACCGTGACCGCGGACCGCTCCGGCTTCCTCTTCTTGCAGGGCTTCTCCTTCCGCAGCACGAGCACGCAGAACAAGATGGTGGGCAGTCCGGTACGCACCACCTCGGCGAACGGCACCGTCACCGACAGCTTCCGGGGCGGCGAGTTCAAGTACAACGGCCTCGGCGACGGAAACGCGCTGAACATCAACGGTTTCCTCCTTCGCAGCGATATGAAGGCCATGGCCGGAGTCGTCGAGTTCAACCTCGACGTGTTCGCCGTCGGCTATGTCCCGAACGGCGTCTCCAGCTACCTGCTGTGGCAGAACAGCGGAAACCGGCCGAACTCCGGCAAGCCGATCACCGAGATCGCTGCCCGCATCAACGGCAAGACCGCACGAGACGGAAGCCTCAACCACACTTCCGCAACCGCCGCGGGAACGAACGGCATCCTCCCCATCCTCCGCGGGAGCACCACGACCGCGTCACGCCCGGGCGGCTACCTCTACCTCGCCTTCACGTTCCCACGCTTCCCCGGCTATACCGCGAACGTCTCCTTCGTCTACTGACGGACACGTTCCACGAGCACGACGAACGCCCTCATCCCAGCGGGATGAGGGCGTTCGCGTCGTGCGCGGCTCCGCCGCAGAGACTCAGGCCTGGTTGAGGACGGCCTGGAGCTCGAGGGTGATCACGACGTCGTCGCCGAGCAGCATTCCGCCGGTCTCGAGCGCGGCGTTGTAGGTGAGACCGAAGTCCTCGCGGTTGACCTTGGTCTTGGCGGTCGCGCCTGCCTTGTAGTTGCCGTACGGGTCCTGGCCGAAGCCGCCGAAGTCGAACTCGAACGTGACCGGCTTGGTCACGCCCTTGATGGTGAGGTCGCCGTCCACGAGGAACTCGCCGCCCTCGTGACGCACGCCGGTCGACACGAAGTCGATCGTCGGGAACTCCTCGGCGAGGAAGAAGTCGCCGGTGCGCAGGTGCGCGTCGCGGTCGGGGTTCTTGGTGTTGATGGAGGCGACGTGCGCCTTGGCCGAGACGGTCGACTCGAGCGGGTTCTCTGCCGTGACGAACGTGGCGTCGAAGTTCTCGAAGACGCCCTTCACCTTGCTGATCATGAGGTGGCGGATGCTGAAGCCCACCTCGCTGTGCGCGGGGTCGATGGTCCAGGTGCCGGCCTTGTACCCGGGGATGTCGATGCTCATTGCGGTTCTCCTTGCTCGAAGCTTGTGCTGTCGGACGCTGTCAGCTCCATGCAACTGCATGCACCTGGACCCTATTCCGAAATCTCGAAAAAAAGTTGACGCGTCACCCTACTGAGCCAGCGAGCGCCGCACGTCGAGCAGAGCGCGCGCGTCGGTGTCGATCACGGACGGCGGGATCCGGCCGTCCTCGACGGCTGCCGTCACGGCGTCGATGAGCGTGGTCGGGTCGGTGTCGGCGCCCTGGATCATCAGCACCATCGTGTTGCCCGCCGCGATCGCCGCCACCGCGTCGGCGCCGGCGTCGGCGTACTGCGCAAGCCCCGTGTCCTGGAGCATCCGCAGGTCGTCGGTGATGGTGATCCCGCGGAAGCCCAGCTCGTCGGTGAGGATGCGGTGCCAGGTCGGTGACAGGGATGCCGGCGCCGCATCCACCCCGCTGTAGACGAGGTGGCCGAACATGACGACCTCCGCACCTGCCGCGACGCCCGCGCGGAACGACGGTGCGTCCTGCGTGGCCCAGCGAGCGTGATCGACAGCGGCGGTCGGCACGGAGTGGTGCGAGTCCGCCTCGGTCTCCCCGTGCCCCGGGAAGTGCTTGAGGGTGCTGAGGACACGTCCCCGCTCTCCCGCAACGGAGGCCGCGACGCGTGCCGCCGACGACTCCGGGTCGGTGCCGAGTATGCGGTCGGAGATGAACGAGTGCGGATCCGCCGTCACGTCGGCGATCGTTCCGAAGTTGAGGTTCACACCGGCCTGCCTCAGGAGCTCCGCCCGCTGCGCGAACGCCGCCTCGGTGGCGGCGGGCGGTTGCGACCGCAGCACCTCGGCCCCCGGCTGCCCGTCCCAGGGCAGCCGGGTGACGTCGCCGCCCTCCTCGTCGATGCCGACCAGCGGGGGCAGGCCGGGGTCGGAGGCCCGGGTCGCCGCGGTCAGTTCAGCGAGCGCCTGGGGGGGGGGACGCCGGGATGTTGTCGGGCATCAGGATGACACCGCCGGGGCCGTAACGGTCGACGAACTGTCTCAGCGTCGCCGGGTCGGTGCCCGGGGCGTGCAGCATGAAGAGACTCGCCACCTTCTGACGGAGCGTCAGGTTGCGCAGTCGCTGGTCGGCATACGCGGCGACCGGGTCGACGGTGGCCACCGGCGACGGCGACCCCGATGCCGGAGGGCGGGTGACCGTGGCCTCGCCAGGGCGTGACGAAGCTGCTGCCGCGCACCCTGCGAGCGTCCCAGTGAGGACGACGAGGGCCGCGGCCGTCTTCCAGGGGGCACGGCGCACCGACCGATGCTAACCCCTCGCGCCTGCCAACCCCCGGTGTCCGCAAGACGTCGACGACCGCTGCACAGTGCTACACGGTCAACGGCGACGCACCGCCTACGATGGCGGCATGGCGTCCAAGCCGTTCTCGCTGCTGCTCGCCAGCCACCCGGGACCCACCGTCGTGGTCACCGTGGTGGCGACGGTGCTCGGAATCGGCCTCGGCTACCCTCCGGGGCGCCTCGGCATCCTGGCCCTTGCGATCCTGTTCGGCCAGCTCTCGATCGGCTGGTCGAACGATTGGCTCGACGCTGCGCGCGATCGGGAGGTCGCCCGTGCCGACAAGCCGGCCGCTCGCGGAGACATCCCCACAGCAGCAGTGCGTGCCTCCGCGTTCGTCGCTCTCGCTCTCGCGGCGGTGACCACAGCACTCCTGGGACCCGCGGCGCTGATCGCCCATGCGGCCGCTCTCGCGGGAGGCTGGGCCTACAACCTGGGTCTCAAGTCGACCGTGGTCTCCTTCGCGCCCTTCGCGGTGAGCTTCGGCCTGCTCCCGGCGATCGCGACGCTCGGTCAGGCTCGGCCCGCGTGGCCCGCGCTCTGGGTGCTCGCCGCCGGCGCCCTCCTCGGAGTCGCCGCGCACGTCACCAATGTGCTGCCCGACCTCGCCGACGACGCGAAGACCGGCATCCGCGGCCTCCCGCACCGGCTGGGGGCGCGCTCCAGCGGCCTGCTCGCGTTCGCGTGCCTCGCGGTGGCGACCGCCCTCATCACCGTCGGCCCCGGCCTCCCCGTGCGGCCGCTGCTCATCGTCGGGCTGGTCATCGGCTTGGCCGCGGTGGTCGTCGGCGTGATCCTCCTACTCCGCAGGAGCCCGACTCGGCTGCTGATGCAGCTGATCATGACCTGCGCGATCGTCGACGTGGTGATGCTCGCGCTGGCGGGTCAGTCGATCGCCGTCTGAATCGGCTCGGCGGCGGGCTCGTGGTTGCGAATGCCGATCGCCGAGACCACGCCCCCGACGATGAGGAGACCCGCCGTCGCGAGCATCGCGCGGTGCATGCCGTCGACGTCGAGCTGCTGGCCGATGACGATGCCCGCCATCGCGACGGTGAGGAGGCCGGCGATGCGCGCGACCGCATTGTTGACCGCCGACCCGATGCCCGCCTGCCCGGGATGGATGGAACCGAGGATCGCGCTGGTGAGCGGAGCGACGGTCATCGAGAGCCCGACGCCGAAGAGCAGTACCGCCGGAAGCAGCTCGAACCAGTAGTTCACATTCGTGCCCAGCATCAGCAGCCAGAGGAAGCCCAGCGACGCAAGGATCGGCCCGAACGCCATGAAGAACCGCGGACCGTACTTGCCCGCCAGCCCGCCGAAGAAGCCGGACAGCAGCAGCATGCAGAGCGTCGACGGGATGAAGACGAAACCGGCCACGAACGCCGAGAAGCCGGCGACCTGCTGAAGGAACAGGGTGACCATCAGCGGGCCGAACGACAGCGCGCCGTAGACGAACGCGGTGGCGAGGTTGCCGACCCAGAAGTTGTGCACGGAGAACAGCCCGAGCGGCAGCATCGGCTGCTTCACCCGGGTCTCCGCGACGAAGAAGCCGATCAGGGACAGCACACCCACCAGGAACGGGATCCAGACCCGCGGGCTCCCCCAGCCGTATGCGCCCTGCTCGATCAGCGCGAACACGGTGCCCGCCAGTCCGACCGAGCCGAGCACCGCGCCGATGATGTCGACGCGGCCCCCCGAGCCGGTATCCGTGTCGCCCAGGGTCAGCATGAGCACGAGTGTCACGGCGATCGGGACCACGTTGATCACGAACACCCACCGCCACGACAGCGCGTCGACGAAGAAGCCGCCGACGACAGGACCGGCGATCATCGCGATGCCCGTCCAGGCGGTCCAGCGCCCGATGGCCTTCGCCTGCGCCTGCCCCTCGAAGCGGGAGATGATGATCGCCAGCGAGCTCGGAACCAGCAGCGCGCCTGCGACGCCCTGCAGCGCGCGCGAGAGCACGAGGAAGACCCCGTTCGGTGCGAACGCGCACAGCAGCGACGTGACGCCGAAACCGATCAGGCCGACGTAGAGGATGCGCTTGCGACCGAACACGTCCGAGAGCGAGCCGGCGATCAGGATCAGCGACCCGAGCGTGACCAGGTAGGCGTCGACCACCCACTGCTGGAGCGGCAGGCCGCCGCCGAGCTCCTTGTCGATCGCCGGCAGCGCGACATTGATGACGGCACCGTCGAGGAAGGCGACGAAGCTGGCGAGGATGGCGATGAGCAGGACGCGCAGTTGCAGTGATGTCATCTTCTCGCCGGCCATGGACTCATTCAACGACCCGGCGCGCCCGCACGCAAGCGCCGCCCGGTTCGGGCGTACGGTATGGCTCGTGGATCGGGAGCAACGCTCCGTGCCGTCACCGAGCCGCCGCCGACCGTCGGCGACGGTGATCATCCGCGCCGGCTGGACCGGCGTGCTGGTCGTCACCGCCGTCTTCCACGTCGTGCGCGGCGCGCCCGTCGACGCAGCGATCTACGCCGTCGGCGCGGTCGTCCTCGTCTTCGACGCGCTCGGCTGGTTGCGGATCCCGCTGCGGATGCCGGCCGACCGGGACACGGTCTCGCGTCGGGTGGTCGCCTACGCCCTGATCGCGGTCGCCTCGCTCACGCTGGGCTTCACACGCCTCTACGGCATGGCGGACACCGCCATCGTCGTGGGCCTCGGCATCCTGCTGCTGCCGGTCGGGTGGGCCGATCGCGGCGAAGGCCCGCGCCGACCGCCCAGCGCCGCGGTCCGCCGGGCGGCCGTCCTCTGGTCGATCGTGATCGTCGCCGGCTGCCTGTGGGAGATCGGCGCCTTCTTCCTCGGCCGCGATCTCACGGGCAGCGAGACGGCGTTCCCCGCCCTCTCCGACCTGATCGATCCGCTGCTCGCGTGGCCACCTGCGCGGGCGCTCCTCGTCGCGTGCTGGCTCCTCGGCGGTTACGCGCTCCTGCGCAGGGGGCGACGGACATGAGGGCGATCACCATCGGCGGGTTCGTGCTGTGCGGCGTGCTCATGGTCGCACTGGTGGTCCAGTCGCGGTGGAAGCCCGATCGGGTCGCGCCCCTCGGAACGCTTCTCGACCGGATCATGGCCGACCGCGCCGCGCGCTTCACGATCCTGCTGTTCTGGTGGTGGTTGGGCTGGCACTTCCTGGTGACCCCGCCGGCGTGACCGCGAGCGGCCGCTGTCGCCGGTGGTCAGTTGTTGCCCTTGGTACAGGTCTGCTGTGCGGCCGTCTGCCCGGTGACGTTGGAGGGGAGCTTGACCGGGCCCGATGTCGACGTCGGTGCGGGCGCGCCGGAACCCGTGTCGCCTGGCGCGGTGGTGGGCGTGTTCGCCGGCGTCGACGAGTCCGTCGGCGTGGGTGTTCCGGTAGCCGTCGGGTCCTCCGCGGCGCGACCCGTGGACCCGGTGAGGACGACCGGCTGATCGTTGACGAGCGCGTCGTTCACCGCAGAAGCGGCGTAATCGTCCGGCACAACCCGGTTCGGGTTGTCGGGATCCGGGGCCGCCGGGTACTGGAGGAAGACCATGTTCTGGAGGCCGGTGTCCTTAAGTGCCAGCGCGATCTGCACGAGGGTCGTCGGGTTGGTCAGCGTGTCCGACGGCGTGATGTTCTGAACGGCGGCTTTCGCGAGCGCGTAGAGCTGCACCGGTTTCGAGAGCACACCGCCGCTCACGATCTTGCGCGCGAGCGCCGAGAGGAAGACCTGCTGGTTGGAGATGCGCCCCAGGTCGCTGCCGTCGCCGACGCCGTAACGGCTCCGCAGGAACGACAACGCTTCGTCGCCGACCAGGGTGCTCTCCCCAGCAGGCAGGTCGAGCGGGGGGTTGGTCTTGTCGTCCTTCACCCGGGAGGCCAAGCACACGGTCACCCCGCCGACCGCTGTCGACATCGCGCTGACGCCGTTGAAGTTGATGACGGCGCCGAACGGGATGGACAGTCCCGTGAGCTTCTCAACGGTCAGGACGACGCAGGCGAGGCCGCCGCGCGAGAGCGCGGTGTTGAACATCGCCTTCGACGACCCGCTCACGGTCCCCTTGCCGTCTGGCGCGGGGCAGGTCGGAATGCGCACCATCAGGTCGCGCGGGAAGCTCACCACCGCCATGCTCTTGTGGTCCTGGGCGATGTGCAGCAGCATCGTGACGTCGTTGTTGCCCTCGCCGGTGCTGGCCGCCTGCTCGTCTGCCGAGTTGTAGACCCCGCCCAGACCTGTGCGGCTGTCCGTGCCCGCGAGCAGCAGGTTGACACCGCCGTCGATCGCGGCGACATTCGGGATGTCCTGCGGAGCCGCCGAGTGGCCGGGAAGCGCCGCGAGGTGGATGCCGTGCTTGACCGAACGCGAGACGTCCCACACGGCGTAGGCGGCGACAGAGACGCTACTCACCACAGCGACCGCCACCACGCCCGCAAGAAGCTTGGCGATCGCGACGCCGGGTCGGCGCCGCGGCAACTTCCCGTGCCGGACGGGCGCCGGGCCGCGCGCACGCTGGCGGCGTGGCAGATCGGTCATGGAATCCCCCGGCTTTCGGATTTGTGGCTGGCAGAATACTAGGCGATCGCGGCGGTTCGGTGGCTGCTGGGCGCGCTGAAGACGGCCCGAATGTCATCGCGCCGACTCAGCGGATCGTGAGTGCCGTCGTGTATCCGGCGCACGACCCGTGTGTGTCGTCGCAGTGGTCGTAGGGGCTGCCCTCGACGACGACCCAGGCGTCGCCCGAGGGGAAATCGGCGGGAATGGTCAGCTCCGCCGAGAACCGTCCGGCGCCATCGACAGGCACGACGGACTCTGGCGACCGGTGATGCGGTGCGATCACCGCGACCGAGTAGGTGTGCCCCTCCCGGTACCCGAGGTCGCAGTCCGCGGCCTCGCTGCTGACCGTGATCGTCTCGCCCGGAGCCGCGGTGCCGGGAGCGACGTGGATACGGGACGGGAAACACTTCTGCGGACCGACCTCGACAATGCCGCAGCCGGTCAGAAGAGCGGCAAAGGCCACGACGACCCCCAGCGTTGCAGTCCACTCGCGAACCCGCATCGGCTCACCCCCTGTGGTGAGACTAGCCCTGTGCTGAGACCAGCCCTGTCGTGAGAGTACCCGTCGCACCCGGTCCGGGCCGCTGCAAACGTCGCAGGGACAGCAAAAAGCCCCGGTTTCCCGGGGCTCTCGGTGGATCTGAGGGGACTCGAACCCCTGACCCCCTGCATGCCATGCAGGTGCGCTACCAGCTGCGCCACAGACCCGTATTCACTTGACTTTCTGTTCCCCGAGGCTCCCCGGACAACTCATTCAGCGTACTACACGCGGCCCGCGCAATGAAAATCGAGCGCGCAGCCCGGGCGTGTGGCAGCGCGGGGCTACTCCGCGCTGTGGACCGGGAGCTCCAGCGGAAGCACCGGGCAGTCCTTCCAGAGCCGCTCGAGGGCGTAGTACATGCGGTCCTCTTCGTGGAAGACGTGGACGACCAGGTCTCCGAAGTCGAGGAGGATCCAGCGACCCTCGGCCTTGCCCTCGCGGCGCAGGGTGCGCACGCCGGCGTCGTTGAGGCGGTCCTCGACCTCGGACGCGATCGCGATGACGTTGCGCTCCACCGAGCCGGACACCAGCAGGAACGCGTCCGTCAGCGGCAGTGGACCGGACACGTCGAGCGCGACGAGGTCGATGCCCCCCTTCGCGTCGGCGGCGGCTGCCGCGATCTGCAGGATGTCCCGGGCATGCGGGGAGGCGGTCACAGAGAGTCCTTCACGATTGGGAATGGCGCCATCGATCGAGGCGACGCCGGAAGAGTCAGGGGGAAACGCGTCATCAGAACACGTTGAGCACGTACGCCGCGATCAGGAGCCCGATCACGCCGACGGCGAGGACACCGGCGGTGACCATGAGAACGACGGGAAGCGTGTTGCCGCGCTTCTTGGGAGGTGCGATCACTCCGCGCGTCGACGTGTGGGTGCTGATGGCGCGCGACGCGCGAACCGGAGCGACCTCAGACGTGTTGAACTCGTTCTCCTCACCGTCGAGCAGACGGTCGATGTCGGACGAGTCGATGCGATCGTGGGCGCCCGTGGCGCCGAGGGTGCGCGGGAGGTCGATCGAGCCCGTGACGAGGATCTCGCCCGTGCTCGTCAGCGGCCCGGTCGCGTCGGCCTGCGGAAGCGACGGGAGGATGAGCGCGTTGGTCGTGGTGGCGGCCGTCGAGTGCCCGACGTTGCGGGACGTGATCGGCTCGGATTCGTCTTCGAGCTCGGCCGCGGTCGACCAGTGGCCGGTCGGCGGCGTGAACGGGCGGCGCTCCTGCCCGGCGACGTCCTCGTCGTCCGCGTCGAGCTGCCCGGACTGAGCCGGAGCGGCGGCGGCGACGGGCGTCGCGGTCGTCGGTGCTCCGAACGCGGTGAAGGCGGACGTCGGGGACGAGCTCACCTCGGTGTCGGGCGCCTGCCCGGCCTGGCGGGCGCTGACCGGAGCCGCCACCGGGGCGGCCTGCGGGTCGGCGGTCTCCGCGTCGGCGTCGTGGGTGAACGTCACCGGGAAGACCGGATCGGCGATCGCCGGCGCGTGATTCGCCTGCTGGTTCGCCGCCTGCGCCTGCAGCATCGCGCGCATCTCGCGACGGGTCAGCGTGCGCTCGCCGGTCGATCCCCCGGTCTCTGCCGACGACGCGTCGCCGGAGGGGAACACGATCTCCTGCGGGGCCGGTGCCGCGGAGGCCGCCGCCGCCGGAGCGGTGACGACGGTCATCGGCTGTGTGACCGGCTCGGGCTTCGACGCATCCGGAGCCTGCCGGAACAGGTCGAACGCCGATGCGTCGGAAGCGGCATCCGCGTCGGAACGCTGCGGAACGCTGAAGAGGAGGCTGTCGAAGCTGCCGGCACCGGAGGGCGGAGTGACGCCGGGCTCGGCGAACGCCGAGGCGGGGATGGCGGGCGACTGGTCGTCGTCGGCGGCCGGGCGTTCAGCTGTCGGCGCCGCGCCCGGGGTCGCCGTGGTCTCGGGGATGACACCGGCAGGGGTCGCTTCGGAGGTGCCGGCGCGGCGCGCCGCTTGACGCGCGGCGGTGCGCTCGTTCTCTCTGGCCTGTCGCCGTGTCTGCGGCGGCTGGCTCGCTTCCGCTGGCTCTTCAGGCCACAACGTCATGCCACGCTCCGATACAAGTGATGTTTGGAGATGTACTGGACCACCCCGTCGGGGACGAGGTACCAGACGGGGAATCCCCTGCTCACCCGGCTCCGGCAGTCGGTGGACGAGATCGCCAGGGCCGGAACTTCCAACAAGCTTACGTCTTGTTTCGGCAATCCAGAAATATTGAGGTCATGTCCCGGACGACTCACAGCCACGAAATGCGCGAGCTTCCAGAGTTCGTCGATGTCGCGCCAGCTGAGGATCTGCGCGATGGCGTCCGCGCCGGTGATGAAGAACAGCTCCGCCTCCGGGCGTTCCTCCCGCAGATCGCGCAGTGTGTCGATCGTGTACGTCGGTCCGACGCGGTCGACGTCGACCCGGCTCACCGTGAACCGCGGGTTGGACGCCGTCGCGATGACCGTCATGAGGTAGCGGTGCTCGGCGGGGGTGACCTCGCCCTTCTGCCAGGGCTGCCCGGTCGGGACGAACACGACCTCATCGAGGTCGAACGACTGCGCGACCTCGCTCGCGGCGACCAGGTGGCCGTGATGGATCGGGTCGAAGGTCCCGCCCATCACGCCGATGCGCGGGCGGCTCTTCTCGGTCAGCTCCATGCCGGGAGGCGGCTCAGTGCCCCTGGGTCTGGTGACCGGTGCCGTGGTGCGTGGCGCCCGGCGCACCCGCGTGCGACGCGGCGTCGGCCGCGGAGCGGTGACTGTGGCGGTTCGCCACGTCGCGGTAGCTCATGAGGACGACGAGCAGCGCCAGGAAGATGACGATGGCGATCACGCCGTAGGCCCAGGTGGGCATGGGCAGCTCGACGTGGGTCTCCGCTGCGGCGAGGATGTTCGTCACGTGGGACATCGGTGGTGTTCCTTTCGGGCGCTGTGATGAAGGCGCTGTGGCGCGTGGCCGTTGTTCAGTCTAGTGGTCGGTCACCCGCGGATCTGCCCGGACCCGCGGACGATCCACTTGGTGCTCGTCAGCTCCGGCAACCCCATCGGACCGCGTGCGTGAAGTTTCTGTGTGGAGATGCCGACCTCAGCGCCGAACCCGAACTCCCCGCCGTCGGTGAACCGCGTCGATGCATTGACCATCACGACCGCCGAATCGACCTCGGCGAGGAAGCGCTCGGCGTTGCCGAGATCGTTGGTGATGATCGCTTCGGTGTGCTGCGTGGAGTAGCGGCGGATGTGCGCGATCGCGTCGTCGAGGTCGTCGACGACGCGCACGGAGATGTCGAGGCTCATGTGCTCGGTGGCGTAGTCCTCGTCCGTCACGGGCACGCCTCCCGGTGCGTACGGCAAGGCGGTCTCGTCAGCATGGATGGTGACCCCGGCGGCCGCGAGCGAGCCGAGCACGGCGGGAAGCAGCCGCTCGGCCGCGGCCCGGTGCACGAGCAGCGTCTCGACCGCGTTGCACACGCTCGGGCGCTGGACCTTCGCATTGCGGACGATGTCCACTGCCCAGTCTTCGCGCGCGCTCTCGTCGAGGACGATGTGCACGACGCCTGCGCCGGTCTCGATGACCGGAACGCTCGACTGCGAGACGACCGCCTGGATCAGCTCGGCGCTCCCCCGCGGGATCAGGACGTCGACCAGCCCGCGCGCCCGCATCAGCTCGTTCGCGCCGTCGCGCCCGAACTCGTCGATGGTCTGCGCCGCGTCGGCCGGCAGACCGACGCTTACGAGGGCCTCCCGGACGACGTCCACGAGCACCCGGTTCGTGTTGAGAGCCGCCGTGCCGCCGCGCAGGACGACGGAGTTGCCGCTCTTGATCGCGAGCGAGGCGATGTCGATCGTCACGTTGGGCCGCGCCTCGTAGATGGCGCCGACGACGCCGAACGGCACGCGCGTCTGGGCGATCTTGACGCCGTTCGGGAGGTCGCCGCCGCGCACCACCTGTCCGACCGGGTCGGTCAGCCCGACGACCTCGTTCACCGCGTCGGCGAGCCCCTGGAGCCGCGCCGGCGTGAGCGTCAGCCGGTCGAGGAGTCCCGTCGAGAGGCCGTTCTCACGGCCGTTCGCCAGGTCGAGTTCGTTGGCGGCGAGGATGCTCTGCTGGGCGGCCAGGACGCCGGCGGCGATGGCGCGCAGGGCCGTGTTCTTCTGCTCCGTGGTCGCCGTGGCCAGCGCCAGAGAGGAGGCCTTGGCCGCGGTGAGGCGATCGGCGAGCGAGACCGGGACGGCTGTGGTCGAAGACATGGGTCAAGTCTAGGCCGTGGCGTCGGCGACGACCTCGGCGTCGTCACCGGCATCGTCCGTGCTCGGCGCCGGCGCGAACCACGTGCCGACGGTCTCGCCGCGCAGTGCGTCGGCGACGAGCGCCGTGGCCGTGAGGATGACGGCCGTGCCTCGCTCGGCCGCCTGGCGCGCGGCGGACACCTTGGTGAGCGCGCCGCCGGTGCCGACGCCGGAGAGGCCGGTCGAACCGATCTCCACCCCGGCGAGCTCGTCGCCCCAGCCGACCACGCCGATGCGCTCTGCGCCCTCCTCCTGCGGCGGCTTCGTGTAGAGCGCGTCGACGTCGGAGAGGAGCACGAGCAGGTCGGCCTCCACCAGCAGCGCCACGAGCGCCGCGAGCCGGTCGTTGTCGCCGAAACGGATCTCGTGCGTCGCGACGGTGTCGTTCTCGTTCACGATGGGAAGGATGCGCAGGTCGAGCAGCCGCTCCATCGCCCGCTTCGCATTGCTGCGGTGGGTCGGGTTCTCCATGTCCCCCGCCGTCAGGAGCACCTGCCCCGCCACGATCTCGTAGCGGTCGAGGCTGTCCTGGTAGCGGTAGATGAGGACGTTTTGGCCGACGGCCGCCGCGGCCTGCTGGGTCGCCAGGTCGGTCGGGCGACCGTCGAGCGCCAGGTACGGGATGCCGGTCGCGATGGCCCCCGACGACACCAGGATGACCTGCGTGCCGCGGCCGTGCGCCTCGGCGAGGGCGTCGACGAGCGGGCCGATCTGCCCGGCGTTCTCTCCGCTGATCGAGGAGGAGCCGACCTTGACGACGATCCGTCGGGCGGTCGGGACCTGGGCGCGCTCGTCGATCGTCATTCCCTGCCCGTCTCGCCTTCCACCTGGCTCCGCGCCGCGGAGTCCTGACCGTCGTAGTCGTCGTAGTCGTCGTAGTCGTCGTCCTGCCAGAGGCCGGCCTCCTTCTCGCGGAGCAGCTCGGCGCGGGCCTCGGCCTTGCCGTCCATCCGGTCGAAGTAGTCCTCGCGGCGCTGCGCCCTGGTGGGGCGGTGGCTCGCGTCGATGCGGGCGTCCGTGCCGCGCGGCGAGGTCATCAGCTCGGCGGTCGAGGTCAGCGTCGGCTCCCAGTCGAAGACGACGCCGTTCTCTCGGCCGATCACGACCGTGGAGCCGGCGACGGCGCCCGCCGTGAACAGGCGGTCCTCGACACCGAGCTTGGCGAGTCGGTCGGCGAGGTAGCCGACGGCTTCGTCGTTGGCGAAGTCGGTCTGCGCCACCCAGCGTTCGGGCTTCGCTCCGAGGATGCGGTAGACGGGACCGTCGGAGCCGCCCTCGACCTTCACCGTGAAGCCGGCGTCGTCGACGGCCTTGGGCCGGATCACGATGCGCGGGCGTACCTCCGCCTGCGCCGCCTCCGCCTTCCTGGCGTCCTCGACCAGCTCGCCGAGGGCGAACGACAGCGCGCGGAGGCCCTCGTGGCTGACCGTGGAGATCTCGAACACGCGATAGCCGCGCGCCTCCAGGTCCGGGCGGACGAAGTCGGCGAGCTCGCGGGCGTCCGGCACGTCGATCTTGTTCAGGGCGATGAGCTGAGGGCGGTCGAGCAGCGGGACCTGCCCCTCGGGAACCGGGTACGCCGCGAGTTCGCCGAGGATCACTTCGAGATCGCTGAGCGGGTCGCGTCCGGGCTCCAGCGTCGCGCAGTCGAGCACGTGCAGCAGGGCGGAGCAGCGCTCGACGTGCCGGAGGAACTCCAGCCCGAGGCCGCGGCCTTCGCTGGCGCCCTCGATGAGCCCGGGCACGTCGGCGACGGTGTACCGCACATCGCCCGCCTGCACGACCCCGAGGTTGGGGTGCAACGTGGTGAAGGGATAGTCGGCGATCTTCGGCTTCGCGGCGGAGAGCGCGGCGATGAGACTCGACTTGCCCGCGGAGGGGTAGCCGACGAGTGCGACGTCGGCGACGGTCTTCAGCTCGAGGAGGACGTCGCCCTCCCAGCCCGGGGTGCCCAGCAGCGCGAAGCCGGGCGCCTTGCGCTTCGGCGTCGCCAGGGCCGCGTTGCCGAGGCCGCCGAGGCCGCCGGCGGCCGCGACGAAACGCATGCCCGGTTCGGTCAGGTCCACGAGCTCTTCGCCGTCGGCGGACTTGACGACGGTGCCGACGGGCACGGGCAGCTCCAGCTCGCCTCCGGTGTGACCGCTGCGGTGGTCGCCCATCCCGAAGCCACCGTTCTCGCTGGAGCGGTGCGGGTGGCGGTGGTAGCCCAGCAGGGTCGTGACCTGCGGGTCGGCGACGAGCACGATGTCTCCGCCGTTGCCGCCGTTGCCGCCGTCGGGACCGGCGAGCGGTTTGAACTTCTCACGACGGACCGAGACACACCCGTTCCCGCCGTTGCCCGCGCGCAGGTGAAGCGTCACGCGGTCGACGAACGTTGCCATGGGTGCTCCTCAAATCGGGTGAAACGACGGATGGGCGGGCCGAAGCCCGCCCATCCGTGAAGTGCAGTCGTGGGTGAGGCTCAGGCCTCGACGGCCACGATGTTGACGACCTTGCGGCCGCCCTTGTTGCCGAACTCCACCGAGCCCGCCGCGAGGGCGAACAGGGTGTCGTCGCCACCGCGGCCGACGTTGACGCCCGGGTGGAAGTGCGTGCCGCGCTGGCGGACCAGGATCTCGCCGGCGTTGACGGTCTGGCCGCCGAAGCGCTTCACGCCGAGGCGCTGCGCGTTCGAGTCACGACCGTTGCGAGTGGAGCTCGCGCCCTTTTTGTGTGCCATGTCTTCTTCTCCTCGAGAGGTTCGCTGTCGGCTACTTGATGCCGGTGATCTTGACGCGCGTGAGCTCCTGGCGGTGGCCCTGGCGCTTCTTGTAGCCGGTCTTGTTCTTGAACTTCTGGATGACGATCTTCGGGCCGCGCAGGTCGCCGAGGACCTCGGCGGTCACCTTCACCTTGGCGAGGGACTTCGCGTCAGAGGTGATCTTGTCACCGTCGACGAGCAGGACGGCGGCCAGCTCGACGTTGCCGTCCTTGTCGGCCTTGATGCGGTCCATCGTCACGATGGTGCCGACCTCGACCTTCTCCTGCCGGCCACCGGCGCGCACAACTGCGTAAACCACTTTCACGTACCTTTTCGTCGGGGATCAGTTCCCGACCGACGCCGTGGACCTGTCCTGCTCTTGTTTGTTCAGGGAGTTACTGGTGAGCTCGCGCCCGCCGATGGCGGCGGGTGGCTCTCAGAAAACCGCGAGAGTGTACCGGCCTACCGGCACACACCAACGGTCAACTTTACCCGACGCCGCACGACCCGTCAATTCAGCGAGGGGGCATCGAGACCGTCCGGCACCGTGGTCGGGGCCGGTTCCTACAATCATTCTATGACGGTCCTGATCGATCCCCCGGCATGGCCCGCCCACGGCATGTTGTGGTCGCACCTGGTCAGCGATTCCTCACTCGACGAGCTGCACGCCTTCGCCGCCGCGGCGGACGTGCCCGCACGCGCTTTCGACCTCGACCACTACGACGTCCCCGACCGCCGCTACGACGAGCTCGTCGCCGCGGGAGCGGTGCCGGTCGACGGCAAGGAGCTGGTGACCCGGCTCATCGCGAGCGGGCTCCGCGTGCGCGCCCGCGACAGGGGCCGCCGCCACTAGACCGCGCCCGCCGCCACCGGAGTGGCGAACGGACGCGGTCGTGTGGGGAACTCAGGCGTCGCGCTGCTCGCCCGCGAGCTCGCCGCCGGTGATGACCGCGGTGCTGGCACGACGGCCGCGGCTGCGGCCCTGGCCGGCGGCCTTCGGATGCGGGAGGGCGTCGAGCACGGAGTCGAGCAGGAGCTCGGTCTCCACGGCGGACGGCGCGGGCGTCTGCGCGCGCTGCTCGGCCGGTGCGGGCAGGTCGATCAGCGGGAGGTCGACGTGCACGGCCGGCTCGGGCTCTGCGGCGGTGTCCGCAGCCACGGGCGGCTCGGAAGCGTCCACGGGCGCGTCCTGCGCCTCCTGGGCGCCGGTGCGCTGCTCGTCGCGCTGGCTTTTGCTCTTGCGCCGACGCTTCTTGGGTGCCGTCTCGGCCGCGGGGGCAGCCTGCGCGCCCTCTGCGGCTTCGGCGGCGGCGGGCTGCGTCTCACCAGCAGCCGCGCCGTCGCCCTCGTGGTGCAGATGCAGCGTGGACGCCGCGATCTGCGCGAGCGCGTTCTTGGCGTCGTCGGTGATCGCGTGCGTACCGTTGCCCGTGTGCGGAGCGCTCGACGCAGGCTGGCCTCCGCCGTTGCCGCCGCGACCGCGGCGGCGCTCGTTCTGCGGCTGCTGCTGCTGCGGCTGCCGGTGCTTCACGACCGGGTCGTGGTGCACGATGACTCCGCGTCCCGCGCACACCTCGCAGGCCTCGCTGAAGGTCTCCAGGAGGCCGAGGCCGAGCTTCTTGCGGGTCATCTGCACGAGACCGAGCGAGGTGACCTCGGCGACCTGGTGCTTGGTCCGGTCGCGGCTCAGGCACTCGATGAGCCGGCGCAGCACCAGGTCGCGGTTGGACTCCAGCACCATGTCGATGAAGTCGACCACGATGATGCCGCCGATGTCGCGCAGCCGGAGCTGGCGGACGATCTCCTCGGCGGCCTCCAGGTTGTTCTTGGTGACGGTCTCCTCGAGGTTGCCGCCGGAGCCCACGAACTTGCCCGTGTTCACGTCGACGACGGTCATCGCCTCGGTACGGTCGATCACGAGGGAACCGCCGGAGGGCAGCCAGACCTTGCGCTCCAGCGCCTTCTCGATCTGCTCGGTGATGCGGAACTCGTCGAAGGCGTCGCGGTCGCCGGTGTAGGCCTCGACGCGGTCGATCAGGTCGGGGGCGACCTGGCGCAGGTAGCTCTCGATCGTCTGGCGCGCGTCGTCTCCGGCGATGACCAGCTTCTGGAAGTCCTCGTTGAAGACGTCGCGGATGATCTTGATGAGCAGGTCCGGCTCGCTGTGCAGGAGCGCGGGCGCCTGCTGCGTCTCGACCTGGCGGCTGATGTCCGCCCACTGCGCCGTCAACCTGGTGACATCGAGGGTGAGCTGCTCCTCGGTCGCGCCCTCCGCCGCCGTGCGCACGATGACGCCGGCGTTCTCGGGGAGCACCTCCTTGAGGATCTTCTTGAGCCGCGAACGCTCGGTGTCGGGCAGCTTGCGACTGATTCCGTTCATCGAGCCGTTGGGCACGTAGACCAGGTAGCGGCCGGGCAGCGAGATCTGGCTCGTCAGCCGAGCGCCCTTGTGGCCGACCGGGTCCTTGGTGACCTGCACCAGCACGCGGTCGCCCGCCTTGAGCGCCAGCTCGATGCGACGCGGCTGGTTGCCGGTCTCGACCGCGTCCCAGTCGACTTCACCGGAGTACAGCACGGCGTTGCGGCCGCGCCCGATGTCGACGAAGGCGGCCTCCATGCTCGGGAGCACGTTCTGCACGCGACCGAGGTAGACGTTGCCGATGAGCGAGGCCTCCTGCGAGCGGGCCACGTAGTGCTCGACCAGCACCTTGTCTTCGAGGACGCCGATCTGGATGCGGCCGCTCTTCGAACGGACGACCATCTGGCGGTCGACCGACTCGCGGCGGGCGAGGAACTCGGCCTCGGTGATGACCGGGCGGCGACGCCCGGCATCGCGGCCGTCGCGGCGGCGCTGCTTCTTGGCCTCCAGCCGGGTGGAGCCCTTGACCTTCTGCGGTTCGGTGATCAGTTCCGGCTCGCGCGGGGTGCGCACCTTGACCACGGTGTTCGCGGGGTCGTTCGCCTCGTTGCGGCCGTTCTCGCCCGCACGACGCCGCGAACGGCGGCGGACAGACCCGGTCGGCTCATCGTCGGGAAGCGGCGGCAGCGGCAGGATGTCGGGCGCCTGGAACAGCAGCGTGGTCGGCGGGAGGCCGGGGACGTACGCCGGTGCGGCCTCCGCCTGCTCGCCGTGGCGCTCGGGTAGAGCGGGGGGCTCATGGCCGTCGGTTGACGCGGTAGCCGCGTCGACCGGCACGGCCGTCGTGGCAGCGCCGTCCTCCCGTACCTCCTCGGTCGGCCCGGCGACCTCCGCCTGGACGTCGACGCCGGCCGCGGCCTGCTCGACGGCGACGTGCTCCGCAGCGACCTCGCGCTCCTCGGCGAACACCGGCGTCTCCGCCGTGTCGGCGGGTCGGCTGACGCGTCTGCCGCCGAAGATGCTGCGGCGTCTGCGTCCTCCTGAGCCCTGATCGTTGCTGTTCGTGTTGTCGATATTCTCGTTTTCCACCATCGCTGGTGCACTCCTCGACCGGCGGCGGCAACCCGCTCGCCGGGTACTCTCCGTCGGAGGTGCCGCGTGCGGCCCCCTCCGTAATCCTTGATCGGGCGGCGGATGCTCGTGGCACCGTCCGTCCGGCTTTCACTTGTCTTGTGCCTGTCGTGAGCGACCGGCTGTTTCATTCGGGCGCACCTGGCGCCCTCAAGCCTTCTGTTGGAGCCGACCGACATGCTGTCGGGACGACTTATCCAATGATTATCGCATGTCGACGGCCAGAGGCCGGCGCGACCCGCGTTCACAGAAGTGCCGCGTCGCGCCATGCCATAATCCGACTGTGCCTGCCTCGAAGACTGCGCCCACTGCTCCGACGACCGACCTCGCACCCGCGCCCTACCGCCGGCCGACCGCACTCGCGATCTTCCTGATCGTCGCCGGCGCCATCGGACTGTGGGCGGCCTGGATGCTCACGCTCGACAAGATCTCGCTCCTGGAGAACGCGAACGCGCAGCTCTCCTGCAACTTCAACGTCCTCGTCGGTTGCGGCAAGAACCTCAATTCGTGGCAGGGCTCCCTGCTCGGGTTCCCGAACCCGATCCTCGGGCTCGGCGGCTGGACGGCCACCATCGCGGTCGGCGTCGGCCTGTTCGCCGCCGGACGCTTCGCTCGCTGGTACTGGATCGCCTTCAACGTCGGCGTCGTCCTCGCGCTCGCGCTCGTCATCTTCCTGATCACCCAGTCGATCACCGTGCTCAACGTGCTCTGCCCGTGGTGCATGGTCACCTGGGTCGTCACCATCCCCACGTTCTGGGCTGTCACGCTCTACAACCTGAAAGAGGGGAACATCCCGGTGCCGGAGCGCGCACGGAAGCTCTTCGGAACCCTCTACGGCTGGGTGCCGCTGATCACGATCGTCTGTTACGCCATCGTGGCGATCCTGGCGCAGATCCAGCTCGACTGGATCCACCGCGCGTTCGTCTGATCCGCCACACAGAAGGGGAAGGGCTCCCGACCGCTGGTCGGGAGCCCCTCTCTCTGTCTGCCTGCGCTCAGTCGAACCAGAGCGCGAGCTCGCGCTGCGCCGACTCGGGCGAGTCGGAGCCGTGCACCAGGTTCTGCTGCACCTTGAGGCCCCAGTCACGGGCCAGGTCGCCGCGGATCGTACCCGGGGCGGCCGTGGTCGGATCCGTCGCGCCGGCGAGCGACCGGAAGCCCTCGATGACGCGGTTGCCCGCGACCCGAAGGGCCACGATCGGCCCGGACTCCATGAACTCGACGAGGGGCTCGTAGAACGGCTTGCCCTCGTGCTCGGCGTAGTGCTTCGCGAGGAGGTCGCGGTCGGCCTGCAGCATGCGCACGTCGACGAGCGAGTACCCCTTGGCCTCGATGCGGCGCAGGATCTCGCCCGTGAGGTTGCGGGCGACTCCGTCGGGCTTGACGAGGACGAGGGTCTCTTCGACAGCGGTGGTCATCTGGTCTCCGTTCGGTTGTTCCGGTCGATGCGGGAGGCGGCGATCATGCAGTAGGTCCACATGGCCGTGAAGATCGCCCCCACGATGAAGAAGGCGGGCACGAGGAATCCGGCTGCGACGACGACGAGCTGAACGATCCAGCCCAGGACGACGCCGGCGCGGTTCCGCATCAGCCCGATGGCGGCGATCATCAGGAGGACGACCACCGCTCCCCCGCCCAGCGCGATCCACGCGGGCAGGCTCTTGAGCCCGAAGAGCACGAGGGCCCCCAGGAAGACGACGATGAGCTCGAAGCCCAGCACGATCGAGCCGAGACTCTCGCGGAGCGTCCGTCGGCGCCGGGCGCGCGGAGGGGTCGCGGGCTCGTCGGCCGCCCCGGGGGTCTGGTCGCTCACGCCGTCGCGTCCTTCCAGCCCTGCTCCTCGGCGTACGCCATGGCGGCACCGACGAGCACGATCGAGCCGGTGACGACCACAGCGCGACGCGGTTCCTCGCCCGCCCACTCGCGCGCCGCCTCCAGGGCGTCGAGCGCGTCCGTGTAGACGATGGTCGCCTCGTCACCGGCTTCGTCTCGAACGATGTCGCCGAGCTCCTCGGCCGACAGCGCACGATCGGACGCCGGCTCGGTCACGAAGAACTGCGTGGCGACCGGAACGAGCGCCCGGACGACGCCGCGCGCGTCCTTGTCGCCGAGGCTTCCGAACACGAAGGTCAGCTCGTCGAAGTCGAAGTACCGGCGCATCGCGTCGGCGAGCGTGGCCGCCCCCGCGGGATTGTGCGCCGCGTCGACCAGCACGGTCGGCTCGACGCCGATCAGTTGCAGCCGACCGGGCGAGGTCGCCGTTGCGAAGCCCTCTTCGACCAGGTCGGTCTTGAGCGGCTGGCTGCCGCGCCCCAGGAACGTCTCGACCGCCGCGACGGCCACAGCGGCGTTCTGCGCCTGGTGATCGCCGTACAGCGGGAGGAAGACGTCTTCGTAGGTCGCCGCGCGACCGCGCACCGTCACGAGCTGGCCTCCGACGGCGACGCGGGTGTCGACGACGTCGAAGTCCCGCGGCGCGGCGGCTAGCGTGGACTCGGTCAGCCGCGCCGCCTCCTCCAGCTCGGCCATGGCCTCCGGCACCTGGGCGGAGCTGACCACGTCGGCGGACGGCTTGATGATCCCCGACTTGGTGCGCGCGATTTCGCGGACCGTGTCGCCGAGCTGTCGGGTGTGGTCGAGCGAGATCGGCGTGAACACAGCGACCTGGCCGTCGCCGACGTTGGTCGAGTCCCACTCGCCGCCCATGCCGACCTCGATCACCGCGACGTCGACGGGGGCGTCGGCGAACGCGGCGAAGGCGAGAGCCGTCAACGCCTCGAAGAAGGTCAGCGGCGCGGCGCCCCGCTCCTCCAGCTCCGCATCGACGATCTCGAGGTAGGGACGCACGTCCTCCCAGTTGCGCACGAGCGCCTCGTCGGAGATCGGCTGGCCGTCGATCATGATCCGCTCGTTGAACCGCACGAGGTGCGGGCTGGTGAGCAGGCCGGTGCGCAGGCCGTACGCCCGCAGGATGCTCTCGGCGATGCGGCTGGTCGACGTCTTGCCGTTGGTGCCGGTGATGTGGATGATCGGGTAGGCCCGCTGCGGATCGCCCAACAGCTCGACCGCCCGCCGCGTGGCGTCCAGCCGGTGCTCGGGGGCACCCTCGCCGATGCGGGAGAGCAGCGCCTGATAGACGGCCTCAGCCTCGTCGTGCAGCTCGTCGGCGTCGGTCATCGCGCGTCCTCCACCTTCGTCACACCGACCGTGAACCGGCCGGCGTTCGCGAACTGTCCCGCGCCGAACTCCTTGACGAAGCCGTCGGAGTCGTCATCGAGGGCATCAGCCGTCGACACGAACGCGAATTCGAGCGCCAGCGTCTCGGCCGCGATGTCCACGGCGTCGCCCGCGAGTGCGATGGCCCGCACGTCGTCGTCGTGCTCGAAGGCGACGTTCAGCTCGATCCGGTCGCTCACGTCGAGGCCCGCCGCCTTGCGGGTGTCCTGCACGGCGCGGATCACGTCGCGGGCCAGGCCCTCGGCCTCCAGCTCGGGCGTGGTGGCGGTGTCGAGCAGCACGAAGCCGCCGCCCGGGAGCAGCGCCAGCGCCGACGAGGCCTCCTCGTCGGTCTGCGCGGTCTCCAGGACCAGCTCGTACTCGCCCTCGACCAGCTCCACGCCGCCCACGGTAACGACTCCGTCGTGCTCCGACCAGTCACCGGCGCGTGCAGCCTGGATGACCAGCTGCACCTGCTTGCCGAGCCGCGGGCCGGCCGCCCGCGCGTTGACGGTGAGCCGGCTGGTGATGCCGTAGGAGGCCGCGCTGTCGTCGGCGAGCTCGACCAGCTCGACGGCCTTGACATTGAGCTCGTCGCGCAGGATCGCCTCGAACGGACGCAGCGCCTCCGCGTCGGCGGCGACCACCGTCAGCGAGGCGAGCGGCAGCCGGACCCGGCGCCCCGACTGCTTGCGCAGCGAGAGCGTGGTCGAGCTGATCGCACGGATGCGGTCCATGGCGTCGACCAGCGCGTCGTCCGCGGGGAAGACGTCGGCCTCCGGCCAGTCGGTCAAGTGGACGCTGCGTCCACCGGTCAGGTCCTTCCAGATGCGCTCGCTGATCAGCGGCAGCAGCGGGGCGGCGACCCGCGTCACGGTCTCCAGGACCGTGTAGAGGGTGTCGAACGCCTCGGTCCCCGTGCCGTCGTCCGTCACGCCGGTCCAGAACCGGTCGCGGGAACGGCGCACGTACCAGTTGGTCAGCACGTCGGCGAAGTCCCGGAGCTTCGCGGAGGCGAGGGTCGAGTCGAGACCCTCGAGGTCGGCGGTCACCGCCTCCACCAGATCGCGGGTCTTCGCCAGCAGATAGCGGTCGAGGACGTCGGTCGAGTCCGTCGAGTGCTTCGCCTCGTAGCCTGTGGCGTTGGCGTACAGCGAGAAGAAGTACCAGGTGCTCCACAGCGGCAGCAGCACCTGGCGGACTCCCTCGCGGATGCCCTCCTCCGTCACGACCAGGTTGCCGCCTCGCAGCACAGGGCTCGACATCAGGAACCAGCGCATCGCGTCCGAGCCGTCGCGGTCGAAGACCTCGTTGACGTCGGGGTAGTTGCGCAGCGACTTCGACATCTTCTGGCCGTCGCTGCCGAGCACGATGCCGTGCGAGATCACGTTCGTGAACGCGGGCCGGTCGAACAGCGCCGTGCCGAGCGTGTGCAGCAGGTAGAACCAGCCGCGCGTCTGGCCGATGTACTCGACGATGAAGTCCGCCGGGTTGTGGCTGTCGAACCAGTCGTGGTTCTCGAACGGGTAGTGCACCTGGGCGAACGGCATCGACCCCGAGTCGAACCACACGTCGAGCACATCCGGGATGCGTCGCATCGTCGAACGGCCGGACGGGTCGTCGGGGTTCGGGCGGGTCAGCTCGTCGATGAACGGCCGGTGGAGGTCCGGGCCGCCCGCGGCGTTGACCGGCAGCCGCCCGAAGTCGCGCTCGAGCTCCTCCAGCGAACCGTAGACATCGACACGCGGGTACGCGGGATCGTCGCTCTTCCACACCGGGATCGGCGAGCCGAAGTAGCGGTTGCGCGACACGGACCAGTCGCGGGCGCCCGCGAGCCACTTTCCGAACTGGCCGTCCTTGACGTTCTCCGGCACCCAGTTGATGCCCTGGTTGAGCTCCACCATGCGGTCGCGGAACTCGGTGACACGCACGAACCAGCTCGAGACGGCCTTGTAGATCAGCGGGTTGCGGCAGCGCCAGCAGTGCGGGTACGAGTGCTCGTAGCTCGCCTGGCGCAGCAGCCGGCCCTCCTCGCGCAGCAGCGTGGTGAGCGGCTTGTTCGCCTCGAAGACCTGCAGGCCGGCCACGTCCTGCACCTCGGGGAGGAAACGCGCTCCGTCGTCGACCGAGATGATCACGGGGATGCCGGCGGCTTCACAGACCCGCTGGTCGTCCTCGCCGTAGGCGGGAGCCTGGTGGACGATGCCGGTGCCGTCTTCGGTGGTGACGTAGTCGTCGACCAGGATCTGCCAGGCGTTCTGCGTGCCGTACTTCTCGGTGTCGGCGTAGTAGTCCCAGAGCCGGTCGTAGGTCACGCCCTCCAGGTCGCGGCCGACGACGGTTCGGCTGATCGCCTCGCGGGCCGCCTCCGGCGACTCGTAACCGAGGTCCTTGGCGTAGTTGCCGACGAGGTCGACGGCCAGCAGGTACTCGCCGCTCAGCGAGTCCTCCTCCGCGAGTCCGGCGCTGTGCCGGCCACCCGTGCGTCCGTGCACGTCAGCCGCGCCGTTCGGGCCGGCGGGAACGACCGCGTACCGGATGTCGGGGCCGACCACCAGTGCGAGGTTGGTCGGCAGCGTCCACGGCGTGGTCGTCCAGGCGAGCGCGCGCACGCCCGTGAGCCCGAGAGCCTCCGCCTTCGCGCCGGTGAGCGGGAAGGTCACCGTGACCGTCTGGTCCTGGCGCATCTTGTAGACGTCGTCGTCCATGCGCAGCTCGTGGTTCGACAGCGGGGTCTGGTCGCGCCAGCAGTACGGCAGCACGCGGTGGCCCTCGTAGGCGAGGCCCTTGTCGTAGAGCTGCTTGAACGCCCAGATCACGGACTCCATGTAGGAGGTGTCCAACGTCTTGTAGTCGTTGTCGAAGTCTACCCACCGCGCCTGGCGGGTAACGTACTCCTGCCACTCGCGGGTGTAGCGAAGCACGGAGTCCTTCGCGGCCTGGTTGAAGGCCGCGAGCCCCATCTCCTCGATCTGGCTCTTGTCGGTGATGCCGAGCTGCCGCTCCGCCTCCAGCTCAGCCGGGAGGCCGTGGGTGTCCCAGCCGAAGCGCCGCTCCACCTTCTTGCCGCGCATGGTCTGGAAGCGCGGGAAGACGTCCTTCGCGTAGCCGGTGAGCAGGTGGCCGTAGTGCGGGAGGCCGTTCGCGAACGGCGGGCCGTCGTAGAAGACCCACTCGGGAGCGCCCTCGCGGTTGTCGACCGACGCGCGGAACGTGCCGTCTTCGGCCCAGAACGCCAGCACATCGGTCTCGATCTCCGGGAACACCGGCGACGGCGTGACGTCCTGACGCGGCTCGCGCCCGGGCTCGGCGGCTTCGTCCGGCGCTGATCCGTCCGGCGCTGACTTGGGGTACGGCATCTCTCTCCTGGCAGTTTTCGACTCTGCACGAGGACGCCGGATGTTCGCACACCCGCCGCGGTACCACCCCGCTTGCCCCCAGCGGCTGCGTCGCCGAAGGGAACCTCTCGTCTGCGGCTGTGACGGGCCTGCCCCGTTCGGTTCTACTGAGCGGGCGAGTGCCCGCCGTTCTTCCGAAGACTCACCGGTGATAGCCGGGTCGACGTCGTTCGCCCCAGTCTATCGGTTCGCGAGCGCGGCTGCGAAGCCCGCGCAGACCGGTTCGACAGCGTCGCGCACGACCGGCGTCAGCGGGCCCCTGCCCACTCCCGCGCGGGCCCATACCCCCGCCGCGGCGACAGCGGCGCCGACCACGGCG
Source organism: Leifsonia sp. TF02-11 (assembly GCF_017565305.1). Taxonomy (GTDB): domain Bacteria; phylum Actinomycetota; class Actinomycetes; order Actinomycetales; family Microbacteriaceae; genus Leifsonia. Next base: position 69,951 of record NZ_JAGEKP010000022.1, read on the forward strand.
GTGGCCGCCGCCCGAGGCAGGAGGCCGTCCGGGTCGTCGCCCGACCTCCGGGCGATCGCGACCGCCACCTGGCGCACCACGGCCAGGAAACGCGGCAGCGCGGACGCCTGGAGCTCGTCGTCGGTGCCCATCAGCTCCACCTGGGTCACGGCGAGCGGCAGCCGCTCCGGCCCGAAGCCGTCGGCCAGCCGCAGGACGGCGGCGAGCACCGCGGCCATCGGCTCGACGTCGTCGTCGGCCGCGGCGAGCATCGCGGGGAACGCCGCCAGCGATTCGTCGACCTCCAGCCAGAGCAGGTCGCTCTTCGACGAGAAGTAGTTGAAGAAGGTCGCCCGGCTCACGCCGGCCCTGCGGGCGATGTCGTCGACCGTCGTCCCCGCGTAGGTCTGCTCGAGGAACAGCTCCCCCGCCGCCTCCGCCAGCATCCCGCGCGAGGAGGCTCTGGGCCGGCCGGATCCGCCGGTGCCGTGGCCACTGGAATGGCGCGGTGTCATCGTGCGTTGTCTCCTCACGCCTAATATTGGACCCGGTTCAGATACCCCCGTCAGAAGGACACCCGTGACCTCCACCCCCACGCTCGCCGTCAGCGAGACCGACCGCCCCGGGATCACACCGGGCACGGCCCGCCGCGTCGCCATCGCCTCGTTCGTCGGAACCTCCCTCGAATCGTACGACTTCTATCTCTACGCGTACTTCGCCGCATTCTTCGTCGGCCCGTTGTTCTTCACCCCGCTCGGCGCATTCGGGGGCGTGCTCGCCGGGTTCCTCGCGATCGCGGCCGGATTCGTCATCCGCCCGGTCGGCGCCGTGGTGTTCGGTCACCTGGGCGACCGGATCGGCCGCCGTCCCGTCCTGCTGATGACGATTCTGCTGATGGGCATCAGCACCGGCCTCGTCGGCGTGCTGCCGACCTACGCGGCGGCCGGCTGGTTCGGGGGCGTCGCTCTCGTGCTCCTCCGGCTCGTCCAGGGCCTCTCGCTCGGCGGTGAATGGGGAGGCTCGATCCTGCTCGCGACCGAGTACGCGAACCCGAAGCGCCGCGGGTTCTACGCCGCGCTCCCCCAGCTCGGCTCCCCGGTCGGCTCCATCCTGAGCGCCGTGGTCTTCATCGTGCTCACGCTCACGATGTCGCAAGCCGACATCGCCGCGTGGGGGTGGCGCATCCCGTTCCTCACCGCGTTCCCGCTGCTGCTGGTCTCGCTCTACCTGCGGTGGTCGATCGACGAGACGCCGGTGTTCCGCAAGCTCGTCGAGACCGGACGCCGCGACCGCTTCCCGGTCGTCGACGTGTTCACCAAGGCACCGACCGCCTTCGTCATCGCCATCGGCGCCGCGGTGCTCGGCATCGGCTCCTACTCGCTCATGAACACCTACATGGTCGATTACGGCACTGCCGTCCTCGGGTTCAAGTTCCAGGACCTCCTGGTCGCCACGACGATCGGCGGCCTGCTGCAGCTGGTCACCATTCCGCTGTTCGGCCTCTGGGCCGCGAAGATCGGCTCCGCCCGGGTGGTCGCCATCGGCGCCATCGGCACGCTGGTCGTCGCCTTCCCGATGTATTTCCTGCTGCAGTCGGCTTCGTTCGGCGTGCTCGTCGGCAGCATGATCATCGGTGGCATCCTCCCCACCCTGTCGTGGGCGGGACTCGGCGGACTGATGTCCGACTTGTTCCCGAGCCCGATCCGCTACAGCGCCCTCTCGGTGGCCTACAGCGTCGCGGCCCTGCTCACCTCGTTCGTGCCGGCGCTCACGCTGATCTTCGGACAGGCCGTCGGCAACGCCTGGTGGCACCCCGGCATCGTGCTCGCTGTCATGTCGATCATCACCCTGCTCGCAGCATGGGCGGCCTCCCGCCGCAAGCCCATCATCGACGACGTGTGATCCGTCGGTCATGGCCCTCCGGTAACCTTGACGGGTAAACCACACTCAGGCACCCCGTTGACACGGTGCCGCACATATCGAATCGGAGAGCCATGACCGCCGCGAACCCCGTGCCCGACAAGCCAGCACTCGAAGGCCTCGAGGCCGTCTGGGGAGACCGCTGGCAGCAGGACGGCACGTTCGTCTTCGACCGCGACGGGGCCATCGCCGCCGGACGCGACGCGATCTACTCGATCGACACCCCGCCGCCCACGGCCTCCGGCTCGCTGCACATCGGCCACGTGTTCAGCTACACGCACACCGACATCGTCGCCCGGTTCCAGCGCATGCGCGGCAAGCGCGTCTTCTACCCGATGGGCTGGGACGACAACGGCCTGCCCACCGAGCGCCGCGTGCAGAACTACTACGGCGTCCGCTGCGACCCCACGCTCCCCTACGAGCCCGGCTTCGTCCCTCCGTTCGAGGGCGGCGACAACAAGAGCACCAAGGCGGCCGACCAGAAGCCGGTCTCGCGTCGCAACTTCATCGAGCTCTGTGAGCGGCTGACGGTGGAGGACGAGAAGCAGTTCGAGGCGCTGTGGCGCACGCTCGGGCTCTCCGTCGACTGGTCGCAGACCTACCGCACCATCGGCCGCGAGGCGCTGCACACGTCGCAGCTCGCCTTCCTGCGCAACGTGGCCCGCGGCGAGGCCTACCAGGCGCTGGCCCCCACGCTGTGGGACATCACCTTCCGCACCGCCGTCGCCCAGGCCGAGCTGGAGGACCGCGAGCAGCCGAGCGCGTACCACCGGGTGGCCTTCCACGGCGCCGACGGTCCCGTCTACATCGAGACGACCCGTCCCGAGCTCCTTCCTGCGTGCGTCGCGCTCGTCGCGCACCCGGACGACGACCGCTACCAGCCGCTGTTCGGCACCACGGTGCGTACCCCGCTGTTCGACGTCGAGGTGCCGGTCGTCGCCCACCACCTGGCTCAGCCCGACAAGGGCACCGGCATCGCCATGATCTGCACCTTCGGCGACATCACCGACGTCACCTGGTGGCGCGAGCTCGACCTCCCGAACCGCGCGATCATCGGCTTCGACGGCCGCATCCTCCCCGAGCCGCCCGCGGCGATCGAGGGCGACACCGGACGCGAGGCGTACGCCCAGCTGGCCGGCAAGACCGTGTTCTCGGCGAAGCAGGCCGTCGTTGACCTGCTGCGCGCGTCCGGCGACCTCGTCGGCGAGCCGAAGCCGATCCAGCACCCCGTGAAGTTCTTCGAGAAGGGCGACAAGCCGCTCGAGATCGTCTCGACCCGCCAGTGGTACGTCAAGAACGGCGCCCGCGACGAGCAGCTCCGCGAGCGGCTCATCGAGCTGGGCCGCGGCATCGACTGGCACCCCGACTTCATGCGGGTGCGCTACGAGAACTGGGTCAACGGTCTTACCGGTGACTGGCTGATCTCGCGCCAGCGCTTCTTCGGCGTGCCGATCCCGGTCTGGTACCCGCTCGACGGCGACGGCAACCCCGTCTTCGACCAGCCCATCCTGCCGTCCGAGGAGAGCCTCCCCGTCGACCCGTCGTCCGACCCCGCACCGGGCTTCGACGAGGCACAGCGCGGACAGGCGGGCGGCTTCATCGGCGAGCACGACGTGATGGACACCTGGATGACTTCCTCGCTCACCCCGCAGCTCGCGGGCGGCTGGGTCGACGACCCGGAGCTGTTCCGCACCGTCGCACCGTTCGACCTGCGTCCGCAGGGCCAGGACATCATCCGCACCTGGCTGTTCTCGACCCTGCTGCGCTCGCAGCTCGAAGACGGTGTGGCCCCGTGGACCAACGCGGCGATCTCCGGCTTCATCGTGGACCCCGACCGCAAGAAGATGTCGAAGTCGAAGGGCAACGTCGTCACCCCCGCCGACATCCTCGAGCGCCACGGGTCCGACGCCGTGCGCTACTGGGCCGCGTCCTCCCGGCTCGGCACCGACGCCTCCTTCGACCCGCAGAACCCGACCCAGATCAAGATCGGCCGTCGCCTGGCGATCAAGCTGCTCAACGCGGCGAAGTTCATCCACGGCTTCGACGCCCCCGCCTCGCTCGATCTGGCGCAGGTGACCGCCCCGCTCGACCGCAGCATGCTCCAGCAGCTCTCTGTCGTCGTCTCCGACGCCACGGCGGCTCTGGAGGGCTACGACCACGCCCGCGCCTTGGAGATCGCCGAGACGTTCTTCTGGACGTTCTGCGACGACTACCTCGAGCTCGTGAAGGAGCGAGCGTACGGCGAGCCGGACGCCGGTCAGGTCTCGGCCGTCGTCGCCCTCCGCGTAGCGCTCTCGGCCTTCCTGCGGCTGTTCGCACCCGTTCTGCCCTTCGCCTCCGAAGAGGCCTGGAGCTGGTCGGAGTCGGGTTCGGTGCACGTCGCGCCCTGGCCGCGCCCCGACGAGGTCGCCGCCGACTGGTCGCAGGCGCACAGCGTCCTGACCGTGGTCGGCCGCGCCCTCACGGCGATCCGCGGCGCCAAGACGGCTGCGAAGGCCTCGCAGCGCACTCCCGTGGACTCCGCCGTCATCAGCGGACCGGCCGACGAGATCGCAGCCATCGAGTCGGCCGCAGCCGACCTCGCCTCGGTGGGCAGAATCGCCGAACTGCGTTTCGCATCCGCGGAAGAGCTCTCGGTGACCGATATCCTCCTCACGCAGGTGCCCAGCGAGGAGGAACGATGACGGCTGACGTCCGGCGCGTGGAGGACAACGAGTTCTTCACCTGGCTCGACCTCTACGCGGGGTACGGCGAGTTCTACGAGACGCCCATCACCGATGAGAAGGCGCTCCTCGTCTGGAGCTGGATCACCGACCCCGAGAGCGGTGTCGAGGCGTACTTCGCCGTGGACGAGGAGGGCACTCCCATCGGGATCGCGCACGTGCGCGAGTTCTGCCGTCCGCTCGACGGAAGCAAGGGCCTCTACCTCGACGACCTCTTCGTCGTACCGGACGCGCGCGGCGCCGGTGCGGGCACAGCCCTCCTCGAAGAGCTCCGCTCGATCGCGAAGGATCGCGGGCTCTCGGTCGTCCGCTGGATCACGGCGAAAGACAACCAGGAGGCCCGCAAGCTCTACGACCGCGTCGCGGAGAAGACCAAGTGGGTCACCTACGACCTCGTCCCCTGAACGGGTCCGCGATATGGTCGTTACACGTCCGGTGCTCCCAGCCGGGCAGGGAAGCCGAACGGAGGGGCTGATGTCGATCGAGATTCGACCGGTCAAGGATGGCGACTTCTTCGCCTGGCTCGATCTGTACGCGAAGTACGCGGAGTTCTACGAGACCGAGCTGACCGACCAGAGGGCGTTGGTTCTGTGGTCGTGGCTCACCGATGCCGAGCACGAGGAGCTCGGCTACGTCGCCGTCGACGGCGACCGCATCGTCGGGCTGGCCCACGTGCGCGAGTTCGCGCGGCCTCTCGAGGGCGATCGCGGCCTGTTCCTCGACGACCTCTACGTGCTGGAGGACGAGCGCGGAAAGGGCATCGGCCGCCAGCTGATCGCCGCCGTGCGATCCCTCGCCGAAGAGCGCAGGCTGGGCGTGGTCCAGTGGATCACCGCCGCCGACAACGCCGCCGCCCAACACGTGTACGACTCTGTCGCCAGCAAGACGACGTGGGTCACCTACGAGATCGACCTCGTCGCCGCCCAGGGCGAGGAGACCGCCTGATGCAGCTCGGGAGCCGCTGGGCCGTCGGCGAGACGCCTCCGTCGAAGCTTCCGGAGGTGGTGACCTACGCCGTCTCCACTGTCGAGGAGGAGCTCACGGCGACCGATGTCGACACGGCCGGCTGGCGCTGGACCCTGACCTGGCTGGAGGGCAAGCCCGTCGTCGAACTCGACGATGGCACGGTCATCCGCTACAACGACCGGGAGGACTCGGCCACGATCACGCAGACGGTCGAGACCGAGCCCTCCGACTACGACGAGGTCTGACGGGCCCCTCCGACGCCGCGCCGGTCAGCGCGGCAGCTGCGGGAGCGTGCGCGCCGCTCGGTCGCGGTGCTGCTCGACGATCGCCACAAGTTCGGCGTGACGGCTGTGGCGTGCGGGCTGACGCATCCCCCAGGCGGTGAGGGCGCGACCGAGCCGGAGTGCGGCGCGCTGGCTGAACGGCCGGCGCACGGGCACGGAGATGGCGGTCATGATGCGGTTCCTTCCGAGATGGTCTGGTTCTGGTTCTGGTCGTCGGGCGACGTGGAGTCGGCGGCCTGAGCCTGCCCGTAACGACCAGCGCTGAGCAGGAGGCGCGTCGCGATCAGTGCGAACACCACCACGATGACGCCGCCGATCACGAACGGCAGCCGCAGGTCGACGCGGGCGACGAAGCCGCCGAGGACGGTGGCGATGGGCGTGAGTCCCCAGCCGATGGTGCGGACGATGCCCATGGCGCGGCCGAGCATCGCGCCGGGGATGATGGCCTGCCGCAGCGCACCCCACGGCACGTTCCAGACGGCCACCCCGAAGGCCCCGATGGCGTAGGAGAGCACGCCGAGCACCACATTGCCGGTGAGCCCGACGCCGAGGATGCCGAAACCGCTGATGAGGATCGACACGAACATCACGCGGCCCCGCCCGAAGCGTGCGACGAACCGGCTGGAGAGCAGAGCTCCGACCAGAGCGCCCACCCCGACCCCGGCCGTGACGACACCGACCAGGGAGGCGGGCAGGGCGTAGGTCTGCAGCAGCAGAAGCACCACGCTCCCCTGCGCGAACGACAGCGCCGACGCGGTGATCGACGTGAGGATGATCATCTTCCGCAGGAACCGGTCGTCCCACAGGAAGCGGACGACCGCGCCCATGCCCGGTCGCGGAGCGGCCTCCGCGCCGGTCTGCCGCGCGCCGACCTGGTGCGCGCGAGCCGCGGCGACCGGGATGGTCAGCACCAGTAGCGCCGAGATGAGGAAGCCGCTGCCCGTGAGCCACATCGGCAAGGCGATCGCCGCAGCGAAGAGGAAGCCGGCGATCGGCGTCGCGATGAAGTTCTGTACGACGATCTCGGCCGACTGCATGCGACCGTTCGCCCGGTCGAGCTGGTCACGGCTCACGAGGCTCGGCACCACGGTGGTCGTGGCGTTGTCGAACACCGTCTCCCCGAGCCCGAACAGCAGCACGCAGCCGTAGAGGCTCCAGATCGTGAGGTCGCCCGTGGCGATCAGCAGCGCCACCAGCGCGGCGACGGCGAAGCGGAGCCCGTTGGCGACCGCCATCGCGACGCGCCGGTCGACGCGGTCGAGCAGCATGCCCGCGGGGATCCCGAACAGCAGCCACGGCAGGAACGCCACAGCAGTGAGCCCGGCGATCAGCGCCGGGTCGCGGGTCAGCGTCGTCGCGATCAGCGGCACGGCCGTGCGGCCGATGCCGTCGGCGAGGTTGCTCGCGATCGCGGCGGTCCAGAGCCGGCCGAAGCCGCCGCCGAGCGCCGCCGGCTTCGCTGCCGGCGTGCTCATCGGTGCTCCTGCTCGACCAACGGGAAGGCGTTGAACTGCACCTGGACGCGCTTGCGGTCGTCGGCGGGATCGGCCTTCCACTTCTCCTTGAGGCGGTTGAGCAGCTTGTAGTACTCCGTGGCCAGCTCACCGAGCTGCTCGCGCGACACCTCGAGGTGCGACGTGGAGAGCGCTGACGCCTCCACCCACTCCATGCCGAAGGTGTCGAGCCCGCGCCGCAGGAACGCGTTCAGACGCCGTTCGTTGTTCTGCTGCCAGTTGAGCGAGATCTGCTCGGTGATCTCCCGCCCGGCCGGTGTCTCCAGGGTCTCGGCGCCGCCGATGGTGACGCCGCCGGCGGCCATGCGCCACCAGCGTTCCCTGCCGCTCCCGCGCTCAGCGTCTTCGACGACGATGGCGTGCTTGGCGAGCTGGCGGAGGTGGTAGCTGGTCGAGCCGCTCGACTCCCCCAGCCGCTCGGCCAGCATCGACGCCGTGGCCGGCCCGAAGTCGGAGAGCTCGTTCATGATCTCCACACGCAGCGGGTGCGCCAGCGCACGCAGGGCCGGCATGCCGATGGATTCGAAGTGCGGCTCGTAGTCGTCTGTCGACTGTTCGGCGCCTGCTGGAGTGGTCTCGTCGGAGGACATGCGACCAGAGTAACCATGCAAAGACTTCTTTGCAACTGTTTCTTTGCAATAGCTTCTTTGCAAACCAGTGTTTGCAGCAACTGCCTGCTGATCCCCATCCACCCGGCGAGCCCGGGCAGCAGCAGCGCACACGTCGTGCCGCCCCAGTCCACGTCGCGAGCCGCGACCAGACACGTGAACAGTTCGGCACCCTAGGCTGGTCGCATGGCAGACACCGTGAATCCGCTCTTCTCCCCCAGCACGCTCCCCTATCAGCTTCCCCCGTTCGCGGAGATCCGCGACGAGCACTACCGCCCCGCCTTCGAACGGGGATTCGCTGAGCAGCTGGCCGAGATCGCCGCGATCACCGCCACCACGGAACCGCCGACGTTCAAGAACACGATGATCCCGCTCGAGCGATCGGGGCAGACCCTGCAGCGGGTCGCCGAGGTCTTCTTCAACAAGAGCTCGTCCGACAGCACCGACTTCACGAACGCGCTGGAGGAGGAGATCGCTCCGCTGCTGTCCGCACACCAGGACGCGATCCGCCTGGATCCTGCGCTGTACCGTCGCTTGCAGAGCCTGCACGAGCGCCGCCACGCGCTCGGACTCGATGCCGAGAGCATCTATCTGATCGAGCGCTACTTCACCGAGTTCACCCTCGCCGGAGCGGGACTCGACGACGATCAGAAGGCGACGCTGCGCGACTACAACCAGCGGCTGTCGACGCTCACCACCCGGTTCGAGAAGAACCTGCTCGCCGACACCAACGAACTGGCCGTGGTCTTCGACACCGCGGACGACCTCGCCGGACTCGGCGACGGCGAGATCTCCGCTGCCGCAGAGGCGGCGCGCGAACGCGGACTCGACGGGAAGTACGTCGTGACGCTCGTGCTGCCGACGGGGCACCCGTGGCTCGCCGGCCTCACGAACCGCCGATCGCGCGAGCGGATCATGGTCGCCTCGCGCTCCCGCGGCATCCGCGGCGGCGAACACGACAACCGCGAGCTCGTCCTCGAGATCACCCGGCTGCGCGCCCGGCGCGCCCGCCTCCTCGGCTTCGAGACGCACGCGGCCTTCGTGACCGCCGACGAGACGGCGAAGAACCCGCAGGCCGTCGCCGACATGCTGGGCCGGCTCGCGCCACCGGCCGCCCGCAACGCCCGCGCGGAGGAGGCCGACCTCCAGAGGCAGCTCGGCGACGACGAGACGGTGCAGAGCTGGGACTGGGCCGCACTCACCGAGACCGTGCGCCAGGAGAAGTTCGACGTCGACTTCGCAGCGATGCGCCCGTACTTCGAAGCGGAGCGCGTGCTGCGAGACGGCGTCTTCCACGCCGCCACCCAGCTCTACGGGATCACGTTCGAGGAGCGTCCCGACCTGGTCGCCTACCACCCCGAGGCACGGGTCTTCGAGGTGCGGGATGAGGACGGCACCGGTGTCGGGCTGTACATCCTCGACCTCTACACACGGGACTCCAAGCGCGGCGGAGCGTGGATGAACCCGCTCATCTCGCAGTCGACCCTCCTCGACAACCCCACGGTCGTCGTCAACAACCTCAACGTGCCCAAGCCGGCCGCCGGGGAGCCGACACTGCTCACGTACGACGAGACCAACACGCTCTTCCACGAGTTCGGCCACGCCCTCCACGGCCTCTTCGCGCGGGTGACCTACCCCAAGTTCGCCGGCACCAACGTGTTCCGCGACTTCGTCGAGTTCCCCAGCCAGGTGAACGAGATGTGGATGCTGTGGCCGGAGATCGTGACCAACTACGCCGTCCACCATCAGACCGGCGAGCGGATGCCGCAGGACCTCATCGACCGGCTGCAGGCCTCGGAGTCGTTCAACGAGGGCTTCGCCACCAGCGAGTACCTTGCGGCGGCGTTACTCGACCAGGCCTGGCACGCGATCACCGCCGATGACGACGTGACCGACGTCGCCGCGTTCGAAGCCGCCGCCCTCGCCGCCGTCGGACTCGACAACCCCGCCGTTCCGCCGCGCTACGCGAGCACGTACTTCGCGCACACCTTCTCCGGCGGCTACGACGCCGGTTACTACTCCTACATCTGGAGCGAGGTGCTGGACGCCGACACGGTCGAGTGGTTCAAGGAGAACGGCGGGCTGACGCGCGAGAACGGCGACCGGTTCCGCCGGCGCCTCCTCGGGGTCGGCGGATCGAAGGATCCGCTGGAGGCCTACCGCGACTTCCGCGGGCGCGACGCCGTCATCGAGCCGCTGCTGAAGCGCCGCGGGCTCGACGGCTGAGGCGGCGCGACAGCTGAGCGGGCTCTAGCCCTCTTCCCGCGGGAGGCTCTAGCCTGAGCGCAGCGCGGCGGCGCCCGGATACGTCCGGGCGCCGAACCGTCGGGAAGGGGTGGTCATGACATCCACGCAGCCGGAGCCGGAGCTCTCGGCGCCGACCGTCCGATCGCTCCTGCTGCTCTCGGTCCCCGCCGTCCTGATCGGCATCGTCAGCGCTCTCACGCTCTGGGTCGTGGACGAAGTCGCCGGGGTCGTCGACGACGGCATCTGGAAGACGCTTCCGGCCGCCCTCGGCATCAGCCCGTCCTCCGGCTGGTGGATCTTCCTGGTCCTCACCGTCACCGGTCTCGCGGTCGGTCTGACGGTCTGGCTGGTCCCCGGGCACGCCGGCCCGGACTCCGCCACCACGGACCTGGTCGCCGCTCCCCTGCGCATCGGCATCGTCCCGTCACTCGCCCTCGCGGCGGTGCTGGGGCTCGCGGGCGGCGTCAGCCTGGGGCCGGAGAACCCGATCATCGCGATCAACGTGAGCCTGCTCGTCACCCTCGCCGGCCGCCTCTGGAAGGCCGTTCCCCCGCGGCTCGTGATGTTGATGGCGGCCTCCGGAACCATCGGCGCGCTGTTCGGCACGCCGGTCGCTGCCGCCCTGGTCTTCACAGGGATCGTCGCGGCGGTCAAGGGCGGGGGCGCGCTCTGGGACAAGCTGTTCCTCCCGCTGGTCGCGGCAGCGGCCGGCTCACTCACCATGACGCTGCTCGCCCATCCGCACCTGGCCATCCCGATGCCCGCCTACACGCACGTGACCGGGTGGGATGTGCTGGCCGCTCTCATCATCGGCGCCGTCGCGACGGCTCTCGGAATCCTCGGCGCTGCGCTCTTCCCGCTGGTCCACCGCGCTTTCCACGCTCTGCGCCACCCGCTGCTCATCACGCTGGCCGGAGGTATCGTGCTCGGCGTGCTCGGCGCCGTCGGCGGCCCGATCACCCTATTCAAGGGCCTGGAGCAGATGGGCACGCTCGTCGTGAACCGCGCCGACTACTCCTCAGGCCAGCTCGTTCTGATCGTCGTGGTCAAGCTCGCCGCGCTCCTCGTCGCCGCAAGCTCCGGCTTCCGCGGCGGACGGGTCTTCCCCGCCGTCTTCATCGGCGCCGCGCTGGGAACCCTCGCGGTCGCGCTGGTGCCGGTCGTCCCGCTGCCCGTCGCCGTCGCGGCCGGCGTCATGGGCATCACGCTCGCCGTCACCCGCGACGGGTGGATCGCGATCTTCGTCGGCGTGGCGGTGACCCAGAACCTGCTGGTGCTGCCGATCCTGTCGCTGGCCGTTCTGCCGGCCTGGCTGATGGTGACGAAGGCGCCGGAGTTCCTGATCACCCCGAAGGCGATTACGCCGACTTCTCCTCGCGCCGCGGACGGTGCGGGACGATAGTCGGAGCGGCGTTCTCGAGCACGGCTTCCCTGGTGACGACCACGCGTGCGACTTCGGAGCTCGACGGCACCTCGAACATGATCGGCCCGAGCACCTCCTCCATGATCGCGCGGAGGCCGCGGGCGCCCGTCTTGCGCAGCACCGCGAGGTCGGCGATCGCCTCGAGGGCGGAGTGCTCGAACTCGAGCTGGACGCCGTCGAGCTCGAACATGCGCTGATACTGACGGACCAGGGCGTTCTTCGGCACCGTCAGAATCTGCATCAAGGCATCCTGGTCGAGCGGCGTGACCGTCGTGACGACGGGGAGGCGCCCGATGAACTCGGGGATGAGACCGAACTTGTGCAGGTCTTCCGGCAGCACCTCCGAGAAGAGGTTGATGTCGTCACCCTTGGAGTGCAGCGGGGCTCCGAAGCCGATGCCCTTCTTGCCCGCGCGCGACGAGATGATGTCTTCCAGCCCGGCGAAGGCGCCGGCGACGATGAAGAGGACGTTCGTCGTGTCGATCTGGATGAACTCCTGGTGCGGGTGCTTGCGGCCGCCCTGCGGCGGCACCGACGCGACCGTGCCCTCCAGGATCTTCAGGAGCGCCTGCTGTACGCCCTCACCCGAGACGTCGCGTGTGATCGACGGGTTCTCGGCCTTGCGGGCGATCTTGTCGACCTCGTCGATGTAGATGATGCCGGTCTCGGCGCGCTTGACGTCGTAGTCGGCGGCCTGGATGAGCTTGAGCAGGATGTTCTCGACGTCTTCGCCGACGTAGCCGGCCTCCGTCAGCGCGGTCGCGTCGGCGACGGCGAACGGCACGTTGAGCCTCCGGGCCAGCGTCTGTGCAAGGTAGGTCTTGCCGCAGCCCGTCGGGCCGATCAGCAGGATGTTCGACTTCGCGATCTCGACGTCGTCGATCGCGTCGGCCGAGGTGAGCGTCTGCTTGGCCCGCACCCGCTTGTAGTGGTTGTAGACGGCCACGGCCAGCGCGCGCTTCGCCTGCTCCTGACCGATGACGTACTCCTCGAGGAAGCCGAAGATCTCTTTCGGCTTCGGGAGGTCGAACTCGCCGGAGGCTTCTTCGCCCGCTTCGGCCAGTCGCTCCTCGATGATCTCGTTGCAGAGTTCGACGCACTCGTCGCAGATGTACACGCCAGGACCGGCGATCAGCTGCTGAACCTGCTTCTGGCTCTTGCCACAGAAGGAACACTTGAGCAGATCGGCGCTCTCCCCGATGCGTGCCATCCGTCTCCCCCTCCTTCTTCGGGTCTCCCCGTCGAGCCTAACCCGTGGCGACGACAAAGGCGCGCACCAGCGCGTATTCGACACGCGGTGACAGTGATTATGCCGACAGCAGACGTCTGCGGCGGCCCGCGTGCGGACGAACGAACGCCCCCGTCCGCGTGGGACGGGGGCGTTCCGTACGCCAGCGACCGGACGGGATCATCCCGAGGATCATCCCGACCGGTCGTTCGGACTGCTACTTGACGAGCGCGGGCAGGGTCTTCCGGCTGGTGAGGACCTGGTCGATGAGGCCGTACTCCAGCGCCTCCTCTGCCGAGAGGATCTTGTCGCGGTCGATGTCCTTGTTGACCTGCTCGACCGAACGGTTGGAGTGGCGCGCGAGCGTCTCCTCCAGCCAGGTGCGCATGCGCATGATCTCGTTGGCCTGGATCTCGATGTCGGACGCCTGGCCCTGGCCGGCCTCGCCGACGGCGGGCTGGTGGATCAGGATGCGGGCGTTCGGCAGCGCGAGGCGCTTGCCGGGCGTGCCGGCGGCGGTGAGCACGGCGGCGGCCGAGGCCGCCTGGCCGAGCACGACCGTCTGGATCTGCGGGCGGATGTACTGCATCGTGTCGTAGATCGCCGTCATCGCGGTGAACGAGCCGCCGGGCGAGTTGATGTACATGACGATGTCGCGGTCCGGGTCCTGGCTCTCGAGCACGAGGAGCTGGGCCATGATGTCGTCGGCCGAGGCGTCGTCCACCTGCACGCCGAGGAAGATGATGCGGTCCTCGAAGAGCTTGGCGTACGGGTCCTGGCGCTTGTAGCCGTAGGCGGTGCGCTCCTCGAAGCTGGGCAGGATGTAGCGGGCGCCTGGCGCCTGCACGCCGCCGAAGGCCTGACCGCCGAAGGCGGAGCCGCCGAGGCTGGAGCCGCCGAGCATGGGGGTGTTCATAGTGATGTCCTTATCCTTCCGGCGGTTCCTACTTGGTCTCCTGGTCGGTGCCGCCGCCGCCCGAGACGTCCAGCGCGGACTCCCGGATGTGGTCGACGAAGCCGTAGTCCAGTGCCTCCTGGGCGGTGAACCAGCGGTCGCGGTCGCCGTCGGCGTTGATCTGCTCGACCGACTTGCCGGTCGCCGCAGCGGTGATCTCGGCGAGGCGCTTCTTCATGTCGAGGATCAGCTGGGCCTGCGTCTGGATGTCGCTCGCGGTGCCGCCGAAGCCGCCGTGCGGCTGGTGCAGCAGTACGCGCGCGTTCGGCGTGATGTACCGCTTGCCCTTGGTGCCGGCCGTGAGGAGCAGCTGGCCCATGGAGGCCGCCATGCCGATGCCGACGGTGACGATGTCGTTCGGCACGAACTGCATCGTGTCGTAGATCGCCATGCCGGCGGTGATGGATCCGCCGGGAGAGTTGATGTAGAGGTAGATGTCTCGCTTGGGGTCTTCTGCGGCCAGGAGCAGCAGCTTCGCGGCGATCTCGTTGGCGTTCTCGTCGCGCACCTCGGAACCGAGCCAGATGATGCGGTCCTTCAGCAGTCTGTCGAAAACACTGGGCTGGATACCCATGTCGGCCATGTTCGCTCCGTTTCCTTTGTCGCTTGGCATCGAATCTATCGGAGGGCGGAGCGCAATTCCGCGCTGTTCGCCCTGGGCAGAGTGGGTGTCGCGCTGGCCGGTCGGCGGGCGCTCTCCACGCTTCTTCGGCGCCCGGTTCCTCAGTGGTCGTCGTCGAGTGCCGCCGCGTAGGCCTCCACGGCACGGCGGTACCGCGGCAGGTGCGGGGCGAGCGCGTCGAGCGCTTCCCGCAGGGCATCGGCGTGGAGGCCGCCGTCGAAGAGCGCGAGCGCCGCGAACGCCTTCGCCGCGTCGGCGAGGGGATGGCCGGGCTCGGCGAGCAGGAAGTCGCGCAGCAGCGCGAGCGACTCGTCGGCGCGGTCGAGGTTGCGCAGCGTGCTGGCCAGCTGCACGATCGCCTGACCGCGTTCCGGCTCGGCGAGGCCCTGGGCCAACGCCGCACGGTAGAGCGGCTCGGCCTCCGCCTCGCGGCCGGCGAAATCCCGGGCGCCTGCCGCTTCGAACAGGGCCTCGGGGTCGTCGGGCGCACGCTCGGCGACGAGCGAATCGATCGCGTCCACCGTGCCCTGCTCCCCCAGCTCCTCCGCCTCGGCCCACACCGCATCCAGCCGCTGCCGCCAGTCGTCCATCGTGACTCCTCCCTCGCCGCGTCCGCAGAAGGCGCAACACGCCGCTCCCCATCGTGCCAGAGCCGTTGCGCCCCCGGACTGCGGCTACGGCCTCTCGACGCCCATCGCTGCGAGATGGAGGGCGACGATCGCGCGGGCGTCCTCGTCCAGGGCGGTCGTCCAGATCGACCCCGGCTTGTGGATGCGCAGCGAAGTCAGGCCGTGCAGGGCCACCCACAACCGGGTGGCCTGGATCGCCGTAACGCCGCCCGCCTCCGGGTCGCCGCCGAGCGCTGCGGCGACGGCATCGATCATGTCCCAGCCGGGTCTGTCGTCGTGATCGTCGAGGCCGAGGCGGTCCGCGCTCTCGAAGATCAACTGGTAAGCGCCGGGATGAGCGACACCCCATTGAGCGTAGCGAACCGCGTACTCCTCCAGCCGCTCGCGAAGCGGGAGGGCCGGGTCCTCGAGCCGGGGAAGGTCGGCGCGGAGCGCGTCCAGTTGCGCCGCGACGACCGCACGGATCAGGTCCTGCTGGGAGGCGAAGTGCAGGTAGACCGCTGCAGGCGACACCGAGCACGCCCTGGCGACCGCCCGGAGCGAGGGCGCCGCGAGCGGCTGGGGCGCGAGGAGCAGCTCACTCGCCGCGGCGACGAGCTGCTCCCGCAGCCGATCGCCGTCCCCCCGCGCGTTCGCCTCTCGCTTGGTCACGATGCCTCCCTCTCGGACGAACTGGACAAATCGGTGTACAGGTGTAAAGCTACATCAGTGAACACCCGTTCATCCACTTTCTGACGCGCCCCGCGGCGCACCTTGGAGGAATCATGTCCCCTGTCGACTACCGCCGTGGAGTCGCCCTGATCACCGGGGCGAGCTCCGGCCTCGGCGAGGAGTTCGCCCGTCGGCTCGCCGCCCGCGGCGCCGACCTCGCGCTGGTCGCGCGGCGGGCGGACCGACTGGACGCGCTGGCCGGCCGGCTCCGCTCCGAGCACGGCGTCGCCGTCACCACGATCCCGCTCGACCTCGCCGCAGCCGACGCCGCAGCCACCCTCCGCGCGGAGACCGACCGGCTCGGCCTGGACGTCCACACGCTCGTCAACAATGCCGGGTTCGCGACCCACGGGCGCTTCGAGGTCGCCGACCCCGATCGCATCCGCAGCGAGATCGCCCTCAACGTCGCGACGCTCGTCGCGCTCTCCCGCGCCTACATCCCGGACCTGGTCCGCCACGGCGACGGCGCCCTCGTCAACATCGCCAGCACGGCCGCCTACCAGCCGGTGCCGTCGATGGCGGTCTACAGCGCGACGAAGGCGTTCGTGCTCAGCTTCACGGAGGCGCTCTGGCACGAGACGCGTGCGAGCGGGCTCCGCGTCCTCGCCCTCTCGCCCGGAGCCACGCGCACCGAGTTCTTCGACGTGGTCGGCTCCGAGAACGCCCGCGTCGGCCGCATGCAGACCGCGCAGCAGGTCGTGGACCTCGCGCTCACGACCCTCGACCGTCGGAACGCCCCGCCGAGCGTCATCTCGGGAACAGGCAACCGGGTGAGCGCGGCGCTCTCGCGGCTGCTCAGCAGGAGGCTGCTCGTCAACACGACCGGGCGGGTGATGGCGGCGGCCGAGGCGCGCGCGTAGCCGCGCGACGGGCCGCTGAACGCCGAAGAGCCGGGCACCTCGCGGTGCCCGGCTCTTCTGTGTGCGTGTCGGTGAGGACTACTCGGCGTCGGCGGCCTTCTTCTTGGCGGCACGCTTCTTCGGCTTCTCCTCGGCGGCCGGCTCCTCGGCGGGAGCTTCGGCAACCTCGTCCGCGGCGGACTCGTCCACAGCGTCCTCGTCCGCGGCATCCTCCGGGAGTGCGACGAACTCGGTGAGGTCGACCTTCTTGCCGTTGGTGTCGACGACCTCGGTCTTGCCGAGGATGATCGCGAGCGCCTTGTTGCGGGCGACCTCGCCGACCATCGACGGGATCTGACCGTTCTCGCTGAGGATCTTGACGAACTCGTTCGGGTCCATGCCGTACTGGGCGGCGCCCTGCACGAGGTACTGGGTGAGCTCGTCCTGGCTGACCTTGATGTTCTCGGCCTGCGCGACCTCGTCGAGGAGGATCTGCGTGCGGAAGGTCTTCTCGCTCGACTCGGTCACCTCTGCACGGTGCGTGTCGTCGTCGAGACGGTTCTCCTGCTCGAGGTGACGGTGCACCTCGTCCTCCACCAGCTGCGCCGGAACCGGGATCTCGACGAGCTCGAGGAGCTTGTCGACCAGCTGGTCGCGAGCGGCGGTGCCCTGGCCGAACGCCTTCGCGCGCTCGACCTGGGTGCGCAGGCTGGTGCGCAGTTCGCCGATGGTGTCGAACTCGCTGGCGATCTGCGCGAAGTCGTCGTCGGCCTCCGGGAGCTCGCGCTCCTTGACGGCGTTGAGGGTGACGGTGATCTGCGCGTTCTCGCCCTCGTGGTCGCCGCCCATGAGCGGGGCCTCGAAGGTGGTGGTCTCGCCGGCGGTCAGCGTGTCGAGCGCCTCGTCGATGCCGTCGATCAGCTCGCCGGAGCCGAGCTCGTACGAGATGTTCGCGGCCGTGTCGACCTCCTCGCCGCCGATGGTGGCGACCAGGTCGATCTGCGCGAAGTCACCGGTCTTGGCCGGACGGTCGACGGTGACGAGCGTGCCGAACCGGCTGCGCAGACGGTCGAGCTCCTCCTCGACGTCGTCCACGGAGACCTCCGCAGCATCGACGGTGAGGGTGATGTCGCCGAAGTCGGGCAGGGTGACCTCGGGCCGCGTGTCGACCTCGATGGTCAGCAGCAGGTCGCCGGAGAAGTCCTTCTCGTTCGGCCACTCGGTGATGTCGGCCTCCGGACGGCCGAGGGGACGCACGTCGTTCTCCTCCACCGCCTGGCGGTAGAAGGTGTCGAGCCCCTCGTTGACCGCGTGCTCAAGCACGGCGGCCTTGCCGACCCGCTGGTCGATGATGGGCGGCGGCACCTTGCCCTTGCGGAAACCGGGGATGTTCACCTGCTCGGCGATGTGCTCGTAGGCGTGCTTGATGGACGGCTGCAGCTCCTCCGGCGTCACCGAGATGGTGAGCTTGGTGCGCGTGGGGCTGAGCTTCTCGACCGTGGTCTTCACGATGTCTGGGTTCTCCTGATGTTCGAACGATGGTCTACTCGCAAGGAACGAGGTCCTCGTCGGGGCGACAGGATTCGAACCTGCGACCTCCCGCTCCCAAAGCGGGCGCTCTAGCCAAGCTGAGCTACGCCCCGGCTTCAGCGGTGCGAAAGACCGTGCGCAAGTCTACTGCACGCGAGCAGTCGCCCGCGTGTACTACGATGGTCGTCGGCCGTCCGAGCAGGACGGCCTTCGGGGATGTAGCTCAATGGTAGAGCCTCAGTCTTCCAAACTGATTACGCGGGTTCGATTCCCGTCATCCCCTCCGTTGGAAACGCTGGCCGAGCGGCCCGTCGAGAAACACGGTCGACTGCAAGTTTCGTCACGAATCTCGAGATTCGTGCCACGAATGTCGTGATTCGTGACGAAAGTCGGGCTGCTAAGTCGCATGCCAGAACGTACGGGAGCTCACCGCTCCAAAACAGCCAACACCGCCAGCACCCGCCGGTGGTCGTCCCCCGAGTCCTCCAGCCCCAGCTTCTGGAAGATGGCCGTCACGTTCTTCTCGACGGCGCCCACCCCGATAACGAGCCGCGACGCGATCGCGGCGTTCGTTCGTCCTTCCGCCATCAGCCCCAGCACGTCGCGCTCGCGCGGCGTCAGTGATGACAGCGGGTCGGTGCGGCGCACCAGCAGTTCGCGGACGACCTCGGGGTCGAGCACCGTGCCGCCCGCTGCGACCCGGGTCACCGCGTCGCGCAGCTCGTCGAGCGACGCGACGCGGTCCTTGAGCAGGTAGCCGGTGCCGCCCCGGCCGCTCGCCAGTAGTTCCTGGGCGTAGGTGCCCTCCACGTACTGGCTGAGCAGCAGCACTCCCACCCCCGGGAACGACGATCGCAGTTCCAGCGCGGCGCGGACGCCCTCGTCGCGGAACGTCGGGGGCATCCGGACGTCGAGGATCGCGATGTCGGGCTGCAGCGCGGGGAGGGCGGCGAGCAGGGACTCGGCGTCGCCGAACGCGCCGACCGTTTCGAAGCCGGCCTCGTCCAGGAGACGGACCAGGCCCTCGCGCAGCAGGACGGAGTCGTCGGCGACGACGAGACGGAGGGGGGTGGTGGCAGGCACGCCACCACCCTATGGCAGTGCGGGAGGCCCGCTCAGCCGAGCGGCAGGCGCGCGCCGATCCGGGTGGGGCCGCCCACCGGGCTGTCGACCGTCAGCTCGCCGCGGAGGCCGTGCACCCGCTCGGTCAGACCGCTCAGTCCGTGCCCGGTGACGACCGACGCGCCGCCGTTGCCGTTGTCCGTCAGCCAGACCGACAGCCACGGCCGGCCCTCCGCGTCGACCGACTCGTCGAGGACCAGCCGCGCGGCGGTCGCCCCCGAGTGCTTGGCCAGGTTCGCCGACAGTTCCGCGAGCACGTAGTACGCGTTCCGCTCCACCTCCGGGCTGAACCGTTCCCCCGCCTGCAGCGACGACTCCACCATCATCGGGATGGTGCTCCGTGCCGCGAGCGACTCCACGGCCGCCTGCAGACCGCGGTCCTGCAGGATCGGGGGCGCGAAACCGCGGGAGAGCGCCCGCAGCTCCTCGAGCGTGTCGCCGGCCTGCTTGCGGGCCTCGGCGAGCAGCGAGGCGGCGGCCTCCGGGTCGTCCGCGAGCTTGCGTTCGGCGGAGGCGATGTCCATCTGCAGGCGGATCAGGCGCTGCTGCGGGCCGTCGTGGAGGTCGCGCTCCAGGCGGCGCAGCGACTGGTCCTCCGCGGCGACAGCGGCACCGCGCTGTGCGGACAGGTCGGCGACCTCCCGCTGGAGTGCCTCCGACCGCCAGGCGCCGAGCACTCCGTGCGCGATCGCGTGGTGCAGCAGCGTGAGGCCGCGGGTCACGAACGGCAGGGTCACAGCGAAGATGACGCCGAAGATCAGGTACAGGACGCGATCGCCGGCGACGGGGTCGAACGTCGAGTGAATGCCGAAGATCGAGTCGGCCAGGACCCGGGAGAGGAAGAAGTCCCGGTTGCCGCTCGGGATGAAGCCGAGCCAGATCCAGCCCGTCAGCCCGCCCAGCGCGCCGGCCGTCCAGGTGATGGTGATGCTCCAGCTGATGACGCTGATGATCGGGTTGATGATCATTCCGTGCAGGAGGTACAGCCAGTAGTGGCCGTTCGCCCACGGGCCGAACACCGTCCGCCAGAAGGTGCGCGGACGGTCCGCCGGCTCCCACACCGGCCGCGGGACGGGAGCGGCCCCCGCCCAGTCGAGACGGGTCAGCTCGACCGTTCCGAACGCGCGCGCCACGTAGAACGCCGCGACGACGATGAAGAAGCCGACGTAGATGACGACGGTGCCGATGCCCGTCCAGAACAGCGACGAGAGCACCGACAGCCCGATGATCGCGATCGGCATCGTCAGGACGAGGAAGCCCAGCTCCCGGGGCACGCGTCGCCACAACGATGCGTAGGTCGTTCGCTCGGGGGTCGCCGGAGAGGCTGGGTGGGCGGTCACAGTGTCCAGACTGGCAGACCCGCGGGCCGCCTCGGTGCGTGCTGTCGGCAGGGCCGCAGTGCTCGAATCGTTCATGCCTCCAGCCTCCCGTCTGGGTCAGCGGCATCACATCCCGTCCGCCGCCGGATCGGTTCGGGGGTTAACCCCCACCAAGGCTCGCCTTCGTTAGTGCAGCCTCAGCTTCGTTGCGGAATTCCGAGGGCGCAGTAGCGTTGTGGTCAGGCAGAAGAAAGGACGCCACCATGACGGACATCGCTGCAAGCCAGAGCGTTTCGAACCCCGACGTCGCCGCAGGGGTCGCACAGTTCCTCACCCCCGTGGTCATCGACCTCACCGCACTCGTCGTGAACGGCAAGCAGGCGCACTGGCACGTGCGCGGCGCCAACTTCATCGGCGTGCACGAGCTGCTCGACACGATCGTCGACCACGCCCAGGAGTGGGCCGACCTCGCCGCGGAGCGCATCGTCGCCCTCGGCCTCCCGGTCGACGCGCGCCTCGGCACCGTCGCAGCCAAGACCACCACCGCGGAGCTCACCGCGGGCTTCCGGCCCTCGAACGAGACGATCGCCGAAGTGATCGCCCAGATCGACGCCGCGCTTGCGAGCGTCAACACCGCCGTTGCAGAGCTGGACGAGCTCGACCAGACCAGCCAGGACGTCGCCATCGAGATCGCCCGCGGTCTCGACAAGGACCGCTGGTTCCTGTTCGCCCACATCAGCGAGTAGGTCGCACGCAGCGAGGGGCACGTTGTTGTCCCCTTCGGCATCCGAAGGGGACAACAACGTGCCCTTCGGCGTGTTCAGAGGGTGGAGTGGGTGAAGCGACCCGCGAGGAGGGTCGCGGAAACCGGCATCGCCCGCAGCTCGTCCACCGTGGCACCGAACGGATCCCGCTCCACGAGCGCGAGGTCGGCGGGCTCGGTCACGGCGACGCGAGACCGCGTGGAGGCGTCGAGCGCGGCCGACACGGAGATCCGCTGCTCGGGATGCCACGGCTCACGACCGTCACGTGTGCGACCCACCGCTGACGCGATCGCCGCCCACGGGTCGAGCGGCGCGACGGGAGCGTCCGAGCCGAATGCAAACCGGGCGCCTGACGACAGGAGGTCGGCGAGCGGAAACGCGTCGTGGGTGCGGCCGGCCCAGAGCCGGTCCGCGACGTCGCGGTCGTCCATCGCGTGCTCCGGCTGGACACTCGCCGTGACGCCGAGCTCGGCGAACCGCGGGATGTCGGCCGGGTCGATCAGCTGCGCGTGCTCGATGCGGCCTCTCGCGCCCACGGCAGCGAACGCATCGAGGGCTCGACGGTTGGCCTCGTCGCCGATGGCGTGCACGGCGGGCTCGATGCCATTGGCGACGGCGAAGCGCAGGTCGGCCAGGAGCTCGGCCGGCGTCAGGTTGGCGACGCCATGGCCGCCGTCCGGATACGGATGCCGGCAGAGCGCCGTGCGGGTGTTCAGCGAGCCGTCGGAGATCACCTTGAACGGCCCCATGCTGAGGAGGCCGCCGGTCCCGTCGATCACGCCGCCGGTCCGCAGGCCGAGCGCCGCGGCGTCGTCCAGCCGGTCGCGGTAGACGCCAAACTCGACGCGGAGCGACTGCAACCCTGCCGTGATGCGGCGCGTCCACGTCTCCAGACTCCACCCGTACTCGAGGTCGACGATGCCGACGACACCGCGTTCGGCGGCGCGCTGCGCGGCGTCCGCCGCCCAGTGGTCGAGCGTGGTCACGTCGGTCGGTGTGAGCGCGCTGGTCAGTGCGAAACTCGCGTCCTCGCGCAGGAGCGCGCCCTCCGTACCTGGCGCGAAGCGGGCCATCGCTGCGGAGTTCAGCCACGAGCAGTGCAGGTCACCGGCGATCAGCACCACCGGTCGGTCGCCGGCCGCGGCGTCCAGCAGCTCGCGGGTCGGGAGGTCGGGCCACCGTGCGTCGTGGAACCCGAAGCCGACCAGGACGTCCGAGCCAGGATCCGCACGCGCGCGCGAACGGACCAGCTCGGCGCACTCCGCCGCCGACGCCGCGCCTGACACGTCCAGGCGTCGGGCCGTCTGCGCCCACTGCGTGAAGTGGACGTGCTGATCCCAGAGGCCCGGGATCAGCCAGCGCCCGTCGACCGGGAGGTGCTCGACGTCACGATCAGCCGATGAGCCAACCGGGCGCACGGACGTGATAACGCCGTCGCGAACGGTCACATCGACGTGGGAATCCGACCCCGCTAGCCGGGCCCCCGCGAGCACGACGCTCATCGTGCCGCGCGGCGGCGGTCGTGCACGAGCTGCATCTCGCGGAGCAGCGCCGGGCTGGCATACGGCGAGTCGCCGCCCAGCTCGGTCATGATCGAGTCGACGATGTGGCCCGGTCGGTTCTGGCTCATCTTCTGCTTGGCGACGATCTTCGTCGGCGTCAGGCGGAGGCCGACCGTGCCGGACGAGATGCGCTCGGCATAGCGCTCGTCTTCCAGCGTGCCGCGCATCTGCCGCGGGTTCGGCAGCTCGCGCTCGAAGTGGTCCACGAGCTTCTCGAGCACAAGGAGGTTCTCCTTGGCGCTGAGGATCTCCGGAACGCCCGAGAGATGGACGGCCACGAAGTTCCAGGTCGGCACCGCCGGATCGGCGTCGTACCACGACGAGGAGATGTAGCCGTGCGGGCCCTGCAGGATGACGAGCAGCTCGTGCTCCCCCAGCTCGTGCAGCTGCTCGTCGGGCCGGCCGACGTGGCTGACGATGCTGAGCTCCTCGCGCGTGTCGTCGAGGATCACCGGGTAGTGCGATGCGACCAGCCCCGCCGACGTGCTGCTGACGAAGGTTCCCCACGGGTTCTCACGGATGATCCGCTCGATCTCGGCCCGCTCGCCCAGGGCGAAGCTGGGATTCTGACGCATCGGCGCCCTCCTAGGCTTGGTCTTTCGGGCACCAGTACAGCTTGCGCCCGCCCAGCTCCTCCATGAGGATGTGCGTTCCGCACACGCGGCAGGGCAGCCCCTCGCGCTTGTACACCCAGTGCCGGTCCTCCCGCTTGGCCATCGCCTTGCGGTACGACTCGTCGTCGAGGTCGTCCATGGTCATCATCTGCCCGGTCTCGACACCGATCTGCAGCAAGTGCACCCAGTCGCGCCAGAGCGCGCGCACGGTCTCTTCGGGGACGAGCTTGCCCGGCGTGTGCGGGTTCTGCCGGGCGCGGAACAGCAGTTCGGCACGGTAGACGTTTCCGATACCGCTGACCACGCTCTGGTCCATCAGCAGCAGAGCGATCGCGGTGGGCTTCGAGCGCACCTTCGCGACGAAGGCCTCCTCGGCCTCCGGGCCGGCGTCGACCTGCGGGTCGGGGCCGAGTTTCGCGATCACCGCGTCGACCTGCGCCGGGTCGAGCACCTCGCACGCCGTCGGGCCGCGGAGGTCGGCGACGGCCGTGTCGCTGAGCAGACGGACGCGCACCTGGCCGACGGGCTCCGGCGGGAAGACGTCGATGTCGGCCTCCACCTTCTCGGACTCCGACATGCGCAGCCGCGTGCGGCGGGGAGCGCCGATCGAGTGCAGGGAGTTCTCGCCGGCCTCGTCCAGAATCGTGCCGGTCTGGTTGGTCTGCCCCATCCGCCCGTTGGCGCTCGCGATGGTGGGATCGACGCTGATGTCGCCAGCGAAATCCCAGGCGCCGTAGATGCCCAGGTGGATGCGCAGCCAGAGGTCGTTGTCGAACTCGAGGAACATCTGCTTGCCGACGGCCTTCGCCGCCACCATCGTGTGCCCGTCGATGCGCGTGGCGTCGGCGGCGAACCGGCCCTGCGGGGAGGACACGGCGATGCGGTGGCCCACGAAGTTGACGGCGAACTGCTTCGCGATGCGGTGGACGGAGTGGCCCTCGGGCATCAGCGGTCCACGTTCTTGCCCGCGATGTCGCCGGTCGCCTCGAACTCGGCGAGCTGCGCGATGCGGCGCACGTGGCGTTCCTCGAGCGAGAACGGCTCGGCGATGAAGACGTCGATGAACCGTGTCGCCTCCTCGACGGTGTGCTGCCGCGCGCCGATCGAGATGACGTTCGCGTCGTTGTGCTGGCGGGCCAGCAGCGCGGTGCTCTCGTTCCATACCAGCGCCGCACGCACGCCCAACACCTTGTTCGCCGCGATCTGCTCGCCGTTGCCGGAGCCGCCGAAGACGACGCCAAGGGCCTCCACGCCGGCCTGCTGATCGCGCACGACCGCCTTGGCCGCGTTGATGCAGAACGCCGGGTAGTCGTCGAGCGGGTCGTACTCCGTCGGGCCGTGGTCGACGACCTCGTGACCGGCCTGCGACAGGTGCTGCTGGAGGTGCGTGCTGAACTCGAGACCGGCGTGATCGGTGGCGATGTGGATGCGCATGCTCACAGTCTAGGGAAGGCCTCCGACGCCGCCGGCGCAGCCGACGCGCGACCTCACTAAGGTGGATCGGGTGGACACGATCCACAGCCCATCCGCTTTTCCAAGGAGACAGCGTTGCCCGGAGAAAACCTCACCCGCATCGAAGCCCAGGAGCGCGCGTCGCTCGTCCGCACCCACAGCTACGACGTGGCCCTCGACCTGACCACGGGTCCGGAGACCTTCCGCAGCACCACGACCGTGCGGTTCTCCGCGACGCCGGGCGCCTCCACCTTCATCGACGCCATCACCCGCACGGTCCACTCCGTCGTGCTGAACGGCGTGGAGCTCGACCCGGCCGTCGTCGCCGATGGGGTGCGCATCCAGCTGGACGGACTGCAGGCCGAGAACGAGCTGACGGTCGATGCCGACGCGATCTACACCAACACCGGTGAGGGCCTGCACCGCTTCGTTGACCCGGTCGATGGCGAGGTGTACCTCTATTCGCAGTTCGAGGTGCCGGACTCGCGCCGCATGTTCGCCGTGTTCGAGCAGCCCGACCTGAAGGCCGAGTTCACCTTCACGGTGACGGCTCCCGCGCACTGGGCGGTCGTGAGCAACTCCCCCACGCCGGAGCCGGTGGACGCCGGCGAGGGCGCGAAGACCTGGTCGTTCGCCCCGACCCCGGTGATCTCCTCCTACATCACAGCGCTGATCGCCGGTCCCTACGAGTCCGTGCACAGCGAGCTGACCAGCCGCGACGGGCGCACCATCCCGCTCGGCGTCTACGCCCGCAAGAGCCTCGCCGAGTACCTGGACGCCGACTACATCTTCGAGAAGACCCGCGAAGGTTTCGCCTTCTACGAGGAGAAGTTCGACTACGCCTACCCGTTCGAGAAGTACGACCAGCTGTTCGTACCGGAGTTCAACGCCGGCGCGATGGAGAACGCGGGCGCCGTGACGTTCACGGAGACCTACGTCTTCCGCTCCAAGGTCACCGACGCGATCAAGGAGCGCCGCGTCGTCACGATCCTGCACGAACTCGCGCACATGTGGTTCGGCGACCTGGTCACCATGAAGTGGTGGAACGACCTGTGGCTCAACGAATCGTTCGCCGAGTACGCCTCCACCCTCGCCACCGCCGAGGCGACCGAGTGGTCGGAGGCATGGACGACCTTCGCCGCGATGGAGAAGAGCTGGGCGTACAAGCAGGACCAACTGCCCTCCACGCACCCCATCGTCGCCACGATCAACGACCTGGAGGACGTTCAGGTCAACTTCGACGGCATCACCTACGCGAAGGGCGCCTCGGTGCTCAAGCAGCTGGTGGCCTGGGTCGGCCAGGAGGACTTCCTCGCCGGCGTCGCGCAGTACTTCACGAAGCACCAGCACGGCAACACCGAGCTGACCGACCTGCTGGTCGAGCTGGAGGCCACCAGCGGACGCGACCTCACGGAATGGTCGAAGAAGTGGCTGGAGACCGCGGGCGTCAACACGCTGCGCCCGGAGATCGCAGTGGACGCCGACGGGACGATCACGGCCTTCGCCATCCTGCAGTCCGCAGCGGCCGACTACCCGACCATCCGCCCGCACCGCCTCGCCGTCGGCTTCTACGACCTGGTCGACGGACGTCTCGTGCGCACCTCCCGGGTGGAGCTGGACGTCGACGGCGACCGCACAGAGGTGGCCGAACTCGTCGGCCGGAAGCGTCCGGCGCTCGTCCTCCTCAACGACGACGACCTGGCCTACGCCAAGATCCGCCTCGACGAGGAGTCGCACCGGGTCGCCCTCGAGCACCTGTCGTCGATCGAGAGCCCGCTCGCCCGCTCGCTGGTCTGGGGCGCGGTCTGGGACGCCACCCGCGACGCGGAGTCCAGCGCGAGCGACTACGTGCGCCTGGTGCTCGGCAACATCGCCTCCGAGACCGAGTCCACCACGCTGCGCACCACGCTCAACCAGCTGGTGCTCGCGGCGGGCAGCTATGTGGCGCCCGAGCGTCAGAAGCAGACGAGCGAGGAGGCCGCCTCCGCGCTGTGGACGCTCGCGCAGCAGGCCGAGGCCGGCAGCGACGCGCAGTTCCAGTTCGTCAAGTTCTTCGCCGCACTGGCCTCCACCCCGGAGCAGCTCGCCACCGTGGCGCAGCTGCGCGACGGCACCCTGACGCTGGACGGCCTCACCGTGGACACCGACCTGGGCTGGGAGCTGCTCGTCGCCCTGGTCGCGGGCGGAGCAGCAGGCAACGCCGAGGTGGATGCAGCGCTCGCCGCCGACAACACCGCGAATGGTGCCCAGTTCGCGGCGCAGGCCCGGGCGTCCATCCCGACGCTCGAGGGCAAGCAGGCGGCCTGGGACTCGGTGTTCGCCTCGGACAGCCTGCCGAACACGATCGTGCGGTTCACCGGCCTCGGCTTCCAGCGCGCCGCCGACCACGAGGTGCTCGCCGCGTTCGTCGAGCCGTACTTCGCGGCCCTGCAGAGCATCTGGACCTCGCGCACCTACAAGATCGCGGAGTACCTGGTCGCAGGGATGTACCCGGCTCCGCTCGCGAACACCGCGCTCCGCGACGCGACGCGCGCGTGGCTCGACGCCAACCCCGAGCCGGCCGCGCTGCGTCGACTCGTGGTGGAGAACCTGGCCGGTGTCGAGCGCGCGCTGGCCGCACAGGCACGCGACGCGAGCTGATCCCCACCGCACCGACCGAACAGGGTCGCGGCTCGAAGCGAGCCGCGACCCTGTTCCGTACCGGGCCGGGCTTCGAACCGCCGGGCCATACAGTCCATCCGCAGGTGGTACCCGGGTTCGATGACGCGGACCCCCGCGCGGCCCTAGTCTCGATCTCATGATCCAACTCGACAACCTCACCAAGACGTTCGGCAGCAAAACCGCTGTCGATGGGATCTCGGCGACGATCCAGCCGGGCAAAGTCACCGGCTTCCTCGGCCCCAACGGCGCGGGCAAGTCCACCACCATGCGCATGATCATGGGCCTCGACCGACCGACCCGCGGCAGCGCGACCATCAACGGCAAGCGCTACGCCGAGCTGCGCTCTCCTCTCGGGGAGGTGGGCGCCCTGTTGGACGCGAAGGCGGTGCACACCGGTCGGACCGCGTACAACCACCTCCTGGCCATGGCCGCCACCCACGGCATCTCGAAGCGCCGGGTGCACGAGGTCATCGGCCTCACCGGGCTGGAGACCGTGGCCTCCAAGCGGGTCGGCGGGTTCTCGCTCGGCATGGGCCAGCGGCTCGGGATCGCCGCCGCCATGCTCGGCGACCCCGCCACGCTCATCCTCGACGAGCCGGTCAACGGTCTCGACCCGGAGGGCGTGCTCTGGGTGCGCCAGTTCGCCCGGCACCTCGCCGGCCAGGGCCGCACCGTCTTCCTCTCCTCGCACCTGATGAGCGAGATGGCCCAGACCGCCGACCACATCATCGTGCTCGGCCGCGGCCGCATCCTCGCCGACGCCCCCGTCGACGAGATCCTCGCGGGTGCCACCCGGAGTGCCGTTCGCGTGCGCACCCCCGAGGTGGAGCGACTGGTCAACGCGATCAACTCCCCCGACATCACGATCACCGGCGTCGAGGCGCAACTGCTCGAGATCAGCGGCATCAGCGCCGCCCAGATCGGCGACGCCGCTGCAGCGGCCGGCATCGCCCTCCACGAGCTCACCCCGCTCAGCGCCTCCCTCGAAGAGGCCTACCTCGAACTCACCCAGGACGAAGTCGAATACCACTCGGAGGTCGCCCGATGAGCACCGCAACCGCCACCACGACCACCGCACCGCACCAGCACTCGGAGATCGGCCGGCTGAGCTTCCCCCGCGTGCTGCGCTCGGAGTGGATCAAGCTGCGATCGCTGCGATCCACGTTCTGGACGCTGATCAGCGTCGTCGTGCTCGTCGTCGGCTTCGCCGCCCTGCTGAGCTTCTCCATCCCCTCGGCGACCACTCTCGTGTCCGAATCCGGCCCGCGTGGCGCCGGGCTCGACCTGAGCAGCATCGTCGCCACGGCAGCCACTTTCGGCCTGCGGTTCGCCCAGCTGGTCGTCGCGGTGCTCGGCGTGCTCGTGATCAGCGGCGAGTTCTCCACCGGGATGATCCGCTCGTCCTTCGCCGCCGTCCCGCACCGCTTCCCGGTGCTCGCTGCCAAGGCGATCGTGCTGTTCGCCGTCTCCTTCGTCATCGGGCTGGTGAGCCTCGCGGCCTCCTGGTCGATCGCCATCGGAGTGATGAGCGGCAAGGGCTACCACCGCGAGCTCTTCGAGGCGTCCACCCTCTGGTCGATCCTCGGGGGTGCCGTCTACGTCGGCCTGGTGGCGGTGTTCGCCCTCGGGCTCGGGACCATCATCAAAGCGAGCGCCGGCGGCATCTCCGCGGTCGTCGGTGTGCTGTTCCTGCTCCCGATCCTGGTGCAGGTCGCCGTCGGCCTGCTCCCGAAGGTCACCTGGCTGGCCGACTGGTCGCACTATCTGCTCAGCAACAACGGCGACGGCATGGCCGGGCTCGCGAACGGCACCCTCGAGCCCTGGCAGAACGTCCTCACCGTGGTGATCTGGACCGCTGTCTCCTTCATCGGCGGCGCGATCCTCCTGCAGCGACGGGACGCGTGACCCCGCAGGTGACCGCTCCCGACACCGCCCCGGCCGACCTCGAGCTTCCGAGGCCGCCCGGGGCGGTGCGGCGCTTCTTCGGCGCGCATCCGCTGCTGGTGGATTCGCTCGTCGCCGGCGTCTACCTCGTTCCTGCCCTTGCGGAGGGGCTCTTCCACCTGGTCGTAGGGCCGAGCTGGACGACGGCGCTCGCGCTCCTCCTCGCGATGATCGCCGGAGCAGCGCTCTTCGCGCGCCGCCGTCACCCGCGCGCGGTCTTCGCGATCGCGCTCGCGGTGCTCGTGCTGAGCGTGTTCGTCGGCCGGAACGTCGACTTCGTGCCCACCGTCTTCGCCCTCTACGCGCTCGCGGTCTACCGGTCGGCTCGCTCGGCCTGGATCGCCTACGGCGTGACAGCGGTCGCGACGATCGGCGTGCTCGTGGTCACTGAAATCGTCGTCGCCGCCCACGTCTTCGGGCCGTTGTCGACGGAGGCGACGCCCTCGGGCTTTGCCGCGCTCTCGTTCTGCACCGTCGCCGTGCTCGTCGGCACGAACGTCGGCAACCGGCGCCGCTATCTCGACGCCCTGATCGACCGCGCACGCCAGCTGGCCCGCGAGCGCGACCAGCAGGCGGAGATCGCCACGGCCGCCGAGCGCAGTCGCGTAGCCCGCGAGATGCACGACATCGTCTCGCACAGCCTGACCGTCATGATCGCGCTCGCGGACGGGTCGGCCGGGCTCGTCTCCACTGCACCCGAGCGCTCGGCCGACGCGATGCGGCTCGTCGCAGAGACCGGTCGCGGAGCGCTCGGCGACATGCGCCGACTGCTCGGCGTGCTGCGAGCGGGCGACGAGGAGGCCGCGCACGCACCGCAGCCCGGTCTCGGCGAGCTCGGCGAGCTCGTCGAACGTTTCCGTGCGGCCGGCCTCCCGGTGCGGATCACCGTCTCGGGGCCGGCGCCGGCCGACGTCGGCCAGCAGCTCACCGTCTTCCGCGTGGTGCAGGAGGCTCTGACCAACGCCCTCCGGCACGCGGCGCTGGCGACCGCCGTCACCGTGACGATCGAGTTCGGCGCCGCGCGCATCCGCATCGTGGTGGAGGACGATGCGACCGTGCACACCGGCTCCGTCCACGGCTCGGGCAGCGGGCTCCTCGGACTGCGCGAACGCGTCGCCCTGTACGGCGGCACCCTCGAGACCGGGCCGCGCCGCGGGGGCGGCTGGCGACTGGTCGCGGACTTCCCGACGGTCGCCGCCGCGCAGGACGCGCACGCCGCACCCGCACCGACGACCGCGACCCTCTCCCCCGAGACCGCCGCGGGCTCCGCCCCGGCCCCAGATCCCGAGCCCAGGAGGCCCGAATGACCGACCCCCAGTCCGTTCCCGACCGCCCGCTGCGCATTCTCCTCGTCGACGACCAGGCCCTCGTGCGCCTCGGCTTCCGGATGGTGCTGGAGGCCGAGCCCGATCTCCAGGTCGTCGGGGAGGCCGCAGACGGCGCGCAGGCGATCCGACTGTCGGTCGAGACGCGACCCGATGTGATCCTGATGGACGTGCGCATGCCGACCCTCGACGGCATCGAAGCGACCAGGCGGATCGTCGCGGCCAACCCGGCGGCGCGCATCATCATCCTCACCACCTTCGACCTCGACGAGTACGCCTTCGGCGGCCTGCGCGCCGGCGCCAGCGGCTTCCTGCTCAAGGACGCCCGGCCGTCCGAGCTGACCGCCGCGATCCGCGCCGTCGCGACCGGGGACGCCGCCGTCAGCGGCCGGGTCACCCGGGCGATGCTCGAGCTCTTCGCCGACCGGCTCCCGGCCTCTGGGGCGACACCGGCCGGCGTCGACCCCGCTGGAGCTCTGACCCCGCGTGAGCGCGAGATCCTCCTGGCGATGGCCGACGGCCTCACGAACGGCGAGATCGGGGCCAAGTTCTTCCTCACCGAGTCGACCGTGAAGACCCACGTCGGCCGCGTCCTCTCGAAGCTCCAGCTGCGCGACCGCGTGCACGCGGTGATCTTCGCCTACGACAACGGGCTCGTCGAACGGTGACCTCCCGGCCCGGTCCAGGGGATGCCAAGGCCCCACTCGGTAGGATTCCGAGCGTATGGGAATTCTGAAAGCGAACTTCTGGACCGAAGTCGGCGTGTGGCTGACCACGGCGGGTTGGAACCTCCTGCACGCCGCCCTGATCGTCGTCGGAGCCTTCGTGCTCAGCTGGATCCTGCGGGTGCTGATCCGGCGGGTGGTCAGGCAGATCGTCAGCGGTGTGAAGAAGGGCCAGAGCGTCACCGATACGCAGGCCCTCGTTGCCTCGCCGCTCGCGGCCGTCCGCGTGGTTCAGCGCACGCGCACGCTGGGATCGGTGCTCAGCAATATCGTCAACGTCACGATCGGGATCATCACGATCATCTTGGTCATCCAGGTGTTCGCGCCCGACGCACTCACCTCGTTCGCCCTTCTCACCGCTGCGATCGGCGCCGGCCTCGGTTTCGGTGCGCAGAACATCGTGAAAGACGTGCTGAACGGTCTCTTCATGGTCATGGAGGATCAGCTCGGCGTCGGCGACGTCGTCGACCTCGGGTCGGCGACCGGCGTCGTGGAGGCGGTCGGTATCCGGATCACCCAGGTGCGCGACGTCAACGGCACGCTCTGGTTCGTCCGCAACGGCGAGATCCTGCGCGTCGGGAACATGTCGCAGGGCTGGTCGCGCGTGATCGTCGACCTCGCCGTGCCCTACGACACCGACATCGAGGCCGTCCAGTCGGCGATGATGGAGGCCGCGACCGCTCTCGCGACGAGCCCCAAGTGGCGTTCGCGGGTCCTCGACAAGCCCGAGCTGTGGGGCTTGGAGTCCGTTTCCGCCGACGCCATGGTCATCCGAATCGTGCTCAAGACGCGCACCACGGCGAAGGACGACGTCTCGCGCGAGCTCCGACTCCGTCTCAAGCAGGCCACCGACGGGCTGGGCATCAAGCTGCCCTCCCTCGAGGCGGTCGTGCTCAGCGGCTTCGACAGCGCGGGCAGCGTGAACGGCGCCAAGCCGCCGCGCACCCGGCCGACCCCCGTCGTGCCCGAGAAGCCGGTCAGCGGACGCAAGGCGCGCGCGGCCGCCAAGCGCGCCCCGAAGGCGGTGGCCGACCCCGGAGCCATCCGCATCCGGCCCGCGATCGAGAGCGCGGCGGATGCCGCAGCCCCGCGCACCGGGACCCCGGCCTCGCCGGCGGCTCCGCGCGCGCCGCGGAGCCCGAAGCAGCCGCCGGCGCAGCCTCCGACCACCCCACCGCCGACAACCCCACCGCCGACAACGGAGTGAGATGACGACCATCCCTGTCGGGCCGCCGACCGGCCCGTCCTTCTTCGAGCAGCTCGGCGGACACGACACGTTCGTCCGGCTGGTCGACACGTTCTACCGCGGTGTCGCCGACGATCCCGTGCTGCGGCCGATGTACCCGGAGGAGGACCTCGGTCCCGCCCGCGAGCGTCTCACGCTCTTCCTCGAGCAGTACTGGGGCGGCCCGACCACCTACAGCGAGCAGCGCGGACATCCGCGCCTGCGGATGCGGCACAACCCGTTCCGGGTCAATCCCGACGCGCGCGACCGCTGGCTGGCGCACATGCGCGTCGCGGTCGACGAGCTCGGCCTGCCTCCGCTGCAGGAGGAGACCCTCTGGAGCTATCTGGAGCGTGCGGCGTTCGCTATGGTCAACACATTCGAGGAGTGATCCCGTCTCGAGGAGCGGCCCGGCTCCTCTCCCGTCGTGCCGAAGGAGACACGCCATGACAGAACCCGACTGCATCGTGGTGGGTGCCGGCCTCGCCGGACTGGTCGCCGCGAGCGAGCTGCTCGACGCCGGCAAGACCGTCACGATCGTCGATCAGGAGCCCGCGGCCTCCCTCGGCGGGCAGGCGTTCTGGTCGTTCGGCGGTCTGTTCCTGGTCGACTCGCCGGAGCAGCGCAGGATGGGCGTGCACGACTCGCTGGCCCTCGCCCGGCAGGACTGGTTCGGCAGTGCGGCGTTCGACCGCGACGAGGACCACTGGCCCCGGCGATGGGCCGAGGCCTACCTCCAGTTCGCCGCCGGCGAGAAGCGCGCGTGGCTGCACGAGAAGGGGGTGCGGTTCTTCCCCGTCGTCGGCTGGGCGGAGCGCGGTGACGGCACCCCGGGCGGGCACGGCAACTCCGTCCCGCGCTTCCACATCACCTGGGGCACCGGGCCCGGCGTGGTGGAACCGTTCGTGCGTCGCGTCCAGGAGGGCGCGAGGACCGGGCAGGCACGACTGCTGCACCGTCACAGGGTCGACGAGCTCATCGTCGAGGCCGGGCGGGTCACGGGGGTGCGCGGCGAGATCCTCAAGCCGGACGCCGCGCGTCGCGGTGCCCCGAGCAACCGCGAGCGGATCGGCGACTTCGAGCTCCACGCCCCAGCCGTGGTGGTCGCCAGCGGCGGGATCGGCGGCAACCACGAGCTGGTGCGCGCCGCCTGGCCCGAGCGGCTCGGCACTCCCCCGGACTTCATGCTCTCCGGGGTGCCCGCCCACGTCGACGGCCGGATGCTCGGCATCGCGGAGAGGGCCGGCGCCCACCTCATCAACGGCGACCGGATGTGGCACTACACCGAGGGCATCCAGAACTGGGACCCGATCTGGCAGCGCCACGGAATCCGCATCCTCCCCGGGCCGTCGTCGCTCTGGTTGGACGCCCGCGGTGACCGCCTCCCCGCTCCGCTGTTCCCCGGCTTCGACACGCTCGGCACGCTGGAGCACCTGCGGCGCACGGGCTCCGACTACAGCTGGTTCATCCTCACCCAGAAGATCATCGAGAAGGAGTTCGCGCTCTCCGGCAGCGAGCAGAATCCCGACCTGACCGGCAAGGACTTCGGACTGCTCGCGAAGCGGGTGGGGCCGGGCGCGCCCGGCCCGGTCGAGGCGTTCAAAGAGAAGGGTGCGGATTTCGTCGTGGCGGACACCCTCGACGAGCTGCTGGCCGGGATGCAGCGCCTCTCGGAGGTGCCGCTCGACCTCGACCTCGTCACGCGCCACGTGCGCGAGCGAGACCGGGAGCTCGACAACGATTTCGGCAAGGACCTGCAGCTGGCTGCGGTCCGTGCCGCCCGCGCCTACCGCGGCGACAAGCTCATCCGGGTCGCGGCCCCGCACAAGCTCACCGATCCGAAGGCCGGCCCGATGATCGCAGTGAAGCTGCACATCCTGACCCGCAAGAGCCTCGGCGGCATCGAGACGGATCTGGACGGCCGGGTGCTCTCCGCCGACGGCACGGCGGTGCCCGGGCTGTACGCCGCCGGCGAGGCGAGTGGCTTCGGCGGCGGCGGCGTCCACGGCTACCGGGCGCTGGAGGGCACCTTCCTCGGCGGCTGTCTGTTCTCCGGCCGCCAGGCAGGACGCGCCATCGCGCGCGCCATCTGATGGGGTGGGAGATTCGTCACGAATGTCGTGATTCGTGGCACGAACCACGGCATTCGTGACGAATGTCGTCAGCCGCGGAGGCTCCACGCCTGGCGGCGGATGAGCGTGTGGCCGCGGCGCGTCGTGAGACGGGTCCACGGGCCGGTCTCGAGGATCGTGACCGGCTCGCCCTCGGCGAGGAAGCCGAGGCTCTCGGCGGCGAAGGCGGCGCCGGCCGGAACGTACTCGAGGGCATCGATCGGGCGGCCCCACACCTCGGCGCGCACGCGCTGCACCAGCTGCTCCCCCGTGCCCGTCGGCACGGCGTCGGCGACCTCGGCGATCCCGGCGGCCGCCGTCGACTGCAGCAGCTCGTAGGAGGTCTCCCCGACCTGACGCCAGCCGCCGCGGGGCGGCGAGATGCCCGCCCAGGTGACGGACGGCGCCTCCATCGGCAGGCGCACCTCCAGCGGAGCGCTCTCGACAGCACCGTCGAC
Source organism: Leifsonia sp. TF02-11 (assembly GCF_017565305.1). GTDB lineage: Bacteria > Actinomycetota > Actinomycetes > Actinomycetales > Microbacteriaceae > Leifsonia. The sequence goes on from NZ_JAGEKP010000022.1 coordinate 105,411, forward strand.
CGCGCCGCTCTCATCGCCGTCGCGGCCCTCCTCTTCGACCGCGCCCTGCTCGGAGGCCGCTGCAGCGCTCTCGGCCGCCTCGCGCACCCGCGCCAGCCGGTCGAGCAGTGAGCGGATCGGCACCACCACGTCGAACGTGACGTCGGGCGCCGTGAGGAACGTGCGCAGCCCGAGCACCGTGGGGGTCTGATCGAGCAGCCCCCGCGGATAGAGGATGGCGGTGTACACGGCCAGCACACCCGATCCGGCGATCAGGCGCACCGACCCCTCCTCGACGCGGGCGGCCCGAGACAGGTAGGTCTGCAGATCGGCGGCGGCGAGGGAATCCTGGAGAGAAAACGACTGGCTCATCTGCACTCTAAGCTACTAGAGACATCGGACGGAGACACTGTGACAGAGCCCCTCGAATCGCTGCTCGCCGCGCTCGACCTCACCGACACGGGAGCCAGGACGAACGAGGACATCTTCACGGGCCCCTCCCAGTGGATGCCGCTGGGCCGCGTGTTCGGCGGCCAGGTGCTGGCGCAGTCGATCGTCGCGGCCACACGCACCGTCGCGGACGACCGCAGCATCCACTCGATGCACGGCTACTTCCTGCGGCCGGGCGACGTCAATTTCCCGATCACCTTCTCGGTCGATCGCATCCACGACGGCCGGTCGTTCTCCACCCGGCGCACCCAGGCCTACCAGAACGGCCTGCCCATCCTGTCGATGATCGCGTCGTTCCAGACCGCGGACGAGGGTGTCGAGCACCAAGTGGCCATGCCGCAAGGCCTCCCCGACCCGGAGTCGCTGCCGAACTCCGCCGCGACACTCGAAGACGTCGAGCACCCCGTTGCGCAGTACTGGGCGAGCCAGCGGCCGTTCGACATGCGCCATGTGCCGTCGCCGATCTACCTCTCGGTCGAAGGCCCGCACGTCGCGCACCAGGCGGTCTGGTTCCGCGCGATCGGAACGCTGCCGGACGACCCGGCCCTCCACCGCGCCGCGCTCGCCTACGCGAGCGACTACACGATCATGGAGTCCGTGATGCGCCGCCACGGCGTCGCGTGGGCGACGCCCGGACTCAAAGCGGCCAGCCTCGACCACGCGATGTGGTGGCACCGCCCTGCCCGCGTCGACGAGTGGCTGCTCTACGTGCAGGAGTCCCCGAGCGCCGGGGGCGGACGCGGGCTGTCGCTGGGCCGGATCTTCAGCCGCGACGGGCGCCTGGTCGCCAGCGTCGCCCAGGAGGCGACCATCCGGGTACCGGACGACGCGGCGCGCGACTGAGACGGACCGGCCGGACAGCGGCGCCGAACTGCGTCGCCGCCTAGCCGAATGTGCTTCGCAACAGCACTGTGCCGTTGGCCGCGGCCCGGATGTCGACGGACGCGATGTCGGCGAGCGGGACGCTCGTCGTCGCGATGGGCGCGACGGTGCTGCCCTCCGCCGCCGACCAGGTCGAGATCTGGGTCTGGTGCCCCGAGCGGTCGGTGACCACCATCGCATAGGTCCACGTGCGGCCGCCGTCGTCTCCTCCGACCTTCGCATAGGTGCATCGGGAGTCGATCCGGGTGCCCCACGGCTCGGAGGTGAGCCGGAGGTCGGCGGAGAGTGCACTCGGCTCGACCTGCTCCATCGCGACGCTGGATCCGGGCGCAGAGGTGGGAATCACGGCAGGGATGGCGATCGCCAGCACTCCGACGAGCACGGCAGCGGCGACGGCGGCCAGGCCGCCGACCAGCCAGCGCGACCTCCATCGGCGTCTCCTGGCCTGATCGAGCAGGGACGGCAGCACCTCGGCGCCCAGCCCCGCGTCGCTCGGCGCCTCCTCGTCGAGGAGGGCGAACGCCTGCTCCCGCGGCACCCGGCTGAGGAGTCCCGGCATCCCGGCGAGCTCGGCGACCGCCGCCGAGCAGCTGTCGCACGCGTGCAGGTGCTCCTCGAACTGCTTCCGTTCGCCAGGCGAAAGGGAGCCGAGCACGTAGGCGGCGTCCCAGGTGGCGAACTCGTCGTGGATCATCGTTCGGTCACCCCTCGCTCCTGCAGCGACAACCGCATGGCGCGCAGGCCGTAGTGCAGCCGGGACTTGACCGTGCCTTCCGGGATCTCCAGCTCGCGCGAGATCTCGGCGATGGAACGGCCGCCGTAGTAGGCGTGGACGATCACCGCGCGGTGCTCGTCGGAGAGCTCGGCCAGCGCGTCGGAGACCAGCCACGCGTCGAGGACGGCATCGGCGCCGTCGTCGGCGGACGGCCGCTCCGGCAGGGTGTCGGTGCCGAACTCGTGCTGGCTGTGCGCGCTGCGCTTGTCGTCGATCACGATGTTGCGCGCGACCGTGAACAGCCAGGCGCGCGCCGACTGCTGGGACTGATCCAGCACCGCCGGCCTCCGCCAGGCACGCAGCAGGGTCTCCTGCACGACATCGTCCGCCATCGCCCGATCGCCGGTGAGGTGGACGACATAGCGCCACACGGCCTGCGCGTGCTGGTCGTGCAGTTCGCGCAGCAGGCGTGCGTCCTCATCCGGCATGGTCACCTCCCGACATTAAGCACGGAACGGGCGATGGAAAAGTTCAGAACTCCATGAGTGAACCCGAGCGTCGATCGTCTCGTGCTTACGCTAGGAGAAAGCACCGCCGACCGGGAGGTTCCACGATGACCGATTCCACACCGCTCACGCGACGGACCCTCGTCCAGCTCGGCGGGGCGAGCGCGGCGGGTGCAGGGGTGCTGCTGCTCGCGGCGTGCACACCGGGAGGGTCCGGCGCGACCGGTGGATCGGGGAACGACGGCACGGCCACCGTGGATCTCTCGTCCATCCCCGTCGGCGGCGCGGTCTCCGCCTCGCTCGGCTCGACGCCGATCGTGGTGTCGCAGCCCAAGGCGGGCGACGTGGTGGCGTTCAGCGCCGTCTGCACGCACCAGGGCTGCACGGTCGCACCGCAGGGTTCGGAGTTCGATTGCCCCTGCCACGGCTCGCGGTTCGACGGGACGACCGGCGACGTGCTGCAGGGCCCCGCGAGCAAGCCGCTCACCAAGCTCACGGCGTCCGTCGCCGGCGGGAAGGTCACGATCACCTCGTGACACGACCGCGTGCCCCTCGGCGTCAGCGTGGGAGGGTCAACGCGGGAGGGTCAGCGCGGGAGGTCAGCGCTTCGTGAACGTGACGGGGTCGTCGAGGTAGGGCGTCCAGGCCGCGCGCTCGCGGTCGTTGATGCGGCGCGGGCGCTGGCTCGTGGCGTCGATCAGCACGATCGTCGTCGCCGCCCGCGAGAACATCGTCCGCGGCTCGACACCGTCGGGCGACCAGACCTCGTAGTTGACCTCGAGGCTGGCGCCGCCGAGGCGCCCGAGCCAGAGCTGCACGTCGAGCGGCTGCCGGAGGTACGGGATCGGGGCGAGGTACTCGATCTCCTGGCGCGCGATCAGCGTCAGGGTGTCGGCCCCCGGCCGGCCGTCGAGCACGGCCGTCGAGCCGCCGACGGCCTCCCCGCTGCCCTGACCCGAGTCGTCCGGCGCCCAGAACGCCTCGATGCGCGCCTCCTCGAGGAGGCGCAGCATCTCGGCGTTGTTCACGTGCCCGTACGCGTCGAGATCGCTCCAGCGGAGCTTGATCGGGACGTGCAATCGCATCGGGAGGGCCTCAGTCGCGGGTGAGCTTGCGGTAGGCCGAGCGGTGCGGCTTGGCCGCGTCCGGACCGAGTCGCTGCACCTTGTTCTCTTCGTAGGCCTCGAAGTTGCCTTCGAACCAGTACCAGTCGGACGGGTTCTCCTCGGTGCCTTCGTAGGCGAGGATGTGGGTCGCGATGCGGTCGAGGAACCACCGGTCGTGGGTGATGACCACAGCGCAGCCGGGGAACTCGAGCAGCGCGTTCTCGAGGCTGGACAGCGTCTCGACGTCGAGGTCGTTGGTCGGCTCGTCGAGCAGGAGCAGGTTTCCGCCCTGCTTGAGCGTCAGCGCGAGGTTCAGACGGTTGCGCTCACCACCCGACAGCACGCCGGACTTCTTCTGCTGGTCAGGACCCTTGAACCCGAACGTGGAGACGTAGGCCCGCGACGGCACCTCGGTCTTGCCCACCTGGATGTAGTCGAGGCCGTCGGAGACGACCTCCCACACGTTCTTGTTCGGGTCGATTCCACCGCGCGTCTGGTCGACGTAGGAGATCTTGACGGTCTCGCCGACCTTGAGGTCACCGCCGTCGAGCGGCTCCAACCCGACGATCGTCTTGAACAGCGTGGTCTTGCCGACGCCGTTCGGTCCGATCACGCCGACGATGCCGTTGCGCGGCAGCGTGAAGGTCAGACCGTCGATGAGCACGCGGTCGCCGAACCCCTTCTGGAGGTTCTTCGCCTCGATCACGATCTGGCCGAGGCGCGGCCCCGGCGGGATCTGGATCTCTTCGAAGTCGAGCTTCCTGGTGCGCTCCGCCTCTGCCGCCATCTCCTCGTAGCGCGCCAGACGCGCCTTCGACTTGGCCTGACGGCCCTTTGCGTTGCTGCGCACCCAGTCGAGCTCGTCGGACAGGCGCTTGGCGAGCTTGGCGTCCTTCTTGCCCTGGACCTCCAGACGCTCGCGCTTCTTCTCGAGGTAGGTCGAGTAGTTGCCCTCGTAGGGGTAGAGGTGACCACGGTCGACCTCGGCGATCCACTCGGCCACGTGGTCGAGGAAGTACCGGTCGTGAGTGACGGCGAGCACAGCGCCGTGGTACTTGGCGAGGTGCTGCTCGAGCCAGAGCACGCTCTCGGCGTCGAGGTGGTTGGTCGGCTCGTCGAGCAGCAGGAGGTCGGGCTTCTGCAGCAGCAGCTTGCAGAGGGCGACGCGGCGCTTCTCACCGCCCGAGAGGGTGTTCACGGGCCAGTCGCCCGGGGGGCAGCGCAGCGCGTCCATCGCCTGCTCGAGCTGGGAGTCGAGGTCCCAGGCGTCGGCTGCGTCGATCTGTTCCTGGAGTGTGCCCATCTCGGCGAGCAGCGTGTCGAAGTCGGCGTCGGGGTCGGCGAGGAGGCCGGAGATCTCGTTGAAGCGGTCGACCTTGTCCTTGATCTCGCCGACGCCCTCCTGCACGTTCTCGAGGACGGTCTTGTTCTCGTCCAGCAGCGGCTCCTGCATCAGGATGCCGACGGTGTAGCCGGGCGACAGCTTGGCCTCGCCGTTGGAAGGGGTGTCGAGCCCGGCCATGATCTTCAGGATGGTCGACTTACCTGCGCCGTTCGGGCCGACAACGCCGATCTTGGCCCCCGGGAGGAACGCCATCGTGACGTCGTCCAGGATCACCTTGTCGCCGACCGCCTTGCGGGCCCTGACCATCGAGTAAATGTATTCGGCCACTCTTCTTCCTAAACTCCCTGTCCTGGACTCGCACAGACCGCTCGGACCTCGGCTCGCCGCCGGGCCCGCAGCCCTGTACGAGGATACCGGGAACTACCAGTCGATAGGTCGGGTCTGCCCGATCAGGCATCCGCCGGTCGCGAGCGTCGCAGTCGTCATGCTCTGGTAGCCGCCCGCATCGGCGCCGTACTGGCCGATGAGACAGGTGGCGCCCAGCTGAACAGAGAACTGGATGGAGTTCGCCTTCAGCCCGATGGTCGTCGTGTCGGCCGTCAGCTGCATGTCCTTCTTCGGGAACCCGGCAGCCACCAGCGCGTCGATGAAATCGCGCCCCTGCGCCCCCGCGTTGGCCGCGATGGTCGCGTGGTTGACCTTGTCGAAGTACGGCAGGTTCTGCGAAGCCGTTCCGTTCGGAACCAAGACCGGAGCCGCGGGCGCTGTGGCCGTCGGGGTCGGGCTGGCGACCGGGGTGGAGGCTGTCGGAGTCGGCGTGGTGGGCGACGGCGAACTGCACGCGCTGAGTGCCACGGCGAGGGCCAGGGCCGGGCCGATCAGGACGACGATTTGCGCCCTCCACCTGTGGCGTGCGGCGGTCGGTCGGGCCAGCGCTGTCATGGTGACCACCCTAGGGCTCCGCGCCTGTGGGAACTCCGCGAACCTCCCGGTGGGCCACGAGCGCAGCGCCGTCGACGCGCCGCGTGAACACGCTGCGCCCCCAGGCCAGGTCGTGGCCGATGGCGTCCGCGTCGATCTCGGCGGTGACGCCCTCGGGTTCACCCGCCCAGTCGCGCACCCGCAACCGCCCGGCCACCACCAGGGGATCGCCGCGGGCCACGCAAGCGGCGACGCTCTCAGCGAGTCGGTGCGTGGCGATGACGGTGTACCAGTTGCCCTGTGCGTCGCGCGGCCCGTCCCCACCGGGATCGGCGCCGGGATCGACGATCAGGCCATCCTCTGCGCAGACCTCGAGTGTGCAGACCGCGACTCGCGGACCCGTCACCAGCCGGAAGGTCGTGACCGGTGCCCCGACCTCCGGGATCACGTGTCTCGGTTTCGTCGCCACGACCCCATGCACCGCTACCGGATCAGCCATCGTCTCCCCGTCTCCGACCCCGTCGAATGGGGTCGAGACCACTCTCGCCGACGACGCAAGCGCCGCGCGGGCCGCCACCGGGATCAGTGGACAACCCGCCCGACGAAGCAGTTGTGGAGGACTCCGCCGCTCAGGCGGCGATCACGTACTCCGCGTACGACGCGCGGATCTTGTTGACCTTCGGCAGGGCGACCGCCAGGCAGTAGCCCTGACCCGGATTCTTGGCGAAGAAGTCCTGGTGGTACTCCTCCGCGCGGTAGAAGGGGCCGAGCGGCTCGATCGTGGTCACGACGCCGCCCTCCCAGTACTCCGACGCCCGGTCGCGCGCCGCCTCGAAGAGCTGCCGCTGCGTCTCGCCGTCGAAGAACATCGCCGAACGGTACTGCGTGCCGACGTCCGCGCCCTGGCGGTCGAGCTGCCGCGGGTCGTGCAGTGTGAAGAACACGTCGAGGATCACGTCGGCGGGGATCACCGCCGGGTCGAAGGTCACCGCGACGGCTTCGGCGTCGCCTGTCGTTCCCGTGCAGACCTCCTCGTACGTGGGGTCGACGGTCGTGCCGCCCGTGTAACCCGACACCACGTCCTGCACGCCCCGCAGGACGCGATACACCGCGTCCAGACACCAGAAGCAGCCGCCGGCCACGACGAAAGTCTCCATCGCGTCCATCCCTTCGATCGTCGTCACCCTCATTCTCTCCCGCGGATGCGCGACACAGCGCCCGCCCTGCCCGGTCCGGCGGCGTGACGCCGTTACCATCGCCGCATGCAGTGGTGGAATGACTTCGTCGATTGGCTCAACTCGTCGGCCGCCCAGCCCGCGGTCTTCAACGCGGTGGTCCTCGCGATCGCCGTCGTCGTCTCCGGATTGCTCGCCGCGTGGATCGCTCGCGGCGCCCTCCGTGGACTCCTCAAGCGCACCGACCGCCAGCAGAAGGCCAGCGCGATCGCCGCGCTCGTCGATGCGGCGACCGAGGCGTCCGTCTGGAACTCGCTGACACCCGCCGAGCAGGTGCTCTCCGACCGCGCCGTCGGGCAGGCCGACATCCTGGTCCGGCTGCTGCCGATCAAGGGCGCGGGGATCGCCGCCAACTGGGCGGGCCATCAGCTCGCCGAGATGAAGCGCGCATCCGCGACCTTCGGCTACCAGCTCGACCCTGCCGTCGCCGAGTTCCGCGACCGGCTGATCGAGTGGCAGAACAAGCCGGGACGTGCCCGCCGGATCTTCCAGGGCGACCTGGAGCGCTGGCGGTTCGAGTCGACGGACACCGACCGCACGTTGCTGGCCCAGCAGGACGCCTGGGTCGCACAGCAGCACCACGAGCAGTTCGCGCAGCCCGCCCAGGCCACGGCGACGCAACCCGCGCCGCCGGAGGCAGCCCCGGTCGGGGCAGCCCCGGTCGCGGCAGCCCCGACCACGCTGCCCACGACCCGCTTCGCCACCGCCCCCGCGGAGTCCGGCGAGCAGACGCCGCTCCCGGTCTCGGCGTTCACCGCCTCCGGCGACGACAACGACACCTCCCCGAGTCCCCGCTTCGGCCAGCCCGTCGGCTGACCGAGCGAGCAAACGACCCGAGCCACTCGGGTTCCACCACGGAACGAAGGGGCGCCGACCACCCGGTCGGCGCCCCTTCGTCGTCCCGGACGGCCCGGTGCTCAGCGCGTGTAGTCGCCGCGCGTGCTCCACCACCCGTCGAACAGGCTCGCCGGGACCCTCCGCTTGTGCTCGGTCGCCAGGTAGCGCGTCTCGATCGCCGTCGCGACGTGGTCCGACACGTCCTTGCCCTCGAGGAAGTCGTCGATGTCGCTGTACTCGATGCCCAGGTTCGCCTCGTCGGTCTGACCGGGATCGAGGTCGAGCAGGTCCGCCGTCGGCGCCTTCTCGTACAGCCGTGCCGGCGCGTCCAGGTGTTCGAGGAGCGCCCTGCCCTGACGCTTGGTGAGCCCCGTCAGCGGCGTGACATCCACGCCGCCGTCGCCGTACTTGGTGAAGAAGCCCGTGACCGCCTCCGCGGCGTGGTCGGTGCCGACCACCAGCAGCCGGCGCTGGCCGGCGATCGCGTACTGCGCGACCATCCGCAGCCGAGCCTTGACGTTGCCCTTGTTGAAGTCGGTCAGCGACTCGCCGAACGCGTCGGCGAACTCGGCCTGCACCCCGTCGACGCCGCGCTGGATGTTGAACACCGCTGTCCGCTGCGGCCGGATGAACGACAGCGCGAGCTGCGCGTCGTCCTCGTCGTGCTGCACCCCGTACGGAAGCCGCATCGCCACGAACTCCGCCTCGACACCCTCCTGGGCGAGGCGTTCGACGGCGAGCTGACAGAGCCGGCCGGCGAGCGAGGAGTCCTGACCTCCGCTGATGCCGAGCACGAAGCCGGAGGCTCCGGTCGCCGTCAGGTAGCGGACCAGGAAGTCCACCCGGCGCTCGACCTCGGCCGCAGGGTCGATGGCCGGCGAGACGTTCAGCTCTTCGATGATTCTGGCTTGGAGTTCGCGCATGACGACACCCTAGCCCGCGCGGATTTCGTGCGTATGAACTCCCCCGCGGACCCGCGGGCCTCTAGCATCGGCACCATGGATCCGAAGGTCGCCACCATCGTCCTCGTCCCGCTGCTGGCGGTCGTCGCCGCCCTCCTGGCCTCCCTGGTGGGACGGGTCGCCAAGCTCCCGCTCGTGGTGTTCGAGATCGTGCTCGGCATTCTGGTCGGGCCGAGCGTGCTGGGCTGGGTGCCGGCCTCCGACGCCCTGCACGCCGTCGGGCAGTTCGGACTGGCGTTCCTCTTCTTCATGGCGGGAAACGAGATCGACTTCCACGCCATCCGTGGTCGACCGCTGCGCCGTGCCTCCCTCGGCTGGCTGATCTCCCTCGCGGCCGGTGTGCTGATCGGCGTGCTGCTGGCACCCGACCCGATCGCGGGCGTCTACGTCGGCATCGCTCTGTGCTCCACGGCACTGGGCACGCTGATGCCGATGCTGCGCGACGCCGGCGAACTGCGCACGCCGTTCGGGCTCGCGGTCACCGCCGTCGGCGCGGTCGGCGAGTTCGGCCCGCTGCTCGCGATCTCGCTCTTCCTGAGCGGTCGCAAGCCGCTCTCGGCGGCGATCGTGCTGATCGCGTTCGCGGTGATCGCCGCGGCGGCCGTCTGGTTCGCCGCTCGCGGCGGCCACGAACGCTTCCACGCCCTCGTGCGTGCCACACTGCACACGAGCGGGCAGTTCGCGATCCGGTTCGTCGTGCTGGTCGTCGCCGCCCTCGTCGGGCTGAGCCTCGCGCTCGGGCTCGACATGCTGCTGGGAGCGTTCGCCGCCGGCGTGATCTGCCGGGTGCTGCTGCGCGGGGCGGAGGAGAGCGACGCCCGGTTGATCGAGACGAAGCTGGAGGCGGTGGCGTTCGGCGTCCTGGTGCCGGTGTTCTTCATCGAGACCGGGATCACGTTCGACCTCCGCGCGCTCCTGACCGACCCGCACGCGCTCCTGCTGCTCCCCATTTTCGTGATCCTGCTGCTCGTGGTGCGCGGCCTGCCCGGCTCGATCGCCACTCCGGCCGGATCGACGTTCGGCGACCGTGCCTCGCTGACGCTGTTCAGCGCCACCGGACTGCCGATCATCGTCGCGGTCACGAGCATCGGTGTCGCCGCTCACGACCTGACGTCCGGCACCGCGACGGCGCTCGTCGGCGCGGGGATGCTGTCGGTGCTGATCTTCCCGGTCGTCGCGCTGACGCTGCGGCGTCGCTCGGCCGACGGCGGCCTGCGGCCTCCCGACCCGGATCGGGTGCCGGTGGAGGGCTGAGGCGCCGGCGCACGCCGAGGTTCAGGGCACGCGCGTTACGGCTCTCGCCAGAATCGCGGTGGTGAGCGCCTCCACTGGCTCCCGCGCCGCCGACGGGTTGGACAGCAGCGTGAAGTCGACGTGGCCGAGCTCGGGCAGACCGAAGCGGTTCGTCACCTTGATCAGGTCCGTGGGGATCAGCGACCGGGGGAAGACCGCGACGCCCAGCCCGGCGCGCACGGCGGCGAGCACCCCGTTGACCTCTCGCGTGTTGCAGGTGATCCGCCACGTGCGCCCTGCCTGCTCCAGAGCGTCGATCGTGATCTGGCGGCTGAGGCTGGGGCCTTGGTAGGCGATCAGCGGAACCGGCGCGTCCGGGTCGAGCACGGTCTTCTCCTGCCCCATCCAGACCAGCTCGTCGGTGGCGACCACGGTGCCGTCCGTCGTGCCGGGGTTCTGCTTGATGAAGATCAGGTCGAGCTGCCCGGCCTGCAGCCGCCGATGCAGCGGCGCGGACTGGTCGACGGTCAGCTCGAGGTTGACCTGCGGGTTCTGTTGCCGGAAATGCCGCAGGATGCGCGGGAGGGTCGTGATCGCCAAGTCGTCCGCCGCGCCGAAGCGCAGCCGGCCGCGCATCGCCGACCCGCTGAAGTAACTGTCGGCCTCGGCGTGGGCCGCCAGGATCGTGCGCGCGAACCCGGCCATCGCGTCGCCATTGTCGGTCAGCCGCACCTCCCGCGTGTCACGTGCGACCAGCTGCCGCTTCGCCGCCTGCTCCAGCCTGCGCACGTGCTGGCTCACCGTCGGCTGGCTGATGCCCAGCCGCTGGGCCGCGCGCGTGAACGAGCGCGTGTCCGCGATCGCGAGGAACGTCCGGAGCAGGACCGGGTCGAACATTCGTCCTCCGTGCTCGTCGCCACCGGGTAATCATTCGGAAACCCAATGGTAGTTATAGGGTCGATTCGCTGAAAGAATAGCGCGGATTCCGTAGCGTTGAGGCAAGCAGAACGAACATACGAAACCAGGAACGCAGGAAATCCCCGTGGCGAACCCCGCAGCAGCCGTCCCCTCACCAGCCCCCTCCGCGCCGCCCACCGGCCCGATGCCGGTGCTCTCCGCCCGCCCGCCGTGGCGCGAAACCTTCATCTCACTGCGGGTGACGAACTATCGCCGGTTCGCCGCCAGCAACCTGGTCGCGAACACGGCGGTCTGGATGCAGCGCATCGCGATGGACTGGCTGGTCCTCCAGCTCTCGGGCAGCGTCGCCGCCGTCGGCATCACGGTCTTCATGCAGTTCACGCCCATGCTGATCTTCGGCCTCTGGGGCGGGGTCATCGCCGACCGCTACTCGAAGCAGCGGCTGCTCGTCTGCACGCAGTCGGCCGCCGCCGCGCTCGCCGCCCTGCTCGCCGTCCTCACGCTCACCGGCGCCGTGGAGGTCTGGCACGTCTACGCGATCTCCTTCGCCCTCGGCCTGGTCACCGTCGTCGACAACCCCGCACGGCAGGTCTTCGTCAACGAGCTCGTCGGGCCCACCTACCTCCGCAACGCGATCAGCCTGAACTCCTCGATCTTCCAACTCGGCGGCCTGATCGGCCCGGCGCTCGGCGGAATCCTGATCACGGCCGTCGGCGGCGGCTGGTCGTTCGCCATCAACGCGGTGGCCTGCCTGGCGGTCGTCGGGTCGCTGCTCAGCCTCCGCAGCGGCGAGCTCCACCACTCGCCCGCCGCCCCGCGCGGCAAGGGTCAGCTCGCCGAGGGGATGCGTTACGTGCGCCGCAAGCCGGTGATCTTCTGGACCGTGGTGATGGTCGCCGTGCTCGCCGTCTTCGCGTTCAACATGCCGGTGTTCCTGGCCGCATACGCCAACGACGTGTACGACGTGGGAGCCCAGGGCTACGGAATGTTCAACGCGTTTGTCGCCGCCGGAGCGCTCGCCGGGGCGCTGGCCTCCACCCGACGCACGTCCGTGCGCCTCTCGATGGTCGTCGGAACCGCCGCCGCGCTCGGCATCGTGCAGGCCCTCGCGGGATTCGCGCCGGGCGAGATCGCCTTCAGCGTGCTGCTCGTGGGCATCGGCGTAGGGAACCTGCTGTTCATCACAGCGGCCAACTCGCTGGTGCAGATGTCGTCGAACGTGCAGATCCGCGGTCGAGTCATCTCCCTGTACATCCTCGTCCTGCTCGGCGGCCAGGCCCTCGGCGGCCCGCTCATGGGCTGGATCGTGGAGGCCCTCGGCCCGCACGTGGCGATGGCGATCTCGGGGCTCGTCCCCGCGGTCGCTGCGGTGATCGTCGCTCTGATGATCGCCAGGAACGCCAGCCTGCGGTTGCGGTTCGGCCTCCGCGGACGCCGGCCTGTGATCGCGATCGTGAACCGAGCGGGCAAGGCGGGCGCATCCCTGTAAACGCCGCGCCGACGAAGCGCTCCCCGCCCGCTGCGGTATCGTGGAGGCCGCGCCCCCGTAGCTCAGCGGATAGAGCAGGAGCCTTCTAATCTCTTGGTCGCAGGTTCGATTCCTGCCGGGGGCACCACACTGCCCGGAGCAGCTCTCGCGGTGCTTCTCATCCCTTGGTCGCAGGTTCGATTCCTGCCGGGGGCACCACACTGCCCGCGAGACGGCGCTAACCGAGTCCGCAGGGCGCGAGGCTGCGCAGAATCAGCCGCCTCGCGACGTCGTCAGAGGGCGCGCGCTGCGGCGACGAGCACCTGATTCAATGTCGGGACGCCCTCCGCACGGAAGACCTCGGCGCCGTCAGCACCGAGCACGATGACGGTCGGCGTGGAGCGGATGCCGTCGCGCTCCGCCCGCTCCGGCTCGCGGGCCACGTCGCGCTCGGTCACCGACAGCGCGGGAACCAGCCGCCTCGCCTCCGCGAGCACCGCCCTGGTCTGCATGCACGGCTCGCAGAAGGCCGACGAGTACAGGGTCAACTCGACGTCCCGGGTGACGGGACGGTCAACGGCGGGTGTCGCATCCACGACCACCAGTGTACGTCCGGCGAATTCCCGGCGACGATCCCGCTATCCGCCCCGGCGCGACACCCGCACGCAACCCGGCCGACCGACAATCGGGACGTGAGCCGAACCACCTATACACGGTACGTGGCTCTCGGGGACTCGATCACCGAGGGGCTCTGCGATCCTGCGCCCGCGCGCCCGGAAACCTGGCTCGGCTGGGCCGTCCGGCTCGCCGGCATCCTCGACGGCGACGCCCGGCTCTCCGGGCACTCCATCGAGTTCGCCAACCTGGCCGTGCGCGGCCGACGCATCGCGGATGTGGTCGGCGAGCAGGTCCCCGGCGCGCTGGCGCTGAAGCCCGACCTGGTCTCGGTACTCGTCGGCGCCAACGATCTGATGAGCCCTGCCGCCGATCCGGACGCACTGGCCGAACGCCTCGCCGACGGGGTGCGGATGCTGCGGGCACACGGCACGACCGTGCTGCTCGCCAACCTCTTCGATCCGCAGTTCGCGTTCTTCCTCAAGCCGTTCCGCGGTCGAGCCGCCGTCTTCAACGCGAACATCTGGAGCATCGCCCGCGACCACCACGCCGTGGTGCTCGACGTCTGGGGCGTGCGGGAGTTCCGGGACCCGGCGATGTGGGGCGCCGACCGCGTGCACCTCAGCTCGCGCGGCCACCGCCTCCTCGCCACGCACGCGGCCCACGCGCTGGGCGTGCCGTACGCGGAGACCACTGTCGCGGACACCGCGGACGCCCGCGACGAGCAGGTGTCCGCCCCCGAGCTGCCGGAGGATCTTCCGTTCCGCACCTGGTTGCGCGTCCACGCCATCCCGTGGGCAGCGCGGCGCCTGCGCGGCATCTCGTCCGGCGACGGGCTCAGCCCCAAACTGCCCCAGGTGCAACCCGTGCACACGCAGCCGCTGCACGCCCAGGCGCTCAGCGGCCAGGCGCGGGGCGCGCAGCCGCGGATGGTCGGAGGCCAGCACTAGACTGGCGAGCATGGCTGCCTCTACGGATCGACTGGTCTGGATCGACTGCGAAATGACCGGACTCGACCTCGAGGTCGACGAGCTCGTCGAGATCGCCGTCGTCATCACCGACTTCGAGCTGAACGTGCTCGACCCGGGCCTCAGCATCGTGATCAAGCCCGACGCGTCCGCTCTCGCCAACATGAACGAATTCGTGCGCGACATGCACACGACATCCGGGCTCATCGAAGAGATCCCGAACGGCAAGAGCCTCGCCGAAGCCGAATACGAAGTGCTGGAGTACGTGCTCAAGTACGCACCGACCGCGCGCACCGCCCCTCTCGCCGGCAACACGATCGGCACCGACCGCATGTTCCTGGCCAAGTACATGCCGCGCCTCGATAACCACCTGCACTACCGCAACGTCGACGTCTCCTCCATCAAAGAGCTCGCCCGCCGCTGGTTCCCGCGCATCTACTTCAACGCGCCGGAGAAGAACGGCGGCCACCGCGCACTCGCCGACATTCTGGAGTCCATCCGCGAGCTCGACTACTACCGCGCTGCGGCGTTCGTGAGCGAGCCGGGGCCGACCACGGAGCAGACCCAGGAGGCCGCGGCGGGCGTCGTGGAAAAATGGGCCGCTCGGATGTACTAGAATCGACGAGTTGCCTCGAACGGAACGGACATCGCAAGATGACCGGTCCGAGCGACGGACATGGTGGGTATAGCTCAGCTGGTAGAGCGCCTGGTTGTGGTCCAGGAGGTCGCGGGTTCAAGCCCCGTTACTCACCCCAATAGCGCCTGGTTGCGGTACTGAATCCGCAAGCAGGTCGCGGGTTCAAGCCCCGTTACTCACCCCAATAGACAAAAGGCACGCCCACGAGGGCGTGCCTTTTGCTGTGGCTCACTCCACCGCACGATGCAGGAGGAAGATGCCTCCGTGCGCCGGCAGATGGCTGCGCTCCCGGTCGGTCTCGACGTACTCGTCGATCACCGCGACGATCCGTCTGTCGAGCTCGGCGACATCCTCCGCCGAGAGGTGCAGCGAGAACCGGGCGTACGCGGCGATCGAGGCAGGTCCGGCCTCCGCGAGCTCCTGCTGGAACGCGTCGACCGGCGCTAAGCCCGCCCCGGAGGCGACCCCCTCCACCGGCATCGACAGCCACCAGCTCTTCCGGGTCGAACGATACGGCTTCTCCAGGGCGCCGCTCTCGCCCGACCGCACGTCGGCCGCCTCCAGGAACCCCGCCGCCACGAGCTGCCGCACGTGGTAGTAGACCGTGCCGGCATCCTCCCCCAGACGGTCGGCGAGCTGCTTGTTCGTCAGCTCATGGTCGCCGCAGAGCCGCAGGATGCGCACCCGCAGCGGGTGCGACATCGCCTTGATCTCGGCGACGGTCGCCGGACGCCGTTTCGCGTCCGGGCCGGCTGGTTCGCCCGTCGGGCCGGGCACCGCACGCTGCTGCTGCTGCTGCTGCTGCTGCTGCTGGGACATGCAACCATCGTACCCATCTATTGAGTTCTCTCATATCGATTGAATTTTCCCAATCGGTGTGGAATCGTGAGAGTCGTGACAGCAATACGCCTCGGATCCGGATACTGGAAGCTCTGGAGC
>NZ_JAGEKP010000023.1 GCF_017565305.1 Leifsonia sp. TF02-11
GCGAGGAAGCCGTGACCGGAGCGGACATCGTCGTACTGATAACCGAGTGGCCCGAATTCACCGCACTCGACCCGGACACGGTCGGGTCTCTGGTGGCACAGCGCGTGGTCATCGACGGCCGCAACGCCCTCGATGCCGACGCCTGGAAAACAGCCGGCTGGCGATACCGCGGCCTCGGCCGCTAGCTCTCGATCGCCGTCCACAGGCTCCGCGCGCCCTCTTTTGGGGGCCTCCGACCGACTAGGGTAAAAGCTGAGGATTTGTTACCTTTGTCGGCATGGCGACCGGTCTCTCGCAACACGAAGCGCCGCCGCGGCTGGCGGCTCCGCCCACTGAACCGCGCCGGCGCACCTGGCGGCGAGTCCTCTGGATCGTCCTGATCGTCGTCCTGCTCGTCCTGGCCGCCGCGGCATGGGTCGGCGTCAGGGCCGCTCTGGCCCGTCAGGAACTCGCCGCGGCCGAGCCCGACGTGCAGGCCGTGCGCACGGCCATCGAATCGGGAGGCATCACCCACGTCGGCCCGGCGGCTGCCGACCTCCAGAAGCGTGCCCACCACGCTGCGGCGCTGACGAGCGACCCGGTGTGGCGGCTCGCCGAGTTCGTCCCGTGGATCGGCCCGAACCTGACCGCTGTGCGAATGGTCGCGGCCGCCACTGACACGCTGGCGAGCGATGTCGTGCGTCCGCTCGTGTCGGTCGCGGGGGCGGTGGATCCCCAGAGCCTGAAACCCTCGGGCGGGAAGATCGACCTGAAGCCGCTGCTGACCGCGCAGCCCGTCCTGGAGAGAGCGCAGACCTCGTTCGAGTCCGCCCAGCGCCAGGTGGCCGCCATCGACGACCGCAGTGTCGTCGCACCGGTCGCGGCCGCCGTGGACAAAGTGCGCAGCGCGATGAATGCGGTCGGCCCCGACCTGACGATCGCGGGCAACACCGCCCGGCTGCTGCCGGGGATGCTCGGCGCCACGGGCCCCCGTTCCTATCTGATCGTGGCGCAGAACCCGGCGGAGTTGCGTTCGACGGGCGGTCTCATCGGCTCGGTCGCACTGGTCACCACCGACCATGGAGCCGTTACGTTGACGTCGCAGAACGCCGGCACCGCCATCGGCCCGTGGTCGGAGCCGGTCGTCGGCGTGCCGACCGCGACCACCGACCTCTACGGGCCGCTCGTCGGCCGATACCTGCAGGACGTCAACTTCACTCCGGACTTCCCGCTCGCCGCGCGGACCGCATCCGCGATGTGGGTGAAGATGCACGGTGGAGTCGTGGACGGTGTAATCGCGCTCGATCCGGTCGTGCTGAGCGCGTTGCTTCACGCCACCGGGCCTGTGCCGTTGCCCTCGGGCGACGTGCTCTCCTCCTCGAATGCGGTGCCACTGCTCTTGAGCGACATCTACGCAAGGTATCCGGACCAGCCGGGCCTTCAGGACGCGTTCTTCTCCTCCGCGACGACGGCCGTCTTCTCGAAGTTCGCGAGTGGGGGAGTCGACGGCAAGTCTCTCGTCACCGCGCTCATGACCGCCGGATCGTCCGACCGGGTGCGCATTTGGAGCTCGCGCCCGGCAGAGCAGTCGGTGTTGAGTCGGACGACGCTCGCCGGGGAGCTCCCGGCATCCAGCCCGACGACGACTGCGCTCGGCGTGTACTTCAACGACGCGACAGGTTCGAAGATGGACTACTACCTGCAGACGTCGGTCGCGGCCGGAGCCGCCGTGTGTCGGGCGGACGGCAAGGTCACCTCGGTCGTGCACGTCACGCTGAAGAACAACGCCCCCGCCGACGCGGCGACGGCCTTGCCGGCGTACGTGACCGGAAGCGGGGCGTTCGGCGTGCCGCCGGGCTCCATCCGAACGCGGATCGCGTTCTACGGGCCGGCCAAGGGGCTCCTCGCCGGCGTGACGTCCAACGGCGCCGAACTGCCGTCGCTCGCCGGGACGGACAAAGGCCGACCGGTCGCGGTGGTGGAGGTCCAGTTAGCGCCGGGCCAGTCCAGTGCCGTCGATGTGGAGTTCCTGGGCGCACTCCAGAAGTCGACGGGGTTGACCGTGGCGGTCACCCCGACGCTGAACGGAGACGGGACCACCCCCGATGTGGGGGCAGGAACCTCTGTGGGAACCATTGCTGCGCCGTGCGCGGCGGGCGTAAAGTGAGGATTAGTCACTAACCTGTGAGGTGGCCGGGTCGAGGGAAAGGCGTGCCCGATGTTGAAGAAGATCCTGGCGGCGGTAGCCGTCACCGCAGCGCTGCTTCTCGCCGCGCCCGCGGCCGCGAACGCAGTGGGATACCCGAGTGGGGCCCCCTGCACGTTCGACGTGAGCTCCACCCAAGCAGGACATTCCGCGACGCTCATCTGTGTGCCGGGCACCTGGCGCGACGGTGAGACCATCACCTGGGTCGCCAGCGGCTCCGATGGCGCAAGCATTGTCATGGCGAGTTCCGTCACATTCTCCAAGCACGCCAACGCCGATGGCAGCGATGTGCTCCGCGTCACCCTCCCGGCCGATGCGAGCGGCCTCTACACGGTCGTCGGCACGGGCGCGGCCAGCGGACACGTCTGCTCGGCGACCCTGACGGTGATCCCGGCTGACACCTCCGCGTCGGCAATCAACGACCCGGGCAGCTCCGGCCTCGCCGACACCGGTTCCGTCATCGCGCAGTGGGCGATCTGGACGGGCGCAGGCCTCCTGGTCATCGGCCTCGTGAGCGTCGCGGTCGCCGCGTGGATGCGGAAGGTCCGGTCGTCCTGACCGGTTGCCACTAGGGCTCGTCCTTCGAGGGGAATGGGCGGAGGGCGGCAGCGGTTGCCCTCCGTGTGACCTCCGGCATCCCCCTCAACGTCCTCGACCTCGCAAGCAGACCCGCCGGCGGCAGCAACGCCGACGCAGTAGCCGGGACGATCCGCCTCGCACGAGAAGCGGAACGTCTCGGCTACCGGCGTTTCTGGGTGGCGGAGCACCACGGGATGCCGGCGATCGCCTCCAGCGCCCCCGCTGTCCTCATCGCCGGGATCGCGGCGGCCACCGACCGGATCCGCGTGGGGTCCGGCGGCGTGATGCTCCCCAATCACGCCCCGCTGGTCGTCGCCGAGCAGTTCGGCACCCTCCGCGCCCTCTACGGCGACCGCATCGATCTCGGCATCGGGCGCGCTCCCGGCACCGACGGCGCGACCGCGATGGCGCTCCGACGCAGCGCGGAGGGGCTCGGTGTCGACGACTTCCCCCAGCAACTGCTCGACCTGTTCGGCTTCTTCTACGGCGGCATGAGCGACGCGAACCCGCTGCACACCATCACCGCGGTGCCAGGCCTCGGTGACGCTCCCCAGGTGTGGCTGCTCGGGTCGAGCGGCTACAGCGCGCAGGTCGCCGCCGCTCTCGGCCTCCCGTTCGCCTTCGCCCACCACTTCGCCGGCGAGAACACCGAGGCGGCGCTCGACCTGTACCGGTCCCGGTTCGAGCCGGGAGAGCAGCTGAGCGAGCCGCACGCGATGATCGCCGTGAACGTGATCGCGCACGACGACCCCGCTCAGGTGCGCGCGCTGTCGCTCCCGGGCCAGTTGTCGTTCCTCCGCATGCGCCGCGGCCTCAAGCCGGAGCCGGTGAGCGTCGAGGAGGCGCTCGCCTACGAGTTCAGCCCGGCGGAGGAGGAGTTCATCGCAGTCCGGAACGCGCGCCAGGCGATCGGCACGCCCGACCAGGTGCGGGCGCGGCTCGACTCGCTGATCGCCTCCACGGGCGTCGATGAGCTGATGGTGTCCTCCGGCGCCGCGACCGTCGAGGGCCGCATCCGATCGCTGGAGGTCGTCGCGGAGTTGTACCCGCCAGCGCCTCTGTGACGCTGCGCGCGGGGCTTCGTGACGGTGCGTGACAGCCGGACGGGCGTTCCCGGACACCCGGGGGTAGCGTTGGGCGCACCCCGACCCACCCCAGCGAAGGCGGTACCCGCATGGCACACGCACCCCACGTCGTCGGCGTGAGCGGCAGCCCGACTGCGCCCTCCCGCACGACGGTGCTCGTCGACGAAGTCGCGCGCTCGTTCGCCGAAGCGACCGGCGGAACCTCGACGACGATCGAGCTCGCCCCGCTGCTCGCCGACCTCGGCGCCGCCCCGTTCCGCAGCGGCCTCAGCCAGCGGGTCCAGGAGGCGCTGGAAACGGTGGAGTCCGCCGACGTGGTCGTGGTCGGTTCACCGGCCTACCGGGCGACCTACACCGGCCTGTTCAAGCTCTTCTTCGACCACATCGGCCAGTACGCCCTGATCGACAAGCCGATCGTGCTCACGGCGACCGGCGGCAGCGACCGTCACGCCCTCCTGGTGGAACACCAGATGCGCCCCCTCTTCGGCTTCTTCCAGTCGCTGACGCTCCCGCTGGGGATCTACGCGGCCGAGGCGGACTTCAAGGACTACGCCATCACCTCCGACGACCTCCGCGAACGCATCAACACGGCGGTCTCGCGCACCCTGCCGCTCATCCGCTCGCACATCGACCCGGAGTCGATCTATGCGGCAGTGGATTTCGCGCGGCCGGATGCGTTCTGAGGGTCAGCAGACACCAACGACCGATTACAAGACAAAGGAACGGCCGGCTCGCTGAGCGAGCCGGCCGTTCCTTTGTCTTACTACTGGGTCGGGGTGACAGGATTTGAACCTGCGGCCTCTTCGTCCCGAACGAAGCGCGCTACCAAGCTGCGCCACACCCCGGTGGCCCGAAGGCCTCATCTAGGATACACGAGCGCGAGGGGCGCGAATGACCAGCCGCCGCGCTGTC
>NZ_JAGEKP010000024.1 GCF_017565305.1 Leifsonia sp. TF02-11
CGGGCGGGTCGGTTGCGGGCGGTTCAGTTGCGGGCGGGTCGGTGAGGGCTGAAACGTCGCCGGCAGAATCCTCGCAAGACGGTTCTTCGCCAGACCGCGACTTCGCCGCCCTCCTCAGCCAGACGGGATCGTCGGCAGCCGAACCCTCGCCGGGCGACTCGTCGTCTGCCGGGCCCGTCGCCCTCCTGCCGCAGGCGGCGCCCGGGCGCGAGTCATTCCTGTACGCCGAGAAGCCGCGCCCCGACCGCGCGCGCCGCGGAGTCCGCGGAGCTTTGGCGCGCGCCGGCATCCCGCTCGAGCCCTCGGCCGGCGAACTGCGCGAACGCGCGGAGATCGACGCCGTCAGCCGGCACTGGGCCGGCCCGCGCACAATCGCGATCGTCAACGGCAAGGGCGGAGCCAACAAGACCCCGACCACCGCGCTGCTGTCGGCGGTCTTCGCACGAAACGGGGGATCCGGTGTGCTGGCGTGGGACAACAACGAGACCCGCGGCACCCTCGGCTGGCGAACCGAGCAGGACGACCACGACGCCACGGTGCAGTCGTTGCTCCCGGCCACAGCCTCCCTGCTCTCCGCGGAGGCGCGCACGGCCGACATCGGGCACTTCGTGCACCACCAGAACGCCGACAAGTACGACGTGCTGCGCTCCAACCCGACGATGCTCGCAACCGAGCAGCGCATCTCCTCGGCCGACTTCGACCTCCTGCACACGGTGGCCACCAAGTTCTACCGGCTCGTCTTCATCGACAGCGGCAACGACGAGTCGGCCGAGCGGTGGCTGCGGATGATCGACCACACCGACCAGCTCGTCATCGCGACGACGGCCCTCGGCGAGCACGCGGAGGCCGGCGCTCTGCTGCTGGAGGCGCTGCTGGAGCGCGACGCGAACTCCGCGCGGCTCGCCCGCGACGCTGTCGTCATCGTGTCGCAGTCCGAGCGCACCGGCCCGGCCTCCGACGTGCGCCGCGTCGCCGCCGGCTTCGAGCCGCTCGCCCGCAGGGCGGTGACCATCCCGTTCGACCCCGAGATGCACGGCGGCCGCCTCGCGTTCGACACGCTCGCGCCGCGCACGCGCCGCGCCTGGCTGCACGCCGCCGCCGCCGTCGCCGAGGGCCTCTGACGCGCCGCCGCTCCCCCGCGCGACATTCGTCACGAATCCCAACATTCGTGCCACGAATATCGACATTCGTCACGAATCCCCGCCACATTTGCGGCAACTGCGGCAGCTCACACCCCGCAACGCCACACTCGGCACATATCCCACCCACCCACATTCGTCACGAATCACGACATTCGTGCCACGAAAGTCGACATTCGTCACGAATCCGCACCACATTTGCCGCAAACGCGGCGACCCACAACCCCGACCGCCACATTCGGCGCAAATCCCGCCCACCCACATTCGTCACGAATCCCGACATTCGTGCCACGAAAGTCGACATTCGTGACGAATCGCCGCACCGCATTGCGCAAATGCGGCGACTCACGACCCCAACCGCCACACTCGGCGCAAATCCCACCCACCCACATTCGTCACGAATCGCGGGATTCGTGGCACGAAAGTCGACATTCGTCACGAATCGCCGCACCGCATTGCGGCAAGTGTGGCGGCTCGGGGCCCGCAACGCGGCATTTGGCGCAAATCGCGCAGGGGTCGAGGGTCAGCGCGCGGTCGACCGACGCTCGATGATGCGGCCGTGGTCGGGGTCCGGCACCGTGAGCTCGAGACCGGGTTCGAGTTGGCGCAGCAGGGCGGCTGCCGCCTGCCGGCCGAGGGCCTCCGGCTGGAGGTCCACCGCGGTGATCGACGGCTCCGTGTTGCGGAGGCGGTCGGCGTCCGACCCGCAGACGACGCGGATGTCGTCGGGCACCCGGATGCCGCGCTCCACGAATCGGTCCACCAGACCGCGCGCGTGGTCGCTCGTCTGGCAGTACACGCCGTCGGGCCGTTCGGGCAGGGCGAGAAGGTCGTCCGCAGCCCGGCTCCCCGCTTCGCCGCCGTCGAGCTCGCGGGCGTGGACGACGACCTCCGCGGCGCCGGACGCGCGCATCCGCTCCCGGTAGCGCTGCTCTGTCGCGAGGTTCCACTCGATCCGATCGAACCCGGTGACCAGCGCCGGATGTGTCGCGCCGGCCTCCGTGAGGAGATCGAGCACGCGGTCGGTGATCGCCGGGGTCGCGATGTCGACGACCTGGGGATCCTCTGGATCGTTCACGTCCGCCCCGACCAGCGTGTACGGCGTGCGGCTCGAGCGCAGGAGCGCGACGAGGGGGTCGTCGGCGACCGGGTCGGTGACCACGATGCCGTCGCACGCGTAGGCGGTCACCGGCGCTCCCGGCTCGGTCGGGTCGGCCACGAGCATGAGCGCGTAGCCGTGCTGCAGGCAGGTGAGGGCTGCTGCGCCGGCGAAGCGCGGGAAGTAGTCGACGTCGCTCACGTGCTCCGGGTGCTCTCCCGCCGGCCGCAGCACCAGGCCGACCACCCCGAGCCGGGAGCGCCGCAGGCCGCTCGCCACGACGTCCGGGTGGTAGCCGAGCGCTGACGCGGCCGCGCGCACGCGTGCCTGGGTGGCGGCGTTGACCACGCCGTTGCCGGAGAACGTGTGCGACACCGTCGTCACCGAGACGCCCGCGCGCCTGGCCACATCGCGGATGGTCGATCGCTGCCGGGCCATGATCGCATCCTAATTTGTCGGATTCTTCTTGCCCAAATCGTTTTGGGTACGTAGCGTGCCGTGCGACGCGAACGACGACGTTCCGCTCACCCGAGCGCTTCTGCAGAATGACCTGGAGGACCCGTGTCAGACAACCCACCCATCGAGACCCTGGCGGAGGAGTCAGCGCTGACGACCGACGCCGACAGCCCCACGCGCATCGAGACGCATGGCATCGACTTCATCCCGGAGACCGAGCGCCACGGCCGCGCCCGCGACCTGTTCGCCGTCTGGGCGGCGCCGAACGTCAACTTCCTCGCCGTCGTGGTCGGGGCGACGCTCATGGTCATGGGCCTCACCCTGTGGGAGGCCCTCGCCGTCATCGTGATCGGGAACGTGTTCTCGATCGTCACCGGCATCGTCGCCGGCTCCGGCCCCGCGGCCGGCACCCCGAGCGAAGTCATCACCCGCGCGATGTACGGCATCACCGGCAACCGCTTCAATGTCGCGATCGCCGGCTGGCTGATCAGCGTCTGCTACCTCGCCATCAACTGGGCTGCGGCGACGACCGTCGCCGTCGGTCTGCTCGGGCGCATCGGCGTGCCCGCGACCGGCTGGACCATCGCGATCAGCGCTGTCGTCATCGCCGCGGCCACCATGGTCATCAGCGTGTACGGCCACGGCCTGATCATGCGGCTCTACCAGCCGCTCGCCATCGTGCTCGCGGTGATCTTCGCGGGCATGGCGGTCTTCGTGGTCAGCGGGGCGCACTGGAGTTTCGCCCCCGCGAAGCCGCTCTCCGGTGTGGAGCTCGTCGCCATGATGGCCGCGGGAGTCGCGCTCGTCGCCTCCGCCCCGCTCTCCTACACGAACAGCGCGGACTTCTCGCGCTACCTTCCGCGCGGCACACGGGTGCGCGACGTGGCGCTGTGGACGACCCTCGGGCTGGTCATCCCCGGCATCCTGGCCACGTTCGTCGGCAGCCTCGCGGCGAGCGCCGTCGACATGACGTCGCCCGAAGCCGGCCTCGAGAAGTTCCTCCCGGCCTGGTTCGCCCCGGTCTTCCTGATCTCGGTCATCGTCGGCACCATCGCCAACAACGCCATGACCGCCTACAGCTCGGGACTCGCGCTGCAGGCCGTCGGCATCAAGCTCCCCCGCTCGCGCACGGTGCTGCTCGACGGCACGGTGGGCGTGGCGATGACGCTGTTCGCCCTCCTGGTCTGGAACTTCCTCGACAGTGTCTCCAGTGCGCTGCAGCTGGGGGTCACGATCCTCGCGCCGATCATGGGCGTCTATCTCGCCGACATGCTGTGGCGCCGGAACCGCTACGACGGCCCTGCTCTCACCGACGAATCCCGCAGCAGTCGTTTCTGGTTCTCCGGCGGCTTCCACCTCGCGGGTGTCGTCGCGGTGCTCGTCGGAATCGCCGCCTCGCTGATGTGCAGCGCGACCCTCGTCTTCGTCGGCCCCGTCGCCGCCGCCCTGAGCGGCATCGACCTCTCCGTGCCGGTCGGTCTCATCGTCCCGTTCGTCCTCTATCTGCTGATCGTGCGTTCGTCGCGACGATCGAAGGAGTCACTGTGAGCACCCTGATCCACTACCGCGGCGGAGCGGTCTTCACCTCGGACACCCGGCCCTGGGCCGAGTCGATCGTGGTCGAGGACGGCCGGATCGCGTACGTCGGAGACACCGTCACCGCCGACGCACTGCCGGTCGACGAGGTCGTCGAGCTGGACGGCGCGGTGGTGCTGCCCGGCATCGTCGACGCGCACACCCACCTCGTCAGCCTCGGGGAGTCGCTGACCCAGGTCGATCTGCACGACGCCGCCGACGTGGCGGAGATCCAGTCGCGGCTGGCGGCGGCCGCGGCCGCGCTGCCCGACGGCGCCCGGCTGATCGGGCGCAGCTGGTTGTTCTCCGCTCTCGGCGGGCGGGCGCCGCACCGCGATCTGATCGACGCCGTGGTCTCCGACCGACCGGTCTACCTCCACGCCAACGACGTCCACTCGGCGTGGCTGAACAGCGCGGCACTCGCCGAGCTCGGCATCGACGACGACACTCCCCATCCGCTGGGAGGGAGGATCGAGCGGGACGCCGAGGGAGTCGCCACGGGCTGGCTGCTCGAGAACGCGGCGCTCGGGCTCATGCTCGACCGGCTGGAGGCGCTCGTCTCCGACGCCGAGCGCGAGCGGGCGCTGCGGGCGGCCTTCGACACGTACCGGGAGGCCGGCGTCACCGCGGCGGTCGAGATGGCTCTGCGCGAAGCCGACCTGCGCGCCCTCGCCGCCGCGCTGGCCGACGGCGACGGCACCCTGCCGATCCGGATGGCCGCGCACTGGGCCGTGAACCGCACGGGCACGACGGAGGGCGACCTGGCCGCCGTCGCCCGCGCCGTCGAGCTGGCCGACGAGTATCCCGGACCGTGGTTGCGCGTCACCGGCATCAAGCTGTTCGTCGACGGTGTGATCGACAGCTGCACCGCCGCGATGCGTGCGCCGTTCGCGAACGGCTCGCAGCCGGAGGCGCTGTGGGACCTCCCCTCGCTCTCGGCGGTGGTGACGGCCGCGGATGCCGCGGGCCTCCAGGTCGCCATGCACGCGATCGGGGACGCGGCGTCCGCACTCGCGCTCGACGCCCTCGACGCGGCCGTGGCCGCGAACGGGCCGCGCGCGGACCGCCGCCACCGCATCGAGCACCTCGAGACGGTGGACGCCGCCACCCCGGCCCGTCTCGCGCGCCTCGGCGTGGTCGCCTCGGTTCAGCCGGTGCACAGCGACCCCGCGATCCAGGAGAACTGGCGGGCGATGCTCGGCGACGACCGGGTCGAGCGTGCCTACCCGTGGGGCGAGTTCGCCGATGCCGGCGCGACCCTCGCTCTCGGCACGGACGCTCCGACGGCGCCGTACGATCCGCTGCCCAACCTCTACATCGCCGCGACCCGCCGGTCGGCGATGGACGGCGACCTGCCGCCGAACCTCGCCGGCAACGCGATGGCGATCGCCGACGCGGTGCGCCGGGCGACGCGCGACGCCGCATACGCCTCGCGCTGGGACGGGGAGCTCGGCGTGCTGCGCCAGGGCGCGGCGGCCGACTTCATCGTCATCGACGTCGATCCGTTCCGCGACGGCGCAGAGGTGCTGCTCGACGCGACCGTCCGGCTCACGGTGCTGGGCGGCGAGGTGGTGTACTCGGTGGACGGCGTCGCGGTGTGACGCCCCGGCCGTCGCCGGCCGGGCTGCACCGTTCGTGCTGACGGCACGGCTAGGTTGGGGGCGGCCGCACCGAACACCGAGGGAGCACCATGGGACCCTTCCCCTACGAGTCGCAGTGGGGCGACCTCAGCTGCAATGAACCGCTCATCGAGCACGGAGCGAATCCGGCTCGGTTCTTCGACTGGACCTCGGACGGATATCCGTCGGAGGAGGAATACCTGTTCTGGTCGCGACACGTCTGCGGCCTGGCCTGTCTGCGCTCAGTGCTCCGCGCCTGGTCGCCGCAGCATGGCGACATCACCATGTTCGACCTGGTCGGCCGCGCGCAACGACGGGCCGCGCTCGTGCGCGAAGGCGACACCGTCGGCGGGCTCTACTACCGGCCGTTCGTGGAGTGGATCCGCGACGACTTCGGCATCGAGGGCGCCGTGCACCCGGACATCGAGGCGGAGGAACTGCTCGAGCATGTCCGCGGCGGTCAGGTCGCCCTGGCCTCCGTCTCGTCCGAGATCCGGTATCCCGGCCGGCCGAACGTCCGGCGTGGCGGTCACCTGGTCCTCGTCCATCGCGTCGAGGGCGATCGGATCGTTCTTCACAACCCGTCCGGGGTGGCGGACACTGCTCAGGACGCCGTGCTCGACCTCGACACGTTCCGGCGGTTCTTCGCGGGTCGCGGCGTCACCCTGCAGAAGCCGGCGTGAGCATCGCCGTCCGCTCTCATGCTGTTCCGGACCCGAGCAGGTGGTTGCTGAAGTCGCGGATGTCCGGTGTGTGCGCGAACGTCCGCGCGAGCTGCAGGGCGGCCGCGTGATCCGCTTCTGACGCCTGCGTGACGCTCTCCATCGCGATACCGGCCGGCCCCTCGATTCCGCTGACACTCACGTCCTGGAGCCCCGCGGTCGACAGCTCCTCTTCGAGCTCGAGCGGCGTGTGATAGTGGCCAGCCGGAAAGCGGAGCGAGGGAACCGGCGTGCCGTGCCGCAACAGCCCCAGCCAGTCGTCCGGGGCCGCGTCGAAGAGGTCGGGGTCGAGCGCCGCCGCCGCGAAGGCCGACAGTCGCGGGATGGCGGCGGCATGGACGGATCCGCCGGGCCGGCATACTCGTCGCGCCTCCCGAAGGGCGGTCAGGCGGTCGCGTCGGTCGGCGAGGTGATAGAGCGGGCCGGCCATCAGGACGGCGTCGAAGGAGTCATCGGGGAAGTCGAGCTCCCTGGCATCGCCCACCACGGCCGCGAACGTCCCGATCCTCGCGGCCACCGCCACCTGGCTCTCGACCGGATCGACCAAGACCACGTCGTAGCCGCTCAGGGCGAGTGCGGCCGCGTGGACGCCGGTCGCGCCTCCGACGTCGAGAACGCGCGCCGGGGCCGGCGTGGCCGCGCGGACGATCTCCTGCGTCCGTTCGAACTCCAGTCGGCCTTGGGGTGAGCGCGTGGTCAGCCGGGCGTCCTCGTCGAAGGCGTCGGAGTAGAACGCCTGTATCGCACTGTCGATCCTGCGCTGGTCCATGCTTCATCATTGTGCCGGAACACGCCGTGCGACCCTCTCCACACCCCGAACCTCCCGCCACGGCCGTCCGCGCGAGTGCGGTGCGCCGCAACCGGGGTAGCGTGTCCCGCGTGCACGAGAAACACCCGGCCGTCACGCACGAAGACGTGGACGACGAGACCCCCGCTCCGGCGCGGACGGGCCGCCGCAGGAGAGTCCTGTACGCTGCCGCGCTCGCGGCGCTCGGCGTGGTCTTCGGCGACATCGGCACCAGCCCGCTCTACGCCCTGAAGACCGTCTTCCTGCTCGACGGCGGAGCCGTGAGGGCGCAGCAGGCCGACGTGTTCGGGGTGATCTCGCTGATCTTCTGGAGCGTCACCGTCATCGTCTCGATCAAGTACATCGGAATCCTGATGCGCGCGGACAACGACGGAGAGGGCGGCGTGATGGCCCTGGCCGCGCTCGCGCAACGGCTGTACGCCGCCAAGGCGGGCAAGGCCGGCACCCTGCTCGTCATCGGGATCGTCGGCGTCGCCCTTTTCTACGGCGACTCGATCATCACCCCCGCGATCAGCGTGCTGTCCGCCGTCGAGGGCCTGCACGTCACCGTGCCGGCGGTCTCGCACCTCGTCATCCCGATTGCCGCCGTCATCCTGGTCGCACTGTTCGCGGTGCAGCGGTTCGGCACGGGACGGGTCGGCGCCCTGTTCGGCCCGGTCATGGTGCTGTGGTTCGTCGTCATCGCAGCCGCCGGGTTGGCGATGGTCGTCCAGTTCCCCTCCGTACTGCTCGGACTGTCGCCGACGTATGCCATCGCGTTCATCGTCGACCGTCCCGTGCTCTCCTTCGTCGCGCTCGGCGCTGTCGTGCTGGTCATCACCGGCGCGGAGGCGCTGTATGCCGACATGGGACACTTCGGCCGCACGCCGATCAGCCGGGCCTGGTTCTTCCTGGTGTTCCCCGCGCTCGTGCTCAACTACCTCGGCCAGGCGGCGCTCGTGCTGCACGATCCTGCGGCGCGCGCGAATCCGTTCTTCCTGCTCATCCCGGAGTGGGGGCGGCTGCCCGTCGTCATCCTGGCCACCGCCGCGACCGTGATCGCGAGTCAGGCCGTCATCTCGGGCGCGTACTCGCTGTCGCGGCAGGCCGTGCAGCTCGGGCTCCTGCCCCCGCTGAAGATCCAGCAGACCTCGCTGCGCGAGGGCGGCCAGATCTACATGCCGGCGGTCAACATCCTGCTGTTCATCGGCGTGCTCGCGGTGACGCTCTCGTTCGGTTCCTCGGATCGGCTGTCGACGGCGTACGGCATCTCGGTCACAGGCGCCCTGGTCGTCGACACCGTGCTCCTGCTGCTGGTCGCGCGCCCGCTCTGGCACTGGGCGCCCTGGAAGCTCGTGCTGGCCGCCGTCGCGTTCGGCGGGCTCGAACTGTCGTTCCTGGCGGGCAACCTGTCGAAGATCATCAATGGCGGCTGGGTGCCGCTGTTGATCGCGGGCGTCGTCATCCTGATCATGACCACCTGGCGTCGCGGCCGGCAGCTGGTGCAGGCCGACCGCAAGCGCAAGGAGGGATCGATGGCCGCCTTCGTCGAGGAGGTCCGTCGGCTGCACCTGCCGCGGGTGCCTGGTATCGCGATCTTCCCGCACCCGAGCAAGGAGACCGTGCCGCTGGCACTGCGGGCCAACGTCAAGCACAACCACGTGCTGCACGAGCACGTGATCATCGTCTCTGTGAGCTTCGCGCAGGTGCCGCATGTTCCGCCCGAGGAGGCCTTCGAGTGCGACACGCTCGGCTACGAGGACGACGGGATCGAGTTCCTGAGCGTCCGGTTCGGCTTCTCGGACGACCCCGACATCCCGCGCGCCCTCCGCACGGCGGTGCGGGTCGGGGTGCTGCCGCTCGATGACGCCAACTTCAAGAAGGCGTCGTACTTCATCTCGCGCGGCGCGATCCGCGTGACCAGGCAGCGCGGGATGGTGCCGTGGCGCCGCGGCCTGTTCGTCGCGCTCGCGCACAACGCCGCAGACCCCGCCGCGCGGTTCGGCCTGCCGGCCCTCCGCACGGTGACCATGGGCAGCGACGTCGAGATCTAGGTGTGGGCAATTCCGGAGTCTCGGGGCGCTGGACGGCGTGTCGGTCCGTAACTCCGGAGATCCGCGGCGATTCGGCCCGGATCTCCGGAGTTACGGTCTGCGCTGCCTAGCGGGCGGGGGTGGGCTCGCCCAGGGACAGCATCAGGCGGTTGGCCCAGTTGAAGAAGGCGGCGCCGTTGATCGCGTCGATGATCGCCACGTCGTCGAGGCCGGCCTCCCGCAGCGCGCGCACGTGGTCAGCGCCGAACTCGTCCGGGATGCGGGTGAGCGCGACCGACGCGTCGATCACCGCCCGCCACTGCGGGTCGTCCTGCGGTGCAGCAGTGCCCTCGTCGAGCAGGCGCTGCACGTCGTCCGGGCGCTTGGAGTGGTGGCTGGCGAAGCGCGAGTGCACGGAGGCGCAGAAGATGCAGCCGTTCGTGCGCGAGGCCGCCGTGGCCGACAGCTCGCGAAGGGCGCGGGTCAGCCCGCCCTTCTCGTTGTAGAAGATGTCGTTGTCGGTGCGGGTGCGTGCGCCGAGGATGTCGGGGTCGCGCACCAGCAACCGGAAGTACGGGCTGTTCGCGCGGCCCTTGTCGACCAGGCCGGCGTAGTGGCGCTCGGTGAGGTCCTCCAGCGGCAGCGGCTCGAGCCAGGCCTCCCAGCCGAGTTCCGCCTGCGTGAACGCGTTCGGGGCCGTCGGCTCCTGGGTCGCGGTGCCGGTGATCGTCTCGCTCATGCGAGCTCTCCCTTCAGGACGGTGAGCCCCGCGACCACGCGGAGCTGGAAGCTGAGGAAGGCCACGAGCTGCGAGAGCGTGACGATCCCGGTGGTCGACCACCCGGCGTCCTGCAACGTCTGGAGGGCGTCGGCCGAAGCATCCCTCGGCCGATAGACGAGCAGGTGCGTGTGGGCGAGGGCGGCGGCGAGGCGCGGACCCGCCGCCGCGGCGAGCTCGGGCGACGGCTGCCAGTGGAGGCCGTCGACGTTCTCCGCGGACAGCGGCCCGGCGGGGTAGTCGCCGTAGGGGCCGTCGGTCAGCGCACCAGGCAGCGCGGCTTCCAGGGCCGACAGCAGCGCGGCGTCGTCCGCGGCCAGGAGGTCGCGGTAGAAGGCTGCGGTGGGCGACTTCGACAGCGCGACCGTCCAGTAGGCGACGGCCAGCCGCTCCCGCTGGGAGACGTGCGACAGCTCGTCGGAGTGCAGCAGCGCGTCGAAGCTCGCCTGCGCGTTGGCGCGGGCGTTGGGACGCTGGTCGCGCAGGCTGTCGAGCGGGTCGCCCGGCTGGATGCCGACCAGCTGGTCGATGACGTCGGTGGTCATGGTGTCCTTTCGATGGGTCGGAACTCGATGGATCGGAAGTGGACAGAACGGATCAGCGCAGCGCGACCGCCGGCACGGCCGGCGACCAGTCGAGCAGTTCGCGCCCGACCTCCGCGCTGAGCTCGATCGAGCGCAGCACGGTCTCGTGCGGCGGATCGACCGGGTGCGGCTGGAACGCGACGTCGGTCGCCCGCGCGAGCACGGTGTCGGCGCCGAGGGTGGTGAGCACCTGCTCCGGCGTGCCGATGTGGACGTCGAGCCAGGCCAGCAGTTCTGCGTCGGTGGTGCCGGCCGGGATCGCCAGCCCCTGCGCGTCGACGAACGAGCGCCCGCGGTCGATCCCGCGTCGGACCCAGGAAGCGGCCTCGGCCTCCGTGTCGACGACGAGCACCGAACGGGAGGCCAGGATGCGCGGCGCGACCCCGTCGGGCAGCGCGGCGAGGTAGGCGTCGACGATCGCCTCCTGCAGCTCTGGCGACGACGGCGCCTGCCACTCGCGGCGCGGCTGGGTGCGCGAGAGCATCAGGCCGTTGCCGCGACGGCCGATGCGGGCGGCGCCCTCGGCCGAGAACGTCGCCTCCCAGATCACGTCGAGCACCGCAGGCGCCGCCGGGTACAGCGCGCCGCCGTCGGAGGTCAGCTGCTCGCCGCGCAGGGCGGAGACGAGCGCCTCCCTGTGCCGGTCGTAGATCGCGGCCCTGTCGGCGGGATCGTGCCCGAACGGGGGGAACGACGACGGCGTGCCGCCGGACCCGATCCCGAGCTCCAGCCGGCCGTCGGAGAGGAGGTGCAGCACGGCGGCGTCCTCGGCCACGCGCAGCGGCGCCTCGAGCGGCAGCGTCACGATGCCGGTGCCGAGCCGGATGCGGGAGGTCAGCGCGGCCGCCTGGGCGAGCAGCACGAACGGCGAGGGGAGGCCGCCCTCCGCCTCGTGGAAGTGGTGCTGGGCCACCCAGACGGTGTCGAGCCCCACTTCCTCCGCCCGCACGAACTGGTCGAGCGCGTTGCGGTAGCGCTGCAGCGCCGTGCCGGCGTCGAGCAGCCGGGTGAAGAACCCCAGCCGCTGACGGGTGGGCTCCGACCGCTGTGCGAGTCCTGTCATTCGTGGGCCGCCTTTCCCAGATAGGCCTCCTGGATCTGCGGGTCGTCGAGCAGTTCGCGCGCCGTGCCCTGCAGCACGATCGCGCCCGTCGCGAGCACGTACCCTCGGGAGGCGATGGAGAGCGCCAGCTCGGCCTGCTGCTCGACGAACAGCACGGCCACGCCGAGCTCGGTGTTGATGCGCACGATCTCGTCGAGCACCTGGTCGACCAGCTTCGGCGAGAGGCCCATGGTCGGTTCGTCCATGCAGACGAGCTTCGGTCGGCTCATCAGGGCGCGTGCGAAGGCGAGCATCTGCTGTTCGCCGCCGGAGAGCGTGCCCGCCTGCTGCTTCCGCCGCTCGGCGAGGCGCGGGAAGTGCGTGCGCATCCGGTCCAGGTCGTCGGCGATGGCGGCCTTGTCCGCGCGCGACCGGGAGCGGCGCGTGTACGCACCGGCGATCAGGTTCTCGTCCACCGTCAGCTCGGGGAACACCCGGCGCGCCTCCGGAACCGAGGCGATCCCGCCCGCGACACGGCGCCGCGTGGACACGTGCGTGATATCGGCCCCGGCGAACCGCACCGTGCCGGACTTCGGCCGCACGAGCCCCAGGATCGTCTTCATCGTGGTGGACTTGCCGCTGGCGTTGCCGCCGAGCAGCGAGACGATCTCGCCCTCCCCCACGGTGAGCGAGTTTCCGCGCAGCGCGTGGAACGGGCCGTAGTAGACGTTCACGTCCTCCAGTGCCAGCAGCTCGGTCATGCCAGATCCACTCCTCCGAGTCCGCGCCGGCGACCGAGGTAGGCCTCGACCACCGCCGTGTCGCTGCGCACCTCGTCCGGCCGTCCTTCTGCGATGATCCGGCCGCCGTCCATGACGATCACCCGGTCGGACACCGTCATCACCAGGTCGAGCTTGTGCTCGACGAGCAAGATGGTCTGCCCCGCCGCCTTGAGCTCGAGCAGTTGGGCGAGCACCTCCGCCGTCTCCGACTGGTTCATACCGGCCGTGGGCTCATCGAGCACGAGCAGCTTCGGCTCCAACGCCAGCGCGCGAGCGATCTCGGTGCGGCGCCGGTTCGCGTAGCTCAGCGAGTACGCCGGGTCGTCGCGGCGCGGGCCGAGCCTGGCCTCGAAGCGATCGATCTCCGACTCGACGACCGCGTCGATCGCCGCCCGCTCCCGACGGGAGGCCGGCGTGCCGACGATCGCGATGTACAGCTCCGCGAGCAGCGGGATCCAACGGAGCAGGAACAGGTTCGACAGCCTCCGGAACGGCCGGTGCGCCCGCAGGGTGGTGTGCAGGCCGACCTCGAT
This sequence comes from Leifsonia sp. TF02-11, assembly GCF_017565305.1. GTDB lineage: Bacteria > Actinomycetota > Actinomycetes > Actinomycetales > Microbacteriaceae > Leifsonia. The sequence continues at coordinate 13,150 of NZ_JAGEKP010000024.1, forward strand.
GTTGTCGGCCACCGACAGCGTCGCGAACACCCGCCCGTTCTGGAACGTGCGCGCGATGCCGTGCTCGGCGATGCGGGCGCTGTCCGCGCGCTCGATCCGCTCCCCGTCGAGGGTGATGGTGCCGCCGTTCGGCCGGATCGCGCCCGTGACCAGGTTGAGCGTGGTGGTCTTGCCCGACCCGTTCGGGCCGATGATCGACACGACCTCGCCCCTGTGGACGGAGAACGAGATCCCGTCGACGGCCTTCAGCCCGTCGAAGTGGCGCTCCAGCTTCTGGACGCTGAGCAGCGTCTCTGCGCTCATGAGTTCCTCACCAGGATGCCGCCGGGGCGGAAGCGGACGACCAGGATCAGCACCAGGCCGTAGACGATGATGCGCAGCTCGGGTGTGAACCGCAGCAGCTCCATCGCGCCGATCAGGATGATCGAGCCGACGACCGCGCCGTACGGGAGGCCGACGCCGCCCAGGATCACGATGGTGACCACGAGCAGGGACATCAGCATCGTGAAGATGGTCGGGTCGATGTACGTGTACTGGTGCGCGAGCAGCGAACCGCCGATCCCGGCGAAGAAGCCGGAGACCGCGAACGCCAGCGCCTTGTAGTCCCGGCCGCGCACCCCGGACGACAGGGCTGCCACCTCGTCGGAGCCGACCGACGAGATCACCTTGCCCAGGTGCGACGTACGCAGCCGCCACATCACGATCAGCGTGACCACGAGCACGCCGAAGTCGATCCAGTAGTACGCCTGCGGTGTGTTCAACGGCGTCCCGAACCAGTCGGGAACGGGGATGTTGTAGAGCCCCTGCGGCAGGACCAACTGGATCACGGCGACGATCGCGATTCCCAGCCCGAGAGTGGCGATGGACACGTAGTGCCCCTTCACGCCCCAGATCGGCGACGCCAGGATCGACGCCACCACGGCCGCGGCGAGACCGGCCAGCGGAAGCGCCAGCCAGAACGGCACGTGCACGTACAGCGTGAGGAGCGCGGAGGCGTAGGCGCCGATGGCGATCGGGCCGGCCTGGCCGAGCGCGAGCACGCCGGCCTGACCGGCGGTCACGGTGAAGCCGGCCGCGATGATCGCGTACACCAGCACCTGGGTGCCGGTGGTCACCAGGTAGTCGTTGCCGAAGACCGGCACCAGGATGCCGAGCACCACGAAGGCCAGCGGCCACACCCAGCGCGGGATGCGCAGCGGACGGCCCTTGCCGAGGAAGGTGCCCGTGAGCGGCTCCGTCGAGATCAGCGGCACCTTGCCGAACAGGCCGCCCGGCCGCACGATCAACACCACGATCAGGATGACGAAGACGATGATCTCGCGCGCGGTGTCGCCGAAGAAGTGGATGCCGAACGCCTCCAGGATGCCGAGGACGAAGCCGCCGATCACCGCGCCGACGAGCGAGCCCAGGCCGCCGAGCGTGGCGGCCACGAACGAGGTGAGCCCGACGTCCAGCCCCGAGCTGGGGTTGGCGACGCCCACGTAGAGCGCGATGAAGACGCCGGCGAGTCCGCCGAGCGCGGAGGCGATCACGAACGAGACGTGCTGCACCTGGCCGACGGGGATGCCCATCTGCAGGGCCGCCTCCTGGTCCTGCGCGGTGGCGCGGATGGCGCGGCCGACCTTGCCGTACTTCAGGAACACGGTCATCACGAGCATCACGGCGGCCGTCGTGCCGAGCATCACCAGGTCCGACGTGCCGAAGCGCATGTTCCCGATGTGCAGATTCGATGTGGGCAGCACCTCGGGGAAGACGCGGAACTGCGCCGTGAACGCGACCTGAGAGGCGTTGTCGAGGATCAGCGAGATCGCGTAGGTGGACAGCATGGCCGCGAGCGGCAGGTACTTCGCCAGCGGCCGCACGACGGTCGCGTTGATCAGCAGGCCGATCGCGCCGCAGATCGCGAGCACGAGGAGCAGTGCCAGCCAGAACGGCAGTCCCAGCTTCACTACGAAGAACCAGGACAGCATCGCGCCGAGACCGAAGAACGAGAACTGCGCGAAGTTGACGACGTTCATGACGCCGAAGACGAGCGAGATGCCGACCGCTCCGAGGGCGTAGACGTTCCCTCGGAGCAGGCCGGCGATCAGTGTGTCGAGCATGGTGTGCGCTTCAGCGGCTCAGCCGTTGTACGCGACCCACTTCCCGTTCTTCAGGATGCTCGGGGTGAGCGCGGGCGACGCCACGCGGCGGGTCGACGGGTCGAAGGTGATCTTCCCGTAGACGACGCTCGGCACGTCCTTGACCTTCTTGAAGCCGGCCAGGATGCCTTCGCGTGTCGTTCCGCCGAGCTTCGCCGCGGCGACGGCGACGTTGAGCGCGTCGTAGGCGCCGGCCTCGAAACCGGTGACCTCGGTCTCGTTCGGGTACTTCTTCTGGAAGGCCTTCACGAAGTCCTGCACCTGCTTGGCGGGGTTGGAGGCGAGGAACTCGGCGCCGTTGATCGCGCCCTCGGCGTCCTTGGTTCCGTCGAAGGACTGCTCGTCCTGTCCGCCGTAGAAGGTGCCGTCGTAGCCGATCGCGCGCAGCTGGGTGACCAGCTTCGCGGCGTCAGGGCCGTAGCCGATGTGCACGAAGGCGTCCGGCTTGCCTGCGACGGCCTTGGTCAGCGACGGGCGGTAGTCGTCGGAGGTGTCGAGCACGCCCTCGGCGTCGGTGATCTTCAGGCCGATCTTCTTGGCCTCGTCCTTGAAGGCGTTGAACGCCGGGATGCCCCAGTCCGCGGTGTTGAGGTAGGTCACGCCGACGGACTTGACGCCCTGCTTCTTGATATAGTCGGCCGTCCAGGTGTACGTGGCGCTCGTGGTGATCGAGGTCGACCACTGATACTGCGTGCCCTTGGCGGTGAAGTCCGGGTTCGAGTTGTTGAAGCCGTACTGCAGCAGCTTGCCCGCGGTGTAGATCGGGGAGGCCGGGATGGAGGCGGCCGACGAATAGTCGCCGAAGACGAGGCTGACGCTGTCGTCGCCCACGAACTTCTGCGCGACCGCGACGGACTGCTTGGGGTCGGACTGCGAGTCCTCGTACTTGAGCGCGACAGGGTGACCGTTGATCCCGCCCTTCGCGTTGACCTCCTCGACGGCGAGGTCGAAGGCCTCCTTGAACTGCTCGCCGTACTGCGCGTACTGGCCGGTCTCCGCGGCGGAGACGCCGAAGTAGACGGTGCTCTTGCCGGAGGTCGAGCCTCCGGTCGCGGCGGACGAGTCGCTGGCGCAGGCGGCGAGACCCGCGACGGTGAGCGCTGCGACGGAGACGACGGCGGCGCTCCGGAGGATTCTCTTCATGCTGTGTCCTTCACATCGGGCTGAGATGACGCGGTGGGTGCGTCGCCGACGTTAGGACCGGACCGGGTGCGGACGCACCCTCCACCGTCACAAACGGTTGCGGTTGTTAATACACGTCACACAGTTTGCGAACGGACGCGTTCGCGAGGCAGGAGCGCGCCGGCATCATCGCCGGCTCGCCGCCCTGTCCGCTCCGGTGTCGCTGTCGAACTCGGGTCGCCACTCGTCGTGCTCGTGCGTGCGGCCGATCAGGCAGAGGCACGCCACCGCGATCACGGTGTCGTCGCGCGCCGAGCGGAACAGCTCGACGTGGGGCTGCCGCTGCGCCGGCCGAGCCGACCGCGCCGGCGAGGAGATGGGGCGTGCCATACCGTGAGGGTAGGCGCGGCAGGCAGGGAAACCGCTGGCCGCCAGCCGACAGTACGCCGACGCTGCGCCGTGAGATTCGTACGATTTCTCAGCTCGGCGTTGCCGGGGCGTTCCAGAGCCAGCGGAGCGCGTCGGGGAGGAGCACACCGCCGTGATTGGGGCTGTGGCCGCCGTCGCCGACGACGAGCCGGATGTCGTAGCCCGCGCGCGCGAAGGCGGCGGCGGTCTCGAGGTTCTCGGCGAACCAGTTGTCGTCGCGCCGGTTCCAGTTCAGGTCTCGGTGCGCCGCGTGCAGGAACGCCCGGAGCTCCCTCCTGGACTCGGTGCGGGCGAGGGCGGGATACGGGTTGCCGCCGGGAAGCTGCGCGAAGCTCGCGTTGAAGGTGATGGCGCGTCCGAACGCGTCGGGCCGGGTCCAGACGGCCGCCAGCGCCGCATTGCCGCCGCTGCTCCCACCGCAGATCCCGCGCATCATCGGGTCGCTGGAGACGGAGAATCGCTTCTCGACCAGCGGCAGCACCTCCTCGAGCAGGAAGGCCGCGTAACGGTCGTCGACCGCGTCGTACTCGGCGTTGCGGTTCTTCGCGGGCGGCTCCTGGTCGGCGAAGACTCCCGGATCGACGAAGACGCCCACCATCGGCGGCAGCTCGCCGCCCGCGGCGAGGTTGTCGAGGACGATACCGCCGCGCACGTCGCCGTCGGGGTCGAGGTACCACCAGCCGTCGGTGAAGAACATGACCGCGCTTTCCGTCGCGTCCGACAGGCCGGCCGGTCGGTGCAGCCACACGCTCCGCGAGGTGCCGGGAAAGCGTGCGCTGTCGCTCAGGCGCAGCTCTTCGATCGCACCGGGGACGACACCGGGCCGCCGCATCGAATCCGGACCGTACGCGTAGTCGACGGCGTCCTGCGACACCGGCAACGGCGCGTACGGGATGCTCACGAGACCAGGTCGGCGGCCAGGCTGAGCGCCCCGACCAGGCCCGACTTCCCCTCGAGGCCCGGAGCGACGAGGAGGTCGCGCGGGTCGCCGGTGGCGACCTGCGGCGGGCCGTAGCCTCCCGCGATCGCCGTCAGCGCCGGTCGGGTGCGCTCGAGGAGCCCCGGCGCCAGCATGACGCCGCCGCCGAGCACGAGGCGGTCGAGGCCGAGAGTGAGCACCGTCGTCCAGGCGAGCTGCGCGATGTAGTAGGCGAGGATGTCGAACGCCTCGTCCTTCTGATCCGCGGGGAACGACGACGCGTCGACTCCCCAGCGGGCGAGCACGGCCGGCCCGGCGGTGAGGCCCTCCAGGCAGTCGCCGTGATACGGGCAGTGGCCCTCGAACCGGTCGGCCGGGTGCCGGCGGACCAGCAGGTGGCCGAGCTCCGGCCAGCCGTTGCCGGTGAGCGGCTGGCCGTCGACCACCAGGCCGACGCCCACGCCGGTGCCGATCGTCGCGTAGCCGACGTTGCGCGCACCGCGCGCGGCCCCGGCCCGGGACTCGCCGATCGCGGCGCCGGTCACATCGCTGACGAAGGCAGCGGGCGCCTTCGCCGCGTCACGCACGGCGGAGAGCACGTCCGTGTCCTTCCAGCCCGGCTTGGGGGTGGAGGTCACGAAGCCGTAGTGCGGGGAGGCCGGGTCGGCGTCGACGGGACCGAAGGAGGCGATGCCGACGGCCTCCACCGGTCCGACCTCCGCGAGGAAGTCGGCGATCCGGCCGAGCGTCTCCTCGGGCGTGGTGGTCGGGAACCGTCGGATCGACCGGGGCTCGGTCAGGTTCTCCCGGTCGGCGACACCGCAGACGATCTTCGTTCCGCCGGTCTCGATCCCTGCGATCATCGCGCACCCTTCGCTCACAGCACCTGGCGCGTCCACACGCGCCCCTCAGAGAACGCTAGTCGACCCGGAACCGTCCTCGCGCACGTCGAGGGCCCGGGTGAGGGCGGCGCGGAAGGCGGTGACGGCGGGGTGGGCGACCCGCGCGGCGCGGGTCAGGGTGAAGAGCATGCGCTCGGGACGGCCGGGAAGCTCGACCAGGCGCACTCCCCGTGAGTTCTCGGCGCCGAGCAGGTCGGGCAGGATCGCCACGGCGTGACCGGTGCGCACCAGGTGAACGTGCGTGATCAGGTCGACGCCGTCGAAGCGCACCTCCGGCTCGAACCCGGCGCTGCGGCAGACGTCGCGCGACCAGTCGCCCGGCGCCGTCCCCTCCGGGTCGAGCGCCCACGCCGCCGCGGCGACACCGCGTAGACCGGTCGCCGTGCTCCAGGGGCCGTGCTCGGGCGTCGCGAGGCGCAGTCGGTCGCCGCGCAGGTCTTCGCGGTGCAGCCGATCGCTCGGCGGAACGGGTCGACCGGGGTACTCCTCCCCCAGCACCACGTCGAAATCGCCGACCTGGAGGCCGGAGGTCGCCTCGGCGGCCTGCACCTGGGCGACGTCCACGCGCAGCTCGGGATGACGCCCGGCCAGGTCGGTCAACACGGCCGGCTGCACCGACAGCGCCACCGTCTGGAAGGTGGCCACCCGCAGCACGCCGGCGACGCTGTCCCTAGCCGCGGCGAGCGCCGACTCCGCGGCCTCCAGCTCGGCCAGGGCGACGCGCGCGAACCGGAGCAGGAGGTGCGCGTCGGCGGTGAGGCGCACCCCGCGGCCGACGGGCTCGAGCAGCCGCACGCCGACCTCCCGCTCGAGTTGCGTCAGCTGCTCGGACACCGAGGACGGCGCGAACGACAGCGCCTGCGCCACGGCGGCGAGCGTGCCGCGGCGGTCGAGCTCGTCGAGCAGGGCGAGGCGGTGGAGGTTGTACACGACGTCCCTCTCCTCATCGGTGTTTCCGACGATTATACGTCGGAAACATCCGCTGGACCGACGTTACCGATGTCTCCAGGATGGAAGGGTGAACTCCCTCTCCCGCACCCCGGTCGCCGCGCTGATGGTCGTCGGCTCCTGTGTGTCCCTGCAGTTCGGCGCGGGCATCGCGACCCCGCTGTTCGCGCTCCTCGGGCCGGCGTTCACGACCACCGCTCGCCTCCTGATCGCCGGGATCGTGCTCGCGGTCGTGTTCCGTCCGCGGTTCTGGAGCTGGAAGCGCCGGCAGTGGCGTGCCGTCCTCCTGTTCGGGGTGGCGATGGCCGGCATGAACGGCTGCTTCTACGCGGCCATCGACCGGATCCCGCTCGGGATCGCCGTGACGATCGAGTTCATCGGGCCGCTCGCCCTCGCAGCGGTCCTCTCGCGGCGGCTGCGCGATCTCGGCTGGGTGCTGCTGGCGGCTGCCGCGATCGTCGTGCTCGGTGTCGACGGCGCCGGCGACGGGCGCGCCCTCGATCCGATCGGCATCCTCTTCGCCCTCGCAGCCGGAGCGTTCTGGGCGGGCTACATCCTCGCCGGATCGCGCGTCGGCGCTCTCGTCCCCGGTCACGGCGCCCTCGCGGCCGCGGTGCTGGTGGGCGCGGTGGTCGTCGCCCCCTTCGGTGCGGCCTCCGTCGGCTCGTTGGTGACGCACCCCGCCGCGCTGGCGGGGTTGGCGGCGGTCGCGTTGCTGTCGTCGGTCATCCCGTACTCGCTGGAGTTCGCATCCATGCGCCGGCTCGACGCCCGGACCTTCGGGGTGCTGCTCAGCCTGGAGCCGGTCGTGGCGACTCTCGCCGGCTGGATGCTGCTGGGGCAGACGGTCACCTGGCTTCACGTCGTGGCCATGGCGGCGGTCGTCGTCGCCTCCACCGGCTCGACCCTGAGCGCCGCCCAGCGCGCGGATCCCCGCCCGGAGGTCGCCGAGGGGCACGCAAGCGCCCCGAAAGCGCTCGTCTAGGGGCACATACGTGCCCTTCGGCACGGTGGGCATTGCCGGGGAGCGGCGCGCGGAGCAGGCTGGGGGCATGAGCACGGGAGAGCGCGCAGCGAAGCCGCGGCGGCTGCCGCGCCGGCCGGCCTCGAGCCTGTCGGAGCACTGGACGCGGATCGACGGCGTCGATGTCTTCTACCGGGAGGCTCCCGGCCCGGCCGGTGCCCGCACCATGATGCACGTGCACGGCTTCGGGCTCTCCGGGCGGTACCTGCTGCCGACCGCCGAGCGTTTGGTGCACACCTTCCACACGCTGGTCCCCGATCTGCCGGGCTTCGGCCGCAGCGGCGGCTCGCCCCGCGGACTCGCCGTACCTGACCTGGCGCACGCCGCCGTGCGGTTCCTCGACGACCGCGGCGTCGAGAAGGCGACCCTCGTCGGCAACTCGATGGGCTGCCCGGTGATCCTGGAGTTCGCGCACCACTATCCCGACCGGATCGACCGGGCCGTCCTGGTGTCGCCGGCGGGCGGCGCGTACAACCGTCCCATGACCCGGGCCGTCCTGCAGCTCGCCAAAGACGGCGGCCGCGAGCCCATGCGGATGGTGAAGGTCGCGGTTCCGGACTACCTGCGCTTCGGCGTCGCGAGCACGGTCATCATGTTCGACGCGCTCACCAACTATCCGTCCCTCGAGCGGTTGCTGGAGCTGACCGTGCCGACCCTGGTCGTGATCGGCGACCGCGACCCGCTGATGCCCGACCCGGAGCGGGTGCGCGAGCTCGTGGCCGAGACGGACGACCACGTGGTGATCGTCCGGCTCGAGGGCGCGGCGCACGCGATCAACTTCAGCGAGCCCGACGAGCTCGCGTACCTGATCGAACAGTTCATGGCCGACCGTCCGATCGTGCAGGGCGCGACCCCCGCACAGCGCTCGTACGAGATCCACCGCAGCCGCCACCTCCCCGCCCCCGGCGAGTGACCGAAGGCGGGGAGGAGGCGCGCGTCAGACCTGCGCGCCGAGCTTGAAGCCCTGAGGCTGGTCGTCCTTGCGGGTGTACGAGAAGCCGTCGGCGCCGATGGTGACCTCCATCTCGGAGTCGTCGGTGCGCGTGGTGAGCGGCTGCGGGTTGCCGTCGAGGTCGAGCACGAGCGAGGCGTCGGTGTACCAGGAGGGCACGACCGGGTTGCCCCACCAGTCGCGGCGCTGGTTGTCGTGCACGTCCCAGGTGACGACGGGGTTGTCGGGGTCGCCCGTGTAGTAGTCCTGCGTGTAGATCTCGACGCGGTGGCCGTCGGGGTCGCGCACGTACAGGTAGAACGCGTTGGAGACGCCGTGCCGGCCGGGGCCGCGCTCGATCACGTCGCTCATGCGCAGGGCGCCGAGCTTGTCGCAGATGGCGATGATGTTGTGCTTCTCGTGCGTGGCGAACGCGACGTGGTGCATGCGCGGCCCGTCGCCGCCTGTCATGGCGGTGTCGTGCACGGTCGGCTTGCGGCGCATCCACGCCGCGTAGGTGGTGCCGGCCTCGTCCTGGATGTCCTCCGTGACACGGAAGCCGAGATCCTCCATGTACTTGACGGCGCGCGGCACGTCGGGCGTGACCTGGTTGAAGTGGTCGAGCCGGACCAGGGCGCCCGGGGTGTAGAGGTCGTACCGCCAGGCCAGCCGCTCCACGTGCTCGACCTCGTGGAAGAACTCGTACGGGAAGCCGAGCGGGTCCTCCACGCGGACGCTGTCGCCGACGCCCTTCGTGAAGCCCTCCGCACGCCGCTCGACGCGGCAGCCGAGCTCGGTGTAGAACGCCACGGCGCGATCGAGGTCCTCCGGGGTGCGCACCCGGTAGGCGAACGCGGCGACCGCGGCGATCGGCCCCTTGCGCAGCACGAGATTGTGGTGGATGAACTCCTCGAAGCTGCGCAGGTAGACGGTGTTCTCGTCCTCCTCGGTCACGACGAGGTCGAGCACGTTCACGTAGAAGTTGCGGCTGGCCTCGAGGTCGGTGACCACGATCTCCATGTACGCGCAGCGGACGATGTCCGGCGGGGTGGCCTTCGGGGTCGGGATGCGGTCGATCGGTGCCGGGATCGGGTCGGTCAGGCCGACCACGGGCTCCGGGCCGTCGGGGGTGATGCTCATGGTGCTGGTTCCTCTTCTTCGAGTGCGGTCTGGGTGGATCGGATGCGTCAGTTCGCGCCGAACCGGGCGGTGTGCACCGGCCCGAGCGTGATGTGCACGGCCTGCTGGTCGGTGTAGAAGTCGATGGAGCGGTAGCCGCCCTCGTGGCCGAGGCCGGACGCCTTCACACCGCCGAACGGGGTGCGGAGGTCGCGGACGTTGTGCGAGTTGAGCCACACCATCCCGGCCTCCACGTTCTGGGCGAAGGTGTGCGCGCGCTCCAGGTCATTGGTCCAGAGGTAGGCGGCGAGGCCGTAGCGGACGCCGTTGGCGAGCTTCAGAGCCTCCTCGTCGGAGTCGAACGGGGTGATCGCGACGACAGGGCCGAAGATCTCCTCCTGGAAGATCCTGGCCTCCGGAGCGACGTCGGCGAAGACGGTCGGCGCGACGTAGTTGCCGTGCTCCAGCCCCTCCGGGCGGCCACCGCCGGCGAGCAGGCGACCCTCCGACTTGCCGATCTCGACGTAGCTCATCACCTTGTCGAAGTGCTCGGGGTGCACCAGCGCGCCGACCTCGGTCTTCGGGTCGTGCGGGTCGCCGACGACGATGTTCTTCGCTCGGGCGGCGTAGCGCTCGCAGAACTCGTCGTAGATCGACCGCTCGACGAGGATGCGGGAGCCGGCGGTGCAGCGCTCGCCGTTCAGCGAGAAGACGCCGAACAGGGTCGAGTCGATCGCGGCGTCGAGGTCGGCGTCGGCGAAGACGACGGCGGGCGACTTGCCGCCGAGCTCCATCGACAGGCCCTTCAAGAAGGGAGCGGCGTTGGCGAAGATCAGCTGGCCGGTGCGGCTCTCGCCGGTGAAGGAGATGAGCGGGACGTCCGGGTGCTTGACCAGCGCGTCGCCGGCCTCCTCGCCGAGGCCGTTGACCAGGTTGAAGACGCCGTCCGGCACACCGGCCTCGCGGAAGATCTCGGCCCAGAGGCTCGCCGACAGCGGCGTGAACTCGGCCGGCTTGAGCACGACCGTGTTGCCGGTCGCCAGCGCGGGAGCGAGCTTCCAGCTCTCCAGCATGAACGGCGTGTTCCACGGGGTGATCAGACCGGCGACGCCGATCGGCTTGCGGTTGACGTAGTTGAGCTGGCTGCCCGGAACCTTGTAGGCGTCGTCGGCCTGGGCGACGATCAGGTCGGCGAAGAACCGGAAGTTCTCCGCGGCCCGGCGCGCCTGGCCGAGCGCCTGGGTGATCGGCAGGCCGGTGTCGAAGGTCTCGAGCTCGGCGAGCCTCGCGTCCTGCGCCTCCACGGCGTCGGCGATGCGGTTCAGCACGCGGGCGCGCTCGCGCGGCTTCATCCGCGGCCACGGGCCCTCCTTGAACGCGCGGGTGGCGGCGGCGACGGCGAGGTCGATGTCCTCCTTCTGCCCGGCGGCGGCCTGCACGTAGGTCTGGTTCGACACCGGGTCGAGCACGTCGAAGGTCTTGCCGGAGACGCTGTCGACGAACTTCCCGTCGATGAAGTGCTGGATGGTCGTGGGGAGGTTCTCGGGAACGTAGTGCTGCGCCATGCGCTGGCTCCTTCTTACTGGGCTGGGCTGAGGTCAGTGGTGGGTGTGCTCGTCCTGGTACGCGTGGAAGGCGTCCAGGGTGGCGAGTCGGTGCCGGCGGGCGGCGAGCTCGATCTCGAGCGGCTCCGCTCCCGACTCGATCAGGGCCACGATGTGCTCGTGCTCGGCGACCGACTCGCGGGCACGGCCGGGCACGAAGCTGAAGACGGAGTCGCGGAGCACGGCGAGCCGGTTCCAGCCGCGGTGCACGAGGTCGAGGATGTGCGGGTTCGGGCACTCCTCGAACAGCACGGAGTGGAACTCCTGGTTGAGCTGCGTGAAGCGGTGCGGGTCGAAACCGTCGAGGCTCGCGATCATCGCCTCGTTGACCTGGCGCGCACGGCGCAGGTGCTCGGCGGTGAGGCGCGGCGCGGAGAGCTGCGTCGCCGCGCCCTCCACGAGAGCGAGGGTCTCCATCGTGTACGTGTACTCGGTCGGGTGCAGGAAGGCGACCTGGGCGCCGACGTTCTTCTCGAACGTCACCAGCCCCTCGGCCTCCAGCCGCCGGATCGCCTCGCGCACCGGCACGACGCTGATGCCGAGCTCGCCGGCGATCGACCCGAGCACCAGCCGGTAGCCGGAGACGTACCGGTCGTCCTCGATCCGTTCGCGGATGAACTCGTAGGCGAGCTGCGACTTGCTCGGGGCGACGGCCTTCAGGGCCGGGTCGGCCCTCAGCGCTGTGTCAGCCATGCGGCGTACCTCTCTTTCCACGCGGCGTTCATCGGGAACAGTCCGTCGACCCGCTCGCCGGCGGCGACCATCTCGGCGATGAACTCCTCTTCGCGCTCCTGCTCGATCGCGTCGGCCACGACCTCCTCGACGAGCGAGGGCGGGATGACCAGGAGGCCGTCGGCATCGCCCACGATCACGTCGCCGGGCTGAACGGTGGCGCCGCCGCAGGAGATGGTGAGGTCGGTGTCCCACGGCACGTGCTTGCGCCCGAGCACCGCGGGGTGCGGGCCGGCCGAGTAGGTCGGGATGTCGAGGGCGGCGACGACCGCGAGGTCGCGCACACCCCCGTCGGTGACGATGCCTGCTGCGCCGTTGACCTGCGCGCGCAGGGCGAGGACGTCGCCGACCGTTCCGCTGCCGCGCTCGCCCCTGGCCTCGATGACGAGCACCTCGCCGGCGCCGACGGAGTCGAACGCGCGCTTCTGGGCGTTGTAGCCGCCGCCGTGGGTCGCGAAGAGGTCCTCGCGGTTCGGCACGAAGCGCAGCGTGCGCGCGGTGCCGATGACCTTCGCCTGCGGGCGCGTGGAGGTCAGGCCGTCGATGCTCACGTTGTTCAGGCCGCGCTTGCGCAGCTGGGAGCTGAGGGTGGCGGTGGCGACGGAGGCGAGCTTGGCGCGGAGTTCGTCGGTCAGCGTGAATCCGGGCTCCGGAGGCGTACCCCACGCCTCGCTGCGCTGGAGGTCGTCCACGCTCGGCTTGGTGCCGAAGTCGCCGAACGGCACGCTGCCCTCGGTGATGCGGGTGACCAGGCGGCCGGAGGTCGGGGCGCCGGGAGCGGTCGGCGCGTCCACCTCCACCTCCACGATGTCGCCGGGCTGCGTGACGGACGAGCCGGCCGGGGTGCCGGTGAGGATGACGTCGCCGGGCTCCAGCGTCATCAGCTGCGAGAGGTCGGCGACCAGCTGTCCGAACGGGAACAGCAGGTCGTCCGTCATGCCCTCCTGCACGAGTTCGCCGTTCAGCCACGTGCGCACGCGCAGCGCGTCGGGCCGGACGGACGCGGCCGGGATGACGTCGGGGCCGAGCGGGGTGAAGCCGTCGCCGCCCTTCGAGCGGACGTTGGATCCCTTGTCCGCGGCGCGCAGGTCGTAGAGGCCGAAGTCGTTCGCGGCGGTGACGCCGGAGACGGCGGCCCAGCCCTCCTCCGGCGTGACCCGGCGGGTGGGGCGGCCGATGATGAGGGCGATCTCGCCCTCGAAGGCGAGCAGCTCGGTGCCGGCCGGGCGCTCCAGTTCGCCGCCGGTGGCGGCGACCGACGACGACGGCTTGAAGAAGTACGACGGCTGCGCCGGGGTGCGGCCGCGCTGGGCGGCGCGCGAGCGGTAGTTGAGATGCACCGCGATGATCTTGCCTGGCAGGCTGATGGCGCTCACAGGAGGGGGCTCCTCGTCGTCGGGGATGGGTGGGTCCGGTGGACCATATTCGAGATCATATACAATCCTATCGGCTTGGGCAAGGCGCCGGTGGGCACTCAGTACGCCGCGGCGGCGGGGCCGCCGGCCGGGCCGATGAAGCGGTCGGCGAGCGCCTCCGAGGCACGCGCCAGCAGCGTGACGTCGGAGCCGACCAGCAGGTAGGCCGCGCCGGCCTGCGCGTAGCGGTCGGCGGTCGCCGGGTCGAACGCGTTGACGCCGACGGGAGTGCCGACCTCCCGACCGGCGCGGATCACGGTCTCGACGGCCGCGACGACGTCCGGGTGGTTCTGCTGCCCGAGCAGGCCGAGGGAGGCCGCAAGATCGGCCGGGCCGACCAGCAGGGCGTCGACGCCCTCGACGGCGGCGATCTCCCCCGCCACGGCGAGCGCCTCCGTCGTCTCGATCTGCACGGTGAGCGACACCAGCTCGTGGGCGCGCGCCAGGTAGTCCGGGATGCGGCTCCAGCGCGAGGATCGGGCGAGCGCGCTGCCGACACCGCGCACGCCGAGCGGCGGGTAGCGCACGGCGCGCACCATCGCCTCCGCCTGCTCGACACTGTCGACCATCGGCACGAGCACGTTCTGCGCCCCGAGGTCGAGCAGCTGCTTGAGGATGACCGCGTCGCCGATCGGGGCCCGCACGACCGGCGTCACCGGGTAGGCGGCGACCGCCTGCAGTTGGGCGAGGATCGACTCCAGCCCCACCGGCGAATGCTCGCCGTCGATGAGCAGGATGTCGAGGCCGCTGCCGGCGCAGATCTCGGCGGCCAGCGGGCTGCCGCCGCACGACCACATCCCGTACAGCGTGCGTTCGGCCTCCCCCAGGCGGTCGGCGAGCGTCGGCGCAGGGGTCAGAGGAATCGGCATGTCACGGCTCCCAGGGTTCCGTAGTCGGCGTGGATGGTGTCGCCGCGCTCGACCCACATCGGGCGCGTGAAGGAGCCGGCGAGGACGATGTCCCCTGCCTCCAGGCGGGTGCCGTGCTGCGCGAGCTTGTTCGCCAGCCAGGCGACCCCGGCGGCGGGGTGGTCGAGCACGGCGGCGGCGACTCCGGACTCCTCGATGGTCTCGTTGCGGTAGAGCAGCGCCCCGACCCAGCGCAGGTCGACGGCGTCGACCGCGACCGGCCGTCCACCGACGACCATGCCGCCCATCGCGGCGTTGTCGGAGATCGTGTCGACGATCGTGCGTCCCTGCAGCTCGATGCGCGACGACAGGATCTCGAGCGCGGGAACCACGTACTTCGTCGCGTCGAGGACGTCGAAGAGCGTCACGTCGGGGCCGGCGAGGGGCCGGTCGAGCACGAAGGCGAGCTCGACCTCGATGCGCACGTTGGAGAACTGGTCGAACGGGATGACGGCACCGGTCTCGTAGACCATGTCGGCGAAGATCGCGCCGTAGTCGGGCTCGGTGATGCCGGTCGCCTGCTGCATGACCTTGGAGGTCAGGCCGATCTTGCGGCCGACGAGCCGGCGGCCGGCGGCGAGGCCGCGTTCGACCCAGACGCGCTGCACGGCGTAGGAGTCCTCCACCGTCATACCGGGGTGGCGGGCGGTCAGCAGCGGGACGGTCGTGCGGTCCCTCTCGGCCGTCGCGAGTTCGTCCGCGATGGCCTGGATGGTCGGGCTGTCGAGCACCGATGGCTCCCTTCGACGTCGGAGGGGACGGGCCGATCGCCCCGTGAGGATCGTATATCTTCCCGTACATCGTGACCACCTCTCCGTGTCGATCCGTGCGCGAAATGGCGATCCCTCTGCGCCGATTTCACGTTGTGTGCCGCGCCATGTCAGGCTTTTCCCATCGTTTTTCTCCACTAGTTGCCTTTCTTGTCAACAACTGTAGAATTACCGCCACGACACAGCGGAGTGTCAGCCGATCGCTGGATCGACGTCTGCTGTTTCGAGTTCCACTCCCTGCCTAGCGAACCGAGAGAAGACACCATGAAGAAAGCCTTGATCGCGGTGGCCGTGGCCTCCGCGACCGTGCTGGCGCTGAGCGCCTGCGGCTCCGGGGGAACCGAAACCACACCCACGAAGGCGGCGGCCGGCGGTCCGCTCAACATCGGCAACTTCGCCGACGTGACGAGCTGGGATCCTTCCCTGGCCGACGTCGGCTTCGACGGCCCGTACCTGTCGGCGGTCTACGACCCGCTGATCGCGGTGGACGGCGACGGCAAGCCCGTACCGGCCCTCGCCACCAAGTTCGAGACCTCCGCCGACTACAAGACCGTCACCCTGACCCTGCGCACCGGAGTGACGTTCTCCGACGGCGAGAAGTTCGACGCGGCCGCAGCCGTCACCAGCCTGAACTACCTCAAGCAGGGCGCGCGCAGCGGCGAGGCCTACGCGAGCGTCGACAAGTTCGAGGCCGTCGGCGACGACACCGTGAAGATCGACCTGAAGGAGCGCGACGACACGCTGCTCTACTTCATGGGCATCGGGCGAAGCTACATGATGGCCCCCAAGGCGATCGCAGCGGGCACGCTCGCCAAGGAGCCCGTCGGGTCCGGCCCGTACACGCTCGCCTCCACGAGCGTCGCGGGATCGGAGTACCACTTCACCAAGGTGAAGAACCACTGGGACGCCAAGCAGTTCCCGTTCGACCCGCTGGCGATCTACCCGATCCAGGACGCGACCGCGCGTGACAACGCGATGATGTCCGGCCAGATCAACGTCAACTACGCCGACGACACCGCCCTGCAGCAGGCGAAGCAGAACGGCTGGAATGTGGCAGCGAAGGTCTCCGGATGGGTCGGCCTCCAGTTCACCGACCGAGCGGGCGAGAAGTTCAAGCCGCTCGGCGACGAGAAGGTGCGCCAGGCGCTCAACTACGCGTTCGACGGCGCCAGCATCCTCAAGTCGGTCGGCAACGGCGCAGGCAAGGTCTCGAACCAGGCCTTCCCTGCCGGGATGCCCGGCAATGTCGCGTCGCTCGACACGATGTACGCGTTCAACCTCAGCAAGGCCAAGTCGCTGCTCGCCGAGGCCGGCTATGCCAACGGCTTCTCGCTGCACATGCCGATGTCGCAGGTCTTCCAGGTCTGGCAGCCGGTGGTCGACCAGACCTTCGGCGACCTCGGCATCAAGGTCACCTGGGACGACATGCAGTACATGGACTACCAGAAGAACGCACCGACCTATCCGATGTTCGTCTCCTTCCTGTCGATGGACTCCAACCCGGTCGCGACCGTGCAGCGCATGATCAACCTGCCGCAGTGGTACAACCCGACCCCGGAGGTCGACCGGTTCCCCGACGTGCAGGCCGCCGTCCAGAAGGTGCTGACCGCCGACCCGAGCGACCAGCTCACTCAGATCGAGGCGCTCAACAAGCTGGTCACCCAGAAGGCGTGGTTCTCGATCTGGTACCAGGCCAACAACAGCTACACCTCCACCTCCAACATCGCGATCACCCCGGTGGTCGGGATGATGTTCCCCACGCTGCGCCAGATCACCGTCAAGTAGCGACCGCCACGCAGCACCAGGGGCGGGCCGCGCAGCCGGCGCGACCCGCCCCTTCCCCACAACCGGCAGGAACCCGCACATGATCAGATTCACCGTCAAGAGGCTCATCTCGGGCGTGATCCTCTTGCTGGCCGTCTCCATCGGCACCTTCTTCCTCGCCCACGCCGCCATCGGCGACCCGACGGCCGGCCTCCTCGGCAGCTCGGCGACGCCGGCCCAGCAGGCGGCCCTCGCCGCCAAGATCGGCACGGACCGCCCGTTGCTGGTGCAGTTCTGGGACTGGGGCAGCCACGCGATCGTCGGCGACTTCGGCGACTCCTGGCGCAACTTCCAGCCGGTCAACGCCCAGATCGCCATCAAGCTGCCCGTGACGCTCTCCGTCGTCACCGCCGCGACGCTGCTGTCCGCCCTGTTCGGCGGCCTGTTCGGCGTCCTCGCCGGCCTCCGCCCCGGCAGCATCCTCGACAAGGTCATCAAGGCGGCGTCCGTCATCCTGTTCGCGCTCCCCGGCTTCTGGGTGAGCCTCGTGCTCGTGATCTGGTTCGCCGTCAATCTCAAGTGGTTCCCCGCCGTCGGCTACGTGCAGCCGCAGGTGAGCCTCGACGGCTGGCTGCGCTCGATCACGCTGCCGGCCGTGGCCCTCTCGCTCGGCGCGATCGTCATGATCGCCGAGCAGCTGCGCAACGCGATCATCTCCACCAACAACCAGGACTTCGTGCGCACCCTGCGCTCGCGCGGCCTCTCGCAGCGCCGCGTCGTCGTGCACCTCGTGCGCAACGCGGCCCCGGCCTCCCTCACCGTGCTCGCGCTCATGTTCGTCGGCCTGCTCGGCGGCGCGATCGTCGTGGAGCAGATCTTCTCCCTGCCGGGGATCGGCGCCCTCACCTCGGGCTCCTCCCAGAACGGCGACATCCCCATCCTGCTCGGCATCACGGTCATCACGGTCATCTTCGTGGTGGTCGTCAACTTCCTCCTCGACGTGGTGCTCGGCTGGATCAACCCGAAGGCGCGTGTGCAATGACGGCGACCGAAGTGCTCATCGACCCGCGGGCTGCGGCGACGCCACGACGCGGCTCCACGTTCGTCCGGTTCCTGAAGCGCCCCGCCGGCGCGATCTCGCTCGGCGTGCTCGTGCTGGTCGTGCTGGTGGCCGTGTTCGCGCCCGTGCTGTCGCCGCACGACCCGAACTTCGTCGACCTCGCGCTCACCAAGGCGCCGCCGAGCGCCGCCCACCCCCTCGGCGGCGACAGCGCGGGGCGCGACGTGCTCAGCCGGCTGATCTGGGGCACGCAGTCCACGCTCTGGGGCGCGTTCGTCACGATCGTCGTCGCCATGCTCGTCGGTGTTCCTGCTGGTCTCGCCGCCGGGTACTACGGCCGGACGTTCGACCGCGCGGCCACCTGGGTCAGCGACGCGCTGCAGGCCGTGCCCGGCATGATCATCCTGCTGATCGTGGCCGCGGGCACCCGCAACGACTTCACGGTACTGATGGCGACTCTCGGCGTCTTCATGGCGCCCGGATACTTCCGGCTCACCCGCTCAACGGTGCTCGCGGTGCGCAACGAACCCTACGTGGATGCCGCCCGCGTCTCGGGTCTCGGCGACGCGCGCATCCTGTCGAAGCACATCGTGAAGGCCGTCTACGCCCCGGTCATCATCCAGACCGCTCTGACCGCCGGGCTTGCCATGGGCATGCAGGCCGGTCTGCAGTTCCTCGGCATCGGCGGCGCGAAGACGCCCGGCTGGGGCGCGATGATGAACGAAGGCTTCCGCACGATGCTCACGACGCCGCTCCTGCTGCTCTGGCCGTCGCTCGCGTTGGGGATCACGATCGCCGCCCTCGCCGTTCTCGGCTCCACTCTGGCGGACGTCGTCAGCGTCAAGACGCCGGTGCACCGGCGACGCAAGCGGGCGGCACGGCGCGGCGAGCCCGCGGCGGTCACGACCTCCACGGGCGCGATCGCCCACAAGTCGGCCGACTCCGCCGTCCAGCTCAAGAACCTGCGCGTGAACTACGCGACGGCCGACGGCGGCGAGCTCGAGGTCGTGCACGGCATCGACCTCGACGTCGCCCCCGGCGAGGTGCTCGGGATCGTCGGCGAGTCCGGCTCCGGCAAGTCGCAGACCGTGTTCAGCATCCTCGACTTGCTCCCGGCGGGCGGCGCCTGCACGGCCGACGCGATCTGGCTCGGCGGCAGGGACGTCACGAAACTCCCGCACGCCGAGCGCCAGAGGCTGCTCGGCCACGAGATCGGGTACATCCCGCAGGAGCCGATGTCGAACCTCGACCCGTCGTTCACGATCGGGCACCAGCTGACAGAGCCGCTGCGAGCGGTGCACAAGCTGTCGAAGGCGGACGCCCGCCGGCGGGCCCTCGAGGTGCTGGAGCGCGTCGGCATCGTCGACCCTCCCCGCGTGATGAAGTCGTACCCGCACCAGCTCTCCGGAGGGATGGCGCAGCGCGTGCTCATCGCCGGAGCGATCGCGGGCAAGCCGTCGGTGCTCGTCGCAGACGAGCCGACGACCGCGCTCGACGTGACGGTGCAGGCGGAGGTCCTCGAGCTGCTGCGCGAACTGCAGCAGGAGTACCGGATGGCGCTCGTGATCGTCACCCACAACTTCGGCGTCGTCGCCGACATCTGCGACCGCGTGGTCGTGATGCGGAACGGCGAGATCGTGGAGGTCGGTGCTGTCGAGCGGATCTTCGCGAGCCCGGCGAGCGACTACACCCGCGAGCTCATCGCGGCGTCGCTCGACGGAGCGGAGAGCCGCTCCCAGCTCGATGCCGCGCACGCTCCCGAGATCAGAAAGGCGGTGCTGGCATGACCGCATCCACCGCGGGCACGTCCACGTCGACACCCACGTCCCTGCCCGCACCCGCGTTCGCGCCGCTGCTGTCGGCGAAGGACGTCGTGGTCGACTACGGCCAGCGCCGCGGCTCCTTCCGCGCGCTCACGGAGGTCTCCATCGAGGTCGGCGCCGGCGAGTGCGTCGGCCTGGTCGGCGAGTCCGGCTCGGGCAAGTCGACGCTCGGCAAGGCGATCCTCGGACTCGTGCCCGTCTCCTCCGGCACCATCGAGTTCGACGGCCGCGACATCACCCGGCTGAAGGGAGCCAAGCGGCGCGAGCTCGCCTCCAGCATCCAGGTCGTCTTCCAGGACCCGTACGGCTCGCTGAACCCGGCCATGACGATCGGCGACATCCTGGCCGAGCCGCTGACCACAGCGGGCACGGGCCGCAGAGAGGCACGGGCGACCGTCTCCGAGATGCTCGATCGGGTGAAGCTGCCCTCGAACGTGCTCGACCGCTATCCGAAAGAGTTCTCCGGAGGCCAGCGTCAACGCATCGCGATCGCCAGGGCCCTCGTGCGCAAGCCGCGGCTGATCGTGTGCGACGAGCCCGTCAGCGCCCTCGACCTGACCACGCAGGCGACGATCATCGACCTGTTCATCGAATTGCAGCGCGACACCGGAGTCTCCTACCTCTTCGTCTCGCACGACCTCGGTGTGGTGCGGCGGATCTGCCATCGCGTGGCGGTCATGTACCGCGGCGAGATCGTGGAGACCGGTGACGGCGAGCAGATCACGCGCGACCCTCAGCATCCCTACTCCCGGCGTCTGCTGACGGCATCGCCGATCGCCGACCCGGTCAAGCAGGCCGAGCGGCGGGCGGCGTGGCTGAAGCTGCGGGAGCAGGCGGCGTGACGGCCGAGCCGGCAGGGGCGGGCGCATCGCCCGGGTACCCTTCGCGCGGCTACGAGCGATTCGCGGGCGTCGCCGCGGAGGTCGCCAGCGCCTCCACCCCGGCCTGGCCGCCGCGCCGGCGCGCGCGGGAGGGCGCTCCGAACGTCGTGGTGGTGCTGCTGGACGACCTCGGGTTCAGCGACCTGTCGCCGTTCGGCAGCGAGATCGCGACGCCCGCCGTGCAGGAGCTCGCCGACACCGGCTACCGCTTCACCAACTACCACTCGACTCCGGTCTGCTCCCCCGCGCGTGCCGCGCTGCTCACCGGGCTCAATCCGCACCGCGCCGGGTTCGCCTCCGTCGTTCACGCCGATCCCGGCTTTCCCGGTTACGTCATGGAGATCGCGGAGGACGTGCCCACGATCGCGCAGTCGTTCCGCGAATCCGGCTACGCGACATTCATGGTCGGCAAGTGGCATCTGACGACGGAGTCGAAGATGAACGACGGCGCCGACAAGTCGTCGTGGCCGCTGCAGCGCGGCTTCGACCGCTACTACGGGTCGATGGACGGGTTCACGACGCTCTTCCATCCCCACCGTCTGGTGTCCGACAACTCCCCGGTGATCGTCGACGACTACCCGGACGACTACTACCTCACCGACGATCTCACCGACCGAGCCCTCGGGATGGTGCGAGCGCTGCGCGCGAACGACGCCGACAAGCCCTTCTTCCTGTACGTCGCGCACCACGCCGTCCACGGCCCGATCCAGGCCAAGCACCAGGACATCGAGAAGTACCGCGGCGCCTACGAGCGTGGCTGGGACCACGTGCGCTCCGAGCGCTTCTCTCGCCAAGTGCGCGACGGGCTCTTCCCCGCTGCGACGGAGCCCGCGCCGGGCGACACCGCGTGGGACGACCTCACCGATGAGCAGCGCGATCTGTTCGCGCGCTACATGGAGGTGTACGCCGCGGCCGTCGACAGCGTCGACCAGAACCTCGCGCGTCTCCTCGACGAGCTGCGCGCGCTCGGCGAGTACGAGAACACGATCGTCGTCGTCGCCTCCGACAACGGCGGCACCGGCGAGGGCGGCCCGGAGGGCACCCGCAGCTACTTCAGCCAATTCGTGCAGCTCGCCGGCCTCCCCGCTGACTGGGAGCGCGACGTCG
The DNA here is from genome assembly GCF_017565305.1 of Leifsonia sp. TF02-11. Classification (GTDB taxonomy): domain Bacteria; phylum Actinomycetota; class Actinomycetes; order Actinomycetales; family Microbacteriaceae; genus Leifsonia. The sequence continues at coordinate 34,749 of NZ_JAGEKP010000024.1, forward strand.
ACCGCGACCCTGACCTGATCGGCGGCCCGCGAGTGCACGCGCACTATCCGGCCGGCTGGGCGCGCGTCTCGAACACGCCGTTCCGCCTCTACAAGGGCTCGACCTATGAGGGCGGCATCCGCGTCCCGCTCGTGGTGTCGTGGCCGGCCGGGCTGCCGCGCGCCGAGGGCGACGACGGCATCCGTCCGCAGTACGCCTACGTCACGGACCTCGGTCAGACGCTGCTCGAGCTCGCTGGCGTGCCGCGCGCTGCGTCGCCGCACGAGGTCGACGGGATCCCGTTCGCCGGTGTGCTGCGCGACGCCGCTGCTGCACCGGCGCGCACGACGCAGTACTCCGAGTTCGCCGGCAACCGGGCGTACTCCCGCGGGCCGTGGAAGATCGTGACGGCGCACCGCTGGGGCGACGCGTACGACGACGCCGAGTGGAGACTGTACGACACCTCCAGCGACCCGACCGAGCTGATCGACCTCTCCGCCGAGGATCCCGAGCTCGTGGCGGAGCTCGCGGAGGAGTGGCGCCGTGCGGCCTGGTGGAACACCGTGTTCCCCCTCGACGACGACGGGTCGCTGTTCACGCACCGCCCCTCGACCGAGCTCGAGCTCGAGCGCCCGGTGACGCTCTACCCCGGCACCGCGACGCTGGAGAGGTTCCGGTCGGCGAAGCTCACCAAGCTGCGCAGTTTCGACATCGTCGTGCGCGCCGACTTCGGCAGCGGCGACGGTGTGCTCGTCGCGCACGGGGATCAGGGCGGAGGCTACGCGCTCTCGGTACGCGACCATATGCTCGAACTCGCATACAACGAGTACGGGCGGATGCGCCGGGCGTCGGCAGCCCTGGGTGCATTGGCGACGGCGGGCGAGACGGAGGTGCTGCTGCGCTTCGTCGCGGAGCCAGGGCTGCGCTGGCGGGTGAGCGCGTGGGCGGGCGCCGATCCTGCCGGCGCGTCCCGGCTGTTCGTGCTGGAGCCGGTGCTGCAACTGCTCGGAATGGCGCCGTTCACGGGCATCAGCATCGGGCTCGACCGCGGCGGCCCCGTCGACTGGGACCGTCACGTCCTGCGCCGGTCGGACCCGTTCCAGGGCGAGCTGCGCTGGGTGCGGTACGTCCCGGGCGAGCGGGCGCCGGAGAACCCGGAAGTCATCATCCCCGTCGAGGCGGCCGTTGCGCGGATCTACGAGTAGCCGCCGCGACTGCCGAATCCGTTTTGTTCATAGACGTTAACCACTAGGGTGACGCCATGGACACTCCGGGGGAATCCACCACGCGTCGCGATCGGTACACGCTCGTGCCGGGGATGACCGCCTACCGGGCGAGCCAGATCTTCCGGAGGAGCACCGCGGCGCTCAGCCTCGTCTGGGTCGTCCTCGGCGTCGGTGTCGGGCTCTTCCTGGGCGCCACGAGTCGGCGCGGCGGCATGACCGCCTCCGAGGCCGTCCTGCTGGCCGGCGTCCTTCTCGTCCCTGCCCTGGTGATCGTCGCCTTCGTCGTCTTCGTGTCGCGGCGCGACCGCGCCGAGGCCGCAGCCGGCTACACGACCCAGACCTCCGGGCGGGTCGCCTTCGACCAGGTCGATCCGGTCACCGGCGTCGTCATCCGCCGGGCGCACTCGGCCGTGCTGACCCTCCCCTCGGCGGAGGCCGGTGGTCCGGCGGAGGTCGGTGGTCCGCCCGAGCCCGCCTTGGCGCCCACGACGGCGACGTACTTCGCGATGCCTCCGAACGAGGGCAGAGGGGCCGCAATCGTGTACACGGCGGCTGCGGTGCTGTTCGCGGTGCTCTTGACGGCACTCCTCCTCCCTGTGGCCCTCAGCGTGCCGGACGGGCCAGGTCGCTCAGGAGTGCTCATCGGGCTCGTGGCGGCAATCGTGGGCGTCCCGCTCCTGGTCGCTGTGAGCCTGGGGCTCGGCGTCCTCCGGACGCGCGGACGGATCCGCCGGTTCGCGACCGCACGGCCCGGCGAAACCGTCTTCCTCTCGCCGAAGACGCCCGAGCTCCGACAGGCGCTGAAAGCGGCGGGCGGCGCCACACCTCACCTCGGTCTCGGCGGCGCGGTCGTCGTATCGGTCGGATTCGACGGCATCCGGCTCTGGAAGGGCAGCCCGGACGCAGAACCTCGCTTCACCCTGACCTGGGATCGTGTCGACCACGTCCAGGCCGGGACGCTGATGGTCGCGGCGGGCAAGACCCGGGTGCCGTACCGCACGGCCCACGTCTTCCAGAAGGGCACCCCGCCGATCGACCTGCCGCTCCCCCTCGTCAACCCTCGGGGTCAGGGCACCGCCCGCGCCGGCTACGCGAACGACGTGCTCGGCTCCATGGCCCGCTTCACCACCGTGCTGCCCGCACAGGAACCGGTGCTTCGAAAGCGGGCCGCGCGGCAGTAGCCCCGGCAACGGACGCGCACAGCCGCGCCGATGGAGAAGGGCCGCACCCGTCGGGCGTGTCGAGCCCGCGGGTGCGGCCGGTGCGGCTGTCGGATTTCAGCGAACCCCCTTCGCTGTCCGACGGCCGCGGCCTGGCGACGTCTCCCGATCCGCCCTCCCCCCGATGAGCGGATCAGCCCCGACCAGCGGATCAGCCGGAGACGCGCCAGGACTTCGCGAGGTCGTTCATCGATCCGACCGAGCTGAGCGAGGCCCAGTAGCCGGTGCTGGATCCGCCATAGTTGGTGCTCGAGAACACGGCCGTCTTGCAGCTTCCGTAGCTCTTGAACGACGAGACGCGGTTGTACCAGCCGATCGGGCCGAGGTCGGTGAACCCGTACGCGGTGGTGGCGCAGCTGCCGCTGCTGACCGACATCGTGTACGACCCCCCGCCGTAGTTGTTGTCGTCGTAGATCGTCGAGACCGCCGTGCTCGCCAGCGCCCCGGCCGGCGCGAGCGCTGCCTCGCTGCGGGCGTCGACCTTCAGCCCGGAGACCTTCTCGCCGTCGGGGATGATCAGCCGCACGCCCTGCTCCTCCGCGACGGCGGCGACCAGGTCCTCCCCCGTCTTGACGCACAGGCTCTGCCCGGTGTCCACCGCGTACCAGCAGCTCTCGTCCGCGGCGGCGACCGGCGGAGGCGCCACAGCAGGAGCGGCCGCGACGGCGGCGCTCGCCCCCAGCGCCGTCATCGCGACCGCCAGCCCCAGAACGGCCGCCCCCGCACTCACGCGCACGCGTATCCCCATCATCACTCCCCTGCAGCGAATGCATCAGCCGGTCACGACCGGTACCTCAGTCAAGACGCAATCGCCGGTCCCTCGCAACGTGCGACAGGCGACACGCCGGTGGTGCGGACCGTTTTGAGACGCATCCGTCTGCGCGCACATACGAGCCGACACGCCCGATTCCTGGCGCCGAAATCGCGTGAGACGATTCCGCGCGAGCGGACATGATGTCAGTGAGACGCACATTCGGCATGAGGGGGGACCGTGTACGCGCCAACGCCCGAATCGACGGGGAGCTCGGTCGACGACCGGCCCGCCGTCGAGCGGCTCCGGCACGGCGATCGCGACGCCCTGACCGAGCTGTACCAGCGGCACGGCGCAAGTGTCTACTGGAACGCGTACGGCGTCCTCCGCTCCCGGCCGGACGCCGAGGAGATGACGGCGGACGCGTTCCTGACCCTCTGGACGCGCCGCCGCGAGGTGCAGCTCTACGGCGTCTCGGCCCTCCCCTGGCTGATCGTCACGGTCAAGAACCTGAGCCGCAACCGCCTGCGCGCGAACCAGCGCAGGACCGCGGAGTCGCTCGACGCCGCCGACCCGCCGTCGGGCCGTGCGTCCGCCGAAGACCTCGCGGCCCTGGACGAGGCGATGGGTCTCGTCCGCGAGGTGGTCGACCGGCTGCCGGCCGTCGACCGGGAGATCTTCCGGCTCTGCCTGGTCGAGGAGCTCACGTACAAGGAGGCGGCCGCCGCGCTCGGCCTGAAGCACGGCTCCGTGCGCAACCGCCTCTCCCGCATGCGCACGCGCCTGCAGAGCGAACTGGGACCGAGGAGCTGAGGGCATGACGACGAACACGGCACCGCTGCTCCCCTCGGGAGCGGACGCCCGGATCACAGCACTCCTCGACGACGGGCTGACCCGTTACACCCGCCGGCAGAATAAGCGCGGGCGGATGATCGCGGCAGCTGCGGGCGCCGCCGTCGTGCTCGGCGCCGGCAGCCTCGCCTGGGTCACCCTGGCACCGCACACCCAACAGACCAGGTCGGCGTACTGCTACAGCGCCGACAGTGTCGACTCCCGCTACACGCAGGTGGGCCTCCCCGACGAGCAGACCGGCCCGAACGGCGCGTCGCAGGTGCCGACGCCCGCCGACCGCGCCGCCAGCGCCGTCGACATGTGCTCCTCCGCGTGGACCGCCGGGATCCTCGGCGACAGCACCGGCGTCCCCCCGCTCGTGGTGTGCGTGCGCCCGGACAACGTTCCAGCGGTCTTCCCGCGGAAGCCCTCCGACACCCGCAGCGATGCGGCGTTCTGCTCAGCCCTCGACCTGGCACTGGAAAGGTGACGCACATGAATCCGTCCATCCGACCCGACGCGACCGACCTCCCGCCGACCCACAGCGTCGACATCAGCTGGGCGGTCGACCTCGGCCTCCAGCGCGCGTGAGCGGCCGCTGCGACAACTGCCGCAGACGTCTGAGCGGCGAAGGCAGACGGACCGCGACGCGCGTGCTCTGCGCGGACTGCTACACGCAGTTCACCGGGCTGGCCGCTGGGTTCCTCGCCGCGGGGACGGCGGAGGACGCCATCAGCACGGCCGGCTGGCACCAGCGCGTGAAGGACGCGCGCGGACGGGAGTCGTAGCCGCGCTGCGGGCCGGATAGCGTTGGCGGGATGACGCGAGCTGAACGGGGACCGAGCCTGTCCGAACTGGGTGAGCGCATCTGCATCCTCGGACCGTCGAACAGCGGCAAGTCGACGCTCGCCGCCGCGATCGGCGCTGCTACCGGACTGCCCGTCGTGCACCTCGACGTGCTGCGATTCGTTCCGGGCTCCCACTGGGTCGAGCGCGACCCTGATGAGTTCGGCCGCCTCCACGACGCCGCGATCGACGGGGAGCGGTGGGTCATGGAGGGCAACTACTCGCGGTGGCTCCCGCAACGCCTCGACCGGGCCACGGGGCTGATCGTGCTGGACGTCTCGATGCCGACCAGCCTCGTGCGCTACGTGCGGCGCACCCTCTTCGAGCGCGACCGCCTCGGCGGTCTCGAGGGCGTCGCCGACCGGCTGGATCCCGCCATGATGCGCTGGATCGTCACCCAGACGTCCGGCAACCGGGCGCACTACCGCGAACGCGCCCGATCGGCGGGGCTACCGGCGATCGTGCTGGCGTCGCGGGGCGCGCTCCGGCGGTTCTACGCCGCGGGCGACCTGCGGCGATGAGGATGCACCTTTCGAGGATTTCTCAACCCCCACCCAAATGCTTGCGGTAAAGCCGCTATACCGTCAGACTATGTGCGCTCGGGCCGGACATACCGCTGGCCCAGCGATCTGTACCCGTCTGAAAGGAACCCGATGAGCGAGTCCGCTCCGTACCAGCAGCCGTCCGCCCCCGCCGGAGACTACCCCGGCAAGACCCTCGGAATCGTGGGACTGGTCCTGGCGATCATCCTCCCCCTGGTCGGCCTGATCATCAGCATCGTCGCCTCCAGCCAGTCGAAGAAGGCCGGCTACTCCAACGGCATCGCCAAGGCCGGCATCATCGTCGGCGCCATCCTCGTGGCCCTCGGCATCATCGTCTCGATCTTCTACGGCATCGCGGTCGGCGCGGCGCTGTCGAACGCGAACGGCTGAGGTTCCGCCCGCCGTGGCCGGCCGTCCCGCTGTGCGGGGCGGCCGGTTTCCGTGTGTACGTCACCGACGGCCGACCACGGTCGTACCTGAATCCATGACGGGACGCCGACAACGACGGTGAGTGTGGTGCATCAGGCGTCAATGGCGCTCCGGCCGGAGGACCATCACGGTCGGCGCCGCAACACCACCGCCGCCCCCACCGCCAGCACCGCAGCCACCCCCGCCGCCACCGCGATCGTCGCCGCCATCGCGTGCGCCGTCGTCCCGCCGAGCGCCGCCAACGGTCCGATCAGCGGCCCGACCGTGAAGGTCACCGTCCCCAGCACCGCCGCCGCCGTGCCCGCGCGCACCGCGTGGCCGCCGAGTGCGATGGTCGTCCCGTTCGGGCCGCCCAGCCCCGACGCGAACAGGAACGCCGCGAGCGACGCGAGGACGCCCGGCACTCCCCAGCCGAGCAGCACCCCCGCCAGGAGGAGCATCGCGGCCAGTGCCGTCGCGAGCTGGCCGACCAGGTACAGCCGCCCCGGCCCCAGGCGCAGCACGAGCACACGGCTCACCTGGGCGCCGAGCAGGTTGGCGAGCGCGTTGACGGCGAAGAACAGGCTGAACAGCTGGGGCGTGAGGCCGAAGCCGTCTTGCAGCACGAAGCTCGACATCGACAGATAGGCGAAGAAGGCCGTTCCGCCCGCCGCCGCTGCGGCCACCACCAGGATGTACACCGGGTCGCGGCCGAGCGCGCCCAGGTGGGAGGCCACCACGCGCATCCCGCCGGCGTGACGGGAGGCCGCGGGCAGCGTCTCCCGCAAGCCGGTGAACGCCAGCGCGAACAGGCCGAGGCCGATCGCGGTCAGCACGGCGAAGATCCCGCGCCAGTCGAGCACGAGGGCGAGGGCGCCCCCGACGACGGGCGCGACGATCGGGGCCGACGCGCTGACCAGGGCGAGCAGGGACAGCATCCGGGACAGGTCCGCCCCGCTGTACAGGTCGCGGGCGACGGCCAGCGTGATCACCAGCCCCGCCGAGCCGGCGAGACCCTGCAACAGCCGCGCCACCAGCAGCAGCTCGACCGTGGGCGCCAGCACGCACGCGAGCGAGAAGACCGTGAACAGGGCCACACCGATCAGCAGCGGCCGCCGCCGTCCGAACCGGTCGGAGAGCGGGCCGGCCGCCAGCTGGCCGACGCCGAGCCCGATCATGCAGACCGACATGGTCGCCTGGGCCAGCGCGTCGCTGGTGTGCAGCGACGCCGCGAGCCGGGGCAGCTGCGGGAGGTAGAGGTCCATCGAGAGCGGGCCGAACGCCTCCAGCAGCCCGAGCACCAGGACACTGCGCCGCACGCTCATCAGCGGCGGCGCCGCGACGGTCACGCGAGCCGGAGGGTGCGCCGCACCCAGCTGTCGCGGGCCGCGAGGGCGGCGCGCGAGACGATGGCGTCCGGCGAGAAGCCGGCGAACCCGTGGTAGCCGCCGCTCCAGACGTGCAGTTCGGCGGAGCCTCCCGCCGCCCAGATGCCGGAGGCGTAGGCGACCGCCTCGTCGCGGAAGACCTCGGCAGCGCCGACAGCGACATACGCGGGCGGCAGGCCGGAGAGGTCGGCGGCGCGTGCCGGTGCGGCATAGGGCGACACCGCGTCGCCGAAGCGGTCAGGGCCGAGGATGGCGTTCCAGGCCGTGTCGTTGTTGTTGCGGTCCCAGGCGCCGATGCCGTCGTACTGCCCCGCGGACACGGTGTCGTTGCGGTCGTCCAGCATGGGGCAGTCGAGCAGCTGACCGGCGAGCCGGGGGCCGCCGCGGTCGCGGGCCATCAGCGCGACGGAGGCCGACAGGCCGCCACCGGCACTCGCTCCCGACACCAGCAGGCGCTCGGTGTCGACGCCGAGCTCGTCCGCGTGGGCGGCGAACCACTCCAGGGCCGCGTAGCAGTCCTCGGCCCCTGCGGTGCCGCGCGGACCAGGGGCGGCGTCGGAGGCCTCCGGGTGCAGCCGGTACTCCACCGCGACGCCGACCGTGCCGAAGCGCACGGCGAAGTCGATCAGCTCGCCGGTGCCGAAGAAGCGGGTGCCGAGCACCTGACCGCCGCCGTGGATGCTCAGGACACCGGGAGCGGCGGCCCCCGCGCGCACCGGCCGCACGATCGTCACCGCCACCGCGGGCGCGCCGGGCGGACCGGGGATGAGCCGGTCCTCCCACTCCACCGGCAACCCGGCCGCCTGTTCCGCGATCGGCGGGATGATCGTCGCGAAGTGCGCCCGGTTGGCCAGGATGGTGTGCTCGCGCAGCGGGATGCGCTCCACGAGGTCGAGGAACGCGGCGAGACCGGGCACCAGCTCGCGGTCGTAGCGGACCGGCCGTGGCGCGGTCACAGCCCGAGCACCCTCCGCAGCCAGGAGAACCGCGCAGCCAGTGCGGCGCGCGTGAGCTCGCTGTCCGGCGCGTACATGTCGAAGCCGTGGAAGCCTCCCGACCAGACGTGCAGCTCCGCGTCGCCGCCGACCGCCCAGATCCGGGAGGCGTACTCGACGTCCTCGTCGCGGAACGGCTCGGCGGCGCCCACCTCGATGTACGCGTGCGGCAGCCCTGACAGGTCGGTCGCGCGGGTCGGCGCCGCGTACGCGGGAGCGCGGTCGCTGAAGGCGAGCTCCTCGCCGAGCACGCACTCCCAGGCGAGCAGGTTGGTCTCGCGCGTCCAGGTGCCGATGCCGGCGTACTGGTGGCTCGAGACGGTCGTGTTGGTGTTGTCGATCATCGGACACAGCAGCAGCTGGCCGGCGAGCGCGGGGCCGCCGCGGTCACGGGCCAGCAGGGCGACGGCCGCGGAGAAGCCGCCGCCGGCGCTGCCGCCCATCACCACGATGCGTGCGGGGTCGGCGCCGAGCTCTGCTGCGTGCTCCGCCAGCCAGACCAGGCCTGCGTAGCAGTCCTCGACGCCCGCCGGGTACGGGTTCTCCGGAGCGAGCCGGTACTCGACGTTGACCGCGATGACGCCCAATTCCTCTACGAGCTGCACCAGTCGGCCGGTCTCCCAGCTGCGGTGGCCGACGATCATCCCGCCGCCGTGGATGTTGTAGAGCACCGGCAGCGCAGGACGCGACGCGTCGTGGCCGCGCGGGGTCAGGATGGTGACCTCCAGGTCGGGCGCGCCGGCGGGGCCGGGGATCACCCGGTCCTCCGCGTCGATCGGCCGGTCGCCGATGACGGCCTCGGCCGACGGGAACAGGGAGGCGGCGCCGTCGCGCATGGCGGGGAGCGCCTCGCGGCTGAGCGCCGGCTGCGGGTCCGCTGCCAGCGCGTCGAGCACAGGGGCGATCTCGGGGTCGAACGGGACGGGGATCATGGGGTGTCCTCTCTGAGGTTCGGGGTGGCGCTGGAGTGGATCAGGAGTGCACGGAAGCGATGCGCGAGCGTACGGCGCGGTGCGCGGGCGCGGGCCGCCGCCCCTGCGGGCTGTCACGGCCCCTCCGGGTCCACGACACCGCGGTCGGCCCAGAACGGCTCGACCCTGGCGCGGATCGTCTCGGCCCCGACGCGCTCGACCAGCGCCACCGCGTCGAGGTTGGCGAGCAGCTGCTCGAGACGGCTGGCGCCGAAGAGCGTGGTCGCCGTCGCGGGATGCGTGAGCGAGAAGGCGACGGCGAGCTGAGCCGGTGTCGCCTCCAACTCCTCGGCGAGCGCCACGAAGGCAGGCAGCTCTGCCACGATGCGCTCGCGGATCGCGCCGGGGTCGCGGCCGACCTCGCGGCCGGGTGTCGCGTTCCCGGCGAGGATGCCGCCCTCCATCACGTCGGAGGCCTGCATCGCGAGTCCCTGCGCCCAGAGCCGGGCGAACGGCTCGCCGTCCGGGATCGAGCGGCGCGCGACGCTGTACTTCAACTGGGCGAGCTGCGGGCCGGGAACTCCCTCGGCGGCGGCGATGTCGATGAGCGCCTGGATGTTCGCGGCCGACCAGTTGTTGACGCCCCACGCGCGGATCAGCCCCGACTCCGCAAGCCCGGCGAGGTCGACGACGAGGTCGCGCAGGTCGAGGTCGTCGCGTCGCAGGTCACCCAGGATGACGAGGTCGGCGTAGTCGCTGCCGACCCGGAACAGCGCGTGCTCGAGCTGCGGTCGGAAGCCTCCGTCGCCGTAGCCCTCCAGCCAGAGCTTCTCGGAGAGCAGGTAGCGCTCGCGCGGGAGGCCGGCGGCGCGGACGATCGCCGAGAACAGCACGTCGGTGAACACCGGCGGCTGCATCCCCCTGAAGCCGTAGACGCCGACGTCGAAGAGGTTCACCCCGTGCTCGACGGCCGTGGAGACGAGCTCGACCGCGTCGGTGAAGTCCATCCGGTCGTAGGTGTGCCACGAGCCGAGCGACAGGACGCCGGCTTCCAGGCCGGAGGCGCCGATCGGGCGGGTGGGGATGCGTTCTGTCATGTTCGGTGCTCCTCGTCGCTGGGGGATTCTGTCGAGCGCAGGGCGGGCGCGGTCTCAGCCGAGCCGCGGGTCGATGACGGCCTTGATCTCGCCGAGGGAGGCCATCGTCGCGATCTTCTCCGACGCCTCGGTCAGCCCGACCGGCGCGCTGAAGAGCTCGTCCCACGGCATCCGGTCGGCGAACGCGCGGAAGAACTCGATCGCCCGGTAGTAGTCGGCGATGTCGCCGTTGAGCGAGCCGACCACCGTCAGCTCCTTGCCCATGATCGTGCTGAGGGCGATCGGGTCGCCGGCGGGGCCGGTGGAGCCGACGATCGCGAACGTTCCGCGCTGGGCGGCCATGGCGAGCGCCTCCGGACCGACGCTCGGCGCCCCGGCGACATCGAGCACGAGGTCGGCACCCTGGCCGTCGGTGAGTTCGAGCACCCGTTGCACGGTGGCGTCGGAGCCGCCGGCGATGTCCACCACCGCGTCGGCGCCGAAACGCCGAGCCGTCGCCAGCCGGTCGGCGGGAGCCCCGACCGTGATGACGGTCGCGGCGCCGGACAGGTGCGCGACCGCCGTCGCGAAGATCCCGAGGGCTCCGGAGCCCTGGATGACGACACGCGAACCTGGGCGCACGCCTCCCGCCCGCTGGAACGCGCGCAGCACGGTCTTGGCGGCGCAGCCGGCCATGGACGCCCAGGTATCCTTCACCTCGTCCGGCAGCAGCAGCTTGGCGGCGCCCGGAGTCACGTAGGCGAAGTCGGCGAGCCCGGCGGTCGCGTACGGCGGCACGTCGGAGCGCTGCAGGAATCCGTAGCCGCGCCGCGAGCAGTGCACCGGCTCGCGCAGCACGGTGCAGCCGAAGCACTCGCCGCAGGTCGACTCCGACCAGCCGATCCGGTCTCCCGGCTTCAGCGCCCGGCCCAGGGTGTCGTGCGCGCCGTCGCCGACCGCGACCACCTCGCCGACCATCTCGTGGCCCAGCACCATCGGCAGCATCCCGGGGAAGGTCATCTTCCCCGACCAGATCTCGATGTCGGTGCCGCACAGCGTGGTGCAGCCGATCCGGACGAGCGCCGCGCCGGGCTCGATCGTGGCGGCCAGCGGGAGGTCCTGCAGGGTGAGCGGCTCGCCGTGCGCTGTGAGGACGGCGGCGCGAGTGGTACTGGGAATCGTCATCGAAAGCTCCAGAGGATCGGACGCGGATTCGGCGTCGGTGTGGGTTATTCTACATACGTTGACCAAAATAGCCAGGTCGGCACCAGCCAGGTCGGCACCAGCCGGGTCGGCTGCGAGGTCGACGTGAAGGAGGAGCCCGTGCACGCCACCCCGACCGGCAGAGGCGCGAGCGGCGCAGGCGCGAGCGGCGCAGGCACGAGCGGCGCAGGCACGAGCGGCGCAGGCACGAGCGGCGCAGGCACGAGCGGCGCAGGCACGAGCGGCGCAGGCGCGAGCGAGAGCGGCGCAGGCGCGAGCGGCGCAGGCACGAGCGGCGCAGGCACGAGCGGCGCAGGCACGAGCGGCGCAGGCACGAGCGGCGCAGGCACGAGCGGCGCAGGCGCGAGCGGGGCGCCTCAGACAGTCGCGACCGGGATCAGCGCGACCGGGATCAGCGCGACCAGGGCCGGCGCCGGCGCCCCCGCCCCCGCCGACCTGGTGCTGCGCGGCGGGGTCGTCCACACGCTCGACACCGCAGAGACCACGGGTGAGGCCGTGGCGATCCGCGGGGGCCGCATCCTGCGGGTCGGCACCACCGCCGAGGTGGAGGCGACCATCGGCCACGGCACGCGCGTGATCGACCTGGACGGTCGCGCCGTGCTGCCGGGCATCAACGACTCGCACCTGCACGCCACATGGCTCGGGGCGATGTGGCCGCGAACCGTGTTCGGCGGCGACGACGCCGGTGGCGGTGCGGTCGGCGGCGACGCGCCGAGTGCCGGGTACGCGGGCGACACGAGCGCGGAGTCGGCGCTGGGCTCCGACCCGCACGACACCTCCGACTCCGCTCCCCTGCTGCGCACGCACGAGGAGCGCCGCGCGGCGATCCTCCGCGCCGGACGCCTGATCGCCTCCCTCGGCATCACCAGCTACACCGAGCCGGGCCTCGGCCCGGGAGAGGACGGCGGTGCGACCGGCTGCTTCGGCCAGGACGTCACCGACGCCTACGTCGAGCTGGACGCCGAGGGCGCCCTGACGGCGCGCGTCACCGTGCTCGCACTGTTCGGCGTGCTCGACGGCCCCAGTTCGCTGAGCGCCGTGCTCGAGGGCCTCGGCGCGCTGCGCCGTGCGACCGTGCGCCCGGAGCGGCTGCAGGTCGCCGGCGTCAAAGTCTTCGCCGACGGTATCCCGCCGATGCTCCAGGCCTGGACCCGGCACCGCTACCCGGACGGCAGCCAGGGCGGCCTGCTCGTGGAGGGCGGGAGCACCGACGAGCGCGCAGGGAACCTGCGCGCGATGATCCTCGAGGCGAACCGGCTCGGCCTCCAGATCGGAGTCCACGCGACGGGCGACCGCACGATCGAGGCCGTGGTGGATGCCGTCGCGGAGGCCCGCGATCAGGTCCCGACCGAGCTGCGCCACTACGTGATCCACGGCGACCTCGTCACGCCTGCCGTGCTCGCGCGCATGGCCGGCCTCGGCATGGGCCTGAACGTGCAGTCCGGAATCGCCGTGCGCACGGCACCGTGGCTGGCCGGCGTCCTCGGCGACGATGTGGCCGCCTCCGCGTGGCCGATCGCGGCAGCACAGGCGGCCGGCGTGCCGGTCTCGCTGAGCTCGGACGCGCCCATCCTCCCCCCTGACTGGCGACAGGGCATCGCGGACGCGGACGCCTGGATGGGCGCTCCCGCGCCCGGCGACGAGCGCGCCCGGATGCGCGCCCTCCTGCACGCGTACACGACCGTGCCCGCCCGCCAGGACGGTGCGGAATCTTGGAAGGGCTCGCTGGAACCGAGCAAGGTCGCCGACCTGCTCGTCCTCGGCGCCGACCCGCTGCGGCTCGCGCCGGCGGAGCTGCCCGCCGTCCCGGTCGACCTCACGGTCGTCGACGGCGCGATCGTCTACGACCGCGCCGGCGCCTGAGGACGGCCGCCCGCCCCGCCCCACCCCCGAGGGGCAATCGAAGGGCACGTTGTTGTCCCCTTCGGACAACCAAAGGGACAACAACGTGCCCCTCGACCACCGGGCACACCACGCGCACGACTAGCAGCGGTCGAGACCCGCACCCGCCCGCACCCGCCCGCACAGGCCCGCAGCCAACCCAAGGGCACGTCGTTGTCACTTTCGAGCGCCGAAAGGGACAACAACGTGCCCCTCGGCCGTCGGCGGAGAACGAGCCGGGGTCGCGACGCGTCGCCATCGCGCCTGTGACGCGGCGTGGCGCGACCCCGGAGCCCAAGCGCGACCCCGGAAGCGTCGAGCGACCCGACGCACCATCCGGAGCGGGCGCGCCCGCGCCACCCCGCCCGCGTCGTCAGGCCAGCAGCTGCCCGCCGTCGACGGGGAGGCTCACGCCCGTGATGTGCTCCGCACCGGCGAGAAACACCACCGCGGGCGCCACGTCCTCCACCTCGGCCAGACGGCCGAGCGGGATGCGCGACGACCAGGCCGCGCGCTCCGGCGAGCCTTCCGGCATCCCGGCACGCAGCATCGGCGTGAGCACGGGTCCGGGGGCGACCGCGTTCACGCGGATTCCCGCACCGGCGAGTTCGATCGCGGCCCAGCGGGTGAGCGAGTCCACGGCGGCCTTGCTCGACTCGTACGCGCCCATCCCGGGGGTGGGCTGCCGTCCGCCGATCGAGGAGATGTTGACGATCGCACCGCGTGTCCCTGTGGCGGTCATGTGGCGCGCGACGGCCTGGGTGACGGTGAACGTACCGAGGATGTTGACGCGCACGATCGTCTCGTAGTCGGCGGCGGACAGCTCGGTGAGCGCGCCGTGCAGCGAGAGGATGCCCGCGTTGTTGACGAGGACGTCGATCGTCCCGTGGTCGGCGGCAACCTCCTCGACGGCTGCGGCGACCGCGGCCTCGTCGGTGATGTCGAGGGCGATGGCGGAGGCCCCGGGCCCGAGGCCGACGGCCGCCGCTGCGACGGCGTCCGCGTCCCGGTCGGCGAGGACCACACGGTCGCCCGCTGCGAGGAACGCCTCCGCGATACCGCGGCCGATGCCGCCGGCGCCGCCGGTGATGAGGATGGTGCGGGTGTCGGTCACGGTGGACCCTCTCTGCTCGGCCGGCGCCACCACTCCGGGACGCCTCGTTATATTATACGAGCGTAGAAAAACAGCACGCCGAACGCAAGGAGGCCTCGTGTCCGCTGGAACCGTCCCCGTCGTCCCCACCCGCACCCTCGGTCCGGGCGGTCCCGCCGTGCCCGTCTTCGCCCTGGGCTCCTGGAACACCTGGGACCGCATGAGTGCCGACGACGCCGTCGCCCTCATCCACCGCGCGCACGAGATCGGCGCCGCCTTCTTCGACGTCGCCCACTACGACATGGGCCCGCATGCGGAGGGGTCCCGTACCGACATACTCTTCGGCGAGGCGGTCCGGGAGGCCGGGCTCGACCGCGACGACTACGTGCTCTGCGGCAAGCTCTGGCTGTGGGAGTATCCGCAGAAGTCGTTCGCCGATCAGCTCACGACCTCCCTCGGCCGGGTCGGCGTCGAGCGGGCGGATCTGGTCGTCGTGGGCGACTACTTCGGCGAGGTGGACGTGCCGCGGATCGTCCGCGAGGTGCAGACGCAGATCGACGCCGCCCGTTTCACCGGCTGGGGCGTCAACAACTGGACCATCGACGCGGTGCACACCGCCCTGTCCGTCGCCGAGGCGGAAGGGCTCACCCCTCCCACGTTCGCCCAGCTCAAGTACGGCCTGGTGCGCCGGTCGATGGCGGAGGGCTCGCACTACGGAGAGCTGTTCCGCTCCGGGACGCTGGCGCTGCAGGCGTCCGACGTGTTCGAAGGCGGCATCCTGGCCGGCAAGCTCTCCCCCGCCCGCAAGATCGGTGCGGATGTCGGCGGCATCCGCGAGCGGATCGTTGACGCCTACCCGGAGGTCGAGCGGATCGCGGCAGGCTTCGACGCGACGCCGACGCAGCTCGGGCTGGCGTTCGCGCTCGCCCATCCGGCGACGGCGAACGTGCTGTTCGGCGTCAGCCGGCTGTCGCAGCTGGAGGACAACCTGGGGGCCATCGCGCTGCTCGACCGGGTCGGCGCCGACGCGATCCGCGAGGCGACGAGCGAGCTGTGGCTGGACCGCGACGTCGCCGCCGACGGAACCTGGGCACCGACCGCCCCGTAGCACGACGCGAGGTGCCCGAGGGGCACGTTGTTGTCACTTCGCAGCGCGAAAAGTGACAACGACGTGCCCCTCGAGCCTACGAGCGGGGCGATCGTGGGAGTTCCGCGCGGGAGGGGCTCAGGCGAGGAAGCGGATGGCCGCGTCGCGGAACTCGGCGGAGTCGAGGGCTCCCCGGTGATCGCCGGGCACGCGCACGAAGACGGCGTCGGGCAGGGTCGCGGCCACGGCCCCCAGCCCGGAGGTCATGACGTCGTCAGCGCCGGCAGCGACCAGCGTCGGCACCGCGGGGACGCCGGCGGCCGGGTCGAACGGCTGCGATCCGAGTCCCGCCATCAGGGCGAGCAGGGAGGCGGTGTCCCGTCCGGGCGCGCTCACCATCGCTGCCATCATCCCGACGAGCGGGTCGGCTGCCCCATCGGCGGCCAGGCCGGAGCCCGCGTCGGCTTCCCCGGCTGCGCGCGCGGCGGCGCGCCCGACCGCGGCGACGTCGACCGCGGCGAACGGCTCGAACGGGCTCAGGCCGCCCAGCACCAGGCGGCGCACGCGGCCGGTCGCGCCGGGAAGCTCCCAGGCGAGTCGCGCCCCGAGGGAGTAGCCGACGACGTCGACGCCGACACCCGCGTCGAGCTCTGCAAGCACCCCTGCGAGGGCGGCGACGACACCGGCCGTCGTGGCCGCATCGCCCGCCACGGCGCCCGAGCGGCCGTGCCCGGGAAGGTCTACCACCTCCACGCTACGGCCGGCTGCGACGAGGTCCTCCGGCCACCCCGTCGCGACGAAGTCCTCCTCGCCGCTTGCTGCGAAGCCGTGCAGCAGCACGACGGGAGGGAGGGTGGAGGAGGGTGCGGGAAAGCTCTGGCGGGCCAGCGTGGTGGTGGGCATCGTCGTCCGTTCGTCGGCTGCGCAGCTCGCCCGCGCAGGTCGTCGGTGCGCGCTCCGCACCCGGTTTTTCTATGATAGTAGAAAATAAACTCCGAAATCGGTAGAGTCATCCCGATTTCACCGGACACCCGACAGAAAGAGCTGCGCAGTGACCACATCGACCGCCACCACCACGACGACCCCCGAGGCCATCGTCGACATCGCCATCGGCTTCATGGGGGCGAAGCAGCTGTTCGCCGCCAGCCGCATCGGCCTGTTCTCCGCCCTCGCCGACGCGCCCCTCGACGCCGCGGCGCTGGCGGCCGCGACCGGCGCCCCGCAGCGCCAGGTGCGCATCCTGGCCGACAGCATGGCCGCCCAGGGGCTGCTCACCCGGGAGGACGGGCACTACGCCCTCACGCCCGACGCTGCCGCCTACCTCACCGGCGACCGCGCCGAGCTCGACCTCGCGCCGTTCCTCGCCTTCCTCGGCGCCACCAGCTACCCGCAGTGGCTCGGCTACGACGCCACGGTCGACACCGACGCCCCCGGCGTGCTCGAGCTCGACGAGTCCGGCTGGGGCGCCTTCCTCGCCGGCGTGATGCGCTACAACGAGCTGCACGCCGCGATGCTCGCGCGGCACTTCGACTTCACGCCGTACCGCGACGCGCTCGACTTCGGCGGCCTCAGCCCCGCGTTCGCCGTCGAGGGGCTCAAGGCCAACCCCGAGCTGCGCGTGCGCTTCGTGTTCGACCCGCAGTCGGTCGAGCCGGTGCGGGAGGCCGTGCAGGCCGCGGGCTTCGGCGACCGCACGGCCGTGGAGGGCGCCGACACCGCCGACGCTCAGCCCGGCGGCTCGCACGACCTCGTGCTGGTCAACCACGTCATCCACCGCTTCGACGCCGCTCAGAACCGCGCGATCCTCCGCAACGCGCGCGCCGCGGCCGCCGAGGGCGCGACGCTCGTGCTGCTCGACTTCTTCCTCGACGACGACCCGCAGCAGCGCAAGATCGACGCGCTGCACGCCGGCGAGTACTACAACATCGACGGGACGGTCGTGTACCAGGAGTCGGTCGTGCGCGACTGGCTGGCCGACACCGACTGGCGCGCGGAGCGCACCGTCGCGCTGCCCGGCAGCCCGCGCATCCTGCTCGCGACGGCGGTCTGACCGCCGGTCGCACTCAGACGACGCCGGGGGTCGGACACGGGAAAACCGACCTCCGGCGTTGCGCGTTCGCCCGGGCCTGCGCGTCAGCCCGCTGTGATCCGCTCGAAGAACGCGTCCAGCTGCGCCGTCAACAGCGCCGGCGTCGACAGATCGGGAGCGATCAGGCTCATGATGTTCGCGCCCGCGTTGATGAGCACGATCTCGTCCACGAGCTGCTCGTCCGGCGTCTCCGTCACGATGTCGCCGTCCGCGCGGCCCTGCGCGAGGTACGACAGGAGCCCGGCCCGCCAGGCCACGAGGTGGTCGCGGTAGGCCTGGTGCAGCTCCTCGTTCGAGAGCGCGCGCTCCCAGAAGCTGAGGAGCACCCGGCCGGCCGTGATCGACTCCGCCGTGGTCGGGGCCGACGCGTAGACGATCGCGCGCAGCGCCGCCAGCCCGGTCTTGTCGCCGACCGCGGTCTCGACGCCGGAGCTCATCATGCCGAGGGCGCGCTCGTAGGTGCCCTGGATGATCTCGTCCTTGCCGGGGAAGTAGTGCTTCAGTGCGCCGTTCGCGAAGCCGGCCTCTGCGGCGATCTCGCGCATCGTCGCCGCCTCCAGGCCGCCCTTGACGATGAGTCCCCACGTGACGTCGATGATGTCCGATCGCCGCTGGTCGTGGTCGATCACCTTGGGCATCGTTCTCCCTTCGACCCCGGACCGTCCCGGGAATCTCCACAAGTGTAGGGGAAAGACCGGAGCGGTCGGGAGCAGCGCGGCCCAGCGGCCTCAGGCGCGGGAGTACACCTGCTCGCCCGCGAAGTAGGTCCGCTCGGCGCGCAGAGTGACCAGCTCGGTGACCGGCAGCGCGAACGGGTCGCGGTCGAGCACCACGAAGTCGGCGGACTTGCCCGGCTCGAGCGACCCGGTGATCTCCCCGAGGCCCATCGCCCGCGCTCCGTTGACGGTGAACACCTCGATCGCCTCGGGCAGGGTGATCGCCTGCTCCGGGCCGAGCACGCCCGACCGTTGCCCGAACGGGTCGGCGCGTGTGACCAGGCCCTGGATGCCCTCCCACGCGTTCGGCGTCTCGCTCACCGGCCAGTCGGAGCCGCCGGCGACGAGCGCACCGGAGTCGATCAGCGACCGGTTCGGCTGCAGGCCGTTCACCTCCGCCGCCGGGCGGACGGTCCCGAGCGCGTCCGCGATGACCCCGGGGAACCAGAGGAACGGCGAGATGTCGGCTGCGACGCCGAGCTGCGCGAACCGCGGGAGGTCGTCCGGCGCGATGAACTGGCCGTGCGCGACCTGATAGCGCGGGGCCGCGTGGCCGTCGGCGCGCACGGCCTCCACGGCGTCCAGCACCATCCGCACCGCTGCGTCGCCTGTGCAGTGGATCTTCGCCGAGATGCCCTGCGCGGCCGTCTTCCGCAGCCAGCCGAGCAGTTCGTCCGCCGGCATCGTCGTGGAGCCATGGAAGTGGTCGCCGAATCCGTCGGCCGGGAGGTAGGGCGTGAGGAACGCTCCCGAGTGCGCCGGCGGTGTGCCGTCCAGGAAGATCTTGACGAAGTCCGGGCGGTGGTGGAGGCTCGTCAGCTCGGCGCGGTGGGCGATCAGCTCGTCCCCGAGCTCCGCGTAGCCGAAGATCTGGTCGTTGACGGTCATCGAGGAGACGACCCACGCCTGCAGTTCGCCGCGCGCGTCCAGGGCCGCGAGGGCGCGCATCTGGTCGAGGGAGATCGCGGCGTCCTGGAACGCGGTGATCCCGTACGAGTGCAGGATCTCGATCGCGCGCGCGGAGGCGCGCTGCTGCTGATCGACGGTCAGCGCGACGGCGGGAGCTGCGACCTTCTCGACCAGGAGGCCCGCGGCCTCCAGGAGCACTCCGCTCGGCTCGCCCGTCTCCGGATCGCGCACGATCACACCGTGGTCGGGGTCGGCTGTGGAGGCGTCGATTCCGGCAAGCGCGAGCGCCCGGCTCGACGCCCAGCGGTTGTGGTGGCTGTCGTCGGTGAGCAGCACAGGGCGGCCGCCCGCCGCGTCGTCCAGCGCGCGCCGCGCCGCGCTGTGCGCCAGCTGGTCGAGCAGGCCGGTGCCCCAGCTGGTGCCGACGATCCACTCGTCGGGGCCGCGGGTGACGGCGTACGCGCGCACGGCCTCCAGGATCCCGTCGAAGGACGCGGAGTTCGGGAACGTGAGCTCGAACAGCTCGGCCCGACCGGCGTGGGCGTGGTGGTTGTGCACGTCGACGAGGCCCGGCATCGCGAACGCGTCGCCGAGGTCGAGCGTGCGCGTGTCCGGACCGCGGTGCGCCCCCACCGCCTCCGCGCTGCCGACCGTCAGGATGCGGCCGTCGCGCACCGCCATCGCCTCGGCGTACGGGTGCGCGCGGTCGACCGCGTACAGGCGGCCGGTCACGATGAGGTCGGCGAGGAGGCCGGCCGAGAGGGTGCCGCCCATCCTCAGGCGCCCGCGGGGTCGTACGCCGCCGGGTGCACGGTGTTCGACAGCAGCCGGCCGTGGGCGCCGAACGTGAAGTGCGTCGGCACCTCCCCCGACTCGTCCAGCCCGAAGAGCACGCCGTGCGAGCGGATGTTGCGCTGGTCGCGGTGGTCGGCGATGGTGACGGAGGCGCACGGGATGACCTTCTCGCGCCAGGCGAACACGTAGATGCCCGGCCGGATCTGCCACACCGAGTTCTCGTCGGTGTCGGCCAATCCCTTCTCCGGTCCGGCCAGGCACTGCCAGGTGTACCAGTCCGGGCTCAGGTAGACGTGCTCGTAGGCGTGCTCGGCGCTGTACACCCACAGCACGCGCCGGCCGATCAGGGAGGTGGTAGGCGCGGGCTCGGGACCGGTGGCCTCCACTCCCTCGAGGCGCGACGGCACGAACAGCTGCTTCACGGCGGTGTTGCCGGGGAAGTCGCCGCCGATCGCCTGGATGACCGACAGTGCGCGGCCGTTCGTCAGGTCGATGACCAGCGAGACGGCCTCGTTCGGATCGTACTCGTGGTGGAACTGCGCGAAGTACAGGCCGTCGTCGACCCGGAACGCCTCGTAGTCGTCCGCCCCCGTCGTCGGCGGGATCGGATCGCCCTCCCCCGGCCCGTACTCCCACTCCACGCGGGCCTCGCCGAAACGGTGCACGATGCGCGTGCCGCGGTCGTCGACGAGCGTGACGGTGCGGCCGGCGAGATCCGCGGTCAGCGGCGCCTTGTTGGCGTCGAAGCCGGGCGCCAGGCCGTCGAGCGGCAGCCAGGTGGAGGTGTCGGAGAGCGTGACGGACATGGTGCTCCTTCGTCGGTCGGCGGGTCAGTCGGGGGGCGGTCTGTGGGTGGGCTGGCGGCGGTCAGTGCCCGCAGGTGCAGGAAGCGCCGCCTCCGCAGCTGGACGCACCCGCGGACCCGGAAGCGCCGTCGGGCAGGTCGAGCGCCGGGTTGCGGTCGAGGAAGCCGTACGGCTTGAACGCGAATCCCGAGTAGTCGACGGGCATGACCGGCCAGTCTTCCGGCCGCGGGATGTGCGTCGGGCCGAACACGTGCCACAGCACGATGTTCTCGTCGACCAGCGAACGGTCGGCCGCGGTCCACGCCGGTAGGCCGGCGCCGCCCGCGTGGGCGTTCGGGTAGTCCCCCGCCGGGAAGCGCTCCGTCGGGTCGAACCGCGTCGCCCACAGGTGCTTGGTCGCGAACGTCGCGCGCCCGAACACGGTGGAGTCCGGCTGCGCCATCAGCGTCGCGCCGGGCTGCGGGATGAGGTGGAACGCCGTCGGCTTGCCGACCGCGTTCGTGCGGTCGGAGCTGGTGACCTCCCAGACCCGGGAGGTCGCCGGGTTCGCCAGCCTGCCGACCTCCGACTCGCGCTCGATCGGGGTCGTCGTCCAGGTGAACGCGTTGCCGTACGGGTTGTCCGGTCCGGTCGGGATGCCGACGACGTCGACCTCGGAAAGCGAGTTGCGGTCGCCGTCGATCGCGACGTCCAGCCGCGCGCAGAACAGGTGCTGGTGCACCGGGGCGAAGAGTCCGGGTGCGATCTCGGTGGCGTGCGGGTCGCTGCTGCCGGGGATGCCGGCGCCGGCGAAGACGATGCCCGTCGCCTTGGCCTCCACCTGGATCGTGCCGTCGAGGTAGAAGTACCAGAAGAAGCCGTAGTCGTAGTTGCCGATCGTCGAGAAGTACGAGACGACCAGCCGCCGCGACCGGCGCACCTCCGCCTTGCCGGCGAGGTCGGTGTGCTTCCAGAGCACGCCGTAGTCCTCCTCGTGCATGCAGACGACCTGCGGGATGGTGACCGGGTTGCCGTGGTCGTCGGCCACGACGCCGTCGAAGTAGTGGATGACGCCGAGGCAGTCGCAGCCGAGCGCGAGCGTGTTGGCGTTCTTGCCGAGCAGGTACTCGCCCGCGTCGAAGTAGCTGATCCAGAACCGGGTCGCGGTGGTGTCGCCGTAGGGCACGACCATCTCGGGCACCGATGCGCGGTAGAGCACGGAACGGTCCTCGTCGCCGTCGCGGAAGGTCACCTGGTTGAGCACCAGTCCCTCGCGCGCGTTGAAGCCGACCCGGAACTTCCAGTTCTCCCACTCGACCGCCTGACCGTCGACGTGGAAGCTCGGCCCCTCCGGCTGGGTGATCTCGATGGGCTTGAGGGAGGTGCGGGCCGGGCCGATCGTGGCGGCGTCGTAGTTGCCGTCGAGGTCGGGCACCGGGACGTCGCCGTCGTCCTCGACGCGGATCACCTCGCCGCGCGTCAAGTCGATGTGGACGATGAGCCCCTCGACCGGGTGCGACCACGGCGAGTCGTCCTCGGTGCTGCGCAGGAAGGTGAGGCTGCGGATCGCCCGGCGGCCCACCTCGTCGGCGCGGTTGAAGTGGCCGGGCGCGAGCGGCGCGCAGAACGCGAGGTCGATGCGATCCTCGAGGCCGCGACGGCGCATCGCGGCCTGCCACTCTGGCGACGCCTTCGCGATCTCCTCGGCGCGGGCGTACTCCTCGAACAGGTACTGCGGCTGCCCGTAGGGCGCCTCCGCGGTGTTCAGCTCGCGGTGGTCGACGACCTCCCCGGCCGTGACCGACACGACCGCCTCCGCCGAGCGGCCGGTCGCGGTGTCGAGGAGCACGAACAGGAGACGGCGCTCGATCGGGTCGCCCTCCCGGAAGCCGGCCACGACCTCTCGCTCGGGCTCGACCGGAAGCACGTTGGGGAAGCGCGTGGTCTCGGTGACGAGCCCGGCGGCCTCCAGGATCGCGCGGCCCGCGGCGATCTCCGCCGCGGTGAGGGCGTCGAGGGGGTGGCTGACGGCGACCGGGCTGGTGGTCGTCGACGTGTGAGCGTGGGCGACGGCGTCATGGGGGGACATGCGACCAGTATCCGACGCGCTGAGGGCCGTTTCGTCGGCTGGGGACCGACCGTACCGATCCAGTCAAGCGACGTGCGCCGCCGGCACACCCCGCCGCGGCGATTCGCCCCGAGAGCGCGCGCCGGGCGCACGGTGATTCGTCACGAATCCCGTGATTCGTGCCACGAATGTCGCGATTCGTCACGAATGTTCGCCGGGCCGGGCAGGTCGTGATTCGTGACGAATGTCGGGATTCGTGCCACGAATGTTGCGATTCGTCACGAATGTAGCGATTCGTGCCACGAATGTCGGGATTCGTCACGAATATTCGCAGGCCCGGTGGACGGCGATTCGTGACGAAAGCGCGCGGGCTCGGTGAACGGCGATTCGTGACGAGAGCGCGCGGGCTCAGTGGACGGCGATTCGTGACGAAAGCGCGCGGGCTCGGCGGACCGCGATTCGTGACGAATGTCGCGATTCGTGCCACGAATGTCGGGATTCGTGACGAATGTGCGCGGGCTCGGCGGACCGCGATTCGTGACGAATGTCGGGATTCGTGGCACGAATGTCGGGATTCGTGACGAATGTGTGCGGGGCGGTGGACGCAGGGCGCGCGCGGCGGGGCGGCGCAGGCAGGAGGCGCGCTCAGCCGAGGGCGGCGGCGCGCGCCTCCGACGGGGACTCGCCGTAGGTCGCCTTGAAGACGCGGCTGAAGTGGGCGGCGTCGACGAAGCCCCAGCGGGTCGCGACCGACGCCACCGAACGGGAGGCCGACAGCGGGTCCATCAGCTCGCGGCGGCAGCGCTCCAGGCGGCGGGACCGGATCCACGCGGAGACGGTGGTGCCCTGTTCCTGGAACAGTCCCTGCAGGTGGCGGGTGGAGATGTAGTGCTCGGCGGCGATCCGGGTCGGGCCGAGGTCCACCGACGACAGGTTGACCTCGATGTACTCCCGGATGCGCTGCATCAGCGCGTGATGCGGGTCGGCGAGCTCGGCGACCGTGCCGAGCTGGTCGGCGAACAGCGTCGTCGTCAGGTCGAGTGCGCTGTGCGCCAATCGGGCGCCGGTGGCGCCGGAGAGCTGGTCGAGGTTCGCGACGAGCTGCCCCAGGAACGGCACGACGATGCCGCCGACCCCTGTGCTCCCGTCGAACCGCACCGCGGTCAGCTGTGACACCAGCTCGGGAGGCAGCGCGATCAGGTGCTTCGGGAACATGACGACCATGGTGCGGAAGTCGTCCTCGAACACGAGCGTGTACGGGCGGTGGGTGTCGTAGACGGCGAGGTCGCCGGGCCGCAGCACGGCCTCCCGCCCCTCCTGGATGAGGATGCCGGTGCCCGAAAGCATGAGGCTGAGCTTGAAGTAGTTGCGGTCGGCGCGCGCGATGAGCTCGGGCGTGCGCTCCACGACGTGCTGCGAGGCGCTGACCTCCGACACGTGGATCTCGTCGGCCTCGGCCGAGCGGATGCGTCCGAAGAACGGTTCCGGTCGGTCGCTGGTCACCTGCAGGGGCACGAACGACTCGGACACGGCCGTGCGGAAGGCGCTGAAGTCCAGCACGGGGGCGGACTCGGTTGGCCGGAGAAGCTCGGGAAGCACGATCGACCTCAATCTGGACCGGGGACGACTTTGTATACGATCCGTGATGAGGATGATATCACCCGCGGTGCTACGACGGGGAGGCGACCGGTCGTTCGGTGGTCCTGGCGCCGGGCGGCAGCGGCCAGCGTCCGCGCTGCGAGACCCAGATGACCGCGCAGCCGAGTCCACCGATGATCGCCGCGATCAGCAGGATGTAGAACGCGACCGAGACATAGCCCTCCGGCGAATTGGCCGGGTCCAGGAACGGATACGGGTACCACGTGTCCTTCCCCGCCACGTGGTTGTAGGCGAGCGGGCCGCGCACCATCGAGTAGATCGCCCACGCGATCGGGAACGACACGACCCACCAGAGTGCCGTCCACTTCAGGCGGATGCGCCCAGGCGCGAACAGCCAGTCGACGACGATGAGCAGCGGTCCGACCACGTGGAGGATCTCGTTCGACCACGGGACGGTCGCACCCTCGGCGACGTTCACACCCCGCAAGAGCATGTTGTAGACGATCCCGGTCACCGCCATGTAAGCCGTGACGCATCCGCGGAACACACCGAACCACTGCGGGTCCTCCCGCTTGCTCACGAGCACGACCGCACCGACCAGGAAGACGACCGCGGCGGCGACGTTGGAGTCGATCGTGAAGTAGCTGAAGAAGTTGACGAACAGGGTCTCCGGATGCGGGAACCCTCCGCCCGTCCAGACGGCGTAGCTCTGCGCGAGCTGAGCAACGATGGCTGCGGTGATAGCGACCGCCCCGACGAGACGAAGGACGACGAAGACGAGGCGCATAGCTCGAATGCTATCGATCGATCGGCCGCGCCGACTCGCACGCCGCGAAGCGACGCGCGGGGCTGGACGACGAGATGCCGACCTCACCGTCCGTGCACCCTCCGTCATCCCCCCTGCGCCTACGGACAACCTCCCCGCGCCCGGCCGGGCGAGACTGAACGGACCACCATCCCCATCGGAGGAGACCCATCATGACCGATGTCCGTGACCTGCTTGACCGTGTCAGCGCGCCGGAGGGCGAGGGCCGCGCCATCCACGATCCGGCCACCGGCGCGGTCATCGGCAACGCGCCGGAGGCGACCGTCGAGGAGCTCGACGCGGCGATCGCGCGGGCGCGGGCAGCCCAACCCGCGTGGGAGGCCCTCGGCCACGAGGCACGGTCGGCCGCGCTGAACGCGGCCGCCGACGCCGTCGACGCGCGTGCGGAAGAGCTCGCGCGGCTGCTGTCCCGCGAGCAGGGCAAGCCGCTGAACGGCCCGAACGCGCGTTTCGAGATCGGCGCCTGCTCGGCCTGGCTGCGCACCAACGCCGCGCTGCAGCTGGAGCCGGAGGTGCTCGTCGACGACGGCGAGACGCACGCCGAGCTGCACTACCGCGCCGCCGGCGTCGTCGGGGCGATCGGCCCGTGGAACTGGCCGCTCATGATCGCCGTCTGGCAGCTCGCACCTGCGCTGCGGATGGGCAACACCGTCGTTCTCAAGCCGTCCGAGTACACGCCGCTGAGCGTGCTCGCCCTCGTCGACGTGCTGAACGAGGCGCTGTCCGCCGACGTGCTCATCGCCGTCTCCGGCGGGCGCGAGGTCGGCGCCAGGCTGGCCTCCCACCCCGACATCGACAAGGTGATGTTCACCGGCTCCACCGCGACCGGCAAGAAGATCATCGAGAGCTCGGCGGGCAACCTCGCCCGGCTCACCCTGGAGCTCGGTGGCAACGACGCCGGCATCATCCTGCCCGGCACGGACGCGAAGGCGATCGCCCAGGACCTGTTCTGGGGCGCCTTCATCAACACCGGGCAGACCTGCGCAGCGCTCAAGCGCCTGTACGTGCACGACTCGGTGTACGACGAGGTCGTGGAGGCGCTGGCGGAGGTCGCGCGCGTCACCCCGATGGGCAACGGCCTCGACGAGGAGAACGTGCTCGGTCCGCTGCAGAACAAGCAGCAGTTCGACATCGTGAACCGGCTGGTGGAGGACGCCAAAGCCCACGGCGGCCGCATCGTCACCGGAGGCTCCCCCGCCACCGAGCTCGGCGAGCTGTTCTACCCGATCACCCTCGTCGCCGACGTGTCCGACGGAGTCGCCCTCGTCGACGAGGAGCAGTTCGGACCCGCGCTGCCGATCATCCGGTACACCGAGGTGGAGGACGCGATCGCCAGCGCCAACCGCCTCGATGTCGGTCTGGGCGGCTCGGTCTGGGGACCGGACCGCGACGCGGCCCTTGCGGTCGCCAACCGGATGCAGTCCGGAACCGTGTGGATCAACTCGCACGGCGGCGTGCACCCGATGATCCCGTTCGGCGGCGTCAAGGGCTCCGGCTACGGCGTCGAGTTCGGTGTCGAGGGCCTCAAGGCGGTCTCGGTGCACCGCGTCATCAACGGCTGAGGCCGGGGTGCGCGCGCAGCGATCGGCGGCCGGCGGGCTGGGCGGGGCCGCCGACTCCGCCGACGCAGTGCGTTCAGCAGGCACAGTCGACCCCGCCGACACCATCGACCCCGCCGAGGCCGTCGCCCGTCGGGCGCTCAGCGACTTCGGCATCGCCGGGGAGGCCGACCTCCGCTTCGTCAACCGCCGCGAGAACGTCGTCTTCCGTGTCACCGCCGACACCGGCGAGTGGGCGCTCAAGGTGCATCGGCCCGGATACCACACCGACGGCGAGATCGAATCGGAGGCGGCCTTCCTCCAGACGCTGGCCGGCGCAGGGGTGGGAGTCGCACAGCCGCTCCGGCGCCACGACGGCTCGCACGTCGCGCACGTGACCGACGCGCACGGCGCCACCGTGCAGGTGTCGGTGCAGGAGTGGCTGCCCTCCGCGACCCCGCTCGGCTCGTCGCCGGACACGTTCACGGGCCGGGGATGCCCTGCGGTCGCCGACCTCCGTGAGCTCGGCCGCACGATCGCGCTCCTCCACGACTGCGCCGAGCGTTCCGGCGCACCCGCCGGGTACGACCGGCACGCCTGGGACGCCGCCGGTCTCTGCGGCCCGCAGGCGCTCTGGGGAAGTGCCGCGCACCTCCCCGCGCTGTCGGCGGCGCAGCGGACGATACTGGCGGAGGCGGAGGAGGCCGTCGCCCGCGACCTCCACCGCCTCGACCGATCGCCCGCGAGCTACGGGCCGATCCACGCCGACCTCACCATGGAGAACGTGCTCGTCTCGGGCGGCCGTATCGCCGTCATCGACTTCGACGACTGCGGCGAGGGCTGGTACCTCTTCGACCTGGCGACGGCCTGCTTCTTCCTCACCGGGCACCCGCGCGGCGACCGGCTCGTGACTGCGGTGCTCGACGGCTACCGTGCGCAGCGCCCGCTGACCCGGCGCGATGTGGAGGCCTGGCAGCCGTTGCTGCTCGCCCGCGCACTGTCGTATCTCGCCTGGTCGGTCGACCGTCCCGACGAGGAGGCCACCCGGTTCCACCTCGAGCACCTGCTCCCCCACATCCTCCCCGCCGCCTCGCGCTACGTCGCGACCGGCCGCACCGGCTGGCCCGAGCTCGTCGCCGGCTGACGACCTCCACGAACCCCGACCCACTTGGAAGCTGCCTCATGACCGACCTCCTGACCCGCCGATTCGACACCCTCGGCCCCTACAGCCCGCTGTTCTACGACCGGCCGATCGAGTTCGTGCGCGCCGAGGGCGTGTGGCTGACCGACGTGAACGGCGACCGGTACCTCGACGGCTACAACAACGTGCCGCACGTGGGCCACGCGCACCCGCGGGTGGTCGCGGCGATCGCCGACCAGGCCGCGACGCTCAACATCCACACCCGGTACCTGAACGACCGCGTCGTCGACTACGCCGAGCGGCTGCTGGCGACCTTCGACGACACCATCGACCGCATCGTCTTCACGAACAGCGGATCGGAGTCCAACGATCTGGCGTTCCGGATCGCGACGCAGCATTCCGGGGCCTCCGGCATCCTGATCTCGGACTTCAGCTACCACGGCCACACCCAAGCGCTCGCGCGTGTGACGACCGGCCTCCGCGCGCACGAGGGCCTCGGCGCGCACGTGCGCACGCTGCGCATCCCCGACCTCGACGGGCCGGACCGCGGGCGCGCGGAGGACGCCGTGCTGACGGCTGCGCTGACGGAGGTCGACGAGGCGATCGCCGCGCTGCAGGCGGACGGGCACGGCGTCGCGGCCGTGCTGTTCGACTCCCTGTTCTCGACCGAGGGCCTCAACCGGGTGCCGTCCGGCTACGTGAGCGGACTCGCCGAGCGTGTGCGCAGGGCAGGCGGGCTGGTCGTCGCCGACGAGGTGCAGTCCGGCTTCGGGCGCACCGGCCGCAGTTTCTGGGGCCACCGCAACCACGGCATCGTGCCCGACCTCGTGACGATGGGCAAGCCGATGGGCAACGGACACCCGCTCGGCGGCGTCGCCCTCCCGGCCGCGCTGCTGGACGAGTTCGGCCCGCGGAACATGTACTTCAACACCTTCGGCGGCAACCCGGTCTCCGCGGCGGCCGGGCTGGCGGTGCTCGACGTGCTCCGCGACGAACAGCTGGTCGAGCGCGCGCAGGAGAGCGGTGCCGTCATCCGGGAGGCCCTGGCCGCGCTCGCATCCTCGCATCCGTGGATCGGCGCACCCAAGGGCGCCGGCCTGTTCTTCGGCGTAGAGGTCTACGACCGCCCGGCCGAAGCGGCCGACGCACAGCCCGACCCGGCCCGCACCAAGGCGGTCGTGGAGGCCATGCGCGACCGCCACGTGCTGATCAGCCGCATCGGCCGCCACGACAGCGTGCTCAAGATGCGCCCGCCGCTGGCGATCGCGGGGGCGGAAGTGGAGGTGCTGCTTGCGGCGTTCGGGGAGGCGCTGGCGGAGGTGGAGCGGCGGTAACGGCCGCCTCCGCCCCGCGCCGCCTCGCCGCAGTCCCCGCGCCCCGCGCCCCTTCGCCGCAAGCTCCGCGCCTCCGCGACGCCTCGCCGCGCTCCCGCCCCTCGCTCCCGCCCCCTCGCCCCCCTGGACAATCGAGGGGCACGCAAACGCCCCCAAAGCCACGCTTCGGGGCCGCTTGCGTTCCCTCGTCTCTCGAACCCCGGCGCCATCACGAGCAGAGGTACCGCCCATCCGATAGGGCCACGCAAACGCCCCCGGAACCACGTTCCGGGGGCGCCCACGTGCCCTTCGGCACCGAGAGGACGATCAGCCCGCGCTACAGCTCCGGCGCGTTCTGCTCCTCGGTGCCGTGGCCGATCTGCGCGTAGACGCGCGGGTTGCGGCGCTTGAGGATGTAGCCCCAGGCGATCCCGACAACGCCGGCGAGGATCACGATCGCCGGGAGGAGGAACGTGGTCGCCGACGGCGGTGCGGTCGGGTCGCTGGTCAGGAGGGTGTTGAAGTAGACGACGATCAGGATGAAGACCACCGTCAGGCCGATTCCCGAGACCACCGGCGCGACGACCCGCTGCCAGACGCCCAGGCCGTGGCTCGAGCGGCGGAAGAAGCCGACGACCGCGAACGAGACGATCGCCATCAGCAGCACCAGGCCGAGGGCGCCGGTGTTGGTGAGCCAGGAGAACAGCGTGAGCACCGGGAAGAGGATCGCCGGGGCTCCCTTCGGCGGCACCCAGCCGACGCTGGCGATCGCGAACGCGGCGATCACGACCAGGGCGAGGACGGTCTGGGTCAGCGAGCCCGCCCACGGCGCCCGGCTGTGCGTGCGCACGCGCGCCAGCCACGACGGCAGCACGCCCTCGCGGCCCAACGAGAAGAAGTAGCGCGCGACGGCGTTGTGGAAGCTGACCAGCGACGCGAACAGGCTGGTGATGAAGAGCACCTGGGCGATGTCGCTGATCAGCACACCGACGTTCGACTCGAGGAACGAGAAGATCAGGTTCGGGCCCTGTTCGGTGGAGTCCTTGATCACCTTGCTGGGGCCGGAGGCGATCGTCATCGCCCAGGAGGACAGCGCGTAGAAGAGCGCGATGACCGCGACGGCCGTGTAGGTTGCGCGGGCGACCGTTCGCTTCGGGTCCTTGGCCTCCTCGCCGTAGATCGCGGCGCCCTCGAAGCCCATGAAGGCGGCGATGCCGAACGCGAACACCGCTCCGATGCCGGGCACGAACAGCGCGGACGGGCTGAGGGCCTGGCCGCTGACGCCCTCCGGCGCCACGACGAACGCCGAGATGTCGTAGACGATGACCACCAGGAACTCGAGCGCGACGAGCACGCCGAGCACCTTCGCCGACAGGTCGACCCGGTTCACGCCGAGAATGCCGACGATCGCGATGCACACGATGATCGGCAGCCACCAGGGCAGGTCCCAGCCGAACTTGGTGTTCAGCAGGGAGGCGACCTGATAGCCGAACAGCCCGTACACGCCGATCTGCATCGCGTTGTACGACACGAGCGCCACGATCGAGACGCCGACGCCGGCGGGCGCCCGATCCCTTGCGACACGTACGAGTAGAACGCGCCGGCGTTGGTGACGTAGCGGCTCATCGCGGCGTAGCCGACGGCGAAGATCGCGAGCACCGCGCCGAGCAGCAGGAAGGACAGCGGCACGCCGAGCACGCCGGTGACGGCGAAGGTCGTCGTGACGCCACCCGCCAGGACCGTCAGCGGCGCGGAGGCCGCGACGATCATGAAGGTGACGGCGGGCACGCCGAGCCGGCGGTGGGCGGCGGGATGGGGAGCTGCGCTGACGGCGGTGTCAGAGGTTGAGGTCACGGGGGTTCTCCTCGATGGGACGCGCTCACGGGATGCGCGATTGAACACGATCCAACCGCGCGCGGGCTCGCGGCGCTTGCCCGCCGGTGCACGGCGGTTGACCACAGCGGAACAGTCCAGACGGCACGAATTCGGTCCAGGGCCGACGAGACGGCGGGGTTTCCGCCGCCTCGGCGGGTGGTGACAGGATGGGGCGGTGACTTCGCTGCAGACGCTCGACGATGCCGACCGTCGAGCCGTGGCCGGGTGGGCGGCCGACTGCGCGGAGCGCGTGCTCGGACTGTTCGAGGCGGAGGCTCCGGGCGACCGCACGCCGCGGGAGGCGATCGAACGCGCGCGGGCGTACTCGCGGGGCGAGCTCGACGCGGCCGGCGAGATCAAGCGCCGCTTCGTCGCCGGCCGGGCGGCCGGCGCGGCGACCACACAGGCCGGCGTGTCCGCGGCCCGCGCTGCCGCACAGGCGGCCGCCGTCGCGCACGTTGGCTCGCACGCGCTGGGCGCGGCCGCGTACGCCGCCCGGGCCGCTGCTCTCGCCTCGCCCGATGATCCCGACGCGTTCGACGACGAGCTCCGCTGGCAGCTGGACCGCATGACAGGCGACGTCCGCGCGGCGCTCCGCTCGCTCCCGCCCCTGGGCGCGGACCGCGCCGGACCGCTCGGGCCGGGTCTGCTGGCCTCCGGGATGCTCGGCGAGGCGATCCGGCGGATCCAGGAGGCTCTGGGCACGCCGGAGTGACATGCCCCAGCGCAGCCTGCCCCTCAGCGCAGCGCGCGCACGATCCGTTCGGCGGCGGCGGTCAGGGTCGCCGCGATCGCGTCGACCTCGTACTCGTGGGTGATGTAGACCACCGCCAGTGACGACGGCGTGCCGTCGGGCACCCGCAGCGGAACGGCGACGGACGACAATCCGGGGATGATCTCGTCGCTGCTGACCTCGAAGGCGCGCGGCGGGTGCGCGACGGGATCGAGCTGCGAGCGGATGACCCGGCCCGGCGCTCCGCGGTCGATCGAGTGCCTGCTGCCCGGCCGCTGGGCGACCGTCGCGTCGACGCCGCGCGGCTCCGCGGTGGAGAGCGTCACAGCGGCCTCCCCGTCGAAGGCGACCACGAACGCCGTCATGCCCAGACCGTCGGCCAATTCGGCGAGCACCGGCGCCGCCGCGACGTGCAGGGCGCGCGCGACGTTGCGGGCGAGGGCGACCAGGCGGACGCCGAGCTCCAGTTCGCCGGATGCCGTCCGGAGCACGAACCCGTGCGACTCGAGCGTGCGGACCAGTCGGTACACCATCGAGCGATGGAGACCCATCCGGGCGGACAGGTCGGCGACGGTGAGCGGCGTGGGCGACTCGCCGATCAGGGCGAGGACGGTCAGACCCCGCGCGAGGGTTTGCGACCCGCCGTCCGCGCCCGTGGTGCGCTGCTGCGCCATCGCGACCTCCCTGTTGCCGGACTCACTGGTCCCCTACGAGCGTGCTGCTCCACTGGCTTGCTGATCCATCGGCCTGTTGCTCCACCGAGAGCGACGAGTTAGCCTTGTAGCGATTATTAGACCGCTGTTTCAACTATAGAGACACAAGGCTCCCGGCACAACGGTCGTCATTCGAGGAGGAATGAGCGTGCAGATCCACTACCGCGGCTACGAGTCCGGCGATCCCCGCATCAGGCCGGCGGCCGGTCACGGCGTTGATCGCCCGCGCGAGCTGCCGGACGAGATGGACGTGCTCATCGTCGGCACCGGCCCGGCCGCCGCGGTCGTCACGGCGCAGCTCTCGCGGTTCCCCTCCATCGACGCGCGGGCCATCGAGAAGCGCCCGGGGCGACTGGAGGTCGGCCAGGCCGACGGCATCCAGGCGCGCTCGGTCGAGACCTTCCAGGCGTTCGGCTTCGCCGGCGAGGTCATCGAAGAGGCCTACCGCAACGTCGAGATGTGCTTCTGGAAGCCCGACCCGGCCGACCCCTCCCGCATCGTGCGCGCCTCCCGGGCGCCGGACGACGCGACGGGGATCAGCGAGTTCCCGCACATCTACGTCAACCAGTCGCGCATCCTCGACTACTTCCTCCGCGACGCCGAACGCGCACCCGGCCGCATCGTGCCCGACTACGGCATCGAGTTCGTGGACTGCGAGATCGACCCCTCAGCCGCCTATCCGGTCAGCGCGCGCATCCGCTACTGCCACGGGCCGCGCTCGGGCGAGGAGCGCACGGTGCGAGCCAAGTATCTGGTCGGCGGCGACGGCGCCCGCAGCAGCGTGCGCACCGCGCTCGGCCACCGCTTGCACGGCGACGCCTCGATGCACGCCTGGGGTGTCATGGACATCCTGGCGAACACCGACTTCCCCGACATCCAGGTGAAGTGCTCGATCCAGTCGCACGATGAGGGCAACATCCTGCTCATCCCGCGCGAGGGCGGCTACCTGGCACGCATGTACGTCGATCTCGGCGAGGTCGACGAGGCCAACCCCGGCGCCGTGCGGGCCACCCCGATCGAGGACATGATCGCCAAGGCCAACCGCATCCTGCATCCCTACACGCTCGACGTGAAGGCCGTGACCTGGTGGTCGGTCTACGAGGTGGCGCACCGCATCACCGACGGCTTCGACGATGTGCCTCCGGAGCTGACCGGAGAGCGGCACCCGCACGCGTTCATCATGGGCGACGCGTGCCACACGCACTCGGCCAAGGCCGGGCAGGGGATGAACGTGTCCATCCAGGACGGCTTCAACCTGGGCTGGAAGCTCGCCGCCGTGCTGGAGAGCCGGGCCCCCGAGGAGTTGCTGGACACCTACGCCGCCGAGCGCAAGGTGATCGCGCAGAACCTCATCGACTTCGACCGGGAGTGGTCGGGCATGATGGCCAAGCCGGTCGACGACTGGGAGGACCCGTCCGAGCTCGAGCACTGGTATGTGAAGACGATGGAGTTCCCCGCCGGCTTCATGACGCAGTACGAGGAGTCGCTGATCACCCTCGGCACCGAGCACCAGGACCTGGCGCCCGGATTCCCCGTCGGCAAGCGGTTCAAGTCGGCGGAGGTCATCCGGCGCGCCGACAACCGCTGGCGGCATCTCGGGCACTTCCACGAGGCCGACGGCCGCTGGCGCGTCTACGTCTTCGCCGACGCCGCGGCCCCCGCACTCGCCGGGACGCCCACCGCCGACTTCGCCGAGTGGTGGGCGACCGACCCGGCGTCGCCGTGGGTGCGGTACACCCCGGCGGGAGGCGACGACGACGCCGTGTTCGACACCAAGGTGATCTACCGGCAGGACTACACCGAGGTGGAGCCGACGTCCGTGCCCCGCGCGTTCCAGCCGACCAAGGTGCCGTACGGCCTCCGCGACCTCAACCAGATCTTCGCGGCGGGCCACGGCCGCGACATCCACCGCGACCGCGGGATCGGTGCGGCCGGCGCCATTGTCGTCGTTCGCCCCGACCAGTACGTCGCCGCCGTCCTCCCGCTGACCGCCCGCGCCGAGCTGAGCGACTTCTTCGCACGGCACCTGATCGAGCCGGATCGGCGCCTGGCCGACGTCGGCCACGACACCCCTCGGGAGATCGAGATCGGCGCGCGCATCCCCCTCAACTGACCACCGTCGAGACGTGAGTAGTCGCGGAAATCGGCTCCCCGATTCCGGCGATCACTCACGTCTCGGCCTAGAGGAGGCCGGTGAGGACGCCGCCGTCGGCGCGGATGGCCGCTCCGTTGGTGGCGGAGGCCAGCGGGCTCGCCAGGTAGGCGACCAGCGACGCCAGCTCCGTCGGCTCGAGGAACCGCTCGAGCAGGGTGGTGCGGTTCTGCCCGATGATCGCGGCCTTCACCGCGTCGACCGGCGCGGACTGCGCTGCCGCGATCGACTCGACCGTGGCGGCGACGCCGTCCGAGTAGGTCGGCCCGCCGAGCACCGTGTTGACCGTCACCGCCGTGCCCCGCGTGAGCTTGGCGAGCCCGTTGCCGAGGGCGATCATCGCCGCCTTCGTCACGCCGTAGTGGATCATGTCGGCCGGCACGTTCACACCCGACTCGCTGCTGACGAACACGACGCGGCCGGAGCCGCGCTCGAGCATGCCCGGCAGCAGGTGCCGCGACAGCCGGACGCCGCTCATCAGGTTGACCTCCAGGTAGCGGGCCCACTCGTCGTCGGTCACGTCGGCGAACGGCGCCAGGCCGAACACACCGACGTTGTTGACGAGGATGTCGACCGCGCCCAGCCTCTCCAGGAGCGCGTCCACCTGGGCGGGGTTGCCGAAGTCGGCGGCCAGCCCGGAGTGCTCGGCGCCGGGGTGCGCGCTCCGGAGTCTGGCGACCGCCGCCGCGACAGCCTCCTCTCCGCGCCCGTTCACGATGACGCGCACGCCCTCCGCGGCGAGCGCCGAGGCCACCGCGTAGCCGATCCCCTGTGTCGAACCGCTGACGAACGCCGTCTTCCCACGCAGCTGCAGATCCATCTCGTCTCCTTCGAGTCACTTGCTCAGGAAAGTCACGGTACGTGAGATCACTTGCCTGAGCAAGTCAGCTAGGCTCGCAGAATGACCTCCTCCAGCGAGCTCCACGGCCTGAGCCCCGCCCACCTCCAGGCCTGGGCCTCGATCGCCACCGTGCTCGAACGACTCCCCGCCGCGCTCGACGCCCAACTGCTGCGCGACAGCGGGGTCACCCACTACGAGCACGGCCTGCTGTACGCGCTCGCCACCGCACCCGACCGCACGCTGCGGCTGAGCACCCTCGCCGACTACGCGAACAGCACGCTCTCCCGGCTCTCACGGGCGATCTCCCGCCTGGAGAAGAAGGGCTGGGTGCGCAGGGAGGTCGACCCGACCGACGGCCGCTTCACCCTGGCGATCCTCACTCCGGAAGGCCACGAGCAGGTGGTGCGCGCCAACCCGGCGCATCACGCGCTCGTGGAGGAGCTCGTGTTCGCGCCGCTCACCGAGCCGCAGGTGCGCCAGCTGGCGGTGATCTGCGGGCGGATCGCGACCGCGATCGACCCGGCGGCGGAGGTGTGGGTGGCGCCGGGTCAGGCCGGCTGAGACCTCAGAGCGAAACCCCCAACTCCTCCAGCGCCGCCGAGAACTCCGGGATCTCCGTCGGCGCGATCTCCACCAGTGTCGTGAGGTTGCGGAAGAACGGGCGCACCGTGCCCGCCTCGCCCAGCTGGTACTCGACGATGCCCTGCTGGGCGAGTGCCGTGCCGCCGAGGCCGGCGTGGGCGAAGCCGGTCGCGGGGGCCGAGATCGTGAGGACCTCGGCGTCGCCGTGGACCTCGGTCGCGACCGCGTAGTGGTGGAGGTGGCCGCTGCCGAGCGCCGCCAGAGTCACGCCGTCGAGCGCGGCCAGGAGGCGGGCCTTCGAGTCGTCGGGGATGGCGATGTTGTGCTCGGTGACCTCCGGGTACGGGTTCCACACCGGCTTGTGGCTGAAGATCAGCGTCGGGCGGGTGCCGATCTGCGCGGGGAGCGTCGCCAGCCACTCCCACTGCGCCTCCTCCTCTGCGAGGCCGCTGCCCATGATCTCGCTGTTCAGGCCGATCACCGCCCAGTCGCCGACGAGTTCGAGCCAGTGGTCGGGGCCGAAGGTCGACTCGAACGCGGCGAGGCGCTCCGGCGTGACGACGAGGCCGGCCCAGGCGTTGTCGGGGCGCTCTCCCACGTCGTGGTTGCCGGGCAGCACGCGCAGCGGCGCCTGGATGCCGGCGAGCAGTTCCCTGGCCGCCTCGCGGTCGTCCGCCTGGTCGGGGTCGAGGATGGCCACATCGCCGCTGTGCACGACGAACGTGGGGTTGATGGCGTTGATCAGGTCGACGAACGCGCGCAGGTTCTCGGTGGTGGCGCCTCCCAGGTGGGAGATGTGGGTGTCGGAGAGCTGGACGATCTTCACGGGGTTTCCTCTCAGGGGGATGGGTGGTCAGCGCAGGCCGGAGCGGACGAACGCGTCCACGATGTAGCGCTGCAGGAAGAGGTAGATGAGGAAGATGGGGAGGCAGGCGAGACCGGAGGCCGCCATGATGGCGCCCCAGTTGTCGCCCTCGGCGCCGAGGAAGCTGCGGATGCCGACCTGGATCAGCGCGTCGGACTGGTGCTGGAAGATCAGCGACGGCCACAGGTAGTTGTTCCACGCCTCGATGAAGAGCATGATGCCGAGCGCCGCCAACGCCGGCTTCATGTTCGGGAGGACGACCCGCACGAGGATGCCGAAGTTGTTGCGCCCGTCCATGTGCGCGGCGTCGATGAGCTCCCGCGGGAACGACTGCATGTGCTGCCGCATGAGCATGACGGCGAACGCCGAGCACAGGTTCGGCACGATGACGCCGGCGATCGTCCCGAGCAGTCCCAGCTGCGAGATGAGCACGTAGTTGGGGATCATCGTGACCTGGAACGGCACCAGCCAGGACCCGATGAAGAACAGGAACAGAATGCTCTTGCCGGGGAACTGCCACATCGCGAAGCCGTACGCGGCGAGGATCGCGATGACCAGCTGGCAGGCCGCGACGGCGAACGCCATCACGAACGTGTTGCCGATCATGCCGAGGATCGGGATCTGCTGCCAGACCGTGACGAAGCTCTCCAGGGAGATCGGCCACGGGAACGGGGTCTGCGACAGGGCATCCGCCGGCTGGCGGAACGCCGTGACGAACATCCAGTAGATCGGGAAGATGCTGGTGACCGCGACGACGATGAGCACGACGTGCCCGATCGTGGTGGCGAGGCGGCGGCGCGCGCGGGTGGCGGCGGCCTCGGTGGAGGTCGCGGGGACGACCGGCGCGGACGCCGAGGCGGAAGCGGCGGGCACGACGACCGCGGGCGCGGTGAGCCGGACCGGGGTCAGGTCGGTGACGGGGACGAGAGCCACGTGATGCTCCTAGTTGTCGTAGAAGGACAGCCGGTCGGACAGTGCGACCAGGCCGAGCGCGATGAGGCCGAAGACGATGAAGAAGAGCGTTCCCGCTGCCCCCGCCGTTCCGGCGTCGAAGTTCTGGAACCCGATCTGGTACAGCAGGTAGTACACGTTGGTCGTCGAGTCGCTCGGGCCGCCCTGGGTGAGGATGTCGATCATCGGGTACGTCCACTGCGCGGACAGCAGGATCGTCATGAGCACGAGGAACACGATCGTCGGCGACAGCAGCGGCAGCGTGATCCGGCGCAGGATGGTCCAGCCTCCCGCGCCGTCGATGGCGGCGGCGTGCGCGTAGTCGGGGTTGATCCCGGCGATGCCCGCCGAGACGACCAGGACGCCGAAGCCGAGCATCTGCCAGCCGACGATCGCGATGATCGCCCAGATGGCCCCGCTCGGCGAGCGCAGCACGTCGCCGATGTCGATGCCCGCGCTGCGCAGCACGGTGGGGATGGCGCCGCCGGAGTCGGACAGCAGCCAGCGCCAGACCGCCGCCGCGGCGACGGGTGTCACCAGGAACGGCACGAAGATGATCGCCTGGTAGACGGTCTTCGCCCGGCCGCCGACCGTGCGCGAGATCAGCGCGATCGCGATCGGCAGCACCACCGAGAAGACCAGGAACGCGGCGATGTA
Organism: Leifsonia sp. TF02-11; assembly: GCF_017565305.1. Taxonomy (GTDB): domain Bacteria; phylum Actinomycetota; class Actinomycetes; order Actinomycetales; family Microbacteriaceae; genus Leifsonia. The sequence continues at coordinate 73,355 of NZ_JAGEKP010000024.1, forward strand.
GACGCCGGTGTTCACGAGCGCGTTGTGCAGCTGCGGCGACGCGACGATGGACGCGTAGTTCTGCAGGCCGACCGGTGTCAGCGGCTGCGTCGGCAGGAGGTTCCAGCTGAAGAACGACAGCTGGAAGGTCTCCACGAGCGGGCGGTAGATCCACACCCCGAGCAGCGCGATCGCGGGGAGGACGTAGAGGTACGGCGCGATCGGGATGCGGCGGCGCCTGCCCGAGCGGGCGGGGCGATGCCGGCCGGCCGCGGGCGAGGAGGCCGCGACTGCGGCCTCCTCCACCCGGGCCGGCCCTGCGTCTGTGACGAACATGTCGTGAACCGCGCTCCCGTCACTCCGCGCCGACGGACGCCTGCACGGCGGCCAGCTGTTCGGCCGGGGTCATCGAGAGGAACTTCTCCAGCACCTCTCCCGACATCTCGTACGCGGTCGGGAACTGCCCGATCGGCACGACCGAATGCTGCACGTGGTCGCCGTAGACGTGCACGAGGTTGTACGACTGCGCCCCCGCCTGGCCGCGGGCGGCCGGGAACGGCATGACCAGGTCCTGGGTGTAGCAGGTCGCAGAGGCCACGGACACCGGGATGCCGGCGAACGTGTCGGTCGTCGAGTAGTGCAGGTGGCCGCCGAGGATTCCGCGCACGTCGGTTCCGCGGATCACGTCGGCGAGCTTGGGCTGGTCGTGCAGCTCGAACAGGCGGATCAGGCCGAGGTGGCTGGGGATGGGCGGGTGGTGCAGAGCCAGCAGGGTGCCGTCCGGCGCCGGGGTCGCCAGCTCGGCCGCGAGCCAGGCGAGCTGCTCGTCGGTGATCTCGCCCCAGTGCTGGCCGGGGACGGTGGAGTCGAGGGCGATGATACGCAGACCGTTGACGTCGTAGACGCGGTCGTAGGGCTCGGTGGTGCCGTCCTCTCCGAGCAGGCCGACCCGGAAGGCGGCGCGCTCGTCGTGGTTGCCCATCACCCAGATCAGCTGCGATCCGTAACGCTCGGCGATCGGCTCGACGAGGGCGCGGATGCGCTCGTACGCGTCGGGCGCGGCGGTGTCGGCGATGTCGCCGGTGAAGACGATCGCCTCGGGGCGGGTGTTCGACTTGTCGAACCCCTCGAACAGCTCGGCGAGGTTGGCGTCGCTGTCGACGATGTCGTGCAGCTTGCCGCGGTTCTCGACGAAGTGGGTGTCGCTGATGTGGAGGATGAAGTGGTCGGGGGTGGGATACGCGTCGTAGTCGGTCATCGTCGTCGCCTTCCTGGTCAGTTCTGGGTGGGAGTGTCGGTGTCGGTGGGAGTTTCTGCGTCCGCCGGGCGCAGCAGCGCAGCGGTCAGGGCCGCGAGGTCGGCGTCGGTGAAGCCGTGCGCCCGCAGGTAGCCGTTCGGGGAACCCCACTCGGCGTCCCAGCGGGCGATGACGGCCTCCATCAGCTCGGCGGGGCTCGCGGTCACGAGCTCCTCGAGGTCGGGGCCGAGCTCGACGCCGGCGTCCCGCATCCTGGCGAGCATCGCGTCGGCCCACGGCCCGGCGAGGTTGGCGGAGGTCAGCGCGTAGTCGGCGACGACCTCGTCCCTGTCGACACCGGCGGCCAGCAGGGCGAGGGCGATGACGAGGCCCGTGCGGTCCTTGCCCGCCGTGCAGTGCACGAGCACCGCGTCGTCGCCCGACTCGGCGATCAGGCGCACCGCCGCCGCGAGCTGCGGGCCGTGCTGGTCGACGATGACGTCGTAGACACCGGCGAGGGTGACCTCCGCCTCCCCCAGGCCGACCGGCTGGGCCGCTCCGGTGAAGATCGGCGCGTGGACGATCACCACCTCCTCGTGCAGGAGGCTCGGGCTCGCGGCGACCTCGTCGTCCGAGCGGAGGTCGACGACGCGGCGGATGCCGAGGTCGGCCACCGACTGGCGGCCGCCCGGGGTGAGGGCGTGCAGGGCGTCGGAGCGGAAGAGCTTGCCGGTGCGCACGGTGCGCGCCCCGGCTCGGTAGCCGCCCACTTCGCGCAGGTTGTAGGTGCCCTCGACGGGCAGCGGACGGCGGGAGAGGGTGTCGGTCATGGTGGTTCCTTCGGTGTCGGCGGACTGCGTCACGTGACGAGCGGCGTTACTTGACGAGTGCCTGGGCCTGCTTCTGCGCGGCCTGCATGGTCGCCTTGGGGTCCTTGCCGTAGTAGATGGAGTCCTCGACGGCCTTGGCGAAGATGGTGCTGATCTGGCTGTAGTTCGCACCCGGGTAGGACTCCCACGGCTGCAGCTTCTTCAGCTGGGCGATGTTCGGCGCGACCAGCGGGTTGGACTTCGCCCAGGCGGCGAGCGGGCCGTCGCCCTCGGTCATGGTGTCGCGCAGCGGCAGGTAGCCGATCTTGGTGGAGATCTGCTCGTACGCCGTGGGGCTCGTCATGAACTTGATGAACTCCCACGCGGCGGCCTGCTTGGCCGGGTCCTTCGACATGATGAACAGCGCGGATCCCGAGTTCGTCGGCGCGACGGTCTTGCTGCCGAAGGCGGGGAGGGTGGTGTTCTTGAGCTCCCAGCCGCCGGCCTTCGCGCCGGCCATGAACATGCTCTGCAGCGCGGAGGTCTGCACCTGGATGAGCGACTTGCCCGAGGCGAACGCCGAGTACATGCTCGTCGAGTCGAGGTTCTGCAGGAGGCCGGCGTCGTTGAGCTTGCGCATCTCCTGCACCGCACCAACCGATCCGGCGTCGCCGAAGCCGATGGTCTTGTGGTCGGCGCTGACGATCGTGCCGCCGTTGGACTTGATGATGCCCTGCATGCACCAGTCGCCTCCGGTCACCGTGCACGAGATCGTGACGGGAGCGGTGCCGGTCTTCGCCTTGAGCTGGGTGGCCACCTTCGCGAGACCGTCCCAGGTGGAGAAGTCGGGGTTCGTGATGCCCGCGTCGGCCAGCGCCGTGGCGTTGTACCAGAGCACCGGGGTGGAGAAGACATAGGGGATGCCGTAGGTGACGCCGTTCCAGTCGCCGAGCTTGGTGGCCTTGGGGTTCATCGGGTAGGTGCCGCCGAAGGCGTCCTGCACGGCCTTCGCGCCGACCAGCTTCGAGATCGGCTGCGCCCCCAGGTCGTGGGCGATGTAGTCGAGGCCGTCGAAGGTGAGCTGGGCGACGTCGGGGGCCTTGCCCGCCAGCATCTCGGTTTGGACGCTGGAGATGTAGGAGGTGTTCGCGCCGGCCGCTGCCGCAGGGGCCTGCCCGGTCACGGTGATGTTCGGGTGCTGCTCCTCGAAGGTCTTGATGAGGCCCTGGATGGTGTCCGTCCAGGCTCCCGCCTGCGCCAGGTTGTAGCTCTCGAAGGTGATCGAGACCTTCTGGTCGGGCTTCAGGGTGGGGATGGTCGCGGTGCTTCCTGCGTCGGTCGCGGGGGACGCGACTCCGGCGCCGACGCAGCCGGTGAGGGCGAGGGCCGACACGGCCGCGAGCGCGGCCGCGGCGATCAGGCGGGTGCGGATGGGCATGGCTGTACTGCTCCTTGGGTGGGGTGTGCGGGTGGTGTGTGCGGGTGGGGGTGGGAGTGACGGTGAGCGCGAGGTGGCGCTCAGGCCGGCACGGTCACGGATGGTTCGACAGTGGGGAGGGCGTCGGCGTCCGGCACCCATTCGAGGCGCCGGCCGGTGGCCCGGTCGAAGAGGTGGATGCGCTCGAGCGCGGCGCCGAGGGCGATCGGCTCACCGCGGCGGATCCCGTCGAGCCCGTCGCCGCGAGCGGTCAGCAGGGTGTCGCCGACGCGCACGTAGACCACGTTCTCGCTGCCGAGGTTCTCGATGCGCTCGACCAGGCCCTCCACGCGAAGGGCGCCGGTGGCGAAGTCGGCGGGCCGCAGGTGCTCGGGGCGCACGCCGATCACGACCTCGCGGCTGTCGACCTCGCCCTCCCACAGCCGCGCTTCGATGCCGGGGGCCGTGGAGACGACCACGCCGCCGACCGAGCCGACGACGCCGGGGACGAGGTTCATGGGCGGAGCGCCGACGAAGCCGGCGACGAACACGGACGCAGGCCGGTGGTAGATCTCCTCCGGCGTGCCGGCCTGTTCGATACGGCCGGCGTCGAGGACGACGATCTTGGTCGCCATCGTCATGGCCTCCACCTGGTCGTGGGTGACGTAGACGAAGGTCGCGGCGAGCCGGTCGTGCAGCTCGCTGAGCTCCTGCCTGGTCGCCGTGCGCAGCTTGGCGTCGAGGTTCGAGAGCGGCTCGTCCATCAGGTAGGCGCTCGGCTGGCGCACCAGGGCGCGGCCGACGGCGACGCGCTGACGCTGGCCGCCGGAGAGCTCGCGCGGCTTGCGGTGCAGGAGCTTCTCGAGCCCGAGGGTGGCCGCGACCTCCCGCACGCGCCGGTCGCGTTCGTCCTTGGGGGTGCGGAGGACCGCGAGCGGGAAGGCGAGGTTCTTGGCGACGCTGAGGTGCGGGTAGAGCGCGTAGCTCTGGAAGACCATCGCCAGGTTGCGCTTCTTGGAGGGCAGCGCCGTGACGTCCTGGCCGTCGATCAGGATGCGCCCGGAGGTCGGCTCCAGCAACCCGGCGATCATCCGCAGCAGCGTCGTCTTGCCGCACCCGCTGGGGCCGAGGAGCACGACGAAGTCGCCGTCCTCGATGACCAGGTCGACGTCGTCGACGGCCCGGTGTCCCTTGAACTGCTGGGTCAGTCCCAGAATCTCGATGCGGCTCACGCTGCTCCTCCTGCTCAAGTAATTTCATTCCCTAGCTTTTCGTAGCTAGGAATTTTCGTTACATGGGCATGCTCTGCGGCGCAGGTGAACAGCAGGCAACCGGGAGGGGACGACGAGCCGACGATCCCGGGATCAGGTGATGTCGCCGACCTCCCCGGACGCGGCGTCGTCGGGGTCGCGGCCCACCAGCGTCATGACGCCGTCCATGACAGCCGGGTCGGTGGGCGGCAGCCCCCCTGCGGCCGAGATCGCCAGCTCGAGGGCGGCGAACAGCAGGACGTGCGCGACGTTTCCGGTGATGAGCCCCGTCGACCACTTGGAGATCGCCGACCCGCACACCAGAGTGATGTCGGACAGCTCCCGCAGCCGCGACCGCTGGTAGCCGGTGACCCCCACCACGGTCGCGCCCGCCGCGCGCGCGGCCTCCGCCGAGCTCAGGGTGACCGGGTTCGACCCGCTGCCGCTGATGCACACGCACACGTCCCCGGCGCCCAGCGACCGCGCGGCCAGCTGCTGGATGATCGCGTCGGCCGGCGCCTCGCTCGGCCGGCTGGAGTTGAGGAATCCGAGCGTCGCGAGCTGCGCGATCGGCGCCGACCCGCCGTTGCCGATGATCAGCAGCCGACGGGCACCCGCCATCGCGGCGACGGCGCGATCGAACTCGTCGAAGTCGAGCGGAGCGAGCGCGTTGGCCAGCTCCTCCCCCGCCGCCCGGAACATCGACGGCAGCCACTCCCGCGGCGCGCCCTCGTGGTCGACGACCTCCTGCTCGGTCCGCGACGGGATGTCGCGCAGCAGCAGCAGCCGCAGATGCTGGAACCCCTTGAACCCCAGGCTCTGCGAGGCACGGATGACGGTGGCGTTGGACGTCCCCGTGCGTGCGGCCAGATCGGCGGCCGACATCATCGCGACATCCTCCGGGCTCTCCAAGATGGCCCGCGCCACCCGCTGCTCGCTCGGCACCAGGGCGGGGATCACCGAGTCGATGTAGGCGAGGGTGCCGCCGAAGGGCGGATCGGCGCGCGGGGAGTCAGTCATACGGCGTGTTTATCACGAGAGGGGGAACGGGTGGGGACGGGGCACCCAATTGGTTGCCTCAGGCAACTATCAGGCGTAGACTGCCCGCGTGCCCGACTCCGACTCCCCCGACTCCCCCGAGCGCGAACTGCTCGCCGCGCTGACGCTGCTCGTCGCCAACTGGGGGTCGGTCGCGGTGCAGGAGACGATCGCCCGGCGTGCCGGCGTCACCGTCGATCCCGTCGACGTGCAGCCGTTGTACACGCTGGGCCAGCAGGGTCCGCAGCGCGCGAGCACGCTCGCCGACACCCTGCGCCTCAGCCGGCCGACCATGAGCAAGCAGCTGCGCCGGCTCGAGAACGCCGGGCTCGTCAGCCGTGCGTCGGACGCCGCAGACGCGCGCGCCGCCATCGTCTCGCTGTCGCCGGCAGGGGCGGAGGCCTATCGGCGCCTCGTCGGAGAGGGCATCGCCATCGTGCAGGGCGCCCTCGCGCAGTGGGACGCCGCGAGCACGGGAGCGTTCGCCCGCGACCTGTCGCGGTTCGTCTCGTCGCTCACCGTCGATGGCGAGAGCACGGCGCGCAGCGAGAGCACGGCGCACGCAGAGAGCCCGGCGAGCGCAGACCAGCCGTCCACGGGCAACGGTCCCGTGGAGAGAGAAGAGAGGTAACACCATGACCCGCACTTACGTGGTCACCGGATCCGCGTCGGGCATCGGCGCGACGACCGCGCGGCTCCTCGCCGAACGCGGCGAGCGCGTGATCGGCATCGACCTGAGGAACGCCGACATCGAGGCCGACCTGTCCGTGCCGGAAGGGCGCGCCGACGCCGCCGCCCGGGCGATCGAGCTCGCCGGCGGCACCATCGACGCCGTGATCGCGTGCGCCGGCATCTCCGCTCCCGTCCCGAAGACCATCTCGGTCAACTACTTCGGGGTGACCGAGCTCCTCACCGCCCTGCTGCCCGCGCTGGCCGCGTCGGACGCGCCGCGAGCCGCCGTCGTCTCGTCGATGGCCTCGCTCCAGCCGAACTCCGTCGAGATGGTGGAGGCCGCTCTGGCCGGCGACGAGGCGAGCGCGCTGCGGATCGCCGCCGAGCTCGCCGAGCAGGGTCCGGAGGTCGGCTACCTGGTCTACCCGTCGTCCAAGCGCGCGCTCGCGCGCTGGGTGCGCCGCGAGTCGATCACGCCCGCCTGGGCCGGCGCCGGCATCCCGCTCAACGCCGTCGCACCCGGCACGGTCATCACCCCGATGACGGCCGACCTCCTGAAGACGCCGGAGGGCGCCGCCATGGTGGACGCCGCCGTGCCGATGCCGCTGAACTACCACCAGCCACCGGAGTCAGTCGCGAACCTGCTGATCTGGCTGACCAGTGTCGAGAACTCGCACCTCGCCGGCCAGGTCATCTACGACGACGGCGGGGCGGATGCCACGCTCCGCGGGGACGACATCTGGTCCTGGAACGACTCCGGCCGATAGTCGAGCCCGGTTGAACGGAGGCCCCGGACGCCGATCGGCGTCCGGGGCCTCCGTTTCGTCGTCGAGCGTTACTTCAGCGGGCCGTAGAGCGACGCGGTCGCACGGGCGTGGCTGGCCTGCTCGAAGGAGTAGGCGAGGCCGATGATGCCGCTCTCGTCGTAGTCACGCCCGAGGAACTCGAGGTTGACGTTCGCGCCGGTGACGGTGACGTCGGCAGCGGTCGCCTGGCCCATCGGCACCGTGATCGCCGGCATGCCCGTATTGGGGCTGAGGCGCATGTTCGTGCCGATGGTGTTGTACGGCGAGCCGCTCGGATAGACGAGGGCGTCCAGTGTGTTGTCGTTCATCAGCTGGGTGACGGTGGCGTTGCCCAGCGCGATCGCCGCGGTGTGCGTACCGCTCGGCCCCGCCCAGGCCTGGTACTGGCTCTCCGTCACGTTGTTCCTCGAGGTGTACGTGGGGTTCCGGGAGGCGACGTTCCTGCCGGAGGCCACGATGTCGGCGATCGATCGGTTGGTGACCGACGGGTCGAGGTGGTTCTGGATGTACACGTTCAGGTCGTGCTTGAACTCGTTCGTGCTTCCGCTGCCCTCGTTCAGCGTCGCCGTGAAGGCCGAGGGCACCGAGGTGATCTCGACGACGGTCGCGCCCTGCGCGACGAACGTCGCCTTGGCGTCGGCCCACAGCCGCGTGACCGTGGCGTTGCTGCCGAGCATCGACGTGACGATACCGATCCGCTTGCCCTTCAGCGCGGAGGGGTCGAGCGCCGTCGTGTAGGAGGTCGGCACCCGGCCGGTCTGCTCAGCGGTGATCGGGTCCGCCGCATCCACCCCGGTGACCGCGTCGAGCGCGATGGCCGCGTCGGTGACACTGCGCGCGATCGGGCCGCCGGTGTCTTGGCTGAGCGCAAGCGGGATGATGCCCTCACGGCTGGCGAGCCCCACGGTCGGGCGGATGCCGACGAGCGAGTTGTACGTCGACGGAACTCGGATCGAGCCGCCGGTGTCGGTGCCGAATCCGATCCCCGCGAAGTTGGCCGCGATGGCCGCACCGGTGCCGCCGCTGGAGCCGCCCGCCGTCTTCGCGGTGTTCAGCGGGCTGGCGACCAAGAGCGTCTTACCCGCATCCTGGCCGGAGGAGAACTCCGACACGAAGCCGTACGCGAACTCGTCGAGGCTGGCCTTGGCGAGGATGACGGCGCCGGCGGCGCGCAGGCGTTTCACCATGGTCGCATCGTCGCTGGTCTGGTTGCCGTCCCAGCAGCCGCAGCCGCCGGTCGTCGGCATGTCGACGGTGTCGTAGTTGTCCTTGACCGCGATCGGGATGCCGAGCAGCGGGCTGGTCATGCCCTTCTGCGCGCGCGTCGCGTCGGCCTGGGCCGCGATCGTCAGCGCCCGCGCGTTGGTGGCGATGATCGAGTTGAGCGCGCGACCCCCTGCCCCGGTGTCGACGACCGTGCGGTCCAGCGCCGCGATCCGATCCAGGTACTCCTGCGTGATCTTCACCGACGTCGTCACGCCGGCGTTCATGGCGGCCTGCATCTCGAGTGCGGACGCCTCCACCAGCTCGAACGGGCCGTCATCGTAGATCATCCGCTGAGCGAGACCGGAAAGGTCCGCGACGGTGATCACGCCGTCGCCGTTCACGTCGGCCGCGGCGACCGCGGGCCAGCCCGGGGAGGCGCTCGTCTCACCGAGGTGCGCGGCGAGCACGTCGAGGTCGGCCGTGGTGACCTGCTGATCACCGGTCAGATCGAGGGCGGTGTAGTACGGCGCGAGGAACGCGCCTGCCGCGGCCGCCGGGGCGGCGTCGCCCGTCGGGACAGCGGTCGCGGCTGGGGCGACGACGCCCGCGGCGATGAGCGCGGCGAGCGCGGCGACGGCACCGGTGGCGGTTGCGGCGGCACGGCGGCGGGTGCTTCGGGTGTGCATGGCTGCGGTGCTCCTTCTGAGGGGGCGGGCGGGGATCATCGGGCGTCTCCCGTGCGGCGGCGGCGCACGACCACGAGGACGGCGGCGGCACCCACGATGACGAGGGCGAGCGCGGCGAGCGCGAACGGCGTCACATCCGATCCGGTCGACGCGAGGTCGTCGGCCGAGGTGGCAGCGGTGGAGCCGACCGGATCCGCAGGATCGGTGCCGGCCGCCGGGGCCGCGCTCGGCGTGGGAGTGGGCGTCGGGGTGGGGACGGCCGCCGGCTCGACCGTCACGGCCGGGCTCGAGGCGTCGTTCGTCGACGCCGTGACCGTCGAGGCGGCGTCCACCAGCGAGAGGGTGCTCAGCGAGAACACCGTCGAGCCGGCGGCGACTGCCGAGAATCTGAGCGTGAAGGCGATGTCCCCGGAGAGCGCGGGCGAGGTGCCGAGCCGGGTGGAAGCCAGCTCGACGGTGCCCGGGCCGGTGTGGACGGAGTCGAATCCGCCTGCCGGGGCGACGGCGCTTCCATCGACGTAGGCGGCGACGGCCGGATCGAAGGCGACGACCGCATCGAATCCGTAGACGTCGGCCGTCCCGTGCAGGGTCACGGTCACATCGAACGTGTCACCCTCGGTGACGGACGCGGGCGCGGAGACGGTGACACTGGACTTCGCCGGGGCGGCGATGGCGGGCACGGCTGCGCTCACCGCGAGGCCGAGGCCCGCGGCGATCGCGCCGGCGACCGCGAGAAGGCGCACGAGTCGCCTGGGTTTCTGGTGCATTCGGGTGGGGCCTTCCTCGTTCGACACAGGGGGACGGCCGATGCCCGCTGTCAGCCGGAGATGCTGAAGAGCGGCTCCATCGACGAGGAGGACGTTACGGACCCGCTATTACCGGCAGAGCGCGATCGTGTTTCTGAGTGATTACACAGATTGGGACGGGCCTCCCTGGAGGACAGCCGTGTGCATGGGACAGCGGTGGAACAATGCGCCTATGCACACTTCGTCCGAGGTCTCCTGGCTGCTCGACGGAATCGAGATGTTCGCGACCGTCACCCGACCGGACGGGGATGGACCGTTCCCCGCCGTGGTGTTCGTCGCCGGCAGCGGACCGACCGATCGGGACTGGTGCTCGCCGCTCATCCCCGGAAGCAACGGCAGCGGGCGGTTGCTGGCGGAGGCGCTGGCCGATACGGGCATCGCGTCGATCAGGTACGACAAGCGGGCCTCCGGCCCGCACGTGCGCGAGAACCTCCCGAAGCTGATCGGGACCATGAGCATGCGCTCGCATCTGGACGAGCTCGCCGCCGCCGTCCGCACCGTCGCCGCCGAAGACTTCGTCGACGCGACGCGCATCGTCGGTTTCGGCAACAGCGAGGGAACGCTGCACGTGCTGCACTACGCGATGGGAGCCGACCGCCCGCCCTTCGTCGGAGTCGTGCTCGCCGCCCCGCCCGGACGTCCCGTCGGGGAGGTCCTGCTCACCCAGCTCGCCCTCCAGACCGCGCAGCTCCCGAACGGCGACGACGTCCTGGCGCAGGTGCGGGCTGCGGCCGACCGGTACGCGGCGGGCGACCCCATGGACCCGGATCCCGCCCTTCCGGAGAGCATCCGGACGGTGCTGGCGGCCTTCGACACCCCGGCGAACCTCCCGTTCGCGCGGGAGCTGTGGCGGGAGTCCGCTCGCGACCTGCTCCCGGAGCTGAGCATCCCTGCGCTGGTGCTGATCGGCGGGCGCGACCTCCAGGTCGATGTGCACGCCGACGGCGATCCGCTGCGGGCGGCCACGACCGGGAAGCCGGACGTGACCTTCGCCTTCCCGCCGCACGCGAACCACGTCCTCAAACACGACACCCGCACACCCGCGGAGGTGGCGGCGTCGCCGGGCAACGGCTACAACGACGACGGCACGGTGCTCGACCCGGAGAGCCTGACGATCATCCTCACCTGGTTGCGGTCGCTGTTCGGGATCTAGCCGCCGGGACGCTTCGACAGGTACGCGGCGATGTCCCGCTCCCACGACGCGAGAAAGGCGGCGTACCCCTCCGCGAACCGCCGGAGGTCGTGCTCCGCCTCCGGCGTCAGCGCCGTCAGCTCGTAGGCGACCTCCACGTCGGAGTGCTCGCCCTCCTCACCCGCGGGCGCGAGCCGCACCGTCACCGTGCCGGCGCGGTCGCCCGGTGTGACACGGGCGTACGAGATCAGCCAAGGCCGGTCGCGCGCGGTCACGACCCAGACGGTGCTGCCGCCGTGGTCATCGGTCACGAAGACGGAACCGGGCTCCGTGTCGTCGCCGACGGGCCGTGGGAAGCGCGGCTCCCAGCCGTGCACCCATTCGCGTTCGCCGATCGCGGTGAACAGCACGAACGCGTCGGCCGGCGGGAGCGGCACGCGCAGGCGGCCGATGAGTGAACGGGACACGACAGCATGATGCACCCTCCGGGCGCGGGGCGGTCAGATCACCGCCGCCCCGCGGGTTGGCGGATCGCCGCGTTGATGCGATTCCACACGTTGATCGCACCGATGGTGAACAGCAGCGCGGCGATCTCCCGGTTCGTGAAGACGGTAGAGACCTCATCCCAGAGCGCGTCCGGCACGGGATCGGGTCGGTCGGCCACCCGGGTGACCGCCTCGGTCAGGGCGAGCGCCGCCCGCTCCCGTTGCGTGAAGTACGACGTCTCTCGCCAGGCGGCGACAGCGGCGATGCGCTCGTCGCTGTCGCCGTCGAGTTCGCGCAGCTCGCGCGTGTGCTCGACGGTGCACCACGAGCAGCCGTTGATCTGACTCGCCCGCAGCGTCACCAGGTGGAGGATGCCGGCGGGCAGTTCCGTCGACCGGCCCACGGCGCTGAGTGCGGTGAGGGCGTCCATGCCGCCCTCGAGCAGGAACGCCGGATGCGGCATCCGCGCCATGACCTCCACGATGGCGTCGCGTCGCTGATGCTGGGTCTGAAGCTGGGTAGTGTCGGTCACGATCTCTCTCCTTTTCGATGTACGGGTGTCCGGTTGTCACGTTTCCGTCGTGCGGGTGGTCATTTCGCCGGACACACTGTCGACCCGCGACCGGAAGGAAACGTGACATGGACGCCCAGCACGTTCTCGCAGAACGATTCGAGGAACACCGCACCCGCCTCCATCACCTCGCGTACCGCATGCTCGGCTCGGACGCCGACGCCGACGACGCGGTGCAGGAGACCTGGCTGAGACTCGCCCGGACCGGTACGGACGGGATCGACAACCTGGACGCCTGGCTCACCACCGTGAATGCGCGCGTGTGCCTCAACATCCTGCGCGCGCGGGCGACCCGCGCCGAGTCGACCTTCGACGACGAGGTCTCCGAACCGATCGTCGAGCCCGCACCCGCGCTCGACCCCGAAGCGGCCGCGCAGCTCTCCGACGCCGTGGAGACCGCGCTCCTGCTGGTGCTCGACTCGCTCAGCCCCTCCGAGCGCGTGGCGTTCGTGCTGCACGACACGTTCGGCGTGCCGTTCGAGCAGATCGGGGAGCTGCTGGGACGCTCCCCCGAGGCGACACGACAGCTGGCCAGCCGCGCACGGCGCCGGGTCACGGCTCGGGCCGACAGAGGTGCGCCGGGGCGGCGGGGCGGCCGCCGTCTCGTCGACGCGTTCTTCGCCGCCGCGCGCGAGGGCGACTTCGACGCCCTCGTGGCCACGCTCGCGCCGGATGCCGTGCTCCAGGTCGATGACGGAGGCTCCGTGGCGTCGGTCATCCGCGGTTCCGCGCAGATCGCGTCGCGCGCCCTGATGTTCGCGAATCCGGGTGCGGTCCTGCAGCCGGTGCTCGTCGACGGCCTCCCGGGCGTGCTGGTCGTCGTGGCCGGTCGCGCGGTGTCGATGATGGCGTTCCGGGTGGAGGGCGACCGCATCGGCGGGATCGACGCGTACGCGGGCCCGGAGCGCCTCGCCAGAATCGACCTGCCGGCGTGACGAACGGCCCCGAATGAGGCACCATCGACACTGGTAGCGTCGCTACCGGTAGTGCTACTATCAGCGCGTGCTCATCTCCGAACTCTCCGAGCGGACCGGGACGCCGGCCGCGACCATCAAGTATTACGTGCGCGAGAACCTGCTGCCGGCCGGCGAGCGGGTCGGCGGCAATCGCACGGAGTACACCGACGAGCACGCGCGCCGGCTGAAGCTGATCCGGGCGATGCTGGAGGTCGGCAAGCTCTCCATCGCCGCCGTACGGACAGTGCTCGACGCGCTCGACGCGCCCGACGCCCCGGTGATCAACGCCTTCGACGCCGCCCAGCAGGCGGTCTCCCGCTCCGCCGTCCCTGATGTCGCCCCGCCGAGTGCGCCGGCTCTCGCGCGGGTGGACGCGCTCATCGCCCGCGCCGGCTGGCACGACTGCGACGACAACATCGGCCGCGGCATCGCCGCCCAGGTGATCGACGCGTTCGACAACGCCGGCTTCCCCCTGCCCGACGCCTACCTCGACAGCTATGCGGCCGCCGCGCGGCTGCAGGCCGAAGCCGACCTCGACACGGTCGGCGTCCTCCCCGATCCCGCGCGCATGACCGAGCTGGTCGTCGTCGGCACGGTACTCGGGGACACCCTCGCACTCGGCCTGCGCCGGATGGCGCAGGCCGTCGTCACGACCGAAAGAAGAACGCCATGAAATCCGTCTTCGCGTGGCACCGTCCGCTCATGACGGTCGCCGCGCTGATGCTCGTGAGCACCCTCGTCTGCCTCCTCGGCCTCCTCGTCGACCCCCGGCAGGTCACCGGCCTCGACGTGTGGGACAAGCCCCTCAAGTTCTCGATCTCGATCCTGCTCTACAGCGTGACCTGGGCCTGGCTCATCGCCCACCTGCCGCGGTGGCGGCGACCCGCGCACATCGCGGGGACCGTCATCGCCGTCGCCCTGATCGTGGAGCAGGCGCTGATCCTCGGCGCCGCCGCCGCCGGGACCACCAGTCACTTCAACGTCTCGACGCCGCTCGCGTCGGCGATCTGGGCGACCATGGCCGTCTCGATCACCGTGCTCTACGTCTGCACCTTCCTGACCACGATCGCGGTCTTCTTCCTGCGCCTGCCGTCCGCGTCCACGACGCTCGCCGTGCGCGCCGGCGCGGTGATCGCACTCGTGGGCATGGGCCTCGCGTACCTGATGACCGGTCCCACGTCGCAGCAGCTCCACGATTTCCAGGGGATCGCCGGGGCACACACGGTCGGTCTCCCCGATGGCGGCCCCGGCCTGCCGCTGCTCGGCTGGAGCACGGTCGGCGGCGACCTGCGCATCCCGCACTTCGTCGGGATGCACGCGCTGCAGCTGCTGCCGCTTTTCGCCATCCTGCTCGGCTGGGCCGGACGGCACTGGCGGCCGCTCGCCGACGACCGCGTGCGCCTGCGGCTCGTGATCGTCGCGACGACGGTGTACGCCGGCACGGTCGCCCTCGTCACGTTCCAGGCGCTCGCCGGTCAGTCGATCGTCCGGCCGGACGGGGTGTTCCTCTGGGGAGGCTGGGCTCTGGCACTCGGCGGCGTGGTCGCCGCGGCGCTGGTGATACTGGTCGGGCGCAGGCCACGGTCGCACGAACAGTCCGCCTCCCGCCGCGCGCCCGACCCGGTCGGAGCCGGCCGGTGACCGCCCACGCCGACCGCCGGGCGACCGGCACCTGGAACGGCCGCGCGACCGCCTATCTCGTGCTCGCGATCCTCGGCCTGGTCGGGACCTGGACCTACAACATCGTCGCGATCGCCGAGCACCGCGACTATGTCGGCGACTGGATCGGCAGCGGCCCCGCTGTGGTGTCGCTCACGATCGACGTGCTGGTCGCGGCCGTCGCCTCCGCCGTCTTCATGGTGATCGAGTCGCGGCGCATCGGCATGCGTCGCGTCTGGATCTACCTCGTGCTGATCCCGCTGGTCGCCCTGGCCTTCGCGCTGCCGCTGTTCCTCGCGATGCGCGAGCGGTGCCTGGCGAGCCGGGAGGCGATGAACGACCGGGCAGGATCACCCCGTCGGTCGGCGGGGTGATCCGGCCGACCGGCCGTCTGCGGACACCGGCACCGGCCGGGTAGCGTTGGAAGATCGGCGTGCGGTCGAGAGCGACGGGAGGTCCGCGTGATCCGGGTGGTCGTGATCGACGATGAAGCGCTGGTGCGTTCCGGCTTCAGCCTGATCCTGAACTCCGTCGACGACATCTCCGTCGTCGGCACGGGCACGGGAGGGGAGGCCCTCCAGGTCATCCAGGCCGAGAAGCCCGACGTGCTCCTGCTCGACATCCGCATGCCGGATGTCGACGGACTGGCCGTGCTCAACAGCATCCGGCGGATCAGCCCGCGGCCGGCGGTGGCGATGCTGACCACCTTCGACGCGGACGAGTACATCCTGACCGCGTTCCGCCTGGGAGCCTCCGGCTTCGTCCTGAAGGACACCGAGCCGCGCCAGCTCGCCGACTTCGTGCGGGTGCTCGCGGGGGGCGGCGTGGTCCTCTCGCCCAAGGCCTCCCAGTCGCTGGTGCAGAACCACCCGGCGTTCGCGAGCGTGCTCGACGAGGAGGCGGCCAGAGTCGATCTCCTCACCGACCGCGAACGCGACGTGCTCGTCCTGGTCGCCGAGGGCCTCTCGAACACCGACATCGGGCAGCGGCTGTTCCTGGGCGCCGGCACGGTGAAGGACCACGTCAGCGCGATCCTGGCCAAGCTGGGCGTGAGCAGCCGCGTCCAGGCGGCGCTGGCCGCGCAGCGGTCCGGTCTCCTCACGCGGCAGGACCGATCGGCGGGGTCGGCGGGATCGTGAGCCGCATCGCAGCCCTGTGGCAGCGCCTCCCCGCCCCCGTCGTCGATGTGCTCGCCGTCCTGCTCGCCGCACTCGACGCCGTGCTGGCGGCCTGGGGTGACCGGCCGCTTCCCCCGATCGAGATCGCCGGGATCGTGCTGGCGTGCGGCGCCCTGCTGCTGCGGCGCCGGTTCCCCCTGATCGTGTTCCTGCTGACCATCCCGGCGACGCTGTCCGAAGGGCTCGTCGCCGCCCCGATGATCGCCCTCTTCACGCTGTCACGGCGGACGCGCAATCGCTGGCTGCTGGTCGGCTGCGCCGCGCTCTTCGCCGTGGCGAGCGCACTGCCCTGGCCGTTCGCGGGCGCGGACAAAGTCGATCAGGTGGGGGTGTTCGTCTACTTCGTGTACCAGCTGGCGACCGCGGCGACGCCGGTCATCCTCGGGCAGCTGGTGGAGGCGCGCGGCGACCTCGCCAGACAGCTCGTCGAGATCCGGCGCTCCAAAGAGCACGAGCAGAGCCTCTACGCCGAGTCGCTCCTCGCCCGCGAGCGCGCGCAGCTGGCGAGGGAGATGCACGATGTCGTCTCGCACCAGGTCAGCCTCATCGCCGTGCAGGCGGCGGCCCTGCGCGTCATCGCCACGACGGAGGAGGGGCGCGCGGGCGCCGAGACGATCCGCGAGCTGAGCGTGACGACGCTGGACGAACTGCGCACGATGGTCGCCGTCCTGCGGATGGCGGGCTCGTCGAGCCCCGGACTCACGCCGCAGCCGACCATGGCCGACATCCAGACGCTCATCACGAACAGCGGCATGGAGGTCACCCTGACGGGCACGCTCTCCCCCGAGGTGCCGGCACCTGTCCAGCGCGCCATCTACCGCACGGTGCAGGAGGCGCTCACCAACGCGCGCAAGCACGCTCCCGGTGCGCCGGTCACCGTCGTGCTGCACCAGGGCGCCGTCGCGGTCGGCGCCGAGATCACGAACGGACCTGCCGTGCACCGGCCGCTGGGGCTTCCCGGGTCGCGGGTCGGACTGGTCGGGCTGCGCGAACGCAGTGAACTGCTCGGCGGGGACTTCTCCGCAGGCGCCGGACCCGACGGCGGGTACGCGGTGCGGGTGAGCTTCCCCGTGCACTGAGCCCGGGCGGGACGCCCTCAGGTCTGCTGCAGCTCGAACCTCCACACGACGTCGAGGGTGCCGTGGTCGGGGAGCTCGAAGCGCGAACGCGCCACGATCGCGCGGGTGGTCGCCCGGATCGGCACCTCGATCGAGAGGCTGCCCGCCCGCGGCGTCTGCGTGCACGCCGGCCCGGTCAGGCAGTCGTACTGGTCGCCCCCATCGGTCGGTCCTCCGTGCGCGTCGAGGTGCTCGAAGGCCCCGACATAGAGCACACGCGCGCGGAAGCCGCTGACCAGCCGCAGGCGCAACCGATCACGCGTCGACACCGCGACATGCTGCCGGCCGGCGTGCGCGTCCCTCATGCTCCTGCGAGTCGCGCCATCCAGGCGGTAACCGTACGCGTACGGGTCGAGCGCGTGGTGCCGCACCGAGAGCGACGGGAGGACGAGCCCGTCGCCGACGCCGTCCGTCCGGTCGGGCTGCGCCGAGCCGCAGCCCGTGAGCAGCGCCAGGACGAGCGCGACGACGACAGCCCCGACGGTCGTCCTCACTTGCGGGCCAGTCGCTCGACGAGCCCGCGGAAGGTCTTGCCCGAAGCGGGCGCCCCTCCCACGGCGTCGGTCGTCGTGCGGTCGCCCGGCTCCTGGCGGTCGATGACTGTCTGCACCAGGTAGTACAGGGCGTCGGGCTGCGAGCCGATCAGGTGGCCGATCAGCTCGGCGGCCTGGAGGTCCTTCTGCACGGGCGACGCCAGGCGGATCGACTCCGCCAGGTCGGCGATGAGCGTGACGTCCCTGGTCTGCATGGTCTCGTCCTCCGCACGGGTCGACGGCGCTCCGGAGCGAACGCCTCCCCTCCATGCTCGAAGCCGCTCCCGGCGGAGCGCACCCGCCGACTGGTGGCCGCGCCCGGACGATCGGCGGGCAGTGCGATGCGGCGACCGGAGGCCCGCGTGGCCCGGCGGCCGCCCGGACGGTCGAGGGCGGATCATCCCTGCGACGGATGCGGACCACCCGACCGGCGGGAGCAATCCGCTGCTCGGCCGATCCGGTCGCGCGGCCCGGCTGCCAGCCTGAGAGGGTGAGAACCACCATCGCCCGGCACGCGTCCGTCCTGCTGCAGTTTCCGGCCACGATCGCCGTCACGATCTTCGCGATCGGGGCGGCGGCGCTGCGTCTGCAGACCGTGAACGAGCCCGCGTTCCCCGCGCCGTGGATCGGTTTCGTCTTCTGGATCGTGCTCGTCGCGGCGATGGCACTGGCCGAGCGGCTTCTCGGCACCTTCGTCGCCCTCCTGGCCGGCTCCGTGAGCACCGCGGCGGCGCTCCTCGCGACCTGGGGCGCACTGACCGCCGCGTCGCGACTGGGCGAGGCGTTCTCGACGGAGGCGCTGCAGCATCCGTTGTGGGCGCCGTCGGTCGCGACCGCTGCTCTGCTCGGTGCGGCGAGCGCCCGGATGAAGCCGAGGACCAGGACGACGCTGCGCTGGTTCACGGTGGGCGGCGCGGTGGCACTGATGCTCGCGAACGGGCACGCGTCGGACGTCGCACGCGTGCTGGCCGTCGCCTTCGGCATCCTCGCCGGATCGATCGGGCTGAGCGGCACGAGCGAGTGGCAGTGGGGCAGCTCGGCGCGGGCGCGCCTGCGGCGCTCGATCAGCGCTGTCCTCATCCTGGTCGGGGCCAGCGTCATCACGACGCTCGTCGCGCCGTACGCCGCCGGTGTCAGCACCGCTGTCGCCTACTCGCTCGATCCGCAGCTGACCGCCGCGGTCGGGCTGGCGCTCATCGGCAGCGCCCTGCTGGTGCTGAACGGCCGCCGCCGCACCCTCGCTCTCGCGCTCGTCGTGCTCGTCGCCGTCGCCGTGGTCCTGACGGTCACGGCGATCCAGCTGATCGGCGACGACAGCGGGCTGCAATGGTCCGCCCTCACCCCCGAGGACATCGAGTGGGGCGTCACGGTCTTCGCCGTCGCTCTCCTCCCGGCCGTCGCCGCGATCGTGCTGGCCGTGACGGCGCGCGCCCTGCTGCGCAAGAAGGCCCCGACTCCGTCGCCGGCCGATCGGGCGCTCCTGCGTCTCACGGCGCGCGAGGCCGGCGCGGGCTCGCTCGCGCACATGGCGACCTGGGACGGCAACTCGCTGTGGTTCGCCGACGACGGGGCGGTCGTGGCCTACCGGGTCAGCCGGGGCGTCGCGTTCACGGTGTCCGATCCGATCTGCCACGATGACCGCATGACAGAGACCGTGCGTGGTTTCGCCGCGCATTGCGAGCGACAGGGCTGGGTTCCCGTGTTCTACAGCGTGCACGACGAGGTCGCCGACCTCGCGGGCGAGCTCGGCTGGGCACGGGTCCCTGTCGGGGTCGAAGCGGTGCTCCCGCTGGCGGGGTTCCAGCTCTCCGGCAAGCGTCGCCAAGACCTCCGGACCGCGATGAACCGGGCGGAGCGGGAGGGCATCGAGGCCCGCTGGAACCGTTACGACGATCTCCCTGTCGCCGTCCGCGACCAGGTCACGTCGATCTGCAGGTCGCGGCGCTCCGGCACCTCGCTGCCCGAGATGACCTTCACCCTCGGCGGGCTGGACGAGCTCGCGGACCCCGACACGTTCCTCATGGTCGCCGTCGATCGCAACGGCCGCGTGCACGGCGTCACCAGCTGGCTCCCGGTCTTCCGCGAAGGCGAGCTGCACGGCTGGACGCTCGACGTGATGCGGCGCGACGACCGCGCGATGCCCGGGGTGATGGAGTTCCTCATCGTCTCCACCGCCCTCCGTGCCATCGCGGACGGCCTGGAGGAGATCAGTCTCTCCGGCACGCCGCTCGCGCCGCACGGCACGCAGCGCACCCTCCTCTCGCGCCTCTCGGCGAGCATCGTGCGGCTGCTGGAGCCCGCGTACGGGTTCCGGACGCTGCGCCGCTTCAAGGAGAAGTTCCTCCCAGAGAAGCGCCCGCTCTGGATGCTCTATCCGCGGCACTCGCAGCTGCCCAGGATCGGCCCAGCTCTGGCGCACGCCTACGCCCCGACCCTCGGGTTCGGCGACCTCGTCAGGCTTCAGGCCCTCCACCGGCCGAGGCCGGACGCGCAGCTCGCCGGCCGCCTCAACGGGCAGCGCTGACGCCGCAGATGCTCGAAGCGTTCCTCTCCCTCGACATCCTCGACGGGCTGGTCCCGATCACCGCCTTCGTGCTGGGCGCGGCAGCGCTCGTGCTGCTCCTGGTCCGGCCTCCCACCCGTCGTTGGCTGCGTGCCCTTGCGATCGCGGTCGTCGCGGGCGGGGCGTCCGCCGTGCTCCTCTGGCTGGTCTGCGTGCGCTGGCTGGATCTGTTCGGCGGCTCCCTGGGGATCGCCACCTACCTGTGGACGGCCGCGACCTGCATGGCGGTCGCCGTCGCCATCGTGTCGCTCTACCGAGCCCGCTTGTGGCGGCGCATCGTCGCCTCGGCCGCTGTCGTCGTGTTCCTGGTCTGCGGAGCACTCGGGATCAACGCCTCGTTCGGGCTGAACCGGACCGTCGGCAACCTTCTCAACGTCGTCGTCCCGCATCCGGTGCGCCTGGCGCCACCCTCGGCCGACGGCGACTCCTCCGGGGTCGGGGCACTCTGGTCACACTGGCGCCCGCCCGCGGGGATGCCGCAGACCGGCGAACAGGGCACGGTGGAGATCCCGGCGACGATCAGTGGCTTCCACGCGCGCTCCGCGGGGATCTACCTGCCGCCGGCGGCGCGCACGTCCAATCCTCCTCCGCTGCCGGTGGTGTTGATGCTGATGGGGCAGCCGGGCAATCCCGACCCCAGCCCGATCGGGAGGGTGCTCGACGCGTACGCGCAGCACAACAACGGCCTCGCACCGATCGTCGTCGTCGCCGACCAGCTCGGCCCGGGAACCCCCGACACCGGTTGCGTCGACTCCGCCCGTTTCGGCAAGGTGTACACCTACCTGACGGAGGACGTGCCCGCGTTCATCCGCGCGCGCTTGAACGTCGTCAGAGATCACCGGTTCTGGACCATCGCCGGATACTCCAACGGTGGTCAGTGCGCGATCTCGATCGGCAGCAAGCGTCCCGACCTGTTCCGGTCGATCATCGACGTCTCCGGCGAGGAGTACCCCGGCTCGAGCAATCCTCGCCTGGCCCTCCACGACCTCTTCGCGAACAGTCAGGCGTCGTACGACGCGGCGAAGCCGCTCACCATCCTGGCGGGGAAGCAGTTGCCGTCGACGACCGCCGTGTTCACCGCGTGCCTCGACGACCCGCACTACTACGGCGTCGCCCGCACGGTGTCGGCAGCCGCGAAAGCAGCGGGGATGAGCGTCACCCTGACTGCCCTGCCCTCGGGAGGCCACGGCCTGCGCGCGCTGCTCGAAGGCCTGCACGCCGCCTTCGCCGTCGTCTACCCCGTCATGGATCTCTCCCGGCCGGGAGAACCGGCCCGTGACGGGTGACGACGAGACACCCCACCCGGGCGGCACCACTTCTGGGTGGGGCTGCGCCCGTCCGACTGCACGTAGCCTGACTCCATCGTTCCCGCGCGCTGACCCGAAAGGCGCCTGTTGAAATGAACTCCCTCATCGAGGTCGCCGCGACTCCCGCCGCCGCTGTCCCGCGGCTCCCGGTGGCCGCCCCCGTCGCGCGCGCCTCCGTGACCGCGTTCGTGGACGGCGTCTCCGGTCACAACGACCGCGCCAGGCAGGCCACGCTCGCACTGGCGCTCGAGCTCGGGCGTCGCCTCGACACTCCGGCATCCGTCGTCGGCGAGGGATCGGCCGCGCAGGCACGCAGCCTCGGCTGGCGTGCCGCCCTCCAGCAGTCGCGACCCGAGCTGGACGCGCTGGGCGAGATGGCGGCGCGGTCTCTGAAGACCAGCCGATTCAGCGCCTTCTGCGTCACCAGGAACGCGGCGGCCATCGCCACCCTCCCCGCCGTCGCGCGCGCGTTCCCCGACGCCGCGGTGGTGTGGATGGGCGCCCACCCGTGCCTGCACACGCCGGGCACCACCCGCACCGGCGACCTGAGCGGGATGGCCCTCGCCGGAGCGACGGGCCTGTGGCCGTCCGGCCTCGGGGGCGACCTCGCGCTGTCGAACGTCATCCTGCTCGGCGCCCGCGACCTCGACAGGGCGGAGAAGCATGTGATCGCCAACTCGCCCATCAGGCAGGTCGCCACCGGGCCACGGCTGCAGGATGAGCTGGCCGCGACGATCGCCGGCCGCGAGGTCTTCGTGCACTTCTCGGCCGACGTCCTGCGGCCCGGCATCGTCCCGACCGACTTCCAGGTGGCGGGCGGCCTCACGATCGACGCGGTCGTGGAGACGGCTCGCACGCTCGCCGGCGAGCGCGTGGTCGGCCTGGAGATCAGCGAGCTGGAGCACGACCCCACCGACCGTTTCAGCACCTCCGCCCAGCTCATCGTCGAGATGCTGACACCGCTCCTTCCGCGGGGGTGACGAAGGCGAGGGCGCGGGATGAGTCCAGGGGCAGTCGGTCAGGCCAGGGCGGTCAACGCCTCCTGGAGGTGACGTTTCGTCTGCTCCGCGTCGTGCACCGAGAGATACAGCTGCTGGAAGTGCTGCCCCTCGGCGATGGCGATTCCGAGTGCTTCACCACTACCCGAGTAATTCCAGAAGTGACGTTCACCGTTCGGGTGAAAGGTGCCGGACAGCCTCCCCATGAAGTCCAGGCCGGGGCCACGCCATCCGGTGGGGATTCTGCTCGGAGTCCGCTCGACGCTGACAGAAGTGATGCTCCTCAGAGGGACCACCACTTCACGTCGGCAGCACCACAGGCGATCCCAGCCGCGTGGTCTCACAATGAGCGAGTCGGCCGTCACCTGCAGATCGTTTCGGTCAGACACGTGAGTCCTCTCGGGGTGGCTCGCGGCGTGAAGTCGCTTCGCGGCACAGTGAAGCCGACGGCGTACATCACCACACCGATCGTACCGAGCCCGACGGTCTGGAATTCGTTCACCCCCTCCCGCCCGGACGCCCCGGCGGTAGCATCCCGGCATGCTGATCGCGCGACTGCAGGCCCTCGGGCTCGTCGTCGGGCCGGCACTGTTCGCACTGTCCCCGCTGTTCTGGGTCGACGGGCACTACGGGATGGTCGGAGGGATGCTGATCGCCGCGTCGACGGTCCCCTGGGTCTACGGCCTCGTCGGCGAGTACGGGAGGCTGCGACCGCTGGTGCCGCGCGTCGCGGGCCTGTGGCTGCTGCTGGTGCAGCTGGGGATGTTCGGCACGATCGCCTTCGGCCTGCAGGGCTTCTTCGAGGGCGTGTTCGGCGTCGCCGACCGGGCGGCGCTGGACGCGTTCGCGGACTACCCGCCGTGGGGTGCCGCCGTGCTGCTGCTGTCGGGTCCGGTCTTCCCGCTCGCGCTGCTGAGCCTCGGCGTCCTGCACTGGACGACCGGGCTCTCGCCGCGCTGGGCAGCCGGCCTGTTGTGCGCCGCGGCCGTGCTCTTCCCGCTCGCGCGGCTCCTGCGGCTCGACCTGCTCGCCGTGGCCGCCGACCTGCTGATGCTCGCGGCGTTCTGCGTGCTGGCGTGGCGGTCCTGGCCACGCGGGTGAGACGAAAGCGCCCGCACCGGCCGAAGGGGGGCGGCCGGTACGGGCAGTCGGTGGCTGGGCGGGATTACCCCACGCCCTCCAGCGCGTCCGTCTCGGTGTTGCCGATGTTCTGGATGACCTCCGGCCGGCGACGCTTCAGGTAGACGAACCAGAGCACGGCCGCGACCAGGGTCAGCAGGAACAGGTACGGGATCACGTTGAGCGGGAAGGCGGGCACCGGCCAGACGTTCGCGAAGAACACGTACGCCATCGCGGCGACGGCGACGACCGCGCACACCCACACCAGCTTGTTCCGCATGCCGGCGCGGCGCGTGTAGGCGATGCAGGCGATCGCGACCAGCGCGTAGGCGACCATGTAGCCGTAGGTGCCGTAGGTGTCCACCCAGACCGTGATGTCCATCGGGTTCGAGCCGACGGCCAGCAGGATCACGTCGAGCAGGATCGCGGCTGGGCCGGCGACCAGGAGGACGCGGTGCGGCGTGAGGTGACGCTCGTGGGTGCGGCCGAAGCGCTCGGGGAGGACGCCCTCCTTGCCCATCACGTACATGACCCGGCCCACCACGTTGAGCGGGGCGACCACGACGGCGAAGAACGAGGCGCCGACGCCGAAGGTGAGGATGGGCGCGAACCACGACGGCATCCCGATCAGCTTCGCGATGTCCTCCAGCGGGCTGGCGCTGGTGGCGAGGTGCTCGTGCAGCACCGCGATCTGGGTGTAGGCGGCGAAGACGTAGAGCACGCCGACGACGACGGCGCTCCACATGATGGCGCGCGGGATGGCGGTGTACGGGTTCTTGGCCTCGCGACCGAGCGCGTCGGCGGACGAGAAGCCGACGAAGCCGAGGATGCCGAGCACCATGCCGGCGGCGACGCCCTGGAACGACGAGCCCTGCGCGATCACCTGGGCCGGGTCCCAGGCGCTCGGGCCGGCCCAGACGAGGGCGGCGATCAGCAGGATGGTGATGATCGTGACCGAGACCAGCTCGAGCACGAGCGAGACGCGGGCCGAGAGGCGGATGCCGCGGATGGTGAACAGCGTCGCCAGGCCGCCCAGCACGATCGCCAGCCCGATGTACCAGCCGGCGCCTCCCGCCGGGACGCCGAGCAGGACGAGGAACTGGTTGAAGTACGACACCGCGCCGCCCAGCGAGCCGGCGGCGATGCCCCAGCAGCCGATGACGAGCGTGACGCCGGCCAGGTAGGCGCCGGTCGGGCCGAGGCCCTTCGCGACGTAGGTGTAGAGCGAGCCGGCCGAGGCGTGCTTGCGGGCGAAGACCACGACGCAGTAGCCCACGCACAGGATCACGATGGTGGCCAGCAGGAACGAGTAGATGGTGCCGTTGCCCGCGCCGACGAAGATCGCGGCGGCGGTGAAGGCGATGACGGCGCTCGGCGCGATGTTCGCGATCGCCTGGGCGGCCAGCTCGGGGCCGCTCATGACGCCGTGCCGCAGGCCGGCGTCGGCGGCCGGGGTTGCCGCCTTGCTCTGGGTGGTTGACATGGCTCTCCTGTGAGTCTGTTCGGGGCGTTCGGGGTGGGGGCGTGGGGTGGGCGTTCGGGGCGGAGCAGGACTACGGGATGAGGAGCGTGCGCAGCACAGAGCCGGATTCGAGGTCGTCGAAGGCCTGCGCCGCCTCCGCCAGGGGTCGCCGGCCCGAGATCAGCGGGTCGAGCAGGAGCTGGCCGTCCATGTAGCGGTCGACCAGGGCGGGGATGTCGATGGAGGGGCGCACCGAGCCGTAGTTGGAGCCGAGGATGCGCTGATCGGCCTCCGCGAGCACGAGCGGCTCGAAGGAGGCCTTCGCACCTGTCGGCGGCAGGCCGACGATGACGGCGGCGCCGCCGAGGCCCAGCATCCGGATGGCCTGCTCGGTGGTGGACGTGCGGCCGATCGCGTCGAAGGCGTAGTCGACGCCGTCGGGGATCAGGTCGAAGAGCTGCTCGACGGCGTCGGCCTGCGACGCGTCGATGCGGTCGGTGGCGCCGAACTGCAGCGCCATCTGTGTCTTGTCGGCGAGCACATCGATCGCGACGATCCGCTCGGCGCCGGCCAGGCGGGCGCCCTGCACGACGTTGAGGCCGACGCCGCCGCAGCCGATCACGGCGACGGTGGAGCCCGGCTCCACTGCGGCGGTGTTGAGCACGGCGCCGACGCCGGTCGCGACGGCGCAGCCGACGACGGCGATGACATCGAGGGGTGCGTCGTCGCGCACCTTCACGGCGCCGGAGGCCGGGACGACGACCTCCTCGGCGAAGGAAGACACTCCGAGGTAGTGGTGCACGGTCTCGCCGTCGCGGGACAGGCGGGAAGTGCCGTCGAAGAGCACGCCCTTCGGCGCGACGATGGTCGCCACCTTCTGGCAGCGCGCCTCGTGGCCGGAACGGCA
Organism: Leifsonia sp. TF02-11; assembly: GCF_017565305.1. GTDB lineage: Bacteria > Actinomycetota > Actinomycetes > Actinomycetales > Microbacteriaceae > Leifsonia. Next base: position 99,250 of record NZ_JAGEKP010000024.1, read on the forward strand.
GTAGCGGCACTCGCCGCACGGCGGCACCCAGCTGAGCACGACGTGGTCGCCGATGGCGAGCGAGCTGACGCCCTCGCCGAGGGCGGTCACGACACCGGAGCCTTCGTGGCCCATGACCAGCGGGGCAGGAGCGTCCCATTCGCCGCGCTTGACGTGCAGGTCGGAGTGGCAGACCCCTGCCGCTGCGATGCGGACGCGCACCTCGCCGGCACCGGGCTCGGCGAGGTCGACCTCGGCGACCTCGATGGGAGCGGACGGTTCGGTGAAGATGACGGCCTGCATCGGTACTCCTTCGTGTGCGGTACTCGCTCGATGCTAGGAGTCGACCTCGCGGGGTGTCATTCATCGAAAGTGTGAAGTTTGGCACAGGATTCGACACTTCGTACAATCGTCCCGTGGCCCGTGATGTCGCCTCCCTCGCCCGCTCCGTCGGCGGTCGGCTGCTCGTCGGCGCCGTCGACACGGGCACGCCGGTCGACGGCGTGGTGCCGTTGAGCGGGTTCTCGCTCGTCGGCCACGCATCGTTCGCGACGCTGGTCGTGGCCTCCGACAGCGAGATCGCCGCGGTGTTCGGGGACGACGATGCCCGTGCCGACGCCCTGCGGAGCGCGGTCGTAGTGGCGCACAGCGACGACGACGCCGTGCGCGCACTGCTCGAGGAGGCCGGCGTCACGGCCATCGTCGGCACCGCGGAGCCGGAGGAGGTCCTGCTCCCCGCCCTCACCGCGCTCCTGGCCGTCGACCAGGCCGCGGAGGACCGCGCCGTGACCAGCGCCATGAAGGTGCTGACGCTGGCGGCCCGGCGCGGCGGCGTCTCGGGAGTGGTCGCCGAGCTCGCGCACCGCATCGACGGCTGGGCGGTGCTGTTGGACCGCCACGGCCAGGTGATCACGACGGCGGGCGCCGGCGGCCTCCACGTGCAGGACGCGGTCGCGGTCGCGCTGGGCCGCCCGGTGCGCGTGCGCCACCGCTCGCTGCAGGTGCACGCCGTCGGCCCCGGCGAGGACCTGTCCGCGCAGCTCATCGTCAGCCCCCGCACCGAGTCGTCCAGCCGCGCGCGCGAGCTCGGCTCGCAGACCGCCGCCCTCCTCGACCTGGTGCTGCGCACCGACGACCCCACGCGCACCGAACGCCTCGGCCGCGGCGTGCTGATGGAGGTCCTCCTCGCGGGAGGCGAGCCGGCCGCCTCCCTGCTGCGCCGCTGGGGCGTCCATGAGACGACGCTGACGGCCTTCGCGCTCACCGCGCGCTCCGCGTCGGTCGACGTCGAGCGCCTCGTCTCGCTGTGGCTCAACGAACTCGGCGCCGCCCACATCCTCACGCAGGCGCAGGGCGTGGTGACGGGGTTCCTGCGCGACGACCACGTCGACGAGGTCGGCGCGCGCGTGGAGGCCTACTCGTCGGCGCTGTTCCTGGGAGTCGGCGTCTCAGCGCCGACGGACGCCCTCGCCTCGAGCGCGAGCGAGGCCGCCCAGGCCCTGGAGGCGGCGCGTGCAGAGGGCCGGCGGGTCGTGCACTACAGCTCCATCCCGACGATCGCCTTCGTGCTCGACCGGCTGCCCGAGGCGGACAACCGCCGCCTCGCCCGCCTGCTCGACCCGCTCCGCGACCCCGCGGGCGCGCACGGCGACCTGCTCGAGACGCTGCGCGTCTTCCTCGCCGAGAACGGCGCCTGGGGCGCGGCGGCCGACCGGCTCGGCATCCACCGGCAGACCCTGGCGACCCGCATTCAGCGCATCGAAGCCCTCGTCGGCCTGTCGTTCGCCGACGCGGACGACCGCACCGCAGCCTGGCTCGCGCTCCGAGCCGTGCGCACCTGAGCCAGCAGGCCACCGAAACCCGCGATTGCTCACGTCTCGATGGTGCGAGGGCGGGTCGCCGGCCGTTGGCGCCAGGCGCGGCCCCCCTCGTCTTTGAATCTGAGGATACCTCAATTAACGGACGGCGGCACTCAGCATTCCCAGGTCGCGCAGGCTGAGCGCGGTCTCTACGATCGTCTCGCGTGCCGGCCGCGGCCGCAGTCCCAGCTCCGCCTTCGCCCGCTCGTTGTGGATGACGAGCGGCGCGGGCTCCTCCCCCGGCAGCTCCGTGGTGGGCACCATGCGCGCCAGGTCGCCGAGTTCCGCCCTGAGCACGTTCGCGACATCGAGGAACGTCATCGTCGGGCCGTCCGCGAGCACCAGGTAGCGCTTGCCCGCGGCGCCGGGCGTGGCCATCGCCGCGAGATGGGCGGCGGCGACGTCCCGCACGTCCGCGATGCCGAACCGTTGTCGGGGCACCGCCGCCAGGTGGCCGTCGAGCATGCCGGTGAACAGCGCGAGCGACGACCGCGCGGAGGCGGTCAGGGTCGGCCCGGCGATCCAGGTCGGGTTGACGACGACCAGCTCCGTGTCGCCGCCCTCCCGCTCGACGAAGTCCCACGCGGCGCGCTCGGCGACCGCCTTCGACAGCGGATAGGCCGGCAGCCCGGGAGTGGCCGGGTCGGTCCAGTCGGATTCGTCGTAGTCGCGCACGGGCTTCGGCGAGTACCCCACAGCTGCGAAGGACGAGGTGAGCACCACTCGGCGCGCTCCGGCGTCGCGGGCGGCCCGGAGCGCCCGCAGCGCTCCGTCTCGGGCCGGCACGACGACCTCGTCGGGGTCGTCCGTCTGGATCATCGGCGACGCCACGTGGTAGACCTCGTCGATTCCCTGCAGGGCAGCGGCCCAGCCGTCGTCCTCGGTGAGCGACGCCGCAGCGAACGACAGCGCGGCGGCGTCGGCGCCGCCACGGCGAACGGCCTCCCGCACCTCGTCGGCCCGGTCGAGGCTCCGCACCGTCGTGCGCACGTCGAGCCCCGACGCGAGAAGGTCGGCGATCAGCCGCGTGGCGAGGTAGCCGGTGCCTCCGGTGACGAGAACCTTCGCGCCGCTCATCGCAACGTCGCCTCGAGTCGCGGGAGGACGGCCTGCAGCTCGACCTGGGCCTCGGCCTCGGCGGCGGCGTCCACGCGGTCGCGGGCGTCCCACAGCGCGGCCTTGGCCCGGAGGTAGTCGAGGTGCGTGCGCAGCGTCACGATCTGCTCCTCCACCCGCTCCGCGTGCCGCAGCAGGATGTCCCGCTGCTCGCCCGCCTTGTCGTGCCCGCGCCGCCGGTTGGCCTGGTACGTGCGCATGTCCTCGATGCCGACGCCCATCGCGCGCAGGCAGGCGAACATCTGCGCCGCGTCGAGGTCGTCGTCGCTGTACCTCCTGTGGCCGCTGCTGTCGTCGCGGGCGATCGGCCCGAGCAGTCCGACCTCCTCGTAGTACCGCAGCGTCGGCTCACTGAGCCCGCTCTGCCGGGACACGTCCTGGATGCTGAAACTGGTCATGCCTCCATCAGAACAGACCTCAAGCGCTTGAGGTCAAGGGGCGTTCAGCGATGATCGACGAACCCGTCGGCGAAGGTCAGGCGCTGCCGCGTCACTTCCGCGCCAACCACCCCGCGAGCCCCTGCCAGAGCGGCGCGTAGCCCGCCCACTCCATGAACTGCGGCGGCGCCCAGTGCGGCGACATGTCGGAGGTGAACACGCCCGCACGGCCCGCGCCGGCGGTGCCGAGTGCGACGAGCGGGTCGTCGCCGATCGTTGCCGGCACGATCGAGCCCGGCTTGGCGACGGTCCGGTTGTAGCCGAGCAGCGCCGGCCAGTCCGACCCGACTCCGCCGAGCGCGGCGTGCGCGGCATCCACGACCGCGGGCACGACGCCCTCCGGGTGCTCCTCGCGGTCGTCGTGCCGCAGCACCTCGACCGGCAGCAGAGCTGCCAGCGGGCTGTCGGCGTAGCGCGCCTTGGCGTCGATGCCCGCGAACGAGAGGTAGCCACCCACCATGAGCAGGCCGGCACCGGCGAGCACGTGGTCGCGGATGATCTCGAGCCGGTTCGGCTCCGCCTGGCTGCGGTTGAACACGGAGCGGGTCAGCAGGAAGCTGTTCGCCCCGACATCGCTGATGATCACGAGGTCGTACTGCCGGATCCACGCGGGGTCCGTGGGGAAGGCGGACTCGATGGTGTGCGCCGGGAGGTAGTCGACCTCCCAGCCGCCGGAGCGGAGGGCGCCCGCGAACTGGTGGCCGCCCTCGACGTACTCGGTCGTGGTGAAGGAGTCGAAACCCTTCTGATGGATCATGTGGGTGGTCCAGGACTCACCGAGGAGGAGTGCTTTGGTCATGGTTCGCCTTTCAGCCGATCGTGCCGGTGGGGTGGACTTCGAGGAACTTCCAGTCGTGCTCCGGGACGATGATGTCCGCCTCCCTGTGCAGCCGCTCGTAGCCGGCCATCAGGTCGGGGAGGTCCCAGTAGGAGCCCATCGGCCAATTCAGCTCGAGGTTCCGGTAGTTGTACATCACGTCGCTGGTCAGGCAGACGGTGCCCGCATCGGTCGACACCATGACGACCATGCAGCCGGGGGTGTGCCCGCCGATCTTCACGAGCCGCACCGCGGGGTCGAGCTGGTGGTCGCCGTCGATGACCTCCAGGCGGTCGCGGACGGCCTCGATCTTGTAGGCGTACTCCGGGTAGTAGAACATGCAGAAGGTCGGCGGCTCCTCGGCCTGCGGCAGCTCGTCCTTCTGCACGATGAACCGCGCGTTCGGGAACAGCTCGTTGTTGCCGACATGGTCGAAGTGCAGGTGCGTGAGCACGACGACGTCCACGTCCTCCGGCGCGACGCCGTGGGCGGCGAGACCGGCGACCAGGTCCTGATCGTGGCTGCGGGAGGCGACGAAGTCCACCCCGTAGCGGCTCTGCATCTCCGACACCTCGTCGATGTCGCCGAGGCCGGTGTCGATGAGGATGGTCTGCTCTGCGCCCTGGATGAGCCAGACGGGGACAGGCACCATCACCCCGGAGTGCACGGAGCCGTCGCGGCGGACGATGTCGTCGCGCCAGCCGAACGGCCTGCGCTCCTCCTCCGGCAGTTCGGGGTGCGCACCCGAGTTCAGCAGTGAGACGGCGAGGGAGCTTTCCAGCTCGCCGGTGACGATGTGGTGGATCTTGACGCTCATGGTGGCTTTCTCTGGTGTCTCTCTCAGTCGTTCAGCAGGGGCAGCGATCGCAGCACGGTCCGCAGGACCATGGCCTCGCGGGGGACGAATTCGGCCACCGTGAGGCCGACGAGGTTCGCCGCCTCTGCGACCGCGGCGACGGTCGCCACGGCGGTTGCCGCGGTGATGCCGTTCTTCTCCCACGCCATGCCGAAGGCGATCTCGTCGCTGTCGATGACATCCAGGTCGAAGTGCAGCGCGACATTGCGGTGGCCGGTGGAGCGCACCCACTCGACGACGGCGGCCACGAACTCCTCCTGAGGGGCCGGCGCCAGGATCTTCAGGCCCCAGCCCTCGATGTGCGAGGGGTCCTGGTCGTCCCAGCCGCGGGCCCCCGCCAGCAGCACGTCCGCCGGCGTGACCCGGCCGGGGAGGCTGTCCAGGACGGTCTGGTCGCCTTTGCCGATCAGGTGGGTGACCACCATGGTGTTCAGCCCGTGATTGGGGCCGCCGGGGAGGTTGCAGTCGGCGTGGCCGTCCAGCCAGATGACGGCGAGGTCGTCCGGATAGCGGTCGGCCAGGTACGAGAACGGCGCCATGCTCACCGAGCAGCTGCCCCCGAGCGTGACGACACGGTCGGCGTCGTGGGAGCGCATCAGCTCCAGGGCGGCGGCGTTCTGGCCGAGCACGACGTCCTTGGCGACGATCCCGTCGCGGTCGATCGGCTCTGGATCGTACGTCCCGACGGGGACCGTCTCGACCGGGCCGGAGCCTGCAGGCGCCAGCAGGGCGGTGATCCTGCCGCCGATCCCGTAGGCGAGGCGGCCCTCCTCGTCGCTGAGGCCGGGGGTGAGACCGTCGACGGCGCGGGGCTCTCCACCCTGCCACTGCGGCCAGTTCAGTCGGAGGGTGGTGCTCATTCCGTGCTCCCTGCTGTCGAAAGCGCCGGCGCTTCCTCGTGGTTGTGGATGGTGTTGATCGGTGCGGCGGCGACCGCTTCGTACTCGGCGGCGCGGTCGAAGTTGCGCGTCAGGATCAGGTAGAGACCGCCGGAGACGACCAGCCCGACGAGGAAGGAGAAGTCCGCTCCGCCCATCGCCGCGGCGGCGGGACCGACCCAGACGGTGGTGCTGAAGAACGGGATCATGACGACGAACCCGACCGCGTAGCTGATCATCCCTGCCTTGCCCCAGCGTCCGTAGATGCCGCCGTCCTGCTTGAGGATGTCGGAGATGGAGAGGATGCCGCGGCGGACGATGTAGTAGTCGGTGAGGTTGACCGCGGTCCACGGGATCAGGAAGTAGACGAGGATCGCGAGGAACACCGAGAAGGAGCCGAGGGCGCTGTTGGGGACGAACAGGCTGGCACCGATCACCAGCAGGCCGATGACCGTGATCGCGGTGGCGCGCACCCGGAAGGTCGAGGTGAACCGCCGGAAGCCTTCGATGGCGGTCAGGAACGCGACGGAGCCGCTGTAGAAGGCCACGGCCACAGCGTTCAGGCAGGTGATGAGCGAGACGATCATCACGACCACGGCCAGCCCGGGCAGCATCGCGTCGGAGAGCTTGGCGAACCCGCCGACCGTGTCGGCCTTCGGGTACGCGATGGCCAGGATCGCGCCGAGGATCTCGATCCAGACGGCGCTGACCAGGGTGCCGCCGAACACGGACGCCGAGACCTTCGCGCCCGAGATGTTGACGGGGAGGTAGCGGGTGTAGTCGGAGACGACGGGCGCAACGGCGACCTGGAAGGTCGCGGCCGCGGCGAACTGCATCAGGAACGGAGCGAGGATGAACGTGCTGTTCGCCATCATCTCGCCGACCGGGAGCAACGTGACGGCGCCGACGGTGAGGACGACGAGGGTCGCGACCATGATCCACGACACGGTCTTCTCGGCGAACATGACCAGGCGGTACCCGATCGTGGCGACGACGAGCGCCACCAGTCCGACCAGCACCTGGAGCAGCCCCGACGGCACCTCCTTGACCACGATGCCCAACGAGCTGGCGCCGGTCTGCACGTAGAAGATGGCGAAGCCGAACTGGACGATCGTGGCAGCGACGAGCGGGAGGACGGCGCCGCGCGAGCCGAACTGCGCGCGCGACTGGATCATCTGGGGAAGTCCCATCCGCGGGCCCTGGGCGCCGTGGAAGGCCTGGAACAGGGTGCCGAAGACGCTGCCGACGACGATCGCGACGATCGTCCAGGGGAGGCTGAGGCCCGAGAGCGGCCCGAGGGCGCCGGTCGCCGCCGTCAGGAACGACGCGTTGATCATGAACCAGAGCTGGGTCTGCGACAGGAGGTTGCCGTTGCGCTCGGTGAGCGGGACGTAGTCGAAGGAACGCCCTTCGAGGAGCGGGGAGTTCTGCTTGGGTTCCAAGATTGTGACCTTTCGGGAAGGCCCGTCGCCTTTGACGTTGCGATCGGGAACGTGCTGCGCACATCATCGTTGTGCGACATTGCGCAACGATACACACAAACGGTGCGCAACGCCAAGTCCCCCCCGGCAGAACCTCCTCTAGGTCAGCGCGGCGGTCGACTCCCGCACGACCAGTGTCACCGGGACGACGACCGGACCCCCCTCCGCGCGCCCGGCGGCGAGTGCGGAAAGCAAGGACGACGTCGCGGCCTCCGCCAGCTTGGCGAGCGGAGTGTGGACGGTGGTCAGCCGCGGCGTGACGTGCGAGGCGGCCGGGATGTCGTCGAAACCGACGACCGAGAGCTCTCCCGGCACGGAGAGCTGGATCTGCGAGGCGGCGTTGAGGACGCCGACGGCGATCTCGTCGGCGGCCACGAACACCGCGGTCGGGCGCTCGCCCTCGAACGAGAGCAGCTGCGTGAGCGCGGCGAAACCGAAGTCCTCGCTGCACTCCCCCTCGAGGTCGAACTGGTGGGCGATCTCGATGCCTGCCGCGCGCAGCCCGTCCTCGTAACCGCGGCGGCGGGCGGCCACGGGCGCCAGATCGCGCGGGCCGCTGATGAACGCGATCTCGCTGTGCCCGAGCCGGGTCAGGTAGGTGATCACCTGGCGGGCGCCGGAGTAGTTGTCGAGATCGACACCGGCCGAGGCCCGCGCCTGCGGCTCCTCCTCCACGGTGATCAGCGGAACGCCCCTCAGCTCGAGGAGGTCCCGAAGCTCGGACGTCTGCGCCCCGCCGATCGAGATGGCCCCGATGACGCCGGCGCCGAGCAGGGCGCGCACCCCGGCGAGCGGGTCGATCGCGTTGGCGACGATGGACAGCGTCACGGGCGAGTACCCGGCGGCCTCCAAGCCGCGCGCGCTGTGCTCGGCGAAGGCCGCGTAGTAGGCGTTGCCGAGATCGGAGACGACGATGATGACCAGCCGGGGCTCGTGCCGCTCGCCGACCCCGAGTGGGTCGCGCGCGACCATGTGCCGGTACCCGAGCCGGTCGATCGCCTCACGGATCCGCGACTCGGTCTCCGGCGCGACGCGCAGATTGCCCGCGAGGAAACGCGACACCGTCGACGTCGCGACGTTGGCCTCCGCCGCGACGGCCCCCATACTCGGCTGCTTCACGAAAACGCCCTCCCTGCTTCGAGCAATGTCTACGCAACAGTGTACGCAACAAAGTGTGCGGGCGGCGTCAGGCCTCCGGAGACGCGGAGCCCATCCTCACGACGATCTTCCCGCCGGAGCGACGCCGGGACTCGAGGAGCCGGTAGGCGTCCACGACGTGATCGAGGTCGAAGACGCGATCGACGACCGGTCGCAGGTCACCGTCGGCCACCCCGTCCGCCAAGAAGGAGGCCATCCGTGCGACGACCTCCGGGTCGCCGAGCTGGTCGAAACCGCGGTATCCGACGACCCGCACCCGACCGTCCTCCGGAGCCGGAGTCGGACGCGGATCGAGGAAGCCGGCCTCCACCAGCAGGCCACCCGTGCGGGCGGCCGCGAGGAGCTCCGGTTGGCCCGGGCCGCGGACCAGGTCGAGCACGACGTCCGCTCCTGTCTCGGCGGTGTGCGAGCGTACCGCCGCGGGGATGTCGTCCCTGCCCGCCACCACGACCGCAGCGGCGCCGGCGGCGCGCAGTGCGTCGGCCTTCGCGGGATCGCGGGTGATCGCGATCGGGCGCGCCCCCAGCCGCGCGGCGACCTGGACAGCCGCCCTGCCGACACTGCCCGATGCGCCGGTCACCAGCACCGAATCGCCCTCCCGCAGGTCGGCGACCGCCGCGAGGGTCCCGAACGCGGTCGAGAAGCCGACCCAGACCGCCGCGGCCTCGGCCACCTCCAGACCGGCGGGTCGCCGGACGAGCGAACCGCTCGGCAGGTTCGTGTACTCGGCTGCGACGCCGCGGACGTCGGAGTCGGGCACGGAGGTCACGAGGACCGGATCCCCGACCGACAGCGTGCCGACGCCCGGCCCGAGGGCGTCGACGATACCGGTCGCCTCGACACCGGTCCGCGCGTGCGGCAGCCGCACCGGCACCGGCAGCGCTCCCGTTCGCAGCATCGAGTCGAGCGGGTTGAGGGCGAAGGCCTCGATCCGCACGCGGACCTCTCCTGCCGACGGCGCGAGCGGTTCCTCCTCGACCACGTGCAGCACTTCCGGGCCTCCGAGCTCGTCGAACACCACCACTTTGGACACTGCGACCTCCTGTCGAACCCGACCCCGGTGATCGTGGTTCGCCCTTCACGTTACGGAGCACCTCGTTACCGCGAGGTACCGTGGCCTGGTGCAGAATTCGGCTTCGTCGTTCCTCGCGGACTGCCCGGCCCGTCTGGCCGTCGAGATCCTCGCGGACAAGTGGTCAGCGCTCGTCCTCTTCGCCCTCGGGTCCCGGCCGCTTCGGCACGGTGAGCTCGTCGACCGCATCGGCGGCGTCTCCCGCAAGGTGCTCACCGAGACGCTCCGCAGACTCCAGGGGTACGGACTGCTCGATCGCATCGAGGGGCCATCGCGACGGATCGACTACCGGCTCACCGACCTCGGCCGGACGCTCGTCGCCCCGATCGAGACGCTCAACGCCTGGGCGCACGAGAACGCCGCGGCGATCGAGTCGTTCGTCTCGGGAGCCGACGACGCCGATGAGGAAGCCGCGCAACCCGCCGAGGGGCACGCAGTGGCCCCGAAAACCGCCGGATAGGGGCGCTTACCCACCCTTCGCGGTCGTGCCGCGGAACGGCGTGAGCCTGCGCGCCGCCGCCCGCATCACGTACGCGATCGCGGCGGAGCGCACCGGGTCGGCGTCGAAGTCGACGGAGTCAAGGTCGGATCCCGCGCACGGCTCGCCGTTGCCGAGGACGTGGACGGGCAGCTTTCCGCCGGCCGCGACCGGCCGATCCTGCCCGCAATATGCGCACGACATGAGGATGAAAGGCGCCGTCATCCCCCGAATCTAGGAGCCGGGGGTTTCGGTGCGATTTCGGGCCGGCGACGAGTTGACGACGATCCGGCGCCGGCACCGGGTCAGGCCGTCGGCCCCTGCCATCCCGTCGCCGCGGCGGCATACCCGAGGATCAGGTCTTGGCAGCGCTCGACCGGCGTCGAGCGGTTGCCGCTGATGATGTGGAGGCCGTAGGAGTCCTCCAGCGCGACCAGGTTCTGCGCGATATCGAGAGCCGGAGCGGTGAGGGTGAAGTGACCCTGCGCTGCTCCCAACTGCAGCACGGAGAAGTACAGGGCGACCTGACGGTCGAACAGCGCCTGCGTCAGCAGCGAGTGGGCCGGATCCTCGCGCGCGCGGGAGTAGAGATCGATCTCGTACATCGCGACGACGACAGCGTCGTCGGCGTTCTCGGGGAGACCCGACCGGACCATCCGCACGAGCTGATCGCGGGCGTCCGACTCCTCGGTGACGGCGGCCATCCGCTTGGCGAAGAACCGCTCGCACGCCCAGGTGTGCACGTCGTAGATGAGCCGGTCGATGTCGGTGAAGTGGTAGTGCACCGTGCCGGTGGAGACGCCGGCGCGGCGCGCGACGTCTTGGATGCGCATGTTGATGATGCCGCGATCGCGGATGACCTCCATCGCCGCGTCGACAAGCTGCGACTGCCGTTCGGTGGGTGCCGCCTTCGCCATGAGCACACTCTACTCGACGCACGCTCGGACAACTTGTTCTGACTGGCGAGTCAGTTCGGGCGGACTGAACCTTTAATTGCTTGACTCTTGGTATCGATGCTGATTGACTCACCAGTCAAATCGGTTGGGTTCACCGACGAGCCCATCCCTCCGCAGAAGGAGGCAAGGAATGAGTGACGAGTTCACCGCAGACCTCGGCGCCGCCGCGCAGGTCGCCGGCGCCAAGTCGCGGCCCGTCGACGGCGAGGCCGTCAAATACGCCCAGGATCTTTCCCGTTCGCTGACGTTCCGCGAGAACGTCCTCATCACGCTCTCGGCGGTGACGCCCGCCTCGAGCGTGTTCATCATCATGCCGTCGGTCATCAACGGCATCGGCGGCGCGTCCGCCATCGCCTTCGGCGTCGCCGCGATCGTCGGCGTGCTCGTCGCGTTCTGCTACGCCGAGCTGTCGAGCGCGTTCCCGATCACCGGAGGCGAGTACGCCTTCGTCGCCCGGGTGCTCGGCAAACCGGCGGGATTCGCGCTGTTCGGGCTGACGCTCGTCGGCGGCATCCTGATCCTTGGCGTGATCGCCTCCGGAGCCGGGACCTACCTCGGCGTGCTGTCCAGCTCTCTCAACGCGAGCTGGGTGGGGATCGTCGTGATCGTCGCCACCGCGATCATCGCCTGCTTCGGGATCAAGGCGAACGCCTGGGTGACGGGCGCCTTCCTGCTCATCGAGGTCGCCGCGCTCGTCGTGCTGGCCCTGCTGGGATTCGTCAACGTCACCCAGCCGGTGTCGGTGCTCTGGGAGGCGACCACCTCCGGCCCCGGCGGTGTGCTCGTCGGCGCGTCGGCGGGACTCGTCGTCTCGTTCACCGCGACGGCCCTGTTCGCCTACAACGGCTACGGCACGGCCGTCTACTACGCCGAGGAGACCAAGCAGGCCCGCTCGACGATCGGGCGGGCGATTCTCTGGTCGCTCGCGATCACCGTCGCCGCCGAGTTCATCCCGCTCGTCGCCGTGCTCCTGGGAACGCCCAGCATGGAGAGGCTGGTCGGCGCCGCGGACCCGATGACGTACTTCATGGAGGCCCGCGGCGGCACCGTGCTGAACACGATCGTCAGCCTCGGCATCGCGGTCGCGATCATCAACGCGGTCCTGGCGATCATGCTGCAGATGGGCCGCCTGCTCTATTCGTCGGCGCGCGACCGCACCTGGCCAGACTGGCTGAACCGCCCGCTGGCCCACGTGCACCCGCGGTTCAAGACGCCCATCGCCGCGACCCTCGTCGTCGGCGCCATCGGAGCGCTCTGTCTGTGGCTCGTCCCCTTCGACGTCCTGCTGGTCATCACGGGAGGAAACCTGCTGGTCACCTACCTGTTGGTCGGCGTCGCGGCCTTCGTCGGCCGGATCAACCGCACGACCGCACGCGCCGACTACCGGATGCCGCTGTGGCCGGTCGTGCCGATCGTGATGGTGCTCGCCACGATCGTGATCATCTACGAGAACATCGTGGCGGACTGGGTGCCGGTCGCCGTCACCGGTGCGCTCTTCGCCATCGGCTTCCCGTACTACTTCCTCTACCTCCGCCCGCGGTCGCACGACCGTTGGACTCTGCCCAACCCCGCCGACGAGGAGCGTCCGTGAACGACTTCACCCGCACGAATCCGGCCGCACCCCGCGCCCGCGACCTCGGCGTCCCCTTCGACGGCGACCCCGGCCGGTGGAACGCCATCACCGACGTGCCCGGCGTGGAGGTCGGGTTCGCCACCATCGTGGAGGACGCCCCGGCCGTCGCCCGCACCGGAGTGACCGCCATCCTCCCCCGCGGGCGGAACGCGGCCGGTGTGCCGTGCGCGGCCGGCATCGCGGTGCTCAACGGCAACGGCGAGCTCACCGGGCGGTCCTGGATCGAGGAGGCCGGCCAGTTCCAGACCCCGATCGCGATCACGAACTCCCACGCGGTCGGAGCCGTGCACCGCGGTGTGGACGTGAGGCTCGCGCACAACGACCCGGTCACCGCGGCGCAGTGGATGCTGCCCGTGGTCGGCGAGACCTGGGACGGCTACCTGAACGAGATCAACGCCGACACCGTCCGCCCCGAGCACGCCATCGCCGCCCTCGACGCAGCGACCACCGGACCGATCGCCGAGGGCAACGTGGGCGGGGGCACCGGCATGAACTGCTACGGCTTCAAGGGCGGCACGGGAACCGCGTCGCGCGTCGTCCGCTCGGGAACGAACACGTGGACGGTCGGCGTGCTCCTCCAGGCGAACTTCGGGTCGCGGACCGAGCTCCGCGTCGCCGGGCGCCCGCTCGGCCCTCGGTCGCTGGCGCCCAACCCGATGGAGACGACCGACTGGTTCGAGCGCGACACCGGCACCGCAGCCCACGCGACGGCGGGCGCGGGCAGCGTCATCGTCGTCGTCGCCACCGACGCCCCGCTCCTGCCGGGGCAGTGCGAGGCGCTCGCGCGGCGGGTCCCGCTCGGACTCGCGCGCACCGGTACGACGGGCAGCCACTTCTCCGGTGACATCTTCCTCGCGTTCTCGACCGCGAATCGGGGAGGCCTCAGCTCGCGGATGACCGGCGGCGACATCGCCGTCGAGCGCCTCGAGCACGTCGCGTGGGGCAGTATCGACCCGTTCTTCGCCGCGGTCGTGGAGGCGACGGAAGAAGCGGTGCTCAACGCGCTCGTCGCCGCGCGCGACACCGTCGGCCGCGACGGGCACGCCAGCTACGCCCTCCCTCACGAGGAGATCAGGCAGGCATTCGCGAGCTCGTGAGGTCAGCCGTCCCGCTCAACCGGCGACCCGCGCGGTCGACGCCCGCACCACCAGACTCGTGGACAGATCCACGCGCGGCAGCTCGGCCGATGCGGGGTCGGTCGCCGCATCCGCCGAGAGGAGCAGCCGCACGGCCGCCTCGCCCATCTCGGTGATCGGCTGGCGCACCGTCGTGAGCGGGGGCGACCCCCAGCTCGCCTCGGGGACATCGTCGAAGCCGACCACGCTGAGGTCCTCCGGCACCTGGAGCCCTGCCGCCCTCGCCGCGTCGTAGACGCCCATGGCCATCAGGTCCGAGCAGGCGAACACCGCCGTCGGCCGGTCATCCGCGGCGAGCACGGGGGCGATGGCGGCCGCCGCGGTCGCGCGGTCCCAGTCGCCGTGCACGACCACGGGCGGCTGCGCGCCGTGAACGTCGAGGGCGGACCGGAAGCCGTCGATCCTGGCGCGACTGTAGAGGTGCGTCCGATCGCCGCCGACCACCGCGAAGCGCTGGTGCCCGAGGCCGAGGAGGTGTTCGGCCGCGGCGCGGCCGCCGTCCCAGTTGGTCACGCCGACCCGCATCGACGGCGCGCTCGGCTCGCTCATCGGGGTGACCAGCACGACCGGGATGCGGGCGGCCTCCAGGGCCGCGAAGTGCGCGGGAGCCGGGTCGACCAGGACCACGATCGCGCCGTGCGACGGTCGGCGCAGCAGCCGGGACACCCAGTTGCCGTCGTCGCGGGCGATCGTGATGACGACGTCGACGTTCGCCGCTGTCGCTGCGCTCTCGACGCCCGTGAGGACACCGTTGGCCCACGTTCCGTGCACGTGGTTGACGACCAGGTCGATCATCGCCGGGGCGTCGGACTCCGCGGCGGTGGCCCTGGTCGTGCGTGCGTAGCCGACCGTGCGCACGGCCTCCATCACGCGGTCGCGGGTCGCGGGCGAGACGTCGGTGCCGCCGCGGAGCACCTTCGACACGGTCGGGATGCTGGTCCCCGCCCTCTCGGCGACGTCGGAGAGGGTCGGCCGCTCGCGTCTGACACCCTCGCCACCCATGCCCGCAGCTTATCCGGGCCACTGTGGTTGCGCAAACTTTCGTAGCGTGCGCGGTCTTGCGCCCGCTGATAATTGCTGAAAACATGGCCGACAACCTCAGACCGGGAGCCGCGAAGTTGCGCAAATCACTGAGTCCGAGGATCCACCTCTCCAGGTGTTCGACGAAGAAAGCCGCCGGCACGGCCCGGCCGATGGAGGAGAAGACACGCATGACGAACGGATTGCTTTCGGGAACCGTCTCCCGTCGAGGACTGCTCGCCGGCACCGGCGGCTTGGCGGTCCTCGCCGCGCTGGCGGCGTGCAGTTCGCCGGGAGGCACGGCCTCCTCCACCGTGAAGTTCTGGAACATGCCCTGGGGAGGCACGGCGTTCTCACCGCTGGACAAGAAGATCGCCCTCGCCTACAAGCCCGCGGACGGCCTCCCGGCGGCCGGCTACCAGGCGGTCCAGTGGTCCAACTTCACGACCACGTTCGCGTCGGCGATCGCTTCCAACACCGGCCCGGCGGTCAGCAGCGGCAGCGGGACGCAGGCGTTCCAGTTCGCCGAGAAGAACTACATCGCGTACGCCGACTCGCTTCTCGATTCCTGGAAGGGCAACGGGATGCTGGACGACTTCCTGCCAGGGGTCCTCGACACGATGAAGACGAGCAAGGGCTACGTCGCACTCCCCTACAACCTCGACATGCGGGCGCTCTGGTACCGCAGATCCCTGCTCGAGAAGGCCGGCGTCGAGGCGCCGACCGACTGGCAGTCCTATCTCGACGTGAGCGCCGCGCTCAAGAAGATCGGCGTGTTCGGGTTCGGCATCGCGTCAGGGGCGCAGGGCAACGGCTTCCAGTCGCTGGTCGGCCTCCTCATCAACAACGGCGGTGGGCTGTTCAACGCCGACCAGAAGCCCGACTGCGTGACCCCGGCCAACATCGAGGCCCTGGAGTTCGTCGTCGAACTCGTCCGCAAGGGCTACATGGACCCCGGCAGCGTCAGCTACTCGACCACCAACGCGCAGACGCAGTGGAAGGCCGGCACGTTCGGCATGGGCTTCGAGGGACCCGGCCTGGCCCAGGTGCTCGGCGGTCCGCTCGTGCAGGACATGGCCGTGACCGACCCGCTCACCGGCGCGCGCGGCGGCAGGGGCGCGCTGTACTTCCCGAACAACATCATGATGTACAAGCACACCCCGAGCCAGAAGGGTTCGGAGGCGTTCCTGACCTATTACTACAAGAACATGGCCCCGCTCTGGACGCAGAACACCGGCATCGGCCTCCCTGTTCTGAAATCGATCGCGGAAACGAAGGAGTTCCGCTCCGACCCGAACGCCGTGGCGATGATCGAGAAGTGGCAGCCCATCTGCAAGACCTGGGCCGCACCGGGAGGCGACGCGCTGTTCGCCGACGTGACCTTGGTGGACAGCACGCCGGCGATGACGACCTGGGCGCAGAGCATCCTCTCGCTCAAGGCCACGCCCAAGGAGGCCCTGCAGACCCTGCAGAAGACCCTGACCTCCCAGCAGAAGTGACGATGATGGCCTCACCGACGACGCTGGACTCCGTACGCCGCGCGCGACGCGGCGTCGCAGTCGCGGGTCCGGGACGCCCCGGAGCCCGGCGGCCGGGACGCCCGACCTCGGCCGTCCTGACCCTCGTGCTGTTCGCGACGCCCGCGATCCTGCTGCTCCTGCTGCTCAACCTCTACCCTCTGCTCTACGCCGGCCAGCAGTCGCTGCGCAACGGCGACCTGGTCGACGCCGGGGCGTTCGTGGGCATGCAGAACTATGCGACCGTTCTGACGTCGCCGCAGTTCTGGCACGCCGCCTGGTTCACCGTCGTGTTCACCGTGGTCGGCGTCTTCGGAAGCTGGGCGATCGGTCTCGGGCTGGCTCTGCTGCTCCGCACCCGGGTGCCGGCGAGCGGCCTCCTGAAGGTGCTGCTGCTCCTGCCGTGGGTCGTGCCGATCGTGGTGTCGTCCACGGCCTGGAACTGGCTGGTCGCGACCCCGCAGAGCCCGCTCCCGGTGCTGGCCAAGGCGCTGGGCTTCGGCGATGTGCTCTTCCTCGCCGACCCGCTGCTCGCCCAGGTCACGGTCTGCCTCTTCAAGGTCTGGGTCAGCTTCCCGTTCATGATGATGATGATGTCCTCCGCGCTCGCGTCGGTCGACGCGAACGTCTACGAGGCGTCCCGGGTGGACGGCGCCTCCCGCTGGAACACCTTCCGGTTCATCACGCTCCCGATGATCGCCCGGCCGACCTACATCAGCTGGATCCTGATGACGATCTTCTGCGTGAACGACTTCCCGACGATCTTCCTGCTCACGGGAGGCGGTCCGGTCGACTCGACCCAGACACTCGTCGTCCTCGCCTACACGACGGTCTTCCAGAACTTCCAGACCGGGCCAGGGGTGGCCATCGCCTTCCTGATGACGATCGTGCTGGTCATCGTGAGCGTCACCCTCTACCGACAGATCCGAAAGGCGGCCATCGAATGACGGCTCTCGCCCAGCAGACCACGCCGACGGCGGCGCGGCGACCCCGCCAGGCGGACGACCGCGGCCGCTGGTGGCGCTTCTCGCTGCTCGCCGTGATCACGGCCATCGTGCTCGTCCCGCTTGCGGCCGTCGTGCTGCTCTCGCTGCAGCCGGCGCTCGGCAGCGCCCAGACCGGAGCGACGATCGAGAACTACCTCACCGTGATCGCCTCGACCGACCTCGGCGGCTGGGTGACGAACAGCCTGATCGTCACTCTCGCGACCGTCGTGGTCTCCGTGCTGATCGCCGCGCCGGCGGGCTACGTGCTGTCCCGGGGCCGCGGCAGGCTGGTCGCCGGGTTCTCGCTGACGCTGTTCGTGATCCAGTCGCTGCCGGTGATCACCGCGATCATCCCGCTGTTCATCCTGTTCGCCGGGCTCGGCCTGGTCGACTCGCTCGGCGGCATCGTGATCCTGTATGTCGGCGGGAGCATGTCCGTGGCCATCTGGATGATGGCGGCCTACTTCGACTCGATCCCGATCAGCCTCGAGGAGGCGGCCTGGATGGACGGCTGCTCGGTGTTCGGCAGCTTCTGGCGGGTCGTGCTGCGCAACTCGCTCCCCGGCGTGCTGTCGACCGCGATCTTCGCGTTCCTCCTGGCCTGGAACGACTATCTGGTCGCCGTCATCTTCCTGCGCTCCGACCAGAACTACACGCTCCCGATCGGGCTGCAGACGTTCTTCCAGCAGAACCAGACCGACTGGGGCCCGGTGATGAGCGTCGCCGTCGTCATGATGATCCCGCCGATCGTCGTGTTCGCCGTGCTCAACCGCTACTTCAGCGTCGGCGGCATCGGAGGCTCGCTGGCGGGGCGGTGAGCGCGCGAGTGATCAGGGCCCGGCTGCCGGCACCGATGACGTCGGCCGGCAGCCGGGCGGTCTCTCAGGCTCGCGGGATCCAGACGCGCATCAGGCTGGGCCCGCGGTTCGCCCACGCGAAGTAGGGGTGGAGCTGCGCCTCGAACCGGGTGGCGGAGGTGTGCTGGGGCGCGTCCGGCAGCGTCCCCTCCGTCGCGTACGGCCACGCAGCGCCGGCGTCGCCCGGCGCGCCACCGGTGACCAGCGTCGCGATCGCACCATCGGCCGTCGGCCGCAGCGGTGTCGCGGTGTCGATGCGGAGCTCTGCGAAGTCGGCCTCTCGAGGCAGGTCCACCGATTCGAGGCAGAGCACGAACGGTCCGCGTTCGACCGCGACAGTCCCGCGCACGGCATCGATGCGAGGCGACGGGCGGAGCAGCCGCGGGCGCACGTCGAGACTCAGCGCGACCACGTCCCCGGCGGCGAACTCCCGATCGACCGTCAGATACGCGCCATCGACACGCACGTCCTCCCCGTTGACCGAGGCGGTCGCCGAGCCGCGCGCCCACTCCGGGACGCGCAGCTGGAGACGGAAGCGTCCGGCCTCCCGCACGGTGAGCTCGATCGCGCCATCGAACGGGTAAGCCGTGCGCACGCTGAAGGCGACGGGAGCGCCCTCGGTGGTGCGTGTGTCGACGTCGAGGTCGGCGTACTGGTGCAGCTGCACGGAGTCGTCTCCCACGGTCACGAAATACCCGGCCAGGCTCGCCAGCGTGCGCGCGACGTTGGTCGGGCAGCACGAGACCTCGAACCACGGTGCCCGCAGGCTCGCCTCGGCGCGCTCGCTCAGCTCGTCGTCGGCGGGCTCGCTGCCGCGCTCGCGCTGGTGCAGCGTGTTCGCGTAGTAGAAGGCCCGCCCGTCCTCCCGCGGCGAGACCGCGAACGCGTTGAACAGCGTCCGCTCGATCAGGTCGGCGTACCGCGCCTCGCCGGTCTGCAGCAGCAGCCGCCAGCCGAGCATCACGGAGGCGATGCTCGCACAGGTCTCGGAGTAGGCGCGGTCGGGCGGCAGCTCGAAGTCGGAGCCGAACTCCTCGTTCTGGTGGTGCGCCCCCATCCCGCCGGTGACGTAGGTGCGTCGGGCGACGGTGTTCGCCCACTGGGTCTTCACGGCCTCCAGCAGCTCGTCGTCCCCGGTCTCGACCGCGACGTCCGCCGCGCCGGCGGCGAGGTAGAGCGCCCGCACCGCGTGGCCGCGGAGCACCTCGGCGTCGCGCACCGGCAGGTCGTCGAGGAAGTACTCGGAGCCCTGGAAGAGCGTCGTCGCCAGCTGACGCCGGCCGCGTCGTTCCACGAAGCTGCGCGCGAGCTCCAGGTACCGCCGCTCCCCCGTCGCCCGCGAGAACTCGGCGAGTGCGACCTCGATCTCGGGGTGACCGCACACCGCATCGCGGCCCCCTGGACCGAACTCCGACCAGACGTGGTCTGCCAGGGCGCGGGCGACCTCCACGAGCCGGTCGTCGTGCCCGGTGCGCAGCCGTGCGGTGGCCGCCTGGAGGAGATGGCCGAACGAGTACAGCTCGTGTCCCCACTCCAGGTCGCTGTAGCGGGGGCGCTGGCCCGGCCGGCCGAAGCTCGTGTGCAGGTAGCCGTCGGGCTCCTGAGCCGCAGCGACGCGCTCGACGAGTGCGTCGTAGCGGGTCGCGAGCTCGCTCGAGTGCTCGCGTCCGAGCTCCCAGGCCATGGCTTCGAGCAGCTTGTAGACCTCCGAGTCGACGAACTCGATGCCGTGATGGTGCTGCGCGACCGTTCCGGCCGCCGCTGCGTCGAAGTTCGCGATCCAGCCGATCCGCTCCATCCAGCTCTGGCAGTGCGCGACGATCGTCTGCGCGTTGAGCTCCTGCCGCTCACCCCAGAAGCCGCCGCGGATGCGCACCTCGTCGAGCGGGAGCGGGCGCAGCAGCGAGGCGGAGGGCACGACGGGGCCACCGGTGGCCGTCGCCGCGATCGTCGGGCGCGCCGGATTCGTCGTGCTCGTCATGCGGGGATGTCCTCCTTCTCGATTCCGGCGGTCGCCGCCTGGGAGCGGTCGGCGGCATCGTGCTGCAACGCGAGGTAGACGCCGGCCGTCCAGGTGTAGGCGCGATCGCGCAGCCCCTCGCCGGTGACCGCGTCGAAGTTCTCG
This sequence comes from Leifsonia sp. TF02-11, assembly GCF_017565305.1. GTDB lineage: Bacteria > Actinomycetota > Actinomycetes > Actinomycetales > Microbacteriaceae > Leifsonia. Next base: position 119,611 of record NZ_JAGEKP010000024.1, read on the forward strand.
GCGAACCCGGAGGCCTCGCACGCGCGGCGGAAACCGTCGGCCACCCGGTCGGCGAGCGAGGCCCGGCCGGCGCGGCGCAGCCCATCCTCGATGAGCGCGGTGGAGGGCGCCCAGATGGGGCCGCGCCAGTAGCCGTCGCTCTCATAGAGCGGAGAGCCGACCGGTTCCGTGGCCGGACCCCACTCGGTGAGGTGCTCCTCGATGGCCGCCGCGAGCCGCTCCGCGATGTCGGGCGGCAGGTCGGCGCCCAGCACGATGGGCAGGCAGTTCAGGAGGCTCGAAGCGGAACAGGGCGTGCGCGCCTCCACCGCTCGCGCGATGAACGTGTCGCCGGTCCAGAGCTCGCCGAACAGTGCGCTCGCCAGCTCATCATGCGAACGCTCCCACTCCCGCGGCGACTCGCCGACGCGGTTCGCCAGCGACGCGAGCTCGTCGAGCTGCAGCAGCAGGAAGGCCGCGAGATCAGGGGACTCGATCACGCGTGACGCGTCGAACGTCGTCGAGTTGTCCCAGCCGCTGTCGTTGCCGTGCTGGTAATAGGGCAGCGCGTGACCGGGTGCGCGGCGGTGGTCGAGCCAGAATCGCGTCCAGGAGGCCAGCGCCCGATACACCGCCGCGAGTTCGCTCGCGGTGAGCGGACGCTCGGCGCGCGCCTCGATCCTCCGGAACGCCCAGCCGTGGATCGGCGGCTTGACGAAGTTGTAGAGGATCTCGGAGTGCGTGAGCGAGTCCGGCAGAGCCCCGGTTGCGTCCTGATGATCGAACGGCAGGAGGAACTGGTCGAGGGCCGCGTCGACGTCGGCGGGGGCGAGGGCGATGGCGTTGAAGCAGTGGTCCCAGCTCCACACCTTGTCCATCCAGTGCTTCGACATGAGGATCGCCTCGCGCCCGACGAAGCCGGCGGGCCGCACGGTCGCCGACCAGAGCACGTAGGCGGCCTTGACAGCGGCAGTGCCGCCGGTTGCGCCGCCGGCGCCCGCCGGGATCAGCGCCGCAGCGTACGCGGCGAACGCGTCGGCCGCGCCGCGTGCCACCTCGTCGAACGACGCGGCGGACCGGTACGCCGGGAGCGCCGTCTCGAATTCCTCGACCGCGACCTCCCACGGCTCGTCCGCCGCGAGCACGACCGCGCGCTCGGCCTCCCCCAGCACGCCGTCGCCGACGACCTCCACGTGCCCGCGCAGCACCGTGAACCGGTAGCGCCGCCCGGTCTCGTAGCTCGTGAGCACGACGCCGCCGTCGAGCGGATCGGTGAAGAGGAACGCTCCGGTGAAGGGCGTCAGTCGCACACCGGTCGCGAACCGCATCCCGAGGCCGTCGCCCGCGAACCGGATCGCCGATGGGCCGTCGAACGCGGCGCGCACGACTCCGGCATCGGCGGTCCAGGTCAGGACGGAGGGCGTCGCCTCGACGCGCGCGGCGACGACGACACCCGATCGCTCGGGGCTCAGGCGCAGGACGGGATGCATCCCGGTCTGGTGGGACACGAGGTGAAGGTCGTCGGCGCGCTCGTGCAGGCCGATCACGCGGGAGAGGTCGAACCAGGCCCCGCGATGCGAGAACGGGATCTCGTCGATGTCGAACGCGAACCCGGAGGGCATCGTCGTCATGTCAGTCCTTCACCGCCCCCGCAGTGACCCCGGCGGCGACGTACTTCTGCGCGAGCACGAGCAGCACGGCGGTCGGGATCGACGCGACGACCGCTGTCGCCATGATCGCGTTCCACTCCTGGTTGTTGTTGCCGATGTACTTGTAGATGCCGAGGGTGATGGTCTGGAGACTGCCGCCGGCGTTGAGCGTCGACGAGAAGATGAAGTCCGACCATGCCCAGAGGAACGCGAACAGCGACACCGTGACGATCGAGTTGCGGCTCACCGGCAGCACGATCGATCGGAAGGTGCGCCACGATCCCGCTCCGTCGATCTTCGCGGCGCTCATGAGCTCGTCGGGGATGCCCGACATGAACGCGGTGAAGATGAGCACGCCGAACGGCACCGCGATCGTCGAGTCCGCGATGATCAGGCCGGGGATCGTGTTCAGGATGCCGAGGTTGATGTAGATCGCGTAGAACCCCATCGCCATGATGATTCCCGGGATCATCTGTGCGATGAGAAGTACGAAGTTGAGCACGCCGCGACCTCGCGGGCGCAGCTTGGCCAGCGAGTACGCGGCCGGCGCCGACAGGGCCACCGTGAGCACGACGGTGCCGAGTCCCACGATCAGGCTGGTGAGGAGGTACGGGATCTGCTGGCTGATGACGGCCTGATAGCCCTCGAAGGTCGGATGGAGCGGGAACCAGTCCGGCGGGTTCTTGCGCATCTGCGACGTCGGCGTGAGCGAGACGTTCACCATCCAGTAGACCGGGAAGAGCATGACCGCCGTCAGCACGACGCCGAGAGCCGTCTTCCACCAGGGTCGCTTGCCGTTCATGCGTTGTCCTGCTTCCGCTGCACCTGGATGTAGATGAGGCCGAACACCAGCGCCAGGACGATCAGCAGATTGCCGACCGCCGCAGCGGGGCTGAGGTCGGGGAGGGTCGAGCCGAAGCCCAGCTGGTACGACCAGATCGAGAATGTGGTCGACGAGTTGCCGGGACCGCCGCGGGTCATGATCCAGATGATGTCGAACACCTTCAGCGTGTAGACGAGCCCCAGCAGGATCGTGATCGCCGACACCGGGCGCAGCAGCGGGAACGTGATCCGCCAGAACTTCTGCCACGCATTGGCCCCGTCGAGGGAGGCCGCCTCATAGAGGTCGGCCGAGATGTTCTGCAGCCCGGAGTAGAGGATGACCAGGTTGAACGGGATGCCGATCCAGATGTTCGCGATGATCACGCTGACCAGCGCCCAGGTGGGCGAGGTGAGCCAGTTGACCGGCGGGAGGCCGAACGTGTGGAGGACGGAGTTGATGACGCCGGAGTCGCTGTTCATCATCCACGACCAGGTCGACGCCGAGACGATCAGCGGCAGCAGCCACGGCACGAGGAACAGTGCGCGCAACGTGCCGGAGAGCCGGAAGTTCTGATGGAAGAACACCGCGAGGAGCAGCCCGAACGTGAACTGGAAGACGATCGAGACGACGGTGAAGAGCGCCGTGTGCACGAGCGCAGGTACGAACGTCGGGTCCTGGACGACCTTCACGTAGTTGTCGAGGCCCACGAACGGAGCGCCGCCCTGCACGAACGAGCGGACGGTGTAGTCCTTCACGCTCAGCTCGACGTTGCGGTAGAGCGGATACGCGTAGAAGACGATCAGATAGATCACGACGGGGGCGAGGAACGCCCACGCCGCCCACTGGGTGGAACGCGGCCTCCTGAGCCGGCCGGTGCGGACCGGCGAGGCGTCTCGTGACGCCCCACCGGCCCGGCTCGGCCCAGACCGCGGAGCCGCTGTCTGCGTTGTTGTCATCGGTTTTACCTTTGTCGCTGGTGGTGCGGGTGGTGCCGACTACTTGGTGGCGGCAGCCGCGGCCGACTGCGCGGCCTTGAGCGCGTCCGCCGGAGACTGCGAGCCGCTCAGAGCGTTCTGCACGGCGCCCCAGAGCTCCTTCGAGATCTTCGGGTAGTTCGTGCCGAGGTTGTCGCTGGTGCGGCCCTTCGCTGCGGCGACGGCGTCGACCCAGGGCTTGAGTTCCGGGTTCGCCTGCACCTGCTGCTGCTGCGCGGCCTGGGTGGGGGCGATGTAGGAGAGCGTGGTGTCGGTCTTGACGAAGGCGTCGGTGCTGGTGAGGCACTCGGCGATCTTCTTCGAGGTGGCGTACCGCGCAGTGTCCTTCTGAACCGGGATGGTCATGAATTCGCCGCCGGTCGGCGCGGGTGCCGAGCCGCCGTCGATTCCCGGGATGGTGAGGATGCCGTAGTCGATGCCGGCCTTCTTCACGTTGCCGAGCTGCCAAGTGCCGTTCTCACCGAACGCGAAGTCGCCGGTCGCGAACTCCTGCCAGGAGGTGGTCTGGGTGTTGTTGATCACCGAGTTGGGCGCGTAGCCCTTCTTCACCCAGTCGGTCCAGAGGCTGAGCGCCTGCTGCGCCTTGGCGGAGTCGAGGTGCTTGAGATCGGCGCCGGAGCCCCAGAACCAGGGGAGGAACTGGAAGCTGCCCTCTTCGGTGCCGATGGCCGAGAAGGTGATGCCCTTCTTGCCGGCGGCGGTCACTTTGGCGAGGGCGTCGGTCAGGCTGCTCCAGTCCTTCACCGTGGCGATATCGACGCCGGCTGCGCTGAGCACGGCCTTGTTGTAGTAGAGCGCCAGCGTGTTCGCGCCGATGGGGACACCGTAGGTCTTCCCATCCAGCTGGCCCGCCGCCAGGATGTTCTTCTGGATGTCGGCGGTCGAGAGCTTGTTCTCGGCCGTGCTGGTCAGGATCCCCGCGTCGGCCAGCGTCGACACCACGGGGTTGTCGACGAGCAGCAGGTCGGGCGACGTGCCCTGCTGGCCGGCGAGGAGAGCCTTGCTGGTCAGGTCGCTGGTGTCGTAGCCGGTGCGCTTGACGGTGACTCCCGCCTTGGTGCCGCACTCCTCGACCAGTTTGGTCCAGTCGGCGGTGGCGTCGAACTGGGGGTACGGGTCCCAGAACGTGTAGCTGCCTCCTGCGCTGCTGCCCGAGCCGGAGCCCGAGCCCGAGCCGGAGCAGGCGGCGAGACCGCCGATGACGGCGGCGGCGAGCACGGCGGCCCCGATGAGGCGCGTGCGCGTGTGTGCGATCACAGTATTCCTCCTTGAATGTGCTGACTGTGTCTTCGTGTCCGGGAAGTGCTTCGCTGCGTTCGAGTTGGGGTGGTGGGTTATCGGGTGCTTCCGCGGATCGTGAGTTCCGGCGCGATGAATCGGGTGACCGGCGCCCCTGCGAGCTCCGGGTTGGCGATCCGCCGCACCAGCTGCCGGACCGCTTGCTGGCCCAGCTGATCGGGCGAGCTCTCGACCGCTGTATAGGGCAGCGAGAAGGCTCGACCGAAGTCTTTGGAGTAGAGGCTGACGACCGACAGGTCGGTCGGCACACGCGTGCCGCGGGCCGCGAGCACCGAGGGCAGCGCCGCGATGGTGGCATCGTTGTGCACGACGAGGGCGGTCGCGGTGGGACGGGCATCGAGGATGGCGTTGATGCTCTGGCCGATCGCCGGCTGCTTGCTCTCGCCGTAGTACGGGTGCATCTGCAGGCCGTAGCGCGCCGCGCGCTCCAGGGCCGCGTCGCGGAACCGCCAGCCGTACGCGCCTCCGCGCTCGAAGACGTGCTTCGGAGGCGACACCACGACGATCTCCCGATGGCCGAGCCCGTAGAGGTGGTCGACCAGGAGACGCGCGGACTCCCCGAAGTCGAGGTCGAAGACGTCGAGGCCTTCCGTGTGCTTCGGGAGGCCGACGAGCGCTCCCGGCTGAGGAGCGGCACGGAGTGTGTCGAGTCGGGGGTCCTCGTGGATGACGTCGAGCAGCACGACGCCGTCGACCATGCCTGCGCTCGTCACGCGTCGCAGCGCCGCCGTGGCGTCGACCTCCGTGACGAGCAGGATGTCGTAGCCGAGTTCGCGCGCCGTGTCGGAGACCGGCAGCACGTACTGGAGCATCGCCGGCGCGAACTCGTCCTGGTGGAACTGGGTCAGCAGCCCGATCACCATCGTCTGGGAGGTGGCCAGTGCGCGGGCGCCCGCGTTCGCCGTGAAGCCGAGCTCGGCGATCGCCTCGTCGATCCGCTCCCGCGTCGACGGCGAGATCGTGCGTTTGCCGGAGAGGGCGTAGGAGACGGTGCTCGGCGAGACGCCTGCGTGGCGGGCCACGTCCGAGATGGTGACGGCCACTCTGCCTCCTTCGTCGTCGAATCGCGTGCCGTTCCGGTGACCGAGAATGTCGAACCGGTTCGATGAACATATGCGCCTTGGACGGCCCGCGCAAGTCGAAGCGGTTCGCTTACCGTCCGCTCCCTGGAAATCCGCGGAAAATCGGCGAAGAACGACGCGAGGTCGACGGCGCTACAGGGACCGCGTGCTGCCGCGATCGGTGAAGCCGGGCTCGATCAGGCGCACCATCGGCGCGCCGGCGGCCTCCTGGTCGGTGATGCGGCGCACGAGCTGCGTCACCGCGAGCTCGCCCAACCGGTCCGGCAGCGACTCGACGGCGGTGTAGGGCAGCGAGAAAGACTGCCCGAACTCCTGCGAGAACACGCCGACGACGGAGAGGTCGTGCGGCACGCGGATGCTGCGCTCGTCCAGATAGCGCGGCAGGGCGGCGATGGTGGCGTCGTTGTGAACGATGAGCGCGGTCGCCCCGGGATGGTCGCTCAGCGCCGTGTCGAGGGCCTGTTCGATTCCGGGGTGCCGCGAGTCGCCCGCGACGGCTGTCAACCGCAGGCCGTAGCGCGCTGCGCGCTCGAAGGCGGCATCCCGGAACCTCCAGACGTACGACCCTCCCCGGTCGGCGACGTGCTCGGGCGGCGTGATCAGGATCAGTTCGCGGTGGCCGCGCTCCGCGAGGTGGTCGACGATCATCCGCGCGGCCTCGCCGAAATCCAGGTCGAACGAGTCGAAACCCGCGGAATCACGGGCATAGCCGATGAGCACGGCCGGCTGTCTCGCCTCGCGCAGTGGGCCGAGCCTGGCGTCGTCGTAGGTGACGTCGAGCAGCACGACGCCGTCCACCATGTGCGAGGAGGTCGTGCGCCGGATGGCCCCGACCAGGTCGGCATCGGTCACCATCAGCAGGTCGTAGCCGTGCGCTCGCGCTGTGGTGGAGACGGGCAGGACGTACTGCAGCATGGCCGGGGCGAACTCGTCCTCCTGGAATTGCAGGTACAGCCCCAGGACGCTGGTGTGCGCGGTCGCCAGGGCTCGCGCCCCTGCGTTCGGCGTGAACCCGAGCTCGACGATCGCAGCCTCGATGCGCTCCCGGGTCTCGGCGGAGATCACCCGCTTGCCCGAGAGGGCGTACGAGACGGTGCTGCGCGAGACGCCGGCCGCCCGGGCGACGTCACCGATCGTGGCGGCCATGCGAGCTCCTCCCCTGCGCGGATCAGCCGATTGTTTCACGTCCAGCACCCGCGCGACGGCAACGACCTCGTTCGCGCTACGTCGAATCGGTTCGCCGACCGTTGCTTGACGCCGAGGGCGAAGCGGGGCTAATTTGCAGCTGTGATTAATCGAACCGGTTCGATTAACCACCACCGCGCAGACGACCGCATGCACGACGCCGTGTCTGCTCCACCACTGATTGAGCAACGGAGAACAATCATGTCTGATACTCGCTCGGGCCGGTCTTCCGTACCGGTCCGCGATGGGGACGCCGGCCCGCGCCGGCAGCGGCGGACGGCACTGCGCCGGATCGCCGCGGCGGTCGCCGGCACCGCGCTGGTCGCCGCAGGCGGCACGCTCGCCGCGCTTCCCGCGGGCGCCGCCCCCACGGCCGCCAACACTCTCACTGTCCAGGCCGACCAGCCCTTCCGCCCCGTGAGCCACGTGGCCACCGGCTCCCTTTACGGCCTCGCCAACGCGACGACGCCGTCCGACAGCCTTGTGCAAGCGCTCAAGCCGAGCGAGTTCGTCATGAAGCCGATCGGCGGAAAGCAGCAGCCCACCGGCGATATCGGCCAGACATGGCAGAAGGCCGACGCAGCCGGCGCGAAGGTCGTCGACCGGCTCTCCGACTACTACGCGGGCTGGCCGTACCAGTTCAGCTGGAGCACCTGGGATCAGGTCGTCACCGACCAGGTCGCGGCCGTCAAAGCCTCCGGGATGACGAACCTGGCCGCGTACGCGCCCTGGAACGAGTCGGACAACACCTGGCTCGCCGCCAACGGCACCTTCGAGGACTTCTGGACGCACACCTACCGGCTCATCCGCAGCCTCGACGCGACGACGCCGATCCAGGGCCCGAGCCTGTCCGACAACATCGGCGACATGCAGAACTTCCTCACCAATGCCGTCGCCACGAACACGGTGCCCGACATCCTCGCCTGGCACGAGCTGGAGACATCGTCGAAGATCGCCGGCGACGTGGCGAAGGTGGAGGCGATGGAGGACGCCCTGGGCATCCAGCGCCGCCCGATCGACATCGAGGAGTACGCGGCACCCGCCGAGGTCGGCATCCCCGGCTCGCTGGTCGGCTACATCGCCAAGTTCGAACGCCTCGGCGTCCACACGGCGGAGCTCGCCTTCTGGAACCAGTCGGGCGCTCTCGGCGACCTCCTCACCGGACAGGGCGGCAGCCCGAACGGGGCGTACTGGCTCTACACGTGGTACGCGGGCATGAACGGCGACATGGTCACCACCACCCCTCCCGGCAACAACAACTTCGACGCGGCCGCCTCGATCACCCCCGACAAGAAGGAGGTCGACATCATCACCGGAGGCACGTCCGGCACGGCGGGCATCCGGGTCGCCGGGCTCGAAAAGCTCGCGCTCGGCTCGAAGGTGAACGTCAAGCTCGAGTTCACGCCCTCCTACGGCCGCACCGTTGCCGTGGCCGCGCCGACCACGATCTCGACCTCCACCTACCAGGTGGGCGCCGACGGATCGATCACGATCCCCGTCGTGATGAACCCGGCTTACGGGTACCACATCGTCGTCACCCCGGCCGCCGACACCGCCGATCTCTCCGGCACCTACACGATCACCAACCTCAACAGCGGGCTCGCACTCGACACCCAGGCCTCCGGCACCTCCGCCGGCACCGCGGCGGTGCAGAACGCTCCGGCCGCGGGAGGCAGCGCCACGCAGACCTGGCGGCTGGTCGCCGCGGGCTCTGGCCTCTACAAAGTGGTGAACCCGGCCACCGGCCTGGTGCTCGGGATCCAGGGAGCCGCGACCGCGACGGGTGCGCCCGCCGTCGTCTGGGGCGACAGCGGCACCGACGACCACCTCTGGCAGGTCGTCCCGGACGGCAGGGGCGACTACCGGTTCGCGAACTACGGCACCGGCCTGGTGCTCGCTGTCGCCGGGATGAGCAAGGCCGCAGGAGCCGGCGTCGTCCAGTGGACCGACGGCTCGGTCACCTCGGGCTGCACGGCAACCGGCCCCCGGCAGCCGGGCAGGATCGGCTCGGCGCTCTCGTTCTGCAACAGCACGGCCTACGCCACCCTCCCGACCGGTGCGGTCAGCGGGCTCACCGGCGACTACACGGTCTCCGCGTGGGTGAACCCCGCCAGCAACGCCTCGTGGCAGCGACTGTTCGACATCGGCTCCAGCAGCAACGCCAGCATGTTCCTCACCCTCAACGACGGCACCGAGCTGCGCTACGCGATCACCACGAGCGGAGCCGGCGGCGAGCAGCGTCTCAACAGCAGCACCAAGACGCTGCCGCTGAACCAGTGGTCGCTGGTGACCGTCACGGTCGCCGGAACCACCGGCACGCTGTACGTGAACGGTCAGGTCGTCGCGACGAACTCCGCCATGACGGTGCACCCGTCGGCGTTCGGCCAGAGCACCAGGAACTACATCGGCAAGTCCCAGTACGGCAGCGACCCCGCCTTGAACGCCACGGTCGACGACTTCAACATCTACAGCCGCGCGCTGAGCGCGGCCGAGGTGGGCGCTCTCGCCTCCGGGCAGGCCGGCAGCGGCGACGTCGTGCACTACGCGTTCGACGAGGCAGGCGGATCGACCCTGGTCGACTCGTCGGGCAGCGGCCGCAACGGCACGGTCGTCGCAGGCTCGTCGGCGACGACGAACACGTCGGCGACCGACGCGCAGACCGCAGACCACTTCTGGACGCTGCACGCGGTCGGCGCACCGGCGGCGCCCGCGGCTGCGACCGCGACCGCGGCCGCGTCGGCTGTCACGGTCTCGTGGACCGCGCCGGCCGACGACGGCGGCACTCCCGTCACCGGTTACCGGATCTACCGGGACGGCGTGACGGATCCGGTCGCGACTGTCGGAGCCGACGCCACCTCCGCGTCGATCACCGGGGTCTGGCCCGGCGACACGGCGGCGTTCGGCGTCACCGCTATCAACGCGGCGGGCGAGAGCGCGGAGTCGGGCCTCACCGATCCGGTCACCGTTCCGGACGGCGCGACCGCCAAGCCGGGCCAGGCCGCGCTCTCGAACGACAACGGCTGGGACACCGGCCTGCAGGACGGCTCGTACAACGTCGTCATGAACCTGTGGTGGGGCGAGGAGGGATCGATCTACCGGCTCTACGAGAACGGGACCCTGATCGCGACCACCAAGCTCACGTTCGGCGGAGTCGGTGCCCAGAACGTCTCCATCCCGGTGACGGGCAAGACGAACGGCACCTACGTCTACACGGGCGAACTGGTGAACAGCCACGGCACCACCGCCACGACGAGCACGACCGTGAAGGTGACGCAGGCGAACCCGGGAGCGCCGGTGCTGAGCAACGACGACTGGAACGGCGGCGGTACCTACACCGTCACGGCGAACCTGTGGTGGGGCACGAACGCGACCTCCTACACGTTCTACGAGAACGGCGTCGCCGTCGGCCAGGGCGACCTGACCGCGAACACCCCGAACGCCCAGTCGGCCACGCTGAAGGTCGAGGCGAAGGAGAAGGGGACGTACACCTACCGCGTCGACTTCACCAACGCCGCGGGCACCACGAGCAGCAGGACCATGACGGTCACCGTCACCAAGTAGCGGTGCGGCGCAGGAGCGGGGCCGGCGAGGTGCCGGCCCCGTTCTGCGTTTTGCATGACTTCGCGCCGAGCGCCGGAAGCGGCGACGCGGTATCAAGCCACCTCGCGGTCCTCATGGATTGGACTCGAGGTTCAACCGCTCAAAGCGTCGGGTGGTAGTAGCCAACCTCCAGGCCCGGGATCGAGTGAACCAGGTCGAGGAGGAACTTTGAATAGTCCACACTGCCTTCGATCTGGTCGACCAGGCTGGCGAGGAGAGTGATCCCCGCGGCTGGCGTCTGGGGGTGCAGGTATGCCCTTTTGATGTTCAGGGCGATCTCCGGAAGCGTGACGTTCCCATCGAATCGCCTGTTCCAGACGCGCCCATGGTGAGCGGCGATGTTGCGAAGGAACGTGATGTTCTGTACGGCCTGGAGGAGTTTAGGTACGTCGTCTATCTTGACCGACTTCGCCACGGGCTCTAACACGGACTTGTCCCTCAGTGCACGCAGTAGACGAGAAAAGGTTCCCATCGAAATGACCTCCACAGCCGCCCAGAACGGCACCGGCTCTCCGTTGCTGACGTGGTGCTGGATGAATATCTCGTCGCGTTCCTGCACAGCGCTGAGATCTCCGAGAACCGTTGCACGGTTTTTGACTTGCTTCTGCCACCGACTGAATCCGGGGTCCGTAGGGTCGGGCCGAGTGGCCTCCGGGAGATAGAGGCTCTCATCCAAGTACGCGTCCCCGCCGCCGACGACCTTCGCCAGGTGATAGGCCACCCTGCTTCGGAGTGTGGGTTCGACCACCGAGACACCATCAAGGATGGCGTTGCGGACCGCGCGATCCAGATCGTAGACCTCCATCAGGTCGATGGCGGTGGTGCCCTCGCGATATCGATCCGTGGAATCAGCCGGATCATAGAAGCAACGGGCGTAACCGCTCACCCGGTAGTAATTGCTCGAGTACAGGAACATCGCGAACCTGCCGGGGGCGACGTGTCCCAGGTCTAACCCGCGGTTGACGTGTCGTTGAACCTGCGTGTTCACATCGACCCATTCCTTCACGTCTCCCCCAATAGACCTAAACGAAGAACCCACCCAGCCCGAAGGCTGGATGGGTCCGAATGTTGGAACAAACATAGCACAACTGTTGCGGCGGTCGCCGGGACCGATTCCGGCGGTGACCGGTTCCGCCGGATCGCCCCGATCCGCAACTCACGGCGCTAAGGTCATACCTATGGCGTCCGACCCCATCACCGCATCCCAGCTGATCCCTCGCCGGCTGCCGGCGGGCAGGCTCGGCGTGGCGGTCGTCGCCGAGCTCGTCGAGCTGATCGTGACCGGGCAGCTCAAGGAGGGCGATCTCCTGCCTCCGGAGGGTCCGCTGAGCGAGCACTTCGGGGTCAGCCGCACGGTGTTGCGCGAGTCGGTGAAGCGCCTCGAGGAGAAGGGGCTCGTCATCGTCTCGCAGGGGCGCGGCACGCAGGTGCAGGCGTCCGGCTACTGGAACATGCTCGACCCGGTCGTGCTGTCCGCGCTGATCGACAACGACGAGAGCCTCGGCGTGCTCGACGAGCTGACCATCGTGCGCGCGAGTCTGGAGTCCGCGATGGCGAGCGCGGTGGCGGCGTCGCACACCTCGGAGGAGCTGCGCCGGCTGGAGAACGCGCTCACCGCTATGCGCGAGAGCGAGTCGGAGACAGACTCCTTCCGCCAGGCCGATGTCGTCTTCCACTACGCGCTCATGGAGATCTCGGGCAACGGCCTGGCCGAGAACATCGCCAAGCACCTGTACAAGCGCGCGGTCGAATCCAGCCGCTACCAGGGCATCAACCCGCCGGACGCGGTCTCCCTGACGCTGGACGAGCACGCCGCGATCGTGGACGCGATCGCGCGCGGCGACGTGCCCGGCGCGGCGAAGGCCATGCACGACCACATCCACATCTCGTGGGAGCGCCGCCGCCTCCCCGACCACGCCCCGCGCGTGCGGGGCGCCGGCGCCTCGGTGCCGACCCCGGTCTCTTCCTCAGACGAGTGAGTACACCTCGGCCGCGGCACCGCCGAGCACTCTGTCCTGCTCGCCCTCGGTGAGCCCGGCGAGGAGCATGTCTACCGCCTCCCGCCACACGGAGGCGCCGCCGCCGAGCTCGGCGAGCGGCCAGTCGGAGCCGTAGAGCAGTCGGCCGGGGCCGAACGCTTCCAGCGCCGCTGCGACCACGGGCGCGAACGTCTCCGCCGACCACGTGCCGGGGCGATGCCCTGAGGCGAGCCCGGAGAGCTTCGCCACGGTGTTCGGGAGGGCGGCCAGGCTGCGGATCCCTGCCTCCCAGACCGACCGGTCCGCGTCGTCGGCGTACGGACCGCCGAGATGGTCCAGCACGAACCGCAGACCGGGGTGCTCGACCGCCACGCGCGCGGCCTGACCGAGCTGCCAGTCGCGCACGACGAAGTCGAACGTCAGCCCGTGGGCCTCGAGATGCTCGAGGCCGTACCCGACCTCGTGTCGGAGCAGCCACTCCGGGTCGGGATCGATGTGCGCGAGATGACGCACGCCGACGACCGGGACCCGCGCGCCCTCACCGATCGTGGCCAGCTGCGCGGCGACATCGCCCGACAGGTCGACCCAGCAGACGAGTCCTGCGACAACCGTCGGGTCGGAGGCGGCCAGGCGGACGCTCTCGCCGAGGCTGTTGCTGGCCTGGACGAGGACCGCCCGGTCCATGCCGGTTGCGCGCAGCATCTCCCGGAGGTCGTGCGTGCCGAAGTCGCGCGCGATCGCCGGCATCGTGGCGGGATCGATCCAGTCCTGCGGGTCGGTCGCCCGGTTCCAGAGGTGCACGTGGGCGTCGACGCGCTCGGTCACGGGAGGTGCCAGATCTCGTCGAGCTGCTGCCACGGCGACCGGGTGTCGCGATCTCCGCCGAGCGGGATGTTGCACGGGTCGGTGTGGGTCCACCACTCCTGAGACACCGGGTCGGCGGCGATCCGGCGCTGGTCGGCCTCGTGGTCGTCGCCGATGTACTCGTAGTACGCGAACAGCGTGTCGCCGACGATGAAGATGCTGTAGTTCCGGATGTTGCACTCCGTCAGCTTCGCTTCGACGGCGGGCCAGACCGCCCTGTGCAGTTCCAGATACTCCTCCCGCTTCTCCGGCCGCACACCGGTCACGAACGCGAACCGCTGGGGTTCGGCGCTCACGAGACCGGCCTCAGCGGGATCGTGGGGTCGTCGATCACGTCCGGCTCTGCGACGAGCCGGAGCGCCGCCCGCTCCGGGCGCACGTGCGGTCCGGTGGCAGGAGGCGCCGCCGGGGCGCCGGCGCTCGTCACGATCGACTCGTCGACGATGATCCCCAGCCCCGGCCGGTCGCCGAGGACGATGCCGCCGTCGTCGAGCTGCTGGTCGACATCGAGTCCGAGAGGGAAGGAGAGGTCCTGCACCTCGAACGTCAGGAGGTTCGGCACGGCGGCAGCCGCGTGCGCCACGGGGTTCGTGTTGAAGGCGACAGGGCTGACCGGGAGGTCGTGGCCGTGCGCGAGCGTGGCCACGCGCAAGAAGTGGGTGATCCCCCAGACGTTGCCGACCTGGACGACATCGACTGCGTTGGCGTCCAGCAGCGGGCGATACTGTTCGAGGCCGGTGAGGTTCTCACCGCTCGCGATCGCGGCGCGGATCTTCCCGCGCAAGGCCGCCATGCCCGCAGCGTCCCACCGCCGCAGCGGTTCCTCCACCCAGGTGAGGTCGAGCTGCTCCTCGATCGCGCCGACGTAGCGTGCCGCCTGCGCGTGGTTCCACGACTCGTTGACGTCGAACATCAGCGCAGGATGACGGGAGTTGCGGCTGAGCGCGTCGCGCAGGATCTCCAGCCGCGGCAGATCGCGCTCGAGATCGCGACCGCCCTTGAGCTTGCCCGCCTTGAAGCCGCGGTCGGCGAACCGGCCGTACAGCTCGGCGAGCTCCTCGTCGGTCAGCCCGTACTCGAGGCCGGAGGCGTAGCCGGGAACGAAGCGCTCCCTGGCTCCCAGCGTCCGCCAGAGCGGCTCCTCCGCGGCTTTGGCCTTGAGGTCCCACAGCGCCATGTCGATCGCGCCGATCGTGCCGAAGGTTGAGCCGGAGTGGCCGGCCTTGAACACCCAGTCCAGCATCCGGTCGTAGAGCGCGACGACGGCGCGGGGGTCCTCCCCCTCGATGGCGGGGAAGATCCGCGCGATGTCGCCGTGCGCGCCGAGGCCGACGCCCTCGAGGCCGCTGTCCGTCTCGATGATGAGCACGGGCACGGGAGTGGTGTTGCCGGTCTGCACCCCGTTCACGTCGCCGGTGATGCGGCCCCAATCGTGCACAGTGCCGAGACTGCGATAGCCGGTGATTTTCATGGACGTGTCTCCTTGCGAGCGGATGCGGTCATTCCTTCGTACCCCCTGCCGTCATCCCCGTGACGAGGAAGCGCTGCGAGAAGAGGAACACGATCAGGACCGGGAGGATCGAGACGATGGTGGCGAGCGCCAGTGTCGGCAGCTGGACCGAGTCCGACCCGGCCGAACTCGGGTTGAAGGCGGGCGTCGACGCGAGCAGCGACGTCAGACCCACCTGCACGGGATAGCCGTCGCTCGACGGAAGCATGACGAACGGGAGGAAGAAGTTGTTCCAGTTCTGCACGAAGCTGAAGAACGCGACCAGTGCCACGATCGGCGCGGCGAGCGGCAGGGCGATGCGTGTGAAGACCTGGAACTCCGAACAGCCGTCGATCCGGGCGGCCGCCAGCAGGTCCCTCGGCACGCTCGTCGAGAAGTAGATGTAGGTCAGGTACACCCCGAACGGGAAGAACGACATCGGAAGGATGACCGAGAGCGGGCTCCCGATCAGGCCGACGGTGTTGAGCTCGAGGAAGATCGGCAGCACCAGCGCGGTGCTGGGGATGAGCATGACCACCAGGGTCAGCACCAGCAGGGCCTTGCGGAGCCGGAACTCCGTCAGCGCCAGGGCGTAGCCGGCCGGGATGCTCACCAGGAGCGTGATGATCAGCGCCCCGACCGCGTAGAGCGCAGAGTTGCCGATCCACGTCGTCACCGCGCCGTCCTGGAAGCCGAACAGCTGATTCCAGTTGGCCGTGAAATCGGCCCAGGAGCCGAGTGCGAACGGGTTGTCCAGGATGAGCGCCTTGGACGACTTCGTCACCGCCAGCAGGAGCCAGACGATCGGGATGACGAAGAAGAGGACGAACACCAGGAGGACGACGCCGGCGATGGCCCGGCCGCTCCAGCCCCCGAGGTTCACGCGTTGCCTGCGCTGTTGCGAGAGAGTCGTCATCGCTATTCCCTTTCGAAGAGGCCGCCGCGCGTGACGAACACCCACGACAGCAGGAGAGCGACGATGAGCAGCAGGAGCGAGATCGCCGCCGCGCCGTTGAAGTCGTTCTGCTGGAAGGCGTACTGGTACGCGAGCTGGTTGAGCGAGTAGTCGTTGGGGACGATCGCGTTGCTGGCCTGGCTGAGCAGTTGCGGCTCGACGAACAGCTGCGTGCCGGCCGCGAGCGACATCACGCCCATGTAGGCGATCCACTTGCGCAGCATCGGCAGCTGGATGCTCCACGCGATCTGCACGGCGTTGGCGCCGTCGATGCGCGCGGCCTCGATGACCTCCGTGCTGATGTTGTTCAACGCGCCGTACATGATGACGATCCAGCCGCCGGCGCCCGTCCAGAACGCGATGATCGCGAAGATGACGGGGAGGTTCCCCGGCTGGATGACCTGGACGAAGCTCGTGAAGCCCATCGCCCGCAGCAGCCCGCTCACCGGGCTGGCCGTCGGGTCGAGCACGAACAGCCAGAGCAGCACGCTGGACGCGCCCGCGAGCGCGCCGGGGAGGTAGTAGATGAAGCGCAGGGAGGTGCTGGCCCAGCGCACGCGCAGGGCGTGCACGATGAGCGCCAGGGCCACGACGAAGACCAGCAGGCCGATCAGCCAGATCACGAGGTAGGCGACCACGTGCTCGACGGCCGGCCAGAACCGGAAGTCGGTGACGACCTTCACGAAGTTGTCGAAGCCGGCGAAGCCTCCGTCCGATCGGGTGAAGGCGAGGACGACCGAGTACACCGCGGGGGCGATTCCGAACGCCAGGGTGAGCAGAGCGTAGAGCGAGACGAACAGGTAGCCGATCGGTGTGCGCCCTGGAGCGCGGCCTTCCCGTGCCGCCGACCGCCGGCGCTGGGGTGCGCCGGCGGTCAGCTGGTCGCTCGGACGAGCGAGGGTCATGTCAGTTCACCTTGTATCCGTTGACCTTGGCCTGGTTCTCGATCGCCTGCTGCCAGGTCGGCAGGAGGTCGGCGATGTTCTTTCCTCCGGTGATGGCCGGGGTCATCGTCTTGGCCCAGACCGCCTCCTGGCTGAAGAGACCGTATCCCCAGCCGTCCCAGACCTGGGAGGCCGCGGTGACGATCGGCTGCAGCGGGGTGGCGTAGTACTTGCTCGCATCCTGCTTGGCGATCCACTTCTGGGCGGCGGGCGCGTACGCCGGGTAGCCCGGCGCGACGTTCACCTGGTAGTCGTCGGCGGTCGTCACGAACTCCGCGAACTGCTCGGCGGCCTTCAGGTTCTTCGAGTGGCTGGAGATGAACCAGGTGCCTCCACCGACGTTTCCGGTGACAGCCTTGTCCTCGCCCTTCCACGGGAGCGGAGCGGCGACCGCGAGCTGCCCGGCCGGCACGTTGAGCGACTGCGCGTTGTTGAAGATGGCGCCGGCGTACCAGGCGGGGCCGGGCATCATCAGCACCTTTCCGGTGTAGTTCTTGACGAACTCCGGAGTGAAGACGCTCACGTTCGGAACGGTGCCGTCGCTGCGGAGCGTGTCGAGCAGGGTCGCCGCCCGCTTGCACTCCGTCGTGTCGGTCTTGACCGTCACGCTCGTCGGGCCGGTGATGTCGTTGGCCTGGCACTTGCTGCCCCACATGAACACCTCGGGCGTCCACGCGTCTCCCTGCGTGCCGACGATGTAGCCGGGGTGCTCCGCTGCGACCTTCTGGCCGAGTGCCTGATACTCCTCCCACGTGGTCGGCACGGTGTAGCCGAATTGGTCCATGAGCGACTTGTTGTACCAGAGCACGGCCTGCGCCAGGTCGTTGCGCAGGCAGTAGACCTGACCGGAGACGGTGCAGGGGTTCAGGGCGCCCTGCGTGAAGTTGGACAGGGTTTCCTTCGGCACCAGGCCCTTGTCGAGCACGGCGGCGAACGCCTGCTTGCCGTCGGTCTTCTGGCTCGCCCAGGAGGCGTCGTTGTTCTGGCTCGAGAACACGACGTCCGGCCAGCCGCTGCCCGCCCGGTCGAAGAGCTGGATCTTCGTCCGGAACGAGTTGGAGCCGTTGGCCGACCCGTCGTAGGTCACGACCTTGATCTTGGTGTCCGGGTGCGCCTTCTCGAATGCCTTCGCCGCGGCCTGGCGGTCCGCGTCCACCCAGACGGTGATCGTCGAGGAGGTGTCTTGGGCGGCTTCGGGAAAGCCGTACGACCCGTTCGCCGAGCTCCCGCCGGTGCTGCAACCGGCGAGGGCCAGCAGCGCCGTCGCGGCGCTGAGTGCGGTCGCGACCAGCGCCGTCCGGCGACGCGGGTGCACCACAGTGTGGATTCCGACCATGAGATGTCCTTGTCTTGTCGACTTCATTGACGACTCCGAGGAGACGTATGATGACTATAGAAGATACGTATTACCTTTGCCAAGAGGCAGTTGCACCGAGATCCGATTGTTATCGGGCCGGCCGGGTCAGCGCCCCAGCCACCCGCCGTCGACCGGCAGCACGGCGCCGGAGATGTACCCCGCCGCGTCGGACGCGAGGAAGACGGCGGCTCCGCCGATATCCTCGGCCGCCCCCCAGCGCCCCGCCGGGATGCGGTCCAGGATCGCGCGCGAGCGCACAGGGTCATCCCGCAGAGCCTCGGTGTTGTCGGTCGCGATATAGCCGGGCGCGATGCCGTTCACCGTCACCCCGGAGGACGCCCACTCGTTCGAGAGCGCTCGGACCAGCCCGGCGACACCCGACTTCGCGGCCGCGTAGCCTGGCACGTTGATCCCGCCCTGGAACGACAGCAGCGACGCCGTGAAGACGATTCTGCCCCTCCCGCGCTCGAGCATCGGTCTGCCGAGCGTCTGGGCGAGCACGAAGCCGCTGGCCAGATCGACCTCGATGACCTCGTCGAACCACTCGAGCGGATGGTCGATCGCCGGTGCCCGGCGGATCGTGCCCGCGTTGTTGACGAGGATGTCGACCGGCCTGTCCCGGCCGGAGATCCGCCGGCCGAACTCCAGCACAGCGGCCCGGTCGGCGAAGTCGACGCGATGGCCCTCGAAACCCCTGCCCAGCGCGCGCACGCGGTCGCCCACTTCGGACGATTCCGGATCGAGGGTCGCCGACACTCCGATGATGTCGGCGCCCGCCGCGGCGAGCGCCTCCGCGATCGCCCGCCCGATACCTCGCTTCGCGCCGGTGACGACGGCGAGGCGGCCGGTCAGGTCGAAGCCGTTCACCAGCCCGCTCACCGGCCGACCTCCACGAGGATCTTCATCGCCTGGCCGGCTTCGAGGTCGGCGAAGGCGCTCGCGACCTCAGGCAGCGGCACCACCCGGGTGATCAGGCGGTCAGCCGGGATGGCGCCGTCGGCGACCAGTTCGATCGCGCGCTCGAAGTCCTGCCGCTGATAAACGCGCGCGCCCAGGATCCTCAGCTCGCGCCAGAACAGCCGGTGGAGGTCGATCGGGCGCGGCTGCGAGTGGATCGCAACGACGACGAGCGTTCCCCGGACCTTGGCCAGCGCGGTCGCCCCGAGCACGGCCGCTGCGGAGCCGGACACCTCGAAGACCACGTCGGCGCCCGCGCCGCCTGTCCATTCCTCCACCCAGGCGACCTGGTCGACCGCCGACGGGTCCAGCGTGCGCAGGCCGATCCCCTCGGCGACCGCACGGCGTCGCGGGTCGATCTCGGCGATCACCACCTCCGCGCCGAACGCTTCGGCCACGGTCGCGATGAGCACCCCGATGGGACCGGCGCCGATGACGACCGCCTTGTCGCCGGGCGCCAGCTCCGACCGCCGCACGTCGTGCACCGCGACCGCGACGGGTTCCACCAGTGCCGCGTCCCTCAGAGAGACTGCGTCCGGAAGCCGCACGAGCGTCGACGCGGGGACATTCCAGCTCTCCTGGAGGGCGCCGGGGCTGTCGATGCCGATGAAGTCGAGGTTCTGGCAGATGTGCTCGTTTCCGGCACGGCACGCGGGACAGGTGCCGTCCCAGCTCAGCGGCATCACCGTCACGGGATCTCCGACCGCCCACCCCTCGACCCCGGGACCGAGCTCCGCGATGGTGCCGGACATCTCGTGACCGATCGTGGCCGGAGCCGTGACGCGCCCGTCCATGTCGCCGTGGAAGACATGGAGGTCGGTGCCGCAGATGCCGACGTAGGCGACGGCGATGCGCACCTCCCCCGGCCGCAGCGCCTGCGGCTCCCGCTCGTCGACCGTTATCGTCCGGTCACCTACGTAATTCGCCGTCAGCATCGCCCGGCGCTCCTTCCTCGAGAGACTCACGTGTATCTAAACATAATACGTATGCTGAATGGAATAGACTCTCGCCATGACCGCCACGCTTCCGACCAGGCCGCTGCGCACCGGGACCCGCCTCACCGAGCTCGGATTCGGCGCCGCACAACTGGGGAACCTCTTCCGCGAAACCACGGACGACGCCTCCGCCGAGGCCGTGGCGGCCGCCCTCCACGACGGCCTGCGCTACTTCGACACCGCGCCGCACTACGGCCTCGGCCTCTCCGAGCGCCGCCTGGGCACAGCACTCGCCGCGACACCACGCGACTCCATCACGGTCTCGTCGAAGGTCGGCCGACTGCTCATCGACAGCCCGGAGACGGCCGACCGGCTCGACGACGACGGTTTCATCGTCCCGGCGCAGACACGCCGGGTGTGGGACTTCAGCCGCGACGGCATCCTCCGCTCCGTCGAAGCGTCGCTCGGCCGGTTGGGGACGGACCGGCTCGACATCGCCTACCTCCACGACCCCGACGACCACTGGGAGGCCGCCTCGACCACGGGCATCGCCGCCCTGATCGAACTCCGCGATCAGGGCGTGGTGCGGAACATCGGCGCCGGGATGAATCAAGCGCCGATGCTCGCGGAGTTCATCCGCCGCTGCGATGTGGACGTGGTCATGGTCGCCGGCCGATTCACACTGCTCGACTCGGCAGCTCTCGACGAGCTGCTCCCGCTCGCCGCCGAGCGCGGTGTCGGTGTGGTCGCGGCCGCCGTGTACAACTCGGGTCTGCTGAGCTCCGAGGCCGTCGACCCGTCGGCGCACTTCGACTACGGCGATGCGCCGCCCTCCGTCATCGAGCGCGCCGTCCGCATCGCGGAGGTCTGCACCCGGCACGGAGTCGGCCTCCCTGCGGCCGCGATCCAGTACGCGCTGCGGCATCCGGCCGTCGTCTCCGTCGTCACCGGCATGCGGACGGCCACGCACGTGCACAGCACGGTCGAGCGCTACAGCGCAGAGATCCCGGAGGCCCTGTGGGAGGAGCTCGATGCGAGAGGGCTGGTCGCCGACCCTGCAATCCGATCAGCCGACCGATCGTTCTAGGGTAAACATCACACGTCTCTTGCAGTAAACATAATACGTATGCTAACCCTGTTCTGGGGGCACCGACGCCTCCCACAACAGAAAGCGAACGAAATGACATTGACGTCTGTCTCGCGACGGTCGATGGCCAGGAAGAAGGGACGCAAGCCGGCACTCCTCGCGATCCTGGGCGCCGGCGCTGTCATCGTCTCCGCACTGGTCGCCGCTCCCGCACAAGCGGCGCCGGCGACCATCTTCTACGCGGCCCCCGACGGCAAGGACGCCGGACACTGCAGCCAGGCCATGCCGTGCTCCCTCGAACGTGCGCAGCACGTCCTGCGCCCCTCCATCAAGCACGGCGACGTGACCGTCCAGCTCGCGGACGGCGTCTACCGCCTCTCGAAGCCGCTCACCTTCACTGCAGAAGACGGTGGCGGCGACAACACCGTGCACTGGGCGGCCGCCCCGGGAGCCCACCCCGAGATCACCGGAGCCTCGAGCGTGGGCGGTTGGACGCCGTCGAGCGCCGGCACAGGAATCTGGCAGGCGCCGACTCCCGCCGGGCTCGACACCCGTCAGCTCTACGTGGACGGGGTGATCGCTCCGCGCGCCTCCATCAAGCTGGCCAACTCCGACGTCACCCCGACGCCGACCGGGCTGACGATCAACAACCCCGCGCTCGCCTCCCTCGCCGCTCTGCCCGACCAAGGGCGGATCGAGTTCGAGTCGCTGGGCGACTTCACCAACCGGTACTCGCCCGTGCAGAGCATCGTCGGCACCCGGATCACGATGGCTCAGCCGGCCTGGGACAACAACACCTGGGGCTGGGACACCGTGCAGAGCTCGCTGCTCGCCGCGCCGACGTGGTATCTCGACAACTCTCTGGCGTTCCTCACGCAGACGAACCAGTGGTACATCGACCCGCAGGCCGGCACGCTCTACTACAAGCCGGCCGCCGGGGTCGATCCGAACACGCTCGACATCGAGCTGCCGCGCCTGCAGTCGCTCATCAGCATCGGCGGCACGTACGACCAGCCGGTGCGTGGCCTCTCGTTCGAAGGCCTCCAGTTCTCCGGGACATCGTGGCTCGAACCCTCGACCGACGGGTACGCCGACCAGCAGAACGGGCTCTTCATCAAGGGCGCCTACGACTATCGACCGGCCGACGCCTTCACCAGCTGCGCGCGCGGCTGCGAGATGTTCGAGCGCGCTCGGACCAGCTGGTACCAGGAGCCAGGGGCGGTTCAGGTCTCGGCCGCGAGCCGGATCACCTTCACCGGCAACACCTTCACCAATCTCGGGTCGTCAGCGCTCGGCATCGGCAACGACGCCAACGCGACGACGACCGGGATCGGCTACGGCGCGAGCAGCATCCAGGTGACGGGCAACCGCTTCCTGGAGGACAGCGGCCACGGCATCTCGGTGGGCGGGGTCCTCCCCGACGCCCATCACCCGAGCGATCCGCGGATGACCAACAAGGACATCACGATCCAGGACAACACCGTCGACCGGGTCTCGGTGGACTACAAGGACAACGGCGGCATCCTCAGCACCTACGTGACCAACGCGCAGATCCTGCACAACGAAGTCGCCAACGTGCCGTACGACGGAATCGACACCGGCTACGGCTGGGGCATCAATGACGCGGGGGGCTCGAACGACTACGTCGATCGCGGCTACTACACGTACAACACCCTCTACACCACGCCGACCACGCTCAAGGACAACCGCGTGGAGGGCAACCTGGTTCACAACACCAAGGCCCGATTCGCCGACGGCGGCACGCTGTACAACCTGTCGGCCAGCCCCGGCAGCGTCGTCGACAAGAACTACCTGTTCAACATCTCCGGCGTCGGGCTCTACCTCGACGAGGGGTCCCGGTCGATGACGTACGAGAACAACGTCGTGCAGGGCGGTTCATTTGTGTTCACCAACGCGTACAGCCTGCGAAACAACACGAGTGACAACGTCATCCAGAACAACTGGTACAACTCCGGAGGCGTCTCGGCGCCGAACGCCGCAGCGCACAACAACACCCTGGCGAACAACGTCAAGGTGTCCGCGGCGAACTGGCCCCAGGCTGCGCGTGACGTGATGTGCGCGGCCGGCGTCGCGCCGCAGTACCGCACGGCGCTCAACGCCAACCTGTTCGGCCTCGCCGGCTGCCCGGTGTCGTCGCCCGTGGCGCCGGGCTTCGCGACCGCGAGCGCCTCGGCGGCCGGCACGTACTTCGGCCAGACCGGCGGGACCTTCGGGATCGCCGCGGCGGGAGCCGACGTGTGGGGCGCGGGCGGTCAGCACGACGACCAGTACGGGGCGATCTACCGGGCCGGCTCGCTGGCCTCCGGGTCGAGCGTGTCGGCACGTGTGGTGTCGGTGAACGATGCCAACGCGTGGGCGAAGTCCGGGGTGGTCGTGCGCAACGACCTGACCAAGGCCGGTACCTCGGCGGGCTACGCCGTGGTCGCGGTGACCGCGCGCAACGGAGTCGACTTCGAGTGGGACTCCAACGGCGACGGTTACCTGGACTCGAGCGCCCACGCCGCGATCGACGTCTTCCGTCCGATCTGGGTGAAGCTGAGCCGCTCGGGGACCTCGTTCACCGCGTCGTACTCGTACGACGGCGCGAACTACGTCCCGATCGGCTCCCCGGTCACGCTATCGACGGCCGCGGCAACCCAGGACGCGGGGATACTCTCGACCTCGCACGACGTGACCCAGTCCGCGATCAACCAGTTCGATTCGGTGGCCGTCGGTCGCTGAGCGAAGGCGAGGGCGGTGGGCGGGAGCCCACCGCCCTCGTTCCGTGGGTTGCGGCCCTCAGCCGCTGTGCACCCGCGCCAGGTACTGGCGGGTCGCCTCTTCGCGGGGGTCGCCGAAGATCTGCTCGGGCGGTCCCTGCTCCAGGAGCACACCGTCGTGGAGGAAGATGATGTGGTCGGCGACGGTGCGCGCGAAGTGCATCTCGTGCGTCGTCATCAGGATGGTGGAGCCGGCCGCCTTCAGCTCGGTCACCAGGTCGAGCACCTCGCCGACGAGCAGCGGGTCGAGGGCGCTGGTGATCTCGTCCAGGAGCAGCAGCTCCGGGTTGGTCACGATCGCGCGGATGATCGCGACGCGCTGCTGCTGGCCGCCGGAGAGCCGGTCGGGGAAGTCCTTGACCTTCCCGCCCAGGCCGATGCGCTCCAGCCACTGCACGGCCGTCGCCTCCGCCTCCGCCCGCGGGATGCCGTGCACCTTGCGGCTGGCGAGGGTCACGTTGTCGAGCACGCTCAGGTGCGGGAACAGGTTGAACTGCTGGAAGACCACGCCGATGCGTGCGCGCGTGCGGTCCACGTCGATGCGCGGATCGCTGATGTCCTCGCCCTTGAGGAAGATGCGGCCGTCGTCGATCTGCTCCAGCAGGTTGATCGTCTTGAGCAGCGTCGACTTGCCGGAGCCGCTCGCGCCGATCGCGACGACGACCTGGTGCCGGTCGACCTCCAGGTCGATGCCCCGCAGCACAGGGGTGTCGCCGAAGCTCTTGTACAGGCCCTCGACGCGCAGGACGACGTCGGAGGCCGGGACGCCGGGTGCGGGGGTCTGGGACGCGGTCACACCGTGCCTCCGATCTGTTCGCGCTTCTGCGCCCGCGCCGACAGCCAGTCGGTGAGGCGGATGAGCGGCCAGCTGATCGCGACGAACAGCAGTCCGGCCACGATGTACGGCGTGAAGTTGTAGGCGTCCGCCGACGCGATCTGGGCGGCTCGCACCGCGTCGACGGCGCCGAGCACCGAGACCAGACCGACGTCCTTCTGCATCGAGACGAAGTCGTTGACGAGCGCCGGCGTCACCTTGCGGACACCCTGCGGCAGGACGACCAGGCGGAGCATCTGCGCGTGCGACAGCCCGAGCGAGCGCGCCGCCAGGCGCTGCGACGGGTGCACGGCCTCCATGCCCGCACGGAGCACCTCTGCCACGTAGGCGGAGTAGGTGAGGATGAGCGCGATCGTGCCCCAGAACTCCGGCGGCATGCGGGGGATGACGCCGAGCGCCGGGATGCCGAAACCGACCAGGTAGAGCACGATGATCAGCGGCATCCCGCGGAACAGGTCGGTGTAGACCGTCGCGATGACCCGCAGCGGGAAGAACACCGGGCCGCGCAGGGTGCGCACGATCGCGAGCAGTGTCCCGAAGATCGCGACGCCGATCGCGGCGTAGAACAGGATCTGGATGTTCAGCCAGAGGCCGAGCAGGATCGAGCCGAGGAACTCCCAGCCGACCTTCACGTTGAAGAACGACTGCTGCACGAGCGCCCAGCCCGGCGTGTTCACCACGGTCAGCCACACCAGCACCGCGAGCACGATGGTGCTCGCGAGACTGATCAGCACCGACCGGCCGGACTGCTTGGCGCGGAACGCTCGGCGGTCCAGCTCGATCGCGCTCACCGGCGTGCCGTCGAGCCTGGTCTGCTGCTGCTGAACCGTTCGCCGGCTCACGCGGGAGCCCCGGCGATCGCGGCGGGAGGGCGTCCGATCACTTGAAGACCGGGACGTTCACCGTCGTCGACAGCCACTTCTTGGTGATCGCGTCGAGCTCGCCGCTCGAGCGGAGCGCATCGACGGCCTCGCTGACCTTCTTGGTGTTCGGCGAGTCCTTGGGCAGCACGATGCCGAACTGGTCGCCGCCCGAGTTGTCGGCGAACTGCCCGCTCACGACCCCGTTGTCGATCTGCGAGGCGGAGAGGTAGAAGGCGGTCGGGAGGTCGGTCGCGACCGCGTCGACCTGGCCGGTCTTGAGAGCGAGCACCGCGTCGTCGTTGGAGTTGAAGACGGAGATGTTGTCGCCCCCGACCTCCTTCTTCACGAGCGTCAGGGTGGTGGTCGCGGTCGCAACGCCGATCTTGATCTTCTTGAGGCCCTCCACCGAGGTCACCGAAGCGGCCGGCGACGACTTCGTGGTCACCAGCGCCTGGCTGGTCGTGTAGTACGGCGACGAGAAGTCGACGGCCTTCTTGCGGTCGGCCGAGATCGTGAACTGCTGGATGTTGAGGTCGAAAGTCTTCGGTCCCGGCGCGATGGCGCTGTCGAAGGTGGTGCGGGTCCAGACGACGTCGCTCTTGGCGAAGCCGAGCTTCTCGGCGACGGCGTAGGCGACGGCGGCCTCGAAGCCTTGGCCGCTCTGCGGCTTGTCGTCGATGACCCACGGCGAGTAGGCCGGCTGGCCGGTCGCGATCGTGAGCTTGCCCGCGGTCTGCGTCTGCAGGCCGTGGCTCGACGCGCCGCTGCTCGACGGGGTCGAGCTGCAGGCGGCCAGGGCGGCGACGACGACCGCGGCGCCGACGGCGGCGAGCACACGGGTGAAGCGGGAGGAGGCTGCGGACACGGGAGCACCTTTCAGACGGTCTCGGGCGACCAAATCATTCGATGGTAGAGGGAAACGTCGCGTGCGCGCGCGACGATTACGGATTATGTACGTCGTGCAGGGTGAAATCGTCGAAGCTGAACCCCGGCGAGACGACGCAGCTGACCAGGGTCTCGCCGTCGGAGGGCAGCGTGCGCTGCCACACACCCGCCGGCACGAGCGCTTGAGCGCGCTGGCCCGCTGCTTCGTCCGCGCCGAGCGTCAGGACCTCCCCGGCCGCGGGGGCGTCGCCGTCGCCGCCCAGCTGCAGGGCCAGCGTGTCGGGGCCGTGCCACAGCCAGAGCTCGTCGGAGGTGACGACGTGCCACGCCGACGCCTCCCTCGGCGGCAGCAGGAAGTAGATCAGGGTCGCGGCCGGGCGGTCGCCGCGCTCGGTGGCGACGACGGCGTCCGCCGCCCACGTGCGGCGGTACCAGCCGCCCTCGGGGTGCGGCTCCAGGCCGAGCGCGAGCGCCCGGGACGGCGGCACCACCCACTCGATGAGTTCGCCGGAGACCGTGCGCCTGGCGACAGGCTGCACGGGCTCGACAGGCTCCACCGACTCGCTCATGAGCTCACCTCCGCGTTCACCCGTGGCCCGGTCCACGACGGGGCCGACCAGCGCGTGTCGCCGCCGATGACCGTGGCGGCGACCCGCCCGGCGCCGGCCTCCACCAGCTCCGCCAGGGTGTCGCCCACCCGGCCGACCGGCACGTCGAAGAACGAGAGGTCGGCGAGTGCGCCGACGGCGAGGTGGCCGATGCGGGCCGGGCCGATGTCCAGACCGAGAGCGTGGGCGCCGCCGAGGGTGGCGGCGGACAGCAGCCGGCTGTGCAGGTCGCGCCGCGTGTAGCCCTGCTCCCTGGCGATCCGGTGCAGCGCGGCGACGTCGCTCATCAGGTCGAGCGAGGGGCTGGACGACAGGGAGTCCGTGCCGACGGCGATCGCGCTCCCCTCCTTCAGGTACGCGGCGACGGGAGGCGGCGCGAGACCGATGACCTCGTTGGAGCGCGGGCAGAGCGCGACGGACGTTCCGCGCGCACGCAGCAGCGCGCGGTCCTTCGCCGTCATGTAGACGCCGTGGGCGACGTGGCAGTCGGGCCCGAGCACGCCGAGCCGATCCACGAACTCCGTCGCGCCGGTGCCGAAGCCGAGCGAGCGCAGGGCGCGGAAGCTCTGCACCCCGACGAAGTGCCAGGCGCGGTGGGTGTCGCCGCCCTCGGTGTCGAGCCGCTCCTCCTCGAAGGCGGACTCGCCGAGATGGATGTGCAGCCGCTGGCCGCGCTGCCGCACGATGTCCGGCATGTCGAGGAGCGGAACGGTGTCGAGCGAGTAGGGGGCGTGCGGCGACAGGCCGGCGCCGGGAGTCGCCGGGATACCCTCCAGATCGGCGATGACCTGCTCGCGACCGCGCTCGTTCCATTCGGCGGTCTCCCAGTTCATCACCTCCCAGAACGCGATGCCGCGGAGCCCCGCGACATGGAGGACGTCGGAGGCCTCCCGGTCGGTGACGATGTCGGCGACGGCGGTGACGCCGTGTCGGATCAGCTCGTCGGCGCCCAGCAGTGCATCGGCCCGCCAGTCGTGCGGCCGCTCGTAGACGACCGTGAACGCGTCGGCCCAGTCGTCGAAGCCGGAGTACTGCCCCGCGCCCACCTCGGCCATGCCGGTGTACTGCAGGTGGGAGTGCGCGTTCACGAGGCCGGGCAGCAGAGCGCCGTCCCACCAGTGCTCGAGGTAGGGCACGTCCTGCTGCTCCAGCGAGTCGATCACCCAGCGCCGCTCGCCGACGTGCAGGATCCGCCCGTCCGCGACGGCGACCGCCCCGCGCAGGATCGGCGGCGCCGTCATCGGGACGACGAGGCCGGCCGAGAAGACGGTGACGTCGCCCCTCATGCGATGCTCCCGAAGCGCGGCCAGAGCGGTACGGGGGCCGCGGGCGCGGCCGCGTCGTCGATCCGGAGGCCGGCCGCGGCGAGCGCCTGGGCCGCCACCGCGTCGTCCGCGGCAGCGGGCAGCGGATGGACGCCCGGCGTGAGGGTCCCCGCCGTCTCGACGAGGTGGCGGATGGCCGACAGCTGCACGGCGAACGACAGGTCCATGATCTCGATGGGGTTGCCCTCTCCGGCTGTCACGTTGATGCAGCCGCCGCCGTCGAGGAGCTCGACGCTCGTGCCGCCGGGGAACGCGATCCGCTCGCGCTTCCAGCCGATGACCTCGCGGGTCGCGCCGGCCGCGAGGGCGTCGTCCACGGCCACCTCCTGCGGCACGCCCCCGGCGACGGCGACGACCGCCGACGGCGGGCAGGCCCGGAGGACGTCGAGACCGATCGTGTCGCGCACTCCGGTCGCGGACACCACCAGGTCGGCCGCGGCCACCGCCTCCACGAGCCGCGACACCCGGAACCCGTCGTAGCTCGCCGCCAGCGCGCGCACCGGGTCGGGCTCGGCGACCACGACCGCCGCGCCGAGCGCCCGCGCGTGCCGGGCGACCCCTTCGCCGACCGGCCCGTAGCCCGCGACGACGACGGCAGCGCCGAAGAGGTCGAGACCGGTCAGACCGAGGATCGTGAACAGGCAGGACTGGCCGGTGCCGTAGCGGTTGTCGAAGAGCGTCTTGCTGCGCGCGTCGTTCACCGCGACGACGGGGATGCGCAGGAGTCCCTCCGCGGCCATCGCCCGCAGCGGACGCAGGCCGCTGGTGGTCTCCTCCGCCGCGCCGATCATGCCGTCGAGGAGGCGCGGCGCCGCCTCGTGGGCCAGCCGGATCACGTGCGAACCGTCGTCGACGAGCACGGCCGGGCGCTCCTCGAGGAACGCCATCGCGAGCGCCCGGTGCTCGTCGGGCCCCGCGGCGGCCCTGGCGTGGACGCGGAGGCCGGCCTCCCGGAGCGCGTCGGCCACGTCGTCGTCGGTCTCGTCGGGGTGGGAGAACACCGCGACCTCGGCGCCCGCGTCGCGGAGCATCAGTGCGAGCACGGCCGTCTTCGGCTCAAGCACCATGCTGACGCCGATGCGCACGCCGCGGACGGTGCCGTCCTCCGCCAGCTGTGCGGCCAGCCGCGCGGACGCGGGCATGAACCGCCGCGCCCAGGCGATCCGGTCGGCGGCGGCGCTCTCGTGCGGGCCGTGCCGGGTGTCGTCGAGTCGCACGACGACGACGTGCGGGAGGGAGGTCGCCCGGACGCCCGCGCGCAATTGGTCGGCCCGCGCGCTGTCGTCGGCGACCGCCGTGCCGTCCGGGGTCGCGTCCACGAGCACGAGCGGCCGGTCGGGGTCCGGGGCCAGCGCGTCGAGGTCGCGCGGCAGGAGCGGCGTCCCGCCTTCGCCGCTGACGAAGAGGTAGTCGGGCGTCTCGCCGGCGGCGACCCTGCGCGCACCGATCGCCGTCAGCAGGGCGACCAGCGCCTCCGAGTTCGGCCCGGCGCCGCGGACGTCGAAGCGCCGTCCGGCGATGGAGAGGTTCGTCGTCTCCGCGAAGCCGAGGATGACGGACGCCGCCCACTGCCGGGGGCTCCGGCTCGCCACCTCGAACACGCGATCAGCATATCGGTCGGCGGCATCCTCCCGCCGAGGGGCACGTTCAGGCCCTGTCGTGCAGCGTGATCCGGTAGCCGTCGGGGTCGGCGAAGGTGAAGGTGCGCCCGAACGGGCCGTCGATCGGCGCGGAGACGATGGTGCGGCCGTCGGCGACGAGCGCGTCGTGGATCGCCTGGACGTCGGTGGCGTGCAGCCAGAGCGCGACGCCGATGCCGGGCTGGTCCACGGCGTCGAGGTCGGTGCCCTCGACGAGGTCGCGGAGCGCGAACGCGATCGGCGCCGTGTCGAAGACGACGGCGTGCGGCGGCCCCGCCGGTGAGCGGACGAGGCCGAGGTAGGTCTCGTAGAACGCCTGCGAGACGTCGAGGTCGCGGACCTGCAGGGAGATGAAGTCGGGGCCGGTGGCGGACATGATGGAACTCCTTGTGTCGTGTCAGTTTTCTGACATGTATCAACCTATGTCAGACTACTGACATGAGTCAAGGCGCTGAGGGCATCGATCTGGAGACGTCGCTGGGCTATCTGCTGAAGGAGGCGTCGAGCGCCCTCCGCACCGCCATGGAGGAGGTGCTGCGACCGCTCGGGATGAGCGTGACGCACTACTCCTGCCTCGAGCTACTCGCCCAGCGCCCCGGCCTCTCCAACTCGGAGCTCGCGCGCGGCGCGTTCGTCACGCGGCAGACCATGAACGTGCTGCTCCAGGCGCTCGAGCGCGACGGCTTCGTCACCCGCGCCACCGAGGCGCCCGTGGGCAAGGCGCTGCCCACGCAGCTCACGCCCCGCGGCCGGCGGAGCCTCGAGAAGGCGACGGCCGCCGTCCGGTCCGTGGAGCTGCGGATGCTGTCCGGCATGAGCGAGCCAGAGCGGGCGGACGCGTTCCGCAGCCTGCAGAGCATGGTCAGGGCGCTGCGCGGCGCGTAGCGGCCGAGCCGGTCACCGCCGACGCGGTTGCACGACCTCCGCCTCCAGCAGGTGCTCGACGACGGGCTCCCCGTCGGCGAGCGCCCGCGCCCGGTCGAGCAGCTGGCGGTCGTACTCGGTCATGCGCTCCTCGTGCTGGCTCAGGTGCTCGCTCCACGACCCGACCTGGAACGCCTCCACCAGGACCGCCGGGTCCTCGCGGTCGGTGTAGAGCCGCCAGTCTCTGGCACCCGTGCGGCGTCGTGAGCGGCCCACGGCGTCCATCCGCTGCGCGAACTCGTCGCGGCGCTCCGCGGCGACCGCGTAGCGAATCAGCACCAGCACCGGCGTCGCCGCGAGGTCGTCCGGCTCCTCCCCCTGCACGAGCGGCACGTCGGTCAGCGGCATCGTGACGATCGCCCTGCCCTTGTCCCTGGTGTCGATCGCGGGTCGCAGCGCGCCGACGATCCCGAGCACGACCAGCAGTGCCCCGCAGCCGAGCAGCACGCCGACGACACCCACCCAGCTCGCCAGGGCACCGGTAGCGGCTGCTCCGACGGCGGTCGACCCGAAGAGCACCAGCTGATAGATCGAGAGGCCGCGCGTACGCACCCACACCGGCAGGAACGACTGCACGGTCCCGTTGATCGTCGCGATCACGCCGATCCAGGCGAAGCCGGCGATCACCAGCACGACCAGCACCACCCAGAGCAGAGAGGTCAGGGCGACGACGAGGATGCAGACACCGAACACGGCAGAAGCGACGGCGACGATCGTGCCCGTGCTCCACCGCGCCCGCAACGGAGGCAGCAGGAACGCCCCGGCGACCGAGCCCACCCCGAGCGAGGCCAGCAGGAGGCCGTAGCCTCCCGCATCCAGGTGCAGCTCGGTGCTCGCCAGCACCGGCAGCAGCGCCCACAGGCCGTTCGCGGGCAGCAGGAACAGCGCGAGCCGCAGGTACAGCCCGCGGATCGCGCCCGCGTTGCGCACGTAGCGCAGGCCGGCGCGGGTCGCGTCCAGGAACCGCTCCGGCCGGCCGCGCTTCGGCGTGTACCCGCGCCAGGCGAACAACGCGATGAGGAAGACGAGGAACGACAGCGCGTTCGCCACGAACACCGCGGTCACCCCCAACTGCGCGACCACGAGGCCCGCCAGCGCGGGGCCGATCGCCCGCGCGACGTTGACGCCGATGGAGGACAGCACGGCGGCGTCGGCGATCATCGGCGCTGGCACCACGTCGGGCACGACCGCCTGGTACGCGGGCAGTTGGAGCGCGGAGCCGGCACCGAGCAGGAACGTCACCGCGAGCAGCAGGGCCGGGGTCATCGCGCCCGCCCAGGTCAGCCAGGCCAGGCCGAGCACGATCAGGAACTGCGCCGTCTGCACCACGATCAACAGCGTCCGCCGGTTGAAGAACTCGCCGAGCACCCCCGCCGGGAGCGCGAGCAGCAGCACGGGGGCGGCGGCAGCGGTCTGCACCAGCGCCACCACCGACGCCGGGCTCCCCTGCTCGACCAGCAGCCACTGCGCCCCGACGGTCTGCATCCAGCTGCCGATGTTGCTGACCAGGCCGGCGATCCAGAGCAG
This sequence comes from Leifsonia sp. TF02-11, assembly GCF_017565305.1. GTDB lineage: Bacteria > Actinomycetota > Actinomycetes > Actinomycetales > Microbacteriaceae > Leifsonia. The sequence goes on from NZ_JAGEKP010000024.1 coordinate 152,177, forward strand.
CCGGAAGACCCGGACGCCGAGCGGCGCGAACGCGGAACTCATCGTGGTGCCGGCGGGGTCGGGTCGGCGGACAGCAGCCGACGCTGCCGGAAGTATCGCGACTCCTGGTATGCACCGTGGAGGACGATCAGGACCAGTGCACCGAGGACGCCGACCACGACCGCGATCGCGAGGTTCCGGCTCGGCCAGTAGACGAGCAGAGCGATCCCGACGCCGGCGACGATCGAGTTGACGATCGCGATCGCCGACGAGATGGTGAAGAACACGCCGCGCCGGTACCCGCGCTGCCCGATCTCCAGCAGTTCGTTGGGCGCACTCCCCTGCGGGACGGGGAAGAACTCGTCAGCGCCCGGCAGCAATCCCCCGTAGTAGCGGCGGATCCGCTGGATGGACGCGAGGGCGGCGACGTCCTCCAGTGACGTCTGCACGAGTCGTTCGTAGGTGAAGACGCCCAGGATGACGATGACCGGGATCACCACGCCGAGGAAGACCCCCGCGTAGGGAGTGGCCGCGAGGAAACCGAACGCCACCAGCCCGCTGGAGAGCGTCATCAGGTAGAGCGAGGCCCGGCTGCTCGACTCGCTCACGGTGATCCCGCGCGCCGACTCGAGCACGAAATGCTCGGTCAGCAGCGCGTTGTAGAACGCCAGGGGCCGATCCCCGAGCGCCGCCGCCGAGTCCCGGGCGTCCGGGATCCCGGGTCGCTGCTGCGGGTCCGTCACGACCCGACCACGACCGTCGACGGCCAGCGGCCGAGCTCGGCGGCCGCGCGGTAGGTCGCCTGGAGGAACTCCTGCACGAGCGCATCGGGATCGGCGGACCGGCGCACGGTCTCGTACGGCAGCAGGAACTCGCCGAGCTCCGCGCTGAAGTACGCGCCGGCGGGCACCGGCGCGTCCGAGAATCCCTCCGGAGCCGGGTACGCGTACGAGTAATACGCTCCCTCGGTCCCTCCCCCCGGCCAGAACCCGGCGCTGCTCAGCTCGCGCGAGTACCCCTCGAGCATCACGCTGTCGGGGCAGTTGGGCGCGCCGCCGGGGTGCGCGGGGGCGTCCCGGCCCGAGAACCGGGTGACGGCGAGGTCCATCGCGCCCCAGAAGTAGTGGACGGGGCTGACCTTGCCGGTGAAGTCCGACCGGAACCGGCGCAGCTGCCGGTCGGCGTCGATCAGCTGCAGCCAGAACGCGTGCGCGTGCTCGGGCACATAGGTGCAGTGCTCCACGTCGTCGGCGAACGGCACCGCCACCTCGACCTCGTTCGGGACGGGATGGATCTGGACCTCCACCCCGAGCTCGCCCAGCGCCTTCAGCGTCCCCTCGTAGAACGACGCGACCGACTGCCCGGCGAACGGAAGGACGCGCTCCCCGCCGTCGCTGGTGCGCAGCACGAGCCGGTGCTCGACGAAGTCGAACTCGATGTCGAGGACGCCCGCGGGAATCGGGATCGGCCCAGTGCTCAGCCCGCGGGCGCTCAGGTACAGCGTCACATGCCACCAGTGGTTCACCGGCGGGGTCAGCGCCATCCGGATCTTGCCGACGACCTGGGTCCACAGGTGGAGGGTGTCGCGGGTGTCGCGCCACGCGTCGATGGGGAGCTCTGTGCGCATCGGTGTCCTTCCGCGAGACGAAGAGGTGCTCCGTCAGATTACGGTGTGCGGAGGCCGACCGAAACGGGCTGCGGGCCGCGTTGCGTCACACCCGGCACAGTGGCCTGGCCAAACGTCTCGAGGACGCGGAGAATCCCGCCATGAACGCGAAGGGGAAAGATCTCGCCCGGGCCGCCCGGCACAAGAGGTGGCGCGCGAGGGTGCTTTGGCCTTCGCTGCTCAACGCTGGGGTGACGACCTTTTTCGTTGTGATCTTCGGCAGTTTGGTCGTCAACGCGATCGTCGGAGGGATCAACGACATGAAAGCCGCGGACGCAGCCTCGTGCAGCGCACCAAACAACCTGATACTGCTCGGACCCTCCCAGATTCACGCTGAAGGCGGCTACCTCACCTACACATCCACGCGATTGAAGAAGACCTACGTCTATCCGCCCTCTTCCGCGTTCGATGGGAGCCTCTCGACCGCCTGGGTCGCCCCAGAGAAGAACGGCGGCGTGGGGCGCTTCATCACTGTGACGTTCCGAGGCCACGCGCACGATGTCCGACTGATATGTATCGTCAACGGCTACGCGAACGGTGGTCTCTCACAGGCCGTGGCGGCCGATGGTTCCGGATTCCTCGAGAACGGATCCGTCGGTGCGATCACAATAACGACCGACACCGGCTCGAAGACGAGCTCGCTGCCGTCACTCGACACTACGAGCCCGTTCCGGTTCGTGCAGCCTCTGACGCCGACGGGCGAGACGACGTCGGTGAAGTTCACAGTCAAGAGCTACGTCCCACCGCTGGATCCGAGCCCGAACAACGGCCCCGTGTCAGCATCGATCACCGAAATCCAAGTCTGGGTGATGCCATAGTTCTCTCTACCGAGCGTCGTCCGCGGCGTCGATCGCATCGCCGACCGACACGTCGAGTTTGAGGCCTGCCGCGAGCTCCACGCTCTCCAGCACGCGGACGTTGTTGAGGATTCGGACGGCTTCATCGGGTGTCCAACGGTGATCGGGATTGAGCCGCTCCTGCAGCGCGAGCACGTCACGGGCGAGTTCGAATTGTCGCCGCTCGTTGTCGATGCGAGCGCGACGCAGCTCTTCCCGCTGCAGATCATTTTCGAGCTCCATCGCAGCCAGCTGCTCGTAGCGCATGTCGACGCTCACGTCGGTCGTTGCGTCCAGGACGGTGTTGCTGAGCACCCGGCCTTCGGTTTCAGCGTCCTTACTCCTTCGCTCGGCCGCCCCGTTCAAGAGCTCGTTGATCAGCGAGGCGATGCCCTTCCCCACACTGAGGGCCAAGCCGACGGGGGCTGTGAAAGCTTGAAGCGGGCTCCCGTAGCCGACGGAGGCGACGTTCACGATGGTCCTTCGCACCCGCTTCAGCGCGCCACTGAGGTCACGCCCGGGTTCACCGCCCAGGGCGTAGTCAGCCCACGGAGTCTCCTCCCGCAACGAGGCAGCAAGGTTTCGATTGGTGACGAAGTCGGGCGACACTGCTGCCCAGCCCAACGCAATGACGTCGAACGCCGCGCCGAGAATGCGCGTCACCTCGTCTGCCGAGAGGTCCTCCAGAGCGTAGACACGAGCGCGGAGGAGGACCGGACTCCGCACCACGGGCGGCGGAAACCGCGGGGTATTGATCAACATGGCCGCATTCTGTTCCCACGATGCGTGGCCGCGCCAGAGTGAGCTCGATCACCGGAACAGGGCTCACCGCTCAGTCACCCGATGAACGCAAGGATGTCCTTGTCGAGCTCCTCCTGGTAGGCGCCGTAGATCCCGTGCGGCGCGCCGGGGTAGACCTTGAGCGTTCCGTCCTTCACCAGCTCGATGGACTTCTCCGCCGCTGCTGCGATCGGGACGATCTGGTCGTCGTCGCCGTGCGCGATGAAGATCGGCACGTCCAGCGCCTGGAGGTCGGCGGTCTGGTCGGTCTCGCTGAACGCTTTCACGCAGTCGTAGGCAGCGGCGAGGTTGACCAGCATCCCCTGGCGCCAGAAGTCGTCGATGAGGCCCTGCGAGACGGGCGCCCCGTCGCGGTTGAAGCCGAAGAACGGCAGAGCCAAGTCCTTCCAGAACTGCGACCGGTCGTGCAGCACGTTGGCGCGGATGCCGTCGAAGGCCTCGATCGGGGTGCCCTCGGGGTTCGCGTCGGTCTTGAGCATCAGCGGAGGCACCGCACCGGCCGTGACGACCGCGCGCACCCGGCCGGCGCCGTGCTGCGCCGCGTACCGGACGACCTCGCCGCCACCCGTCGAGTGCCCGACCACGACGAGGTCGCGGAGGTCGAGGTGGTCGACGAGCTGCGCGAGGTCGCTCGCGTACGTGCTCATGTCGTTGCCGGTGTACGTCTGCGACGACCGGCCGTGGCCACGGCGGTCGTGGGCGATCACGCGGTATCCGGCGTCGGCGAAAACCTTCAGCTCGACCTGCCAGGCGTCCGAGCTCAGCGGCCAGCCGTGCGAGAACAGGACCGGACGGCCGGAGCCCTGGTCGGTGTAGTAGAGCTCGGTTCCGTCGGAGGTGGTGAAGTGCGGCATGGCGTCTCTCCCTGTGTGGTGATCGTTCTGTTGTGTGGTCGTGTCGGTCAGTCGGCGGGCAGGAAGCGCCGGATGAAGTCCAGCGCAGGCTGGGCCACATCGCGCCAGCCGTGGTCGATCGTGAGGGAGTGCCCGCGCCCTTCGATCTCGACGATCTCGGTGACGCCGGGGTTCTTCTCCTGCAAGTGGAAGGTCGACCGGGTGATCGCGAGCGGCACGGTGTGGTCCTCCGCGCCGGCGATGATCAGCAGGGGGCCGCGGCCCGGGTTCTTCGTGTCCGCCGTGATCTCGTTGTTCGAGAACGGGTTGAAGTTCGCGACGACCGCCTGGAACAGCGGAGCCCCGGCGGCGGGCACATGGTACGTCTCGTACAGTCTGCGGGCCTCCTCCTCGTCCAGGTTGTTGGCCCAGCCGTACTGGAACTGCTCGAAGGTCAGGGCGACAGCACGGCCGCGGTTCGCCGGGTTGCCGAGCACCGGGAAGGCCGACTTGATCGACGACGCCGGCAGCGGCAGCACGCCCCGGAACGGCGCGTTGTCGATCGCCACGGTGGCCGCGGACGCGCCCTCTCCGGCGATCTTCTGGGCGATCAGCCCGCCGAACGAGTGGCCGATGACCGCCGGTTTCGCGGTCAGCCGCGACATCGCGGCCAGGTAGTGGTCGGTGACCTGCTGCACCATCTTCTTGGCGAACACCTCGGGATGCTCGCGCGCCTCATCGACGCTCGGCGGGTCGTCCGGCCACCCGGGGGCGATGGTCGCGTAGCCGTTCTGCTCGAAGAGCTCGCGCCAGGGATCCCAACTGCTGGAGAGCAGCCACAGCCCGTGCACGAAGACGACGACAGGGCGGCCCGTCGCGTTCGCGCGCTCGATCTGGTCCAGCTCAGCCTCGGTGATATCGGTCATGGTGGCCTCTCCTGCGGCCCGGCGGCCGCCTCTCGACGAAGGTTAGGTCGTGGTGTCGCGGGGTGTCGTGTGCTGTGCGTGCACCGGTCTGGCGGATTCGTGCACGCGCTCCTCGCGCCACTCGCGCGGGCTCGTTCCGGTCACCCCGCGGAAGGTCCGCGAGAACGCCGAGTGGTCGGTGAAGCCGCAACGCTGCGCGATGGTGCTGATCGCGAGCCCGGCCAGTGCCGGGTCGGCCAGCATCCGCTGGGCCCGCCGGATCCGGTTCGCACGGATGTAGTCGCCCAGGCCGATGCCCTGCTGCGCGAGCACGACGTAGAGGTAGCGCACGGAGATGTCGTGGGCGCGTGCCACGGTCGCCGCGTCCAGCCCGGGATCGGCGAGGTTGAGGTCGATGAAGCACACCACGCGCTCGCCGAGCGTGAGCGCCGCGGCCGAGCGGAGCCCGTTCTCGTCGTCGAGCACGACGCCGAGGACGACCTTGACGATTTCGAGGGTCGCCCGCCCGAGGGCCGCGACGGCATCGGGATGCTCGAGCGCCGTGCGGGCCGTCTCATCCAGGTAGTGCGACGCGATCCGGATGCGAGGATCGCGCGCGCTGAGCACGCGGGCGGTGACCCCGCGGAGCCGGTTCCAGCCGACCCCGACGTCGGCGGCGGCGATGGTGATCGTCCGCTGCGCGCCGACGCGGTCCTGGTAGGTCGTGAACGGGGAGGCCGTCGTGCTGATGACGAGATCGCCCGGCCGGGGTGCCGCGCGCCGGCCGTCCTGCTCCAGCTGCACGTGACCGGAGCGTTCGAGGTGCACGGTCACGAGCTCCGGGATCGCACTGTCCCTGGTGCTGACGTCGCGCACGACGTGACCTGTCGCGCCGTCCACGCGGAACGACTCCACGACGCCGAAATCACCGACCACGCGATCGAACTCGGCCCGGAGACGCTCGGCACGGGACAGTCGCAGCCGGAGTGGAAGCGCGTAGCTGCGGAACGCATCCTCCAGCACGGCGGCGCGGTCGGCCGCCGGGACCTCGTCGAGGGTGAACACCGCCACGCGCTCTGTCTAGGGCCCGGATGGGGCGGGTGTCAAGATCCGCCCTGCGGACGCCCCTCTCGATCGGGACGGGCGGCGGCGCCGCGCCGGGCTAGCGACCCTGCGGAACGCCGAAAGAGCCGGTGCTGAACGAACCGGTGCTGACGGGGACGGTCTCGGCGGCGATGTCGGTTTCGGTGTCGCGGAGGGTGCGCTCGATGTGGTCGCGAAGCGAGCTCATGGGGGTGGTTCCTATTCGTGGTGCGGGTAACCAAGACATCCTGCGCCATGGTTCCTGAGAACTCGCACAGCGCGGTCCGTGATCGGAGTATCGTCACGGCATGTGCCGGAACATCCGCTGCCTCCACAACTTCGAACCGCCGACGACCGACGACGAGGTGCGTGAAGCCGCCCTGCAGTTCGTCCGCAAGGTCAGCGGCTCGACCCGTCCCTCCCGGGCGAACGCCGCGGCCTTCGACCAGGCGATCGACGAGATCGCCCAGGCCACCCGCCGGATGCTCGACCAGCTGGTCACGAACGCTCCCCCGAAGAGCCGCGAGCTGGAGGCGATCAAGGGTCGCGAACGCCACGAGAAGCGGATGGAGCGGGAGGTGCGCATCCGCACGATGGCGGTGTGACCCGCCGTCACCCTCCGGCGGCCGCCAGCTCCTCGCGTGTCGGCGGGTTCGCGCCGCGGCGCCCGACCGTGACCGCCGACGCCACGGCGGCGCGCGAAAGGACACGTTCGAGTGCGTCGACTCCGATCTCGCGGAGGGCGTTCCGTCGCTGCGCTCCGATCAGCCCCTCCGACGCCAGCCCGTCGAGCAGCGCTGCCGTGAACGTGTCGCCGGCGGCCACCGTGTCGACCACCTCGACCCGGTGGGCTGCGCACGCGACGCGCGCACTGTGCGAGAAGCCCAGCGCACCTCGCGCACCCCTGGTCACCACGACGAGCGCCGCACCGGCCTCCAGCCAGCGTGATGCCGCAGCTCGTGGCGAGCTCCCCGGTGCGAGCCAGGCGAGGTCGTCGTCGCTGAGCTTGATCACGTCGGCGAGCGCGAGCAGGCGCTCGATGCGGACGCGGTCGCCCGGGCCGACGAGCGACGGGCGGATGTTCGGGTCGATGCTCACGGTGGAGGTCGACTGCACATTTCGCAGGTAGCGCTCGACGGCATCGGCTCCCGGTTCGAGCACGGCGGCGATGGAGCCGGTGTGGACGAGCGGGGAAGGAGCGACGCCGGACAGGTCGACGTCCCAGGCGATGTCGAACGCGTAGTCGGCCGACCCGTCGGGCGCGAGGACGGTCTCCGCCGTCGCCGTGCGTGCCGTGTCCGTCGACTCGACGGTGACGCCGGAGGCGGCCAGCCAGGCCGTGAGCCCTTCCCCCCGCCGATCGCGGCCGATGGCGGTGGCGAGCCTCACCCGGTGGCCCAGCCGGCCGAGCGCCAGGGCCGTGTTGGCCGGACTGCCGCCGAACGCCTCGTGCGCTCCACCCGGCCCGGTGAACACGTCGACGAGCGCCTCGCCGATCACCAGGACGTCGGTCGCGTGCGCCGCGCTCATCGACCGGCGGCGACGGCGGAGCCGCAGGACTCCGCGCGTGCCGGAGGGCCGAGCACGACCTCGCCGTCGCGGACGGAGATCGAACGCGGGTCGGCGATGGCGCCGACGAACGACCCGTCTGGCGCGGTGTTCTCGAACGCCAGGAACAGGGGCAGCTCCGTCACGCGGTCGCGGATGACGCGACCGACGTACAGGTCGTCGCCGGTCAGTAGCTGCGCCCGTCGTGGATCCCACCGGCCGTCGGCATCGGCGATGACCGTCCAGATGCCGCCCGTGGTGCCCGTGCGTCGCCTTTCCTCGGCGAGGTCCGGGGCGAGGCAGGAGAAGAAGAGCACGCTCTCGCCGTCGATCTCGGCCGTGTTGAGCACCTCGAGCTGGCCGAAGCCGCCTCCCGGCTCGCTGAGCGGCGGCTGCAGCTCCCAGGTCTCCAGGTCGTCGGAGAGGGCGGTCGCGATGACGCCGCGATCGTCGGGCCGGCCGTGGTTGGAACGCGCGGTGACCAGCATCCGCCAGGCGCCCGCGCGCTCGTCGCGGTACACCCACGGGTCGCGGAAGGCCTCGTCGTGCCAGTATCCGTCGGCAAGGCGTTCGTACCACCGCGAGTCGGCGGCGAGGACGGGGTTCCGCTCGCTCTTCGTCCAGTCGTAGAGGTCGGGCGAGGTCGCCACTCCGACGCTCTGCACGTTGCTGCCCTCGCTGAGCGCCGTGCCCGTGTAGAACATGCGCCAGAGGCCGTCGTCGCCGCGCACGACGCTGCCCGTCCAGGTGGCGAGCTCGTCGAAGGCGGGGGCGTCGCCGCGCACCAGAGCGTCGACCACCCGGGTCCAGTTCACCAGGTCGTCGGAGACGGCGTGTCCGATGGAGGCGCGGTAGTGTCTGGCGTCCGGATCCTTCAGCGCTTTCGACGCGTACAGGAAGAACAGGTGGTACCTGTCCCCGTCGTCGGCGAGCCAGAAATCCCACACCCAGCTGTCGGGGAGGACGAACATACGGTCAGCCTTTCAGCCCTTGCGAGGCGATGGAGTTGACGAACGAGCGCTGGAACGCCACGAACAGCGCCAGCACCGGAACGGTGATGATGCTCGCGTAGGCCATGATCTGACCCCACGAGGTGTTGAGCTGCTTGAAGTAGTCGATGCCGACCATCGCCGGGCGCACCGCCTCGCTCTGGGTGACCATGAGCGGCCACAGGTACTGGTTCCAGGCGGGCAGGAAGGTCAGGATCGCGACGGTCGCCACCGCGGGGCCGGCCAGCGGCATGATGATGCTCCGGTAGATGCGGAACCAGCCGGCGCCGTCGACGCGCGCCGCCTCGTCCAGCTCCTTCGGGATGGAGTCGAAGTACTGGTAGAAGAGGAAGATCGAGAACGCGTTGGCGATGAACGGCACGATCTGCACCGTGTAGGTGTCGAGCCAGCCCTGGACGAGTTGGGTGCCGTCGAAGTACGGCAGCTGGTTGACCTCCCACAGCAGCGGAAGAGCCATGACCTCGAACGGCACGATCAAGGTCGCCAGAATCACGCCGAGGGCGATCCGGCCGCCCGGGATCCGCATCCGGGAGAGCGCGAACGCCGCCAGAGAGTTCACGATCAGTCCGAGGCCGACGGTCAGCACCGAGATCAGGATGGAGTTGAACAGGAACTGCGCGAACGGCACCCGGTCGAACACGCCCAGGTAGTTGTCGACGCTGAGGTGGCCGACCGGCAGGAACGCCTGGATGCCGTCGAGGTCGTGGAAGATCTGCGCGTCCGGCTTGAAGCTCGAGACGATCATGAAGACCAGCGGCAGGCCGAACACGAGCGCCAGCACGATCTTGACCGCGAGCGTCAGCGCAGGGCGCCAGACCGAACGTCGCCTCCGGTCCGGCTCGATGGCGTGCGGGGTGTCGATGTCCGCGACGTCGCGGATGGTGTCGCTCATCGCCGGGCCTCCTTGTCGCGGGTGAGGAATCGCTGGATGAGGGTGACCGCGAGCACGAGCACGAAGAACACCAGGGAGATGGCCGACGCGTAGCCGGTCTGCTGCTGCTGGAATCCGCTGCGCACCGCCTGGAAGACCAGCGTGGTCGTGGAGTTGAGCGGGCCGCCCTGGGTCATGATCTGCACCTGGGTGAAGAGACCGAACGCGGCGATCGTGATCGTGATGAGGATGAAGGTGCGCGTGGCCCGCAGACCGGGCCACGTCACATGGGCGAACTGCTGCCACCGGGTGGCGCCGTCGAGCGACGCCGCTTCGTAGAGCTCGGCCGGCACCGTCTGCAGGCCGGCGAGCCAGATGATCATGTGGAAGCCCATCGCCTGCCAGGCCGACATGAGGATGATCGCCAGGAGCGCCCAGTGCGGATCGCCGAGCCAGTCCGGCCCCTGGATGCCGATCTTCGCCAGCAGCACGTTGATCAGGCCGTCCTTCTGGTACATGAACAGCCAGAGCATCGACACGACGACGATGGAGGTGACGACGGGGAGGAAGAACACGGTGCGGAAGAACGTCGTCCCGCGGGTCCTCGTGTTGACCAGGAGCGCCAGGACGAGCGCGAGGCCGGACTGCAGCGGCACGATCACGACGGTGAAGATGATCGTGTTGCGCAGCGACGCCCAGAAGGTGTCGTCGGTGAAGAGGGCGACGAAGTTGTCCATGCCCACGAACTGCGCGGGCTCGGGCGACACCAGGCGGGCGTTGGTGAACGCGAGCCCGAAGGTCAGGCCGATCGGGACCAGCAGGAACGTGACGATCAGGACGGCAGCGGGCAGGAGCATGACCCAGCCGACGGCGGCCTCCTTGCGGCCTCCGACGACGCGTGTCCTCGTCCGCCTGCGCGGGGCGGGTGCGACGGCGCTGCGTTGCGGCGCCGGCTTGGCGATGGTGCTCATGAGTGACGTCCTTGTCTGTCGACTGGTCCGGTCCGGGCGGGGAGAGGCGCCGCCCGGACCGGGCCAGCGGTTGCTGAAGGCGGCGGCTACTTGAAGTAGTTGTTCGACTTCTGGTTGGCGTCGATGTCCTTGACCGCCTGGTCGAGGGTCGACTTCGGGTCCGCGCCGTTGATGATGTCCTGCGCGGCCTTCGTGAAGGTGGTGGCGATGAACGGATAACCGGGGGTCACCGGGCGCACCTCGGCGAACTTCTTCGAGAACTCGCGGAAGATCGCGTTCTCGCCGCCCGCCTGGTAGCCGGGGACCATCGCGGCGGCGGCGTCCGTCGCCGGGATCGTTCCCGTCGCCGTGGCGACCGCTGCGACGTACTTGTCGGCCGCGGCGAACTTCATGTACGCCAGGGCGCCGGCGGAGTCGGAGCAGGTCTTGGAGACGCCCCACTGCCAGGAGGCGCCGCCGATCTTCGGGCCGTTGCCCAGATCCACCGACGGGAGGAAGACCGCGTCGTCCTTGAACTGCGCGCGGACCTGCTCGGCGGCCCAGCCGCCGTCGTAGAGGATGCCGGTCTTGCCGTTCACGAAGTCCGCGACGGGGTCGGTGCCGGACTTGGCGGAGATGTCGCCGCTCACGACGAGACCGCGGAACCACTTCGCCCAGTCGACCGCCTTCGCTCCGTTGAGGACGCCGTCGGCGGTCTTGTAGCCGTTCCGGTCGATCAGGTCGCCACCCGCGCTCTGCAGGAACGGCGAGTAGGCGTACGGCCACCATTCGCCGGTCAGCCCGGTGGAGAAGTCGGCGGGGTACTGGAATGTGCCGGACGCCTTCAGCTTGTCGAGGGCCTGCTGGAACTCCGCCTCCGTCCACGGCTGGTCGACCGTCGGGATGCGGATGCCGGCGGCCTCCAGCGTGGATTTGCGCGACATCATCGCGAGCGCGACATCGTAGAAGCCGTACGAGTAGGTCTTGCCGTCGTACGTCCCGACCGTCGACGGGAGGAACTTCGACAGGGTCGAGTCCATCCCGGTGAGCGGCGCCAGATAGCCGGCCCAGGCCCAGTTCGGCACGTTGGGGCCGTCGATGTCGAGGATGCAGGGCAGCTTCTTGGAGGCGGCAGCCGCGGTGACCGACTGGTTGTACGAGTCCTGCGGGAAGGCCTGGACCTTCACCGTGTACTTCGACTGCGACTTGTTGAAGTCGGAGACGATGGCTTCGATGGCCGACAGCTCCGCCGAGTTGCCGGCGTTGTGCGTCCACATGACGAGCTGGCCGCCGGACGTGCCCGTGCCGCCGCCGCCCTTGGCACAGCCGGTGAGAGTGAGCGCCGCGGTGGCCGCGACGACGGCCGTGGCGATGAGCGCCCGGCTGATGGTCTTCCTCACGATGGTGATCCTCCGTTGGATGTGTGATCGTCGTCCCGCGTGGTGCGGGCGATGCTGAACGCGTTTAGCTTGCTGCTAAACGCGTTTAGCAAGGTAGAAAATAGCAATAGGATGAGGCCTGCGCAAGCGCGGCGGGAAAATCTCCTGCTTGAATGGTCCGCAGAGCGAAGGAGGTCGGCATGCCGGAGAGGGTGACGATCGCCGACGTCGCCAGGCGAGCCGGCCTGTCCAAGGCGGCCGTCAGCCTGATCCTGAACGACCGCCCGGGTACGCGCCTCTCCCCCGAGACGGCCGAGCGCGTGCGGCGGATCGCCGAGGAGCTCAACTACCGGCCGAACCCCGCGGCACGCACACTCCGGTTCGGCAAATCGCCGATCATCGGGTTCGTGTCCGACGACGTCACGCTCACCCGCTACGCCTCTGCGATGATCCGGGGCCTCCTCGATGTCGCAGAGGACCACGAGCACACGGTGCTGATCGCGGAGACCGGCCACCACCCCGAGCGGCTCGGCGACGCCCTCGACGCGATGGTCGACCGCCGGGCAGCCGGCCTCGTCTTCGGGTCGATGGCCGCCCGCCGAGTCGGCCTGCCCCCGCTGCCCGACGACATCCCGGTCGTGATGCTGAACGCGACGACGGCGACCGAGTACCCCGTCGTGCTGCCCGACGAACGGGCCGCCGGGGCCGCGATGACGCAACTGCTCCTCGACGCCGGCCATCGCCGGATCGCGCTGCTCGGCCGGATCGCGCCGGAGATCCTCCCCCCGGAGGAGTCGGTGACGATCCTCGACCGCTTCGCCGGGATCGACGGCGTGCTCGCCGACAACTCCATCGAGCTCGTGGCCGACCTGCACGAGCGCCACTGGGAGCCGGAGGCCGGCTACCGGATGGCCCGCGAACTGCTCGAGAGCGGCGCCGACGTCACCGGGCTCATCTGCCTCAACGACAATGTGGCCTTCGGCGTCTACCAGGCGTTCCAGGAGGCCGGCGTGCGCATCCCCGACGACGTCTCGATCGTCTCCTTCGACGACGACGTGCTCGCCTCCATCCTGCGCCCGTCGCTCTCGACCGCGCGGATCCCCTACGAGCAGATGGGCCGCAAGGCGATGGAGCTGGCGCTCGCGGGCGACAGGACGCCCGCGCGGCACCTCATCCCGATGCCGGTGGTGGAACGGGACTCGGTCGCGGTCGTGAACGGATGATCGTCTTCGACACCGAGGATCACCCGGTCCGTGAGCGCACCGACGCGCTGCAGGCCGCGTTCTCGGGTGTGGGCGCCATCGAGGTCGCCCTCGGGACGGCGGACGGCGCTCGTCGGTGCCGCATGGATGTGTGGGAGTGCGAGAACGTCAGCTTCTTCGCCTCGGATGCGACCGGCCTGTCGCTCCGTCGCACGTCGGCCCACTTCGACAGCGCGGGCGAGAACCTCGTCTCATTGACCGTGCAGTGCCGTAACGAGCTGCGATACGACAAGGCCGGGCGCCAGGTGCTCGTCCGGCCGGGCGAGCTGGCGCTCAACGACGGCCTCACCGCCTACTCGGTCGAGTGGGAGGGCGTCGGCGGCGCCCTGGCGATCCGGATGTCGCACGATGTGCTCGGAATCCCGGCCGGTGTGATCGGCGCGGCGGCGCCCGCCCTTGCGGCCAGCCCGCTCTACGACCTCGTCCGGAACCAGATGGTCTTCCTCAGCAGGAATCGTGCCGGGCTCGAGGGCACAACGGCCGGCGAGCAGGTCGCGCAGTCGACGCTCGCCCTGGTGCGCGCGTTGGTCCTGTCCGCCGTCGATCGGCACTCGGAGGGTCCGTACTCCGGCGAAGCCGAGCTCGTCGAGACGATCCTCCGGTTCATCCGGGAGAACCTCGACAATCCCGGACTCACGCCCGCAGCGGTCGCGGCGGCGCACCATGTCTCGCTGCGGCAGCTCTACAAGCTGTTCCATCGCGGGTCGCTCTCGGTGGAGCAGACCATCATCGTCGAGCGCCTGCGCGCCGCACGGGACCTCCTGTTGCGCACCGGACCCGACGCCCTGTCGGTGACGACCATCGCCTACCGGGTCGGCTTCCGGGATCCCAGCCACTTCGCCCGACGGTTCCGGGCCGAGTTCGGTGTCGGCCCGTCGGACTGGCGGTCCGCCCACTCCGCACGGGACTGACCGCCGGACAGCGGGCCAGCGCGATCGCGGCGTGCACGGTGAGTCGGGAGTCGTGCACGGTCGGACCGGTCCCGTGGGGCCGCGGCTGGCAGATTCGGACCATTGTGACGCGGCGGAACGCGTCCACCGACCGGAAGGAACCCGACATGACCGACACCCTCGCCGAGTGGGAGCGCGCCGAAGTCGCGCGGGCCAACGACACCGACCGCACCCCGGTCGTGTTCGTGCATGGGCTCTGGCTCCTCTCCAGCAGCTGGCAGTCCTGGCGCGACCTGTTCGAGGACCTCGGGTACGTCACCCTCGCCCCGGGCTGGCCCGACGACCCTGCGACCGTCCAGGAGGCTCGAGAGCACCCGGAGGCCTTCGCCCGCAAGATGGTGCAGCAGGTCACGGATCACTACCTCGACGCCATCGCCGCGCTCGACCGCGCGCCCGTCGTCATCGGGCACTCCTTCGGCGGGCTCATCGCGCAGAAGATCGCCGGCGTCGGGGCGGCCTCCGTCACGGTCGCGATCGACAACGCACCGTTCAAGGGTGTGCTGCCCCTGCCCGCATCCTCCCTGAAGTCCGCCGCTCCCGTCCTGACCAATCCGGCCAACGCGGGCCGCGGGGTCACGCTGACCTGGGAGCAGTTCCAGTACGGGTGGGTCAACAACCTCAGCCAAGAAGAGGGCAGGCGCCTCTACGACACGTACCACGTGCCGGCCGCGGGGGTGCCGCTCTTCCAGGCGGCCTTCGCCAACTTCAACCCGTTCGGCGGAGAGACGCAGGTCGACACCAAGAACCCGGAGCGGGGGCCGTTGCTCATCATCGGCGGCGAGAAGGACCACACGGTCCCGCTCGCGATCACCCACGCCAGCTACAAGCTCCAGTCGAAGAACCCGGGCGTCACCGAGTTCGTCACGATCCCGGACCGCGGCCACTCGCTCACCATCGACTCGGGATGGCGGGAGGTCGCCGACACGGCGCTGACCTTCATCGACCGCTTCGTCTGATCGGCGCTACCTGGCGCGCCTGACCTGAACCCCGCGCGAGAGCCCCGGTGCGAGACCGACCGTCTCACGCCGGGGCTCATCGCCGTCCGGCGACCCGCTCCGAGTGTCCGCATGGCGCTGCTCGTGCGCATTCCGTCTCCGCCCTGGTGGGCAGAGGACCCACTCGTTCGCTGTGGCGCGGACGATGGATTCGCCTGCGCAGGCCCATCCAATCGGGAGGGCGGGAGGTCCCACCGTCGTCTCGGCAGGTATTCACCCTGAGAATCACCCCGACGTCGCGTCATAACGGAGGGGTGACCACGTCTCTCAGGTGAACCACGCGAAAGTACCCCTCCGTTGCGACGGCCCCCGAAGCCGTCGCGGCTCCCTCACGCCCCGAATGCGTGCGGCTGTCGAGGAGGGGCGTTGTCCCGTTCTTCCGAGGCGTGTTCGTCGCGCCCCGGAAGGACCGCTTACCCGAAAGCAGTGAAACCCGAGATGCATCACCCTGCCCTGCGCGGCACCCGAGCCGCCAAATCCCCCTGGCCGAAGCGGATTATCGCATCGCTGGTGGCCGTCCTCCTCTCACTCACGGGGCTGGCGGCCCTCGCGGCGCCCGCGAACGCCGCCGAGATCCCCGGAGCGATCACGAGCGTGAAGACCGACAAGTCGTCGTACGGCTACAGCGAGCGCCTCCGCCTGGACTTCACCTGGGCCGTCCCGGACGGCAGCACGCCAGGCGACACGTTCTCCCTGCAACTCCCCGACGCCCTGAACGCCGCGAGCCTCGCCCGTTTCACCCTGGCCGCCGCGGACGGGAGCCCGGTCGCCACTGCCGCGTGGAACGGCAAGACCGTGGTCTTCACACTCACCGACTACGTCGCGTCGCACCGTTCGGTGGCCGGATCCGGCTTCCTCACCGCGCAGTGGGATCACAGCGTGGTCACCGAGACCGGAGGGCCGGTCGTGCTCACGTTCGGCACGAGCGTCACGACGGTGGAGATCGCCCCGAAGCCGACCCCGAAGCCCACGGACCCCGGCACCTCGCAGCCGTCCACCCCGCCCACGCAGCGCGGACTCTGGAAGGGCGCAGGCTGGGCCGACGGCTCGTACGAGGGCACCCGCGATCCCAAGGACAACATCAACTGGCTGGTCGAGCTGCCGGGCAACCCCACCGGATTCACCGGCCCCATCGACATCGTCGACCAGATCGGCCCCGGCAGCGCGATCGACTGCGCCACCATCCGGATCACCACGCGCGGCAGCCTCGCGGGAGGCACCCCGACCACCGCGGTCGATCCCTACCGCTACACCGTGGACTGCGCGGGTGCATCGCTCCACATCGTGCTCGACCGGATCGCGCCGAACGAGTTCATCGACGTCCGCTACCAGGGCACCATCACCGATCAGAGCCTCGGCAACTACTCCAACGCCGTCACCGTGACGGCCCCAGGGCAGACGTGGACCAAGACCCAGACCATCAAGCGCACCGCGGCGGGCGGCGTCGGCGGCGGGACGCAGTCCGTCTCCGTCGGGGACTACGTGTGGCTGGACACCGACGCGAACGGACGCCAGGACGCCGGCGAGCACGGCATCCCGGGCGTGACGTTGAAGCTGACCGGACCGACCGGCGCGCCGGTGACCGGCGTCGGCGGGCAGGTCGTGGGCCCCACCGTGACCGACGCCCAGGGGAAGTACCTCTTCTCCGGCCTCCCCGTCCTCCCGGCCGGCCAGCACTACACGGTCACGATCGACCGGACCGCGTCGGCGAAGGCACTCGACGGGCTCACACCCACCCGCGAGCACGTGGGCGACACCCAGGGCGACTCGTCGACGTGGACCGCCGAGTCCACCGACCTGACCACGGACGGCGCCTCCGACCTCACGCTCGACTTCGGGTTCCACGCGATTCCGACGTCCACGCCGACGCCGACCGACCCGGCCACGACCACCCCGGGCGGCCAGGTCGTCCCCAACCCGCCGGCGACCCCCGCCCACCCGGCCGCCGCCGGCACCGGCGACCCCGTGGCGCTCGCGCACACCGGATCCGACATCGCACTCCCGATCGTCGCTGCCGTCGTGCTGCTTGCGCTCGGCCTGGGCGGGGTGCTGCTCGGCCGGCGACGCCGGCCCGCCCACCGCGGCCAGCTGCACGGCTGATCGCTCCGACCACCCTCCGAGGGACGCCCGTGTGCGGGCGTCCCTCGGATTTGTTAGTTTCGAGGATCCGAGAGGAACGGGAATGACGTCGTACGACTCCTTCTCCGACGTGGAGCTGATCGAGCTCGTCCGCGGCGGCGACAACGACGCCTTCGGCGTGCTCTGGGAACGGCACAACCGCGCAGGCGCCGTCGTCGCACGGTCGGCGACCTCCACGTCCGACCCGGAGGACATCACCGCCGAGGCGTACGCGAAGATCCTCACGGCGATCCAGTCGGGAGGCGGCCCGACCAGTGCGTTCCGGCCGTACCTCTTCACAACGATCCGCAACATCGCCACCTCCTGGGGCCGATCGCGGCGCGAGACGCCGCTCGAGGACGCCGACGCCCTGGAGGACCCGTCGTTCGAGGAGGACGCGACCGTCGCCGCGCTCGACCGCTCGCTGACCGCCCGGGCGTTCCGCAGCCTCCCGAGCCGATGGCAGGAGGTGCTCTGGTACAGCGAGGTGGAGGAGATGTCGCCCAAGGACATCGCGCCGCTGCTCGGTATGAGCGCGAGCGCAGTCGCCGCCCTCGCCTACCGCGCGCGGGAGGGCCTGCGGCAGGCGTGGATCCAGGCGCACCTCGCCACCGTGGCCGCCGACTCCGAGCACCGGTGGACCATCGACCACCTCGGCGCCTACGCCAGGAAGAAGACGACCAAACGGGAGACGGCCAGGATCGACGCCCACCTCGCCGACTGCGCCCGCTGCAGCATCGTCGCTGCGGAAGCGGAGGAGGTGGGCTCGCGGCTCGGCCTCGTGCTGCTCCCCCTCGTCGCCGGTGTCGCCGGGGCCACCGCCTACACCGCGTGGCTGCACGGCGGCGCGGGCTCGGCGGCCTATGCGCTCGGCCCGGACGGAGTCGCGGAGCCGTCTGGGACCTCGTCGCAGAGCGGCTCGGCGACCTCGACCTCCACCCGCTGGGCGCTCGGCGTCACCGGCGCGGCGATCGCAGCCGCCGTGGCGCTCGGCTTCGTCATCGCGCCGGGGATCGCCGAGAGCCTCTTCGGCCGCAGCGCGCACCCCTCGGCGCAGGGCCCGGCGACCGAGCCGGCGCCGCCCGCCGATCCGGCACCGGCGATCCCGGCACCGACGGCGACCGCGGCGCCGCCCGCGCCCGTCGCACCGGAACCCCCGGTCGCCCCCGTGGTCGCCCCGGCCCCGGCCCCGGCCGCACCGGCCGTCGCCGTCGAACAGCAGCCTGCACCGCCGACCACACCGACCGCGCCGACGACACCCACCGCACCCACGACACCGACCACGCCGACGACGCCGACGACACCGACCACGCCGACCACGCCGACCCTCGACGCACCCACGATCTCCGGTGTCGACACCGGAACCGGCCTCTACGCCGGCCTCCTCGCCCCGATCGTGTCGGGCACGGCCGGTCCGGGCGCGACCGTCACGCTCTTCGACCACGGTGCGAAGGTGGCCGAGCTCACCGCCGACGCCGCGGGCGCGTGGACCTCGGCGGAGCTGACGACCGTCCGACCGGACTTCTCGATCACGGCGACGCAGACCGGCGCGACCGGCACCACGGCAGGTGTCACCTCCCCCGCCTCCCCGGCGACCACGGGGACGGTGATGGTGCCGGAGGTCACGGCTTCCGGTGGCGTCGGCACGGTCTCCGTGCAGGTCCACGGGCTCGTCGGCGCGACGGTCCGCGTCTACGCCGACGGCCACGCGTCCGGCTACACCTTCGTGCTCGACGGGAGCGGCGACGGCTCGGGCAGCTACGTCTCGATCATCGTCGGACCGCGGCGGATCGGCGCCGCGTACGAGGACGGACAGAGGCACGGACTGGTGACCGACGTCCCGATCATCGTGCAGTGAGGACCCCGGGAGCCGTCGATTTCCCACCTCGGGGTGAAACCCGGGGTGAAACGCAGAGTGAGTTTATGAAACCCGCGTCATCGTTCGGGGGTCCACGCGTCTCTTCAACGACGTGCCTCGCGCTGATGACCCGAACCTCCGCGCGGGGCACGTCGACGCCACCCGACCACGTCCGCTTACCCGAAGAGAACCGATGTCGACCTCTGTCCCCTCGACCGCGCTCCCGAACGCGCCGAAAGCCCACGCTCACCCGTCCTCCCTCCCCCGCCTCCACCGCCGGCACGCCGAAACCACGGCATCTCCCGTCGCGCTGACCGCGCGGTTCCTGGTCGCGCTCGTCGGCACGGACGTGCTGGCGTCGATGCCTGCGAACCGCGCCGCCCTGTCCGACCTCCTCGACCTGGAGGTCACGGAGCACGGCTACCGCCTGCTTGTCGCGCCGATGATCGGCGGCGCCCGCCCGATGCCCGACGCGGTCGTCGCGCACACCGGGTGGTGGTTCGGGCAGCTGCCGTGACCCGACTTCGCAGTGGTATAGAGCCGCCGGGCGCGGTCAGTCGGCCGCGTCCCCGGCGTCGGCGGTGACCGTGGCGCTCCAGGTGACGCCGAAGCGATCGGTGAGCATTCCGAACCCGGCACTCCACGCGGAGGCCGCCAACGGCTCGACGATCACCGCCCCCGCGGCCAGCCCGTCCCAGTAGCCCTGGAGCTCGTCGAGGGTGTCCGCGCCGATCGAGACGAAGAGGGCCTGATCGGTGATCGTGACGTTGTTCTCGCGACGCGTCGACCCGCCGCCGGCGATCGTGCCCCCGCTCTCGCCGGGGATGTCGTAGGCCATCACCCGGAATCCGTTCTCGGCCGCGACGAGTCCGAACACGATCCGGTCGGCGCCGGGGACATCGGCGGGCATGCCCACGTCGGAGTAGGCCGTGGCGACGAGATGGCCGCCGAACACGTCGCGGTAGAACTCCAGCGCAGCGCGGGCGTCTCCGCGGAAGTTGAGGTGGGGTGTGGTCTGGATGGTCATCTGAGCTCCTCTGTCGAACGCCGGCCCGATCGGCCGACAGCTCAACGCTGTCAGCCGTGTAGGTCGGTTTCTGTCCTAGACCTCGGTTAGCCTGGGGCGCATGACGACGACCGCCCGGCTGCTCGGCCTCCTGTCGCTGCTGCAGACGCGGCGCGAATGGCCGGGTCCCCTGTTGGCCTCGCGGTTGGAGGTCAGCGACCGAACGGTCCGACGCGACATCGAGCGTCTGCGCGAACTGGGCTACACCATCGAGGCCACGATGGGTCCGGACGGCGGCTACCGGCTGGCCGCCGGCAGCGAGCTGCCGCCACTGCTTTTCGACGACGACCAGACCGTCGCCATCGCCGTCGCCCTGCGAACCGCACCCGGGGTGGGAGCACAGCTCGAGGAGGCGGCGGCGCGCGCCCTCGGCACCATCCGCCAGGTGATGCCCTCCCGCCTCCGGCACCGGCTCGACGCGCTCGAGGTCACCGCGGTCGGCCGCCCCGGCGACCCCGCGCCTGCCGGCGCCCCGTCGGACCTGCTCGTCACGCTCTCCGGCACGATCCGCGACCGGCAGGTCCTCCGCTTCGACTACGGGGCCGACACGGGCGACGACCGGGTCTCGGCTCCCCCGCGCCGAGCCGAACCGCACCACCTGGTCACCTCTCAGGGGCGCTGGTATCTCGTCGCGTGGGACCTCGACCGCGACGCCTGGCGCCTGTTCCGCGTCGACCGGATCCACCCGCGGACCCCGCACGGCCCACGCTTCACCCCGCGCACCGCTCCTGGGGGCGACGTCGACGCCTTCGTCTCGGCGCGCTTCCGCGGATCCGACGTCGACGAGTGGCCGTGCCGCGGCACCGTGATCCTCCACCGTCCCGCCCGCGACGTCGCACCGTTCGCCGGCGACGGAACGATCGAGCCGCTCGACGAGCACCGGTGCCGCCTCGAAGCCGGCTCCTGGTCATGGGAGGCGCTGGCCGCGTCCTTCGGGAGGTTCGGCGTCCCCATGGAGGTCGTCGGGCCGCCCGAGCTCGCCGCGGCGTTCCGGACGCTCGCGGAGCGGTATGCGGCGGGGGCGAGGGTGGGGCGGTAGGTCCGCCCGTTCTCGAGGGCGCCCGAACGCACCCCCACAGTGTGCCACGCCACAATCCACGGCCTGCTGTCGCCGCAGGAGTACCGCATGGCCGAGCGCGCGGCGCGCGGGGCGACCAACGTCGCCATCGCCGGCGAGCTCTACATCAGCCCCAACACCGTCGACTACCACCTGCGGAAGGTGGTCCGGAAGCTCGGCATCACCTCTCGGCGGGAGCTCCCGGGAGCGCTGGGCGCTCTCACACGTCCCGGTCGAACAGGTCCTCCCACGTCTCCCGCCGGATGACCGCCCGTGCCTCGCCGTCGCGCGCGAACACGACGGGCGGGCGGCGGTAGCCGTTGTAGTTGTTCGCCATCGTGTGCGTGTACGCGCCGGTGGCGGGCACGGCGAGGAGGTCGCCCACACGGGCGGCGGGCAGGCGCAGCGGGTCGATCAGCACGTCCCCCGACTCGCAGTGCCTCCCGACCACGACGACGTCCTCCGCGTCCTCGTCGTTCAGGCGCCCGGCGAGGACGGCCTCGTAGCGCTGCCCGAACAGGGCGACCTCGAGGTTGTCGCCCATACCGCCGTCGACGGCGACGAAGGTGCGGGCGTCGCGTTTCACGGTGGTCACGGTGTAGAGGGTGAAGGCCGAACCGTTCACCAGGCTGCGGCCCGGCTCGATGATCAGCTCCGCGTCGGCGGGCAGGTGCTCGTCGCCCGCGGCGAGCAGGGCTTCGACGTACTCGTCGACGCTCGCGGGCCGGTCGGCGGTGGTGTAGCGGGCGCCGAGGCCGCCGCCGAGGTCGTACACCGGGAACGTGCCGAGGGCGGCCAGCGGCTCGACCGCCGCTGCGAGCTCCGCCGGGTCCATGATCTGCGAACCGACGTGGGCGTGCACCCCGCGCAGCTCGAGCAGCGGGCTCGCCTCGATCCGGGCGATGAGGCGGCGCGCTGCGCCGGCCGTGAGCCCGAACTTGGAGCCGACCTGGCCGGTCTGCACGCTGGGGTGGGTGGACGACGCGACCTCGGGGACGACGCGGACGAGGACGGGCTGCACACTCCCCGAGGCGACCAGCTGTTCGAGGCGGTCGACGTCGTCTTCGTTGTCCACGACGACGAGCCCGATGCCGGCCTCCACCGCGATCCGCAGCTCCTCGGTGGTCTTGGCGTTGCCGTGCATGACGACGAGCGCCGGGTCCACGCCGGCACGCAGGGCGCCGAGGATCTCGCCGCCGCCCGCGACGTCCAGGCCGAGCCCCTCCTCCACCATGACCCGCTGGACGGCTGTGGCCGGGAACGCCTTCGACGCGAAGACCACGCGCGCGTTCGGACGACGCGACGTGAGGGCCGTGCGGTACTCCCGGGCTCTGGCGCGGAGGGCGCCCTCGTCGACGACGATCGCGGGCGTGCCGAACTCCCGGGCGAGGTCGTCGACCCGGCAGCCGGCGACCACGAGGGTGCCGTCGGGGTCGACGGTCGCGCTGTCGGGGAAGAGGTCGAGGAGGGGATGCGGCATGGCTGGGTCTCTCGGTCGGGGTGGATCGGGCGGAACTGCTGGAGCGGAGGCCGCGTCAGCGTTCGGCGAGGCCGTGCGGGACGACGACGACCGGCACGGGCGAGTTGCGGAGGATCTTGGCAGCGTGCGAGCCGAGGAACACCCGCGCGATCGGGCCGAGCGTGCTCGACCCGACGACCAGCACCTCGTCGCGCTCCCAGCCGATGTCCGCGAGCGCTGCCTCCCACGACTCACCGCGTCCTACGGCGACGCCGGTGACCTCGGGGGCGTCGGGCAGCTCGGTCACCTGGCGGACCAGCGACGCCGCGTGTTTCTCGACGTCGGCCGCCCAGGTGTCCGCGATGGCCTGGTCGGCGTCGAGCCCGGCACCCGACGTCCCGGAGTCGCGGGGCACGACGGCGAAGGAGGCGACCCGCAGGTCGGCGCCCGCAGCCGCGGCCACTCCGGCCGCGCCGAGCACGAGCGGCGTGGACGCTCCGGTTCCGCGGTAGGCGGCGGTCACCCGGCTGACGCGTGAGCCCGCCTCGGTGCGGTAGCCGCGAGGCGCGATGGCCACGGGGACCGGCGACGCGTGCAGCAGCGTGTCGCTCGCGGACCCGAGCGCGATCCGCCCCGGCTGCCCGGCCACCGCAGAGCCGACGACGATCATCGACGCCTCGCGCTGTTCGGCGAGCTCCACCAGCCCACGACGAGCGGACGGCGCCTCGTGGAGCAGGTACTCCGCCGCGATCGACCCGCCGAGCACCGCCGCGGCGTGGTCGAGGGCGCCGTCGGCGTTGTCCCGCGTGTAGCCGCGCCACTCGGCGTCCGCGCCCCCGGCCGTGGACGGCCACGCGGGCGGGACGACGGCTGCCACGACCAGATCGGTCCCGGTCGAGCGTGCGAGCATCGCGGCCAGGTGCAGCGCGGATGCGGAACGGTGCGCGGGATCCACCCCGACGACGATGCTCATCTGCGGTTCGCCTTCCTGCGCTCTGCGGCCTCGCGGATCTCGCTCTTGCTCGGCTGCGCGAAGTTGCTCGTGTACGGCGCCTCGGGGGCGACCGCCGGAGTCCCGGTCTGCAGGGTGGAGTGCTTCCTGCCGTAGAACCAGTAGAAGACCAGGAACACGGCGGTCCAGATCAGGAACACGATGATGGTGATCAGGCGCAGCTGCGTGATGATCGCGATGCAGCCGGCGATCGACAGGATCGGGATGGTCCAGCCGAGCGGCAGGCGGAAGCCGCGCTCCAGCTCCGGCTCCCGCACGCGCAGGATGATGACGCCGAGCGACACCACGAGGAACGCCACCAGGGTGCCGATGCTGGTCATCTCGGCGAGGAAGTCGATCGGGACGACAGCGGCGAGGACGCTCGTGGCGATCATCACGATCACCGTGTTGCGCACCGGCGTCATCGACCGCGCGTTGACCTTCGCGAACACCTTCGGGATCATCCCGTCGCGCGACATGGCGAACAGGATGCGCGTCTGCCCGTAGAGGCAGACAAGCGTCACGGAGAAGATCGAGATGATCGCGCCGATCGCGACGACGGTCCCCGGCCAGCTGGAGCCGACGATGTTCTGCAGGATCGCGGCGAGCCCGGCGTCCTGGTTCGCGAACTTCTCCGGGGCCTGCGCGCCCAGGGCGGCGAGGCTGGTGGCGACGTACAGCAGGATGATGATGCCCAGCGCGAAGATGATCGCGAGCGGCAGGTTCCGCTTCGGGTTCTTGGCCTCCTCACCGGCCGTCGACACCGCGTCGAGACCGACGAACGAGAAGAAGATGATCCCGGCGCCGCCGACGATGCCCGCGAATCCGGCCGGAGCGAAGTTGTGGAAGTGGTCGCTGTTCCACCCGGTGAAGGCGATGGCGCAGAAGAACAGCACGACGGCGATCTTGACGATCACCATGATGCTGTTGACCGTCGTGGACTCGCGCGCCCCGCGCAGGAGCAGCAGCGAGCACAGCACGATGACGATGACAGCGGGGATGTTGATGATGCCGCCCTGCTCCGGTGCCTGGGAGAGCTGCACCGGCAGCTGCCAGCCGAAGAGGTTCTGCAGCAGCTGGTTCACGTATTGCGACCAGCCGACGGCGACGGCGGCCGTTGAGACGCCGTACTCGAGCAGCAGACAGGCTCCGACCGCCATGGCCGTGCCCTCGCCGAGCGTCGCGTACGCGTACGAGTAGG
Source organism: Leifsonia sp. TF02-11 (assembly GCF_017565305.1). Taxonomy (GTDB): domain Bacteria; phylum Actinomycetota; class Actinomycetes; order Actinomycetales; family Microbacteriaceae; genus Leifsonia. Next base: position 176,995 of record NZ_JAGEKP010000024.1, read on the forward strand.
TCGAGCCGGACGCGGGGACCGCGCCGGCCATCTCGGCGTAGCAGAGCGCGGTGAGCCCGGCCACGACGCCGCCGATGACGAACGACCAGATCACCGCGGGGCCGGCGACGGGGACTGCCTGGGACAGGATGAAGAAGATTCCCGTGCCGAGCGTCCCTCCGACACCGATCATGGTGAGCGAGAAGAGGCCGATGCTGCGTTTCAGGTGCGCTTCGCCCGCCCCGGGAGGGGTCGTCGGCTTTCTGCGCAGCAGCTGCTGGGCGATTGTGGGCATGTACCAGTCTCCTTTGAATGGTTGGGGTGTTGCGAAGTCCGCGCGGTTCCGGTGCGGACTCAGGTGAGCCCGGTCACCCGGCTGGTCACCCGGAACCGCTCGACACCGGCGTCGACGGCTCCGCGCACATAGCCGGACGGGGAGGCGGCGACCGCCTGCAGGAAGGCCACGGTCTGCTCCGTGATCTCCTCGCCGGGGATGAGGTTCGGGATCCCGGGCGGGTAGGCGGCGAGCGTGTCTGCCGACACGCGCCCGATCGCTTCGGCCGCCGGCACGAGCTCGGTGTCGGCGAAGAACGCGTCCCTGGGCAGCAGCCGCAACGGGCCGGCGTCGGGCAGAGCGGGGAACTCGTCGGCTCCGCCTCCCGCCCGCTCGGCGTCGGCCTGGGCCGAATCGGCCGCGGCCACGAGCGCCCGGTGCGCCCTCTCCAGATCGGGCGTCTTGCCCGCGCCGATGAGGGCGACGAGGGTGGTCGCCGTCGACATCTCGAAGAAGATCCCGTCGGCGTCGATGAGCCGCTGACGCAGCCAGTGACCGCTCACGCCGGTCGCGGACACGTCGATCGCGACGCGCAGCGGGTCGACGGCGACGATGTCGTCGTACGCGCCGAACCCGTCGCTGAGCACGCCGAAGCGCGGATCGGCCCGCAGCGCCTCGCGGAACGCGTCGGCAGCAGCGATCGACCGGCCGATCAGCTCCTCCCCGGTGGCGAGGGAGTGGCGCGCGATGTCGAGCGAAGCCTGCAGCAGCGCCGACGTGGAGGTGGAGGCGGTGATCGAAACCGCCCGCTCCACGAGCGGTTCGAGGGCGTCGGCGAATGGGCCGTGGCCGAGGTGCAGCATGGCGGACTGGGTCAGGGAGCCGCCCAGCTTGTGGGTGCTCGAGACCACCAGGTCGGCGCCGAGCCGGGCGGGCGACTCCGGCAGGTCGGGGTGGAACCCGAAGTGCGGTCCCCAGGCGCCGTCGACGATGAGCGGGGCGCCGTGCGCGTGCGCGACCCGAGCCAGCCCCGCGACGTCCGCGACGGAGCCGAAGTAGCTCGGCGAGACCAGGTAGACGGAGGCCGCGGGGCGTCCGGCACCGGCCGCGGAGGTCAGGGCCTCGTCGAGGGAGGCGGGCGAGACGCCGTGCGCGACGCCGTTCGCGATGTCGAGCGAGGGGAACACGAACGACGGGACCAGGCCCGCCGAGAGCACGCCGTCGCTGAAGCTGGAGTGCGCGCTGCGCTGGGAAAGGATGTTCTCGCCGAGCCCCCGAACGGCCAGCGCGGCGATCCGGTTGGCCTGCGAAGCGCCGCCGGTCAGGAACCAGGTGCGCCGCGCCCCCCACGCGTCCGCCGCGAGGTCGAGGGAGCGGCTGAGCGGCGAGTCCTCGCCGAGGTCGATGTCGTCCAGCAGCATCGGGACGTCGAGCTCCAGCGGGCGCGGCCCGAGGAAGGATGCGAGCCGGGCGCTGAGACCCAGGTCGTCCCCGCCGTGCCCGGGGACCATCAACGCAACGGGTCCGCGTGCCGCGTGGCGCTCCAGCGCGTCCGCGTACGGCGTCTCCCACTGGCGGAGGTCGGGGGACGGGAGCGGACGCGAGCCGTCGATCGCAGAGGAGTGGGTGAGGGCCATTCCTCCATCGTGAGGCTGGTGCCCCGTCGCCAGAATCCCCCGAAGTTCGCCCAGCCCACATAGACTGTATGTCACTGGTCACCCGGCAGGGGTGGGCATACCCGCATCCAGACAGGGGATCCGATGGCGGATCTGCGACAGTTCGAGGCGCTCAGAGCGGTCCACGCCGAAGGCTCGGTCACGGCGGCGGCGCGCCGCCTGGGGTGGGGCCAGCCGACCGTCGACTACCACCTCAGGAACCTGGAACGCCTGGTCGGCGCACCGCTGCTCGTGCGCTCACCGCGCGGCAGCAGACTCACGCCGGTCGGCATGCTGCTCCTGGAGCGGGCGCAGGAGATCCTCACCCTGAGCGAGCGGGCCATCGGGGACGCGCGCGAGTTCAGCCGGCTGGGGCGGGTGCGGCTGAGGTTCGGGACGTTCGCGACGGCGGCGGCGAGCATCCTGCCGTTCGTCGCGGACCGCGTCGGCGACCTCGGCATCGAGATCGACGCGACGTTCGGGGAGGTCCCCGCGCTCGTCGACTGGATCAACCGCGGCGCGCTCGACGCAGCGCTCGTCTACTCGGCGCCCGGCTACGAGCTGCCGTTCCGCCCGAACGTGGAGACGATGGAGGTGTACCGCGACCCGCTGATGCTGGCGCTGCCCGTCGGCCATCCACTCGCCTCGCGCGCGGCGATCGACCTCGCCGCTGTGCTCTCGCTCCGCGACGAGCGCTGGGTGTTCGCGACCTCGGAGGACGACGCGATGGACCGCCTCGTCGTCGACGCGTTCGCGGCGGAAGGGCACGTCCTCGACGTCGCCATCCGGACCGACGACTTCCAGGTCCTCCTCGGCATGACCGCCGCACGGATGGTGGTCGGCATCATCCCGAGCCTCGCGACGACCGCCGCGCACCCCGGCATCGTCCTCCGGCCGATCCACGACCCGTCATTCGTGCGCTCGGTCCTCGTCGCGACACCCGCGGAGGACGCGAGCCACCGACCCTCCCCCGCCGTGCGCCACCTCGTCGCCGCGGTGCGGGACGGGTTCGCAGCGGTGCGGGAGCGGGGCGGTGCTTCGACGGGCTGAGCCGGCGGGCGCGGACGACGGCTACGACAGCGGGACCGGACGCATCGCGCTGAGGTACCCCTTCACAATGCCCTCCTCCGGCGTTCCGGCCCCAACCGGGTGCCGAAGGCGATGGAGCCGGTCGCGGAGCACAGGCGGCGACATTACGGCTAGGCTACGTGCTTGCGGATGAGGAACGCCAGCCGGCGGCCGTTCAGTCTCGGGTTCCGGATCCGCCCGGACTCCAACTTCGTCGCGAGGACTGTGAGGTTCTTGGCGGTGTCCAACCGTGAGCCAGTCAGCTCCGACTCGTTCAGCCGCCACCCGCCGAGCTTCTCCGCTCCGTGGTGGTCGAGGACGTGAAAGAGGTTGCTGAGGTCGATCAGGTCTTTCTGCGTCTCGACCGCCCGGTCCACGTACGCGTACGACTTCAAGATGACCGCACCCTCCACCGTCGGCACCTTCGTGGGGATGGTGAGCGTGGTTCCGTCCTGCAAGGTTGCTTCCGCAGCAATGCTCAGCGTTCTCCCGAGCGCGAGCGTCAATCCGGGCATCGTGTTGAACCCGCGTTCCCCGCGGACCTCGTCGCTGAACTGACCGTTCAGCGACGGGATGAGCAGGTCGATCGTCGGCTTCGGGTCTTCGTGGCCGGCTTTCACGTACCGGTTCCCGGACTGGGCGTCGTAACCCGCCGCGAGAAGGTCCGCGTGTAACGCGCCCGACGCGGCAAGCGTCACAGGGATGCCAGCGTCCGCATCTCCGGTGCGCCGATCGATGAGCCCGTGCGCTGGGAAGGTCGCGGTCAGCAGGGACACCATGTGCCCGCCGATGACAGCGGTCCCGTCGTACTTGGTGAGGATCCCGACGAGGTCGTCGAGCGCGAGGAAAGCGGCGTCGTCTTCGTCGCTGGTGGCGATGAGGCCTGCGGTGAACGTCATGGTCAGCGAGTCTCCGGCGAAGTCGTGGGATGCGTGGCCGGTGAACTGGCCGAGTCTGTCGTGGTGGGCGCCATTCTGATCTTCCGCCATGCCCTACTGGTGTGCGACGACGACCGTGTTCCGGACCTTCTCGGCCGCTTCGTCCTGGTCCCCCGTGAATCCGGTGCGGCGCACGTCGAAGTACGTGATGACCGGGTCGGTGATGTCAGGCACGTGGAACGCCTCCGACGTCTTCCACAGCGTCTTGTCGTTGGGGACGACGAGCTCGAGAGTGTAGTCCTCACGCGTCGCGGCGACGAACCCGAACTGTGTCGGGTCGATACCGCTGTGCAGGTAGAGGAGTGCGTGCTCCGGCTGCCGCCATCCGTTGATGGCCGATGCGGCAAGGTCACCGCCGACGAGGGCATCCTCGGTCGCGTTCACGACCATCGAGCCTTGCGCGCGGATGGGCGAGTCGTGCCACCAGTACGTGGTTATGCCGCCGGCGCCCGGGTACTCGGTGGCGGCGTAGTCGAAAAGCTTCGCCCGATCCGCCGGCTCGAAGCCGACCCGGCTCCTGTCGACGAGGTCGCCGAGCTTCTTCAACGCGTCGGATACCGCCGGTTGCTTGAGGCCAGTCCGGGCAGCAAGCTCGGCCTGGACGACGGGCCGCTCCGGCTGCGGCGCCAGCAGCGCCCGCGCGACAGCGAACTCACCGTACGGTCGCGGTCCTCGCCGGGGTTTCGGCGTGGTTGCTGCGTCGGCGCGAGGCTCATACTTGCCGTTCATGATGAGCTCGTCACCAGCGGCCACGATTATGCGATGGTCCACCTCGGCAGCAGCACGCAGGGACGACGTGATAGACGGGACGATGAGGAGCGCACGCTCCCCCGGCCGCAGGTTCGCCAGCTCGAAGGCGACCTTCGACGGGGTTGGCGTGCGTCTCAGGTGCTGGACCCGGATACGATCGCCGTCTGGCGTGCGGAGAGTGGAGGCGTCCTCCGCCACAGCACGCACGCCGGCGCCGCGGAGAGCGAGCATCGCGTCGCTGGTGTCCACTCCGATACTCCTATCGCTGTTTGCAGAAATTGCGCCTACTCCAATGAGTCTATCGGAGTAGATGGAATGATCGACTACTCCGATACGAGTATTGGTGTATGCAGCTTGAGTAACTACTCCGATATGCCTCAGCGCCGGCATCCACGCCCGGGGAAAGTTGAAGCATCAATGGCCGGCCGCACACACATTGAATCTCGGGAGCGGGGCGGCGTCCCCGCAACCGGAACCGACCCGCGCAGTCAACCCCTACGACAACGGGAGCGCCCGCATCGCCCCCAAGTCCTGCAGCTCCCAGGTGTTCCCGTCCGGGTCGCTGAAGGACGCGAACCTCACTCCGCCCAGGTCGCGGATCTCCCCGATCGGCGCACCGCGGGACAGGAGCTCGTCGCGCACGGCCTCGATGTCGTCGACCACCAGGTGCAGCCCCTTCACGGTGCCCTCTTCCGGAGTCCCGGCTCCCATCCCGGTGCCGAAGGCGATGGAGCAGGCCGAGCCGGGCGGGGTGAGCTGCACGATCCGCATCCCGTTGCCCGGTTCGACGTCGTGGTCGAGTGCGAAGCCGATCGTGTCGGCGTAGAAGGCCTTGGCGCGGTCCACGTCGGAGACGGGGATCGGCACGAGTTCCAGTCTCAGGTCCATGTGGGTCCCCCTCAGCCCTCGAGCGCGGTGATCCCGCGGAGGACGTCGGTCGTGAGTTTGTCGAGCGACTGGTGCATGCCGGCGTAGGCAAACACCGACATCAGGCTGCGGCTCCAGCCGCGCTCGGTGATCGTCAGCTCGGTCAGGCCACCGATGGCGGCGAACTCGACGGACGTCCGGATGCCCTGCGTGAACCCCTCCGGGAGCTGATCGGGCGGAAGCGGCTCGCCGTCCGCATCGGTGATGCTCTGCGTGAACTCGAGGCGCTCGAGCGGGACGATCCTCGTGTAGACGCCGCCGGTGAAGCTCTCCGCACCGCCCTGCTCGTCAGGCGCCTGCATGCTGAAGACGTACGATCCGCCCTCCCGCAGGTCGATCGACGCGGAGGGGGAGGTGTAGTCCTGCGGACCCCACCACTCGGTGACCAGCTCGGGATCGGTCCACAGCCGCCACACCGTCTCGACCGGTGCGTTCAGGATGCGGCTCACCACGATCTCCGTCGTGTCGTCGGTCATTTCTTCTCCCCTGTCCTGGCCTTCTCGAGGTAGGCGTCGATGCGGTCGAGGCGCGCGTTCCACAGCCGTGCACGGTCGGAGAGCCAGCTCTCGACCTGCCCGATCGCGCCGGCGTCCAGCCGGTAGACGCGCTGCTGCGCCCGCTTCTCCACGGTGACGAGACCCGCTTCGCGCAGCACCTTGAGGTGTTGCGAGATCGCGGATGCGCTGCTCGTGAATCCGGCGGAGATGTCGCCGGCGGCGAGCTCGCCGCGCCGCGCCAGGAGGTCGACGATCCCCGAACGGGTGGGGTCGGCCAGCGCGGCGAAGGCGGTCGTGGGGGCTGCGGTCACGAGAGCAATATTACAGCGGCTGCTTAATTAAGACAACGATGAACTATCCCATCAGCAACCGCAGCGGGTTCTCCAACAGGTCAGTGAGGGTGGCCAGGAAGCGACCGGCCGCCGCGCCGTCGATGATGCGGTGATCGCACGTCAGCGTGTACGTGAGGCGCCGACGGGCGGTCACCTCCCCGTCTTCGATGCTCAGCGTCTCGTGTGCCGCGCCGACGGCGAGGATCGCTCCTTGGGGCGGGTTGATGATGGCCGTGAAGTGCTCGACTCCGAACATGCCGAGGTTGCTCACCGTGAACGTCCCTCCGCTCAGCTCCGACGCGGCGAGCGTGCGATCGGCCGCGCGCGCGGCAAGGGTCCGCGTCCGGCGGGCGATCGCCGAGATGCTCGCGTCGTCGGCGTCGCGCACGACGGGGACGACCAGCCCCGCCGGCGCCGCCACAGCCATCCCGATGTGGACCCGCGCGTGGAGGATCGTCTGGCCGCCCGCGTCCGACGAGTAGGACGCGTTGAGGCCCGGATGCTCGCGGAGGGCCAGCGCCACGGCTTTGATCACGAGGTCGTTGACCGAGACCTTCGTCCCGGAGGCCGTGGCGGCCTCGTTCGCCGCGGCGCGCAGGGCGACGAGGTCCGTGACGTCCGCCGACGCGGTGGCGTGGAAGGCGGGGACGGTCGTCGCGCTCTGCGTCAGCCGGGTGGCGATCGCGCGGCGGGTCGCGTCGAATGGGACGCGCGTGACGTCGGCATCCGGCACGGAGGCATCTCCGTCGGCGCGCGCGGCCTCGTCGGGCGCGGGCGGCTGTGTGCCCGCCGCCGGGCCGGAGGGCAGGTCGAGGTCTGCCCGGACGATCCGGCCGCCAGGGCCGGAACCGGCGATCCCGGTCAAGTCGATCCCGCGTTCCTTGGCGATCCGTCGAACGACGGGCGTCGCCCGCAGCCGCGGCTCTTCGGTCGGACGAGGTGCAGGCGCGACGGGCGCGGCGGAGGCGACGACCGGTTCCGCGACGGGAGGGCGCTCGGGTCGCCGCGCGGGTGCCCCGTCATCCGTCCCGTCGTCGAGACGCGCGATCGGGGTGCCGATCGCGACGTTCTCGCCCTCCTGGACGAGGATCTCGCTGAGGGTCCCCGCGTCGTAGGCCTCCTGCTCCATCAGCGCCTTGTCGGTCTCGATCTCGACCAGGATGTCGCCGGGCTCGACGGGGTCGCCCGGCTTCTTGCGCCACGCAGCGATCGCGCCTTCGGTCATCGTGTCGGAGAGACGCGGCATGAGGATGTCGATCATGATGCTCCTTCGGGATCAGCGGCGCCGGGCCATGGCGTCGAGGGTTTCGCGGATGGCGGCGACCGCATCGCGCACGGAGGGCAGGGCTGCCTCTTCGAGCGTCTTCGCGTAGGGCATCGGCACCTCGGCCATCGCGACGCGGCGGACGGGGGCGTCCAGCCAGTCGAACGCGCCGTCGCTGATCGTCGCCGCGATCTCGGCGCCGATGCCGTAGGTGAGCCAGTCGTCCTCCAGGGTCACGGCGCAGTTGGTCTTCTTCACCGACGCGATGATCGTGTCGCGATCGAGCGGGCGCAGGCTCCTCAGGTCGACGACCTCGACCTCGATGCCGTCCTGAGCGAGCTCCTCGGCCGCTTCCAGCGCGACGGCCGCCATCCGCGAATAGGCGACGACCGTGATGTCACGGCCCTCCCTGGTGACGGCGGCGCGCCCGATCTCCGCGGGCGCGAGGTCCTCCGGCACCTCACCCGTGGTGTTGTAGAGCGCGAGGTTCTCGAGGACCAGCACAGGGTCGTCATCGCGGACGGCGGCGAGCATCAGCGCCTTCGCGTCGGCAGGAGTGGACGGGGCGACCACCTTCATGCCCGGCACGAACGCGTAGTAGAGCTCGATGTTCTGGGAGTGCGTCGCGCCGAGCTGCTGACCACCTCCACCCGGAGTGCGGATGACGAGCGGGACACGCGCCTGGCCCCCGAACATCCCGAAGATCTTCGCCGCGTGGTTGACGATCTGGTCGAGCGCGAGCAACGAGAAGTTGATCGTCATGATCTCCACGACAGGCCGCAGGCCGACCATCGCGGCCCCGATCGCGGCACCCGTGAAGCCCTCCTCGGCGATCGGGGTGTCGCGGACCCGCTTCGGCCCGAACTCGTCGAGCAGCCCGGCCGTGATCTTGTACGACCCTTCGAACAGGCCGATCTCCTCGCCGATCAGGAAGACATCCTCGTCCCTCAGCAGTTCCTCGCGGAGGGCGTCGTGCAGGGCCTGACGGTAGCTGATGACGGTCATCGGGCGACCTCCGCCAGCTCGCGGGCCGCCGGAACGGGAGCAGCTGGGAACAACGCCTCGCCCGGCAACCGGCGCGAGTCGTTCGGCACCGGCGTGGCGTAGGTGTAGTCGAACAGCGTGGACGCGTCGGGGTGTGGGCTGGCGTCGGCGAACGCGGCCGCCGCGGCGACCTCGGCGGCGACCTCGCGGTCGATCCGGGCGATCTCGGCGTCCGTGAGCACACCGAGCTGGAGCAGGCGCGCGGCGAACGCCGCCACCGGGTCGGCGGCCTTCGCTGCGGCGCTCTCCTCCGCGCTGCGGTAACGCGCAGGGTCCACCACGGAGTGCCCCTTCATCCGGCCGGTCATCGTCTCGAGCAGGTACGGAGTGCCGGCTCGCGCGCTCTCGAGCGCGATCCGGGCGGCGGCGCGGACCGCCACCGGGTCGCTTCCGTCGACCCGCGCGGACGGCATCCGGTACGACGCCGCCCGGCGATGCAGCTCGGGCTCGGCCGACGACTGCTCGACGGTGGTGCCCATGCCCAGCCCGTTGTTGTTCACCACGTAGACGATCGGCAGGTGCCACAGAGCCGCGAGATTGAGCGATTCGTGGAAGGCGCCGATGTTTGTCGTGCCGTCGCCCATCAGGCACATCACGGCCTCCGTGCCGCCGCGGTAGTCGATCGCGAGGGCGGTGCCGGTCGCCAGCGGCACTTGGCCGCCGACGATCCCGTAGCCTCCCATGAAACGTACGCCGGGGTCGAAGAAGTGCATCGAGCCGCCCCATCCCCGCGAGACGCCGTCGGAACGACCGTAGAGCTCGGCCATCGCGCGCTCGGGAGTGATGCCCCGGGCCAGCGCGTAGCCGTGCTCCCGGTAGTTGGCGTAGAGGTAGTCCGACGGCTCGAGGCAGCTCATCAGTCCGACGACGGTCGCCTCCTCGCCGAGGTTCAGGTGGCAGTAGCCGCCGATCTTCGCCTCGGAGTAGGCGCGTGCCGCGCGCTCTTCGAAGCGACGGATGAGCACCATCTGTCGGTGGAGGGCGCGGAGCTCGTCAGCGGAGAGCCCTGCGGCCTCTGCAGCATCGCGGGCTGACGACTCGACAGCGGCGGATGGGGCCGTCCGGCGTGCTTTGCTCGGCGTGCGCGCCGTGCTGGGTGTGGGCATGGGATTCTCCTTGTCGCGCAGGGCGGCCTGCGGCAACGAATGAAACGAAAACCGTTTCATTATAGGCTGGGATGCAGAGACCGCCGAACGCGAGGAGCAGACCGATGACGGAGGAACGCAGCCAGGGGGTCGCGCGCAGGAGGGGGCGGCCACCGGAGGCGGAGCGCTCGCAGCGACGCGACGACATCGTCGACGCCGCCGTCACGCTCTTCGTGGCGGAGGGCTTCGAGCCGGTCACCCTCGACCGGATCGCCGCAGCCGCGCACGTCGCGAAGCGGACGATCTACACCTACATCGGCGATCGGACCGAGGTCTTCCTGGCCGCCGTCGAACGACTCCGCGAGCGCGCCCTGCACGACGCACGACCGGACGAGGGGCTGCAGGGTCTCGCGAGGGGCATCGTGTTCGCGCTGCACTCCGACGACGCCGTGGGACTGCACCGCCTCGCGATCGGCGAGGCCCGTCGCTTCCCCGACCTGGCGGTCCGTTTCTACGACGACGGCCCGCGCCGCTACATCGCCGCGCTGAGGGAGCGTCTGCCCGAACACGACGGCCCGCGCGCCGAGGCCCTGTTCGCGCTGCTGCTCGGCGAGCCGCATCGGCAGCGACTCCTGGGGCTGCGACCGGCGCCGGACGCGGAGGAGGCTGCCGCGCACGCGGAGGGAGCCCTCCTGGCACTGGGCCTGACGGACGACTCCACGGCATAGGGTGGATCCACACACGTGACACGGGGTGCCCTGCGGGGCTGAGATCACACCCGTCGAACCTGATCTAGCTCGTACTAGCGAAGGGATGTCGCGCATGACGCGCACGCCGGAAGACCTGATCGACCACAGCATCGCGGCCTGGGAGGCGGTGAGAGCACGACGACCGCTGGTGCAGTGCCTGACCAATTCGGTGGTCACGAACGTCACGGCGAATGTGCTGCTCGCGCTCGGAGCCGCGCCCGCGATGGTGGACATCCCGGGCGAGGCCGGCCCGTTCGCCGGGGTGGCCTCCGGGGTGCTGATCAACCTGGGCACGCCGACCGGCGAGCAGCGGGTCGCGATGGTGGAGGCCGCGATCGCCGCAGGCCGTGCCGGCACCCCGTGGGTGCTCGACCCCGTCGCGATCGGGGCGCTGCCGGTGCGGACGCTCCTCGCGGCGGAGCTGTGCGGCCTCGGGCCGGCCGTGGTGCGCGGCAACGCGTCGGAGATCCGCGCGCTCGACGGGTCAGGAGCGGGTGGCAGAGGCGTCGACACCTCCGACGAGGTGGAGGACGCCGTGGCGGCCGCGCGCCGCATCGCGCGCACGACCGGCGCGGTCGTCGCCGTCTCCGGACCGGTGGACGTCGTGACGGACGGCACGACCGAGATGCGGCTGGGCAACGGGCACCCGCTGCTGACCGCGATGACGGGCGCCGGCTGCGCGCTCGGGGCGGTGCTGGCCGCCTTCGCGGGCGACAGCGTCGACCGCTTCGCCTCCACAGTCGCAGCGGTGACGGTCTACAACGTGGCCGCCGAGCTCGCGGCCGAGCGCAGCTCGGGGCCGGGCAGTTTCGCCTTCGCGTTCCTCGACGCGCTCGCCGACCTGGACGCCGACACGCTGCGCGGGCGGGCGGTGATCGCATGACCGTCGACCTGTCCGTGTATCTCGTGACCGACTCGGCCGGCGCCGAGCGCGCCGGCCACGACCTCTTCGACGTGCTGCGCGCAGCCGTACCCGGGGTCAGCGCGGTGCAGCTGCGGGAGAAGGACGCGACGGCCCGGCGGTTCCTCGACACCGTTCTGCACTGCTCGGCCGTGGTACCCCGCGACGTGGCGATCATCGTCAACGACCGCGTCGATGTCTTCCTCGCGGCCAGGGCCGCCGGAGCGCGCGTCTCCGGCGTGCACGTCGGGCAGTCCGATCTGCCCGCCGACGCCGTGCGCGGGCTGATCGGCCCCGACGCGATCCTCGGGGTCAGCGCGTCCACGCCCAGGGAGCTCGCCCTGGCCGCGGAGTCCGGCGCCGTCGACTACGTGGGCATCGGCGCCCTGCACGCGACCTCGACGAAGACTGATGCCCCGCGGCCCCTCGGCCACGCGGAGTTCGCCCGGCTCGTAGCGCTCAGCCCGCTCCCGGCCGTGGCTATCGGCGGGGTGACGGCGGCCGACCTCCCCGCCCTCCGGCGGGCGGGGGCCGCGGGTGCGGCCGTCGCCTCTGCGGTCTGCGCGGCCGCCGATCCCGGTCGGGCCGTGCGCGAGCTGCGCGCCGCCTGGGACGCCTCGTGAGCGGCCGTGAGCGGCCGGTGCCGCGGGTGCTCAGCATCGCGGGCACCGACCCGAGCGGCGGCGCCGGCATCCAGGCCGACCTCAAGAGCATCGCCGCGAACGGCGGCTACGGCATGGCCGTCGTCACGGCCCTGGTGGCTCAGAACACGCGGGGCGTGCGCTCGGTTCACGTGCCTCCCGTCGAGTTCCTGGCCGAGCAGCTCGACGCCGTCTCCGACGACGTCGGGATCGACGCCGTCAAGATCGGCATGCTCGCCACCGCTCCGGTGATCGAGGTGGTCAGCGGCTGGCTCGACCGGGTGCGACCCCCGATCGTCGTGCTCGACCCGGTGATGGTCGCCACCAGCGGCGACCGGCTGCTCGACCCGGACGCCGAAACGGCGCTGCGCGCGCTGGTCCCGCGGGCCGACGTGGTGACGCCGAACCTCGCCGAGCTCGCCATCCTCGCCGGCGAGACCGTCGCGGCGGACTGGCCGGAGACGCTGGCGCAGGCGGCGCGGGTCGCCGCCCGCTACGGCGTGCGGGTCCTGGCCAAGGGTGGCCATCTGAGCGGCGAGCGGGTGAGCGACGCGCTCATCGAGCCCGCCGGCACCGCCGGTCCGCCGATCGTGACCGAGTTCCCCGGCGAGCGCATCCACACCCGCAACACGCACGGGACCGGATGCTCGCTGTCGTCCGCGTTGGCGACCCGTGTCGCGGCCGGCGGCGACTGGGTTGCGGCCGCGGCCGACGCGAAGCGCTGGCTCGCCGAGAGCATCCGGCACGCATCGCGGCTCGACGTCGGTTCCGGGAACGGGCCGGTCAGCCATTTCGCCGGGCTCTGGGCGCGCGGCGGCCTCGCCACCGCACCCACCCCTGTGGAGGTGGAAGCGGACTGGTGGGCGGAGATCGCCGGGGTACGCGCCGAGATCGACGACCTGCCGTTCGTGCGCGGCCTGGCCGACGGGACGCTCGACCGCGACGTCTTCCTCGAGTACCTCGCCCAGGACGCGCTCTACCTCCGTGACTACGCCCGCGCGCTGGCCGAGGCCGCCCGGCTGGCACCCACCCCGGAGGAGCAGGCGTTCTGGGCCGGGTCGGCGCACGCCGCGATCGCCGAGGAGTCGCGCCTGCACGAAGGCTGGCTGTCCGAGCGGGCGCTGCTCGCCGTCCGCCCGGGCAGCGCCACCACCGCCTACCTCGACCATCATCTGGCCGCGGTCGCGCGCGGCGACTACCGGGTTCTCGTCGCCGCCCTGCTGCCGTGCTTCTGGCTCTATCACGACCTCGGCGAGCGGCTGCATCCGCTGTCGCACGCCGCTCACCCGTACGCGTCGTGGCTCGACACCTACGCGGATCCGGCGTTCTCCGCGTCCACCCGGCAGGCCGTCGACATCGTCACCCGTGCGGCGGCTGGGGCGGACGAAGCGACCAGGAGGACGATGCTCGCGGCGTTCCGCCGGTCGGCCCTGCACGAACGGGAGTTCTTCGCCGCAGCGCGGGAGGAGGCTGCCGCCGTGCGCTGACGCGCGGGGTGCCGCCGGAGTCAGCTGGCCCCGGCGGCACCACCACCGACGCTCGCCGCTCTCAGCACGGCCTCCACGCTCGCCGTGAGCACCGAACGGTGCCGGCCGGCGGACCAGTGGACGCCGGCGGCGTCGCGGTACTCGATCAGGGTCAGCGCCTCACTCGCCGCGCCGGCGCTGAGGGAGGTCTGGTGCAGCGAGAGGATCTCCACCCGGATGCCGCACTCCGCCAGCAGGCGCGTGACCGCGTCGACCGGGCCGACGTCGTCGTAGCCGCCGTGGTGCTCGACGCCGTCGATGCGGACCCCGATGCGCGTGCGGCTTCTGCCGGCCTGCTGATCCGTCTCGAGCTCCACCAGTGCGATGTCGTCGTGCCGCGAGTGCAGGTAGCTGCCTTCGAACAGCTCCAGCAGCTGGGGCGCGTCGATCTCCGCACCCGTGCTGTCCGTGTGCTGCTGCACGTTCCGGGCGAAGTCGATCTGCATCCGGCGAGGGAGCTCGATGCCGTACTCGGCCTCCAGGAGGTAGGCGATCCCGCCCTTGCCCGACTGCGAGTTGACCCGGATGACCGCGTCGTAGTTCCGGCCGAGGTCGGCCGGGTCGATCGGCAGGTAGGGGACCCGCCAGTCGAGCTCGCGCTCCGGCCGACCCTCCGCCTCCGCCCGGGAGCGGTGCTCGGCGAACCCCTTCTTGATGGCGTCCTGGTGCGTGCCGCTGAAGGCCGTGTGCACCAGGTCGCCGACGTACGGATGGCGGGGGTGCACCTCGATCCGGTTGCAGTACTCGACCGTGCGGCGGATGCGGTCGATGTCCGAGAAGTCGATCATCGGGTCAACGCCCTGAGCGTGGAGGTTCAGGGCGAGCGTGGCCAGGTCGACGTTGCCCGTGCGCTCACCGTTGCCGAAGATGCAGCCCTCCACCCGCTGCGCGCCCGCGAGCACGGCGAGCTCGGCGCAGGCGATGCCGGTGCCGCGGTCGTTGTGCGGGTGGACCGACAGGATCACCGCGTCGCGACGGCCGAGGTTCTTGTGCATGTACTCGATCTGGTCGGCGTAGACGTTCGGCGTCGCGACCTCGACGGTGGCCGGCAGGTTGAGGATCACGGGCCGCTCGGGGGTGGCGTCCCAGAGTGCGGTCACCGCGTCGCAGATCTCGATGATGTAGTCCGGCTCCGTGAGGTTGAACACCTCCGGCGAGAACTCGAAGCGCACGTTCGGCAGGTGGCCGGCGAGTTCGAGCACGTCGGCCGCCCCTGCCAGGATCAGCTCGCGCAGCTCGTCCCTGCTCTTGCCGAGCACCACGTCCCGCCAGACGGGCGCCGTCGCCGTGTACAGGTGGATCACGACCGGGTTGCGGATGCCGCGGATCGACTCGACCGTCCGTTCGATGAGGTCGCGGCGGGCGGGCGTGAAGACGACGATCGTGACGTCATCCGGCGCGATGTCCTTCTCGGCGATGTCGCGCACGAAGTCGTAGTCGGTCTGCGACGCCGACGGGTAGCCGACCTCGATCTCGGTGTAGCCCATCGAGACCAGGAGCTCGAAGAAGCGGCGCTTGCGCTCGGGATCCATCGGTTCTGCGAGCGCCTGGTTGCCGTCGCGGAGGTCGACGGGCACCCACAGCGGAGCGCTGACGAGGCGGCGGTCGGGCCACTCCCTGTCGACGAGCGGGACCTCCACCCGGTCGAAGACGCTGCGGTAGCGCTGCCACGGCATCGCCGAGGGCCGCTGCCGGTTCCAGGACGGGGTCGCTGCCGACTGGTGTCGATCCGCGGCGGCGTGGGAGGGGGACGTGCTGATGGTCATGTTCGGATTCCTGTCTCGATCGGGGCCTGATCGACCGGCGCAGCACCCGCCTCCACGGCGGGGAGCCGGTCTGGCTACGCCCCGCCGTGGCGGTGAAGGAGGAGTCCGTGAAGCATGCTCCGACGCTACCACAACTCCTCAGACAAGCAGAGGAGTTGGGGAATACGCGAAGATGGACTCATGACACCGCTCCGTCGCGAACCCCTGGCCGAACAGGCCGCGGAGGCCCTGCTCGACCGCATCAGGGCCGGCGAGTGGGCGCTCGGCCAGAAGCTGCCGGGCGAGACGACCCTCGCCCCTCAGCTCGGGGTCGGCCGCTCGACGATCCGGGAGGCCATCCGCCAGCTGGCCGGGCGCGGAGTGCTCGCCACCCGCCAGGGCTCCGGGGTCTTCGTCACCGCGCTCGACCAGCCGGAGGACTGGGAGCGCATCGTCCGGCGCGCGGACATCGTCGCCGTGATCGAGGCGCGCATCGCGATCGAGGTGGAGGCGTCTGCGCTGGCGGCCGAACGGCGGACCCCCGCCGATCTCCAGGCGCTGCGGCGAGCGCTCACGTCCCGCGCGGCGCGGCGGAGCGACCTCGAGCAGCATGTCGACGCGGACATCGCCGTGCACCGTGCCATCGTCGCGGCGTCGCACAACCCGATCCTCGCCGACCTCTTCGACGGGTTCACCCCGCGGAGCAGAGAGGCGATGATCGACCTGCTCCGGATCGGCCGCGCGTTCGGCGGCGACGCGGACCAGCTCGTGCACGAACGCATCGTCGACGCGATCGGCGACCGGGATGCGGACGCCGCCGCC
This sequence comes from Leifsonia sp. TF02-11, assembly GCF_017565305.1. Taxonomy (GTDB): domain Bacteria; phylum Actinomycetota; class Actinomycetes; order Actinomycetales; family Microbacteriaceae; genus Leifsonia. The sequence continues at coordinate 193,192 of NZ_JAGEKP010000024.1, forward strand.
GCGCTGACCCGCGGCCACCTGATCGAGATGAGGGCGGAGCTGCTCTGATCGGGCGGCCGCGGACGGAGCTCAGACGCCGAGGTTGAGGTCGACGATCTTGGACGTGCCGCCGCCGTCGACGAGCGCGGCGGTCCCGTTGCCGGTCAGGTTGTTCGAGGTCACCAGGTAGTCGTTGACGGCCGGGGTGATCTTGACTCCCACCCCGGTCGGCTTCGCGCTGGGATAGTTGCCGTTCGTGCGAATGGAATTGCCGCTGATGACGGTCCCCGACGCGTTCGAGTCCAGGAGGACGCCGTAGCCTCCCGCTGCCCCCTGGCCGTTGAGGCTGATGTCGCTGCCCACGATCGTCCACGCACCGGATTCGGCGAAGATCCCCGAGCCGAAGCCGTTGAACATCTTGCAACCGGACACGGTGACGTTCGACGGATGGAGGATGGCCCCCGGGTGCACGCGGAGCAGGCAGCCGTCGGGATGGCCGGCCTGGCCGTCGAATCCGGAGTTGCTGAACCAGGTGTCCTGGAAGGTGATGACATAGACCCCGTTCTGCTTGATCTCGACATTGTGGCGGTACGACCCGTCGAGCACGGCTTGGTTGAAGATGATCTCGCGGTTCGCCGAGCCGCCGAGGGTGTCGTCGATGAGCACGTTGGTGCCGTTGAGGTAGCAGAGGAACTCGTCGAAGTAGACTCCGCCGACACCGCCGCCGACATGGACCCCGATCGGCGTGAACGAGCAGAGCGTGCCGCCGGTGATCCAGATGTCGGCGCCGACCTGGTTGCCCCAGCAGGTGATCCCCTTGTTCTGGGCGAGGATCTTGCAGTTCTCCATCACGACGATCGTGAAGTCGTGGAAGCTGAACGAGTCCCACAGGTTGTTCGGGGACGAGTACACCCGCGAGACGGCGTGCACATTGCAGATGCGCATGTCCTGCACACCGTCCATGGCGAGCGCCGCGCCGCTGGTCTTCGTGACCGTGGAGACGATGGCGAAGTCCTCGAACAACCCGTTCGCCACGAGCGGTGCCGAACTGGACGGGCGGGCGACCCGGAGGATGTCGCCTGCGGCGAAGGCGCACGCGATCACGCTCGATGCCCCTTCGCCCGCGACGGTCATGCTCGCGCCGGAGATCAGCAGCGTGGATGTCGTCTTGTAGGTGCCCGACGGCAGGTACACCGTCCCGCCGCCCGCCGCTTGAGCCGCTGTGATCGCGCTCTGGATGGCGGCGGTGTCGTCGTGAGTCCCGTTCCCGGCGGCACCGTAGTCCTGGACGTTGAAGACGACGGTGGAGCCGCCGCCGGCGGCGCGCGGCTTGGGCTTGGGCGGGGGCGCGGCGACCGCAGGGTCCGCCGCGACGACGGGGACGAGGGCGGCGGCGGCCGCGAGGCCTCCCACCGCGGCGTGGCCGAGGAAGGTCCGGCGGCCGGGGCCTACGGACGTCTCGGCTGGGGGCGTCGTCGATCGTTTCATTACTCCTCCTCGAGTGCTGGTTCCGTTGGTCGGTGGTGCAGTGGAGCGATGGAGCGGTGGTGGTGCGGTGCTGCCGTGCGGCGCGCTCAGCTCGCGAGCGCCGCCCGGAGATAGGCGAGCCGATCGGCGATCGCGCGCTGGGCGGTTGTCGTCGCCGCGAGCCCGTCGAAGCCGTGGAACGCGCCGGCCCAGACATGCGCCTCCACGGGGACGCCCGCCCGACTGAGCCGGGCCACGAAGTCCAGCTCCTCGTCGCGGAACAGGTCGACCTGCCCGATCTCGACGAACGTCGGCGGGAACCCGCTCAGCTCGGTCGCCCGCGCGGCCGCCGCCTCCGGTGGCACCGGATCGGTGCCCGCGAGATAGAGCTCCCAGCTCAGCAGGTTCGACGGCCGGTCCCAGAAGTGGGCCGCGTCGAGCTCGAATGTGGAGGGCTGCTCGTTGCGGTCGTCGAGTTGCGGCTGCACCAGTACAAGAGCATCAGGGAGACGTCCGCCGCGCTCGATGAGGCGCAGCGTGAGGCCGGCCGAGAGGGCACCTCCTGCGCTTCCGCCCATCAGCACGACGCGCCCCGGGTCGCCGACGGCGCCGGCGACCGTGCTCTCCCAGACGGCGTGGATGTCGTCCAGCGCGGCCGGGTAGGGGTGCTCGGGGGCGAGGCGGTAGTCGGGGATGACCATGGTGCACGCGAGTGCCGAGGCGAAGCCGGCGTTGACGCCGAGCACCGATCGATGGCTTCCGGCGATCAGGCCGCCGCCGTGGACGTTCACGACGGTGCCTCTGACCGGCACGCCGTCGGGCGGCCGGACGACCAGGACGCGCACGCCGGCGAGCTCGCGCTCGTCGATGCGTGCCCCTGTCGCCTCGGCGACCTCGGCCGGCGACTCCTCGTACTCCGCCATCGCCTCGCGCAGTCGGGCGATGCCCTCGAGCCCGTCCAGGAACGGCCGGGTCGCCTCCTCGGCGGGGAGGTGCGCCGCGAGCTCGGCGGCGATCGGCGGCCGGGGGCTCACTTGAGCGCTCCCGCGACCATGCCCTGGGTGATCTGGCGGTTGAAGAGCACGAAGAGCAGGAACGGCAGGGCGGCCGACAGCAGGAGGCCGGCCGCGATGATCGCGTCCTGCACCAGTGTGGGGTTCTGGACGCTCTGCCGCAGGAGGGTGATAGCGACGGGGAGCGTGCGGTGCTCCGGGCTCGACATGATCAGCAGCGAGAACAGCAGCTCGTTCCACAGCCCGAGGAAGGTGAACGTGCCGAGCGTGATAAACGCCGGGCGGGCCAGCGGCACGGCGATGCTCCGGAAGACCCGGAACGGCGACGCCCCGTCGATGCGGGCGGACTCGACGAGCTCGCGCGGGATGGCCAGGAAGAACGTGGCCATCATGTAGACGCCCGCCGGGATGCTCAGCCCGACGTAGAGCAGGATGAGCCCCGGGTAGCTGTCCACCAGGCCGAGGTCGAGGATGACCTTGAAGATCGGCGGGATGAGCACCGTCACCGGCAGCACCATGATGATCATGATCAGCCGCAGCAGGAACGCCCGGAACGGAAAGCGCAGGAAGGCGAACGCGAAGCCCGACATGCAGCCCAGGATCACGGTGATGACGGTGCCGGCCCCCACGGTGATCACGCTGTTGACGAAGGAGATGCCCAGATCGCCCGAGAGCGCCGTGACGAAGTTCTGGATCGTCGGCGGGATCGGCAGGCCGAGCTTGTTGTCGACGTAGTCCTGGGGCGTCTTCAACGACGTGAACGCCATGAACACGAACGGGTAGATCGTCGAAGCCGCGATGGCGGCGCAGACCACGACGACCGTGAAGCGGGCGGGCGAGAGCCGGCGGCGGCGACGCCGGGCGGGCGCAGGCGCGGGCACGACGTCTTCGACGACCTCGCGCGGAGGGTGGAGTGCGGTCACAGCGGAGTCCCTGAATCGTCGAACATGTTCTCTCCGCGCCGGCGCGACAGCCGCAGGAAGATCACGAGGAGGACGCCGATCAGCAGGAAGAGCGTGATGCCGATGGCGGTCGCGTATCCGGGCGCCCCGTAGCGGAACGCCTGGTTGTAGATGAAGAGGTCGACCGTCGTCGACGAGTAGCCGGGACCGCCCTGCGAGAACGCGTAGCCGAGCACGATGGCCGAGGAGAATGCCATGATCACGACCATGACCGTCCAGTACTCCACGACACCGCGAACGGACGGGACGGTGACGTACCAGAAGCGCTGCATCCAGTTGGCGCCGTCGATCCTGGCCGCCTCGTAGAGGCTCTCGTCGACCGACGACAGCCCGGCGCTGAACAGCAGCACGCCGAGTCCGAACGTCGACCAGATGAGCATTCCGGCGACGATCCACATGACCAGGCCGGTGTCCACCGTCCAGTTGACGGCCAGCGCGCCGAGACCGAGGGACCGCAGCACGATGTTCAGCGGCCCGTCCGGTCCGAGGATGATCACGAAGAGCACGCCGATCACGGCCGGCGAGACCAGCACGGGCAGCACGTACGAGATCTTGAAGAACGACGCCCCGGGGATGCGGTCGTGGATGACCGCGGCCAGCAGCAGCGGGCCGAGGATCCAGATCGGGGCGAGCAGAAGGATCTTGCCCGTGTTGCCGAGCGCGGTCAGCAGCACGGGGTCGTTGAACATCCGGACGAAGTTGTCGAACCCGTTGAAGACGGGCTGCCGAATTCCGTCCCACTGCGTGAAGGCGATGAACGAACCCTGGAAGACCGGCCAGACCCGGAGCAGGGCGATGATGAGCAACGAGGGTCCGAGGAACAGCGCGAGCGTCCAGAAGGACGAGTACTTGCGCACCCGGCGCCGGCCGGTCACCGGTCCGGCCCGCCCGGCTGTTCTCGTGGTCGTGCTCACCATCGTCCTGTCCTCCCTCTACTTCGCCATCAGGACCGGGAACTGCTGCGCGCGCGAATCCTCGGTCGCCTGCAGGGCATCCTTCAACGTCGTCTGGCCGAGCATGACCAGCTCGAGTTGATTCTGATAGATGTCGTTCGTCTTGGAGTCCTGCATGTTGTGGACGGGGAGGAACGTCTTCTCGCCCTTCTTCAGCATGTCGACCAGTCCGGTCGCACCAGGGTGGTCCTTGAGGAACGCGTCGAAGCTGACGCCGGTGTTGTTAGGGAAGTAGCCGGCCTTGTCGAGCCGCTCCTGCTGGAACTTGGCGCCCTCCTGGAACAGTGCGAGCTCGGCGGCGAGCTTCTTGTGCTGCGAGAACGAGGTCACCGCCCAGACGTTCATCGCGCCCGCGGGCAGGAACTCCGGGGTGCGGGTGTTCTCGACCGACGGGATGAACTTGATGTACTGGCCGATCTTCGGGTCCTGCATGTAGGCGAACTGGCTGTAGATGGTGAACTGCATCGCCGCCTTGCCGTCCTGGAACTTCTGGAAGCCGTCCGGGTACCACGGAGTCGCCGGCATGTTCGGGTCGAAGCATTTGCCGTCGACCAGCTTCATGACGCCCTCGGCCGCGTCGGAGAAGGCCGGCTTGTTGAAGGGCGCCGTGTAGGTCGAGTTCTTCTGCGCCTGGGCGATGCTGGCCGACCCTGCGTACAAGGTCGAGGTGGTCCAGCCGCTGAGGTAGCCCTCCTTGTTGCCGCCGCCGATCGGGGTGATCCCCGCGGCGTTCAGCGCAGTGCAGGCCTTGAGCAGCTGATCGGTCGACGTGGGCGGATCGTCGGGGTTGAGACCGGCCTGCTCGAACAGCTTGCTGTTGTACGAGATGCCGAGACCCTGGAGACCGATCGGCACGCCGTAGGTCTTGTCGTCGAAGGTGGTGCCCTCCCAGCCGGTGAGGCTCTTGCGCTCGGCGGCGGAGATGTACTTGTCGATCGGCGCCAGCGAGGGCTTGAGCGTGAGCACGTCGCCCCACGCCCAGATCATGATGAGGTCGGGGCCCTTCTTGGACTGCGCCGCCGCCTGCATGAGCTGGTGGATGGCGGAGGGATCGGCGGGCTGGGCGATGCGGTCGACCTTCACTCCGGGGTGCGCCTTGGCGAACTCCGCGTCGACTTTGTCCATCACCGCCTTCCAGTTCTTGTCGCTTCCGACCAGCAGGTCCCAGACCTTGATCGTGCCCGTCGAGGCTCCGTCGTCGCCGTTCGCGGACGACCCGGACTGGGCGCAGGCGGCGAGACCGAAGACGACGGCGGCCGCGGCGGCGATCGACAATGATCGCCTCATCGTGCGTTGCATTCCGACTCCATTTCTGTGGGGTTCGACTCGCGGGGGTGTGCGAGAAGTCAGTGCGAGGAGATGCCCGCCGTCAGCGGGGTACCGTCGCGGCGTTCCCACCCGACGGCGAAAAGATTGAAGGTGGCGCCGTTGCTCGGATGCTCGGCGGCGCGCTCCCGATCGAGCCGGACTCCCAGTCCCGGCCGCTCCGGTACGGAGAAGCCGCCGCTCACGGCGTCGACGGTCAACGGGGCGTCGACGAGGTCGAGCACCCAGGAATCCGCGAAGTCGTTGAAGTGCTCCAGGATCTGGAAGTTGGGCGTCGCGACGCCGAGGTGGACGTTGGCGGCCGTACCGACCGGACCGCAGACGTTGTGCGGGGCCACCGGGACGTTGTAGGCGGACGCCCAGGCTGCGACCCGACGCAGACCAGTGAAGCCGCCGAAGTGCGTCATGTCCACCTGGACGGTGTCGACGAGGCCTTCCTCCAGCAGCGGTGCGAGCTCCTCCAGTTCGTGGATCCGCTCGCCCGTCGCGATGGGAAGGCGGGTGGAGCGGCGCACGTTGCGGAGGCCGTGCACATTCCCCGGGGGCACCGGCTCCTCGATCCAGGTCGGCGCGAGGTGCTCGAGCGCTGCAGCGGCGCGGATGGCCGTCGCAGAGCGGAACCGGCCGTGCATCTCCACCATGATCTGCACGTCGTCGCCGACGGCCTCGCGCACCGCGGACACGATGGTCACGGAGCGCCGCAGCTCTGCCTCGCTCAGCTCCGCCGTCGCCGCACCGAACGGGTCGAGCTTGAGGCCGCGGTAGCCGCGCGCCACCACGGTCCGGGCGAGCTCGGCGATGGTCTCCGGCTCGCGATCGCCCTGGTACCAGCCGTTCGCGTACGCGGGCACCGTGTCGCGGAACCGGCCGCCGAGCAGCCTCCACACCGGCTGGCCGCAGGCCTGCCCGATGAGGTCCCAGCACGCGATGTCGATCGCCGCGAGGGCGGACTGCGCGACCTCGCCTGCCCTGCCGTACTCCTTCCAGAGCACGCCGCCGGCGATCCTCTCCACGTCGAAGGGGTCGGATCCGATCACGTACCGGTCGCCAAGTTCGCTGATGGCCGCGAGAAGCGTCTCGGTCTTGTTCACCATCCGTACCTCACCGACCCCGACCCGGCCATCGTCCGTCTCGAGTTCGACGAACGTCAGTTCACGCCATGGCGTGCCGACGACGGTCGTGACGATCTGCGTAATCTTCATCGATTCACCCTCGTGTCTCTCGGAGGGCATCAGCGCCCTCTAGCCGAAAGTATCAGATAGGTTGAGCGCGAAAGTCAACATCGAATTTCCCACGAACCCATCGGCGGGCGCGCAGAAGCGATCAGGCCGCACGTGAGGAGGTCAGCGGAGGGCGGCCGTCAGGTCGCGCTCCGTGCTGCGGAGATGGGCCCGCATCGCCGCGCCGGCGCCCGCTTCGTCACGCCGTTCGACGCACTCGAGGATCGCGGCGTGCTGGTCGCAGACCTCGTCGAGCCGCCGGCCGAGCCGCTCGTGGCCGAGCACGCTCTGCACGCGCGAGGAGCGCTGGGAGTCCGACAGCTCCTCGATCAGGATCGTGAGCATCTGATTGCCGCTCGCCGCGGCGAGCAGCTCATGGAACTGGATGTCGGCCTCGCTGAACTCGGCCGGCTCGTCCACCGTGCGCCGCATGTCGTCGATAGCGGCCTGCATCGCGACGATGCTCGCCCTGCTGGCGTTGCGCGCCGCCAGCACGGCGACCTGCACCTCGATGGCCTGGCGCACCTCCAGCAAGTCCAGCAGCGCACGCGGGTCGCGGCGGATGGCGGTGCGGAAGAAGTCTCCGACCCCCTTGCCGTTGGGGGCCGCGACCACGGGCTTCCTGCCGTTGTGCACCTCGATGAGACCGCGGGCGCTCAGCTGCCGCATGCCCTCCCTGACGGTGAGCCTGCTCACGCCGAGGTCCGCGGCGAGCGATCCCTCCGACGGCAGCTCGTGGCCGGGCTCCAGCTCCTCGAACACCAGCTGCTCGACGCGCTCGACGACGCGCCGCATCGCGCCGCTGGAAGACTCGGGCCGCTCGCCCTTCGCCGTGGTCTCACTCATATCGGATCCCCTGTTCGAGATTCTCACCAGGGTAGAACGCCTCGCTACCCGACGCGACGGAATATTGCCCCTTGACGCTTCCAACCTATCAGATAGAGTTTGCTTGCCGAGGTCGCACAGCGCGCCTCGAATCCGTTCTCGAGGAGGAGAAATGAGCGACCGACGACCCCTGACCGCAGCCGTGATCGGGGCCGGAGCCGGGGGCACCCTGAGCATCGACGCACTCATCGCATCCGACGACTTCCAGCTGGTCGCCGTCGCGGACATGAGCGAAGCAGCGCTCGAGCGGGTGCGCGCGAAGGACCCGGGCATCCAGACGTTCACCAGCGCCGAGGAGATGTTCGCCGCGCGCCCCACGGATGTCGTCTGCGTGTCGACCTACGCCCCGACCCACCTGCCGCTGACCCGGGCGGCCCTGGATATCCCCGGACTCTCGGGGCTGCTCGTCGAGAAGCCCCTCGGCGACACCACGGCCGCCGGCCGCGAGATCCTCGGCCTGATCAAGGCGGCCGGCCTTCCGGTCGTCGTGCCGCACGGCCTGATGGCCCAGGCGGCCGCCCTCGAGATCGTCGAGCGGGTGCGCCGCGGAGACATCGGCGCACTCCGCCTGGTCGAGATCGAGTGCACCAGCTGGGACATCATCAACGCGGGCATCCACTGGCTGCAGTTCTTCGTCTCGCTCACCGGCGGCGAGCCGGTGGAGTTCGTACTGGCCGCGGCGGACAGTTCCACGCGCACCTTCCGCGACGGGATGCAGGTCGAGACCGACGCCGTCACCCTGGCCCGCACCGCCTCCGGCGTGCGTGTCGTCATGCACACCGGCGACTTCGTGCCGATGTCGCGCAACGACACGGTCGCGCTGTTCCGCATCGTCGGCGACGACGGCTTCATCGAGTTCGGCGCCTACGAGGGCCACTACATCCTCGTGACGGCGGACAACCCCCGCGTGCGCTTCGACGTCACGCCCTTCGAGGTGAGCGGCCACCAGCGACACCTGGAGTTCCTGGCCGAGCAGATCGCGTCGGGGACCCGCGACTACAGCATCCCCGACTCCTCGCTCCAGGCGCTGGAGGTCGTGGAGGCCGCCTACCGCTCCGCTCGCGAGCACGGGACCGTCCTCCTCCCGGTCGACGGCACCCAGCCGGCGCGCCCCGACGACTGGAACCCGGGCGCCCCCTACTCGGGCACCGGCGGCGGACGCAACGGACGGGAGCTCTGATGGCGGCCAGGATCGGCATCGTCGGCGCTAGCTGGCGTGGGGAGTACTTCCTCCGCGCGGCGGCCGCCCTCCCCCACCACTTCGAGGTGACGCGCGTCGTCACCCGCAGTGCCGAATCCGCCGAGCGGGCCTCCGCGGCCTGGGGCGTCGAGACGACCACGTCGTTCGACGAGTTCCGCGCGGGCGAATACGACTTCGTGGTGGTCGCCGCGCCGCCGGCGACCGCGCCGGAGCTGACGACAGCGCTCGCGCGCGACGGTCACGCCGTCCTGACCGAGACGCCTCCCGCGCCGAACCGCGATGCGCTGTTCTCGTTCTACGACGACGTCAAGGACCTGCGCGTCCAGGTGGCGGAGCAGTACCGGTTCCAGGCGCACCTCGCCGCGAGGCTCGCCGTCGCCCGCTCCGGGCTGCTCGGCGCGATTTCGTTCACCCGGATGTCGGTGGCCCACGGCTACCACGGCGTGAGCCTGATCCGCGCCTTCCTCGGAGCCGGCTTCGAGCCGGTAGAGGTGTCAGGCTGGGCGGCCAGGATGCCGGTGCTGTCCGTGCGCGGCCGCGACGACTGGCAGGACGAGCCGGCCGAGTACGCTCCCGACCGTACGATCGCGCGCCTCGCCTTCGGGGAGGCGAACGCGGTGTACGAGTTCGATTTCGAGCAGTACTTCTCGCCGATCCGGCCGCGACACATCGAGGTATACGGCGACAGGGGTCAGCTCTCCGACGACGACGTCTCGTACGTCGTCGCGCCGCGCCAGGTGACGCGCGGACGACTGCAGCGCGACGCCACCGGTGCCGACGGCGATCTCGAAGGCTGGTTCGTCGACTCCATCGCCTGGAACGACGATGTGCTGTGGCGCAACCGCTTCCGCGGTGCACGGCTCAACGACGACGAGCTTGCGGTCGCCGAGCTGATGCACCGGATGGCGGAATACGCGGCGGGCGGCGCCCCGGTCTACCCGGTCGCCGATGGCTGCCACGACCAGTTGCTCAGCCTGGCGGTCGACGAGACAGTGGCGAGCGGCAGCCCGGTCGTCGTCGCCGACGCCCCCTGGGCCGACCGGGCGAGTGTGCTCGCCGCATGAGTGAGCTGATCGATTGGGGCAACTCGGCCGTCCGGCTCAGGATCGCCCTCGAGGAGGGCCGCGCGGTCGTGACCGGGCTGGATGTCGCCGGCCGCCCCGCCGACGACATCCCCTCCCGCATCGCCACTCCGCCTGCCGAGGTGCTCGTCGCCGGTGGACGGCTCCCCCAGGGCCAGCGTCACGTGGGCCTCGGCACCTCGGCCGAACTGCGCTACGAGCGGCACACGACCCGGGAGGTCGACGGCCGTTCCCAGCTGGAGCTGCTGCAGCGCACGCCGGCTGGCGTCGTCCTCCGGTCCACCTTCTCCCTATACGGCGAACTGCCCGTGCTGCGGGTGGAGCAGGAGGTCGTCAACGAGTCGGGCACGGCCGTCGCCCTGGAGCACCTGTCCAGCCTGACCCTCAACGGGTTCGCCCGTTTCCGCGACGAGGACTGGCGTGAGCGGGTGCGGCTGCGGATCCCGCACAACACGCTGCTGGCGGAGTTCAACTGGACGGAGCACTCCCTGCCGTCCCTGGGCATCGTGGACGTCGGTTTCACCGAAGAAGGAGTGCACTCGTCCAAGTCGCGGGTCTCGGTGTCGAGCATCGGAACGCAGTCGACCACCGAGTACCTGCCCATGGGCGCGCTCGAGGACCTCGGGCGCGATCGCACCTGGGCGTGGCAGATCGAGGCCAACGGGTCGTGGCAGTGGGAGGTCGGAGACCACCTGGCCGCGGTCTACCTCTCGGCAGGCGGCCCGAACGACCAGGAGCACCACTGGCACCGCCGGCTCGCGCCCGGCGAGTCGTTCTCGGCCGTGCCGCTCGCGATCGCGTGCACCCCCGGCCGCCTGGAGGACGCCCTCCGGCCGCTGACCGAGTACCGCCGGCTCATCCGCCGCCCCAACGAGGACGACGAGCGCCTGCCGATCGTGTTCAACGACTTCATGAACGCGCTGATGGCCGATCCGACGGAGGAGAAGCTGCTGCCGGTCATCGCCGCTGCAGCAGCCGCCGGCAGCGAGTACTTCTGCGTCGACGCGGGCTGGTACTCCGACGAGCAGGGCTGGTGGAACACCGTCGGCGACTGGACGGAGTCCAGCGCCCGGTTCCCCGGCGGGTTCGTTCGGGTGTTCGACGCGATCCGCGCCGCGGGAATGGTGCCCGGCCTCTGGCTCGAGCCCGACGTCGTCGGCGTCGAGAGCCCGGTCGCCGACCGGTTGCCGTCATCGGCGTTCTTCAGCAGGCACGGCGCCCGCGTGGACAGCCAGGGGCGTCATCAGCTGGACTTCCGGTCCCCCGCCGTCATCGGGCGGATGGACGCCGTGGTCGATCGGCTCATCGCCGACTACGGCCTCGGCTACCTGAAGTTCGACTACAACATCAATGGCGGCATCGGTACAGACGTCGGCTCCACGAGCGCGGGCGACGCGCTGCTGGAGCATCACCGCGCCTTCCTGCGCTGGATCGCCGGCCTGTTCGAGCGGCATCCCGGGCTGGTCATCGAGAACTGCTCCAGCGGAGGAGCCAGGATCGACTACGCGTCGATGGCCGAATTCTCCATCCTCTCGACCAGCGACCAGACCGACCACGTCCGCTACGCGACCATCGCGGCCGGCGCCCCGAGCGGTGTCACGCCGGAGCAGGCGGCGGTGTGGGTCTATCCGCAACCCGAGTTCGGACGGGAGGAGCTGCGCTTCGCGATCGTGAACGGCCTGCTGGCGCGGCCCCAGCTCAGCGGCGGGATGTGGCGCCTGGATGACGCGCAGCTGGCAACCGTGGCCGAGGCGATGGCAGTGTACCGCTCCTACCGGGAGCGGATCCCCGGCATGACACCGATCTGGCCCATCGGGCTGCCCGGCTGGGACGACCGGTGGGTGGCCCAGGGACTTGTCGACGACGACGGCATCCTGTTGGCGGTCTGGCGGCGCGGCGGCGATGAGACTGTCCGGCTGCCGTTGGCCGACGGCCTCGCGCGCCGAGCCGAGGTGCTGTTCCCGACCGATGTCGAGACCGGGCTCGAATGGCAGGACGGCACACTGCTCGTGACCCTGCCCACCGAGCTGAGCGCCCGGCTCATCCGCATCCGCTGAACGGCACAGAGCGTGGTCGCTCGGCGCCCACGCTCTGTGCCGACTGCCGTATCCCGATAATCGGAATTGCGATCCGATAGAATGCACGCATGACGTCATCCGACCTCGGCGGCGGTCGCGCACCCGCGGTCGACCGGCTGGTCGGCTCCGACCGCGTCCTCGCCGTGCTCTCCGCACTCGCGAAGCGACCGGAGGGGGCGACACTCGACGAGCTCGCCCAGGCGGTGGACAGCCCCAAGTCGACCGTCCACAGGGCGCTCGCGTCGCTGCGGCGCGCGAACTTCGCCGCGCAGCTCGGCCGCGGCATCTACGTCGTCGGGGACGAGTTCCTGCGGTTGGCCCTCGAGAACCAGTCCGCCCGGCCGGAAGGCCGCGCGGTCGAGCCTGTGCTGAGCCGACTGAGCGAACGCTTCGGCGAGACAGCCCACTACGCGGTGCTCGATGGCGACGAGGTGGTCTACCGCGCCAAAGTCGACCCCGCATCCGGCTCGGTGCGACTCACCTCGGTGGTCGGCGGGCGGAACCCCGCCTACCGCACGGCCGTCGGGAAGCTCCTCCTCAGCGTCACCTGCTCCAGTACGGACGAGCTGGCGACCGTGATCGGAATCGGGCCGTTCGAGCGCCGCACCGCCAACACGATCGGAACGCTCGACGCGCTCTGGAACGAGCTCGAGCTGACCCGCGCGCGCGGCTGGGCCACCGATGACCAGGAGAACGAGCTCGGAGTCAACTGCCTCGCCGTCCCCGGTCACTTCGGTCCCGGCGGTGCGATGTCCGGCGCGGTCAGCGTCAGCGCCCTCGCCTTCCGCACGCCGCTGTCGGCGCTCGTCGAGAGCGTCGACGAGATCCGTGCGATCGTCGACGCCCGGCCGACCGGCCCTCAGTAGGTCGCCCGACCTCCGCTGATGTCGTAGACGGCGCCGGTCGAGAAGCTGACCCGGTCGGAGGCGAGCCACGCGATCAGTTCGGCGACCTCCTCCGCCCGCCCCACCCGTTTCATCGGAATGAGGCTCGTGATGTGGGCGAGCACGTCCGGCGCGGTGTCGTCGTTCATCGGGGTGGCGATCACCGCGGGAGCGATCGCATTCACCAGCACGCCGGTCGTCGCCAGCTCCTTGCCTGCCGACTTGGTGAGGCCGATCACGGCCGCCTTCGACGCGGAGTAGATGGAGAGGTTGGGATTACCGTCTTTGCCCGCCATGCTGGCGATGTTGACCACCCGTCCCCAGCCGCGCTCGACCATCCCCGGCACGAACGCGCGCATCATGGCGACCGTTCCGACGACGTTCACGCCGAGCACGGCCCGCCACTGGTCGGACGACGTCGAGACGAGCGGGGTGTTCGGCCCGACGATGCCCGCGGAGTTGACCAGGATGTCCACGCCGCCGATGCGATCGACGGCCTCCGCCACGGCCCCGTCGTCGGTGATGTCGAGAACCACGTCGCAGTCGCCTCCGAGGTCGACGCGCACGACGTCGATCCCGTCTGCGCTCAGGCGCGCGGCCGTCGCGGCGCCGAGGCCGCTCGCTCCGCCGGTGACGATGGCGCGGGTCATGGGGTACCTCCAGGGTGTCGGATGTCGATGTGGAACTTCGGGCCGGGTCCTGCGCCCGGCGGACGCTCGCCCGCAAGGATGGCCGGCACGCCCTCGAGCGGAACCGTGGCGGCGACCAGCGGCCGGGGATCGACCGCGCCCGACGCATACGCCTCGATCGTGCCGTCCAGCCCGGGAGACGCACTCAGGATGCCCACGCCCGTCACGTCCGCCAGGGCGAGCGCGCGGGTGTCGACGAGGCTCGGGCTGCCCGCGAGGCCGACGAAGACCACCCGCCGGCCCGGTTCGACGAGCTCCACGGCGCGCGCGGGGAGCTGCGCGGCGTTGGAAGCGTCGATCACGGCATCCCACGGCAGGTCGGGCAGCGTCTCGTCCGACCACGCGCTCGAGAAGCCGAGGGATCGGGCGAACGCCAGCGAGCGCTCGCTGCGGCCGAGCAGGTGCACCTCGGCGCCGCGCGCGCGGGCGAACATCGCGGCGAGCAGGCCGATCGTGCCCGCACCGAAGACGAGCACGCGCTCGCCCGCGCCGACACCGGCGGCCTCGGCGGACCGATAGGCGTTGCCGCCGGGTTCGACGAGGGCACCGGCGGTGTCATCGACGGTGTCTGGAAGCGCGCGCAGCGAAGAGGCAGGGACGGCGACCCGCTCGGCCAGCGCGCCTGGCCGTCCGTCTCGTACGCCGAGCTCTCCGCGGAAGGCGCAGACATGCTGGTAACCCGACAGGCATCGCCGACAGCGACCGCAGCCGAGCATGGTGTCGCCGGTGACGCGGCGGCCGAGCCAGGCCGGATCGACGCCATCGCCGAGTTCGACGACCTCGCCCATCCACTCGTGGCCGATGCGGACGGGATAGCTGGTCACGCCGTCATGCAGGTACTGCATCTGCCCGGTGAAGAGCTCCACGTCGGTTCCGCAGACACCGGCGCGGTGCACCTCGACCACGACATCGCCGGGGACGGCCACAGGCTCCGGGACCTCCTGCACCTCCGCGCTGCCCGGCCCGGTGAGGACGAGGGCTCTCATCGCGGCGGGATCACGGTCTGGCGCTGACGGCCGAGGCCGTCGATGGCGAGTTCCATGACGTCGCCGGCCTGCAACCAGATCTCGGGGCGGAAGCCCATGCCGACCCCGGGCGGGGTTCCGGTGTTGATCAGGTCGCCGGGCTCGAGGACGAGGAACTGGCTGATGTAGTGGACGATGACGTACGGGTCGAAGATCATCGTCGCGGTGGATCCCGTCTGGCGGCGCACCCCGTTGACGTCCAGTGTCATCCCGAGGTCGTTCACGTCGGGGATCTCGTCCGGTGTGACGAGCCAGGGACCAGCCGGGTTGAAGGTCTCGGCCGACTTGCCTTTCAGCCACTGTCCGCCGCGCTCCAGCTGGAAGGCCCGCTCGGAGACGTCGTTGACCAGCGTCCAGCCCGCGATGTGGTCGCGCGCCTGCTCCACGGAATCCAGGTAGCTGCTGCGCGTGCCGATCACGATGCCGAGCTCGACCTCCCAGTCGGGCTTGGTCGACCCGCGCGGGATGCGAACGTCGTCGTTCGGGCCGACCAGGGTGTTGGGCGACTTCGTGAACAGGATCGGCTCGCTGGGCACGGCCTGGCCGGTCTCGGCGGCGTGATCGGAGTAGTTCAGGCCGACGCAGATGATCTGGTGCGGGCGAGCGATCGGGGCGCCGATGCGCTGGCCGCCGAGCAGGTGGACCTGTCCGCGCTCGGTGCGTTCCGCCACGACACCGCGCACGCTCTCGGGTCCGCCCCCGGCGAAGAAGGCCTCGTCGAAATCGGCGACGACGTCCGAGAGATCGACGTAGCCGTCATCGCCGACCAGTACGGCGGGACGCTCAGCGCCAGCGGGGCCGATGCGGAGGAGTTTCATGCGGTTTCCTTTCGAGGGTGCGTCGGGGGCGGAGTCGGTCGGTCGATGTGCCCGGACCAGGCGGCGACGGGCAGGCCGCGGACACCGGTGTGGACCGTGAACAGCCGGCCGGAGAGCGGGTGCGCCCGCAGCTGCTCCTCCCCCAGGCCTTCCCGCGCGGTCGTGATCACGAGGGTTGTGAGGTCGGTGCCTGCGAAGGCGACGGAGGAGACGTTCGGAGCGGGGACGTCGACCCGGCCGACGACCCGGCCGTCGGGCGAGCACCTGAGCACATGGCCAGCGCCCCAGACGGCGATCCAGACGGAGCCCTGAGCGTCCACGGCGAGGCCGTCCGGCAGGCCGTCGTCCACGGTGAGGAAGACCGACCGCGGTCCGGTCGCCCCTGACCCGGGATCGTAGGTGCGGACGTTCACGCGCCCGGCCAGGGTGTCCACGCTGTAGAGCAGCCGGCCGTCCGGCGACCAGCCCAGCCCGTTCGACAGAGTCAGGTCGTCGTCGAGCGTGGTGACCGAGCCGTCCTCCTCGAAGCGGAGGAGGAGCTCGCGCCCGGCCGGCCCCTTCGTGCCTGCGACGAATCGGCCGCGCGGGTCGGGCTTGCCGTCGTTGAAGCGCCTGCCGTCGCCCACGACCACGCGCGGGCCCGGCGTGACGCGCCCGTCGGTCGCGCGGAGATGGAGCCGGTCGGTTCCGGCGACCAGCAGGCGCCCGTCGTCCGCGATCGCGACCGCTGCCGCGACGTCCGGCACCTGGATCCGCTCGAGGATCTCGATGCGCCCGTCGGCGGCGAGGCGCCCGGAGAGCACCGCGCCCTCCAGGATGTCGACCCACAGGAGCCGGGAACGGGCGCCGTCCCAGACGGGCCCCTCGGCGAGCAAGTACGACTCGTCGGTGGCGACGCGGGCTTCGGCGATGAGAGGGACGCCGCGGAGCGCCCTCATCGGAGGACCACCGTCTTCAAGGCTTGGGAGGGCACGACGTCGTCAGCGATGGCATCGAACATCAGCCAGGCCAGCTCCTCCACGCGCGACCGCTCCAGGTGGTACAGCCGTGCGGGTCGGAAGCTCCCGTCGACGCGCGCCGTCTCGTGCCGGACCGCGCCGACGGCCTCGAGCGCCGCGAGATGCGTGCTGATTCCGTTGCGTGTCCAGCCCACGGCCCGACTGAGCTGCGACACAGTCGCCGGGCCCGACGCCGCCAGTGCGCGGAGCAGTTCCAGCCGGACGGCCGGCAGGCCGAACGCGACGGCGACCGTCGCGGCGGAGTCTTCCATGACCGATTCCTCTTCGAGTGGTTCAGGCGCCGTGATCATGGCTATCATAGCCGTGTTCCAATTGTCAGATGCAAATTCCATTTATCGGAAGGCACCACATGACCCGCTCCCGCAGGGCGCCCGCGGTCGCGCCGTCCCCGTTCCAGGCCGCGCTCGGAGCGGCCTGTGCGGACGTGAGGACACGCGCGGTCGACCGCCTGTCCCGCGCACACGATGCCTCCCATTACGTCCTGACCCCGCGCGCGGTCGCGATCGCCGCCGACGTCACGGAGGTCTCGCATATCCTCGCCACGGCCCGGGAGCACCGGGTCCCGGTGACGTTCCGGTCCGGCGGCACGAGCCTGTCGGGTCAGGCCGGGACGACCGGGGTCCTGGTCGACACGCGGCGCGCGTTCCGGCGGGTGACGGTCGGCGACGAGGGGCGGATCGTGCGTGCGCAGCCGGGAGCGACGGTCAGGTCGGTCAACGCGCGGCTTGCGCGTTTCGGGCGCAAGCTCGGTCCCGACCCCGCTTCCGAGATCGCGTGCACGATCGGCGGCGTCGTGGCCAACAACTCGTCGGGCATGTCGTGCGGCACCCACGCCAACACCTACCGCACCTTGGCGTCGGCGGTGCTGGTGCTGCCGTCGGGAACCGTGCTCGACACGGGTGCCCCGGATGCAGCCGAGCTGCTGCGCGCCGCGGAGCCCGAGATCCACGACGGGCTGCTCCGGCTGCGCGACCGGGTGCGGGCGGACCCCGACTCGGTCGCGACCCTCACTCGCCTGCACGCGATCAAGAACACGATGGGCTACGGCCTGAACGCCTTCCTCGACCACGACGATCCCCTCCACATCCTGGAGCACCTCGTGGTCGGCTCGGAGGGCACCCTCGCGTTCGTCGCCGAGGCCGCCTTCCACACCCTGCCTGTGCTGCCGGAGAGCGCGACAGGGCTGCTGATCTTCGCGGATCTCGCGGACGCGACGGCGTCGTTGCGGGCGCTCGTCGACGCAGGCTTCGCCACCGTGGAGCTCCTGGACGCGGCGAGCCTGCGGGTGGCCCAGCGCGACCCGCAGGCGCCCGACGAGCTCCGGGCGCTCGACATCGTCGAGCACGCCGCCCTGCTCGTGGAGTTCCAGTGCGCGACCGCCGACGAGCTCGCGGACCGGCTGGCCGAGGCGCCAGCCGTGTTCGCCGCGCTGCCGCTCGCCGCGCCGGGCGCACTGACGACCGACGCCTCCACCCGCTCCCGCCTGTGGCACATCCGCAAGGGGCTGTACACGGCCGTCGCCGGCGCCCGTCCGTCTGGCACCACGGCGCTGCTCGAGGATGTCGCCGTTCCCGTCGAGCTGCTGGGCGAGACCTGCTCCCGGCTCATCGCGCTGTTCGAGCGCCACGGCTACACCGACAGCGTCATCTTCGGCCACGCCAAGGACGGCAATATCCACTTCCTGATCAACGAACGGTTCGACGACCCGCGGAGCCTGGCACGGTACGAGGCCTTCACCGAGGACATGGTCGACGCCGTCCTGTCGGCGGGCGGAACCCTGAAGGCCGAGCACGGCACCGGCCGGATCATGGCGCCGTACGTCCGCCGCCAGTACGGCGACGAGCTGTACGGGATCATGTGGGCGGTCAAGCGCCTCATCGATCCGCAGCTGCAGCTCAATCCGGGGGTGCTCCTCACCGAGGACCCGAACGCCCACGTGCGCGATCTCAAGGTCGCGCCCACCGTCGAGAGCGAGGTGGATCGGTGCGTGGAGTGCGGCTACTGCGAACCGGTGTGCCCGTCCCGCGACCTGACCCTCACGCCGCGCGAACGGATCGTGCTGCGCCGCGAGCTCCAGGCCGCCCGCGACCGCGGCGACGACGCCCTCGCACGCGAGCTGGAGCAGCAGTACGAGTACGACGGCGTCGAGACGTGCGCGGTCGACGGGATGTGCCAGACCGCCTGTCCCGTGCTGATCAACACGGGCGACCTGGTGCGCCGTCTCCGGGCGGAATCGGCTCCGGCACCGGCGAAAGCGCTGGGCAAGGCGGCGGCCTCCCACTGGGGTCCCGTCACCCGTGTCGGCGCCGTCGCGCTCGATGTCGCCGCCACGATCCCGACCCCGCTGCCCGCGTTCGCCACCCGCGCCGCACGCGCCGTGCTCGGCGCGGACCGCGTTCCGCTGTACTCGGGCGACCTCCCCTCGGGCGGCGAGCCCCGCCGCGTGCTCACGGTGGAGGACGCGGACGCCGTCTTCTTCTCGTCGTGCACGACGACGATGTTCGGCGCGGCCGACGGCGCGGGGGTGAGCGAGTCCTTCCTGCGGCTGTGCGATCGCGCCGGCGTGCGGCTCGCCACGCCGGACGACCTGCCTTCGCTCTGCTGCGGCACACCGTGGAAGTCGAAAGGTCTGAGCGAGGGCTACGCCACGATGACCGCGAAGGTCGCGACGGCGCTGCGGCGCGCGACCGACGACGGCCGGCTTCCGGTGGTCTGCGACGCGTCATCGTGCACGGAAGGTCTCCAGCTGCTCCTCGACGCGGCAGGGGAGGCCGGCGTACGGGTGATCGACGCCGTGGCCTTCGTCGCCGACCGCGTGCTCCCGGCGCTGCCGCCCGCCGCTCGAGTGCCGTCCGTCACGCTCCACCCGACCTGCTCGTCCAGCCATCTCGGGCTCGATGCCGCGCTCCGCTCCGTCGCCGAGGCGGCGGCCGAGGTCGTGGTCGTTCCTGACGACTGGGGCTGCTGCGCCTTCGCCGGCGACCGCGGGATGCTTCATCCCGAGCTCACCGCCGCCGCCACCGCGCGCGAGGCCGCCGAGGTCCGCGCGGCAGCATCGACCCGTCACGCCTCGCTCAACCGCACCTGCGAGATCGGGATGACCCGGGCGACGGGCGCAAGCTACGAGCACATCCTGGAGATCCTCGACGCGGCGCTGGCGTAGCTCGCGCCTCGCCCCACGCTCCATGAAACCGATTCACGCTGCTCTATGTTGGAGCCCATGGCTACCATCTACGAGGTCGCGGCCCTGGCCGGGGTCTCGCCCGCGACCGTCTCCCGCGTCTTCAACGGCCACACCGTCTCGCCCGAGAAGGTGCGGCTCGTGCAGGAGGCGGCAGCGACGCTGAAGTTCGCGCCGAATCGCACCGCGCGGCGGCTGCGCAACCAGAGCTCAGAGCTCATCGCGCTGCTCATCCCCGACATCGAGAACCCGTTCTTCACGGCTCTCGCGCGCGGCGTGGAGGACAGGGCGCAGGAGGCCGGCTACTCGGTGGTGCTCTGCAACACCGACGACGACCCCGCCAAGGAGACCCGGTATCTCGAGATCGCCATGAGCGAGGGGATGGCCGGGGTCATCCTGGCACCGGCGGCGTCGGACGGCGACCTGGCGCAGATCGTCGCGCAGGGCCGCCCGGTGGTCGCCGTCGACCGCTCCACCGGGTTCGACATCGATGCCGTGATGGTCGACAACCGGGCCGCGGGCGCGGCGGCGACGACCGCGCTGTTCGACGCGGGGTTCCGCCGGGTGGCCTGCATCGCAGGACCGCTGGGCATCGAGTCGACCGAGGAGCGGTATCTCGGCTGGCGCCAGGTGGTCGCCAAGCGCTCGGACGGGACCGACTCCCCCGAGTTCCTGCAGCACGCGAACTACCGCGTCGACGGCGGTCGCGCCGCGATGGCCACACTGCTCGCGCTGGAGACTCCGCCGGACGCGGTCGTCACGACGAACAACCTGATGGGCGTCGGCGCCCTGCAGGTGCTCGCGGAGGCGGGCATCGCCCCGCCCGCGTTCGGCGTCGCGGTCGTCGGCGACCTCCCGTTCACCACCTTCTCGACGGACGTCGTCACCCAGGTGCACCTGCCCGCCCGCCACCTGGGGGTGACCGCCGCGTCGATGCTGATGGACCGGATCGCCGGGGACACGCAGCCGGCCAGGATCGTCGTCCTCCGCGCGCGCATCGCCTCCGACGGGGAGGCCGAATCTCTGTAATCGGTTTCTTTCAGTCAATCACTGGCCGGTAGCCAGTTTGAGAACACTTTTCTGGGGCTATTGACGAAACCGATTACTTAAGCTCTACTAGGGGACAGCCATTTCTCAACGGAGAGGATCCATCCCCTGATGAAACGCACCATGAGATCCATCGCCGCCGTGACGATCACCGCGGCGCTTGCGGCCACAGCACTCAGCAGTTGCAGCAGCAGCACGGCTAACGACTCGACCGCCGGCAAGACCCTCAACGTCGCCTACTGGGACTACGGGCCGGGCGCGGAGGCCAACAACAAGGCGCTCGCGTCCGGATTCGAGAAGAAGTACCCGGGGACCACCGTCACGCTCACGCCGGTCGCGGGCGAGAACTGGGGCACCTACTACGCCAACGTCGCGACGACGATGGCGGCCGGCAAGCACCCCGACCTCATGCTCATCTCGGGCGAGGGCGCGCAGTTCGTGACCAAGAACAACCTGATCGTCCCGATCAACGACTACCTCAAGAACGACCCGGAGGCCAAGGCCATCCAGGCCGACATCGCCCCCGGTCTGATCAACGGCTTCACCGTCGACAAGAAGGTCGTCACGCTGGCCAACGGCTGGAACGACATGGTCATCTACTACAACACCGACGTCTTCAAGGAGGCCGGTCTCCCCGCCCCGAGCGCCGACTGGACCTGGGACGAGTTCGAGGCCACCGCCGCCAAGCTCACCAAGGACACCAACGGCGACGGCACGCCCGATCGCTACGGGTTCACCTGGGCCAGCAACGAGATCTTCCCCGGCATCATGCCGTGGGTGGCGAACGCCGGAGGCAACCTCACCGACAAGTCGGTCTGCAAGGCGACGGCCGACACCCCGCAGGTGACCAAGGCGGTCACGTTCCTGGAGGACATGATCCAGAAGAAGATCGCGCCGGCGCCGATGCCCATGAGCGACGTCTTCACCCGCTTCCAGAACGGCTCCATCGCGATGTTCGGCGCGGGCCGCTGGCCGATCGGGACCTTCCTCCCCGCCGGCTTCAAGTCCTTCGACATCCAGCTCTACCCGAAGGGCGACACCTACCAGACCGTCTTCGGCGGGGCCGGCTACCCCATCCTGAAGTCGTCGAAGAACCCCGATCTGGCCTGGAAGTTCCAGAAGTTCACCGTGAGCGAGGACGTGCAGAAGCAGGTCGTCGGAACGCCGGACGCTCCCGGCGACTCGATCCCGTCGCTCCGCTCGGTCGCCGCCACCATGACGACCGTCGGCACGCTGCCGAAGAACTCGCAGCTCTTCTACGACAGCATCGACAAGCACCCGCAGCTCGTCCCGTACCCGGCTCCGGCCAAGTACAGCGAGTACGAGTCGACCGTCCTCCGCTACACCCAGCTCATCTTCGGCGGGGAGGACTCCGTCAAGGACGGACTCGCCGCCATGCAGAAGGCGCTCGAGCCGATCGTGAGCTGCAACTGAGATGACCACCAGCACCGCACGCGGTGTCGGGAACGGCAGCCGGGAGGCTGCCGTTCCTGGCGCCCGGAGGAGGCGCACCGACCCCGCCCGCAAGGGCGAGGCGTTCGCCGCCCTCGGCTTCCTGACCCCGTCGCTGATCGGCTTTGCGCTCTTCGTCCTGGCCCCGGCCCTCGGCGTCATCGCGCTCAGCTTCTACGACTGGAACCTGCTCAGCGACGGAACTTTCATCGGCCTCGGCAACTTCACGCGGCTGTTCTCCGACGCGCGCCTCGCCCAGGTGTACGGCTCGACGGCGTACATGGCCGTCGTGATCCTGGCCGTCAACGTGATCGTCGGCCTCCTGCTCGCCGTCCTGCTCGAGACGAGGATGCCGCGCTGGATCCGGGGCTTCTTCCGGCTGTCCTTCCTGTTCCCGTTCGTGGTGTCCTCGTCGGCGGTCGCCCTCATCTGGCGCTTCCTCCTGAACAAGGACCTCGGGCTGGTGAACTACTGGCTCGGCTGGCTTCACATCGACAGGATCGACTGGCTCGGCTCCAGCGCGTTCGCCCCGATCTCGGTCATCCTCGTGGCGTCGTGGAAGACGGTCGGGTTCTCCATCCTGATCTACATCGCCGGACTGCAGTCCATCCCGGCCGAGATCCGGGAGGCGGCGATCGTCGACGGCGCGAACGCCTGGCAGCGGTTCTGGCGGATCACCCTCCCGCTCCTCTCCCCCACCGTCTTCTTCCTGCTCGTGATCAACACGATCAGCGCCTTCCAGATCTTCGCGGAGCCGCGTGTGCTCACGCAGGGCGGCCCGGGCGACGCCAGCCGCACCATCGTCCAGTACATCTACGACACGGCGTTCGGCAGCTTCGACCTCGGCTATGCGTCGGCGGTCGGGATCACCCTCCTGCTGGTGCTGATCGTGCTCACCGCGATCCAGTTCCGGCTCTCTCGCAGATGGACGTTCTACGGATGACGACGACACACACACGAGGCGCGGGCCACGTGGCCCAGCGGGTCATCACCTTCACGGTCCTCGGGATCGCCGCGCTGGCGATCGCCGCACCCTTCCTCTGGATCTTCCGCGGCGCCATCTCGCCGAGCGACGCCGAGCTCTACCGGCTGCCGCCGACCCTGTTCCCGTCGAGCGCGACCCTCGCCAACTTCGGCAAGGTCACGACCCAGGTGCCGTACTTCCACTTCATCCTGAACTCGCTCATCGTCGCGGGAACGATCACGGTCGCGCAGCTCATCACCTGCTCGACCGCCGGCTACGCGTTCGCCCGGCTGCGCTTCCCCGGCAAGAACATCGCGTTCGCGCTCGTCATCGGCTCGCTGATGATCCCGCTGCAGGTGACGATCGTGCCGCTCTTCCTGGTGATGTCGAAGCTCGGGCTGACCAACACGCTGTGGGCGCTCATCCTCCCCGGTGTGTTCAGCGCCTTCGGCGTCTTCCTGCTCCGGCAGCACTTCCTCAGCCTCCCCGCCGAGCTGGAGGAAGCGGCGAAGCTCGACGGCGCCGGCTCCGCCCGCACCTTCTTCCAGGTGATGCTGCCGCTCTCCGGCCCGGCCCTGGCCACCCTCGGCATCCTGACCTTCACGTACTGGTGGAACGACCTGCTGCTGCCGCTCGTGATGATCAACGACACCGAGACCCAGACCCTCCCAGTGGGGCTGGTCCTCCTCGCCGGCCGGTTCTCGACCGGGTCGCTGGGCACGATCGCCGCCGGCATCACGATGGCGATCATCCCGGTGCTGCTGGTGTTCCTGGTGGCCCAGCGCTACATCGTCCAATCCATCGCCTCGAGCGGACTGAAACTCTGATGACGACCACACACTCCCTCCCCACTCCCGGGATGCCGCTGCTCCTCAAGTCGGCGGCCGTCGCCACCTGGCACGAGCTGCCCCGCGTCGCCGCCCTCGGCCTCCTGTCGCTGGCCGCGGCCGTCCCGCTGGCGGTCTCGCTCCTGTCCGCGGCGCCGCCGTGGATCTCGGGCGTCGCGTCGGTGCCCGTCGCGTTGCTCGCGACCGGGCTCTCCGCGTACGCGGCCGCCATCGCGCGCGGCGAGAAGCCGACCCTTCGCGTGGGGCTCCGGCTCGACCCGGTGCTCGGCCTCTCGCTGTCCGCCATCGCGACCCTGCTCACGGAGGGGATCGCGCTCGGCGGCGCCGTCGCGATCGCCGCGACCGTGCTCGCCGCCGTCGCCCTCGTCCTGGCGCCGTACGCGCTGGCCTACGCCGCCGTGCGCGGCCGCCGAGGACTGATCGCGTGGCGCGGAGCGGCGATCCTCGTCGCTTTCCGGCCCGGCGCGGCCCTGACCGTCCTGGCGCTCTGCTGCATCGGCGGATTCGCGGTGGTGGCGAGCGCCGGAACGCTGGCCGTCGTCCTGCCCTGCATCCTGTCCGTCTTCGCCTGCGCGGTGGTCGGCGACCTGCTGGCGACGATCGACGGGATGAGCCGGTGAGCGCCGCCGCAGCGAATGCCGCAACGCACGCGGCCGTGCTCGAACGGCTCGACCCCGCCTTGACCGGGGTGGTGCCGCTCACTCTGCCCGCAGCGCTTCCCGCCGGGCCGCTGACGGTCGAGCTGGTGCGGCGGGTGGACGCCTCGTTGGTGTCGGAACCGGTCGAGACGGCGCGCGTCGTCCGGATCGGACGGACCGACGGCAGCGCTCTCGAGCTCCGCCTCCACGAGACGGAGCGGGCGGATGCCGCGATCCTCTGGATCCACGGCGGCGGCATGTTCCTCGGCAGCGCACGCCAGGACGACGCCCTGTGCCGTTCCCTCTCCTCCGCCCTCGGCACGACCGTCGTCGCGGTGGACTACCGGCTCGCGCCGGAGCACCCCCATCCCGCCCCGCTGGAGGACTGCTACACGGCGCTCGTCTGGCTCGCCCACCGCTACCCGCGGGTCGTCGTCGCCGGCGGCAGTGCGGGCGGAGGCCTCGCCGCCGGGCTCGCCCTGCTCGCCCGCGACCGTTCGGGGCCCGCCATCGCCGGCCTGCACCTCTCCTATCCCATGCTCGACGACCGGGAGTCACCCATGATCACGTCCGAACTGGCCGACACCGTCGTGTGGAACGCACGACTCGACGCACTCGCCTGGGAGGCGTACCTCGGCGGCTCACCCGCCGACCAGTACGCGGCTCCCGGCCGCGCCGCCGACCTCTCCGGGCTGCCGCCCACGGTGATCGACGCGGGCGACCTCGACCTGTTCGTGCACGAGGACGTCGCGTTCGCCGCGGCCCTCGAGGCGGCGGGGGTCGACGTGACACTGACGGTCGAGACCGGTGCTCCGCACTGCTTCGAGTTCATCCTGCCCGACGCGGACAGGAGCCGGGCGACGCTCGAGCGCAAGCACGCCGCCCTCGCCGGACTCCTCGACGGTGGAGCCGCCCGGTGACCGCGCGGACCCCTGTCACCGGACCGGACACCGCGTGGTGGTCGACGTCCAGGAACCGCATCTTCTACGACTCCCACACACCCGACTGGACCGACCCGCACCAGCGGGGCGAGGTCCCGGAGCCGCTATTCCCCGTGCTCAGCGCGGTGCAACCGGAGAGCGACCTCCAGCTGATGGCGGACGCCGGCGTGGACTCCGTCGTCCTCTTCGCCAAGTGCCAGTACGGCAACTCGTACTATCCGACGGAGGTGGGCCGCCGGCACGCCGCCCTCGGCGGGCGCGACCTGTTCGGAGAGCAGCTCACGGCCGCGCACGCGCGCGGCATCCGTGTGATCGCGTACTTCTCGAACATGTGGGACACCGCGGCCGCGGGTGCGCACCCCGAGTGGCGGATGGTCCCCCTCGCCTCGCGCGGGAGCACCGGCCGCTGGCCCGCGCTCTGCCTGCTCAGCGGCTACCGGCGGTTCGCCCTGGACCAGGTGCGCGAGCTCGCCCGCATGTACCCGATCGACGGACTGTGGAGCGACATCCTGACAGCGGGTCCGTGCGTCTGCCCACGCTGCGAGGCCGAGTTCACCCGGATCTACGGCCGGCCGCTCCCCGCCGACCGCGACGACGAGGGCTGGCTCGACCTGGTGCACTTCTCGCAGAAGGTGCTCAAGGACTATCTGGACGAACAGCGCGCTGTTCTTCGGGAGGAGCGCCCGGAGGCGGCCCTCATCCCCAACTTCTACGCGACGACGTTCGTCGACGCCGTGATCGGGCTCAGCGCCGAGCACCTCGATGACGCCGACATCGGGTCGAGCGAGGGGTACACCGACTGGCACGGCCTCGGCTTCCCCAGCTACGCGTCCAGCTACATCCAGGCCGCGGTGAACGGCCGACCGACCGAGGTGCTCGTCAGCCGCTTCGTGCACACCTGGGACTTCACGGTGCGCTCGGTCGCGCAGCTGCGGTTCGAGGCGTTCAGCGTCGCCGCCCGGGGGTCCACGGTGTCGGTCGACGACCAGCCGTACGCGACCGGCGCGATCGAACCGGAGGTGTACCGCCGGCTGACCCCGGTCTTCGGCCGGATCGACGAACGCGCCCCCTGGCTGAGCGGCGCCGAGCCGGTGCGCTATGCCGCGCTCTACGCGAGCCAGAACGCGCGCGAGCTCGAGAGCCTCCTGCAGGCCGACGAGAACCCGGCCGTCGGGGAGCAGTCCGCCCAGTTCCCGCAGAGCGAGCCGCGCTCGTCGGCGAGCGACCTCGTCGCGGCGCTGACCGGGACGTACCGCGCGCTCGTCGAGTCCCACCTCCCCGTCGCGATGATCGACGAGCGGCCGCAGAGCCTGCAGACACTCGCCGGCCACCGTGTCCTCGTGCTCGCCGACGTGCTCGCCCTGTCGGAGACCGAGGTGGACGCGATCACCCGCTTCGTGCACGACGGCGGCGGCCTGGTCGTCACCGGCCCGGTCGCGGTGCGCGGGACGGACGGCCGCGTCCTCGCGGAGTCCCCTCTGGCGCAGCTGCTCGGCGTGCGGTTCGGGCCGCTGGGCGCGTTCACGTTCCCGTACCTTCGGCTCGGCGCGCAACTCGCATCCGAGACCGGCGGCTGGCCGCTCCCGCACTACGGGAGGCTGCGCGCGCTGGAGGTGACCGCCGACGACGTCACGGTGCTCGCCCGCCGCACCGACCCGGTGCTCGAGACGGACGACGACGCGTACTGGCACAACAACCAGCCGGCTCCGGCGTTCGACACCGACGACCCGGTGATCGTCGAGCGACCGTACGGCCGCGGCCGGGTGATCGTCTCGGCGGCACGGCTGGGCAACAACCGCTCCCGCCTCGGCTACGGCGCCCACCGCGATCTGCTCGGCCTCCTGGTGCGCCGCGCGGCCGCAGAGGCGCCGGAGGTCGAACTGCTCGACGGGCACCGCGGAACGGAGCTGGTGCTCGCCCGGCTCGGCTCGACCCTCGTCGCACACCTGGTCACCGGCGCCCCCGTCGTCTCGCTCGACCTGTTCGGCGCACGGCAGCCGGCCGCGATCGAAGACGTCGCGAGCATCGCGGAGCTGCGGCTGCGCGTGCCTGCGACGACGACGAGCGCGGCGCGGATCGTGGACGGCGGGGAGCGACCGCTCGCCATCGTCGACGGAGTCGTCACGCTGACGGGCGCCGACGACTGGGAGACCGTCCTCCTCCACGGCGCATGAGTTCTCAACCGGGCATGACTTCTCAATCGGGCAAGACGGAGAGCGGGACGGCGGACCGGGGTGAGCGGGGGAAGCGGACGGCGACGATCCACGAGGTCGCGGCACGGGCAGGCGTCTCCGCCGCGACCGTCTCGCGCGTGATCAACGGCACTCGGGTGTCGGCGGACCTCGCCCGGCGCGTGCAGGCCGCAGCGGCCGACCTCGACTACACGCCGAGCCGCACGGCACGCACGCTGCGCAAACGCCACTCGGAGGTGATCGCCCTGATCATCCCCGACATCGAGAACCCGTTCTTCACCGCGCTGGCCCGCGGGGTCGAGGACCGCGCGCAGGAGGCCGGCTACTCGGTGGTGCTGTGCAACAGCGACGAGGACGTGGCCAAGGAGGCGCGCTACATCGACATCGCGGTGTCGGAGCACATGGCCGGGGTGATCCTCGCCTCGGCCTCCGACCACAGCGACCTCGGGCCGCTGATCGCCCGCGACCGGCCGGTGGTGTCGGTGGACCGCGGGCCGCACGGCTTCGAGATCGACGCCGTCATGGTCGACAACCGCGGCGGTGGCCGCGCGGCCACCTCCGCGCTCTTCGACCAGGGCTTCCGGCGGGTCGCCTGCATCACGGGTCCGGCCGACATCGAGACGGCGCAACAGCGCAGCGAGGGCTGGCGGGACCGTGCGCGTCGCGCCGGACCGGTGGATGAGGCGCTGCTGGTCCACGCCGATTACCGGGTCGACGGCGGACGGAGGGCGATGTCGGAACTCCTGGCGCTCCCCGACCCGCCCGACGCCGTCTTCGCGGCCAACAACCTGATGGGCGTCGGAGCGTGGCAGGAGCTGCGAGCGGCCGGGACACCTCCCCCGGAGTTCGGGCTGGCCGTCTTCGGCGACCTGCCGCTGTCGCCCGTCGGCCCCGTGGGGATCACGATGATCCCGATCCCCGCCCGCCGGCTCGGGGAGGCCGCCGCGACCCTGCTGCTGGAACGCATCGCGGGCGACCGGCAGCCGGCACGCACCGTCATCCTGCGCACCGGCCCGTGACCGGAGCGCCCCACCGACCGATCGACCGCACACGACCGAGACCGACACCCAAGGAGAACCGATGACCCGCTACACGCTCCCTCCCGTGCACGAGCTGCCGTCCGCCGCGCCGAAGACGGCGTACCTGATCGCCAGCGGCGATCTGAGGCTCAGCGCCAACCGCGCCGGTTGGCCGGCGCAGGCCGCGGTCGAAGAGGCGCTCCAGGCCGCCTTCGGCGAGCTCGGCTGGCGGATCGTCCGCGGCCACCCGTACGACGAGGCCAAGGAGCACGGCTTCCTGGACAGCCAGCGAGCCGGGCTGGAGGCGTTCCGGTCGATCCCGGCCGACGCGCCCCTGATCGTCGCCGAGGCCGTGTGGCAGTACAGCCATCACGTGCTGGCCGGCCTCCGGACCCACCGCGGCCCGATCCTGACCGTCGCGAACTTCGCGGGCGAGTGGCCGGGGCTCGTCGGCCTCCTCGGACTCAATGCGGGCCTGACCAAGATGGGCACCCCCTACTCCACGATCTGGAGCGTCGACTTCACCGACGACTGGTTCCGCGGCGGGATCCGGGAGTGGGTGGAGACCGGTCGCATCACCCACGACGCTTCGCACGTGCGCGACCTCCCCGCTCTGCCGGACGGCGACGAGCGGGCGCTCGGGCTGGCCCTGGCACAGCAGCTCGCTACCGAGAAGGCCATCCTCGGCGTCTTCGACGAGGGGACGATGGGCATGTACAACGCGATCATCGACGACGAGTTGATGAACCCGCTCGGCATCTACAAGGAGCGGCTGTCGCAGAGCGCCCTGTGGGCCGAGATGCAGACCGTGACCGACGCCGAGGCGCAGGAGGTCGGCGACTGGCTCCTGGCCGAGGGCATGACCTTCGCGCTCGGCACCGACGAGGCGACGGAGCTCACGGCGGCCCAGCTGCGGTGGCAGTACAAGATGTACATCGCGCTCCTGCGCATCGCGGACGACTTCGGTGTCGACGCGCTCGGCATCCAGTACCAGCAAGGCCTCAAGGACCTCTCGCCCGCCAGCGACCTCGCAGAGGGACTGATCAACAACGCGCACCGACCGCCGGTGCGGAGCCGCGACGGGTCGCGGGTGCTGTGGGACGGCCTCGCCCTCCCGCTGGCGAACGAAGCCGACGAGGGCGTCGCGATCGACGCGATCGTGACCAACCGGGTGTGGACCGCGATGGGATTCGACCCGGCCACGACGCTGCACGACGTGCGCTGGGGCGAGGACCACGACGGCCGGTTCGTCTGGGTGTTCGAGATCTCGGGTTCGGTTCCGCCTTCCCACCTCAGCGGCGGGTACGCCGGCGCGGTCGGCTGGCGGCAGAACCCGGTCTACTTCCCGCTCGGCGGATCGACGATCAAGGGCGTCTCGAAGCCCGGGGAACTCGTCTGGTCGCGCGTCTACATCGACGGAGGGCGCCTCCACCTGGACATCGGGCGCGCGACCGCGGTCGAGCTCCCCGCAGAGGAGACCGAACGCCGGTGGCAGGCCACCAACCCGGAGTGGCCGATCATGCACGCCGTCCTGCACGGTGTGGACCGCGACCAGTTCATGGCGAGGCACAAGGCCAACCACGTGAACGTGGCCTACGCGCCGTCCGCGGAGGCGGCAGACGACGCCCTGATCGCCAAGGCCGCCGCGTTCGACGCACTGGGCGTGGCCGTCCACCTCTGCGGAACGGTGGCCCTGCCGTGACCGGCGCGGTGCTGGGAGTCGACATCGGGACCTCCAGCAGCAAGGGCGTGGTCGTCGACCTCGACGGCCGCATCCTCGCGACGGCCGTGCGCAGCCACGACGTCTCGCGCCCGCGGCCGGGCTGGGCCGAGATGGACGCGGCGGTCTGGTGGGACGAGTTCGTGTCGCTGTCCGCCGAGCTGGTGGCGGCCGTCGACGGGCTGACGATCGAGGCGGTCGGGGTCAGCGGGATGGGGCCGTGCGTCCTGATCGCCGACGCCGACGGTTCGCCGCTGCGGCCCGCCATCCTCTACGGCATCGACACCCGCGCGCAGGAGCAGATCGCCGCGTTCGACGCCCGCTATGGACGCGACGCCGTCGGCGCGCGGTGCGGGTCGGAACTGTCCACGCAGGCCGTCGGCCCCAAGCTCGCCTGGCTCGCCGAGCACGAGCACGACCGGGCGGCCGCGGCCCGGCTGCTGTTCATGCCGGCCTCCTGGCTCGGCTGGAACCTGACGGGGAACTACGCCCTCGACCATCACTCCGCGAGCCAGAGCGTCCCGCTCTACGACCGCACGGCGCAGGCCTGGTACGAGCCCTGGTGGCAGGACATCGCCCCCGGCATCGTCCCGCCGCCCCTGGTCTGGCCCGGCGACGTGGTCGGCCGGGTGACGGACGCGGCGAGCGCGGCCACCGGCCTGCCGGCCGGAGTCCCGGTGATCGCGGGGACCATCGACGCCTGGACGGAGGCCGTCAGCGTGAACGCGCAGAACCCGGGCGACCTGATGCTCATGTACGGGACGACCATGTTCCTGATCGGCACGACCACGACGCCGCTCACGGCGCCGGGCCTGTGGGGCACAGCCGGCGCGTTCTCCGGCGTGCACAACCTGGCGGGCGGGATGGCGACCTCCGGCGCCATCACGTCGTGGTTGCGCGAGCTGTTCGGGTCCCCGGGCTACGAGGACCTCCTGGACGAAGCGTCCCGCTCGGGCGTCGGCGCGCACGGGCTGCTGATGCTGCCCTATTTCGCGGGTGAGCGGACGCCGTTCGCCGACCCGGACGCACGCGGGCTGATCGCCGGTCTCACGATCGAGCACACGCGCGGCGACCTGTACCGCGCCGCACTGGAGGCGACGGCGATGGGGGTACGCCACAACGTCGCGGCGTTCCGCGACGCGGGCGTTCCGATCGAACGGGTCGTCGCGGTGGGCGGCGGGACGAAGGGCGCGCTGTGGGCACAGGTGGTGTCGGATGTCACGGGGCTCGCGCAGGAGGTGCCGTCGGTGACGATCGGGGCGAGCTACGGCGCGGCGTACCTGGCGGCACGGTCGCAGGTCGCCGTCGAGATCGAGGACTGGAACCCGATCGCGTCCGTCGTCGTCCCCGACCAGGGAACAGCTGACGCCTACGATCGGCTGTACGCCCTGTACCGCGAGCTGTACCCCGCGACGGCGGAGGTCAGCCACCGGCTGGCGGCGATGCAGCGGGAGGCAGCGACGGGCGCATGAGCCGGGCGAGCCCGGTCCCGTTCAGTCCCGCGGCCTCGACTCCAGCAGCTCGTGTCCCAGCCGGCCCGCTCCCAGCAGGGCCGCATCCGCTCCCGTGCGGGCCAGCTCGACGCGGACGCCGGCGAACGGCGGGCGGAGGTCGGCGTGCAGCCGCTCGGAGACCGGAGCGGTGAGAGCTGTGCCGAGCCCGGAGACTCCCCCGCCGATCAGCACGAGCCCGGGGTCGGTCGTCACGACCGCGGCGGCCAGCGACTCGCCGACGAGCTCGGCCGCCTCGCGGATCACGCGCGCCGCGACGGCGTCGCCGGCCGTGGCCAGGCGCGCGATCTCGCGGAGCCCGAGACGTCCGCCGGCGGCCTCGGCGTAGCTGCGCTCGATCCCCGGCCCGCTGGCGAACGCCTCGAGGTGGTCGGCGCCCCCGCAGGAGCAGACGCGATGCTGCAGCGTGGGGATGCGCACGTGGCCGACCGACCCGGCCATGCCCGAGGCGCCCCGGAGCACACGCCCGTCCGAGACGACCGCGCCGCCCAGACCCGTGCCGATGGCGACGAAGAGGAAGCGCTCCGGAGCCCCGCCCGCCCAGTGCTCGCCGAGCGCTGCGGCGTGTACGTCGTTCTCGACGGCGACCGGGACGCCCAGCCGGACGCGCAGGCCGCGCGCCACGTCCGTTCCGAGCCAGCCGGCGAGGTGGTCGGTGGCGTGCACGACGACGCCGTGGTCGTCGAAGGCGCCGGCGCTGCCGACCCCGACGGCTACCGGACCGGCCTCTGCTCCCGCTTGCGCCGCGGCCTCGGCGACGAGACGGGCCGCCGTGTCGAGGACGGCTTCGGCGCCGGCCCGAGCGGGTGTCGGCGCCTCGACGCGGTGCGCGAGCGTTCCGGCCTGTCCCACGACGGCGGCGGCGGTCTTCGTTCCGCCGATGTCGACCCCGACGACGGTGCCGCCGGCGCCGGCGGACGTGCCGGCCGTCATCGGGAGCGCGGCGCCGCCGCCGCGAACCGCCGCGTGATCGCGACAGGATCGGTGATCGCGCCGCCGACGACGACCGCGAACGCTCCGGCGTCGAAGGCGCGCGCCACGTCCGCCGGGGTCTGGAAGCGCCCCTCTGCGAGCACGCGCACCCCGCGGGAGGCCAGCTGCCCGACCAGCTCCAGGTCCGGCGACGGGTCGATCCGCGAGTACGGCGTGTAGCCGGAGAGGGTCGTCCCCACGATCGCCGCTCCCGCCTCCCACGACCGAAGGCCCTCGTCGAGCGTCGAGACGTCCGCCATGATGGGCACGCGGACGGCGGCGACCGCCGAGCGCACGCGCCCGGCGACATCGTCGGCGACCTCCTCCGTGGCATCCACCGCGACGATGTCGGCGCCGGCGGCGACCAGCGCCCGCACCTGCTCGTCGGTGGGCGTGATCAGGTTGCGGCGGGCGCCCATGCGCTTGTCGAGCCCGATGAGGGGAACCTCCGTCAGCTCCCGCACCGCCCGCACGTCGTCCACGCCGTTGACCCGCAGGGCAGCAGCCCCGCCCTGCAACGCGCTCGCGGCGAGCCGCGCGATGGTCGGGGTGTCGCGCATCGGGGAGCCCGAGGACGCCTGGCACGACACGACCAGGCCCCCGGCGATCGCCGCCAGCAGACCGTCCGCGCGGTCGTCGTCCCGCTCGGCCACGCGCTCGAGAGCGCTCTCGTCACTATTTGAGTGCGCCAGCACTGATGCCTCCTACGAAGTAGCGCTGGAACACGACGAAGAGTGCGAGCGCGGGGATGGTGAACAGGACGGACGCCGCCATCAACGGCCCCCACTCGACGTTGTGCTCGCCGAAGAACGAGTACAGGCCGATCGAGAGCGTGTATTTGGAGGAGTCGTTGAGGTAGATGAGCGGGTTGAGGAAGTCGGTCCAGGCCCAGACGAACTGGAAGATCACCGCCGTGATCAGCGCGGGCCGCGCCTGCGGCAGGACGATCGACCAGTAGATGCGGAACTCCGACGCGCCGTCGATCCGCGCCGCCTGCAGCAGCTCGTTGGGGACGGACATCAGGAACTGCCGCAGCATGAAGATGAGGAACGGTGTGCCGAAGAACGCCGGGGCGACCAGCGGGATGATCGTGTTCGTCGCCTCCAGACCGTTCCACATCAGGAACAGCGGGATCATGGTGACCTGCGGCGGGAGCATCATCGTCGCCATCACGATCACCAGCAGCGGTCGCTGCCCTCGCCAGCCGATCTTCGACAGCGAGTAGGCGACGAGCGGGGAGGCGATCAGCATCCCGAGCACCGACAACGCCGCGATCACGACGGTGTTCCACAGGTACTGCCAGAACGGGATCTCCTCGAACACCGCCGCGAAGTTGGCGAGCGTCCACTCCTTCGGCCAGAGCGACGGCGGCGCGCTGAAGATGTCCGCCGGGAGCTTGAAGGCCGTGCTGAGCATGGCGAGGAAGGGGAAGACGAACAGCAGCGTCAGCACCCAGACCAGCACGTAGCGGCCCGCGGTGCGGCCGGGCCGGCGGCGCCGGAGCCGGGAGGACCGCTCGCCCGCCGGACGCGCCGGCGCGGTCTCTGACTGGCGCTCCTCAGTCGCGTTCAGAACCATAGTGAACCCATTTCTTCGACGACCAGAGCAGCAGCAGCGTGATGATCAGCGTGAGCAGGAACAGCACCCACGCCATCGCCGACGCGTAGCCCATCTTCAGGAACACGAACGCGTTCTGGTACAGGTACATGGCGTAGCTGATCATCGACTGCCCGGGGCCTCCGCTCGTCTCGTTCAGCCGGGTCTGCGTGAGCAGGTACGGCTGGGCGAAGATCTGCAGGTAGGCGATCACCGTCACGATGATCTGGAACAGGGTGACCGGGGAGATCGTCGGCCACGTGATGTAGCGGAACCGGCCCCACCAGCCTGCGCCGTCGAGCTCTGCCGCCTCGTAGAGCTCGCCTGGGACGTCCTTGATGGCTGCCAGGTAGATGATCATCGTGCCGCCGATCGTCCAGAGGCACATCAGCAGGATCGCCGGCTTGCCCCAGTCGGGCTGCTCCAGCCACTCGGGCTGCGGCAGGTGCAGCAGCCCCAGGAAGTAGTCGACGAAGCCGTACTGGGTGTTGAGCAGCCACCGCCAGAGGTAGCCGCCGACGACGATGGGGACGATGGTCGGCAGGTAGACCAGTGCCCGGTAGAGCGGCTGGCCACGCACCGGCAGGTTGAGGAAGTGCGCCCCGACGATCGAGATGATGATCGTCAGCGGCACCCCCGTCACCGTCAGGAACAGCGTGTTCCAGAGCGCCTTCCAGAACGTCGAGTCCTGGAGCATGTGGGCGTAGTTGTCGAGGCCCACCCACTTCGGCGCCTGGAAGAGGTTGAAGTCCGTGAAGCTGTACCCGGCGGAGGCGAGCACCGGCCACACGATGAACACCGCCGCGCCCACGATGAAAGGCGACGCGAACGCCAGGCCCAGCAGGGTCTGGCGTCGCGCACCGCGCTTGGCGGTCGTCGTCATCAGTAGGACTTGGCCTTGTCCGCCACCGACTGCATGGCCTTCTCCGGTGTGGCGACTCCGCGCACCACATCGTCGAACGCGGTTCCCAGGTCCGTCGAGTACTGCGCACTGTACGGCTGGCTGGAGAGCGACTTCGCGTTCGGGCTCTTCAGGGCGTTCAGCCACGCGTCGAAGTGCGGGATCGCGTTGTACGCCGGGTCGGACAGCAGCGAGGTCTTGGACGGGAGGTTGCCGAGCGCCAGGGTGAAGTCGGTCATCGGCTTGTCGCCCACGATGTAGGCGAGGAACTTGGCGGCCTCCGCCTTGTGCTTCGAGTTGTTGGGGATGAACAGCGTGCTCGTCGTCACCTGGGTCGAGCCGGCGAGGTCGCTGCTCGCGGCGGGGATGTCGACGACGCCCCAGTTGAGGTTCGGCGCGACCTTGGGGATGTTGACGGCCTGCCACTCGCCGTCGATGACCATCGCCTCCTTGCCCGTGTAGAACGGGTCCTGCGCCGACATGTACTGGCCGAGGCCCGACGTGAACGACGAGATCTTGTCCGCGCCGTAGGCATCGGTCAGGGTCTTCGTGTACCAGTCGAGGGCTTCGACGTTCTTGGGGTCGGCGGGCGTGGGGGTCTTGCCGTCCTTGCCATCCCAGG
Source organism: Leifsonia sp. TF02-11 (assembly GCF_017565305.1). Lineage (GTDB taxonomy): Bacteria > Actinomycetota > Actinomycetes > Actinomycetales > Microbacteriaceae > Leifsonia. The sequence goes on from NZ_JAGEKP010000024.1 coordinate 229,397, forward strand.
TGCCGCCGAACGCGTAGCCCAGGGTCGTGAACAGCGTCGAGGTCGACGGGTTGCCCAGGCCGATCTGGGTGATCGCGCCGCTGGCGTCGGTGACGGTGAGCTTCTTGACCGCGGCCGCGAGCTCGTCCATCGTCTTCGGCGGCTGCACGCCGGCCTTGTCGAGGAGGTCCTTGTTGTACATGAGCTGCTGCGTGTGCACGGCGATCGGCAGCGCGTAGGTCTTGCCCTCGTACTTCATCTGGTCGAGGGAGGCCGGGGCGAAGGCGCCCAGGTCGACCTTCTCGGTCTTCAGGTAGTCGTCGAGCGGGGCGAGGATGCCCTTCGAGGCCCACGAGCCGACGGCGTTGCCGAAGTTGTCGGAGATGTCGAAGCTGCCGTTGCTCGACGACATCGAGGTGAGCTGCTTCTGCATGTCGGGGCTGGAGACGCCGACGACCTTGATCTCCTTCTGGCTGGCGTTGAAGTCGGCGATGACCTTCTCCAACGCCTTGGCCTCCTCGCCTCCCCAGAGGTACGAGAACGTGATCTTCGTGGGGCCGGAGTCTCCGGCTCCTGAGCAGCCGGTGAGGGCGACAGCGGCGACGGCGACGCTGGTCAGCGCTACGGCGCGGAGCGCGGTCCGCCGCCGGAACATCCTGGATTCCATGGGTTTCCTTACAGGTGTGAGGGGGTAGGAATGGAATTGCTTTCAATTGGTGTACTCCATTTGTTCGCGGCGTGTCAACAAATCAGGAAAAGTTGCTCGAAGGTTGTGCTCGGCGACCACGGTGTCTCTACAATGGGCATCACCAATCGCGATCAGCCGCGTCCACCGATCCCTGAGGAGCGCCATGGCGGAGCAGCACACCAAGTCCGAGCGACTGCGCCGGCACCTCGTCGACGTGATCGACCAGGGGCTGGAGCCGCACTCGAAGCTGCCGACGGAGCGCGACCTCGCCGTGGAGTTCGAGGTCAGCCGGCTGACCGTGCGCCGCGCCCTCGACCGCCTGGAGCACGAAGGGCTCGTCTACCGCGTGCAGGGCGCTGGCACCTTCGTCGCCGCTCCGCGGATCACCAAGTCGGTCGAGCTCACCTCGTTCAGCGAGGACATGCGCGCCCGCGGCCTCGAGCCCGGTTCCTCCGTCCTGGTGACGGAGACGATCGCCGCCGGCGCCCGGCTCGGCGCCAAGCTGCGGGTCAGCCCCTCCGACGACGTCTTCCACATCCGCCGCGCGCGCACGGCGGACGGCGAGCCGATGGCCCTGGAGGACTCGTACCTCAACCCGCGGCTCTTCCCCGGACTGATCGACAACGTCGGCGGTGAGTCCCTGTACCGCATCCTCGAGACCGAGTACGGCATGCGCATCGAGTGGGCGGAGCAGAGCGTCCACGCCAGCGTCCTCGAGCCCGACCAGGCGGAACTGCTCGACGCCCCGCCGTTCTCGCCGGCCTTCTTCGTCTCGCGCACCAGCTTCGACGCCCAGGACCGCGCGGTCGAGTACGCCGAGTCGACATACCGCGGCGACCGGTATCACTACGAGTTCAAAATCCATCGTTCGCGCTGAGCCCCGCCCGCGCCGATCCCCTTCGCTCCCGTCCGCGCCGATCCCAGGAGAGCCATGCGCATCGCCCTCGTCCCTCTCGACGAACGCCCGGTCAACGTCGACCTCCCCCGCCAGGTGGCGGCGATCGCGGGGGCCGAGCTCCTGCTGCCGCCCGCGGAGGCGATGCCCGTGTTCCGGCGCCCCGCCGACGTGGCCGCGCTGCACGGCTGGCTCCGCGGGCTCGTCGCCGCGGGCGGCGCCTCCCGCCTGGTCGCGTGCGTGGACACGCTGGTCCACGGCGGGATCATCCCGGCCAGGATCACCTCCGACAGCACCACGACCGCCCTCGAACGCCTCGACCTGCTGCGCGAGCTGAAGGACGCGTCGCCCGAGCTACGGATCACGGCGGCGTCCCTCATCATGCGCGCCAGCGACTCGTACTCGCCTGTCGAGGAGCCCGAGTACTGGAGCTCGTACGGCCGCGAGCTGCACGCGCTCGGCGGCGCCCTCCATCGCGCCTTCGAGACCGACGTCCGGGAGGGCGAGGCAGCGGCCCGGCCGCCGGCGACCGAGGTGCCCGCCGAGGTCCGCAGCGATTTCGAGCGACGCCGGCTGCGCAATCACACGGTCAACCTGGCGGCGCTCGCACTGCACGAGGAGGGGACGGTCGAGACGCTCACGCTGACGGCCGACGACACGGCGCCGTACTCGGCCGGTTCCGCCGAGCAGGTGTGGCTTCGACACTGGGCCAGGGCGCTGCCGCGCGGCGGCGAGGTGCTGATGTATCCGGGAGCCGACGAGGTGGGCGCGGTGCTCGTCGCGCGCGCCCTCGCCGCGGGCGTCGGCGTGCCGGTCTGGCGCATCGACTGCGGCGAGCCCGACGGGCTCGACCGCGTGCCGAACTTCGAGAACGCACCCCTGCGCGACAGCCTCCGCCGTCAGATCGTCGCCTCCGGCGGCCGGGTGGCGGAGCCGGGCGAGACCGCCGAGCTCGTGGTGGTCGCCCACGCGCCCGACCCGGCCCGCGGCGACTACTTCGCCGCGCGCCCCGCCTCCGACCCGGCGGCGACCGACGCCACCGTCTCCGCCGTCCGGGCCGCCCTCGGTGAGGGCAGGATCGTCGCGCTGGCCGACGTGCGCTTCAGCAACGGAGGCGACCCCGAGCTCGTCGACCGGCTGGCGGAGGAAGGCCTTCTGCTCCGGCTGTCGTCGTACGGCGGGTGGAACACCGCGGGCAACTCGATCGGCGGAGCCGTCGCCCAGGCGACCGCCCTCTGGGCCGGCCGGGCGCTCGGCACGGCAGACGAGTCAGCGCTCCGCGAGGCGCTGCTCACCCGCATCCTCGACGACCGCGCCTACCAGAGCGGGACGCGCCTGGCGATGCACGAGGCCGAGTTCGGCGGACGCATCGGCCCGGTCGACGCTGCGAGCCAGGAGGCCGCCATCGCGCGGATCACCCGGGAGCTGCGCGAGTACCTGGCCGGGATCCTGCCGGCGGGAGAAGCGTGGGAGCTCACGGAGGTCACGCTGCCGTGGCAGCGCAGCTTCGAGGTCGGGCTGACGCTGCAGCAACGGTAATGGTCATTACCATTACCAGCAGATCCCCGTGATTTAAAGAAGATCATTGCCTACACGCCCTTAAATGGTGTACTCCATTAACTGCCTCGGCGCTGCCGCCGGGGAGTCATCGCACAACGAAGGAGTAGGCATGAGTCATCGCACCGGGCGTCGCATCGCCGCCGCGGTCGCGGGAGCGGCCCTCGCGGCCGCGCTCGCCATCCCCGCGACAGCAGCCGTCGCCACACCGACCTGCACCACCACCCCACGCATCGACGGCAGCTTCATCCAGGCGGCCCTCGTCGACGGCTGGACCTCCACCCAGCTCACCTCCGAGTTCTCCACCCTCACCAACGCGTGCATCACCAGCCAGGTGCTGCAATGGACGGCCGACACCAAGGCGTCGACCACCGTCTATCCGAGCGGTCTCAGCGGGTACGCGCAGAGCACCTCGACCGATGTCGTCTCGCGCGTGCTCACCGCGGCCGACAGCGCCGGCGTCTCCGAGTACCTCGGGCTGCAGACCAACGACGACTGGTGGAACACCTACGCGAACAACACCACCTGGCTGAACGGCGAGGCCACGAAAGCGAACGCGCTCGCCGACGACCTCACCACCAAGTACGGCACGCACAGCTCGTTCGCGGGCTGGTACCTGCCGTTCGAGGTCGACAACTGGAACTTCACGTCGACCTCCTCGTGGAGCGCGATGGCGACCTTCTACACGACGATCGCGAACCACCTGCATGCCCTGACTCCCGGCAAGCCCGTAATCATCAGCCCCTTCTTCAACACGGCGGGCGGCCAGACCAGCAGCCAATGGACCACGATGTGGTCGAGCATCCTCGCCTCGGCGCCGATCGACGCGATCGCGCTGCAGGACGGCATCGGCGCAGGGCACGCGACCAACGCCCAGCTGCCGACATGGTTCGCCGCGACGGCGAGCGCCATCTCCAGCGGGCGCCCGGCGACCAAGCTCTGGGCCGACAGCGAGACCTTCAACCCCGACTTCACGCCGATGTCGATCGGGCAGCTGGTCTCCGACCTGAACGCGGTGGCGCCGTACGTCAGCAAGACGCTGTCGTTCTCGTACGACCACTACCAGAGCCCGCTCGTCGTACCGGCCGTCTACGACACGACCTACCGGAACTACCTGTCGACGGGCACGGTCGAGACCTCGGCCCCGACCACGCCGACCGGACTATCGGCGACCGCGGGCGGGGTGAGTTCCATCACCCTGAACTGGACGGCGTCGACGGACAACATCGGCGTCGCCGGCTACCGCCTGTACCGCGGCGGCTCCCTCGTCAAAGTCATCCAGGGGGCGGTGACGACCTTCACCGACGCGGGTCTCACCCCGTCGACGGCGTACAGCTACACGCTGGCGGCGTTCGACGCCGCGGGGAACCTGTCGGCGCAGAGCTCCACGGCGAGCGCGACCACCTCGGCCGCGCCGGCCCCGAACCCGCTGATCTCGACGGGCAAGTCGTACACCGCGTCGGTGGCGGCGGACCCGAGCTACCCGGACACGGGCGGGACCGAGCTGACGAACGGCGTCACAGCCTCCACGAGCTACGCCGATGCGGCCTGGCAGGGACGCAACACCGGAAACCCGTACAGCTTCACGATCGACCTCGGCGCGACGAAGACGATCACGCAGGTCTCGACGTCGTGGCTGCAGACGAAGTCGCTGTACATCTTCCTGCCGTCGAGCATCCAGGTGTCGGTGTCGACGACCGGCTCGACCTACACGCCCCTGGTGACGATGCCGGCGCCGAACGTCAGCGACGCCGACCAGCGATACACCTACGCGGCGTACTCGCTGTCCGGAACCGGCCGCTACGTGCGCTTCACCGTGACGCCGGCGAGCAGCGCCTGGTCCTTCGTCGACGAGGCGAGCGTCCGCGGCCTCTGAGCGTCCCGCGACCGCCGAGTACGCAGATCATCTGCGCACTCGGCGGTCTTCCGGGGCTGTTCAGGGTCTACGCGGTCGCGGCGGCGTGGTAGTCGTCGGCGTAGCCGAGGTAGGACGCACCGATCCGGGCACGGAGGGTCGAGGCGTCGATCCTGCCTGCGAGGTGATCGAGCAGCGGCTGCTGCCAGATGCTGCGGCCGATCGCGAAGCCCGCGAACCCGTCGACCGGCGCCGCCGTCTCCAGCCAGTGGTCGAGACGATCCTGTGTGGAGTCCCGCCCGAGGACGATGCAGCGCACCGCCGCGCGGCCGCCCTCCCGGGAGGTTGCGGCCACAGCTGCGGCCGCGTCCCGCGTCTCGTATCCCTCGAGCTTCCAGATGTCCGGCTCGACGCCGGCGTGCTGGAACTCCCGGATGAGCTCCTGGGTCAGTCCGGGCCGGATCGTCCTGTCGTACTCGTCGGCACCGGCCGCCTGCTGCGCGGACGTCGCTGGAACGAGGAGTTCGATGATGAATCGGCGACCGTGCCCGTGGAGCTCCTGCGTCACCGAGGCGAGGTGCTCTTGCTGACGCCGACGACCGCCGACGTCGAACCCGGGATTGTCCCGCACCAGGATCTTGACGTAGTCGGGATCGAACGCCTCGACGTGTTCCAGCCAGTCCGAATCGCCGAACGAGCCGTACTCGAGCTCGAAGAAGGGCCGGCCGGACCGCTCGATCGGCATGAGCAGAAGAAGCCCCTGCTCCTTCGCCGCCCTGGCGACAGCGGCGCCGTACCGCTCATCCACCAGGATGCCGGGGACACTCCCGGCCGGGAGCCGGTCGCGCACGGACGCGGCACCCTCGAACACCAGCCGTTTGCCCTCCGCCAGGCGCGCCGCCTGATCGGCCGTCGGCTCCCCAGCGATCGAGTACACGTCCTTCGCGAGCGACGCGCGGTGATCCATCGCGAAGATGTAGAACGGGTGCTCCTTCTCCGGTGTGCGTGGCGATGCACTCATGTCGATCACGCGGACGCCGCCGGAGACGTCTCCGCCTCCGTCGCGGGCGGCATGACGTGCGCGTGGATCTGCGAGGTCAGGTCGCGGATCTGCTCGGAGAGATCCCGGATCGTCTTGGTGAGCTCGGTGTTCTCGACGAGCAGCTTCTCCTGGTCGTTGTAGTCGCGATCGGCCTTGGCCTGCTGGAAGGCGGCCTGCCGGTTCTGCCCGATCATGACGAACGTGGAGAGGAAGATCGCCTCCAGCGACACGATGAGCGTCAGCGTCGGCCACGGGTTCTTCTCCAGCCACAGCATCCAGACCGTGAACAGGGCGATGTGGATGTACACGAAGGCCATGGAGCCGGCGAACGCGGTGATCCAGTCAGCGATGCGCAGCTGCACGCTCGCCGCGCGATGCTCCGCCTGCGCGAGCACCGCGGGGTGCAGACGCGCCGGATCGGCGTTCTTCAACAACCGCGACGGCCTGATGTATTGGCCGTGCGACTTCGCCTTCGTCTGGCCGGGTGCCGCTGTCGTCGTGGTCATGTCGTCCTCCGCCCGGCAGGCGCATCCTGCCACGGCGTGAGAGTACTCCGCGCCGGGGGAGAATGCCCCGCGAAACTCCTCTAGCGTTAGTGGTGCGTGCCCGACAGCGCGCTTCTGAGCGAGAGTGGTGAGGACGTGCCGAACGAAGCACGCCGCAAGAGCCCGGGCGGGTACGCGAACGGTAGGGCGACGCGGGAGGACGTCCTCCATCGCGCCGCCGCGGCGTTCGCGGAGCAGGGCTACCACGGCGCGTCCCTGCGGGCGATCGCGCGGAGCGCCGGGATCGACCATTCGACGCTGCTCCACCACTTCGGCGACAAGACGTCCCTGCTGCTCGCGGTGCTCGCGTGGCGCGACGAGGAGGCGATGCGGTTCGTCTCGGCCGATTGGGTGAGCGCGGAGGACTTGCGTGCCCAGATGGCGGCGCTCGTCGAGCACAACCGCTCCATCCCCGGACTGGTCCAGCTGTACGCGGTGCTGTCGGCGGAGGCGGCCACCGAAGGTCATCCCGCCCGCGCGTTCTTCCAGGAGCGGGCGGAGCAGCTCGCGACGCAGTTCGAGGACGCGATCCGGCGGTTCGGCACCGGCCCGATCCCCGCCGACCTGCACGCTCGGGTGCTGACCTACCTCGCCCTCTGGGAGGGCCTCCAGGTCTTCGACGCCGTCAATCCGGGCCGACTGGACATCGGTGTCGTGCTGGACGGCGAGCTCGGACGCCTGCTCGGCACCTGAGCCCGCCGTCGCACGTTCTGCGGCCTACGTCGCCGGAAGCTCCTCGAGCATCCAGGTCCACTCGTAGACTCCCGGCCCGACCCGGAACTCCGCGGCAACGTCCGGGCCGACCGAGGTGGTGCCCAGCCCGCGCTGGGCGACGTCGAGGTGGACGAACGAACGGGTCGACGGCGGCAGCTCCCACGAGTGCCGCGCGGCGGCGAGCTCGCCCGTGGTGTGCCGCGAGACACCGACCTGGCACGGTCGATCCAGCCGGATCCGCAAGCCCGGAAGTCCGGGCCCCGACAGTTCGAGCAGCCAGACGTCGGCGCGCGAACCGTTCTCCTGCGGTTTGATGTAAGGAACCTGGAGCGTGTCGATCGCGGCGTCCCACCTCCCCAATCGGCCGGAGCGGCGACGATCCGGGTACGACTCGTGCGGTCCTGCGCCGAGCCAGGTCGCGTGATCGTAACCGGCGGGGAGCGGCACGGTGGTCCCGATCCGGAGGAGGTCGCGCTGCGCGGCGGGGACGGTCACGCGCTCGTGCACGACGAGTCCGCCGTCGGCCGCCCGCCCGAACCGGCGAGTGTGGGCGACCTCGACGCCGTCGGCTCGATACCGCGCCTCGACGACGGTCGCGCCGCCCTCCTCGGTCACCCGCACCAGCTCGCGGACCGGTGCCGCGAAACCGCTGCCGGACAGCCGGCCGAAGTGCATCATCGACGCGTCGTTATCCGTCGGCGCGCGCCACAGCTCGATCCCCGGCTCACCGTCGAGGAGGGCCGACAGGATGAGTCCCTGCTCCTCGTCCGTGCCGTCCGCCTCCCCCGGACGGACGGCCTCCGTGATCGACGGGAGGACGGGCACGGGCGGCCCGTCCACCGAGAGCACCTGGATCACCGCGAGCGTTGTGCCGGCGGGTGCCCAGGTCTCGTCGTCGGCGAGGAGGATCTCGATGCTGACCCCCAACGCTCCCGGCGCGGCGAGGCCGGCGCGCAGCTCGTCGGGCAGGACGACCGTCGCCGTCCCGCGCGGCGGGATCACCGGAAGCGGGAGCGCGATGGCGGGTCCGCTGCCGTCCACCGCATCCACGCGGGCGACGGCCCGGTAGCGCGAGGAGTCGACGAAGAACTGACGGTTGCGCACGTCGACGGTGCCGGCGCGCAGCTGGGCCGGGATCGCCGTCACATCGAGCGGGGTGAACAGGCGCCTGGCCTCCTCCATCCCCGGATGGGGCGAGCCGTCGGGGAAGAGCAGACCGTCGATGCAGAAGTTGCCGTCGTTGGGCTGGTCGCCGAAGTCGCCGCCGTAACGGTAGCGGCCGTCGCCGTCCGGGTCGAGACCGTGGTCGGTGAGCTCCCAGATGAACCCGCCCTGCAGTCCCCTGGTGTGCTCGATGAGCTCCCAGTACTCATCGAGGCCGCCGGTGGAGTTGCCCATCGCGTGGGAGTACTCGCACATGATGAGCGGACGGTCGGCGCGGGGGTCCTCCGCGTACTGGCGGAGTGCCGCCGGCGACGGGTACATCGGCGCGACGACATCGGTCACCGCGTGGCCGGCGAACCAGTCGCGCATGATCGCACCCTCGTAGTGCAGGGGACGCGACGGATCGAAGGCGCGGAGCCAGCCGGCGGCCGCGTGGTGGTTGACGCCGATGGAGGTCTCGTTGCCGAGCGACCACAGGATCACGCTGGGGTGGTTCGCGTCGCGGCGCACCATCCGCGAGACCCGGTCGAGGAAGGCCGACGCGTAGCGGGGGTCGTCGCAGATGGTCGTGGAGTAGTTGTGCGCCTCGATGTCCGCCTCGTCCACCACGTAGAGCCCGTATTCGTCGCAGAGGTCGAGGACCATCGGGTCGTTGGGATAGTGCGCGGTGCGGATGGCGTTGAAGCCGTGCTCCTTGAGCAACCTCAACTGGGCGGCGACCTCGGCCCTGGTCGACGTGACTCCGGTCCGCGGATGGAAGTCGTGGCGGTTGACGCCCTGGATCAGCACGGCACGCCCGTTGACCAGCAGCTCCCCGTCGCGGACGACCACGTCGCGGAAGCCGACGCGGTGCCGAGAGCGCTCGACCGCCACGCCCTGCGGATCGCGCAGGACCACGTCGAGCTCGTGGAGGACGGGCGTCTCCGCGCTCCACGGCTGCACGGAGGGCAGTACCAGCTCGAGGTCGGAGCACCCGATCGGCTCGGGCACGAGGAGGGCGTCGACCACGCGCAGCGCCGCACCGGTCGACGGGTCCAGCGCGGCTCCCGCTGCACGGCGGCTGGCGAGGTCGAGGATGTCGAGCCCGGACACGTCGACAGCGGCAGCTGGTTCGGCCATCGAGATCGCGCCGTCACCGGCGCCCTGGGCGGGAGCGGCTCCCGGCGCGGACACCGGGGCCTCCGCGGTCGTGCCGCCGATCCGCGCCACGATGCTCCAGCCCGCGCGCAGCGGTTCGGAGCCGGAGCGCACGGTGACGCGCACCCGGCAGCGTCCGCCGTCGCCGTCCAGGGACGCCCGCGCCTGGACGTCCGCGAGATGCACCAGGGGCGTGGTGTACAGGCTGACCGACCGGGTGATGCCGCCGTGCCACCAGGAGTCCTGGTTCTCGACGAACGTCGCGTCGGAGAACCGGACGACGCGGAGGACGACGACGTTCCGCCCCTCCGTGAGGTGCGCGGTGATGTCGAACTCCCCGGCGAGGCGGCTGTCCTTGCCGATGCCGACCGGCTCGCCGTTGACCTCCACGAGGAGCGTGCTGATCGCGGCTCCGACGTGGAGGACGATCCGCTTCCCGGCCCAGTCGGCCGGGACGGTGAAGGTCCGCCGGTAGACGCCGGTCGGGTTGTCCGACGGGGGCAGCGGCGGCAACCCGTCGAAGGGCACGCGCTGCGCGGTGTAGATCGGGATGTCACCGACGTCCTGCATCGTCCAGGCGCCCGGCACCGCGATCGGACGCCAGGCGTCCGCGGCCTCCGGGACGGTGGGCGACGGCAGCAGCTGGAACTCCCAGGTGCCGTCAAGGTCGAGGCGGTCCTCGTGCGTGATCGCGTGAGCGTCCACGCGGGCGAGACCGGTGAGCTCCGGGCGCGCCCAGGGACGCACACGCGTCCAGGTGTCGAGGGCGTCTGTCATCAGCGCACCTTCCGGATCGGGATGATGCAGAGCGCGCCGACGACCGCGAGCACGAGGGCGATGAGGAAGAGCCCCTGGAACCCGCCGGTGATCCCCACGACGGCGCCGGCGACGGCGGGCGCGAGCACCTGCGGCAGCGCGGAGGCGATGTTGGCGATGCCGAGGTCCTTGCCGGCGTCCTCGCCCTTGGGGAGGACTTCGGTGAACAGGGCGGTGTCCACGGCCATGTAGCAGCCGAAGCCGAGCCCGGAGACGACGCCGTAGAGCAGCATGCCCGTGAGCGTCGGCACGAAGAACGGGACCAGGAGGCCGATGCCGAGGATCAGGGACGAGATCAGCACGAAGGGCTTGCGCCTGCCGACCCGGTCGGACCAGGGGCCGCAGATCAGCATCGTGACGACAGAACCTGCGAGCGACGCCATGGCGACCAGCGGAACAGCGGCCGCCGCTCCGGAGCCGAGCCCGATGTAGTCCTGCATGATGTAGAGCTGGTACAGCGAGACGCCGAAGTAGGCGAGCATCAGCGCGAACCGCGCGGTGAAGGTCCAGAAGAAGTCGGGGTGCTTGCGCGGGCTCACCCAGAACCCGGCGAGGATCGCGCCGAGCCGGAACGGCTCGCGGGGCACGTCGCGGTTGGAGCCCTCCGGGTTGAGGACCACGAACAGCACCATCGCCAGCAGCAGGATCCCGGCGAGGATCACGTACCCGGCGAGGATCGAGTTCGACGTGACGAAAGCGGCACCGTAGAAGCTGCCGGCGAGGGACCCGCCCATCAGACCGAGGCCCATGATCGTCGAGGTCGTGCCGCGGAGCCGGCGGGGCACGCGGTCGGGGATGACGGCCTGGAGCGGCGCCTGCGCCATGTTGACGAAGAGCTGGACGGCGCACCACGACAGGGTGATCCAGAGCAGGCTGTTCGAGATCCCGAGGAGGATCAGCGAGAACCCGCCGAGGACGGCGCCGAGGAGCAGCAGTGGCGCGCGCTTGCCGATCCGCGTGCGGAGGCGGTCGGAGACCATCCCCCAGGTCGGCTGGAACACGACGGACACCATCGCCCCGATCATCGAGACCAGGGCGAGGTTGCCGACCTTGGCCGCCGGGTCGACGCGCTCGATCTGCGTCGACATCAGCAGGCTCAGCACGGATCCCCAGATCAGGAAGATCGCGAGGTTGCCGGTCAGCAGGGTCGTCAGGAAGAGGGGGAACCGTCGCGGAGGCGACGTCGGTTCGTCGGAGGCCGACGGAATGGTCGGCTGGGTGGTCGGGTTGGCGTAGAGCTCGCTCATCGGGGGTCCTCTGTGCTCGTCTTCGAGTGGCGGGATGCCGGGTCGGAGAGACTCTATCTCAAAATTCCACCATGTGGTGGAAATTGTCTGGACGGAGGTCAGGCGGCTGACGCGGCCGACCGACTCACTCGATCGGGTCGGCCTCCGACCTGCGCTCGAGACGAAGTCCCGACAGAATCTGTCGGACGATCGGATCGCTGACGCCGGGTATCGCCGCGTCGAGCTCGCGTGAAAGCTCGTCGTACTCGTCCGCGTCGTGGATGAGGCCCGCCAACGCCTCAGCGTGGGCACGGACGATCTCGGGATCGTCGGCGGATACCGCACGGGCCAGCAGTGCGGCCCTCAGCCCACCTCGCTCCGCCTTTGTCGCAGGGAGCGCCCGCACGGCCCGGGCGAGACCGCGAGGGTCCTGCCAGGGCCCCGGATGGCTCAGCGCGTCGATGAGCAGGTCCGCTGCCTCCCTGCGCACGACCGGGTCGTACGTCAGAGCCGCGACGGTTTCGGCCAGCCTCTCCGTTTCGGAGCGGCTGTTGATCGTGGCCTGAGTCGCCTGCTTCAGAAACGAGAGCAGGACGAGGTAGTTGGACTCAGCCCATCGCGCCGAGAGCTGAGCGGCTTGGGGTCGCACAACTCCGAACGTGATTCGGGCGCGGTTGATCAGCGACTGATGCTCCGGGGTCCAGTCGTCCGGGTCGGACAGCGCTGCCAGGGTCAACAGGTATCCCTCCGGCCGCTCGAGCGCCGCGCGGACGCCATCCCCGCTGTCTCCACGCAGCAGCTCCTCGAACAGGATCCCCTTGTGCTCCTGGTTGTGCACGACGACCGCGCGCCACGCGGCATCGGTCCAACTCGATTGCGATGTGAGCACACCCGCCAAGGCCCGAGCCGCTTCACCGGCGTCCAGCTGGCAGACGTACTCTGCGAAGTAGTACTCCAGGAAGGTACGGTGGATGAACTGGCGTGTCACCACACCTTCATCGTTCCCGTCTGTTTTCGGTGCGATGTGGTCGATCGCCCGCCGCTCGGCCGGTCGGATCACGACATCCTGTACGAACGAGTCGTCTCGCGGGCGTCCGCCCGCGTTCCGCGTCTGCGCCCGGAATGCAGCCCAGGCCCACGCCTTCAAGAGCTGCTCGCAGTACGCGATGTCGGGTTGCCCGTCCGGACCCGGCGCGTCACCCCTCCACGAGCCCAACAGAAGCCGTGCGGCCAGGCGCCGGTACAGGTCGCGCGCGCTCTGCGGAAGAGCGGCGTCACCTCTGTCGACGCCCTGCGCAAGCAGGCAGTAGAACGTCAGGATGAGGGGGAGCACCGCGTTGCCGACGAGCTCTCTGCGCCGAGCCAGCTCACGCAGAAGAGCATCGGCACGCCACTCCTCGTCGGGTTCTGCGAACCAGGCATGGATGAAAGAGACCACGTCCGTGGGATAGCGGAGCCCGCGCAGTGAGATCTGCCGGGGCGATCGCTTGACCGGCGCACGTCTCATCGCGTGCTCCCACGCGGCGTGGCGGCTCGAGATCACGACCCGCCAGCGAGCCGGTAGGCCGAAGAGCTCCTTCAGCCGTGCGGCTTGATCCGTGACGTCCGCGGCTTCATCCAAGGAGTCGACCATGACGACCACTCGCGACCGCGATTCCAGCAGAGTCATATCCAGGCGCTCGCGCATGCCACGATCGGCCAGCGGAGTGAAGCCGAGTCCGGAGGCGAACGACGATGCGACCAACGACCCCGCAGTGTCCCCCGGCGTATCCGCCCACCGCTGCCACGTTGTGTAGAGCGGAATCTCGACCCCGGTGGCGCTTCCCCCACGCTCCAACTCGTCGAGCGCTTTCTGCGCCGCCTTTCTCGCCAACATGCGCATGAACCAGGTCTTCCCAGAGCCGGGCTCTCCCAGGATCACCAACGTCGGCTCGCGCGAGATGTCTTCAGCGCCGGGCGGCCGGCGAGATGGCGTGGCATCCGGCGCCGTTCGGGGCGCGTCGTCATACCGCAGTGCCCGCTCGATCGCTGATGCCTTCAGGTCTGCTCGCCAGAATGCAGTATCCCAGTCGGCGATTCGACCCCGGAGATACCGGATGATGTCCTCGCGCGAGGCTTGCGCCTCCGCCAATTCGTCGAAACGCCTCTGCAGCGACAAGAACAACGCGATCGAGGTCTCGTTCTTGGCGCGCAACTGAGCAATCAAGACCGCGTACGTCTCCCGCACTGCTCGCGTCGCCAGCACCTGGACGCTATCGAGCTCCGAAGACGGGTCCGCCGACGTCGCGGCATCGAGTACAGCGCTCGACACGCGGTCCGCGTCGAAGTCGAGGTCGGCGATCCCCTGGAAGTCGAGCCCGAAGTCGCGCACGATGTCGTCCGCCCTGCTCAGCCCGGCCGCGAGATCGTCCGGGGAGATCCCCTCGCCGCTCGCCCACGCGTCCAGAGCATCGGCCACCCGTTTCCGGACTTCGCGCGCCTGCTCCTTCTCCTCGAAGTGACTTTGCGCATGCTTGGCCCCTTCGGAGAGGGCCGTGCGAACCAGCACAGCAGGACCACCCAACGCCGATATCGCGACCTGGGCCAGCGAGCCGGCGAGTTCGCTCCGTTTCGACACTGCCGCCCCCCTTCGAGCCCGCGTGGCTCCATTCTGCCGCCGCCGCTCACACATCGGCGGCGGGAGGCTACTTTCCCGCCGCGATCACTTCGTCGCACACGTCATCGAGCGACCCGCTACTCGTGATGCACGGTCGGACCACGCCGTTGCCGATCACGTATACGGTGTTGGACCGTCGGCCGCCCGCCGGCGCGGCGACGAAAACGCCGCGGTACTCAGTGAGGTTCCACGCGGCTTCGTCGGTTGCCCCGACGCCACCGTTCGCCCTCAGCCACTCGCCCAGCGCTTCGAGCGCACTCTCCCGCCCGTTCACAGGGTCAGCTCCTTCCAGGGGGCGCCCGGCGCCGGGCGGACCACCGCCTCGATCTGCCAGATGTCGACGCCATAGTCCGGCGGCCAGCCGCTGGTGCGGCCGGATTGCTCGTCCGCCCAGCGCACGACGCCCGCGTGGTCGACGTAGGCGTTGAACCAGTGGCCTCCCGCATGGCCTCGTGGGAACCCGGGCAGATCCCAATCGACTCCGATGATAGCCACAGCGCCCGGCCCTTCACGCTGCAGGCTCGCCTCGAGTGTTTGGAACGCACCAGCAGTGAACGGGCCTGGTTCGGCCTCCAGGTTGGTCAGGCGCGAAAGCGGGCGCGTTCCGAGCGCGTTCCACATCTCTTCGTACTCGCCCGGCGGGACGCTGGAGTCGCCCAGCGCCGGCTGAGCGCTCACTCCCTGAAACGTGTCGGCGAACGAGCGCGAACACGGGCCGCAATTGTTGGTCCACGCCGGGAGGTGGCTCGCGTAGTGCGGGTTGCCCGCGGCGATCCACGCCGCCGGGTCCGCGGCGCCGAAGGTCGAGACGAGCTGTTCGAACCGGGCCGCGACGGTCGCGCCGGGGTCCAGGTACCGGCCCCCGATCGACGGACTGTCGTTGCCGCTCTCCGACGTGCCCCCACCGGCCGGGGAGCCCGCAGCCGCTCCAGCTGCATGCCGTGCTATGAATCCCCTGCCGGCGATGGCGGAACGGTGGAGGTACTGCGCAGCCTCGGAGACCGCACGGTGCGCCGCCTGCAGCGCAGCCACCACGACAGCACCATCGGGACGTGCGGTGTGCTGGGCGACGGCGGTGGCGTGTGCTGCCGCCGCCTGGAGCAGCCTGGCCTGGCTGTCGAGCTGCTGGGCGAAACGGTCGGCATCGTGGTTCACCGATTCGAGGGCGTCGATCACCTCCCGCAGAGAGCTCATCGCACCGTCTCCGACTCGCCGCGCGTCGTCACAGAGACGCCGAGAACCGGCTTGCGGACTGCGACGCCTGCTGCAGAGCGGTGATGGCGGCGTCCAACTGCTTCTCGGCGGCCTGGAGCGTCTGGATCATCTCCTTGTCGGCGCCGGAAGCCGTCCCTCCGATCGCCGCCTGCACCTGGTTGACCGCCTGGGAGAACTTCGATTTGAATCCGGCGAGTCCGGAGGCTGTCGACTTGGCGTCGGTGGAGATGCTGGTGAGCTGCTGCTTGACGGAGTTCAGCTGGGACATGTATTGGCTCCTCGGGGTGTCGGGCGTTCAGTGGTTGATGACGTTCAGTGGTTGATGACGATCACAGTGACGGTGATGACGGCGGCGAGAGCGACGAGAGCGGCGACAGCGGCGATCGCGATCCGCCGCCGGCGGCGTGAACGCGCTGCGGCCGCGGCCGCGGCTTCGCGACGGCGGGCTTCCGTCGCCTCCCTCTCGCTCAGCACTTTGGCTCGGCGCGCGCGGAGCGCTTCCTGTGCCCGTTGCTCCTCGGCGGCCCGGCGCGCCGCGTCCGCCTTCTTCCCTCGCGCGGCGCTGTCGGCCTCCCGCAACGCGGCAACGACCGCAGCCGCGTCGGCCGACTCCGCGTCGAGGGCGAGGCGGAGGCTGCTCTCGTCACCCTCGATGCCGACGGCCGCCCGCACCTTCCTCGGGAGGGCCACATCGTGCTCGGCGAGCGCGGCGACCGCCGCCGCATAGCGGTCGCGGCTGTCGCGGACCAGATCGTCCAGTCGGGCTCCCTGGCGACGGTAGGCTTCATCGGCCGCCTTCCGTGCGCCGTCGTAGGCGTGTTCGGCGGCGGCGAGGGCGCCGGCGAGATTCTCCGGGATCGTGCGGAGGGCGACCAGGCAGGCCTCATAGTCCCCATAGCGTTCATGGCGGTCGTCTGTCGCGGTCATTCTCCGGCGTCCCAATCGGCGCGCGCGATCTCCGCCGCATCCCGGGCCGTCAACGGCGAGAACGGAATGATCGTCAGGGGCTCGGGCAACTGCGTGCGGTCGGCGAGCAGGCCACGGTTGTCCCGTGGGGCCCACGTGACGAACGGCGAGGCGAGAAGCTCCTGTACGCTGCTCTGGTCGAGGCGCAGCATGAGCATCGTGTCGATGAAGCCCTCGCCCCCGAAGCCGATGTGCGCCTTGAAAGTCGCCGCGTTGGCCCACCAACCGAACACGTGCGTCCGCGTCGACGGCCCGTTGCGGATCACCTGCTGCAGGTCCTCGGCTGGGCGGTGGGCGAACATGTCGGGCACGTCGAGCGCCGTGGCGCGATCGAGCCCGAAGCCGAAGACGTATCGAGCCGGGCCGTCCGCGCTCCGCCCCTCGAGCCCGTTCGCAGTGTGCTGGAGGTATGCAGCGATGTCCGCGCGCCCGATCCGTTCGACGGGGAACCCGAGCGTGGACATGAGTCCGAGCCAGCGGTCGTGGCCGTTGCGCTCCAGTGTCTCGGTGTCCAGGACGTCGAGGCTGATGAACTCGGCATCCCCCCGCGGGTGCTGCAGTGCGATCGCGATCGCTGCGGCCTGGAGCGCCCCGATCGCCACATTTGCCGGATCGTCCGCGTCGCCCTGCGACCCGTCGCCCGCCCCCAGGAGCGCGACGTTGCGCCCGGGCTCCGCCGTGAGTGTGACGGACACCGGCCGTCCTGCCACGTCGATCGGATAGCCGAGCGGTGCCGTCACACTGCCACCGGCGGTCGCGCGGGCCCGGAGTCCACGCAGATCGGCGATCGCGTCGGCGATCCGCCTGCGCCTCCCGCCGTCGAAGACGACCGGCTCGGACACCCTCGCCCGCGCGGCGTTCCACCAGCCGTGACGCAAGACACCCAGTTCGGCATCGTCCGCCGCGGCGATCGTCACCGTGCGGTTCGAGCCGACCTCGCCGTAGTCCAGATTCAGCACCGCCTCGCCGCGCGAGCGCAGACGCGCGGCGGCGTCGTTTCCGAGTCCCAGCGTGGCGAACGACTCTTGAGCCGAGTTCTTGAGCGCGAGCCGGATGGGGAATTGCGAGAAGATGCCGCCCTCCCTGGTCATCAGCGCCGCGACGCCGGACACCGTCTGCGATGCGAGGATCAGATGGATGCCGTACGAGCGCCCACGACGTGCGATCGCTTCCAGCAGTTGCGCGGCCGCCTCGGCGGTCTTGTCGTTGGGATCGAACAGCAGATGGAACTCGTCGATGACGACGACGATTCTCGGCATCAGCGCCTCCGGCACCGCGGCCCGGAACCGCGCGATGCTGTCGCCGTGGGGTCGGAACAGTTTGGCCCGTCTCGTGAACTCGGCTTCCAGATGCCTCAGCACCGCCAGCCCAAACTCCCGATCGCTCTCGAGCCCGAGGACGCGCGCGTGGGGCAAGAAGTCGGGCGACCCGGGAGTAGGCGCCAGGGGATAGAGGGTCACGCCCTCTTTGAAGTCGAGCAGATGCAGCTCGAGTTCTTCCGGCGCGTACCGCTGCGCCAGGCTGTGCACCACCACCTTCAGCAGATTCGACTTCCCCTGGCCGACCGCGCCGGTGATCAGGACGTTGTGACGCTGCTCCCGATCGTCGCCGAGCGTGATCTCCGCCACGGCATGTCCGGCGAGACCGATCGCGAATCGCACACCCTCCGCGCTGGACTCCTGCCACATTCGTTCGAGCGGCTGAACGCGCTCGAACGGGATGCGCGGGGCGGAGGCTGCGGCGGCCTGAGCGACCAGCCGGTCCACTGAGCGCGCGACCGCCGCCTCGTCTCCTCCGGTGATCGTGACGGCGAAGTGCGGGTGAGCGTCCCAGCGCACCCTGCCGCCGACCTCCGTGAGGACGGCACCCGTGGCGCGCAGGTCCTCATCGTCGTCGCCCGGGTCGATCGCGAACACGAAGCTCACCCCCGCGTCGGCGCCTGCCGCTGCGAGCGTGAGGACGCGTCGGCGCAGCTGCACGTCCAACTCGGCGAGTCCCAGCATGACGACGAGTCGGTACCGTTCAACGGGGTGACCCACGGCTCGGCGGAATTCCGTCAACGAGGGGCTCACCCCGCGCAGTGTGTCGTTCACGCGCTGAACGTCGCCCACAAGCCGTTGCATCGCACGATCCAAGTCCGCCGCCGAACCGACCACCTGGAGGCTGTCCTCGGAGATCCGGCGGAGCGGGCTGAACGCCGAGAGAACCGAGGTCAGCTCTGGGTCGTAGCCCAGCACATCGAGCTGTCCGGGTGCGGTCCCCTCCAGCGCGCGCAGCACGATCTGCTCGACGAGGGACCGTGCGGTCGACGGAGTCGCCTCGATCACCACGTTCCCCCGGCCGATGAGAGGGAGCACGAAAGGCACATCGATGTCCTCGTTCACTCCCAGCGGTCCTCCGGCCAGCGACAACCGCCCCAGCGCGATGTGCTCGGCGACGTCGAGCGGACCGGGGGTGGCGGTCCCCAGCGCATCGCCCAGATCGCGCGCGCGCAGGCTGTGCTCGATGCCTTCCTGGGCTGCCCGGTTGCGTGCGATCGCCCGGTCCCGCTCCAGGGCCGAGCGTGCGGAGCGCACGGCAGCCTCCCGCCGCTCCGACGCCAGTGAGCGAGCCGCGGAGAGGGCGCCGAGAGCACGCGCGTGCGAACCGCGGAGCCGGTCTGCGCTGCGGCTAAGCGCGTCGCTCATCGTCCGCGACCGTGAGGACGACCCGTGCGGGCCGCAGCAGCCTTCCGGCCAGGGCATAGCCGCGGCGCTCCACGGCGGCGATCGAGTTCGGCGGGAGGTCTTCGGCGACGACCGTCGCGACCACTTCATGCACTCTCGCGTCGAACGCTCGGTCATCCTCGATCTCGACCAGGTCGCGCCGCCGCAGTGCGTCGAGGAGCTCTTCGGCGACGGATTCGGCCAGCTGCTCCGACGGCGGACCCTCGCGCAGCCGGTCCACCGCGAGAAGCACCTCGCGGAACAGGCTTTCGACATCCCGCCTGGCCAGCTGGTCGTTGGCAACGCGGGCCTGCTCCTGAACCGCTTCGATCAGCGCGTTCTTCGCGCGGTCCTCCAGCAGCCGCCGGCGGAAGAGATCGCTGAGCTGGCTCAGCTCGGTCTGCACGGCGGCAAGTGCTCCCGGGGGGACGAGGGTCTCGCCGCCCGTCTCCTCTACGACCTCCCGCTCGGTCACTGGAGACCCGTCACGCGTGCGTAGGCAGGAGCCTGTCTGCGGTTCCACTGCCAGCCGGCCATGCGGTGGGTGCGGACGAAAACGACCACCCACACCACGAGCAGGATGAGGCAGACGACACCGACGAAGGCGCCGCCTCCGCCCATTCCGAAGGCGATGAGCATCACGACGAAGGTCACGATCTCGCCGACCAGGAGGCCACCGACTCCGCCCAGGGAGTGGAACTTGACGCTCTCCGCCTGTTCGGTGAGCACACGCACTTCGTCGACGTCGTTCTGGAACTGCTTGTCGTCGATCCGCAACGAGTCGATCTTCCGAAGCGTCTCCCGCGTGGCCGCCAGCTGCGCCTCCGTGAGGATGCTCTGCGATCCGTCGGCGAAGGTCGACCACGTGCCGGTCGCCTCGTCGAGGAGTGCCAGACCGTAGTAATAGGCGATGAGTTCCGACTGCGGCTCCTTCTCGTGCGCTTGCCGGAGCTGCCTGACACCGGTGTCGGTGTCGCCGAGAGCGGCGTTGGACACCCCGACCCCGGCCAGATAGTAGGCGTTGTCCGGCGCGAGGACGCTCGCGCGCCCGTAGGCTGCCAACGCATCTCGCCAGGAGTCGTTCTTCTTGTGCAGGTCGCCGAGCTCGGCATGGTACGGGGCTTCGTTCGGGTTCAGCCGGATAGCCTCGCTCAGCTCGAAGAGCGCGTCTTGGTCATGGTCGAGGAGCGCCGAGGACACACCGCGGAAATACCACGCCTCGGGATTCTCCGACTGCTGCGCGGTGGCCTCGCGCGCGGCGTAGTTCGCTTGGGCGGCATTGCCCTGCGACAGATACTCCAGGGTGACCTTCACCCAGTCCCGACCCCCGTCCGGCGCGGCCGGCACGCGGGCCGGTGCCTGTTCTTGAGCCGCGAGCTGCCTGTCGTAGTCCGCGCGCTTCGTCGCGTCCGTCAAGAGCGCCTCTGCGGCCGAGATGTCGCGCATCATCTTCTCGGCGAGCTGCCGGGTCTCCAGCTTGGGATTGCTGGTCTTCGGCTGCCAGAAGCGGCGCTTCTCGCTGACGGCGCGGCTGATGGTGTCCACGTCGACCGTAGGGCCGATCTCGAGGACCTCGTAGTAGTTCGTGAAAGTCATGGCTGGCTCCTTGTGCTGGTGCTTGTGCTGCTGCCGGGGTTCACTGGACGGACAGAGCCGCGACTTTGCCGGCCGCGGTCCGCACCTGTTCGTCGGTGAGGTTGGCTCGGCGGTCCAGCGTGAACGTGCCGAGCGATCGTCCGGCGGCGAGGTCGGTCAGTTCGACGAAAACGGTCTGGTCGATGTCGTAGGCGTAGGTGACCCGCACGGGCGATCCTTTGGGATAGGGCGGGATCGCCAGTTCCTTCGAGCCGATCTCCACGACGAACTCGGGGTCGGTGTCGTCGCCTTCTGTCACCTGCACGTTGATCGACGTCTGGTTGTCGACGACGGTGAATCCATCGACGCTGAGCTTGGCGGGGATCTTGCTGTTGCGCGGGATCACGACGGTATTGACTTCGCGGGTGCTGTCGCCGTCCAGCTGGATGACGCCGAGCGACTGCGACGTCACATCCGCGATCAGCGGCGCGCCGGCCTCGAAGAGCTCGACCGCCCGGCCGCCCGACGCCGAGTCCTCCATCGCCGCCTGGATGGCCGCCCCGAGCGCTACGGCCTCGTCGGGGTGGACAGAGCGCTCGGCCGGACGGCCGGCGAGCCGTTCGACGAGCGAGCGGACCATCGGCATTCTGGTCGATCCCCCGACGAGCAGGACGTGATCGACCTCCTGCCAGGCGACCCCGGCCTCTTCCAGCACGCGCGCCGTGAGGTCTTCGGTACGGCTGAGCAGGTCGGCGGTGATCCGCTCGAACTCCGCACGTTCGATCGTCACCCGGAACGGGCGGCCGTCGGCGGAGACGTGGACGCTCGTCGTGGCCACCGTCGTCAGGCTGCGCTTCGCGATCTCGGCCTTCTCGCGCAGACCGGCGACCTGGGCGTTGTCTTCGAGGAGGTCGGGTCCACCCTGCTTCTCGATGTCTGCTGCGATGTGCTCGATCAGGCGGTTGTCGAAGTCGAAACCGCCGAGATTGCGGTCGCCGTCGGTGCCGAGCACGTCGAATCCGGCGTCGGTGATCCGCATCAGGGTCACATCGAAGGTGCCTCCGCCGAGGTCGTACACGAGCACCGTTCCTTGAGCGGACGTGTCGAGACCGAAGGACAGCGCGGCTGCGGTCGGCTCGTTGAGGACCCGGAGGACGTTCAAGCCGGCGATCTCACCGGCGTGCCGCGTGGCGACGCGCCTGGCGTCGTCGAAATAGGCCGGGACGGTGATCACCGCATCGGTCACGGGTTCGCCGAGGGCGAGCTCCGCATCCTCCTTGAGCCGGCGCAGGATGATCCCGGACACCTCCTCCGCGCTGTACTGCGAGCCGCCGGTCGACTCGAAGCGCCAGGTGGCGTCTCCCATGTTGCGCTTGACGAACTGGACGACGTCATCCGGTGCGCCGGCCGAGGAGTGCTTGGCCATCGTGCCGACCAGCGGTTCGTCGCGGCCGTCGAACGACTGGAAGAGCACGACCGACGGCGTGATGCTCTCGCCGTCCCGGTTCGGGAGGATTTCGGGCTCGCCGGTGTCGCGCAGGATGGCGACGGCGGAGTACGTCGTGCCGAGGTCGATGCCCACGGAGCGCGTCATCGTTAGGCCGCCTGGTCGAGACGGGTGATGACCTTCTTGGCGAGAGCCCATCCGCCGCTGGCGACCATCCCGTACTTCGTCTTCCAGGCCGACATCCAGGCGGTCACGTGTGTGCGGCCATCGTCGACGGGCTGGAGATGGATCGAGATGACCGCGCCGGAGTCGTTGATGGTGCGGCGCCGCTTGTTGATGTCGCCTGGTCCCTGCACGTCGGCCCAGAGGACCTTGCTGAAGCTGTCCTCGATGACCTGGCGGGCGCGGGCGGGGCTCAGGGAGGTGACCGTCTCGTACTGTCGCTTGGCGCGCGCGCTCGTCCAGAATCCGAAGGCGAACAGTGCGATCAACACGAGGATGAGGATCAGGAGGATGCTCATGGGGGTGGACCTTTCCTTCTCGGGTGAAGTGGTGCGGATCTCACTGTAGAAATCCGCCGAATGCAGCATTTCCCTGTTGTGTTGCGCTTGAGGGTGTGCTAGGCGTCGATTCCCCAGCACGCGCGGACGACCTCGCGCACCCGCGGCCACTCCGGCGTGGCCGGCGGCCTCCGCAGCGACGCCGCATACTTGCTGAAGTCCGGTGCCGGGATACCGGCCTGAGCCGAAGCGATGCCGCGGATGCGGGAGATCTCGGTACGCGGAACGGGCAGGTGCGACTGCGGCAGGTAGCCCGTCCACGACACGTCGGGCAGCGTTGCAGCAGCGTCGAGCAGCGGAGCCAGCTCACCGCTCAGGCGCAGCCCGAGTCGCTGTCGCTCCGCGAGAGGCGTGTCCAGGTGGAACCCGATCGGCACCTCCGCTGCCGACAGGAGCCCGGCCAGGCTCGCGACGTGCTCGGAGAGCCACGGGTGCGGGATCAGATAGCGCGCACCGGCTTCGGCCAGTCGCAGCCGGACGAGCGCGTTGACGTCACCGGAGTGCACCGCGATCACGGGGACCTGGGTCGTCGTGCGCGAGCCCAGGGCGCCGATTCGCGGTATCGCTCCGAACCTGTCCAATCGGCGATGCGAGTTGAGCCAGACGAGGATGTAGTCCCACGCGTGGGCAGTGGCAGGGTTGAGGTCCGCCGTCGAGTCCGCCCAGCAGATGGCTCCCGATTCCGTCAGCACCGTGCGCAAGCCCGCCCGGATGATCGCGTCGTCGGAGATGACCAGCACGCTTGCCCGACCAGGGGCGCTGCGGAGGATGCGGTGTTCGAGTCTGGTGAGCTCCGAAGCCGCGAGCTCCAGCCGCGGCGTCCCGGCGATGCGTCGCAGCATCGTCGCCCGCCGACGTACCGTCGAGAGCGACCGGCCGCGCTTGTGAACCGCCACCAGGTAGGCGAACACGTCGCGTGCGCTGAGCGAAGCAGTCGAGGCGAACCCTCGCTCGCCGCACCAGGTGTCGAGGTCGGCGAGGTCGTTCGTGTAGGCCCGGACGGTGGACGCAGACACCCCTGAAAGGGTGTCCAGCCCGGTCATCATGCCTCGACCAGCGGATAGCAGAAACTGCTATCCGTCGCCCAGGCCACGTGCGACCGACGGCCCGCGCCGGTACTTTTGCATCCACCAACAGAAAGGAGGGCCCGATGAACAAGGGAGATCTCGTCGTCGCCAGGCGCGATCTGGGTGGCATCTTCCAGGAGAACGTGCCCGCAGGGACCAAAGGGATCGTCACCGAGGCGAGTTGGGGCTCGTACCGCGTGATGTTCACCCTCTCCGGCTTCTTCGGCGACAGGAAGGTCGAGCTGAGCGTCGACAAAGACGACGTGTTCTGAACCCTGCCCGCCGCAGGACAGTCTCGGGCCCGGAAGCTGCAACACATCCGAGGCGGAGATCAAGGCGGTCCTTCGACGGTCGTCTCCGCCCGGGATCGGGCGAAGTGGACCTCAGCATTCCAAACGACCGAACTGCGGAGCGTCCGGAATCGTCCGGAACGGAAATGCCGGAACACCCCGTACCCCGCAAATGCGGTATTCCGTGTCCTCACGGGGTCCGGGAAACTATGGGAGCCTGCATCGCCGCCGCGTCAGGCGCCGACCGACGCTCTACCCGAGGAGTTTCGATGACCGATCAGGACGACCCGGCGGACTCCGTCGCGACGTTCGCCTCCGACCTCAGGATGCTGCGCATCGCCGCGGGGAGCCCGACGCTCGCCAGCCTGCAGCACGAGACGGGCATCTCGCGGACGGTCATCTCGGATGCTTTCGCAGGCAAGCAGCTGCCCTCGGCACGCACGGTCGATGGAATCGTCCGCGCCTGCAAGGGCGACACCAACGAGTGGCTCCGCCGCAGAGACCTGCTCGACCCCAAGCAGGCCGCCGACGCCCCGCTTCAGCCGACCCGCAGGGGACCAGGGCGCCCGCGGTGGAGCATCGTCTCCCTCATCGCGGTGATCGCGTTCGTCCTCGGAGCCGCCGTGGCCGGCGGCGTCACCTCGACGGCCATGGGCTCGCAGGTTCACGCTCTGCAGGCGAAGCTCAAAGCCGCCGGCCCCGTGAACCCCAACGCGCAGATCATCGTCCGCACGGGAGTGGACCCCGCCATGACTCCGTGCGTGAACGACGCCAAAGTGGCAGCCTCCGAAGACCGCCCCGACAACACGCGCATTCAGATCGTCTGGTCCAACAAGTGCTATGCCGGGTGGGCGCGCATCGCCCGCTACGACGGCAAGGCCGAGGGAAATGAAGTGCAGGTGTCGATCTACCCGGAGACCGCGCCGCACGGACCGGATCGACAGGATGCGACCGAGCCGGGCGTCCAAGGCGCTTACACCATGCTGGTGGTGCGGCCTTCGCCGCAGACCCGCCTGTGCGCCGTCGGGAGCATCACCCTGGACGGAAAGACGATCAGCCTGGGGGATCCGATCTGCACCTGACCGCTACGTGCAGACCGTGGACCGCGCCCGGCCGACGAATGAACGCGATCGCTTCCGCTCATCCATCACCGAGCCCAGCGGACAGCTGACCGATGAGTG
Organism: Leifsonia sp. TF02-11; assembly: GCF_017565305.1. Lineage (GTDB taxonomy): Bacteria > Actinomycetota > Actinomycetes > Actinomycetales > Microbacteriaceae > Leifsonia. Next base: position 254,677 of record NZ_JAGEKP010000024.1, read on the forward strand.
CGCCGAGTCCGGCGGCGAGGACGTGGGCGTCCGTGAGCGGCAGCCACCAGCATGTCCAGCTGATCGGCTCATGTCCGGTGGGCACATCGGGCTCGCCGGCTCTCCACCGTTCGCGCGGGTCTCCGCTCGGCAACGTCACGTGGAAGAAGTGGCGGACGGCGATCTCATCGCGGGCCGGACGCAGGTCGTATCGGGCGACGCCCAGCTTGCGCACTATTCGGCCCCGTCGCCCGGTCTCTTCGCAGAGCTCCCGCACTGCTGCGTGCTCCGGTGACTCGTTCGCCGCGATGGTGCCGGCGGGAACCTGCACGCCGGCCACTTCGATCGGGACGGTGTCGTGCGTGAAGACGAGGAGGTGGTGGCCGTGGGTGACGTAGCAGACGACCTTCTGGACTTCGGCGGTCATGAACGCAGCACTTTCAGCTCATCGGTGACGTTCGACGATCAGGCGGAGCGGAGGCCGTCAGACCACCAGCGCACGGATCGCGGCCGCCGCGGCTCCCCGTGCCCAATCCTCGAAGGTGTGCGGGCGCACGGCGATCTGGCACTGGTCGGCGGACGCGAACACGTGCTCGGCGTACGAGCGACGGAGCGGCTCCTCGATGAGGTCGAAGTCGGACACCCCTTCACCGCCGATGACGACGAGTTCCGGTCCGACCAGGTTGACGAGACTGGCGATCGCGGCACCGACCACGCGTCCGGCCTCGTCGAACACCGCGATCGCAGCGTTGTCGCCGGCCCGCCGGAGTGCGACCACCTCGTCGATGGTCAGCGGACGCCCGTGAGCCTCGGAGACGGCGGCCACGATCGCGGTCGTGGACGCCACCGCCTCCACGCAGCCGCGGCGGCCGCACGCGCACACCCTGTCGGGCGAGGTGAGCGGCAGGTGGCCGATCTCTCCGGCCACCCCGTACGCTCCTTCGACGACCTCGCCGTTCAGGTGCAGGCCGGAGCCGATGCCGCGGCCGATGGTGACGATCGCGAACGAGCTCGTCCCCAGTCCGACACCGAACCAGTGCTCACCGATCGTGAGAGCCCGCACGTCGTTCTCGACGACCACGCGGCGGCCGAGCCTGGCCTCCAGCTCTGTTCCCAGTTCGACGCCCTTCCACCCCATCAGGGCGGAATCGCGGACGACGCCCTTCTCGGTGTCGACGTCACCCGACACGGCGATGCCGATGGACGCCACGCGCGAACCCAGGTCGTCGAGCTTCTCGTCGAGCAACGCGCACAGCTCCACGATGGCGTCTGCGGCCTCCGCCGGCACGTGCGAGACGAGGGGCAACCGCTCTGACGCGATGATGCGGGTCGTGAGGTCGGTGGCGACGCCGATGAGTTCGTCCGCGTTGACCTTGATCCCCAGGGTCACGACCGCGTCGGGAACGAGGGCGACCGGGCTCACGGGTCGGCCGGGCAGACCGGTCAGCGTCGGTCCGAGCGAGTCGTTCAGGAGTCCGACGGCCACGAGCGGAGCGACCGCCTTCGTCACAGCCGCCTGCGACAGACCGGTGAGCTTGGCCACGTCGATCCGGCTGATGGGGCTCCTGGTGAGGATCGTGGTGAAGACGCGGGTGGCCGCGTCGGAGGACGACCCGAGCAGCGCCGTCCTCGTCCGCACCTCGTCGTTCATGTCCATTCCTCGATCAGGATACGGGTTCCGGAACCGCGACGACGGCCGTCCCCTCGGCGGGGACGAGCACGACGAAGTCAGAGGCGCCGTAACGGACCGGCACGCGGATCTCCGCCGTTCCGGGGTTGTGCAGCACGGCCTCCCGCAGCACGCCCTCGGACCAGCTCAGGTCGACCACGACGCCGCCGCGGGCGTGGAGGCCGTCCACACTGCCCGTCGGCCAGGCCTCGGGAAGCGCGGGCAGCAGGTGGACGCGACCACCGTGACTCTGCAGCAGCAGCTCCGCGATCGCCGCGGGGAAGCCGAGGTTGCCGTCGAGTTGGAAGGGCGGGTGCGTGCTGAACAGGTTCGGCAGGAGGCCGCCCCACTCGGAGCCGTCGACCGGGCCGTGCCGTCGGGCGTCGCCCCGGTAGGGCGCGAGCGCCTCGCGCAGCAGCTCGTGTGCGGTCTCGCCATCGCCGAGCCGTGCCCGCAACGCGATCTTCCACGCCCACGACCAGCCCATCGCGCCGGGCCCGCGGGCGTCGAGGAAGCGCCGGGCGCCGGCGGCGAGAGCGGGTGCCGACTCCGGTGTGATGAGGTCCAGCGGGTACACGCCGACGAGCGCGGAGAGGTGCCGATGGGCCGGCTCGTGCTCCGCCACCTCCGCGGACCACTCCAGCAGACGGCCGTCGGACCCGACCCGGGGCTCCGGAATGGTTCGGAGGGCCGCGACGATCTCTCGGCGCAGGTCGGCGTCGGTATCGGCATCCGCGCCGCCGACGCCGATCGTGTCGATCGCGGCGATGGCGCGCGCGAAGAGGGCGCGGATCAGCTCGAGGTCCATCGTCGCCGTGAGCCCAAGCGCCCGCGGCCGCCCGTCCGCGTCGCGGTACTGGTTCTCCGGGGAGGTGGACGGCGCCAGGTACGCGACGCCGTCGCCGTCGACCTGGAGCCAGTCGAGGCAGAACTCGGTCGCGCCGCGCAACAGAGGCCAGATCCGCTCGCGCAGCAGGGCGACGTCCGCGGTGAACTCGTAGTTGTCCCACAGCGAGTGGCACAGCCAGACGCCGCCCATCATCCAGATCGCCCAGCTCGGCGCGCCGTGCCCCATCCCGACCGGAAGGCTCCAGCCCCACAGGTCGCTGTTGTGATGCGCGACCCAGCCGCGCGCACCGTAGAGCTCGCGGGCGACATCGCGTCCGGTTTCCGCTATCCGCTCGACCAGCGAGATCAGCGGCTCGGCGGCGTCGGTCAGGCCGAGCGGTCCGGCCGCCCAGTAGTTCATCTCGGTGTTGATGTTGATCGTGTAGTTGGACGACCAGGCGGGCCGCAGCTCGCCGTTCCAGATGCCCTGCAGGTTGGCCGCCGGACCTCCCGATCGCGAGCACGACTCGAGCAGATAGCGCCCGTACTCGGCGGCGATCGTCGCCCGGAGGCCGTCATCGGTCCCGTCGAGCACGTCGTTCTGCACGTCCCACCGGCCGGCACGCCGGCCGCCGATCGCGAACCGCGCCGCCTGCCGGCGCGCTGCGCCCTGAGCGGTCGGGGAGGCGTTCTCGCCGAGTGCGACGAGAACGCGCTCCCGCGCGCGGTTCCGGATCGTCTCATGGGAGACGCTCCGCCACTCGTCGTCCACGCCGGCCCACCACGACTCAGCGCGGGACGACGACGAGAGGGCGATCGACAGCCGACGGGCATGACGGATCGTCAGACCGGAGTCGTCGGATTCTGCCGTGCCATCGCTCCGCACGGCGAGGGCCGTGGTTGCGAAGCCGTCATACGTTCCGTCGCCCGGCTCCGCGTAGCGCAGAGCGGGGACGACGGACGATTCGTGGAGGGGAGCCCCGTCGACCGGGACGGCCAGGTCGAGTGCGAGCTCGCCGCCACCGCCCCGGCGGGCGAGCTCCCGCAGCGGCGTGGTCATCCTGATCCGCAGCTCGGGGAGCGGCTCGTCCGTCTCGATGCGGATGACGAGCGCATGCCCGGCGACCCGGGAGACGCGGCGGACGGCGATGCCGCCGACCTCCAGCAGCTCCTCCAGGTACGCGTCGTCCAGGTCGAGCACCCGCGCGGGCTCCCCCGGCGCCTGCACCGCCCCCGGCAGCTCGACGAAGAGGTCGGCCAGCGGCAGGAACTCCTGCGAGTAGCGGCCCTCGAACGTCAGGAGGAGTCGCTCTGCGTCGTCGAGGTCACCGGCCGCGAGGGCGGCACGCACCTCCCGCAGCCGGTCGGGACCGGCTCCGCCCGCGAGAACGCGGCGCAGCTCCTCCGCGGCCGTCTCCGGGGTGCCCGACCAGATCGTGGCGTCGTTCACCTGGTAGCGACCGGCCGCACCGCCGAACACCATCGCGCCGAGACGGCCGTCGCCGAGCGGGACGGCCTCCTCCCAGTGCGCGGCCGGCGTCGACCAGGCGAGCTGCAGTGTGTTCTTCGTCATCTGGAGGCCCGTGAGTCCATTCACCGATCGGCGGCTGCGCGGCCGGAAGCGCCGTCGCAGGGTCCGGTCCGCGTTCCGTCCACGGAGGCGGGAATCGACGGCCGGGGCTTGCAGATCACACAGTAGGCATGGTTTATTGACACTGTCAAGCAATCCCTTCCCTAGGAGCCACCCATGCGCGACGGCTACGGCGCCGTACTCGCCCTGCGCGCTGCAGGCACGTCCCTCGTCCTCGACGCTGCGGGACGAGTTCCTCGTGTGCTGCACTGGGGCGCCGACCTCGGTCCGCTCGACGAGGCGACTGCCGAGGCCCTGCGCGCGAGCGGGAGCCCTGCCGTGCTCAACAACTCGCCGGACGTCCCGCGGTCGTTCAGCCTGTGGCCCAGCGAGCTCGAAGGCTGGGCAGGAACGCCCGCCCAGGAAGGGCACGCCGCGGGCTCTGCGACGACGCCGCGACCGCACACGGTGGCCGTGCGACACGAGACCGACGGGCCGGACGGAGACCTCGGCGGACGGATCGAATTCGATCTGGTGGACGAGATCACGGCACTGCGCTCGACCATGTCGATCGCCCTCGACCGGTTCGGCGTGCTCGCGGTGGACGTCACCGTCACGCGGGACGCCGTGCTCTCCGGCGACCCTGCCGACGTCCCGTACACGCTCGACGCGCTCCGGGTGCTGCTGCCCGTTCCGGAACGCGCCGTCGACATCCTCGACTTCACCGGCAAGTGGTGCCGGGAACGCGCGCCGCAGCGCGGCCCGCTGTTCTTCGGAAGCCACGTCCGGCGTGCGCGGCGCGGCAAGCCGGGCCACGACGCGCCCTATCTGGTCGTCGCCGGCACCGAAGATCTCGGCTTCCGGCGCGGTGAGGCCTGGGCCGCGCACCTCGCCTGGAGCGGCGACGCCGAGTACGTCGTGGAGCGGCTCACCGAGGGCGCCGGCCCGTTCTCGTCCGTCCTGGGCGTCGGCGAGGGCCTGCGCCCCGGCGAGATCGCGCTGGAGGACGGCGACAGCTACGTCGCGCCGACCGCGTTGTTCGTGTGGTCGGCGGACGGACTCGACGGCCTGGCCGACCGCCTCCACCGCCGGCTGCGTGCCCGGCCCTCGCACCCGGTGAAGCCCCGCCCGCTCACGCTGAACTCGTGGGAGGCGGTCTACTTCGACCACGACCTCGACCGGCTCACCGCGCTCGTGAAGCGCGCCGCCCGGGTCGGCGTGGAGCGCGTGGTGCTCGACGACGGCTGGTTCCACGGCCGGCGCGACGCGAACGCCGGGCTCGGCGACTGGATCGTGGACCGCTCCGTCTGGCCGGACGGCCTCGGGCCACTGGTCGACCTGGTGCGTGCGCACGGCATGGAGTTCGGTCTCTGGTTCGAGCCGGAGATGATCAACCTGGACTCCGACCTGGCGCGGGCGCATCCCGACTGGGTCCTCGGCCCGCGCCAGGCGCTCGGCGCCAGCGCACGCGACCAGTACGTGCTCGACCTCACCCGCCCCGACGCGTACACGTATGTGCTCGAGCGGATCAGCGCGATCGTCGGCGAGTACGGCGTCGACTACATCAAGTGGGACCACAACCGCGACCTGTCCGAGGCCGTCAGCGGCTACGTCGGCGTCGACCGTCCCGCTGTGCACGAGCAGACCCTCGCCCTCTACCGGATGCTGGACACGCTGCGCACGCGGCATCCCGGGCTGGAGATCGAGACCTGCTCGGGCGGCGGCGGCCGGGTCGACCTCGGCATCCTCGACCGCACCGACCGGGTCTGGGCTTCCGACTGCAACGACCCGGTGGAGCGCCTGCAGATAGAACGCTGGACCCGGATGCTGCTGCCGCCGGAGCTGATCGGCTCACACCTCGGCGCCGAGCGCTCGCACACGACCTCCCGACGGACGGATCTGGCGTTCCGGCTGATCGTCGCCCTGACCGCGCACGCCGGAATCGAGTGGGACCTCCAGGAGGCCGACGAGGAACAGCTCGACCGGATCGCCCGCTGGGGCGCGGCGTACCGCGAACTCCGCGGTCTCATCCACTCCGGCCGGGTCGTGAACGCCGACCTCGCCGACGAGTCCACCCTGTTGACCGGCATCGTCGCCGACGACCGGAGCCGCGCGATCTTCACGTGGGCGCGGCTCGGCACCTCAGCGCCCGGCCAGTCCGGACGCGTGCGCTTCCCCGGCCTCGACCCCGCCGCGCGCTACGCGGTGCGGATCCGCGACGACTTCGGCCCTGCCAGCCGCCACCAGAGCGCGGACCCGTCCTGGATCGTCGCCGCCGCCGCCGGCTCCGCGATCCTCCCCGGCGCGGTGCTCGCCGTCGCCGGTGTGCCCCTTCCGACCCTCAACCCGCAGCAGGCGATGCTGTTCGACCTCGTGCGCGTGTCCTGACACGGGCGCGGGCGGCGATCGCTGCAGTCACAGACGGCCCACCACGCATTGCTCCCGCGCACTGCTGCGCTCGAGCGCTTCAGAGAGGAAGTACGTATGTCAGGCCAGAAACGCTCGCGACGAGGGCTGAGCACCCTCCTCGCGACGATCGCCGCACTGGGGCTCGTGGCGGCCGCCGCCGCCCCTGCGGGGGCGACTCCGACGGGAGCGCCCACCCCCACCGCCCCATCGACGGCGACGCCGACCCCGACGGGAACGCCCACCCCCACCGCCCCGTCGACGGCGACGCCGACCCCGACCGCGACGCCGACCGCGACATCGACGCCGACCGCGACATCGACGCCGACCGCGACGAGGCCGACCGCGACGACGCCGACGCCGGCGCCCGCTCCCACCCCGGACCCCTGGGCCGTCAAGCCCTACCAGGGCTGGAGCAGCTACTCCATGCAGGTCTACAGCGGCAACAGCAAATGGATCACCGCCGACCAGATCATCGCCCAGTCCGACGCCATGAAGGCCAAGCTGAGCAAGGCCGGATACGACTACATCAACGTCGATGCCGGCTGGAACGACGGCGTCGACGCCAACGGCCGGCCGGTGCCGAGCGCGACCCTGTACCCCCAGGGGCTGAAGGCGGTCATCGACCACGTCCACGCGAACGGCCAGAAGTTCGGCCTCTACTTCATCCCGGGCATCTCCCCGGCGGTGTACCAGGCGGCGTACCCGATCGCGAACGCACCGGGATGCACCACCCACGACATCGTGAAGCAGCCGCTGCAGCAGGCCGACTACTGGAAGATCGGCTACCGGATCGACTTCTCGAACCCGTGCTCGCAGAAGTACATCGACTCCATCGTCGACCAGCTCGCTTCCTGGGGCGTGAACTTCGTCAAGTTCGACAGCGTGACCCCGGGCTCCGGCATCAGCGACCTGTCCGTCGACGCGCGCGACGACGTCGCCGCGTGGTCGAAGGCGCTGAAGGCCAAGGGCATCTGGTTCGAGCTGTCCTGGGCGCTCGACATCAACTACGCCGACACCTGGAAGCAGTACGCGAACGGCTGGCGCGTGGAGTGGGACGTCGAGGCGTACGCTCCGGGGGTCCAGCTCACGCAGTGGAGCAACATCGCACGGCTGTTCCCGCGCGCGGCCGACTGGTGGCGGTACGCCGGACCGGGCGGCTGGAACGACTTCGACTCGCTGAACGTCGGCAACGGCACCATGGACGGCCTCACCCAGGACGAGCGCCGCACCGCCACGACCCTGTGGGCGATCTCGGCCGCTCCGCTGTACGTCGGCAACGACCTGACCAAGCTCGACCAGTTCGGGCTGGACCTGCTCACCAACAAGGAGGTCGTGGCCGTCGACCAGACGGGCACGCCCGCCCAGCCGGTGTCGACCGCCACCAACAGGCAGGTCTGGTACGCGCCGAACGCGGACGGCAGCTACACCGTCGCCCTCTTCAACCTCGGCCCGACCGACTCCGACATCACCGCGAACTGGTCCGACCTCGGCCTCAGCGGATCCGCGAAGGTCCGCGACCTGTGGGCCGGAAAAGACCTCGGCGCCTTCACCGGGAGCTACACGGGCAAGCTCGTGCCGATCCACGGCGTCCGGCTGCTCCGGGTGACCCCGCAGAGGGGTGCGACGGTCGCACTGAACGACGACGCCCAGCGGGTGGTCTACGCGGGCACCTGGACCCGTAACGGCGGCAACGAGGTCGCGGCGGCGACGCAGCCGCTGCAGGTCGCGATCGGCGACTCGTCGACGGGCACCGTGCCGACGCCGCCGGCGTCCGGCCGGATCGTCGCGGTCAACGACAGCGATCCCGGGATCACGTACACCGGCAGCTGGGGACAGAGCACGGGACGCGGTCTCGGTGACTACAAGGACGACGTTCACTACACCGAGGGCGACGGCTCGTCGTTCCAGTACACGTTCACCGGAACGGGCATCGACTATGTGACGGAGCTCGACCAGTCGCAGGGCAACGTCGACGTGTACCTCGACGGCCAGTTCCAGAAGACCGTCGACACGAGCAGGCCCTCCGGGCAGCCGCGGCTCGCCCAGCAGGTGGTCTGGAGCGCCAGCGGCCTCCCGAACGGCTCGCACACCCTGCGTGTCGTCAAGAAGTCCGGGCAGTTCATGCTGCTCGACAAGCTCGACGTCACACTGGCGAGCCTGCTCGACCCGGACACCGCGGTGTTCGACAAGGCCAAGCCCGCCGACGTCACGGTGACTCTGCAGCGCGACGGCGGCGAGCTCGCCGGCATCGTCCGCGACGGCACGGCGCTGACCCGCGGGACGGACTACACCGTCTCCGGGACGACCGTCACGATCGCATCCGCGTATCTCGCCGGCATCGCGAACGGCACCGTCTCGCTCGGGTTCCAGTTCCGCGGGGACGCGCACGACGATATCCACGCGACGACGGCCGACGGTGACACCGTGAGCATGACGTTCGCCGGCACCGGCGTCTCGTGGATCGGTCCGACCGCACCCGACCAGGGCACGGCCGAGGTCTACATCGACGGAAAGCTCGCGAAGACGGTCGACACGCATTCGGACAGCCGGCGCACCGGACAGAAGCTGTACACCGTGACCGGTCTGCGCGCCGGACAGCACACCATCCTTGTCAAGAAGGTGTCGGGAGACATCCTCCGGAACGACGTCTTCCAGTACACCGCCCGATGAACACCTGAGGAGACCCATGCCCCACCTCGCCCGATCTGCCCGCGTCGGCGGCTCGACCGCCGGTTTCGAACACGATCGGAGCGACCCGGCGTCGCCCGGCGAGGGAGTCCGCCTGCGTGCGGACGCCCTCGCCGGCGGCGCCGACGGGGTGTCGCGATGACCGGCGCCCCGTTCCCCGCGGTTCTCGGCACCGAGCCGCTGCCGACTCCCGACGACTACCGCGACTTCTGGGCGGACGCCCTCGACCGCGCGCGCCGGCACAGCGTCGGGCCCCGCGCCGTCCCGGTCGACACCCTCCTGACGACGATCGACGTCTATGACTTCTCGTTCGCCGGAGCGCGCGGGCGCACCGTCACCGGCTGGCTGCGCCTGCCCCGGCACCGTGAGGGGATGCTTCCCGCCGTCGTCCACGCCAACGGTTACGGCGCCGGACGGCTCTCACCGATCGACGATCTGACCTGGTCGTCCGCCGGCTACGCGCACCTCGTCGTGAACACGCACGGCCAGGGCGGAGCCAGCATCGGCCACCTCCTGGACGGCATCGACGACCCCGAGCGCTACTACTACCGGGACGTCTTCGTCGATGCCGCGCGGGCGGTGGACGCCGTGCGGGAGCTCGACGCCGTCGATGGGTCGCGTGTGGCGATGATCGGCAACAGCCAGGGCGGAGGGATCGCCCTCGGCGTCGGAGCACTCGCCGACGATCTGGTCGCCGTGCTCGCCCAGTCGCCGTTCCTGACCGACGCGCCGACCGCCCTGCAGCACGCGGCGAACGGACCGTGGACGGAGCTGCGCGGCTACCTGACCGAGCACCCCGAACGCGCGGACGCCGTCGCCCGCACGCTCGCGTACGTCGACGGCGTCACCTCGGCGCGGCACGCGACCGCTCCCGGCTGGATCTCCGACGGGCTCGCCGACGACATCTGCCCGCCCGAGACGACGCGCACCGCGGTCTCCGCGTACGCTGCACCGGTGCGGTTCTGCGAGTGGCCGGGCGCCGGCCACGAGTCCGGCGGCAGCGACGACGTGGCAGCAGCGCTGCGCGCTCTGCGGCAGCGGTTCGCGATCGACTGATCGCCGCTGGTCCGCGGTCAATGACTGTGGCCCGGCCCCGACATCGTCGGGACCGGGCCACAGCTCTTGTCAGCGCTCGCCGATCTGGTCAGGCGCCTACTTCTTGGTCTTGTCGTACGCCGTCTGCAGCGTGCTCAGGTAGTCCTTGAGCCCGAGCCCGTTGAAGCCGGCAACGTACGAGTCCCAGTCGGTGTCGAGGTTCTTCGAGCCCGTGATGAAGGCCAGAGCGTTCTGCGTCACGTAGTTGTCGATGTTCGTCTGCTGGGTCGCGACCTGGGTCGCCTTCGACGAGTCGGGCCAGACCTTCCAGACCGGGTAGATCTGGTTCTTGTCCTCGTGGCCCTTGTACAGCTGGGTCGCCTGGAACAGCCGGCGCTCGTACCCGGAGGGGTCGTAGATGTCGGTCGGCTCGACCTGCGCACCGCGGAACGCCGCGTTCTGGTTGTACGTCGAGAGCGCGCCCCACTGGACGGCGTTGGCGGCGTCCTGAGACAGCTGGAGGTTCTTGAACAGCGGCTGCTCACTCGGGTCGAGCGCCTGGTCGCCGGCGGCGGGCTTCGACCAGCCCTGACCTTCCGGCCCGAAGTTGCCGTCGAGCTGGCCCTCATTGGTGAAGAGGTAGTTCACCATCTTGACGGCGGCCACCTGGGCGTTCTTCGAGGCCTTGTTGGTCAGCATGAAGGTGGCGCCCGGCGTGCTCCCGAAGGCGTAGGTCGCGAAGTTCGCGCCGTTGGGGCCGGTCAGCGGCGGCACCGCGTCGTACTGCTTGTCACGGCCGTCCTTCGCGCCGGGGCTGACGAAGATGTACGGGTGCAGGGCGCTCGCGCTCCCCAGCAGCACCGGGCCGGTGTTGTTGCCCTCCTGGGCCAGCGCCGCCGGGTTCTGGGTGAACGCGCCCTTGTCGATCAGGCCCGCATCCCACAGCGACTTGATGTACTTCAGGCCCTCGCGCCAGCCGTCCTTGTTCGCCTGGATGTCGACCTTGCCCTTGTTGAGCACGGTCGTCGACTGGATGCCCTTGTCCGGGTTCTGCGGGTCGTAGATGAACGCGTTCATGAAGAAGGGGATCAGCGTGTCGTGCGAGTCGCCGCTCAGCGGGATCTCGTCCGCCTTGCCGTCGCCGTTCGGGTCGCCGTTCTTGAACGCCGTGAGGACCTTGGTCATGTCCTCCGTGGTCTTCGGCATCTGCAGTCCCAGCTTCTTGAGCCAGTCGGTGTTCATCCACAGCTTCGACGGGTACTGGATGTGCAGCGTCTCGGCCAGCTGGGGAAGACCGTAGATCTTCCCGTCCGGCGACGTCACCATCGCCTTGTAGTCCGGGTTGGTGTCGATCACCTTCTGGATGTCGGGGGCGTACTGCTTGATCAGGTCGTTCAGCGGGAGCGCGACCCCCTGCTTGGCGAGCTTCTCGACGTCCACCGGGTTGAACTGGTCCACCCACGGGATGAGCAGGAACATGTCAGGGTAGTCGCCGCTGGCCATCAGGATCTGGCGCTTCTCCGGAGCGACCGACGAGTCCTGCGTCGTCGTCTGCCACGAGAACTTGATGTCGAACTTCTTCTCGAGCTGCTTGGTGAACGCGTTCGTCGCCAGGTCCTGACCGGTGCCCTGCTGGGCGAACACGCTGATCTTGGCCGGGCCGCCTGCGTTGTCGTCGGCGTTCGGCGTGCCGGTGCAGGCCGTGATCGTCAGCAGCGCGAGGCCGCTGGCCGCAGCGGTGAGCGTTCGGACGAGCCGACGCCGCCTGCGGGGGTGACTGTCTGTGATGGGTGGCATGTGTCTTTCCTCCTTTGGAAAAGCAGTGCAATGCGATGGTGCGCGTGGTGGGTCTGAGGGTCAGGGGTGCCGGCCGAGGCCCGGGTCAGCCCTTGACGGATCCGATGAGTACTCCCTTGTTGAAGTAGCGGGCGACGAAGGGGTAGATGATCAGGACCGGGACGCTCGTGATGACGATGAGCGAGTACTTCAACAGGTTGACCAGCTCCTGGTTCTGAGCCTGAGCGGCCAGATCGTTCGTGCCGCCGTTGGTGGCGTTGAGCACCAGGATGTTTCGGAGTACGAGTTGCAGCGGGAACAGATCGGAGCTCTTCAGGTAGAGCAGGGCGTCGAAGAAGCCGTTCCACTGGCCGATCGCATACATCAGCGCGATGACGGCGATCAGCGGCTTCGACAGCGGGAGGACGACGCTCCAGAGGAAGCGAAGATCGCTCGAACCGTCGAGGGATGCGGCCTCCACCAGCTCTTCGGGGATCGCCGACTTGAAGAACGTGCGGGCGATGATGACCTGCCAGACCGCGATGGCCTGGGGCAGGAGGAGCGCCCAGCGGGTGTCGAGCATCCCCAGGTTCTGCACGACCATGTAGGTGGGGATCAGGCCGCCGCTGAAGAGCATCGTGAAGAGCAGCAGGGCCATGATCACGTTGCGCCCCATGAACGTGCGGCGCGAGAGCGGCCACGCGATGCAGACCGTCAGCGTCGTGCTGATGAGGGTGCCGGCGACCATGTAGAACAGCGAGTTCGCGTAGCCCAGGAGCACCTGGGGGTCGGCGAGCACCGTCTGGTACCCCTTGAGCGTGAAGTCGACCGGCCAGAGGAGCACCCGCCCGGCCGTCACGGCCTCGGGCGACGAGAAGGAGCTGGCCAGGATGAACAGCAGCGGCAGGAGGACGACGAGCACCGCCAGCGTGAGGCCGAGATAGATGACGACCAGCAGCGCGCGGTCCGACGCGGACTCCCGGATGCGCCGCGTCTTCTTGGACGCGGACGCGGGGCGGGGCCGGCGGCGCAGTCGGGGGCTCTCGATGGTTACCACAGTCCACTCCCACTGATTCGCTTCGCCACCCAGTTCACGATGAGCAGAAGCACGAGGTTGATCACGGAGTTGAAGAGGCCGACGGCTGTCGCCGTACCGAAGTCCGCGTTGAGGATGCCCAGCTTGTAGACGTACGTCGCGATGATCTCGGACTGGCCGAGGTTCAGCGGGTTCTGCAGCAGGAAGACCTTCTCGAACCCGATCGACATGATGTTGCCGACGCTGAGGATGAGGACGATCATCGCCGTCGGCATGATTCCGGGGATGTCGACGTGCCAGATCTTGCGGAGTCGCGATGCGCCGTCGACCTTGGCCGCCTCGTAGAGGGAGGGGTCGATGCCGGACAGCGCCGCCATGTAGATCACGGCGGAGTATCCCGCGGTCTGCCAGACGTCCGACCAGACGTAGATGTGCCGGAAGTAGTCGGGGTCGCCGAGGAAGTCGGGCGCCGGGACGCCGAAGAAGCCGAACACCTGGCTCAGGATCCCGAGCCGCGGGGCCATGATCAGGATGAGCATCGACACCACGACGACGGTCGAGATGAAGTACGGCGCGTAGGTGACCATCTGCACGGTCTTCTGGAACCAGCGGTGGCGCACCTCGTTGAGGGCGAGGGCCAGGATCAGCGGGATGGGGAAGCTCGCCAGGATGGCGTATCCCGACAGGATCAGGGTGTTCTGGACCAGCGTCGGGAACACCGGGTTCTGGATCATGTTGGCGAAGTTGGACCAGCCCGACCACGGGCTCCCCCAGACGCCGAGCACGGGACTGTAGTCCTTGAAGGCGATGATCGCGTTCGAGATCGGCACGTACTTGAAGATCACGAAGTAGGCGAGCGGCAGGATCGTCAGCAGGTACAGCTGCCAGTGGCGTCGGAAGGCGACCCGCCAGCGCTGCCGGAGCGTCAGGCGATTGCGCGGGACTCGCCTCGGGGTCGCCGCATCGGGGAACCGTGTGGCCGGTGGCGCCGGGCTCACGGGCGGCGCGCTCGTCACGAGGACGCGTCCTTCGTCATCGAAGACTCCCTACAAGAGATGATCTGGTTCCCGCCTCGAGCCGCACGAGCGGTCGCGGTGGGGTGGTCTATAGCAAAACCTATTTCTTTGCCGCTGTCAATAATCTCCGTCATCGGCGTTGTTCCGATTGCGGTCGAATCGCTGCGGTTCCTTGAAAATACAGGCGCGGGAGCGCAGAGGAGTTACAACACAATGGAAACTAGTTGGTCCCGGATGCACTCGAAACGGCCCGGATGTGTACTAGCCTTGTCGCACGCCGACAGCATGGTCGGCCCGTACGGGGGTGCGGGGCCCGGCTCCACGACCCGCCACACAGATCAGGTGCACGATGAGCTTGAGCATGTCCGAACACACAGCACGCCGACCCGTGCTGGGCACGCCGGCGTCCGCCGAGATCTTCACACGCATCATCACGCACGGCCCGGTCAGCAGACTCGACATCGGAAGACTCACCGGCCTGTCGCAGGCGAAGGTCACCAAGACGGTCAGCCCGCTGATCAAGGACGGCTTCGTCACGGTCGGCGAGCACGCGGAGCACGCCTTCCCCGGCCGGCCGGTGCGCCCGCTCAGCGTGGTCCCGCGCTCCATGATCGCCGTCGGCGTCAAGGTCAACGCCGACGAGATCTTCGCCGTCACGGTCAGCCTGGGCAACGAGGTGATCGGCTCCACCCGCCGCCGGCTCACCAGCCACGCCCCTGACGCGACCGTCACCGCCATCGTGAAGTCGGTCACCACCCTCATCGACCAGCTCGGCGACGACGCCCGATTCCTCACCGGGGTGGGCGTCTCGGTGTCGGGCGACATCGACACCACCGACGGGATCGTGCGGGACTCCCCCCTGCTCGGCTGGACGCACGTCCCGCTCGGCGACCTCCTCTCCACCCGACTGGGCCTCCCGGTCATCGTCGAGAACGACGTGCGCGCGCTCGCCAAGTCGGAGCAGTGGTTCGGCGTGGGGACCGACGCCGACTCGTTCGCGATCATCACGATCGGCGCGGGCATCGGGTGCGGCATCTACGTGAACGACGACGTCGTCGTCGGCGCGCACGGTGTCGCCGGCGAGATCGGCCACCTCCCCCTCGGCCCGTCGGACGCGGTCTGCGTCTGTGGCCGCCGCGGCTGCGTCGAGGCCGTCGCCTCCTCGCACGCGATCCGCGACGCGGTCCGGCAGGGTCACGACGACCCGGACCTCACCCTCGCCGACGCGATCCGCCTCGCCCACGAAGGCGACCCGGTCGCGGTCGACGCGTTCGAGCGCGCAGGAACGGCCATCGGCGCCGCGGTCGCCACGACGGTGAACCTCTTCGGACCGGAGGTGGTCGTCATCGCCGGCGAGGGCGTCATGGACTACGACCTCTACGAGCGCCGCTTCCGGGAAGAGTTCCTGGCGCACGTCTTCGGCACCGCGGCGAACTGCCGCCTGATCGTCCGCCGCCACACCTTCGTCGACTGGGCGCGCGGCGCGGCGGTCGCAGCACTGCGGGAATCGATCACCGTCGCGCCGGGCGGGGCGGGTGAGTGAGGGACGCGGAGCGGGTCGGAAGTCGTCGTCGCTTCAGCCGGATTGACGGACGAATCTGTGCTCAGCTTTCGGGTCGTCGGGGTCGCCTGAGTAGATGACGAGCACGGTTCGGAAGTTGTCCCACTTCGAGCTGAGATCAAACCCGCGGCTGCCCACATCCACACCGACGGTCGGGCCTTGGAAGTGGGACAAACTCCACGTTCCTTGGCCAGTCGCGGGGTTGCCGCCAGGAATGTCCCGTATGACGGCAGTCCCATCTTCACGGAAAACCGCCACACCAGGTCCGCCATCGGAGTCGACCCACGTTCCTACGACGTCAGAGCGTGTCAGCTCGGCGGGGAGGTTCGAGCGGACGAAGTATGCCGCTGCCGATCCAACGATGACCGTACCCACAACCAGGATGCAGATGGCCCAGCCGAGACCACGACGCCGCGAGCGAGTCATAGTTCTCCGTCCGAATTCGGCGTTCGGCATCGAGGACGCCCGTCGAAGCAGCCGTCCGAGAAAGCCACGTGATCGACAACGATCGAGACCAGACTAGCGCCATCCCAGACGGTCTGAGGCGGGCGCGAACCCCCACGCTCACTTCCTCGTCCGCACCCCGCGCACGCGACGCGGAGCGCGTCGTACACCGAGAACGATCGCGGCGGCCGCGATGAGCACGAGGAGGATGCCGCCGACCACGATCCGCGGCAGAACCGTCGGGACACTCGGCGGGGAGGCGGCCATTGGACCGGCCGTCCGCTCGGGTGTGTCCTTCACCCCGTGGATGAAGCCGGCGGTGGCGGTGCGGACGGTCGGAGACGAGTCGTCCCCGACGTAGACGCTCGCCACCACGGTGACGCGCCGCTCGGTCGCCGGGATCGTCCCGACCGTCGCGCTCACGGTGAAAGCGTTGTCCGCACCTGGTGCGATGGTCGGCTTCCAGGTCGCCCTGTTCGCATCGACCGACGCGCCAGAGGTTTCGCCGAGCTCGAGGTAACCCGGGGCCTCGAGCGCGATCGTCACGGCCGTCTCAGCGGCGCCCAGGTTCTTCACGTGTCCCGTGTAGGTGACGGTGTCCCCGGCCTTGACGGTCTTCTCGCTGGCCGTCAGGGTGACCGACAGCTGCGCGTCGGGCTCGCCCGCGCGCGCAGCCGAGTCGGTCGTCAGGGGTGTGGAGAGCAGCGCGACCGCGATGGCGGTTGCGAGAAAGGCATGCCGGGAGCGCATCGGCCCGGTCACCGCTTGGTCGAGGCGCGGCGACGACGGCTCACGAACACCATCGCGGCCCCGCCGAGCGCCAGGAGGGCACTGACGATGATCGCCGGGATGGCGAGCGTCGATCCGGTGTCCGCGAGACCGGCCGCGGCCGGCGGGTCGCCGATCGTGGTCTTCACGGCGCATCCCGCGACGTCCGCGCCGACGGCGCAATTGCCGCCGCTCGGCGTGACGACCGCGTTGGCGAGCAACTGGTCACCGGTGTCGGGAGATGTGACCTTCACCGAGTAGGAGACCGTGGTCGTCGATCCGACCGTGAGCGGCCCGGACCAGGAGAGCACCGGCTTCGCGTACGTCGCACCGCCCGTCGCGTCATCGTTGTACGTGGCGTCGTCCAGGACCCGGGAGAGGTCGTCGGTGAAGGACGCCGGGTGGGCGGTCGTGTAGTCGACCTTGCCGGTATTGGTCACCGTGATCGTGTAGGTCACCGTGGCACCGGGCATCGCGTTCGCGGTGTCGACGGTCTTCTTCACGGTGAATCCGGCGACCGGGTCGCTGGTGGAACAGGACGCTGCGGGGTCGCATTCGCCTCCGGTCCCCGGCACGACCGTGTTCTTCAGCTCGTGGTCGCCCGTGTCCGGGCTGTTCACGGTGACCGAGTAGGTCGCCGTGATCGTGCCGCCGACCGGGAGCGCGACGGCCCAGGCCAGCTTCGGCGCACTGTAGGTCGCGCCGTTGCTGGCGTCGCCGTTGTAGGTGGCGTCGTCCAGCACCGACGACAGGTCGTCGGTGAAGGCGGCCGGCTTCGCCGCGGTGAACGCAGCCCGGCCCGTGTTGGTGACGGTGATCGTATACGTGATCACATCCCCCGGCGCGGCCGTGGTCGCGCTGGACGCCTTCGCCACGGTGAAGGATTGGACCTCCGTCGTCGTGGTGCACTGTGCGGCCGGGTCGCAGGCGCCACCGCGGCCGGTCGGCCGTACCGCGTTAGCGAGCGTCTTGTCCCCGGTGTCCGGGTCGTTCACCCGGACGGAGTAGACGACCGTGACCGTCTGGCCGACGGCGAGGGGACCGGACCACGTCAGGTTGGGTGCGGCGAACACGGCGCCGTTGCTGGCGTCGCCGTTGTAGGTGGCGTCGTCGAGCACGGAGGACAGGTCGTCGGTGAACGAGGCCGGTTTCGCCGCGGTGTATGCGACGTCTCCGGTGTTCTTCACGGTGACCGTGTACGTCACGATATCGCCGGCGGCGGCCGTGGTGGAGCTGGCGGTCTTCGCCACCGAGTACGAGCCGGACGGGATGTCGACCGAGCAGGCCGGGTCGGTGGAACCGGCCGCACAGCCGCCGTCCGGCGGCGTGACCACCGCGTTGTGCAGCTTCCGGTCGCCGGTCGCCGGGTCGTTCACCGTCACGCTGTAGGTGAAGGTCTGCGAGGCTCCCACCGAGAGCGGACCGGACCAGGACAGCGTCGGGGCCGCGTAGGCGACTCCTCCGGTGGCGTCGCCGTTGTAGGTGGCGTCGTCGAGCACCTGGGTCAGATCGTCCGTCCAGGATGCCGGGTTCGCGGCCGTGTAGGCGGCCGTGCCGGTGTTGGTGACGGTGATCGTGTAGGTGATCACGCCTCCGGGGATGACGGTGTTGGTGTCGGCGGACTTGGCGACGCTGAAGGACTGCACCGGCGTCGTCGTCGTGCACGCGCCGGGCGCGCAGCTCCCGTCGGGGCCGGAGGGCACCACGGCGTTGCTCAGGGTGTGATCACCGGTGTCCGGGTCGTTCACCCTGACCGAGTAGCTGACGGTGACGCTGCCGCCGACGGGGATGGCAAGCGCCCAGGCCAGGGTCGGCGCCGTGTAGGTGGCCCCGTCGGTGGCGTCGCCGTTGTAGGTGGCATCGTCGAGCACAGCCGTGAGGTTGTCGGCGAAGCGCGCGGGCGAGGCGGCCGTGTACGCCGTCCGACCGGTGTTGGTGGCGGTGATCGTGTAGGTGATCACATCGCCCGGACGGACGGTCGTCGAGCTGGCGGCCTTGGTGAGGCTGAACGCCTTCAGCGGGTTCGACGTCGTGCACGTGGCCGACGGGTCGCACCCGCCGCCGGTCCCCGGAGCCGGCGTCACGGCGTTGGTCAATGTCCCGTCACCGGATCCTGCCGCACCGACGGTCACCGAGTAGGTGACGGTCGTCGTCTGGCCGACTCCGAGCGGGCCGGACCAGGTCAGGTTCGGTGCCGTGTAGGTGGCCCCGTTGTTCGCGTCGCCGTTGTAGCTCGCGTCGTCGAGCACCCTCGAGAGGTCGTCGGTGAAGGACGCCGGGCTCGCTGCGGTGTAGGCGGCCGAACCGGTGTTGGTCACCGTCACCGTGTAGGTGACTGTGTCGCCAGGGGAGACGGATCCCGTCGGGCTGGCGGTCTTCGAGACCGTGAACGACGCGATGTCGTTCGTGGTCGTGCAGCCGCCGGTCGTGGCACAGCTCCCGCCATCGCCGGGGACGACCGCGTTGGTCAGGACTTTGTCGCCCGTGCTCGGGTTCTTCACGGTCACCGAGTAGGTGACGGTGATCGTAGCGCCGACGGCCAGGGCTCCGGACCAGGACAGGACGTTGCCGGTGACGGTGGCCCCGCCGGTGGCGTCACCGTTGTAGCGTGCGTCGTCCAGGATCTTGGACAGGTCGTCGGTGAACGACGCCGGGTTCGCTGCGGTGAAGGCACCGGTGCCCGTGTTCGTCACGGTGACCGTGTAGGTGACCGTGTCGCCCGGGTGCACGTTCCCGGCCGGGCTCGACGACTTGGCGACCGTGAATGTCCGAACCGGTGTGGTCGTGGTGCACGCACCCGCCGGGTCGCAGGCGCCGCCGCCCGTCGTGGCGCGCACGGTGTTCTTCACCGACTTGTCGCCCGTGTCGGGGCGGTCGACAGTGACCGAGTACGTGACGGTGATCGTCTGACCGACCGCAAGTGCACCCGACCAGCTCAGGTTCGTGCCGGTCACCGTCGCGCCGTGGCTGGCGTCGCCGTTGTAGGAGGCGTCGTCCAGCACACCCGAGAGGTCGTCGGTGAACGCTGCCGGCTCGGCCGCGGTGTATGCGACGTCGCCGGTGTTGGTGACCCTCACGGTGTAGGTGATCGTGTCGCCGGGCAGCACCGTGGTGGCGCTGGCCGTCTTGGCGACCGTGTACGAGCCGGAGGGAATGTCGACGAAACAAGCGGGGTCCGTGGAGCCGGCCGGGCAGGTGCCGCCGTTGCCGGTGACCACCGCGTTGTGCAGTTTCCGGTCACCCGTGTCCGGCGAGTTCACCGTGACCGAGTAGGTGAACGTCGCTGTGGCGCCGATCGCCAGCGGACCCGACCAGGACAGCGTCGGCGCGGCGTAGGTCGCCCCGCCAGTGACGTCGTTGTTGTAGGTCGCATCATCGAGCACCGCGGTCAGATCGTCCGACCAGGATGCCGGGTCGGCGGCGGTGAAGTCCGCCTGCCCGGTGTTGGTGACCGTGACCGTGTAGGTGATGGCGTTGCCGGGGATGACCTGGTTGGTGTCCACCGTCTTGGTGACACTGAAGGACTGGACCGGGGTCGTCGTCGCACAGTCGCCCGGGACGGCACAACTGCCGCCCGTCCCCGGGACCACCGCGTTGCGCAGAACGTGGTCCCCGTTGTCGGGAGTGCGGACCGTGACCGAATAGGTGATCGTCTTCGTGGCCCCGACCGCGAGCGGTCCCGACCACGACAGGGTGTTCCCGGTGACCGTGGCCCCGTCGCTCGCATCGCCGTTGTAGACAGCGTCATCGAGCACGCCGGCGAGGTTGTCGGTGAACGATGCCGGCTGTGCCGCGGTGTAGGCGACGCCGCCGGTGTTCGCGACGGTCACTGTGTAGGTGATGGTCCCGCCCGGGCGCACCGATGTGGCCGACGCCGACTTCGACACGGTGTACGACGGCTTGGGACAGAGAGCGGTCGAGCGCACCTCCGCGTTGAAGCCTTCGGCGGGGTAGAGGCTCTTGACCTGCACGATGATGGTGTTCAGCCCGCTCTGCCAGCTGCCGGCGAGCGACGTGGTCGCGGCGGCGCCGGCCACGAAGCCGGCACCGACATACGGCGTGTTCGGGCTCTGCGGCAGGTTCGCACCGGTCTGGGCGACGCTGTTCACCCAGACGCCGGCGACGCTGTTGTCTGCCAACCACGACATGTCGAGCTGGAACGAGGAGGGATCCACCGCGGGATCGAGGTTGAACTGATACCGGTAGTACCAGTCGCCGTACCCTGTCGACTGGTTCATGCCGTTGGCCGGCGGGACGTAGTTCGCGGAGATCCACTGCGACTTCCCGGACTGGCTCGACGCCCACAGAGTGTTGACCGCACCCGCATACGCCGGAGCGAAGGTGGTGCCGCCCGGAGGGAGGGCGGCAGGCGACGGGCCGGCGGGAGCGGTCGTGCTGGTCCCATGGTTCAACCCGTCGATCCCGCCGGCGACCGTCCACCGCTGGTCCACAGCGCCGTTCGCGAGCTGTGCACCGGTCGTCGCGTCGTATCCGGTGTTGAACACGGCGGGGTCCGTCGTGCACGTGACCGTGGGGAGCGGCGCGACTGCGTACTGGATGACGACCTCGCCGCTCCCGCCGAGCGCCTGCTGGGTGCCCACACCGACGCCGGCGATGTACTGGAGCGCCGATGCGGAAGGTGCAGCGCTCGTGCCGGCGCTCATGTGCTCCGCGCCCGCCTGGTTCACCGCGCCGGTCACCGAGGGCGCGATGAAGTTGCTGCCGCCGTTCGCGCCGCCGACCACGCCGCTGGAGAGGCGGGTCGTGCCGCCTCCTCCGGCGTACCCGCCGCCGCCGCCGGTGTTGGCCTCACAGCTCGTGGCGGGGTTGAAGAGACCGTTCACGCCCTGCATGGTCGGTTGGCCGCCGGAGAAGGAGTTCCCTCCCGCGCCGCCGCCGGACTGGTAGATGGTGGTCGGCGAAGGAGTACAGCCGTTCGCGCCCTCGCCGCCGCCTCCACCGCCGGCGACCAGCAGCGCTCTGGCCTGGGATGTGGCCGTGATCGGCGCAGTGCCGGTGAAGAGGCCCGACAGACCCCCGCCACCGCCGCCGTCGAGGTATATGTTCTGGCCGTTCCGCAGCGGCGCGCACGCACCGCCGAAGCCGTAGGTGGCCAGGCACGGATTCGGGACCGTGGTCGTCAACGCGGCATCGTACCCGCCGCCGTTGCCGACCATGACCGAGAACTGCGTACCGGCTGTGACGGCGAGCGAGCCCTGCACGTAGCCGCCGGACCCGCCCGGCCAGCCCGAGCCGCCTGAGCCGGCGCCCCATGCCTTGACGTTGAGGCTCGTCACGCGGTTGGGAACCGTGAACTGCTGATCGGCGCCGGTGTACGTGAAGACCACGCAATCCGTGTAGCCCGCGTCGGGTGTGCAGCCTGCGGCCGCCGCTGCGGTGCTCGCCGGGAGTGCGGCATGGGAGGTCCCCACGGCAGCGGAGGCCGCCGGGAGTGCGACAAGTGAGGACGCCACCGCTAGCGCGATGCTCACCCCTGCCGCGACAACGCCCCGCCTCGTACCGAACCTGCCCCGCAGCCTCAACTCGGTCAACCTCCCTCTGCGACACGATCAGGGCGGTTTTCGCGTGGCCGCAGAGGCCTTCCGCCTCGACCGGACCAGCCTGCCCCGCGCTGCAGTCAATCGAGCGAGCGACCCCCGGGCAACGACCGCACGTCGATTTCACCCCTCCGGATCACCCCCGGCCCTCCGTCGCGACACCGCGCCCGCAGCGACGCCCGTCAGAACCCGCTGGGCCGTTGATCGGCGGCGTCCGCGGTCCCGTGGTTCACCGAGCTCCTCATCGCCTGCAATAGTTGCAAGTGATTCAGCTGCACACGCGACGCCGACGGATGACGATGCCCACACCAGACCACACGAATCTCCCTCTGCTGCCGCCCGTCTTCCTCCACCGCCGCCGGGTGAGCGACCTCCTCGACGGGTCGGACGGCCGCCCTGTCGTCGTCCGGGCGCCCGGCGGCTCGGGCAAGACCCTCGCCGTGGTCGACTGGCTCCGCAGTCGACGAGAGCGGGAGACCACGGTCTGGGTCGCCCTCGACGAACGCGCCGCCGAGTACGCCGGATTCTGGCAGCTGATGGCGGCGGCGCTCGTGCGCGCCGGGGCCGCGGACGAACGCCTGATCGACTTCGTCCGCGGCTTCATCCCCGCAGACGTGGCGAGAGAGATCGTCGGCGATGTTCTGGCCGGTGCGGACGGACCCGCGAGGGTCGTGGTGGACGACGCCCACCTGTCGCCGTGGCGCGCGTCCGCGGATCTCGTCTGGATGCTGCGCCGCGGCGTCCGCAGTCAGCTCGTCCTCACGACGCGTCGACGGAGCGTTCTCGAATCCCCGAGCGCCGCGGCTCGGTTCGATCCGCTGGTACTCACCGAAGCAGAGCTCGCCTTCGACACCGCCGAGACCGTCGCGGTCGTCGAGGAGGTGGTCAGAAGCGGGCGCCCTCAGCCCCGGTTCAGTGCGGTGGAGTTGCACGAGGCGACGTCCGGGCACCCGCTCTCGACACGGGTCGCGCTCGCGGCCCTGCACTCCGAAGCGCAGGTGGACGCGGGGCTGATCGCGCAGCACACCGCGAACGACTTGCTGCCGGCCCACGGGGTGGAGCGCGATGTCGCGTTGCGGATCGCCCTCGCGCCCGCGGTCGACGACGAGCTGGCGACGACCCTGACCGGCCTGCCCGAAGCTCCCGCCATCGTCCGGTCGTTCGAGCACGAGGGCCTCGGCGAGTTCGCCGCCGACGGTCTCTTCAGCTTCCACGCCGTCATCGGCGAGGCGTTCGGCCGGCTCGCGCGCGTCGAGATCCCACCCGCCGAGTCGGCTCGGCTGCTGCGGATCGCGGCGCTCGGGCTGTCGAGACGCGAGGGCTGGGCCATGACCGCTCTCCGGCTCGCTTCCGAGGCCCACGCTCCCGACCTGATCTGGCGCTTCTTCGTCGACCACTTCTCCGAACTCATCAACCACCTCCGCCCGCTGACCAAGCACTTCCTGGAACAGGTGCCGAAGGAGACGATGATCGCGGGCGGCGGTGCCGCCGCGGCGCTCGCGATCGTGTTGGGCGAGGACGAACCCCGCCCCTCGCTCGAGACACTCACCCTGGCCAACGGCGCCCTCGAGACGCTGCTGGCGCGCGACGAGCCCGCGGACATCGTCGACGCCTACCTGCACCGGCTCGCCATCTACGCCGCCTACCGCAGCGTCCGCCGCTACGAGGAGACCGTGGACGTCAGCGACCGGCTGCTCGAGATGATGCTCCAGATGACCCCGGCCGAGCGCGGGCGCATCCCGGTGGCGATCAACCTGGGGATGATGCAGGCCGGCATCTCGAACATCCTGGCCGGCCGATTCGACCGCGCGGTCGAGGTGCTCACCCTCCTCGCGGAAGATCATCCCGTGCGCGTCCTCCACGTCCAGGCCTTGCGCGCCTACGCGCACGCCGTCACCGGCAGGATGTCCGAGAGCCGCGCCTTCGTCGCGGACCTCCCCGTCGACCGGATGTCGCAGTGGCGCGCGAGCACCCTTTCGACGGGGTGGTACATCGCGCGCGCCGTGGGGGCGACGGAGGATCGCGATCCGCGGGCCGCCCTCGACATCCTCGGCGAGGTCGGCAGGCGGCGCGGCGTCATCGAGCACTGGCCGTACCTCCTCTGGGCGGAAGGCCTCGCCTGGTTGGTGTCCGACGACCCGCTGACCGGACGCGAGCGCCTCCACCGCGCACTCGTCGAGAACCGGGACCGTCCCGTGACGCCCGAGTCCCGGTCGGTCATGTTCGCCGCGGCGGCCGACCTGGAGCTGGCCACGGGACACCACGAGGGTGCCCGCGCGTACCTGAAGGACGACGCTGACGCCGCGTTCCCGGCAACCCTGCTCTCCCTGTCCCGACTCGCCCTCGCCGAAGACGACCCCACCCGAGCGGGCATCTACGCTCGCCGAGCCCTCGCTGCTCCCCGGCTCTGGACGCGACATCGCGCCGAAGCGTACGTCCTGGGCGCGGCGGCGGCCGAGCGGAGCGGACAGCGCGGCGCGGCGCGAGTCCTCGCCCACCGAGCCCTTGCCCTCGCCGAACTCGAGGGGCTGACCGTTCCCCTGGCGATGGTCGCCAGAGGGGATCTCGTGCGCATCCTCGGCGAGGACGCCGATCGGCTCCCGCAGGGCTTGGCGAACCCGTTCGGAACGGCGGACGACATCGCACTCACGACGAGGGAGAAGTCCGTGCTCGCCGGGCTCGTCGCCGGCACCCGGATCCGCGACATCGCCACTCAATCCCACGTCTCGCACAACACGGTCAAGACCCAGGTGCGAGGCCTCTACCGCAAGCTCGGCGTCTCGTCGCGCGACGAGGCGGCGGCGATGGCCCGACAGTTCCGGCTGTTGGACAACGGCTGAGGAGCTCCGAGGCCGACGCCTGCAGCGGTCACCGGGTCAGGGCGCGCCGCCTGCCCCGGAGACCCACGATCAGGCCGACGCCGAGCGCCACAGCTCCGGCGGCCGCCAGGGCGGCGGGCGTGGCGTCGCTGCCGGTCGCAGCGAGTTCGGGCCCGCCTGCCGGTGTCGTGACAGTCGCCGGGCCGGCGGACGTGCCAGTGCCCGGGTCGGTGCCAGGAGCGACGCCGCCCGCGGCGACGCGGAGGCGGACGCTGGCCGTGTCGCAGATCTGCGGACGGTCGCCGAGGCAGATCCGGTACGACACCGTGTAGGTGCCGGGCGCGGCCCCGGCCGGCACGGTGATCGTGCCGTCGGGGTTGATCGTCGCTCCGGTGAGTCCGCCGTCCGCGGTCAGGGTCGGGACGACCTCCGCGGCCGTCACCGCCGCGCCGCCGCGCAGGTCGTTGCCGAAGACGCTCGCGGTGGTGCCGCCGCTGGTGCCGACGATCGGGGTGGCGGTGACGTCGTCGTCGGTCGCGGCGAGGATCGGCGACGGCGCCGTCGCGCAGGATGCGCCGTCGCTGGCCACCCACGGAAAACCGGTGTCCACGAGGGAGGCGCTGGCGGTGTCGAGGCCCACGACCTCCAGCAGGTCGGGGACCGGCTGGCCGATCGGCCGAACCGTCGAGACATAGAGGTGGCCGTCGAAGCTGACCGCGGCCGGGCTGCCGATCGGGTTGCCCGCCACGGGGATCACGCGCACGGTCCCGGTGGCGGTGTCGACGGCCGCGACCGACCGGACCCCCATCACGTACATCGTGTCGCCGATGAATGCGAAATCACCGCTGCCGACGCTCTGCGACAGCGGGACGGTCGATACAGCGAGCGTCGTCAGGTCGACGCGCGTGAGAGCGGCGCCGCTCCCGGCCCACGCGACCCCGTGGGAGTCGATGCCGAGCGTCGAACTCGGGACGGCGATGCCGAGATCCGTCGCCGCTCCATCACTGCCGATCCGGTACAGCTCACCCGTTCCGTTGGTGTTCGCGTACAGGTAGCCGTCGACCGGGTTGTAGGCCAGGCTGTTCAGCGGGATCCCGGCCGGCGATGTCGCGATGGTCGTCGTCGCGCCCGACGGAGCTGTCCTCGTGATCGTGTCGCGACCCAAGGAGGTACCGTAGAGATCGCTCGTACACGGCAGCGCTGCGGCTTCCGCCGCCGAAGCGGTGACGAGCGCTCCCGTCAGGGCGAGACCGGCGGTCACCGCAGCGGCGATCGCTGCGCGAAAGCCCCTTCCGCTGTACCGTGTGCTCCCGAGCGTGCGGACAGCCGCCATGAATTCGCCTCCATCGTCGTGGTGAGTCGGCGCACCGACGCGCGTTGACGATACGGGAGAACCGTCGACGAAAGGGTCGAGGCGAGCGCGGGTTCACCCCCGCATTTCACCCTGACCGACGCGATGAGACCACGGCCGTCGCCGCTCCGCGACGAAGCGACGCGGCGACGAGCACCGAGAGAACGGCGAGCACAGCGGCGCACGCGTAGCTGTTCACGCGGAGGGCACCGGCGAAGGCGGCGAACACCACGTCGGCCAGGCGGCCCGCCGTGCGCGCGTGCTCGGCCAGCGCGACCGTGACGGTCGGGGGAAGCCGATGCGCGAGTCCGGTGCGTGCGACGGCGTCGCGGTAGCTGACCGCCGCGACGATGCCCAGGACGGCGACACCGACCGCGATTCCGAGTTCGTTGGCCGTCTGCGCCGTCGCGGCGGTGATACCGCTCAGCCGAGGGGGAACCGAGCCCACCACCGTGTTCATGAGCACCGCGTAGATGGCCCCCATCCCTGCCACGGCGATGCTGTAGCCGGCGACGAGGACGAGCGCGCCGTTCCGGTCCGGGGCCTGAGCCATGACGGTCAGCCCGACGCTCATCACTGCGATCCCACCCGGTATCAGCGCGCGTGCTCCGATCCTCGCCGCGAGGAGCGCGCCGACCGGACTGACGACGACGATGATCGCGGTCTGCGGGAGCAGCCACATCGCCGCGACCTCCGGAGTGAGACCTTGAACCGTCTGCAGGTAGGTGGTCAGGAGCGGCTGCACTCCGCCCATGATCAGGGCGGTGACGAACAACGCGACCAGCAGTGGTGCGACTTCGGGCCGGCCGAGAACTCTCAGGTCGAGGAGCGGCTCGTCCCTGGTGAGCTGACGAATCACGAATCCGGCCAGCAGGCCGGTGCCGATGACCAGCACCAGGAGCGCCCAGAGCGTCGGGTTCGTGGTGAGTTCCGCCTTCACGCCGTACATGACGGCCAGAATCCCGAGCACCAGCGACGCGATGCTGGGCAGATCCATCGGCCGCCGCGCGCGAACCGCGTCATCGGGAATGAACCTCGGGCCGAGGAGGATGACCAGCGCAGCGACGGGGACGACGATGAGGAAGACGGAACCCCACGAGAAGCTCTGAAAGAAGCAGCCCTCCGATCAGCGGCCCGACGGCGACTCCGACAGCGAAGAAGGCCGTCCACATGCCCATTGCGACACTGCGCTGGCGCTCGTCGGCGAAGACGTCGCGGATCACGGCGATGCAACAGGGGATGATCGCCGACGCTGCGATGCCGATCGTCCCGCGCGCGACGATCAGCATCGTCGCCGATATGGAGAAGGCGGCGGCGACGGATGCGCCGGCGAAGAGCCCGCACGCGACCAGAAGGAGGCGTTTGCGTCCGACGCGATCGGCGAGGCGGCCGGCCGGGATCATGAACGCCGCCACCATGAAGCCGTAGATGTCGTTGATCCAGATGGATTCTGCCGCCGTGGGCTTCAGCGCCGTGTTCAGCGACGGGATCGCGAGGAGCAGCACACTGGAATCGATGGCGACCAGCAGTCCGGGCGCGACGAGGAGGAGGTAGGACGATCGCTGGGCGCCGGTCCAGCGGATCGGCCTGATCGCGCTCATCGCAGTGTCCGTCCATCCGGATCCAGCCCGCTCGCGGCGAAGTCCGCGATGAGCCGGGCCATCCCCCGGGGATCCCTGGCGTTCGCGCTGTGGCCCTGACCCTCGATCTCGACGCGCGAGGAACGCGGAAGGACGGCCGCCAGCGCGTCGAGCCGGCGTCCGAGATGCGCGGGACTGCGGGAGCCGCCCACGAGCAGGACCGGTACCGGGATCGCGGCGTAGACGGACAGCCGATCACCGAGCTCCGCGATGCTCTTCGCGTCGAGGATCTGCCACGGGCCGAGCCTGCGCATGCGCGGGACCAGCGGCACCATCGCCCGGACGACCACGCCGAAGGCCGGCGGGAGTCCCACCATGTCCCGGACGAACAGCTGCATCGCCCGTCCGGGACGATCGTTCGCGAGCGCCTCGAGCGCCCGGTCGATGGCCGCATACGGGCTCGGCAGCTCGGTCTCCAGCGGGGGCTCGTAGAGCACGGCTCCGGAGAAGAGGTGCGGCGAACGCGCCAGGGCCTCCAGCGCCACGACCGCCCCCGATGAATGCCCGACGAGGAGGACAGGCGCCGCCAGGCCGGCCGCGATGCTCGCAACGTCCGCCGCTTCATCGGCGATGGATACCGGACGGCGCGCCGACGGGCGGTACTGCCGCCGCGTGAACCTGGCGACCGTGTGGGCGGCAGCCAGCTCTCCGGCGACCTTCGCCCAGGAACGGCCGTCGTCCATGCCCGGGTGAACGATGAGGATGGTCGGCCCGCTGCCTTCCACCCGGACGTCGGCTCCGGTCGGGTCGTCCACGAGGTTTTCGTGCTCACTCATGATCAGCTCCTTATCAGTGATAAGTTATGCACTTCATTATCCTTATCACTGATAAGCTGTCAAGCATCATGGCAACCAGCGACGCGCGCCCCAGGCTCACGCGGGCGGCCATCGTCGAGACCGCGCTGCGGCTCCTCGACGAGGTCGGCCTCGATGAGCTGACCACCCGACGGCTGGCCGCGGAGCTCGACATCACCTCCCCCGCGCTCTACTGGCACTTCGACAGCAAGCAGAGCCTTCTGGATGCGATCGGCGACGAGATCATCCAGCGCTCGGGAATGGGCTCGAGCCCGAGCGGCGAGACCTGGCAGGAGTGGGTGCTCCGCCGCTCCCGCGGCTACCGTGCGGAGCTCCTGCGTCACCGGGATGGCGCGCGCGTGGTGTCAGCGGTGCGCAACGGCAGCCCCGAGACCTTCCAGCTGTTCCTGGACGAGATCGACGCCCTGGCCGGCTTCGGCTTCGGCGCCGAGCTGGCGACGAAGACCATCACCGCGTCCACGCACTTCGTGACGGGATTCGTGCTCGGAGAGCAGATGCGGATCGGTTCGCCCGAGGGGGGCGCCGATCGCCCTGGCGTCCACGAGTCGAGCGACGCCGGCCGGGCGCAGCTGGCCATCGACCCGCTCGGCGAGGCGATGTTCGACCACGGGGTGGCGCTGATCATCGCGGGGACGGAACGCATGCTCGCGGCCGACGAGACGGAGCGAGCGTGATCGACGCGCCGGCCATCCGCGCGCCGCTCCGACCGCCGCACTCCTGAACTATGGGGTCCGTGCTGCGTGACATCGGCACGCGTCAGGGAACGAGGACGATACGGCCGAAGACGGCGCCATCGTCCATCAGGCGATGGGCATCCGCCGCGCGGTCCAGCGGAATGATCTCGTGGACGATCGGGTGCAGTTCGCCGCGCGTTGCCGCCTCGAACAGCTCGGCGCGTGCGGCGTCGCGTCGCCCCGGCGGGATGGAGGCGAGGCTGAACGTCGCGACGGATCGCGACTCCTGGAACCCTCGGAGGAGCCGCGCCCCGAAATCCGCGGGCGGGAACCCTGCCACCGCCCCGACGAGGACGAGGCGGCCGTTGGGTGCGAGCCGGTCGACGAACGCGGGCATGCCCGGGCCTCCGACGATGTCCACGATCACGTCGAACTGCCGCCCTGCACCGTCGAGCGCGCTTCCGGCCCGGTCGAGCGTCTCCGTCGCTCCCAGGGCGGTGAGCCGGCGGCCGCGTTCGGCGGACGAGGTGGTCACGGCGACGGCGGAGGCGCCTCCCCGCGCCGCCAGCTCCACCGCGGCGATGCCGATGCTGCCCGCGGCCCCGCGGATCAGCACGGAGTCGCCCGGCGCGAACGGCGCTCGAGCGAGCGCGAAGCGGGCGACCGTCGCCGCGCTTCCGAGTGTCACCGCATCGACGGCAGAGAGGTGCTCGGGCAACGCGGTCACATCCTCGACCCGGGCAACGGCATACTCACCGTAGCCGCCCGACGTGCCGGTGAACGCCCAGACCCTACGGCCGATCCAGGAGGGGTCGACCTCCGCGCCGATCCCGACGACGACGCCCGCGACTTCGCTGCCGGGGATCATCCCCTGCGGGTAGCCCGAGCCGAGGGTGCCGCGTCGGATCACGGCGTCCACTCCGCCGACCCCGATCGCCTGCGTCTCGATCAGCACCTGGCCGGTGGCGGGCTCCGGTGACGGGAGATCGACCACGGTCATCCCGGCCGGGTCGCCGTACTCCTGGATCGCGATCGCACGCACGTGTCCTCCTTCTGGCTGCGGTACTCTCTGCACGGTAGTGGACGCCCCCGTCCACTTGGCCGAAGTGAGATCGTCGGGAGGGTGTTTGACTCAGATGCTCCGCGCGGATGCGCAAGACAACAAGGACCGCATCATCGCGGCCGCTCGAGCGCTGTTCGCCGAGCGCGGCCTCGACATCGGGATGCGGGAGGTCGCGCGTCACGCCGAGGTCGGCCCCGCGACCCTGTACCGCCGGTTTCCGACGAAGCAGGCGCTGATCGACCAGGCGTTCGACGTCGAGCTGAGCTCGTGCCGGGCGGTCGTCGAGGAGAGTTGCGCCGATCCTGACCCGTGGCACGGCTTCACTTCGGCCATCGAGCGCCTGACCGCGCTGAACACGCGCAACCGGGGCTTCGTCGATGCCTTCCTGTCGGCCACCCCGGGCGGCGCTGCGTTCGAGCGGCATCGTCGTGAGCTGCTCGCGATGCTGGCGGAGCTCGCGTCGCGGGCGAAGGCGCAGGGCCGACTCCGCCCGGACTTCGTGATCGACGACCTGGTGCTCATCCTGCTGGCAGGCCGCGGGCTGGGGTCGGTGCCCCCCGCACGCCGGGACGCAGCGGCGCGCCGCTTCGCCGGGCTCGCCGTCGACGCCTTCCGCGCGCCGGTCATCGCTTCCTGACCAGGTCGCCGGGGGCGCCTCGAGGGTGAGGGTCAGCGCAGCGCGACACACGCTTCGTGCCTTACTTCTCCGCTCCCGCCGCCAGTCCTTTGCTCCAGAACCCCTGCAGGGAGAGGAACATGGCGATGACCGGGATGACCGACAACAGTGCGCCGGTGATGACGGTGGAGTAGCTGACGGGGAATCCCTGCATCGCTCGCCAGCCGACCAGCCCGACGGTGACCGGCTGAAGGGACGTGTCGGCCAGCATCAGCGACGGGAGCAGGTAGTTCGTCCAGATCGCGACGAACTGGAACAGGAAGATCGTGACCATCGCGGGCGCCATGATCCGCACCGACATGAGGAAGATCCGGAACTCGGACGCACCATCGATCCGCCCGGCCTCCAACAGCGTGTCGGGGACCGAGCTGGCTGCGTAGATGCGGCTGAGGTAGACGCCGAAGGGGCTCACGATGCTGGGGATGAAGACCGCCCAGAAGGTGTTGACCGTCCCCATCGCGCTGAAGACGAGATAGAGCGGAACCGCGAGAATCGGAGCCGGCAGCAGCACCGCACCGAGCACCGTGCCGAAGATCGCCTCACGTCCGGGGAAGTCGAACTTCGCGAGAGCGTAACCGCACATCACCGACAGGAGGGTCGACACCGCACCGCCGACGCCCGCGTAGAGCAGCGAGTTGACGAGCCAGTGCGTGTAGATGCCGTTCTGTGCGGTGAAGAGCGCCCGCAGGTTTCCGATCAGGTCGATGTCGCCGAACCAGAAGCCGTTTCCCGTGAACAACTCGCCGGACGGCTTGGTCGCGCTGACGACGAGCCACCAGACCGGCAGGAGGCAGTAGATAGCGAAGATCACCATCACGACGAGGACCAGCGCGCGCGAGGCGGGGCTCACCCGCTCGAACGGGCTGCGCGCCGACGCGATGCGGGTGCGGATCGGACGTTCGATCACCGGAGCCGTCTGCGTCGTCATGCGTCCACCCGCTTCGCCGATGCGCGGAAGACGAACACGGAGAGGACGCAGACGATCGCGCCCACGATGACCGAGAGCGTCGCAGCGTAGTTGAAGTCGTTCGAGGACAGCCACTTCATAGCCGCCATGATCGGCGTGTAGTCGGAGGGCAGGTTCGGGGCAATGGTCTTCATCGTGACGGGTTCGTTGTAGAGCTGCGAGGTGCCGATGATGGAGAAGACCAGCGAGAGCAGCATGGCGGGGCGGATGAGCGGAACTTTGATGCGGAGCGCGGCGCGCCAGCCGGAGCAGCCGTCGAGCGCCGCGGCCTCCATCACCTCGGGCGGGATGGCCTGCAGGGCCGCATAGAGCAGGATCATGTTGTAGCCGGTCCATGCCCACGTCAGGATGTTGGCGATCGAGAACGGCAGTGCGGCGTCCGTGACGAATGAGATGTCGATGCCGATCGCGTGGAAGGCCTGGACGACAGGGCTCAGCGTCGGGGCGTAGAGGAACGACCAGACGAGCGCCGCGATGACGCCGGGGAGACCGTACGGCACGAAGTACGCCAGCCGGAAGAAGCGCTTGCCCGTCGACACCGCGGCATCGAGAAGAAGCGCGAACAGCAGGGCGAGGGCCAGCATGACCGGGACCTGGATGACCCCGATGAAGAGAACGCGCCAGAGGGACGCCAGGAAGCCGGGGTCCTGGAAGGCACGCAGGTAGTTCCCGATCCCGACGAACTGGACGTCCGCGGCGCCGAGTCCGAGTCCGCTGCGCTTGGTGGCGAAGAGGCTCTGGGCGATCGCATAGACCGTCGGGATGAGGTAGACGACCACGAAGAGCACGAGGAAGGGCGCCACGAAAGGCAGTGCGCGGCGCCAGCGACGCGAAGCGCTGCGCCGACGGTGAAGGGTGGCTGAGGAGGTCACGCGGGCATTTCCGTTCGTGGGATTCGAGGTGGAGCCGAGGCCGGGGCGGGCCTGTTCGAGCCCGCCCCGGCCGAGAGAACGATCGCGGCCGGCTACTTCGCGACGGTGAAGCCCTGAGTCTTCAGGGCGTCCGTCGTCGCCTTCTGCGCGGCGTCGAGCGCCTGCTGGTAGGTGCCGCTGCCGTTCGCGACCTTGCCGAGGCCGTCGCCGAGTGTGGAGGCGGTCACCGACATGACGGGACCCCACTGCCAGCTCGTCGCCACCTTGGCCGACTCATCGCGGAACAGCTGGTAAATGGGCTGCCCGCCGAAATAGGCGACGGGTGCGTCGAGGGCCTTGTTCTTCAGACCTGCCTTGGACGCCGGCAGGATCGCAGCCGCATCGATGAGGTTCGAGACCGAGTCCGCGTTCGTGGACATCCAGAGGGCGAACTCGGTCGCCTCCTTCGGGCTCTTGCAGTCCTTCGTGACGGCGGTGGCAGAGCCTCCCGAGTTCCCGACGGAGTCGGTGCTGCCCCATCGCGGCATCGGGGCGACGGCCCACGATCCCGAGGACGCGGCGGCGTTGTCGCGAATCAGCGTCGCGGACCAGACCGGACCAACCTCGGCCCAGACCGTCCCATTGCTCCACGCGGAGTACAGAGCAGCGTCGAAGGCGGGATAGCTGCTGAGCAGGCCCTGCGCCTGAAGGCCCTGCCAGTACGACGCGACCTCGGAGTTCGCTTTGCTGTCCAGCGAGACACCCCAGGCGTCTCCCTTGGTGGCGAACCACGGGGCCTTGTTCTGCCACGCGAATCCGGCATAGAGGTAGGGGTCGCTCGGCAGGTTCATGATGCGGGCATTCGGGTCCGCAGCCTTGACCGCAGCGGCAGCCGACGCGAACTGGTCCCAGGTCTTGGGGAGGGCGATGCCCGCCTTCTCGAAGAGGTCCTTCCGGTAGAAGAGCCCCATCGGAGCGGTGTCCACCGGCACGCCATAGGCATCGCCGTTGACGCCGACGTTGCCCCACACCCAGTCCGCGAACTGGTCACGGGAGTCCTTGACGTACTCGTTGACGTTCTGCAGTGCGTCCGCCGCGAGGAAGCTGGGGAGTGTCTCGTATCCGACCTGCGCGAGGCACGGAGCGGTTCCCGCCTTGGCCGCTGTGAGGATCTTGTCGTAACCGCCGGCGCCGCCGTTGGCGATCTGCTCGTACTTGACCTGGATGTCGGGGTGGCTCTTGTTCCACAGGTCGACCGACTTGTCGTAGCCCGCAGCCCATCCCCAGAACGTGATCTGCGTCTTGCCGCCGGATGCCTCGGGCGACGAACCGCCACTGCATCCGGAGAGGGCGAATGCGGCGGCTGTGGCGACCGCCACACTCGCCAGCAGGAACTTCTTCTTCATGATGACCTTTCGGGTTCCTCATTGAACAGGATCGGCGCGCCGGTGCCGTGCGGCCGCAGAGGCAGTCTAAACAACGTTGTCTCAAAACGCTAGTCTGGGTCTCGACATCGCCTCGGCGACGAATGGAGGACACGTGGACGACCGTTGGATTCGATGGCCGCAGCAGACGACGGCAGGCCGCGATCGGCTCGTGGGGTTCGGTGGCGACTACAACCCGGAGCAGTGGGACGAGAGCGTGTGGCGGGAGGACGCGCGCCTGATGGTCGAAGCCGGCGTCAATCTGGTCACCGTCGGCGTCTTCGCGTGGTCGGCGCTGCAACCCGCTCCCGACCGTTGGGAGTTCGGCTGGCTCGATCGCGTCATGGACCTGATGGCCGACCATGGGATCGCCGTCGATCTGGCCACCGCCACCGCCTCCACGCCGAGCTGGGTGACCACCCTCCATCCCGATGTGCTCGCCGTCGACCGGTTCGGGCACACGATGGCACAGGGCGGCAGGCAGGCCTGGTCTCCGTCGTCCCGCGTCTACCGGCGGCTCTCTCTGGAGCTGGTCCACCGGATGGCAGAGCGTTACGGGAGCCATCCGGCCCTGGCCCTCTGGCACGTGTCCAACGAACTGGGCGGGCACAACGCCCACTGCTACGGCGAGGAGGCGGCGCGGGCTTTCCGGACCTGGCTGCGCGAAAGATACGGGGACTCCATCCAGAGGCTCAACGACGCCTGGCAGACGCTGGTGTGGAGTCAGCGGTACGCCGACTGGGAGGAGATCCAGCCACCACGGGCGACCTTCACCGACCCGAACCCGTCACAGCTCCTCGACTTCGAGCGCTTCAGCTCCGATCAGCTGCGTGCCCAGTTGCGGGCGGAGGCGGCCGTCCTTCGTCGGGCGACCCCCGACATCCCGATCACGACGAACCTGATCCTGTTCGACGCCGGCAAGCGGATGGCGTACAGCACCTGGACGGACGACCTCGACATCGTCTCCAGCGACCACTACCTGCAACCGGTGCGGGATGCCCATCCGGAAGCCGAGTTCTCCGCCGACCGGGCGCGGGGCCTCGCCGACGGCCGTCCGTGGATGCTGATGGAGACCGCGCCAGGACAGACGAGCTGGCGCCGGGTGAATCCGGCCAAGCGCTCCGGGCAGCTCCGTCGGGACGTGTTCTCGTACATCGCCCGCGGATCCGACACGGTGTGCTTCTTCCAGTGGAGGGCCGCCCGCGCCGGCGCCGAACGCTTCCACTCCGCGATGCTGCCGCACGGCGGCCCCGATACCGATGCTTTCCGGGACGTGGTCGCCCTGGGTCGCGACCTGGCCCGCTGCGCCGAGCTGGCCGGCTCGGTGGTCGAGGCGGACTGCGCGCTGGTGCTGTCCGAAGAATCGTGGTGGGCCCTCGAACGGGCCGACCACCCCCACAACGGGCTCAGCGCGACCGAGACGCTGCTCGCCTGGCACCGCGCGCTGACCGACCTGGGCGCCACGGTCGATGTCGTGCCTCCGACCGCAGACCTCGGCCGGTATCCTCTGGTCGTCGTTCCCCAGCTCTACTTGGTGGACGACGCCGACGCCGAGCGCATCGCCGCCGTGGCCCGCGACGGAGGCACGGTCGTCATCGGCTCCTTCTCCGGCATCGTCGACGAGTTCGATCACGTGCGTCTCGGCGGGTACCCCGGAGCGTTCCGCGACCTGCTGGGCCTGCGGGTGGAGCAGTTCTGGCCGCTGCTCGACGACGAGACCGTCGTCCTGGACGGCCTCGGCACCGACGGCCGCGCTCGCCGGTGGGCGGAGGTGATCGCGACAGAGGGCGCGAGGGTGGAGGCGACCCTTCTCGACGGCGACCTGGCAGGTGGCCCGGCCGTCACCCGTATGCGACACGGGGAGACGGGCTCGGCGTGGTACGTCGGCGCCGAACTGGACGGAGACTCGCTCGGTGCGCTCTTCCGTCGCATCCTCGCCGACCAGGGCCTGGCGCTTCCGCTGGTGTCGTCTCCCGCGTTGCGTGTCGTCACGCGCGTCTCGACGGACGGCGACCGTTTCCACGTCCTCATCAATCACTCCGGAGTCGACGAGACCGTCGTCGCGGATGGCACCGATCTGCTCGACGGGTCGTCGCATGCCGGCACGGTCACGGTGCCAGCGGGCGCTGTGCGGGTGCTCCGGGGCTCGCTGTCGCGTGAGCCGCTCGCCGCGGTCACGGCCGGGTGACGTCCTCCACCAGCTCCAGCACGTGCCGGTAGGTCCGGCCGGTCGCGCGGGTCATCCCGATCTCGCACGTGCGGTTGGCCGACACGTAAGCGTCGAATTGGCCGGCGGCGACCTCGGCGGCTTCCGCCGAGGTCGCCGATGCGGTCAGCTCGGGATGGAGCATCCCGCGGTCTCCGGCGAACGCGCAGCAGCTCCAGTCGTCCGGGTGGTGCACGCTGCGGGCGGCGAAAGCGGCGAGCTCGTCGAGCGCTCCGTCCGCGCCGAGAGCGGCGGTCGAGCAGGTGCGGTGCACCATGACGGAGCCGACACGCGTGGGCGCAGGGAGGGCCGGGAGCAGCACATCGCGTGCGAACTCCGTCGCATCGACGAACCGCAGAGCGGGCGCTTCGTTCGCGCTCGTCGCCAGCAGGGTCTCCAGGCCCTCGGTGCACGATGCCGCATCGCACACGATCGGAAGGCGGCCGCCGTCGCTCGCCGCCAGGAGGGCTGGAATCACCCGATCCGACATGCGCCGGTAGCCGTCCAGGTGACCCTTGGACTTCCACGGCGTGCCGCAGCACAAGCCTTCGATCCCTTCCGGCGCGACGAGTGCGACACCCGCCCGCGCGGCCAGCCGACGAAGGGCCTCGGTCGCGCCGACGCCTCCGTCGGAACCGAACATCGAGCCGACGCACGCCGCGAAGAGCACCGCTGACGGCGGCGTCGAGTGCGTCTTCGATTCGAGAGCGATGCGCCTCGGAGCGCCGCCGGCCGGAAGGCCTCGCCCGTAGCGAGGCAGAATCTCCGCTCCGAGGATCGCCCGGCCGACATCGGTGGCACCCTCCACGAGCGCCGCGGGTGCGCGGCGGGCGAGGCTGAGGGCGTTCGCCGCGATTCGCGTCGCGGGCGCCCAGTTCGCTGCGCCGGCCGACCACGCGGCATCCCTGACGGGCGTCCGTCGCTCCGCCCGCAGACGCCGCACGAGGTCGCCGGTGTTGATGCCGACGGGGCACGCCATCGCACACAGCCCGTCGACGGCGCACGTGTCGACTCCGTCGTAGCCGTAGTCGCGTTCGAGCTCGCGCCGCAAGCGCTCATCGCCGGCGTCCGCGGCGGCAGCGATCTCCCGACGCAGCGCGATCCGCTGCCGCGGAGTCAGCGTGAGGTCCTTGCTGGGACAGCCCGGTTCGCAGTACCCGCACTCGACGCACCTGTCCACCTCGTGCTCCACCCGAGGGGCGACCTTCAGATCGCGGAGATACAGCTCGGAGTCGTCGCTCAGGAGGACGCCGGGGTTCAGCATCCCTTCGGGGTCCATGAGGCGTTTGACGTCCCGCATCAGGCCGTACAGCTCGTCGCCGTACTGGCGGCGGACGAAGGGCGCCATCGCCCGACCGGTCCCGTGCTCCGCCTTCAGGGTGCCGCCTTCTGCGAGCACCAGCTCCACCAACTCCTCGGTGAACGCTCGATAGCGGGCCAGCGAGCGATCGTCGCCGAAGTCCTCCACGAGCATGAAATGCAGGTTGCCGTCCTTGGCGTGCCCGAAGACCACGGCGTCCTCGTAGCCGTGCCGCGCGAACAGCTCGATGAGGCGCGTGCACGTCGGAAGCAGCCGTTCGACGGGAACGGCGACGTCCTCGAGCAAGGCCGTGGTTCCGGGCGGCCGGGCGCCGGCGACGGCGGCGTACAGGCCCTTGCGCACGCGCCAGAGGGCCGCGCGTTCGGCTGCATCGGTCGAGAAGGCGAACGGGGCCGCCAGCGGAAGGCTGCGGAGCAGGGGCTCGGTGGCGGCGACGGCGGACGCGAGGGTGTCCGGATCCGCCGCATGCAGTTCGACCAGCAGCGCAGTGTGGTCCTTCACGCGGAGACCGGCGATCGCCTCGGGAACCTCCTGCCCTGCCTGCGCCACCCGCAGCGCCGCAGCATCCATCAGCTCCACGGTGGCGAGCCCCGCCGCCACCAGCGAGGGAAGGGCCGCAGTCGCCTCGGCGAGGTCGGGGAAGAGGAGGAGGCCGGTGGTCACCGCCGGCTGGATCGGCACAGTGGCGAACCGCGCCTCCGCCACGAAGGCCAAGGTGCCCTCGCTGCCGATCACCAGGTGCGCCAGGATGTCGACGGGGCGTTCGAAGTCGAGCAGGGCGTTGATCCCGTAACCCATCGTGTTCTTCATCGAGAACTGCCGACGGACCTCCGCCACGGCGCCAGGAGACGCGAGCAGCCTTCGGCGCAGTTCCAGCAAGCCCGCGTGGATCCCCGGTTCGGCGACGGCCAGCCGCTCGTCCGCGTCATCCGCTCCGGTGTCGATGACAGTTCCGTCGGCGAGCACGAGAAGGAGAGACTCGATCGTCCGGTAGCTGTTCTCCGTGGTCCCGCACGCCATGCCGGACGAGTTGTTCGCGACCACTCCCCCGACCGTGCAGGCGATCTCACTCGCCGGATCGGGTCCGAGCCGGCGACCGTGGCGGGCCAGCCTGGCGTTGACCTGACGGACGGTGGCGCCAGGGCCGACGCGGACAGAGCGACCGTCGGCGGAGATGTCGATGCGCCGGAACCCTCGGCGCGTGTCGACGAGGACGCCGTCCGTCACGCCCTGGCCGGAGAGGCTGGTTCCTCCGGAGCGGAAGGTCAGTGTACGTCCGGCGGCGCGGGCCGCGGCGAAGAGCACTTTGACGTCGTCGACGGAGCGCGGAACGGCGAGCGCTTCCGGCACGAGCAAATAGTGGGAGGCGTCGTGTGCGAACGCGCGGAGGTCGATCGCCCGCTCACGCACCTCCAGCCCGGTCGGCCAACCGCTCACCGGCCCGCGCGCACTCACCGGTCCCCGCGCTCCACGGCGACAGCGCGCTGTTCGTCGTGGGACAGCAGCGCCGCGCGGTAGATCTCGTGCGTGAGCGCCGCCTCCTCCGGTCGCGCCGCCCCGAAGCGGTCACCGAGCACGCCCGCGCGCTCGGCCAGGAAGACCGCCCACATCTGCAGGATCGAGTCGGAGAAGCCCGACTCGAAGATCGGGCCGGTGACGGTCGGCCAGACCGACTGGCTGCCGACATCGACGCTCTGCCAGACCTGTTCGCGTCCGCCACCCGGGATCTCCGTGACGGTGAAGATCTCGACGGTCTTCGGCCGCTTCGTGCTGAAGCGGACGCCGCCGTCGAGCCCGATCGCCTCGAACTCCCAGGTGTTCTTCTGCCCAGGTGCGATCCGCATCGTCTCGG
Organism: Leifsonia sp. TF02-11; assembly: GCF_017565305.1. Lineage (GTDB taxonomy): Bacteria > Actinomycetota > Actinomycetes > Actinomycetales > Microbacteriaceae > Leifsonia. The sequence goes on from NZ_JAGEKP010000024.1 coordinate 294,673, forward strand.
TCGTGAGGGGAAAGCGGCCCGTCTCGGTCTGCACCCATGAGTGCAGGGTGGCGTTGTCCCAGGTGTCGCTCGGTACGAGCTCGCCGTCGGGGCCGGGGCGCTCCGGCACGATGTCCTGGAGCACGCCGTAGACGCTGTCCGGGATCCATCCCAGGCGCAGCGGCACGTGCCAGGTATGCATGCCCAGGTCGTTGAGCACGCCCGCACGCCCGCAGTATCTCGCCTGGCGCTTCCAGTTGACCGGCTTGTGGACGTCCACGTCGCTCGAGTGGAGGAAGCTGTTGCGAGCCGAGACGATCGTTCCGAGCGCGCCGGAGCGCACGTAGTCGACGGCGAGTTGAGCTCCGGGGAAGAACGGGAGCTCACTCGAGCACCGCACGAAGCTCTCCGGATGCTCGCCGATGGCCTCGAGAATGGCAGCGGCCGCTGCAGCGTCGATTCCGAAGGGCTTCTCGGCCAGCAGGCTCTTGCCGCTGCGGATCACGTCGGTGTAGATGCGCTCGTGCAGATCGTGGCGCACCGCCACATAGACGACGTCGACGCTGTCGTCCGCCAGGATGTCGGCGTAGTCGGTCGTCTTGAGCGTGACCGTGTCGATCTGGTCGAACCAGTCGAGCGCAGCCGGGACGATGTCGCACACCGCGGTCAGTCGCGGCCGCACCGGATGGTCCACGAGAGCGGGCCAGCGCTGGATCGCGGCCGCGATCTCCCGCCCCATCAAGCCGCCGCCGATGATGGCCACGTTCACCCGCTCAGCACTCATGCCGCCACCTCCGCGATGCTGTCGAGCGCCTCGTCCACGCCGGCGCCGTCGTGCAGAACGGCCAGCAGGGCTCTGGTGATCCCCGCCGGGTCCGGATGCTGGATGACGTTCCTGCCGTACACGATGCCCCGCGCGCCCGCGTCGAGCACGGCCACGGTGCGCTCGAGGAGGGTGCGATCGTCCACCCTGCCGCCACCGCGCACCAGGACCGGAACGTCGCCGGCGACCTCGACGACGCGGTGATAGTCCCGGAGATCGTCGCTCGGGTCGGCTTTGATCAGGTCGGCGCCGAGTTCGACCGCCTGACGCACCAGCGTGACGATCTTCTCGATGTCCCCGTCGACCAGATAGCCGCCGCCTGCGGTGTCGTTGTCCTGCATCACCAGGGGCTCGATCATCAGGGGCATCCCGTATCGGCCGGCTTCCGCCCGCAGCTCCATGATCGACCGGATGTTCGCTTCGCGGACCTCCGGGTGCCCCGGCAGCTGCATGAGGTTGGCGCACACCGCGACGGCGTCCAGGCGCACGGCCTCCTCGATCGCGTTCGTGACGTGGTGGCTGAACAGCCGGCTGTCCAGCGGCGAGTTGTAGACGTTCGCGACGTCGGTCCTCAGGACGAGCGCCGGCTTGTCCTTCCCGGGGATCGCCTGGAGGTGGCGCGCCTGCCCGACGGTGAGCTGCACGGCGTCCGGTCCGGCGTCCACCAGGGTCCGCACGACGGCGCGCATGTCCTCGATGCCGGTGATGAAGGAGCGCTCACCGAAGAAGCCGTGGTCGACGGCCACGTCGAGAGCGCGGCCGGAGCGAGGATGGAAGAGGCGATTGAGGCGGTACGGCGTCATTGCTGCGCTTTCTGTGGGATTCGTGAAACGTGTTCAGGTGTGCAACACTAAACCCGGTGAAACAACGTTGTCTAGTCGAGGACAAGCGCTTCATGTCACGCCGGAAAGGACCACTCACGTGCACGGGATCGCTCTAGCCGGTCATCTCTGCGTCGACCTCGCACCCGCCTTCGGCCGCGCTGCTGACATCGATCCCGGACGGCTCCACGAAGTGGGTCCCCTGCGGATCACCCTGGGCGGCTGCGTTGCGAACACCGGACGCGCCCTCGGCGACCTGGGCGGCCGGGCACGCATCCACGCGGCCGTCGGCGACGACGAACTGGGCAGGACCGCGGGCCGGTTGCTCACGACGCTCCCCGGACTCAGCGGCCGGCCGCAGACCGTCGGACACGCTGCGACCTCCTACAGCGTCGTGCTCGAAAGCCCCGGTCAGGACCGCACCTTCTGGCACCATGTCGGCGCCAACGCCGCCTTCGACGGCGCGGAGGTGGAGCTCGACGGAGTCGACATCCTGCATCTGGGGTACCCGTCGCTGCTGCCCGCACTGCTCGCCGACGACGGGAAAGCACTTGTCGCGCTCCTGCGGCGCGCGAAAGAACGCGGCATCACCACCTCGGTCGACCTCGCTGTCGTCGATCCCGCCTCACCCGCGGGCGCCCTGGACTGGGACGCTGTGTTCGACCGGATACTGCCGCTGGTCGACGTGCTCACCCCGAGCGCCGACGATCTCACCTCGGCCCTCGGGCGACCGCCGCTGACCACGCCGGACGGCATCGATGCACTCGTCGAGAGTCTCATCGAGCGAGGTGCGGCCGTGGCCGCGGTCTCCGCCGGCTCGTCCGGCTTGTTCGTCCGAACCGGGTCGGTCGAGCGGCTGCGCGCGGGAGGCCGAGCGCTCGCCTGCGTCGCAGAGGAGTGGGCGGGGCGCGCACTGCATCAGGCCACCCGTCTGACCCAGGAGCCGGTCACCACCAACGGCGCAGGGGACGCGTCCACCGCCGGGTTCCTCTACGGGGCCTCCGTGTGCGCACCGCTGGAGAGCGCGGCGATGCTCGCGGCGGCGTGCGCGACCGCCGTCTTGACCGGTCGACCCGCCATCCCGAGAACCGTCGTCGCCATCGATCCTGCGCTGGCGAGCGTGTTCTCCTCCGCGGAGTCCGGCCCGCGCGCACCGATCGTGCTCGACGCGAACCAGCCCGTCGACCGCTTCTACGCCGGCGGCGACCGGATCGCCGGTTTCCGCGGCACGGGGCAGGCGGTAGAGCACACGCCGGAGGACTGGGTGGGCTCCGTCACGACGGTGCGCGGCCAGGAGCCGCTCGGCCTCACCCGCCTCAGTGACGGTGAGGCGCTGGCCGACGCCGTGCGACGTGACCCCGTGGCGTGGCTCGGAGAATCGCACGTCGCCCGGTGGGGAGCCGACACCAAGCTTCTCGTCAAGCTTCTCGACGCCCAGGAACGCCTCCCCGTGCACGCCCACCCCGACACGGCATTCGCGCGCGTCCACGTCGGCACAGCACACGGGAAGGCCGAAGCCTGGTACATCCTGGAGGCGGGCGTCGTGCACCTGGGGCTGCGCGAAGGCGTGTCGCGCGAGCAACTCGACGACCTCGTCCAGCGGCAGGACGGCGAGACCCTCCTCGGCCTGCTGCACCGGGTCTCCGTGCGTCCGGGTGATCGCGTCTTCGTTCCCCCCGGCACCCTGCACGCCATCGGCGCCGGAGTGTTCCTGGCCGAAGTCCAGGAACCCGAAGACCTCTCCATCCTGCTCGAATGGCGTGGCTATCCCCTGGACGGCGAGCGCGACGGTCACCTCGGCCTCGGCTTCCAGGTCGCGTTGGACGCCGTCGACCGCGCCCCGCTTGCGCCGGAGTCGCTGGCCGCCCTGGTGCGACGCGCGGGCGACCCGTCGGCCGCTCTGCCGGCGGCCGCCGATCCGTACTTCCGACTCGAACGGCTCGACGTCGACGGCGGCTCGGTGATCGCGTCCGGCTTCGCGGTGGTCATCGTGATCGAGGGCGAACTCGTCACCGGTCACGGGACCTGGGCTCGCGGCACCACCGTCCTCGTGCCGGCGGCCGCGGGACCCCTCGAGCTGGTGGGCAACGGGAGCATCCTGGTCGCACGGCCACCCGCTCCCTGATGCCCGTGGAGGCGATCCGCGGCGGATACGATGGGGCATCCGAGACAGGGAGCAGGATGGCCAACAGCCCGACGATGAACGACGTAGCCCGGGCGGCGAACGTCAGCCTCAAGACGGTCTCCCGGTTCGTCAACGGCGAGAGCAACATCGACCCCGTGCTCGCCGATCGGATCGCCGACGCGATCGCCGACCTCGGGTATCGGCGCAACCTCGCCGCCGCGAGCATCCGCCCGGGTTGGACGAGCAAGATCCTCGGGCTGATCATCAGCGACCTCGCCAACCCGTATTACTCGACGCTCGCACGAGCCATCGAGGAAGTGGCGGGCAGCGAAGGGTACATGCTGATCGTCGCGAGCTCGGAGGAGGACGGACGCCGACACGACCGCATCGTCGACCGTCTCATGGAGCAGCGGGTCGACGGACTCATCATCGTGCCCCCGCGCAACGAAGGGCGCGAGTGGTCGAAGGTGCCGCCCCCGGTCCCTCCCATCGTCTTCCTCGACCGCCCGGGAGGTCACCTCGCCGCCGACACCGTGCTGGCGGACAACGCCGGCGGCGCGGCCGAAGCGACGCGGACCCTGTACAGACTCGGTGCGCGACGCATCGCGTTCGTCGGTGATTCGCTGGACATCTACACCATGAAGGAGCGGTATCGCGGCTACTGCGATGCTCTGAGGAGTCTCGGTCTCGCGCCGGACGACATGCCGCTGTCCACCGACGCTCACTCGAGCGAGCAAGCGCGTGCCGCCGTCGGCGCGCTGCTCGCCGATGGCGCGGCGGACGCCATCTTCGCGGCCAACAACCGTGCGTCGATCGGTGCGCTGCTCGCGTTCCGGTCAGCCGGCAGACGCATCCCCCTCGTCGGCTTCGATGACTTCGAGGCCGCCGATCTGGGAGATCCCGGTGTCTCGGTGGTGAGCCAGGACATCGAGCGGATGGGCCGGGATGCCGCGCGACTCCTGCTGGCGCGCCTGCGGGGCGAGGCCGACGGCGACTACGCCACCGAATCCCTTCCCACCACGCTGGTGCTGCGCGGCTCCGAGCAGCTGCCGACGTGACCGCACTCGAATTTCGGCGAGGCGAACTCGCGGCACTCGTCGACCCGGCGCGCGGGTCGGAGATCCTCTCCCTCACCTACCGCGGTGCCGAGCTCCTGTTCCGCACTCCGTGGCGGCACCACGCTCAGCGCGTGCTCGACGGCGAGGCCGGTGACTCGATCGGGCCGGCGGGCGACTGGCTCGAACGGTATCGCGGCGGCTGGCAGACCCTCGTGCCGACAGCCGGCGACCCGGTCGAGTATGTCGGCCCCGCCGTGTATCACGGCGAGGCATCGACGCTGCAGTGGACGGTCGGCACGGCAGACGCGGCCGGCGCCCATTTGACCGTGTCCCTGTTCACCGTCCCGCTGACCATCGAGCGGGATATCACCCTCGATGACCGCGGGCTGAGCATCCGAGACCGGATCGTCAACCAGTCCGACGTCGAGGTCGCCTTCGACTACGGGCATCATCCGGCGTTCGGTTCCGAGATGCTCGCCGGCGGACTCGAGATCGATGCACCCGGGGCCGTCTTCACACCGGACCACGACACGACGGAGAGGCGCTCCTGGCCCGAGGGCCTCGCGAAGGACGGATCCGCGTTCTCCCTGGCGCGGATCGAGCCGTCGGACCGGCGCGGCGTGTACGGCTGGCTCGAGGTGCCGGAGCCGCTGATCCGCCTTCGAGCCGAGAGCGCCGGGATCGAGGTGAGCGTGGAGTGGGACGCTGCGACCATGCCGTCGCTGTGGGTGTGGCAGGAGCTGGGCTGGGATGAGTCGTTCCCCTGGTTCGGCCGAGCACGGGTCGCCGCTTTCGAACCGGTCAGCCGCCCGACCCGGGTCGCCGACCGACGTGGAGCGCTTCGGCTCCCGCCTCGCGGCGCGCTGGACACGTGGATTCGCGCGGAGGTTCACGCGCTGCCGTAGCGGGCGCGGCGCGGGCGGGGCCGCCGGAGTGTGCAGCCCCGCCCCCGCCCCTCCTACTTCACGTCGACGTGCAGGGGACGGCTGGTCGTCGTCCCCTGCGCGTTGACGAACTCCATCACGTAGTCGTGGCCGCCTGTCGAGCGGCCGGTGAGCGGGACGGCGACCGTCTGCGCGCCCGGCGTCGCCGCGGTGAGCGCTCCGGATGCGACCTCCGTCCCGTTCTCCAGGAGACGGTACGAGGTGGCGTTGGTCCCCCACCACAGGTTCGCGGTGACGGTGTAGCTTCCGGAGTGGTCGTAGTCGTCGTCGGACAGCGTCGGCACTCCGGGGGACGCGTCCGTGACCGTGACCGTCAGCGGTTCCAGGTCGCGCACCCCCTTGGAGTTGGAGATCTTCGCCGTGTAGACGTAGGTGCCGTTCGTGCGCCCGCTGACGTGCACTGCCGCCTGTTGCGCTCCGGGGGTCGCCATCGTGAGGGGCCGATCGGCGATCAGCGTCCCGTTCTCGTAGACGGCGAGGTCCGTGGCGTTCTGACCCCACCACAGGTTCATGGTGAGGTCGTAGTCCCCGTCCTTCAGCCCGGTGTCCCAGCCGTTGTCCGAGCTCAGCGACGCGACAGCCGGCGGCCGGGTCGCACCATCGTCGACGACGGTGTTCACCGTCCACGCCGAGAAGTCGTACGTCGCCGTCGTGTTGCCGAGCGTGGCGGTGAACGTGTCGCTCAACCGGTCCTGGTGGAGGTAAGGCGTGTCGAAGACGCCATAGCTGTCGTACGGGATCGAGGTCCCGTCGATCTTCGCGTTGCCGCTGGGCGCAGCGTTGGCCGCATCGAAGGTGAGGTCGAGCGTCTTGCCTGCCAGGTTGCGGTAGACGAGGTGCGGTGCGGTGTCGTCGATGCCGCTGGCGTCGACCCGGTCTCCGGTCATGATCGCCGCAGCGAACGCGTCCAGGCTGGGGTACGCGCTCGCATCGGCCGAGTCGAAGATCCACCCGTTGCGGTTCGCCTGGCTGCGCAGGATGTCGTAGCTGTAGGCGGTGGTCGTCGTCGGGTGGATCTGCGTAGTGGTCTTCACCTTGTTCGACGGATCGTTCGGCGTCTGGTACGACCACGTCGACGGCTTCACGAGCTGATACGCGAAGTACATCGGCCCGGTGTTGACCACCGTCCAACCTCCGACCTGCTTCTTCTCGACGATGGAACCGTTCGCGGGGAACATCGCCGTGAGCGTGTTGCTCGTGGCGTCACCCGAATTCCGGAAGACCCCGATCGCCGACGAGTCGCTCTGCATCACCCGGTGATCGGCGGGTTGATCGTAGCTGCCGATTGCGGCGGTTCCCTGATCCACCGAGATCCGGAACAGCGGGTCGGGTGCGTCGGACCGCCAGCGGACGACGAGCGGCTGGTCCTCGATCCAGTTGTCGACCCGGCGGTACTGCACCTCGGTGCCGACACCCCAATCCGGTCGGACGAACGTGGTGCGGTCGACATCCATCGCGTGGCCGCTCGAGTTCTGCAGGTTCGACTTGTGCGAGGTGTAGCTCTTGTCGGTCTTCTGTCCGAGCTGCACGGCCAGCGCGGGCGGCGTGTAGGTCATCCCCGGCCACGCGGCGAAGCCCAGGTACTCGAGATTCGGCCGATACGCGGAAGGGGCCGGGTTGTCCGACTCGCCCACCGCCTGCTGCGCCCGGTCTGCACCGAAGTAGGCCCAGGCGAGGGAGGTGTGATCGGCCGGTCGCCAGGTCGGGTCGCCGACCGATGACAGGTCGCCCTTGGAGCGGCTGAGCGACGAGATCATGTAGCCGTCGATCCAGTCGTTCGCCCATTCGAACCACATGACGTCCATGGCCATCTTGGCCTTCTGACGGAGTCCGGCGTCCGGAGACCACTGCTGGATGGCGTTCAAGCCGAAATAGGTCATGAACGTGTATTCCGGGCTTTCGTACTCAGCCCAGCCGCGGTGGACGCCTGCGCTGATCATGTCCTCGATGTTCTGCTTGTTCATAGCGGCGAGGGTCGCTCCCGAATTGCCGTTCAGGTCCGTCACGTCGGGCAGATACGTTCCGACCAGATATCCGGAGACGTAGTTCGCCATTCGGAGGTTCTCGGTCTGATTGAGCTTGCCATAGGCGTAACCCGCGAAATAGCTCTTGACCTTGGCCACCGTCGCAGCGGGGAGCTTGTCCCCCACCATCAGGTAGGCGTACATCTTCGCCTCCGTCTTGTACTGCTCGGCGTCGTACTGCCCGAACATCGTGTCGAGCTTGGAGATGTTCTGCGCGACGTTCTGGCCGTCGAGCAGCTGGGCCGTGTACTGGACGACGTTGAGCGGACCGCTCTCCTCCTTCATGTCCTTCGCCTTCTGCCAGAGCCACGCCAGCCGGGTGGTCGGCGTTCCGGGGAAGGGTGCGGGTGCGGTCGGAATCGCTGCCGCGGTCGTCAGCGTGGTGGCAGGACTGTCCGGGCCCTCGTTACCCGCTCCGTCGCGGGCGCGGACGGTGAACGTGTAGTGCGTCGAAGCCATGAGCCCGGCGACCTGCGCTGTCGTCACCGCTCCGCCCGTGCTCGCCGCGAGGACTCCGTCGCGGTAGACGTTGTAGCTCGAGATGCCCTGGTCGTCAGTGGCCGGGGACCACGACAGGGACGCCGTCGTGCCGCTGACCGACCCCGTCAGAGCGCCGGGCGCTGTCGGCGGCGTGGTGTCCGTCGACTTCGGCACTTCGGTGACGGCCAGGTCGTCCACCGCGATCGCCTCGTCGGTGCCACCGGTATCCACGCGGACGGAGAATCCGAGCTCGACCGTCGAGATGATCCTGGCTCCGCCGTTCGGCACGATGCTGAAGCGGTAGGTGCCGATGTCTTGCGACGTCACCGGCCGAAGAGCTCCGTCCGTCGCGGTGTACGCGGCCGTCGTCGTCAGGGATGTCGACGGAACCGGAAAGCGCGGCACCATGACATTGTCGAAGTTTCCGAACTGGATCTGTGCGTAGACGTCCTTCGCGACCGTCTTGGTGCTCGCCGCCGTGCGCGCCAGCCGGAAGCTCAGTTCGAAGTCCACCGGTGCGCTTCCGGCCGGCTGCTTGTAGACGGCGTTGATCCGGTCCTTGAGCGCTCCCGAGCTGAAACGCTTGTAGAAGTAGGACGAGAGCGCGGCATTGAGCGACGAGTCCCGCAGTTCCAGCGCCGGATTGCCGCCGACCGTCACCGGCGTCTGGGTGCCGCCCGTGGTCGTCGATGTCAGGTCGAACCGCGTGGCGGGATTCGTGAAGGACGTGTCGAAGTCGGCGGCCAGCAGGTTCACCGGCGGTGTCGTGCTGTCGGCGGCGTGCGCGGGCACAACGGCCGATGCCACCGCCGCTGCCGCAAGGCAGAGACCGATGGCTGTCTTGAGGGGATTACGCACTGCGTCTCCGTTCATCGTCGAACATGGACCGGTGTGGTCGAAACACGAGCGTAAGATAACGTTGTCTTTAAGGCAAGAGAAGGAACTCATCTTTCCGCGACTCCAGACACAGGGAGGCCCATGACGTCGCCGCACTCCATCGTCCGCTTCGTCGGCCTCGATCCCCGGGCATTCTTCGCACCGCTACCCGCCCCGCCTGATGCACTCGACACCACGGTCGCCCTCTGGGCAGGCATCGACGAAGTGGAGCTGGGCGCAGCGCGCGAAGCCGTCCGCGCCGAGATCCGCGACACCGTGGACGAGGTGCTGAGCGACCCCCACCTCGCCGCCGCAGCGCACACACTCCCTATTCGAGGCGGCCAACGGGTCGTCGTACTCGGCGATTCGCTCTCGGCCGAAGCGGGCAGCTGGGCCGACCTCTTCGCCGAGGTGCTGTACCGCCTGCGCCCCGGGGCAACCGTCCTGAACTGGTCGCTGGCCGGTCGGACCACGGCGGAGACGGTAGCCGCGCTTGCTCCCGTGGTGGCCCACCGCCCGGACTGGGTCATCACCATGATCGGCACGAACGACGTCCGTCGCCACGGCGTCGGGTCAGGCGTGCGCATGGCCTCTGCCAGCGCCATCGCCCACGCCAGAGGAGCACTGCGGGAACGCCTCCGCACCGAGACTGCGGCGCAGCTGATCACGCTGACGCCGCCCCCGATCAATCCGGACACCGTGACAGCGAACCGCTCGACAGGAGTGTGGTGGGAGCTCGCCGACATCGACGCCGCCGTCGAGGCGGCACGCGCCGATGACACGGCCACGATCGACGTCCACGCCACGGTGAGGACCGGGCCCGACTTCTGGGGTCCGGACGGAATTCATCCCACCCGCTCCGGCCAGCGCGCGATCCTGACGGCCGTGCTCGACGGGTTCAGCCGGGCGGACCGGGCACGCGAGTGAGCGTCCCTCGGCAGCCGGTCGGCCTCGTCGCCACGAGGGTCATCGTGGCTCGCCGCGCGACGCCGCAGACTGGACGATGAGCCGGGCGCCGTCGGCGAACAGGTCGTCCCTGCTGCGACCGCCGCCCGAGAAGTAGTCGCTGATCGCCTGCGTGGCGATGGGCCAGCGCGCGCGCACCTCCGCCTCCGTCGGCGGGGGACCCTCGGGCGCCGGGGCCTGCTCCTCCAGAACCCAGCCGACCGTGTAGCGCTCGGAGGTCAGCACGAGCAGCCGCGCCTGCTGCAGCTCGAACCCGTGCTGGACGAGCATCGCCATCGCGCGTTCGGAGAAGTCGCCGCGCCGCAGCGACCGGGTGGCGCCCGAGACGATGCGAGCACCGTCGCGATGTCGCAGCAGGGCGGCGCGGAGCCCGCACAAGGCGCCGAGGAACCACTCTCGGACATCCTCGGCGCCGGGTTCCGGCATGGCCGAGATGGCATCGTCCATGATCGCGTCGGCGAGACCGTCGAGCAGCTCCGTCTTGTTCTTCACGTGCCAGTACAGCGTCGGCGCCTGGACATCCAGCCGCCGGGCGAGGTTGCGCAGGCTCAGACCGTCGAGACCCTCGTCGTCGACCAGCTGGAGCGCCTCCTCGAGGATGCGTTCGCGATTCACCGCCACATCACACCTTGCCATCTCACTCGAACAGTGTTAGACAAAGCATAGTTCTCTAACACTGTAAGAGAGAGGGTGGATCATGAAGGCCGCACTCATCGACCGGGTCGGAGCGGTCCCGGAGTACCGCGACCATCCCGAGCCGTGGGCGGGCGAGGGCGAGGTCGTCGTCACGGTCGAAGCCGTCGCCGTGGAGAACGTCGACCGCGCGTTCGTCGCAGGCACGCACTACGCCGCCGCCGACTTCGTCGCCGCACTGCCCGCGATCCCGTGCTTCGACGGCGTCGGACGCCTCGCCGACGGCACGCTCGTCGGATTCGGCGGGCTGAAGCCACCTGCCGGTGCACTCGCCGAGCGCGTGGTCGTGCCGGCCGGCTACGCGATGCCGATCCCCGACGGGATCGCACCGGAGATCGCGGCCTCGCTCTCGTCGGCGGTCAGCGCGATGAGCATGCAGACCGCGGGCGGGCTGCAAGCGGGGGAAACCGTCCTGCTCCAGGGCGGCACCGGCGTCGCGGGCAGGCTCGCGATCCAGATCGCGCGGCTGCTCGGCGCCGGCCGCATCGTCGCGACGGGGCGGGATGCCGGCGCCCTCCGCGAGCTCGAAGACCTCGGCGTCGATGCCACGATCGACACCGCCGTCGCGGACGCAGACCTCGTCCACGCCTTCGCGGAACAGGCCGGCGCAGGATACGACGTCGTCCTCGACTACCTGTGGGGACGTCCCACCGCGTTGCTCACCCGCGCGCTCGTCCCAGCGAGCTTCACGCTGGGCAGGCCGACGCGCCTCGTCCAGATCGGCGAGGCAGCGGGGCGCAGCCTCCACCTCACCGCCGACGCCCTGCGCACGTCCGGCCTCGAGATCTACGGCGCCGGCCGCAACGCGGCGGCGACGATGGGCGCCGCGTATCAGCAGGTCGTCGACTGGGTCCGCGACGGGCGACTGACGATCGCCGTCGAGACGATGCCGCTCAGCCGCATCGCCGAGGCGTGGACCCGCACCGACCTCCGTGGCCGACGACTCGTCATCATCCCCGACTGAATCGATAGGAGCACATCATGAACCGACTCACCCACGCTCTCCACGAGACGACGCACCGCCTCCCCGGCGTACCCGAGCACTCGGCCCGCCCGCACGGCCAGGCCAGGCAGGGGAAGCACCCGCACGCCGAGGGCGCGCACCCCAGGCTGCAGGGCCGCGTCCGCCACCAGCACGGAGAGCCGCGCATCCTCATCGCGTGGCAGAACGGCATCGCGAGACTCTTCGGAGCGCGGCGCGCTCGTCCGTGAGGTTGAATGAGAGCATGCGCCCCTTCTTGGACAAGGTCATGCCCGATGCGTGGCGAGCCGCACAAGCGTTCTCCGCGACGGTGGTGCAGGAGGTGGTTCGCGCGGGAGTCACCGAGCAGGAGGTCGAGCTCATCAAGGTGCGCTCGTCCCAGCTCAACGCCTGCGCTTTCTGCCTCGACCTCCATGCCAGGGAGGCGCGTCGCGTCGGCGTGCCCCAGCAGAAGCTCGACATGCTGCCCGCCTGGCGCGACTCGGACATCTTCGAGGAACGGGAGCGTGCGATGCTGGCCATCGCCGAGGCTGCGACCGCACTTCCGTTGACCGAGGACGCGCGGGCCGACCTGGCCGGTGCTCGCAACCTTCTGGGCGATATCGAGTTCGCCGCGGCCGAATGGGTCGCGGTGACGATCAACGCGTTCAACCGGATCTCGATCCTCAGCGAGCACCCGGTCCGGCCGCGGAAGAACTGACGCTGTCCCGTCCATCCGGACGGGACGTGTGTGTGAACCTCCGGGCTGCCGCCGTGCGCTGAAGGCCGATCGTCATCGAAGTCGGCCGGCGCGATCGTGCGCCCGGTGTCGACTCGATGACTGCTGCGTCCTGAGAGATCGCACAGACGCCACGTGCACTGGGGAGTCCCGGATTCGGGGCGATGCCCGACCTCAACAGGATGGTGCCGTCACAGCTCCTGCATCACGCACCCACTCATCGGATAGCAGATCGGAGAGACACCATGAAGCGCATCACCTGGGCGGCCGCCGCGCTGGCCGCCTCCGTACTCGTCCTCGGGGCGGCCCTCCCCGCCTCCGGCGCATCGAGCGCCCACCCGTCCCGCACCGACGCCGACTCGCACACGCCCAAACCGACCGTCGTCCTCGTCCACGGCGCCTGGGCCGACGCCGCGGGCTGGACGCCGGTCGTGCAACGGCTGCAGGCCGACGGCTACCCGGTCATCGCTCCCCCGAACCCGCTGCGCGGACTGCTCTCGGACGCCGCGTACATCCGGAGCGTCCTCGACCGGATCAGCGGGCCGGTCGTGCTCGTCGGCCACTCGTACGGAGGCGCGGTCATCTCGAACGCCGCCACCGGCGACCCGAACGTGAAGGCCTTGGTCTACATCGCCGCGTTCGCGCCCGATGCGGGCGACTCCCTCGCGTCGCTGAACGGAAGCGCGCTCGGCACCCAGATCCCTCCCGTCCCGGTCACGCCCAGCAGCTACCCCCTGCCCGACGGCAGCTCCGGCACCGAGCTGACCATCGACCCCGCGCAGTACTGCAACGTCTTCCTCGACGACCAGGTCTCCCGCTCGCAGTGCTCGGCCCTCGCCGTCGAGCAGCGACCGCTCAGCGTCACCTCTGCGACGCAGGCGTCCGGCGTCCCCGCCTGGAAGAGCATCCCGTCGTGGTACCTGGTCGCTGCGGGCGACCGGGCGATCTCGCCGAACCTGGAGCGCTTCATGGCCGCGCGCGCCCACGCCCGCACGACTGTCGTGCCCGGCGCTCCGCACCTGGTCATGCTGACCGACCCGAAGGCGGTCACCGGTCTCATCGAGACCGCCGCCCGGGCGACCGCCCACTGACCAGCAAGCCGACGCAGTCCACGAGAAGAAGGAGAAGAACCATGTCAGACCCGAAGCCCACGGTTGTCCTCGTCCACGGCGCGTTCGCCGACGCGTCCGGCTTCGCGGGAGTCATCCGCGAGCTGAGTTCTGCCGGCCATGCGGTCATCGCGCCGCCCAACCCGTTGCGCGGCCTCGCATCCGACGCCGAGGCGGTGCGGCGGGTCGTCGGCGGCGTCGGCGGTCCCGTCCTGCTCGTCGGCCACTCCTACGGCGGCGGAGTGATCACCCAGGCCTCTGCGGGTCTGCCCGGCGTCGTCGGCTTGGTCTACCTCGCCGCGTTCGCGCCGGACGTCGGCGAGAGCTGCGCCAGCGTCACCGAGCCGTTCCCGGCACCGCTGCTCGCCAGCACGGTGCGGCCGACGTCGTACGACGCCCCGGGAGCCGCAGGAGGCCCCGACCTGCTGATCAGCCCCGACGGCTTCCGCGAGACGTTCTGCGCCGACGTCCCCGTCGACCTGTCCGACGTCATGTGCGCGTCCCAACGTCCTCTCGCAGCGGCGGCGTACACCGAGAACGCGACGGCGGCGGGCTGGCGCGAGCACCGCACCTGGTACCAGGTCGCCAGCGGCGACAACGCGATCTCCCCCGCTGCCGAGCGGTTCATGGCCGAGCGGATGAACGCCACCGTGGAGGAGGTCGACGGCTCGCACACCGCGTTCATCGCCCGGCCGGTGCAGGCCGCAGCCTTCATCGCCGCCGCCCTGGCCGCCGCGTGAGCTGACGGACCGACCGCGGATCGCGAACAACAGAGTGACGGCGGGGGCCCCACAGGGCTCCCGCCGTCGCCGACGGCCGAATATGCTTCGACTCATGCCCACGTGGCCGGTTCAGGCTGACCGTTCGATCGCGACCCTGGTCGGCCGCGAACGCGAGTCCGTCCGGCTCGACCGCCTGCTCGACGAGGTGCGCGGCGGGGCAAGCCGGATCCTCATCCTGAGCGGCGAGGCGGGGTCGGGCAAGACAGCCCTGCTCGATCGGCTCGTGCGGGCGGCCGACGACTTCCAGGTGGTCTCGACAGTCGGCGTCCAGGCCGAGCGCGAACTGCCGTTCGCCGCTCTCCAACAGCTCTGCACACCCCTTCTCGCCCATCTCGGCGCGCTTCCGGCTCGGCAGGCCTCCGCCCTGCGTGTCACGTTCTGCGTGGAGGACGGCCCTGCCCCGGACCGGCTCCTGGTGAGCCTCGCGCTGCTCGGGCTGTTCGCCGAGGCCGCGGTCGACCGCCCCCTGCTGTGCGTCGTGGACGACGAGCAGTGGATCGACGCGGCATCGGCAGAGGCGCTGACCTTCGCCGCACGCCGCCTCGGCGAGGAGTCGGTCGCCTTGGTGTTCGCGACGCGATCGCCCGGGGACCGGCTCGACGGCCTCCCTGTCGAATCTGTGCGGCCGCTCGACGACGCCGACGCCGACCGCCTGCTGTCCTCGACTCTGCCGTTCGCGGTGGACCGCCGCGTGCGGGACCAGCTCGTCGCCGACGCGCACGGGAACCCGCTCGCGCTCGTGGAGTTGTCCCGCGAACTCCGCATGGCACGGCTCGGCGGCGGGTACGGTCTGGCGGACGCCCTCCCGCTTCCGGCGAGCCTCGATGCGGTCTTCCGCCGCCGCATCGAGGCCCTGTCACCGGAGAGCAGGAGGCTGCTCGTGCTGGCCGCGGCCGACGCGACCGGCAATATCAGGCTGCTCTGGGACGCGGCCGCCCTGCTGGGCATCCCCACCGATGCGGCACGCCAGCTGGTCGATCAGGGATGTCTGGAGTTCGGCCTCCGCGTCCGCCTGCAGCATCCGCTCCTGCGCTCTGCGGCATACCGGACGGCGACGAGCCAAGAGCTCGCAGACGTCCACGCCGCCCTCGCCGCGGCGACGGATCCCGTCGCCGACCCCGACCGCCGCGCCTGGCACCGGGCGGAGGCCGCCACCGGACTCGACGACGACACCGCTCGCGAACTCGAGTCATCGGCCGAACGCGCACGCGCGCGCGGCGGGCTCGCGGCCGCGGCGGCCTTCCTGCAGCGCGCGACCCTGCTGAGCCCCGCCGGCGCCGACCGCACCCGGCGCGCACTGGCCGCAGCCCGCGCGACGGTGCAGGTGGGCGCCTTCGACGACGCGCGCGCCCTCCTCGACCTGGCGGAGACCGGTTCGGCCGGGCCGGCCGACCTCGCCCGCGCCCAGCAGCTCCGCGCCGAGGTGGAGTTCGCCGGAGACCGCAACGGCCGGGTCCCCGCCCTGCTCCTCGCTGCAGCGGAGGCCATCCGTCCCTGGGATCCCGAGCTCGCCCGCTCCTCGCTGCTGGACGCTCTCCGCAGCTCCGTCTACGCCGGCCGATTCGCCGAGGAGGGGTCCGACCTCGCAACGGTCGCCCGAGTCGCCGCCTCCGCGCCGTCGCCGGGGCCGTCGCGGGCGACCGAGCCCCTGGACCGCATCGTCGGTCGCTATGAAACGAACGGCGACCCTGTCCCCGCTTTCGTCAGCGCGCTGCGGAACATCGGCTGTCCGAACGACGATCACGCCTCCGACCCGCGGTGGCTGTCGTTGCTCGCCTTCGCCGCGAGCGGCGCGTGGGACTTCCCCTTCTGGGACGCCCTCACGGGCAGGTTCGTGCTCGAGTGCCGCGAGCAGGGGGCCTTGAGCGAGCTCCGGCTGGCGCTGACGCAGCGCATCTACGTCCTGCTCCTCGCCGGCCGGGCGCGCGAGGCGGAGGAGGCGATCGACGAGCTGACGGCCGCGCTGGGCACAATGGGCGGTCGGATGGCGTCGTACAGCGCGCTCGCGGTGGCGGCGTTCGTCGGCAGGGAGCGCGATGTCCTCGAGGTGGCCGATGCGGCCATCCGGGACGCACACGCACGCGGCGAAGGCCTCGTGCTCACCGGCGCCAGATGGGCGGTCTGCGTGCTCTACAACGGGCTCGGCCACTACGCGGAGGCCCTCGACCACGCGCGCGGCGCGCTCGAACCGCCGGTCGACGAGCTCGGCCTCGACAACTGGACGCTGGTCGAGCTGATCGAAGCCGCCAGCCGTACCGGCGAGCGGGATGCCGCCGAGCGCGCCTTCGCCCGCCTCACCCGGACGACCCGGCAGTCGGACGGCGGCTGGGCGCGGGGAATCCAGGAGCGGTGCGCCGCCCTGCTGGCCGACGACGCCGAGGCGGAGACGCACTACCGGGAGGCCATCCGGCTCCTCGGCCACAGCGGCCTCGACGCCGAAGAGGCGAGGGCCCACCTCCTCTACGGCGAGTGGCTGCGACGCCAACGCCGCCGCAGCGGCGCCAGGACCCAGCTGCGTCTGGCCCACCAGCGATTCGAGGCCGTGGGGATGGCCGCCTTCGCCGAGCGGGCACGGCGGGAGCTCTGGGCCACGGGCGAGGTCGTGCGATCGGAGGCCCCGACCACCGGGCCCGCCCTGACCGCGCAAGAGGAGCAGATCGCCCAACTCGCGACCGACGGCCTCAGCAATCCCGAGATCGGCGTCCGGCTGTTCATCAGCGCACGCACGGTCGAATACCACCTGGGCAAGGTCTTCGCGAAGCTGAACATCAGCTCGCGCGCCCAGCTCGCGGACGCCCGCCGCGCCCCGGCGGGACGGGCCGCTCGTCCCGTGGAGTGAAACTCGACGTCCACACCCGCGCCCACCTCGTCGTCGTCGCCTTCGAGAACAACCTCGCCGACCCGAACCTGCTGCCCACGTGAGGGAGGTCGCGCCAGACGCTGCCGCCGGACCGGATCAGAAGTCGCCGACCGGCCTGGCGCTCGAGGGCGGCTGCCCGACCGAGTCGACGGGGATCGGGGAAGCGCTCACGTTGGTGAGGTGCGCGGCCTCGATGCGGTCGAGACGGAACCATCGGATCGCGTCGACCGTTCGGCAGTGGGCCACGAAGTACCAGTGACCGCCCGTGTTCGCCAGAAGCACGGGGTCCACTCGTCGGCTCGACTCGACTCCGTGCCCGTCGCGGTAGCGCAGGGCGATGACGCGCTGCTCGGACAGACTGCGCTCGATCTGGCGGAGGTTGCGCGTGTCCCGACCGTCATCGGCGGCGTCGATCCAGACGCGGTCGGTCAGGAGCGCTGCCCGCTTGCGTGCGGCGCCGTCCATCGCGTTCAGCACCTTGGTCAGCACCACGCGGAGCTCCCGGTCGAAGGGCTGCCCTCGGCTCGCCGCCGCGGCCGCGGCGAGGCCGACGACCTCGGACTCGGTGAAGTTGACGGGCGGCAGCGAAGCGCTGGGATCCACGACGTAGCCGCCCCCGGGTCCCGGTTGCGCCCAGATCGGGAACCCCGACTGCTGGAGGGCACTGATGTCCCGCTTGATGGTGCGGATGCTGACTTCGAACGTCGCGGCGAGGCGCTCGGCTGTTCGCCCGGAGCGCCCGGCCCGTCGCAGCTCCTCGCGCACGGCATACAGCCTGTCGGTTCGGTTCACTCGATAATGGTGACAGATAGGTGTCACTCACGCGGCGGAAGATCGGGATCATGACTGACACCCACTCCCCTGTCTTGGTCCTCAGCGGTGCCGGGCTCCCCGCCTGGATCTGGGACGAGGTGCGCGAACGCCTCGGCGCGGCATCGTCGGTCGCCCCCCGCCCTCCCGCGCACTCGGATTCCCCGTTGAGCGCGTATGTCGAAGCTGCCGTCGACGCCGCACCGTCAGGCGCGTTCGCCATCGTCGCGCATTCTTCGGGCGGTGTCGTCGGTGCAGAAGTGGCGCGACTTCTGGGTGGTCGGGTGAGTTCGTTCCTGGCGGTCTCCGCCGTGATCCCCGCCGGCCGCGAATCCTTCGTCTCCGCCATGCCGGTTCCGAATCGGTGGATGCTTCCGATCGTGATGCGACTTGCGGGCACGCGACCGCCCGCCACGGCCTTGCGGCGCGGGCTGCGCGGCGTCGGCGACGATCAGGCGGAACGCATCGTCGCGGAGTTCGTCCCCGAGTCCCGGCACCTCTACACGGACAGGACGGGTGAGCACGTCTGGTCCGGCCGCCGCGGCTATGTGGTGACCACCGAGGATGACGAGCTTCCACCCGGACTCCAGCACCGATTCACCGAACGTCTCGGCGCGACCTGGACGACACAGCTGGCGACAGGGCACCTGCCGATGCTCCAGGATTCCCGCGCAACCGCCGACGCCATCCGCGAGTTCCTGGCGAGCTGACGACGTGATCAGTCGGGTGAGTCGAACTGCCGGCGGTTGTCCACGATCTCGTCCTGATGGTCTCGCACCCATCCGACAAGCCGGTCGACGGCGGACGCGAGGGACCGCCCGAGTTCGGTGAGGGTGTAGTCGACACGCGGCGGGACCTCCGGGTACGCGGTCCGGGTCGCGAGGCCGTCACGTGTGAGCGCACTGAGGGTATGGGCCAGCATGCGTTGCGAGATTCCCGGCACGGCGTGGTGGAGCGCGGTGAAGCGCATCGGGCCGTCCCTGAGGACGGTGACGATCAGCATCGTCCACTTGTCGCCCACTCGGGCGAGGACGTCCCGCACCACCAGGATCGTCTCGATGCAGTCCGGTTCGATCCCGCGCCCGGCCAGTTCGCTCGGGAGTCCAGCGTCCACGCAATACTTCCCTTCTTCTGCGTTGCTGACGTGAAAGTGCGTGTGCCCGCACCGATGATTTCACCGTCGATGCGCCATATCCTACGGAAAGTAACCATTGACATCGGAGGGACCGGAGACCACATGTCCGCACAGCCGGAGAGCGCCGGTAGTACCACCGCGCACCAGCCTGAACACGATGCACTGGACGTCCGGCACGACACGTTCACCATCGAGCGACGCTTCGATTCATCGCCCGCGGACGTGTTCGCCGCGTTCGCGCACGAGCCGACTCGACGTCGGTGGTTTCGGCTCCCGGGCTCGGGGGCAACGTACCAGCACGAGTTCCGCGTCGGCGGCGGCGAGGACGCCCACAGCACCTTCACGCTCCCCGACGCTGAACCGGAGCGATTGGCGTACCACAGCCACTATCTCGACATCGTCGCGGACCGGCGGATCGTCTTCGCGTACACCTCGGCCGTGGACGACGTCACGCGATGGGTGTCGCTGGTGACCGTCCTGCTCTCCGACGACGACACCGGCTGCCTGCTCACCTGGACGGAGCAGGTCACATTCCTCACCCGCACCGGAGACGGCAGCGACGACTTCCCCCACCTCCGCGGCGGCACGGCGCTGCGCCTCAACGGCCTGAGTGCAGCGCTCCACGCTCAGCAGTGACCCGAGCGCGCCGACTGACTCGCGGCGCGCGGCTACCCGTAGAGCACGGTGCGGACGTGGTCCGTGTCGAAGTTCTCGCGCACCGCGTGGATCCGTCCGTCGTGGATGGTGAAGATCCCGCACGAGGACCGCCCCCAGCCGAGGTAGGGTCGAACGGACATGCGCCTCCTCCTCATCCGCCACGGCCAGACCCCGGACAATGTCGCCGGCGCCCTCGGCACGACAATCCCAGGACCGGTCCTGACCGCGCTGGGCCGGCAGCAGGCCGCTGATCTCGCGGCGGCTGTGACCGAGCCGATCGCCGCGATCGCGGTCAGCTCCCTCATTCGGACGCACCTGACAGCGGCGCCACTCGCGCGCCACCGCCGGATCGACCCTGTCGAGTTCGACGGTCTCCGGGAAATCGAGGCCGGCGTCTACGAAGGGCGACACGACCCCGCGTCCGTCACGGCCTACCTTCGCACCTTCGCCGCGTGGGCAGCCGGCGACCTCGACACCCGGATGCCCGGCGCAGAGGACGGCCACACCTTCTTCGACCGCTACGACACCGCCGTGGCAGCAGCGATCGACACGACCCCCAGCAGTGACGGCCCTCTCGCGATCGTCAGCCACGGCGCCGCGATTCGCACCTGGGTCAGCCGCCGCGCCAGGAACATCGACGCGTCCTTCACCATGGACCGCTTCCTCCAGAACACGGGCATGGTTGTCCTCGAAGGAACCCCGGCATCAGGCTGGGACCTGCTCAGCTGGCAAGGGGAGCCGGTCGCCGGCGCGCAGCTCGCGGACCCGACCGCAGCCGACCCCGTCGGCAAGCTCTAGCCGGCCCGAGCCGCTCACGCGCACCTGAGCGTTCATGCGCCGGTCTGAAACCGGATGTCGCCCATCACGGCCCAGCGGGTGCGACGAGCCCGGCGTCGTACGCGAACACGACCAGTTGGGCCCTGTCGCGCGCGCCGAGCTTGAGCATAGAAGCCGCTCGCTCCGGCACCCAGCGTGTTGATGGGGAGAGGTCCCCATTTGCTATCCGTCCGCGTCGAGCCCGTCGAGCCGACGCCAGACCTGCTCCATCCGCCGGAGCTCCCCTAGCGCGGCACCGGATGCGGACACCCGGCGGGCCTCGGTGATCGCGCCGCGGTCCGCGAGTTCGCGGAGTGCGGTGTTGCGCCGGGCGCGGAGCGCGTCGCGCTCGTGCTTCGGCAATGCACCCACGGTCCGCCGGACCCGCTGCCATCCGGTGACGCGCGCCGGGATCCTGGCACGTGCGCCGATCCGGGCGAGCACGGCGAGTACCAACGCGCCGCCGCACACCGCGGCCGCGATGATCGGCGTCCGCCACCCCGCCGGGTCGTATCCGGCGTCCCTCGCGACGTTCGCGGTGCCGATCGCGGACAACAGCGCCAGCGCGCCGGACCACAGCCCGTACAGAAGCACAGGGACCGACCAGAGCGCACCTCCGCGGATCCACGTCGCCGCGATCACCAGCTGCGCCAGGACGACCACGGCGAAGCACACGCCCGCGACCGGCACCGAGGTGGACGCCGGTGTCTTCGGCACCGAGCTCAGGTAGGGATGCTCGCCGTAGATCGCCACCCCGAGGAGGGGAGCAAGGACGATGACCGCCACCGCGACGACGGAGCCGATGTTGCGCAGAGCCGACGGACGCGCGACGCCCGAGACGTCGTCCGCATCGATCGCGGCGATGACCTCCGGGTGATTCGCGAGGATCTCCCGCTCGAGCGCCGCCAGGTCGGGACGGGCTCCTGCGGCCGATGCAGTACCCTCGCGTTCCTTCATGTCTTCGAACCTCTCGACGCCGTGGGTCGGAGACGGGGCGATCCAACTCCTGGATCCATCAGGCACTCCGAGAAATCTCGAGAACCCGAGCCCATCCGGCCGGGACACCTTCAACCTAGCGAGATATCGCCACGGAGGTCGAGGGGGAGAGCTCCCATCGAGGCGAGCGTCAGCTCCTGGGCAGTACGGAACGGATCTCGATCTCGCCGTCGTAGCCCATCCAGGCCAGCCAGGCCGCGGGCGTCAGCGTCTCGGCCTGGGCGATCGTCTCCGCGGACGCGCCGCTCGCCGCGAGCCGGTCGAGCCGTGTCCGCCAGTCCTGCTGCACGGCCGCCGGCGATGCCGTCGCAGCGAGGCGCTCGGCGGTGCGGCGCAGCTCGCGCAGCCCATCGTCCCGACCGCCGGACGGAGCGGGGCGGGCATCGGGAACCGCCGGGCCGCGCCGTCGTGCGAGCCCGCCGCGCACCGCGACGACGACGAGCAACACGAGGATCGCCGCGACGAGCGGGATCCACCAGCGCAGATCCTCCGCGGAGAAGCCCCGACGATCGCCCGTTCCGACGATGAGACGGTAGATCAGGATGCCCGCCGCGATCAGTGCGATCAACGCGGCGCTCAGGCCCCCGACGACCCCACTGCGCGCGTCCGGGATCGGCACGAGCGCCACGATCAGCAGGACCATGCCGGCCACGGCGCCCGCGACCAGGGCGATTGTCGCGCTCAGCTGCGGATCGCTGAACGCGTTCTTCCGATCGGTGGGGCCGAACTCGATCACGAGCAGGAGCGCGGCGAGCAGCCCGGTCGTCACCAGCGCGGCCCAGATCACGCGCCACGCGCGAGCCGGCGCGGCGGCGCGCCCGGGAGCGGCGAGCACCTGAGCCGAACGGGCGGACGCTGCCCGCGCGACGACCTGCTGCCGGCGTCGGCCGTGCAGCTCCGCCACCGCGCCGAAGAGAGCGGGCGCCGAGTCCGCGCCTTTCAGCGCCTGCACAGCCTCCCGTCCGACGGCGCGGACGTCGGCGTCATCACCGAGAAGGCGGACGACCGGCTTCATGACGCGCTCTCGGCGGAACGGTGCTCATCCGCCTCCACCGCGAGCGACACAGTGCGACTCCTCCGGGATGCGAGCTGCTCGAGTGGGAAGTCGATGTCCTTGCCCAACGTGACCCTCCTTCACGACATCTACGAATGTAACCGCTCCCGGGCGAACGGTGTCCGCGCTCATCCGAGCCGGTCGTTCTCCACGAGCGGCAGCTGCACGATCACGTCAGGAGTCCGGCGTCCGCGGCTATCACGCTCATAGTCTTCCCCAACCGCAACGATTGAGGGTCCTTCGTGAGTGTGCGGCGGAACTCGTCAACCCGACTGGGATCGGCGTGTCCGGGTGGACGGATGCCGTCTGCGACACGAGCGATGAAACGTTCGGTGAGCACTTTTCTGAGCATCGGTGATGCGAGCAGCCTCTCTCATCGACGTGTCAACTGTCGGCGCAGGGACATCAGCCAGAGCGCAGCGCCGATCACAATGAGGAGGAACGCGAAAAGAACTGCGGCCATCGGAGTCGTGGAGCCGGTGCTTGCCAGCTGCGCCGCGATTGGAGTGATCGCGATTGAGGCAGGTTCGCTTTGCGACGCCGAATACGCGGAGTCACCGAGGTATTGGGCGCGAACGGTGTGGTTCCCTGCCGAGAGCCCGACGAGTGTGAGTACTGCTGGCTCAGCGGATACGGGGCTCGGGTTTCCGTAGGGAACGCCATCCACGAGCAGCTGAAGCGAGCCGGTTGGACTGATCACACCAACAGCTGTCGACGCGACTTGCATAGTGGCTGTGGCAGATTGGCCCACCGTCACGCTGTGAACGTTGAGGGACAATGTCGTGCGAGTCGAGCCGGGCGAGGTGACCACCGTCAAGCTCTCCGGTGCCGCCGCTTGATAGTTGCTGTCGCCGCCGTACGCGAAGGTGAGCGCCAGCGTTCCGACGGCCCATGCCGGGCTGAAGGTAAATGTACCGTCTGCGTTCAGCGGCACTGTCGCAAGCATCCCTCCAGCCTTGGAAATGACAACCGACCCGGTAGGAGCAGCCGTCGCCGGCGCGGACGCTCCGGAAACGTGAGCCGACGGCACCGCACTTGACGGAGAAGCCGATGGACCCGAGGTGCTCGGTGCGGGTGGTTGCCCGACGAGAACTTGGCCAGTGATGATGACCGGTTTTCCGACAGTCTTGTCAGTCGATTCGGTCAGGTTTGTGATGTATGTCGGTGCAGCAACAACGGATTGAGTAAGTGTCGTGGCGGATGCAGCGAATGGTTCTGTACCTGGCTCATAGGCGAAGGTCAGAGGGTGCTCACCGACAGTGTCGACAAGGCGAGCAAAAGTCGCTGTCCCGTCAGCTGCTACCGGGGCGGTTGCGAGAGCGGTCCCTCCGTCGCTTACGGTGACGGTTCCGGCCGGAACGGTTGCACCCTCATCGTTGGTGACGGTCGCGACCAGATCTGCCGGTGTGCCGTACGTTGAGGAGTTTTGGGAGCTCTTGGCGGTGATCGAGGTTGCCTGTGCAACTAGATAGCTCAGGTGAATGAAGCCGTTACCTGCCCAGTAGGAAAGCTGGGAGCCAGTGATACCTGCACTGGGGCTGATCCAGGTTTGACCGCCTGACCCGCCGGCACCTCCCCCGCCACCGGCGCCGCCGCCACCACCGCCGAAGCCTGCGTTGATTCCGCCGCCGCCGCCGCCACCACCGCCGGCGCTGCTGCTGCTGCCTGCATTTCCACCTTGCGTCCCGTTCCCGCCGTTGCCGGCGA
Source organism: Leifsonia sp. TF02-11 (assembly GCF_017565305.1). Classification (GTDB taxonomy): domain Bacteria; phylum Actinomycetota; class Actinomycetes; order Actinomycetales; family Microbacteriaceae; genus Leifsonia. The sequence continues at coordinate 319,088 of NZ_JAGEKP010000024.1, forward strand.
GCCCGTTGGCGCTGCCGTGGCCGGCGCCGGAGCCGTCTGCGCCGCCTTGACCGGAGGCGCCTCCCGTCCCACCTTCATAGCCGACGAAGGCTCCTCCGGCACCACCGCCTCCGCCACCGCCGCCGGCGACGACCAACGCGTTGTCACCGGTGCTTGTTCGAAGGAGCACAGCGCTTGCACCACCGCCGCCTCCCCCGGCGTGCCCGAGGAGCGACCCTGTGTTACCGTTCCCACCCGCAAGGTATCCGCTCCCTCCTGCGCCCGGGCTCGCTTTGTCAGAGTTGGTCGGCCCGCCCATCGTGCTCGTGAAGAAGACGAGTGTTTGGCCGGGAGTCACGGGAATCGTTTCAGTGACACGACCTCCGGCTCCACCGTTCCCATCGGTCGTGAGTGCCCAATCGGTGCCGGGAAAGTTTACGGGGCCGCCACCACCGCCGGCCGACCCGGCGATATCGACGGTAATGCTGTGCACACCAGCAGGAACCATCCAAACAGAGCCACCGATACTGCCAACAGCCTCGGAAGCCACTGATGTCGAAGCCGACGCAGGTGCGGCTTCGACCACGCTGAGGCACGTGAGCGAAAGCGAGACCGCGCCGGCCGCTACTCCGAAGACAAACCGTCGACGACCAAAGAATCCGAACATGAGATGTGTGCGACCTCCATACGTGGGACGACGGCCACGATAAGACGACCACACAGACCATGCGGCGAACCGGCCCCAAGACCTATCCACAATGAATAGGTACCCGCGCCCGACCCCATACGATCTCCACAGGACAGCGAAACCGCACCAGCGGCTGTGTGCGTCGGAGGGAGGCCCCATGTGACGGCGACAGCAGAGCGGCACTACCCGCACCCCTCGTTGGACGCCCCCGACCAACCAACGGCTCTGGCCGCGAACATTCAATCATCCGGTGGAATGCTGGTCACGGTGACGGGCCTCCCGGGCGTCGGGAAGAGTACCTGGGCACGGCAGTTCGTCGCCGCAGCTGGACGACACAAAGTGGTCGCCGTGACAGCAGACGCCTTCGAGAAAGACTTCGCCTTCGGACTTGTCGACAAGCTCGCGCACGCGGCAGGCGAACCGCTTGGCATATTGGGCGAAACTGGGACCCCGGATCCCCTAACGGTCGCCCAGAGGCTGCTGCCGGCGCTCGCTCACGGCACGTCGGCTCGGCGACGACTCGTCGTGTTGGTCGACAATGCTCACTGGATCGACGATGCGTCACTGGCCGTGCTTCGGTTCGTTCTTTCACGGCTCGCGCACGGTGGGGTTTGCGCTGTCTTCAGCGGGCTGGCTCCCCGCACCCAAGAGGTCAGTGCACATATATTCGACGCTGACGAAACTGCATGGGACGTCACACGGAGAATCCAGATCGAACCGTTGGAGGCTTCCCACGTACGTGGCTACGTGTCGAATGTCCACGATCGCGAGATATCGCTCCGCCTTGCGCAGCGGATCCGCGATCAATCAGGTGGGATCCCCGTCCTGATTGATGCACTCATTCCTTCGCTGCAGCAGTCAGGCATGGGGAACACGCATTGGGATGAGGGCATCGTCCTCCACTCATCCGCTGGTAACCCGTTCCAGCAGGTCGGAAAGGGTGAATCACCCTCTCTTGCCGCTACGGTGGAGATCGTCTCCGTCCTACACGACGCGGTGTCCCGCATCGAACTGGCCACAGTTGCGGAACGTCTCGGCGAGACGATCGACGTCGACGGAGCTCTCGCGGCTGGGGTGTTGGTTCAGGCAGGCGAAGGGGCCGTCGCACCGTTCCACGACCTCTACAGCAGCCATGTCGTCGCCGGATTGCACGAGGACCGCCGACGACGGATCCAGCACGCTGCAGCCGCTGTCCTTGAAAACCCGCACCGCGCGTTCCTCCTCCGACTCGATGCTGCGACCACCCTGTCAGGCTCACTGCTCACCGAACTACACGAAATGGTCGAACTCGCGGTGAAGGACGGCGATGCCGAACGGGCGATCGGCTACTTGCGAACAGCATCGACCCGCGCCGATTCGGCACAGCGAGACGACCTCATCGTTGAGGCATGTCTGCTAGCCGCAGCAAACCTGATCAGCCCAACCGTCATCGATCTCATACCAGATCTCGAACGGATGCGAACATCGCCCGTGCGCGACCTCGCGCTGCTTCAAACACGCCAAATTACTGGCGACATCCAGTGGGCACGATCCTTCGCCGCGCATCTCATGGATGCGGACCGACCGGGTGTCGACCGGCATCCCGACCATCTTCTTCTGCAAATGCATGTGTCGATGATGTCGGTGATGATCCAGCTCACCACCGATGACTACACCCCGATCATCGGCATGCTCGAGCGAACCCGAACGCTCGCCACCGAACTCCAATCGGGTCCCGGTGATGTATCGGATCGGCGCCTCCTCCCGCTCTTCACAGCGGAGGAAGTTCTCCTACGGTGCATTGGCCTCACAATCGTTGCCGCTGCCCGCCTCGGTGATCACCAACGAGTCACGACGGCGCTTCACGACTTATCCGCCGCAATCTCGACCGCCCAAGAATCTCCCGCGCTCATCGACGCGCTCACCTGCCGAGCCGGCGTACTCGCAGGAGTTGGCGCCGTCACAGAGGCCACCATCGACCTGGAATCGGCACTCACGATCGCTTCGCATGGTGTCGCCGGCTGGAGCCTCGGACATGCGCGGGCGCTCCTCGCATACTGTTACTGGGTCCTCGGACGCCCCACGGACGCGACATCCCTTCTCGACACTGCCTCGCTCGTCGCGTTGGACAACATCGACGTGTCCTCCCGTCCTCTGCTCTACCTGATGCGCGCGATCATCGCCGCCGACTCGGGTGATCTCGACGCCCATACACACGCCCTCCGCACGGCAAAAGACGTCACCGTCACCGACTACGACACCTTCGGCGTCGAGCTTGAACTCCTCGCTGCAGTGCAGCGGGCCCGCGCCATCGGCAGCCCACAGGAGGTGCTCGATGCGCTCAGCGACGAACGAATCTCCGGCCGATGGCTCGCCGGGTCGAGCATCTTTACTTACAAGGTGGATGCGCTCGCATCCCTGGGTCGCGCAGAAGAAGCCGACAGAGAACTCTCCCGCCTCCGGGCCCTCGCGGGGCAACGGTGGACACCCATCTATGGATCCTTGGAATGGCTTGAAGGGCGGGTCGCGGAAGCCTACGAACTCACCGAGGACGCCCTCAAGGCTTATCGCAGTGCTTCACGCACACCGAGCCTCCCAGCCCCTCACGCACAGGCCCTGTACGACCTCGGTCGCTACCTGATCGAAACCAGGCACGAGGCAAACGGTCGCCGAGCGCTTCGATCTGCCCTGGCAGCATTCCGCAGACTTGCTGCGATCCCCGCGATCGTTCGCACTCTCACGCTTCTCGATGGAAGCGTCGACTCCTCTTCGCAAGCGGGACCATTGGATGGGTTGACGTCTCGTGAACGCGAAGTTGCCGCGAACGCCGCGAACGGACTCACGAACGCCGAGATCGCGAAACTCCTCTATCTCTCAATTCCGACGGTCAGTTTTCACATGCGCAATGTGCTCGCCAAACTGGGTCTCAGCTCTAGACGGGAACTGAGGTCACTGCTCCAACCTGAATCCTGGACACCTTCGACGTAACGCAGCACCCTTGAACGGTTGGACGTGAATCACCGCTCGGCGTGGCTGGTGGAACCGCTCCTCCTAGTGCGCGGAACGAATTGGCTGTATGCCGTCGGCGACGTCAACGGGCGAGCACTGCTCACCCACCAGGGCAAGTACCAGGCCCGCGCTGCCGGCGATGCGATCGTCGCCCGCGCGACCGGAACGGCACTCGACGACGGTCCGTGGGGCGCCCACGTCGCCACAGCCGACCACACTGCCGTCCCGCAGGTCGTGTTCACCTCACCCGAAGTCGCAGCCGTCGGCCGCACCGCCGATAGAGCGCGCGCCGCGAAGACGATCATCTCGACCAACTGGGCCGTCCACGAGTTCGTCACGACGGCACCCGGCAGCCCCTAATACAGGCCGGCTGGGAGGCGCGGTTTCGCACCCCCAGCCGGCGAGGTCTCGCCACGTTGTTCACCTCGGCCGTCGAGACCGTGCTCCGCGCGAGCCAACAATCTCAGCGTCGGAACGGTCATGGCCATCAGCTCCTTGATGGCGGCGTTCCACCGGCCCAGCTCTACCCCACATGCGCCGGTTTCCACCGGCCGGCGCCCACGACCCGATAAGTAAGACAGCCTCACAACAATGAGGTTTTCAAGTGTGGGAAAAATCTGAGCAGATCGCGCCGTCAACGGGAACGGCGGCTGATCATCAGCCGCCGTTCCCCGTGTTTCAAGCTATGTAGCGAGGGCGGGACTCGAACCCGCGACACCACGATTATGAGCCGTGTGCTCGCATGGGGCACTTTTGGTACGTCAGCAGGTGCGTGAAGACCGCGGAATTCCGCGGTTTTCCAATGATGCCGAACTCGCCGAATAACCCCGTCTTTCTTCAAGTGTGTCCAAATTGTGTCCAAATTTGAAGATAACATCTGCAGCGTTATCTGTTATTTCGACAGCCATAGGCATCTTCATCCGCCGCACCTCAGCCTAGAGATCCCTACCTAAACCGGAGTATCCGGTCGAGTCGCCACCGCAAACGGACGAGGATCCGATTGCCGTAGCCGTCCTGCGCACGGGTTACTTCCGCTCTCTCTCGCGTGTACCGTCCGCCTTGTCGCGCAACCACGCGGTACGGGTAACCGTTCGTCGCGTAGGCAGGCCGTTATGGGAACACTCGCAATAAACCATGCAACGTACGACGTGGATAGCCGCGCCCTGAGCTGCCTTCCCGAGGTCCTCACCGCGCTTCTCCGGATGCGCTCATACATCGACGTGACTCTGACCTTCTCGGATGGGGACGTCGAAATAAGAATCAACACCAGCTCTCCCCTCATTATCGAAGTTGAGCACGAGCTTCCCTCCTACGAGGACGACGCCGGGCTGCTGACCTCGGAGTACCTGATGATGGGGCGTCTTCACCTCAGCGGAATCGGTGCTGCGCCCACAGCGCGTTGAGGTCTCTGACTAACGGCGCCCCACCTCGGCTTCGGCGACGTAACGGCCGGTCGGGGACCGGGAACAGATAGGGTGGAGACCTCCTGAGCTTGGACGTGAAAGGGCACGCGCGATGGGATACCTGGTTTACGACAGCCGAACCCGGATTTCGTTCGACGACCGCGTCCTTGCCCACCTCGAAGTAGTCATCATCAGCAAACTGAGACGGCGGGAACCCTTCCCGCTTACCTGGAGAGAACCAGACGAAGCAGGGGACGGCCGAAGCACCATCTGGTTAGACGCCGCCATCCCTCTCCGGTTTCGTTTCGAAGGGTCACGGCACCCGTCCATTGATCGAGCCTGGGTCGAGCGGCTAGCGATTCTCGCGTCGTCCTCAACGGGCTTGATCGTTTCCGACGAAGACGGCAACGCGGTGACCGGAACGACTTCCGAGCAGGAAACCTGATCCCCGCTCGGGCGATAACCAAGTTCCGCCCGCGCCATCGTCTGTTCGCTCGTGCGAGTGAGGGTGACGATCCAGCCCCCGGCTCGAACGCACCCTCACCCCGGCCGGGATTCGCAGTCCACCGGCCCGCGTCAGTCGCGGATACGGTCTGCCGTCCGGCCGATCAGAAGAACGTCACCCGCCACCAAGGTTCGGGTCCATCAGGTACGCGTCACGCGCCTTCTGAATTCTGTCCGGATCATCCCGCGGGGTCGCCCGCAACGTCTCCCAGACACGGTCGATGCGTGCCTCCGCTTGTTCCGGAGTATCCCCCGGAAACAATTCATCTGCCATGGCACACGCTCCCCGCAGATGCTGTCTGCTACACGACCCACCCGACCAGAACGATCGGCCGTCGCCGTCACAACCCAGGCTGCTGGATCACCCAGCAGGGGGAGGCGCGGGAGCTGCCCGTATCGCAGACAATACTCGCAAGCGTCCTCTACCACTAGACACAACCAGGCAGCACCTCACGCGAACAAACCACGCCCTTCCTGACATTGCGAACCAGCGGTGGACCGCCTGCTTGACAGCTTTGGCACGCCTCCTAAGCTGACAAGACATCGGGACGCCTGGGTTCGTTTCGGGACCGAACGCGAAAGCTCCCGATTGGATGGCGGTGGTCGGGCCGCGTCCCGGCCACCGCCTCACCTGATTGGCGCCAGCGGCCAGCCATCGGCTTTCTCAAGCCGTTGCTCCCCGCCGCGAATGTCTAGCCGGGACCAAAGGCATGGCATTGCCCTCGTCGACGACGCAAGATCATCTCCGTTCGCGCGTCACCCCCTGAGCCGGCGCACCGTCCTCGTCCACGACCAGCAGACCGTTCGCGCTGGCCGATAACGCCAACCGTTCAACCCACGCCGAATCGAGCTTTGGCGCCCGTGACCCATTGAACCGAAAGCGCACCGGCAACGACGGATCCAACCAAATCGTGTTGCTACCTTCACCGTCACCGTCAGCCTCACGCCAACTCATGGCAAACGACTCCCGTCGACGCAGTTTGCTGATGATCACAACCTCGAGGTGGGCCAACAAACGGTCTTCAAATGTCACGCTTGAGTTGCTGTCGTAGAACAGTTGCCCCATCCCGGCCTCCTACCAACATTCTTCTCGAGTTCAGCCACGCACGGCACGCCGCAGACACCGGTCCAGCGCCAAGCAAAACTCGTCTCGCCACTGAGCCGGAGCGCCGCTCACTTGCCAGCCCCCGGCGAGGTCGCCACAGACACATCGTCGGCGCGTCGAAATGCCCTCAGTGACTCGGCAGGAATTCTGATCTCACCGCGGTATACAACAGTTCGCAGCTCCCCGCGGTCGATTGCAGCATGTATCTCCAGTTCGGGAACCCCAGCTCGAGAGGCCGCAGCAGCCGGGAGGAAGAAGTCCGGGTCATCCATGGCGGAAACCTAGCACCGTGCACAACGGCAGCCATTGCAGTATTCGCTAATCCGCCCATTCGCGCCACGCAGCCTGAACTCCAGCGGGGAGGAGGATGCAGTTTCAGCGTGAGACAAGAGCACGAGTCTCCTCAGTGACAGTCGTGAACCACGGCCCGTGGGTTCCCGTACCTTGCTGCCAGGAAAGAAGATGTGAGTTGCGGAGAACTGGGTGATTTCGTATGACCAGACCACCCGGGCGGCACCGATTCGGGCGGCAAGACTCGAAACCCGCTTTGAGAGGCTTCATTCTGCGGATTGCGTATGAATGTCTAAATCGGTCGTCTGGTAAAGGAACCGGCCTACTATCGGGTCGTGTCGACGATCGCGAATGACCTGGTGGGTGCGGTTCGTCGTGGGAAATCGTTGCATGGTTCCAACCCCAGTTCGACGTTCGCGATGGTCGAATGGTCGCGGCGGAAGCGCTATGCCGGTGACGATCAGCCCGAACTCCTCGGCCGCGGGAATGAAGTCGGCAGGTGAGACCTGTCCGCGGACAGGGTGGACCCATGGGGTACGGACAGTCGCCGAAGGTATCGAGACCGACGATCAGCTAGAACGCATCACGCGTCTGGGATTTGACCGCGCACAAGGGTTTCTCTTAGGTCGACCCATGCCGCAACACGCGATGGACCAACTGGTCGCCGCATAGCGGACGGGCCCGTCGTGCGCATCAGGCAACAGCAGTCGAGAGTCCGATTTGCTTAAGCGGACACCACGCACACTAAATCGAAGCAATCACGAGGAAGGGCCATAAGAACGGCAACGACCTCACTAGCTGTCCAACTCGATGACCGTCCAAGCGTCTCCGATGCCGACGCTGACGAGGTCGCCCGGCAAAACGACGCCCTCCGCCTGGACGGCGAAGAAACCGGACTCGTCGCACTCCACCGCGACCACCGTGACATAATCCATGCCGATCCTGACCCGCACATCGGTAGGAGGGCCCATCCACCACGGCTCCACCGCGCCACTAACGCGCACGCCCCTCGCCGAAACAAGCACATCAATCACCAGCAACCGATGAGCGTCCCCTCGCAGAGGTTCAGCCACCACACGGAACTCCATATCGCAGACGATAGCCAACGTGGGGCCGAATTCGACAGAGGCCGAATCGGGGACCGCACCAGCCCAGGGAACCTCAAGGCTCGTAGGGGCTCCACAGGTCGCGATCAAGGTCGACCTCACGGTCGCCGACACGGATTATCCAGTGCTCGTGGTCCGATCCGAGGTAGTCGCCGACAAGCGTCTCGGACCGCCATTCGCCGCCCACGTGCACCCATCTGATCAGATGGAAGGTAGTGCCGCGTTTCGGTATGTAGCAAACGAACGGGTCGGTATCCTCCATGATGCCTCCTTGCGACATCCCGGCGATAAGCAAACCAGGAGCTTCCGCGGTGGACCGGTGATGTACGGAGGCCCGGAGGCCTCTTCAAGGCGAGGTCGATGCCGGTGGAAGGCACCGCACCACTCCCGGTCGGAGCGAAGCGGTCGAGAACGTCTGTTCGGATGGTCTGAGCGGTGCAGCCGGCTCCCTGACGGCACCGGCCACCCGCGAGGCCTCGGCTATGACAGCTGCACTACCCAGCCATTCATCGGCATCGAGCATGGTCGCCGGTGGGCTACCCACACGCACTCTGACGAGTAGACAACACGCTACTCCCCGCCGCGTCATTTGTACCGAGCAGGCGCAAATTCAGCAGTCGAGATTCAGCCACACCCCCCTTGTAAATCTAGCCCGGCACGCGGACACTACGACCAAACCTTCTCGTGCACCGGGCATTGGGAGATTCCGCATAACCGAGCGCCGAAGGCGGGCGATATGCCTCTTACACGCAACCACAAATCCGCTGACTCCAGGTCGGTTAAGCAGACGCCGACACGCCTTGCCGAGAGCCGTCATTGATGGCCGTCTCGACCATGGTCATCGGCGACCGGCGCTTCCGGATCGACGCGAACGTCGAAGAGCTCAAAGAGAGAATCCTTGCTGCAGCGGCCACCGGCCCGAACTGGGTCACGATCCACACCGTCGGCGGCCGGATCACCGACGTCCTCGTGACGCCCACGACAGAGGCACGCCTCGAGCACCCGTGGACGGACGACGTGGAGGACGTCGATGACCACCTCGACAGTCTGGCTGGCCCCCGCGGAATGTCCGGCTTCGTGGACTTCGACCACTACCTTCTGTGATCGACGGAGGCGGGAACGCGCTCGCAATCGTCCTCGCAGCGATCCGCATTGACGGCCAGTAGTGCCGCACCGCCGACACTGACCGTCGACCAGCCTCCTGTGAGTGGGCAAAGACTCGCACGATAATCGGTTGCCGTCCGAAAGCGCACGAACGGTCCCTTCTGAACAAAGCCCTAGGATCCGATTCGATGCTCCAGGGACACACCGACACAGGGCGCCGCTCCGTTGCGGACAATTCAGTAGTGGAGGAAGCCGTGAACTTCTCTTCGCGGGCTAAGTTCGCGGCGACATGTGAGCCGTGTGCTCGCATAGGGCTTTTTCGGACACCTAGGAAAGAACAGTAACTGCAGAATTCCGCGCTTTCCGGATCGCCGGACAGTGGCTGGATTACGTTGATATTCGCGAAGTGGGTCCAAAATGTGACCAAATTTGAGGATCACAACTGACCCGTCATCCCTACGCCAACAGGCAACTGATCGGGGTGCGCCCGAAGGCAGCCCGACGTCTCGGCCATCTTCGATCGCGCAGTGAAATCGTCGCCGTCCGCGCGAGATGGCTGGAGCGCCCCCGCGCTCCCCCGCACGCAAGCTAGCCGGGCCCACCGACAGAGTCGCTGGCACCCGCCAGCCCCACGGGTCCCATCAACCGTGGGCGTGCCGTCACGTCGGTCGCTCGTCCAGAGTCAGCGGACGGGGCGTATCCCGCACCGTTGGAGACGGGCGGTTCGCCTCCTTCCATGCGACCGCGAGCCGGAGGATACTTGCGATATCGCAATTAAGGAGGCGATCGAAATGGCCGTAACGCAGGGGCGCGACGCGCTCGAGGGCCGCTACACGCAGGTCGAGCCCGAGGTAGCCGAAGGCCGCGTCGTCCACGGTCAGTACACCGAGGGCGAAGGACACACTGGACCCGACCCCGAGATCTCGGGCGCATACGTCGGCACGCAGCGCGACGGGAAGCCACCCATCGTGCGGAGCACCCACCAGCGCATCGGAAACTATCCCCAAGCGGAGCACGAGGCGCATCAAGACCCGCACTCAGAGAACGAGGCCGGCGAGGAGCGGTGACGGGCCGGAGAGCCAATTCGTCGCGCGTCCCGCGCGAACGGGCGCGAGGGGAACTGGCTCTCTTCCGCCGAAAGCATGGATGGACGCGGGGGAGGCTACGTCAGCAAAGAACGTCCAAATTGCGAATCATAACGAGCCGATATGCGAATGCCACCGGGGGCGACGAATCCCGGTTACAGGTCATCGAGTATCAGCAGAGTCACCCAACCATCACCTGAACGAAGATTTATTGTGTCGCCGGCTTGCGGTTCCCCTTCCGCTTCAAGCGCGAATCTTCCGGCGAAGCCGATCTCCACGGTCTCCACTTTGACCGCGGCACCATGGATGGATGACTTCGCGTCCTGCGGCGGCCCCAACCAAGGCGGCGTGCATTCTCCGTCGATTCGAAAGTGTCCGTAGAAGTTCTCGACAGAAGGAATTTGTATTACCGAGCCCCCTCGAGCCGCTCCACCCCCGCGCCAGGTGCGAAGTCCGAGAGCCAACCGTATTGACGATGTGTTGCCTCGGCCGCTTCCGAGCGGAAGTATGAGCCGGCCCCTGTCAACGCATCAGGCGACGCGCACGCTGAGGATCCTGAGTTAGGCGCATCACTCGGAAGCAGGCGGGAGCGCGTTTGGGGTGAGACGCATTCGTAAGAGTCGCCCTCCGCGCAGCAACCCACTCCCGACCGACAAACCCAACTCAACCACTCCTGTTCACCGCTGTCTACGCACCCCTTCCACCTCCTTTCCGAGCAGTGCGACAGTCGCGGCATCGTTCGGTCCAAGGCTGGTCGCGAGCGAGACACAGGGGGCAGGAAGCAACGCCCCATCCAAATTTTGCATGCTTGAGCGATACGAATCTCGTCACCAACCACATATCGTGCGCTTTCAGGATGCCGAACGGACACCTTGACCCATCGTGTCCCTCAGGGAGGGCTCAGCGATCGTGACCATCGTGAAGCGCGATCGAAAGTCTGCCCTGTCGGTCGCCCGTTAGGTTGCGCGAGCCTGTGTGCGCGCACATGTTGGGCGCGTAACTTCCGGTTATGAACACTCAAAATCGCTCACCGTCCACAGAACTCGAAGTCGGTGCCGTTCTCGCCAACGCACTGCCCGCCACCCTGCTCACCCCGGAATCTCCCGAACGGTACACCGTGGCCGCCGTCTTCACCCGACGGCCCGCCAGGACCGAAATCGACGCTATCCATGACAACCGCACGCGCGAAACTCTCAGCACAGCCGGCTACCCCACCGTTGAACTGCGGGTTTCCGACCGCCGATTGGAAATCGCTAACACGAACCTCGAAGAGCTCACCGGCGGGCTCGCCTCGGTGATCGCCGAGCGGTTGCACGAGATCAGCGTGGGTGCCGCTGCTGCCCACGACCGGTTCGAAGCCGAAGTCCTGGAGAGGACGCAGCGGGAGGCCGACCGGACAGCACTTGTCGCGCTGGCCGCTGCTGCCGTTACGTTCGTGCGAGCAGACTCTGCCATACCAGAACCTGTATCGCGCTGGGAGAACGAAGGCGGATCAGCCGATGGTGGCCGACCCCGCGCCGATCGTGACCGCCCCGCCACACCCTCATTGCCAAGTTCGGCGTCGTAAGCCGCGGCGGGAACGATGGTCCAAGATGTGCGCACAAGAAGAATCACGCCCGACGGGAAAGGTTTCGGACCGCGCCGCCGATCCGTCCGTGGGGTCCCGTATGGAGACTGAAGGTAACCCCGAGAGTAAGCGTAGGACCGACCGCGACAAGCGGTGGACTGACGCCAAAGCGGAGCATTGGCACAGCGTCGATTACACGCGCGAGACCCAGGCTCGCTCGGAGACGGAGGATCGCTCCTGACAACGAGGCGGCCGGCCCCAGGTCGGCATCACCGCGGTGATGACCGCACCGAATGGCGCTCCATCGCGCCACGAAAGCGAAGCGATACCGGCGAGGAGCCGGCTGTTGAACGGCTAGCTCCCTCCGCCCGGATGATCCAATCACCGACGCCAGATGGGCGGGATTCCGCTTGCACTGCTAAAGATCACGGGCCGGCAGCGCGCCGGCTTCAGGCCATGGCGAACGATGACACCGCTCAAAGCGGGGTCTGGTTCCGCCGCCTACCTAAAGGTGCCCCCGCAGGGATCCTGCTGATCAGCGCACCGCGTCTACAGCCGCAGAGCGAAGGACCAGAAGCCACGTCCCGACTCAGGGCCGTGCCCTGAGCGGTGTCACCACTGCTCCGCAAACCATGCCCCTTGATCCTCTCTCACCGCGTACGTCGCGGAACTGCCACGGCGGGTGTCTGACGCAGCTCCAGCAGCGGGCAGCTGAAAGGATCCTTGTCGCCCAGCCCTACCCGATTGATGTGCTCCGTCACAATCGCGTAGGAACGAAACAAGCTCGTCTCCGTATACACCACGTCGTTCTCCCGGCAGAAGTCGCGAATGATCGGCGCAGCACGCCTCAAGTGCGGGCGCGGCATCGACGGGAACAGGTGATGCTCGATTTGATAATTCAGACCACCCATCAAAAAGTCCAGCATCCGCCCCCCACGGATATTGCGGCTCATCAGCACCTGCCGGCGAAGAAAGTCCAGCCGCACATCGTGAGGAACCAACGGCATCCCCTTGTGATTCGGCGCGAACGACATCCCCATGTAGAAGCCGAACAGCCCCAGCTGCACCGCCAGGAAGACGGCCGCCTTGTCTGGCGAAAGAACCCACAACACCAGTGCTAGGTAACCGACGATACGAATTGTCAGGAAGGCGATCTCGACCGGCCGCCGCCTGACCGGCTCGCGCGCCAGCACGCGGCGCACGCTGGACGCGTGCAAAGACAGCCCCTCCAGCAGCAGGATGGGGAAAAAGAACCACCCCTGATGGCTGAAAAACCAGCGCAGCGGCGCGGCCCGATCGGCCACCTGCCGCGGGGTGAAGGCGATCACCGGCAGGTCGATGTCGGGGTCGGTGCCCTCCTGGTTGGGGTTGGCATGATGGCGGGTGTGCTTGTGCTGCCACCAGCCGTAGCTCATGCCGACGAACAGGTCTCCGAGCACGAGACTCACCCAGTCGTTCCATCTACCGGATCGGAAGATCTGGCGATGCGCGCTGTCGTGCCCCAGGAAGGCGATCTGGGTGAAGAGGAAGGCGAAAATCGCGGCGGTGAACATCTGCCACCAGCTGTCGCCGACCAACACGAAGACAGCCACCAGTGCGACGGTCAGCACCGGCACCAGGATCAGCTTCGTCCAGTAATAGCCGTAGCGGCGTCTCAAGAGACCCGAGTCTCTGATTTGGGATGCGAGGGCGGTGTACTCGCCACCGGCCTGCGGAGCTTTCGGTCGGCCAACGGAGACCTCAGACATGGTGACATCCGATCACGTTCATGGCGTCAAGGTCTGGGACGACGTACCGCGAGCGTACCCGCGGCGGGCATGCGGCCACCTGTGAATCCGCACCACAAGCGCGAGGATCCCCGTAATCTCGATGCATGAGCGGCAACGGTTTCCACCCGGCCGACCGGAGAAATCTGGCTGCTGTGGTGTTCAACCCCACGAACGTGCCGATTGACCCGCTTCGCGAGGCGGTGAGGTCGGCCGAGAACACGAACGGTTGGGCGCCCTCGCTCTGGTTCGAAACCGGCCCCGCGGATGCCGGCACCGCGGCCGCCGAGGCCGCACTGGCCGCCTCACCGGACGTGGTGCTCGCAGCCGGAGGCGACGGCACCGTCCGCGCCGTAGCCGAGGTGATCCATCCGACCGGAATCCCGCTCGCTCTTCTGCCGTCCGGGACCGGCAACCTGCTCGCACGGAATCTCCGTCTCACCCTGAACGATCTCCCCCGCGCCGTGGACTCAGCATTCACCGGGACCGATCGCGCCGTCGACATCGCCTTCGCCGCCTTTCGGTTGCCCGACGGCACCCGGAAAACCCGGGCGTTCGTGGTCATGGCGGGCATCGGCTTGGACGCGCACATGGCCGGGAACACCAACAACGCCTTGAAGGAGCGCATCGGATGGGCTGCATACGCGGACCCGATTGCACGTTCCGTGCTGAGCGGCCGCCGGATCCACATCCACTACCGGGTGGACAACGGCCGCACGCACACCCTGTCGGCCCACACCGTGATCGTCGGCAACTGCGGGACCATCACCGCCAATATCCTCCTCCTGCCCGACGCCGTAGTCGATGACGGGCTGCTCGACGTGGTCGTGTTCCGCCCCCGTGGGCCGCTCGGGTGGGCCGGGATCGGGTCCCGGCTGGCGACAAACGGCGTGCTCAACCGCAGCAGGCTCGGGCGGCTACTGATACGCACGCGGAGCGAGTCGACGGCGCTGACCTATGTGCAAGCGGGCCGCTTCGAAGCCCGCATCGACACCGCTCAGGAACTCGAGCTCGACGGCGACCCCGTCGGCGCGGTGACCGCGGTCCGGCTCACCGTGCGGCACCGCGGTCTCACCCTTCGTCTCCCGACCGACGATGCAACGCCCCAACGCCTCGTCCCGCCGTGAACACAGGCGCAATAGCGTCGGCAGTGTAGGCGGCTGCCCATTAAGCGCGTAGCGTGACAAGCATGTTGACAGTGATCGTGATCCTCCTCGTCGCCTGGGCGGTCCTGGCCGTCGTCGGATTCGCGATCAAAGGGCTGCTCTGGTTGGCCATCATCGGCATCATCTTGTTCATCGGAACCCTTATCTTCGGCCTGGTGCGCCGCAGCGCACGCCGCAGGAAGTCCGTCTGATCGGGCTATCACCGCGGAGGTAGACTGCAGGAACAGTCGTCCTAGCCCCCGACCGCTCGCCGCCGGCACAGATCGCTGCAGCACCGGTCAGGAGGACACCATCGAATCCGCACCCATCTTGGGCAGAGCCTGTGTCTGATCAGAGGTTCGCCAACGCCATCGCGGCGCTCTCCGCCGCCGGAGCCGCGGGAACCAACCTCTGCCTCCCGATCCTCGGCGCGTTCCCCGTCTCGCACGCCGCCATCTCGACCCTCGGCTCACCATTCGGGTCGGAGACCGTGTCCGCGTCCGACCCGGACGCCGCTCGGCTGGACGAACTGCAAATCGACTTCGGCGCCGGGCCGTGCTGGGACGCCCTCAGAACCCGCACCACCGTCGTGGACGCAGACCTCGAGCAGGCATCGGACGTGGGCTGGCCGTGGCTCAGGAACGCCTTCCGGGAAAACGGGGTCCGCGCCGTCTACGCCTTCCCCCTGGTCATCGGTCCCCTCGACGTGGGAGCCCTGGACCTTTACGCGCTCGAGCCCTCCCCACTGAACACCGCGCAGGTGGCGTGTGCTTCTGCACTGGCGGAGGCCGCAACAGCCCACGTCGTGCGTCAAGTGGTCCGCAAACTGCCTCTCGACGGCCACGACGATGACCATCCCAGCACCTACTCACGCCGCGAGGTACACCAGGCGACCGGCATGATCATCGCCCAAACGCGCCTCAATGCCCACGATGCGCTCACCCTGCTGCGAGCCCACGCGTTCGCCCTGGGACGCCCCGTCCGCGACGTGGCAACCGACGTAGTCGCCCGACGAATCGTCTTCACCCCGAATGACGACCCCGGACGTGACTAAAGTAGCCACATGACGGCCCGAAGCAAGGAGCGGCAGCTCGCCGAAGCCTTCGTCACGCTCGCCGACACCCTGGTCGATGACTACGACATCGTCGAACTCCTCCACACCGTGGTCGAACTCTGCGCCTCAATGCTCGATGCCACCGATTCCGGCATCCTGCTCCCCAACGCGGCCGGCGAGCTCGAGGTCGCCGCGTCCAGCAGCGAACGGAGCCATCTCATCGGTTTGCTGCAGCTCGGCGAAGGCGAAGGACCCTGCGTCGACGCCTACCGCACCGGGTCGCTGGTCACCGTGGATAACATCGCCGGAACATACGCTCGTTGGCCGTCGTTCGCCATCGCCGCCGCTGAGTCCGGTTACGCCTCCATGCACGCAATCCCTCTCCGACTCCGGAAAGACACCATCGGCTCGCTCAACCTTTTCCGCGACCGCACCGGCGGTTTCTCGGAGGACGACGCTGCCACGGCACAAGCGTTCGCAGACATCGCCACAATCGGGATTTTGCACGAGCGGTCGTTACGCGAATCACAAATCGCGCGCAGCCAGCTCCAGCACGCACTGGACAGCAGAGTCATCATCGAACAAGCCAAAGGGATCGTGGCGCACACTCAAAACGTCGACATGGACATCGCGTTCCAGATGATCCGCACCCGCGCGCGAAACACCGGAACGCGGTTATCCGTGCTCGCCGCCCACATCGTCGCCAACCCATTCGACGACGCAGCGAACCCGCAACGGGGTGACCACTGAGACCGCGGCGCCGGCTCGACCTTGATCCGAGGTTCCTGCCGCCCATCGATCGTTAGCGGGGTGACCCCTAACGATTACTACGTCGGCCGTAACCGGGTAACTCCCAAGGCCGCTTCAAGCGTCTCCCTAATCCGTCTCCGGTCAGTCACGGCCCACGGGCTCCGTAGGCTCGATCCTCGGTCACCATCGCGAGATGTGCGATTGACCGCACTGCATACCCCCCATGATCCCGGTGGTCGGGCGTTGGCGATCACCGGATCGCGTCCTCGCAGCTGAACGTTGCAACCTCCGAAACGCACGACGCTCTCACCCACCCTGCCCAGCGTTCGTCGAGTGTCCATCATCGCGTCGCGAACGAGCACCCCTCGACCTCGGCCCATGCAAGCGTAGTCCGTCGGCAGCACCTCGATGCTGGTCGACGCCGACCCCGCCTGGCGGTGTGTCAAGACCATCGTTACCCGCTTTCCAGGATGGCCCGCGCGATCAAACAACGGATCACCCGCGCACGCCCGGTCTGGCTGACCGAGCAAGGAGGGACCTGACTGAGCCGCGAGCGGCGTCGTGATTGTTGGGTAGTCCGTCTGCCTGGCCGGTTGATCGTAGTTCGCTACCGCGGGCTGCGTTCCGGGCTTTCGACGCTTCTATGTTTGTCAACTTGTCTCGGGTGCGGCGTAGAGGGTGTTGAGGGTCCGATAGAGGTGTCGGGCGAGGTAGCGCTTGATGCAGCGTCGGATCTCGCGTCGGCTGCGTCCTTCGGCGAGGCGTTTCTCGAGGTAGGCCTTGG
>NZ_JAGEKP010000025.1 GCF_017565305.1 Leifsonia sp. TF02-11
TCGTGCTTCCCCGCTCCAAACGTTCTCAGTCCGCTCGACTCCGCCGAGCGATGAGACCCAGCTCCTCTAGCCTTTTCATGCCCGTGGCTCTCCCTCGGACAAAAGGTCCAGCGCAGTCCGCACCGGCAACGACTATCAGCCGTACCGTGTGGGCCGAATCACGACGACATCGGTGGGCCAACTCAACTTGACAAAGCCAGCGCGGCCCCCAGATGTCAATGTGCATGTCCTCCCAGGAGCCGTAGAGCGGCTGCCCTGACGCGACAGTGCGCCCGATGGGAACACCGGGCGCGTCGGGCACGCCGAGGCGCTGAGCCTTCTCCAGAGCGCTCTTGCGGCTGAGGTCCGCGACGTCGCGGCCGCGGCCCAGGTACGCGGCCGATCGGTCGACGCGGGTCCGCCCCTTCCGGTAGCGGGCGATCGCCACAATGATCAGCACGGCGAGGACGAGCACGATCGCCGCGACCACGGCGATGATCCACGTGCCCGACGCCGGCCACGGCACCTTGCCCATGAGGACCTCGAACGTCAGCGTGAAGGGGTCACTACTGAGAGTGATCCCCGTGTGGTCGAGCTGGTGGCCGAGCCGAACCGCGAGGTTCACCCCGACCACACCGACCATGACGATCACGATGCCGGCGGCGAGCAGAATCGACTCCGCCGACAGGCCGCCCGGGTCGCGGCGGCGGTTGTTCGGCGTGCTCACGACACCGCCTCCTCCGGCTCGACGGCGTGCAGGCGCCGGCCGACACGGGATTGCGCGTGCCACCGCTTGTTCGTGTCGTTGGTCGAGCGCTCCGTCTCGGTCAGCTTGACCGTGATCGGGATGCCGGGGCGGCCACCCACCTTGATCAAGAACTTGCCGCGGCCGGGAGGCTCCGTTTCCTTGCCGGTCGTGGCGTCCCACGACGGCGGCGCAGACCAGCCGGTGAGGAGACTCTGCTCCGCCAGCGAGAACGGCACGGCGGTGGTCAGCAGCGGCATCTCCGAGTGCGGAAGGCCGCCGACCACGACCATGCCGGCACGCTCGACGAACCCGCGCGCCTTCATCCGGTCCTCCTCCGTGGGGAGAGCGTCGAGGTCGCGCATCGTGTGGGTGATCATCGCCTGCCCGACACCGAACTGGCGGTTCAGACGGGTGAGCGAGTCGACCCGATCCACCATGCCGCTACCGGAGCGGAGCGCCTGCCACAGCTCGTCCATGATCACGAAGTAGTGGCGCTGCGGCTCTAGGCCGGCCTCAGCTAGAGCGTTCGCCACGTTCACCGTGGCGAACCCGTTCGACCAGCAGGCAAGCAGGGTCGCGGCGCGCAGGTCGACGTCGGTCTCTTTTAGCCCGGAAATGTCGTAGACCACCGGACGGTCACGGCGCATCGGATTCGTGGTCGGCCGAGAGAACGTCTCCCCGAGGCGGCCGCCGCGGGCGAGGCTGATCAGCGATGCTTCCAGCCCGCGGGTCGTGCGCTGGTACTCGGCAAAGTCGCCACGGTCGACGGCGACCTCGCGCAGCTCGGCCGGGCCTTCCTGGACAATCGCTAGCAGGTCGGCGAGCACCGGCACCTGGTCGACGAAGCGACGATCCAGGATGCGGAGCGCCTGGTCGACGATCGACTCCTCGACGTCGGACGGCGGCTGCTTGCGCAGGATCGTCAGCAGGGCAGAGACGATCGTGAGGCGTCGGCCGTGGGCATCCGCCTCAACCTCCTCCGCCTCCTTCTCATACCCGGCCTCACGCAGCCGCAGCGCGGCTTCTGTCGACTCGCCAGGGTCTAGAACGTTCAGGTGCCCGCGGCCGCGGCCCAGGCGGATCACCTGTCCGCCGAGGGCCTCGATCAGGTCAACATAGTCCGGCTTCAAGTCTCCGAGGATGAACGGGATGGAGCCGAAGCCGGCCAAGCCGGCGGCCATCCGTCGAACCGTCGTCGACTTCCCCAGGCCCGGCAAGCCGAGCACGAACACGCTCGGGTTGCTGATCAGCTTCGCGCGCTGGAACCACGAAATCGGGTCCGCGCAGACCGTCGCACCCGTGTAGAGGTGCCGCCCCAGCGGCACGCCCACGAGCGGTGCGCCCGTACCCACCGAGAACGGCCACAGCCCGCACACCTGAACGGTGGTGCCGCGGTACTCGACGGGTGCCTGCACGTATCCGGCAGTACCGCGGCCGCGACCGATCCAGCCGCGCCCACTGGGGCGCAGCGGGCGCGGCTCGGTCGTCGTCTGCGCCTTCTGAGCGGGGCTCTTGGTGCTCTTGCGCTTCTTGTTCGTCGCCATCGTCATCACACCCGCTCCCGGAGCGTGGAGGGAACCTGAACGTGCTTGGTCGGGATCAGCCCCAACGGCAGCGCCATCGCGAAAGCCGAGTCCTGCGACCCGTACACACGGCGCACGCGCAGGCGCGCGCCGGCCGACAGGTTGTCGATCGCGGCGGCCGCCTCCGGCTCCCTGGCCGGGTCGAGCACCGTCGCGGTGACCAAGATGGCGAAGTTCACCAGTCCGGCGCCGGATGCCTCCTCCTGCGCGGTCGCGGCCGCGGCGCGCACCGCGAGGGTGTCACGCGCCTGCGGCTTTCGCGTCGCGCTGGCACGGAACTGCGCGGCCGTCAGGTCGGACTCCACGAGTCCGGCCGCACGGGCCGGATCGATCGGCTTGTAGAGGATCGTCACCCGCTTGCGAGCGATATCCCGATGCGGGGCCAGCAGCCGGGCGAGAACACCCGACTGCACCGTTCCCCGCGGAGCCTGAGTCATCGCCCAGGTGACCGACGTCGCAGAATCGTGGCGGTAGTCCGACCACGACGCCTGATGCGCGGTCGGCCCGACGTCCGGCCACGACAGCTCGGGCGTCTCACCTTGGGCGTGCGCTTCGTCGATGAGCTGTGCGGCCGCCGGGTCGTAGGCGATCCGGATCGTCTCGCACAACTCCTGCGCCGCGAGGGGGCGAGCGGCACCCGCCCCGGTGGCCTGCAAGTTGCCGGTCAGGCCAGGCAGGCGTGCCGCGAGCTCGCGCGCCATCTCGTCCGGCTTGCGAGGCTGTGCACCCTTCCGCGGGATCGCGTTGAAGGTCAGGGTCACGAACGCCTTCACCGTCGACGAGCCGGCGGGGTAGGTGTCGATGACTTCCCGCAGCATCGCCTGGGCGAACTCGGGAGCGTCCGGGTCGAGATTCAGCTCGACCTCGCGGCGCAGGCGGGTGCCGGACTCCGGGGCCGTCTCGATTACGACCGAAGCGCCCTCGATACCCGGCTCGTCGGCCAGGTGGGACAGCCAGTGACCCCAGTCGGCAACCCAGGTGTCGACCTGCAACGGATCGACCAGCGACGCGCCGTCAGGCTCGGTCCCGATCACCACGGCGTAGGTCTTGCTGACGGGCGTGTAGACGAGCGCGAACGGACGCCCGTAGGAGTCCGTGTGCTCGCTGAGCCGCGTCGCTGCCGCAACGCCGGGAAGCTGGTAGGTGCCCCACTCGGTGCGGCCCAGAGGGCCGGACCGGTAGAGGTGCGTCCCGCGCGAACGGGCGGAGGCCCATCCGATCCGGTTGGAGGCGCGGGAGAGGACGCTGCGCCCATCGGCGTTCTTGAGCACCAGGAGGAGCAGCAGACCGCCCGCGATCGCCGCGGTGATCAGCGCTGCCAGGATGCCGGCAGACATGAGCGCGATCAGGATCGCGAACAGGGCCACGAACAGCAGGCCCGTACCCACCGTGCCCAGACCCAGCAGGCCCGGCGACGTCGGACGCCGCCAGTTGCCGTAGGTCCGAGGGCCTTCCTGAGTTGAATCAACGGCCACCACTGGGGCCTCCCTCCGTAGATTGTTCGCCAACGCTCTGAACGGCCTGTGCGGCCTTCTTCGCGCCGTCAGCGACCACGCCGGCCGCTGCCCCCACGCCCATTCCGATCGGCCCGGCAGCCGCACCCGCGGCCGCACCACCCGCCGCGCCACCCGCAGCAGCACCGCCTCCAGCGGCCGCGCCACCGGCCGCAGCTCCGCCACCGGCCGCAGCTCCACCACCGGAGCCCGTGGCCGCACCAGTCGACTTCGCTGCACCCGTGGACGCACCACCGCCGCCGCCGGGCTGAGACGTAGGCGCACCGCCGCCGCCGCGGCTGCCCGAGGGCGATCCGGTCGAGCCGGTCGAACTCGTGCTCCCAGTGCCCCCATCGGAGCCGCTGCTACCGCTACCCGTCCCGAGACGTCCCAGCGCCGCAGCTCCGGTCGGAAGCGCGGCCATAGCGGCCACGCCCATCGCGCCACCCGCGCCACCAGCCATCGAGCCGACCAGCGGAGTGACGAACCTCATCAGTGCCGGCATCGCGAACAGCGCGATCACCATCAGCATGAGGCCCGTGAGCACGGCCAGCAGGCCCGTCCCGTCGTCCTTGAACACGTTCGTGCCGACGAGCTGGAACGCGGCCGCGTACACCAATGCCGCCGCCGGCTTGTAGAGGATGAACGCCAGCAGCCAGCCGACGTTCTTGCGGAACCACGCCTTGCCGGTTTCGAGATTCGTGAACGACGCCGACAGCGGCAGGATGCCCGTCAGGATAACGAGCATGCCCCCGCGGGCGACCATGAGCACGATCTGAAACGCCGTCGCGAGGATCGCGATCAGCCCCAAGATGATGATCAGCAGCGAGCCCAGGCCGCCCGCGGCCGGGTTCGTCGTCAGCGCCAGCAGGTTCAGCACGTTCGTGCCGAAGCACGTGGACCCGGTCGCGGCCACATCGCAGTCCAGCGACTTGTTGATGATCCACACCGAGAACGAGTCGGACGCCGCGACGAGGAGGCCGACGACGGTCACGCCGGCACCCGCGACGATGATCAGCGTCACGAGGCTTTTCAGCGTCTCCCGTCCCGGTTCGGCGCGCTGTTCCCACGCCATCCGGGCACCGCCGATGATCACCGACAGCACGGCCAGCGCGCCCATGTACCACCAGAGCCCCGCCTGCAGAAACGCGACCGCGCCTCCGGCGCCGCTTGGCCCCGAGGCGATGATCGTCGAGACGAGCGAACTCGCCCCGCTGATCAGGACCACCGCGCCCAAGATGATGCCGGCGCGGCCGACCGCCGCAATCCCCTGCCCCGATCGCAAGCGAGAAGCCACGATCATCCCGAGGATGATCATGGCGATACCGCAGATGGCCAAGGACACCCACGTCACATAGCTGAGCACCGTCGTGATGCCCTCCGAATTCGGAGCCGACGACCCCGCGGCGATCGACGAGCTGCCACCCGATCCCGTCAGGTTCGGAGTGCCGATGTTCACCCACACCGTTCCCAGCGAGGCCACCGCCTTACCGAAAGCCTCCTGGACCGCCTTCGCCATGTTGTCGATCGCATTACCGACCGCGCTGTTCACCCAGTCCTGCACGACGCAGCCGGTGCCGAGGAATCCGCAGTCTTGTCCAGCCATTGGTCATCCCACCGCCCAGGCCGTGTACCCGGCAAGATTCGGAAGCTGATCAACCTGCGCCGGGTTCTGCGCGGACGAGTCGAGCTTCCAGTCGCC
The DNA here is from genome assembly GCF_017565305.1 of Leifsonia sp. TF02-11. Taxonomy (GTDB): domain Bacteria; phylum Actinomycetota; class Actinomycetes; order Actinomycetales; family Microbacteriaceae; genus Leifsonia. Next base: position 5,506 of record NZ_JAGEKP010000025.1, read on the forward strand.
GCCAGACCAAATGAGCTTCGCGACGAACGACCCAGTGACGATCTGGCCGGAAGTCGTGGCCTGGAAGGCGACGTCGACCTGCGCGTGCTCGCCGTCGTACGACAGCACGCGGAATCCCGCGATCGACGCTCGAATGCCGGATGGGTTCGCTGCATTGAGCCCGGAGCTGAGCAGGCTGTCCCTGTTCTGGCCGGGGGCCAGTACGTACGGGAGCCACGTGCTTCGGAGCGACTGATCGAACGACATAATCGCGAAGTTTGCTGAGGCAAACAACGCTCCTTCGGGGGTGTGCTGGAAGCAGTATCGGTATCCGGACGCGGCCGTGGCACCGGGGCCGGCGGTCTGCGACGTCGGGTAGGCGAGCACATCTTGGTACTTCCATGACGTCTCGGGAGCCGCGCTGACGGTACCGGAAAGCTGGACCCCACGGAGGCCGCAAACGCTCGAGTCGCCCGACACGGGGCCGGGCGACGAGATGACGCTGGGAGACGTGCTCGTACTGGACGTGGGAGCCGCGTTAGGGCTCCCCTTGCCCACGTTGACGGCCACGAGGATGATCCCGCACACGACGATCAGCGCGACGACGATTGCGGCGGCGATGAAGCCCGGACGTGTGAACGGGCTCTGGCTCTCGTTCTGGTTCTCGTCGCTCACGACTACCTCACCCTCCTGCGATGGTGCCGATCCACGCGGCACCCGCACCGATCACGATCGCGCCGGCCATCGGCCAGAGAATCTTCGGGAGGGCGTCGTGGCCCTCGCCGCGGCGGAAGCTGACCGCGATCAGGATGCCGCCAACGATGATCGAGCCGCCGACCACCGCGTACCCGATCCACTTCAACCACGCCATGATCGTGGTGATGCCGCCCGTGCCGGGCGGCTGCTGCGGGTTCGGGTTCGGAATGTCGACCGCCGGGACATGCGCCAGGAAGTCGTTCGCCGCGGTCAGGATGGTGTGCAGCGTGCTCATCGCTGTTCCTTTCGGTAGGTGGTGCCCGTTGCACCGGGTGTGACCAGCGCGCTCAGCTCATCGACGAGTCGATGAACCTCCCGCGGAGCATCCGCAAGAGCCGGCGGCTCCCCCAGACGCCACGATTCGACCCACGGCACGTTCCACGTGCGCGGGACACCGCCGCCGACCACCTGGGCCAGGTCGCGCAGCGGGCGCGGCAGCCGGCCGGGGGCATCAGCGACGAGAACGAGGCCGAGCAGTTCCACGTGCGGAACGAGGCCGGCCGCCCATTGCGTTGCGGCCGCCTGGGCGGCACGCAGCCCATAAGCGTGGGAGCGGGCGACGAGAACGACACGCGCCGGCATCCCCGCTGGGGGACGCGGCCAACCGTGATCGGCAGCAAGCCAGTCAGGCACGAGCGCGGCCAAGCTCGACTCACCAGAACCACCGTGCGCTCCGAGCCACCACAGGGGCGCTGTCTGCGGGCGATCGTACGTCGGCAGCTGGTCGACGCGATCCGGGGCCGGAACCCCACGCTGAGGCCCGACCGGGCCTGTGGGCGGCGCAACAGACGGTGCGCTGGTCGTTGGAGATGCCGGCTCAGGGTCAGTGGGTCGGGATATCCATGGATTAATGCCGTCGCTCACCGTTCCCCCCTCGATAATTGTGTTCGACGTCGCTAACGCGACAAGAATACTCGATCGTTCTACTGGGAGCAACAGCATGCTACAGGGATACACACGCATAAACAGCGTGCAACAGAGCCACTTTTCGTTTACACTGTCTGCATGCGCTTGCGGCTTCCGGTGTTCCCCGTGACGTCAGGGCTTGATGCGCTGTTCAAGGGGCGCAAGGAGACACTGACCGTCCCAGAGGTTGCAGAGATGCTGGGCCTCACGAAGCCCGGCGTCTACAAGTGGCTCAAAGACGGAGTGATCCCCGGCTACAAGCTCGGAGCTACATGGTTCATCCTGCGGGATGAACTAAAGGAAGCTCTAGAGCAGGGGGCGAACTCACGGCGGACACAGCCGCCAGCGCGGGGTGAGGAGCACGAGGAGGGGTAATGGGGGGAAAGCGCACGCTCGGTCTAGCCGGCGTCGTCTTGGTCACGGTTGCGCTGGCCGGATGCGCCGGTAACAGCGAACAGCGACCGACCGAGAGCCCTTCCCCCACACCCTCCGGTGTCTCCATCCCGGACCTGAACACGTTCACACCGGCTCCCCCCGGCACCCAGCTCGACGACGAGTCCGGCGGCGGAACCGTCAACCCGAACCCGGCACCCGCCTGGGACGCCACGCAGCGCAGTAGCGCCGTTGCCGCGGCCGAGAAGGCGCTCACGGCGTTCGCGCGCCCGGACCTCAGTTCCACTGAGTGGTGGGCGGCCCTGTCGCCGCTCCTGACGCCGCAGGCGCAGCAGGACTACCAGTCCGTCGACCCCGCCAACATCCCGGCGCACAAGCTCACCGGCAACGGGACCATCGTCGACGACAGCAGCACCTACGCCGTCTCGGTGGACGTTCCCACCGACGCCGGCACCTACACGATCATCCTCACGCGACGCGACGGCGCGTCGCCCTGGCTCGCCAGCCGATTCACCCCTCCGGCAGGGACACACTGACGATGGATCGCAAGTCTGGGGGGCTCGTAGCGATCATCACCGTGCCCGTGCTGATCCTCGCCACGGTGTTCGGGATGCTGCTACTCACGTCGTCGGCGTCCGCGAGCTGCAACCCCACCGGGAACAGTGCTGCCGCGGTCACCATCGACCCCAAGACGGTGCCCGCCACCACGATCAGCGGCTACGGGCACGACCAGCTCGTGAACGCCGCGTACGTGATCCAGGCCGGCAAGGATCTCAACCTCAGCTCCCGCGACCAGACCATCGGCGTCATGACGGCGATGGGCGAATCCGGTCTGCGTGTGCTCAACTACGGCGACGCTGTAGGGCCGGACAGCCGCGGCCTGTTCCAGCAGCGCGCGAACGGGGCATGGGGGTCGCTCAGCGACCGCATGGACCCCTACATCAGCGCAACGAACTTCTTCAAGAAGCTGGCCACGATCACCGACCGCGACTCCCTCGCGCCCACGATCGCCGCGCACAAGGTCCAGGTCAACGCGGACCCGTACTACTACGCCAAGTACTGGGACGCCGCCGTGGCCGTCGTCGAAGGGCTCACCGGAGCCAAGCTCGGCCTGAGCACCGGCACCGGCAACCAGGTCTGCTCCGGGGTCGGCACCGGCACCGGTACCGTCAGCGCTCAGGGCTGGGCGCTTCCGGCCGCCGGCCCCATCAGCGATCCCTTCGGGATGCGCGTGAACCCGATCAGCGGCGTGTACAAGCTCCACGCCGGCGTCGATATCGCCGGTGGCTGTGACTCCCCCATCTACGCCGCCCAGACCGGCACCGTCATCGCCACCGGCTTCGGCGTCGGCTACGGCTCCAACGGCACGATCGTGATCGACCACGGCGGCGGCGTGCAGACGGTCTACCTGCACATGTACGCCTCCGGCATCCTCGTCCAGGACGGCCAGAAGGTCACCGCAGGGCAGCAGATCGCCCGTATCGGCTCCTCTGGTGACTCCACCGGCTGTCACCTCCACTTTCAAGTGATGATCAACGGCTCCCCCACCGATCCCGTGGCCTTCATGAAGACCGTGGGAATCACCATCGGCGGATGAGCGGAAGGAGAAACACCCACATGAGCACGACAACGGAAGCAGCCGCCTGGCCCCGCGCCACCGCGACCCTCAACGAGGACGGCACCGCCCAGGTATCCATCGGTGGCACCGTCACGGAGGTTGCCGCAGGCGACGTCGACGAGGCGCGCGCTCAGGTCGTCGCGATCGTCGCGGCCCGCGCCGAACAGCTAGGCCGGCCGCTGCACGTCCTCACCCGTGACCCCGCCGGGGAATGGCCGCTGATCATCCACCCGGACCAGACCGTGACCGAGGACGACAGCCGCGAAGCACGACCGCAGGCCCCTGAGCCCGCTGCGGAACCTGCCCCCCAGCAGGCGGAGGCCGACGAGACCGGCGCGGCGTCGGCCGGCCCCGGCTCATGGGTCACCGCCACGGCCGCCGCGGCGCCGAGGGCAGACCTTCCGACACGTCGAGCCATGCGCCAGTCGTTCCTGGTGCGGGAACAGATCGAGGAGCCGGCCACCACCGGGTGGCGCGGCCTGGCAACGCGCGCCGGCATCCGCATGAGCCCCAGCGAGGAGGAGCGCGCAGAGCGCGCCGACGTGCTCGCCGTCTCCCAGCACTGGCCCGGCCCGCGCACGATCGCGATCGTCAACGGCAAGGGCGGCGCTGGCAAGACCCCCAGCACGGTCCTCCTCTCAGGCGTGTTCGCCCGCTACGGCGGCGCAGGCGTGCTCGCCTGGGACAACAACCAGACCCGCGGCACGCTCGGCTGGCGGACCGAGCAGGGGCCGCACGAGTCGACGTTGCTCGAGTTGTTGCCCCAGGTCGATCGGCTCCTGAGCACCAGCGCCCAGTCCGCCGACCTCGCCCACTACGTGCACCACCAGACCCGCGACCGTTTCGACGTTCTCCGGTCCAAGCCGATGGCGCTCGCCCAAGAGCAGCGCATCGAGCCCGAGGACGTCGACGCCATCCACGCCGTCGCCAGCAAGTACTACCGGCTGATCTTCATCGACTCCGGCAACGACGAGTCCGATCCGATGTGGCGGCGGATGATCGATCACGCCGACCAGCTCGTGGTGGCCACCACCACCCGCGACGACCACGCCGAGGCCGGCGCGCTTCTCCTGGAAGCGCTGGCCGACCGCGACGAGCGATCCGCTCGGCTGGCCGACAACGCCGTGGTGATCGTCACGCAGGCCGACCCCAAGGCCACCCCGGCCGACATGCAGCGCGTCGCCGCCGGCTACCGCGACATCACTCGCGAAGCCGTCACGATCCCCTTCGACCAGGCAATGGTCGACGGCGTGCTGCACTACGGCGCTCTGCGACCCTCGACGCAACGGGCGTGGCTGGCCGCCGCGGCCGCCGTCGCCCGCGGGCTATGAGCGCCACACAGGCCCTCCGCGCATCAGAAGCCGTCGCGGACTGGCCCAAAGTCGTCGCCAGCATCCACGGCCCCAGCGACCAGCTCACAGATGCTCCACCGACGTACATCGGCAGCATCACGATCAACGGCACTGAGCGGCCCTGCGAAGCCACCAGCGTCGAGGAGCTGCGAACCGGCATGATCGCCCGATGCGTAGCGATCGCCATCCGCTTGCACCGGCCGGTGCGCCTCACCGTCAAGGACAGCAGCCAGACATGGACGCTCGGGGTTCGGCCCGAGGGCATCGTGCAGCTCCTCGATGCCGCCGGCACGATCCCGCCGGCAGACGGGCTCACCGTCCACGAGGGACGCTGCCGCATCTGCCGGCGACTCCAACCCGTCACCGAGGCCGTGTGCGTCCAGTGCAAGACGCCCGAGCCTCACCGCGTGGAAGCCGACCCCATCGACGTCAAGGCCGTCGTCCCCGACGCCGCGACCACCGTCGAGGAGCTGCCCTTCGTGCGCGCCGTGGTGGTCCCCGTCGAGGAGCTGGACCACACGGTCATGGCCAAGCCCACTCCCCCGGCCAACACGCGGCCGCGCCTGCGCCTGCGCTTCACCACCCAGGAGTCGGTCGACACCAGCGAGAGCGTCGTGCTCGGCCGCCATCCCATCGCCGTAGGCGATCGCAAGCCGATCGCCGTCGAGAGCCCCGAGCGGATGCTCTCACGCACCCACGCCCTCATCGACGTCGACGACGAGGGCCGCATCGTCGTCACCGACTACCACAGCGGCAACGGCATCGAGACGCAGACCGACCCACCCCGCCGGTTCGAGCCAGGCGTGCCCTACACGATCGAACCCGGCACCAGCCTGCGCATGGGCGACGTCGTATGCACGATCGAGGTCACGCCATCGGAGGCGAAGTGATGCAACACGCCCGCGTGGCCTACCAGAATCAGTTTCTTAACGCCCCTAGGCTCACGAACATGACAGCGCAGCGATACCGTGGCGGCCGCCACAGCAAAGGCGACCGTCAGGCCCTCATCTCGCGTGTAGCTAACCCTCTCGGAGAGGCCGTCCGCGAAGAAGCGGAGGCCCGAGGAATGAGCGTCAACGATTACATCGCGTCCTTGCTCGCGCGCGAAGTCGGCATGCCCGAATACGCGCCCGCGCTCCCCCCACGTCACGAATACGAGGAGCTGCCCATCACAGCGGCTTAACGAGCAAGCCCCCGCCTCTTGCGAGACGGGGGCCGAAGCTAAGTGCCTGATCTGGACTGTTTGGCGACGGAAACAGATCAAGCGATGTGAGGAACCGGTTTGGCGACCGGGGCCTGTTTGTGTCAACCACTACGTGAAAGACGGTGCCATCATAACCCTCGCGACGGATTATGCATATTCCGGCGCTCCTGGCGCGTCGTGGATACTCACCGCGGCCATCAGCCCTCGGCCGAGCGTGCGCGTCGCTGTCGTCGACGCCTACGGCGACGTTCAGAACCGCTACCCCTCGCACCGCCGCGTCGACGGCAAGGAGCCCACGCGCCCGTGGGCGATGTACCTGGCCGACGCCAGCGGACGCTTCCGCTTCCTTGGCTTCGACCTCGACGCCAAGACGCCCGGTGCCGCGGCCGCGGCAGCTCGTGACGCTGACGTGATCGCCGGCCTCCTCACGGACGCCGGCATTCAGCACGTAGTCTGCGAGTCCGGCCCCTCACACGGCCGCCACGTCTGGGCCGCTCTCTCCGAGAGCGTCGACGCAGGCACGATCGCCACCCTCGCGCACTTCCTGCGCAACGTGTGCCCAACACTCGACATCGTTCCCCTGACGAACCCGCAGACCGGTTGCCTGCGCCCGCCAGGTGCCCCGCACCGCCACGGCGGCCGCTCGACGGTGCTGCGCGGCGACCTCGGGATGCTCACCACCCCCACGACCACGGCCGCGCAGGTGCGTGGCCTGGTCGAGGCCCTGGCCAAGCTCAGTAACGGCGCTGAGCCCGCAGGGCGTATCGACCCCAAGCGCCCGATCCCCGTCGACGAGCACGGCCGCCTGTACCTCCCCGGCCCGCGCCGCGAGCTCACCGCACGCAGCGCCGCCGCACTGCGCGAGGACGCTGCCTCTGGCGACGCCTCCGCAGTACTCTGGCGCATCCTCGTCGGCGCCGCGGCCGCCAGATGGCGTCACGCCGACGTCGCTGCGCTCGTCGACGACGCACCGGGCCTAGAGCACGTCCGGTCCTACCGCGATCGCCTACAGCGCCGCCCTCGCGGCCGCGGCGGAGCCGCACACGTCCTCCGCCGGCAATGGGACAAGGCCGTACGGTTCGTGGCCACCACAGACCGGCAGGTCGGAGACGACCCCACCTTCGACGCCCGCGCCGACGCGATCGCCGCCCACGTCCGCCACGTCCAGGCGCGAGCGGACGCATCTGCCGGCCGCTGGGCCCACCGAGGAGGCCCAGCCGACCGCCGCGTGCTCGACGTCCTGTGCATGCTCGCCCTGAAAGCCCTCAGCGCCTCTCTAGAGGCCGATACCCGCCGCCTCGCCCTGTTTGCCGGGATCGGCCGGGAGACGGCCAGGACGGCGCTCCTACGGCTCGCCGCGGACGGGTGGGTCGCCCAGACCCGCGCTGCCGATGGTCCACATGGTGCGCACTGGACCATCGACCCTCAATCGGTTATCCCCAGCTCTGCATCTACAAGTCGGTCACAAGCGGACCCGCGCCCCGCAGGGGCAGGGTCCGCAGAACGATCCACCCTCCTGGCTACCCTGACCCAGAGAACCCGGGACGCTGCCCACGACCTCTTCACGCTGGGACCGGGGCTCGGCTTCCACGCGGGGAACATGTACGCCCGCACCACAACGGATCCTCAACCCGTCGACGCGCTCGCTCGTTCCGCAGGATGCACCGTCAACCAGGTGCGGCCGGCCCTCGATCGGCTCACCCGTGCCGGCGTCCTCGTCCTCACCCGCCACGGATGGCGACGGCGATCGGTGGATTACCGTCGAGCCGCCGCCGTGCAGCTCGACGTCGACGGCCGACTGCAGGCGCGCGCAGCCCGCTACACGGTCGAGCGCGAGCTGTGGGCGTGGTGGCAGGCCGAGGAGACGTGGATGCGCGCCCCACGCCGCACCCACCCGAGCCGCCGACCCGGACCCGGCCAGCTCGCACTCCTCCCCGACTTGGGAACAAACGCCTATGGCGCACACCCGCGGGACGCTAACGGTCGAGCCGACTTCCGGATGGCACGTGCACTGCTGAGCGGCGCGGCTACGGCATCGACGGCGAGCAAAGGCCGCCGAGCGATCGCGCCCGATCCTGTCGACACGATGCTGGGAGACGAGCGGATCGCCTGAGCGAGTCGGCCGCCGGCCGACACGAGGGCCGGCGCCCTCGCACTCCCCGCGACCCTGCGGGCCGTGAACGACGGCCGCACGCGGCCGGCTGCTTCTCGCGCCTGCGGCGCTCGTTTTCTCGCCGTGAAGCCTGCGGCATTCTACGGGCCTCGTCGTCCGCGCAAGCGGCTGCGCCGCCGGCTCCTCCGAGACTTTTCGGCCGCGTCGCTGCGCTCCTCACATCGGCCGAAAACTCTCTCCCCCACCGCCCTGCGGGTTGCACTCCCTCCTCTGCCCTGAATGGCACTTCGTGCCTTCACGGCAAGAAAACGTGGAGGGGGTCTGAGTGGCCCTAATAGTACTAATACCGTCACCGGAGGTAGCGAGATGGCCCGCAAGATCACCAGCACCAAGAGCGCCGAGGAGCGTCGTGCCGAGGCCGAGGAGCTGCAAGCGACGATCGCGACACAGGTCGAGGCGCTGCGCGAATCCGAGGCATGGGCGGCCTTCCTGAACTTCGCCCAGTCGTTCCACCGCTACAGCCTGGGAAACCTGCTGCTGATCTTCGCCCAGCGGCCCGAGGCGACCCACGTCGCCGGATACAGGACCTGGCAGAAGCTCAACCGCCAAGTGCGCAAGGGCGAGCGCGGTATCCGCATCTTTGGCGGCCGCGAGATTCGCGAGACGGTCGAGAACGAACGAACCGGCGAGGAAGAAGAACAGCGCCGCGTGCGGTTCTTCCCCGTCTCCGTGTTCGACATGGGACAGACCGACCTCATCGACGAGGAAGCCGGCGACCCGGCCGACATCGCGCGACCGCTCACCGGAGACGACGCCCGCGGCATCTTCGAGGCCACCGCCGACTACCTCACCGGCACCGGCTGGACCGTCGAGTGCGAGCCCATCGCGGGAGCTGCCAACGGCTACACCGACCCCGAGGCCCGACGCATCGTCATCGACGCGAACCTGTTTCCCGCCCAGGCAGCCAAGACGGCCCTGCACGAGGCCGCGCACGCGATCCTGCACGCTGAGGAGGATCAGGCCGAGTACATCGAGCACCGCGGCGTGAAGGAAACCGAAGCCGAGAGCGTCGCCTACGTCGTCGCCGGCATTCTCGGACTGGACACCAGCGCCTACAGCGTCGGCTACGTCGCCGGGTGGAGCAACTGCGACTCCGACACCATCAAGGCCACCGCGGCCAACGTCCTGCGCGCCGCGCACACCCTCGCGGACGCGCTCACCGAGCCCGCGGCCGAGCTCGCCACCGCCTGACCCTAATAGTACTGTTGGAGGTAACTGCAATGACCGGTGAGCCCACCCTGTTCGACCTGGCCGAATTCGAGCGCGAGGCGGTCGCCGCCACCCCCTGGGATGGCGCGCCCCTCAGCTACACGGCGGACTACTACGAACCCGCCGCCCTGGTCGCCGCGTTCGAGCGCTATTGCGCCGAGCACGGGCACTTCGGCTGCATCCCCCGCAGCCACATGTGGCACCGCGCCTACTACTTGGACGGCCCGACCGTCACCGAGGGTCACGAGCTGCACATGTTCACCGCGGACGCCTGGTGCCGTGAGGTTGACCACGACCACAGCGCCGCCCCGCTGCCCGGCGGCGGCCGGTATCAGGCCAACTGCCCGCGCTGCGCCTGGCACGTCATCACCGACAACGAGAGCGCCGCCGTCGAGGCGTGGCACGACCACGCCCTCCCCGGATGGCGCGAGCTGCCGATCCTCCCCCGCAAGCTCGCCCGGTTCGAGAACAAGCAGCGGATCGCGGCCGTCGCCGCATGGGTCACCGCCACCTATCCGGCCGCCTGGCAGCGGCCCGGCGTCCCGATCCTCACCGAGCGCGGCGAGCACGGACGCCGCCACGTCCCCGGCCGCTCTCCGCTCGGCGGCTACGACCTCGCCGCCGACTAACCCCAACACCACTATTGGAGGACTCATGACCACCGAGACGCACACCACACCCGCATGCATGTTTTGTCACCGGTCGAGCGTCGTCGAGCTCACGGCCGCGGAAGCCGCCGCGCTGCGCGCGGGCGCGCTGATTCAGGACGCCGCCCCCGCGAGGCCGGCCGCGGAACGCGAGCTGATCCGAACCGGCATTCATCCGCAATGCTGGACCGACAATTTCGGCCCCGGCTTCGACTGAACACCGTCCAGAGCGGTCGGCGCCGGACGGAGCCGGCGCCGACAACGGACGGCCGGACGGAGCCGGCCGACTGTACGGCCTTCGGCCCCTGTCTTTTGCCGGGAAGCCTGCGGCATTCTACGGTCGGCGGCCTCCGCGCAAGCTCCCTGCGGGAGCCAGCTCCGCCGAGATTTTCCGCACGCGGTCGCAAGCTCCCTTATTTCGCGCGGAAATTCTCTCCCCCGCCGCCCTGCGGGTTGCACTCCAACCGCTCTCCCTGAACGGCACTACGTGCCTTCCCGGCAAAACAACATGAGGGAGAGGGAGAGGGAGAGAAGCGATGAGCACACTCATTACCAACACCAGCGACGTCACTCGATTCGCGGCGGTGTTCTCCGCCGGAGACATGGCAGGCGACCTGGGGCCGACCCTGAGCTGCGGCGAGGTCGAGGCCCTGGCGGGGATGCTTCGAGCGATCGGGGAGCCAGCCAGCGCGGACATGTGGATCGAGGCGCACGCCGCGGGCGACGACGAAGGCGATGCCCACTACCGCTCCCCTGCGGCCGAGTACGTGGTGCCCATCGACCCGATGGAAGCCCTGCAATGTGACAGCTGCCAGTGACTTGACCCCCAACGCCGGTAATAGTACTATTAGAGGTGAACGAAGGGCCATAAGTAGCCCAGTCGACATCCACCGGCACGAACCAGCAGGAACATAAAACAGCCCCAACGACCCTAACAGTACTATTACCGTTAGATCACTCCATAGGAGAAGCCATGTCCAAGATCATCGTCACTCGACTCGCAGACCTGCGGATCGGGGACCGCATCCTCAGCCACGGCGGCCGCATCTACCGCACGCCGCTGCGCGTCACCGACGAGCTGGGGCCGATCGAGTTCGGCTCGCCCGTGCGCGGCGTCCGCGTCGAGAACCCCAACCCGGTCAGCGGCATCGAGTGGGTGCTGTACCCGCCCCAGATGGACGGCCGAGAGATGGAGGTCGAGCGCTACTAGGTCATTGCAACTCTATAAACCCCAACAGTACTGTTAGAGGCACCATCATTCTGGGAGGAATCGAAATGAGCTACATCACTCGCACTGGAAACCTGGCCGAGACGCCCACGCTCCGGGAGGGGGAGCACGGCCCGTACACCTACGCCCGCGTCATCGTCAGCGACCGCATCCGTCAGTCGGATGGCTCCTACAGCGACGGTCCGGCCACGGCCTACGACGTCGCCGTGAGCGGCAACCAGGCGCAGAACCTCGTGGACGCGGCCGAGGCAGGCGGAAACATCCGCGTTACCTTCTCCGGCGGCTACCGCATCACCGAGTACAAGGGCGAGCAGGGAACCCGGCTTCAGCACGAGGTCCGCGCCGACGAAATCGGTGTGAGCCTGCGCGGACAGAGCGTCACCGTCCAGCGCGCGACGGCCGCCGCCGACACCAACGACGACACCCCGTTCTGAGTCGAAGCAGGGCCGGGGAGCTGCCCGACAGCTCCCCGGCCCTGTCACGCCACGCGCACACAACGCAGCAGCATGACGTGACGGTAACAGTACTATTAGACCCATTGGAGGTAACCAACGTGACCGCTCGAATCTTCGCCCTCTGCAACCAGAAGGGCGGCGTCGGCAAGTCCACGACCACGTTTCACCTGGCGCGCGCCGCGGTGCGTGCAGGCCGGCGCGTGCTCGCCGTCGACAACGACCCACAAGGCAACCTGACGACGATCGCCGCGGCCGAGGATGTAGGGGAGGACCAGGCCGGCCTTGCCGACGCGCTCAGCTCGCGCGCACCTGAGACCATCCGCGACGTCATCGTTCCCGGCGTCTGGCCCGGCCTCGACGTCGTGCCCACCAGTGGCGTCACGCTCGGCTACGTGCGCGACGAACTCGTGATCGCCGGAGCCGGCCGAGAAGGCCGCCTGCGCGAGGCCCTGGCCAGCGTCGTCGACGACTACGACCTGATCCTGATCGACTGCGCACCCAGCCTCGACCAGCTCACCATCAACGGCCTGACGGCCGCCGATGCCGTTGTGGTTGTCACCGAATCCAAGCTGTTCAGCGCCAACGGGCTCGGCCAGCTCCTCGACACGATCGAGAACGTCAGGGCCTACTACAACCCCGGACTGAGCGTCGCGGGCGTCATCGTCAACAAGCACGAGGAAAAGACCGTCAGCGGCCGCACATGGCTGGACGAGCTGGGACAAGCCATCACGGCCCGAGGGCTGCGGATGCTCTCACCCGTCGTCCCCAAGCGCGTCGTCATCTCCGACGCGGCCGAGGCCGCACGCGGCCTCGACGAGTGGGGCGGCTCCGAAGCGACAGAACTCGGAGCCATCTACGCCGACCACCTGACTGCGATCGAAGGAGCCGCATCATGAACCGACCAGCACCACGCAAATCCAGCCTCGCCGGATCGAGCCCCATCACGCCGCCACCCGCGGCCGCGCCGACTGCCGTCGACGCCACCCGGTGGACGCAAGAACAGCACGAGGACGCCGACCAGGTAGAGCAGACCCGCCAGCTCCAGGCTGCCGAGCGCGCCGCGACGAAGCCCGCGCCACGCGAGCCGAAGTCACGGGCGAAGGTGTCGTTCTACCAAGACCCCGCCGACACCGACCGCGTGCGCGGCGCGATCCTCTACACGATGACCACTGAGGGCAGCCGCAACCTCTCGCAGTTCATCCACAAGGCCGTCATGGCCGAGGTCGAGCGCCTGGAAGCCAAGTACAACAACGGGCAGCCGTTCCCGCCCGTGGGAGCCCGTGAGCTGCCCCAGGGGGCCGCTGCGGCCAACCTGTAGACCGTCCTCGAGTATCGATCCGGAAGGACCACACGATGACCACCACACTGCAGGCGGTCGAGCCTGCCGAGCCCAACCCGGTAGCCGACGCGATCGCCGCACTCACCGCGGCGGCGCGTCAGACGCGCGTGCGCGGCGCCGGCACCGAGCAGGCCACCGTCGAGCCCGTCGATTTCGGAGAAATCGCCACCTACGTCCTCACGGCCGTTGCCGCCAACCTGGGCGGCGTTGAGGAGCTGTTGGCCGGCCGGCCCGGATCATGGGAAGCCGACTACGTGCGCCAGATCGTCCACAGCACCGCCGGCGACGACGACGCCGAGCTGCTGCGCTACCGCACCGAGCCGGTGCGGCTGCCGTTCGACGCGGAGGATGTGTTCTACGACTTCGGTCTGGGCGACCTGTACGACGACGAACGCGACGCGGCCGCAGAAGCCACGTTCACCGAGGGGATGACCGAGGAGCGGGCCGCGGCCGCGCAGCAGCTCGTCGAGGACGTCGAAGCGCTGTTCGCGCGCGACCTGGCCGCGTACGCCGAGGCGTACCTCACGGCAGCCCGCCAATACCTCACCGAACAAGGGATCACGTGCGGCGTCGAGCTGGTCACCACTCCGGTGGGTGAGATCCCAACCTGGGACGCACTCAGCGACCAGGTGCACGAGTACGCCCGCGCGAATGCGCCGCTGCCGATGACGGGGGAGGCCCCCGACTACAGCGACGGCACGCCGGCCGACGCCCTGCGCCGTGCCGGCCTCACGTACACCGGTCGCGCACGGACGAACGGCGGCACCGCATGACGAACTCCCGACTGGCAGAGGCCGCCCTTTCCAAGTACCGCTCTGAGCTGGCCGAGATTGAGGCCAAGCGCGCACAGGAAGCGGCCGAGCAAGAAGAACTCCGCTCCGAATGGTTGGCGCAGGAGACGAGCAAGCTCGCCCCGACGTACACCCGGCTCTTCCTGGCCAAGATGGGCTTGCCGGCGGACTCCGGATTCGCGGCCGATCTGCTCTGGTACATGCCTCCCACCGCGACTTCCGCGGGCACGTTCGAACGGCGCGGCGACGGCACAGTGGTCATGACAGGAGGAATTTCTGGTGAAGACGTCCTCCACGCCGACATCGATGCCATCACGATCCGCGCCGCGGTCAACAACCGTTCAGAGGATGAGAACCCTCTCGAAGTCACGCTCGTCGACGACTCCGGCCTTGGCAACCCGGAGGCCATCCCCTCCCTGTTCGCGCTCGGCCGGCTGATCACCGAAGCCCGGGAGCGGCTGGAACAACAGGCTACGGAGCGGTCGGCTGGCGACCGAGCCTGACAAGGGACTCCTATCGCCGCGGGGGAATCGGCGGCCGGTCCCAACCATCCTCGATCGCGCCCCGCCACACCCATGCCGTACGCACGATGCCGTTGACCGACGTCCAACGGACCTGAACGGCGCGATCCGTCCAGGCGATCGCCTCGCACTCTGGGCGGATCACCGTCTCCGGGAAACGCACCCACGCCCGCACCGGCCGCGGCTCCGCCGGCCGGTGAATCGGGTGGTGCTCGACGTCGAGCTCCGCATCGGTCAGACTCACCGGCTGGGCTCGGATCAGAATCTCCTCCACGCCGCGGCCGATCCCCATTTCGGGATATCGGCGGTTCGTGCTCATGCCCCCATTAGACCAGAGATTCGAAAGTATGTTCGAATGGATTCGTGCGAACGATTCGGGTGGGGGAGAGCGACTGGCTGGTGCTCGACGACGCGATCCAACCGCGCTTCTTAATCCACCACGGGCCGGCCGTGAACAAGATCACCCGCGAAACGCTGATGATGTACCGCGTCGACCATTGGGTCCTGAAACGTGCTGACCGGTGGCCATTGGGCTACTACGAAAGCCTCGCTGAGGCACAGGCCGCCGCCGAAGGCGAGCTAGGCACGCCGAAGTTCCTCGTCCCCATCACCGACCCGCACGGGCAGATCGTGACCCCGGAGGAACAGCGCGAGCGATGGAAGGCTGGCCTCGACCCACGCAGCGGGACGCCGAGGCCGTGAAGCTCAGCCGGCCTGGCGACCGTCTGGATCGAAGGTCGTACCCCCGTCGTTGAGTAGCCGACTCACGTCCGCGTTGAGCGCCATTACCTGTTCCGGATCGTCCACGATCGCATCCACCATGAGTTCGAGATAGGCGTACGCCTCCGGCGGAGCCGTCGACGTCCCATTTCGCGCGAAGGCGCGCACCAGCTCGCGTATCTCGTTGAGCTGCCACTGCTGCCTGGCGATCAGCAACGCATCCCGAAGGTGAGGGTTCGCTTCTGGTTCATCGCTCATGCCATCGACACTCTCATACCCAGAGCTGACGAGCCCTCCCGCATTACCGGGCGGCCTACTTCCGGGACGCGACCGGTTCCATGCGGCCGACATGGTAGCCGGCCACCCAGGCGGGTGCGTCCTGGTCGCTCAGCTCTGCCGGAGCGACCACCGGTGCACCCTGCCGGGCAGCTCGTCGCCCAGCGTGGAACGGTCGAAACGCATGCAGCCCTCCATCTGGGCGCCGACGCTCAGCGCGATCGCTCAGGACCATCCACACAACGACACCGATGCCGGCGACGATCACCACGCCGACGATGAACAGCACGGCGTTGTCCACGATGTTGGCCGCCCACTGCGGCAGGGTGGGCATGGGCCACGGGTCCGGGACCGCTGTGTACCCCCGCATCAGCGGTGACCCCACGCGGCGCGGATGCCGTCGCGCACATCGTCTGCGGCTCCCAGGGGCGCTAACGTCGCGTGCGACACCAAGGTGTCACCGTCCCGTTCAAAACGCTTGGCGATGCGTCCCACCTCGCTCTTGCTGAGCCCGGTGCTCGCGGCGACGTCGCGGACGCTGTGGCCGTCGACGAGGAGGGCGAACACCGCTTGCTCCTCCACCTGGTCGAGCACGTGGGATGCGATGGACGCCTGCCGGCGCGCGCGGTCGATTGCGCCTTTACCGTGCTCGCCACGGCCTACTGCGAACGCGGACTGAAAAGGCCCGCGGGCGATCCGCTCCTCAGTGGTGAGCGAGTCATGCCATCTGAGCCAATCGAGGTATCCGCCGTCTTGCTGTCCCATGCTTGGGACACTACACCATCGTCCCGACATTGGGACAGGGGGCAGGTTCAGAAACGATCGTTAGCGCAAGCGACCCGGCGGGCCATAGCGGTGCCCGACGACCAGGCTGGTGCCGCCCGAGATGGCACCAGCTTTGATGTTCTCGGATGCTCGTGGAGCTCTCGCGCTTGGTACTTGCGTCCCCTAGACAGGGCGTTCTAGACTCCGGCTCAGCTTCACGTTCACTGAGGATTGGGGAGATATCGTGAAAAAGCGTTCAATCATTGGGGTTGCAGGTGCTGCAGCTCTTGTCGCTGCTTCTGTCATTGGATTCAGCGCACCGGCACAGGCATCCATCACTCAGTGCGGCAGTAACCGCGCGTGCGCCTGGACTGACTCCAGCTATGCCGGAGCCTTCGGATCGTGGACCAGCAGCCAGTCGTCGCTTGCGGGGTTCCACGACGTCATCTCCTCCGTCGCCAACAACCGAACTGCCTATATCGGCTGGTTCAGCGACCCCGGTTACTCGGGTTCATTGTTCCAGCAGCCCGGAGGAGCCGCGGGCTTCTTCAATTGGCCTGACTGGCGTAACGACTCGTTCGACTCCCTCTACTTCTACTGATGGCGGGTGGGCGGCTGACAGCGACGACTTCAGCAGCAGCGCTCATCTTCGTCGTTGCATTGACCGGGTGTTCGTCCGGGCCGTCGCAAGCGCACGCCAACGTGCGCGCGCAGCTCAATCCGGCGACGGCACAGATTCTGTTGCCGCTTGAGTCATATGCGATGAGTTGGGGTGAGGTTCAGACGGTCAACCATGCGAACTCGATTGCGATCGAAAAGTGCATGGCCAACAAGGGGCTGACTTTCCCCCGCGCGTCTCAGGATTGGTCGGCGCTCGCGCCTCTACCGGATCGTCGGTATGGGTTATGGGCGCCGGCCGACGCTGAGGCCAATGGGTACGAGCTACCCGAGTCGAGTCAGTCGAAAGATGTTCAAGCCCAGGAGGATGCGCTCGGTCCCGATTGGTGGCAGGACTATCGGGCGTGCTTCAAATCAACCAAGCAGCTACCCGTGATGGGGGTAAACACGTCGCCGGATCAGTCGGTGGTAGATCGCGGGATGAATGAATCGTTCGAGGCTCTTCTTGCCAGCGACGAGTTTAAGTCGGTCCGGGAGAAGTGGCTCAGCTGCATACAGGACGGGGGCCTGGCGGCCAACAAGGATGCCCGGGTTCTGGTGCCTCAATTCCCTTCCGCTGGAGAAGAGCAGCTCGAGGTCGCTGCAATCGACGTACGGTGCAAAGAATCACTCAATTCCGTCCAGACGCTGGCGGACTGGGAAGCGACCAAGCAGGCAGGGTACATCGATGATCACGAGGGCGAATTGACGGCCTACCGCGACAAGGTCAAGAAGGTGGTCGCCCAAGCACAGAAATTGGTCACGACCGTTGGCGGGTGAGCCGCGGCGGCTGCGTCGTTTGGATCATCCCTTCCGCGCACTCGCATTTGTCTTAATCACGGTCCTTATCGCGGGTGCGGCATTCCTTCTGGGTATATGGGTGCGTTCGCCGGACTCGGCTGTGCTTGACGCTCGCGGGACGAATGTGCCCGTATACGCCCCGGTTGAATCCAGGACCGTGACCGCCGACATCCGCATCCAAGGCGAGGTCTCGGGGACACAGGAACAGCCGGTGACGGTTGGCCCACCGGCGGGCGCAGAGCGCATCGTTGTCACTTCTGTTTCGGCTAACCCCGGCCCACTTACCAACGGACAGCTTCTTGGTACTGTCTCGAACAGACCCGTGTTTCTGTACAGCGTGGATATACCGCTCTTCCGGAACCTGGTCGCTGGAGATACTGGCAGTGACGTCGCCAGCTTGCAAAAGGCGCTTGGAGTCCCGCAAACGGGGAAGGTCGATAGCGCCACCCTCAGTGCAGTGCGCTCCGCCTACTCAGCCGCAAATGTCGAGCCACCTGGTGGTCGATACTCCACGACGATCACCACCGCAGAGTTCTACACCGTTCCAACCTCGCTCGGCGCCCTCTCCTTGGTCTCTGTCGCTCCGGCCGGCACTTCCGTGGACAACGATCACCCCTTCGCTGTGCTGGGAATGGGATCCCCCTACGTCAGTGTGCGAGCCAGTGTCAGCGAGGCCGAACAAATCAAACTGAACGACAAGGTGACAATCACCGGCTCTGGCGGGAAAAAGGGCACCGGCGCCGTGGCCAAGATCAGTGACTTCCAGTCGAGCCCCACCAGCGGCGGACGGCCACCCGGCCGCGACATCCAAATCAACCTTGATGCCGGCGGAAACCTGACGGCAGGCGACGCCGTCGCAGTCCTCTTCGGCACCGAGTCAAAACCCGACATGGCAGTGCCTACAATCGCCATCCGGTCGGACTCTGGCGGTGACTACGTGATCAAGCGCAGCAAATCGGATACTCCTGCGCGCACTCCAATCGTCGTGGTACGAAATGCGGACGGGTGGACGGCCATCAAAGCTGAGGGCCTCGCAGTCGGGGACGAGATATTGGTGTCCCAATGACCGTTTCACCGCCACGGCTCACGCTCAACCATATCCAGCGCCGTTACGGAGAGTCGCAGCAGTGGTTCGCTGTCCGAGAGGCGTCCTTGGTCGTCGAACCGGGCGAATTCCTCGCGATCGTGGGGCGATCCGGATCGGGAAAGTCGACACTCCTCAACATCATCGGATTGCTCGACTCACGCTGGGAGGGGAGCTACCACCTCGGCGACATTGACGTTCGCGGTCTGAGCGCAACACAGATCGATCACCTGCGCAGCACAACCTACGGATTTATCTTCCAGTCCTCCTACGCCAACCCATACGAAAGCACCGAACGAAACGCGACGCTGGCCCTCGCAATTCAAGGAGCACCGCTCCGCGAGCAATCCGAAAAGGTCTCGCGAGCGTTAGAAGCCGTGGGCCTTGATCAAAAGGCCGCTGCACTGGCACGGTCACTCTCCGGTGGGGAACGTCAAAGACTTGCCATCGCGCGGGCCCTTACAACGAATCCTTCGATCATCGTCGCGGACGAGCCCACCGGAAACCTGGACAGCGAGACCGGCGATCAAGTGATGGAGGCCCTGCTCGAGCTCAATCGACAGGGAGCAACGGTCATCCTCGTCACCCATGATCCGAGGATTGCCGCCTACGCCGACCGAACGGTCCGGATGGCTGACGGTGTTCTAGAGATCACGGGGGCAGAAAATTCTGTTGGCTCGAAACTTGACGGACAGGAACGGCCGTCGCTGGCAGTGACTCCCTCAAAGGAGCGTCGTGGCACACGGTCACGACGGGCATCGGATCGCCTCACTCGGGCGATCAACAACGTGACGTCTCGACCGCTGCGTTCTGTCGCTCTGATTGCGGCCTTCGCTCTCGCATTCGCGGGACTCATCGGCGCGGCCGGCATCGGCGCGACTGCCTCGCAGCAGATCGCCGGACGGCTAACGGCCGCAGCTCGGGACGAGGTTCGGGTGAACGTACCGGCGGGTACATCAGACGAGGAGGCCGCCGCCTGGCTAGACCGACTCGGGGAGCTCCCACATGTCCGAGAGGTCGGGCAGGTGGCACCCCTCGACGCCAACACCGCACGGACAAGCCGGTTCGCATTCACTTCGGCCAGCGGTAACTCGCCCTTTCAAGGGAGCACCGTGGCCGTTGATAGTGGACTCTTCGGGGTGCTGGATATCGGAACGTCCCCCCAGAGCCTGAGCAGGCTCTTCTCATCGACCAAGGAACACGTGGCGCTCGTTGGTGCGGACGCGGGCGCACAGCTCGGCCTGTCCGACAGGGGCGGAATTGGAGCTGAGGTCTGGGTCAACGGCGAACCGTATACAGTCGTGGGCACTATCACTGCTGCGCCTCGGGAACCGAACCTCTTGACGAGTGTTGTCGTACCGTTACCGCCTTTTTCGGCCGGTTCTCGACAAATCGTGGTCCGAACTGATCCTGGCTTTGCCGGACCCTTAGCCAGCGCGATACCGCTCGCTCTCTCCCCGGCATCCCCCGCAGATATCTCAGTCGAGACCGCTGCCGAGCTACGGAACTTGCGGGTAGGAGTGCAGACCGACCTCAACGGGTTACTCGCCTCGTTGGCGATCGCGCTTCTGGCCCTCGCCATACTTAGCGGCGCCTCAGCGATGTTCATCTCAGTTCAAGCACGCACGCAAGAACTTGCGCTAGCCCGGGCCGTGGGACTGGGACAACGCGGCGTAGCGGCAATCTTTCTCTGGGAAGGCGTCGTTATCGGCCTCGCTGGCGCACTTGCCGGAATCGCAGGCGGATTAGCAATTTCCGTCGCAGTCGCCGCCGCGCGCGGATGGACCGCGATCGCGCCTTGGGAGACGATCGCGATCGCGCCGGTAGCCGGCGCCGTCTGTGGGGCTCTCGCGGCCTTCCTTCCCGCCGTACGCGCCGCGCGAATTGACCCCGCCGACGCCATTCGATAATCGCCCAGAGGCGTGCCACCTCGCCACCCACAGGACTACCCTCGACGCATGAGCGCGAAAGTTCTCACATCCGAGCTGAGTGAAGCCCACACCGAGCGCGGATCACACGGTGCACTGCTGTGGATGGTTGGGGCGGCTGCCGCGATCTCCGGAACGATCATTTTTCTGATTCAGGCCGATCGCGCAGGCATTGCAGAGGTCCGTGCTTCTCAATTTGACCCGGCCGCTGCTTCAGCCGCTGCAGACGCGAGGCTGTGGATGTGCGGAGGGATCCTTCTGGCTGTAGTGGGAATCTGCCTCGTTGGCGGGTATCTCGCTTCTCGAATGCGGACGTCGTGGCGGCGTCACCAATGGGCCGCCCGCCAAACCGTGCGCCACATGCCGCCGCGATTTGCTCGACAGCTCCGCCAGCTGGCCGCTCTTCACGACGAAGGAGTTCTTACTGATGCGGAGTACGAGCAGGGCAAGCGAAAGCTCCTAGAGTAGGGCAGCCTTGGCGCAGAGCCTGAATCCGACCGCGCTGACACCGAAAGCGATCGTTTCTGGGACGCTGAGGCGATCGCTCTCGTCTGTGACTTTGGTCGCTGTGTGGCGGTGTTCTGTTATCGCTGCGTGGCGGCATCGCTGGTACGTAAGCGGATCCTTCAGCGGGCGGGTACGACATCTCCGACCGTGCGGGGCAGATGCGGTCGAGGCGTGCGTGGATGGAGGGCCTGTTGGCGTGCATTCATGAGGCGTGCCATTTGCGTGGGCGTATCGCGCGGCTGAGCCAGGAGGGCGAAGCGTTGCGCATCACCTACTGATCGTGGTCGCTCCCGTCCTCTAGCACCATTCCAACAGATGTCGCGCAGGCATCGCCTTTCCAAGCCTCCAGCCCTTCACGCAGTGCGAAAACCGCGATGACGAGGCCCGCGATCGGGTCTGCCCACCACCAGCCGAAGGCGCTGTTCAGAACAAGCCCGATCAGCACCGCTGCTGACAGGTAGGTACAGATCAATGTCTGTTTGGAGTCGGCAACCGCTGTCGCAGAACCGATTTCCTTCCCAGCGCGACGCTCGGCGAGGGAAAGGAAGGGCATGATCACGACACTGACCGCGGTGAGGATGATCCCAAACGGTGAGTGTTTTACATTGACAGCTCCGACCAGGGCCAGCAGCGAGCTCACGGTTACGTAGGCCGCGAGCGTGAAGAACGCGACCGCGATGACGCGCAGCGTGCCCTTCTCCCATCGCTCCGGATCTTTCCGAGTGAATTGCCAGGCGACCGCGACAGCGGAGAGCACCTCGATGGTTGAGTCCAAGCCGAAGCCGACGAGTGCGGCTGAGGATGCGGCGCTTCCGGCGGTGATCGCGACGACGGCCTCGATGAGGTTGTACCCGATTGTGATCGATACGATCCATCGGATTCGTCGACGCAGAACGCCGCGGCGGGCGTCTGTGAGTGCGGTCGCCGTCGTCATGTGCAGTTGCACTCCTCGCCCTCGCAGCACCCGGGTTCAACGTAGAGGACCACCCGAAGCAGCTCATCCAGTGCAGGGGCGATGTGCCCATCGGCAAGTCGGTACCAGGTGCGTCGGCCATCCGGGATGGCCTCGACCAGGCCGCAGCCGCGCAGACAGGCCAGCTGATTCGACATCACCTGACGGCTCACGTCCAGGGCGTCCGCGAGGTCAGATGGATAGGCGGGTGCTTCCCGCAGGGCCAG
Source organism: Leifsonia sp. TF02-11 (assembly GCF_017565305.1). Classification (GTDB taxonomy): domain Bacteria; phylum Actinomycetota; class Actinomycetes; order Actinomycetales; family Microbacteriaceae; genus Leifsonia. Next base: position 27,994 of record NZ_JAGEKP010000025.1, read on the forward strand.
CAGGATACCCACTCGTGTGGGGTCGGACAGCGCGTGGCCGAAGCGGGCGAGAGCGGCGGTGTGTGTGATGGTCGCCGCCGGCATGACGATGCTCATTCCACCAATGTACAGCGAATGCTGAATTAATGCATCGCTGTACTGTTGCCCTCCGGGGCTTGGACTTACAGTCCCGAGTAGGTGTGCAGGCCCTTGAAGAAGACATTGACGATACCGAAGTTGAACAGCACGGCGGCGAAGCCGATGATCGCGAGCCACGCGGAGCGAGAGCCACGCCAGCCGCGCGTGGCGCGGGCGTGGATGTAGCCGGCGTAGATCACCCAGATGATGAACGTCCAGACCTCCTTCGTGTCCCAACCCCAGTAGCGACCCCAGGCTGCGGAGGCCCAGATGGCTCCAGCGATGAGCGTGAACGTCCAGGCGATGAAGCCGACGATGTTGATCCGATAGGCGAGGTTCTCTAGCGCGACCGAGTCTGGCAGGGTAGCCAGGAACCGGAATTGCTGCGGAAGAAACTCCTTGACCTGGCCTTCACGCCGGTACTGCAGCAGTTGGAGTCCGGATAGCGCGAATCCCAGGGCGAAGAACGCGGTCCCCAGGACGGCGACGATGATGTGGATGACCAACCAGTAGGACTGGAGCGCCGGCTGCAGGGGAACGACAGGAACGTAGTACCGCAACAGTGCCACGCCTTGCAGCACAAGCACCAGGCCGACGATGAACGTGCCAAGGTACTTGATGTCCCACTTGAGGTTGGCGAGCAGGAAGACACCAACGATGACCAACGTGCCGGTCATCGAGAACTCCCACATGTTTGCCCAGGGAACTCGGGCCGCAGCGACGCCGCGCAGCACCGTCGCGATGAGATGGAAGGCGAAGCCCGCGATCGTCAGACCGAATGCCCATCGTGTGACGCCGCGGGCGGCGCGGGACGGCGCTCCTTTCGATTTGGTCGACTGCTCGCTGGATTCCTCGCCGATGACAACGGTCGTCGGTGGCTGTGTTGCCGCGATCCGTCGTGCGACCGCGCTGGGGACGGTCGTTGTCGCTTCGGCTCCGCGTCTGGCCAGGTCGATGGAGAAGACCACGAAAGCCGCCGTGTAGAAGCCCATCGCGACGTAGAGTGCCACCGTCGAGAGTGCGGAGAGGGTCCCGGTCATGCGCCGGTCACCGTGTCGTGAACGGTCGCCGCCGCGACGCCCTGCGCGCGGCGGTTTTGGACAGTTGCGGCAACTACCGCGGCCGCGATGCCGCCCACAGTGAAGACGTCGGCGAGGTTAAAGATGGCGAACCAGCTGACGGAGAGGTAGTCGACCACGGCACCGCTGAGGACGCCGTGCTCTCCTCGGAGCGCGCGGTCGACCATGTTGCCCCAGCCGCCACCGGCGGCGATCGCGAGCAGTATTGTCACCGTCGGGTTCTCCCGACGAATCACTCGTCGGATGATCCAGGCCGTGAGGACGGTCAGGACGATGAGGATTCCGGCCGCCAACAGGGGGCCGACTCGGGCGCCGAGCCCGAACGCCGCTCCAGCGTTCAGGACCAGATTGAGATCCAGGCTGGGGATCACCGTCGGCACGGGCTGGCCATACGGGAGTGAAAGGATGGCGATGCCCTTGACTGCCTGGTCTACAGCAATCGCGAGAAGGCCTGCGGACAGCGCACGCAACGCCACGCGTCGACGGTCGACGTCTCCAGTGGTCGCCGTCTCTACGGCTTGTTCGGTCAACATAGGGTGGTCAGCGCCTTCATCTGTTCGGAGAGCTTCTTGGTGAGCACGTCCGAGCTGGTGCCCGTCGACGACCCGGTGGATTCCGCTTTCAAGACGGGGATGAGTTTGTCGATGGTGTCGACCACGTTCTGCACGGCAGTCTGCTGCTTCCCCGCGGGCAGTTGATCGGCGATCGGCGCCAGGATCGTCCGGGCGGCCTTCAGCTGGTCGAGGGCCGCCGCGGGGTCGAGCACCGCGGACTTCAAGGCGGCATCGATGTCGGATGCCACCTTGTCGGTGATCGGGGTGACCAAGGGGCAGGCGGCGTTCTGCGCTTGCTTGGATACGGTGTCCCCGATCGAGCAGCCGGAGAGCAACAGGGGTGCCGCCAATGCGACCGCTGTAGCGGCGATGAGGACGGGCCGGTTAGTAGTGGACATGATTCTTCTCGATTCAGCGGGTTGGTCGATGACGCTTGATGATCCGAATGAGGGTGTCGATGTCGTCGCTGAGTGCCTCGAGCTCCACGTCAGAGTCTGCGGGCCTGCGGCGGAGGAGGACCTGGAGCTGGACGGAGGCCGCGGTCGCTGCTTCGATCAGCTCCCGGTACACGGCTGCCGGGATGGTCTCGTGTGCTTCTGGTGTCCTCCACAGCCGTTGCATCTGGCGGCGGATCCGGCGGTCGCCCAACATCATCGCCGCCACGCCTTCTCCAGCTCGGCGGCGAATTGCTCTGTGGAGGTCAGCGTGAGCTTCTCGCCGTTCAGGAAGAACGTTGGTGTACCCGCCACACCCAGCTGGACACCGTCGGTTTGATCCTTCATCACCCGGATCCGGAGTGTCGGGTCGGCGATGTCTTTGTCGTACTGGCGCATGTCCAGGCCGAGCGACTCGGCCACAGATCGCAGAACAGTCGACTGGTCATCCTGTCGTTCGGCCCACTGCGTCTGAGTTTGGAAGAGCTTCGAGTACATCTCGGTGAACTTGCCTTGACGGCCGGCTGCTTCGGCAGCCATCGCCGCGTTCATCGCGTTCTTGTGACTCGGGATGGGGAAGTAGCGAGCGATGAATGTGACACGGTCCTTGTACTGCTCACGCAGCTGCTCGACCACGGGGTAGGCGGCGCCGCAGGCTTCGCACTCGAAGTCGAGGAATTCCACCACCGTCACCTTGTCCGTCGGCGCCTTCTGCAGGATTCGGCTGTCGGCTCGCACTACGGCGGGCGCTGCGTCCTGTTTCGATGCCGATTGCGCCCGGCCGACGAGCACGATGACGATCACGACGATGAAGGCGAGCGCGATGACGATGGTGTTGGCCCAGAATCGCGCGGAAAGCCGGCGGGTCGGCTGTGGCTTCCGGCGTGGCTGTTTCGGCATGGTGGTACTCATCTCGCTCGTGCTCGGAGCCAGGAGTACGGGTCGATCGGTGTCTCGCCGTTCGCCCAGATCTCCAGGTGGAGGTGATTGCCGGTGCTGGCGCCCGTCGTGCCGACCCGTCCGATGATCTGGCCAGCCGCGATGCGGTCGCCGGCCCGGACCTGCAACGACCCGAACTGCATGTGCGCGTAGAGGCTTGCGAATCGCTCACCATTGACCCGGTGGTCGATGATCACATTCACGCCGAACCCGACATCGGACTCTTCGGCGGAACGGACCACGCCGTCAGCGATCGCGGCGATCTTGGTGCCGCCGCCGGGGGTCATGTCCAGGCCCTTGTGGTTGCTGGAGCACCCGGAGCAGGGCGCGGAGCGCGACCCATAGCCGTCGCTGATCGGGACATCGCCGGCGAACGGCCACTGGATCGGGCCAAGCGTGTTGCCCACGAGAGTGCCCGCGGGGTCCGTTCGCGCCGCAGCCTTGAGTTCGGCTTCTGAGGTCGCGCTGGGTGCGTCACGATTCACCGGAACGGCTGCGCCGCCGGTCTGCCCGATAGCCTGCGGCACACCCGCGACGATGGTGTCGGCCACCGTTTCGAGGGCGCCGTCAGGTTGTACAGCTTCGGCTGGAACCGAGGTCGCCACGCTCAAAGTCACGGCGAAGACGGCCCCCGCCAGAGGAAGTAGCAGGGAACGGCGGGCAGGCCGACCCTTGGAGCGCGGCCGGCTGCGGCGTCGCCGTCTTGGGACGCTCCGTTCAGCGGAGAGAGCCTCACGACGTGATCGAGGTTCAGCGGGGGCGGGGGTGAAGGTTGCGCGGCGAACCGGCCGCGCGCGGCGGGTGATGAGCATTTAGGGTTTCCGGACTCGGCCCTATGCGGGCACGGACAAGAACGACGAGGGCACCGTGGGTGCGCGAAAGTGTCGTCAGGTCCGGCTTATGGCCAGAGATTCCAGAGAAGGCGCGAGTGGTCGCTCGAGCTGCAATGACGCGCCCAGGCGTCGCACGACGCGCAGAAGAGTCAGGCGGACGTCTCGTCGCAGCAAACCCACGAACAGGGCTAGAGCTAAGGCGGCCGCAGCAAGTCCGAGGACGCACCCCAGGACCAGCACCTGGTCGTGTGGGACGCCGTTCTCTGATGAAGCGAGCGCGGCGGCGGCGGCTTTTGCTGCTGCCGGAGCGGCGTTGCCCTCAATGGCGGATGCCGCGGGCCCGGCGGTTTCGTTGACCGGGTGTGCCGTTTCGAACATGTGCGCCAGCAGCAGAGCGAACACGACGGTGAGCGCTGCGACGGCGAGGACGACCCAGCGTCGGATTCCTCTTGCACTCAGCGCGTTCACCTCACCTCCACGGTCACAGTTCGATAACAGCCAGCTTTTGGTGGGAAGCGTAGCAAACGGCTCCTGACTGCCGCATCCGAGTCGCGTCCGCGATCAGCCGACTCTCAGACGAGGCCCCTACGCTCCGGCAACCATACCGACCAGAAGGGTAAGAACCATGAAATGTCCCGTTGACGGCGAGACACTCCTGCTCTCCGATCGCTCCGGAATCGAGATCGACTACTGTCCCGCCTGCCGAGGCGTTTGGCTGGATCGGGGCGAGCTCGACAAGATCATCGAACGCTCACTGACCCAGAGCCCATCGACTGGATACGCCGCCCCGGCTGACCCGCAAGGATGGTCGGACCCGAATCGATCCGGACATCACAACAAGAGCGGCCACGGAAACGCCGGCCACGGTAACTCCGGCCACAACGGCTACGGCAACAAGCGCCGCGGTGGCTGGCTGGGGGATCTCTTCGGCGACTAGTCGCCGCCCGGCTGGGCGTGGCCGAGGTGCAGCAGTGCCTGGTCGAAGAACTCGACGACGTGGTCATCGAACAGCCGGTAGGTGATGGAGCGTCCGTCGCGGTCGCCGATGACGAGCTTTGCCTGGCGGAGGATGCGCAGGTGGTTCGATAGCGTCGCCTGTCCGATCTCCAGCTCCTCCGCCAAGACGGTCACGCTCGATGGACTCTGCCGAAGTCTGGCGAGCACGCGCAAGCGCGTCGGCGATGCCAGGCCATGGAAGACCTCCGCCAGCTCGCCGGCGCTCTCGATGTTCAACGTCAATTCGTCCACGACTCGCTCCTCGATTCTTCATCGTACCGAGAACGGTTCTGATTACGGTTCTCAACTACATTAACTAATTTACATATTCGCATGTATTGACGTAAAGTGGGTGATGGCGAAAGGAGGTCGCATGGATGGCCACGACCATGGCAGCACGATGGAACTCTTCGGCGAGGCCGCCAAACGCCATCGCGTTCGCCTCTCGATCGCGTTCGGCATCACTTTCGTCATCCTGATTGCCGAGGTCGTCGGCACGGTCCTCACCGGCTCCCTGGCGTTGCTCGTCGACGCCGGCCACATGCTTACCGATACTGCCGGGCTGGCGATGGCGTTGGTGGCGTCGTACCTGAGCACCAAACCGGCTACGAACAAGCGCACTTGGGGCTACCGGCGGGCTGAGGTGCTCGCCGCGACCGCGCAGGCCGCCGTCCTCCTCGGGGTCGGCGTGTTCGTCTTGATCGAGGGCATTCGGCGGCTGTTCGAGCCGCCGGAGATTCCCTCCACCGAGCTGCTGGTCTTCGGCATCATCGGCTTGGTCGGCAACATCGCCTCGCTGACCGTGCTGGCCTCCAGCCGAAGCGAGAACTTCAACCTCCGCGCCGCCTTCCTCGAGGTGATGAACGACGCGCTCGGTTCGGTTGCGGTCATCGTCGCTGCGATCCTGATCGGACTGACCGGATGGGGTGCCGCTGACGCGCTGGCCGGAATGTTCATCGGAGTACTGATCCTCCCGCGTGCGTTCAAGTTGCTGCGGGAGACGACCAGCGTGCTGCTGGAATCCACACCGCCCGGCCTCGACCTCGACTCCGTGCGCAATCACGTCCTGGAGCTGCCGGAGGTAGTCGACATCCACGACCTGCACGCCACGCAGATCGCCACCGGGCTGCCGGTCCTCACCGCACACGTCATCGTGGAACCCGATACCTTCGAGAACGGGCGTCTGCCCGAGCTCCTGGACAAGCTGCAGGACTGCGTTGCAAGTCACTTCGAGGTCAGTATCGAACACTCCACCTTCCAGTTCGAGCCCCCGCAGCACAGCCGCCACGAGCATTCCGCACACGAGTAACACAGGGACCATTGATGACTGCCCCCAGCGCCGCCGCCGAGCCCAGCCGTTTCCTGTGGAGGGTCCTTGCCCTCCTGGGAGTCGTCGCGCTCGCTCTGGTCGCCAACTGCCTGACCGCGCCCCCTGCCGAAGCACACGATGCTCTCACTGAATCCAATCCGGCCCAAGGCCAAACCGTCACCGAAAAGCTGGACCAGATCGTGCTGACCTTCAACGAGGCACCGCTGAGCGGCCTCCAGGGCGGCATCGTCATCCAGGCCGTCGGTCCGGGCGGCCACGAGGTCACCACCGGCGAACTCCGCATCCAGGACCGGACCCTGTCCCGTGCCGTTCTGATGACCGATCAAGGCGATTACACAGTGTCCTGGCGCACGGTCTCCGCCGACGGGCATCCGATCGACGGCAGCTACACCTTCAGCTACGCCGGGCCCATCCCGGCCGCTGCCACCGCGACCGTGACGCCGACGTCATCGGCAACGCCGACCCCCTCCGTTGTCGCCTCACCAACCAGCCCCCCGACGGCCGCGAACTCGTCCTCCGGGACGCCGATCGCGCTGGTGGTCGTGATCATCATCGTCGTGCTGATCCTCGCCGGCGGCGGACTCTGGCTCGCCACCGAACTCAACCGGCGACGCGCCAGCAAGGAATAGCTTGCTCAGCGGCGATTCAGCCGCAACAGCCAAGCGTTGTACGCATCGAGCTCCGCGTCGCCTTCCACATCTTTCCGGCGGTCGGCGGCCTCCGCTCGGCGGGTGTCGTCGGACGCCCACGCGAACAACAGGATCAGCACGATAATCAGCGACGGCAGCTCACCATAGGACCACGCCAACGCGCCAGCGATGCGCTGATCAGCAACAGCGTCAACGCTCCACGCCGCCGGCGGCCGGGCGAAGAAGCCCACCAGCGGTACGGTCGCCATCATCGCGATCACCCCGAAGAACGCATGAAGGGGCATCTCGATGAACATGTCCAACAGGCGACCGAGATGCGATTGGCGATGTGGCAATGGGTCAGGAGAGATCAGCGGCAGAGTGAAGAGGACGCCCGCGGCCAAGAACACCACCTCGAGTGAGAGGTGCCCGGCCACGGATCCCAGCAATGTCGACGCGATGCCGCTGAAATAGAGCCCGTAGAACACCATCAGGAACAGCGGGACCATGAACCCCGGATGCAACAGCAGACGGGCAAGCCGGGACCTCAGACCGGTGAGAGCCAATCGCCGAACGAGGCGCCAACGCCCCCTCGCCGGCGCCGCCTTCAGTAGGAGCGTGCCCGGCGCCCCCAAAATCAGCAGCGGCGGGATCGTCATCATCAGGGTGAGCTGCTGAAACATGAACACCGAAAACATCCGATAGCCGTAGCCCTCCAGCCCCGTACCGGTCAATGCGACGAGAACTCCGCAGCCGGTCACGAAGAGAGTGGTGCGCCACCACGGCCATGCAATACGCCGGCACGCTAGCAACCAAACGCCCCACCCATAGGCGAGGGCGAGAAGGACGCCTACCACTGGGAGAAGCGGCACCGGTTGCGGAGCCCAGGTTAGGAAGGCCTCCAAGCCCGGTGGCTCCTCCGGCAAGTACACAGGCCCATCCATCTCAGGCTCGCTCCGGTCTTGGAGACTCCGGCCGAGCCTCGACCACCCGCTGACCCAAAACCAGCAGCAGCACGAACACAGCAATGGCGGCGATCGCCCAGAGCAGCACGGCCGCGATGAGCTGATCGAGCGCGGGAGTCACGCCCAACGCGGGCAAGGTCACCCCGTACCACGCAGGGAGGATACCTCCGGGGACGAAAGCGACCACGACCGCGAGCAAGCCCACTGCCAGGACCACCGCCATGGCGATCCCCACCGCCTGCGCCAACAGGCGCTGTCCTTCGCCGAGCGTGCGCAACAGTGACGCAGCGAACAGCGTCGTCACCCCGAACACCAGGACTGTCGTGAGGGTCCGGCCCACCGGGTCCTGCACCGCCCAACCCAGCCACGGCGATAGAAACACGGTGCCGAGCAGCACAACCAGAGCACAAGCCGACAGCCACGGCGTCCGGAGCGGCACTGCCATCGCTCGACTTCCTAGTACCCAGCTCGTCCATTCGCGCGTACCGAGGCTGCCGTCCCCCCGAAGTCTCACGACCGTCTGAAGCAAGCGAATCGGCTGCGCTGCGACAACCAGAATTGCCGAAAGCACACCACCGAGCAGAAGCAGAGTCGTGTACGCCGCAAACGAGAACGTTGCATAAGCCCCGGGAAGCGAACAGAACGCGAACACGATGACCACGGCACACCCGATCGCGGCGACCATCCGCGATCGGGGCCAGCTGCCGCTTCGACGTGCCGCGATCGCGCCGTAGAGGTAGGACCCAAAGCCGAGGACTACAACGAGCACCGCTGCGGCGTCGAACACCCACGCGTCCATGAGCCGGGCGATGCCCGGTGCCAACGGTAACCGGTCACCAGTGAGCTGCTCAGCCTTCGTCGCCAACAGGATCTGACCACCCGGAGTCTCTGTCCGAGAGAGCGTTGCTCCTGTCCCCATCGCGACGCCCATAACCACAAGCTCCCAGAGAGCGAGGGAGCCAAAGGCGAGCCGGCGCCGCAGCGCAGGCGCATCCATGGAACCGAACCGTCGAATCACGTAGGTTCGTTGCGCCCATCCGAACGCCACCAGAAGGAGGAGGGCGACCACCTTCACGGACAGGAGCCGACCGTAGTCCGTGGTCAGGAGCTGTGCTGGATCGCTCAGACGAACGAGTGCGCCTGCCAACCCGGAAATGGTCACCGCGCACAACCCCGCCAGTGCGATCGCTGAATAGCGACGCACCAACGCAACAAATGTGCGCCCATCAACGGTCGCGACATAGACCACCGCGGCCAGACCACCAACCCACACCGCCGCTCCCGCGACGTGCAGCCACAGCGCAACCGTCGCCGTGACGTGATTTCCAGCCCCGGCGGCGTGCCCCTGGAGCGCGAGTGGAACCAGCGCAGCGAAAGCCAAGATGGCAGCCGCGGCCACGCCTGCCTGCCCACGGGCCGCGAACGCCACAACACTGATCGTCGCAGTCATCAGGATTGTGGCGAACCACCCTTGGCCGACCGCGATCTGTGTGAAGAACTGAGCAAGGCTAGGACCGAGCATGTTCGCCTCAACCGGCCCCGTCAAGCTGATCGAGGTCATGACCGCAGCAATGCAGCTGGCGACCAGCCAGCAGGCGGAACACCAGGGCGCCGCGTCCAGGAGCCGGTTCCACGACCGTAATCCGACCGGTACGCAGAAAGCTGCAACGACGAGCACACCGATCGTGGCCGCAGCCGCCAGATCGACGACCACTTTCACAGCCGGCAACCCATACGTCACCGCCGGCCCCGGATTGAAGATCGACCCATCCGGCTGGACGGTGAGCAATGCCAGCACCAGCGCAGCAGACAACGCTGTAATGGCGAGAGCGGCAAGCGCAGCGATCGCACCTCGCGTTGGGGCGGATCGCGTCGACGTTGCCCCGGTCACGACGGATCCTGCTCACCGGCCTGCGCGGAACCGGCTGCCGACACGCGTTGCGCGCGCTGCCGCTTCTCCTCGCGCGCGTACGCTTCACGTTCACGCCGATCAGCGCGAAATATTGATCGCAGCACGAACCAGAAAACGAGTCCCACCAACACCGTTGGTGTCAGAGACCACAGAGCATTGGTCCAAAAGTCGTCCATCTTCACCTTCACAAACCGTCGAACACACGGCTCGCCGAGCAGGGCGTGCGCGTGCAAAATCCCGGAACGGACGGTGATCAGATTCGAAGTATGCCCAGCAGTCCCAACAGTGAAGGCGGCGCGGGCGACTCTCGTTGCGGAATGGCCACAGCAGCCGGCGTCGGCCGCTCGGTCCTGAATCGGACTTCGACCACGACCAACGAATCATGAATCGGGGTCGCAGCGCCCGCCGTGGCGCACAACGCCGCGCAGAATTCGGAATCGCTGTGATTGGAATCCGTGTCGCCGACACTCACTGGCTGTGACCAAGACGTGCCCACGGCTGCGTGTGCTGCATCGGAAGAGTGGCCGAAGCCGACGCCGGCGATCACCGCGGCGACAAGGACGAGTAGGAAGATGTGCACCACGCGCAGCGTTCTACTCACCTCTACCTCCATTTGCTCGGCTCAGCGTACCCAGTTCAACTGTGAGAGGCCCCTCTCAGAGCCCATCGGTCGCACTTCGTCGGCGCAGCGGCTCCTCTTGCCACCGCGGACCGGCAAACGGATGATGTGAACCATGACCGGTCGGGGCTCACTGAGCCCACCCTCGCACGCGCCGACCGACGACGCACGCCGTACGTTATTGGGGCACATCGGTACCCCCGCTGCGATCTACGGCACGATCGTCTATGCGAGCGTCGTCGCTGCGACTTCGATCGGTCTCAAGGAATCAAGCTCGGCATGGCAAGTGCTCATCTTCGCCGTCGTCAGCGTCGTCGTGTTCTGGGTCGCTCACGTCTATTCGACTGCGCTCGGTTCCCACGGGCATGCCGACCATCTCCGAGACCGGATAAGAGATTCGATCAGACAAGCGCTGAAGGAATCCAGCGGCATGTTGGAGGCAGCCGTCGTCCCATCCATTCCCCTGCTGCTCGCGGCCTTCGGTGTGATGACGACCGACACCGGCATATCGATCGCACTCTGGGTCGCCGTCGTCATGCTTGCTCTGCTGGGCTACCTCGTCCTCTGGCTTCGCGCTCGACCATGGTGGGCCTGCATAACCGCAGCGCTGATCAGCGCTCTACTCGGCATTCTGGTGATCCTGCTCAAGACGGCACTCTATTGACCAGGAGCCGTGAGTGGTCCCGTCGTGGCCTTGCGTATCCGCCGGAAGTCCGCCTCTCAAGGCGCACGGTTTGATCAGCGATCGGCGGCGATGGGGGTGACGACGAACTCGTCGAGGTTGCGCAGCTCGCCGCGGACGTGTTCGGTCGCGTGCTCTGCCACGTGCGTGGCGTCGCGGAGGTTTTCGGCGTTCGTCGTGATGACTGCCGAGCCGAGGAGCCGGTGGCCGACCCAGCGCAGCTTGACGCTCCGGATACCGGTCACGCCCTTCGTGTGCGTCAAGCTGCGCTCGACGCGGTCGATCAGACCCGGGTCGACAGCATCCATCAGGCGCGCCCCGACGGACTTCGCGGTCCCCCCCAGCAGGATCAGGATCGAGATCGCAATGAGGAGGCCGATGATCGGGTCGGCGATCGGAAACCCGAGAAGGACGCCGATTGCGCCGAGCACAACCGACAGCGAGGTGATGCCATCCAGTCGCGCGTGCACACCGTCGGCGACGAGCGCCGCGGAGCCGATCTTCCGGCCAACGCGGTTCGGTAGATTGCGACAAGCTCGTTGCCGGCGAAGCCGACCAGACCGGCGGCGATCAGCCACCACGCGTTCTCCACCGGGCGCGGATGGACGAACCGGTCGATCGCCTCCCACCCGGCGACCACGGCCGACAGTGCGACGACGAAGATGATCAGCTGTCGCCAAACGACGCGGACGAGTTGCAATCGCGTGTCCGATAGGCGGTCGACCAGCGCACAGTCCTCGACTGCTGGGGCCTGCGTGTGTGAACCGCGTCATCACGCGGGAGTGCGGGCGAAGGTCAATGCCCGTTAGACCCGCCCGATGAAATGCCCGCTGATGGGACGCTAACTGCAACACTGTTCTCATGCTGATCGGATACGGCCGCGTCTCCACCGCCGAACAAGACCTCACCGCGCAACGCGACGCGCTCAGGGCGCTCGGCGTCGATGTCGAGAACATCCACGTCGACCACGGGCTGACCGGCACCAACCGAGAGCGGCCCGGGCTGCGCGCGGCACTGGCAGCGGTGCGCTCCGGTGACACCCTCGTGGTCACCAAACTCGACCGGCTCGCCCGCTCCCTACCGGACGCACGCGACATCGCAGCAGAACTCACCCGCAAAGGCGTCACGCTCAGCCTCGGCGGCAGCATCTACGACCCCACCGACCCGGTAGGCCGGCTCCTGTTCAACGTCCTCGGCATGGTCGCCGAATTCGAAGCCGACCTCATCCGCATGCGAACCCGCGAAGGAATGGCCGTTGCCCGCGCCAACGGCAGACTGAAAGGTAAGAAGCCGAAACTCTCGTCAGCCCAGCGCAAGCACTTACTCGCCCTCCACGCCGCCGGCACTCACACCCAGAGCGAGCTCGCCGAACTGCTGCGCGTCTCCCGCGCGACGATCTACCGAGAACTCCAACGCGACCGCGCCAAATAGCGCTGCCAGAAAGCCGCCATTTAGCGCCGCGACTCACAACCAAGCCGCCACCAAGAACCGCCAGAAAACCGCCACACAGCGACCAAAGTCACAGCCGAGAAATCCCGTCCCGAAACTCAGTCCCGAAACCAATTTGACCCGAAATGCCGCCTATAACGTTTTCGGGATAAGTGATAGAATGGACGGAACAGGCGAGAGGAGCCAGCATGGCCCGCAGCACCGCGACGATTCAACCGACTGTCGACGTTGATGGCGAGCTGTCGATGATTGAGAAGGCTCAGCAGCTTGCCGGTCACTTCCCGGATCACGAAGCGCTTGATCGCGCTCGTCGCATCCTCGACGGTCGTGTGACCGCTGCTGAGGCGTACGTCGAGCTGGACGCGAAGTACGCCCAAGGGTGAGTGAGGACGACAAGTACACCTACCCCGACAGCGGGGGAGTGCTCGTCAACTCGAAGGGGATACGCAACGCCGCCCGGCTCGATGCCGCGATGAACGACTATGCCTCTGTCGCAATGGCGGAGCTGCGCACCGAGCCGACGCCGGATCGGTTGGACTACGACTACCTGCGCCGCATCCATACGCGGCTGTTCGAGCGCATCGTGCCTGGCATCGCCGGTAAGCTCCGCGACGTCGACGTGCAAGCGACCGGGGTCGGGATCGCGTACTGCCGTCCCGAGTACATCGAGCCCAACCTCACTCGCCTGTTCGACCAGCTCGACCGCGAGGACTACCTGACGGGGCTGGACGCCGACACGTTCGCTGCGCGGCTCGCAGACCGTTGGGGGGACCTTTCGGCCATCCATCCCTACCGTGACGGGAACACGCGCAGCCAAAGCCTCTACGTCACCGTGCTCGCTGAGCGAGCCGGGCACCCGATCGACTGGCGGCGCGTCAACGTGGACGAGCTGCGCACCGCTCGGCTGCGCGCCGTCGTCGGCAACACCAAGCCGCTGGCCGATTATCTCGGTGCCAGGCTCATGAGCTCCGAAGCTCCACGGCAGAGCCCGTCCCTGTCGAGCACGGCGGGCGTCAGCTCGGCGCTACACGCGAGTTTTCCGCAACCCGCTACTGAAGCCACGCGGAGAACGCCGCCGGCAGGCGGCATCCAGGAGCGCGGGAGTGCCCCCCACACGTCCGGAGCTCGGTATGGCATGGATCGAGGGATGGGGCGATGAGCAACGTTGTCGGATACGCGCGGGTGTCGCGTCATGACCAGAACCCGGCAGCCCAGGAGGCCGAGCTGCGCGCGGCAGGCGCCGGGCGGGTGTTCGTCGACCACGGCGAGTCCAGCCGTGTGAAAGACCGCCCGCAGTGGCTCGCATGCCTGGACTACCTGCGCCCCGGCGACACACTGCTGGTGCGCCGGCTCGATCGCCTCGCGGGCAGCGAGAAGATGGCCATCGAGACGATCACGGACCTGCACGAGCGGGGCGTGAACATCAAGAGCCTCACCGAGCCGGACATCGACACGACAACCCCGATGGGCCGAGCCCTGTTCGGCATCGTTGCCGTGTTCGCGCAGCTCCGCGTCGACACGATCCGGGAGAACACCGTACGGGGCCTGGCTCACGCGCGCGCTGAGGGTCGCGTGGGAGGCCGACCCTCGGTGATGACAGCGGAACGGACCGCCGCGGCCGCGCGGATGCGTGAGCAGGGCGACAGCATCGCACAGATCGCGGCCGTGCTCGGCGTCGGCAAGTCATCCGTCGCGCGCGCGCTTGCGAAGCACGACCAGAGCCAGCCGTCGGCCTGAAGGAGGTATGGACGATGAGTGAACACCAGGCGAGCGCCCCATCACAGCTCATCATGGCGGGCGCGTTCATCAAGCGACCTGGCATGTTCCTGGGATTGCCGATCCGGTTCGACCGGGTAACAGCCTTCATCGCCGGATACACCCTCGCGATCGACCAGGTGCGCGGGGCTCTGTCGCCCAACGACGCCAACCGGTTCCGACCGCTCGGAATCGAGGGACAGTTCCAGGAGCAACTACGCGAACAAGGACGGTTGCGGTGGAACCGATGGGATCTGACGATCGCGGCAGAAGCCACCGGCTGGACGGACGACGACCCGCCTCTGATCGAGGAGTTCACGGAGGAACAGCACCGAGCTGCAATCGCGCATTTAGAGCCGCTTCTAGATCGCATGTTCAGCCTGCCCGAGCAATTCATCCCCTAGCCCAAAATCCCCCAAATCGGAGCTGTTCACTGCTCGTCGTTCAGCCACTCTGCGACCTCTGAGCTGAGGTATCGGACGGTGCGGGGAGTGATGCGGATGTAGGCCGGCCCGATGCCCTGATCCCGTAGGCGGCGCAGGTGCTCGACGTCGACGCCGAGCTGCGCGGCGAGGGCCTTGGGTGTGAGCATCGTGGGCCGCTTCTGGTCGTCGTTCACTGGCACGAGTCGCATCCCATCTCGTCCATCGGGTCGACGGGTACGGCGTACCCTCCGATGTTCTCGATCTGCTCGGTTTCCCTGTTCATCGTTCGGCCTTCCGGTTGTTGTGTGTCCGATTGAAAGTTGGCAGTTCGGCGCTTGCGACGAGCTGGCTGCTTTCAACGGAACACTGGCCGACTTGCACGCAGTGGAGAGGCGGTCAAGGGGAGCCCGTAGGGCTCTCCCGAAGGGACGCGTAGCGCCCTTGACGGCCTCGTAGCGGAGTGCAACCCCCGCAGCGCGGGGGCATGCGAAAGGCCCCACGCCGCAGAGCGGAACGTGGGGCCTTTCGTGAGTGCGTGGTCAACCCTGCGAGGACGTCTCCTGCGCTGGTTCGGTGGCCGCCTCGGAGACGGGTCGGTTCGCTGGCTTGCGCGTTGCGCGTCGCCGGGTGCGAGCCTTCTTGTCGGGCTCGGAGAACCCGATCTTGCGAAGCTCCTCCGCGGTCCATCCGGCGCTCACTGCGGCGGAGTAGGCGCGCACGTCGTCGCGCTCTGCGTTGGCGATCCGCTCCGCGATCCTCGCTTGCAGCTCGCTCAGCTCGCGGTCGGTCTGCTCGCGCACATCGACGAGCGCCTGGCGCGCCTCCGCGACGCTGCGAACGGCGTTGAGCCGGTCGTCCTGTAGACGTCGCGCGCGCTCGATTGCTTCCTCTGGTGTCAGTTGCGTAGCCATGCACTAATGGTACGGAGCTGAGCGCCTCTCGTCGACGCCCATCGACACACTGACAAGCAGCCGCGGCGAAGCCGCGACCACTCCCGTCTGACGATGTTAGCAAATGCGATTGGAGTCCCGGACGGAGGGACGGAGCAAGCTATACGATCCGGTAGCCGGATCGGGCTTGATCCTCGACACAAGGTCGAGGATGCGGCACACTGGACGTGTGGTCCCCGCGTTAGGCGGGGTCGCTGCGCTGGGCCGAGAGGAGGTGACGGCATGGCCGTTTCTGACACCGCGGGGGAGCAGGAGCCGCGCCGCCAGGCACGCCGCCGTCGCGTCGAGGGCGGTCGCCGGCACCGTCATGTCGTCCGCGTCACTCCGGAGGAAGAGGGGCAGCTCCTCGCGCTCGCCTTGCAGTACAAGGTGAGCGTGCCCAAGCTGCTTGTGGATTCCGCTCTCGCTGGAGGAGCTGCGGCCGCCGCGTCGAATGCGTCGGTGCGGCATGAGGTCATTGCGCAAATGTTCTCCACGCACCGGCTGCTGGCCACGATTGCGAATAACGTGAACCAGATGGCGAAGGCGACGAACGCGACTGGCGACGTGCAGGCTGAGATGGTGGCGACGCTGCGGAAGGTCCGCGAGGTGGCCGATCGGATCGACGCATTCGTCGACGAGCTGAGCGGTGCAGCGTCGTGATGCCGAACGTCGTCCGCGGCGATCGCATGTCGGGACTGATGACGTACCTCACCGGCCCGGGCCGGTCGAACGAGCACACCGAACCGCACCTGGTCGCGGGCGATCCGGCGCTGATGGCGTGGCACGACGACGCGGAGCTCGGACGCGACGCGGCGCTGTCGATCGCGCGTCACTTGGACAAGCCGCGGGCTGTGTTCGGTGTCGAGGTTCCGGGCGGTCACGTGTGGCACTGCTCGCTGTCGCTGCGCGCCGACGAAGGGCAGCTCGCGGACGAGCAGTGGGGCGCGATCGCCAACGACTTCATCACGGCGATGGAGTTCGACGACAACGAGGGGACGAAGGCGCCGTGCCGGTGGGTTGCCGTCCGTCACGGTGTGTCCTCGAACGGCAACGACCACATCCACATCGCTGTGAACCTGGTTCGCGAGGACGGCACCAAGGCATCGATCCACAACGACTTCCACCGCGCCCAGGTCGCGGCCCGAGCGCTTGAAGTGAAGTACGGATTGGAGCAGCTGGAATCGGTGCGCGCAGAGCGCTCCACACGCGGGTACGACCCGGCCGAGCGGGAGGCTCAGGCACGGTCGCGAGCACGCGCGAAGTACGAACGCACCCGCCCGCAGTTGGGCGATGACGCCCTACGCTGGGAACATCTGACCGGCCCCGATCGGCAGGCTCGGATCAGCGCCGAGCTGCGCACCGATCAGCCCCGCTACCTGCTGGCGTTGAAGGTCCGAGGGTGTGCTGGCGCTAGTCGGAGTGAAGCCGAGTTCGTGCGCCGGATGCGGCGTGAAGGGTTGCTCGTACGCCCTCGCTACGCTGACGGGCGTACTGACGTCGTGACCGGCTACTCGGTGGCCGAACGACCCACGGCCGGGGAACGTCCGATCTGGTACGGCGGCGGCCACCTTGGCCGCGACCTCACGCTGCCGCGGCTGCGCGACGGGTGGGAGGACACCCCGCAAGGCGCTACCGCGGCGGTGGCCGAATGGAACGCGGCCAAGCGTGGCCGGCGAGTTGTGGCACCTGGTCGCGAACGGCTGGAGCCGACGAACGATCAAGCACTGCGACACAGCGAGCGACTGGCGCGTACTGTCGACGAGCTGGCGCGCGTTCCGCTTGACGATCGCGAGACGTGGGCCACGGTGGCACGGCAGACCGCTGGCGCTCTCGCTGCATGGTCGAACGCCGTGGAGGAGACGCCAGGTGATATCGCTGCGGCCGCTGAGGCGTTGTCTCGATCGGCGCAGACGTATCGACGCACCCCGCCTCCGGCGAAGGCGGGAACGATCGCTATTTCCGGGGCTGCGCTGTTCCTGGCAAGCGCGGTACGCGGAGGGCAAGGCACTGTCGGTGAAGCGGCTCTTGTGCGAGAGATGCTGACACTCACCGTTGCCGTCATGAAGGTGGCGGAGGCCGCACGTCAGGACCGCTACGCGCGTACCGCTCTAGCGGATGCGCGCGACCGATTGGAGCGTGTACACGCAGCGTTGCCGACTCCGCCAGCCCGTAGCGTCGGCCAGGCTGCCGTAGTCGAGGAGCAGGGCAGCGTGGCGACAGAGGCTCCCGCGCTCGACGCTGAGACTCGTGCCATGCTCGACCGGCTGAACGCCGGCCGGAGCGGCACGCCAGGCTCGCCCGTCCCGCGGGAGCTGCGACCCGATGACTCACCAGCTCGCCGGCCGGCACCACGTCCGGGACGGGACGGGACAGAGCGATGAGTGCCACGGTCGTTTCTATCGACATCGAGCCAGGCGGAATTGACCAGCCCGTAGGCTTCATCGGCCTGGCCGAGGTTGACGCAGCCGGCGTCGGTGCAGTCCAGCTGCACCGCTTCATGCGACCAGACATTGGTTACTCGTGGGACGACTGGTGCGCCGCTCAGCGCGTCGAGGCGTGGAAGGTATGGATGGCCCGCAAGAGCGATCAGGTGGAGCCGCCGCTGCACGGCGCGTTCACTCCTGACGAGCTCGCGGAGCTCGTCGACATGAGCGAAAGCTTCATGCCGGAGCACACGAGGGCTCGACCGCCGTCGCTGCGCGAGGTCTGGTCGACGTTGGAGCCGCGGCTACGCGAGGGTTACACGGCCGCATACGGCGCGCGATTCGATCGCGCGCAACTACGCCGGCTCCTTGACCTTGCCGCTATCCAACAGCCAAATTTGCGTTGGTTGGATGGCATGGAAGCGATACGACACCTAACCCCACAAGAGTGGGGAGTGCCGGGCACCGATACCGACCTGGAGCTGTCGATCGAGGCATTCACAGCCGGGGGAAACACGCTGGATGCGCAGGTGGTGCGGTACGGGCTCGTAGACCCCACCACGGCGTCCCGCCGGTGGTCGCTCCACGTCGGGCTCGGTGTCGGTAACAAGGCAACCTCCTTCGATGCCGCCGAGGACGCGCGCCTAAACGCTGTGATCTTCTCTCGCGTGATCGCGGAGCACGGGTCGATCGAAGCAGCCATCAAGGCCTTGGGGCTGCATGTGAAGTCGCACAACAAAGTCACGTCGCAACGCGGCGGGCAGGAATAGGAAGGGGGGCCGATCATGGCCGAGGAGAGCGACGGGATCGCGGAGGCGTTCGAGGGACAGCTCCGTGTGCTGGTGACCGCTGCGGGACAGGTGGGCGAGCGCATCGCCCGAGCACGGGAGGACGCGCTGCGGCGAGCCCAGGCCGCGAGCGAGCGTGAGGCGCGCGAGCTGCGGACACGGTTCGAGGCCGAGCAGCGCACGGCACGCACCGAGTACGCCGACGTCTACCGGTCGGACTGGTGGGAGCGATCGACGCCCGAGCAGATCGGCCGCACGTACCAGACCACCCGCGCGTGGGCGCAGGACGACCCGGAGGCCGCCCGCGCCGAGGAGAGGATGCGCGAGGAGCTGCGCACCCGCTACGGCGTCGACCCGGCCGACACGGGCGCCGACGCGGCCGCGGTCCGTACTGCCGTGGAGCGCGCCGAACAGGAGCGTGCGCAGGCCGACGCGGAACGACAGCGCTCTGCGGTCGAGAACGTCGAGGCACAGCAGCTCCTCACCCAGGCGGACCAGCAGGACCGCCTGGCGGAGCAGGAGCGCGCCGCGGCCGAGTACGAGCCCGACCCGGAGGAGCGTACTCGAGCTCAGGCCGACGCGGACGAGCGCACCGTGAGCGCCGGCGCTGCCCGAGAGGACAGCGCGGCCACCTACGACAGCTCCGAACGGCGCGCGTCCACCGCGGCGGAGTTGGAGAGCAAGGGCATCGATCAGGAGGTCATCGCGACCCGGATGCGCGCAGACGTCAGCCAGGCGAAGCCGGCCACCGCCGCTGTGGCCGCTGGCGGTCCGGCCAAGGCACCGAAGGCGCGCAAGGCGCGCGGCCGCGGGGTCCAGGTGCAGCGCAACGAACAGAGCCGCTGAACCGGACACCGGACAGGGAGAAGGGCCGCGCTGAGGGAGCGCGGCCCTTCTTCGTGCCCCGTCGCTGGGGGATCGACGGTGGGTCAATTATTGGGTGACCGGCCGAGGCGGCAACACCCCTAGTCGGCGGTCGCTTCGCGGACGTCGGGGAACAGCCCTTCCGGTGGTCGCTTGTAGGGCAGCGGGTCACCCTTGCTGCATTGGTTCTCCGCGGCCATCGCGTCGGCCGGCGCGAACGGCCCCTGCGGGTCCATCAGCACCGCCATGTGCGTGTCAGCGTGGTCACGCCACCACACACTCATACCGGTCGAGGGATCGCGGCGCAGGAACTCCCAGGAGCGCCAGAGCGCTTCGAGACGGATCACCGCCTCGTCGTACTTCCACCATTCGGCCGCCCACACCCGGTTCTTGCCGTCGATCTTGCGCCGGTACACGCTGCGCAGATACTCACGCAAGAACTCGTCGACGCTGCCGTAGGTCAGGACCGACTCTGCCGCGTCCGGCACATCCGCCGCGGTGCCCTCGTCGAGCCCGGAATTTTCGAGCTGTGCGGCGATCGCCGCGGCGGCCGCCGTCTCAGCCCGAGCACGAAGCGCGTCCAGCACATCGTCGGTCAGGGCGTCCTTGACGGCATCGGCGGCGACGGCCGACACTTCCTTGCGCACCAACGACTTGACCGCGGCATCAACCAGCTCGTCGGCCAGGCCGCCCACGTCGATCCCGAACGCCCGGCCACCGGCCGGAGCTGCCGCAGTCGTCGACGAACTGCCGGCGTCCTGCGGCTCGTAGTCGTCCTCGCCCCAGTCGCTCACGATCGCGCCTCACTCCCGATGGTCGCCTCAACGGCGGCGACCTCGTGCTGCGCCTCGCTGATCGTGTGCTGCGCCTGCGGGTCGTGCGCGGCGATCGACGCCCGCACATCGGCCGCGTGCGGGCCGGTCATCCACGGCTGAGTGCGGATCAGCGTCGGCCGAGAACCCGAGGAAAGCACCACGGCGCGCCCCTTGGGCAACGCGGCCAGGTCCGCGACGTCCAGGATGCGCTCACGGTGGAGCTGCTGCGACACCGTGCGCTGCCCGCGCCCGCTCGACGTCGACGAGGAGAGCCGGTCGTAGTCACCGATCACCCGCGAGAGGTCTTCGAGGAAGCCGGCCTCCGAGACGCCACCGCCGTATACCTTCACGTTGGAGGCCGACCACAGCTTGCGCATCCCGGACTCGCCCCACACTTCCACACCCTGCGACCAGCTCTGCAAGATCGTCATCAGGACGATGCCGCGCGAACCGTAGTGCGAATAGAGGTTCGGCAGGTCGCGCCAGCGGCAGACGTTCGCCGCCTCGTCCAGGACGCCCAGAAGCGGCGTGCTGAGGCGCCCGCCAGCCGACCGAGCGGCCAGCTCCTCCGCCGCTTCCACCACGGCGACCGTGAGCGCGGTCACCAGCGGGCCGGCGGTGCCCTGGCCCTCCTTGGAGAGGCTGTAGAGCGTGCCGCCCTCGCGCACGAACGCCTCCGGGCTGAACTGCGGCCGCCGATCGCTTGCGTTCCCGCCCAACGGGGTCACCCAGCGGGCGACCTGACGGTTCGTCAGGCACGATGCCATCTGCTGGGCGGTGCCGTAGACGCCGCCGCGCTGCTTCTCCGGCGCGTCGATGACGCCGGCCACCTGGTCGGCGGTCAGCGGGAAGCCGTGCTGTCGAAGGATCTCCACCGCCGTGTCATCGGCGGGCCGGGTCAACCACGTGTACACGTCCGTGATCGGGCGGCCGTCCAGCGCTGCGGCGAGGAGAAGGCCGGCCAGGAGGTCTTTGCCGGCCGGATCGAAGTAGGAATCTGTCTTGGCGTCCGCGTCGCGGGAGCCGGAGGCGAAGTGCTGGGCCATCTTGGCGGCGCGTACCTCGTCGGTGACGTAGCTCAGCGGGTTCCACCACCAGGTGGGCTCCTCCAAAGCGATGCCCTGCGGGTCGAACACCCACACCTGCCCGGCCTTCTCCCGCACGTCGCGGGTGGCGTCTACGACGTCGCGCTTGTTCGAGGTGACGAGCACCCCGCCGGGAGCGGCCAGGATCGCCGGCACGGCGCGGCTGGTCGTCTTACCGGTGCGCGGTGTTTCTGACAGGTTGAAGTGGCCCAGGCTCGTCACCTCGATTTGGCCCAATGTGGGTCTTGTCGGTGTGGCTGTGACGGTTTGATTTGGCCAACCCCTGAGCGTGTTCTCGTTCGTATTGGACGAGGAGGGTCAGTTGGGGTCGAGAGTGGATC
>NZ_JAGEKP010000026.1 GCF_017565305.1 Leifsonia sp. TF02-11
ACCAACACCAACCCTGCCAGCCAGTCCCAGACCAGCCGAGCCCAGACTCACAGCGGCATATCCTCACTCGCGCACGCTCCCTCCGGTATTCCACGCCCCGGCACTGCGCTCCGCTCCCGCTCACCCTCGATCCCCTTGCCAGACAGGCGAACAAGAACACTTGAAGGGATCACAGAACCATGAGCGACACCACCACCGTTGCGGGCACCATCGAACACCTCGACCCACACACCCTGACCATCGAAGATAACGTGCGACCCTTCGCACCCATCACCCCCGCCTTCGTCCAGAGCATCAAAGAGAACGGCGTCCTCACCCCAGTCCTCGGCCACCGCGGCGACGACGGCCAGGTCACCGTCCGAGCCGGACAGCGCCGGGTGCACGCCGCCCGCGAAGCGGGGCTCGCATCCATCCCCGTCTACCTGGTGGAGGCGGAGGAGGTAACGGCGGAGCGGATCGTGCAGCAGATGGTCGAGAACGACCAGCGCGAAGCCCTCACCGACGGCGACCGCGCCGTCGCGTTCCAGCAACACGCATTCGAAGGACTCTCCATCACAGCCATCGCCCGACGCACCGGGACCAAGCAGAAGGAGGTCAAGACCGCACTCGCCGTCACCGAAAACCAGGTCGCGGCGTCCGCGATCCAGGAGCACCAGCTCACCCTGGACCAGGCGGCCGTGCTTATCGAGTTCGACGGCGACGACGACATCCGCGCCGACCTGATCCAGGCGGCGACCACCGATCCGGCGCAGTTCCCGCACGCGGCCCAGCGGGCACGCGACGAGAAAGCCCGCGCACAGGTGAAAGCGGACACGGAAGCCGACCTGACAGGACGCGGGTACACGATCCTTGAGAACGACCCCGGCTACTACGACACCGAATACTCCCGCATCGGGGAACTGCTCACTGCCGACGACCAGCGAGTCACCATCGAACAAATCGAGAACATCGACGGCCGCGCCGCGCACGTCCGCGTCTACGCCGACGGTGACGCCATCGTGACCTACTTCATCACGGACACCAAAGCGGCCGGGTTCCACAGCTATGGCGGCAGCCAGCCAAAAAGCGGGCCGATGACCGACGAGCAGAAGGCAGAACGCCGCACCCTCATCGCCAACAACAAGGCCTGGGCCTCCGCTGAAGTCGTCCGCCGCGACTGGCTTACCACCCTCCTCTCCCGCAAGACCCTGCCCAAGGATGCCGCGGTGGTGATCGCCCGAGGACTCACCGTCCACCGGCACGCGATCAGCGCCGCCACGCAGAGCGGCAACGAGCTCGCGCACGACCTACTCGGCATCGAACGCGCTGGGTACTTTCAGACCGACGAGCTCGCGGCACTCATCGAACAGACCCCGGCCAAGGCGCAGCACGTTGCGCTTGCCATCGTGCTCGGGGCCTGCGAGTCCGTCACCAGCAAGCAGACCTGGCGCACCCCCTCCCTCACCGACGCCGACTACTTCACTCAACTCGCCGCCTGGGGCTACACCCTCGCTGACGTTGAGCACATCGTCGTCAACGACCAGCAGACAAACGGCACGGTCCACCCCGACCGACGCGGGGCGAGGACGTGTAACCCAACCAGATGTGGGGCCCGCCCTTAGGACGGGCCCCACATCTCTGTGCGCGGATGTCAGCCGAGCCCCCGCAGGGACGCATCAATCGATGACGGGCTCAAGCCGAGACCGCCCTCCTGCGCGACCCGGTCGAAGGCAACAAACGGCACACACGCGGTCTCTGCCGTCAACGCGGCCAGCCGGCCGATCAGCGTGCGCGGGTCCGCGGCGATCGCCCACCCATCCGCCGCGTGCCGGGCCACCGTGTCCACGCACTCCTTCTTCTCCGCCGCGTCCGGGAACACCGACCCAACCACCCCGATCAAACCGGCTTGCAGTTCCGGACCCATGTTGCTTGTATCGATGATGAATACCCGCATCTCAATCACTCCCCTTGTCGATCGACCCTTCTATGGGCCGGTGTCAAATTGGTCTGCCGAGCCGGCGTGATCAGGTGGGGCGGTTGTGTTGTCCTGCTCCTGATCGACCCTTCTATAGGTCTGTGTCAAATCAGCGGGTGTTGCTTTGGTTCTCCCGCCGATCAGTTTTTTTGCCGTTCCGGCAGAGAGATCGAGAGCGCGTGGAGGCAGCGCAGTGCCCGGAAGGGAGCGGTTGCTAAGTGGAGGGAGCGCAGCGAGTGGAGTCTGCAAATAGCGACCGGAGGGAACGGAGCTGCCGGAGGAAGCTATGATCGGCCGGCCGGAATGGCGAAAACTCCGTGGAAAGATCAGCACGCCAGCGGCGTTCCGAACAATGAAATCAGCGCCGCCTCCGTGCGGCTCAACTGGGGCCCGGCCAGATCCGGGTTCGGCAACGGGTCACCGCTCCGCTCCCGTGGAGTGGTCGCTAAGCGTAGTGTTCGAGACGTGACGGATCGACGGGGACTACCGTTTTGGGTGATAGGCAATTCGCGCAGAGTGGCCATTGTCATGGCCGTGCTGTTTTTCCTGGAACTTTGTTTCTTTGCGTCAGCCATCGGCCGGGATCTCTTTATCGGGTTGGCTGGCCTGGCGGTCGGTGTGATCGGTGTCGGCCTGGCCATCGCGAGCGTGATCTACCACTCTCGGAAGAGCCGTTCGTCGAGATAGTCGCGCGGCCGTCGTTCCGGAACACCCAGATCAGGGGCGCCTCCGTGCTGCCGTTCGTTGCCATCACGAACCCGACAGTTGTTAGGCCATGGCGGTGTTCAGTTGCCGGAAGAGTTGCCGGGCCAGGTAGCGTTTTAGGCTCCGGCGGACCTCTCGGCGGCTCTTGCCTTCCGAGGTTCGTCGCTCCATGTAGTCCTGGGTGCTCCGGTCGCAGGTGAGCCGGACGCGGACGATGGTGTCCAGGGCTCGGTTCAGTTGCCGGTCGCCTTGCCGGTTCAGCCGGTGCCGGGTGGTGTTGCCACTGGAAGCTTGCAACGGCGCGGCGCCAGCGAGGTTTGCGAACGCGGCTTCGCTGCGAATCCGGCCCTTGTGTGAGTAGGCCGCGATGACCTGAGCGCCGGTGACCGGGCCGACCCCGCGGATGCTCTGTAACCCAGGAGCGAGCTGCTCAACATAGTCGGCCAGCGCCTCCCGGTTGGCCTCGAGCTGCTCCGTCAGTTGGATCACCGAGACCGCAAGCCGTCGGGCTTCCTGGCGGATGGTGGTCATCGGGGCATCTTCGGCAGGTCGTCGCCGCCAGCCTGCGATCTCGCGGACCTGCCCATCCGTGAGCGGCTTGCGGACGTCCATCCCCAGCTGGAAGGAGCGCAGCAAAGCGGTAAGAGCGTTGCGGTCCGCAGTGCGTCGCCCATCCATCGCCTGCCGCGCCGTGAGCAGGACCCGCAGGGCAGCGCGGATCCCGTCCGAGCGGGGCTCGGCGAGCCGTTCAACGTCCGTGGCGAGGGCGGTGCGCGCGGCGGCAACCGCGTCAATCTCGTCGGACTTTCCGTGACCAGCGCGCGATGCCCGCTTCGGCGGCCGGACATCGCAAACTGTTAGGCCCGCGCCCTGGAAGACCCGAGCAATGACAGCCCCATAGGAGCCGGCACCCTCGATCGCGACCAGCAGCCGGCCATCAGCGCGCCGATGCATCCAAGCCAACGCGCGGCTGATCCCGGTGGACGAAGTCGGGAACATCGCCGAATCGATCACTCGGCCCGTGTCCGCGGCCAACACCGCGTAAGTGTGGGTCTTGGCATGAGTATCCACTCCGACCACGTAGTCGTATTCATCGGTCACGGTCGTCACCGATTCGCTCCTCTCCCCTGCTCAACGGATAATTCATCACGTCGGTCAAGAGTGTTACGAGGCGCATCTCTAACGAGTCACGCAACCCAGAACGCCGGGAGCGGACGACCTTCTATCAAGCCATCGGAACAGACAAACCGACATTCAGCCCCCAGCGCGCGGACGGGTCGATCGCAAGGCACCACCTCGGCGGGCCAGTTTTTCTTGGAGTCACGCAGCACCAGGGCCGAAGGTCAGTCTGTCAGCCAGCCTCAGACCAACCACTGATCATTAGAGTTTTTCTTGCCGTTCCGGCACAAAGATCGAGAGCGGGCGGAGGCAGCGCAGTGGCCGGAGGGAGTGGTTGCTAAGCGCAGGGAGCGCAGCGAGTGGAGTCTGCAAATAGCGAGTGGAGGGAACGGAGCTGATGGAGCTCGCTATGATCGGCTGCCGGATCGGAAAGAAAACTAGGGGAACAGCACGCCGGAGGCGTTCCATCCAGCAAAAGCAGCGCCGCCTCCGTGCGGCCCCACTGGCGCCTCCGCAATGCCTGCGGCCTCAACCATCTCGACGCGCGCATCGGTGGCCCAGAGTGGGCTGGCTCTGAAGGCGTCAGTCGTCGTCGAAGTCGACGTCCTTGCCGCGCAACGCCGCGATTGCTTTGACGATGAGCTGGAACGCGGCGATGGCGATGAGGACAGAGACTCCCAACGCGAGGACCGGGTCGAGCCAGTAAAGCCCATTGGCGACCAGGATGATCACACCGGCAACCGCGATCGCCGCGGCCGCTGCCGCATCGGCAACCGCGTCGATCAGGACGGACCGCATGTGCAGGTCCTCTCCCGCTGCGGAACGGCCGAGCACGAACGCGCCGGCGAGCATCACGATCATCGTGATCACGCTGACGATGACCATCGGCAGCCCCTCGACCGGCGGCGACCCTTCTTGGAGCCGGGAGATCGCCTCGACGGTTACGGTCACCGTGACGGCCAGCAGCAGGGTCGCGTTCACCAACGCGGCGATTGCGATGGGTCGTTGCGCGTGCGGATGGTCGGGGTTCCGGTCGCGTAGCGCGATCGCGATCAGACCGAGTACGAGGGCGAAGCAGTCGGCGATGGTGTCGCCGGCGGCGGCGAGGACGCTGACCGAGTGCGCGAACACGCCCGCGATGACCAGTCCGATGATCAGCGCAAGGTTCAATCCGAGGACGATCAGAATCCGGCGACGCTGACTCCAGCGAGGCGCATTCACTCCTGGCTGGCCAGGCGGGGAGGGATTCGTCTCATCGGGCACCTGAGCATTGTTTCATCCCGCCCCGACGTCTCATCCAGTACCGTCATCAGGTGACCGACCTCGCCTTGAGACTGCGCCGATCCGGAATCGGACTGGAGGTCATCACACTCGCCTGGAACGTCGTCGGCGTTGTCCTCCTGGCGATCCTCGCCTACCAATCTGCGTCCGTCGCTCTGCTCGGCTTCGGGCTCGACAGCTTGATCGAGATCGGCGCCAGCACCGTGGTGATCTGCGAACTCACCGACACTAACCAGGCTCGGCAACAGGTCGCCCTCCGGCTGATCGGGTGGGCGTTCATCCTCCTCGCCGCCTACCTGCTCGTCCAAGCCGCCGTCGTGCTGATCCTCGGCCACCATGCCACCCCCCTGATCGGCGGGATCGGCTGGACGGCGCTCACCGCGCTGGTCATGTTCGCCCTCGCCTGGGGCAAATGGGTCGTCGGCAAACGCTTGGGCAACCCGGTCCTGCTCACCGAGGGACGCGTCACCCTCATCGACGCAATCCTCGCTACCAGCGTCCTACTCGGCATCGTGCTCGATTACACACTCGGCTGGTGGTGGGCCGACCCCATCGCGGGCCTCGTCATCGTCTTCTACGCCGCCCGCGAAGCCATCCACATCTTCCGCGAAGAACCCACGCCCCAAGCGTGACCAACCCGGCGCAAGCCCCTCAGGCCATCACTGTGCTCAGGTGGCGGAACAGTTGCCGGGCGATATAGCGCTTCAGGCTGCGCCGGATCTGCCGCTTGCTCTTGCCCTCCGCCAGCCGCCGAGCCAGATACTCGCGGGTGGGCAGATCGCAGCTCAATCGAACGCGAGCGATCACATCCAGGGCCCGGTTCAGCTGCCGGTCGCCATGCCGGTTCAGCCGATGCCTAGTCGTGTTCCCGCTCGACGCCTCCAACGGTGACGCACCGGCCAAGGCCGCGAACGCGGCTTCGCTGCGAACCCGTCCTTGATGTGAGTACGCCGTTACAAGGATCGCCCCAGTGACAGCGCCTACTCCGAGCAATTGCTGCAACCCGGGCGCGAGTTCGTGAACATGACCGGCAAGCGCCGCTTGGTTCTCAACCAGATGCGCCGAGAGTGCCCGGACAGAGACCGCCAGTCGGCGGGCCTCCTGCCGGATCGTGGCCGTGACGGCGTCGTCGTTCGCGCGCTGCCGCCAACCGGCGACCTCCTTCACCTGAATATCCGTGAGCGGCTTGCGCACGTCGATGCCAAGGTCGAAGCTGCGCAGCAGAGCGGTCAGCGCATTCCGCTCCGCAGTGCGGCGACTGTCCATCGACTGCCGGGCGACCAACAGCACTCGCAACGCCGAGCGCAGACCGTCCGAACGCGGCGTCGTGAGCCTTTCAACTTCCGATGCGATAGCAGTCCTCGCCGCAGCGACGGCGTCGATCTCGTCCGACTTGCCGCGGCCAACGCGCGCGGCCCGCTTCGGCGGGCGGACGTCGCAAATGCCGACGCCAGCGGCGATCAGGGCTCGCCTGAGATTGGAGCCATACGAGCTCGCGCCTTCGATCGCCACTAGGACACGTCCCTTAGCGCGACGGCGGATCCATGCCAGCGCTCGGCTGAGCCCATTCGCTGTTGTCGGGAACGTCGCCGAGTCCAGCACGCGCCCGGTGCCTGCTTCAAGCACGGCGTAGGTATGTGTTCGTGCATGCGTGTCAACGCCGACGACATGGTCATAGTGATCAGCAACGGAGCTCACTCCGATAGTCCCCTCCCGGTTGGCGAACAAATGCAGTTCGTCGGTCTGGAAGTGTTTCGAGGCGGAACTCTTACGAGTCACGCGAGCCGGTTTCCCGGCCGCGGACGACCTTCTATCAAGCCATCGGAACAGACAAACCGACGCCCGGCCCAGCGCGCGGACAGATCGATCGAAAGGCACCCGAGGGGCCATTTTTGTTTTGAGTCACGCGACGTCGAACCGGACGCCAGTCTGCCAGCCAGTCCCAGACCAACCGGTCTCATTAGAGTTTTTGTTTGCCTTCCGGCGGAGAGATCGAGAGCGAGTGGGAGGGTGGGAGTGCCGGGACCGTGGAATACCGGAGGGAGCGAAGCGAGTGAGGATATGCCGCGAAAGCCCGGCACGAAGGACCGGGAACGAGCTACGATCGGCCGGCGGAAAGACAAACAAAACAGGCAAGCGCAGTGCCGCCGCAGGCGGCTCCATCTAACCGGCACGTGGCAATCTCGACCCGCGGCGCTATCGATCACCGAACCGGATTCATACGCGTGCGCTGTGGTCCGCTGGGTCAGGGCGACGCTTTCTCACCGCGGTGTGGGCTGTCCGACCGTTCATCGTAGGTCGCTGACGCACCTTGCCGTTCCAACCGCGCTCTGACGCGCCCTCCGGGCTTATTTCGTCAGACCGCGGTTGGCACTCACGGTGCTCCCGCTCCCACCGACTCCCTCTATCGAACAGCCCACACCAAACAGGTTGACCACGAGGGAGCACAGACTATGAAAGACACGACACACCGACGCACCGCCGAACAGCGGAAGGCGCAAGCCGAGGCACTACACGCGTCGATCATCGACCAGGTCCGGCAGCTCGCGGACAGCGGGCAATGGCGCACGTTCCTCGAGTTCGCTCGGTCCTTCTACGCCTACAGCCTCAACAACCTCCTCCTGATCCTCGCCCAACACCCGGACGCGACAATGGTCGCCGGGTTCCGGCAATGGCAGACCAAAGGTCGCCAGGTACGCAATGGCGAGCACTCCATCAAGATCTTCGGCTACAGCGTAAAGAAGACTGCGAGCACGGACGAGAACGGCGACGCCGGCCCGGAAGAGCGGACCATGCACTACTTCCCCGTCCTGTCGGTCTTCGACATCTCACAAACCGACCCGATCGACGGTGCCCCGGTGCCCCAGAACCCGACCCAGCAACTCACCGGCGCCCAAGACCACGGCGTCATAGTCCCGCTCACCGCTTACTTGGTCGCCGCCGATGGGCCGTCACAGTACAGCAACTGATGCAGGCGAACGGGTATACCGACCCCGAGCATCACACTGTCGCCCTGCGGCGCGGCCTCACCCCAGAGCAGGCAGCGGAAACCCTCATCCACGAAGCAGCACACATCGAACTCGGCCACATCGACAACCTCGACGAATACCGCCACCACCGCGGACGCATGGAAGTCGAAGCCGAATCCGTCGCCTACATCGTCGCCGGACTCGTCGGCTTCGACACCAGCTTCTACAGCATCGGCTACATCACCGGATGGGCCAACCAAAACACCCAACTCATCCGGGACACCGCAGCCAACGTGCTCAAAGCTGCGCACGAAATCACAGAGCGCATCCATCCAAGGCAAGTGGTCCACATACGACGCGTTCCCCCGCCTGAAGACGACCAGTGAAACATGACCGTCCTCCATCCCGCATACAGCGACGTGACAACCTTCTGACATATCGCTCCGTGTCGGTGGTCGCACATAAGCTCGAAGGTGCCGTCTAACAGACCGCGACGCCGGGGGAGGCGCGGGTCAGGCGTCGGTGCTATTGGAGGCGAATCACAGTCTTGCCGCGAAGCCCGTGGCGTGCTGGTGCTTCTCCATGGGCGACGTCCTCAAGCCCCATCTCATGGCCGATGATGGGGCGAGTGACGCCGGCGGCCAGGGCACCGGCGACATGATCGAGCCGAGCGGGCTTCTTGTCGAGCACGTAGTCGGTGGCCACGATTCGGGTCTGTGCACGCAGCGCCTCAGGCACGCCGTATGCGGTCGAGACAACCGTGCCGCCGTCTCGCACTTTCTTCGCGGCAACTTCCACGCTGTCAGTCGCACCAGCGAAGTCGAGGATGGCGGCGAACTCGGGTGCACCGGGGGAGGCAAGCGCGTCCGCCAGAGCTCCGTTGCGGGGCAGGACCTCGTTGACACCGAGTTCGCGCAGGGCGTCAGCGGCTTCGGCGCTAGCCGGGGCGAGGACCCGGATACTGCGCGCCTTCGCTTCCTGGACGGCGAAGGTGCCGACCCCGCCGGTCGCGCCGAGGATCAGGATGGTGTCGCCTGGCCTGGCGCCGCTGTTGTCCAGGGCGCCCGCAGCGGTCATGCCCGCGGTCGGTGCCGCCGCGGCGGCCTCGAACCCGACGCCGTCCGGGATGCGGCGCAGCACCCCGAGTGCGGGCCGGGCTTGCGCGAGGGTGGCCTCCGCGAAGGTGCCGAACTGCATGGGGGTGCTCCAGAATTGGCCGAATACGCGGTCGCCTGCCGCGAACCTATCAACGCCGCTCCCCACCCTGCGGATAACGCCCGCGCCATCGAAGCCCAGAACCAAAGGGAATCGGAACTCCCCGAGCCCAGCGAGGTACCCGGCCGCCACAGCCTCGTCCAACGGGTTCCGGGAGGCGGCGAATAACTCCACCTCGATCTCACCCGCATCCGGGTCAGGCAGCGTGATGTCGATGAGGTGGGGCTGTTCCCCGTAGTATTCGATTCCGATTCCCTGCACGTGATGCTCCTTTTCTGGACCGAGTAGATGGCTGGCGCAACGGATGCGCAGTCCCAGGGTCTCGGCTCTCGCCCGGCACGTGAAGGTCCGGTTGGACTGCGATTCATGCCGCAGCGGCACGAATGACGTGAACGTCCCGGTCATAGAATGTGTGTCGTGCCTGTGGAATCGCGGTCGTTGCGCTACTTCGCCGCCGTCGCCGGCCAGCTCAGCTTTGCTCGCGCAGCGGAGCAGCTCGGGATCGCAGCCCCCGCCCTGTCCCGAGCCGTCCGTGCCCTCGAATCCGAGCTGGGTGTCGCGTTGCTGCGTCGGACGACCCGCTCGGTCGCCCTCACCGACGCGGGAGCAGCGCTCCTGGCCGACCTCACACCCGTCCTGGAAGGTTTGGATGCGGCGGCCCGGCGCGCTCGGCGCGCTGCCGCCCCGACGAAAAGCATCCTCCTCGCAGTGAAGGCAGACGCGGACGGCGGCCTGCTCGAGGAGATCCTTGCCGCGACCGCGTCCGAGCCCGGCTCGGAACCCGTGGCGGTCAAGCTGTGCGCCTGGGGAGAGCACGCGGACCTCATCCGTCGAGGCGAGGTCGACGCCGCGCTGGTCTATGAGCCCTACGACCGACATGGCCTGGACGCCGAGACCATCCTGACTGAGCCCAGAGTCGCTGCTATCCCTGCCAGCCACCCACTTGCTTCGAACGGCCCGATCACTCTCGACGTGCTCGATATCTCCGCCGAGAGCCTTGACCAAGAAACTGAGCGCGCATTCAGCACCCAGCAAGCAGCCGACCTCGCACAGCTCCTCACTCTGATCGCCCTGGGCGACACTACGGCGATCGTGCTAGCCAGCTCGATCGCTGCGCGATACCCGCGACCAGGTATCAGCTACGTTCCGATCACCGACGCGCCGCCGGTATCCCTCACAATCGCCTGGCATGAGAACACCCGCTCACCCGCGGTCGCCGCACTCGTCCGCGGAGCCATCGAAGTCGGCGAGCAAGCGT
Source organism: Leifsonia sp. TF02-11 (assembly GCF_017565305.1). GTDB lineage: Bacteria > Actinomycetota > Actinomycetes > Actinomycetales > Microbacteriaceae > Leifsonia. The sequence goes on from NZ_JAGEKP010000026.1 coordinate 10,502, forward strand.
CACACGGCGCATCGACAGATCACTAAGCACGGACCCCGCGCGCGTCCCGCGCCGTGCTGCCCCTGATTGCGGGCATCGCGGCGGATTACGCGACGCGTTCCGGTCTCATGCTGAAATAGGAAACGTTATTGGCTAACAGATGACCTAGTGTGCGTCAGCGCAACAACTGCGAAGTGAACGCGAACGGGTTCCTCTGGCAATCGCCCGCTGCCACCAGAGCCCCCAAGGCAACCGCCTCTGCGTCGCGATAGCGCACGAGACGCGTGCCGTTATCGCGTCACGCCCTCTCCAGGCGAGCCGCCGAGGGCCGATCTGAACCGATAGGAAGCCGCTAGACGCCACAGAGACACAGGCCGCCCTCAGAAGGCTATTGCCCATTGGAGCGGCGCCTGCGAGTGACGTCACCTGATCGTCCAGTCCATAATCTTGCGCTTGCGTGTCTAGGGCGGCAGCTGCGGTGCGGCTTGAATCGACTAATGCGCAGCATTGCTCATCGCAGCTACACGAAGGAGTGCAGATGACCGTCGTTGTACAGAGAGACGCGTGCGTCGGCGCAGGACAGTGCGCGCTAGTTGCGCCTGAGGTCTTCGACCAAGATGACGATGGCATCGTGATGCTACTTGAGAGCGATCCCGCCGGCGCTGACCTCGAGCTGGCCAACAAAGCGGCACGTCTTTGCCCTGCGCGCGCAATTTCGATGGTGGCGCCGTGAGTGTCCCGGCCCGGATCGTCATCGTTGGCGCATCCGTTGGGGGTGTCACTGCAGCGGAGGCATTACGTCAAGACGGTTTTACCGGAGAGATCGTTCTTGTCGGTGATGAACCTCACCACCCATACCTGCGACCTCCGCTGTCGAAGCAGGTCTTACTGGGCGTGTGGGGCCCCGAAGAGACCGCTACGCACACCGCTGGGCAGCTCGACGAGCTTGGGGTGGAGTTGCGCGTGTGCTGCGTTGCGACAGGGCTGGATGTTGCCGGACGGACAGTTCACACGTCTCTTGGCGATGTCCGCTATGACGAAGTGATCATAGCGACTGGAAGCCGGCCGCGAAGGCATCCGCTGGTGCCGACAGCCCTGACGCTTCGTACGGTCGAGGACGCCCAGGCGCTGCGCGCTGGGCTCGAGGCAGCTCATCGGATCGCTGTGATTGGCGCGGGCGTGCTCGGGTCCGAGATTGTCAGCGCCGCACGGAAGCACGGCACAGACGCGCTCATGATCGGCAGAACTGCGACGCTCACCTTCGGCGGCGTCGGTGGCCTGCTTAGTGATCGACTGATCCAGCTTCACAGGCGTCACGGAGCAGAGCTTGCACTGGATACGGTTGCTCTCGGGACGGTTGCGATGGGTGAACGCACGGGAATCGTGCTTGCCGACGGCCGCCTTGAGGTTGCCGACGTCGTGGTGTCCGCGATCGGTGCGACGCCACGTACAGAGTGGTTGTCCTCGTCGACACTCACCGTGGCTGACGGTGTGGTGTGTGACAGTGCCGGTCGTGCCGCCCCTGGAGTGTCGGCGGTCGGGGACGTGGCCGCGTGGGAGGACCCCTTCACCGGCAAGGCTTCTCGAGTGGAGCATCAGACGAACGCGATCGAGCAAGCTATCGCCGTGGCCGCGCGAATTGTGAAGGGCGAGTACGGCTCCCAACCAGCACCGTTCTTCTGGTCCGAGGTGCATGGCACACGAATCCGGGCATACGGATGGTTTGATACAGCCCATCCCCTCGTCGCAGCGGATGAGGGCTCTTCTACGAACGACGCTTCCGTGCTTCTGAGCCACGACTCAGCAGAGCGGCTGCGCGGTGTCGTCGGCTGGGATGCATCTCCACGCGAATTCCGGACGGCTCGGGCGGCCGTTGTCCCAGCTCCAGCCTTTACCACTCATTGAAGAGGAGAAAGACCATGACCAACACGGCATCATGTCCCTTCCACCGTTCACTTCCGGGCGATGGAACTCCACTGGAACCGTCGCCGCAGCTGAGTGAGTGGCGGGCGTCCGGGCCGCTGGCTCCACTTGACTATCAGGACGGGCACGAAGGCCTTGTCGCGGTGCGCTACGACGCTGCGACGGCTGTGCTTCAAGATCCGCGCTTTTCAATGCGTCCCGCACGGATGCCCGTCGGCCCAGAGACTGTCGGTGGGGGGACTACTGAGAGCTCCGCTGTTCCTCTTGAGCTTCCGGGCGACCTTGATGCCACCGCACACCAATCTGAGCAGCTTAATCTGCTCACACTCGACGGTGCAGAGCATGCAAAGCTTCGGCGCGCCGCCGCGCCGCGGTTCTCCGTACGGCAAGCTCGTTCCCGCGAACCGTGGATTCGGGCGATGGTGGCCGAGCAGATCCACCAGCTTCGGCATCGTGGACCCGTTGTCGACCTGTGGCGTGACTTCGCAATGCTCATCTCTGCACGCACCCATTGCCATGTCATCGGTGTGCCCGAGCAGAACTTCGACACGTTCGTCGAGCTGTTCGTTGAGCCTTCGACCGCGCAGCAGAAATACGACTTCATTCGTCAGCTGCTCATCGAGCGCAAGGATAGCCCCGGCGAGGACGTCATCACGGACCTGCTGGCGAACCCGGAACTGAACGCGGTGGAGATCGAGGGCCTGCTGCGGCTGCTCATGGGCGCGGGACGCGATTCCGTCGCCTATCTGATCGCCACTGCAGCCGTCGCCTTACTGACCAACCCGAGTGAGCTGGCGCAGCTGCGCGAGGACCCGGAGCGAGTTGGGCCGGCCGTGGAAGAGTTCATGCGCGTTGGGGCCATGTTCGTTACCCTGTTCGCCCGTACGGCACTAGAGGACGTCGTGATCGATGGCGTAACAGTCCCCGCGGGAACGTCCGTGTCAGCCTCCCCGGTGGCGGCGAATCGCGATCCGCAGCATTGGGGCGCGGACGCCGAGGAATTCCGTGTGGCACGCGATGCCTTCGGACACTTGGGATTCGGGTACGGAATTCACGGCTGCATCGGGCAGCAAGTGGCGCGGGTCGAGATCCGGGAAGCGATCACCGCTCTGCTCCTGGCTTTTCCCGAAGTGGAGCTGCTGTCGGCGCAACAGCTCGAACCGATGCCGTTCGCGCATCCCGTCGCGGTCTATGAAGCCGGCGAGGTCCTCGTGCGCCTATATAGGCAATCCGAGCAGGCGCACGGCAGGACAGTCTCGGCCGCGCACTAGGATCTTTGTGTGGCCGAGGACGACCCGGTGGTGGTGGGCGCGAACCGTTATAGGTTCTCGCCGGGCGAACGGATCCTCAACCCGCACGTGATGAGCGTCTCCTTCATTTGGGTACTCAGCGGCTCCGGGGAGATCCTGGCGGGCAACCGGCGCTTCCTGGTTGAGGCTCAGCACATAGTACGTCTGCCATGGCATCACCGAGTTGAATATCAAGCGGATCTGCGCGGGCCCTTCCACGTAGGAACCCTTCACGTTGTCCCGCGGCATGCTCGGAATGCTCCCGTAATCCCGCGGGTGGCGCATCTGCCGGGCGATCCGTTGCTACTAGATCCGGCACGGAACGGCGATGGGACCGAGTTTCATCCGGGACTGACCTCCACGCGCAATAGCGCCGCACGCCGGATCGTGGAATATGGCACCATCGCGATCGAACGGCTCGGCGAAGACTCTTTCGATGAGGACTATTTTCGGGCGCTCGGTCGGCTCATCATGCTCGAAAACGCGGAATGGGTTGATCGGCACGGGCATCAGTCGACGCTGCCCGGCACCCTCGAGCTGATGATGACCTTCATCCGGCACCACATCGCCGAGCCGCTCACGGTCGCTCGCGTCGCCGAATCGGCACGCTGTAGCGAGACAACCGCGCAACGCCTCTTCACGCGCTACACCGGAGAGACTATGCAGTCCTGGATCCGCCAAGTGCGCTTACGAGAAGCTGCCGCGCTATTGCGCACAACCGGACTGCGAGTAAACGAGATCGCTCAACTGGTCGGCTATGCCGACCCGCTGTATTTCTCACGTGCCTTTCGCCGCGCCTACGGCGCGGCACCCAGCCGCTTCTCCCAAGCCGAACTCCGGCCCTGACACCATCTAGTTCCGCGCCTGTTTTGTCCATGATTCGGTGGCTCATGCACCAGTCGGCAAAGCGCAGCGACCCGTAACGTCGAATCAATGGGCGCAGACCTGCGCTCCTAGACCTGTGGGAGCGTGGATGGCAGTGCACCGTCGACCGTTCGGTCGTACCGGGTGGAACGTTAGTGAAGTGGCGTTCGGCGCCTGGCAGCTAGGCGGCCAGTGGGGCCCCGTTGATGACAATGCCTCTGTTCGGGCCCTCCTTGGTGCTTACGAGCGGGGCGTGAACTTCGTCGACACCGCCCAGATGTACGGCGTCGGACACAGCGAAGAGGTGGTCGGGCGATCCCTGCGGCACTGGACCGGCGAACGCATCTACGTGGCGACCAAAGTACAACCAACCAGCTGGCCACACCCGGACGAAGACGATCCGGACATCCGCGCGGCATACCCGCCGGCGTACCTGCGGAATCAGATCGAGGGGTCTTTGCGCCGTCTGGGCCAGGAACGACTCGACCTCATTCAGCTGCACTGCTGGATGCCAGGAGGAGTTGGCGACCAAGAGTGGCTCGTCACCCTGCACGAATTGCGCGACGAAGGCAAGATCGACCGAATCGGCGTCTCTCTCCGTGACTACCGGGCCGACGAAGGTGTGGCCATCGCGAGGTCCGGTCTCATCGATTCCATACAAGTCATCTACAACATCTTCGAGCAGACGCCGGAAGCAGAACTCCTCGCAGCTGCTGCCTCATCCCAAACCGCGATCATCGTTCGCGTCGCTCTCGACTCCGGATCTCTCAGCGGTGCCTGGACCGCAGACACCTACGACCAGTGGGCGGACGGCTCACAACTCAAAGAGATGTTCCGAGGAGACCGCTACCAAGAAACATTGCGACGCGTCGCAGAAGTGCGCGCACTCACTGACCAGTACTACGAGGCCCTCGACGAGGTGGCAATCCGCTTCGTGCTTGACCCGCCCGAAGTCTCGACCGCCATCATCGGCATGTCAAACGCGAGAAGGATCGACCGCAACCTCGGATTCAGTGACGGTCACAAACTCGCCACGGGGCTTCATGAAAAACTCGCCGGCTACCAGTGGAAGCGGAACTACTACGTATGAATGCCCCCACGTCTGATGCCGCCATCGAGAGCCTCAACCCCAACGAAATCGCCGAACGGCTCACTCACGCATCGATCGCCTACCTGCCGCTCGGTTCGCTCGAGTTCCACGGCCCACACCTGCCCATCGGGCTGGACGCGCTGACAGCACGTGGCGTTTGCCTCGCCGCTAGCAACCGGACGGGCGGCATCGTTCTGCCCGCCGTATACTTCGCCGTCGGGGGTGAACACACCTACTACCCATGGACACTCATCTCCCGTGAGCCCGGGCAAATTGAAACGCTCCTCTCCGAGACGCTCGCGCGTCTCAACGACCTTGGGGTGAGGCGAGCAGTGCTGCTCAGCGGGCACTTCGCCCCAGCTCAGCAGGAACTTATAACGCGAGTGGCGGACACCTGGAACACCCGCGAAACAAGGCTGCGCGCGGTCGCACGAACACTCGCCCAAGCAGCCAACGCGCCGGTAGCACCGGACCACGCCGGACAGTTCGAGACTCTTCTCTTGTATGCTCTCAATCCGAACCTGGTCAAACTTCACCGGCTCCCGGACCAACGCGTCTTTCCTGCACCCGAAGCCGAGGACCCGTTCGGCCCGGCCCGTCACAACGAGAGCCACCCGTTGCACGGCATCTTCGGCCCCGATCCTCGCACCATCGACTTCCACGAGGCTGGTCCGTTGCTCGAGCACTTCGTGGGGTGGGTGGCCGACTTGGCAACTCGCAACGAATAGCAGGAGACGACAATGCGTATAGCGTTCCGCATCCAATTGAAGCCAGAACTCGTGGACGAATACGTCGCCCGCCACACCCCCGTGTGGCCGGAAATGCTGGCCGAAATTGCCGCCAGCGGCCGGCGCAACTACTCCATTTTCCTCGACGACGGCGCGGTCCTGTTCGGCTACTACGAAACCGACGACGAAGAAGCTTCCCGGGCGTACCTGGCCGCATCGCCAATCGCCGCTAAATGGGAGGCCTCGATGGCCGCGTTGTTTGCCGGCAACGTTGGTCGCATCGATCAGACGGCTCGACCGCTTCGAGAGGTATTCAACCTGACTGACCAGCTGAACCGGGAGACCCTGTAGAAGCTACCGCCAGGGGGCGAGCTCTCTATCTCAATTCCGAACCAAGAGGGAGCGCCGACTGAGTCGGCGCTCCCTCTATTTGCCTCAGTAGCTGATGGAGGGGATCCAACTGACGAGGTCCCCAGAGACGTCGTGGCTCGGGCCAGCGAACACGACGAATCGGATGATGTCGCCGGCATTCACCGTTTGGTCCACGTCTGTCGCAAATCCGTTTGTGTCACCGGCCGGCAGCGACTTGTAGGTGAGGTAATCAGGGCTGCTTGGCCAGATAGCTGCACCGTTGCGCTCGATGAGGGCTTTGACACCGTCGCCGCCGGTCGCGTCCTTGAACACCTGCCCTCGGATGTGAACTGTTCCTGAAGAAGAGGCCGTCCAGGTACGGGCGACCCAGAGATTGGAAGATCCCGCCTGCAATTCGAAGTTTCCAACGAATGCGCCGTCGCTCGCCTCCCACTGATTGACGCCAGAGTTGAAGGTAGGCAGGTCGGCCCATCCTCCAGAGCCCGTGTAGCCCTGCTGACGCCAGCCTTTGCTTCCCTGCGTTGATGTGAACTGCATAGCGGAAGCATTCTCCGCGGTTACGGCCGTGTTGCCCGTCACAGTGAACAGGCTGGAAGCGGCGCTTCCGCTGGCGCTGCTAAGGAAGCCGTTCGGTGAGCTTGCGTAGACGTTATTCGAAATTGTGCCGCTCGCGGGCGTCCCGGAGCTGGCGTAAATGGCGATCTGACCGAGCTGAGAGCCGGCAGCGCCGCCGTTGTTGTAGAAAGTGTTGCCGTCGACCATATTATTCGTGTTCGCACCGCCGGAGCCGCCGTTAGCAAAGTTCAGGTACTCGATGCCGGCCCCAGCATTGTTGCCGAAGTAGTTTCCGCTCACACGAATGTTGTCTGTTACTCCTTCGATGTCCAACGCAGTCTCATCGTGCGAGCCCGTGTTGTTCATATTGATGAACACGTTGTTAGCGAAAACCGCGTCACTGACGTCATATACAAAGTTGCAGGTTGTTCCCTGGGACTCGGCGACGTGTCCGCTGCAGTCGACGTAACTGCTGACGAAGTGCAGGTTGGAGGTGGGCTCGAATGCAAAGAACGGCGCCTTAGAGGCATGTGCGTAGACCTCACTCACGAAGACGTCGCTGATAGCTGATGCGGGCTGCGTGGGGTAAGAGGCACCTGTGGCCGTGCCGACAAGGTAGATGGCGGCAGTGTTGGTTGCCTCCAGGTTGCGGATCGTTATTCCCGAGATGACAGACGAGCCGGCTGATGGGGATGGAGCACCGCCGATGTCTACCGTGATGGCGGCACTGTTGTACAGCCTGGGGTCATCGGACTGAGCGGGGCTTCCGTGGAAAATCGTTTGGATGTCGTGCGCGTATACGCGTTCGAAGTCCAAGCCCTGATGACCTGTCGTTGTGTAATTGACGAGGATACCTTCGCCGGCGGTGGAGAGTTCGACGTCCTGTACGCGCCAGTAGTCTGGATTTGTGAGGACGATGGTCCGGTCACTCGCGACGCCGCTACCCTTGATGATTGGTCGCGACCCGGTCCCGTATGCACCGATGGTGATCCAAGCGCTCGATGTCCCGACGCCGGTGGGCTTGAGCGCTTGTTGGAAGGTGTCGCCCCGTTTCAGCAGCAGTTGGCTGCCGGCGGCGAAGGTGTTGGAATTGGCTGGACCGAAGGTGCACCAGGGCGCGGTCGACGAGCCCGGCCCGCTGTCCGAGCAGGATCCCGATGAGTTGTCCACGTAGTAGGTCCCTGAGAGGGTCGCGGCCACTGCCGGCGCGGTGGCCGCCAGGCTTGCACCGATCGTGAGTGCCGTCGCGACCGCCACGACGAATACCCTAATAGGCCTGGCGTGCAGTATTTGGCGACGACCAACGTTGTTCTTCATGGTTTCCTTTCGACGCTGAAGTGAAACTGTTTACTGCGGTTGGTTCGTCACCTTACGCGCATTGCGCGGCGAAGGTCCAGAGTTACGGCATCGAGGGGGAAAAATCAAATTAAACAATTACACCGCGCTGGTTGTCAGACTTTTCAGCCGCGGTGCCCCACGGTCGATTCGCGCACGATCAAGCGTGGCTGGAAGACGGTGCGGGTATGTTGATGGCCGCTCTGTGACTCGCTCATGAGCAGATGCGCTGCCGTGCGGCCGATCTCATATTGAGGCACAGCGATGGTGCTTATGGGAATGGAGGCGAGCTCAGTCTGATCGGTGTTCGCATAGCCGACGACCGCTATATCCTCGGGAACTCGGATGCCCAAGCGAGCAAAGGTGCCACACACGGCGAGTGCGAGAGAGTCCGAAGCGCAGAACACTGCCGTGGGGCGTTCAGACAGCGCTGCGATTCGCGCTCCTACTTCCGCTCGCGCCGCAATGCTAGTGCCTGATGCGTCGATCCGCTGCAGAGACAGCTCAGCCAAGCAAGCCGCGCGGACGGCGCCTAACGCACCAGCGAACCGGTCTCGCATTTGCCGTTCGCCACCCGGCCCACCCACGAAGGCGATGCGTTTGTGTCCGAGACTTATCAGGTGCTCCACAGCGAGGAAGCCTCCGCGGACATCGTCCGTTGATACCCCACATGCATCGTAATCAGACTCGTCAGCGCCGAGTAGAACTACTGAGGACCCGGCATCGCGTAGGCGATCGAGATGGGATTCCCCCGCACCAGTAAAGGCCGGATGCACAATAGCTCCCACGATTCTCATGGTCGCGAGAGCCTCTACATACTGCTTCTCGCGGGTGAGATCACCACCAGTGTTGCAGGAAATGAGCACGCAACCCGATTCTCGAGCGACATCTTCAATTCCGCGAGCCACCTCCACGAAGTATGGATCAGGCGCGTCGATGGAGATAAAGCCGACCGCCGCGCTTCTGCCTCCGCGCATCATCCGGCCAGCGATGCTAGGGACGAATTTAAGTTCCTGCATCGCGCTTTCGATCCGCGCTCGGGTCTTAGATGCGACGGGCTTGGCGTCATTGAGGTAGTTCGACACGGTCGCCACCGAAACGCCGGCGCGGTCGGCGACATCGCGCATTGTCGAGATCTGCTTCACGCTTTCTCCGATGAATTGTTGGTGCGATCCTAGTGCCCCGGCGCCCGGGACGACGCACCTTCGGCGATTTCGATATGGAGACGTCCTTGATGAGGGCACAACGGCCGCTGGTATCGAGTCCCTAGTTTAACGCTTTATCAAAGCTGGATAATTGGTGCTTGCATCTCGCGTAAATCAACGGTAAACAGTTTAACTAATCCGCTATTGCGCGGAGTTTTAGCTTTCAGGACGAAGGGGTTCTTCGACGACGTGAACGCGTCGCGGTGGCCCGTCCTGGCAGAGACGCAGCAGTTCGGCGGGAAGAGGACCACAACGCATGACCCTGACAAACGACCAGCTTTCACACGCTCAGCTGCGGCGACCGTTAATTCCAACGGACCAGCGAGCGGTTGAGCCGGCCGCTGCTCGAGCACTCGGTGAAGATCCGGACCTGCTGGTCTACTACTTCCCGCAGTGGCACACCGACGAGCTCAATTCTCGTATGTGGGGCGAGGGCTGGACCGAGTGGGAACTGCTGCGCCGGGGCCAGCCACAGTTCGACGGCCACGTGCAACCCAAACGACCCTTCTGGGGCGAGACCGACGAGAGCGACCCGGCAACCGCCGCTCGCATCGTCGCGGCGGCGCTTGATCACGGCATCACAGGTTTCATCGTCGACTGGTACTGGTTTGATAACGCGCCCTTCCTCAATGGGTTCCTCGACCGCGGGCTCCTGGCTGCGGACGGTATCGACGATTTCCGCTTCGGTCTGATGTGGGCTAACCACGACTGGAACGACCTCTACCCCGCTGTGAGCAGCCAGCCGGCGCGCATGTTGCCCGCACCCAATAGCCGGTACCACGCGAAGACCGCCGCAGTCCATCTGATCGACACCTACTTCATCCACCCCAGTTACTACACCGTCGACGGTGGCAAGTACTTCTCCGTGTATGACGTGATGAGTTTCGTCGAAGGCCTTGGCGGAATAGAGGCCGCCATCCAGTTCCTGTCCTGGTTCCGCGACGAGGCGCGAAATCGTGGTGCGGGGGAGCTTCACCTAAATGCAATCGTCACTCCCAACATTCCGAACCCGGGAAAGTTGCTGGGCGAAATCGGATTCGACAGCGCCACAAACTATACGTGGTGGCATCACTCCCCCAATGGGTTCGACACGCTTCCGACGACGACGTACGACCGAGCATTCGCCGCCGCTGAGCGAACGTGGGAATCCAGTCACGAGTTCTCCATCCCGTATTTTCCGAACGTGACGATGGGATGGGACCCGACACCTCGAACCGTTGAGTGGGATCACGCATCTGAGCGCGGCTACCCGTTCACCTCGGTTCTCGTGGACAACACCCCGCAGAATGTGGGGTCAGCCACGCGAGCAGCCCTTCTTGACGCGGCCCGCTCTGGTTCTGGGATTGTGACCTTCAACGCATGGAACGAGTGGACTGAGGGCTCGTACCTCGAGCCAGATACGGAGCACGAGTACGGGTATCTGGAGGAGATTCTGACTGCACGACAAGAGGTTCGGCAACTCCTTGCGGCTGACGCTCAGGCGGCGCAATGAGTGCCAGGATCGCGTTGACCCTGCAGGTACCTCACGAGGCTCTGTCCGAGTACGAGCGGCGCCACCAGCACATCTGGGACGAACTTACCCAGGCCATCAAAGACCAAGGCGGCAAGAACTACTCGATTTTTGCTGCGCCCCACCTCGATGTCGTCTTCAGTTACGTGGAGGTCGACGACGAAGCTGCTTGGCGAGAAAGCGCAGCGAGCGAGCTCACCCACCGGTGGTGGCAATACATGTCAGAAATCATGCCAACGAACTCCGACCTCTCCCCCATCTCGCACGAGCTCCCGCTCATCTTCCACCAGGACTAGGAATGAGAACCCGATAATGGTCACCCACTCCCTTTCCGTACGGGACCTTCTCTCCCCCAAAAAGCGCCGTGCGACTCGAATCGGTTTGGTCGCCGGTGGTCTGGCCGCGTACTGGCCTCAGTTCCCCGACCTTCTGCCCGAGCTGCAGCAATCCGCCCACTACGTCAGCACCCGGTTTCAGGCAATGGACGCCGAGGTTACCGACGTCGGTTTCATCTCCGATGCGCAAGAGGCCGCTATAGCCGCTGAACGACTCAGATTTGCGGACTGCGACCTGATCGTGATGTTCCTCACCACCTACCTGACCTCCTCAATGGTTCTGCCGATCGCACAGCGCACTAACACCCCTGTGTTGGTGATCGACCTGCAGCCCTCCCCCAAGATGGACCACGCAAACTTCGACACCGGTCGATGGTTGGCGTACTGCGGCCAGTGCCCGGTGCCTGAGGTGGGCAACGTCTTCCGCCGCGCCGGCATCCCCTTCCGCTCGGTCTCCGGATGGCTTGAGGACGAAAACGCATGGGAGCGCATCAGCCGGTGGATCACAGCCGCTAACGTACGCGCCGCCCTCCGCCACGGCCGCCACGGCCTGATGGGCCACCTCTACCCGGGCATGCTCGATGTCTCTACCGACCTCACCTCTGTCTCTACCCAATTCGGATCCCACGTCGAAGTGCTCGAATTTGACGACCTACGCGTCCGCGTCGAACAAGTCACCGATAACGAGGTTCGGGACCGCATGGACGTCGCCCGCCAAGTCTTCAGCCTTGACGACAGCGTTCAAGTGGAAGACTTCGCCTGGGGTGCACGCGTATCCGTTGGCCTCGATCGCCTCGTTGACGATTTCGACCTCGACACCCTTGCCTACTATCACCGCGGGCTGAACGCCGAGCAGCACGAACGGCTCGGCGCCGGTATGATCCTGGGCGCTTCCCTGCTGACCGCACGCGGGATCCCCGCCTCCGGTGAATACGAACTGCGTACTTCCCTGGCGCAGCTGGTCTCTGAAACTATCGGGGCCGGCGGATCATTCACCGAGATCCAAGCGCTGAACTTCGACGACGGCGTGGTCGAGATGGGTCATGATGGCCCCGCCCACCTCGCTGTCTCTTCTCGGGACCCCCTCCTTCGCGGTCTCGGCATCTACCACGGCAAACGCGGCTGGGGGGTCAGCGTGGAATTCGACGTCCAGCACGGCCCGGTCACCACGTTCGGTATCGGCCAAGACCGCGACGGCTCCTACGTTTTCATCGCCTCTGAAGGCACGGTCGTCCCGGGTCCGTTGCTGCAGATCGGGAACACGACCTCGCGTGTCGATTTCGGCATGGGTCCTGGCGAATGGGTCGATGCCTGGTCCGCCACCGGCATCGGACATCACTGGGCGTTGGCCACCGGTCACCGCGCCACCGACTTCCGGGCCGCCGCCGATCTGATCGGCCTTCCGTTCCGCCAGGTCAGCGCCCCGTTGCCCTTCTAACCCCGAAACGTCTCCCACACTAGAGGGGAGCCGCCCTGCACCACCCCCGCTACAGCGAAGTACTGGAGAACCCACAATGAAAACAACGCCCAAGTGGCTCACCCGAACCGCCGCCATCGCGGCGCTCGCCCTCGCCGCCGGTGGCCTGGCCGCCTGCTCGAGCAGCAACAACACCTCTTCCGACGCCAAGACCACTATCAACTGGTGGTCCTGGAACCCTGACGACAACCAGGCCAAGACCTACATCACGGCGTTCGAGAAGGAACACCCGAACATCACGATCAAGCACCGCTTCATCCAGTTCGCCGACTACGAGAACGCCGTCCGCCTGGGTGCCAGCTCAGGCTCCGGCCCGGACGTTTTCGGGCTGCAGGTCGGCACCATCGCCAACCAGCTGGCGCCACTGACCGCGGACCTCGACGCGCAGGCGAAGAAGCAGATCGGCTCGGACTACACCGACCAGCTGATCGCCACCGACCAGTTCAAGATCAACGGCAAGCAGATCGGCCTGCCGTGGATGATCGCCGGCGCTGGCGAGATCTGGTACAACAAGGGCACCCTCGACAAGGCCGGGATCTCGGCGCCCCCGAAAGACCTCGCCGAATGGCAGGCCGACTGCACCAAGATCGAAGCGCTCGGCCAGAAGTGCTTCGTCCAGGGCGCCAAGGACGACTGGGTGAACCTGGACGTCTACCAGATCATCGCCAACCAGATCAACCCGGGCGGGTTCTACAAGGCCATCGTCGGCAAGAGCAAGTTCGACAGCGCCGACTACATCAAGGCGTTCGATGACTGGAAGGCCCTGTTCGACAAGGGCATCATCCAGTCCGGCGCGCTGGCTACAACCCAGTACCCGGACGCCAACGACATGTGGCTGAAGGGCCAGGCCGCGATGATCGCCTTCGGCAACTGGAACAACAGCACGATGACCACCGCCGCTCTCTCTGGCCTGGCCTCCACATACGGCGACCAGGTCAAGTCGCAGACGTTCGTCGCCGCCCCGTTCCCGGACGTCGTCGGCGGCGCCAAGGAGACCGGTCGCCTGTTCGGTGGGCCCGATGTCGGTTGGGCGATTTCGGCGAAGAGCAAGAAGCAGGACGCCGCGTTTACCTTCGTGAAGTGGCTGACGGCCAGCAAGAGCGGTCAGACCCTCATGGGCGCCACCCTCGAGCAGCCAGCGTTGAAGTCGGTGCCCGTAGCGAAGACCGGTCTCGTCGACGCGTCCGTCCAGGGACCGGTGCTTGAGGAGCAGTCCAAGCAGCTGGCGAACCTGATCGGCCCGCGCCAGATCAGCAACGCCGACGTGCAGACCGCCCTCCAGCAGGCGCTGTCCTCCGTCGCCTCCGGGCAGATGAGCTCCAAGGACGCCGCCAAATCCGTTCAGGCGGCGATCGACGCCGCCAAGTAAAGGAAGGACACGGGGCCGCCGACACCCACGCCGGCGGCCCCACCCCTCTCATGAGCACCGAACTCGCCGCCGCACCCACAACCACCCACAGCACACGGCGCCCCCTCACCCGAGCCAGCAACCGCACCATCGGACAGAAGAAGTACGTCCCCTGGCTGTACCTCCTGCCTGCTCTCATCCTGATCGTCGGCGTCATCTACGTCGGGATCGGCTACACCGGCTGGGTCAGCACGCTGGACTGGAACGGCATCGACGCCAACCAGAAACAGGTCGGCCTCCAGAACTACCTCAAGATCGCCGTCGACCCCGTTTTCTGGGCCTCCCTGAGCCATGTCGCGATCTTCGGCGTCATCGCCATCGTCGTACAGATGGTCCTGGGCCTAATCATGGCCACCCTCCTTGCCGGCCGCTCCGTGTTCGGACGCCCCGTCTACAAGGTCCTGCTGTTCATCCCCGTAGTCCTCGCCCCCGCTGTCGTCGCCACGGCGTTCCGGGAGATCCTCGCGCCGGACGGCCAGTTCAATCAGCTGTTGCAGCACCTTGGGCTTGCCGGAGCAAACACCGCATGGCTGGCCGACCCGAACATCGCCCTTTACTCGTTGGCGGCGATCAACATCTGGCAGTGGACCGGGTTCAGCTTCCTGCTCTACCAGGCCGCGATCTCACAGATCGACACCAACCTGTTCGAAGCCGCCTCCATCGACGGGGCGAACAGCTTCCAAACCTTCCGCAGCATCCTCCTCCCGCAGCTCAAAGGCACCCACGCCACCCTTGCCCTCACCGGATGCATCGGCGCACTCAAGACTTTCGACATCGTCTACTTGACTACCGGCGGAGGCCCTGGCCGTAGCACCGAGTTCTTGACCACCTACATCTACAAGCAGGCCATCGAGCAGTACCACGCCGGCTACTCCGCCGCCCTGTCCATCGTGCTGCTGGTCCTTGCGCTCATCCTCACCAGCATCCAGATCCGTCTCTACCGATTCGGCGAGGAGTAACCCGCATGTTCGGCCGACCCACCCTCACATCCCGCATCACCAGCCAGGTGATCGTCACCCTGATCATCATCCCGTTCGTCCTGCCGCTGATCGCCATTGTCGCCAAGACCTTCGATGGGGCCGGGTTCGTTGACAACTACCTGGCCGTTCTCACAAAGACCCCGCTTCTGCAGTCCCTGTTCAACAGCGCCGTCATCGCCGCCGGGGTCATCGTTCTCGTCTACGTGTGCACCATGCTCGCCGGGTACGCGCTCAGTAAGATGCGCTTCGCGGGCAAAACGGTCATCTTCAACGCCATCCTCGTCGGCCTCGTCCTACCGACCATCGCGTTGATAGTGCCGTTGTTTATCTTCGTGTCCACCTTCGAACTGTTCAACAACTACCTGGCCGTGATCATCCCGTTGGCGACCACGATCATCCCCTTCACCCTGCTGCTGACCCGCAACTACCTCATCGCCATCCCCGACGAGGTCCTGGAAGCCGCCCGCATCGATGGATGCAACAGCTTCGGTGTCCTGATCCGGGTCGTCTTGCCCCTGGCTAAGCCCATTACCGCAGTGCTGATTGTCTGGGCGTTCCTGCAGTCCTGGAACGAGTTCTTCCTCCCCCTGCTGTTCCTGCCCGACCCGGACCTTGGCACCGTTACTACCATCCCGCTTTACTTCACCAGCACCTACGGCTCCGACCAGCCCAAGATCTTCGCCGCACTCGTGCTGATCAGCCTCCCGATCGTCATCGCCTATCTCGCCCTGCAGAAGTTCTTCGAAAAGGGCCTCTCCGCTGGCGCCATCAAATAGCGACTCTAAACACCCCACCACCCCAGGAGACCGCTCAGCATGACTCACCCCACCGAAATCGCTGCAATCTACTTCCCCAGCTGGCACAACGAGCCACGCCGCAACGACCGCCACCACGACGGGTTCACCGAATGGGAACTCATCCAGGCAGGACGGCCGCGCTTCGACGGCCACTACCAGCCACAGGTACCCACCCTCGGCTACCTCGATGAGACCATCCCCGAAAACATGCAGCGCAGCTGCGACCTCGCCACCCAGGCCGGCATCGACGCATTCCTCTGGGACTGGTACTGGTATGACGGCGCCGATTTCCTCAACCGCCCGCTCAACGAGACGTTCCTGGCCCTGCCCGACTCCGGGATCAAATTCGCGCTGATGTGGGCCAACCACGACTGGGTGCATGTGTTCCCCGCGCGCGTTGGACAGAAACCCGGATTCGTGTTCAAGGGCGGCATTGACCTGGCCGAGTTCACTCGCATGACCGACGTCATCATCGATCGCTACCTCACGCACCCGCAGTACTGGCGGATCAACGGCGCCGCCTGGTTCACCATCTTCCGCGTCAACGAACTCATCAACGGCGTCGGCGGGTTCCTCGCCGCAAAAGACGCCCTCGAGGGCTTCCGCCGCAGCGCCCGGGAAGCCGGCGCGGGCGAACTCCATCTGAACGCGATGGGCGGCTACGACGAATACACCGCTGCCCAGCTTGTCGAGCTGGGGCTGGACACCGTCGGAACCTACGGCTGGAACGCCCAATGGGAAAAGACACCACCCACGACCGTCACCTACGAGTACGAGCAGTGGCGCGCCAACGGGCAGCAGGAATGGGAAGATCTGCGAGCCGAGCACACGCTGGAAGTCATCCCCACCGTTGCCATGGGGTGGGACTCCTCTACTCGAGTACACCCGGACGACAAGCTTGAACTCTCAGAATGGCCGTACCTCCCGGTGGTCACCAACAACAGCCCAGAGGCCTTCTCAGAAGCCATCACCGACGCCATCGAATTCACCAAGCACAACCCGGACACCAAAGTCGTCCTCGTGAACGCCTGGAATGAATGGACAGAAGGCAGCTACCTGGAGCCGGACAGTCGAACAGGCGACGCGCACCTCCAAGCCCTCGCTCGCGCCGTCGGTCGAACTCGAGCCGAGGTCACGGATCGCACAGGCATCCCAACTGCTGATTGACTCCGCGCTTACGACTAGAAGGTAAATCGATGTCCGTCACTGTTGTGGCTACATTCACACCCAAACCCGGAGCGGGCCCCCCATCGTCGATGCGTTCCGCAAGATCAGCCCGGAAGTCCACCAAGAGCAAGGATGCGAAATCTACGCCTGCAACGTAGAGTCCTCCGGCGAACGGGTGGTGATGGTCGAAAGCTGGGCGTCATACGACGACCTGGAAGCGCACGCAAACGGCGAACCCCTCCAAAAGCTGCGACGCCTCACCGACCCGCACGTCCAATTTCCCTACGACGTAATCATTCTCGACCCCCTCGTTCTTGGAGATCCTCTGAAGGGCTCCCTGCTTTAGCCCTTCCCCCGACTGACCGTTCGTTACTCGCAATCCGTCCTGAATCGATTCATTTTGAAAGGGCCTATGCCTTGACTACTTTCCACTCCATCTCCGACCGACTTGCCTTCCAGGCGATCGAACTGCCTTCGTGGGCGTTCGGCAACTCCGGTACCCGCTTCAAGGTGTTCGGCACTCCCGGCACCGCGCGCGATCCGTTCGAGAAGGTCTCGGACGCGGCACAGGTGCACAAGCACACCGGGCTTGCGCCGAGCGTCGCGCTGCACATCCCGTGGGACCGCGTCGACAGTTACGCCGACCTGCGCAAGCACGCCGAGGACAACGGCGTGCAGCTCGGCACGGTCAACTCGAACACGTTCCAGGACGACGACTACAAGTTCGGGTCGGTCACCCACCACGACGACCGCATCCGCCAGAAGGCGATCGACCACCACTTCGAGTGCATCGACGTGATGAACGAGACCGGGTCCCGCGACCTCAAGATCTGGCTGGCCGACGGCACGAACTACCCGGGCCAGGACTCGATGCGCGCCCGGCAGGACCGGCTCGCGGACAGCCTCCAGAAGATCTACGAGCGGATCGGCGAGGGCCAGCGCCTGGTGCTGGAGTACAAGTTCTTCGAGCCGGCTTTCTATCACACGGATGTTCCGGACTGGGGCACCAGCTACGTCCAGACGGCGGCGCTCGGCGACCGGGCGTTCGTCTGCCTCGACACCGGCCACCACGCCCCCGGCACGAACATCGAGTTCATCGTGATGCAGCTGCTGCGCCTCGGAAAGCTCGGCTCGTTCGACTTCAACTCGCGGTTCTACGCCGACGACGACCTGATCGTGGGTGCGGCGGACCCGTTCCAGCTGTTCCGGATCGTGTTCGAGGTCATCCAGGGTGGCGGCTACGGCAACCCGGACGTCGCGTTCATGCTCGACCAGTGCCACAACCTCGAGGCGAAGATCCCGGGCCAGATCCGCTCGGTGCTCAACGTGCAGGAGGCCACGGCGAAGGCGCTGCTGGTGGATGTTGTTTCTGACAGGTTGAAGTGGCCCAGGCTCGTCACCTCGATTTGGCCCAATGTGGGTCTTGTCGGTGTGGCTGTGACGGTTTGATTTGGCCAACCCCTGAGCGTGTTCTCGTTCGTATTGGACGAGGAGGGTCAGTTGGGGTCGAGAGTGGATCTATTTGCCGAGATTCGTCGGGCGGCGCGCGTCGAGGAGCTGCCGGTGAACGCGCTGTCC
>NZ_JAGEKP010000027.1 GCF_017565305.1 Leifsonia sp. TF02-11
CGGTTACCGTCTTCGACGTCGGCTTGACGGAGCCAGTTCTGCAACGTCGCTTCGCTGATACCGAAGTCGGCGGCGATCTGTTTGATGGTGACGCCGCTCTCGCGGCTGCGAGCAACCGCAACGACGTCCTCGCGGAACTCTCTGGGATAGGGGCCGGGCATGATGACATCCTCCCCGTCAGCGCCTCCCGGCACTAACGATCAGTTGTCACCAATCCGTTCCTCACGCCCCGCGGTGCTGGATGTTATCGCAGAATCAGAGCCGATCCGGTGCGTTCGCGCGGACCTGCCGCTCCACAAGATCCTCAAGAGTGGCCGTCTCGGGCTTCCTTATCTGCACCAAGCAGGTGTCAATTGGCTGTGCGCCATCGGGGCACAGGCTGTTCTATGGGCGAACGTGCGGTCTGCAAAGATGCACACAGCACCGCAGCCAGAACTCGGCGCATCGGAGAGCAGACGAGAAGAATTAGCGCGCTGAGGTGTCCGGCCCGACCGTGCACGATCTGGCGGCAAACGGGCTGACCACTATCGGGGCTCTCACCGAGATTACGGCCGTAGGTACGCCCACCCTTCGCGTTGCCGAAGCACGAGGTGCGCGACGCCGGATGGGACGATCGCGGCGTCCGGGATGAGTTGCTCCGGGCTGATGTGTTCGCTGCGGAGGGTGTTCTGGCAGGCGACCACGGCGAGTCCCCGGTTCTGGAGTGCCCGCACAATCTCGCTGTGCGGGCCGCCCGGTAGGAGGATGCCGATGGCGGGGCCGTGGACGACGAGTTCGATCTGCGTTCCAGGATCGAGCGCATCGAGGAGGTTGCTGACGTTTCGGAGAACGGTCGCGTGTTTGGTCGGCTCGGCCTCGTCGAGGTGAACGACGACGCCCGAGGACATGGCGGCTTCCGTCGCCTTCTTCACGCCAGTGTCATGAAGAGCTTCTGGAGCTCCTCGACGGTCATCGGGTCGGTGGTGTCCTCGGGGTCGGTGAGGCATTTCTGCATCGCCGTCGAGATGATCTGGAATCCGGCCTTGTCGAGGGCGCTGGAGACGGCGGCGAGCTGGATGACGACGTCGCGGCATTTGCCGCCATTCTCTACGGCGGTGATGACGGCGTTCAGCTGGCCCTGCGCCCGACGGAGGCGGTTGAGTACGGGCTTAATATCGGTGGTAGTGATGGCCACGGTTGTCTTCTCTCTGGGGGATGCCGGCGGGGCGAGCGGGTCGAGGTACCCGCCAGGGTATCTCGTCGACTCACGCGCGTGCCTTGGCTGCGCTCAGTTCTGCGGGGTCGATGGCGCGGATCTGGCCGATCAGGTCCTCAAGCTCCCGCGCGGCGAACGCGCCGGGCTGGGAGAACACGAGGACCCCGCCGCGGAACGCCATGAGCGTGGGGATGGACGTGATGCCCGCGGCGGCGGCGAGCTCCTGCTCGGCCTCGGTGTCGACTTTGCCAAACAGGATGTCGGGGTGCGGCTCGGATACCGCCTCGAACACAGGGGCGAACATGCGGCAGGGCCCGCACCAGGCTGCCCAGAAGTCGAGCAGCACGATGTCGTGCTGCTCGATGCGGCCCTTCAGTGTCTCGGCGGTTACGGTGACGGTGCTCATGGTCAGCCGCGTCCGAAGAGCCGGCCGAAGAAGCCACCGCCAGATGCGGCGGCCTTCTCGGCGTCGGTGTGGGTGCCGTTGCACCACTGGTTCGCGGGCACGCGGCGGCGCACGTCGGCGACGTGCTGGCCATAGCCGCTCCATGTCGTCTTGCCGCAGACTTTGCAGGTGGCGGGGTAGCACATGGGTTGAGGCTCGCTTTCTCAAGGTCGGCTGGGGGCGGTTGGTTATACCCCCCTCCGTATAGTACGATACCCGGTAGGGTATAACAAGCCGACCTCAGGAGGTCCACAGCATGAAGACCGTGATTGTCGGCGGAGTCGCCGCAGGAATGTCCGCAGCGACCCGGCTGCGCAGGCTCGACGAGTCTGCGGAGATCGTGGTGTTCGAACGGGGTCCGTATGTCTCGTACGCGAACTGCGGGCTGCCGTATTACGTCGGCGGGGTGATCGCCGATCGGTCGTCGCTGCTGCTGCAGACGCCGCAGTCGCTCGCGGCGCGGTTCCGGTTGGATGTCCGCGCCGGGCACGAGGTGATCAGCGTCGACCCCGCCGCACGCACGGTGTCGGTTCTCGATGTGGCCGCGGGCGACACCTTCGTCGAATGCTACGATGAGCTGATCCTCGCCGTCGGGGCATCCGTGCGGGAGGCGGCAGGGCATACCGGCATCCCCACCCATACCCTCCGCACCGTCGAAGACGTAGACGCGATCGGCGTGCTCGTGCAGGCGGCCGCGGACAATCCGTCGGTCCTCGTCGTCGGGGGAGGGTTCATCGGCCTGGAGGCCGTCGAGAACCTGGTGCGCCGCCGCATCCACGTCACCCTCATCCAGCGGTCGACGCAGATCCTCACCCCGCTGGACCCAGAGATGGTGGCGCCCATGGAGGCGCAGCTGCGCAGCCACGGCGTCGACATCCGCACCGCGGTTACCATCGATTCGGCCGAGGCTGGCGCGGTGCGGCTCAGCGACGGCGCGATGCTGCGGCCGGATTTCATCGTCGACGCCTCCGGGGTCGTGCCCAGCGTCGACCTCGCCCGCTCCGCCGGCCTCCGTCTTGGGCCCACGGGCGGGATCGCCGTCGACGCCGCCAACCGCACGAGCGACCCGCACATCTACGCCGTCGGCGACGGCGTCGAGAAGGTCGACGCGCTCTCCGGATCGGAAGTCCTGGTCGCGATGGCAGGTCTCGCCAACCGTCACGGCCGCACCGTCGCCGACGTGATCGCAGGACGCGACGAGCAGAACACCCCGGCGCTGGGCACCGCGATCGTGAAGGTGTTCGACACCGTCGCCGCGAAGGTCGGGTGGAGCGAGCGGCAGCTGGTCACCGCCGGCCGCGCGCACCGCGTCATCCACACCCACCCCGCCTCGCACGCCACCTACTACCCGGGCGCCCAGCCCATGTCGATGAAGCTCCTGGTCGACCCGGTTTCGGATGCGATCCTCGGCGCTCAGATCGTCGGCGGCGAAGGCGTGGACAAGCGCATCGACGTGCTCGCGGTCGCCATGACCGGCGGCATCACCGCATCCCGCCTCACCCGTCTGGAGCTGGCCTACGCCCCTCAGTTTGGCTCCGCAAAGGACCCGGTCAACCAGCTCGGCTACGTGGCCGACAACCTCCGCACCGGCGCCACCCGCACCCTTCAGTGGCACGAGCTCGGCACGGCGCTGAAGGTCGGGACGACCCTCGTGGACGTCCGCACCGCCCACGAGCATGCCGCCGGCGCCATCCCGGGAGCGGTCAACATCCCCGTCGACGAACTCCGCGGCCGGCTCGCCGAACTGCCCGACGGTCCGCTCGTCGTGCACTGCCAAGTGGGCCAGCGCGGCCACACCGCCGCGCGCATCCTCGCTCAGCACGGCCGCGACGTCGTCAACCTCGACGGCGGCTACCGCACCTGGGCCGCCGGAACATCAGGCGCCACCGCCTCCCGAGATAACAACGCCCGGCAGAGCATCAGATGGAGGGCGAACATTCCCGCCACCGCAAACGCGTAGAGCGTATGTCGCGGTTACCAGGGCCAGCGGCCGTCTCGCGGCCGCGGCTCTTACCAGGCGCGCCGAGGATGATGGCGAGCATGTCCACCGTGTGAATAGGAGCGCGGTCACGTCCAAGGCGATACTCGCCACCAATCCTCTAGCCTCAACTGCCGTATCCGCCACAACATCCCTTCCGTACGACGGCGCTGGGTATGGGAAGCTGCGCTAATCATCTGTGCTCTTGTCGATCCAGGTGCCCTGGGACCAACCAGTTGACATGCCGTTGCTGACGGGCTCACACCTTGGTACTTGGCTCGGACGCGCATGAGCAGCCCACTGGACGGGGGGGCATCGCGAACGCAAGGAGCGTCGTTGACTCAGTTCTTCTCGTAGCCGAGGACGGCCATCATGCCGGCTTCGGCGTGGTAGATGTTGTGGCAGTGGGTCATCCACCGGCCGGGGTTGTCGGCGTCGAGCAGCACCGTAACGGACTGGTGGGGCAGCACGATAGCGGTGTCTTTGCGTGGGCCGCCGTCGAGCTGGAAGGTGTGGCCGTGGATATGGAAGGGGTGCCACATCATGGTCTGGTTGGCGATAGTGAACTGAACGCGTTCTCCCTGTCGAACGGAGTAGGCGCCGTCGAGGGGGTTGTTCATGTCGAACGCTTTGCCGTTGATGCCCCAGTCGTACTTCATCATTCCGCCGGTGAGGGCGATCTTGATACGGCGGTCGACGCCGCGTCGCCGCAGGGTGTCGGCGGGGGTGGCGGTGAGAATCGACGCGGTGATCGGCAACGTGGTGGGCGCTGCTGAGCTGTCTGAGCTTGGCGAGGGGCTGCTGAGGTTTGAGCGGAGGACGGCGAAGCCGCGGGCGGCTTTGCCAACGGCTTCGGCGATGATGGGGAAGGCGCCGTCGGCGATAGTGATGATCGCGTCGTAGCGTTCGCCCATTCCAAGCAAGATGCTGTCGCCCTCGACTGGGTTCACCGGGTATCCGTCGGTGTGGGTGACGGTGAGCCGGTGTCCGCCGACGGAGAACCGGAACGCGGTGTCGCCGCCGGCGTTGATGATGCGCAGGCGTACGCGCTGGCCAGGTTTGGCGGTGAAGGTCGCCGGGTCTCCTGCTGGGCGGCCGTTGATGAGGTAGTAGGGGTAGTAGACGTCTCCGGAGTCGCCGCCGAGCAGGCTGGAGGCGGTGCCGGTAAGCAGATTGCCGTTGCGGGTAGGGGTGCCGCCGTCTTGGCCGCCGCCCATCATCCCTCCCATCCCTCCCATGCCGCCCATTCCGCCCATGCCGCTCATTCCCTTCTTGAGATCGGCGAGGACCTGGTCGGGGGTGGCGGTGACGCCGTCGAGCCAGTCGTCAAGGATGAGTACCCAGTCGTGGTCGTAGCTGAGCGGTTCGTGCGGGTCTTCGATGATGAGCGGGCCTTGGAGGCCGCGGTCGAGTTGCGGGCCGACGTGCGGGTGGTACCAGTAGGTTCCGGGCGCGTCGGCGGTGAACTCGTAGTCAAAGGAGGCTCCGGGAGTGATCGGCTGCTGGGTGATCGGCGGGACGCCGTCCATGTTGTTGCGCAGGGCGATGCCGTGCCAGTGCACGGTGGTGTCATCCGGCAGCTGGTTGATCACGCGGGCCTGGATGCTGTCACCGGCGGTGGCGCGGATCGTCGGTCCGGGGACCTGCCCGTTGTACGCCCAGGTGGAGGCGGTGCGGCCGGCCAGATCGATGTCGGCCTTGCCGGCGGTCAACTCGACGCGGGTGCTGTGCCCGGTGCGTCGGCGCGCCTTCTCGGCCGCGGCGACGGGGCTGCTGGTGGCGGTGAGAAGGTTCGGGCCGCCCGTGCAGGCGGCGAGGGCGAACGCAGTGGCTACGCCGGCGCCGCCCAGGAGGAGGCTGCGGCGGGTGAGGTTCGGGTTGTTCATCAGATGTCCTGTGGAGAAGCGACCAGAGGGGTCGAGAGAGAAGCGGAGGGGCGGGCGCCGCCACGGATTGGGGGGAGAGGGGTGACGGCGCCCGCGTCTGGTGGACCGGGAAGGGTTACAGGCTCGCCAGGAGCTGCTTCATGGTGGCGATCTCGGCGGTCTGTGCTGCGGCGATCTTCTTCGCCAGCGTGACGGCGTCGGTCGCTTTCCCCTGCCCGGTCTCGGTCGTGGCCATGGTGATGGCGCCCTGGTGGTGCTGGATCATCTGGGTGAGGAACAGTTTCGCGGCGTCCGCGCCGGACGCGTTCTTCAGAGCGTCCATGTCCTGCTGCGACATCATCCCGCCACCGCCCATGTCCATCCCGCCCATGTCGGTCTTCTGACCCCATGTGGTGAGCCAGCCGTTCATGGTGTCGATCTCGGGCTGCTGGGCGGCCTTGATCTTCTGAGCGAGGTCGGTGACCCGCGGGTCCACACCCTGCTTGGCCAGGAGGGTGTCGGACATCTCGATGGCCTGCTTGTGGTGGGGAACCATGTCCATGGCGAAGGTGATGTCGGCCTGGTTGTGGTCGGAGGTTACCGTGTCGGTGCTCGAGGTGCTGTGGTCCATTCCGGGCATGTTGCCCATGCCGGAGTTGTTTCCGGAGGAGCCGGCGGTGCAGCCCGCCAGGGCGGCCGCTGTCAGGAGCGCGCCGGATGCGATCGCGATCAGTTTGGTGTTCATTGGGTGGTCTCTTTCGTCGTGTGGAATCTGCGGATGGTGGGCAGGCGGAAGCACCTCCACGCGGTGCGCGGGTGCAGCGTGCGTCATCTGCGATCGACTGAAAGAGCCACAAGCGATGGTGGGGATAGTGCCCCGATGGATCGGGCGAACCTGCGGGCCAGGTTCGCAGGCACGGCGCGCGAGGCGACGCCCAGCAGTGCCCGGCCGAGTGCGGGAGCGATCAGGAGGATGGTCACTGCCAGAAGCGCCAGGGTGCAGACCATGGCGGTCATGTCGTGCATCGGGTCGCACTCGCCGGCCGCGCATCCAGTGCTCATCGCGTTGTCCGGCGGGGACGGCACGACAGTTGCCGTGTGCGACTGGTCAGTGTGTGACGCAGCCGCGAGGGTTACCACCGGTTCACTCCCGGCCTGATGCATTTGGCTCATGGGAGTGCTGACCACGTGCATCGCTAGGATCCCGGTTACGACACCGGCGACCGCGATCAGGAGGACGAGGACGCAACGCCAGGTGCGGGTGCGCATCGAAAAACAATCGGCGAGCATTTCTCCTCCTTTCAAGAGACACGGTAACGGCGCAGTCTGGATACCCGCCGGGGGTTTTACTTGACGGGACTTAGTACCCGATCTCTTTCGGGATCCATGCGTCATGCTGGGTGAAGGACATCCCAGAGGAGGCGGCCGTGTACGGGTGGATGATGGGCGGCGGCGCTTGGTGGGTCTTCTGGCTGGTCGTGCCACTGCTGATCATCGCGGTTGTCGTCGTGCTGGTCGTTGCTCTGACCCGGCGGGGACCGTCGGGTGGAGATAACTCTGTCCCGCTGCGTCCCTCTGCCCGGGCGATCCTTGACGAGCGGTATGCCCGAGGCGAGATTGATCACGAGGAATACGTCAGGCGGTGCGACGAGCTGGGACGCTCGAGCAGCTGATCCGATCGGGCGCGCTTTTAGGAGCGGACGAGCCGGGCGATGGCGTCGCTGGCTTCTTGGATCTTGGCCTGTCCTTCCTCGCCGCTCAGCAGCACGGCGTCGGCGACGCAGTGCTTGAGGTGGTCGTCGACCAGGCCGAGGGCGACGCTCTTGAGGGCGGAGGTGAGCGCGGAGATCTGGGTGAGGATGTCGATGCAGTACTGCTCCTCGTCGACCATCCGGGCGATTCCGCGGGCTTGTCCTTCGATGCGGCTGAGGCGGCGCATGTAGCTGGCTTTGTCAGTGATGTAGCCGTGTTCGTGCTCATGCTGTGTGGCGGCCGTGGTGTCGTTCATGGAGGCTCCAAGAATGGTTAGACGCGGGAGGCGGGTTGCGGGGTCTCCGGCATCGTACGGGATCGGTCGAGGGCGGCTCGGGCGCTGGTCTCCGGTCGCAGGTCGAGTCGGCGTAGCAGCTGCGCGTTGAGTGCGACGACGATGGTGGACAGCGACATCAGGATGGCGCCGACCGACATCGGAAGAACGAAGCCGATGGGTGCGAGGACACCGGCGGCGAGCGGGACGGATATCAAGTTGTAGCCGGCTGCCCACCAGAGGTTCTGCTTCATCTTGTGGTAGCTGGCCCGGGAGAGCTCGATCACCGATAGCACGGAGCGGGGGTCGTCGCTGGCGAGGATGACCCCGGCGGAGGCGATTGCCACATCGGTGCCGGCGCCGATCGCGATGCCGACGTCGGCCTGGGCCAGCGCGGGCGCGTCGTTCACGCCGTCGCCGACCATCGCCACCTTGCGGCCCTCCTCCTGCAGCTCCTTGACCTTCGCGGACTTGTCCTCGGGTCGCACCCCGGCGAAGTACCGGTCAATGCCGAGGTCGGTCGCGACCGACTTGGCGACCGCGTCGGCGTCGCCGGTGATCATCACGACCTGCACGTTCTGTGCGTGCAGCGCGTCGACCGCCTGCCGGGACTCCTCGCGGATCTCGTCGGCGAGCTTCAGCGCGCCAGCGACCTGCCCGTCGACAAGGACGTGGAGGATGATCGCGCCATCCTCCCGCCAGGCGTCGGCGACTCGGAGTTCGTCGACGCCCGCCTCGTGTAGCAGGTTGGGGCCTCCGACCTGGATGTGGTGGCCGTCGACCGTGGCCGATACTCCAACGGCCGGTGACGACTCGAAACCGGATGCCCCGCCCACCTGCAGGTGACCTGCGGTGGCGGCGTTGACGATCGCCCGGGCGAGGGGGTGCTCGGAGTCGGCTTCGGCCGCGGCGGCCAGTGCCAGAAGCTGATCGGAGCTCATCCTGTCAGTGGTCTCGATGGCGGTGACGGTGGGTTCGCCCCTGGTCAGGGTGCCCGTCTTGTCGAAGAGGACCGTTTCGACGGTGCGCATGCTCTCCAGGGCCAGCCGGTCCTTCACCAGGACACCACCGCGGGCCGCGCGCTCGGTGGCGATGGAGACCACCAGCGGGATGGCCAGGCCGAGCGCGTGCGGGCAGGCGATCACCAGGACGGTGATGGTGCGCACGACCGCCTCGTCGGGCAGGCCGATCAGGGTCCACACGACCGCGGTGATGACGGCGGAGCCGAGGGCGAACCAGAACAGCCAGGCGGCTGCGGTGTCGGCGATCCGCTGCGCGCGGGAGGAGGAGTTCTGCGCGTCGCTGACCAGGCGCTGGATGCCGGCCAGCGCGGTGTCGTCGCCGACGGCGGTGATCTCGACGCGCAGGCCGGAGTCGGTGGCGACGGTGCCGGCGACGACGGCGGCGCCGATGTCACGGCGGACGGTGCGGGATTCGCCGGTGATCATCGACTCGTCCATACTCGCCGACCCAGAGACGATGCGGCCGTCCGCGGGGATTCGGCCGCCAGGGCGGACCACCACAACATCGCCCACCCGCAGGTCGGCGGGTGCCACCTGCACGGTATTGTCGCCCTCTACCCGCTCCGCCTCATCGGGCAGCAGGGCGGCGAGCGAGTCGAGCGCGGAGGTGGTTTGCGCCAGGGAGCGCATCTCGATCCAGTGCCCGAGCAGCATGATCACAATGAGGAGGGCGAGCTCCCACCAAAAGTCGAGCTGATGATCCAGGATGCCCAAGCTGGCGCCCCAGGAGGCGAGGAAGGCGACCGTGATCGCCAGCGCGATCAGCAGCATCATTCCGGGCTTGAGAGCCCGCAGTTCGCTGACGGCGCCGGTCAGGAAGGGGCGGCCTCCCCAGACGTACATGACGGTGCCGAGGACGGGTGAGATCCACGCGACCCAGGCGGCGTCCGGCAGCGGATACCCCAGGATCATCGCGAACATCGGAGAGAACCCGACCACGGGAACGGCGACGATCAGCATGATCCAGAACAGGCGGCGGAACTGGCCGACGTGGTCACCGTGGCCGGTATGCCCGCCCATTGCTCCGTGCCCGGAGTGCGCAGCCATGTCGTGTCCGGCCATGTCGTGTTCGGCGTGCCCGGCCATGTCGCGTCCGGTGTCCCGGCCCGCGTCCTGTGCGTGGCCGCTCATGTCGGGGGCATCCTGCCCGTGACCAGGCTCGGTCTCGGTGGGGATGGTGTGCTGGGCGTGGTGGTCGTGCCCGTTGTGATCGGTCATGGTGTTAGCCCTTCACCTGGGTGATGTGCTGGAGTCCGCCTGTACCGGGCGGTGACGGTTACGCGGCGACGTAGGCCGCGGGATCGGCGTCGAAACGGGGTGCGCAGCCGGCGCAGCAGAACCAGTACCGCTCACCGTTGTAGTCGCGGTAGAGGCCGGCTGCTTCTGCTTTCGCCTTGCTGACGGTGCTTCCCTTCATCACCACGCACTCTGTGAGGTCGTCTGCGCCGGTGCCGCCGAGGAGGTTCGTGCTTCCGGCAGGCAAGGCGGCGGCGTCGTCGTGGTTGCCGGTGGTGCTGCAGCAGCTGTCGGTCATGGTGGTGTTCCCTTTCGTTGGTGGTCAGACGGTCTCGAGGACACGGGTGGGGGTGTCGACGGTCGGTGTGGTGGCGGTGCCGCGGGGGCGGAAGCCGCGTAGCCGGAGGCTGTTGCTGACGACGAAGACGCTGGAGAACGCCATCGCGGCTCCGGCGATCATCGGGTTGAGCAGGCCGAGGGCGGCCAGCGGGATCGCGGCGACGTTGTAGGCGAACGCCCAGAACAGGTTGGTCTTGATGGTGCCCAAGGTGCGGCGGGCGAGGCGGACCGCATCGGCTGCGGCGCGCAGGTCGCCACGGACGAGGGTGATGTCGGCGGCCTCGATCGCGACGTCGGTTCCGGTCCCCATCGCGAGCCCCAGGTCCGCCGTGGCCAGGGCGGCGGCATCGTTCACGCCATCGCCCACCATCGCAACGGTCTTGCCCTCGGCCTGCAGGCGACGGATGGTCTCTGCTTTGTCTTGCGGGAGCACTTCGGCGATCACCGTGTCGATGCCGACGGCATCGGCGACTTCCCGAGCGACGGTGGCGTTGTCGCCGGTGAGCAGGATCGGGGTGAGTCCGATCTGCTTGAGGGCGGCCACCGCCTCGCGGCTGGTCGGCTTGATGGCGTCCGCGACGACAAGCAGCCCGCGGGCACGGCCGTCCCAGGCCACGCTCACGACCGTCCGGCCGGCCGCTTCCGCAACGTTCTTCGCGGCGGTCAGGGACTCGTCGAGAGCAATGGACCACTCCTCAAGAAGCGACGCCCGCCCGACCAGCGCCAGGTGACCGTCGACGATGCCGTGCACTCCGCGGCCCTCGATGTTCGCGAAGGACTCCGGAACCGGGAGTGGTCCGGTGCGCTCGGTCGCTGCGCCGGCGATGGCTCGGGCGATGGGGTGCTCGGACGCTGCTTCGACGGCGCCGGCAACTCGGAGCAGGGCGCTCTCATCGACCCCGGGAGCTGTCACGATGTCGACCAGAGTCATCTTCCCGGTGGTGACGGTGCCGGTCTTATCCAGCACGATCGTGTCGACGGTGCGGGTGGACTCCAGCACCTCGGGTCCCTTGATCAGGATGCCGAGCTGCGCCCCGCGTCCCGTTCCGACCAGCAATGCGGTGGGGGTGGCAAGGCCCAGTGCGCACGGGCAGGCGATGATCAGCACCGCGACCGCGGCGGTGAACGCTGCCGCGGCTGGGTGGCCGGTGATCAGCCACGCGGCGAGAGTGACGACAGCGATGCCGAGCACGATCGGTACGAAGATGCCGGAGATCCGGTCGGCGAGGCGTTGAACTTCGGCCTTGCCGGACTGAGCGTCCTCGACCAGCTTGGCCATCTGGGCCAGCTGGGTGTCGCTGCCGATCCGGGTGGCCCGCACGAGCAGGCGGCCGCCGGCGTTGACGGTGGCACCGGACACCGCATCCCCCACGGCGACCGCGACCGGCACGGACTCGCCGGTCAGCAGGGACATGTCGATGGCGCTCGCACCGTCGACAACGACACCGTCGGTGGCGATCTTCTCGCCCGGTCGAATGACAAATTCGTCGCCGACCTGCAGCTTCTCGATCGGGATGCGCGTCTCGTGTCCGTCCCGCAGGACCGCGACATCTTTGGCACCCAACTCCAGCAGCGCTCGCAATGCCGCGCCGGCCTGTCGCTTCGATCGCTTCTCGAAGTAGCGGCCGGCGAGGACGAACGTGGTCACCCCGGCCGCAACCTCAAGGTAGATGTTGCCTGCCCCATCGGAGGCGGCCACGGTGAAGCTGAATCCGTGCCTCATGCCCGGCATTCCGGCCGTGCCGAAGAACAGCGCGTACAGCGACCACGCGAACGCGGCCAAGGTGCCGATCGACACGAGGGTGTCCATGGTCGCCGCCCCGTGGCGGGCGTTGATGAAGGCAGCCTTGTGGAACGGCCACGCACCCCACACGACAACCGGTGCCGCGAGGGTGAGCGAGAGCCACTGCCAGTAGGGGAACTGCAGAGCCGGAATCATCGCCAGTGCGATGACCGGAACCGACAGTGCCACGCTGCCGATCAGGCGGTTGCGCAGCCCGGTCAGCTCCGGGTCGCTCGCGTTCTCTGCTGCGGCCGGCCCGACGGCGGGCAGGGCCGCGGTGTAGCCGGTCTTCTCAACCTCCTCGATGACCGCCGCCATATCCATGCCTGCCGGGATCGACACACGTGCTTTCTCGGTGGCGTAATTCACGGTCGCCGTGACACCATCGAGCCGGTTCAGCTTCTTCTCGATCCGCATCGCGCATGACGCGCACGTCATCCCGCCGACCTCGAGTTCGAGGGTCGATCCGCCGGCGGGAGTGGGGAATGCTGACACGTCGGGCTCCTTGCGGTCGTGGGAGGGATAGGTACTTACTTGCGTACGGCGGTGTAGCCGGCCTCATCGACCGCGGCGAGCACCGCGGCATCGTCCACTCCGGTACCAGTGGTGACGTGCAGCACGCCGTCGCTTGCGGACACCTTCACGCCCTCGACGCCAGCCACCTGGCCCACCTCGCTGGACACGGCACGCTCGCAGTGCCCGCAGGTCATCCCGGTCACCTGGTAGTCGATTGTCTCCATCGTTCCTCCATAACATAGCGGATACCCTCCGAGGGTATCTTCGTTCAAGAACAGGATACCCCTAGACGGTATTCCCGCAAACCGGGATGACGGGTGGAAAACGGTGGGCCGGCGGGTACCGTCGCATCCGAAGGCGGGATCAACGAAGAGGTAGGGAGTCATCATGTCGACCGCAACGCGAATGCTTGAGACGTATCCGGGGGATCTTGGAGGCGTAGACCGCGACAAACTCGGCGCCTGTATCGAGGCGTGCATCGAGTGCGCCCAGGCCTGCACAGCCTGCGCCGACGCATGCCTCAGTGAGCAGATGGTCGCCGAACTCACCAAGTGCATCCGAACGGATCTGGACTGCTCCGACATCTGTGGCTCAACCGCCAACGTTCTGTCGCGCCACACCGGCTACGACGCCAACGTCACCCGGGCGGCGCTCGAGTCCGGCCGCATCGTTTGCGGAGCCTGCGCGGACGAATGCGAGAAGCATGCCGACATGCACGAGCACTGCCGTATCTGCGCCGAGGCGTGTCGGCGCTGCGAACGGGCATGCGCCGAGTTGCTTGACGCTATCGGGTAGACACCTGGCGAAGGCGCCATCGCGGAGAGTGCCGCTGGGCCACCCAACTGCCGCGGGGCTGCTTGCTTGACGCGGAATACCCTCCGGTATCTCTAATGGAGAGCGGACTTGCTAGTGGCTGGGGTTGCGAACAGTGCACTATTAGAACTTATAATCTGCGTATGGATGCAGATAAGACGATTTGCGGACGCCTTCCCGACAGCCAGTTCGTCGAACTCGCCGTCGAAGTGTTCGGGATGCTGGCCGACGCGACGCGCGTACGAATCGTTCTGGCATTGAAGGACACGGGCGAGCTATCCGTGAACCACCTGGCAGACATTCTCGACAAGCAGCCCTCGGCCGTGTCACAGCACCTGGCGAAGCTGCGCCTCGCCCGAATCGTATCGACAAGGCAAGACGGGCAGCGAGTGTTCTACCGGCTGGAGAACGAGCACGCGAGCCGCTTGGTGACCGATGCGATCCTCCAGGCCGAGCACTCGCTCGGCGGAACCCCCCGTCACCACCACACCGAGGCGGCCACAGTTGAGGAAGTCCACGCGTGAACGGCCCGCACACCCACGAACACGACAACCACGACCACGAGCACGAGCACGAGCACGAGCACAGCGGTTCCCATGAGCACAGCCACCCCCATAAGGACGATCACGAGCACGGCCACAACCATCCGCATGGCGGAGTGAAGGGCTTCCTCTACGACCTCTTCGTCCCGCACACGCACGACGCCGCCGACTCCGTGGATGACGCACTCGAGGCGAGCAACGCCGGTGTCACTGCGGTGAAGGTGTCGATGTTCATTCTGTTGGGCACCACGGTGCTGCAGCTGATCTTTGTCGTATTCACCGGTTCGGTCGCGTTGCTGGCCGACACCATCCACAACTTCGCGGACGCGCTGACGGCAGTCCCGCTGTGGATCGCCTTCGTTCTCGGCCGCCGGGCCGCGACCCGACGATACACATTCGGATTCGGCCGCGCGGAAGATCTGGCCGGCCTGTTTATCATCTTCGTCGTCGCCCTCTCGGCCGTCATCGCAGGCTGGGAGGCGATCGATCGATTCATCCACCCGCGCCCAGTAGAGAACGCCTGGTGGCTCATCGTCGCCGGCCTCATTGGCTTCGCAGGTAACGAACTCGTGGCCATCTACCGTATCCGGGTCGGACGCAAGATCGGCTCCGCAGCCCTCGTGGCCGATGGTGTGCACGCTCGCCTAGACGGAATCACGTCACTCTCCGTCGTACTCGGAGCGATCGGTGTGCTGCTCGGCTTCCCGATCGCCGATCCGATCATCGGTCTGCTGATCTCGATCTCGATCCTCGTACTGCTCTGGGGAACCATCAAATCCGTCGGCGCGCGCCTAATGGACGCGGTCGACCCCGACCTCATCGCGCGCATCGAGCGCGCCCTCGAACACGCCAACGGGGTCACCGGCATCCAGACCGTCAAACTGCGCTGGGTTGGCCACCGCCTGCTGGGATCTGCGATCATCACCACCGACGCCGAAACCCTGCACGACGCCACGCACGTCGCCGAACACGCCTCCGAGCACGTCCGCAGCGAACTGCGCAACCTCGACGACTTCGTCGTCACCCCGACAGCTGCCAGCCGCTGACTGAAGCACGTCAGCACGAAGAACTTCCGGTACCTTCCACCGCGGCAACGTTGGCTCCTCAAGATCATCGTGTTTGTGGCCCCCTCGGTTCATCGGTTGGTCGCAGAACCGGCGAGGGGAGAGCGACTGGTCCGACGGGTCTGAGTCGTGTGACACGCTCGCGCTTGCTGCGTAAGTGGTCGAGTGTGACCTCGATCCCCTCGATCTCCCCATGCCAGCCTTCCGCCACCGCACGCTCTTGACGCGCCAAGAGGTCAGCTTCGATCTCGTCCATTCGGGGCACCATTTGAGGTTCGACGTGCAGCATCGGGCAGCGCACGCACGCGTGCTCGTGCGCGCACGGAGTGCCGTACGGACGTCCACAGCCGCCGAGCTCGACCTTGCGCTTGTCGAAGTGCTCCTCAAACTCATGCCATTCCTGGGCGGAGGTGCGGCGGTACTCCTCCTTGGGGCGCAGTTGCCGCCGTCGGGTCAGGTGGAGCTGGTAGTGACGGACCACGTCCTCGTCGAACACGGCGACGTAGCCGCGAGTTGTCTGCAGGCTTGCGTGTCCGAGCAGTGCTGCTCCGATGTGGATAGGCAGTCCGTTGTTCACGAGATCCGTAGCGAACAAGCGTCGAAAGTCGTGCGGCGTGAATGTCAGTCCCTGGAACTGCGGGTAGCGCTCCGCGACCTCCTGGCACATCCGGCGTATCATCCTGGCGACGGTGGTCGGACTCATCACACCAGTAGTGTGACCACGGTTGCGTTGGAAGAGGAACGGCATCGCTTCGGTGTGTTGGCGCTCGTGTGGGTCCCACCGGTGCACGAGTGGAATCGCTCCGAGCTTGTCGGTCTGTCTGCGGATTACCTGGGCGATCACGTGGAGAAGTTCGGGTGACATTGGGATGACTCGCTCCCGGTCTGTCTTGGAAGGGCTCACGACGAGCAGTGCGACCACCTCGCCGTTTGACCGCCGATACTGCCGGACCGACAAATGGGACAGCTCCAGCAGTTCCTCGTGCCGCATGCCAGTCAGGCGTAGCACTTCGACGATCGCCCAGGTCCAAAAGGTCCGGGCCTCCTCGCCCTGAATCTCGATGGTGGGCCCGCCGTCGGCCGGCTGAATCCGGAGCACGCCAGTCTCAGTCTCCCGCTCCAGAGCTGAACCGGGTCGTGCGCGCGGACCACCGTCTGGATTCTTTGCGGCACTCGGCGGCGGCGCGACGCGCAGGTAGCGGACGCCGTTCACCTCGAATTCGGCTCCAGCAGATGACTCGGCCGCGGCGAGAAGCGCGCTCATCTGATCACGCACCGCTACGACGTGTTCGACCAGTATCTCCAGCATCGGCTGCCGCGTGCGTGTGCGATCGGCGATCCGCTCAGCTTGGCGACGCCTCCCTGCGCTGTAGCCGCGGCTGGCGATGGGCGGGATCGGGCAGCGGGCAACCCACGGCCCCCATCGTGCCGGGTCCTCGATCGCCCAGCTCTGGATGTCGAGGTAGAGCGCGCGCACGGTGATCAGGAGATCCCAGACGCTCTGCCGAGGACGCAGTCCCTCCGGGGTCTGCACAGTGTCAATCTCAGAGCGCCACGCTTCGTATGTAGTCTCATCAAGGTCCAGGTTCGACTGGTCGGGGTTCATCCGCTCGATCACGCACCAGAAGTTGCGGGTCAAAGCCCGGACCAGACGACTGAGGGTCGAGTAGTCCATCCCAAGGGCCCCGCGGTGGGTGATGTAGTCGATGAGGAGCTGGCGCACCCCGGCGTTGGAGACGCCGTATGAGTCGACCATTTCTGCCACGCTCTTACGCCCGCCCACCGTGGCGATGCGCATGGTCACGGGCGTGCCCTCCGGGAACTTGCCGGCGTCGAACAGCACCTGCCAGACCAGGGCTCCCGCCAGCTTGCGGGTGTTCTTATCCCGCGCGGTGCTGACTTCCCGCAACGCCAGCCCCAAGTGCATCAAGCCGCCGGGTGTGATGTCCGAGGCGGGGATGGCCTGGATGGCGAGCATGTAGGAGAGGTCGGTGAGGGTCTGATGGCGCGACTTCGCGCTTACCGGGGCAGCTTCGATCGCAGCAGTGAGAGCAGCCAGGTCGTCGTCGCCGCGTTGGCTCCCGATGAAGATCTTGAAGAAGTCGGAGATCGCACCGGTCCGCAGTACGCGAAGCGACGGGACCAGGACCCGGAGGGCAACGAGCCAGGAGAAGCCGCTGGTCATCGTCCAGCTTGCGGCCGGTGCAGGGTTGAGCGATGCGAGCGCGCTCGTTGAGGTCTCCCAGCCGCTCGCGTCCCACCGCTGCTGCCAGGTGTCACCGGGGAAGGTGCTCAGGTGCTCGGTGAAACGCCGGATGGAGCGCGCGCGCTTGTCGAGTTGAGTGGCCGACCGCGGAAGCACGGAGCAGGCCGCGGAGACCAGGGCTTCAACCGACGCCGACCTCAAATCTCCGAGCGGCTGCGGCAGGCGAGGCTGAGGCGCGCGCGGCTCAACGATCTCCGCGCTGCCCCACGACTTCTTCGAAGGCGACCCGGGGCGGGTGTCGTCGCCTTGGGGTGCTTCCCTCCGGCTCCAGACGCCGGTCGTGGACACGAGCGCCCTACTCACCGGCATCTCCGAAGATGATCGCGATGTCCTCGGCGGCGTAACCGGACGCGAAGCGTGGTCGTGGCGGCGCGGGACGTGCGTAGTGTTCATGCACCTTGTCGATGACCTCCTCGATGCGCGGGGTGGTGTAGATGCTCGTGGTCCGCAGGTCAGCATGACCGAGCACAACCTGCACCTCAGGTAGCGTCAGGACGCCACTGCTCACCATGCGCATCGCCGCCGTGTGCCGGAGATCGTGCAGCGTCCAGTTCGTCCCAAGCCTGCCGTTCGCGCGCTGCAGAACCCGGCGGGCGGCACTGTAGGTCAGTGGGCGCGGCTCTCCCCGAATGGTCCTCCAGAGCGGTCCGCTGGATGCATCGTCGAAGATGCGCAGGTACCGGCTGAGCCACGTCATGGCCTCGGGAGATAGCGGGACGAGACGCCGCTCACGCGAGCCCTTGGAGACGACTGACATCCGCTGTCCGGCCCAGTCAACGTCCTCGATCTGGGCTCCCAGCAGCTCCTCGGCACGCGCTCCAGAGCTGACATAGCAAGCGACCAACGCCCGATCACGGTCGCTCGGCATTTGCGCGAAGAACTCGTCCCACATCGCATCTGGGATCGACCGCGGCGCGCGCGAATGTGCGCGCTGCCTGTACGCCCCGCGCCGGTACGCCTGACGAGGCTCAAGCGGGCTGCGGTGAGCGAGCGCGCGACGCCGAGCAGGCGACTCCGGGACCGGGTTGACCACCGGCCCTCGAGCCCAGTGCGCATGGAAGTCGTAGAACCCGCGCACCGCGGCCAGCGTGAGATTGATGGTCGCCGCGCTGTAGCCCAGGCCGAGGTTCGGCTTCCCAGTCTTGAGGTTTACTGCCGGGGCACCAGCCTGCCGGCGACGCTGGGTGTTCGGCGCTACGCGAAGCCAGCCCACCAGAGCGGCTGTCTCTGCCTCAGTCGCCCGCTCCCAGCCGACGTCGAGTTGCCACAGCACCCGGAACCAGGTGAGCGCGGCGTAGCAGTACGACCGGATCGTGCGCGGGCTGTGGTCGCCGACGACCATGTAGCGCACCCACGCGCTGACCGACTCGACGACCCGACCCTCCTCATCTAGCAGCAGGTACGGCTCCATCGGGCCCGGCCCGGCGCGCACACTTCCCACCCGCGCTAGCGGGACATCGCCTGTGCGCAGGCCGAGACCGACCGGGTCTTTCGGGGTGTCCGGTTCGCTCACACTTATGCTCCTCGCCACGGCTGGTCACGGACCGCACCACCGGTCTACCAACGCGAGATGGCCCGTTGTGGCGAACGCGCTGGTGGTGCAGTTAACTCACCAGTCGCGCTGGCCGCCGCGGTACGGCTGCGCACCGCCTTTGACGACGACGCCCTCGATTCCGCTCTCGAGCGGCTCCTCGAACCACCGCCGGCCCTCAGCCGCGTCCGCAGTGGCGTCGATCATGCTCAGCGGCGGTTGCCACCCGGCCGCGAGTTGTTCGAGAGTGCGGCGACGTTCGTCGTAGGGCAGGCCGCGCAGATCGCGGCCGCCCGCAGCGAGTACGTCGAATACCACGAAGTCGATCGGCTCCTCAGCGATCAGCTGCCGACGACGCTGCTTACCAGAGGCAAAACGGCGCTGCAGCGCGTCGAAATCGAGTCGCCCTTCGCGCCAGCGCACCAGCTCGCCGTCGAGCACGACGCCGGCATCTGCCTGTTCGGCGATCGCCGCAGCGACGTCAGGAAACGATTCGGTCAGATTCGTCTTCTGCCGGGACCAGAGGGTTACTCCCTCGGTGTCGACGACAGCTGCTGCGCGCCAGCCGTCGAGCTTCGGCTCGTATCTGCTCCCTCCGGGCAGTGCGGCGGCGTCTGGGAGGCGTTCAGCGGCTTTGGCGCGTGCCAGGTCGATCTTGGCTCGCAGAGGCTCAGGTGGGCGAACAGCGGGGGAGGGGTCGAGGTCGGCGAGCAGATCGCCTGTTTCTTCAAAGCGATCGAGCACATGGGCGAAGTCGAGCTGCGCGAGTCCAGGCGCAGCGATCTCGTCCCAGCTGCGGGGCGCGGCCGCGAAGGGCCGGGCGGTACCGCGCAGCGAGTACGGGGAGATGGTCGTCTTCTTCGCGTTGTTCTGCGACCAGTCGATGAACACCTTCCCGACCCGTTTCTCCTTCGACATCTTCGATACGACCTCCTCCGGATGATCCGCTTCGAGTGCGCGCGCGAGCTCATGCGCGACGTTCGAGACCTGGTCGGAGGTCAGTCGGCCGTCGAGAGGCACGTAGACGTGGATGCCCTTGCTGCCAGAGGTCACAGGGAAAGTTGCAAGGCCCATGTCGTCGAGGATCGCCTTCGCCCACAGAGCCACCTGAGCGCACTCGGCCAGACCGGTTCCTTCGCCCGGGTCGAAGTCGAGCACCATCCGCGTCGGCCGGCGTTCAGTGTCGAACCGCCACTGCGGGACGTGCAGCTCGAGCGCCGCGCTCTGGGCGAGCCAGACGACCGTCGCGCGATCGACGACGACGGGGTAACGCTTCTTACCGCCGGAGTGGAGGATCGCTTCACGCAGTACCCAACCGGGAACGCCCATGCCGAGGTCCTTCTCGAAGAAGGCCTCGACGGGGGCGGCCGCAGTGCCTACGCCGTCCGGCCAACGCTTGCGAGTCACCGGCCGCTCTGCGATGTGGGGGAGGAGGGCCGGCGCGATGCTCGCGTAGTAATGGATGACGTCCCCTTTGGTGGTCCCGGTTTCTGGGTAGAGGACCTTGTCCAGGTTGGTAAGGCGCAGACGACGGCCGTCGACGTCGACGAGCGTGGTCGCAACCATGGCATGACCGTACCGCCCTGGCCCTTCGCGGACGAGGGTCCTACTACGCTGTCGCGCGTGGCTCTCATCGCCTTTCCGCCGGCCGCGGCCGACGCTCCGCTCATCCACGCTGCGCTGGGTGGGCCGCCTCCCGCGCGATGGATCAACCCCGATCACATCACGAGTCTCATCCCCGTTACCCGGCAGGGAGAGCACGACGTTGAACTCGTGGTCGACTACAAGCTGCAGGGTCTGCCGGAGGGTCGGTGGCACCTCGGCCGATATCCCGACGTCGATCAGGCTCACGCAGCTTGGGGACAACTCATCCAGCACATCGCTGTCCACTCCAATGATCCGAGGCGTCAATGAACTCTGAACCTCGACCGACCGAGGGCGACTGGATCGCTTGGATTCGAGAGGCGTCAGAGCTCATCGACCGCGACGACTTTGTCGTCAGAGTCGCCGACGAAGTTGTGTTCAAGCAGCTCTGGGGTATCTGCGTCCAAACGATCAGGCACGCGCGCGCCTATGTGTTGCTGGTCGACTCAGAGTTCGAACGCGAGGCGATGGTGCTCGCGCGAGCGGCGCTGGAGCACGCGGTCACGGCCCAGTGGGCGTTCCATCGGTACGACGGACTCTCAAAGCTGCGGGTCTCGATGATCCGCGGTGAGAAGGAGAACATCGAGATGGTCGGCAAATGGTTCAGCGACGACGGGCTGCTCGCCACGGCCGCAGCGATCACGGTCCCGCTGGGGAGGGGGCTGCCATCGTTCACTGACATGATGCGTGATCTCGACGAAGAGCGCTTCCTCGAGAATTCCTACGGCAGTCTGTCTCTCGCGGTGCATGTGCGCTCCACCACCCAGACCTCTTACTTCGCCGGCGAGGCCGACGACCTGTTGCTACGCCACGAACCCTCGCACGCGCTCCGAGGCCCGGCGACGAACATGGCCGCTATGGCAGCTATGCTCGCCGTCGCGATCATCATGGAGCTGGTCGATGATCAGGCGGCGCTCACCCGGATCAACGAGGAGTCAGAGAGGCTCAATCTGCCGCCCACGCTGCGCCCAGGGATACCCGAGGCGACGCGCCGCCCCGGCCCAGGGGAGAACACTCCCTGGTAGGGCTTAACTACTGACGCAGCTTGCCGGGTGCGGGGTTCAAGGCCGGCCATCGAGCCTTCCCGCAGCCAATCGCAAGCTCAGCCCTCGATCGCGGGGCCGATCGCTAGAGCTCGGCCCGCTTCCGGTCGAGGTCGATCCCACTCCGCGAGTTGAAGTCGGTCGGCTCGGTGGCCGTGTATGGGGGAGCCTCGACCGTGGCTAGACGGGGTGGTCGATGGTTCAGGTACAAGCTCTCCCATGTCTCGACGCCGTCGACGACAGGCTGGGCGGCAGCTTTGACCTTCCGCCCACGCGCCGCCGAAATGATCCTGATGATCGTGCCGATCGAGATGACGATCCAGAACGCGATCGCGAGATAGAGGCCCATCGGCGCGCCCGCGACAAAAGCCCAGGACGCCAGCGCAGCCGCGAGCACGAGCCCAATGAGAACCCAAATGGTGGGGCGCATTCGTCCTCCTCTCTTCCAGAGTAACTCTTGAATGGGCGAGTGGGTAGACGGCGGAGTCTAGCGAATGTGAAGCGGTTTCACAGGAATCGTTTTCGGTGACTGTGATCCATAGCCTGACGATAGGTTCCGTAAGTCGACCGGCGGGGGTTCGGTCGCTGGATGTGATGGGGTCTCGCTCGGGAGCGGCAGCTCACGAGGCGGTCGATGCTGCGCGGGATCCGTAAGGAGCAAGGAATGCAAGTAAGAACGAGGAAGTTCGCCCTTGGTGTCGCTGTTGTGGCGGCAGCGATCAGCACGCTGGCAATTGCGCCCGCAGCCAATGCCACGCCGGCGCCGGCAGCAGCCACCCAGGCGGTCACTGCAGACGTAGCGCCGCCTGCAGTCGCCCTGGACCCGTCGACGTTCTCCGGTCCGCTGGTGATCGCTGTTCCGTCCGGCCACGAGGTCGTCGTGAACGTCAAGGCGGGGGACGCTCCGAAGGTCATCGCGGATGTCCAGGCCGCGGACCGGGCAGGCAAGACCCAGACGCTCGGAAAGGTCATGGCGCCGATGTCTGGCTGCGGGGAAACGGTGCGTTCGGTCGCCGGCCCTGGGACCTGGTGGACGAGCGTTCAGGGATGCGCGGTTGCTGGATATAACGGGTACAACCGCCAGTACCACTGGGAGAACGGTTCGGACGTCGAGCTGTGCACCAACGGCCGCGGCTACAACTCCAGTCACGCGGCAGCCTGGTACTCGACAGGCTGCTCGGGCGGGGACTACAGCGTTCCGTGGGGCAACGTGTTGGCCTACACCCAAATGCAGGGATTCTCGCTGTCCGGCGTAACCGGGGCTGCATACCTTTGGCGCGCCTGACCCACATAGGGTGAAAGGAGCCGGCTCGCCGAAGAAATGGCGAGCCGGCTCCCGACCGTAGGAGGAACCAACACGATGAACTCGTCCAAGCTTCGACCCAACGTCGTTCTCTGGTGGGGCGTCGGCCTGGCCGTTGTCGGCGCGCTGCTCGTGATCTTTGTCCCGAGCCTCAGCTACTACCTCGTCGACTCCAGCAACTCGGCCGGGGGAGTAAGTAATGGTCTGCTCTCGTTCGTGGAGATCCTTGTCCGCGTGCTCGGAGCCATCCTGCCCACACTCGGCATCGTCCTCATCGGTGCTTCGATCGTCATGGCCTACCTCCGACAGCTGCTGCGCCCCACCTTGGGCGCTATGGTGACCGCGCGACGGCAGTCGATGGAGACGGACTAGGTCTAGGCATTGCCGTCTCGGTCCGCATCAGCTTCTGAACAGCTCCCCGGGCGCCAACTCGACGTGCGAACGCGGCGCGTCACTGAAGCGCTCTAGATAGAGTCCCGCTGTGCCCTGGGTATCAGTAAACGGTGCGGGGATGCTCCTGCAGACTCTGCCGATCGCCATTCTCATCATCGCGGTAGAGGCTCGCGCCACGGCGCGTCGCCCGCGAGTGAAAGTTGGCAGGTTCATGTATTCGCGCTATTCGGCTCTCTCGGTCGGATTCGGTGCGTTCGCGGGCGCTATGGCAGCGTCATTGTGCTGGACTGCGGTCAACGATGGCCGTGCGATTCTTGGGTGGCAGGCCTGGGTTGTGCAGATTGGGGCCATGTTTGGATTCCTGAGCGCCGGCTACGTCATCATCGAGCTCATCTTTCAGTTGATCGCTGCAGAACACACTGGTCTTGACGCCGTTGAGAGGGGTGTGACGCCCGCATCTGGCCGGTTCGCGAATGAGCCCAGCGGTAAGGGCCATCCCACCCCGCGCCGGAAGCAGCGAAAGAAGGGCAAGCGCGGTTGAGATCCCGCAAGCCATGGGACTGGTGAACCCAGCCGGTGATCGGGCCGCCGCACAGAGTCCGCATGACTGCACCTCATGTACGACGCCGAAAGGGCGGCCGCCATTTGGCCGTCGCCACACGCTCTTCCCCGGAGGGCCGCCAGCGAGCTGGCGGCCAACATGGCCAACATCGTCACCATCCTGACCGCCGTGGGAGTTCCGCCCCTCATCTCAGCAGTGATGCCTGTCCCCCCTGCAACGCCGGTGAGTATCGTCATTCAGATGGGCGACGTCGACGGCCTTGAAGAGTTTGGCGGACTCGTGCGCTGGCGCAGCGCGTTGCTGCGCTTCCCCGGCGGCCGTACTGAGCATTACCGCATCGTCGCGATGGACGGCCACCCTTCCGAGCGAGTTCAAGCGCCCGCTGAACGAATCGCGGACCACCTATGAGACTTTCGTGCTCGCGAGCGATGACGCGGACGTTGCCGTGTATGACTGGCGCGACATCGAGGAAGGGTAGAGCGGGTCAGCCTCACGAGTGCGGCACCGAGGCCCGGCCGTTGACCTTCCTCGGACGGCTTCCAAACGTTCCTCGCCTGCCTGGCTCATTCATCGAGGCGGAGGTAGCGTGCCTTGACGTCGTGGTGGATCTGGTCGCGCAGACATTCGGCCGCATAGATGAGCTGATTGAGCTGCACGATGACGGCGAACCGGACGGTGGCCGTGTCCGAGACGTTCGCCAATCGCTGCGCTCGCTCCGGATCGTCATGGAAGGCAACGCCGTAGATGTAGTCCATGGCGATTTGATCATCGCCGAGGAGGCGCCCGGGGCCGAGCCCGTTGTCTTCCTCCAGCCGACCGGAGTACATCACGGGGGAGGTCAGCCTTCCGTCCCTCACGACGGCGTTGACTAACTGCGACAGGTCGGTCAGTTTGCGAGCGCGCTCTGGCCCAACCAGCGACTTGTAGGCCTTGAGAACTGAGGGCAGATAGCAGGTGTCCTTCTGAGCGAACAGCGCTCGACAGTCAACGATGGCGCTTTCCAGGATGCGCCGCTCCAGGTCGGGGGTCTCCAGGTCCGAGACCGCGAAGGTTCCATCGCCCTGTGACTCCCAGGTGATAACGAGACCGAGAGTGCGGCCGTACTTTTCCCGGAGTGCGATGATCGGGTTGTCGGGAAAGCGATCAGCGACCCGTTCGAGGAAGGTCCGGATACGCGCCCGGTGGATTGCCGCAGCGCTTTCCGATATCGCCATGCTGCGACGATATCGCCGTGCTGGCAACACGCGGTCAGTGTCGATGCTCGATTGGCTCACCCGTGCGTGGATCAAGGCCAACTCGCCACCGCTCGCGCTGTTCCTCCGCAGTCACGATCGAACCGTCTGGTGCTGTCGCCGGTGAAATGAAAGCGCGCTCTTCGAGCGCCAACTCGCAGGCTCGAGTAGCGGCTCCAAGTTCGTCCCAGTAGCCCAACGGCCATCGTTCCGAGCGTCTAAGGGTCCAGTGGTCGACCCGGTACTTCATGAGTGTCTCGTGCGTGAGCTGGTTGACTGCAGGTCCGTATTCGATGACGAAATGGATTCTGCTCGCGACGTCGTCGACGACCAACCAGACCTTCTCCCCGGCGCGCAGGACTCTCATCGCAACCTCCCCCAAGATTCGAACATATGTTCTAATGGGTCGCAAGGCGGGAGGTTGAACATTGGGTCAGAATCGGCGTTATCCGGGCGCAGG
This sequence comes from Leifsonia sp. TF02-11, assembly GCF_017565305.1. GTDB lineage: Bacteria > Actinomycetota > Actinomycetes > Actinomycetales > Microbacteriaceae > Leifsonia. Next base: position 25,259 of record NZ_JAGEKP010000027.1, read on the forward strand.
CATGGATCGGGTGATCGAGCAGATCATCACTCGCCCCCGCCCGGTGTGGCTGACTGACGAGGAGGTAGACCTCGACCACGATCCCGCGATCGAGTCGCCGGCTCCTACACCTGCGGTCGCCTTTGTGAGGTTCCACGAAGCGGTAGTTCGCCCGGAGGTCGAGGTTCTTGCATGGAACGAACATGCGGTGCGTATCCGCTTCACCACCAGGGACGGGCAGAAGCATGAGGGATGGGTTTGGAAGGACGCCGTGCGCACCCGCCCACGTAGGCACATACCGCCGCGCCGCTGACGGCGTGAGTTGAGCGTGGCAGCTGCGCGCCCGGCCCTTCTAGGTAGTGAGGGGAGTGACTATGGCTACGCGACGCTACGGGCCGATCGAGATCATCGACGCCGGCATCCGCGACGGTCGGGAAACCTTCGCGTGGCTTTACGTCGAGCTGGACCGGGTGCGCGCGGCGTCGGAGTGGACCTGGCATCGGGCCTTCGTAGATCCCGCTGTACCGCTATTGGACGGTGCCGAGCGGCTACCCTGCTATCCAGCTCCGGCAGGTTTCGGAGGCGGGGGACTCGACCGGCTCCCTCCACCTGTCGGCCTCGACCGGCTCACCGACGATGGTTTAGTCCTGTACGCGGTCGGCCTTCGGCTTGCTGACGCCGAGCGCGTGGCGCTAGAGCGCGCCCTGGAAGGCGCCAGGGCCGAACTCGCCGCCCTTCGCGCGATTCCTGATCGCGCAACTCGGCAAAAGCAGGCTGCCGTCGGCTTCCGCAATAGCCAGGTGGGCGTGACTGGCCGCCCGCTGATCGCGGCTACTCCTATTCCGTGGCCTGACGTGCCCGTGCGCATCCCAGGGACCGACCGGTACCTGGCGCCGCAGAATGAGCGGGCGTACGGTGCTGACATGCCCAAAGGAGACGTAGAAACGTTCCACGAGAACGGCGCCTGGCACAACCGTATCGAGGGGACAGGCGAAACCATCGGTGGAGCGCACGACACCCGCGATGACGCGATTGCCGCCGGACGAGATGAAGCAGTGCGACGGGGCGTCGAGCACATCGTGCACAATCTCAATGGCCAGATCGGCGACCGCTCCAGCCATGGCAACGACCCCCGCAACATCCCGGGCTGACATGTCCAGTGAGCAGCCCGGTCGACCGTTCGAGGTGGGCAATGCGGTGCTGCACTACTCGGATGGTCGTGAGGTGCGTCGCGAGATACCTCTCCTGAACGGGCGGGCTCCGGGGCAGTTCGATCTGCCAGTCACAATTGGGCGCTACGAACGCTTCGAGCTCCGGGGGTGGGAGGGGGACGTGATCCACTACGAGCACCAGGGGACCGTCGAGATTTAGGCTTTCACGACGGGCGGCGGAGACGCCTCCGTTCCGGTGCAGCGTCGGCGGCCCGACGTAGCCTTGATGCATGCGCATTCGGGGCCTGGTCCAGTCGAAAGTCGTGACCGAGCTCACCGCCGAGGCCGACGACGCACAAGCCGCGCGCGAGCTGATCGAGGCGCAGGTTCCCGAGGGCTACGAGCTGGTCCAAGTGCACAACTCGATGCCGCGCGGTGGCCGCGTGATTGCGACCGGGCAGATCCGGCTGGCGGCTGTGGACGAGCTTGAGGCAAGCGGAGCCGACTATGCAGCGGCACGGGCCGCCCTCTTGGCGCAGATCCCTGAGGATCACCGGCTGCTGAGCGTTCTCTCCCTGGAAGGCTGACGCGCCGATCGCGATCGTGCTGCCATGGCCTCAGTCTTCCACCCAGCGAAGTCCGAGCAGGTCGAACGCCTGCACGAGTTCGTCAGTCTCCGGGGTGACCCGCTGAGGCTCACTCACTGGTTCGATGTGGCTGCTGCGCTGTTCGTCGTCTGAGCGCTCGAACACCGCCCACATCCGGATCTCGTCGCCGTGACGTGAGCGGAACTCGATCCCGTCGACGAGCTCGTTGCGGTCGTCGTCACGCAGATCGTAGAGCCAGTGCGCGATGGATCGGGTCAGCACCCGATCGTGGGCGTCCTTGAGTAGCGCGGTGTCGACGTCGACCAGGGCGATGCTGTGGCGGTCGAAGCGGTAGCCGGCCTTCAGGGCGGCGAGGCTGTCAGAGTGCGTGATGAAGCAGTACCGGCCGTCCTGATCGGCGTCGCCGAAGGTCCGTCCGTTCAGCCACGAGTACCCGACCTCACCGCTTCCGCCCTCGGTATGGCGACTGACGCTCCCGTCGTCATCCTCGAAGTCGTCCAGCTCGGTCTCGAGCGCCTCGGACGGCTGCAGCTTCGCCAGCATCTCGAGGAAGCACCCCCGCAGGCTGTTCGAGGTGTAGAGCGTGCGGAACTGCCCGAGCTGGTCGTCCCAGCGTCCATTGAACAGCCCATCATCTGTCGCGTACCGCCACGGCGTCCACGCCCACATGTCTGGCTCGAAGCCGACGCGCCATACCCGTCCCGGATCGCCCGAGACGTTCAGTGCTACCGGGCTCATCCGATGTAGGCGAAGGACTTCGCCGCCGCGAGCACCTCGCGAGCGACCTCCAGCGGCTCGCCCTCACGCAGCACCTGTGCCGGCGCCGTGTCGCCCAGCGACGGGTTCATGCCCTTGAACCACGACTGCACCGTGACGGCGTCGTAGCGCTCCCGAAGCAGCGCCGCGGCGTGGTACGCCTGGCGCAGCCGGTCCTGATCCTTTTCGCCGGGCGCACCGTGGCCGTCGGCCCAGCTGGAGACCATCCTCGCCGACTTCACGCCGCCGATATAGCCGACAAGGCGCACGCCGAGGATGTCGCGCAGTCGGGTGACCAGGTCGTCGAATGGAAGACCGATCGATTCCTCGTGTGCGCGCAGGCCGGGACGCTGATCCGAGACCGTCGAGAGCTTCGCCATGCCGTTAGCGTACACCGGCAGACGTTGGAATGCACCGGCAAGTTCAGCTGGAAATGCAGCCGTTATCGCACCCAAAACTAACGCTGATAATGAACGTTACGTCAGGTTGAGTGTTTCCTGAGTGTTCTCGCTCGCTGCGCGGAGGATCCATCGTCTCTTAGCGCGAAGTTCTGTTCTGTTGAAAGAGGAAGGCCGCACCCATGAGTCGTGTCGGACCCGTGGATGCGGCCTTCGCGGCAGTCGTGGCCGAAGTGAAGCCTTTCCCCCAGCTTCGCGACCGCCGTCGCCAGTCGGGACTTAGCCGACGGTCGCGCCGGCGCCGGAGATGGTGCCGTTGGTGTGGACGGTGGCGGTCATCGAGAAGGACGAGGTGAAGATGCCCGCCTGGTCAACGTTCCACCCGCAGTACAGGTTGCGAGCCGTGGTCGATCCGCTGTCGCTCTTGGCGATATTGGAGATATTCCACGGCGGGACGACGTAGTTCGTGAAGCAGGCGTGGGAGCCGGTGTACCCGGAGTAGGTCTGTGTGACCCAGACCCGCGAGCCGTTGTAGTAGAACGTGCCGTTCTGGGTCTGCGTGTAGACGGCGCCGGTCACGAACTGCGACCAGTGGTTCGATGAGACGGCGAGGGTGCCGTTCGGCGATGTGGTCGCGAGGATCTCCGACTTCTGCGAGGCCGACAGGCCGCTGTCCGCGAGGACTTGGGCGCGCGTGACCGAATCGGGCGTTCCGAGGCTCACACCTGTGGTGTAGGTGCAGGCGGAGGCTGCTTTGCCTGCCGACAGACAGGTGTGGTCGACGAGGGTGCCGGTGCTGGTCTGACCGGCCGTGATCGTCGCCAGATTCGATGAGTTCGTGGTCGCTGCCTGTGCAGGCATCGCCGCCCCGATGACGACGAGCGCTGCACTTGCAGCGGTCGCGAACGCTCCCAGAAGCGCTCGGTCCTTGAGTGTTTTCATCCGTGTATTCCTTCCCCAATACGAAATGGATCAGGGGCCTCCGGGAGGAGGTCTCTACAAGGGGATGTCCGGCAAAACCGGTCCGGTTCCCACCAATTTCCCGACGCGCCGACGCTCTAGGTGAAGCTGTTTTCGCGTGCTATCGTCGCCGGGCATAGGCCTTCGCGAGCGGCAGATCGTCGCCCGCACGAGATGTGAAGGAGGGTCTGATGAACACCCCTGACGTCCTCGGATGGGTCCTCGTCATCGTCGGATTCGTCGCCCTGGCGGCGTGGCTGACTTTCATCGTGATTGCGGCGGTCCAAATCGTCCGCTCCAGCCAGATGGAGTACTGGAGCAAGGTGCTGTGGATTGTCGCTCTGGTTCTCTTCCCCCTGCTCGGTGTTCTGTGCTGGTACGCCTTCGGCGACCGTACGCGCCACGTCGAGAACACCATCACCACGCACCTTCGCTGAGTGGGGTCAGCCCTACGTGTTAGCCTCTGTCCGTTCTGGACGGGGGTTCTCGAGTGGACGACGAACGCACAGACGCAGTTCTCTGGCTGGAGGCTACAACCGGCACCGAGCGCTCCTTCGGTGTCCTCTTTGATCGTTACCGCATTCGGGTCTTTCGCAAGGCGTACGCGCAGCTGAAGAGCGTGCACGACGCCGAGGACGTGGTCGCAATCGTGTTCCTCGAAGCCTGGCGCAGCCGAGCCAAAGTCCGCATCGTCGACGGGGCGATTCTGCCCTGGTTGCTGAGCGTCACAAGCTACGTCTTACTGAATCAGGCGAGAGGCACACGTCGGTGGCGGCGCCTACTCGCGGCGCTTCCCGAGCCCGAAGAACAGGCCGATCACGCCGATGACGTGCTCGAGCGTCTGAACCAGAACGCCCAGCTGCGCGCCATCTACGACGCGATGACCACTCTGAACGCGCAAGAGCGCTCCATCATCGACCTCATCGTGATCGAGGAGCTTCCGGTTGCAACCGTGGCTGCTCTGCTGGACATACCCATAGGAACGGTGAAATCCAAGCTGCACCGCGCCCGCGAGAAGATCCGTCGCCGCATTCCCAGTCACCTGATGCGCGATGACCGCAGCGAACTCACCGCTCGACTGGACGGAGCGCCACAATGACACCAATCTACGACGACGACGACATGCCAAACATGACCGAGGCCCGCACGAACGCGATCCGGGAGACCCTGTTGACGCAGGTCCGCACGGAAAGCAGCCGCCGACGCACGACGTTACGCCGTCGCTTCGCTCTCTGGGGCGGCATCGGGGTCCTCGTGATCGGCGGAGTCGCGACCGCCGCAACGGCGATAGTGCAGTCACAACGGGTAACGAACTCGGACATCGTCTACTGCCTCGCGTCGCCCCACCGCGGTGCAGATGGACAGTTCGATTATGCAGCCGCGACGATGCACGACGGAGCGACCGGCGCAGGCACCGTTTCCGACCCGATCACCGTCTGCCAGGACATGTGGCGCCGTGGAGCGCTCGACAAACACACCGACCAGCTCGCCGCGACTCCGGGGCCCCACCCGGTGCCATCCCAACTCCAGGTCTGTGTCATGGATGACGGCAGCCCTGCCGTCATTCCGGGGCGGCCCGGGATCTGCCAGGCAGCCGGGCTCGCCCCGAAGCGCTAACCTCAGCTCGCCGGACGGAATACCAGTGAGAGCACCCGGTCGTTCAACGCGCCCAGGGTGGCGCAGCTCGGCGTGCAGAGCAGCTGGCTGCCCCCATACGACGGCGCGCTGTAGAGGGATACGAAACACCCGGCGTACGCCTTTGCCGAGCTGATCGCGTTCTGCCATGCCGCATCCACGGATGCAAAACCGAAGGTGACCCCGGAGCAGCTGCCGGTGCCGTAGAAGGACAGGCTGCCGCCAGAATAGTTGGCGTCCTTGTATACCGTGCCGAGAACGGTGCTCGACGCAGCCGCCGCGCTCCGGGCCAGCCGCTGCGGTGCTGTCACGGTGGCAAGGTACGCGTCCACCTCGGCTTGCGTCTCAAAGCAAACGGGGGTTGCAGGCTCGGCGTCCGACGCGAGCGGCTCGACTCGGACCGCGCAGTAGTCCCCGCTCGACGACTGGACAGCCGCCGCAGCCGTAGTAGTAGCGGACAGCGCGACGGCGACCGTCGCTGCACAGACCAGCGCCAGGATGCGCTTCATGGGTGCTCCTCAGGCCAGGGCCGGAGCCACACCAGGGGACACCGACCGATTATGCGCTGGCGATCGCCAGCGCCTACATGGGGATGTCCGCGCGAAGCCGGTTGGTTGCGTTCATATGCCGCGGTTGCGTGGGTTGCGGTGAACCCTGCAACGAGGAAGCCGGCTTGTTCCGGATTGGTCTTTATCTAGATAACCAACACAATATCTCTGCTACGCTCCCGATCATGACAGCGACCCCGGTGTACGAGGAGATCCGCGCTCAGCTTCGACGCCTCTTGGCCTCGGGCCGGTACAAGGTCGGCGATCAGCTCCCGACCATTCGTGAGTTCTGCGAGCAGTACGACATCAACAGCGTTCAGACGGTCCGTGATGCGTACCAGGCTTTGAAGGACGAAGGCCTGGTTACGTCGCGTCAGGGTGTTGGGTTCTTCGTCGCAGCCTTGCCACTTCGCCGGCTCGGCCTGGTGGGTCTCGCCGAGCGTGCGCATCAGGTGCGCATCGACGCCGAGCGGGCCGCCGGGCTGGCACGCACATTGGAGACCGAACTCACCGATGCCCTGTCGGACCACGAGCGCGTTGCCGTCGACGCGCTCACCGCGGCCGCCCGAGCCACCTACCTCTCCGGATCTGGCGAGGAACGGCGACGCGACTTCGGTGAGATCGCTCTGCAGGTCCTCGCAGGGGCGGCGGCGAACCTGGGCGGCGTCGAAAACCTGCTCGCGGGGCGACCCGGATCATGGGAGGCGGACATCATCCGAAACGCGGTCAATGCGATCGCGCCCGGTGACGTTCTCCCCCGCTATCGGACTGAACCGCTGCGCATCACCCTCTACGTCGACCAGATCCTTGCGGAGCACACGCTCGCTCACGACCAGTACGACAAGGCCGAGGTCGCGATTGACGACGAATACGAGACGGCGAATGCGGCGCTCCCACAAGTGGATGAGCGCCCCTACGTGTGGGTATATGAGCCCAGCGACGGCGGCGACCCCGTCCCGACCACTCCGGAGACGCCGGCGTGGTCCTGGGACGCGTGGCGAGCGGGCGCAACAGCACTGGGGCTCGACGAACAGAACATCGCGACCTTGGAAGCGGATATCCGTGGTGAGCGGAGCAACCGCCTTGCGACCTCGGTGTACGTGCCGAAAAGTCCGGACCTCGCCGCGGAGTTCGTTCGGCTCTTGGATGAGCGGGAAGCTGCACTCGCGCCCTACGCACTCCAGGACGCGCTGACGGCGTTGCAGGAACGCGAGTGGACCGAATACGGCGAGGCGCTCAGGAATCAGATCGAGGACGAGGCAGAGCGGGTTGGCCTCGACGTTCCCGTCGAAGTCACGATCGACACCACGGGGCGTCCAGACATCCGTCCTGCTCTCGACGAGCTGGCCCAAAGCCTCGTCGAGAACGCGATTGCGGTAGTCTCCTCCCCGGCCGACTTGCCGGGGACGCCGTTGACCCGACTGAGGGCCGAGCGGTGAGCCGAGAGGCTGCTACGCGGGTTCGTGGGCGAGCGGGGCGGCTCCGGGTGACCGCCATCACAATCACCGCTTACGTCGAGGCGGCGCGCCGGGCGCGCCGAAAGGCTGCGGCCGCGCTGACCGACGAGGAAGAACGGCTTCTCGCGCAGGCGGACCGCTTGCAGATCAGGACAGGTGTCCATATCAGCACGTGGATCCAGGGATGCCTCCTCAATGCGCTCTACCTCACGCCGTCTCGTCGGACCGCTGTGCAAGTGATGCCCGCATCCCGTGTATTCACCGCCGCCCTGAAACTGCTGATCCCGTTTGTCGCGGCCGCTGCGGTCGAGATGACAATCGCCAGGGCGACGGGAGTGCCGTTACTCCCGCTAATTGCGCTCACCTGGGGAGCGGGCCTTGCGGTGATCGCGGGTATCTTCGCCGCAATATTGCGTCCGCTTCTGCGGTACGAGAGATGGGCGAAGTCGCTCCCCCGGGCGAAGGACGAGGACGAACCGGAGCCTTCCCGCTCGCTGGGGGCGGCGCGCTGGCTGCCGCACTGGGAAATCAGCTCACTCGCCAGTACGAAAGATCCGCGCCTAGTGGCCGGCCTCGTATCCGCGATCAACGCCATCGTCCCGGCCGGGAGGCGGATCACGGCGAAAGCTCGCGATCGGGACCTCTTCAACGTCTACAAGCTCTATCTCGTCCCCGTAGGAGGGGACGACAACTTGGCCCTCGTAGGCCGGTCACCGCTCCGGCGACGCAAACCGGTGTCGCTCAAGCCGCGTTCCGAGGAGGTACTCTGATGCGCACCGCGGACCTGAGCGCGGCAATAGGCGCCGGGCTCCCCGCGTTCGTGCACTCCCGCGAGGTGTGCGAGCTAGCGAATTACAAGAACCGTCTGCGCCACTGGAACTGGGGGCTTTTCCCCAGGCCAGGTGCTGTTAATCACGGCCAGGTGTTGTTAATCTCGGCGATGTCCAAGCATCACGAGGAGGCACCGCATGGCAGGCAGACGCCGCAAGGCTTCACCCCCCGAAACGCAGCTCGAGTTCGACCTGTGGGGACTGGGAGATCAGGCGGCGGACGCCCGCATCGACGAGGCGCGAACGGCGGACCCGTCCCCGGCGGAGCAGGCGCTCTCGTCGGGACAAGTCAGCTTCGAGGACTTCTGGAAGACACAAGGAGAGACGCATGAACCTGTACGGCAGGCAGGCGATGGAGAGGTGGGCGAGGCTCGCCCCGACATCGTTGGCGACGATGGAACGACCGCAGGAGTTCTTCGAGGACCTCGGGGAGGAGATCGGAGTCCGGGTGGCTCAGCTGATCCCCGACCTGGCCGGACCGGACAGCCCGAGCGAGTCGGTGCTGGAGAAGACAGGCCGGTTGAACGCGGCGAAGGCGCAGGCGGAGGAGATCGCGTTCTCGGAGTTGGTGACGCCCAGCCCGGAACCGACGAGCGAGGACGCGTACCAGGAGTGGCGGGCGACCAACGGCCTGTCTCTGGACTGGCTGGCGGACTGGGCGGAGAGCTCGCAGAGCCGGGATTCGGCAGCGATGCCGATCGAGGAGTTGGCGAGTCAGCACGGCCTGCCGGAGGAGTTCCTGAGGGAGCTGCAGCAGCAGGAGAACCCGTACGGATTCCTTCTGCAGAACGAGCAGTTGCTGGAGGCACGCCTGCGGGCCCGATTCGCGACGCGGCCGACGGAGGACTGAGCCGGTTCATCCCGACATCACAGGAGGACCTCGCGCCTTCTGGGGCCAAGGCACGCTTCGACGCGAACGTGCGCGCGATCATGCTCGCCCGCACGCTGATCGACGAGGGGCGCCCGGCAACCGCTGAAGAGAAGCAGACGCTGGCCCGGTTCTCGTCGTGGGGAGCCATCCCGGAGGTGTTCGACGAGTCCAAGACCGCGTGGTCGACCGAGCGCGCCTTGCTGCGCGACCTTCTGTCCCAGGAGCAGTGGGACCAGGCGCGCCGCACGACAATCAACGCGCACTACACCGATCCCGCCTACGTGCGGCAGATGTGGTCGACCCTGCAGAGGCTGGGGTTCGACGGCGGTACCGTGCTCGAGCCGGGCGCCGGCGCGGGAACCTTCATCGGCATGGCGCCGGAGTCGGCGAGCATGGTCGGCGTCGAACTCGACGAGACCACGGCGGCGATTGCGGCGGCCGTCTACCCGCACGCGCAGATCCGCGCCGAGTCCTTCGCCGACACGAAGTACCCGGCCGGACACTTCGATGCGGCGATCGGGAACGTCCCGTTCGGCAACGTCACTCTGCACGACCCGGTGCACAACGCCGGCCGGCACTCGCTGCACGACCACTTCATCATCAAGTCGCTCGCGCTTACCCGACCCGGCGGCATGGTCGCCGTCCTGACCAGCCGGTACACGCTCGACACCCAGAACCCCGCTGCCCGCCGGGAGATGAACAGGATGGCCGACCTGGTCGGCGCGGTCCGGCTCCCCTCTGGCGCACACCGCCGTGCTGCGGGCACCGAGGTCGTCACCGACCTACTGGTCTTCCGCCGCAGAGAGCCTGGCCGCCCCGCTGCATCCGACGTCTGGGAGACGGTTCACGCCCACCAGGTCGACGGTGAGATCGTCAAGACCAACGCGTACTTCGACACCCGCCCCGAGAACGTCCTCGGAACCTACACCATCGGGCCGAGCCAGTTCGGGCCCACGCTCTACGTCACCGGCGACCTGACCTCAGTGGAGAGCGGCCTGCGTGGAGCGCTCGACGGGATCGTCGCGGATGCGCGCGAGCGCGGCCAGCTGTTCACCGCGCGCTCCGAAGAGTCCCAGCTGCAGCAGAACGAGCACCGCCCCGAGCTTGCAGAGGTGTTCGACGGGACCCTCCTGGCCGAAAGCGACGGCAGCTTCGCGCAGGTGCAGGGCGGCCGCGCCGAGCCGGTGAAGGTTCCGAAGTCGGCCGCGACCGAGTTGCGCGCCCTGCTCAGCCTGCGTGACCAGGCCCGCATCCTGCTGGAGATGGAAGCAGCGTCCGCCGACGACACCGCCGAGCTCGAGCACGCACGCGAGAGGTTGCGCGCCGACTACGAGCGCTACTCCACCAAGTACGGTCCACTGAACCGCTACACGATGCGCGAGACCGGCCGCGTCGACGAGGAAACCGGCACCGCACGCATGGCTCGGATCACCCCGACCGCGACACGGATCCTCCGCCAGGACCCGTTCGGCTCGCTGGTGATGGCGCTCGAAGTGTTCGATGACGAGAAGCAGGACGCCGTCCCCGCCTCGCTGCTCTCGCGCCGCGTCGTGGTACCGCGGCCGGAGGTCCAGGGGGCCGAGACTCCGTCCGAGGCGATCGCGCTCTCCATGGACCGCACTGGAGGAATCGACCTCCCGTTGATCGCCCATCTGCTCGGCACCGACGAGGGCGAGGCGCGCGCCGCACTCGGCACTCTCGTCTACGACGACCCCGCGCTCGACCGCCTGGTCCCCGCCGCCGAGTATCTCTCCGGAGACATCCGGGTCAAGCTCGACGCTGCCCGCGCCGCGGCCGAGGCCGACCCAGACCGCTTTGCACCCAACGTGCCCGCCCTCGAGAGGGTGGTGCCAGAGCCCCTGACCATGGAGGAGATCGCCGTCCGGATGGGCGCGGTGTGGATCGACCCGGGTACCCACCAGCAGTTCCTGCGCGAGATCCTGCGCGACCAAGGACTCACTGTCGAGAACCCGATGCCCGGCAAGTGGGTGGTCAAGTCCCAGACGCGGCGCTCGATCCTCGCCACCGACGAATGGGGCACCAGCCGCCGGCCCGCGCAAGACGTCGCCGAAGCGGTCATGGAACAGCGCGCGCTCACCGTCTACGACGAGCTCGACGACGGCAAGCGCATCCTCAACCCGACCGAGACCCAGGCAGCGACCGAGAAGGCCGAGAAGCTGCAGGCGCGATTCGCGGAGTGGGTGTGGGAAGACGCCGAGCGCGCCCACCGCCTCACCGAGGAGTACAACCGCCGGTTCAACTCCATCGTGCTTCGCGACTACACCGACGCCGGCGACTACCTCACCTTCCCCGGCATGGCCGCCAACTTCACGCCGCGGCCGCACCAGCGCGCCGCCGTCGCCCGCATGATCTCCGAACCGGCAGTGCTGCTCGCCCACGAAGTCGGCGCGGGCAAGACCGCTGAGATGGCGATGGGCGCCACCGAAATGCGCCGGATGGGTCTGATCAACAAGCCCATCGTCGTGGTCCCGAATCACATGCTGGAGCAGTTCGCCCGCGAGTGGCTCCAGATCTACCCGCAGGCGAAGATCCTCGCGGCATCCACCGACGACCTCGCCGGCGACAAGCGCCGCCTGTTCGTGGCCCGCGCGGCCGCGAACGACTGGGACGCCATCATCGCAACCCGGACGGCGTTCGAACGCATCCCGGTCTCCCCCGCATTCGAGGCCGAATACATCCGCGAACGCGTGCACGAGCTGGAGGCAAACATCGAGGCCGCGCGCTCTGCCGGATCGTCGACCGTGAAGATGATCGAGAAGGCTAAGGTCCGCTTCGAGGAGAAGCTCAAGGCCAAGCTCGACAAGCCCGTCGACCCCGGCATCACTTTCGAATCCTCCGGCATCGACTACGTCATCGTCGACGAGGCCCACGACTACAAGAACCTCACCACCGAATCCAACATCGACGCCGCCGCCATCCTCCCCGGATCCGGCCGCGCGACGGACCTCCACCTCAAGATGGAGTACCTGCGCTCCCGGCACGGCCTCCGCGCCGGAACCCTGGCCACCGCGACCCCCCTGGCGAACTCCATCACCGAGGCGCACGTCATGCAGCGGTACCTGCGCCCAGACCTGCTGCAGGCTGCGGGCGTGCTCACGTTCGACACCTGGGCGGCAACATTCGGCGAACTCGTTACAGAAATGGAGATGGGCCCGGCCGGTGGCTTCCGGCTGAAGACCCGCTTCTCGAAGTTCCAGAACGTCCCGGAGATGCTGCGCATGTGGCACGTCTTCGCCGACGTGAAGACCGCCGAAGACCTCGGGCTTCCGGTCCCCCTGCTGCGCGCGCGACCGGACGGCGAGCGTGCACCGCACGTTCACGTCATCCCGCCCACACCCGCGCTGGAGTCCTACCTCGAGCACATCTGCCAGCGCGCCGAGATGGTCGCCGCGAAGGCGGTCCCGCCCGAGGAAGACAACATGCTCAAGATCGCCGGGGACGGCCGCAAGGCGGCACTGGACATGCGGATGGTCGGCGCCGAGCACGCGCAGCCCGGCAGCAAGCTCGAAGTCGTCGCCGCGACCATCCTGAACGAGTGGCAGGCGGGCAAGGACCTCACCTACCTCGACACGATCACCGGCGAGGTCTCCGAGAACCCCGGCGGCCTGCAGATCGTCTTCAACGACCTCGGCACCCCCGCCAAGGACCGGTGGGACGCCTACAACGAGCTCAAGCGGCTCCTGGTGGCCGGCGGGATGCACCCCGACCGGATCCGGTTCATTCATTCGGCACGCAACGACGCCGAGAAGGGTCGCCTGTTCGCCGCCGCGCGCTCCGGGAACGTCGACGTCCTGCTCGGCTCGACCGGCAAGATGGGCACCGGTGTGAACGTGCAGGCCCGAGCAATCGCCATGCACAACATCGACGTGCCGTGGCGGCCGGCGGACATCCAGCAGCGCAACGGTCGCGGAATTCGGCAGGGAAACCAGAACGCCGAGATCGCCGTGCACAACTACGTTGTGGAGCGCTCCTTCGACGCGTACATGTGGCAGACCGTCGAGCGGAAGGCGAAGTTCATCGCCCAGGTGATGCGCGGCAAGCTCGACGTGCGGGAGATGGAAGACATCGGCGACTTCGCCCTCTCGGCCGCCGAGGCGAAGGCTCTCTCCAGCGGCAACCCGCTGCTACTCGAGCAGGCGCAAGCCGCCGACCAGGCAGCGAAGCTGGAACGCCTCGAACGCGCGCATGCCCGCTCCCAGCGCAACCTCCACGAGATGCACGCCGTCGCCACCCAGCGCGCGCAGCTCGCCCAAGACCGCATCGAGATCCTGGAGCAGATGATCCCCTCAGCCGTCCCGACTGACGGCGACCGGTTCCGTGCCGTCATCGACGGGCGCGCGTACGACAAGCGTGCGGACGCGGCCGCGGCGATCGCCGTCTGGGCGCGAAGCAAGTACCTCGGCTCCCTCCCCGTGTACGCCGAACGTGACCTCGGCGAGCTGGGCCAGCTCGGCGGTTTCACGATCGACATGCGAACCCGACCGATGCTCGGCTCGATCCAGATCGTTGCGGAGCTTCGTGGTGTCCCGAATGCCACCGTCTCGGTAGGTCGCGAAGAGATGGCATCGCCCGGCATCGGCTATGTCACGCGCCTGGAGAACCTCACCGCGTCCCTGCCGAGGCTCCTCACGGATCAGCGCGGGGTTCTCCGTGAGGCCGAGGCCACGCTGCAGGACGCGCAGGCGCGCATCGGCCGGCCATTCCCTCGGGCCGCCGAACTCGCCGAGGCGCAGCAACGCCTCACCTCGATCACCGCGGAACTCAACGCGCTGGCCGCAGAGGCGTCCAAGGCCGCTCCGGCGGCAGCGCCGACAGCCGAGGCGGCCGCGGCAGGCACCGGACCCGCCCGGGTCGACGTCGAGGGCATCGCCGCCCGGATAGATGCCCTCACGACGCCAACGAGCCCGCGTCCCGCTTGGGAGACCAACACGGTTGCTCCACCCACACGGCAGATCCGCTGACCGAGGACTCGAGGCGGGAGGGGCTGCGCATCCAGGTAGGTATGCACGCCCCTCCTGCACCCTGGCCCGTGCAAGGAGACGCGAAAGTTACCTCTGCGCGATAGGAGCGGGGTCCGTCTGAGCGACGTCGTCGGAGGTGGGCGCGACGCTGCTCGGTGCCGACGCCGGGCTTCCGACTCCGGGTGGGTGCGCAGCGAGGGACGATCCTCCGAGCAGGGCGCCCAGCAGCGCGGCCGTGACTGTCATCGCGCGCAGTTGCAGTGCAGTTCGCGCGTGGATGCGTGCCCGCTCCGTGTCGCCGGCCTGCCGGATCCTCTCCAGGAGGACCTCATGGCGGAAGCGCTCCGCCGAGCGGGCGGTCTTGGCCGCCTCCCGGATGGTCGATGCTTTCTGTGTCATGACCAGGATGTGCGCGGCACGCATCTCGATCCTCGTCCCCGGCGTGTCGCAGCCGTTGCGGAGACGACGTCCCCGTAGTCGCGGTGCGAGTTGCCGTCCGGGTTGCCGCTCTTTTCGTACCGCAAGCGGCACGAAAAGAGCGCCCTCAGCTGCGCTCTACCGCAAGGCGCGCAGAGGGACGGGAATCGACCTTTGTCAGTCCGTGGGCGCCGCTATCGAACGTGACCGGGATGCCGTTGCCGTCGGGCGGTGGGCACGAGCGGTCAGGAGTCGCCAGCTGTAGCGGAGGTGAGATCCAGGGGAAGGTCGATGACCTCGCCGCCGACGGTCACTGAGATGGTGGCGCTTTCGGCCCCGACGGCGACTAGGTAGCTGCGCAAGCTGGTCAGCGTCATGCGGTCCGCTTCACGCTCGAACTTGCTCACCGTCTTGAACGACTTCTCCAGCCGCTCCCCCACCTGCCCTTGCGTCAGGCCCGCGGCTTTCCGCACCAGGTCTAGCTCGAATCCGGCCATCAGGTCCTCCACTCTCCTGCCCCCATTCTCCCGGACTCGTTCCGAGCAAAAATCACTCTACCAAAAAGGCGATTCGCCTTGAAAGTAGACTCTGCTTTAAAGTAGAATAGAGGGGTGGGCAAGCGACGAGGAGGAAACCAATGAGCGACTACGCGACCACCTACAGACTGACCCCTTACGACACCGGCGACCGCCTGGAGCCGCACGACTGGGTGAAGGGCGAGGTGGCTTCCCCGTCCGGACTTCCGCGGCAGGCCATGCCGGATGACTTCGGTCGTGTCGACTTCTGCGACGACGAGGACGCCACCCTCCTCACCCTCTTCGCGGAGCCCGACGGGAAGGGCGGCGTCCGCCTGGTCGTCTCAGGGAATGTGCCGATCACCATCGAGCGCGCCGACGACTCCGAGCGCATCCAGCTCGCCGACTAACAGCTTCGGGGTGCCGCCAGTGGGCGGCACCCCCTCACCCCACTCCGAAAGGACACCCCATGCGGTTCTTCCCTCACAGCAAGGCCCTCGTCCTGCTGACCGTGCTCGGCCTGATCGCCATCTTCGCCAGCTCGCCGACAGTCATCCCCTCGTGGGTCGGCGTCATCGCGGCCATCGTGACCCTGACTTCTTTCGTGACGCTGATCGTCGGCATCATCGCCGGGATCTTCGCCACCTTCCAGCGGACCACCCACCAGGAGGCACAGCGATGAGCCAGCTCACCTTCGACCTGGATGCCATGATCCACGAGATGGACGTGGCGGCCGCGCCCGCGTGGGCCGGTGCGCCGCTGCACTTCACCACCGCCTACTGGAACCCGGCCGAGCTCGACGCCGCTTGGAGCCGCTACCTCTTCGAGAACGGACACTTTAACTGCCTCCAGGCCAGCCACATGTGGCACCGGCCCTACATCACCGAGAAGCCGCTCACGGTGGGCGCACACACACTGGACCGTTTCGAGGCCGACCTGCGGCACTTACCACCTCTGCCCCGGGTCCCGCTATGACAGCCCGACGCCGTGCAGCTGCGTCGGAACCCTCCTGCACCAGGTCATCTGCACCGCCTGCGGCTGGCACCACATCACCCCATCCGAGAACGACGCTCTCGCCGCCTGGCACGACCACGCCATGCCCGGCTGGCGCGAGATCCCCGTCGCCCCCGCAGGCTGGCGCGACGAGGTCTCCGGCAAGCACAGCAAGAGCGGCCGCGCATTCCTCGACGCCTACCCCACCGAATGGACCTTCCCGGGAGCGCCGATCCTCACCAGCCGCGGCGGAATCGGAACCCGTGCCGTGCCCGGACGCAGCCCCTTCGGCGGCTACGACTTCGCAGCGGAGGTCCTCCGATGATCTCCACCCTCACCGCCGGGGCGATCACGCCGCCCTATCCCACCATTCCGATCGCGGTCGGCGAGACCGCCCGCCTCGAGCCCGGATCGCTCAACGTGGAGTGTCGCTGCGGTAACAGCGAACGCTTTCACGCCGCCGACCGCAGCGGGCGGCTCGTCAGCGAGAAGCCCGGCCCGGCCCCAGACGGGCTCGCGGAGATGCCGGAGACCTGCCTCGCCGTGTGCGCCGACTGCGGTCGCGTCTACGACGACGCCCTCACCGACCTCACCTTGGCCGGCCTCGCCGCTGTCGGCTCCCCGGTCCTGGCTCGGATCAACACCGCCAGCACCGAATGGCGACGAGCCCTCGCCCTCGCCATCCAAGCCGCGCACGCCGGGGACACCTCCCGCTGCCCCCGGTGTGGCAGCGCCGAGAGCTTCCCGGTGCTCATCTCCCTGCGCGATGAGCCCACCTTCGTCACGCGGTGCGCCTTCTGTGGCAGCACCCGACCCTTTGCCAGCCAGCCACCCCAGGAGGCCCTCATGCCCGCAACCAGCCTTCGCTTCAACGTGCCCGTCACCTACGGCGACGGCCGCGTCTACATCGCGCACACCGTCAGCGACATCCGCTGGAACGGGTACCTCTGCCCAGCATTCACTCGCGACGTCGCCGATCAGATCGCCGCCGACCTCGCCCAGGATGAAGCCGACGCCCCGGACGAGTTCCGCATCCTCGTGCGCTGGAACGGCGAGCTGCAGGCCTACCTCCTGCAAAGTGCCGAATACGAATCAGCGGGCGATCCGCCTGAGATCGTTCGCGGGCGTGACTCCGAAGGCACCACCGTCTATGGCATCGGCAGCGGCAGCTGGACCTGGAGCGCCGTCGAACTGGGCCCCGCCCCAGCCGCAAGCTGACCGGCCAGCGGTCAAAAAACATCTACTAAAACGTAGAATCCCCTTGAAAGTAGACTCTACTTTAAAGTAGAGTAGAGAGGTAGGCGAGAGACCCACAACGAAAGGCACCGACCGTGACCACCATCCGAATCACCACCACGGCGGGGGTGCGGGCACCGCGCCCCCGCCGCATCCCGCGGGCCAAGCAGGCGCGGATGTTCACCGCGGCGTACAGCGTCCTCCTCGGCTTCATCGCCGCCCTGGTGATCGTCGCAGCCGCGGACATCGTCCCCGCCTTCTTCGCTGGCCACATCGGGGCGCGACCCGTCGCCAGCAGCAGCCTCTGGGCCGCACTGATCATCTTCCTCTTGGTCATCCCGGCCGTCGCGGCCCTGCAGCTCCACATCGAGCGCACGGGAGGTAAGCGCTGATGCTTCCCACTCTCGAATCCGACGTGACGATGACCGACCTCTTCGCCGGGGCCGGGGGATCCTCGACCGGCGCCGGACAGGTGCCCGGGGTCAAGGTCAAGGTCGCCGCGAACCACTGGGACGTCGCGATCGACATCCACGCGGCGAACCACCAGAGCACCGATCACGCCATCGTCGACCTACACCAGGAACGGCCGTCGTTTTTCCCCTCGACCACGATCCTCTGGGCCTCCCCCGAGTGCACGAAGTGGTCGCAGGCCAACGGATCGAAGCTGCCGGACATCGAAGAAGGCCTGTTCGAAGACCCGCTCTCCGACGAGGCGAAGACCCGCTCGCGCCTGCTCATGTTCGACGTGCTGCGCTTCATCGAGCACCACCGCTACCGGCTCGTCGTCGTCGAGAACGTCGTCGACATCGCCATCAACGCGAAGTACCGCACCGCCTGGACCGTGTGGCGGCAGGAGCTGCGGGCACTCGGTTACAAGTTCCGCGTCGTCTCCCTCAACGCGATGCACGCGCAGAAGTTCGGCGCTCCCGCGCCCCAATCCCGCGACCGCATCTACGTCGTCGTGGCTTTGTCAAGTTGAGTTGGCCCACCGATGTCGTCGTGATTCGGCCCACACGGTACGGCTGATAGTCGTTGCCGGTGCGGACTGCGCTGGACCTTTTGTCCGAGGGAGAGCCACGGGCATGAAAAGGCTAGAGGAGCTGGGTCTCATCGCTCGGCGGAGTCGAGCGGACTGAGAACGTTTGGAGCGGG
>NZ_JAGEKP010000028.1 GCF_017565305.1 Leifsonia sp. TF02-11
AATAGCTCGTCAGCGTCGCGGAGACGGTCGGCGAGCGCTGGCTGCAGCCGCACCTCTTCCGGTTCGGTGCCGCCAGCCTCCTGAACGACGTTCTGTTGCAAAGCGGGTCAGGCTCCCGACGGCCACCGCATGTTCTCGGTGTTCATGCTCCAGCAGCTCACATTGATGATGACGATACCGCCGCTGCTGATCTTGGGAGCGCCGGGCACCCTCCTTCTGAAGGCGACGCCCTCGAGGGGGTCGTGGCGGTTCATTCGGTGTTTCGCGCTCATCGGACTGCGGTCCCGTTGTCCTCGGCTGCTGCTGCATCCGGGTTTCATGGTTCCACTGTTCCTGATGGTGTTCTACGGCCTCTACTTCAGCGGCATCGCGTCGATACTGCTGGCAACCGTCGTCGGGCATCTGTCACTGGAGGTGGTGTTTTTGGCTGCGGGCGTCCTCTTCACTTTTGCCGCTGATTTCACCGGATTCGTTGCCGCGACGTCAGTCGCATCTTGGACGGCTGCTGGACATGTTCATCGAGATGCCGTTGCACGCGTTCTTCGGAGTAATCGCGATGATGGCGACCATCCCGCTCGTCGACTTCTTCGCCCAGGCGCGGCGTGGAACATCGATGCCGTTGCTGATCAGCGGATCGCCGGTGCGTTGGCGTGGTCGTATGGCGAGCTGCCCTCGCTGACCATCGTGCTCATCCTGCTCTTCGCGTGGGCGTCTGATGACACACGTCGAGCGGAGGCGGCCGATCGTCGGAAAGACGCGGAAGGCGACGTTGAGCTCGAGGCGTACAACGCGTGGTTGTGCCGGCTGAATCGCCGCTGAGCGCGTTACTACTTACTGGTGCGTCGACGGTGGAGTTCGGTGGCGAGCCAGAGGCCGCCGCCGGCGAGGATGAGCACGCCGATGATGATGATGATGACCAGCGCGATCGGTGTTCCGGGCGACGTGTTTGCCGCCGTCGGGGTGCTGGTGGCTGAAGTGACGGCGGGTGGTGTTGTCGTGGCTGACGGGTTAGGTGCGGTCGTCGCGGCCAGGATCGGCCCGGCGTAACTAAAGGTGTAGCTGCCGTCGATCGGATGCCCGTCGGCGGATACCGTGCGCCAGGAGACGGTGTAGTCACCCTGATCGGTCATCAGGACGGCCCGGGACAGCGTCCGGTCTTGGATGCGGACCTCGCCGGTGGTGGCCTCATGTCCACCTGGTCCGACCACCTGGATGAGGATGCCGCCTTGTAGGCCATCAAGCGGTGCTTCGTTGAAGGTCAGGACGATTTGATCCAGATTTTCGGTGACTGTTTGGCCTTGAGCGGGATTGGATTCAGCTAGGGCGTCGTGCGCTTCCGCGGGGGGCGGGGTCATTGAGTTGGCGAGGAACGCGAGGGCGACTACGGCTAGGAGGGCGAGGATCCTCCACAGTGGACGGCTGGGCTCGGCGGACGGGGCGGGGGCGGTCATCAAGATTCCCGGGTTATTCGTGTGCGGAATGCTCGTGGCGGCTGTGCTGTGGAGGCTCGAATTGGAATGTGGAGTGTTCGATGCTGACGTCGAAGTGGCTGGCGACGCAGTCCTGGAGTTTGTCCAGGATCTGGGGCAGGCGCCCGTTCTCGAAGGTATCGGGTTCGACGATGACGTGTGCGGTGAGGACGGGGAGTCCTGTCGCGATCTGGGTGGCGTGCAGGTCGTGGAGGTCGATCACTTCCGGCAGTTCCAGGATGTGTTTGCGGACCGAGTCCAGGTCGAGCCCCGGGGGTGTTGATTCCAGCAGCACGCTGGTTGTCTCGCGCAGCAGCTTGAACGCACGCGGGAGGATGAGTACGCCGATGAACATGCCGGCCAGTGCGTCCGCAGCACCCCACCCGGTCAGGGCGATCAGGATCGCGGCGACGATGACGGCGACCGAGCCGAGCGCGTCGTTCATCACCTCGAGGAAGGCTGCGCGGAGGTTGAAGTTCTCGCTCCGGCTGGAGGCAAGTACCGTCAGGGAGGCGATGTTGCCGACTAGGCCGATGACGCCGAAGATCAAGAGCTCCGTGGACGGGATCTCCGGTGGTTCGAAGAGTCTTCGGATGCCCTCGATCAAAACGAACACGCCGACAGCAAGGAGGACTGCGGCCTGCGCCGTTGCGGCGAGTACCTCAGCGCGCCGGTACCCCCAGGTGCGCTTGTTGGTAGCCGGCCGGGTGCTGAGGAAGGATGCAACCAGCGCCATTGCAAGCCCGAGCGTGTCGGTGAGCATGTGCCCGGCATCGACGAGGAGGGCCAGCGACCCTGTCAGGATCGTTCCGATTACCTCGGCGATCAGAATGACGAAGGTGATGCCGAAGGCGATGAAGATACGCACGCGGTGACGTTTTGCCGCCTCACCAAAGGCCTGCATGGTTGTGCCGTGGTCGTGGCCGTCCATTCGGCCTCCTTTCCTCACCGCCCATCATACGGGAATATATGCGCATATGTAAATCTATTGAGGTAATTGGGAACGGTAATCAGAACCGTTCTCGCTACGATGAAGGGGGAGGAGCGGGTCGTGGATCAGTTGATGTTGAACACCCAGAGGGCCGGCGAACTGGCGGAGGTCTTTCAAGGACTCGCATCGCCGACGCGACTCCGGGTGCTTGCTCGGCTACGACAGAGCCCGTCGAGCGTGACGGCCTTGGCGGAGGAACTGCAGATCGGGCAGGCGACCCTGTCCAACCATCTGCGTATCCTCCGCCAAGCGAAGCTTGTCATCGGCGACCGCGATGGGCGCTCGATCACTTACCGACTGTTCGATGATCACGTCGTCGAGTTCTTCGACCAGGCGCTGCTGCACCTCGGCCACGCCCAGCCGGGCGGTGACTAGTCACCGAAGAGGTCTCCCAGCCAGCCACCGCGCCGCTTGTTCCCGTAGCCGTTGTGCCCAGAGTTTCCGTGCCCGCTGTTTCCGTGGTGACCCGATCGATTCGGATCGGGATATCCGGGGGAACCGGCTGGCGGGGATCCGGCATCTGACGGGTTGGGGGTGAGGGAACGGTCGATGATCTTGTCGAGTTCGCCGCGGTCCAGCCAAACACCGCGGCAGCTGGGGCAGTAGTCGATCTCGATTCCGGAACGATCGGAGAGCAGAAGTGTCTCGCCGTCAACGGGGCATTTCATGGTTGGCGCCTTTCTGGTGGGTTTAGTCCACGGAGCGTAGGGGCCGCTTCTGTGAGTCGGCTGACCACCAGCACGCCTCGGATGCGACGATCAGGAGCCGTTTGCTACGCTTCCCTCCAAAGCTGGCTGTTATCGAACTGTGACTGTGGAGGTGACGTGAACGCGCTGAGTCGAGGAGGAATCCAACGCTGGGTCGTCCTGGCCATCTCAGCGCTCACGGTCGTATTCGCCCTACTGCTGGCGCACATGTTCGAAACGGCACACCCCGCGAACGAAGTGGCCGGTCCTTCGGCCTCCGTGATCGTGGACACCGCCGTTCCGGGCGCGGGAGGAACCGGAGTTGCGGTGCTTACGCCGTCAGACAACGGTGTTCCTCACGACCAGATGCTGGTCCTGGGTTGTGTTCTCGGGCTTGCCGCGGCGGCCCTGGCTCTGGCCTTGTTCGTGTGTTTGCTGCGCCGCGACTTGCGCCTTGCTCGGTCGCGCGTGGTGCGATCTTTGGCAGCGTCTTTGCTCCGTGAGCGGCCCATCGCGCCTTCTCTGGAGTCTCTGGCCATAAGCCGGACCTGACGACGACTGGGGCACCCTTGCCGGTGTCATGTCGTCCTTGTCCGCGCCCGTCTTGGGCCAAGTCCGGAAACTCCTGAATGCTCATCACCCGCCGCGCGCGGCCGGTCCGCCGCGCAACCTTCACCCCCGCCCCCGCCGAACACCGGTCTCGCCGTGAGGCCCTCGCCGCCGAACGGAATGTCCCGGATCGGCAACCGAGACGCAGCCGCCCCCGCATGGGTAACCAGCGTGCCCGCCGATCCCTGCAGCTTCCCCTTGTGGGTGCCGTCTTCGCGATGGCCTTGAGCGTGGCGACCTCCGTTCCCGCCGAGGCTGTGGCCCCGGATGTCGCCCTCCGATCGACAGCCGGCCCGGTCACGGCCGGCGTTCCGCAAGCAATCGGGAACACCGTCGGTGCAGCCGTTCCAGTCACCCGTGACACGCTCGCCGCGACCTCCGAGGCCGACCTCGCAGCCGCAGCACGGACCGACCCGGCCGGGACCCTCGTGGGCAACACCCTGGGTCCCATCCAGTGGCCGTTCCCCGGAGATGTCCCGATCAGCGACGGGTACGGGTCCCGTTCCGCGCCGTGCTCTGGATGCTCCAGCAACCACAAGGGCCTGGACATGACCCCTGGCGGGGGAACCAAGATCGGCGCGATCGCCGACGGCGTCGTTCGTTCGGCGGAAGAATCCGACGTCGGGTTCGGCGTCAATGTGATCATCGACCACCGGATCAATGGTGAACGATTCGCGAGCCTCTACGCGCACATGCAGTTCGGGTCGCTACAGGTCCGCGCCGGAGACCGCGTTGTCGCCGGCCAGATCATCGGACGGGTCGGCACCACGGGTGCAAGCACCGGCAACCACCTCCATCTAGAGATCTGGGCGAAGGGGGAGACACCAATCGACCCGTACTCCTGGCTTCGGGCTCGAGCGAGATGAGGCCAAGAATGCCGAAACAGCCACGCCAGCAGCCTCAACCCACCCGCCGGCTCTCCACCCGGTTCTGGGCCAACACCATCATCATCGCGCTCGCGTTCATCGTCGTGATCGTCATCGTGCTCGTCGGTCGTGCCCAATCGGCGTCGCAACAGGCCACCGCGCCCGCCGTCACCCGAGCTGACAGCCGGATACTGCAGAAGGCGGCAACGGACAAGGTCACGGTGGTCGAGTTCCTCGACTTCGAGTGCGAAGCATGCGGCGCCGCCTATCCGGTGGTCGAGCAGCTGCGCGAGCAGTACAAGGATCGTGTCACATTCATCGCACGCTACTTCCCGATACCCAGTCACAAGAACGCTATGAACGCGGCAATGGCTGCCGAGGCGGCCGGCCGCCAAGGCAAGTTCACCGAGATGTACGCGAAGCTCTTCCAGACGCAGACGCAGTGGGCCGAACGACAGGATGACCAGTCGAATACTCTGCGTTCGGTGGCCGACTCGATCGGCCTGGACATGAGCCAGTACGACAAAGACATTGCCGACCCCACCCTTCGGATCCGGGTGACGAAAGACCAAGCCGAGGGTGTCCAGCTGGGTGTGACGGGTACGCCGACGTTCTTCCTGAACGGCGAGAAGCTCACGATGACCTCAACAGAGCAATTCGCCGCCGAGCTGGAGAAAGCATGGCGGCGATGAGGTGGGGCGATCGCCGGATCCGCCGCCAGATGCAACGGCTGTGGAGGACACCAAAGGCACACGAGACCATCCCACCAGCCGTGTACCAGGAGGTAATCGAAGCGGCGACTGCGGCTTCCGCTAAGGTCCAGGTCCTCCGCCGCAGACCCGCAGGCTCCGACGCGGAGCTCGAGGCACTCAGCGACGACATCGACACCCTCATTCGGATCATCAAGCGTCATCGACCCACCCACTGAATCGAGAAGAATCATGTTCACTACTAACCGGCCCGTCCGCATCGTCGCTGCAACTGCGGTCGCGATGACGGTGCCGCTCCTGCTCTCAGGCTGCTCGATCGGGGAGAAGGTCTCCATGCAAGCCCAGAACGTCGGCTGCTCGTTGGTCACGCCGGTCGCGGATAGCATGGCTGCGGACATCGATGCCGCCTTGAAATCAGCGGTTCTCGACCCATCTGCGGCGATCGGCCGGCTCCAGGCAGCCCGGACGGTGCTGGCACCGATCGGCGATCAAATGCCTGCCGGGCAGCAGCAGACTGCCGTTCAGAACGTTGTCGACACGATCGACACACTCATTCCGGTGTTGAAGGCAGAATCCACGGGATCGACAACTGGCACCAGCTCAGACATCCTGACCAAGAAGCTCTCGGAGCAGATGAAAGCGTTGACAACCCTATGCTGACCGACCAACCCGTCGCCGCGACCACCACCGGGATCCTCGATCGTCGACGACTAGCGATGAGGGCGTTGTTCGCTGGCCTTTTCGCGATCGCTGCCGACCAGGCAGCCAAGGGTGTAGCTATCCTCACGCTCCCGTACGGTGAGCCAGTGCCGACCATGATCCCAACCCTGGACCTCGATCTGGTTCTCAACCCCGGAGCTGCGTTTGGGCTTGGTGCCCGGGTCGGGCCACTGCTGGCCGCCGGGATCCTTATCATCCTGAGTATCCTCACCGTGTGGGTCATCCGACGAGTGATCCGCAGAGAGAATCCGACAGTCACCGTGCTGATGGCGATCGCCGTCGGAGGCGGCTGGGGCAACATGATCGACCGCACATTCCGCGGCGAGCACGGAGTTCTCAGCGGCGCTGTCGTGGACTACTTCTCAGTCAGCTGGTTCGCCATCTTCAACCTCGCCGACGTCTTCACCGTCGTCGGCATCGCAGCTGCGGTCCTTGTCGCAACTCTTCAACATCGGCGAACGCAATTGGACAAAGCGCGCTCCAACTTCGACCCGCGCGAGGTGCACCGCTCATGACCGACACCCTCTCCATGCTTTCCACCCTCGGCATCTATGTCGCGATGGGCTTCTACACCGCCGCCTTCGCAGTCTTCTCCATCGATCTGGCCAGACGCGGAGCCGAATCGACCGCACGCGTCCCAAGCGTTGTCGCGCGCCGGGGTATCGCGGCGCACCAGGGAACGACGGTCGTCATCGGTGAGGATCGAGCCGAGACATCCCCTGAGCCGGTGACAGAGCCCTCCGGGGCCGCGCGCGCAGTTATCCGGTGGGCATTCGTACTCACGGTCGCCGGCTTCTTCTTCCATCTCCTCGGGACCGCCCTCCGTGGGATCGCCGCGGCCAGGGTTCCGTGGGCGAACATGTGGGAGTTTTCGATGACCGGCACACTGGTCATCATCGGCGTCTTCCTGCTCAGTAATCTCAAGTGGGACCTCAAGTACCTCGGCACGTTCATCGTCGGGCTCGTGCTTGTCCTGCAGGGGATTGCGCTGCTGCGGTACTACGTTCCGGTCGTGCCGCTGCAGCCGGCCCTGCAGTCGTATTGGCTGGTGATCCATATCATCGTCGCTGTGCTGGGCACGGCGTTCTTCGCTCTCGGGTTCGCCCTCTCCGGATTGCAGCTGCTGCAGTACCGGCGTGAACGCCAGGTGGAAGAGTCCGTTCCACAACAGTTTCGGTTCCTCGCGACGCTGCCGAACTCCGCGGACCTGGAGAACTTGGCCTACCGGATCAACATTGTCGGTTTCGTCGCCTGGACGTTCACACTCATCGCTGGAGCCGTTTGGGCGTCCGCAGCGTGGGGCCGGTACTGGGGGTGGGACACGAAGGAAGTCTGGACGTTCATCATCTGGGTGATCTTTGCCGGCTACATCCACGCGCGGGCTACGCGCGGCTGGCGGGGGTCCCGGTCGGCATGCCTGGCCATCATCGGCTTCGCCGCGGTGCTATTCAACTTCGGCATCGTTAACGTGTTCTTCAAGGGGCTCCACACCTACTCAGGGCTGTAGGGCATCTGAGCCGTCATAGCCGCAGAAGGCGGCTTGCGGTGCCGGTGCGTCTGACTCGCGGTCTGGGTGCCCATCCTGTGCCCGGCGCCGCATTCGGACTCGGCTGGATGACCAATGATGCCTCATTCTTTCGCAGTCATATCGGGGCCACCAATATCGGCAGCGAAGTGGTGCTGATCACGATCGGGTGCTCATGATCACCGGCGTGTGGACTCTTCAATAGTTCGCGGGCGGCGCGCATCTCTCCATCTGAGCTGCGAACAGCATGCTTCATGGCCTCCCAGGGTGGTCGCTGATGGCACCCAGGGGAACGCGTTTCGCCTGGGCGGCGCGGAGGCCGTTGAGGATGACGATGACTTCGGCGACTTCGTGGACCAGGACCACGGCGGCCAGGCCGAGGATGCCGGTGATTGCCAACGGGAGCAGCACGGTGATGATGGCCAGGGAGAGGGCGATGTTCTGGTTGACGATGATTCGGCCGCGGCGGGCGTGGGCGAGGGCTTGGGGGATCAGGCGCAGGTCGTGGCCGGTGAAGGCGACGTCGGCGGATTCGATTGCGGCATCGGAGCCGGTTGCGCCCATCGCGATGCCGATATCCGCTGCGGCGAGGGCGGGGGCATCGTTGATGCCGTCGCCGATCATCGCGGTGGGTCGCAGCTTGGCCAGCTCCTGGATGTTGGCGGCTTTGTCCTCCGGGCGGAGCTCCGCGCGCACGTCGGTGATCTGCGCGGCTTGTGCGAGGGCTGCGGCGGTGCGCTTGTTGTCACCGGTGAGCATCGTCGTCTCTACCCCGTCGAGGCGTAGCGCTGCGATCACCTCGGGAACTTCGGGGCGGAGTTCGTCGCGGATGCCTATCGCGCCGGCGGCGGTGCCGTCCCGGTGGACGATGATGACGGTCATCCCGTGCCCCTCCAACTCTTCCACTTTGGCTGCGAGGATGCCGGGGTTCAGCCAGCGGGGGTTGCCGACCGTGATGACCTGCCCGTCGATGCTGCCGCGGATACCGTGGCCAGCTATCTCGCTGATGTCGGACGCGGTGGCCGCGTGCGGGGCAGCGTTGGTGATGGCGGCCGCGAGTGGGTGTGTGCTCAGCTGCTCGAGGGCGGCCGCCAGGTTCAGCACCTCGTCCTTCGTGCTGCCGTCTGCCGTGAGCACTGCTGTGACGGTGGGCTGGTTGCGGGTGAGGGTGCCGGTCTTGTCGAACGCGATGTGCCGGATGGAGCCGAGCCGTTCGAACACGGCACCGGATTTGATCACGACACCAAACTTGCTCGCTGCACCGATCGCGGAGACGACGGTCACTGGCACGGCAATCGCCAGCGCGCACGGAGACGCGGCCACCAACACAACGAGCGCTCGATTGATCCAGAATGCGGGGTCACCGGAGAGTAGTGAGCCGATCACCGCGACGAGCACGGCGAGGATCAGCACGCCGGGAACTAGCGGCCGCGCGATCCGGTCGGCCAACCGTGCGCGCTGGCCCTTCTCGGCCTGCGCCTGCTCGACCAGTTCAACGATGGTGGTCAGTGAGTTGTTTGCGCCTGCCGCAGTCGTTTCCACCTCGAGCGCACCCGAGAGATTGATCACGCCGGCGGCTACCGTTTCGCCGGGAGTCACGTCGACTGGGATCGATTCGCCGGTGATCGCGGATGTGTCCAGGCTGCTGTTTCCGGTGCGCACCACACCGTCCGTTGCGACCCGCTCGCCCGGGCGGACGATCATCAATTGTCCGACCGTGAGGTCCTTTGCCGGGACCTCACGCGTGGCGTCGCGATCGAGGATGCGGGCGGTTTGCGGCACCAGCGAAAGGAGCGCCCGCAAGCCGTTGCGCGCCCGATCCATCGCCTTGTCCTCTAGGGCCTCCGCGATGGAGTAGAGGAAGGCGAGCGCGGCCGCCTCCTCCACGTACCCCAGGATGACGGCGCCGGTCGCGCTGATAGTCATCAGCAGGCTAATGCCGAGTCTGCCGCGGAAGAGCTTCCGGATCGCGCCTGGCACGAAGGTGAACGCACCCAGCAGCAGACCGATCCAGAAGAGCACTAGGGCGACAACATGTGCACCACCCCATTCCAAGCCGATCCCGGTGAGGAAGAACACCCCGGAGGCAACCGGTAGCAGAACCTCGCGATCCCGCCACCACGGCGACTCCTCCTCATGCTCGTCCTCGACGTGCTCACCGGCGTGGGTGTCTACAGTGCTCACTCGGTCACCTGCTCGCAGCACCCCGGGACGGTGCAGCCCGCATCCAGGCATGGCGCGTTCTCGTCGACCGCGAGCGTCACATCGACTAGCGCGGTCAGTGCGGCGGCCAGGTGCGGGTCGGCGATCTCGTACCGGGTCTGCCGCCCCTCCGGTTCCGCCACCACGATCCCGCAATCCCGCAGACAGGTCAGATGGTTCGACACATTCGAACGCGTCAACTCCAATTCCCGCGACAACACCACCGGATAGTTCGGACCTTTTAGCAAGGTCATCAGGATCCGCGAACGGGTCGGATCCGCCATTGCCCGGCCCAGCCGGTTCATCACATCAAGACGAGAAACAATAGTCAGCACGCACTGACTATACAGTCGCGGATGACATCCCGATATGGCTAAAGAGCAGCGAGGACGTAGATGGTGAGGAAGCCGAGAAAGATCATCGCTGTCAGGCCGACTGTATCGGTCTCTTCGTGTGCCTCGGTGAGCAGCTCTTCCAGCACCAGGTACAACAGCGCAGCGGCTCCGAATGCCAGAACGAACGCTAGTCGGCAGGCACGTGCATGTGCGTCCCAAGGGCGCGGCGGGGAGTGGCGTGAGCGCTCTGGAAAGGCTGATCGAGTAGTGCGCGCCCGGCGCGAGCTCAAGCGCGTTCTGCCGATCCCGCATTTACCCCGCACAGTGAATCGAGTCCGGGCAGACCGAGACTGCCACTGTGCAATCGAAAACGGCGGAAAATCGGGCAAAACGCGCCCTGCGCGACCCTATTAGATCTAGCGGAACCTAATCGTGGTGTCGCTGGTTCGAGTCCCCGCCTCGTTACAGACTCGATACAACGGGAACGGTGGCTGATGATCAGCCGTCGTTTCGTCGTTGAGCCTCCGAGGGCGCGCCGGGCGGGCTCCGCCCGCGGTCAGTCGGCCGCCTCGCCCGCTCCACCTCGTCGGGACAGGTGCCGCTCGCGCATCGCCAGGTAGAGCGGGAACGCGAACGCCAGGGCCAGGAGTGGGATGAGGACGATGTAGACCCAGACGCGTCGCATGCCGATACGACGCGACTCGACGACCATGAAGACGATGGCGGCGACCGCGGCGACGAGGACGTCGATGGTGAGGGACGTCACGGCGGGGCCGCTTCCGGTCCAGTCGCCGATGTAGTCGCGGCGCTCGAGGATGGCGGCGATGTTGAAGGTCCACGTCCCGACTAGCCCGATCACCGCGAGTGCGAGGTAGGCGATCGCGCGACCGTTCCAGCGCTGACTCACGAGCGCGTCCTCGGGAGGCTTTCCGATCGCGCGACCGTCGTCGGCCGGCGTCCGTGCCCGGGCCCGGCGGAGGCGGGTGCGGGAGGGGCACCCAGCGGCCGCCGCCCCATCCCCACAACTATGACCGCGGAGACGATCGCTGCGAGGGTGAGCGCCCATCCGGCCCAGAGGAACACACCCGCGGGCCGTACGATCGACTGCCCTGCCAGGGCTTGGAACGTGAGCAGGGCGAGCGCCCCTGCGTACGCCGCGGTCGCCACGACCACGAGCCGCAACCGCACGCGGTCATCGGCGAGCGGGCGCCACCGGCTCCCCATCCAGCCCAGCAGGATCGCGAACAGCGGCAGCAGTTGCAGCGCGTGCATCCCCACGAAGTGCGGGATGCGCAGGTCGCCGGCGACCGTGCTCCACCCGAGCACCGGCAGGCCGGGCCCGCCATCCGGGAGCCCGACCGTGTGCGCACCCGCGATGCCCCGGAAATCGTGGAGCTGCTGCGGGGTCGGACCGGTCATCAGGTAGGCGAGCCCCATCCCGACCAGGGCGATCACGCCTCCCGCCCGCACCGCGAACGTGGTGGACGGGGTCGGGAGACGCAGGAAGAACACGGCGATGGTGGTCAGCA
This sequence comes from Leifsonia sp. TF02-11, assembly GCF_017565305.1. Lineage (GTDB taxonomy): Bacteria > Actinomycetota > Actinomycetes > Actinomycetales > Microbacteriaceae > Leifsonia. Next base: position 11,643 of record NZ_JAGEKP010000028.1, read on the forward strand.
GTGTGCACACGTAGAGCACGGTGATGGAGATCGCCATCGCCGCCCAGATCCCCTGGGCCAGCGGCGTGGACACGTTGAAGTGGCTGGTCGTGCCCGCGGCGGCGGCGCCGAGGATGAGCGCCTGCTCGACGATCAGGGCCACGGCGATGATCGTGCCGGCGACGTGAGCCACGCGGCGGAAGCGGGGGAGGTGTGCGATGAGCCACGCCCAGGTGACGCTGTAGACGAGGATGGACAACGAGAATTTGAGCGGTTTGGCCCACACGTCCAGCCCCGTGATTTGGCGGGGGTCGACCAGGAGGCCGATCACGCAGACGACGGTGCTCACGAGCATCAGCGCGGCGACCGTCATGAGCGGTCGGTGCCAGGCGTAGACGGATTTCATTGCATGCTTCTCTCACTGGTGACGACGGCCTGCGCCATGCGGCGGAGACCAAGGGCGAGCGTGTCGCCGAGCACGGTGCCGACGACGACGAGCTCGGTCATGCGTGCGGGATCGGGAAGGACGCCGACCGTGGTGAGGTCGGCTTCGGCCTGCAGCCGGGCGGCGGCCGCGTAGCTGTCGAGGTAGTCGTCGGGGAGTGGGAACCCGGCGTTGTCGAAGGCGTCGATCACCTGTGCCGCGATCCCGCGGCCGATGTTGTCGCCGCAGTCGGCCCAGCCGGCGCGGTCGACCACGGCATCCACGCGCTCCAGGGCGGATGGGCTGGGCGGTGCGACGTCGGGGACCGCGGACCGCGACACGGCCTGCTGCGCAGCGTCGAAGGCGTGCGCGACCGGGGCACCTGGCTCGTCGAGCGCCTCCAGCACGGTGCGGACGGCCGCGACGGAGAGCTTGCCTACCTCGAGCATCGCCCGGATGAGCTTCAGTCGCCGCGCATGCTCCTCGCCGTAGATGGTCCGGTTCCCGCCGACGCGCTCGCCGGCGGGGAGCAGGCCCTCGCGGACGTAGTACTTGATGGTCGCGGACGGCGTCCCGGTGCGTTCGGAAAGTTCCGAGATGAGCACGTGCTGATAGTAGCACTACCGGTAGTGGTGCTACCAGTACTTTTGCGCTGCGCTACCGGTCCAAGCTCAACTCGAACAGGCGCGCCAGATTCCCAGGGCGGGGAGGGGCCCTTCGACCAAGCGTGCCCACATTTTGCCCACAATTGATTGGCGAAGCAGGTGATGACCGTGATAGTCGGGGGGCTCAAAACCAGCGGAATCCCGTGGAAACGGGCTGCTGCGCCAGCATTCTGGAGGTGCCTACTAGAGCACACGGCTCATAATCGTGGTGTCGCGGGTTCGAGTCCCGCCCTCGCTACAGTCCATATAAACACTGGGAACGGCGGCTGATCATCAGCCGCCGTTCTTTGGTTTCCGGAGCGATTTGGACACAATTTGGACACACTCCAAATCATCAAGGATCGCTCGGATCTGTCGTGGTCACCGAATCGGCCTCTGGCTGTGACGGCGCAGCCGCGTCGTCGAGCGCCACAGAGGCGGCCTCGTCGAGCCGTTGTGCGACGTCGTCGAGGTCGTCGTTGAAGAGGTCGGCGTAAACGTCAAGCGTCATGGCCGCGGAAGCGTGGCCGAGCATGCGTTGGACCGCCTTGACGTTGGCGCCCGCCGAGACCGCGAGGCTGGCCGTCGTGTGCCGCAGGTCGTGGATTGTCATTGGAGACAACTCCGCCGCCACCAACGCTTTGTCGAACCAGGAGTTCTGGCGAATTGTTGGCGTGGTTTGGTGTTCGCCGAACCTGCCGGGGAAGACGAGATTGGTTTCGGTCTTGCCGTGGACGGCATCGCGGAGCGCGCCGTCCAGGAACGCGGGAAAGGGAACGCTGCGCCGTTTGTGGGTCTTGGGTGATCCAACGATCACCTCGCCGCGCACGAAGACAGCGTTTTCGACGATGTGCAGCCGTCGCCGAGTGAGGTCAATGTCCTTGACTCGGAGCGCCGAGGCTTCGCCCCAGCGCACGCCCGTGTATCCGAGCAGGAGGATCAAGGTCGCGTTCCCACCGCTCGCCTCAGCGAGTCGGTGCAACTGCTGGTGGGAGAGGTAGCGGTGCTCTTTGGACACCTTTCGGGGGAGCGAGACTCCGCGCGCCGGATTGGAGGCGAGTCGATGGTCGCGCACCGCCACATCGAGAATTCCGGCCAGAATCCCGTAGCAGCGGTGAACAAGTGCTGGTGACTTAGCCTTGCCGAAGCCGTCTCCGCCGACGCTGAGTCCGGAGACCCATTGTTGGACGTCGCTGTGGCGAATCTCGCCAATGGCTCGATTTCCCCAAACCGGCCGGACGTGCAGCCGCCACGCAGACTCGACCACCGCGACCGATGACGGCTTGAGGTGGGTTTGCGCGGTCATCCACTGCTCGCCGAGTTCACCGATCGTGGCGCGCGCTTCGGACGCGTCGATGTAGTCTCCGCGAGACTTCTTGACCTCGACGGACGCGAGGTAAAGTTCCGCATCCCGCTTGGTGCGAAAGCCGCGTTTGTTCGCCTGACTGTGGTCAGGTTTCCGGTAACGAACTCGATATCGGCGCCCGCTCGCGGACTCATAAGCTTCGATGCTTCCCATGCGAGTCCTCCACTCTCGCCGAATGACCGCGCTCGCCGCGGCCTACGCTCTTGGCATTTCCTCGTTGTCGGTTAGACCGGCGCTGGCCAGTAGACCTGCGACATTGGCGGCGTCTTCTGCAATCCGATTCATCCGCTTTTCAACGTCCGCATTCGCTCCGGTCAGATCAGGATCCCCTGAGGCCTTCTGGGACTCGAGCACGATTCTTAGCCGATCGAGCTCACGTCGTAGGGTTCCGAGTTCCCGCAACGAGTTAAGGAGCGCGATGTCGGCGCGTTCGGATGCGTGGCGCGGTCGATAGGCGCTTGCCGGTATGGCGGACAGCCAGCAATCGAACTCGGCCGCACGCATCCCGTCGAAGTCGGCACTGAGGTTCGGCAGGTCCAGCGCGGAGTCGGGTGCTCCCATCGGCGCCAGCAGCATGCTTACCGGAACGTTCAGCCCGCGAGCGATATTGAGCAGCTGGCTAACGCTGATGTCGGCCTTCCTGCCGGACTCGATGTTCTCCAAGATCGCTTCGGTCACGTTGCCTCCCGGGATCGCCTCAGCGAGGTCCCCAGTGGTGCGAAAACCGCGCGCTCGCCGCGCCAATCGAATTCGTACGCCGATGCCCGATTCGGTTCGGAAGTCTGCCATTTCAACAGCCTAGCGCACCGACTGTTGTCAAGCGAGCGGAAATGCGTTACCGTTCCTGCAACAACTCAAACGCTCCCAGGTTGTCGAAACGGAGGAGATACGATGACTGGAGAATTCATACAGCCAGCTGAAGTGGTCGAGCTGACTGGGCTGTCCATCGCAGCACTCGCCCAGCTGCGCTATCACGGCAAGGGGCCGCGCTTCTACAAGCCGACACCGCGAACCGTCCTTTACAAGCGGGCGGAGGTGTTGGCATGGCTGGAAGCGAGCGCCCAGACGAAGACTGGAGTGTACGCATAGCCGACCAGGTGCAGGCCGCTCCCGGCGTCATCCAGGACTTCGTCCGCGGCTACATTGTGCCGGTCGATCCGATGGATGATCTCCGGTGCGAGAGCTGTCAGTAGAACCAGACTTCCACCCCGGCGCGCCGCACACCTCGCACCCCTGTTCGGGGGTAGCGTGCGGCAGCAAATGGAGCGGCCGATCCTTACCCTCTTCACCGTGGCGCACGACTCACAGACCGAGTCTGGGCGGCGGTGACGGATCGTGGCTGAGGCTCCCGAACCGCAGAGTCGCCCTCGCCACTCCACCTCTCGAACCGGACGCGTCGCCCACCTGAATTCCCGGCGTGCTCCCGGTTCACCGTCCTCACTCACTCTGTGCTGGCGCACGCCGAGGCGCGCCGGCACACCGCACTAACGGGTCCTCAGACCCGAGCCCGATCCTTCACATAAGCCACCTCCGCACAAGGAAGGTAGTGATCTCGTGGCTGAAGGAACTCAACTCCGCACGCGTGCGGATGCTCGACTGACGGAGTTGCTCCGCGAAGTTGACACACTGTTGCCGTATGTCCGTTTCCAACTGCGCGGCTGGCCGAACGAGGTCGACGCGGTACTACAGCTAGCGCGCGAAACGGTCTGGCACCGAAGCTCTCGATACGACCCTGAACGCGGCTCACCTCACGCGTTCGTATTCGGCATCACCCGCAATGTCGTACTCAGAGAAGTCGAACGGAAGCACGTCGTCATGGACGACATTCCCGACGACGTCGAGTCCGATACGGACATCGACCCCCTGGATGCGCTGATCCGCAGGTTCGACGCGCACCGCTGGATGGTGCTTGTCGCCGACTTCGTCGGTCAATCCGACTGGCAAGTGATGAGCGACCTCAGCCTTGCTAACGGGGACGTCGATCGTGTGGCGAACGCCCATCGGATGTCCAAACGCGGCCTCCGCTCGGTGCACGACCGGGTGTGTCAGACCGCCCGAACCGTGCTCGCCGCCCTGGCAGCGGCAGATGCCGGGCTACCGCTGACCGGGTCCGTGATCGTCTCGTGCGTTCCTGAGATCGGTGGCTTCCGGGAGGTCGCGGAGATGATCGGTGAGGACGCCAGCACCATCGCCGATACGCTCCACATCCACCCGGGCTCCGCGCGGGCGCGGATCGCCACCGCGAAGCGGCTGCTGATGATCGCCCGTGTCGTGCTCGAGCAGGAGGCCGCGGCATGATCAGCGCCAGCGCAGCGGCAGCTCACGCGGTGACACATCCGAAGACGATCCGGAACCTGCTGATCGTCGCCGCCGTCATCGTCCTCGTCGTCCCAGTCGCACTGGTCGCGGTGCCCGTCACCCTGGTGCTCGCGATGGGAGCCAACGGCTTCGGCGGTGGCGAGGGAGCGTGCGGCGGATCCGCACCATCGGTGAACGCGGGCAGCACGGTCGATGGGTACGGGCCGGAGCAGCTGAAGATCGCCGCGACGATCATCACCGTCGGGCAGCAGATGAGCGTTCCCCCGCACGGACTGACGTTGGCGCTGATGGTCGCGATCGGCGAATCCGGACTCCGCAACCTCGACCACGGCGACACCGCCGACAACACCACCATCGGTGTCTTCCAGCAGGGCACAAGCTACGGCACCCGCGCGCAACGGATGGACCCGGCGAGCGCAGCCGCCGCGTTCTACACGCGAATGCTGCACGTCCCAGACTGGCAGACCACGGCTCCCACTCTGGTCGCACGCACGGTCCAGATCAACGCGGACCCGAACCACTACGCCCCGTTCTGGACGCCCGCCGAACAGGTCCTCGCCGCCCTCACCGGAGCCAGTGCGGGGTCGTGCCAGGTGCCAGCGGATGCCCGCGCTGCGGCGACAGTCCTGGTGGGCGCGATCCAAACGAACAAACTCAACTTCCTCGAGGCCCGCTACCAACAGCAAATCCTCAACATGGCAGACGGCACCGCAACACCAGCCTGCACCATCGACGCCCACGTCCTGCAACTGATCGTCGTGGCCGTCCAAGTGTTCCAGCAGGTGGGAGTCAGCGACCTCAACCGGCGCTGCACCGGCATGACACCCGGCGCCGGCACGGCGTCCGCGCACTGGAAAGGCAAAGCGGTCGACTTCTACGCCATCAACCGCCAGTCACTCACCGGAGCAGACGCCCTCTCACTCCAGCTCATCCGCGCGCTGGACCCCTATGCCCCGCACGGCTCATCCGTCGGTCAAAGCGAATGCCGCGCCCGCGCCAACGTCTCCTTGGGCACCCTGCTCAACATCACCAGCGCCTTCCCCGACACCTGCAACCACCAGCACATCCAGGTGCCCTGACCCAGGAGATTCCGAAGATGCGCGCCAAAAACCGTCCCGAACCGGAAGTTCTAAGCGAAGGGCACGAACCGAGGTGAAGTGAGATGAACAAGAAACTGATCGCATTCGCGTCCCTCCTGCCATGCCTGACCCTCGTCGGCTGCGCCACCGCAGCCCCGGCACAGAACCCGTCCTTCACGGCTATCGCACCGGCTAAGCCGTCACCGACTCGGTCGTCGGGCGCAATGCCGGCCGCATCGGGCATCGTTAGCAGCGTCTGGGTCGACGTCTACCCGGGCGCCACGTTCAAGTCGAAGCACGGCTGTCGCTGCACCCTTCCCGGCTCGTCCCAGGAACTTTTCCCGTCAGGAACTCCCGTGCTGCTGCTCAGGGTGACGATGACCGGCAAATGGATCCCCTCACAGGGGAACCAAGACTTCCAAGATGTCACGGGCGCAAGCGTCACAGGCGCCCAATTCGACGGGCGACCAGAGCCAGCTGTTCTCGACAAGTCGGACGGTCCGGCAGCCGCCAAGGCCGCGCGCATGGCTTGGCTACCGGCTGGTCTCTTCGCCGGACAGACCAAGTGGACAATATCCAACGAAAAGAGCCGCTCGTTCGCAGTCGCCTACTACTTGCCTCCGGGCGTGGACCAGCTTGAGCTAACCGTCAACGTGCCTTCCGAGGGTATGGCCAACGCGCTTACGGTTCCGCTTCCGACTTCCGCCGTCGAGGCGAGCAACGGCAAAGGCGAGTGACCGATATGGACCTGCTGCCAAGCATCCTCGGGCTTATCGGGCTGGCCTGTTTCACCGTGCTGGGCATCGGCGTTTCCGGCTGCCTCGCCGCGCGACGAATGGCGGCGGCAGACCGCTCCATCGCGTCCACCGACCCACAGAAGGAGATACCAAATCATGAACGCACTCAGCGAAGCCCTCACTAGCGCACACTGGCGCACATTGACCGTCCTGACGGTGAGCAATCCGTCGCCGGACTTCTCCGGCCCAGGCGTCGGCGCTCTCCAGTCGATCGCGAACGTCGTATTCGCGATCGTCCTCACTCTCGGCGTCATCGGCGGTCTGATCGCCGCCGGTTTCATCGTCGTCGGCCACATCTCCAGCAACGGACGGGTTCAGAAGATGGGCATCGTCGGTGTCGTCAGCTGTGTTGCAGGTGTCGCCGTCGCTGCTGGCATCGCAGGGCTGATCAACTGGGGTCAGTCACTGCACGTGGCGTGATCATGATGTTTGTTCTCGCCGCATCGCCGGATCCGTTCTCGCCGAACTACGGCTGCTTCATCTCTGACTTTGGCTGCCAAGCTTCGCAGACGATCGCCCAATTCATGGGCTCCACGATCCGCAACCTCGGCGACTTCATCGCCACCATGATCGCCGGGTCGTTCAACACGAACATCGACCCGGGCAGCTGGGAGATCGCCCACTCGCAGTTCCTGTTCTGGGTCGCAGTCACCGCCCCGATCATCCTGATCGTCGCCCTGGTGCAAATCGGGATCGCCATGATCCTGCAGGACTGGGCACGCATCGGCCGCACCGCAGCTGGCGCCGCCCTCGCCGTCCCCTTCTCCGTGATCTGTGTGTGGGGGATGCAGAAGGCATCCGGGATCACCGATGATGTGACGCAATCGCTCACCACCGCGGTTCAAGGCGGCGACCTTAGCCAGAGTCTGCTCCGAGTGGTCGGGCTGTTCGACGCTCCCAAACAGATCAACGGGGCGGCGATGAAGACCATGCAGTTCTCACACGAAGGCGCGATCTTCGGTATGGCCACCCAGGGCGCTCAAGGGCCCGGCGCAGTCGGCGAGTACGTCATGGCCGTACTAGTGGTCGGGCTGATGATGATCGCCTCCCTGTTCCTGTTCATCGCTATGTCCATCCGCGAGTTCGGCCTCCTCGCGCTGGCGGCAATGGCTCCGGTCGGGTTGATGATGATCGGGCAGCCGAAGCTCACCGCTTGGGCGAGCCGCTGGATCAACCTGACCGTCGGGCTCTTGATCGCGAAACCGCTTGCCGCCGGCGTTGTCCTTCTCGCTGTCGAGCTGACGAAGGCCAGTCTCAGCATCGGAGTCATCCTCGTCGCCGCCGGCGCCGTGATCGCCGCGTCGTTCTCCCCGCTGTGGGCCACCAAGCTCGTGTCCTTTGCAGGCGCCGAAGTTGGTACTGCTCTGCATCACCGTTTCTCCGTGCGCGACCAGTTCTCGCGCGTCAATACCGCCGCCGCACCGGTTCGCTCCGCGGCTCGGGTCATCAAGGTTGGGAGATAACTCATGACCACCTTCACCGCCGACCAGATCATCACCGAAGAAGGTGCACCCCGCGTCCGCTTCGCCGCCCGTGAACGCCGTGGCATCTTCCTCGGCCTCACCTTCCTCCAACTTGTCGTCATCGGGGGCGCCGTCGCCGCCCTGCTGGCAACGCTGTTCATCTACCCGAACGGGTTCTGGGTGATGCTGCCGCTAATCGCTCTGATCGTGTTCTTCGCACTCGCCACCTACCGGCGCGAGCCGGTGCTGGTGATCGCCGCCCAGGCCGCCCGATACGTGTACCGCAGCATCGCCGGTCAGACCGTGTTCCGCCGAGATGTCTGGCTTCGAGTCGCCACCGCGTCACTGAACATCGGCCACGCGCACGTTGCCGCGGTCACGCCGACCGTGACCTCGAAGTTCCTGCTTCCCGGAGCGCTGGGCGATGTGCAGATCATGCAGATCCCTGGGGCGGGTGCGTTCATTTACAACGCTCACGGTCGCCTGGCCTCCATCACCGTGCGGGTGGGATCCCGGGCGTGGGCACTGCGCGACAAGGGCACCCAAGAGTCGGCTTACGACGGTTTCGTCGAGTGGCTCAGCTCGCTGGAGAACCTGCCCGGCGTGCGCGAGACCACCATCCGCATCCGCGTAGACAGAGCCTCGTCTAACGAGCTCCGTGACTACCTCATCGCCCGAGAAGACGAACACGCCCCACGGGTCAGCTCGGAATTGCGAGAGCAGTACTGGGAGCTGACCCAGGCCGCCTCGAAGCGGTCGATGGGATTCACCAACTACGTCACCCTGACCTTCGACACTGGTGTGCTCAACGGGGCGATCCGCGACGCAGGCAAGGGGCTCACGGGACTTGCCGCCGTGCTGAAGGAGCGCGTGGCTGGCATCGAATCCTCGATGGAGCACGCCCGTCTCACCCCGGCCGGATGGCTGACCTCCGACGACCTGGACGAGCTGCTCGCACTCTCCGCTGACCCCGTCTCGTCGGCGACCCGGCGCGAGCGCGATGCCACCCTTGAGCCGCAGCCCGCACCTCCCGTAATGGGCATCGACGAGGGCTGGGACGCGATGCGCGTGGACGAGTCCTGGCACCAGACCTTCTGGGTCGCGGAATGGCCGCGCACTGACGTCCGCACCGGGTTCCTCGAACCGCTCCTCTACGCCGGGGACGCCACCCGAGTGATCACCCTGCAGGTTCGCCCGGTTGCAACACACAAGGCGCTGGCCCAGCTGAACCGGGCCCAGTCCGACATGGAGACATCTGCCACGATCCGGATGAAGCTGTCCTCCCGCGTGCCGCTCACCCACCTGCGCGAGGAGGAGGACCTGGCCGTACGCGAGCACGACCTCGTCGACGGCTTCGGCGACGTGCAGTACCGCGGCTTCGTCACCATCTCCGCCGAGTCCAAGGACACACTGGCGAAAGCCAGGACGGATATCGAGCAGGCTTCCCACCCGGCACGGCTCGTGTTGGCGTCCCTGTCGGGGCAGCAAGCCGCCGGGTTCGTCACCGGCGCTTTGCCCGTGCCGCTGGAAGGGGAGTGACGGCGATGAAGCCCAGCACGGTTATCGGCCGCATCCCCGCCGACGAGAAGCCCGGCGCCAAGGGCCGCCGCCTCCGGAGCAGCAACGTGGACAAGAACTCGTCGTGGAAGATCCAGCCCGCGGAACTGCCGGCGTCGAAGATGCCGGCGTGGGGGTGGAAGCAGCCGCACAACCTGCGTGGCCCGCTGCGCGCTACCCCACCCGCGCACCGCTGTAGTTCGAAGGTGCTGGGTGGTGCGTACCCGTTCTTGGCCGAAACAGGGGACATCCTCACCGGGGCGTACATCGGCGAGAACCTGCTCTCGCGGGCCCCGTTCTGCTTCGACCCCTGGGACGCGTACTCCGCCGAGGCCGTCCGCTCGCACTCGGTGGCGATCCTCGGGGTTAAGGGGACCGGTAAGTCGATGCTGGCCAAGTCCTGGTCGTCCCGGTTGGCGCGGCTCGGCCGGAAAATCGCGGTGCCGCACGACCCGAACGGGGAGTGGGTCCGCGTCGCCGCCTACGTCGGCGGCACCTCCATCTCCGTCGGCCCCGGCAAAGCCGCCCGCATCAACCTACTCGACGAAGGACCGCGAGACGCGTCGTTCTCGGACGAGGACTGGAACCAGAACGTCCTCCAATACCGACGTGCGACCGTGAAGACGATCATCCGCCGGCTCCGCGAAGGCGGCAACCTGGAACCGGTCGAGCACACCGCCCTCGACATCGCACTCGACGCCCTCCACGGCCAGTCGACGGTGACCATCACCCACGTCTACGACCGGCTGGTCGACCCCAACGAAGCTCTACCGCTCGAAGTCGCGGACGCCGGGCACCGGCTCGCGCATTCACTGCGCCGCATGGTCTCCGGCGACTTGACCGGCTTCTTCGACGGACCCTCCACGGTTCGCTTTGATGCGGATGCCCCGATGATGGTCGTCGACACCTCCGCCTTGAAGGGGGCATCCCCCGAGGCGCAGGCCTTGGCCCGCCTGGCGACGGCGAACTGGATCCGCCGCGCCAGCCTCGGCGCCAACCGTCAAGCCCGCGTCATCATCCACGAAGAGGCCGCCGTCGAACTCCTCAACGACGTCTCCGGCGGTGACGGCCTCGCCGACCGGGTCGAAGACGAGAAGGTCGCCCGTCACCTCGGCACCTCCAACTGGTACCTCCTCCACCGCGTCGCCGACCTCGACGCTCTCGGCGACCGCAATAGCGCACTCCACTCCCGCGCGCTTGGTCTCCTCGCCGACTGCGAGACCCGCATCTCGTATGCACAGCACTCCGGAGAGATCGCCCGGTCCCGGGAAATACTCGGCTGGAACGACACCCAAGCCGACCTCGTCCGAAAGCTCCACAAGGGCGAAGGGCTCTGGCAGATCGGCCAAGACCGGGTCGCGAAGGTCCGCAACATCTGCACCGACTACGAACTCGGCGTCTTCCGCACCGACACCATGGGCGGTGAACGAGCGTGAGAAACGACCACTCCTCCTGGACCCACCTTGCCCTCTACAGCCTCTTCGCCATCGTGGTCGCCGGCGCGCTGACGACTTGTATCGCCAGCGCAACCATCGCCGTGGCCTGCGGAGGTGGTAGTCAGCCTGACAGTGTGTTCGCCGGCCTCCAGCTGGCGATAAGTGGTGACCCGGGTGGCTTCAGTCTGGAGCCGGGATGCACCGCACCGGTCACCTGGATCCGTGTGCTCGACATCATCGCCGTACTCCTCCTTCTCGCCGCCGTCGCGGCAAGCGTGATCTGGTGGCTTCGGTACCGGCAATCGGACCGGCACTTCATCCACGAGCTCCGCGGTCGCGACGGCCTCGCCAAGCCCAGCGAGGTGCGAAAGCACACCTCCGCTCGAACCGCCCTGCGCCGCGCCAAGGTACTGCGGCCGTCGCTTGCCCATCCGGAGCCCTCCTCTGCCGGGTGGAAGGTCGGCAGCGCCCACGGTCAGGACGTGTATGTGTCGATCGAGGACTCGATCGTGGTCGAGGGCGCACCCCGGTCCGGCAAGGGGTATCGGTTCATCATCAACGCCATCCTCGACTGGGACGGCCCTCTGATCACCACCTCCACGCGGAACGACAATCTCTCCGCCACCATGCGTGAACGCGCCCGGGCCGGCGACGTGACCGTGTTCGACCCACAGGAACTGACAGGCGTCCGCTCGGCACTGCGCATCTCACCGGTCACTGGCTGCGAGGACCCGCTCATCGCCGATCAGCGCGGCCAAGCGATCGTGGCCGGCACAGCCCTCGGCGCCTCGAAGACCAACCAGGAATGGGCGCAGGTGTCCTCCTCCGTCCTCTCCCGGCTACTCCATGCGGCCGCCGTCTCCGGCCGCGGAATCGACGCGCTCGCCCGGTGGGGCTCCAACCCGCGGCTCGCTCAGGAAGCGGTCGGGGTGCTCGCAAACCAGGGCACGCCGGGCTGGTCCGAGGACCTGGACGCGATCATTAACGGCGACGAGAAGCTCCTCGCCAACTCCTGGTTCGGCGTCTTCGGCTCCCTCCGCCCACTGTCCATCCCAGCAATCCGCAAGGCGATGACACCGGGCCCGGGGGAGCAGTTCGACCTCGACGCGTTCCTCGCCGGTCCCAACAGCCTCTACCTCGTCGGCACCGGCGCCGGTGCCGGCTCAGTTGGCGGGTTCCTCGGCGCGATCCTCGACGACATCGTCGAGACTGCCCGCCGCAAGGCTCTCGCCTCACCCGGCTCCCGCCTCGACCGGCCGCTCGCGCTGATCCTGGACGAGATCGCGAACATGTTCTCCTGGCCAGCGCTGCCGCGGATCATGGCCGACGGCGGCGGCATCGGCATCTCCACCGTGGTCGTGCTCCAGGCGCTCTCGCAGGCTGAAACCGCGTGGTCGCGATCGGAGGCTGACACGATCTGGTCCGCCGCCACCGCCAAGCTCCTGCTTGGTGGCGCGTCCGACGTCGACCACCTCCGCGACATCGAATCCCTGCTCGGGTTGCGTCGGATCCGGAACACCGGGCACTCGTACAACGACAACGGTTCCTCCACGAACGTGCAGCACGAGAAGGTACCGGTAATGACGATCGACGAGATCCGCCGCATGCCCGAAACCGTCGGACTCCTCGCCTACCGCAACCGGCGCGGCATCCTCCTCGACCTCCGCGGGTGGACCGACCGCGACGACGCCCACCAGATCCGCACCGGGAAGAAACTCACCGAGCTCGACCAGCAGGCCGTGTTCGCCGAGCAATATCAAGCCGCCCTCGATCGCCGAGGATCAGCGGGAGAAGACCACTGATGTCGAATCGTCGCCGCCCTGCCCGGGACAACACTTACCGCACCGCGTACTTGCACTCCGTCGCGTGGTTCGCTCGCCGCGACCGCTGGTTCACCGAAGAACAAGCCCGCAACGGAGAGGCCCGCTGCGCGCTCTGCCTCGGCGCCGGCGACACGCGTTCCCTCGAGCTGCACCACCTCGACTACCGCGGCGTCACCCAAACACCACACGGCTGGACCGCCCTCGAAGGGCACCAAGACCTGATCGCGCTGCACCCGCGCTGCCACGAATACGTCCACCAACTCATCGACCGTGACCGCGTCTTCTCCGGTTTCGTCTCCCGCCGCACCGCGTCCCTGCAAGCCATCGCCCGGCTCCAGGCCAAGATCGCCCACTACATCGAAGCCTCACTGGAACAGCAGTGACCGACGACACCCCACTCGACGACCTCGTTGCCTCGCTCGCCGAGCGGTGGGAGGACCAAGCTCCACGGCAAAGTCCCGGAATGCTCGGCATCCGCGTCATCAACTGGCGCACCCTCGACGACGCGGACGCTCCGGAAGTCTGGACCGACCTACGGGACTGGGTGAATTGGTTCACCCACCGGTACAACCTCCCCACACGCAAGATCCCGCCCTGCTGGTTCAAACACGGAGCCCTCGTCGAAGAACTCTCCGCCCTCCACACCGCCTGGCTCGTCTCCTACGACAGCCTCGACGCCGGCTACGGCCCCATCGGCTGGCACGAACGACTCGCCGTCGCCATCCCACGCCTCGCAACTTGGTACAACGGCGAATGCCACGACGGCCACACCGAGCTGCCGCGAACCGGTGGTGACGCCACTCCAGACGAGTGGGCGGACTGGATCAGCCAGAGCCACGCCGGCTCCTAAGCGAGCCTCCGGGTTGCGCGCTATTTGAGCGCATTTTCCGTCTTTGAACCGGAAGTTCTAAGTGAAAGCGACCCGAACAGCGGGCGCAGACCGAAAGGAAGAGAACGATGAGCACACGAGTCCCGATCAGCATCGAAGGCAACCTCGTCGCCGACCCCGACTTCGGCGAATCGCAGAACGGCACCAAGTTCGCCAAGTTCACCGTCGCCGTCACCGACCGCAAGCAAGTCGACGGCAAATGGGTCGACGGCGACACCCAGTACCACCGCACCACCGTATTCGGACGCACCGCCGAGAACGTCCGCGCCAGCCTCGCCAAAGGCGACACCGTCATCGTCAACGGCAACCTCGAATTCCGCCACTGGACCGACCAAGCCACAGGGGAGCCCCGAGCCGCCACCGAAGTCGTCGCGGACAGCGTCGGCCCCTCCCTCCGCTACACCACCGCAGAGGTCACCCGACGCGCCCCAAAAGCTGATGGCCCGGAAGCGTCAGCGGCCGGGCCGATGGCCACCAACGAGATGGCCAGCCGCAGTACATCGATGGCCTAACACTGAGGTGGGGTGTGCGATGCACGCCCCACCTCTTTGTGTTGACGACTCCCGCACTGCGATCCTTCTCGTGCTTTGCGGATGCCGAAAGCGATCTGGTCCGGGCACCCCGTATCGCCCGCTGTGGTGAATGTGAGGCTGTCGCTACGGACGCAATAATCGCTCACGCACATTTTGGCGCAGCCGAGGCTATGTTCTCAACTGGCGGGGCTGATGCCAGGAAGCCCCGCTTCAAGCCGTTCGTAACGCCGCGGCTCCGTCGGGGCAGCGACATTCTCTGTCCAGGGAAACGGTGGCTCGGTTTGGACGAGCAATCGCGAGCCGTCGCGCCGGAAGAAGCGGAAGTCGCCGTTGAATTTGAACGTGTCACGCACGTTCATTCCAGGGTCGCGAATCCAAACCTCGACGTCGAATAGCCAGTTCTGGGGACGACCAAGGTCTTCTTCAGTTTGAAGGGCGAAGGTACTGACGGTCCGCTCCCACGACACATTCGCTTCCTCGCCAGGGCCCAAGACAAGTTCATCTCCAGACCGCACGGACATGACCCCGTTCGCTGAGTAGACGAACGCCACACGGGCGATTCGATCCGAAACATTTTTGACCGTGATAACCGCGGTGGTACGGAAGACGGCGGACTCCGATTCATTCAGTTCGAGCGAGTTCGAAACATCTACCCAGTCTCCGGATTCATCCCGTATCTCGAGCCGCCCAGGCCGGGCCCGTGCGACAACGCTTGGGGCTACCTGATCAAGGCGGGACTCAATCTGCCAACGCTCGGCCCGCTTGCGAGAAGCCTCCTGTGCCGCACCAGTCTCCTTGGCGTCGCGAGCTTCATCTCGTGCCAGAGCAAGCTGCTCGAGTCCTGTCTCGTGCTGCAGCGCGGCTGAAATCGCCTGCCTCTTCGTCCAATGGGCCGCTCGGCCGGCGAATGCGGCTGCCACCGCGGCGGCAACGAGCGTGAGCACGGCAGCACCAGCGGTGATCCAGTTGGGAATTCCGTCCCAGAAGACGTCAACCATACGCACAACATATTGGCATCGAACGGCGGGGGCGATGTCTTGCGCCATTGTCGGACGCAACATGTCTTCTGTTCTTTGTCACGAGGTGCGCAAGGATCAAGTCATGTGGCCAAGCTATGTCGTGACTGGTGACCTGAGACGCGACGGACACGCCTTTCGACCAGAGATCACTTGGCCGGAACTCAGAGTGGTTCTTGATCCACAGGCGCAGATGGACACCGCCGTCGCAGAGTATTTCAACGTCCTTCAGAGCCAGCCAGCTGGAGTACGTCTCTTCGTCGAGGGCGCGCAAGAAGAGGACATTGCCGACACTTACTATGTTCCTAACGAGCGACATGACGGCAACGGCGTCGTGTGCGTGCACGGAGATCGCGGGATCTCGACCCACGGGCTCTTCTCGCTTGAGAACAATCTTCAGGCCGCATTCAATTGGGCCAAGCATTGGAACTTTGATCCCTACCAGGCGCGAACGAGGCAGATCTACGCGGAGATCGCGACCGCGCTTCACGCCGACATATTGGTAACCGACAACGAGTTCGCGCTTGCGAAGCCGAATCGTCTGTCGGCCTTCGCGGTGGGACCGCGCGAGTCCTTGGCGATAGTCGGATTACACCAACGGCTCAGGGGCATAGTTGCGATCAACCGCGACCTCTTCGACGGCGTACTAGCAACGTGGCAAGTCGAACACGCACAAGCGTGGTCGATGATCCCCACATTGCGCGACCTCTTCGACCACACGTTCAAGAGCGGCGATGACGCGTTCCTAGATCTCATACGTGCAAGCGGCAATCGGTTAAAGCGAGTGCTTGACCTGCGAGACAGGCTCTTGTTCGAGAGCGTCCATCCAAATGAGCCCACTCTATTCGGGGAGCCCGAAGCGCTCGTTGAACAAATCGCATTGAACCTCAGCGGGATGCTAGATGCGCTAGCGCGTGCGATGAACGTGGCTCTTGGGCTTGATATCCGACCAGCGAATTGCTCGTTGGCGCGGAGGGACTTCCAGGGCAAGCTGAGTGAGCCGGTTCAGCGCATTCTTAAAGAACCGGTCAGCGTCGCGGTGATGACTCTGGTTCGAGAACTCCGCAACACCATTCATCATGAGGATCTGGGAGGCGGAAGGGGACCGGTCTGGTCGCACGACAGCCCGGCTGGTATCCGTCGACGACGACACTGCTGAGTTGATTCGAGAAACATCAGCAGTACTCGACCGCAATGGGTCTTGGATCGCACATGACTTGGATCAGTTTCGCCTAATGGCGCGACCCGTGCCGCTTGTGGAGGACCTAATTCAGTGTGTCGCGCGATTGGTTCAAGAGGTAGCTGGCGCCGCAGGCTGGCCGTCGGGGCTACCGCGCGCGGACGAGCGTGGCGAGGACGATCCGCGCAACTGGGCGAGATTTGCGCCAACGATTGAGGTGGTCAATCTCCTCTACGGCATCGATATGAGCGGCTCAGGCCCGCTGGACCGGTAGTAACCCCGACAGGCCTAGTTGAGGCGCGCGGTTTGTCTAACGGGGCACTCTTGGAGAGGGGCCCTTCCTGGCCCCAGATGAAGTGGGCCTCTATTAGGCTCCAGCTGGAGGACCTGATGACCGATATGGACGCCGCCGCCGAGCTAGAGTCGATGCTTGCCACCCATCCCGGAAAGCTGAAGACACTCAATGACGAGCTCGATCGACAACGGGACATCTACTCTTCCCGCGCATCCTCGGTACAAGCCCGGGCCGCAATCCTTATCGCTACCGCCGGCCTCGGCGCGGGGCTTCAGTCCGCCCATCTAACGGGAGGCTGGTACATCCTCGCAGTCATCTTCGCTGCAGTGGCCGCCGGTCTCGGCATTGCCGCGACTCGTCCCAGATACGGCGGCGAGATCAATCTCGCATCCCTTCGCGACACCTTATTCGCGTCCGAAGAGAACACCGGTCTCCTGAAACTTATCGACGCAAAGATCGAGGTTCACGAAACGGACGAGAAGCGTCTAAACGCGATGGGCGAATTTCTTCGTTGGGGATTTGTTTCACTGGCTGTTTCTATCGTCTTCACATTGTTAGCCGTACTCAACGTCTGAGGAGTCCCATGTCTGATAGGTCAAAGCCCTCTCCCGCCCCGAAATCCAAAGTGCCGCCCGTTCAAAAAGTTCCCGGGCTGGTAGCGAATGTGATCAAGCACAGCTCGGGTGGAAACACCGACTCGAGGCCGCTGCCGAAGCCTGACAAGCGATAAGCGAATGAGCGACGACAGCGAATCCATCCCGGCACCGCAGGCGAGCGTCATCCCACCTATCCAGGACACCGCCGAAATCATTCGTGGAGTGCTGAAGGCAAGCGGGGCGCCAGTTCGCCCGGGTGATGACGAGGACCGCTAACTAATGCCCAGCTGAGCAACGCTTAAATGGTCATGTCGTTGCTACCCGTGAACGTGGGTTCGACCGCGCGTCGCGGAGGCTACGCGCTTGTCTCATGTGAGCAGAGGCCCAATCGCGCCGTTTTCATCCGAAGGCGTCATCAACGTGTCGCGGCGCTTACCCATGCGTCGCTGTTGCAGTCCGGGGCGGTCCAGTGCCACGCCGGGATGCTTCCTGTGGAACCATACTGAGTTATGGCTTCCAAAGCGCTCGACCCGGGTCGCTATACAGATCCCGTAAGCCAACCGGCCCCGGAGGGGCACCAGCATGGCCCGGGTTGGGTGGCAGAGCTCGAGTACCGGCCACTAGACGGCGGTCCGATCCAGGCCGTTGAGATGCACGGGCCTTCCGAAGAGATTGCACGAACAGAGCTCTTGGAATGGGTTCGCGCCACGTTAGGCCAAGTGCAGTCGATGGCGCCCCGTTCCCCGGCGGTCGAGAAGTTCATTGAGGCGGCGAGCCACATGCATGACCTTCGACAGGCGGCAAAGGCGCTGGAAAAGGCAAATTCTGCCAAAGGTACCGACATCGCGAGGTTCCTTCGCTCGTACGCAGTTGTCACTTACTCTCGGACGCGCGGCTCGAACGTACGTCCCGATCTCGACAAGTTCATCGCTCTTGGGGCAGACGACATCGCGCTCTCGGCTCAGCTGAAGACACTTCGTAACAAGTTCGTCGCTCACTCAGAAAATCGGATGCTCACCACAACGCCAATAGTCGATCTTCGGCGTCAGCCAGATGGAGCCATAGCAGTAGATGAGGTATTCGGCATAACGGTCGAGACCCCTATCCCACACGAAGTGATCCGAAATTTCGAGGCAATGCTTGAGCGCCTAATTGCAAAGCTCACGCACGCCTTGACTCCCCTCAAAGCCGAGGTGACCGCTGAGATCAGTCAAGTCGATGCAGAAGAAATGCTCGCCCACCCCAAGCGCCTTCAGTTCATTCCGGTGCCAGTTTCGGACTGGTCACCAGACGGAGCGCGGCCCCGGTATCCCAAATCGCAGTTTGCCCCCGTTCACATCGTGCCGAGCGGCGAAACATCAACGCAGGTAACAATCACGAAGTGATCGGAGTTTGTGCGTCAACACGTCCACAAGCCGCCTTTTCTTGTTGTGTATGTTCGCGAACCGCACGGCTGTATTCCGCCGAGGACGCCGGCTCCGCGACAGAGACGATGCCCGCATAGTCTGGGCGATTGTTCTGCCAGAAGAGGGTTCGCTTCGCTGAGCTCCTTGTTCGAAGCGAGGGCCGCTAGGGTCGAGAGGCATTCGCACCAGGCCTCAGGACTAGTGGTCGGATGCCAGTGGTCCGGAGCAGACTATGCGCGTGAGTGTTGAACCGCCTTTACCGAGACCATGGGGAGTTTCGGATCACCAAGCGATCGAACTGTGCCGGGAGTGGATGGTCCACCTCGGCGCAATTGACGCGCGGGCGGCGGGGGCGTCGTCCAATCATGTTTGCGACCTTTACAGCTCACAATTCCTCGGTTGGGTCGCAAGCCGGTCAGCAAACATCGACGTTGATCTTGTTGAGCGAGCCGCGGCGGCCGCAGCAGGAGACGGGCGATGCCCTCTGGTTTTCGTGCCGGGTGGAGTGTACCCGGAAGCCCGTGATCGAGCCGATGCGCTTGGCGTTGCCCTCCTTCGCTACCGGGCACAGGACGGCGCGTTGGACGGTGTCAACGGGCTCGGTCGGGAAGCCCGGGCCTTTGGACTGGCTAAGCGATAGCCGCAATCACCGGCCGGGGGGCGACACCTAGTCCAGATGTGCCGCCGTGGACGGCCTCGGCTCACTCTGGGCTGCGCGATTGAATTCAGCTCGCGCTGCCGTCCGGGATGCATCCAAAGTCTCTTCGATGGGTGTGCGCTGCATCATCTCTACGAGCTGCGTTTTCGCGGAAGCCTGGGTCGGCGCGACGAGAACGATGTCGTTCGTACTCTTGCCTCGAGTGAGGCCAACGTACAGTCCCGCGGCGTCGATGCCGGGTCCAACAAGCGCGCGATCTGTCGTTTCGCCCTGGACTCCGTAGACAGTCGACGCATAGCCAAGGTGCATGTGGGCGTTCGCGTATTCGCGTGTGACCATTTTGAGATCGGTCGAGTCTGAGGTCGATGCAAGAACAACATGGGCCTCGGTTATTCGCTTGACTGTCCAATGCTGACGGTTTTGAACGGCGGCCTGCCGATCGTTTCGACGAGTCTGGACGACGTCTCCGACGAAGATTGCCTGGCCGCCCTGTCCAGATGTGGACTGAGAAGTGTCAAGTTCGCCGGCTCGGATTCTCTGATTTTGGATGTCCTCACTTACGGCCAGCGCTTCAGCGTGCGTTGAAGCAACCAGGGCAATCGTCTGCCGCTGCTCGTTCGCCTCGAACCAGGCAGAGACCATTTTGGTTCGAGCCTCGTACTCGCTATTCGCAAGAACTACGTGGCCAGTGTGGACTAGTTCGTCGGCGACGATCTCGGATCCCTCGCGACCATTTGGATCGCGCAACCTGAGTGTCAGCTCTGCCCAGGAGGGATCCGTGAACCGATGGATCGCCGTAAGTTCGACCTGATCCGCGGAGTGAGCCCAGAAGAGAGCCATCGCCCCGGAGTGTCCGACCGGCAGCGCCTGACGTTCGTCGCCGATCAGTGCCACCGTCGACTGAGTTCGTTCCAACACCTGGACAAGTGCGTTGGCTGACTCAAGATCGAGCATCCCGGCCTCATCCACTACGATCCGGTCACCGGGATAAATCGCAATGCGCGGACCGTCGTACGCGACTCCTGTATCGCGATCAAGCTCGCCGACCTGAAGACAGCGCCAAACAGTTGCGCCGGCCTCGTCCACCGCCCAACGCCAGCCATGGTCGTGCAACAGCTGATGCAGCGATGACGACGCGCTCTGTGTTTCACGTCCGGCCACGGCAGCCGCTTTCTTCGTCGGTGCAACGATAATCATCCTCCGCCCACGACGTCGAAGGGCTGCGCCGGCGACCTTAAGCATCGTCGTCTTGCCCGTCCCTGCAGCGCCGGAGATCGCCACACTTCTCGAGCTCCCAGCTATGACCGCCGCACCAGCAACTTGTCCTCTGTCGAGCGAACGCGCTGGTTCAATTGCTTGTCCAACTTCCTTCACCTCGGCGGCGCTCAGCGCGCTGCCCGGGATGGAAATCCGTTCGACTCTTTGCGCCAAAGTGGCCTTGAGAGTCGCGGTCGCCGTGGCCATCCGTCGCTTGATGTGCGCCGGGACGTTCGCGTCGCTGAGGAGTGTCACCGTGTGAGCGCTCGTGGCGTGGGCAACTACCTCGTCAACTAATGCTGCCAAGCGTTGCCGGTCGGCGACGACTCCAGAACTGGCGATTGCCCGAATCACCCCGGCCCGGACGTCCAAGTCGCTGAATCTTCCTCCCGTACGGGTCGATCGGGCATCCGCATCGACAATGGCCTTCGCGGCGAGGATCTCGACGTCGAGTTCTTCGAAGGCGACCGGTCGCGTCACTGCTATCGTCCGCGGTCGGCTCAGATCCGGGTCGGCGTTTAGCATCTCTGCTGTCACCATGGAGGACCAGTCGTCCTCGCTCAGCGGCCCCGGCTTGTTCGGCCGGCCGGCTGCCCACGCCCACTGGTCAACCTGAGCCAGCACCGTGGAGGACGGCTCCTCACCCGGGTGTTGCTCCCTCCACGTGCGGAGGTGATCCGCCTTGTTTGCTTCGATCTGTGCGGACCGCTTCGAAAGCGGCTGCACAACATGCCGCAGTTGCGCGATCTCCCCATCCGAATCTAGTGTGAAGCCTTTGGCTGCCAGCGCGGCTATCCACACAGGATCGGTCCTAGAAGCGAGGTCCCCCTCCGCATTCACGACGTTCTGGAACCGCAACGCCACCCGTGTGTCGACGTTTGACCACTTCCCGTTCACGCCCTGGACTTTGACGTTCAACCACAGGTGACGGTGCTTGTGCGGGTCCAGCGAACGGGACCGTTCATGCCGCAGCTCGACAACCTCGATCCTGGCAAGATCTTCCCGGATGGCACCCTGCTTGCCTCGGCGGGCGTTGAGCTCGCTCTGCCACAGCTTCACGATGCGGTCCCGCAACCGGTCCTGCAGATCCTCGTACGCGGCCGCCAAATCCGCGTCCAGCATCGCCGCGATCGAGAACGACTTGGGTGCGTTGATCGTCGCATCGAGGATGAGATCAGCGACAGGCGACTCCAGGTCTCGGCCACGGCGCTCGCCGCTGAGCGGGTCGACACCGTCCACCCAATCCTTCAGCTGTGACCGCGTTAGAAGGTCCTCTCGGATGGCGCCATTCTCGACGATGTACCGGGTCATGACCGCGTCCGCATAGCCGGCCGCAGCGAGTACGCCGTCGGCAGTTTTGGCCGTCAGGGTCGCATCACAGACGCCCCCGAAGGCGTAATGCACAGCCTGCTTGACCCCCTGGGCTGCCTGCCCGCGTTTCCAGCGCGCCACTCCACCTCTCACACTTAGAACTTCCGGTTGCGCGCGCCTTCCGGCACGCATTTGGCGCGCACATCTCGAAGAGTGCCTACGTGCATTGCTATTTCTTTTCTATCTCCTTATCTCCGTCGTCCTAGTCGTCCTAGTCGTGTCTCGTTTCTGGTCTCGTCTCCGGTCTCGT
>NZ_JAGEKP010000029.1 GCF_017565305.1 Leifsonia sp. TF02-11
GCTGGATGTCGATCTTCGCGCCCGTCAGCTTCGCCGCGAGTCGCGCGTTCTGCCCCTCTTTGCCGATGGCCAGCGACAGCTGGTAGTCGGGCACGAGGGCGCGCACCGCCTTGAGCGACTCGTCGATCACGAACGCGCTGGTCACCTTGGCCGGCGAGAGCGCGCTCGAGACGAAGGTGGCCAGATCCGGCGAGTAGTCGACGATGTCGATCTTCTCGTTGTTGAGCTCGGCGGTCACGGCGCGCACGCGCTGACCGAGCTCGCCGATGCAGGCGCCCTTGGCGTTCACACCCGGCTCCGTCGCGCGAACGGCGATCTTGGTGCGGTGGCCCGCCTCGCGGGCGAGCGAGACGATCTCGACGATGCCGCTGGCGATCTCGGGGACCTCCAGTGCGAACAGCTTGCGGACCAGCGCCGGGTGCGTGCGCGAGACCGTGATCGACGGCCCCTTCGCGCCCTTGGCGACGCTGGTGACGTAGACGCGGATGCGCGAGCCGTGGGTGTACTCCTCGCCCGGCACCTGCTCCTCGGGCGGCAGGATGGCCTCCACGCTGCCCAGGTCGATGTGCACCATGCGCGGGTTCGGGCCCTGCTGGATCACGCCGGCGACGATGTCGCCCTCACGTCCGCGGAACTCGCCGAGCACGGCGTCGTCCGCGATGTCGCGCAGCCGCTGGTTGATCACCTGCTTGGCCGCGAAGGCCGCGATGCGCCCGAAGTCGCTCGGGCTGTCCTCGGCCTCGCCGATGACGTTGCCCTCGTCGTCGCGCTCGGGAACGTAAACGGTGACATGCCCGGTCTTGCGGTCCAGGTGCACACGTGCGGCGGGCGGCTGGTCGCTGTGCCCGTGACGGTGGTCGGCCTGGTTGGTGTGCTTGAGATACGCGGTCAGGATGGCCTGCTCGATGATCTGCACAAGCTCGTCGAACGGGATCTCCTTCTCGCGCTCCATAAGACGCAAGACGCTGAGGTCGATGTCCATGCCGGCCTCCTCTATTCAGATCTTCGCCGCCGCGCGATGGCGCGACGGACCTAGCTCTCTACGGTACCCGAGATTCCGGAGGGCCGGGACCCCGCGTACCGTGCAGGCCATGAGCGCACCAACCCGAACGGCGTCTCGCCTCGAACACAGCACGACCGTACGCGTCCTGACCCGTGTCGGACTGGCCTCCATCGGCCTCCTCCACATCCTCATCGGCGTCATCGCGCTGGCCGTCGCGAGCGGGGCGGGCGGCCAGGCCGACCAGTCCGGCGCGCTGCAGGCCGTGGCGTCCGTGCCGGGCGGCGTGTTCGTGCTCTGGCTGGTGATCGTCGGGCTGATCGTGCTCGCGGTCTGGCAGGTGCTGGTCGCGGTCACCGCCCACGGCGCGGGGACGAAACTGCTGGAGGTCGTCAAGGCGGTGGTCTACGCGGCCCTGGCGGTCGTCACGATCTCGATCGCCTCAGGCGGTCATCACAACGCCTCATCGACGGAGAAGTCGGGCAGCGCGCGACTTCTCGCGCTGCCCGGCGGCGTCTTCGTCCTCGGTCTGATCGGGCTGATCGTCGTCGCGGTGGGCGTCGGCTTCATCCGTAACGGCGTCACGCACCGTTTCGAGCGCGACCTGAAGCTGCCTCCGGATCGCTGGGCGGGGGCGATCACCGTGCTCGGGAGGGTCGGCTACATCGCCAAGGGGGTGGCCCTCCTCCTGGTCGGCGGCCTCGTCGTCGCCGGCGCGATCACCTTCGACCCCTCGAAGGCGGCCGGCCTCGACGGAAGCCTCAAAGCCCTGGCGAGCGTGCCCTACGGGGTCGTCCTCCTCGTCGCCATCGCGCTCGGACTCCTCGCGTACGGGCTGTTCTGGTGCGTTCGCGCGGTGCGGGCGCGCCTCTAGGCTCGGTTCTCGTCGCTCGCCGCACGTAGGCTTCGAGGTGAAGTCTCTGCCGGCTGCGGAAGCATCGGTCGCATCCGTGTGCCTTGCAGACGGTACGCGCGGTCGCGAAGCAGCCCCGCGATTCCGCCAGGAGTCGTGACGACCTCACGCCACCACGCCAGCTTCTCACCGGCATAGCGAAGCGGTCCGATTCTCGTGCGGTACCACAGGTCCATATCGATGGCGGCCCGTGCGACCTGTGGGCGCACTCGTGTGCCCCGCACCTGGTTGGCGATGTTTCCGCCGTGCACGACTTGGATCCACATCGGACGCGTGATCACTTCCAGGACAGGCCCGTGGTTTCGCGAAGCCGTGTGGTAATGGTCCAGGTAGACCGTACGCGGCATCTGAGCGGGCAGCCGTTTCTCTATCAACGAGATGAACGCATTCGCTGGGGCGTCGAAACGGTAGATCGAGCCCGTCCGGTCGACCTGGAGACCGCGGTTGAGATTGACATACATCAATTCCTGCTCCGCGAAATGCGACTGGACCGTCTCGATGAAACGCATCCCGAGCGCATCGTCGCTGTCGAGGCGCGTCGTGATCAGGAACGGCGCGCTGCTGCGAGCGGCGACCTCGCGCTGCACCAGGTCGGCGCCCCAGACCTCATGAGTGAGCACGGGCTCGAAGACTCCGCGCGACAATTCGACCATCGCCGCGATGAACTCGGCGTCGGCACGATCGTCGATGAACACGAGCCATCGAAACTCCACGTCGCCACGCTGACGTGCCAGCGCGGCACACGCTGCCTCCCGAAAGAAGTTGTATCGATACTCGAGCCACTCGGGGTCGGCCGGCGGCGAGTCTGGTGTGAAGACCGCACTGAACCGGGTGATCACGAAGTGATCGAAACTAGGCATCGCGCCTCCTGGAATCGAGATCAATGTTACATCTCGAACGCGATACGCATTACGGTGACCGGAAGGTCGCGCGGACTACGCCTCCTCCTCCGCCGGCGCCGCGAACTGCGCGTTGTAGAGCGTGTAGTACGCCCCGCCGCGCGCCAGCAGCTCCGCGTGGGTGCCTTGCTCGACGATCGTCCCGGCCTCCATCACCAGGATGAGGTCGGCGTCGCGGATAGTGGACAGCCGGTGCGCGATCACGAAGGACGTGCGATCGGCGCGCAGGGCGCTCATGGCCTTCTGCACGAGCAGTTCGGTGCGCGTGTCGACCGACGACGTCGCCTCGTCGAGGATCAGCACGCTCGGCCGCGCGAGGAACGCCCGCGCGATCGTGAGCAGCTGCTTCTCGCCCGCCGAGATGTTCGAGCCCTCGTCGTCCAGCACGGTGTCGTAACCGTCGGGCAGCGAGTGCACGAAGCGATCGACGTAGGTTGCGCGTGCCGCGTCGAGGATCTCCTCCTCGGTGGCGTCGGGCCGGCCGTACGCGATGTTCTCGCGGATCGTGCCCTTGAACAGCCAGGTGTCCTGGAGCACCATCCCCATCCGCTCGCGGAGGTCGTGTCGTGTCATCGACGCGATGTCGACGCCATCCAGGGTGATGCGTCCGGAGTCGAGGTCGTAGAAGCGCATCATCAGATTCACCAGGGTCGTCTTGCCTGCCCCGGTCGGGCCGACGATCGCGACCGTCTGGCCGGGTTCCGCGACCAGGGAGAGGTTCTCGATGAGCGGCTTGTCCGGCACGTACCGGAAGGAGACGTCCTCGAACGCGAGCCTCCCCTGGGTGCCCTCCGGGTTCTCCGGCTCGGCCGGGTCGGCGCTCTGCTCGTCGGCGTCGAGCAGCTCGAACACGCGCTCGGCGCTGGCGACGCCGGACTGCAGCAGGTTCGCCATGGAGCCCAGCTGCGTCAGCGGCTGGGTGAACTGACGCGAGTACTGGATGAACGCCGTCACGTCGCCGAGCTGCATCGCGCCGTTGGCGACCTGCAGTCCGCCGACCACCGCGATGGCCACGTACATGAGGTTCCCGACGAACATCATCGACGGCATGATCAGGCCGGAGATGAACTGCGCACCGAAGCTCGCCTGGTACATCTCCTGGTTCTTCTCGCGGAACCGCTCCTCCACCTCGCGGTGACGGCCGAACACCTTGACGAGCGAGTGGCCGGTGAAGGCCTCCTCGATCTGGCCGTTGAGCTCGCCCGTGCCGCGCCACTGGGCCACGAACAGCTTCTGCGAGCGCTTCGCGATCAGGGTCGTGACGAGCAGCGTGAGCGGGATGGTGACCAGGGCGATCACCGCCAGCAGCGGCGACACCACGAACATCATCACGGTCACGCCGATCACGGTCAGCAGCGACGTGAGCAGCTGGCTCAGGGTCTGCTGGAGGGTCTGCGAGATGTTGTCGATGTCGTTGGTGACCCGGCTCAGCAGCTCGCCGCGCTGCATCCTGTCGAAGTAGGTCAGCGGGAGCCGGTGGATCTTCGCCTCAACGTCCTGACGCAGCCGGTACACGGTGCGCTGGGTGATCCCGTTCAGGATGTAGCCCTGCAGGTAGCTGAAGACCGACGACGCGATGTAGAGCGCCAGCACCCACATCAGGACGTGGCCGACGGCCGCGAAGTCGATGCCGGCGCCCGGCGTCAGTGTCGTCCCCGAGATCAGGTCGGCGCGCTGGCCCTGGCCGCTCGCACGCAGGTTCGCGATTGCCTGCGCCTGTGTCTGTCCCGGCTTGAGCTGTGCCGAGATCGCGCCGGAGAAGACGAGGTTGATCGCATTGCCGAGGAGCTTCGGGCCGAGCACGGCGAAGAACACGCTCACGACGGCGAGCAGCGTGACGAATACGATGCCGACACGCTCCGGGCGCAGCCGGCCGGCGAGCCGCTTCGCGGACGGCCCGAAGTTGAGGGACTTGTCGCCCGGCATCGTCATGCCGCCGAACGGGCCGCCGCCTCCCGGGCCACGCCGCACCGGTGTGCGGACCGGGGCCTGCGTCGTCGCGCCGCGATCGGCGCCGTCGTCGCGGCTCATGCCGCCTCCTCCGCGGCTAGCTGCGACGAGACGATCTCGGCGTAGGTCGGGTTGTTCTCGACGAGCTCGGCGTGGGTGCCGTGGCCGACGACGCGCCCGTCGTCGAGCACGATGATCTGATCGGCATCGACGATGGTGGACACGCGCTGGGCCACGACGATCATGGTCGCCTCTGCCTCGCTGCGTGCGAGCGCCTGCCTGAGTCTCGCGTCCGTGGCGGTGTCGAGCGCCGAGAACGAGTCGTCGAAGATGAAGATCTCTGGCTTGCTCACCAGCGCGCGGGCGATCGCGAGCCGCTGTCGCTGCCCACCGGACACGTTCGTGCCGCCCTGGGCGATCGGTCCGTCCAGCTTCTCGGGCATCTCGTCGACGAAGCCCTTCGCCTGCGCGATCTCGAGCGCGCGCCAGAGCTCGTCGTCCGTCGCGTTCGGGTTGCCGTACCGGAGATTGGTCGCGACCGTTCCGGAGAAGAGATACGGCTTCTGCGGAACCAGACCGATGCGCGACCAGAGGAGCTCGGGGTCCAGCTCGGCGACATCCACCCCGTCGACCAGCACGATCCCGCTCGTGGCGTCGAACAAGCGCGGGATGAGGTTGATCAGCGTGGTCTTGCCCGCGCCGGTGCTGCCGATGATCGCGGTCGTCTTGCCCGCCTCCGCGAAGAACGTCACGTCGCTGAGCACCGGCTGCTCGGCACCGGGGTACGAGAAGCCGAC
Source organism: Leifsonia sp. TF02-11 (assembly GCF_017565305.1). Lineage (GTDB taxonomy): Bacteria > Actinomycetota > Actinomycetes > Actinomycetales > Microbacteriaceae > Leifsonia. The sequence continues at coordinate 5,560 of NZ_JAGEKP010000029.1, forward strand.
GCCGACGAACTCGACAGTCCCCGTCGCGGAGACCTCCGTCACCGGGTTCGCCGGCACAGCGACCGACGGCTCGGTGTTCAGCACCTGGCCGATGCGGTCGGCGCAGACCGCCGCGCGCGGGACGAGGACGGCCATCATCGTGGACATCATCACGCCCATGAGGATCTGCATGAGGTACTGCAGGAACGCCGTCAGCGTGCCGATCTGCATGGACCCGTCGGCGACCCGGTACGCGCCGAACCAGATCACCGCGACGCTGGAGACATTGAGCACGAGCATCACAATCGGGAACATCAGTGCGAACAGCCGGCCCGCCCGGATCGCGGTGTCGGTCACCTGGTCGTTCGCGACCGTGAAACGCGCGGTCTCGACGTCCTCGCGCACGAATGCCCTGACCACGCGGATACCGCTGAGCTGCTCGCGCAGCACCCGGTTCACCCGGTCGATCCGCTCCTGCATCATGCGGAACAACGGCACCATCCTGACGATGATCAGGCTCACCGCGATCAGCAGGACGGGGACGCTCACGGCGATCAGCCACGACAGCTGGATGTCCTGGCGCATCGCCAGGACGATCCCGCCGATGGCCAGGATCGGTGCGGAGACGAGCAGGGTGCAGGTCATCAGCACGAGCATCTGCACCTGCTGCACGTCGTTCGTGTTGCGGGTGATCAGCGATGGGGCGCCGAAGTGGGTGACCTCCCGCTCGGAGAACTCGCCGACACGGTGGAAGATCGCGCCGCGCAGGTCGCGGCCCACCAGCATCGCGACCTTCGCGCCGAAGTAGACGGCGGTGATCGAGCACGCGATCTGGACGATCGTGACCCCGAGCATCTCCGCGCCGGTCGACAGGATGTAGCCGGTGTCGCCCTTGGCGATGCCGTTGTCGACGATGTCGGCGTTCAGGGTGGGCAGCCATAGCGAGAGCAGCGACTGCGCCAGCTGGAAGACCACCACCCCGACGAGGAGCGGCCAGTGCGGCCGGAGGAACCGGCCGAGGAGTTTCAGGAGCATCGTGGCTCTCCCTGCTGCGCCGCGGTCGCGGCGGTCGTCGGTGTGTAGATCGCGAACGGTCGGCCGGCGACGCCCACGAGGGCGATCCTGGCCAGTTCGTCGACGCTGAACTCGATTCCGTCGTTCAACGCGGGGAAGGCGGACGAGAAGCTGATGAGGCGGAGGATGTGGGCGACGCGCTCCGGCGGCCAGTTCAGATCGTCGGCCTCCGGCGCGAGGATCGTGGCGATGATGGCGGCGAACTCGGTGCGCTCCTGCGGCACCGGCGGACGCTCGTGACCCACGACCGCCATGATCCGCATGACGTTCGTGAAACGCTCGCGCAGCAGGTAGACGATCGCGCGGACCTTGTTCTCGATCGGGAGGGCCGGGTCGATGGCGCGCAACGCATCGCGGAGCGGCTCCGGGTCGAGGTACTTCTCGACGGCCGCCCGGACGAGGGTGTCTTTGTCGCCGAACGCCCGCCAGATCGTGCCCTCCGCGATCCCGGCCGCTTCGGCGATCTGCCGGGAGGTCACGCCCCTGCCGTGCTCGACGAGCAGTGGGATGACAGCGTCGATGATCATGGCCTTGCGGTCCTCCGGCGCGAGCGGCTGTGCGCGGGTGCGCACGGGAAGATCGGCCTCCGATCCCGCGTCCGGTCGGGCCGCCGTCGCGGTCTCCGCGTGCGTCTCCACACCAGTGTTCACGAGCAGGATCGTAGGCGGAGTGAGTGCTCACTCACAAGCGTGCGACTGTTCGCCCAGAGCGAACATGCCGCCAGAGCTCAGGATCGGCGCGGGAAGAAGCCTGAGATGGTCTCCAGTTCGTCGGCCGTGGGCGACCAGGAGGTTGCCGCCTCGGCGTTCGCCACGATCTGCTCGGGGCGTGTCGCACCGGCGATGACGCTCGTGAGACCCGGCTGGGCGAGCAGCCAGGCGAAGGTCGCCGCCAGCATCGTGACCCCGCGTTCGTCGCAGAACGCCTGGTACTGCTCGATGGCATCCCACGGCGCGTCGTCGAGCAGATGCTTGCGCTGCATCATGATCCGGCTGTCCGCCGGGCCGCCCGTGCGGCTGAACTTGCCCGTGAACAGGCCGTTGTAGAGCGGGAAGAAGGGTAGGAACCCGAGCCCGTACGCGTTGACCGCCGGAAGCACCTCGCGCTCCACGTCGCGCTCCAGGAGGCTGTACTCGTTCTGCGCGGAGATGAAGCGCGGATGCCCGGCGAGCCGCCCGGTGAACTCCGCCTCGGCGATCTGCCAGCCGGCGAGGTTGGAGTGACCGATGTAGCGGATCTTGCCCTCGGTGATGAGGTCGTCGAGCGTGGCGAGTGTCTCTTCGATGGGAGTCGTGGGGTCGGGGCGGTGCAGCTGGTACAGGTCGATCCAGTCCGTTCGCAGGCGTCGGAGGGAGGCCTCGACGGCGAGGCGGATGTACCGCCGAGAGCCGCGCACGCCCCAGTCGGGACCGTTGGCGCCCGCCATGTCCATCCCGAACTTGGTGGCGAGCACGATCTTGTCGCGCCTGCCCTCGAGCGACGCACCCATCAGGGTCTCGGAGAGGCCGCGCTCCTTCCCGTAGATGTCGGCGGTGTCGAAGAAGGTCACTCCGGCGTCGATCGCCGCGCCGATGACGGCATCGGTGCCCTCCTGAGTCTCGGTGGCGGTGCCTGCACGCCCGAAGTTGTTGCAGCCGAGGCCGATCGTGGAGACGACCAGACCGGAGGGTCCGAGGGTGCGGTATTCGATGTTCGCCATGCCGTCGAGTCTAGGCAGCGCGGTACCCGCGATCGAATCGAGAACTCCTCCCCAGGGCCGGCTTCGAACGACTTATCCCCGGTGTCCGATTTCCGCGAGTGGCTGTCGGACGCCCGCCCTAGAGTCGATCCATGAGCAGTTCCTTCTCGTACCTTCTCCGCATTCCGAGCCCGATCGGCCGCATCGAGCTGACCGCAGACGACACCGCGGTCACGTCGCTCTCGATCGCACGCGACGACGTGCTCCCGCTCGACGATCACCCCGAACGCAGCTCGGCCGTGCTCGACGACACGGCCGCACAGCTCGAGGAGTACTTCGCCGGCACACGCCGCTCTTTCGACGTCCCCGTCCACCTGGCCGGCACACCCTTCCGCACGGCGGTCTGGGAACGCCTGTCTGGGCTGGAGTACGGCACTCTCACGACGTACGGGGAGCTCGGTCTCGCGATCGGGCGCCCCGGCTACGGTCGAGCCATCGGGGGCGCGGTCGGCGCCAATCCCATCCCGATCATCATCGGGTGCCACCGAGTGCTGTCGTCGACGGGCAAGATCACCGGATACAGCGGCGGAGAGGGCATCCCCACCAAACTCTGGCTGCTCGAGCACGAGGGGATCACACTGGCCGCATGAGCACGACCGATCAGCTCCCCGAGTCCCCGGTTGCCGAGTCGGCATTCACGGAAGCGTCGACCGCCGGGCCGGCGGCGCGATCCGCCCTCGTCGTCGGCGACGACGGCGTGGCCCGCTGCTCCTGGTCGGCGAACGATGCCGAGTATCGCCGCTACCACGACGAGGAGTGGGGTACACCTCAACACGATCCGCGCGCGCTGTACGAGAAGCTCTGCCTCGAGGGCTTCCAGGCGGGACTCTCCTGGATCACCATCCTGAGACGCCGGCCCGCCTTCCGCGAAGACTTCCATGGCTTCGACCCGGTCGCTGTCGCGGCGATGACGGAGGACGACGTACAGCGCCTGCTGGGCGACGAACGGATCATCCGGCACCGCGGCAAGATCGAGGCCACCATCGCGAACGCGCGGGCGACACTCGCTCTCGACGTGCCGCTCGAAGACCTCATGTGGAGCTTCGCCCCGTCGGGCGAGCGCGAGCGGCCCCGCGCCTGGGGCGATGTCCCGGCCGTGACGCCGGAGTCGACCGCCCTCAGCAAGGAGCTCCGCCGCCGCGGGTTCCGGTTCGTCGGTCCCACCACGATGTATGCGCTCATGCAGGCGACCGGCATGGTGGACGACCACTTCGAGGGCTGCTTCCGCGCGGGCGACTAAGAATAGGCCGGCAGCCCAGGGCGGAGTGTCGCCGGGTCGCACCGAACGATCAGCCCGCCTTGCACGGGAGAACCCGCCTGGCAGAGAAGAAGGAGTCGGGCCGGCGCTCGTGATCAGTGGAACCGTTCTCGCTGGTGACGGCGCGTCCGCTCGTGCCCGACCGCAGGCGGAATCACTGTGCAGCCGCCACACCGGCTCCGGCAACGGGAAACGTCAGAACGACGCTGCCCGCGATCAACTCGCCGACCCGACTGGCTCATGGGGAGGTCGAACCGCATCGCGGCGTGCGACCTCGACGGGATGTCCCCTCTCTCTTGTGAGCTGAGTTTATCTCACTTACGCGGCGAGCACCACAGGCGCCCACGGGGCACGGTGCATTCTCAGCCGGCTGACAGTCAGCGCTGAAACGCCGCCGTGACGGGCTCAGCGAGGCGCCCGGAGCACCGCGGTGAGCTTGCCGGGCGTTCCGGTCACCTCCGGGACCACGAGGTCGAGCTCGCCCGCGCGATCGGCCGAGACGGTGAGGTCGTAGCCCTCCCCCGCCGCCCATGCGAGCAGAGCGTCCGTCGACGCGAAGTGCTCCCCGTGCTCGATCACGGCCCGCGTGAACAGGCCCTTGGCCTGCTTGTTGAAGTGGTTCAGCGCCCGCACCGTACCGCTCTCGTCGCGCGCGAGCACCCGCAGGTAGTGCACGTCATCGCGCGCCGGCAGCGGGCCGAGCGCGGCATAACCCTCCGACCGCAGGTCGAGGATGACTCCCTCCACCGACGCGAGCTCATCGGCGCAGACGGCGCTCCACCGCTTCTTGAGCGACGGCGACAGCCGCGAGTCGAACGACAGCCGGTAGGCGGGGATGGGGTCGGCGGCACCCACCAGGCCGAGAAGGGCGGACTGGACGGCGACGCTCTCCGCCGCGAAGCGCCACTGCTCAGCCGTGAGAGACTCGGCGTCCAGCGCGTCGTAGAGCACCCCGGTGTAGCGCAGGAGCGCCGGCATGGTCGACGCCGACCGCAGCACGCGGTTCCGCTCCACCTCGACGGCAGCGTGCTTCGGGCCCAGCTTCAGCGCGCGGGCGGCAGCGTCCGGCGATGCCGTCATCGCGACCGTCTCGTCCACGACGGAGGAACGGGTCGGCGTCAGAGAAGGGAAGCCCAGAGATTCGAAGGCGAGCGGGATGTCTGCTCCCCCGTCGCGCTTGGTCTCGGACGGAGGCAGGAGAAGGAGCACTCAGCGCTCCAGGAAAGCGAGCGCCGCGTCGACGTTCTGGCCGAGCGGCCGGGAGGTGTCGAGCGTGACGCGGGGAAGCGACGCGGCCGCGCCCTTCCACTCCGCGTAGTCCTCGATGCTCTGCTCCACCGCGTACGCGGCGGTCAGGCCAGTGCGGTTCGCGAGCCGCTCCGCGTGCAGAGCCTCATCGGGGCAGACCGTCTCGATCACGCGCAGTTTCACCCCGCAGCGCTCAGCGAGGTCGCGCCACTGCAGACGGGCGGGCTCGACAGCGTTCACCGCGTCGACGATCACCGAGTGGCCGCTCACCAGCACCTGCTCGGCCATCCGCTCCGCAACAAGATATGCGGCGAGGCCGGTCGGCTGGTCGGCGTCGATGCCCGCCTTGAGGATTGCGGCCTCGATCGGGTCCACCGAGATCGCCGTGGCGCCGAGCCGGCCCGCGACGATCTCCGCGATGGTGGACTTGCCCGAACCAGGAAGCCCCGCCGTCACGACGAGGACGGGGACGCGGACGTCTCCGAACTGCCGATCGAGCGGGGCTGCCTTGTCGGACATGTCAGACGAGCTCCGCCTGGCGGGCCACGATGGTGACGGTGTTGTTCTCCACGGAGAGGAACCCGTCGTCGGCCTGCGCCGTGATCGACTCGCCTCCGTTGAGGGTCACCCGCACCTCGCCCTGGGCGAGGATGGCGAGCAGCGGCTCGTGGCCGGGCAGGATACCGATCTGCCCCTCCACGGTCCGTGCGACGACCATGCTCGCCTCGCCCGCCCACACCTCGTGGTCGGCGGCGACGACGCTCACGTTGAGAACAGCCATGCTCAGCCGTTCTCCTTCTGGATCTGTGCCCACTTCTCCTCGACGTCGGAGATCGCACCGACGTTGAAGAACGCCTGCTCCGCGACGTGGTCGAACTCGCCCTTGGCGATCGCGTCGAACGACTCGATGGTGTCCTTCAGCGGGACGGTCGAGCCCTCGACACCGGTGAACTTCTTCGCCATGTAGGTGTTCTGCGAGAGGAACTGCTGGATGCGACGTGCCCGCGACACCGTGATCTTGTCCTCTTCGGACAGCTCGTCGACACCGAGGATCGCGATGATCTCCTGCAGCTCCTTGTTCTTCTGGAGGATCTGCTTGACGGTGATGGCCACGCGGTAGTGGTCGGCACCCAGGTAGCGGGGGTCGAGGATGCGCGAGGTCGAGGTCAGCGGGTCGACGGCCGGGTAGAGACCCTTCGACGCGATCTCGCGGGAGAGCTCGGTCGTGGCGTCGAGGTGGGCGAACGTGGTCGCCGGCGCCGGGTCGGTGTAGTCGTCGGCGGGGACGTAGATCGCCTGCAGCGAGGTGATCGAGTGACCACGGGTCGAGGTGATGCGCTCCTGGAGGAGGCCCATCTCGTCGGCCAGGTTGGGCTGGTATCCCACCGCAGAGGGCATGCGGCCGAGCAGCGTGGAGACCTCGGAACCGGCCTGCGTGAAGCGGAAGATGTTGTCGATGAAGAGCAGCACGTCCTGCTTCTGGACGTCGCGGAAGTACTCCGCCATCGTGAGAGCGGAGAGGGCGACGCGCAGACGCGTTCCCGGCGGCTCGTCCATCTGGCCGAACACGAGCGCGGTCTTGTCGAAGACGCCCGCCTCCTCCATCTCGTGGATGAGGTCGTTGCCCTCACGCGTGCGCTCTCCGACGCCGGCGAACACGGACACACCACCGTGGTCCTGCGCCACGCGCTGGATCATCTCCTGGATGAGGACGGTCTTGCCGACGCCCGCACCGCCGAACAGGCCGATCTTGCCACCCTGCACGTACGGGGTGAGCAGGTCGATGACCTTGATGCCCGTCTCGAACAGCTGGGTCTTCGACTCGAGCTGGTCGAACGACGGCGGCTGGCGGTGGATCGGCCAGCGCTCGGTGATCTCGATCTTCTCGCCCGGCTCGGCGTTGAGCACCTCGCCGGTCACGTTGAAGACCTTGCCCTTGGTCACGTCGCCGACGGGCACCGAGATCGGGGCGCCGGTGTCGCGGACCTCGCCACCGCGGACCAGGCCGTCGGTGGGCTTCAGGGCGATGGCGCGCACCAGGTCGTCGCCCAGGTGCTGCGCGACCTCGAGCGTGATCTCGGTCGACTGCTCGCCGATGGTGATGGTGGTCTTCAGGGCGTTGTAGATGCCCGGGATCGAGTCGTGCGGGAACTCGATGTCGACGACCGGACCGGTGACGCGGGCGATGCGTCCCACGCCGGCCGGCTGCGCGGTCGAAGCCTGGGCTTCGGCGGTAGCGGTAGTCATGATTCGTTCTCTCTCGTTTGGACGATTATTTTGCCGAGCTCAGCGCGTCCGCGCCGCCCACGATCTCGGAGATCTGCTGGGTGATCTCCGCCTGTCGGGCGTTGTTGGCCAGTCGCGTGTAGTCGGTGATGAGCTTGTCGGCGTTGTCGCTCGCTGCCTTCATCGCCTTCTGCGTCGCCGCGTGCTTGGAGGCGGCGGACTGCAGCATCGCGTTGAAGATGCGGCTCTCGATGTAGACCGGCAGGAGCGAGTCGAGCACGGTGTTCACATCCGGCTCGAACTCGTAGAGCGGCAGCACCTGCGTGCGGTCCGGCTCCTCGACGCCCTCGACGACCTCCAGCGGAAGCAGGCGCACGATCTGCGGCTCCTGCGTCAGCATGCTCACGAAGCGGTTGTAGATGACGTGGATCTCGTCCACGCCACCGTCGGACGCGTCGCGCAGGAAGGACTCGAGGATCGCATCGGCGACCTCCTTGGCCTGCTCGAACTCGGGGTTGTCCGTGTTGCCGGTCCACACCCGCTCGTACGCGCGGCGGCGGAAGCTGAAGTAGCCCTGCGCCTTGCGTCCGATCAGGAAGTAGACGACCTCCTTGCCCTGGCTGCGCAGCAGCTCGGCGAGCTTCTCAGACTCCTTGAGCACGTTCGAGTTGAACGCACCGGCGAGACCGCGGTCGGACGAGAAGATGACGATCGCAGCGCGTTCGATCTTCTCGGGCTCCGTGGTGAGGACGTGCTCGACGTTCGAGTAGGTCGCCACCGCCGACACCGCGCGCGTGATCGCGCGGGCGTACGGCGAGGAGGCGGCCACCCGAGCCTGCGCCTTCTGGATGCGTGAGGCGGAGATCAGCTCCATGGCACGGGTGATCTTCTTGGTCGTCTGGGCAGACCTGATCTTCTGCCGGTAGACCCGAAGCTGTGCTCCCATGTGTCTTCCTCAGTACCTATCCGTGCTCAGCGCTTCGCCTTGACGATGCGCTCCTGGTTGACGTCCTCTTCGGCGCTGGCCTCGAACTCCTCGCGGCCGACCGAGGCGAGCGGCTTGCCCTCGCCGGTCTGGAACTCGAGCTTGAACTTGTCGACCTCCTCGCCGAGCTTCGCCACCGTGTCCTTGTCGAGAACGTTGGTCTCGCGCAGGGTGGTGAGGATGTCGGTGTTGCGGCGCAGGTGGTCGAGCAGTTCGGACTCGAAGCGGAGGACATCCTCCACGGCGACCTCGTCGAGCTTGCCGTTGGTGCCGGCCCAGATCGAGACGACCTGTTCCTCGACGGGGTACGGCGAGTACTGCGGCTGCTTGAGCAGCTCGGTCAGGCGGGCGCCACGGGCGAGCTGGCGGCGGCTGGCCGCGTCGAGGTCGGAGGCGAACATCGCGAACGCCTCGAGCGAGCGGTACTGTGCGAGCTCGAGCTTGAGCGTGCCGGACACGCTCTTGATCGACTTGACCTGCGCGTCGCCACCGACTCGCGAGACCGAGATACCGACGTCGACCGCGGGACGCTGGTTGGCGTTGAAGAGGTCGGACTGCAGGAAGATCTGGCCGTCGGTGATCGAGATCACGTTGGTCGGGATGTACGCCGAGACGTCGTTCGCCTTGGTCTCGATGATCGGCAGACCGGTCATCGAGCCGGCGCCCAGCTCGTCGGAGAGCTTGGCGCAACGCTCCAGCAGACGGGAGTGCAGGTAGAAGACGTCACCCGGGTAGGCCTCGCGTCCCGGCGGACGGCGGAGGAGGAGCGACACGGCGCGGTAGGCCTCTGCCTGCTTCGACAGGTCGTCGAAGATGATCAGGACGTGCTTGCCGCCGTACATCCAGTGCTGGCCGATGGCCGAGCCGGTGTAGGGAGCGAGGTACTTGAAGCCCGCAGGGTCGGAGGCCGGAGCCGCGACGATGGTGGTGTACTCCATCGCGCCGGCGTCCTCGAGCGCGCCCTTCACCGAGGCGATGGTCGAGCCCTTCTGGCCGATGGCGACATAGATGCAGCGGACCTGCTTGTTGACGTCGCCCGACTCCCAGTTGGCCTTCTGGTTGATGATCGTGTCGATCGCGATGGCCGTCTTGCCGGTCTGGCGGTCGCCGATGATCAGCTGACGCTGGCCGCGGCCGACGGGGATCATGGCGTCGATGGCCTTGATGCCGGTCTGGAGGGGCTCGTGCACCGACTTGCGCTGCATGACGCCGGGCGCCTGGAGCTCGAGCTCGCGGCGACCCTCGGTGGCGATCTCGCCGAGGCCGTCGATCGGGTTGCCGAGCGGGTCGACCACGCGGCCGAGGTAGCCGTCACCGACCGGGACGGAGAGGACCTCGCCGGTGCGGGTCACCTCCATGCCCTCGACGATGTCGTCGAACTCGCCGAGGACCACGACGCCGACCTCGTTCTCGTCGAGGTTCTGCGCCAGGCCCAGGGTGCCGTCCGCGAAGCGGATGAGCTCGTTGGCCATCACGCCGGGGAGACCCTCGACGTGGGCGATGCCGTCGGAGGCGTCGAGGACGTGTCCGACCTCGGTGGTCTCTGCCTTGGCCGGCTCGTACTTCGAGACGAAGTCCTTGAGCGCGTCCCGGATCTCATCGGGGCTGATCTGAATGTCTGCCATCGTAATTCCCTGGTTTCTCTGTATAGAGGGCGGTCAGCCCGCCAGCTGAAGTCGAAGTTCGGTGAGGCGCGACGCGACGCTTCCGTCGATCACGTCGTCGCCGATCTGCACGCGCAGGCCGCCGAGGATCGACGGGTCGACGACCTCGTTGAGCTTGAGCTCGCCGTACGTTGCGGCGAGGCTCTTGCGCAGTCGCTCGGCCTGCTCGGCCGGGAGCGGCGTGGCCGTGACGACCGTGGCGATCGTCTGGCCGTACTGGGCGGCCACGATGCGCGCGGCGTCGCGCAGCGATTCGCGAACGCTGCGGCCGCGCGGCTGGAGGACCAGCTGGCGCACGATCGAGACGGTCTGCTCCGAGGCCTTGCCCGCGAGCAGGCGCTCGGCCAGTGCGGCCTTCGCCTCGGGCGCCGCGAGCTTGCTGCGGAGCGCGAGCTCGAGCTCGGCGTCGGAGGTCACGGCGCCTCCGAACGCGAAGAGCTCGCCCGGGATGTCCACATTGCGCGGCGACGATGCGGCGATCGACCGGATGCCGAGCTCCTCGATCGCCGCCAGGACGTCGTCCTGGTTCGACCAGCGCTCGCTCGACACGACGCTCAGCAGCTCGACCGCCGGCGCGGAGAGCGAGGCGAAGACGCGCTGGACCAGCGCGGTCTTGCCCTCCGCCGGAGCCGAGGGGTCGCTGAGGACCGAACGGAGCTGGGCGGAGTCGGCGACGACTCGTCCTGCGGCGAACAGGTCTTCAGCCGTCGCCAGATCGGCCTTGGACCCGAGCCCGGCGAGAGCCGAGACGGATCGGGCCAGTGCTTCTCTGGAGGCGCTTCCCATCAGTTGCTCGACCCTGCCTTCTCGGCCTTCTCGCTGGACTCGAGGTCGGCCAGGAACCGGTCGACGATCGCCTGAGCCTTCTTGTCGTCCGTGAGCACCTCGCCGACCACGCCGGAGGCGAGGTCGATCGCGAGCGAGCCCACCTCACCGCGGAGCGAGACGAGTGCGCTCTGGCGCTCCGCCTCGATCTGCGCCTGGGCGGCAGCGGTCACGCGTGCGGCCTCGACAGTCGCGTTGTCCTTGGCCTCCGCGACGATCTGCTGACCGTCGGTACGCGCGGTCTCGCGGATCTTGGCCGCCTCGGCACGCGCGTCGGCGAGCTGGGCGGTGTACTCCTCCAGCAGTGCCTCGGCCTTGTGCTGAGCCTCGTCGGCCTTCGCGATGTTGCCTTCGATCGCCTCGGCACGCTGATCCAGGAGCTTCTGCATGCGCGGCAGCGCGTAGATCCAGAAGAAGATCAGGATGACGACGAAGCAGATCAGCGACCCGACGATGTCGTACCACTGCGGAATGAGCGGATTGATCGTCTCGCCCTCCGTAGCGGCGCGGATCACACCGTTGATCATCGTTCCTCCTTATTGAGAGAGATGAGGAGGATTACTGGAAGATGAAGTAGGTCGCGATACCGATGAAGGCGAGCGCCTCGGTGAACGCGATACCGATCCACATCAGGACCTGGAGACGGCCGGCCAGCTCGGGCTGACGGGCGACGCCCTCGATGGTCTTGCCGACGACGATGCCCACGCCGATGGCCGGGCCGATGGCGGCGAGGCCGTAACCGACGGTGGCGATGTTGCCGTTGATTGCAGCGATGTCCACGTTATGTGTTTCCTTCCGTGATGGCGGTTCGTGCGGATGCGCGAACCGTAATTAGTGCTCCTCGGCGACTGCGAGCTGGATGTAGACAGCCGTGAGCAGTGCGAAGACGTAGGCCTGGAGTACAGCGACCAGGATCTCGAACAGGGTGAAGACGAAGCCGAAGCCGAGCGCGCCGATGCCGAGGACGATCCAGCCCTGGCCGAGCGCGAAGGTGAAGAACACCGAGGCGCTGAAGAAGAGCACCAGCAGCATGTGGCCGACGATCATGTTCATCATGAGTCGGAGCGTCAGCGTGATCGGTCGCAGGATGAAGGTCGAGATGAACTCGATCGGCGTCACGATGATGTAGATGGCCTTCGGCACGCCGGCGGGGAACAGCGCGTTCTTGAAGAACCCGCCGGGGCTCTTCTTGACGCCGGCGTGAATGAAGGTGATGTACGAGACGGCGGCCAGGACGAGCGGCACTCCGATGACCGAGGTCCCCGCGATGTTCAGGAACGGGATGACACCCGTCAGGTTCATGAACAGCACCATGAAGAAGATGGTGGTGAGGATCGGAAGGAACCGGCGGCCGTCCTTGCGACCGAGCAGGTCTTCCGCGATGTTCACGCGGACGAGGTCGAGGCCCATCTCGACGAGCGACTGGAAGCGGCCGGGGACCACGCGCATACGCCGCGTGCCGAGCCAGAAGACCAGGAGGAGTGCGACGACCGCGATGAACCGGACCAGCATGATCCGGTTGACCTCGAAGCCACCGATGGAAAAAATGGCCGGTGGGAAGAACTCGTTGATCGACGGGCCGTGGAAGCTTCCATCATCGGAGCTTGCGGCCTGGACCAGCAGGTTCACAGCGTTAGCTAACAGCGCTATCTCCTGTTTCGGGGCGTCGAGCAAATGCTCTCGCGACGACGAACGGTGGACACCCGCGCTCGCGCGCCGGTGGTGCTTTGGGCGCGTACGGGTGGGGGATCACTGACAACTCTACAAGAGTTTTCAACCGGTAACGAATCGGATACAGGTCAGTGCTTCTCCCCCGGCAGCGTGACGTCGCTGACGTAGGGGATGCGCGATCGGAAGACGACGATCATGTCGACGACGAGCGACCCGATCACGCCGGCGATGACACTCAGGAAGAGCACGACGGGATTGATCCACGGCTGGTCGCGCAGCACGATCGCCAGCACGATGAAGACCACGAATTTGAGGATCCAGCCGCCGAGCACGATGCCGAAGAAGATCCCGACATAGAGGTCGGAGGCGATGAAACGGTTCGCGATCAGGATGCTCAGTGCGGTGATCCCGAGGAACACCGCGGCGATGAGTGTGCCGATGAGGGCGCTCGTCACGCCCACCCAGCCGGCGAAGATACCGCCGAGCACCATCCCGACGACGGCGATGGCAGCGGCGAGGATCAGCCCGTACTTGAGGGCGTTCTTCAGGACCGGTGTCGACGTGGGCTGTTGCGGGGTGGGACGGTTCGCTGGCTGGTCCGGCCGCGGGGCGGGCGAACCGTCCTGGGGGTCGGTCATCGGGTCTCCTCGGTGCTGGTGTCGGTGGGGGTCGGCGGCGCCGCCGGGACGTGGACGCCCTCGCTGGCGATGTCGAGCTGGTCGTACCTGGCCGTTTCCTCGGCTTCCCTGCTCCCGGCGGGCGCCAGTTCGGCCGCCGCCTCGTTCGCCTTGCGTCTGCTGAGCGGCGCAAGCGTCAGGGCGGCGCAGATCACGAGGCCGATCGCGACGAAGACGATGGCCATCCAGTACGGGTCGAAGAAGAACAGCAGACAACCGATGGAGAGCACGGCGGTCCAGGCGTAGAAGATCAGGACGGCGTGCAGGTGCGTGTGCCCCATGTCGAGGAGTCGGTGGTGCAGGTGCTTGCGGTCGGCGCTGAAGGGGGACTTCCCCGCGCGCAGGCGGCGGACGACGGCGAGACCGAAGTCGAGGAGCGGGATGACGAGGACGGCGAACGGGATGGTGACCGGGATGAACGCGGGCACGAGGGACGACTTGCCGAGCGTCTGCAGCGCCTCCGGATTGATGGTGCCCGTGACGGAGATCGCCGACGTGGCCATGAGGAGACCGATCAGAAGGGCGCCGGCGTCGCCCATGAACATCTTGGCCGGGTGCCAGTTGAGCGGCAGGAAACCGGCGCAGGCGCCGACCAGGATGGCCGCGATGACGCCGGCGAGGCTGAAGTAGTTCTGCGGGCTGATGTCGCGTTGCAGGAGGTAGGTGTAGACGAGGAAGGTGCCGTTGGCGATGAGCGCGACGCCCGCGACGAGGCCGTCGAGCCCGTCGATGAAGTTGATCGCGTTCATCACGAGGACGATGGCGAACAGGGTGATCACGATGCTCATCAGCGGCGAGCCGATGGTGAGGCCGCCGATCGGGAGCGAGTAGATCTGCACGCCGAGCCACGCCACGAGGCCCGCCGCGACGAACTGGCCCGCGAGCTTGGTCATCCAGTCGAGATCCCACAGATCGTCGGCGACCCCGAGCACGACGATGAGAAGCGAGGCGCCGAGGATCGCGACGATGGGCCCGGCGTCGGAGAAGATCAGCGACAGCACGCCGAACTGGCTGGACAGCAGCCAGGACACCCCGAATGCGACGAGGATGCCGAGGAACATCGCCACACCCCCGAGCCGCGGCGTCGGCCGGGTGTGCACGTCGCGTTCGCGGATCTTCGGGTACAGCTTGAAGCGCATCGCCAGCCGGTAGACAACCAGCGACATCCCGAACGTGATGACGGCCGAGATGAGAGCGAGTGCGAGGAAGAGGGTCACGGCTCAGGTGTCCGCAGCGGTGTCGACGCCGTCGCGCAGGGCGGGGCCGGTCGAGGCCGCGGCGGCACCGCTCGACTCGGCCGCGGCTGTTCCGGCGGCCGTGTCCGCGGTCTCGACGCTCTGATCGTCGGCCAGCGCGTCGCCGACGACCTCGCGCAGCTGCTCGGCGGTGATCACGCCGTGCCGGAGGATGCGCAGCTTGCCCGAGCCGGATGCCAGCGCTGTGGCGTCGACGATCGTCGAGGACGAGTCCTTGCCGTCGACGCGCTCGTACGCCGTGCCCGCCTCTCCCCCGTCGAGGTAGACGGCGACCGAATCCCCGAGCATGGCCTCCGCTTCGGCCGCGGTGCGGGCGGCCGGACGCCCGGTGAGGTTGGCCGACGACACGGCCAGCGGCCCCGTCTCCGAGAGGATCTCGAGGGCGATGCGGTCCTGCGGCATGCGCAGGGCGACGGTGCCGCGGGTCTCGCCGAGATCCCAGACGAGGGACGGCGCAGCGGGCAGGACGATGGTCAGACCGCCAGGCCAGAAGGCGGCGACGAGGGCCTCCACTTCTGCCGGCACACTCTCGGCGAGGGCCGCGAGGGTGGGGATGCCGGGAACCAGCACCGGAGGCGGCGACTGCCGGCCGCGCCCCTTGGCGTCGAGGAGACGCTGCACCGCTGCAGGGCTGAAGGCGTCGGCGGCCACACCGTAGACCGTGTCGGTGGGGATGACGACAAGCTCACCGCGCCCGATCGCCCCACGGGCGAGGCGCATGCCGGTGAGCAGTTCGGAGTCGACGGAACAGTCGTAGATAGCAGCCATGACGGCACCCATGATAGTTGAGCGACTGCAAGGTTCTCTGCGACCGCGCGGGGACGCCGCTGGACGATACTGGTCACGATGGACGTCTACTTCTTCGACTGCGACAAGACCCTCTACGACTACGACTTCCACATGCGCCTCCCCCGCCTGGCCGAGCTCGGCGGCGTCAGCCAGTACCGGCTGGCGTCGACCTGGTGGGCGGGAGGCCACGAACGCGCCGCCGAGATCGGCGAGTACGCGACCAGCGAGGAGTACCTGGCCGCGTTCGCCGAGGTGACGGGCGCGCACCTGACACTGGCCCAGTGGCAAGACGCCCGCAAGGCCGCGATGACGCCGATCGAGGGTTCGATCGCAGCACTTCACACGGCGGCGACGCTGGGGACGGTGTCCCTGCTGTCGAACAACCCGATCCCGTTCAAGGATTCCCTGCCCGTGCTCACGCCCGAGATCGTCGATGTGCTCCGCGACAACGACCTCGTCTCAGCCGTGCTGGGCGCGCGCAAGCCGGAACGCCGCATCTACACCCGCGCGCTCGGGCGCTTCGGCGTGCAGCCCGGCGACGCGATCCTCTTCGACGATTCGCTCGCCAACGTCGACGGAGCCCGCGAGGCCGGAATGCACGCCCATCACTTCATCCGCAACGCCGACGGATCCTTCGACACGGACGGGATGCTGGCCGCGATCCACGCGTTCGCCGAGCGCGAGCGCTGAGCCGAGGCGTCGTCCTCCAGCGGGCGGATCGCGTCGAGCGGCGGTGATGGAACGGGGCCCGGCCAGGGGCCGAGTTTGGATTTCACAGGTTCATCGCCGAGACGGTGAACAACGAAGACCGGTGCGTCGCGGGACCCGATGATCGGTTCCCACCCCGTTGCAGTCGCGCCATCTACGAGGCGGATCATCGACCCGTCCGACGAACTCACCGAGACGACGAGTTCGGTCGGACGCACCTCGCCGACGGACCACAGCAGACGAATGAGGTAGTCCGCCAATCGCGCGTCGTCATGCACGGTATGGCCGCTCCGGAGGTGGACTTTGACGGTGGTCGGGACATGCTGCGTGAACCCGTCCAGAGTCGTACGGCTGCGGACCGTCGCGTTCTCGACACCGGCGATGTCGTTGAGAAGCTTCTCTGCCCCTGCTGCGCTGAGGCCTGTGTCAGTCGATGGAGCAGCAGTACAACCGGCGAGCGAAATCAGAGCGACCGCCATCGCGACGCAGACACGCGCCCTCACTGCGACCATCGCTTCGCCTCGAAGTCCGCCACGCTCACTGATCCGCCAGGAGGAACCTGGAGCCCGCCCACGTCACGGAGTTCGTCGGTTCCCGCCCCCATCACCGCGTATCGACGCGCCGAATGCACAGCGCCAGGCACCATCGGACCCGCCGCGTCCTCGTCCGCTGTGCGCACGCCCGTGCCACGCACGGTCGTCCACCCTGGGCGGTCCGGATTGAGACGGCCGTCCAGGGCGGCGACGAGATCCTGGTCTGCTTCCAACGCGTAGACCCGTGTGGACCGGGGGATGGCAATTCCCCCGATCGGCGATCCGGCTGTATGAATCTCGACGACATTGAACCCGCGGGGATCCGCAGCTATCGCCGCTGCCGCGATGCCGCCGAGGCTGAAGCCGTCGATGGAGACGGGTGGGGCATTCTCCCCCGTCGCGATCCCCGCCTGACGCATCGCTTCGTAGACGGCGCTGGACAACGACGCGTCGGATCCCTGCAGAATCGAGTAGAGATCCGAGGTCAGATCGGCGGGGCTCCCGCCGGACGCTGTCGAGGGGTTCCAACTGGCCGTCGATGGAATCTGCACACGATGGCTCACGACACCGCCGCGCTCGTCGAGAACAGTGAAGACCCGGATGAGTGCCCGCTCGGAACCACCGATGCCGTCCAACTGTGCGAGACCAGCCACCATCGACGCCCAGTCGCTCGGGACGACTCGGCCATCAATGTCGCCGTAGCCGGGTTCGACACCCAGAGCAGCCCACGTCGAGGCCGCGCTGTCCTCCATCTGTGTCCGGTCGACGCCCTCCGCCGGGCGGACCCGCACGTCGCCGTCGTGGAAGAAGCCCACGGCGACGCCCGCGGTGACGAGGCCGGCGAGGATGTCGTCGTAGAACGGTCCCGTCGCTCCGAGGATCGCCTGGATACCGCCGACCGAGCCGGCCAGGGCGTCGTCGAGGGAGAAGGTGCGGTCGAAGGCCGCCGCCAGCGCCGCTCCGTAGCGCACCTGATCCGAGGCGACGAACGGGTTGAACGCCTCACCGTCGCCTCCGAAAGCGCGGTTTGCCTCGGCGAACGCGGCGTTGAGCGAACGCAGCGTCTCTGCACCGAATCCTCCGGCGACGGCGGCGACGGCTCCCGCGGCGAGGGCGGGGGCCGCCGCTGCGGCGACTCCCAGGTCGGCGATGGCCGCCGCCGACGCGCCGGACACGGCGAGATCGGTTCGGAGTCGGACCGCGGAGGCCGCGGCGGCCTGCTCTGCGAGCTCGCCGGCGAATGCCGCTCCCGCCGGGAGGATCGCTCCGGCCGCCACCGCCGAGGCGTGGAGCGAACCGGCCGCGGCGGCCAGCCACGCGTCGGCAGCGGCGTACGTCGACGCCACAGCACCGGTTGCTACGGCGAGCGCGCTCGCCCGGACGGCGGTCTGGGCCAGCCCGGTCGCGGCGACGCCGACGGCGGCCTCCGCTGCTGTTCCGGTGAACGGCGACACGGCGCACGAAGCGAGAAGGTCGCCGTCGATCGCGATTCGCGCTGCGCTCGCCGCGAGTTCCGTCGCTTCGCGACTCAGCGCGGCGATCTCGCTGGTCATGGCTTCCACGTCCCGGAACGAAAGCTGCAGCCGCCCGCCCGCCGCCGCGATCGAGTCGCCGGCATCCGATCGGGCACGCGCGAGCGCAGCGCCGGCCTCCACGGTCAGCCGCTCGGTTGCCCCGCCGACGCCGCTGATCGCCCGCGCGGCGGCGACCGCCCTCTCGTCGAGCGACTCGGTGCTCGCGCGGTGGAGGGGGATTCGCGCACCCGAAACCGTGACTCCTCCGACGTGGCCGCCGCCCTCCGTTTCCGCCCGGCTCATCGGGCGATCACCCGCAGCAGAGTCGCGGTCAGCCAGGTGAGCGAATCCCTGATCTGGTCGTCGGACGCCTCAGCCAACGTGAGGGTCGCATCCAGGAGCTGCTGTTGAGTGGGTGCATGGAGGCGGGGCTCCGGGAGGCCGAGTAGCAATCGACGCCAGCCGTGTTCCGAGCCGAACCAATCGTCGCCCGCGATGCAGCGGCCGGAACGGCCGTCGAAGCACCGGACCCGGTACCCGCTCGACTGCCTCGAGCGGAACCCCTGAAGCAGTGCCGCCGCCTGCTGCTCGACCCACAGATCGGCGGCCACCTCCTCGACGAGCACCGGGTCGCCGTGGCGAGTCGCCTCGACGATCGCACGCGACGCGACCATGCCGATGTCTCGTGGTGCGGAGCTCCTCCGGCCGCCGGCGCAGGCGGGCACAGTGTCACGCAGTTCGGTCGCGACCCGCACTGCGGGAATCAGTGCGACATCGAAGGAGGCGGTCACCTCAGTCGCCGCGGTCGCCTCTGTCACCGCGGCGCTCGACGTGTCGCGCCGCCCGATCGACGCAGCCACGACACCGGAGACGGCGATGGTGCGACGGACCACCTCGCCCGGTGACCAGGAGACGGTCTGGACGATCCCGTCGGCGACATCCTGAAGCCCGAGTGCCAGGAGCAGGCGGGGATCGACGGCGGCCGGCGAGACATCCGGTGCGGGGTGCGACGGTGCGGGGTGCGACGGCGCGGGCGCGTCGACCGCGAACGACGGAAGCGTCAGGCCGGGAACGCTTCTGGCGATCGCGCGGAGCTGCCCTGCGGTCGGCGCGAACCGGACGCCGCCGGCGCTCATCGCCACACCGGCGCTCATCGCGCCACCGCCGCGACGCCCTCTGCCACCCGAGTCAGACCCGCGCGCAGGGCGGGAGCGGCTCCGAGCGCCGTCTGCCCCGCCGCGGTGATCTGCGCCACCGAGTCGTCGACGGCGCGGACGTGCGCGTCCAGCGCGTCGGCCGCGGCATCGAGAGCTCTGGCGTGCTGCACCAGCTCGGCGACCAGTGATCGGACTCTCGAACGCAGCAGCTCCCCGGCCGCCGACGACCAGGCGCACGCCTCCGCTCTCGCGCCCGCCGCGCCGGCCTGCCCGCGAAGCGTCGCCGACGCTGTGCGGAGCGCGGCCGAGCGCGCGCGGATCCTGCTGGTGTCCCCGTACATCGATGCCCCTCGCCCGCTCAGCGGCCGAGCCGGGCGGCGAGCTGCGCATCGACCTCGCTCAACGTGTGGGCGGTCGATCGCAGGAACTGGGCGAGGTCGTCCAGTCCGCCCACGGCGTTCTGGGCGCCGGTCGTGAATCGCGCGTACGCGTCGGCGAACGCTCCCGATGATCGGTCGGTCGTGAAACCGGCGGAGACGAGCCCGGCGATCTGACTCTGCAACCGGCTGAGCGTTGCGCCGATCTCCTCCCGTCCGGCGTTGAGCCGATCGGCGTTGCCGTTCAATTCTTGGAACGAGACGTTGATGTTGGACATTGTGCTTCCCCCTTGGTCCTCTGCCGGTCACCGGCTAGAGATTCAACATATGGCATTTCATGCCTGGATAAAATCTTTGCATTTCACGGTTTCGTCACAGCGATCTGCAGTCGCGTCAGCCTCCCTCCCTCGATCAGATAGCCCCGCCCGGCCGGGAACTCCCCGCGTGGCACCCGCGGGAACGGTGTGCGGAACAGCGCCAGGCCGTCGCCCTCGTCCGGTTGCAGAACGAGCCCCGCCCGTGCCGCTTTGAGTTCGGCGAAGATCTGCCAGGCGGTGGGCGCCGTCACCGGATCGCACTCGGCGACGACAGCCACGCCGGCGCGGCGCGCCACCTTGACGAGCCGCGCGGTCTGCGCTTCGACGGGATCGCCCTCGAAGTCGCCGACCCCCTCCACCACGATCAGGAGACGGCGGAGCTCGTCCTCGCACGCGTTCGGGATTCGCGCCGTCAGGTCCGCGACGAGTGCCGAAGTGGCGTCTGGCGTGTCGGCTGCGGCACCCCACGGTGCCGCGTCCACGAGCGCGCTGGTACGAAGCGAAACCAGGTGGGCCTCCGTGTCGGGGTGCGCGTCGAAGGCTGCTTCTACGATGGTGCGAATCGCCGTGGTCCGGCCCGATCCGAACGGACCGGAGACCACGAACAGGCCGCGCGGGGGCAGCCCCACCGGTTCGAGCGTTTCGTAGCCGACTCCGATCGTCGGCCGCCCGTCGATCACAGCCGGGAGGTCACCGCGTGGAATCCACGGCTCCAACCGTCGAATCGGCGCGGTCGGCAGCAGCCCGGCCTGCTGAACGCGCCGTGCGAGCTCGTCGAGCGCAGCGGCCTGCGCGCCCGCCTCCTGGCTGCCGCCGGGCACAGCGACCTGGACCGCGTCCCCCTCGAACACTCCGCGCCCTGGTGCGGCGTCGATGTCCTCGTCAATGCCGTCGTATGACGCGGACCGATCGGCGAACGGGGACTCGCGGCCGACTGAGCCGAGCGTGATCGTCGCCCCCAGCTTCGCGGCGAGCGCGGTCGGGATCATCCCGCTTCGACTGCAGGAGACGACGAGGTGCACGCCGACCTGCCGCCCGGTCGACGCGAGCGCGATCAGCCGGTCGAGCGGGCGTCCCGCGTCGCGGAACTCGTTCTCCGCTCGGAACCCCTCGAGGCCGTCAAGCACGAGCACGACACGCGCGAGGGCATTCCCGGTCGCGGCGCGGTACTGGCCGACTGTGGATGCGCGGGCGTCCCCCAGGAGGGTCGACCGCCGTTCGATGAGGCCGAGCAGATCGCCCAGCAGCCGGTCGATGCGTTCAGTGTCGCCTCCGGGCACGACCGATCCGACGGTCGGCAGACCGTCGAGGAGCGCAAGCCCGCCGCCTGCGCAGTCGATCGCGTACAGCTCGACGCGTGCCAGTGGATCGAGGCCCGTCGCCGAAGCCGATACGCAGGAGGCCGTCAGGGCGGCGGCGACCGTGCGCAGCGTTGTGCTCAGGCCCGATCCGCCGCCACCGAGCACCGCAAGGTGTCCCACAGTGTCGAGGTCGACGGTGACGGGTCGCTGCCGCTGCTGTCTCGGCTCGTCACGGAGCCCGAGCGCGATCACACCGTCCGGGAAGCTCGGCAGCTCCTCCAGCCCGACGGACGTCGGGAGAGGTTCGACCCAAGGCCGGCGCGGAACGGCGATGCCGGCCCGATCGGCCGCCGCGGACATCGTCCGTGCGAGCCGCGCAATGTCTCGCTCGTTCCGCGCACCCCGGTCCGGACGAGCGCCTGCACTCTCCTGCTCCCCGGGCTCCTCCGGCCACCGTTCGCCCGCGCCGAACGGCAGTGACTGCACCGTCAGCTCGGGACGCCGGCGCACAGATGACGTGTCACCGCCGAGGTAGCCCGTCTGGAAGATGTCCCGCCGTCCCTGGCCACGTGCGACGAGCGCGCGCCCGGGCGTCTCCACGGCGAACCCGGCGGCGTCGGGCACGCCGACCACATCGACGCTGTCCGCCGCATCGGCCACCCGGAGCGCGATGCGGAGGTTCGTGTTCGCCCGCAGGTCGTCCTTGACGACTCCGGACGGTCGCTGAGTCGCGAGCACGAGGTGCAGCCCGAGCGACCGCCCGCGCTGAGCGATGTCGAGCACGCCGGCCAGGAATTCGGGAAGGTCCGCTGCCAGCGCGGCGAACTCGTCGACCACGATCACGAGCGCGGGCGGAGCGGCCGGGTCGCCCGCGGCCTCCATCGCGGTCATGTCCTTCGCACCTGCGCGGCTCAGGACGCGCTCGCGACGGGCGAGTTCCGCGCGCAGCGAGACCAATGCGCGTCGCACCAGCGGTCGAGTCAGATCGGTGACCAATCCGACGGTGTGCGGCAGGTCCGCGCACTCGGCGAAGGCGGCTCCGCCCTTGTAGTCCACGAGCAGGAAGGTCAGTCGGTCAGGAGCGTACTCGGCGGCGAGCGCCATGATCCAGGTCTGGAGGAATTCGCTCTTGCCGGAACCCGTCGTGCCGCCGACGAGCGCGTGCGGACCGTCCGCGCGCAGGTCGAGGGCCATGGGACCGTTCTGACTCCGACCCACGACAGCGCGCAGCGCGCCTGGGTCCCGCGGGCGCCCGGGGACCCACGCGGCGGTGAGGGAGTCCGTGCGCGTCCAGCGTCGGACGATCGCCTCCGGATCCGAGGCCACGATGTCGCCGAAGAGGTCGAACATCGCGACGCTCCGGGGCAGATCCGTCTGGTCACCCACTGGCGCTCCGGAATCCGCGACAGGTGCGAGCGCTCGCGCCGCCGTCTCGGCGGCGATCGGGTCGATCGTCTCCAGTGCGCTCGGGTGAACCGTTCGCGACTCCCGCGCGAAGCCGACGGACGGAGCGCTCGCTGCGGCACCGAGGTGGACGAAGGTCCCGCAGACCGCGGGGAGCGAGTCGACCTCGTCGGCGGTCCAGATCAACGCCATTCCGACGCGGGACTCCGCCAGGGCGACCAGCCGCGACCGGTCGGCGGAGGCGACCCCGGCGACCACCACGAGCACCGACACGGCGAACCCGGGTTCATCGGGACGTGGAATGCCGTGACGCTTCCGGGCCGCGGCGATCGACTCCAGAGCCCCCAGCAGTGTCGCCGTGCTCGTCGGATCGCACGCCAGGGCCGGGGTGCCGCGCAGCGGGCTCTGCCGCGAATCCACGTGGGGAAGCCACTTGAGCCAGCTCCACGTGGGCATCGCCCGGTCGCCGACGATCGCGGCGATAGCGAGCTCTGCCGGTGAGTGGAGCCCGGCTGCCTGGACGACGAGCGCCCGCGCCACGCCGTCGGCAAGCGGCCCCGTACCGGCGACACCGATCGCCTGCACGTGGTCGAGCCGTTCCACCACGGGCACACCCGGCACGTCCCGGAACTCCCGCGCGAGTGCCTTCACCGCCTCCACATCGCCGGACTCCCCCGCATCGCGGACCGGCAACGTCACCTCCACGCGACTCGGGAGGTCGGCGGCGCCCAACCGGAGGCGCAGGAAGGCGTCCGTCCCTGGCCGCCGGCTCCACAGCAGCGGGGAGCGCAGGTGCATCGCTTCGGCGACGGCCGACGTGGACGGCGCTTCGAGAATCCTCGCCCGGACCTCCCGGGCGCGGGCCTCCACCAGCTCCGTGCGCGCACCACGGAGCGCCGCGTCGAACGCGCGCCTCCGTGCCGACCTTCGGGTACGCCCTCGTACCCTGCCGTCGACCCACGAACCGACGAGCATCACCGGCGACAGCACGGCGAACACCAGCGACAGGGCCTGCCCGGTCACCGCGAAGAGTGCCACTCCGAGCAGAGCGGGCGCCGCGAGCGCGATCACCGGGAGGCGGGGCGGCTCGTCGGGGACGGGCGGCTCGGGAAGCACGACCTTCGCCGCCACGGGTGCGGGCTCCACGCGCGGCGGCCGGATGAAGCCGTCTCCCGTCTGCGACGGAGGCCGGCGCAGGGAACCGGCGAGCGGCAGAACACACAGCTCCGTGCCCCCGATACGGACGCGGGTCTCGGCGTCGAGCTCGGCACTGCGCACAAGGCACCCGTCGACGACGACCCCGTTCGCCGAGTTGAGATCGGCGACCGCCACGGTCTCGGCCACCGTGACGGTCGCGTGGCGTCGAGAGACCTCCCGATCGCCGTCGAGCCGAACGGCGGCCGACGGATCACGACCGATCAGGCTCACCCCGGTGGGGATCCGGAACTCGCGCCCGGCATCCGGCCCTGACACCAGCCGGACGAGCGCCGCCGGCTCGTCGTCCCGTTCGTCACCGGCTCGACGGACACCCGGCGGCACGACCTCGACCCGGTGACCCGATCGCAGGCTGGACGCGTAGAGGGGCGACGCCGGATCGAGCACGATCGCCCGCGCCGTTCCCGGCGGCTCGACACGAATCGTGACGCCGCCGGCCCTGTCGGCACCGCTCTCCCGCCGTCCGGCCAAGCGCGCCGCGAGGTCCGCGACCGTCACCGAAACGTCGGCCGTGACCAGGAGATCCTCCGGCCCGCTCGTCCCCGCGTGCGTGATCGTGTACTTCATCGCTCCCCCGTGCTGTTCTCGTGAAGCGAACGTAACGCCGGGTCAGCATGCGAAGAGCGCCGCCGGCGTCTTCTGTGGAGAAGACACCGGCGGCGTCGAATGTGGAGGAATCTGCAGCTCAGCGCCGCCCTGCCTTGCGCCTGAACAACCAGGCGGCCCACACGTACGCGCCCACGATGATGACGGCACACCAGCCGAGCGCCCACCACAGATCGCTCCCGGGATCGCGGCCGAACAGGAACGCTCGGATCGTCTCGATGATCGGAGTGATCGGCTGGTTCTGTGCGATCCACTGAAGCCACGACGGCATCGTGTCGGTCGGGACGAACGCGCTGGACAGATAGGGCAGGAACAGCAGGGCGAAGCCGTACCCGCTCGCCGCCGTCGGATTGGCCGCCGCGATGCCGATCGCCGCGAAGAGCCAGGTGATCGCCAGGATGAACAGGGCGACCATCGCGAGCGCTCCGACCCACTCCAGCACGTTCGCCGACGGGCGGAACCCCACCGCGAGGGCGACGCCGACGACGACGCCAGTCGCGAGCAGATTGCGCAGCAGACTCGCCACGACGTGCCCGGTGATGACGCCGTTGGCCCGCAACGGCATGGTGCGGAAACGGTCGACGATCCCGTTGCTCATGTCCTCCGCGACGTCCACCGCCGTGCTGGACGCGCCGAACCCGGCACAGAGCAGGATGATGCCCGGCACGACATAGTCGACGTAGCCGCCCCCGGAATCGATGGCGCCCCCGAAGACGAAGGTGAACAGGAGCATCAGCATCACCGGAAGGGCGATCGCCATGGTGAGGGCTTCGACATTGCGCAGCGAGTGGCGCACGCTGCGGCCGATGAACACGGCAGCGGAGGTGGCGCCGCTCACGCGGCGGGACGGGGTGACAGCGGCGAGCGTGGTCATCGGACGGCCTCCTTCTGGAGCTCGGAATCGGAATCGGAATCAGTGTCGGCGCGGCTGCCGGTGAGGATCAGGAACGCGTCGTCGAGGCTCGGCTTGCGGATGGCTATGGAGGCGCCGGGAACGCCCAGCGTGTCGAGTCGGTCGATCGCGTCGCGCAGGCCGTCGACGGTGCCGTCGGTGGGCAGCTCGCGGACGATCTCGTCGGCCGCGTCGCGCAGCTCGACGACCTCCCCGCCCACACGCGCCTTCAACTCGACCGCCGTGCCTTCTGCGACCACACGGCCGTGATCGAGCACCGCGATCCGGTCGGCGAGCTGGTCGGCCTCCTCGAGGTACTGCGTCGTGAGGAGGATGGTCGTGCCCCGCGCCGCGAGGTCGCGGATGATCGCCCACAACGCTTGCCTGCTGCGGGTGTCGAGGCCGGTCGTCGGCTCGTCGAGGAAGATGACCGGCGGTGTCGCCACGAGGCTGAGCGCCAGGTCGAGCCGGCGTCGCATGCCGCCGGAGTAGGTCTTGACCCGCTTGCGGGCGGCGCCGCGGAGGTCGAAGCGGTCGATCAGGTCTGCAGCACGCTCGGCTGCGCCCGGCCTGTCGAAGCCGGAGAGTCGCGCCATCATGCGCAGGTTCTCTTCGGCCGTCAGGACTTCGTCGACCGCGGCGGACTGCCCGGTGAGGCTGATCGACTCCTTGACGCCGTCCGGGTCATCGACCACGTCGTGGCCGCAGACGGACACCGTGCCGGCGTCGGGCGTGACCAGGGTGCTGAGGATGTTGATGACGGTGGTCTTGCCCGCCCCGTTCGGGCCGAGGAGTGCGAACACGCTCCCCCGCTCGACGTGCAGGTCGACTCCGTCGAGGACGGTCTGCGTGCCGAAGGACTTGCGCAGTCCGGCGACCGCGATCGCTGGTGCTGTCATGGTCCGGTTCCTTTCGAGTTCTGTGTAGGTAGCAAACTGTTTATGGCGTATACGCTTGGTTTAAGTGATACACAGTTCTAGGATGGGTGTCAACACCGAACCGGAAAGGCGCGCGGAATGGCGGACGAAGTCGAAGAGGCGCTCCCCCGCGCCGTCGCGCTGAGCTGGGGCGTCGCCGAGCGCCCCCAGCGCGGCCCGAAACGAGAGCTCAGCATCGAGCGGATCATCGACACGGCCGTGTCCATCGCCGATCACGAAGGTCTCGGCGCGGTCTCCATGAGCCGCATCGCGACCGAACTCGGCTTCACGACGATGTCGCTCTACCGGTATGTGACGAGTAAGGACGACGTTCTCGCGCTCATGCAGGACGCGGTGTGCGACGTCCCGATTCCCGCAGAAGACGATCGCGGGACGGACTGGCGCAGCGGCCTCCGCCGCTGGTCGATGGCGAGTATCGAGGTGATCCAGGCGCACCCCTGGTTCCCCGACATCCCGATCTCGGGCATCCCGCTGATGCCCAACAATCTCGCGGTGCTCGACTGGGGGCTGCGCGAGATGCGCGGCCTGCCCCTGACCGACGCGGAGAAGATGGGCACGGCCCTGCTGCTGTCGTCGTACGCGCGCGCCGCCGGCGTCGTCGAGCGCGACGTGCGCCAGTCGCGCGAGAAGGGCGCACAACCGCCGCAGAACGGAGAGGCCCTCGCCGCCGCACTCGCAGAGCTCGTCACGCCGGAGCGTTTCCCCGACCTCGCCCCGCTGGTGGCCTCAGGAGGCTATGCCGACGACGAAGACGAACAGGACGACTTCGCGTTCGGCCTCGAGCGCATCCTCGACGGGATCGAGCGGTACATCGCGGCACGCGCCTCCGGCGAGCCGGTCGTGGCCGCCGAGCCGCGCCCGGAACCGATCCCCCACGACAAGGCCGTGCGCGAGGCCGCAAAGCAGCGACGCGAGGCCGAGAAGGCGCTGCGGGAGGCGCGCAAGCGCGAGCGCGAAGCGATCTCCCGCGCCCGCGAGCGCATCGCGCGCGACAAGGAGCGCGCTGAGCGCGAGCGCCGCTGACCCGGGCCCGATTCGCGGCAGCACGTCGCGCACGGGAGGACACGGCAACGCGAACCGGGCGCAGCGCGGCGCCGCGCGGCTCAGCGCAGCGCCGTGGTGGCGCGATCGCGCGTGGTGAGGTCGCGGTGGGTGGCCGCAGCGCGCCAGCCGTCTGCGGTCAGTAGGTCGCGGATCTGGGCGCCCTGGAGCTCCCCGTGCTCGAGCACGAGCGTGCCGCCGGGGCGGAGCAGCCGGCGCGCCACCGACGAGATGACCCGCACGACGTCCAGGCCGTCCTCACCGCCGTAGAGCGCGATGGCGGGATCGAACAGCCGCACCTCCGGGTCGCGCGGGATGGCGGCATCCGGCACGTACGGCGGGTTGGAGATGACCACGTCGACCGTTCCGTCGAGCTGCGGGAACGCGTCGGCGAGATCGCCCTGCACCAACTCCACGTTCGTCGCGCCCGAGGATGCGACGTTGCGACGCGTCCAGGCGATCGCCTCCGGCGATTTCTCGATGGCGAAGACCCGGGCGTACGGCACCTCTGTGGCCATCGCCAGGGCGATCGCCCCGCTGCCCGTCCCCAGATCGACGCCGATCGGCGACGGCGACGGAACGGCACGGAGCGCATCGATGGCGAACTGCACTACCTGCTCGGTCTCGGGGCGTGGGACGAAGACTCCCGGTCCCACCGCCAGCTCGAGTGAGCGGAACGGCGCCGTGCCGGTGATGTGCTGCAGCGGCTCCCGCGTGGCCCGGCGCGAAGCGAGCCCGCGGACGCGTTCGACGTCGGCCTCATCGGCCGGCGCATCCATCACCGCCAGCGCCTGCACGCGGCCCCGCCCGACACCCAGCGCGAACCCGATCAGGAGGTCGGCATCCACCTCGGGATCAGGAACGCCCGCCTGCGCGAGCACCGCGACCGTCTCGTCGCGGAGGGAACGGACGGTGAACGCGGAGCGAGCATCTGACATGGCCCGATGAGCTTACCGTCACACGGGGCGCTGGAGCGCCTGCGCCGATTAGAGTGTGAACCATGCCAGCACAGGTCTACGAGAACATCACCGAAACCGTCGGACGCACTCCGCTCGTCAAGCTGAACAGGCTCGCCGCCGAAACCGGCGCGACCGTGCTGGCGAAGCTGGAGTTCTTCAATCCCGCCGCCAGCGTCAAGGACCGGATCGGCGTCGCGATCATCGACGCCGCCGAGAAGGCGGGCGCCCTCCGTCCGGGCGGGACCATCGTGGAGGGCACCAGCGGCAACACCGGCATCGCCCTCGCGATGGTCGGCGCCGCCCGCGGCTACAAGGTCATCCTGACCATGCCTGAGACCATGTCGAAGGAGCGTCGCGTGCTGCTGCGCGCGTTCGGAGCCGAGATCGTCCTCACTCCCGGTCCCGAGGGCATGCGCGGCGCCGTGGAGGCCGCCCAGCGGATCGTCGCAGAGAACGACAACGCGATCTGGGCGCAGCAGTTCGCCAACGAGGCCAACCCCGCCATCCACCGTGCGACGACTGCCGAGGAGATCTGGGCGGACACCGACGGCGGGGTCGACATCTTCATCGCCGGCGTCGGCACAGGCGGGACCATCACCGGTGTCGGCCAGGTCCTGAAGGAGCGCAAGCCCGGCGTGCAGGTCATCGCGGTCGAGCCGGCCGACTCCCCGATCCTCAACGGCGGCAAGCCCGGCCCGCACAAGATCCAGGGCATCGGAGCCAACTTCGTGCCGGAGATCCTGGAAACCAGCGTCTACGACGAGGTCATCGACGTGTCGTTCGAGGACTCCATCGACGTGGCGAAGCGGCTCGCGAGCGAGGAGGGCATCCTGGCGGGCATCTCGTCCGGCGCGATCGTCTGGGCCGCCCTCCAGGTGGCAGCGCGCCCGGAGAACGCGGGCAAGACCATCGTCGCCGTCGTCTGCGACACCGGCGAGCGGTACATCTCGACGGCCCTCTGGGCGGACCTGCTGGACTGAGCCGCGTGCCGCTCTTCCGGGCGCGCGAGGACATCCGCAACGCGCGAACGCACGACCCCGCCGCACGCGGTGGCGCGGAGGTCGCGATCGTCTACTCCGGCCTCCACGCCGTCTGGTCGTACCGCATCGCGCACCGGCTCTGGCGGGCCGGCTTCCGGATGCCCGCGCGCATCCTCTCGCAGCTCACGCGGTTCCTGACCGGCATCGAGATCCACCCCGGGGCACGCATCGGCCGGCGCTTCTTCATCGACCACGGGATGGGCGTCGTCATCGGCGAGACCACCTGGATCGGCGACGATGTGATGCTGTATCACGGCGTCACGCTCGGCGGCCGCGGCAGCGGACACGGCAAGCGTCACCCCACCATCCACGACCACGTCACCGTGGGCGCCGGCGCCAAGGTCCTCGGCGCGATCGAGATCGGCGCGCGCACCGTCATCGGCGCGAACGCCGTCGTCGTGCACGACGCGCCACCGGACTCGGTGCTCACGGGCGTCCCCGCGCGCCCGCGCCCGCGCACGGGCCACGAGCAGATCCCCGGCGACGACTGGCGGGACCCCGCGCTCTACATCTGAGCAGCAGCCATCGCTTCCTCAGTTTCTCCCGCTTGCGCCCGGCGTGTTGCGAGAGAAAGTGAGGAAGCGATGGCTGCGGGGCGGTCAGTCTTGGGCTAGGTCGGCCAGGCGGGCTTCCTCGTCGGCGAGGATGTTGGACTCGATGACGGGGTCGAGGGCGCCGTTCATCACCGTGTCGAGGTTGTAGGCCTTGTAGCCGGTGCGGTGGTCCGCGATCCGGTTCTCGGGGAAGTTGTAGGTGCGGATGCGCTCCGACCGGTCCATCGTGCGGATCTGGCCCTTGCGGAACTCGGCGGCCTCGGCGTCCGCCTCCTCCTGCTGCTTGGCCAGCAGGCGCGCCCGCAGCACGCGCATCGCGGCCTCGCGGTTCTGCAGCTGGCTCTTCTCGTTCTGCATCGAGACGACGATCCCCGTCGGCACGTGCGTGATGCGCACGGCAGAGTCGGTGGTGTTGACCGACTGACCGCCGGGGCCTGACGACCGGAACACGTCGATCTTGAGGTCGTTGGGGTTGATGTCGACCTCTTCCGGCTCGTCGACCTCCGGGAAGACGAGCACGCCGGCGGCCGAGGTGTGGATGCGGCCCTGCGACTCGGTCGCCGGCACGCGCTGCACGCGGTGCACGCCGCCCTCGTACTTGAGGTGCGCCCAGACGCCCTCTGCCGGGTCGCTCGACGTCCCCTTGAACGCCACCTGCACGTCCTTGATGCCGCCGAGGTCGCTCGAGGTCTGCTCGATGATCTCGGCCTTCCAGCGCTTCGAGTCCGCGTAGTGCAAGTACATGCGCAGGAGGTCTCCGGCGAAGAGCGCGGACTCGGCGCCGCCCTCCCCCATCTTGATCTCCATGATGACGTCGCGGCTGTCGTTGGGGTCGCGCGGGATCAGTAGCCGGCGCAGCTTCTCGCCGGTCTCCTCGAGGCCCTGCTCGAGGCCCGGGATCTCGTCGGCGAACGCCGGATCCTCCGCGGCCAGCTCACGCGCGGCCTCCAGGTCGTCCGAGAGCTGGCGCCACTGGTTGTACATCCCGACGATGCGCGACAGCTCTGCGTAGCGGCGGTTCACCTTCTTGGAGCGGACCGGGTCGCTGTGCAGCTCGGGGTCGGAGAGCTGCTGCTGGAGGTCGTCGTGCTCGGCGATGAGGCCGGTGACCGACTCGAACATGGGGGGCTTCTTTCTGCTTGCGCTGGATCCGGGAACGGAAAAGTGCCCGGCCGCCGCACCGGAGGGCGCGACGGACGGGCACTTTCGTCAGCTAGCGGTGGTCGTTCTCGTGACCGTGCGAGTGCGCGGTGCCGTGGCCGTTGGCCGGCTGCGGCATCGACTTCTGCACCTGCATCAGGAACTCGACGTTGCTCGAGGTCTCCTTGAGCCGGCCGAGCACGATCTCGAGCGCCTGCTGCTGGTCCACGCCTGCGAGCGCACGACGCAGCTTCCAGGTGATCTTGACCTCGTCCTGACCCATGAGCATCTCTTCGCGGCGGGTGCCGGAGGCGTTCACATCGACGGCCGGGAAGATGCGCTTGTCCGCCAGCTGGCGCGACAGGCGGAGCTCCATGTTTCCGGTGCCCTTGAACTCCTCGAAGATGACCTCGTCCATCTTGGAGCCGGTCTCCACCAGCGCCGAGGCGAGGATGGTGAGCGAGCCGCCGTGCTCGATGTTGCGCGCGGCGCCGAAGAAGCGCTTGGGCGGGTACAGCGCGGAGGCGTCGACACCGCCGGACAGGATGCGGCCGGAGGCCGGAGCCGTCAGGTTGTACGCGCGGCCCAGGCGGGTGATGGAGTCGAGCAGCACGACGACGTCGTGACCGAGCTCCACCAGGCGCTTCGCACGCTCGATCGCGAGCTCGGCGACCGTGGTGTGGTCTTCGGCCGGGCGGTCGAAGGTGGAGGCGATGACCTCGCCCTTCACCGTGCGCTGCATGTCGGTGACCTCTTCCGGACGCTCGTCCACCAGGACGACCATGAGGTGCACCTCGGGGTTGTTGGTGGTGATCGCGTTGGCGATCTGCTGCATCACGATGGTCTTGCCGGCCTTGGGCGGCGCGACGATGAGGCCGCGCTGGCCCTTGCCGATCGGGGCGACCAGGTCGATGATCCGCTGGGTCACCTTGCCGGGCTCGGTCTCCAGCCGCAGGCGCTCCTGCGGGTAGAGCGGCGTCAGCTTGCCGAACTCGACGCGGTTCGCGGCCTCCTCGACGGTCTGACCGTTGATGGAGTCGACCTTCACCAGCGCGTTGTACTTCTGGCGGCTGTTGCTGTCGCCCTCGCGCGGCTGGCGGATCGCACCGACGACGGCGTCGCCCTTGCGGAGGCTGTACTTCTTGACCTGGCCGAGCGAGACGTAGACGTCGCTGGCGCCCGGGAGGTAGCCCGTCGTGCGGACGAACGCGTAGTTGTCGAGCACGTCGAGGATGCCCGCGACGGGGATCAGCACGTCGTCGTCGGCGATCTCGGGCTCGAACTCGTCACCGGCGACGCCGCCGCGGCGCTTGCGGTTGCGGTCGCGGTAGCGCCCGGAACGGTCGCCGTCGGCCTGCTGCTGCTGCGGTCCGCGGTTCTGCTGGCCGCCCTGCTTGTCGCCGTCGCCCTGGAGGTCCTTCGGCTGGTTCTGCTGACCCTGCTGGTTGCCGCCCTGGTTCTGGCCGCCCTGCTGGTTCTGCTCGCCGTTCTGGCCGTTGCCCTTGTTGCGGTTGCGGTTGCGGCGGTTGCGACCGCCCTGCTGCTGCTCGCCGCCCTGCTCGGCCGACTCGGCCTGCACAGTCTCGGTCTCGGCGCTCGCGTCGGTCGACTGCTCGTCGGCCTCCTGCGCGCCGTTCTGCTGGCCCTGGCCGCCGTTCTGGCCGCGGCCACGACGGCGGCGACCGCCCTGGCCGTCGCGCTGAGCCTGCTCGCGCGACGCGAGCGCGGAGTCGAGCAGCGCATCCACGTCGGGGATGAGGGACTCGACGCCGGTCTCACCGGTGTTGACGTGGGTGCCCGCGGCGACGCTCGTCGCGGCGGGGAGGATGGTGCCGTCCGGGCTGGAGGCGCGGCGCGAGCCGCGGCGACGCGGTGCCGTCGGTGCCTCGACCCCGGCCAGGAGCGCATCGCCCACGAGCGGCTCGGCGATCGCGGCCGGCTCGGCGATGAGCGGCTCGACGAGGACCTGGGAGGCGGCCGACGCGTGGTCGGGCTGCTCGGCCGCGATTTCGACGGGCTCGGCCACGACCGGCTCGACGACGGGAGCGGCGGCTTCTGCCTCGCTCTGCGCGGGCGCCGCGGCGGCGTCCCCTGTCGCGGCGTCCCCGGCCACGGCGGCACGGGCCGTCGCGATCGCCTCGACCAGCTCGCCCTTGCGGAGCCGGGTCGCGCCCTGGAGGCCGAGCTCGGCGGCAAGAGCCTGGAGCTCCGCCACCTTGAGCGAGGTCAGGTCGCTGTTGTCCACGCCCCCGGCGTGGAGTTCGACATCAGTCACTGAAGAGGATTCCTTTCCCCCGACGCGCACTCTGCGCGCCGCTGTGGAGCACTCGTCACGTGAACCTGCCTTGCCGCGCTGCGTACGGATCCGCGCTACGGTGCGCTCGGGATACCCGGATGCTCCGGATATCCGAAAAGCGCAGGCAGGAGTGACGGCATGATTGCTAAGAGATCACCCGGAAGCTTGATTCGCTCGTGACGCGGGTTCTTCACGGGTGCCCGAACAGTTTACCACTTCATACCGGGCGTTTCTGACGCTACGCGGCCGGTGTGTCCGCCTCGTCCGCAGGGGCCGCGGTCACCGTCGCTCCCTTGAAGTCGACCGCGAGCATGAGCGGCTGCCAGGCCGTCTGCGCCTCGCGGGCGACCAGCTCGGCGGCGGCGAGTCGCTGACTCGGATCGCTGCAGAGCACGAGGATGGAGGGCCCTGCCCCCGAGACCACCGCGGCGAAGCCGTTGGACCGCAGAAGCGTGATCAGGCGGTCGGTCTCCGGCATGGCCGAGGCGCGATAGCTCTGGTGGAGCTTGTCCTCGGTGGCGGCATGCAGCAGCTCGGGGCTCTGGATGAGAGCCGCGACCAGCAGCGCGGAGCGCGAGACGTTGAACACCGCGTCCTCGTGGGGCACGGACTGCGGCTGAAGGCTGCGTGCGAGCGCTGTCGACATGACGTGCTCCGGCACCAGGACCAGGGGCGAGACCCCGCGGTGCACGATCAGCTTCTTGAAACGCGGTCCGTCCGGGGTGACCCAGGCGATGGTCAGGCCGCCGAAGAGGGCGGGGGCCACGTTGTCGGGGTGGCCCTCCATGTCGTTGGCGAGCGCGAGGAGCGCCTGGGCGTCGAACTCGACGACGCCCTCCAGCAGGCCCTTCGCCGCCATGATGCCGGAGACGATCGCCGCGCCGGAGGAGCCCATGCCCCTGCCGTGCGGGATGCTGTTGCGCGCCTGGAGGTCGAGCCCCGGCAGGGCGATTCCGACCGACTCGAACGTGTGCGCGATCGCGCGAACGACGAGGTTCGTCTCGTCGGTCGGCACCTCGCCTGCGCCGACGCCGGTGACCTGGACGGTCGCGCCCGGCTCGTCGCGGACCGCCACTCGCAGCTCGTCGTAGAGCGCGAGCGAGAGCCCCAGCGTGTCGAAGCCCGGGCCGAGGTTGGCGCTCGTCGCCGGGACCTTGACCGCGACCGCGCGGCCGCGCAGGTCGACGGCGCGAGGGGTCACGCCGACGCTCCCGCGTTGGCCGAGAGGCCGAGCACGTCGGCGATCGCGGCGGTGTCCACCGGGACGCTCGTCGGCTGAACGTCCGAGCCGTCGGCGGTGCGCAGCGCCCACTGCGGGTCCTTCAGGCCGTGGCCGGTGACGGTGAGCACGACGGTGGAGCCGGCGGGGATGGCGCCGGCGGCGGAACGCTCCAGCAGGCCGGCGACGCTGATCGCACTGGCCGGCTCGACGAAGATGCCGACCTCTGCCGAGAGGATGCGGTGGGCCTCGAGGATGCCCGCGTCGTCGATCGCGCCGAAGTAGCCTTCGCTGTCGTCGCGCGCGTTGAGCGCGAGCTCCCACGACGCCGGGTTGCCGATGCGGATGGCGGTGGCGATGGTGTCGGGCTCCTTGACGGCGTGGCCGAGCACGATCGGGGCGCTGCCTGCGGCCTGGAAGCCGAACATGCGCGGGAGCTTCGTCGACTCGCCGCGCTGCAGTTCCTCGGTGTAGCCGCGGTGGTAGGCGGTGTAGTTCCCGGCGTTGCCCACGGGGACGATGTGGAAGTCGGGGGCGTCGCCGAGCACCTCGACGACCTCGAACGCGGCGGTCTTCTGCCCCTCGATGCGGTCGGGGTTGACCGAGTTGACCAGGTGCACCGGGTAGTTGGTGGCCAGGTCGCGGGCGATGTCGAGACAGTCGTCGAAGTTGCCCTGCACCTGCAGCAGCTGCGCGTTGTGCGCGATGGCCTGGCTGAGCTTGCCCATCGCGATCTTGCCCTCCGGCACCAGCACGACGGCCTGGATGCCCGCGTGCGTGGCGTACGCCGCGGCCGACGCCGAGGTGTTGCCGGTGGAGGCGCAGATGACGGCCTTCGCGCCGTGCTCGACGGCCTTCGAGATCGCCATGGTCATGCCGCGGTCTTTGAACGAGCCCGTCGGGTTCATGCCCTCGAACTTCACGAAGACGTTCGCTCCGGTGCGCGCCGAGAGCGCAGGGGCCGGGAGGAGCGGGGTGCCGCCTTCGCCGAGCGTCACGATCGGGGTGGCCTCGGAGATGTTCAGGCGGTCCGCGTACTCGCGCAGAACGCCACGCCACTGACGGCTGTAGGACTTCTCGGGCATTAAGATCCTTCGACTCGGAGAACGGAAGAGACGGCGGTGACCACGTCGCTGGCCGCGAGCGCCTCCACGGTGGCCGCGAGCGCGGCCTCCTCGGCTTCGTGGGTGCCGATCACCAGGGTAGCGGTGGGGGCGCCCGCGCCGTGAATCGGCGCCACAGTCTGCAACGGGGACCGACCGGGGAGGACGACGGCACTGGTCGTGCTCGGCACCGACTGCTGCATCGTCTCGACGCTCACGCCGCCGTCGCTCAGGATGCGGGCGACCGTGGCCAGCACGCCGGGCTGGTCCTCCACCGACAGGGTGATCTGGTAGCGGGTGACCACGCGGCCGATGTCGAGCACGGGGAGGCCCGCGTGGGTCGACTCGGCGACGCCGGGGCCGCCGACCACGTGCCGGCGGGCAGCCGACACCACGTCGCCGAGCACAGCGGAGGCCGTCTCGACCCCGCCGGCACCGGCACCGTAGAACATCAGGTCGCCGGCGGCGGCCGCCTGCACGAACACCGCGTTGTGCGCGCCGCGCACCGCGGCGAGCGGGTGCTCGCGGCTGATCAGGGCCGGGTAGACGCGGGCGGAGACGCCCTCCTCCCCCGTCTCGGGATCGGTCAGGCGCTCGCAGATCGCCAGCAGCTTGATGACCGCCCCCGCCTCACGGGCGGCGTCGACCTGCTCGCGCGTGACCGACGTGATGCCCTCGCGGTACACGCGCTCCAGCGGCACCGTGGTGTGGAAGGCGAGGCTCGCCAGGATCGCGGCCTTCTGGGCGGCGTCGTAGCCGCCGATGTCCGCGGTCGGGTCGGCCTCCGCATAGCCGCGTGCCGTCGCAGTGGCGAGCGCGTCGGCGAGGGTCTCGCCGTGGG
This sequence comes from Leifsonia sp. TF02-11, assembly GCF_017565305.1. GTDB lineage: Bacteria > Actinomycetota > Actinomycetes > Actinomycetales > Microbacteriaceae > Leifsonia. Next base: position 42,105 of record NZ_JAGEKP010000029.1, read on the forward strand.
TGTCCATGCGGTCGAGGATGAAGTTGGTCGTCCCGTTGACGATGCCGAGGATGCGCGTCACGGTGTCGCCCGCGAGGCTGTCGCGCAGCGGCCGGATGATCGGGATCGCCCCGGCGACCGCCGCCTCGTAGTACAGCTGTGCACCGACCTGCTCCGCCGCTTCGAACAGCTCGGGGCCGTGGGTGGCCAGCAGCGCCTTGTTGGCTGTGATGACGTCGGCTCCGGAGTTGAGGGCCTCCAGCACGTAGCCGCGCGCCGGCTCCACGCCGCCCATCAGCTCGACGACGATGTCGGCGCCCAGGATGAGGGAGCTGGCGTCGGTCGTGAACAGCTCGCGCGGGAGGTCGACGTCGCGCGGGGCGTCGACGTCGCGCACGGCGATGCCCACGAGCTCCAGCCGCGCGCCGACCCGGGAGGCGAACTCGTCGCCCTGCTCCAGCAGCAGTCGCGCCACCTGGGACCCGACGGAGCCGGCTCCCAGGAGCGCCACCCGCAGATTGCGGTACTCGATCATCGCTCGGTGCTCCCGTCGTCGTAGGCGGCATCACGCGCCAGTAGGTCGGCCTCGGTCTCTCCGCGCACGATGACGCGGGCGGCGCCGTCGCGCACCGCGACCACCGCGGGTCGGCCGAGATAGTTGTAGTTGCTCGCCAGCGACCAGCAGTATGCACCGGTCGCCGGAACCGCGAGGAGGTCGCCTGGCGCCACGTCGCCCGGCAGGTACTCGGCATCGACCACGATGTCGCCGCTCTCGCAGTGCTTGCCGGCGACGCGCACGAGCGCAGGCTGCGCGGCCGACTCGCGACCGGCGATCCGGGCGGAGTAGTCGGCGCCGTAGAGCGCGGTCCTGGCGTTGTCGCTCATGCCGCCGTCGACGCTCACGTAGCGTCGCACGGCGGTCTCGCCGTCGTCCTGCGCCGAGACGGTCACGTCTTTGGTCGTGCCCACCGTGTACAGGGTGAGGCCGGCTGTGCCGATGATGGTCCTGCCCGGCTCGAAGGCCACCGCGGGCAGGGGGATCTCGAGGTCTTCGCACGTCGCTGCGACGGTCTGCGCGATGCGGCGCGCCAGCTCGTCGATCGACGCCGGGTCGTCGACGCTCGTGTAGGCGATGCCGAAGCCGCCGCCGAGGTTGAGCTCGGGGATGTCGCCGCCCGCGAGCAGGTGCTTGTGCACGGAAAGCAGGCGGGCTGCCGACTCGGCGAAGCCGTCCGCACCGAAGATCTGCGAGCCGATGTGGCAGTGCAGCCCGAGGAAGTCGAGCCCGGCGTGCGAGCGGATTCGCGCGACGGCTTCTGCGGCGTCGTCGAGCGCGATGCCGAACTTCTGGTCTTCGTGGGCTGTCGCCAGGAAGGCGTGCGTGTGCGCGTGCACACCCGAGTTCACCCGCAGACGCACCCGTTGCACGACGCCGTGCCGGGAGGCCGCCTCGGCAACCCGCTCGATCTCCTGCACGCTGTCGATGATCAGGGCGCCGACGCCGACGGAGACCGCGCGGTCGATCTCGGCGAGGGACTTGTTGTTGCCGTGGAACCCCAGCCGCTCGGCCGGCACGCCGGCCGCGAGCGCGACCGCGAGCTCGCCTCCCGAGCAGACGTCGATGTTGAGGCCGGCCTCGGCCATCCACCTCGCGACTTCGATCGAGAGGAACGCCTTGCCCGCGTAGTAGACCTTGGCGGCGGAGCCGACCTCTGCGAACGCGCGCTGCAGGGCGGAGCGGACCTCGACCGCGCGCTCGCGCGCCTCGTGCTCGTCCACCACGTAGAGCGGAGTGCCGAACCGGTCGGCGAGGTCGGCGACGGAGACTCCGCCCACCTCGATCGCGCCCTCTCGTCGACGCACGGTGCGAGACCAGAGACCGGGGACGAGCGCGTTCGCATCGTCGGGAACGCGCAGCCACGGGGGCGCGAGCGGATTCGATGCCATGGGGACAACCTCACGAGTACAGAAACTGACGAGTACAGTCGATGGGGTTCTCTCTGGCGAGCGGACCCGGATTGGCCCCTGAAGCCGGTGGAGAAGTAGCAGCAGTCTATCGAGGCCGCCCGGGGTGGGCCGCCGTGTTACGAGCAGCTGCCCTTGCTGTGCAGGAACTCCTCGTTCATCACGAAGTCCGACGCGCTCAGCGTCACGGTGGCGTGGCCCGGCGTGACCGCGATGTCGGTGACCTTGACGCCGGCGGGGAGGTACTGGGCCGCGCACACCGGGAACGGTCCGTTCGCGGTCAGGGACTGGAGGAGCTTGGTGATGTTGACGTTTCCGGAGCCGGCGGAGACCGTCGCCTTGCCCGGCGTGAGCAGCACCGTGTCACCCGCGGCCTCCGCTGTCGCGGTGACGGTGTAGTCGACGGGCAAGCCGAGCAGGTCGATCGTGCCGTCGTACCCGATGACGCCGTCACCCAGGGTGATGTCGCCCTTCGCGCCGGGGATCGTGACCAGCTTGTTGAGCGACGCCTGCGAGATGCTCAGGGTCCCGGTGGCGGCCTGGATCGGCTTGCTGAAGTCGGCTGGCACGCCGGTGGCGTGGACGGAGGCGCTCAGCGGCGCACCGTTCACGACCGCATGGGGGGCGTCGATGTCGACGCTCTCGAAGCTGCCGCCCACGAACTGCGCGAGCACCGAGAACCCGCCGATGTGCACCTGCACATCGGCCTTCACGGAACTCGGAAGGTTCTTCTCGATCTCCGCGGCGACACGCTGCTCGGCGACGGTTCGCGTCACGAGGTCGGCGACGACGAGGAGCACGAGCACGACTATGACGGAGCCGGCCGCCCACAGCAGCGGCTTCAGCCAGCGCGGGCGGGGGCGCGTCGGCGCGCCGCCGGCTGGCGACGACTCGTCGGGCACGACCTGGGTGGGCTGATCGCTCATCGCGTCACATCCGCTCCGGAGCGGACACCCCCACCAGAGCGAGGCCGTTCCTGACCACCTGGCCAGTCGCGTCGTTCAACCAGAGGCGCGTGCGGTGCGCGTCGGTGACCGGCTCGTCGCCGTGCGGGAGGACCCGCGTCGAGCCGTCGCGCACGGCATACCAGGCGTGGTACAGGCCAGCGACCTCCTCGATGTAGCGGGCGACGCGGTGCGGCTCCCGCAGTTCCGCGGCCTGGGCGATGACGCGCGGGAACTCCTGGAGGCCGCCGAGCAGCGCGCTCTCGGTCTCATGGGTGAGCAGCTCCGGCTTGAAGACGCTGCGATCGACACCCGACTTGGCCGCGTTGGCCGCGACGGAGCGCGTGCGGGCGTGCGCGTACTGCACGTAGTAGACGGGGTTCTCGTTGCTGCGCTTGGTGAGCAGGTCGAGGTCGATGTCGAGCTGCGAGTCGGTGGACGAACGCACCAGCGAGTAGCGGGCGGCATCGACGCCGACGGCGTCGACGAGGTCGTCGAGCGTCACGATGGTGCCTGCGCGCTTGGACATCTTGACCGGCTCGCCGTCCTTGACCAGGTTGACCATCTGGCCGATGAGGATCTGCAGGTTCTCGTTCGGCACGTCGCCGAACGCCTCCACCATCGCCATCATGCGGCCGATGTAGCCGTGGTGGTCGGCGCCGAGCATGATGATGTTCTGCTCGAAGCCGCGCTCGCGCTTGTCGAGGTAGTAGCCGAGGTCGCCCGAGATGTAGGCCGGCTCGCCGTTGGAGCGCACGACGACCCGGTCGCGGTCGTCGCCGAAGGTGGTGGTGCGCAGCCAGATCGCGCCGTCCTCCTCGAAGATGTGGCCCTGCTCGCGGAGCCGCTCGATGGCCCGCTCCACCGCACCGGACTCGTGCAGCGAGTCCTCGTGGAAGTAGACATCGAAGTCGACCCCGAACGAGTGCAGCCGGTCCTTGATCTCCTGGAACATCAGGCCGGTGCCGAGGCGGCGGAAGACCTCCTGCTGCTGCTCGCGCGGCAGCGTGGCCAGGTCGCCGGTCTGCGGGTCGGCCGCGGCCAGCGCGACCACCTTCTCGGCGATCTCGCCGATGTAGGCGCCGCCGTAGCCGTCCTCCGGAGTCGCCTCGCCCAGGTGGGCGGCAAGCAGGCTGCGCGCGAACCGGTCGATCTGCGACCCGTGGTCGTTGAAGTAGTACTCGCGCGTGACGTCGGCGCCCGCCGCCTGCAGGATGCGCGCGAGGCTGTCGCCGACGGCGGCCCAGCGCGCGCCGCCCAGGTGGATGGGGCCCGTGGGGTTGGCCGAGACGAACTCGAGATTGACGAGCAGTCCGTCGTAGAGGTCGCTGCGGCCGTACGCGTCGCCGGCCTCCACGATCGTCCGGGCGAGCTGCCCGGCAGCGGCGGCCTCCAACCGGAAGTTGATGAACCCGGGGCCTGCGACCTCGGCGGAGGCGACACCGTCGATCCCGGCGGCAGCCTCCGCGATCTCGCCGGCGAGCTCGCGCGGGTTGGCGCCGACACGCTTGGCGAGCCGCATCGCGACGTTCGACGACCAGTCGCCGTGCTCACGGTTCTTCGGCCGCTCCAGGGGGATGTCGTCGACCGTGATCGTCAGCTCCGCGATGTCATCGCGGCCCTCGCGTCGCCGGTCCACCACGGTCGTCACGATGGCGAGCAGGGAGGCGGAGAGGTCAGCGGGGGTCATGACGAACGATTCTACCTAGGACTGACGGGCAACCCGTCGCAACGCTTGATAGGGTGCGATTCGACACGACCGCCAGACGACGGAAGACGCACCCCACCATGCAGCATTACACCGCCAGGACCCTCGCCGCACTCGCGATCGCCGCCGCAGCGGTCGCGCTCGTGGGCTGCACACCGGCAGGCAAGCCCGGCTCCACGCCGTCCACGTCGGCTACCGCCGGCGGCGCGAACGCCTCGCAGACGCCGACCCCGACACCGACTCCCACGCCGACCCTGCCGCCGACTCCCGTGACCCTCACCTGCGACCAGGTGGTCACGCCCGACCAGCTGTACGCGTACAACCCCAACTACTCGACGCAGCCGGGATACGCACCCAAGTCCGGCAGCCTCGAGAAGCAGATCGCCGACTGGAAGGGCGTCACGTGTGCCTGGCAGAACCAGACCAGCGGCGACGTCGTGCAGATCGCGATCGCTCATCCCCCCGCCGACCAGCTGGAAGGCCTCAAGAACGCCGCCATCACGGCGGCCCAGCCGGTACCCACCTACGGCACCCCTCCGCAGGTCGAGGGCTACTTCAAGGCAGGCAATGCCGGCCAGGTGCAGATCTTCCGCGGCCCGTTCTGGATCGTCGCCGAGTCGGCCGCGTTCTATGAGCCGGGTGATGCGGCGCCGCTCATGCAGAGCGTCCTGGGCAACCTGCCCGCGAACTGAGGCGCTCCGAAAAGCTGCTAGCCTGGACGGGCACTCCTGGCCCCCATAGCTCAGGGGATAGAGCGTCTGCCTCCGGAGCAGAAGGCCGTAGGTTCAAATCCTACTGGGGGCACCGTAGCCCAGCTGAGCGCCGTAACGCAGAAGAAGCCCCCTCCTTGCGGAGGGGGCTTCTTTTCGTTGTTCGAGCCGGCTACTCGGCGTCGAGGTCCGTCTCGAGCAGCGCGACCAGCTCATCGAGGGCGATGTCGGAGCCCGGCGCGTCGGAGCGCAGGGTCACGACCGTGCCCTTGCTCGCGGCCAAGCCCATCAGCGACAGGATGCTGCCGGCGTTCAGCTGCGGTCCGTCGCCCACGGCGATGGTCACGGGCACACCCTTCTCCTGCACAGCCTGCACGAACAGCTTCGCGGGGCGGGCGTGGAGGCCGGAGCTGCTGGCCACGGTGGCGGTACGTTCGGTCATCGATCTCTCCTTCTGAAAACGGCGGATGTCAGGCGGCGACGGTCGCCGCGACGGGCTGGTCGGCGGACTGGTCGGTGGCTTCGGCGACGGTTGTTGTGCGACGTGGGGCCGTGAAGCGCTTCAGGCCGACGACCAACAGGGCGGTGACGAGCGTTCCGGCCGCGAGGGCGACCACGAAGCCCCAGATCGGGTCGATGGCGAAGAAGACGAAGATCCCGCCGTGCGGGGCCCGCGAACTCACCTCGAAGGCCATCGCCAGGCCTCCGGCGACCGCACCGCCCACGAGGTTGGCGGGGATCACACGCAGCGGGTCGGCCGCCGCGAACGGGATCGCGCCCTCCGAGATGAACGAGGCTCCCAGCAGCCACGCTGCCGCGCCGTTCTCCCGCTCGACCTGCGTGAAGCCGCGACGGTAGAGCACCGTGGAGGCCAGTGCCATCCCCAGCGGGGGCACCATGCCGGCGACCATCACCGCGGCCATGATGTGGAAGCTCGCATCGGTCTGCTGCGCCAGCCCGGCGACCGCGAACGCGTAGGCCACCTTGTTGACGGGGCCACCGAGGTCGAAGCACATCATCAAGCCGAGGATGATCCCGAGGAAGATCGCGCCGGCTCCGGAGAGGCCGTTCAGGAAGCTCGTCAGCTGGGTCATCAGCCACGCAATCGGGGCGCCCAGGATGAGCAGCATCAATCCGGAGGCGATGATCGACGCCCCGAGCGGGATGATCACGACGGGCATCAGGCCGCGCAGCCAGCGCGGCACGGCGGGCCGGCCGATGAGCCACGCCGCGTAGCCCGCGAGCAGACCGCCGATCAGGCCGCCGAGGAAGCCGGCGTTCATGAAGACCGCGATCGCACCCGCGACGAAACCCGGAGCGATTCCCGGCCGGTCGGCGATGGCGAACGCGATGTAGCCCGCGAGTGCAGGAACGAGGAAGCCGAGGCTCACGCTCCCGATCTCGAAGGCGATCGCGCCCAAGTAGTAACCCAGCCCCTCGGGAGGGAGATTCCAGATCGCGTAATGGGTCAGCGTGTAGACAGCGTTGTTCATCCCCGAGTCGCCGTGGGCGAGGGCGATGCCGTACCCGCCGAGGAACGGCAGGAAGCTGATCGCGATGAGGAGGCCGCCGCCGGCGACGAACGGGATCATGTAGCTGACGCCCGTGAGCAGGATCCGCTTGAGGTTGGCACCCCAGGAGAGCGCCTCGGCAGGAGCGGAGACGGCCACTCCCGACGCGCTCACGCGCGCGCCGTTCGGGTCCGCCGCAACGGCGACCGCCTCGGCGATGAGCTGGTCGGGCTGCTCGATGCCGCGCTTGACGGTGGAGCGCACCACGGGTTTGCCCGCGAACCGCGCCTCCTCTCGCACGTCCACGTCGTTCGCGAAGATGACCGCGTCCGCCGCATCGATGACGCTTTGCGGCAGCGCCTGGTAGCCGCTCGATCCCTGGGGTTCGACGACCAGGTCGACGCCGTTCCTCGGGCCCGCGGCGGTGAGGGCGTCGGCCGCCATGAACGTGTGCGCGATGCCGGTCGCGCACGAGGTGACCGCCACGATCCGGGCGGGACGGCCGTCGATGCGGAAGCCGTCGGCGGCGGGCGCGGCCGGCGCCGACGCGGACTCGGCGGGCGCTGCGGCGGAAGCGCCGCGCGCGGCGCTCCGACCTTCGCCCTCCCCGATGGCCTCGTCGACGAGCGCGACCACGTCCTCCGGTCGCTGCGCCGCCCTCAGCCCGGAGGTGAACTCCTCGGTCATCAGGCTCCTGGCCAGCTTGGACAGCACGGCGAGGTGCGCTTCCGCCGCGTCGGCGGGAGCCGCGATCAGGAACACCAGGTCGGCAGGGCCGTCGGGCGCGCCGAAGTCGACCGCAGGGTCGAGCCGCGCGAAGGCGAGAGTCGGCACGGTCACCGACGGGCTCTTCGCGTGCGGGATGGCGATGCCGCCGGGCAGGCCGGTCTCGTCCTTCTGCTCGCGCGCCCAGGCGTCGGCGTACAGCGCATCCGTGTCGCTGGCGCGCCCCTGCGCGACGACGCGGGCAGCCAGCTCGCGGATGACGGCGCTCTTGTCGCCGAGAAGGCCGGGAGCGAGGCTCACGAGTTCGGGAGTGATGGTCTTCGGTGACACGGTTTCCTCCAATGTGTCTGTGCGGAGTCGAGACGAAGCTCAGGGGTGGAGCGCGGCGACGGGGAGGTCGCCGGCGGACAGGTCGGCCGGTCGGGGCGCCTGGGTGCCGGGCAGCGCCGCGGCGGCGGAGCCGTAGCGGATCGCGTGCGCGAGCCGTTCGGGCGGGGTCGCCCCCGCCAGATCCGCCAGCAGGTACCCGGCGAGCGCGCTGTCCCCGGCGCCGACCGTGCTCTGCACGCGGATGCGAGGGGCGGCGGCGACGAAGCCGCCGTCGGGGGTCACGAGCACGGAGCCGAGTGCTCCGAGCGTGACGAGGGCGGAGCCGACGCGTTCCGGCACGAGCGTCTGCGCCACGGCGAGCACAGCGGTGGGGAGGTCGTCGGAGTCGAGAGCGACACCCGTGAGCTCCGCCAGCTCGTCCTCGTTGGGCTTGATCAGGTCGGGCCGCGCCGCCGAGACGACCGCACGCAGCGCCTCCCCCGAGGTGTCCACTGCGATCTTCGGAGCGGCGTCGCCCCAGTGCTCGCGCACGGCACGGATGACCGTCACATAGAAGTCGTCGTCGACGCCGGGGGGCAACGAGCCCGCGAGCACCAGCCAGCCCGCGCCGGCGCACGCGTCGACGACGGCCGCCACAAGGAGCCGGGCGTCGGACGCGTCGAGGGCGGCACCGAGCAGGTTGAGCTTGGTGGTGACACCGGCGGGGTCGGTGATGGTCAGGTTCGCGCGGGCGTTGCCGTGGATCGGCACAGGACGGATGGCGAGCTCTGTCGAGTGCAGCACGACGCCGAACGGATCGTCGGCGGCCAGCGGGAGGACCGCGAGCGTGGGCACGCCGGCCGCGGCGACGACGCGCGCCACGTTGATCCCCTTGCCGCCGGCGTCCTCCCGCGAGGACGCGGCCGCCTGCACCTCGCCGGGTCTCAGTGGCGCACTCAGCGTCACGGCCCGGTCGAGCGACGGGTTGGCGGTGAGGGTGACGATCATGCCGCCCAGACCTCCACACCGGCGGCCGCCAGTGCGTCGGCGAGCTCGCCCTCCGGCGCGCGATCGGTGACCAGCACGTCCACCGCGTCGAGCGCGGCGAACGAGACCAGCGATTCCTGCTGGAACTTGGACGAATCGGCGAGGACGATCACGCGGCGCGCGGCCCGGACGATGGCCTCCTTGACCGCGGACTCCTCAGGGTCGGGTGTGCTCAGGCCGAACCCGGCGGAGACGCCGTTGACGCCGACGAAGACGATGTCGGGGCGGAGCGACTGGATCGCACGGACGGTGGCCGCGCCTACCGCTGCCGCGGTGACGCCGCGGATGCGGCCGCCGACGACGGTCAGCGAGACGCGATCGGCCGCGGCGAGCGCGGGCGCGAGGGTGAGCGAGTGGGTGACGACCTCCGCCTCTCCCCCGCTGGCCGAGAGCCGGGCCGGGAGCAGCTGTGCGACAGCACCGGTGGTCGTGCCCGCATCGAGGTAGAGGGAACCGCGGAAGCCGTCGCCGAGTGCGTCGAGCGCTCGCGCGGCGATGCGCAGCTTGGTGTCGGCGCGCAGCCCGCTGCGCTCGATGACGGAGGCCTCCGCAGTGCTCGCGCGGTCGACCGCGACGGCGCCGCCGTGCACCCGGCGGAGGGCTCCGGAGAGCTCGAGAGCATCGAGGTCGCGGCGCACCGTCTCCGTCGTGACGCCGAAGCGCTCGGCGAGCTCGATCACGGCGACGCGGCCTTCTTCGAGGAGGAGCCGCTCGATCAGCTCCTGACGCTCCATTGCATACACCTGGCGCCTCCTTTGGATTTCCAACACAATACAACATGGATCAACAGGAAGCAATACACTTCTCTGTGGTTTTCTGTGCGATTCTTCGTCGTCCGCGCCGCCCGAGGAGGCCACGTACAATCGTTCGCGGAATGGACTGCTCGTACTTCGACGCCGGCGTATGCCGCTCGTGCACACTGATGGGCGTCCCCTACGCCGACCAGCTGGCCCGCAAGGACGGCCACGCGCGCGACCTCCTCGCGGCCTACGGCGACACGGTCTGGCTTCCGCCGGTGGCGAGCGCCGAGTCCGGCTACCGCAACAAGGCGAAGATGGTCGTCTCCGGCACCGTCGATGCGCCGACCATCGGCATCCTCGACGAGGCGGGCCGCGGCGTCGACCTGCGTGAGTGCGGCATCTGCGCACCCGGGGTGCGGGCAGCGCTCCCGGTGCTCGCGGACTTCATCATCCGCACCCGCCTCGAGCCGTACAGCGTCCCGGAGCGGCGCGGCGAACTCAAATACGTTCTCGTGACGCACTCCCCCGACGACGAACTGATGGTCCGCTTCGTCGTGCGGACCCACGCCGCCGTCGACCGCATCCGGACCAGGCTGGACGAGTTGCTCGCCGCACTGCCGAACGCCGTCGTCGTGACGGCGAACCTCCAGCCGGAGCACAAGGCGGTCGTCGAAGGCGACACCGAGATCGTGCTGACCGCACAATCGTCCCTCGTCATGCGGGTCGGCGGCATCCCGCTGCGGCTGCGCCCGCAGAGCTTCTTCCAGACGAACACCGCGGTCGCCGAGAGCCTCTACGCGCAGGTGACCGAGTGGGTGGACGAGGTGTCGCCGTCGAGCGTGTGGGACCTCTACTGCGGCGTCGGCGGCTTCGCGCTCAACGTGGCGGCGCCCACACGACGCGTCGTCGGAGTCGAGACCAGCGCGGAGGCGGTGCGCAGCGCCCGCGCGACGGCGGCGGCCGCGGGGCTGGCGCGCGTGGCGTTCCGGGCGGGAGATGCCACCGCGTTCGCCCTCGGAGCGAAGACCGCCCCGGACCTGGTCATCGTGAACCCGCCGCGGCGCGGGATCGGCGCAGAGCTGTCGGGATGGCTCGAAGGCTCCGGCATCCCGAACGTGGTGTACTCCAGCTGCAACCCGAACAGCCTGGCGCACGACCTCGCCCGCATGCCGTCGTACCGCATCCGCACCGGGCGGGTCCTGGACATGTTCCCGCAGACCGGCCACCTGGAGGTCGCGGTGCTGCTCGATCGGGTGTGACCTCCCGATACGCGGCGGGGCCCGCGCCTCGGCAGGAGACGCGGGCCCCGGATCGGACGAGCGGTCAGCTCGCCGCCGCCTCGCGGCGCGGGAGCTTCCAGTCGGGACGCGCGAAGTGGCAGGTGTACCCCCACGGGATGCGCTCCAGGTAGTCCTGGTGCTCGGGCTCGGCCTCCCAGAACGGCCCGGCCGGCTCCACCTCGGTGACGACCTTGCCCGGCCAGAGACCGGACGCGTCGACGTCGGCGATGGTGTCCTCCGCCACGCGGCGCTGCTCGTCGTTCTCGTAGAAGATCGCCGAACGGTAGCTGGTGCCCACGTCGTTGCCCTGACGGTTCTTCGTCGACGGGTCGTGGATCTGGAAGAAGAACTCCAGCAGGTCGCGGTAGCTGATGCGCTCGGGGTCGAACTCGATCTCGATCGCCTCAGCGTGGGTGCCGTGGTTGCGGTAGGTGGCGTTCGGGACGTCGCCGCCGGAGTACCCCACGCGGGTGCTCACCACGCCGGGACGCTTGCGGATGAGGTCCTGCATGCCCCAGAAACATCCACCGGCCAGGATGGCCTTCTCTGTCGTCATCAGTGCTGCTCCTCGTTCTCGAAAAGGTGGGTGTAGTCGCCGTAGCCCTGCTCCTCCAGCTCGGCGAGCGGGATGAAGCGGAGTGCGGCGGAGTTGATGCAGTAGCGCAGGCCGCCGGCCTCGGCGGGCCCGTCGTCGAACAGGTGCCCGAGGTGGCTGTCGCCGTGGGCGGAGCGCACCTCGGTGCGCACCATGCCGTAGGTGCGGTCGGTCTTCTCCACGATGTTCGCAGGGTCGACCGGAACGGTGAAGCTCGGCCAGCCGGAACGGCTGTCGTACTTGTTCACCGAGGCGAAGAGCGGCTCGCCCGACACGATGTCGACGTAGAGGCCCGCCTCGTGGTTGTTCCAGAACTCGTTGCGGAAAGCGGGCTCCGTGGCCGCCTCCTGGGTGACCGCGTACTGCGCGGGGGTGAGCCGCGCGACGGCGTCCTGGCTCTTGCGATAGTCCTGTGTCACGTTTCCTCCTGTGTGCGGCGAGCGCTGGCTGCGGCGCCGTCAGTAAGGAGAACAGCTGGGAGGGCCGGGTTGGTCCCGCCGTTGCTGTGAGTTCGCTGAGGGTGAAGGGGCCGCAGGACACGCTCGATCGAGTGCGCCACCACGGGCCATTCGGTGAGCACACTCCGCGCGGAGACACGCAGCCGCCGGTGTCCGTCAGCCGCCAATCGGGTGTCGCGCCGCCGATCCCGTTCAAAGGCCCCCGCATCGCCGTGGAACGCGTAGCCGTCGACCTCCAGGTAGAGCTCACCATCGACGAGCATGTCCACTCGTCCGACACCGCTGACGTGCACCTGCTGCTGGACATGGTGCCCGCGGGCCTCCAGACGCTGACGCACGAGCGACTCGACACCCGACTCTGAGCCGGTGCGGGCCCTGGCCGCGCGTGCTCGCACCGCTCGCGGAGCGGAACGCATGATGTCCGCCAGCTCGAACGACGACAGGAGGCCCGCGGAGAGTGCCGTGTCGAAGGCCGCGACAGCGGTCTCCTCGTCGGCGCAGTGGCCGACGGTTCGGAGGCAGTCGGCAAGCGAGACGCGCCAGACCTGTTCACCGGGCTCCGCGGCGCGCCAGTGACAGACGAACCCGTCCGGCCTCCGCCGGCCGTTCGGCGGGATGACGACATGGACGCGCGGGTCGGTCCCCGCCCAGATCCCGTAGCTGCGGCACGCGGTCACGCAGGACAGCCGCGCACCGGCCGCGACCGCCGCCCGCGGCGGGCCCGCCAGTGTCGCGAGTGCGTACACTCCCCTCCGCGGCCTGACCACGACGCCCGCGTTCACCGCTTCGGCGAGCGTCTCGCGGGTTGCTCCGGCGTTTCGCAGCTGGAGGGTGGTCGCGGCGCCGCCGAGCTCGTGAAGCCTCCCCATCCATTTCATGCAGCAATCGTCGCGCCGGCGGCGATCGTGAGGGTGCCGCCTCTCGAAATCTGTGGACGACGGCCCCAGATGGCCGGATGTGGTGACAAGGAGAACGCAGCCGGATTCTCCTTGCTCAGCGCTAAAGCAGGAGAAATCGGCGCAATGGAGCCAAAGTCTCCTGTTCTAGGGCGTGTGGATCAAGTCTGATTTGATCCAGATCAGTGTGGCGGCGAGGGTGATCGCGGCGTTGTAGTGGCGGGCGGTCTTGTCGGAGCGCATCGCGATGCCGCGCCATTGCTTGAGCTGGTTGAAGCAGCGTTCGACG
>NZ_JAGEKP010000003.1 GCF_017565305.1 Leifsonia sp. TF02-11
CCGAGGCGCACGACCACCTTGACACCGCCCGCGCGGACATCCTCGCGTTCACCCAGTTCCCCGACGGGCTCTGGTCCCAGATCTGGTCCAACAACCCCAACGAGCGCCTGAACCGGGAGATCCGCCGCCGCACCGACAGCGTCGGAATCTTCCCCAACCGCGACGCGATCATCCGTCTCGTCGGTGCTGTCCTCGCCGAGCAGACCGACGAATGGGCCGAAGGACGCCGCTACCTCGGCCTCGACATCCTCGCCAAGAGCCGCCTCACCCTCATCACGGACAACAGCAAGGAGATGACCGACCAGCCCGTCCTCGAACTCAGCGCCTAACCCATCACACCGAAGGACACCGCGCTACACCACCACCAGGGACTTGACCGGCGTCGACGGTAAGCGGACGTGGCGAGGCACATTCGACCGGCGTCACGTTGGCGCAACTCGCCATCTGAGTCCGACGAGACCTTGGTTGCTGCCGGGTGAGGGGAGAACGCTACCGGAACGCGCTACTGGTAGCTCCGATTGTTGCCGAGTCGCGTATTCGAGGTTCTCGACTCTGAATGATTAGTCAGCGCCTGCTGTATAGTTCAGTAGATGCTGACTATTGCTTCACGCCTCGACGTCATGAACCGGCTCGGCCGGGCGATGGCGGACCCGACGCGTTCCCGGATCCTGATGACTCTGCTCGGCGGCCCAAGCTACCCGGCCGTGCTCTCGCGTGAGCTGGAGCTGACCCGCTCGAACGTCTCCAACCACCTCACCTGTCTGCGTGACTGCGGGATTGTGGTTGCCGAGCCCGAGGGGCGGCAGACGCGCTACGAGATTGCCGACCCGCATCTCGCGGCGGCGCTGGCCGCGCTTTTAGATGTCACGCTCGCGGTGGACGAGAACGCGCCGTGTGTAGATGCGTCGTGCACTGTGCCGGGCTGCTGCGGAATCGGGGCGGGCGCATGAGCGATGTGACGAAGTCCCAGGTGGAGGGCGTCGAGCGCGACGATGACGATGATGACCACGACGGTCCTTGGTGGACCGATCGCGGGATCATGGTCCCGGTGCTCTCCGGCGTCGCGTTCCTGACCGGTCTGATCCTGGAGTGGTCCGGGATGGAGATCCCGGCGCTGGTGGCGTTCTGGATCGGCCTGCTGCTGGGTGCGTCGACCTTCACCCCGGGCGCGATCCGGAAGTTGTTCAAGGGCAAGCTGAGCATCAGCCTGCTGATGACGATCAGCGCGGTCGGCGCGGTCATCCTCGGGTATGTCGAGGAGGCCGCCGCGCTGGCGTTCCTGTACTCGATCGCCGAGGCGCTGGAGGACAAGGCGATGGACCGCGCCCGCGGCGGGCTGCGGGCGCTGCTCAAGCTCGTCCCCGAGACCGCGACCGTCCGCCGCGACGGCGTCTCGGTCGAGGTTGCCGCGAAGGACCTCCAAGCAGGGCAGCTGATGCTGGTGCGGCCGGGCGAGCGGATCGCAACCGACGGCGTCGTCCGCACGGGACGTTCCAGCCTGGACACGTCCGCGATCACCGGGGAGTCCATCCCGGTCGAGGTCGAGCCCGGAGACACAGTGTCGGCCGGTGCGATCAACACCGCCGGGGCGTTGGAGGTCGAGACGACCGCGGCGGGCACCGACAACTCGCTGACCACGATCGTGGAGCTCGTGGAGCAGGCGCAGGCGGAGAAGGGCGACCGGGCGCGTCTCGCGGACCGGATCGCGCGCCCTCTCGTCCCGGGTGTGCTCATCCTCGCTGCCCTCGTCGCGATCATCGGGTCGCTGCTCGGCGACCCGGAGCTGTGGATCACCCGCGCCCTCGTCGTGTTAGTTGCGGCGTCTCCATGTGCGCTGGCGATCTCGGTGCCGCTGACGGTGGTGGCCGCGATCGGGTCGGCGAGCAAGTTCGGCGTGATCATCAAGTCCGGTGCCGCGTTCGAGCGTTTCGGCGTGATCCGTCACGTCGCCGTCGACAAGACCGGCACCCTCACCCGCAACGAGCCCGCCGTCACCGCCGTGCTCACCGCCGACGGCATCACAGAGGAGGAGGCGCTGGCTTGGGCTGCCGCGCTGGAGCAGCACAGCACCCACCCCCTCGCCGCCGCGATCACGGCCGCCGCACCGGGAGCCGCCGCGGCCGAGGGTGTGACCGAGCAGGCCGGGCACGGCATCGAAGGCACGCTCGGCGGTGCGCGGATCACGGTCGGCAGCCCGCGCTGGCTCGACGCCGGGACGCTCGGAGACCGGGTCGCAGGGCTGGAGGAGCAGGGCATGACGGTCGTGATCGTGCACCGCGACGGTCTGTCCGTGGCTGCGATCGGCGTCCGCGACGAGCTGCGCTCTGAAGTTCCGGAAGTGGTCCGCACCCTCGCTGCCCAGGGCGTCGGTGTCACGATGCTCACCGGCGACAACGCCCGTACCGCCCGCGCGCTGGCCGCGCAGGCCGGGATCGAGGACGTGCGCGCCGAGCTGCGCCCCGAGGACAAGGCCGCCGCGATCGGCGAGCTCGGCACGCACGGGCCAGTCGCGATGATCGGCGACGGCATCAACGACGCGCCGGCCCTCGCGGCGGCGGACATCGGGATCGCGATGGGCGCGACCGGGTCGGATGCCGCGATCGAGTCCGCCGACGTCGCCTTCACCGGGCACGACCTGCGCCTACTGCCGCGCGCGTTCGACCACGCCCGCCGAGGACGGCACATCATCAACCAGAACATCCTCCTGTCGCTGCTGATCATTACTGCCTTGCTCCCGCTGGCCCTGTTCGGCGTCCTCGGTCTCGCGGCCGTGGTGCTGGTGCACGAGATCGCCGAGGTCGTCGTGATCCTCAACGGCCTGCGCGCCGCCCGGACGCGGAAGGTCAGCGCGTGACCGCGCAGGATGTCGTTGTTGTCGAGAAGACGAGTGAGTCGTCCAGGGGCAGCGGGCGGGCGCTCGGTGTCACCCTCGCCGTCGCGGTGCTCGCTCTGGTGATCGACCAGGGCTCCAAGGCCCTCGCGGTGGCGCAGCTGACGCAGGGTGAGCGGATCCCGCTTCTCGGTGATCTGTTCGGCCTGTCGCTGGTCTACAACCCCGGAGCCGCGTTCTCGCTCGGCTCCGGGGCCACCTGGATCATCACCCTCATCGGCGTGCTCGCGTCCGCCGCGGTGGTCGCCTTCGCCGTGCGGCTGCACGGCGCACGGTGGGGTCTTGCGTTGGGACTGATCCTGGGAGGCGCGGTCGGCAACCTCGTCGACCGGCTCGTGAACCCGCCCTCGTTCGCGCGCGGGCACGTCACCGACTTCCTCGCCTACGGCGACCTGTTCGTCGGAAACGTCGCCGACGTCTTCGTCGTGGTCGGTGTCGGCCTGGTGTGCCTGAACCTCCTGCTACCGATCGCGCGCGAGACGCTCAACGGCTGAGGACGTCAAGGAGGTCGTGGGCCAGGCCACCCACTCACTTCAGCCGGGCACTGCGCGGACCTTCGGGTAGTCCGACCAATCGCCGCTGGCGAGGCGCGACCACGCGGCCGCGGATGCTGGTGTGATACCGAGCAAGTCGGAGACGATCCGGGGGTGCATCTGACGGGTGAGCTCGATCAGGGCCGTGGTCCGGGCGCTCCCGGAGCGGAGTCCCTCCGCACGGAGACGGCGGCTGATTGGCCCCGGGGTCAAGTGCAGCCCCGGGTTTCTGCCAGGGAAGAGCCACCCCTCGGGATGGCGCATCGATGCGTCGACGAGGTCGACGATCGCGTTCCCGAGGGCCTCGGGGAGTTCGATCGGCTCGGTTCCGACGGTGAGTTTCACCGGGCGGGAGGTCGCGTCGACCTGATCGCGGGTGAGGGTGACGATGCGGGTGAGCTGGATACCGTAGAGGAGCACGAGCAGGCCCGCGGTGCGGGTCCTCGAGTCCATGTCCGCGTCGGTGAGGAATCGGCGGGCCATCTGCCACCGATGGTCGGACTCGTAGTGCCGGCCCTCGAGGCGACTCATGCGGAACTCGACGCGGAGGGTGCTCAGCCGGTGCCGTCGCAGCCAACGAGTGAATGGAGCCAGCGCGTCGCGCTGGCTCGGCGAGTCGGTGAGAAGCGCGTCGAGGCGGCGTTGCGGGAAAGTGGCGATCGTCTCGTGCTGCGATCGGATCTCGTGAAGGAGCGCGGCGCAGTGCTTGAGTGCTGCTCGTTGCCGCTGGAAGCCGACGGCGGGGCTCGATGGGCTGCGGGACACCGCCCGGAACGCACGGGTCGAACGGAGCAGCTCCCAGGTGCAGTACCGGCGCAGGATCAGCCGGTCCTCGGCATGCTCGACGTTGGCCAGCCATTCCTCGAGCCAGTGGTCGAAGCGCGCGGCCTCGACGTCGAGCTCCGGCAGAACGCCAGAGCGGACCAACAGTGAGAGGAGGAACGCCGCGGACTGCCCCGACCTGGCTCTGATGATGATTGCGTCGGCGGCAAGGGGCAGGGTCCCGTCTGCGAGCTCGCTGAGCACGGCTGCGCACTTGCTCTTGTGCAACCACCGCTCGAGCGAGATCGCTTTGCCATGGTGCGTGATCAGGTAGTCCGCGAGAGGTTGTAGTTCCGCACGGATCACTCCAGTGTCGTCGGCGAGGAGCCGGCGGATTGCGATGGGCCGGCGGCACTCGACGCACAGGCGGTGCTTGCGGACCTCCTCGATCGAACCGCAACCAGGACACGCCATCGTGACCGGGGTGCCCGCGCAATCGGCGCACACCTTCTGGTCGTTCATGAACCCGGTGAGGAACACCTTGCGCCCGCACTCCGGACAGGGCTGCGGAGTGCGCATCGCGTAGTAGCAGCGGGCGCAGACGCGTCGCCCGTCGAGGTGGGACGCGACTCTGCCGGGCTCCCCGCAGACCCCGCAGGTCTTGATCGGCGCGGTGTAACAGGCCAGGCAGACGAGCTCGGGGCGACGGACGACGATGGTCGCGTGCTGACCACACCGCGAGCAGTGGCCGAACGAGCGGGGGTCGGCGCGCCAGCATTCGCGGCAGTACCGCTTTCCGCTGATGGTGCGCTGCACTGGCCTCTCCCGCCCGCATGTCGCGCACGCGACGGATCTGGCATTCCTCTCGCACCGGGAGCAGCGACGTCCGCCGCTCGGCGTCTTGTGCGGCATGCGGACAGCGCGCCCGCATGTCTCGCACGTCGGCAGGACGACCCGGCTCGCCCCTTCCGCGATGAGCGCGTGCGCGAGGTCCTGGACCGTCACCGGCACGTTCTGGTGACGGCCTTCGAGGACTCCAGGCTGCTTGAGGAGGGCAAGCTCAAGAAGGCGTTGCGTGAGCGGTACCGGAGCGACTGTGCTCACGATCTCGGCGAGGCGTTCCGCCGGGATCTCGAGCGCGCCCCACTGGATGAGCATCACGACTTCCGCGACCCTCGGCTCCTGCGGCAGCTTGGCCACGACGGGCCTAATTCGTGCGTGGACGGCGGATCGTCGCGCGAACGGGGCGGAGATCACCGATTGACCCGCGCGTCGCCTCCTCGCCCACAGCCACCGGGGCCGCGGCCTCGCGGCGGGTGATCGTCACGAGATCGTCGAGAGAGCACCCCAGTGCGTCACAGAGCGCGGCGAGGACGTCAAGACGCACCCGCTGCGGCGGCTGCGTCACCAGCCGATACACCTGCTCCCGGGAGAGGTCGATGCCGCGCTCCTCGAGCAGCGGCTTCAGCTTGGAGGTCTGGAAGATCCCGCGCGACGCCATCACGCTGCGCAGGTTCCAGCCAGTCTCGAGTTCAACGGTCATCCCGCTTCTCCTTCGATGAGGGACTTCAGCGCCTCCGCGAGCACCCGGTTCTTGTAGTCCGAGCTGACAGAGGCATAGATCGAGGTCGTCGACGCGTGCATGTGCCCGACCTGCTCCTGGACGAAGCGCTCGGCGTAGCCGAACTCCAGCAAGTGCGTGACGTAGGAATGTCGGAGGCTGTGCAGCGTCAGATCCTTCGACAGGCCGGCCTCGTCACGCAGCTCCGCGAACCTTCGGTCGAGGTAGCCGGCGGACAGGCGCGTGCGGCGCTCGGTCACCCAGAGCGCGTCGAGGTCGTCGCCGGGAGCGAATCGCTCCCGAGCCTGCTCGAGCCATTGCTGCATGCCCGGCACCCACCAGTCGAACTCCGGCACCAGCAGCACTGTACGACGACGAGGCGCACCGCCTCCCGCGGCCTTCGCCCACCGCACGTGGATCGCGCCGTAGCGCCGCCACTGACGCATCTCGGCGTTGTGGTGCAGGTCGACGGTGTCGAGCATCACCGCCTCGGTGCGGTGCAGCCCGAACGCGTAGACCGTCTTCAGCAGCTGCGCGTCCCGCAACGCCCCGAGCGCGCCCTTCCGCCCGGAGTTCACAAGCAGCTCGACACGGGCGTCGGCGGTGTCAAACAGGCGCTCCACCTCGTCGTAGGTGAACGGGCGGCGCTTCCCGTCGCCCTCGAACTCGAACCGGTGCGCAACCGTGTTCCACGGCAAGCACACCTGCGACGGGATCTCGCTGAACTCCCGTTCGCAGATCTCCATCCAGTCGTACAACGGGTTCGTCAGGTAGTCGCAGAACCCGCGGATGGCTCCATGATGGTGGCGCAGCGTCGACAGGGTCAGCGTGCGATCGGTGGCTTCCCTCGTGAAATCGTCGACGTCCGCGACCGTCCACTTCCACGGCGGCTTGTCCACGAAATCCCGGAACCGGAGCACCGTCGCCGTGCGGTTCTGAATCGTCTGCTCACGGAGCCCGCGTGAGAGCTGCTGATTCCGCCAGCCGTCCATCATCGCGTCGAAGACCTGCTGCTCCGGGTTCAGTCAATATGGAATGTCCGATGACACCTGGACCCGCGCGACGAAGGAATTGGAGGCATTGGGGCTTCTGACGATATCGATCGAGTCCTGGGGCGACGACGAGCGGATGCGGCGGGTCCGGCGGAGGTATCTACTTACCGATCTCTCTAGCATTCCAGGGCCAAGCTGATGCAACGCGGCGAAGCCCCATGGGGCACGCGAAGGTGGGGTGGCCAAAGGACCACCCCACCTACTGTTTCGGACTAGACAACGGCCGGCGCTCGCCCGGCTGACGCGACGGTGGCGACTGGCCCGGTCACGTATGTGTCCGGGCCTTCAGCTTTTGGGGCGCGGCGGATGACTTCCGCGGTGGTGTAGCGGAGGGAGGGGCCGACGCTGTCGGCGACGACTTCGGTGGCGGCTCGGGGTTCGCCGGTGGCTTGGTCGGTCCAGTGGCGGAACTCGAGGTTGCCGTTGACGATGACGGTGTCGCCTTTGGCGAGGCTGGCGCGGACGTTCTCGGCGGTGCGGCCGAAGACGGTGGTGCGGTGGTACTGGGTGTCTCCGTCGACCCACTTGCCGTCTTCGAGCTTGCGGTCGGTGACGGCGACGGTGAACTTGGCGAACTTCGTGCCGTTCTGGGACTCGCCGTAGTCGGGGTCGGCGACGAGGTTGCCTTCGATGCTGATCGGGACTCGTGTGCTCATCTTTCTTCCTTTCCATTTGGCGGCCATCTGTTGGGTCGCTTTCACTTAGAACTTCCGGGTCGGGCTCGGAAGATGCGCGCAGAGGGCGCGCAATCAGCGGCGTTCGGCTTGCGGATTGGCGTGGCTCTGGCGAATCCAATCGGCCCACTCCGTGGGGATTGTGTCGTCGCCGGTTTGTAGGAGTTCGGTGTGGCCGTTATGGCATTCGCCGTTGTACCAAGTCGCCAGTCGGGGCAGCGCGACGGCGAGGCGTTCGTGCCAGCCGATGGGTCCGTAGCCGGCGTCGAGGCTGTCGTAGGAGACCAGCCAGGCGGTGTGCAGGGCGGAGAGTTCCTCGACGAGCGCGCCGTGCTTGAACCAGCAGGGCGGGATCTTCCTCGGAGCGATGTTGTAGCGATGGGTGAACCAGACCACCCAGCTCCGCAGGTCGGTCCAGACCTGCGGGGCGTCCTCGTCCTCCAGGGTGCGCCAGTTGATGACGCGGATGCCGAGCATCCCCGGAGTCTGCCGGGGCGCTTGGTCTTCCCAGCCTGCGGCGAGGGAGGCGACGAGGTCGTCGAGGGGGATGTCGTCGGTCACTGCTGCTCCAGTGAGGCTTCGATGTAGTGGGCGATCTTCGCCCGTAGCCGGGCGATGGCTTGGAGTGAGGCGCTCCGGCGGGAGACGAACCCGGAGAACACGCGGTCGCGGTCGATGAGCTGGTGAACGTATTCGTGGCAGCGCGGATGCAGGGCCGTCAAGTCCTCGTGCTGCTCGTGGGCGGTCCAGCCGTGCGGGGTTTGAGTGACGCCGCGGTAGTCGAGGTGGTGCAGCTCGAGGCTGCGGGCACTGCCAACGCCGAGGCAGAGGGCGCAGCGGATGGTGCCGTTGCGGGACCCTTCCTCGAGGAACCATCGGTCGCGGCGGGCGAACCAGGCTCCCGAGTGCAGGTAGTTGGTGCGGTAGGTGTTGTCCCGGGCGGGACGGCGACGGTTGGACATCAGTTTCCCTCCCCCGCTGATCCTCGGCGATCGAGCGCGGCTTGATACTGTTCGGCGAAAACGACCTGCTGGTCGAGCTCGGTGAGCTTCTTGCCCGCGCTGACCTGTCGGGCGTCATCGCGATCTGTCCACCCCCGTAGGTCGAGCAGGATCCCGCGCCGGTTTCGGTAGGCGAGCAGCCCGACCGTTTCGGGCATCCGGCGAATCTCGTCGAGCGTCATGACCGGCACCTTCTCGTTCTGCACATTCGTGGACGATCCGTTGTCGTTGTACGAATGGCCGGTGTTCCGGATCCGACGGTTCCCGAGAAGCGATTCGATGTCCCGCAGGTGGTCGACATCGGACGCACCACCGAGCAGGAGCTTGGCCGTCGCGGCGGACCAGATCGTGTCAGCCTCGGATCGCGACCAGGCCGTCTCGGCCTGGGACAGAGCTTGGAGGACGACGATGGTGGAGATGCCGATGCCGCCGCCGTCGGCCATGATCCGCGGCAGTGCGGGCCAGGAGAACATGTTCGCGATCTCGTCGAGGATCAGCGCCAGCGGCAGGTCGAGCCGGGAGCCCACTGAGGCGAGTGCCTTGCGGCGCGCGGTCTCCACGATGTCATCGAGGACCGCTCCGAGGAATCCGCCGACCGACCCGGCTCCTGCTCCGGTGCCGACGAGATAGAGGCTGTTGGAGCCGACGAGGAAGGCGTCGAGGTCGAACTGCTCTCCTGGCCCGGGTGTCATCGCCTTCCGGATTGCGGGGATTGATAGTGGGCGGAGTGCGCCGAAGACTCCGAACCAGGAGTTGGCCAGCAGCTTTTCGTCGCCATTGATGATCGCGTCTAGGTCCTCTGACCAGCCCGGCGTCCCCTGGTTGGCGAGCACACCAACGGCCTCGAGGGCGAGGCGTGGGTTGGAGCCCCAGCGGGCGAGGGCGTCGGTGCCCCGCCCGGAGACGGCGGCCGCGTGCAGCAGTCGCGAGAGGACGGAGGAGGACACCTGCGCCCATTCCTGGTTCGTCTTGGATGCGCCGAGCGCGGTGCCGGCGATAATCGCTTGCCCACGCTGATCCGCGATCAGGGGATCCTCGCAGCCAGCCACTGGGGAGATCCGCAGCGCGGACCGAATACCGGTGAGTTCCTGCGGGTCGAACACCGTGACGTCGCCTACCCGAGCGCGCTCGCGCATCGTTGCCGAGAGGTTGTCGTTGCGGGTGGACGTGGTGATCAAAGGCCCGTCCCAGTCGAGGATGGCGTTGATGATGAACCGGTAGCCCTTCCCGGACCGGGGCGCGCCCTCAACCACGATCGAGTCCTCGATCGACACGTAGACGTCCTGCCCGTGGGCCCGCCCGACCTTCCAGCCCGCGGCCGACGGCGCGGGGTTGGCCACCGACGGCCGAAGGGTCTTGGCGCGGTGAAGAGCGGTGCGTGCGGAGGTGTGCTTGCGGACTTCGCCGGGCTTGGCGAGCCCGTCGCGGCCTCGGAGGTCGTTGATGAAGTGCCGGTCCGACTGCCGGTAGCGAAGCCACCAGACCACCCCAACGGCGATCGCGGTCAGAAGGAAGAAGACGGCCAGCAGAGCGAGGACCCGGATGAGGGTGACAGGCACCACGCACCCCGGCACCAAGCCGAAGCCGGAAACGTCTCCGCCGATGGCCAGTTGCAGACCGGCGAAGACGGTGCCTGGCTGGCCACCTGCGCCGCATGTTGCGGTGATGGTCGCGCTGGCGATTCCGGTGGTGAGGGCGCCGGCAATGACGATGGCGAAGAGGCTGTAGAGGGCGAGCTGCGTCCAGGAAGCGCCGTGGGTCCTCATGCTCGTTCACCACCCATCGCGTCGGTGCGGAAGATGCCGAGTTCGTAGTCGGTGCAGATATTGCGGACCTTCGCGACCCGGTCCTGGCCAATCTGCCAGAGCCCCTCCCCTTTATGGAGCTTGCGGACCAGGTCGGCCTGAGTGTCGTTCCAGCCCAGGATCTCCCGCGACCTCGCGATCTCCCCCGAGTGCTGCGCGTACGAGATCCGGGTCTCACAATCCGCGAGGAGCCCGAGCGCCCGTGAGTGGAGTGCGCTGTTGCGGTCACCGAGCGCGTCCAGGTCTGCGACGCGGTGGAGCAGATACCAGTTGGAGGTGCCGAGGTGTCGCGCGATCTTCTCGTCCTCGACCCGGTCGGCGAGGCCGTCTCCGCCGGAGACATCGTTCAGCAGCTCAACGGCGGCCTCCTCGTGGATGATGACCCGCGCCTGCCTATTCGCGCCGAGGGAAGAACGGCGGATCCAGTTCGCGGTCGCCAGCCGCGCTAGGGCCTGCGCTTCCGGCGATGCCCCTTTCAGCGCGGAGGTGTCGACGACCATCATCGGGGCGTCGGCGTCGAACCGGACGGTGGAGGGTCCGTCGAAGAACCCGGTGAGATCGCCGGAGACCATTCGCCGCAACGAGTGCGCCAACCGGTGGCCGGCCTCGACGACCTCGAGCGGCTGGCTCTGCTCGGGGTCGACGAGACGGTCGTAAACGTGGGTGATGGTGACGGTGGACTGGCCGCGGAGGGCGTCGAGTGCGACGTCGAGGGCGGTGTGCTCGACCGGTTCCAGGTTCCCTCCTTCGCGGAGGCGGCGGATGATCGTCTTCACTGTCGCGCGACGGTACTGGAGCACGTTCAGGTTCCAGTCCTCGTCCGAGAACGAGGGATCCCGTGCGCCTTCGTCGAGGAGATTGATCCGGGCAGCCTTGCCCGGGCCGACGCTGATCGACTTCCCGCCGACGTACGCAGCGACGCGCAACCACTCCCCGTTCGGGTCGTGCGGGACGGCGATCTTGCGCCCCAGCCTGGCAAGTCTTGAGGACCAGGACTTGGCGAGCATCGACTTGCCTGTCCCCTTCACCCCGAGGATCGCGACCGAGTGGGAGCGGACGGCTTCGGCCGAGTAGGCGTCCCAGGGGTCGAAGCAGAACGGCGCCCGGGAGAGGAGATTTTCCCCGATGTACGCGCCGGTGAGGATGTCCCCGGTCTCGGCCAAGAACGGGTATGCACCACCCAGCACTTTTGAGGAGCACCGGTGTGCTGGTGGGGTGGCGCGCAGTGGGCCGCGCAGGTTGTGCGGCTGCTTCCACCCCCACGCCGGCATCTTCGACGCCGGCAACTCCGCGGATTGCAGCTTCCAGGCGGAGTTCTTGTGGGTGGAAGCGGTCTGGCGGTGGCGTCCGTTGGCTCCGGGCTTCTCATTTGCCGGGATCCGGCCGATGACAGCTGACTGCTTCATGTCATTCCCCTTCCAGCGGCACCGTGAGTGCCGCGGTGACGAACCCGGCGGCCTGCTGCCCCGACATCGACGCCAGCACGAGACGTGCCGGGTGCGACGCTTGCTCGATGTCGGTCCGGGCCTTGGCGAGGGCGTCCTTGGACTCAGCGGAGATCGTCACGAACCCGCGATACTGAACATCCCCGAACCCATCGACAAGGTCATGCTCCCGCACCGCCAGGTCCTCCTCCTCCCGTAGATGAGTCAGCGGAATCCGCGACGACAGCTTCATCCGAATCGTCGCTGCGGTCTCCATGTCCGACTGGGCCCGATTCAGCTGGGCCAGCGCCTTGTGCGTCGCCACCGGCCGCACCTGCAACGTGATCACCCGGGTCGCGTCGCCGGCGTAGAGAAGTGGCTCGAGGAAACCGGTGCGGACGTCGGTGCGCGGCCACTCGGCGACCCAGAAGGTCTGGTGCCAGGACTCGTCTACCCGCAGCGCATCCCAGCCCTCGTCGATCCCCATCACCGGCGACGGCGCAGATACGATCCCGGAGTCCTGCTCACGTCGCGTCGCGGCGGCCACGGGGTCCGCCGACAGGGCGTTCAGTTCGTCGAGCTCCTCCGAGGTGAGCCATCCGGCCGGGGTGAGTCGGGCGTGCTCCATCGACGTCTCGATGCCGGCGACCCTCTCCTTGAGCACGGCGGCAAGCCCCGTGAGCCCTTTCCCCGCGTCCCGGATCGCGCCGTTGAGTGCGGCGGTGTCGAAGGTGAGGGTGATGTAGTTCGTGAACCCCATCGATCTTTTCGAGGCCGCCCGGGTCAGCGCCCAATACTGCTCGCGCAGCTCGGCGGTGACCTGCGGGTCGTGCTCGTTCTCCCGCACGACCAAGTAGTCGCGCAACTCGTTCGAGGAGGCCCGGTCGACGCGGATCCGGATCGTGGTCTCACGGACACCGGGCAGATTCTCCAGCGAGCTGAGCCATTCCACGAACCCGTCGTACGCGGCCTCCTGGGTGCCCTTGTCGCGCAGCGCCCACGCCTTCGATCCGACCTTCACGGTGACGGAGGCAAGCCGGCCGCGGGCGTTGTAGATGAAGCCGCCTGCACCGGGGATATGGACGATCTGCACGTCCCCGAGCGCGCCAGGGAGGAGGAACTTCGAGGTCACGACCGGGGTGACCGCGGCGACCTGCGCGTGCCCCACGTCGAGGGAGGCCACGCTCACGCGGAGCCAGACATCTCGGCGGAAGATCGTCTGGCCGGTCAGGCTCCTGCGCACGTAACGCGCCGCTTGGGCGACGATCACGATGACCGGTTCGCGCCGGTAGGTGGCGAGGGCGAAGAACACCACGACGGCGACGATCGGCAGCATCGCCCAGATCGCGTTGGTGTCGATGAACAGAGTGGAGAGCAGGACCGCGACAGCGGCGCCGATCACGACCAGCTGCAGGAACGTCAGCCCGAGGAAGATCCCTCGACGTTCCCGGGCGGCGAAGCGGACCCGAGGCGCGCCCTCCTCGGTGATGATCTGGTCTGCAGTGAGGGTGGTCATGAGCTATCTCCCAACCTTGACGACTCGTGCCGCAGTGCGGACGGGTGCGGCCGCGGTACTCGCCCGCGAGAACTGGTCGCGGACGGAGAACCGGTGATGGAGAGCGGTGCCAACTTCAGCACCGGCGAACGAGACGAGCTTGGTCGCCCACAGCGGGCTGAATGAGGCGGCGATCACCGCCCCGGCGGCGACGAGGATGACGCCGATACTGAGGCTGGCCTTGGTCAGCTCGACCGCCAGAAGGACCACGCCGGCGGCCAGGGGTTTGGCGATGAGGAGCCCGACGGAGAGATTCAGCCAACGTTGCGCCCAGGCGGTGAGCTTGGGCTGGCCGATCATCATCAACCCGACCGGAGCCATCGCGGCCAGGGCCAGGAGCCCGAACTCGCGGATCGACATGGCGATGAACAGGAACAGCGATGCGATCATCATCAGTCCAACGATGAGCAACGCCATCACGTATTCGCCGACCGAACCGGGACCCTGTGCCCCTTGTGTGGCCATGCCCCAGATGACGCCGTCCTGGGAGAACTGCATCGTCTTCATGACCGCACCGTGGATCTGCTTCGGGGCGTCAAAGAGGCCGACGACGCGGAGCAGGCTTTGGCTCAGGTCGCCGCCTTGGACGGCGGTGGTGAGCGCGTGTGTGATGTCGTCGGTGATGCCGGACGCCTTCTGCATCCCCCACACGCAGATCGCGCTGAACGGGATGGCGAGCGCGGCGCCGGCGGCGGTGCGGCCGATGCGTGACCAGTCCTGAAGAATCATCGCGATGCCGATCTGGACCAGCGCGACGATCAGAATGACCGGGGCGGTGACCGCGATCCAGAACAGGAATTGCGATTGGGCGATGTTCCAGCTGCCCTGGTCGATGTTGGTGTTGAAGGAGCCGGCGATCATGGTGGCGATGAAGTCGCCGAGGTTCTTGATCGTGGAGCCCATGAACTGGGCGACGGTTTGGGATGCCTGGCAGCCGAAGTCGGCGACGAAGCAGCCATAGTTCGGGGTGAACGGATCCGGCGGTGCGGATGCGACAGTGGCGATCATGATGGTCACGCCACGTGGAGCGACTGGCCCCAGTTGATCAGCCCTGCGATGCTGCCGGCGACAGCGACCCCGGCGAGACAGCTGAGCACGCCGATGATGCCCGCCTTCTGCACACGTCCGTTGCTGGAGACGTGGCCGACGACGATGAACCCGGCGGCGATCAGCCCGCCGATCACGCCGAGGATGAGCACGATGGCGAACACGACGTTCGCGATCGTCTGCAAGGCTCCGACGCCCGGCCCGGAGAAGTCGGGGCTGGGGTTCGGGACGGCCGCCACGGTGATGATGCGTGCGTGGACGGTGACGAGGGCTTCGTTGAGTGCGTTCATGATTCTTGGTTCCTTTCCGTGGGGTCGGTCGACGGTTCGGGTTCTTGTGCATCGCGCATGCGCCGGGCGGCGAGGTAGCCGGAGGCGGCGATGCCGAGCAGAGCGATGCAGATCAGGCACAGCAGGCCGAGCAGGTTGAGCAGCAGGTCCATGACGGTCACTCCCCGCTGGCGTTGGCCACGCCGGTCGCGGAGGCCGGAAGGGGGACGGTGAGGATGTTCGCCTTGCCTTCCGACGGGATGTTCACGGTGAGTTCGAGCTGGTCGACTCCGGCCGGGACGTAGTAGGCGGCGGCGAAGGATCGGCTCTTCTCGTTCGGGACCGTCCAAGTTGACTGTCCGTGGAAGAGCCCGGTGGGCAGCCAGGGCAGGCCAGCAGCCTTGGCGGCGGCGGGTCCGTCCGCGGTGTCGAGGACAGCTGGTTCAGGGCGGCCATCGAACTGGGTGCCCTTCAGGGTGGCGCCGGTGACGTCCTGGAAGTCCTGGTTGCCCTGAGACGGGATCCACTTGCCAGTCATAGTGACCTTCAGCAACAGGACCCGGGTTCCGACCGGGAAGAGCTCCGAAGGCGAGTTCGGGAGCGTGCACCGGCAGCCGCGCTTGGCCTTGAAGGTGGTGCCCGGGTAGACGTCCACCCAGACGCTGCTGACGATGCCCGATGCCGCCGGCATCGCGTCCTGCGCGGATGTCGAGGTTGGTGTCGGCTTGGCCGGTGCGACCGTCGTGAACGACGGGTTCCGTGTTGGCGTCGTGCCGACGCAGCCGGCGAGGGCTAGGCATGGGAGGAGCGCGACGAGTGCGATCAGCTTCTTGTTCATCTCAGTTCACCTCGGATTCGAATGCGCCCTTCACTTAGAACTTCCGGTTCGGAGCGATTTGTGGCACGCATCTTGGAAACTCGTTAGGTCAGGGCACCTGAATGTGCTGGTGGTTGCAGGTATCGGGAAAGTCGCTTGTGAAGTTCGTAAGCACACCGAGCGTCACGTGAGCGCGGGACCGGCAGTCGCTTTGACCGGCCGATGACCCGTGCGGTGCGTACGGGTCAAGGACGTGGATCAGCTGGACCGAGAGCGTGTCCGCGCCGGTCAGGGACTGTCGGTTGATCGCGTAGAAGTCGACAGCCTTGCCCTTCCAGTGCGCGGACGCGGTTCCCGCCCCCGGGGTCATGCCGGTGCAGCGCCGGTTGAGGTCGCTGACCCCGACCTGCTGAAAGGACTGGACGGCCACGGGGCTCGAGAAAGTTCAGCTTCTTCGCCTGGATCGCACGGACCAGGACTGCGGCGGCGGCGCGAGCGTCTGCCGGCATCTGACACGAACCGACGCTCGCTCCCGTCAGGGCGGCGAGGACCTGCTCGGCGGGAGTCCAAAACGGGGCGTAGTGGTTCGGGTCGGCATTGATCTGGACGGCGTGCGCGACCAGGGTCGGCGCGAGTGTCTGCCAGTCCGGGACGTGCAGCATGCGTGTGTAGAACGCGGCGGCCGCGGTCGCCGGGTTCATCCGCTCCCCTGGGGTGCCGTAACCGGCGCCTTGCTGGAAGACGCCGATCGTGGTGTTGTCCACCGCGTCGCCATGGTCCAGGTTGCGGAGGCCGGACTCCCCGATCGCGACCATCAGCGCGAGGGTCTGCCCGTGCGGGGGCACGCTCATTTGCTGGCCGACGGTGATGATTGTCGCGGCGATATTCAACTGCTCCGGCGGATCCACCGCACACTCCCCCACCGCCGCCGAAACCGTTGGCTCCCATCGCGAGAACCAAGCTGACCGGCACGGCGACAAGCGTGACGGGGACGACCAAGACGATGATGGCCGCGACGATCAGCAGGTTCCGCGTCGTTTTCGGATGCGTCACGGCATGAGCGGCCGCCGCGCCCGCACTGATCATGCCGCCACCTCCAGCTCGAGGACGTCCCGAGCGATCATCAGCAATCGCTTGGCGGTCGCGATTCGGGCTCGCGCCGATCCGGGGTGGATGTGGAGAGTGGCTGCGATGGTGTCTGCGTCGTCGCCGATCATCTCGGCGACTTCCCGAAAACCGCCGGTCTCGGGCACGCATGACACGATCACCGAACCGGTCATTGGCAGTCCCGCGTCCGCCGCTGCAAGGGCGGCGAGCACGGTTCGTGCGGTCTGGCACACTCGCTCACGGATCGTGCGGACACCGCGCTTGGACAGCTGGTGGGCTTCTGCCACCCGCTCGGCGTCGCCGTCGGCCAGGCTCAGGTCGCTCATCACGTGCCAGTCGGATGCGCCGACGTAATCGGCAACCAGCACCATCCACCGGTGCGCGTCAAAGCGGCGAATCATCGCCTCGAGCGGGTCGATGTCCGATTCGGACTCCACGTCCACGTCGACAGTGATATCGTCCGTCGGGCCGTACTTCCGCTCGATCTGCCGGAGCACGACGTGACGGGTGATCCCGAACACGAACGCGTGCGGCGATCCACGCTCCGGGTCATACGTGGAGGATCGGTGCCAGACCGTCTCCCGGGCGATCTGCAGAACGGCGTCGACCTCATTCGGCCAGCCGCGCAGTTGAAAGCGAACGTACGGCCGCAACGTGTCGACTTCACGGAGCAACTCCGTGAGAAAAGCATCCGTCCGCGAGCGGACTTGGGTTCCTCCAGCCACGAGATCACAACCTTCCTTGCATGGAAGTGGCTACTGCGAAGGACCGGGTTCGAGCCGGCGACGGCTCGTTAGAACAGGGCTATGTCAGCGCGCATGGGCGCGCAGGAGCCCTCCTTGGATTAGGAAGGTTGGATGTTCCGAGCTGCGCCGGGGATATGGGCTCCGGGGCGGCGCGCCCGGATTCGAGGGTGGAGTGGCGGCTTCGACTCTGAAGTTGGGGAATCTCAGCCACGATGCCTCACCGCCGCCCTGACTCGCTTAGCGAGGCCAGCGTTACGGTGAAGAGGGTAAGAATCAGCCGCTCCATTTGGTGCCGCACGCTACCCCCGAACAGGGGTCGCGCTTGGGCGGCACGCCGGGGTGAACCAGCTATTCTACTGACAGCTCTCGCACTGCAGAGCACCCATCGGATCCACCGGGACGAGATATCCGTCCACGAAGTCCTGAATGACGCCGGGAGGCTCTGTCGGGGGTTCGGCTACGCGTACGCTCCGGTCCTCGTCTGCGCGCTCGCTTCCAGCCATGCCAACACCTCCGCCCGCTTGTAGAGCACGGTGCGTGGGGTCGGCTTATAGAAGCGCGGGCCCTTACCGTGATACCGGAGTTGGGCGAGCGCTGCGATCGACAGCCCGGTGATCTCAACCACCTCAGCGGGCTGAATGAATTCTCCTGTCATCTCATCTCCTCCGTTTCGACAACTCAGGAGTGCTGCAATTGTTGAAACGACCATAGCAAGTATTCCGTGACTTGACAACAGAAGTGGCGTTAGGCTGTCGAAATGGCAGACTATCGATCGGAAACCAGCATCGGCGCGCGCATCAGACTGGCGCGACGTGAACGTGGATTTCGAACGACCAGCGACCTGGCAGAGGCGATTCCCGGTGGGAACATCACCCCCGCGATCCTGGAGAACATCGAATCCGGCCGGAAGGCCGACATCAGCGTCAGCCAGCTCTTGAATATCGCACGGGGCCTCGATGTGCCGATCAGTATGCTGCTCTCGCCAATCGGGCGGCCCGACGACAAACTCGACCTGCAAAATCTCGGCGAAGACTTCGACGGAATGACCGTGGCCGAATTCGATTGCTGGCTTTCAGCGACCCCCTCGAGTTCGTATCGGCCCCGATTGGCCGCCGAACGCGTGGACATCTCCGTCCTGAACTCGCTTCGCGAACTCGGGACCCTTCGACGTGAGTTCGACCGCCTCCGGATCGTTCGCGACGTCGGAACGGCGTCCGGAGACTCTGATCTCACCTTCGACTCAAGCGTCGAGGCGCGCCTGGAGCTGGTCGAGCGCGAGCTGGAGCGCGTCGCAGCGCTTCTCACCTCTGCGGGCATCGAAGAGGTGGCGGCACCCTAAAGAGGAGGGCGAGATGGGCAGCGTTCTGTCGTATGAGTCTGCCGGTGGTCGACGCTATCGCGTCATGTACCGCACCCCTGACCACCGTCAGACCACGAAGCGCGGATTCAAGACGAAGCGCGAAGCCGAGCTCTACCTCGCCACCGTCGAGACGAACAAGGCGCGCGGCGAGTACATCGATGCGAGCGCGGCGAGGGTGACCATCGCATCGCTCGGAGTTGAGTGGCTAGCCAACCAGACTCACCTCAAACCGTCCTCGCTCCGACCGCTCGAGATCGCATGGCGACTCCAGGTTGAGCCGCGCTGGGGACGCGTCCCCGTCGGTGACGTACGACACTCGGATGTCCAGGCCTGGGTAACGTCCTTGAGCGCAGAAAGGTCCGCTACGACCGTCTTGCGGGCGTTCGGTGTGCTTGCCGGAATCCTGGACATCGCCGTAAAGGACCGGCGCGTGCCGGTCAACGTAGCCCGTGGATCGCGTTTGCCCCGTAAGGTTCCTCGCGCGCACCGGTACCTCACCCACCAACAGGTTCACGACCTCGCCTACGCCAGCGGCAAACACGAAGCCCTCGTTCTCCTGCTTGCTTACACCGGCCTTCGCTGGGGCGAAGTCATCGCCCTGCGCGTGCGCGACGTCGACTTCACTCGTCGCCGGCTCGCCATCTCGGAAAACGCGGTAGAGGTCGGTCCTGCGACCATCGTCGGAACCCCCAAGAGCCACAAGCGTAGGTCCGTGCCCTTCCCCGCATTCCTCATCGACGCGCTAGCCGGCGCAGCCGCAGGCAAGGAGCCGAATGACCTGCTATTTTCCGGCCGGTTCGGTGAGCACATGAAGCGCGCGACACGGGGCCAACGGACATGGTTCAAGAGCGCACTCGACAGGGCCGGCCTAGACCCGATGACCGTTCACGACCTGCGGCATACCGCCGCCAGCCTCGCCGTGAGCGCGGGCGCCAACGTGAAGGCGGTCCAAAGGATGCTCGGCCACGCCTCAGCCGCGATGACGCTGGACGTTTACGCGGACCTCTTCGACGACGACCTGGACGCGGTAGCTGAAGCTCTGGACGGCGCAGCCAGACGTTCTGTGGTTCGAGCGCATCTCGCGGAGCGTCAGTCTTCAGTGGTGAGCAGACCAGTAGGCGCCGCCAACGTACTTGGCTAGCTTGCCCAGTCCTTTGACACCGGCCCCTAAAACAAGGACCGCGAGCACGAGAGCGAACCACGGGTAGGCGATGACGTCTGCCACGATCGCGTTCCAGATCATGACGATCGCTTCCCATCGGGCAGCACGCCACGTATCGAGAAGCCAGCCGACATCGATCATGTCCACATTGAAGCGGTAGCCGCTGACAATCGGCATTTGCAACGCCCGCGATCGCAGAAAGAGGCCCCGGATCACCAACTCGCGGCGGCGTTTGTTGTCAGTTTGTTGTCAAATCGAGCGCCGCAGGCCTGGAAACAACGACTCGATCCCAGTAATTTACTGGGATCGAGGCGTCCATTCTTTGGCGGAGGGCGTGGGATTCGAACCCACGAGACATTTCTGCCCACCAGTTTTCAAGACTGGCTCCATCGGCCGCTCGGACAGCCCTCCCGGCGCCGCATACCGGCGCCGTTGCAGTCTACAGGCCCGCAGATTTGCGCCGAATGTGGCGTCAGGCGGCGCGAGACGCCACATTCGGCGCACATCGCGAGAGGCCTCAGCGGGCGCGGCGACCCGTGATGACGGTGTTGGCGACGCCGGCGAGCAGCACGATCAGGGCGGACACGAGCGGGGCGTACATCGCCACGTGCGTACCGGCGCTCTGGGCGAGGGCGCCGACCAGTGCCGACGATGCCGACTGGCCGACGATGACCGCGGAGCCGAGGATCGTCATGACGGTGGCCGACCGGCCGATCGGGCTGCGCTCGGCGCCGAAGCTGTACTGCGTCACCAGGGTCGGACCGACGCCGAAGCCGGCGACCAGCAGCACCAGGATCACACCGGAGACGGTCGTCGCGAAGGGCAGGGCCAGCGTCGAGGCCGCGAGAAGCCCGGCGAAGGTCAGCCAGCGCCAGCGCAGCGAGAAGCGCAGCGGGAACCACGCGACCCCCAGCGCGAGCGCCGCGGAGCCGACGCCCATCACGCCGTAGACGAGCCCGGCCTGTTCCGGGTGGCCGAAGTCCGACAGGAACGACGTCAGGGCGGTGAGCATCGAGCCGAAGAACAGGCCCATCCCGAGCACACCCACGGTGACCGCCACCAGCCCCGGCCGGAAGAGCTCGCGCGCCGGCGCCTGCTGAACAGGGAGGCCGCCGTCGGTCGTCGGGCGCCCGGCACCGCTGCGATGCAGTGCGAACGCCGAGACGAACACGACCGTGAGCACCGCCGCGCCGATGATCGGGGCGGCCGGGTTCAGGGTCGTCGCGAGGAGGCCGACGATGAACGGCCCGAAGACGAAGACGATCTCGTCGGCCGCCGACTCGTACGCCATGGTGCCGTTGAGCACCGCCGCGTGCCGGTCTCCGGGGAGCCGGTTCGCGATGATCCCCACCAGGCGGCTGCGCGACATCGGCGACACCTGCGGGGCGGTCGCCCCGATCACGAAGGCGACGATCAGGACGACGAAGTCGGGCGATGAACTGAACGCCACCCACGCCATCGCCAGCAGCGCGACACTGTTCGCGATCCCGGCCGCCAGCACGACGCCGCGCTGGCCGACCCGGTCGGCCGCGGCGCCGATCAGCGGACCGAAGATCGCCGTGCCGACGCCGACCATCGCCGAAGTGAGACCGCCGAGCGACAGCTCACCGCGCGCGGAGACGACGAGCGTCAGCACGCCGACGACCATCATGGCGTACGGGAGGCGCGCCAGCAGGGCGACGGGGAAGTACGAGAACCCGGCTGCCCGCACCAGCGTGGTCGGCTGTTGCTGCGTCTCCCGGGTGGAGGTGCTGTGCGTCATACGTGTCGTGGCCTTCTGTCTTCCGCGGCGGACCGCGGCATTCAAGTGCCGCCTTGGTCCGCCGGGCGAACCGGCGCGAGGTAGATACACGATGGAACTACGTGGGAGGGCGAACCCCCACTGGTTTCAAGTCTGCACCACCGCGGGTCATTCCCGCAGCGCGCATTTCCGCAGCCCGCTCGCGCCGCGGAAATGCGCCGAGGTTCAGTCTTGGAACGGCTTCGAGCAGGTGACCTGCGCGGCCGTCTGGCCGTGCACGTTCGACGGGAGCTCCACCGACGATCCGTCGGTCGGCGCGGTCGTCGAGCCGTCGGTCGGCGCCGGAGTGGCACCGGCAGCCGGGGCCTGCGTCGCACCGGGATCGCTCGGCGCTGCCTCCGAGCCCACGCCGGTGTCACCGGTGAGCGTGACCGCCTTGTCGTTCTTCAGCGCCTGCATCAGCAGGTCGGCCGCGTCCTTGGTGGGAGCGACGCCGTCGCCTTCGTAGTGGTTCGGGTACTGGACGAAGACGACTTTGGACACGTCGATGTTCTTCAGCGCCATCGCCATCGAGGCGATGGTCGTCGGGTTGTTGAGGCTCTCGGACAGCGCGATGTTGCTGGTCGCCGCCTTTGCGAGGCCGTACACCTTGACCGGGTTGGCGAGCGTGTCGGCGCTCTTGATCGTGCGGACGAGCGACGAGAGGAACACCTGCTGGTTGCTGATGCGGCCGAGGTCGGAGCCGTCGCCCACTCCGTGACGCGTGCGGAGGAATGCGAGCGCCTGCTGGCCCTGGAGGGTGTTCTCTCCGGCCTTCACGTCGAGGCCGGTGTACGGGTCGAAGATGTCGCCCGCGACGCAGACTGGGACTCCGCCCACCGCGTTCGACATCTCGATCACGCCGTCGAACTCGATGACGCCCGCGTACGGGATGTCGAGCCCGGTGAGCTTCTCGACCGTGAGCACGGTGCACGCCAGGCCGCCGTAGCTGAGGGTGTTGTTGATCTTCTGGCGGCTCATCGCGTCGTAGCTGCCGCCCTTGGGGTCGGGGCAGGAGGGGATGGCGACGTACATGTCGCGCGGGAAGCTGATGACCGTGGCGTTCTTGTGGTCGGCCGATACGTGCAGCAGCATCGTGACGTCGTTGAGGACCTCGCCGCGGTCGCCGTAGGCCGCGTTGCCTCCGCCGGAGTCGCTGCCGGCGAGGAGCACGTTGAAGGCGCCGTCCATCGCGCCGACCCCTGGGGTGACGACCTTGCCCTTGGAGTCGACGAGCTTGACGGCCGGCTTGAGACTGGTCGCGACGTCGAACGCCGCGTAAGCGGCGACGCCGGCCGTGCTGACGCCGGCGACGGCGAGGGCGCCCACGAGCAGGGCGGCGACGGTCCGGAGCGGGTGACGTCGCTTGAGGCGTCCGTGCCGTGCGACAGGGGGGCCGGCGGACTTCTCCTGAGCTCGCACCTGAGCGCGGGTGGGCATCTCGTCCATTCACTCCCTCTCGTCGGACGACGTCGAACGGCGACGCCTGAGAAAGCGCACACCATCACTCAGTCTGACACAACCTCCTGGCAATGCTCTGGACGATGGAGGTCCTGGTCAGCGGCCGAATCCGGGCAGCCGACGCTGAGATCGGGAGCTGTGCGAACCGTCAGAGAGAGCGCAGGACGGCGGCGAGCCCGTCGTCGTCGACCGTTCCAGTGGTCTCCGTCGCCGCCGCCTTGACCTCGTCGGGAGCCTGCCCCATCGCCGCGCTCCGCCCTTCGGCGCCCGCCCAGCGGAGCAGTTCGAGGTCGTTGCGGCCGTCGCCGACCGCCACCAGCCGGGAGGCCGGGATGTCGAGCGCGTGCCGCACCCGCTCCATCGCCGTCGCCTTGCTGACGCCGTCCGGCGAGATGTCGAGCCAGGCCGTCCAGCCGATGGCGTAGCTGACCCGCTGCAGCCCCATCCGGTCGACGATCGCGAGGAATTCCTCCTCGTCGTGCTGCGGCGAGATGACGACGACACGGGTGGCCGGGTGCCTGCTGAGCTCGTCGAACTCGACCTGCTCCGCGTTGACCAGCTCCCAGTCCGTCATGCCCTCGGTGTACCGGCGGAATCCCGTCGGGTCCTCGACCATGAAGCTCCCGGACGGCAGGTGCGGGCGGATGGTGCGCAGCACCTCCGTCGGGTCGAACGTCTCGATGAACTCCCGACGGTAACCACCTTCGACGGTTTCGTCGCGCATCATGGTGAGAGCACCGTTGGCGCACACCACGAACCGGCTGGTCAAGCCGAACTTCTCATGGATCGGTCGCGCGGTCTCCCAGCTGCGGCCCGTCGCCAGCATCACCTCATGGCCCGCCTCGCGCACGCGAGTCACGGCGTCGAGCACGGCGTCGCCGACGGACTCGTCCTCATGGATGAGGGTGCCATCGACGTCGAGGGCGATCAGCAGACGGTCGCTCTCGGCCACAGTGCTCACGAGGCGATCGGCTCCAGCACTTCGAGGCCGCCCAGGTAGGGGCGCAGCGGCTCGGGGACCACGACCGATCCGTCGGCCCGCTGGTGGGTCTCGAGGATGGCGACCAGCCAGCGCGTGGTCGCGAGCGTTCCGTTGAGGGTCGCGACGGGCGCCGTCTTGCCGCTCTCGGTCCGGTAACGGATCTCGAGCCGCCGCGCCTGGAACGTCGTGCAGTTGGAAGTGGAGGTGAGCTCGCGGTAGCGGCCCTGCGTCGGGATCCACGCCTCCACGTCGTACTTGCGCGCCGCGCTCGACCCCAGGTCGCCCGCCGCGGTGTCGATGACGCGGTAGCTGAGCCCGAGGGCCTGCATCATCTCCTCCTGCCAGGCGAGCAGGCGCGCGTGCTCGGCCTCCGCGTTCTCGGGCAGCGTGAAGACGAACATCTCCAGCTTGTTGAACTGGTGCACCCGGATGATGCCCCGGGTGTCCTTGCCCGCCGAACCGGCCTCACGGCGATAGCAGGTCGACCAGCCGGCGTAGCGCAGCGGCTCGGCGACATCGAGGATCTCGTCGGCGTGGTAGCCGGCGAGCGCGACCTCGCTCGTCCCGGTGAGGTAGAGGTCGTCGTTGTCCAGGTGGTAGACCTCGTCGGCGTGCGAGCCGAGGAAGCCGGTGCCCTGCATGACCTCGGGCTTGACCAGGGTCGGCGTGATCATGGGCACGAAGCCGTTCGCGACGGCCTTGTCGAGCGCCAGGTTCATCAGCGCCAGCTCGAGGCGTGCGCCGACGCCGCGCAGGAACGAGAACCGGGCGCCGGAAACCTTCGCTCCGCGGGCCATGTCGATCGCACCGAGCAACTCGCCCAGCTCGAGGTGGTCGCGCGGCTCGAAGTCGAACTGCGGGATGCCGCCGACCTCTTTGAGTACGACGTAGTCGTCTTCGCCGCCGCTGGGCACGCCGTCGACGATCGGGTTTCCGATGCGGCGCAGCACGGAGTCGAAGTGCGCCTCTGCGGCGTTCGCCGCCTGCTGCGCCTCCTTGACGCGGCCCGCGAGCTGCTGGGCCTGAGCGACGAGCGCCTGCTTCTGATCCTTCGGGGCCTGGGCGACCTGCTTGCCGAAGGCGTTCTGCTCTGCACGCAGCTCCTCGAAAGCGGTGATCGCGGCACGGCGCTCGATGTCTGCCTGCAGCGCTTCGTCGACCACCTGCACGGAGTCGCCGCGCGCCTCCTGGGAACGTCGGACGACATCGGGGTGCTCGCGCAGGAGGACGGGATCGATCACCGGCTTAGCTTATCGTCGTCGGGTAACGTGAACCCGTGAGCGATCGGGAGGGGTCACGCGGCACCACGGTCGCGGTCGTCTACAACCCGGTCCGCGTCGACGTCCCCCGGGTGCGCGCGGCGGTGGAGGCTCGCGCGGCCGAGGCGGGCGACATCGAGGTGATCTGGCTCGAGACCACACCGGACGACGGCGGCCAGGGGCAGGCGCGCCAGGCGCTCGAGAGCGGAGCCGAGCTCATTCTCGCGGCGGGAGGCGACGGCACGGTGCGCGCCGTCGCGGAGGCCCTGCGCGACCAGGACGCCACGCTCGGCATCCTGCCCGGCGGCACGGGCAACCTCCTCGCCCGCAACATCGGCCTCCCCTACGGGAGCGTCGAGGAGGCCTGCGCCGTAGCGTTCGACGGCGTCACCCGCCGCATCGACATCGGCGTGGCCACGGCCGAACGCGAGGACGGCGAGCGCACGGAGCACGCTTTCCTGGTGATGGCCGGGATGGGGATCGACGCCCGGATGATCGCGACAGCCCGGCCGGAGCTGAAGAAGCGCCTCGGCTGGGTGGCGTACGTCGAGTCGGCCTTCCGCGCGCTGCCGCGCTCGAAGAAGGTGCGCGTGCGGTTCCGGATCGACGGCGAGCGCGAGCGGACCGCACACGTCAGCACGATCCTCTTCGCCAACTGCGGCACCCTCCCCGGCAACCTGGAGCTCATCCCCGACAGCGAGGTCGACGACGGCCTCCTCGACATCGCCGTGCTGCAGCCGGCGACGGTGTTCGGCTGGCTGGCGATCTGGCGCACGATCACGTGGGAGAACCGGGTGCTGCGCAAGAGCGCGCTGGGCCGCAGGATCATTCCCTTCACGAACCGGGCGGGCCGGACGCGGTTGAGCTACCTGCGCGGGCGCATCGTGACGGTGCGCCTGGACGAACCCGAGCCGTTCGAGCTCGACGGTGACGGCTTCGGCGACGTGGTGGGTCTGGACCTGACGGTCGACCCGCAGGGACTGCGGGTGCGGGTTCCGCGCTGAATGGCCAGCGGTTCCGCGCGCCGGTCAGCGGCAGGACGTGGTGAGCTCCAGCAGATCCCGCGAGGTCGTGGTGATCGCGTTGGCCACCGGCAGCGGATCCCGCTGGACAGCGTCCGCCGCCTCATAGTCGACGAATGCGGAGCCGAGCTTGGCGAGATCCATCTTCTCGGACTCGAGGCGGCAGGCCAGCGTGGAGTCGGTGACGCCCTCCGTCCAGAGGACCACGAAGCCCGTCTGCGCCTGACGGACTACCGCAGCCTGTCGCCGTCCTCGACGGAACGGCCGTCGACGGATTCGTCGCCCAACGGGACGGACCGCGGACGCCGTCCCGCCAGCGCCGTCAGGAACAGCAGCGCGACCAGCGTCGCGAGCCCGATCGTGATCATCGGGCCGGCGAGCATCCAGCCGAGCTGCGAGATCACGAGCGAGCCGACGTCGGTCGAAGGCGTCGAGCCCGTGTACGAGATGCTCACGGACACCGAATAGAGCACGATGCCGAGCACGACGAGCCCCGCGCCGACGATCCAGAGCGCCAGCATGAGCGGGTTGCGCCTCGGGGACAGGTCGAGCCGGTCGAGGAGGCTCGGCGCCGGCACGGCGTAGGCGCGGACGAGCTCGGCGCGCTCGGCGCCCTGGTCCGCCGTCACGGGCGAACCCGGGTCGCCGGAGGGGCTGTCGAGGGCGCCGGACGCGACGCGCGGCAGGGCAGCCGGGTCCACGGACAGCGTCGCGGCCTCCACCGACGAGCGGCCGTCATCCGACCGCGACCGTTCACTCTCGACATCCGGCGCAGGATCCGGCACGGGTGCGGTGCGCACGCGGGTGCGCGGCTGCTCGCCCGGCTGCGGACGGTAGCCACGCTGGAACTGCGGGTCGTAGCGGGGATCGAAGCCGCGCGCGGCGTCCTTCTGCTCGTCGTCCACGATCATCCCGACCTCCTGCAGCGCAGCTTACCCGTGGGAGGTCGAACCGGCACCGGCATCGTCGACGAGCGTCTCCAGCCATGCGCGCGCCTCTGTGAACACGTCGTCGCGGTAGCGCTGGTCGAACGCGACGTGCACCCCGTCGGCACGCGGGTAGGACCCCAGGAAGATCACCGACGGGCTGAACCGGCGCAGACCGAGCAGGGCGTCGGCCACCCGCTCGTCCTGGATGTGGCCGTCGGCGTCGATGACGAACCGGTAGCGACCGAGGGCGTCACCGATCGGGCGCGACTCGATGAGGCTGAGGTTGATTCCGCGGGTGGAGAACTGCTCGAGCAGGTCGAGCAGCGATCCCGGGCGGTCGTCGGGCAGCTCGGCGATCAGGCTGGTCTTGTCCGCACCCGTCGGTGCGGGCACGCTGCGCGAGGTACTCACCAGCACGAAGCGGGTCACGGCGTTCGGGTTGTCGCCGATGTTCTCGGCCAGCACGGTCACGTCGTGGTGGTCGACGATCCCCGGCGGGGCGATGGCCGCATCGGCCGTGCTGCCCTCGAACAGCGACGCGGCGGCCGCCACATTGCTGGAGGCCGGGAGGTGCCCGTGCGCGGGGAGGTGCGCGTCCAGCCACTGGTGGCACTGCGCGTAGGCGACGGGGTGCGCGTTCACGGTGTGCACGTCCGCGAGGGTCGTGCCCGGCCGGGCGACCAGCACGAAGTTGACGGGCACCAGGTACTCGCCGACGATCCGCAGACCGGGGATGGTGGCCAGCGCGTCCTGGGCGACGGAGACGCCGCCCTCGATCGAGTTCTCGATGGCGATCATCGCCGCCACGCTGCGCCCGGCGACCACGTCGGCGAGCGCTTCGCCCACGTTGTTCACGGCACGCCAGTGCTTGCCGCGCGCCTCCGGCACCTGGGCGAGCGCGGCCTCCGTGAAGGTGCCCGACGGCCCGAGGAAGCTGTAGACCTCGTCGACGGAGGCGGGCAGCTCGGCAGTGGGGTCGGCGGGGGCGCTGGACATGGCCCCTAGCTTATAGAGCGCATCGGGCCCGCCGACGCCGGCGACGACCGCTCTCGCCCGCGGCCCGCGGCCGTGGAAGAGTAGTCGCATGGACGAACGAGCAGGCACCCCCGCGCAGCCCTCCGACCTCATCGACGTCGACGCCCTGCGGCGCGCGTACTACGAGCTGAAGCCCGACGTGAGCATCCCGGAGCAGCGGGTGGTCTTCGGCACGTCCGGGCACCGCGGCTCGTCACTGAACACCGCGTTCAACGAAGACCACATCGCCGCGACGACGCAGGCGATCGTCGAGTACCGCAACGCGCAGGGGATCACCGGCCCGCTGTTCATCGGAGCGGACACGCACCTGCTCAGCGAGTTCGCGACGACCACCGCCCTCGCCGTGCTGGTCGCCAACGAGGTGCGCGTGCTTGTCGACGAGTTCGACGACTGGGTGCCGACCCCTGCCGTGTCGCACGCCATCATCGCCTACAACACGGCCGGTCACCCCGACCGGGCCGACGGCATCGTCGTCACGCCCAGCCACAACCCGCCGGCCGACGGCGGCTTCAAGTACAACCCGCCGCACGGCGGCCCGGCCGACACCGACGCCACCAGCTGGATCGCGAAGCGCGCGAACGAGATCATCGCCGACGGGATGCGCGACGTGCGGATGTCCGAGCCGAGCGGCGTCGAGACCTACGACTTCCGCGGCAACTACGTCGCCGACCTGAAGAACATCATCGACGTGGAGGCCATCAAGAACAGCGGCATCCGCATCGGCGCCGATCCGCTGGGAGGCGCGAGCGTCAGCTACTGGCAGGCGATCGCCGACACCTACGGACTCGATCTGACGGTCGTGAACCCGGAGGTCGACCCCACCTGGGGCTTCATGACGCTCGACTGGGACGGCAAGATCCGCATGGACCCGTCGAGCCCGTCCGCCATGGCGTCGGTCGTCGCCCGCAGCGGCGAGTTCGACATCCTCACAGGCAACGACGCCGACGCCGACCGCCACGGCATCGTCACCCCCGACGGCGGCCTGATGAATCCCAACCACTATCTGGCGGTGGCGATCGACTACCTGTTCCGCACCCGCACGGGCTGGCGGGCTGACGCCGCCGTCGGCAAGACGCTGGTGTCGTCCTCCATCATCGACCGGGTCGCCGAGTCCCTCGGACGCCGACTGTGGGAGGTCCCCGTCGGGTTCAAGTGGTTCGTGCCGGGGCTCATCGACGGGTCGGTCGGCTTCGGCGGCGAGGAGAGCGCCGGTGCGAGCTTCCTGCGCTTCGACGGGTCGGCCTGGACGACCGACAAGGACGGCATCCTGCTCGCACTCCTGGCGAGCGAGATCCGCGCCGTCACCGGCAGGTCGCCCTCCCAGCTCTACCGCGAGCTGACCGAGCGCTTCGGCGACCCGGTCTACCAGCGCGTGGACGCGCCCGCGAGCCCCGAGCAGAAGGCGGCGCTGAGCAAGCTCGACGGCGACGCGATCACGGCGACCGAGCTCGCCGGGGAGCCGATCACGGCCAAGCTGAGCCGGGCTCCCGGCAACGACGCCGCTCTCGGCGGTGTGAAGGTCGAGACGGCGGACGCCTGGTTCGCGGCGCGCCCGAGCGGCACCGAGAACGTCTACAAGATCTACGCCGAGTCGTTCCGGGGCGAGGACGACCTCCGCCGCGTGCAGGAGGAGGCCAAGCGGATCGTGTCCGACGCCCTCGACGCGTAACCCCCGCGTTCCTCGTCACCCGAGGGGCACGTTGTTGTCCCGTTCGCGCGCCGAAAGGGACAACGACGTGCCCCTCGGCGTCAGGATGCGGGGGAATCCCCGCCGCGGATGATGAGCACGGGGCAGTGCGCGCGCTCGGCGATGGAGCGCGACACCGAGCCGAGCAGGAGGCCGGCGAAGCCTCCGCGCCCGCGGTTGCCGACGATCACCAGGTCTGCGGTCTTCGTCGCCTCGATGAGCACGAACGCGGGCGAGCCGTGGACGATCTCGGGCGCGTACCAGGAGGGCAGGGCATCCCCGAAGACCTGCTGTGCGGTCTCGGCCGCGATCTCGTGGGCGTCCTGCTCGGGCGACCAGTCCGCGCCGACATAGCCGTGCCAGGCGTCCGGGTAGCTCCAGGCCGTGACACCCGCGAGCGTCGCACCGTAGCGCTCCGCGATCCCGGCCCCGCGCCGCAGTGCCTCGACGGAGGACGCGGAGCCGTCGACACCGACGATGACGCGGCCTCCGGATCGGACCAGACCTTCTGACGTCGTCGCTGCGTTCTCATCGGTCATGACAGGTGCTCCCCACTGATCCTGGGCGCGGCCGTGCGGCGCGCCCTCGCGTGCAGCCTGCCACTCCCTCCACGACGCGTCTAGCACGGGAGGCCAACGGCGTCAGGAGCTCCGGCGTACCACGATCGCGAGGGCCTCGCTGAGCGGCGCGGCCGCGCGCACCGCGCTGACGATGCGCGAGACGGCGCCGGCGGGGGTCGCCGAACCGCGCACGATCGCCTCGGCGCGCTGCAGACCGTGCTCGCCGCCGAGCGCGTCCAGCGCCCCGTCGCTCAGGCAGAGCAGCGAGTCGCCCGGAGCGAGCTGCACC
Organism: Leifsonia sp. TF02-11; assembly: GCF_017565305.1. Taxonomy (GTDB): domain Bacteria; phylum Actinomycetota; class Actinomycetes; order Actinomycetales; family Microbacteriaceae; genus Leifsonia. The sequence continues at coordinate 30,770 of NZ_JAGEKP010000003.1, forward strand.
GACGCCGCGACCCGGTCGGTGCTCGACTTGCCCAGCGGGAGGCCGGGCTCGAGTCTGCGCACGCCGCCCGCAGCCGCCACGACGAAGGCCAGCCCGTGGCCGGCGTCGACGTACTCGACGGTTCCCGACGGTGCGACGCGCGCGTGGAAAGCGGTCGCGAGGACGCCGAGCCTGCCGAGGTCGTCCTCCAGGTTGGCCGAGACGGTCTCGATCGCGCGCTCGAGACCCGCGTACGGTGTGGCGCTCCGGAGCGCTGCGCGCACGGACGCCGCGACGATCGCCGCGGACATGCCCCGCCCGACGACGTCGCCGACCGTGACGCAGAAGCCGTCGCCGTCGTCGTACCAGTCGTAGAAGTCTCCGGAGACGGCGGCGCCGGCCTCACTGGCCGCGGCGATCTCGAACCCCCTGGCTGTCGGCTTCCTCCTCGGCAGCAGCGCCGTCTGCACCACAGCGACCCCGTCGCTCTGCGCGTCCCTGTCGAGCTCGGCCTGCACCCAGTCGGCCAGGTCGCGCAGCAGCTGCAGCTGTTCGGCGTTCAGGCTGTGCGGCACCGTGTCGAGCACGCAGAGGGTGCCGACGGGCTCCCCTCCCGCCGCGCGCAGCGGCTCGCCCGCGTAGAAGCGGAGGTGGGGATCGCCGACCACGAACGGATTGTCGCGGAAGCGTTCGTCGGCGGCGGCGTCGTCGATGACCAGCTGAGCGTCCTGCCGCGCGGTCAGATCGCAGAACGCGCTCTCGCGCGGTGCCTCCGTGGTGAGCCCGCGATGCGACTTGCGCCACTGCCGCTCGCCGTCGAGGAGGGTGACGCTCACCATCGGCACCTCGAAGAGGCGCTGCGCGAGCCGCGTGATCCGGTCGAATCTGTCCTCGGGAGCGGTGTCGAGGATCTCGAGTGCGGCGAGTGCTTCGTGGCGGCGTTCCTCGGTGACCATCCCACCACTGTACGAAGGGCCGGAGGTGCCCCGCTGTCCTCATTTCGAGGTACCGGCGGGCGGCGCTAGTGGTATTCGGTGCCGCCCGGAACCCCGAAGAACTCCTCGAGCGTCTGGACCTTCTCCGTGTGGAGCTCGGTCGAGAGGGGGATGCCGACGTAACGGAAGTGCCACGGCTCGTACGTGAATCCCGTGATCGGGACCGTGGTCTGGGTGTAACGGAGGATGAAGCCGAACCGCCAGGAGTTGGCGCTGAGCCACTCGCCCTGCTGGGTGGTCCCGAAGCACGCGTCCAGCGAGCATTTGGCGGGGACCGCGCTGATGTCGACGGCCAGTCCGGTCTGATGCTCGCTGTGACCGGGACGCGCGGTGTCGGTGTCGGCGAAGGCCTGACCGTGCCGGGCGACGTCGTCGTCGTAGACATGGGTCTGCGACTCGAACGATCGATAAGCGCTTTGCACGGAGAAGTCCAGGCCGGCCTCCGTCTTGCCCGCCCGGAACATCGCGACGAGGGCGTCCGCCACTTCGGGGCGCATCGGCTGGCGGTTGACGTAGGTCACGTCCGGGTAGACGAGGGTCGGCGGCGCGTAGTCGATCGGGTTGAGCGGTCGCGCCTTGTTGACGACCACCCAGATGCTGTTCGGGTCGTCGACCGAGTGGGCCGACTTGTCGAAGCCGACGGTCGTCGGGGTCGCGGTGGCCGTGGGAAGAGCGCGCGGCGTGTGCGTGGCGGACGGTCTCGCGGAGTGCGAAGGTCGCCGGGTGGCCGGCGCCGAGACGGTGCAGGCGGTCAGCGCGAGCAGTACCGTGAGCGCGGCCGTCAGCACGACGCCGCGGCGGCGCACACGCGCACCTCGTTCACGTCCCGCACCGCGGGAATCCCCCAGAATCACGCGATGAGCATAGCCTCCGGGGAGGCCTGTTCGCGCAGCCGGCTCGCAGCCTCCGGCGTTGCCTGAGCGTCGGCCGCGAGCTACTTCGACAGACTCCAGAAGTGGCCGATCGCGCCGGGGTGCTCGACGGTGATGGTGTGGTCGAGGTCGCGGTAGTCGTTGTCCTCGTTGTGGCCGGCCATCTGGATGGTGATCTTGCCGTTGTCGTTGTGCACGCCGGTGACGATCTGCACATGGTCGAGCGAGTCGTTGTCGTTCCAGTCGAACATCACGATGTCGCCGAGCTTGATCTTGTCGCGCTGGTCGAACGAGTACTCCGTGAGACCGAGCTTCGCCGCGTTCTCGCGGAAGTAGTTGTCCATGGCGGGCACGTAACCCCAGGCCGGGCTCCAGTCGGCCGCGGCGTCGTGGTTGTACCACTCGGAGTTCATCTGCCAGCCGCGGGCGATCAGGGTCTGGCTCACGAAGTTGGCGCAGTCGCCGCCGACGGGGTTGAGGTCGCCGTACTCAGCGGTGTTGTAGTTGTTCCAGTGGGCCATCGCGTACGCAAGCTGCTGGTCGACGGGCGTGACGACCTGATAGGTGTACGTCTTGCCGTCGGTCGCGACGGGCTTGCCCGACGTGTCGGTGACGGCGATCGGCACGGCTCCTGCGGCGAAGTTCTGGGCTGCGGGAACCTCTACCACGGCCTTGTCGGCGGTCGCCTGCGTGATCGCGGCGGCCTGGCCGCCCACCTCGACCGATGCGACCTTCTCGAGGTTGGTCCCGGTGATCGTCACCGTTCCGCCGGAGACGCTGCCCGTCGCGGGCTGGATGCCGGAGACGATCGCGTTCTTCGGCTGGTTGACGGGCGAAGCGCCCGCGACGGCCTTGGTGATGGGCGACGGCTCGCCCGCGCAGCCGGTGAAGAGGAGTGCGGCGGCAGCCGCGACGGCGGCGACGGGGAGGAGACGGCGGGAACGGCTGAGAGAACTCATACGACCTTCGGGGATGATTCGGAGGGTGTTCGGGTCGGTGCCTTCCACGGTACGCCTGGCACCTATGGGGCACCTGGACGGGGGCCACTCAGGCAGTGGAAGACGCGCACGAACGCTCGGGAAACCGCGAGATCCCGCCGGATTCACCCTGCTGTTCGCCCATGGCGAACGTCGGCGCAAGGGCGTAGTCTCACGTTGCCGAAAGACTCGCACTGGGTGTAACTTTGCACTCTCCGCAAAATTCTTTGCCCCACACCGGTGTGACGTTCCGAGTGCCGGGCGTCCCCTCACACGACTCTCGACACGGAGACAGATGTCCAGTCAGACCAGCGCGGCGGTCGCCGCACCCAAACCGATCATGACGCATCGCCAGATCCTCCTGGTGATCTTCGGCCTCATGGCCGGCATGTTCCTCTCCGCCCTCGACCAGACCATCGTCGGTACCGCCATCCGCACCATCGGCGACGACCTGCACGGCCTGAGCCAGCAGGCGTGGGTCACCACGGCGTACCTGATCCTCTCGACGATCTCGACCCCGATCTACGGCAAGCTCTCCGACATCTTCGGACGCCGCCCGCTGTTCATCATCGCGATCGTCATCTTCATCGTCGGCTCGATCCTGGCGTCGTTCTCGACCTCCATGCTCGAGCTCGCGGCGTTCCGTGCGATCCAGGGCCTCGGCGCCGGCGGTCTGATGTCGATGCCGCTCGCGATCATGGGCGACATGCTCGCCCCGCGCGAGCGAGCCAAATACCAGGGCTACTTCCTCGCCGTCTTCGGCATCTCCAGCCTGATCGGCCCGCTGATCGGCGGTCTCTTCGCCGGAGCGGACCAGATCCTCTGGATCGCCGGCTGGCGCTGGGTGTTCCTCATCAACGTGCCGATCGGCATCGCGGCCCTCTTCATGGTCATGCGCTTCCTGCACCTGCCGAAGCAGGACAGGGGCTCCGCGCGCATCGACTGGTGGGGCGCCGCCGGCGTCATCGTGGCCCTCGTCCCGCTGCTGCTCGTCGCCGAGAAGGGCCGCGACTGGGGCTGGGGCAGCGCCGTCTCGATCGCGTGCTACGTGATCGGCGCTCTCGGCATCGTCGCCTTCATCCTCATCGAGCGCGCGATGAAGGACGACGCGCTCATCCCGCTGAAGCTGTTCCGCTCCAGCACCTTCTCGATGGCGACCGTCATCGGCGTCCTGGTCGGCTTCGGCATGTTCGGTGCGATGCTGACCCTGCCGCTCTACCTGCAGATCGTGCTCGGCGCGACCCCGACCGAGTCGGGCCTGCAGCTGCTGCCGATGATCCTCGGCCTGATGATCTCCTCGATCGCCTCCGGCCAGATCATCGCCCGCACCGGTCACTACCGCCAGTTCCCGATCATCGGAACCGCGATGCTCGCGGGCGGATTCTTCTACCTCACGTTCCTCAAGTTCGGCGACTCGTACTGGTTCATCGCCGGCGCGATGCTCCTCATCGGTCTCGGCCTCGGCCAGCTGATGCAGACGCTGACGATCGCCAGCCAGAACTCGGTCGGCCTCCGCGACATGGGTGTGGCGACCTCCGCCTCCACGTTCTTCCGCCAGATCGGTGGAACGCTGGGCACCGCCGTGCTGCTGTCGCTGCTGTTCACGGTGTTCCCGACGAACATCAAGGCGTCGCTCACCGACACCGCGACCCTGACCTCGGCGCTCGACGCCGCGTTCACGCCCTCGGTGGCGAGCGCTCCGGAGAACAAGCAGATCATGGAGCAGAGCTACAACAAGATCGTCGAGGAGTCGACCACGAAGGCACAGGCCGGCCTGCAGGCGGGCGTGACCAAGGCGCAGGATGCCGCCAAGGCCGCCGTCGCGGCGGGCGTCGCCTCCGGCGCCATCCCGCCCCAGGCCCAGGCTGCCGCCGAGGCCCAGGCGGTCTCCCAGGCGACGGCGAAGGCGGGGGCGGGCATCGAGCAGAAGTATCCGTACGCCCACGTCGCCGCCGACGGCACCGTGACGCTGGACTTCACCGACGCGGCCGCGCGCTCGCAGTTCGTCGACTCCATCGTCCCGGCCATCCAGACCCAACTCAAGAACCAGAACACGTCGAGCAACGCGTCGGCCACCAACGACACGTCGTTCCTGAACAACGCCGATCCGCGGCTCACCAAGCCGTTCCTCGTCGGGTTCAACGCGTCGGCGGTGCAGGTCTACTGGGTCGCGATGATCGTGGTCCTGGTCGCCTTCGTGCTGTCGCTGTTCTTCAAGACCCCGCCGCTGCGGGCGAAGTCGGCGCTGCAGGAGGCCGCCGACGCCAAGTCGGAGGCTGCGGCGGCAGAGGCCGCGGCCGGCGAGCGCGAGCCCGTGCCTGCCGGCGCGATGGCGTCAGACGCCTCCGACCGCGAGGAGCTCGAGGAGACCGACCTGGGCCTCATCGCGAGCCGCGTCGCGGGCGAGACCGGCGCGCTCATCGAGCCGGTCGTCGACACCGCCTCGGTCGCCGCACAGCGGCCGCGACCGGCGGTCGACTAGGCCGGGGCCTCACTCCACCTCACCGACGGAACGGCCGTCGCCCACCCGGGCGGCGGCCGTTCCGCCATCCCGGGCCGCCACGCGGCGCAGCACGAGCGGCGCCGCGACCCCGTGCAGCAGGATGCTGCCCACCACCGTGAGGACGGTCACACTCAGAACGTCGGCGCTGTCGCTGTCCGGGAGGTGGTTGAACGCCAGCAGGCCGAAGACGATCGTGGCCGTCCCGCGCGGGCCGACGAGCCCGATGTAGGTGCGCTCCCGCCAGGTGACGGAGGACCCGAGCATCGACACGTACACGGGCACCGCGCGGAAGACCGTGAGCGCCAGCACCGCGATCACCAGGATCCGCCAGTCGATGCCGTCGATGATGACGGCCGTGGTCATGCCGCCCAGGATGAACCAGACGAAGTTCGCGGCGACGGTGCTCGCCTCCTCCACGAGAAGCAGCTCGTCGTGGGGCACCGCCTCCAGGTCGTTGCGGCGGGTGCGGAGGACGCGGAACATGACGCCGGCGACGAACGCGGCGACGAAGCCGTTCGCCGAGACGTCGTGCAGGGTGGCGATCCCGTACGTCAGCAGCGGCGCGAGCAGCATCACGAACCGGATCCCGGAGGCGTCCGCCCAGCCGCGTGCGGTGGCCCAGCGCGTGAGGAGCCCGAGCAGCGCACCCACCACGACACCGACGAGGATCGCGAAAACGGTTGCCGGGATGGCGCCGAAGAAGGCCACGACGGCCTCCGACAGGTTCTTCTCGAGCTCCTTCTCGGTGGCGCCGGTGACCTGCTGGCCCGTGTCGGCGACCCTGATCAGCGTGGGCAGCGCGACCGCGATCGCCAGCGACATGCTGAACAGCGGCGAGATCAGCCCGTCGTTGTAGCCGCTCTCGACGTTGAGGATCTGGCGCACGCGGGCCGGGATGCGCCCGGAGCGCAGCAGGGCCGTCGCCGGCGCGAAGTCGGTCGGCATGACGATGCAGGCGATCACGATGAGCACGAAGACGTTCAGCTGAGGAAGGAGCCAGCCGGTCGCGACCACGACGAGGACGAGGGAGAGCGGGAGGGCGATCAGGACCAGGCGCGAGAGGCTGCGTCCTTCGCCGCCGAAGATGCCGCCGCGCACCTCGCACGCGTCGACGAACAGCAGAACGGCGAGGATGAGCTCGACGACGTGCTGGGCCACATCGCTGTCGATGGCGTCGGTGAACCCGCGGACGTCGATGAGCACGACGAGGGAGCCGAGCACGGCCAACGCGGCCGGCCCGGCGATCCCGAAGCGCTCGAACCGCCGCGCCACCAGCGACCACAGCGCTACGGCCGCGAGGCCGACGAGGATGATGACCGGCATCCGCCCCTCCTCCTCCCGCTGCCGCCTTGCTGCCTGCCGCGTGCTGCGTATTGCGTTCTGCCGGACCCAGTCTGTCCCCACCGCTCCTCGCGCGCCAAGAATCGAAGGGCACGTTGTTGTCCCCTTCGGGCGCCCAAAGGGACAACGACGTGCCCCTCGGCGGCTCTGGTGGGGCGCGCGGAGCGCCTAGTGGGCGGTCAGGAGGTCGAGGGCGAGGGTGCGGGCGTCGCGGAGGCGACGACGGTCGCCCTCCAGGCCTGAGCGCACGAGGGCACCGTGCAGGATGTACGACAGCTGCTGGGCCAGGCGGTCGGCGCGGGCCCGGTCGGTGAGCTCGCGCAAACCGGCGGCGAGGATGCCGTCGACCTCGGCGCTGTGCCGGCGGACGATCTCGCGCCCGGGATCACCCAGAGGCAGCTCGGCCGCGGCGTTCAGCAGTGGGCTCCCGCGGTATGCCGACTCCGGCGCGAGGGCCGCCTGGTCGAGGTACGCGTCGAAGACGGCGAGGGTGCGCGTGACCGGGTCGGCCGCGCGGCGCGCACGGCGGACATAGAGCGCGAGCCACTCGGCGTGGCGTGCTTCGAGGGAGGCAGCCACCAGCGCCGACTTGGAGGCGAAGTTGTTGTAGAGGCTCATCTTGGCGACGCCGGCGTCGGCCGTGATCGCGTCGATCCCGGTGGCCGCGATGCCGTCGAGGGAGAACATCCTGGCGGCCGATTCGAGGATGCGGCGACGCGCTCCCCCGGTGCGCGCACCCGAGTTGCGGGGTGATGAAGCCATGGCGACTCCCCTTATCTAGGTAGATCAGTCTATCTAAAAATCCCCGACCGAAGGTCACGGTTCGATCACGGCGGCCATCCGTCCACCGCGGGATTCCGCGGACCGCGCGGGCCTTCCTGCAAATCCCGGGTTTTCAACGATGAGAGCGCGATCACAAAGCGGCTTGACAAGATCGACACGCCCGATCTACATTCGCTCTCGATCCGTGAGAGCGCTCTCACCACACCCGAAAGAGAGCGCTCTCACAGAGTCACCAGACCCAACAACTCACACGCACAAGGGAGTGATCCGTGAAGCTTTCACGTCGCACCAAGGTCGCGGCGGCAATCGCCGGCGCGGCCTCGTTCGCCCTCCTCGCGGCCGGCTGCTCATCGAGCGGCGGCGATGCGGGGACCAGCTCGAACCCGATCACGCTGACCGTCACGACGTTCGGCACGATGGGCTTCGACAAGCTCTACTCGCAGTACGAGAAGGAGCACCCGGGCATCAAGATCAAGGCGACCAACATCGACACCGGTGACAACGCCCTGACCGACTGGCAGACCAAGGAGGCCGCGGGAAGCGGACTCCCCGACGTCCAGGCCGTCGAGGAGGGCTGGCTCTCCAAGGTCATGCAGGTCTCCGACCAGTTCAACGACCTCAAGGACTACGGCGCCAACGACATCAAGAGCCGCTGGGTCGACTGGAAGCTGAAGCAGGCCACCGACAAGAACGGCCGCATCATCGGCTACGGCACCGACATCGGTCCGGAGGGCCTCTGCTACAACGGCAAGCTCTTCGCCGCGGCCGGGCTGCCGAGCGACCGCGAGTCCGTCGCCACGCTCTTCGGCGGCGCCAACGCCACCTGGGACGACTTCTTCAAGGTCGGCGAGCAGTACAAGGCCGCCTCGGGCAAGGCGTTCTACGACCAGTCCGGCTTCATCTGGAACGCGATGGTGAACCAGCAGCCCGAGGGCTACTACACCAAGGACGGCAAGCTCAACATCGAGAACAACAGCGACCTCAAGGCGCTGTGGAGCAAGCTGGCCGCCGGTGCGGCCGCAGGCCTCTCGTCGAACCAGACCCAGTGGGACTGGGGCAAGGGCAAGGCGTTCACCGACGGTTCGTTCGCCACGTTCGTCTGCCCGGGCTGGATGCTCGGCGTCGTGCAGGGTCAGGTCAAGGCCGGCGGCGGCGACGCCTCCACCGGCTGGGACTTCGCGAACGTCTTCCCGGGCGGCGCGGCCAACTGGGGCGGCTCGTTCCTGACCGTGCCGAAGCAGTCCAAGCACCCGAAGGAGGCCGCTGCCCTCGCCGCGTGGCTGACCACCGCGAAGTCGCAGGTCGCCACCTTCCAGGCGGCCGGCACGTTCCCGTCGGTCACCGAGGCGCAGTCCGACCCCGGCGTGACCGGCGCGAGCGACCTGACGAAGTTCTTCAACAACGCTCCCATCGGCCAGATCCTGGCGGAGCGCGCGAAGGGCGTCGTCGCCCAGTACAAGGGCCCGGACGACTCGGTCATCCAGAGCCAGGTCTTCGGACCGTCGGTGCAGCAGCTCGACTCCGGCAAGGCGAACGGCGACCAGGCCTGGGCCAACGCGATCAAGCTCCTGAACCAGCTCGTCGTCAACAAGTAGTACACCTCACCAGTTCGGGCCCCGCTGCTGCAGGCGGCGGGGCCCGAATCCCCTCACCGGAGCCCCGGGCTCGGCGCAGAGCCCTTCCTCCCCCGTCCCACCACCGGAGAACCGCATGACCACCGTCACCCGCACCCCGGACGCCGCGCCGGCGGCCGCCCGGCGCGATCGCGACGACCGCCGGGCGCTCACCTTCAAGCAGAAGCTCAGCCGCTTCGACGTCAAAGCCTCCCCGTACTTCTACGTCGCGCCATTCTTCGTGCTCTTCGCCCTCGTCGGCCTGTTCCCGCTCGTCTACACCTTCGTCGTGTCCCTCAACAACTGGAACCTGCTCACCGGTCCCGGCGAGTGGGTCGGCTTCGCCAACTACCTCACCGAGCTGAAAGACCCGTTCTTCTGGAACTCGCTCTTCAACACGGTCAGCATCTTCCTGCTCTCGGCCATCCCGCAGCTCGTCGGCGCCGTCTTCATCGCCGCGATGCTCGACCAGAACATCCGCGCCAAGACCTTCTGGCGCATGAGCGTGCTCCTCCCCTACGTCGTGACCCCGGTCGCCGTCACCCTGATCTTCTCGAGCGCGTTCGACGAGAAGTACGGCCTGATCAACAACATCCTCCAGGCCGTCGGCCTCGACCCGGTGATGTGGAAGACCGAGGTCTTCCCGTCGCACCTCGCCATCGCGACCATGGTCAACTGGCGCTGGACCGGATACAACGCGCTCATCCTGCTCGCCGCGATGCAGGCGGTGCCGCGCGACATCCACGAGTCCGCCGCCCTCGACGGAGCGGGCCAGTTCCGACGGTTCTTCTCGATCACGCTGCCGAGCATCCGCCCGACCATGATCTTCGTCATCATCACCGCGACGATCGGCGGACTGCAGATCTTCACGGAGCCGAAGCTGTTCAACCCGTCGAGCGCGGTACCGGGAGGCCCGCAGCGGCAGTACCAGACCACCGTGCTCTACCTGTGGGACATGGCGTTCAACCGCCAGAACTTCGGGAAGGCGTCCGCGATCGCGTGGATGCTGTTCCTCATCATCGTGGCGTTCGGGGTGCTGAACTTCCTCATCTCGCGCCGCATCGCCTCCACGGAGGCGCGCGTGCACAGGAAGAGGACCGCCCGCCGTCTGGCGCGCAGCCGCGCGGCCACGGCGACCGGCACGGCACTCGGAGATGCCGCAGCGTCCGACGACGACGGAGCGAGCGGTGAAGGCGCCCTGGCCCTGGCCACGGCGAGCGAGGAGAAGAACGTATGACCACCGCGACCCGCCCTGCGGCCGCCCGCGCCTCGCGCGAACCGCGCCGCCGCGCCCTCGGCATCGACCGCCGACCCGGCTTCCTGACCTATGGCATCCTGCTCGCGATCTTCGTCGGCGGCGCCTACCCGCTGTGGTGGTCGTTCGTCGCCGGCTCCAGCGACAGCACGGTGCTCACCGCCACCTGGCCTCCCCTGCTGCCGGGCGGCCAGTTCTGGACGAACATCTCGGCCGTGCTCGACACCGTGCCCTTCTGGCAGGCGCTCGGCAACTCGATCATCGTCGCGACGGTGATCACGGTCTCCGTCGTGGCATTCTCGACACTCGCCGGCTACGCGTTCGCCAAGCTGCGCTTCCGCGGCCGCGAGGGCCTGATGGTCTTCGTCATCGGGACGCTCGCCGTGCCGACGCAGCTCGGCATCATCCCGCTGTTCATGGTGATGAAGCAGTTCGGCTGGACGGGCACGCTCGGCGCGGTCATCGTTCCGACCCTGGTCACCGCGTTCGGCGTGTTCTTCATGCGGCAGTACCTCGTGGACGTCATCCCTGAGGAGCTCATCGAGGCAGCCCGCGTGGACGGCGCGAACATGATCCGCACCTTCTGGCACGTGGGCGTTCCCGCGGCGCGGCCGGCCATGGCGATCCTCGGCCTGTTCACCTTCATGACTGCGTGGACCGACTACCTCTGGCCGCTGCTCGTCGCCCCGCAGAACCCGACCCTGCAGGTCGCACTGAGCCAGCTGCAGTCGGCCAAGTACGTCGACTACTCGATCGTGCTCGCCGGTGCGGTGCTCGCGACCATCCCCCTGCTCATCCTCTTCGTGCTCGCCGGCCGGCAGTTGGTCTCGGGCATCATGGCCGGCGCGGTGAAAGGCTGAATGTGACCGACAACCTCATCTCTCCTGGCTCCTCTGCGGCCTCCGGTGCCTCCTGGCCCGCCGGCTTCCTCTGGGGATCCGCCACCGCAGCGGCCCAGATCGAGGGCGCAGCGCACGAGGACGGCAAGGAGGACTCCATCTGGGATGCCTTCGCCCGCGTCCCCGGGGCGATCGCCGGCGGCGACACCCCAGAGCGCGCCGTCGACCACTATCACCGCGTTCCCCAGGACGTCGCGCTGATGGCCGAGCTCGGCCTCCAGTCGTACCGTTTCTCGACCTCCTGGGCGCGCGTCAAGCCGGGCGACCGCGAGGTGAACCGTGCCGGGCTCGACTTCTACAACAGGCTGGTCGACGAGCTCCTCGGCGCAGGCATCCTGCCCTGGCTCACGCTGTACCACTGGGACCTGCCGCAGGCGCTGGAGGAGCGCGGCGGCTGGGCGAACCGCGAGACGGCCTACCGCTTCCGCGACTACGCCGTCGCGGTGTACGACGCGCTCGGCGACCGGGTCTCGCACTGGACGACCTTCAACGAGCCACTCTGCTCGTCGCTCATCGCCTACGCCGCCGGCGAGCACGCGCCCGGCCGCAGGGAGCCGCGCGCCGCGCTGGCCGCGCTGCACCACCAGCACCTCGCGCACGGGCTCGCCGCCGCCGCGATCCGCGACCTCGCCGCGGAGCACGACGGCCGTGCGGAGGAACTGCGACTCGGCATCACACTCAACCTGACGAACGCGGTGCCGAACGACCCGGCCGACGCCGCGGACCTCGACGCCGCCCGCCGTATCGACGGCCTCTGGAACCGCATGTACCTCGACCCGATCCTGGAGGGCACCTACCCGGCCGACGTGCTGGAGGACCTCCGCGAATACCGGTTCGAGGAGCTCGTTCACGACGGCGACCTCGCCGCGATCCGGCAGCCGATCGACTTCGTCGGCGTCAACCACTACCACGACGACAACGTCAGCGGACATCCCCTTACCGCCGACACCGCTGCTGCGCCGGTGCCGACCGACCGGCCGAAGTCGTCGCCGTTCGTCGGCAGCGAGTTCGTCACGTTCCCGTCCAGGAACCTGCCGACCACCGCCATGGGCTGGGAGGTCAACCCGAACGGCCTCCGGGACCTGCTGGTGCGGCTCACGGCGGAGTACCCGGCGCTCCCGCCGCTGTACATCACCGAGAACGGGGCGGCCTACGACGACGTCGTGGACGACGACGGCCGCATCCGCGACCTCGAACGGGAGGCGTACATCGTGGCGCATCTCGAAGCGGTGCGCGCGGCGATCGCCGAGGGCGCCGACGTGCGCGGCTACTTCGTCTGGTCGCTGCTCGACAACTTCGAGTGGGCGTGGGGGTACGCCAAGCGGTTCGGGATCGTCCACGTCGACTACGACACCCTGCAGCGCACGCTTAAGGACTCGGGCCGCGCCTACGCCCGGATCATCGCTGCGGCGGCCGTCGACGCGGTCGACGCGGTGGGCGTGCCCACCGGATCTGCAGCAGCTCGCGCCTAACATGGGTCGGGCGTCGTCAACGGCGCCCGACCGCACTCGACGCACCGAGAAGAGGAACCGATGTCGACGGAGCAGGTGGACGGCCGTTCCGTGCCGACCCTGGAGGCCGTGGCCGCGCGCGCAGGCGTGTCGCGGGCGACCGTCTCCCGCGTCGTCAACGGCTCCCCCAAGGTGAAGCCGGAGGTGGCGGAGGCGGTGACCCGCGCCATCGCCGACCTCAACTACGTGCCGAACCGCGCCGCCCGCTCGCTCGCCTCCCGACGCACCCAGGTGATCGCGCTGGTGGTTCCCGAGTCGACGGCGAAGGTGTTCGCGGACCCGTTCTTCGCCTCCATCGTCCAGGGCGTCGCCCTGAGCCTCGCCGACACCGAGTACACGCTCAACATGGTGATCTCGTCGGAGACCAACCCCGACAAGACCCGCCGGTACCTCATGGGCGGCAACGTCGACGGCGCCCTGGTGGTCTCCCACCACTCGGGCGACCACTCGTACGCGCAGCTGGGCTCGACCCTCCCGATCGTGTTCGGTGGGCGGCCGGTGAGCGAGTCGCAGCACGAGTCGTACTTCGTGGACGTGGACAACGTGGCGGGCTCGGCCGGTGCCGCGGAGCACCTGATCGCGCGCGGCCGCCGCAACATCGCCCTGATCACCGGCCCGCAGGACATGCCGGCGGGGCTCGACCGCTTCACCGGCTGGCGCGACGCCTTGCAAGCGCACGGCCTCGACACCTCCCTGGTCGAGTACGGCGACTTCTCGCCGTACTCCGGCATGGAGGCCATGCGGAGGCTGCTCGCGACCGGCCGGCCGATCGACGGCCTGTTCGCGGCGAACGACCAGATGGCCGCGGGAGCCTACTCGGCGATCCACGAGGCGGGGCTCGACATCCCCCGCGACATCGCGGTGGTCGGCTTCGACGACGACAACTTCGGGCTCACCGCGACCCCGCCGCTGACGACCGTGCACCAGCCGTCCATCGGCCTCGGCGAAACGATGGCCCGCGTGCTCGTCCGCCGCCTCGCCGGCGAGCCCGTCGACCGCGTGACCCTGCTGCCCACCGAGCTCGTCGTCCGCCAGAGTTCTTGAGGCGGCTGCGGGCCGGGGTCGTCGGGCTCGTCTGCCGCGACCTCAGGCCAGGCGGCGGTAGAGACGGTTGCCGACCACGGCGAGCGCGAAACCGGTGGTCGCGATCGCGGAGACGCCTCCTGCGTAGGCGATGAAGAGGTGCTCGGTTCCGTTCTGGGTCGAGTTGTAGGTGACCACGAGCGCCACGGTGGCCACGATCCCGCACGCGGCGGCGATCCAGACCAGGGCCCAGAGCTTCGATCGCACCGGCGGGTCGGCCGGGCGAAGCCGCAGGGCGGCCAGCACGATGCCGGCGATGCATCCCCAGAACCCGACGACGAGCATCCCGGCGATGACGTCGCTCGGCCGGTGCCACTGCTCCACCAGCGTGGAGGCCCCCGCCGCGACCGTGAACAGCGAGCCGAGCACGGCCGCGAGCGGGCGGTAACGCGGCGTCGTCACCAGGAACACGACCAGCGCCGCGGAGGCCGCCACAGCCGTGTGGCCGGACGGCAACGAGTTCGCGAGCCCGGTGTCGACGCCCTTCGCCGGTCGTGAGAGCACCGAATACTTGAGCACCTGCGTGCTCACGTTCGCCGCCACAGCCGCCCCTGCGGCGATGGCCAGCACGAGCCAGTTGCGCCGCACGAGCACGATGATCAGCGCCACGACCGCGCCGATGACGACGGCCGCGACGGGCAGGGCGTTCAGGAACGACTGCGCGAACGCGATGAGGTCGCCCTTCCAGACATTCGCCCCGGCGAACGACCGCTCGTCGATGACTTGACCGATGTAGCTGCGCACGAAGAAGAGATACACACCGACGAAGAGGGCGGCCGTGCCGAGCGCACCCCAGACGAAGGGGAGGGCACGGAGAGCGGCGGGTCGCATAGTCATCAACCCTTCCACACCGTTCCCGGGAAGTCCCGGAAAGTCCCGGGGATGGGAGCATGAGAGCTCGAGCACGATCGGCTGGTGCAGCGTTCGAACCATGAAGGCATGAAAGCGCACGTCGAGCGCACGGCCTGAGTGTCCGCACGGAGGCCGTCAGCCGACGAAGCGCACGCCCTCGACGGCCTCTCCCAGCCGGGCGCGCATCACCGCGACCGCGTCGGCGCTGCTGTCGACCAGGAGGAACCTGCGGCCCAGCGCCGCGGCGACGGCGCCGGTCGTGCCGCTTCCCGCGAAGAAGTCGAGCACCCAGTCGCCTTCGCGGCTCGAGGCCTGCACGATCCGGCGGAGGACGCCCTCCGGCTTCTGGGTCGGATAGCCGGTCTTCTCGCGGCCGGTCGGCGACACGATGGTGTGCCACCAGACGTCGGTGGGCAGTTTGCCGAGTTCGGCCTTCTCCGGCGTGACGAGTCCCGGAGCCATGTAGGGCTCCCTGTCGACGGCTGCGGAGTCGAAGTAGTACTCTTTCGGGTTCTTGACGTACACGAGGATCGTGTCGTGCTTCGCCGGCCAGCGGTTCTTGGCCTTCGCGCCGTAGTCGTAGGCCCAGACGATCTCGTTGAGGAACGACTCGCGCCCGAAGAGCGCGTCGAGCAGCACCTTCGCGTAGTGCGATTCCCGGTAGTCGAGGTGCAGGTACAGCGTCCCGCTGTCGGCGAGCAGCCTCCACGCCTCGATCAGCCGCGGCTCGAGGAAGCCCCAGTAGTCCTCGAACCGGTCGTCGTAGCGGAGGAGGTCGCCCTTGATGCGCTCGTAGCTGCGGCCCTGGAAACCGATCACGCTGCCCGCGCCGGCCTCCGCTCGGACCGCCTTCGTGCGCTGCCGCGCCTGCGGGCGCCCGGTGTTGAAAGGCGGGTCGAGGTAGATGAGCTGGAAGCCTCCCGACGGGAGCCCGCTGACCACCTCGAGGTTGTCGGCGTGGACGACGGTGCTCGGCCCGTCCGGCTGCCACAGCACCGCGGAGGAGGCGTCGGCAGCGGGCTCGGGCATGCGTCCATTCTCGCGCATGGGCCGTCGCGGCGCGGGCACCGGGTAGCCTGTCGGCATGACGCTGACCGTCGAGAACCAGCCCGACCACTCCCGCTACGCCCTTCTGAAGGACGGCGAGGTGATCGGCGTGGCCGAGTATGAGCTCCGGGACGACGCGATCGTCTTCACCCACACCGAGGTCGACCCCGAGAAGCGGGAGCGCGGGATGGCCTCCGACCTGGTGCAGACGGCGCTCGACGACGTGCGCGACAACACCTCCCTGCGGGTCGTCGCGACCTGCCCCTACGTGCGCCGCTGGCTGCAGGACCACCCCGAGTACCAGGCGCTGCAGCGCCGCTGAGATCGCCGACCGACCCGCGCCGATCCGCGCCGCCCGCGTCGGCCCAACGCCGCCCCCGGTGAAGCGCGTCAGGCGCGGTGCGAAGCGGAGGTGCGGGCGGTGGCGCGGCCCTCCTCCGAGGGCGCACGGCCTTCGGCGCGCTGCCCGCGACCGGCGTCACCGACGTCGATCGTGATCTTGCCCGCCTCCCACACGCCCTTGTCGCCGTCGCCGGGAAGCGGGGCGGGGGCCGGGAGGAACGACTGACGGTCCAGCTCCTGCTGGGCTTCGTGGCGGGTCGGCGCGAAGATCTCGTCGAACGAGCCGCCGATCGCTCCGCTCATGGTGCCCGAGCCGCGGTTGGACTTGTTGGAGAGGTCGATCCAGCCGAGCTTGACGCCGGTGATGATGGCCGCGACGAGAATGCACACGACGCCCACGACCCACCAGTTCACGCGTCAAGGGTACCGGAGACCCGCTGGCCCCTCGGCGGACGCACAGGAAGAACCAAGGGTACGCCGCTGATCGGGTGCGGCACGACCTCCACCGGATGGTCGTAGACGTCGCCGACCCGGGAGGCCGTGAGCACCTCTTCCGGTCGCCCCTCCGCGACGAGCCGCCCGCCGTGCAGCAGCACCACCCGGTCGGCGTACGCCGCGGCCAGATCGAGATCGTGCAGCACCGCGAGCACTGCTCGACCATCGCGCGCGAGCCCCGCGGCGAGGCTCAGCACCTGTTCGCGGTGACCGAGGTCGAGGGCGTCGGTGGGCTCGTCGAGCAGGACGATCGGGCAGTCCTGGGCGAGCACCCGCGCGAGCGAGACGCGCGCGAGCTCGCCGCCGGACAGCGTCGTGACATCGCGGTCGACGAGGTGCGCGACGCCGGTGCGGGCGAGCGCGTCCGCGATGCGCTCGTCGTCGCGGGACACGTCGCGCGTGCGTGCCCACGGGGTGCGTCCCATCGCCACGACCTCCCGCACCGGGTACGAGAACGAGACGCCCTTCTGCTGGAGCAGCACCGCGCGGCGGCGGCCGAGGTCGAGCGGGCGGAGGCGGTGAGCCTCCATGCCGTCGATGAGTGCCGTGCCCGCAGTGGGAGGGAGGTCGCCGGCGAGGACGCTCAGGGCGGTGGACTTTCCGGCGCCGTTGGGCCCGATCAGCGCGACCAACTCGCCGGGCCCGACCTGCAGGTCGACGCGATCGAGGATGCGGCGCCCGGCGACCTCCACGCTCACGGCACGGAGCTCGGCGCCTCGCCCGACCGCCGGTGTCGCGGTCATGCCCGCTCCCCCGTCGCGACCGTGCGACGCAGCAGCACGAAGAACACGGGCCCGCCGACCAGCGCCGTGAACATCCCGATCGGGAGGTCGGCGAACGGGACCACGGTGCGCGCGGCGACGTCGGCCGCCGCGATCAGCAGCGCGCCCCCCAGCGCGCTGGCCGGAAGCAGCGCTGCGTGGGCCGGGCCGATGAGCAGACGGAGGACGTGCGGCACGATCAGCCCGACGAAGGCGATGATCCCCGCGAACGAGACCGCGACCGCGGTCAGCAGGGCGACCAGCAACACAGCCGCCAGCCGCACACGCTCGACGGGAACGCCGAGGTGGCGGGCACTCCGGTCGCCGAGGGCGAGCACGTCGAGCCGTCGGGCCAGCGCGCACGCCCCGGCCACACCGACCGCGAGCAGGGGCAGGGTGACGCCGACGGCCGACCAGGTCGCTCCGTTCAGCGAGCCGAGCTGCCAGAACATGATCTGCTCCCGGCTGGTCGTGTCGGCGACGAAGACGAGGAGCGCGATGATCGCGTTGGCGATCGCGTTGACGGCGATCCCGGTCAGCACGAGCATCAGGACCCTGGTGCGTCCCTGCGCCCGCGAGAGCACATACACGAGGAGGGTCGTGACGACACCGCAGACGAAGGCGGCGGCCGGCACGGTCGCGGCGCCGAGAGCGCTCACGCCGAAGACGATCGCGGCGCACGCTCCGACGGCCGCGCCTGCCGAGACGCCGACGACGGCGGGCTCCGCCAACGGGTTGGCGAACACGCCCTGCATGAGCGCGCCCGCGACCCCGAGCGCCGCACCGACGACCAGGCCGAGCACGATGCGCGGGAAGCGGACGTTCCAGAGCGCGCCGTCGGCATAGGCGTCGGTGGGCGCCGTGGGGGCGAGACCGAGGCGGCGGGCGAACGACGCCGCGATCTCGGCGGGAGACAGCGAGAACTGGCCGATGCCGGCCGACAGCAGCGCGACGGCGACCAGCAGCACGACGAGCGTCGCGATCACCGCCACGCGGCGTGCCCTGGCCCGCGCGACCGCCGACAGCTGCGGGACGCGGGCGGAGGTCGCCTTCGCCCGAGGAACGCGTACCTCCGTGTCCCGCGCGGTCATGGGCGCGCCCCCGACTCCCGCCCCGTCATCCCCGAGCCCCCGGCCGGTACAGCGCATCGGCCAGCGACCGCAGCACGGCCGGCGTCGACGGACCGAACGACAGGATCTGCCCATCGTTCATGTCGACGACACGGCGGTGTTGCCCGGCGAGCGTGTCGGCGACTCCCGGCCGCTTCAGGAGGCCGTCGACGCCTCCGGTGGAGGCCAGGCCGTCGCTCATCATCAGGAAGGCGTCCGGGTTGGTGGCGAGCAGCGCTTCACTGCCGGCCGGCTTCGCGCCGGTGATGCCGGCCGTGCTGGCGACGTCGACCGCGCCGAGGGCGGGGATGAGGGCGTCGGCGCCCATCCCCTTGCCGAAGAGGAAGAACACCCCGGCCGTGCCGCGCGCGTAGAGGAACGCCACCCGCAGGCGCTTCGACTCGTCGGCGGGTGCGAGGCGGGCGATGTCGGCCTTCGCCGACGCGAGTTCATCCGCCGTGCGCTTCGCGAGCTTCTCACCCAGGGCGTCCAGCCCGAGCGCGTGTGCGACCGCGCCGATCTGCGGGTCGATCGTGTCGATGCTGCGCTTCGGGTCGAAGAACACGACGGGTACCCCGGAGGCGCGGAGCTGGTCCTGCACCTCGCGCGGCCCGATCGTGGTGTCGGTCAGCACGAGGGTCGGGCGCAGCGCGAGCACGGCCTCCCCGTTCAGCTCGTGGCCGTTCTGGGTCACGACCGGGAGGTCCTTCATGATCTGGAGCGTGTTGGACGAACCACGACCGACCAGTCGGTCGCCCAGCCCCAGACCGACGACGGTCTCGGCGAGGGTGCCGTAGATGTCGAGCGCCAGGACGCGACTCGCGTCGCGGACGGTCACGGAGGCGCCGGTCGCGTCGGTGAGGGTGACGGGCAGGGCCGGTTTCGCCGTGCCGGCGATGGGCGCGATGTCGGTCACGGGCGCGGCCGTCGACGGCCCGGTGATCGTGCGCGGATCGACCAACGCAGCGCCGGTGGCGCCCGGCGTCGCGGAAGCCTCGGGCGTCGCGGCCGTCGACCGGGCCTCCCCGCCGGTCGCAGCAGCGCTGCACCCGGCGAGGAGGGCGAGGGTCGTGACCGCGACGACGAGGCGGGCGATCACCCGGGTCACGCGACCTCCACGGCCGCGCGGGTCGCACGCCTCCGCACGACGGCCACGGCTGCGACACCGACCAGGATGAGCAACCCGCTCAGGAGCGGCCAGTCGCCCGGCCCCTCGCCACCGGTCGACGCGAGGCCGGAGACCGAGGCCGTCGAGCTGTCGCAGGCGACCGTCGCGCCCAGCGGGAGGCGGAACGACACCGGGTCGAGCGCTGTTCCCGCCGTGTAGAAGCCAGCGAAGGCGGTGGCGCCGTCTGCGGTCAGCGACGCCGGAGCGCCGGTTGCCGAGAACGACGACCCGGAGGCCGACGCCCCGCCGAGGGCGACCGTCGCGAAGGCGACGCCGCGGTGGTCGGACGGCGTGCCGCTCATGTCGGTCGAGTGCACGTCGGCGACGATCGTGGCCGTGTTCGGGCCGGACACACGGAGGGCGACGTTCGAGAGCGTCAGCGTCAGGACGCCGCCGTGCCCGCTGAACGAGACCGTGCCGGGGAACCGCACCAGACCGCGGGTGTCCGCCGTGTTGAGGCTTCCGGAGCCGCCGCTCCAGCCGTAGCGGCCTCCGTCGTAGCCGGCGCCGCTCAGCGTCCAGGAACCGTTGGCGATGCCGCCGGAGATGTAGTTCCGGAAGCTCGACTTGATGCCCCAGTCGAGCGTGGCGCCGGAGACGGAGCGGGCGACGCAGACCGGCAGCGCGGTCTCGGCGGCCGCGGGCTGTGTCGGAGGCGTCACGGTGCCGCCCGGCGTTGTCGCCGCGGGCTGCACGGTGTGCGCGACCACCGGAGCGGTGGAGGGAGCGAAGGCCGACGGGTCGTCGGGCGCGAACGAGGCGGTGAAGGCATGCGCACCGGATGCCAGCGCGGGTACACGGGTCGTGACGGAGGACGATCCGCTGGAGGCCGCCGACGCCTGTGCGGACGCGAACAGCGCGGGCGCCACAGCGGGCGCAGCCTGGGGCGCGGTCGCATCGGGCGTCAAGCGCAGGCCGCTCGCCACGACGGCGCCGTTGTCGAGCAGGGTGACGGTGCCGTCGGCCTGCGGGGTGATCGTGACCGTGACGTCCACGGGGTCTCCGGCCTTCGAGGTCGGGGAGACATGGATCGCGAGCGTGGTCGCCACGGCGTTCTCACCGGGCGTCCCAGGGGTGGCGGCGTACGCGAGCGCGGTCACGGTGTCCTGCGAGCGGTCGGCCATCCCCTGACCGTGCGCCTTCGACGTGTAGATCGCGTAGGCGGGGACGGCCGTGGTCGCGGCCGGGATGGTGAGCGTCACCGAGAAGGTGCCGTCGGCCTTCAGCGGCGCCATCCGCTGGGCGCCGGAGTCGACGACCGGGTTGCCCGGCCCGATCCAGATGGTGTCACCGTCGAGGAGGCTGCCGGAGCCCGCGTAGAAGCCGGCGAGGCCGGCCGGGCCGACGCCGAGGTAGATGCCGGGCGGCTCCGCGGAGAAGCCGCTGCCGGTGACGGTGATGGTCCCTCCCGCGGCCGGGACTTCCGGCGCCGCGATGGACGGGCCGGTCGGCTGCGTCGGTGTCGTCGGGTCGGTCGGGGTCGACGGGTCGGTCGGGGTCGACGGGTCGGTCGGGGTCGTCGCCGCGGTCACCGTGACGGTCGTCTGGCCCGACGTCGACGCGGTGAAGGCGCCGGCGTCGGTGGGCGTGAACGCCCCTGTGATCGCGTGCGTTCCGACGGCGAGCGAGCTGGTCGCGAACGTCGCGACGCCGGTGCTCGCATCGGTCGGCCCGGAGCCGAGTACCGTCGCCCCCTCGCGGAACTCCACGCTTCCCGCAGCGGCCGGCGCGACCGTCGCGGTCAGCGTCACGGTCGCTCCGACGCGCACCGAGGCCGCGTCGGAGCTGAGCGTGAGGGAGGTCGCGATCGGCTCTGGAGCGGCATACGCCAGGGTCGTGATCGTGTCCTGCGAGCGGTCGGCCATCCCCTGGCCGTGCGCCTTCGACGTGTAGATCGCGTACGCGGGCACGGCCTCCGTCGGCGCCGGGACGGTCAGCGTGACCGAGAACGTGCCGTCGGCCGCCAGGGGCGACAGACGCTGCGCTCCGGTCGGGACCTCGGGGTTGCCCGGCCCGATCCAGATCGTGTCGCCGTCGACGAGGCTGCCGGAGCCCGCGTAGAAGCCGGCCAGCCCTGCCGGGCCGACGCCGAGGTAGATGCCGGGCGATGCAGCCGAGAAGCCGCTGCCGGTGACGGTGATGGTCCCGCCCGCGCTGGGCGCGGTCGGCGCTGAGACGGCGGGGCCGGCCGCGAGGGCCGGCGCGGCACCGACGGCCGTCAGACCGAGGCCGGCGAGGAGGGCGGCCGCCAGGGCCGCGACGAAACGAGGGGGTGACGATCTCATGGCACTCCTGTGAGCGGAGCGACGCACGGTCGTCCCGCTGTTCTCTGGTGAGGTTTCTCGACTGGTGAGATGAGGTAAGGCTTGGCTAACTAAGCTTTGCCTAACCTAACAGGATTGGCCGGGGTGAGCGCAAGCCCGCGGCACCCCGCTGACGCGACGAAGCCCGCATGCCTTCATCGGCATACGGGCTTCGTCCAGCGCTGGAGCGGGATCCAGGATCCCTACGGAACGCGGTACAACCACTCGTCGGTCGCGAACTTCTCGGCGACCAGCCTCTCGGCCTCCGCGTATTCCGCTTCGGTGATATCTCCGTCCGTCGCGCCGTACAGGTTGCGGAAGGTCAGCTTGAGCTGCTCGATGATCTCCGCGCGCGTGAGCCCGGTCTGGCTGCGCAGCGGATCGACACGCTTGGCCGCACTGGTGATGCCCTTGTCGCTGATCTTCTCCCGACCGATGCGGAGGACCTCCGTCATCTTCTGGCCGTCCATGTCGTAGCTCATCGTCACGTGATGCAGCACGGCACCCGAGCCGAGGCGCTTCTGCGCCGCGCCGCCGATCTTGCCCTTCGGGCTGGTGATGTCGTTCAGCGGCACGTAGCTCGCGTCGATGCCGAGCGACTTGAGCGCGATGATCGCCCACTCGTCGAGGAAGGCGTAGCTGTCGGCGAAGCTCATCCCTTGCACGAGATCGGCCGGAGCGTAGATCGAGTACGTGACGACCGAGCCGGCCTCCATGAACATCGCACCGCCGCCGGTGATGCGGCGGACGACCTGCACGCCGTACTTCTCGGCGTTGACCGGGTCGACCTCGTTCTTCACCGACTGGAAGCTGCCGATCACGACCGCGGGCTCCTCCCACTCCCAGATGCGGAGGGTCGGGCCGCGGCGCCCCTCGCCGACCTCCGTGGTCAGCACCTCGTCGAGCGCCAGGTGCATCTGGGGGGACACGGCCTTCGCGTGGACGATCTGCCAGTCGTAATCGCGCCAGCTGGTGGCCCGCGCGAGGGCGCGGCGCACGGCGACGGCGACCGCCTCCGGTGAGAACCCGAGCAACAGGGCGCCCTCGGGCAGCGCTGCCTTCACGGCCGCCGCGATCGCCTTGGAGTCGCTCTCGGCCGGGAGCCCGTCGACGGAGGCGTCGATGGCCTCCAGCGCGGTGTCCGGCTCGAGGAAGAAGTCACCCGCCAGCCGGAAACCGGAGATCAGGCCGTCCACGACCTCCAGGTCGACGACGACGAGCTTGCCACCCGGGACCTTGTACTCACCATGCATGCCCCCAGCCTAAATCCGCCCCGCACGCCGTCGTCCCCGCGAGCAGCCATCTCTTCCTCACTTTCTCCCGCCCGACGCCGGAGTGTTGCGGGAGAAAGTGAGGAACTGATGGTCAGGTGCGGGCGGGGATGCGGGGGTCGAGCCAGGCGGTGAGGTCGGCGAAGACTTCGAGGCGGTTGGTCTCGTTGAAGATCTCGTGACGGGCGCCGGGGTAGACGATCGTCGTCACGTCGGTGAGGCCGGAGCGGGTGCGGTACGACTGCTCGAGCTTCCGGGCGGAGGCCTCGCCGCCCAGCGGATCGTCGTCGCCGACCTGGATGAGCAGCGGGAGGTCGCGCGCGAGATGCCGGGCCGGGCGGCCGAGCAACCGAGCCGCGTCGGCCATCCCGAACAGCTTCTGCAGCGGCACGAGCGTGCAGAGCGGGTCGTCGATGAACGCCTGCGCGACGGCGGGGTCGCGGCTCAGCCACTCGGCTCCGGTGGTGCCCAGATGCGCGTGCCGCTTGTTGAGGTCTCCGCTGTTCATCGAGCCGATCATCCGGTAGGCCGTGCCGCTGAGCACGGCTGCGTCATAGTCGGCCGAGTGGTGGTTCAGCGTCATCTGCCCCATCAGCGACCCCCAGCTGTGCCCCACGAACACCAGCGGCACGTCGGGGTTCTCGTCGCGGATCAGGCGCGTGAACGCGCGCAGGTCGCGCAGCGCCGCCCGCAGCCCGCCGGGGCCGAGCCGCCCGAGCTTGCTCGCGTCGCCGTGCCACTGCTCCATCCCGGTGCGGCCGTGACCGCGGTGGTCGTCGGCGTAGACGCGGTAGCCCTCCCCCACCAAGTGCTCGGCGAGCGGGCGGTAGCGACCCGCGTGCTCGCCGACCCCGTGGGCCAGTTGCACGACGGCGCGGGGCCGGTCGGCGTCGTAGACGTCGAAGAAGATGCGAAGGCCGTCATCGGCGCTGAACTCTCGCTGCACGGGCTCATTCTGTCGTATCCGCGTGGAGGGCCGCACGATATCGACACGCTCCGGGCGAACGAGCTTTATTTAGCCAACCTAATTTGTTAGGCTAACTATCTATGGGACGGCTCTCGACACACGACCTCAGCAGCGCGCTGCGCATCGCCGTCGCACGACTCTCCCGCCGGCTGCGCGCCGAGAAGGAGGACGACGAGCTGAGCGACACCCAGACCTCCACGCTGGCCTTCCTCGTGCGCGAGGGGTCCGGCACGATCGGGAGGCTGAGCGAGCACGAGCGCGTCACCCCGCCCTCCATGAACCGCACCGTGAACCACCTCGAGCAGGCCGGGTACGTGCGCCGCACCGCCGACGCGGTCGACGGCCGCAAGGTCGTCGTCGTCCCCACCGAGGCCGGCCTCAGGCTGGTCGCCGAGACGCGGCGGCGCCGCGACGCCTGGCTGCACCAGCGGCTGCGCACGCTGACCCCTGAGCAGCGCGAGACCCTCGCCGAAGCCGCGACGATCCTCCGAGAGCTCGCCGACTCGTGAGCGCGATGTTCCGGTCGCTCGCCGGCGTCAACTACCGCATCTGGGCCGCGGGGGCGCTGGTCTCCAACGTCGGCACCTGGATGCAGCGCACGGCGCAGGACTGGATCGTCCTCACGCAGCTCACCCACAACAACGCGTCGGCCGTCGGCATCGTGATGGCGTTGCAGTTCGCGCCGCAGCTCGTCCTCCTCCCGGTGACGGGCTGGGCGGCCGACCACCTCGACCGTCGCCGCCTGCTGATGCTGACACAGGGCCTGATGGGACTGCTCGGACTCGGGCTCGGCCTCCTCACCGTCAGCGGAGCCGTGCAGCTGTGGCACGTCTACCTGTTCGCGCTGGCGCTCGGTGTGGTTGCGGCGTTCGACGCCCCCGCGCGTCAGACCTTCGTGTCGGAGCTGGTGGCCGGCCCCAACCTGTCGAACGCCGTCGCCCTCAACTCGGCGTCCTTCAACGCCGCCCGGCTGCTCGGGCCGGCTGTCGCCGGCCTCCTCACCGCCGCCGTCGGCGCCGGCTGGGTGTTCCTCATCAACGCCGCGACCTTCGGCGCGGTGCTGCTGTCGCTCACGATGCTGCGCACGGAGAAGCTCTACCGCACCGAGCGCGCCAAGCGCAGCCGCGGCGGTCTGGTCGACGGCTTCCGGTACGTGCGGCGGCGCCCGGACATCATGGTCATCCTCATCATGGTGTTCCTGATCGGGACCTTCGGCCTCAACTTCCCGATCTTCATCTCGACCATGTCGGTGAGCGTGTTCCACCAGGGCGCCGGCGAGTACGGACTGTTGTCGTCGATCATGGCGATCGGCTCCGTGATCGGCGCGCTGCTGGCCGCCCGCCGCGAGCGGCCGCGGATTTCGATGCTGTTCGCCGGCGCCGCCTTCTTCGGCGCGGGCTGCGCGATCGCCGCCGTCATGCCGACCTACTGGCTGTTCGCGCTGGCGCTCATCATCATCGGCGTCTCGTCGCAGACCTTGATGACCACGGCGAACGGCACCGTGCAGATGACGACGGACCCGCTCCTGCGCGGACGGGTGATGGCGATCTACATGGCGATCTTCATGGGCGGAACGCCCATCGGCGCGCCGATCGTCGGCTGGGTCGCCGACGCGTTCGGCCCGCGCTGGGCGCTGGGGGTCGGCGCGGCGAGCGGTTTCGCGGCGGCCCTGGTCGGCGTCTTCTACCTCGTGAAGTACCGCGGGATGCGCGTGCGCTTCACCGGCCTGCGCCCGCGCGTGGTGCTGAGCCCGCGCGAGGAGGCCCGCGAAGAACTCGAGGAGGTCGAGGCGACCGCGACTCGCGCCAGCTGAGCCGGTCGCCAACGGAGGAGCTGCGGCCACGGCACCGGCGTGTCGGCAGCCACCGGAGGACATCCGGGCCACCCCGTGCCCAATCTCCTCCGTTGCCCGCATCCGCGGGGCGGTGCGGGCGTCGGAAACGGAGGACATCCGCGCCACACCGTGCCCAATCTCCTCCGTTGGCCGCCACAGCGCGGCGCGCTCCCGCGGATCTCCTCCGTGCCCGACGCGTCAGCGCGGCTCGTACCGCACCGGCGCGTAGTTGCGGGCGACCAGCGCGCGCAGCGTCTCCAGGTCACCGGACACCAGGCCGGCGGCACGCGCCTGGACGAGCGCGTTGCCGAGCGCCGTCGCCTCCACGGGACCGGCCAGCACCGGCAGCCCGCAGCGATCGGCCGTCGCCTGACAGAGCAGCGCGTTGCGGGCTCCCCCGCCCACCACGTGCACGGTCTCGACCCGCACCCCCGACAGTTCGGAGGCGGTGCGCACGGAAGCGGCGAAGGCCTCGGCCAGGGACTCGATGATCACGCGCACCGTCCCGGCGGGGCTCGCCGGCGCACGGAGGCCGCGCTCCGCGAACCACTCGGCGATGCGCGAGGGAAGGTCCCCTGGCGCCAGGAAGCGCGGGTCGTCCACGTCGAACAGCTCCGACGGTCGCGGAAGCGCCGCCGCCTCGGCGAGCAGCCTCTCCAGGTTCACGGGGAGGCCACGCCGCTGCCACTCGCGGATCGACTCGCTGAGCAGCCAGAGCCCCATCACGTTGTGGAGGTAGCGGATGCGGCCGTCGACTCCGCCCTCGTTCGTGAAGTTGGCTGCGCGACCCGCTTCGCCGACGACCCGCTCGGCCAGCTCCACCCCGACCAACCCCCACGTTCCGCAGGAGATGTAGGCGGCCCGCGAGGCGTCCATCGGCACGGCGACCACCGCGGACGCCGTGTCGTGCGACCCTACGGCGGTGACAGTGGGACCGGACCCGGAGAACGGGAGGTCGAGCGACGGCAGTAGGGAGCCGACTCCGGTTCCGGCGTCGACGAGCGGAGCGAAGAGCCCGCGTCGCAGCCCCAGCCGTTCGATGAGCGCGTCGTTCCACGATCCGTCGGCGGAGAGGAGCCCGGTCGTCGAGGCGTTGGTGCGCTCGGCGATCGTCTCGCCGCTGAGCCAGTACGTGATGAGATCGGGAACGAGCAGGAAGCCGTCGGCCGCTTCCGACACGCCGGTCTCCTGGTCGTGCGCCAGCTGGTACAGCGAGTTGAAGGGGAGGAATTGCAGGCCGCCCTCGCGGTACAGCTCCGCGGGAGAGACGCGGGCGTGCACCAGCTCGACCCCTTCTGCCGTGCGCTCGTCGCGGTAGTGGTACGGCTCGCCGAGCAGCCGGCCGTCGCTCAGCAGCCCGTAGTCGACGGCCCAGGAATCCACGCCGACGCTCGCGAGGTCCGGCTCCGATCGCGCGACGGAGCCCAGCCCCTCCAGCACGTGCGAGAACAGGCCGGTCAGATCCCAGTGCAGGGCAGAACGACTCCCTTCCCACAGTCGCACGGGCGTGTTGGGGAAGCGCGCGGCCTCGGTGAGCTCCACCGTGTTCGCGCCGACCCGCGCGTGCATGACGCGGCCGCTCGTCGCTCCTAGGTCGACGGCGGCGACCGCACCGGCCGAGCTGGGCGTGTTCATCGGAGGAAGGCTGCGGCGACGCCGGCGTCGACGGGGATGTGGAGGCCGGTGGTGTGGTCGAGGTCGCTGGAGGTGAGCACGGCGACCGCGTTGGCGACGTTCTCGGGCAGCACCTCTCGCTTCAGCAGGGTGCGCTGCGCGTAGTACTTGCCGAGCTCTTCCTCCGGCACGCCGTAGACCGCGGCGCGCTTGGCGCCCCAGCCGCCCGCGAAGATCCCGGAGCCGCGGACGACGCCGTCGGGGTTGATCCCGTTGACCTTGATGCCGTGGTCGCCGAGCTCGGCGGCCAGCAGCCGCACCTGGTGGGCCTGGTCGGCCTTGGTCGCGGAGTAGGCGATGTTGTTGGGCCCGGCGAACACGGAGTTCTTGGAGGAGATGTAGACGATGTCACCGCCGAGGCCCTGCTCGATGAGGACCTTCGCCGCCGCCTTGGAGACCAGGAACGACCCCTTGGCCATGACGTCGTGCTGGAGGTCCCAGTCGGCTTCCGTGGTCTCCAGAAGCGGCTTGGAGATCGACAGGCCGGCGTTGTTGACGATCAGGTCGAGTCCGCCGAACTGCAGCAGGGCCGCCTGGATGCCGGCCTGGATATCGGCCTCGCTGGTGACGTTCGCCGCCACCCCGATCGCGACATCGGTGCTGCCGAGCTCCGCCGCCGCGGCCTGCGCCTTCTGCAGGTCGAGGTCGGCGATGATCACGCAGGCGCCCTCGGCCGCCAGACGGGTGGCGATCGCCTTGCCGATCCCGGAGGCCGCGCCCGTGACCAGCGCGATACGGCCCGCGTGCGACTTCGGTTTCGGCAGCCGGGCCAGCTTCGCCTCCTCCAACGACCAGTACTCGATGTTGAACTTCTCCGCCTCATCGATCGGCGCGTAGGTCGAGAGCGCCTCCGCACCGCGCATCACGTTGATCGCGTTGATGTAGAACTCGCCGGCAACACGGGCGGTCTGCTTGTCCTTGCCGTAGGAGAACATCCCGACGCCCGGGATGAGCACGATCGCCGGGTCGGCGCCCCGCATCGCGGGCGACTCGGGCGTCGCGTAGCGCTCGTAGTACGCGGTGTACTCCGCTCGATACTGCTCGTGCAGCTCTGTCAGCCGCGCGATCGAGTCCTCGATCGAGGCGTCGGCGGGGAGGTCGAGGATGAGCGGCTTGACCTTGGTGCGCAGGAAGTGATCCGGGCACGAGGTGCCGAGCGCACCCAGGCGGACGTGCTCCACCGAGGCGAGGAAGTCGAGGACCACCCCGTCATCGGTGAACGAACCCACCTGGGGCTTGTCGGTCGATGCCAGCCCGCGGATGGTCGGTGCCAGAGCCGCCGCCTTCGCCCGACGCTCGGCCGGGGTCAGCGGCTCGTTCGCCGGGATGCGCGCACCGAAGGGCTCCGGACGGCCGTGCGCTGCGATGTAGTCGGCGGCGGTCTGGATGATCCACAGCGAATTCGCCTCCGCCTCCTCCGATGTGTCGCCCCACGCGGTGATGCCGTGGCCGCCGAGCACGGTGCCGATCGCGTCCGGGTTCGCCGCCTTGATCGCGGCGATGTCCAGCCCCAGCTGGAAGCCGGGACGGCGCCACGGCACCCACACCACTCGACCCCCGAACACCTTCTCGGTCAGCGCCTCGCCATCGGCCGCCGTCGCGATCGCGATGCCGGAGTCGGGGTGCAGGTGGTCGACGTGCGCGGCGTCCACGAGGCCGTGCATGGCCGTGTCGATCGACGGCGCGGCACCGCCTTTGCCGTGCAACGTGTAGTCGAACGCGGCGACCATCTCGTCCTCACGGTCCACGCCCGGGTACACGTTCTGGAGGGCACGCAGCCGATCGAGCCGCAGCACCGCGAGGCCCTGCTCCGTGAGCGTGCCGAGGTCGCCGCCGGAACCCTTCACCCACAGCAGCTCGACCGGTTCCCCCGTCACCGGGTCGGTCTCGGTGCCCTTGGCGGAGGTGTTGCCGCCGGCGTAGTTCGTGTTCTTCGGGTCGGCGCCGAGGCGGTTCGACCGGGCCAAGAGGGCCGCGACGGTCTCATTCGTCATTGTGCGTGATTCCTTCTGCGTGATGGTCTGCGAGGGTGAAACCGGGATGAGAGGTTACGCGCCCCAGCCGGCCTGGGTGCCGCCGACGCGCTCGGTCTCGATCTTCTGCTGGTAGCCGGAGGCCTTGTAGGCGGCCATCGGGTCGGCCGGGAGGCCGCGCGACTCGCGCCAGGCGGCCAGATCGGCGCGCACGTCGGTGTTGAACGCGTCCATGAACACGGTGTTGGCGGCGAGCACATCACCGGCGGCCTGGGCGGCGGCGAGCGCCTCGGTGTCGACCAGCAGAGCCTTGGCGGTGGCCTCCTGGACGTTGAGCACCGAGCGGATCTGGCCCGGGATCTTCGCCTCCAGGTTGTGGCACTGGTCGAGCATGAACGCGACGTCCGGGTTGGCGTAGCCGCCGCCGCGGATGACCTCGAACACGATCCGGAACAGCTGGAACGGGTCGGCCGCGCCCACGATCAGATCGTCGTCGGCGTAGAACCGGCTGTTGAAGTCGAAACTCCCGAGCTTCCCCAGGCGCAGCAGCTGCATGACGATGAACTCGATGTTCGTGCCCGGCGCGTGGTGCCCGGTGTCCAGGCACACCATCGCGCGCTCGCCGAGCGCCGCGGTCTGCACGTAGCTCGTCCCCCAGTCCGGGACATCGGTGTGGTAGAACGACGGCTCGAAGAACTTGTACTCCAGCACCAGCCGCTGGCCCTCGCCGATCCGCTCGTAGATCTTCGCGAGCGAGTCCGCCAGGCGGTCCTGCCGCGCCCGCATGGAGTCCTGACCCGGATAGTTCGTCCCGTCGGCGAGCCAGATCTTCAGGTCGCGCGACCCGGTCTCGTTCATGATGTCGATGCACTCGAAGTGGTGGTCGATCGCCTTCTGGCGGATCCGGTCGTCCCAGTGCGTGACCGACCCGAACTTGTAGTCGTCGTCCTGGAACGTGTTCGAGTTGACCGTGCCCAGCTCCACGCCGTTGTCCTCCGCGTGCTTACGGAGGTCGGCGTAGGAGTCCACCTTGTCCCACGGGATGTGCAGGGCGACCGTCGGCGCGAGCCCGGTGTGCTTGTGCACCTGCGCCGCGTCCGAGATCTTCTCGAAGGGGTCGCGCGCCGTTCCGGGGGTGCCGAACACGCGGAAACGCGTGCCCGAGTTGCCGAACGCCCAGCTCGGGAGCTCGATCGCTTGCAGCGCCAGCTGCGAGCGGATGTCATCGGTGAGGGTCATGGTCTCCCTTTCGTCGGGACGGGTGGAAGGTGGGGCGGGTGGACGGTGGGGCGGGTGGTGATCAGACGCGCGCGTCCTCGCGCGCGCCACGTGAGGGGCTATAACGCTCGGCCTCGATCTGCCGCAGCGACTTCCCCTGCGTGGCCGGGGCCCAGATCACACCGATGAGGAGCGCGACGGCGAGGAAGCCGATGAGGATCAGACCGACCGTCGGCACTCCGCTGCTGGCGAGCAGGAGCGGGAAGACCGAGCTCAGCAGGCCGACGGCGATACGGGCCGCGAAGAACAGCACGCCCTGGGCGCTCGCGCGGTACGGGGTGGCGAACAGCTCGGCCGTCCAGACCCCGTAGAACGCCTGCGCGCCGATGCCAGAGGCCACACCCCAGGTGATCGCGAAGGTCAGCAGGGTCGGGAGGCCGGGAGGGGCGAAGACCAGGACGAACCAGGCCACGATGCCGAGCAGCGCGCCGATTCCGTAGAGCACGCGCCGCGACATCCGGTCGCCCAGCTGCATGAAACCGAAGTAGGTCGCGGCGACGGTGCAGCCCCAGACCAGCACCTGCAGGAGGTCCTGCTCGACGGCGCTGTGCACGCCGGCGGCCTCGTAGACGCGCGGCATGAAGATGCCGGCCTGGCCCGCGACCAGATTCCAGAACCCGTAGACACCGAAGAGGAAGAGCAGCGCGGTGACGTTCACGCGCTTGGAGAAGAGGGCACGCATTCCGCGACCGGAATCGGCGGTGGACACGGCGCCCGTCTTGACGTCCGTCCAGAGCTTCGACTCCGGCAGGCCCTGACGGACCCACCAGACGATGCCGGCCACCACGAAGAGGTGGAAGAAGATGATGCGGCTGCCCAGCAGACCGAGCGGAGCAAGCGCAGCCGCGAGCGCGAAGCCGACGAGCGGGCCGATCGACCAGGCGAGCTGCGCCATCCCGACGTGCTTTGCACGCGCGTGGTCGGGCGCCTGCTCGGCGATGTAGGTCCAGGAGGCCGGCACTCCGGCGCCGACGGCGATCCCGGTGATGAGGAACGCGGCGAAGAGCATCCCGGGGTTCAGGGCGAACACCGCGAGGAGGACGCCGATCATGTAGAGCAGAAGGTCGTACGTGTAGATGAACTTGCGGCCGAGGCGGTCGGTGAGCGGGCCGCCGAGGATGGCGCCGATGGCCGCGCCGAACGCGTTCGCGCTGAAGGCGGCGAGGATGCCGACGAACCCGTCGGTCAGGTGGAACTCCGCCTGCCAGAACCCGAGGCTGGTGGCGATCGCGATGATCGACCCCGACTCGATGTAGTTGCTCATGGCGACCGAGCTGGTGGCCCGCCATCCGGTGGTGCTGCTGCTTCCGACTCTCACGTCGTTGTGTTTCCTTTACTGCTCACTTGAGAAAGAAGTACTCGGTCAACCGCTTCATGGTGGAGTCGGGCGCGGCCTCCTCGGCGAAGAAGCCGGCCATGGTCGCCTGCCAGCGCGCGTTGACCTCGCGCTCATTCATCGCGGCGATCGCACCCTCGAAGTCGTCGGTCTCCAGGACACCGACGACCAGGGCAGCCTCGCGGTCGACGTACAGCGAGTAGTTCGACCAGCCGGTCTCGCGCAGGGCGTCGAGCATCTCCGGCCAGACGACCTCGTGCGCCGCCAGGTATTCCTCCACCCGCTCCGGCTTGAGCCGCATCGTGAAGCACACCCGTTCCACATCAACCTCTTCGTCGCAATGAATCGATTCAACCTGAATCGATTCAAAGCGTATCACGGAACCGGACGCCTGCGCCGCCCGCTCCATTACGATTGCTGGCGGGAGGGAATCGCTTCATGGCTTCTGCAAGCGTCAAAGACGTCGCGGCGCTCGCTCAGGTGTCGGTGGGAACCGTGTCGAACGTGCTCAACCGCCCCGACATCGTCTCCCCAGAGACCGTCGAGCGGGTGCACCTCGCGATGGAGAAGCTCTCGTACGTGCGCAACGAGGCGGCACGCCAGCTCCGCCTCGGCCACAGTCAGGCGATCGGCCTCATCTCGCTCAGCGGTGCAAACCCGTTCTTCACCGACGTCGCGACCGCGGCCGAGAACGCGGCATCCGACGCGGGCTACGAGGTCATCGTCGGCAACAGCAACGAACGCAGCGAGCGCGAGGCCGGCTATCTCAACCTCTTCGAGGAGCTCCGCGTGCGCGGAGTGCTCCTCTCGCCGGTCGGCGACGTGGCCCCGCGTCTGCGCCGGATGCGCGACCGAGACATCCCCGTCGTCCTGGTCGACCGCGAGAGCAGCGACAGCTCGTTCAGCTCGGTGACCGTCGACGACGTCGCCGGCGGCGCCCTGGCCGCTCAGCACCTCATCGATACCGGGCGCACGCGCCTCCTGTTCGTGGGAGGCCCCGTCGCCATCCAACAGGTGAGCGACCGGCTCGCCGGCGCCCGGTCGGTCGTCGACCAGTACCCCGGCATCGCACTGGAGGAAGTCTTCGGCGACGCGCTCACCGTGCTCGAGGGCCGCAGGATCGGCCAGACGATCGCCGACCGCGCCCCCGGCGACCGGCCGGACGCGGTCTTCGCCGCCAACGACCTGCTGGCCATCGGCCTCCTGCAGTCTCTGTTCGTCGGCGGAAGGCTGGCCGTCCCCGACGAGATCGCCCTCGTCGGCTACGACGACATCCTCTTCGCCGGAGCCTCCGTCGTGCCGCTGACCTCGATCCGGCAGCCGAGCCACCTCATCGGCGAGACCGCCGTCCGGATCCTCCTCGAGGAGGCGGACGACCGGTCGCTGGAGCCGCGGCACATCCGCTACCAGCCCGAGTTGGTGGTCCGGGAGAGCACGACGCCGCGCTGAGCCGGACCGGCACCCGAGAGGCCGCGGCGCTCCGGGCCGCGCGGTGGGCGGGGTAGGTGCCGGCGATGACGCCGATCACGGATCCGGGCGCGGGGAGCAGCGACGTCGCACCCAGCGCGCGGCGGAGGCCGATCTCGCCTGATCTCTCCTTGACCGACAGGATCGTCACGTCGATGATCCCGAGTGCGCCGAGTTCCTCGCAGCGTCGTCGCACGTACATCCCGCGAGAGCGGTGGCGACGCGCATCGGATGTCCCTCTCCCGGACCCGATCTTGGATTCCTATAGGAAATAGTAATAGGCTGTAAGTCCCTGCGAAAGGACCCCGATGCGATACATGCGACTCGGCCCCGCCGGCGCGGAGCTCCCGGTCGTCAGCGACGGCGAGACCGCGTGGGATCTGCGCCCCCTGACGGCCCACATCGACGGCGCCTTCCTGGCCTCCGACGGACTCGCCCGCGCGGAGGCCGCCGTCCTGGCGGGGACGCTTCCCGCGATCGACACGGCAGGGCTCCGCGTCGGCGCTCCGATCGCCCGCCCGCAGGCGGTCATCTGCATCGGGATGAACTATGCGGCACACGCCAGAGAATCCGGAGCCGAGCCGCCGAGCGACATCGTGGTGTTCTACAAGCACCCGAACACCGTGGTCGGGCCGAACGACGACATCCTGCTCCCGCCGGGCTCGACGACGACCGACTGGGAGGTGGAGCTCGCGGCCGTCATCGGCACCCGCGCCCGCTACCTCTCCTCCCCCGCCGAGGCGCTGGGCCACATCGCCGGATTCGCTGTCTCGAACGACGTGTCGGAGCGCGAGTATCAGCTCCAGCGCTCGCTGGGCCAGTGGAGCAAGGGCAAGAGCTTCGAGACGTTCAATCCGCTCGGCCCCTGGCTCGTGCCGACCGCGGAGGTCGGCGACGGGTCGGGGCTGCGGATCTGGTCCACGGTCGACGGCGAACCCCGGCAGGACTCGAACACCTCCGACCTGATCTTCGGCGTCGCCGAGATCGTCTACCGGCTCAGCCAGTTCACCGCCCTCGAGCCGGGCGACCTGATCAACACCGGCACACCGGAGGGCGTCGGGCTCTCCGGGCGTTTCCCCTACCTCGGCGTCGGCGACGAGGTGCGAATCGGGATCGACGGTCTCGGCGAGCAGGCGAGCACGGTCCGCGCGGCGCGCTGACCCGGCGAACACGAACAGATCACACCAGCGCGAAGGAGACGTCGTTGTCCGATTTCGAAGGGCTCGTGGCCGCGGTCACGGGTGGAGCATCCGGCCTCGGCAGGGCCATCGCCGACGAGCTCGCGAGCCGAGGCGCCCGCGTCTACGCGCTCGACCTCGACGCGGCAGCGGTCGCCGCACCCCACGTCGGCATCCGCTGCGACATCGGTGACGACGCCAGCGTGCGCTCCGCGATCCAGCAGGTGGCCGCCGACGCCGGCCGGCTCGACATCGTGATCGCCAACGCCGGCATCGGCGCCCAGGGCGACGTGGAGGCCAACGACGACGCCGAGTGGACGCGCGTCCTCAACGTCAACGTGATCGGCTCCGCCCGCACCGTCCGACACGCGCTTCCCCACCTGAAGGCCTCCCCCTCGCCGGCAGTCGTCTTCACCAGCTCCATCGCCGCGTGGGCCGGCCTCCCCCAGCGCGTGCTCTACTCCGCCTCCAAAGGCGCCATCTCGGCCATGACCCTCGCGATCGCAGCCGACTGCCTCCCCCTCGGCATCCGCGTCAACGCCGTCGCGCCGGGAACCGCGGACACCCCGTGGGTGGGCCGCCTCCTCGACGACGCCGCCGACCCCCACGCCGAACGCGCCGCACTGGAAGCCCGCCAGCCCAGCGGCCGGCTGGTGCAGCCGCAGGAGGTCGCCGACGCCGTCGCCTACCTCGCCTCGCCACGCTCGACCTCCACCAACGGCGTCATCCTCGCCGTCGACGGCGGCATGTACTCCCTCCGCCCCCGCCGCTGACGCAGCCGAACGGGAGTGCCGAAGGGCACGTTGTTGTCCCTTTCGCGTGCCGAAAGGGACAACAACGTGCCCTTCGGCGTCCGTCAGGGGAGGTAGCGGTGCGCGTACAGCGACTCGGGCAGCATCTCCATGCCGGTGCCCGGCGTCAGCGGAGCGCGGTAGCGGCCGCCGACCAGCTCGACCGGAGCGACGAAGTGCTCGTGGAGGTGCTTGGTGTACTCGATCATGCGACCCTCCTGGCTGCCGGAGACCGCGACGAAGTCGAACATCGAGAAGTGCTGCACCGCTTCGCAGAGCCCCACGCCGCCGGCGTGCGGGCACACCGGTACACCGAACTTCGCGGCCAGCAGCAGGATGGCAAGGTTCTCGTTCACCCCCGCGACGCGCGTCGAGTCGATCTGCACGATAGCGGTGGCGTCGGCCTGCAGCAGCTGCTTGAACAGCACGCGGCTCATCGCGTGCTCCCCGGTCGCGATGGGCACGGGTGCCACGGCGCGCGCGATGGCGGCGTGGGCGAGCACGTCGTCGGGACTGGTCGGCTCCTCGACCCAGGCGAGGTCGAACGGCTCGAGTGCGCGGATCCACTCGACGGCCTGGTCGCGATCCCAGCGCTGGTTCGCGTCGATGGCGATCCGGATGTCGGGTCCGACCTCGTCGCGCGCGATCCGGAGGCGACGCAGGTCGTCCTCCAGCCGGTCGCCGACTTTGAGCTTGATCTGCAGGAAGCCGTCGTCCACGGCTTCTCGCGCCAGCCTGCGCAGCTTGTCGTCGGAGTACCCGAGCCAGCCGGGCGTCGTCGTGTAACCGGGATAGCCGGTTGCCAGGATCTCCGCCTCGCGACCGGCGCGGCTGGGCTCCGCCGCGCGCAGGAGCGCGAGCGCATCCTCCGGCGTCAGCGCGTCGCTGAGGTAGCGGAAGTCGACCAGAGCGACGAGCTCCTCCGGCGTCATCCGCGCGAGGAGCTGCCACAGCGGGAGGCCGGCGCGCTTGGCCTTGAGATCCCAGAAAGCGTTGACCACGGCGCCGATCGCCATGTGCATGACGCCCTTCTCGGGACCGAGCCAGCGCAGTTGCGAGTCGTAGACGAACTCGCGCCAGAATCCGCCGAGGTCGTCGAGGATCGCCTCAACGTCGCGCCCGATCACCCGCTGCGCCAGCGCCTCGATGGCCGCGACCTGGACGTCGTTTCCTCGACCGATGGTGAAGACGAAGGAGTGGCCCTCCAACGCGTCCGGGGCGTCCGTGCGCACGCGCAGGTAGGCGGCGGAGTAGTCGGGGTCGGGGTTCATCGCGTCCGAGCCGTCGAGGAACGCCGAGGTCTCGAAGCGCACGTCCAGGGTCTCGAAGCCGATCACGGTGCTCATGTCAATATCCTATTGGATATAGCCACAAAGTCTCCAGCTGAGACCCGCGCACACGCGAGAACGCCCACGTGGTCAGGCACGTGGGCGTCGTCTCGACGGCGTCTCTCGCGGGAGTTACCGGGCCTCGGCGGCCTTCAGGCTCGACGAGATGCGCGCGTACGACGTGGTGAGATGGTTGCGCATCGCCTTCTCGGCCCGAG
This sequence comes from Leifsonia sp. TF02-11, assembly GCF_017565305.1. GTDB lineage: Bacteria > Actinomycetota > Actinomycetes > Actinomycetales > Microbacteriaceae > Leifsonia. Next base: position 67,973 of record NZ_JAGEKP010000003.1, read on the forward strand.
GTCCGTCGCCGGCACGCAATGCCTCCAGCACCGCCTCGTGCTCTCCGGAGGTCTCATCGACGACACCGTGCGTGAAGTAGATGCGGTACTGGTGGAGGTGAGGGCGCAGCCGCACGATCGCGTCGGCCAGCAGCCCGTTGCCGGAGTGGATGGCGATCAGACGGTGGAACTCGGCATCCTGGTTGGCGAAGTCTTTGTAGTCCTTGAACCGGTCGTCTCCGGAATGCGACGCCTGGCCGCTGCGGTGCATGTCTTCGCAGAGCTGCTCGAGCTGATCGAGGGTCTCCGCGTCGATCTCGCCGGCGGCATGGCGGGCGGCGTACGGCTCCAGCAGCCGCCGCATCTCGAACAGCTCCCGGAGTCCCTCGCTGTCGAGCAACGGCGCGGCCGTGTAGCCCTTGAGCGCCTTCTTCACGACGAGCCCTTCGGACTCCAGCCGCGCGAGCGCCTCGCGCACCGGCGTGGGTGAGACGCCCAGCTGGCGCGCGATCCCGTCGATGCTTGCGCGGCTGCCCGGCTCGATCACCTGGTCCATCAGCAAGCCGAGCACCGCGTCGTAGACGTCGTCGGCCAGCGCGCGACGCGCGGGCAGCAAGTGTTCGCCAGCGGAAGGTTCGATGCTCATGTGCACATCCTAGGCTCGCGAGCCCGATCGCTAGAGGAAAGAGGATGCAGGATCGACGGGAGCGATCAGACGCTCCGCATCCAACTCGGCCCAGAGCGCAGCCGGAACGTCAGGCGCGGCCAGGGCGGCGTTGCGGACGATCTGCTCCGGGGTGTCCGCGCCGAGCACGACGGTTGAGACCGCGGGATGCCGGAGCGGGAATTGCACCGCCAACTGCGGGAGCGTGACGCCGTAGAGTGCGGCGACATCGGCGATCCGGTCGACGCGTCGGATCAGCGCTTCCGGGGCCGCGGCGTAGTCGAACGTCGCCCCGGCGACAGGCCGATCGGTGGCGAGGAGGCCGGAGTTGAACACCGCCGCGACCACCACCTGCACGCCGCGCTCCTCCGCCGCCGGCAGCAGATCGGCCGCAGCCGTGCCGTCCAGCAGCGTGTACCTGCCCGCGCACATGACGATGTCGAGGTCGGTCTCCCGAACGAACCGCGACAGCATCGCGGACTGGTTCATCCCGGCACCGTAGGCGCGGATCACGCCTTGCGACCGCAGCTCCGCCAGGGCGGGGAAGGCGCCGTCGAGCGCCTCCCGTTCGTGGTCGTCGGGATCGTGGACGAACAGGATGTCGATGCGGTCGAGACCGAGCCGGGTCAGGGAGTCCTCCACGGACCGCAGCACGCCGTCGCGGGAGAAGTCGAAGCGGCGCCGCAGCGTCGACGGCACGTCGAACAGGTTGCCGATGTCGCTCTGGCCCGGGCGGTAGTCCGGGTTCGGTTCCAGCAGGCGGCCGATCTTGGTCGACACCACGTACTCGTCTCGCGGCAGGCCGCGCAGGCCTTCGCCGAGCCGCTCCTCCGCCAGCCCGAGCCCGTAGTGGGGTGCGACGTCGAAGTAGCGGATCCCGGCCTCCCACGCGGCGGGGATGATCGCCGGCCACACGTCGTCCGGGCGAGCGGCGTACAGATTGCCGAGCGCGGCGACGCCGTACCCGATCGCGCCCAGCTCCACGCTCGTCATCATGCCACGCGACGGTCGTCGATCGCGTCGAAGTCCCAGTCGATCCCGAGCCCCGGGGCGACGGGCGCCACGCCGTGCCCGTCGCGGATGACGAGTTCTCGCTTCGTCACGGCGCGCAGCTGCGGGATGTGCTCCAGATAGAGCGCGTTCGGCACCGCGCAGCAGAGCGACACGTGGAGCTCCATGAGGAAGTGCGGCGCGACCGCGACGTTGAACGACTCGGCCAGGTGCGCGACCTTGAGCCACGGCGTGATTCCGCCGACCCGCGCGACGTCCACCTGCAGGATGGAGGCCGCACCGGTCTGCAGGTACTCGCGGAAGTGCCCGACCGAGTAGAGCGACTCGCCCACCGCGACCGGGAGCGTCGTCGACGCGGCCAGCCGGCGGTGGCCCGCGACGTCCTCCGCCGGAAGCGGCTCCTCGAACCAGAAGATGTCCAGCGGTTCGAAGAGTGCCGCCCGGCGGATGGCCTCCGCTGCGGTCAGCGACTGGTTGGCGTCGACCATGAGGTCCATGCCAGGCCCGACCGCGGCGCGCACGGCCGCGAGGCGCTCGGCATCCTCGTGGCCGCGCGGCTTGCCGACCTTGATCTTCACGCCGCCCAGCCCGCGCCGCTGCGACTCGAGCGCCTGGGCGACCAGCTCGTCGGTGTCGAAGTGCAGCCAGCCGCCCTCGGTGTCGTAGAGCGGGATGCTCGGCCGCGCGCCGCCGGCGGCGACCCACAGGGGAAGCCCGGAGGCCTTGCACCGCGCATCCCAGACGGCGGTGTCCACGGCGGCGAGCGCCAACGACGTGATCGCGCCGACCGTGGTCGCTCGCGTCGCCGAGAAGAGCGCCCGCCAGACGGCCTCCGGGCGGTGGGCGTCCAACCCGATCAGCACGTCGAGCAGGCACGTGCGCAGCAGGCTGAGCACAGCCTCGCCTCCGGTGCCGATCGTGTAGCTGTAGCCGATGCCCTCAACGCCGCCCGCGGTGCGGAGGCGGACGAAGATCGTCTCCTGCTTGAGGAAGGACTGCACGGCGTCGGTCCGGACGGTCTCGACCTCGAGGTCGCTCAGCCATGCCTCCGCGCTGACGATGGTGCCGTCGACGGCCGTGTGGGAGGCGGGGGCGAGGTGGGGCGGCGCGGGTGTCACGGGGCGGACTCTCCTTCGCGTGGATCGCGGGTCGGGGATCTTTCGGCCAAAGCCTATTGCCTATAGGATATGGAGAGTCCGTGTGATCCACAATCGATACATCCACCGCGCTTTCGAGGAGGAGCCGACCATGACCGTCGACGCCCACCTCCATCTCTGGGACCTGGAGCGGGTCGCGTACCCCTGGTTGACCGAGGCGCTGGCACCGATCGACCGCACATTCGCTTTCGGAGAAGCCCAACCCCAGCTGGAGCGGGCGGGTGTCGACCGAGTCGTCCTGGTGCAGGCCGCGAACTCGGTGGAGGACTCGGCCGCGATGTTCGCGGTGTCCTCCCCGATGGTCGCGGGTGTCGTGGCCTGGGTCGACCTGCTCGACCCTGCCACGGCCTCCCGTCAGCTCGACGCGTGGTCGGAGCATCCCTCGTTCGTCGGCGTGCGGCATCTGATCCACGACGAGCCGGACCCCGACTGGCTCGGGCGGCCGGTGGTGCGCTCGTCGCTCGGGCTGCTGGCGGCACGCGGTCTGACCTTCGACGTGATCGGGGTGCTCCCCCGCCACCTGGAACACGCGATGGCACTGGCCGACGAATACCCGTCGCTGCAGCTCGTGATCGACCATCTCGGCACCCCGCCGGTCGGCGCAGCGACGGCGGAACCGTGGGCGGGCCTGCTCACGGAACTCGCGCGCCGCCCGAACGTCTCCGTCAAGCTCTCCGGCCTGACCACGCTCCGCGGCGGCTCGGACGCTCCCCGACTGCGGCCATACGTCGAGCACGCCCTCGAGGCGTTCGGCGCGTCCCGCGTGCTCTACGGCGGCGACTGGCCGGTGTCGACGCTCGTGGGCTCCTATGCGCAGACGCGGGCGGTCGCCGACGAACTGCTCGCCGGGGCGTCCGCGGAGGAGCGAGCCGAGGTGTTCGCGCACTCGGCCGAGCGGGCGTATCGGCTGCCGACGGGCTGAGATCCCGTCGAGGCGATCTGCACCGACAATGGTCGAATGGACTTCGACCCGTCGCCGACCGACCCGGCCGCCCTCGCGCACCGCGCGCTCGCCCTCGTCCCGGCCGAGGGACGGGCGATCGTCGGCATCGCAGGCAGTCCCGGATCGGGCAAGACCACGCTGGCCCGCGCGGTCGTGGCGGCGGCGAACGCCGCGGCCGGTGCGGAGGCCGGGTCTGAGGTCGCCGCGTACCTCCCGATGGACGGCTTCCACCTCGCCGACGCGACCCTGGAGGCGTTGGGCCGCGGCGAGCGCAAGGGCGCCATCGACACCTTTGACGGCTGGGGCTTCGTCGCGCTACTGCAACGGGTCCTGGCCGATCGCGCGAACACGGTTTATGCGCCCGCGTTCGACCGGGCGGTCGGTGAACCTGTCGCCGGCAGCATCGCGATCGACCCCGGCGTGCGACTCGTCGTGGTCGAGGGCAACTACCTCCTCGCGCCCGCTGAGCCGTGGGCGCGCATCCGCGACCTCCTGGCCGAGAGCTGGTTCGTCGCGACGCCGGAAGCCGAACGGCTGCGGAGGCTGATCGAGCGCCACGTCCGGCACGGCCGCACGCCGGAGGCCGCCCGGGCGTGGGCGACCGACGTGGACGGCGCCAACGCCCGCCTCATCGAGCCGACGGCCGCGACCGCCACACTGATCGTGGACGGCGGACTCCCAGTCGCCGCTCCGTAGGCTGGGAGGATGACCGACTCGTTCGAAACCGTCACCGTGTTCGGCGCCGACTGGTGCCGCGACTGCATCCGCTCCAAGGCCCTCCTCGACCGCCTCGGCGCCGACTACGAGTACATCGACCTCGTCGCGCGCCCGGAGGAGGCCGACCGCGCCCAGGCGATCAGCGGCCGCACCAACATCCCGGTGATCGTGTTCCCCGACGGCCGCCACCTGGTCGAGCCGACCGATCCGGAGCTCGAGGCGGCGCTGGCGCTCTAGCTAGCTCAGCACCACCAGCTCCCGCGTCGACCGCGTCATCGCCACGTAGTGGTCGACGGCGCCCTCGATCCCCTCGCCGAAGCCATCGGGGTCGACCAGCACGACGAGGTCGAACTCGAGCCCCTTCGACTGTGCCGGCGTGAGCACGCGCACGCGATCGGAGGGCGGGACGACCGCCGCCGCGGCCTCGATTCCGGCCGGCTCCGCGATGACGCAGCCGATTCCGGCCGGGTCGGCTGCGAGCCACCCGGCGACGCTCGCGGCGAGGTCGCCGCGCATCCCGTGCGCGACCGGGAGCCCGCTGCTGCGCACCGAGGTCGGCACGTTGGCGTCCGGGATGGCCGCGCGGATCACCGGCTCCGCCTCGGTCATGATCTCCTGCGGAGTGCGGTAGTTGATGCTCAGCGTCGACACCCGCGCGTCCGGGATGCCCACCGCGGCCAGCCTCGTCGCCCACGCCTCCGTGAAGCCGTGCCTCGCCTGGGCCCGGTCGCCCACGATCGTGAAGCTGCGCGACGGGCACCGCCGTAGCAGCATCCGCCACTCGGCGTCGGTGAGCTCCTGCGCGTCGTCGACGACGATGTGCGCGAACGGCCCGGCGAGCACGTCCGGGTCGAGGGTGGCGAGCGCCGCCTCGTCGATCAGCGAGGTCTGCGCGTCCGCCCCTCTCAGCATCGTCACAAGGCCCTCGCCGTCGTCGGCCGCGATCAGGTCGTCGACCACGCGGTTCCTGCCCTCGCGCTCGAACGCGAGCACCGCCTCGCGCTCGCGACGCACCCGGGTCGCCGCCGGGTCGCCGATGCGCTGGCGCGCGGCGTCGAGCAGCGGGAGGTCGGAGAGCGTCCACGCGCGCGGGTCGTCGCGCTGCAGCAGCGCGACCTCCTCCGCGGTCAGCCCGGGCGCGCACTCCCGGAGGTAGGCGGGCACCGAGAAGAGGTCGCCGAGCACACCGGCCGGGTCGAGGAGCGGCCAGGCGCGGGTGAACGCGGTACGCAGCGCAGCGCTCTGCACGAGCTGAGCACGCAACGGTGCGGCGGCGACGGAGTCTCCGGCCTTCGCCTCCAGGATCGTGAGCAGCTCCTCCCACACCTCGTCGCGGGCTTCGTCGTGCGGGGTGCCGGCGCCGGCCACGTCGAACGCGTCGGCCCAGTCGTCGGGCGTGAGCGGGAGGTCGGCCCACTCGGTCTCGACCACCATCCCGCGCGACGGCGGCGTCTCGTAGTGGCGCACTGCCCTCTCGACGGCCGCGACCAGCGCCGACGACGCCTTCAGCCGGGCGACCTCCTCGTCGGCCTCCGGCGCCGCGGTCGCCCCCTCGGCGACGAGGTCGCGCAGGGTGCACAGCTGCACGCCGTCCTCACCCAGGCTCGGGAGCACATCGGAGACGTACGCCAGGTACGCGGGGCTGGGACCCACGAACAGGACGCCGCCGTGGCCGCGCGAGAGCCGCGGGTCGGCGTACAGCAGGTAGGCGGCGCGGTGCAGCGCGACGACGGTCTTGCCGGTGCCCGGGCCGCCGTCCACGACCAGCGCGCCGCGGGAGCCGTCACGGATGATGGCGTCCTGATCGGCCTGGATGGTCGCGAGCACGTCGCGCATCCGCGGCGACCGGCTCGCCCCGAGGCTCGCGATGAACGCCGACTGGTCGTCCAGCGCCGCGCGGGATGCCGCGTCGTCCAGCGCATCCGGTGCGAAGACCTCGTCCCAGTAGTCGGTGACGCGACCGTTCGTCCACCGGTAGCGCCGCCGGCTGACGAGCCCCATCGGGTCGCCGTGGGTCGCACCGAAGAACGGCTCGGCGGCGGGCGATCTCCAGTCGACCAGCAGCTTTCGTCCGTCGCCGTCGGTGAGCCCGAAGCGACCGATGTAGGTCGGCTCCCCGCCGACCGCGCCGCCGTCCGGGGCGGCAGGGACCATGCGCCCGAGGCAGACGTCGCGGCCGTACCGGCCGAGCGCGCGCAGTCGAGCGCTCAGCCGGCGGACCTCGGTGTCGCGGTCGAGCGCTTTCTGGCCGTGGCCTCCCGGAGCGCGCAGCTCGGCGGCGAGCTGGTCGGACAGCTCGGCGACGGTGCGGCGGAGGGTCTCATCGACGGCGGCGAAGTGCTGCTCATCCCGGGCGATGAGGGCGGGATCGGCTTTGAATTGAAGGTTTTCGGGCAGGGCGAAGGCAGTGGAGGTCGCAGTCACGATCGTCGATTCTGCGCCGCCACCACCCCCTTGCCGCAAGCCCCACCCGGTCGCATATCCTGGAACTGCAGGCACACACCGCCGCGCACGCGAAATCTCCGCGTGGTCGGCGGTTTTTCGTTGAGTTCGGGCGTACTCGCGGGCTACGCGTTCCCGTGGCTACGCGGTCAGGCGGGCCGGGGCGCCATGGCCCGGGCAGACGAGCCGCGGCGTCGAGGCCGAGAGCGCGGAGAGCGTTGCGTCGGCGGCCGGGCGGTCGCTGATCAGGAAACCGGGGAAGTGCACGAGCCGGCCCTTCGAGACGCGAGCGGCATCGCCGATGAAGGCGACCCCGCGCCAGCGCACGATGTGATGGCCGGGCGTGTGGCCCGGCGCCGGCTCGGCCACGATCGCTGGAGCGATCTCCACGCCGACGTCGCCCGGCAGCGCGGTCAGCTCGGGAAGCTCTGCGCGTCCCAGCCACCCCGACCGGAACATCGCGCGACGCAGCCGCGTCGGCGCCTCGGTCTCGCCGCGAAGGATGCGGATGTCGAGGCCTCCGAGCCAGACTCGGGCGCCGGTCGCGCGCTGAACGGCGGCCGCACCCCCGACGTGGTCGGGGTCGTAGTGCGTGAGCACGATGTCGGTGAGCTTCGCGATGCGGGCAGCGGACAGCTCCTCGACCACGGCGTCCGCGCTCGAGGGCAACCCGGTGTCGACGAGGACGGCCCGGTCGCCCTCCTCGATCAGGTAGGCGTTGCCGCCGCTGGCGGAAGTCAGCCGGTGGACACCGGGGATCACGTCGCGCATGAGTGGGATGCTAGCCCGCGTGTGCGCTGCTGACGCGCGATCCATCACCGCCGGCGCACAATCCCATCACGACCTCCTGTTGGACTTCTCGTCCGGACGGGCGGAGGCTGGCGGCATGACAGACATGCAGTACACCCACCTGGGGCGTTCCGGCTTGTCGGTGTCCCGGCTGGTGCTCGGCACGATGAACTTCGGGCCGGAGACGACGGCGGAGGACTCCTTCGAGATCATGGATGCCGCTCACGCCGCCGGCATCAACTACTTCGACACCGCGAACGTCTACGGACGCAGCAAGGGCCGCGGCGCGACCGAGTCGATCATCGGCGACTGGTTCGCGAAGGGCGACGGGCGCCGCGAGCGCACTGTCCTCGCCACCAAGCTCTACGGCGCGATGGGCGACTGGCCGAACGAGGGCAAGCTGTCGGCGCTCAACATCCGCCGCGCTCTCGACGCCAGCCTGAAGCGGCTGCAGACCGACTACATCGACATCTACCAGTTCCACCACGTGGACAGGGACACCCCGTGGGACGAGATCTGGCAGGCGATCGAGGTCGCCATCACCCAGGGAAAGATCCTCTACGCCGGCTCGAGCAACTTCGCCGGCTGGCACATCGCGACCGCGCAAGCCGAGGCCCGCAAGCGCGACGCCCTCGGCCTCGTGAGCGAGCAGTCGATCTACAACCTCCTCACCCGGCAGGTCGAGCTGGAGGTGCTGCCCGCCGCCCAGGCCAACGGCGTCGGCGTGATCGCCTGGTCGCCTCTTCACGGCGGCCTGCTCGGCGGGGTGCTCCGCAAGCAGAACGAGGGCCGACGTCGCCTGGAGGGGCGCGCTGCCGAGACGCTCGCCACGCAACGCGACGCGATCGAGGCCTACGAGTCGTTCGCGGCCGACCTCGGCCACGAGCCGGGCGACGTCGCGCTCGCCTGGCTGCTCAGCCGCCCTGGCGTCACCGGACCGATCATCGGCCCGCGCACCCGCGAACAGCTGGAGGCCGGCATCCGCGCCCTCGACGTCCACCTCGACGGCGCAGCGCTCGACCGTCTCGACGAGATCTTCCCGGGCCACGCGACGGCGCCCGAGGACTACGCCTGGTAACGAAAGGATCCCGAGTGAAGAACCGCAGAATCGGCGATGTCGAGGTCTCCGCGATCGGCTTGGGCGGCATGCCCATGTCGATCGAGGGGCGCCCCGACCGCAAGCGCTCCATCGACACCCTCCACGCCGCCCTCGACGCCGGTGTGACGCTGCTCGACACCGCCGACGCGTACCACCTCCACGCCGACGAGGTCGGCCACAACGAGGAGCTGTTCGCCGAAGCGCTGCGCACCTGGAGCGGCGACGCCTCCACCGTGCTGGTCGCCACCAAGGGCGGCCACCTGCGCCCCGGCGACGGCAGCTGGTACGTGGACGGCCGCCCCGAATACCTGAAGGAGGCCGCCAAAGCCTCCCTCGCCCGCCTCGGCGGAGATGCACTGGGCCTGTACCAGTTCCACCGGCCCGACCCCGCCGTTCCGTACGAGGACTCGGTCGGAGCGATCCGCGACCTCCTCGACGAGGGTGTCATCCGGCTGGCCGGCATCTCCAACGCGAACCCGGAGCAGATCCGCCAGGCTCAGAGCATCCTCGGCGGCCGCCTGGCGTCGGTGCAGAACCAGTTCTCGCCGGCATTCCGCTCCAGCGAGCCCGAACTGCGCCTCGCGGACGAGCTGGGCATCGCCTTCCTGCCGTGGAGCCCGCTCGGCGGCATCACCCGCGCCGGTGACCTCGGCGACCGGTTCGCGCCGTTCGCAGAGATCGCGTCGGCGCGCGGGATCAGCCCCCAGGTGGTCGCGCTCGCGTGGGAGCTGGCGCAGAGCCCGCACGTCATCCCGATCCCGGGCTCCTCGCGCCGGGAGACCATCCTGGACTCGATCACGGCGGTGGACGTCGTCCTCACCCCCGAGGAACTCGCCCGCCTCGACGCCGCCTGACCCCGCGGCTCGCTGGCGCCCTGCCGAGGGGGGCGTCAGGCGGGCTGCGTCGGCGCCTCGACGCGCGCCAGCTGGCGCAGGAAGGCCGCAGCGGCCGGGCTCGGCTCATCGGAGACCGCCACGGCGACCGTCCACTCGGGCACGTCCCCGCTGAGGGCGACAGCGCGCAGCTGGTCCGGACGCTTGCGGGCGAAGCTCTGCGGCACCACGGCCACGCCGAGGTTGTAGCCGACGAGGTCGAGCAGCGGGTGCACGTCGTTGACCTCCATCGCAGCGCGGTAGTCGAACCCGGCCGCAGCGAAGGCGCGCCGGGCGAGCGCCTGGGCGCCCCAGCCCTCCTGGAACCCGACCAGCGGCTCGCCGCGCAGCGCGTCGATCGGGATGCTGGTCTCGGCAGCGAAGCGATGGTCGGGATGGCAGAGCACCAGCAGCTGTTGCGTGCTCAGCGCGCGCAGCCGCACGCCGCTGGGCGCGTGACCGGTGTCGACCACCACGGCGACGTCGGCGCGACCGCCGGCGACCGCATCCACCAGCTCCTCCGATCCCGAGTAGCGCAGCCGCACCTCCACGCCGGGGTTCGCCGTGCGGAACGCCGCCAGTTCTGCCGGCAGGTCCACCGATCCGAGGCAGGGCTCTGCACCGATGGTGAGCCGGCCGCGCAGCAGCCCCCGCACCGCGGCCACGGCATTGCGCGCGGCCGCCGCGCTCGCGAGCGTGCGCACCGAGTCGGCGAGCAGTGCCTGACCGGCCGTCGTCAGCTCGACGCGCCGGGTGCTGCGGATGAAGAGGGAGGTGCCGAGCTCCTGCTCGAGCGAGCGGATGGAGGCCGACAGCCCGGACTGTGAGATCTGCAGCAGCTCGGCGGCGCGAGTGAAGTGCCGCTCTTCGGCGACCGTGACGAAGTGTTCGAGCTGGCGGAGTTCCATTCAGCAAGGATACTGGTCAATACACCCCGCATCATCGACGCGGGCGGATAGGGAGTACCCGCCCGCCGCTCATTTTCAGCGGAGGCCACGGCCTAGTCGCCGGACTGCTGCGGCTTCCACACGAACCATTTGCGTGCGACCTCCGCCTCCAAGTCCACGTCGAACCGGCGCGCGATCAGCAGCACCTGCGCCAGAACGTCGGACAGCTCGGCGCGGAAGTCCGCCTCCCGCTGCGGCTCCGTTCGGCCCTTGTCGCGCGTCTGACCCGACCTCGCGAGATACGCCTGCATCAGCTCGCCGACCTCCTCGCCGAGCTTGAGCAGGAACCAGTCGTCCGTGCGGTCGATGTCGTGGCGCTCCGCGTAGTGCGCGGACACCGCCTCGACCTCGTCTTGCAGTGCTGCGATCTCCATGCTCCGATCCTGGCAGCGACCGCAGACCCCTACCGCCGCAGCACACTCGGCCGAGGCAGTCCCAGGTCTTCGAGCAGGTCGCCGAGCATGCGGTCGAGCTCAAACCCGGCCTGCGTGATCTTGTTGTTGCCGAAGCCGCGCAGCGGAGCGCTCGGCTGGTCGGCGCTCAGCACCGTGCTGCCCTCCCCCGCCGCGTGCAGCTCGACCCGGAACGGCGCATACAGCGCTGCGGACGCGTCGTGCCGGTACATCCGCGCAGCCGTCGCGTAGTCGCCGACGAGGTAGCCGACGCCGGGGACGTCGATCCCGCCCACCCGCATCACGGCGGTCGCGTCGCTGCTCCAGAAGCGCACCAGCCGGTGCGATCCGGGCCCGGCGAGCGAGCGCGTCAGCGTCGTCCAGTCGGCGCCGGAGTCGAGCAGACGGCGCAGGAGGTCGTGGTCGAGTTCCGGGACCTCCGCCTCGAACGCGGCGCGCAGTGCGGCGAACGGCACCTCGGCCTCCAGCTCGATGCGGGTCCCGTCGATCGGATGGAGGCGCTCGGTGGCGCGGTAGGTCACGCCGGCCCAGCGGTCGACGCGGCTGCCGGGCCACCGACCGCCACGGCGAACGGCGGCGCGCCCACGCCCTCGGCGAGCGCCTCGGCCGGATCGACGCCGATGACTCCGCTGCCGCGCGCCCCCGCGATCAGGTAGGTCTCGAACCGGGAGCCGTTGGTGACGTCCACCACCGCGACCTGCTCGCCCGGAAGCAGGTCGGCGGCCTCCATCAGGTCGAGGTCGACGGTCAGCGAGCCGACGTAGTGGAGGTCGGCGTGGGTGACCGTCGCACGGTGGATCTTCGACGTGAACATGGTGCGGAGCACGGCCGGTCCTTTCGTGGTCTCCTCCCATTGTCCCGCGGGTTCGGAGGGCACCGGCCGCAACGGGAGAATGGAGCGTGCACAACCTCGGACTCCTCTTCGACGTCGACGGCCCGATCGCCAGCCCCGTCACCCGGACCATCGCCATCCGCAGCATCGTCACCGACCTGGTCGCCATGACCGCGGCAGGAGTCCCGATCGCCTTCATCACCGGCCGTTCCGGCGACTTCATCCGCAACCAGGTGGTCGCTCCGCTGTGCGACGCCGGTCTCGGCGAGGCGCTCGCGTCGCACGGTGCGCGGATGTTCGGCGTCTTCGAGAAGGGCGGCGCGTGGGCGCCGATCACGGGCGACGGGATGGGCGAGGTCGCCGTCGACGCCACCGTCGCTCTTCCCGAGGCGGCGGTCGACGGCATCCGGCGCCTGGTCAGGGACCGCTTCGCCGACACGATGTTCTTCGACGAGACCAAGCGCGCGATGATCTCGGTCGAGCAGCGCACCGATGTCGACTCCGAGACCTATGCCGGGGCGCAGAGCCGTTTCCAGGACGCCGCCTTCGACCTGCTGTCCGGGCTCGGCCTCGGCCTGCGGTACGGTGAGCGCGTCGCGCCCGACGCCGACGGCGCCGTGCCGTTCCGCATCGACCCGACGATCATCTCCTCCGACATCGAGTCGGTGCTCCTCGACAAGGACCGGGGCGCCCAGCGCGCCTTCGACTACTTCGCAGAGCGCGGCCCGCTCCCGCACCGCTGGCGTTCGATCGGCGACTCGCGCAGCGATTACAAGATGGCCGACTTCGTGCACAGCACCGGCCGGGAGGTCGCGCATGTCGACGTGCGCCCGGCCGACGGTGTACTCGATCGCCCCTACGAGGTGATCACGATCGGGGGCGCCGTCCACGACACCGCCGGCGCCGAGTTCCTCGCCCACTGGAGGCGCGAACTGGGGCTCGACGGCGACGAGGGCGACGGCGCGGTCTGACGCCTCACGCGGCCCGGCCGCGCACCTTCGCGATCGACTCCGTCATCTCGCGGTACAGCTCGACCTGTCCGTCGGCCTCCGCGGCGAGCAGCGCGTCCGCCTGTGCGGCATCCGCTCCGGCGAACCACGACGCGACGGTGACGCCGTGGCCCGGCTTGCGGACGACCTCCACCGTGTCACCCGCGCCGACGGTGCCCGTGTGCACGACCGCGAGGTAGGCGCCGACGCGTCCGGCCTCGGTGAAGCGCCGCACCCACTGCGGCTCGCCCATGCGTCGTTGAAAGGTCGCGCACGGCGTTCGCGGGCAGGTGACCTCGACGACGAGCGTGTCGCCGATGCGCCAGCGCTCGCCGATCTCCGCACCGTCGACGTCGACGCCGACGGTCCGCAGGTTCTCGCCGAACAGCCCGGGCGGGATCGCCCGGCCGAGCTGTGCCGCCCAGTAGTCCGCCGCCTCGTCCGCGTACGCGTAGAGCGCTTTGCCGACGCCGCCGTGGTGCTTGCGATCGGCCTGCACGTCGCCGTAGAGCCCGAGGGTGCGCACCTTCAATCGCGGCGTGACCGGCTGCTTGTCGATCGCGGTCACGCCGACGTTGCCGTCGTCGGGCCGCAGCTGCGCCACGCGACAGACGGCGAGGATGCGTGCGGTGCTGTCGTACGGAGCCATGCCTCCAGTATGACAACCGGCCGCCGGAGGTCGCTATCGCACCCTGCGGACGCCTGTTCGCCTCACGCCGGACGCGGCCGCACGAAGGCCACGACGGCACCGGCCAGAAGCACGAGGACCCCGATGCCGGCAACGCCGAGCGCGAGCCACAGCCCCGTGTAGTCGGGCACGATGCTGCGCTGCGTGTACTGGGTATAGACGTTCACCGGCAGGGTCATCATCGGGCCAGAGGCCACCGACCGCCCCGCCGCCTCGATCGCCGCGAAGGCCCACACGACCCCGACGACCGTCGCCAGGCCGCCGGCCCCGAGCAGCCACACGACGTACGGGCGGTGAGATCGCATGAGAAGACCCTAGACCCGGCTGTGTCCCGTGGCTAGCTGACCGACTACAGCTAGCGGCCCGCTAGCGCACCCCGCGCATCATCCGCAGCACCCACGGGCTCAGCAGGGCGAGGAGGAGGCCGATCACGACGGCGACCGCACCGATCACTCCGAAGTAGATGCCCTCCGTCGCCGGCGAGTACAGCTTGGCGAGCTGCCCGGCCATCGCCGTCCCGAGCGCAACGGAGAGGAAGTACAGGGCGACCATCTGCGCCTGGAACGCGTGCGGAGCGAGCTTCGTCGATGCCGAAAGCCCGACCGGGGATATCAGCAGCTCGGCGACCGTGAACACCAGCAGGATGCCGACCATCGCCAGCAGCGGGGTGCTGTTCTTGCCGCCGCCCGCCCAGAACAGGAACAGGAAGAACGCCAGTCCCATGACGACCGTCCCCGCGGCGAACTTCAGCGGAGTCGGCGGCTGCCGGTCGCCCCACTTCGTCCAGATCGCGGCGAAGACGCCCGACAGGATGATGATGAAGATCGGGTTGATGGACTGCACCCACGAGACCGGGAACTCCCAGCCGAACAGGTTGCGATCGAGCCGCTTGTCCGAGTAGATCGTGACGACCGTGAACTGCTGCTGGTACAGCGACCAGAACGCCGCGTTGGTGATGAACAGCGGGATGAACGCGATGATCCTGCTGCGCTCGTCGCCGGTCAGCAGACGCGAGCCGAGGATGACCACGAAGTACGCGATCGCCGCGACGATCGTGACGCCGATCACCCAGAGCGCCAGGTTGATCGCGTTGATCACACCGGAGAGCACGAGGGCGACGATCACGATGATCCCGGCGACGCCGATCCCGATCACCAGTGGATAGCGGCCGGAGGGCAGCGGGTTCGGCACCTCGCGCGCGGCATCGGGGAGGCGCTTGCGGCCCAGCGAGTACTGGATGAGACCGATCGCCATCCCCACCGCGGCCAGACCGAACCCCCAGTGGAAGCCGAGCGTCGACTGCAGCAGTCCCGTGAGCAGCGGTCCGAAGAACGCACCGAGGTTGATGCCGAGGTAGAACAGCGAGAAGCCCGCGTCGCGCCGCGAGTCGTGCTCGTCGTAGAGGGTGCCGACGATGCGGGTGGCGTTCGCCTTGAGGCCTCCGCTCCCGACCGCGACGAACAGGAGGCCGACGATGACGCCTGCATAGCTCGGCAGCAGGGCGAGCGCGATGTGCCCGGCCATGATGACCACGGCGCTCCAGAACAGCACCCGCTCCGACCCGAACAGCCGGTCGGCCAGCCACGCGCCGAGGATCGTCGACAGGTAGACGGCGCCGCCGTACGCCCCGACGACCCCCGCAGCGGTCGCCTGGTCGATCCCGAGGCCGCCCTGCTCCGCAGAGTAGTAGAGGTAGATGAGGAGGATGCCCTGCATCCCGTAGAACGAGAACCGCTCCCACATCTCCACGCCGAAGATGTTCGCGAGGGAGCGCGGCTGCCCGAAGAAGCCCCGACTCGCGTCGCTTGTGGCGGTCGCGCCCGCGCCGCGGGTCTGGCCTTCCGGCCGGTTGCTGCTGCCCGTGTCGGTCATGCCGCCCATGCTCCCACCGCGACCCGCCGAGGTGAACACTGCGTTCTACGTCGGCGGGCTCAGGAGCGCGCGGCGAGGTCCTCCAGCACGGCCTCCAGCTGCTCGACCGCCCAGTCGAGGTCGGCCGGTTCGACCACGATCGGCGGGGCCAGTCGGATGGTGGAACCGTGGGTGTCTTTGGCGAGCACGCCTCGCTCCATCAGCAGTTCGCAGACCTCCCTGCCGGTGGCGAGGGCCGGGTCGATGTCGATGCCGGCCCACAGGCCGGCGCCGCGCACGCGCAGCACGCCCTGACCGACCAGCCGCTCGAGGGCGGCGCGCAGGCGAAGGCCGAGGAGCTCGGCCCGCTCCTGCGGCTCACCGGTCGCCAGCAGCGCCACGACCGCGCGGCCGACTGCAGCTGCCAGAGGGTTCCCGCCGAAGGTCGACCCGTGCTCTCCGGGGCGCAGCACCCCCAGCACCTCGCGGTCGCCGACCACCGCCGACACCGGCACGATGCCGCCGCCGAGCGCCTTGCCGAGCAGGTAGAGGTCGGGCACGACGCCGACCAAGTCGCACGCGAACGTCGAGCCCGTCCTGCCCAGACCCGACTGGATCTCGTCGGCGATCAGGAGCACGCGACGCTCGTCGCACAGTGCCCGCAGCGCAGGCAGGAACTCCGGCGGCGGAACGATGATCCCGGCCTCGCCCTGGATCGGCTCGACGAGCACGGCGACCGTGTTCTCGTCGATCGCTGCTGCGACAGCGTCGGCGTCACCGTAGGGCACGCTCCGGAATCCCGGCGTGTACGGGCCGAACCCGGCCCGCGCGTCCGGGTCGTCGGAGAAGCTCACGATGGTCGTGGTGCGACCGTGGAAGTTCCCGGCCATGACGATGATGTTGGCCTGCCCGTCCGCGACGCCCTTCACGCGGTAGCCCCAGGCTCTGGCGACCTTGATGGCGGACTCCACCGCCTCCGCGCCGGTGTTCATCGGCAGCACCAGGTCTTTTCCGGCCAGCGCCGCGAGCTCGGTGACGAAGGGGCCGAGCTGGTCGTTGTGGAAGGCGCGGCTGGTGAGCGTGATGCGTTCGAGCTGGGCGCGGGCGGCGTCCAGCAGCAGCGGGTTGGAGTGGCCGAAGTTGACCGCGGAGTACGCGGCGAGGCAGTCCAGGTACCTCCGCCCGTCGATGTCGGTCACCCACGCTCCCAGACCTTCGGCGACCACGATGGGAAGCGGATGGTAGTTGTGCGCCGCGTGCTCGTCCTCGAGTGCGATCGCCTGCGCCTGGCGGTCCGTCGGGGCGGGGCTCGAGGGGTGGATCCGGTGGGCGACGGTGTCGGTCATGGTCGTCCTCTCACTGTTCTGTCTCATCGTGGGCTCGGCGTCATCGCCGGAGTTCGAGCGTGCAGCACTTGACGCCGCCACCACCGAGCAGCAGCTCGGAGAGGTCGACGCCGATGGGTTCGTAGCCGTGATCGCGCAGCTGGCGGGCGAAGCCGACGGCACGGGAGGCGATCACGACGTGGTAGCCGTCGGAGTAGGCGTTGAGGCCGAGCACGGCGGCGTCGGCTCCGTCGACGAGGATCGCGTCGGGGTACCGCTCGGCGAGGAGCGCGCGGCTGTCGGCGTCGAACGCGCGCGGGAGGTACGCGATGTGCTCCCGCCCCGGGGCGTCGTCCAGCACTGCGAGGGCGGTGTCCAGGTGGTAGAAGCTGGGATCGACGAGACGCAGCGTGACCACCTCACGCCCGAACACCTCGGCGAGCTCGCGGTGGCTGGCATCGCTGCTGCGGAATCCGGTTCCGGCGAGGATCGTCTCGCCGACGAGGAGGAAGTCGCCCTCGCCTTCGTTGATCTCGTGGGGCGCCACGACCTCGAAGCCTGCGGTGCTCAACCAGTCGCGGTACGCGGGACCCTCCGGTTGTCGTTCCGCATACGCGAAGCTCGCGCCATAGGCGACATTGCCGATCACGAAGCCGCCATTTGCGGCGTAGACCATGTCGGGGAGGCCGTCGAGCGGCTCGATGAGCTGCACATCGAAGCCGAGAGTGACGTAGAGGCGGTGCAGTTCCTCCCACTGCCGCATCGCGAGGGGCGTGTCCGTCGGCAGGCCGGGATTCATCCACGGGTTGATCCGGTACACCACCTCGAAGTGCTCCGGCGGGCACATCAGGACCGCTCGCGCCCGGGGAGTGCGCACCGGGCGCTCGGCGCGGGCGCGCTCCTCCTCGTCGGTGATGGACATGACGACCGTGTCACATACGATTGTCAGCGATTGTCTGCGTCTGAGCGCACGAAATCGCCGTCGAATCGCGGTTCGCGCACTCTTCTTGCGATCGGGGAGCCGTCGACGGCGATGAGCAACGCCCACGCGCATCCTTTGCGCGACGGCGCACGATCCTCGCGTAATCTTCCCCTTCGCGCAACGATCCACCGTATGCTTGCGCCGTGGACAACCTCGATCGCAGCATCCTCGACCTGCTCCGCCAGAACGCGCGCGCCGGCTACGGCGACATCGGCGGGGTCGTCGGCCTGTCGGCCTCGGCGGTCAAGCGCCGCGTCGACAAGCTGGTCGCCGACGGGGTTATCCGCGGCTTCACCATCCAGGTCGACCCCGCGATCGACGGCATGAGCACGGAGGCCTACGTCGAGCTGTTCTGCCGGGGGACGGTCTCTCCCGAGGAGCTGCTGCGAATCCTCTCCGCGGTTCCGGAGGTCGTGGACGCCGGCACGGTCACCGGCAGCGCCGACGCGATCGTCCACATCCGCTCCCGCGACATCCCGAGTCTGGAGGCCGCGCTCGAGAAGGTGCGACTGGCGCCCAACGTCGACCACACGCGGAGCGCCATCGTGCTCTCCCGGCTCATCAACCGCGGCAACAGCTGACCGCGCACCGAGCCGGCTCCGGACCGCGATCAAGCAAACCTGACGGTCGTTCTGCGAGAACATTCAGCAGACGCTAAGCAAGGGAGGCCGTGATCCGAGCGCGGACACGGCGATCAGTGGCACGATGGGCGCATGAAGCTCCTCGTTGTCGAAGACGATCCGGACATGGGAGGCCTCGTCGAGCGCGGCCTGGCCGCTGAGGGTTACGACGTCACCCTGGTCACCAACGGCGTCGACGCCCTCATCGCCCTGCGCGGCGACGCGTACTCCGCCGCCGCGATCGACGTCATGCTGCCCGGCATGAGCGGCTTCGAGCTGTGCCGCCACATCCGCGAGGCCGACAACTCGATGCCGATCCTCCTGCTCACCGCACGCGACGCGATCGAGGACCGCGTGCACGGCCTCGACTCGGGCGCCGACGACTACCTGACCAAGCCGTTCGCGTTCGCCGAGCTCGCAGCCCGGGTCCGCGCGCTGCTGCGCCGCGAGCCGAGCGGCATGCGCCCCCAGGTGAGCGTCGGCCGGCTGACGATCGACTCGCACGAGCACCAGGCGCTCGTCTCTGGACACGAGATGCCGTTGAGTCGGCGCGAGTTCACGCTGCTTCGACTGTTCGCGACGAATCCCGACAAGACGCTGTCGCGTTCCGACATCCTCGAGTCGGTGTGGGGCACCACGGACAACATCGGGACCAACGTCATCGACCAGTACGTCTCGTACCTCCGCAAGAAGCTCGACCTCGCCGGCGCCGGTCTGTCGATCGTGACCGAGCGCGGTCGCGGCTACCGGCTGGACGCGAAGAACGCACTCGACGCGAAGCAGCCGTCGGCGGAGGCTCCGGCGCCGTGACCTGGCTGCGGCGCCTGTCGATCACCGCGCGCATCACGATCGGCAGCCTCGTCGTCGCCACCCTCTTCGGCCTCGTCGCCGTCGTCGTGATCCGGGTCGGAGTGGCCTCCATCCTCCACAACGCCACCAACACCCTGCTGACCAACGATGTGACCGCGCCGGCGGCCTCCGTCGAGGCGAACCCGGCCGGCCCGTTCGACCTGCCCGGCGGAGGCCAGGAGCTGGCCGTCGTCGACGCCAACGGCGACATCCTCGCCTCGACCCTCCCCGAGTCGCTGGAGGACCGCATCCCCCGGCTCCTCGCGCTCGGCTCCTCCCCGTCGACGTTCTCGGTCAACGGCAACACCTACGACGTCCTGGTGCGCACCGTGGCGACGACCGCGGGCGATGTGCACGTGATCGCGGCCCGCAACGACGAGACGACGTCCCTCATCCTCGACCGCCTGACACTTGCCCTGTTGGTGGGTGCGCTGGTCCTGATCCTCGGCTTCGGCGCTGCGTCGTGGTTGCTGGCGCGCACGGCGTTGCGCCCGGTGAGCCGGATGCGCGAGCAGGCCGACCGCATCGCGGGCGGCGAGAGCACCGGTTCGGGCGACGATCCGGAGGGGCTGCTGACGGTCGGCCCCGCCCAAGACGAGCTCTCCGAGCTGGCGACGACCCTGAACGACCTGATCAGGAGGCTGCGCGCCTCGGCGGATCGGGAGCGCCAGATGGTGTCCGACGCCAGCCACGAGCTGCGCACGCCGCTGGCGGTGCTGCGCGGGCAGCTCGAGCTCGCCGAACTCGACGCGGGAGATGCGGACGCGCTCCTCGACGACATCCGCTCGTCGCATTCCACGGCTCTGCGGCTCGGCCAGTTGGCCAACAACCTTCTGGAGCTGTCCCGCATCGAGGCCGGCCCGTCGAGCGGTCGCATCGACTGGCGCACGCTCGTCGACGAGCTCACCGACGCCATCGACCGTGCCCGCCTACTGGTAAGCAGCGACGAGGACGCCCGCCCGATCTCGGTGGACTTCGACTACGACCCCAAACGCCGTCCGGACCCGGCGTCCCGGGTCGCTCTCTCGCCGACGGACTTCGGGCGCATCCTGGACAACCTCTTGGGCAACGCCATCACCGCGATCCGCACCAAGAAGGCGGGAGCGGGCCCAGAGGACGTGGTGAGCGCGACCCTGAACGTCGAGACGCGCTCGGTGGTGTTGACGGTGCACGACTCGGGTCCGGGGATGCCGGAGGACTTCATCCCGGTCGCGCTGGACCGGTTCACGCGCGCCGACGGCGCCCGCACCTCGACGTCGGGAGGCGGAGGCGGACTCGGGCTGGCGATCGTCGCAGCGCTGGCCGGCGCCGCGGGAGGCTCGGTGCAGCTCGCGAACGCACCGAGCGGCGGCCTCGTGGTCACCGTGCGGTTGCCGCTGGTGCGCGTGTAGAGCCTGTTCAGTGCCCGGTGCGGTCGGAGTCGACGCCCGCGTCGGGGCCCTGGTCGAGCCCGTCGAGCACAGCGAGGTCGTCGGTGTCGAGTTCGAAGTCGAAGACCGCGAGGTTCTCGGCCATCCGCTGCGGGTTGCGCGACTTGGGGATCGCGACGAGCCCGTTCTGCACGTGCCAGCGCAGCACGATCTGGCCGGGGGTGCGACCGTGCTTGTCGGCGACCGCTGCAAGCGCGGGCGACGCGAGCAGGTCGCCGGAGCCGCCGATGGGGCTCCACGATTCGGTCACGATCCCGTGCTCGACGCCGTAGGCGCGCTGTTCGAGCCGCGGGATGGCGGGGCTGAGCTCGATCTGGTTGACCGCCGGCGTCACTCCCGTCTCGGCGATGAGCCTGTCGATGTGCGCCGGCTTGAAGTTGGAGACTCCGATGGCCCGTGCTTTGCCGCTCTGCTGCAGTGCGATGAAGGTCTGCCAGGTGGAGACGTACTGGTCGCGCGCGGGCAGCGGCCAGTGGATGAGCAGCAGGTCGACGTAGTCGAGTCCGAGCCGCTGCAGGCTGGCGTCGAGTCCGGCGACCGCACGGTCGTCGCCCTGGTAGCCGCCGTCCAGCTTGGTGGTCACGAACCAGTCGTCGCGTGGGAGTCCGCTGGCCCGGATCCCGCGACCGACGCCGGTCTCGTTGCCGTACTTGGCCGCCGTGTCGACGTGCCGGTAGCCGACCTCGGCCGCCGCGACGATCGCACGCTCGACCTCCGCGTCGTCGAGCGGCCAGGTGCCGAGACCGAGCTGGGGGATGCTGGTTCCGGAGTTCAGCGCGATCGCGGGCACGGCCGTGGAGAGGGACGGATTCTCGGTCATGCGTCTCAGCGTACGCCCGGGTAAGGTGGCGCTCGTCGGAAGGAGCGTCATGACCGTCATCCCACCCGTCCCGTCCGATCCGGACGACGTCGCCCTCGCGGTGGAGGCCGCGATCGAGGCCGAGGACCTCGCAGCGCTGCGGCGCCTCGCGGACGCCGGCAGCTCCGACGCCGAGGACGCCCTCGTCGAGCTCGCGGCCGAGCGCGGCGACCTCGATGAGCTACGTCGCCTCGCGGCAGCGGGCAACACCGATGCCGCCGACGAGCTCCTCGAACTGGAGGAGGAAGAGGAGTAGACCGCTACCGGCGGCGAGTCTTCAGATCACCCCCTCGGACAGCCGCGTCGGGTTGCCGAAGCGGTGGTTGGTGATCGAGATCGCCTGCTCGTGCACGAACGGCAACACCTCGACGCGACCGGAGGGGGTCACGGCGCCGCTGTAGACCGCGACATCGGGGCTTCCGCCGAGCGCGGCGGCCAGTGCGGCGGGGTCGCCGCCGATGAGTCGGATGCGGTGGGCGCTGATGCGGCGTCCCCGCACGCGGGAGAGCCAGTGCGCGTCGGTCTCGACGACGACCTCCACGTCTCTGGCCTTGAGCACCTGTTGCGTCGCGCGCGGGAGCGTGATGCTGGTGCTCACGGTGAACGGAGAGCGGGCGACGGTCGCCGCAGCGAGCACCCGCAGCAGCTCAGGCAGTCCGCTGCCCTCCGACAGCCGGATCGCCACGGGGACGGGCCGGTACCGGAAGATGTTGCGCTCGACCCCGAGTCCCGAGACGTCTTTCGCCTGGTGGTACTCGGTCGCGACGGCGATCGCATCGCTGAGGGCGGACCGGCGCACGAGGTCGAAGGCCGGGTAGTCCATGGCGGACTGCCCCGATTCGATGAGGTCCGTCACGCGCGGTTCGAGACCGCGCAGGTGCAGGCTGGAACTCGAGGCACCCGTCTCCGCCTCCCACGAGCCCAGCCCGATCAGATAGTTGGGTCCGCCGGCCTTGGCGCCAGCCCCGACAGAGGACCGTTTCCAGCCGCCGAACGGTTGACGACGCACGATGGCGCCGGTGATGCCGCGGTTCACGTAGAGGTTTCCGGCTTCGACGGTGTCCAGCCACAGCGCCAGCTCTTCCGAGTCGAGGGAGTGCAGCCCCGCTGTGAGGCCGTACTCGATCGCGTTCTGGTACCGGATCGCGTCGTCGAGCGTGCGTGCCGTCATGATGCCGAGCACCGGACCGAAGAACTCGGTGAGGTGGAAGTACGATCCCGGCTGCACGCCCGTGCGGATGCCCGGCGACCAGAGCCGGCCGCTGTCGTCGAGCTGTTGGGGACGGACGAGCCACTCTTCGTCGGCACCCAGTGTGGTGAGCGCGTGCAGGAGCTTGCCCGAGGCCGGCTCGATCAGAGGACCCATCTGGGTGACCGGGTCGCTCGGGTAGCCGACCCGAAGGCTCTTCGTCGCATCGACGAGCTGATTGCGGAATCGCTCGGACCGGGCGACCGATCCGACGAGGATGACCAGGCTCGCCGCGGAGCACTTCTGGCCGGCGTGGCCGAAGGCGCTCTTCACGATGTCGGCGACCGCGAGGTCGCAGTCCGCGCTCGGTGTGACGATGATGGCGTTCTTGCCGCTGGTCTCCGCGAGCAGGGGGAGGTCGGGCCGCCACGAGCGGAACAGCCTGGCCGTCTCGTACGAGCCGGTGAGGATGACCCGGTCGACGCGCGGGTCGGAGACCAATTGCTGCCCGAGTTCGTTCTCTGCGACGTCGATGAGCGCCAGGAGCTCTTGCGGGACCCCCGCCTCCCACAGGGCTTCGACCATGACCGCTGCCGCGCGCCGCGCCTGCGGCGCCGGCTTGATGATCACTCCGCTGCCCGCGGCGAGCGCCGCAAGCACTCCCCCGGCCGGGATCGCGACGGGGAAGTTCCAGGGAGGCGTGATGACGGTCAGCGACGACGGGACGAACCTGGCGCCCTGCACGACGTCGAGCTCACGAGCGAGCGACGCGTAGTAGTGGGCGAAGTCGACCGCCTCGCTCACCTCGGGGTCCGCTTCTGCGATGGTCTTGCCCGTCTCCGCCGCCATCACCTCGATGAGTCGGTCGCGGTTGGCTTCGAGGGCGTGGCCGGCCCGGTCGAGCAGCGCGGCGCGTTCTGCGCCGCTGCGTGCACCCCACGCGTGCCCCGAGGTGCGCACCGCGGCGATGATGCGATCGAGGTGCCCGGCGTCGACGACCTGGGCGTCCGCGATGGTCTTCGCTCCCAGCTCGCTCGCCACCGATCGCGCCAGGATTCGGCGGCCCCACGCACGGTTCGCGGCAAGGGACGGGTCGGTGTCAGCCGTGTTGTGGAACCCCGTCGCCGTCCCGTTCGGTACGGCAGGGCCGACCGAACCCGCCGAACCAGCCAGTGCAGCCGGCCCACCGGGCACCGCTGCCGTCGTCGGCGGCTCGAGCAGTCCGCCTCCCGATCCGCGACTGAGCCCGAGCACCACACTCGTCAGCCCCTCGGGCGCCGGTTCGGCTTCGACGGCGGGCGGCCGCAAGAACGACTCCGCGGTCTCCTGCTCCCACTCCCGTGTTCGGTCCTGTCTGCGGTTGGGCAGGGGCGCGGCGCCGTACGGCAACGGGTCCGCCTCGAGGTCGGCGACCGAGGCGAGGAACCGGTCCCGCTCCCGATCGAACAGCGCGGGGTCTGAGTCGAGCTCGAACACCGCCGACATGAAGTTCTCGTGGCTGGCGTTCTCTTCGAGACGGCGGATGAGGTACGAGATCGCGACGTCGAACTCGCCGGGGTCGACGACGGGTGTGTAGAGCAGGAGCCGGCCGACGGTACGCTTGACGGCCTCAGCCTGGGCGGTCGCCATGCCGAGCAGCATCTCGAAGTCGATGCGATCGGCCACCCCGCGGCGGGACGCGAGCAGCCACGCGTAGGCGACGTCGAACAGGTTGTGCCCGGCGACCCCGATCTTCACGGCGCCGGTGTGTTCGGGAGTGAGCGCCCAGTCGAGCACGCGCTTGTAGTTGGCGTCGGTCTGCTGCTTGCTGCCGTAGGTGGCGAGCGGCCAGTCGTGTACTGCCGCGTCTACGCGCTCCATCGCGAGATTGGCACCCTTGACGACCCGCACCTTGATGGCGGCTCCGCCCTGGATGCGGCGCTGCGTCGCCCACTCCGTCAACCGTTGGAGCGCGTCGAGCGCGTCGGGCAGGTACGCCTGCAGCACGATTCCGGCCTCCAGGCCGAGCAGCTGCGGGCGGCTGAGAATGCGTTCGAAGACCGCGATCGTGAGGTCGAGGTCGCGGTACTCCTCCATGTCGAGGTTGATGAACTTCGGCGCAGGTGACGACGCCGCGAGCTCGTAGAGCGGAACGAGTCGTTCGACGACCCGGTCGACGGTCTCGTCGAACGACCACATCGAAAGCTGCGATGCGATCGAGGAGACCTTGATGGAGACGTAGTCGACATCATCTCTGGCGAGGAGTGCGCGCGTGCCGTCGAGGCGTCGCGCCGCCTCCGTCTCGCCGAGCACGGCCTCCCCGAGCAGGTTGAGGTTGAGCCGTGCGCCGTGACCGGCGGGATCGCGCGGGGCGCGCAAGTGGGCGATGGCCGGGCCGAGCTTCTCCGGCGTGGCGTCGACCACGAGGTGGCCGACCATGCTGCGCAGCACGCGCCGGGCGATCGGGATGACGACCCACGGGAGGACGGGACCGAAAACGCCGCCGAGCCAGATCGCCGCGCGCATATACCACGGCAGGAACCGCGGGATCTTCTTGGCGACGCGCTGGAGGTTGTATCCGGCCACGAAGAGGTCCTGCGGGCGAGCGACGCCGTCGACGAACCCCACAGCGAAGTCGAGCCCGTCGGGGTCGCGGAGCACGCCGGCGAGGCGTTCGGCGGCAGGGTCGCGAGGCGCTTCCGCGCCTGAACCGCTCCCGGTGCCGCTCCCGCTCTCGGCCAGCCAGCGCCGAACGAGCTCGACCGCCTCCTGGGCCAGCACCGCGGGCCGCACCTCGTCCGTGTGTTCAACCATGTCCACGACTGTATTCCTCGCTCCTGGGGCGACGCGGGACCACTCCCGATCGGTGGAGAAGTCACAGCCGACGACGCCTGTGGAAACATTCTCGACGAGCGCTACTATCAGCAAAAGCGAACGTTTCCGAACGATATCGTTCATCCAAGTCGAATGGTTGAGATGCTCGACATCCGCAAGCTCCGCCTGTTGCACGAACTGAGGATCCGTGGCACGGTCACAGCGGTCGCCGCGGCCCTCTCGTACAGCCCGTCGTCCGTCTCGCAGCAGCTCGCCGCGCTCGAGCGCGAGACCGGCGCCGTCCTCCTGGTCAAGTCGGGTCGTCGGCTCCAGTTCACCCCGCAGGGCGAGCTGCTCGCCCTGCGGGCCGCCGAGCTCCTGGATGCCCTCGATGCCGCCGAGTCCGCCGTCTCGGAGTCCGCCGTCGCCGGTTCCGGTGCCACCGTCTCCGGCGTCGTCCGGGTCGCGGTGTTCCAGTCCGCTGCCCACGCGATCCTGCCCGCCGCCATCGACACGCTCGCCCGTGACTACCCGGCGCTCCGGGTGGAGGTCACCGAGCGTGAGCCGGAGCAGGGCCTCTTCGAAGTGTCCGCGCGCGACTTCGACCTGGCGGTCGCCGAGCAGTACCCGGGCAGCACCCGGCCCCTGCGCTCCGAACTCGACCGGGCGGAGCTCGCCGCCGACAGCATCCACCTGGCGGTCTCCGCCGACGCGAACGCCCGCATCCGCGCTGCCGACCTGTCGAGCGCAGCCGACGCCCCCTGGGTGCTCGAACCCGTCGGCACGGTGTCGCGCACCTGGGCCGTCCAGGTCTGCCGCACCGCAGGATTCGAGCCGGATGTGCGTTTCGAGACCGCCGATCTGGTCACCCACATCCGGCTCATCGCGTCGGGCAACGCCGTCGGGCTGCTCCCCGGTCTCGTCTGGGCCGGAGGTCGCCCCGAGGTCGACCTCCTCCCGCTTCCCGGTGCCCCGCGCCGCACGATCTTCACGTCCGCACGCCGCGCGGCAGCGACCAGCCCCGGAGTCGTCGCCGTGCGCGCAGCACTGGCCGCGGCGGTTCCCGCCGACCACACGCGGCAGCCCTGAGCACGTACCGTAGGCTCTGACGCATGACCGACCCCGCAGCCTCCCCCGCCGCGTCCCACGATGTCGTGATCGTCGGCGGCGGGCACAACGGCCTCACCGCCGCCGCCTATCTCGCCAAAGCCGGTCGCAGCGTCATCCTGCTCGAGCGCCTCGACGACGTCGGCGGAGCGGCGGTCAGCGCCCAGGCGTTCCCCGGCGTCGAGGCGCGGCTCTCGCGCTACTCGTACCTGGTCAGCCTCCTCCCGCAGCGGATCATCGACGACCTCGGACTCGACATCCGGTTGGCCCGGCGGCGCTACTCGTCGTACACCCCGGTCCCCGGCGACCCGGAGGGTGCGGGACTCCTGATCGACAACACCGACGCCGAGGCGACGGCCGCCTCTTTCGCCCGCATCGGGGCGGCCGGTGACGCCGAGGCGTTCACCCGCTTCTACGAGTCGACCGGCGCCGTCGCCCGCGCGCTCTGGCCGACGGTCACCGAGCCCCTGCTCACGCGCACGGAGGCCAAGGCCCTCGTCGGCGACGACGAGCTGTGGGACGCGCTCATCGAGCGCCCGATCGGCGGCTTCATCGAGTCGCGCCTCAGCAACGACCTCGTGCGCGGTGTCGCGGCGACCGACGCCCTCATCGGCACGTTCGCCAGCGTCTCCGACCCCGACCTCGCCCAGAACCGCTGCTTCCTCTACCACGTCATCGGCCAGGGCACGGGCGAGTGGGACGTCCCGGTGGGCGGCATGGGCTCGGTCACCGGTGAGCTCGCCCGCGTCGCCCGCGAGGCCGGCGCCCGCATCGTCACCGGCGCGGAGGTCACGTCGATCCGCCCCGACGGCTCGGTGTCGTACACCCGCAACGGCCATGAGCGCCGAGTGGAGGGCCGGCACGTCCTCGTCAACGTCGCGCCCGACGTCCTCGACACTCTGCTGGGCGAGCCCGCCGATCCGCCGCGGCCGCGCGCGGAGGGCGCTCAGGTCAAGGTCAACCTGCTCCTGAAGCGCTTGCCGCGCCTGCGCGACGACTCGGTCGACCCGGCCGCCGCGTTCGGCGGGACGTTCCACATCAACGAGACCTACACGCAGCTGGAGGCCGCCCACGACGGCATGCTGCGCGGAGTGATGCCCGAGCTCCTGCCGTGCGAGATCTACTGCCACACGCTCGCCGACCCCAGCATCCTCGATCCCGATCTCGCCGAGAGCGGCGCCCAGACCATCACCGTCTTCGGCCTGCACACCCCCGATCGCTGGCTGACCGACGACAACAACGACGCGACGAGGCGGCGCCTGCAGGGCGCCGTGCTCGCCTCGCTGAACTCGGTGCTCGCGGAGCCGGTGGAGAGCCTGTTGCTCACCGACGGCGAAGGCAACCCCTGCATCGAGACGAAGACCACCCGCGACCTCGAGCACGCACTGAACATGCCGGGAGGCAACATCTTCCACGGCCCGCTCTCCTGGCCGTTCGCCGAAGACGACGACGCCCTCGGCACACCGGCCGAGCGGTGGGGCGTGGCCACGCGCCACGAGCGCATCCTGCTGTGCGGCTCGGGCGCCCGGCGCGGCGGCGCAGTGAGTGGGCTCGGCGGCCACAACGCCGCGATGGCTGTCTTGGAGGAGTGAGAGGACTCGCACGCGACACCCAGGGATGGCCCACTGCCTTTATCGAACGCGTGTGACTATGGTGAGCAACAGGAGGGGCTCTTCAGGGAGGTCACCATGCTGCCGCAACCGACAGGACGACTGGTTCGCAAGGAAGACGGGGTCTATGTGGTCCTCGACCGCATCTTCAAGGCTCCGATCGAGGAGGTGTGGTCGTACTTCACGCGATCACCGCGACTCGCGCAGTGGATCGGCGAGTACACCGGCACCGGGTCGACAGGCGCGGTCAAGTTCCGCATGAACGCGGAAGGGGACGATGCTGACTGGCAGAACGTGGCGGTCATGCTGTGCGAGTCGCCGCACCGCCTCCATGTCGACGTCGGCAAGGCTCCCGACTCCCTCGTGATGTTCGTCCATCTCACCGAGGCGAGCGGCCACACCACCGTCACCTTCGGGCAGCGGCTGCGTTCGATCGCCGGCTCGGCCGACTACTGCGTGGGCTGGGACTACTACCTCGACCGGCTCGTCGCCGCGCACGACGGCAAGCCGATGCCGAACTGGGACGACTACTACCCGTCGATGCGCGACCATTACCAGACGCTGTGCCGCGAGCTCGACCACGACCTCCGACTCGAGCACGCCACGGCGCAACGGGACGGCACGACCGGCTGAACGCGGGCACGATCGCGGTCGGCGTTCAGTGCCAGCGGTGATCCTGGAGGGCGACGCGCGGCCCGCGACGCTGGAAGCGGAAGCCGCTCGCGAGGATCAGCCGAACCACCCGCTGACGGTTCCCCCGCCACGGCTCGAGCAACTCGAGCATCCCGTCGTCGTCGACGCGCGACCCGGTGAGCGCCTCGCCGATCTGGTGGGCGAGGTGGTAGTCGCCGACGCTGACCAGGTCCGGGTGGGCGTGCGAACGCTGCAGCGTCTCGGCCGTCGTCCACTGTCCGACTCCGGGGATGGTCCGCATCGCCGTCTCCGCCTCGTCGAGGGAGGCCGCGGCCCCGATCGCCCGTTCGAGTGAGGGAGCGACCGCCAGCACGGCCTGGATCGCGCGGGCGCGACGCGGGTCGACGCCGGCTCGGTGCCAATCCCAGGAGGGGATGCCCCGCCACTGCTGCAGCGTCGGCACCACCCGCATGCCCTCCGGGGCGGGGCCGGGCGCCGGCTCGCCGTACCAGCGCAGCAGGCGCGCCCAGGACCGGTACGCCTCCAGGCTCGTCACGCGCTGTTCGACGATCGCCGGGAGGAGCGCCTCCAGCACCAGGCCGGTGCGCGTGAGCCGGAGCCCGGGGTTGCGGTGCAGGCTGTCGCGCAGGAGCGGATGCGACCGCACGTCCAGGCCCGACCAGTCGTCGCCTCTGCCGAGCAAGCCGGGAACGGCGTCGATCGCCCAGCGCGCGCCCGCACCCCAGGCGGCGGCACGCACGCTGCCGTCGGCGGCGGGGCGAAGGATCCGGAGCGTCGCCGGCCCCTCCGGCGTGCGCCAGGTGCGCCACATCCCCTGCAGATCCCACGACGTGGTCGGGTCGTAGGGACCGCGCCCGAGCTGACCGATCGTCCCCGCGAGGTCGAGGGCGCCCGCGGGGCGGTAGACCGTCTCCACCGCGCGCCCGGAGCGGGCGTCGGCGGGGTGGAGTGCGGTCATGAACGGCATGCTACGTCACACGGCTGACCGCTGGGCCGATCGCGGGGCCGCCCCCGACCTCCGCTCTGCGCGGGCAGGGCTGGCCCGTTTTGTCGGTGGTCTCCCCTACCTTCTCCCCATGGGAATCGAAATCACAGCCGATGATCTCGCGCGCCTGCGCGAGCGGGTACAGGGAACCGTCTACATCCGCGGCGACGCGGGACTCGCCGCCGAAGTCGCCTGCTTCAACCCGGCGATCCGGCACGACCCGGATGTCGTGGTCGCCGTCGTGAGCGAGGGCGACGTCGCCGAAGCCGTGCGCTTCGCCCGCGAGCACGATCTCCCGGTGCGCGTGCAGGCCACCGGGCACGGGTCGGAGTCGCCGATCGCCGGAGGACTCATCGTCTCCACCCGGGCGCTCGACTCGATCGTCATCGACGCTCCTGCACGCCTCGTCCGGATCGGCGCAGGCGTCCGCTGGGCTCCCGTCATCCAGGAGGCGGCCGAGCACGGGCTCGCCCCGATCACCGGGTCGTCCACCAGCGTCGGCGCCGTCGGCTACACCCTCGGCGGAGGCCTCGGGCCGCTGGCCCGCTCGCACGGCTTCACCGCCGACTGGGTCCGCGGCTTCCGGGTGGTCACCGCTCAGGGCGACATCGTCACCGCAGCTGCCGACTCCCACCCCGAGCTCTTCTGGGCCCTGCGCGGAGGCAAGGGCGGCCTGGCGGTCGTCACCGAGATGACGCTCGAACTGGTGCCGCTCACGACGCTGTACGCCGGCAGCGTCTTCTTCGAGGGCGACGCCATCGAGCCGGCCTTCCGCGCCTGGGTCGACTGGGCCGCCGGCCTGGGCGAGGAGGCGACGACATCCGTCGTGCTCCTGCGGATTCCCGACGTCGACGGCCCTCCGCCGCCGCTGCGCGGCCGCACGGTCCTCAGCGTGCGGTTCGCCTACCCGGGCGACAGCGCGACGGGCGAGCGCCTGTTCGCCCCGATGCGGGAGGCCGCCCCCGTCTTCCTCGACGCCGTGGCCGAGATCCCGACGACCGCGGTCGCGAGCATCCACAACGACCCCGAGCAGGGCTCGCCGGCGTGGATCCGCGGATTCATGCTCGACGACTTCGACGCCGCCGACGGCGACACGCTGCTGGAGGTCGCCGGCCCCCGCGTCGACAGCCCGTTCCTCGCTCTCGAGATCCGGCAGCTGGGAGGCGCCGCCGGCCGCGACACCGCAGACGGCACGGCGGTCGGCGGGCGCGACAGCGGCTACACGCTGAGCGCGATCGCCGCCGATCCTGCGACGTTCGACAGCGTTGCTCCGGCGGCGGCCGAGGCGCTCTCGCGCGCTCTGCAGCACCGCATCTCCGCGGTCACCAACGTCAACTGGGCGGCCGACCTCAGCGACCCGTCGACCTTCGAGAGCGCGTGGCCGGCTGCGGTGTACTCCAGGCTCGCCGAGGTGCGCGCCTCCTACGACCCCGATCGCGTGTTCGCGTTCGGGCCGAGCTGAGCACGCCGCTCGCCGCGAGCGGACGCCGTCACTCGCTCCAGACGCTCGGGGCCTCCGCGCGCGTGGACGGGAGTGCGGCGTCCGCTCCCCACTCCAGCAGCCATTCCGGAACCGTCACGTCGGTCGGGGCCGGCCCGACCGCGTCGAGCAACTCGTCGATCGAGACGACGCCGCCCGATCGCTTCAGAAAGCGGCCGCGGATGAACGCCTGGGTGTAAATCTCTCCGTCGACGGTGAAGCGCTGCTCCACATAGACGGCTTTCGCGTCGAAGCCCAGGATGCGCGACTCCACGACGAAGGGCTGCCAGAGCTCCAGCGACTTGCGGAACGAGATGGTCTCCGACGCGACGACCGGATACCAGCCGCGCTCCTCGAAGATCGCCCAGACCCCGTTCCGGCGGAGCAGATCGAAGCGCCCGATGTCCGCGATCGACAGGTAGACCCCGTTGTTCATGTGCTTGAGGATGTCGAGGTCGGTCGGCAGCACCCGGAAGCGGGTCCGTGCCACGTCCCAGTGATCGAGCCGCGGGCCGAAACGGGAGAGGAACGCGTGAAGCATCGTCCGGAAGATCATGTGCACGCGGTCATGCTAGTGACGCCTCACCGCGAGCTCATCTTCGTTGTCGACGGCCTCCAAGCCCGCTAGGGTTCTTCGAGGGGGAAATCGTGTCGTTTCGAACAAACCACGGCCGTCGTCGGCCGTCGGACCATTCCGCACGCACGCGCAGGGGATGGGCCTCGCTCGTCGCCGCCGTGGCCGTGGCCTCGCTGCTCACCGGCTGCGCACTTTTCGGCGGAGGTGCGAAGCCCACCGCGTCTCCCACCCACACCAAGACCCCCAAGCCGACGAGCACACCCCTGGGTCAGAGCAGGAGTCTCGCGACGGTCACTCCGGTACCAACGAGCACACCGGTCCCTGCTCCGACGCTGACTCCGGTGCCACAGGGAACGGTCGTCGCCGAGGGCAACGTGGCGTCGCCCCTGGGCAGCATCCACTTCCACTACCGCATCTTCTCCAACGGCAACAACACCTACTCGGCCCAGTACACGAGCTTCACCTCGACCGTCCCTGTCCCGGTGTCCGTCACCCTCATCGAGGTCGCGCCGAGTGTGGGCGACGGCCTCACCTACCACGGCGTCGGCGATCACCTGCTCGGCGGCCCGACGTCGGCGGCGCAATCGTCGACAGGGCTGATCGCCGACAGCCAGCCTTCGTACCTCGCCGCGCTGGTGACCTATTCCTCGGCCGCCTCCTTCGACGGCGTGCCGCAGGAGCTCGGCCCCGACAAGGTCCTCGCCGTCAACACGGTCCACTGGTCGGTGCCGGTGCGGCAATCGAACGTGCACCCGGTCGACGGCGGAACCCGCACCAACGCCGCGGGAACCGTCACAGCGAAGACTGCGAGCGGCGCCCCCAAGAGCTACGAGGTCGCCCAGGGCGACACGACGACCGCCGTCGCCGATCGGTTCGGCATCCCGGTCGAATGGCTGCTGTGGCTCAACCCAGATCTCCCCGGCGGCGCCGGCAACCAGTTCCTGTACGCGTCGACGAAGCTGAACCTCGACCCCGACAGTCTCTGAGCCCTCGCCCGTGCCGGTTCACCGCGGCAGCGGGACCTCCAGGATGCTCGGCCCGGCAGGCGGCGCCGAGAGCGCCTGATCCAGCTCACCCTTCGTGCGTGCCACACTGTGCGCCCACCCGTAGGCGCGCGCGAGCGCGGCCAGGTCCACCGATTGCGGAGTGTAGAGCACCCGGTCGAACGCGTCGGCGGGAGCCGTCGCCGCCACTTCGAGCCCGTCGAAGATCGTGCCGCCGCCGTCATTGCCGACGACGACCTGCAGGTGCGGCCGTTCCTCGCCGGGCGCGCCGAGCAGCGCACCGACATCGTGCAGCAACGCGAGGTCTCCCAGCAGCACCCGGGTGACGCCGGTCGCTCCGCCCTCCGCTCGTGCCGCCGCCGCGCTGGCGAGCGCTATCCCCGTCGCGGTCGCGATCGTCCCGTCGATCCCGGCGAGCCCACGGTTGGAGTGGACGACGATCTTCTTGCCGGGAACCAGCCGATCGGCGTCGCGAATCAGCCGAGAGGCACCGAACACCAGGCGGTCGTGCGGCCAGGTGTATCGCCACACCGCCTCTGCGAGCAGCAGACGCGTGATCGGCGCACGCACGGCCGCGAGCTCCGCGCGGGCGAACGCCAGGGCGTCGGACGGCTCGTACGAGCGCGCCTTCTGCACGTCGGGGGCGGTGGCAGCCGGATCGGCGGAACGCTCGGCCTCCTCGGTGAGCCTGCGGCTGGCGAACACCCAGCTGCCCACCCACGCGCGCACTTCCGGGCTCCGGACGTCGACAGCCTCCGGAGCGGCCACTCCGCCGACGATGCGCGCACGATGACCGGGGTTGTACGCCTCGGCGCCCGTCGGGGCGACGACGATCACCTCGACGTCGGCCCGCTGGAGGAGCGTGGGCACCTCCCTGCTGAGCGTGGGATGCCCGAACACGACGGCCCGTTCGACGCGGCCACCGAAGTCGTCCTCGCGGAGGAGTTCGCGGTACGCGACCACCAGTTCCGGCCCGAAGCGCGATCCGCTCGAGACCTCGGCGAGCAGCGGATATCCGCCGGCACGCGCGAGCTCGGCCGCGGCGGTGCCCGCGTCGGCGCCCGCGACGACCACGGTCAGAGGTCCGTCCTCGAGCTCGACGACCGATCGGCCCAGTACGTGCGGTCCGACGGTCGTGGGGAGCTCGCCGCGCTCGAGGCCCGTGATGCTCGGAACGGCCACCGAGAGCGGCTCGCGGAACGCGACGTTGAGGTGCACAGGGCCGGGATCGGCGGTCGCGGCTCCGACGGCCTCCTCGACCGCGGCCCGCGCGATCGACCGGGCGGCGTCCTGCTCGCCCGCGGCGCCGATCGGGGCGGGGATGTCGCGCATGGATCGGACGACGGTCCCGTATAGCCCGTCCTGCCGGGTGGTCTGGTTGGACCGGATGCCGCGCAACTCGTCGGGCCGGTCTGCTGTGACCACGATCATCGGGAGGCCGGCCTCGTGGGCCTCCAGCACGGCGGGGTGGAGGTTGGCGGTCGCGGTACCGCTGGTGGTGACGATCACCGTCGGCGCTCCGGTCTCCCTGGTGAGCCCGAGCGCCAGGAACCCGCCGACCCGTTCGTCGATGCGGACATGGAGCCGGGCGGCGCCTGCGCGTTCCAGCTCAGCGGCGGCGAGCGCGAGAGCCTGCGAGCGGGAGCCGGGGCTCACCACGAGATCGCTGACGCCGGCTTCCACGAATCCGACCAGGAGCGCAAGCGCATAGTCGGTCGCGGGGCTGTCGACGCGTGGCAGTCGACCGGCCGTGCCGGCTTCGACGTCCGCGGGCTCTTCCGAGACCCGCGGGTCACCCATCCCGTCGGCCGGTCTGGTCGTCGGGGCCGTTGTCGTCGAGCTCGGCGAGCTCCTTCTCGAGCCGCTTGATGCGCTCTTCCTGGTCGTGGTCGATCCGCAGCTTGCCGAGGAACTCCGGGTCATCGTCCGGAGCGCTGACGCGCCGGGCCGACTCGGCTCTCGCGCGCCGGCCGCGGCCGACCAGGAACCAGAGGATCCCGCCGATGATCGGGAACAGGATGATGATGAGCAGCCACAAGGGCTTGGGTAGGCCACGCACCCGGGAACGGTCGAAGAGGGCGCAGTCTGCCACCGAATAGATGTAGAACACCGCGGCTGCGACGCCGAGGACTATCCAGAGGCGAACCATGGCTACATCGTAACTCTCAGAGAGCGTGCCTAAGCTGGGAGGGTGAAGCGGATTCCCTCTTGGTTGACCTACACCGTGCTGCGCCTGGTGGTGTTCGTCGTGCCGCTGATCATCCTTCTCGTGATCGGCATCGTCTGGTGGGCCGCGGTCATCGCCGCTGCTCTGATCGGGCTCTGCCTGTCGTATATCCTGCTCAGCAAGCCGCGCAACGCCGTCTCGTCAGACCTGTACGCGGTTCGCCACCGCGACAAGCCGGCCCCTTCGCCCGACGACGAGGAGGACGCCGCGATCGACGCCGCACAGCCCGACGCGGAGCAGGGCGGAACCGCTTCCGGTCAGAAGGCGTAGGCCGCGCCCAGCGCGAGCGCCACGAGCAGCCCGGTGATGCTGGTGAGCTGCAGGGCGGTGATCAGTTCGCGCGGCGTCTTGCCGAACAGCGTGATGACGCAGGCCGGAAGGGCTGCGAGCAGGGCGAACATGCCGAACCACGCGAACGGGTAGAACAGCGCGAGCACCGCCAGGATGCCGAAAGGCACCAGCAGGAACACGCAGAACACGATGCGCGAGGCCACGTTGCCCAGGAGGACGGCGAGGGTGCGCTTGTGCGCCTGCTTGTCCGGGCCGATGTCGCGGATGTTGTTCACCATGAGCACGGCACAGGCGATCAGCCCGGCGATCACCCCGCCGAACCACGCCTCCTGGTTCACGGATCCGGCGAGCATATAGGTGGTGCCGGCGGTGGCCACCAGGCCGAAGAAGACGAACACGAAGACCTCGCCGAGCCCGTAGTAGCCGTAGGGGCGCTTGCCGCCGGTGTAGAACCAGGCCGCGGCGATGGCCGCCGCGCCGACGATGAGCACCCACCAGTACTGGGTGAGGAGGACGAGGATGAGGCCGGCGACGGCGGCCAGTCCGAAGAACGTGAGCGCGACGGCGAGCACCTTCTTCGGCGCCGCCTTGCCCGACCCGGTGAGCCGGCCTGGTCCGACACGGAACTCGTCGGTGCCGCGGATGCCGTCGGAGTAGTCGTTGGCGTAGTTCACGCCGATCTGGAGCAGCACGGCGACTGCGAGGCAGAGCAGCGATCGCACGGGGTGCCAGATCCCCACGCCTTCGACCACCTTGGCGGCGCCGACGCCGATGATCACGGGTGCGACGGCCAGCGGGAGCGTGCGGAGGCGAGCGCCGGCGATCCAGTCGGACGCCGTCGCCGGCCGCACGGCCGATGCCTTCGCACCGGGGCGCCCGCTCCTGCCGCCACGTGGTCCTCGCGCCGGCGGGGGCGCCATCCGCTGCATCCGGGAGTTGTTCTGGCTCATCACAGAGCGAATCGTAACAACAACGGCTATGTCTCCGACGACGCGGGGCCGTCGACGCGCGCGAGACGTGCGGCGCCGACGCGGTCGGGCTTTCCGCTGCTGAGGCGCGGGAGGGCTTCCACCGTGACGATGCGCGCAGGAGCGGCGGCACGCCCCAGCTCGCGGGCGACGAGGTCGCGCACGTCGGCGATGCTGTCGCTGCCTGTCGCGACGACGACCGGCACTTGCCCCCACTCGTCGTCGTCCGCCGCCACCACGACGACCTCGCCGAGCGTCGGCATTCCTCGGACGATGCGTTCGACGGCGTCGAGCAGCACCTTCTCGCCCCCGGAGATGATGACGTTGTCCGACCGCCCGCGCACTGTCACGCGCCCGTCGACGACCTCGCCCAGATCTCCCGTGCGGTACCAGCGGACGCCCGCGTCTTCGTGAAAAGACGCGGCGGTCCGCTTCTCGTCTCCGACGTAGCCTTCGGCCAGCGTCGGCCCACTGATCTCGAGCAGCCCCTCCACGGACCGCACGGCCGTCGTCCCGATGGGGACGCCGTCGTAGACACAGCCCCCCGCGGTCTCACTGGACCCGTAGGTGGTCAGGAGCCGAGCGCCGAGCGTCTCCGCGCGTTCCCGAAGGCGGGGATCGAGCGATTGCCCGCCGACCAGGATGCCGTCGAACCGCCGCAGCGCCGCGCCTGCCTCCCGAGCGCCCGCCTCTGCCGCTTCGACGATCCGCGCCAGCTGCACCGGCACGAGGGAGGTGTAGAGCTGATCGCCGTCGAGCTCCGCCGCCAGCTCGGCGAACCGCAGCGGGTCGAAGTGCCCGTCGCCGTAGTACACCGGCTCTGTGCCCGCCGCGAGTGAGCGCACGAGCACCTGGGCCCCGGCGACGTAGTGCGTCGGAAGCACCAGCAGCCACTGCCCCTGACCTCCCATGGCGCCGGCGGAAGCGGCAGCGCTGGCGAGGAGAGCGTCGACGGAGAGCGCGACCCGCTTCGGAACCCCGGTCGACCCCGAGGTCTCGATGACGAGCGCGACGTTCTGGGGCGCCCGCTCACCGCTCCCTGGCCACCCGCTCTCCGGCGATCCACCCGACGCGGCGCCCTGCGGACCGCCGCTCCCCGACGACCCACCCCGCAGACCCCCGCTCCGCGGGACAACCGCCGGCCCTCCGTCGGCGAGCGCCGCGCGGAGTGCGGCGAAAACCTCCGCAGGCTGCCCCGCGTCGACCACCCGGTACTCCCGTGTCACCCGCTCACCCCGTCACCGGGGGTCGGCACCGCCGGCCCGCTCAGTACTGCCACGGGAACGGCGACCAGTCCGGCTCGCGCTTCTCGAGGAACGCGTCTCGCCCCTCGACCGCCTCATCGGTGCCGTAGGCCAGGCGCGTCGCTTCGCCCGCGAACACCTGCTGCCCCACGAGCCCGTCATCCACCGCGTTGAAAGCGAACTTGAGCATTCGGATCGCGGTCGGAGACTTGGTGAGGATCTCCTCCGCCCACTCCACGGCCGTCTCCTCCAGCTCGGCGTGGGGCACGACGGCGTTCACCGCGCCCCGTTCGTAAGCGCGCTGCGCGGAGTACTCCCGAGCCAGGAAGAAGACTTCGCGCCCGAACTTCTGCCCCACCTGCCGCGCGAAGTACGCGCTGCCGTAGCCGGCGTCGAACGACCCGACGTCGGCATCGGTCTGCTTGAACCGGCCGTGCTCCGCGCTCGCGATCGTGAGGTCGCAGACCACGTGGAGCGAGTGCCCTCCACCTGCGGCCCAGCCGGGCACGACCGCGATGACGACCTTGGGCATGAACCGGATGAGCCGCTGCACTTCGAGGATGTGCAGGCGCCCGCTCCGCGCGCTGTCGATCCCGGAGGCCGTCTCACCGTCGGCGTACTTGTAGCCGTCGCGGCCGCGGATGCGCTGGTCACCACCCGAACAGAAGGCCCAGCCGCCGTCTTTGGGGCTCGGCCCGTTGCCGGTGAGCAGGACCACACCGATGCGCGGGTTGGTCCGCGCGTCTTCGAGCGCGGCATAGAGCTCGTCGACCGTGTGCGGCCGGAACGCGTTGCGCACCTCCGGCCGGTTGAACGCGACGCGTGCGATCCTCCCGGTGACGTCGTGGTGGTACGTGATGTCGGTGAGCGTCCCGAAACCCGGGACGTCCTTCCACACCGCGGGGTCGAAGAGCTCTGATACTGCCGAAGACATGCCCCCAGCCTACGATCGCGCCGATCCCGGCGGATGCTCGCGTGCCAAACTTGTGGAATGCTGGCCCACCTCGACGAACTGTTAGGGACGGCGTGCGTCGTCCAGCTCCCGATGCGAACGCGGTTCCGCGGCATCACGCTCCGCGAGGCCGTCCTCTTCGAGGGGCCGGAGGGCTGGACCGAGTTCTCGCCGTTCGTCGAGTACGACGACGAGGAGGCCTCCGCCTGGCTGCACGCCGCCATCGACTTCGGGTGGCGTGCCCAACCCACCCCGCTGCGGGAGCTGATCCCGGTCAACGCGACGGTCCCCGCCGTCGCCGCGGAGGCCGTGGCGACGGTTCTCGACCGCTACCCCGGCGCACGGACGGCGAAGGTCAAAGTCGCGGAGCCGGGACAGACGCTCGCCGACGACGTCGCTCGCGTGCGTGCCGTCCGCGATCGGCTCGGGCCGGAGGGGCGCATCCGCATCGACGCGAACGCGCTGTGGAACGTGGACGAGGCCGAGCACGCCATCCACGCGCTCGCCCCGTTCGACCTCGAGTACGTGGAGCAGCCGTGCGCGACCGTCGAGGAGCTCGCCGAGATCCGCGCCCGCACGCGCTACATGGACATCCCCGTCGCCGCCGACGAGAGTGTGCGCAAGGCGAGCGACCCGCTCGCCGTGGCGCGTGCCGGAGCCGCCGATCTGCTCGTGATCAAGGCACAGCCGCTCGGCGGAGTGCACGCAGCGCTCCGGATCGTGGCCGAGGCGGGCCTTCCCGTCGTCGTCTCCAGCGCGCTGGACACCTCGATCGGGATCGCGATGGGCGCTCGCCTGGCAGCCGCGGTGTCGGAGCTCGACTTCGATTGCGGGCTCGGCACGGTGGCGATGTTCGAGGAGGATGTGGCGGTGGACCCGCTCGTTCCGGTGGAGGGGGCCATCCGTGTCGAGCGCCCGGAGGTCTCGGCCACGCAGCTCGGTCGGCTCAGTGCGCCGGCAGACCGCCGCGACTGGTGGCTCGAGCGCGTCCGTCGCTGTTACCGGCTGGTGGAGCGAGCGACAGCGCTCTGACCCCCGCCCACATCTGGCCGGTCAGGCGTAGAGGCGCTCCGGAACCTCGAGTCCGTAGATCGCGCGTCCCGAGTCCCAGATCGCCGCGCACGCGGCTCTGAGCAGGTCGAGCTCATCGACGCCCTCGTC
Organism: Leifsonia sp. TF02-11; assembly: GCF_017565305.1. GTDB lineage: Bacteria > Actinomycetota > Actinomycetes > Actinomycetales > Microbacteriaceae > Leifsonia. The sequence continues at coordinate 107,673 of NZ_JAGEKP010000003.1, forward strand.
GAGGATGCGGACGTCGTTGCCTTCGATCGCGACCGTCGACTTCCCGACCGTCACTGCGCCGTTGCGCGCAGTCTTCGCCTCGGGGTACGGCTCGCCGAGTCCGCGAAGGTCGCGCAGGATGTAGGTCGGTCGCGAGTCGGCGTCGGCGGCGAGGAGCTGCTTCGCGCGGTCGATCCCGGTCAGCACGAGCACGGAGTCGATTCCCGCCCGGTTCGCACCGAGGATGTCGGTATCGAGTCGGTCGCCGATGAACAGGGGCTTGGTCGCGTGGAATCGGGCGATGGCCTCGTGGAAGATCGCCACCTCCGGCTTGCCCGCCACCAGCGGAAGCCGACCTGCCGCGGTGTGCACCGCCGACACGAGCGTGCCGTTGCCTGGCGCGATGCCGCGCGCGACGGGGATCGTCCAGTCGGTGTTCGTCGCGATCCAGGGACGTTCGCTGTCGCTGCGTCCCTGCAAAGCGAACGCCGCTTCGGCCAGCTGCGCCCAGCCGACCTCCGGCGCGAAGCCCTGGATCACCGCGGCCGGGTCGTCGTCGGCTGAGCGAGTGACGGCGAACCCACCCTTCTGCACCTCGTCGACCAGGCCGTCGCCGCCGACGACGAGGATCGTCGATCCCGCCGGCACGTGCTCGCTCAGCAGCCGGACCGCTGCCTGCGGCGAGGTCACGACGTCGCGCGGCTCGACGTGGAGGCCGAGGTCGCTCAGGTGGGCGGCGACGGATGCGTCGGTCCGAGAGGCGTTGTTGGTGATGTAACCGACACGAGTAGTTTCGGCGACACCGTTCAGGCTCTCGACCGCGTGCGGGATCGCATTCGGCCCGGCGTAGACCACGCCGTCGAGATCGGCCAGCACGAGGTCGACGCCGGTCAGCGGCGTCGCGGCCTCACTCGTCCGTCGAAACAGCGCCATCGTCCGGCTCACCCTCCAGGTCTAAGTCGTCGCCGGCCTCCGGCTCACCTTCCAGGACGACGTCCTCACCGGCGTCCAGCTCACCCTCCAGGACGACGTCCTCACCGGCGTCCAGCTCACCCTCCAGGACGACGTCCTCACCGGCGTCCAGCTCACCCTCGAGTTCGAAGTCCTCCTCGATGACGTGGATAGTCTCGAGCTCTGCGTCCGCGTGCGCCTCCTCGAGAGCGAGCTCGGCCCGCTCCGCGCGCTCGCGCCAGATTGCCGCGTCGGCGTCGCGCCCGAGGGCCTCGAGCACTTCCGCGTAGGCGTGGAACAGGTCGGGGCTCCAGCTGAACGCACGATTCGGGTCGAGCTGCGGGATCTCCAGCTCGGCAAGCGCCGCTTCATCCTGGCCGAGGTCGAGGCGAGCACCGGACATGGCGATCGCCAGCGACACCTGCACGTCGTTCGGCAGGCTCGCCCGGTCGACGGATCGCCCGAGCTCGAGCGCACGGTCGGGTCGGCCGACGCCGCGCTCGCTGTCGACCATGAGAGCGATCTGATCGTTGGACCCGGTGATCCGACGGTAGGTGCGCAGTTCACGCAGGGCCAGCGCGAAGTCGCCGGTCGCGTAGGCCGTGATCGCGAGCGTCTCTCGGACGACACCGATCCGGCCGGCCCGACGGGAGGCCGACAGCGCGTGACGGTGCGCCAGCTCAGGATCCGTGTCGATGAGCCGAGAGGCCATGACCAGGTGCTGTGCGACCCACTCCGCGTTGTCCTTGCTCAGCGTCTTGAGCTCGATGCGCGCTTCCTTTGCGAGGTCGCGGGCCTCGACATCTGCGGGGAGGTCGGGGTCGTCATGCCGCGGACGAACCGACCGCAACTCACGAGCGCGCTTCTCTTCTTCGGTCAGCTCGTACTGGTGGTCGCGGGCATCCCGGTCACCGCGGGCAGGCCGGCCGCCCTTGGTCCAGAGCTTGTCGTCGGAGCGCCCCGCGCCGGATCGCCCGCCGCCGGAACGCGGACCTCCCGAACGTCCGTCGCGCCCGTCGGATCGCCCGCCGTATCCGCCGCCGGCGCTGGGCTTCCTGTTCGAATCCCACGATCCGCCCTGACGCGGCGCTCCATCACGCTGCGGCCGATCACCGCGCGGAGCACCATCTCGCTGTGACCGATCACCGCGCGGGGCACTATCACGCTGCGACCGGTAGTCGCGCTGGCCGCCGCGTGCGTCGCCACCGTCACGACCGTAGCGACCGCCGCCACTCTGACCATCGCGGCGGTTCTGGCTACCACCAGACTGGCCATCGCGACGATACTGACCACCGCTCTGACCGTCGCGGCTGTACTGTCCGCCGCGGCCACCGGATCCGGCGCCGCCGCGCTGACCATCGCGGTTCCAGTTGCCGTCCCGCTGTCGGTCCCGATCGCCGGAACGTGCCGGCGATCCCGAGCGAGAAGGCCCGCCCGTGCTGTTCCGTCGCGGGGAACCGTCGCCCGCCTGGGAACGCCCACGTCCCTGTGCAGATGAGTCGCGGCGCGGACCGCCTTCGGACGAGCCGCCCCGGCCGGCGCCGCCGCGGTTAGTGGACCCGCCGCGATCGTACGAGCGACCGCCGCTCTGCGAACGGCCACCGTTCTGCGAACGGCCTCCGCTGGAGGAGTCGTCGCGTCGTCCCCGACCAGTCCCGCGGCCGCGGTCGTCGCCGCGGGACGCGGATGTCCGGTCGTCGTCTGCCGGTGTATCGCTCACGACTTCTCCCTGTCGAGGTGGCGGGTCTCAGCCCAGCCTAGGTGCGTGGATCGCGCAAGGAACCGCTCGCGCGAAATTGTCCTGTTAACGCGAAATGGCCACCCATCACTGGGTGGCCATCTCACAAAGAAGTCCGGCGGTGTCCTACTCTCCCACAGGGTCCCCCCTGCAGTACCATCGGCGCAGAGAGTCTTAGCTTCCGGGTTCGGAATGTAACCGGGCGTTTCCCTCTCGCTATGGCCGCCGAAACACTATTGATGTATCAAAGTGAACGATCAAGCTTCGCTTGAATCAGTTCTCGACCGTACATCGAGAACCACATAGTGGACGCGTGCAATCTCATGGCCCCTCATACCAGCCTTACAACAGTATGAGAGTGGTGATTATCAAATTATCGGCTTATTAGTACCGGTCAGCTCCATGGGTCTTTAGTCCCCACTTCCACATCCGGCCTATCAACCCAGTAGTCTAGCTGGGAGCCTCTCGCCCGAAGGCATGGAAATCTCATCTCAAGGCCGGCTTCCCGCTTAGATGCTTTCAGCGGTTATCCATCCCGAACGTAGCTAATCAGCGGTGCTCCTGGCGGAACAACTGACACACCAGAGGTTCGTCCAACCCGGTCCTCTCGTACTAGGGTCAGATCCTTTCAAATTTCCTACGCGCGCAGCGGATAGGGACCGAACTGTCTCACGACGTTCTAAACCCAGCTCGCGTACCGCTTTAATGGGCGAACAGCCCAACCCTTGGGACCTACTCCAGCCCCAGGATGCGACGAGCCGACATCGAGGTGCCAAACCATGCCGTCGATATGGACTCTTGGGCAAGATCAGCCTGTTATCCCCGAGGTACCTTTTATCCGTTGAGCGACAGCGCTTCCACAAGCCACTGCCGGATCACTAGTCCCGACTTTCGTCCCTGCTCGACTTGTCAGTCTCACAGTCAAGCTCCCTTGTGCACTTACACTCGACACCTGATTGCCAACCAGGTTGAGGGAACCTTTGGGCGCCTCCGTTACTTTTTGGGAGGCAACCGCCCCAGTTAAACTACCCATCAGGCACTGTCCCTGAACCGGATTACGGTTCTAAGTTAGATATCCAGAGTGACCAGAGTGGTATTTCAACAATGACTCCACGAACACTGGCGTGCCCGCTTCAAAGTCTCCCACCTATCCTACACAAGCCACACCGAACACCAATACCAAACTATAGTAAAGGTCACGGGGTCTTTCCGTCCTGCTGCGCGTAACGAGCATCTTTACTCGTAGTGCAATTTCGCCGAGTTCGCGGTTGAGACAGCTGGGAAGTCGTTACGCCATTCGTGCAGGTCGGAACTTACCCGACAAGGAATTTCGCTACCTTAGGATGGTTATAGTTACCACCGCCGTTTACTGGGGCTTAAATTCTGAGCTTCGCCGAAGCTAACCCTTCCTCTTAACCTTCCAGCACCGGGCAGGCGTCAGTCCGTATACATCGTCTTGCGACTTGGCACGGACCTGTGTTTTTAGTAAACAGTCGCTTCCCACTGGTCTCTGCGGCCTTCAAACGCTCCAGGAGCAAGTCCCTTCACGCCTCAGGCCCCCCTTCTCCCGAAGTTACGGGGGCATTTTGCCGAGTTCCTTAACCACGATTCTCTCGATCTCCTTGGTATTCTCTACCTGACCACCTGAGTCGGTTTGGGGTACGGGCGGCTGGAACCTCGCGTCGATGCTTTTCTCGGCAGCATAGGATCACCCATTTCGTCTTACGACTACGCATCGTGCCTGGGCCTATGTGAGAGACGGATTTGCCTATCTCTCGGCTTACACACTTACACCGGGACAACCATCGCCCGGCTGGGCTACCTTCCTGCGTCACACCTGTTAATACGCTAGCCGCACCAGCATGGGGTCGAGCGTTAGGCCCGGACCTTCACCCCGAAGGGATCCGTGTCCAGGATTAGGACTCTTAGCACCACTGGATTAGCTTGGGCGGTTCTTCGCCGGTACGGGAATATCAACCCGTTGTCCATCGACTACGCCTGTCGGCCTCGCCTTAGGTCCCGACTTACCCAGGGCGGATTAGCCTGGCCCTGGAACCCTTGGTCTTTCGGAGGACGGGTTTCTCACCCGTCTTTCGCTACTCATGCCTGCATTCTCACTCGTGTGGCGTCCACGGCTGGTTTACACCGCCGCTTCACTCGCCACACGACGCTCTCCTACCCATCAACACGGCTGGACCACGAAGGCCTACCAATAATGTCAATGCCACAACTTCGGTGGCGTGCTTGAGCCCCGTTACATTGTCGGCGCGGAATCACTTGACCAGTGAGCTATTACGCACTCTTTCAAGGGTGGCTGCTTCTAAGCCAACCTCCTGGTTGTCTGTGCAACTCCACATCCTTTCCCACTTAGCACGCGCTTAGGGACCTTAGTTGGTGGTCTGGGTTGTTTCCCTCTCGACGATGAAGCTTATCCCCCACCGTCTCACTGCTGCGCTCTCACTTACCGGCATTCGGAGTTTGGCTGACGTCAGTAACCTTTTGGGGCCCATCGGCCATCCAGTAGCTCTACCTCCGGCAAGAAACACGCAACGCTGCACCTAAATGCATTTCGGAGAGAACCAGCTATCACGAAGTTTGATTGGCCTTTCACCCCTATCCACAGCTCATCCCCTCAGTTTTCAACCTAAGTGGGTTCGGTCCTCCACGACGTCTTACCGTCGCTTCAACCTGGCCATGGATAGATCACTTCGCTTCGGGTCTAGGACATGCGACTGAATCGCCCTATTCAGACTCGCTTTCGCTACGGCTACCCCTCACGGGTTAACCTCGCCACATATCGCTAACTCGCAGGCTCATTCTTCAAAAGGCACGCTGTCACCCCTACAAGGAGGCTCCAACGGTTTGTAAGCAAACGGTTTCAGGTACTATTTCACTCCCCTCCCGGGGTACTTTTCACCTTTCCCTCACGGTACTTGTCCGCTATCGGTCATCTGGGAGTATTTAGGCTTATCAGGTGGTCCTGACAGATTCACACGGGATTTCTCGGGCCCCGTGCTACTTGGGATACTCTTCGCGCCATTGGACCATTTCGGCTACGGGGTTGGCACCCTCTATGACTGGCCTTTCAATGCCATTCGCCTATGATCCTCTGTAACGCTTGCAGTTCGGCAGAAGCTGCTGAAAAGTCCCGCAACCCCGACCATGCAACGCCTGCCGGCTATCACACATGATCGGTTTAGCCTCTTCCGGGTTCGCTCGCCACTACTAACGGAATCGCTTTTGCTTTCTCTTCCTGTGGGTACTGAGATGTTTCACTTCCCCACGTTCCCTCTACCCGCCCTATATATTCAGGCGGGAGTCACTGGGTCACCTTGCGGGCCCAGCGGGGTTTCCCCATTCGGAGATCCTCGGATCAAAGCTCGTTTATCAGCTCCCCGAGGCTTATCGCAGATTACTACGTCCTTCTTCGGCTCCAGATGCCAAGGCATCCACCGTTTGCTCTTAGAAATTTGAAATCACATGAGTTTGAATCGATCGGCTCATCCGAAGATGAGCAGATTGACCAATGATCTAATAAATCAGATCATCTTTTGTGATCCGAACCCGAAGGTTCGAATCTAAGATGCTCGCGTCCACTGTGTAGTTCTCAAAGTACGGGCGGTACCTTCTCCGCTGGCCGAGTTATGACCGACAAGAAAAGGTCCGAGTTTCCAGTTCTCATCCGATTGAATGAGGCCCGGTCCCTCAGGACCCAACAGCGTGCGTGTGCGGGGCTTCCTGGTCCGAACCGTTCCTTCCTCCGAGGAGGCGTACTGAGTTCGAGCCGATCGGCTCCGCACCAATGTCAATGTTCCACCCATGAGCTAACCGGCTGAGACATTCGCTCAGATCCGGCGCCTGGACACCCGAGGGTGCCAGATGCTCCTTAGAAAGGAGGTGATCCAGCCGCACCTTCCGGTACGGCTACCTTGTTACGACTTAGTCCTAATCACCGATCCCACCTTCGACGGCTCCCTCCACAAGGGTTGGGCCACCGGCTTCGGGTGTTACCGACTTTCATGACTTGACGGGCGGTGTGTACAAGGCCCGGGAACGTATTCACCGCAGCGTTGCTGATCTGCGATTACTAGCGACTCCGACTTCATGAGGTCGAGTTGCAGACCTCAATCCGAACTGAGACCGGCTTTTTGGGATTCGCTCCACCTTACGGTATTGCAGCCCTTTGTACCGGCCATTGTAGCATGCGTGAAGCCCAAGACATAAGGGGCATGATGATTTGACGTCATCCCCACCTTCCTCCGAGTTGACCCCGGCAGTCTCCTATGAGTTCCCGCCATTACGCGCTGGCAACATAGAACGAGGGTTGCGCTCGTTGCGGGACTTAACCCAACATCTCACGACACGAGCTGACGACAACCATGCACCACCTGTTCACGAGTGTCCAAAGAGTTCCCTATTTCTAGGGCGTTCTCGTGTATGTCAAGCCTTGGTAAGGTTCTTCGCGTTGCATCGAATTAATCCGCATGCTCCGCCGCTTGTGCGGGCCCCCGTCAATTCCTTTGAGTTTTAGCCTTGCGGCCGTACTCCCCAGGCGGGGCGCTTAATGCGTTAGCTGCGACACGGAAACCGTGGAATGGTCCCCACATCTAGCGCCCAACGTTTACGGCGTGGACTACCAGGGTATCTAATCCTGTTCGCTCCCCACGCTTTCGCTCCTCAGCGTCAGTTACGGCCCAGAGAACTGCCTTCGCCATCGGTGTTCCTCCTGATATCTGCGCATTCCACCGCTACACCAGGAATTCCATTCTCCCCTACCGCACTCTAGTCTGCCCGTACCCACTGCAGGCCCGAGGTTGAGCCTCGGGTTTTCACAGCAGACGCGACAGACCGCCTACGAGCTCTTTACGCCCAATAATTCCGGACAACGCTCGCACCCTACGTATTACCGCGGCTGCTGGCACGTAGTTAGCCGGTGCTTTTTCTGCAGGTACCGTCACTTTCGCTTCTTCCCTACTAAAAGAGGTTTACAACCCGAAGGCCGTCGTCCCTCACGCGGCGTTGCTGCATCAGGCTTGCGCCCATTGTGCAATATTCCCCACTGCTGCCTCCCGTAGGAGTCTGGGCCGTGTCTCAGTCCCAGTGTGGCCGGTCACCCTCTCAGGCCGGCTACCCGTCGTAGGCTTGGTGAGCCGTTACCTCACCAACTACCTGATAGGCCGCGAGTCCATCCTTGACCGAAGTTCTTTCCACGCACAGGAGATGCCTCCGTGCGTCATATCCGGTATTAGCTTCCGTTTCCGGAGGTTATCCCAGAGTCAAGGGCAGGTTACTCACGTGTTACTCACCCGTTCGCCACTAATTCCCTAGAGCAAGCTCCAGGTTCATCGTTCGACTTGCATGTGTTAAGCACGCCGCCAGCGTTCGTCCTGAGCCAGGATCAAACTCTCCGTAAAATGTTTAGCTCCAAGACGCAAGCGTCTGGAAACATAGTGCAGGATCGGAGAGGAATATCTCTTCTCCTGCGAGTTTGTCTTGACTAAATTCGAATGTCTGACATTCGTTATCTAATCCAAAGGAATCTCTTGCATCGACTTCCAGACCGAGATCTTTTGGTCAATGCCGAGGTTTTTGGCATTTGACATTGTGCACGCTGTTGAGTTCTCAAGGATCGGACGCTCTCACCTTCAACCCTCTCGGGCTTCTCTGTGAGGCAACTTCTCTACCTTACCACTCTCAGTCAGTTTGTCAAGTTGGCCGTTTCGCGCTCTTTCGTTCATCCATCGTGGGATACATCCGATTTGCACGAACCGAACCGGTCAGACCTGCTCAGTGAGTGGGGTGTTAATCCTAAGCGCAGCAAAGCAACTCTTTCAAGTTGAGATTTGCCGCTAGGCTAAGGATTCGGTCCCGCTTGAGGCCGGGGAGCTCTTCCGCTCTCCCGCACCTTTGGGGTGACAAGTAAGTACTTTACGCAGGCCTCCGGAACGTCGCAAATCCCGCTGACATCCCGGGCGTGTCGCACCACCTCTTCCGCGTGATTCCGCGGAAGTCGGGCCCGAAGACGCAGAAACGCGGCCGCCCGAGAGGGGCGGCCGCGTCTGAGAACGGATGCGGATCGGGTCAGGATCCCAGACCCGAGTAGGCGTGCAGTCCGTGGAAGAACACGTTGACGATGCCGAAGTTGAACAGCACAGCGGCGAAGCCGATGATCGCGAGCCACGCGGAACGCGATCCGCGCCAGCCGCGGGTCGCCCGCGCGTGGATGTAGCCGGCGTAGATCACCCAGATGATGAACGTCCAGACTTCCTTCGTGTCCCAACCCCAGTAACGACCCCACGCCTTCTCGGCCCAGATGGCTCCGGCGATGAGTGTGAACGTCCAGGCGATGAAGCCGACGATGTTGATCCGGTACGCGAGGTTCTCGAGCGCGACCGCGCTCGGGAGGGTCTCCAGGAACCGGAACTGCTGCGGACGCGACTCCGCCACCTGCCGCTCGCGGCGGTACTGCAGCAGCTGCAATCCCGACAACGCGAACCCGAGGGCGAAGAACGCCGTGCCCAGCACGGCGACGATGATGTGGATGACCAACCAGTACGACTGGAGCGCCGGCTGCAGCGGGACGACCGGAACGTAGTAGCGCAGCAGTGCGACGCCCTGGAGCACGAGCACCAGACCGACGATGAACGTGCCGAGGTATTTGACGTCCCACTTGAGATTGACGACCAGGAAGACGCCGATGATGACCAGTGTTCCGGTCATCGAGAACTCCCACATATTCGCCCACGGCACCCGGTCGGCGGCGATGCCGCGGAACAGCGTGGCGACGAGGTGGGCGACGAAGCCGACGATGGTGAGCCCGAACGCCCAGCGGATGGACGTCGACGACGTGTCGCCGTTCATCACGTCGTCCTCGACGCGGGAGCTGATCCGCGACGACAGCCTCCCCAGCGCGGACGACGCCTGGGGCGACGCCGGCGGGGCCGAGCCGCCCGCTGCGGTGAGTGTGGTCGTCGATGCTCCGACGGGCGCGGCGACTTCGGCGCGCCTGGCGACGGCACTGGGTACCACGGCGGCCTCGTCGGCCGTCGCCCTCGCCCCGCGCCGGGCGAGATCGAGGGCGAACGCGATGAAGGCCGCGGCGTAGAACCCCATCGCCACGTAGATGAAGACCGTGGACAGCTGGGACAGGGTATCGGTCACGATAAGACTCTAATTCGTCGGTTGTCGGGTGAGGAGGGCGGTGTGCTCGTCCGCGACGGCGGAGACGGCGGCAAGCAGGTTGGGGTCCTCGCCTCGTGCGAGGCCAGCGTACTCCAGCGTCAGTGATCCGTCCGGGTTCTCGACGGCCTTCACCCAGATGCGCCTGCGCGGGACGAACAAGGCGATGAGCAGTCCGCCGAAGATGGCCACGGCGAAGATCAGGACCCAGATCTGGGCGGGGTCGTGGTGCACGTCGAGCGACGCATAGCGTTTGACGTCGCCGAGCGAGATGGTGCCGAGACCGTTCGGGAGCTCGACGGTCTGCCCCGGCTTCAACTGGAGCGCCTTGGTCTTCGTTCCTGCGCCGGCGAGCTGGGTCATCTTGTCGGTGTTGAGGCTGTAGACCGACTGCGGCACGCCGCTGTCGACACCAAGGTCTCCCGCGTAGACGTTGAGGCTCAAAAGCGGGTCGTCCAGCCCGGGGAACGTCGACGTCAGGGCTCCCGCGGCCGTCTGGCTCTTGCCGACCGTTGGATAGAAGAAGCCGACCATCCCGACCTGCTCGCGCAGTCCGTCGGGGATCTTCACCCAGCCGAGCGACGTGAGCCGCGCGTCCTGCGCGATGAACGGAACGGAGTCGCTGAAGACGACTTTGCCCTCCGGGTCTTTCACCGTGATCGTCGGTGCGTACCCATTGCCGAGGAGATAGACGTTGGTGCCGCCGATCGCGAGCGGGTCGTTGACCTTGATGGTCGCAGAACCCGAGGTGTCTCCCGGCCCGGTGGTCGTCACCTTGGCGGTGTAGTCGAGCGGCGTGCCGACGGCGTTCTGATTCTTGGTCTCGTAGGCGACGTCGAGGCTGTCGACCCTGATCGAGAACGGCTCGAGCGAGCCGTCGGAGAAGAACCGGCCGGGGTTGAACGAGTTGTACGAAGGGAGGCTGTTCACGAAGCTCTGTCCGACGACCACGACCTTCTGTCCGGTGTAGCCGAAGCCTCCCCCGATGCCGACGGCGACCAGAACGCCGAGGAGCGCGATGTGGAACACCAGGTTGCCGGTCTCGCGCAGGTAGCCGCGCTCGGCCGAGACCGACGTGGACCGCGCGTCCTGATAGAGAGCGACGCGATAGCGCGAGCGACGGAGGATGTCGCGGGCGGACTCGATCGGGTTCGGCGCGTCGTCGCGCAGCTCGGCGGGCAGGATCCGCGACTGGAAGCCCGACATCCTGGTCAGTCGGACCGGCGTCTTGGGCGGCCGCGCCCGGAGCGCCTTGGCGTGGTGCGCTGTGCGCGGGATGATGCAGCCGATCAGCGAGGCGAACAGCAGCAGATAGATGGCCGAGAACCAGAACGACGTGTAGACGTCGAACAGCTGGAACTTGTCGAGCACCGGAGCAAGTTGCGGATTGTCGTTGAAGTATTTGGTGACACCGCTGGGGTCGGCTCCGCGCTGCGGGAAGAGCGAGCCCGGGACGGCCGCGATCGCGAGCAGCAGCAGCAGGAACAGCGCCGTCTTCATGCTCGTGAGCTGGCGCCAGGCCCAACGCAGCCAGCCGAGCGGCCCGAGCTTGGGCTGGGCGACGTCCGGGTCTTCGCGCGGCGGCGCGGAGTCGATGTGATCAGAGGGCCGGGACAAAGCCGGAGATCACCCCCAGGAACTGGGACATGATGGCGGTCCAGAGACCGGTCGCCATCAGGATGCCGATGACCACGAGCAGTGCGCCTCCGATGATGTTGATGACGCGGATGTGCCGCTTGAGGAACGCCACGGAGCCGGCGACCCAGTCGAAGCCGAGCGCGACGAGCAGGAACGGGATGCCGAGGCCGATGCAGTAGAACAGCCCCAGCAGGGCTCCGCGCCACGGAGAACCGCTGCCGACGCTCAACGCGCTGATCGCGGCGAGGGTCGGGCCGATGCACGGCGTCCAGCCGAGGCCGAAGACGATGCCGAGGAGCGGCGCTCCGATGAGTCCGGTCGCCGGCCGCCAGGTCGGCTTGATCGTGCGCTGGAGGAACGAGAACTGGCCGATGAACACGAGCCCCATCAGGATGACGAGCACCCCGAGCACCCGGATGACCACCTCCTGCCAGCGCACCAGCCAGAGCCCCAGCGCGCCGAAGGCCGCCCCATAGGCCACGAAGACCACGGCGAAGCCGAGGACGAAGAGGGCGACACCGAGGAGCACGCGGCTGCGGTCGCGCTTGGCGCCCGGGTCGCTCATCCCGCCGACGTACGCCAGATATCCCGGCACGAGCGGCAGCACGCACGGCGACGCGAACGACACCAGCCCCGCGAGGAGGGCGATGGGAAGCGCGAGGAGGAGCTGTCCGCTGAAGACGATCTGACCGACGTCCACGGCTACTTCCCGGCCACGGCGTCGGAGATGAGCGAGTCGAGGATGCTCTTGTCCGGGATCGCGCCGAGGATCCGGGCGGCCACGCGGCCGTCCTTGTCGATCACCAACGTGGTCGGCGTCGCCTTGGGCGGGACGGTCTTGCTGAAGGCGAGCAGCACCGAACCGGTGTCTCGGTCGAGGACCGACGGGTAGGTGACGCCCTTGTCCTTCTCGAAGCTGGCGGCGGTGCTCGCGGAGTCGTACAGGTTGACGCCGAGGAAGCTCACGCCCTGCGAGGCGTACTTCTCGGACAGCGACTGGAGGTCAGGCGCCTCCACCCGGCACGGCGGGCAGCCCGCGTACCAGAAGTTGACGACGAGGACCTTGCCCGCGTAGTCCTTCGACGACACCGCGCTGCCGTCCGCCAACGTGCCGGAGAACGAGACGGGGGCTCCACGGTTGCCCGCTGCGTACTCGCTCACGCTGCCATCGCCCGCGATGTAGTTCTGGCCGGAGCCGGAGCGGTACTGGTTGGCGAGCGCGTCGTTGGAGGTGCAGCCCGAGAGGAACAGAGCGGTCGCAGCTGCGACGGCCGGGACGGCGAGAGCGAGTCGCACACGAGCGGAGCGGGCGTTCACACGGCCCCCACATCGGTCGCGGTGGCGATCAGACTGCCGGCGGGCTCGGCGTAGCCGACCTCGACGAGGCGCAGTACCGGCGGCGCGGACGGATCGGCCGGCGCGGGCTCCTCGCCGGGGCGGGGCTGCGGAGCGGGGGCAGCCTCGGAGACACGCTCGAAGGTCGTGACGCTCGACAGCGCGCACCGCCGCTTGCGCGGGTCGTGCGGGAAGCTCTCGCCGGCGACGGACAGGTGCGTGACCCAGATCGGCAGCTGGTGGCTCACCAGGACGACATCTCCGGACTCGACCGAGTCGAACGCGTCGTGGACCGCGGCCAGCATGCGCTTCTCGATGCTCGTGTAGGCCTCGCCCCAGCTGGGCCGCGGCGGATAGATCAGGAACGGCCAGTTGACCGGATTCTTCAGAGCGCGCCGCATGTTGGTGCCCTCGAAGTGGTTGGTGGGCTCGATGATCCGGTCGTCGACGATCGGCTCGAGATCGAACGCCTCCGCGATGGGGGCGGCCGACTCGCGGGTGCGCTGCAGCGGCGAGACGCGCAGCGATGACACGGGGCGATCGCGGGCCGCCAGGTCGTCCGCCGCCGCCAGAGCCATCCGGTGACCGAGCTTGGAGAGGCCGAAGCCCGGCAGCCTGCCGTACAGGATGCCGTCGGGATTGAACACCTCTCCGTGACGGACGAGATGCACTTGGCTTGCTACCACGGGTCCAGTCTACGGAGCGCTTTGCCTTGAATTCACTGAGCGCCGGGCGGGGAGGGGGTCCATCGCCCCTCTGCGGCGGTAGACGCGGGCGGTAGGCTTGTCGATCGTGACCGCACGCGTTTTGATCAAGGACCTCGCCGCTCTTCCCGACGGCCCCGTCAGCGTCGCCGGATGGGTCGAGACCGTCCGCGACCAGAAGAAGGTGCAGTTCGTCGTACTGCGCGACGAGTCGGGCGCCGTGCAGCTGGTGAACCCGCGCACCGTCGACGAAGACGGCACCGTCGTCGCCGACGAGCCGGCCACGACCATCTCCGGCCTGTCGCAGGGCTCGTTCGTGCGCGCGACCGGCGAGCTCAAGCACGACGAGCGGGTCAAGCTCGGCGGCATCGAGATCAAGCTGAGCACCCTCGAGGTCGAGACGGCCGCCATCCCGGAGACCCCGATCGCCGCGGACAGCGGCATCGACAAGCGCATGGACTGGCGCTTCCTCGACCTCCGCGAGCCGAAGCACAACCTGATCTTCCGCGTGCAGACCACACTCGAGCACGCGATGCGTCAGTACTGGGTCGACAACGGCTTCATCGAGATCCACACGCCGAAGCTGATGGCGTCGGCGTCCGAGTCGCGTGCAGAGCTCTTCGAGCTCCCGTACTTCGAGACGACCGCCTACCTCGCCCAGAGCCCGCAGATCTTCAAGCAGATGGCCCAGGCCGCCGGCTTCGGCCGGGTGTTCGAGATCGGCCCGGCCTTCCGCGCCGACCCGAGTTTCACGAGCCGCCACGCGACGGAGTTCACGAGCGTCGACACCGAGCTGAGCTGGATCGAAAGCCACGAGGACGTCATGAAGGTGCACGAGGACCTGCTCGTCGCCGGCTTCACCGCGGTCAAGGAGAAGCACGGCGCGGAGATCGAAGCGCTCTTCGGCGTCGAGGTCACCGTTCCGACCACGCCGTTCCCGCGCATCCCGCTCGCCGAGGCCAAGCGCATCGTCGCAGAGCAAGGCTACGAGGTGCCGCGCGCCGACGACGACATGGACCCCGAAGGCGAGCGCCGGATCTCCCAGTACGTCAAGGAGACCTACGGCCACGAGTTCGTCTTCCTGACGGACTACGCGTCGAGCATCCGCCCGTACTACCACATGCGTCACGCCGAGGACCCGTCGATCACCAAGAGCTACGACCTCATCTTCAACGGCGTTGAGATTTCGACCGGCGCTCAGCGCGAGCATCGCGTGGAGATCCTCGAGAAGCAGGCCGCGGACAAGGGTCTGTCGGTGGAGGAGCTGGAGGACGTCCTCGCGACGTTCCGGTACGGCATCCCCCCGCACGGCGGCTTCGGAATGGGTCTCGCTCGCGTGCTCATGCTCATGCTGCACCTGTCGAACCTGCGCGAGACGACCTACCTCTTCCGCGGTCCGACGCGACTGACCCCGTAGCGGACAGCGCGGTCCAGCGCTCGCCCGCGACGAGGATGTGCCCGAGGAAGCGGAGCCCGATCGTCGCGGCCGCCTGATCGAGCCTGCGCGTGAGCACGGTGTCGGCGACCGAGGGGTCGAGCGATCCGGACGGATGGTTGTGCGCCACCGCGAACGATCGGCCCCCTCGGGTGAGGACCGCCTGGAGGATGTCGGCCGGCTGGATCGACCGCTCGTCGACTCCGCCGTCGCGGAGCATCACCAGCTCGAGCGGGCGTGCGGCGCGGTCGGCGACCACGACGACGAAACGCTCGCTGTCGCGATGCAGCAGCTCGGGCCGCACGACATCGGCGACAGCGGTGTGATCGACCAGGCGCGTCCAGGCCGATGAGCGCCCGGCGCGCCGCCAGATCTCGATGATCGCGACGAGACGGCCCGCGGTGGCCGGGCCGACGCCCGGGAGGTTCTCGAGCCGCGCGAAATCCATGGTCGCGAGCCCAGGAAAGCCGCCACAGCTGCCGAGGATCGACCGCGCCAGCGAGAGGACGCTGCGGCCCGTCTGACCCGAACCGAGGATGAGTGCGAGCACTTCATCGTCGGTGAGGGAGCCGACGCCGAGGCGGCGCATCCGCTCACGCGGCCGGTCGTGACTCGGCACGTCGGCGAGGGACTTCTCGGCTTCTTCCGCGATGGACATGGATCCACGGTACGAACGTCGCCGTCGCTCGCTGGTCGGGTCCGCCCAATCTGTGGACAACTGGCTCCGAGCCCCCTCCTGTGGATGACAATGGACGGAGAGTATCCGGCAACGAAGGAGTCGCCCCGCAATGACCAGTCCCCTCCCCGAACTCCGACCCGACGACGTCGTCATCCTGTCGGCGGCACGGACCCCGCAAGGCAAGATCCTGGGTTCGCTCGCCAGCCAGAGCGCCGTCCAGCTCGGGGCCGTCGCCCTCCGCCGTGCACTGGAGCAGTCCGGCGTGGACGCCTCCGACGTCGACGCCGTGATCTTCGGCCAGGTGCTGCAGGCGGGCGCAGGCCAGAACCCGGCCAGACAGACCGCGATCGGCGCGGGCATCGGCTGGAACGTCCCCGCGACGACGATCAACAAGGTGTGCCTCTCCGGTCTCGCGGCCGTGATCGACGCTGCCCGCCTCATCCGTGCGGGCGAGGCGACGGTGGTCGCGGCCGGCGGCCAGGAGTCGATGACCAACGCCCCGCACGTCCTGCCCGGCTCGCGCAAGGGCTGGACGTACGGCTCGCTGGAGGCCGTCGACTCGGCCGCGCACGACGGCCTGACCGACGCCTTCGACAAGATCTCGATGGGCGCCTCGACCGAGCAGTACACCGAGAAGCTCGGCCTCACGCGCGAGGCCCAGGACGCATTCGCGGCCTCGTCGCACCAGCGAGCCGGAGCCGCTGCGGCCTCCGGCCTCTTCGCGGACGAGATCGCGCCCGTCAGCATCCCGCAGCGCAAGGGCGACCCGGTGGTCGTCGCCGTCGACGAGGGCGTGCGACCGGATTCCACCGTCGAGGTCCTCGCGAAGCTGCGCCCCAGCTTCGCCGCCGAGGGAACGCTCACGGCGGGCAACTCCTCGCCGCTCAGCGACGGGGCGGCGGCGCTCATCCTCACCTCGCGTGAGAACGCCGAGCGGCTGGGACTGGACTGGCTCGCGGTCGTCGGCGCGAGTGGCCAGGTCGCGGGCCCGGACAACTCGCTGCACTCGCAGCCGTCGAACGCCATCCAGGCGGCCCTCACGCGCGCAGGCTGGGGCGCAGACGACCTCGACCTGATCGAGATCAACGAGGCGTTCGCCGCCGTCGCGCTGCAGTCGACGGCGGACCTCGATCTCGACCCGGAGAAGGTCAACATCCACGGCGGCGCTATCGCACTCGGACATCCGATCGGGTCCTCCGGAGCGCGGCTCGCGGGCCACGCCGCGCACGAGCTCGCGCGACGCGGGTCCGGCCGCGCCGCGGTCGCGCTCTGCGGTGGCGGCGGGCAGGGAGACGCGTTGCTGCTCTGGCGCTAACGGAGGAGATTCGGGAGCGGAGCGGCCCGATTCGCCGTCAACGGAGGAGATCCGGCCCGGGATGGGGCGGATCTCCTCCGTTGCGTTCGGGCGGTAGCGCCGCGCGTCAGCGGGACAGGTGGCGCTCGGCGGGGCCGGTGTACTGCGAGAGCGGGCGGATCAGCGAGTTGGCGGCGTACTGCTCGAAGACGTGCGCCGTCCAGCCCGTGACGCGCGCCGCGGCGAACAGCGGCGTGAAGGTCTCGGTGTCGAAGCCCATCAGGTTGTAGGCCGGGCCAGAGGGGTAGTCGAGGTTGGGCTTGATGTTCTTCCGCGCGCCCATCGCGTTCTCGAGGGCGTCGTAGAGGTCGAGCATGTCGTGGCGGTCGTAGTGCTCGACCAGCGTCTCGAGCGACGCGCGCATCGTCGGCACCCTGGAGTCGCCGTTCTTGTAGACGCGGTGACCGAATCCCATGATCTTGCGCTTCTCGGCCAGCGCGTCGTCGAGCCACGCCTCCGCCCGGTCGGCGCTGCCGATCTCGTCGAACGCGTGCATCACGGCCTCGTTGGCGCCGCCGTGCAGCGGCCCCTTGAGGGCGCCGATCGCTCCGGTCACCGCCGAGTACACGTCGGAGAGTGTGGAGGCGATGACGCGAGCCGTGAACGTGGAGGCGTTGAACGAGTGTTCCGCGTACAGCACGAGCGAGACGCGGAAGGCGTCGACGACCACGTCGTCCGGAACCTCTCCGAAGGTCAGCCAGAGGAAGTTGCGCGCGTAGTCGAGGTCGTCCCGAGGCTCCACCGCCTCGAGCCCGCGACGGCGGCGCTGGATGTAGGCCACGATCGTCGGCAGCTGCGCGAAGAGGTGGACGGCCCTGCCGAGGTTCAGCTCGGGGTCGAGGATGCCGTTCTCCTGCTCCAGCGTCGGGTCGAGCCCCCCGAGCTGGCTGACCGCCGTGCGCAGCGCGTCCATCGGGTGCGCGGAGGCGGGGATGTCATCGAGCGCACGACGGGTGCGGTCGTCGAGCCGGCGCAGGCCGCGCTCCAGGTTCTCGAAACCCGCGAGTTCGTCGGCGGTGGGCAGCTCGCCGTGCCACAGCAGCCAGGCGACCTCCTCGAACGAGCACTGCGCGGCCAGCTCTTGCACGGGGTAGCCGCGGTAGAGCAACGAATTGGTCTGCGGGTTGACGGACGAGATGGTCGTGGTGTCGACCACGACGCCGGCGAGGCCCTTGTGGATCTCGGGGTCGGTCATGTGTGCTGCTCCTTCGCTGCCGGGGCGGGTGTCAGCGGCGCACCCCGCCGTCGTGTGCCGAGGTGTCGAACGCGTCGTCTCACTCGTAGTCAATCAGGTCGCGGGGGTCGGCGCGATGTCGCATCCGGACTGCGCCGAGCTTCACACCGCGAAGCTCCGTCGCATACGCTCCTCTTCATGGTGCCCACTCCGTCCCTCCTCGCATTCGCTCTCGCGGCGGTCGCACTGATCGTCATCCCGGGGCCGAGCGTGCTGTTCGTGATCGGGAGGTCGCTGGCGCTGGGCCGGCTGGGCGGCCTCCTGAGCGTCCTCGGCAACGCCCTCGGGATGCTGCCGCTCGTACTCGCGGTCGCGCTCGGGATCGGCGCCCTGGTGGCGCAGTCGCTCGTGGCGTTCACGATCATCAAGTTCGCCGGGGCGGCCTACCTGATGTACCTCGGAGTGCAGGCGATCCGGCATCGCCGACACACCGCGGTGACGCACGAGGCGATGCCGCCGCGACGGTCCTTGCTACGCATCCTCGGCGAGGGCTTCCTGGTCGGCCTGACCAATCCCAAGTCACTCGTGTTCTTCGTGGCGGTGCTGCCGCAGTTCGTCGACTACCGGGCCGGATCCATCCCGCTGCAGCTCTTCGAGCTCGGCGTCGTCTTCCTGCTGCTGGCGCTGACGTTCGACAGCATCTGGGCACTCGTCGCCGGCACGGCCCGAGCCTGGTTCGGCAAATCGCCCAAGCGCGTCGAACGACTCGGCGCGACCGGGGGCGTGCTGATGATCGGGCTCGGCGGGGTGCTCGCGCTGACGGGGAACAAGCACTGAACGCGGACGCCCACCAGGCGTCGACCCGCTAGATGTCCCCCGCCGTCGCCACCGGCACGAGCACAGCGCGACCGAGCGTGTGGAAGTGGGCGTTGAAGCCCAGCACCGCCGGGGTCGACTCGGGGTCGAGCTCCAGGTGGTCGACGTCCAGGGCGGTGACCACCACGTAGTAGTGGTGCGTGCCCGTTCCCGGGGGCGGCCCTGCGCCGGTGAAGCTCTTGGACCCCAGCTCGTTGGAGAGCATCGCCGCGCCCTGCGGCAGGGCGGCCCCACCCTCGGCCCCCGCACCCGCTGCCAGCGAGGTCACCGAGGCCGGGATGTTGTAGACCGCCCAGTGCCAGAACCCGGAGCCCGTCGGCGCATCGGGGTCGTGGATCGTGACGGCGAAGCTCTTGGTCTCTGCCGGGAACCCGCTCCAGGAGAGCTGAGGCGACACGTCCCCGCCGCCACCGCCCGCACCCCACTGCGCCCGCGCCAGCGGTCGGTCGTCGGCGACGTCGTCGCTCGTGAGGGTGAACAGGGGGACGGCGCCGAAGCGCTCCAGGGGATCTCTCGACATGGAGGCAACGCTACGCGCGCTGCGTCGACTCCGTCAGTGCCGATCCTTCCGGCTGTTTGCGGAACCGTTTGGGCAGACCCACGATCCCCCAGCCGGTCACCCGCAACATCGCCTCCACGACGATGCCTCCTGTCATCTTCGAGGCACCGTGCTCGCGCTCGACGAACGTGATGGGCACCTCGACCACGGTCAGGCCGGCGTCGTATGCGCGCCGCAGCATGTCGATCTGGAAGCAGTAGCCCTGACTCTCCACGACCTCGAACCGGATGCGCCGCAGCGCATCCGCCGTGAACGCCCGGTAGCCGCCGGTAACGTCGCGCGCCTGGACACCCAGGCAGAACCGCGAGTAGGCGCTGCCGCCGCGGGAGATGAGGCGTCGGCGAATCGGCCAGTTGACCACACTGCCGCCCGCGACCCAGCGGGAGCCGAGCACCAGGTCGGCGCCGCCTGCGCCGTCGCCCGCAGGAACGGAGCGCAGGGCGGCGAGCAGCGATGGAAGCTCCTCCGGGCGGTGCGATCCGTCGGCGTCCATCTCGACGACAGCGTCGTAGCCGCCGTCCAACGCCCACGACATCCCCGCGCGGTACGCGGCGCCGAGGCCGTCCTTGCCGGCGCGATGCATGACGTGGACGCTGTCGTCGGTCGCGGCGAGCGCGTCGGCGAGCTGGCCGGTGCCGTCCGGCGAGCCGTCGTCGACGATCAGGATGTCCAACTCCGGTGCGGAGGCGCGGATCCGTCCGACCACGGACCCGATGTTCTCGCGTTCGTTGTACGTCGGAAGGATCACGATAGTTCGCATACTCATACCATCATCCATTCTGCTGAACAGGAGGCGAACGAATCTGTCTGTATTCGCAGTCGACGCTGCTAGCATCCCCCGGTGCCCGTCGCCAAGGTTCTGCTGTTCTACGTCTTCGCACCTCTCCCCGATCCGGATGCGGTACGGCTGTGGCAGCGCGATCTGTGCGAGTCGCTCGGGCTCCGCGGTCGCATCCTGCTCTCGAAGGACGGCATCAACGGCACGCTGGGCGGTGAGCTCGGCGCGCTCAAGCGCTACCTGCGCAAGACCAAGGACTACGCCGCGTTCCGCGGTCTCGACGTCAAGTGGAGCGAGGGTTCCGGCCTCGACGACGACGGCGGGAGCCTCGACTTCCCCCGGCTCTCGGTGCGCGTCCGCGACGAGATCGTCTCGTTCGGTGCACCTGAGGAGTTGCGCGTGGAGGCCGGCGGAGTCGTCGGCGGCGGCGAGCGGCTCGACCCCGAGGGCCTCCACGCGCTTCTCGATCAGCGGGACGACGTGGTCTTCTTCGACGGACGAAACCGTTTCGAGGCCGGTATCGGGCGCTTTCGCGGCGCGGTCGTCCCGGACGTGGCGACCACGCGGGAGTTCGTGGCCGAGCTGGACAGCGGCCGTTACGACCACCTGAAGGACAAGGCGGTCGTCACTTACTGCACCGGAGGGATCCGCTGCGAGGTGCTCTCCGGCTTGATGCGCTCGCGCGGGTTCGGCGAGGTCTACCAGCTCGACGGCGGTGTCGTGCGCTACGGCGAGCGCTTCGGCGACGACGGGCTGTGGGAAGGCTCGCTCTACGTCTTCGACGGCAGGGGCTCCGTGCGGTTCTCCGACCACACGGCGGTCGTCGGCCGCTGCGCCGGGTGCGGCGCGGCTTCCGACCGGATGCGCAACTGCACCGACGTCTCGTGCCGCGAGCAGCTCGTCGTCTGCGAGGACTGCTCGGCACTCGCCTGCGCCGCGCACTCCTGATCGGGGACCGGACGGCCGCGGCGATCGGCGCGGATCGCCGGGAACCATTGCTGGCCCTCTCGCGTTGCCGCCATCATGAACACCATGGATCCGGTAGCCACCATCGTCTGGATCGTGTCGTTCGTCGTGGTGACGGTCACAGTCACCGGCCTCTCGCGCCGCGTGGGCTGGTCGGCACCCGTCGTGCTCGTCGTCGTCGGCGCGGTCGCGTCGTTCATCCCCGGGGTGCCGCAGGTCGCGCTCGAGCCCGAGGTCGTGCTGTACGGCCTCCTGCCACCGCTGCTCTTCGCCGCGGCAATCCAGACGTCGATCGTCGACGTCCGCGCCAGGCGCGACGGCATCCTGCTGCTCTCGGTCGGCCTGGTGATCTTCACCGTGGTCGTCGTCGGTTTCACCACGTGGCTGGTGGTTCCCGCGATCACGGTCGCCGCCGCCTTCGCCTTCGGAGCGGTCGTCGCCCCGACGGACACGGTGGCTGTGACGGCCATCGCCGGGCGCGTGCACCTCCCCCGGCGACTCGTGACGGTGCTGGAGGGCGAGAGCCTGCTCAACGACGCGACAGCGCTGGTGGCGCTGAACGCGACCATCGCGGCGATCGTCAGCGTCGTCAACCCGTGGGCGATCGCCGGCGACTTCGTGATCGCGGTCGTGGTCGGTGTGGGGATGGGCCTGCTGGTCGGCTGGGTCCTGTCCCTCATCCGCAAGCAGCTGCGCTCACCCGTGCTCGACACGTCGCTCGGGCTGATCACGCCGTACCTGGCCTTCATCCCGTCCCAGTTCCTGCACGGCTCCGGCATCCTGTCGGTCGTGGTGGCGGGTCTCTACCTCGGCTTCCGCTCCCCCACGATCCAGACGGCGGAGGCGCGCATCGCCGAGACGATCAACTGGCGCACGATCGAGTTCCTGCTCGAGAACGCGGTGTTCCTGTTCATCGGTCTGGAGCTCTCGAGCATCCTGAACTCGGCCTTCCGCTCGGGCATCACGGTGGCGCAGACGGTGTGGATCAGCATCGCCGTGCTCCTCGCCCTGTTCCTGGCGCGGTTCCTCTGGATGGTCGGGACGACCGCCCTCTACCGCTACGGACCGCAACGGCTCAGGGAGCGCGGCTGGACCTGGCCGACGGGCATCGCCGTGTCGTTCGCCGGCATCCGCGGAGTGGTCACCCTTGCAGCCGTGTTCCTTCTCCCCGTCCAGACACCCCACCGCGAGTTCCTCCAGTTCCTCGCGTTCGTCGTCGTGGTCGCGACCCTTCTCGAAGGGCTCGCGCTGCCGTGGGTCATCCGCAGGCTGAAGCTGCCGCCTCCCGACTTCGCGCAGGAGGCCGGCGAGATGCAGCGGCTGCTGGCCGAGGCGCAGTCCGCCGGGCTCGAGCATCTGGAGGCGCAGGTGACCGGCGACGAGGACGACCGGGTCATCGAGCGGCTGCGGGTCAACGCCGTGTTCCTGTCGGACGCGCTGGAGAATCCCACGCCGGAGGACACGGAGGATGCACCGCTCGAGTACCGCAGACTCCGGAGGTCGATGATCGTGGCCGAACGCCAGGCGGTGCTCGAGGCGCGTGCGGAGGGTCGGTACCAGGAGCTGGCGGTCCGGTCGGTGCTGGCGTTCCTCGACGCCGAGGAGTCGGCGCTCAAGGCCGGAGGGAGCGACGGCAAGAAGCTGATGTGAGCGCGGGCGCGGGGTGGCGCGGGCTCAGCGCACGGTCGTGTCGTCGGCCGGTGCGTCAGCCGCGGCGAGCGCCGCGACTTGCGCCTCGTGGGCCCGTGCGACCGCATCGGCGCCCCGCCGGGAGTCGATCCGCGGTCGGCGCGCCCAGAGCCTGGCGCGCTGCGACGACAGCGCCAGCACGACCAGGATGTCCAGCGGCAGCCCCAGGATGTTGGTCCGCAGCGTGACCTGCGCGCCGCCGTTGAAGAAGTCGATCGCCGCGAGGAGCACCAGCAGCGCGCTGTACGACATGGAGGCGATGCGCGCCCAGTTGCTGCCGGTGAACACCAGCAGGGCGAGCGCGAAATAGAAGACGAGACCGGCCGCGAACACCCCCATCGCGACCCCGAACACCACGTCGGCGGCCTGCTGCTGGGACGCGGTGAGCGCCTGCCCGGTCTGCGACACCAGCTCCGAGCGGATGAGCGCGGGCCACGCGAGCACCGTCAGGACGACGGTGAGCACCCCTGCGAGCACGCGGAGCAGCATGAGCAGGAACCCGAGCGTCGTCGGCACCGGCCGGCGTTCGGCACGGGCCACGCGGCGTTCGTCCGCCCCGGCCGCACGCGCCACCGCCCAGGGCTCGACGATCACCGCCGTCAGATCGACCACCGGGAGGTCGCCGTCGGTCTCGATGCTGTCGCCACCGCCGTTGCGCGAGTGGTAACCGCTCGAGAAGTCGCGGATGACCGACACCTCCGCACCGATCCCGGCGTCCTGCAGTGTCGAGACGATGTGGTCGCGCTCGATGTCGGTGTTGGCGTCGATCTTGTGCGTGATCTGCAGCGTGAACAGGGAGAACCCGACGGACCGGTCGAACGTGCCGGCCGCCAGCCAGTCGACATGATGGCCGCCCGGCAGCAGCCACCCCTCCGGGCACCGCCAGAACCGCACGTGATGCCGCTTCGCAGGGTTGCCGAGCACCTCCTGCTGGTAGGCCAGGTCCTGCTGATGCCCGAAGAGGAACAGCGGGCTCACCGGTGCCTCGTCGTAGCTGCGTCGGAGCAGCGTCGAGGTGATGATGCGCCGGCTGGAGGCCGCGGTGACGTCGTCGGCCCTGGTCCAGCCCGCCGCCGTCATCGCCTCGTCGAGCTGCGCCTCCGACCCGAGCAGGGCCAGGTTGATCGGGTCGCCCAGCAGGCCGTCGCTGGTCCTGGCCCTCCCGATGAAGTAGTCGGGCACGTAGATCTGGGTGAGGATGCGGTGCAGCCTCGGCAGCACCAGGTAGGCGAGCACGATCCAGAACAGCAGGAAGAAGAGGACGAGGAACCAGCCCCACCCGAAGCTCTCGGTGAGCACGAGCCACGCCAGCCAGATCGCCGCGAGGCCGCCGAAGATGAAGAAGACATTGTCGACGACCGCGTTGACCGACACCCGGCGGCCGGTGGCCGAGAGAGTCTTGGACGGCCCCTGACCCCCGCCCGCGCTCGCTGCCCGCGGCGGTCCACCCGGCTCCCCGGCGCCCTCCATGCGCCCATCCTAGAGCGGGCGCGACGCTCGTCGTAGGGTGGCGTCATGGCCTCCATCACCGAACGCGGCGCAGAACTGCGTCGACTGCACCACGCCCCCGAACTGCTCCAGGTCGTCAACGTGTGGGACGCCGTGAGCGCGAAGGTGGTCGCGGCGCTCCCCGAGACGCGAGCGCTGGCGACGGCGAGCCACTCGATCGCGGCGACCTTCGGCTACGAGGACGGCGAGCACATCCCCCTCGAGCTGATGCTCGACATGGTCGGCCGTATCGCGGCCACGACGGACCTCCCTGTGAGCGCCGACCTGGAGGCCGGCTACGGCGACGCGGGCGACGCCATCCGCCGGGCCATCGGCGTCGGCGTGGTCGGCGCCAACCTGGAGGACCAGGTGCGGCCGTTCGATGACGCGGTCGCCGCCGTGCGCGCCGCGGTCGCCGCCGCGGAGGCGGAGGGCGTGCCGTTCGCGCTCAACGCCCGCACGGACGTGTTCCTCCGCGGCGCGTTCCCTTCCCCCGAGCAGAACGCCGAGGAGGCCATCCGGCGCGGCAGGGCCTTCCTCGACGAGGGCGCGACGTGCGTGTTCGTGCCCGGACGGCTCGACGAGGACACGGTGTCGCGCCTCGTCGCCGGCCTGGGAGTGCGCACGCTCAGCGTCATCGCCGTGCCCGGCTCGCTCTCCCCCGCCCGCCTGCACGAACTGGGGGTCGCCCGGGTCTCGTACGGCCCGTGGACGCAGCGCGTCGCACTCGCCGCGCTCCAGCGCACCGCCGCGGAGCTCTACGCCGGAGGCGTCCTGCCCGACGGCGTTCCCGTCCTCAACTGAGGCTCCCGACCGAACCGACCGAAGGAGGACCATGGGCGACTTCCGCGCCATCGTCATCGAGCAGGAGACCGAGGGGAGCCGCATCCTCGCGCACACCGCGGAGGTGCGGCAGCTGAGCGACGCGTTCCTGATGGCGGGCGACGTGACCGTCGCCGTCGAGTTCTCCGACCTCAACTACAAGGACGGCCTCGCGATCGCCGGGCGTCCGGGCGTTGCGCGGGTGTCCCCGCTGATCCCCGGGATCGATCTGGTGGGCGTCGTCGAGTCGTCGGAGGACCCGCGCTGGCGCCCTGGCGACCGGGTCGTGCTGAACGGCGACGGCGTCGGCGAGAACCATCACGGCGGTCTGGCCGAGCGCGCCCGCGTTCGCGGCGACGCCCTCGTGCGCGTGCCGGACACGCTCCTGAACGAGCAGGCGGCGGCGATCGGCACAGCCGGCTTCACGGCGATGCTCGCAGTGCTGGCGCTGGAGCGCGCCGGTGTCGACCCGGAGGAGGTGCGCTCCTCGGGATCGAGCGTCCTGGTCACGGGCGCGGCGGGAGGTGTGGGCTCTGTCGCCGTGTCCCTCCTGGCGAAACTGGGATACCCGGTTACAGCATCCACCGGCCGGGCGGACGAGCAGGGCGGCTACCTGACCGACCTCGGCGCCACCGCCATCATCGACCGCGCGGAGCTCTCCGACCCCGGCCGGCCGCTGCAGACCCAGCGCTGGGCGGGTGCGATCGACTCGGTCGGCAGCCACACCCTGGCGAACGTGCTCGCGCAGACCCGCTACGGCGGCACCGTCGCGGCCTGCGGCCTGGCGCAGGGCGCCGACCTCCCCGCGACGGTCATGCCCTTCATCCTGCGCGGCGTCACCCTGACCGGCATCAACTCGGTGGAGGCACCGCTCGCACTCCGCGAGACGGCCTGGCGCCGGCTCAGCACCGATCTCGACGAGGAGGCCCTGGCGGCGATGACCCGATTCATCCCGCTCGCGGAGGCCATCCCCGCTGCTGAGGACATCCTGGCCGGGCGACTCCACGGGCGCACCGTCGTCGATGTCCGGGCCTGAGCCCCGCCGCTGCCGTAGGCTGACCGCATGATCGTCCTCGCGACCGTCGTCGTCACCCTCGCAGCGGCACTCCACATCGGGATCTTCGTGATGGAGAGCGTGGCCTGGACACGGCCCTCCGTCTGGAAGCGCTTCGGTGTGACCGACCAGGCCGCCGCCGACACCACCCGTCCGATGGCCTACAACCAGGGGTTCTACAACCTGTTCCTGGCGATCGGCGCGATCATCGGACTCATCCTGCTCGGCATCGGGCTGCACGCGGGGGGGCTCGCCCTCATCTACTTCACCATGGCCAGCATGCTCGCCGCGTCGATCGTGCTCGTCACCACGGGCCGCGGCTATCTGCGGCCTGCGATCATCCAGGGAGTGCTGCCGCTCATCGGCATCGTGCTGATGCTGTTCTCCTGAGGCGCGCGAGCAGGCTGCTGCCTGCAGCACTTCTATGACCCCGAAGCGTATCCTCCCCACATGGCGATCGTCGGATCCGTTCTCATCGCGCTCGCGGCGGTCGTGCACCTCGCGTTCTTCGCCATGGAGAGCATGCTGTGGTCGTCACCGAACGTCTGGCGCCGATTCGGGGTCGCCGATCAGCGGGATGCCGACGTCGTACGCCCGATGGCGTACAACCAGGGCTTCTACAACCTGTTCCTCGCCGGCGGCGCCACCGTCGGGCTCGTCCTGTACTGGACCACCCTGCGACACGTCGGATTCGGGCTGATCTTCTTCACCGGCACGTGCATGGTGCTCGCCGCGATGGTGCTGCTCACGACGGGTCGGCGCTATTGGCGTGCGTCCCTGCTGCAGGGCATTCCGCCGCTTGCCGGGCTGCTGGTGTTCTCGCTCGCGCACGCGGGGTGAGGAGTCGGACTCCCGTCCACCGCCGAGCTAATCGATGATCTCCCCGTCGACCGGGATGTCGTTGACGTCGATGCGCAGCGCCTCCACCAGCTTGGCGGCGTGCGGTGTCGAGACGATCACGCGCGAGAACTCCTCGCCGTCGAGGTCGACGACGACCGCGGCGCGCTGCTTGCCCTTGATGAGCAGGAAGTCCTTGCCGCCGTGGAACTTCCAGGTGCCGACAGACAGCGTGAGCGGCACGGCCGCCCCTGGTGCGCGGATGCCGCGGATCCAGATCCACGGGTCCTCGGTGATGGCCACGGACCGGATGCTGTCCCGCGGGATCACCAGGTCGTCTCTGCGCAGGGACAGCACCTTCTCAGCCCGCGTGAGATGGATCTCCAGGCGGTCGGGGTGAACGTGCAGGTCGGCCATAGCTCTATCCTGCCCGGCGACCGTCTTCGGCGGGGGTCGTGAATCTCACAAAGCCATAACCGTTGCCTTGGAATGACCGTCGGCGACTCACAGGATCCGCTCGCCGGAGCGGCATGTATCCTTCTCGTCGTGGCAACGCAGCGGCGGACTCCGGGCTCGCAGACTTCACTTCGTGAAGCCAACCGGGCTCGGATCGTCGACGCCATCAAGAAGCACGGCGGCCTCACCCAGGTCGAGCTGGCCGGTGCGACCGGCCTCTCGCCCGCCACGGTCTCGAACATCGTCAAGGAGCTGTCGAGCTCGGGAGTGCTGCATACCGCGCAGAGCATCCGCTCCGGTCGCCGCGCGCAGCACGTGACCCTCGCGCACGCGCTCGGCCTCGTCGTCGGCGTGCACTTCTCCACGCGTCATCTGCGCGTCGCGCTCGCCGACGTGGCCAACACCGTGGTGGCGGAGAACCACATGCCCCTGGCCAAGGACCACCGCGCCGACAACGAACTCGACAAGGTCTCCCTGCTGCTGACCGACATGCTCGAATCGGTCGACGCCTCCCGCGACGAAGTGCTCGCGATCGGCCTCGCGGTGCCGGCTCCGCTCGACCGCGCCACCGGCACCATCGCCCGCGGCGGCATCATGCGCGGCTGGGACGGCGTGGTCATCGCCGATGCCCTGGAGCGCCGCGTCAAGCGCCCGGTGTTCATCGACAACGCGGCGAACCTCACAGCGCTCGCCGAGTCGCGGCTCGGCGCGGGCCGCGGCAAGGGCACGACGATCACGCTCGACGTGGGCGACGGGATCGGCGCGGGTCTCCTCCTCAACGGGCAGCTCTTCCGCGGCAAGAACGGCGTGGCCGGCGAGTTCGGTCACACCACGATCCGCGAGAACGGGCCGCTCTGCCGCTGCGGCAACCGCGGCTGCCTGGAGGCGATCGCGGGAGGCCCTGCCATCCTCGACGAATTGCGCGACCACCTGGGCAGCCTCAAGCTGGGCGACGTCGTGCTGCAGGCGATGGCCGGCGACGCGCGCTGCATCCGCGCCATCGCCGACGCAGGCAAGCACATCGGGATCGCCACGGCGAACCTGTGCAACCTCATCGACCCCGAGCGGGTCATCGTCGGCGGCGAACTGGCGCGGGCGGGCGAGCTTCTGCTCGGCCCGATGCGGCACGCGGTCGAACGCTCGATCATCGTCAACGAAGACCTGATGCCCGACATCGTCCAGGGGCAGCTGGGGGTGCGCGCCGCGACACTGGGAGCCGTCGCACACGCCGTCGACAGCATCTCGATCACGAGCGTCGGAGTGGCCGTCTGACCGTCGGCCCCCATTGCCGAGCCGTCGTGCCCCCCGTCCGTGACGAACCGTTATCGAAAGCTTGAATTCAAGTATTGACGCCAAGCGCCCGCACTGACACACTCAACCCAGCCGCCAACGACGGCGGCTTCGAATCGGAGGTTTTTCAATGAAGATCGCCACCAAGAGAGCGGTCATCGCGGCCGCCGCGATCGTGGCCACAGCCCTCACCCTCACAGCGTGTTCGAACGGTTCCGGCAACTCCTCGACGAACAACGCCTCGGGCGCGGCGAATGCCAAGATCGGTCTCCTCCTCCCCGACTCGGTCACTGCTCGGTACGAATCGGCCGACAAGCCGTTCTTCGAGGCGAAGGTCAAGTCGCTCTGCTCGGGCTGCCAGGTCCTCTACGCGAACGCGGACGGCGACGCCAGCAAGCAGCAGCAGCAGGCGGAGTCCATGCTGACCCAGGGCGTCAAGGTCCTGGTCCTCGACCCGTTCGACGGTGAGGCCGCCGCGTCGATCGTCGGAGAGGCCAAAGCGAAGAACATCCCGGTCATCTCCTACGACCGCCTCATCAACAGCCCCGACCTCAACTACTACATCTCGTTCGACAACGAGAAGGTCGGCAAGCTGCAGGCCCAGGCGCTCGTCGACAAGCTGAAGAAGGACAACGTGCCCGCGGGCAGCGGCATCCTGATGGTCAACGGCTCGCCGACCGACAACAACGCGACCCTCTTCAAGAAGGGCGCGCACAGCGTCATCGACTCCAGCGGCTTCAAGGTGCTCGCCGAGTTCGACACACCGGGATGGGACCCCGCCAAGGCCCAGGACTGGGTGTCCGGCCAGGTCTCGCAGTTCAAGGACCAGATCAAGGGCGTCTACGCGGCGAACGACGGCACCGGCGGCGGCGCGATCGCGGCCATGAAGGCGGCCAACGTCAGCCCGCTCCCGCCGGTCACCGGTCAGGACGCCGAGCTCGCGGGCATCCAGCGGATCCTCGCCGGCGACCAGTACATGACGGTCTACAAGGCGCTCCAGCCCGAAGCCGAGCAGGCGGCCACGCTCGCCGTCGCTCTGACGAAGGGCCAGAAGCCGTCCGAGCAGACCACCGAGGTCTCGACGGCCGGCGGCGCGAAGATCGCGTCCATCCTGCTCAACCCGGTCGCCGTGACGACGGACAACATCGAGTCCACGGTCGTGAAGGACAACTTCTACGGCCCCGACTCCGCCGCCAAGATCTGCACCGCGGACTACAAGGCGGACTGCGACAAGTACGGCATCAAGTAACCACGAGAGCACCATCCACCCGGCCTGGGGTGGCGGACATCCGCCATCCCGGGCCGGGTGGTTCCGCCATACAGTTAGCCCAGAAGCACGTGAACGATCGCGCAGCGTGATCGATAGCGTCAGGCCCGAAGGAGTACGCCGTGACGATGGAATCCGCGGTCACCGACCAGGAACGGTCCAGCAGAGAGCCCGTCCTCTCGCTCCGAGGAATCTCGAAGGGGTTCGGTGCCGTCCAGGCGCTCACCGACATCCATCTCGAGGTCTACCCCGGTGAAGTGGTCGCCCTCGTGGGCGACAACGGAGCGGGCAAGTCCACCCTGGTGAAGATCCTGGCCGGCGTGCACCCGCAGGACGCCGGCACCATCACTTTCGATGGCCAGGACGTCAGCATCCCCTCCCCCGCCGCCTCCCGTCAGCTCGGCATCGCCACCGTGTTCCAGGACCTCGCGCTCTGCGACAACCTCGACGTGGTCTCCAACCTGTTCCTCGGCCGTGAGATCACGCACGGCACCCTCGACGAAGAGGAGATGGAGAAGCGCTCGTGGAGCCTGCTCCGCCAGCTATCCGCACGTATCCCGTCGGTACGGATCGCTGTCGCGTCGCTGTCGGGCGGCCAGCGCCAGACCGTCGCCATCGCCCGCTCGCTGATCGGCGAGCCGCGCGTGGTCATCCTCGACGAGCCAACGGCCGCACTCGGCGTGGCACAGACCGCGGAAGTCCTCAACCTCATCGAGCGCCTGCGCGAGCGGGGGCTCGGCGTCATCCTCATCAGCCACAACATGGCCGATGTGCAGGCGGTCGCAGACCGGGTCGCCGTGCTGCGCCTCGGCCGCAACAACGGGGACTTCCGGGTTCCCGACGTCAGCTACGAAGAGATCATCTCGGCCATCACCGGCGCGACGGACAATGTCGTCTCACAGCGCGCAGAACGCATCGAGGAGCGTGTCGAATTGATCGAGCACGGTGACCACGCCGCGGGCACCGAGAGCACCGAAGGGAAGCAGGACCGATGACCAAGGCACCCGAGACTCCGGCTCAGCTCGCGGCAGACCTGCAGGACGAGCGCCTCATCCGCGACCAGGGCCTCGGCGGCGCCGTCCGCGCCTTCGGGCGTCGGGTGCGCGGAGGCGACCTCGGCTCCCTGCCGGTCGTCGTCGGCCTCATCGTGATCTGGGTGGTCTTCCAGATCCTGAACCCCGCCTTCCTCAGCGCGAACAACCTGGTCAATCTCACCCTGCAGTGCGCGGCCATCGGCACGATCTCCATCGGCATCGTGCTCGTGCTGCTGCTCGGCCAGATCGACCTGTCGGTCGGGTCGGTGAGCGGCGTCGCCGCGGCCATCCTCGGCGTCGGCTTCACTCAGCTGCACTGGCCGCTGGCGGTCACGGTCATCGTGGCGATCCTCGCTGGATCCGTGATCGGCCTGCTCTACGGTCTGCTCTTCACCCGGTTCGGCGTGCCGAGCTTCGTGATCACCCTGGCCGGCCTCCTGGGCTTCCTCGGCGTCCAGCTCTGGATCCTCGGACCGAACAGCTCGATCAACATCCCCTACGACTCGTGGATCGTGAAGTTCGCGCAGCAGACCTTCCTCCCGCCGTGGGCGGCGTACGCGCTGGCCGTGATCGCCGCGGGCGGGATGTTCTGGTCCGACTGGCGCCGGAACGTCCGACGCCGCCGGGCCGGGCTGTCCGAGGGATCGATGGCCGTCGTGCTCGTCAAGGCCGTGCTGCTGCTCATCGGACTGTGCATCGCCGTCTGGTACCTCTCGACCGACCGAGGCACCGGTGCGATGTTCCTGTTCTTCGTGGTCCTCGTCATCGTGATGAACTTCTTCCTCACCCGCACCAAGTGGGGCCGCTCGGTCTTCGCGGTCGGCGGCTCGGTCGAGGCCGCACGCCGCGCCGGTATCAAGGTGAACCGGATCTTCATCAGCGTGTTCATCCTGTGTTCGACCTTCGCGGCGGTCGGGGGACTGCTCGCGGCAGCCCGGCTCGCATCCGTGGGAGCCGGTTCCGGTGGCACCGACACGAACCTCAACGCCATCGCGGCGGCGGTCATCGGCGGGACGAGCCTCTTCGGCGGACGTGGATCGGCGTGGTCGGCACTGCTCGGCATCCTGGTCATCCAGTCGATCTCCAACGGCCTGACGCTGCTGAACCTCGACTCGTCGTACCGCTTCATGATCACGGGCGCCGTGCTGCTGCTCGCGGTCATCATCGACTCGCTGTCCCGCCGCTCGCGCGAATCGCACGGGCAGGCTTAGCGGCCGGCGACGCAGGGCGGGTGTGAGAAGGTGGACCGGTGACCCGAACCACCACCTTCCACGCCCGTCTTCTGCGGTCCGGCGTCGACCCGCAGACGGTGACGGTGCGGGCATCGTCGGACGTGCCTCCGCGCACGCTGCGGCGCGCCGCGGGAGGCGGCGGCCAGCTGAACTTCGACGTGTACGCCCTGCTCGACGCCGACGGCTGGCCGTCGGCCGCGACCTACACGTACGTCGAGTCGCTCTCGCGCGAGCCCTCCGCCGCCGACGAGTGACGTTCCTCCCGCCGAGGGGCACGTTGTTGTCCCCCTCGGCGTCCGAGGGGGACAACAACGTGCCCCTCGAGGTCAGGCGGGGGTGGCGGAGGCGGCAGCGGCGGCGCGAGCGGCGGCCGGGAGCGCCTGGAGGATGCGGTCGATGGCCGCGTCGTCGTGAGCGGCCGTGACGAACCAGGCCTCGAACACGCTCGGCGGCAGGGACACCCCGGCGTCGAGCATGGCGTGGAAGAACGGGCGGTACCGGAAGGCCTCCTGCGACTGAACCTCGGCATACGTGCGCGGCGCCGAGGCGAAGTCGCCGAAGACGAAGCTGAACAGGTTGCCGGCGCGCTGCACGCGGTGGGCGACGCCCTCCGCCGCGAGCGCGTCCGAAACGGCGCCCGAGAGCGTGTCGGCCACCACGTCGAGCCGGTCGTAGACCGCCTCGTCGGCGTTCGCCAGCGTGGCAAGGCCCGCGGCCACCGCAACCGGATTGCCCGACAGCGTGCCCGCCTGGTACACCGGCCCGGTCGGCGCGAGGAAGTCCATGAGGTCGGCGCGACCGCCGACCGCCGCCAGCGGCATGCCGCCGCCGATGACCTTGCCGAACGTGACGAGATCCGGCGTGTAGCCGCGGTCGAGACCCCAGTAGCCGGCATCGCTCACCCGGAACCCGGTCAGCACCTCGTCGAGGATGAGCAAGGCGCCGTACTCGTGCGCGAGGTCGGTCAGCGCGGCGTTGAAGCCGTCGTCCGGTGCGACGACGCCCATGTTCGCCGCGGCGGCCTCGGTGATGACGGCCGCGATATCCGGCCCGTTCGCCTCGAAGGCGGCACGCACGGCGTCGAGGTCGTTGTACGGGAGCACGAGGGTCTGCGCGGCCGTCGCCTCGGTGACGCCCGCCGAACCGGGCAGCGACAGCGTAGCGAGACCGGAGCCGGCCTCGGCGAGGAGGCTGTCGGAGTGGCCGTGGTAGTGCCCGGCGAACTTGATCAGCAGCGGGCGGCCGGTGTAGCCGCGCGCCAGCCGGATGGCGGTCATCGTCGCCTCGGTCCCCGTCGACACCAGCCGCAGCTTGTCGACGAACGGGACGCGGGCGAGCACGGCCTCCGCGAGCTCGGTCTCCGCCGGTGTGGACGCACCGAACGAGAGGCCGCGCGCCACGGCCTCCTGAACCGCCGAGACGACCGCGGGATGGGCATGGCCGAGGATCGCCGGCCCCCACGACGCGACCAGGTCGACGTACTCACGGCCCTGGGCGTCCACGATGTAGGGGCCGCGCGCCGACACCATGAAGCGCGGCGTGCCGCCGACCGAGC
Source organism: Leifsonia sp. TF02-11 (assembly GCF_017565305.1). Classification (GTDB taxonomy): domain Bacteria; phylum Actinomycetota; class Actinomycetes; order Actinomycetales; family Microbacteriaceae; genus Leifsonia. The sequence continues at coordinate 141,742 of NZ_JAGEKP010000003.1, forward strand.
GGAACGCCCGCACCGGAGAGTTGACGCCGCCCGGGATCACGCGCTGCGCTCGCTCGAACTGCACGAGGTTCACGTCGCCGATCGCGGCGCCGTCGGCCAGGCCCTGCAGGTCCTGCGTGTCGCCGGTGGGACGGTGTTCGGTGTGGAAGTCGTTCATCGCAGCCATCCCGCGACCTCGGTCGCCCAGTAGGTGAGCACGGCGTCGGCGCCCGCGCGTCGCGCTCCGATCAAGGTCTCTTCGATGACGCGCTCGCGGTCGATCCAGCCGTTCGCCGCGGCGGCCTCCACCATCGCGTACTCGCCGGAGACCTGATAGGCCCAGACCGGCACGTCGCTGATGGCGGCGACGTCGCTGAGCACGTCGAGGTAGCTCAGGGCGGGCTTCACCATGAGGATGTCCGCGCCCTCTTCGAGGTCGAGGCGCGCCTCGCGCAGGCCCTCGCGGCGGTTCGCCGGGTCCTGCTGGTAGGCGCGGCGGTCGCCGGACAGCTGCGAGTCCACCGCCTCCCGGAACGGGCCGTAGAACCCGGAGGCGTACTTCGCGGCGTACGCGAGGATGACCACGTCACTGCGGCCCGCCGCGTCGAGTGCATCGCGGACGGCGGCCACCTGGCCGTCCATCATGCCGCTCAGGCCGAGCAGCTGCGACCCGGCCTCGGCCTGCGCGATCGCCATGTCGCGATACCGCAGAAGCGTCGCGTCGTTGTCGACCTGGCCGTCGCCGTCGAGAACGCCGCAGTGGCCGTGGTCGGTGAACTCGTCGAGACACAGGTCGGTCTGCACGACGAGGGCGTCGCCGACCTCGTCGACGAGCGCACGCGTCGCGACGTTGAGGATGCCGTTCGGGTCGGTGGCGGCGCTGCCGACGGCGTCCCTGCTCTGCGGCACGCCGAAGAGCATGACCCCGCCGACTCCGGCCTCTGCGGCCTCCACGGCCGCGCGCTTCAGGGAATCGAGACTGTGCTGCACGACTCCCGGCATCGATGCGATCGGCTGGGGCGCGGATGCGCCCTCGCGCACGAACAGCGGGAGGATCAGCTCGGCCGGGTGGAGGCGGGTCTCGGCGGTCAGACGGCGCAGGGCGGACGACTGCCGGAGCCGTCGCGGCCGCACAACGGGATGCAACTCACTCACTCTCCCCAGCCTACGCCCGCGGCGCTGTGTGCCCGCCGCACGCCGTCAGCCATCGCTTCCTCACTTTCTCCCGCCCCCGCACGGCGTGTCGCGGGAGGAAGTGAGGAACTGCGGGCCGGGGTCAGGGGGTGGGGCGGGAGGTGGCGGCCGCGGCGACGGCCTCGATGAGGGAGGCGGCCGTGCGCTCCTCCGCGATGACGTCCACCCGCAGCCCGTACTCGCGGGCGTCGCGCGCGGTCTGCGGCCCGATGGCCGCGACCAGGGTCGTCTCCGGAATGGGGCCGAGCTGCAGCTGCACCTGCTCGGCGACGGAGCCGCTGGTGACGAGGATCGCCTGCACGAGCCCGTCGCGCACGTCGGCGACGATGTTCTCCGGCACCGGGATGCCGACGGTGCGGTAGGCCACGACCGACTCGACCTGGTGCCCGATGCGACGCAGCCCCTCGGTCAGGAGGGGCTTGGCGATCTCGGAACGCAGGGTGAGGATCCGCAGCGGCACGACGCCCTCGGTGGCGGCCTCCCACTCCTCGAGGAGCCCGCGCGCGGAGTTGTCCTCGGCGGGAACGAGGTCGACGGCGTACCCGGCCGCGACCAGAGCGGCGGCGGTGGTCTCGCCGACGGCCGCGATCCGGGTGGTCGGCGGCACGACCGCACGGGCCGCGCTCAGCACGTCGACGGTCGTCGCGCTGGTGACGGTGACCCAGTCGAACCCGCCGTCGGCGAGGCGGGCGAGGGCGGCCTCCAGAGCGGGGGCATCCGCGGTCGGTGCGAAGTTGATCATCGCCGCGACGACAGGGGTAGCGCCCTTCGCGCGCAGGTCGGCGGCGACGGAGTCGCCCCACGGACCGCCCCGCGGCACGAGAACGCGCCAACCGGCGAGCGGCTTCGGGGTGGGAGACGTGGAGGTCATCGTGCGCCCCCGAGTGGAGCAAGGTCGGCGGCCCCCGCGGCGAGCAGTTCGGCCACCACGCGCGCGCCGACGTCTCTGGCCGCCTCGTCGAGGTCGGCGGTGCCGAACGAGTCGGGGGTGGCGGCGTGGGACGCGGTCAGCCGCTCGGACCCGTCGGGTCGGTAGACCGTCGCCGTGAGGAAGAGCAGCCCGTCGTCGACGAGGGCCGAGGCGCCGATGGGTGCGGCGCAGCCGGCCTCCAGGCCGGCGAGCACGGCACGCTCGGCGGTCGCGCAAGCGTGGGTGGTGGCGTGGTCGACGGCCTTCAACGCACGGGCGACGTCGCCGCGCCCGGTCTGCTCACCCTCGCGGACCTCCAGTGCCAGTGCACCCTGGCCGGGTGCGGTCGGGACCTGTGACAGGGCGAAGAAGTCGGTCGCGGCCTCCGACCGGCCGAGCCGGCCGAGACCCGCCGCGGCCAGGACCACGGCGTCGAGGTCGCCCTCCGCCACCCTGCCGAGCCGGGTGTCCACATTGCCGCGGATGTCGACGACATCGAGGTCCGGTCGCGCGGATTTCAGCTGGGCGACGCGGCGCGGCGATCCGGTGCCGACCTTCGCGCCATCGGGCAGCGTCTCGAGCGTCCAGCCCTCGCGGGCGCACAGTGCGTCGCGCGCGTCGGCCCGCTTAGGTACGGCGCCGATGACGAGTCCGGGGGCCGCAGCGGTCGGGAGGTCTTTGAGCGAATGCACGAGGAGGTCGCACTCGTCGGCCAGCAGCGCCTCCCGCAGCGCGGTGGCGAAGACGCCGGTTCCGCCCAGCTCGGACAGCGACTCCCGCGAGGTGTCGCCGTGCGTCGTGACGGTCACGAGCTCGACGTCGAGACCGGTCGCCCGCGCGATCGACTCGGCGACGGCGCGGGTCTGAGCGACCGCGAGCGCGCTTCCGCGGGTGCCGATGCGCAGCACGCCGTCCCGTCGGTCAGCTCGGCCCTCGGCCAGGGTCACCGAGCCGGTCACGGCGCGAGCCCCGCGGCGGCCGGTTTGAAGCCCAAGCGCACGTTCTCGCAGCACCCCGGTCGGCACACGTCGTACCAGGGACCGAGCGAGGTCATCGCCGGGCGCTGGTCGACCGGTACGCCGTCACGCCGCTCGAGGACGAGATCCACGAGGCCCTGCACGTACCGTGCGTGCGTACCGGGGGTCGGAACGCGGACGGCGACGAGGCCGTTCTCCTCGCTGGTCTCCATCGCCTCGTTGTCGAGGTCCCAGAGCACCTCCATGTGATCGCTCACGAAACCGAGCGGCACGATGATGACGGCCTTCACGCCGAGTGCCGGCAGCTCCGCGATGCGGTCGTTGATGTCGGGCTCCAGCCACGGCATCGAGGGCGGGCCGGAACGGGACTGGTAGACCAGATCCCACCCGATGGTGCCGCCGGTCGCCGCCTGCGAGACGACCTCGGCGACGGCCAGGTGCTGCGCCGCGTAGGCGCCGCCCTCTCCGAAGCCACGCTCGGCCGGCCCCGACTTGGCCGCGTCGGTGGACGGGATCGAGTGCGTCGAGTAGAGGATGCGGATCTCGGTCGCCGGGTCGATGCCCGGGACCTTCTCCTCCACCTCGGCGACGGCGTTCTTCACGCCCTCGATGAACGGCTCGACGAAGCCGGGGTGGTCGAAGAACTGACGCACCTTGTCGATCTGGATCGTGCCCTCCAGCCCGGTCTCCTCCAGCACGCGGGCGAAGTCCTCGCGATACTGGCGGCAGCTCGAGTACGAGGAGTACGCGCTCGTGGCGATCGCGATGATGCGGGTGAAGCCGCGCTCCTCCGCCTCGCGCAGTGCGTCCTCGAGGTACGGGTCCCAGTTGCGGTTGCCCCACAGCACCGGCAGGTCGATGCCGCGCGAAGCGAGCTCGGCCTCCAGCGCCGCCTTGAGCTCCCGGTTCTGGTCGTTGATGGGGCTCACCCCGCCGAAGTGGCGGTAGTGGTGCGCCACCTCCTCGAGTCGCTCCTCGGGGATGCCGCGGCCGCGGGTCACGTTGCGGAGGAAGGGGATGACGTCATCCTGGCCCTCCGGACCGCCGAATCCGGCGAGCAGGATCGCGTCGTAGGCGACCGGCTCCGTGACGTGCTCGGGGCCGGAGGCGGCGGCAGGAGTCGCGCCCAGCACGCGCGGGGCGGCTTCGGTTCCCGTCACTGGAGGACCTCCACGACCTCGGCGGGCTCGATGCGCCGGCCCGTGAAGAACGGCACTTCCTCACGCACGTGACGGCGGGCCTCGGTGTAGCGGAGCTCGCGCATGACATCCACGAGGTCGGTCAGCTCGTCGGCCTCCAGCGGGAGGATCCACTCGTAGTCGCCGAGCGCGAACGACGCGACAGTGTTGGCGAGGACCCCGCGGAACGCAGCACCCTTGCGGCCGTGCTCGGCGAGCATCTGCGCCCGCTCCTCGTCCGGAAGCAGGTACCACTCGTAGCTGCGGACGAACGGGTAGACGCACAGCCACCCCTTCGGCTCCTTGCCGCGCAGGAACCCCGGTACGTGCGACCGGTTGAACTCGGCGTCGCGGTGCACGCCCATGGCGTTCCAGGTGGGCAGCAACGCCTTGAGGAGCTGGGTGCGGCGCAGTTGGCGGAGTCCCCACTGCAGCGCCTCGGCCTCCGGGCCGTGCAGCCAGATCATGATGTCGGCGTCGGCGCGGAGCCCGCTCACGTCGTACAGTCCGCGGGTGGTGACGTCGTGCAGCTCGAGGTCGGCGATCACGCCTTCGAGCTCCTGCACCGCGCGGGGGACGTCGGTGCCGTCGAGGTCGTCGGGACGCGCCGGGTCACGGCGCAGCACAGCCCACAGGGTGAATCCGCTGGGGCTTTCGGGGGCGTCTTGTTCGGGGGAGGTCGACTCTGCCGGAGCGGCAGCCGGGGTACTCATACCGACAGTCTCCCTCGCAAACCTGTGAAGGCAAAAACGCCTCGGCGGCCCCAGACCCCGATCGCCCTGGTCCTCAGCGGCGGACCGCCGCCACGATCCCCCAGACGGCTCCGCCCACGGCGACGGCCACACCGACCGCGAGCCCGACGAGGGCGAGCGGATTGTCGTCGCGAAGCCTCTGCACACGTTCGGCCGTGCGTTTGGGCACGTTCAGCTTGTAGGTGATGGCGTCGACGGTGGCGGCCAGCTCGGCGCGTGCGCGTTCGACGTCGCTGCGGTCAGTCGTCATACCTGCCCAGCCCCTTCACTGCGTCGATGTCGGACTTGACGCTCGCGATCGTCTCCGTCGGAGCAACCCCGTTCATCCGCTTGAGCGACGAGATGCCGATCAGGACGAGGACGGCGGCGATGATCAGGAGGGCGCCGAAGACGATGAGTGCGGCGGCCCATCCGGGGAGCACGACCGCGAGCCCGAGGATCGCTGCCGCGACGAGCACCCCGAGCGCGAAGAACAGGAACGCGGCAGCACCGACGAAGAGCCCTATGCCGATGCCGGCATATTTCGCCTTCTCGGCGAACTCCGCGCGGAGGTGGGCCAGCTCGGCCTTCAGCAGCTCGATGAGCAGCCGCGGCAGGGCCGTGATCAACTCACCCAGCGATTGGGATCCGGCCCGCTCTCGATCGGTCATCCGCTCACCTGCCCCTTCGGACGCGACGACATCCGCTACTCCTGGGAATCATCCCGCGTCTGATCATCCCGTGCTTGGGGCACGACGGCCACCCCCGACGACCCCGGATCCGGCAGGCGCGACTCGCGACGACGCTCGTTCGCGCGCACGACAGTCTTCTTGACCGTGAGGTAGACGGCCTCGGGGATCTCGCCGACCTTCTCGGCCACGAAGTCCTCGACGGCGTTCACCTGCTTCTGCACCCCCGGCGACTCCCAGACCTTGAGTGCGGCCGACTTCATCTGCTCGTACCGTTTGCGCCCGGCGCGCGTGCCGAGCACGTAGCCCACCGCCGCTCCCGTCACGAAGAGAAGCTTTCCCCGCATCCGTTCCTCACCTCTCCAGGTCGTCGGTCAGTGATTTCCAGCGTAGACCCCGTGCCCGCTCCGCCACCCGGCGTGCGTCCGGGATGACGGATGCCAGCCCGGTGCCGGTCAGCCAGGAGCCGGTCACTTCGACGCCCTCGATGTTCTCGACTTCGTCGCGGACGCGCGTGATGCGTTCCCGCTGCCCCACTGTCGCATAGGGAAGCGCGTTCGTCCAGGGGGTCCGGGCGAATGCGGAGACATCGGATGCCTCGAGCGGAATATTCAGGAGCGCTGCGGCGTCGGCGACCGCGCGCTCGCGCAGTTCGGCATCGCTCAGCCCGAGAGACTCGGCCGGGCGGCCCGCGCGCCCGTACGACAGCCGGACCACGTGCCGTCCGGCTCCCGCGGCCTCCGCCACCCATGCCCACTTCGCGCTCGAGTGCGTCATCGCCTTGGCGCCGACGCCGGAGGCCTCGTCGTCGGCGACGAGCACGCCGGTGCCCACGGGTGCTGCGCCGACACGGTCGTCGGTGAGCACCAGGGTCACGAGCTCCACGCTCGATGCGGCCGGCCAGTCGAGAGCGGCGAGCTCGGCCAGGCCGGCGTCGACACCCGGCAGAAGGGCCAGCGCCGCGTCGGCGGGCGCGGTCACGACGAGGACGTCGGCGTCCAGGGTCGAACCGTCCGCGAGGCGAAGCGTCCAGCGGGCGGGACGCTCGTCGGCGCGAGCGGTCTCCTCCTCTGCCGCCGCGTCGGGTGCGGCGTCGTCGTCCAGACCCGCGAGAGCCTCCTCGACAGCGGCCGCGGCGAGCTCATCGGGGTCGGGCGCCACCCACGGCGCCACCGCGACGACGGCGGCGTCCGTGCGGATCGTGCCGCCTCGGGCGACGATGTCGTCGGCGAGCGCCGCCGGCAGTCTCCACATCCCACCGCGGATGCCCTGCACGGCGCTGCCCGCCTTGGCGGACGACCGCAGCTCGCCCACCGCACCGGAGAGGGAGCCGAGCCGGGTCAGGGCGGAGTTGAGCCCCGGCGCGACGACGTCGACGTCGAGGTCGTCCGGGTTCGCCGAGTAGACGCCGGTGACGACGGGCGACACCAGTTCGTCGAGGACCTTCGAGCCCATCCGCTTGCGGACGAGCGTGCCGAGACGGCGCTCCGTGCCGATCTTGAGCACCGGCATCAGCCGATCGAGGTAGGCGCGGAGCGCGCCGCCCCAGCCGATGGCCGCGACGACGTCGCTGGCCAGCGGCGAACTCGGGATGCCGAGCAGACCGGCTTTCGGCAGCGGGACGCTGCGCGTGCCGTTCCGGACCCAGGCGCCAGCGGGGTTGGGGGTGACGATCTCCTCGGTGAGATCGAGGTCCTCCAGCAGGGCGGCGACGTGGCCGCCGCGCGTCGCGAAACTCTCGGCCCCTGCGTCGAGCGTCAGCCCGTCGAGCTCCAGCGGCGCGACGGAGCCGCCGACGCGGCCGGAGGCCTCCAGAACGGTGACCTCGAAGCCCGGCCGAGCGCACTCCCGCGCGACCACCAGTCCGGAGACGCCTCCGCCGACGACGGCGATGCGCGTGGCTGGCGCCTCGACGGCGTGGCGGACCTCCGCAGCGAGGGCGTCGTGATCGAGATGCTCCGCGGTCACGGCCGCCACCCGTGGACGAGCTCGACCACACGGGTCAGGACGGCGGGATCGGTCTCGGGCGGGACGCCGTGGCCGAGGTTCAGGATGTGGGCCGGGGCTTCGCGCCCCCGCTCCAGCACGTCCACGACGTGCGCGGACAGCACCTCCCACGGCGCATCCAGCATCGCCGGGTCGACGTTGCCCTGCACCGGCACGACGTGACCGAGCCTGCGCGCGGCTTCGTCGAGCGGCGTGCGGTAGTCGACCCCGACGGTGTCGGCGCCCACGTCGTGCATCGCGTTGAGCAGCTCGCCGGTGCCGACCCCGAAATGCACGATCGGCACGTTGCGCACCAGTGGCTCGTCGATCACGGGCGTCGCGGCAGCGTCGGTCGTCTCGGCAGCCTCAGCAGAAGCCTCCGGTCGGGCCACCTCGTACGTCAGGTCGCGCACATGCGAGAGTGCCCGCGCCGACGCAGGGGCCACGTGCTCGACGTAGTCGCGGAGCGAGAGCGAACCCGCCCACGAGTCGAAGAGCTGGGCCGCGCTCGCGCCGGCGAGCAGCTGCGCGCGGAGGAAGGCGCCAGTGACGTCGGCGCTCCACGCCATGAGCCGCGCCCACGCCTCCGGGTCGGCGTGCATCATCGTGCGAGCTCGGATGTGATCCTTCGACGGGCCACCCTCGACGAGGTACGCCGCCAGCGTGAACGGGGCTCCGGCGAATCCGATGAGCGGTGTGCTCGCCAGCTCCGCCGTCGTGAGCCGCACGGCCTCGGCGATCGGCGCGAAGGTCGCCGCGTCGAACGACGCCGGGTCGACCTCCTCCAGCCGCGCGACGTCGGCTGCGGTGCGCACCGGCTGCTCGAAGACGGGGCCGCGACCGGGCTGGATCTCCACGGCGACGCCGGCGAGCTTGAGCGGCACGACGATGTCGCTGAAGAAGATGCCGGCATCGACGCCGTGCCTGCGCACCGGCTGCAGGGTGATCTCGCTGGCCATCGCCGGATCGAGGCACGCGTCGAGCATGCGGGTGCCGACCCGGAGTTCGCGGTACTCCGGCAGCGAACGGCCGGCCTGGCGCATGAACCAGACGGGGACGACCTCCTGCCGCTCGCCCTGATAGGAGCGCACGAGGCGGCTGTCGGCGGTGAGGCCTGCGGAGAGCGGGTGGGACGGGTCGAGGGAGGTCACCCGTCCATTCTTCCAGGCACGAATCTGCCAATCCTCCGGGAATCTCGCCGGTGGTCCTCTCGACGGGGTATCTCGATTCGAGGAACACCGACGGCGAGCGTAGGCTTTGCCCGTGCTTCTCTGCTTCTCGTCGAGCCACCGCACCGCGGAGTTCGACCTCCTCGAACGGCTCGAGCGCCACGCTCCGGCCGTCACCGCGGCACTCGCAGAGCACAGCGAACTCGTGAGCGGATCCGTCGTACTCGCGACGTGCAACCGCTTCGAGGCATACCTCGACATCGACGAGCCGCTCCCTGCGGCCCGCGCCGTCTCGGCAGAAGCCGTGATCGAGGCGGTCAGCGCCGCCGCCGGCATCAACTCCGACACGCTGCGCGCCTCCAGCACCGTCTACTGCGACGACGCCGTTGCCGAGCACCTCTTCTCCGTCTCGAGCGGCTTGGAGTCCGTCGTCGTGGGCGAGGGCGAGATCGCCGGCCAGGTGCGGCGGGCCCTCCAGGCGGCCCGCACGGCCGGCACCGTCACCGGTGACCTCGAGCGCGTCTTCCAGGTCGCCTCCCGCACCTCTCGCGGCGTCAAGAACCGGACAGGGATCATGACCGCCGGCCGATCGATGGTCCGCCTCGCGCTCGAGCTGGCCGAGAGCCGCATCTCCGACTGGACGCAGGTCAGGGTGCTGTTGGTCGGCACGGGCAAGTACGCCGGCGCCAGCCTCGCCGCCCTGCGCGACCACGGCGTGACCGACGTCCGGGTCTACTCCCCGACCGGCCGCGCGGCGAAGTTCGCGCTGTCGCACGATGTCGTCGCGGTCAAGGCGGACGACCTGCAGAACGAGCTGGCGGGCGCCGACCTGGTCGTCACCTGCTCGGCCGTCACCGAGCACGTCCTCACCCGCGACCTGCTGAGCGCAGCCATCGCTCTCCCCGGCTCCGCAGAACGCCGCCTGGTAATCGACCTCGGCCTGCCCCGCAACGTCGACCCCGCTGTCGCAGAGCTGACCGGTGTCGAGCTCCTCGACCTCGAGACCATCAGCATCCACGCCCCGGTCGAAGAGCTGAACGCCGCCGCCGACGCCCGCGAACTGGTCGACGCAGCAGCGGCAGAATTCGCCGCGCAGAACGCCGAACAGGCCGTCACGCCCGCGCTCGTCGCGCTGCGCTCGCACGTCTTCGGCGTCCTCGACGCCGAGATCGCCCGGGCCCGCTCGCGCGGCGACTCGTCGGAGCAGACGGAGGCCGCACTGCGACACCTCGCCGGGGTGTTGCTGCACACGCCGTCGGTGCGGGCACGTGAGCTCGCCAGGCACGGCGACGCGCAGGCGTTCGTCGACGCGACCTCCGCCCTGTTCGGGTTGGAAGTCGACGACGTGCCGACGACGCGTGCGCTGCGCGCCGTCGACGACGAGACCGCGGCATCCTGACGGATCACCCCACCACCGACCGAGGAGGACACGTGAGCGACGAGGCCACGATCACCACCGAAGCACCGCACGCCGCGACCGGGCTCCCGTACGCCGCGGAGACTCTCCGCACCGAGCGCCTCCTGCTCCGCCCGCTCAACAGCGGCGACCTCGAGAACGGGCACGAGTTCGAGCGGCTGAAGGATGTGGCCCGCTACCTCTACTGGGAAGTCCACGACCACGACGAGTCGGCGGAGCACCTCCGCAAGCGCATCGCCATGAACCGGCTCGCCGCCGACGGCGACGGCATCGTCTACGCCGTCGAGCTGCCGGACCCCGAGGGCGGCCACAGCAGGGTGATCGGCCACGTGAGCCTGTTCCTCAAGAAGGCCGAGTGGGCGAAATTCGAGATGGGCTGGGTGTTCCACCCGGCGGTCCACGGCCGCGGCTACGCCACCGAGGCGACCACCCGCCTCCTCGAGCTGTGCTTCGACACCCTCGGCGGCCACCGCGTGTTCGCCCAGCTGGACGCACGCAACGAGGCCTCCGCACGGCTCTGCGAGATCATCGGCATGCGGCAGGAGGCCCTCCTGCGCCAGACCGAGATCTTCAAGGGCGAGTGGTCGGACACCGCGGTCTACGCGATCCTGGAGCAGGACTTCCGCGCGGGCCGGTGACGGCTGCGCATCCTCAGTAGGATGGACGGGTCCCCACACCACCCGGCACCGAACAGGGAGCACCTATGGCCGCACCGTCGAGACTGGATTCCGTCATCACGCTGGCGCAGCACCGCGGATTCGTGTTCCCCTCCGGCGAGATCTACGGCGGCACCCGCTCGGCGTGGGACTACGGCCCCCTCGGCGTGGAGCTGAAGGAGAACATCAAGCGCGAGTGGTGGAACGCGTTCGTGCGGGGCCGCGGCGATATGGTCGGCCTCGACTCGGCGATCATCCTCCCCACCGCGGTGTGGGAGGCCTCCGGCCACGTGCAGGTCTTCAGCGACCCGCTGACCGAGTCGCTGATCACCCACAAGCGCTACCGGGCCGACCACCTGTTCGAGGCGTACGAGGCCGAGCACGGCCACCCGCCGGCGAACGGCCTCGACGACATCGCCGACCCCGACCACCCGGACAAGGTGGGCCAGTGGACGCCGATCCGTCAGTTCTCCGGACTCATGAAGACCTACCTCGGCGTCGTGGACGACGAGTCCGGCCTCCACTACATGCGCCCGGAGACCGCGCAGGGCATCTTCACCGACTTCGCCGCGGTGCTGCAGACCGCGCGCAAGAAGCCGCCGTTCGGCATCGGCCAGATCGGCAAGGCGTTCCGCAACGAGATCACGCCGGGCAACTTCATCTTCCGCACCCGCGAGTTCGAGCAGATGGAGATCGAGTTCTTCGTCGAGCCCGGCACCGACGAGGAGTGGTTCCAGACCTGGATCGACCTCTGCTGGAACTGGTTCGTCGACCTCGGCATCAACCCGGCGAACATCCGCCGCCTGGAGCACGAGAAGGACAAGCTCGCGCACTACTCCAAGCGCACCATCGACATCGAGTACAAGTTCGACTTCGTGGGCAGCGAATGGGGCGAGCTGATGGGCGTCGCCAACCGCACCGACTTCGACCTGAAGACGCACATCGAGCACTCGGGCAAAGACCTCAGCTTCTTCGACCAGAACAAGAACGAGCGCTACGTGCCCTACGTGATCGAGCCGTCGTTCGGTCTCACCCGCGCCCTGATGGCGTTCCTGGTCGACGCGTACGACGAGGAGGAGGTGCCGAACGCCAAGGGCGGCACCGACAAGCGCACGGTACTGCACCTCGACCCGCGCCTCGCTCCCGTCAAGGTCGCCGTCCTCCCGCTCTCGCGCAACGAGGCCCTGTCGCCGCTCGCGCGCGGCCTGGCCGACAAGCTGCGCAAGCGTCGCAACGTCGACTTCGACGACTCGGGCGCGATCGGTCGCCGCTACCGCCGCCAGGACGAGATCGGCACGCCGCTCGCCGTGACGGTCGACTTCGACTCGCTCGAAGACGACGCCGTGACCGTGCGCGACCGCGACACCATGAAGCAGGAGCGCATCCCGCTCGAGGGCCTCGACCGCTACCTTGCGGAGCGTCTGCGCGAGATCTGACCTCCGCACACGGGCATCGACCGCTAGGGTGGTGCCCACCGCGACGGAGACACGATGAGCACGGCTCCCCCGAACACCGCACCGGCCACGCCGGCCCCTCCCTCACCGGAGCGCCCACCGGCGTGGGCGATGCTGCGCGCCTACGTGCTGATCGCGCCCGCGAGCGTCACGCTCGCGCTGATCGTGCTCGCAACCTCCATCGCCACCGGAACGCTCTGGAGTGCTGCCACCGTCGGCGGCGGATCGCTGGTCTGGGCGGCCGGCGTGCCCACGACGATCCACGCGGGCTACTGGTGGACACCGCTGACGGCGCTCTTCGTTCCGGAGGATCCCGTCCAGTTCGTCATCTCGTTCGTGCTCGCCCTCTCGCTCCTGGCCGTTGCGGAGCGGTTGCTCGGCACCGTGCGGCTCATCGTCGCCTTCCTCCTCACCGGCGTCGTCGGCATCACGCTGGGCGTCGTCGGACAGTGGGCGGCGGCGAGCGCGGGTGAAATCCTCGCCCGGGCGACGGAGTTCGACTTCACCCTCGACCCGACGATCGGGGTCGTGGGCGCGCTGATCGCGGCGAGCGCTTTCGCCAGCACGCTGTGGCGGCGACGCATCCGGCTGCTGACGTTCGCCGTCGTCGTGATGTTCGTGCTCTACAACGGTGACCAGAACAACGTCTACCGCCTCATCGCGGCGCTGCTCGGACTCGCCCTCGGCGTGATCCTCCGTCGCGGCCGGCTGCACAGGATGCGCCGCAGCTCGCACGGGGAGACGCGCAACCTGGTCGCCGCGATCGTGGCCATCACCGCCGTGGGGCCGCTCGCGGCGTTGCTGCCGCCAGGCGGTCTCGGCCCGCTCTCGTTCGTCGCAGCGCTGTTCCTGCATCGGCAGGTCGACGCGGTCTCGGTCCTGACGGCCTGCAGAGCGGTCGACACCTCCAACTGCCGCGACGAGCTCGCCGCCGTCGCGGTGCAGGGCGTCGGCCCGCTGCTGCTCACTCTGCTGCCGTTGGCGCTTCTCATCGTGACGGCGATCGGCCTCCGGCGCGGTCGTCACTTCGCCTGGCTGCTCGGGATCATCGTCAACGCGGCGATGGTCGTCCTCCCCTTCACCGCCCTGCCCGGTGGCGACGTCACCGTGCAGGTCGACGGCATGGACGCCCTGGCGCCGGCCATCGAGATCCTGCTCTGGCTGCTGGCCGCGTTCCTGGTGCCGCTCGCGACGATCGTGCTCCTGCTGGCGACGCGCCGCCAGTTCCAGATCCGGGCACCGAGGGACGCGGTCGTGCGCTTCACGATCCTGATCGTGGTCTCGTTCGCGCTGCTCGCGGTCGCCTACCTGATCGCGGGCCTCGCCGCCCTGGGCTCTTTCGTGCCGGAGGCGGGCATCGGCGACGTGTTCATGTCCACGCTGCGTCGCTTCGTACCGTCAGGTTTCGAGTCGGTGCTCGGCCCGGTGATCGTGCCGACGGCACCGATCGTGCTATTCCTCTACCAGTGGGTCGGCCCGGTGTTCTGGACGATCTTCGTCATCGGCACGATGCGGCTGTACCGCGCGACCTCCACGGGGCGAACCCTCGGTGACGAGTTGCACTTCCGCGAGCTCCTGCGCGCGGGCGGAGGCGGGACGCTCGGCTTCATGGGCACCTGGCCGGGGAACGTCTACTGGTTCTCGGAAGACGGGGAGGCCGCGGTCGCCTACCGCGTCATCAACGGCGTCGCCATCACGCTGTCCGACCCCGTCTGCCATCCGGAGCGCGCCGAGCAGACCATCATCGACTTCATCGGGTTCTGCGATGCCAACAGCTGGACGCCCGCGTTCTACAGCATCCACGACGCGACCCTGCCGGTGTTCGAGTCGCTCGGCTGGCAGAGCGTCTCTGTCGGCGAGGAGACGCTCATGCACCCGCAAACCTTCGACATGCAGGGCAAGGCGTGGCAGAAGGTGCGTCAGGCGCACAACCGCGGCGTGAAGGAGCGCATCTCGACGCTCTGGACCACCTGGGACGAGCTCGCCCCCCTGCAGCAGAGCCAGATCGTGTCGCTCAGCGAGCAGTGGGTGTCCGAGAAGGAGCTGCCGGAGATGGGCTTCACCCTGGGCGGCATGGCCGAGCTGAAGGACCCGGAGGTGCGGCTCTACCTGGCGTACGACCCGCAGGGCGACCTCCAGGCGGTCACCAGCTGGCTGCCGAGCTGGCGCGACGAACGCATCGTCGGGTACACGATCGACTTCATGCGGCGAGCCGACCGCAGCATCCCGGGCATCATGGAGTTCGTGATCGCGTCCGCCGCACAGCGGATGCGCGGGGAGGGCGTCGAGGTGCTGAGCCTGTCCGGCGCCCCGCTCGCGACCAAGCCGGCGAGTGCTCTCGACGACGAGAGCGCGGAGGGCGAGCCCGCGGTGATCGACCGCCTCCTCGCGTTCCTCGCGAAGACCCTGGAGCCGGCATACGGCTTCGCTTCGCTGTTCAGCTTCAAGAGCAAGTTCAACCCGACGTACGAGACCCTGTGGCTGGCATACCCCGACGCGGTGGCACTCCCCGCGATCGGCAACGCGATCGGCCGCGCCTACCTGCCGGACGCCAACGCGAAGGAGTATGTGGCGCTGGCCAAGACGCTGATGCGGTGAGTGCGCGGTTCGCTTACTCGGTGAGCGTCGCGTTCAGGCGCCGGCGGCCGGCGAGACGAAGCGCTCGGGATGCCGGACACTGACCGTGAAGGCGCCGCCCGAGGTCGAGTGGATCGTGACTCCGGGGCCCGACCGCACGATGACGCCCGTGCCTCTCCCGCCGATGCGATAGCCCCACCCTCCCCAGTCGAGGGGACGGATGTGAAGGGCCTCGACCGAACGGATCCGGTCGGCGCGGATCGAGTAGAGAGGGAGGCCGGGAATCGTCCCGAACACGACCAGACGTCGGGGCGACCGCGTGATGCGGACGACGGCGAACTCTGCTGCGACCACGGTCGTCAGACCGAGCCCGATCGCCATCCAGTTGGAGGCCTCCTCGCCCGCGGAGACGAGGGCCACGAACAAGGACCCCACCCCTGTGCAGGCGGCGAGAACGCAGATCACCGGCGAGAAGACGAGGTCCCGTGCAGCCTTCGCCGCCACCGGACGCATCCCCGCTTCGTCCCCGGTGTCGGCGCCTGGCTTCACGACCGTGAGCCACGCAGGCAGCGCTCCATAGAGGAACGCGAACGGCGTCACGAGGCCCCAGCCCCCGAGCTCCGGCGGGCTCTGCAGGTTGACGACGGCCACAACGATCCACACGGTCGCACTGAATGCGGAGAACCCGGATGCGATCCAGACACGTCGTCGCTCGCCGCGGCCCGCGCACGCCGCGGTCGTCACGGAGATCACGGCCGCGACGCCGAACACGAGAGCCGCCGGCGCCCATCCTTCCGCGGTGCTCCCCGACCACCGAGTGGCGAGGCTCGCGGGCAGCGGCGGCTCAAGTAGGGGCCAGGAGCCCAGGAGCACCAATGCGGGGGTCCAGACTGCGGCGAGCTGAAGGGCAGCGCGCGTGCGCGTTCTCGCTCGAATCATTGGGCTACCGCTCGTCCTGTGGTGAACGACCAGCGTAGCATCAAACTAAGGTGTTAAATATTACACCTTTTGCAAGCAAGAACTTCTCAGAACACGTACTCCAGCAGATCCAACCCCACCGTGCGCATCCCGTCGATGACGCCGAGCCGCGCCGGGAGGCTGGTGTCGTCGAAGTACGTCGAGACCGCGTACGTGACGCCGGCGCGCGGGCCGCGCAGCACGCCGACCTCGCTGCGGACGCCGGCGTCGGTGCCGGTCTTGTTGACCAGCAGGATGCCGTGCTCCGGGTGGCGGTGCGAGTGCGGGTCGAGGCCGAACGCGCTCGAGACGAGCGAGAAGTCGCTGTTGAGCGACAGCCACGAGATGACCTGGCGGCTGGTCTGCGCGTCGACGATCTCCCCTCGCGCAAGCGCCGAGAACAGCCAGGTCAGCTCGTTCGCACTGCCGACCGACAGCTGAGGGGCGTCGTCGGGGCCTCGGTGATCGCGCACCAGGTCGAGGAGGGCGGTACGGGTCAGGCCGAGCGACTCCGTGCGGGCGCTCACGGCCTCCAGGCCCACGCGGCGCAGGAGCACATTGGTCGCCAGGTTGTCGCTCGTCGCGCCGACCAGCGCGGCCAGGTCGGCCACGGGAAGCGCCGGAACCTGGAGGTGCTGCCAGATCCCGGAGTCGCCCGCCACGTCCTGGGGCGCGCGATCCAGCTGGACCAGCGGGCTCAGCTGCCCGGACTGCAGCCGGGCCGCGACCTCCACCAGGAGCAGCACCTTGCCGATGCTCGCCGTCGGCATCACCACATGGTCGTCGACCGAGAACAGCACCTCGCCGGTGGAGAGGTCGGTCGCCCGGGCGGACACCTGCACGCCCTGGACGGCAAGGCGGCCCAGCGCGTCGAACCCGCGGGAGAACACCTCGGGAGTGGCGGTTGCCGACCCGCGGTGCCGGCCGCGACGCGTGGTCACATGGCGGCGTCGGTGGTCAGTCTCCGGGGTCTGGATCGTCACGGGTTGCGCTGGGTCTTTCTTCCGAGTCGGGGCTTCGGCTTGTTCAGCGGTCCCCCCGGCCCGCGTCGCGACAGGGTGGGCGCCCCGACACGATAGGGATGATGTTACCCCGATCGGGGGGTCACCGAGAGACCTTTCGCGGGAGGGACCGCGACGGCCTCACCAGATCGTGACGCGGTCCTCCGGAGCGAGCCACAGGGCATCGGCGTCGGTCACCCCGAAGGTGTCGTAGAAGGCGTCGATGTTGCGCACGATCTGGTTGCACCGGAACTCGTTGGGCGAGTGCGGATCGATCGCGAGCAGCCGGATGACCTCCTCATCGCGCGACTTCTGCTGCCAGGCCTGCGCCCAGGAGAGGAAGAAGCGCTCGGCGCCCGTCAGCCCGTCGACGACCGGAGGCTGTTCACCGCCGAGCGACAGCAGGTACGCCTTCCAGGCGATGCCGAGACCGCCGAGGTCGCCGATGTTCTCGCCGATGGTGAGGGCGCCGTTGACGTGGTGGTCGGGCACCTGCGCGGGTGCGAGCGCGTCGTATTGGGCGATGAGGCTGCTGGTGCGCTTCTCGAACGCTTCGCGGTCGGCAGCGGTCCACCAGTCCTCGAGTTTGCCGTCGCCGTCGAACTTGGACCCCTGGTCGTCGAAGCCGTGGCCGATCTCGTGGCCGATCACCGCGCCGATCGCGCCGTAGTTGGCTGCGTCGTCGCGGCTCTCGTCGAAGAACGGGTACTGCAGGATGGCGGCGGGGAAGACGATCTCGTTGAAGCCCGGGTTGTAGTACGCGTTGATCGTCTGCGGCGTCATGAACCACTCGTCGCGGTCGAGCGGCTTGCCGATCTTGCCGAGCTCGCGGTTGAACTCGAAGAGGGCGCCGGCACGCACGTTGCCGATCAGGTCCGTCGGGTCGATGACCAGCGACGAGTAGTCGCGCCACTTCACCGGGTAGCCGATCTTGGGAGTGAACTTGGCGAGCTTGTCGAGGGCGCGGTCGCGGGTGTCCTCGCCCATCCACTCGAGTTTCTGGATGCTCTGCCGGTACGCCTCGATCAGGTTGGCGACCAGCGCGTCCATCGCCTTCTTGGCCGTGGGCGGGAAGTGCTTCTCGACATAGATGCGGCCGACGGCCTCCCCCATCGCCCCTTCGACGAGCGAGATGCCGCGCTTCCACCTGGCCCGCATCTCCGGCGTTCCGGTGAGGGTGCGGCCGTAGAAGTCGAAGTTCGCGTCGACGAAGTCGCCGGAGAGGTAAGGGGCAGAGCCGTGGATGATCTGCCAGGCCAGCCAGTCCTTCCACGACTCCAGGCGGTCGTCGGTGAGCAGGCCGGCGATGCCGGACGTGAACGACGGCTGACGCAGCACCACCTCGGCCAGTGCGCCCTGCGGTGCTTCCAGTCCCTCGGCCCAGCTGTCGAGACTCGCAGCGCCCCCGCTGTCGCCGCCACCGGCGAACAGCGCGGCCGCGTCGGCCCACGCGTAGAGGTTGTAGGTCTTCTCCGAGTCGCGCGACCGCACGTTGTCCCAGTGCTGCGCGGCGATCTCGACCTCGAGGTCGTAGACCCGCTGGGCTCGCTCGGGGGCGTCTTCGAAGCCCGCGAGCTCGAACATCCGCTGGATGTGGGCGGCGAACGCCTCACGGACCGGCGCGAACCGCTCCTCGCGGAAGTACGACTCGTCGGGGAGCGAGATCCCGGCCTGCTCGGCGAAGACCAGGTAGCGCTCCGGGTCGCCGGGGTCGTTGTCGACGAAGAGCTGGTAGAAACCGCCCACGCCATGCCGCTCCAGCCGGCCGAGCGTCTTCAGGAACTCCGCGATGCTGTCGACGTCGCTCGCGATCGCCAGCTGCGCCTCGATCGGCTTCGCCCCGAGGGCGTCGACGCGCTCCTCGTCGAGGAAGCTGGTGTAGAGGTCGCCGAACTTGCGCTCCTCCGTGCCCTCCGGTGCGCTCTGGGCCGCCTCCACGATCTCGCGCACGGCGGCCTCCGACTGCTCGGCGAGCTCCATGAAGGACCCCCAACGCGCCTTGTCGGACGGGATCTCGGTGCGCGAGATCCAGGTGCCGTTGACGTGCCGGAACAGGTCGTCCTGCGGGCGGATCGTGGGGTCGAGTTCGTCGGTCGCGATTCCGGAGGTGAGCGTCATGGGGCCAGCCTACGGTGCAGGCGCCCCGGCTGTCAGGCGCGCGCCGGGGAGGCAGCGCGAAGGCGCGCGAACGAGAGGAGGAAGAGCGCGGCGAGGATGAGCTCCGCGAGGATCGAGACGGTGCCGGAGAGGCTGCCGTAGCCGGCGAACGAGAAGCCGATGTTGACCACGGCGAGGAGGGCGTAGCCCGCGCCGAGCACGCCGGAGAGGAGCGGCCGATTCGTCATCCGCCACCAGGGCCGTGCCGCTCGCAGCGACTCCCCCGGTCCGCGGAACAGCCGCGACACGAGGTACCAGCCGATGACCTGGAGCACGGTCAGCACGATGGAGGCGACCTCCGAGTGCAGCGCATCGAACACGAGCGCCAGCACCAGGTTGACCCCGAGCAGCACGATGACGACGAGCGCCTTCTGAGCCGGACTGGTGAAACGCATGCTGCCCCCTGGTTGGTTCGAAGGCTAGCATTTCAGATTTTGGAGCCCAGCCCCGGATGGCGCGCCGGAAGCCGAACGGATGCGGTGCCACCCCGGCACCACACCGACAGACGGGCCCGAGTGTGTCGGCCCCCTAGATTCCGCATCGCCCCCGGACCCGGCCTCCGGCCTCCGCCCGGCAACCGGCGCTGCTGCCTCTCCCCAGGAGACAGCGCTGCGTCTGAACCAGACGCAGGTAAAACCCTATTGGTGATATTTGGAGTTTTGCAAATCAGGACGGGAAGCGGTGCCCATGCCTCAGCCTTCGGATCGCTGGGCGCGGATCTCCTCCCACTCGTTGAGCATGTCGGGGAGGCGGTCTTTCATGAACCGGTAGAACCCCGCCATGTCGCGCAGTCGCTCGGTGGCAGGGTCGTCCGGATCGTCGATCGCTGCGAGACCGGTCTCGGCCTGGTCGGCCAGCACACCGTAGATCGGGCTGTTGCGCACCATCAGCGCGTACCAGTCGGCGGGCATCTGGTAGAGATCCCGTCGGCTGCCGTTCTGAGACAGCCGGCGCACGATGCCGAGCGTCTGGAGGTAGCGCACCGCTCCCGAGATCGCCGCGGCGCTCACGTCGAGGCGCTCGGCGAGCTGGGCCGCCGTGAGACCGGCGGACTCGGTCACGGTGAGTGCCATCAGCACCCGCGCCGGCATCTTCGGGAACCCGGCGGCGGTGAGTACCGCCGCCGAGTGCTCCATCATCTCGGTGAGAGCCTGTTCGTCTCTGGCCACGCCGCTCCCCTAGCCGATCGCGAAGTCCCGGCGACGGATCAGCGCCGCGGACGCGGCGAGCGCGACCAGCGCGATGCCGAACATCCAGTATCCCCCGGTCCAATCCACTTTTCCGACGACGACCGGCGCGTCCGCGAACGGCGAGATGTGCCGCAGCCAATCGGGCAGCTTGATGAGCGCACCGAAGATGCCGATGAAGGCGCCGGCGCCGAGCGCTGCCCAGCCGACGGCGACGGTCCAGCTCGGCAGCAGCACGAAGACCAGCGTGAGCACTCCCAGGTACACGAGCGCGACGGGGAACTGCGCAGCCGCGGCGGCGAACGCGTCGTTGAACGACGAGGCCTTCTCCCCCGCCGCCACCGCCGACAAGCCGGCGGCGAGCGCGGCCGCCACCAGCACCAGCACGATCGCGATCAGGCCGACGAGCACGAACTCGAGCAGCCAGCGCACGCGCGAGAGCGGCGTCGCCATCATGACCTCCGCGGAGCCGCCCACCTCCTCCTGGCGCAGCCGGATGACCGCCTGTACGGCGCACGCCGCGGCGAGGACGCCGACGATCGACATGATCGCGGAGAGGAAGAGCGCGGTCATCGAGCCCGAGCCGCCCGCACCCAGGTGGGCGACGGCATCCCGGATGTTCGAGAGACTGGGGTCGTTCGAGATCGACGTGCTGACGACGCTTCCCAGCGCCCCCGCGAGCACCCCGGTCAGGGCGCCCCCGACGGTCCAGCCGAGGATGGTCGGCCACTGCAGGCGCCAGGCCAGGCCGAGCGGGCCGTTCAACGTCGGCAGCGCATCCCGCCGGCCCGCTCGCTCGGGCACGAGACCCGCTCCCGAGTCGCGGACCGCCTGAAGGCCGAAGACTGCCGCGATCAGCACGGCGGCGAGACCGAGCTGCAGAAGCAGCGGCCACCAGTTGTTCTGCACGTAGGGCGAGAACTGTTCGCCCCAGCCGATCGGGCTGAGCCAGGTCGGCCACCCGGAGACCATCGCGGTGCCGGAACCCGTGACGGTTCCGATGGCGTCGCCGATGCCGCGCAGCACCCAGGCGATCACCACGACGGCCGCGGCGTAGCCGTTCGCTCCGCGCGAGGTGCTCATGACCTGCGCGAGCAGGAGGCCCACCGCCAGGAACGCGATCCCGGCTCCCCCGACCGCGGCACCCGCCACGAACGATCCGTACGCGGGGAGACCGGAGGCGAGGAACCCCAGCGCGGTCGCGAGCGCCAGCACGATGTTCGCGAAGACGCCGTGCACCACCGTGGCGATCGTCGGCATCAAGCGCGACGCCGGCGTGGAGCCGACGAGCTCGGCGCGACCGGACTCCTCCTCGGCGCGCGAGTGCCGCACGGCGAGGAACGTGTTCATCAGCCCGGCCAGCAGGGCGAGGAAGGTGTAGATCTCGAAGAAGGTGACGGCGGCGAGGCTCGTCCCCTGGGGGAGGCCGCGCAACACCAGCACCGTCGGGTTGGCGATCGCGAGCTTGACCAGCTCGGCGCGCCCGGAGGCCGAGCCATAGGTCTGATCGATGCTCGCGGCCGAGAACAGCGCAAGGAACGCGATGCACAGGATCCAGATGAGCAGCTGCCAGCGGTCGCGACGCAGCCGCTGCCGCAGCAGGACGCGCAGGATCGCACCGCGGCCGTGCGCGGCCGCAGCGGAGTGGCCTCCCGAACGGGCGGTCGCCCGGTCGGCGGTGGTGGTGCTCATCGCGCCTTCGCCTCCTCCTCGGTCTGCTCGACCGCGGCCAGCTCGTCGCCGTAGTGGCGGAGGAACAGCTCCTCCAGCGACGGAGGCGCGACCGTCAGGCTCTTCGCATTCAGCTCGGCGAGCGCGGCGAGCACGGGCGGGAGGCCGTCGCTGTCCGCCGTGAACTTCACACGGCCGTTGTCGATGCGCAGGTCGTGCGCATCCGGGATACGGGCGAGCTGCTCCTGGGTCACCCCGTCGGCCGCGAACGAGATCTCGGTGCGGGTGAGGTGGCGCAGCTGATCGAGCGTGCCGGACTCGACGGTCCTGCCATCGCGGATGATGCTCACACAGTCGCAGAGCTGCTCGACCTCCGACAGGATGTGGCTGGACAGCAGGACGGTCGCGCCTTCGCGGGCGATGCGCGCGATCTCGGCGTTGAAGGTCGCCTCCATCAGGGGATCAAGGCCACTGGTCGGCTCGTCGAGGATGTAGAGGTCGGCCGGCGTCGCGAACGCGGCGACGAGCGCCACCTTCTGCCGGTTGCCCTTCGAGTAGGCGCGACCCTTCTTGGTCGGGTCGAGCTGGAAGACGTCGACGAGCCGCTTCTTGCGCTCGGCGTACGCCGCTTTGTCCGCTGTGCCTCCGCGCAGTCGCGCGAGGAGGTCGATCGCCTCGCCACCGGAGAGGTTCGGCCAGAGGCTGACGTCACCGGGGACGTACGCGATGCGGCGGTGGAGCGCGACGGCGTCACGCCACGGATCGCTCCCGAAGACGCGGGCACTCCCGCCGTTGGAGCGGGCCAGCCCCAGCAGGATGCGGATGGTGGTGGACTTGCCCGCGCCGTTCGGCCCGAGGAATCCGTGCACTTCCCCTTCGGTCACGGCGAGGTCGAGCCCGTTGAGTGCCCGCACCCGGCCGAATCGCTTCTCGAGGCCCGAGGCCTCAATCACTGTGCTCATACCCGGGACTCTACGCTTGTTTCAGTAATTTGTGAAAACTTCTAACGCAATCCTTACGGCGTGTCGGGGCCCGGTCGCGGCGTTCTGGACCGTCAGCAGCCGGCGAGGATGCGCCCCAACGCCGACTTCTCCGCCGGCTTCACCCAGAGACCGTACTTGGCCTTCACGCTGACCTGACGGGCTGCGTACTCGCACCGGAAGCCCACCGCCGGCGGCAGCCACGTCGCCGCATCGCCCGCGCCCTTGGCCTGGTTGGTCGGCCCGTCCACGGCGAGGAGCTCGAGCGGGTCGTTGGCGAGCTGGACCCTCGTCTCCTGACTCAGGGACTGCGCCCCGGTCTCCCAGGCGTCGAGGAGCGCGACCACGTGGTCGATCTGCACCCGAGCGGAGGTCTGCTGGCCTCGGGTGAAAGCGATGGTCGTGCCGGTGTACGGATCGGCGAGCGTGCCGGTGAGCACACGGCAGTCCGACCGTCGCGTGACGTCGGCGAGATCGCGGGCCAAGATGTCGTCCCTGGTGTCGCAGCCGTTGCGGTCGACGTCGAGCCAGGCCTCGCCGAACTTCGCGACGCGGTCGTATCCGGTGGCAGGCGCCCTGCCCTTCACCGGAAGGGCCGCGAGTGCGGCGCGCGCTGCTGCGGCGTCGAGGAGGCCGGGGGCCGCGCGGGCGCCGGGAGGAGGTGACACGGCTGGCACGGTCGAGCTCGCGGCTCCAGGCGCTCTGCTGCCGTCTGTCGCACCGCCGTTCAGTGCGGCGTAGCCTCCCGCGCCCACCAGGGCGATGAGCAGGGCGACGGCAGCGATCGGCCAGGGAGTGGCACGGCGCCGCACCCCCGAGCGCGCCGTACGGGCCGGCGTCACAGGAACGAGTCGTCCGCGAGCCCGCGGTGCAGCCCGCGTCGCGAGACGTGGACGCCCGGCCGTTGGGAGGTCGCGATCTCGCCGAGCTCGCGCATGACGCGCCCGTAGAACGGCGCGGCCATCGACGTGCGATAGGCGCTCGGGTGGAGGTCGGCCTCGTTGCGCAGCCGGATCTCGGCCCTCGATGCTTCGATCGGCGCGATGACTTTGGCGCCACCGCGATAGCGGATGAGCCGGTGCACCCACTCGTCGAGCGCTTCCGGCAATCCCGCGGGAACCCTGTCGTGCTCGGCGGCGAGCGATGCGCGGGGCGCGCTGTCGGGTGCCGTGGCGTACCGGTCGCGGGCCGACTGGTCGCTTGCACGCCGCTCGGCACGGAGGACGGCGAGGAGGTCGTCGCTGCGGTTGGCCTGCTGCGCCAGCACCTCGAGAGCCTCGATAGCCGATGTGTACTCCTCTTCATAGCCCGCGTAGTCGGAGGGGTGGGCCGAGCGATCGTGCGCCAGATCGGTGCGCGCGGAGGCCGCCTGGCTCTTCGTGAGCACGGTGCGCCCGTTGCGGACGCGATCGAGACGCCAGGACCAGGTGGACAGGAGTTCCGGCATCAGGTGGCTCATGCCTCCACTGTAGAAAGAGCCTCCGACACCCGGCCCGCACGACACGTCGGCGGTCCGCGGTAGCGTGGTCGAGCCGTGAACCTCCTCCTCCGCCGCCCGCTCGACCGGGAGATCCTCCGTCTCGCCGTGCCCGCGCTCGGCGCGCTCGTCGCCGAACCGCTCTTCCTCCTGGCCGACTCGGCGATGGTCGGCCACCTCGGCGTCGCACCGCTCGCCGGGCTCGGCATCGCGAGCGCGGTGCTGCAGACGATCGTCGGCCTGATGGTGTTCCTGGCCTACTCGACCACACCGGCGGTCGCGCGACGGCTCGGGGCGGGCGACGAGCGCGGCGCGATCGCGGCCGGGGTCGACGGCACCTGGCTGGCGCTCGGCCTGGGAATCGTGCTGGCCGTGGCCGGCTGGTTCGCCTCGCCGTTCCTCGTCGCGCTGTTCGGCGCCTCCCCCGAGGTCACGGCACAGGCCACGACCTACCTGACGCTCTCGATGCTCGGCCTGCCCGCCATGCTGCTGGTGTTCGCGACGACCGGCCTGCTCCGGGGTCTGCAGGACACCCGGACGCCGCTGGCGGTCGCCGTCGGCGGGTTCGGGGCGAACATCATCCTGAACTTCGTCTTCATCTATGTGGCCGGGCTCGGGATCGCCGGATCCGCGCTCGGTACCGTCGTCGCCCAGTGGGCGATGGTCGTCGTCTACGCGGTGATCGTCGTGCGCCACGCCCGCCGCGTCGGCGCACCGCTCCTCCCCCACCACAGCGGCATCGGCCGCACCGCACGCGCAGGAGGCTGGCTTTTCCTGCGCACCGCGAGCCTGCGGGCCGCGATGCTGCTCGCGGTGTTCGCCGCGACCCGGCTGGGGCCGGACGAGCTCGCGGCCTTCCAGGTGACGATGACCGTCTTCGCCACGCTGGCGTTCGCGCTCGATGCCCTCGCGATCGCAGCGCAGGCGCTCGTCGGCAAGGGACTCGGGGCCGGACGACTCGACGATGTGCGCGAGGTCCTCCGGCGCTGCGTGCAGTGGGGGATCGGCTCCGGAGTGGTGCTCGGCGCCGCGACACTCGCCCTCAGCCCGGTCGCGGCCGGCCTGTTCACGAGCGATCCGTCGGTCGCCGCACTGCTGCCGATCGCTCTGGCGATCATCGGCGTCAGTGCTCCCCTCGGCGGATACGTCTTCGTCCTCGACGGCGTGCTCATCGGGGCGGGCGACGCGCGCTACCTGGCGCTCACCGGGGTGCTCAACGTCGCGGTGTTCGCTCCCCTCGCCCTGGCGGTCGTCGCCTGGGGCTCGCCCGACGCCGGCGGCCTCGCCGCGCTGACCGCGGCCTTCGCGTTCGGGTACCTCGGGGCGCGGGCACTCACCCTCGGCCTCCGCGCGCGAGGCCACGCATGGATGCGGCCGGGCGCCGAGCGCTGACGCGGCGGCCTCGCGGCGGCCGCGACTGCCGCCACCTCGTCCCCGCCGACCGCGACATTCGTGACGAATCGGCACATTCGTGGCACGAAACACGACATTCGTCACGAAAGTGCGACACCGCGTCCGCCACTGGGCACGCGAGGAATCCACGACCCAACGCAAACATTCGTGACGAATCAGCACATTCGTGTTACGAAACACGACATTCGTCACGAAAGTGGGCCACGCCTCTCGCGTCCCGTGACCTGCGCCGAATCCCACCGGGCTCGCCGCGAGGATCGCGGCGAGTACGCGCCACCACCACATGCCTCACGACCTTGGCGCCACAAGTCACGACATTCGTGACGAATCAGCACACTCGTGGCACGAAACACGACATTCGTCACGAAAGCGCGACACCACCGCGTCCGCCACTGCGCACGCGAGGAACCCACGACCCAACGCAAACATTCGTGACGAATCGGCACATTCGTGGCACGAAACACGACATTCGTCACGAAAGGACGACACAGCATCCGCCACTGCGCACGCGAGGAACCCACGACCCAACGCAAACATTCGTGACGAATCAGCACATTCGTGGCACGAAACACGACATTCGTGAAGAACGTCGCGGCGCGCGGAGCGGCGACGCGCGCTTCGGCGTTGGCGATCTCGGCGCGCACGTCGACGAAGTCACCGCATTTGCGGCAAATGTGGCGTTTCGCGGTGCCTAGCGCCATATGTGGCGCAAATCAGCGACTCAGGCGAGCCACTCGCGGGCCGCGGTGACGAGGGCGCGCACTCCGGTGTCGATCGTCGGCTGCGCCAGCGGGGCGAAGAACGGGGAGTGGTTCGAGGGGATGTCGGAGTCGACTGTTCCCGCCGCCATCGCCGCGCGAACGGCCTCGGGGTCGCCGCCGCCGAGCAGCCAGTAGACCAGAGGCACGCCCGCGGCGGTCGCCAGGTTTCCGACGTCCTCGCTGCCCGCGATCGGGTCGGGTTCGAACACGGCCTCAGCACCGAACTCCGCGGCGAAGGCGGCGTTGACGCGAGCGGTGGCATCTGCATCGTTGACGGTGACCGGGTAGCGCTCGCCCCACTCGAAGGTGGGCTCCTGTGGTGACCCGCTCGCCTGCGCCTCGGCGCGGATGATGCGGTCGACGCCCTCCAGCATGCGGGTGCGGACCGCCTCGTCGAAGCTGCGCATGCTGATCCCGAGCGTCGCCGACGGAGCGATGATGTTGTTCTTCGTGCCGGCGTGCATGGTTCCAACGGTCACGACGGCGGTGTCCCGCGGCGCGATCTCACGCGAGACGACGGTCTGCAGGCGCATCACCGCCGACGCGGCCATGACCACAGGGTCGATGGTGGTCTCCGGGCGCGATCCGTGGCCGCCGCGCCCGTGCAGCGTGACCTCGAACGTGTCCACGGCGGCCATCGCCGCCCCGGGGCGCGCGCCCACCATGCCGGCGGGGAACGGCGTCACATGCTGCCCGAGCACGACGTCGGGCGCTGGCACCTTCGTGTACAGGCCGTCCTGCACCATCACCTCGGCGCCGCCGCCGTGCTCCTCGGCGGGCTGGAAGACGGCGACCACGGTACCTGACCAGTCTTCGGTGGTCGCCGCAAGCCGCTCGACGGCGCCCAGCAGGCACGTGATGTGGATGTCGTGGCCGCACGCGTGCATGACCGGGACCGGGTGACCGTCGTCGCCGGGCGCTGTCGCGGTCGACGCCCACGGCAGCCCGGTCTGCTCGAGGACGGGGAGGCCGTCCATGTCGGCCCGCAGCAGGACGGTCGGCCCGTCGCCGTTGCGCAGCACGCCGGCGACACCCGTGCGGGCGATCCCGGTGTGCACCTCGAGGCCGAGCGCAGTGAGCTGCTCCGCCACGATGCCTGCGGTGCGGTGCTCCTCGAACGAGAGCTCGGGGTGGGCGTGCAAGTCACGGTAGATGGCTTCGAGATCCATGGGTCCACCCTACGGGTGCCCGGCCGCACCGCTTCACAGCTGCAGGCAACGGAGGAGATCAGAACGGGAGCCGCACGAAAAGTCGGGGAACGGAGGAGATCGCGGCGCTGCTGGACCGGTGATCCTCCGTTGGCCACGCGGCACGGGCGCGCGATGCGGGGCCTAGGCCGGGCGGGGTGCCGCTGTCGTGTTGCCGCGGTGGAACTCGCTCGTGAACGACGCGGTGCGGGGCGGTCGGCCCTCCAGCATCTCGACGATGGCGTGACCCGCTGCTCGCCCCTTTTCCACTGCGGGCTGGACCAACGTGGTGAGGTCGTACGGCCACAGCCCGTCGACGCGCACCCCGTCGAATCCGACGACGCTGACGTCGCCGGGGACCTCCAGCCCCAGCTCCTCCGCCGCACGGATCACACCGGCGGCGAGCAGGTCGCTCTGCGCGATGATCGCGGTCGGCCGCCGGCTCGGGTCGGAGAGGAGCGCCATGCCGGCGATCCTGCCCTCCTCGACGAACGAGCCCCTGGTCGTCCAGCCGCCGGCGGTCGGGAAGACGTCGCGCGCCCCGGCGAGACGCTCGTTGCCCGTGGTGGAACTGCTGCTTCGCACGTTCTCGGCCGTGAGTGGGCCGCGCGCGCGGTCGCGGGTCAGCGGAAGGGCGACGATCGCGACGTCGCGGTGGCCCAGCTCGTGGAGGTGCTGGGCGGCGAGGCGGGTGGCCTCCCTGTTGTCCTGACCGATCGACGGCACGTCGTCCGACGGGCCGCCCTCGATCGCGACCAGCGGGATGCCGCGCTGGCGCAGCATCGCGACCGACTCGTCGAGGCGGGGGCTGC
Organism: Leifsonia sp. TF02-11; assembly: GCF_017565305.1. Taxonomy (GTDB): domain Bacteria; phylum Actinomycetota; class Actinomycetes; order Actinomycetales; family Microbacteriaceae; genus Leifsonia. The sequence continues at coordinate 170,262 of NZ_JAGEKP010000003.1, forward strand.
AGCCGACGAGCACCACGGCGTCCATCGGCGCGTCCTCGATCCGCTGCGCGGTCTCCCCCGCGTCGGTGAGGATGAGCAGCCCCGCGTCGATGGCGGCGATCTCGTCGGAGATCCCGTCGAGGAGGGCGATCTTGATGGGGTCGCGGAACGCGTCGCCGACGCGCTCCTCCATCACCACCCCGACGATGCCGGACCGGCCGCGGCGGAGCGAGCGGGCCCGCGGGTCCGGGCCCGCGTAGTTGAGCTGCTTGGCCGCCTCGAGCACCCGCTCGCGCGTGGCGTCGGAGACGGGCCCTGTGCCGGAGAAGGCCAGCGAGGCCGTGGAGTTGGAGACACCGGCCAGCCGGGCGACCGCGGCCAGCGTCGGCCGGGCGCCCAGAAGGGTTGTGCTGCTGTCGTTCACGTGTGGTAGCTTAGTCGAATCGTTTCGATCGAAACGATTCGAGTGCCGAAATCACCAGGAAAGCCGATGTCACAGCCGACCCCGACGACGACCCGCTCGCGCCGCGAGCTGCGCGCCTGGCGCAATGCCGTGTTCGTCATCTTCATCCTCAGCGGGCTCGCCATGGCGACCTGGGTCGCCCGCATCCCGGGAGTGCGCGACGACCTCGGCCTCGGCCGCGACCCGTCCTCCGTCGGGCTGCTCATCCTCGGGATGTCCATCGGCGCGATCGTCGGCCTGTCGGTCTCGTCGCTGGTGATGGTGCGCTTCGGACCGCACAAGGGGATGGTCGGCGGCCTCACGATCGTCGCCATCGGCACCCTGCTGATCGGGTTCGGCTCCAGCGTCTTCCACGCGGTCCCGCTGGTCGCGATCGGCCTCATCCTGCTCGGCTTCGGCAACGGGATGGTCGACGTGATGATGAACGTCGAGGGCACCGCCGTCGAGCGCGAGATCGGCAAGACGCTGATGCCGCTCATGCACGCGTTCTTCAGCTTCGGCACGGTCCTCGGGGCCGGCATCGGCGCGGCAGCGGCCGCCCTCCACATCGCGGTGGCGTGGCACCTCGCGGTCATCGCGGTGCTGATGGTCGCCGTGGCGCTGTTCGCCATCCGGTTCATCCCGCGGGAGGCGGAACTCGGCGACGAGACGGAGGCGCAGCCGCGCATCCCGTTCGGGCAGCGCCTGCGTGCCTCGCTCGCGGTGTGGGCGGACTGGCGTCTCATCCTGATCGGCGTCGTCATGCTCGGCATGGCGTTCGGCGAAGGGTCGGCCAACGACTGGATCGCGCTGGCCACCGTCGACGGCCACGCCCAGCAGAACTCCACCGGCGCCGTCGTCTTCGGCTTCTTCGTCGCGGCCATGACCATAGGACGCGTGCTCGGTGGCCCGGTCGTCGACCGCATCGGACGCGTTGCCGCGATCCGCGCCACCGCAGCCATGGGCGTCGTCGGTCTCCTGCTGTTCATCCTCGGGGGCCCGCTCTGGGTGGTCGTGCTGGGCACGGTGCTCTGGGGCTTCGGCGTCTCGCTCGGCTTCCCACTTGGGATGTCCGCGGCCTCGGACGGCCAGGACAACCCGGCAGCACGGGTCTCCGCCGTCGCGATCATCGGATACTGCGCGTTCCTGGTCGGCCCGCCGCTGATCGGTTTCCTGGGCAAGGAGTTCGGCATCCTGAACGCCCTCTACCTCATCCTCGTGCTGCTGGTCGCGTCCTTCCTGGCCGCGCCCGCCGTCCGTCCGCTCGCCGAGCGCCGCGCCCGCGCGGCGGCCCCCGCCACCGAGTAGCTCGTCGAGAAGGCGCAAAATGCGCCGAAACGCGTCGAGTGGGCGGAGAATCCGCCGTCTCGAGGTGGGGGCTACACGAACGCGAGGCAGACGGGGGTGGGGACGGGAGACGCGCCGAGGCGCGTGAGCTCGCGGCTGCCCGCGTCGAAGGCGAACACGACGACCTCGTCGCTGTCCTGGCAGGCGGCGAGCACGCGATCCCCGGACAGCGCTAACACGAGGTCGCGCGGCGCGCGGCCTCCCACCGGCACGACCCGCACGAACTCGAGCGCCGAGGTCGCCGCGTCGAACGCGAATACCCCGATCGTGTCGTCGCCGCGATTGGTCACCAGCACGGTCCGCCCGTCGGGCGAGACCCGGACGGCCGCCGTCTGATTGCCGGGGGCGGACTCCGACCCGCGCGTGCCGACCGAGGCGACGAGCGCGAAGCGGTCGCCCTCGCGCCGCAACAGGGCGAGGGTGCTGTCGAGCTCGTTGAGGAGGAAGAGGTGCCGGCCGTCCGGGTGGAACGCCAGGTGCCGGGGGCCGGCCGCGCCGACCGTCACCGTCGCCTCCGGGCGCAGCGCCAGCGCTCCGGACTCCGACAGGGTGTACCAGCGCACCTCGCCCAGGCCGAGATCCACCACGACCAGCTCTCCCGTCACCGGGTCGAAGACCAGCTGGTGCACGTGCGGCGACTCCTGGCGGGGATGCGTCCCGTGCCCCTCGTGCTGCACGAACGCGGTCCGCTCGCCGATCGAGCCGTCGTCGGCCAGCGTGAAGACCGAGACCGTGCCACCGACGTACGTCCCGGTGGCCAGCCACCGTCCGGACGGGTGCACCGTCAGGTGGGCGGGCGAGTCGCCGCCGCTGGACACGCGGCCCAACGGCCGCAGCGTTCCGTCCGCGCTCCGGGAGAACGCCGAGACACCGCCGTCCGGGCCCGTCTCCTCGACCGCGTACGCCCGCGTGCCGTGGTCGGTGACGGCCACCCACGACGGGTTGGGCACCTCGGCGGCGACCGAGACGTCGACGATGTCGGTGCCGTCGAAGCGGGCACCGAGGATGCCCGCCGCGTGCCCATCGACGTGCGGGAGCCGCTGTGTGTACGTGCCGATGAGGAGGTCGTGAGCCATGCCCTCATCCTGCCAGCAGGCCGACCGCGATCGCGCGCGCACCGTACACTTGACCGGTGCGCCTCGTGATTGCCAACTGCTCCGTCGACTACGCCGGGCGACTGAGCGCTCACCTCCCGCTCGCCAAACGGCTCCTGATGCTGAAGGCCGACGGAAGCCTGCTCGTGCACTCCGACGGCGGCTCGTACAAGCCGCTCAACTGGATGAGCCCGCCCTGCACGGTCACGGTCGACGAGCCGGACGAGCTGCAGCGGGAGGCCGGGATCACGCAGGTGTGGCGGGTCACCCAGGCCAAGACCGCGGACCTCCTGATCGTCTCGATCCACGAGGTGCTGCACGACTCCGCACACGACCTCGGCATCGACCCCGGACTGCAGAAGGACGGCGTGGAGGCGCACCTCCAGAAGCTGCTGGCCGAGCAGATCCACCTGCTCGGCGACGGCCACGTGCTCGTGCGCCGCGAGTACATGACGGCGATCGGACCCGTGGACATCCTGGCCAGGGACGAGCGCGGCGCCTCGGTCGCCGTCGAGCTCAAGCGTCGCGGCGACATCGACGGCGTCGAGCAGCTCACGCGTTACCTGGAGCTGATGAACCGCGATCCGCTGCTCGCCCCGGTGACCGGCGTGTTCGCCGCCCAGGAGATCAAGCCCCAGGCCCGCACGCTGGCCGAGGACCGCGGCATCCGCTGCCTCGTGCTCGACTACGACGCCATGCGCGGCCTCGACGACAGCGACTCGAGGCTGTTCTGATGGCGGCGCCGTCGGGACGGTTCCCGCAGACCTACGAGAACGGCCCGGTCCGCAAGGCCCTCGCCGACATTGCGGCCGAGCCGACGCTCGAGCATCTGGAGGTCCTGCTCGCCGCCGCGCTGAAGGGCGGTCTCGTGGTGGATGTCACGGGCTCCGACCCGGGGGAAGTCCGGCTGCGCACCATCCAGTCCACCGCCGGCGAACCTGTGCTGCCGCTGTTCACGTCCATGAAGATGTTGCGGAACGCGGTCGGCGCCGCTGCGGGCAAGGGGACGCGCGTGCAGGCGGTCATCGTGCCGGCGGCGGAGGCCCTCGGCTACATCCACAATGCCGATTTCGTGGCGGTCCAGTTCGATCCGGGAGCTTCGCACACCATGGTGGTCGCCCGCTCGCACATCGAGTCCGCTCTCAGCGGGCGCTGACGCCACTCTCGAATACGTCACATACCATAGGACGGCTATGACCAACCCGACCACCACCACCCCGTCGACCGCGACCGTCGCACGCACCTGGACGTGCGTCCTGTTCGATCTCGACGGCACCCTCACCGACTCGGCGCCCGGGATCACCGCGTCGCTCGTGCGCATGTTCGAGACCCTCGGCCTGCCCGTCCCGACCCCCGCGGAACTCGTCGAGTACGTCGGGCCTCCGCTGCTCGACTCGCTGCAGTCCATGGCCGGCTTCGACGAGCCGGGCGCCCGTGCCGCCCTGGCCGTCTACCGCGCCGACTATGCCGCCCACGGCGCCTTCGACAGCGCCGTCTTCCCCGGCATCCGCGGCCTCCTGCAGCGGCTCCAAGCGGCCGGCATCCCGCTCGCGGTCGCCACCAGCAAGCCGGAGACCCAGGCCGTGCGCATCCTCGAGCACTTCGGACTGGCCCAGTACTTCGACGTCATCGCGGGAGCCACCGACGACGAGAGCCGCAGCGCCAAGGCGGACGTCGTCGCGGAGGCGCTCCGCCGGCTGACCGAGCTGGGCGTCGCCCTCGACCACACGGTGATGGTGGGCGACCGCCAGTACGACGTGGAGGGCGCCGGCGAGCACGGCCTCCCCACGATCCTCGTCGAGTGGGGCTACGGGTCGCCGGCCGAGGCGGCAGGCGCCATCGCCGTGGTGCACTCGGCGGACCAGCTCAGCGCGCTGCTGCTGGGCTGATCCGCGCCCGACTGGAGCGTCGGTGGTCGCGCAGTAGGCTGGAGTGTTCCACTACCGCACCGCATACAGCACTAGGAAGAATCATGCGCGCCAACAGCAAAATGCTCGTACCCGCCGCCATCGTCGCGGCACTGTCCATCGCCTCCCTCACCGGTTGCTCCGGGGGCGGGAGCAGCTCGAGTTCGTCGCCCACCGCGACGGCCTCGCAGGAGGCGGCCTCCAAGTCGCTTCCGTCCGACTTCCCGAAGTCGGATGTCCCGATCGTCGACGGCACCATCATCGTCGCCAACGGTGACCACAACGACGGCTGGTCCGTCACGGTCCAGCCGAAGGACAAGAGCGGCTTCGCCGACGCGAAGGCTGCGCTCGAGAAGGCCGGCTACACCGTTCAGCCCGGAGCCACCGACAACAAGGCCGTGTACACGAACGCGAAGTACACCGTCGCCGTCGGCACCCCCGGCGTGGCCGTGACGTACGCCGTCACCGCCAACTGACCGGCACCACCGGACATTCGTCACGAATGTCGACTTTCGTGCCACGAATCTCGACATTCGTGACGAATCTCGCGGCGCTCAGGCGTCGATGATGCGGACGAGCTCGTCGATGAACGCCGTGAAGGTGTCCGCCCGGCGGATGAGGCCGAGAACGGCCTCCCGATCGGAGAACACCTCGACGAACTGATCGAAGACGGTCTGGAAGGCGGCGCGACCGCCCTCGGAGAACGCGATGAACGCGATCACGTTGACCCGCGCGTCACCCCAGTCCATCGCCGTGTCGTTGACCACGATCGCGATCGCCGTGCGCTTGGCGTTCATGGTCATCGCGTGCGGCACGGCGAGGGTCTCGGTGAACGCCGTCGATGACATCTGCTCGCGCTCGACGGCCTGTTCCACATAGTCGCTGCCGATCGCGTCCGCCGCGATCATCCGGTCGCCGAGGGCCCGGATCATCGTGATCGCATCGCGCGCGTAGAAGTTGCGCAGGAAGAGGCTCTCGTCGAAGTACTCGAGCAGCTCGTTCTTGATCCCCGCCCGACGGCGCTGGCGACGGATGCGCGAGACGGACTGCCGGATGTGCTCGACATCGGTCTCGGTGAGGAACGGTTGGACGATCACGGTGTTCTCGCGCCGCCCGCGCGGATCGATGGTCGTCAGCACCAGATCGGCGTCGATCGACGACCAGTCTGCGTCGGTGGAGGTGATGACGCTCACGATGTCGAGCTCGTCGCCGAGCGCGCTCTCCAGCTTCTCGCGCAACAGGATGTGCATGTCGTAGTAGTTGGGGCAGACCACTGCGGTGCGCACGGCGTCCTGTCGGCGCGACTGCTGCTCGAGGTAGGCACCGACGTGCATCGCGATGTAGGCGATCTCGTCGTCGTTGACCGCGATGCCCTCTGCCGTCTGCAGCCTGCTCGCGATGTAGACGGCGAGCTCGTAGGTCATCGGGTACGAGCTCTTGATCGAGCGGGTGAGCGGGTTGCGGGAGTAGGTGTTCTCGTGGGCGCGGGCCACCAGATTCTGCACGTGCAGGGTGAGACGCACGATGAAGTCCTCGTCCCGGAGGTCCACCAGGTACTCCGTCGACGCCCGGGCGACGATCCCCCGAACCGTGGCGAGGTCCTCCTGGCTGACGAACTCCTCGACGCTGTCCCTGCCTGCACCGGGGGCGATGACCCTGGTGCGCAGCAGGATCGCCAGGTATCGCAGCTCGGTCGGGTCGAGCTCGACGTCGAAGTGCTTGTGCACGAGCGCGCCCAGGTCGTCGGCCAGGCTGCGCAGCGCCTCCCCCGGCTCCGCGCCGCCGGCGGCGGGCAGCACGCGGTCTTTGGCCACCCGGTCGAGCGCGACGGCCATGTGCAGCAGCACGTCGTTGATGCCGTACTCGTTGACGAAGAAGCCGCGAGCGTCGAGCATCTCGACCAGGTCGGACTTGAACGCGGCCAGCCCTTCTGACGCGAACGCCTCCTGGATGCGCGACACGTCGACGACGCCCTGGCGCATCTCGTCGCGGAACAGCCGGCTGATGAGCTTGCGCCGCGCGATCTCCGGCCCGGTGAGCCGCGCGACGGCCCCGCGTCGCTCGAGCTCCAGCTCGGTGCCGGCGAGCAGGCCGCGCACGCGGCTGAGATCCGCCTCGATGGTGGAGTCGCTGACGAACACGCTCTCGGCGGTCTCGTAGACATCGATCCCGTCCGGCTCGTCGAGCAGGCGCCGGGCGAGGAAGGCCAGCCGTTCCTGCGGCGATCCCGCCGAGGGCGACGTGGCCGGCACGTCGGCGAGGTAGGCCGCGTAGGCGTCGCCCCTCACGCGATAACCCGTCGGTCCCGACTCGACGAGTTCGCCGAGTGCCGCCGCGTAGCTGCGGATGCTGCGGGAGGTCACACCAAGGTCGCGTGCGAGCTCTGCGGCCGTCACCCAGGCAGCACGACGCGACAGGATGTCGAGCATCCTCGTCTGCTTCGCCGAGAGAGCCACCCGCCGAGACCGCCTTTCCGTCTCCGAGTCAATCACGACGAACGGGCGATGGGAGGGGTTCACGATGCGACTTCCTCCCCCCAGGAAGAAACGCTGCTGGCCCCCGGACGGGCGCCACGATCACGATGGAGACGATCCACCGGACTATCGGTCCCGCTCCATCCGCACAACCGCAGCACGAAAGGCAACAGGTCGATGAAGATCGTCGTCGTCTGCGGCGCGGGCGCCTCCAGCACCTTCGTCGCCGTGAAGCTCCGCTCCGCCGCCGCCGCACGCGGCCTCACGCTCGAGGTCGCCGCGGGCAGTGCGAGCCAGCTCGACTCGCTCGCCGGTATCGACGTCGTGCTCGTCGGGGCGCATCTGGAGGCCGTCGTGCCGGAACTGCGGGCGCGAGCCGGCGCGACCGGGACCGCGATCGCCGTCCTCCCGCCCGTCTCGCCCGCCGCGCTCGACGGCGCCGCCGCGCTGGAGCTGGCCCTCAGCGCGAAGGCCGGGGCACGATGAGAGCGGACGGCACCGCCGAGTCGCGGCGTAGTGTGCCCCCGGACAACGAAGGAGACCGAAACCATGGCTGAGCGGATCATCACCGTCGGATCGACCCACGGGCTGCACGCCCGTCCCGCCAAGCTCTTCGTCGAGGCCGTCGGCGCCTCCGGCGCGAAGGTGTCGCTCGCGAAGGAGGGCGGCCGTTCCGTCGACGCCGGCAGCATCCTCGGGGTGATCTCGCTCGGCATCGACCACGGCGACAAGATCGTGCTGACGACCGACGCCCCGAACGGCGAGGCCGTCCTCGACGACCTCGCCGTCATCCTGACCACCGACCACGACGCCTGATCATGACCGAGACCAGCATCGTCCTCACCGGAGCCGGCATCGGCCAGGGCATCGCCCTCGGGCCCGTCCTCCGGATGTCCGACCCGCTTCCCGAGCCGGAGGCGACCCCGAGCACCCGCACTCCCGACGAGGAGAAGGCGCGCGTCGCCGCGGCCGTCCAGACCGTGGCCGCCGACCTCCGCGAGCGAGCGGGCAGGGTCACCGGTACCGCCGCCGAGGTGCTCGAGGCGCAGTCGATGATGGCGGAGGACTCCTCCCTCGCCGCCGACGTGGCCTCCCGCATCGAGGGCGGCACCACCGCCGAGCGTGCGGTGTTCGAGGGCTTCGGGGTCTTCCGCGACATGCTCATCGGCCTCGGCGGCTACATGGGCGAGCGCGCCACCGACCTCGACGACGTGGCCCAGCGGGTGATCGCCGCGCTGGAGGGGCGCCCGGCCCCCGGGGTCCCGGAATCCGACGAGCCCTTCGTCCTCGTGGCGACCGACCTCGCGCCAGCCGACACCGCCCTGCTCGACCTCACGAAGGTGCTCGGACTGGTGACCCGCGAGGGCGGCCCGACCTCCCACACCGCGATCCTCGCCCGCGAGAAGGCGATCGTCGCGATCGTCGGCGTCGCAGGGGCAGACGAGCTGACGGGAGGCACCGAGGTGATCCTCGACGCCGGGGCCGGCACGGTCACCGTCGCACCGAGCGCCGACCAGAGCGAGGCGGCCCGCCGCCGCATCGCCGAACGCGAAGCCGCACTCGCCGGCGGGCTGGAACCCGGCGCGCTCGCCGACGGAACACCCGTCCCGCTGCTCGCGAACCTCGGGTCGGCCGAAGGGGCCGAGAAGGCCGTGGCGGCCGGCGCGGAAGGCGTCGGGCTGTTCCGCACGGAGTTCCTCTTCCTCGACGCGCGGATGGCCCCGACCGTCGAGCAGCAGCGCGAGCAGTACGTGAAGCTGCTGCAGGCGTTCCCCGACAAGAAGGTCGTGGTCCGCGTGCTCGACGCCGGCGCCGACAAGCCGCTCGAGTTCCTCAACGACGCCCACGAGGACAACCCCGCCCTCGGCCTGCGTGGCATCCGCTCGCTGCGCGCCAACGAAGACATCCTGCGCGAGCAGCTGACGGCTCTCGCAGAGGCGGACGCCGCCACCGAGGCGGACCTCTGGGTCATGGCTCCGATGGTGGCGACGGTGGAGGAGACGCGGTACTTCGTGCACCTCGCCACCGAGTTCGGGTTGAAGACCGTCGGCGTCATGGTGGAGGTGCCGTCGGCCGCCTTGCTCGCCGACCGCGTGCTGCGCGAGGCCGCCTTCGCCTCCATCGGCACCAACGACCTCACCCAGTACACACTCGCTGCCGACCGTCTCCTCGGCTCGGTCGCCGGCTACCAGGACCCGTGGCATCCCGCCGTCCTCCGCCTCATCGGCGAGGTCGGCTCCGCCGGAGCCGCGTACGGGAAGCCCGTGGGAATCTGCGGCGAGGCCGCTGCCGACCCGCTGCTCGCGGTCGTCCTCGTCGGCCTCGGCGCGACGACCCTCTCGATGTCGCCGGCGGCACTCGCCGACGTGCGGCTGTCCCTCACCCAGTACACACTCGACCAGGCCCGCACCCTGGCCGAGGTCGCCCTGGCCGCCGACGGCGCGGCCGAAGCCCGGGAGGCCGTCCGAACCGCGGCCGCCGGGTTCCCCCCTCCCGACGCTCCCTAGCGCGGGCCGACACAGAAACGAGGCACCATCATGACATCGGCGACAGCGACGACGCCGAAGAAGCCCAGCAGCGCTCGCGTCCACGTGCAGCGCTTCGGGACCTTCCTCTCGAATATGGTCATGCCGAACATCCCGGCGTTCATCGCCTGGGGGTTCATCACGGCCCTCTTCATCGCCACCGGCTGGCTGCAGAGCACCGGGTGGGCGATCAACGGCATCCTGGGCGGCTTCGGGGACCAGGCCAAGATCGGCTGGACCGGCGCGGCGACAGTGCTCGCGCAGGACCCGAGCGGTCACACCTTCCAGCAGTATGTGGGTCTCGTCGGCCCGATGATCACATACCTGCTCCCCTTGCTCATTGCAAACACCGGCGGCCGCATGGTCTACGGCGTCCGGGGCGGCGTGGTCGGCAGCATCGCGACCATGGGTGTCATCGTCGGCTCGAACATCCCGATGTTCATCGGCGCGATGATCATGGGCCCGCTCAGCGCGTGGGTCATGAAGAAGGTCGACAGCATCTGGGAGGGCAAGATCAAGGCCGGCTTCGAGATGCTGGTGAACAACTTCTCGGCCGGCATCGTCGGCATGCTGCTGTCGATCGGCGCGTTCTTCGGCATCGCGCCGCTCGTGGAGTGGCTGAGCTCGATTCTGAGCAACGCGGTCAACTGGCTGGTCAGCGCGCATCTGCTGCCGTTCGCCAGCATTCTCATCGAGCCGGGCAAGGTGCTGTTCCTCAACAACGCCATCAACCACGGGGTGCTCACGCCACTCGGCATCGAGCAGGCGCAGCAGCAGGGCAAGTCCATCCTGTTCCTGCTCGAGGCCAATCCCGGCCCCGGATTCGGCATCCTGATCGCGTACTCGATCTTCGGCCTGGGCATCGCCAAGGCGAGCGCGCCAGGCGCCGCACTGATCCAGTTCGTCGGCGGTATCCACGAGATCTACTTCCCGTATGTGCTGATGAAGCCGATGATCGTCATTGCGGCGATCCTGGGCGGCATGACCGGCATCGCCATCAACGTGACCTTCAACTCGGGACTTCGCGCCCCGGCCTCCCCCGGCTCCATCATCGCGGTCGTCGCGCAGGCGCCGCTCACCAGCCTCCCCGGAGTCCTGCTCTCGGTCGTCGGGGCGGCTGCCGTCTCGTTCATCGTCGCGTCGATCATCCTGCGGGCGAGCCGCCGCCGCGACCTCGCGGCAGGCAACGCGGGCGACCTCTCCGCTGCTGTCGCTCAGACCGAGGCGAACAAGGGCAAGTCGTCCTCCGTCCTCGAGGGTCTGGTGCAGGAAGGCGAGCACGACACCGGCGATGCCCAGGGCGACGCCACCGATCGACTGGTGCGCAACATCGTCTTCGCGTGCGACGCTGGGATGGGCTCGAGCGCGATGGGCGCGTCGGTGCTGCGAAACAAGTTCAAGAAGGCCGGCGTGGAGGGGGTCACCGTGACCAACCAGGCGATCTCGAACCTCGACGGGACGGCCGACCTGGTGATCACGCAGCGCGAGCTCACCGACCGCGCCAAGGGGCAGTCGCCGAACTCGCTGCACGTGTCCGTCGACAACTTCATGAACAGCCCGAAGTACGACGAGGTCGTCGACCTGGTCGCCAAGCAGAACCAGAACGCAACGGAGGACGCCACCAAATGACCGACACGATTCTCGACCGGGCGAACGTCGTGGCCGCGGGCAGCGCGACCACGCGGGAGGACGCGATCCGGGAGGCGGGTGAGCTGCTCGTGAGGGCGGGCGCCGTGCAGCCGGGCTACGTCGACTCGATGGCGCAGCGCGAGGCGACCGTCTCCACCTTCATGGGGAACGGTCTCGCCATCCCGCACGGCACCAACGAGTCCAAGGACGAGATCGTGCGGTCGGCGCTCTCCTTCGTCCGCTACCCCTCGCCGCTCGACTGGGGCGGCGAGGAGGTGCGGTTCGTCGTGGGCATCGCCGGACGGAACAACGAGCACCTCGACATCCTGAGCAAGATCGCGATCCTCTTCTCCGAGGAGGACGACGTTCAGAGGCTCATCGACGCGCCGGACGCGGACGCCCTGTTCGCACTCCTCGGCGACGTCAACGAGTAAGACGGAGGCTCGGATGAAGGCGGTCCATTTCGGGGCGGGCAACATCGGGCGCGGCTTCGTGGGGCTCCTGCTCCACGAAGCCGGGTACGAGGTGGTGTTCGCGGACGTGAACGCGGAACTGATCGACGCCCTCGCGGCGGCCGACTCCTACGACGTGCACCTCGTCGGCGACGAGTCGGAGACGAAGACCGTCACCGGCTTCCGCGCGATCAACAGCGCGACAGACGAGGACGCGCTGGTCGCAGAGATCGCGACCGCCGATGTGGTCACCACCGCCGTCGGCCCGCGCATCCTGCGCTTCGTGGCCCCGGTGATCGCGCGCGGCCTGGCCGCCCGCGCTTCGGATGCGCCCCGCCTCGCGGTGATGGCGTGCGAGAACGCGATCGGTGCGACCGACCTGCTCGCCGCCGAGCTGATGGACGGCCTGCCGGACGACGACACCCGCGACGAGCTGGCCTCGCGCGCCGTGTTCGCGAACACGGCTGTCGACCGCATCGTGCCCGCCCAGGCCCCTGACGCGGGCATCGACGTGACGGTCGAGACCTTCTACGAGTGGGTCGTCGACCGCAGCCCGTTCAACGGGAACGTGCCGGTGATCCCCGGCGCGCACTTCGTCGACTCGCTCGGCCCCTACATCGAGCGCAAGCTGTTCACGGTGAACACCGGGCACGCGACGGTTGCGTACACGGGGTTCCTCGCGGGCGCGACCACGATCAGTCAGGCCATCGGGATCCCGTCGGTGTTGGAGGCCACCGAGGCGGCGCTCGTGGAGACATCGGCGGCGCTCGCCGCAAAGCACGGACTCGACCCGGACGAGCTCGCGACCTACCGCGCCACGATCCTCAACCGCTTCCGCAATCCCTACCTCGTCGACGAGGTCACCCGCGTCGGCCGCGAACCGCTGCGCAAACTCGGCCGCAACGACCGGTTCATCGGTCCGGCCGCCGACTATGTGCAGTTCGTCGGCGGCGTGCCGGAGGCACTGCTCGCGGCCGTGGGCACCGCGCTGCGTTTCGACGTGCCGGAAGACTCGCAGAGCTTCGAGCTGCAGCAGCTGCTCCAGCGCGCGACGGCCGAGGACATCGTCGACGACGTCATGGGCGTGCAGCAGGGCGAGGAGCTCTTCGAGCCGCTGGTGGAGGTCGTGCGCGCGGCGCAACGCTGAAGCGCGGCCGCGCCAAGCGATCGGCTCGCTAGCGTGGAACGATCGCGGCCGTCGGGTCGAGACACCAGTCGAGAACCGACGGCCACTCGCCGTACCCGGCGGCGATGGTGAGATGCCCTCCGCCCGGGATCGTGGTCAGCGGGATGCCGAGGGGCTCGGCGAACAAGGTCCATGCGCCCTCCGGGCAGCACGGGTCGGCGTCGGAGGCGACGATGCGCGTCTGGGCGGCCGGACGGCTGACGGGCAGCTCGGCGAAGGCCGCGACCTCGGGATTGCCGCGCAGGAAACCGGGCGAGGGCGGCGAGACCAGCAGCACGCGGTCGACGACCGCTCCCGCCTCCGAGTCGTCCGGCCGCGCGCCCAGCCAGAGCGCAGCGCCCAGGCTGTGGGCGATGACCGTGACACGCGCACCGTCGGCGGCGGCCTCGTCCAGCGCCGCCGCGGCGGCCGCCCGCCAGGCCTCCACGTCGGGATCGGCCGCGTCCGGCAGCTGCGGGTAGACCACGCGCTCCCCGCGGCGGCGGAGAGCCGAGGCGAGCTCGTGCTGCCAGTGCCCTGGCGGGCGGAAGTTGTCCCAGCCGTGCAGGATCAGGAAGGCGCGCATGCTGCCGAGCGTAGTGCCCGGCCGGGCACCGCTCCGGTGCGCTCGCCCTCCTCGACGACGGCGGTTCCGGCGACCAGCACCCACGGGATGCCGGCAGCCTGGCGGCGCGGCTCGTCGAACGTCGCCCGGTCGGCGACGGTCTGCGGGTCGAAGAGCACGAGGTCGGCGACGGCACCGGGCGCGATCCTCCCGCGGTCGGTGAGCCCGAGGCGGTCCGCCGGCCGGCGGGAGAGGTGCACGATGGCGTCCTCCAGCGTCAGCACGCCCTCCTCGCGGACGTAGTGGCCGAGGTAGCGCGGGAAGGTCCCCCAGGCGCGCGGGTGCGGCTTCGCGCCGACGAGGATGCCGTCGCTGCCGCCGGTGTGCCGCGGGTGCCGCATCATCGTGCGGACGTTCTCCTCATTGCCCACGTGCTGGAGGATGCCGGTGCCGAGCCGGTCGGCGAGCAGGAGGTCGACCGCCACCTCGGCCGGAGGTCCGCCTGCTGCGGCGGCGAGGTCCGCGATCGTACGGCCGACGCGGTCGCCCAGCGCGGCGTCGCGCACGCCGGAGACCTGCACGGTGTTCCAGTCCACGGGCACGCCGTGGGCGCCGTCGCTGCCGACGACGTCGAGCTCGTGGATGATCCGCGCCCGCGCCGTGGGGTCGCGCAGGCGGGCGAGGGCGGACTCCGGGCCTCCCGCCGCCGCCCAGCCGGGCAGGAGGGCGGCGAGGGTGGTCGACCCGGCCAGGTACGGGTAGGTGTCGAGAGTGATGTCCACGCCATCGGCCAGCGCATCGTCGATCAGCGCGACGAGCTCGGCGGCGCGACCGCGGTTCACGGCGAAGTTCATCGTCGCGTGAGTGAGCTGCAGGGGGCAGGAGGCGTGGCGGGCGATCTCGATCATCTCCGCATAGCCGGCGAGGGCGCCGGCGCCGTAGGAGCGCTGATGCGGCGCGAAGTAGCCGCCGTGCGTCCCGACGATCGCGCAGAGCGCCACCAGCTCGGCGGTGTCCGCGAACATGCCGGGCGCGTACGTGAGACCGGCGGACAAGCCGAAGGCGCCGTCGCGCATCCCGCGCTCCACCTCGGCGCGCATCGCGGCGAGCTCGGCCGTCGTCGCCGGCCGGTCCTCAGCGCCGACGACGTTGAGGCGGATCGTCCCGTGCGGGAGGAGGGCGGCGACGTTCGCCGCGCTGCCCCCGCGGTCGACCGCTGCGAGGTATCCCGCGATGTCCGGCCAGCCCGCATCGCCGGCTGGGCCGTTCCAGCCGGCGAGCTGGTCACGGAGCACCTCCAGCGTCGCCTCGGTGGCCGGCGCGTACGAGAGACCGTCCTGACCGACCACCTGCGTGGTCACGCCCTGGGTCACCGCCGCGAGGTTCTGCGGGTCGTCGAGCACCGCGAGGTCGGCGTGCGCGTGCATGTCGATGAAGCCGGGCGCGATCGCAAGACCGTCGGCGTCGATCACCCGTGCGAAGGAGGGCGTGATGCGGTCGTCGACGGCGACGATGCGTCCGGCGTCGACGAGGACGTCGCCGACGCGGCCCGGCCGGCCGCTGCCGTCGAGGACCGTCCCGCCGCGGATCAGGAACGCGCCGGCAGCGGCGCCTGCGCTCATGCGGTCGCGGCCCTGCTGAACGCGCGCGCCCGCTCCGTCACCGCGTCCCAGGCCGCCGCCTCGATGTCCTTCGCGCTGACCACACTCGACCCCGCGGTGACGGCGAGAGCTCCTGCGGCCATCCATTGCGCGGCGTTGTCGGCGTGGAGTCCGCCGGACGGCACGAACGGGACACCGGGGAACGGGCCGCGCAGATCCTTCAGGTGGCCGGGTCCGACGGTGGAGGCCGGGAAGATCTTCACCGCGGCCGAGCCGAGCTCGACGGCGCGCATCACCTCGGTCGGGCTGAGCGCGCCGAGCATGATCGGCACGCGCGCGTCGCGGGCGACGGCGGCGGCCCCCTCACTGATGCCCGGGGTGACCAGGAAGCGCGCCCCTGCGGCGATGGCCGCCTCCGCCGTACGGGCATCTGTGACGGTGCCCGCCCCGACGAGCGCACCGTGCGGCTCGGCCGCCGCCGCCGCGATCACGGCCTCCACTCCCGGCGTGGTGAAGGTGAACTCGACGGTACGGATGCCCCCTGCGGCCAGGGCACGACACAGCGCGGCGGGGTCGTCGATGCGCGGCGCACGGACGACGGCGAGTGCGCGGTCGGCGGTGAGGGTCTCGATCAGCATGGGTCTCCTGTCAGCGAGCGGCTCAGCGAGCGGCTCAGCGCCCGGATCAGCGCCCGGTTCAGCGGTGCGTGCGTCATCCGAACGCCGTGTCCAGCAGCCCGATCACGCGCGGTTCGGGAGCGAGGGCGTCATCGACCACGGCGAGCGCCCTCCACTTGTCGAAGGTGGTGCACGGATGCGACAGCCCGAAGCGGATCACGTCGCCGACCTCGACGACGGCGTCCTCCGGCACGCGCACGAAGGCGTGCTGGTCGTTGAGCGCCGTGGTGACCGCCCCGTCCAGTGGCTCTGCGGCAGCGGCACCGAAGCGCCGGATCGCCTGAGGGATGGGCAGCCCTTCGTCGTACGGGAGGTCGCGCTTGCCCGCGTCGACCAGCACCAGCCCTGGTTCAGGGTGGGAGACGACGGTCGCCCACCCGTGGATGGCCGCCCGGAATTCCCGATCGGACGGGATCCGTCCCAAGGGCGTGATCTCGCGGTAGTGGCCGTCGTCGTGGGTGATGTAGGCGCCCGAGCGCAGCAGCACCTCGACCCGCCGTCCACGGCTTCCGTCGTGGTCGCGCCGCGGTGCGAGGGCGTCGGCGACCTGGTCGAAGTAGGCGCTCCCCCCGGCGGTGAGGATCACCGCGTCGTCCGGCGCGTAGAGTCCGGCGGCCTCGATGGCGTCGTGCAGCGCCAGAAGCTCGTCGAGGTAGTCCCCGACGTGCGCGAGCGACTCCGGGGAGGCGTCGTGCGCCAGCGCTCCCTCGTAGCCGGCGACCCCCGCGAGCCGGAGTCGCGGCGACGCGGCGACCGCGGACGCGACGGCCAGCGCCGCCTCCACCCCGCGCGCGCCCGTGCGACCTCCCGCGCCTCCGAGCTCGACGAGCACATCGAGCGGGGCGGGGGTGTCGACTCCGCTCAGCGCCTCTGTCATGATCTCGACGGCTCGGGTGGAGTCGGCCCACACCGTCAGGCGGCCTGCATCGGCGGCGAGCGCGCGCAGGGCGGCCGGCTGCACGAGGGCGTTGGCCAGCAGCACTCTTGGAACGCCCCAGCCGAGCGCGACGGACGCCTGCCACGGCGTCGCCACGGTGATTCCCCACGCTCCCGCTTCGAGCTGGCGGTTCCAGAGCTCGCGACTCATGGTCGTCTTGCCGTGTGGTGCGATGCCGACTCCGGCCTCCCGGCACCACGCGGCCATCGTCGCGAGGTTGTGCGCGACGGCGGACTCGCTGAGGGTCACGAGCGGAGTGGGGAAGTCCCGGAGGAGCGGACGAGCGCTCGGCAGGTCGGAGACGTCTGCCGCCGTGAAGCCGAGTGGCGCGGCCTTGTACTGCTCCATCCATCCTCCTGGTCGATTGAGTTGCGTGCTGCGCAACGCCCGTTGCACGATTGCTGCTCTCTTGTCTAGCATGATCCCGGACGATCGCGGAAGGGGAGACGGATGGCGATGCCCGCAACCCTGGTGACCATCGGCGAGGCGATGATCGCGCTGTATCCCGATCACCACCTCCCGCTGTCGGACGCGCGCAGCTTCGGCTCCGACGTGGGCGGTGCCGAGTTCAACGTGGCGACCTCGCTCGCTCGGCTCGGCCTGCCGACCGCGTGGGTGTCGCGGCTGGGCGCGGACGGCTTCGGCGACCGCATCCTCGCCGCAGCCGGCGAGGCCGGCGTGGACACCTCCGCCGTCGAGCGCGATGCCGCGCGACCGACCGGTCTGTACGTGAAGGAGCCGGTCGTCGGTCCGACCGGCGTGCGGACGCGCATGCACTACTACCGCAGCGGGTCGGCGGCGTCCGTGCTCGGTGTGGCACAGCTCCGTTCGGAGCCCGCCGCCGCCCTCCTGCACGGTGCGGCCCTCGTCCACACCTCCGGCATCACGCCCGCACTCTCGGCGTCCACCGCGGACGTTGCCGCGAACCTCCGCTCGCTCATCGGGCCCGCCACGCTCGTCAGCGTCGACCTCAACCTCCGGCCGGCGCTCTGGATCGATCGCGACCGCTCGGCGCTCGAGGCACTCGTCACGCAGGCCGACATCCTGTTCGCCGGGGACGAGGAGACCGCGACCCACTTCGGCCACACCGACCCGGTGCGCATCTTCGCCGACCTCCCCCACCTCGAGACGCTGGTGCTGAAAGACGAGGAGCGACGAGCCTCCGCCTACCGAAGCGACGGCAGCGCCACCCATGTCCCGTCCCTCACCGTGGAGGTCGTGGAGCCGGTGGGCGCCGGCGACGCCTTCGCCGCCGGCTTCCTGGCCGGGCGCGTGGAGGGACGCGACGACACCACCTCCCTCCGCTTCGGCCACGCACTGGCCGCACTCACCCTGATCGGACACGGCGACCGCCCGCTGACCGTGCCGACCCACCGTGAGCGAAACACGATCGCAGCGGCCGACGACGCGACGTGGGCGAGGTGGCGCGTACATCCCGGGGACATCCCGTGGCGCGAGGCGACGCCATGAGCCAGTCCGTCGCCCGAGCGCTCGACCTTCTCGGGCTCGTCGCCCGCGGCGTCCGAACGCTCGACGCGCTGGCCGAGGAGCTCGGGGTGCACAAGTCGACCGTGCTCCGGCTGCTGCAAACGCTCGAGTCCCGAGGATTCGCCGGCCACGACGCCGCCCACCGCTACCACGTCGGCCCCACGGTCTTCGCGCTGGCCTCCGACGCACTCGACGGCGTCGACGTGCGGGCGGCGTCCGGCACGATCCTCCGCGAACTCGCCGCGGCCACCGGCCAGACGGTGCACCTGGCGACCTATCAGGACGGCGTCGTCACCTACATCGACAAGGTCGACGCGCGGCAGGGCCTGCGGATGTACTCGCGGATCGGCCTGCCTGCGCCCCTGCACGCGACGGCGGTCGGCAAGGTGCTCCTGGGCGGCCTGGAGCCGGCGGAGCGCGAGCGCGTCGTCGCCGACCTCGACCTGCCTGCCTTCACCGCGCGCACGCACGTCACCCCCTCCTCGCTCCTCGTCGATGTCGCGATCAGCGCAGAGCGCGGCTGGGCGGAGGACCACGAGGAGCACGAGACGTTCATGAACTGCATCGGCGCACCCGTCCGCGGTCCCGACGGGCGGATCGCCGCCGCCGTCTCGATCTCGGTGCCGAACGTGGTGCTGCCGCACGACGGCGTACTCGCGCTGCTGCCGGCGCTCCTGGACGCGACGCACCGAATCTCGGCCGAGCTCGGGGCCACAACCTCCGCTCTTCCGACCTCCGCACCATCGAAATCGGCACCAACGAAGGGAACCCCATGACCGACCGGATCGCCGTCAGCACGACCGAGGCCCCCGCCCCCGCGCACACGTTCCCGCAGGGGGTGCGCCGCGGGCCGTTCCTGCAGGTGTCCGGGCAGGGACCGGTCGACCCGCAGACGAACGAGTACCTCCACCCCGGCGATGTGAAGGCACAGACCGTCCGCACCCTCCGCAACGTGGAGGCCATCCTCGCGGCAGGAGGAGCCGGCTTCGACGACGTCATGATGCTGCGCGTCTACCTGACCACCCGTGACGACTTCGCGGCGATGAACGAGGCGTACGGCGAGTTCCTCGCGACCCGCGTCGCCTCCGGCGTGCTGCCCGCCCGCACGACCGTGTTCACGGGGTTGCCGCGCGCGGAGATGCTGGTCGAGATCGACGCGTTGGCGGTTCTCGGGTGAGGTGCTCCTCCCGGGTCTGACAGTTCCCCGCGACCACACCGCGCAAACCGTCCCCGGTGGTACGTTTCGCATGTGAGCCGTATTGTGGCCGTGGCGCCCGTGCTTCCCGCCCGCAGCTACAGCCAGGGCGAGATCACCGCCGCCCTGCTCGCGATGATCACCAGCGACCCGCGGCGGCAGGCTGTGATGCGGCGCATCCACGCCGCCAGCGGTGTCCAGACCCGCAGCCTCGTGATGCCGCTCGAACGGTACAGCTCGCTGGGGTCGTTCCGTGAGTCCAACGACTTCTTCATCGCCGAGGGGACGACCCTGGCCGAGCGGGCCGTGACCCAGGCGCTGGCGGCCGCCGGCCTCCTCGCGACCGATGTCGACTTCCTGCTCTTCACCTCCGTCACCGGCATCGCCGCGCCGTCCATCGACGCCCAGCTCGTGCAGCGGCTCGGGATGCGACCCGACGTCAAACGTCTGCCGAGCTTCGGCCTCGGCTGCGTCGCCGGTGCCGCCGGGATCGCGCGGGTGCACGACTACCTGCAAGGCCACCCGCGCGAGGTCGCGGTGCTGCTCTCGGTGGAACTGTGCTCGCTGACCGTGCAGGCGAGGGACGACTCGATGGCGAACATCGTGGCCAGCGGGCTCTTCGGCGACGGCGCGGCCGCCGTCGTGATGGCGGGAGACGAGCGCGCGCGCGAGCTGGACCTCCCCGGACCGGAGATCCTCGACACCCGCAGCCGTATCTACCCCGACACCGAGGACGTGATCGGGTGGGACATCGGCGGCACCGGCTTCCGCATCGTGCTGAGCGCGGGTGTCCCCGATGTCATCGACCGCAACTTCGCCGACGACGCGCGCGGGCTTCTCTCCGAGCACGACCTCGCGGTGGCCGACGTCGGCGCGTGGGCCGCGCACCCCGGAGGCCCCAAGGTGTTGGAGGCGTTCGCCCGGTCGCTCGACCTCCCGCCGGATGCGCTCGATGCCAGCTGGCGGTCCCTCGCCCGGGTCGGCAACCTGTCGTCGGCGGCCGTGCTGCACGTGCTGGCGGAGCAGTTGGATGCCCACCCGCCGGGCACCATCGGCCTCCTGTTCGCGCTCGGGCCCGGCGTCACCAGCGAGCTCGTGCTGCTCCGCTGGACCGGCAGGGCGCACGCCGGCCGGACGTCGCCGGAGCTCGGGGCCGCCGCGTGATCTGGTACACCGTGCTCGTCCTCGCGACGGGGGCGGAGCGGATCGCCGAGCTGGTCGTGTCGTCGCGCAACGCCCGCTGGTCGTTCGCGCGCGGCGGCGTGGAGTACGGCCGCCGCCACTTTCCGCCGATGGTGGCGCTGCACACCGGACTCCTCCTCGCCTGCCTCGCCGAGGTCTGGCTGCTCGACCGCCCGTTCCTCCCCTGGCTCGGCTGGCCGATGCTGGTGCTCGTCGTGGCGAGCCAGGCCCTGCGATGGTGGTGCATCGCGACCCTCGGGCCGCGCTGGAACACGCGGGTGATCGTCGTGCCCGGCCTCCCGCTGGTGGCGCGCGGCCCCTATCGCTGGCTGCACCACCCCAACTACGTCGCGGTCGTCGTCGAGGGATTCGCGCTGCCGCTCGTGCACTCGGCGTGGATCACCGCCGTCGTCTTCACCGTGTTGAACGCGGTGCTCCTGCTGGCTTTCCGCATCCCCTGCGAGAACCGCGCGCTCGCCACCTCCGAGGCGTCCGCCGCCCGCGCATGACCGCGCCGCAGCTCGTGATCGTGGGCGGAGGCCCGATCGGGCTGGCGTGCGCGATCGAAGCGCGGATGGCCGGTATGGACGTCGTCGTGGTCGAGCCGCGCGACGACCCGATCGACAAGGCGTGCGGCGAAGGCCTGATGCCGGGCGCGCTCGCGGCTCTGCACCGCATCGGCGTGGATCCTCCCGGCCATCCGCTGGCCGGGATCGCCTATCTCGACGACGGCCGGCGAGTGGAGCACCGCTTCGCCGACCGACCGGGGCGGGGCGTGCGGCGTACCGTGCTGCACCGCGAGCTCGCCCGCCGCGCCGCCGAACTCGGCACACCCGTCGTCCGGGACCGGGTGACCGGCGTGGTGCAACGGCGGGATGCCGTGGAGTTGACTCTCGGGGCCGACGGCGCGCAGACGCTCGAGACTCCGTGGGTGATCGCCGCCGACGGTCTCCACTCGCCGATCAGGCGCCTCATCGGCCTGGAGGGGCGAGCGCAACGTCCCGGCCGGCGCCGGTACGGGCTGCGCCGCCACTATGCGGTGGAACCGTGGACCGATCTGGTGGAGGTGCACTGGTCGCCGCTCGTGGAGGCGTACGTGACCCCCGTGGACGACCACACCGTCGGCGTCGCGGTGCTCGGGCCTCGCCCGCTCGGCCAGGACGCCTCGATCTCCGGGATCCCGGCCCTCGCCGAGCGACTGGAGGGCGCCCCCGCCGTCTCGGATCCGCGCGGCGCGGGTCCCCTGCTGCAGCGGTCGCGATCGAGGTCCGCGGGCCGGGTGCTCCTCGCCGGCGACGCCTCCGGCTACGTCGACGCTCTGACCGGCGAGGGGATGCGTGTCGGCTTCGCGCAGGCGCGCGCGGCCGTCGCGGCGGTGCGGGCGGGGAACACGGAGCAGTACGAGCGGGCGTGGCGCGCCACCACCCGCGACTTCCGCATCCTCACCACGGGACTCGTCGTCGCGGCGCGCTCGTCGCTGCGACCCCGCATCGTCCCCGCCGCGACGGCTCGCCCCCAGCTCTTCGGGGCGATCGTGGAGCGCCTGTCCCGCTGACGGGCGAGCGCCCGCAGCCCACACCGGTCGCGCGGGAAACGCGCACCCGGCGGCCAGAGACATCAGGTAGTATGCTGCCGACAGATGACACATGCAATATGTTTGCGAGGTGCGATGACCAACCACGACCAGCCCGATCGCGGCGCCGAAGCGCAGCTCGACCAGGACTCCACCCCACTGGCGGAGTTCCGGGTACGCCCGACGGCGGTCGCCGAGAAGGCGGCCCCTGCCCGACGCACGAGCGTCACGTTCTATCTCAGCGAAGGCCTCCGCAACCGCGCGCGAGCGGCCTACCGTTCCACCTCCTTCGAGGAGCAGGACAGCAGCTGGTCCGAGATGATCAACAAGGCCCTGATCGCCGAAGTCGAGCGCCGCGAGGCCGAGTACAACAGCGGGGAGACCTTCGCAGCGAGCGAGGAGCCCCTCTCCCCCGGTCGTCCGATCGGGTTCTGAGCGACGTCACGGGGGCGGGCCGGCCTGTGCGACCGGCCGCCCCCGTCGCGTCATCCTTCCTGCTTCATCGGGTGTGGTGGCGGCGCTCACGGTTGGCCGCGCCGAACACGGCCAGCGCACCGAGCAGCGCGAGCAGGGCACCGAGCGCGCCCAGAGTGAGCGCATCCGAACCTGTCGACGCCAGGGCGGTCGTCGCACCGGATGCGGTCAGCATCGTGGCACCTCCTGCGGACGCGACCGAGACGGTGCCCCCGGTGGACGGCCCGGTCGGGGTCGTCGGCGTGGTCGGGGTCGTCGGCGTGGTCGGTGTGGTCGGGGTCGTCGGTGTGGTCGGCCCGGTCGTCGAGCCGGTCGTGGTGCTGTCGCCGAGCACGGCGATCGCGTCACCCGAGACCGTGATCGGCAGCGACAGCGCCACGGGCAGCTGCAGGCCGCCGAGGATGCTGCCGGTGCCGCTGGTGGTCGATCCCGTCGGCGTGGATCCGGTGCCGCCGGATCCGCCCGTTGGAACGGCCGCCGACGAGCCGCTGCTCGTCGCGTTGCCGAGCACGCTCACCGCGTCACCCGTCGCCGTGACCGGAACCGCGGCACCGATCGGGGCCTGAAGGCCGGACAGGATGCCGCCGGAACCGGAGGTCGACCCTGCGGAGCCCGCTGCGGCGGAAGGAACCGTCGCCGACGAGCCCGACGACGTCGCGTTCCCGAGAACGCTCACCGCGTCGCCCGACGCCGTGACCGGAAGCCCGGCCGAGACCGGAGCCTGAGCTCCGGACAGGATGCCACCGGACCCCGACGTCGCCCCGCCCGAGCCGCTCGCAGCCGGGGTCGACGCCGCCGGCACAGCCGCCGACGAGCCCGACGACGTCGCGTTCCCGAGGACGCTCACCGCGTCACCCGACGCCGTGACCGGAAGCCCAGCCGAGACCGGGGCCTGAGCTCCGGACAGGATGCCACCGGACCCCGACGTCGTCCCACCCGAGCCGCTCGCAGCCGGGGTCGACGCCGCCGAAGTGGACTTGCTGCTCGTCGCGTCACCCAGCACGCTGATCGCGTTGCCCGACGCCGTCACCGGAGCCGCGACTCCGATCGGCGCCTGGAGCCCGGACAGAATGCCGGCGGCACCCGAGGTCGAAGCATCCGACGCCGAAGCCGGCGCACCGGTCGACGCCGCCGGCGCAGCCGTCGACGCACCCGACGAACCCGCGTCGCCCAGCACGCTGATCGCGTTGCCCGATGCCGTCACCGGAACCGAGACAGCGATCGGCGCCTGCGCCCCGGAGAGCACGCCGCCCGCTCCGCTGGTGGACGCGCCGCTGGTCGGTGCCGCTGAGGTCGGCGCAGCGCTCGGGGCACTGGCGGCCGTCGATCCGTTGGAACCCGCGTCGCCGACGGCGCTCACGGCGTTCCCCGTGACGGCGACGGGTACCGAGAGACTGACCAGCGCTTGATCCCCGGCGGCGACGCCGCCGAGCCCGCTGGTCGAGACGGAGACGGCCGGGGCGGGGGCGGGGGTCGTCGACGATGCGCCGGCCGAGCTCCCGTCGCCCACCAGGGCGATGCCGTTTCCTGCGATCGTCACCGGTACGGTGATGCCGATGGCGGCCTGTCCTCCGGAGGCGACGCCCCCGGAACCGGTCGTGGATGGCGCTTCCGCGGCGTTCGCTGCCGCGGTGCCGGCGAGCCACAGCCCACCGACGCAGAGGGTGAACCACAACCCTCTGGAGACGTACTTGTTCATCGTTCAGCCTTTCGAGTGAGTGTCTGCGATCTCCCGGTCGGGAGGTCGGGTCGCGTTCTGCCGGAGGGCAGAGGGCGACGCACTCAGTCGGGGCTGATGTCGTGGTCGAAGAGCGGTGCAGCTGGCAGGTCGTCGCCGGAAGGCAGCGCGTCGCGGCCTCCCGGAATGGTCGAAGGGGTCGCCAAAGCGTCGCCGGAGACAGCAGGGGCCGACGCGGCGCCGCCGGACGAGCCGGCAGAAGAAGACGCGCCCAGAGAACCGGACGGCACGCCGGGCGACGGCGGGTCGGAGCCGCCAGGGGGCGCACCGCCCGGAGCAGGCGCCGAAGACGCGCCCGAACCGGGAGCGCCGCCGGCGATCGCCGGCGGGAAGAGCGCGAATCCGCTGGCTGCCCACACGGCCGCGTCGGGCGCGACAGCGGTGGTGACGAACGCCGCGGGCGACTCGGTGGACACCTGTCCGGGCGCGCCCGGCTCCACGGTCGGCGTGCCTCCGACCGGAGGCTGCGACGTGGCAGGCGCGAGCGGCTTCACCGCGGTGTCGAGCGCGGCCGACACGTTGGAGACGGTGCCGTCGGCCACCGCGGCGACCGGAGCCGTCAGGGATTCGACCGGAGTGGCGCCGAGGACGGCCCCCACGACCGGGAGCTGCGAGACCGGGGTCGCCGCCACGACCTTGTCGACTGTGGCGGCCACGGGTGTCACGACGGCCGCGACCGGGGTCGACTCGGCAACGTGGTCGACGACCTGCGTGACCGGCTGGACCACCTGGGCCACTGTCGAGCGGACGGGCGCGGGCAGCGCGGGCGCGACCGCGGACGTGACCGCGTGCGCCGTTTCGCCGACACCGGTGGTGAGGTTCGACACGACCGAACCCAGCGGGTCAGGCGCGGGAGGCTCTGCGGCGTTCGCGGAGCCGCCGCCGAACAGCAGACCGAGGACGGTGACTCCGCCGCCGAGGACAAGAGCGCCGATCAGAAGCCGCAGTGGAGTGAGGGAGGAGCGCCGCACCTCGGGCACATCCACCACACGATCACCCCCTGATCGTCGGCCTTCCATTCGAGACAGTGGTGAGCGTACTCCTCTGTCTACCTTCTTGGAAGAGCCTGTTGCGCATTCGCGCCGCGATCAGGATCACGACGAGCGCGGCGACCGTCATCGCAGCCCCGACCCAGAGCGGGGAGGCGTAGCCCAGCCCCGCCGCGATGGTGAGTCCGCCGAGCCAGGCGCCGAGCGCGTTGCCGACGTTGAACGCGGCGATGTTCGCCCCCGAGGCAAGCGTGGGTGCGTCTTCGGCCGAGCGGAGCACGCGGAGTTGCAGTGCCGGTACCGTCGCGAACCCGGCGGCGCCCATCAGCATGAGTGCGATCACGGCTCCGACCGGCAGTGGGGCGACGACGGCGAAGAGTCCGAGGATGACGGCGAGCGCCGAGAGCACGACCGTCAGCGTGCCGTCGATCGAACGGTCGGCGAACCGGCCGCCGACCGCGTTGCCGACGAAGAGCCCGACACCGAAGAGGATGAGCAGCCACGGAACGGCCGCGGCCGGGAAGCCGGACAGGCCGGTCAGCGTGTAGGCGATGTAGGTGAACGCGCCGAACATCCCACCGAATCCGAGCACTGTCGCGGCGAGCGAGAGCCACAGCTGCGTGGAACGGAACGCCCGCAGTTCGCCGCGCAGCCCACCGCCCGCGCCGGCGCCGTCGGCGGCCTGTCCCGCCGAGCGCGGCACCAGGACGGCGAGTCCCACGAGGGCGATCACGCCGATCGCCGTGATGGCCCAGAACGTCGAGCGCCAGCCGAACTGCTGCCCGAGCAGGGTGCCGAATGGAACGCCCAGGACGTTCGCCGCGGTCAGCCCGGTGAACATGATCGCGATGGCGCGCGCCTTCTTGTCCGGCTCGACCATCCCCGCCGCCACCACGGACCCGATGCCGAAGAACGCGCCGTGGCAGAGTGCCGCGACGATCCGTCCGGCGAGCATGGTCGGGTAGTCGGTCGCGACGGCCGACAGCGCGTTGCCGATGATGAAGAGCACCATCAGTCCGAGCAGGACGGTCTTGCGCGGCAGCCGCGTGACGGCCGCCGTCAGGCCGACCGCACCGATCGCGACGGCGAGCGCGTAGCCGGAGATGAGCCATCCGGCCGCGGCGGCATCGACGTGGAAGTCGGCGCCGACCTCGGGAAGGAGTCCGGCGATCACGAACTCGGTGAGGCCGATGCCGAATCCGCCGAGAGCGAGGGCGATGAGTCCGACGGGCATGGGAACTCCTGGGAATGTCGAGGGTGGTGGAGACGAACGCGTACCATAGTTACTTGCAGACGCGTCATAAATAGTTGCACATGCAATTATCTTGTGCAACCCCGCGTCTGCCACCGACAGTGAGGAGACCCCGTGGGCATCGCCGACGACGCCGTCGAAGTGCGCGCACAGGGCTGGCGAACGCTCGCCGCCCTCCACAACTTCATCGAGAACGAACTGGAGCGGGCGCTCTCCCGCGAGGCCGGCCTCTCGGTGGTCGAGTACACCGTGCTCGACGCCCTCAGCAGACAGGACGGCTGGCACATGCGCATGCAGCAGCTCGCGCGGGCCAGCGCGCTCAGCCCCTCCGCCACCACCCGCTTGGTCAACAGGCTCGAGGAGCGCGGCCTGCTCACCCGCGTCGACTGCCTCGACGACAGGCGCGGCATCTACACCGAGCTCACCGCCGGCGGTCACCGGCTGCTCGACACGGCGCGCCCGGTGCACGACGGCGCTCTGGAGGCGGCCCTGCAGGAGGCGCACAGCATCCCCGAGCTCGCGCCGCTGCTCGACGCCCTTCCGCAATTGGCACTGGCCGGGGCGGCCGGCTAGCGACCTCACGCGCAGAGCGGCGCCGAACTGTCAAGTCTGGTGGGCCCGCGCACGCAGGGCGTATAACGGGGTTCATGGCCGACGCGATCACGACCTGGATCGACCGCTACCGCACCGCGTGGGAGTCCAACGACCCCGACGACATCCGTGCACTCTTCACCGAAGACGCGAGCTATCGCACCGAGCCGTTCGCGGAGCCGTGGGACGGCCACCTCGAGATCGTCGAGGGCTGGCTGGACGCGCAGGACGACCCGGGGTCGGTCGACTTCGAGTGGCGGCTGCTCGGTCAGGACGGAGCGCAATACTTCGTCGAGGGCGTCACCGATTACCACGACGGCCCGACCTACTCGAACCTGTGGGTGATCCGCCTGGCCGCCGACGGGCGAGCCGAGGAGTTCACCGAGTGGTGGATGGAGCAGGAGGCCTGAGCGCCTCCCGTTTCAGAAGAGACCTCCCAGCCACAGCCCCAGGCCGGCCGCGGCGAGCGCGAGCAGGAGCATCCCGACGCCGTTGACGAACGCAGCACGGTACCGTCGCTGCTGCGCCAGCCGAACCGTCTCGTAGCTGGCCGTGCTGAACGTGGTGTAGCCGCCGAGGAATCCGGTGCCGAGGATCGCCCTCCACTCGGGCGGGAGACCGTGGGCCGCCGCGAGCCCGGTCACCAGACCCAGCAGGAACGATCCGGTCACGTTGATCACCGTCGTGC
The DNA here is from genome assembly GCF_017565305.1 of Leifsonia sp. TF02-11. Lineage (GTDB taxonomy): Bacteria > Actinomycetota > Actinomycetes > Actinomycetales > Microbacteriaceae > Leifsonia. Next base: position 198,226 of record NZ_JAGEKP010000003.1, read on the forward strand.
CGAACGGGAACCCGATCCGGAAGCGTGCGCGCAGCACGCCGTCGAGCACCAGTCTCGAGACCGCGCCGAGGCCGCCGGCGACCGCGACGGCGAGCGCGAGCAGGGGCGTCACCGGCGGGCTCCCCCGCGCCGCGCGATCGCGGCAGCCGCGGCGATGCCGGCGACGGAGGCGAGCGCGCCGATCACAATGGTGGCCGCTGCATAGCCGATACCCGACACCGGGGCGTTGGCGACGAACAGCCCGTCCGTGTCGACCGCGAACGAGCTGTAGGTCGTGTAGCCGCCGAGGATGCCCGTTCCCGCGAACAGGCGCAGGTCGCGCCGACGCCCCGCGTCCGGCCCGCGGAGGGCGAGGGCCTCCAGCAGCCAGCCGAGCACGAACGCTCCCGTCACGTTGATGACGAGGGTGATCAGCGGGACGCCCCCGACCGTCGGTACGGCGGCGGACAGCAGGTAGCGCACGGTGGTGCCGATCGCACCGCCGACGAAGACGAGCAGCACGGACCGCCAGTGCAGATGCACGGGCAATGGAGTTCTCGCGGACACGCGGCATCCACCCTTCAATGATGAAGCGCAGGAACTATCAGCGACCGTCGCGGTTCGGGCACGCGTGCCCCGGCGAGATCCATCGCCGCTGGACCACTATACCGGCGGGTCCTCCCAGGGCAGCGCCTGGGACCCGCTGACCGGCGCCAGGGGCACGACGATGATGGGCCGGTGCTGCCGGTGGGCGAGGTGGACCGCGACGGACCCGTTGAAGAACTCGCGGAGGCTGCCGCGGAGTCCCGCCTCGCGCGTTCCGACCACGATGTAGCGCGCGTCCATCTCGTCGGCGAGACGCGCGAGTGCCCACGCGGGGTCACCCGCGAGCTGCTTCAGCGTGTAGGGAACGCCGCGACCGTCCATCACCTCGCGGATGTCGGACTCGAGCTCGGGGTCGAACGTCTCCTCGTCCACTTCGGGGAGGTCGGGGTCGTACGGCAGGGCCACAACCGTGCCGTCCACGTAGCTCGAGACCAGGTAGCGGTTGGGATCGACGTTCGCGCAGACCAGCGGCACATCGAGATCGTCGGCCAGCCGGGCCGCCTGGTCGAGCACCGCGGTGGGCTGGCCGGGCACGACCGCCACGAGGACGCCGCCCGAGCCGGTGCTGCCGTTGCCGCTCATGCCCCTAGTGTGCACCATCCCCTGCTGCGCATGATGGTCCTCCCTTGGCTCGTCACCACCGGTGGGGTACGTTCGAACCCGAAAGCCAGGGAGGCCACGGAATGAGCGAACACAAGACCGCGCTCCCCCGCGAGCGCCGCCGGACCACGCGCGGACTGCGGCCGCTGCCACAGCTGACGCGCGACGCGACCGCCCAGCTCAAGCACCTCCTGACCGCAGAGTTCGCACTGTTCAAAGCAGAGATGGCGGCGAAGGCGAAGGCCGCGGGCATCGGCGCCGGCCTGCTCGTGGGCGCCCTCGTGCTCGTGTTCTTCGCGCTGGGCGTGCTCGTGACGGCGGCCGTCTTCGCGTTCAGCCTGATCGTGCCCGGCTGGCTGGCCGCGCTCATCGTCGCGGGCATCCTCATCGTCGTGGCGATCGTCCTCGCGCTCGTCGGACGCGCGATGCTCAAGCGGGGAGTACCTCCGGTCCCCGACGATCTCGGGCCGGAGCTGAAAGCCGATGCGCAGGCACTGCGAGGGGAGCAGCCGTGAGCGGCAAAGGGATGAACACGCTCAAGCTCGAGCTGGAGCAGACGCGCGACGAGCTGGCGACGACGCTCGACGACATCTTCGCGACCTTCAACCCGCTCGTGCAGATCCGTTCGCACCCGGTCGTATCGGCCGCCGTGTTCCTCGCCGTCGTAGGAGGTGCGGCCGCCCTCGTGGCGCGAGGACTCTCGCGTGGCCGCTGACATCTCCTGGCGACGCCTTCCCTGGGGATACATCCTCAAGCGAACCCTGCGCAGTTTCGGCCGGCACGCCTGCACGGACCTCGCCGCCGGCCTCACCTACTTCGGCGTGCTCTCACTGTTCCCGGCGATGATCGCGCTGGTCAGCATCCTGGGGCTGGTGGGCCAGAGCCAGGCCGGCATCGATGCGCTCTTCGGGATGGTGGACGAGCTGGCGCCCGGAATGCTGACCGTGGTCAAGCAGCCGATCGAGAGCCTTGCGTCGTCGCCGGCGACCGGCTGGGCGCTCGTGATCGGCGTCGTGGGCGCGATCTGGTCGGCATCCGGCTACGTGGGCGGGTTCGGCCGCGCTCTCAACCGGATCTACGGCGTGCAGGAGGGTCGGAGCGCGTTCGCCCTGCGCCCCGTCCAGCTCGGGGTCACGCTGGCGTCGCTCGTACTGATCGCCGTGGTGGCTGTGCTCCTGGTGGTGTCCGGACCGATCGCGGAGGCCCTCGGCAACGCTCTCGGCCTGGGAGAGGCGGCGAAGACCGCATGGTCGATCCTCCGCTGGCCCGTGGTCGTCGTGGCGCTGGTCCTCCTGGTCGCCCTGCTCTACTCGGCGACCCCGAACGTGCGCCAACCGCGGTTCCGCTGGCTGACGCCCGGCGCCGTCGTGGCGATCGTCGTGCTGGGGATCGCGTCGACACTGTTCGCGTTCTACGTGGCGAACTTCGGCAGCTACGACAAGACCTATGGCACCCTGGCCGGGATCATCGTCTTCCTGCTGTGGATCTGGATCGCGAACGTCGCGCTCCTCCTCGGCGCCGAGCTCGACTCGGAGATCGCGAGGGCGCGCGACCTGGTACGCGGCGCCCGCGTCGAGGAGGGCAGGGTGCTTCCACTCAAGTCCGAGAAGGCGATCGAGAAGGCGAAAGATGCCGACGCGGCAGACGTCCTGGCGGCGCGCGCGATCCGGCGGCGGTTCCGGTAAGGGTGTCCGCGTCTGCACCCAGGCAGGCGACAGGCACGGACAGGAGGGTGCTGTGATCCTCGTGCACCATCCCTGTCCGGTCACGGATCAGCCGTGGTAACTGATCTTCGGCCCGCTGTGCCCGCGCTTGCGGCCGAAGTCGTACCGCACGTCCTTCGGAACCTCGGACTGCTTGGCGACCAGCAGGTTGGAGCCGTGCTTCTTCCACGGGTTCTTCCTCGGGGTGTGGATCTTGTCGTAGCTGCGTTGCTGCGCTTGCGGCCGACTCTTGGCTTGCTCGGCAACGGACTCCACGAACGACTCGGAGACCCTGGTGTAGGACTCCTCCGCGACGGGGTCGGCCGTGGCCGAGTCGGGGAGAAGGACGATCACGACCGGGTCGTAGTCCGGTTGCCGGTTGTCGCCGGCAGCGGTGAGGTCGAGCCCCTTCTCTTCCACATTCGCCGGAGTGCTGCACGAGGCGGCCGTGGTGAGCCGGACGTCAAGGATCGTGATCAGACAGATGTCACCAGCATTGTCGACTCCCGTCCAGAACGACTTCGCGCCCTCCGACCCGAGCTTCTGCAGGGTGCTCCGATCGATCCCGCCCCTGATCAGCTCATCGGTGTCGATGGTCGCCGGGAATGCGTCCGCGGGCTCATCCAATACGGCGATTACCCGCTCCGGAGACGGCCCATCGGGCCGAGCATCCGCTGTCGCGACGGTAACGCCCACCGATGCGCCGATGCCGACCGTGAGCACGCATGCGGCAGCGCCCAGAAGCACCCGGCCCCGGCTACCTTCGAGGGTCAGCTGATCGCGTAGCATGTCAGTCCGATCTGCCCCGTGGTCTTTGCTTGAGCGTTGGCCCACCAGCAATTGCTGTAGCCAGGGCTGTACGGAGTGTGCACGAAGCCCAGTCCTCCGCCCTTTTCGCTGGAGGCTCCCGCGAGCAACCAGCCCGCTCCAGCCGTGTTTGTCAGGTGGAACTGGAAAATGTTCGTCGCTGCGGACCCCTGCGCACCACGAATATTCAGCGGTGACTTAGTCTGTCGGATCTGATCGCGGCTCGAGGCGAGCATGTCCGCGTAATAGGTGTTCTTCGCTGACGCGGCAATGGGAACCGCCGTGGCCCCCAGGACGATCGAGAGGACTGCAACACCGGCGACCTTCGCTCTCCACCTTCTCGGAGACTCCTGCTCCACGTAGTTTCTAAACCTCACGACTTGTGTTCTCCGTTCTTACGTCGGCTGCTCCTGGCTCCCACACGGAGAGCCGGATCTTTCGTGAACAGCACACCAGCGATCATAAAGCATGTGAAGTTTTACTCACAACCACTTCAAGCGGAATCGATATTGTCGAATCCGGCGTCGACCGTTCGACGTTCCGGTGAACGACTCACATCGACGACACGCGACAGAGAGGACCGATCATGGCTCAGTTCGCCATCTTCATCTACGGCAATGGGATCGCCGGAACACCTGAGGAGCTCGCCGAGCACGACCGCCACACGGAGGACATGATCCGTGACGGCGAGCTGGTCGCCGCGTTCGCGCTGGCCCCGTTCACGGAGTCGACCTCGATCAGGGGCACCGGCACGACCGACGGCCCCTACACCGAGTCGAAGGAGATCATCGCGGGACTCGGCATCGTCGAGGCCGCGGATCGGGAGGCCGCACTCGCGATCGCGCGTCGCAACCCGGCGACCTGGCAGGGTGGCGGGGTGGAGGTACGCGAGGTGATCGGAGGGTACATCCGCTCGGAAGGAACGCCCGATACGCTCACTGCATGAGCTCTGACGGACGACCCGGCCACGACCTCCCCGACAGCCGCGGCCGCACAGGCCTCAACCGCACGGGACTCGACACCACCGGCAACCCCGACGTGCGCATCCGCGACGTGGAGGTCGTCTCGGACGGGTGGCACGTCCTCCGTCGGACGACCTTCGACTATCGCGGCCGCGATGGCGCGTGGGCCACGCACTCCCGGGAGACCTACGACCGCGGCAACGGGGCGACCGTGCTGCTCTACGACCCCGTCGGGCGCACGCTGCTGCTCTCGCGCCAGTTCCGCCTCCCCGCCTACGTCAACGGCCACCCCGACGGGATGCTGGTGGAGGCCGCCGCCGGACTCCTCGACGGCGACGCGCCGGAGGAGGCGATCCGCAGGGAGGCCGCCGAGGAACTCGGTGTGCAGGTGGGCGCGCTCGAGCACCTCTTCGACCTGTTCATGAGTCCCGGCTCGGTCACCGAGTGCGTGCACTTCTACGCAGCCGAGTACCTTCCTGCCGCGATCGTGGGAGGCGGCGGGCTCGCCGAGGAGGGCGAGGAGATCGAGCCGGTGACCGTCGGGTACGACGAGGCACTCGCCATGATCGCCGACGGGCGCATCGTCGACGGCAAGACGGTCATCCTGCTGCAGTGGGCGGCGCTGAATCTGTTCGAGCGCTGATTGTCTTCGAGCGCTGACGCGTCGCGTCAGCCGTGGAGGAACCGCTCGACCAGCAGGCTGGTGCCGATGAGCACCATCATCGCTCCCGACAGCTTGGCGACGACCACCAGGGCGCGCGGGCGTGAACGGAGCAGCCGGCGCGCCAGGAGGGCGACGACCGTGTAGATCACGGCGATGTCCGCGAGGTGCAGTGCGCCGAGCACGAGCATCTGCGCCGCGGCGGGCATCCCGCCCGGGCTGGTGAACTGCGGGAGGAGCGCCAGCAGCAGGAGCAGCCCCTTCGGGTTGATGCCGCTGACACCCGCGCCGCGCAGGAACTGCGCCCGCGCGCTGCCGGCGATGGGCTCGCCGTGCGGGCCGACCGGCTCCACGCGGCGCAGGAGGGCGTTCATGCCCAGCCAGATCAGGTAGGCGCCACCGCCCACGGTGAGCACGGTGAGGACCACCGGGTACTGCGTGACGAGCGCACCGACGCCGATGGCGACGCCCGCGATCACGATCGCGTAGGCCGTCAGCATTCCGAGGATGGACGGCACCACGGAGCGTGCGCGCAGGCCGGCGCCGATGACGTACGCCCAGTCGGCTCCGGGGGTCAGTGCGAGCAGGACGGCGATGGTCCAGAACTGCGCGACGAGTGCGAGGTCCATGGCGGAGAAGCTACGCGAAAGAACGCGAAAGGTGCTTCGAAATCTGCGGCCGAATCGCGGTTCGTGTAGCAGAATCTTCTGCATGGACAATCTGGATCGGGAGATTCTCTCAGCGTTGCAGGAGGACGGCCGGATCAGTGTCACCGAGCTGGCCTCCCGGGTCGGCCTCAGCCTGTCCGCGTGCCACCGGCGCGTGCGCGAGCTGGAGCAGTCCGGCGTCATCGAGCAGTACCGAGCGGTCGTGTCGCCGACTGCCGTCGGCCTCACCTTCGAGGCGATCGTCTTCGTCACGATCAGCCGAACCGACCCGGACACGGTCGGAGCGTTCGAGGAGGCCGTGGTCGCCATCCCGAACGTCACGGAGGCCGAACGTCTCTTCGGCGACCCCGACTACATGCTGCGCATCCTCACCCCGAGCCTGGCCGCCTACCAGGAGCTCTACGACGGCCCGCTCGGCGGCCTCCCTGGCATCCAGCGGATGACGTCGACGCTGGTGATGAAGCGGCTGGGTGCGGGGGCGGGGGTGCCGTTGGGGTGAGGGGGTGACAGCAGATGCTGGACACGCCACCCCTGACCGTGTATGGTCAGGAACCCTGCGCCGCCCGGCGCAGACGGCCCCGGCGGCACGCTCACGAAGGAGGGAACCAGGATGCGGAATTCCGCTGATCTGAAGCGCTATCAGCGCACCCTCCGACTGAGCGAGCGCTCTCGGGGTCTGTAGCACCGCATCCGCGGATGCCCGCAGCCCCGGCCGTTTACCGGGGCTGTCCCTTCATCTCTCCCGTCACATCGGGGAGCGTGGACCGTCCCGGCCCACCCCTGAGAAGAGACGAAAGGACAATGGAGAGAATCTCGAACCGCCTGCTCAACTGGGCCTCCCTGCTGGAGGACCGGACGAGAGACCAGGCGGTCACCACCTCGCGGATGCCGTTCATCCACCCCCACCTCGCCTTGATGCCGGATGCGCACCTGGGCCTCGGTGCGACGGTCGGCTCGGTCATCCCCACCCTCGGCGCCGTCATGCCCGCCGCCGTGGGTGTAGACATCGGCTGCGGGATGATCGCTGTGCGCACCCAGTTCACGCGGGAGGACGTCGAGAGTGTCGCCGCCCCGCTGTCGGCACTGCGTGAGGCGATCGAGCGCGCGATTCCGCTCTCGGCCGGCGGCAAGAACAACCGGGTGGTCGCGACCGCTCAGCCGCGCGTCGACGAGCTCATCCGGATGGCGGACGACATCGGGCTCGAACCGGCCGACCACGTGAAGGACTGGCAGCGTCAACTCGGTTCGCTCGGATCCGGCAACCACTTCATCGAGGTGAGCCTGGACGAGACCGACACTGTGTGGCTGTTCCTGCACTCCGGGTCTCGCGGCGTGGGTAACCGGATCGCCGGCCACCACATCAAGGTCGCCCAGACGTTGATGGAGAAGTGGTGGATCGAGCTCCCGGATCGTGATCTGGCCTACCTCGTCGAGGGCACGCCGGAGTTCGACGCGTACATCGCGGAACTGCGGTGGGCGCAGCATTTCGCGCTGCTCAACCGTGAGGAGATGATGGATCGCGTGGTCCGCCAGACCGAGGAGTACTTCGGTACGGCGGTCGTGGAGCGTGAGCGCATCAACTGCCACCACAACTTCACGGAGCGCGAGCGTCACTTCGGCAAGGAGGTGTGGGTGTCGCGCAAGGGCGCCATCTCGGCCAGGGAGGGCCAGCTCGGCCTCATCCCCGGTTCGATGGGGACGGCGTCCTACGTGGTCGCAGGCCGGGGCAACCCGCTCGCACTGCACTCGTCGCCGCACGGCGCCGGGCGGCAGTTCTCGCGGTCGGCCGCCCGCAAGGCGTTCACGATCGACCAGCTGCGTGAGGCCATGACCGGGATCGAGTTCCGCGACACGGACGCGTTCCTCGACGAGATCCCCCAGGCCTACAAGCCGATCGACCAGGTGATGGCGGACGCGGCGGACCTCGTGGAGATCCGGCACACGCTGCGACAGATCGTCAACGTGAAGGGGAACTGATGGCAGGGGGAATCACGCGGGGTCGTGTCGTTTCGGCGACGCGACCCCGCGTCCGCCGGTGCGAGAGCGGGCAGCCATGAGCCCGTGGGATCCGCAGGTCTCGGGATGGCGACCGGACTTCCGACCGGCCGACGAGCAGTTCGAGGGCCATGCCGCGCGGCTTCGTGCGTTGGTCGGACGTCGACTGGTCGAGGGATGGACGGTGTGGATCGTCGACGAGGACTGGTTCGCCGACCTCCCGGTGGTCATGCGTTTCGACGACGGCTCCCAGTTGGAGGTCTCGTGGAAGAAGTTCGATGATCTCTCGCTCACGTGGGACACGATCGATGTGAACGAGCCTCCGAGCACCTGGGTGGACTGGCCGCTCGAATGGCGTCGGAACGCTCATGCCCCGCTGGCGGCCCTGATCGGTGGCGCCGTGAGGGAGGTCCGTACGACGAGCTTCCTCTTCGAGACGTGGAACGCCGACAATCGGTCGGACAGAACCGCGGCGTGGCTCACGACGGGCCTCTGGCTGGCCACCGATCGCGGCGACCTTCACGTGTTCAACGCACTGGACGAGAACGGTCTGGCCGCCGAGGGTTTCGACCGGGATGCGTCGCATGACTGGCGCCCGATCTGACCGCAGCGATCACCCGTACCGGAGCGTCGCCCCCGACGACTTCAGGAAGTCGATGTGCAGGTGGTTGCAGGTGTCGGAGAACGGCGCGAAGTGCTCGAGGCTGATGGAGGCGCGGCACTCGACCTGGCCGAGGCCGGTTCCGCTCGGGACGAGCGGGTCGAGGAGGTGGATCAGCTGCACAGAGCGCGAGTCGCCGCCCGTCAGCGCCGAGCCGTTGAGGAGGTAGAAGTCGACAGCGTGGCCACCGCCGTCGGCATAGTGCGCCGACTCCGTGCCCGCGCCTTCGATCTGGCCGGTGCACTTGCGGTTGATGTCGCTGATGCCGACCTGGCTGAAGTTGTCGAGCGCGACCGAGATGGCCTGAAGCACGCGGTAGTCGACGCCGCAGTTCGGCACCACCTTGCCCTCGGCGAGGTTGGCGATCTCGGGGATGTGGTTGGGGGTGGAGCCGACGAGTCGGCCCGCTGCGACGGCGCCCATGAGCTGCACGGCGAGAGCCTGGACGGTCGGGGACACCGTGCTGTTGGTGGTGGAGTCGAGCGCCTGCGGGCTTTCGGCGATGCCGAGGCCGTCGCGGGAGACGACCTGAGCGGTCGCATCGCCACCGGTCAACGTCTGCACGGCGAGCGCGGTGCGAGCGGATCCGGCGGTGGTGGCCTCCCCAGTGCTGGCATAGGAGGGCAGGGCCGCGGTGCCGAAGAAGGCCGTCAGAGCGACGAGGACGAAGACGTGGAAGCTGCGGCGGCGGCGGTTCTCGACGAAGATGCCCCGCCGCGGGTGGCGGGGGTCGCGCGGATCGGCGACCGACGGGCCGGCCGAGACGTGCGTCTCCGGCACCGTCGTCGGCAGCGCAGCGGCGGCGCGACGGTCGGCCCGGGAGAGCCGCGTCGGCTTGACGACGACGCGCTCACGGACGACCTTCTTCGCACCAGCCTTCTGCGCGCGGCGCGGTCGGGAGCGCTCGGCCTCCAGGGCTGCACGCCGACTCGACGCAGCAGGCGCCGGGACGGCGGGCGTCGACGGCGCCAGGAAATCGCCTCGCGTGAAGTCGCTCACCGGGTCGGCGACCGCCTGCGTCTGCGCGTCCACGTCGAGGACGACGGGTGCCCGATAGCTGCGGCGAGGCCGCAGAGGGGCAGGCGACTTGGGCAAGCGAAACTTCCTGGACGGTCGGGTCGAGGCGTCGTGGGGGGGACGACGGCTTCAGGCGTACCAACCATTTCTACCTCATTTCGGCTGGACGTTCTATCAATGCGGATGAATAGATCCGACGAGAACGTCCGACCGACGAGAAATGGCGAACGCCTGAGCAGGAAGGAGAATCGGGGTCGGGGCGCATCCCGCGCGTTCGGGTCACGCAGAAGCACCCCGGGCCCGGATTGATCTCGGATGCGGGTCCGATAGTCACGAAGATAGCTCCGCGGATCCGCGCGAGGACGGGCGGGTACGGCTGTTACGACAGGCGCGGGGCCTACGGGATGGCGACGGCGAGCTCGACGCGACCGGCGCTCTCGCGCAGCGCGACCTCTCCGCGTTCGGCGAGCTGGAGAAGGCCGATCCCCGGCCTCGCCGACGCCAGCGCACCCCCCGAGACGACCAGGACAGAGACCCCGTTCGGCGGTACCGGGCTCACCTCCAGAGTCACCGGTGTGCCATCGCCGTGTCGCACGGCGTTGGCGAGGCCCTCCGAGATCGCGTCGACCACCGCCTCCGCCCTTCCCGGTTCGCGCAAGCGGTCCCAGACGTCGCCGATGGACGACCGCAACGGGATGGCGGAACCCCAGCTCTCCACGAGCGCTGCGATCCGCTCCGCGGCCTCCGGCTCGTCGCGCGGTGCGCTCAGCTCGGCGCGGACCTTGCCGACGACGTCACGGAGTTCGGCGGAGGCGTCCTGCCCCGAACCGGATCCCAGCGCCAGCGCCGCGGCGATCAGCTCCGACTGCACACCGGAGTGCAGGAGGCGGGCGAGCGCGGCGCGCTCGCGCTCCAGGGCCGAGCGGGTGGCGGCGGCGGCACGGATGTTCGACTGGACGGCTGCCTCCAGTTCGCTCTGGTCGCGGCGCACGCGGGCCGTCAGCGAGGCGACGAACGCGACGGCGAAGGCCACCACCCAGTAGGTCGCGGCTTCGAACCAGACCAGGCGCGGGTCCCCGCCGAGCAGCCGGATCACGAGCTCGCTCGTCGCGGACAACAAGACGCCCACCAGTGCGTATCCGACGAGCACGACGAACAGGCGGAGCACGGGAGGCGCGCTGCGGACGAGCGGCACCATCACCGCATTGCCGCCGGCGAGCACGGCGAAGCCGCAGACGAGCGGCGGCAGTACGAAGAGCACACCGTACTGCCAGACGCCGAACGGCAGCACGAGGACGGCGAACAGCACGGCGAGCGCCACCGGGGGCGCCGCCCGCATCGCGCCGAAGACCGACGCGATCCACTCCCGCCGACGCACGGGCTGCAGGTCGGTGGTGTCATCCGGAGGGAGGCCATCGCCCGCATCGTCGAACTCTTCGTCGTAGATGCGGTGGCTCGCAGGCCGGACCACCTCCTCCGCGAGACCGCGCAGCAGCGATGCGGCCTCGCCGGGAGGGATGCCCCGGATCGCCGCGTTGCGCGTCGCGTCCTCGAGTTGCTCGAGCACGGCGTCGACGGCCGAGTGGCGGAGCTCACGCACCCGCGCCGCTGCGCGCTCTGCGTCGCGGGCGGAGGCCTCCCGCGCCGCGCGCAGCCTGCGGTACACCCCGGTGTGGTCGCGCACCAGCTGCACGGCGACGGCGATCAGCGAGAACATCACGATGGTGGTCACCGTGTTGATCAGGATCCGACCGCCGAGGTTGCCGGCTGTGACCGGGATGTGCAGCAGCTGGCCCGCTCCGAGGAACAGCAGGGGACGCAGCACGCCGATCACCGCGAACGCGGCGAACACCGTCGCGGCGCGCGCCGACGGCGGGACGACCAGCAGCAGGAGCCACAGCGCGATCAGGAGCAGACCGACGGCGACATGCTCGACGGCGGCGACGGCGACGCCCGCTCCCAGCCCGCCGGTCACGTACTGCAGCCCCGCCATCACGGTCAGCGCGATCGGAGCGGTGACCAGCCAGGTCCAGATGGTGACCGCGGAGGGTCCCGTCGCCTGGGCGATCAGGCGTCTGGCGATGACGGCGGTGGCTCTCACAGCCCGGACCGGGGATTGCCGTAGGTGGCGGTGTAAAGGGTCGCCGCGGCGACCCGGGGAGCGGTCGTGTCGTCGCCGACGAGCCCGAGCGCCTGGAAGACCCGCTCGACGCTCTTCTCGACCGCCCGGACCGAGACACCGCGCCTGCGGGCGATCTCGGCGTTGGTCAGACCTTCGGCCAGCAGTCGCGTGGTCTCCCGCTGGGCCGTGCTCAGGCGCAGCAGCGCGCCCTGCGCTCCATCCGCTCCCGTCAGGTGCCGGACAGGCCGGTCGGTGAGCACCGCCTCGGCGGCATCCACCAGCTCGTCGACGGAGGCGATCGCGCCCTTGTTCACGAACGAGGCTCCCGCGACGGTGTCGCGCGCCTGCGCCGCGGCGGCCTCCAGGGACAGGTTGCTGAGGAACAGGACCGCGATCTGCGGTGCGCGCTCACGCAGGATGGTGGCCAACTCGACACCGTTCGGCCGGGATCCCAGATCGATGTCGGTCACGAGCAGGTCAGGGTCGGCGTGGTCGAGGACGCGGAGAGCCTCGACGGCCGACGGTGACGCCGTGACCTCGAACCCGCGCTGGGTGAACGCATCGGCGACGAGCGAACGCAGCAAGGCGTGGTCTTCGACCACGAGAACGCGCCTGCGCCACGTCGCCGTCATCCTGCCCACCTCCCCCGTCGTCTGCACAGAATAACCGCACGGAGTGGCCGTTCCTCGCCGTTCGCACACCCCAGTTCGGGAGCGGGGCGGACGGCGAGGCGAGGCGCGACGGGAGACGATGTTGCCCGCCCCGGGGTTCGCGCGGCCCGGGGCGGGCGGTCTGGCGTCAGCCGCGGACGAACCGCAGCGTGACGAGTTCGAAAGGCCGGAGGGTCAGCGTGGTCGAGCCCTCACCGGTCGTGCGCTCGAGCAGATCGGTGCGATCGATGCGCTCGTGTGCGAAACCGACGGCGAGCGTGGTCTCCGCGCGCGATCCGTGGGCTTCGTACAGCCGTGCGATCACGTCACCCGAGCCGTCCTCGGCGAGCTTCACGGTCTCGACGACGACGGCTGCCGACGAGGAGGCCACGAGCGGCTCCGCGGCCGCGGCGGCCGGACGCAGCGGCAGGTTGAGGCGGTAGCCGGCCTCGATGGCCGCGTCGACGTCGCCGACCGCGATCGAGCTGCGGAGGGTGTGCGCGCCCTGATCCGCCTCCGGGTCGGGGAAGAGCGGCGCCCGCAGCAGCGTCTGCCGCACGAGCGAGTAGGTTCCCCCGCCCTCCCGCTCGTGCCGCGTGATGTCGTGACCGTAGGTGGCGTCATTGGCGACGGCCACCCCGAAGCCCGACTCGCCGACGTGCACCCAGCGGTGCGCGCTGGTCTCGAAGCGCGCGACGTCCCAGGTGGTGTTGGTGTGCGTCGGGCGGTCGATGTGGCCGAACTGGATCTCCGATCGCGCCGAGGTGGTGTGCACGTCGACGGGGAAGCCGAGCTTCAGCATGCGCTGGCGCTCATGCCAGTCGACGTGCGTCTGGATGTCGAGTGCCGACGAGCCGCCGGCCACGCTCAGCGTCTGCGTCACGGTGGACTCGCCGAACCGGCGCACCAGCCGGACGGCGGCGAGCTGCGGCGTCTCCGTCACGACGTCGAGGGACTCGATCGCCGTGAGGTCCTCGCCGGACAGTCGGTACTCGACGTCGACATCCCACGCGTCCCACTGGGTCGGGGTGTCTCGGAAGAGCTGCAGGAGGTTGGCGCGCGTGCCCGCGGGCACGGCCTCCCGCCCGGTCGACGTGTCGACGATCGACGGGATGAGGCCGTCGGCGTCGACCGTGACCGCGATCCTGTCGTTCACGAGGCGGACGGTGTCTCCCGCGCGCTCGACGCGCACGTCCGCTCCCCGGCTCGGGATGCCGATGCCTCCGGGGGCGACGCCGTCGACGGCGTACGGCGACGCGTTCGCGACGGCGCCCGACCCGTCGCCGGAGTCGCCGGAGGCGCCGAGCGCGGCGAGCGACCGGGCGATCACACCCTCCAGGCTCCGGGCGACGGCCGCGTAGTTCTCGACCGCCTGGTCGTGCACCCAGCCGATCGACGATCCGGGCAGGATGTCGTGGAACTGCTGCAGCAGCACCGTGCGCCAGGCCTCGCGCAGCTCGTCCGCCGGATACTCCGCCCCCGCGCGAACGGCGGCCGTTGCCGCCCAGAGCTCCGCTTCGTGCAGCAGAGCCTCGCTGCGCCGGTTGCCCTGCTTGGTGCGGGCCTGGGACGTGTACGTGCCGCGGTGGAACTCGAGGTAGAGCTCCCCCGCCCACACCGGCGCAGGATCGAACTCGGCGCGCGCGGCTGCGAAGAACGCGGCGGGCGATGCGACTCGCACGGTAGGCGAACCCTCCAGGTCGGCCGTGCGCGCGGCGGCGGCGACCATCTCGCGGGTCGGGCCGCCGCCTCCGTCGCCGAATCCGAACGGCACCAGGGAGGTGTTCGCTCTGCCCTTGTCGGCGAAGTTGTGCTCGGCGTGCGCCAGCTCCTCCCCCGAGAGGACGGAGTTGTAGGTGTCGACCGGCGGGAAGTGCGTGAAGATGCGCGTCCCGTCGATGCCCTCCCACTCGAACGTGTGGTGTGGGAAGCGGTTGACCTCGTTCCACGAGATCTTCTGCGTGAGGAAGTGGTCCATCCCGGCCGCGCGCGCGATCTGCGGAAGCGCGCCCGAGTACCCGAACGAGTCGGGCAGCCAGACCTCGCGCGGCTCGTGGCCGAGCTCCTCGGCGAAGAAGCGCTTGCCCTCCACGAACTGCCGGGCCATCGCCTCCGAGCCGGGGAGGTTGGTGTCCGACTCCACCCACATCCCGCCGACCGGGATGAACCGCCCCTCGGCGACGCGCGCCCGGATGCGCTCGAACAGTTCCGGGTAGTACTGCTGCATCCACGCGAACTGCTGCGCCGACGAGCAGGCGAAGACGAAGTCCGGATCCTGCTCCATCAGGTCGAGCACGTTGGAGAAGGTGCGCGCGCACTTGCGGATCGTCTCGCGCACCGGCCAGAGCCACGCCGAGTCGATGTGCGCGTGGCCGACGGCGAAGACCCGGTGCGCCGTGGCGGCGGCCGGCGAGGCGAGCACGCGGGCGAGTGCGGCCCGCCCACGGGCGGCCGTGGCCGACACGGCGAACGGGTCGACGGCGACGACGGCATCGTCGAGGGCGGCGAACAGGGCTGCGCGTCGTGGCGACGTGTCCGGCAGCGACGCCGCCAGTCCGCGCGCGGTGAAGATGTCCTGGATCAGCTCCCAGACCTCGCTGTCGCGATGCACGACGTCGATGCGCCGCAGCGTGTAGATGGAGGCCGTCGGCGCCGTCGACTTACGGCCGACCGGCGTCGGGCGGAACGACCAGTCCGAGCCGACGTCGGGATTCGACGCCGCCTCGACGAAGAGCTCGAACGACTCCCCCGGCGCCGCCTGCAACCGCACGTAGTTGTTGAGCGGCTCGAGCGCCTTCACGATCGTGCCGTCGGCCGCCCAGACCAGACCCTCCGCCTGGAAGCCGACCTGCCCCGCGGTGAAGCCGAGATCGACCACGAGCTCGACCTCCGCAGGGTCGGCCTCCCACTCGGCGGGCACCGTGCCGGTGATGCGGAACCAGACCGTCCCCCACGGCCGCCCCCACGGCCGGCCGACGGAGAAGGGCTCGAACGGGCCCTGCACCGCGCGTGCGAAGGGCACCGGCTCGTCCGGCACCTCCCACATCTCCACGGCCACCGGCACGGAGGCCCGCTCGAGGGCGGGCGTCAGGCGCTCGCGGACGAAACGGTCGACCCGCAACTCGGCGAGCTGGTTCTGCTGGTACAAACGACGACTCCTTCTATATAAGAGGTACGGCTCAGCCCTTGACCGCTCCGGCAAGCGCCGACGAGCCACCGAGGGAGCGCGAGACGATCACGTAGAGAGCGATGACAGGCACCGAGTAGATGAGCGAGTACGCGGCGAGTTGGCCGTAGGCCACAGCGCCGTACTGCCCGAAGAACGTGAAGATGCTCACGGCAGCCGGCTGGTTGCCGGGGCTGAGCAGCAGCACGAACGGGACGAAGAAGTTGCCCCAGGCAGCGACGAACACATAGATGAACACGACGGCGATCCCGGGGCGCACCAGCGGTACCACCACGGTCCACAGCGTCTTCATGCTCGAGGCGCCGTCGACCCAGGCCGCCTCCTCGAGGGAGATCGGCACCGAGTCGACGAAGTTCTTCGTCATCCAGATCGCCATGGGGAGCGACGACGCCGCCATGAACAGGATCGTCCCACCGAGCGAGTCGATCAGGTTGAGCGACACGAAGAGGCTGTAGACCGGCACCATCATCGCGGTGATCGGCAGGCAGGTCCCGAACAGGATCGCGTAGAGGAACGGCCGGTTGAAGCGGTTGCGGTACCGCGAGAGCGGGTAGGCGGCGAGCACCGCGATGACCACGGTGACGATCGCGCACCCGGCGGACAGCAGGAGGCTGTTCCACAGCGGGACGAAGGCGAGCTCCGGAGTGAGCACCTTCTGGAAGTTCTCGAGCGTCCACTCCTTGGGCCAGGCGACCGACAGGGTCGCGCTCCCGTCGAACGACGCCAGCACGACCCACACCAGTGGCAGCACGAAGACGACGCCGATGAGCAGCAGAAGGATGTTGGCCGTCCATTTCAGGGCGATGCCGTTGGGCGAGGACAGCTTCATCAGTCCACCTCCGTCTTGAGGGCGCGCACGTAGACGATCGCGAAGACCGCGCCGACGAGCAGCAGGATGGTCGCGATGGCCGTGCCGTAGCCGAGCTCGGAGAACTTGAACGCCTCCTGGTAGGCCAGCACGGGAAGGGTCATGCTCTTGTTGCCCGGCCCGCCTCCTGTCATCACGTAGATGAGTGTGAAGACCGAGAGGGTCTGCAGCGTGATGAGCATGAGGTTGGTGGAGATGCTGCGTCGGATCATCGGCAGCGTCACCAGGAAGAACCGCTTGACGCCGTTGGCGCCGTCGACCTCCGCGGCCTCGGTGATCTCGGGCGGCACCTCCTGCAGCGCGGCCGAGTAGACCAGCATCGAGAAGGCGGCGCCGCGCCAGGTGTTGGCGAGGATGATCGACAGCATCGGGAAGGCGAACAGCCACGAGGGGCCTGTGACGCCGAAGCCGGCGAGGATGGCGTTGAGCGTGCCGTGCTGGCTGAAGAACGCGTACGACGCGAACGCCGCCACGATCTCCGGCAGCACCCAGGCGCCGACCACGAACGTCGAGACGAGGGCGCCGACCCAGCGGCTGCCGTTGCGCATCAGCAGGGCGAGCACCATGCCGACCACGTTCTGGCCGATGACCGCCGAGCCGATCAGGAACACCAGCGTCAGCCACACCGAGACCGGGAAGTCCGGGCTCTTGAACAGGTCGATGTAGTTCTGGAGGCCCACCCACTGCGCCGACGCCGCCGACGAGCCGGTGAGCGACATGTTGGTGAACGAGCCGTAGAACGACGAGAGGATCGGCCCGACCAGGAAGACGACCAAGAGGCCGATCGCCGGGACCAGGGGGACGGCCCGGGCGAGGGAACGCCGGGTGTGCGCGCGCGAACGTGCCTTCTGCCGGCCGCGCGGCGGCCGGACCGGGGTGGTCCGGCCGCGCGCGTCGGAGCCGACGGCATCCAGAGTGGAAGTCACCTTACTTCGACTCCGTCTTGTCCTTGCCTACGATCCCCACGACGGTGTCGTCGTAGGTCTTGGCGGCGTCGGCCGGCGATGCCTGGCCGGTCATGACCGACTCCATGGCGACCTGGATGCCGTTGGAGATCTTGGGGTAGTCCGGCGTCGCGGGGCGGAACTTGGTGACCGCGACGAGGGAGGAGAAGAACTCGGACGTCGGGTTGGACGTCTTGTACTTCTCGTCGTCCGCGACGTCCTTGCGCACCGGGATGCCCGCGGTGTTGATGTTGTACTCCAGCGAACGCTGCTTGTCGGTCAGGAAGGTGATGAACTTCCAGGCCAGGTCCTTCGCCGAGCTCTTCGCGCCCATCGAGAACGTCCAGCCGCCGGAGAGGCTGATCGAGCCGGGCTCCTGACCCTTCTGCGTCGGCATCTTGGCGACGCCCATGACCTTGTCCCAATCGGCCCATGGGGTGGCGCCGGTGGGCAGCCACGCGTTGGAGGCCCACGATCCGTCGAGGTTGATGGCCAGCTTGCCCTGCGGCACCAGCTGGTTGTTGACGGTGTTCTGGTAGTTGGTGTCGCTGGTGATCTCCTGGCTCGGGCCGAGTCCGCCCTGGTAGACCTCCTTGATCACGTCGAGGGAGTCGGTGAACTCCTTCGAGCCGGTGATCCACTTGGAGGTCGAGTCGTCGTAGAGGCCCTTCTCGCTCGCTCCGTAGAGGAGCATCTCGAAGCCCTGCATCGAGCTCGCCTCACCGGCGGCCTTGCCCGAGAAGATGTTGAGCGGGATCACTCCGGGATCGGCGGCCTTGATCTTCTTGGCGGCGCTGATCACGTCGTCCCAGGTCTTCGGCTGCCACGGTGTGGGGATGCCGGCCTTCTCGAAGATCTGCTTGTTGTACCAGAGACCGCGCGTGTCGGTACCGGTGGGGATGCCGTAGACCTTGCCGTCGTCGCCCTTGCCCGCGTCCTTGGCGTTGTCGAAGAAGTTCGACCAGTCCGACCACTTCGACACGTAGGAGTCGAGCGGCGCGAGGTAGCCGGCCTGCGCGTCGGCACGGATGAGGAAGGTGTCTTCCGACATGATGTCGGGCGCGGTCGTGGCCGCCCGGTTCATCAGGGCGAGCTTGGTGTAGTAGTCGTTCTCCGCGGCCTTGATCGGCACCAGGGTGATCTTCGAGCCGGGGTTCGCCTTCTCGAAGTCGGTCTTGGCCTTGTTCATGAAGTTGGACATGATGTCCGACCCGTAATCCTGGAAGGCGACCTTGACCGTCTTGCCGTCGCCGCCCCCGGACGAGGACGAGCAGCCCGCCAACGCGACGAGAGCGGCTGCGGCAACTGCTGCGGCCAGTACCCTGCTTCGCTTCATCGATGCTCCTTTGCATTGAGGTCCACCGGCTCCCGTGCCGTGGACTCTTCGTAATTTATAAATCAATTTGATTTATAGATCAAGAGCTACGCAGAAGTTGCCGTCTTCCCCTCGGTCGGGGGACAGCCGGAGAACCGGTCAGAGCCGCCCGACGCGCGGCGAGAAGGTCTCGTCGAGCACCAGGCACGCGGCGCCGACGGCCGCGACGTCTTCACCGACCGCGGTGCCCTGGAGCAGCACCGGGTGCGTGAGGATGCTCATGTCGATCTCAGCCATCCTGGCCGGCAGCTGCTCGAGGAAGCCTCTCTCGACCCGCGACCACGACGGGCCGCCGAAGACCACACGGTCGATGTCGAGCAGCGCGGCGAGGTTCGAGAGGTAGAAGGCCGTGTTCCGGATGGACCGGTCCATGATGGCCGCGGCGCGCTCGTCGCCGGCGTCGGCGGCAGCGGTCAGCTGGGTGAACAGCGTGTCCACCACCTCCACGTCGAGGTCGAGGTCGGTCCCGTCGACGACCGTCTCACCGCCGGGAGGCTTCAGCACGCCGGCCCAGAGCCCCTGCATGACCAAGCGCTGGGGACGCACGGACTCGCCCCAGCAGCCGCGGCGGCCGCACGCGCACAGCGCGCCACCGGGATCGACCAGGACGTGGCCGGCGTCGCCCGCGTTCTCGGTCGATCCGGTGTACACCTCGCCGTTCAGCACGAGCCCGATGCCCGCGCCGGTTCCGTAGTAGACGAACGCGTAGTCCTTGCTGGCTCCTGCCGGGTCGCGCCAGCGCTCGGCGACGGCCGCGCTGATCACATCCTTGGCGACCAGCGACGGCAACCCGGTCGCGCTGGTGAGCTCGTCGCGGAGGTGGAAGTCGTTCCAGCCCGGGATCAGCGGAGGCCGCACCACCACCCCGGTCTCCGCATCGATCGGTCCGGGGGCCGCGACGCCCACCCCGATGACCCTCGATGGATCCACGCCCGGCGTCGCGAGCACGGAGCCGATGGCTTCCAGGATCACCGCCAGCGTCTCCTTCGCATCGCCGTCGGGAGGCGACGGCCGCCGGATGTGTTCGACGACCTCACCCTCGAGGTCGAGCAGCACGCAGGTGATCACGGTCGGGTCGAGGTGCACGCCGACGGCGTACGCGCCCGCCGGGTCAAGGCGCAGCAACGTGCGCGGCTTGCCCGGGCTGCCCTCGTTCTGCTTGCCGGCCTCCCGGATGAGACCCTGGGTGAGCAGCCGGCGCGTGACGTTGGTGACCGTCTGGGCGGAGAGGCCGGTGACGGAGGCGAGCTCGACCCGGCTCAGACCGCGTCCCGAGCGGCGCACCGCGTCGAGCACCACGGTCTCGTTGAACGCGGCGATCGCCGGGAGGTTCGCTCCCTTGGGCACGGCTCCTCCTCCGCGCGGGGCTTCGGGGCACCCGGCGCTTTCTCGTAATATACCCACGCGCCGGTCGGCTTCCGCGCGACGGTCAGCGGCGGACGGACGTCCGCTCACGCTCGGCGAGCAGTCCGGCCGCTGTCTCGCCCAGCAGCGAGCGCACGCGCAGCAGCCCGGGATCGGTCGCGGAGCCGGCCCGGATGACGGCGTAGTCGTTGCGAACGACCGGGGCCGCGAGCGGAATCAACCGCACGCCGTCGGGAACGTCGGCGACGGTCAGCTCGGGCACGAGCGCGACGCCGGCGCCGGCGCTGACGAGGGCGAGGAGGACGGCGAAGTCGGTCGCCTCCGCCACCGACCGCGGAGCGAAACCCGCGAGGCCGCAGGCCCGCTCGGTCATCTCGTAGCAGGTCCAGCGCCGGTGCGGCACGACCCAGTCGTGGTCGGCGAACCGCCCGAGATCCGCCGGGCCATCGGTGACGACCGGGTCACTCGCCGGCACCGCGAGCCAGACCGGCTCGACCGCGATGAGCGTCGCGACGAAGCCGGGGCCGACCGTCTCCGCCATGTTCGAGTAGGCGTGGGTGAGGGCGATGTCCACCTCACCGGCGGCGAGCGCCGACAGCGCGTCGCGCGGCTCGAACTCGAGCAGCTCCATCCGGATCCCGAGACCGTCGTCCCCGCTCAGCGTCCGCCAGGCCTCGGCCACCACGGTGCGCGCGATCGACGGGAAGGCTCCCACGCGATAGGTTCCGACCGCGCCGTCGCGCAGGGCCGCCACCTCCAGCTCCGCGAGGGACAGGAGGTCGGAGACCGCGCCTCCGTGGGCGGCGAGCGTGCGGCCCGCCGCCGTGAGCGCAAGACCCCTGCCCCGGCGCTCGGTGAGCGGGAGGCCGAGCTCGCGTTCCAGGGCTGCCAGTTGCATCGACACGCCCGGCGGGGTCAGGTGCAGTTCTGCGGCGACGGCCGCGACCGTGCCGAGCCTGTCGAGTTCGGCCAGCATCCGGAGCTTTCTCGCGTCCAACACATCATCGATTCTTACGTGTTCCACCAGACAAAGTAAATGGATTTTTCGAATGTACGCACTCAGGGTGGAAGCATGAGCTCGGCGACCACTGCACGCGTCCGCATCGTCACAGCGGGGCTGCTCGTCGTGGTGCTGTGGGCCAGCGCCTTCCCGGCCATCCGCGCCGCAGCTCCCGCGCTCGGGCCGCTCGGACTGGCGCTCGTGCGCACGGCGATCGCCTGCCTCGCCCTGCTCGCCGTCGCACCGTTCGCCGGTGTGCGCCTCCCCGCCCGCCGCGACCTTCCGCTCATCGCGGCCTGCGGCGTGATCGGGATGGCGGCGTACCAGGTGCTCCTGACCGCCGGGGAGCTCACCGTGCCCGCGGGCACCGCAAGCCTCATCGTCGCCGCGGCCCCACTCGTGAGCGTGGCCATCGCGGCCGGTGCCTTCGGCGAGCGCCTCACCCCGCTCAAGCTGATCGGCGGCGGCGTCGCGCTCGGCGGCGTCGCGATCGTCTCCCTCGCACGATCGGGTCTCACGCTGAGCGGAGCGGTCTGGCTGGTACTGGCGGCGATGGTGGTCCAGGGCATCTACCACCCGCTCACCAAGCCGCTCCTCCGCCGCTACTCCGGGTTGGAGGTCGCCACGTACGCGATGGTCGCCGGCCTCATCCCGCTGCTGGCCGCGCTGCCGTGGTCGCTCCCTGCGCTGACCTCCGCCGGACCGGACGCCTGGCTCGGTGCCGCCTACCTCGGCCTGCTGCCCTCCGCCGCGGGGTTCGTGCTCTGGGGCTACGCCGTCGCGCGCCTGCCGATGGCCACCGCGACCTCCCTGCTCTACCTCGTGTCGCCGGTCGCCGTGGGGATCGCGGCGGTCTGGCTCGGGGAGGTCCCGCAGCCCGCCGAACTGCTCGGCGGCGCCGTCGTGATCGCCGGTGTCGCGGTGATCGGACTCAGCCCGGCGCCCCGCGGGACCGCGCCGCCGGGGATCGCAGCCTCGGTCTCCACCCCGCGATGACCAGGCGGACGCGGACCTGAAGGACCTGGAGGAGAACCACCGCCGACGTGCACCGGCACCCCAGCCCGCGCCCAGCCTGGTGGGGCATGGTGAGTCGCGTGGAGATCGTGGTCGACGTCGTGCTGCTGGTGCTCGCCGTCCTCGCGGTGGCCGCAGGCTGGAGCAACGGTGCCATCCGGGCCGCCGGTGCGCTGATCGGCCTCGGCGTCGGCCTGGCCCTCGGCCTCCTGCTCGCGCCGATGGTCGTCGATTGGATGGCCTCCTCCGGGCTCACCGGGGTCAGCCAGCGCTCCATCGTGGCCGCTGTCGTGCTGCTCGTCTGCGCCGCCGTCGTCTACGCGCTCGCAACCGCCGCCGCCTCGGTGATCGGCAAGGTGCTGCGGCGTGGGCCGATCCGCTGGGTCGACTCGCTGATCGGCGCCGTGCTCGGTTTCGTCACCTGGGCCGTCGTGGTCTGGCTCGTCGCGGGGTTCGCCATGGCGACCAGCCTTGCCACCGTCGTGCAGGCCGCCGACTCGTCCCGGGTGGTCTCCACCCTGAACAGCATCGCGCCGCTCCCCTCCTCGACGGTACTCGGCGCGGTCGACGATGCTCTGGCCGGCGCCGGCCTCCCGAAGGTGTTCGAGGGCGGGGAGTCGATCAAGAGCATCCAGCCGCCGGACTCCACCGTTCCCGCAGCGGTGGCGAATGCGCAGCAGTCCGTCGTGACCGTGCTGGCCTCCAAGCCGGCCTGCGGCGTCGACTCCGAGGGCAGTGGGTGGATCGTGCAGCGCGGCCGTGTCGTCACGAACGCGCACGTCGTGGCCGGTGCATCGTCGATCGTCGTGCGCGAGTCCGGCGGCACCACCGTCGACCGGGCGACGCTCGTCGCGTTCGACCCCGAGCGCGATCTCGCCGTGCTCGACGTCACCGATCTGAGCGCGCCAGCACTCGACATCGGGCAGGATCTCGGCGCCGGCGATCAGGCTTACGCGGCCGGCTACCCCGGTGACGGCCCGTTCACGATCACTCCGCAGCGCGTCCGCGACCAGCTCACCGCCCGCGGCACCGACATCTACCAGAGCGGAACGGTCGAGCGGCAGATCTACTCGCTCCGCGGGTCGATCCGCCCCGGCAATTCCGGCGGCCCGCTGCTCGATCGGAGCGGCGATGTCGTCGGCGTGGTCTTCGCGCGCTCGACGGTCGACCCGGAGACCGGGTACGCACTCACTCTCGAGGAGCTGCGTCCGGTGCTCGGCTCGGTCGGCCCCACGCCGATCAGTTCGGGAGCGTGCTCCGCGGGCTGACGGACGGGCTTTCCACATGGTTGGCTAGGACGCATGAAGGCTGTCAGCTATTCGTCCACCGGTGATTCCGACGTCCTCACGCTCGGCGAGCGCCCCGAACCTCACGCCGGCGCAGGCGAGGTGCGCGTGCGCATCCACGTCTCCGGCGTCAACCCGACCGACTGGAAGGCCCGTCAAGGCTCCGGCTCCGCGGAGCTCCCGCGCCCCCAGGTTCCGAACCAGGACGGCGCCGGCGTCGTCGACGAGGTCGGCCCTGGCGTCTCCGGACTGACGCCCGGCGATCGGGTGTGGGTGTGGGACGCCGCCTATCAGCGACCGGACGGCACGGCACAGGAGCTGGTCGTGCTCCCGAGCGACCAGGTCGTCGCGCTCCCGGACGACGTGAGCTTCGACGTCGGAGCGTCGCTCGGCATCCCGGCCCTGACTGCCCACCGCGCGCTCACGTCGTCCGAGTCGGTGCCGGCCGAGCTGGCCCCGGGCGTTCTCGACGGACTCACCGTGCTGGTCGCGGGCGGGGCGGGCGCCGTCGGCCACGCCGCCATCCAGCTCGCCGTCTGGGCGGGAGCGACGGTCATCGCGACCGTGAGCAGCCACGAGAAGGCCGAGCTCGCCCGTGCCGCAGGCGCGCATCACGTCGTGAACTATCGCGAGCCGGACACGGCGGAGGCCATCGGTGCGCTCGCGCCGCGCGGCGTCGACATCGTGGTGGAAGTGAACGTGAGCGCGAACGCCGAACTCGACACGAGGATCGCGGGCCGCAACGCCACCATCGCGAGCTACGCGGACGCGCCGGGGTCGGCCGAGGTCACGATCCCGATCCGCCCGTCGATGCAGAAGAACCTGCGTTGGCAGTTCCTCCTCACCTACACGGTGACGCCCGAGGCGAAGGCGGCCGCGGTCCGTGCCGTCGCCGCGGCGGCTGCGGCGGGTGCCCTTCCCGTCGGTGCGGAGCACGGCCTCCCGATCACGCGCTTCCCGCTCGAGCAGACGGCGGCCGCCCACGACGCCGTGAAGAACGGCATCGTGGGCAAGGTGCTCATCGACCTGACGTGACCGGTTCCGCCGGCGCGGCGGAGCGAGCGAGCCGCACGATCTGCACCACCATCGCGATCGCGGCGGCTGCGGCGATCGCGGCCGTGTATCCGAGGGCCGTCGGCAGCAGACCGATCGCGCCGATCAGCTCCCCGGCGGCGAGCGCGGGGATGCCGTAGGCCAGGTAGCTCACGAGGAACACGCCGGCGAACAGCTCCGCGCGCTGGTCATTGGGGGCGAGCGGTGCGATGATCCGCAGCATCGCAGAGAATCCGGCGCCGAATCCCGCGCCCGCGACGACGGCGCCGGCGAACAGCACAGCGAGGATCCCGCCCGCGATGCCGACAGCTGCGAGCGCCACCCCGACCATAATGGCCGCCATCGACCACACGGTGGTCGTGCGTGCCGGCGCCCGCGTGAGCAGGAGTCCCGCCACGGCGCCGACCGCGGGAGGAACGGCCACGATCGCACCGTTCAGGATCCCCGAGTCGAGGTGGAAGACGCCGTGCAGGATCGAGGGCGAGAGCCCGATGAACAGTCCGGCGAGCATCCAGGTCGCGACGAACAGCGGGAGGGCCGCGACGAACTCTCCGCGCGCGGCCCGCGGGATGAAGAGGCGCGGGGTGAGCGACCGCAGAGCGCCGGAACGCGGCGCGACGGTCTCGGGAGACGCGGCGACCACGACGATGCCGGCCACGAACAGCAGTGCGAGCGTCACGAAGACGAGGGTGGTCGGCTGGGCGGCGAACTGCACCGCGAGCCCGGTGAAGAATGCGCCGAGCGCGATACCGCCGACCGGGGCGGTGGATCCGATCGTCGCCCCGAGCTTCTTCTGGCGCTCGGGCGCCAGTTCGACCAGTGCGGCGGTGAAGGTGCTCATCGCCGCGCCCGTCGCGACGCCCTGCACGGAGCGGGCGGCGATGATGGCGCCGATGTCCTTCGAGAACAGGAACATCAGCATCGCAGCCGCCTGGAGAGCGAGCGCACCGATCAGCACAGGACGCCGGCCGATGTGATCGGAGAGCGAGCCGGCCACCAGCAGTGTGATGAGGAGCGTGACCGCGTAGATCGCGAACGCGACGGTGAGCAGCCACGACGGGAATCCCCACTCCTGCTGGTAGAGCACGAAGAGCGGGCTGGGCGCCCCGACGGCGAGGGCGACCGCGACGAACGCGAGGGCTGTGCCCGTGAAGGCGGCGACAGGGCGGAGTCGGGCGGGGCGCAGGCGGCCCGGGCGGGACTGCGGCCGGGCGACGGCGATTCCACCGGTCGCGACGGACGGGCAAGCGTCTCCTGCAGTGGACATCTGAGCCTCCTAAAAGCAAAAATAGTTGCTTTAATGGACTATAGGGTGGGATCTGTCAAAAAGCAACAAGATTTGCTTTAAGCTATTCCCATGTCTACGACCACACCGTCGAAGCGGACGGGCGGACGCAGCGCCGCGGTCATCCACAGCGTGCGCACCGCCGTCGAAGAGCTCGTCAAAGAAAAGGGCAGCGAGCGCGTCACCGTGCCGATGATCGCCGAACGCGCCGGCGTCAACCCCACCAGCATCTACCGCCGCTGGGGCGACCTGCCCACACTGCTCAACGACATCGCCACGTACCACCTCGACCCCGATCGCCCGCTCGCAGAGCGCGGCGATCTTCGTGACGACCTCAGCGACTGGGCGAGCGGAATCGTCACGCACTTCCGCAAGCCGGTCAATGCAGCCCTGCTCCGCGGCGGAGCCGGAGCGGCGGGAGAGCGCGCGTCGGACTGCCTGCGCAACCGGCGCACCGAGGCGGCGCAGCTGCTGGCACGGCACCCCGAGACCGCCGTCACCGAAGACGACGTCATGGACGTGGTGATCGCGCCGATCATCAACCGCGTCATCTTCCAGCCGTGGACGCTCGGCGACAGCACGGCGGACGACATGGTGGCCCGGCTGTTCCGGGCGGGCGCCGGGTCGGCCGATGAGGAGACCCGCCGGGGTGCGGCGTCGGGAGATACGCCCTAGTCTCGACAGATGTCCAGCACCCGTACCGCCCCCGAGCGCGCGGCCGCTCGCTCCGGTTGGGCCGTCGGCATCGCGACGGCGCTCTACGGGATCTCCTTCGGAGCGCTCGCGACCGCCTCCGGACTCGATGTCTGGCAGGCCTGTGTCCTCAGCCTGGTGATGTTCAGCGGTGGGTCCCAGTTCGCGCTCATCGGCGTCCTCGCCTCCGGCGGCGTCGCGGCGGGCGGGACGGCGATCGCCGGCGCTGCCCTCCTCGGAATCCGCAACTCGTTCTATGCGCTGCGACTGTCGCGCATCATCGGTCCCGGCTTCTGGAGGCGCGCAGCCGCGACCCAGCTCACGATCGACGAATCGACGGCCGTCGCCACCGCCCAGACCGAACCGCGCGCGCAGCGCATCGGCTTCTGGGTCACGGGTCTCGTCATCTACATCGGGTGGAACATCATGACGCTCGCCGGCGCTCTGCTCGGCAACCTGATCGGCGACGTCAAGGCATACGGCCTCGACGCGGCCGCCGCCGCGGCGTTCCTCGGACTCCTCTGGCCGAGGCTCCGAGCCCGCCAGACCCAGGCGGTCGCCGTCGCGGCCGGGTTCGTCGCCACACTGCTGACCCCGTTCCTGATGCCCGGGCTCCCGGTCCTTGCCGCCGCAGTGGTCGCGATCGTCTTCGGCGCACTCAACCTCTTCGGCACGCGCGACGACGGACGGCATCCCGATCCCATCCCGATGGAACGGGAGGTCGAGCCGTGACGACCTGGAACATCATCCTGCTCGCGTCCATCGCCGTACTCGCACTCAAGGCGGTGGGCTGGCTGGTCCCGCCCAAGGCGCTGGATCATCCGACGGTCGCGCGCACGAGCGACCTGCTCACGGCAGCCCTGCTCGCAGCGCTGATCTGCGTGCAGACCTTCGGGGCCGGTCAGTCGCTTCAGCTGGATGCCCGGCTTCCCGCCATCGCCATCGCTGCGGGACTCTACGCCCTGCGCGTTCCGTTCATCATCGTGGTCCCGGCGGCGGCCGCCGTCGCCGCGCTCATCCGCCTGCTGACCTGAGCCGCTCCCTCCGGCGGCGGTGTCGGCGGCTCTCCGTAACGTGCTGACGTGAGCGCACCCTGGCACCCCGTGGCGAACGCGCAGCCCACGGAGTGGCTGCTCAGCCAGGGTGCCCTCGGCACGCCGTATGCCGTCGTCCGGCGCTTCGCCTTCGGCGATGCCAACCGCCCCGACATCTGGTTCCGCGTGGTCACCTGGGCCCCGCGATCGGAGGGCAGAGAGCTGATCGGCTGGTGCCGCACGTTGGAGGCCGCAGCGGCCGTCGCCTGGGATCACCGCTGCGCGGCGGAGTCCTGGCGCCACCACATGGCCAAGCGGCGTTCCGACACGGCCACGATGGCCGCCCAGCGCCCCAGCGCGGCCGAGCTGGTGCGCTTCTACCGTGCGGCGCTCGCGGCACAGGGTGCCCGCGCATTGCGTTCCCCGCCACCGAGGACGACCATGGGGCGGTGAGCGATACGTCCGGTCACGACGACATCGATCCCGCCGACGGTCGTCCGGAGTCCGAAGAGCAGCGGGCGGACCGCAACTGGAGCGAGATCCTCCAAGAGTTGCGCGTGACGCAGACCGGCACCCAGCTCATCAGCGGCTTTCTGCTCGCCATCGCCTTCCAGCAGCGCTTCGGCTCGCTCGCTCCGCCCCAAGTGGCCTTCTATCTCGTCCTCGTCGTGCTCGCGGCGGGCTGCACCGCCCTCGGCCTCGCACCGGTCGCCCTGCACCGCCAGCTGTTCCGGCACCACGAGAAGGTGCGGACGGTGGCCATCGCCAACCGGCTCCTGCGCGTCACGATCGCCCTGGTCGCCGTGCTCACTTCGGGAGTCGTCGCCTTCATCTTCGACGTGACGCTCGGCCTGGTGCCCGCTCTCGTCGCCGGGGCCGCACTCCTCGTCCTGCTCGCGCTGCTGCTTCTCGCCTTTCCGGCGCGCGTGCTCAGCCGGCTCCGCCGACCGCCGGCGTGAGCGTCGCGGCGAGGTCGCTCAGAATCTGCTCCATCACCTCGATCGCCGACTCGTCGGAGGCCGCGAGAGCCCGGGTGAGCGCCAGCACGCGGTCGCGCGAGGCGGCAGCTGCGCCGACCTCGGAGAGCGCGACGTAGCGGACGAACCGCGGAAGCAGGGTCTCGATCGTCTCGGCGAGGACACGGTCGCGGATGCCGTCGAGGAAGGCGCTGGTGGTGCGCTGGAGAGCGTCGATCGGCGAGAAGACCGACTCCCGCTCGAGCCGTTCCGCGATCACGGTCAGCTCGAGCTCCGTGTCCACGTCGAGGTCGTCGAGCGATCGGCGGATCGCCGCGGGAAGCAGCAATCCCAGCACACCGATCACGCTGCCGGTCTCGGCGTCGTCCATCGGCGCGACCAGCGTGTATCGATTCGGCGCGGTGTGGATGAGGCCCACCTGGGAGAGCCGACTCATCGCCTCGCGCACCGGGGTCCGTGAGACGCGGAGCGCTTCGGTGAGCTCAGCGTCCTTGAGTCGTTCGCCGGGAGCCAGGTCGCCGGCGACGATGCCGGCCAGAAGGATCGCGTAGACGTCGTTTCGGAGGAGGCGCCTGTCTGCCGCGAGCGAGGGGAACCGCGCGCGGAGTTCTTCGAGGGTCATAGAGGCTCGTTTCGTGAACTCAGTGTTTGCTCTGGTATATTTATAGTTTAGCAAGAGGAATCTGATCGCGGCAAACCGATCGTTCCACCCCCGATCCTTCCCCGAGGAGCCCGAAACCATGCCGATGCCCACCGACCACGTCGCGCGAATCTCGCTGTCCGACGAGGCGTACGTCCGAATCGAGGCCGCCATCATGGATGGCACGCTCGAACCCGGCGAGCGACTCCGCGACTCCGACCTCGTCGAATGGCTCGGGATCTCGCGCACCCCCATCCGCCACGCGCTCGACCGACTGGCCGAGCAGGGCCTCGTCGAGATGGAGCGCAATCGCTTCACGCGCGTCGCCGCCTTCGACATCGTCGGCGTCCTCGAGTCCGTGCAGGTCGCCGGCGATCTCTGGGCCGGCGCCGCGCTGCGCGGTGTCTCGTCGTGGGAGGACGACGACGACGATCTCATCGCCGACATTCAGACCGAGCTCGTCGAGGCGGCGACCAACGACGACACGGTCCGCTTCATCACGATCTTCGAGCACCTGGTCGTCGCCTTCGCGCGCATCGAGGGCAACAACGTCCGCATCCGGACCCTCGGCAACGTCCTCCCCCAGGTGCGGCGCCTCGGTCGCAAACTGCACGGGCGACTCGACCCGCTGGTGGTCGCCCGTTTCACCCGCGAACTGCGCGAGGCAACGACGAAGCGTGACGGTCGTGCCGCTGTCACGCTCATCAACGACTACGTGACGCGGATCGGAGACGTCCTCTCCGGCCTCTGACACTCCGTGACACCACGGGCGCCGATATCCGTGACAGCCCGGATGCCAGCCCCTCGCCTCACGTCCTACCGTGGAGACACGCTCGGCCAGGGGGATGCCCAGCACGGGGAAATGTCCAGGGGGGACAGAAAGAAGGCCGGTCCCGATGGGACCGGCCTTCTTCGCGTGCTCAGCTGCGGACTACTTGGTCAGCGGCTCCAGGGTCGGGTCGTTGGCGTACGCCTCCGCCGCGTTCTCCTTGGTGACGATGACCGGCTTCAGCAGGAAGGCCGGAACGATCTTCACGCCGTTGTTGTAGGACTTGTCGTCGTTCGTGGCCGGCTTCTTGCCCTGCTGCAGGTCCTTGACCATGTCGATGGCCTGCTTGACCAGGTTGCGGGTGTCCTTGTTGATGGTCGAGTACTGCTCGCCCGCCATGATGGACTTGACCGACTCGGCCTCCGAGTCCTGACCGGTGACGACCGGGATCGGCTTGCCGGCGCCCTTCACCGAGGTGATGATGGCGCGCGCGAGGGTGTCGTTCGGCGACAGGACGCCGTCCAGCTCGGTCGAGCCGTAGCTGCCCGCGAGGAGGGTGTCCATGCGGTTCTGCGCGTTCAACGGCAGCCAGCCCTGGGTCGCGGTGGCCTTGAGCTCGGTCTGCTTGGAGACGACCGTCAGCGTGCCGTCGTCGATCTTCGGCTGCAGGACCTTCATGGCGCCGTCGAAGAAGACCTTCGAGTTGGCGTCGTCGGGCGAGCCGGAGAACAGCTCGATGTTGTACTTGGTCTTGCCCGGGTACTTGGCCTTCATGCCGTCGAGGAGGGCCTGGCCCTGAAGCTCGCCGACCTTCTCGTTGTCGTACGCGACGTAGTAGTCGACGTTCTTCGAGTTGAGGATGAGGCGGTCGTACGCGATGACCGTCGCACCGGCGTCGTGCGCGGCCTGGGCCTGAGCGGTCAGCTGGCCGCCGTCGACGGCGCCGATGATGATGACCTTGGCGCCGTTGGTGATCATCGACTGGATCTGCGACTGCTGGTCCGAGACACCGGAGCCACCGGCGTACTGCACGTCGCCCTTGAAGCCGGCCGCCTTCAGGCCGTCGGTGAACAGGCCACCGGCGAGCACCCAGTTCTCCGACGTCTTGGTCGGGAGGGCGACGCCGATCGTCGCGTCCTTGGCGAAGCCGGACGCCGTCGAGCTTCCGCTGGAGCCGTCACGGCTCGAGCAGCCCGACAGGGCCAGCGCGGCGGCAGCTGCGACAGCCACTGTCGCGAGTGCGAATTTGCGCATTGCATTCTCTTTCTGTGGTTGGGATGGTGCAGGTTTGCAGGACGAAGTGCTGGTCAGGAGGTGAGGGAGCGCGAGGAGTCCTCGGCCGGGTCCGCGGTGGGGACGACGGCCGGCTGCTCGGCTCCTGCGGCATCCGCGGTGCGCTCCGTGCGGTCACGGCCGCCGAAGAGACGCCCGATCAACGACGGGCCGCCGCGGCGGTGCGAGTAGACGTCGATCCCCACCGCGATCAGCAGAACGAGGCCCTTGATGATCTGGACCTTGTCGCTGGTCACACCGAGCAACTGCAGACCGTTGTTGAGCACCGCGATGACCAGACCTCCGACGATGGAACCGGCGACCGTGCCGATTCCGCCCGAAACCGCTGCGCCACCGATGAAGACGGCGGCGATCGCGTCGAGCTCCCAGCCCAGACCGTCCTGCGGGCCGGACGAGACCGAGCGGGCCACGGCGATCATGCCGGCCAGTGCGGCGAGCACCGACATGTTCATCATCACGTAGAAGTTGACGCGCTTGATCTTCACGCCGGAGAGCTCGGCCGCGTGCGAGTTGCCGCCGACCGCGTAGATGTGGCGACCGAAGATCGTGTTCCGGGTGACGAACGAGTAGAGGATCACCAGGACGCCCAGGATGATGCCCGACACCGGGAAGGAGGTCCCCACCCGGCCGCCCGCGAAGAGGAACGTCGCGTAGATGACCACGGCGTCGAGCACGACGACCTTGAAGACGCTCACCCACAGCGGCGCCTTGTCCGAGCCCATCTTCGTCTGGTTGCGGCGGGTCCGCGCCTCGAGCAGCGCGATGACGACGGCGATGATCAGACCCAGCAGCAGAGTGGAGTTGTTGAATCCGGTGTCCGGCCCCCACTCGGGAAGGAACCCCCCACCGATGAACGTGAAGTCGTCGGGGACCGGGATGGTGTTGGCGTTTCCGATCAGCTGGTTGAGGCCGCGGAAGATCAGCATGCCGGCGAGGGTGACGATGAACGCGGGGACGCCGACGTATGCGACCCACCATCCCTGCCAGGCGCCGATGACCACACCGACGAGCAGGCCGAGCACGATGGCGACGGGCCACGGGAAGTGCCATTCGGTCATCGACTTGGCGACGATGATGCCGACCAGGGCCGCCACCGATCCGACCGAGAGGTCGATGTGGCCGGCGATGATCACCATCACCATGCCGATCGCCAGCACCAGAACGTAGACGTTCTGGTTGACCAGGTTGATCAGGTTCACCGACTCGAGCGTCTTGCCGCCGGTCAGGATCTCGAACAGCACGATGATGACGACGAGGGCGCCGAGGATGCCGAACTGTCGCCCGGTGGACTGGCCGCCGCCGAACATCTTGCCGAGGTCGCGGATCCCTCCGGACTTCTTCTTCTCTGCGATCTGAGTGGTCATTATCGGGAACTACCCTTCGTGGCGGGGCTCTTCGTGGCGGAGGTCATGCTCTTGAGGAGCGTTTCGGGGGTGGCTTCGCTGATGGGAAGCTCGTTGGTGATCTGGCCCTCGAAGATCGTGTAGATGCGGTCCGAGATGCCGAGGAGCTCCGGCAGCTCCGAGGAGATGACGATGACGCCCTTCCCCTGGGCCGCGAGAGCCTGGATGATGCCGTAGATCTCGTACTTGGCGCCGACGTCGATGCCGCGCGTGGGCTCGTCGAGGATGAGGATGTCGGGGTCGGTGAACATCCACTTGGCCAGCACGACCTTCTGCTGATTGCCGCCGGACAGCGTGGCGACGCCGCGGTCGACATCGGGAGTCTTGATCCGGAGGCTCTTGCGGTACTCCTCCGCGACCGCGTACTCCTGCTGGTCGTTCACGACCCCGCGCTTGGCGATCTTCTTCAGCTTCGCCGCGACGATCGACTGCTTGATGTCGTCGAGGAGGTTCAGCCCGAGCACCTTCCGGTCCTCGCTCACGTAGGCCAGGCCGTTGTCGATCGCCTCGGAGACGTTGCGGACCTGGATCTGCTTGCCGTCTTTGTAGATCTCGCCCGAGACG
Source organism: Leifsonia sp. TF02-11 (assembly GCF_017565305.1). GTDB lineage: Bacteria > Actinomycetota > Actinomycetes > Actinomycetales > Microbacteriaceae > Leifsonia. The sequence continues at coordinate 231,407 of NZ_JAGEKP010000003.1, forward strand.
AAGGTGCCGTAGGATCGGCCGAACACGCTCATGGCGAGCTCGGTGCGCCCGGCGCCCATCAGCCCGGCGAACCCGACGATCTCGCCGCGGCGGACCGTGAAGCTCGAGTTCTTCACGACGAGCCGTTCGGCGATCTGCGGGTGCTGGACGACCCAGTCGCGCACCTCGAAGAAGACCTCGCCGATCTCGGGCGTGCGCTCGGGGAACCGGCTCTCGAGCGTGCGGCCGACCATCCCGCGGATGATTCGGTCCTCGTCGACGCCGTCGCCCTTGACGTTGAGCGTCTCGATCGCACGACCATCGCGGATGATGGTGATCTCGTCGGAGACCTTCTCGATCTCGTTGAGCTTGTGGCTGATGATGATCGAGCTGACGCCCTTGTGCTTCAGCCCGACGATCAGGTCGAGGAGGTGAGCCGACTCCGCCTCGTTGAGGGCGGCGGTGGGCTCGTCGAGGATCAAGAGCTTGACGTCCTTGTTCAGAGCCTTGGCGATCTCCACCAACTGCTGCTTGCCCACGCCGATGTTCTTGATCTGGGTGTCCGGGTCATCGCTCAGGCCGACGCGCGCGAGCAACTCGACGGCACGGCGCTTGGCCTCGCCCCAGTTGATGACGCCGCCGCGCCCGGGCTCGTTGCCGAGGAAGATGTTCTCGGTGATCGAGAGCTCGGGGATCAACGCGAGCTCTTGGTGGATGATCACGATGCCGCGCTGCTCGGAGGACTTGATGTCCTTGAAGCGCATGACCTCGCCCTGGTAGACGATGTCTCCGCTGTAGGTACCGTAGGGATACACGCCCGACAGGACCTTCATCAGCGTGGACTTGCCCGCGCCGTTCTCCCCGCAGATAGCGTGGATCTCGTTCGCGTGAACGGTGAGGGAGACGTCCTCGAGCGCCTTCACGCCCGGGAACTCTTTCGTGATGGCGCGCATCTGCAGGATGACTGCGTTCGACGGCATCGTCGCTCCTTGGTGTGATGTACAGGGTGGTCTGGTGCGTGCGCGAGGTTCGGCTTGCGCCTAAGTAGTAAACGCTAAATTCAGTCTTGGCGTCAAATAGTGAAGACAACAGATCGATAACGGTCAGGCAGACCGCACGGTACACCGAGGGCGGGCAGTGGCCCACTGGACACGAAGAAGGCCGGTCCCCAACGGGACCGGCCTTCGCGGCTGAGCGGTTCGACTACTTGGTGAGGGGTGCCAGGAGGGGGTCGTTCGCGTACGCTTCCGCTGCGTTCTCCCTGGTCACGATGAGCGGCGTCAACAGATAGGCGGGGACGATCCGGGCTCCGTTGTCGTACGACGTGTCGTCGTTGATCTCGGGCTTCTTGCCCTGCTGGAGGTCCTTCACCATCGCGATCGCCTGGTCTACCAGCTTTCGGGTGTCCTTGTTGATGGTCGAGAACTGCTCGCCCGCCATGATCGACTTGACCGATTGGGCTTCGGAATCCTGGCCGGTGACGACGGGGATCGGCTTGCCCGTGCTGCGCACCGAGGTGATGATTCCCCGGGCGAGGGTGTCGTTCGGAGACAGCACGCCGTGGAGCTCGGTGGAGCTGTAGTTGGCCGCGAGCAGCGTGTCCATTCGGTTCTGCGCGTTCTGGCCCGACCAGCCCTGCGTCGCGGTGGCCTTGATGTCGGTCTGACCGGAGACGACGCGAAGAGTGCCGTCGTCGATCTTCGGCTGCAGGATCTTCATGGCGCCCCGCCAGAAGACCTTGGAGTTCGCGTCGTCGGGGGACCCGGAGAACAGCTCGATGTTCCACGGCTTCACGCCGGGAAACCGCTTGGCCAGCCCATCGAGCAGGGACTGGCCCTGCAGCTCCCCGACCTTCTCGTTGTCGTACGCGACGTAGTAGTCGACGTACTTCGAGTTGATGATGAGGCGGTCGTAGGCGATCACGACCGCGCCCGCGTCGTGCGCGGCTTTGGTCTGCGCGGTCAGCTGTCCTCCGTCGACCGAGCCGATGATGATGACCTTCGCCCCCTTGGTGATCATCGACTGGATCTGCGACTGCTGATCCGCGACCAGGCTGGTGCCGCCGGCGTATTGCACGTCTCCCGTGAATCCGGCCTTCTTGAGTCCGTCCGTGAAGAGGCCGCCCGCGAGGACGAAGTTCTCGGACGTCTTGCTCGGGAGGGCGACGCCGATCGTCGCGTCCTTGGCGAAGCCTGCCTCCGCCGTCGTCGAAGCGCCGGTTCGGGTGGAGCAGCCCGACAGGGCGAGGGTCGCGGCAGCGGCGATGGCGACCGTCATGAGTGCGAGTTTGCGCATTCTGTAGTTCCTTCTGGTGTGCGGTGCGTCGTCGTGGACGGCGCAGGAATCAGGTGGTCAACGACCGGGAGGAGTCCTCTGCGGGCTCCGAGCTGGGGACGACCGCCGGCTGCTCGGCCGCAGCGGAGTCGGCCGCGGCGGTCCGGCCGCCTCCGCCGAACAGGCGCCCGATCAACGAGGGGCCGCCACGACGGTGCGAGTAGACATCGATCCCCACCGCGATCAGCAGAACGAGGCCCTTGATGATCTGGACCTTGTCGCTGGTCACACCGAGCAACTGCAGACCGTTGTTGAGCACCGCGATGACCAGACCTCCGACGATGGAACCGGCGACCGTGCCGATTCCGCCCGAAACCGCTGCGCCACCGATGAACACCGCGGCGATCGCGTCCAGCTCCCAGCCGATGCCGTCCTGCGGGCCCGAGGAGACCGAGCGGGCGACAGCGATCATGCCGGCCAGGGCGGCGAGCACCGACATGTTCATCATCACGAAGAAGTTGACGCGCTTGATCTTCACGCCGGAGAGCTCGGCGGCGTGCGCATTGCCGCCGACCGCGTAGACATGCCGGCCGAAGATGGTGCTGCGGGTCACGAACGAATACAGGATGATCAGGACGCCGAGGATGATGCCGGAGACCGGGAACGACGTGCCGACGCGACCGCCGCCGAACAGCAGCGTGGCGTAGATGACCACGGCGCCGAACATGATGACCTTGAAGACGCTCACCCACAGCGGCGCCTTCTCTGCACCCGTCGCGGTCTGGTTGCGACGCGCGCGGACCTCGAGCAGAGCGATCGCGACCGCGACCACCAACCCGAGCAGCAGGGTCGAGTTGTTGTAGCCCGTGTCCGGTCCCCATTCCGGCAGGAAGCCGCCGCCGATGAAGGTGAACTCCTCGGGGACCGGGATGGTGTTGGCGTTTCCGATCAGCTGGTTGAGGCCACGGAAGATCAGCATGCCGGCGAGGGTGACGATGAACGCGGGGACGCCGACATACGCGACCCACCATCCCTGCCAGGCACCGATCACGATACCGACGAGCAGACCCAACAGGATGGCCATGGGCCAGGGCAGCTGCCATTCGGTCATCGAGGTGGCGACGATGATGCCCACGACGGCGGCGACCGATCCGACCGAGAGGTCGATGTGGCCGGCGATGATCACCATCACCATGCCGATGGCCAGGATCAGCACGTAGGCGTTCTGGTTGACCAGGTTGATCAGGTTGACCGGGTCGAGCGTCTTGCCTCCGGTGAGGACCTGGAAAAGCAGGACGATGACGACGAGGGCGCCGAGGATGCCGAACTGCCGTCCCTTCGACTGGCCTCCGCCGAACATCATTCCGAGATCGCGGATCCCGCCGGAACGCTTGGTGGCGGGCTTTTGTGTCGTCCGGGGGGTCTGTGTCGTCCCGGGGGTCTGTGTCGTCATCGGATCGCTGCCTTCTTCTCGGCGGATGTCATGCTTTTCAGGAGCAGCTCGGGGCTGGCCTCCGCGATGGGGAACTCGTTGGTGATCTGGCCCTCGAAGATCGTGTAGATGCGATCGGAGATCCCCAACAGCTCCGGCAGTTCGGAGGAGATGACGATGACACCCTTCCCCTGGGCCGCCAGCTGCTGGATGATGCCGTAGATCTCGTACTTGGCGCCGACGTCGATGCCGCGCGTGGGCTCGTCGAGGATGAGGATGTCGGGGTCGGTGAACATCCACTTGGCCAGCACGACCTTCTGCTGGTTGCCGCCCGAGAGCGTGCTGACGCCGCGGTCCACGTCAGGGCTCTTGATCCGCAGGCTCGTGCGATACTCCTCGGCGACCGCGTACTCTGCGCGGTCATCGACGACGCCGCGAGCGGCGATCTTCTTCAGCTTCGCCGCGACGATCGACTGCTTGATGTCGTCGAGGAGGTTGAGCCCCAGCACCTTCCGGTCCTCCGAGACGTACGCGAGACCGTTGTCGATCGCCTCGGAGACGGTGCGCACCCGGATCCGGCGTCCGTCTTTGTACAGTTCTCCGGAGATGAAGGTGCCGTAGGACCGGCCGAACACGCTCATCGCGAGCTCGGTGCGCCCGGCGCCCATCAGCCCGGCGAACCCGACGATCTCACCCCGTCGCACGGTGAAGCTCGAGTTCTTGACCACGAGCCGGTCAGGGACCTGCGGATGCTGGACGACCCAGTCGCGCACCTCGAAGAAGACCTCGCCGATGTTCGGGGTGTATTCCGGGAACCGGCTCTCGAGCGTGCGGCCGACCATTCCGCGGATGATGCGATCCTCGTCGACGCCGTCGCCCTCGACGTTGAGCGTCTCGATGGAGCGGCCGTCTCGGATGATCGTGATCTCGTCGGCCACGCGTTCGATCTCGTTGAGCTTGTGGCTGATGATGATCGAGCTGACGCCCTTGTGCTTCAGCCCGACGATCAAGTCGAGCAGATGCTCGGACTCCGCCTCGTTCAGCGCAGCGGTCGGCTCGTCGAGGATCAGCAGCTTGACGTCCTTGTTCAGAGCCTTCGCGATCTCCACCAACTGCTGCTTGCTCACCCCGATGTTCTTGATCTGCGTGGCCGGGTCGTCGGCGAGCCCCACACGGGCGAGGAGTTCCGTCGCGCGCCTCTTCGCCGCGTTCCAGTCGATCACGCCGCCGCGGCCCGGCTCGTTGCCGAGGAAGATGTTCTCGGTGATCGAGAGCTCGGGGATCAACGCCAGTTCTTGGTGGATGATGACGATGCCGCGCTGCTCGGACGACTTGATGTCTTTGAAGCGCATGACCTCCCCCTGGTAGACGATGTCGCCCGAGTACGAGCCGAAGGGGTAGACCCCGGACAGGACCTTCATCAGAGTCGACTTGCCCGCACCGTTCTCTCCGCAGATCGCGTGGATCTCGTTCGTGCGGACGGTGAGGGCGACGTCCTCGAGCGCCTTCACCCCGGGGAACTCCTTGGTGATGGCGCGCATCTGCAGGATGACTGCGTTCGACGGCATCGTCGCTCCTTGATCGTGGTCGGGCCGGATGCGGGTGTGCGTGATCGCGCCGTGCGGGCGACGCGATGTCAATGTTACCGCCAAATATCGATGCTTACATATCGATCGAACGAGCATCGACGACCGTCTGCCAACTGGGCGGCGGGTGGTGTCGGCTGATGTTTCGGGCGAGACCGCCCGGAGTAGGGCTCTACTCGTTGCCGGCGAGCGCGCCCTGGATGACCAGGGCCGCCGCACCGAGCGATTCCGCGCGGTCGCCGAGCGACGAGATGCGCACAGCCGTCGTGTCGGCGATGACGGGGATGGCGTTGTGCTGGATCCCGCGCCTGATCGGATCCAGGAGCGCGTCGCCGAGCCCGACCAGCGGTCCGCCGATCAGCACCAGTTCGGGGTTGATGACGTTGGCGATGTTGCCGATCGCCTGGCCGATCGCGATGCCGGCATCGCTCACCACGCGAAGGACAGCGGGGTCGCGGTCCCGGCCGCGCTGCAGGATGTCCGCTGTGCTCACCGGCGCGTTCACCCGGTGCCCGAGCGTCTCGATCATCACGGTGGTCGACGCGATCGTCTCCAGGCAGCCCCGGTTGCCGCAGCGGCAGATCACTCCCTGGTCGGTGACGGGGGTGTGCCCGAGTTCTCCGGTGATTCCGAGGAAGCCGTAATACGGCTGACCGTTGAGGATCAGCCCGGCGCCGATGCCCGTGCCGATCTTGACGAAGATCAGGTTGCGGACCCCGCGATTCGCACCCCAAGTCACCTCTGCGAGCGCGCCGAGGTTCGCATCGTTGTCGACGACGACCGGGAACCGGAACACGTCCTCGAGGTCACGGAGCCGCACACCGACCCACTCCGGGAGGATGGCGCCCTGCAGCACCGTGCCGGTGCGCCGGTCGATGGGACCGGGTATGCCGACCCCGACCGAGAGGACCGACTGCCGATCGTGGCCTCCCGCGAGGAGCATGCGATCGAGAAGTTCGGCGGCCTCCCTGACCGCCGCCGAGACGTCGTAGCCCAGCGGCAACGGCACCTCCTCCTCGGCGATCACTTCGTAGCCGAGGGTGCAGAGCACGATCCGCACGTGCCGCCGCCCGAAGTCCACACCGACGGCGATGTCCCCGGTGTCCGTCAACTGGACCAGGAGTGCGCGCCTGCCGCTGGAGGTCACCGGCGAGGTCGCGACGACGCCCTTCACCGCCATGTCTCGCACGATGTTGGACACGGTGGCGGTGGACAGCCCCGTCCCGCGCGCCAGCTCTGCCTGGGTCGACGGGCCGTTGGCGAGCAGGAACTCGACGAGCCGCTCCTGATTCAAGTGCCTGAGCGCGCCCTGAGACCCGGGATTGCGTGCGCCACGTAGGGGAAGACCCGAGGTGGCGGTCATAGCGATAAGCGTGAATGATCGCTGAGTTGTAGTCAAGTTGTGAACGTAACGGTTCGGCCCGCGTTCCTTCGAGTGCGTTCAGGGCCACGCCGCTCAGCGTCTTCGCCCGCTGTCACAATGGACGCATGCCCATCCTGAACAAGGACATGCAGGTCTGCATCTCCCTCTCCGGCCGACCCAGCAACCTCGGGACGCGATTCCACAACTTCCTCTACGACGAACTCGGGCTGAACTTCATCTACAAGGCGTTCACGACGGATGACCTGGAGGGCGCGGTGCGCGGCATCCGGGCGCTCGGCCTTCGTGGGTGCTCGGTGTCGATGCCGTTCAAGGAAGCGATCATCCCGCTGGTCGACAACCTCGAGCCGTCGGCGCTGGCGATCGAGTCGGTCAACACCGTGGTGAACGAGGATGGTCTGCTCACGGCCTCCAACACCGATTACGAAGCCGTGGCCCAGCTCCTCGACGAACACGCGGTCGACCCGGCATCGCGCGTGATCGTCCGCGGATCCGGCGGCATGGCGAAGGCCGTCGTCGCCGCCTTCCGCGGGGCGGGTTTCGACGACCTGACGGTGCTCGCCCGCAACGAACGGGCCGGCACGGCCCTGGCGGACAAGTACGGCTACTCGTGGGCCGCACACGATCCCGAGCCCGATTTCGACGTGATCGTGAACGTGACGCCGCTCGGCATGCGCGGCGCCGAGGAGGACGCCCTCGCATTCGACGAGACTTTCGTGCAGCGCGCGTCCGTGGTCTTCGATGTGGTGGCCTTCCCGGCGGAGACGCCGCTGATCGCGGCCGGGCGGGCGGCGGGCAAGCGGCTCATCACGGGCGCCGAGGTCGTCGCGCTCCAGGCTGCGCGCCAGTTCGAGCGCTACACCGGCGTCGCACTCACTCCGGAGCAGGTCGCCAGGGCGTCCGCGTTCTCTCGAGCGGAGTAGGCAGGTCGAGCCGATTCCTTGACCCTGCCCTCCGGGTCAGGGTCTACGCTGGCGGCGGAGCAGCATGATCGTGCCGCTGTGGAGGTTCATCCGATGCAGATCACGAGCTGGCCGATCGGGCCGGCGTGACGGTGAAGGCCGTGCGCTACTACGAGCGCCTCGGACTGCTCGCACCACATCGCCTGGCCAACGGATACCGGGACTACGACGACGGCCAGCTGCGTGCCGCGCGGGAGATCCGCGAACTCGCCGCCGTCGGCATCCCGCCGAGCAAAGCAGCACCCTTCATCGCGTGTCTCGGATCCGGCCATGCCCGCAGTGACGAATGCCCCGCCTCCGTGCTCGCGTACTCCGACGGCATCGCCGAGCTGGATGCCGCGATCGCCGCACTCGAAGCGCGCCGCGAGCAGCTCTCCCGCCGACTCGCGTCGGCGACCGACGCGGTGCCGCCGTCGCCCGACCAGGGCACGGGGTGCACGGTGATCGACTCGCTCCTCGCACACTGAGTCCCCCCGAGGTCCCCCCTCGCCCGGCGACGGTGTCATCCCAGGGGATGACCACGTCCCGCCCACCGGCCGATGTCCCGGCTCCGCATCCCGGCTTGACTGGATGTCGTGGCCGAGGGGAAGGCCACAGAGGGGAACGAGATGACCACGCTGGAGCACCGCCACCACGGGGAACTGGCACGAGCGCGGGGGGCGCTCGCGTCGGTGGCGGAGAACGCCTACCTCAGGCTGTTCGCGACACTGGTTGTCCTCGCGGCCGGCGCCGCAGTCCTCGCCATCATGATCGGCTTCATGTTCGACATCGTCGTGCCGCTGATCTTCGGCGACGAGCTGCGTGCGCTGGCTGCGCTCCTTCCTCACTAGTCGGAGCCGCTCCACCCCTGTTCCCGCGACGCGCCGAGGCTTAGAGTCGCGACATGTCTCTCGTGTTCTCCGCGATCGCCTCGCTCGACGGTTACACCGCCGACACCACCGGCTCCTTCGACTGGGCAGCGCCTGACGAGGAAGTCCACTCCACTGTCAACGCCCGCGAACGCGGTGTCTCCACCTATCTCTACGGCCGCCGGATGTTCGAGACGATGCGCGTCTGGCAGGACATCGGCGCCGGCGACGAGCCCGCGGTGATGCGCGAGTACGCGGACATCTGGCGTGCCGCCGAAAAAGTCGTGTATTCGTCGACGCTCACCGGTGTGACCACGCCGCGCACGCGTGTCGAGTCCGCCTTCGACCCCGCGGCCGTGCGTGTTCTGGTCGACTCCGCGCCGGGGGATGTCTCGATCGGCGGCCCGACTCTGGCAGCGGAGGCGTTCCGCGCCGGGCTGGTCGACGAGGTCACGCTGCTTCTCGTCCCGGTCTCGGTCGGAGGTGGTACGCCCGCCCTGCCGACCGACTTGATGCTGCGGCTGGAACTGCGCGAGGAGTACACGTTCGCGTCCGGCGTGGTGATGGTGCACTACCGCGTCATCGCACCCGAAGCGTGACGCTCGGCCGGTCGAGCGCAACCTCCAAGTCGCGCAGCGTGACGCCGTGTTCGGCGAGGAGCGCGACCGGGTAGAAGAACGGGTCGAGACCGGTTCCGGTGTCGGGGAGGTCGATGCCGTCGGATTCGAACGGCAGCGGATGACCGGACGTTCGCGCGATCAGGTCGCCGTCGTCGCCCAGCTCGACGGAGACGGACCGGGTCGGAGCACCGCGTTCGAGGAAGGCCCAGCTCATCGCCGGAAGCCGCACGTCGATCGTCGCACGGTAGACGTCGCGCTGCTCGCTGAGCAGTCCGGATGCCCAGCCCACCGTCTCGCTCGCGCCGTGCAGCAACATCCAGCCGTTCATCGAGGCGGTGAGGACCAACAGCCCGGCACCTTCGCCGAGGTGCGGGTTCTCGCACCACGAGAACTGCTCGTCGAGGATCTCGGCCTCGAGCTCGGTCGCGAGTCCCCGTGCGGGAGCGGCGGGCAGGAAGATCCAGCTCCCGCTCGCGAACACGTCGACGAGCGATTCGCTCAGCACCGGGACGTCCTCGGACACGCGAAGATTCTACGGCGCAGGGCTGTCCAGGCGCTCGCGGAGGCGGCGCGCGAGCAGGACGGCGGCCTCCAGCTCGCGCGCGTCCGCGACGGCCGCGGTCTGCTCGGCCCAGGCTCTGCGGCGCGGGCGGATCCCGTCGAGGACCTCCCTGCCCCGCTCGGTGAGCGCGACCAGCGGAGCGCGCGCGTCGGCGGGATCCGGCCGGCGGACCACCAGGCCGGAGGCCTCCAGCTGTGCCACGGCCTCTGCCGCCGACTGTCTGCGCATCCCCCGGCGACGAGCGATCGCCGCAACGCTCAGGGGACCGTGCGCCACCGCGCCGAGCGTGAGCCAGCGGGAGGACGTCAAGCCGTCTTCCTTCACGATGGCGTCGCCCGCGCGCGTGAAGGCGTCGGCGAGGCGGAAGACCTCGTCCACCAGCTCGGTGAGCCGGTCGCCGGCACTCACGCGCGCTCGCTGAGGCAGACGATGTGACCGTCGCCGTCGCGGACGACGGCCATCCGCTCGCCCCACGGCTGTGCCTGCGGTGCGTCGACCACGGAACCTCCCGCGCGGGCCCAGGCGTCGACGACGGCGTCCAGCCGGTCGACGGCGAAGCCGATCGCCACCGCGGTGTCGGAGGGCTGGGCCTCCCGTTCGTGGAGCATCAGCTCGACGCCGTCGGCGCTCGTGAGCCACGCGAGCCCCTCCGCCTCACGGTCGAGACGCAGGCCGAGGGCGTCGCGATAGAGGGCGAGAGCGTCCGGGATGCGGGAGGAGGAGACGATGAGGCGCTGGATGGTCGCGGTCATGACCCCATGGTCAGGTATTGACAGGTTCCTGTCAATCCTCGTGTCCGGTCGCAAGCCGATCCACGCGCCGGAGCGAGCGGTCGAGGAGCGTGATCACGAGGAAGACCACGGCCGCGCCCAGCATGAACCAGGCCAGCTCGTGGAGCCCGGCCGTGTTCGCGGTCGTGTGGAAGAAGGCGCCGGTCGCCGCGGAGGCGAGCATCGCCCCCAGATACATGAACGTGCGCAGGAGCCCCGAGGTGGCGCCCATCCTCGTCGGGTCGGCCTGGTGGTAGAGCGTGTTCTGGATCGCCAGGTTGACGATGCCCTGCGGAACACCGACCACGACCGCGATCAGGAGGAGTGCCCAGAGCGCGGCCTCGGGGCCGACGAAGAGCAGCAGCACCGCCATCACGACCTGCCCGAGCGCACCGACGATGAGCTTCCAGCGGATCTCGGGGCGACGCCCGAAGACCCAGGCCACGACGATGCCGACACCGAACGTCGGGAGCAGGACGAGGCCGGCGAGGGCCGGCGAGAGCCCCCGTCCGCCCTCCAGCCACTGTGTGAAGCCGTAGAGGTAGCAGTAGCTGACGGTCGCGGCGAGGACTGCTCGGGCATACGTCACGAGGAGGGGAACGTTGCCGGCGAACACCCGCACGTCGATGAAGGGGTCGTCGCGGCGCAGTTCCCACAGCGCGAAGCCCGCACCGAAGACCACCGCCAACCCGAGCAGCCACAGCTGCGCGAGCTGGACGTTCATGAGGAAGAGTAGCAGGCACACCAACGTCGCGGCGAACAGTGCGATGCCGACGAGGTCGAGACGCCGCCGCGCCGGACGGGTGGCGTCGAGAGCGGTGTGGCGGGGCAGGAAGAGCAGGGTGAGTACGAGCGATGCGAGCGCGAGCGGGATGTTGACGGCGAAGGTCGCCCTCCACCCGCCGACCTGGATCAGGAGGCCGCCGAGGGTCGGCCCGATCACCGCGATCGTCTGCGTCGTCACGGAGAGCGCCGTCAGCACGCCGGCCGGGCTGCGCATCCCGGTGCGGGTCGCCTCGCTCCGGATCAGATACATCGCCGCGGGGTAGCCGGCGCAGGTGCCGAAGCCGAGGATCACACGCGCGATCACGAGCACAGCGATGTTCGGGGCGAAGACGCCGATCACGCCCGCCAGCCCGGTGAGGATGGCGCCGGCGATGGACAGCCGGCGCGGCCCGAACATGTCGACCAGCCGACCGACGAGCGGCTGGCCGATGGAGGTCGCGAGGTAGAGGGAGGACACGAGCCAGGCCGTCTCGGACGCCGGCGCTCCGAGCGCCGTCGCGATCGGCACGAGGGCGACGGCGATGATCGACGAGTTGACCGGGTTGAGCACCGCGCCGATCATCATGGGCGCCAGCAGCCGACGGTCGAACCGGTCGGCCGGCCCCGGCTTGGCGGTGACCAGATCGATCACGGCCGCACCAGCTTCTCGATCAACGCGGTCGCGGCGAGGATCGTCTGTCGTTCGTCCTCGGTCAGGCGCTCCTCCATCGCGTGCGCGAGCCACTCCCTGCGGGCATCGAGGTTGCCGCTCTCCGCGCTGCGGCCCGCCTCGGTGAGGGCCACGAGCTGTCGCCTGCCGTCGGTCGGGTCGGGTGTCCGTGTGACGAGGCCGAGTTCCTCGAGGGAGGCGATGGTCGTGGCCATCGACTGCGGGCGCACCCCTTCCAGCTCGGCGAGGCGCGACGCCGTGTTGCCCTCCCCCTTGCCGATGCGCGCCAGGGCGGACGACTGCTGCGCACTGAGCCCGGCCGAGTCGCTCGCGACCTCCCTCAGGCGACGGCGGAGACGCGCGTACGCGACCCGGAGGTCGAGAGCGGCACGAACGGAGGACGACGACGGATCGGTCATATCGACAGTCTAACTGTTAAGTCTGGACTGCGCAGTTAAAACTGTTTAAAATCGCGTCACCCTCCGTCGCTATGCTTGCGCGCGTGACCGGCTCCCCCGCACCGTCTCGAGGTGCGCTCGCGCGACGACTGAACCTCGGCGACGCCGTCGTCATCGGCCTCGGCTCCATGATCGGCGCCGGGATCTTCGCGTCGTTCGCGCCCGCCGCGGCGGCCGCAGGGGTCGGCCTCCTGATCGGTCTCGTCATCGCCGGGTTCATCGCCTTCTGCAACGCGACCTCCTCCGCGCAGCTCGCCGCGCAGTACCCGACCTCCGGCGGCACCTACGTCTACGGGAGGGAGCGCCTCGGCGAATGGCCGGGCTTCCTCGCCGGCTGGTCCTTCGTCGTCGGCAAGACCGCCAGCTCGGCGGCCATGGCCATCACCTTCGCAACCTACGCGGTGCCCGCCGCCTGGCTGAAGCCGGTGGCCATCCTCGCCGTCGTCGTCCTCACCATCGTGAACACGCTCGGCATCACCCGCACAGCACTCCTCACGCGCATCCTCGTCGCTATCTCGCTGATCGCCCTGACGGTCGCCATCGTCATCGGCTTCACGCACACCTCGGCGAGCGCCACGGAGCCGGGCACGGCGGTGACCGTCTACGGCGTCCTCCAGGCGGCGGCCTTCCTCTTCTTCGCCTTCGCCGGCTATGCGCGCGTCGCGACCATGGGCGAGGAGGTCATCGACCCGGCCCGCACGATCCCCCGCGCCATCACCATCGCACTCACTGTCACACTGGTGGTCTACGCCCTGGTCGCCGTCTCGGCCCTCCACGCGCTCGGAGCCGCCGGCCTGGCGTCGGCGACGGCTCCGCTCACCGACGTCGCCGCCACCACAGGAGCCGAGTGGCCGGGGGTGGTCGTCAGGGTCGGCGCCGCCGCCGCCGCACTCGGCGCCCTGCTGGCGATGATCGCGGGAATCGGCAGGACAAGCCTCGCGATGGCGCGCAACCGCGACCTCCCCTCGTGGTTCGCCGCCGTGCACCCGCGCTTCCACGTGCCGTACCGCGCGGAACTCACGCTCGGGCTGCTCGTCTGCGTGCTCATCGCGGTGACCGACTTGCGCGGAGCGATCGGCTTCTCCTCCTTCGGCGTCCTCCTCTACTACTTCGTCGCGAACCTCTCGGCCTGGACCCAGGACCGCGCGAACCGACGGTATCCACGCGCGCTGGCTGTCGCCGGCGCGATCGGGTGCCTGGTACTCGTAGTCGCGTTGCCGGTGGGGGCGATCGTTGCGGGGATCGTGGTACTGGCGGTGGGGGTCGGGTACCGGGTGATCCGGTTGCGGGTGGGGCGGTGAGACAGGCGTGGCCGGGACCGCAAAGAAGAAGGGCCGGATCGAAACTCGATCCGGCCCTACTCGTCCGTGCGCGAGGGGGGACTTGAACCCCCACGCCCTTGCGGGCACTGGCACCTGAAGCCAGCGCGTCTGCCAATTCCGCCACTCGCGCGAACCAAGGAAGAGTAACACGAGCGCGTGGCCGCCGACGAATCGGCCGGCGGCGCCCATCCCTGATCTTCACCACCTGGCCAGCCGCCCGGGGGTGTCTTCCAGGACGTTCCGACTAACATGCATGTAGCTGGCAAGCCGGGAGCGGGAGACTAGTGGGCATTCTGGACAACTTCGAGCGGGGGCTCGAGCGCGCGGTCAATGGCGCGTTCGCGAAGACCTTCCGGTCTGGGCTTCAGCCTGTCGAGCTCACCAGCGCCATCCGCAAAGAGATGGACACGCGGGCGGCTGTGGTCGCTCGCGACCGGGTTCTCGCCCCCAATCGCTTCGTCCTGCGCATGTCGACCGCCGACTACAAGCGCATGCGTTCCATGGGGGCCGCGCTCACCGACGAGCTCGTCTCGTTCGCGCAGAAGCACGCGACCAGCCAGCATTACCAGTTCGCCGGCGGCCTCTCCATCGAGCTGGTGGAGGACGAAGACGTCAGCGTCGGGATGCTGCAGATCGACTCCGAGAACGTGAAGGGCGATGTCGCCTGGACTCCCGTGCTCGACATCGACGGACGCCACTACCCGCTCACCGGCGGACGTACGGTCGTCGGTCGGGGCAGCGACGCCGACATCACCGTCGACGACACCGGTATCTCCCGCCGGCACGTCATGATCACTTGGGACGGCCACCGCGCACAGGTCGAGGACCTGGGCTCCACGAACGGCTCCAAGCTGGACGGGCAGCCGGTGAAGAAGGCGATCCTCGAACCCGACTCCGTCGTGACCATCGGCCGCACCCGTATCGTGTTCCGGGTGCTCCCCCAGGCTGCGCCGTCCCCGCGCTCTACGCAGGGCGACAATTTCTGGAGCACCTCGTGAACCCGAGCGAGCTCACGCTCCTTGTGCTGCGGTTTGGGTTCCTCCTGCTCCTCTGGCTCTTCGTCTTCGGCATCGTGTACGCGCTCCGCACCGACCTGTTCGGCCAGCGCGTCCGCAAGCTCCCCGAGTCGCAGGCAGCGCAGGCGCCGCCGTCGCCGTTCCCCGCGGCGGCACCCGCTCCTGTCCCCGCCGGGGCGCCCGCCGGCGTCGCAGGGCCGACCGAACCGGTCATGAAGCACGCCCCGGTGTCCAGCCTCCCCGCCGGCGCGAACACGGCGAGCGGCGGCACGAACGCCAGCCTCCAGACGGCGCATCGGCTCGTCATCACGTCGGGGCCGCGCTCGGGCACCGAGCTCGCACTCGGGCGTGACCCCATCACCATCGGACGCTCGAGCGAATCCGGCCTCGTCATCCGCGACGACTACACGTCCACCCACCACGCGCGCCTCCTGCTCTGGAACGACGAGTGGATGATCCAAGACCTCGATTCCACCAACGGGACGTTCCTCGACGGTCGGCGCGTCACCGTCCCCACCCAGGTACCGCTCGACACCCCGATCAAGATCGGGACGACCACATTCGAGCTGCGACGGTAACCGGTGGCAGCGAACCGGGCAGCCGCGGTCTCCCACACCGGGAAGATCCGCTCGAACAACCAGGACTCCGGCTATGCCGGGCGTGAGCTGTTCGTGGTTGCCGACGGCATGGGCGGCCACGCCGGCGGAGACGTCGCCAGCGCCATCGCCGTCAACCGCATCCGCGAGGCGGACGGCGACTACGAGACGGCCTCCGAGGCCGAGTTCGCTCTGCAGTCCGCCCTGATCGCGGCGAATTCGCTGCTCGCCGAGACGGTCTTCGAGCATCCGGAGCTCACGGGCATGGGCACCACGGTCAGCGCCCTGCTGCGCGTGGGCGACGAGGTCGCGATCGCGCACATCGGCGACTCCCGCATCTACCTCTTCCGCGAGGGCGAGCTCAGCCAGGTCTCCGTCGACCACACGTTCGTCCAGCGGCTGGTGGACAGCGGCAGGATCACGGAGGAGGAGGCGATGGTCCACCCCCGCCGTTCCGTGCTCATGCGCGTGCTCGGCGATGTCGACGCCTCCCCCGAGATCGACACCCTCATCCTCGCCACCCGGCCGGGCGACCGCTGGCTGATCTGCTCCGACGGCCTCAGCGGCGTCGTCAAGCACGACGATCTCCTCGCCGCCCTCGCGTCCAAGGACGCGCCCAAGCAGGTCGCCGACCGGCTGGTCAAGCAGAGCCTCGACGCCGGCGCACCCGACAACGTCACCGTGGTGATCCTCGACATCGGCGACGTGAGCCGCGGCGACGTCGTCAAAGACCCGGTGACGGTGGGGTCGGCCTCCGCGCCGCTCCAGTTCGGAGAGCCGAAGCCCACCACCCGCGCAGCCCGCCTCCCCACCCTGCGCCTCCACCCCGTGCGACCGGCGACCGGGCCGACCCACTTCGAGCCGGAGTCGGACGACTACCTCGACGAGCTGATCGAAGAGGACGAACGCCGGGCGCGGCGTCGGCGCCTCACCTGGATGGTCGGGCTGGCGGTGCTGGTCATCGCGATCGTCCTCGCCGTGCTCTTCGGCTACCAGTGGACCCAGTCGCGCTTCTTCGTCGGCGCCTCCCCCGCGGGCAAAGTCGCGATCTACCAGGGCGTGCAGCAGAACCTCGGACCGATCGTGCTCTCCCATGTCTACGAAGAGAGCGACGTGCCGGTCAAGAGCCTCCCGCAGTACGACAAACAGCTCGTGCAGCAGACCATCAACGCAGACGACCTGGCGGCCGCCAGAGCGATCGTGGACCAGTTGACCGATGCCGCCAAGTGAGGTGAGGGAACGCAAGCAGGCCAGGCCGGCCACCGGCCCGGTCAAGCGGTTGCGCCTGCCCGCGAAGCTGCGCAACCTCGAACTGCTGCTGCTGCTCATCGCGTGCGGGATCAACGCGGCAGCGGTCGTCCTTGTGCAGCTCGGGGCGCTCGGGCACGTCGACCTGACGCTGGTCTACCTCGGCGCCGGCCTGTCCGTCCTCGTCATCGGCATGCATATCGCTCTCCGGTTCGTCGCGCCCCAGGCCGACCCGTTCCTGCTGCCGATCGCCACCGTGCTCACCGGCATCGGCATCGCGGAGATCTACCGGATCGACATCCACTTCAAGGACTCGGGCTGGGACAGCGCCGGCGTCAAGCAGATCGTCTGGGCCGCTGTGGCGATCGCGTGCGCCATCGCCGTCGTGATGATCCTCCGGAATCACCGCGTGCTCCAGCGCTACACCTATCTCTTCGGACTGGCCGCGCTCGTGCTGCTGCTGCTTCCGATGCTCCCCGGCATCGGCCGCGAGATCTACGGTGCGCGCGTGTGGATCGGCATCGGGCCGTTCAGCTTCCAACCCGGCGAGATCGCCAAGCTCTGCCTCGCGGTCTTCTTCGCCGGCTACCTCGTGCAGGCGCGGGACTCGCTCTCGATGGTGGGCAAGAAGTTCCTCGGCATCCGCTTCCCGCGGGCCCGCGACCTCGGGCCGCTGCTGATCGTCTGGCTGATGTCGATGGCCGTCATCGTCTTCCAGCACGACCTGGGCACCGGCCTCCTCATCTTCGGGCTGTTCCTGGTCATGGTCTACGTCGCGACGGCGCGGATCAGCTGGGTCATCCTCGGTCTCCTGCTGATCGTCGGAGGGGCCATCGTCGCCAGCCAGCTTCTCACCTACGTCAACGACCGCTTCGTGAACTGGCTCGACCCGTTCGCACAGAAGGTCTACGACGAACAGGGCGGGAGCTTCCAACTGGTGCAGGGTCTCTTCGGGTTGGCGCACGGAGGGCTGATCGGAACCGGGCTCGGGCAGGGCCAGCCGTGGGTCACCCCGGTCTCGCAGAGCGACTACATCATCGCCAGCCTCGGTGAAGAGCTCGGGCTGGCCGGCCTGTTCGCGATCTTCGCGCTGTACCTCATCTTCGTGGCGCGCGGTCTGCGGATCGGCTTCGCCGGACAGGACGACTTCGGAAAGCTGCTCGCGGTCGGCCTCTCCTTCACGCTCGCGCTCCAGTGTTTCATCGTCATCGGAGGCGTCACCCGCGTCATCCCGCTCACGGGGCTCACGACCCCGTTCCTCGCGGCCGGCGGTTCGTCGCTGGTGGCCAACTGGATCATCGTCGCGCTCCTCCTGCGCCTCTCCGACACCGTCCGCAATCAACCCCGTCTGGTGGTGAGCTGAGCGATGAACCGCGAGATCAAGAGGGTGAGCACGATCGTGCTCGCCATGTTCCTCGCCCTGCTGGTGTCGACGTCGATCCTGCAGGTCGTGCAGGCGGACAACCTGGCCGCGGACTCGCGCAACACCCGTGCCCGCAACGACGGGTACGCCGCCCAGCGGGGCGCGATCCTGGTGGGCGGACAGCCGATCGCCCAGTCCGTGCCATCGAGCGACGTCTACAAATGGCAGCGCGTGTACAGCAACGGTCCGCTGTACTCCGCCGTCACCGGCTTCTATCCGATCAACGGCGAGGCGACGGGCCTGGAGGGCGCGCTCGACGACAAGCTCGCCGGAACGTCCAACTCGCAGTTCTTCGACCGCATCAATTCGATCCTCACCGGCAAGAACCCTCAGGGCGCCAGCGTGGAGACGACGATCGATCAGAAAGCGCAGCAAGCGGCGTGGGATGCGCTCGGCAACTACCAGGGCGCGGTCGTGCTCCTCGAGCCCAAGACCGGCCGGATCCTCGCAATGGTATCCAAGCCCACGTACGACCCGAACGTTCTGGCGTCCCACGACACGGCGGCAGTCAACACGACATATCAGCAGCTGCTCGACACGGCGGGTGACCCCCTCATCAACCGCACCATCGGCGGCAATCTCAACCCGCCTGGATCGACCTTCAAGCCGGTGATGAGCGCTTCGGCCTTCGGAACCGGCGAGTACACGAAGGACAGCCAGCTCCCGAACCCGGCGTCGCTCCCGCTCCCCGGTTCGCCGACCATCGTGAAGAACGACTCGCTCACCACCTGCGGCCCCGGCGAGACGGTCTCGATCGCGACCGCTCAGATCCTCTCCTGCAACATCCCGTTCGCCGAGCTCGGGATGCAGCTCAAGCCGCAGGTGATCAAAGACCAGGCGGACAAGTTCGGCTTCAACCAGTCGTTCAAGATCCCGATCCCCGTCGAGAAGAGCGTCTACCCGCTCTACACCGACGCCGCGGAACGGGCGCTGGGATCGTTCGGACAGAAGGACGACCGTGCGACACCCCTGCAGATGGCCATGGTGTCGGCGGCCGTCGCCAACGGCGGCAAGCTCATGACGCCGAACCTGGTCGACGCGATCCGGTCGTCCGACCTGCAGACCATCGAGAGCTTCACACCCACGCAGTTCTCCCAGCCGATGAGCCAGGAGAACGCCGACACCATCAAGCAGATGATGGTCGACGGCGTCGATCACGGCGTGGCGAGCAATGCAAGAATAGACGGGGTTCAGGTCGGCGGTAAGACGGGGACGGCGCAGAACGGGGACAACGACCCGTACACGCTGTGGTTCACCGGGTTCGCGCCGGCCAACGATCCTCAGTTCGCTGTAGCGGTTGTCGTTGAAAATGGCGGTGGACGCGGTCAGAGCGGCACGGGTAACTCCATCGCCGCCCCGATTGCGAAAAAAGTACTAGAGGCGGTGCTGAATAAATGAGACCCACAGCAGGGCTCACCTTCGGAGGACGTTACGAGCTGCAGTCGCGCATCGCGATCGGCGGCATGGGCGAGGTCTGGCAGGCGACGGATCTCGTCATCGGCCGTACCGTCGCGATCAAGATCCTCAAGGACGAGTACCTCGGCGATCCCGGATTCCTCGAGCGCTTCCGCGCGGAGGCCCGCCACGCCGCACTCGTCAACCACGAAGGCATCGCGAACGTCTACGACTACGGCGAGGAGGAGGGCAGCGCCTACCTCGTGATGGAGCTCGTGCCGGGGGAGGCGCTCTCCACCATCCTCGAGCGCGAGCACGTCCTCAGCACCGACCGCACCCTCGACATCGTCGCCCAGACCGCCGCCGCGCTGCACGCCGCCCACGCCGCCGGCCTGGTCCACCGCGACATCAAGCCGGGCAACCTGCTGATCACGCCCGACGGCCGCGTCAAGATCACCGACTTCGGAATCGCCCGCATCGCCGACCAGGTCCCGCTCACCGCCACGGGCCAGGTCATGGGCACCGTTCAGTACCTGTCGCCCGAGCAGGCGTCGGGACACCCCGCGTCCCCGACCACCGACATCTACTCGCTCGGCATCGTCGCCTACGAGTGCCTGGCCGGCCGCCGACCCTTCACCGGCGAGTCGCAGGTCGCCATCGCGATGGCGCAGATCAACGAGGCTCCGCCGGAGCTGCCGGCGACCGTCGCGGAGCCCGTCCGCAACCTGGTCTTCGCGTGCATCGCGAAGAACCCGGCCGACCGACCGGCATCGGCAGCGCACCTGGCCCGTGCCGCGCAGGCACTGCGTCGCGGCGACATCCGCGCAGCGGCCGCCTCCGTCCCCGCCGTGCTCGGGGCCGCAGCGGCGACCGATGCGGCGACCGTGCTGATGACATCGCCGAATGCCGCGCCGACCCAGGCCACCACAGTGCTGCCGGCTGCGGCCGCGGGCCAGGCCGTCGAGGAGGAGACGACCGAGGAGCCCGTCGAGGAGAAGAAGCGCAGCCCGTGGACGTGGCCGTTGATCGCGCTCATCGCCCTCCTCGCGCTCGTGCTCATCGGCACGATCATCGCGCTGCTCGCTCAGCCCAAGTCGCCGGAGCCGACGACGACGGTCACGGCAGCGCACACACCGAATTCGCCGACGCCCACGCCGACGCCGACCGAGACCAGCACGACGGTCCAGATCTCGGAGGGCGACTACCTCGGCCTCACGGCGGATCAGGCCCGTCAGAAGCTGCAGGCCGCGGGGATGGTGGCCGACGTGCAGACCGGCTCGGCCGCATCGACCGCCGGCGAAGTCAACACCGTCTACTCGGTCAACCCGACCGGCCCGGTTCAGAAGGGCTCGACGGTCACCGTCAAGGTCTACGGACCGGTGACTCCGATCCCGACGCCCTCCGACACGGTGTCGGCCAACCCGGCTTCAGGCCATGGAGCAGCCAACTCCCAGATCACGGTGTCGTTCGGGTCCGCGACGTGCCCCGCTGGGCAGAACCTCACCGGTCGGGCCCTCCTGGTGAATGGTCAGCAGCAGACACCGATCAATGACACCAAGTTCACCTGGACACCGACGGCAGCCGGCTCGTACAGCCTGAGCTACCGGATCTTCTGCAACCAGGGCGACTCGGTCCCGTCTGACCCATCGCCGACGGTTCCGTACACGGTCGTGGCCGCCGGCGGGTCGACCTCCACGCCGAGCCCGTGAGCAACGCCGCACGACGCGGCCGGTGAGTCCCCGTCCCCTGCACGGGGGAGACATCCAGAGTCGGCCCGCTACACTATCCGGAGCCCGTCACCCGAGAAGGAGTCGTCTTGAGCCCAGATAGCCGCCTGCTCGCAGGTCGATATCAGGTGGGCGAACTCATTGGCCGCGGCGGCATGTCCGACGTGCATCGCGGTGTCGACACGAGGCTCGGGCGAACCGTCGCCATCAAGCTGCTCAAGCCGTCGCTCGCGACCGACCCCGCCTTCCGCACGCGCTTCCGCCAGGAGGCCCAGGCCGCCGCGCGGATGACGCACCCGACGATCGTGCGTGTCTTCGATGCCGGCGAGGAGACCGTCCGCGAGCCGAACGGTCACGAAGCGCAGCTGCCCTTCATCGTGATGGAGTATGTCGACGGCGTCCTCCTGAAGGACCTCATCAAGCGGGGACCGCTCGAGGTCCCCGAGGCCGTTCGCATCACCGAGGGCATCCTCACTGCACTCGAGTACTCTCACCGTGCCGGTGTCGTGCACCGCGACATCAAGCCGGGCAACGTCATGATCACGACGACCGGCCAGGTCAAGGTGATGGATTTCGGCATCGCCCGCGCCATCAGCGACTCGTCGGCGACGGTCGCGCAGACCACGGCCGTGCTCGGCACCGCCAGCTACTTCTCGCCCGAGCAGGCCAAGGGTGAGACGGTCGACGCTCGCACCGACCTGTACTCGACGGGCGTCGTGCTGTTCGAGATGCTCACCGGCCGGCCGCCGTTCCGTGGCGACACCCCGGTCGCGGTCGCGTACCAGCATGTGAGCGAGACCCCCGTCGCTCCGAGCACGATCAACCCCAAGGTCTCCCCGGCCCTGGACGTGGTCGTCGCTCACGCTCTCGCGAAGGACCGCTTCGAGCGTTACCAGACGGTCGCCGACTTCCGCCACGATCTCGATGAGGCTGCCGCGGGACGCGTCCCCGTCCACAAGAAGCAGGACGAGTTCGCCGAGACGCTCTTCGGTGCACCGCCGAGCTCCGTCTCCGGTCCCGAGGCCGCGTTCCGTCAGTTGGCGGAGGACCAGACCCTGGTCCGCACGCAGCGGCGCCCACCCGTCATCTGGATCTGGGCCGGAATCGCCGTGATGGCGGTGGTCATCGTCGCCGTGCTCGCGTGGGTCCTGCGGCTGTCGCCGAACACGACCATGCCCGAAACGTCGCGGGAGGTCCCCAACCTGTCCGGCCAGACGCTCGACAAGGCCACGAAGCAGTTGGAAGACCTCCACCTCAAGTGGACGCAGACGAGCGAGGAGAGCTCGACCTACCCCGCCGGCCAGGTGACACGCACCGACCCCGCCGCAGGAATCGTCGTCGCGACCGGCGACACGATCAACATCTACGTCTCGACGGGCAAGAAGGCGGTCTCCGTCCCCGACGTCACCAATATGACGCAGGACGCCGCCAAACAGGCACTCCAGGCGGCCGGGCTGACACTCGGGCCGGTGACCACGGAGAACTCTGCGACCGTTCCGGCCAATGTGGTCATCCAGACGAACCCGGCAGCGGGCGGTACCGCGCACGAGGGCGACGCGATCGCGATCACCATCTCGAGCGGCAAGGTCACGCTGACCGACCTGACCGGCCAGTCGCTCACCGCCGCCACGGCGCTGCTCTCGCAACTCGGCCTCACGGCTGATCCCAAAGCGGACTCCACGTGCCCGCAGAATTCGGGCACACCGCTGGTGCACACCCAGTCGGTCGCGCCCGGGGACGTGCCCCAAGGCAGCACCGTCGGCCTCACCTACTGCTCCGGTTAGTACGGAGCGTCGCCCTGGTCAGCCCAGCTTGACGAGCGGATTCAGCGAACGGGAGGCCTCGGCCGCGCCCGCGAGCCCGGCGTCTTCGAGCCAGTTGCCCAGCATCCGGTAACCGCCCTCCGTCAGGACCGACTCGGGGTGGAACTGCACCCCGTAGATCGGTGCCTCGCGGTGCTGCAGCGCCATGATGACGCCGCCGGCCGTACGCGCGGTGACGATGAGTTCATCGGGCAGTGTTCCGTCCACCACGGCGAGCGAGTGGTACCGGGTGGCCGTGAACGGCTGAGGAACGCCGTCGAAGAGGATGCTGTCGTCGTGTTCGACCTGCGAGGTCTTGCCGTGCATCAGCTCCTCGGCGTTCGTGACGACGCCTCCGAACGCCTCGGCGATGGCCTGGTGACCGAGGCAGACGCCGAGGAGCGGGGTGCGCGTGGCGAGCGCCAGCTCCACCACCGGGACGGACACTCCCGCGTCCGCGGGCTTGCCCGGGCCAGGCGAGACCAGCACCGCGTCGAAGTCGGCGATCCGGTCGGCGAGGTCGTCGACCGCGATGTCGTCGTTGCGCACGACCTCCGTCTCGGCACCGAGCTCGCGGAGGTAGCCGTTGAGCGTGTAGACGAAGCTGTCGTAGTTGTCGATGACGAGTACGCGGGTCACGGGCCCACGGTACCTTCCTGTGGACCCAAGAGCGAATCCACCCAGGGGAAGACCCACGTCACCAGAGCCCACAGCACGACGACGGCGAGCACGAGCAGGATCAGGATCCGCACCCACACCGGCCCGGGGAGAATGCGCCACAGCGCTCCGTACATGTCGTCAGCCTCCCGTCACCGCGGCGCGGATCTCGTCGGGGACGTCTTGCGTCGGCGAGAACCCTTGGAACACGTTGTATGCGATCAGCCGCTCACCGGCATGGAAGGGCGGATTGCACGTGGTGATGGTCATCAGCCGGTCGATCGGCTGCACATCGGGATGTCGTGGCACCGCTGCGATCACCTGAACCTGCGTGGGCTGCACGTACTCGAAGTTGCGGAACACATAGGTGTACCAGCCGTCCTTCGTCTGCACGTAGATGCGGTCGCCCACCCGCAGCTTGGACAGATCGATGAAGGTGTTGCCCCAACCGGAGTCATGGCCGGCGACGGCGAAGTTGCCCACCTCGCCCGGCATCTGGGTGTCGGGATAGTGACCGACGCCCGCGGTGTAGCTGTTGAGAACCTTCGCGACGTCAACAGTCTGGCGGATCGTGCGCTTCCAGTCCGGGCCGAGGCGCGGGATGTAGAGAACCGCGAACGGTTCGTAGTCGGCCGGCTGCGCCATCACCGGCGGGTCGACTTCGACGGGTTTCGTGGAGTCGGTCGGCGTGGGCCTCGGCGTCGTCGTGGCCTCGTCGATCCACTTCTTGCTCTGCTCCTGAGCTGCCGACGTCTGTTGACCGGACAGCACGAGGTTGTTCCACCAGACCTGCCAACCGAGGAACAGTCCGACGAGGATGCCGGCCGTGATCAGAAGCTCCCCGATGACGCCGATCGTCGTCTCGACGGGCCCCCGCTTGCGTTGCGGTCTGCGGGCCGCCCCCCGACCGGAGCGGCGATGGCGCTCGGGTTCGGCGGGTGCGGTCATATGACAGATTCTAACGGTCCCGGCACCCGCAGAACCCGGGTGTTTCCCGGGAACCGCATGCCTCCGTCGCCACGAACGTTCAGATCCCTCCCGCTACACTTGTGTGCTATGGCACGCACCAAGTCCAAGACCAAGCTCGAGCGCTCCGCCCGCACCGAGCGCAGCTCGGCCGCAACAGGCGAGGACACCCCGAACCCCGTCTGGTTCAAGCCCGTGATGTTCGGCTTCATGCTGCTCGGGCTCATCTGGATCATCGTCTTCTACGTCAGCCAGAACCAGTACCCGATTCCCGCGCTCGGCGCGTGGAACATCCTGGTCGGGTTCGGGATCGCCTTCATCGGCTTCCTGATGACCACGCGCTGGCGCTGACCCCCGCACCCTCCCCGACAATCCACTTATCCACAGTGGTTGTCCCCACTGCCTGGACCTCGACAGTCGGCTTCTCCCCAGTGTTAATAAGCCTGTGGAGAGTTACACCGGTGTAATTATCCCCACTGTTAATAAGGCTGTGGATAACTTATCCACGCACTGTGGGAAGTGGCCAGCGTCAGACGAAGTGCAGCAGGCTGGCGCCGACGAGCACAATGCACAGCAACACGATGAGCGGTGTCTGCCAGCGACGGCGCGACGGCCTGCGCGTCTCGACGTAGATGAGACCGGCCAGGGCGCCGCCGACGAGACCGCCGACGTGCGCCTGCCAGGCGATGTTCATGCCGGGCAAGAAGCCGATCGCGAGGTTCAGGGCCACCAGCACGAGAATCTGCATGCCGTTGCCGCCGAGCCGGCGCTGGATGATGAAGAACGCTCCCAGCATGCCGAAGATGGCACCGGAAGCACCGATCACCGGCTGGCCTGCGGGAGAGAGCAGCAGCACGCCGAGCGAGCCGGCGAATCCGCTGATCAGGAACAGCGTCAGGAAGCGCGCGCGCCCGAGCACAGGCTCGAGAGCCATGCCGAAGATCCACAGCGTGTACATGTTGAGCGCGATGTGGATGAGATTCGCGTGGAGGAAGACCGACGTGAGCATGCGCCACGGCTCGAACGCGAACTGCGGCGACAGTGAGTGGCTCGGGTAGGAGTAGATCCCCGCGTACAACAGCGAGTTCGTCACCTGCGAACCGATGATCGGCAGGTTCTGCAGGATGAACACGACGACGCAGATCCCGATGATCGCGTACGTGACGACCGGCGCGCCAGGGCCGGTCAGCCGGGAGACCCAGGGAGATCGGGTACGTGGCGCTGTCGCCCGCTGCTGGGCCATGCACTCCGGGCAGATCACTCCCACGGCTGCGGGAGTCTGGCAGTCACCGCAGATCGCCCTTCCGCAGCGCTGACAGCGCACAAAGGTCGTGCGATCGGGATGCCGGTAGCAGACGCTCGCCGGCGCGTCGACGGGCTGAGACATCCGTACTCGCTCTCCGCCCGTTCCCCCGGTGTCCGGCCGCCGGCCGGCTCAGGCCTGTTCGATGTCGACCGACTCGATGACCACGTCGTCGAGAGGACGGTCACGGGCGTCGGTCGGAAGGTCGGCCAGCTTGTCGACGATCTTGCGCGAAGCGTCGTCGGCCACCTCGCCGAAGATGGTGTGCTTGCCCTGCAGCCACGTGGTCGGGGCGACGGTGATGAAGAACTGCGAGCCGTTCGTGCCGCGGCCTCCCTGGATGCCCGCATTGGCCATCGCGAGGATGTACGGCTGGGTGAAGTCGAGCTCGGGGTTGATCTCGTCGTCGAACTGGTAGCCGGGGCCGCCGATGCCCTGCCCGAGCGGGTCGCCTCCCTGGATCATGAAACCGGGGATGATGCGGTGGAACACGACACCGTCGTACAGCGGGGTGTTGGTCTTCTCACCGGTGGCCGGGTGCGTCCACTCGATCTCACCGGTCGCGAGGCCCACGAAGTTACGGACCGTCTTGGGCGCGTGGTTGCCGAAGAGGTTGACCTTGATGTCTCCGTAGTTAGTGTGGAGCGTGGCGACAGCGGTGTGCTTAGACATGGCACCAATTCTTGCACAGCGCCATACCGGGTTTCGGGAAGGCCCCGATGCTCTCGGGCCATCCTCAGGCCTTTCGGTGGCAAGATGGAGTCAGTTCGCCCAGCCGACGCAATGGAGGTCCAGAATGAGCCTGACGAAGAAGCGCAAGAAGGAACTCGACCGTCTGCGGAGTGACGCGCAGGACCTGTGGGGGCAGCAGCAGGAGGTGCTCGCGAACGCGAACGCTCTGGCCGCAGCGGCCCGTAAGCAGGCCGCGTACTACTCCCGCGAAGAGATCGCGCCGCGGGTACGCGACGGATTTGAGTCCTATGTCCGCCCTGCAGCGCAGTCGGCGAAGGAGTCGGCCGGGCACTACGCGGGCGTCGCGCGCGATCGTCTCGTCGGCGACGTCATCCCCGCAGTCGGCACCGCGGTGGGTACCGCGCTCTCGGTGGTCGACCACGCGCGTGCCGCGCGGAGCGCGGCGTTCAACGGCGAGTTCACCAAGGCGCGCAAGGAGATCACCAAGCGCGCGTCGGCCGCGACCGAGAAGTCGGGTCCGGGCGCCGGCACGGTCATCGCTGTGGGCCTCGGGATCGTCGCGGCAGCCGGCCTGCTGTATGCGGTCTGGCAGACCTTCCGCGCTGACGACGAGCTCTGGGTCGCCGACGAAGAGCCGACCACGCCGCCTGCGGAGTAGTCCGCTGCGCTCCCGGAGGCCTGCCTCCGGGACGAATCGGGGGTTTCCCCGATAGCGCGGCGACGACGGGCCCGCGAGGCTGGAAGCATGAACAACCTCGAACGACCGATCGACGGCCGAATCATCGCCGGTGTGTGCGCCGGTCTCGCCCACCGCTTCGGCATCAAGCCCTGGACCGTCCGTGTGCTCTTCCTGCTCTCGTGCCTGCTCCCTGGCCCGCAGTTCATCGCCTACATCGCGATGTGGATCATCATCCCCGCCCAGAAGCCGGGAGTCGTGCGCGTAGCCTGACGCTTCGCCCGTCCGGTGGGCATCAGGTCCGCTCCGGGCGGGCCAGCTCTCCGAGCCCCGCCATCCTCAGGGCGACATCGACCAGATCGACGCGCCGGTTCGGGATAGCCGCAAGCGAGAACCAGGATGCCTCGTCGGTGGAGCCGTCGAGTTCGTTGCGCAGGCTTCCCCCGGTCACGGTCGCGCGGTAGACGATGCGGAGCGCGTGGAGCGGTCCGGCGTCGGCGATGAAACGGGCCTCCGCGGGAACGATCTTCGAGTCGATACCGAGCAACTCGCCTACGCGTGCTTGGTAACCGGTCTCCTCCGCGATTTCACGCACCACGGCGTCGAGGGGGTCCTCGCCGGCCTCGATTCCTCCGCCCGGTAGTGTCCAGCCGGAGCGGCCGCTCTCGTTCCAGTGGGCGAGCAGGATCCGCGGCCCGTCCACGATGACGCCGTACGCGGCGACCCTGATGTCCATTCCGACACCCTACTGCCGCTTGTCGGCGGAGAGCGGCAGTATGGGGTGGTGCCCGAACTGCCGGAAGTCACAGCCCTCGCCGCCGATCTCGGCGAGCGATTGCGCGGCCGCGTCATCGACCGACTCAGCATCGTCGCATTCTCCGCCTTGAAGACGTTCGATCCTCCGCCCGAGGCACTCAGGGGCGCGACGATCTCCGGCGTGACGCGCCACGGCAAGTTCCTTGACATCGCCGCCGGCGACCTCCACATCGTCATCCATCTGGCCAGGGCCGGCTGGATCCGCTGGCGCGACACCGCGCCGCCACCGCCGTCCGGAAGGCCGACCAAAGGTCCGCTCGCCGCCCGACTCGTCCTCGACGACGGCAGCGGCCTGGACATCACGGAGGCGGGCACGAAGAAGAGCCTCGCGATCTCCATCGTGCGCGAGCCGGCGGAGGTCCCCGGAATCGCCCGACTCGGACCCGACCCGCTCGACCCGGGTTTCACTCGCGATGCCTTCGCGGCGATCCTGGCGGGCCAGGGCCGTGCTCAGATCAAAGGCGTGCTGCGCAATCAGGCCCTCATCGCCGGCATCGGCAACGCCTACTCGGACGAGATCCTGCACGTCGCGAAGATGTCGCCCTTCAAACCGGCCGCGATGAGCGATGAGGAGATCGACCGGCTCTACGAAGCACTCGAGTGGACGCTTCACGAGGCACTGGCCCGTTCGGAAGGCCTCGCGGCATCCGAACTGAAGAGCGAGAAGAAGTCCGGGATGCGCGTCCACGGACGTACAGGTCAGCCGTGCCCGGTGTGCGGCGACACGATCAGGCAGGTCATCTTCGCCGACTCCACCCTGCAGTATTGCCCGACCTGCCAGACGGGCGGCAAGCCGCTCGCGGACCGTGTGTTGTCGCGGTTGTTGAAGTAGTCAACACGCGCAACTCGCCCCGTCAGCCGGCGCCGTGAGCGGATCCGCCGCGCGCGCCACCTCCCCGTGGTCGTCCTCGACGGGCAAGCCCTCTCGCGCCCAGTACTCGAAGCCGCCGATCATCTCGCGCACCTCGTACCCGAGCAGGCTGAAGGCGAGTGCTGCCCGGGTGGACCCGTTGCAGCCGGGCCCCCAGCAGTAGGTGACCACCGGAACGTCCAGCGGGATCGTCGCGAGAGCGCGCTCGGCGATCTCGGCCGTGGGGAGGTGCACGGCGCCCGCGATGCGTCCCTGGCGCCAGGCCGCTTCCCCTCGACTGTCGATGAGGACGAAGCGCTCGCCGGCTTCCTGGGCCGCCCTCACGTCGGACGGGTCGGTCTCGAACCGGAGCTTGGCGGCGAAGTGGCGGGCGGCCTCGGAAGTCGTCGTGGTCATGTGACCAACAGTAGGGAGGTGGATTCTCGATCTGAACAGCTGATTCGCGGTACTTTCACCGGTTGTCCGCGATTATCGTGCCAGAATCACGCCATGCCCGCGAATGTTCCATTCACCGCCGATTCCGTCGATCGTGCCCTCCTCGGTGAGCTCCAGCGCGACGGCAGACAGTCGATCGC
Organism: Leifsonia sp. TF02-11; assembly: GCF_017565305.1. GTDB lineage: Bacteria > Actinomycetota > Actinomycetes > Actinomycetales > Microbacteriaceae > Leifsonia. The sequence continues at coordinate 260,800 of NZ_JAGEKP010000003.1, forward strand.
GGAGCTCGCTCGAACCGTGCACATGTCGAACAGCGCAGTCGCCGAACGTATTCGACGACTGGAAGAAGCGGGGGTGATCTCCGGCTACCGCGCGGTGATCGATCCGGAGCGCCTCGGCTACGGCATCCTCGCGTTCCTGCGGCTGCGGTATCCCAGCAGTCGGTACGAGCCGCTGCACGAACTGCTGGCACAGACGCCCGAGGTCATCGAAGCTCATCACGTGACCGGCGACGACTGCTTCATCCTGAAGGTCGTCGCGACCTCGATGCGCCACCTGGAGCAGGTGAGCGGGACGATCGGAGCTCTCGGCAGCGTGACGACCAGCATCGCGTACTCGAGCACCGTACCGACGAGGGCGGTCGAGCCGCCGGCCTAGACGGGTCGGCTGCGCCGGCCGCTCAGATTACTGTGGAGCCTAGGAGATTCGAACTCCTGACATCCTGCTTGCAAAGCAGGCGCTCTACCAACTGAGCTAAGGCCCCCTGTGGAGGAAGCCTCCAGTCAAAGGAATGGTGGGGATACGAGGACTTGAACCTCGGACCTCTTCGTTATCAGCGAAGCGCTCTAACCGCCTGAGCTATATCCCCGAACGGGCAACAGATACGAGGGTACCTGATCTGGCCCGGAGTGTGAAATCGAGTGCGCGCCGCCGATCAGTTGTTCGTGAAGCCGACGAGCAGGCCGCCGGTGATCTTCACCGAGAGGTTGTAGAGCAGCGCGAAGACCGCGCCGAGGGCGGTCACCACGACGATGTCGAGGATGCCGACGACGAGCGAGAAGCCCATCACCTGGCCGAGCCCGAGAACCGAACGGAGGTCACCGCCGCCGGCTCCGGAGATGTCTTTCACGAGCCCGTTCAGCTGGTCGAAGATGCCCGTCCGGTCGAGGACCGTCCAGATCAGGAACGAACCCACGATCGCGATGATCGCCAGGCAGATACCCGCGAGGAACGAGAGCTTCACAGTCGACCAGAAGTCGATGTACACGAGCTTCAGGCGCACCTGCTTGGCGGACGCGGGTCGTCGGGTCGACTTCTTCGCGAGTTTCTCGGCGACGCTACTGCTCATCTACGGCTTCATCCTTCCCGGCACCACCGGTCTCATCGTCGGCATCCGATTCTGCATCGGAAACCTGGGAGTCCAGGTTGCGCTCGGTGTTCTTCGCCAGAGCGATGATCTTGTCCGACTCGGCGAAACGTGCGAAAACGACACCCATGGTGTCTCGGCCCTTGGCAGGTACCTCGGCCACGGCAGAGCGTACCACCTTGCCGCTGGCAAGAACCACCAGGACCTCGTCGTCCTCGTCGACGATGAGAGAACCCACCAGATCCCCGCGGTCGTCGCTCAGTTTCGCGACCTTGATGCCCAGACCACCACGGTTCTGTAGGCGGTACTGGTCGGCCGAGGTGCGCTTGGCGTACCCACCCTCGGTCACGACGAAGACGAAGCCTTCGTCGGAGACCACCGCGGCGTCGAGCAGACTGTCGTCTCCGCGGAAGTGCATCCCGATCACACCGGACGTCGAGCGCCCCATCGGTCGCAGCGCGTCATCGCTCGCTGTGAATCGGATGGACATGCCCTTGCGGGAGACGAGCAGCAGGTCGGAGTCCTCTTCGACCAGCAGCGCAGAGACGAGCTCGTCGTCCTCGCGCAGCTTGATCGCGATGATTCCGCCCGAGCGGTTGGTGTCGTACTCATCGAGCGCGGTCTTCTTGATCAGGCCGTCACGCGTGGCGAGCACGAGATACTTGGCGGCCTCGTAGTCGCGGATGTCGAGGATCTCCGCGATCTCCTCGTCGGGCTGCATGGCGAGGAGGTTGGCGACGTGCTGGCCCTTCGCGTCGCGACCGGCCTCCTGCACCTCGTAGGCCTTGACGCGGTAGACGCGGCCCTTGTTCGTGAAGAAGAGCAGCCAGTGGTGCGTCGTCGTGACGAAGAAGTGGTCGACGACATCCTCACCGCGCAGCTGGGCGCCCTTGACGCCCTTTCCTCCGCGGTGCTGGCTGCGATAGTTGTCGCTGCGGGTGCGCTTGATGTAGCCGCCGCGGGTGACGGTGACCACCATCTCCTCTTCGGGGATGAGGTCTTCGACGCTCATGTCGCCGTCGAAACCGAACATGATCTCGGTGCGGCGGTCGTCGCCGAAGCGGTCGACGATCTCGGTGAGCTCCTCGCTGACGATCGTCCGCTGACGCGTCGGGTCTTCGAGGATCGCCTTGAGGTCGAGGATCTCGAGCTCGATCTGGTCGTGCTCGTCCATGATCTTCTGGCGCTCGAGAGCGGCGAGGCGGCGCAGCTGCATCGCGAGGATGGCCTCGGCCTGCGTGTCGTCGACGTCGAGCAACTGCTTCAAGCCTTCGCGCGCGTCATCCGCCGTCGCCGATCGGCGGATCAAGGCGATGACCTCGTCGAGGGCGTCGAGCGCCTTGAGGTAGCCGCGCAGGATGTGGGCCCGCTCCTCCTTCTTGCGCAGCCGGAAGCGCGTGCGGCGCACGATGACGTCGATCTGGTGGTCGACCCACGCCGTGATGAAGCCGTCGAGGGCGAGCGTGCGCGGGACGTTGTCCACGATCGCGAGCATGTTCGCGCCGAAGTTCTCCTGCAGCTGCGTGTGCTTGTACAGGTTGTTGAGCACGACCTTGGCGACGGCATCGCGCTTCAGCACGATCACAAGACGCTGACCGGTGCGGCCGGAAGTCTCGTCGCGGATGTCGGCGATTCCGCCGACGCGACCGTCCTTCACGAGCTCGGCGATCTTGATCGCGAGGTTGTCCGGGTTGACCTGGTACGGCAGCTCCGTGACGACCAGGCAGACGCGGCCCTGGATCTCCTCGATGCTGACGACGGCGCGCATGGTGATCGAGCCGCGGCCGGTGCGGTAGGTGTCCTGGATGCCCTTGATGCCCAGGATCTGCGCACCCGTCGGGAAGTCCGGTCCCTTGATCCGCTTGATCAGCTCCTCCAGGAGCTCCTCGCGGGGGGCCTCGGGGTGGGCGAGGTGCCAGAGGGCGCCGTCGGCGACCTCACGCAGGTTGTGCGGCGGGATGTTCGTCGCCATGCCGACCGCGATGCCGACCGAACCGTTGACCAGCAGGTTCGGGAAGCGGCTCGGGAGGACGGCCGGCTCCTGGGTGCGGCCGTCGTAGTTGTCCTGGAAGTCGACGGTCTCCTCGTCGATGTCCCTGACCATCTCCAGCGCGAGCGGGGCCATCTTGGTCTCGGTGTACCGCGGGGCGGCAGCGCCGTCGTTGCCGGGCGAACCGAAGTTGCCCTGACCGAGTGCGAGCGGATAGCGCAGGCTCCAGGGCTGCACGAGACGGACGAGCGCGTCGTAGATGGCGGAGTCACCGTGCGGGTGGAACTGCCCCATGACGTCGCCGACCACACGGGCGCACTTGGAGAATGCCTTGTCGGGGCGGTAGCCGCCGTCGAACATCGCGTAGATCACGCGACGGTGGACGGGCTTCAGTCCGTCGCGCACCTCGGGCAGCGCGCGCCCGATGATCACGCTCATCGCGTAATCGAGGTACGAACGCTCCATCTCCTTCTGCAGGTCGACCTGGTCGATCCTGCCGTGGATGCCGAAGCTCTCGCCGGTGGGGGTCTCGTCCGTCACAGTGCTCTCTTCTCGTAACCGAGGTGTGTTCTCGTCGCGGTCCTCAGATGTCGAGGAACCGCACGTCCTTGGCGTTCTTCTGGATGAAGGAACGACGCGACTCGACGTCTTCGCCCATCAGCGTTGCGAAGATCTCGTCGGCCGCCGCCGCGTCATCGAGGGTGACCTGGAGGAGCGTGCGCGTCTCCGGGTTCATCGTGGTCTCCCACAGCTCCTTGTAGTCCATCTCGCCGAGACCCTTGTAGCGCTGCACCCCGTTGTCCTTGGGGATACGCTTGCCCGCGGCGATGCCCTCCGCCAGGAAGGCGTCGCGCTCCCGGTCGGAGTACACGTACTCGTGCTCGGCGTTCGACCACTTGAGGCGATAGAGCGGCGGCTGCGCCAGATAGACGTAGCCGAGCTCGACGAGCGGCCTCATGTACCGGAACAGCAGCGTCAGTAGCAGCGTCGTGATGTGCTGGCCGTCGACGTCGGCGTCGGCCATCAGCACGATCTTGTGATAGCGCGCCTTCTCCGGGTTGAAGTCCTCGCCGATGCCGGCACCGAACGCCGTGATCATGGCCTGGACCTCGTTGTTCGCGAGAGCGCGGTCGAGCCGCGCCTTCTCGACGTTGAGGATCTTGCCGCGCAGCGGGAGGATCGCCTGGGTCTCCGGGTTGCGTCCCTGAACGGCCGACCCGCCTGCCGAGTCTCCCTCCACGATGAAGATCTCGGATACCGTCGGGTCCTTCGACTGGCAGTCCTTGAGCTTGCCCGGCATCCCGCCGCTCTCGAGAAGTCCCTTGCGGCGGGCGGTCTCGCGCGCCTTGCGGGCGGCGATGCGAGCGGTCGCGGCCTGAAGCGCCTTGCGGATGATCTCCTTGGCCTGGTTCGGGTTGCGGTCGAACCAGTCTCCGAGCTGGTCGCCGACGACCTTCTGCACGAACGCCTTGGCCTCCGTGTTGCCGAGCTTCGTCTTGGTCTGGCCCTCGAACTGCGGCTCCGACAGCTTGACGGACACGACGGCGGTCAGGCCCTCGCGCACATCCTCGCCCGAGAGGTTGTCGTCCTTCTCTTTGAGGATGTTCTTCTCGCGCGCGTACCGGTTGACGAGCGTGGTCAGCGCGGCGCGGAAGCCCTCTTCGTGCGTTCCGCCCTCGTGGGTATTGATCGTGTTGGCGTAGGTGAAGACCGACTCGTTGTAGCTCGTGGTCCACTGCATCGCCACTTCGAGCGCGATCTTGCGCTCGGTGTCCTCCGACTCGAACGAGATGATCTCGTCGTGCACGACGTCCGCCTTCTTGGCGGAGTTGAGGTAGTGGACGTAGTCGGTCAGACCGCGCTCGTAGAGGAAGACCTCGGAGCGTGAGGCGAAGACCTGCTCGTCCTCCTCCACCTCGCCCTCGACCGGCTCCACCTCGGGAGCACGCTCGTCGGTGATCGCGATGCGGAGGCCCTTGTTGAGAAACGCCATCTGCTGGAAACGCGTGCGGAGGGTGTCGTAGTCGAAGACGACCGTCTCGAACGTCGCCGGGCTCGGCCAGAACGTGATGATGGTGCCGGTGCGGTCGGACGCCTCGCCCTGCTCGAGCGGCGCCTGCGGGACGCCGTCGCGGTAGCTCTGCCGCCACGCGAAGCCCTGCCGGTGCACCTCGACGTCGAGGCGGGACGACAGCGCGTTGACCACCGAGCTGCCCACGCCGTGCAGACCGCCGGAGACCGCGTAGCCGCCGCCGCCGAACTTGCCGCCCGCGTGCAGGATCGTGAGCACGACCTCCACCGTCGACTTCTTCTCCACCGGGTGCTCGTCGACCGGGATGCCTCGGCCGTTGTCATCGACGCGCACAGCGCCGTCGGGGAGGATGGTCACCTCGATGTTGTCGGCGTGACCGGCGAGCGCCTCGTCGACGGAGTTGTCGACGATCTCGTACACCAGGTGGTGGAGTCCGCGGGGGCCGGTGGAGCCGATGTACATTCCGGGTCGCTTGCGGACGGCTTCGAGACCTTCGAGGATCTGGATCTCATTCGCGCCGTAGTCGTGTTCCGCCTCGGCCCTGTTCGGTTCCATCGTCATATGAAATTAGGCTCCTGACCGCACTCAATAGTGACTCTCCATTCTACCAAGTGCAGGGAGTCGAATTGCCCGGAATCGCCCCTCTGACGCGTTTTCTTTGCTCAGGCGACCTCTTTTGTGCAGTCAGCCGTAAGTATCGCGCGGACCGCGCCCTGGAATCGACCTGGGACCGCGTTTCCAGGAGGGGGCGTCCGGCCCTTGAAAACGGATCGACTCGATGTCCGCTCCCGGGAACCGCTCCCCGATGCGCACGAGGAGTTCCGAACGCATCATCCGCAGCTGCGTCGCCCACGCCGTCGACTCGCAGCGGACCACCAGCACACCATCGACGATCTGGTCGGGGATCGCGTGCCTGGCGGTCTCCGCTCCGGCCAGCTCCTCCCAGCCTTCGAGGAGGTCGGACTTGGCGAGCGCGCCGGTCCAGCCGAGTTGCATGGCGAGGGCGTCGACCACATCGCCGAGCCCGCGCGGGTCGCGGCCGGCGCCGAACGGCTTCGATGCGGTCGGATCGTCGGCGGCTCTTCTGTCTCTGCGTCGACGGGACGGAGTTCCGGTGAAGAGCTCCTTCATCCGCAGGTACACCGTCGCTGCCTCGCTCACGATCCCACGATAGTCCCGGCCTCGATTCGCACGGTGTGGGCCGTGAGCGTCTCGGGGACGTCGTCCAACACGGCGGCGGTGATCAGGACCTGCTCGTAACCGGCTACAGCGGTTGCAAGCATGCGCCTCCGCGCCTGGTCCAGTTCGGCGAAGACATCGTCGAGCACCAGCACGGGGTCTCCGGTCGACGACTCGCGTCGCAGCAACTCGGCCGACGCCAGCTTGAGCGCCAGAGCGAACGACCAGGACTCGCCGTGGCTCGCGTACCCCTTCGCCGGGAGTCCGTTGAGCTCGAACAGCACATCGTCGCGATGGGGACCGACAAGAGTCAGTCCGCGTTCCAGCTCCTTCGGACGCACCGCGGCCAGCGCACCGCGGAACACCTCAGCGGTGTCACCGGATGAGATGGTTACGTCCGAGTCCGCGTCGTCCTCATCATCGTCGACGTGAGCCCCACGGATGGTGAGCTGTGGAAGCAGTCGCGGATGATGGTCGTCGCCGGCCACCGATCGATAGGCCGCGACCAGTGGATCGCTCAGCCGGGCGACGAGGTCGAGCCTGGCATCCAGCAACTCGGTTCCGAGCGCCACCAGACGTTCGTCCCAGATGTCGAGCGTTCCCAGCTGGTCCGGCTTGACCCGGGATGCACGAGCGGATTTCAGCAGGGTGTTGCGCTGCTTGAGCACCCGCTCGTAGTCGGCGATGACGGCCGAGAACCGCGGGTTGCGCTGGATGAGCAACTGATCGAGGAAGCGTCGGCGGATCCCGGGCTCACCCCGGACCAGAGCAAGATCCTCGGGAGCGAAGAGGACGCTCGAGAAGTACCTCGGCAGTTCGCGGGGCTTGATCGCGCCACGGTTGACCTGAGCGCGGTTCGGCGACGACCGGTTGAGCTGCACCTCCACGAGCAGCTCGCGGCCGTCGTGCTCGATGCGCGCCCGGACGATCGCGGAGTCGGCATCCTTGCGGATCATCGCCTGGTCGCTCGACACCCGATGCGATCCCAAGGAACTCAGGTAGCCGAGCGACTCGACGAGGTTGGTCTTGCCCTGACCGTTGCGGCCGACGAAGAGATTGGCGCCGGCCGCGAACGGGACCTCCGCGGTGCGATAGTTGCGGAAATCAGTCAGGGAAAGATGTGTAACTCTCAATGAGGGTTAGTCCACGGCCTTCACGGCGTGGCCACCGAACTGGTTGCGGAGGGCCGCGACGGCCTTCATCGCCGGCGAGTCCTCCTGGCGCGACACGAAGCGGGCGAAGATCGACGCGCTGATCGTCGGAACGGGAACGGCGTTGTTCAACGCCTCCTCCACCGTCCACCGGCCCTCGCCCGAGTCCTGCACGAAGCCCTCGATGTGCTCGAACTCCGGATCCTGCTCGAGGGCGCGGACGAGGAGGTCGAGAAGCCACGACCGCACGACCGTGCCGCGCTGCCATGCCTTGAACGTGCCGGTGACGTCTTTGATGATGTCTTTGCGGGTGTCGAGCAGCTCGTAGCCCTCGGCGTATGCCTGCATCAGCGCGTACTCGATGCCGTTGTGCACCATCTTGGCGTAATGCCCGGCGCCGACCTCGCCGACGTGCACGAAGCCTTCATCGCGCGGGCCCTCGGGACGCAGAGCGTCGAAGACCGGCATGACCCGCTCGACCTGCTCCTTGGAGCCGCCGACCATCAGGCCGTAACCGTTCTCGAGTCCCCAGATGCCGCCAGAGACGCCGGCATCCATGAAGTCGATGCCCTTGGGCGCGAGCAGCTCGGCGTGCTTGAAGTCCTCGGTGAACTTGGAGTTGCCGCCGTCGATGACCAGGTCGCCCTTCTCGAGCAGCGGCTCGAGGTCGGCGATCACGCCGTCGGTGATCTCGCCGGCCGGCACCATCACCCAGACGGTGCGCGGGGCGGGGAGCGCCGCGACGAGATCGGCCAGGGTCGCGACGTCGGACACCTCTGCGTTGGTGTCGTAGCCGGTGACCTCGATGCCCTTCTTCTCCAGGCGGGCACGCATGTTGTTGCCCATGCGTCCGAGACCGATGAGGCCGATGTGCATGATTGTCCTTCTTCTCTCGTGGAGCGGGACCGGGTCTCAGCGCAGCAGCAGGTTGGGCTGCAGCAGGTACTTGTACGAGTCCGAACCGGACTGGTCCTTCGACGTCTGGCTCGTGATGAGCACCGGACCCGGCTTGTTGGGGTTCTCGGTCTTGGTGAAGGAGATGCGCACGAATTCCGAGTGCACGGCACCGAGACCATCGAGCAGGAACTGCGGCTTCAACGAAACCACCGTCTCCTGGCCAGTGAGGAGAGCGTCGATGCTCTCGGATGCTTGAGCCTGCTCCGAGCCGATCGCTTCCAGCGTCAGCCCGTCTGCAGTGAAGGTGTAGCGGAGCGCGGCCTCCCGCTCGAGCACGAGGGCGACTCGGCGCGTCGCTTCGATCAGCTCGGCGGTGTTGACGACCGCGTAGTTGTCGACCTGCTCGGGGAAGAGCCGGCGCACGGGCGGGAAGTTGCCCTTGATCAGCAGGGAGGTCACGGTCTTCTTGTCGGCCGTGAACGCGATGAGCTCACGGTCGTCGCGGTTCGTGATCGCGATGGACACGGTGCCGGAGTGACCGAAGGTCTTGCCGATCTCGGTGAGAGTGCGTGCAGGAACGAGGGCGGTCTGCGCTTCGCCGGACGTCGTCCCGTTGTCCCAGTCGATCTCCCGGACGGCGACGCGGTAGCGATCGGTCGCGACGAGTCCGAGTGTGTTGTCGCCGACCTCCAGCTGCACACCGGTGATCACCGGTGTCACGTCGTCACGGGATGCGGCGACGCCGACCTGGGCGACGGCTTCGGCGAACTCCTCCGCGGGAACGAGCCCCGCCTCGCCGGAGACCTGCGGAATGCTGGGGTATTCCTCGACGGGCATGGAGAGCAGTGTGAAGTTCGCCGATCCCGCGCGCACGACGATCTTGGATTCCTCCGTCGAGAACTGCACGGGTGCGTTCGGAAGCTTGGCGGCGATCTCGGCCAGGAGGCGACCCGAGACGAGGACACGGCCGGGCTCCTCGACCTCTGCCGCGATCTCCGTCTGCGCGGAGACCTCGTAATCGAAGGATGAGAGCTGGAGTCCGCTGTCGGTGGTCTCGATCAGCACACCGCTCAGGATGGGGAGGGTCGTGCGCTGTGGAAGAAGCTTCACGGCGAAGGACACGGCCTCACTGAAGACATCCCGATTGGCTTGGAACTTCACGAAGTCTCCCCTGGCTCTGCGCTCGGATACGGAACGACACAAATCCTAGCGCTTGGCCTTTGGCGGCGAAGTTGTCATTCGGTCGAGCGCTTGAGGTTGTCGGCCGGCCTTAACTCAGAAGAGTTAATCATTAATGGTGTTAACCGCTGTGGAAAATGTGGATAACTCGGTGGATACCAGGAAATCAGCGGGAACTACAGCCTCGTGAGTTGTTGATGACCCGTGGAATCCGGGTGTTGACAGCTCGGGCGGCGGCAACCGCCTCGGGCGGCTTTTCACAGCGACGGGCCGTCCGTCCCCATTAATCGATCGACTTTCCGGAACTTCTCCACAAGTTATCCCCAGGTGTTAATAACGAACTCTCCCCACTCTGGGGATCAATCTGTGGATAACTCTCCGAGGCGCGACGGCGTGGCGCGCTGCGGGCTACTTTCCGTAGCGGTGGTTCTGCTTGATCCGGCTGGTGAGCTCCGTCACCTGGTTGTAGATCGAGCGACGCTCCTTCATGAGCTCGCTGATCTTCTTGTTCGCGTACATGACCGTCGTGTGGTCGCGACCGCCGAACAACTGTCCGATCTTCGGAAGCGAGAGGTTGGTCAGCTCTCGGCAGAGGTACATCGCGATCTGCCGCGCGGTGGCGACGGCCTGTGAGCGACTGGAGCCGTAGAGGTCGTCGACGCTGAGTTTGAAGTACTCGGCTGTGTTGGTGATGATGTCGGTCGGCGCGATCACATTGTCGTCGTCGAGCGTGATGAGGTCTTTCAGCACCGTCTGCACGAGCGGCATGTCGACCGGCGTGCGGTTGAGGCTGGCGAAGGCGGTGACGCGGATCAGGGTGCCCTCGAGCTCGCGGATGTTGCTGGAGACCTTGGAGGCCATGAACTCCAGGATGTCGTCCGGAACCAGGATCTTCTCGCTCTGCGCTTTCTTGCGCAGGATCGCGATGCGGGTCTCCAGGTCGGGGACCTGGACGTCGGTGATGAGGCCCCATTCGAACCGCGAGCGCATCCGGTCCTCGAAGCCCGTGAGGTGCTTCGGGGGCAGATCGCTCGTGATCACGACCTGCTTGTTGTGGTCGTGGAGGGTGTTGAACGTGTGGAAGAAGGCCTCCTGCGTCTCGACCGCCCGCTGGAGGAACTGGATGTCGTCGATCAGGAGGATGTCGATGTTGCGGTAGCGGGCCTGGAAGGAGGAACCGCGGTTGTTGGCGATCGAGTTGATGAAGTCGTTCGTGAACTCCTCGCTCGACACGTACCTGACGCGGATTCCGGGGTAGAGGCTCATCGCATAGTGGCCGATGGCGTGCAGGAGGTGAGTCTTGCCCAGACCGGAGTCGCCGTAGATGAAGAGCGGGTTGTATGCCTTCGCCGGCGCCTCCGCGACGGCGACGGCGGCCGCGTGTGCGAATCGGTTGGACTGGCCGATGACGAAATTGTCGAAGCTGTACTTGGAGTTGAGCCGGGTGTCCCCGTTGCGGGGAGGGGCGGTGATCTCGGTGGGGGGCGCAACCATCGGCGCGACGGCGTCGAGATATGGGGCCGGCTCCGGCTCGGCCGGGCCGGCCATCGACTCCTGCTGGATCTCCGGGTTGACGACGATGGCGAACGTGTTCACCTCGAGCGTCTGGTCGAGGGCGCCGATCGCGTTGAGGAGCGGGACCCGGCTGCGCTGCTCGATCATGCCCCGGGTGAACTCGTTGGGCACCTCGAGGTAGAACGTGCCGGCCATGATGCCCTTGGGCTCGACCAGGCTGAGGAAACCGTGAAGCTGAGGGGTGATGCGGTCGTCCGTCTCGAGCTTGTCGAGCACGTTCTGCCATGCCGCAGAAATGGACTCTTCGCCGCCTGCCATCGTTCCCCGTCTTCAAATCGTGGATGCCGTCGGCCCGGCGTGAGACGAGTCGTCCCCCGTGTGACTCACGTCGGGCTGGCGGCAAGGGATGCCGCCGTGGGGTATTCACAGAGTTATCCACCGCTGTGTGTGCAATACCGTAGCGATCTCCGGCCGCTTTTGGGACGGGCTGGGGATAACTTTCGACCTCACGGTAACTTGTCCACAGGTGGGGATCAAATTCGATTGGCGGAATACTCCGGCGCGTCGCCGGCGTGCTTCCTGCTAATCCCGTGCATAATCAAGGGTTTCGGGACGTTCGGTTTGACCTCGGTCGGCCCAGGACGTAGTTTTAATCAGTTGACTTCAGCCGTTTCGGCTGCCCAGAAACTTTCCTGGCCTCCCCGTGCTGGCCTTATTCATCAGCACCGGCCTGTGAAGAGACCACCACGGAGATTGATATGAGCAAGAGAACGTTCCAGCCGAACAACCGCAAGCGCGCCAAGACCCACGGCTTCCGCCTCCGCATGCGCACGCGTGCCGGTCGCGCCATCCTGTCGGCTCGTCGCGCCAAGGGCCGCGAGAAGCTCTCGGCCTGATCCTTCCCGGATAGGCGCGGCGCGTGCTCGCGAAACCTCATCGCATCACGCGGGGCGCGGACTATCGGGCGACCGTGCGACGGGGTGCGCGCTTCACTGGAGCGAACACCGTCGCCTACGTTCGTCTGAACCGCGACTCCGACGTGGTGCGATTCGGCTTCATCGTGAGCAAGTCCGTGGGGAACGCGGTGGTTCGCAACCGAGTGCGGCGGCGGCTCAAGGCAGCTGCCTACGAGGTGCTGCCACGCTTCCAGTCCACTGCGTCGGCGGGGCCCGGTATCGACATCGTCATCCGGGCATTGCCAGCATCCGCCCAAGTCAGGTGGGCTACCCTGCACGAAGAGGTATCGGGTGCCGCAGACCGGTTCCTCCGCCGTCACACCACCAGTTCACGCGAAACCCGTCGAAGCGTCACCACCGAAGGCAACGTCCGTCCATGAACACCGCGATCGCAGCTGTGCTCCTCCTTCCGAGGAACGCCGCCGTGCTCGTGCTCCGGGCGTATCGAGCGGTGATCTCCCCGCTTTACGGTGACGTGTGCCGGTACTACCCGTCGTGCTCCGCTTATGCGCTCCAGGCCATCCAGGAGCACGGTGTGATAGTCGGAAGTGTTCTCGGCATTCGCAGGATCATCCGCTGCCACCCGTGGGCGGCGGGCGGGGTCGATGACGTCCCCCTCAAGAAGAAGCGCCGTTACCGGGTCACCCCGTTCGGATTCGTCGTCGCGACAAGCCAGGGAAAGGCCTAGCAACCAGACATGGACATCATCGGTACGATCCTCTGGCCCATCAAGTGGGTCGTGGAGCTCATCCTCGTGGCGTGGCACTGGCTGCTCACGGCGATCGGCATGGACCCCGCGGCCGGTATCACCTGGGTGCTGGCGATCGTCGGTCTGACCGTCGTCGTGCGTGCTGCGCTCATCCCGATCTTCGTGCGGCAGATCAAGAACCAGCGACGGATGCTGGAGATCGCACCACAGCTCAAGAAGATCCAGGACAAGTACAAGGGCAAGAAGGATCAGTTCTCTCGCGAGGCGATGTCGCGCGAGACGATGGAGCTCTACAAGAAGACGGGCACGAACCCGCTGAGCTCGTGCCTCCCGCTGCTGCTGCAGATGCCGGTGTTCTTCTCGCTGTTCCAGGTGCTGAACGGTGCCCAGAGCGGTAAGGCCGGCGTCGGCCCGCTCAACGCCACGCTCGCTCAGCAGTTCGGCAATGCGACGCTCTTCGGCGTCGCCCCGCTGCACCAGAGCTTCCAGGGCGCGATGAACCACAACCCGCCGCAGGTGGCGGTCATGGTGATCGCCGCGGTGATGGTCGTCCTGATGACCGGATCGCAGTTCCTCACGCAGCTGCAGATCGTCTCGAAGAACATGTCGCCGGAGACCAAGGCGAGCCCGCAGTTCAAGCAGCAGCGGATCCTCCTGTACCTCCTCCCCTTCGTGTTCCTGTTCTCCGGCTTCGCCTTCCCGCTCGGTGTCATGTTCTACTGGCTCACCTCGAACATCTGGACGATGGGCCAGCAGTTCCTGGTCATCCGCAACATGCCGACGCCGGGCTCTGACGCCGCGAAGGCTCGCGAGGCTCGCCTCGCCCGCAAGGGCAAGCTGGTGCAGGATGGCGCCGTTGTTCTGACGGTGGAAGAGGCGCCCCAACAGAAGACCACGACGCAGCGCGTTCAGCCGGTGAACAAGAACCGTGCGAAGAAGCAGGCCGGAAAGAAGTAGGGACCATGACCGACGTGCAGACCGATCTCACCCCCTCGGACGAGGAAGCCGTCCACTCCCCCGCTGAAGACGCGGACGCCGCGGAGGCCCACACGCCCGCATCGGGCGGCGATCTCGACCGCGAAGGCGACATCGCCGCAGACTATATCGAGGAGCTCCTCGACATCGCCGACATCGACGGTGACATCGACATCGACACCCGCAACGGTCGCGCCTACATCTCGGTGAACGCAGATGAGGGTACTAACCTGCGTCTGCTCTCCAAGCCGGACACGGTCACGGCCCTCCAGGAGCTGACGCGTCTTGCTGTTCAGAACCAGACGGGTGAGTTCTCACGGTTGATCCTGGACATTGCCGGCTCGCGTGATGCGCGACAGGCCGAGCTGGCGACGCTCGTCGACCGCGCGATCGCACGCATCGAGGAGGGCGCTGCTGAGGCGGCGCTTCCGCCGATGTCGTCGTATGAGCGCAAGCTGGTCCACGACATCGTGTCCGAGCGCGGCTACGTTTCCAACTCGCGCGGCGAGGGACGTGACCGTCACACGGTCATCACCGCCGCGTAGTTTCACGTGAAACGGTGACTGAATCCGTCGAGGCCGAGCCGTCGGTCGCATCCGTTCTGTTCGGCGAGCGACTCGATGTCGCCCGCGCGTTCACAGCAAATCTCGTCGACCAGGGCGAAGAGCGTGGATTGATCGGCCCTCTCGAGCTTCCACGTATCTGGACGCGACACATTCTGTGCGCCATCGTCGCTCCACTGCTGCGGCCGGGAGTCGTCGGAGATGTCGGCAGCGGCGCCGGACTCCCTGGGCTGGTCCTCGCGATCGCTCGCCCGGACGTTGAATTCGTTCTGATCGAGCCGATGGAGCGACGCGTAGCGTGGCTCAACGAGCAGGTCGCGGAGCTAGGACTCTCGAACACCACCGTTCTGCGTGACCGTGCGGAAGACGTGCGTCTGAGCGACCGTCTGGATCAGGTCACCGCTCGAGCGGTCAGCGCATTCCGGAAGCTGATTCCCTTAACCGCTCCCCTGCTGCGTGACGGCGGCGAGCTGGTTTTGATGAAGGGTGCCGGCGCCGCGGCGGAGGTCGACGCAGCGACGAAGGAGCTGCGCAAGTTCTCCGTGCACGATGTCGAGGTCCTGACGCTCGGCGAGGGAGTGTTGGACGACGTCACTCGAGTGATTCGTGCGACGGTCCGCTGAGTAATCGAGGGGTTTTCCACAGCTCCGCGATGCTGGACGGGTCGGTCAGACATGCAAGCTAGAGTTGATGAATGGTGCTTGAAGCGCCCTTGTTCTAGTACCGCGGCCAGGCCGTGCACCGAATCAAGCGACGAGGTTTCACGTGAAACAACCTGATCAGGACGCTCCCTCCGAGGTGGGTGAAGCATCCTTCGATGGGTCGACTCCCCTGGCCCGGGAGATCCAGGATCTGGCAAGGAGGAGACAAGCCATCGCTTCGACCACTCTTCCGCTCCCGTCTAGAACGCGGATCTTCACTATCTCCAATCAGAAGGGTGGGGTCG
The DNA here is from genome assembly GCF_017565305.1 of Leifsonia sp. TF02-11. GTDB lineage: Bacteria > Actinomycetota > Actinomycetes > Actinomycetales > Microbacteriaceae > Leifsonia. The sequence continues at coordinate 275,977 of NZ_JAGEKP010000003.1, forward strand.
GCAAGACGACGACCGTCGTCAACCTCGCCGCCGCCCTGGCGAAGTCCGGTGCACGCGTGCTCGCGATCGACCTCGATCCGCAAGGGAACGCGTCGACGGCGTTGAGTGTCGAGCATCGTGAGGGCACTCCGAGCGTCTATGACGTGATCGTCAACGACAAGGAGCTCGAGGAGGTCATCCAGAAGAGCCCCGAGTTCGATGGGCTGTTCGTCATCCCCGCGACCATCGACCTTGCCGGCGCGGAAATCGAGCTGGTCTCGATGGTGGCACGAGAGCAGCGGCTTTCTCGGGCGCTCGGACGATTCCTGGACGAGTTCGACATCGACTACGTGCTCATCGACTGTCCGCCATCGCTCGGATTGCTCACCATCAACGCCTTTGTCGCGGCAACCGAGGTCCTCATTCCGATCCAGTGCGAGTACTACGCACTTGAGGGCCTGAGCCAGCTTCTCAAGAACATCCAGCTCATTGAGCGCCACCTCAATCCCAAGCTAACGGTGTCGACCATCCTGCTCACCATGTACGACTCGCGGACGAATCTCGCCCACCAGGTGGCGGAGGACGTTCGGGCACACTTCCCGGATGAGGTGCTGGACACCATCATTCCGCGCTCCGTTCGGATCTCCGAAGCGCCGAGCTACGGTCAGAGCGTCATCAGCTATGACGCCAACTCGTCAGGGTCGCTCTCATACCTCGAAGCGGCCGCAGAAATCGCACGAAGAGGAGTACCCCGCTAATGGCAGCGAAGCGTACGGGTTTGGGACGGGGAATCGGAGCGCTCATCCCGACGAGTGATCAGTCGGCGCGCCCGGTGGATGTGTTCTTTCCGGAGGCGTCTGCCACTGTGACCGACACGCTGGTCGCGGTGCCGGGTGCTCGGCTGGCGAACCTCTCCCCCGCAGACATCGTGCCGAACGCCGTGCAGCCGCGCGTTGAGTTCGACCGTGAGGCGCTCGATGAGCTCGTTGCGAGCATTCGCGAGGTCGGTGTGCTGCAGCCGGTGGTTGTCCGCCCGCTCAGTGGACAGGCGGACAAGTACGAGTTGATCATGGGCGAGCGCCGGCTCCGGGCGACGAAGGAGCTCGGCCTCGACAGCATCCCGGCTGTCATCAAGGAGACAGCGGACGAGGACATGCTCCGCGACGCGCTCCTCGAGAACCTGCACCGCTCTCAGCTGAACCCCCTCGAAGAGGCCTCGGCCTACCAGCAGCTGCTGGCCGACTTCGGAATCACGCAGGAGCAGCTGGCTACTCGCATTGGCCGGTCGCGCCCGCAGATCACCAACACGATTCGTTTGCTCAAGCTGCCAGCGCCGGTACAGTCCCGGGTCGCCGCTGGCGTGCTCAGCGCGGGCCATGCCCGCGCAATTCTCTCGGTCGGTGACGACGAGGAGTCGATGCTTCGCCTCGCCGACAAGATCGTGAATGAAGATCTGTCGGTGCGCGCGGCAGAAGCTGCGGCGAGCAAGACGCCGAAACCGACACGTCCGAAGGCCTCCCCCGGTAAGCATCGCGGTCACCTCGATGAGGTGGCCGAGCGACTGGGTGACCGACTCAACACGCGGGTGAAGATCACTCTCGGAGCCCGAAAGGGACAGATCGTTGTCGACTTCGCGACGATTCAGGACCTGAATCGCATTCTGGACGAGATCGGCCAGCCGACCTATAGTTCTCCCGTCCGTTTCACGTGAAACCCTGACCCGCTAGGCTGGTGCGATCGCGCTGGCCCAGCGGGCGCGCTGCAAGGGGGATTCTTGTGAGACGTGTATTGGTGTGGCTCTGCGTCGTGAGTCTTGGTGTCGGAGTTGCCGGTTGTTCGGCTCAGGGCTCCCCCGCACCGAAGGCTGCCGTGTCGCGGTCAGCGAGCCCAACCCCGACCTCAGCAACGCAGCCCCTCGCCTTCGGAACGTTCACGCCCGCCACCGGAATCTCCGGGGATGTGTTCGTCGAAGCGGCAGGGCCGGACATCGTGGTGCGACTCTCGTCGTTCAACTCCGGCGGGCAAGCGCTGCGGTTCGTCCTGACCGATAATGCTCAGCTCGAGCTGGCGTCGTGTGTTCCTCGGGAGGCTGCGACGGCAAGCGTCGGCGGGACGACTGCGGGCCCGACGTCGTCTTTCAAGGTGGCGACGCGAGCGGACTACGACCGCGGAGCCGTTCCGCGCTTCACGTCGGGAGTGGTGCTGCGGCAACGCACGGACGCGGACACCGGCGACTGCGACGAGCCGATCGCGGCGATCGCACCACTCAGCTGGTCAGAGTAACCCGTTTCACGTGAAACCCTCGACTCACGCGTCGGCGATAGCCGCCGCCGCGAGCGTCGCATACACATCGCCGAGGTCACGGCCGGACGCGGCGATCGCTTGAGGCATGATCGACGTCTCCGTCAGCCCCGGGAGGACATTCGCCTCGAGGAACCACGGAACACCGTCCGCGTCGACGATCAGATCGACGCGCGACAGGTGCCGCAGGCCGAGCGCACTGTGGGCTGCCGTCGCGGCCGCGCACACCGCATCGAGGACATCCGGCTCAAGCCTGGCCGGCACATAGAAGCGGGTCTCTCCCGCGTTGTAGCGCGCGTCGAAGGTGTACGCGCCCTCGAGCGGCTCGATCTCGACCGGGGGCAGCGCGAGCGGCCCGTCTCCCGTGTCGAGAACAGCGACCGAGACCTCCACACCCTCGATCTTGCGCTCGATCAACGCGACATCCGCGTACGTGTAGGCGTCGACCATTGCCCGCGGCAACTCCCCCGCGACCGTCACGACCGTGACGCCCTGCGCAGAACCGCCGTGCGCCGGCTTGACCACCAACGGCACCTCGAAGGCGGACAGCACAGTCTCGAGCACGCTGTTCGCGCCGAGCTCGCGGAACGTCTCCTTGGGCAAGGTCACCGACTCCGGCGTCGCCACGCCTGCTCGAGCGACGACAGTCTTCGCCGCGGGCTTCGACCAGGCGAGGCGAGCTGCGTCCGTGGTCGACCCGACGAACGGGACGCCGGCCAGCTCGAGCAGTGCGCGGAGCGCCCCGTCCTCTCCGCTTGAACCGTGCAGGGCCGGCCAGACGACGTCGGGACGACTCTCGCGCAGGTAGCCGAGAAGGGCGGCGTCGGGTTCGAGCACCGTCACGCGGTGACCGAGAGACTGCAATCCGTCGGCGACACGGCGTCCCGTGCGGAGCGAGACGTCGCGCTCGTGCGAGATCCCGCCAGCGAGGACGACGATGTCGAGTGCTTCGTTTTCTGCCATGATCAGCTCTTTCTCTGGCGAGGATCCGATTGTGAGCGGCGCGCTCCTGCGCTGCGGCGCGTCAGCGGAGGTCGGTGGGCGGATTGGGGCTGGTCCGGCTGCTGCGCGGTGCGCTGAGCGGTCCCGTGCCCGCGAAGGTGTCGAGGAGGTCTTGCTCGCCGTTGATGACATTGGCCAGTCGACGCACGCCCACCTTGATGTTCTCCGGTGTCGGGTAGCAGAACGACAGCCGGATGTTCTGCGCCCCGGATCCGTCGCCGTAGAAGGCAGTCCCAGGCGTGTAGGCGACCAGTTCGGTGACAGCGCGCGGAAGCATGGCCTTGGAATCCAGGTGCGGCGGAAGCGTCAGCCAGACATAGAACCCGCCGTTCGGGTTGGTCCACGAGAGCTCCGGCAGGTGCTCCTGAAGCGCGGAGATCATGGCCTCCTTGCGCTCACGGTACACGCCGCGGAACGTGTCGATCTGACCGCGCCAGTCGGCGTCGCGGAGATACTCCGAGATGACGAGCTGACTGAACGAGCTGGGACTCAACACCGCGGCCTCGTTGGCGAGGATCAGCTTCTCTCGGATGGCATGCGGGGCGAGCGCCCAGCCGACGCGGAATCCGGGCGCGAGGGTCTTCGAGAAGGTGCCGAGGTAGACGACTCCGTCGCGCTCGACCGACCGCATCGCAGCCGGCGGCTTCTCCCCGAAGTAGAGGAGGCCGTACGGGTTGTCCTCGAGCACCAGGATGTCGTTCTGCCGGGCGATCTCCAGGACCTCCAGCCGGCGCTCCCACGACAGCGTCACGCCGGCCGGGTTGTGGAACGTGGGCACGGTGTAAAGGAACTTGACCCGACGCCCCGCAGCCTTGAGACGGGCGATGTGCTCGCGCAGCGCCTCGGGAATCAGCCCGTGCTCGTCCATCGGGATGTGGTCGACCTCCGCCTGATAGGAGCGGAAGATCACCATGGCCGTCACGTAGCTCGGCCCCTCGGCGAGCACGACATCACCCGGATCGATGAAGAGCTTGCTGAAGAGCTCGAGTGCGTGCTGCGAACCGGTCGTCACGATCACGTCGTCCGCGCTGCCGCTGATTCCCTCGAGCGCCATGACGTCGAGGATCTGCTCACGCAGCGCGGGAACGCCCTGACCCGATCCGTACTGCAGGGCGACAGGTCCCTGCTCGCGCATCACCCGGTCCATCGCCCCGACGACGAGATCTTCGGGAAGTGCCGCAACGTACGGCATGCCGCCGGCCAGCGAAACCACCTCGGGGCGGCTGGCGACGGCGAACAGGGCTCGGACCTCACTGGCGGCGAGGCCGCTCGTGCGCTGTGCGTAGTGGTGATACCACGGGTCCAGATTGTTGCCCTGCTGACGCGGGCTGCCCTGTTCTGTCACGAATCGGTCCGTTTCTCGTGTCGTTCATTCATGCTAGGGGCGCCATGCATCCCTCTGGAAATCGAGGGGCTGCGAAACGCAGAAGACCCGCCCGGCGCGGTGTGCGCCGGACGGGTCTGACAGTGAGTGAAGCTGCCTGGCGTTCGCGCTACGCGAGGTAGGCGGCCAGGTCCTGCTCGAGGGCGGGCTTCGGCTTGGCGCCGATGACGGTCTTGACGACCTCGCCACCCTGGTACACCTTCATCGCCGGGATGGAGGTGATCTGGTACTTCGCAGCGGTCTGCGGGTTCTCGTCGACGTTGAGCTTGACGATCTCGATCTTGTCCGCGTGCTCAGCGGCGATCTGGTCGAGGATCGGGCCGACGGCGCGACACGGACCGCACCACTCCGCCCAGAAGTCGACGAGGACGGTCTTTCCGCTGTTGAGGACGTCCTGCTCGAAAGTGGCGTCCGTCACGGAACGTGCTGCTGACATTGCTTGATTCTCCTTATGCGGTTGTCGTGAGTTCGAGATCGCCGGACGCGCCCTCGGCGCGCTCCAGCAGGTCTGCGGGAAGAGTCGTCAGGTAGTGCTCCGCGTCGAGCGCCGCGACCGTACCCGACGCCGCGGCGGTGACCGCCTGACGGTAGCTGGGGTCGATCACGTCGCCGGCGGCGAACACACCCGCGACCTTCGTCTTGGAGGTCCGGCCGGCGACCGCGATGGTGCCCTCCGGAGTCAGGTCGAGCTGCCCGTGCACCAGGTGCACGCGCGGGTCGTTGCCGATCGCGATGAAGAGGCCCTGGAGCTCCAGTTCGCTCTGCTCGCCCGTCTGCAGGTCGCGCAGGGTGACGCTCCGAACCTGCTCGTCGCCGTTGATGCCGACGACCTCGGAGTTCCAGATGAACTCGATCTTCTCGTTGGCGAACGCGCGGTCCTGCATGATCTTGGACGCGCGCAGCGAGTCGCGACGGTGGATGACGTAGACCTTGTCGGCGAAACGGGTGAGGAAGTTCGCCTCCTCCATGGCCGAGTCGCCGCCGCCGACCACGGCGATCGTGCGCTCGCGGAAGAAGAAGCCATCGCAGGTGGCGCACCAGGACACCCCGTGCCCGGACAGCCGGTCCTCGTCCTCGAGGCCGAGCTTGCGGTACGCCGAACCGGTCGCGAAGATGACAGCCAACGCCTCGTGCACGGCGCCCGAACCGAGCGTCACCGTCTTGACATCACCGGAGAGGTCGACCGACACGACGTCGTCCAGGACCACCTCGGTGCCGAACTTCTCGGCCTGAGCCTGCATCTTGAACATGAGGTCGGGACCCATGATGCCGTCGGGAAAGCCGGGGAAGTTCTCGACCTCCGTGGTGTTCATCAGTTCACCGCCGGCCTCGACGGAGGAGGCGATCAGCAGCGGCTTGAGGTTGGCGCGAGCCGCATACACGGCCGCGGTGTAACCGGCAGGGCCGGAACCGATGATGATGATCTGCCGCACGGCGGAACTCCTTGATGGTCTGCGGTGCTCCCGACCGGAGGCACCGACCTGTAGAACACATCCTAGGCGGATGCTATTCCGTGTCACCTGCGAGTGGAGGAACGGGAGGCGGCGCGGTCCAGAACCGGTGCCAGACCGGCATCCAGATCGCGCGAACGCAGGATTCCGAGGGCTCCGACGTACACGATCAGCATGACGACGCCGATGACCGCGGAGGAGACGATCGCCGTGATCGGGTTCCGGACGGGGAAGGCGCCGGCCGAGACGCCGCCGAGGATGACGAGGAACCCGGAGCCGGCGATCATCGCGGCCACACCGGCGAGGAGGAAGCGCCAGAGCGAACCGAAGATCCGGGTGCCGTCCACTCCCCCGGTGCGTCGGCGCAGCAGCCAGAACGCGAGGACGGCTTGCAGGAGGCTCGCCAGCGAGACGACGAGCGCGACGGACGCTGCTCGCACCGACGGAGGGACGGCGAAGCACGTGAGCACTCCCGCAATGATCACGACCACCTGGGCGAGGGTGAAGAAGAAGGGAGTGCGGGTGTCGCCGAGGGAGTAGAACGCCCGCTGGGCCATGAACACCAGCGAGAACGGGACCAGTCCGATCAGGTAGGCGATGAGGACCAGGCCCATCGCCTGGTAGTCGGACGTGAACACACGGGCGATCGGAAACGCCGCCACGATGAGTACGGCGGACGCCAACACGATGAAGAGCATGATGGAGCGCGCGGCCGAGGAGAAGTCCTGGCGGAACGAGTCCACCGCGCCGCTGTGCGCGTGCTCGGCCATCCGCGTGTAGAACGCCGTCACGATCGAGACCGCGATGATCCCGTGGGGGAGCATGAAGATGAGCCACGCGTTCTGCATGACGAACGATCCGGCATAGGCGGGGCCGCCGGAGTTCGAGACGTTGAGCTCGATCACTCCGGCGATCTGCGTCGCGATCAGCATCGCGAACGTCCATCCTGCGGCCCGGCCCGCAGTCCCCAGGTTGACACCGCGCCAGCCGAAGTCGAAGCGGAAACGCAGCCCGACGCGACGCCAGAAAACGAACAGGATGAGCGCCTGGACGGCGATTCCGAGGGTCGCTCCTCCCGCCAGCAGTGCGATCATCCAGAACGACCAGTCGCTGCCGTGACCCGCGCGCGACGACGTGCCGAAGGCGACGATGAACGCGACAAGGAGGACGATCGCGACGATGTTGTTGACGACGGGTGCCCACGTGAACGGACCGAACGACTTGCGCGCGTTCAGCACCTCGCCGAGGAGGGTGTACAGCCCCAGGAAGAAGATCTGCGGCAGCGACCAGTATGCGAACGCCGTGGCGAGAGCGCGCTGCTCCGGAGGTACACCGAACAGGACGACGAGGGCGGGAGCGAGCACCGTCGCCACCACCGCGATCGCCGCGAACACGACCATGCCGAGCGTGACGAGCTTGTTGATGTAGGCACGCCCGCCGTCCGGGTTGACGGAAGCACGGACGATCTGCGGCACCAGCACGGCGTTCAGGATGCCTTGGGCGATGATCGCGTACAGGCTGTTCGGGATGGCGGTGGCTGTACCGTACGCATTGGCGGCGAACGACAAGGCGCCGATCGCCTGGACGAGCAGCCAGGCCTTGGCGAACCCGAGGAGCCTCGACACGAGCGTGCCGGAGGCGAGCATGGCGCTGGCGCGGCCGACGCTAGCCATGTGCTCCTCCCGGGCCGGACGGCGAACGTGGTTCGTCGTCGGGTTCGCGGCCGTCCGCGTCGACGGAGGCGTCGCCGTCGGTCGACTCGTCGTCCGCGTCGTTCTCGTCGTCACCTTTCCGTCGGTGAGCGCGTCGACGGAGGATGTTGCGCACGATCCCGAAGCCGAAGAGCAGCACGACGAGGATTCCGAAGATCAGCGCTCCGATGCCCTCCCAGTCCGCGTGGACCTCCACCGTCACCGAGCTGGGGTCGCCGATGGGGACGCCCGTGGGGCTGTACAGCTGCAGGGAGAGGACGACCTGGCCGTTCCCGACCTTGGCCTTCACCGGGACGAGCATCGTCGCCCGCGAGTCCTGCGGGATGGTCTTCGTCGTCGGCTGGTCGATCTCGAGACGGCTGTTGGACGGCGAGGCGCTGAGCACGACGGTGACCGCCTCGTCCGGCAGCTCGTTGCTCACCGTGAACGGGATGGATCCCTGCGCACTCACGAGGTTGACGTTCTCGGTGGGCAGGATGTGGACGGCGTGCAGGGTCTTCACCGTCGCTCCCCTGCTCTGTGCGACCGCGGCCGTCCAGTCGGATCGCGGGTTCTGCCACGAGACCGCGAGCAGCGTGAGGAGCTGAGCGCGAGTGCGTCCCGCGAGGGTCGTGGGGTCGGCGAGGATGGTCGCGAACTCGTCGAGGGCCTTCTCATCCTGCAGGAGGGCGTGGATCGCGCCGATGCGCGCCTGCGACTCGGGAGAATCCGTGAGAGCTACCTCCGCCGACTGTGTGGATGCGACGACGGCGGAGAACGTCGCGGGCGTCGACCACGGGTTCGAGAACAGCGAGTCGAGCGTGCGCTGAAGCTGGGTGCCACTCGACGGCCATGACCGATCGAGCGCGATGAGGAGATGAAGCGGTGTGGAGCTCTCGGCTCCGATCAGCTGCAGCTGGGCGTTCAGCTTGGACATCGCGGCGTTCCACGCGAGGTCGCTGGGCGCGGACACCGCCTGACGCAGCGCGTCGGACAGGCGTTGGTCCGAGACCGCGAGGGTGGAGGATCCCGATCGTGTCGGGGCGTTCGGCGTCGCGTCGAGCTTGGCGGCGTTCGTGTTGCTGCCGGAGACGATGACCGTGCTGAGGCCGGCGGCCGTCAGGGGCGGCAGATCGGCGGCGCGGACAGTCCCGTCGCCGGGCCACGCGATGCCGGCGAGACTGTAGTCCCACGCCAGCAGGCGGTCGAGCGACGGCAGGGTCGGGCCTGTGCCGGAGGTCGGCGAGGGACTGGGTGTCGCCGCGGGGGTCGAAGTCGGTGTCTGCGGCTCGCCGATGGCGGTGGGCGTCGGGGTGAAGTTCTTCGGGTCGAGCGCGTAACCGAGCGCGGTCGGCTGCAGGGGCGCGGGCAGGCCGGCCTGGATCTGTCCGGTGACATCGGCGTCACCGTAACCGAGTGAGAAGGTGTCGTTGGGGAGGGCGCTCAGACGATCGAGCCAGGCCGTCGCGCTGGCCGGCGCGGCGTTTCCGAGCGCCCGGATCGAGGCGATGATCATCGGGTCGATACCGACGGCCACCGTGCTGTGGTTCTGCAGGCCGTCGAGGTCGCGCGTGAGGACTCCGGTCGCGCCGGTGTACGTGGCGAGGTCCTGCGCGGAGATCAGGCCGGCGCCCGTGGACGGGCTGACGATGGGCATGACGACGGCGATATCCGAGCGGGTCGTCTCGCCCCCGGGGTACCAGGCCACGGAACCGCGCGCCTCGGCAGCGTGGTCGCTCACGGCGACGGTGGCACCGATCCCGAAGACGGCCGGCGTCGGACGCGACCCGAATGGCACGGCCGCCGCGGGAACCGTCACCGGGACGACCACGCTCGAGCCCGGCTCGAGCGTGGGGACGGCGGCCTGTCCGAAATCCACCCGGTCGGTTTCCGCTGTGGTGGAGGTCAGCCACGAGGACAGGTCGTTGCGGGACGAGCGGGGCTCGGTGTCGTACCAGAGCGTCACCGAGCCGGAGGCATAGGCCTTCGCCGTGGGATTGCTCACCGTCACGGAGACCACCAGATCTTGCCCCGGAGACAGGATCCCCGCGTTAGAGGCCGAGATCGAGGCGGTGATCGACGGATTCGTCGCCGTCTGGACGCTCGTCACGGACCCGGCCGCTGCCGGGGTGGCGGCGGGTGCGGCAGCCGGGGCTCCCGCGGCGCCCGCGGCCGAGAGAAGAGTCGCCGCCGTCACCGCGGCGCCGACCAGCGCAGCGCGGATTCGCGTGCCCCGAAGGGAGAGGCCGGGTACTCTCATGCGCCCGCGCACGATCCCGGTTCCGCCTCCATGTCGACGATTCTAGGGGCCGACCCCTGTGAGCCCGGCGAGGACCGCGGGCCGACCGAGCGGGCGAGCAAACCAGCGTCCCCTTAAAATGAGGCACTATGCAGTCCGTCGCCGAATCCCTCGAACGTCTCGGAGCCCTGGCGACGACACCGACCGTCGAGCGCCTCGCGCAGGCGTTCGCGGCGGCCGGCCACGAACTCTCCCTCGTCGGCGGCCCGGTGCGCGACGCCCTCCTCGGCAGGGAGGTGCACGATCTCGACTTCACCACCGACGCCCGCCCCGATGCCATCGTCGCGGTGGTCGCTCCGCTCGCCGACGCGATCTGGGACATCGGCCGCGCTTTCGGCACCATCGGCGCGCGCTTCGGGGACGACACCGTCGAGATCACGACCTACCGCAGCGACAGCTACGACGGCGTGACCCGCAAGCCCGAGGTGCAGTTCGGCGAGACTCTCGACGGCGACCTCCTGCGCCGCGATTTCACCGTCAATGCGCTCGCGCTCCGCGTGCCGGAGGTCCGGCTGGTGGATCCCTCGGGCGGGGTCGAAGATCTGATCGCCCGACGCATCACCACTCCATCGACGCCGCAGATCTCCTTCGGCGACGACCCGCTGCGGATGATGCGCGCCGCCCGCTTCGCCGCGCAGCTCGGCTTCGCGGTGGACGATGAGACGCGCGAGGCGATGGCGGGAATGGCGGAGCGCATCGGCATCGTGAGCGCGGAGCGCGTGCGCGATGAGCTCAGCAAGCTGCTGCAGGCCGACGAACCGAGGCCGGGCATCGAACTGCTCGTCGAGAGCGGCCTGGCCGACCATGTGCTCCCCGAGGTGCCCGCGCTGCGGCTGGAGGTCGACGAGCACCACCACCACAAGGACGTCTATCAGCACAGCCTCACCGTGCTCGACCAGGCGATCGGCTATGAGAAGGAGCGCCACCCGGGAGCAGAGCCCGACCTCGTGCTGCGCTTGGCGGCCCTCCTGCACGACATCGGCAAGCCGGCGACGCGGCGCTTCGAGCCGGGAGGAGCGGTCAGCTTCTACCACCATGACCTGGTCGGCGCGAAGCTGGCGAAGAAGCGCCTGACCGCGCTGCGGTTCGACAAGTCGACGGTTGACGCGGTCGCGCGGCTGATCGAGCTGCACCTCCGCTTCTTCGGCTACTCGGACGCGCACTGGACCGACTCCGCCGTCCGCCGTTACGTGCGCGATGCGGGACCGGAGCTGGAGCGGCTGCACATGCTCACCCGAGCCGACGTGACGACGCGCAACCGGCGGAAGGCCGATCGACTCGGCTTCGCCTACGACGATCTGGAACGACGGATCGCCGAACTGCAGGCGCAAGAGGAGCTCGACGCGGTGCGGCCGGACCTGGACGGCGAGCAGGTCATGCGGCTTCTCGACCTCCGCCCGGGGAGGGAGGTCGGCCAAGCGCTCCGGTTCCTCCTCGAACTGCGCCTCGACGAGGGGCCGCTCGGCGAGGAGGAGGCCACGCGCCGCCTTGTGGAGTGGTGGGCTGCGCGCCAAACTCCTCAACAATGAGGCAGCTTCTGGAGTTGTCCACGAGTTCGTGAGCGGACCGATTCTCGCGGTGAGCGCACCGCGATGCTGGATGCATGAGCATGACAGACACCCTCACGCAGCGCCCCGGCTGGCGCGGAACACCGGCATCCGTTACCCTTGATAAGTTGCCCGGGCGGAGTTCTGCCCACGCAACCGATGTCAAACCCTCCTGCTGCAGAACGTCTGCAGCCGCTGAGACCAGAGGAGGTGGGTTAGTCATGCATCAGTACGAGTTGATGGTCATCCTCGATCCCGAGATCGATGAGCGCACCGTAGCTCCCAGCCTTGACAAGTTCCTCAACGTCGTTCGCAACGACGGTGGAACGATCGACAATGTCGACATCTGGGGCCGTCGCCGCCTGGCGTACGAGATCAACAAGAAGTCCGAGGGCATCTACGCCGTCGTGCAGCTCACCGCGACCGGTGACACCACGAAGGAGCTCGACCGCCAGCTGAAGCTCAGCGAGGCCGTCATGCGCACCAAGGTGCTCCGTGCCGAGGAGGCCATCGCCCAGGTCGCTGCCGCTCAGCAGCGTGCCGACGAGAAGGCCGCCCGCAAGGCCGCGTCCTCCTCCGAGAAGGCAGGCGCCTAGTCCGATGGCCGGCGAGACCGTCATCACCGTGGTGGGCAACCTCACGGCCGATCCCGAGCTGCGCTACACGCAGAACGGGCTGGCCGTCGCCAACTTCACCATCGCATCCACGCCCCGCACGTTCGACCGTCAGGCGAACGAGTGGAAGGACGGTGAGGCACTGTTCCTGCGCGCGAGCGTCTGGCGTGAATTCGCCGAGCACGTCGCAGGCTCGCTGACCAAGGGGTCCCGTGTCATCGCTCAGGGTCGCCTCAAGCAGCGCTCCTACGAGACGAAAGAGGGCGAGAAGCGCACCTCGATCGAGCTCGAGATCGATGAGATCGGTCCGTCGCTGCGTTACGCCACCGCCCAGGTGACGCGCACGCAGTCGTCCCGTGGCCCTGGTGGCTTCGGCGGCGGTGCTCCCGCCGTCGAGGAGCCGTGGGCCGCTTCGGCGCCGGCCGACCCGTCCGCGGGTGCCGACGTCTGGAACACTCCGGGCTCCTACAACGACGAGACCCCGTTCTAACGGGTCCCCACAACTGAGTTTGCCTGACAGGCCGCGGCCACGTCAGGCGGAAAGCAAAGGAAATCATGGCTGGAAAGTCGAGCGGCGACCGCCGCAAGCCGATCCGCAAGGGCAAGGACGGGAAGAACGCCGCACCGGCGAAGTCCGTCCGCGTCGGCGTCATTGACTACAAGGACGTCGCGACCCTGCGGAAGTTCATCTCGGAGCGTGGAAAGATCCGCGCCCGCCGTATCACCGGTGTCTCCGTCCAGGAGCAGCGCCTGATCGCCCGCGCCGTCAAGAACGCGCGCGAGATGGCACTCCTCCCCTACGCCGGCTCTGGCCGTTAAGGAGAGACAGAATGTCGAAGGTTATTCTCACGCACGAGGTCACCGGCCTCGGTTCGGCCGGTGACGTCGTCGACGTCAAGAACGGCTACGCGCGCAACTACCTCGTCCCGCAGGGCTTCGCCATCGCGTGGAGCCGTGGCGGCGAGAAGCAGGTCGAGCAGATCAAGGCGGCTCGCGCCGCTCGCGAGCTGCACACCATCGAGGCCGCTCAGGACCTCAAGGCGAAGCTCGAGGCCACCCGCGTCAAGCTGGTCGTCAAGGCTGGCCGCGAGGGTCGTCTGTTCGGTTCGGTCAAGACGGGCGACGTCGCCGACGCGGTCAAGGCCGCCGGCATCGGCGAGCTCGACAAGCGCAAGATCGAGCTTCCCAACCCCATCAAGGTGACCGGTGACCACGAGGCCACCGTGCGCCTGCACGACGACCTCTCGGCCGTCATCTCGCTGCAGGTGGTCGCCGCCAAGTAGCGGTCGCGGAACAGCGCAGTGTAGCGGCGGGCTTCGGCCCGCCGCTACACCTCGTTAAGGAGTTTTCCCCGGCTCCATCCACAGTCGTCATGGGCTGTCGCGGAGGTTCGACCACAGGTCGAGAGGAGATTTTTACACACAGGCTGGGGAAAAGAAATAACCCGATCAGAGCGTATTTATCGAAAAGAATTCCTAAGTTCTCCACACCGATTCCCACATCTTCTGCACAGCGCCGACGGCGTTTCTCGCAGATTTTCCCCATAGTTATCCACAGGGCGAGTTGTGGTGGGAGGCGGCCGGTTCATAGGGTGGAGCGACGTCGACGGAAGACCGCCGAGGATCGGCCCGAACCACCTTCAGCTGTGGTGCGGGACGTTGTCGGTGGCCGTCCGTAGTCTGCGATCGGACGCCCTTGTGTGCGGTCTCTCCGGCCTCCCGGAGTGGCCGTCGTCGGCGCGCCCACACACCGCCGAGCCCGTGGCGGCGCAGGCTGGAGACGGCGGCACCAGACGGTGCACTGAGCAGCAGCAGTGAGGAGAGAACGTGTCGATCGCCCATATCGGTCTCGCCGACAGTCGCGAACCGGGCGAGGCCCGCTCCCCCGAGCGCACCCCTCCGCACGACCTCCTGGCGGAGCAGAGCGCCCTCGGCGGCATGCTGCTGAGCAAGGACGCCGTCGCAGACGTCGTCGAAGTCGTTCGCGGAACCGACTTCTACATCCCCAAGCACGAGATCATCTACGACGCGATCCTCTCGCTGTATTCGCACGGCGAGCCGACCGACGTCATCACCGTCACCGACGAGCTCACCAAGCTCGGCGAGCTCTCGCGGGCGGGTGGCGCCGAGTACCTGCACACGCTCACCAGCCTCGTGCCCACGGCCGCCAACGCCGGGTACTACGCCAACATCGTCACCGAGAAGGCTCTGCTGCGCCGCCTGGTCGAGGCCGGGACGCGGATCACGCAGATGGGCTACAAGGCCGAAGGAGAGGTCCTCGACCTCGTCAACAACGCGCAGGCCGAGATCTACTCCGTCACGGGCCACCAAGAGGTCGAAGACTACGTCCCGCTGACCGAGGCGGTGACCGTCGCCATCGACGAGATCGAGGCGGCCAAGCACAAAGACGGTTCGATGACCGGCGTCCCCACCGGGTTCGCGGAGCTCGACGAGCTGACCAATGGACTCCACCCGGGTCAGATGATCATCGTGGCCGCGCGCCCGGCGCTGGGAAAGTCCACGCTCGCGCTCGATTTCGCTCGCGCGGCCGCCATCAAGCACGACATGCCGACCATCTTCTTCTCGCTCGAGATGGGGCGCAGCGAGATCGCGATGCGCCTGCTCTCCGCTGAGGCGACAGTCCCCCTGCAGCACATGCGCAAGGGAACCGTGGACAACCGCGACTGGACGACCATCGCGTCCACCCGCGGACGCATCAACGACGCTCCGCTGTACATCGACGACAGCCCCAACATGACGCTCGTGGAGATCCGAGCCAAGTGCCGACGCCTCAAGCAGCGCGTCGGCCTCAAGATGGTCGTCATCGACTACCTCCAGCTGATGACCAGCGGTAAGCGCGTCGAAAGCCGTCAGCAGGAGGTCAGCGAGTTCTCGCGTGCACTCAAGCTGCTCGCCAAGGAGCTCCAGGTGCCCGTCATCGCCCTGTCCCAGCTGAACCGTGGACCGGAGCAGCGCGCCGACAAGCTTCCGGCACTGAGCGACCTGCGCGAGTCCGGCTCGATCGAGCAGGACGCCGACATGGTCATCCTGCTGCACCGCGAGTCGGCCTACGAGAAGGACAACCCGCGAGCAGGCGAGGCCGACCTGATCGTCGCCAAGCACCGCAACGGCCCCACGCGCACCGTGACCGTCGCCTTCCAGGGCATGTACTCGCGCTTCACGGATATGGCGCCGATCTGATCGGGTGTGAACTTGCCACGCAACGTGTCGTTTGACCGAGCAAAGTGTCGTCGCGTGATCGGAGCGAGTTGATCGACGAGGATGCTGCGGCCGCGGGCCGTGACCGGTTACTGCTTGCCCAGTCTCCAGGCCGAGCCGCTTGGCGACCTGTCCGGCATGAATCGTCATGCTCTGTCCGCGATCGCGGCAGCGCCCGCAGGCGGATAAATGTAACCTCACACGTCGAGGCTTTCAGCCCCTCGAGACATCAGAGACCGTGGCGCGGTCGCTAATAGCGAAGACTTCGTCTTCGACTACCGGTTAGGAACGCTGAGGAGCGCGGGTGAAGCCGATGCAGGGCTGTGAATGGTGATCGGATACAAGTCGGAGTTGGCGGCCGCGTACAGCCAGCACCGCGAGGTCTTGTACCGCGTAGCATTCGCGCGGCTCAGAGGTGCTGGCCTAGAAGACGAGGTTGAGGACGTAATCTCAACGGTCATCGTCGAACTGCTTGAAAGGCCGCCCAAAGAGGAGATCCGTAATTGGGAGGCCTACCTCATTACACTCGTGACTCGGCGGGCGATCGATCGGATCCGCGCGAATTCCAAGCATCGTTCCGACGCGGAATTGGAGTTGCAGGAGGTACGGGACGAGCGCGATGGCTTCATCGAACTTGAAGAGGGATTGGACACGCTGTCTGCGCTGGAGTCGGTGGAAGCGATTCTCAAAAATCTTGATGAAGTACAGCGGCGTGTGGCCCACGAGTATTTCTGGCTCAATCGAAAACAGGCCGATATCGCGAACGATCTGAACCTGACGCAGGGCCGCGTCAGCCAGATCATTCAAGAGGTTAGGCGCATTATTCAGCAGCGAATGAAGGAGGAGGTGAACCGATGACCGACAAAGAGGACGACGCATTCTCCCTGGGAAAGCTGCCGCTGGACGCCCTCATCGCCGCAGCGTTGTACCAACCGCCCGCGCTGGAGGCAGACCCGGGCGCTCACCTTCTCGGATTGGTGAGAGATCCAGCACGGCGGCTCAACACCGCGGAGCTATCGCGGCTACGAAAGAACTCGAATCTGACGGTGAGCCAACTGGCGACACGGCTGCAGAGACAAGGGTGGGACGTCTCATCGGGGCAAATCCTGCGCTGGGAAATGAAAGGATCATCCGACGCGGTCCCGGCCCTAGTTGAGGCTATTGCCTCTGTGTTGGATGTCGACAAGGAGCGCCTGCTCACGCATGGCGACGATAACCAACTCGCCGAATTGAGATCGTCGGCGAAATTTGGCGAGCTGGTGCAGCGGCTTGCAGCACTCCGCGATGTGTCAATGTCCGCGGCAGCTGCCATGCTGGAGTCACGGTTAGGCGCTGCGGTATACCGGGGCAACGCCCCCGATCTCGATCAGACATTGCAGTCATTGGAGCAACTCGTGAACGCATTGGAGCAGCGAGACCGATGATGCTTGAGCGCTGGGTTCAGAGGGCACTTAGGAAGCTCACTGCTGCCCAGCGTGAACATTTTGCCCTGGACCCACTTCGCTCACTTGGCGATGACCACCGGTTCACCGTCCGAGCTGTCGAGCACCTGGCTAGCCGGCGAGATCACGGCGGAGGTTGCGACGGAACCTCGTTTCTCGAAGACAACGTCATTCTTTATGCGCCGTCACCCAACAGCAAACGGCAGAACTTTACCCTCGCTCACGAGCTAGGCCATTGGCTGGTGGAGCAAGATTCTGCCACGCTCGACTGGCTGGCCGACCAGGACGAGCCGCAGGCTGCGATCGAGTCGCTTTGCGATGCGATCGCGCAACGACTCCTCCTTCCGGAGGACCTAATCGACTACGTCGTCGGCCGACCGATTCGCGCCCAGGACGTGGTAGCCCTCTTCGAGCAATCGGCCGCGAGCCTGCCTGTGTGCGCTATTGCCGCTGCCGCTCGCCTCCCCCAGCTGGGTGCGGTAATCATCATCGACCGCCGCACCATGAAGGTGACCTCTTCGAGCGTTCACCCGCACCCAGAGCGCGGTTGGCCGTCGATCTATCCTTGGCCGGGAGAGGAACTGCCGGAAGGCCACAGCCTCCGGACCATCGGCTCCGGCGAGACGATCACGCGCCGTTCGTTCTGGCGAAACCGCTGGGGCAAGCGAGCGGATTACTACGTCGACGCAATCGCGTCCGACCGAGCTATTTGTGCGGTAATTTCTGACACGGATCTGTGGGGCGTGGACACCATGCCGGTACTCATGGATCACGATTACGTTCAACGGCCCGAGAACGCCTTTCAATGTTGTGGCGAGTGGCGCACGGTCCGCGGTTTTCCCTGTCCTAAGTGCGGCCGCGGTTATTGCCCCGTTTGCGGGAACTGCCGTTGCACCACCGTGTCCAGGAGCGAAGGGCAGTGCCGTAACTGCAACACCATCACTCCGGTCCACCTTCTGGCCGATGGACTGTGTGAAATCTGCGCATGAGAGCTAATACTTCCTTCGCCCGCTTCGACTACCAGTTGGAAGCGCCGTAGCAGCGCGGAACACCGCTTCCAGGCAGGAGGTGAAGGACACATGGCAAAGAACACTGGACGCGGATACCGCGTTGGCGCCGTCAAGGGCCGAAGCGAGTTCAAGTCGGGCAACACCTGGTTCAAGCGCAACACTGCCAACGGCCAGATCATGAACGGTAGCTCCCAGCAGCACAAGGGCGTTCGCAACGAGAAGTAGCCCGAGGGGGCCGGCACTCGGCCGCCGGCCCCCACTTCGCGAAGCCCAAAGACACCTAGCGAAAGAAGCATGCATAACATGGACACCGAACACCACACCCCTTCACTCACACACCTCAGGGCATTCACCAATTCCCGCACCAAGGGCCGACCCACGCACGTCGCCCAGGACCGACGCCAGGTAACCGCACCTTCAAACGACCGGATCTTCGCCTTCGCTTACGAACGGTTCTTGACTGGCGTTGTTGAAGACATCAACAACGACTTCACTAGCCGCGCAATGGAGCGCGCAGTCGCTGCCGCACCCGATCGAATGCGGCAGAGCTACCGCGCCGCCGCTGAGGGGATGGCAAGGCTGCTCAGCGAACTGGAAACGCAGGCAGCGCGGCGCAGACAGCGAAACGTCGTCGTCGTCGACGCCGACGGGCTGGAGCTCGTTAGCTTGCGAATCCATCTGATCGTCAGCATGCGCGATGGAAGTCGTATCGGAGCGCTTCTCTACTTTTCAGAGAAGGCTCTCACCCCTACCGAGCTCATGCTCATGGATACCGCAGTCGCCTTGGCTGTCAGGCAGATCGACGCGGAGACAATCCCGGCCATCATCATGGTTCGCACCGGCACTATCCACCTTATCGAAGTGGGCGCCGCCACCGAGCCCGACCGCGTTCGATTCCTTCGCGCGGAATCCCTGGCTTACCGATCAGAATGGGCTGCAAGCGCCTGAGGGTCCATTCGACCGGCTCGCGGCAGACTGAGAGCAACCACAACGATCGTTTGGTCCGGGCAGAGCGGTCGTGCCATAAGGGGCAGATTGCGGAGGTGTCCGTTGCCGTTGCGGCAGATACCGTCGTGGTGTCCGGCAATGACCCCACGAGCTGACCCATTTGCGGAGGTTTCGCCGTTTGTCGCGTGACGACTCATCTAACGAAAGAGCGTGGACATCTTCGTTTCGACTTTCGCCGTCAGCTCTTGCCGAAGTTAACTGGATCCGGATGGTGCGTCGGTCGAGCCAGACTGCTCGGCATCCACGTGCATGAGTGATCGCAGCTTCATGTAGCTGGCGCGTATCTCGCTGAACAGACCGAGATAATTTCCATAGCTCTTCTGCAGTGCCTCCTGCTCCGCAGCGGCCTTTGCCTTCGCTGCTATGTCAGCGCTCTTCTCCTCCGTGAGGAAGCCCAGCGCCTGCATCATCGTGTTGGCGAACCCCTCGGACTCCACACCATCTCGTAGGCGCCTCAGGACCTCGTCCTGATAATCGGCTCGGTCCGGAGACATCAAGCGACCCCAATCGTCGCGCATGAGGGCTACATTCACGTCGGAGAGCAGCTTTCTGCCCGCTGCATGCAGCAGAGGAAGCTTGGTAGCGATCTCGCTGGCGAGCCTGAGTTCTTCAAGATCTGGCGCGGCAGCCTGCCACTGGGCAACAGGGAGGCCATCGAGAGCAGCCCATAACTCCGCAAATGGGTCGTCCATCGTATGGCTCAGCCAGGGCGGAGTCATAACCTCCTTGGCAACGGCGACGACTACTCTGCTTCGCGCGACTGACCACGATGCCTTGGCGAAGCTCCTAGCCTGACGTTGCTCAGCAGTCCTCTGCCACAAGTACAGAAAGATGCCGATGGCGAGACCAATAATGGCGGACGAGAGAAGGTCCGGAACGAACTGGCTCCAGTCCGCGGGCCATGCGGGGCTACCAGTTGGGGCGGCGATCAGCGTCACGCGGAGACACTATCGTGTCGCGTTTCGTCGCGTCGGAGCGACAAAGTACTTGGACAACGGCAACGACACATTGCTTGGCAACCTAAGCGATACACCGCTCACAACGACAAGATGCGTGGCCGTTCACATCGGTTGTGCTGTCGGTCCTCGCGGGGCGCGCAGGGCAACGGGATTACCCCAATTCGCGGGCAATCGCGCATATCTGTGAACGCTCTCGCTTCGTGCACACCTCGGTCAGGGAGCCCCGGCGTCCGGCGCCTCCGACCACCGAACAGTTGCCCCCGATGCGCCGGCCCTGGTCTGTCGGCGCCGTGGCGAGACTCGCGCTTCCACTCCCATTCGACCAGGCAGCGCCACCTCCGCTGGGCCAGCGGGATGCGGGAAGCACTTGTCCCCCGATAGAGTGTCACCGTCGCGCCCTTCTGGCGACCAACACCCGCCCCGATAACCCGAGGAACCCGCCATGGCGTCCGCCCACGACTTCTTCCTGCTCGGCGACCACGAGGCCGCCAAGCAACTCGTCACCTCCGCGCTCCAGGCCGAGGGCTTCACCGTCACTATGACCCCGTCCGGTGGTCTGCTCGCCAAGCGCGGGAGCGCTGCCAGAACCTTCTGGCTGGGTGCCATGGCGGGCAAGAACTTCCAGGTGTCCTTCCTCGTCGACTTCATGGTCGATCAGCAGGGCCGCCTGGTCGCGCGCCTGAACCGCAACATGGTGTCAGGGGCGTTGAAGGGCGGAGCGATCGGCGCCGCCAAAACCGACACGGCGTTCCAGGAGACTGCCAACGCCATCGCTGCCGCCGCCCACCCCGCCGGCATCCTCGGCGACAGCATCTCTCAGAACTAGCCACCTCACCCACCCCGCATCGCAGATCGGAGTCACCTCGCCATGACCGACCAGAACCCGAATGCTTACCCGCCGGCCGCGCCCGCCTATGCCCCGTACCCGGCACAGAAGAGCGGCACCAACGTGTTGGCGATCATCGCCCTCGTCGGCGCGTTCGTCTTCCCGCTCGCCGGTGTGATCTGTGGGCACATCGCCCTCGGTCAGATCAAGCGCACCGGCGAAAGCGGCCGAGGCCTCGCGATCGCTGGCCTCGTCATCGGCTATGTCTACATCGCCTTCATCGTGCTCTTCACCGTCCTGGCGATCGTGTTCGCCGCTTCAGCCGGGTACTCCAGCTCCTCCTACTGACCGGCGTCCTCGAAGCCTCCGGCGCCCGCGCCGCCGCTATTACCCTCGCGCGGACGCCGGGGCTTTCCAACGAGAGCCGACGACCTGGGCCTCGTCTGCACCAACCCGCCGCACTCACCTTCCCCGCCTCCGACGCCCGAAATGTTGCTCACGGTGCGCCGTTCCCAGCAGTGTGGGCGCAGAAGGCGGGGGAGATGCCCACTACGATTACGTCGCGAATGATCCGACAACAGCGAGTGATCCGGCAGTGATGAGGCAGGGCGACAGCGTGGCAGGCGAGGAGGCCAGATGACGCAGACTCCGACCGAACTGCTATCCGATCTGCACCATGTCGGGGTCGATGTCGACGATCTCTGGCAACTTGTGAATACGCGGGAGCGTTACGACGACGCTGTTCCAGTCCTGGTCGATTGGTTGGCTCACCTGGACGAGCGGGTGCCGTATGAATATCGCGCGCGCATAGAAGAGCCTCTGGTCCGCGCGTTGATCGTGCCGGCGGCGCGGAAGACCGCGCCTCCTGTGCTGATCGAGCGATTCAAGCTTCCGGAGACCGAACCGCGCAGGAGCGTGCGTTGGGTAATCGGTCATGCTCTGGGGACCCTCGCCGGGGATGAATACTTCTCCGAGCTTGAGGCGCTGGCCCGCAACTGGACGTATGGTCGAGACCGAGAAGCGATGCTGCGTGCGTTTGGTCGTTCGAAAAACCCTCGTGCCGTTCCGCTTCTCCTCGACCTGCTTGATGATGAGGATGTCGTCGCACATGCAGTTGAGGCGTTAGGTCCCCACAAAGACCCGCGATCGCGCATCCCGTTGGAACGACTCCTGACACATGAGCGTCCACTCGTCAGACGGGAAGCCACGAAGGCCCTGAAGAAGCTCCCTGCTGAGTGATGTGTTTGTCTGTGCCCAGGCGCGGCGGGATGAACTGCAGGCCGCTCCCGGTCGCGTACGGATTCGGCCGGCGCGATTCGCTCGACGCGACCTGGGTCCATCCCGGTGCCGCCATGACGCGCGTGAGGATGGACTGTGCGGCAGCTGCGGCACGGTGAACCACGCAAGGAGTGTCGATGTCCAACGATCGGAATGAGTCAGCGCCGGAGTCGGGAGGGGACGACGAGGAGCAGACGACGGACGGCTCGGAAGCAGGGCATCCTGCGGAGAGCATCAGCGACAAGGTGAAGTCGCTTCTTCCCGACGGTTGGTTGGACAGGTAGGGCGCTCACCGACAAGAAGGCCCGGGCTCGGAGAGCTCGGGCCTTCTCG
This sequence comes from Leifsonia sp. TF02-11, assembly GCF_017565305.1. Taxonomy (GTDB): domain Bacteria; phylum Actinomycetota; class Actinomycetes; order Actinomycetales; family Microbacteriaceae; genus Leifsonia. Next base: position 298,319 of record NZ_JAGEKP010000003.1, read on the forward strand.
CGTGCGGTGCGACTACGCCTACTTGCCCGCCGGGGTCGGCGTCGGCGTCGGCGTCGCGCTCGGCGAGGGCGCCGTCTTCGTCGTGTTGTCGGGATTCAGCACCTCGGTGTCGGGCGACAGATGGGGGAAGTTCGCGAGCTTGTCGCTCTTGATCGCCCACTGCACATTCTTGCGGTCGTCGGGGAGTTCGACGTGCACGTTGGGCAGTCTGTAGGTGACGTTCTTGGCGCGGTCGAAGATCAGGACGTCCCCGTCCGCGACGATCAACGGCATCGACACCTGGACCCAACTCACTTCGCCCGGCTCCACATCCACCGGCATCTTCGCCTCGAAGGTCTTCTCCTCTTTCCACTGGAACTCGTACTTGTTCTTCACCGCGACTCCGAACTTCTGGCCGAGGATCTTGGCGTCCGTCCGCACGGTGATCTCCAGACCGTACTTGTGCGACATCACGATCTTCTCCTCGATGATGACGTCCGGTTTCCACACGTGCTTGGTGTAGTTCGCGAAGGAGTACTTCAGCTTGTCGTCCAGCGGTTTGGTCGTCTGCTTCGCATTGGTGAGGTTCACGGTGCAGTCCTGGCTGTCGATGGAGGTGCAGAAGCGGCTCACGAGGTCGGCCGCGCTCGCTGCGTTCGTCACCACGGTCATGTTCCGGTCGCCGACGACGAGTTCGGCGTCGTACGTGCCTCGATCGCCGTTGACGGTGTCTTCTCGTGCGACCTTGCAGTCATAGGGAGTGACCTCGTCGCGGCGCAGTTCATCCAGCGGGACGCTGCCCTTGCCCGGCTGCTGGCTCGTGACGAAGCACGCGGCGTGGTGGTGGAAGATCGCGCCCCGCTCCGTCTGCGACCAGCCGACGACCCAGTAGTTCGTCGGCTTTCCGCCATCGAAGATGCGATAGCTGAAGCGCGCTCGCGCGAGCGCGCCGTGGCTGATGGTGGTGTCGCCTTCGCGCATCACGACGGCGAACTTCGTGTTCGCGTTCTCGCCGAGCTTCGGGGATCCGGGTTGGGCGTAGGGAAGGTTGTTGAAGTCGTACTCGCCGTCTGTGAGCGACACGGCGCCGGTGGTGCGCAGGGTTCCGGATGCCTCGGCGAAGCGGTTCTGCGAGATGGTGAAGACGGCCCGGTTCTTGGCGTCGTGACTGCTGCGGGGCGCCTGGCAGTTCCACTGAGTCGCGGCCTCCGCCCCGGCGGTACCGGGGCGTCCCTTGTAGATCGAGCAGGAGCTGTCCCACACGCCTCGGGTGTAGTACTGGATCGATGCCTTGACCCAGTAGCCCGTCGTGTGTCCCACCATGCCGAGCTGGTAGATCAGGGTGCGGGACATGGACTCCGATTTGGGGGCGCTGAGGGTGAAGGCGGTCGCGCCCGACGCCGGCGCGGCGACGAGAGTGGAGGACGTGCCTCCCGCCGACCCGACGAGCTGTCCATCCGACAGTGTCGTGCGGGAGAGGTTGAAGACCACCTGCGCTGAGACGCTGTCGTCGGCGACGGCGGGGCTGGCGGTTCCGGCGAAGCCGGTGAGGATCACGGCCGCGAGGGCCGCGGCGGCTGCGGCGATTTTGGCTGGCGTGGACATTATCGTGCTTTCTCTTCGATGAACCCGCGGGTGTGTGCGGGTGGCTCAGGAGCAGTGGGGGTCCACTGCGGTAAAGGTGACGGTCCAGTCGCGGGGGTGGTACCCGCCGAGCTTCTGGCCGTCATCCGTTGACGGCGTGACGACCGCGGTCACCGAATTCGTCTCGACGATCACGGTGTAGGGCGTTCCTGGGTCGACCACGACCGGGGTCCCGCCGCCGGCGCTGACGGCGTACCGCACGTCGGGGCTGCCGCCGGTGATGAGGAGGGTGCCGTCGTGGCCCGGATCGCTGGAGGTGCACGACGGCTGGGTCGCGGTCAGCGTGCCGACGGCCACCGACGGGCGGCAGTCGACGCCTGTCGCCGTCGCGCGCGTCGTCTGCTGGGCGTCGCTGCCACTCCAGGAGGTCGTGATCGCGATCGCCGCCGATGCCGTGCCGGTCACGGACTGCGTGAAGGTGGTCGTACCCGGCTTCCCTGCTTTCGCTGCGGGGATCTCCTGGCCGATCGGCGAGGTCAGCAGGTCGAGGGAGCCCGGGCCGGCGAGGCCGTCGATGGCGGCCGGCGTCTCGCGGGAGTTCTCCAGCGTCCACGTCACCGTGGACGTCGTCCGGTCGGTGGCTGAGCAGTCGACCTTCGACGTGAGGGAGATCCCGTCGTCGGCGGCAGCGCTGGTGGCCACGACGGCCACGACGGCCACGCCGGCGCCGAGGGCGGCGACCGCGACACCGACACCGATGCCGATCCAGAGCTTCTTGGCGACCATGTGAGCTACCTCGCTGAAATGGAGAACGGGAAGGGACGCGGAATCTCGCGTCATCTCCACTCTGGGGTGGCGCCACAGTCGGCGACCATGGACTCAGGTCGCCACCGCGCTGACCTGGGTCGCGTCGCTACTTCTTCTGCGGCGCGAACGGGATGTCGAGGGCGGCAGCGATCGAGGTGAAGACCCGCGTCGCGGGCGAGCTGCACTCCACATCGGTGGGGTTGTCGGTGAGCGTGCGGGCCTCGCAGGCTCCGGACGGGATGTCGCTGTTGGTCATGGTGATGACGCTGACGTCGCCCGAGGTGCTGTAGAACATCGAGGTGTTGTAGCCGGGGAGTTCGCCCGCGTGCCCGACCCACCCGTTCTCGCAGCCCCAGCCGAGGCCGTAGCCGCCGTTGCCCGGTCCGTTGAACTCGCGGAACGACCTGAGGCGCTCGATCTGCTGCGCCGCAGGGAGCAGACCGGCGCCTGTCGCCTCGGCGCGGGCGAAGCGGAGCAGGTCGGGCGCGGATGAGATCAGCTCGCCCGCCGTCCCGCCCCACGACGGGTTCCAGTCGGTGGTGTTCGCCGGGTGTTCGGGGGTGCCGTGGCCGCCCTGCAGGGTGAAGCCCTGCGGATGGGGCTCAGGATAGGCCGCGGAGTCCGCCGGGTAGCTGGTCTGCGACATCGCCAGCGGGGTGAGGATGCGCTCGCCGAGGACGCGTTGATAGCTTTCGCCCGTGACGTCCTCGATGATCTTGCCGAGCATGATCGTGTTGGTGTTGGAATAGTCGAACGCTGTGCCGGGGGCGAAGTCCTGCGGCTTCAGCGCGAGCCCGATCTTCATCAGCTCATCCAGGCTCCACACACGGTACGACTCGGTGAAGTAGACGTTCTGCCAGGCGTCGTCGCGGGTGTAGCTCGAGATCCCGCTGGTCATATCCGCCAGCATCCGGATCGTGACCTCATCGCCGTTCGTGACCCCGGGGATGTACTTCGACACCGGATCGTCGAGGCTGAGCTCGCCGTCGGCGGCGAGCTGAAGGATCAGCGTGGCGGTGAAGGTCTTCGTGACCGACCCCACGCGCTGGTACATGTCCGGGGTCATCGGGGCGCCGGTCGCGGGATCCGCGACACCGTACGCCTTGAGGAAGAGGCCGGCGGGCGATTGCACCGCGACGATCGCTCCCGGCGCCGCGGCCTGGGCGAATCCGGCCTGGGCGGCTGTGTCGATCGTGGCGGTCAGGTCCGCGGACATCGCCGTGGTCGGCAGGTCCGAGGTCCGCGCGACCACGGCGGCCGGATCGCTGACGCAGGTGGACGCGATCACGGTCGCGTGGGTCTTCGGGGTGCTCGTCGCCGATTGCGGTTGCGCGGTGCAGCCGGCGAGGCCCGCGAGGGCGGCGAGGGCGACGGAGAGCGCGAGCGCCTTCGCGAAACGGGGCGGAACCACGACGGTCTCCTTCGGACGGGTACACGGGATGCACCACACTCTCGCGTCGGTGGATCCCGCTCCGGAATGGACCTAGGCCTATGTCGGCGCAGCGACGCGGCCGGAACACTGGGGGGACCCGTGGAGTTTCGAACCGCCGCGGCACGCCGCAAAGGGGAAATCGAAGTGTTGGCAACGACCCGTAGTCGTCGAGCCCGCCGGTCGGTGTCGGCGGCAGGCGTCCTCGTCGCGCTCGCCGTGGTGTTGGCCGGCTGTGCGGCGAGCGGACCTGTTCGCGGCACGTCTGCGAGCCCGGTAACGGTCGATGCGACCACTCTGAACGCGGAGTTCGCCCGGCTGGCCAAGAGCCTGCAGGTGCCGGGAGCCGCGATGCTCGTACGCGGCCCGGGCGGCGAGGTCACCGCGACATACGGCGTGACCGAGCTCGGAGGGTCGACTCCGGTGTCGCTCGCCGACCACTTCCGCGTCGGCTCGAACACCAAGACCATGACGGGCACCGTCATCCTGCAGCTCGTGCAGGAGGGGAGGATCGCCCTCCACGATCCCGTCTCGACCTACCTGACGAACGTGCCGAACGGCGACCGCATCACGATCGAGCAGCTTCTCGACATGCGCAGCGGCCTCGCCAACTACACGGCGACTCTCGCGCTGAACACCGCGCTCGACGAGGAGCCGCAGCGTGTGTGGACGCCGGAGGAACTGGCAGCGATGGGCCTCGCCGAGAAGCCGAACTTCGCGCCGGGCGACGACTGGTCGTACTCCAACACGAACACCGTCCTCCTCGGCCTGATCGCGCAGAAGCTGGAGGGCGAACCGCTGAGCGCCATCTTCGAGAAGCGGCTGTTCGAACCGCTGGGTCTGCACCAGACCTCCCTCCCCGCGGCGGCGGACGCCGCGCTGCCGGAGCCGTACACGCACGGCTACATGTATTCGAACAACGTCGACACGATGGAGTCGGCGAAGCTGCCGGCTGACGAACTGGCCCGTGCGAAGGCGGCCACGCTACTGCCGAGCGACCAGACGAACCTCAATCCGTCCTGGGCGTGGGCGGCCGGAGGGGTGATCTCGACCATCGACGATCTGGCGAAATGGGTCGAGGCGCTCGGTGGAGGTCGGCTGCTCGACGCGAAGCTCCAGAAGGAGCGACTGGCCAGTGTCCGCACGGTACCGGTCGACCTCCCCGACCCCCGGTACGGCTGGGGCATCGCCAAGATCGGGCAGCTCTACGGTCACACGGGCGAGCTGCCCGGGTTCAACTCGTTCATGGGCTACGACCCGGCGCACCGCGTCACGATCGTCGTCTGGACCAACCTCGCCCCGGCCGCCGACGGCAGACCGCCCGCGGCCACGATCGCCACCCGCCTCATGACGAGCATCTACGGAGGATGACATGACCTCGACGCCCCTGTTCCGCGTGGCGGCCGCCACCGCGATCGTCGGCGTTCTCGCGCTCGCCGGATGCACTGCACAGTCCGACCCCGTCCCCTCGGCGTCCACGACCCCTGCCGCGGCCGGGTGCGTGGCGAACCCGTCGGCGGCCGCCTCCGCCAAACCCGGTGATCACGCGAAGTCCGCGCTGCCCGCCAAGACGGTCGCCGCCCTCGACGCAGCCGCGACGAAGGCGTTCGAGCTCGGCGCGTCCCCCGGTGCGATCGTGGGGGTGCGCACGCCGCACGGCACCTGGACCAAGGCCTACGGCTCGGCGAACCCCGCCACCGGCACGCCCATGGTCGTAGGAATGCACACCCGCATCGCGTCACTGACGAAGATGTACACCGCGACGATCGTCCTCCAGCTCGCCGAGGAGAGGAAGCTCTCCCTCGACGACACGATCGGCAAATACATCCCCGGCATCCCGAACGGCGATCGGATCACCCTCACGCAGCTCGCCGACATGACGAGCGGCATCGCCAGCTACACGATGAACGAGGCGCTCCTCGACAAGTACTTCGCCGACCCCTCTGCCGTGTTCACACCGGAGGAGGTCGTGAAAGCGGGCGTCGAGCTCTCGCCGCTGTACGAACCGGGAACGAGCTTCAACTACTCGAACACGAACACCGCGTTGCTCGGTCTCGTGATCGAGAAGGTCACAGGCCACTCGATCGCCGAGGAGCTGCAACAGCGCATCTTCGACCCGCTGCACCTGGGCAACACCTCGTGGCCCGGCACGTCGGCCGCGATCCCCGAGCCATACGCCCACGGGTTCACGCTCAACGGCAACCATGCGACGCCCGACGCCCCGACGGACTCCACGGACTGGAACCCGTCGTGGACGTTCACCTCCGGTGAGATCATCTCCGACATCGACGACCTGCTGACGATGGGTCGCGCGCTGGGCACCGGACAGGGCCTGGTCGACGCGAAGACCCAGAAGGCGCGACTCACCTCGTTCTCCGAGATCGGCTACGGATTCGGGATGAGCTGCTCGAACGGGTGGGTGGGGCACACCGGCGACGTGTCGGGCTACAACACCTCCCTGTTCTACGACACCAGCACCGACACGACGGTGGCGGTGCAGACCAACAGCGATATCGCCTCGGGCGGCTGCACGCAGTCGCCGACGCTGACGGACGACCCCGGCGACGCCGTCTGCCAGACGCCCGCCGTGCGGCTCCTGGTCGCTCTCAGCGGTCAGCTGGGCACGGCCTACGCGCCGCCGCCGCGGTCGTAGCCGGCGTCGGTCCCGGCGACGGTCCCGTCAGCGGTCTTCGTCCGCCACCGACGCGAGGAACCGGATGACGGCGAGCACGCGTCGGTGGTCGTCGGCATCCGGGGGCAGACCGAGCGCCGTGTAGATGTTCGACGTGTGCTGAACGACCGCCTTCTCGGTCAGGAACAGCTGACTCGCGATCCGCGCGTTGCTGCGTCCCTGCGCCATGAGCGAGAGGACTTCGAGCTGGCGGGGCGTGAGCGACCCCACTGCTCCACTGGCACGGCTCGCTCGCGCCACGAGCACCGACACCACCTCGGGGTCGAGCGCCGTCCCACCCGCGGCGACCCGGCGCAGGTCGGCGGTGAAGGTGGTCACGTCGGCGATGCGCTGCTTGAGGAGGTAGCCGAAGCCGCCGATGTTCTGATCGAAGAGCTCGGTCGCATACCGCCGCTGCACGTACTGCGAGAGCACGACGACCGGGATGGCGGGAGCCGACTCGCGGATGCGGAGGGCAGCGAGCAGCCCCTCGTCGGTGTGGGTCGGAGGCATCCGGATGTCGGTGATGACGAGGTCGGGATGGAGCAGGGCGACCTCGCGCAGGAGGGATTCGGCATCGCCGGCGACGGCCGCGACCTCGAAGCCTTCGTCGGTGAGCAGGTGTCGCAGGCCTTCGCGCAGCAGCACTTCGTCTTCGCCGATGATCACGCGCATGGCAGCTCGACCTTCACTCGGGTGCCGTGGCCGGGTGGCGACTGGACGTCGAGCCTGCCTCCCAGCACGTCGGCGCGGTCCTGGAGGCTGCGCAGTCCCGCGCCCCGGTTGATGCTCGCTCCGCCGACCCCGTTGTCGCGGACCTCGATGCGCAGCCGCGGTCCCTCCGCACGCAGAGAAACCCGGACCGCTGACGCGTGCGAGTGCTTGACCGCATTGGTCAGCGTCTCGGCGATGATCAGATACGCGGTGTGGACCGTCGTGGCGGGGATCTTCTCGTCGTCGACGTCGGCCACGAGGGTCGCCGGGATGGACAGGCGGTCGACCAGGTCCTCCACCGCGGCGGTCAGACCCTGCTCCGTGAGCGTCACGGGGAGCACGTTGTGCACGACGCGCCGGAGGTCGGCGGCGGCTTCGTCCAGTCCGCGCCGGAGCCGAGCCGAGGCCTCGCTCAACGCGGGGGTCGCGTCAGGAGAGTTGGCGATGGTCTGGGCGGCGAGCGCGAGCAGCACGAGCTGCACCTGGATGCCGTCGTGGAGATCCTGCGCGATGCGTGCACGTTCGCGGTCGGCGGTCTGGACGAGCCGGATGCGAGACTGCACGAGGGCGTCGTTGGTCGCGAGCAGCTGCGCGGTGAGGCGCTCCCGATCGACGGCGATGGCGAGCACGTCGCCCGCCCGGCGCACGGGCTCCGGGTCGGCCGTCATCCGCGTGTCGTAGACGATCGCGCCGACGAGCCGGGACTCGACCCGGATCTCGCACCATCCTCTGTCCGGTCCGCGTTGCTCCTCCCCCACCGGCGTGCCGAACTCGTCGAGGAACGCCTCCTGGTCGTCCGACCAGTAGACGACGCGCAGCGAGTCGTCGCCGAGCGTGCTCGCCAGCGCCTGCGCGACGGCCGGCCTGCCTGCCCCCGTGATCCCCAGCCACGCACTGAGCGGCTCGAGCTCGCCGGTGCGCTGGAATCCGCCGAGCAGCACGCCGATCAGAAAGGCGATCGGGATCGCAGCGAAGAGGATGAGCTGGATGACTCCGCCCAGTTTCGGGTCGAGCCCCAGCGACAGCACGACCGGATTCGCGAACGACAGCAGCAGCACGGCGACGATGCCGTAGCTGAACAGTGGAAGGAGCACACGTCGATGCCGGGCGTCCGCGGCGATGAGCCGCCGGGTCAGCACGATCGCCGTCAGGACCATCACCACGATGCCCAACCACATCTGAATGGTGGAGACCGTGGCGTACACGGACGGGTTCGTCGGCGCCAGGAACGGCACCAGCTGCAGCACGGGCGAGGCCACCCAGCCCAGCACGACGGTCGTGATCGACAACCGCCCGTGCAGCCGGCCGGACGGGAACGCGTGCAACAGCTGAACCGTCAGGGCGAGCGGGCTCGTCGCGAAGATGACGCTCACGACGGTGAGGGCCGGGATGCCGAGATTGGCGAGCCCGGACAGGAAGAAGCCGATGCCACCGATCACCAGGAGGAGCCCGGTGGCGTTGTGCGGGCGTCGCCACCAGGCCACGAGCCCCGCAGCGACCCAGATCCAGAACTCCGCCGTGAAGAGGTCGACCGCCCAGGCCAGCTCGGGATTCTCGAGCCCCAGCGCGATCTGCACGCCCCCGAGCAGGAACGCGAAGACCGCGACAATGATCAGCGCGGCCGACCGTGAACGACCGCGGGCGGACCGCAGTCCCGCGTCGATCGACCGGGTGGACGTGCCCGACGCGAGCCAGGCCGCCGTGGACGCCGCCGACGGCGTTTCGATCGCAACCGCATCCGCTGTGTCCGTCATGGGTCGGGGCCGCGTCCTCCTGGAGGGGAATGAGGGTTCTACCCACATGATCGTGGTCCGGTGGTGGGCGCGGCAATGGATCTGGGTCGGGTGTGCCGACGGTCGTCGCCGAGAGTGCCGAGCTACCGCGTCGCGCGTTCACGGCGTAGCTTCGCACCGTGAGCACTCTTCGCGAACGGATCGCGCGCTGGTTCAAGCGCGAGCGCAGCTACCAGCCGCCGGACGGCCGACTGACCGAGGACACGATCCAGCGCCTCCCGAGCGGCGGCGTCATCCAGCGCATGCCGGGGGACCCCGACGATCGAACGGGCTTCCCCACCGGGCAGGGCCCTGGCGCCTAACTCGTCGCCAACCAGCCGGCGGCGCGGAGCACCTCGCCGGCGACGACCTGCACGGAGCGGTCGTCCGTCGGGATCCGGTACGCGCCAACGGCGGAGTCGAGCAGGGCCGCAGCGGCGCTGCTGCGCGCGATGTGCTCCTCGAGGCCCGTGCCGATCTCGCGGCGCGCGAGCCGGTGGGCCGCCGTCTCGTCCGACGCCGTCAACAGCACGCCGAAGGAACGGACGTTCGGACCGAGGGCGCCCGTCAGCGCTGGCAGCTGCAACACGCTGACGGTGTTGGTGAAGATCAGGCGCGTGTAGCCGACCGCCTGATAGTTGCGCCACATGGCAGCCAGGTTGCGCTCCGCGAGGTCGATGCCGTCGCGCCACGGTTCCGGGAACGCCTGGTCGAGGTTGTCGCCCTCGATGACCGCGTGACGGATGCCGGCCTCCGCCAGAATGCGGGATGCTTCGGCGGCCACGCTCGTCTTGCCGCTCCCCGAGCGGCCACCGATGACGATGGCGTCGGTCGTGATCGGGCCGATCTGCGCTTCGATCGCCCGCAGCACGTTCTCCCCCGTCACGCCGGCGCCGGATTCGACGGCGATCGCAGCCTCCTCCGCCTCCGGCTCCTCGAACTGGGCGAGATGCTCGGCCATGACCTCGTCTGCGACGTCGTGCCTGCCGGCGGATCGGCGGTTGTCCTCCAGGCGCTGCCGGATGAGCTCGTCAGGAGCGTGTACGTACACCAGGGCGAACGCTGCGCTCGCATCGTCGGCGAGGCGCCGCCACCCGTCCCGCAGGAATCGCAGTGAGTTGGTGTCGTCAACGACCACCGAGCGGCCGGTACGCAGGATCGCGGCGGCCCGCTCGGCGGCGAGCTCGTTGGCGCGCACCCACTCGGCAACCGGGATGCCGTCGCCACCATGGAGGCCTCGCTCTTCGTTGATCGCGTCCAGGCCGACCAACTCCGCGGACAGCGTGCCCACGATCTCTCGAGCGAGCGTCGACTTGCCGGAGAAGGAGCGCCCGCACAGCGCGATGAGGATCCGGGGCAGAGTGCGAGGCTCGACGTCGTCCATCCGGTCAGACTAGGGCGCGCCGAGCCGAGCTCTCACCTCCGCCGCACGGCGTACACGATCGTGCCGCCCGCGTCGGTCAGCCGCACGTCGTACCCGGGGCCGGAGAAGTTCGCCGGGGCGGGCCGAAGCGACCGGGTCAGGTAGCCCGCCGCGGCGAGGCGGCTCGTCGCCTCCGCCAGTCCCTGATCGCGCGCCGGGGCGATGGCCACGATCCAGCCGTGTGCGGCGTCGCCGATCGCGGCGACCACCCTGCCGGCGACCAGCGGCACCTGGACGCGAGGGAAGTCGGCGGGGAGTGAGGTCGAATTCGTGGCCTGCACCGGGAATCCGTCGACGGATCCCGTCGTGCCCGTCGTACAGCCGGCGAGCAGCGCTGCCAGCAGGAGGGCGACGCCGGCCGCTGCCGCGCGTCGTGATGTCGTGTTCATGGATGCTCTCCGTTCGTCGGTCCTCGTCAGAACGTCGAACGAGAGCGGGCGTCAACGACACATCGGACGAAACGACGCCGGGATAGGATCGCGGCATGTCCGAGCATCGCGTCCTCGCCCCGACCATCGCACCGGGCGACAAGGTCACGGGGCCTGCGTCCTACTTCCCGAGCATCGAGAGGAACTACGGGCGTCCCGTGCAGGACTGGCTGGACCTGGTCGTCGGGCGGCTCGACGGCGGTGCCTCCCACATGGAGGTCGTCGACTGGCTCAAGTCGGAGTACGGGATGGGCCACGGCCACGCCAACGCCGTCGTCGGCTACGCGCGGGCCGAGCTCGCGAAGGGCGCCTGACCGAGGGGCGACGGCGAGAGTCGCCGGGCCGGCGGCGGAATCATCCTGCGGACTGACGCGGACGGCTCGCTCTTCGCGTGGAATGGGAGGGTGAACACCATCCTCATCCCGTTGCTGCAGGGCGCAGGCCCTGTCGCGCTCGCGGTGGTGTCGTTCGCGCTCGCGTTCACCTGGCCCAGCCTGATCGAACCCGTCGGTCGGCTCAGCGGCGAACGCGCGCGCCTGACGGCCTTCGCCGCGGTCGGTGCTGCGCTCCTGCTCGCCTGTTCCGTCGTGTACGTCGTTCCCGGCCTGCTCCTCACGGACGACTTCGGCGCCATCGTCGCCCTTCCGATCGTCGCCACCTGGGCGATCGTGGCCGCCGCGCTCGGCCTGCGGGCCGCACTCCTGACCGGCGTCGCGCGCGTGGTCTCCGCCGCTTTCGCGATCGTCGCCGCCTTCGGAGCGGTCGCGGGTGTCCTCGTCACCCTGAGCGCGCACCACGCGATCGCCGCGACCATCCTCCCCACCGGAGCCTTCGTGCTCGTGGTCAGCGCGATCGCCGCCCTCATCGGCTGGGCGCGCGTCGAGCCGGCCGCCGAAAGCGCCCCCGCATAGGGAGAGGATCGCCAGGAGGATTCGGGAAGGGACGCGGCGAACGCCTCCGTGCGCGGCAAACGCGCAGGTAGCCCCCGGCTAGACTGGGGAGCGAATCCTGATTGAGAGAGGTCGCCGAGTGGCACCCGCCGTTCCCCAGAATCAGGGCGATCCGAACCCGAGCCGTTATTGGGTCGTCCCCGCTGTGCGCGCGCTCATCGCGCTTGCGATCGCCGCTGTCGTCACCTTCACCCGTGATGCGCACACCGCCCAGTTCGGCCTCATCGTCTTCGGGTTCTTCGCCGTCGCGGACGGCCTGGCGACCAGCGTCCTCACCTTCCTGTTCAGCTCCCGCGGCCTCACCAGGACCCTCTTCGCCGTTCAGGGCGGGATCGGCGTCGTCGCCGGCGTCGTCGCCCTCGCGCTCAACGGCGGCGGACTCGGCCTGTACCTCTACCTCGTGACGGTCTGGGCCGCGCTCACGGGAGTCCTCGAGCTCTACAGCTGGGTGCGCGAGCGCCGACGTGACGCCGCCGCCCGCGACTGGCTCATCACCGGGGCGCTGACGGCGATCCTGGCCCTCGTGCTCCTCCTCGTTCCGGCCGACGCCGTGCTCGCCATCGGACTCTTCGGAGCGTGGGCCGTCATCGTCGGCGTCTTCCAGGGCATCGGCGCGGCATCGCTGCGCACGGCCGCGCGCACCGCAGCTGCCGCCCGCCGGATAGAGAGCGGATCGTGACCAAGCGCGACAAGAAAGACCCCAGCGTGACCAACAGCCTCCAGCCGACCCGACGCGACCGCTTCCTTCCCGCCGAGCTCCTCGGCATCTCCGCGGGCCTCGGCGTGTTCGTGGGGCTCATCGTCCTGATCGCGACGCGCGAGTTCATCCTCGCCGGGGTCGCGCTCGGTGTCGCCTTCATCCTGTCGCTGGTGCTGATGGCGCTCTTCGCGCTCGCGTTCAAGCCGAATGCGGCCGAGGTGGAGGACATCCACGAGCAGGACGTCGAGGCGCAGGAGAAGGCCGCGGAGAGGTCCGGGGACGCCGCTCGGCCGACGTCCGGGCCCGGCGTGACCGACGCCGCACAGGGCGAAGCGCCCGACGAGGGCCGGCCGACCGGCCACTGAATCGCGGCTGAGCGGCGCTGGCCGACGACAGCCGCGGCCCGACCGCCGTCAGAGGCGGTCGACCAGCTCCGAGGCCAGGCCGGTGTACGCGCCCGGAGTGAGCGCCAGCAGGCGGTTCTTGGCCGCCTGGCCGATGTCGAGGCCGTCGACGAACGCGGTGAGCGCTGCGTGGTCCACGCGCTTGCCGCGGGTGAGTTCCTTCAGCAGCGCATAGGGGTCGGAGATCGTGGAACGGCCGGCGGTGACCTCCGCCCGGATCACGGTCTGGATGGCCTCCGCCAGCACCTCCCAGTTGAGGTCGAGGTCGACGGCGAGAGCGTCGCGGTCGAGCGAGATCTGGGCGAGGCCGCGCTGGATGTTGTCCAGGGCGAGCAGCGAGTGCCCGAGGCCCACGCCGATGTTGCGCTGGGTCGTCGAGTCGGTGAGGTCGCGCTGCAGCCGGCTCGTCACCAGCGTCGACGCGAGCGAGTCGAGCACGGCGCTCGACAGCTCGAGGTTGGCTTCCGCGTTCTCGAAGCGGATCGGGTTGACCTTGTGCGGCATCGTCGACGAGCCGGTCGCCCCGGGCTCCGGGGTCTGCCGGAAGTAGCCGAGGGAGATGTACGTCCAGATGTCGGTGCACAGGTTGTGGAGCACCCGGTTGGCGTGCGAGATGCGGGAGTAGAGCTCGGCTTGCCAGTCGTGTGACTCGATCTGGGTCGTCAGCGGGTTCCAGTCGAGGCCGAGGCTTTCGACGAACTCGCGCGACACCCGCGGCCAGTCGGCCTCGGGGTCGGCGACCAGGTGTGCGGCGAAGGTGCCGGTCGCGCCGCTGAACTTGCCGAGGTACTCGGTCTTCTCGATCTGGCCGCGCAGGCGCTCGAGCCGGTGCACGAAGACCGCGAGCTCCTTGCCCATGGTCGTCGGGGTCGCCGGCTGCCCGTGCGTGCGCGCGAGCATGGCGTCGTCGCGGTACTGGAGGGCCTGCGCGCGCAGCTCCGCGATCACCGAGCGAAACGCGGGCAGCCAGACCTGGGCGACGGCGGCGTTGACCGTGAGGGCGTAGGAGAGGTTGTTGATGTCCTCGCTGGTGGCGGCGAAATGCGTCAGCTCGGCGATGTGGTCGAGGCCGAGCGCGTGCAGGCGCTCGCGCACCAGGTACTCGACGGCCTTCACGTCGTGCTTGGTCGTGGCCTCCAGCTCGGCGAGCCGGTCGATCTCGGCCTGGCCGAAGTCGTCGGCGAGGGCGCGCAGCTGTCGGGCCTGCTGGTCGGTCAGCGGGCTGGAGCCGAACATCCGGTGGGAGGTCAGGTAGAGCAGCCACTCGACCTCCACCTGCACGCGCGCCCGGTTCAGACCGGCCTCGGAGAGGTGGTCGCCGAGACCGAGGACCGCGGAGCGGTAGCGGCCGTCCAGGGGGCTGAGCGGCTGGGGAGGCAGGGCGGTCATGGGGCTCCTCGCGGGGATCGGCGTGGGGGGATCGCTCCTATTCTCCCGCACTCGGCCAAGCGCGGGCGATCGCGGCTCAGCGGTCGCGCGTGAGCGGCCGGAAGATCAGGCCGATGAGCCAGCCGATGATGCCGAGCACGAGCGCACCCCAGAGACCGGCCCAGAAGCCGTCGACGTGGAGGCCGAAGCCCATCAGGCTGCTGATCCACGACGCCAGGAGCAGCAGCAGCGCGTTCACGACGAACGAGATGAGGCCGAGCGTGAGGATGTACAGCGGGAACGCGATGACGCGGACCACGGTTCCGACGACCGCGTTGACCACGCCGAAGATCAGCGCGACGAGCAGGTAGGTCAGGACGGTCGCGGTGCCGTCCTCGGCGTACGGGGTGACGGTGACGCCGGAGACGATGAAGGTCGTCAGCCAGAGCGCCAGCGCGTTGATGATCACCTTGAGCAGGAATCGCATGCCGACATCCTCCCAAACGGGAGGCGCGCGCGGCAGGGGCTCGCCGCTAGAGTCGCGGGCGTGACCTTCAACGGGATGCCGGACAAGAACGGGCTCACTCCGTCGCAGTACAGCAGTGTCGACCGCGAGAAGAAGGTGTACCCGCCGATCCAGTGGTGGCCGCTGCGCCTGACGAGCCCGACTCAGAAGCTCGCGGTCTTGGTCGTGTGGATCGTTGCCGGCGTTCTCTTTCGATGGGCGCTCGACCTGGTCGCTTCCACGGCGGCCGTGAGCGACCTCTGGGTCATCCTCGACACCGTCGCCATCGTCGCGTTCGCGCGTTCGTGCCGCGGCTGGAGCGAGCCGGTCGCGCCCCCGCGTGCATGGTGGCGGTTGACCGCCCGGCCGCTCGCGGGCTGGTGGCTCGCCGGGCTGCACCTGTTCGCCGTCGCGGCGCCGTTCGTTCAGAGACGGCCGCTGGAGGTGGACCTTGCCGGGATCACGAGCCTGTTCCTCGGCCTCGCCTTCCTCAACTCCTCCATCCGGCTCACCATCCAGCGTCATCGCACCCCGTAGGAGAGGAATTCTCCCCGCGGCATGCGCCCGCGACTAAGTTGGGTCTGTGACTGACGAAGACGCGCTGGGCGTGCGGCTGCGGCCCGAGATCGTGGCGGTTCCCGCCTACAAGCAGGGCAGGCCGGCTCCGGCGGACGGCTTCAAGCTGTCCAGCAACGAGAACCCCTATCCCCCGCTCCCCTCCGTGGTGGAGGCCGTCGCGGCGACGCTCACCGAGCTGAACCGGTACCCGAACGCGAGCGGCGCCGACCTCCGTCAGCGTCTCGCGGAGCGCCACGGCGTTGACGTCGAGCAGGTGCACCTCGGCAGCGGCTCGGTCGCATTGCTCGCGCAGTTCATTTCGGCGGCCGCGGGCGTCGGCGACGAGGTCGTCTACTCGTGGCGCTCGTTCGAGGCGTATCCGGGCCTGGTCACCGTCGCCGGAGCGACGAGCGTGCAGGTGCCGAACCGCCCGGACGGCGGCCACGATCTGCCGGCCATGGCGGCGGCGATCACCGGCCGCACGCGCGTGGTGATCGTCTGCACGCCCAATAACCCGACCGGGCCGGTGGTGACCGCGGACGAGTTCGAGGCCTTCATGGCCCGGGTGCCGCGCGACCTCCTGGTGCTGCTCGACGAGGCCTATTACGAGTTCGTCACCGATGATGCGTCGGTCGACGGCATCCCGCTGCTCTCGCGCTACCCGAACCTCGTCGTGCTGCGCACGTTCTCGAAGGCGTACGGCCTGGCGGCGCTGCGGATCGGCTACGCCGTCGGCCCGGTGGCCGTGCTGAACGCCGCCCGGTCGGCCGCCATCCCCCTGTCGGTCACCGACGCCTCCCGCGTGGCCGCGCTGGCCTCCATCGATGCGGAGGACGAGCTGATGGAGCGCGTCGCCCGCATCGCCATGCGGCGGGACAAGCTCCGGGAGGCCCTCCTCGAACAGGGCTGGAACGTGCCCGTGTCGAACGCCAACTTCGTCTGGCTGCCGACGGGAGAGCAGACGCTGGCCGCCAACGACGCCTTCTTCGACGCGGGTCTCACCGTGCGGGCGTTCCCGCCGGAGGGCATCCGAATCAGCATCGGAGAGCAGGAATCTGTGGAGAAACTCCTGGAGGTCGCGGCAGATATTGTCCGGAACCTACCAAATGGGCACCCGGGCAAGCGGTTAGGTTAGAACGGTGGTTGCGACGAACGATACCCCGCGCCCGGCGAACACCGTCCAGCTGCTGACCGCTGACGGCCGTTTCCAGCCGAGCGACCTGGCCGGAGAGTACCTCCCCTACCTCGAGCGACTCGACGAGAACGACTACCGGACGTTCTACCGCGACATGGTGCGGGTCCGCGCGATCGACAACGAGGGCGCCAACCTGCAGCGCCAGGGCCAGCTCGGCCTCTGGGTGCCGAGCCGTGGACAGGAGGGCGCCCAGGTCGGCTCCGCGCGCGCCGCCAAGCCGCAGGACAACCTCTTCCCCTCGTACCGCGAGCACGTGGTCGGGATGATCCGTGGCATCGACCCGGTCGGCATCATGGGTCTCCTGCGGGGCACGACCCACGGCGGGTGGGACCCGACGGACCCGGCCGTGCGCAACTTCCACCTCTACACACTCGTCATCGGCTCGCACGCGCTGCACGCGACCGGGTACGCGCTCGGCGTGAAGCTCGACGGCAAAGTCGGCACCGGGGACGAGAACAGCGACGAGGCCGTCATCGCCTATTTCGGCGACGGCGCGACCAGCCAGGGCGACGTCAGCGAGGCGTTCGTCTTCGCGGCCAGCTACCAGACCCCGCAGGTGTTCTTCCTGCAGAACAACCACTGGGCCATCTCGGTTCCGGTGACCACCCAGTCGCGCACGCCGCTCTACCTGCGCTCCAGTGGGTTCGGCATCCCCGGCGTGCAGCTCGACGGCAACGACGTGCTCGCCGCCTACGCGGTGACGGCGAAGCACCTGGACGACGCGCGCAACGGCGAGGGACCGAGCCTGATCGAGGCGCTCACCTACCGCATGGGCGCGCACACCTCGAGCGACGACCCCACCAAGTACCGCACGGAGGACGAGGAGGCGCACTGGGCCGAGCGCGATCCGATCCTGCGCTTCCGGATCTTCCTGGAGCAGCAGGGCGTCGGGCAGGCGTTCTTCGATGCGGCGCAGGAGGAGGCGGCCGATCTCGCCGCCGACGTGCGGCGGCGCACGATGGAGCTTCCGCCGCCGCCGCCCGCCAGCATGTTCGAGCACGTCTACAGTGAGCCGCATCCCGTGATGGACGAGCAGCGGCGCTGGCTCGAAGACTACGAGGCGTCCTTCGGAGGTGACGCATGAGCGACTCGAGAGGCGAGACCGGCTACGTGGAGGCCGAGCTCATCGATGACGAAACGCAGCAGCACGAAACCCCCGCTGCCGACACCCAGGCGATCGACGTGGTCGAGATCGTGGAGAGTGAGCCGGGTTCGCTGGTGCTCGAGGAGCACGTGGCCGAGCAGGAATGGACACGCGAGTTCGCGATCGAGGACAGCGCCCCCGCGGCGCCGGAGGCCGAACCGACCGAGGCGGAGTCCGTGAGCGATGAGCAGGACGACGACGACGCCTCAGCCCCTGAGTCTGACGTCTCAGCCCCCGAGCCTGAGGTCGCCGCACCGCGCCTCCAGTCGCTGCCGATGGTCAAGGCTTTGAATGCCGGTCTGCGCCGCGCGCTCGCCGAGGACCCCAAGGTTCTGCTGATGGGCGAGGACATCGGTCCGCTCGGCGGCGTCTTCCGCGTCACGGAAGGGCTGCAGGCGGAGTTCGGCACCAAGCGCGTGCTCGACACTCCCCTCGCCGAGTCGGGCATCATCGGTTCGGCCATCGGTCTCGCGATGCGCGGCTACCGTCCCGTGGTCGAGATCCAGTTCAACGGCTTCGTCTTCCCCGGCTTCGACCAGATCACCACGCAGCTCGCCAAGCTCACGAACCGGCACTCCGGTGCTGTGTCGATGCCGGTCGTCATCCGGATCCCGCACGGCGGCCACATCGGCGCGGTCGAGCACCACCAGGAGGCGCCCGAGGCGTACTTCGCCCACACCGCGGGCCTGCGGATCGTCGCGCCGTCGACCCCGCACGACGCCTATTGGATGATCCAGGAGGCCATCGCCTCCGACGACCCGGTGATCTTCTTCGAGCCGATGAGCCGCTACTGGCCCAAGGGCGAGGTGGACACGGTCGAGAACGGTGTGCCCCTGCACGCGAGCCGCGTGGTCCGATCCGGCACCGACGCCACCGTGGTGGCCTGGGCCGGCATGGTTCCCGTCGCCCTGCGCGCTGCGGAGATCGCCGCGGAGGAGGGGCGGAGCCTGGAGGTCGTCGACCTCCGCTCGTTGTCGCCGATCGACTACGGGCCGCTGGTGCAGTCCGTGCAGAAGACCGGCCGTCTGATCGTCGCGCAGGAGGCTCCCGGCACGGTGTCCGTCGCGTCCGAGGTGGCCGCGGCCGTCTCCGAGAAGGCGTTCTACTCGCTGGAGTCGCCGGTTCTCCGCGTCGCCGGATTCGACACCCCCTTCCCGCCGGCCAAGCTCGAGGGCGTGTACCTTCCCGACGCCGATCGGATCCTCGAGGCCGTCGACCGCGCGCTCGCGTACTGAGCCCGCCGAACGAAAGAAGTCGCACATGAGCGAGTCCCAGTTCCTGCTGCCCGATGTCGGCGAGGGTCTGACCGAGGCGGAGATCGTCTCGTGGAAGGTCGCCCCGGGCGAGCCGGTGGCGGTAAACCAGGTCATCGTCGAGATCGAGACGGCCAAGTCGCTCGTCGAGCTGCCGTCGCCGTTCGAGGGAACGGTCGGCGCGCTGCTGGTCTCGGAGGGCCAGACCGTGGAGGTCGGCACGCCGATCATCACCGTCACGGGTGGCGAGGCGGCGGCGCCCGCCGCGCCGGTGAGCGAGGTCGCGCAGGCGGAGGCCGATGCGGCCCAAAGCGTCTCGCACGAGGAGGACGAGCCGAAGGCGGGCGCGGTGCTCGTCGGGTACGGGGCCGCAGGGCACGGCACCAGCCGGCGACGCCGGGTGACGCACCCGGGCACGGCCGCCATCCCGGTCACGTTCACGCCGCCCGCTCCCGCGCCTGCCGCCGCTCCGGCACCCGCTGTGCCGGACTCCGCCGCGCCCGCGCCGGTCGCGAGCCCCGCTCCCGCGCCTGCGACAGCGCCGTCCGCACCGGCGGGCGCCTCGCCCGTCGGCGCCGCGCCCGTGATTGCGAAGCCGCCGATCCGCAAGCTCGCCAAAGACCTCGGCGTCGACCTCACCATGGTGACGCCGACCGGCCCGATCGGCGACATCACCCGCGACGACGTGCTGCGGGAGGCGACGCAGGCGAGCGTGTTCCGCAACATCCAGACGCCGGCCTGGCCGGACGACCGCGAGGACCGCATCCCCGTCAAGGGCGTGCGCAAGGCGATCGCGACCGCGATGACGACCAGCGCGTTCAGCGCGCCGCACGTCAGCCTGTTCGTCGATGTGGATGCGACGCGCACCATGGAGTTCGTCAAGCGCCTCAAGAACTCGGCCGACTTCGTCGGGGTGAAGATCTCCCCGCTGCTGATCGTCGCCAAGGCGATCATCTGGGCGGTGCGGCGCAACCCGACGGTGAACTCGACGTGGACCGACGAGGAGATCATCGTCCGGCACTACGTGAACCTGGGCATCGCGGCGGCCACCCCGCGCGGGCTGATCGTGCCGAACGTCAAGGAAGCGCAGGGGATGTCCCTGCTCGAACTGGCGAAGGCGCTCGAAGAGCTCACCCTGGTCGCGCGGGAGGGCAAGACTCCCCCGGCCGACATGGCAGGCGGCACCATCACGATCACGAACATCGGAGTGTTCGGGATGGACACCGGCACGCCGATCCTCAACCCGGGTGAGGTGGGCATCGTCGCGCTGGGCACGATCAAGCAGAAGCCGTGGGTGGTGGACGGCGAGGTGCGTCCGCGCTACGTGACGACCGTGGGCGCCTCGTTCGACCACCGCGTGGTTGACGGCGACGTGGCGTCGCGCTTCCTCGCCGACGTCGCCTCCATCATCGAGGAGCCCGCGCTGCTGCTGGACTGAGGCGAGATTCGCGGCAGATGTGCCGTTGGAATTGATTTTGACAATCATTCTCAATAAGCGTTACTGTTGTGGGGTACCCATCGTCGAACTAGACAGGCCCCCATGCAGAAGCGTTCCGTCTTCGCCATCGCCCTCACCGCACTGACCGCACTCGCGCTCACCGGATGTTCCGCCGGCTCCTCGGCCGGCGACGGCAAGATCCGCGTCGTCGCCAGCACGAACGTGTACGGCGACATCGCCTCCACCATCGCCGGCAATGCCGTCGAGGTCACCTCGCTGATGTCCGACCCCGCGCAAGACCCGCACTCGTTCGAGGCGAGCGCGCAGAGCCAGCTCGCGGTGTCGAAGGCCGACATCCTGATCGAGAACGGCGGCGGCTACGACGACTTCATGGGCACCCTCCGCTCCGGCTCCAAGAACACGAAGGCGACCGTGCTGAACGTCGTCGACATCTCGGGCAAGAAGGCCGACAACGGCGAGCTCAACGAGCACGTCTGGTACGACTTCCCGACCATCGAGAAGTTCACCACCGCCCTGACCGACGCGCTCGTGAAGGCCGACCCGTCGCAGAAGGCCACGTTCACCAAGAACGCGGACGCCTTCTCCGGCAAGCTCGCCGCCCTGCAGAACCGGGAGGCCGAGCTCAAGACGAAGTACGCCGGCGAAGGCGCCGCGATCACCGAGCCGGTTCCGCTGTACCTGCTCGACGCCATCGGGCTCGTCAACAAGACGCCGGAGAAGTTCAGCGCAGCGATCGAAGGGGGCACCGACGTCTCGCCGCTCGTGCTGCAAGAGACCCTCGCGCTGCTCAGCGGTCACCAGGTGAAGCTGCTCGCCTACAACGAGCAGACCTCCGGACCGGAGACCGAGCGTGTGCTCGCGGCGGCCAAGCAGGCGGGCATCCCTGTGGTGCCCGTCACCGAGACCCTGCCGAAGGGCAAGGACTACATTGGCTGGATGAACGCGAACCTCGACGCCGTGGAGTCGGCGCTCGCCCAGTGAGCGAACCGCTCGAGCGGGTGGCGGCGCCGGAGAACCGTGAGACCGTCCTCAGCCTGCGCTCCGCCGCGCTCGGCTTCGGCGACCGCACCCTGTGGAGCGGCCTCGACCTCGACGTGCACGCGGGCGAGTTCGTCGCGGTGCTCGGCCCGAACGGCTCGGGCAAGACCAGTCTCCTCAAGGCGATCCTCGGGCAGCAGCAGCTCGACTCCGGCTCCATCGAGCTGGACGGCCATCCCGTCCGCCGCGGCGACCGCCGCATCGGCTACATCCCGCAGCAGAAGCTCATCCCCGCGGGAACGCCGATGCGCGCCCGCGATCTCGTCGCCCTGGGCGTCAACGGTCACCGCTGGGGGCTGCCGATCCCGAACCGCGCCGACCGGGCGCAGGTCGATCGGCTGATCGACTCCGTCGGGGCGCAGCGCTACGCCGACACCCCGGTGGGATCGCTGTCCGGCGGTGAGCAGCAGCGGCTCCGGGTGGCGCAGGCGCTCGCCGGAGACCCGACGCTCCTGCTCTGCGACGAGCCGTTGCTGTCGCTCGACCTTCAGCACCAGCGCGGCGTCAGCGAGCTGATCGACCGCCGCAGGCGCGAGCACGGGAGCGCCGTCGTCTTCGTGACCCACGACGTCAACCCGGTGCTCGGGATGGTGGACCGCGTGCTCTATCTCGCGGGCGGCCGATTCCGCACCGGCACACCGGACGAGGTGCTGCGCAGCGAGGTCCTCACCGATCTGTACGGCACCCCGGTCGACGTCATCCGCAGCAGAGGGCGGATCGTCGTGGTCGGCATCCCCGACTCCGAGACCCACCAGCATCACGAGCACGCGCGCGCGCCCCACCCGGAGCCGACGGCATGAACGATCTCTGGTCCCAGCTCTTCAACTTCACCGACTACGGCGAGCTGCTGTCGCTCGTGCGCAACTCGATCTTCGCCGGCGCCGTGCTCGGCGTCGTCGGTGGTCTCATCGGCGTCTTCGTCATGCAGCGCGACATGGCGTTCGCGGTGCACGGCATCAGCGAGCTGTCGTTCGCGGGAGCCGCGATCGCACTGCTGTTCGGGGCGAACGTGGTGGCCGGTTCGCTCGTCGGCTCGCTCATCGCGGCCGTCCTGATCGGGTTGCTCGGCGCGAAGGCCCGCGACCGCAACTCGATCATCGCCGTGCTGATGCCGTTCGGGTTGGGCCTCGGCATCCTCGCGCTCGCGCTCTATCCGGGTCGCAGCGCCAACAAGTTCGGGCTGCTCACCGGTCAGATCGTCTCGGTGGACGACCCGCAGCTGGGCTCGCTGCTGGTCATCGGGGCGATCGTCCTGATCGCGTTGCTGCTGATGTGGCGCCCACTCATGTTCGACAGTCTCGACGCCGATGTCGCCGCTTCGCGCGGCGTGCCGACGCGGTTCGTGTCCCTGGCGTTCATGGTGCTGCTCGGGCTGGCGGTCGCCGTCTCGGTGCAGATCGTCGGGGCGCTGCTCGTGCTCTCGCTGCTCGTGACCCCCGCCGCCGCCGCGATGCGGATCTCGTCGTCGCCGCTCGCCGTGCCGCTGTTGAGCGTCGGCTTCGCCCTGGTCTCGGTGGTCGGCGGCATCCTGCTGGCCCTGGGCAGCTCGCTGCCGATCAGCCCCTACGTGACCACGATCTCGTTCCTCATCTACGTGGTGTGCCGACTGATCGGCGCCCGCGGCTCTCGGCGGGCGGTGAGCCAGGCAGGCTAGCCTGAGACCGTGAAGCGCAACACCTGGCAGCGGGAGGCCGTCCGCGAGGCCCTGACCTCGACGGAGGGCTTCATCAGCGCGCAGGCGCTCCACCTGAACCTGCACGAGACGGGCTCGCCGATCGGCCTCGCGACCGTGTACCGGGCGCTGGCCGACCTGGCAGCGGAGGGGGATGCCGATTCGCTGCAGTCGCCGGAGGGCGAGAGCCTCTACCGTGCCTGCACGACGGGGCATCACCACCACCTGATCTGCCGCAACTGCGGCCTGACCGTCGAGATCGAGGCGGACGAGGTGGAGCAGTGGGCGCGCGCCGCCGCCGCATCGCACGGATTCACGCAGGCGCAGCACGTCGTCGACGTGTTCGGGCTGTGCGCGACGTGTTCTGCTAAGCACTGAAATGTGAACATTAGACTCGATGGATGCGTATCGGGGTCTACATCGACGGATTCAACGTCTACTACGGCGCGCGGAAGCATTGCGGCAGAGGAACACCGGGATGGCGCTGGCTCGACCTGAGGGCGCTCGTGTCGCCTCTAGCTGGATGGCAGGGCTCATCGATCTCGCGCCTGGTCTACTGCACGGCACGCGTTGACCCGGCGGAGAACGCCAGCGGTCGCGTGGATCAGGCAGCATATCTGGAGGCGCTGCGAACATCGGGCTCGGTGGATGTCATTGCCGAAGGGCGCTACGTCTCGTGGGCGAAGGAGGAGCCGCTGGTCAACGAGACACGAGGAGCGTTCCGACCGACGCCGTATCGTCACACCGATGAGGAGTGGGACGTCCGGCTTCCCCTTCGGAGGGTGCCTCCTCGAGAAGCGGGCGGATCGAGCGGTGTGATGGCGACCGTTCAGAAACGGGAAGAGAAGGGCTCTGATGTCAATGTCGCCTCTCACCTGCTGTTCGATGTTCTGACGGGCGCCGTGGACGCGGCAATAGTGGTCACCAACGACTCCGACCTGGAGCTTCCCCTGCAGATGGTGCGACGGCACGTGCACGTCGGCACGGTGAATCCCTCCACAAACCCGACTGCGGGAGCCCTCAAGGGCCGCCCCGACGATGGTGTCGGCCGGCACTGGTGGCGGCGGCTCACAGCGGCCGACTATCGCGCGAGCCAACTGCCTGAGCGCGTAGGGACGCTGCGACGCCCGGTCGGCTGGTGACGCGGCCAAAAAAAGACCCGCCCTCACGTGGAGGAGCGGGTTGGCATATCTAGTATATGCCACATTGACTTGGCCTACCAAGGCCGCGCAGGCTGCCGCCACGATTTGGCCGCATGCCCTCCCGTGCCGTATCATGGATGTTTGGCTGAGTGGGCTCCTCCCACTCCGTTAGCCGTGTACGAAACCCCGACTCGAAAACCCGGGAAGTCGTGCGCCGACAAGTGACCTTGGGTGATGCCGTCCGGCATCACGGTATTGGAGAAGAAAGCAATGGCAGCAGTGTGCCAGGTGACTGGAGCCGTTCCCGGCTTCGGTCACTCGATCTCGCACTCGCACCGTCGCAACAAGCGTCGGTTCGACCCGAACATCCAGAAGAAGACGTACTACGTTCCGTCTCTTCGTCGTAACGTCACCCTGACCCTGAGCGCCAAGGGCATCAAGGTCATCGATGCCCGTGGCATCGAGTCCGTGGTCAAGGACCTCCTGGCCCGTGGGGAGAAGATCTAATGGCGAAGCAGCAGGACATCCGTCCGATCATCAAGCTCCGTTCGACGGCGGGCACCGGTTACACCTACGTGACCAAGAAGAACCGTCGCAACGACCCCGACCGTCTCGTGCTCAAGAAGTACGACCCCATCGTGCGCAAGCACGTCGACTTCCGAGAGGAGCGCTAAACCATGGCCAAGACGTCCAAGATCGCCAAGAACGAGCAGCGCAAGGTCATCGTCGAGCGCTACGCCGCCAAGCGCGCCGAGCTCAAGAAGGCTCTCGTCGACCCGAACGGCACCGACGAGTCCCGCGAGGCCGCCCGCGTCGGCCTGCAGAAGCTCCCCCGCGACGCTTCGCCGATCCGCGTCCGCAACCGCGACGCCGTCGACGGCCGTCCGCGCGGAAACCTCAGCAAGTTCGGCATCTCGCGCGTTCGCTTCCGCGACATGGCGCACCGTGGCGAGCTGCCCGGTATCACCAAGTCGAGCTGGTAAGTCTTCGCACGACGAAGCACGAGCGACACCCTGTGGAGGGGCGTCCGGCATCCGCCGGGCGCCCCTTCGTCGTGTCCAGCCGCACCTTCAGGCTGGACACGCCGTGCGAACCCGTCGAAAATCCGCGAGAATCCGCGTGTTTCCGGGCGATTCTGATACATTCGAGGCGGTCGACCGACCAAACGTAACGGCCCCCGTGGCCTCAACCGTTCCACAAGATAGCTGAATTAACAGCACAAGGTCCGAGGAGGACACTCAATGGCTGACAACCTGAACAAGACCGAGCTCGTCGCTGCCGTCGCCGCTGCGTCGGGTCAGAGCCAGGCCACCGTCTCGAGCGTCGTCGACGCGTTCTTCGCCACGATCAGCGACACCGTCAAGGGTGGCGGCAAGGTCACCATCCCCGGCTGGCTCGCCGCCGAGCGCACCGAGACCGCCGCTCGCACCGGCCGCAACCCGCAGACCGGCGAGGAGATCTCGATCCCGGCCGGCCACCGCGTCAAGCTGACCGCGGGCTCGAAGCTCAAGGCTGCCGTCAAGTAACCAGCCTGCACAGGCTCTACGGGGGCGGCGTCGCGACTGCGGCGCCGCCCCCGTTCTGTGTCCGCGGGAGGCGCCCATCCCTGTGGGCAGGCGTTCAGCGCCGGAGACGTAGGCTTGACGGGTGCCCCGACTTCTCCGCGTGATCGGTCCTGCCGCCCTGCTGGCCGCCGCTCTCGTCTCCGTCGTGGCGGCCCTCGCGTTCGGCGGAGGCGCCGCCGCGCCTCTGCTCCTCGACCCGGGCGCGCTGGTGCGCTGGGGTCTTCCGATCTCGACGCTGATCGTCAACCTCAGCCTCTCCGGGTCGGTCGGCGCGCTCGTCCTCGCCTGCTTCGCCTTCAGCTCCGACAAGCGCGAGTACGGGTTGGCGCTCGACTTCGCCGCAGCGTGCGCGGCCGTCATGACGGTGGCCGCCGCCGTCACCGGTCTCTTCACGTTCGTGAGCGTGTCGAACGTGCCGTGGTCGCTCGACGAGACGTTCACCAATGGGCTGAGCTCGTTCGTGACGAGCGTGTCGCTGGGCCAGGCGTGGCTGGGCATCACCCTCATCGCCGCCGCGGTCACCGTCCTCTGTTTCGCCGTGCGCAACCAGACCGCCATCGCGTTCGTGGCCGTGCTCGCCATGGCCTCCGTCATCCCGATGGCGCAGCAGGGGCACAGCTCGGAGGCCGCCGGCCACGACGCGGCCGTCACGTCGTTCGGTCTGCACGTTCTCTTCGCGGCGATCTGGCTGGGCGGGCTGGTGACGCTCATCGTCGTCAAGAACACCCTCGGCGGCGGCCGGCTGGTGACCGTGCTCGAGCGATACTCCAGCATCGCCCTGATCAGTTTCATCGTGGTCGCGACCTCCGGCTACGTCAACGCGGAGCTGCGCGTCGGGACGCTGGCCGAACTGGCGACCCCCTACGGCATCCTCGTGCTCGTCAAGGTCGCCGTCCTCGTTGTGCTCGGGCTGTTCGGGCTGATGCAGCGCCGGGTCCTCATCGACCGCCTCAAGCGGCTCGGCGAGCGACGCACGTTCTGGTGGATCGTCACGGCCGAGCTCGCGTTCATGGGCATCGCCTCGGGGGTGGCGGCAGCGCTCGCCCGCACGGTCACGCCGGTGCCGCAGACGCGGGCGCCCGTACCGACGCCCGCGGAGATCCTCACCGGTGACAAGCTGCCCCCCGAACTGACCTGGGGCCGGCTCTTCACGAGCTGGAACTTCGATCTGCTCTGGGTGCTGGGCTGCGCCTTCGCGCTCTTCTTCTACCTGGCGGGCGTGTGGAGGCTGCGGCGGCGCGGCGACGCGTGGCCGATCTACCGCACCATCCTGTGGACGCTCGGCATCGTCCTGCTCTTCTACATCACCAACGGCGGCGTCAACGTCTACGAGAAGTACCTCTTCTCGGCGCACATGTCGGCGCACATGGTGCTGACGATGGCTGTGCCGCTGCTGCTCGTGCCCGGCGCCCCGGTGACGCTCGCCGCGCGCGCGATCCGCAAGCGGCAGGACGGCTCGCGCGGCGGCCGTGAGTGGATCCTCCTCGCCGTGCACTCGCGATTCGCCGCGGTCATCTCGCACCCGCTCGTGGCGGCGGTCCTGTTCGCCGGGTCGCTGTGGGCGTTCTACTACACGCCGCTGATCCGCTGGGCGACGACCGACCACATCGGGCACGAGTGGATGGTCGTCCACTTCCTGATCACGGGGTACCTCTTCGTGCAGTCGCTGATCGGCATCGATCCCGTGAAGTACCGCCTGCCGTATCCGTTCCGCCTGTTGCTGTTGCTGGGGACGATGGCGTTCCACGCGTTCTTCGGACTGTCGATCATGCAGATGCACGGCCTGTTGCTCGCCGACTGGTTCGGGGCGATGGGACGCACCTGGGGCGCGACGCCGCTCGTCGACCAGGAGACCGGCGGCGGCATCGCGTGGAGCATCGGGGAGATCCCGACAGTGATCCTGGCGATCGTGGTGGCGATCCAGTGGAGCCGCAGCGACGAGCGCGAGACGAAGCGGCGCGATCGCAATGCCGATCGCACCGGCGAGGCCGAGTTGAACGCCTACAACGAGCAGCTCGCGCGCCTCGCGGCGCGCGACGGTACGGCGCAGCGCTAACGAGCCGGGGAGCATTCTCAGACCACACTGGTCTGACTGGACTGGACTAGCTGGTATTGTTGTGACATTCTGATAACGAGGGACTCAGGCGTCCCTCGTACCGAAAGGAACGTCATGGCCGCCGCCACCCCCGGGCAGCTCCGCATCGCCGTCATCGGCGCAGGCACGATCTCCCAGTCCGTCCACCTGCCGAGCATCCGCCGCGCAGGCCTCGAACTCGTGTGCGTGTGCGACCTGTCGCCGACGAGGGCGGCTGAGGTCGCGGCGGCGCACGGCGTGCGCTCCAGCAGCGACCCCGCCGAGGTCTTCGCCGCGACCGACGTCGACGCGGTGCTCATCGCCACCCCCGGATCCCACGCCCGGCTCGCCCTCGCGGCGATCCGCGCTGGCAAGCACGTGCTCGTCGAGAAGCCGGTCGCGCTGACCGTCCGCGAGATCGACGAGCTGGAGCGGGCCGCCGCCGAGCACGGGATGACCGTGCAGGTCGGCTACATGAAGATGTACGACCCGCTGACCGCGGCGGCGGCGGCGGAGATCGCGGCACTGAACGACACCCGGCTGGTGCGGATCACGGTCTCGCACCCGGCGGACGAGCCGCAGGTCGCGCACCTGCGGATGACGCCGCCGCCGCGCGACGCCGACCCGGCAGAGATCGCGGCGGCCGAGGCGTACGAAGCCGATCGTGCGGTCGAGGCGCTCGGCGCGGAGGCCGGCCCGGAGCTGCTGCGCTACTACGCCGGCGTGCTGAACGGCTCCGTCATCCACGAGTTCAGCCTGCTGCGCGGGCTCGGCCTCGCGCTGCCGGAGTCGTGGACCGCCACGGTGTTCCCGCGCCTGGACGGGCCGGAGCCCGCGTGCCTGCTCGCGGAGGCGGCGGTCGGCGACGCGCGCTACGTGCTCAGCTGGAACTGGCTGCCCGAGTACCCGGAGTACGAGGAGGAGCTCGCCGTGCTCGCCTCGAACGGACGCATTGCATTCCACCTCGCCCGGCCGTACCTGCTCGAGGCCCGCAGCTCGCTGCGCGTCCAGAGCCACGCCGGCTCGCAGCGCAAGGACACGCTCGTCTCCGACACCGACGAGACCGGCTTCCTGCGGCAGCTCGACGCCTTCCGCCGGTCGGTGCAGGACGGCGAGCCCGTGCTCTCCACTCTCGCCGGCGCCAAGGAGGACGTGCGCCAGGTGCAGTCGCTCGCCGCCGCGATCGCCGCATCGCTCGGGGTGTCGCTGACCGTGGAGACGGCGCGATGACGACCGCGCCGCACGACGCCCGCATCGCCAACGCGCCCGTCTCGTACGGGGTGTTCGGCACTCTGACGGTCGACGGCGCGGCGACACCGGCCGAGCTGCTGCGCACGATGGCCGCCGACGGCTTCCGGGGAAGCGAGCTGGGGCCTCCCGGCTTCTTCGGGGACGTGCGGCAGACGGTCGAGGCGTTCACCGTGCCGGGGCTCGCCGCGGTCGGGGCCTATGTGCCGCTGCACACCCAGGACACCGGAGCTGTGCTCGAGCGCGACCTCGACCGTATGCGGCAGACCTTCGCCGAGCTGGAGGCGCTGGGCGGCGGGCGCGTCATCCTCGCCGACGAGGGGGACGAGACGCTCCTCGCCAACCCGCGTCACCGTGCGGAGCTCGGACTCGACGACGACGGCTGGAGGCGCCTGGTCGAGGTCGTGGAGGCCGCACGAGCCGAGGCGGAGGACCGCGGGCTGCGTGCGTCGTTCCACCCGCACATCGCGACCTACGTCGAGCAGCCGGACGAGATCCAGCGACTTCTCGACACGACCGACGTCTCCCTCACCTTCGACGTCGCGCACGTCGTGCTCGGGGGCGGCGACGCGGTGGGCGACTTCCGCCGCTGGTACGAGCGCATCGACCACATCCACGTGAAGGACGTCCGCCTCGCGGTGTTCGAACAGGCCGTGCGCAGCGGCCGCGCCGACTTCGACGAGTGGTGGGCGCAGCTCTGCACACCGCTCGGCGATGGCGACATCGAGTTGGAGGCGTTCCTCGCCGAGTGCCGGCGGTCGGGCTACGACGGCTGGTACGTGGTCGAGCAGGACCGGGCTCCGTTGCAGCCCGGCGACTTCCCGTCCGTCCGCGCCGCGCAGAAGCGCAACGCCGATTGGCTCGCCTCCCGCGTCGTCGGCTGACGTCGCGGACACCCGGGCTTCCCGGCTCGGCCCCGACCAGTACCCAAACCCCCTACCCGCATCACCGCACCATCCCGATCACCCGCACCATCCCGAACCACCCTGATCCCGAACCACCTGAGAGGACTGACGATGTTGTCTTTCACCCGCGAACGACGCCGCCCGCGGCGTA
Source organism: Leifsonia sp. TF02-11 (assembly GCF_017565305.1). GTDB lineage: Bacteria > Actinomycetota > Actinomycetes > Actinomycetales > Microbacteriaceae > Leifsonia. The sequence goes on from NZ_JAGEKP010000003.1 coordinate 328,457, forward strand.
CCCGAACCCTCCTCGCCGCCGGCGCTGCGATCGCCGCGACCGCTGTCACCCTCGCCGGCTGCTCCGCCCCCGGCGGCAGCACCAGCCAGAGCACGACGGTGTCCGACACCATCACCGCCCCGGTCACGCCTGCGCAGGTGAAGGCGCTCGGCAAGGTCACGCTCAACGTGTGGGCCGACCAGGGCGAGCAGGACCTGATGAAGTCCATCGTCCCGGCGTACGAGAAGCAGTTCCCGAACGTCACCGTCAAGATCCAGTTCAAGAGCTTCAACGACCTCACCGCGACGGTGTTGAACGCCATGAACTCCGACAGCGCGCCCGATGTGACCCAGGGCAACCAGGGCTGGGCGACCGACGGCGCACTCGTGAAGGCGCACCTCATCCGCCCGCTCGACGACGTCGTGAAGGCCTATGACTACGAGAAGGCGGCGGGCGCCGCGATCAGCCAGCTCGAGTGGTCGAACGACGGAAAGACCTTCGGCTCCGGCAGTGTCTACGGCATGTCGCCCGACAACCAGATGGTCGGACTGTTCTACAACAAGGCCAAGCTGCAGAAACTCGGGCTCGGAGCCCCGACGACCCTCGACGAGCTGACCAGCGCCCTGGCCGCGGCGAAGGCGGCGGGCGAGACCCCGATCGTGCTCGGCAACTCCGACAAAGGTTCGGCCATGCAGGCGTTCTCCGTCGTTCAGGGTGCCCTTGCGCCCGCGAAGGACACGGTCGGCTGGATCACCGGCAAATCCGGCGCCGACTTCGACACCCCCGAGAATGCGAAGGCGCTGCAGCTGTGGTCGTCGTGGGCGCAGGACGGCACGATCTCGGCCGGCTACGACGGAACCAGCCCGGACGACGCGGCCGCGGCGTTCGCGAAGGGCTCCGGCGTCTTCTACCTCGGCGGCAACTGGATGGCCGGCACGATCACCGACGGTTCGACGTTCGGCTTCATCCCTGCCCCCTCGGGAGCCGGCAACACGGCCGCGTCGAACGGTTCGTTCGGCATGCCGTGGCACATCAGCAGCAAGTCGACCAAGACCCTGGCCGCGATCGCCTTCGTCGGCCTGATCAACGGCGCAGACAGCGGGCACTACCTCGCCGCGGTCAACCGCGTGCCCATCCAGCTCTCCGGAGTGACCGCCGACGACCCGATGTTCACGCAGCTCATCGACGCCTCGAAGAAGCAGCTCGCGAACAACGGCGCCCTCTACTACTACGACTGGGCGACGCCCACCATGTTCGACCTGTTCACGGCCGACCTGCAGCAGGTGATGGCGGGCAAGCAGACGCCGGCCGACATGCTGGCCGCGGTGCAGAAGAACTGGAAGGAGTTCCAGGCGAAGTGACCGCTCTCGACTCAGCCGTCTCCCCCGGCCGGACCGCGCTGCGGCCCGGCCGGAGGGGGCGGCTGCGCACCCGCTACGACTGGGCGGCCTACCTCTATCTGCTGCCCGCGCTCGTCTTCTACGTCGTCTTCCTCGTCCGCCCGGTCCTCGAGTCCATCTGGATCGCGCTGTTCGACTGGGACGGCATCACGCCTTCCACGTGGGTGGGCGGCGCGAACTTCGTCAGCGTCCTCCAGGACCCGAAGATCTGGGAGGCCGTCGGCCACTCGCTGATCTTCATCGTCTTCTACGCGCTGATCCCGACCGCGCTGGCCCTGCTGTTCGTCGCGATCATCTCGCGCATCCGCGTGCGGGGTCTCGCCTTCTTCCGTGCCGTGCTGTTCGTGCCGTACATCCTCTCCACGGTCGTCGTGGCGATCGCCTGGCGCTGGATCTACGCGCTGGACGGGCCGCTCAACGGCTTCCTGCACCTCATCGGTCTCGGCGACCTCGCCCGGGCATGGCTGGGCGACTTCAGCACCGCCCTGCCCGCCGTCGGCTTCATCGGAACCTGGGTGATGTTCGGGCTCGCGTTCGTGCTGTTCGTGAGCGGACTGCAGAACATCCAGCAGGAGCTCTACGAGGCCGTGCGCCTGGACGGCGCCGGGTTCGTCCGCGAGTTCTTCACCGTCACGCTGCCCGCGCTGCGCGGGGAGATCCGCGTCGCCCTCGTGCTCATGGTGACGGCGGCGCTCCGCAACTTCGACATCGTCTGGAACACCACCTCCGGCGGCCCCGGCACGTCGACGAGCGTGCCGTCGTACTACATCTACCAGGAGGCCTTCACCGTGCATCAGGTCGGCCGTGCCTCCGCCATCGCCGTGCTGATGACGGTGTTCATCCTCGTGGTCATCGGGCTGCTCATGTGGCTCATCCGCGACCGGGATGCCGTCGCGACGCGGGTGCGGAAGGGGAAGGCCGCATGAGGCAGCCTCGCTCCGAGCGCGCGCTCGGCCACGCCGTCCTGGTGGTCGGCGCCATCGTCGCGCTCTACCCGTTCCTGTCCATCCTGCTGCTGGCGGTCACGCCGAAGTCGGAGCGGGTCACCGGGTTCACGCTGCCGACGGCGGTCACCTTCGACAACTTCGTCACCGCGTGGACCGACGGCGGCTTCGGCCAGGCGCTCATCTCGTCCGCGATCGTCGCGGCGGGCGTCGTGGTCGGCGCCGTCATCCTCTCGGTGCTCGCCGGCTACGCGTTCGCGACCATGCGCTTCTGGGGCAAGACCCTGCTCGCGGGCTTCCTGCTGATCGGGCTGGTCATGCCGTACGAGGGCCTGATCGTGCCGCTGTACTACCTGCTCGACGGGATGCACCTGCTCAACACCTACTGGGCGCTCATCCTGCCGCAGATCGCGACGTCGGTGTCGCTCGGCATCTTCTGGATGCGCACCGCGTACGCGAACGTGCCCGTCGCGCTGCTCGACGCCGCCAAGATGGACGGCGCGAGCCGCTGGGCGACGCTGTGGCGCGTGCACCTGCCGATCTCCTGGCCCGCCGTCGGAACACTGGCGACACTGCTCTTCCTGTTCACCTGGAACGAGTTCCTGATGCCGCTCGTGCTCGTCGCCCAGAACCCGGCCGTGCAGACCGCCCCGCTCGCGCTGTCGTTCTTCGCCGGGAACACCCGCAACTTCGACCCCTCCGTCACCGCGGCCGCCGCCGTGATCGTGGCGCTGCCGATCATCGTCGTGTACGCGATCCTGCAGCGCCGGTTCATCGCGGGAATCGCCGCAGGAGCAGTAAAGGAATAGCCATGACCGTCCGACCCATCATCTTCGCCGACCGGGAGTCGTTGGGCCGCGTCCTCGCGGCCGAGCTCGCCGACAGCATCGAGGCCGCCATCGCCGAGCGGGGCACGTTCGTGCTCGGCTGCCCCGGTGGCCGCACCCCCGTGAGCACGTACGAGGCGCTCGCCGACGAGTTCGCGCGTCGCGGCACCGATATCTCCGGCCTCGTGATCGCCATGATGGATGATTACGTCATGGCGACACCGGAAGGTTGGGCGCACGTGCCGGAGGACGCCCACAACTCGTGCGTGCGCTTCGCCAAGGCGGAGATCCAGCAGGTGCTGAACCGCGGCCTGCCCGCAGAGCACCGCATCCCCGACTCCGCCGTGCTGCTGCCGGACCCGGCCGACCCAGCCGCCTACGAGACGCAGCTCGACGAACTCGGTGGCATCGACTTCTTCCTGCTCGCGAGCGGGGCGGGCGACGGCCACGTCGCGTTCAACCCGCCCGGATCGGAGATCGATTCCGACACCCGCGTCGTCGAGCTGGCGGAGCAGACCCGACGTGACAACCTCGCGACGTTCCCGGACTTCGCGGGCCTCGATGAGGTCCCGACCCACGGCGTGACCGTCGGCATCGGCACCATCCGCCGCGTGACCAAGCGCGGCGCCATGATCGCGGTCGGCGCCGACAAGCGCGAGGCCGTGCGCCGGCTCACCGAGGGCGAGGGGTACGACCCGTCGTGGCCGGCGACGGTGTACCGGACGATCCCCGGCGTGGGCCTGTACATCGACGAGGCAGCGGCGGGCGAACCGGCGGGTGTCGAGAGCCGATGACCGATACGCAGGGGGGAACGCGGCTCGGTCCCGCCGTGACGAAGGCGCGCGACGCGATCGCCGCCCTCATCTCGGACGGCGTGTTCACACCGCACCAGAAGCTGCCGGGCGAGCGCGACCTCGCCGCGCAGGTCGGCGTGAGCCGGGTCTCCCTCCGCGATGCGCTCGCCGTGCTCGAGCGTGATGGGATTCTCGAGAGCTCGCCGTGGCGCGGCTGGTTCGTGCGTGGGGAGCGCATGGCCGAGCGAGTGGAGCTGACCAGCTTCACCGAGATGGCGCGGGCTCGCGGCATCACCCCCACGACGCAGATCCAGCAGGAGGAGCGCCGCCCTGCGACCGATGACGAAGCCGCCGTGCTCGCCGTCGCCGCGGACGCGCCCGTGCTCGAACTGCACCGGCTGCGGCTGCTCGACGGCGTTCCCGCCTGCATCGACGTCTCTGTCATCGCGCTCGGCCGCGCCGGCGGACTGGAGGACGCGCCGCTGGAGAACGCCTCGCTGTACGAGACGCTCGAGCGGGTCAGCGGTGTCCGCATCGTGCGCAGCGACTACTCGGTGCAGGCCGCCGCCGCGGACACCGGGACGGCGCGACTGCTCCGGATCGATCCGGGAGACCCGGTGCTGATCGGCGAGGAGGTCGCTTACGACGCGGCGGGGTCTCCCGTGCTGCTCGGGCGCACCATCTACCGTGCGGAGACCTATCGTTTTCAGGCGACTCTGTTCCGGCCCGCGACGCCGGAGACCGGGGCGTGAGCGCCCTCGCGATCGACGTCGGCGGTACCAAGACCCTCGTCGGTCTGGTGGGCGACGACGGAGAGGTGCTGGCCGAACGCGAGTTCGCGACCCGCGTCGACGGCGACGACATCGACGACATCGACACGGTGGTGGAGGGCGTCCGCGCCGCTCTGTCGGACTGGGACGCGGCTCCGGAGATCGCGGGTGCCGGATTCCCCGAGTACGTCGACGCCCGCGGCCGACTGACCTCCCACGAGGTGCTGACTTGGTCGCATCAGCCGGAGCAGGTGCTGACCGAGGCGCTTCGTGCCGCCGGCGCCGCCCATCCGGTCGTCCGCATCGAGTCCGACGTGCGTCTCGGGGCGTGGGGAGAGCTGCGCTTCGGGGCCGGTGCGTCGTTCGACTCCTTCGTGTACATCTCGCTCGGCACAGGACTGTCGTCGACGGTGGTGGTGCAGGGCAGGCCGTGGCCGGGCGCCCGAGGCGAGGCGATCGCCCTCGGCGAGTGGCCGTCGCCGGACGAGGGCACGAACCTGGAGGCCTACGCGTCGGGCACGGGAATCGAGCGCCGCTACCGAGAACTGACCGGGCGTGAGCTGGACGGCCGCGCACTCGCGGCCGCCGCGCGAGCGGGCGACGACGTGGCTGCCGGAGTGCTGGCCAGCGCGGGCACCGCGCTCGGTCGCGCGTGCGCCCAGCTCGTCGCCGTGCTGGATCCCGCCGCGATCGTACTGGGCGGCGGACTCGGTACGGCAGGAACGCCGTTGACCGCCGCGCTGGAGCGCGCCTACGCCGGGGCCGGCCGCCGTCCGTCGCATCCGCCACTGCTGCCCGCCGCACTCGGCCACCGCGCCGGCCTGCTCGGCGCTGCGGCGCTCGCGTTCAGCGCGGCGGGCTGACCTCCCGGCGCCGGTGCACCGAGTGTCCGCTACTCCCCCACCACGATGTCGAGCGACCCGTCGGGCCGGATGACCACGCTGGTCAGCGAGACCCCGAACTTCTCGTCCGACTCGCGATGCTCGACGGTGCCGTCGAAGATCGACTGCACCGTCACCGACAGGTGGACGATGCCGACGGCCTGCGACATGGTCCAGGAGGTCGCGCCTGGCACCAGGTGGACCTCCGGATACTGCACCATCTTCCAGGTCGGCACGCCCTGCACGCGGTCGTCGATGACGACTCCGAAGGGACAGCCGGCGGGCTGGAGCACCTGCTGCTTCGCGCACTCGTCGAGGAAGCCGTTCAGCTCCTTCTGCACCGCGGCGGTGAAGGCGGCGTCGGGTTGCGCATCGACGGTGACGTCGACGACGCGGCCGCCGGTGGCCTGCACCCGCACGGAGTCGGCGCGGAGGTACTTCGACGTGTGGTCGAGCGTGTACACCGCGGGCGCAGGCACCAGGTAGTCGGCGGAGACGCTGAACGACGATGCGGGCTGGCTCGGGTCCGCCGCGCGCGGACTCACCGTGTGACCGCCGACGGTGAAGGTCTGAGCGTGCGCGACGGTGATGTGCGCGACGCCGACCGGCGTCGTCGCGAATTCCCACGTCGGGAGGAAGCCGAGGATCGCGCCGGTCTGACGTACCTCGAACGTCGTGGTGACGGGCCGGCCGTCGGCCAGCAGGCGGGCGGTCACCGTGCGCCGATCGCCGGAGCCCGAGGCCGGGTCGATGCGGACGCCGGAGACGGCGGGCAGCAGGTCGGACCGCAGCAGTTCGACGGAGGCGCCGGCGGGAAGCCCCGCGTGGGACAGCGCCGCCTTCGTGGGCGCCGCACCCGGCATCGAAAGAGCCGCAGGGAGGTCGTGGGAGGCCAGAGACGACAGGTACGCCGAGACGAAGCCCTCCGGGCTGTAGTACGCGCGCTGCACCGCACCGAGGGCCGCCAGGAAGGCGGCGACGAGAAGCACGCCGAGGCCGGACCACAGCAGCACCGGCAGCACGACACGACGCCTGTCGACCCCTCCCATAGACGCCATCCTAGGGGCGTGTGAATAACCGTCCCCGCCGCGGCGGCCCGCGTTAGAGTAGTTCGGCAGGTCGCGTGGAGGGAAGGGAACGCCGATGGCCGGACTCTCGCTCTCGCCCGAGCAGCGCGCGGTGTTCGAGCTGATCGAGCACACCCGCGACCACGTCTTCGTCACCGGCAGGGCCGGCACCGGCAAGTCGACGCTCCTCAACCACCTCTCGTGGAACACCGAGAAGTCGATCGTGATCGCGGCCCCGACGGGAGTGGCCGCGCTCAATGTCGGCGGGCAGACCATCCACTCGTTGTTCAAGCTGCCGATCGGCGTCATCGCCGACCACGACATCGAACAGACCAGTGAACTCCGCAAGCTCCTGAACAGCATCGACACGCTCGTCATCGACGAGGTCTCGATGGTGAACGCCGACTTGATGGACGCCGTCGACCGCAGCCTCCGGCAGGCCAGGCAGCGGCCGAAGGAGCCGTTCGGCGGTGTGCAGGTGGTGCTGTTCGGCGACCCGTACCAGCTGGCCCCGGTGCCCGGCGACCACGAGGAGCGGGCGTACTTCAGCGACACCTACCGCTCGATGTGGTTCTTCGACGCCAAGGTGTGGCGTGAGGCCGACCTCCACATCGTCGAGCTGCTGCAGGTCCACCGGCAGCACGAGTCCGACTTCCGTTACATGCTCAACGCCGTGCGCCACGGTCAGGTGACCAAGGAGATCGCCGACCGGCTCAACACGGTGGGTGCGCGGCCGGCGCCCGATGACGGCACGATCACACTGGCGACGCGCAATGACACCGTGAACCGCATCAACGCGCAGGCCCTCGAACGGTTGCCCGGCCGGCCGCTGACGGCGAAGGCCGAGGTGAGCGGAGACTTCGGCGGGAGGAACTACCCGGCAGACGAGGTGCTCGAGCTGAAAGTCGGCGCGCAGGTGATGTTCCTGCGCAACGACGTCGGGCAGGGCGACGGCCCGCGCTGGGTCAACGGCACCATCGGCACGGTCACGCGCATCGATTCCAACGTGTACGTGGAGGTCGACGGCGAGGTCCACGAGGTCGAGCCGGCCAGCTGGGAGAAGTACCGCTACAGCTACTCCGCCGAGACCAAGAAGCTGACCAAGGACGTCGTGGCCGAGTTCACGCAGTTCCCGCTGCGGCTCGCCTGGGCGGTCACCATCCACAAGTCGCAGGGCAAGACCTACGACGCGGCGATCGTCGACCTCGGCTCGCGCGCGTTCACCTCCGGCCAGACCTATGTGGCCCTCAGCCGCATCACCAGCCTCGACGGGCTGTACCTGACGCGTCCGCTGCGTCCGAGCGACATCACGGTCGACCCGGACGTCGAGCGGTTCATGCGCGACGCCCGGCCGGTGCGCGTGGCGGTGGGGTCGGACTGAGGCCGCAGACTTCGCCGCCTCGACGCTCTAGGGTTCACAGGCGGGTCGTGGCATGCTGGGCGGGGCGCTTCGGGGCGCCGGCTGGAGGGAGAAGCGGATGGCGGTCATGTTCGCGCTGGATCTGAGCGACGGTCAGCACGTCGAGACGTCGGGCAACGGCGTCATCGGGCGCAATCCGGCGACGCACACTCCAGGCACCGAATTCGACGACCCCGCCCACATCGAGCTGGTGACGGTGCCGGACGACGCCAAGTCGGTCTCGCGCGCCCACCTCGCCTTCGGCCAATACGACGGCGTGTTCTGGGTGATGGATCTCGGGTCGGCCAACGGCACCACGATCAGCTACCCCGGCGAGGGCACCTTCGCCTGCGACCCCAACACCCGGCACGAGGTCGATCCCGGATCGATCGTGCGTTTCGGGAACGCGTCCTTCGCCCTGAGCCGGCGCTGACCCGATGCCGGAGCGCGCCGCGGATCAGGCGGCCGCGGCCTTCGATGCCGCGAGGTCGTCGAACAGCTCCGTGTTGAAGCGGAACGCCAACGCCACCTCGGCGATCACGCGGTCGCGCTCCTCCTCCGTCCAGTCGACGGCGTCGAGCTGCGCCCGGTAGACGTCCTTGAAGACCTTGGGCTTGGCGATGTCGTTGAACAGGTAGAAGCCGACGCCGTTGGTCTCGAAGCCGTACTGCCGCTGGAGCAGAGTGCGGATGATCTGACCGCCGGACAGGTCGCCCAGGTACCGCGTGTAGTGGTGCGCGACGAAGCCTCCCGGCCAGGTGCTGCCGACCTCGCGGATGCGAGCGGTGTAGCGCAGGGTGCTCGGAAGCGCCGTCACCCGGTCGCGCCAGTCGGCGCCGATGAGGAACTCGAGGTCGGCCTCGATCGCGGGGAGGCGGGTCAGCTTCGGGCTGATGAAGAGCGTGGCCACGGGGTCGTCGGCCAGCCACCCGGCGGCCTCCTCGAGAGCGTCGTAGATGTACCAGTGCTGGGTGAGGAGGTGGATGTAGTCCTCGCGGCTGCCCTTGCCGCTCATCAGGTCTTGCATGAACGTCGCGCCTTCGCTCTGCTCGTGCACGGTGCGGGTGCGCTCGCGGAGCGCCTGTGAGAAGGGGATCAGTTCGGCCACGATGGTCTCCAGGTCAGGTAAGGCTTACCTAAGTCTGGCGTGCGCCGGGCTGTGACGTCAACCCGGCGCGTCAGTGGTGATGGTGCACGGTGATGGCTGCGACGCCCGCGTCGGTCGCGCCGAGTGCGGGGATGGTCAGGGCGCAGACCGCGCACGCGCTCACGGCGAGCACGCCGACGAACCGGAGGGCGCCGCCCGTTCGGCGCACCGGCGCGCCGCGCCGCAGCACGACGGCCGTTGTCGCCGCGACCGCGAGATCCAGGATCGAGGCGGCGCCCATCGGCACGAGCGGGAGCGCCAGCACCCTGCCAGACGACGCCGTCGCGCCCACGACCGCGAGAGCGGCCCACACCCCGAGCGGCACGAGCGCCAGCGCGGGGACGACCGCGAACAGTGGAGGCCGATCCCTGGCCAACGCGGCGACGGCCCAGCCCAGCTCTGCCGCCCCGATCCCGACCAGGATCAGGAGCAGCGGAAGAGGTGCGCCGGGGGCCAGGGCCGCGTGCAGCAGCCCGGCCCCCAGCGCGGCCACGGCGAGGAAGGCCCTGGTCGCCGGAGCGACAGGGACGGACCCCGACATCCTGCTCATGGGAAGTGCCGTGGCCTGTCGGTCAGACGGTCGCCGACGTGGCGCGCACGGTCCGCTCGGCGCCGAGACCGACACCGAGGAGCACGATCGCGCTCACCAGGTGGAGGAAGTGGTCGGGAGTGTTCAAGGCGAGGATGTTCGCCCCCGTTCCGACCAGGAAGAAGCCGACGATACCGAGCAGCAGATAGACGGCGCCGACGGTGATGTTGACGGCCTTCGCCGCTGCTGCTCTGGTGAGGCCGGCGATGAGCAACGCGGCCCCGATCAGCAGGTGGGCGACGTTGTGCAGCGGGTTGACCTCGAAGATGCCGAGGATCAAGCCGCCCTGGGTCGCCACGAAGCCGACGCCGCCGGTGAAGGCGAAGCCGAGCAGGCCGACCAGCAGATAGACCGCGCCGAAGACGGTCGCGACCAGGCGATTCGGTGATGTGCGCATGTGTCGTTCCTCCTTGGAAGACGGCGCGCGGCCTGCGCGCCTCGGGGGGAATTCGGTGCGGTCGGCGGATCGGATTGGACACGGGCGGGCCTCGTCGACCTGGCCCCCGCGCGGGCTACAATCGCTGCACGAGGCCCGCGGGGGGCCCGGTCACGAACATCGGGGGATGCGATGCAGCGACGTTCCCGCCTCCTCCGGGTGGTTCTCGGAGCGTCGGCCGCGGTGCTGGCTGTGGCGCTCGCCGGATGCGCCTCCTCCACGGCCGATGCCGGCTTCCCCCCTCAGCAGTCGGGCGGGTTCCCCTCCGACGTGACCGCACGTCTCAGGGCGGCGGTGACGGACGCCATCGGCCAGTCCGGGGGATCGGCGAGCATGGTCGGGGTCTGGGCGCCGTGGGCCGGCAGCTGGTCGGCGGCGATCGGCACGACCACCCGCGGCGGTTCGACACCGGTCACATCGTCGATGACGTTCCGGATCGGCCAGCTCACCACGCCGATGACCTGCACCGTGCTCCTCCAACTCGTCGACGAAGGAACCGTGCAGCTCGACGACCCCGTGTCGAAGTGGCTGCCCGGGCTGGTCGGAGTCGGCGGCGTGACGCTGCGCGAGCTCTGTCAGAACACGTCGGGAATCGGCGACTACGCCACGCAGCTGCACGGCGAGTTCCTCGCGAACCCGACCCGGTACTGGCCGCCGCTCGAGCTGGCGAGCGACGGGATCGCCACCGCCCGCACCGGAACCCCGGGAGCGCACTACGCCCCGTCGCAGACCAACGCCGTCCTGGTGGGGATGGCGCTGCAGAACGCCACGGAGAGCAACTGGCAGCAGCTCTACTCCAGCCGCGTGTTCTCGCGGCTGGGCATGTCGTCGACAGCCCTCCCGGACAACGGCGTCCTCGACGTGCCGGGAGAGCATCCGGCCGGGTACGCCGCAGCGCTCGACGCCGCTGGTGCGCCGCAGTGCGATCAGGTGCGCGACGTCACTGCACTGTCGCCGTCCATGGGCTGGACTGCGGCGGGCGTCGTGTCGAACGTGCCCGACCTCAAAGCCTTCGCGCAGGCGCTGGCGGGCGGCTCGCTGATCAGCAGCCGGTCGGCGGACGCCCAGCACACGACGGTCGGGGCCGGCTCCTCCTGGCTCGGGTACGGCCTGGGTGTACAGGTCGTCGGGCCGTTGCGCGGCGGGGCTGCTGCCGTCCCCGGCTACCTGACGGCGATGTACGCCGACCCGTCGTCCGGACTCACCATCGTCGCGGCGGTCAACAACTCGACGCCGGGAGCGGGCTTCGCACAGGCCCTGGCGCAGCGGCTCGCCTCGATCGTGTCGAAGGTTCCCGCCGTCACGAAGGGTGCGAAAGCGGTGGCCGCACTCCCCTGGTCGGAGGATCAGGCCGTGGCGGCGATGAAGGCGGCCGCACCCTGCCCCACTCCCCCGGCCAAGTAGCAGCCGAGGCGGCGCGAACTACGCGGACGAGCGCCGAGTGGGCGGAGAATCCGTCGTCTCGCTCGGAGCTCAGGCGCCGGCGAGGGCCGCGAGCTCTGCGCGCACGGGCAGGGCGTCGTCGTCGAGCACGAGCTGGACAGCCGCGCCGTCCGCCCGGTTGACCACGATCGGGGCGAGCAGGTTCACGGTGCTGCCCTCGCGCGACGGCGTCACCACGACCAGCAGCATGGCCTCCTCCGGCGCGCCGATCCCGAGTTCCGCAGCGCGGTCGTCCGGGAGCTCTGGCGAGTAACCGGGAAGGTGCACCTCCGCGTCGATCGTGAAGAGGCGCACCTCAGGGCGCTCGACGGACGACAGCGAGTAGAGGCCGTCCGCGCCGGCGACGGCGGTGAGCTCGAAAGCGGCGAGCGGCTCCAGGCCGGGCGGAGGGACGACGAACCGGACGGCGCTCATCGCAGGAAGTCCATCAGCGTCGGCTGGAGCACGCGTGCGGTCACGGCGATGGCCGTCTGATAGTTGACGTCCTGCGTCTTGAGATCGAGGAGGACCTTGCTCAGATCGACGTCCTCGAGGCTCGCACGCTGCGACTCCAGCGAGATCGCGCCGGACGCGAGGGCGTCCTTCGCCTTGTCCAGGCGGGTCTGGCGTCCGCCGATCTCCGCGTGCTCTCCCACGATCGCCTTCATCCTGTCGTCGATCTCCGCAAGCCTCGGCCCCACGTTCACCCCCGAGCGCAGGTCGCTGACGGTGTTGTCGATCAGGGCGAACACCGACGAAGCGCCGGTGCCGAATGCGGCGGCGCCGTCGGCGTCGACCCGCACGGTGGCGTCGGGTCCGATCCTGCGCTCCACTGTACTGGCCGCCGACCCGGTGAACGAGTAGTCGGGCTGGAAGGCGACGCCGGCGTCCGAGTTGCCCGCGAAGACCGTTCGACCCTGGTACGGGGTGTTCGCCAGCGAGAGGAGGCTCTTCTTGATGCCTTCGAGCTCGGTGGCGATCGACTCCTTGGCCTCGGGCGACAGGGCGCCGTCGTTCGCGCCCTGAACCGTGAGATCGCGGAAGCGGCGCATGAGCGCCTCCGCGCCGGTGAGCGCCGAGTCCGCGGTGTTCAGCCAGCCGTCGCCGTTGTCGGCATTGCGCTGGTACTGCGTCGTGGCGGCCTGGCCGGAGCGCACGGTGAGGGCGCTCGCGGTCGCCGTAGGGTCGTCGGAGGGCCGGGTCAGCTGCTTCTGACTCGTCGCCTGGTCGTACAGCTTGGCCTGACGCTGCAGGCTGAGCTGCAGGTTGTGCTGGGCGTTCGCCGTCTGCGTTGCGTTCGTGACACGGGTGAACACGATTACCTCCCGACCAGTCCGGTGTGGTTGATGAGCACGTCGAGCGTCTCGTCCACGGCCGTCATCACCCGGGCGGCGCCCTGGTACGCGTGCTGGAACGTGAGCATGCTCATGTTCTCCTCGTCGAGGTCGACGGAGGAGTTGGCGAGCTGCGCGCTGGTCGCGGAGCTCGTCGCGAGATCGGCGAGATCCGACTGCTGCTGCTCGGTCTTGCTGGCGATCCCGATGCGGACCACGAACGCCGACCACTGCTTGTCGACCGCGTTGGCGCCCGTGCCGAGTTTGGAGATCGCGTCGGCGATGCTGCCGTCCGCGCCCCCGGCCCCCGGCGTCCCCGTGGCGATCTGCGAGACGGAGGTGGGGACGACCGAGAGGCCGAGTGCCGCCGGCTTGGACGCGTCGATGGCGAAGAAGTCGAGACCGGTCGCACCGGTCGGGGTCGATCCGGTGCTGTGCACGGCGTTGACCCGCTGGGCCAAGGTCGCCGCGAAGGCGTTGTAGCCGGCTGCGGCTTCGGCGAGCACGCCGCCGGTACCGGTCGCATCGGCGGGAGCGAGAGTGGAGATCGCACCGGCGATCTGGCCGCCCCCGAGCGCGATCGCGGAGCCGGGGCGGTGCGCCCACTCCAGCTGCACCGGGCTGCCGCCGGCGTCGGCCATGCGCTGGGCGCCGGCGAGCTGCACCGCGTTCGCCGTCGTGCCGCTCACCAGAGCGTTGCCGCCGACGAGGACGTCCACGGTGCCGTCGGTGTTCGGCCGCACCACTCCCCCCGCGAGGTTCGCGAGCTGGGTCGTCAGCACGTCGCGCCGATCCATGAGCTCGTTCGCCGAGGCGCCGGAGGCCACCGCCTGCCGGATGCGGCCGTTGAGGTCGGCGACCTCGGAGGCCGCCCGATTGACGTCGTCGACCATCCCCGCGGCGTTCTGGCGCAGAGCGGTCCACTGGTCGTCGACGGCCCGGTAGCCCGTGGCGATCTGGGTGACGAGGCTGCCGGCCCGGCCGAGCAGCACGCCGGCGGGGGCCTGGTCGCCCGCCTGGTTGGAGACATCGCTCCAGGCCGACCAGAACTTCTGCAGCTGATCGGAGATCCCATTGGTGCCCGGCTCGTTCAGCGAATCCTCCAGAGAGGTCAACGCCTTCGCGCGCACTGAGGAGTAGCCCGAGAGCGCCGTCGTGCTGCGCACCCGGGCGTCGAGAGCGGCGTCGTCGAGCCGCTGCACGCCGTCGACATTGACGCCCTGACCGGGCCGGACGCCCCCGGTGAAGAGACCGGCGGAGGTGAGGGCGGGCACCCCGGAGGTGGACACCCGCTGCCGGGTGTAGCCGGCGGTGTTGGCGTTCACCAGGTTCTGGCCGACGACGTCCAGGCCGGCCTTGGCCGCGACCAGGCCGGTGTAGGCCGTGTTGAGTCCGCTGAAGGTGCTCATCGCCTCACGCCTCCGTGTCGAAGAGACGTCCGCCGGCGTCGCCCGTGCGGCTCTCCCCCGCGGCGCCGTAGACGCCGGCGTCGGGGCCGGAGCCCGACAGGCCGTTCAGCGTCTCCTGGGTCGATCGAGCGGCCTCCCGCAGCAGGCGCTCGTTGGTGTCGCGCACGTCGGCGATCTGGCCGGTGAGCTCGGTCATCGCGGTCAGGTGCGACGCGAAGATGTCGGACCAGATGCCGTCAGGAGCGCCGGCGGCGAGCTCGCGGAGGGTCGCCTCCGGGCTGAGACCCCACTGCTCGGCGACGACGGACACCTCGATCGTCCGGGCGAGCGCTGCATCGCGCATGCGCTCCATGACCTGCTCGACTTCGCGGGTGGCGTGCGAGATCCAGCGCGACTTGCCGGCGATGAGCAGCAGCTGCTCCTCCTCCAGCTTGAACAGCAGCAGCTCCAGCAGCTCGCGCTCCTTCCAGAGCTGAGCGGAGAGTTCGCTCGCGGCCATGTCGCTCCTGACGTCCTCGTGAGTCGTTGTGCGCACTGAATCCCTCGGTCCGTGGCGGAACGGGTGTCCGCCTCATGGGGGACCATCGGCACCGGTCGCCCCGATGTTAGGCGGCCGGCCCTATGAAATCGCTCAGGCCGTACCGGCTCGGGGCGTCCACTCAGTATTCCCCGTACTGGGGGTAGTTCCTGCCCCGTAGTGGGGGCATCGACGTCGCGACCTGAAAGGACTCGCATTGTTAGCGTGAACACGAGAAACCCCTAGCACCAGCGTTCGGCACCCGAGTAAGTCCGAACATCCGAGCACCGCCCGAGTACCCGCACCATCCCACCCCGACCGGGATGTTCCGTGGTACCCGTCCGATGAAGAGGGGTCGCCCAGCGTGAACCGCACAGAACGTAACACGCTCGTCGTCGAGAACCTGCCGCTGGTGGGGTACCTGGTCTCCGACCTGTGCTCCAGGGCCACGCACCTGTCGCGCGACGATCTGGCCTCCGCCGGCGCTGTCGCGCTGGTGACGGCGGCCGAGGCGTACGACGCGACCACCGGAGTGCCCTTCGGCGCCTACGCGCGGACCCGCATCGTCGGCGCACTGGCCGACGAGCTGCGTGCCAGCGACTGGGCGACGCGATCGGCCCGCAAGCGCATCAAGGAGACGCTGGCGGTGCAGGAGAGCCTCACGGCTGCGCTCGGTCGCACGCCGGGGGTGGAGGAGATCGCCGCGGCGCTCGGAGTCGACCGTGAGACGGCCGCGGCAGGGCTCGCCGACGCCGCGCGCTCGGTCACCGCGCTCGACGAGACGGTCGAGTCGGTACTCGTGTCGGAGGCAGCCGGCCCGGAGGAGACGCTGCTCGTCGGAGAGCGGACCGCGTACGTGCGCGCAGCGGTCGCCGCGCTGCCCGACCGGATGCGGTCCATCGTGGAGGCGATCTACTTCGACGACCGCACGGTCACCGAGATCGCCGAGGAGCTCGGCATCACCCACTCGGCGGTGTCGCAGCAGCGTTCGGAGGCCATCCGGCTCATGCGCGAGGGCATGGCCACGCACTACGCCGACGAGGGCGACCCGGAGGTCATCGAGGCGAAGACCTCCCAGGCGCGCCGAAGCGCCTACCTCGCCAGGCTCGCCCAGCACGCCGTGGCCCACCTGCACCCGCACGCCCCTTCGCCCAGCACGGCGCGCGCATCCTGAAGATCGTCCCTAACGGCCGCTGACGTCCGGCCGATAGGTGTCAGTGCGGGACATGGACGGACCGCGAACCGAAGCCCAGTCATGGAGGAAACATCATGGGTATGCAGATCAACACCAACATCTCGGCGCTCAACGCCTACCGCAACCTGAACAACACGCAGAGCGACCTCTCGAAGTCGCTCGAGAAGCTGTCCAGCGGCCTCCGCATCAACCGTGCGGCGGACGACGCGGCAGGCCTCGCGATCTCCGAGGGCCTGAAGTCGCAGGTCGGCGGTCTGACCGTCGCCGCCCGCAACGCTCAGGACGGCATCAGCGTCGTGCAGACCGCTGAAGGTCAGCTGACCGAGGTCCACTCGATCCTGCAGCGCGTCCGCGACCTGGCTGTCCAGGCCGGCAACGACTCCAACAACACGGACTCGCGCGCAGCGATCAAGACCGAGGTCGACCAGCTGACGAAGGAGCTCACCCGCATCTCGGGCAGCGCCAACTTCAACGGCATCAACCTGCTCGACGGCTCGAACGCCACGCTGACCTTCCAGGTCGGCGCGGGCTCCGTCGCCGCCAACGACCAGATCGCCGTCGACCTCTCCGGTGCCAACGTCTCGACCGTCGCCACCGCGGTCGGCGCGCTGACGTTCGACACCGCCGGGAACGCCCTCACCTCGATCGCCGCCCTCGACACCCAGATCAAGAACGTGTCGACGGCTCGCGCCAACCTCGGTGCGGTCCAGAACCGCTTCGAGAGCACCATCCGCAGCCTCAACGTCTCCCAGGAGAACCTGTCCGCTGCGAACTCGCGCATCACCGACACCGACATGGCGTCCGAGATGGTGAAGTACACCCGCTCGAACATCCTGTCGCAGGCGGGCACCGCGATGCTGGCCCAGGCCAACCAGTCCGGTCAGGGCGTCCTGCAGCTCCTCCGCTAAGCGCGAGAGGCTCGCTACAGACCCGGCGGCCGGGATGTCATCCCCAAAGGGCATCCCGGCCGCCGTTCCACACGCACCACCGGCATCACCGTCGTAGGAGGGAGAGCAGCTCATGGGAATGGCCGTCGACGGTCTGATCAGCGGGCTCAACACCACGCAGCTGATCGACCAGCTCATGCAGGCGGAAGCGGTTCCGCAGACCCTGCTGAAGAACAAGGTCACCGACTCCACGACCTTCATCACCGCGATGCAGACGCTGAACACCAAGATCGCGTCGCTCGCCACCGCCGCCACCGCGCTCGCCAAGCCGGCCGGCACCGACCTCCACACCGCATCGGTCAGCTCGGGCGGCGTCGCCTCGACGACGGTGACCGCGACCGCGGGCCCTGGAGCGGTGGACGGCACCATCGACTTCACCGTCGACCGACTCGCGCAGTCGCAGGTCACGGTCACCGGGCCGCTCACACAGTGGCCGGACCAGCCGCCGACGCTGACGTTCGTCGCCGCGGACGGCACCACGAAGCAGGTCACCGCGGCGAGCTCGTCGCTCGCCGACGTGGCGGCAGCCATCAACAAGGCCGGCGTCGGCGTCAGCGCCACGCAGGTCGCCGCGGGACTGGACCCCGCCACGGGTCAGAAGCTCTACCGGCTCCAGCTCAGCTCGACGCAGACCGGCGCGGCCGGTGCGTTCACCGTCTACCGCGGAACCCCGGCTGACGTGACCGCGGCGACGGCCACGAACCTCCTGAACGACCCGGGAGCCGCGCAGGTGCGTCAGGCGCAGGACGCGCAGGTCACCCTCTGGGCGGGCTCGCCCGCTGCGCAGACCGTGACGAGCGCGACGAACACCTTCGACACCGTCCTGCCGGGCGTGTCGGTCACAGTGTCCGCGGCCTCCACCACTCCCGTCACGCTCACCGTCGCCCGCGACGACACCAGCATCTCGAACGCCGCGAACTCGCTGGCGACGAGCCTGAACGACATCTTCACCTTCATCTCGCAGAAGCAGGCGGTCACGACCGGAACGGACGCCGCGGGCGGTACGACCGTCACCGCCGGGACGTTCACGGGCGAGTCGACCGTACGCGACGCCAACCAGAAACTGATCGACGCCGTCATCGCTCCGATCAACGGTGTCTCCCCCAGCACGTACGGCATCAGCATCACGAGCGACGGGCAGGTGACGTTCGACAAGACCGTCTTCGCCTCGGCCATCGCGAAGAACCCGGATGCCGTCAAGGCCGCGGTGGCGACCGTGGCGCAGCGGGTCGCGGACGCCGCGAACGCCGTGAGCGACAAGTACGACGGCACGATCACCAAGAAGATCCAGGGTGAGCAGTCGACGGTCAAGAGCCTCAACGCACAGATCGCCGACTGGGACACCCGCCTGGCCGACCGCAAATCGACCCTCCAGAAGACCTATGCGAATCTCGAAGTCCAGCTGCAGCAACTGCAGTCCCAGTCGTCGTGGCTGACCGGCCAGCTCGCCTCCCTCTCCTCGTCGGGCAAGTGATGAGTCTCCTGAACTCCGCCGCCGCCAAGCTGTCCGCGTACAACCGCGACAGCGTGCTCTCGGCCAGCCCCGCACGGCTGCTGACGATGCTGTACGACCGGCTCGTGCTCGACCTGACCCGCGCAGAGGAGGCCCTGCTCGCGCAGAACTGGCCCACCGCGTGGGAGAACCTGCGGCACGCGGACCAGATCGTCGCAGAACTCGCCTCGAGCTTGAAGGTCGACCTGTGGGACGGCGCGGAAGGTCTGCTGCAGCTGTACAGCTACCTCGCGGAGCTGATCGTCGCCGGCACCGTCGATCACGACGCGGCGAAGGTGCACGAGGCCATCGAGCTCGTCGAGCCGCTGCGGCTCGCCTGGCACGAGGCGGCGGAGAGCCTTCCCGCCTCCTCGCCCGGGTTCCGCTCCCCCGCGAGCCCATCCCCGTACGGCGCCTCCGCCGACGGCGAATCGGAGACCGGACGTGACCTCGGCGTCGCCTGAGCACGCGTGGGCGGAAGCCCTGGAGCGCATGGAGAGCGAGCTGCATGGCGCTCTCGCCAAAGTCGACCCCATCCCCTGGCGCCCGCCGGCGGGCCTCGGCCCGATCCCGGAAGAGTTGCAGGAGCGTGCGGCGCGGCTCCTGGAGGCCCAGCTGCACACCATCCGCTACCTCGAGGATGTGCGTCAGACGACCGCACGGCACCTCGCCGCGGTGAGCTCCGTGCCGCGCGCGGAGATCGGTCCGCACCCGGTGTACTTCGATCTGATCGGCTGACTCCGCGACGCGTCCCGGGCGTGTCGTCGCGTTCAACGGGTGGGGGTCGACCGCTGTGTCCACGGTCGGCCGTCCTCCCCAACTTGTCCACCTGTGGATAACTCTGGGGAAAAGCCGTGGATGAGTGCGGATAATGTGTGGAGGACACGCGCGGCTTGTGTGGAATCTCAGAATTCTCAGGGAGTTGTAACACCGTCTGACCGGGCATTTTGTTGCAAATCGTCTCGAATCGAAGCTTTGTTCTAAACCACAACGGTGTAATTCACACCCGAAAAACGACTGTGGATAGATCTGTGATTTCAGCGTCTGATGGTCCGGTCATCCACAGGCGCCGCTGAGCATCCTTCACCCGCGCGAACACTGCCGTTCACCCGCACTCGTGTCCCACGAATTGGGCACGCCCCGCCTGGCTAACGCATCCTCCGTCGGTGTCGATAGAGGCCTACGAGCACGGATCGCTCGACGACTGGCCACGGACAGGCCGCCCCCTTCGACCACCGATGGAGTGCAGCGTGCTCGAATCCGTGACCAGTGCCGCCCTGTCGAGCGCCCTCGACGGCCTCTCGGCGCGCCAGCGCGCGATCGCCAACAACATCGCCAACGTCAACACCCCCGGCTACACGGCCGAGCGGGTCTCGTTCGAAGACGCCCTCGCCGCCTCCGTCGCACGCGGAGACGGCCACGCCGCCTCGACCACCGGACGCTCGCTCGAGCCGACCCGCCTCGACGGCAACAATGTCAACCTCGACACCGAGACGCTCTCCAACGTCGACACGGTGCTCCGCTTCCAGTTCGCGTCCCAGGCGGCGGGCAACGAGTTCTCGCTCGTCCGCGCCGCCCTGAAGACCAGCTGACCCGCGCCCCGATCCTCGACGACCGAAAGGACTCACGATGACATTCGACGCCATCGGCATCGCGGGCACGGGACTCACCCTGCACCGCAAATGGCTCGACGCGATCTCGGACAACCTCGCCAACATCAACACGGCGAAGCCGACGAACGGAGCGGCGTTCCAGGCGCGCTACGTCGTCGCCCAGGAAGGACAGGGGGTGTCCGGCGCGTACGTCGCCGGCGCCGCCTACGGCAGCGCGGAAGGCCGGATGGTCTACGAGCCGGACAACCCCGTCGCCGACGCGAAGGGTTACGTCCGCTACCCCGACATCGACCTTTCGTCGCAGATGGGGTCGCTCATCATGGCCCAGCGCGGCTACCAGGCGAACGCCGCGGTCGTCGACCGCGCCAAGGAGACCTACCAGGCCGCTCTCCAGATCGGGAGGAACTGATGCCCGTCGACGCCATCAACGCGATCAGCTCGATCGGCGCGGTCACCGGCACCACCGGCGCGACCTCGGCGAACTCCACCACGGGCACGGGCGGGAGCTCGTTCAGCACGGTGCTCAGCGGCGCCGTCGACAACCTTCAGCAGTTGCAGGGCACGAGCGACACGCTCGCCGTGCAGGCGGTGACGGGAAATCTGGATGACATCCACAAGGCGACGCTCGCCTCCACGCGCGCCCAGGTCACCCTCGAGCTGGTCGCCGGCGTGCGGAACAAGGCCGTCGACGCCTTCAACGAGATCATGAGGATGCAGGCCTGATGCCTCAACAGGTGACGAGCTTCTTCCGTCGGCTCGGCGACACGATCCGCGGGTTCAGCGTGGCCCAGCGGGTCATCGCCGTCATCGGCGTGGCCGTGATCGGCCTGGGAGCCGCCGGCCTCGCGATGTGGGCGTCGCAGCCGTCGTACACGCCGCTGTTCTCGGGCCTCCAGGCGGCAGACGCCTCGGCGATCGTCGACCAGCTGCGCACCGACGGCGTCCCGTACCAGCTCACCGACGGCGGAGGCACCATCATGGTGCCCCAGCAGAAGGTCTACGACGAGCGGCTCAAGGCGGCCTCGGCCGGCCTGCCGACCTCCACCTCCAACGGGTACTCACTGCTCGACAAGATGGGCGTCACGTCGTCGGAGTTCCAGCAGTCGGTGACCTACAAGCGGGCGATGGAGGGCGAGCTCGCCAACACGATCTCCGCCATGAAGGGCGTGAAGACGGCGTCGGTGCGGCTCGCGATCCCCCAGGACACGGTGTTCGTCTCCGAGAAGAAGGACCCGACCGCCTCCGTCTTCGTCGAGACGCAGGCCGGCGTGACGCTCACCGCAGACCAGGTTCAGGCGATCGTGCACCTGACCAGCGCGGCCGTGACCGGCATGCAGCCGACCGATGTCGCGGTCGTCGATGCGAACGGCAACGTCCTCAGCACCGTCGGAGCCGGCGCGACCGGGGGAGCGGACAAGCAGGCCAACGACTACGAGACCCGCGTGAAGTCGGCCGTGCAGGACATGCTCGACAAGGTCGTCGGCCCCGGCAACGCGACCGTCGCCGTCGCGGCCGACGTCAGCAACGAGTCGGCGCAGCGCACCGAGGAGTCGTACACCGCGCCGACCAACGCGCCGTCGCTGAGCGAGACGACCCAGAAGGAGACCTACTCGGGCACAGGCGGCAACTCCGCCGCCGGTGTGCTCGGACCGGACAACATCGCGGTGCCGAACGGCACCAACGGCAACGGGACGTTCAACTCGGAGTCCAGCACCAAGGACAACGCGGTCGACAAGGTCACCGAGCAGCGCACCATCCCCGCAGGCGCGATCAACCGGCAGACCGTCTCGGTCGCGGTGAACTCCGACGCCGTCTCCAACGTGAGCGCGACGGAGCTGCGGAACATGGTCAACGCGGCGGCCGGGATCGACACCAAGCGCGGGGACTCGGTCAGCGTGCAGCTGGTCCCGTTCAGCAAGGCGGGAGCGACCGAGGCGGCCAAGGCCATCCAGGAGGCCAAGGACGCTGCGGCGGCCGACCAGCTCTCGGGGATCATCCGCACCTCCATCATCGGAGCGGCGGTCGTCGCCGCGGCGATCATCGCGTTCGCCCTGTTCCGCCGGGGCCGCAAGCGCGCGGCCGAGAACGCCGAGCTGGAGGCCGAGAGTGCCGACGCGGCGGCGCTGGAGGCCGCGGCGTTCCCGATCGCGCTCGAGCCGGCGCCGCCGACGGTCCCGATGCAGCTCGACCCCGTGCCCGACCCCTCGGGGCCGGAGCTCGAGGCAGAGCGCCGCCGTCAGGAGATCGAATCGCTCGCCGAGCGCGACCCGCAGAAGACGGCGGAGTTCCTGCGCAGTCTGATGGAGGACAAGGCCGGCGTATGAACGACACCAAGACCCCCCTGACCGGCCCCCAGAAGGTGGCCGTCGTGCTGATGAACATGGATCAGCAGCGCGCCGCCCAGGTGATGAAGCAGTTCTCCGACGAGGAGGCCGACGAGATCACCGCGGAGATCCTCCGCCTGCGCCGGGTCGATCCCGCCGTCGCCGAGAAGGCACTGAGCGAGTTCCACGACCTCACCGCACGCGGTGGGGTCAGCACGCGCGGCGGCCGCGACATCGCGGTCGGTCTCCTGGAGGCGTCGTTCGGCGCCGAACGTGCCACGGGCGTGCTCAACCGGGTCGCGTCGTCGATGGCGGGCAAGCAGTTCGAATTCCTCGACGCGGTCGAGCCCGGCCAGGTGCAGATGCTGCTGGCGGGGGAGCTGCCGCAGACGAGCGCGCTGGTCCTCGCGCACCTGCGCGCCGACCACGCCTCCCGCGTGCTGGCCGGCCTGGACGACGATGCGCGCACCGAGGTCGCCCACGCGATCGCGACCATGGGGTCGCCCAGCCCCGACGCGGTGCGCGTCGTGGCCGACACGCTCAAGCAGCGCGCGAGCGCCGTGGTCTCCGCGCGCACGTCGTCCGACTCGGTCGGGGGAGTGCAGCCGCTCGTCGACATCATCAACCGGGCGGACGCCGCGACGGAGAAGGCTCTCCTCGAGTCGCTCGAGCAGCGCGATCCGGCGCTCGCCGAAGAGGTCCGCTCGCGGATGCTGACGTTCGACGACATCGTGCGCCTCGACCCGCGCGACGTGCAGCAGGTGCTGCGCGGCGTCGACGCGGCCGTGCTCGCCGTCGCCACCAAGGGCGCGACGGAAGCCGTCACCGAGGTCATCACGCAGAACCTGTCGGAGCGCAACCGCGAGATCCTCGAGGACGAGATCCGGATCCTCGGCCCTGTGCGCCTGTCGCAGGTGGAGGACGCGCGCGCGTCGATCGTCCGTGCCATCCGCGACCTGGAGGCCACGGGCGCGATCACCGTACAACGCGGCGACGAGGACGCGTATGTCGAATGACGTCGCCTTCGCGCCGCTGACCGTCCCCGTTCTCGCGGAGACGGACGACCAGCACGCTGCGTCGGACGCGGCCAGGGCGCGCGGCTTCGCCTCCGGCTACGCGGACGGCCGGCGCGAGGCGGCGGCCGAGCAGGCGGCCTGGCGCGCGGAGGCCGAGCTGGCCCGTGCGGCGGAGGCGGCTGAGGCGGCCGAACGCGCCGCCGTGCTGGCGCATGCCCTGCGCGCGGCTGCCGTCGAGCTGCGGGAGGCGACGGTGCCGGTGCTCGCCGAGGTCGAGGACGCGCTCATCGCGGCCGCCTTCGAGCTGGCGGAGGCGGTGGTCGGGACCGCACTGTCCGATCGGCTCTCCGCCGCGCGGGCCGCGGTGGCGCGGGTGTTCGCGGAGGCGCCGGCCGGCGAGTTGACGGTGGTGCGGCTCAACCCGGAGGACATTTCACTGCTCGGCGCGACCGGCACGGACGACGAGCGGGGCGTCTCGACGCTCCATGGCGTCTCCGTGATCGCGGACCCCTCGCTCGCTCCGGGCGACGCGATCGGCGGCCTGCCGACGGGATGGCTCGACGCGCGGATCGGCTCCGCGCTCGACCGGGCGAAGGGGGCGTTGTCGTGACGGCCGCGCTCGCCGGTTGGCGCACCGCGGTGGAGGCCGCCGCCGTCGAACGGGTGGGTCGCGTGGTCGCCGTCGTGGGCCTCGGCGCGGAGATCGAGGGCGTGCACGCGGCGATCGGCGACCTCGTGGTGATCGGCGACGGGGCCGGAGTGCACGCCGAGGTCGTCGCGACGACCTCCACGGGGGCGAAGGTGATGCCCTACGGGCGGCTCACCGGAATCGCCGCAGGCGCGCCCGTGCGTGCCGTGCGCAGCCCGCTGCTGGTGCCGACCGGCGACGGGATGCTCGGCCGCGTGATCGACGCGCTCGGCCGCCCGGTGGACGGGCGCGGCCCGATAGCCCCCGACGGATTCGTCGCGCTCGACAACCGCGCACCCGACGCGATGCGCCGAGCGCGCATCCAGGCACCCCTCGGACTCGGCGTGCGCGTGCTCGACACGCTCGTGACCGCGGGGCGCGGCCAGCGCCTCGGGCTGTTCGCCGGCTCGGGCGTCGGCAAGTCGTCACTGCTCTCGATGATCGCGCGGGGCACCGATGCGGCCGTGTCGGTGATCGCCCTGGTGGGGGAGCGCGGGCGCGAAGTCCGCGAGTTCTTGGAGGACGACCTCGGGCCGGCCGGTCTGGCGCGCTCCGTCGTGGTCGTCGCGACCTCCGACGAGCCTGCCGTGATGCGGCTCCGCGCCGCGTTCGCCGCCACTCGCATCGCCGAGTCGTTCCGCGACCAGGGTCGTGACGTCGTGCTCATGATGGACTCGCTGACCCGCGTGGCGATGGCCCAGCGCGAGATCGGCCTCTCGGCGGGCGAGCCTCCCGCCACCCGCGGCTACCCGCCGTCGACCTTCTCGCTGCTCGCGCAACTCCTCGAGCGCGCGGGGACAGGCGAGACGGGCTCGATCACCGGCCTGTACACCGTGCTCGTCGACGGCGACGACCACAACGAGCCGATCGCCGACGCGGCACGCAGCATCCTGGACGGCCATGTGGTGCTCGACCGTAGGCTGTCCGTCGTCGGGCACTTCCCGTCCGTCGACGTGCTCGGTTCGATCTCGCGCCTCGCGTCGAGGGTGACCACCCCGGAGCAGCGGGCGGCGGCGACCGCCCTGCGCAGCATCCTGGCGGCCAAGGTCGCGGCGCAGGATCTCCTCGACGTCGGCGCGTACAAGCCGGGAACGAACCCGCGGGTGGACGCGGCGGTCGCCCACGAGGACGCCATCAACCGGTACCTGCGACAGGGCATCGGCGAACCCTCCGCGTTCGCGGACGGCTGGGCACGACTGAACGAGCTGGTGGCGGCCATGCCCGCCGCCGGGACAGGGGTGGTGTGATGGCACGGACGTTCCCGCTCGCCGGACTGCTGCGGCTGCGGCAGATCGAGAAGGACCACGCCGCGAGCGACCTCGCCGCGGCGAATGCGCTGCGCAGGGACGTGCAGGACAGGCAGGTGCGCGCGATCGCTGCGCTGCACGCGGTGCCGGCGGAAGCGTCGGACGCGAGCACGATGTTCGCGCTGGCCGCGGCCCGCGCCTCCAGCCGCAGCATGCTCGCCGACCTGGCGGCGTACGCCGAGCGTGCGGAGGCGGAGGCCGCTGACGCGCAGCAGGCGTTCACCGAGGCCAAGAAGCGCGCGGTCGGGCTGGAGAAGCTCGAGGCCCGGCATCACGCGGAGGTCGTCGCCGGCGACCTCGGAGCGGAACAGGCGGCGATCGACGAGATCGCGACCGGCGCGTGGCTGCGAGGGCGGTCCGGCCAGGACGAAGGAAGGCACGAGGCATGACGGTCACCGATGCGATCGGTCGGATCTCCCAGATCCAGGCGACGATCGCGCAACTCGACACGATCACCACGGGATCGACCACCTCGTCGGCATCCTCGACGACGAACGCGTCGTCGACGAGCTTCGCCGACGCTCTCGCAAGCGCCCTCGGAACCTCCGGGGTCGGCGGCGCGACCGGATCGGCGGGAGGCGTGACCGGGGCGGACGTCGTCGCCGACGCCAAGAAGTACCTGGGTGTGCCGTACGTCTTCGGCGGCACGAGCTCGTCGGGCATCGACTGCTCCGGGCTGGTGCAGCGCGTCTACAAGGACCTCGGGATCGACCTCCCGCGTCTGGTCTCCGGTCAGGCGAAGATGGGGACGGAGGTGCCGTCGCTCGCCCAGGCGCAGCCCGGCGACCTCATCGTCACCAACGGCGGGGAGCACATCGTGATCTACGCCGGCAACGGCAAAGTCATCCACGCCCCGAGCGAGGGCCGCAACGTCAGCCTCGTGAACAACTGGATGGACGACTCGGACATCGTGACCATCCGGCGCATCGTGCCGCAGGCGGCGACGGCTTCGGCCTCGGCGGGAGGCGCCTCGGCGTTCGCGTCGGCGCTGGCGAGCCTGTCGGGGTCGGCGGGCGCCTCGGGGATCTCGGGTCTCTCCGAGATCTCGGGTCTCTCCGGCCTGGCCGGGCTGTCGGGTGCAGGCTCGTCGGGCTCGACGACGCAGGCCGACCTGCTGCGCTCGCTCCTCTCCTCCGTGATGAAGGGAGGCTCGCTGTGACGCCAGGGACGGTGGCGGCGCCCACCTCGCCGCCGAACACCGCGCCAGGGGGAGGCACGCGGGCGAACCGCACCGCCGGAGCGGACGCGTTCGGAGCGTTCCTCGCAGGGGCGGCGGATGCCCACGCCGCGGCACCCGGTCGACGCGAGACGTCGACGCCCTCACCCACGGCGCCGGCGCATCCCGATCAGCACGGACACACTGCCGGTCGCAAGGCGGCACCCGCGGTGGCGGAGACCTCGGAGAAGCCGACCGACTCCACCGGCGGCACGCCGACCGGGGCGCCGACCCAGCCTGCGCCGCCCGCCGACGGCACCACGCCGACGCCGGTGGATGCTCTCGCGGCGCTCCTCGCGACCCCCGGTGTCGTGGCGGCGGCGCCGGTGGATCCCTCGGCCATGCCGGTGACACCGGGCGCTGCGGCAACCGCCGATGCCACGGCTACGGGCGCTGCTGTGCCGGTCGCTCAGACCGCAAGCGTGTCGGCGACGCCCTCGAGCACCGCCGCTGCCGGTGAGCTGCTGTCGACGGCGGTTCCCGCTCCGACGACGTCCGCGGTGCCGACACCGCCGACGGCTCCCGCCGTCGCCGCGGAGGCGCACGCCGGCGGTCTTCCCGCGGCTGCGGCCCTCCCTGCGGCCGCGGTGTCGGCGCCAGCGCAGACACCGCCCGCTGCTGCGCCATCCTCTCCGGTTCCCAGCGCGCCGGCCGCGACCGATCCGTCGGCAGCGCCCTCGAGCTCGTCGACGACTGCCGCGGCCTCCGCGACGGTGCCCGAAGCCCTCCCGCTCGCCCCGGCCCCGCGCACTGCTCGCGCCGCCCAGCAGGAGGCTCCCGTCAC
Source organism: Leifsonia sp. TF02-11 (assembly GCF_017565305.1). Classification (GTDB taxonomy): domain Bacteria; phylum Actinomycetota; class Actinomycetes; order Actinomycetales; family Microbacteriaceae; genus Leifsonia. The sequence continues at coordinate 355,954 of NZ_JAGEKP010000003.1, forward strand.
GGCGGCGTCCCCCACGCAGACCGGGGCGGTCGAGCAGACAGCGACCTCCCGGCCGGTCGTAGCCGTCGGCCCGGCCCTCGAGCTGCAGAACAGGCCGGGAGCGGCGACGGACGCGCTTCCCTCGGTGGTTGCTGCCGCACCGGTGGCGGGCGCCCCCGCCACCTCCGCCACGTCTGCGATCGCCGCAACGGCCGCGCCGTCGTCTCCGCAACCGCAGACGCTCGGTGCCCAGCTCGCCCGCCCGGTGTTCACCCTCGCAGCGGCGGGCCGCGGGGAGCACGTGATGACCGTGCACGTGACGCCGGACAACCTCGGCCCCGTCACCGTCCGCGCCCACGTCGGCGTCGACGGAGTGCGGGTCGAGCTGTTCGCCCCGACCGACGCCGGGCGCGACGCGCTGCGCGCGATCCTGCCCGACCTCCGCCGCGACCTCGGCAGCACCGGTCTCACCGGCACCCTGGACCTGTCGTCTCAGAACCAGCCGTCGCCGCAGCAGCAGGCCGCCGCCGACGGTCGGGCGTTCGGCCAGCAGGGCGAAGGCCGGGCGGCCGCGGACGGCCGGAACACTGGGGACGGCCGCTCGCCGTCCTCCCGTGCGGAGGCCGACCGCACCGCCGACCGCCTCCCGCTCCCCGCTCCCGACGGGGCCATCCACTCGATCGACCTCATCGTCTAAGACACCGAAAGGAGCCCCCGTGGCCGTCGACCCCGTCACCGGAACCGACACCGCCTACACCGGCGGCATCTACACCACCGCGCCGACGCGCACGCCCAAGCAGTCGCTCGACAGCGAGGCGTTCATGCAACTGCTCGTGACGCAGCTGCGCAACCAGGACCCGAGCTCGCCCATGGACACCAACCAGATGATCTCGCAGACGACGCAGCTGGCGATGATGGAGAAGCTCACCAGCATGGACTCGATCAACCAGGAGAGCTTCGCGCTGCAGATGCGCACCTCCGCCACGGCGCTGATCGGCCACACCGTCAGCTACCTCGACAAGAACGGCGACACGAAGACCGGCACGGCGTCGTCCGTCTCGTTCGCCGGCTCCGTGCCGGTCGTCACCGTCGGCGACAAGCAGATCAACCTCGACTCCATCCTCGGCGTGGTCACTCCGACCGCCTGACTCGCCGGCCGTTACTTCGACAGAAAGGCAGCATCATGCTCCGCTCCCTCTACTCCGGAATCTCCGGACTCCGCTCGCACCAGACCATGCTCGACGTCACCGGCAACAACATCGCCAACGTCAACACCACCGCCTTCAAGGGCTCCGCGGTGCAGTTCCAGGACACGCTCTCGCAGCTGGTCCAGGGTGCCACCGGGCCGGGCGCCCAGGCCGGAGGCACCAACCCGGCGCAGATCGGCCTCGGCGTGCTGGTGGCCGGCATCTCCACCAACTTCACCCAGGGCGCCGCTCAGGCGACCGGCCGCCCCACCGACATGATGATCAACGGCGACGGCTTCTTCGTCACCAAGGTCGGCGGCGAGACGGTCTACACCCGCGCCGGCTCGTTCGACCCCGACGCCCTCGGCCGCCTGGTCGGCCCGGGCGGAGCGATCCTGCAGGGCTGGAACGCGGTCAACGGCGTGATCCAGCAGGGCGGCGCGCTCGGCAACGTGACCATCCCGCTCAACGCGGTCACCCCGGCGACGGCGACGACGGCCGGCACGATCAACGGCAACCTGCCCTCCGACGCGGTGCTCGGCGACCAGCTGGTGCGCGACGTCGACGTCTACAACGGCACCGGAGCCTCCCGCAAGCTCACGCTGACCTTCACCAAGACGGCGGCGGGCTGGGACGTCGCAGGTGCAGACGCGAACGGCGCGACCGCCACCGGCGCACTCACGTTCGACGCGACAGGCAAGCTCACCGGCGGCGGCACCCTCGCGGTCGGCGGCATCACCGTCGACCTCTCGACCGTGACCGGCTACGCCGGGATCACGACGGTCGCGTTCAAGAACCAGAACGGCAGCGCCTCCGGCACCCTGCAGTCGTTCTCGCTCTCGAAGGACGGCACGATCATCGGCCTGTTCTCGAACGGCGACAAGCAGGCGGTCGGCCGCATCGCCCTCGCCACGTTCGTCAACCCGGGCGGCCTCGAGAAGGCCGGCGGTTCGACCTACCGCGCAACGGTGAACTCCGGCGCAGCCGAGCTGGGCGGACCGGGCGAGGCCGGCCTCGGCACCCTGCAGAGCGGCTCGCTCGAGATGTCGAACGTCGACCTCTCGCAGGAGTTCACCAACCTGATCGTCGCCCAGCGCGGCTTCCAGGCCAACGCGCGCATCATCACCACCTCCGACGAGGTCCTCCAGGAGCTCACGAACCTCAAGCGCTGACGCGCGCAACCGTCGAGAGGGCGGATTGTCCGCCCTCTCGGTGGTTCTCGCCGCAGTTTGCGCCGCCCCGGCGCGGCCGGCCCACGTAGGCTCTGTGCGTGCCGATCGTTCAAGAGCTCGCGCCCACCCTGCTCGGGGTCGCTCTCCTCGCGCTGCTCGCGACGGCCGTGCTCGGCGTCTACCGTGTGCCGCACCGATGGGCGCCGCTGCTCGCCATCCTGCGCGGAGCCGCCCAGCTCGCGGTGATCAGCGTCGTGCTGTCCGGGGTCATCACGAGCCCGGTGTGGGTGGCGCTCGCGCTCCTGGTCATGTTCGGTGTCGCAGCGGCCACGGCGACCCACCGCATCGGCTGGTCGCTGGACCACGGGACCATGATGGCCGTCGGGATGGCGACCGGCGTGATCGTGACGTTCGCCATCGTCTTCACGACGGGGGCGATCGACTTCACCGCCCGCTACGCGCTCGCCATCGGCGGCATCGTGATCGGCAACTCGATGAGCATCGCGACGCTCGCCGGCCGCCGGTTCGTGGAGGCGGTTGACGACCACTGGGACGAGGTGGAGGGCTGGCTGGCGCTGGGCGCCACCCCGCGGCAGTCCACGCTGGAGCGCACCCGCGGAGCGGTCTACTCCGCGCTCATCCCGTCGGTCGACCAGACGAAGACCACCGGACTGGTCACTCTGCCCGGCGCGTTCGTCGGCGCCATCTTCGGCGGGGTCTCGCCGCTGGAGGCCGGCCGTTTCCAGGTCGTCGTGCTCGCGGCGATCATGTGCGCCGGCTCGATCACCGCCGTCATCGTCGCGACCTGGCTGGCCCCGGTGCGCGTGCGGCCGGCGCGGTTGAAGTGAGGGCGGGGGTCACCCTTCGTAGTGGTAGCGGCATTGAGCGATGAGGACGGCTTCGTCGTCGAGTCGATAGATGAGCCGGTGCTCATCGGTGATCCGACGCGACCAGAACCCTTGGAACCCGTGCTTGAGGGCCTCAGGCTTGCCGATCCCCTCGTTCCCGTTCCGCTCGATGTCCTTCAGCAGCAGGTTGATCCTCTTCAGGATTCGCCGGTCCTGACCCTGCCAGTACACGTAGTCCTCCCACGCGTTGTTATCCCAGATCAGCCTCATTCGGCGAGATCGTGCTCGGATCCGCCGCCGGAGTGGAGGCGCTCGATCGATTCGATCAGGCGACGGGCATTGGCGGGACTCCGCAGCAGATATGCGGTCTCACGGAGAGACTCATAGTCTTCAAGCGCCACAATGACGACCGGTTCACGACCCGCGCGAGTGATGACGACCTCCTCGCGGTCATCGAGCACAGCGTCGAGGGTCGCGGCGTAGTGCGCTCGCGACTCCGAGTAGCTCATCGTTTTCATCTCGCCCTCCAATGACGTACAAGAAATTGTACGCGACTGGCGAGGTCGATGTCACCCCGCAGCCGACCCCGCCGCAGCCGGCGCCGTCGTGCCCTGCAGGGCCTGGGGAATGAGGGCGCGGATGCGTTCCGGCTGGTTCGACAGCACCACCACGTCGACGCGGCGGTTGAGGGCGAGGTCCTGGTCGGTGCTGCCGGTCGCGTTCGCCAGTGGGCGCGCCGACCCGTACGAGACGGCGGCGATGCGCTCGGCCGGGAAGCCGTCGGACTCGACCAGGCGACGCAGCACGCTCGTCGCGCGGCCCGCCGACAGCTCCCAGTTCGTCGGGTAGGGCGCGCCCGGCTGGCGGAAGTCCGCGTGGCCCTCGATCGACACCTGGTACTGCTCGGGAGCCAGCACGGGGCCGATGTCGTCGAGCACCTTCATGGCCGTCGCGCTGAGGTCGGCCTTGTTCGACTCGAAGAAGGTCGAGCTGCCGACGAGGCCGATCGTGAGGCCGCGCGCGTCGATCTTCATCTGCACCGCGTTCTGCAGCCCGTCGCGGGTCAGGCTCGCCTGGATGCGGTCCTTCAGCTTCTCCAGGTTCTGCGCCTCCTGCTGGGCCAGCGCGAAGTCGGTCGTGGTGCCGTTGTCCTTGACGTGCGAGGGCGGCACCACCACGCCGGTCGCGGCGTCGACCTTCTCGGTCTTCACCTGGCCGAAGCCGGTCGCGAGCGAGTTCTTGAGCTGCTCGAACTTCTTGGCGTCGACCGTCGACATCGCGAAGAGCACGATGAACATGCACATGAGCACGGTGACCATGTCCATGTAGGAGGCCATCCAGCGCTCTTCGTTCTCGTGCTCCTCCTCCGGCTCGTGCTTGCGTCGACGGGCGGCCACGTCAGGCTGCTTCCTTCTCCGGGGTGGGCACGGCCTTCGGTCCCTTGGCCGGCTTGGCCGAGTCGCCGCCGGGAACCATCGCACGCAGGCGCTCGCCGAGGAGGCGCGGCTGGCTGCCCGCCTGGACCGCCAGCACGCCCTCCATCAGCAGGGTCATCCGGTCGACGTCCAGGTCGGAGAGCCGGCGCAGGCGGTTGCCGAGGGGCAGCCACAGGAAGTTGGCGGAGAGCAGACCCCACAGGGTCGCGACGAACGCGCTCGCGATCATCGGGCCGAGCTCGGCGGGCTTGGAGAGGTTCTCGAGCACGTGGGTGAGCGACACGACCGTGCCGATGATGCCGATGGTGGGGGCGTAGCCGCCGAGCGTGGAGAAGAACTTGGCGGCGACCCGGTCGGACTTCGAGCGCGTCGCGATCTCGTCCTCCAGCAGGATCCGCAGCTCGTCGCCGTCGGTTCCGTCGGCGATGTTCTGCAGCGCGCGCTTGAGGAATGGGTCGTCGATGGAGTCGGCCTCCTGCTCCATGGCGAGGAGTCCGTTGGCGCGCGCCTTCTCGGCGAGCCCGACGACCTGGTCGATGACCTTCTGCGGCGGCTCGACCTTGCCGCGGAAGGCGCGGGGGAGCGCCTTCATCGCGGTGAAGAAGTCCTTCAACGTGCCGGAGGCGATGCCGACGGAGATGGTCGCGCCGAACACCAGGATCATCGGCGCGGGAAGCACCAGCGACGTGAGGTGGGCGCCCTCGATCGTGACCATCGCCACGACGGAGGCGAAGGCAATCACGATCCCGATGATCGTTGCCGGATCCATGGTCTGACTCCTCGTTACTTCTTCCTGGCCCGCAACGGAACGGGGGCGGCCGCCTGGTCGGGAACAGGCGCGGGGACGGGTCGGGGGCCGGAGGCCGGGAGGTCGTGCGCGAGCGCGATCACCCTGGCCCGGTAGGCCGCGATCTTCTCGATGACCTCGGCCATCGACTCGGTGACGATGAACTTGGCGCCGTCCACCATCACGAGGGTCGTGTCAGGACTCGCGTGGATGCGCTCGATGAGGTCGGGGTTGACCGCAAACTGGCTGTCGTTCAATCGGGTGACGACGATCATGGCTGCGAATCCTGGTCTCGGCTCCGGGTGAGCCGTCACAGGGGCACTATCGGCGCGTGCCGGTCGGTCGTTAGGGGGACCGGGCAGCTTGCGGTCGTGCCTAACGGCGGGCGCGCCCCTGCCGATAGTGCCTCTCGTGACCACCCTGTACGCTCCCGCACCCGAGCTGCCGGTGTACGACTTCCGACGGCCGACCACGCTCGCCCGCGAGCATTCGCGTGTGCTGGAGCTGGCGTTCGAGACCTTCGCGCGGCAGTGGGCGACCCAGCTCACCGCCAAGGTTCGGGTGCTCAGCCAGGTCACCTGCGACTCCGTCGCGATGCAGACCTACGACGAGTACGCGGCGTCCCTCCCGGCGACGACGGCGATGGTGCTGTGCGAGCTGGAGGGTCTCGCCCCGAAGGGCGTCATCCAGTTCCCGACCGTCGCAGCGCTGTCGTGGGTGAACGCGATGCTCGGCGGCTCGGGAGTGCCGGTCTCCGAGGAGCGCACCTTCACCCAGATCGAGCACGCGCTGGTGCGCAAGCTGATGGACGACGCGCTCGAAGACCTGCGCTACTCGCTGGGCAGCATCCTGGCGACGACGATCACCGTCGACGCCATCCAGTACAACTCGCAGTTCGCGCAGGCCGCGGCGACGTCCGAGCTCATGATCGTCGCCGGCTTCCAGCTGCGGGTGGGCGAGTCCACCGCGCCGGCGACGCTGGCCCTTCCTGCCTCCGTACTGCTGCCGCAGCTGGGGGAGACCAACCCGACGTCGAGCACCGAGAATGCGCGCGAGCTCGTCGACGCACAGCTCGCGCGCGTGCCCGTCGACGTCTCGCTGCGGCTCACACCGGCCGTCGTGAAGCCGAGCGTGGTTCTCGGTCTGGCCGTCGGCGACCTCCTGCCCCTCCCGCATCCGCAACACCGACCGTTCGATCTCGCCGTGGGGGGACACCCCGTGGCCGGCGCAGCACTGGGCTCCAGCGGATCCCGCCTCGCCTGCGTCGTCGTCAAGACAGAGGACTGACTCGCATGAGCATGACTTACGCCTCCGGAACCACTCTCTCGCTCGCCCAGGCTCAGGCCGCGGCGGAGGCGCTGGCTGGCGTGCTGCCGACCGGCGCGCCGCTGACCGCGCTGCTGCACACCGCCGGCGGCTTCGCGGGGCAGACCGCGAACGCGGTGGTCGCGACCTTCGTCGGTGCGACCTCCGTCGACCTCGGGGTCGTGCTGCTGGAGGCTCCGTCGCTCGTCGACGAGGGTGCGGACGGCTCGCCCGTCGTCGCACTGCAGGACGTGCTCCAGCCGGCCCTGGAGGCCGCCAGCGACACCTTCGGCGCCGGCGTCCTCGACGACGCGCGCGTGGAGGACGCCGCAGAGCTGTTCGGCGACGAGGCGACGACGGTGTTCGAGCTCAGCGGTCCCTCCGGTGTGGCGGGCTGGTTCGCGGTGCGCGGGCGCGCCGGTATCGCCGAGCGTGCGGCCTCCGGGGCGATCGCGGGCAAGCTCGCGCGCATCAGCAACGTGGAGATGGCGCTCACGGTCGAGATCGGCCGCACCCGCATGGCGGTGCGCGACGTGCTCGCGATGGAGCCGGGCGCGGTGATCGAGCTCGACCGCTCCGCCGGTTCGCCCGCGGACGTGCTCCTCAACGGCCGGCTGATCGCGCACGGCGAGATCGTGGTCGTCGACCAGGACTACGCCGTCCGCATCACCAAGATCCTCGACGCGGCCGAAGACCTGGACTGACGCCGACCACACCCGGCACTACGGCCGCACGATGCGCCCCAGGGTGCGCGTGTAGTCCTCTTTGATGATGTCGAGGTGCGCCCAGGTCTTGAGCGAGCCGACCTCCGGGAGCGAACGCAGTTGCTCGATGACCGCGAGCACGCCTCCCGTCGTGCTGCCGACGATCGTCGCGATGGCGTCGTAGGCGCCGTGCGCGTCGGCGGCGAGGTCGACCGCCGACGTGGCGACGAGGTAGCGGTGCACGGGCTCCGCCGGGCCGCGCAGGGCGATGCCGACGCGGTAGCTGGCGCGACCGTCTTCCTGCAGCACCGCGATCAGATCGTGGTCCAAGCGGTCGAGCCGGGCTTCGTGTACGGAGGCGGCGGTGATGAACTCCTTCAGCAGCGCATCGTACGTGCTTACGCGTAGCTGCCGCACGCCGGGCGCCTCCCGTAACGCCGAAGGGCACGTCGTTGTCCCTTTCGAGCGCCGAAAGGGACAACAACGTGCCCCTCGGCGGTCGGGAGGTGCGTCAGCGCCGCGGCGTCCAGCCCGGCGGGAGCGGATAGACCAGATCCGCGCGCTCGCGGTCGGCCTCCGCCGACCAGCCCTGCGCCTCGCCCTCGGCGTCGAACCCGCCCCGCGCAACGCGGAAGCCGAGGTCCTCGTGCTGCGTGCGCGGTGAGCCGCCCCGGCGCACGGAGGCCCGCACGCTCCAGGCGTCGTCGGCGTAGCCTCCGCCGCGGAACACCCGGTAGTCGTCGTAGCGAGCGGGGTCCAGATAGTCCCAGCACCACTCCCAGACGTTGCCGAGGGTGTCGAACAGTCCGTGCAGGTTTGGCAGCCTCCCGCCCACGTCGTGCGGGGCCGAGAGCCCGTCGGCGCTCGTCCAGGCGACCTCGCCGAGCGGCCCGTAGTGCGGGCCGGTGGAGCCGGCACGGCAGGCGTACTCCCACTCCGCCTCGGTCGGGAGGCGGTAGCCGTCGGCGTCCACGTGCCAGGTCACGTCCTCGCCGTCGAACGAGTAGGCCGGGTCGAGGCCCTCCCACTCCGACGCCGCGTTGCAGAACCGGATGGCGCGCAGCCAGCTGATCCCGGTCGCCGGTCGCCGTGGATGGGAGGCCGGCTCGCCGATCAGCTCGGCCACCTGCTCCTCGGTGACGGCGAAGACGCCGATCTCGAACGACTCCAGCTCAACGGTCCAGCGGCGCTTCAGCCGGGCGTCGTGGAGCTGCACCGCGCCGGGCGGGATGTACGCCATCTCGATCTCCGCGCCCTCCACGGGTCCACCCTGCCACACCGGCGCCTAACGGGGTGCGGCCGATGGCCGATAGTGCGATCCGTGGAGACCCTGTTCGTCGCCCTCCGGGTGCTCGTCGTCCTCGGCGTGATCGTCGGGCTGCTGTGGTTCGTGCAGCGCCGGATCACGCGCGGGCGCGGTGCGCGCGGCGGTCGCACCCGTCGCGGCAACGCCGTGTCGGTGGTCGGACGCCAGGGGGTCGGGCCGAAGGCGTCGGTCGTCGTCGTGGATGTGGACGGCAACCGGTTCGTGCTCGGCGTGACCGAACGACAGGTGAGCGTGCTGCACACCGGAGCCCGTCCGCAGGAGGCGGACGCCGAGGTGACCCCTCTGGTTCCGGTGCGCAAGACATTCGCGAAAGACGTCGACGCGGCCGGTTCGGCAGTCGCGGCGTCCGGACCGGTCGGGGCTCAGGGATCCACGGACACCAGGCAGGATGCCGACTTCCTCACGGCGCAGGGACGCGCCTCGCTCTTCGACGAGGCACTCAAAGGCTCGATCCTGTCACCCGCGACCTGGCGGCAGGCGAGTTCGGCGGTGCGGCAGAAGAGGTGACGGCGACGCGCGCCGAGTTGCGCGCACCCCTCCGTGCCGCGCTCGGCCGTGCTCACGCCCGCGCGTCCCACCTGCTGCCGCGGCTCGCGATCGCCGGCGTGCTGGTCGCGCTCATGGCAGCGGCGTTCGTCCTGCTCTCGGCGACGGGCGCGCACGCGGTGCCGACACCCGTCCCGACCCCGTCCGGTCCGGCCGGTCCCGGAGGCACCGGCGGCATCACGGTGGACATCAACGGCCCCAACGGCACCCCCAGCGCCGCCATCCTCACGCTCGTCGGCATCACCGTGCTCTCGGTCGCGCCTGCGCTGCTGCTGATGATGTCGTCGTTCACCAAGATCTTCGTCGTGCTGGCGATCACCCGCAACGCGCTCGCGCTGCCGTCCATCCCGCCCAACCAGGTGCTCGCGGGCCTGTCGCTGTTCCTCAGCCTGTTCATCATGAGCCCGGTGCTGGTCGACATCAACAGCACCGCCGTGCAGCCCTACCTCGCGGGACACATCGACTTCACCGCGGCCGTGCACGCGGCCGAGGTGCCGCTGCGGCACTTCATGTCCGCGCACACCCGCGAGGAGGACATCGCGCTCATGACGCGCGCGGCCGGTCGTCCCAACCCGGACTCCGCCGCGTCCGTGCCGATCCTCACGCTCATCCCGGCGTTCATGATCTCGGAGCTGCGCGCGGCGTTCATCATCGGGTTCGTCATCTTCGTGCCGTTCCTGGTGATCGACATGGTCGTCTCCGCGGCCCTGATGTCGATGGGCATGATGATGCTCCCGCCGGTGATGATCTCGCTGCCGTTCAAGATCCTGCTGTTCGTGCTCGTCGATGGCTGGGGCCTCATCATCACGAGCCTGATCACGAGCTATCGAGGTGGCGGATGAACCCGAACGCGGTCCTCGACATCGCCATGCAGGGCCTCCTGATCACGGCCAAGCTCGCCGCGCCGATCGTGGTCACCGCCCTCGTGGTCGGCTTCGCGATCTCGCTCATCCAGTCGATCACGCAGATCCAGGAGGTCACGCTCTCGTTCGTGCCGAAGGCGGCGGCCGTCGCCATCGCACTGATCATCTGCGGCCAGTGGATGATCGCGGAGCTGATCACGTTCACGCACGTGCTGTTCGAGAAGATCCCGACCCTCCTCGGGGGCGGCTGATGTTCATCCCGATCGATCTCTCCGCCATCGAGGCCGTTGCGCTGGCGTCGCTGCGGATGGTCGCGTTCCTGGTGATAGCCCCGCCCTTCTCGTACAACGGTTTCCCCGCCCAGGTGAAGGGGATGCTCGCGATCGGGCTCGCGGTCGCCGTGGCCCCGCGGGTCGGCGCCGGGTACCACTCCGGCGACCTCGGGGCGTTCCTGCTCGACATGGTGCGCGAGCTCGCCGTCGGCGCGACGCTCGGCTTCCTCGTGTTCGTGGTGTTCGCCGCCATCCAGTCGGCGGGCAGTTTCATCGACCTGTTCGGCGGCTTCCAGCTCGCGCAGGCGTTCGATCCGCAGGCGATGATCAACGGAGCCCAGTTCACCCGGATGTTCCAGCTGACCGCGCTCGCGCTGCTGTTCGCCTCCGGCGGCTACCAGCTGATCATCGGCGGCCTGGTGCGCACCTTCGACGCTGTTCCGCTCGCGGCGGGGATGGACCTCGCCGACCCGACGAAGGCCATGGTCACCGGCGTCACCCAGATGTTCCTGTCCGCCCTGCAGATCGCCGGACCGCTCATCATCGTGCTGTTCATGGCCGACATGGCGCTCGGCCTCCTCACCCGCGTCGCACCGGCGCTCAACGCGTTCGCGCTGGGCTTCCCGCTGAAGATCATGCTCACGGTCGTGTTGTCGGCCGTCGTGTTCGTGGCGCTGCCCGGCGTCGTCAGCTCGCTGACCGACACCGCCGTGAAGACCATGCTGGGGGTGACGCGATGAGCGACGCGCAGGAACGCACCGAACAGGCGACCGACAAACGGATGAAGGAGGCCCGCTCGAAGGGGCGGCTCGCCAAGTCCACCGACCTCACCGCCTGGGTCGGCGTGGGCGCCGCGGCGATCATGCTGCCGCTCACGCTGCAGAAGGGCAGCGACGCCGCCGTCGATCAGCTCTTCACCGTGCGGTCGGTCATCGAGAGCCCCGACCCGGCGAAGGCGCTGGTCGCGCTCGGCGACGGGTTCGGCAGCATCATGGCCACGATCGGGCCGTTGCTCGCGGTCGGTGCGATCGCGGTCGTCGGTGCGGCGGCCGCGCAGGGCGGCATCCACTTCAAGCGGCTGTCGCCCAAGTTCGAGCAGTTCAACATCGTCACCGGTGTCGCGAGGGTGTTCGGGATGCGCGCGCTCTGGGAAGGCGCGAAGACGCTGCTCAAGTCGGCGGTGGTGGGCATCGGGCTGTTCCTGGTCGTCCAGGGGCTGATGCCGGTGCTGCTGACGTCCGGGATGATGCCGATCGCCGCGCTGCTGTCCGCGGCGGGCGGCGGCGCGGCCGGCCTCCTCCAGGCGGCGATCGGCGCGGGGCTCGTGCTCGCGGGCCTCGACGTGCTCGTCGTGATGCGCCGCAACCGCAAGCACACCCGGATGACCAAGCGCGAGGTGCGCGACGAGCACAAGAACTCCGACGGCGACCCGCTGATCCGGTCGCAGCGGCGGTCGCGCCAGCTGGCGATGAGCCGCAACCGGATGATCGCGGCGATCGGCCAGTCGGATGTCGTGCTCGTCAACCCGACCCACTTCGCGGTCGCCATCTCGTACGAGCCGGGCAAGTCGGCTCCGCGCGTCGTCGCGAAGGGCGCGGGCGCGATCGCGCTGCGCATCCGCGAGAAGGCGGAGGACGAGCGGGTGCCGGTGGTCAAGGACATCCCGCTCGCCCGGGCGCTGCACGCGAGCTGCCGGCTCGGCGACGAGATCCCGGTCGAGCTCTACAACGCCGTGGCGCGCGTGCTGGCGTTCGTGATGTCGCTCAGGGCACGCGGCGCCGCCGCGGGCACCCACACAATGGCGACCCCGTCCGCCATCCCCGCGCAATTCCTCACGCCGAAGGGCACGTCGTTGTCCCCCTCGCGCCCCGAGGGGGACAACAACGTGCCCCTCGGCGCACCATCCGCACGCGCAACCGCAGGAGGTCTGCAGTGAAGTCCACAGCGAGCAAGGTCGCGGTGCCGATCGGCGTCGTCGGCATCATCATGCTGCTCGTCGTGCCGGTGCCGGCCTGGCTGCTCGACACGCTCATCATCGTCAACATCATGCTGGCGCTCGTGATCCTGCTCACGACGATGTTCGTCAAGAAGCCGCTGGACTTCTCGGTGTTCCCGTCTCTGCTGCTGGTCGCGACGCTCTTCCGGCTGGGTCTGAACGTGGCCTCCACTCGCCTCGTGCTCGGCGACGGCTACGCCGGCCAGGTCATCCAGGCGTTCGGCCACGTGGCGGTCGGCGGGTCCATCATCATCGGCGCCGTCGTCTTCCTCATCCTGATCGTGATCCAGTTCATCGTCGTCACGAAGGGTGCAGAGCGCGTCGCGGAGGTCGGCGCGCGGTTCACCCTCGACGCGATGCCCGGCAAGCAGATGGCCATCGACGCCGACCTGAACGCCGGCCTCATCACCGAGGAGCAGGCAAGGGCGCGACGGGCGGAGGTCTCGGCCGAGGCCGACTTCTACGGTGCGATGGACGGTGCGAGCAAGTTCGTCAAGGGCGACGCGATCGCAGGCATCCTGATCATCGTCATCAACGTGGTCGGCGGCATCGCGATCGGCATGATCCAGCGCGGCATGCAGCTCGGCGACGCGGTCAACTCCTACACCCTGCTGACGATCGGCGACGGCCTGGTCACCCAGATCCCCGCGCTGCTGATGGCCGTCTCCACCGGCATGATCGTGACGCGCTCCAACGCGGAGACCGACATCGGCACAACTGCAAGCGGCCAGCTCGGGCAGTCCCGCAACGCGCTGACCATCGCGGGCTGCGCGGCCATCGTGATGGCGCTCATCCCGGGGATGCCGCCGATCCCGTTCGTGCTCGTCGGCGGCGTGCTCGTGCTCGCGGCCCAGCGCATCAAGACGTCGCAGGCCGCCGAGAAGAAGGCGAAGGCGGCGCAGGCGGCGGTGCAGAACGCCGGCAAGTCGGAGACGACGGAAGACCTCATCGACCAGATGCGGGTGCACGCCCTGGAGATCACCCTGGCGCCCGACCTGGTCGACATCGTGAGCGGCGCCTCCGACGACCTGCTCGCCCGCGTGCGGGCGCTGCGCCGCAAGATCGCGCTCGAGCTCGGTCTGATCGTCCCGCCCGTCCGTACCCGCGACAGCGCCGAGCTGCCGCCCTCCACCTACGTGATCAAGATCGCCGGGGTGGAGGCCGGCCGCGGGCAGGCGCCAGGCGGCCGTGTGCTCGCCCTCGGCGACGCGCTCGACGGCCTGCCGGGCACGCCGACGGTCGAGCCGGTGTTCGGCCTGCCCGCCAAGTGGATCCCGTCCGAGATGCGGCACAGCGCCGAGCTGGGCGGGGCGACGGTGATCGACCGGGTGTCCGTGTTGATCACGCACTTGTCGTCGATCATCACCTCCAACGCCGCCCGCCTGCTGACCCGGGAGGACGTGCGCCAGCTGACCGAGGCCGTCAAGCAGGTCAACGCGCCGGCGGTCGAGGAGCTGGTGCCGAACCTCCTGTCGCTCGCCGAAGTGCAGCGGGTGCTGCAGGGCCTGCTCGCCGAGCAGGTGCCGATCAACGACCTTCCGCGCATCCTGGAGGCGCTCGCGCTGCGGGCCAAGCTCTCGAACGACCCGGAGGGCCTCGTCGAGGCGGCGCGCGCGGCGCTCGGGCCGGCGGTGGTCGCGCCGCACATCGACGGGGGGACGCTCCGCGTGATCATGATCGATCCCGGCCTCGAGCAGTCGATGCTGGAGGGCCTCCGGCCGGGGGAGGGCGGCATGCAGATCGTGATGGATCCGCTGCGGCTGGAGGCCGTGCTCGCGTCGATCCGGCAGACCGCGGCCCAGCTCGACGAGGCCAACGTGTCGGCCGTCCTCGTCTGCGCCCCCGCGCTGCGGCCGGCGATCCGGCGGCTGGTCGCCGGGCAGCTCTCCGGGCTGGCGGTGCTGAGCTACCAGGAGGTCGGGGCGGCGCAGGCGGCCATCGAGACGGTCGGGGTGGTGAGGGGTGCGGAATCGATCGCGGCCTGAGTGGCTCGGCGGCGACCTCGAGCAGGAGGTGCTGCCCGCGGTCTCGACTTCGTCGCAGACCTTCGCCGCCATCCTCGACGACCTCGTGCGCGCCACCGACCTCGACCCGGCAGCCGCCGCGGCGCCCACCATGCCACCCCCTCCCGCTTCGTCGCCGAAGGGCACGTCGTTGTCCCCCTCGGAGCCCGAAGGGGACAACGAGGTGCCCCTCGACCAGCCACGCGCCCGCACGAATGGTGGGGCAGGCGGTGTGCTCGTACAGCGCGCGGCCCCGCCACGACTGCGCGGGAAGGGCGACCTGACGCTCGTGATCGGCCTGGGCGGCGATGCCGGGGAGGCCGCGGCGATCCTCGCGGCATCGGCGGACGCCGACGTGCTCGCGGTCGCCGACCGACGGGAGGCGCTGGCCGCCCGCGCCGAAGGCGTGCGCCGCGAGTGCCCGATCGTCGGGGTCGTCGAGCTGGCGCGCGTGGACGCCGTGCCGGAACTCGCCGCATCCCTCGCTGCGATCGAACCCGATCAGGTGTGGGTGGCGGTCGACGTCAGCCGCAAGCTGGACGACACAGCCGTCTGGGTGCGGGCCGTCGACGCTGTGCTCGCCGTCGACGGGATGGCCGCGCACGGCGCCGCGCACACGGCGACACCGTGGGCGGTCGGCGCGCTCGGTCTCCCGCTGCTCTGGCTCGACGCCCCGCCCGGGCCGCCGACGACCGTGGCGACCAACTGGCTGGACGCTCCGCCCGGAGACGCGCCGCCGCGCAGTGCGTACTGACGCCAGATCCTGTCTGGCGGCTGCGGGGCCGGATAGGCTGGTCCAATGCTGGTATTGACGCGGAAAGTCGGGGAGCGTGTGCTCATCGGCGACGACATCGTCGTCACGATCCTCGATGTCCGCGGCGACGGCGTGCGCGTGGGCATCGACGCCCCGCGGGGAATCCGCATCCAGCGCGACGAGGTCGTGCAGGCCGTCAGCGAGGCCAATCAGGAGGCTCGCGAGGCCGCGGCGACCGCCGACCCCGAGTCCCTCATCAAGAAGTCGCTCGGTCTCTGACCGAGCACGGCTGTCCGTCGTCCCGCCGGCCCCCACTCCGTCGGTCCTTGCACGGCCCCTGGCGGCACGCGAAGATGCGAGCATGCCCGACTTCCGCCGCGTCACCGATCTGGTGGACGCGCGCGGGGGAGCGAGCTGGCTCACCGTCCTGCGCGGCGGGGACGTCCTCCTCGACCGCAGGACCGGCTGCGATCCCGATGCGCTGTTCTACACGTTCTCGGTGAGCAAGCCGTTCGTGGCCCTCGCCGTGCACCTGCTCGCCGAGCGGGGCATGCTGCGTCTCGACGACCCGGTCGCCGCGCATTGGCCGGCCTACGCGCGCGGCGGAAAGTCCGACATCACCATCCGGCACGTGCTCTCGCACCGCGCGGGCGTCCCGTACTCCACGGGCACCCTCCTGGGCGATACCGTGCGCCTGACCGACCCGCGTCGATCCGTGGCGGCCGCGGAGGACGCCCGCCCGCGCTGGCCGGCGGGCGAGGTGGTCGGGTATCACGTGCTCAGCTTCGGCTTCATCCTGGGCGAGCTGGTGCGGCGCGTCAGCGGGATGCCGGTGGAGCGCTTCATCGCGGAGAACCTGCTGCGACCGGCCGGTCTGACCGAGACGACGCTGGGGCTTCCGGAGGCCGAGGGCTCCCGCGGGGTTCCGCTGCGTGCTCTGAGCGCACCGGAGCGCGCCCGGACGCTGCTGTTCAACCGTCCGCGCACGCGGGCCGTCCCGGTGCCGGCCGCCGCTGTGAGCACCAACGGGCGCGAGCTCGCGGAGTTCTACCGCCTGCTGCTCGCCGGAGGGGAGGGCGTGCTGCGACCCGAGACGATCGCGGCGTCGAGGGAGGTCTCGAGCGACGGCGAGCCCGACCGGATCATGGGGCACCCGGTGCGCTGGTCCTACGGCTTCCAGCTCGGCGGCCCGATCGGGCTGGCGCGGCCGACGGGCTCCCGCGCGGACCCGCGGACGTTCGGCCACAACGGCAGCAGCATCTGCAACGTCTGGGCCGATCCGGTGCGCGACCTCGTCGTCGCGTACCTGACCAACACCGCCGATGAGCGGCGCCGCGCCCTCCGCCATCTCAGCGACGTGAGCGATGCGATACTGGTGGCCTGCGGCTGAACGGTCCACACTTTCTCGCAGAGGCTGCGGGAGACGCGCCGCGCCGGAGCGGAGGATGCCATGAGCGCCGGAACGAAGGACGACCCGTGGCAGCTGACCACGGCTCCCGGCACGTCCGAATACACCATGTACCGCGATGATGCGGCCGACCCTCCCGTGCTGGTCTGCCAGGTGGGCTCCACCCGCCTGAGCTACCGCGCGAGCGCCGTCGACGACCTGGCGGCGTGGCTGCGCGAGCAGGGCGACTGGGTGCCGCTGGGCGCGGCGGACGAGAACAAGCCGGCGGCCGAGGGGACGATCGAGGCGTGGGGTCGCGACCCGGGCAATCCGGTGGGCGGCTGGTACGGGTTGCGCAAGGGCTACCGCGGCCGGTTCGGGATGTACCTGCCTCCTCTGCTGGAGGCGCTCGGGCTGATCGAGCTGACGCACGACGCCCGCAACAACAGGGCCAGGACGAAGCCGTAGCGCGGCATCCCCGCACGGCCCGCCGCGTCCGCGCTCACGAGACGGCGGGACGGCTGGTCGCTGCGAAGGCGTCCGCGCGCGGGGGCGTCATCGTGACCAGCAGCGACGCCGCCAGCGACGCGCTCGCGTAGCGCGCGACCTCGGCCAGTCCGGGGGCGAGATCGGACGGCCCCTCCGGTGTGTCGAGCGCGTCCACGGCCAGCCAGTGCAGCTCCTGCGACTCGTCGTCTCCCGGCCGGCCGACCGGATCCGTCGTCGCCACGAAACCGTAGAGCAGGTCGGTGTGGAAGTGGTCGTCGCCGATCGGGTGCACGTCGACGCAGAGCGGCTGCGGCAGCACCTCGACTCCGGGGGCGTGCTCGATCCGGTGCACCGGCTGCAGGAGCAGCAGCTGACCGAGCTCGTACCCGGACTCCTCGCGCAGCTCGTGAGCGACCGCCGCCCACGGATCCTCGGCGCGCTCGACGTGGCCGCCCGGCTGCATCAGGAGCCCCAGCTTGCGATGACGGTGCACCAGGAGGTGCGGGCGGCCGTCGAGCTCGCGGAGGATCAGTGCGCTCGCGGTGAGGTCGTATTCGCCCGGACCGGTGTTGAGGTGCGGCATGCCAGCAGTCTGGCACGTCCACCGTCTGTCACCTCCGTCGTCTGGCACTATGGGCGCATGGCGGTGATGCGCACGCAGCGGGGGTTCGACCGGTTGGTCAACTTCTCCGACGCCGTCGTCGCCATTGCGATCACGCTCCTGATCCTCCCGCTGGTGGACGCCAGCAAGGACGTCGTCCACGACGGCATCGCCGCCTACTTCAGTGGGAACTTCTGGGAGTTCCTCGCCTTCGTGATCACCTTCGCGGTCATCGCGCGACTCTGGATGGTGCACCACCAGGTGTTCGGCTGGATCGACGCCTACACCCCGGCCCTGATGTGGCTCAACATGCTATGGCTGGCTGCGATCGTCTTCATGCCGTTCACGGCGAACGTGCTGTCGGACAGCCCGAACGGACAGCCGGACGTCTACGCGCTCTATGTCGGCGATCTGCTGCTCGCCACGGTGACGATGCAGGTCATCGAGGTCATCATCGTGCGCACTCCAGGACTGCTTCTGCCGGAGGCGGCCGGCCAGTCGGACACCCTGCGCGGCTGGACGTTCGTCATCCTGATGTCCGTTGCGCTCGTGCTCACGGTCCTCTTCCCGCACGTCGGGATGTTCTGGCTGCTGATCCTCTTCCTCTCGAAGCCGCTGCACCTCGTCCTGAGCAGACTGCTGCGCCGGAAGCCCGGCACAGCAGTCTGAGACTGCGACCCCCGCGCCGCCGGGCCTTCCCTCAGACCGGAGCGAGGGTTATCGTCGCGACATGCGACCCAAGACATTCTTCGTGTTCCTGATCATCGTCGCCGCCTACATCCTGGGCGCACGGGCGGGGCGCGAGCGCTACGACCAGATCGTCGACTCGCTGACCGCGTTCTGGAACAGCCCGGACGTGAAGAAGGCGCGCAAGAACGCCAAGAAGCAGACCGCGAAGGCGCGCAAGAAGTACTCGTGACCCGCGGACCGGGTCAGGGTTCGCGGTAGTCGCCCTCGGTGTATTCGCCCTCGGGGGCGTCGGCGGGCTCGTCGGCGTCGGTGTACGTGCCTTCGACGGCGGGGTCCGGGCCGGGGTCGCCCTCGGTCTCGGTGTACTGGCCGTGCACGGTGCGCTCGTGCGGGCCCTCGTCGTCGGACTCGGTGTAGCTGCCCTCGAGGTTCTCGCGGGCGTCGCCTGCCGGCTCATCTGGGGTGCTCATAGCGGTGAGCGTACGCTGTCCGGACCCGCGCGACCAGAGGTCTGCGCGGGTCTTGGAGAGAATGCGGAACCGCTTATCCCAGCAGTGGGATGAACTGAAAACCGAGTGGTGTAAGGTATTGTCCGACCCGCGACCGTCATCGAAGGAGAATCATGGTCGACCGCCTCACCCGCGCATCCGAACTGACCGTCGAAGAGAAGGCGTCGCTCACCAGCGGTCGCAGCTTCTGGGAGACCGAACCCGTCGACCGCGTCGGCATCCCGTCCCTCTACCTCACCGACGGTCCGCACGGCGTCCGCAAGCAGGCGCAGGGCGGAGACCACCTCGGGATCGGCGACAGCGTGCCGGCGACCTGCTTCCCGCCCGCCGTCGCCCTCGGCTCCTCGTGGGACGCCGAGCTGCTGGAGCGCGTGGGCGCGGCGCTGGGCGAGGAGGCCAAGGCCGAGGGGGTCGGCGTGCTGCTCGGCCCGGGTATCAACATCAAGCGCTCGCCGCTGTGCGGTCGCAACTTCGAGTACCTCTCCGAGGACCCGATCGTCTCCGGTCGGCTCGGGGCGGCGCTCGTGCGCGGCCTCCAGTCGCAGGGTGTGGGCGCCTCCCTCAAGCACTTCGCCGCCAACAACCAGGAGACCGACCGCCTGCGCGTGAGCGCCGATGTCGACGAGCGGCCGTTGCGCGAGATCTACCTGCGCGGCTTCCAGCACGTGGTCGAGCAGGCGCAGCCCTGGACGGTCATGTGCTCGTACAACCGCATCAACGGCGTGTACGCCAGCGAGGACCCCTGGCTGCTCACCTCGGTGCTGCGTGACGAGTGGGGCTTCGACGGCCTCGTCGTCTCGGACTGGGGCGCCGTCAACGACCGGGTGAGCGCGCTCGTCGCCGGTCTCGACCTCGAAATGCCGTCGACCGGCGGGGTGACCGACGCGCAGCTGGTCGCGGCCGTGCGCGACGGCTCGCTGGCGGAGTCCGTGCTCGACACGGCCGCGAACCGCGTCATCGAGCTGGTCGAGAAGGCGCTCGCCGGAGCCGACGCCGACGCGACGTACGACGTCGATGCACACCACGCCCTCGCCAGGGAGGTCGCCGGCCGCAGCATCGTGCTGCTCAAGAACGACGGCGTCCTGCCCCTCTCCACGGCGGCCGGCCGCTCGATCGCCGTCGTGGGTGAATTCGCCCGCACGCCGCGCTACCAGGGCGCCGGTTCCTCCCAGATCGTCCCGACCCGTCTCGACAACGCGCTCGACGAAGTGATCGCGCTCGCCGGCGACGCCACGGTGGCCTTCGCGCCCGGCTACGTCCTCGGCGAATCCGCGGACGCCGACGCGGTCGCACTCACGGCGGAGGCCGTCGGCATCGCCGCGGCGGCGGACGACGTCCTGGTGTTCCTCGGACTCCCGGGCGAAGACGAGTCGGAGGGCTTCGACCGCGAGCACCTCGAGCTGCCCGCCGCGCAGACCGCGCTGCTGGAGGCCGTCATCGCCGCCAACCCGCGCGTCACGGTCGTGCTGTCCAACGGCGGTGTCGTGCGCGTCTCCGGCTGGTCCGACCGGGTGCCCGCCATCGTCGAGGGCTGGCTGCTCGGGCAGGCCGGCGGAGGAGCCATCGCCGACGTGCTGTTCGGTGTCGTCAACCCGTCCGGTCGCCTGGCCGAGAGCATCCCCGTGCGGATCGAGGACACCGCATCGTTCCTCAACTTCCCCGGAGAGAAGGGCCACGTGCGCTACGGCGAGGGCCTGTTCGTGGGCTACCGCGACTTCGACGCCCGGGGCGCCGCCGTCAGCTTCCCGTTCGGCCACGGTCTCTCGTACACCACCTTCGCGTTCGGCGCTCCGACCGCGGCCCCGACGGCCGACGGCGGCATCCGTGTGACGGTGGACGTGACCAACACGGGCGCGCGCGACGGCAGGGAGGTCGTTCAGGTCTACGTGTCGGTTCCGTCCTCCCGGGTGCAGCGCCCGGTGCGCGAGCTCAAGGGCTTCGCCGCCGTCGCGATCGCGGCGGGCGCCACCGAGACGGTCGTCGTCGAGCTCCCCGCGTCCGACCTGGCCTACTACGACACCGAGCTCGGCGGCTGGTCGGTCGAGGCAGGCGACTACGTCGTCGAGGTCGGAGCCTCGTCCCGCGACCTGCGCGGCTCCGTCACCGTCTCCCTCGCGGGCGACGGCCGCACCGCGCCGCTCAGCGTCGACTCGACGCTCGGCGAATGGCTCGAGCACCCGGTCGGCGGCCCGATCCTGATGGCGGCGCTGGCGCAGAGCGCGGAGGCGGAGGGCATGGGCGCCATGCTGGCAGACCCGAGCCTGCGCCGGATGGCCGAGTCCATCCCGCTGATCCGCGCGGCGGCCTTCCCCGGGAGCCCGGTCACCCACGACCAGCTCGACCAGCTGGTGGCCGCCGCGAACGCGTAGGGTACGCCTCTGAGCGGCACCGTGAACCCCCTTGCGAGAGTGAGGGGGTTCGGCGTTCCGTGTGCCCCATGAGCGACGAGCGAGACGACCAGGATGCGGTCACCGGCCACGACCCGACCAACGGGCTGGCGGGCGACCTCGAAGGAGACGACGGCGGCGCACAGGTGCCGACCGCGGGGCAGAACGTGATCCAGGATGTGATCGCGGATCTCGACCCCGACCGACCGGTCGACGAGGGCGACGACTCGGCGACGTCGTATAGCGAGGAGGGCAAGCCATGAGCGACACGAGCGGACTCCACGACGCCGACGCACAGGGCGTCCCCGACGAGGACGAGCCGGGTCAGGCGGGGCGAACGACACCGGAGGGCGCCGAGGACGTGACGAACGCCCAGACCCAGAACCAGCCGGCCGCCGGATCAGGTGGCGCCGAGCCGCCCCCGGCCGACTTCGATCCGGCCCAGCAGCCGTCGAATCCCGACCTCGTGAAGAACGTCGAACCGCCGGACGAGTGAGTCCGAGCGTTCGCAGAGAGACCGCGGCCCCGCCCACGTCATCCCGGGCGGGGCCGCTCTGCGTCCCGGCCCGGTTCCGAACAGCGCTCAGCGCACGCCAGAGCCCCGGTTGGCGTACATCCACACCGCGCCGATGGCGAGCCCGATCACGAGCATGCCGATCCCGACGCTGAGGACCGACCCGTCCCCGGTGCGCGGCACGATGAGGCCGACCACGAACAGCACGGCACCGAGGTTGAGCAGCACGGCGGCCACCCAGCCGAGCGTCCTGCGCCGCGCTGCGTTCATCCCGGGTATCGTAGCCCGCCGGCCTGCGCGCACCGTGTGCGCGAGGATGCCGGCGCCGAAGCGGTTCAGGACCCGCCCAGGTTCCCGGTCGCTTCCGGCTCTTCGTCGAGCGCCTCGTTGATCAGGGCGGCGACGAGGAACTTCCAGTCCGAGCCCTCGTGGAGCGTCTCCGTGTAGCCCAGCGGGATGGCGCCGAAGACCGGTTCGTGCTCTTCGCCTTCGACCGATACCCGCACGAGCCTCCCGAGCTCCGCATGCGACTCGTCGAGGACCACCCACTGGCCCGGCGCCTTCTTCTCGACGTGGAAGATGCGCTCGCGGTACGGGTAGCGGACGCTCGACATCTCGAGTTCGCTGGCGGACATGGTCATCCCTTCCGTCGGTTGACGCTCTCAGGCTGCATCCAACGCCCGAAGGGCTGCTCTTGGCAAGATGCACACCCTAGGCTGACGCCATGAGCGGCACCGTCCACAACCTCGATGAAGCGTTCGCCCTCGTGCCGGAGCCGTGGCAGCCGCACCGGCTGACCGGGGTCAACGACTACGACGTCAAGATCGCCCGGCTGCACGGCGAGTTCATCTGGCACACGCATCCCGACACCGACGAGCTGTTCCTGGTGGTGTCGGGCCGGCTGACCATCGGCCTGCGCGACGGGGACGTCGAACTCGGCCCGCACGATGTGTTCGTCGTCCCGAAGGGCGTCGAGCACTGCCCGCGGACCGACGAGGAGGCGCTGGTCGTCCTGTTCGAGCCGAAAGGCACCGTGAACACCGGCGACCGGCCGGGGGAGCGGACGAGCGAGCTGCGGGAGCTGCCCGGCGACTAGAGCCCGCTGTCGAGCACGGTGTCGAGCACCGTGTCCAGCGCGGCGAGCACCGCTGCCGGGTCGTCGTGGACGGCCCGCGCCCCGGAGTCGAGCAGCTCAGCGGCGCCCACCCCGCCGCACAGCACGCCCACCGACCGGACGTGCGCCCGAGCGGCGGCGGCCATGTCCCACACCGAATCGCCGATCATGAGGGCCTCCGAGGGCGTCGCGCCCGCCCGGTGCAGGGCGACCTCCAGGATGCCGGGATCGGGCTTGGCGGATTCGACGTCGTCGGCCGAGGTGACGGCGTGGATGGCGTCGTCCGCGTCGAGCGCAGCCCGCAGCAGCGCCAGCTCGTCCTCGGGCGCGGACGTGGCCAGCACCACCAGGATGTCGCGGGCGGCGATCGCGCGCAGCAGGCCGGCCGCGCCGTCGAAGGCCCGCAGCCGCGGAGCCAGGGCGCGGTAGTGCTCGCCGTGCAGCGACGTCGCGCGCTCGTTCCAGGCGTCGTCGCGCTCGCCCGCGACCGCGCGCAGCAGCCGAGCGGAGTCCTGGCCGATGGCGCGGTGGATGCGCCAGGCGTCGACGGCGACGTCGAGGTCGCCGAGAGCGCGCTGCCAGGCATCGACGTGGAGGTAGTTCGAGTCGACGAGTGTTCCGTCGACGTCGAAGAGTACGGTTCTGACGGTCATGCCGCACTGTGTACACCCGGTACCGGAGGAGTCCCTCCACGTGGAGTCCGGCCTCAGTTGAAGATGGCCCAGTCGGAGCGGCTCAGCTTCGCCCGTTGCCCGTTGATGACCAGGTACCAGCTCTCCTCGTCGCGGTGGAGGTACTGGGCGAGCATGGTGGTGTAGCGCCAGTCGCCGGACACCTGGGTCCAACGGATCAGCGAGATGAGCTGGCCTTGGCGCAGATACGGCACCGCGACGAAATCGTCATGTCGCGGGTGCTGGGGACCGCTGATCTGGCCCCCCGCCTTCGGAGTGCTCATGCGTCACTTTAACCCCAAGACGCACCCTTTGGGAACAGTTTCTGCCCTGAAGATATGCAATAGATCTCGTGTCAACGTGGCACCGGATGCACGAAACCGCCGAGTACGCAGACCGTCTGCGTACTCGGCGGTTCGAGCTGAATTCGGGCGTACTCGGTGGTCAGTTCGCCGTGGTCAGGGCCGGGATCGCCGCGACGGTTCGGGTGCGGGCCGACTCGTACGCGCCGAGGATGATGCCGAGGACCTCGATGCCCTCCTTCTGCGTGTGCAGCGGGCGGGTGCCGTCGAGGATGCTGCGCGCGAAGTGGTTCAGCTCCTCGCCGAACTGATGCACGGCCTCCAGCTCGACGACCGTCGCCTCCGCGTCGCCGCGCTTCTTGACGGTCAGCGTGGTGCCGTCGCTGGTGAGGCTGCCGAGCTCACCGACCGCCGAGAACTTCTCGGTGCCCGGCGCCGCCTCGTACGCCCAGCTGGTGACCACGGTGCCGATCACGCCGTTGTCGAAGCGCACGAGCACGGTGGCCGAGTCCTCGCCCTCCATGAACGTCAGACGGTGGGTGGCGAGCAGCGCGGTGACCTCCACGGGCGCCCCGCCCGCCAGGTGCAGCAGCAGGTAGGTCGGGTGGTAGCCGGTGTCGATGAGCTCACCACCGCCGGAGGTGGACGCGTGCGCGCGCCACCCCATGTTCGACGGGTCGAAGTCGTTGAAGAACGAGTCGGTGGTGCGCACCTCGTAGACGCGCCCGATCGCTCCGGACTCGATCAGCTCCTTCGCGCGGGCCACGGCAGGGAGGAAGAGCTGGTTGTGCGCGCACATCAGCGTGACCCCGGCCTCCTCGACGGCGGCGGACACCTCTGCGGCCTCCTCCGCGGTCAGACAGAGCGGCTTCTCGCAGAGGATGTGCTTGCCGGCCCGGGCTGCTGCGACGATGGCGTCCTTGTGGAGGTGGTGCGGGAGGCAGATGTCGACGGCGTCGATGTCGGCCTCCGCGAGCATGGTGCGGTAGTCGGCGTAGATGGCCGCGCCCGTGGCCTCAGCGCGCTTCTCCGCGCTCTCGCGCACCGGGTCGGCGACCGCGGCGAACGTGATGGTGTCGGGGTTGCGGAGGTAGCCCTCGACGTGTGCGCCGGCGATGCCGCCTGCGCCGATCAGGCCGATGCGAACGGTGTTTTCGGACATAACGGAAGTTCTCCAAAGGTTCGAATGATCGAGGGGCACGTCGATGTCCCCCTCGAGGCCCGAAGGGGACAACGACGTGCCCCTCGCGGGATCAGAAGGTGGGTGGTGAGGTCAGCGGGTGGCGACCGGGAGGGCAGGGGTCACCGCGGCGTGGGCGGCGGCGGACGCGTTGGCGGCGACCACCGTGCGGGTGAGCGCCAGCGCGTGATCGAGGTTGGCGTCGGCCCTGCTGCCGTCGTGGATGCGCCGCACCCACTCGTCGAACGCGCCGGGCTCGTCCTCGGGCAGCGGCAGCTCGCGCCAGCCGTCGCCGTCGTCGATCAGGAGGCCGCCCCCGGCCGCGCCGTAGGTCACGGCTCCCTGCGTCCCGCGCAGCTCGATGGTGAAGTCGCCCTGCCCTTGCACGAGACTGGCCTCGAAGACGCCGATCCGGCCGCCCTCGAACTCGGCGGTGACCACGGCGTTGTCCTCGACCTCCCGGCCGGTGACACCGCCGTAGGTCGCGGTGATGCGGGTCGGCTCGCTGCGGTGGAACAGGCGGGTGAGGTAGGCCGGATGGCAGCCGAGGTCGGTGAGCGCGCCGCCGATGGCCTCAGCCGGATATCCGAACCGGTCGGGCAGCCAGCCGGTCACCCACCCGTCGTGGGCCAGCCGGACCCGGCTGTACGCGAGCTCGCCGAGAGTGCCCTCGTCGAGGATCTTCTCGATCGCGAGCGTGTACCCGTGGTACAGCCGCGGCAGGGAGACGACGAGCGACACCCCGGCGGCGTCGGCCGCGGCGACGAGCTCCTCGGCCTCCTCGACGGTCGGTGCGAGCACCTTCTCGGTGAAGACGTGCTTGCCCGCCGCGATGGCGCGGCCGATGACGTCGCGGTGCTGATCGGTGGAGGTGGTGATGGTGACGGCGTCGAGCCCGTCGCGGGCGAGCAGCTCGTCGAGGTCGGCGACGAACTCGACACCGAACTGCTCGGCGGCGGCACGGCCGCGCTCGGGATCGTCGTCCCAGATGGCGACGAGGGAGGTTTCGGGATGGTTCTGGGCCGCGCGCGCGTAATCGCCCGCGTGCACGTGCCAGAAACCGATCGCAGCGACAGCGAGTGGATGGGACATGACCTGTGAAGGCCTCCTTGCCTGGTATTCGATGCGCGCGAACGCCTTTAGCCTAACCACTTCGCTGCGCGCATCGAAGACCTTTTGCAGGATTGCCAGCAGAAGTTCACGAGCGGACGTGGACCTCCGTCGCCGGGGTGTAGCGTCGGGCACTGTGACGTCCATCCGACTGCATCGCGAATGGCACGGCGACGAGGACTCGCCCTATCCGCCGCTGCTGCTGATCCATGGCGGCGGCTCTACCATCCCGTCGAACTGGGGCATGCTGATCCCGCTGCTCGAGCGCAGCCGCTCGCTGCTCGCCGTCGAGCTGCAGGGACACGGACGCACGCCGGCGGGCGACCGCGAACCGTCGTTCGAGGGGTCGGCCGACGACGTCGCTGCGGTCCTCGACGAACTGCACCTCGCGCCCGTCGACGTGCTCGGCTTCAGCAACGGCGGTCAGGTCGCGCTGCAGCTGGCGGCACGCCACCCCGAGCGGGTGCGCCGGCTCGTCCTCGCCTCGACACCGGTGCGTCGGGAGGCCATGGTCGACGGATTCTGGGACGGCCTGGAGGCCGGGCGGTTCGAAGACCTCCCCGCGGTCTACGCCGAGGCCGACCTCGCCGTGAGCCACGACCCGGAGCACGCGCGCCGGATGTTCGAGCTCGACCGGCGGCTGATGCTGGGCTTCGCCGACTTCCCGGACGAGCTGATCGCGTCGGTCGCCGCTCCGACCCTCGTCGTCGGCGCGGACCGCGACGTCATCCGCCCAGGGCATTTCGTGGAGCTCGCCGCGTTGCTTCCCGACGCGCGACTGCTGATCGTCCCCGGTGTCCACGGCGACTACCTCGGCGAGGTGCTGGCGGCGTCCGGCGACGACCGCGCGCTGCGTTCGTTCCTCCCGTATTTGCTGGCTTTCCTCGAAGACTGAACCTTTATAGGTCATTCAGAACCGTGTCAATCCCCTTTCTTCGCATGCGCGGATGCGGCACTCGTAAGGCACTATTGGGGACATGGGAAAACTCCTCTACGGCGCGGGTCAGGAATATGACCTCGACGACCGCGTGCTGAGTCACGTCAAGCTCGCGATCGTCGCCAAACTGCGCCGCCACGAGAGCTTCCTGCTCAATTGGGACGTGCCGGTGGACCAGGGTTCCGGACGCGTTTCGCTCTGGATCAGCCGCGAGATCCCCCTCGCGTTCCAGTTCTCCGGAAGCCGGCCGCCGGCGATCAACCCGCAGTGGCTGGAAGCGCTCATGCACACGTCGCAGCGCACGGGCGGCATGGTCGTCATGGCGGAGGACGAGGTCGGGCACCACCTGCCGTAGGCAACCGTTTTGCCTCGAGCGTTGCTCTCGATGCGGAACGCCGACCAGCGACCGGCCTTTGTTGGCCGCGACGTCGAACACGGTCACGCACGCTGTTGGACCGAGCCAAGCGCCCGAACGGGATCTGAGGTTCGCTCCGGTCGGAATCACCTGATCACGGCGCGTCCCCGCGGGCCTCAGCCAGCTCCCGTTCCGCTTCGCGCACGGCGCGCTGGAGTTCGGGGATGCGCTTCCGCAGAGCCCGCTCCGCCGCCTTCGACTCCGCCAGTTCGGCCTCGGTGCGTTGCAGGCGGCGGTCGAGGGAGGCCCGCTCCGCCTCCAGGTCGGCGCGCCGGTCGACTTCCGCGTCGAGCTCGTCGTCGAGGGCGTCCGCGTCCGACCGTGCCCGTTCGAGTGCCCGTTCGGCCGCGCGCACCACGCGCTGGCGTTCGCGGCGCTCGCTCGCGGACTCGTGCGGCGCCGCCTCCGACGGCGATGCGGTCTCGGCCTCCGCGTCGGGGGCAGCGGGACGCGGTCTCGCGGCCAGCTCCGACTCGTCGAGCGGCACGGCGACCGCCTCGGAGACATCCACGGACTCCACGCCCGTGGATTCGAGCGCTCGCACGAGCATCCCGCTGCGCACGGCTGCGGCCGCCGCCGGGTCGATCACGGCGGCCTGCAGCGTCTCCTCGACCTCCCTGCCCACCGCCGGGCTCGCGTCGAGGTCGCGCAGCGCGGTCTGGAGGAGCCGCTGACGCTGGCGGGTCAGCTCACGGATCGCGTCGCGGTCGCGGGCGGCGAACGCATCGCGCATCCGGTCGCCGAGCGCGAGGATGCGGTCGATCAACGCGGGGTCTCTGCGCGTCAGCGCGTTCACCGCCGCCGCCGACGCTGTCGGCTTGCGCAGCGCCTTGATGTCGGCGCGGAGTCCGCCGTCGGCACCCGCGGCCGCGGCCGCCCGCGCGGCGACGAAGTCCGCGGGAGGGACCCCGTACAGGTCCGCGGCCACGTCGCGCAGGTCCATGGCGCGAGTGTACGCGCTGCGCGCCGCCCGGTCGCGGTCAGTGGTTGCGGAGCTCCGTGACGAGCTCCGCCTTGTTCTTCTTCGAATACCCGCTCAGCCCGAGCTCCTTCGCGCGCTTCTTGAGCTCTGGCACGGTCCAATCGTCGTACGATCCGGACTCGCCGCCCTTGCGGCCGACCGCCTTGCGTCCACGGGCGGCCGCCGCATTCGAGATGCGTGCCGCCTTCTCCTTCGAGTTGCCTTCGTCGCGGAGCTTCTCGTACAGCTCCTGGTCCTTCAGCGACGACTCCCGTCCGGGCATGATGCGCTCCTTCCGTCGTACAGCGCGGACGGTACCCCTCGATCCGCGTGCGGTCACCGGGTGCGGCGCCTTCGACGCACCTTCCGTGGACGCCCGGCGCACCTCGAGTGCGGCTCTACGCAAAACGTCGCCCAGCAGCGTTGCTTACCTATGCTCCATCGAGGCTTCGGTATCGCCCGACCCTGTACTTCTTGTCGTGACTGGCGATGGCGATGAGGATCACACCACACAGGTAGGCCATCCCAGCAAAAACGTACGAAGCGCTGTTGTGAGCGGTGATGCCGAAGACGGTGACGCACGCTGCGAGACCAAGCCAAGCGAATCCGGTCCAAAGCCGCGACGAGCCGAACATCCACCTCATCCAACGGGGCAGGTCGTGCGACTCAGTCACCTGATGCCTTTCATCCTCGACAAGCAGCGATTTTCGGTAGTCCCTGACGAGCCACGTACCCGATTGCCCCGGAAAGGGACCTCACCAGCGAGCCGAACTCGGTGGGTCCACGTCTGGTTACTGACATGGATATATTACAGCGTCACGGATGTGCGCCCGCGGCATCACAGCGGGCCTCCGCCTCGAGCGTGTGGGTCACCGGGTGCGCACAAGCAGAAGGACCCGCGGCCGGGCGGCCACGGGTCCTCCTGAGACAGTGAGTGCTACGCGCGCGGCGCCTTCGACGCCTTGATCGCGGCGAACCACGCGCTCGACGGGCGCAGCCAGATGAGGATGACCGCGACGATCGAGAGGACGACCTGCAGACCAGCTGTACCGAAGCCGTTCGGGATGTTGATCAGCGACAGCGCGGTCAGGACCGTGAGGACGATCCGCGCCCAGTTCGCGCCGCGACGCATGAGGAACGCGAACAGCACGAAGGTGACCGCCCAGAAGATCAGCGTGACCACGGAGACGCCGATGGCGACGCCGACTGCCGCATTGGCCAGAGTGTCGATGTTCTGGCCGTGCAGATCGGCGTTCGAGTTCTGGAGCTGCCGAACGATGGCCGCGTGGTCTCCCCCGACCAGGCTGATGGTGATGATGCCGCTGATCACGCTCAGCAGGGCGCTCGCGATGTACAGCCAGAACGCTGTGTTCACGGTCGTCGGGATGCTGGTCGGTCGCTCGACGGGCGCCGCTGGGGCAGCGGCGTACGCCGGGAATGCCCCGGGAGGCGGCGGAGGAGCGGCCGGGTAGCCGCCGGCAGCGGCGGCAGGTGCAGCGGGCTCTGGCGTGACGGGCGGCGCGGGCGGTGCGTCGCTGACCGGTGATGCGGGAGGTGCGGCCGCGGCGGTCGGCTCTGCGGGCTCAGCGGGCGCCGCGGGCGGCTCTGCGGGCGCCGCGGGCTCGGAAGCCGGCGGGACGGCGCCGTTCTGGTCGGCGCCCTCTGCGGGCCGCGGCGTGTTCTCGTCCTCAGGAATGCTCATGCCGCGACGATACTGGAATCGCTCTGGTCAGGCTATACTCTGGCGCGCGCGGCGTGAGGATCGCTCGGCTGGAGCGGGTCACGCGTGGCCCAGCGGTTCGACCGCCGGCCCTTCCGCACGGCGCAGGTCGCCGCCGGTCAACCCGCGCGATCAACTCAGGGAGTCGAAGTCGAACCAGAACGAGTCGTCCTCCTCGTGCTCGCTCGCCGCGACCGGTTCGCGGGGGATGCTGGCCGTCTCGATGCGCACGCGGGTCTGGCTGGTCACGAAGACCTCGGTCGGCGGCCGGCTCGACTGCGTGATCGACACGAAGTCGCCCGCGCTTCTGCTCGCTTCGATGATGCGCCGTTTGAGCTCGTCGACAGGCTCGCGATCGACGAACGTGAAGCGCAACTCGTCGATGTAGACGTGGAACACCTGCATGCTCAACTCCCCGGAATCGTGCCCTCCCGCCGAATAGTACGCGGCCCACCGGGTTGCGCCAGTGCACAGGTGTATCGGAAGGGATTCTCACATCAAGTCGAAATCGAGCCCGTCGAGGTCGTCCGTGCCCTGGTGCACGAAGGTGGCTCGCTGCGGGCCGAAAGCCCCCATGCGCTTGTCGAGATCGGCGACGAAGTCGTCGGAGCGCAGCTCCGCGCCCTCGAACGTCTCGGTCTCCGCCAGGATCTGACTGGCCGGGCCGAGCAGCAGAAGGGTCTCGCCGACCTCGCCGTTGTCCAGGATCGCCGGCGCGCGGACCTCCGCGGCCGCGGCGTTCCTTGCGAGCGTGGCCGCGAATCGCACCACGGCGTCCGCGATCGCGTCGCCGGTCAGCAACGAGCCGCTTGCGTAGTGGATCCTTTTCATGACCCATTCGTACGAGCCGAACACCGGGTGGTCAAGGGGCCGGGGAGGGGATTGCGCATCCACGGTTTCGGGGATTGCGTGACCGTCGTCGTCCGCCTCGCGACTGGCGTGCCTTTAACATGAGGCAGTGAGTGCAGACGTCGAGAACGAGGCGATCGTGGCACGGCTGCGCGCGGCAGGCTGTGTCTTCGCGGAGGAGGAGGCCGCCTTGCTCGTGGAGGCTGCGGCCTCGTCGGAGGAACTCGAGTCGCTCGTCGAACGCCGCGTCGGCGGGGAGCCGCTCGAGCCGCTGCTCGGGTTCGCCGAGTTCGGCGGCCTGCGCGTCCACGTCGACGCCGGGGTGTTCGTCCCGCGGCGCCGCACCGAGCTGCTCGCGGCGACGGCTGCAGCGCTCGCGCGGTCGGGAGAGGTGGTCCTCGATCTCTGCTGCGGTGCCGGCGCGATCGGCGCCGTCGTCGCCGCACGCGTCCCAGGGGCTGTCGTCTACGCCGCCGATGTCGATCCGGCCGCCGTGCGCGCCGCTCGGGTGAACCTCCCGCCGGAGCGGGTCTTCGAAGGCGACCTGTTCGCCGCGCTGCCCGGGTCGCTGCGCGGGGCGATCTCGGTCATCGCCGTCAACGCTCCGTATGTCCCGACGGAGGCGATCGCGCTGATGCCCCCTGAGGCCCGCCTCTATGAGCCGGCCGTGGCGCTGGACGGCGGCGCGGACGGCCTCGACCTCCACCGTCGCATCGCCGCGGAGTCGCCGGATTGGCTCGCGCCGGACGGTTCCGTCGTCATCGAGACGAGCCGCGAGCAGTCGGCGCGCAGCGTCGCGCTCTTCGAGGGCGCGGGCTTCTCCGCTCGGGTGGTCGAGGACGAGGACCTCGACGCCACGATCGTGCTCGCGACGCTCACCCGCTGAGACCGCCGCGGCGCGGATGGCTGCGCGGGCGTGACAGGGGTACCGTGTCCGGCATGACCAGCCTGGCCCGAAGGCTGCCGCTCGGATCGACACGTCCGACCGCCGCCGACCGCGTGCGGCAAAGCGGAGTGATCGTCGCGACCGTCCTCGCGCTCGCCGGCGCCCTGTACGGATCGGGAGCAGCAGGCGGGCGACCGATCTCGCAGGTGGCGGGCGGGGCGTTCGCGCCGGATGCGACCCTCGTGGCGCCGGCCGGCCCGGCGTTCGCCATCTGGTCGGTGATCTACGCGGGTCTCGCCGGCTACGCCGTCTGGCAGGCCCTCCCGTCGCAGGCCGCACGGCGCAGGCAGCGCGCGGCCGGGTACTGGCTGGTCGGCTCGCTGCTGCTCAACGCCGTGTGGATCCTCTGCGCGCAGGCCGGACTGCTGGCGTTGAGCGTCGCCGTCATCGTGCTGCTCCTGGCCGCGCTCGTCGTGACCTTCTCACGACTCCGCCACGACCCGGGGGAGTCGACGGCGGACGCCGTCCTGCTCGACGGAACCGTCGGTCTCTTCCTCGGCTGGGTCATCGTGGCGACCGTCGCGAACATCGCCGCGTGGCTGCGGGCGGCCGGTTTCGCGGGATTCGGGGTGAGCCCCTCGCTCTGGGCGGTCGCGCTGCTCATCGTGGTGGCCGTGATCGGATGCGCCCTGGCGTTCTGGGACCGCGGCAGGCTCACGCCCGCCTTCGCGGCGGCCTGGGGTCTCGTCTGGATCGCGGTCGCCCGCGCGCAGGACGGCCTCCAGGAGGACGTCGTGGCGGCGTCCGCGCTGGCGGCCGGAATCCTGATCGTGCTGGTCACGGTCGCCGTGCGCGTGGCTCGCGGGGGTCGGCTGCAGCGCGGCTGACCGAGGCGGGCGCTGTCACGGTCACTCGCGCGTCGGCGAGCCGGAGATCCGACGAGAGCTGGGCGAGGCTGCGTCGCGACGGCGTGAAAAGCAACGCCGACGCGCCATGCGTCGCCGGGCCCGGGGAGGGGCAGGATCGTGTAGGTCCAGATCGCGAACGCGTAGACGATGGTCGCGATCCAGCCCGTCGTGCGCCAGAAGGTGAGCCCGCCGCGCCGGCGATAGCTGACGACGACGAACGGCACGGCGAGGAGAACGATCGCGACCGCGCCCGCGGAGAGGGCGAGCGCGGCGGCGTTCAGGGCGGCTTCGAGCGACACCGGATCATCATGGGTCCACTCGCGGCATGAGGGACCTGAGATCTGGCACACAGGATTCCCGCATGGTCGCGACGTAGGCTGTGCCAATGCCTCTCGACCGACGGACCCGGACCGCTGCGATCATCGCACTCGGCGCATATGCGGTCTTCGTCGCCGTCATCGCCTTCTGGCCGACTCCGGTCGACCGGCCCATCGGTCCGGCGCTCTTCCGCATCCTCGGGACGATGCGCGGGGTGGGGGTCGCCCCGAACGACGCGTACAACGTGGTCGAGTTCACCGCGAACGTGGCGTTCTTCGTCCTGCCGGCGATCCTGGTGGTGCTCATCGTCGGGCTGAGGCGCTGGTGGATCGCGCCGGTCAGCGGCCTCCTCTGCAGCCTCACCATCGAACTCGCCCAGCATTTCCTCCTCCCGCATCGGTTCGGGACGGTGAACGACGTGATCGCCAACACGCTCGGAGCGCTCATCGGCTGCGGGATCGGCGTGCTCGTGCTGGTTCGGCGCGCGCGGCGCGCACGTTCTTGACACGTCCGCCGTTCGTGACACGATCGACTGGGCCCCGACACGACGGCGGGGAACGGCGAGAGGAGACCGTGCAGCGATGGCTGGCGTGCTGACCGGGTTCGCGATCATCGCCTTCGTCATCCTGGTCGGCTACATCGCGGGGCGGTTCGGTGTCGGCGGTCCGTCTGCGCCCTTCGTCCTCAATCGCATCGCGTTCTTCATCACCAACCCCGCGCTGCTGTTCGTGACGCTCGCGCACGCGGACCTCAGGGTGGTCTTCTCGACGCAACTGCTGGTCGCGGCGATCGCCGCGGTCGTCACGGCCGGCCTGTTCCTGGTGCTCTCCCGGCTGTTCTTCCGGCGGCCGGCGCCGGAGACGACGATCGGCGCGCTGGGCGCCGGCTACGTCAACGCGAACAACATCGGTATCCCGGTCGCCGTCTACGTGCTCGGCAGCGCGTCGTTCGTGGCGCCCGTCCTGCTGCTGCAGCTGATCGTGTTCGCCCCGATCGCGCTCACCGTGCTCGATGTGACCAGTCGCGGCGCGGTCTCCGTGTGGTCGATCGTCACCCAGCCGGTACGCAACCCGATGATCATCGCTTCGGTGCTCGGCATCCTCGTCGACGTCTCGGGCCTCCACCTGCCGGACGCCCTCTACCAGCCGTTCGAGCTGATCGGCGGCGCTGCGGTGCCGCTCGTGCTGATGGCCTTCGGGATGTCGTTGCACGGATCGCGCCCGCTGCAGGCCGGCAACGGGAGGATCGAGATCGTCTCGGCTGTCGCGTTGAAGGCGGTGGGTATGCCGCTGATTGCCTACCTGGCGGCCCGATTCGCCTTCGGGCTGGAGGGTCACGCGCTGTTCGCAGCGGTCGCGCTCGCCGCGCTGCCGACCGCTCAGAACGTCTACAACTTCGCGGCGCGCTACGAGCGCGGTGTACCGGTCGCGCGCGACATCGTGCTGCTGACCACCCTCTTCGCCGTGCCGGCGCTCCTCGTCATAGCCGCCCTCCTCGCCTAGCGGGCCCGGGGGAGCTCGGCGCGGTCGAGTGAGCGGAGGTACTCGGCGTTGCCGCGAACCGCCGCCTCGTAGCGCAGCAGGTCGGGAGTGCGGATGCGGTCGGCGGCCAAGTCCATCAACTCGGCGACGGCCGCGTCGCTGCGTCCGGCCGCGTGCAGCGAGAGCGCGTGCCAGACCTGCACCGACTCCGAGTCGGGGAACTCCGTCCGGGCGCGGTCGAGTACGGTCAACGACTCGTCGAACCGGGCGAGGTTGCGCAGCGTGCTGCCGTACTGCAGCAGGCATCGGCGCAGGGTGTCGCCGTCGAGGCCGGCCGCGAGCGCGCGTTCGTAGAATCCGGCGGCGGTCTGCTCCTCGCCCGCGGTGTCGTACGAGCCGCCGACCTCATACAGCACGTGCGGGTCGTCGGGATGCTCGGCGAGCACCTCGAGGAAGGCCGCGACGGTCGGCGCCATGTTCTCTCGGTCTCGCGCCGCGAAGATCAGAGCGAGGCGGTCGAGCAGTTCGCGGGGAGTGGAGGCCATCCCCTCACCCTAGGCGCGCTCGCGCCGAGGGATCGCCGAGGAGAGCGGTGAGCGCCTCGCGGACCGGAACAGGGAGCTCGTGCGCCGCGAGCTCGGCGGTGAGCAGGCGCCCGTACAGCTCCTTGCGACCCGAGGTCGTGCCGAAGAAGCGGTGCAGCTGGGCCGTCACCTCCCGCGCACGCTGCGCCGGCTGGCGCTGGAAGGTGCGGAACAGGCCGAGGTCACCTCGCCGTGCGAGCACGGCTTCCGCGCGCGCGTCCCCGAGGGCGATCAGCAGTTCGCCCTCGAGGTCGGGACGACACACGGAGATCGCGTCGACTGACAACCCTGCGCGCCGGAAGAAGTCGGCCTCGCCCTCGTCGCACAGGCCGTGAAGGCGCACCCCGGACGGCGCCAGCGCATCGACGAAACGCCGCACACTCATCGCGCCGCCCATCGGGAGGATCGCGACACCCTCCGCCGCCGGATCGACGCCGAGGAGGTCGGCGGCGGCGTGGAGCGCGGCGCGGTCGCTCGCGCCCTCCACGAGCACGACGCCGGTCACCGCGTCCGGGAGGTCGCCGATAACGGTGCTCTCCCGCCGTTCGCGCCGGGCCGTCATCGCGGCGACAGCGCGCTCGAAGGCGGTCACGGCGTCGCCCTCGCGCGTCATCGGTCGTGTCACGGGCCCATTCTGCCCCCGTAGCCCGTTCTGCCCCCTGTCGCCATCGGGACCGCGCGCGTACGGTGCTGCGCATGAAGCTCATCATCTTCGTCGCGGGAGTCGCCGTCGGGTTCGTGATCGGATCGCGCGCGGGCCGTGGCGCCTACGAGAACATCCGGAACAAGTGGCAGGGGTTCTCCGACTCCGACCCTGTGCAGAAAGTGAAAGGCGATGTCCGCGACCTCGCGGGCCGCGCCGCATCCGACCTGGGAGACAAGGTGTCGGAGGCTGTCGGCAAGGCGTCCGACAAGCTCGACGAGGTCACCGGGAAGAACGCGGGGACCGCGCCGACCGAAGCCTGACGCTCCGCGCGGTTCCTCAGGCGCCCGCCGGCGGGTGCGCAAGCAGTTCGACCCGTTCGGCCAGATAGGCGTGGAAGTCGACCGTCTGATCGGAGGATGCGCTCCAGCGGACGAGCGGCCGCCCCTCCCGCAGGAGCAGCGGCCCGGGTGCGGCACGCAACGCCTCCGCCGTCAGGGAGATGGGAGGAGCGTCGAAGTCGACCGTCTCGCCGTCACGGAAGTGGCCGCGTTCGGCGGCTGCGCGATAGGCGCGACGGGTCTCCGCCGAGACCGACACGAACTGCGCGCGACCCGGAGGCGTCGCCCGCACGAGGTGCCCCGTCGCGTAGAGCGTGCCGTCCGCTCCGAGCAGCAGCACGCCGAGCCTCCAGACCCGGCCCACCGGCTTCAGCACCGGTTCGCGCGGGATGCCGAGCGTGCGCCGCCGCGGCACGAGCACCGCGAGCGCCTCGTCGCGCGCGCCCGCCTCCGTGAGACGTCGCACCGCATCGTCGAGAGCGCTCCGGATGCCGGCTACGGCATCCGCGTCGGCGCGCTCATCATCCACGCATCCGAGGATACGGCTCCGGCGCGGCACGCCGATCGGCCGGGGTGGCCGCCCGGATCGAGAACGACGTGTCGTCGGTCACCATGATCAGCTCGACGCCGTGCGCGTGCCGCAGCACCACCAGGGCCGACGAGTCCGACTCGGCCACGACCTCCACCTGGTGCAGGAAGATGCGCGCCATCTCGTCGCTCACGTGGAAATCGCGGCCGAGCGCGTGCACCACGAACCCCGGGCTCCGCGGAGGCCGAGCCGTGAGCTGCGTCTCCTGCCGGAAGCCGTCGACCGCCGTCCTCGCCGCTGCTGTCATCGTCATCGGTCCCCTCCTACCGTCGGCCGGGCCCGCTCCCGGAACCTGAACGCTAGTCTCATCGTCGAACCTTTCCAGGGGGTTGACGAGGGGTTAGATAGTCACATGAAAACGCTCAGGCTTCCGAACGTCCCGATCCCCGCCTCCAACGTCATCCTCGGTCTCATGCGCATCACCCCGCTGAGCGACGAGGAGATCCGGACGCTCGTCGGCACGGCGCGCGACGCGGGCATCACGATGTTCGACCACGCCGACATCTACGGCGACGAGCGGCACGGCTGCGAGACCCGGTTCGGCGACGCGGGCGCCGTGCCCGCGTCGCAGCGCGACCAGGTGATCATCCAGTCCAAGGTCGGCATCCGCGACGGCTACTTCGACTTCTCGCGCGAGCACATCCTCACCACGGTCGACGAGTCGCTCGCCGCGCTGCGCACCGACTACCTCGACATCCTGCTGCTGCACCGCCCCGACACCCTCGTCGAGCCAGAGGAGGTCGCCGCCGCGTTCGACGAGCTGGAGGCCTCTGGCAAGGTGCGCGCCTTCGGCGTCTCGAACCAGACGCCGGGCCAGATCGAGCTGCTGCGCCGCTGGGTGAAGCAACCGCTCGGCATCAACCAGGTGCAGCTGAGCATCACCCACTCGCCGATCATCGCGCAGGGCATCGCCGCCAACATGGTCGCCCTCGACCAGTCGATCGACCGCGACAACGGCATCCTCGACTACGCGCGCCTGCACGACATCACGCTGCAGGCCTGGTCGCCCTACCAGAAGGGGTTCTTCGACGGCGTGTTCCTCGGCGACCGCGAGAACTACGCCGAGCTCAACGACGCGATCGACGAGCTCGCCTCGCGCTACGGGATCACCCCGACGGGCATCGCGACCGCGTGGATCACCCGCCATCCCGCGAACATGCAGGTCGTCCTCGGCACCACGAACCCGGGACGTGTGCAGGAGGCCGCTGCCGGTTCGGACGTTCCGCTCACCCGCGAGGAGTGGTACCGGCTGTTCCGGCTCGCCGGGCACATCCTCCCCTGACGGCCGCGCCGCCGGCGGCGTGAACGTACCTGTCGGTATGTCCGTGCTCTCCCGGCGGGGTGCTCCCTGCGTGCCGCCGACCGGGATACGTTCGAACGCGTGGACGACGACGGGCTGAGCGCACCGCGACGATGGGTCGCGCGCGTGAGACTGCTGCGCGTCGGCGGCGTGCGCCAAGGACTGGTGCGCCCGGCCGACTCGCCGCAGGCGTTCGTGGCCGGCCGGGCGAGCCTGCGCGTACTGCTGGCGGGCTCCGGCCCGGTGGTGGGCTGGGGTGTCGGCAGCCACGACCTGGCCCTGCCCGGCGCGGTCGCCCGTGCGCTCGCGGCGACGACCGGCCGCGGCGTCGTCGTCGACGTGGTCGCCGACCCGTCGGCGGGCGTGCGCAGGCTCGCCCGACTGGCGCGCTCGGCCGAGGTGGGCCGCTACGACGTCGTCATCCTCAGCGCGGGGGTCGCCGATGCGGTGCGGATGGTGGAGCCGACACGCTGGGGTGGGCGGGTCGAGGCGCTGATCGAGGAGGTCAGGGCGAGCGGCGTGCCCGTCGTCGCGTGGCTGGGTGTGCAGCCGATCCGCTCGCTGCCGCCCTACGACGACGAGTTCCGCGACCTCCTGCAGGCGCATGCCGAGCGCCTCAACGTCGCTGCCGCCCGTGCCTGCGGCGATGCGGGAGCGACTTTCGTCCCGCTTCCGGCGTCTCCGCAGGAGGAAGGCGGTCGCCACCGCGGCCCGGCCGGCTATCTCTTCTGGGCACGGCGGATCGCCGACTCGCTGGCTCCTGCGCTCATCGGTCACGGGATCGAGGACGGGCACCACGCCTCCCAGCCCGAGGATCGCGTGGCCGCGATAGCGCGACTGCGTCTCGCCGAGCACAAACGCGACGGGAGGTTGACCGGGCTGGTCGGAACCGCCCAACGCACGCTCGGCGCCGAGATCGCGATGTTCACCGTGCTCGACGAAAGCACAGAGTGGCCGCTGGCCGCGGTCGGAGCATCGCTCACCGAGATCCCGATCGAGCAGTCGGCGTGCCTCTACACGATCGAGGCGCCGGACGGGATGGTGGTGCCCGACGCCGAGCACGATGAGCGCTTCGCGTCGAGCGAGCTCGTGACGGGACCCGCACACCTGCGCTTCTACGCCGGCTACCCGGTGGAGGCGCCGGACGGAACGCGGATCGGCGCGATGTGCGTCTTCGGCCGCACGCCCAGGCGCCCCTCCGAGTCGGAGGGCGATCTCGACGTGCTCCGCGAGCTGGCCCTGCTCGCCCAGCGCGAGCTCTGGCGCTGGGACCCGGACGCCTCCTAGCGCGCCGCGAGGCGGCGCGAATGCGCCTCGGTCAGGCGTCGGCCGCGCCGGCGGCGGCGCCGAGCGCCGCGAGCGCGCGGTCGAGGGAGCCGCCGAGCGCCCAGCGCTCGGCGAGGGCGTCGAGCGTCGCGCGCTGCTCGGCGGTCGGAACGCGCAGCCGGGCATCCACCGGTGCGATCGGGAGGTCGCGCACCACCTCCACGACCTTCGGCGCCACGGCGAGGTAGTCCACAGCCGCGGCGAACCGTGCGCGCAGCGCCGGCTTCATCGCTGAGGCCGGGTCGACGGCGGCCGCCTCGATCCCGGTGAGGTCGCCGTACTCGGTGAGCAGCGTCATCGCGGTCTTCTCGCCGACGCCGGCCACTCCGGGCAGCCCGTCGGATGTGTCGCCGCGCAGCACAGCGAAGTCCGCATACTGGCGCGCGTGGATGCCGTACTTCGCCACGACGACCGCGTCGGTCAGCACCTCCAGGTTGCTCATCCCGCGTGCCGTGTAGACCACACGCACGTCGGCCTCGTCGTCCACCAGCTGGAACAGGTCCCGGTCGCCGGTCACCACGTCCACCGGCCCGGACGCACCGGTCGCGAGCGTGCCGATCACGTCGTCGGCCTCGGCCTCCGCCGCGCCCACGATCGGGATTCCGAGCGCGTCGAGCACCTCGCGGATGATCGGCACCTGCACCACCAGCTCGGCCGGAACCTCCTCGACGTCCACACCGCCCGGCACCTCCTGGGCGACGCGGTGTGCCTTGTAGCTCGGGATGAGGTCGACGCGCCAGCGCGGGCGCCAGTCGTCGTCCCAGCACGCGACGAGCGACTCCGGGCCGTACTCGCTCACCAGCTTCGCGATGATGTCGAGCAGCCCGCGCACCGCGTTGACGGGCGTGCCGTCCGGTGCGCGCACCGTGTCCGGCACGCCATAGAAGCCGCGGAAGTAGAGGGAGGCACTGTCGAGGAGCATCGTTCGCCCGGTCACAGCCCGATCATGCCATGCCGCTAAGGTGTGCGCATGGCCGCAACCGTCGTCGTCGAGCGCACCGACACCATCCACGCACCCCGCGAGACCCTGCTGCCGCTCATCGCGGAGCTGCCGAACTGGATCGAGTGGTCGCCGTGGGAGGGCACCGACCCGGCGATGAGCCGGGAGTACACCGGCGACCCCGGCGCGGTCGGCTCCACCTAAAGCTGGAACGGCAACCGCAAGGCCGGCGCCGGGAGCATGCGCATCGAGGAGGTCCAGAGCGACGGGGTGAGCATCGACCTGGTCTTCACGCGGCCGTTCCGCTCGCACAGCCTCATCCGCTTCTCGCTCGCGGAGGAGGGCGGAGGCACCCGCGTCAACTGGAGGATGGAGAGCCCCAAGACGTTCTTCAGCCGCTTCTTCAACCTCGACCGGCTGG
Organism: Leifsonia sp. TF02-11; assembly: GCF_017565305.1. Taxonomy (GTDB): domain Bacteria; phylum Actinomycetota; class Actinomycetes; order Actinomycetales; family Microbacteriaceae; genus Leifsonia. Next base: position 396,706 of record NZ_JAGEKP010000003.1, read on the forward strand.
TCGGCGGCGACTTCGAGAAGGGGCTGCGACAGCTGAGGCAGGTCGCGGAGGACCGGTAGCGCCCGGCGCTCAGTTCGCCAGGTACGTCCCGTGCCCCCGGCTCACCAGCTCGCCGTCGAACTCGAGCACTTCGCAGACGACTCCTCCGGCCTGGTTGCGGTAGCGGATGACGATCGTGCTCGCTCCCACGTAGTGCTCGAGCACCTCGAACCGGAGGTCGGGGAGGGCGGCCAGCCCCGCCGTCCAGTACACGCGCAGCGCGTCCTTGCCGTGCGCGACGCCCTCGCTGCCGGGCAGGAAGCGTTCCGCGAGCGGTGACGAGAACACGACGTCGTCGGTGTAGTGGGCGAGCAGGGCCTCCAGGTCGTGCGCGTTCCAGTCCGCGACCCACCGGTCGACGAAGCGGCGTGCGAAGTCTGCGCTGATCATCCCCACAGCATGGCATCGTGCGTTGCCGTCGCGCGCGGTCGGTAGCGTGGAGGCATGATCCTGCCTCCCCTGCTGGTGTCGGCCGTCGCGCTGGTGCGCGACCGACGGGTGCTGATGGTGACCGCGCGGGGACGGGACGTGCACTACATGCCGGGCGGCAAGATCGACGCGGGCGAGACGGCCGCGCAGGCCGCGGCGAGGGAGGCCCGCGAGGAGGTCTCGCTGGCCCTCGACCCCGCCGAGCTGGTCGAGTTGTTCGAGGTGCGGACGCAGGCGCACGGGGAGCCCGACGGCAGGATGGTGCACATGACCGTCTTCCGGGCGCAGACCGCCGCGGAGCCGGAGCCCTCCGCCGAGGTGGGCGCCATCCACTGGGTCACGACGGCGGATGCCGACCGTTGCCCGCCCGCCGGCCGCGCGGTCCTGGAACGCCTGGCGGCGCTCGACCTCATCGACTGACGGCCTCGACGATGCTCGCGCAGGCGTCGGACGGCCGACGCGTCGGATCGATCGCGCCGACGAGGGCGGCCGAGATGTCGGCGAGCTGCTCGACCTGCTCCGGGCGCAGTGCTCCGAGGATGCGCTCGCGGACGGTCTCGAGGTGTCCGGGTGCCGCCTCCGCGACGACGGCGGCGCCCGCCTCGGTGAGCACGGCGTTGGTGGCGCGGCCGTCCTCCTCGCAGGGCATCCGGCGCACGAGGTCGCGGGCTTCCAGCCGTGTGATCACGTGGCTCAACCGCGAGACGGAGGCGTTCGTCGCTGTCGCCAGCGCACTGAGCCGCATGCGGTGATTCGGCTCCTCGGCGAGCCGTGAGAGCACGAAGTACTCGTAGTGGGTCGACGCGGCGTCGCGTGCGAGCTGTCCGTCGAGCACGGGCGGCAGAAGCTGGGTGAGCGCGACGAGACCGAGCCAGGCGTCGCGTTCGCGGCCGGCGAGGTCGTCGTTCGTGCTCATGGAGATCATTCTAGCCGATTACTTGACGCTTCAACCAATCGGGGGTATCGTTTAGTTGAAGCGTCAACAAAAGCTGGCGCGGACCCCAGCATCCCGAGAAGGAGAACACGCTCATGACCACGGTCAGCATCATCGGAAACGGCAACATGGCGAAGGCGATCGGCGGAGTCGTCGCCGCGGGCGGCAGCACTGTCCAGTACCTCGGTCGCGAGGGCGGCACGGTGGACGGCTCCGTCGTCGTGGTCGCGGTGCCGTACCCCGAGGTGGACGCCGTGCTCGCGACTTACGGCGCCCAGCTCGCGGGCAAGACCGTCGTCGACATCACCAACCCGGTGGACTTCGCGACCTTCGACGGCCTGGCCGTTCCCTCCGACTCGTCGGCCGCCGCCGTGATCGCGGCCGCACTGCCGGAGTCGACCGTGCTCAAGGCCTTCAACACGACCTTCGCGGCGACGCTCGCCTCCGGAAAGGTCGGAGCGGAGACCACCACGGTGCTCATCGCCGGTGACGACGACGCGGCAAAGGCCGAGCTCGCCGGCCTGGTGCGGGCGGGCGGCCTGAACGCCGTGGATGCTGGCTCCCTCCGCCGCGCCCGCGAGCTCGAGGCCCTCGGCTTCCTGCAGATCTCGCTCGCCGCGGCGGAGCGCATCTCCTGGACCGCGGGCTTCGCGGTCGTCGCGTAACCTCCCTCCACAACCCGAGGTGCACGTCGTTGTCGCTTTTCGCACCGCGAAGCGACAACGACGTGCCCCTCGATACGCCTCCGGCGGCCGTTAGGGTGTGGATGTGAGTGACAGCGGGCGCGCGCCGGGCGTGCGGGAGGTCGCGGCGGCGGCCGGTGTGTCGCGTCAGACGGTCTCGCGTGTGCTCAACGACCATCCCAGCATCCGCCCGGAGACCCGCGAGCGCGTGCTGCGGGCGATGTCCGACCTCAGCTTCCGGCCGAACCGCGCCGCCCGCATGCTCACCACCGCCCGCTCGCGCACCATCGGCGTGCTCGCGGCCTCGGCGTCGTCGCTCTTCGGTCCGGCCTCCAGCATCGATGCGGTCGAACAGGCGGGGCGGGAGGCCGGCTATTTCGTGACCGTCGCCCACGCGGCGTCCCTCGACCGCGCAGAGCTGGTCGCCGCCATCGATCACCTCAGTGCGCAGTCCGTGGAGGGCGTAGTCGTCATCGCCCCGCAGCGCGCCGTTCAGGAGGCCATGGCCGCGCTCTCGCTGTCCGTTCCCTCTGTGACCCTGCACGGCGCGGGTGTCGCCGGCGACGAGGGCGTCTTCGTGGACCAGTTCGAGGGCGCCCGCTTGGCCACCCGGCACCTGATCGAGCGCGGGCACACGCGCATCGCCCACCTGAGCGGCCCTGCGGACTGGTCGGAGGCGCGCGCTCGCCGCGACGGTTTCGTCGCCGAGCTCTCCGCCGCCGGGCTGGAGCCGGTCGTCTCGCGCGAGGGCGACTGGACGGCTGCGTCCGGCGCCGCCATCGGTGCCGAGCTGCTCTCGGGCGAGGAGGCGCCCAGCGCGATCTTCTCGTCGAACGATCAGATGGCGCTCGGCGTGCTGCACGCGACCCGGCTGCTCGGGCTGCGCGTGCCGGACGACCTGGCGCTCGTCGGCTTCGACGACATCCCGGAGGCCGCCTTCTTCTCGCCGCCGCTGACGACCGTGCGGCAGGACTTCCCGGAACTCGGCCGCCGTTGCATCGCTCGGCTCGTCGCGCTGATCGAAGGTCGCGAGCTCGTGTTCCGCGCGCCCGTCGCGCCGGTGCTCGTCGTCCGCGACTCCGCCTAGCGACCGCGCGGGGTGCCCGATGGGCGGGCTTGCATGTATGCTCTACGCAAGAATGTGACCGGTCACAACGAAGTGGAAGAACCATGGCAGCAGACCCCGCGGCCACCGCGACCAGCGCCGCAGACGCCGGCGCCGCCCTCCGCTCCGGCCGCACGGCGCTCGGCATCGAGCTGGGCTCCACCCGCATCAAGGCCTGCCTGGTCGACGTCGACGATCCTGCGACGCTGCTCGCCGTCGGCTCCCACCACTGGGAGAACGAGTTCGTCGACCGGAGCTGGACCTACTCCCTCGACGCGGTCTGGTCCGGTGTGCAAGCCGCCTACGCCGACCTCCTCGCCGACGCCGAGGGCCGGCACGGCACCCGTCCGCAGAGCTTCGCTGCGATCGGCGTCTCCGCGATGATGCACGGCTACCTCGCGCTCGACGCCGACGGCGAACCGCTCGTGCCGTTCCGCACCTGGCGCAACACGACGACCGGCGCAGCGAGCGCCGAGCTGACGGAGCTGTTCGGCGTCAACATCCCGCTGCGCTGGTCGATCGCTCACCTCCACCAGGCGGTCCTCGACGGCGAGGCGCACCTCTCCCGGCTCGACTCGATCACCACGCTCGCCGGATACGTTCACCGGAGGCTCACCGGCCGCCACGTGCTCGGGGTGGGCGATGCGTCGGGGATGTTCCCGATCGACCAGGCGACCGCCACCTACGACGCCGACCTCGTCGCCCGCTACGACGCCCTCGCGGCCTCCCGCACCGCGATCCCTCCGCTCGCCCACCTCCTCCCGGAGGTGCTCGTCGCCGGTCGCCCGGCGGGCGAGCTCACCGCAGAGGGAGCCGCGCTGCTCGACCCGACGGGGGCGCTCCGACCCGGCGTGCCGCTCTGCCCTCCGGAGGGCGACGCGGGCACGGGCATGGTCGCGACGAACTCGGTCGCGCCGCGCACCGGCAACGTCAGCGCGGGCACTAGCATCTTCGCCATGGTCGTGCTGGAGCGACCGCTGGAACACGTGCATCACGAGCTCGACCTGGTCACCACGCCGGCCGGCGACCCGGTCGCGATGGTGCACTGCAACAACGGCGCGAGCGAGCTCTCGGCCTGGGTGTCGCTGTTCGGGAGGTTCGCCGAGGCCGCGGGATCGCCGATCGCTCCCGATGCGATCTTCGACACGCTGCTCCGTGAGGCGCTCGCCGGGGAGGCCGACGCGGGAGGGCTTCTCGCCTACAACTACCTCGCCGGGGAGCCGATCACGGGTCTCGACGAGGGGCGCCCGCTGGTCGTCCGCACCCCGGACAGTCGCCTGACCCTCGGCAACTTCGTCCGTGCCCAGCTCTACGGCGTGTTCGGCACGCTGGCGCTCGGGATGCGCGTGCTCGCCGGGGAGGGCGTGGCGCTCGACCGGATGTTCGCGCACGGCGGCCTGTTCCGCACCGCGGGGGTCGCCCAGCGCTTCCTGGCCGGAGCGCTGGATGCCCCGGTCTCGGTCGCGCAGACCGCGTCGGAGGGCGGAGCCTGGGGCATCGCGGTGCTCGCGGCGTACCTGGACCACGTGGCCGACGACCGCGGTGACGGCGCAGGCGACGGCCTGGGCGCCTACCTCCACCGCGACGTCTTCGGCGGCTTCGTCTTCGAGACCTCCGAGCCGCATCCCGACGACGTCGCCGGCTTCGCCGCCCACCTCGACCGCTACCGCGACGGTCTGGACGCCGAGCGCGCCGCCGTCGCCTCGATCGCCCTGAACGGAGCCGCCCGATGACCACCGACCTCGAGACCCCCGCGGTCCGCCGCGTCCGCGAGCAGGTGGCCGCGCTGCACGCCGAGCTCGTGCGCTACGGCCTCGTCGTCTGGACCGGCGGCAATGTGTCCGGACGTGTTCCCGGCGAGGACCTGTTCGTCATCAAGCCGAGCGGCGTCGACTACGACGACCTCGCACCGGAGAACATGATCCTCTGCACACTCGACGGCGACGTCGTCCCCGGCTCGCTCGGTTCCGAGCGCTCGCCCTCCAGCGACACCGCCGCGCACGCCTACGTCTACCGCAGCCTCCCGGAGGTCGGCGGCGTCGTGCACACCCACTCCACCTATGCGACGGCGTGGGCGGCCCGTGCCGAGCCCATCCCGTGCGTCATCACCGCGATGGCCGACGAGTTCGGCGGCGAGATCCCGGTCGGCCCGTTCGCGATCATCGGTGACGACTCCATCGGCCGCGGCATCGTCCAGACGCTGAACGGCCACCGCAGCCGCGCGGTGCTGATGCAGAACCACGGGGTCTTCACCATCGGTCGCGACGCCCGCGACGCGGTCAAGGCCGCGGTGATGGCGGAGGACGTGGCTCGCACCGTGCACGTCGCCCGGCAGGGCGGCCCGCTGGTCCCGATTCCGCCGGAGGCCGTCGACCGCCTCTTCGACCGCTACCAGAACGTCTACGGACAGAACCCGGAAGGATCCCTCGCCTGATGCCGAAGCTCACCGCCTCCCCGAACTCGAACGGGCTCGACGGCTACGAGGTCTGGTTCCTCACCGGAAGCCAGCACCTCTACGGCCCGGAGACGCTCGCCCAGGTCGCCGAGCAGTCGCGCGCGATCGCCGACCGGCTCGCCGCATCGGCCGACGTGCCGGTGCGTGTGGTCTGGAAGCCCGTCCTCACCGACTCCGACGCGATCCGACGCACGGCGCTGGAGGCCAACGCCGACGACGCCGTCATCGGTCTGGTCGCGTGGATGCACACGTTCAGCCCCGCCAAGATGTGGATCGCCGGCCTCGACGCCCTGCAGAAGCCGCTGCTGCACTTCCACACGCAGGCGAACGTCGAGCTGCCGTGGGGCGAGATCGACTTCGACTTCATGAACCTCAACCAGGCCGCGCACGGCGACCGCGAGTTCGGCTACATCCAGACGCGCCTCGGGGTGCCGCGCACGACCGTCGTCGGGCACGTCAGCAGCCCGGCCGTCACCGAGCGCATCGGCACCTGGACGCGCGCCGCCGCGGGCTGGGCGGCGACGCGCTCGCTCAAGCTTGCGCGCTTCGGCGACAACATGCGGTTCGTCGCCGTCACGGAGGGCGACAAGACCGAGGCGGAGCTGCGGTTCGGCGTGCAGGTGAACACCTGGGGCGTCACCGAGCTGGCCGACGCCGTCGCCGCCGCCGCGGCGTCGGACGTGGACGCGCTCGTCGCCGAATACGAAGAGCTCTACGACGTCGTTCCCGAGCTGCGACGCGGGGGCGACCGTCACCAGTCGCTGCGCGACGGCGCCGCCATCGAGCTGGGGCTGCGCTCGTTCCTGGAGGAGGGCGGCTTCGGCGCCTTCACGACCAGCTTCGAAGACCTCGGCGCCCTGAAGCAGCTGCCCGGCCTCGCCGTGCAGCGCCTGATGGCCGAGGGCTACGGCTTCGGTGCGGAGGGCGACTGGAAGACCGCGATCCTGGTGCGCGCGGCGAACGTCATGGGAGCAGGCCTCCCGGGCGGCGCCTCGCTGATGGAGGACTACACCTACGACCTCACGCCGGGCGACGAGCGCATCCTCGGAGCGCACATGCTCGAGGTCGCGCCCTCGCTCACGTCGGCGAAGCCGAGCCTCGAGGTGCACCCGCTCGGCATCGGCGGCAAGGACGACCCGGTGCGCCTGGTCTTCACGGCGGACCCCGGCCCCGCGGTCGTGGTGGCGCTCTCGGACCTGCGCGACCGGTTCCGACTGGTCGCCAACGTCGTGGAGGTGGTCGAGCCGACCGCACCGCTGCCGAAGCTCCCCGTCGGTCGTGCCGTGTGGAAGCCGGCCCCCGACTTCACAACGTCGGCGACCGCGTGGCTGGAGGCCGGCGCCGCCCACCACACAGTGATGAGCACCGCCGTCGGCATCCAGGCGTTCGAGGACTACGCCAGGATGGGCCGCACCGAGCTGCTCGTCATCGACGAGCGCACGACGCTGCGTGCGTTCTCGCGCGAGCTCGACTGGAACGCCGCGTACCAGCGACTCGCCCGCGGCATCTAGCCGCCACGACTCCCGGCCGCCGGCATGTCATCGGCGTCGGCGGCCGGGTCCCAAGCGTCGTGTCTCCGGGCGGTACGGTCAGGAGACGCGCTCGACCGGAGCCTGCAGCTCGGTGATCCAGTCGGGCGCCGGGATGTGGCCGGTGGCCTGAACGTAGACCTCTCTGGTCGGGCCGACGATGCGGTAGCCGTCGGCGACCAGGCGTTCGGTGAGCGCCATCCAGGAGTCGCCGATGCCGGTCATGTCGCCGTGGTGCAGCAGGGTCGCGGCGAGCGGGACCTCCGGCAGCTCGACGATGTCGTAGCCGTCGCCGGGCTGTGCAGGCGAGTCCGCGGGGTACGAGATGTGCACCTCCAGCCGCTCGTCGTCGCGCGCCTCGTACCAGAAGACGGACGGCTCGAGGATCGGTCGCCCAGCGGTCGCCAGGGCCTGGTCGAGCGAGCCGATCAGGGGGCCGACCATCGGCCCGATGAACTCGTTGCCCATGCCGGGCGCCGTGCCGCTGACGGCGTAGACGGTGAGCGCCTCCAGTGGGCGGTATTCGACGGGTGTGGACATGATCTCTGTTCCTTCCAGGATGCGGAGACGCCGCTCGAGGCGGTCGAGCCGGTCGCGGTCGTCGGCGATCCCCGCCTCCAGCTCGACCCGGCGCTGCCGCAGTGCCGCCGTCAGGGCGGGCCGCAGGTCGGCCGAGGCGAGCACGGCGGCGATGGCGTCGAGCCCGATCCCGAGCTGGCGCAGCTCGACGATCAGCAGCAGGTGGGTCAGCTGCGCGTCTGCGTAGTAGCGGTACCCGCTGTAGTCGTCGACGCGCGCCGGCGGCAGCAGGCCGATCGCGTCGTAGTGCCGCAGCATCCTGACGCTGATCCGCCCGATCGCGGCGAACTCTCCGATGGTGTACATGACAGTGGCCACGCTCCAGCCTGACACGGTGTGAGGGTCAAGTCCCACCGCAGGCTGCGTCGATTCTCAGTGGACTCGGCTGCGGTTTCTGACCGATCATGGGCGTAATCGACGACGGATGATGGAGGGCGTGATGGGGATTGTCGCGGTGACGGGGGTCACGGGGGTGGTCGGGCGGCGCGTGGCGGACGCGCTGTCGTACGCGGGCGTTCCGTTCCGGATGCTGGCGCGCTCGCCGGAGCGGGCGCCACGGTATCCGAACACGGAGGTCGTCGCCTGCAGCTACGGCGACGCGGAGTCGGCGCGCGCGGCGCTGGAGGGCGTCGACACCCTGCTCATGGTGTCGGCGGCCGAGAACGCCGAGCGCCTGCGCGAGCACATCACGTTCGTGGATGCCGCCGCAGCCGCCGGTGTGAAGCACATCGTCTACACATCCTTCTTCGGCGCGGCTCCCGACGCGACGTTCACGCTGGCACGGGATCACTTCGCGACCGAGGAGCGGATCGCGGGCAGCGGGATGTCGTACACGTTCCTGCGCGACAACCTCTACCTCGACTTCGTCGAGTACATGGTCGGCGAAGACGGCGTGATCCGCGGGCCGGCCGACGCCGGTCGCGCCGCGATGGTCGCCAGAGCCGACGTCGCGCGGGTGGCAGCGATCGCCGTGCAGCATCCCGAGCAGCATCGCAACGTCGCGTACGACCTCACCGGGCCGGAGGAGCTGACGATGTCGGAGGTCGCCGAGAAGCTGACCGCCCACCTGGGCCGTGCGGTGTCGTTCCACGACGAGACGGTGGAGGAGGCGTACCGGTCGCGCGCGAAGTGGGACGCTCCGCAGTGGCAGTACGACGCCTGGGTGTCCACCTACACGGCGATCGCCGCCGGCGAGTTCGCGGGGGTCAGCGGCGACGTCGAACGCGTCACCGGTCGGCGCCCGCTCTCCCTCGACGAGTACCTCGCCGGCGAACGCTGATACCTGAGACCAGCGACGAAGGGCACGTCGTTGTCACTTTCCGCGGGGAGAAGCGACAACAACGTGCCCTTCGTGGGGTTGGGTTACTGCTGGTTGTCGTTGCCCTGGTCGTCGTAGCCCCAGTGACCGTGGGTCGGGATGATCTGCGTCACGGCTCCGGTGGTCGGGCTCAGCAGCACCTCGCGCTGCTGCGGGTGGCGCCAGTCGAACAGGCCGTTCAGCGAGCCGGCGCGCGCGTCGAACGACGAGTCGCCGATGCGGCCTGTGCGCCAGTTGTCCTCGATGAACTTCAGCGGGCTGGTCTGCTCGATCGCGGTGTGGTCCACCGTGTTCTGGGCGGCCCACGGCGAGACCACGAGGAACGGGAGGCGCTGGCTCGGGCCGCAGCGGTCGGCGTAGCCGCCGGCGATCGTCGTCTGCGCGGTGCAGACCGTCGAGTCGACGGCCGCGTCGTGCGAGCCGTTGGTCACGGTCGGCGCGACGTGGTCGTACCAGCCGTCCGAGTCGTCATACGTGATGACGACGGCGGTGCTCTTCCAGTCCTTCGACTTCTGGAGGGCGTTGATCTCGTTGACGATGAACTTCTGCTCGTCCAGCGGGTCGGAGTAGCCAGCGTGGCCGTCCTGGGCCTCCGGGGCCTTGAGGAACGAGACGGCGGGCAGGTTGTTCGCCGCCAGCGCCTTGTCGAACGAGGTCAGGTCGTACTGGTGGTTGGCCTGGTCGGTGTGGCCGATGGCCTTCGTCGACGTCGGCGGCAGGTGGTGCGGGTTCGACGTGGACTTGTAGTACGAGAACGGGTTGTGGTGCGGCGAGTAGTCCTTCGGCGTCGCGCCTCCCACGTTCGCGGTGGTCGCGTCGCACTTGGCGTAGGTTCCGGCCGTGCCGTTCCAGGCGGTGGTCGGCGTGAAGCCGCCCTGGAACCAACCCCAGGTGACGCCGCGCGCGTTGAGCAGATCGCCGACGTTCTTACCGGCCATGCCGACCAGCGCGGAGGTCGACGTGTGGTCGGCGTCCGAGCAGTCGTCGTACACCGGGTCGGGGTCGCCGATCACGGTGCCGACGCCCGCGGCGTTCGGCGACTGCACGGCGGTCGAGGTCGGGAGCACGGCACCCGTCGTCGGGTTGTAGGCGGTGCCGCCGTGGGTCTGGCCCGAGATGAGGTTGAGCGCGCCGGGGGTGGACGGGCCGAACCCGGTGTCCCACATGTTGTCGCTCATCGAGTAGTTCTGCGCGTAGTTCCAGAGCCCGGTGACGGTGTTGCCGTCGTAGTAGTCCATGACGAGACCCGGCTGGCCGAAGTTGCCGGTGCAGGTGTCGGTCTCGGTCTTCTGGACGAACAGGTCCATCTTGCCGCCGTCGACGGCCGCCTGCTCAGCCGCGTAGCTGTGGTTCTGGTCGCAGGTGAGCGCCTGCGCCGGAGTCAGTCTGGTCGGCTTGTAGAGGTTGGGGTTGTTGGTGAGCGTCCCGCTGGTGACGAGGGTGTTCGTCTTCGGGGTGTTCGGGGCGGCATGGAACGCTGTGCCGTCTGTGTTCGTCGCGTTCGGGTAGGTGCCGAAGTAGTGGTCGAAGGAGATGTTCTCGTCGAAGATCACGACGAGGTGCTTGATCGGGGTCTGGGTCTGGTGCGAGTGGTCGGGCTCTCCGTGACCGGGGAACGCCGACGCGGGAGCGACGGCGAGCACACCGGCCGCCGTGAGGGTTGCGGCGCCGAGCAGCGCAAGGCCGGCCGAGGCGACCGGGTGGCGGCGCAGACCAGTGAGTCTGGACATCCTGCTTCCTTCTGTTCGAGTGGGTGTTACGGGACCTCCGGCTCACGCGAGCATGCTGCGCCCGAGCCAGTCGGAGGAGTCGCGCGCTCCGGGGAGCGCGAAGTAGTAGCCGCCGCCGAACGGCTGGATGTAGTCGGTCAGCGGCTCGCCGGCCAGACGTTTCTGCACGGCGACGAACTGACGGTCGAGGTCCTGGTTGAAGGCGACGAAGACGAGGCCCATGTCGAGGGTCCCGTTGGCGTCGACGCCGCCGTCGTAGTTGTAGGCGCGGCGCAGCATCCGCTGGTCGGCCGAGGCCTTCGTACGCGGGTTGGCGAGCCGGATGTGCGCGTCGAGCTGGATGACGTCGCCGGTGGGGTCGTTCTCGAAATGCGGGTCGTCGTGCTCGGCCGAGGCCGTGAGCGGCGCTCCGGTGTCGCGGCGGCGTCCGATCATGTTCTCCTGCTCGTGCAGGTTGACCCGGTCCCAGAACTCCACGAGCATCCGGATGACGCGGACGACGTGGTAGCTGCCGCCGGTCACCCAGGCGGGCTCGCCCGATCCGCCGGCCGCCCACACGAGCTGCTTCATGAGGGCGGTGTCGCCCGTGTCGGGATTGCTGGTGCCGTCTTTGAATCCCATCAGGTTGCGCGGGGTGCCGCTGGGTCGCGGTGGAGAGACGAAGCCGTCCTGCCGCCAGCGCACGCCCATCCCGCCGCGGGTGGCCCGGGCGATCTCGCGGACGGCGTGGGTGACGGCGTCGCGGTCGTCGGCGCAGACTTGCAGCAGGAGATCGCCGTCGCAGACGTCTCGGCGCAGTGTGTCGTCGGGGAACTCGTCCATCGTCCGCAGCTTCGCCGGCTTGGCGGAGGCCAGGCCGTACCGGTCGTCGAAGAGGGAGGCGCCGACGGAGAGCGTGACGGTGAGACCGTCGGGGACCACCGTGGGGCCGAGGACGCCGGAGTCGCGCGGGGGAGCGGTCAGTCCGGGGTCGGGGGGTGTGCCTCCCGTGGTCAGGAAGCGCGCACGCTCGGTGATCGTGCGCAGCAGGTCGGCGAGCTCGGCGCGGGAGGTCGCGGTGACGTCGAGGGCGACGAACGCGGCCGACCGCTGCGCGGGGGTGAGGATTCCCTGCTGGTGTTCGCCGTGGAACGGGAGCGTGGTGGCGTGGGGAGCGACCGCTGCTGCAGCGCCGTGTGCGCTCGCCAGACCTGCGCCCAGGCCGCCCGCAGCGGCAACGCCGGCCGCCACTCCCGCGCCGGCGTGCAGGAAGTCCCGTCGTCCGATGCCCGTCACGGCTCCCTCCTCGGGTCGCAGATGGCCGCTACGGGAGCGAGCAGCTCGGCGGTCTCGCTCAGCGCGGCGTCCACCCGCTCGCGCTGGGTGGTCGTCAGGGCGGAGAGGCGCGTCCACGTGCCGTCCGCTCCGCGGAAGCTCTCGACGAGCGTCTGGGTGGTCGTGATCGACTGCTGGGTGGCTGAGAGGTCGGGGTAGCGGGAGGCGAGGATGGCGTGCAGCGGGGCCAGCGCCTGGCCGGCACCGGAGAGGTTCGCGTCGATCGTGGCGAGCTCGGTGCCCGATCCCGCGTCGGCCGCACCGGCGAGCACGTCGCGGAGGGCGTCCTCCACGATCTCGTGCGCGCGGAGCCCCATGTCGCCGGGGTTGATCTGGGCGGAGGGGAAGGCCGCGATCAGCGCGTCGATGTCGGCGACGAGCGTCTGCGCCGGGCCGACGACGGCGGAGGCCGGCGCGCCGGTGTAGAGCGGGGCCTCCACGGCGTGGAAGCCCGTCAGGCCGTGGCCGGGGAGACCGTCGATCGCGTCGCCGATGTCGCCGAACGCGCCGTAGGCGGCGCCGAGCGTCTCATAGCTGGTGTGGGCGGTGAGCCAGTCGCGGCGTGCGGCCGCTAAGTCGCCCTCCTCGGCGTCGGCCGCGACGGCGGCGGCCTGCTGGCGCAGGGCGGGCAGGCGCGACGCGACCCAGGCGCCATAGGCCTGGGCTGCGGGAATGAGATCGGCCCGCGTCACCGGCACGATGCCGGGAGTGAGTGCAGAGCCCTTCGGCGCAGGGCCCACCGCGACGGTCGGCCCGCGCACCGGATCGGCGTCGGCGGGCAGGCAGATGAATCGGTAGCGTCCGGAGCCGAGCGTGACACGCGCGTGGGCGTGCGCGCCGGCGCCGATGCTCTCCAGGTCGAGGTAGACCTTCTGCGTGTCGACGGCCTGCAGGTACACCTCGATGCCGCCGACGGTGGTGTTGCCGACGTCGAAGGCGGCCGTGCCTCCTGCCGCCTTCCCTCCAGCGCCCCACCCGTCGCCGCAGTCGTCGAGGCCGGCCGTGACCGCGATCTCGGACGATGGCGCCGCGCTGACCGCGGCCGGCCGGGTGGCCACGGCGAGCACGATCACGACGGCGACCACCGCGGCCAGTACGCCGAAGAGCGCCGTGAGTCGGGCGCGCGTTGACATCGGCGGTGCCTCCTGGTCGTGGACAGGAGCGAGCCTAGGAGCGGCCTGTGCGTTCCTGAACGGGGCTTCACCCGCTGTTCATCAGACGGTCACGGCAACAGCCCCGAACGGGGGTGGACCGCTTGGAGAGCCCTGCGAAACGCGCGGCGGACGACTGAGAATGCCCACAGATTGGGGGTCCCGTGTACACCTCTCCTTCATCTTCCGGACGCTCCTGCGTCATCCGTGCCTTCCACCTTGTTCTCGACGGTCGCCCCGAGACGCACACCAGAGCGCCACGACCGTCCCCTCCCGAAGGCTGCCCATGTCCGCGACGCCGCGCATCGTGTTCTCGATGTTCCGTTCCAGTTCCGACCCCATGTTCTTGGCGTGGGCGCGGTTCCTCCAGGCCGTGGAGGCCGGCGCCCGTCGCACGGCCTCCGTCGCCGCCGTGACGGTCGCGCCCGGCGCGCCGTCGCGCCCGCTCGAGCAGGTGCGTCGCGCGCAGCCGGTGGTGCGTGCCGTTCCCGCCACCGCGCCGTGCGGAGTGTGGCGGGTGCTCGCCCCCAACAATCGCGAGCTCGGCCGCAGCGCTCGCGCCTATACGTCGTTCGCGAGCGCGCGGGCGCATGTCACGGCGCTCCGCGCGTCCGTCGATGAGCTGGGCATCGTCGCTGTCAACGGCGAGCGGGCCGGGATGAGCGGCTGGTACGTGACCCGCAAGGGCCTTCCGGTGATCACCTGCGGACGCTGGTACGGTGCCGCCGCCTCCGGCGCGACCGCGGCGCTCGCCGCGCTCGACGCCTTGGCCGTCGCCGTCGTCGAGGACAGCCCGCGCCGTCTCGAACCGCCGCGTCGCGCCGGAGTGGCGTCGGACGACGTCGTGTGGTGATGCGGTCGGTCTCGTGATGCGGTCGGTCGGGGTCGCCGTCGGCGCCGCCGCGCTGATCGCCGTCGCCGCGGTGACGGCCTTGAGCGCCGCGCCGCCGCCCGAGGGGTGGAGCGTCGCGCCGACGGCGTTCGACCCGGGTTCGAGTGCGGAAGCAGCTGCAGCGGACCCGGCCGCAAACCAGGGGACAGCGCCGCCCGCTCCACCGGCCATCGCCGATCGTGTCGACCAGCACTGGGCGGCGGAGGTGTCCCGCCGAACCGGGGTGGCGACCAGGGCGATCCTGGCCTACTCCGGGGCGGCCATCGCCCTCGCGTCGGAACAGCCCGGCTGCCGGCTCGGGTGGAGCACCCTCGCCGGACTCGCGGCCGTGGAGTCCCACCACGGCACATCCGGCGGTTCGACTGTCGGCCCGGACGGCCGGGTCTCGCCCCCGATCTACGGCCCCGATCTCGACGGGACCGCCTACGACGCCGTGGCGGACACGGACGGCGGTGCGCTCGACGGCGACCCCTCGGGCGACCGCGCCGTCGGGCCGTTCCAGTTCCTCCCCTCCACCTGGCGCACCTGGGGCGCCGACGGCAACGGGGACGGAGTGGCCGACCCCCAGCAGCTCGACGACGCGGCCCTCGCTGCCGGTCGGATGCTGTGCTCGTACGGCGACCTGTCGCGCGCCGACCGCTGGCGTGCCGCGATCTACGGCTACAACCACGTGGACTCGTACGTGGACGCCGTCGCGTCCGCTGCCAATGCGATCGCGGCTGGGGCGCGGTGAGCGCGCCAGACGACGCGCGCGCACTGGCCGGCCGGTTCGAGCTGGAGGCCCTGCTCGGCTCCGGTGCGACGGCGACGGTGTTCCGTGCCCGCGACCGGGAGGCCGATCCCGGGCGACCGGACGGCGGCCGGGTCGCCGTCAAGGTGCTGCATCCGCAGCTCGCCCAGACTGCGGCGCAGCGCGCATCGTTCTACGCGGAAGCGCACGCGATGCGGAGGGTGGCGCATCCCGGGGTCCCCGCGATCGTCGCGACCGGCGAGGACACGGCGACGATGCCGGAGGAGCGCGCCTGGATCGCCGCGTCCCTGGCGCCGGGCGAGACGCTCGCCGACCGGGTCGAGCGCACCGGCGCGCTCCCCGAGAGCGAGGCCCTGGAATTCGCGGCGGCCCTCCTCGACGTGCTCGTCGCCGTGCACGCGGCGGGTATCGTCCACCGGGACATCGCGCCGGGCAACGTGATGATCGGCACCGACGGGGAGGTCGCGCTCCTCGACTTCGGTCTCGCCGACGAGCCGGACCGGCCGGCGATCGGTGACGACGTGCTGCGCTCCTCCCGCACCGGAGGTGGAGTCATCGGCAGCGTCAACTACCTGTCGCCCGAGCAGGCGCTCGGCGAGCCGGTGGACGAGCGCGGCGACCTCTACCAAGTGGCCGGAGTGCTGCACTTCGCGCTCACCGCTCGGCCCCCGTTCGCGCGCGCGAGCGTCGAGCAGACGATGGCCGCCCACGTGAGCGCCCCGCCCAGCGTCCCGTCGGTGCACGACTCGCGTCTCTCGCGCGCGACCGACGTCGTCGTCGTGCGCGGGCTGCTGAAGGATCCGTCCGCTCGTTTCCCGTCCGCCGCAGCCATGGCGCGGGCCGTGCGTGCCGCCCTCGCGGATCCGGGGATCGCGTCGGCCCGCACGCGGGTCCTCCCGGTCGGCGGGCGGACGGAGGTGCTGCCGCGGCGGCGCTCCGGCGCGGAGGCGCGTGCCGACGTCGCCCCGCGTTCCGCAGGCGCTGCTCGCCCGACGGCGCCGGCCCTCCCGACGGCGCCGGCAGCGCTCACGCGGAGCGCCCTCGCCACGGCGCCCGTGCCTGCTCCTGCGGCCGTCTCCCGGCCCGCCCGTCCCGGCCGTCTCGTGGCCGGCGTGCTCGCCGTCGCGACGGCGGTCGTCGCGACGATCTGGCTCATCGCCTCCAGCGCGACGCCGCCGCCGCCACCGCTGGCGGCCCCGACCTCGACGGATGCGACGAAGCCGACCGCGACGCCCGTCGCCTCCACCCACCCGACCGTGCCCGCGCACACCGTGGCGCCTCCCGTGTCGGTCACCGTCCCCACCCTCGCCGGCGCGACTCGCGCGGACGCCCAGGCGCGCCTCGCGGCCGCCGGCCTGAGCGCAGGGGCGGTCCGCGAACAGGACTCGTCAGTGGCCGCGGGAACCGTCCTCTCCTCGAGCCCGGAGGCCGGCACGGCGGCACCGCGCGGCACGGCCGTCGTCATCGTCGTCGCTTCCGGTTTCACGACCGTCCCTGACGTTGCCGGCCGTGCCGGCGTCGCCGCGGGGGCGACCCTCTCGGCCGCCGGGTTCGCCGTCGCCGAGCGCACGGTGGCCGACGCCACCGTGCCCGACCGCACCGTGCTCGGCACCGAGCCGGGGGCCGGCGCCCGGCTCGCGCTCGGCTCGACCGTCACGGTGGTGCTCAGCCAGACGCCCTCCACCCCCGCGCCGACGCCCACCGGGCCGACGGCACCGCCGACCCCGGCACGGTCGCCATGAGAGTGGGCGCCGTGACTACCGCCCCCGGCCTCGCCACCCGCGACGGCCGCCGTCCCCCGCACGGGGCCGAGCAGGATGCAGCCCCTTCATACGCAGGTCGCCGGGAGTTCACCCGGTGTGTCCACGCTTTTCGCCAGGCGTGTGCGGCTCTGCCGCCGCGCCACGTGACCCGAGGTGAACCCGAATGACCAGAACACTCCCCGACGTGCCCGCCGCGCGCACGACGTTGCCCGGAGCCGGCGGCGACTCCGAGGGCGGTCGTCCGCGCAAGCGGTCGCTGCTCGCCCGGCCCTCCCGATCGGACTCCGTGTTCCGCTGGGTGAGCTATTCGGCCGGTTCGGTGACGGTGGGGATCATGCTCGCCGTCGGCCTGTTCCTCGCGATCCGCGCCGGTGACGCGCTGAAGGTGACCGGCTTCTCGTTCCTCACCGAGACGGAGTGGTCGCCCGAGACGCACAAGTTCGGGATCGCCGCCGTTCTCGCCGGCACGGTCACCATCGCCCTCATCGCGATGGCCGTCGCCATCCCGCTCGCGCTCGGCACCTCCCTGCTCATCTCCGAGATCGTGCCGCCGAAGCTGAAGACCCTGCTGATCAGCCTCGTGGATCTGATGGCGGCCGTCCCGAGCGTCGTCTACGGCCTCTTCGGCCTGTTCTTCCTGCAGGAGAACATCGTCCCGGTGTCACGGTGGATCTCGTCGCACTTCGGCTGGATCCCGATCTTCGCCGTCACCGACGACAAAGGGCGGCAGCTCACCGAGGCCAGCGCGTTCACGTCGTCCGCCTTCATCGCGGGGCTGGTCGTTGCGCTGATGGTGGTGCCGACGCAGACCTCTGTCATGCGGGAAGCCTTCTCGCAGGCCCCGGCCGGCGAGCGGGAGGGCGCGTACGCGTTGGGCTCGACGCGCTGGGGGATGATCCGCTCCGTCGTGCTCCCCTTCGGCCGAGGCGGCATCATCGGCGGCACCATGCTCGGGCTCGGGCGCGCCCTCGGCGAGACCATCGCGGTCTACCTGATCATCTCGCCGACCTTCGACATCAACCTCCAGGTCCTCAAGACCGGCTCCAACTCCGTGTCTGCCCTCATCGCGACGCGCTATGGAGAGGCGAGCACGTTCGGCCTGTCGGCGCTCATGGCCGCGGGACTCGTGCTGTTCCTCATGACCCTCGTCGTCAACTTCACCGCGTCGTCCATCGTGGCGCGCTCGCGCTCCGGGGCGCAGACCAGCTAGGCCCGCCATGACACTCACCGAACTCGAAGACATCACGATCGTCGCGGCACCCGCCGAGCCGGCGGCGACCACCGCCGAGGCCCCCGCGGCCTCCGGCGGCACGGACCTGCCGCCGGAGGACCGCGGCGAGACCGGCCCCCGGCGCGACCTGCGCCGCACCTCAGCAGAGGACCGCTTCAACCTGTGGGGCGCGCTGCTCTCGGCCGCCGCGCTCGCGCTCCTGCTCTTCGGCTGGTTCACGCCGCTGACCGGCCAGGTGGGCTGGGCCATCGTCGCCTACCTGATCTTCATCGGTCTGTACGCACTGCTCGTCGCGCTGCGCTCGACGCGGCAGGATGTGGCCGACCGGGTGATGACCGTGCTGTTCGTGAGCGCGGGCGTGCTGCTGCTCGCGGCGCTCGTGTTCGTCGTGCTCTTCGCGCTCGTGCGCGGGTGGGCGGCGGTGCAGCACCTCAACTTCTTCACACAGACGATGAAGTTCGCCGGTCCGCTCGACCCGCTCAGCGACGGCGGCATCCTGCACGCGATCGTCGGAACGCTCATCCAGATCGGCATCGCGCTGGCCATCACGATCCCGCTCGGCATCGCGACCGCCGTGTTCCTCAACGAGGTGGGCGGCCGGTTCGCGCGGTTCGTCCGGACGATCGCCGACGCGATGACCGCCCTCCCGTCGATCGTTGCGGGCCTGTTCGTGTACTCCGCGATCATCGTCTTCGTCACCCACCAACGCTCCGGGTTCGCTGCGTCGCTCGCGATCAGCGTGATGATGCTGCCCATCATCATCCGGGCGTCGGACGTGGTGCTCCGGCTGGTGGCGCAGAACCTGCGCGAGGCCTCCTACGCGCTCGGGACGACGCGCTGGCGGACGGTCTGGCACGTCGTCCTCCCGACGGCCCGGTCGGGTCTCGTGACGGCGGTCATCCTGGGCACCGCCCGCGGCATCGGCGAGACCTCCCCTGTGCTGCTGACCTCCGGAATCACCGCCGAGATGAACATCGACCCGTTCAACGGCCCGATGATCTCGCTGCCGCTGCAGGTCTTCGACTTCGTGAAGAGCCCGGAGCCGAACATGATCGCGCGCGGGTTCGGCGCGGCCGCGGTGCTCATCCTGCTCGTACTCGCCCTGTTCTTCGTCGCTCGACTCATCGGAGGCAAGGCGCCGGGGCAGCTCTCCGATCGCGGCCGTCGCCGGGCCGCTGCGGCGAGCAGGCGGGATGCCGAACGGATCGCTTCCCAGACCTCCGTCGATACTCCGACCCCCGTCGATACTCCGACCCCCACCGTCTCCCCGACCCCCGAGGACCACTCGTGAGCACCAGCACCAGCACCTCCCGTACCCGCCCCCGCGTCCTCCGCGCGGCGCTCGCCGCTGCCGCCGCCGTGCTGGCGCTCGCCGCACCGCTCGCGCCCCAGGCCGCCGAGACCGCCCAGGCCGTCAGCTACGCGCCGATCAGCGGCACCGGCTCCACCTGGTCGCAGAACGCGCTCGACCAGTGGCGGCGCAACGTGGCCACGAACTACAGCATGACCGTGAACTACTCCGGAACCGGCTCCTCCGCCGGCCGCCGCGACTTCATCGCGCGCACCGTCGACTTCGCGGTCAGCGAGATCCCCTTCCAGTCGAAGCCGGAGGACGGCTCGGCTCCGGAGGTCCCTTCCACGGGCTTCGCCTACATGCCGATCGTGGCGGGTGGCACCTCGTTCATGTACAACCTCAAGATCGGCGGCAAGCGCGTCACCAACCTGCGGCTGAGCGGCGAGACGATCAGCAAGATCTTCACCGGCGTGATCACCAACTGGAACGACCCGCAGATCCAGAAGGACAACCCCGGTCTCGCCATGCCGGACAAGCCGATCGTCCCGGTCGTGCGCTCCGACGGCTCCGGGTCGACGGCGCAGTTCACGCTGTGGATGTCGAAGCAGTACTCGAGCCTGTGGAACGCCTTCTGCGGCAAGGTCGGCCGGCCGGTGCCGTGCGGCCTGACCTCGCAGTTCCCGTCGTACGGCAACTTCAAGCTCCAGAGCGGCTCGCTCGGCGTCGCCGGGTACGTCAGCCAGTCCTACGGAGAGGGGGCGATCACCTACGTCGAGTACTCCTACGCGCTCAAGTCGGGCTTCCCGGTCGCGAAGGTGCTGAACTCGGCGGGCTACTACATCGAGCCAACGGCCTCTTCCGTCGCAGTCGCCCTGATGAAGGCGGCGATCAACAACAACTCCGCCTCGCCCGACTACCTCACGCAGATCCTCGACGGCGTCTACAACAGCGCGGATCCGCGCACCTACCCGCTGTCGAGCTACTCGTACATGATCGTGCCGACCCAGGCAGGCGGCATCTTCACGGAGGCCAAGGGCAAGACCCTCGGCACCTTCGCGCACTACATGCTGTGCGAGGGCCAGCAACAGGCCGCGACGCTCGGCTACTCGCCGCTGCCGATGAACCTCGTGCTCGCCGGCTTCGAGCAGATCAAACGCATCCCGGGAGCAGACGCCTCCAACGTGGATGTCAACAGCTGCCGCAACCCCACCTTCAAGCCGGGCGATTCCCCGTCGAACAACCAGCTCGCCGCCAGCGCGCCGCAGCCGGCCGCGTGCGACAAGCAGGGACCGAACCAGTGCACCACCGGCACCGCCGGCGCCAAGGGCACCGACACGGCGGTGACGGGCTCCGGCTCGGGCGGCACGTCGGCTGAGGCCGGCGGCGGCAGCGGTGGCGGCAGCGGCGGCGCCGGCACCGGCACGGATGCGGGTGCGACCGACACCGGCACCGGGACGGGATCGGGGACCGACGTCTCCCTGGGCGGTGTCCAGGTGAACATCGCGAACGCCGCGCGCGCGACGCCCTTCGCGCTCGCCGACGACGGCTGGGGAGGCCAGCAGACGGTCATGCTGATCGCCGGCGCCCTGCTGGTGCTCGCGATCGTGCTCCCGCCGCTCCTCTTCGGCCGCCTCCGCCGCTCCCACGGCTCCGGAGACTGACGCCCCGCCCCTCCCTCCCGCGTCCCCCCACCCCCCGGGGCCCGAGGGGCACGTCGTTGTCCCCTTCGGCGCCCGAGGGGGACAACAACGTGCCCCTCGGCGTGGGCGAATCCGGTGGAGAAGGTGCTGGCGGGGGCCCGTTCCCGAGTCGTTCATCCCGGCGTCACACTCCGCCCATAGCTTGACGCCCGGCCGCCAATGAGACGGCGGAAAAACCCCTGGAGAAACATGGAATCGAGCGGTCAGCAGGTGCGGCGTGGAACCATCGCGCGAGCCCTCGCGTTCGGTGCCCTGGTGGGCATCGCGGCCACCGCGGCGTTCTCGGCGGCCGGGTCGCAGGGCGGCAGCGCGAGCGCCGCAGAGAGCACCGCCGTGACCGTCACCGCAGCGCAGCAGGACCCGGACGCCGCGAATGCCCCCTTCCCGAACCTCGCGGTGACCGTCTCGCAGACCACCGACCTCATCTCCCAGGGCATCACCGTCAGCTGGACCGGCGGCAAGAAGTCCACCCCGCCCAGCGGCAGCACTGGAGGCGAGAACTTCCTCCAGCTCGCGCAGTGCTGGGGCGAGGACCCGCAGCACCCCGGCCACCCCGACCGCACGACCTGCACGTACGGCGCGTTCAACACCCCGGGCGCCACACGGGACGGCTACGTGACCGACGGCACCGTCGCCGACCAGGACCAGGACTACACGGCGCCGCGCACCGGAATCTTCTCGCCCGCCTACACCTCCGTGCCGTTCAAGGGCGTCGACGGCACCCTCGTGGCATCCGTCGTCGATCACAAGCAGACGACCGACAACGTCAACGTCAACCAGTTCTTCAACCCCAGCTCGTCCAACGAGGTCCCCTGGGCGGGGTCGGGCTCCAACGGAGCCGGTTCGGTGAAGTTCGAGGTGCAGACCGCCCTCCAGGCCGACGGCCTCGGCTGCGGGACCCCGGTGGCCACCGGCTCCGCGACCGCCCCGCGGTCCTGCTGGCTCGTCATCATCCCGCGCGGGACCGGAGACTCCGGCGAGCAGCACATCACCCAGTCGGGCCTGCGCTGGGACGCGTGGAAGCACAACATCGCGGTCAAGCTCACCTTCAAGCCGCTCGGCGTCAGCTGCGCGATCGGTGCGGCCGAGCGCCAGCTGCGCGGCAGCGAGCTGGTCGCCGGCGCGGTGGCGTCGTGGCAGCCGGTGCTCTGCGCGTCGCAGGGCGGTGCGACCTACACGATGAGCAACAGTGCGGAGTCCGACGCGCTGCAGGCGGCGAACGGGACGGACGCCGCGCCGCTCGCGCTGACCTCCCGGGCACTGTCGACCGGCGACGCCGACGAGCTCAAGTACGCTCCGGTCGCCGTCGGCGGGCTCGCCGTGGCGTTCGCGGTCGATCGATCACCGGCAGCCGACGGCTCCACTCCGGCCGACCAGCTGGACCGCGCGGGGCTGTCGTTCGACGCGATGAAGCTGACACCGCGTCTCATCGCCAAGCTGCTCACGGCCTCCTACCAGGACGCCATCCCGACGTACGCGGACCACAAAGAGCTCGGCGCGAACCCGCGCAACCTCCTGTACGACCCCGACTTCCTCGCGGTCAACGCGGACAACCCCGACTGGAAGTACCAGGCGATCGTCGCGCCATCCATCTCCGACCTCCTCGTACCGCAGGGCCGCTCGGATGCGGCCTGGCAGCTGTGGCGGTACGTGCTCGCCGACGCCGACGCGCGCGCGTTCCTCGCGGGCTCCGCCGACCCGTGGGGCATGAAGGTCAACCCGAACAGCTCGACGACGGCGAAGGTGAACCCGTCCGGTTCGGCGCTCGAGCTGCCGCGGGACGACTTCCCGAAGGCCGACCCGATCACGCAGCCGGCCGGCAACGCCGGCGGCGAGGTCAACCTCGTCACCTGGAGGCCGTACACGAACGACCTCGACCAGGCGGCCTACTTCACACTCCGCGGCGACGGGCAGACGCTCGGGCTCTGGGACCCGACCTCGGCGCCGCCGAAGTACGGCAAGAGCGTGCGGAACCTGCCGGGATACCAGAAGGTGCTGGCGCTCACCGACACCAGTTCGGCGGCGCGGTACCAGGTGATCACGGCGAGCCTGCAGAACGCCGCGGGGAAGTTCGTCCTGCCGACGACGGACTCGCTGACCGCGGCCGCGGCCGCGATGACGCCGGTCGGCGGCCAGCCGCAGGTGCTCGAGTACGACCCCGCGGGAGCGGGGGCGAAATCGGCCGCCGCCGCGTACCCGCTCGCGCTTCCGGTCTACGCGGCGAGCAACCCCGCTCAGGGCGACGCCGCCACCCGCGCCGACTACGCGGCATTAATCCGCTACGCGGCCACCACCGGCCAGGCCCCCGGCGTCGAGGCCGGCCAGCTGCCTCCCGGCTACGCGCCGATCCCGGCGGCGTGGAAGGCGCAGGCGCTCTCGGCGGCCGCGGCCATCCAGTCCGGCGCGACGACGGATGTCCCCGCCGGCTCGACCGAGGGAGACGGCGGCTTCGGAAGCTCGGGAGGCGGCTCCGCGTACGGCTCGGACCCGTCGACAGGGACCGGCGGCGGCATCGTGCCGGCCAGCACCTCGACCAGCCCCACGGCGAGCGGGAGCCCGGCGGGAAGCCTCAGCGCGGGCAAGACGGTCAAGGACCCGGACACCGGCGGGATCCCCGCCGTGCTCCCCGGCGGACTCGTCGGCGGCGTCGCCGCCGCTGCCGCCATCCCCATCTTCGGTCGTCTGCGGAGGTTCCCGTGACGGCCGGACCAGCGCGGTCCGCCCGGCTCGCGCCCGACCCGAAAGGAATCACCAGAGTGAAGATCAAGAAGGCAGCGGCCGTCTGCGCCGTCGTGGGCACCGCCGTCGCCGGTCTGCTGCTCGCTACTCCCGCGAACGCCGACCCCGTGTCGAACAGCTACGTGCTGGCCGGCTCGGACACCCTCCAGGACGTCGCCAACGCCCTGTCCAACGGAACCCAGCTCACCGGCCCGCTCGTCCGCGTCTCGTCGTCCGCCGGCACCGTCGGCTCGTTCGACGCCTTCGGCTCTGCCGCGATCCAGACCAAGCAGAACGGCCCCTACTTCGCACGTCCGGCCGGCTCGGGCGACGGCGTGAAGGCGCTCAGCCGCTCGATCGACGGCGCACCGTTCTCCGTCGCGGGCAACACCACCCCGGCCACCTCCATCACCGGCCAGGTCGACATCGCCCGCTCCTCCTCCGGCCCCGGCGCCGCGACCAACCCGTCCGGCCCGCTCGCCTACATCCCGTTCGGCCGCGACGCCGTCTCGTACGCGATCGCGCCGGGCACCGCCACCGGTCTCGAGCAGCTGAGCACGGCGCAGCTGACCCAGATCTACAACTGCACGCTCACCTCGGTGAACGGCGTCGCCGTCTCGCCCGTCCTCCCGCAGTCGGCCTCCGGAACCCGCAAGTTCTTCCTGTCGGCCATCGGCGTCAGCACCCCGGGCGCGTGCGTCAACCAGAGCACGCTTGCCGAGAACGACGGCACGGTCCTCTCCACCCCCGGCCAGATCATCCCGTTCTCGGTCGCCAGCTGGGTCGCGCAGAAGAACGGCGCCGCCCAGAACCGCACCGGAACGGCCGTCCTCGGCAGCGCCCAGGGCGCCACCGCTCCGTACACCGGCAGCGGTTCGGCCCTCGTCCCCAACGCGGCGTACTACAACGACGCCACCTGGGGCCGTGACACCTACGTCGTCGTGCAGTACGCGCGCATCGACTCCACCAGCGCCAGCTACGACGCCGGACTCGCCGCTCTGGTCGACCCGACCAAGGCGAAGAGCCTGACGAACTTCGGCACCATCGCCTCCACCTCCGGCGCGGTGAAGAGCAAGTTCGGCTTCCTCGCCCCGTCCAGCACCACGCCCATCCGCGCCAACCTCTCCTGATCCACCCGAAATCAGACGAAAAGGACATCATGAACACCAGGAAGCTCTTCATCGCGTTCGCCGCGATGGGTGCGACGACCGCCCTCGTGGCGGGTGCGGCCTCCGCCGCCGTGGCGGCGACGCCCACGGACGGACCCGCCTACCTGTTCGACAACGACGCCGCCGCCTACGTGGCGGACGGCACCACCCTCGACTGGTCGCAGGACATCCTGATCAGCCCGAGCAAGACCGACCCGTTCCAGCCGTACCAGTGCCCGGCCGACGCCACGCACTCGATCTCGTTCTGGACCACCCCCGGCACCGAGCGCGACCCCAAGTCGTACAAGGCGTGGAACCTGGTCGGCCTGAACGCCCAGAAGACGATCATCGCCCCGGACATCTCGCCCGTCCAGACCCTCAGCGGCTCGATGTCGACCATCCGCTCCACCGGCGGCGACTACTCGATCGGCGTCGCCTGCGCCAAGGACAACGGCGTCAACTTCGCCTCGTCCGGCGCGTGGTGGTTCACCGCGCACGTCGGCGTCGGCACCGGCAAGTACACCTTCGACCCGGTGACCTCCACCCCGACCGACCCGGGCAACCCGCCGTCGGGCACGGGCAGCATCGGCATCGAGGCCACCACGGTCGGCGCTCAGGACGGCACGCTCAGCCTGGTCGTCCCGTCCGGTGCGAAGGCCACCCTCGGCACGGCGACACTGGTCAACCAGCTGTCGACCTCCACGGGCGCCCTCCCGCAGTTCCAGGTCTCGGACCAGCGCGTCGTCACCAAGCCGGGCTGGGACCTGACGGCCTCCACCGCCGACTTCGTGAACGCCGCGGACTCCACGAAGAAGATCGACTCCAAGCAGCTCGGCGTCAAGCCGAAGCTGGTCACCAACCCGGGAGGCGTGCTCGCCGGGACCGAGCACGTCGCCGGTGACGCGACCGCGTTCAGCGGCTTCGCGTCCGCCGCGGCGGGTTCTGGAACGGGTACGACGAACCTCAGCGCAGATCTGACGCTCGTCGCCCCGGCCAGCACCCCGGCCGGCACCTACGACTCGACGATGACGCTGACGCTCGTCTCGAAGTAGCCGTAGGCACCACCAGGGAGGGGTCGCGCACCTGCGCGGCCCCTCTCGTGCTGCCCAGCGGCGGTGCGCCGAAGCCCCACGCCCACCCGTTAGCAGCCCGTTCACGTCGGCGCAATCGACCGGCCACCGCGATTCGGATCAATAGAGCGTGCTCACTAGACACCCCCTCAGCGCCCGGAGCTCCCGACTCCTCGCCGCTCTCACCGCGGGCCTGCTGGCCGCCCTGCTCGGGGCGGCCCCCGCCGTCGCGGACGACACCGACGCCATCTCCGCCGGCCCCGGCGACGACCGCACGCGCCTCAGCTACCAGCTGCAGCCGGGCCAGCACCTCGCCGACGAGTACGTGGTCCGCAACACCGGCAGCACGGAGCAGACGATCACTCTGTTCGCCACCGACGCCTTCAACACCGACGACGGCCAGTACGCCCTCCTCGACACGGCGAAGAAGCCGACCGGGGTCGGCACCTGGGTGCTCTTCGACGGATCGCAGGCCTCGGAGAAGCTGACGCTGCCGCCCGGGCAGCAGAAGACGGTCCCGTTCACGCTCGTCGTGCCGGCCGACGCCCGGCCGGGCGACCACGCGGGCGGGATCGTCGTCTCCAGCCAGAAGGGCGACGGGCAGATCCTCGTCGACCGCCGGGTCGCGACGCGTCTCTATGTGCGCGTCCCCGGCGACCTCCAGCCCGCTCTGACGGTCGCCGACGTCTCGGCCGACTACCGCGCGACGCTGAACCCGTTCGACGGCAGCACGGCCGTGACCTTCACCGTGCGCAACAACGGCAACGTGGCGCTCGGCGCCCACCTGCTGGTCGGGGCGAAAGCCCTCTTCGGCATCCCGGCCGGCTCGGTGCGGCAGGACCTCCCCGAGCTGCTCCCCGGCAACACGCGCTCGCTCACGGTGGTCGTCCCGCACGTCGGCCAGGTCGGCTATCTCAACCCGTACGTCGAACTGCAGCCGACCGTGTCGCCCGACGCCCTCAACCCCGGACCGCTGCGGCCGATCTCGCGCGACACGCTCGCCTTCGCGATGCCGTGGTGGCTGCTCGCCGCGCTGGTCGTCGCCGGCGGCGTGCTGCTGTACCTGCGCCTCCGCCGCCGCAGCGACGGCAAGCGGGCCGCGGCCTGGATCGCGTACACGGAGGAGGAGGCGCGCCGCAAGGCGAACGACGAGCGCGAGGCCGTCTCCACCGGCACGGAGGGCGGAAGTGCGTAAGCGCGGTCCCGGTTTCGCGCTGGTCGTCGGCCTCGGCCTCCTGCTCGCGGCGGGAGGGCTCGGCGGTGTCGCAGCGCCGGCCTCCGCCGACCAGGGCGACGGCGGCGGGATCGGCATCTCCGTCGACATCCCCGGGGCGACCCCGACGCCGACGCCGACGGCGGGGGACAGCGGCAGCGGCAGCGGCGGCTCCGGTGATTCCGGCGGCGGCCAGAGCACGCCCTCCGACACCCCGTCCGACGTGGCGGGCACCGGTCCGACGCCGAAACCGACGTCCCCGGCGGCGACCGGAGGCTCGAACGGGCCCCTCAACGTCAGCGGGCTCAGCGCGCGCTTCGTGCCCGACCTGAACCCCGGGCACGGCACGATCATCGCGACGATCGCGGTGCACAACGGATCGTCGACGGCCTTCGCTCCGAAGGCCCGGTTCACGCTGACCAACTCCTTCGGCACAACCATCGCCGACTCCGGAACGGTCGCAGGACCGACGATCCAACCGGGCAAGACCGCCGAGCTGACCCAGCGCCTCGACGGCGTCGGCCAGTGGGCCTTCGTCACCGCCCACGCGACGATCACGCCACCCGCCGTTCTCGACGGACACACGATGAAGCCGGTGCTCCGCGACACCCTGGTCTTCGCATTCCCGTGGGTCGGCGCTGTCTCGATCGTGCTGATGGCGGGCGCTGCGGCCATCATCCTGGTCGTGCGCGGCTCGCTCGGGCTCGGGCTGGTGGCCGCGGGAGCCGGCGCATGAGCGAGGACGTGCAGACCCGCCCGCCCCGGCCGCCGAAAACCCCTCGCCCGCCCAAGCCTCCGCGCCGTCCTCCGGCGCCGCCGCGCGAGCCGATCGTCCTCAGCCCCGCTCAAAAGACCGCGCGCGCCATCGCGCTGCTCGCCGCCGTCGCGCTGATCGGATTCGCCGCGAACATCCTGCTGCTCAGCCACGTTCACCACCTGGTCGGCCAGCAGGTCGCCGGCAACACGTTCCGGGAGGAGCTCGCGGCGGCGACCGCTCCGGTCAGCGAAGGCGACGTGGACGGTGTGCTGCTGCCGGACGGCGTGCCGGTCGCCATGCTCGCGATCCCGTCGATCGGCCTGAACGAGGTGGTCCTCGAGGGTTCCTCCTCCGGGGTCACGGCGAACGGTCCAGGTCACCGCCGCGACACGGTGCTTCCCGGGCAGGCCGGCACCAGCGTCGTCCTCGGCCGCGCGGCGGCGTACGGCGGTCCGTTCTCGGGTATCCAGGGTCTCGCGCCCGGTGCCAGGATCGTCGTCATCACCGGTCAGGGCAAGAGCGTCTACAGCGTGATCGGAGTGCGCTACGCCGGTGATCCGGACCTCCCGACCCTCCGTTCGACCGAGGGGAGGCTGACGCTGGAGACCGCGCGCGGGCTGCCGTACGTGCCCTCGGGCGTGGTGCGCGTCGATGCCGAGCTGATCTCGAAGGCGAAGGACGCCGGCGTCCGCCAGACCACGGCCAAGACCCTGCCGCTCGCCGACCGCGAGCTCGCGAGCGACCCGAGCACGGCGTGGCTGCTCGTGTTCGCGCTGCAGGCCCTCGTGGCCGCCCTCCTCCTCGGCACCCGTGCCCTGCACCGGTTCGGCGCACAGCGCACCTGGATCGTGTTCACGCCGATCCTGCTGGCCGCCGGGATCATCGCCGCCGACCAGGTGTCGCGGCTGCTGCCCAACCTTCTCTGATCTCCCGTCCCGTCGAAAGAAGCCCTCGATGTCCCTCCCCGCCCCGCTCGCCCCGCCTGCGCCGACTCCCTCCCTCGCCGGGCTGGACGCCCGCAACATCTCGGCGTGGTTCGGCGACCACCTCGTGCTCGACCGGGTCTCGCTGACGATGAACGCCGGTGAGATCACCGCGCTGATCGGCCCGTCGGGCTGCGGCAAGTCGACGTTCCTGCGCATCCTCAACCGGATGCACGAGCTCATCCCGTCGGCCTCGCTCGCCGGCGAGGTCCTGCTCGACGGCGACGACATCTACGACCGCGGCCGACGCCTCGTGGACGCGCGCAAGAGCATCGGGATGGTCTTCCAGAAGCCCAACCCGTTCCCGGCGATGTCGATCTACAACAACGTCGTCGCCGGGCTCAAGCTGACCGGGATGCGCGCGACGCGCGACGAGAAGGACGAGCTGGTCGAGAGCTGCCTGGCCAAGGCCGGTCTCTGGAACGAGGTCAAGGATCGCCTGCGCTCGCCCGGCGGCGGCCTCTCCGGAGGTCAGCAGCAGCGGCTCTGCATCGCCCGCTCCCTCGCCGTTCGGCCGCGCGTGCTGCTCATGGACGAGCCCTGCTCCGCCCTCGACCCGACCTCCACCCGGGTCATCGAGGAGACCATGCTCGAGCTGGTGTCCGAGGTCACCATCGTCATCGTCACCCACAACATGCAGCAGGCCCAGCGGGTGTCCGACCGCTGTGCGTTCTTCCTCGCGGGTGCCGGTCGTCCCGGCGCGATCGTGGAGTACGGCGACACCGACGCGATGTTCGGCGACCCCCTGGACCCGCGCACGTTCGACTACGTCAACGGGCGCTTCGGGTGATCGATCTGCCCTGTCTACTGCGACGGGTGCGGATTTTGGAGTATCGTCCGCACTTTTGGGTTCTTCTAAACAGCGCTCGTCCGTGAGACCATGCCCACATGAAGGATTCTCACGGTATTGATGTCGCTGAGCCCGCGTCCGCTCACGGCCCCGGTCGTGCGCCTGCAGGAATCCCACTGACCATCCGCCTGGGCGAGCGCGAGTTCGCCGCGCTGGTCCGAATCGCCCGCCACCGCGAGACCACGGCTGCCGAGCTCGTCGAGCAGCTCGTGCTGCACGCGCTCAGCCGGGCCGACGTGCCGCCTCCCGCGGAGTCGCATCCCGCCCGCAAGCACACCACCTACGAGGAGGCCACCGCCGGGTTCCGCGCGGACAGCGGCGTGCACACCCCGCCCGATATGTGATCGCGCCGCTAGGCTGAGGGCTCCACCATCGTCCGAGGAGTTCCACCATGCCCGCCGTGAGCATCCGGCCGACGCTCGGCCCGGTCGAGTACCCGTCGCTCGTGGCGATCTGGCGCCGAGCGATCGATGCGACGCACGACTTCCTGGCAGACGCCGACCGTGACCAGATCGAGGCGCGTCTCGCGACGGACTACTTCCCGGCCGTGACCCTGTCGGTCGCGGAACGTGACGGCCGCCCGGTGGGATTCTCGGGAGTGCACGGCGACAGCCTCGAGATGCTGTTCGTCGATGCGGAGGAACGCGGTGGCGGGATCGGCAGCGCCCTCCTCGCGCACGCCGTCGAGCAGCAGGGTGTCACGCGGGTCGACGTCAACGAGCAGAACGGGCCGGGCGCCGCCTTCTACGCGCGCCGGGGTTTCGAGGTGGTCGGCAGGAGCGAGCGCGACGAGGCGGGGCGGCCCTACCCGCTGCTCCACCTGAGCCTCGGCCGGGCGAAGGCGCAGCCCTAGCTGTTGCCGTCGAAGCCGGCGCTCAGCCGGCGCATGAGGTCGCGCATGGAGGTGCCGCGCGGCACGCCGTACATCGTGCCGGGGAAGTCCAGCTCGCGCTGCACCGCCCACAGCTCGTCGTGGCGGTCGGGTGAGAACAGCTGAGCCGGGTTCCCGGCCGCGATCCAGCCGATCGGGACCACGCTGTCGGGCGGCAGCACCGAGTTGACCTGCAGAACGGCGTGGATGCGCAGTTCCGACCGTGCGCCGACGACCGCGCCGGCGAACACGCACGCGCCCGTGGCGACGAACACCTCGTCCTCGATGCGGGCACCCGTGACGTTGGTGTGCGGGCCGATCAGCACGGCGTCGCCGACCGTCACGGGATGCGCGGCCCTCCCTCTCAGGACCGCGTGCTCCATGACCAGCACGTCCTCCCCGAGCGTGATCGGGCCGCGCGAGCCGTCGAGCACGGCACCCGCCAGCACGCGCGCGCCGGGGCCGAGCGTCACGTCCCCGCTGACCACGGCGCTCGGCGCCACCATCGCTGTCTCGTGAACACGCACCATCCGGCAACCCTATGTCCGCGAAGGGCACGTCGTTGTCCCTTTCGAGCGCCGAAAGCGACAACGACGTGCCCCTCGGCGACCCCGAGAACCCGTTACTGGCGCTCGGAGTGGCCCAGCACGTGGACGGGGATGCCGAACGAGAGCGCGACGCACACGATCCCGGCGAAGAACACCAGCCCCTCCCACGAGGGCAGAGTGTCGGCCAGACCGAGGAGGAAGAGCCCCACCAGGAAGAGGAGGAAGCACAGGATGAATGCGATCACATCGCCCATGCCCGCAACTATCCACCTCGCCCCTCGGCTTGGCAAGACCGTCCGCACGCGCGAAGCTGGGCACGTGCAGCAGCGAAGGGTGGAGGCGCGACAGGGCCGCGTGCGTCGGCTCCAGCTCCTCCGCAGGATCGGTGTGCTGCTGGCCGACTGGGAGTACGTCCTCCGTCACCAGGTGCGCGCGGCGTTCGACCGCGGCGAGCCCGGAGCGCTCGTGGACGACAGCGGCACCGGCGAACCCGTGGTGCTGCTGCCGGGGATCTACGAGACCTGGCGGTTCCTGCATCCGCTGGCCCGCCGCCTCCACGCCGCGGGGCACCCCGTGCACGTCGTCGCCGCCCTCGGCGACAATCGGATGTCGCTCCAGGAGGCCGCCGACCGCGTGCAGCGCCACCTGCTCGAGAACCATCTGGGCGACGTGACGATCGTCGCCCACAGTAAGGGCGGCCTGGTGGCGCGCACCCTCCTCGCCCGGCCGGAGACGGCGGCGCGCATCCGTCGCGTCGTCGCGATCTCGACGCCGTTCTCCGGGTCGGTGCTGGCCGGCTGGATCCCGATTCCCGCCGTTCGCGCGCTGCGGCCCGATGGCCCCGACTTCGCCCGGTCGGCGACGGCCGACGTCGACGTCACCCGCGTCGTCTCGATCTGGGGATGGTACGACCCGCACATCCCGGGAGGCTGCGCGCTGGCGGGTGCGCGCAACATCGAGGTGCCCGTCGGCGGTCACTTCCGCATCCTGGGCAGCCCGCGCGTGCTCGCGCTGGTGGACGAGCTCATCGACGATGCCGTCGGCGGCGGGGGAGCCGGCGAGAGCTGATCGGCCCTCAGCGGACCCTGTTGCGCATTCGCCGCGCACCGCTATCCTCGGCCTCGTGAAGGACGGTCCGCCCGGGCGGCGGACCGCTGACGGGGAGGGCGGCCATGGTGCGAACGATCCGGAGGGCGCCGGCCGGCCTGGTCGGCACCTGTGTCGCCGCCGTCGCCGTCATCGGCCTTCTCACGGGCTGCGCCGGCACCCCGAGCGGCAACGCGGTCGTCGGCACCTGGGGATCGACCGCCGCGAAACAGCCCAACCTCACGATCGAGAACGACGGTGCCTTCTCGGGCACCGACGGCTGCAACCGGCTCACCGGCCGCGGATCGATCGACGGCGACAGCATCACGTTCGGGCCCATCGCCAGCACCATGATGGCGTGCACCGGGGTCGACGAGTGGCTGGGCAAGGCCGTCACCGGAACGGCCAAGGGCAGCACCCTGGTCGTCTACGACCTCAGCGGAAACCAGATCGGAACACTCGACAAGAAGTGATCCGCGGGACCGGAAGGAGGCGCGCATGGCGCGGCTCGAGTCAGACATCCCATCGGCGAGCGGGGACACCCGGCTCGCCCCCGCATACACCGGGCGGCTCTCGCGCAAGAGTCCGCCGAGCACCCTCCCCGACGACGCGACCGACCCGGCCTCCACGTACCGGCTGATCCACGACGAGCTGCTGCTCGACGGCAGCTCGCGGCTCAACCTCGCGACCTTCGTGACGACCTGGATGGACCCGGAGGCCGAGATCCTCATGGCCGAGGCGTTCGACAAGAACATGATCGACAAGGACGAGTACCCGGCGACCGCCGCGATGGAGCGCCGCTGCGTCTCGATCGTCTCCGACCTCTTCCACGCCGAGCCGGGGGAGCCGACCGGCGCCGCGACCATCGGATCGAGCGAGGCGGTCATGCTGGGGGGCCTCGCGCTCAAGTGGCGGTGGCGTGCGCGCCGCTCCGGGGTGACAGGCGGTACCGACCCGGGTGGCGTGCCCAACCTGGTGCTCGGCGCGAACGTGCAGGTGGTGTGGGAGAAGTTCTGCCGCTACTTCGAGGTCGAGCCGCGCTATCTCCCCGTCGCGAAGGGAAGGTACGTCATCACCCCGGAGCAGGTCGTCGACGCGGTGGACGAGAACACGATCGGTGTCGTCGGCATCCTCGGCACGACCTACACGGGCGAACTGGAGCCCATCGCCGAGATCTGCGCGGCGCTCGACGCCCTTGCGGCCTCGGGCGGCCCGGATGTCCCCGTGCACGTGGACGCTGCGAGCGGCGGCTTCGTCGTGCCGTTCCTCCACCCCGATCTGGAGTGGGACTTCCGTCTCCCGCGCGTCGTCTCGATCAACGTGAGCGGGCACAAATACGGGCTCACCTATCCGGGCATCGGCTTCGTGGTGTGGAGGTCGCCCGAGCACCTGCCGGAGGATCTCGTCTTCCGCGTCAACTATCTCGGCGGCGACATGCCGACGTTCACGCTGAACTTCTCCCGCCCTGGCAACCAGATCGTCGGTCAGTACTACAACTTCGTCCGGCTCGGGAGGTCGGGGTTCACCGCGATCATGGAGGCGCTGCGCTACATCGCCCGGCGGATCTCGGCGGGCCTGGCCGAGGACCCGGTGATCGACATCATCACCGACGGCTCCGCCATCCCCGTGCTGGCGTTCGCGTTGAAGGAGGGTACCCCGTACACCGTCTTCCAGGTCTCGCACGAGTTGCGCGCCCGCGGCTGGCAGGTGCCGGCGTACACGATGCCCGCCGATGCGACGGACGTCGCCGTGCTGCGGATCGTCGTGCGCGACGGCTTCAACGCCGACCTGGCCGACGACCTGGTGCGTGATGTGCGCGCGGTCTGCGCGGAGCTCGGCGAGCAGGCGCAGAAGGCGGGCGCGACGTCGGACGCGGGCGCGAAGGCGACGGAGTCGGCGCGCACCAAGGCGCACTTCGCGCACTGAGCGGAGCCGGAGTGAGCGGCGAGGGAGGCGCCTGGGAGCGGAACCGCGTTCTGCTCTCGGACGCCTCGTTCGCCGTCGGCTCGGTGTGCTTCGCGCTCGCCGCGCTTCCATCGATCGCCGAGGCACTAGGCGCCGTGGTCACGAACGTCGTCTTCGTGATCGGTTCGATCTTCTTCACGGTGGGAGCCGGGCTGGCGCTCGGCCTCCCGAACCGCAGCTCGTCGGTCATCCAGTTCGTCGGCACACTCTTCTTCAACGTCAGCACGTCGCTCGCGCTCGCCGCGGCCGTGCCGGCCGGAGCCGCGGGAGGGACCGGCTGGCGCCCTGACGCCTACGGCTCGACGTGCTTCCTGGTGTCGAGCGTGCTCGCCGTGGTCGCGCTGGCTCGGCAGCACGCCGGCGCCCGGGATACCACGGGAGGCTGGCTCAACCTGGTCGGCTCCGTGCTGTTCGGGTTCGCCGCCGTCGGTGCGTTCGAGCCGCCGGGCACCGACGCGCTCCTCAGCCCGTTCTGGACCGGGGTGGGTACCGTCGGCGGGGCGCTCTGCTTCCTGGCGGCGGCGCTCCTCGGCCTCGTTCCGCGTCCGCGGGCTCGGGCTCAGCGTGCGGCGACCGTCTCGAAGTAATACCCCGCAGCGAAGTCCTCCAGCAGGGTCGGGTGCGTCGGCTGCCACCCGTAGCGTTCGCGGGTGATCGCGCTGGAGGCCGGGATGTCCATGCCGAAGAAGCGACCGATCCAGCCGAAGTGCGCGTCGACGTCCTCGGGGGCGATCGACTCGACGGGGAGGCCGAGGCCGGCTCCGATCGCCTCCGCGATCTGGCGGGTCGGGATGCCCTCCTCGCTCACGCCGTGGACGCGTGCTGCCGGTGTCGCCTGCTCGAGCGCGAGTCGCACGAGGTGCGCCGCATCGAGCCGGTGGACCGCCGGCCAGCGGTTGCCGCCGTCTCCGACGTAGCCGGCGACGCCCTTCTCGCGGGCGACGCGCACGAGCTCTGCGCTGAAGCCGTGGTCGCCCGGGCCGTGCACGGTCGGCGCGAACCGCAGGGCGACCGGACGCACGCCGCGATCGGCGTACTCGAACGCGAAGGCCTCTCCGCCGCCGCGGGGAGCGTCGGCGCCGACGTACGGGGAGGGCACGTCTTCGGTCAGCACCTCGCCCGGACGCGCGACGATTCCGGACGCGAACAGGAACGGCCGGTCGGAGCCCGCGAGCTCGTCGCCGATGGTGGCGACGACGGCGCGTTCGGTGCGGCCCGCTCCCGCGTAGTCGGAGAAGTCGTGCTTGAAGCCGAGGTGGATGACAGCATCTGCGGCTGCGGCGCCCGACCGGATGCTCTCCAGGTCGTCGAGCGAGCCGAGCACCGGCGTGGCGCCGGCCGTGCGGATGCGCTCGGCGGAGGCGTCGGAGCGGGCGAGGCCGGTCACCTCGTGACCGGCGGAGACGAGTTCGGGGACGACGGCGGATCCGATCCAGCCGGATGCTCCGGTGACGAAGACGCGCATGGGAATGACCTCCAGAGTCGGTGGTGCTCACATTGATGTCAGTGACTGTCGTCAGTGACTGACATCACGATACCACTGATGTCAGAACGTGTCATCACTGTTCGGGAAGCCGCTACACTTGCCGGGTGGGACGCTGGACACCGGACGCGCGCGGCCGCCTTGCACAGGCGGCCATCGAGCTGTACGCCGAGCGCGGCTTCGAAGGCACCACGGTCGCCGACATCGCCGAACGCGCCGGCGTCACCGAACGCACGTTCTTCCGGCACTACGCCGACAAGCGCGAGGTGCTCTTCGCCGGGTCGTCGGCGCTGCAGGAGGCCGTGCTCGCGGCGATCGCCGCAGCCCCGGACGACGCGCCGCCGTTCGCTGTCGCGGCCGCCGGGATGCGTGCCGCCGCCGCGCTCATCGACAGCGGCGGAGGCGACTTCCCGCGCAGGCGTTCGGCGGTGATCGCGGCGAACCCGAGTCTCCAGGAGCGCGAACTGCTCAAGCTGGCGTCACTCGCGTCGGCCAGTGGAGAGGCGCTACGCGCCCGCGGCGTCGCCGAGCCGGCGGCCAGCCTGGCGGGCCAAGCGGCGGTGGGCGCCTTCCATGTCGGCTTCGCACAGTGGATCGCCGGGCCGGCCGAGGCGACGCTCACCTCCCACGTCGACGCCGCCCTGCGCACGCTGCCGACCCTCGCCTGACACCGGCGCCGAGCGCGCCCGCAGAGCACGCCGTCGCGCCGGCAGAGCACGCCGTCACGGCGCGTCCTGCCGGCTCGTCGTCCTCAGACGAGCGCGGCGTCGATCGCGGCGAGCTCGTCCGCGGTCAGGGCGGGGCCGTGGAGGGCGCCCAGGTTCTGCTCGAGCTGCGCGACACTGCTCGCACCGATGATCGCCGACACCACGACCGGCTCGCGCAGCACCCACTGCAGCGCCAGCTGCGCGAGGGTCTGGCCCCGGCCGGACGCGATGCCGTTCAGCGCCCGCACCTTCGCCAGCACGTCGTCGGTCAGGTCGGACTCGTGCAGGAACACACTCGTGACCGCTCGCGAGCCCTCCGGCACGCCGTTCAGATAACGGTCCGTGAGCATCCCCTGGGCGAGCGGAGAGAAGACGATCGCCGCGGCGCCCGCGCGGTCCACGGCCTCCAGCGTGCCGTCCTCCACGTGTCGGTCGAACATCGAGTAGCGCGGCTGGTGCAGCAGCAACGGTGTGCCGGCGGCGGCCAGCAGCGCAGCCGCCGCCTCGGTCTGTGCCGGGTCGTAGTTCGAGATTCCGGTGTAGAGCGCCTTGCCCTGGCCGACGGCCGTCGTCAGCGCGCCCATCGACTCCTCGAGCGGGGTCTCCGTGTCGGGGCGGTGGTGGTAGAACACGTCGACGTAGTCGAGACCGAGCCGCGTCAGGCTCTGGTCGAGCGACGACAGCAGGTACTTGCGCGAGCCGAAGTCGCCGTACGGACCGGGCCACATCAGGTAACCGGCCTTGGTGGATACGACGATCTCATCGCGGTAGGCGCGCAGGTCGGTGGCGAGGATGCGACCGAAGAACTCCTCGGCGGCTCCCGGAGGCGGACCGTAGTTATTCGCGAGGTCGAAGTGCGTCACACCGAGGTCGAACGCGCGCAG
This sequence comes from Leifsonia sp. TF02-11, assembly GCF_017565305.1. GTDB lineage: Bacteria > Actinomycetota > Actinomycetes > Actinomycetales > Microbacteriaceae > Leifsonia. The sequence goes on from NZ_JAGEKP010000003.1 coordinate 433,886, forward strand.
CACGATCGCGCGCTGCGTGTCGAAAGATCGGGCGGTGCCGAAGTTCTGCCACAGACCGAGCGACAGCGGCGGCAGCTGGAGTCCGCTGCGCCCGGCGCGGCGGTAGGTCATCGAGTCGTAGCGGGCGGGGTCGGCGACGAAAGCTGGGGGCATGGGCACCAGCCTAGGGCGCGCGGTCGGCACTACCTTTGTCGTGTGAGCGGGGCGACGGGAGGCCGGATCGCGCGGGTCGCATCGCGCGTGTCCACGATGGAGCTGCTGTTCGACCTCGTCTTCGTCTTCACGATCGGCCAGCTGACCGCTGTCATCGTGACCGACCCCGGCGTGGAGTCCGTGCTCCGCTCGGCGGCGATCCTCGCCGTCGTCTGGTGGATGTACGACGCCTTCGCGTGGCTCACCAACCAGGCGGTGCCCGACACCGCGGCGGTCCGCCTGCTGTTGATCGCGGCAATGGCGGCCTTCCTCGTGCTGTCGCTCGCGATCCCCGACGTGTTCACCGGCTCGGGCATCCTCTTCGGAGTCGCGTATCTGGCGGTGGTCGTCATCCACGCCGGACTGTTCATCGCGCGCGGTGGTCGCGAATCGGTGCGCGTGATGCTGCACGTCGGCCCGCTCAACGTCATCGCCGCTCTGCTGATCATCGCCTCCGGGTTCGCGACCGGCTGGCTGGAGTGGGCGCTGTTCCTCGCGCCGCTCGTGCTCTTCCTGGTCTCGGGGCTCGTCGCCAGGGCCGACCCGTTCGCGATCTCCGCGTCGCACTTCGTCGAGCGCCACGGTCTCCTCATGATCATCGCGTTCGGCGAATCGATCGTCTCGGTCGGGGCCGGGCTGACGGCCTCCGGGATCTCGGCGCAGGTCGTGCTCGGCGCGATCGCCACCGTCGCGATGGTGGCCGCGCTCTGGTGGTGCTACTTTTCGGGCGATGATTCCCGGGCCGAGCATGCACTGGGGTCGCTCCCGCGCCGCGGCGGCACGACGCTCGCGCTCACCGCGTACTACCTCGCGCACTTCGTGATGCTATTCGGCCTGGTCGGGGTCGCTGCGGGCCTCCATCTCGCCCTGGAGGATGCCTTCGCCCCCGCGTCGCCCGCCGCATCGTTGCTGCTCGCCGGCGGCGTCGCCGTCTACCTCGTCGGGGACGCCGAGTACCGGCGCGAGCTCCGGCTCGGTCCGTGGGGGTTCCGGTTCGCCGGCGCGGCAGCGAGTCTGTGTGTCGGCCTCCTCGCCGCGTGGATGGTCCCCAGGAGTGCTGGCGGACTGCCAGGGCTCGCGCTGATCGGCGCGCTCCTCGCCGTCGTCGTGCTCGTGCTGGTGGCGGAACGGCCCCGGCGCACTGAGAGGCAGGGCCAACGTCGGCGCCCCTGAGTAGCATGCGTGCCATGGACACCATCGAGTGGCTCCTCGACTCCGATCCGAGCATCCGCTGGCAGGTGCTGCGCGATCTGGCCGGTGCGTCCGACGAGACCGTCATCGCCGAACGTGACCGCGTGGCCACCGAAGGCTGGGGCGCGCACCTGCTCGACCTGCAGGGTCCGGACGGCACCTGGGACGGCGGCGTCTACCGCCCGGGCTGGGCGCAGGAGGACCGGCCGTTCTTCGACGCGTGGACCGCGACCCACTTCGTCCTCCAGCAGCTCGTCGCGTTCGGCGTCGACCCCCGTCACCCGCGAGCCATCGAGGCCGTGTCGCACGTGCGCGACCACGTGCGCTGGGATCACGCGGGCGAACCGTACTTCGAGGGGGAGACCGAGCCCTGCATCAACGGCGTGGTCCTCTCGGCCGCGGCCTACTTCGGGCAGGACGGTTCTCGCGTCGCCGCCACGTTGGCCGCCGATCGGCTGGGCGACGGCGCCTGGAACTGCTGGGCCGAGTACGGCGCCCGGGTGTCGTCGTTCCACACGACGATCTGCGCGGTCGAGGGACTCGCGGCCTGGGTCGCGACCGGGCGCGCCGACGATGCGGCGGCCGACGCCCTGCTGACGGGCGAGGAGTACCTCCTCGAGCGCCGGCTCTTCCGCCGGCTGACCACGGGCGCCGTCGCCGACCCGCGGATGACCCTGCTGAGCAATCCGGTGCGCTGGTTCCATGACATCCTGCGCGGGCTCGAACACTTCCGCACCGTCGACCGCAGGGACCCCCGGCTCGAGGAGGCCGTGGAGCTGCTGCGGTCGAAAGCCGACGCCGACGGCCGCTGGAACCTGGAGAACCGGCACGAGGGTCCGGTCTGGCTCGACTTCGGCGACAACGAGGGCATGCCGAGCCGCTGGGTCACGCTGCGCGCCCTGCGCGTCATGCGGTGGTGGGATGCCGCCTCTGGGGGCTGAACGTCGCCGCGGGGCTCACGCCTCGACCAGCGGCTCCTTCGGTAGGCGGCGCACCTTCTGGCGGCGCTTGCGGCGGTCGGGGATCATCGACCGCATCTCCTCCAGCTTGCCGAAGCAGAGCAGACGGTCGCCTGCCTGAAGCTCGACGCCGCTGCGCGGGTTCGGGATGACCGTCGCGCCGCGGTGCAGGGTCAGCACTGTGATGTCGCGGTCCCAGAGGCCGGACTCCTTGATCGTCTTGCCCACGAGGTCCGCGTTGCCGTGCACGAGCAGCTCGGCGACACCGTAGCCGCGGGAGACGCTCAGCCGCTGGCGCACGTCGATCTCGGGGAAGGCGACCTGGTTGTCGATGAAGTCGATGATCGCGCCGGCGACGTCGAGTCCGGTGGCGCGCTCGATGCCTTCGAGGCCGGGGGAGGAGTTGACCTCCATGACCAGCGGGCCGTCGTGCCCTTCGAGCATGTCGACGCCGGCGACGCGGAGGCCCATGATCTGCGCGGAGCGCACGGCGGCCTCCTCGTACTCGGGGGTCAGCTCCACCTTCTCGACGGTGCCGCCGCGGTGCACGTTGGAGCGGAACTCGTCACCGCTCGCCACTCGGCGCATCGCCGCGACGACCCGGTCGCCGACGACGAGGGCGCGGATGTCGCGGCCGCGGCTCTCCGCGATGAAGCTCTGGATGAGCACGTTCTGCTTCGTCGAGTGCAGGGTCTCGACGATCGACTCCGCGATCTTCGCCTCCGGCGCGAGGATGACCCCGATGCCCTGGGTGCCCTCCAGCAGCTTGATGACGACAGGCGCGCCGCCCACCTGCTCGATCGCCATGCGCACGTCGGCGCGGCTGTTCACGAACGTGGTCGCCGGCATCCCGATGTTGTGGCGGGAGAGGATCTGGTTGGCGCGCAGCTTGTCGCGGGAGTTGGTGATCCCGTTGGCCGTGTTCGGGGTGTACACGTCCATCTGCTCGAACTGCCGCACGACGGCGGTGCCGTAGTACGTGATCGAGTTGCCGATGCGGGGCAGCACCGCATCGTAGTCCGACAGCAGCCGGCCGCGGTACTGCAGGTCCGGCTCGTCCCCGGAGAGGTCGATCGCGAACCGCAGGGTGTTGAGCACCTTGACCGTGTGGCCGCGATCCCGCGCGGCGGCACGCAGGCGCTGGGTCGAGTACGCGTGCGGAGCGCGGGAGAGGATGGCGAGCTTCATCGATGGATCCTGCAAAGATAGGGGGATGGCCGGTGACCTCCATTCAAACACCCTGGTGGTGGGGTGGCGTGAATGGGCGAGCCTGCCCAGCATCGGCATTCCGTGGATCAAAGTCAAGATCGACACCGGGGCGCGCAGCTCGGCGCTGCACGCGTTCGATCTGGAGGAGCTGTCGGGTGACCGCGTGCGCTTCACGGTGCACCCCTGGCAGGACGCCGACACCGACGCCACCATCGTCGAGCGCCCCATCCACGACCGCCGGGTCGTCCGCAGTTCGTCCGGCCACACCGAGGAGCGGATCGTGGTGCTCCTGGAGCTGTCGCTGGGCAAGGAGGCCGTGCTCGCCGAGACCACCCTGAGCAACCGCGACCAGATGGGGTTCCGCATGCTCGTCGGCCGGGAGGCCCTCCGCCAGGGCTTCGTCGTCGACCCCGGCCGGTCGTTCCTCGCGGGGCGGGCGCCGCGGGAGGTGCGCCGCCGCAACCGCGGGCGCTCGGTGTAGCGGGTGGTTCGCACCGCCGTCTCGTTCAGCCGCGGCCTCGCGCTGCTGGTGGCCGCGACGTTCTTCATGGAGAACCTCGACGGCACGATCATCCAGACCGCCGCGCCGACCATGGCGCGCGAGTTCGGGGTCGCCCCCGCCGACGTGAGCGTCGCGATGGTCGCGTACCTTCTGGCCGTCGCCGCCGGCATCCCGGCGACCGGCTGGCTGTCCAGGCGTCTGGGCATCCGTCCGGTGCTGATCACGGCGATCATCGTCTTCACCGTCGCGTCCCTGCTGTGCGCGTTCGCGCCCTCCCTCACGCTGCTGACCATCGCCCGGGTGCTGCAGGGCATCGGCGGCGCGCTCATGGTGCCGGTCGGCCGGCTCGCGGTGCTGCGCGACATCGACCCTGTCGACCTTCTCGACGCGATCGCCTATCTGACCTGGCCCGCCCTGATCGCGCCGGTGATCGCCCCCGCGCTCGGCGGCATCCTCTCGGACACGATCGGGTGGCGCTGGATCTTCCTGATCAACCTCCCGCTCGGGCTCGCGGCGTTCGTCGCGGGACTCGTGCTGGTGCCGCGCACGTCGCGGGAGCCGGCGCTGCGCTTCGACGGGCGGGGCTATGCCGCGATCGCGCTCGCGCTGGTGCTGCTGACCGCGGGGGCGGAGGGGCTGAGCGCCGAGGACGCCCGGTTCCAGCTCGCCGGCGGGGCCGCGATCCTGGTCGCGATCGCCGTCGGCTGGGTCGCCATCGCCTCCTCGCGCGGCAGGGAGCACGCGCTTTTCGACTGGAGCGTTCTGCGCCTGCACTCCTTCCGCGCCGGCAACATCAGCGGCGGCGTGTACCGCATGATCATCACGGGGGCGCCGTTCCTCTTCACGCTGCTCTTTCAGCTCGCCTACGGGTGGAGCGCGACGGTCGCGGGTCTCACGGTCATCGCGATCTTCGTCGGAAACCTCGCGATCAAGCCGTTCACGACACCGCTCATCCGGAGGTTCGGCTTCCGCACCGTGCTGATCTGGTCGAACCTGCTCGGCATGCTGGTGCTGGCCGCGTTCGTCGGCATCGGGCCCGCCGCACCGCTTCCTGTGCTGCTCGGATTGCTGGTGGCGAGCGGCGTCTTCCGGTCGATCGGCTTCAGCGCGTACAACACGCTGCAGTTCGCTGACGTCGAGGCGACGGACACGAACAACGCGAACACGCTCGCCTCCGCACTGCAGCAGGTCGCGACCGCGCTGGGCCTGGCGGTGGTGGCGGTGTTCGTGCGCGCCTCCACCGCGGTGTCGGAGGGCGTCACCGGTTCACCGCTGCCGGGCTACCACTGGGCGTTCGCGCTCGCGGCGGCTCTGCTGCTGATCCCGCTCGTCGGCGCCGTGCTGCTGCCGCACGACGCGGGCGCTCGCGCCACCGCCCGCCGCTGAGCGCCGCCACCCCGAATAGACCGCCGAGGGGCACGTCGTTGTCCCTTTCGGCGCTCGAGGGGGACAACAACGTGCCCTTCGGCGGAGAAGTTCAGCGGAGGCGCTCCTCCTCCTGGCGTTCGAGGCGGTCCTTCTCGGCGTCCTTCGCCTCCTGCTCCTTCTGGATCTCCTCTTCGCGAGGCGTCTTGTTCGTCACGTCGCTCCTCCATCCTCTGTCGTTGGCAGGAGCCTACGCCGCCGCTTCCACCCCGACCAGGCCGCCGAGGGGCACGTTGTTGTCCCCCTCGAACGCCGAAAGGGACAACAACGTGCCCTTCGGGGATGGGGTGTGTGCTCAGGCGGGGCGCGGGCCGAGCGTGAGGTCGACGAGGCGCTCCGGGAGGCCGGGGTCGCGTGGCGTGCGTGCCAGTGCGCGCAGCATGATCGCGCCGATGAGCGTCTCGCTGACCTCGTCGACGGGGAGGTCGGCCCGCACTTCTCCGGAGTCGCGGGCGGCCCGGAGCCGCGGCGCGAAGAGCCGCGGGTCGGCGAGCGACTCGCGCAGCCGCTGGGCCACCTCGGCGTTCTCGGAGGCGGCCGCGATCAGGGAGCGGAACAGTCCTTCCCCCGTCGGGCTGTCGAGCACACCCTCCACCCCCGCGAGCCACGCGATGAGATCGGCGCGGAGGTCACCGGTGTCGGGCACGGCGAAGCGGTCGGGCAGCAGCATCCCCTCGAGGAGGCAGTCTGCGATCAGGGCGCTCTTGCCGGGCCACCACCGGTAGACGGTCTGCTTGCCGACGCCGGCGCGCGCGGCGATGCCCTCGATGCTGAGGTGGTCGTAGCCGCGCTCGGCGAAGAGCGCCGCCGTCGCCTCGAGGATGGCGACACGTGCCGCTTCGCTGCGCACCGCTCCCCGTCGACCTTCAGGCATGCTCACAGCCTACATACATTCAACGAGACGGACCGTTGCGTATTCTTTTCGCCGGGATGTCGAAAGGACCGCACATGGCCGAACTGCTCTACCGCCTCGGGAAGTTCTCGGCGCGCCGCGCCTGGACCGTGATCGTGGCGTGGCTCGCGGTGCTCGGCATCGCCGTCGTCGGCTTCCTCATCGGGTTCAAGGGCCTGACCACCTCCTTCGACATCCCCGGCACTGCGGCGGGCGCGGTGGTCGACGAGCTCACCCACAAGCTGCCCGACTACGCAGGAGCGTCGGGCACCGTCGTGTTCCGCGCCGACGACGTGTCGGCCCTCACCGACACGCAGAAGAAGGGCATCAGCTCCCTCATCGCCGGTGCCGACGGCCTCCCGGACGTCTCCGCCGTGATCGACCCGTTCTCCACGGAGGCCGAGCGCGCGGCGCAGCAGACCAAGGTCACCGATGGCCAGGCGCAGCTCACAGCCGGCCAGGCGCAGCTCGACGCGGCGAAGGCCCAGCTGACCGCGGGCCAGCAGCAGTTGGACGCCGCGAAGGCGCAGCTGGACGCGGCCCCGGCGGGGAGCATGCCGGCCGCGCAGCAGGCCGCCGCGCAAGCGCAGCTCGCCGCGCAGCAGAAGACCATCGACGACGGGCTCGCGCAGCTCGCCACCCAGCAGACGAAGCTCACCGCCCAGCAGAAGCAGCTCGATCAGGGCGCGGAGCTGCTGACACTCTCCAAGAACATCCGGATGGTCTCGTCCGACGGCTCGACCGCGCTCGTCAACGTCGCGTTCACCAAGCCGCGGCTCGAGCTCTCCGAGACCTCCAAGCAGGCGGTCATCGACCACTTCGAGTCCACGCCGATCGACGGCGTCACCGTGTCGTTCTCCACCGACATCGCCCAGGGCGTCCCGCAGATCGTCGGGGTCGGCGAGGCCGTCGGCGTCGTCTTCGCCGCGATCGTCCTCATCGTCGTGCTCGGCTCGGTCGTGGCCGCAGCGCTGCCGATCGTCACCGCACTCTTCGGCGTGGCGGTGGCGGCGCTCGGCTCGCTGGCGTTCTCGGGCGTCGTCGACATGGCCTCCGTCACCCCGGTGCTCGCGATCATGCTCGGCCTCGCCGTCGGGATCGACTACTCCCTGTTCATCGTCAACCGCCACCGCAAGCAGCTGCTGGAGGGCGCGGAGCCGCGGGAGTCCATCGGCCTCGCCAACGGCACCTCCGGCAACGCGGTCGTCTTCGCGGGCACCACGGTTGTCGTCGCCCTGCTGGCACTCAACGTCACCGGCGTGCCCTTCCTCGGCCTGATGGGAACCGTCGGCGCCATCGCGGTCGTGCTCGCGGTGCTGATCGCCGTCACCCTGACCCCCGCGATCCTCGGGCTCCTGAAGCTGCGCGTGCTCAGTCGCCGCGCCCGCGCCAAGGTCGGCCAGGTGCACCACGACGACACCGCGGCCAAGCCGATGAAGACCTGGCGCGCGGTGGTCACCGCGGTCGGCGCCGCCATCGCGCTGCTGATCGTCGCCATCCCGGCACTGTCGATGCGCGTCGGCCTGCCCGACGGCTCCTCCGAACCGGTCGGCTCGACGACGTACGAGGCGTTCACGGTCACCGAGAAGGCCTTCGGCGCCGGGACTACCGGCCCGCTGCTCGTCACGGCGACCGCGAAGGACGCGGTGGCGAAAGACGATGTCACCTCCGTGCAGCTCGACGTCGCGCGCGCCCTCAGCGAGCAGAAGGACGTCGTCGCCGTCGCGCCGATCGCGGTCTCCGACGACCGCACACTGTTCGCATTCCAGGTCGTCCCGGAGGAAGGGCCGAACAGCGTCTCGACGGAGAACCTCGTCACCGCGCTGCGCGGTCTGGCGCCGATCGATGGCACCTACCGGCTCGGCGTCTCCGGTCAGACCGCGATCAACCTCGACATCTCCGCGAACCTGGCGTCCGTGCTGCCGCTCTACCTCACGGTGGTCGTCGGGCTCTCGCTGCTCATCATGATCCTCGTGTTCCGGTCGATCCTGGTCCCACTGATCGCGACTGGAGGCTTCATCCTGTCGCTGTTCGCGACGTACGGCGCGATCACCGCCCTGTTCCAGTGGGGCTGGGGTGCCGACGCGCTCGGAATCCACACCGGCCCGATCCTGAGCTTCCTGCCGGTGATCCTGGTGGGGATCCTGTTCGGCCTCGCGATGGACTACCAGCTGTTCCTGGCCTCCGGGATGCGCGAGGCGTACGTGCACGGTGCGTCCGCGCGTCTCGCGGTCGTGAAGGGCTTCCGGGCCGGCCGTTCGGTGGTGATCGCCGCCGGGCTCATCATGATCTCGGTCTTCGGCGGCTTCATCTTCAGCGAGTCGACCATGATCCGCTCGATCGGATTCGGCCTGGCCTTCGGTGTGCTCGTCGACGCGTTCGTCGTGCGCATGCTGCTCATGCCGGCGCTGATGCACCTGCTCGGCCGTTCGGCCTGGTGGCTGCCGAAGTGGCTCGACCGCATCATGCCCAACGTCGACGTCGAGGGCGCAGCCCTGGAGCGCCGCCACCACGCGCCAGCGGCCGCGCCCGACCCGGCGCGCGTCTAGCGCAGTAGCCAACGGAGGAGGCCCGCGGTCGACACGCCGCGCGCCTCCTCCGTTACCTGCCGTTCCCGGGCGTGTCGCAGCCGATCTCCTCCGTTGGCGACGGGGCTATTCCCGCAGCAGCGACCGCAGTGTCGCGATCGTGTCCGCCTCCCCAGCCTCCTTGTCGTCGCGGTACCGCTTCACCCGCGCGAACCGGAGGGCGATACCGCCCGGATACCGGGTGGAGCGCTGCACGCCGTCGATCGCGATCTCGACGACGGTGGTCGGCGCGACCCAGACCGTGCCGGGGGTGCGGCGCACCTCGATGCGCTGGAACTCCTCCGTCTGCCAGCGCAGCAGCTCGTCGGTGAGGCCCTTGAACGTCTTGCCGACCATCACGAAGCCGCCGGGCTCGCCGAAGTCGCCGTCCGGGTCGCGCGCGCCGAGGTGGAGGTTGGACAGGAGCCCCCGCCGGCGCCCCGACCCCCACTCGCACGCGAGCACCACGAGGTCGTAGGTGAGCACCGGCTTGACCTTGATCCAGCTGGACCCGCGCCGGCCCGCCGCATACGGGGAGTCGATCGCCTTGACCACGACGCCCTCCTGGCCGGCCGCGAGCGCCTCCCGCGACACCCGCTCGGCCGTCTCGGGATCGTCGGTGACCTCCCCCGGGATGCGATACTCGCCGGCTACCCGCTCCAGCTCGTGCCGACGCACCGAGAGCGGCTCGTCGAGCAGGTCGCGGCCGTCGACGTGGAGGATGTCGAAGAACCAGGGATGCAGCACGGCTTCGCGTGCAGCCTCGGCGCCAAATCTCGACATCGTCTCCTGGAACGGCCGAGGCCCGCCGTCCTCGTCCAGCGACAGGGTCTCGCCGTCGAGGATGACGTCGCGCGCGGGCAGCCGGCGCACGATCTCCACGACCTCGGGCACCCGGTGCGTGATGTCGGCGAGGTTGCGCGTGAACACGCGCACGCTGTCGCCCGACCGGTGAACCTGGATGCGGGCGCCGTCGAGCTTGTACTCCACGGAGGCCGGCCCGGTGGTCGCGAGCGCGGCCGACGCCGACGCGGCGGTGGCGGCGAGCATCGGCAGCACCGGCCTGCCGACCTCCAGGCCGACGGCGTCGAGCTCGTCGGCGGTGCCGGTCAAGGCGATCACCGCGGTCTCGCCCAGATCGCCGGTGAGCATCGCGGCGCGACGGACGCTCGTGCCGGGGCGATCGGCCGCCCTCGCGATCGCGTCGATCAGCACGCCCTCCAGCGCTCCCGTGCGCATCTCGCCCAGGAGCACGCGGGCCAGGAGATCCTGTTCGCCCGCGGTGCCACGCGCCGCGAAGTCGCGGAGCGCTGCACTGCGGTCGCCCGCCGAGCCGGCGCCGCCCAGCGCGGCCAGCTCGCCGAGCAGCGCGTCGAGGTCGAGGACGGTCAGCGTCGCCTCGGCGGCGGGCTCACCCATCACGGCCGAGACGCCGCGCCAGCCGACGCCGACGCGACCCTGCCGCGGCTTGCCGACAAGGAACCCGACCGCCGGGGCGATCTCGTCCGGCTGCAGCTCGCCGAGCAGGCCCGCGAGCGCGTCGACCTTGGCCAGCCGCGACCGCGTGGCCGCGACAGCATCGAGTGTGGTGACTACCGTGTCGAGGAGCACTCCCTCAGTGTTCCACCGACCTCCGACGCCCCGACGCGTTTACGCCGCCGGCGTCGCCACCCCGCGCCGCGCGGTGGAGCTCAAGAGGGGCGCGAAGCGATCCTGCGACCCCAGCGCCGAGGGAGCCTGCGACCGAGGTTTCCAGCGCTCGTCATGCGAAACTTACGCCGCCGGCGTCGCCACCCCGCGCCCGAACGTGATCGCACGCACGATCTGCACGATCCCGAGCACGATCAGGCTGATGCCGGCCAGGATGAACAGCACGACGATCCCCCACAGCGGGCTGAACAGCAGCACGATGCCCGCGACGATGCTCAGGATGCCGAAGAAGATCGACCAGCCGCGCGAGGTCGAGTCGCCGAGCTGGGCGAGCGCGACCACGCCCTCCACGATCCACGCGATGCCGACCAGGATGCCGATGAAGGCCGCGAGGAAGGTCGTGGTTCCCGCGAGGTTGGCGAACGCCACGATCGCGGCGATCACGAGCAGGACGCCGAAGATGATGTCGAGCGCGCGAGCTCCGCCGCCGATCCCCTTGGCGAAGATGCCGATGCCGAGGTAGGCGATCCCGGAGACGAGCAGCGAGATCGCGATCAGCACTGTGAGCCCGACGGCCGCGGTCTTCGGCCAGAAGACGATGATGATGCCGATGATGAGGGCGACGGCTCCGCTGATCCCGAGTGCGACGCGCACGCTGTTGATGACAGCCGGGGTGAGGTCTCTGCCGTTGACGGAGAACGACGCGAAGGCGGACGGCTGGGAGTTGGACATCGACTGGATCCTTCTGGTGGGAACGGACGAACGTCTTCGGACGCTATCGCTGCCGCGCACACGGTGTCTAGGGTCCTCGGACCCCTCGCGTAACACGCGCCGCCGGCCTCGGCCTGGCCGCCGTCGGCTCGCGGACGCGCGTCAGTAGTCCTCGCGCCCCTCGCCGAGCACCGCGAGGGTGTCCTGGTCGAGCGCCCAGTCGCGCAGCGCCCTCTCGAGCTGCCTGCGCGTCCACTCCGGCGTGACGTCGGTGTCGGCGAGCCGTTCGAGCCGATCGAGGCGTTCTGCCGCCGTTCCTACGAGATCGTCCATGGTTGGGTCCTCCTGGCGTCGATCCTGAACCTCGGGCGCCGGCGGTGCAAGAGCGGGTGGTGCATCCGCGCATACCGACCGGTCTGATCGGCCGCTACCGCGACGGCCGCCGCGTCTCAAGTGCCCTTCGTGACCTCGCAGAGGGTACGGACGGGAGGTCCAGAACCGTCTCGTAACGTCGCCGGATGCCCGCGGTCGGAACAGGCCGGCACCCCCGCCGGCCCTGTCGCGGGCGACGGAAAGGATCCACGTGAAGAACACCATCCAGAACACCTCCGCACACAGCACCACCGCACACAGCACCACCGCGCGCACCGCCTTCGGCGCCCGTCGCCTGGTGATCGGCGCCGCCTCCGTCGTGGCAGCTGGGGCGCTCATCGGCGTGGGGGCGCAGGGAGCCTTCGCGGCGACCGGCGACACCGGTGCGTCCGGTTCCGGTTCGGCGTCCGTGTCCGCTTCGACGTCGCTCGGCGGCGACGCGCACGGGTTCTCGCTGGCCGGTCAGGCCCATGCGCTGTTCGACGGCCACCTCAACGGCGCCAAGGCGCAGCAGCTCGCCAAGCGGATCGTCTCGGATACCGCCGTCTTCTCGCTGCTCCCCGACAGCCTGCAGAGCGACCTGAAGACGCTCGCCGGCGCGTCCGCCCAGGACCGCACGGCCGACGCGAAGAAGATCGTGTCGACCGCGCTCTCGGGAGGCTACGGCAGCGCCATCCAGAAGCTCGCGACCCAGTTGAAGGGCGACGGCCACGGCCTCGATCTGAAGGGCCTGGACCTGAAGGGCCTCGACCTCGACGGCCTCCTCCAGGGCCTGCGCGGCGGCGATCTGGGCTCCGGCTCGACGGCGCAGCTCGGTACGGACGCCGCGGGAGTGGCCTCCGCCGTCACGGGCGACAGCCAGCTCGCGGCGAAGCTTCCCGACGCGCTGCGCAGCGATCTGTCGCAGCTCGCCTCGGCGCCGGCCGCCGACCGCACCGCCGACGTGCAGCGGATCGCGACCACGGCGCTCTCGGGCGGCTACGGCGCGCAGGTCCAGCAGGTCGCCGACCAGGTCGAGCAGGCGGTGACCGCCGCGCACTGACGCTGCACCCCAGCTATCGCGTCCTTACTTCCTCCCGCGACTCGCCGAGCGCGACCGGGAGGAAGTGAGGGCGCGTTGCTGTTTCGCGGGGGATCCGTCGTGGGAGGGATGCGGCGACGTGCTGCGCGGGCGCATGATTCGAGCATGTAGCTCAGGAGGATCATCGCCGCGGTGGCCGCCTACGCGCTCTTCGCGGGCGGTCTCGCGACGCTCTACGTCGTCGTGCAGCAGGACGGCAGGCACGCCGTCGAGGACGCGCCCCGCGCCCTCCTCTCCGCGGGCGCGACCACGGCGACCTCGACGGACCCGGGCGCGGGCCGGCCCGGCGGTTTCGACCTCGACAACTACCTCGGCACGTTCTGGGTGACCTACGACGCCGCCGGGAGGCCGACCGCCGGGAACGGCTACCTCGGCGGTTCGCTCGCCCAAGTGCCGCGCGGGGTCCTGCAGACGGCCCAGGCCACGGGTGAGGACGCCGTGACCTGGCAGCCCCAGCAGGGCCTCCGGTTCGCGATCGTGGCGCAGCCGCTCGGCGACGGCTCCATCGTCGCCGGCCAGTCGCTCCGGCCGACCGAGGAGAGGGCGAGTCGCACGCTGTTCATCATCGCGGGTGCACTCGTCGCGGGCTTGTTCGTGGTCGGCGCCGCTGTCGCCGCCGATGCGCTCGTGGCCCGGCGGCGTCCGTTCAGCGGCGCTTGACGCCGTACCGGTGCTCCGGCCGGCCGGTGGCGCCGTAGCGGAGCTCGAGTTTGAGCACATCGCTCTGCTCCAACTGGGTGAGCGCGCGCTGCGCCGTCGTGCGGCTGATCCCGATCGCGCTCGCGACGTCGTTGGCCGACAGGCTCCCCTGGCTCGCCGCGACGGCGTCGTAGACCGATTGCAGCGTCGGCGCGAGTCGGCGCAGCGCGTCCGCCTGGGTCGGTGTTCCGGGCCGCAGGAGGTCGAAGATCCGGTCGATGTCGTGCTGGGTCGCCTCGGTGGGCAATCCGTTCAGGTCGTCGTACGCCCTCCGGAACGCCGTCAGGCGTTCGGCGAGCTGCGCGAAGCCGAACGGCTTGACCAGGTAGTGCAGCGCACCGAGCTGCACTGCCTGCCGCACGGTCGCGACGTCGTTGGCGGCGGAGATCACGATGACCGCCGGGGCCGACGGCCCTGCCAGCAGCTGCCGCACGACCTGGAGGCCGTCGCCGTCCGGCAGGTAGATGTCCATGAGCACCAGGTCGGGGCGCAGCTCCCCGGCGAGCCGGAGGGCGTCGGCCGCGCTGTGCGCCTGGCCGGCCACGCGGAAGCCGGGGACGGCGTCCACGAACCCCACGTGCACCGATGCGACCCGGTAGTCGTCGTCGACCACGAGCACGGTGAGCGAGGGAGAGGTGCCGGCGTCGCTCATCGTGCATCCTCGATCGACCGGGCGGCCGTCGTCGCCGTCGCCGTCGCCCGCGGCAGCACCACCGTGAACACCGCTCCGGGGCCGCCCGACACGCTCACGCTCCCGCCCAGCTTGGTCGCCGTCGAGTGCACGAGCGACAGCCCGAGCCCGCTGTGCCGCACGAGGGAGCCGCGTTTCGTCGAGTAGCCGCTCTCGAAGATCCGGGGCAGCTCGGCGCTCGGGACGCCCGGCCCGGTGTCGGCGACGCGCACCGTGACCGACTCGCGCGTCTCGACGACGCTCACGACCGTCTGCCGCGGGCCCGGCGCGCCGGCGAGCGCGTCGAAGGCGTTGTCGATCAGGTTGCCCAGCACCGTCGTCAGCGCCTGCACGCGCTCCGGCGCCTCCCCGAGGTCCGTGTCCGGTGCGATGACCAGGTCGATGCCGCGCTCGTTGGCCTCAGCCGCTTTGCCGAGCAGCAGGCCGACGATCATCGGCGAGGCGATGTGCGTGCGCAGGGTCGCGTCCAGGTCGGCCGTCGTTCCGCGGATCTCGTTCAGGTAGTCCAGCGCCTCCTGCGTCCTGCCCAGCTCCAGCAGCCCGGAGACGGCGTGCATGCGGTTGGAGAACTCGTGCTGCTGCGCGCGGATGGACTCGCTGAAGCTGCGCTCGCCGTCGAGCTCTCGGGTGAGTCCGGTGAGTTCCGTGCGGTCCTGGAGGGTGAACACGGCGCCGTGCTGGCGGACGCCGATCTTCACGGGCATCCGGTTGATGACCAGGATGTGGTCGTCGGTGAGCGCGATGGCGTCTTTGACCTCGCTCGTGCCGGTCAGGGTGTCACGGATGGGGCCGGCGACGAGCACGTCCTTCAACAGCCTGCCCCGCGCACCCTCCGGTAGGCGCAGCAGCCGCTGGGCCTCGTCGTTGACGACCGTGATTCGGCCGGCCGGGTCGATCGCGATGACACCCTCCCGGATGCCGTGCAGGGTGGCCTCCCGCTCCTGCAGCAGCCGGGCGATCTCGTCGAGCTCGAGCCCGAACGTGCGGCGCTTCAGGAGGCTCGCGAGCGCGAACGACGCGAGCGCGCCGATCGCCAGCGCGAGCACGAACCAGGCGCCGTAGGCGGGCAGCTCGGAGAGCAGCTCGCTCGCGACGGAGCTCTCGCGGATGCCGACCGACACCTCCCCGACGACGCGGTCGGAGTCCGGCGCGAAGAGCGGGACGCGCGCGTTGGCGTTGAGGCCCGTCGCACCTTGGTCGGTGCCGAGGTGCACCTTGCCGTCGGCGGCGACCAGCGGCTCCTCCACCTTCTTGCCGATCAGTGCAGCGTCGGGGTGCGAGTGGCGCACGCGGTTCGTGTCGATGACGACGACGTAGGCCGCTCCCGTGCGGTTCGCGGTCTGCGTTGCGAGGTCCTGAACCGTGCTGGTGCAGCCGGTGCCGCCGCTCGTCATGCAGTTCTGGATGTCGGGGATGCCGGCGAAGGTCTGCGCGATGGCGGCGGCGCGCGCCTGGTAGTCGGCGTCGAGGTTGGCGCGGGCGGTCTGGGCGAGGAGCAGGAAGCCGATCAGCATCGAGGCGGCAAGGATCGCCAGTTGAGCCAGCAGTATCTGGCTCGAAAGTCGTCTGATCCGTCGTCGCATCACCCGAGATTGTGTCATCCGCGGCTGGTGACCGCATGCGCGCAGAACGCCCAAAAGCTGCGACAACGCACACAACCGGATGAATCGCCCTCAAGCGAGACAGGCGCCGTGCGCTCGGCGAGCATCGATCTCCAACGGGCACCGGAGGTCGAACCACCTTCCCGGCCCGCAACGGAAAGACAGAGAGGTCTTGACTCATGGGTGAACACCGACCCCGCAGCGCGCCAGGCGCCGCCCCCGCGGCGGACGAGGCGGCGCGCATCGACATCGTCGGACTGACGAAACGCTTCCTGACGCCGAAAGGCGACACCTTCACCGCGATCCGCGACGTGACGCTCACGGTCGAGCCCGGCCAGTTCTGCGCCATCGTCGGCCCGACCGGCTGCGGCAAGTCGACGACGCTGGCACAGGTCTCCGGGCTCGAGCGGCCGAGCGCCGGGTCCGTCAGCGTCGGCGGCCGCATCGTCGACGGGATCACGAGCGGCGTGAGCTACATGTTCCAGGCCGACTCGCTGTTCCCGTGGAAGACGGTGCTCGCCAACGTGATGATCGGCCCGATCCTCATCGGCACGCCCAAGAAGGAGGCGACAGCGCTGGCGCTCGACTGGCTGCGCCGGGTCGGCCTCGCCGGGTTCGAGGATCGCTACCCGCACCAGCTGTCGGGCGGCATGCGCAAGCGCGTCGCGATGGCGGCGGCGCTCATCAACAACCCGCGCATCCTGCTGATGGACGAGCCGTTCGGAGCACTCGACGTGCAGACCAAGGCGATCATGCAGACCGAGCTGCTGACCCTGTGGGAGGAGCTGCGGCCCTCCGTGCTCTTCATCACCCACGACCTCGACGAGGCCGTCGCCCTCTCCGATCGCGTGGTGATCATGACCAGCAGCCCGGGAACCGTCAAGGACGTCTTCGACATCGACCTCCCGCGGCCGCGCGGCGACGTGCAGGAGATCCGGCACGAGCAGCGGTTCATCGAGCTGCAGGGGCGCATCTGGGAGTCCCTGCGCGACGAAGTGACCAGAGCGTACGAGCAGACGGCAGGAGCGGCGGCGTGACCACCATGACCATTGCAGAGAACCTCACCCCCAGCACCGCAGAGCGGGAGATCGAACTCAAGGCCTCCGCCCGGCGCACACACCGTCGCCGCACCGCCTGGGTGTGGACGGGGCGCGTGGCCGTCGCCGTCGTCGTGATCGGCGGCTGGCAGTGGTTCACCTCGGCCGGCTGGGTCGACAAGTTCTTCTACGGCCAGCCCTCCGGCATCTGGGACAGCCTGGTGCACCTGTTCACGCAGGGCACCGCGTTCGGGACGATCTGGGAGAACCTGTGGATCACCGTCCAGGAGGCCTTCCTCGGCTTCCTGCTCGGTACCGCGCTGGGTGTCGTCTTCGGCATCCTGCTCGGCTCCAACCGCTACCTCGCGTCCGTGTTCGGCCCGTACATCAAGGTCGTCAACTCCATCCCGCGCATCGTGCTCGGCTCCATCTTCATCGTCGCCTTCGGGCTGGGGGTCTTCCCGAAGGTGCTGCTGGCGGCGGTGCTGGTCTTCTTCGTCGTCTTCTTCAACGCCTTCCAGGGCGTGCGGGAGGTCGACCAGAACCTGATCGCGAACGTGCGCGTGCTCGGCGCGTCGCCGTTCCAGGTCGCGCGGCACGTGACCATCCCGTCGGCGATGACCTGGATCATCGCGAGCCTCCACACCGCGTTCGGCTTCGCCATCATCGGCGCCCTGGTCGCCGAGGTGCTCGGCGCCCAGCACGGCATCGGACTGATCATCAGCCAGGCGCAGGGCAACTTCGACCCGAACACGGTCTTCGCCTGCATGGTGATCGTCGCCGTGGTCACGCTCGTGGCCGAGTACCTCATCACCTTCCTCGAGAAGTCCCTCCTCAAGTGGCGTCCGCCGAGCCGCTCAGAGGCTCAGGCGATCTAGCCTCCCGACCTGCAATGAAGCAGAGCCGGCCTCGCGCCGGCACGACGAAAGGAACACATCCCATGAAGAAGCGCAGCATCGCAGCCATCGCGGCGGCGGGCATCGTGGCCCTCGGCCTGGCGGCCTGCAGCGGCGGGGGAGGCGGCACCGCGGCCGCCGGCGGCTCCGGCTCGGGCTCCGGCTCGCTTCCGACCGTCAAGATGATGGTCGGCGGCATCGACAAGCAGATCTACCTCCCGTACCAGCTCGCCCAGAGCCTCGGCTACTACAAGAAGTACGGCATCAACATGGAGCTGTCGACCGAGCAGAACGGCGGGGTGGGCGCAGAAGACGCCATGGCCTCCGGCCAGGTCGACCTCGCGGGCGCCTGGTACATCCACACCGTGGACTTCCAGTCCAAGGGCAAGGACGTCGTCAATCTGGTGCAGCTGTCGGGCGCGCCGGGCGAGCGGGTCATGTGCAACCCGAAGAGCAACGTCTCGTCGGCGGCCGACTTCAAGGGCAAGAACATGGGCGTCACCGACCTCGGCTCGGGCACCGACGAGCTGACCCAGTTCCTCGCCGCCAAGCAGGGCATCGACAAGAAGCAGTACAACACCATCGCCGTGCACGCCGGTTCCACCGCCATCGCCGCCATCCAGCGCGGCAGCGCCGACTGCGTGATGACGACGCAGCCGACCGTCGGGGCGCTCACCTCTCAGAAGCTCGCCACCTCGGCGGTCGACCTGGCCACCACGAAGGGCGCGACCAAGGCGCTCGGCGGCGCCTGGCCGGCAGCGGGTCTTCTCGCGCAGGCCAGCTGGGTGAAGGCCCACGGCGACGAGGCCCAGAAGGTCGTCGACGCCCTCGTCGCGACCATGCACTGGATCGCGAGCCACTCGGCCGCCGACATCGCGAACAAGCTGCCGCAGGACTTCGTGCAGAACAGCACCATCACCAAGCAGCAGTACATCGACGGGCTGACCACCGACAAGGGCCAGTTCCTGCCCGACGGCATCATGCCCGCCGGCGGCCCGAAGGTCATCTTCGACATGGAGAAGACCATCGGCGTCGACACCTCGAAGGTGAAGATCTCCGACACCTTCACGAACACGTACGCCGAGGCGGCGAACAAGCTGGAGGGCTACCAGACCACGACGACGCCCGCCGGCGCGGACGGCTGAGCCCCTCCGCCCGCTACCGCGAGAACCAGCCCGCCCACGTGCATCCAGCCATCCACCGCACGTGGGCGGGCTTTCGCGTCCCGCCCACAAGATTCGTCACGAATGTGCACTTTCGTGGCACGAATCGCGACATTCGTCACGAATGTGCGCGCTGTCAGCGGCGTGTGGCGCGGATGCGTTCCAGTGCCCCGCGGCGCAGGCGCTCGTGCTCGACCACCTCGAGGCCGGCGGCCTCCACTTCGGCGCGGTGCCGACGGGTGAGGTGCTCGCCCTGCAGCGGGATGGTGAACCGCTCGATCAGCCACTGCCCCGCGTAGACGAGCGCGCGATCGCTGCGCGTGTGGTCGACGAGGACGACAGAGCCGCCAGGACGCACCACTCGCGCCATCTCAGCGAGGGCGACCTCCGGGCGCGGGATGGAGCACAGTGCCAGCGCGCACACGACCGTGTCGAACTCCGCGTCGCCGAAGGTCAGCGCCTCGGCATCGCCCTCGCGCAATTCGGCGCGGATTCCGGCATCGTCCGCCCTCGCCCGCGCGATGGCCAGCATCTCCGGGCTCAGATCGATGCCCACGAGCTCGATCCCGGCGGGATAGTACGGGAGGTCGCGCCCGGTGCCGACCGCGACCTCGAGCACCCGCCCACTCGCTCGCGCGCCCACCCACTCACGGCTGCCATCGAGCATGGTCCGCTCGGCCCGCTCGACCTTGCGGTCGTAGCCCGCGGCTTGGCGCCGCCAGGCGCGCCGCTGGCGGAGGGTCTCCTTGGAGCTGCTCGAGGGCGTGTCGGTCACGCGGCCATTCTGGCCCGGGCCTGGGCGATGCGGAAAAAATACAAGTAAAATTGAAAATGCTAGATTGTTCTCGTCGAAATCAGCCATTCGCAAAGGAGAGAATGATCATGTCTATTCGTAAGCTGCTCGCCGGCAGCACCGCAGCTGCCGCTTTGATGATCGGCGTCGTCGTCGACACCAGCGAAGCGCCGGAAGTGGCGGCGGTCGAGTGCGTTCAGAACGTCACCAAATGGCAGGCGTACAACAAGTGTGCCGGTGTTCCGGCACGCCACTGGGATGCGATCAGGAACAGCACGCCGAGATACGGAAACTGGGCGACGGCGGGAAACTGGTCGGTCCAGTCCGCGTGTTGGCCCGACGTGGTCTCGTACGGCTACTCGCTGAAGGCGTAAGCAGTGCGTGCACGAGCAGCCGGCTGGGTGGCGGTCGCCGTCGCTGGAGCACTGATCTGCCTTGTCGGCTGCTCGGGCCCCGATGCGCCTCGACCTGAAGCGAGCCTGCTAGCGGTGACCGGCCCGTGGGCCTCGGACTTCCAGACCGCGTATGCGGACGCCAAGAGTGACTTCGAGCGTGAGGTACTGGCCGACGGTGAGATCACCGCGACCGAGTACGAGCAGTCTCGAAACCATGTCCGGTCGTGTCTGGCCGACTCCGGCCTCGGGATCGAGTGGGATGAGCGCGGCGGCTTCGCGCTCATCGCGAAGAACGGCCAGTACCCGGACGGATTCTTCGAGCGCTCCGACCCGATCCTCCGGGAATTCGAGTCGAAGTGGGCCGGATGGATACCCATTCTCTACGAGCAGGTCCGGCGCAACCCGCAGAAGCAGGATGAAGCCGCGCTTCAGATCACGTGCCTCAGGAACGCAGGACTCGTCGATGAGACCTACACGAAAGCCCAATGGCGACGGGACAACGAGAACGATGCGCTTCCCTTCGAACGCCGCAGCGGGCCGGCGACAGCATGCGAGCTCGACCCCCTCGGCCTCTGGTACTCGGGATGAGTCCGCGCGCACCCAAGCTGCGCTGGTCGATCGTCGGGATCGTCGCGATCGTGGCGGCGAGCGCCGCCGGGGCGGGTGTCGCCCTCGTGGTGCCCGTTCCCGAGCCGAGCGCGCTCTCGACGCCGCGCCCCGACACCATCGTCCCCGTGACCGAGAGGGCGTTCGCTGACGAGCGGCAGGCTCAGCTCCAGGTGAGCACCGGGCCTCTGGGCTCTGTCGTCGCACCTCGCCAGGGCCGGCTGACGGCGCTCACCTGTCGAAGCGGTGACCGGATCAGTTCGGGCACGACCTTCGCGACCATCGACGGAAGCCCGGTCGTCGCGCTGGCCACGGCGATCCCGCTCTGGCGCGAACTCGGCGCCGGTGACAAAGGCGACGATGTCCGCGCGCTGCAGACCGAGCTCGCGCGACTCGGGCAACCCGTTCAGGCCGACGGCGTCGTCGGCCGCGACACGATCCGAGCGGCGGGAGCGGTGCGCGGTGTGCAGCCTCCCGAGACGAACGACCTCACCGCCGTGAGTCCAGTCGACTTCGCATGGATCCCGGCGCACGAGGTGACCGTCGGCGAGTGCCCCGGAGTGGTCGGCGCGCCGGTGGAGGCGGGCGCCGTCCTCGTCGGGCTTCCGGTCCCCCTGGTGTCCGCCCGGTTGAGCACCTTTCCCGCGAACGCGGCCGAGGGCCGGCGAGTCCTCCGCGTCGGCTCGGTGTCGATACCTGTCTCGGGGGACGGCGCGGTGACCGACCCCGATGCGTTGGCGCGCATCGCATCCACACGCGAGTTCCTGGCGACGGGCGCGGGACCCAGTGAGGACAAGGCGATCCCCGTCCTGTGGTCTCTCGAAGATCCGGTTGCAGCGCTCGTGGTTCCGCCGTCTGCACTGTGGGACGTCGAAGACGGCAGCGCGTGCGTGCTGGCGGCCGATGACAGGGTTCTTCTCGTCACGGTTCTCGGGTCCGAGCTCGGACAGTCCTACGTGCGGGTCGCGGACGGGCGATCTCCGGATGCGGTGCGATCCGCTCCGCCGACAGGTCGCTCGTGCCGGTGACGTTCGAGGGGGTCTCCCATGAGTTTCATCAGGGGCGACCACTGTTCCGGCCGATCAGCCGCAGTTTCGCCGCGGGCACGATCACGGGTGTCGTCGGTCCGAGCGGGTGCGGAAAGTCCACGCTGCTCGCCATCGCTGCAGGGATGATCCGGCCGACGGTCGGCACGGTGACACGTTCGGGCGATCGCTGCGTCTGGGTCTTCCAGAACCCCCACGGGGTCGCGCGGCGATCGGCGTTGGACCATGTGAGTCTGCCTCTCGTGGCGGCCGGCCGCCGACGTCGAGAGGCAGACCTGGACGCGAAGCGGCTGCTCGCGGATTTCGGGCTGACGGACCGTGCCGACGTGCCGTTCTCGGCGCTCTCCGGTGGCGAGGCCCAGCGTCTGATGCTCGCCAGGGCGGTTGCGGCAGCGCCGGACCTGCTCCTGGTCGATGAGCCGACCGCGCAACTCGACCGGCCGATGGCGGCGCACGTGAACACGGTGATCGCGCGGCTGGCGAACGCTGGTGCGGCGGTCGTGATCGCCACACACGATGCCGATACCCGTCGTGCCTGCGACGAGGTCATCCACCTCGAGGGCCCGCGACCAGTCCCGACGGAGCGCGAGGGATGAGGCTTCGGGAGGCCCTCCGAGAGAGCTGGCGAGACGTCGCGAGCGGAGCCGGCCGCACAGTCCTCTTCGCACTGCTCTATGCCGCACTCGTCGGCGGAGTGGTCCTGGCCTCAGCCCTGTCGGCTGCGGCCGCCGTTCGTGACGCCCGGGCGTACGTGGCATCGGGCGCGGCCATCTTCGTGATGAAAGCGGCAGGCGGGATCGACGGTCGATCGTGCGATGCGATGTCGGCGCTCGTCAACGTCGTCGCGTCCGGCGCAGTGCGCGAAGAGATCGAGGGCGTCGCGTCCGCGCGGCTTCCGCAGACCCCGATCTCGCTGTTCGAGGTGTCGGATGGATTCTCCGACCTGCTGGAAAGCGTTGGCGACCCGCGGAGCGGCGGTCTCGGCCTGTCTCAGGAGGTGGCCGACACGTTGGGGCTGCAACCGGGAGACCAGCTGGAGACGACGAGGGGGGCCACGAAGGTCGCATCGGTCTTCGACTATCCGGACGACGGCCGCGATCCGCTGCTCGCATTCGCGGCGATCGGGCGGGCACCACAGGCCGCGTCGGCCTTCGATCAGTGCTGGGCGTCGATCTGGCCCCACGACGAGAAAGCGGTCGCTGCGCTCGGGCGCACAGTGCTCGCTGGTCCGACCGAGAGCGGGGAGCGTCCGACGCTCGTCCAGCTGAACCAGACCCGTGGTTCGCAGTTCATCGCCGGGACGACATTCGATCACACGGTCGCCGGGCCGCTCGCCGCCGCCGCCGGTGGGCTGCTCGGAGCCGCCTTCGTGATCCGGCGTCGGCTCGCTCTCGCCTCCGACCGCCATGTCGGCGTCGCGCGGGCCGCCCAGGTCGTGTCCCAGACCGCACAAGTGTTGCTCTGGGTGGTCGTGGGCGCCCTCGCATCGCTTGCGCTGGTGCTGGTCGCGGTGCGGCTTCCGATCGACGACAGAATGCCGATCGTCCAGCAGAGCGTGGTCCTCCTCGCGGCAGGTGGCGGTGCAGCCCTCGCGGCCGGTGCGGTGACCGTGTGTGCCATCCGCGACAGCGCACTCTTCCGCTACTTCAAGAATCGCTGAGACAGCGCCGATCCACCCCGTCACCCCACCCGCACCAACGTCGACTGCCACCCCGTCGACCCGTTCGGGGCGATCGGGGTGCGGCGCTCCTCCTGCAGCCGGCCGTCGCGGTCCGTCGCGCGCACGGCCAGGGTGTGGCTGCCCGCGGTCGCGTTCCAGTCGAGCGACCATTGCACCCAGGTGTCGGTGTTGATCGCCGCGGCGAGGGTGGCCTCCTGCCAGGCGCCGCCGTCGATCTGCACTTCCACCTTGGCGATGCCGACCGTCTGCGCCCAGACCACGCCCGCGATCTTCGTCGGGCCCGCCGCGAGCGGCCTGTCGATGCGTGGGGTGTCGATGCGGCTGGACAGCTTGATCGGGGCCTTCGGGCTGTAGCCGCGGGGCGTCCAGTAGGCCTGGTCGGCGGCGAAGGTCGTGACCTTCAGCTCGGTCAGCCATTTCGTCGCGGAGACGTAGCCGTAGAGGCCGGGGACCACCATGCGCACCGGGAAGCCGTGCTCCAGCGGGAGCGGCTCTCCGTTCATCCCGACTGCGAGGATCGCGTCCCTGCCGGGGTCGGTCAGGGCCGAGAGCGGGGTGCTCGCGGTGAAGCCGTCGATGCTGCGCGACAGCACCATGTCGGCGCCGGACCGCGGGCGCGCGCGGGCCAGCACCTCCCGCACGGGGACGCCCAGCCAGCGGGCGTTTCCGACCAGGTTCCCGCCGACCTGGTTGGAGACGCAGGTGAGCGTGATCGCGTACTCGTCGACGCCCAGCGCAAGCAGGTCGTGGAAGCCCAGCTCGACGCGCTGCTCCACCAGTCCGTCGACGGTGAGCCGCCAGTCGGCCGGGTCGATCGTGGGAACCGTGAGCGCCGTGTCCACGCGATAGAAGTCGGCGTTGGGCGTGAAGAGCGGCGAGAGGTCCGGCAGACGCAGATCGGCGCCGGCGGGAACCGGGACGCGGGAGGCCGGTGACGGCAGCCGGAGCGCTGCGCGGACGGCGGCGATGGAGGAGGTCGCCGCCGATCCGACCCTGGCCCCGACTCCTGCCAGCAGAGCGACCGCCGCCCCGGCACCGGTCAGCAGCAGGAAGCGGCGGCGGTCGACGGCCGCCGTCGCGTCCGTGTGCTCCCGGGCACCCCGCCAGCGCCGCAGCGCACCCACCAGCAGGTGGAGGCTCGCGGCTCCTGCCAGTGCGCCGATCGCCGGAGGCAGGAAGGCCAGCGGGCTCGCATCGGCGCGCGTCACCGTCGCGGCGATCGCCGCCAGAGCCGCCGCCGCGAACAGGGCGACACCGGCCCACCGCTTCCACAGCTCGAGAATGCCCGCGACGGCCGCCGCCAGCAGCGCGGCGATGCCGACCGTGGAGATCAGGAAGAGCTTGTCGTTCGATCCGAAGAGCTCGATGGCGAGCTCCTTGGCCCAGCGCGGAACGATGTCGACCACGAACGATCCGACCGCGATCAGCGGGCTGGCGTCGCGGGCGACGACCAGGGCCACGAGATCGGCGACGGCGACGAAGAGCGCACCGCTCACCGCCCCGGCCAGCGCGGCCCAGCCTGCGGTGCCGAGAGTCCTTCTCCGAATGCTCACGTTTCCTGTTCGGTGCGGTGCGGCCGCTGGATTGGCTCCGACGGTCCGGGAACCGTTCCAATCCGATCGGCCGACCGGCCCGAAACCCTATTGTCGGCCGCGGAAGAGCGGCTACCCGATGCACCATCCAGCACTCTCTCGAAGGAGAAGAACATGCGATCCACCACACGTCTCGCTGCTGCCGGTATTCTCGCGGCCGCCGCACTCGCGCTCACGGCCTGCTCGTCGGGCGCCGGCTCGTCCTCCACCGACACCAGCTCGTCCATGCCGTCATCGTCTCCGTCGGCTTCGGCGTCGATGGACCCCGCCGCCGACCTGGTCGGCCCCGGCTGCGCCGCGTACGCCAAGCAGGTGCCGTCCGGTTCCGGCTCGGTGGCGGGCATGGCCCAGGACCCGGTCGCGACCGCGGCGAGCAACAATCCCCTGCTGACGACGCTCGTCGCGGCCGTGTCCGGCAAACTCAACGCCAAGGTGAACCTGGTCGACACGCTCAACGGCGGCCAGTTCACGGTGTTCGCGCCGGTGGATGACGCGTTCAAGAAGATCGACCCCGCCACCATCGACACCTTGAAGACCGATGCCGGCGCACCGACGCTGACCAGCATCCTGACGTATCACGTCGTCCCGGGGCAGATCGCGCCGAAGGACATCGTCGGCACTCACACGACCGTCGAGGGTGGAACCGTCACGGTGACCGGATCGGGAGACTCCCTGAAGGTCAACGACGCCAACGTGATCTGCGGCGGCGTGCACACCGCGAACGCGACCGTGTACCTCATCGACTCGGTCTTGATGCCTCCGGCGAAGTAACCGAAACAGACACCGAGGGGCACGTCGTTGTCACTTTCCGTGGGGGAGAGGCGACCATGACGTGCCCCTCGGCTTCGTGGGTGGACGGCTCCGAGGTCGCGGATGCGCCCTGCCCACCAGCCCCCACCCCCGTCTACACTCGGGTCTCGTGTCCAGGAAGCACCGCGACTCCCGTGACGCCCAGGCGGCGATCGACCGGTACGAGTACGTGCTCGCGACCGGGCAGCAGGACCAGGTGTACCGGGTGCATCAGGAGGCGTTCGCCGCACTGAGTGACGAGCAGCGGGCGGAGCTGCGGATGCGCCTCTCCGCCGAGATCGGCGAGGAGGCCGACAGTCCCGTCGACGAGCGCCCCGAGACGCTGGCGAGGGTGGCGACCGACCTGGAGGCCGCCCGGCCCGGCACCGTCCCGCGCGCACTCGGGCCGCTGCTCCCGGTCGTCGCCGGCCTGATCATGGCGTCTCCCGTGGCGATCGCGCTCTTCCCCTACGACTACGCGGCGGGCACGGAGCAGTGGGCGACAGGTGCCGAGGAGGACGGCGAGTTCTTCTGAGCCGGGAGCGGCTGCTCGGCGCCGATTGAGGGGTTCTCCTCAGCTCTCCGGCGTGAGCGGCGGAGGTTGCGGGTTGTCCCGCATACCCGCGCGCCGCCGCACGGAGCAGGGTGTCTCCCGGCGGCGCACGCCGTGCGCGGCGGCGTCGAAGCCCAGGTGGCGGAGCCGATTGACGGGCCACAACGCGTGCTGCTCGCGAGGCGGCGGGACCTCAGCCGTCTTGGCGGGCGCGGAACGCGACCATGTTCATGCGGTTGCCGCAGCGGACGCTGCAGAAGCGTTTCGAGCCGTTGCGGGAGAGGTCGAGCAGGAGGCCGTCGCAGTCGTCGGCTGCGCAGCTGCGCAGCCGGTCGTTCTCGTTCGATCGGATCACGTCGACGAGCGCGAGCGCGACCTCGACCCGGATGCGCTCCGCCAGCGGCGCCTCCAGCGAGGTCGCGTGCAGGTGCCAGTCGAAGCCGTCGTGCCGCATCAGGTAGGGGGAGGCGTGCGCATCGGCCAGCATCGCGTTGACTTCGCCCACGGCCTCGTCGCGCGGCAGAGTCCAGGCCCGGCGCAGGAGATCGCGGGTCTCGTGCACCTGCCGCAGCTCCTCCTCGTCTCCGTCGATCCGCCCCGAATACTGGTTCTCGTGCAGCAGGGCGACCAGGAGCTCGGGTGTGGCGAGCTCGTCCTCGCCGCTACGGGAGGCGCTCGGCACGGTGTTGCAGAGCTCGACCGCGAACCGCAGCGCCTCCTCTGTGTCAGGGGCAAAATGCAAGTTGACTCCTTACTCTGCCGAGTACTAGCGTCAGGATCATAACGCACGACACCCCTGACATCCCGAGCTCGACAGGCAGCATCCCATGGCCACCACCCACACCACCCGCGGTCTCATCGTCGCGGTGATCGCCGCGGCCTCCTTCGGCCTGTCCGGGGCGTTCATCAAGCCGCTGCTCGAGAGCGGCTGGTCGCCGGCGGCGGCGGTCAGCGCGCGGGTGCTGATCGGTGGCGCGGTGCTGGCGCCGTTCGCCGCGGTCGCGCTGCGCGGCCGGTGGAGCACGCTGTGGCGCGGTCGCTGGCGGGTGCTCGGGATGGCGCTGATCGGCGTCGCGGGCACCCAGGTGCTGTACTTCGCGGCGATCGAGCGCATCCCGGTGAGCACCGCCATCCTGATCGAGTACCTCGCACCTGTCGTGCTCGTGCTCCTCGTCTGGGCGCGCACCCGGCGCGCACCGCGCTGGATGGTCCTCGCCGGGTCCGGCGTCGCGATAGCCG
Source organism: Leifsonia sp. TF02-11 (assembly GCF_017565305.1). Classification (GTDB taxonomy): domain Bacteria; phylum Actinomycetota; class Actinomycetes; order Actinomycetales; family Microbacteriaceae; genus Leifsonia. The sequence continues at coordinate 461,418 of NZ_JAGEKP010000003.1, forward strand.
GCCTGCTGCTCGTCGTCGCCCCCGGCGGGGGCCGCGGCCTCGACCCGGTCGGCGTGACGCTCGCGGTCACTGCGATGCTCGGCTGCGCCGGGTACTACGTGATCGCCGCGCGCCCGGCCGAGGGGCTCCCGCCGGTCGCGCTCGCGGCGGTCGGGCTCCTGCTCGGCGGCGTCGCGCTGCTCGCGGTCAGCGCCACCGGTCTGCTGCCGTTCGTCGTCAGCTTCCGCGATGTCGAGCTGTTCGGCGGCCCCGCACCGTGGTGGGTACCGCTCGCGGTCGTCGGCGTTCTGGCGACCGCGCTCGCCTACGCGGCCGGCATCACGGCGGCCGGCCTGCTCGGCTCGCGGCTGAGCTCGTTCGCCGGCCTGCTGGAGGTCGTGGCCGCGACCCTCTACGCGTGGCTGCTGCTGGGCGAGTCGCTCGGCGCCCTCCAACTCGTCGGCGGCGTGCTCATCCTCGCCGGCATCGCCCTCGTCCGAGCCGACCCCACCCCCGCACCCTCCCCCTCCGCGCGGCAGGAGCCGCCGAGGGGCACGTCGTTGTCCCTTTCGACCGCCGAAAGGGACACCAACGTGCCCCTCGGCTGAGGACACAGCGCGCGGGAGGGAGCGCGGGGGGCGCGCGTCAGCCGATGACGCGGCCACGGCCGGCGAAGGCGCCGACGGCCACGAGCAACAGCTGCAGCGTGATGACGACGACGAGTGCGGGAGTCCACGACCCGGTCGCATCGTGCAGCGCGCCGACCGCGATCGGCCCGGCCGCCGCGAACAGGTAGCCGACCGTCTGCGCCATCCCCGAGAGCGCTGCCGCCTGCGAGTGGTGGCTGGTGCGCAGGCCGAAGAACGACAGCGCGAGCACGATGCTCGCGCCGCCTGCTACGCCGGTCAGACTCGTCCAGACGCCCGACAGCTGCGGCGCGACCAGGATCCCGGCCGCGGACACGACGATGATCGCGGGCGCGACCATCGCGAGCAGCCGCTGATCGCGGAAGCGGGGGATGAGGAACGAGCAGCCGATGCTCCCCACGATGCCGAACCCGTTGAGGAACAGCTGGTGGAGACCGGCCTCGCCCGGGCTGATCCCTGCCGTCGTCTCGATCGACGGCAGCCAGGTGATGAAGACGTAGAACCCGACGGACTGCATCCCCATGAACGCGGTGACCTGCCAGCCGAGCGCCGACCGCCAGGGCGACCGCCAGCGGGTGTCGTCGAGGTCGCGCGCGCTCACGCTCACGTCGTCTTGCGCGCGCGAGACCACGGTGTGCCTGCGCAGTTGCGGGGCGAGCACGGCCAGCGCGATCACCGCGAGCACCGCCCACATCCCGAGCGGCAGCCGCCAGCCGAGCGCCGACATCCCCGCGACCGGCACGGCGATCCCCGCCGCGACGGCCGCGAAGATCGACTGCACCGCGGAGTACGACCCCGTGATCTGTCCGATGCGGGTCGGGAAGTCGCGCTTGACCAGGGCGGGGAGGACGACGTTGAGCACCGCGATCGCTGCGCCCAGCAGCGCCGTGCCGCCCCAGAGGAACGGGAGGCCCGGAAGTGACCGCAGCACCAGCCCGACGGTGAGCACGATGAGCCCCGACCCGAGCGCCCACTCCAGCCCGACCCGGCGGGCGAGCCGCGGGGCGAGCGGGGAGATCAGCGCGAACGCCAGCAGGGGGAGGCTCACGAGCACGGAAGCCGAGACCGAGTCGAGACCGAGATCGCGCTCGATGTCGGCGAGCAGGGGGCCGACCGTCGTGATGCCGGCGCGGAGGTTGCCGGCGACCAGCAGCAGGCCGATCAGCACGAGCGCTGGACTCAGCGTGCGGGCGGCGGAGGTGGTGCGCGAAGTCGCGAGGGCGCGGTCGTCGACGGTCATCAGGAGGTGTGCTTCCGGGCCGGGGCCGGGGCGGGGGCGGGGGCGCGAGTGATCGGCAGTTCGATGCCCTGCTTCTCGTTGACGAGTCGCACCGCGTGCGTCGCCGCCGCCTCCGCGGCGACGGGGTCTCTTGCCGCGACGGCCTCGACGATGGCGTCGTGCGCGTCGTCGATCGCACTGGGGCCGTTCGCGGCGGCGTCGGCGATCGCCCGGGTCGCGATGAGCGCCTGCTCGTTGCCGCCGACCCCGCGGTAGAGCTCCGCGAGCAGCGCGTTGCCCGAGGCCTCCAGCAGCACGCGGTGGAACTCGATGTCCGCGTCCTCGTATCCCGGGCCCCCGAGCTGTGCGATGCGCTCGGCTGCCGCGCCCTGCAGCCGTGCGAGCTGCTCCGGCGTCCGCCGGATCGCCGCGAGTCTGGCGGCCTCGCGCTCCAGCAGCAGCCGGACCTCGGCGACGTCGACCGCGCGCTCGTGGTCGAGGCGTCGCGCGAGCGTCGGTGCGACCTCGCTGGTCGCGAGCACGAAGGTGCCGTAGCCTGCGCGGGCGCCGAGGAGGCCGACGTGTACGAGCGACCGGAGGGCCTCCCGCACGCTGTTGCGGCTCACGCCGAGCTCGTGCGTGAGCTCGGCCTCCGTCGGGATGAGGGAGCCGACCGGGAACTCGCCGTCGGCGATTCGGCGGCGGAGCTGGTCGGCGACCTGCTCGGAGAGTGTCACGTTGGGGGAGATTCGGGTCACACTGCACCTTATCGCCGCAAAGTGCCAAATGTCCAACAAATACGGCAACGCCTCACCGCCGAAGGGCGCGTCGTTGTCCCTTTCGGCGGTCGAGGGGGACAACGACGTGCCCCTCGGCAGAGGGCGAGAGGGCGAGGGGGCGAGGGGGGCGAGCGGGCGGCCGGGCTAGCGGCCCTCGGCGTGGCCGGTGTCGAGCGCGTCGAGGGCCGCCAGGTCCTCCGCGGTCAGCTCGAAGTCGACGTCGGCGTTCTCGACGATGCGGCTCGGCGTCGTCGACTTGGGCAGCGGCAGGATGTCGCGCGACAGCAGATACCGGATGCTCACCTGGGCGACCGTCTTGCCGTACTTCTCGGCGATCGCCGCGATGTCGCTGTTGCGGATGAGCTTGCCGGTCGCGAGCGGTGAGTAGCCCTCCACCCGGATGTCGTGCTGCCGGCAGAACTCCGTCGTCTGCGGCTGGGTGTGGCCGACGAACCAGCGGATCTGGTTGGCGTGCGGCACGACGTCCGTCGCGGCGATGAGGTCCTCCAGGTCGTCGACGACGAAGTTGCTCACGCCGATCGCGCGGGTCTTGTCGGCGTCGTAGAGCTCCCCGAAGACCTTCCAGACCTCGATGTTGCCCGCGCGATGGTCGCTGCCGATGGCGGTCCACGGCCAGGGCGCGTGGATCAGGTAGAGGTCGACGGGCCCGAGGTCGAGCAGAGCGGTCGAGCGCTCGAACGCGTGCCGCGCGCCGGCGGCGTCCTTGACCTCCGCCGGGCACTTGGTGGTGATGAAGATCTCCTCGCGCGGGACGCCGCTGTCGCGCACCGCCCGGCCGACGCTCTCCTCGTTGCCGTAGGCCCGGGCGGTGTCGATGTGGCGGTATCCCGCGTCGAGCGCCGTCCGCACGGAGTCGTACGTCGCCGGTCCGTCGGGGATCTGCCAGGTTCCGAACCCGATCTGCGGGATCGTCACGCCGTTCGAGAGGGTGAAGGTGTCGGTCAGCGCCGGCATGGGGACTCCTTTTCTCCGGGGTACTTCGGGCCGGCGCTCATGGTAGACCTTGCTCCGAAGCACGGATACGCCCCGTAGTGACGGTGCGCCCGTGACCCCCTAGCCCACCACCTCCAGCCGCACCTCCACGCGCGGCGGCACGACGGCCGGGTGGGTGCCCGCCATCGCCTCCAGCACGCGCACGACCTGGCACGAGTAGCCGTACTCGTTGTCGTACCAGACGTAGAGCACGAGGTTGGTCTCGTCGGCGATGGTCGCGAGGCCGTCGACGATGCCCGCGCGGTGGGAGCCGACGAAGTCGCTGGAGACGACCTCCGGCGACTCGACGTAGTCGATCTGCTGGCGCAGGCGCGAGTGCAGGGAGACGCGGCGCAGGTAGTCGTTGACCTGCTCCTTGGTCGCGGACCACTCCAGGGTGAGGTTGAGGATCGCGAGCGAGACGTCCGGGGTGGGGACGCGAATGCTGGAGCCCGTGAGCTTTCCGGCGAGCTGCGGGAGCGCCTTGGCGACGGCCTTCGCCGCGCCCGTCTCGGTGATCACCATGTTCAGCACGGCGGAGCGGCCGCGGCGGTCGCCCTTGTGGAAGTTGTCGGTGAGGTTCTGGTCGTTCGTGAACGAGTGGACCGTCTCGACGTGGCCGCGCACGATCCCGTAGGCCTCGTCGACGGCCTTCAGCACCGGGGTGATCGCGTTGGTGGTGCAGGAGGCGGCGGACAGGATGCGGTCGTCGTCGGCGATGGTGTCGTCGTTGATGCCGTGGACGATGTTCTTCAGCGGCGTCTTGCCGGGCGCCGTCAGCAGCACGCGCGCCACACCGGGGCTGCTCAGGTGCTGGGCGAGTCCGGCTTCGTCGCGCCACCTTCCGGTGTTGTCGACGATGATCGCGTCGCGGATCCCGTAGCCGACGTAGTCGATTCCCGCCGGGTCGTCGGAGTAGATCACCTGGATGCGGGTGCCGTTGGCGATGAGCACGTCGTTCTCGGTGTCGACCGTGACCGCGCCGGGGAACGGCCCGTGCACCGAGTCGCGCGCGAGGAGGCTCGCGCGCTTGTGGAGGTCGTTGTCCGACCCGCGCCGCACGACGATCGCCCGCAGGCGGAGGCCGTTGCCGTTGCCCGCGTGGGTGATCAGGATGCGCGCGAGGAGCCGGCCGATGCGCCCGAAGCCGTAGAGCACGACGTCCGTCGGGCCGGCGGCGTACGCCGGGTGGGCCGCGTCGATCTCCGCCCGCAGCCGCGCGGCGACGGCGTCGCCCTCGAGGCCGCGCACCGACATGGCGAGTCGGGCGACATCGACGGAGGCCGGCTCGGGTTCGATCGCGAGCAGCGCAGCGAGCACCGTCGCCGTCTCCTCCAGCGTGAGCTCCTCGTGGCCCAGCTCGCGCGCGCGGTCGTGAACCGAGATGACGCCGGTGGCCGACAGGTTGATGAGCCGATGGCCGTGGATGGAGGTGACGACTCCGTGGTCGCGGTAGAGCCGACCGATGAGCGGGATCAGCTGCTCGGCGCGCTCCTCCCGGGCGACCCACGCCGCGCGGTGGGACTCGAAGGCGTGCGGGTGGTCGGTGTTGAAGGCGGTCACGCTCGGTACTCGGGATCCTTCTGCGTCGGTGAACGCGTCGGCGGGGTGCGGTGCGGGGATGGTCGCGAGAGCAGCCTATTTGCCGGTGGGCGCAAGATTCGTGGAATCGACGTGGAAAGAATCCCGGTTCTTGCGCGGGTGGGAAGAACGACTATTCACACCTCGTGCGGATGAATGCCAGAACCTCCACTTGTTTGACCGCTGAATCGTCGGTCCTTAACATCGGTGTAGGACGTCGTCGCTGCTGCCCTCGCGACGACGTCTCGGCGCGACGGCGCCGGCGCGGGTCCCCGCAACACGTACCCGACCCGCGCCCGCGACCTCCCGGTCGCCGCACCACTCTCGAGGGATCATGCTCGACCTGAGGATCGAAGTCGTCGCCCGCAACGAACTGGGAGCGATCGTCGCGCTCGTCACCCCGCACGGCGTCGTCGACGCCCAGTCGGCGTCGTCGCAGATCGCCCGCGGCGAGGCCAGCTACGTCACCGGACCCGACTCGTACTCCCGGGTGCCCGTGCGGTCGATCTCCGCTACGGGAGGCGCCTACCTCTACGCCAATTGGGACGGCACCCAGCGCAACAACCTCCACGACCTCGCCGCCGTGCGCGTCCGCACGCAGCCGGCCGCCGAGGTGGGCGATGCGCTCGCGACCACCTGGTCGACGCGGCGCGGGCGGGTCGCCGCGCTCTGGGGCCGGCTGCGTGCCGGCGTGCGCGCGGGCACCGGCGCCTAGGGCGTGCCTGACAAAGGTGGGTGTGCCTACCGACACGCGATCATTTACCGCGGAGCAGACCTCCTCAACGCCCTCATCGCCTGGACTCGACGCTTGACGAGGGCGCTCTAGGCGCCCGTGGCGGCGTTGCGCAATTCCGTCCCCGTGCGCACGAGGACCAGCCCATCAGCCTTGAGCTCCTCAGGCACAGTATCGGCCTGTCCTTCCCTGATGGTGCAGACGGGTCCCCCGACTGGCAGGATCACCCAATCGCCGGCGACTGCGGCGTCGAAGATCACGTCCCAGGCGAGAACGCCATCAATGTGGTTGAACATCAATCCGTCCAACGGCACATCGCTTGCCCCGTACACCGCTGCCGAGCCATCAGCAGTCACAACATTCTCACCGCGTGCGTCGAGCAAGGGTGCCAAAATGCACTGCCCAACGGACTCGCTGCGGTCTGCGGGGACAGTCGAGAAGTCCTGTAGATAGACGTCGAAGCTCACGTTGTCATCTTGGTCGAAGTCGACCTCGCATTAGTGCCCACCATTGTCAGACACGCTCAGACCGCGCGCACCGGCAGCTTCGTGTCGTCCTGGTGGTACAGGAACTCCTCGAGCGGGTAGGGCTTGTGCCCGATCGCGGCCGCGATCGCCAGCTGGCCGATCACCGTCTCGACGACCGAGCGCTCGAAGTGGCCGAGCCCGGCGGGCACCGTCACGATCGTGAGCCCGGGGTGACCCGACGACGGGACCTCCTCGGCCGACGCGGAAGTGACGAGCACGACGCGCACCCCCGCATCGAGCACGGAGGACGGGATGGTCGTCTCGCGCCCGTCGCCGAACAGCACGAGCACATCGTCGCTCGACAGCACCTCCATCGGGCCGTGCAGGTACTGGTAGGTCTCGAACGCGCTGCTCGGCGTGCGCAGACCCTCGCGCACCATGAGCGAGAGCTCGGAGGCCGCGGCGAGCGACGAGCCCCTCCCCACGACGTCGATGCTCGTCGCCTGCGCGAGCACCCCGCCGACCGTCTCTGCGATCGACGCGTAGTCGCGGAGGGCGTCGGCGGCGCGGCCGGGGAGCCGTGCGGCCTCCGCGCCGGCGTCGAGCGCCCCGACGCGGTCGAGGAGCAGGGCGTAGGCGAGGATCGTCGCGGTGTAGCCGCTCGTGTAGACCGGGGAGTCCGGGAAGCCGCCGAGACCGAGCACGATGTCGGTCGCCTCCCGGATCGGCTGGTCGGGGAAGTTCGTGACGCCGATCCGCGACCCCTGCGGGAGGACGGCAGCGGCGGCGAGCGGCTCGGGGCTCCGGCCCGACTCGGACACGATGATCGCGTGCTCGGCGCGGACGACGGCCAGCCCGTCCGCCACATCCGAGGCGATCACGGCGGTGGCGGGCCGCCCGGTCTCCGCGAGCGCGGCGACCGGAACGTGCGCCGAGTTGAGGGAGGCGCCCATCGCGACGATGGCGACGCTCTCGTCCGCGCCCCAGCCGGGGAGCGCCGCGGCGTCGAGCTCGCGCGCGACGGTCTCGAGGGCGAGCTGCAGGTTGGCGGGCTGGGCGTTCATGGCGTCGATGAAGGATGCGGTGGGTTCCATGGTCGTCTTTCTCGATGAGAGGGTCGGGTTCGGGAGGTCAGCCCTTGACGGCGCCGGCGGCCATGCCGCTGACGACGTAGCGCTGGAAGATCATCGCCACGATGATCGGCGGGAGGGCGGCGAGGATGCCGCCGGCGGCGACCAGCCCGAAGTCGGTGGTGTAGCGTCCCGCGAACTCGCTGATCGCGACCGGGAGCGTCTTCGCGGCGTTCGACGACGTGAAGATCAGCGCGTACATGAACTCGTCCCAGGCGAGCAGGAACGCGAACATCAGGGCGGCGAAGATGCCCGGCCGCGCCGCGGGCAGGATGACTCGGAACAGGGCACCGAGTCGGGTGGTGCCGTCGATGCGCGCGGCCTCCTCCAGCTCTTCGGGGATGGTCAGGAAGTAGTTGCTGAGGATCCAGAGCACGAACGGCACGACCAGCGAGCAGTCGACGATGATCAGGCCGGTCACGGTGTCGAGCAGCCCCAGCGAGTTGAGGATGAGGTACAGCGGGATCAGCAGCGCGATCTGCGGGAGCATGTAGGTCGCGAGGAACAGGATCAGCACGGCCTGACGGAACCGGAACCGCAGCCGCGCGAACGCGTACGCGCCGAGGATGCCCACGATCATCGAGATGCCGACCGTCCCGACCGCGACGATCGTCGTGTTGGCGAGCGCCGCGCGGAAGGTGGCGCCGACGCTGTCCGCACCGCCCCGGAAGATGAGCTCGTACCGGCTCCAGTCGAGCGTGTCGGGGATCCACCGCAGCGGGGTGGAGATGAGCACGCGCTGCGGCGTGACGCTGGCGAGCACCATCCACCCGAACGGCAGCAGGATCACCAGGGAGACGACGATCGCCGCGAGGTGGATCAGGATCGAGTTGCGTTTGGCGTGTCTCACAGCAGGCTCATCTCGGATCGGCGCAGCAGGCGGAGGTAGAAGAACGTCAGGGCGAGGATGACGAGCACGATGATGTATGACAGCGCGGCTCCCACCCCGAAGTTCTGGTCAGAGAAGGCCGTGGTGTACGCGTAGTACGCGACGGTCTGCGTGCCGTTGACCGGGCCGCCGCGGGTCATCGCGTAGATGATGTCGAAGACCTTGAAGGCCTCGACGGTGCGCAGCACGAGAACCACCGAGATCGACGGCACGAGCATCGGGAGGACGATCGACCGGAAGATCCGCGGCCAGCTCGCCCGGTCGACCTTCGCCGCCTCGTAGAGCTCGGACGGGATGGAGGTCAGCCCGGCGAGCAGGAAGAACGCCACGAGCGGCGTCGTCTTCCAGACGTCGGCGATGATCACCGCATTGAGCGCCGTGGTCGGGTCGCCGAGCCACGCCTGGTACTGGTCGATGATCCCGAGCTGGGTCAGGGCCGCGTTGAGCGCGCCGTACTGCGCGTTGAAGATGCCCTTCCACATCGCGGCGTTGACGATCGTCGGGATCGCCCACGGGATGATGACGATCGCGCGGAACAGCCAGCGCGCCCGGAGCTTCGCGTTCAGCAGCCCGGCAACGATGAGCCCGAAGACGAGCTCGAGCGCCGTCGACACGATCGTGAAGTAGAGGGTGCGGCCCATCGCCGCCCAGAACCCCGACGAGGTGAGGACGCCGATGTAGTTCTGCAGCCCGACGAACGGGGTGTCGGTCGCCAGCGCCGAATTGACCTCGAAGAACGAGATCAGCAGGGTTCGCAGGATCGGGTAGACGATCACCCCGAAGACGGCGATCGCGGCAGGCAGGAGCAGCCAGAAGGCCAGCCTCCCCTGGTTGTCGCGCCTGCGCCGGGTGCGGCGCTCCCGTACGGGGGAGCGCCGTTCCGTCTCGACTCCGGCGACCGACACGCCGGTCACTTCTGGCCCGCGTTGGCGGCCGCGACCGCGTCGTCGAGGGCCTGCTGCGGGCTCTTCTTGCCGAGCAGCGCGTTCTGCAGCTCGACCTGGATGGCCTGCGAGACGGTGTTGTAGTTCGCCACCGGCGGGCGCAGGATCATCGAGTCGTAGGCCTTGCCCGCCGCGGCGAACACCTCGGGGTTCGTCTTGGTGATCTCGGGCTTGGTGTAGCTGGACTTCCAGTTCGTCATGGAGCTGGTGACGTACTTGTCCTGCACGGCCTCGCTAGTCATGTACTCGATGAACTTCCACGCGGCCGCCTGGTGCTTCGACTTCGCGCCGATCGCGAGGGCCATCGAGCCGTTCACTCCGGGGTTGTCCCCGTTCGGGCCGGCCGGCGGCACGGTGACGGCGACCTGGCCGACGACCTTCGAGATCGAGGGGTCGTTCTGGTCGCGGAAGGTGGACTCCCAGTTCAGCTCCATCGCGGTCTTGCCCGCCGCCATGGACTTGTCGGTGTCGTCCTCGAGGAAGGTCGTCGATGCCGGGTCGGTGAGGCCGTCGTCGATCGACTTCTTCATGAACTCCAGGGCCTGGACTCCCGCGCCCTTGTTGATGACGAGCTTGCCGCTGGAGTCGGTGAACTGGCCGCCGAACGCGCCGAGCAGTTCGGCGTAGTCGCAGACGAGGGCCTCGGCCTGCGACCAGCTCCACGAGATCGGGTACTGCACGATCCCGGCATCCTTGAGCTTCTTCGCGACCGCCAGGACGCCGTCCCACGTCTTCACGTCGTCGGGGCCGGCGCCGACCTTGGCCAGCATGTCCTTGTTGTAGAAGAACAGCTTCGTGGAGGGGCCCCACGGCACCCCGTAGTACTTGCCCTGGTATTCGGCGCTGCTGAGCGCGCCGCCGAGCATCTCCGACTTCCAGCTCGCCGGGAAGTTCTTCGTCACGTCGGTGATGATGCCCTTGGAGGCGAACTCCGCCGGCCAGATCACGTCGAGGTGCACGACGTCGTACGTGCCGGCCGGAGCCGAGGTGACGATCTTGTCGTGCAGCGCCTCGTAGGCGACGAACGTCGGCTTGACGGTGATCTTCGGGTTCTTCGCCTCGAAGTCCTTGATCATCGAAGCGACGTCGGACTCGGAATAGCCCGCCTGCTTCATGAAGAGCGCGTTGATCGTTCCGGTGCCGTCTCCTTGGCTGCCGCCGCCGGAACTGGCTCCCGTCACGCTGCAGGCGCTGAGGGCGAGCGCGGCCACCGCCGCGAGCCCGACGCCGGCGAGCGTTCGACGTCGCCGAGGGGATGTGATTCTCATGGCTTCCTCCGTGATGGTGTTGTTGGTGCGAAGGGGACAGCGTCGGCCGCCTCCGTGAGTCGCCTGGCCATCGCGAGCGCGCCCTCGACCGGGGGCGCGGCGAGCAGATGGACGGCGTGTCCGAGTCCGCGGGCGCGGAGGCGCTCGCGAAAGGCCCGAAGCAGGCGTGGCTGGTGGGTGATGACGCCGCCGGCGCAGACGACGTGGTCGCCGACCGCTCCGTGCCGGTGGACGAGCTCCACGCTGCGGGCCAGCTCGTCCGCCGCCTGGTCGATGACCTGTGCCGCTCGCGGGCTGCCCGCGTCGGCGGCGGCGAAGACGAGCGGTGCCGCAGCTCCCCAGCGGGTGATGCGGGGATGGACGGTCAGCGCGTTCGACAGCCCGACGATGTCGTCGACGTCGAAGTGGGCGAACAGCGCGTGGGCGAGCTGGTCGAGCGTCTCCCGCTCGTCGACGGCGTCGAACAGCGAGCGCACCGCGTCGCGGACGAGGGCCGGCGCACTCCCCGGATCGTTCAGGATGTAGCCGTAGCCTCCGGCGGTGACCGGAGAGCCGTCGGCACGCCTGCCGACGATCTTGGAGCCCGTGCCGGCGATCACGGCGATGGCTTCGTCGAAACCGGCCGCCGGGCCGAGCAGCTCGACGTCGTTGACGGTCCAGGTGCGACCGGGCCGGGCGTCGGCGAGGGCCGTCTGGAAGGCCTCGGCCTGCGCGTCGCTGTCGAGCCCGTGCGCCCCGACGGCCAGTGCGGCCTCTTCGGCGCCGGGGAGGTGGCCGAAGAGCGCCAGCAGGCGCTCGACGCTCGCGGCGGAGTCCAGCCGCCCGTCGACCTGCCACTCGGCCGTGGGAACCGCGCGGTCGAGGAGCGTCACGCCGGTGGATTCTGCGCGGACGTGCGTCTTCGTGCCGCCGATGTCGATCCCAACGATCACACGTCGCTCCTCTGTCGTCATTGCCAGACACCCGGCGTGATGCCAGGACCTTCTCCCGATCGGTCGGGTTACTTCTTTCCGATCGGAGTGAGAAGAAGTTGGAATGACACTAGAAGCACCACCCGCCGTCTGTCAAGGGCAGCGGTCAGAAGTCGATGTACGCGAACCCGTTCACCTCGGCAGCGGCCAGCTCGGCGATCCCCAGGAGCACGCCGTCGTCGCGATGCGTCGCCGCGGCGACGCGCGGCACCCGGATGATCCTGCCGCGGAGCCGCTGCTCGATCTCGGGGATCACGGTCGCGTCGGCGCCGGCGAAGCTGCTGCCGAAGACGACCAGCTCGGGGTCGAGCACGATCACCAGAGCGGCCACGGCGATCGCGACCATGTCGAGGATCTCGTCGGCCATCTCTCTGGCGTCGCCGTCGCCGGTGCGCGCGAGCGCGAACACGTCCTCCGCCGTGATGGTGCCCGAGGCCGGGAGGGTCATCCCGCGTTCGCGCGCGCGCCGGGTGAGCGCGAGCGACCCGATGCGGTCCTCCAGGTCGCCGTGCTCGTCGTACGAGCGCTCCAGCGAGGAGCGCTCCATCAGCAGGTAGCCGATCTCGCCGGCCTCCGCCCGCGCGCCGCGGTACAGCTCCCCGTTGGTGATGATCCCGGCTCCGAGGCCGTTCTCGAGGAAGATGGCGACCAGGCTGGAGAGGCCTTTGCCCGTGCCCGCGTGCAGCTCGCCGAACGCGAGGGCGTTGGCGTCGTTCTCGACCACGATCGGGACCGTCGTCCGCTCGCGCAGGAGCGTGCCGAACGGCACGCCGGTCCAGCCGAACTCCGGCATCGTGCCGACGATGCCGTCGGGCTGCTCCACGACGCCCGGCACGGCGATGCCGGCGGCTAGACACGGTGTGCCGAGCGACTCCGCTGTGGAGATCAGCTCGTCGAACAGACTGAACACCCGTTCCAGCTGGGCCTGCTGGTCGGCGAGCCGCTCCTCCTCCGGCGCCGCCTTGGTCGCGCGGGGACCGAGCTCGATCGTGCGCCGGAAGACGATGGTGCCGTCGAAGTCCACGAGGATCCCCGTCACGACGTCCGCACGCAGCTGGATGGCGGCGACCAGGCGTGAGCTGCCCGCGTACCGCAGGAGGACGGAGGGGCGGCCGCCGCGCGACGGCTCCTGGCCGGCTGCGACCACGAGCCCCTCGTCGACGAGCGTCGCGGTGAGCCGGTTGATGGTCGCCGGGGCCAGCCCCGTCATCGCGCCGAGCTGCTGCCGCGACAGCGGCCCGGACGCTCGGAGCGCTTCGATGATGGCCGTCTGGTTGACCCGCGCGAGCGTGCTCGTCGTCGCCGTGCCCCCTGCGCGTCGTGCCACCAGAACACCTTCCGTCGTAGCTCGGAAGAACTTTACTATCCGTGTGGAAGGAACGGGGCGCGGAGTCCGACTATGACCGGAACGGCGCTGACGTCGGGAAGTGCTTGCGCAGCATCACGCCGATTCCGTCCTCGTCGTTCGACAGCGTCCGCTCGATCCGCGCGCTCGCGTCGAGACCCTTCGAGGCGTTCGCCATCAGGACTCCGACGCCGGCGTTCTCGAGGAGCTCGAGGTCGGACAGGCTGTCCCCGAAGGCGATGACCTCGCTGAGCTCACGACCGAGATGCTTCGTCAGCGCGGCGACCGCCGGCAGCTTCACCGCGTGCGAGGAGTTGATCTCGATGACGTGCGGCACGCGGTGGATGAACGCCTCCGCTCCCACCTCACGCAGCGGCGCTTCGAGAGCGTCCAGTGCCGCACCGTCGCCGCGGAACATCAGCTTGAACACGGTGTCGGCGGCGACCGCGTCGGCCCGCACCCGCTCGGTGCCGACGGCGCTCGGCCACACGGAGGTGTTCCTGGCCTCCCGCAGTCCCCAGTAGTCCAGCCGGTTCACGAACCAGTCGTCGCGCGTGTAGACGCCGATGTGCACGTCGGTCGCCGCGGCGAGTTCGACGAACCGAGCCGTCGCGGCCGGATCGAGAGGGGTCTCGGAGAGCGTCGTGAACCCGCCGTCCGCCTCCCGCGCCCAGACCAGCGCCCCGCCGAAGGTGGCGTACGACGCCGGGACGCCGAGCTGCTCCTCGATCAGCGCGGTCGACTGCGGGCCGCGCGCGGTGACGAGGATGAGGTGGATGCCGTCCGTCTCCACCACTCGGCGGATCTCCTCCGCGGTGAAACGCGGGATGCGCTTGTCGGAGCCGATCAGGGTGCCGTCGATGTCGAGCGCCAGGATGCGCAGTCCGCTCACGCCGAGACCTCCCGTCCGGTTGGGCCTCTCCACACTAGCGGCGATCGTGCTGGGCGTTCAGACGCCCCCGCCGCCTCCTCCGCCGCCCCCGCCGCCGGAGAACCCGTCGCCTCCGGTGCCGCCGGAGGACGAGCTGCTCGTCATGGTCGTGCTTGACGAGATCCCGCTGACCATCTCGGAGAGCACGGCGACGTTGAACGCGGTCTGGCCCGCGTACCACGTCGGTGCCTCGCCCGCCTGCTCGTAGAACCTCCCGAGCTCGGCCAGCCACTTCTTCTCGTCGCCGAACAGCACCGCCCAGGGGAGCAGCCGCTCTGTGAGCTTCAGCATCTCGCGAGGGTCGTCCACGGCGACGGACACCCGCTCCGCGCCCTGCGGCGATTGGAGGTAGCGGATGCGGTCGGCCTCGGCCAGGTGCACGTACATCCGCAGGCCGTCCACGTACTCGCGGAGCGCCGTTCCCGTGCTCGTCAGCGGCGACCGGGACACGAGGGCGGCACTGGCGATGAAGAGCGCAACCGCTCCGGCCGCGATCCCGAACGGCACCGCCCCTCCATAGACGCCGACGATGCACAGCACCGCGGCGATGACGGCGAGCGCTGCCGCCGCCAGCGCCGTCACGACCACAGCGCTGACCGGCCCGCGCGGTCCGCCGGTCCGGTAGCCGAGCCCCGTCGCGCCTTTGTGCACACGCTTCATGAGGGCCGTGATGCCCTGCGCGACGCGGGTGTTGGAGGAACCGAGCTGCAGCGTGCTGCCTGGCGTCAGCGACTCCCCGAACAGGGCCTGGAGGAACCGGAGCTCGTCGGCCGTCGGGTGCGGATCGCGGAGCGCCTGACGTCCGGTCGCCTCGGTCGAGACGAGTTCGAGCGCGTAGGACGGGTGCCCGAAGAAGCCCTTGGCCGCCTCCACCACCCGCACGCGCCCCGAGACGGCGAGGTCGAGCGTCTGCGCAGGCACCGCCTTCTTGGTGAGGCCGGCCACATCGGCCGCGAGGAGCAGCCCCTCCTGCGGAGGCACGTACTCGGGGATGATCGTTCCGCGCCCGGGAGCGTCGCGCAGGAAGCGGACACGCACGACGATCGCGCCGACCAGGGTCAGCAGGCCGATCAGCAGGCCGGCGACGGCCGCGTAGCCCCAGCCGGTGTCGAACAGCCCGTCGGCCCGCGCGGTGAACGTGCCGGGAGCGAAGCCGATCGCGAACGTGAGGTTCTCGTACGCGCCGAGCTTGTCCGCGCTGAAGCGGAACCCGTCGCCCGTACGCTCGACGTTCGCCGGGTCGGTCGAGCCCTGCGCGCCCCGGTAGGCGGACGCCTCGCCCTGGAGCGCCGACTCCAGGCCGGCGCCGAGGTGCACGGTGGCGGTGACGCGGTCGAACGGCTGCGCCCACTCGGTGCCGTTGGTGTCCCAGTAGAACTCGTCGTTGTCGGTGTCGGCGAAGAACCGCGTGACGTTTGTCTGCCGGTAGGTGATGACGTAGGTCTGCTCGCCGTGCACGAAGTCCTTGGCGGCGATCGTCAGCGTGCGGATCCCGTTGGAGGACTCGCTGGTGTACGGCCGCGGGGTGCCGTTCTGGTCGGTCACCGACACGACCTGCAGATCGGTCGGCTGGCCCTGGTAGTCCTCGACCAGCGAACGCCGCATGCCGTGGTTCTGGTCGGTCTCGGGAAAGCGGGCGACCAGGGTCTCGACGGTGGTGAGCGTCGAGTGCCCCTGCGCGTCCCGGCCGAGACGGTAGTCCCCGTCGAAGCTCGCGAAGGTGAAGTCGTCGACGCCGGCGGGGGCGGCGGCGGGGGCGACGTGCTGTGGGCGGGAATCCGCCGCAACAGCGCGGGCGCTCGCCGCGCTCGCCGCGCCGCCGGTCGTGACGAGGGTCGAAACGGCCACCGCAAGACCGATCGAGAGCAGCCGGCCGATCCGGCCCGGCCGCGAGCCGCGCCCACGCACTCCCACTGTGTTTCCCGCCGTCCTCCGCCCGACCGGACGGTGTCTGCCGGCTGCCGGACCACCCGGCAGCGCGCAACCATCCTGGCACCATCTCCCACCGAGGCGCGGCTAGTGCAGGGATGCGTCGCGCGGCCCTACCTTCCATGTCGTGAACTCGGCGACGAACCCCGCGCGTTCAGGCGCGCAGAGGTAGGGTCCTGCCACGACCACAGCGTCTCCGTGAGGCGACCACGGCGCGAGTCTGATGAGTTCGAACTCCTCGTCTTCTGCCTTGGCGCGGACAGAGAGCGCCCCGGAAGCCCAACTCGCCCGAATCGTGACCTTCTTGTCCTGCCACCGGGGAACCGGCGCCGTGGACCAGTCTGAATACGCATCCGTGACGACGGTCGACAGGCGAAGGACGCCGTCCACGTATTCCGTTCCGGCCTTGACCCAGTGGTCTCCGTCCACGCGCACGATCACCCCGGCCTGATCGAACTGTTGCGACATGTCGGCCACGAACTCCACTTCCACGGCCGTGTCGACATCGAAACGTCGGAGCAGGCCGTGTGCGGAGTCCCGCTCGAACCCGTACGACGTCTTCTGCCACGCATCACTGCCTTCGATGGCTTCGACACGAAGGCCTCCGGAGGGCGTGTCCGTGACGGACGCGGGCGGATTGCGCCACGTGCCCTGATCCCAGGGAATGTCTCGCACGAGCGTTGCCGGGGTGGTGCTCTGTGTCATCGATCGTCCTTCCGCCTGACGATGGCCCTCGCCGGCGATCTGCCGTCCCTCTAGCCGATCTCGGAGGTCGCCGGGCTGACCTCGTCGGGGTGGTTGCGGGCGAAATGCGGTCCCGCGTTCCCGGTCTTCAGCCGGCGGCGGAGGGCGAACAGCCACCACAGGGCCGCGAGGGCCACGATACCGCCGAAGACGTACCCGTTTCCGGCGAAGGCAGGCAGGAAGATGAGCGCGAACTCCACCGCTAGGAAGACGACCAGGCTGATGATCAGCAACGGGAGCCGCGCGCGGCCGAGGTCGAACGTCCCCGGCTCTGCTGCGGGGATGCGATGGCGCAGGGTGGCGACCAAGAGCCCGATCGTCTGCAGCACATAGGTGGTGAAGAAGGCCAGGGTCGCGATCCCGAGGAAATAGTTGAACGCCTGCACGCTGATGAGCGCGGAGAGCAGCAGGAGTATCGACACAACGCCGAGGGTGATCACCGCCGTCGACGGCGTCTTCCGCTTGGGCGCGACGTGACGCAGTGCGCGTGAGAACGGCATCATGTTGTCCCGCGACAGGGAGTAGAGCAGCCGCGTCCCGACAAGGACGTTCGAGAGGAGGCACACCAGGATGTTGGTGAGGGCGATCGCGACGACGATCCGGGCGAACACCGGGCCGAGCTGCTGCTGGATGATCTCCTCGATCGGAGCGGGCGAGTTGGCCAGAACCGATGGGTCCTTGATCGCCAGCACGTAGACCAGGTACATCAGGAACTCGATGACGCACGAGGCGGCAAAGGCGTAGAACATCGTGCGGGGGATCACCCGTCGGGCGTTCTTCGTCTCCTCCGCCACGTCGGCGACGGCTTCGACGCCCACGAGCCCGAAGAACGGGCCGAGCGACGCGGAAAGCCAGGCGAGGATGTACGGAGTCGCCTGATCGGGGCTCTTGCCGATGAAGAGCGACGAGAACGGCTGCGCATTGTCCGGCACGATGATCAGGAGGACCGCGATGGTCAGCGTGACACCCACCGTCACGACGATCTCGAGACCGACGCCGATGTTGTTGATGAAGGTCGCCAACCTGACCCGGTAGGCGTTGATGAGCACGCAGACCGCGACGACGGCGATGGCGATGAAGATCTGCTGGGGCTGCGTGAGGGTCCAGCCGAAGACGCTGCCGAGGTAGCCGGCGAAGATGTAGCCGAGGCTCGTCATCCCGCTCACCCAGCCGATGAGCGCTGCGTAGCCGGTGAACCAGCCGAAGGTCGATCCGTTGAGACGGCTCGTCCACTGGTAGGCGTATCCGGCGAGGGGGATCTTCGCGGCGACGTCGGCAGCGATCAGCGTCCACAGCAGGAACACCGGAATCGCGAGGAACAGGGTCCAGATGAAGGGGGAGCCGGCGTTGAGGTACCCGGCGGCGAAACCCGTGAATACCGCGGTGGTCGCGCTGATCGTCGAGAACCCGATCGCGAACGAGGCGATCTTGCCGACCGACCGGTCGAGCTTCTGCTTGTAGCCGAACTCTTCGAGGCGGGCGTCCTCGTCCTCACCGACCACCCGAGCGGGCGGGGTCAGCGATTCTTCTTCTTCGGGGGTGGTCGAATTGACCATGAGCTACTCCTAGCTTCTTTGCTGGCCGAGGGGGAAACGATCCGCGGGTTCGTTCCAGTAAGTGAAGCGAGGATGTGGGTTCGGTGGAAGGTTGGAGCCGTTATGGAGTGATAAGCCGAGCCGATCAGTCCCGTGGCTCGGGCCGGGACGTGCTGACCATGTGCTCTACCAACCGACGGGCCGGAGTGGTCAGGCGCTCAGGGCGCCAGGCGATCGCGGTGTAGCTGACCGGACGATCGATGATCGGGACGAACTGGATTCCGGGGCGGTCGTAGAGCCGCACCATCGACGACGTCGTGAAGCTCAGCCCGACCCCGCGCGAGACCAGGGTCGCCTCCGCCTCGTAGGTGGCGGCCTCGGCGGCGATCTGCGGTTCCTTCCCTCCGCGGGCGTCGGCGGCGTACCAGTACTCGCGCCATTTGCCTGCGGACTTCGGTGCCACCACGATCGGCTCGTCGAGGAGCTCCTCGATCCGGAGCTCCTCCCGGCCGGCCAAGCGGTGCGACCGCGGAAGGCACGCCACCCAGGACTCCTCGGCGACGATCGCCAGCTGCATGTCCGGCACGTCGACCGGCGGGCGGAGCAGGGCGATGTCGGTGGCGCCCGACGCCAGTCCCGCGGTGGGGTCGGAGAAGTCGTACTCGATGGTCTCGACCGTGATGTCGGGGAAGACGGTTTCGATGCCGTCCAACAATTGGAACAGCAGGTCCGCGCCGGTTCCGATGAGGTAGCCGAGCCGGACATGACCGTAGTCCACCAGGAGCGCGACGGCTTCGAGCGCTGCGTCGACACCCGCGAGCGCCGACCGCACGTGGGGCAGCCACTCACGTCCGGTCGCCGTGAGCGAGACGGACCGGGTGTCACGATCGAACAGGCGGTCGCCGATGACGCGCTCCAGGTTCTGGATGGCCGCGGACAGTGCCGGCTGCGTGATGAAGAGCTTCTCCGCGGCGCGCCGGTAGTTCAACTCGGTTCCGAGGGCCTCGAAGTAGCGAAGCGATCTCAGATTCACGTCCGGGAAGGACCTCACGTCACCCTTTCGATTGATAAGCCCCCGTTATGTGGTCATTGTAACTAGCAGTTTCCGCCGGGATGGCGCGCGATCGCAGACTGAGGCTCTAGTCGCTGCACCAACGAGAGCAGGTAGAAGCATGCGCAGTCAGAGTCGATCGATCACGGTGGAGACCCCCGCTCGACAGGAGTTCTTCGACGTCACCGCGCAGCTGGAGGACTTCGTCGCCGCAGAGGGTGTGGGCGACGGCATCGCCGTGGTCTACTCGCCCCACACGAGCTGCTGCGTGATCCTCCAGGAGGAGTCGGAGGACACCACCTACTACGGCACCCAGCTACTGCTCCAGGACACGCTCAACGTCTTCGCGAAGATCGCGCCGCCGGCGCGTCACGAGGGCCAGTACCTGCACCCCGGCCCCATCCACATCCGCAACGCGGGCGAGCTGCGCGACGAGCTGCCCGAATGGGGACTGAACACGGACGGCCACATCATCTCGTCCATCCTCGGGCGCTCGGAGACCATCCCGATCGTCGCCGGCCGTCTCGTGCTCGGCGAGTTCGGCCGGGTGTACTTCGGTGACCTCGACTCGGTGCGGGCTCGGACGCGCACGGTCCACTTCCAGCTCGTCGCGGGCTGACGATGCTCGTCTACGCAGTCGATATCGGCACGACCAACCTCAAGGTCGTGCTGTACGACGGAGAGCTCCGGCGGCTGGCCACAGCCTCCGCGCCCGCCGTGTACGCGCGGGAGGGCGTGCGTGTGGAGTTCGACCCGGCGCAGCTCTTCGACACTCTGATCGAGCTCATCGGCCGATGTGCCGACGCCGCCGATTCCGCCGGCCGCGACGACGCGGTGATCGCCCTGACGGGACAGGCCGAGTCGTTGGTGCTGCTGGATCGCAATGGTGAACCGATCCGCCCCGGGCTGTCCTGGCTGGATGACAGAGCTGTCGCGGAGGCCTCCGAGCTAGAGGAGCGCTTCGGCGCCGACGCGGCCTTCGCCGTAACGGGAGAGCCGTTCCCCACCGCGACCTGGCCCGCGGCGAAACTCCGCTGGCTGCGCCGTCACGAGCCGGAGACGCTGGCCGCCACGCGGTCGGTCCTGATGATCAAGGACTACATCGCCTACCGGCTCACCGGTGCGTTCGCCGGTGACGCCTCCACCCGAGGGTTCTCGTACCTTTGGGATGTCAGGAACGGCTCGTACTGGAACGCGATGATCGACTTCTGCGCGGTGCCCGCCGAGAGCCTCCCGCGCGTCGTCGCAGCCGGGACCGAGCTGGGCGCCGTTTCGAATGAGGTCGCCGAGAGCCTCCCGTCGGCCGTGCGTTACCGGGTCAACATCGGCGGCCTGGACCACTTCTGCGCGATGGTCGGAACCGGGTCGTATGTCCACGGCAGCGTCAGCGAGTCGGCCGGCACAGTCCTGTCGCTCTCCGCGCTCGCGCGCGACTGGCGATTCGACCCCGCGCGCAAGGTGTCCTTCCACGCAGGCCTCCGGCCAGGCGACACGGTGCTCTTCAACGGCGTCGACGGCGGCGGAGCGGCGCTCGACTGGTTCCGCGTCCAGGGACTCGGCGGGATGCCCTACTCCGAGCTGGAGAGCCTGCTCGCATCTCGGGACCACCGGAACCCGCCGATGTTCCTGCCGTACCTGACAGGGGTCAACCCGCCCGACTACTTCCCGCACGCTAAGGGCGCCTTCCTGGATCTCGATCTCGGTCACGACCGCGTCGATCTGGCGTATGCGGTCGAGGAGGGGATCGCGCACCTGCTGCGGCGCAACGTCGAGTATTTCGACGGCGACACACCGCAAGAGATCGTCTCCACCGGGGGAGGCGCCGCGTCCCCGTTCTGGAACCAGCTGAAGGCGGACGTCTGCGGCGTGGACGTCGTGGTGCCCGATGAGCTGGAGGCCACCTGCCGTGGCGCGGCCGTCCTCGCACTGGCTGCCGAGGGGGCGGTGAGTGATTTTCGGGACGCCGGAATCGAGGTATCGCCGCCCCTTCGGTACACGCCGTCCCGGGACGCACGACGCGACGAACGCTACGCGCGCTTCGGTGACTACCTGCGCCGACTGTTCGAGCCCTGATCGCGAACGACGAGAAAGTAGAGAAACGAACGATGAAGTTGTGCTGCTCATCCCCGATGGTCCCTGGTGAGACGTTGACGGCCAAGGCCGACCTGCTCAGGGGCTGGGGCTATGACGCCATCGCGGTCTTCCAGCCGCTCGAGACGTGGGGCGCCGCCGCGCGCGACGAGCTGTTCGCGCTCGAGGCCCGGACAGGTATCCGCCCTGTCGAGTTCGTCCTGGTGGACGACGTGTACGGGAACGCCATGTCCGCCGACCCGGAGCTGCAAGCGCGGTGTCGGGCAATGTACCGCGAGACCGCCGAGGTCTGCGCCGATCTCGGTGCCGTCACCGAGATCGAGTTCGAATACGGCGCGCAAAACCCACTGCCCCTCTTCGACCCGTTCCAGCAGCTGAGTTCCGCCCAGCACGACGCCTTCGTGACCTTCTACCGCGAGATGCTCGGTCGGGTGGAGGGCAGCGAAGCGCGTGTCCTCCTCGAACCGATCAACCGCTACGAGAGCCGCTACCTGAACCGGGTGGAGGACAACCTGCGCATCATCGAGGAGGTCGCCCATCCGAACGCGGGCCTGCTGCCCGACCTCTTCCACATGTCGATCGAGGAAGCCGATCCTGCCCGATCGCTGCGGGAAGCAGCGGATCGCATCGTCCACGTGCATCTGGGCGACAGCAATCGGCTGCTCCCCGGTCACGGTCATCTCGACTGGTCGGCGGTGTTCGACGCGTTGCATGATGTCGGCTACAGCGGCTACCTGAACCTCGAGTGCTCCACCGAGGGCGACCCGGCGGTGAGTCTCCCCGCCACCGCCGGCCGGCTGCGGAAGCTCCTTGACCGATGAGTGCCTTATTGACCGCGCCCTTCTTCGAGATCGGGCCGAAGAACCTCCTGCGTCGCCCGGAGCTGGAAGAGTTGGCCCGGGCGGCCGGAGAAGCCGGCAGGGAGCTCGGCGTCGCGGTCGTGATCACCGTCCCGAACGTGATGGTCGCACCGATCGCCGAACTCGACACCGGCGTCCTCGTTTTCGGCCAGAGCATGGACCCGGATCGGCTCGGCGCGTCATTCGGCCGGGTCACCGCAGAGGGCCTACTCGACGCGGGCGCGGTCGGCGTGATGCTCAATCACGATGCCGACCCGTTGGACGCCGCGACATTGGCCGCGACCGTCGATCGCGCGCATGAGACCGGGCTGGAAACAATCGTGTGCGCGGGAACTGAGAGCGCCGCATTGGCCTTCACCGCTCTGGCGCCGTCGGCCGTGCTCATCGAGCCGCCGGATCTCATCGGGACGATCGGCGGAGCCGAACGCGACTGGGTTCGGCCGCTCACCGAGGAGATGCACCGCGTCGACGCACACGTCCTCGCGATGCACGCCGGAGGCGTCTCCTCTCCGATCGTCGCCCGGGGAATCATGGCGGCCGGCGCCGACGGTACCGGCTCGACCAGCGGTGTCCTCACGGCCCAGGATCCGCTCGTCGCGGCGGTGCATTTCATCGCGGCGGCCCGCGCGGGCTGGGACGACGCCCGCTCGAACGCCCGTCTCTGATCACAACCGATAACCAACGAAGGAATCACACATGGACACGAACCTCTCCGGCAAGACCGCCGTCATCACGGGTGGAGCACGCGGGATCGGCTACGCCGTCGCCCGGTCGCTCGCCGCGGAAGGCGCCGACATCGCGCTCCTGGACCTACTCGACACGGTCGAGGAGTCGGCCAGGAAGATCTCTGACGACTACGGAGTCCGCACGCACGGACAGCGCTTGGACGTCACCGACCAGGACGCGACGAACGCGGCCTTCGAGACGATCGCCGATCGTTTGAGCGTCCCGCAGGTGCTCCTCACCGCAGCCGGAATCGAGATCAACGGCGATTCGATCGACGTCCCCGCTGCGGCCTGGCGGAAGGTGATCGACGTCAACCTGACCGGCACGTTCTTCTCGGCGCAGGCGTTCGGACGCGGTCTCCTCGCTTCCGATCTCCCCGGCAGCGCGATCCTGATCTCGTCGATGTCGGGTGAGATCGTCAACGTCCCGCAGTGGGCCGCGTCGTACAACTCGTCGAAGGCTGCCGTCGCGCATCTCGCAACGTCGCTCGCCGTCGAATGGGCTGCGTCGGACATCAGGGTCAACTCGATCGCCCCCGGCTATGTTCTGACCGACCTGACGCAGCAGATCCTCGACCGCGAGCCGGAACTCGAAGCGGACTGGGTCTCCCGCATCCCTCAGGGCCGCATGGCGACGCCGCAGGACCTGACCGGCCTGGTGACGTTCCTGGCGTCGAACGCCTCGAGCTATCTCACGGGGCAGCAGATCGTGATCGATGGCGGCTACACCGCGATCTGAGAGAGCGTGCACGGCGAATCGAAGGCCAGAGAGCCCAACCAGCTCAAGAAGTGACAATCGGTGTCACGTCTTGAGCTAGTTGGGCTTTCTCAAGCTAGTTGGGCACAGGAGTCGACTTGTGACGACGGGAATGGTTCTCGTGGCCAGTGGCGCCCAGGCGGCGGATCAAAGCTGCGGCCAAACCCGCTGTCAGGAGGGCGGCGGCTAGCAGTAGGCCGCCGGTCGGGTCGCTTCCGGTGTCGGAGAGGCTCCCTGCGGGCGTCGCCGGTGGTGACGGTGCCGGCGCAGGAGCCGGCGCCCAGACGGCGTAGAGCGTGAGGTCGGCGGTGAGGGTCGAGACCACCAGTCGGTCGTACGCGGGGTCGGGAGCCGTCGCGGACGGCGAGGTCGACCAGCCGAGGAAGGCGGAACCGGGCCCGGTGAAGAGCAGGTCTGCGGCGTCCGGATAGGTGATCGAGGCGCCAGGCGGCCCGTCCCACGCCGTCGAGCGCGAGAGCCCGGCATTCTCGCGGAACGTCACGGTGAACTGCGGATCGGGGTTCGCATAGGCGGCGGTCAACGTCACACCCCCCGCGCCGAAGCGGACCGTCTGGCCGGCCTGATAGAGGCCGTCGCCCGGCGCGGGGACGGTGATGATGCGCATAGCTACGACGCCGGAAGCCAGACGCCAGCCGACGAAGACCTCGTCGTCGCGCCGCAGCGACGAGCCGTCGGCGACGATCGCACTGGAGCCGGCGTCGTAGCGATACGGGTCGCTCGGGACGGCCCCCGACGTGTTCCTGTCGCCGAAGTAGAGCATCGGGAACGGCGCGGCGGCCGGCTGCTGCCAGCGGGCGTACAGGCTCAGGTCGCCGCCGACCGGGGTGTCGAAGTCGTAGGGGACGAAGAAGCCCTCTGCTGTGCGCTGGAACCAGCCGACGAAGGTCTGGCCGTCCGGTTGCGGTGGCAGCGGGGCAGGTTCGGTCGCCGTGCCCTGGTCCTCGACGATTTGGGTGAGGCCGGCGATCGGATCGGGCGCGGATGGGTGGTCGTAGAACTGCACGGTGTGCGGGTCGTTCAGCCATTTGGCGTACAGGACGAGGTTGCTCGGCGGCATCGTCGCGCCGGCGAAGGTGAACGGCACGTTGAAGTCCGAGTCGGTGTACCAGCCCTGGAAGACGTCGCTGCCCCGTGTGGGGTCGGCCGGCTGGAGCTGTTCGAGCGAGCCTTGGTAGGGGATGTCCGCGACGGGTGGGATGGCGGTGCCGCCTCCTGTCACGAACGTCAGCGTGTAAATGTTGCGGCTGTAGAACTGGTAGCGGTACTTGTCGTTGGTGTTGCCGGAGTTGTTCAGCTGATACAGCCGGTTCGTCGGCGCATCGAGTTGGAAGTAGTTGCCGACGGTGTTCGCGCCGGTGCCGTACCCGACGTAGGAGGTGAAACCTTCGATGGGACCGGCGACCTGCCGGTCGCCGGTCGTGGCCCAGTACCAGGCCGTTCGGTACTGGGAGAAGATCTGGTGCCCGGCGGGGATGTCCGCGCGGACGGTGGTCTTGTTGTTGTTGTACAGGGTCGCGACGTGCAGAGGGTTGTTGGGGGTGCCGTCCGGCCCGATCACCGGATCCGGCGCCGGCGCCGTCTGGTCCACGGTCTCGGTGTAGATGAACCGCTGCGTCTGGTTCTGTGTTCTGCTCGCCGCCATTGCGCCGGTCAGTCGTGTCGTGCGGGCCGGGAGGTTCACCGATGACGTGTCCGCGTACGCGCCGGTGTAGGTGGCGTTGAAGACGTCCGGTGTGACCTGTTGCGGACCCCAGCCGCGCAGGACGCAACTCTGGTTCTGGGTGCCAGCGTCGAAGGCGGTGATCACACCGGACCCGTCCGTTTGAGAGAGCGGCACGGGGGCGACATTGGCGGCCTGCATGTCGAAGCCGATCTTCTCCCGCACCGAGAACGTGCCGAGAAGCTGGCCGCCGCCGGGTTGCGTCGACTGGTAATAGGTCGTGCCCCCGACGGCCATGGTGACGTCGTAGCTTGTCGTGCGAACGCAGGGGGTCGAGGTGTTGACGGTGCCGCCGGGGCTGATCAGCGTGAAGTCCGCCCGCCACAGCGCCCGGGTCAGGTATACGTTCACGACGGTGGAGCCGTCGCCCTTCACTGTGATGTTCTGCTGGCTGACGGCCAAGTCGGCGAACGCCATCGGGTCCGGCTGCACGTTCGAGGGGTCGAGTTGAGCGCGCACGAGACCCTGGATGGAGGCGGGGACATCGGCCTTGGTCGCCGGTCCACTCACGGTCGCCCCCGCGACGGCGGTGGAGGTGATGTCGTCGAGGAAGTCGTAGGTGGCCGGGTCCGCCAGCTGCGCAGGGCTCAGGGCGCCGTCGGCCGCTCCCCAGCTGGGCGGCGTTCCACCGGCTGGGGTGAACACCGGCGCGGGATAGGCGGCGGGCACCACGTTCGCCTTCTCCAGCCAGTAGCTGACGTGGTAGTCGACGCTGTCCCCGCTCCATCCGGCGTAGAGGGTCGTCGTGGCCGTGATCGGGAAGGCGATCGGCTGGGTGCGCGCTTCGTCCGCCCACCACTGTGTGAACGTGTAGCCGGGGCGGGTCGGCGGCGGGACGGCCGCGAGATCGGCCGCCGTGAATTCGGTGTTCGGTTCGAGGACGAACGACGGCTCGACCGCGGTCCCGTCCGTCACATAGGAGACGGCGAAACCGGCCGCGAAGACCGGGATGAGCCGCAGATTCGCCGTGACCGGCGACGAGAAGTCGTACGGCGTCCGCGACGCGTCGCCCTGCCGATACCAGTCGCCGGTGAACACCTGTCCCGCGGGTACGTGCGACACATCGGGGGCGATGTCTCCGATGGGCGCGCCGTCTGCAACCTCGTCGGCGTCGATGACGTGCTGCGCGTCGGTGCCGGACGGCCCTGCGAGGAACTGCACGACGTGGGTGTCGGTGAAGCGCGCGTCGACGACCAGGTCGGACGTGACCACGGTCGTCAGGAAGTCGAAGGGCACGACCGAGCCGCCCGCGTCGGTCACCCAACCGTTGAAGACGCCATCGGCCGCGGGAGGAGCCGGTTGCCGCGGTGCGTGGCCGCCATCGACGACCTGCACGCTCGCGACGGTGCGGCCGAGCGAACGGAATGTGACGGTGTGGACGTTCCACACACCCGGGGTCGTCGCACTTCCCGTGGGCGCGGAACTGACGGCGGGGGCGGCGATGACCGGACCATCGACGAGTGCCGGGGCGAGCAGGCCAATGAGCACACCGGTCGCGACCGCACCGACTACTGCCCCCGACATCCTCATGCGACGCGCCCCTCCGTCCACGCAGCAGATCGACCCAGTGTGCACCATTCGGGGGGCACACGGCCAGGCCTGTCCCTCTGACCCAATTCGCGCCCCGCCAGGGTTTCGCCGTTGCCGCGACCTCCTAGGGTTCGACCACGGTGCCAGGCGCGTCGGAACTGTCCAGGAAGGCGAACTTCGAGAGGTTCCACACAGGCAGGCCGTTGGGAAGCACATCGTCGAACTCGTCGACGGTTGCGATGAAGCCACGCTGGGCGTCATCGAAGTCCTGTCGGTCGTCGAACGGCAGTTCGTGCAGCAGTCGCGCGTTCGCGTTCTCGGTGACATCGCTCGCTTCGGTCACGTGTAGCTCCTCCCCGCTGGGCCGGCCGCCGTCGCGGGGCCGAATCACCGACAGGGAATCACATCCGATGGTCCAGCGGGAAGTGCGTTCGGGTGCCCCTAGACGATGTGGCCCGGCTGCAAGTAACGTCTGGCGCATTGCCGCGTCGGGCAAGGTGAGGAGGTGCCCGTGTCAGGGACGAGCACCCGTGAGAGTCGCTCCTTCCGGCTTCTCCCCGGGCTCACCGGTCACAACGTCGTCCGTGAGTTGTTGGCGGGCGTCACCTTGCTCGCGATCGCGATCCCGCTGAACATCGGGTACGCGCAGATCGCCGGGCTGCCGCCGACGGCCGGACTCTACGCGCTGGTCGTCCCCGCAGTTCTCTACGCCCTGACTGTGTCGTCGCGGCAGCTGGTCGCCTCCCCGGATGCCGCTGCTGCGGCCCTTGTCGCGTCCTCGATCGCCGGCCTCGCGGTGAGTCATGGCAACTACATCGCGTTGACGCTGGCGCAGGCGCTGATCGGTGGGGTGCTGTTCCTGGCGTGCGCGTTCCTCAAGCTGGGGTTCTTGGCGAACTTCCTCTCCAAGCCGATCCTCGTCGGCTTCGTCGGCGGCCTCGCGCTGGACATCCTCGTTTCGCAGGTGGCGAAGATGCTGGGCGTGAAGATCGACTCCGGCGGTGATTTCCTCGGCAAGGTCGTCGGTCTCGTAACGGGGCTGCCGAAGGCGAATGGCTGGTCCGTGCTGATCGCTGCCGGCGCCTTGCTCGTCCTCCTGCTGGGACGACGAATCGCGGCGGCCGTTCCGTGGGCGCTTGTGGTGCTCGTGGTCGGGACGATCATCGTGGTCCTCACCGACGCACCGGCCGCCGGAGTGTCAGTACTCGGGAAGGTGCAGGCCGGCCCGCCGACATTCACGTGGCCGGTCATCGACTGGTCGCAGTGGTTGGCCGTCATCCCCTCCGCGATCGCTCTCACCCTGGTCACTATGGGTGAGGGACTGCTGGTCTCCCGCTCGTATGGTGAGCGTCGGCACTACCCAACGAGCCCGAACCGTGACCTCTTCGCCTTCGGTGTCGGCAACCTCGGCGCCGGGATCACCGGCGGGTTCTTCCTCGGAACTTCCACCTCCCGCACCGCGGCAATGGACCAAGCCGGCTCCCGCACCCAGCTGCCGACACTCGTGACCGCGGTCGGGACGCTCGCGCTGCTGATCTTCGGCACCGCCCTGCTGGAAGACATCCCATCGCCGGCGATCGGCGCGATCGTCGCCGTGGCTGTCTTCCCGCTGCTCGGCATCCCGGACTTCATCCGGCTGTGGCGACTGGACAAGTTCGAGTTCGCGATCGGCGCCGCCTGCTTCCTCGGGGCGCTGCTCATCGGCCCGATCGCCGGAATCGTCATCGCATTCGTCCTCGCCGTGGTCAACGTCACCCGCCGCGCGGCGAACCCGCCCATCGACACCCTCGCCGTCGACGGCGACCCCGCCCACTCGCTCCTCGACGAAGCCGATCCCGGCACCCTCACCGCGCCCGGCGTGGTCGTCATCCGTCTGGCCGCACCGCTGTTCTTCGCCAACAGCACCGTGTTCCAGCAAGCTGTCGAGCACGCGGTCGAGACGACTGAGGCCTCACACGTCGTCCTCGACATGGAGGCTGTCACCGACATCGACGTGACCGGCGCGGAGTCCTGGCAGGCAGTCCAGGACTTCCTCACCGCCCGCGGCGCCGACCTGTCGCTCAGCCGCGTCCGACCCGGCATACGCGACCGGCTGGCCCGCTTGGAGATCGCATCCGGGTTCACCGTCTTCGACACCAACCGTTCCGCGATCGCCGCGTTGCGCACCGACACCACCCCGCGAGCGGGTTAGAAGGGGCCGCCGATGCGCACTGCCGCCTCACCCTCGGACGCTGCCGGCTTCTTCGCCGGCCTGGATCCCTGGTCGGTCCTGCTCGCGCTTGCCTCGGTGGTCGCGGGCGTGCTGCTGGGAATCGCCGTCCACCGCGTGACCGAGCGGCTGCTGAAACGCCTCGGCGGCCTTTCTCCGGAACTGGTCCGCCGGATCGCGCGGGGCGCCCGACTGGTGGTGATCCTGCTCGGTGTCGGGGTCGCGATCGCGTTCCTCGGTGCCCCGATCCAGCCGGTCCTCGCCGTCGCGGTGATCGTGGCCGTGATCGCCGGCCTCGCTCTCCGCGGGATCAGCGAGAACTTCGCGGCCGGCGTCGTGTTGCAGACCCGCCGGCCCGTCAAGGTCGGGGACGTGGTCGAGATCGCCGGGTTCACCGGCGTCGTGCGGGAGATCAACGGAAGGACGACCGTCATCCGGACCACGGACGGCCGGGTCGCTCACATCCC
The DNA here is from genome assembly GCF_017565305.1 of Leifsonia sp. TF02-11. Taxonomy (GTDB): domain Bacteria; phylum Actinomycetota; class Actinomycetes; order Actinomycetales; family Microbacteriaceae; genus Leifsonia. The sequence continues at coordinate 490,933 of NZ_JAGEKP010000003.1, forward strand.
GAACGCCGACGTCGTCGGCAACCCGTTCGTCAACGAGTCCGAGCTCGGCGGCCGCCGGGCTGAGGTCGAAGTGCGAGCGAAGGCCACCTCGGGCGAACGCGCGGACCTGCGGGCCGCCGTGGCGGCGGCCTGCGAGAAGGTGGCCGGGGTCCGCAGCCGCGACCCGGTCCGGGTGCTCACGGTCACTGCCGAGCCCGACCGGGTCATCTACCGGGTCCGGTTCTGGCACGACCCCGGGCACGGGCCGGAGGTGACCGCCGCGGTCGTCGACGCTCTCGCCGAGCAGCTGGAAGGTCGGGACGCCGTCGTCACCTCCGAGCACCCGCCACCGCCGCTCACCCCGCCGGGGACGGTGTGACGTGGGGCAGTTGGTTCTGGACCTCGTCCCGCTGCTGTTCGGCATCCTGCTCAGTCCACTCGCACTGATGGCGTTGATCGCGGTGCTCGTCTCGGCCCGAGCACGAACCAACGGGATCGCGTTCGCACTCGGCTGGCTGGCCGGCATCGCCCTCGTGCTGACGATCTGCTTCCTTCTGTTCGGCGCGCTCCAAGTGCGCTCGGTGCGGCACCCGCCACTGTGGGTACCGATCGTGCAGCTCCTGGTCAGCGCCGTCCTGATCAGCGGCGCGGTCGCCGTCTATCGTCGCGGGAAGGCGCGGATCGAGCAGATGGCGGCCGCACGCTCACCCCGCCAGGTCGCCGCGGCGGCACCGCAGCTGCCCGGCTGGTTGCAGCAGGTCGAGTCGTTCCGGCCGATCCGGACATTCCTGCTGGGACTTGGCCTGTTCGTCCTCAACCCGGTGGACGCCTCCTGCGCGATCATCGCAGCACTCGACGCCCGGCAGGCTGCGGTCGACGACACGACCGCCGCGGTCACCCTGATCGTCTTCGGACTGGTCGCCTCGCTGTCGATCGTCGCACCCGTGGTCATCGTCGTCGTCCGCGGCCGCGCCGCCGAACCGTTCCTCGCCCGCATCCGCACCTGGGTCGCCGGGAACACGCACGTCCTCAACGCCGCACTGCTGCTCGTCATCGGCGTCCTCCAACTCCAAAAGAGCCTCTCCGGCCTGATCGGCTGAACCACCACACGAAAGGACACCCCATGCCCCTCCTCCGACGCTTCGGCCGCCCCGGCCTGATCGGGCTCGCCGTCCGCACCGCCGTGGTCGCCGGCACCGCCACCGCTGTCACCGGCGGAATGGTCCGCCACCAGCAACGGCGCAGCCAAGAGCAGTACGAGCAGCAGCAGTACGAAGCAGGCCAGCAACAACAGGCCATGCAGCAAGCGGCCGCCGACGCTGTCCAGCAGCAGACGCCGGCGCCCTCGCCGGCGCCGGGCGGGGAAGACATGCTCGATCAGCTGACCGCACTCACACAGCTGCATCAGCAGGGCGCGCTGACCGACGCCGAGTTCACCGCCGCGAAGGCGAAGCTCCTCGGGTAGGCAGCGGTGCCTGGTGGTCAGGGCTGGAAGGGAAGCCACTCCTCGCGCGACAGGCGCGTCGGGGAGCCGGCGCGTTCGACCACCCATTCCTCAGGCGTCGACGACACGTAGGTGACGAGGATGGTCTCCGGCGTCCACGCATCCGCCTGCTGGCTCCACCGTACGAGGTGGAATTCCGCGCCGACCTTCGGTGCGTTCCCGAGCGGGATCTCGAACTCACGCATCGCAACCTCCCCCTGGCCGATGGCCCGGACTCTACCGACAACCAGACAGACTCGTCTAGCCAGGAGCGAAACCACGATTGCGTCTGCCCAGTGGTGCGATCTCGCGGGTAGAGTCCGGCCACGTCAGCCCGGGGAAGAGGACCTCATGTCACGCTTTGTCGCCACGTTGCTGCCGGTCGGAGAAGACGGGTACCCGCAGGTAATCGACATCCCGATGCCCGCAGGGGAGACTGAACTGCCGGCTCGGCTCCGGCTCCCGATCGATACCCCCGACGGCCGGCAGTTCGAGGTGTGGGAACTGGCGGAGCGCACTGGGCGGCGGGCGGCCACCTACCGGCTGGCTCGGCTGGTCGGGCCGTAGCCTCGTCCAAGAGCCGTCGCATTCCACTGGCGGGCTAGACGAGCCCATGACCCTCTGAGAGGATCTCGGCATTGCTCTGTACGCGAACCAGCTCGTACCGCGGCCCGAACCGTGCCACATCGTATCCGCCGACCATGCAGAACCTGTCCACGACGTACGCGAAAGAGATCCGTGACCGCGGGAAGATCTTCGTGCCAGCGGGGCGTTCCCACACCGCGTTCATCGACGCCCGCGACATCGGCGCCGTCGCCGCCGCGGTGTTCACCTCGGCCGGTCACGACCGGAAGGCGTCACCCTCTCCGGTGAACAGTCGCTCACCTACCAGGCCGTCGCCCGCATCATGACCGACGTCCTCCGGCGGCCCATCCGCTACACCCGGCCGAGTGAACAGTCATACCTGGCCGCTCTCGCCGAGCAGGGCGCCCCGCAGGACTACATCGACGTGCAGAAGATGATCTACCGGGTCGTGCGCCTGAACATCTCCGCATTCCCGAACCACGCTGTCCAGAAGCTCACCGGTCGGCCGGCGACACGGTTCGACCAGTTCGTCGACGACTACCGGGACGTGTGGTCCTGACCCTGGAAGCTGCGGGCCCATGCCCAAGTAGAACGAGAAATGCCCACCTAGCTCAAGAAGTGACACAATCGGAGCGAGTGACGGGAATCGAACCCGCGCTATCAGCTTGGGAAGCTGAGGTTCTACCATTGAACTACACTCGCGCGGCCCGTAAATCCCAGTAAATCACTGGGATGTGAGGCTGCGGCCCAGACTACCCGGTCGCTGGTGTTTGGCCAAACTCGCCACTTCGACCTGCCCTGGATTTCACCGACCCCTGACCGCCGTGAGGCGACGGAGGAGCACCGCGCATTCGCATTAATATGTAGACCGGTCTATTATCGACCCATGACATCCAAAGGTGACCTGACGAAGGCGCGGCTCGCAGAGTCGATGCTCGAGTTGATCCAGACCAGCGGCTTCAGTGGCACGGGGCTGAACGCCGTGATCGAACACGCTTCCGCGCCGAAAGGTTCGATCTACTTTCACTTCCCCGACGGGAAGGAGGGCCTGGGCCTGGCCGCGGTCGAGCTCGCCACGACGCAGTTCGAGGAGCTGATCGCTGCCGCCGCGGCGTCCGCAGGAAGCGCGGCCGAGGCCGCGCGCGCCGTGATCGGGGCCGTCGCGACCATCGTCGAGGAGAGCGATTTCCGGCTGGGATGCCCGGTTTCCGTCGTCACCCTGGAGATGGGTGCGGAGAGCGAGCGACTGCGGCAGGCGTGCGCCACGGCCTTCGAGTCGTGGATCGCTCCCACGGCCGCGCTCCTCGAGGCCGACGGTGTCGGTGCCGAGGAGAGCCGATCCCTGGCGACTGTCGTCGTGTCGATGATCGAGGGGGCCGTCATCGTCTCCCGCGCCACGCGAAGCGTCCAGCCGCTGCTCTCCGCCGCCGACAGCGCCGCGGACCTCATCGGCCGGCGCGCGACCGCGGGAGGGGCGCGATGACCCCGGGCGGAGGCTCCCGTCACGCCCTGGTCTTCGGTGCCTCGGGTCTCATCGGCCGCTACCTCGTCCTGGCCCTCGCCGAGGCGGGTGCGGACGTCACCGCGGCGGTTCGGTCGGCCGCGTCCGGAGCGAAGCTCGAACAGTGGCTGAGCGAGCACGGTCTGGCCGGGCGCATCAGCACGGCGATCGTCGACTTCGATGCCCCGGAGCTCCTCCCAGGCGGTCCGGCGGCGTTCCCGTTCGTCACCGAGATCCACAATTGCGCCGGGTCCTTCCGATTCGGCATGCCCGCCGACGAAGCGCGCAGCGCCAACGTCGGAATCGTCGAGGGCCTCATCGACTTCGCCGCGGGTCTTCCCCGCCTGCAGCGCGTGGTCCACGTCTCGGGATACCGCGTCGGCGGACAGGACCCCGCAACCGTGCCGTGGTCGGACGAGCACCGCGCAGAGGTCTACCGGGAGCTCGGCGGCTACGAGGCGTCGAAGGTGGAATCCGACGCGATCTTCCAGGCCAGGGCACTGCAGCGAGGGGTGCCGTGGACCATCGTCAACCCGGCCACCGTGATCGGTGACAGCGTGACAGGGGAGGCCGACCAGCACCTCGGCATCGCCGTCACCATCGAACAGCTCTGGAACGGCACCGCGGCCGCCCTCCCCGCCGGCGCGTCCACGTTCGTCCCGGTCCTCACCGTCGACTACCTGGCGGCCTTCATGGTCGCGGCAGCGGCGGATCCCGACGCTGAGGGCAGGTCGTACTGGGTCCTCGACGACGCGACCCCGCCGCTGACGGACCTGCTCACGCACGTCGGCCGGCACCTCGGTGCGAAGATCCCGAGCCTGAAGATCCCTGTGGGCGTCATCAAGCGGCTGCCGCGACGGTTCACCGGGGCAGATCCCGAGACCCTCGGCTTCCTGTCCTCCGACCGCTATCCGACGGAGTCCGCCGTCGAGCTCGCCGCGAGACACAGCATCCCGATGCCCGACGTGCGCGTCTCGCTCGACCGATGGGTCGACTACCTGGCCGCGCACCGGTTCGGAGCTGCGACGGGCGACGGGCGACGATTCGTCGACGCCGGAGGCGTGCGCACGTTCGAGCTCGGCACATCCGGATCCCGTCAGGTGATCTTTCCGGGCCTGCCTGTCAACGCGGACACCTGGGCCGACGTGGCGGCGGGCATCGGTGCGCGCGCCGTCGACCTGCCAGGACTCGGCCTCAGCGGAGGAACGGGCGTTCAGGACTGGGAGCAGTGGTTGCCGGCCGTCCTGGGCGATGAGCCTGCGGATCTCGTCGGCCATTCCATCGGCGCGGCTGCGGCCGTGGTCGCGGCCGACCGGTTCCCGGCACGGGTGGACTCCCTCACTCTGATCGCGCCGTTCTTCCTCCAAGCCCCGGCGGGCGCCTCGGCCAGGCTGCGGCCGCTCGTCGGCGCCTACCTGCGGCACAGCGACCCGGCGCGGCTTTCGCGCACGCTGACCGGATCGGAGGCGAGTGCACCCGCCCTCGCCTCGAGCCGCAGCGACCTCAAGCGCGGCACCGCCACGAGGGTGGCCGAGCAACTCGCCCTCGCCGGATCGCAACGGTGGCGTGTCGAACTCCGCGAAGCGTTGGCCCGGTTCCGAGGCCCTGTCCGCATCATCACGGGGAGTGAGGACCCGCTCGCGCCTGACGCCATCGAGCTGCTCGAATCGGCTTCGAATGTCGAGCTGATCTCGGTGTCGGGCGCCGGACATCATCCGCAGCTGACCCACGGCGATGCGCTCATCCGACTGCTCATGAGGGTGGCCGCTGCATGAGGGCCGTCACCGCGACCCCCGGGGATGCCCCATAGACTCCCGTCTATGGATGCCCCGCCGAACTCCGACGCACTGCGGAGTCTGAAGCGCATCAGCGATCCCACCCGCGCCCGCCTCCTCCGCCTCCTCCTCGACGCACCGGATGGCCGCGGCTCCGTCACCCGCCTCGCCGAGACGCTGGGCCTGCGGCAGCCGACGGTGTCGCATCACCTCAAGCTGTTGCGCGACGAGGGCTTGGTCGAGCGCACTCAGGAGGGTCGCACCGCCTGGTACTCGATCAGCGCCGACCAGCTCGACCGGGTCGCCGAACTCGTCCGCGACGACCAGCCCGCAGACGATACGGCCGCGCTCGGCAGGATCGTGGCAGACCTCGCCACCCGATACCGCGGTGTCTTCGCCCGCGAGAGCATCGAACAGTACGTGCGCGACAGCTACGACCGGCTCGGTGGGCGCAACAACAGGGCCTCCCTGACCAGCGCGTTCGCCGTCTCCCGTCTCGACGCCCTCCTGCGCGCGACCGGCGACCGGGGCGGAGTGCCGGAGGTGCTGTTCGTGTGCGTGCAGAACGCGGGCCGGTCCCAGCTCGCCTCGGCGGTCCTTCGGCAGCTCGCCGGCGACCGGGTCAGCGTCCGCAGCGCCGGCTCCGAGCCCGCGAGCGCCGTGCGCTCCACGATCGTCACCGTGCTCGACGAGGTCGGCACCCCGCTCGGCGGTGAGTTCCCCAAGCCGCTGACCGACGAAGCCGTCCGCGCGGCGGACTACGTGATCACGATGGGCTGCGGCGATGCGTGTCCGATCTACCCGGGCCGCGAATACCTCGACTGGGACGTCCCCGACCCCGTCGGCCAGCCGCTGGCCAGGGTGCGGGAGATCCGCGACGACATCGAAGAACGTGTCCGCGACCTCCTGAAGCGGATCGACGCCGAACGGCTCGCGAACACCGCGAACGCCGGCTAGCGAAACCATAGATAGACATCTATGCTTTTGCCTACCGGAGAAAGCGAGAACCGCCATGGCCGACGCCACGCCCACCGTCCTGTTCGTCTGCGTCCACAACGCCGGCCGCTCCCAGATGGCCGCCGGCTACCTGCGTGAACTCTCCGGAGGCCGCGTCGAGGTCCTCTCCGCCGGCTCGGAGCCGAAGGACCGGATCAACCCGGTCGCCGTGCAGGTCATGGCCGAGGAGGGCATCGACATCGCGAACGAGCAGCCGAAGATCCTCACCACGGAGGCCGTCAAGGAGTCCGACGTCGTGATCACGATGGGTTGCGGCGACACCTGCCCGATCTTCCCCGGCAAGCGCTACGAGGATTGGGACCTCACCGACCCGGCCGGACGCCCGGTGGAGGAGGTCCGCCCGATCCGCGACGAGATCAAGCAGCGCGTGCAGAACCTGCTCGCCGAGCTGCTGCCCGCGGCGGTGTGAAGCAAGGCACTGACACGCTCCCAGACCGCCGGACCGCCGTCAGTGGTGCTGCAGGGTCGGTGCAGCCTCGTTCGGCAGCGCGCCGTACACCTCGGCCCACTCCGCTTCGTACGTCACCGGGTCGACCAGACCCGACCTGCGCCGCGATTCCAGATCCTCGAGGCGGGAAGCGGCGACGCGGAGGAGGTGGACGTTGCCGTACTCCCGCACTTCGCCGCCGACGTATTCGGAGGCGACCGTCAGGACGCGGCAGTGCTCCCGCAGCTCGCGGGTGAGCCGCGCGGTGACGAGGAAGCCGGCGACATAGGCGGTCAAGACGATCGCCACGCTCAGCACCGGCCCCCAGCCGCTGAGGAAGACGAGCGCGAACAGGCAGAGGATCGCTCCGCCGACCGGCCAGGCGTGCGTCAGGTGCAGCAGTCGGCGCTGGCCGTGGGTGATGCCGGGCGGGTACACCGTCAGCCGGACCCGCTGCCAGATGCCCCGGCTCGCGGGAGACACATCGAGGGTTCCCCAGGGGGTGCGTCCCTCGAACAGACGTCGCACGATTTCATTCACGTGTCCAGGATGCGCCGCGGTCATGGCCGCACCCCACGATCCTTGCGATGTCCATACGGCAGTGCTCCGAAAGCTAACGCCTTCCTGGCGGGATGGACGCGCACGCGGCTCATCGCCCGCACCCGGCCGGCGTCCACGCGTCCGACCGGGGGTCGTCGTCGTGGAGGTGGCGACGGTCCGGGTCGATGTCGCGCAAGCGCGCGGCGCCGCGACACGGCACGGCCACGAGGTCGCCGGCCCGCAGATCGGACACCAGTTCGTCGAGGGTCAGGGCCGTAGCGGCCTCACCCGCCGAATGGATGCGCGTGCGCGCGTCGCAGGCGGTGGAGACCCGTCCGATCATCCGCAGCTCGTCGATGGCGACGGCGGAGTCGGTGAGCCGGGCGTCGATCCAGACATCGATCGTGCCGTCGGCCGCCGGGGCGACCTGGGTCACCCGGGCGACGACGACGGAGGCGACCTCGGTGGCCGAGGGCATGCCGCCGGTGCCGGGGATCACGGCGGCGGCCGTGTGCACGCAGGGTGTGCCGCACCATTCGGCCAGTCGGGTCAGGGAGACTCCGGCGACCGTGACGTCGGACACGGAGGTGGTGGTGAACTCGGGCCACAGATCGCGACCGAGCGGGTTCGGCACGGAGGCGCGCAGCGAAGGGATGAGGTGCGTCAGGGTCATTCGACACCTGCTGACTGAAGGTTGTTCACAAGCGACGGTTCTACGCCGCCCCGGCGGGCGCCGGTGCCCTCCTAACGGAACCCCGACGGGCGGCCGGCCGAAACTAACGGTTCGCGAATGGGCGCCTTGCGCGGTCCGGTCGCAGCCCGCAGAGTGCGCGTCGTGAGGCTGAACCACCCGATTTCGGGGGGAAAGCGTTAGGACTTCGGTCGCGGGCGTATGGATCGCGTTAGGACGGCCTTCCGGGCGGTCGGATTCCACTTGTATGGGTGCTTGGTTCCGGCAGAGCGCCGGATCCCCGTGTCTCGCCGATGGTCGGGACGCGGAAACCCGGATGGAGACATTCCCGTGTTGGACCTGATTTGCGTTGTGGGGATCATCGCGCTGGGCGCGATCGTCGCCCTGGTCGGCAGAGGGGTGGAGAAGCTGTGATCTTCTTCAACCTGCTCGCGGCGGCACTGGCCGTCGCCTCGATCGCGTACCTCGTTTACGCCCTGCTGAAGCCGGAGAAGTTCTAGATGACGTTCTGGCTCTTCGTGGCGCTGCTCGCCACGCTCGTCCTGATGCTCGGGCTGTCGTACCGCCCGCTGGGCGACTACATGGCCGCGACCTTCACGTCGCGGAAGGATCTCCGAGTGGAGCGCGGCTTCTACCGGATCATCGGCGTCGACTCGCGGGTCGACCAGAGCTGGCCGGTCTATCTGCGCAGCGTTCTGGCTTTCTCCGTGCTCGGCGTGCTGCTGGTGTACGCGCTTCAGCGGGCCCAGGCGGTGCTGCCGTACTCGCTCGGCCTCCCCGCTGTTCCGGAGGGGTTGTCGTTCAACACGGCGATCTCGTTCGTGACGAACACGAACTGGCAGTCGTACTCGCCAGAGGTGACCATGGGCTACACGGTCCAGATCGCCGGTCTGGCCGTGCAGAACTTCCTGTCCGCCGCTGTCGGCATCGCGGTCGCCATCACGCTGGTGCGCGGTTTCGCCGCCCACCGCTCCGGCACCATCGGCAACTTCTGGGTTGACATGACCCGGGCGACGCTGCGCATCCTGCTTCCGCTCTCGATCGTCTTCGCCGTCGTCCTCGTCGTCGGCGGCGTTGTGCAGAACTTCAACGGGTTCACCAGCGTGAGCACCATCACCGGGGGCACGGCGACGATCCCCGGTGGTCCGGTCGCCTCGCAGGAGGTGATCAAGCTCCTGGGCAACAACGGCGGTGGATTCTTCAACGTGAACTCCGCTCACCCGTTCGAGAACCCGACGGCGTGGACGAACCTCGTCGAGATCTTCCTGATGCTGCTGATCCCGTTCTCCCTGCCCCGGACGTTCGGCAAGATGGTCGGCGACAACCGCCAGGGCTACGCGATCCTCGGCGCGATGGCGACGATCTTCGTCGTCTCGCTCGTCGCACTGACCCTCTTCGAGCTGCAGGGTGCCGGCACGGCGACGCAAGCCGCCGGCGGGGCGCTCGAAGGCAAGGAGCAGCGGTTCGGCATCCTCGGCTCGACCCTGTTCGCGACCACGAGCACCCTGACCTCGACCGGTGCGGTGAACTCGATGCACGACAGCTTCACTCCGCTGGGCGGGATGATGACGATGATCAACATGATGACCGGTGAGGTCGCGCCAGGTGGCATCGGCGCCGGTCTCTACGGCATCCTCGTCGTCGCGATCATCTCCGTCTTCCTCGCCGGGCTGATGGTCGGCCGCACCCCCGAGTACCTGGGGAAGAAGATCGGCTCGCGCGAGATCAAGCTCGCCAGCCTCTACATCCTGATGACTCCGACGCTGGTGCTGCTCGGCACGGGCCTGAGCTTCGCGATCCCGGCGATCAAGGACAACATTGAGAAGGTCTCGATCTTCAACCCGGGCCAGCAGGGCTTCTCCGAGGTGCTGTACGCGTTCACGTCGGCGGCCAACAACAACGGTTCGGCGTTCGCGGGTCTCACCGCGAACACGCCGTGGCTGAACGCCGCGCTGGGAGCCACGATGTTCCTCGGCCGGTTCCTGCCGATCGTCTTCGTCTTGGCACTGGCCGGTTCTCTCGCGGCGCAGGACAAGGTCCCTGCGACGTCGGGCACACTGCCCACGCACCGGCCCCTGTTCGTCGCCTTCGTCGTCGGCGTGGTCATCATCGTCGCCGCACTCACCTATTTCCCCGTTCTCGCGCTGGGTCCCCTGGCGGAAGGGCTGCACTGATCATGTCGACACTCACCAACACCGCGGACCCGCGCGGACAGCACCACCAGGATCACGGTGACAGAGCACCGAAGGGCGCGTTCAACGCCCGGCAGCTCATCGCCGGCCTGCCCGGCGCGTTCCGCAAGCTCGACCCGCGCGACATGTGGCACAACCCGGTCATGTTCATCGTCGAGATCGGCGCGGCACTGACCACGATCCTGGCGATCGCCGAGCCGTTCCTCGGCCAGCAGAAGTCCGGCGGGACCGTGACGACCATCGCCTTCACCTGGTCGATCGCCGTCTGGCTGTGGCTGACCGTGCTGTTCGCCACCCTGGCCGAGTCGGTCGCAGAAGGCCGCGGCAAGGCGCAGGCGGCCAGCCTGCGCAAGACGCGCACGACGACGGTCGCCAACCGGGTCACCGACTACGACGAGAAGTCCGACGCGGCAGCCACCTCGGCCGCGGTCACACAGGTCGCATCGGCCGATCTGACGCTCGGCGATGTCGTCGTGGTGACCGCCGGCGAGCTGATCCCGGGCGACGGGGACATCATCTGGGGGATCGCCTCGGTGGACGAGTCGGCCATCACCGGCGAGTCCGCCCCGGTGGTCCGCGAGTCCGGCGGCGACCGCAGCGCCGTCACCGGAGGCACCCGGGTGCTCTCCGACCGCATCGTCGTGCGCATCACCAGCAAGCCGGGTGAGACGTTCGTCGACCGGATGATCAAGCTGGTGGAGGGCGCCGCCCGGCAGAAGACGCCCAACGAGATCGCGCTGAACATCCTCCTCGCCGCGCTGACGATCATCTTCGTGGTCGTCGTGCTCGTGCTCGGCCCCACCGCGGGGTTCGCGAACGCCGCTCCGAGCGTCACCGTTCTCGTCGCCCTCCTCGTGTGCCTCATCCCGACCACGATCGGCGCTCTGCTCTCCGCGATCGGCATCGCCGGTATGGACCGGCTGGTGCAGCACAACGTGCTCGCCATGTCGGGCCGTGCGGTCGAAGCGGCCGGCGACGTGACGACCCTGCTGCTCGACAAGACCGGCACCATCACCTACGGCAACCGCCAGGCCGCGGAGTTCACCGCGGTCGAGGGCGTGGCGCAGGCCGACCTGGTCAAGGCCGCGGCCCTCGCGTCCTTGAGCGATCCGACCCCCGAGGGTTCCTCGGTGGTGGCCCTCGCCGCGCAGCTCGGCTACACGCACGAGGGCGACCTGGCGGGCGAGGTCGTGCCGTTCACGGCGCAGACCCGGATGAGCGGCGTCGACTTCGCCGACGGCTCGCAGGTCCGCAAGGGCGCCGCGTCGATGGTGGTGGCGTGGGCGGAGGAGTCGGCCCGGGTGCCGTCCTCGATCCTCAGCGACCTGGACGAGAAGGTGCTGCACATCTCCGAGGCCGGCGGCACGCCGCTCGCCGTCGCGACCAAGTCCGCGTCGGGTGAGGCCACGATCCTGGGTGTCATCTACCTGAAGGACATCGTCAAGACCGGTCTGACCGAGCGGTTCGCCGACATGCGCCGGATGGGCATCCGCACGGTGATGATCACCGGCGACAACCCGGTCACGGCCAAGGCGATCGCGGCAGAGGCGGGCGTCGACGACTTCCTGGCCGAGGCGACCCCGGAGGACAAGCTCGCTCTGATCCGCAAGGAGCAGGAGGGCGGCAACCTGGTCGCGATGACCGGTGACGGCACCAACGACGCACCGGCACTCGCGCAGGCGGACGTCGGGGTCGCGATGAACACGGGCACGTCGGCCGCGAAGGAGGCCGGCAACATGGTCGACCTCGACTCCGACCCGACCAAGCTCATCGACATCGTCCGCATCGGCAAGCAGCTCCTGATCACCCGTGGCGCCCTGACGACGTTCTCGATCGCCAACGACGTGGCCAAGTACTTCGCGATCATCCCTGCGATGTTCGTCGGGGTGTTCCCTGGCCTGCAAGCGATCAACATCATGCAGCTGCACTCGCCGTCCTCGGCGATCCTGTCGGCGGTGATCTTCAACGCGATCATCATCGTCATCCTGATCCCGCTCGCACTGCGCGGTGTGCGCTACCGGGCCACCTCGGCCTCGTTGCTGCTGCGCAGCAACCTGCTGATCTACGGCCTGGGCGGCATCATCGCCCCCTTCATCGGCATCAAGCTGATCGACCTCGTCATCAGCCTGATCCCCGGATTCTAAGAAAGCAGAACGGAACTCATCATGAATGCTTCGGCACGTGGAACCGGGCGCCAGTACTGGGTCGGCCTGCGGGCACTGCTCATCCTCACCGTCGTGCTGGGGGTCGCCTACCCGCTGGTGGTGACCGGGATCGGTCAGCTCGCCTTCCCGAACCAGTCCAACGGCTCGACCGTCAGCTCCGGAGGCAAGGTCACCGGCTCGGCCCTGATCGGGCAGTCGTTCACCGACAAGAAGGGCAACCCGCTTCCGCAGTGGTTCCAGTCGCGGCCCTCCGCGGCCGGCAACGGCTACGACGGCGGCTCGTCCAGCGGCAGCAACTACGGCCCGAACAACCCCGACCTGCTGAAGGCGATCAAGCAGCGCCAGCAGACCATCGAGAAGACCGACGGTGTGAGCGCGAGCCAGATCCCGGCCGACGCGCTCACGGCGTCCGGTTCCGGTCTGGACCCGCACATCTCGCCCGCCTACGCCCTGCTTCAGGTGGACGCGGTGGCGAAGGCCCGCGGGATCAGCGCCGACTCGGTTCGCAAACTGGTGAACGACCACGTTCAGCAGCGCGACCTCGGCTACCTCGGCGAGCCCACCGTCAACGTGCTTCAGCTGAACATCGCCCTCGCGGCGATGGACCCCAGCGGCAACAAGTAGGAGAACGGTCGGATGGCGGTTCGAGGCCGGCTCCGGGTGCTGCTCGGCGCAGCACCCGGGGTCGGCAAGACCTACATGATGCTCGAGGAAGGGCATCGGCTGCACGACCTGGGCAAGGACGTGGTCGTCGCCGTGGTGGAGACCCACGAACGCGAGGCGACGGCCGCGCTGCTGCACGGACTCGAGCTGGTGCCGCGCCGGACGGTCGAGCATCGCGGCATCACCCTCACCGAGATGGACCTGGACGCCGTCATCGCGCGCAGGCCGGCCATCGCGCTGGTCGACGAGCTCGCACACACCAACGCCCCCGGCTCCGCGAACGCGAAGCGGTGGCAGGACGTCGAGCAGATCCTCGCGGCGGGGATCGACGTGATCTCGACCGTCAACGTCCAGCACATCGAATCCCTGAACGATGTGGTGGAGCAGATCACCGGCGTCCCGCAACGCGAGACGATCCCCGACTCCATCGTGCGCAGCGCCGACCAGATCGAGGTGGTCGACCTCACCCCGCAGTCCCTGCGCGACCGGCTCGCCGACGGCCAGGTGTACCCGGCCGCCCGCATCGACGCAGCGCTCTCCAACTACTTCCGGCTCGGCAACCTCACCGCCCTACGCGAGCTGACGCTGGTCTGGCTGGCCGACGAGGTCGACCACTCGCTGCAGCGCTATCGCGCCGAGCACGGCATCCAGGAGAAATGGGAGGCCAGGGAACGGGTGGTCGTCGCCCTCACGGGCGGCCCGGAGGGCGAGACGCTCCTCCGTCGCGGCGCCAGGGTCGCCGCGCGCTCGGGGAGCGGCGAGCTGCTGGCCGTGCACGTCGCCAGTCAAGACGGCCTCCGCGAGACCGACCCGGCCGCCCTGGCCGCACAGCGCAAACTCGTCGAGGAACTCGGCGGCAGCTACCACCAGGTCGTCGGCACCGACACCCCGGAGGCGCTTGTCGCCTTCGCGAAGGCGAGCAACGCGACGCAGCTCGTGATCGGCGTCTCGCGGCGCAACCGGCTCACGGCATTCCTCACCGGCTCGGGAGTCGGTGCGACGGTCATCCGCGAATCCGGCGACATCGACGTGCACATCGTCTCGCACGCCGCCGCGGGAGGCCGCAACCTGCCCCGCTTCCGGCGCACCGGCGCTCTGAGCGTCCGACGGCGCGTCTACGGGTTCGCCCTCGCGCTGATCGCGGGCCCGCTGCTGACGTTGGCCCTGACGCAGATCCGCAGCAGCGACTCGCTCACCGCGGAGGCGCTCAGCTACCAGCTGCTGGTGGTGGTCGTCGCGCTCGTGGGCGGGATCTGGCCCGCCCTGTTCGCCGCTGTGCTGTCGGGACTGACCCTCGACTTCGTGTTCGTCACCCCCTACAACACGCTCACCATCGGCCGGCCGACCCATCTGATCGCCCTGGCCCTCTATGTCGTCATCGCGGTGCTGGTGAGCGTGGTCGTCGATCAGTCCGCGCGCAGGACGCGAAGCGCAGCCCGTGCCGCTGCCGAGTCCGAGTTGCTGGTCACCATCGCGGGAAGCGTGATCCGCGGTGGGGACGCCGTGCAGTCCCTGGTGTCGCGCACCCGCGAGGCGTTCGGGTTGAAGGCGGTGCGGTTCTCCGCCGACGACGGCGCCGTGCAGAACGTCGACGGGGAGATCCCCGCCGACGCGGTCCCGACCCGCGTCCCGGTGGGGGAGCGCGGAGCCCTGGAGCTGTACGGCGACGACCTCCAGGCCGGCGACCGGCGTCTGCTCTCGGTCATCGTGACGCAGCTCGACGCCGCACTGGAACACGCCGACCTCAGCACTGCGGCGCAGGAGGTCGGTCCGCTGGAGGCCACCGACCGCGTCCGCACGGCCCTGCTCGCCGCCGTCGGCCATGACCTGCGCCGCCCGCTCGCGGCGGCGACGGCGGCAGTGACCAGCCTGCGCTCGGCGGGCAGCCGGCTGTCCAGCCGCGACAAGGTCGAACTCCTGGACACGGCGGAGGTCAGCCTGCGCAACCTCGCCGACCTGCTGACCAACCTCCTCGATGTCAGCAGGGTGCAGGCGGGCGTCCTCGCGGTCTCCCTGCAGCCCGTCGACCTCGAGGATCTGCTGCCGCCGGTCCTCGACGAGCTCGCGATCAAGCCGGGTGAGGTGACCATCGACGTGCCCGACGACCTGCCGCCGGTGACGGCCGATCCCGTGCTGCTCCGCCGTGCCATCGTGAACCTGCTCAGCAACGCCCTGCGGTACTCCCCCGCCGGTCAGCCGCCGCGCCTCAGCGCCAGCACCTTCGGCGGCCAGGTCGAGCTCCGCGTCGCCGACCACGGCCCCGGCGTGCCCGACGACCGCAAGGAGGAGATCTTCCATCCGTTCCAGCGGACAGGGGACACGGACAACAGCGCGGGAATCGGCCTCGGTCTGGCCCTGACGAAGGGGTTCGTCGAAGGGATGGGCGGAACACTCGACGCGGACGACACCCCGGCAGGCGGTCTCACCATGGTCCTCGCCCTCCCGGTCGACCGTGAGGACCTCGACGGTCCGGTCGCCGAATCCGTGAAGGACGTCTGACGATGAAGATCGTCGTGGCGGACGACGACCCGCAGATGCTCGGAGCGCTGAGGATCATGCTGGGCGCCCACGGCTACGAGGTCGCTCTGGCCCGCAACGGCAAGGAGGCTTTGAGCCTCGTCGTCAACGAGCATCCCGACTTGCTGATCCTCGACCTCGGCATGCCCCAGCTCAGCGGTGTGGAGGTGATCAGGGCGATCCGCGGCTGGAACACCGTTCCCATCCTCGTCGTCTCCGGCCGGACGGACTCGTCGGACAAGGTCGGCGCGCTGGACGCGGGCGCAGACGACTATGTCGCGAAGCCGTTCTCCGCCGACGAACTGCTCGCCAGGATCCGAGCCCTCACCCGCCGGGTGACGGGAGCGGTCGAGACGCCGGTGGTGCGGTTCGCGAACGTGTCGGTCGACCTCGGCGACAAGATCGTCCTCGTCCAGGAGGGCGGCACGGACAGGCCGGTGCGGTTGACGCCCACGGAGTGGCAGGTCCTCGAGCTGCTGCTGCGGAACCCGCGCAAGCTGGTCACCCAGCGCACGATCCTGACCGAGATCCGCGGCCCGCAGCACATCAGCGACTCGGGTTATCTGCGGCTGTACATCGCGCAGCTCCGCAAGAAGCTCGAACCCGACCCCGCTCGGCCGCGGTTCATCCTCACCGAGCCGGGGATGGGCTACCGCTTCCAGCCGGATCCCGAGCGGGAGAAGGACGGTTCGGGGTCGGCGCCGTGAGGCCGGGTGCCGCGGAAGCGCCCTCGGAGTTTGTTAACTTCTCCGCCTGAGAGAGTTCACATCCTGTACCCCTGCGACCGCCAGGGTGACGACCATGCATCGAAAAGTCTCCGCGCTCCGGCGCGCCGTCGTCGTGGGCGCCGTGGCGGCGTTCGGGCTCGCCGGCCTCGTCTCCGTCGCCGCTCCCGTCTCCGCCGCGCCGGCCTCAGCCGCACCGTCCGAGGGTCTCCGCATCACCGAGTTCTCCTATGGCGGGCTCGTCGCGGGCGCCCACGGCGACGGTGAGTACACCGAGCTCACGAACCTCGGATCCAGCCCCATCGACCTCACCGGGTGGGGGTTCGAGACCGGGACCACCGCCACAGCGGCCGGGGCGCTGTCGCTGTCGTCGCTCGGTGTCGTGCAGCCCGGGCAGTCCGTCATCGTCACGGATCTGACCGTGGCGGAGTTCCGCGCGGAGTGGAACCTGACGGCGTCGACCAAGATCCTCGACAACAACAAGACGCACACGCTCAACAAGGGACCGAGCGGCATCCACATCTTCGATGCCGGCGGCGCCGAGGTCGACGCGCTGACCTACAACGGCTTCCTGTCCGGCAAGGGCAAGGCCGCCTGGGTCGATGCAGCCCACGTCGGCGCCAAGGGCGACGTCGCCCTCGGCGGGTGGACGGTCGCCTCCAGTGCGGACGCCGAGCACAGCTACACCAGCGTCACCGGCGCCATCGGCTCGCCGGGGATGTCCACCCTCTCCGCGCCGTTCGCCGGCGCCCCGAAGGTGAAGATCACCGAGTTCGCCTACGGCGGCAAGGTCGCCGCGGCGAAGGGCGACGGCGAGTACACCGAGATCACCAACCTCGGCGTCGCCGCGGCCGATCTCACCGGATGGTCGTACGACACCGCGGCGACGGTCACCACCCCGGGGGCCCTCTCCCTGTCGTCGCTCGGGCTGCTGATGCCGGGTGAGTCGGCGCTGATCACCGACGTCACGCCCGCCGAGCTGCGGACCGACTGGGGCCTCCGCGACTCGGTCAAGGTCATCCCCGACAACGGCACCACGCTCAACAAGGGCCCGATGACCATCCGGCTCTACGACAACGGCAACACCCTCGTCGACTCCGTCGCCTACGCGAGCGGGTTCCTGTCCGGCAAGGGCGTCGCCGCGTGGGTCGACGCCGCACACGTCGGCCAGAAGGCGGGCACCACCGGGTGGACCATCGCGACGTCCGCGGACGCCGAAGCGAGCTGGGCCAGCGCGACCGGCTCCATCGGGTCGCCCGGCGCCTCCACCCTCGGCGGCAACACGCCGGCCGACGTCCGGGGTACCGGCGGCGGAAATCCCGGCGGCGGGACCGATCCCGGCACCGGCGTCGGCACCGGTGGCGTCGCGTGGCCCGGCCCGCAGACGGTCACGAACGTCGACCGGGGCGGCGTCTTCGGCCAGAACCTGTCCGGTCTCTTCTACGTGGCAGGCGCCACCCCCGCCGACGACTACATGTGGGGCGTCGCCAACGGCTCCTCCTCCGGCGGCAGCGTGAACACCAGCCAGTCGAGCTACTTCAAGATCGGCCAGAACAGCGACGGCACGTGGGGACCGGCGAGCGGCTGGGAGCGCGGCGTCCAGCTGCACTACTCCGACGGCACCGGCCAGCCCGACGCCGAGGGCATCACCTCCGTCGGCGGCAAGGTCTTCATCTCGACCGAGCGCGACAACTCCAACAACAAGGTGTCACGGGTGTCGATCCTGCAGTACGACCCCGCCCAGGTCGACTGGGCGAACCACTCGGCGAACGCCGCTCAGCAGTGGGAGCTCGAATCGGACCTCGGTCCCGGCACCGACGCGAACCTGGGCTCCGCCGATGCCAACCTGGGCGCGGAGGCGATCGCCTTCGTCCCGGACGGCTACCTGGTCGCCAACGGCTTCCGCACCGACGCCGGCACGCTCTACGATCCGGCCCAGTACGGTGACCACTTCGGCGGCGTCTTCTTCGCCGGAATCGAGAAGAACGGCAAGCTCTACGGCTACGTGCTCGAGAACGGCACGGGGAAGTTCACCCGTGTGACCTCCTTCTCCAGCGGCCTGAAGAACTCCGCCACCACCTTTTCGGTGATGGACGCGGCCTGGGATCCGTCCCAGGAGGCGCTCTGGCTCGACTGCGACGACACCTGCCAGGGGCAGACGTCGATCGCGAAGATCAACACCACTCCCGGTGACCCGGCCCAGGGGCACTTCCAGGTGACGACGATCTACAACCGTCCGACCGGCGGCCCCAACGTGAACAACGAAGGCTTCACGTTCCAGCCGATCAGCCGCTGCGATGCGGGTCTGCGCTCGGTCTGGTGGTCGAACGACACCGGCGACGGCGGGTACGCGATCAGCACGGCCAAGGCGACCTGCCCCGCGCCCATCGCCGGCCAGATCGGCACCACGGTGCGGACGGACTACGTCTATCAGGGCACGAGCGTGGAGGCGGTGAAGGACTCGACGGGTGCGTACCCGCTCCCGGTGACGGCGACCTTCACCTGCACCCACGTCAACGCCGTGTTCCTGCAGGCCTGCCCGTCCCCGGTCACCGTGACGGCCACGCAGGCCGCGACGACCGTGGCGACGCTGACCGACACGCTCGGCACGGTGACGCCGGTCGCACTCCCGGCCATCGCCATCCGCCAGGTGCCGCCTGCCAGCCCGATCGAGCTTCTCGTCGCGGCGCTGCCGAACCCGATCCAGTCGCGCTCCGACGCCGACCAGGTGGCCGAGGTCACGAAGGCGTACGAGGCGCTCACGAGCGAGGAGCAGGCTGCGGTCTCGGCGGACGCCAAGGCGACGCTCGCCGAGCGGCAGCGTCAGGCGGGCATCGCCAACCACGGCGACGCCGCCCACTCGGCGCTCGCGACGGGGGCGAACCTCCCCTGGTACGTCCGCGTGACGGCTGCCCCGATCGCCGGCACCGACGAGGGCCACGCGGCCTTCGTGGCGAAGCTCGGCGACGCCCGGCTCGTGGCCCTGTACGACATCACGTTCACGGACACGCTCGCCGGTCGCGGCTGGGAGCCCGGCGCGGGCGAGACGGTGACGATCGCGATCACCAGCCCGTCCTTCGCGGGGCTGACCGGCATCGGGATCAGCCACCTCAAGGCCGACGGCAGCATGGAGTCGGTCGCGGCGACCCTCGACGGGAACACGATCACCTTCACGGGGCGCTCGTTCAGCCCGTACGGCATCACCGCGGCGGCAGCGCCCGGCGGCGGCACCGCCCCGACCGGCAACGGCGGCACGACCGCCCCGGCGCAGACGGCCGGCTCGGGCGGGCAGCTCGCGAGCACCGGTCTGGAGACGGCACCGCTGATGCTCGGCGGTCTGACGCTCCTGCTTCTCGGGGCGATCGCCCTGGTCGCGCGTCGACTGACGAAGCGTCAGGCGAACTGAACAAGCGGAAGGGGCGGCACGCTACGCGCGTGCCGCCCCTTCTGCTCCCTCAGGCGCGCCGGAAGCGCGCTGCCGCCGGACAGTCGAAGGGGTCGCGGGCGGAGAGCCCGACCCGGTTCAGGTAGGCGATGACGATCCGGTAGGAGTTCACCAGGCCGGTCTCCGTGTACAGGATGCCGTGGGCGGCGCAGTGCTCGCGCACGAGCAGCCGAGCGCGCCGCAGATGCGGGCGGGGCATGCTGGGGAACAGGTGGTGCTCGATCTGGTGGTTGAGCCCGCCCATGAGCACGCTCATCGACCAGCCCCCGCGGATGTTGCGGGAGGTCAGCACCTGCTTGTTGAGGAAGTCGACCCGGGCACCCGCCGGAAGCTGCGGCATCCCCTTGTGGTTGGGCGCGAACGAGGCGCCCATGTAGACGCCGAACACGGCGAGCTGCACGCCGAGGAACGCGAACGCCATCCCGACGGGCAGCATCAGGAAGACGATCGTCAGGTAGACGGAGAGCCGCAGACCGATCGCGACCAGCTCCCGAGCCCGGTTGTCGACCGCCCCGGGAGCGAGGAGGGAGCGGATCGAGGTCACGTGCAGGTTGACGCCCTCGAGAAGCAGCAGGGGGAAGAACAGGTAGCCCTGTCGCCGGGTGATGAGCGCGAGGAATCCGGTGCGCTTCGCGGCGTCCTCCTCGGTGAAGGAGATGGTGTCGACGGCGATGTCCGGGTCTTTGCCGACCGTGTTGGGGTTGGCGTGATGCCGCGTGTGCTTGGTCATCCACCACTGGTAGCTCATGCCGACCAACCAGGTCGCGATGAGACGTCCTGCGCGGTCGTTGGTGGGGCCGGAGGCGAACACCTGGCGGTGCGACGCCTCGTGACCCAGGAACGCGAACTGGGTGAAGATCAGTCCGAGTGCGGCGGCGATGAGCAGCTGGAACCAGGAGTCCCCGAGCAGCACGAATCCGGTGACCGCGCCGAGCAGGCCGGCCGTGAGAGCGGCGAACATCGCGATGTAGAGGCCGCGGCGGCGTTCGAGGAGGCCTTCGGCCCGCACGCGCGTGAGCAGCTCGTTGTAGGTGCTGGTGACCGGAGGGCGGGCCTCCGAGCGCGGCCTGGTCTTCAAGACCGGCCCGAGAATGGTTGCGGTCATGCGTCCTCCGCTGTGTCGTGACGACTTCCCAGCCGAGGGTGTGGGCGAATGCCCGAGATGCCGCAAGCGTAGGCGCGCTTTCTGTGTGTTCGTCGGTGCGCCGCTGTGGAGACGGCGCCCGGTCTCGCGACCGGGCGCCGTAGCGATCAGGCCTGGCGGATGTTCGCGGCCTGGGGACCCTTGGGGCCCTGTGCGAGGTCGTATTCGACCTTCTGGTTCTCGTCGAGGTTGCGGTAGCCGCCGGTGGAGGCGATCTCGCTGTAGTGGGCGAAGACGTCGGCGCTGCCGTCATCCGGGGCGATGAAGCCGTAGCCCTTCTCCGAGTTGAACCATTTGACGGTGCCAGTGGGCATCTTTTCTTCCTTCATTCTTCGGGAGCCGTGAGGACGGCTCCGGTCGCCGCGCCCGAATCGGCGCGGACGGTGGTGGGCACCGCGGCGGACGCGGTGCGGTTCCGAGCGGCGGAGGAGGGCCTCCGCGTCGGCGATCGTGGGTGCGGTCCCGACGGCGCGCGAACGGCCGTCGAGCACACGGAATCGGCCGTTGTCGAGCTCGGCGATGCCGGCGTAATCGTCGCCGGAGGTGGCGACCCAGACGGTGTCGTCTGCTTGGCGCCAGGTGAGTGCGGCCGTGGGCCGCGGAGTGCTGGTGATGGGGAGTCCTTTCGCCTCTGCGGAGGCGGGATGTGGCCGCGGCAACGCTGCTGCGGGCGGAAGCTGAGGGCCGGGTCGTGGGCGGTGGATGCGGGCCTCTCGCATCGGAGTGGATGGCGGCCCCGCACGCGACACCCGGCTGGGATGGACCGGTTTCTGATGCGGGACCGTCTCGGTCACACGATCAGAAACGCGTGAACAAGCTCGGCGGAGCGGCGAACGCCCTCGGCCGAACTCAGCCCACCTTACACGGCGAGGGTGAACATCGCCTCGGTGTCTCACGGATCGTGACGCGGCTCGTAGCTCACGAGCCCGACGGTGTTGCCTTCGCTGTCTTCGACGAACGCCATCCACTCGTCGTTCCCCGCGGGGCCGATGGCGTCGTCGGCGTGGCTGAAGATGACGTGCGGCTCGCCGATGATCGTCACGCCTTCGCCGCGCAGTCGCTCCACCAGCTGCGCCACGTCGTCGACCTGGAGGTAGACGAGTGCCGACGGTGCGCCCTTCTCGAGCAGCAGGCGACCGATGCCGATGTTGAAGAACAGCAGGCCGGGCGGATCGAATCGCCCAGCGGGCGCTTCTCCGAGCAGGTTCTCGTAGAACGCGGCGGCGCGATCGAGATCGTCGGCGTGCTGTGCGACCTGCAGAATCTCCACGGAGACAGTATCCGGGGCGCGGGGCCGCGGGCGCCAGTCCTGTTGAGCGGCGGACAGCGGCCCTGTCGCCGCGCTGTGGCAGGATTCGGTGGTGAGTTCCGCGCCCGAGATCGTCCCCGCCGGCAGGACCCCGCGCTGGAGTCAGGCCCGGAGGGTCTCCATCGTGCTCGGGCTCAACGCCGCCCTGATCGTGGGGCTGGTCGTCGTCGGCGTGCTCGCCGGTTCGGTGAGCGTCCTGGCCGCTGCGGGCGACACGGTCGCGGACTGCCTCGCCCTCGTCCTCGGTCTGGTCGCGATCGCCCTGCGTGATCGGGACCCCGACCATCCGCACGCGAACCGCCCCATCGCGATCGCGGCTCTCGTCAACGGGTCGTTGCTGCTGGCCGTCACCGTCTCGGTTGTGGTGGAGGCGACCACCCGCCTGCGCGAGGGCTCGCCGCCGGTCGAGGGACTCCCCGTCGTGATCGTCAGCCTGGTGACCATGATCGTGATGCTCGCCGGCGCGTTGGTCCTCGGCCTCTCCGCGGGCGACGAGGACCTCCACATGCGGTCGGTGCTGCTGGACGCGCTTGCGGACGCGGCCGTCGCCGCCGCCATCGTGATCGCCGGCGTCATCATCCTGCTCACGGGCGGTGCCTACTGGCTCGACCCGGTTCTCGCGCTGGGGGTCTCGCTGGTGATCGCGATCGCCGCGATACGACTGATCGTGAAATCCGTCGCCGCGTTGCGAGGCAAGGCGGTCGACTTCGACGACGATTGACCCGACCCGTCGCGGATCGGGTGTGGTCGGATGAACGGAGGCGGCGTGCTCGCAACGATCGTCACCGCCGTCGCGGTCTTCGCGGGGACGAACCTCGACGACCTCCTCGTGCTGACCGTGCTCTTCCTGTCCGCGCGCGCGACCGGAAGGCCGAGCGTGACGAGGATCTGGGTCGGCCAGTACCTCGGGATCGGCGCGCTCGTCGCCGGCTCCGTCGTGCTCGCGATGGGTCTCGCCGTGATCCCCGACCGGTGGGTCGGGGTGCTCGGGCTGATCCCGCTCGGCCTCGGGGTCCGCGGGCTGGTGATCGCGATCCGCACCCGGGGGAGGACGGACGGCGAACCGCGGCTGCGCACGGCCACCGGCGTCCTGTCGGTCGTCGGGATCACGGTCGCCAACGGCGCGGACAACCTCAGCGTCTACACGGCCCTGTTCCGCACCATCGATGCGCCGGAGATCGTCCTCACCGTCCTGGTGTTCGCGGTCTGCGTCGCAGTCTGGTGCCTCGCCGGGATGCTGCTGGGCGCCCATCGCGCGGTGATCGCCGGGGTCCAGCGGTTCGGGCACTGGATCGTCCCGGTCGTGTTCGTGGTGATCGGAGTGGTGATCATCCTGCGGTCGGGGGTGCTCGCCGGCTGACGGACTACCCCACCACCTCCAGGCTCTCCAGCCGGGAGGCCGCCGCCGGGTCCGCGTACACCACTGCGTCGGGGTGCAGCCGCAGGAACGAGGCCGGGCAGGCGGCGTCGATCGGCCCGGACACGGCCGCCGCAACGGCCTCGGCCTTCGCCGTTCCGGTGGCGACCGCGATGATCGAGCGGGCGCGCAGGATGGTGCCGATGCCCTGGGTGATCGCTCGGTGCGGCACCTCGTCCGGGTCGTCGAAGAACCGGGCGTTGTCGGCGCGGGTGCGGTCGGCCAGCTCGACGACGCGGGTGATGGAGTCGACGGTCGATCCCGGTTCGTTGAACGCCAGGTGCCCGTTCGCGCCGAAGCCGGCCAGCTGGATGTCCACGCCGCCCGCGTCGAGGATCGCGCGTTCGTAGTCGCGGCAGGCCTGGTCGAGATCGGGGCGAGTACCATCCGGGACGTGCAGTGCGGAGGTGTGAAGACCGAGCGGGCGGGCGAACGCCTCCTGAAGGGTGGCGGCGTAGCTCTGCGGGTCGTCCGGGCCCATGCCGACGTACTCGTCCAGGGCGAACGCCTGCACCCAGGACACGTCGAGGCCGGCCGCGACGCGGGCGGCGAGGGCGCGGTAGACGCCGAGCGGGCTGGAGCCGGTCGCCACGCCGAGCACGGTCTGCGGGCGCGCGGTGACGGCACGCGCGATGCGGTCCGCGACCGCCTCGGCGAGTGTGTCGGGGTCGGTTACGACGATCAGTTCCATATGTCCTCATTCCTTGTATGATGTGTGCCCTGACAGGTTGAGAACCGGAGGAAGCAGTGCCACCTACGGCGCAGACGAACGATGACGGATCCGGTCCTGGGGGGCAGAAGCGGGTGCTCAGGTACCAGCACGTGTACGACCTGGTCGTGAACCTGATCCAGGACCAGAACCTCCGGCCGGGGGACCAGCTCCCCAGCACGGCCGAGCTCGCGGAGATGGCCGGCGTCAGCGTGATCTCCGTGCGGCGCGCCCTCGACGAGCTCACCCACCGCGGCAAGATCGTGCGGCACCAGGGTGTCGGCACGTTCGTCGCGCCCCGGCGCATCGTCAGCGAGCCGTCCCGTCCCGGCGCCCTCCTGCAGACCCTGCGCGGCCCGTCCGGCGACGACGTGCAGCTGGAGACGGAGCTGGTGAGCATGGTGGTCGGCATCCCGAGCGACCAGCACGCCACGGCTCTCGGCATCGAGCCGGGGTCGCCGGTCTGGGAGGTCACCCGCCTGCGCCGCCTCGGCTCCACCCCCAAGGTGCTCGAGACCGCCGTGCTTCCGCTGTCGCTCGTCCCCTCGCTGGACGAGGCGCACCTGGCCGCGGGCGGTTCGCTCTACGAGCTGCTGGCCGACCGGTACGGCTACACCGACGACTTCGTCGAGCAGGCGATCGAGGTGGACGAGCCGACCGCGTGGGAGCGTCAGCACCTGCTGCTGTCGGCCAAGGACAACGTCGTGCGCATCCGCGGGGTCAGCCTCGGCGACGACGGAGTGGCGTTCGACAGCTTCCAGCAGACCTACCCGGCGCACGACTTCGTCTTCTACGTGTCGGGGACCTCGCGACAGCGGCTGGTCGAGCCGCACCGCGACGGGAGCTGGGCGGTGCGACCGCTGGGAGCTCCGCGGCCCGCTGACCCGTCCGACTGAGCCGCCCCGGCGCTCACGACGCATCGCGGCGCAGCGGGTCGGGGCTCGGGACGCTCTCGAGCAGCTTCCGCGTGTACTCCTCGC
The DNA here is from genome assembly GCF_017565305.1 of Leifsonia sp. TF02-11. Classification (GTDB taxonomy): domain Bacteria; phylum Actinomycetota; class Actinomycetes; order Actinomycetales; family Microbacteriaceae; genus Leifsonia. The sequence continues at coordinate 516,197 of NZ_JAGEKP010000003.1, forward strand.
GCGGATCGTTGACGATCTGCCACGGGTCGCCCTGCTCGACGATCCGCCCGGCGCGCATCACGACGATGCGGTCGGCGTAGGCGGCCGCCGTCGACAGGTCGTGCGTGATCATCAGGATGCCCATGCGGTGCTCGCGGCGCAGCCGGTCGAGAAGCTGCAGCACCCCGGTGCGCACCGAGACGTCGAGCATCGACACCGGTTCGTCGGCGAGCAGGAGGCGCGGGCGCAGCACGAGGCTGGCCGCGATCGCCACGCGCTGCCGCTGGCCGCCGGACAGCTCGTGCGGGAACCGGGTCGCGTACACCTCGGGGTCGAGCCCGACGTCGAGCAGCGCCTCCGCGATCAGCGCCCGGCGTTCGGCGTTGGACGAGCCGATGCGGTGCACCTGCAGCGGTTCCATGACGAGGTCCTGGATGCGGAGGTGGCCGTCGAGGGCCTCGTACGGGTCCTGGTAGATCAGCTGCACGTCGCGGCGGAGCGGCCGCCACTGCCGGGGCGACAGGCCGGTGACCTCCGTGCCGTCGATGCGGATGGAGCCGGAGGTCGCGGGCTGCATCCCCACCACCGCCTGGAGGGTCGTGGTCTTGCCGCAGCCCGACTGCCCGACGAGGGCGACGAGCTCGCCTTCGCGCACGACCAGGTCGATGCCGGCCACGGCCGCAACGGGGGCCGTTGTGGAGTCCTCGTCGGCGTCGGCGACGGCGATCACCGTCTCGTCGTCGCTCTTGAGCCGCCCGGTCGCGATGCCCTCCGTCGGCGTCGCGATCGGCGTCGGGGCCGGATCGGTGAAGTCGATCGCGCCTGGCACGGCCCCGCGCCGTGCGCGGCGCGCCTTCTGCCCGTAGACCACCCGGAGGTCGCGCACCTGCAGCAGGTCGGCGCCGTCGGCGGTGCGGTCGACCTCCGGCACGTCGTAGAGGTTGGGCGTCGCCTCGAACAGCTCGCGCGTGTACGGGTGCTTCGGCCGGCGGTAGAGGTCGTCGAGGTCCCCCTCCTCGACGATCTCGCCCGCGCGCATGACGGCGGCCCTGGTGCAGGCCTGGGCGACCACGCCGAGGTCGTGGGTGACCAGCACGAGCGCGAGGTTCAGGTCGCGGGAGAGTCGCACGAGGAGCTGGAGGATCTGGTCCTGCACGACGACGTCGAGCGCCGTCGTCGGCTCGTCCGCCAGCAGCACCCGTGGCTCGCACGACAGCGCCATCGCGATGACGGCGCGCTGCTTCATACCGCCGGACAGCTGGTGCGGGTAGCGGACGTCGGTACCCTCGGGGAGGCCGACCTGGCGCAGCAGTTCGCGGGTGCGCGCCGTGGCCGCCTTGCCGGTGGCGACCTTGTGAACTTCGAGCGCCTCACGGATCTGCCAGCCGACGGTGCGCACCGGGTTGAACGCGCTCATCGCACCCTGGAACACCATCGCGATGTCGGTCCACCGGTGGGCGCGCATGCCGGCCTCGCCGCGGGCGATCACATCCTCCCCGCCGACCAGCACCGAACCGGACACCGACGCGGTCGCGGGCAGCAGGCCCATCGCCGCGAGGATGGTGGTCGTCTTGCCGCAACCGGATTCGCCCACGAGCCCCACCCGCTCGCCGGGCGCCAGGGCCAGGTCGATGCCGCGCAGGGTGTGCACCGGCTCGCCCCCGCGCCCGTCGCGCGGGTCGAACCAGACGTTGAGATCCCGGATCTCCAGGGCGTTGCCGGTCATAGCGCGTCCTTCCCTCGACCGACGAGCGGTCGCATCCGCCAGGTCCTGACCGAGAGGTACGAGGCTCGCAGTCGCGGGTTGAGGGCGTCCTCGATGGCGCTGCCCAGCAGGTAGCAGCCCATGATCAGCAGGGCGACGGCGATACCGGCCGGAACGATCGCCCACCACGCGCCCGTGCTGATCGCATCGCGCTCGAAGGCGTGCTCCATGATCGTGCCCCAGGTGACCGCGGTCGGGTCGGAGAGTCCGAGGAAGGCGAGCGCCGTCTCGTTGAAGATCGCCAGCGTCACGGCCAGCACCGCGTTCGCGATGAGCAGTGGGCCGAGCTGCGGGAGGATGTGGCGCACGATCACCCGGGTGCTGCCCGCACCGATGGATTCGGCGCGCCGGATCGAGACGCGCTCCCGCAGTGTCTTGACCTGTGCGCGCACGATGCGCGCGGTGCTCGTCCACATCAGGAAGCCGATGACCAGCACGACGTGCGAGAGGCTCGGCCCCCAGACCGTGGCGACGACGATCATCAGCACGATCTGCGGGATGACGATGAAGTAGTCGGTGATGCGCATCAGCACGACGTCGGTCGCGCCGCCGAAGTATCCCGACAGGATGCCGAACAGGGCGCCGATCACGATCGCGATCACGGCCGCCGTGAAGCCCACGATCATCGAGACCCGGCCGCCCAGGAGCACCAGGCTGAGCACGTCGATCCCGCCGTCGTCGCAGCCCAGCCAGTGCTCGGGCGACGGCGGCGCGAAGACCGCGCAGCTCGGCTCCGTGGTGCTGTACGGGGCGAGGACGTCGGCTGCGACCGAGAGCACCACGAAGAACGCGATGATCACGATGCCCACGATCGCCGGGGCCGCGGTCAGGGAGCGTGCCAGCTCGGCCCAGACGCCGCCGCGCGAGTGCGAGCGCGCCGTGGTCTTCGGCGTTGTCGTGCCGGTCGAAGTTGCCATCGTCGTCTCCTTGGTCATCGGGACACCCGGGGGTCGAGGCGGAAGTACACGAGGTCGGCGAGGTAGTTCAGCAGCACCACGACGACCGTGATGAAGAGGAAGCCGCCCTGGAGCATCGGGTAGTCGCGCTGCAGGACCGCGTTGTAGAGGGCCCGGCCGATCCCCGGCCACGAGAAGATGACCTCCACGAGGATGGAGCCGCTCACGATCGCGCCGAGCGAGAGCGCGATCTGGGTGATCGTCGGCAGTGCGGCGTTTCGGAACGCGTAGGCCGAGATGATCCGCCGCCGCGGGAGCCCCTTCGCCCGGGCGGTGAGCACGTAGTCGGCTCCGAGGGTCTCGAGCATCGCCGAGCGGACGATGAGCGCGTTCTCCGCGTAGAGGCTGAGCACCAGGGTGAGCACCGGCAGGATCATGTGCCGGAGGGTGTCGACGAACTGATCCCAGGGCGACATCGCTATCGCGAACGGATCGTTCATCCCGACCGACGGCAGCACTCCGGCGAACAGGATGAGGATCATCATGCCGAGGAACTGCGTGGGGAACGCGTAGAAGACGACCGCGAGGTTCGTCGAGAGGTGGTCGCCGATCGTGCCGCGCCGCACGGCCGAGAACACCCCGACGCCGATGCCGAGGACGATCGCGATGACCGTTCCGGCGGTGACCATCGGAAGTGTGTTGGCGAAGGCCTGCCAGAGGTTCTCCGCCACCGGCTGGCGGTTGGCGAACGAGACGCCGAGATTCCCTTGGAACAGCTGTTGCAGGTAGAGCAGGTACTGCCGCCAGATCGGCTGGTCCAGTCCGAATTCCACCTCGAGCGCGTGCTTGAGCGCCGGCGAGGCGTTGGGAACGCGCGAGATGCGGGTGACAGCGTCACCCGGCAGCACGCGGAACAGGACGAAGTTGATCGACAGTGCGACGAAGATCGTCACGACGGCGAACAGCGAGCGTTTCCAGACGTAGCCTCGCATCCGGTCTCCTTCCGAAGCTTGACCTCTCGCGGTGGTGGTCATCATACTAAGCGCAATAAGAGTGTGAAACCGAGCACCGGATTCGAAAAAGCGACGTCACGAGGGAAGGTTTACATGAAGGTAATACGAGCCCTGGCCGCGGCCGCCGCAGTCGCGGTGACCGCCGGGCTGTTGGCGGCCTGTTCTTCCGGCGGATCGAGTGACACGGTCCTGCGCATCGGCGCCAGCGCCACGATCGATTCGCTGAACCCGTTCGTGTCGAGCTCCGACTACAGCAGCGTCGTCTACGAGTACGTCTACCCGCACCTCACCGAGTACGACACCAAGGACCTGTCGCTCGTGCCGTCGTTCGCCACCTCGTGGAAGACGTCGGAGGACGGCACCACCTGGACGTTCGACACCGTCACGGGCGCGAAGTGGTCGGACGGCAAGCCGCTGACCGCCGAGGACGCCGCCTTCACCATGTCGATGATCCTGAAGTACAAGGACGGCCCCACCGGCCAGCTCGCCGGTTTCGTCAGCCACCTGGCTTCCGCCGTCGCCACCGACGCGCACACGCTCACGCTCACCTACGACCAGCCGGTCGCGAACGTGCTCGCTCAGCTGCAGCAGCTCCCGATCCTCCCTGAGCACGTCTGGAAGCCGCTCGCCGCCGGCGAGGGCAAGGAGATCACCTCCTTCCAGAACGGCACGCCGATGGTCTCGGGAGGCCCGTTCCAGCTGACCCAGTACAAGAAGGACCAGCTCGCGCTGTTCCAGACCAACCCGAACTGGTGGGGCAAGACGAAGCCCAGCATCACGGGCTTCGGGCTGCAGTTCTTCGCCAACGACGACGCGATGGTCACGGCACTCAAGACCGGCCAGGTCGACATGATCGGCGAGTCGACGCCCGCCACCGCGGTCGCGTCGCTCAAGAAGGCCGGCCTGGAGGTCGGGACGGCTCCGTCGGTCGGGTTCTACGACTTCATCATCAACACCAACCCCAAGAAGAAGAGCCACCCCGAGCTGCTCGACCCGAAGGTGCGCGAGGCGTTCGAGTACGCGATGGACCGCCAGTCCATGGTCAAGACGGCCTGGCTCGGCCTCGCCACCCCCGGGTCGACCATCGTCTCCCCGGCCAGCGGCTGGCACGACGACTCCATCCAGGGGCTGCCGTTCGACATCGCCAAGGCCAACGCGATCCTCGACTCGCTCGGCTACGCGAAGGGATCCGACGGGATCCGCGTGGCGAACGGTCAGCCGATGGCCTACGACGTCGTCTTCCCGACCGAGATCAACGGCGCGGGCGACCGGATGTTCCAGATCATCCAGAACGGCCTCAAGCAGGCCGGGGTGAAGCTGACCATGCGCAAGATGGACACCGACGCCGCCACCACCGCGATCAACGGGCCCGACCACACGTACGACCAGTTCGATCTCGCGATGTGGGACTGGGTCCCTCCGGTCGACCCCGACTTCCAGCTGAGCGTGCTGACCTGTGCGCAGTGGGGCAACAACAACGACAGCGGCTACTGCAACCCCGCGTACGACGCCCTCTACGCCCAGCAGGCCGTCGCCCCGAACCGGGAGGCGCGCCAGGCCATCATCGACCAGATGCAGAAGCTCGCGTTCGACGACCGTCCGTACATCGCGCTGGTGAACCAGTACGTCGTCGAGGCGCAGTCGCCGAAGTGGACGGGCTTCGAGCTCTCGCCGCTGGTCGGCTCGGTCAACAACCTGTCGACGCAGACGCTGCTCGGCGTCCACCGGGTCAAGTGATGGGGGCGGCGATCGTCGCCGTCGACGTCGACGGCATCGCGGCGGCGCTCGCCGAGCGGCCCGGCGCGACGCTCGTCGTCGGAGTGCGTCGGGCGGAGGGGAGGTTCGCGGCGGGCGCGGGGGCCGGTGCGGCGGAGCGCGTGCTCGGCATCGACGCTGCAGGGCTCGCCGCTGCGGTGCTCCCGAGTGGGCGCGCCGCGTTCGCGACGGGGGTCGCTGCTGTGCCGTCGGCGCACGGGATCCGCCGGGTCGTCCTCGCGGACCTCGGTGAACTCGCGGCGGGAGCGGCGCCGTCCGCCGAGACCCTGTTCGGTGCGGCGCTGGCCGCCTCCCGCGCAGCCGAGGGTCCGGTGGTCTCGCTGCTCGGCCTCGAGGGGTCCGATGCGGCCGGGCTGCGGCTGGTCGCCGAGGGGCATGCGGCGGGCGGTTGGCGCTATCGCGCAGGGGCTCGGCCGGCGAGTGAGATCGTCGTCGCGACCCGCGGTGTCGCGGATGCCGAGCGCGACCTCGAGCGCGCTCGGATCGTCGCGGACGCGGTCGCGTGGGTGCGGACCGTCGTGGAGACGCCCCCCAACCTCCTGGGGCCGGCCGCCTTCGCCGAGGCGGTCACCTCCTTCGCCGCCGAGCTGGCAGGGGACGCCGTCTCGGTCGCCGTGTGGGATGCCGGGGCGCTCGCCGAGCGCGACTTCGGCGGCACCCTCGGCGTCGGGCGCGGGAGCGCGCGACCTCCGCTCGCGATCGAGCTGCGCACCTTCGGCCCCGGACCGGTCACGGCCCTGGCCGGCAAGGGCATCACCTTCGACTCTGGCGGCCTGAACCTCAAGCGCGATCCGGGGGAGATCTCCTGGATGAAGACCGACATGGCCGCGGCCGCCTCCGTCGCCGCCGCGGTCATCGCCGCTGCCGCACTCGGCGGCTCCGGTCCACTGCACGCCGTGCTGCCGGTGGCCGAGAACATGCCGGGAGGGGGCGCGCAGCGTCCCGGCGACGTCGTCCGGCATCCCGACGGCCGCACCACCGAGGTGATCGACACCGACTCCGAGGGACGGCTGGTGCTCGCCGACGCGCTGGCCTGGCTCGCGCGCGGACGCCCTGGCCGCCTCGTCGATGTCGGCACGCTGACCGACTCCGGAGCGGTGGGCACCGCGTTCTGGGGGTGCTGGGGCACCTCCGTCGCCGTCGCGGAGGAGCTGCTCGCGGCGGGGCGCGCCGCGGCGGATCCCGGCTGGCGGCTGCCGCTGCACCCCTCCTATGCGGAGCTGCTGGAGTCGCGGGTCGCCGACATCGCCAACTGCTCGGTCGACGCGCCGGACACCGGCCAGCTCGCCGCCACCTACCTGCGGACGTTCACGGGTGACGTGCCCTGGGTGCACATCGACAACGGCTCCTCGGCGTGGCTCGAGCGCGACGCCGCGCCCTGGCCGGCCGGCCCGACGGCGGCGCCGGTGCGCGCGCTGATCGAGTTTCTCAGCCCCTCCCGAGGATGACATCGATTCGGGGATGACGTTCCTGCGAACATGTCTATATACTCTGTATAACAAGTAGTCTTCACAGGAAGGGCGGAGATGACGTTCACCACCGCATTCGCCGAGCGCACCGTCGCGACCAAGGCCCTCTTCGAGCGCGCCAAGGTCACCATCCCGGGAGGGGCGGGCAGCACCGCCCGGCTCCCCCGCAACGGCTGGAAGCCGTACCCGCTGTTCATGGCGGAGGGCCAGGGGTCGCGCCTGCGCGACGTCGACGGCAACGAGTACATCGACTATCTGCTCGGCCTCGGCCCGATGATCCTCGGCCACCGGCACCCGCAGGTCACGCAGGCGGTCACCGACGCCGTCGCCGAGCTCGGCACCTGCTTCGGCCTGCCCTACGAGCTCGAGATCGAGGCGGCGGAGAAGGTGGTCGCCGCGGTGCCGGGCATCGACCAGGTGCGGTTCACCAACTCCGGTTCGGAGGCGGTCGGCACGGCCGTGCGCCTGGCCCGCGCCACCACCGGCCGGCGCCTGATCGTCCGGTTCGAGGGGCACTACCACGGTTGGCAGGACACCGTGTACTGGTCCAACCACGTCGACCCGGAGCTGGCCGGCCCGATCGATCACCCGCGCCCGGTCGCGATGGGCGGCGGTGTTCCCGCCGAGCTGCAGGACACGCTCGTCGTCCTCAATTGGAACGACCCGGAGAGCTTCATCGCGCTGATGGAGACCCGCGGGCACGAGGTCGCGGCGGTGCTCACCGAGCCCGCCGTCTTCAACACCGGGTGCATCCTCCCGGAGCCCGGCTATCTCGAGCTGCTGCGCGAGCAGACCAGGAAGCACGGCGCCCTGCTGATCTTCGACGAGGTCATCACCGGCTTCCGGTTCGCGCGCGGCGGCGCGCAGGAGTGGTTCGGCGTCAACGCCGACCTGGTCACTTACGCCAAGGGGATCGGAGGCGGGTTCCCGGTCGCGGCGATCGGCGGCACCAACGAGGCGATGCGCCTCATCGCCGACGGCACCTACTCGCACTCGGGCACGTACAACGCCAACGTCGTCCAGTGCGCAGCGGTCTCCGCGACGATGGACGTGCTCGCCGAGCCCGGCCTGTACGAACGGCAGCGCGCACTCGGCAACCGGCTGGCCCGCGGGCTGGAGGGCATCGCGACGGCCAAGGGCATCGACGCGTACGTGGAGGGCATCGGCACCGTGTTCCAGCTGTGGTTCGCCGACCGGCCCATCCGCAACTGGCGCGACGCCGCCGCCCACGCCCGCGAGGACATCTTCACCCGCTGGTACGAGGAGATGATCGTGCGCGGCGTGCTCTTCCACCCGCTCCAGTTCGAGAACCTGTTCGTCTCGCTGGTGCACACGGACGAGGACATCGATGCGACGCTGAACGCCGCGGAGGACGCCCTGAGCGTGGTCGCGCGCGAGTTCTAGAGTGGGCGGAAGCGCACACGACCGCGAAGGGACGCGAGTGACAGACCAGGGTGAGCTGGCCATCGGACTCGACTTCGGCACGAGCGGCGCCAAGGCGCTGGCGGTCGCCCGCGACGGCGGGGTGGTCGCCCGCGCGACCGCGCCCTACGAGACGCGGCGACCGGAGCCCGACGCGGCCGAGCAGGACCCGGGAGACTGGATCCGCGCCCGCGACCGCGTGCTGGCCGACCTCGCCGCGCAGACCGATCCCGGCCGGTGGGGAGCCATCGCCCTCTCGGCGATGCTCCCCACCCTGGTCGAGCTCGATCCGGCCGGCCGACCGCTCGCCCCCGCGATCACGTGGGAAGACGGCCGAGCCGACGCGGACGGCCGCCGGATCGCCGAGAGCGTGGGGGAGGCGCTCGTCTACCGGACGACGGGCCAGCGGCTCGACGGCCGCTACCTCCTGCCGATGCACGCCCGCCTGGCCCGCTCGGGCGCGCGCGACGACACGACGATCGCGGGCGCCAAGGACCTCCTGTTCGCCTCCCTGACCGGCAGCCTGCGCACCGACCCGAGCACCGCGGCAGGCTACGGCGCGTACGCGCTCCGCGGCGGCTGGAACGAGGCGATCCTCGCGGCGTCCGGGGTGACCGCCGACCGCCTTCCGGAGGTCGCGCCGTCGACGAGCACGGCTCCGCTGCGCCAGGAGGCCGCAGCTCTGTGGCGCTGCCGGCCCGGCCTCCCCGTCGTGCTCGGCGGGGCCGACTCGGTGCTCGGGGCGTACGGCCTCGGCGTCCGTTCGCCGGGATCCGTCGCGTACGTCGCCGGGACGAGCACGGTGATCCTGGGCTGGTCGGCCTCCGCCGATCCCGACCCCTCCGGCCGGTACCTCGTCACCCCGATGGCGGACGACGGCTACGGGCTCGAGATGGATCTGATGGCGACAGGGTCTGCGCTGGCCTGGCTGGCCGGGCTCCTCGGCATCGAGGGCGGGGCGGCCGGGGCGATGGCGCTCGCCGACGAGGGCTCCCTGCTCGACGCGCCGCTCGTCCTCCCGTTCCTCTCGCCGGGAGAGCAAGGAGCCCTCTGGGATCCTCAGCTGCTCGGCGCTGTCGAGGGGATCACGCTGCGCACGACCCGCGCCGACCTCGCCCGCGGCCTGGTGGCCGGAATCGTCGCCGAGTCCCGCCGCTGCCTCGCCGCGCTCGCCGAGACCGAGGGCGCCGGAGCGGGCCCGGTCGTCGTCAGCGGGCGCGGGGGCGCCTCCCGAGCGTTCCGCCAGGCGTTGGCCGACGCGAGCGGCCGGACGGTGCTGCACGACCCCGGCGAGCAGGATCACTCCGCCCTCGGCGCGGCGCTGCTCGCGGGGCGCACGGCGCTCGGCTGGCCCGACGACCCGGCGGCCCACCGCGACGCTTTCGTCGCCGTGCGCCCCGACCCGGCCGCGGCCGCAGCCTGGGCCGACCGGTACGACCGCCACGAGCGCGCCAGGCTCGCCCAGCGCGCCCGCCTGAACTGACCCGCCCGACCCGATCCGCCGACCCGACCCGCAGACCCGCCACGGAGGAGACCATGAGCGACACCACCCTCACGCCGGCCGACATCGACCTCTCCCTCTACCCGGAGGGCACCCGGCTGGACGACCACGGCCGCCTCCAGATCGGCGGCTGCGCGGTCGCCGACCTGGCCGAGCAGTACGGCACCCCCGCCTACCTGATCGACGAGGGCGCGCTGCGGACGCGGGCCAGGGAGTACGTGCGCGCGTTCCGGGAGCGGCACCCCAATTCGCTCGTGCTGTTCGCCTCCAAGAGCTTCCCTTCGGCCTCGGTCATCGGGGTCGTCGCCGAGGAGGGCTGCGGCGTCGACACCGCGGCCGCCGGGGAGCTGCGACTCGCGCTCGCCGCCGGTGCCGACCCCGCTACCGCGGTCTTCCACGGCAACGCCAAGACCGACGACGACATCCGCACCGCCGTCGAGGCAGGCGTGCGCTACATCGTGATCGACAACCTGGACGACGTGGAGCGGATCGCTCGCATCGCGACCGAGCCCGTTCCGGCGCTGCTGCGCGTCAGCCCCTCGCTGGACGCCCACACCCACGCCGCCATGATGACCGGGCACGACACCTCCAAGTTCGGCATCCCGCCCGCGCAGGTGGCCGACACGATCGCGGCCATCCGCCGGGAGCCGATGCTCGACCTGCGCGGTCTGCACGCCCACGTCGGCTCGCAGCTGCTCGGCCTCGAGCAGTTCGAGGCGGAGGTGGAGGCGCTCGCCGCGTTCGAGCGGTTCGGCGTCTACGACCTCGGCGGCGGCCTGGGCGTGCGCTACGTGCCGGGCGACGTCGCTCCCTCGGTGGACGAGTACGCCGAGCGCGTCGTCGCCGCCGTGCACAAACACCTCGGCCGCGACGTGGAGCTGCTGGTGGAGCCGGGACGCTCGATGGTCGCCCGCAACGGCGTCACCGCGTACCGGGTCGTCACCGTCAAGCGCGGCGGGCGCGTGCACGCCGCGGTCGACGGCGGGATGGGCGACAACCTCGAGGTCTCGCTCTACGGGCAGGCGTTCACGCCGTCCGTCATCGATCGCTCCGGACCGGCGGAGACCGTGGACGTCGTCGGGCGGCACTGCGAGTCGGGCGACTATCTGGCCAACGACGTGCGGGTGGTGAGTCCCCGCGTCGGCGACCTCGTGACGGTCCCCGTCACCGGTGCGTACTGCTACACCATGTCGAACAACTACAACACCGCCCTGCGGCCGCCCGTCGTCTTCTGCGACGAGGGGAGGTCGCGGCTCGCGGTGCGCCGCGAGACGTTCGACGACCTCCTGCGCCGCGAGCAGCTGCTCGGGGACCGCGGGTGAGCGGGTCGGGCGCCGCGAGCGCCGCAGATGCCGCCGCCGACGTCGTGGAGCGGATCGCGGCCGAGTGGACGGTGCCGGGCGTCGCCGTCGCCGTCACCGACCCGGACGGCGTCGTCTGGCAGCACGTCAGCGGGCACGCCGACCTCGCCCGCGGCATCCCGCTGCGGTCTGACCACCTGCTCGAGATCGGCTCGATCAGCAAGGCGGCGACCGCCATGGTCGTGCTGCAGGAGGTCGCAGCGGGGCGCCTCGCGCTCGACCGGCCGATCGGCGACATCCTGCCGTGGCTTCCCTCGCCGCTTCTCGCCCCGGCCATCACACTGCAGACCCTCCTCACCCACACGGCCGGGCTGGTGGGCAGCGTGGACGCGCTGCCCGACGAGCGCGCGCAGGTCGCCGGCTACGCCGGCGGGACGACGGGGTCGGTCCCTGGTACGCGGTTCCACTACTCCAACGTCGGGTTCCTGCTCCTGGGGCTCGCAGCCGGCACCGTCGCAGGACGGCCCCTGCCGGAGCTCGTGCGCGAGCGGATCTTCGGGCCGGCCGGGATGCGGGACGCGATCCCGGTCATCACCGCCGCCGATGCGGGCCGGCTCGCCGTGGGGCACCAGCCGCTGGCCGAGGACCTCCCCTGGCTGCCCGGCGACCCCCTGGTGGCGTCGCCGCTGGTCGAGACGGCGGGCAGCGACGGCAGCATCGCCGCGACGGCGGCGGATCTCGCGGCATTCGCGCGGGTACTGCTGCGCGGCGGGCGCGGCGACGCCGGCGTCGTGCTCGACCCCGCATCGTTCGAGGCGATGACCGAGACGCTCGCCCCGAGCGGCGAGGACGTGCTCGTGTTCCCGGGGCGATCGGCGCCCGAGTGGAGCAGGTACGGGCTCGGCATCAACGTCGAGCACTCGCGCCGCGGTCGCGTGCTCAGCCACGGCGGCGGCATGGTCGGCTACGCGTCGTTCCTGCTCGCGGACCCCGCCGCGGGCCGCGCCGTGGTCGTGCTGACCAACGCCGACGGCGACAGCCCGATCGCCGAGGCGATCGCGCGGTCGGTGGACGCGGTGTTCGACGGCGGCCCCGTGCCCGGCGATCCGGGGCTGTCGGGAGCGCGGTGGGCGCCTCCCGGAGAGTCGCCGGCGGCGGGCGACCACGTCAGCGTGCGGCCGCGGGCCCTCCCGCCGGAGGCGAACGGCGTGTTCGTCGCCGACGGCAGGCGCCTCGAGGTGCGCGCGGCGGACGACGGCCACGAGGTCGTGCTCGACGGATCCGCTGCGCCGCTGCGCTGGACCTGGAGCGACCGGTGCGTCACGTCGCTGCCGGCCCTGCGTCGGTTCGCCTTGGTGTTCGACGGGACCGGGTGGAGCTGGGGTCCCGAGGAGTTCCTCCCGGAGAGGGCCGCCGGCGGCTCCCCCTCCCGTGCGCCCGGGCTCGACCCGACCGATTCCGCGCTCGCGACCGTCCCGGGCCACTACCGCTCCTACACGCCCTGGTACCCGCACCTGCGGATCGTCCGCCGCGGCTCCCGACTCGTGCTGATCGCCCCGCGCGGGGTGGAGGCCCCGGCCGACGACCAGCCGCTCGTCCCGCTGGGCGACGGGGTGTTCCGCATCGGTGCCGATCCCGCGGCGCCGGAGACCCTGCGCCTGGGCCCGGTCGTCGACGGCGGCTGCGCGTGGATCGAGCGCGACGGCTGCCGGTATTCGCGGTCGTTCACGCCCTGAGCCGCGCGTCAGCCGCCGCCGCGGAACGCCGCGACCCCCGTGTCCGTGCCGACGAGCAACAGCCCGAGCGCGGTGCTCGGACTCGCGAAGTGCGGCACGGAACCGCCGACGGACTGCCGCTGCAGCCGAGCTCCGCTGGCGGCGTCGAACTGGGTGATGACGCCGTCCGGATACTGCACGGCCCAGACCGCGCCGCCGACGACGATCGGAGCGCCGTTCGCGCCGGAGAGCAGTGGGCCGCGCTCGTCGCGGCCGAGATCGACGCTCTGGATCCCGCCGTCGCTGCACGGGACGAACAGTCGGTTCGCCGTCCGGTCGTACGCCGCGCCGCCGTCGGGGTCGCTGCCGCAGAGCCCGTCGATGCTCGCTACCGGGGAGAGGTCGGACTGGCGGAGGATGAACCCGACGTCGGTCTTGCCCGCGACGAACAGCAGTCCGTCGGCCAGCAGGACCGGGTTGCCGGTGCCGAGGTCGTCGTCGCCTCCCGCCGACCGGTCCTTGAAGGCGGCCAGCGGCTTCAGGTCGGCGGACAGCTTGACCACGCTCTCCGCATAGGTGATCGGGTCGGGGCCGCCCGCAGGCGGGTCGGGGTTGGAGTTGCCCGTCGACACGTACAGATCGCCCGCGGCGTCGATCGCCGGCGCGCCGCCGCCCTGCCAGATGGCGCCGCCCTGCCCGTCCGGCGCCGTTTCGAAGGCGACGAGGTCGGGGGCGCCGATCTCGTTCACTCCGACCACCCAGCCGTGGTAATCGCCGCAGTCGCCGTAGTTGCCGCCGTACGAGACGTACACGCGTCCGTTCGCCACGGCGAGCGATGCGCGCTGCAGCAGGTGCACCGGGTCCTCGCCGGCGGGGAGCGGCGGATCCACCGCTTCCGAGAGCACGACCTGGCCCGTCGCGATGCTGAGGCCCTCCAGCTGGTGGTGCACCGAGCCTCCGCCCGTACTCACCTCGCCGACGACGAACACCGTCCCGCTGACCGTGTCGATGGCCGGCGTGCTGGTGACGCCGAGCGGATCGATGTCTCCGCAACCCGCCTTCGACCCCACATCGGTCAGCGGAGCGCCGAGGGACGCCGACCACACGACGTTCCCGTTCGCCCGATCGAGCGCGACCACCCGGTTCGTCTCGGTGGCGGCGATCACGCGGCCGGAGGCGACGACGGGCTGACCGAACACCGCGCCGCCGAGGTCGGCGGACCAGGCACGGGTGAGCGAGGCCAGGGACGCGCCCGCTGCCACGTCGCCGGTCCGTGCCGGGTCGGCGTGATACGACGGCCACGCCGTGACGCCCGGGATCGGAACGGCGACCGGAGTCCCTGTGCCCGTCGGCGACGGGCGGAGCGGCATCGGCCGGGCCGTCGGCGTGGTGCCCGGGTGCGCGGAGGGTCCCGGGACGGTGCATCCCGCGAGCAGCAGCAGACCGCCGAGCGCGATCGTCCAGAGGCGAGCGCGCCCGCGGCCGTCGGATCGCCGCCGCACGCGGTGCATGGCGACAGCGTATGCCGGACCGCCGGCCGAGACGACAGCGGGGTGCGTGACGAGGGGCTCAGCCGTTCGGGTACGAGACGTACGCGAACCGGCGCGAATCGCGAGCCCAGCTGTTGACGTTGATCGTCCCCTGCCCGCCGGGGACGGCGATCCGTTCGAGCGGGGTGCTCCAGTCCGCCACCTCGACCACGACCAGCGTCACCGGGAGGTCGGCGGGATGCCCGACCGTCCCGGCGGGGAACTCCAGGTACACGGCGAGGCGGCCGTCCGGCGAGAGATGCGGGAACCAGTCCACCGTCCCCGACTCGAGCAGGCGCTCCGTCTCCCCGCCGCCACTCGGGACGCGGGCGAGCTGGGCGTGACCCGTACGGTCGGCCCACCGCTCGGTGTTGAAGTAGATCCACCGGCCGTCGGGCGACCACTCGGGGCCGTCGATGTGGCCGGGACCGGTGTCGACGACGGTCTCGCCGCTCCCGTCGCTCCCCACGACGGCGAGGAGGCCCGGCTCGTCGAACGAGCGCATGCGCACGTACGCGAGTGTCCTGCCGTCGGGTGAGACCCCGTGGAGGAAGTGCCAGACGCCGTCCTCTGTCGTCACCCGGGAGACCTCCCCGCCGGAGAGGGGTCCGCGATAGATGTGGCCGTCGTCGGCGGACAGGAAGACGTCACCGCCGGCAGGGTCGAGCACGTGATCGTTGTTGATGGCAGGCAGCCCGCGGAACCGGATGCGCTCCGGTGCGCTCCCGGCTTCAGGTCGCAGCGACCACAGCTCTCCGTGGCCGTTGACGAGCAGGGATCGCCCGTCGACCGACCAGTTCGGGGCTTCGAAGAGGATCTCCGCGTCTTCGTGGACGACGACATCCTCGCCGGCCTCGACATCGTGGACGTGGATGCGCGCGGTCTGCCCGGGCGCCAGGGTGCGATACGGCATGACCAGGATTCTTCCCCATCGGTCCCACCCCCGGCGTCGGACCGGACGACGCACACTTCGGCTCCAGGTCAACCGGTTGGCGGGAGCGGATGCCCGGAATACGTTCCGCGCAGAGAACCATCAGAACGGAGAAAGCACATGGCGACCACCTCGAAGAACCAAACCACGAAGACGAAGGCAGCGGCCGCTCCGCGCACGACCCGCGCCAGGGGAGCCGCGCCCGGCGAGCACGAGACCCGGCGCGAGAACTCCGAGAACGGCTTCGTCGCTTCGGCGACGCTCGCCACCAGCCTGCAGCGGGTCCAGGTCGACCTGATCGAGCTGTCGTTGCAGGGCAAGCAGGCGCACTGGAACATCGTCGGCCGCAACTTCCGCGACCTCCATCTGCAGCTCGACGAGATCGTCGAGGCCGCCCGCGCGTTCAGCGACACGGTCGGCGAGCGACTGCGCGCGCTGCACGCGACGACCGACGGCCGGTCGCGGACCGTGGCAGAGACGACGGCGCTCGCCGTGTTCCCGAACGGCGAGATCGACACCTCCGACGCGGTCGACCTGATCACCGACCGCCTCGAGACCGTCGTGCGCACGATGCGCTCGGTGCACGACGACGTCGACGAGGAGGACCCGACCTCGGCCGACATCCTGCACCAGATCATCGAGCGCCTCGAGCAGCTGGCGTGGATGGTGAGCGCGGAGAACCGCCGGCCGGCCACGCGGTGAGCGGAGCCACGGCGTCCGTCAGGGCGTGGGCATCCCGCCCGTCACGGTGAGCGTCTCGCCGATGACGTAGCTCGATTCCGGCGACGCCAGGAAGACGTAGGCGGGCGCGAGCTCGGCCGGCTGTCCCGGTCGGCCGAGCGGCGTCTGCGAGCCGAAATCGGGCAGCTTCTCGGGTGGCTGCCCCGAGCTCACCTGCAGCGGCGTCCAGATCGGGCCGGGCGCGACGGCGTTGACCCGAATTCCCTTCGGCGCGAGCTGCTGGCCGAGAGCCTTCGTGAACGTGTTGATCGCCGCCTTGGTCGTGGCGTAGTCCACCAGCAGCTCGCTGGGGAGGTACGCCTGAACCGAGGTCGTGTTGATGATGGTCGCGCCCGCCTGCAGGTGCGGCAGCGCCGCCTTGGTGAGCCAGAACATCGCGTAGACGTTGGTCTTCATCGTCGCGTCGAACTGCTCGTCGGGCAGCTCGGACAGGTCGGTGCAGAACAGCTGCTTGCCCGCGTTGTTGACCAGGATGTCGAGGCCGCCGAACGCGTCGACGGTGCGCGCGACGACCTGGTCGCAGAACGCCCGGTCGGTCAGATCTCCGGGAATCATCAGAGCGGTCCGCTGCGCGCCGCGGATCTGCTCCGCGACGGCGTTCGCATCGACCTCCTCCTCCGGCTGGTAGACGATCGCGACGTCGGCGCCCTCCCGTGCGAACGCGATCGCGACGGCTGCGCCGATCCCGGAGTCGCCGCCGGTGACGATCGCCCTGCGGCCGCTGAGCCGCCCGGCGCCGACGTAGCTGGACTCGCCGTGATCGGCAGGCGGGTCGAGCTCGCTGTCGCGGCCCGGCTCCGGCACCTGCGCCTCGGGCGGGTGGATGTGCGGGTAGCGGTCGACGGGATTGTCGAACTGGTACTGGCTCTCAGGCATGCGCCGAAGTCCTCCTCTTTCGTGGTCGCCGGCTCAGCGGTCGTCCGCACCGCCGCCCGAGGCGGTGTCCGCGCCGTCGTCCGGCTGCTCTGAACTGGTGCCGGTCCCGTCCGGCAGGTCGTCGGGGTCGGGGCGGTGGCTGTCTCGTTCGGTCATGGTCCGTCCTTCTGTCGTGGTTTCGTGGTCCCGTGCGCCACTGGACGCACCGCACATCAGCCCTCGTCGATCTCCTCGAGGAGCTTCTTGCTCGCCTTCGCGATGTCGTCGTGGTCGTTCTGGGCCGCGCGGCTCTCGAGCGAGATGACGGCGCAGCGGTGGACCCTGGCGAAGTCGCCGTAGGGGAAGCTGAACCGCCCCTTCGTCTCCTCGCTCGCTTCCGCGTCCTCGCCGAGATGCCAGAGCGCATACGCGTCCCAGCCGTGCTTCTCGATGAAGGTGTTCTCGTCGTCGGCGCTCGGCGCGTCCTCGCTCCAGTCGTCGCGCTCGTCGTGGACGACGGTGCCCTTCTCCACGAGAGAGCGGGCGTGCTCGAGAGCCTTCCGGTTGAGTTTGACGGTCATGTCCCTGCCTTCCTGCTCGCCCCGACGTTCCTGCTTGGTGCGGATGCAATGCCCGTCTGTGTGCGAGCGCAAGGGGTTGACCGGATTCGCAGGAGGCGCGGAGATTGGCGCGATGCCGGGCTCCCTACTCCGCGAAGAGTAGGGGGATCTACTCCACCCAACGCATGACAAGGCTCCAGCGCGCGAACACAATGGGCCTATGCGGCGCGACCGACCGGGAATGCGCCGCCGACCGAGAGGAGACATCGATGTCCACGATCGCGAATTCCTCCGCGGACCTGGTCCCGCGTTCCAGGGAGGCCCTCAGTGCGCTCGCCGTGCAGTTCCTCCTCGGGATGGGCGCGAACCTCGTCGGGAGCCCCGAGGAGAACGAGGGGGCCGCTCGGGTCGTTGCGGGGATCCTTCTCGGCCTCCACGGGCTCGTCGGGATCGGGCTCGTCATCGTGGCCGTGCGCGTCTGGACGACCGCGCGGCGGGCGGGGGCGGGGCAGCGCGCAGCGCTCTGGGCTTTCATCGTGATCATCGCCACGTTCCTGGTGGGGATCGGGACCATGTTCACGGGCAGCGCGTGGTTGTCCTTCGCCATGTCCGTCGGGTTCGTCGCCGCCGCGGCGCTGTACATCGCCATCGGGGCGGGTGCCCTGGTGCGGCAGCGGTCGACCGTCGCCGAATGAGCTCCCGGACTGAGCTCGCGGGGTGCCGCGCCCTCAGCCCTCCACGTCGAGCACGAACGTCAGCAGCTGCAGTTCGCGGCCGTCGGGAAGCACGATCACGTCCTCGCGCTCCGACCGCCTGCTGAAGCCGAGCTTGCGATAGAGCGCGTGTGCTCCCAGCATCTCGGGCCCGCTGTGCAGCACGACCGCGCGCTGCCCGCGGCGGCGCGCCTCCGCGATGGCGAACCGGGTCAGCTCGGCGCCGATGCCACGCCCGCGAGCCGAGGGGTGGGTCGCCAGGAGGCGGAAGTACAGCTCGTCCGGCGCGATGCGCCCGTCCTGGTCGTGCCCGGCGCGCAGCACCGCGATGGTGCCGACGAGCGCCCCGGTCGCCTCGTCCTCCGCCACGAAGAAGTCGAACGCGTCGAGGAGCGCCTCCGGGTGCTGCAGCTGGCGCCGGTAGTCGTCGGAGAGATCCGTGTAATCGTTCGAATACGCCGCGTAGGTCAGCTCGCCGATCGCGGCGTACTCGCCGTCGACGGCGGGTCGGATGCGCACGGTTGCTGCCGGGACGGGGGTGCTCATCGCACCAGGCTACGTCACGCCTCCGACGGTTACGGCCGTGCGGCCGCCCGCGGCATCCCACCCGATAGGCTGGGCGCGTGCTTCTCTCCGATCGTGATATCAAGGCCGAACTGGGTGCCGGGCGGATCGCGCTGGAGCCGTACGAGCCGGCGATGGTGCAGCCGTCGAGCATCGACGTGCGGCTCGACCGCTTCTTCCGCCTGTTCGACAACCACAAGTACCCCTTCATCGATCCGTCGGAGGATCAGCCGGAGCTCACTCGGTTCGTCGAGGTGGACCCGGACCAGCCGTTCATCCTGCACCCGGGGGAGTTCGTCCTGGGGTCGACGTTCGAGCTGGTCAGCCTCCCCGACGACGTCGCCGCCCGGCTCGAGGGCAAGAGCTCGCTGGGCAGGCTGGGGCTGCTCACGCACTCCACGGCCGGCTTCATCGACCCCGGATTCTCCGGTCATGTCACGCTCGAGCTGAGCAATGTCGCGACGCTGCCGATCAAGCTGTGGCCGGGCATGAAGATCGGGCAGATGTGCTTCTTCCGGCTGACCTCGCCGGCCGAGCGCCCGTACGGGTCGGCAGAGTACAGCTCGCGCTACCAGGGCCAACGGGGCCCGACGGCATCGCGTTCGTACCTCAACTTCCACCGCACCGACGTCTCCGCGAACGACGCCGGGCGACCGTCCAGCTGATCCCGAGAGCCGAGGGCTGCCCATGAGCGAGTCGACCGATTCCCTTTTCGCGCGTGCCCTGATCTCCGCCGGACCGACCCCGGAGCGGCCGCAGCGCATGGAGCTCTTCGGGCGGCTGGTCGGCAGCTGGCGCACCGACGTGCGCTTCCTCGACGAGACGACGGGGGAGTGGCGGGAGTCCGTCGCGGAGTGGGTCTTCGCCTACACGCTCGGCGGTCGCGCGGTGCAGGACGTGCTCATCGCGCGCGACGCCGACGACCCGAGCATCCTCGACGGGCGCGGCTCGACGGTCCGCGTCTACGACCCGACCCTCGGAGCGTGGCGGGTCAGCTGGTTCGGAGCGGCGGCGGGCGACTTCTGCACGCTCGTCGCGACACCGCACCGCCGTGACGGAATCCGCCAGGACGGCACGCAGACCGACGGCCGTCCGATCCGGTGGAACTTCTCCAACATCACCGACGACGCGTTCGACTGGGACGGCTGGGTCTCGAACGACGAGGGCCGCACCTGGTGGCTCGAACAGCACATCCACGCCACCCGCACCGGCTGACGCTCCTCTCCCTCGGCGTGGTTTACCGGTGCGGGTGCGCAACTGCTACCCGGGTTAGCTGCTTCGGGTGCGAATGGATTCGGCTCGCGGCATACGTCGGCGGAGTTATCCACAGTGGATTACACAGGTGGAAAATAATGAGCGCGACTCACAGCTGGCCTGAAGCTTCGGCTGCATCATCCGCGTAGAGGGCGGGGAGCTGCAGGGTCAGCCAGGGGCTGAACGCCCACGGCGTCGCGTCCACGGCCGCCAGCAGCACCCGCGGATCCACCCACTCCCACTCGGCGACCTCGGCGGCGACCGGATGGAGCGCACCGGCGATCGTCGCGGTGTAGACCGGGCAGACCTCGTACTCGACGATGCCGGCGGCGTCGGTCGCTCGGTACCGGAAATCGGGGAGGGCGACGACGAGGTTCTCGACGGTCGTTCCGAGCTCGTCGGCCGCGCGCCGGGCGATCGCGTCCTCCATGGTCTCGCCGGGAGCCGGGTGCCCGCAGAACGAGTTCGTCCAGACCCCTGGCCAGGTCGCCTTGGCGAGCGCGCGTCTCGTCACCAGGATCCGGCCCTCGCCGTCGAAGAGGTGGCACGAGAACGCCAGATGGAGCGGCGTGTGCGCGGTGTGCACGGTCGCCTTGTCCGCGGTCCCCACCGGGGTGCCGTCGTCGGCGAGCAGCACGACCTCTTCGCGGGGTGGCGTCATGCGTCCATCCTAGGCTCGGCCGCACGGGCGGGGCGGGAGACCGGGGAACCGGGGCGGCGCCGGTGCGGAGCCGCCCCGAGCGATCAGTCGGTGGCCGGGTCGTCGCTCCGGGTCTCGGCGTCGGAGGCTTCGCCACCGGCCGTCTCGCTATCGGCCGTCTCGCCATCGGTGTCTTCCGCGGCGGGCGGTGTCCAGCCGAGGTTGCGTGCCATCGCCTCCAGTGTCGCCAGGGTGGTCGCCAGGTCTGCCGGGTCGATGCCGGCGGAGACGGAGGCGCGGAGGGCGCTGATCCGCTCGAAGGCCGCATCGTGGGCGGCGCGTCCCTCGTCGGTCAGCGTCGCCGTGTCGCCGTCGAACCAAACCCAACCGCGCTCGACGAAGTCGGAGAGCACGCGGTCGACGCCGGCGCGGACGTGGTCGCCGCAGCCGCCGCGGCGCGCGAACGGCGGGCGTCCGTAGCCGTGGCTCCACGCGAGGCCGTCGCCGTATCCGCGCGCCGGGCCGAACGGGCCGTGCCCGAACCGGCCGAATCCGCCGGGCCCGAATCCGCCGGGCCCGAATCCGCCGGGTGCGAAGCGCCCGGGGCCGAACGGCGTCGCGCGGTCGAACCCGCGGACGAAGCCGCGCTCGAAGCCGCGCTCGAACGCCTGCTGCGAGCCGTGCCCGCCGGAGTGCGGGCCGTGGTCGTGGTGGTCGTGGTGGTCGTCGTGCCCGCGCTCGGCTCCGTGCTCATGGCCGTGGTGGTCATGCTGCTCGTGCTCGTGGTGATGCTCGTGCTCGTGCTCGTGCTCATGCGGGTCGGAATGCGGGTGCTCTCTGTCGTGCTCCATCCAGGCGCGGTACATCTCCTGGCGGCGCTCCCATTCGCGGCGCATCCAGTCCGGACGTCCGCGCCACTCACGGCGCCCCGACGCGGAGTCGGAGGCGGCGCCGTGGCTCGTGCCGCGCTCCGCCCCGTGGCGGTCGCCGCCGGGCGCGCGCCGTTCGTCGTGGTCGGGTCGGCCCGCGTGGCCGCGGCGGCCGTGTCGGGGCAGGGCGGCGGCGAGTTCCTCCGCCGTGGCGGGGCCGTCGGCGAGGGTGTGCAGGATGCGCCACCCGCGGCGGCCGAGGTCGAGATCGTGGAGTTCGTCGCGCATGCGGTCGCGGAGGCGACCGTTCAGCTCGCCGAACCAATAGCCCGGCGGCGTCGTGTTCGAGTCGTCGATGTTCGTCATCGGAGACTCCCTTCTTTTCTATGTACTGTTACAAGTAAATGTATAGTTACATGCATGGGTGAGGATCGTCAAGAGCAGAGCGGTTCGCCGCAAGCGGACATCGTGGCGCTGATCGAGCGCTCGCTGGTCGCCGTGCGCCGCGACCAGTCGCGGCGCAGGCCACAAGGCCCGTGGGCGGGCCAGGGTCCGTGGGGAGGACAGGGCCCCTGGGCACAGGGAGGCGCTCCCAGGCATCACGGCGACCACACCCATGGCGATCACGCGCATGGCGACCACACCTACGGCGATCACGCGCACGGCGATAACGCCCACGGCGAGGGCACCCACGGCAATGGTGCCCACGGCGAGGGCACCCACGGCAATGGTGCCCACGGCGAGCCCGCACACGGCAACGGTGGCCACGGCGAGCCCGCCCACGGCGAGCCGACTCACGCCAGGCCCGCCCACGGCGACGACGCCCACGAAACCCCCCACGGCTGGGGACCTCGCGGCCCGTGGGGCGGCTTCCCCGGCCCCTTCGGCGACTCGGCTCGCCCGGGACCGGGCCGTCGCGGGCGCGACGGGTCCCTCGGCCGCATCGCGCGCTTCCGCATGCTTGAGGCTTTGGCCGCCGCCGAGACGGAGGAGCGTCAGCTCTCCGTGAGCTCGCTCGCGGCTGCCATCGGCGTCGATCAGCCCCGCGCCAGCCGCCTCGTGCAGGAGGGTGTCGAGCGCGGCCTCGTGCGCCGCGTCCCCGACCCCTCTGACGCCCGGCGTGCGCTGCTCCAGCTCACAGCCGCCGGCCGTTCCCAGCTCGGAGAGGTGCAGAACCATCGCCGGTCGGCCGTCGAAGCCGCGCTGGCCTCCTTCACGCCGGAGGAGGCGCGCACCTTCGCCGAGCTCTTCGACCGGTTCGTGCGCGCGTGGCCGCGCTGACCTCCCGCGAGGAACCTAGTTCGCCCGCGTCTCCCGCGGCGCCTGCACCGGAAGCAGGAGCAGCAGGCCGACCAGCAGCACCAGCACGATCCCGAGGATGCCCCAGTACTGCGCTCCGCCGACGGCGACGAACGCGGCGAACAGCAGCGGGGCGACGAACGACACCGCGCGGCCGCAGGTCGCGTAGAGGCCGAAGACCTCGCCTTCCCGCCCGGCCGGAGTGACCCGGGCGAGGAAGGTGCGGCTCGCCGACTGGGCGGGGCCGACGAACAGGCACAGGAGGAGGCCGAACACCCAGAAGATGATGGCGCCGGAGTCGTGCAGGAAGAACACCGCGAGGCCGGCGATGACGAGCCCGACCAGCGCGGTGACGATCACCGGCTTGGCGCCGAACCGGTCGTCGAACCGTCCCGACAGGATCGTGCTGATGCCGGCGACCACGTTCGCCGCGATCGCGAAGTAGATCACGCTCTCCTGCGAGAAGCCGAACGTCCCCTTGGCGAGGATCCCGCCGAACGTGAACACGCCGACCAGGCCGTCGCGGAACAGCGCTGACGCGATGAGGAACAGGACGGTGTTGCGGCTGTCCCGCCACAGCGCCGCGATGTCGCGGAACAACAGTCGGTAGGACGCGATGAACCCCACGCGCGGGAGTCGCCGGTTCGCCTGCGCCTCGGGGACGCGCACGAGCACCGGGACCGACAGGGCGAGCATCCAGACCGCCGCGACGACGGCCACGAGTCGATAGTTGAGACCCTGCTCCGTCGTCACGCGCAGCAGACCCCCGGTGCCGTCGCCGTTCAGCTTGGCGAGCAGGAACAGCACGACGACCAGCAGCAGGATGCCGCCGAAGTACCCGCTGGCCCAGCCGAGTCCACTGACGCGGCCCACGGTCTTGGGGGTGGAGACCTGCACGAGCATGGCGTTGTAGTTCACGGTCGCGATCTCGTAGAAGACCGTCCCGACGCCCACGAGCGCGACGCCGAAGAGGAAGAACGACGGCTCGCCGACGACGAAGAACATCAGCGCGGTGACGAGTACGACGACGCCGGTGTTGATCCCCAGCCAGAGCTTGCGGCGTCCCGACCCGTCGGTGCGCCGGCCGAGCACGGGCGCGAGCACGGCCACGACGATGCCGGCGATCCCGACGCCCCACGCGACGCCGCTGGAGAGTTCTGCGACGGCGCCTGCGACGGCGTGGTGCGCCGGCCCTGACGTGTCCTTCTCGGCGTTCTGGGCGGCGAGGAGCGCGGGCGAGATGAAGTACTCGCTGGTCAGGTAGACGGTGAAGACGAACGTCGTGATGACGGCGTTGAATGCGGCACCGCCGGCATCCCACAGCGCCCACGACGCCACCCAGCTGCGCGGGATGCGGCGGTCGGTCGCGCTGTCGGCGAAGATCGGACCCGCCGCCGTCGCGAGGGCGTCGCCGTCGCCGCCCGATCCGGCGTCGGCCGGTCTGTCGCTGGTCATGGGGACAGCGTAGGGCGTGGCGGGGAACTCACGGTGAACGCCCGACGCGTCACTCCGGCGTGCCGGTCACATTCGCGCGCAGCCACGCTGTCAGCGGCGCGCTGTCGTCGAGGAACGCCGCGATCCGCTCGGCGGCATCCGGTGTGGTGAACCAGTCGGGGACGCCCCAGTCCGCCCAGGTGATGATGCCCTTGTAGCGCAGCAGCTCGGCGCGCGGATGCGCGGCGTCGAAGCCGCGCGGGGAGGTCTTCAGCGCCTCCGGGATCTCGATGCCGACCCCCTTTGCGCGCAGGTCGGCGAGTGCGGCCTCGAGCTCCACGCCGGTGCGTGGCGCGTCGACGGCACGCCGATACCGGTCGAGCTGCTCCTTGTCGAGCTGGTACGCGCCCGCGCCGCCGGCGACACCCTCGGCCGAGACCTGCACGTAGCCCCCGCGCTCGAAGGTCAGTGCGGCGTGCAGCTTGTACGGCGACTTGTCCGGCGAGAACCGCACGTCGCGGTAGGGACGGAACAGCCGGGCCGGCCCGAAGCGCGGCTCGAGCTCGTCCGCCAGCTCGTGCATCGGGCCGGCGACCCTGGCCTCGTAGCGGTCGCGGTTCGCGAGCCAGAACCCGCGTTCGTTGTTCAGGGTCAACTCGCGGTAGAACGCGATGGCGTCCTCGTCGAACCCGGTGAAAGCCATGGCCTGATCGTACGTCGCCCGGCGGGTTCCGGCGTCACGACCACTGCGTGAGCTTGTCGGGGTTCCGCACCATCCGGATGCCGGTGATCACGCCGTCGCCCACCGCGACCGACGCGACGCTGTCGAGCCGGTCGCCCAGCCGCACGAGCACGGCGAGCCCGTCGCCGGTCGGTGCGAGCTCGGCCGTCGATTCCGGGTACTTGGCCGCGAGCCCGAGCAGGAACCGTGCGACGTTGTCGGCGCCGACGACCGGCCGGCGCGCGGCGCTGACGCGTCCTCCGCCGTCGGAGACCAGAACGACACCGGGGTCCAGGACCGCCACGAGCGCGCCGAGGTCGCCGCCGGCGGCGGCCGCCGCGAACGCGCGAACGACACGGTCGTGCTCCGCGGGCGTTGCCGTCCGCCCGCGCTCGACCTCGACGCGGCGGCGCGCGGAGGACGCGAGCTGTCGGCAGGCCGCCGGACTGCGCCCGACGGTCTCGGCCACCTCGGGGAACGGCATCCCGAAGACGTCGTGGAGCACGAACACCACGCGCTCCGCCGGCGTCATGGTCTCGAGGACGAGCAGCAGGGCGGTGCTGATCGAGTCGTCGAGCGCGGCGTGGTCGAGCGGGTCGCAGGCCGTGTCGGCCAGGGCGGAGGCCCGCGGGAACGCGTAGGCCGGCACCGGTTCCGGCAGCCACTCGCCCACGTAGCGCTCGCGTCGCGCGCGCGCCGATCCGAGCATGTCGAGGCAGACCCGGCTCGCGGTGCGGGTGAGCCAGCCGCGCGGCGACACGACGTCGGCGCGCTCCGCCTCCGTCATCCCGAACCACCGGGTGTAGGTCTCCTGCACCGCGTCCTCGGCGTCGGAGACGGTGCCGAGCATCCGGAAGCCCAGCGCCAGCAGGTGCGGGCGCTCGGCGATCGCCGCGTCGTCGTGCCCGTCGGCCATGCACCCTCCTCGCCCGGTCTCCTGCCCATCCTGGCAGCCGACCTCACACTTCGCGCGGCTGCGTCGTCCTGAGGGTATGAACACACCACTCCGTCGCACCCTGCTCGGTCTCGCGGCCGAGAGCGTCGCCGCCGTCTTCGTGCGCAGCGCCCTGCCGGGCCATGTCGTCGCGCTGCCGTCCCGGTGTCCCGATCCGGGCACGGCGCTCGGAGCGGAGGCGGCGCGATGAGGATCGCGGTGGCCGGCGGGACCGGCGTGGTCGGCGTGAAGACCGTGGAGGCCGTGCGGGCGGCCGGCCACGAACCGGTCGTCTTGAGCAGGGCGGCGGGTGTCGATCTGCTGGCCGCCGCGAGGGACAAGCGGGAGGCCGAACGGCTCGCGCGGACGCTCGAGGGCTGCGCGGCGGTCGTCGACGTCACGTCCGTCATGGCGACGAGCGCGAAGAAGTCGACCGCCTTCTTCGAGACGGTCACCCGGGCGCTGCTCACGGCGGAGCGCGCCGCCGGGGTTCCGCACCACGTCGCGCTGTCCATCATCGGCGCGGAAACCGCGCCCGCGGCCTACTACGCGGGAAAGGCCGCGCAGGAGCGGGCCGTGATGGCGAGCGGCGGCGGGTGGACGCTGCTGCGCGCCGCCCAGTTCCACGAGTTCGCCGCGCAGCTCTCCGCGCGAGGCGGGGGCATCCACGTCGTGCCCGCGATGCGATCGCAGCCCATCGCCGCGGCGGAGGTCGGTGCGCGTCTCGCCGAGCTCGCGATCGCGGCGCCCTCCGGGCTGAGCCGCGATCTCGCCGGACCGCGGGTGGAGGACATGCCGACGCTCGTGCGCCGCTACCTGGCCGCGATCGGGCGCCCCGCCCGCGTGCTCGCCGTGCCGCTCCCCGGCCGCTGGGGCCGCGCCCTGCGCGACGGCACCCTCCTGCCCGGCCCCGGCGCGCAGCTCGGCACGATCACCTTCGACGCCTGGCTCGCGACGGTCAGCCGGCCGCCGTCGGAGGGGTGACCTGTGTGTGCGAGTGCCGGGGGCCGCCGCTCAGCGGCACCCCGGCGACCGCGAGCACGAGCGCGAGGAGGGCGCCGAAGAAGATGGCGATGTCGGCGACGTTCCCGATGAACCAGTTCGCGTAGGCGATGAAGTCGACGACGTGCCCCTGGCCGAACGAGGGCGCGCGGAACAGCCGGTCGCCGAGGTGCGTGACCGCTCCGCCCAGGAGCAGGCCGAAGGCGACGGCCCACGAGCGAGCACCGACCCTGCGCGAGAACCAGAGCAGCGCGACCACGGCCAGGGCCGCGATGATCGTGAACACCCACGTCGCGTTCACCAGGAACGAGAACGCCGCACCCGAGTTGTAGGTCAACTGCAGCCCCAGCAGCGTGCCGATCAGCGAGTGGTACGCGCCCTCGGTCAGAGTGGAGGTCGCCCAGAGCTTGGTGAGCTGGTCGGCGAGGACGACCACGAGGGCGATGGCGAGGATGATCACGAGCGCGCGCGAACGGCGGGCGCGGAATGCCAGGGCGGAGTCCCGCCCGGGCTCGGCCTCCGCGGCCGTCGGCTCGCCTACGGGTTCGTCGCTGTCGCTCACCCCGCCATCTTTCCATGCGCGCGGAGCGGCCTGTGCCGCGCGGGTGCGAACGGACTACACCGAGATCGGCAACGCGTAGTGCACGCCGCCGCCGTCCCCGCGCACCTGGCGGTGGATGTCCTCCATGGTGATGTCGAGCTGGCCGGCGGTGCTCGCGGCGGCGGTGAGGTCGCGCAGCAGCGCGTCGGGGACCTCCCCGTCGTACTTGTAGTAGATCTTGTGCTCGAGGCTCGCCCAGAAGTCCATCGCGACCGTGCGCAGCTGGATCTCGACCGGCACGGCGACCGGGCCCCCGCTGAGGAACACGGGCACCTCGATGATGACGTGGAGGCTCTTGTAGCCGTTGGGCTTGGGGTGTGCGATGTAGTCCTTCACGCGCAGCACCCGCACGTCCTCCTGCGCCGTCAACAGCTCGAAGACGCGGTACACGTCGGAGACGAAGGAGCAGACGATCCGCACCCCGGCGATGTCGGTGATGGCCTCCCGGATCGCGTCGAACGACGGCTCGCAGTTCTTGCGGATCACCTTCTGCTCGATGCTCTCGGCCGATTTGAGGCGGCTGGAGATGTGCTCGATCGGGTTGTACTCGTGCAGCTCCGCGAACTCCTCGCGGAGGATCGACACCTTGGTGGAGATCTCGTCGATGCCGAACTTGTACGGCATGATGAACCGCGCGAAGTCCTCGCGGAACGCCTGCACCTCGCTGAGCGTCGCGGGATCGATACTCTGCAGCGCCTCGATCGCGCGGGTGGAGAGAAGCGGGGCGGGGTCCGGATCCATGTCTTCGACGCTAGCGAGACGGGTTGTGCGGACGGTGTGAATCCACTGTCGCCAAACCGCTGGGTCGTGTGCGACCGTGAGCGCATGAGCGGCGCAGAGGGCGCGACCGCGCCCTTCAACTCACGTCTCGCGATCCTGCTCGCGATGGCGATGTTCGTGCTCGTCGTCGACACGTCGCTGATGAACGTGTCGATCTCCGCGGTCGTCCACGACCTGCACACCACCGTGAGCGGCGTACAGGGTGCGATCGCCCTGGAGGCGCTGGTCTCGGCCGCGTTCATCCTGATCGGCGGAAAGACGGGCGACCTGATCGGCCGCAAGCTCGCGTACGTCCTCGGCCTGCTCGGCTACGCCGTCGGCGCCGTCGCCATGACGCTCGCCCAGAACCTCTCGGCCATCATCATCTTCTGGGCGATCGTCGGCGGGATCGGCGCCTCCCTGCTGCTGCCCGCGATGCAGTCGCTCATCCACGGCAATTTCGAGGGCGACCAGCAGAAGCGCGTCTACGCCCTCGTCGGCGCATCGGCCGCCATCGCCGCCGCGGTCGGCCCGCTGCTCGGCGGCTTCATCACGACGTTCCTGTCGTGGCGGGTCGGCTTCCTCCTCGAGGCGCTGATCATCGCCGTCGTGCTGGCCGGCATCGGGCTGGTCAAAGACGTCCCGTACACGGGCGACCGCGCGATCGATCTGTTCGGCGCGCTGCTCTCGGTGGTCGGGATGGGCGGCATCGTCACCGGCATCCTGGTCTGGCAGGAGGGCGGTCAGTACGTCCTGCTCCTCATCGTCGTCGGGGTCGTCGCGCTCACCGGGCTGGTGTTCTGGTTGCGGGCGCGCAGCAGGCGCGGCAAGCCGACCCTCCTCGACCCCGCGCTGTTCTCGTCGAGGCTCTTCCGCACCGGCGTGAGTGGGCAGCTCCTGCAGCAGGTCTCGCTGGGCGGGACGATGATCGTGCTCCCGATCTATCTGCAGATGGTGCTGGAGTACAACGCGCTGCAGGCCGGCCTGTCGATCGCGCCGCTGTCGCTGAGCATGTTCGTCATCGCCCTGCTGGCGGGCCGGAGGGCGAAGGGTCGCCCTGCGAATCTCATCCTGTGGGGCTTCCTGCTCGCCGCGGCCGGAATCGTCATCCTGCTGCCGATCGTGCCGATCGCGACGAACGGCTGGTATCTCACCGTGCCGTTGGTCATCTCCGGAGCCGGGCTCGGCCTGCTGGTCTCGCAACTGAACAACTACACGCTGTCGCCGATCAGCGACGAGCGGGTGAGCGAGGCCGCCGGCGTCAACTCGGCGGCGGGATCGTTCGGGCTCTCCTTCGGTCTCGCGTTCGCCGGCGCCATCATGCTGGCGACTCTCGCGTTCACGTTCACCTCGATGACGAACGCCAGCACCGTGCTCCCGGCCGCCGACAAGCAGCAGGTCGCCGCAGCGCTCGAAGAGGACGCGCAGGTGATGTCGAACACCCAGCTGCAGAAGCAGCTCGCCACCGAGACGCCGGAGGTCCGCGCCGAGGTCGTCCGCATCAACACGGACGCCCGGCCGATCGCTCTGCAGGTCGCCCTGCTCGTGCCGTTGTTCTCCGCACTCCTCGGTGCGGGGAACGCCCTCCGGATGCGCCGCCTGCCCGATCCCACGCCCTCCGACAGCGATGCCCCGGTGCTCGGCTGAGCAGATCGGCCCCGATCGGGGAATACCCACGCCTGCCCCAAAGTTGAGTCAACTGTACTCAAGTTTTGAGATCTGCGGCTTGACAGCCTCCCCGCGAGGGTGACAAGCTTGAGCCGTCGAGGCTCAACTCTTGACCCCAGACTTGAAACGGCCAACGAAGCCAGCAACAAAGGAGAGAAAGCACACATGTCACGTGCAGTAGGAATCGACCTCGGAACCACCAACTCCGTCGTCTCGGTGCTCGAGGGCGGCGAGCCGACGGTCATCGCCAACGCGGAAGGCTTCCGCACCACCCCGTCCGTCGTCGCGTTCACGAAGGACGGCGAGGTGCTCGTGGGTGAGACCGCGAAGCGCCAGGCGGTCACCAACGTCGACCGCACCATCTCGTCCGTCAAGCGCCACATGGGCACCGACTGGACCACCGAGATCGACGGCAAGAAGTACACCGCCCAGGAGATCTCGGCCCGCATCCTCCAGAAGCTGAAGCGCGACGCCGAGCAGTATCTCGGCGACACCGTCACCGACGCCGTCATCACCGTGCCGGCGTACTTCAACGACGCCGAGCGCCAGGCCACCAAGGAGGCCGGTGAGATCGCGGGCCTCAACGTGCTCCGCATCATCAACGAGCCGACCGCAGCGGCGCTCGCCTACGGCCTCGACAAGGGCAAGGAGGACGAGCTCATCCTCGTCTTCGACCTCGGTGGCGGCACCTTCGACGTCTCCCTGCTCGAGGTGGGCAAGGACGACGACTTCTCGACCATCCAGGTGCGCGCCACCGCAGGTGACAACCGTCTCGGCGGCGACGACTGGGACCAGCGCGTCGTCGACTGGCTGATCAAGCGCTTCAAGGACTCGACCGGTGTCGACGTCTCCAAGGACAAGATCGCGCTGCAGCGCCTCAAGGAGGCGGCGGAGCAGGCCAAGAAGGAGCTGAGCTCCTCGATGAGCACCAGCATCCAGCTGCCCTACCTGTCGCTCACCGAGAACGGCCCGGCCAACCTCGACGAGACGCTCACCCGCGCCCAGTTCGAGCAGATGACCAGCGACCTCCTCGACCGCACCAAGAAGCCGTTCCAGGACGTCATCCGCGAGGCCGGCATCAAGGTCGGCGACATCGCGCACGTCGTGCTCGTGGGTGGTTCCACCCGCATGCCCGCCGTGAGCGAGCTCGTGAAGCAGGAGACCGGAGGCAAGGAGCCCAACAAGGGCGTGAACCCGGACGAGGTCGTCGCCGTCGGCGCCGCCCTGCAGGCCGGTGTCCTCAAGGGCGAGCGCAAGGACGTCCTCCTGATCGACGTCACGCCGCTGTCCCTCGGCATCGAGACCAAGGGCGGGATCATGACCAAGCTCATCGAGCGCAACACGGCCATCCCCACCAAGCGAAGCGAGACCTTCACCACGGCAGACGACAACCAGCCGTCCGTCGCGATCCAGGTCTTCCAGGGCGAGCGCGAGTTCACCCGCGACAACAAGCCGCTCGGTACCTTCGAGCTGACCGGAATCGCCCCGGCCCCCCGAGGCATCCCGCAGATCGAGGTCACCTTCGACATCGACGCGAACGGCATCGTGCACGTGTCCGCCAAGGACAAGGGCACCGGCAAGGAGCAGTCGATGACGATCACCGGCGGCTCCAGCCTGCCGAAGGACGACATCGAGCGCATGGTGCGCGAGGCCGAGGAGCACGCCGCGGAGGACAAGAAGCGCCGCGAGTCCGCCGAGACCCGCAACCAGGCCGAGCAGCTCGTCTACTCGAACGAGAAGCTGATCAAGGACAACGAGGACAAGCTCCCCGAGGACGTCAAGAACGAGGTCCAGGGCGACATCGACGCGCTGAAGACCGCGCTCGCCGGCGACGACGACGAGGCCGTGAAGACCGCGTACGACAAGCTGAACGAGAGCCAGCAGAAGATCGGCCAGGCTATCTACTCGGCCGCGCAGGCGGCAGAGGCCCCGGCCGGCGACGCCGGCGAGGCGGGCGCTCAGGGTGAGGGTTCCTCCTCGTCCGACGATGAGGACGTCATCGACGCCGAGGTCGTCGAGGACGAGGAGAAGAAGTAACCATGAGCGACGAGAACCGCGACGGGCACGGCTCGGAGGAGCCGGAGCGGGAGGAGCCGATCATCCGCGACAAGCGGAGGATCGACCCCGAGACCGGCAAGGTTCGCGAGCCGCAGGGCGAAGAGCACGACCTCGCGCACGAGGAGCTGGTGGACGTGGGTCCGGGTGAGGAGGAGAGCGTTCTGTCCGACGACGACCTCGACATCCTCTCCGGCCAGACCACGGCCGACCAGCTCGCGGCGGAGCGGCTTGCCGACCTCCAGCGGGTGACCGCGGAGTACGCGAACTACCGCAAGCGCACCGAGGCCAACCGGGAGGTCGAGCGCGAGCGCGCGGTCGGCGAGGCCGTCAAGGGCCTCATCCCGGTGCTCGACGACCTGGAGCGTGCGGACAAGCACGGCGACCTGACGGAGGGCAGCGCGTTCGCGACCATCGCGGCCAAGCTGCGCTCGTCGGTCGAGCGGCTCGGCCTCACCCCGTACGGCGAGAAGGGCGAGCCTTTCGACCCGCAGATCCACGAGGCGATCTTCCAGCAGCCCACCCGCGGCGTGACGGCCGACACCGTCGCCGAAGTGGTGGAGACCGGCTATCGGCTGGGCTCCACCGTGGTGCGGGTCGCGAAGGTGGTCGTCGCCACCCCGGCCTGACCGGCCGGACGATGAGCGCCGGGAGCGGCGGGACGCGTGTCCCGCCGCTCCCGCCTCGGCAGAACATGCAGACTTCACAGACAGCAGTGCCCACGGCGGCACGGACCACGACAGCACAGCCAGGAGAGGAGGCGCCGTGGCAAGCCAGGACTGGTTCGACAAGGACTTCTACAAGGTCCTAGGCGTCTCCAAGGACGTCAGCGAGGCGGAGCTCAAGAAGACCTACCGCAAGCTCGCCCGCAAGTACCACCCCGACTCGAACCCGGGCGACCCGGCAGCCGAGGCCAAGTTCAAGGAGATCAGCGAGGCCCACTCGGTGCTGAGCGATCCGGAGCAGCGCAAGGAGTACGACCAGGTCCGTGCCATGGGCTCCGGCGCCCGGTTCACCGCTCCGGGCTCCGGCGGCCAGGGCGGTTTCGACGACGTGTTCGGCGGGATGTTCAGCGGCGCTCAGGGCGGTCAGCGCTACACCTTCCAGCAGGGCGGCGGCCAGGGCGGTTTCGACGACGTCTTCGGCGGCCTGTTCGGCAACGGCCGGTTCGGCAGCGCGAGCGGAGGCTACCGCGGTTACGGCGGCCCAACTCGCGGCAACGACGTGACCGCGCACACCACCATCGACTTCGTCACTGCTACCAAGGGCGAGACCATCAGCCTCCAGGCCGGGGACGGCAAGCCGTTCAAGGTCAAGATCCCCGCGGGAGTGGCCGACGGCCAGAAGATCAAGCTGCGCGGCAAGGGCCAGCCCAGCCCGGACGGCGGCGAGCCAGGCGACATCGTCCTCACCGTGACCGTGCGCAAGCACCCGGTGTTCGAGCGCGACGGGCTGAACCTCCGTGTCACCGTGCCCGTCACCTTCGTGGAGGCCGCGCTCGGCGCGACCATCGAGGTGCCGACGCTGGGTGGCGAGCCCGTCAAGCTGCGCGTCGCCCCTGGCACCCCGGGCGGCCGCGTGCTGCGCGTGAAGGGCCGCGGGGTGCAGACCGCCAAGGGCACCGGCGACCTCCTGGCCGTCGTGCAGATCGCGGTGCCGTCGCACCTGTCGAGCGAAGCCAAGGAGGCTCTCGAGGCGTTCGCCGAGAAGCTCCCCGACGAGAACCCGCGAGAGGACCTCCTGGCCAAGGCGCGAGGGTGACGATGGACGAGAACACGCAGGTCTTCGTGATCTCGATCGCGGCCGAGCTGGCCGGGATGCACCCGCAGACCCTCCGCCAGTACGACCGCCTGGGGCTCGTGAGCCCCGGCCGCACGCCCGGAAAGTCGCGGCGCTATTCGATGCGCGACGTCCAGAAGCTCCAGGAGATCGCGCGTCTCGGCTCGGAGGGTGTGAGCCTGGAGGGCATCCGCCGCATCCTCGAGCTCGAGGACCACGTGAACGCGCTGAGCGACCGGGTGCGCGAGCTCGAGACGGCGCTCGCCGACGAGCTGCTCAACCGCCCGGGTCGTCGCGTGTTCGCGGCGGGCTCGGAGGGCGAAGTCGTCTCGATGCGTGCGGGCACGCGCGTGCGCCGCAGCAACCAGATCGTCGTGTGGCGGCCGCTCGAGCGGTAGCCGTAGCGAGCGCGTGAGCCCAGGAGAGCGAGGGGCCCGCTGCCATGATCCTCCCCCGATGGAGATCGTGGACTGCGGGCCCCTCGCGGCTTTGTGGCTGGTCGTCGGACGGGGCCGTTCCCTCGGAACGGTGTTTCAAGTCTGCGTTCGCCGTGCGGTCTTAGGGGCCGGTGGTGGTCGAATTGGTGGCGTCCGCAGGTGCCGCGTCGCCGATCGGCTGCGGAATGCGGGAGCGCCGTGAGCGGAGCTGAGTAGTCGCAGCGGTGGCTGCGGCTGCTGTGCGATCGGCGTTCAGTGCGCCGACGAGTGTGCGGTGACCTCGAACAGCTCGTGTCGGTTGGTGACCCCTGCCTTGCGCATCGCGCGGGCGAGATGGTTCTCGACCGTTCGCGGGCTCAGCGAGAGCCGCTCGGCGATATCGGCATTGCTCAGCCGCCCGGCCAGCAGGGCGACCTCCTGCTCCCGGTTCGTCAGGAGCGGGCCGCGCGCCTCTTCCTCGCCGTCGAGCCCGGTGTGGGTCGGCCATTCCGCGACCACGCGGTCGCCGCCCAGCGAGCTGCCGATCCGTTCCAGGACCTCCCGGCGGTGCTCGTCGGTCTCCGAGCGCGCGGCCGAGAGCACCAGCCGCACCGTCGATGCGTTGTACGCGGCTTTGCGGACGCCGTCGGCCCAGCGGGTGAGACCGTCGACCGTATCGGTCTGCAGCAGCTCGATCAGGGAGCTCGCGTGGTCGAATCCGGGAGTCTTGAGCTTGCGCACGACCCGCTGGAACTCCTGCGCGGTGTTCGCTCCGAGGTGGTACTGCAGGCCGTAGAGCGCCTGCTGCGCGGCGCCGACGAGGTAGCCGAGCTCGCGACGTCGCCGGACCGAGGCGGCGAGGTGCTGATCGAACAGGAGGGGCGCGTGACGTTCCACGGCGATCGTCGTCGCGAAGTCGACGCCCATCCCGAAGAGGGGTCCCGGCCGCGACTGCAGCCGCTCCGATTCGCGCAGGAGGGCGCCGCGCAGCGAGGACGAGCCGCCGCGACCCTGGTCGAGCGCGTGGACCTGGAGGAGCGCGGCGTAGAACGACTGGAAGAGATACTGGGGTCGTCCCACCAGCAGGACCGAGTTGAGCACGCCCTGGTAGGCGGCCCTGCGCCCGAGATCGTAGTTCGCGAGCGCTGCCACGTACGAGCCCAGGATGTAGGCGCCCCGGAGCTTGTGGTACTCGCCCTGGTTCATCAGGCGTTCCGCGGCGCTGAGGGCGGCGTCGAGCCGGCCGTCGACGAGGTCGGCGATGGCGGTGACCGTCGTCGACGTCGCCTTGGAGACCTGCTTGGTGGGAGCCCCCTCCGCCAGCGTCCTGGCCGCGTCCGTGTCGCCGCCGACGAGCGCGCGGGTTGCCCGCTCCAGGCGGACGAACCCCGTCGGCTCGTCGTCGCTCTCCGTCCTCGGGACCTCGACGCCCGAGCCGAGCATGAGCGACATCGCCCGGCCGGCCGCGGCCGCCGGCGCGCGCCACTCGGGGTGCAGCGTGCCATACGACTCGAGCAGGTCGCGGCAGTCCGTCTCCCGCTGCTCCTCGAAGGCCAGCCAGTTCGCCTGCTGCACCACGAACTCGAACGAGGTGGACGACGCGTCTTCCAGTTCGACCGCCGTCTCGGCGAACACGCGCACGACCCGCTCGCGCTCCTGGGCGACCCCGAGCGCTTCGACGATGTAGGCACCGGCGGTCGTCGGGTTCGGCGACATCTCCCACGCGGCGAATGTGGTGGTGACCGCCCGGCGCTCGTGCTCGCGGAACAGCTGCGAGAGCGACGCCAGCGACGCGCCCTCCACCTCGGGCGACAGGTCGGTGGGCACCAGGGCCGACTCGTGCTTCCAGATGGTGGCGAGCGGGATCGTGCTGCGCTGGTAGCGGTCGCTGAACATGCGCGGCCACACCTGGAGCGCGCCGCCCAGACCGGTCTGGGTGAGGCGGACGAGTCCGTAGTCGCAGGCGAGCTGGGTCAGCCGGGGGTCGAATCGTTCCGTCGCGATGTCGAGGGCGACTTCGCCGGGCTCGGCCACCGACCGGACGAGTGCGCAGACCTCCGGCTCATAGTCCGTCAGGATGCCGTCGATCAGCGGGGTCAGGTCGTCGTTCCAGAACGAGGCCGTCGCCTGGCGCCACATCCCGTTGTGCTGCACGATCCTGCCGTGGTCGCGCGCGCTCGTCACGACGGCTTTGCTGAGCAGAGGCAGCCCACCGGTCTTGGCGTAGATGCGCGAGACCACGGCGGGGTCCGTCTCGCCGCCGAGCTCCTCCGTCACCAATTCGCTGGTCGAACCGATGCCGATGCCGCGCATGGTGATCACAGTCTGGGGCCAGGCCGGGGCGATGGTCCGTTCGGGGTGGTGCATGCCCATCCCCGTGAGCTCGGTGAGCAGGAATGCGGCGCCGGTGCGCTTCCTGAGCGCCTCCAGCAGCCGCAGCGAGCGCTGGTCGACGAGATGGGTGTCGTCGATGGCGATGACAGTCGATGCGCGAATGGCGGGAGCCACGAGGTCGAGCGGGTCGCCCTCCGCCGTCAGGCGCACCCCGAGCTGGCGCGCGAAGCGCAGGAAGGCGGCGCCGGGCTGCGTCGACGCACGGTCGGCCTCCACGGAGACGACGGGTGTGCCGGTCTCCTCGAGGATGCGGACGGTGTTCCGCAGAAGCTCCGATCGCCCGCTGCCGTGAACACCGACGATGCTGACGGTCCTCTGCGCTCGTGCCGCCGTGACGGCGCGCTCCAGTTCCGCTCCGAATGCGAACACGTCCAGCCCCTCGCTCCTCGTCCGCGCGTCCGACTCCGACGCGCTTCGATGCGACTGTCATACCAGTCGCCTGGAGTGCAACATGCTAAAA
The DNA here is from genome assembly GCF_017565305.1 of Leifsonia sp. TF02-11. GTDB lineage: Bacteria > Actinomycetota > Actinomycetes > Actinomycetales > Microbacteriaceae > Leifsonia. The sequence continues at coordinate 553,212 of NZ_JAGEKP010000003.1, forward strand.
GGCTGTGGTTCGACCGCCCTACCGTGGCGTCTGCACGGAGAGTTCGCCACGGTCTTCACCTCGCGCCCGCCTGCGGTCGCAGGGCAGAGGCGCGCCGCCGTCGCCTCCCGCAGGAGCCGACGGCGGCGCGGAGCTCAGCGCTCCGACGAGGCGGGGAGCGCCTTCGTGCCTTCGATGCGCACGGCCTGGAGGGCGCGCGGGTCGAGGCCGAGCTGCCTCAGGATCGTCGGGGCGATCTGCGTGGTCTCGACCGGCGCGCCGATCCGCTGGGCGTGCTTCGAACCGGGTGTGGAGACGAGGATGGGCACGTTGCGGTCGTCGGCGCTCGCGCCGCCGTGCTCCGCGATCTTCGAGGTGCCGCCGGTGTAGACGACGCCGGTCTGCGCGATGCCCAGCACGTCCGGGATCCGCGGGTCGGTGGCGGAGGTGCCGAAGTACTTCGCGACCCCGGAGCCGGCGTAGATCGTCGTGAGTCCGGAGGCCTGGACGGTGATCGGCGCCTTCGCGATGTCGTTGCCCGCTGCAGTGTGCGTCGCCAGGTACTGCTTGGCGAAGTCGTCTGCGGCCTGCGAGTGGTCGTTCAGCCACAGCTGCATAATGTCGTCGTCGGTCGAGAAGGCGACGAGGTCGCCGGCGCCCGGGTGCGCGGCTTTCCATGCGGCGTTCAGCCCGGCGATGATCGGGCCGTCGTCGATGCGCTTCAGCGCCGCCGGGTTCGTCGGGGACTGCCCGTGCTTGGCCGACAGGATGATGGTCGTGTCTCGCGTGTGGCCCGTCTTCGCCAGCTCGGAGGTGAACGCGCCGACGGAGGCGTTCACGTAGTCGAGGGCCTTGCTCAGCAGCGGCCCGGGCGTCGAGCCGTCGGCCAGGTAGCCTCCGGTGAGACCGTCGGAGGTCGGCAGCTTCTGGGCGGTGGACACCGTCTGGAAGTTCATGCCGAAGATCGCGGGAACCGGCTCGGCGGTGGTGCCCGAGTGGTCCTTGCCGTCGATCTCGTTGAGCACGGCCTTCACCTTGTAGCCGTCGTACTGCTGCGTGGCGAGGTTGTCCTTCGTCCAGTCGCCGGTGAACGGAGCGGCGGCGTTGCTGTTGATCTCCGGGGTGAACAGGTCGTCGACGCCCGCGCCCGACGGCCCGTCGAGGATCTCGTATGCCGGGTGCTTGTCGCTCCACGCGGTGTGCAGCCCTGCCTGCTTGACGACCTCGAACACCGTGTTCACCTTGAGGTACTGGTGCGGGTAGACGGGCTTGCAGGTCGCGGGGTCGACCGGCAGCTGCGCCGGGTCGAGCAGGGTGCCGGGCGTTCCCGTCAGGGAGAGGATGCTGCCGGGGAGGCCGGAGAGGCCCTGCCCCGCGTCGATGCTCGACTGGTTCTTGTCAGCGGCCTCCGTGAACGCCACCTCGGCGCCCGGCTTCACGCCGACGCAGTTCGTGGTGCCTGCGGGGAGCAGTGCGTGGTTGTACGTGTCGTCGTAGTACACGCCGGTCGTGCCGGGGTTGCCGCCGGTCACCTGGGCGACCATGCCGGGGAACGAGTCGGATGGCACCGGGGTGGACGCGTGCGTGTAGTCGGTCCCGTGCTGCGCCAGCGCCGCGATCGCCGAGGCCGGGTGCGTGCGGACGTACCAGTCGAGGTCCTTCTGGTGGAGGCCGTCCACCGAGAGCAGGAGGACGTGCTTCACCGCGGTGCGACCGTCGTGGTCGCCTCCTTGGCCATCGTCGGCGAGTGAGGGTGCGGCGGTCACGCCGACGATGAGGGCGCCGCCGAGGACGGCCGCGCCCGCCGCGAGGATGCGCGGTCGAGCGGTCGATCTGATGGAGGGCATCAGGATCCTTTCCAGAGGTCGCCCCCCGAGTAGGGGCGTTCAACCGGGTCGATCCTGGCCCGCCGTCCGTCCGTCCACCATGCGCTCGCGCGACTGCTCGCACAGGCTTCACCTGGCGTTCACCGCGCGGGGGACGGCTTGGAGCGCGCTCTCAGGCTGGGCGGGCCGAGTCTGAGAGACGCCGAAGGGGCACTTCGTCAGTAGGCCACCACCGTCGCGTTCTGCCAGGTGCTCGCGATGGTCTTGGCGCCCGGGGGGATCGTCGTGATCTTGACCGGTGTCGTGACCTTGGTGGGGCCGCCCGATCCCATGCCCCAGCAGTTCTCGAAGTTGGTTCCCGCGAACCACACGTCGCCGGAGTTGTCGAGGATGAGGATGTGCTGGTTGCCCGTCGAGATCTCTTTGACGTCGTCGACGAGCACCCGCGTCCAGTTCTGACTGGCGACGGTCGTGCCGTTGGCGAGGGTTCCGTCGTTGTTGCCGCCCACCGCCCAGAGCTCGTTCGCCGCGTTCTTGATGTAGAAGCTCGTCGCGTAGGCGTTGGTGGGCTGGTGCGCCCAGATCTCGACGAGGTCGCCGGGAGGCGCCTCGATCTCGTGGACGTATCCGTCGTCCACGTACCCGCCGGGAGTGTATGCGGCCGTGGCGGAGCCCGAGAAGAGCACGCGGCCGTCCTTGGCGAGCATCATCAGGGTCCAGTCGTCGGCCTGTACGGCCTTCGCGATTCCGGTGACAGGTGTTCCGTCCTGATAGAGCAGCTGCTGGACGACGCCTAACCCCGTCTTGGCAGGAAGGCCTTTCGTGAGTTTGGCGAACTTGGTCGCGTCTCCGGTGAGCCATACCGTTCCATCCTCGAGGGTCCAGACGAGCATGGCGTCGTTGCGGAAGAGCGAGACCCACGCCGGCTTGCCGGGCAGGCTCCCGCCGATCCGCGTGAACTTGTTGATCACCTTGTTGATCGTGCTGTCGCCGGGGATGGCGAGGACGTTCGCGTTCTGTCTCCCTGCCGCCCACCAGTCGCCCGCCCTGTCCTCGATCACGTAGAGGGGATGGTTCGCGCCGCTCTGGGAAGCGATGCACCTCGCCGCGTCGGTGAAGGGCGAGCCGTCGTCCTTGAGCCCGCTCTGCGGTGCCAGCGTCGAGTTGACGTTGGTTCCCATCCCGAGCTCGGTCCCGCCATTGGCGCCGCCTCCGAGGACGGCGCCGGTTGCCGTGATGGCCAGAACGGTGCTCTGCGAGGCGTAGACGCCGGCGACCGGTACGTCGATCATCCACGGCGTCGGGTAGGAGAGCGCGCCGAGCTGTGCGCCGTTCATCGCCTGCCCTTGCGCGGTGCGACCGCCGATCGTGTACACGCCGCCGAACCGGGTGGCCAGGGTCGCGGTCGCTGTCGAGCCGTTCGCGGTCGCTGTGATGGTGGCGACCCTGTCGCCCATGCCGAAGGGCGGGATCGCGACGTGGAACAGTCCCACTCCGTCAGGCCCCGTCAGGATCATGATGCTCTGCACCGGCGTGAACGCGGTGTTGTTCCCCATTTTGTAGAGAGCGAACCCGGCGCCGGTGATGGTGATGGAGACATTCGTCGCCTTCGCGGGAGACACGGTGACGGGCACGGAGGTCGCGGTCGCGATGGCGGTTCGCGCTTGCCCGCTGGGCAGGCCCTTCGCCGCATCGAATCTGGTCGCGATCGACCATCCGCCGCCGACGATGCCCGTCAGCTGCGGAGGGATGAACACAGGTCCGCCCGGAACCGCGGACGCGGCGGCGGCGGGTGTCGATGTGACGGCGACGATTGCGGGCACCGCCCAGGCGGAGGCCCCGATGATCGCCCGCCGCGAGATCCCCTCCCGGGTGCCGGTGCGGCGCAGCTCCGCTTCTCGTTCACCCATTGCCTCATGCCCTTCGCCGGATGCGTGGAGATGCGGCGGGATCCCGCCGACTCGCTCGGCATCGTAATGCGTGCATTACGGTGTCGACGTCGTCCGCGGGTGAAAGAGGCCGGACTTCGCCAGGTGCTTAACCCGCTGGGTTCAGAGCAGGTTCGACGCTCCCTGGCCGACATAGAGTGTGTTCTTGAACTCGCGCGCCTCCTCGGCGGCGATGTCCCGATCGATGCCGGCGCGTACATCGCGCATCAGCTTGTGCAGCTCCTCGTGCTTGCCGGGGACGCGTGCGTGACCGGTGCTGTCCCACAGGTTCGAGACCGGGAGGGCCTCGCCCGCCTCGGCCGCGAGCGTCCACTCCTCGGTGGTGGCGACGGCAGCGAACTCGGAATCCATCGTGACCAGCACGCTGATGTGCAGGGCGTCCGCAGAGATCGAGCCGGCCGGGTTGACCAGGTCGAGCGTCCCCGTGGCGTCGGAGAGGAACTCGACCGTGAAACCGAGCGCCGCCGCATCCCGGGCGGTGCCCGCACAGCAGTGCTGGGTCATGTAGCCCGCGATCGCGACCGTGTCGATGCCCTCCGAGCGCAGCCACTGCTCCAGCTCGGTGCCGGCGAACGCCGAGACACCGGACTTGGTGACCAGAAGGTCGGGGGTGCGGTCGGCGACGGAGGAGTGCAGCGCGGCACCCTCCGAGCCCCGGGCGAAGACGGGCGAGCCCTCGTCTTCGATGTGCTGCACCAGCACGAGTTTCACGCCCTGGTCGGCCGCTGCATCCATCGCGACCTCGATGTTCGGGATGGACGTCATCAGATCCGGGTGGCAGATCTTCAGGTTGCCGGTGACGTACTCGTTCTGCACGTCGATCACGATGAGTGCACGCTTCATGACCGCACTCTAGCGCTGCGGGCACCCGTCCCGGCTGGCACGACATGACAATGAAATACGGCATCGACGCGAAGTAGGCTGGTGCGCGGCCTCCCGCCCACAAGGCGATGGATGCCGCGCAACGACGCACACCGCACGACCCCACGAGGATGGCGAACATGAGAGCCCTGTACAAGAGCGAGGCCGGCCCCGGGCTGGCCCTCGTCGAAGTCCCCGAGCCGCAGATCGGCCCGGAGGACGTCAAGATCCGGGTGCTCCGCACCGGCATCTGCGGAACCGATCTGCACATTCTGCGCTGGGACGACTGGGCGGCCTCCGCCGTCGCCGCGCCGCTGGTCCCCGGTCACGAGTTCTACGGCGAGGTCGTGGAGGTCGGCGACCTGGTGCACGACGTGGAGGTCGGCGACAAGGTCTCCGGCGAAGGCCACATCGTCTGCGGCACCTGCCGCAACTGTCGGGCGGGCCGCCGCCAGATGTGCATCCGCACGAAGGGTGTCGGCGTGCAGCGCGACGGCGCCTTCGCCGAGTATCTCGTGCTGCCGGCGACGAACGTGTGGGTGCACCACACCGGAATCGAGCCGGAGGTCGGCGCGCTGTTCGACCCGCTCGGCAACGCCGTGCACACGGCGCTGGCGTTCCCGGTGGTCGGGGAAGACGTGCTCGTCACCGGCTGCGGTCCCATCGGGTTGATGGCGATCGCCGTCGCCCGGCACGTCGGCGCCCGCTTCATCGTCGGCACCGACGTCAGCGCGCAGCGGCTGGAGTTGGCGAAGGGCATGGGCGCGGACTTCACCGTCGACGTCTCGAAGCACGACATTCGCGAGGCCCAGCGGGCGCTCGGCATGCGCGAGGGCTTCGACGTCGGCTTCGAGATGAGCGGCGCACCGACGGCGCTCCCCTCGATGATCGAGAACATGAACCACGGCGGCCGCATCGCGATGCTCGGGCTGCCCTCCCAGACCATCGCGATCGACTGGGGCATCGTCGTCACGCACATGCTCACCCTCAAGGGCATCTACGGCCGCGAGATGTTCGAGACCTGGAACGCGATGGGCGCGATGCTGCAGACCTCCAAGCCGCTGCACGACTCGATCGCCTCGATCGTGTCCGACCGTTTCCCTGCGCGCGACTGGGAGAAGGGGTTCGCCGCGGCAGCAGCGGCCGGCGGCGGCAAAGTCATCCTCGACTGGACGGAGCTCTGATGTACGGGACGTTTCGCGAGCACCTCGCAACGCAGCTGGCAGAGATCGAGGAGGCCGGGCTCACCAAGCGGGAGCGCAGCATCCACGGCCCGCAGGCGGCGCTGATCACCGCAGACGGCGCGGAGGTGCTGAACTTCTGCGCCAACAACTACCTGGGCCTCGCCGACCATCCCGTCCTCCGCGATGCGGCGAAGTCGGCGCTCGACGAGTGGGGCTACGGGATGGCGAGCGTGCGCTTCATCTGCGGAACGCAGGAGCAGCACCTCGAGTTGGAGCGCCGGGTCTCCGCGTTCCTCGGCACCGAGGCGACGATCCTGTTCTCGTCGTGCTTCGACGCCAACGGCGGCGTGTTCGAGACCCTGTTCTCGGCGGAGGACGCGATCGTCTCCGACGAGCTCAACCACGCGTCGATCATCGACGGCATCCGGCTGTCGAAGGCGCAGCGCTACCGCTACCGCAACCGCGACCTGGACGATCTGCGCGCCCAGCTCACCGCGGCACGCGATGCCGGAGCCCGGTACACGGTGATCGTCACCGACGGCGTGTTCTCGATGGACGGCTACATCGCGCCGCTCCGCGAGATCTGCGACCTCGCGGACGAGTTCGGCGCGCTGGTCTTCGTGGACGACTCGCACGCCGTCGGCTTCGTCGGCGAGCACGGCAGGGGGACGCCGGAGTTCTGCGGCGTCGCGGACCGCGTCGACATCTACACGGGCACGTTCGGCAAGGCGCTCGGCGGCGCGTCCGGCGGCTACGTGTCGTCGCGGAAGGAGATCGTCGACCTGCTGCGCCAGCGCGCCCGCCCGTACCTGTTCTCGAACACGCTCGCTCCGTCGATCGTGGCGGGCACGCTGGCCGCGCTCGACCTGTTGGAGCAGTCCGACGAGCTGCGCGCGCAGCTGCTGGGCAACGCGGTGCTGTTTCGCGAGCTCATGACGGAGGCCGGATTCGACCTCCTGCCCGGCGAGCACCCGATCGTGCCGGTGATGTTCGGCGACGCCGCGCTCACCGCCCGCATCGCGGACGAGATGCAGAAGCACGGCGTCTACGTCACCGCGTTCTCGTTCCCGGTGGTGCCGCGCGGCAAGGCACGCATCCGGGTGCAGCTGTCGGCGGCGCACACCGACGAGGAGATCCACCGCTGCGTCGACGCCTTCACCGCGGCACGGGAGGCCGTCGGCGCCTGAGATTCGTCACGAATGTCGCTTTTCGTGCCACGAATGTCGGCATTCGTCACGAATCTCGCTTTTCGTGCCACGAATGTCGGCATTCGTCACGAATGTCTTTCGTGCCCCGAAGGTCGAGATTCGTCACGAATCTCGCTTTTCGTGCCACGAATGTCGGCATTCGTCACGAATGTGGCGTCTCGGGCTTACTCGGCGTCGACGGCGGCGACTGCGCGGCGGCGCGTGAAGAACAGGAGTAGCTGGACCCCGAGGAAGGCCGCGAGCGCGCTGAGGTCGACGATCGTCACCGTGCCGGCGACGGCAGCCGCCTGAGTCAGCCCGCACGCGCGGGCGGTCTGGTCGGGCGTGCACAGGAAGCGGTCGTTCGACGGGATCGCGCCGGAGGCGAGCCAGCGCGGGATGAGCTGGTTGTAGGCGGTGGCGAGCCCCGGCTCGAGGGCTTGGGTGTGCGTCGCGTCCGGAACGGCCCAGTAGGTGACCTTCCAGCCGGCCTTCTCTGCGGCGGTCGCCGTGGCCTCCACCTGGGGCCGGAAGTGCGGGTCCAGTGCCCCGGCGACGAAGATGCCTGTCATCGGCTCGGGATACGTGGACGATGCCAGGATGTTCTCCGGCCAGGTGGCCTGGTACGCCGCCGCGCTGCCGCCGTAGTAGGTGTTCTGCGTGAACGTCGGCCGGTGCTCGCCCGGCTTGTCAGGCCCGGAGATGTCGACGACGTTGCCCCAGGTGCCCGGATGCTTCGCCCCGAGGTAGGCCGCGCACTCGCCGCCGTGCGAGTAGCCGGCGATCACCCAGTCCTCGCGGTCGCCGCTGGCGGGGAGGTTGGCGTGGATCCAGTCGGGCACGTCCTTCGACAGGTAGGTGTCGAGCTTGCCGCCGACGGTGTCGCTGCACGGCGGGTTCTTGTCGATCGCGCCGATCTGGTCGACGACGAGGATGAACGGGGCGTCGTCCAGGCGCTCGGCCCCGAGGCTGTGCAGGGCGTCGAGGGTCGCGCCCAGCGTCGGCCTCCCCGGCTGGCCCATCATCATCTCCACGACCGGGCGGGTTGTCGCGGGGTCGCGCAGCCACCCGGAGGGGACGAACAGGTGGGCGTCGCGCGCCGAGAAGCCGGAGGCGGTCGGCGGGATGTGCACGGTCAGTTGCGCGCCGTTCGCGAGGTTGTCCGGGGTGAGCGGCACGGCCTTACCCGCGATGGTCGCCGTCGCCAGCGTCGGTCGCAGCGTGAGGCCGGTGGCCGCGACCCCGGCCAGTCCGGTGACGACCGTGAGCGCGAGCGCGATGTTCCGGGAGCCGCCGCGGGACTGCAGCACATCGCCGAGGGCGAGGGGCAGGGCCAGCGACGCGAGCGCGATCGCGAACCAGCCGACTCCACCGAGGTCGGGTCGCGGCGCGAGCAGGCACCACAGCAGGACGAACACGAGCCCGGCGACCTGGCCGATCAACACCGCCTTGACCGTCAGTCCCGCGCGGAACCGCCACGCGCGCACGCCGAATCGCCAGGCCGGGTAGGCGGCGAGCAGGCCGAGTGCGAGTGTGAGCCAGGCGAGAGTCCCCACGCCCTCCACCCTAACCGGCCGGGCTATCCCCGATCGCCGCTGGGCACCCCCGCAACCGGGGGCCCACTCGACTCCCGCGCGATCATCCGCACCGGTGGAGCGTCCAGCCGCTCGACGCGTTCGCCGGCCCGCATCCGTGCGTAGGCCTCGAGGAGGGTTGTGGCGAGCGTCTCCGCATCGAACGTGACGGTGCTGAGGCGGGGCACGAAGTCGGCGCTCGCCGTGTGGTCGTCGGCGCCGACGACGGCGAGGTCGGCGGGAACGCGCAGACCCGCGTCTGTGAGCGCCCGGATCGCCGCCATGGCCAGGCCGTCGTCGGCCGCTGCGACCGCCGTCGGTGCTGCGGGGTCGTAGCGGATGCCGTGCGCCCAGTCACGCAGGGTGCGCGCGGAGGCGGCCGCGTGGGCGATGTCGAGGCGTACGCGCAGGCGGGCGGCGGCTTCCCGTGCTCCGGCGAGACGCTCTGCAGCGGCGGGGCTCGGCCCGGCCGGCGTCACGTAGACGATGTGCCGGTGGCCGAGTGCGGCGAGGTGTTCGATCGGGAGGCTGCCGAACGGGCGCTGCGGGATGACGAGCGACGGTGCGTAGTCGACCGCCATCGGGCCGTGCACGATGAGAGCGCGCACGCCGGCGAGGCGGAGCACCTCCGTGGCCGCCTCGTCGCACCGCTCGGCTTCGGCGAGCACGGCCTCCGGCCGCAGCTTCGCCCAGAGCTGGCCGGCCTCGGCGCCGGTCGACGCGGTGTCGGCGTGCCGGAGCGCGTCGGTGCCGTCGTCGACCGTGCGGCAGAGCAGGGCGTCGAACGTGCGCTCGACCGTCGCGCCGTGGTCGGACGTGGAGGCCGCGAGCAGTAGCCCGGCGACGGCCTCGCCGCTCGCGAGCGACCGGGCGGCGGTGTTCGGGGTGTAGCCGAGCAGCCGCGCGGCCTCGAGCACGCGGTGCCGGGTGTCGTCGGAGACCCGCGAGTTCGGCTTGTCGTTGAGCACGAACGAGACGGTGGCGCGGGAGACGCCGGCCGCGAGGGCGACATCGGCGCTCGTCGGGGCTTTGACGACCTGCGGCGTGAACATGGTGTCTTCAGTCTAGGTCGAGGCCGCCCAGGTGATTACGCGTGTTAGCAAAAACCGACCAATGGCTTGTATTCGAGAAGGGCCTGCCGTATGGTTACGCGTGTTAGCACGCAACGTCGCCTGCTCTGAAAGGACACCTCCCCGTGACAACGCCGTCTGATGACTTCCCCGAACAGCCCCGCCCGGTGCAGCCCACCCTCCCGCCGAACCTCTCCGGCGCGCCCGACAGCGTGGCGCTCGGTTCGACCCTGACCACCGCCGACTCGGCGTTCTCGGCAGCCCCCACCTCCGCGCTGTCGGCCCAGGCCCCGCAGAAGGTCAAGGTCCGCGGCAAGCTCCTCAAGCTCATGCTGTCGATGTCGGTCGCGAACCTCGCGATCTTCAGCATCTGGGGAGCGGTGCCCGGCATCCTCCTCCCGCTGCAGGTGCAGGGCATCGTCGGGGACGGCGCCAAGGCCGGGACGCTCGCGCTGGTGTCGACCATCGGCGCCTTCGCGGCCATGGTCGCGCAGCCGATCGCCGGCATGGTGTCCGACCGCACCCGCAGCCGCTTCGGGCGGCGCGCGCCCTGGATGGTCGGCGGCGCGCTCATCGGCGGGCTCGCGCTCCTCGGCATGGCTGCGGCCAACTCGATCGTTCAGATCGCCATCGCGTGGGTCATCGTCCAGATCGCGTACAACTTCGCGCAGGGCCCGCTGAGCGCCATCCTGCCCGACCGCGTCCCGAGCGCCGTCCGTGGCACGTTCGCCGCACTCAGCGGACTCGGCCTGATGCTCGGCGCCCTCGGCGGCCAGATCGCCGGAGCGGCCTTCGCCTCGTCCATCCCGACCGGTTACCTGGTTTTCGCGGGCGCCGCCCTCATCGTCATCGTGCTCTTCATCGTGCTCAATCCCGACAAGTCCAACAAGGGGGAGCCGAAGCCGCCGTTCAACTTCGTCGCCTTCCTGCGGACGTTCTGGGTCAGCCCGGTCAAGCACCCCGACTTCTTCTGGGGATTCACGGGCCGCCTCCTGCTGTTCGCCGGCTACTTCATGGTGACGGGCTTCCAGCTGTTCATCCTGCAGGACTACATCGGCCTCAAGGGCGGCGCCGTCGCGATGGTGCCGGTGCTCGGTCTGCTGAGCCTCGCCGGAACCCTCATCTCGACCCTCGTCGGCGGCCCCCTCTCCGACAAGATGGGACGTCGCAAGCCGCTCGTGATCATCGCCGGCGTCATCCTCGCCGTCTCGCTCCTGTTCCCGCTGGTGATGCCCACCGTGACCGGCATGATGATCTTCTCGTTCGTCTCCGGCCTCGGCTTCGGCGCGTACCAGTCGGTCGACACCGCTCTCATGAGCGAGGTGCTGCCGTCGAAGGACGACTTCGCCAAGGACCTCGGTGTGCTGAACATCGCAGCCACCCTGCCGCAGACGCTCGCCCCCGGAATCGCCGGTGCGATCGTCGTCGCGTTCGGCAACATCTACACCCCGCTGTTCCCGATCGGCATCGTGATCGCCCTCCTCGGCGCCTTCGCGGTCCTCCCGATCAAGTCCGTCCGCTAGGAGAATCACCCCATGACCGACATCACCACCGCCACCGACGTCTCCGACGAGTTCCTCGACGGCCTGCTGGGATCGCTCTCCCTCGAGCAGAAGGTGCGCCTGCTCACCGGTGCCTCGTTCTGGACCCTGCACGACGAGCCGCAGATCGGCCTCGACACGATCGTCGTCTCCGACGGCCCCGCGGGCGTCCGCGGGCAGCTGTGGGACGAGCGCGACTCCTCCGCGAGCCTGCCGTCGCCGACCTCCCTCGCCGCATCGTGGGACGTGGAGCGGGTGCACAGGCTCGGACAGCTCATCGCGGCGGAGGCGCGCCGTAAGGGCGTCGGCGTCGCCCTCGGCCCGACCGTCAACATCCAGCGCTCGCCGCGCGGTGGCCGCCACTTCGAGGCGTACAGCGAGGACCCGTGGCTCTCGGGCGTCGTCGGCACCGCGTTCGTCAAGGGCGTGCAGTCCTGCGGTGTCGGTGCGACGCCCAAGCACTACGTGGCGAACGACAGCGAGACCGACCGCATGACGGTCGACGTCCACGTGGACGAGCGCACCCTGCGCGAGGTCTACCTCGCTCCTTTCGAGCGCATGGTCATCGAGGGCGGCGCGTGGTTGGTGATGTCGTCGTACAACTCCGTCAACGGCGTGACGATGACCGAGAACGACCTGCTGCACTCCCCGCTGAAGGAGGAGTGGGGCTTCGACGGCGTCGTCGTCTCCGACTGGATGGGCGTGCGAGACACCGTCGCCGCCGGCCGCGCGGCGCAGGACCTCGCGATGCCCGGTCCGGAGGGCGTCTGGGGCGCCGCACTGGTGGAGGCCGTGCGCGCGGGTCAGGTCGACGAGGCCGCGATCGACGAGAAGGTGCGCCGCATCCTCCGTCTCGCCGGCCGCCTCGGCGCGCTCGAGGGCGTGGAGGCCGCTGCGCCGCTCGCGCAGCCGTGGCCGCAGGAGAGCATCGACGCGCTGCTGCGGGAGGCCGCTGCCGACGGCATGGTGCTCGTGCGCAACGACGGCGTGCTCCCCCTCGACGCGTCCGCGAATTCGTCCGTCGCCGTCGTCGGCGAGCACGCCCGCATCGCCCGCACCCAGGGCGGCGGTTCGGCGACGGTGTTCCCTGACCACGTCGTCACGCCGTACGACGGACTGGTGGAGACGTTCGGCGCCGACCGCGTCCGGTACGCGGCGGGCGTCAAGTCGTCCGAGTCGGTGCTGCCGATCGACGGCCGCGTCGCGACCGACCCGGTCACCGGTGAGCCCGGCCTGCACGTGCGCTTCCTGACCGAGGCGGGCGACGTTCTGCTCGACGAGCACCGCACGTCCGGCAAGCTCGCCTGGCTGGGCGACCCGATCCTCGGCGACACCGCCGTCGTGGAGGCCGTCACGTCGTTCACGGCGCCGGAGGACGGCGAGTACGCGGTCGGCTTCGCCGGTCTCGGCCTGTTCCGGTTCGAGGTGGACGGCGAGCTGAAGAGCGACGGCCTGTTCTTCCCCGAGGGCACTGATCCGTTCATGGCGTTTCTGAACCCGCCCAAGCAGTCGTTCCCTGTGCGGCTGAAGGCCGGTGAGAGCGTGGCGTTGCGTCTGGAGCACCGCCCGCAGCAGCAGGCCGGTCTCGCGGCCGTGATGTTCACCTTCGGCTACGAGGAGCCGTTCGCCGACCCCGAAGCCGAGCTGGAGCGCGCCGTCGAGCTGGCCGCGTCCTCCGACGTCGCCGTCGTGGTCGTCGGCACCACGGAGACCCTCGAGTCGGAGGGCTTCGACCGCGCGGGCCTGCGCCTGCCCGCCGGACAGGACGAGCTCGTTCGCCGCGTGCTGGCGGCCAACCCGCGCACGGTGGTCGTCGTGAACTCCGGCGGACCGGTCATCCTCCCGTGGCTGGAGGAGGCGCCCGCCGTGCTCCTCACCTGGTTCCCCGGGCAGGAGACCGGAGGCGCGCTCGCCGATGTGCTCTCGGGCGCACGCGAGCCGGGCGGCCGCATGCCGACCACGTGGGCGGCGAGCGAGGAGGACGTGCCGGTCTGGCAGGTCGAGCCGATCGACGGTGCGCTGTTCTACGACGAGAAGCTGAACGTCGGCTACCGCGAGTGGCTGCGTCGCGCGGCACTCGGCGGCCCGGCCGCGGCCATCCCGTTCGGCCACGGCCTCGGCTACACCGAGTGGGAGCTCGGCGAGGCGACCCTCGACGGGCTCACCGTGAGCGTGCCCGTCACCAACGTCGGCGCGCGTGCGGGCAAGCAGATCGTGCAGGTTTACCTGTCACGCGTCTCCGAGTCGTCGATCGAGCGACCCGTGCTGTGGCTCGCGGGCTACGCACTCGTCCGCGCGGAGGCCGGCGAGGCCGCTGTCGCGACCGTCGAGCTCGAGCCGCGATCGCTGCAGTACTGGTCGGTGGACGACCACGCGTGGCGCACCGAGCCCGGCGAGTACGCCGTGCAGGTGGGCACGTCCGTCGTGACGCTGGGGGAGCAGCTCCGGTTCACCGTGTGAATGCGGGCCGGGTTTCCGGCCGCCTGAACCCGCCCCCTCGACCGTGATCGCTCCGGTCGAGGGGGCGCACCATTTCCGCCGCGGGAGAGTGCCCTCTCCCGCGGCGTTGCTTTGTTCACAACTATGTTCTATGGTTTATTTAGTTCTGAACAAAGGAAGGCAATGGCGCTCTCATCCCCCTCGCGCACCGACGTCAATCGCACGGCGATCCTCGCTCACCTCGGAGCGCACGGACCGGCGTCGCGCGCGGACCTCGCAAGGCGGCTCAGCGTCTCGCCCGCCCTGATCACCCAGCTCTCCCGCGATCTGCTGGCCGACGGCCTCATCGAGGAGCTCGACCACGCGAGCTCGGGCGGAGGACGCCCCGCACGGATGCTGGGGCTCGTCTCGCGCACCGCGTCCTCCATCGGGGTCAAGGTCGCGCCCGACCACATCGCGTTCGTGGAGGTGGGCATCGACGGTTCGGTGCTGCGCTCCGCGACGGAGGCGTTCGACGCGGTCTCGCCGTTGGCCATCTCCGGACTGGTCGAGCGCGTCGGCGCGTTCATCGACTCCGGTGACGACAGCCGCGTCCTCGGCGTTGGAGTCGGACTGCCGGGCACCGTGCTCGAGCAGGGCGTCGGCGTCGTCGACTCCACGCAGCTGCGCTGGAACCAGGTCCCGCTCGGCGCGACCCTTCGTCGCGCCCTCGACCTCCCGGTGGTCGTCGAGAACAACGTCAACGCCCTGAGCGTCGCCGAGAAGCTCTTCGGCCAGGGGCGCGACTCCGAGGACTTCCTCGTCGTCACCATCGGCAACGGTGTCGGAGCCGGCGTCGTCGCGGGTGGATCGATCCTCCGCGGCTCGGCGGGGGGCGCAGGCGACATCGGTCACGTCCCCGTCGTCGAAGACGGCCCGCTCTGCCAGTGCGGCAATCACGGCTGCCTCGAGGCCGTCGTCGGCCAGGGCGCACTGCTCGCAGCGGGACGCGCCGCCGGGGTCCTCGACGCCGCCGACGGCATCGACCGGCTCCGCGCAGCAGCCGACTCCGGTGACGAGCGGGCGCAGCGGATCTACGCCGACGCCGGCCGGATCCTCGGCCGGGCGCTCGCCGGGGTCGTGAACGTCCTCGATCCCGCGCTGGTCGTCCTGCTCGGCGAGGGCGTCGAGGCTTGGGCGCACTGGGCCGCAACGTTCGAGCCCGCCCTCCGCGCGTCGCTCGTGCCGGGCAAACGCGGCGTCGCCGTGGTCGTCGAGAGCTGGCAGGACGACCGCTGGGCGCAGGGTGCGGCGGCGCTCGTGCTCGCGACGCCGTTCGACTCCGACGGGGTCGCCGGCGAGCAGGGGCGGCTGGTGCGCGAACGGCTCGTCTCGACCGCGGGGGCGCGCTGATGGTCATGTCGGACGTGCGGGCGGACGACGTCGCGGAACGCGGTCTCGGCGGCTCGAGACCCTCGCGCAAGCGCCCGGTCAAGCGGCGGCTGGCCTACGCTGGCACGGTCGCGGTCTTCCTACTGCCCAGCCTCATCCCGCTCCTGGCCTTCGTGATCGGACCGATGATCTCAGCGGCGTGGACGAGCCTCCACGAGTGGAACCTCATCGGAGACATGAAGTGGGTCGGGTTCGACAACTACGCCCACCTGATCTCCGACCCGGCCACCCAGCAGGCCTTCCTGCACACCGTCTACTACATCGTCGGCTACCTGCCCCTCGTGTACGTCGGCGGCCTCGCGCTCGCGCTGGCCCTCAACTCCAAGCTGAAGGGCCGCGCCTTCCTGCGCGGCATCTACTTCCTGCCGGTCGTCACCAGCTGGGTCGTCGTCGCCCTGGTCTGGCGGTGGCTGCTCAACCCGAGCGTCGGCGTCGTGAACTACCTGCTCAGCCTGGTCGGCATCCACGGTCCCGGCTGGTGGGCCGACCCGGCGTGGTCGATGCCGTCGATCATCCTCGCGTCGGCCTGGAAGGACCTCGGCTTCGTCATGGTCATCCTGCTGGCCGGCCTGCAGACCATCAACCCCGACCTCTACGAGGCGGCCGAGATCGACGGCGCGGGCTGGTGGAGACGACTGTTCAGCATCACCCTCCCGATGCTCTCCCCCTCGACGTTCTTCGTGATCGTGCTGTCGCTCATCAACGGGTTCCAGGTCTTCGACCAGGTCTACGTGATGACGGGAGGCGGGCCGAACAACTCCAGCCAGGTAGTGGTCCAGCAGGTCTACGACCTCACGTTCCGCTACGGGCAGGCGGGGATGGCCTCCGCGCTCTCGTGGCTGCTGTTCCTCGTCATCCTCGTGGTCACCCTCGTGCAGTTCTACGGCCAGAAGAAGTGGGTGAACTATGCGTAGCCCGCTCGCCAAGACGCTTCTCTACATCGCCGTCGGCGTCGGCGCGTTGGTGATGATCTTCCCCTTCGTCTGGACCGTCGTCACGTCGATCAGCCCGGGGGCGAGCCTCACGACCACCCCGAAGCTCATCCCGGACAACCCGTCGCTCGCTCCGTACGCGGAGCTCTTCCAGCGGGTCCCGTTCGCCCAGGTGATCGTCAACTCGGTGGTGATCGCCACGATCAGCACGGTGTTCCAGCTCGTGACCAGTGCGATGGCCGCCTATGTGTTCGCCCGGCTCCCGTTCCGCGGGCGCGGTGCGATCTTCCTGCTCTACCTCGCGACCATGATGATCCCGTTCCAGGTGCTCATCGTCCCGCTGTTCGTGGAGATGAAGTCGCTCGGGCTGATCAACACCTACGCCGGCGCCATCCTCCCTACGATCGCGTCCGCGTTCGGCGTCTTCCTGCTGCGCCAGGCGATCGGGACGGTGCCCTACGAACTCGATCAGGCGGCCACGCTCGACGGCGCCGGCCACTTCCGGGTGTTCTTCCAGATCGTCCTCCCGCTCGTGCGTCCCGCCCTCGCGACGCTCGCGGTGTTCGGGTTCCTGAACACCTGGAACAGCTTCCTCTGGCCGCTCATCATCCTGCGCGACCCGCTCATGCAGACGCTGCCCGTCGCGCTGTCGAGTCTCCAGGGCCAGTACTCCACGCAGTGGGACGTGCTGTTGGCCGGCTCGGTCATCAGCATCCTCCCGATGTTCGCCCTCTACGTCTTCGCCCAGAAGTACATCGTGCAGGGCGTCGCCGGCACCGGTCTCAAATAGGCCGCCCGCCCCGTCAATCCCATCTGTCACACAGTCACCACCCCCACCCGAAACACCGCATCGAAGGAGATCGCACTCACATGAAGAAGTCACTCGTCGCCGGCATCGCCGTCGCAGCGCTCGCCGCGGTCGGCCTGGCCGGCTGCTCGTCCTCCAGCGGGTCCGACGGCGGCAAGACCACCGTCACCTACTCCGACTTCATCTCGAACGGAGGCAACGAGAAGAACCTCCAGGCCATCGTCGCCGCCTTCGAGAAGGCCAACCCCGACATCACGGTCAAGGTCACCACCACCGACTACGCCAACTACTTCACCAAGCTGCAGACCGACCTCTCGGCCGGCACGCAGTCCGACGTCTTCGACGTCGACGCGGGCAGCTACGCCACCTACCAGGCGGATGGCGTGCTCGCGCCGCTGGACGGCGTCGACGCCGCCAAGTACCGCACGTCGGTGCTCGACACCTACCAGACCGACGGCAAGCAGTACGGCCTGCCGACGTCGTTCTCGAACGTGGTGCTGTTCTACAACAAGGACCTCTTCGACAAGGCGGGCGTCGCCTACCCGACGAAGGACTGGACGTGGGCCGACGAGAAGGCCGCGGCCCAGAAGCTCACCGACAAGGCCGCGGGAGTCTGGGGCGACTACCAGCCCGTGAGCTACAACGAGTACTACAAGGCGGTCCAGCAGGCCGGCGGCGAGTTCCTGAGCAGCGACGGCAAGAAGGCCGCCTTCGACGACGCGGCGGGCAAGAAGGCCGCCGACTGGATCGCGGGCAAGTCGGGAACGGTCATGCCGACCGCTGCCGACGGAGCCGGCACCCCCGACTTCGACAGCAACCTCTTCAAGTCGGGCAAGCTCGCCATGTGGCACACCGGCATCTGGATGTTCAGCACCCTGGGCACGCTGCCCTTCGGCTGGGACGTGCAGGTCGAGCCGGGTGACACCCAGAAGGCGAGCGCCACGTTCTCGAACGCGGTCGTCGTCTCGAAGGACGCCAAGAACAAGGCGGCGGCACAGAAGTGGGCCGACTACCTCACCAGCTCCAAGGAGATGGTGGACGTGCGCCTGAAGTCCGGATGGGAGATCCCCGCGATCAGTGACGACTCCCTGCTGAAGCCGTACCTCACGGCCGGCACACCGGCCAACCGCCAGGCCGTCTTCGACTCCCTCGACCACGTCGCCGCCGCTCCGCAGCTCGGCGCGAACTCGCAGAAGATCCAGGACGACGTGACGAACGCCCTCGGCGAGATCGCGGCCGGCAGGCAGACCACCTCGTCGGCCATCCCATCGACGGCCGACCAGGTCACCTCGCTGCTGAAGTGACGATCGTCCGGCCGCGCCGGGACCCCCACCCGCGCGCGGCCGGACCCACCATCCCCACCACGGAAGAACCCACGTGCATCGCTACACCGATTCCCCGCTCGCCGAGCACAGCAGGGCGTTGATCGCCCGCCTCCAGACCCCGGAGGGCGCCTACCCCGCCAGCCCGACGTTCTCGGCGTACACCGGCTACAGCTGGTTCCGCGACGGAGCGTTCATCGCCGACGGGATGTCGTCCGCGGGCGAGGCGGCCAGCGCGGAGCGGTTCTTCGACTGGTGCGCAGGCGTTCTCGACGCGCGGGCGGAGCAGATCAGCTGGATCGTCGCGGAGACCGCAGCGGGCCGGCCTCCGGCGGGCGCGCGGATGCTCCCCGCGCGCTTCACGTTCTCCGGAGCGGACGGCGACGACGAGTGGTGGGACTTCCAGCTCGACGGCTACGGCACCTGGCTCTGGGCCGTCGTCGAGCACGCCGCCCGGCACGGCGCCGACCCCGGCCGCTGGCTTCCGGCGATCGCCTCGACGGTCGACTACCTCGTCGCCTCGTGGGACCGCCCCTGCTACGACTGGTGGGAGGAGCACAGCGAGCACGTGCATGTCTCCACGCTCGCCTGCGTGGCCGCCGGGCTCGACGCGGTCGCCCGAGCCGGGCTGGTCGACGCGCGGCGGGCGGAGGAGGCGCTCGCCGCCTGCGCCGCCATCCGCACGCTGGTCGCCGACCGCGGGACGGGCTCCGGCCACCTCGTGAAGTGGCTCGGCAGCACCGCCGTCGACGGGAGCCTCGCCGCGGCACTGGCCCCGCTGGGCTTCGTCGCACCGGCCTCGCCCGAGGGTGCCGCCACCATCGACCTCCTCGAACGGCACCTCACCGTCGACGGCGGAACCCACCGCTACCTCGGCGACACGTTCTTCGGCGGTGGCCGGTGGCCGCTGCTCAGCTGCTTCCTCGGCCTGGCGCAGCTCGCAGCGGGGAATCGCGCCCGCGCCGTCGAGCTCTACGACTGGGCGGCCTCCACCGCGACGCCGCAGCTCGACCTCCCGGAGCAGGTGGGCGGCCACCTGATCGCCCCGCGCATGCGAGCGGAGTGGGTCGAGCGCTGGGGCAGCGTGGCGACACCGCTGCTCTGGAGCCACGCCATGCTGCTCCGCCTCGGGGTCGAGCTCGACCGCGACGCCGACTCCTCCCATTCAGCACCGACGACCACCTCCGTCCTGGAAGGACTCGCACGATGATCCGTCACCGGCCATCCGGCTCCGGTCACCCGTACTCCGTCGACACCGAACAGCGCTGGCCCGTCGTCCCCGAGGCGGGAGGCTCCGCCACGCTCGGCGTGCGCGCCGACGCCTCCGTCGACGGTGTCACAGTCGAATTCGAGCGGACTGCCGACGGCGGCGGCGCCGCAGAGACCGTGGAGCTCCCGCTCGAGCGGGTCGCGACGACCTCGCGCGGCCGCGTCACCGACGGGGGCCACCTCGCGTCGGCGCAGGCTCGACTCGCGCGGGCCGTCGGCGGCTGGCAGGTCACCTCGCCCGAGCTGACCTCCGGGGCCGAGTACCGCTACCGGTTCACCGCCCGGCATGAGGACGGCCGTCTCGAGCGCACGCGCTGGTTCGAGTTCCGCGCTGCGGTCTGGCGTCCGGCAGCCGACGCGATTGTCACCTCCGGCGACTCGCGCGTGGTCCTCGGCTCGGTCCGGGTCTTCGACGACGGCGCCCGGATCCACCGGGTGCGGTTCTCGCTGCGACTCGCGGAGGGCGAGCGCGTCACCGGGTTCGGCGAGCGCTACGACGCCCTCGACCACACCGGCACCGAGCTCGACTCGGTGGTGTTCGAGCAGTACAAGAGCCAGGGCGCCGAACGCAAGACCTACCTGCCGATGCCGTTCGCGCACGTCGTCGGCGGCTCCGGCTGGGGATTCCACGTCGACACCTCCCGCCGCGTCTGGTTCGACCTCGGCGCCGCCGACCCCGCGCTGATCGAGGTGGAGGCGCAGACCGGGCCGGACGGCGAGCTGACCGTCCGCTTCTTCGACGGCGACCCGACCGCGGTCCTCCGCGGTTTCCTCGACGGCGTCGGCCGCGCAGAGGAGCTTCCCGACTGGGTGTTCCGACTGTGGGCGAGCGGCAACGAATGGAACACCCAGGCCGAGGTCATGCGGCAGATGGACCTGCACCGCGAGCACGACATCCCCGTCGGCTCGGTGGTGATCGAGGCCTGGAGCGATGAGAGCACCTTCACGGCGTTCCGGGACGCCCGGTATGCGGTGAGCGAGGGCGGCGGCCCGCATCGACTGGCCGACTTCGACTTCCCCGCCGACGGTGCGTGGCCCGACCCGAAGGGGATGACAGACGAGCTGCACGCGCGCGACATCAAGCTGCACCTCTGGCAGATCCCGCTCATCAAGATGCGGCCGCATCCCGCGGGCCAGGCCGCAGCGGACGCGAGCGGCGCCATCCGCGAGGGCGTGCTGATCGAGGAACCGTCCCCGGGCGGAGGAACGCGGCCCTATCGCAACCGGGGCTGGTGGTTCCCGCTCGCCCTCATGCCCGACCTGACCGATGAGCGTGCGGCCGCGTGGTGGACCGAGAAGCGCCGCTACCTCGTCGAGGAGGTCGGTGTCGACGGGTTCAAGACCGACGGCGGCGAGCACGCCTGGGGCGATGAGCTCGTCTATCTCGACGGCCGCCGCGGCGACGAGAAGAACAACACGTTCCCTGTGGCGTACGCAGCCGCGTACGGCGAGCTGCTCCGCTCCTCCGGCAAGGCGCCCGTGACCTTCAGCCGCGCCGGGTTCACGGGATCCCAGGCCCACGGCGCCTTCTGGGCGGGCGACGAGAACTCGACCTGGGACGCGTTCCGCTGGTCGGTCAACGCCGGCCTCTCCGCCGCTGCGAGCGGCATCGTGTACTGGGGCTGGGACATCGCCGGGTTCTCCGGCGACATCCCCGACGCGGAGCTCTATCTGCGAGCCACCGCGGCGAGCGTGTTCATGCCGATCATGCAGTACCACTCGGAGTTCAACCACCACCGCACGCCCTCCCGCGACCGCACGCCGTGGAACATCGCAGTGCGCACCGGAGACGGGCAGGTGATCCCGGTCTTCCGCGAGCTGGTCCGGCTGCGCGAGCGGCTCGTTCCATACCTGGCGGCGTCGGCGGCGGAGACCGTCCGCACCGACCTCCCGCTCATGCGCCCGCTCTTCTTCGACCACCCGGCCGACCCCGCGGCCCTGAGCGGCACGAGCTGGATGCTCGGGAGGCACCTGCTCGTCGCCCCCGTGCTCGAGCCCGGCGTCCGCACCTGGCCGGTCACGCTGCCGGCGGGCGAGTGGATCGACGTCTGGACGGGTGACACGGTCGCGGGCGGCCGGACCGTCGAGGTGGAGGCTCCGCTTGAGCGCATCCCCGTCTTCGCCACGGCCGATGCGCCCGCCGAACTCCTGGCGCTGTTCCGCTGATGGGAGCGGCGCTCGACTCCTTCGACGCCTACACGCGGCGAGTGGCGGACTGGGCCGCGGCGGACGGCCGCGTGCTGGGTGTCGCTCTGCTGGGGTCGGGAGCCGACCGCTCCCGCATCGACGAGTGGTCGGATCACGACCTCCTGGTGCTGGCCGTCCCGGCCGCCGTCGAAGAATTGCGAGCGGATCTGTCCTGGCTTCCCGATGCGGACCGGCTCGCGGCGGTCGGTCACGAGTGGCACGACGGCGTCAAGGCCCTGTTCGACGACGGCCGGGTGTTGGAACTCGGGATCGCCGACCCGGCAGGCCTGCGCTCCTTCCCGCTCACCGCAGCGCTCGTGGTCTACGACGCGGGTCCCCTGGCGGACGGTCTCGCGGCTGCGCGCGCCGGCACGCGGACGCGGGAACGGACTAGGGAGGCCGACGCCGCGGCGGTCCTCCTGGTCGAGTTGGTCGTCGGCGTGGGACGCGTCCGTCGCGGCGAGCGGCTCAGCGGAGGTCAGGTCATCCGCAGCGAGGCGGCGCTCACCCTCGCCGACCTCATCGTCAGCAGGAGCGGCCGCGAGCATCCCGATCCGTTCGACGGGTGGCGCCGGTTCGAGAGCGTCCGCCCCGAGGCGGCTGTGCGTTTGGACGCGATCCTGGCGCGACCGGCCGAGGAGGCCGCCCGTGGCATCCTCGACCTCGCCGAGGAGCTCCTCGCTCCGGGCTGGGCGGAGTGGCCGGCGGCCGGCGTGAGCGCCGTGCGGCGCCGACTCTGGCCCTGAGTCGCCCGTGCGGCTTCCCGCTGTCGGACGCCGCGAGTACCGTCGCACCTGACGCGAAAGCGGAAAGCGAAGGGGGAGCAGATGACGACACTGCACAACCGCGAGGGGTCTGCGCTGCTCGTGATCGACGTCCAGAACGGGGTGATCGGCGGCGCCTACCGCCGTGACGAGGTCGTGGAGAACATCCGCACGCTGGTCGAACGCGCGCGGGGCGAGGGCGTGCCCGTGGTCTGGATCCAGCACTCCGACGAGAACGTCGAGTACGGCAGCGAGGCGTGGGAGTACGTCCCCGAGTTGACGCGCGACGACGGCGAGGCGCTCGTGCCGAAGCACTACGCCGATGCGTTCGAGGAGACGGAGCTCGAAGACGTGCTGGCCGCGGCCGGCGTCGGGCACCTCGTGGTGACGGGCTCGCAGACCGACGAGTGCATCCGCTCGACCATCCACGGCGGGACGGTCCGCGGCTACGATGTCACGCTGGTCGGCGACGCACACACCACGGAGGATCTCAGCGAGTGGGGAGCGCCGACGCCCGACCTGGTGATCGCCCACACCAACCTGTACTGGAGCAACCACCGGGCACCCGGGCGCACCGCGGAGGTCGTGGGAGCGAGCGAGGTCGCGTTCCGCTGAGGGTCACCGTCGAGGCGCCGATGGCAGCCCGGAGACGGCGACCACCTGAAGGGTGACCCGGGTCTCGTCCCCCTGCGTGCGCTCCACGCGGATGGGCATTCCCGGAAGGTCCACCGCGAACCAGAACACCAGCACGGCGTCGCCGCGCTGCACCGTGTAGCGCAGGCACGGCAGCGTCCCGAGCGGACCGGCCAGCTCGACCCGCTCGATCGCCGTGCTCTCGGCCGGGAACGCCGCGTGCTCCTGCAGCTCCAGCCACGTCGACCGCCCGCGCTCGACGGGTCCCGCGGCCGCGCCGCTCTCGTCGAGAGGAGTGTCCTCGATCCACGCCCCCTCCGCGTCGCCTGAGGCGAAGCGGATGGAGCCGAGCCCGTCGGCCGTCCGGACGATCGAGACGCGCCCGACCGGGCAGCCCACGCGGATCTCGGCGGCGGTGAACGGAGTGGGAGCGAGTCCGGGGGCGAGGATGTGCGGGTCGGTTCCGTCCATGGGTCAGGGGTACCACACAGCGCCCGTCTGATTGACTGTCGTGGTGTTCCCCTACGAGCAGCTGCGTCGCCGGCCCGACGTCGAGGCGCCGAACCTGTTCGCTGCCGACGCGGCCGACCGCCTGCTCGCCGACATCGCGGGTGACGCCGTGCTGCAGCCCGGTCTCGTCGTCATCGGCGACGCCTACGGGGCTCTCACGCTGGCGGCGGTCGCGCGCGGTGCCCGGGGCGTCCGCGTGCACCAGGATCCCTTGACCGCCGAGCGGGCCCTCGACGCCAACGCGGAGGTGCTGGGCCTCGGCGGCGGCTTCGAGCATCACGCACTCGACGCCGGTCTCGTCACGGGAGCGCGCGTCGTGCTGCTGCGGCTGCCGCGGAGCCTGGAAGCGCTCGCCGAGATCGCCGTGCTCGTCGCCGAGCACGCGCATCCCGAGGTCGTCGTCTACGCGGGCGGGATGCTGAAGCACATGACGCCCGCCATGAACGCGGTCTTCGGTGAGGTGTTCGGCGACGTGCAGGTCTCGTTGGCCCGGCAGAAGGCGCGCGTGCTCACGGTGCGCGAACCGCACCCGGGTGCGGCCACGGCGCTCGACCGCTGGCCGGAGCGCGCCTTCGACGACGAGACCGGCCTCCACGTCTGCGCCTTCGGCGCCGCGTTCGCGGGTGCGTCGGTCGACATCGGGACGCGCCTGCTGCTCTCGGTGCTCGACGAGGCGGTCCCGGAGGCCGTCACCGCGATCGACCTGGGCTGCGGTACCGGCGTGCTCGCCGGTGCGCTCGCGGTCCGGCGGCCCGGCGTGCGGGTCATCGCGACCGACCAGTCCGCCGCCGCCGTCGCCTCGGCCGCCGCCACCGCCACGGCCAACGGCGTCGCCGACCGGGTGCAGGTGGTGCGTGACGACGGCCTGTCCTCCCAGCCCGACGCCTCCGCCGATCTCATCATGCTCAACCCGCCGTTCCACATCGGCGGAGCGGTTCACACCGGCATCGCGCAGCGGATGTTCGCCGACGCGGCGCGCGTGCTCGCTCCCGGGGGCGAACTGTGGGCGGTGTGGAACTCGCACCTCGGGTATCGGCCGGCCCTGGAGCGCGTGGTCGGCCCGACCCGGCAGATCGCGCGCAACCCCAAGTTCACCGTCACGGCCTCCCGCCGTCGCTGACGCCGCTTCGGCGCCGAACTCAGCCGCGCGCTCCGGCGAGCACCTCCCGCACGCCGGAGGCGACGATGCCGTCGGCGCCGCGCTGCAACGCAGACGTGGCCGCCCCGATGTCGGGAACCACGTGCGCGAGCACCGGCCTGCCGTACGCTTTCACCGTCTTCCAGACTGCCGGGGATGCGGTGTAGTCGAGCCCCAGCGTCGTCCAGTGCGACTGCGTCGTCTCCAGGAGGTGCGGATCGGAGTGCAGATCGGCGGCGTAGTAGTAGCCCCAGGTGCGGTAGCCGCGTCGGGTCGCCTCCTGCGCCCACCCGGTCGCGGTGCAGTAGCCCTTCGCCACGAAGGTCGTCGCGGGCACGCGAGACATCATCGCGAAGAGTTCGGGATGGTAGTGCGCGGGAACGATCTTGGGGTCGACGTAGATGACCTGCGAGCCGGCGAACGCGGCGACGAGCTCCTCGAAGCGGAGGTACGGCTGCGCGGGCTGCGCCGGGTTCGTCGTCTGCGCCGCCGTGATCCGGTACTGCGAGACCTCCTGCCAGGTGTGATCGGCGGCGACGAACCCGGTCGTTCCCGATGTGCGGTCGAGGGTGGGGTCGTGGAGGCCGAACCAGACGCCGTCTTTCGTGCGGGCCAGCGAGATCTCCAACGCCTGGGCGCCGAGCTTCGCGGAGTTCGCGTAGCCGAGCATCGACATCTCCGGCCAGTCCCTGGAGCCTCCGCGATGCGCGACCGTCAGCGTCCCGGACGGGATCGATGAGCTCGTCGGCCATGCGACACCCCAGGCATATCCGCGGCCGGATCTGAAGTCACCCCGTCGGGGGTGGACGCGCGAGCCTGTGCGTCCCCTCTGGATGACTTCCTCCCTTCTCACTGTGGGCGCCGAGGTCGCAGCCCGGGCATAGGGCCGCGGAGCTAGCGTCGAGTCAGGAGAGGAGGATGCTGTGGCCTCTCTCCCGCGCCGCCGTCAACTGCTGCGCCACCGCAGTCCCTTCTCGGGATGGGGACTGCTCCGATCGCTGTGGAGCGCGCCGGCCATCGGGAGGCCGGTCGAGGCGCACGAGGTGCGGACGGAGCGCCTTCTCCTGCGCCCCTACCGGCCGTCGGACGAGGTGGATTGGCGGCTGATCGAAGACGACGAGACCGTGCGACGGGGTCTGGACTGGCCACTGCGCACCGCCCGGCAGGTGCGGCACCACCTGATCGACCGCACCGCCCACACCTCGCTCTCGCAGCCGGGCGACCTCCTGGTGCTCGCCGTCGAACTCCAGGGCCACGTGATCGGCGACGTCTCGTTGCACCTCCGCACGGTGGCGCTGGAGACCCGGGTCGCCGAGATCGGCTGGCTGCAGCTGTCCGCCGCGGGAGGTCACGGCTACGCCACGGAAGCCGCGCGCGCCATGCTCGACATCGCCTTCGGCGAGCTCGGCGCGTGCCTGGTGACGGCCGTGGTCGACCGCGCCAACCTCCCGTCCGCCCGTCTGGCCCTGCGGCTGGGGTTCCGCCACGCGGGTGCAACGCCTCGGTACGCCACCTACGTGATCACGGCGAGTGAGCACCTGTCCGTGCGGCCGGTCCGAGCGGCTTCAGAAGCGCCGGCCACGGGCCCGGAAACTGTCGAGAATCTCTGAGATCACACAGAAATCTTTCGGTTTCCGTCACATTTCTACCCAGTGACAACCGATTTCGTAGCGAAAAGGCTTGTCGTCAGGCCGCGGAGTTGCTAACGTCCCTCTGTCGCACACGCGACCCTAGCCAGGGAGAGCAATGACGCAGGACAATTCCCGGCCGGATTCCGTAGCACTCGGCAACGGAGCCGACCCTCACGGGGGCGAAGACAAACACGCGCTGCAGGCGGACGGGGTGAGCGCCGCCGGCTCCATCGTGATGGCTGTCGCGGGCAGTGCGCCCGCCTATTCGATCGCGGCGACGACCGCGACACTCGTCGGCGCCGCCGCACTCGGCGCACCGGCCGCACTGCTCTGGTGCGGCATCCCGATGCTCGGCATCGCGTGGGCGTTCCTCTATCTGGGGCGCGCCGATGTCAACGCAGGGGCTTCGTACTCCTGGGTCGCGCGTGCTCTGCACCCGATCCTGGGCTTCCTCTCGGGCTGGGCGCTCGTCATCTCGGCGACGATCTTCATGGTCGCGGGCGCGCTCCCCGCTGGAGCGATGACCGTCACCCTGTTCGCTCCGGACCAGGCCAACAACACGCTGCTCGTCACCGGGGTCGGGTCCATCTGGTTCCTCGTGATGGCGGCGTGTGTGCTCTTCGGCGTGCACGTGACGGCCCGGGCGCAGTGGATCATGTCGCTCATCGAGGTCGGCATCCTCGTGCTGTTCGCCGTGCTGATGATCGTCCACGCCTCGAGCGGTGCACACCGCGGCCCCTCCTTCTCGTGGGATTGGCTGGGCTTCAGCCACCTCACGGGCGCAGGAGTGTTCGTGTCCGCCGCGCTGGTCGCCGCGTTCTACTACTGGGGCTGGGACGTCTCGTCCAACCTCAACGAGGAGACCAAGGACGGCCACAAGAACGCCGGGTCCGCTGGCATCATCGGCGTGGTCATCGTCTTCCTGCTGTTCGAGATCTTCACCATCGCGACGATGGTGATCCTCCCGGCCAAGACGATCGAGAACAACAGTGCGAACGTCCTCTCGGTGCTCGGCGAGGCTGTCTGGCCGGGCATCGGCGGCAAGATCCTGGTGATCGCCGTCGCCCTGTCGACGATCGCCACGCTGGAGACCACGCTGATCCAGGTGACGCGGACGCTGTTCTCGATGGGCAGGGACAACACGATCCCGAAGATCTTCGGGACGCTTCACCCGCGCTGGCGGACGCCCGCCTTCGCCACGCTCATCGTCGTCGGCGTGTCCATCCTGCTGTTCATCGGATCGAACCTCGTCGGAGGCAGCATCGGCGACATCATGACGAACGCGATCGCCTCCATCGGCATCCAGATCGCCTTCTACTACACGCTGGCCGGCGTGGCGGTCGTGGTGGCCTACCGGCGGGTGCTGCTCAAATCGGCGAAGAACTTCATCCTGATCGGGCTCTGGCCGGCTGTCGGCGCCGTCTTCATGGGGTACATCTTCGTCGCGGGCATCTGGCAGAACTTCGCGTCGGCGGCGTGGGTCGTCAACATCCTCGGCGTCGGTCTGATCGTCGTCGGCATCGTGCCGCTGCTGCTCTTCTACCGCAAGGCGAAGGGCTACTACACGCGTCGCCCGCTCGAGCTCCCGGACGAGCTCGACGCGAAGGCGCCGGCCAACATCGACGACAGGGATCCCGCCACGCTCTGACGCCTCACGACCCGGCGCGACCGCCGAGCATCCGCCAACCCCCGGATGCCCGGCGGTCGCGTCATGTGCGGGCCCGCTGACTTCGACCGTGTGTAGGACGCCGCGTAGAGTATGGCTATGAGTTCGCGCGGAGCACGGGTCGTCCGCGGCTTCGTCGCCGCGGGGGTCGCCACCCTCGTGGCCGCGCTGTTCCACATGGCGGGCGGCGGCCAGGCGCCGAGCGCCCTCGCCCTCACGCTCAGTCTCGTGTTCTCCTCGCTGGGCAGCATCGCCCTGGTGGGCGCGCGGGTCGCCGCCTGGCGGCTGACCCTCTCGGTGCTGGTCAGCCAGTTCCTGTTCCACGCGCTGTTCACGCTGAGCCCGTCGGCGACCTTCAGTGGGATGCCGGCCGACGGCCACCTCCACGCGGGGATGCACCTGACCATGGTCGCCGGTTCGTCTTCCGCCACAGGGATGGCGATGCCGGCGATGATCGTGGGCGACAGCCCGTGGATGTGGCTCTCGCACGCCGCCGCCGCGATGCTCACCATCGCCGTTCTGCTGCACGGTGAGCGCTCGCTGCTGGCGGTCGCGCGGTTCGCGTTCTTCGTGCTCCGCAGGCTCGTCGACCGGGTCGCGGCCGTGCAGGCCGAGCCGATCCTCCGCATCGGCACGCCGGTCGCCGACGCGGTGCCGGCCGCGCGCCGGCTCGACACCGTGCTCGACGGGAGGCGGCGCCGTGGACCGCCTCCGGCGTTCGTCCCGGTCGGCTGAGCAGGCGCACGCCGCCGCCGTCCGGGGAATGCTCCCTCCCGTCGCCGCGCACCGCCCTGCGCCCGCAGCCGCGCCCGGCCGGGAGGATTCCGCCATCCCCTCACCCGGCACGCCTACGCGCGGCCGAGAATCGGACGAACCCATGAACAGCACCACCACGCGCAGCAGCCTGCGCTTCCGCACCACGGCCATCGCTGGCACGGCATCCCTCGCCGCGATCGCCCTCGCCCTCGCGGCGCCGCTCGCCGCCAGCGCGCACGTCCATGTCGACCCCGACCAGGCGGCGGTCGGCAGCTACGCCACGCTCACCTTCAAGGTGCCGACCGAGTCCGCCACGGCCGGCACGGTCAAGCTGGAGGTCGACCTCCCCACCGACACACCGCTCGGGTCGGTGTCGTACCAGCCGCTCGCAGGCTGGGAGACGCAGGTCGTCACCGAGAAGCTCGCCAAGCCCATCAAGACCGACGACGGAACGGTCACCGAGGCGCCGGTCAAGGTCGTCTGGACCGCCGAGCAGGGCGTGCAGATCGCACCGGGGCAGTTCCAGCAGTTCGTGATCTCGGCGGGTGCGATGCCCGACACCGGGAGCATCGTCCTGCCCACGCATCAGTACTACTCCGACGGCACGGTCGTGGACTGGGACGAGAAGACCCCGGCCTCGGGAGCTGAGCCCGAGCACCCGGCCCCCACGGTCTACATCACGGACGCGCCCCCGGCTTCCGGCGGCTCGACTCCCGGGCTGCTCGCGACACCGACCGCGGCCGCCCCGACGGCGCAGTCGGCCGCGTCGCCCGCTGCGGCCGCGACGGCGATCGGGCTCGGGATCGGCGGCCTTGTGCTCGGTGCCGCCGCGCTCGTCGTGTCGGTGCTCGCGCTGACGCGGCGCCCGCGGGCCGCCACCGTACCGGCGCCGTCCTCCCCGTCGGAAGGCAACAAGTGAGAATCCTCGACGACAGCGCCGCCCTCCGTCGCGGCATCGCGACCGCCGGCGTCGTTCTCGTGGCCGCCGCACTGGCGCTCGCCCCCACGGCGGCCGCCAGCGCGCACGACTACCTGGTCGAGACGTCGCCGGCGAGCGGCGCGACGCAGACGGAGCCGCTGACGCAGGTGAGCCTGACGTTCAACGACCGAGTGCTCGACCTGACCGGCGACGGCAAGTCGGCGATCCTCCAGGTGACCTCGGGCGGCCGCTACTTCGAGACCGGGTGCCCGACCATCCTCGACCGCAGCGTGACCGTTCCGGTGACGCTCGGCGCGGCGGGAACGTACACCGTGGACTGGCAGGCCGTCTCGGCCGACGGTCACACGGTCTCGGGGAGTTACGGCTTCGAGTACAAGCCGGCGTCGGGTTCGGCCCCGGCGTCGACCGGCTCGGCGTCGCCCACCTGCGGAGCGAAGGCGACCCCGGGACCCGCGGAGGCGACCCCGGAGGCCGCGGCCCCGACCCCCGGCGAGTCCGTGTCGACCTCGGCGCCGGTCTCCGCGCCGTCGTCCGGCGACAGCGGCCTCCCGCTCGTCATCGGGATCGGCATCGCGATCGTGGTCCTCGCCCTGATCGGCGTGCTCATCGTGATCCTCACCGCGCGCCGCAAGCCCCCGGCGCCGCAGGATCCCACCTCGCAGGCCCCCACCTCGCAGGACTGATCCTCGAAGGGCACGTCGTTGTCGCTTTCCTCCGCGAAAAGTGACAACGACGTGCCCTTCGGCGTTCAGGCGCGAAGGGGAGGAGGGTCACAGACCGTCGTCGCGGCGGCGCTTTCTGTTGCTCGGCGCCTCCAGCAGGGAGAGCCAGAACAGCAGCGTCAGCAGCCCGAAGATGATCAGCGCCAGCGCGAGGTCGGTCCACTCGAAGGGGATGAACGTGCCGTCGATCGACATCACCAGCACCGTCTCGACGATGCCGAAGAACAGGAAGAACAGGCCGAGCAGCGTGCGGGTCAGCCGGACGCGTCCGCGTCGGTGCACCTCCACCCGCCGGAGTTCCACCATGAGGGTCAGGAGGAGCAGCGGGAGCACCTGCGCGAGCGTCGCAGCGGTTGCGCTGTCGAGAAGCACCACGCGCGCGTCCATCGGGTCGACCATGGTCTTCAGGCTAGCCGCAGACTAGCTTGGGACGCATGGGCCGCAGGGCGTGCTGCGCCACCCGGAATACCTCTCGCCAAACCAAAGTTGAGCCTAGTAGACTCAACTTTGTCACAGGACTTCGAAAGGAACAGCGGAGAATGGCGAACATGCAAGGCGCCCCCTCCACGCAGGAGGAGGCCAAGAGCGCCCTCGAACAGTACGGCATCAACCTCACCGAGATCGCGAAGAGCGGCAAGCTCGACCCGGTGATCGGGCGTGACGCCGAGATCCGGCGCGTCAGCCAAGTGCTGACCCGGCGCACCAAGAACAACCCCGTGCTCATCGGCGAGCCCGGCGTCGGCAAGACCGCCGTCGTGGAGGGTCTCGCCCAGCGGATCGTCGCCGGCGACGTCGCCGACTCCCTCAAGGGCAAGCAGCTCGTGTCTCTCGACCTGTCCGCCCTGGTCGCCGGTGCGATGTACCGCGGCCAGTTCGAGGAGCGGCTGAAGGCCGTCCTCAAGGAGATCAATGACGCGGAGGGCGAGATCATCACCTTCGTCGACGAGCTGCACATTCTCATGGGGGCCGGCGGCGGGGAGGGGTCCGTCGCGGCCTCCAACATGCTGAAGCCCATGCTGGCCCGCGGCGAGCTGCGCCTGATCGGTGCGACCACGCTCAACGAGTACCGCGAGTTCATCGAGAAGGACGCCGCGCTCGAGCGCCGGTTCCAGCAGGTCTACGTCGGCGAGCCGAGCGTGGAGGACACGGTCGCGATCCTGCGCGGGCTGAAGGGCCGGTACGAGGCGCACCACGGCGTCACCATCGAAGACTCCGCTCTGGTGGCCGCGGCCTCCCTGTCCAACCGGTACATCACCGCTCGGCAGCTGCCCGACAAGGCGATCGACCTCATCGACGAAGCCGCCAGCCGGCTGAAGATGGAGATCGACTCGGCTCCGGTGGAGATCGACACCCTCCAGCGGCAGGTGGAGCGCATGAAGCTCGAGGAGTTCGCGCTCAAGAAGGAGAAGGACGAGGCCAGCAAGGAACGCCTCGAGCAGCTCCGCCAGCGCCTGCGCGAGCAGGAGGACGAACTGGAGGCGCTGCAGGAGCGCTGGCGCGCAGAGAAGGCGTCTCTCAACCGGGTCGGCGAGCTGCGCTCGCAGCTCGACGAGGCCAAGACCCGGCGCGACCTCGCGCTGCGCGACGGCCGCTACCAGGAGGCCTCCCGCATCGAGTACGAGACGATCCCGGGCATCGAGCGCGAGCTGGCGGAGGCCGAGCAGGCCGAGCAGAACCCCGACCACCCGCGGATGGTGAACGAGCAGGTCACCGCCGACGACATCGCGGCGGTCGTCGCCGCGTGGACCGGCATCCCGGTGGACCGGCTCACCCAGGGCGAGACGGAGAAGCTGCTGCACCTGGAGCACGAGCTCGGGCGACGCATCATCGGCCAGAAGAAGGCCGTGCAGGCGGTCGCCGACGCCGTGCGCCGCACGCGCGCCGGCATCTCCGACCCCGGCCGCCCGACGGGCTCGTTCCTGTTCCTCGGGCCGACGGGCGTGGGCAAGACCGAGCTCGCGAAGGCGCTCGCGGCGTTCCTGTTCGACGACGAGAAGGCGATGGTGCGCATCGACATGAGCGAGTACGGGGAGAAGTTCTCCGTCTCGCGGCTCGTCGGCGCCCCTCCCGGCTATGTCGGTTACGAGCAGGGTGGTCAGCTGACGGAGGCCGTACGCCGGCGTCCATACTCGGTCATCCTCCTCGACGAGGTCGAGAAGGCGCACCCCGAGGTGTTCGACGTGCTCCTGCAGGTGCTCGACGACGGCCGGCTCACCGACGGCCAGGGCCGCACGGTCGACTTCCGCAACACCATCCTCATCCTGACGTCGAACCTCGGCAGCAACTTCCTGGTCGACCCGACGCTGAACGAGACGGAGCGCGAGGAGGCCGTGCTGCAGTTGGTGCGGCAGGCGTTCAAGCCGGAGTTCGTCAACCGCCTCGACGACATCGTCGTGTTCTCCGCCCTCAGCCAGGAGGAGCTCGGCGAGATCGTCGAGTTGAACATCGACCGCCTGATGCGGCGGCTGGAGGAGCGCCGGCTGGAGTTGGCCGTCACCCCGGACGCCCGACGCTGGCTGGCCGAGCGCGGCTACGACCCGATCTACGGCGCGCGTCCGCTGCGCCGCCTGATGCAGCGCGAGATCGAGGACCGGCTGGCCACCGAGCTGCTCGCGGGCGAGATCCGCGACGGCGACCAGGTGCGCGTCGACCTCGACCCCTCCGGAGATCGCCTCAGCGTCACCCCCGTCCGCGAGTAGCGGCCGGCTACTGACGGGACGGGAAGATGCCCTGGGTGGCGATGATGTAGTTCAGCACCAGGTAGGGCTGCATGTTGTTGTGGGGGAGGGAACCGCCGGCGGCGGCGATGGCGTCGGGCGCGAGCGCGACGCTCGGCCCGGTGCCGTACGCGTTCTCCGGGGTCCGGCCGACCCGCGGCCGGGCGAAGGTCGCGCCCGTGGGGTCGGTCGTCGCTCCCGTGGCGGACGACACCTGAAGCTGGTGGGTGTGCGGTGGCATCTCGCTCTGGGTCAGAGCGACGGCCTCAACGCCGCCCTGCTGGCCCAGCGGGAACTGAGCGCCGTCCGCGCCGAGCACGGTCATGCCTTGCAGGTTCGGCAGGGCGAACGTCGTCTTGCCGTTGCCGCCGTAGTTGGCGCCGAGCAGCGAGAACAGCGCGACGTTCTGCGAGATCGGCAGGAGCTGCCCTTGGCAGAACGCCCATCCCTTCGGTGCGAAGTTGAACGGGACGAGTCGGATCTCGGCAAGGAAGGGATCGGTCATGGTGGTCTCAGTTCTGCGTCGGGAAGATGCCCTGGAGGGCGATGACGTACTGCACGACGAGGTACGGGGCCGTGTTCTGGTGCGCCTGACTTCCGCCGGCCGGTGCCACGCTGCTCGCGGCCATCGCGCCGGCGGCCTTCGTCGAATAGGCGGCTTTGCCCGGCTGGGCCAGCACGGTCGAGGACGTCGGGGTCCCCACCGTCGCCGCAGACGCGACCGCGGCGGGATGCAGGTGCGCCGGCATCTCGGGCACCGTCAGGGTGTGTGCGTACTCGCCCCCGATCTCGCCGAGGGTGTGGCCGTTGCCGACGCCGACCGGCACCCGTCCCTGTAGGTTCGGCAGTGCGAAGGTGACACGGCCGTCGCCGCCGAAGGTGGTTCCCAGCAGCGAGAAGAGCGCCTGGTTCTGGTTGATCGGCAGGAACTGGCCGTTGCACAGCGCCCAGCCCTTGGGGGCGAAGGCGAAGCTGACGAGTCTGATCTCCGACAGGAAGGGTTCGCTCACGGGTTGTCCTCGGGTCAGGTCGGGCTGGGGAAGACGCCGAACAGGGAGATGATGAAGTTCATCGCCAGGTAGGGCTGCCGGTTCTCGTGCGGCTGCGCACCGCCCTGCGAAGCGATCTGCTGCGAGGCGAGCGTGGTGTCCGGTGCGGCCGTGGTGTACGGCGCGTCGGCCCAGGCGCCGGGATACGCGCCGTTCGCGCTCGACGTCGTCGCACCGGAGCCTGCAGTGACGGGGTGCGAGTGCGTCGGCAGCTGGTTCGTCGAGAGGACGACCGAGTCCACTCCGCCGGTCTCGGCGATCTGGAACGCGGGGCCGGGGCCGGTTCCGGCGTCAACGGGGAAACGGGCGTTGAGGTTCGGCAACGCGAAGGTGTCCAGACCATCGCCGCCGTAGGTGGTGCCGATCAGGTTGAACAGGGCGTCGTTCTGCGAGATCGGCAGCAGCTGGCCGTTGCACAGCGCCCATCCCGCCGGGGCGAAGTCGCCCGCGAACATGCGGATCTCTCCGATGTAGCCGTTGCTCATCGTTCCTCCTCGTCGACCACCATGAACACGGCCTCCAGGGTCAGTGCGTCCGCGGTGCGGCCGGTGGGCACCAGGAACACCGCTTCCGCGATGCCGGCACCGCTGAGTTCGTAGGTCTGCTGCTGCAGCGTGCTGTCCGGCGCGGCCGTGAACTGCAGGGAGTAGCCGAGCCAGCCGTTGGCGCGCTGCGCGGGGCTCACCGTGGCGAGCCGGAGGCGGTGCCGTGAGCCGTCCTCGGCTGCCGCCTCGAAAGTCTGCCCGGCGGCGGCCACCCAGCGGTCGTACGCGGTCATCCGTCCACCTCCGTCGCCATCAGCAGATAGCCGAACTGCTCGGAGACGACGGAGAAGCCGTGCCGCTCGTACAGGCGGCGCGCGCCGACGTTCAGCCCCCAGACCGACAGCGTCACGTGGCCGTCGGCCGCCACGAGGTCCGCGATCACGCGCGAGGCGATGCCGCGTCCGCGGTACTCCGCCAGGACGGCGATGTCGACGAGGTGCGCGCAGGAGCCGTCACGGTCGACCGTGAGGGTCCCGGCCGGTTCGCCGTCGTCGAGGATGATCGAGGTCTCGGCGTGCGGGTGACGGTCGCGGCGCTCGGAGGTGTGCGCGCGGTACTGCAGGGCGAGCAGCGGGTCGAGGTCGGCGGCCGGTATGCCGGGGAACTCCCCGCTGCGGGCGTCGAGGAACACGCGGCGCAGGAAGGCGTCGTCAGCGGGGACGGCCGGCCTCAGCTCGACGGTGCGCAGCGCCATCACGCCGTCCGACTCACCACGGCCTGCATCGCGCGAGTCAGCCCGCGCGGGCCGATCGCGCTCAGGAACAGGGTCACCTGCGGGGCGCCGGACCGGCGCAGCGTGTAGATGCCGTCGGAGGCTGTGAACCCGGAGGTCGTGAACAGCAGCAGGAAACGGTTCTCGTCACCCGGGGCGCTGTCGGCGATGTCCTCGACCGCGGAGAGGACGAGGTCGATGGTGCGGTCGCTCGCGCCGCCTCCACTCTCGGTGGCGCGGAAGGTGCGGCCGACGGCGGGCGTGAAGAGCGAGCGCACCGCGTCCACGGTTGCGCTCGCAGCGTTGTCACGGACGGAAGGGGCGATGCCCGCGACCCCACGCGCAATCGCGGGAGCGGCGGGCAGGCCGGCAGCGGCGGCGATGCCGAGTCCGCCCAGCGCGGAAGCCATGACGGCGCGGCGCGACACTTCGGGCAACGGGGTGTCCTTCCTGGAGCGGCCGCGCAGCGGGTCGGGTCGCGCGCAGCCTGGTGCGAGCTTAGGGCATCGTCGCGGGCCGGCTCTGGCCCGCAGAGAGGGGACATCGGGGGTCGTCGGCGCGCCGATACCATCGGAAAGCCGCGTCCCGACACGCGACCACCGTTTCCCGCGCGCGCCCACGCGTGCGGCAGCCCGCGAGGAGCCCGATCCCGTGATGCCGACCTCGACCGAGCGCCGCCTCCCACTCATCGCCGCAGGTGCGGTCGTCGCGCTTGTGGCAGCGCTGTTCGGTGGGGCGCTGCCGGCTCAGGCGGCCGGTACCCTCACCGTCACGTCGTTCTCGGACAGCGACCCCAACGGCGCTTGCTCGCAGCCGAGCGTCGTGGTGCAGGGCTCCCCGGCGACCCTGCGCAACGCTCTCTGCGTGGCGAACAACCTCGGCGGCGCCCAGACCGTGAGCGTCCAGGCGGGCACGTACACGCTGTCGCCTGGTCTGGGCGCCCTGGTGGTCGGCACGACCGCCGGCTCGAACATCACCATCGCCGGTCAGGGCAAGCCGACCATCGTCGGGGACGGCCAGCACCAGGTGTTCCTCGTCGACCCCACTCCGGTCGGCGGAGTGACGGCGACCATCGACGGCCTGAAGATCACCGGCGGCGTCGACAACGTCTTCGGAGGGGGTGCGCTGCTGGGCGGCTCGCCCGATCCGGCCGCTCCGGACACGCTCGTCGTCACGAACTCCGAGTTCAGCGGCAACAAGGCCAACACGCTCGCGGGCAACGCCAACCCGGGCGGAGCGATCCAGTTCGTCGGGGGCTCGCTCACCGTGACGAACTCGCTGTTCTCGGGCAACGACGCCGGTGCAGGCTCGGGCGGCGCGATCTTCTATCAGAGCGTCGGCTCCGCTACCGGTCAGTCGCTGTCCATCTCCGGGAGCACCTTCTCGGGCAACTCGGCGAAGGCGACGAACGCGACAGGAGGTGCGGCCGTCGCGGTGAGCGACCCGGGTGGACGGGCAGCGCCCTCCATCACCGGCAGCACCTTCACCGCCAACACCGTCACCGCCGGGTCCGGCCTCTTCCGCGGCGCCGGACTGTGGCTGGACGGCGGCGCGCTCACGGTCAGCGGGTCCACCTTCACCGGCAACCAGAACAGCACGGGAGGCGGTTCGGCGATCGGCGTGACCGGCGGAACGCTGACCGCGCAGTACAACCGCATCACCGGCAACTCCGGAACCGCGGTGGCGAACCTCGGCGGCACGGTCACCGCGGCGTCCAACTGGTGGGGATGCGGGGGCGCGCCGGGCGCGCCGGGGTGCGACACCGTCTCGGGGACGGTCGCGTCTGCGCCGTACCTCACCCTGACCGCGGCTGCGGCACAGTCGCCGATCACGCTGCCGACCTCCAGCACCGCGGTCACCGCCTCGATCCTGGTCGACTCGTCGGGCACGGCCGTTCCGCTGGCCCAGCTCGGCGCGCTCAGCGGCCTCGCCGTCACCTGGATGGCGGTCGGCGGCTCCGCGGCCGTGTCGCCGTCGACCTCTCCGCTGTCGACCGGGCAGGTCACCACGACCATGACCGCCGGCCAGCCGGGCTCGGTGACGGTCGCGGCCAGACTCGACCAGGCGTTGGTCACCGTTCCCGTGCTCGTCTACGCACCGCCGGCGATCAGCGGGCCGACGGCGCTGACGGGCGTCGTCGGACTTCCGCAGTCGTCCGTCGTGACGACGACGGGCTACCCGAAGCCGAGCCTCAGCCTCACGGGAACCCCGCCCACTGGACTGACCTTCGTCGACAACGGCGACGGCACGGCCACCCTCTCGGGAACGCCCACCGGTCCGGCCGGCGACTATTCGTTGACGGTGACGGCCGTCAACGCGGCGGGCACGGCCACGAAGACCATCCCGTACACGCTGAACCAGACGCCCGCGTTCTCCAGCGCGTCGTCGGCTCAGTTCGCCGTCGGCTCCGCGGGATCCTTCACCGTGACCACGACCGGCCGGCCGACGCCGTCGCCGATCTCGCTCACGGGAACGCTGCCCGCTGGACTGCACTTCACCGACAACGGCGACGGCACGGCGACGATCGCCGGCACCCCGGCGGCCGGCGCGGGCGGCATCGTGACCGTCGCCCTCGGCGCTTCCAATGGTGTCGGCACCCCGGTGACGCAGTCCTTCACCCTCACCGTGCTCGAAGCGCCGAGGTTCACCAGCAGTGCTCAGACGAACGCGCTGGTCGGAACAGCCTTCTCGTTCCCGGTCACCACGGCCCACGCCTATCCCGTTCCGGCCCTGTCGGTGAGCGGCACGCTGCCCTCCGGCGTCACCTTCGTCGACAACGGAGACGGGACGGCGACGATCTCCGGCACTCCGACCGGTGGCGGCGGTACGTACCTCCTCACCCTCGCAGCGGCCTCCAGCGCCGCCACCACCTACATGTCGCTGACCCTCGTGGTGGCCGCCAAGCCCGTGATCACGCTCGCGCCGGCCGACCTCACCGTCGGCGACGGAGGGACGGCGGCGTTCACCGCCTCGGCGACGGGCTATCCCGCGCCGACCGTGCAGTGGGTCCGTTCGACCGACGGGGGAGCGACCTACACGGCGATCCCCGGGGCGACCGCGACGACGCTGAGCTTCACGGCCGCCCTGGCGGACAACGGCTACCGCTACGCCGCACAGTTCGACAACGCGTCCGGCACCGTGACGACGGTGCCGGCGGTGCTCACCGTCACCCTGACACCGACGATCACCAGCGCCGCCGCGGCCGAGTTCACGACCGGTTCCGCCGGAGCGTTCACCGTCACCACGAGCGGCTCGCCGGCCCCGGCCCTGAGCACGACGACGACGCTTCCCTCGTGGCTGACGTTCACCGACAACGGGAACGGCACCGCGACGATCGCCGGCACCCCCGCCGCAGGCGCCGGGGGCACATACCCGATCGCGATCACGGCGGCGAACGGCTCGCTCCCGGACGCGACCCAGTCGTTCGTACTGACGGTGCTGCAGCCGTCGGTGTTCACGAGCGCGGCGGCCACCACGTTCACCGCCGGAGCCTCCGGCTCGTTCACGGTCACGACGACGCCCGGTTTCCCGGCGGCCCGGGCGCTGAGCGTGTCGGGAGCCCTGCCGAGCGGTGTGCGCTTCATCGACAACGGTGACGGCACAGCGGTCTTCACCGGAACCCCTGCTGCCGGCAGCGGCGGCGTCTACAGCGTCACCGTCTCGGCGGCGAACGCACCGGCGCCGACGGCATCGCAGCCCTTCACGCTGACGGTCGAGGAGGCAGGCGCGATCACCAGCCCGGCCACGCTCG
Source organism: Leifsonia sp. TF02-11 (assembly GCF_017565305.1). GTDB lineage: Bacteria > Actinomycetota > Actinomycetes > Actinomycetales > Microbacteriaceae > Leifsonia. The sequence continues at coordinate 592,305 of NZ_JAGEKP010000003.1, forward strand.
CCGTCGAGCGCGGCGTCGACGTGGACTTCACGGTCACCACCGCTCACGCCTACCCGGCGGTCGGGGCGATCACGATGACCGGCGCCCTGCCCGGTGGTCTGACCTTCACCGACCACGGCAACGGAACGGCGACGATCTCGGGCCGCACCGTCGACACGGCGGGCACGAGCACGGTCACCCTGACCGCGGGCGCCGCCGGTCAGACCCTCAGCATCGTGGTCGCGGACGTCGCACCGCTGTCGCTGCCGCTCGTGCCTCCGGCCCCGGATGGCGCGCTGCCCGGTGTTCCGGCGTCGCCGCAGGCGGGTCAGACCGTCGTCCTGACGGCGGGCGGCTTCGCACCGGAATCGCCGGTGACCTTCGGCATCTACTCGTCGCCGGTCGTCCTGGCGGTGGTGAATGCCGACGTCAACGGCACCGCATCGGCGACCATCGTCATCCCGGCCGGCTACACGGGCGCCCACTCGCTGGTCGCGATCGGAACCGCTCCGGACGGCAGCGACCGCGTGCTGCGCACCGACTTCGTGCTGCCGGGCGGCAGCGCGGGCGGAGGCCAGGGCGGCGGCTCAGGAACCTCGAACGGCTCCGGAGGGTCGGCCGCGGCCTCCACGGGCTCGGGCGACGGGCTCGCCGACACCGGCAGCGACGTCGGCACCGCGGCGCTGTTCGCGCTCCTGCTGCTCGCGGCCGGTGGGCTGCTGGTGGTGCGGAGGAGGGCCCGGCGGGCGTAAGGAGCCGGCGCACAACCGGGAAAGCGTAGGCTCGGCCTCATGCTTGCCACCGTGATCCACGGCGAACGCGACGTTCGCCTCGAGGAAGTCCCCGATCCCGTCCTGTCCACCGGCGGCGACGCCATCGTGCGGGTTGTCGCGGCCTGCGTGTGCGGCTCCGACCTGTGGCCGTACCGCGGCGTCACGCCCACCAGGAGCCCGCGCCGAATCGGTCACGAGTTCGTCGGCGTCGTGGAGGAGGTCGGGCCGGACGTGCGCACCATCGCCGTCGGCGACTTCGTCATCGCACCCTTCTACGACTGCGACATGACCTGCCTCAACTGCCGGAACGGCGTCAGCACTTCGTGCCTCCACGGCGGCGCCTGGGGCGCGGACGACCAGCTCGGCGGCTTCGCCGACGGTGGCCAGGGGCAGAAGGTGCGCGTGCCGCACGCCGACGGCTCGCTCGTGGCGACGCCCGAGTATCCCGCCGACGACCTCATCCCGAGCCTGCTCACCCTCTCCGACGTCATGGGCACCGGCCACCACGCCGCCCTGTCGGCGGGCGTGACGGAGGGCAGCACGGTCGTCGTGGTCGGCGACGGGGCGGTCGGCCTGTGCGCCGTACTCGCGTCCGCGCGCCTGGGCGCTTCGCGCATCGTGGCGATGTCGCGGCACGAGTCCCGGCAGGCGCTCGCGCGCGAGTTCGGCGCGACCGAGATCGTGGCCGAGCGCGGCGATGCCGGCGTCGCCGCGGTCAAGGAGCTGTTCGACGGCATCGGCCCGGACTGCGTCCTGGAGGCGGTCGGCACGAAGGAGTCCATGGACCAGGCGATCCGCTCGGCTCGCCCCGGCGGCATGGTCGGCTACGTCGGCGTGCCGAACGGCGGCGCCGAGCTGCCGATCCGCACTCTGTTCAACACGAACGTCGGCGTGAACGGCGGCGTCGCGCCGGTGCGCAACTACGTGGAGGAGCTGCTGCAGGACGTCTGGTCCGGCGCCATCCAGCCCGGCCGCGTCTTCGACCTCGAGCTGCCGCTCTCCGACATCGCGGAGGCCTACGCCGCCATGGACTCCCGCCGCGCCATCAAGACCCTGGTCCGCCCCTAGCCAGAACGCCGAAGGGCACGTCGTTGTCCCCCTCGCCGAGCGAGGGGGACAACAACGTGCCCTTCGGCGTATTTCAGGAGTTGACGACGAGGAGGTCGTCGAGGGCGTTGCGGGTGCGCGGAGCGAGCTCGCGCTCACGCAGCGGCGCGGGGAGGGCGTCCACATCGCCGAGCATGCCGACCGCGGTCACCGAGACCGGGGCGAAGCGCTGGTCGAGGTCGAACGCGGCGCGCAGGCCCTCGGCGTCGAAGCCGCCCATCTGGTGGGTGTGCAGGCCCTCGTGGTGCGCCTGCACGCTGAAGTGGGCGACCGCCTGGCCGACGTCGTAGGTGGCCCAGCGACGCTCGTTGCCTTCGGTGTCGACGACCTCGGCGAGGGCGACGACGAGAGCGCCGGCCGCGCCGGCCCACACCTGGTTGAAGCCCATCAGGTTCGCGACGATCGTGTCGAATGCCGCGGTGCCGCGCCGGGCGACGATGAACCGCCACGGCTGGGAGTTGTTGGCGGACGGCGACCAGCGCGCGGCTTCGAGGGCGGCGGTGAGCTTGGTCTCGTCGATCACGGCCTCGGTGTCGAATGCGCGGGGGCTCCAGCGCTCGGCCAGGACCGGGAGCAAGGGCAGGGAGGTGTCGGCGGTGCGGGTTGTGGTGTCGATCAGCGACATGGGTGGATTCTCCTCGACGTGGTTAGGGGTGCTCGAGGCTCCATTGCCCGGCTATATCCATGAGAACACATGGATATGCGCGACTATTCCAGACGGCTCACAGCCAGTCTTTGCGTTTGAACGTGATGTACAACCCCCCGCACCCGACGACCATCAGCAACGTGGAGGTCCAGAGGCCGCCCATCGTGTTGAACCCGGGATACGGAAGGTTCTGGCCGTAGAAGCCGGTCACCGCCGCCGGGATGGCGATGATCGCCGCCCAGCTGGTCACCTTCTTCATGATCACGTTGAGCCGGTTGCCCTCCATCGCGATCTGGGTGTCCGAGAGCGCCGTGACCAGGTCCCGCAGCGAGTCGGCCCATTCGACGTGGTGCACGCCCCGGTCGTAGAGACCTTGGAACAGCGGGAACAGCGGGGCGCTGACGCAGTCGGCCTCCCGCCGCAGCAGCGCGTCGACCGCGTCGCGCAGCGGCAGCAGGCAGCGGCGCAGTCGCGAGGCCGACTTGCGCAGCCGGTAGACGCGGTTCTGGATGGCCGCCGGCTTCGCGCCCGACCCCAGCAGCACGTCCTCGATGTCGTCGAGCTCGTCGTCGAGTGCCGACAGCGCCTCTCCGGACTCCGCCAGCAGCTCGTCGAGCACGATCCAGAGCAGCCAGCCGACGCCCTGGTCGCGGTGCCGCTTCTCGGTGTCGAGCCTGGCGCGCAGCCGTACGGTATCGAATCCGCCGTCGTGGTCGAGGATGAGCAGCCGAGGCAGCACGTAGATGTGGAGGTCGGCCACCACCAGCTGGAAGGTCGGCTCCTCCAGTTGCACCCGGTGCGCCGAGAGTCGCACATGCTCTCCCGCCACAAGCGGCAGATGGCCGCTCGACGCGGACGCCGGAGGGTGGAGCAGTTCGGGAGCGCCGAGGTGCTCGGCCAGCTCGGAGAGCTGCAGGCGATCGGGATCGCTGATCTCGAGGTAGCCGAACGCCGTGCTCGTCTGCAGCTTCTCGAGCAGTTCGCCCAGCGTTCCGAACTCCGCGCGCTCGTCCCCGTCGAAGAGTGCTCCCCGAACGTGGAGCGACTCCTGCACCTGTTGCGACACGCGACCTCCCTTGATGCGACGCTCCAACCTACGGCCTGCCGTGCTGGGACGCGGCAGAGAGCACATGATGAATCTCTCAGAGTCGCGGTGCGCTTCCATCGGCACGCTGCGATGCCTAGGCTGGCCTCACCCGACGAGGAGGAGCCCCGATGACCGATGCGATCGACCCCGCAGTCCCGCCCTCGGGCACCGGGTGCGTCGAGTGCGACGCCACCGGTTCCTGGTGGGTGCACCTGCGGCGGTGCGCCGAGTGCGGTCACGTCGGCTGTTGCGACGACTCGCTCTCGCGGCACGCGCGGGCGCACGCGGCGGAGACCGGTCACCCTGTCATCCAGAGCTTCGAGCCGGGCGAGGAGTGGTTCTGGGACTACACCCGCGACGCGTACATCGACGGGCCGCGGCTGGCGCCGCCGGAGAGTCACCCGGAGTCGCAGACGGTTCCCGGACCGCGTGAGCGGGTGCCGGCCGACTGGCAGCAGATCCTGCAGAGCCGCTACGGCACCAGGTCCTGATACTGCGGCAGCGAGCCGTCGAGCACCGGCACGTTCAGCGTCTCCCTCACGGTGCTCGTCTCGAACGTCACGAACGCCAGGGAGCCCGGCTTCGCGCCGAGCCCCTCGAACGTGACCGACTGGCCGCCCGACGTGCCGAGCTGCACCGACTCGGCGGGCTTGACGGTCACGGTCTCGGTGCCGGAGTCGGTGCTGATGCGCACGTCTTCCTTCGACTCGCCCTGGTTGACGAGGGTCGCCACGAGTCCGGTCGTGCCGGAGGGGTCGGAGGTGAGGAGTACGGCGTTGCCGATGAAGATCGCGCCGATGTCGCCGTTGACGCCGTCGGCCGTCTCCTGGATGTACTTGGTGTCCTGCGGGGCGATGAGATCGCAGCCGGCGAGGAGGCCGAGGATCGCGACTCCCACGATCGCGGCGGCCGCGCGACGTCGCGCGACGGTGCGGCGGGTCGTTCGACGGGTGGAGCGCTCGAGTGCGGTCACGGCGTCAGCATAGCCTCCGGGCGCGACGCACAGTAGAGGTGTTTCGAGGGGTCCGTGAGGGTACTCCGGGTATGAACGCTGTGTGACGGCCGTGTAAAACTTCGTAACTTTTCAGAGAGCGTTCTCACCCGTGTTTCGGGGTACACGCGCTCGGTCGATCGCGACGCGCCACTCCCGGGATTCCGATTGCGGATTTAGCGCCTCACCTGGTCTTTGACCGGTTCGGTACCGAAGGGTATGCCGTGTCGGCGTGTCTGCGGACATGTCCCCCGAATGCAGATGGGGGCCAAACCGTCAAGTGCGTTCCACCCCCACTTGCGGGCCGTGTTGCGGACCCGTAGAACTGTGAAAACCCGAACCGACCAGATCCCCGCCGTCGTGGATGCCACCCCCCATTCCCTCAGTGAGAGGTCTGCCTCGTGTTCATCTTCCTGCTGCAACTCCGGCACATGCTCGGCGGCCATCCGGAGTTCTACCTGTTCGCCATCTACTCCGCCCTGATCTGGGTCATCTGGATCGTGAAGGTCCTGATGTCCCGCCGGTATCGCCCCTTCACCGAGGAGTTCCACGGCACGACCAGCGTCGTCGTGCCGGTCGTGGACGAGCCGCTCGACCTGTTCCGCGACGTGCTGGGCCGCATGGTCGAGCAGAAGCCGGGCGAGATCATCGTCGTCATCAACGGCGCCCCCAACCCGGAGCTGGCCGAGGTGTGCGAGGAGTTCGCGCCGCTGGTGCGCTGGGTGCACACGCCCATCCCCGGCAAGCGGAATGCGGTGATGATCGGGACGAAGATGTCCACGGGCGAGATCACCGTGCTCGTCGATTCGGACACCGTGTGGACGCAGGACACGCTCAGCGAGCTCGTCAAGCCGTTCGCCGATCAGCGCGTGGGCGGCGTCACCACCAAGCAGCGGATCCTGGAGCCGGAGCGCTCGTGGATCACGCGGTGGGCGGACTGGCTGGAGAACTCCCGGGCCCTGTACTCGATGCCGGCGCAGAGCGTCGTGGGTCAGATCGGCTGCCTGCCCGGCCGCACGATCGCGTTCCGCCGCTCGATCCTGATGCGGGTCATGGACAAGTTCATGACCGAGAAGTTCCTCGGGGTGTTCCTGGAGGTCTCCGACGACCGCACCCTCACGAACCTCACGCTCAAGGAGGGCTACCGCACGGTGTACCAGCACACCAGCCTCGTCTACACGGACGCCCCGCTGAAGGTGAAGAAGCTGTTCAAGCAGCAGTTGCGCTGGGCGCGCGGCAGCCAGTACAACACCCTGCGCATGCTGCCGTGGATGCTCGGCCACGCACCGGTCCTGTCGTTCTTCTTCGTGATGGACATCCTGCTGCCGTTCATCCTCGCCGGCGTGCTCGGCGGCTGGGTGTACCGCTCGATCACGGGCGAGGGTTACAACTTCTACGAGGGCTTCCTGAAGTCCTACGGGATCCAGGGCGGCATCGTCACCGTCGTGGCCCTGATGGTCGCCTCCTCGGTCATCAGCATGTCGATCCGTCAGATCCGGCACCTGTCCGAGAAGCCGACCGACTTCTTCCGCCTTCCGGTGTTCATCATCGTGTCGACGTTCTTCCTCATGCCGATCCGGCTCATCGGCTTCTTCCGCATGGCGCACGCCAGCGGGTGGGGCACCAGGGCCGGGGCGTACGCGGGAGGCCCTGGCGAGATCAGTTCGGAGGACGAGATCGCGTCCTTCGGTTCGACCACGATGCCGTCCGACACCGTACCCATCGCCGGTCTGCCGGACGCGGTGGGCGGTGTGAGCTCGACCACAGCGCTGGCCACGGCCACGCGACCCGCGACCGCCGTCGCCACGCGCGCCGAAGCCAAGACGCAGGCGAAGACCTCCGCGAAGAAGTCCGGCACGCCGGCGCGCCGCAAGCGCAATCCCCTCGCCGCCATCCCGTACCTGATCGGAATCGCGATCCTGACCCTGGAGGCCCTGTTCCTTGTCTAGCCCGACCTCTACCCTCAGCAGCCGCGCCCACTCCTGGTGGGCCCAGTCGAAGTCGCGGTCGCAGGCGACCGCCGCCTCGTTCATCGCCCTCGCGCTGGTCCTCGTCGGCATCTCCACCTATGTCTGGGTGTCGCCGACGGGAGCGCCCCTCCGCGATGCGGTCGCCGACGCGACGCAGACCATCACCCCGTTCGCCGCCCAGAACGCCGAGCTCAAGCGCAACCTGAACCGCGCCACGCAGACCATCGCCTCGCAGAAGGGCAAGCTGACCGCGATTCAGTCCCAGGCGCTGGCCGCCCAGGCCGGCTCCGCCAAGCAGCTCGCCGCAGCCCAGCAGAAGGCGCTCGCCGCCCAGAACGAGGTCGCGAGCCTCAAGGCGCAGCTCGCCGCGGCCCAGGCGAAAGCGGGCAGCTCGTCCCGCGCCGGCGCATCGGGCAAGCCGGCGTCGAACTCCGGGTCGAACGGCAACGGGGCCACCCCCGTGACCGCGCCCGCCCGTGCCGACCTCGTGAACCCGTCGTCGCGGTACTTCGGCATGTACACCGACCAGGCGCCCTTCAACTGGGCGACCTTCGACTCCACGAGCTCGAAGATCGGCGTCTCCCCGAACCTGGTCGGGTACTTCCAGGGCTGGGACCAGACGTTCCGCGGCGATGCCGTCACCCGGGCGTGGAAGCAGGGCCGGATGCCGATGATGACCTGGGAGTCGCGACCGATCACCTCAAGCAACGACTCCAACGTCGCCCCCGACTACTCCTTGCCGAAGATCATCGGCGGCGACTTCGACGCCTACCTGCACCAGTACGCGAAGGACATCGTGGCCACCGGCCTCCCGCTCGCCCTGCGGCTCGACCACGAGATGAACGGCATCTGGTACCCGTGGTCAGAGAACGACGGCGCGGGCAAGTCGATCAACGGGAACAGCCAGGGCGACTACGTGAAGATGTGGCGGCACGTGCACGACATCTTCCAGCAGGAGGGCGCGAACGACCTGGTGGTCTGGGTGTGGGCCCCGAACATCGTGAACAACCTCCCCGCCTCGCACAAGGCTGCGGGCTACCTCGAGAACCTGTACCCGGGCGACCAGTACGTCGACTGGGTCGGCCTCTCCGGCTACCTGCGGCCCCCGTTCAAGCCGGACAACGATTTCAGCTTCGACTACACGTTCAAGCCGAGCCTGGACAAGCTCCGGAGCATCACGAAGAAGCCGATCATCCTCGCCGAGGTCGGGGCGTCGGAGACCGAAGGCCACAAGGCGGCCTGGATCACCTCGTTCTTCAACGGCCTCGCCAAACCCGAGAACGCCGACATCATCGGCTTCTCGTGGTTCAACCTCGCCGTGACCAGCTACGTGGAGGGCGTGCGCGCCACCAACGACTGGCGCATCGACTCCCGGGCGGACACGCTGTCGGCGTTCATCGCCGGCCTCACCAGACCGGAAGACGACTTCACGCTCACTCCGGCCCCCTAGATCCCATCCCCGTCCACTCAGCACGGAAGGAACGCACATGACCTCCACCCCGTCCACCAAGAAGCCGAAGGAGCAGCCGGCCCCGCGCATCAGCGTGATCGGCACCGGCTACCTCGGAGCCACGCACGCCGCGGCCATGGCCGAGCTCGGCTTCGACGTCATCGGCGTCGACACCGACCCGCACAAGGTCGCGGAGCTCACGGAGGGCCGCGCGCCCTTCTTCGAGCCGGGTCTGCCCGAACTCATCCGCAGCAACGTCGCCGCAGGTCGGCTGCGGTTCACGACCGACATCGCGGAGGCCGTCGCGGTCTCCGACGTGCACTTCATCTGCGTCGGCACCCCGCAGCAGTCCGGTTCGTTCGCCGCGAACCTGAGTTATGTGGAGGCTGCGGCGCGCGGCATCGCCGCCCACCTCACCCACGACGCCCTGATCGTCGGAAAGTCGACCGTCCCCGTCGGAACCGGCGCCCGCCTGCGCGCGATCGTGGCGGAGGCCGCGCCGGCCGAGGTGGACGTCGAGCTCGTCTGGAACCCCGAGTTCCTGCGCGAGGGCAAGGCGGTCGACGACACGCTGCGCCCCGACCGGCTCGTCTTCGGCGGCACGTCGGAGCGGTCGGAGGCCCTCCTCCGCCGCGTCTACGCCCGGCCGATCGCCGACGGCACGCCTGTGCTGGTGGCCGACCTGCCGACCGCCGAGCTGGTGAAGGTGAGCGCCAACGCCTTCCTCGCCACCAAGATCTCGTTCATCAACGCGATCGCCGAGGTGTGCGATGCCGCCGGCGCTGACGTCTCCCTCCTGGCGGACGCGCTCGGCCACGACGCGCGCATCGGGCGGCAGTTCCTCAACGCGGGCCTGGGCTTCGGCGGCGGGTGCCTCCCGAAGGACATCCGGGCGCTCATGCACCGCTCGAACGAGCTCGGCGCGCACGCCGCCGTCGGCCTCCTGCAGCAGGTGGACGAGATCAACATGGGCCGTCGGCAGCGCGTCATCGACCTGGCGCTCGAGGCGCTGGGCGGCTCCGTGCTCAACCGCCGGATCGGCGTGCTCGGCGCCGCCTTCAAGCCGCACACCGACGATGTGCGCGACTCGCCGGCGCTCAACGTGGCCGCGGCGCTGCACCTGCGCGGCGCCCAGGTGGTCGTCTACGACCCGCAGGCGCGCGGCACCGCCCAGCGGCTCTTCCCGACTCTCGGCTACGCGGAGTCGATGGAGGATGCCGTCGATGGCGCCGACCTGACGGTCGTCCTCACCGAGTGGGACGAGTTCACCGGGGCGGACCCCGCGCGACTGGGCGCACTGGCGAGCGGCAGCACGGTCATCGACGCGCGCAACTGCCTCGATGCAGCCACCTGGAACGCCGCGGGCTGGACCGTCCTCGGCATGGGCCGGGTGCCGGAGAGCGCGCGCCTCGTCCCCGACGCCCTCCCCGTCCCCATCCACTGACGCACACCGACCTCCTACCTTCGGGGCGAGGCGAACAGAGAAAGCGAGCAAGAGATGAGCAGTTACGTTACGAAGGCGGTGATCCCGGCGGCCGGACTGGGCACCCGGTTCCTGCCGGCGACCAAGGCCATGCCCAAGGAGATGCTTCCGGTCGTCGACAAGCCGGCAATCCAGTACGTCGTCGAGGAGGCTGTCGCCAGCGGTCTCAACGACGTGCTGATGATCACCGGCCGCAACAAGAACGCGCTCGAGAACCACTTCGACCGCAACGCCGAGCTCGAGGACACCCTCGTGCGCAAGGGCGACACCGACAAGCTGCGCAAGGTGAGCTACTCGACGTCGCTCGCCGACCTCCACTACACGCGCCAGGGCGACCCCAAGGGCCTCGGCCACGCGGTGCTCCGAGCCAAAGCGCACATCGGCCACGAGCCGTTCGCCGTTCTGCTCGGCGACGACATCATCGACGAGCGCGATCCGCTGCTGACCCGCATGCTCGAGGTCCAGCACGCGCTCAACACGACGGTCGTCGCGCTGATGGAGGTGCCGCCGGAGAGCATCCACCTGTACGGCGCAGCTGCGATCGTCGAGACCGACCAGGAGGACGTGGTGCGCATCACGGGACTGGTCGAGAAGCCCAGCCGCGAGAACGCGCCGTCGAACTACGCGGTGATCGGCCGCTACGTGCTGCGCCCCGAGATCTTCGACATCCTCGAGAAGACGGCACCGGGCAAGGGTGGCGAGATCCAGCTGACCGACGCCCTGGAGGGACTCGCCACGGCTCCGGCATGGACGGGCGGCGTGCACGGGGTCGTCTTCCGCGGCCGCCGCTACGACACCGGGGACCGGCTGGACTACCTCAAGGCGATCGTGCAGCTCGCCGTCGCGCGCGACGACCTCGGCCCCGACCTGCTGCCCTGGCTGCGCGAGTTCGCCGAGAACGCGGGGCCCGCCGACACCGGAAGCATCCCGGCGCTGCCACTCCCGATCGAACCGGCCGCCCGGCAGCTGCTGCAGATCGCCGGAGCCTGATCCGCGCTGGGCGGACCGGCGGTCTACTCCGGTCGACCGTCCGTGTCCGCCCAGATCGGCTCGCACAGCGCCGCGACCGCGTCGCAGGCGGCCTCCAGGGTCGCGGGGTCGGTACCCGCCTGCGCGATGACGCCGTCGAGTTCGCGGAGCCCGGCCCCATTCCTCACCGGCGGACTCGACCCTATCGTGCCTGCTCAGTGCAGCCCGAGCCGCTTGAGCGCGTGCTTCTCGCTCTCGCCGCGCTCGGTCTCGACCTCGTCGACGGCGATCGGGATGCTGGGTCCGACCGCCAGCCAGACGAAGCCGTCTCTGTGCACCAGCGGCACCAGGTCGGTCGTCCCGTCGCGCAGCAGCGTGCGGACGCGTTTGAGGAAGGCGTAGCCCTCCGACGGCAGGGTGACGTAGGTCTTCCTGCGGTAGTGGACGACGTGGGCTACGGTCTTGGCGCTCAGCCCGGCCACCTCCGCGTCGGGAAACGGCTCGGCTGTGGGCACTGCGGCGTCCTTCGTGTCGGTCATGCCACGAACGGTACGCCGGGTGCGTTAGCGTCGACAGATGCCCGTCGCCGAACCCGCGCTCCTCGATCGGCTCGCAGCCCGCGGCTGGCCGGCCCTCGAGGCCGAACAGCTGGGAGGCTGGACCCTGCGCGCCTCCCACGGCGTCACCAACCGCGCGAACTCGGTGCTCGCCTCCGCGGAGCCGCCCGACCTCGACGACGCGATCGGCCGGGCCGAGGTCTGGTACGCCGAACGCGGCCTCCCCGCCGTGTTCCAGGTCAGCCCGGCTTCGCCGGCCGGGCTCGCGACCGCGCTCGGGAGACGCCGGTACCGCGAGCATTCGCAGACGGACATCCTCGTCGCCGACCGCGCGGCGGTCGCGGCGGTCGCGCCTTCGCCGTCCTCGATCGACGTGGCGGAGGCACCCCCTCCCGGCTGGCTCGACACCTGGTGGGAGGTCGACGGTCGCGGCGGCGACCGCGAGCGCGAGGTCGTCACGCGCATCCTCTCGGGCGGGCCCGCCCTGTACGCGTGGTCCGGTGACCCTGCCGCACCCGACGCGGTCGCCCGGCTCGCACTGGTCGGTGAGTGGGGCGGCCTCTACGCGGTCGCCACCCTCCCGCAGACGCGCAGGCGCGGGCTGGCCCGCAGCCTTGCGGGCGCGCTCGCCGTCGCTGCGTCAGACCACGACGTCGAGAAGCTCTGGCTGCAGGTGCTCGTCGACAACACGGCCGCGCACGCGCTGTACGCCGAGCTCGGCTTCGTGCGGGCCTCCGGCTACGCGTACTGGGAGCAGGTACGGCTGGCACGACCCTGTTAAACCACGATGCCGGGCGGTGTGGATACTAGGGTTACTCCACACTGCCCGGCATGCGTTTCGGGGTTATCACCGGTGGATTATTCGGGTTCCTCCGACGACTCTTAGAGACTAGCAAACTTGTCGGCCATATGGAGGACATTTTTGTACCCCGATGTGTCCCCAATCTGAGGGGCTTCCCTGGCGCCCGTGCCGGAGCCGCGTCCGCGTCAGGCCGACAGCTCGCCGATCAGCGCCGCCACGAAGTCGTCGATGTCCTGCTCGGTCGTGTCGAACGAGCACATCCAGCGCACCTCGTTGCGCGACGTATCCCAGTCGTAGAAGCGGAAGTGCTCGCGCAGCCGGTCGGCGACGCCGGCGGGGAGGGTCGCGAAGACACCGTTCGCCTCGGTGGCCTGGCTGAAGCCGACGCCGCGGATGCTGCCGTCGGCGATTCCGGCCTCCAGCGCGCCGCGCAGGCGGGCGGCCATGGCGTTGGCGTGCGAGGCCGAACGCAGATAGAGGTCGTCGCTGAGCAGTGCGATGAGCTGTGCGGAGATGAACCGCATCTTCGAAGCGAGCTGCATGTTCAGCTTGCGCAGGTAGAGCAGCCCCTCGGAGGAGGCCGGGTTGAGCACGACGACGGCCTCGCCGTACAGCATGCCGTTCTTGGTCCCGCCGAAGCTCAGCACGTCGACGCCGGCGTCCGTGGTGAACGCGCGCAGGGGCACCCCGAGGGTCGCGGCCGCGTTCGAGATGCGGGCGCCGTCCATGTGCAGCTTCATGCCGCGCGCGTGCACGTGGTCCGCGATCGCGCGGATCTCCTCGACGGTGTAGGCGGTGCCGACCTCGGTGGTCTGTGTGATGGACACGACGAGCGGCTGCGCCCGGTGCTCGTCGCCCCAGCCCCACGCCTCCCGGTCGATCAGCTCGGGGGTCAGCTTGCCGTCGGGGGTCTCGACGGGGAGCAGCTTGAGACCGCCCACCTTCTCGGGCGCGCCCGCCTCGTCCGTGTTGATGTGCGCCGTCTTCGCGCAGACGACGGCGCCCCAGCGCGGCACCATCGACTGCAGCCCGACCACGTTGGCACCCGTCCCGTTGAACACGGGGAACACCTGGACGCCCTCGCCGAAGTGCTCGGCGAACACCTCGTGGAGGCGCTCGGTGTAGACGTCCTCCCCGTACGAGATCTGGTGGCCGTCGTTGGCCGCGGCGATCGCGTCGAGGATCTCGGGGTGCACGCCTGCGTAGTTGTCGGAGGCGAAGCCGCGCAGGCTCAGGTCATGCAGTTGAAGCGTCACGTGTCCATCCTAGATTCCGTAGAAGTGTGCAGAGATTCGTCACGAATGTCGCTTTTCGTGCCACGAATGTCGACATTCGTGACGAATGTCAGAGCGGGATCCGCACGCCGTTGACGTCTGCCGGGTCGGCGTTCCAGAGGCCCACGACCTCAGCGCCCAGCCGCTCCTCGAGCCCGGCCAGCGTCTTGACGACGAAGACGACCGCGGCCGATTGAGGCGCCTGCTTGGCGAGCCCCTGTGCCACGGCGCGGGTCCAGGCGTCCGCGGCCGCCTTGGCGGCGGCGTAGTTCGCGCCCCCGGCGTACGGCGCGTCCACAGCGGAGGACGACACGATCGCCAGCCGGCCGGCCGGGGATGCGACCAGGTCGTCGTAGAACACCCGGGTCGTGTTGCGCAGCGTGCGGAAGCCGCGCTCCAGGGACTCCCAGTCCTCGTCGCTCTGGCCGGCGATCCCCCCGCCCCCGCGCCAGCCTCCGACCAAGTGCACCAGCCCGTCGACGCGGCCGAACTTCAGGTGGATGCGCATGGCGAGCTCCGCCACCGCGTCCCGGTCGGCCAGATCGCACACGCGGGTGTCCACTCCCGGAACGACGGCGGCGAGCGCATCGAGCGCCTCCTGGCGCGTCCCGACGGCGAGGACCGTCGCGCCCGCCGTCACGAGCGCCCGTGCGACAGCCTCGCCCGATGCGCTCGTCGCACCGGCGATCAGGACCAGCCGGCCGGCGAGCCCACCCTCACCGGCCGCCATCGACGGCGTCGGCCCGGTCTCTTCGGGTGAGAACCGGGCCGGCGCCGAACCCTCGTGATCCGTCACGCGTCGTCCGTGGTGCCGGTGATCCCCGAGGTCGACTCGATGACGGCGGCCATCTTCTTGTTGAGCGCCTCGTAGAACATCGACAGCGGGAACTCGTCGTCCAGGACCGCGTCGGTGTAGCCCTTCGGCGCACCGGAGAGGATCTCGTCCGACAGCCCTCGTGCCCAGTTGGAAGCCGGGTGCGGGGTGAGCGTCTCGGTGAGCATCGCGTACGCCGCGAGCCAGTGCGCCACCTTCGGGCGGTCGATCGAGCGCCAGTACAGCTCGTTGATCCGGTCGCTGAGCGCGACGACCACATCGGGGACGGCATCCCAGTCGATCGTCAGCTGCGTGTCGGTCCAGTGCAGCACGTCGTGCTGGTGCATCCACGCGAACAGCAGCTGGCCGCCGAGTCCGTCGTAGTTGCGCACCCGGCTGCCGGTGATGGCGAAACGGAAGATGCGGTCGAAGATCACCGCGTACTGCACGAGCTTCGCGTGGTCCCGGATCTCGCGCTGTGCAGCAGACAGCTCGGAGTCGGGGAAGGCCCCGAGCTCGCGCTGCAGCCGCACCGACTCGCGGAACGCGGTCAGGTCGCAGCGGAGCTCCTCGAGCGAATAGAGGAAGAACGGCATCCGCTGCTTGATCATGAACGGGTCGAACGGCAGGTCCCCGCGCATGTGGCTGCGGTCGTGGATGATGTCCCACATCACGAAGGTCTCCTCCGTGAGGTGCTGGTCGTCCAGCATCCGCGCCGCGTCCTCCGGCAGCTCCAGCTTGGTGATCTCGGCGGCGGCGCGCACCACCCGCCGGTAGCGGGCGGCCTCGCGGTCCTGGAAGATCGCTCCCCACGTGAACTGCGGGATCTCGCGCATCGCGACGGTCTCGGGGAACAGGACAGCGGAGTTGGTGTCGTAGCCCGGGGTGAAGTCCACGAACCGCAGGGCGACGAACAGCTTGTTGCCGTAGTCGCCGGCCTCCAGGGCCGCGACGAACTCGGGCCAGATGACTTCGACGAGCACGGCCTCGACGAGGCGGTTCGTGCTGCCGTTCTGCGTGTACATCGGGAACACCACGAGGTGACCGAGCCCGTCGACACGGTGCTGCTGCGGCTGGAACTCGTTCAGTGCGTCGAGGAAGTCGGGCACGCCGAAGCCCTCGTCCGCCCACCGGGCGAAGTCGCGGCGCAGCGCCTCGAGGTAGGCGGCGTCATGAGGGAAGAACGGTGCGAGCTCGGCGACGGACGCCACGATCGTGGCGGTGAACTCGGCGGCGGCCCGCTTGTCGGACTCGTGCTCGACGGAGCCGTCCTTGACCTGGAGCGACTGGAGGCCGGTGGCCGCGTCCTTGAGCCGCAGCCACGCGGGGTGCGTCGCGACCTCGCGGACCGAGCGGCCGTCCTCGACGACCTCGGGCTCCCCGACAATGGCTCCTGCAGTGAACTGCGGGACGAATTGAGACATGACGAACCTCCCGTCGTGCGATCGGCCGCGGTCGCGGCGGTGCGATGGGCGCGCCCGTGCACGCCCTGCTTCCGAGCCTAACCGCGCAGACCGGACGATTTCTTGACACTTTCGGCGGAAACGTGCGCGCGACGGCGATCCTGCGCACGAAACCGTCGTGCGGAGCGTCGCTAGAGTGCTGTCGTGACTTCCGCCGCAGACGTCCAGCAGGCCCTCGCCGCCGTCGCTGACCCGGACGACGCCGTCTTCCTGCAGCGCTTCTTCAAGACGGGCCCTGGCGAGTACGGCGAAGGCGACGTGTTCATCGGCGTGCGTGTGCCGCAGACGAGGACGGTCGCGAAACGGTTCGCGGGCCTTCCGCTGCCCGAGGTGCGGCTGCTTCTCGACAGCCCCGTGCACGAGCACCGACTGGCCGGTCTTGTCATCTTGAATGCGGCCTTCGCGCGGGCGAGCAGCGCGCGTCATCGCGACGATTCGGAGCGTTCCCGGCTGGTCGACTTCTACGTCGAGGCGGTTCGCGACGGGCGGGTGAACAACTGGGACCTCGTCGACTCGTCTGCCGAGTACGTGCTCGGCGCCTACCTGGTGGACCGTCCGCGCGACCTGCTCGACGAACTCGCCTCCAGTCCGGTGCTCTGGGAACGCAGGGTCGCCGTCCTGTCGACGTTCGCCTTCCTCAAGGTCGGCGATGCCTCCACGACGCTGGCGCTCGCCGCCCGGTTACTGGACGATCCGGAGGATCTGATGCACAAAGCGGTCGGCTGGATGCTGCGCGAGACCGGCAAGCGCGTCGACCGGGAACTGCTCCTCGGCTTCCTCGACGACCATGCCGCCCGGATGCCGCGCACCATGCTTGCGTACGCCACCGAGCACCTCGACGCGGATACCCGCGCCGCGTATCGAGCCGTGCCGAGAGAGCGGCGCGGCGCCGCCCGGTCGGGTTCAGCCGTCGCCGAGTCGTAGCGTCGGCGAGCCGGGGAAAGGAGCGAGCCGGGGGACCCAGGCCGGGCGTCCGAGCTCATACCTGCCCGCCCGGATCGATGTCGCCCCGCCACGACCCCGTTTCGACGGGCTGGTCTTCGATGTACTCCTTGAAGTTGCGCAGGTCCTTCTTGACCGCGTGATCATCGACGCCGAGCGCGGCGCCGATCTTCTCGAGCGCGTCGCCCGGCGTCCAATCGAACTGAACGGTCACGCGCGTGGAGGTGTCGGAGAGCCGGTGGAACGTCACCACCCCGGCGTGCGAGACATCGCCGGCCACGCTCTTCCACGCGACACGCTCGTCCGGATGCTGCTCGGTTATGACCGTGTCGAACTCGCGGGTGGCGCCGCCGATCGTGACGCGCCAATGGTTGGTGGTGTCGTCGATCTGGCGGATCTCGTCGACCTCCTCCAGGAAGTGCGGGAAGCTCTCGAACTGCGTCCACTGGTTGTAGGCGGTCGTCACGGGGACGTCGACGTCGATGCTCTCGGTCACTGCGGCCATGATTCGACTCCTTTTCGTCACTGACTACTGATTCGTCGGCGACGCTAGGCGCGCCCCGGCGGCCGATCGAGGGGTCGACAGCGGCGCAGATTGGTGGGACAGGCCTCCTAGAAGCCGGCCCGACCCGAGCGGTAGGCGCGCGGAGTCATCCCGAAGTGGTGGGCGAACTGACGACTGAATCGGGCGGCGTCGGTGTAGCCCCAACGAGCCGCGATCTCCGCGATCCTGAAGCCGGCGAGGGCGGAGTCGGCGAGGTCGCGCTTGCAGTTCTCCAGGCGCCGCGCGCGTATCCAGGCCGCGGCCGTCGTCTCGTGGGTTTCGAAGAGGGCGTGGAGTTTGCGCGGCGAGACGAAGTGCTTCGCGGCGATCTCGGTGACCGTCAGGCCGGGGCGGTGCAGGTGGGCGTCGATGTATTCGAGGATCGACGCGAGCAGCCCATCGCCCGAGTCGGAACCTGCGGCGGTCTCCATGGTGGTCTCGGCCAGCGCGGCGGAGACCAGGTCGATCATTCCTCGCACCACCCGGGAGCCGACGGCTTCGTCGATGGAGTTGAGCGAGCCGACGAGCTGTCGCGCGAACGGCTGGACGAGCTGGACGATCGGGCGACCCCGGTCGAGTGCGACGCCCGAGAGGTCCTCGAGCGTGGACGAGGGGAGGCCGAGCTCCTGCGCAGGAGCGAGGAAGGTGAGCGCTTCGGTGCCGAGGTTCTCCGTGAGGCACGGAGAATCGAGGCTGTACACCGACATGTCGCCCGGCCGCAGAACCGCCGTGTGGTCGTGCTGGGTGAAGCGGGTCTCGCCGGCGAGCTGGATGTGCACCATCTGGAGACCTCGGCCGGCGCTGGTTCCGGTTCCGTTTCCGCTGGTCTCGAGCGTGTGGGCGGAGCACACCGCCGTGGCGATCCCGTACCCGCCCAAATTCCGCGACGCGAACGCCGAGGCGAAGGTCACCGGGTTGGTCGTGCGGACGGTGATCGGCCACGGCTCGTTGCTGAACTGCTCGCGGTACCCGTCGAACCGGGTGTTGTGACGTGGGATGTCCTCCATGAAAACCTCCGAGCCCTCGTGACCCCCGCACGCCGCGCGGCCGGTGATCACACGATTCTACTGAAATATCAAGGTGTAGATTTATATAGCAGAGATCCGCATCGGCCACAAGCATTCCCGGGTGGTCCTCGGGTGGGCCTCAGGCGGTCGGGCCGGCACGCGAGCGACCTGGGATGATGGAGGAATGGCGAGAACCGTTCGTGGCGCGCGTGTGCTGATCACCGGCGCGGCCTCAGGCATGGGGCGGCTCTACGCGGAGCGCGCCGTGCGTGAAGGCGCCAAAGCCGTCGTGCTGTGGGATCGGGACGCCGCCGGACTCACCCGGCTCACCGACCGACTCCGGGCGGAGGTGCTGACCGGACGCACCGCGACGGCCTGGGGCGCACCGGCGGGGTCCCCGAGTTCGGCGAACGGGAGATCGGGAACGAGCATCCACCCCTACGCCCTCGACCTCGGCGAGCTCGGCGGCATCGCGCAGGCCGCCCAGTCGGTGCGCAAGGAGCTCGGCGGCATCGACGTGCTGATCAACAACGCCGGGATCGTGCGCGGCAAGTACTTCTGGGAGCACGACAACGGAGACGACACCCGCGCCACGATGCAGGTCAACGCGCTGGCGCCGATGTACACGACCCGTGAGTTCCTGCCCGCGATGATCGCGAGCTCCCGCGAAGCGCGCATCGTCAACATCGCCTCGGCTGCCGGCACGCTCGCCAACCCGCGGATGAGCGTCTACGCGGCCAGCAAATGGGCCGTGATCGGGTGGAGCGACAGCCTCCGCATCGAGCTCGAGCAGCAGGGCTTCGGGCATGTGAAGGTCACGACTGTCGCGCCGAGCTACATCGACACCGGGATGTTCGAGGGGGCGCGCGGCCCTCTCCTCACCCCCGTGCTGACCCCGGAGTACGTGGTCGACCGCGTCTGGAAGGCGATGCTCTCGGGCAAGCCGATGCTGATGCTCCCGTGGTCCGTCGGGTTGGCGAAGACGCTCAAGGGGGTCCTTCCCGTGCGGGTGTGGGACGTGCTGGCAGACCGCGTCTTCGGTGTCTACACCTCGATGGACGAGTTCACGGGCCGCGGGTAGCGGCCTGACGCCTCCGGGCAGGCGCGCTCCGGCGTGCCGAAATTGTCGTTTCGTGCACGCGTGCCGAGGCTGACTTGTATTTGCGTGCACGCTCCTCGCGAATCGCGCCGCACGGCCTCCGCGGGCCACCAGTCTGTTCGAGCGGGCCGAGACCAGCCCGCTCTGTCGGAAGGCTGGAAATGAAACGTATCGGTAAGCGGCTCACTGCAGGTCTGGCGTTCGCGGTCGCCAGCGGCTTCACACTCGGCGGGATCATCGCCATCACCCCGGGAGCGTCGGCGTCGGCGGAGTTGCCAGACCCCTCCGCGATCGAATGGCAGGCCAGGACCGGCCTGTTCAACGGGGCGTACAGCAATGTCCGTCTCGACGTCGAGCGCCTCGAGCGCGTGCACGAGGGCATGACGACTCCCAAGCTCCGAAACAGCGCCGGTCAGCCGATCGACGGAGTCCCGCACTTCTTCCTCGGCAAAGACCCGAAGACCGGCGCCTTCCTTCCCGAAAGCATTCTGATGTGCATCGACATGCTGCATGTCATCTACCGGGTCCCCGACGGTTCGGAGTACTTCGACCTGGCGACTCTGGTCCCTGGGGAGACCGCCGTCGGGATCTCACACACGCTGAACGCGGGACTCCAGCTGGCGAAGGGCGCAGGGCTGCGGATCGCTACGGACGGAACACAGCCGTTGACGTTCACGACGGACGCGGCGTCGGACATCATGCTCGCCGCGCAACTCAAGGCCTGGCACCTGTTCGCCCGTGACAACATCGCCCAGCCGCTCCCGCGACTGGAGTTGCGCGACTTCTCCGTCGACAAGCGCATCACGCCGGCGGGAGGCGGCGAGCGGGTGACGATCGAGAACTTCGATCTCACGGACCGATTCGCAGAGATCGACGAGCTCGTCCGGCGGTACGCCCAAGCTCCGGCCTTCTCGACGACCCCCATCCAGTTGGACGGCACCACCACGACAGTGACCGATCCCCTGGCGTTGAGCGGGTTCGAGCTCGAGGTCGACCCCGCGACGTCGTCGTCCGGCTACGACCGCTATGTCACAGTGGCGACGACATCGGGGAAGATCGAGATCACGCGGGTCAGGCCGCTCGACCGACCGCTCACCATCGGGTTCCGCAAGAAGTTCGCGCACGGGCTCGGAGCGGACGGGGTCGCGTCGGGTGTCCGTGCGGCGAACGATCAGATCAAAACCGTGCTCGCCAACGTGTACACCACGGAGTTCTCCCTCCCGATCGAACCGGACGACGGATCGGTGACGGTGCGCAAGAGCGACGCGTCGGGGAACGCGCTGGACGACGCCGAGTTCACGATGTACGACTCCACGGGGTCGACCGTCGCCCACGACGCCTGGGGCCGTCCGCTCGTCGGACGCACGGGGGCAGGCGGGCACGGCGTTCTGCGGTTCGCCGACGTCCCGGCGGGCCGTTACATCCTCGTCGAGACGCGCGCCCCCGACGGATACCAGCTGGACCCGACTCCGCGTGAGATCACGGTCACTCCCGGAGCGCAGGTCGCGGCAGCGGGAGGGAAGCCGATCGTCAACACTCGGCTGACCAGCGATCTCGAGATCCACAAGTCGAACGGCGTCACGGTGTTGCGACCGGGCGAGGTCACCACCTACGAGATCGTCGTCGCCAATCGGTCGGCGTACACGCAGCCCGTCGACGCCGTCATCGAAGACGTACTCCCGGACGGCCTGCGCTTCGTCTCGGCAGACCACGGGGGCGTCTACGACGCCGAGAGCCGGATGGTCAGCTGGAACGTCGGGCCGGTCGGCGGCACACCGATCGTGGTCTCGGTGACCGCGCGGGTCGAGGAGTCGGTCGCTCCTGGCACGACCATCGCCAACCGTGCGACCGTGACGCTCGACGGGGTCTGCCCCGGGTACGACGACCTCGAAGCGTGTCAGGCCGTCGACACCGACGCGGTCCCTGCGCTGGTGCTGATGAAGTCCAACGGGACCGACGTCGGACTTCCCGGCGGGACGACCGCGTACGAGCTCACCGTCGTGAACACGTCGTCGGCGGAGGCGCCCGATGTCGTGATCGTGGACGCGCTTCCCGAGGAGCTTGTCTTCGTGGCCGCCGATTCGAACGGCCACTATGTCGCTGACGACCATGAGATCACGTGGAAGCTGGGCGCGCTGGCCGCAGGAGAGCAGCGCTCGGTACGCGTGATCGCCTGGGTCGACGACCGGGTGGGGCCAGGAGCCGAAATCGTCAACGTGGCCTCGGTGACGAGCTCGGGCGCGTGCTCCGACAGTTCGGTGCCCGCGGACGAGCCGTGGACGCCGGGCGAGGCCCCGCGCTCGACGTGCAGTGCGACGGACATCGACCGGGTTCCCGCTGTCTCGATCACCAAGGACGACGGCAGGACCACGGTGTTCCCCGGTGAGCGACTCGACTACCGCGTCGTCGCCACGAACACGTCCGACAGCCCGGCGCCCGACGTCATCGTGATCGATCGGCTGCCCCACTCGGTGTCGTTCGTCGAGTCGAGTCTCCCGCTCGCCGACGTCTCCACAGCCTCCGTGCTGCACTGGGACCTCGGCGACCTCGCTCCGGGGGAATCGCGGGAGATCATCGTCTCGGTCGTCGTCGACGAGCACAGTCTGCCGGGAACGGCGATCGTCAACACGGCCGTGATCAGCTCGGCCGGAGTATGCGTCGACGATCCGAAGACCGAGGTGGACGAGTGCACGGCGGTCGACGAGGACGTCATCGTCACGCCGGCGGTTCCGGACGAGGAGGAGCCGCCGGCCCCGGTGGATGGTGAGCGGCCGGAGCTCCCGGTCGAGGAAGAGACGGCCGACGTCCGTCCGGTGGCGACCGTTGCGCGTGCCTCCACCGCGGGGAGGCTGGCCGATACCGGGCAGAATCTTCGCATGGTCCTCGAGTTGGGTGGGCTCGCTGTGGCGCTCCTTGTGACGGCGGGGGCGAACACCCTCGCTCTGCGCCGACGCCGCCTGCGGCGCTCTGCCTAAGCGAACATGTGTGCGGGCGGTGAGGCCGGGTTCGGGCTCACCGCCTTCACGTGTGTCCGATGCGAGAGGTCGATCAGCGGCGCGCCGGAGTGCGCTGTCCGGAACGCACGGGGGGATGCGCCGAAACGGTCGGTGAACGAGCGGCTGAAGTGTGCCGCATCCTTGAAGCCCCAGCGCGCGGCGATCTGGGCGATCGTGAGACCGGAGAAGGCCGAGTCGACGAGTTCGCGTCGGCAGTGGTTGAGGCGCCGCGAACGCACCCAGGCCGCGACCGTGATGTCCAGCATCTCGAAGAGGGAATGCAGTTTGCGCGCCGACATGAAGTTCGCGGCGGCGATCTCACCGACAGAGAGGTCGGGTCGGGAGAGATTCTCCTCGATGTAGTGCAGAACGGCGTCCAACTCCTCGGTCCGGGCGGTGTACCCGGTCTCCCGACTGGTCTCGAGGACGATGGCGCCGAGCATGCGGATCGCGGCATCCACCATCCGAGTCTCGACACCGGAGTCTCCCGTCTCGAGGGTGCGGCCGAGGTGCCGGGCGAGCGGGGTCACTGCTCCGACCATCGGGCGCTCACGATCCAGTCGGACTGCGAGCAACTCGTCGATCACCGCGTCCTGCACCTGGAGTTCGGTCGTCGGTGCCCGGAGGATCAGGGACTCTCCGCTGTGGTCGAGCGAGAACGGGCGGGCGGACGAATAGAGGGCGATGTCCCCCGGCCGCAGCACCGCGGTCCGACCGTTCTGCACGAGGGTGCTCGACCCATCGAGCTGCACGTGGACCATTCGCGTGGAGCTCAGGTCACCGTCATCCGAATCGTCTTCGGCCGAGCCGAGGTGTTCGACCGTGTGGTCGCTCCCGGCGAAATGATTGACCGTGATGTCGCCGATGTCTCCGCGATCCATGAGGAGCGAGAACGTCTGCTCGCCCGGCGATGAGCCGATGAGGCCGAGTGGCGCGTCACGAACCCTGCGCCGGAACTGATCGAACGAGACTAGGCGGTCTTCGGCGTCCATGACGAATGGTGACTCTCTTGTTACCGAGACCTGCGGGCCGGTAGCGGAACCCGGCCATATCTCAGATCTCGAATCGAGAATCTAGCAGATCGGATCAAGGGGGCGCGAGAGCTGCGGTCTTGTCACGCCCAGCGGCGGTTCGCCCACCGTTCGAAGAGACCGACGAGTGAGTCGGTGAGCTTGCCGAGGATCGCCAGCAGGATGATCGCGAGGAACAGCCGGTCGGTGCGCCCGTTGTTCTGCGAGTCGCTGAGCAGGAATCCGAGCCCCATCGACGATGCGATCAGCTCGGCCGCCACCAGGAACAGCCACGCTTGGGCCAGTGCGAGTCGGAGCCCCGAGATGACGGCCGGGAGCACCGAAGGGAGCTGGACCGTGGTGAAGAGCCGCACGCCGCCGAGTCCGAATGCCCGCCCCGCCTCCACCAGTTGACGGTCGACGTGGCGAAGAGCCGCGGCCACCGTGGTGTACACGGGGAAGAAGGCGCCGATGGCGATGAGGATGAGCTTGGAGTCCTCCCCGATCTTGAACCAGAGGATCAGCAGGGGCACCCAGGCCAGCGACGGAACCGCGCGGATCGCGCCGAGGGTCGGGCTGAAGAGGATGTCGCCCAGACGGGAGAGCCCGACCACGGCACCGAAGACCAGGCCGAGGGCAGCGCCGATCGCGAACCCGACCAGCACGCGCTGCGTGGAGATCGCGATGTACAGCCCGAGGAGGCCGCGCTGCGCGAGGTCGACGGCCGCCTCCACGACCATCGCGGGCGTGGGCAGCTGCGACGAGGTGAACGCTCCCGAAGTCGACGCGAGCTGCCAGGTCGCAAGCAGCGCGACCGGGATGAGCGCGCCCCCGACGATCCGCACCCAGCGGCGCGACAGGAACGGTGTGCGGCCGGCGGCTGTGGGCGGCGCGGCCTCGCGCGGGGTCTCGCGGGCGACCGCGGTCGCGGCGAGCCCTTCGCCGGGGCCGCCGACGACGATCAGCGGACCGTCGCCATCAGGAGCGTTCTGGTACGACAAGCGCGATCAGCCGCCGATCGCGCTCGGGTCGGCCTTCTTCGCGAAGGTCGGGTCGAGGAGGGAGTCGAGAGCCGTGTCGATGTCCTTCTGCGAGCGCACATCGCCGGACTCCACGAAGATCGGGCCGACCTTCTTCAACACCTTCAGCTGCGCGGCTCCCGGGACGTTCGACACCTCGAGGTTGGTGCGCTGGGTGATGACCGTGGTCGCCACGGCCGGGTCGATTCCCGCGACCTCGGCGAGAATCTTCGCGGTCTCGTCCTGGTGCTTCAGCGCCCAGGCGCGCGCGTACTCGTAGGTGTTCACGACCGTCTGCGCGACATCGGGCTTCGACGAGAGGAACGACTCGGTCGCGTTGAGGAAGCCATACGTGTTGTAGCCGACATTGCGGTAGATGAGCTTGGCGCCCGACTTCTCGGCGTTGGCCATGATCGGGTCGAGTCCGCTCCAGGCCTCCACCGAGCCGCCCTGCAGTGCCGCCCAGCCGTCGGCGTGCTGGAGGTTCTGGATCGTGACATCTTTCGCCGACAGGCCGTTGGCCTCCAGCGCCTGCAGTAGGAAGAAGTAGGGGTCGGTTCCCTTGGTGGCCGCGACCTGCTTGCCCTTGAGTTGCGCGACCGACGTGAGGTCGGAGTTCGGGCCGACCACGATCGCCGACCACTCCGGCTGCGAGAAGATGTCGATGGTCTTGATCTCGGACCCGTTGGAGCGAGCGAGCAGGGCGGCGGAGCCGGCCGTCGATCCGACGTCGATCGCGCCGGAGCGGAGCGCTTCGTTGGCCTTGTTCGAGCCCGCCGACTGCACCCAGTTGACCGTGATGTTCTGCTTCTTGAGCGCCTTCTCGAGCCAGCCCTGCTTCTTGATGACCAGGCTGAGCGGGTTGTACGTGGCGAAGTCGATGTTGAGCGTGCCGCCCTCGGTGACGCCGGCCCCCTTCGTCGAGCCCGACGCGGCGCCTTCGCCGGCGACGCACCCGGAGAGCAGGAGAGCGGCCGAGGCGGCGAGTGCGGCGACGGCGGTGACGATCGTGGGTCTGCGATGCATGGTCGGA
Organism: Leifsonia sp. TF02-11; assembly: GCF_017565305.1. Taxonomy (GTDB): domain Bacteria; phylum Actinomycetota; class Actinomycetes; order Actinomycetales; family Microbacteriaceae; genus Leifsonia. The sequence goes on from NZ_JAGEKP010000003.1 coordinate 617,320, forward strand.
GTGCCTCTCGGTTCTGGTGTCTGTTGTGCGGCTCGCGGTGCTGTGTCTCGAGCCTCGCGGATCCGCCGCCGAGGCGGGCGCGATCCGCTGGATCTGTGGATCAGTAGGGGAAGACGGGGATGGTGGAGGAATGCAGATCCTCGAGCGCGCGGCCGTGCCGGTCGATGCCGAGGCCGTCGAGCAGTTCTGCCCGCAGCTCGGCCAGCGCGGCCGACCCCCGGTCGCGCGGGCGCGTGCCGGGGACGGTGACGACGCGACGGATGGTCGCGCCGTCCCGTCCGTCCTCTCCGCCCAGCAGGATGATGCGGTCGGCGAGCTGGAGGGCCTCGTCGACATCGTGCGTCACGAGGAGGATCGTCGTGGGGGCGGCGGCGTGGATGTCGAGCAGGAGATCCTGCATCCGCAACCGCGTCAGGGCGTCGAGGGCGCCGAACGGTTCGTCCAGCAGCAGCACGCCGGGATTGCGCGCCAGCGCGCGAGCGAGCGAAGCCCGCTGGGCCATTCCGCCGGAGACCTCCCGCGGGCGGAGGGCCGCCGACGCTCCGAGACCGACGAGGTCGAGCAGGCGCGCCACCCGCGTGCTGCCCTCCCTGCGATCCAGGCCGCGGGGAAGCCCGAGCGCGACGTTGTCGGCGAGCGATCGCCACGGCAGCAGTCGCGGCTCCTGGAACCCCACGGCGCATCGTGCGTCGATGCCCGCGACCGGCGTGCCGTCGATCAGGGCGGCGCCGGTCGTCGGCGCGTCGAGGCCGCCCGCGATACGCAGCAGCGTCGACTTGCCGCACCCGCTCGCGCCGAGGATCGCGACGACCTCGCCCGCGTCGACGGTCAGCGAGACGTCGCGGAGCACGGTCCGCGACTCCGGGGCCGCACCCGCGCGCTTCACCGCAGCGAACGCCCGGCCGATCCCGGAGAATTCGACGGGGTACGCGGACGAGGGGGAGACCATGGTGCCTTCGACCGTATCGACAGCGGGCCAGCGGCTGCTCCCCGTCCGCAACACCGCGTAACGAAAGTGTCGGCGCGCAGCGATCCGGCGGTAGAGGCGGGATCAGAAAGTGAAGCCGGGCACCCCGGAGACCACCAGGCCCGCGCCGGCGAGCCACACCAGCACCGCCAGTACGATGCCGGCGATCGAAACCCAGAAGCTCACCCGCCGCCGCACCATCAGGACGATCGCGACGACGATCGCCGCCAGCATGACGATCGCAGGGCCCAGCAGCGCGACGAGGAAGCCGGCGCCCATTCGTCCCGTATCGCAGGCGGTGCCTCCGCTGCCGCAGGAGTCGCTCGCGAACACGAGGAAGAAGGCGAAGAAGGTGAGCGCGGCGGCGATCACCACGCCGACCGCCAGGAGCACGGACGACGTCACGATGTCCCAGACGATCGGGGCCCGGGCCGCCCGGGCCGCGCGGGGCGGCCGAGCCACGTCGTCGCTCACCAGATCATCGGGCGGTCGTCGTCGTCGCTCTCGTCCGCCTCCGAGAGCTCCACGAGCACCGGGACGTGGTCACTGGGCGCGTCGCCCTTGCGCTCGTTGCGGTGGATGCTGGCGTCGGTGACCCGGTCGGCGAACGCCTCCGAGCCGAGGATGAAGTCGATCCGTAGGCCCTCGTTGCGCGGGAAGCGCAGCTGCTTGTAGTCCCAGTAGGTGTATCCGTCGGGGACGATCGGGCGCACGACGTCGGTCAGCCCCACCTTCTCGAAGGCGGCGAACGCCGTGCGCTCCTGCGGTGAGATGTGGGTGGACTCTCCGGGGACGAGACTCGGGTCTCCCACGTCGGAGTCGAGCGGCGCGACGTTCCAGTCGCCCATCAGGGCGAGCGGAAGATGGGGGTTCTCACCCAGCCAGCGCTGGGTGTCGGCGGCCAGGGCGGCGAGCCAGTCGAGCTTGTACACGTAGTGCGGGTCGTCGAGCGCTCGCCCGTTCGGCACGTAGAGGCTCCACAGCCGGACACCGTCGACCGTCGCGCCGATCGCGCGTGCCTCCTTGGGCAGGTCGGGCCCGTCGTGGTCTTTGAGGAAGCCCGGCATGTCGGGGAAGCCGATCTCGACGTCCTCGATGGGAAGCCGGGCAGCGATGGCCACGCCGTTCCACTGGTTGAGGCCGTGCAGCACGACCTCGTAGCCCGCCGCCTCGAAGGCCTCGTAGGGGAACTGCTCCGGCTTGCACTTGATCTCCTGCATGGCCAGGACATCGACGTCCTCCCGGACCATCCAGTCCACGACTCGGGAGACTCGGGTGCGGATGGAGTTCACATTCCAGGTGGCGACGCGCATGCCCCGATCGTATCGGCCGCCACCGACCCGCTGCCGAGGGCACGGTGCCCGTAGAATGTCAGACGTGACCGACGCACGACAGCAGCTTATCGACTTCATCTCCGCCGAGGCCGTCTTCCACGGCGACTTCACGCTGACCAGCGGCAAGAAGGCCAGCTATTACGTCGACCTGCGCAAGGTCAGCCTCGACCACCGGGTCGCCCCGCTCATCGGTCAGGTGATGCTCGACCTGATCGCAGGCGTCCCCGACGTGGTCGCCGTCGGCGGAATGACGATGGGGGCCGACCCCGTCGCTGCTGCGATCCTGCACCAGGGTGCCGCTCGCGGTCTCGCTTACGATGCGTTCGTCGTCCGCAAGGAGCCGAAGGACCACGGCCGCGGCAAGCAGGTCGAAGGACCCGATCTCGAGGGCAAGCGCGTGATCGTGCTCGAAGACACCTCCACCACCGGCGGCTCGCCGCTCAAAGCGATCGAGGCGCTGAAGAAGGTCGGAGCCGAGATCGCGGGAGTCGCGGTCGTCGTCGACCGCAACACGGGCGCGCGCGAGGTCATCGAGTCTGCCGGATACCCCTACTTCGCCGCGATCGGCCTCGAGGATCTGGGGCTGGAGTAGTGGCGGAACACCGCGACCCCGGCACGGGGGGCGAACCGGACCAGCCGGAGCGCGACCCGCAGCAGCACGACGACTCCGAGCCGGAGTTCGGCAGCTCGGAGTGGCTGCTCGCACAGCTCACCGGCGGCCGGCGCGTCGAGCGGGCGGACGAGACGGTCGGTGCGACGACCGGCGTTGCGCCCGAGGGGGAGCGGGAAGAAGACGGCGCGGGCGTCGGCGGCGCGGATGGCGGCGAGGTCGCCCCGGAGACGTCCGAGTCGACCGTGTCGAGTGGGGACGAGCCCGCATTCGGAGCCTTCGACGATCTGCTTCGGGAGCCCACGGCGTCGGGAGAGGACGTCGGTGCCCCCGCAGCGCAGCCGGTCCCTCTCGATTTCGCGGATCTGCTTCGAGACGTTCCCGCCCCGACGCCGGACGAATCGGCCGACGACGACGTCGCCACCACCCCGATTGCCACGGTGCCGCAGGGTTTCGTCTGGAACCTGACGTCCCGACAGGACGGGGAGCGAGACGACACGGTCGCATCGGCGCCGAGCGCGGAGCCGGACCGGACGAGCGCATTCGGGGCCGAGAGGCCGACCGAGGAGGCGGGTGCTCCCGAGGCGGATGCTCCCGAGGCGGATGCCGAGGACGCGACCCCACCCGTACGTCGCACGAACTTCGTCGAACCGCAGAGCCGCCCTGCACGGGAGACCCCCGCGGCTGAGAGTGCCGCTGCGTCCGGTTTAGCTGCCGGATCCGCGCCTGCGGCCCAGCCCGAGGTGCCGGCTGCCCAGACGCCACCTGCCCAGACGCCACCTGCCCAGACGCCACCTGCCCAGACGCCGGCCGCTCCGGCGCAGGGCTTCGAGCCGCCGAGTTTCGTGGCTGCTCTGCGGATGCCGCGTCCGCCGGAGTGGGGCGACGCTCCCTCGTCTCCCGCGGAGCCGCCGGCCGGGAGTGACAGCGTCGCGCCCGCCGGCGAGGGGCTCGGAGAAAGCCGACCGAACGTCGACGAGCCGGAAGCCGAACCGAAGCCGCCGACGAACGACACGGAGCCACTGCACGGTCATGGGCTCGCTGCGCTGCTCGGCGCATACCAGGACGAGCGTCCGGCACCGCGTCCTCTCCTCGGTGACACGACCGGGATCATCCCCCTTCCACCCACGTACATTCCGCCCGCCCCGACCGCACCGCCCACCCAGACCCCGCCGCCAACGACCCCCGCTGTGGCGACTCCCGAGACGGTGACCCCCGAGACGGTGAGCCCGGGAGCCGGAACGTCGGGCTCCGACGCGAATCCGGCACCGGTGACTCGGCGGGAGGCCTTGCGTGCCGAGGGGGAGACGGCCCCGGGGGCGTTCGTCCCGCCGGCGCTGAGCGAGCCGGCACCGCCGGCGCCCGTCGTGCCGCCCGACGAGGGGCCGTTCGACGAGGCCGCCCAGACCGAGGCCATCCTCGGTGCGCCGCCGTCGCCGGCAACGAGTCCCTTCGATGCCGCAGCGCTCGCCGCTGCGTCGGCCGAGCTGTCGACCGCGGCGATCCCCGTCGGCGATGTTCCCGCGGCTCCGGAACCGGCGCAGCCGGTCGGGCGGGCCGCTGGCGAGCTGAACGATGCCGGCGAGGCCGATGGCCACGACGAGCCGGACGGCATCGCGGCTCTCTTCGGCGACTTCGCGCTCGCCGACGGCGCAGAGGGCACAGACGACGATTCTGATCGCGTCCACGAGGTGGGCTCCCCGGTCGTCGACGAGTCGCAGCCTGCCGCGGAGTCCGCACCTGCCGCGTCCGCCGCGGCAGCCGACGCGGACACGCCCGCCCCCGCGAACCCGGCGGCCCCCGCGGACCGGGCGGCCACAGCGCAGGGCGGTTCCCTGGGCATCGACGCCATCCTGTTCCCGGAGCTCGCCGGTGACGCGCAGGCGAGCCGAGAGGCCGACCCGGACGCTGCGGACGCCTCCCTTCCGGAGCCCGCTGCCGCGCTGGAGGGGCCGCAGCTGGGCGCCGAGCCGGGTGCCGGATTCGGGCTGGACGACTTCGATACGGCAGCGCCGCCGACCGTCGCGTTCGATGCGGCCGCCGCTGCTCGTGAGCCGCTGGCGGCTCCCACCCCGCCGAGCCCCGCAACGACGCCTGTCGACAGCCCGGCAGCCGGTCCCGCGGCCGGCCCGGCGGCAACCGCGGCCTGGGCAGCAGCCGGTCCCTCCGCTTCCACCGCACCCGCCACCCGACCGACATCGCCGTCGTCCACTCCACCGTCGTCCACTCCGCCGCCGTCCACTCCGCCGACCCCGTCGAATCCTCCCCAGGGCCCGCGCGACCCGCGGCTCAACCGACGCATCTACCTCATCGCCGGTGTGCTGGCGGTGCTGCTCGTGCTCGTCGGTCTGTTCGCGCTCGGCACGCGCATCCCCGCGCTGTTCGGGGCGTCCGCTCCGTCGCACCCGGCCTCGGCCTCCCGGGCAGCGTCCGCGACGCCCACCCCGACGCCGACCCCGACCCCGACCGTGATCCAGAAGCCGGCGGCGGCCGTCGGTCCGGGCGAGCACGCCTGGGACACCCTCGGCGGCGGGGAGTGCATCCAGCCGTACACGTCACCGTGGGCCGAGACCTTCACGGTCGTCGACTGCACAGCCGATCACAGCGCCCAGATGGTCTACACCAACCTGCTCTCCGCCGACCCCGCCGCTCCATACCCCGGCGCGGACGCGCTCGCTCAGCAGATCAACACTCTGTGCACCGCGGGCGGCGTGGTCGACCTGAACGCCGCTGCCGCCTACCCCGACCTGCAGGTGCAGGGCACGTTCCCGGCGACCGACGCGCAGTGGAAGAGCGGCCAGCGCTCGTACTATTGCTTCGCCAGCCGCTCCAGCGGGCAGCCGCTCAGCACCTCCGTGCAGGGCCAGGGACCGACCGGCTGATCGCCTCCGCCTCCTCGCGGCGCGACCCGGTCAGAGCGCCCGATCGTTCTCGTAGCGGTCGAGCGCGGCCGGCGGGTTGAGCCGCCGGGCGGAGGCCAACTCCAGCGCCGCGTCGCCGTCGCCCGGTACGGTCACATTGACGACGACGGCGTCGCGCTCGGCGCCGACGCCGAAGACGCCGTCGGCATCGAGGTCGGCCAGGGCGGCGACCATCGCCTCGCGCAACCGGCCGTTGACCGCGGCCGAGCGTTCGAACGGGTCGCCGAGACCGTCGAAGAGTCGCTCCACCTCGCCGAAGTGGGTGTCACCGAAGAACGCGAACGGCGACTCCAGCTCCGACCAGCGCAACTCGTCGGGCAGCAGTTCGACGCCCTGGTGGCGGTAGCCGGCGACCGTGAGGGCGAGCCCGTCGTACGACGCAGCGGTCGGGGCCGGCCGGTGCGACTGAGCGGTGGTGGCGAGACCGAAATAGTAGAAGGTCTCGGACGGGTGGACGGACCGGAGGTCGTCCCAGGCGGACCGTGCCGCCTCCCGGACGGCGACGCGCACGAGGTCGTAGGTTGCGGAAGTGGGGACGCCCATGGTGGTGCTTCTTTCTGGTGGGGGCGATCCGACGCGGTTGCGTTCGGGGCACGACGGGACCGCGGCCCGTGGAGGCCGGTGGTCCCGGGTCAGAGATCCGACTCGACCGGACCCGTGGTGACGAGCTCGTGCACGCCGGAGAGGATCTCGTCGGGGCGGAACGGGTACCGGTCGATCTCGGCCTGGTCGCTGATGCCGGTGAGCACCAGGATGGTGTGCAGGCCGGCCTCGATGCCGGCGACGACATCGGTGTCCATCCGGTCGCCGATCATCGCGGTGTTCTCGGAGTGTGCGCCGATGCGGTTGAGCGCCGAGCGGAACATCATCGGGTTCGGCTTGCCGACCACGTAAGGCTCCATTCCGCCTGTCGCCTTGGTGATCATGGCGGTCACCGCTCCGGTCGCGGGAAGCGGGCCCTCCGCGCTCGGCCCTGTGGCGTCGGGGTTGGTCGAGATGAAGCGGGCACCCGCGCCGATCAGACGGATCGCCTTGGTGATCGCGTCGAACGAGTAGCTGCGGGTCTCGCCGACGACCACGTAGTCCGGGTTCGTGTCGGTCATGATGAAGCCCGCCTCGTGCAGGGCGGTCGTCAGCCCGGCCTCCCCGATGACGTACGCGCTGCCTCCCGGCGCCTGCGACTTGAGGAAGTCGGCGGTGGCCAGCGCGGAGGTCCAGATCGACTCCTCCGGAACGTCGAGCCCCGACGCGCGGAGTCGGGCGGCGAGGTCGCGCGGCGTGTAGATCGAGTTGTTGGTGAGCACGAGGAACGGCGTGCCCTGGTCGCGCCACTGCTGGATCAGCTCGGGGGCGCCGCGCAGGGCCTCGTTCTCGTGGACGAGCACGCCGTCCATGTCGGTCAGCCAGCACTCGATCTCGTCGCGTCGCGCCACGCAGGACCCCTTTCGAAGGTGATGTGACGCCCCCAGCTTATTGCCCGGTTGGTTGCAGCAGGGTTTCCAGAGCCTGACGGGATCCCCCGAATGCGTCCATGTCGATGTACGTCTCGTCGCCGTCGTAACCCGCGAGCCGCTCGCGATCGGAGTACTGCCAGAACGTCCAGCGGCGGCCGTCCGGGATCATCGGCGGCAGCAGGACGGAGCGGTACCAGATCGGATTGTCGCGGTACGCGCCCTTCAGATAGCGGTCGTAGGCCGTGCCGGTCGCGTAGAGGATCGCGGGCCTTCCGTAATGCTTCTCGAGCTCGTCGAGGAGCGGGTCGAGGACGGCCTGCACGCGTTCGCGCGACGGAGGAGCGGAGAGGTAGCCGCCGTAGAGCTCGACGTCGACCGTCACCGGGAGGGTTCCCGCGTCGGCGGGGACGGTGCGGAAGATGTTCTGCGCCTGCCGCTCGGCGCTGCTGTCGAAGCTGAGGAAGTGGTACGCGCCGACGATCAGCCCGCTGGCCTTGGCGTCCCTCCAGTTCGCCTCGAAGCGTTCGTCTTCGTCGCCGGAGCCCTCGGTGGCTTTGATGATCGCGAAGTCGACGCCCTGCCGCGAGAGCACCGGCCAGTCGATCCTGCCCTGATAGCTGGACACGTCGACGCCGCGCACCGGCAGCGCGGCGGCGAGGACGCGGTTCGGCCAGAGGATCCCCGCGAAGAGGAGCACCGCCGCGACGGACACGGCGGTGACGCCCGCGACGATACCGACCACGAGGTACGTGCCGTGCCGGGGACGCGCGGGGTTGTTCGCGTCGTGCGCGGTCTTCGTCACCCGCCCACCCTGGCAGCAGCCGCTGGGAACTCGCGGTGCGGACACGCGGGTCTCGCTACGCTGGATCGGTGACGCCAGAGACACCGCAGGAGCCGGGCCGGGAGCACCTCCCGCCGTCGGCCGAGCTGACCACCCACGGCGTCGGCCCCTGGCCGGGCGACTGGCCGGAGGACCCCCGGTACGACCCCGAGCTGCTGCGACACGGCGACACCCGCAACGTGATCGACCGCTACCGGTACTGGCGCATGGAGGCCGTGGTCGCCGATCTCGACGAGCACCGGCATCCGTTCCACGTGGCCATCGAGAACTGGCAGCACGACATGAACATCGGCTCCATCGTGCGCAGCGCGAACGCGTTCGCGGCCGACACCGTTCACATCATCGGCCGGCGCAGGTGGAACAAGCGCGGCGCGATGGTGACCGATCGCTATCAGCACGTGCTGCACCACGACGACGTGGAGGCCTTCGTGGCGTGGGCGCGGCAGGCCGGCCTCCCGATCGTCGCGGTCGACAATGTGCCGGGTTCGGTGCTCATCGAGACCTACGCGCTGCCGAAGGAGTGCGTGCTGTTGTTCGGGCAGGAGGGTCCTGGTCTGTCGGCCGCCGCCCTGGAGGCCGCGGACGTCGTCGTCGAGATCTCCCAGTTCGGCTCCACCCGCTCCATCAACGCCTCCGCTGCGGCCGCCGTCGCCATGCACGCCTGGATCCTCCAGCACGTCCCCTTCTCGTAGAGCTATCCGTTCCTCACTTTCTCTCGCTGTCGCCCGGCGTGTTGCGGGAGGAAGTGAGGAAGCGACGGTGGGTGAAGGTCAGCGGTTGCTGCGGCGGATGACGAGCTTGAGGGCCGACCAGTCGTGCGAGAGGGCGGCGACCTTGACGTCGACGAGGCCGCGCGCGAGCGCGGTGTCGCGGATGACGTTCTCGTCGAGGTCGCTGACGTGGCCCGCGGCCTTGCGCGGCCAGGCGGCCCAGATCATCCCGGCCGGGTGGATTCGCGGCGCCAGCGCGTCGAGCTCGCCGAGGTACTCCGCGGCCTCCCGGTAGAACGCGACGATCATCCCCGCCGGTGCCGTGGAGGACGGCGGCAGCCAGACGATGTCGCCGGGGCCGTCCTCGACCGGGACCGACCAGCCGGGATCGGCGTGCAGCAGCTGTGCGCGCATCCCGGGCTTGAGGCCAAGCTTCTTCCAGAGCGGCGTGCCAGAGTAGCCTGCGGCGCCGGTCATGCGCCGCTCCATCCCGAGTCGGCCGCGATGCGCGCGATCGCTTCGGCGTCGAGGTCGTAGACCGTCTCGCCGTCATCGGCGGCGGGTGCGCGCACCACATGCGCCCGCACCGGGCCGTCGACCGGCAGCCAGATCATCGCGAACCCTGCTCCGCGCTCGGCGCGCTCCCGTGGCGGGGGCCACAGCACGTCGGTCGTGTTGGCGACCGCGGGCGCCACCACGACGGGGATGCCGCGCGGGCCGGCCTCGGTGACCAGTGCGTGGTGGTAGTGGCCGGCGAGGATCAGCCGGACGTCGGAGGCCGAGCACACGTCGATCAGCGGCTGCGGATCCACGAGGCGCAGGGTGTCGAAGAGCCCGGTCGTCGGCGGGACCGGCGGGTGGTGGAGGACGACGACGGTCCCGTTCGCGCTCGGGGTGCGCAGTGCGTCGCGCAGCCGCTCGAGTCGCGCGCCGTCCACTCTCCCGTAGCCGGCCCGCGCGACGGTCGTGTCGACGGTGACGACACGGAAACCGCGCACCTCCCGCTCGGTCTCGCGCGGCCCGAGCACCTCCTCGAACGCGTCGGAGAGGTCGTGGTTGCCCATCGCGTACGCGACCGCGGCTCCCCGCTCGGCCGCCCACGGCTCCAGTCGTTCGCGCAGCAGCCGGTAGGAGGCCGCGCTGCCGTCGTCGGAGAGGTCCCCGGACGCCACGACCAGATCGACGGCCTCCAGCTCGCCCGCGCGCAGGAGCACCCGGTCCAGGGCCGCCAATGTGTCGACCAGCCCGTAGTGCAGCCGGCCGTCACCGTACAGGTGGGTGTCGCTGAGGTGCAGGATGCGCAGGGGATCGGTCACGCGGCCCACCCTAGCGCCGAGCTCCGACCCTCATGCGTAGCGCGGTCCGGCGTCGGCCGTCTCCGCACGTGGGCCGTTACTCGGTGTCGACGGCCTGGATGAGCGCTTCGACCGCGGTGAGCAGATTGTGCAGCGCCTGCCGCTCGATCGAGTCCTCTGCGAGCTTCTGGATGTCGTAGCTCGCCGCGCTGGCCGCCTGCCTGGCTTGCGAGATCGCCGCCTGTGCTTCGAGATCCGCCATGGGTTCCTCCTCGGTTCGGGGTGTCGTCGTGCGACACCCTAGTCACCGGCCGGGTGCGAGCGATAGGCCCGCCCGGCTCAGCCGATCAGCGACGGCCGCAGATCGCGCAGCGTCCGGAAGTGCGTCATCCGGGTGACCCCGATCGCCGAGACGAGCAGGGCGATCAGCATCCACAGCGTCAGCACGCCCGCGTCGGCCCACGCCGTGGCCGGGTTGCCGCCGTACATCAGCTGTCGTATTCCGTCGACGGCATACGACATGGGCAACACGTGGTGCAGTCCGGCGAGCGGCCCGGGCAGCGTCTGCCAGGGGAACGTGCCCCCGGCGGTGACCAGCTGGAGCACCATCAGCACGAGTCCGAGGAACTGCCCGACGCTTCCGAGCCAGACGTTCAGCGCGAGGATGATCGACGCGAACGTCAGGGAGGCGAGAGCCATCATCCCGAACATGCCGAGCGGGTTGTGGATGGCGAAGCCCAGCGCTCCGGCGACGATCGCGAACAGGCCGACCATCTGAATCGCACCGAGGAGGCCGGGGGTGAGCCATCCGGCCAGCGTGATCTTCACCGGCGAGTGGAGGGCGGTGATCGCCCTGCGGGACACCGGCTTGACGATCAGGAACAGGGCATAGATGCCGATCCACCCGGCGAGGGCGACGAAGAAGGGCGCGAGGCCGGCGCCGTAGGTTCCCGCTGAGGTGATCGAGTCGTTGTGCAGGTTCACGGGGTCGGCGATGGTGGACGCCTGCTTCTTCTGCAGCGACGGCGAGTTGTCGGGGATCTGCGACACCCCGTTCACCAGCCCGTCGCGCAGTTGCGTCGTGCCGTCGTGCAGGGTGGTCAGGCCGTCGCGCAGCTGGGCGGAGCCGGTGGCGGCGCTGGACGCTCCGCTCGCGAGCTGTGCTGCGCCGGCCTGCGCCTGCGACGACCCGCTCGCGACCTGGGCAGCGCCGGACGCGACCTGGTCGGCGCCCGAGGCCAGCTGGTTCACCTGGCCGACCGCGGACTGGATCTGCGCGTTGCCCGACTGCACCTTTCCGTCGATGTCACCGAGCGCGGTCTGCACCTGATCGATGATCGCGGGGTCGACGTGGGCGGCCTGGAGGCGGGCGATGAGGTCCTGGCCCACCGCGGGAGCATCCGTGGCGAGTTGCGCGGCCACCTGGCCGGCCTGCGTGGCCTTGGCGGCGAGCTGGTCGTTGCCGGCTGCGACGCGCGATGCGCCATCGCTGACTTGCGCGGCCCCGGCGGACAGCTGGCCCAGCTTGTCGGCGAGCGTCTGCGATCCGGTGGCGAGCTGTGCGGTGCCGTCCGCCAGCTGGGAGGCGCCGCTCTGGGCGGTCGCGCTGCCGTCGACCAGCTTGTCGGCGCCGTCCACGGCCTTCACGAGGCTTGAACGGATGTCGGCGAGACCGAGCAGGAAACGCTGGGCGGCCTCCTCGTTGACCTGCTTCACGATCGAGGTGCGGATCTTCTCGGCCGCCTGCGTGCCGATCGTGGAGGCCAGGTAGCTGTTCGTGTCGTTGGTCGTCAGGGTGACGATAGCGCGTCGCGGGCTGTCGCCGGACGCCGAGGCCAGAGCCGTCGAGAAGTCGGAGGGGAACGTGATGCTGAAGTCGTACTTCGAGTCGTCGACGCCACTCGCCGCCGAGCCGGACGCGACGCGGTGCCACTGGAACGAGCCGTCCTCGATCAGCTGGTCGGCCACCTGGTCGCCGTAGTTGACGCTCTTGCCGTCGATCGTGGTGCCGGTGTCGTCGACGACGATCGCCGCGGGGATGCGGTCGAGGTTGGCGTACGGGTTCTGGTTGGCCCAGAGGTAGAGGCCGCCGTAGAGCACGGGCACGCACATCAGCGCGATGAGCGCGACGATGGACATGGGGCTGGCGGTCAGCCGGCGGAACTCCGCCGCGATCATCTGCGGGATCTTCATGCGTTCTCCACCGGGTCGGTGCCGGTCAGGTCGCCGGATTCTGAGGGGTGCGGTTCGTCGGTGTCGTCCCGTCCCGGGTCTTCGTCGAAGGTCTCTTCGTCGGAGGTCTCTTCGTCGAAGGTCTGGGGGCCGGTCTGCGTCTCGTCGATCCGCGAGACCAGGGAGGCTGCGGCGATCGCGGCGGCGGAGGCGTCGCCGGCGACGACCAGCACGGCGATATCGCGCGCCGCCAGCTCGCGGGCGAACTCCCACCACTCGACCGGGTCGCCGCCATGCCGGTCGGGAGAGACGATCACGAGGCCCTCGACGCCGGCGCGCATCAGCGCGAGCTCGGCGAGCAGGCGGATGCGCACCGTCGGCGGCACGGTGCCGATCGCCCAGCGCCCGTACTCGGATGCGCCGAGTTCGCTCAGGCGGCGGCTGACGGCGATCGGGTGCGATGCGCGGCCGGCGAACATGAGCTCTTCCGCCACGATACCGGCGACGGTCACGTCCGGCGCCGGCTCGCACACGTCCGGGGCGTCGATGAGGGCGATGCGCTTGCGCATGTCGCTGTAGTCCTGCCGGCCGTCGATCGCGACGCTCCCGGCGTCGGGGCGCATGCGGCCGGACGCGATGAGACCGAGCACTGTCGGGCGCTGCTCGGTCTCGGCGCGCACGAGCGTCGCCTGACCGGTCTGGAAGGTTGCAGAGGTCGTGGGCAGCGCCGCGAAGCGCGGGCCCTTGGCGACGGCGTCGAGCACGATCTTCACTTGCCGGCCTCCTGTCGGTGCTGCGCTTGAACGGCCTCGAACGCGAGCTCGGGGGTTCCCTCGAGCAGTTCATCGGCCTCCCGCCAGCCCATTCCGGCGGCGGAGAGGGCGGCCAGGATGACGAGACGGTGGCCCGCCCGGTCGGAGAGCCCCGCCCGCGTCGCCTCGTCGAGCACCGACACGGCCGCGTTCTCGATGAGCCGAGTGGCCGTCTCGCGGTCGAGGTCGGTGCGGATCGTGCCGTCGTCCATCCCGCGCTGCACCGTGCCCCTGAGCCGGTCGCGGGCGGGGTCGAGAGCGGTACCGACGAGCTCGCGGTGCGGGCCGCGCACGGCGAGGGCCGCGCTCACCCGGATGTGCTCGACCTCCGCCCACAGGGTCGCGCCGAACAGCGCGATCTCGACGCGGGCATCGGGGTGCGAGACCGGGTCGAGCAGGGCCGAGAGGCGGCCTGCGCCACGGGTGAAGACGTCGACCAGGAGGTCGTCGCGGTTGGCGAAGTGGCCGTAGAGGGCACGGCGGCTGAGCCCGGCGCGTGCGGCGATGGTCTCGAGAGAGGCGTCGATGTCCTCGTTGAGGGCCGCAGCGGCGGCGACGAGGATGGCCTCCCGATTCGCGGCCGCGTCTCGGCGCGGAGCGCGGGTGGAGGGGATGGGCATGCCCCCATTCTACTCTTCTTGCACATTGCTGTGCAACTTAATCCTCCCGCCCTTCCGCCGAAGGGCACGTCGTTGTCCCCTTCGCGCGTCGAAAGGGACAACAACGTGCCCCTCGGGGGCGGGGAGCGAACGAACGGGAGGGGCGCGCGTGTCAGCCGGGGGTCGGAGCGCTGCGCGCGACCCGCGGCAGCCGCACGCTGCGCCGGGCCGCAACCGCCGCGAGCGTCAGCGCGAGCGCCGCGACGGCGTACACCAGCAGCGGCCCGACCGCGCCGAAGGCGGCCCCGGCATCGCCGCCCGCAGCCGCGCGCAGCATGGCCAGCGCCGGAGCCGTCGGAAGCGCGCCGGCGAGGGACGAGAGCGCTGCAGGCACCGTGGACGACATCCCGGCTGCGAGGGCGACGATGCCGACCACGAGTGCGACCAGCCGGCCGACTCCGCCGAACGCCGCGGCCAGCGCCTGGCTGAGCACCCCGAAGACGGCGCCGACGAACGCGGTGGCGAGCGCGAAGCCGAGCCAGACGTCCGGCCGGAGGCCGAGGCCGAACTGGGCGGCGCCGGCGACCACGACGCCCTGGCCGGCGCCGATCAGCGCGACGAGCCCGGCCGAGCGAAGGGCGATGAGCGGGGAGGGGACCGTCGACAGCAACAGCCGGGACGGGACGGCACGGCGTGCGAGCGCCGTGGCCATCCCGCCGAGCCAGAGAGCGAGCACCGCGAACAGCGGGAGGGTGGCGAGACCGACAGGCGGGGCCTTCTGCACGGCGCGCACCGGCTGGGCGGCGACGGACGAGAGCGTGCTCATGTCGCTGTCGCTGTAGGTGGGGATGGACTGCACGGCCTGGGTGAGGCCGGTCGACAGCTGGGCGGCGCCGTCCGAGGTCTGCGCAGCGCCGGTGGCAGCGGAGGCCGCTCCCGTGCTGAGCGACGCGGCGCCCGACGCCGTCTGCGTGGCTCCGGCCGCCACCTGATCGGCGGCGGCCGACGAGGAGTCGATGCCGTCGACCACAGCGGGCATCGCCGCCGCGAGGGCCGCGTTGCCGGACGCGACCGCGTTCGAGCCGGTGGCGAAGGTCGAGAGCCCGGTGCTCGCGCTCTGCAGCGTGCCGAGCGCGGTCTGCGCCCGCGAGCACAGCGCCGCCGGGCCGGTCGCGCAGAGCTGTGCGACGACCTGGGCGAACTGGCTTGTGGCCGAGGAGACCGCGGCGGAGGCGTGGTCGGCGCCGCCGGCGAGCGCGGCCGAGCCCTGTGCAAGCTGCTGCGTCTGACCGGGGAGGGGTTGGGTCTTGTCGCTCAGCGTGCCGAGTCCGGACGCGAGAGATTGCGCACCCGAAGCCAGGGACTGCGTCCCGCTGGCGAGGGTGGCCGCCCCGCTCGCGAGGGACTGCGTTCCCTGCGCGAGCGACGACGCCCCGGCAGAGAGCGAGGCGGCGCCCGTCGCCGCAGAGCCGATCTGCTGGTCGATCGTGTTGAACCCGGCGTAGACGTTCTGCAGGTATTGCGCGGTCAGTTGCCGGTCGAGCGCCGCCGTCGCCGACTGGCTCACCGCCGCAGCGAGCGCCGGATCGACCAGGGAGGCGGCCGGGCTGGTCTGCACGGTCACGAGCGCCTGTCGCGCGCTCGCCGCGGGTCCGCCGATCGAGGTGGCGTCGGCCGAGAACGACGACGGGATGGTGAGCACTGCAGCGTACTGTCCCCTCGCGAGCCCGGCTGCCGCGTCCTTGTCGTTGGTGAGCACCCAGTCGAAGTTGGTCGGGTCGTCGCTGGGCGGCGCCTCCGACGGGCTGCCGGACCCGGACGCGGAGGATGTCGATCCGCCGGCGATAACGGCGCCCGCGAACTGCCTCCCCAACGGCACGGTCTTGCCGTTCACGGTCACGGGGGTGTCGTCGTTGACCACGGCGGCCGTCACCCGGTCGAGGTGCTGCACGGGCGAGAACAGGCCCCAGCCGAGCACGCCGACCACGAGCAGCGGCGCGAGCGCGAGGCCGACGAGGGTGAGGGCGTGAGTGCGCTCGGTTCCGGCCCGGGCGTCGAACGGCGCCCTGTCGTCGTTTCGGAGTGTCATGGGATGGGCTCCCGTCGCGTGCGAGGGGTGGGTGGGTCGGTGTCCGCGCCGGTCGGCAGGAGGTCGGCGACCGACGCGGGCGAGGTCGCAGCGAGCACGAGCGCCGTTCCGCCGGCTGTCACGCGGGCGAGCTGACCGGCGAGCGCCGCCCGCTCGGCGCCGGTCACCGCCTCCGCGCCGTCCACCACCAGGACGACGGGGCGGTCCGACATCGCGTCGCGGACGGCGGCGACGGCGTCGCGGGTACGGTCGAGCCGGGCGATCGCCGCGCGCGACCGCACCGACGACCGACGCACGGGCAGCAGCAGGCCGTCGACCTTGACCCGGCCGGCCTCCAACGGTGCGCGTCCGGCGATCGCCGACGCGAGTGCGGTGTGCCCCGGTCCGGTCAGCACGACGGCCCCGCCGCGCGGCACCCGTGCGTCGAAGGTGCCCGACGCGCCCGCGCGGGCTCCGTCCGCGGCGATCGCGTAGTCGGCGTCGGGCTCCGGCCAGTCCGCGGCGTCGAGCTCCGCCTGCACTCCCTCGCCCTCGATGTCGAGCACGGGGAGTGCGCGATCCCATGACCGCGGCATCCACCAGGTCGCCCGGCCGAAGAGCACCAGCACGGCCGGGATCAGCGTCATCCGCACCACGAACGCGTCGACCGCCACACCGACCGCGAGGCCGAGCGCGATCGGCTGGATCTGCGCGTCGCCGCCCGGGATGAAGGCGGCGAACACCGCGAACATGATGATCGCGGCGGCGGTGACGACCTTGGCCGAGCCCTCGAAGCCCGTGTGCACGGAGCCCTTCGTGTCGGCGCCCAGGATGTGCGCCTCGCGCATCCGGCTGGCGAGGAACACCTCGTAGTCCATGGCCAGGCCGAACAGCACACCCATGACGATGATCGGCATGAAGCTGATCACCGAGCCGATGTGGGCGACGCCGAGCGGCCCGGCGAACCAGCCGCTCATGAAGACCAGACTGGTGACGCCGAAGGCCGCGCCGATGCTGAGCAGGTAGCCGAGCGCGGCGGTGACCGGCACCACGATCGAGCGGAAGACGACGGCCAGCAGCACGAGCGACAGCCCGACGACCAGCAGAGCGAATGGCAGCAGTGCGCCTCCCAACCGGCTGGAGATGTCGATCCCGGCCGCCGTGTAGCCGGTGATCGACAGGTCGATGCCGTACTCGCGCTCGAAGTGGTCGTGCATCGAGCGGAGCGTCGCGACGAGCTGCTGGGTCTCGGGAGAGTCCGGCGCACCTGTCGGCACGACCTGGGCTATCCCGGTGTCTCCCGACTCGTTCGGTGTCGACAGCGGCACGGCGGCGACGCCCGGCACGGTCTTCAGCTCGGCGGCGAGGTCGTTCATCAATCCGACGGGGTCGGTGCTGCCGATCACCGATCCGGTGGCGATCAGGGGCCCGTTGTAGCCGGGGCCGAAGTGATCGGCGATGAGGTCGTACGCGATGCGCGCGGGCTCGTGCTCGTCGAGCGAGCCGGCGTCGGGCAGCGCGAGCCGGAGGGAGGCCGCCGGCAGCGCGACCAACGCCAACAGCGCGACCACCAGCACCACCGTGAGGATCGGGATGCGGGTGACGGTGCGCACCCAGGCGGTGGCGACGGGATGCTCGCGGCGCGGGCGCTTAGGCCCGGGGGTGGGCTCGGGGGCGCGCTCCGGGGGCGGGGCGGCCGATTCGGCGGCCGATTCGTCTGGCGGTTCACTCTCCTCCGCATCGCCGCCGGCCTCTGCGGTGTCGTCCGTCGCCGCGGCATCCTCCGACTCCGCCGGAGCCGCAGCCGCGGCCTTACGGTACCTCTTCGCCACCACGCGCATCCCCGCGAAGCCCAGCAGCGCGGGGGTGAGCGTCATGGAGATGAGCACCGCGAGCGTCACGGCGAGGGCAGCGGCGACACCCATCGTCGTCAGGAACGGGATCCCGGCGACGCTGAGCCCGACGAGCGCGATGATGACCGTGACGGCCGCGAACACCACGGCGGACCCGGCCGTCGCGACCGATCGCGCGGCGGACTCCTCGGGCTCGACGCCCTGTTTCAGCTGCTCCTGGTGGCGGGAGATGATGAACAGCGCGTAGTCGATCCCGACCGCCAGCCCGAGCATCAGAGCCAGCAGTGGAGTCGTCGAGGCGATGGTGAGCCAGTGCGTCGCCGCGAAGATGAGCGACAACGACATCCCGGCGCCGAGCAGCGCGGTGATCAAGGGCAACGAAGCGGCGATCACCGACGCGAAGGTCGCGATCAGCACCGCGAAGGCGACGACGATGCCCAGCAGCTCTGTGACGCTGATCCCGGCCACGGTCTGCGCGAACAGCTGACCGCCGACGGCGACCTCCGAGCCTGTCGGAAGTGCCGTCTCCAGGTCGCGCCCCGCCTTCTGTAGGGCGTCGGCGGTGGCGGGCAGCACGGCCGTCTGCGCGACCGAGAGCTGGATGGGCACGATCACCGCGGAGCCGTCTGCTGCGATGTTGCCGGTCGAGGGCCCGATATAGGGCGAGGACGCGGAGGTGACCTGGGGGATCTTCGCGATCGCCGCTGCCGACGACTCGACCGCCGACTGGAACGCCGGATCGTGCACGTCCGTGCCCTTCGGCGCGACCGCGACGAGCTGCGCCGACGTGCCGCTGACCTCCGGGAAGGTGCGGGCGAGGGAGTCCTGGGCCTTCTGCGACTCGGTGCCGGGGATGCTGAAGGTGTTGTCGGTGCCGTTGCTGAGCAGCCCCGCCCCGGCCAGCAGGAGGACGAGCGCCACCAGCCAAGCGGCGAGCACCCAGCTCCTCGCCCGGTAGGCGGCACGGCCCAGCATGTACAGAAGGGACGACATCGGGGCCAATGTAGAGCTTTGCTCAGCTCCACGACAATGCCGGTCGTGGATCGAGTGGTCGTCGACGGAGGGCGTCACGAGCGTCGCGACGCCCTTCGGTCTCCCCGCAAACGGGTCGCGATAGGATCGAGTGCGACGGTCGTCCCGCGAGGCGCCGACGCGCTCCCGACCATCGAGAGGACCGAAACGTGCCCGCGATCGTGATCATCGGCGCCCAGTGGGGCGATGAAGGCAAAGGCAAGGCGACCGACCTGCTCGGCAGCCGCATCGACTATGTCGTCAAGTTCAACGGCGGTAACAACGCCGGGCACACGGTGGTCGTCGGCGACGAGAAGTACGCTCTGCACCTGCTGCCGTCCGGCATTCTGACCGACGGTGTCACGCCCGTCATCGCCAACGGCGTCGTCGTCGATCTCGAGGTGCTGTTCGAGGAGCTCGACGGGCTCATCGCGCGCGGCGTCGACGTGTCACGCCTCAAGGTCAGCTCCAATGCGCACGTCATCACGCAGTACCACCGCACGATCGACAAGGTCACCGAGCGATTCCTCGGCAAGCGGCAGATCGGCACGACCGGCCGTGGCATCGGCCCCACCTACGCCGACAAGATCAACCGCGTCGGCATCCGCATCCAGGACCTCTTCGACGAGAACATCCTGCGGCAGAAGGTGGAGGGCGCCCTCGACCAGAAGAACCACCTGCTGGTGAAGGTCTACAACCGACGCGCGATCGGCGTCGACGAGGTCGTCGAAGACCTGCTGAGCTACGCCGAGCGGCTGCGGCCCATGGTGGTCGACTCGTCGCTGCTGCTGAACGAGGCGCTGGAGGACGGCAAGTACGTGCTGTTCGAGGGCGGCCAGGCCACCATGCTCGACGTGGACCACGGCACCTACCCGTTCGTCACGTCCTCCAACTCGACCGCGGGAGGCGCGGCCACCGGGTCGGGGATCGGCCCCAACCGCATCGACCGCGTCATCGGCATCGTGAAGGCCTACACCACGCGTGTCGGCGCCGGTCCGTTCCCGACGGAGCTGTTCGACGAGTGGGGTGAATTCCTGCGCGAGCGCGGCTTCGAGTTCGGTACCACCACCGGCCGTCCCCGCCGCACAGGCTGGTACGACGCACCCGTCGCCCGTTACACCGCACGCATCAACGGCGTCACCGACTTCGTGCTCACCAAGCTCGACACCCTCACCGGCATCGAGCGCATCCCGGTCTGCGTCGCCTACGACGTCGACGGTGTGCGCCACGACGAGGTCCCCTCCTCCCAGAGCGACTTCCACCACGCGCTGCCGATCTACGAGGAGTTCCCCGGCTGGACCGAGGACATCAGCGGTGCGCGCACCTTCGACGACCTCCCCAAGAACGCGCAGGACTATGTGCTCGCGCTGGAGGCCATGTCCGGCGCCCGCATCTCGGCGATCGGCGTCGGCCCGGCCCGCGACGAGATCGTCGTGCGGCACGACCTCGTCGACTGAGAGACGCGTCGCGCTTCGCACATTCGTCACGAATGTCGTCATTCGTGCCACGAATCAGGACATCCGTGACGAATGTCGGGGCGACCCGCCTTAGAACCAGGTGCTGAGCCGCGGCGGCACGGCCGTGCGGAACAGCCGGTCGAGCGCGTCGGCGTCGCCGTGGATGCGGCCGGCGAGGGCGAGGCCGCGCGCCAGGTCGTGTCCGAGGTAGACGCTGCCGAGCGACTCCACCGGGAGTGTCACGTCCGGCGCGTCGGTGGTCGGCTCCACCCTGGCCTCGCCGTCTTCGACGATGACCCGGTAGCGGCCCCCGGCGAATCCGAGCTCGTCCGAGACCTCCAGCACCAGGTCTCCGTCGCTCTCGTAGCGGCGGGAGGTCAGGGTCGCCGGCACGTCGAGGATGCGCACCCACAGGTGGTCCTGCACGCTGGTGATCCGGGCGCCGCGGATGTCCTGAACCAGCAGCTGCACGGGCTCGTCGACGCCGCGCGCCCAGGCTTTCACCTCGGCGACGAGGTCGAGTTCGAGGAGATAGCGCCACAGCGCCGTCAGTGCGGCGTCGGTCGCCGCCGCCAGGTAGCCGACCTCCACCACGTGACGCGAGAAGTCCTCTTCGCCGCCGCGGACGACGTAGCTCACGAAACCTTCCGGCCGCCCGTCGGGGGAGTCGTAGCGGACGAGCAGTCGGCGGTCGCCGTCCTCGTCGCCCTTCAGTGGTCCGATGAGGCGGTCGGCGAGGTACGGCTCCAGTCCGATCTCGCCGGCGCGGGCGGCCATGGCCTCCGCGAGCACGGCGCGGCCCGTCTCGCGGTACTCCTCCGGCGTCGTGAACGAGAGGCGGCCCGGGGTCGGCCCTCCGGCCCAGCGCACCCGCTTGGTGTCGATGCTCCAGCCGGTGGTGAAGGTCGCGGGACCGAAGCCCCAGCGCCCGTAGATCGTTGACTCCGACACGGTGAGGATCGCGGCCGGGACGCCCTGCGCGTGGGCGGTGCGCAGCTCCGCGCCGAGAAGCGCGGTCGCGATCCCGCGGCGGCGGTGCGTCGGCGCGACGGTGACGGAGCTGATCGCCCACGCGTCGAGCGCGCCTCCGCCCGGCACGGTCAGGGGTGCGACCCACGAGTTCACGGTCCCGACCGGCGTGCTGACGCCGTCGTCGTACACCGCGGTCGTGCGGCGGCCGCCGAAGTTGCCGCGCGCCTCCTCGAGCACTTCCTCCGTGGGCCGTCGGCCGTGGAAACCGCGGAAGTCGGCGATGATCCATGCGTCGACGGCGGCCGTATCGGTGGGGTCGAGGAGGGACAGTCGGAGGCCGGAACCGGCCAGCGCTTCCTTGGAGCGCTCGTCCAGGGGTGCGGTGAGGTGTGTCTGGGTCATGCCTCCACGCTATCGGGAGGGTGCGACGCCCGGCCAGATCCCGCTGGCCCGGCCGTCACCGCTCCGCGAGCGCGTGCAGGATCGGCAGCAGCGCTCCCGGGGCCGCTGTCGCCGCCGGCCCGAAGAACGCCGCGTCCGCCGCCTCCACCGAGCCGATCGCCGCGACCGCGGCCGCGGCTCCCGCCGGCGTGACGCGCAACACCTTCGCCCGGCTGTCCGACGGATCCTGCTCGCGCTCGATCAGCCCTTTCGCCGCCAGCCGGCGGACGACCTCCGAGGTCATGCGCGGGTCGGAGCCGGTGAGCTCGGACAGGCGGGACTGGCTCGGCGGCTCGTCGCGGCCGTTCAGCCACCAGGTGGAGGCCAGCAACACGAACTGTGCATGGGTCAGGTCGTGCGGGTGCAGGGCGTCGGCCATCGCCCGCTGCCAGCGCAGGGTGGCATGCCAGAGCAGGAATCCCGGGCTGGTCGCCGGCCCTTCGGGGAAGTCGGTCATGCGTCCAGTGTGGCCCGGTCGCCTGCCGGAGCGCGGTCGGCGTCGTGGGCGCGGCGCTCCGCCGCCGCGAGGAGCGCGGCGAGCGACTGCGGGAAGTCAGCGCTGATCTGCGGGCCGAGCTCCGGCCCGACGGTGTCGCCGTCCGCGCCGTCGATCGTGAGCGAGTAGCGCACGAAGGTCCCGTCCGCGAGGTCGTCGAGCTCGTAGCGAAACGTCAGCCGCACCGTGCCGAACTCGGTGACGTCGGCGTAGGTCTTCCCGGCGGCGAGCTCCACGATGCGGGAGCGTATGGGCTCCTGGCCCTCCGGGGTGACCGTCAGTTCCGTCCCGACCTCGAACGGTCCGTGCAGTTCGAACCGGTCGGCGCCGGGGTAGGTCAGGCCGCCGGTGTGGAGGTCGCGCACGGCCTCCCAGACGGCCTCGCGCGACGCTCCGGTCTCGGCGGTCTCTTCTGTGCTCCACATCGTCGTCACCTTTCTCTGTGCGTAGATAATCTATGCATAGAGTAAACCGTTCGAGCGAGAACGCAACCCCACCTGGTACCGCGGGCCCACCTCCAGCGGATGAGGCGCGGCGCCTCGAATCGTACCAGCGCCGGACGCGGAGGCCCGGCCGTCGGCACCAGGCTGGAGGGCATGACAGCTGCACCCGACCAATCCGCCGCCCGCCCTGTGCTCCACGCCTCCGCCCTCACCAAGGCCTACGGTTCGGCCGTCGCCCTCGGCGGGGTCGATTTCCGCATCTCCGCGGGCGAATCGGTCGCGATCATGGGAGCCTCCGGCTCGGGCAAGACCACCCTCCTGCACTGCCTGGCCGGGATCGTGAAGCCCGACTCGGGCACCGTCATTCTGAACGCGCCGTCCGGACCCGTCGACGTGACGGCGCTCGGCGAGTCGGGGAGGTCCCGACTGCGTCGAGAGGCCTTCGGCTTCGTCTTCCAGCAGGGCCTTCTCCTCCCGGAACTGACCGCCGTCGAGAACGTCGCCCTCCCGCTCATGCTCTCGGGAGCCGCGCGCACGACCGCCGAGGCCGCCGCAGCCGACTGGCTGGGGCGTCTCGGTCTCGCCGGGATGGAGGCCAGGCGGATCGGCGAGCTCTCCGGCGGCCAGGCTCAGCGCGTCGCCATCGCCCGCTCCCAGGTGACGGGCGCATCGGTGGTCTTCGCCGACGAACCCACCGGCGCGCTGGACTCCAGCACCTCGGCCGACGTGATGGCGGCCCTGATCGCCTCCACCACTGGCAACGGACGCTCCCTCGTGGTCGTGACCCACGACGACGACGTCGCGCGACAGTGCGCCCGGGTCCTCAAGCTGTCCGACGGACGCATCGTCGACGAGGCGGTGACGCGATGACCACGCTCCGGATCGCGTGGCTGTTCGCCCGCCGCGGCGCCGACGACCGCTCGACGGTGCTGCTCCCCGTCATCGCGTTCGCGGTGTCGTCCCTGCTGCTGCTGGTCGTCGCGGGAGGCGCCCAGGCGTTCTTCTCCTGGCGGGACGGCGACGCGTTCCTCTATCAAGCGCTCGCGGTCATCGCACTCGCACTGCTCGTCGTGCCGCTCGTCGGGCTCGGTGGCTCCGCCGCGCGGCTCTCCGCCCGTCGCCGCGACGACCGGCTCGCGGGCCTGCGGCTGCTGGGCGCGTCGCCGGCGATGGTGGCCGCGCTCACCGTGATCGAGTCGACAGGGCTCGCCGTCGTCGGCACGATCGCCGGGCTCGTCCCGTACCTGCCTGTCGCTCCGCTCGTCGGGCTGATCCCGTTCCGGGGCGAACCACTCGGAGCGGCCGCCGTGCTCCAGCCCGGTGCGGTCGCGCTGGCCGTGCTGGGTGTGGCGGTGCTCGCCGCCGCGAGCGCTGCGCTCGGGCTGCGCGGCGTGGTCGTCTCGCCCCTCGGCGTGCGGACCAGGCAGGCCGCCCCTCGCGTGCACTGGATTCGCGCCCTGGTCGCGGTCGTCGTGATCGCGGCGACCTACCTGGTCATGAGCGCCCTCCAGGTCTTCGTCGGAGCGCTCGTCGTGCTGACGGTGCTCGGAATCGGGTTCGGCGGAACGATCGCCGTCCTCAACCTCGTGGGACCGTGGGTGCTCCGGAAGATCGCCTCCGGCCAGGCGCGCCGTGCCACGACCGCACGCCGGCTGCTCGCCGCCCGGGCCGTGCTCGAATCGCCGAAAGCCGCCTGGCGGCAGGTGTCGGGTGTCGCGATGACGAGCTTCATGGCGGTGTTCGCCGGCGTCGGCGTCGGGATCCTCGGGATGGCGGGCGAGGGAGGCGACGCCCAGAGCCGGACGCTGCTCGCCGACATCCGCACGGGCGTCGTCGTCACGGTGATCGTGTCGTTCCTGATGGTCGCCTGCTCTGCCGGGGTGAACCAGGCCGCGGCCGTGCTCGACCGTCGCGATCTCTACGTCAGCCTCGATCGCATCGGCATGCCCGTCGCCGAGATGGACGCCGCGCGGTCGCGTGCCGTGATGTCACCGCTCCGCGTGACGACGATCGGCTCGGCGCTCACCGCGGCGATCGTGGTGTTCCCGCTCGCCGGGCTGAGCCTCCTGGTCGCACCCCTCACCCTGGTCATGGTGGCGGCCTGCCTGGCGGCCGGCGTCCTGCTGGTGTGGGCGGCGCTCCGGGCGACGCGCCCCGTGTTGAGGCACGTGCTGGCGGAGACGTCTCCCTCGCTCTGAACAGTGCTCCGGCGGTGCTCCGGCCCGGTAGGGTCGGAGCATGGCTGAGAACGAGTCGACCGCGGAGGCGCTGGAACGCCTCCGGAGCATCCGGCAGAGCATCGACAACATCGACGCGGCCGTCATCCACATGCTCGCCGAGCGATTCAAGTTCACCCAGCAGGTGGGGGCGCTCAAGGCCGAGCACGGCCTCCCTCCCGCCGATCCGGAGCGGGAGCGGGAGCAGATCCAACGTCTCAGGGTGCTGGCGGAGGAGAGCCATCTCGATCCGGCCTTCGCCGAGAAGTTCCTGGGCTTCATCGTCGCAGAGGTCATCCACCACCACGAGCGCATCGCGTCAGAGAACGGCCGCTGAGGCGTGGCCTGGGATCCGGCGCAGCTTCCCGACGCCCACGGTCGCACGGTCGTCATCACGGGCGGTAACTCCGGGGTGGGCTATTTCACCGGGGAGCAGCTCGCCAGAGCCGGCGCCCGGGTCGTGCTGGCCTGCAGGGACCCCGAGCGGGCAGAAGCGGCGGTGTCGGCCATCCGCCGTCGCGTGCCGGGCGCGCGGGTGGAGGCCACCCCTCTGGACGTGACGGACCGTCGGTCGATCGACGCCCAGGCGACGATGCTCCTCGAACGCGGCAGGGTGGACGCCCTGGTGCTCAACGCCGGTATGGTGCACCCGCCGCGCGAACGCCGCACCGACGCCTACGGCAACGAGCTCGTCCTCGCGACGAACGTGCTCGGGCACTTCCGGCTGGTCGCCCGCGCGCTCCCGGTGCTGCAGGCGACGGAGGGCGCACGGGTCGTGACGCTCGGCTCCCTCGCGACACGGCTCTCGCGGCTGCGGCTGGACGACCTCCAGCTGGAGCGCGGCTACACGGCGTGGCGCGCGTACGCCGGCTCGAAGATCGCCGCCCAGGCATTCGGTTTCGAGCTCGAGCGGCGGCTGCGCGCCGCGGGGAGCGGCGTCACGAGCATCGTCGTGCATCCCGGCTACTCGACCTCAGGCCGTACGCCCGGCGTGCGCGGGGTCAACCAGCCGACGCGGGCGAAGCGTTTCGTCGACAACCTGCAGGCGGCGTGGACGCAGGGCAAGGACCACGGGGCCTGGGCGCCGGTCAGGGCGGTGCTCGACCCCGGCATCACCGGAGAGGACTACCTCGGCCCGGTCGGCAGGACCAAGGGCCTCCCGACGCACGCGCACCCGACGCGCAGCTCACGGTCGCCGCGCACCGGGGCCCGCCTGTGGCCGCTGCTGGAGGCTGCGGCGGATCAGCCGTTCCCCATCGTCTGACGGATCGTCGTAGCCCTCAGCGGAAACCGGCGAGAGCCGCGCCGTAGCGTTCGCGGTCGGCGCGGGTCTCGGCGGTGACGAGCAGGCCGTGCTCGCCGATGCGTCGCGTGAACTCGCCCGTGCACGGTATCTCCACGATCGTCGTGAGACCCGACCGCCAGGCCGGGACGAGAGCGTCGATAGCTGCGTGCTCCGGCTGCTCGTCCAGCGCGCGGGGTGCCTGCAACCTGCGGTCGAGCAGCGCGTTCCTCCACTGTTCGGCGGCCGGGGTCAGCGCCTCAGGGCCGACATCGTCGCGCCAGGACGGACCGATGAGCTCACGGAGGAGGCTGGCGCGTTCCTCCAGACCGATCCCGGGATCGTGGAGGCGGTCGAGGAGGTGCGGATCAGGTGCCCTGCCGGCGTGCTTCAGTGCTGCAGCCCAGCTCCCGGGCCACGCCGCCTGCCACGACGCGATCGGTGCGGCCGCTCGCAGCGAACCGTCGACGGGGGCGGGAGGGGAGCTGAGCGCTGGCGGCAGGTCCGCTCCGTCGGGGAGCAGCTGCCACGCCTCGCGCAACCAGAGGAGGTTCAGCAATTCCTGCGTGTCGTCCTGTACGGTGATCACCATGTCGTGCGGCCAGCGCGAGCCGGGGAGCGGGATCGACGAACGCACGGTGTGCTCAGTCGTCGATGACGATGGACAGGAGGCGATGGCCGTCGGGAACGGCGGCCCGCAGCGCGTCGCGCGCTGTGGCGTAGTCGGGGCCGTCCGCCTCGATCTCGGTCACGGCGGTCGGGCGCACGACCGCGGTGGCGATCACGCGCCCTCCGCGGGGCATGGCGTTGTGCACCTGGATGAGCTCGCTGCCCTCCGGCACCTGCGCCTCGACGAGCTCCCGTGCCGTCTGGGCGTCGTCCGCTTCTGCGGTGAGCTCCTGCGTCTCGCTGCTCTGGATCAGTCCGCGGACCTTCATCAGGCCACCTTCCTGAGGGTGAGGATGGTCTGGATGGTGCTGGGGACGTCGTTGGTCAGGAACGCCTGCACCGCGCTTCCGGCGGCCAGTGTCCGGTAGACGGTGAACTCGGTCGACCCGCTGGCGAACGACCGCGTGCCGCCGACGACCGGAAGCCCGTCGATGCTGAAGGCGGCCATCGCCTGGTCGCCGGAGAGCTGGGCCGAGAAGGTGATCGCGTAGACGCCGGCCGTGGTCGCGACCATCGCGTTCCCGGATTGCACCGGCGCGTCCGTCCCGGCGGTGAGGCAGTTGCCGAGGGGGATGACGACGCCGGAGGTGTTGGTGACGACCGACTGGGTGTTCGTGCAGGACAGCAGGGCCGTCGGGGCGTCCAGCCCGGGCGGTCCCATCGCGCCCTGCGGGCCGGTGGCGCCCGCCGGGCCGGTGGCGCCGATGGTGCCCTGTGGGCCGGTGGAGCCCTGCGGGCCGGTGGAGCCCGCCGGGCCGGTGGCACCGGCTGCTCCTGGCGCGCCGGCTGCTCCGGTCGCTCCGGTCGCGCCAGTCGCTCCAGCCGCGCCCCTCGCGCCGGCTGGGCCTGTCGCACCGGTGGCGCCCGCCGTGCCCGTGGCTCCGGTGGCACCAGTGGCTCCCGCGGCTCCTGTCGCACCGGTGGCGCCGGCATCTCCCTGAGCGCCGGCCGACCCACGCGTGTGTCCCGACCCGCTGCCTGCCGCGTTCGAGGACGCGGCGGTCCCGGCAAGCGCTGCTCCCCCCGCCCCGGCGAGGGCGCCTCCCACGACGGCGGCGGCGACGATCACGGCGGCGAAAGCAGCGCGACTCAGCGGCACGAGCACTCCTCGAGTGGGCGGTACGGGACGGGCGGTGGGCGGCGGGACGGCTCGGCCGTCTCGGGGTCCTGGCGGACGACCACAGTCGGGTGCGGACGTCCGCTGCAACGCTACCGGAACCGGCGTTCGCCGCGGGCTCCGCCACGGCCGCGGCCCCCATACACCCGCCCTCGCCCACGCCTCCCAGCGCACGTTCAGAACGCTGGAGTGGGCTGAGCAGCATGGATATCGCCTACACCGCCATCGCACACGCCTCGGGAGGCGGACGCGACGGCCACGTCCGCAGCGAGGACGACCTGATCGACCTTCCGACCCGACCTCCGCGCGAGCTCGGAGGCTCAGGAGAGGGCACCAATCCGGAGCAGCTGTTCGCCGCCGGGTTCGCCGCGTGCTTCCTGAGCGCGATCCACGCCGTCGGGCGCGCCGACAAGCTCGACACCAGCGACGCGGGAGTCTCCGCCAGCGTGGGCATCGGCGCGAACGGCGAAGGAGGCTATGGCCTCGAGATCGAGCTCGACGTGTACCTGCCGCATCTCGGACGCGAGCAGGCCGAGCAGACGATGGAGAAGGCGCACCACGTCTGCCCGTACTCCAACGCCACCCGTGGCAACGTCCCCGTCCGGCTCACCCTCGTCGAGTAGTCGACAGGAGCGCAGGCGCGAGCCGTTGCTCAGCCCGCTGCGACGCGGCCGACCTTCTCGGTCTTGTCCCAGCGGGCCTCGGCGCCGGCCAGCTCCTTGAGGTAGGAGTCGAAGGTGATCGCGCACAGCAGCGACCCGTATCCCGCCAGGTAGATGAGGGCCGGCGCGAGCCAGCGCCCGGCGCGCGTCCGCTCCGCACGCCGCGCGAGCCAGGCGACGACCATCGAGAACGGGATCCAGATGTAGATCGCGAGCGTCAGGATGAACAGCGCGGCGGTGCTGAGCGTGATCCCGAACAGCCCGGGAAGCCAGACCAGCGTGAGCGGCGGGAACAGGGCCGTGATCATCACGAGCATGTTGATGATCCCGGGGAACAGCAGGATGTGCCCCAGTTCGCGCTTGCTGGTCGTGGCGTCGGTGAGCGATCCCAGCACGAGCACGAACAGGTAGGCGAGCGCCGCGGAGATCCAGAGCACGCGGAAGACCGACGTTGCGAGGCCGTTCTGCAGGAACAGCAGACCGGCGAGGCCGATGGCCGAGGTCACCATGATGAGCGGGAGCAGCCACAGGCTGAACCAGACGATTCCGAACGTCCACGCCCCGAGGTGATGCACCTTGGAGGGCCGGAACCAGATCTTCGAGTAGCGCGACGTCACGGACACGTTGCCGCGCGCCCAGCGCAGCCGCTGCTTCCACAGGGCGTCGACAGCGCGCGGCTCCTCGGCGAGGACGTGCGCGTGCGGCTCGAAGACCACCTTCTTGCCGTGCAGCTGGGTCTCGAACGTCGTGATCGTGTCCTCGGCGAGGGTGGTGGTGTCGACACGGCCGCCCAGTGCGACCAGGTTCTCGCGGGTGTGCAGCTGGGCGCCGCCGGCGAGACAGGCCTGCGCGCCGAGGACGTTCTGCGCGCGCCGGGCGGCCGGCTGCGAGAGCACGTACTCGACGCTGACGAACTTGGTCAGGTAGTTGCGGTCGCTGCTGCCCTCGCGGATGTAGGCCGAGACCGCGCCGACCTCCGGGTCGGCTAGATGCCGGGTCATCCGGCGCAGCGAGTCGGGCAGGTAGATGACGTCGGCGTCCATGATCAGGAGCGCCTCCATCCAGTCTTCGGCGAGGACGCGCTCGATGCCGTGGTTCAGCGTGTGTGCCTTGCCCTGGCCGCCCTGTTCGCGGCGCAGCAGGAAGACGCTGCCGGGGTACTGTTCGGCGCGGCTCCGCACGACGTCGGGTGTGGCGTCCGTGCTGGCGTCGTCGACGACGTAGATGCGCAGAGCCTCCCGCGGGTAGTCGAGGCCCATCAGCCGGTCGATGGAGGCGCCGATGACGGCTCCCTCGTTCCAGGCGGGGACGATGATGGCGACGCGCGGGAGGTAGGGCGCTGCCTTCTTGTAGTGGTTGATCCACGCGTGGAACGGGATCACCACGAACGTGGAGGCCGCCGCGATCACCGGGATCAGCCCGCTGAGGGCGAGGATCAGGCACACCACGACGCCGATCCACTCCAGCACGCTCAGCACGTCCACACGGCTCCCCTCCGTCCTCCCACACAATACTCGGGGGTTCTGCCCCCGAGGGTTGTCGTGGCGTCTACGCGGGGACCGCGGTGGTGGTGGCGGTTGTGGCGAACGCCCCGTCGGCGACCGCCTGCCGGACGGTCCGGTAGTCGGCGTGCGCCTGGTCGGCGTACGCGAAGGCCCAGTCGGTCACGGCGGCGTCGAACGTCGCTCCGCTTCCGAGGTATCCGGCGATGAACGCCGCGCCCGGGGACTGCGCGTGGGCGCGCGCGAGGACAGTGCCGCACGCATCGACGTACTCGGCGAACGGCCGGAACTCGAGCGTCTCGGTGTCGATCGACACGTTCCTGTCGCGGAACTGCCGGATGTAGAACGCGTGCCCGTCCAGGGTCGCGTACCCGAGGAACGGGTCGCTGACCGCCTGCAGCACGCGCTGGTTGCCGACCACCCGGTGTCCGTGCTCGTCGTCGTGGGCGTGGTCGTCGAACACGGGCGAGCGCCCGGCGGTGGCGCCGCCGAACTCGACAGCGACGGACTCGCTGGCCTCCTTCACCTGCAGCACGAGCGGCTCGCCCGCCGGCCCGGTGAGGACGATGATGTAGCAGCGGGTTCCGACGCTCCCGACGCCGACCACGCGGCGAGCCGCATCCGTCGCCACGTACTGCGACAGCAGCACCGCGATGTCGGAGGGCACGGTGGTGAGGTAGGCGCGGGTGATCTCGAGCACGTTCTGCTCTGTGGCCTCCGGCACGTGGGCCAGCACCGGCGGGTTCTCCACGATCGTCACGGCGCCGTCGGCCGCGACGCGCGTGATCTTGCGCACGACTCGTGCGGACGTGCGCCGTTTCGCGGCCTCGATCGCGCGGTCGAGCACCTGTTGGGAGGTGAGATCACGTCGGCCCTTGTTCACGTCCGCGCGGAGGTAGTAGCGATCCAGCAGTCCCAGCCGGGTCATCTGCCGGAGCCCCGAGCGGTAGGCGGCCGCCGCTTCCAGCGTGACCGCCCTGACCTTCTCCTCGTCGAATCCCGTCTGCCGGGCCGCGAGCACGACGCTCGTGAGGAAACGCTTCACGTCCCATTCCCAGGGGCCGTACGCGGACTCGTCGAAGTCGTTCAGGTCGAAGACGAGGGTGCGCTCCGGGGATGCGTAGATCCCGAAGTTGGCGACGTGCGCGTCGCCGCAGATCGTGACGTCGACGCCTGTCCGGGTCTCCCGGCTCAGATCCACCGCCTGGATGGCCGCCGATCCTCGGTAGAACGCGAACGGGTTGGCCGTCATCCGCTCCAGTCGCAGCGGAATGAGCTCGGCGACCCGGTGCTCGTGCTGGCGTTTGAGGACGCCGACGGGGTCGCGATCGCTGGCGGGCGCGTACACGCCGTGCGAGCTGCGCGGAACGCGGGAACGCGCGTCCTTGCCGGCCTGGTACAGCTCGGCGGCACTGCGGATCGTCTCGTGCTCGAAACGGAGGTGTCCTTCTTCAGCAGCCACGGCGGTGCTCCTCCCTCGGCTCGCGTGGCACAAGCCTAGGGGGAGGAGCGCCACCGCTGCGTCAGCTGTGCGCCGGGCCTCCCAGCGTGCCGCCCGCCGCCAGCCGCATCAGGTCGGAGCCCAGGTCGATCCCGAGCTCGTTTCCGCCGGCCGATCCGAACTCGTGCTGGTAGCTGTTCCAGGAGGTGTCCTTGATGCGCGCTTCCACGCCGGTCTCCATTAGCACGACCAGCTCGCGAGCTGCGCGGTCGATCCGCTTGCCGAGGGCGTTGTCCTGCCAGTCTTCGGTAGACGCGAACACCGAGGTCGGGGCCGTCATCGTGCGGAGGTAGGCGAACATCGAGCGCATCTGCTCGTCGACCACCAGGGCGTGCCGGGCCGTCCCGGCGGTCGCGCCGAGGATCACCGGCTTGGCGATCAGCAGGTCGTTGTCGAGCACCTGGAAGAACGACGTGAACAGCCCGCTCGGGCCCGCCTTGTAGACGGGCGCCGTCGCGATGATCCCGTCGGCGGCCGCCAGCTTCTCGATCGCCGCGGTGAACTTCGGCCCCAGGTGACCGGAGGCCAGGGCGCCCGACAACTCGGGCAGCAACTCGCGCAGGTCGAGGTGCTGCGTCTCCACGGTGCGGCCGTCGCGCTGGGCGGCAGCCTCCACGCGCAGGCTGAGCCGATCGGCGAGCATCTTGGTGGACGACGGGTCGCTGACGCCCGCGTTGACGACGACGACCCGGAAGGGTCGGAGGTCGGTGCTGGTCATGGTGTCCTTCTCTCGGATGCGCCGGTGCTGCTCAGAGCGCCGGGTACTCGGCCTGGAACTCGTCGGCCGAGTCCTGGTAAGGCGAGGCCCCGGTGACATTGTCGCCGCGGTTGGCGTTCGGGCGCGGCTGGCGCGGAGCGGCGTCGCCGTACTTCGCGCGGACCAGCGACTCGTGGGTGGGCGCCTCGGGGGTCTCCGGGTCCTTGCGGGCCTCCGTCTCCCTGCGGAGGACGGGCACGACCTCCTCGCCGAGCAGGTCCAGCTGCTTGAGCACGGTCTTCAGGGGCAGTCCCGCGTGGTCCATCAGGAAGAGCTGGCGCTGGTAGTCGCCGGCCCACTCGCGGAAGCCGAGCGTCTTGTCGATGACCTCCTGCGGGCTGCCGACCGTGAGCGGCGTCGCGTCGGTGAACTCCTCCATGGTCGGGCCGTTGCCGTAGACCGGCGCCTCGTTGAAGTACGGGCGGAACTCGTTCTTGGCGTCCTGCGAGTTCTTGGCGATGTAGGCCTGGCCGCCCAGGCCGACGATCGCCTGCTTGGCGGTGCCGTGCCCGTAGTGCTCGAAGCGCTCCCGGTAGAAGGCGATCAGGCGCTGGTAGTGCTCCTTGGGCCAGAAGATGTTGTTCGCGAAGAAGCCGTTGCCGTAGTACGCGGCCTGCTCGGCGATCTCCGGCGTGCGGATGCTGCCGTGCCAGACGAACGGCGGCACGTCGTCAAGCGGGCGCGGGGTCGAGGTGAAGCCCTGCAGCGGCGTGCGGAAGCGGCCCTCCCAGTCCACGACGTCCTCGTGCCACAGGCGGTGCAGGAGGTTGTAGTTCTCGAGCGCGAGCGGCAGGCTCTGGCGGATGTCCTGGCCGAACCAGGGGTACACCGGGCCGGTGTTGCCTCGACCGAGCATGAGGTCCATGCGCCCCTTCGACAGGTGCTGGAGCATGGCGTACTCCTCGGCGAGCCGCACCGGGTCGTTCGTCGTGATGAGGGTCGTGGAGGTCGTGACGATCAGGCGCTCGGTGAGGGCCGCGATGTGCGCCAGCAGGGTCGTCGGAGACGACGAGAAGAACGGCGGGTTGTGGTGCTCGCCGATCGCGAACACGTCGAGGCCGACCTCCTCTGCGTGGGTGGCGATCTTCACGATCGCGTCGATGCGCTCCGCCTCGCTCGGGGTCTCGCCCGACACCGGGTCGCGGGTGATGTCGCTGACGGAGAAGATTCCGTACTGCATTGCTGGCTCCTCAGGTTCGTTCTCGCCGTATCTATGCAAACGCATATAACGTCGGGGGGTCGCGAGTATTCCCGAACCGATTCCACCACCGTCGGAGGGTGCGGCACAAAGGGGCCTCCGGACGCCGAAGCGTCCGAGGGCCCCTTTGTGCTGTGCCGGGTCAGTCGGCCAGGATGACCGCGTAGCTGTCCATGTACGTGCCGGCGACATCGATCGCCGGACCGGGCAGCGGGACTCTGCTCATGATCGTGGTGTTGCCGGCCTTGGTGCCGGTACCCGGTCCACCGGTGTCGTTCTTGCCCGAGAAGTACACGGAGCCGTCGGTCATGAGGTAGAGGCCGCCTTCGCCGCCGAACTCGATGTGCTTGATGGTCTTGCCGTCGGGCACGATGACCCTGGTCCAGACGTTCACGCTCGGTTTGGTAGTTCCGATGCTGCCGTAGCCGGTCGTGTTGTTGCCGGCCATGTAGATCACGCCGTCTTCGGTCTTGGCGAACACCGACTGCAGGTCCGAAGCGTTGACCCAGATCTTGACGACCTTCTTGCCCTCGGGATTGGTGACGGGGGCTGCGTAGGGGGTGATGGTTCCCTTCGGGCCCATGCCGGGGAGCTCGCCGTACTGGTTGTGGCCGGCTCCCCAGAGGCTGCCCCAGCGGTCGAGGTAGATCGAGGATTCCTGGGTCGCGTGGGCTTCAATGATGTCGGTGAGCGGAGCACCGTTCTGCTTCACGGTCTGCGCGGCCAGATACATCGTGTCGAGCGTTCCGTTGTTGCCCATCGCCCGTCGGCGGTTGGAGCCGGAGTTCCAGACGGTTCCGTCGTCGAGGAGGTAGAGCGCGCGCCACCAGCCCGCGTCGCTGATCGCGACGATCGACCGGCCCGGGTTCGCCCTGAGGATCTCCAGACCGACGGGGCGGTAGCCCTTGTTGGTGTGCTGGGTGCTCTTGGTGCTGCCGTCCTGGATGGAGAAGTTGCCACCGGGGTTGTTGCCGACACCGTGCGCGACACCGTTGAGGTCGAAGGCGAAGATCGTCGAGTCGAGGCACGAATTCGCCTGCGCGAACTTGCTCGCATAGAACGTCTCGCCCGTCAGCTTGATGGCAGGGCCCTGAGGGCCCTTCTTGCCCGAGCTGGTCGTGTTGCCGTTCGCGAGCACACCGTACGCGTTGTAACCGGACGCGAAGATCGTGCCCTTCGTGGTGATGGCGTGGAAGGTTCCGTGCGCGCCGGTGATCGTGGTGAACTTCTCCGCCACGGGCCATCGGAACGGTGTGGTGACCGCCGTCGGTGCCGTCGCGTCGCCGGCCTCGCCCGAATAGTTGTAGCCCCAGGCATAGACAGTGCCGGACTGTGGGACGGCGGTGGCTTCGACCCGGAGGATGGCCCCGGTCTGGGCGGTCTCATAGGTCGCCCAGATCGTGCCGGCGCCATTCTCTCCGAGAGGGGCGCTGCTGATGCCGGAGACCGTGACGCTGTCGGGTCCGCCTGTTGCGACGAAGGTCTCGGTCGTCGCGCCGCCGGGGAACGTCGTCCCGGTCAGGGTCACGGTGATCAGTGCGCCCGCGGGGACCGGGGTGACGCCGTCGGTCGTCGCGGCGATGACGATGTCGCCGAAGACCTCGCCCGCCTTCGCCGGAGGCGGGAACGTGCTGAACTCGATCGTCGGCTTGGAAGTGGGGGTGGAAACCGCTGCTGCGGGAGAGGCCGCCGTCATCGCGATCGCGGGTGCTGTCCAGGCGGCGGCGCTGACGAGGGTGCGGCGGGAGACGGGGGGTTTCTGCGGGGTGGGGTGTTTCACGGGAGTTTCCTTCTGGGGATGGACTACGGGCCGGGGGAGGGTCGTGTTGAATATCTTACATTCGTGTAATGTACAGGTTAGTGGGTAACAATGGAACATTCCGCGTGGCCGTAGGGGGGCGTCCACGCGAACACCGACACCGTGACCCGTCGTCCTCCCGTTTCGTCCGGTGACCCGTCCGGACAGAGAGGTGGCAGTTGTGACAGATCGAGACCCCGACCACGACGTGCCCGTCGCCCGTGTCCGTCCTCGAGTCCTGGCGTCCGCTGCAGGCTTCCTCGGCCTGAGCGTGACCGCAGGCGTGCTCATCGCCGCGATGGTGACCCCTGTCGTCGCGGTCGCGGGCGTCGCCGCCGAGACCGGCATCCAGGTCTTCGAGACGATGCCGGAGGCGCTGGCCGCCGACGCTCTTCCGCAGACGACCGACATCTACGCCAGGAATGCCGCGGGCGATCCCGTCCTGCTGGCCTCGGTGTACGAGCAGAATCGCAAGAGCGTGCCGTGGGAGGCCGTGTCGCTTTTCGTCAAGGACGCGGTCGTCTCGACCGAGGATCCGCGGTTCTTCACACATGGCGGGGTGGACTTCACGTCCGCGCTGCGCGCAGCGATCGGCAACGCCGCATCGGGCGAGATCGGATCCGGCGCGTCGACCATCTCGATGCAATACGTCAAGAACATCCTCATGCAGCGCGCCGAGGCCATCCGCGACAAGGAGGCGCGCCAAGCCGCCTATGAGGAGGCCGTGAAGACGAGCATGGACAGGAAGCTCCGCGAGATGCGCCTCGCGATCGGGCTCGAGAAGGCGCTGACGAAAGACCAGATCCTGCTCGGCTATCTCAACATCGCCCACTTCGGCGGATCCGTGTACGGCATCCAGGCCGCAGCCGAGTACTACTTCGGCGTGAACGCGTCCGAGCTCAGCCTCGCGCAGGCTTCCTCGCTCGTCGCCACGGTGAACGAACCGAACGGGCTCCGCATCGACGACCCCGACAACATCGGCGACAACAAGTTCCGTCGCGACCACGATGTGCTCCCGGCGATGCTCAAGCAGAAAGCGATCACGCAGGCGCAGTACGACGAGGCGGTCGCGACCCCGATCGAGCCGAAGATCACGCCTCCGTCGACGGGCTGCCACGCCGCGAACCCGCTCGGCGCCGGGTTCTTCTGCGATTACGTGCAGCGTGTCATCGAGAACGAGAAGGTCCTCACCGACCCGAAGGACGCGAAGTACAACACCCTCACGCGCGGTGGCTACGACATCTTCACCACCCTCGACCTCGATCTCCAGGCAGCGGCCGTCAGCGCGGTCGACGAGTACATCCCGCGCAGCACCGAGGTGCTCGACATCGGCTCGTCGCTGGTCACCGTCGAGCCGGGCACGGGACGCATCCTCGCGATGGCCCAGAACAAAGACTTCAACGCCGACCCGGACGCGGTGTCCGCGGGCAACACGGCTGTGAACTACAGCACCGACGAGGACTACGGCGGTTCGATCGGCTTCCAGGCCGGCTCGACCTACAAGATCTTCACGCTGGCCGAATGGCTCAAAGACGGCCGGTCGCTCAACGACAGCGTCGATGGGAACGCACGCGCCCTCGCCCTCTCCGCCTTCAGGGACAGCTGCCAGGGCGCGGGATCCGGAACCTACTCCCCGAAGAACGACGGCGCGCAGCGCCCTGGCAGCATGTCCGTGCGCACGGCCACGGCCGGCTCGGTCAACGGCGCGTACTTCTCGATGGCCCAGAAGCTCGACCAGTGCGCCATCCGCAAGACGGCGGAGGCCTTCGGCCTGAAGCGCGCTGACGGCAAGCAGCTGACCTCCTATGTCTCCGACGTGCTGGGGACCAACGAGGTGTCGCCCGTGCGGATGGCCTCCGCATTCGCGGCGGTCGCCAATGCGGGCGTGTACTGCTCGCCGATCGCGATCGACCGGATCGTCGCTCCGGACGGCAGCGAGGTGCCTGTTCCGACGAGCGCCTGCTCCGAGGCGGTCGCGCCCGAGGTGGCGGCGACCATGGCGTCGGCGCTGCAGACAGTGATGCAGGGTGGAGGGACCGGCGCGGCGTCGAAACCGCGCGACGGTGTCCCTGTCTTCGGCAAGACGGGCACCACCGACTCCGAGAAGGACACCTGGTTCGTCGGCGCGACGACGCGGCTTGCCACGGCCGTCTGGGTGGGCAACGTCACCGGAGGCGTCTCGCTGCGGCGAACGTCGGTGGGCGGCATCCAGGCAGACCTGCTCCGCCACCGGGTCTGGAAGGAGTACATGACGGCGGCGAACGAGAAGTTCCCGGGGAGCGACTTTCCCGACTCCGTGTCGCGCCCGGTTCGCGACTGAGGTGCCTGGTCCGATTCCCGCGAGTCCATCGTCGGCGGTGGGCAGTAGCCTCGACGAGTGAAGGTCGCGCTGCAGTTCATCGCCATGGGTCTGGTCTGGGGTGCCAGCTTCCTGTTCATGAAGGTCGCGCTCGAGGGCGTCTCGTTCGGTCAGGTCGCGTGGGCGCGGCTCGTGTTCGGCGCGGTGACGCTCGGGGTCATCGTGCTCGCGACCCGCAGCCGACTCCCGAAGCAGCCGATCGTCTACCTCCACTTCGTGGTCGTCGCGATCACCTACTGCGTGGTGCCCTTCCTGCTCTTCGCGTGGGCCGAGCAGTACGTGTCCTCGAGTCTCGCCAGCATCTACAACGCGGTCACCCCGATCACCACGGCGATTCTTGCGACCGCGGCGTTCCGCGTCGAGAAGCTCAACCGCGACCAGGTGCTCGGGGTGCTGTTGGGGGTCGTCGGCGTCGTCGTGGTCGTCGGGCCATGGTCGATCGCCGCGCTGTCGGGCAGCGTGTGGGGTCAGCTGGCCTGCCTCGGCGCGGTCACCTGCTACGGCTTCAGCTTCGGCTACATCCGACGCTTCATCAGCCATCGGGACATCCCGGCGACCTCCACCGCGTTCCTCAACATCGGGGTCGCCGCCGTGATCATGCTGCTGCTGACCCCAGTGGTGGCGCTGTCGCCGATCGAGTTCAGCTGGCCCGTGCTGCTCAGCCTGCTCGCCCTGGGCGCCCTCGGTACGGGGATCGCCTACATCTGGAACATGAACGTGCTGCGGGCTTGGGGGCCGACGGCGACGTCGGGGGTGACGTACGTGACGCCGGTAGTCGGCGTGGCGCTCGGGATCCTCGTGCTCGGTGAGCACCTGAGCTGGAACGAGCCGGTCGGCGCCGCGATCGTGCTGGCGGGCATCCTCCTCACGCAGCAGCGCGTGCGAATTCTCACGCGCCGGAACGTCGACCTCGTCGGCAGCAGCTAGCATCGTGCTGGCGGCGCCGGATGAGCGCCGGTTTCTTCTTGGGGGGATGCTCGATGAAGCACAGTTCTGTCGTGCGCGCCGCGGTGGCGCTCAGCGTGATCGGCCTGCTCGCGGGGTGCTCCGCGGGTCAGCAGGGAGGCGGGGCCGGCGGCACGACCACAGCCAAACCTGCGGCCGCGACGGCCACCTACAGCGCAGCCGACCTCGCGTCGATCGCGACGAAGGTGAACGCCTCGCTCGGTCTCGGCGGCACGGTCATCGACAACGCCGCGGCGAAGAGCCAGGTGGACAAGCTCGGCGGCGCGAACGCGCTGACCCAGCAACTCGGCAGCTCGGTGACCGTGCAGCCCGCCCAGTGTCAGCAGCTGCTGCAGGACAAGCTTGCCAAGGCGCCGCAGGCCGCTGACAACGTGACCGCGATGCTCACCTACGGCAGCAACGTGCTGGTCGTGACCGCTCCCGGAGCGAAGGGGTGGTCGCAGGACGTGCGCACGGCCATGACCTCCGGATCCGACGATGTGCTGGCACAGTGCGGCGACATGACGCTCAGCGCGTCCGGTTTCACCGTCAAGCTCGCGATGACCAAAACGGACGCGAAGACGAACGCGGAAGTGACGCGGGGCATCCACGAGGGCGTGACGCTGGAGGGCGCCGCCCAGGAGGTCGGCTCCGCAGACATCCTGCAGGCGCTCGACGGCAACCTCTACATCATGGTCACGGAGTCGTCGTCGAAACTGTCGAGCGCGCCGCCGTCGCCGGCCACCGCGACGCAGGTCGCGAACGCGGCCCTCGACGCTGCCAAGACCATCACGAAGTAACCCGGAACGCTGAAGGGCACGTAACCGCCCCTCAAACCTGAGTCTCAGGGGCGGTTACGTGCCCTTCGTGCTCTTGCCTACGCGACCGTCGGGCCGAAGTGCTCGGGCAGGGTCGAGCGGTGGACTCCGCGGAGCTCCTCAACGCCGATCGTGAACAGGTCCTGCACCTCGAGGACCGGCTGGGTCCCGACCTCCGCGTCGGTCACGCCGATGCGCAGCAAGGGCACGCCGCGACCCTCGCACAGTCCACGGAACTTCACGTCGTCCTCCCGGGGAACCGACACGATCACGCGCGCGGTCGACTCGCTGAACAGGGCCGTCGCGGCGTCGACGCCGTCGCGCTCCTGCAGTTCGCCCAGCCAGACCCTGGCGCCCACGCCGAAGCGCATCACGCTCTCGGCCAGGGCCTGCGCGAGGCCGCCGTCGGCGAGGTCGTGGGCCGACGAGATGAGGCCCTCCTGCGATGCGGCGTGCAGGGTCTCGGCGAGCGTGCGCTCTGCGGCGAGGTCGACCGCCGGCGGCCGGCCGCCGAGGTGGCCGTGGACCGTTCCGGCCCAGGCCGAGCCGTCAAGCTCCTCGCGGGTGATGCCGAGCAGGTAGATGTTCTCGCCCTCGTCCTGCCAGCCTGCCGGGATGCGGCGGGCGACGTCGTCGATCACGCCGAGCACGCCGACGACGGGAGTCGGGAAGATCGGGGTGTCACCGGTCTGGTTGTAGAACGAGACGTTGCCGCCGGTGACAGGGACCTCGAGCTCGAGGCAGGCGTCGGAGAGACCTTCGACCGCCTGCGAGAACTGCCACATCACCTCGGGGTTCTCGGGGCTGCCGAAGTTGAGGCAGTCGGTGACGGCGACCGGCACGGCACCGGAGGCCGCCACGTTGCGGTACGCCTCCGCCAGTGCGAGCTTCGCGCCCTGCTTGGGATCGAGCTGGCAGTACCGCCCGTTGGCGTCCGTCGCGATGGCGAAGCCGAGCCCGCTCTCCTCGTCGACGCGGATCATGCCGGAGTCGTCGGGGAACGAGAGCGCCGTGTTGCCGCCGACGAAGTAGTCGTACTGGTCGGTGATCCAGCTCTTGTCGGCAAGGTTGGCGCTGCCGAGGAGGGCGAGTGTCTGCTCGCGCAGCTCGTCGCCGGAGGTCGGACGCGCGAGCACCGAAGCGGAGTCGGCCTGCAGAGCGTCGATCCAGGCCGGGTAGGCCACGGGACGCTCGTACACCGGGCCGTCGACCGCGACCGTGCGCGGGTCGACGTTGACGATCTCCTCGCCCTGCCAGTTGATGACCAGGCGGCCGGTGTCGGTGACCTCGCCCAGCACGCTGGTCTCGACGTCCCACTTGGCGGTGACGGCGAGGAAGGCGTCGAGCAGCTCGGGCTTGACGACGGCCATCATCCGCTCCTGGCTCTCGGACATGAGGATCTCCTCCGCCGTGAGCGTGGGGTCGCGCAGCAGCACGCTGTCGAGCTCGATGAACATGCCGCCGTCGCCGTTGGAGGCGAGCTCGGAGGTCGCGCAGGAGATGCCGGCCGCCCCCAGGTCTTGGATGCCCTCCACGAGCTTGTCGCGGTAGAGCTCGAGGCAGCACTCGATGAGCACCTTCTCGGCGAACGGGTCGCCGACCTGCACGGCGGGGCGCTTGGTCGGCCCT
The DNA here is from genome assembly GCF_017565305.1 of Leifsonia sp. TF02-11. Lineage (GTDB taxonomy): Bacteria > Actinomycetota > Actinomycetes > Actinomycetales > Microbacteriaceae > Leifsonia. The sequence goes on from NZ_JAGEKP010000003.1 coordinate 658,229, forward strand.
CCGGCCGAGAACGTGTCGGAGGCCAGGATGCTCGCACCGCCGATGCCGTCGCCGCCGGTGCGCGCCCCGAACAGGACGACCTTGTTGCCGATGCCCGACGCGTTGGCGAGGTGCAGGTCTTCGTGGCGGAGCACGCCGACCGACAGGGCGTTGACCAGCGGGTTGCCCTGGTAGATCGGGTCGAAATAGGTCTCGCCCCCGATGTTCGGCAGGCCGAGGCAGTTTCCGTAGAAGGAGATGCCGGAGACCACGCCGTGCACCACGCGCGCGGTGTCGGCCTGGTCGATCGCGCCGAAGCGCAGCTGGTCCATCACCGCGACCGGGCGGGCGCCCATCGAGATGATGTCGCGGACGATGCCGCCGACGCCGGTCGCCGCGCCCTGGAACGGCTCGATGTAGGAGGGGTGGTTGTGCGACTCCACCTTGAAGGTGACGGCCCAGCCCTCGCCGACGTCGACGACGCCGGCGTTCTCGCCCATGCCGACCATGAGGTTCTTCTTCATCGCCGGCGACACCTTCTGGCCGAACTGGCGGAGGTAGATCTTCGACGACTTGTACGAGCAGTGCTCCGACCACATCACCGAGTACATCGCCAGCTCGCCCGAGGTGGGGCGGCGGCCGAGGATCTCGCGGATGCGCGCGTACTCGTCGCTCTTGAGGCCGAGCGCCGCGTACGGCTGCTCCTTCTCCGGAGTCGCGGCGGCGTTCGCGACGGTGTCGACGACGTGCTGGATTGAGGTGTCGGTCACGCGGGCACTCCAGGCTGCTGGGCGGTGGCGGGGATGGGTCAAGTCTACCGGCGCTCAGTGGGGGGTGGGGCCGGGCAGCGCACGTACCGCCGCCGTGCGCGATGGCAGGATGTGCGCAGGTGCCCCTGTGCACCTCTCCGACCGATGATGGAGGTCACCATGCAGATCCCACGACCGTCGCAGGAGACGATGGAGCTGTTCCGTTCGGTGGTGCCTGACGCCCCTGGCGTCGAGGTCAAGCCGATGTTCGCCAACCTCGGCGCGTTCGTGAACGGCAACATGTTCGCCGGCCTGTTCGGCGAGAGCGTCGGGGTCCGGTTGCCGGACGAGGCCGTGCGCGCGGAGCTGCTCGCGATCGACGGCACGGGTCCCTACGGTCCGGCGGAGCGGCCCATGGGCGGCTACGTCGCCCTCCCCGACGGCTGGCGCGACGAACCGGACCACCTGCGCGAGTGGATCGGTGTCGCGCTCGAACAGGTCGGGGCGATGCCGCCCAAGGTGAAGAAGCCCCGCGCTCCCCGCGCTGCGAAGAGCTAGCCGATGCGCTTCGGCTCGTTCGTCGACCTGTCGCAGCCGCTCGGCGACGACACGGATGTCTATCCCGGCGATCCGGAAGTGCGGCTCGAACCGCACGCGACCATCGAGGCCGACGGGTACAACCTCCTCGCGGTGCGGATGGGTTCGCAGTCGGGAACACACGTCGATGCGCCGTTCCATTTCGCGCCGGGAGGAGCGCGCGTCGACGAGCTGCCTCTCGCGCTCTTCGCCGGGCCGGCGGTGATCGTCGATGCGAGCGATCTCGGGCCGCGCGGGAGGATCGCGCGGCGGCACCTCGAACCGGTGGCGGGTCGCTTGCGTGCGGGAGCCGTCCTGTTGTTCCGCACGGGGTGGAGCAGCCGGTACGGAACGGCGGCGTACGACGACCATCCCTTCCTCGACCCGGAGGCGTGCGCCTGGGCGATCGAGCGCGGCGTCCGGACGTTCGGCCTCGACGCGCCCAGCATCGACGAGAGCCCGACGGCGGGGAGCGGCGTCGAGGACTATCCGTGCCACCGGCTGATCGCCGCGGCCGGCGGGGTGATCTGCGAGAACCTGACCCGCCTGGAGGATGTGACCTTCGACGACCCGTTCGTGTCGCTCTTCCCGATCCCGTTGCAGGGTGCGGACGGCGCTCCGGTGCGCGCCGTGGCCTATCGCGTGGAGGCGTGACGGCCGATCACCAGTCGGTGCCGTAGCCGTCCGTGATGACGCCGGGACGGAGGGAGGTCGAGGCCGAGTGGCCGGTGGTCGAGCCGACGGTCTGGCCGGGCGGGCTCGTCGTGGCGGTGCCGCCGTTCGAGAGCGCGGCCGCCCCGACCACCAGGACCGCGATGAGGGCGAACGTGCCGAGCAGTGCAGCGGCGAAGCCGAGTTCGCCGCGCAGGAAGCTGGCGAGCCTCCCCGACTCCCTGGCTGCGCCCGGCTCACTGGCGGTGCCCGGCTCCTGCGACTCGTCGGCCATCAGGTCGGCGACGAGCACGTCGAGCTCGCGCGTCGAGAGTCGGGAGAACGCCTCCAGCTCGACCTCGCCGCGGTCGTCGAGCGGGGTGCCGGCGACGAGCTGTGTGTAGCGTTGCGCGCCCTCACGGTCGGCGCGGGTGATGTGCGACATCGTCAGCTCCTCCCCGCCCGACCCGGTGCTCCGACCGAATAGCCTGATCCACACCACCAGTCTGAGCGCCCCGCGCTCGACACGCCAGACCGTGCTCTGCGGCTTCCAAGGCGGTGTCAGGCGGTCGGGACCACCGCGCGGGTGAGCTGGTCGACGTCGCGGGCGGCGCCCTGGTCGGCGGAGAGCGCCATGGCGGCGTACGCGCGCAGCGCTGCCGACACCGGACGGTCGCGGTCGAGCGGGCGGTAGCCGCTGCCGGCCTCCAGAGCCTCCCGGCGGGCGTCGAGCACCGCATCCGGCACGTCGAGGCGCAGGGCGCGGGTGTGCACGTCGATGGTGATCGTGTCGCCGTCCTCGACGAGTGCGATCAGGCCTCCCGCCGCGGCCTCGGGGGAGACGTGGCCGATCGAGAGGCCGGAGGTGCCTCCGGAGAAGCGGCCGTCGGTGATCAACGCGCACTTCGCGCCGAGCCCACGGCCCTTCAGGAACGACGTCGGGTACAGCATCTCCTGCATGCCGGGGCCGCCGCGCGGACCCTCGTAGCGGATGACGACCACGTCACCCTCCTTCACGCGCTTGCCGAGGATCGCCTCGACCGCGGCCTCCTGCGAGTCCACGACGACGGCGGGACCGGAGAAGCTGAGGATGCTCTCGTCCACGCCCGCCGTCTTCACCACCGCTCCGTCGGGCGCGAGGTTGCCGCGCAGGATCGCGAGGCCGCCGTCTTTCGAGTACGCGTGGGCGACGTCACGGATCACGCCGGTCTCGGCGTCCAGGTCGAGCTCGTGCCACCGCTCCGACTGCGAGAACGCGGACGACGAACGGACCCCGCCGGGCGCCGCGTGGAACAATTCGATCGCCTCCGTCGTCGCGGACCCGCCGCGGATGTCCCAGTCGGCGAGCCACCGGTCCAGCGAGGGCGCGTGTACGGTGTTCACCCCGCGATCGAGCAGGCCGGCGCGGTCGAGCTCGCCGAGGAGCGCCGGGACTCCGCCTGCACGGTGCACGTCCTCCACGAGGGCGGCGCCGTTCGGAGCGACCTTCGACAGGCAGGGCACCCGGCGCGACAGGGCATCGATGTCGCCCAGGTCGTAGTCGACACCGCCCTCGCGAGCCGCCGCGAGCAGGTGGAGGATCGTGTTGGTCGAGCCGCCCATGGCGATGTCGAGCGCCATGGCGTTGCCGAATGCGGCGCTGGTCGCAATGGAGCGCGGGAGCACCGACTCGTCGTCCTGGTCGTAGTAGCGGTGCGCCAGCTCGACGGCCGTCGCCCCGGCCTTCTCGTACAGGTCCTTGCGTGCGGTGTGCGTGGCGAGCGTCGACCCGTTGCCGGGGAGGGCCAGACCGAGGGCCTCGGTGAGGAAGTTCATGGAGTTGGCGGTGAACATCCCGGAGCACGACCCGCAGGTCGGGCAGGCGTTCTCCTCGATGCGGAGCAGGTCGGTCTCCGACACGGCGTCGTTCGCCGAATCGGCGATGGCCGAGATCAGGTCGAGCTTGCGCACGGTGCCGTCGACGAGCACGGTCCTGCCGCCCTCCATCGGTCCGCCGGAGACGAAGACCGTGGGGATGTTCAGGCGCAGGGCGGCGAGCAGCATACCCGGCGTGATTTTGTCGCAGTTGGACACGCAGATCAGTGCGTCAGCGCAGTGGGCGTTGACCATGTACTCGACCGAGTCGGCGATCAGCTCGCGCGACGGCAGCGAGTAGAGCATGCCGCCGTGGCCCATCGCGATGCCGTCGTCGACCGCGATCGTGTTGAACTCGCGCGGGATGCCACCGGCGGCCTGAACAGCCTGCGAGACCACCCGGCCGACCGGCTGCAGGTGGGTGTGGCCCGGCACGAACTCGGTGAAACTGTTCGCGACGGCGACGATCGGCTTGCCGAAATCCTCGCGGGCGACGCCGGCGGCGCGCAGGAGGGCGCGGGCGCCGGCCATGTTGCGGCCATGGGTGACTGTGCGGGAGCGAAGGACTGGCATGCTCTCATACTGCGGGGTCGAGGTCTGCACAGGAAGACGGCGCTGCTACTAGTAGTGGGAGCACTAGTATCGGCGCATGGATGCCGAAGGAGCCAGGGCGGAGCTGGGGCGCTTCCTGCGCAGCCGCCGCGAGCAGGCGGCCCGTGCCGACTATGGCCTTCCGCCGGTCGGCCGGTCCCGCGACCGCGGGCTGCGCCGAGAGGAGGTCGCGTACCTCTCCGGCGTCAGCGTCACCTGGTACACCTGGCTGGAGCAGGGACGGCCGATCAACCCGTCGCGGTCGGTGCTCGACGCGGTCGCGCGCACACTCCGGCTTTCGGCCTCCGAGCACGAGTACCTGCTGTCACTCGCGGGCTTCGGCCTCCCCGCACCCGTCGGCACCAGGCCGGTCGAGGACGCCCCGCCGCACGTCCAGCGCCTCCTCGACGCGCTGGGCGACAACCCGGCGTTCGCGCTGGCTCCCGACTGGGGCATCGCGGGGTGGAACGCGGCCTACACCCGGCTGTACCCGAACGTGGCGCGCGTGCCGCGCGAGGACCGCAATCTGCTCTGGCTCGTCTACACCGACCCGGCCGTGCGCGAGCTGCTGCCCGACTGGGAGGAGACGAGCGCGCGCTTCCTCGCGGAGTTCCGTGCGGAGACCGGCACGCGCGCGGGCGACCCTGCCGTGCGCGCGTTGGTCGAGCGACTGCGCACGTCGAGTCCGAAGTTCCGGGAGGCGTGGGACCGCTACGACATCCAGGGCTTCGCCTCCCGCGAGCGCCGTTTCCGCCACCCGCGCGACGGCGAGGTGCGACTCGAGCACCACCAGCTCGCGCCCACCGACCATCCGGATCTGCGCGTGGTGGTGTACACGCGCCTCCCCTAGCCGGCAGCCATCGCTTCCTCACTTTCTCGCGCCCGCCGGCGGCGTGTTGCGGGAGAAAGTGAGGAACGGATGGCTCGGGCGGGCTACGCCTCGACCAGGGCCGAGCGGATCACCGACGTGAAGAACGTGAGCCCGTCCGTTCCCGAGCGCATCGCGGAGGCGGTGTCGGGGCCGAAGCCCGGCTCCACCGCGTGCTCGGGGTGCGGCATCAGGCCGACGACATTGCCGCGTTCGTTGCGCACGCCGGCGATGTCGTCGAGCGAGCCGTTGGGGTTGATGCCGGTGTAGCGGAACACCACGAGGCCCTCGCCCTCCAGCCGCTTCAGCTCCTCGGCCGAGGCGATGAAGCCGCCCTCGCCGTTCTTGAGCGGGATGACGATCTCCTGGCCCTGCTCGAACCCACTGGTCCACGGGGTGCTCGTGTTCTCGACGACGAGGTGCTGGTCGCGGCGGATGAAGTTGCCGTGGTCGTTGCGGATGAGTCCGCCGGCCACGAGGTGCGCCTCCGCCAGCATCTGGAAGCCGTTGCAGATGCCGAGGACGGGCATCCCTCGCCCGGCGGCATCCACGACCTCGGTCATGATCGGCGAGAGGCTCGCGATGGCGCCGCAGCGCAGGTAGTCGCCGTAGCTGAACCCGCCGGGCAGCACGAGGGCGTCGACTCCCTGGAGGTCGTGGTCGCCGTGCCACAGCGCCACGGGCTCGGCGCCGGCGATGCGGACGGCGCGCAGTGCGTCCCGGTCGTCGAGCGAGCCGGGGAAGGTGATGACACCGATGCGCATCAGGCGTCGTCCTCCGGGTAGTGGATGCCCACCACGTCTTCGATGACCGAGTTGGAGAGGATCTCGGTGGCGATCTCGGTGACGGCGGCCTTGGTGGCGTCGTCGATCGGGCCGTCGACGGTCAGCTCGAAGCGCTTGCCGACGCGAACGGCGGAGAACTGGCCCTTGCCGATGCGGGCCAGGGCTCCGGCGACCGCCTTGCCCTGCGGGTCGAGCAGCTCTGCCTTGGGCATGACTTCAACAACGATCGTCGACAAGGGTGATCTCCGCTTCACTCGCGCATCCGGGGCCAGCAACGATTCTACCGTCCCCGCGAAAGGCTCAGGACGACGGCGGGAGCGCGTGCGACGCCGGGACCGGCCGGGCGATCTCGCCGCCGTCGACCACCGAGCCGGTCGCGACGCCGGTCGCGACGCCGGAGGCGAAGGCGACGGCACGCGGCGCGAGCTCGCGGTGCAGCCGGGCGAAGAGTGCTGCGGAGGCGTTCCCCGGCCAGTCGACCGGAAGCGCAGCGGCGGGAAGGCCGGGGTCGCGGTACGGGATCACCCTCCACTCGTCGAGCACCCGGATCCACAGGGCGAACGCCGCGGCATCGTCGTCGGGCACGATCGCGTCGCCGACCCGCGCGAGGAACGACTCGTGCAGCGCGCGGATCGCGGCCAGGTCGTACCAGCGGGCGACACCGGACGCGAGTGCGGCCTCGAGCCCGGCGGCGGGTCGCGCACCGGTGAAGAGGTCTGCGCCGAACTCGGCGGCGACCTCCGCGAGCTCGGGTTCGAGACGGTCGGGCCCGATCCACAGCCCGTCGGCGACGGTGCCGCAACCGAGCGCGGCGAGTCGCCTTCGCAGCTGATGGCGCAGGGAACGCTGATGCTCCGGGAACGAGAACGAGACCAGGCACCACTGCGACGCGGCGGAAGGGGTCCCGAAGATCCGCGCGTCGCCCCGCTCCAGCATCGGGACGGCGCCAGGATCGAGCGCATACCCGGCCACGCCGCCGCGCGGCTCGCGGACGAGCACGCCGCGCGTGCACAGCCGCGCCAGGCTGGAGCGGGCGGTCGCGGCAGGGAAGCCGAGAGCGCCCATCAGCTCCACCGCGCCCGCCGCGCTCATCCAGCCGCCGATCGGGCGCAGAGTGCTGCCGACCACGGTGCGCAGCAGCGCGGTCGCCGAGCCGCTACGGGCCTCCAGGTCTTCGCGGCCCGCGGTCACTCGTGGATCAGCTCCCCGAGCACGTCTCGCACGGCGGCCAGGCCGACCGCGACCTCCTCGAAGCTCGTACTCAAAGGGGAGAGGCCGATCCGCAGACCGCCGGGATCGCGGTAGTCGGGGATCACGTCCCGCTCCCAGAGCCGCGCGGTGACTTCACGCATCGCCGGATGGTTCAGGGTGAGGTGGCCGCCGCGACGCTCGGGATCGCGCGGGCTGGCGAGGGCGACGCCGAGCGGGGACAGCCAGGTCTCGGCCAGGCGCAGCGCGAACCCGGTGAGGGCGATCGACTTGTCTCGCACGGCCTGAATGCCGCACTCGTGGAGCATCGCGACGGTGTCCTGGAGGGCGAGCATCCCGACGATCGGCGGCGTTCCGGAAAGGAAGCGGCGCAGGCCGTCGGCCGGCTGGTAGTCCGGACCCATCAGGAAGACGTCGCGCACCCCCATCCAGCCCTGGATAGGTTGGACCAGTTCGCGCTGCAGGCGCGTGTTCACGTAGCCGAAGGCGGGCGAGCCCGGGCCGCCGTTCAGATACTTGTAGGTGCAGCCGACGGCGAGGTCGACGTCCCACTCGTCGAGCTCGACGGGCACAGAGCCGGCGGAGTGGCAGAGGTCCCACAGCACGAGCGCCCCGGCGTCGTGGACGATGCGGGTGATCGCGCGAGCGTCGGCCAGGTAGCCGGAACGGTAGGCGACGTGGCTCAGCACGACGAGCGCGGTGCGCGGCCCGACCGCCGCGGCGACCTGCTCAGGGGTGACGCCGGCCACCGTGTCGGCCTCGATCCAGACCAGGTCGAGGCCGCGCTCGCGCGCGATGCCGTCGAGCAGGTAGCGATCGGTCGGGAAGTTGTCGGTGTCGAGCACGATCTCGCTGCGCTCGGGAAGCGAGTCGACGGCCGCGCGCGCGAGCTTGTAGAGCAGGACCGTCGTCGAGTCGCCGATGAAGACCTGGCCGCGCCCTGCGCCGAGGGCGGCGTCGCCGAGGTCGTCGCCGATGCGGAACGGCAGCTCCATCCACTCCTCGTCCCAGCCTCGGATCAGCCGGCCGCCCCAGCCGTCGACCACGAAACGCCGGAGGCGCTCCACGCTCGCGAGGGTGGGCCGGCCGAGCGAGTTGCCGTCGAAGTAGGCGAGGACGGACTCGGGGATGGCGAGGTCAGCGGTGGTGCCCTCGGCGGTGGTGCCCTCGGCGGTGGTGCCCTCTGTGGTGGTGCCATCGGTGGTTGTGCCTTCGGCGGCGCTCGGCGTGACGCCGACGAACCGGGCGCGGTAGGGGGCGAGCGGATCGGCTGCGTCGAGAGCGCGTGCCGCGGCCAGGGGGTCGCCGTCGAGGGCCTCGTCGTCGGCGAAGGGGTCGTCGGTGGGGGTGTCGGTCATGGGTGCTCCTGTCGGGCGGGCGTGAGATCGGAGGCCGTGAGATCTGAGACGTGGAGGCCGCGCGCCGTGCCGAGCCACGCGGGGAGGAGTGCGGCGGCGCCGGGGGGCGGCGAGGGGATCCAAGCGACGCGAGGGCCGAGCGCGTCGAGGACGGTGTTCGTGGTGGTCGCGGGGGCGATCGTGCGAAGGAGGGCGGACCCGTCGAGCCCGGCCTCCCGGAGCGCGCCGAGCTCGCGGGCGTTCACCCCGACGGGGAGGTCGCCATTGCCGAGGTCGGTGCCGTAGAGCACGCGACCGCCGCGGTCGGCGAAGCGGCGCAGGTTGTCGACGGCGATGCGATAGGCGGCGGTCGGGGTGCCCCAGCCGTGGATATCGAGGGTGCTGATCCAGGTCATCCCGGCGTCCGCTGCCTCTGCCACGAGGGCGTCGTCGAGGCGCTCGGTGAACGGCGTGTGGGCGAGCTGGTCGACGCCGACGCGTACGGCACGGGCCGTTTGGCCGGCGCCCTGTACGTGCGCGGTCACCGGGAGGCCGGCCGCGTGCGATTCCTCCACAATTGCGCCGAGGGTCGCGTCGTCCACAGTTTCGCCGGCCTCGCTGTTGAGGGCGACCTTGATGCGGGAGGCTCCCATCATGATCTGTTGCCGAACCGCTTCCCCGGCCTCCCGAGGGCCGCCGACCTCGATCGCGGCACCGGGAGGAGCCCACCCCGCCGAGACGGGGTAGCCACCGGGAGCCGTGAGGAGCGCGCCCGCGATCTCGACGGCCGGGCGGTCTCGCGCGTCGTCCAGCCAGGTGGCGGCGATGGCGGGGATCCAGCCGAGATCGACCGCATGCGTGATGCCGCCGCGGAAGAGGGCGGTCGGGTCGCTGAGGCCGAGGTGCGTGTGGTGGTCCGTGAGGGACGGGAAGAGGGTTCCGCCGAGCGGCAGGATGCGGGGCTCGCCAGCCGCGGCTTCTGCGCCGGCCGCGTGGAGGCGCTCGCCGTCGATCGAGAGGAGGGTCGGGCCCGTGAAGCCGTCGCCGGTCCAGAGCGCGTCGACCCGGAGGAGCGCGCGGCTCGCGTCCGACGGTAGGCTGCGGCTGGAACCGTCTTCGTCGCTCACGCGGGGGCGCCCATCTCGGTGCGCACCGCGAAGAGCTCGGGGAAGAAGGTGAGGTCGAGGGCTTTCTGCAGGAAGGTCACTCCGCTCGAACCGCCGGTGCCCACCTTCATGCCGATGGTCCGCTGCACGGTCTTGAGGTGGCGGAATCGCCAGAGCTGGAAGTTGTCCTCCAGGTCGACCAGTTCCTCGCAGGCTTCGTACTCGCTCCAGTGCTCTGCCGCGTGCTCGTAGATGTCGCGGAAGACCGGCACCAGGTCCGGGCTGAAGACGTGGGCCTGACTGACGTCGCGATCGAGCAGCTCGCGCGGCACCGCGTGGCCGGCGCGCGCCAGGTAGCGCAGGAACTCGTCGTAGACGCTGGGCGCCTCCAACAATTCGGTCAACAGCGCCAGCGCGCCGGGATCGTCGCGGAACACGGTCAGCATGCGCCGGTTCTTGTTCCCAAGCACGAACTCCACCGCGCGGTACTGGTACGACTGGAAGCCGGACGAGTTGCCGAGGAAGCCGCGGAACTGCGCGTACTCGGTCGGCGTGAGGGTGGCGAGCACCGACCACTGCTCGGTGAGGGTCTTCTGGATGTGCTTGACGCGGGCGATCCGCTTCAGCGCCTGAGGGAGCTGGTCGGCGCGGAGCAGGTCGCGCGCGTCCTCCAACTCGTGGAGCACGAGCTTGAGCCAGAGCTCCGTCGTCTGGTGCTGGATGATGAACAGCAGCTCGTCGTGGTGCTCCGGCACACTCACCGGCTTCTGCGCGCTGAGCAGGGTGCCGAGATCCAGGTACGAACCGTACGACATGCGCTCGCGGAAGTCCGTGACGATGTCCGGGTCGAACTCTCTCGTGTTCTCGTTCGCGACCATGTTGCGATTCTGCGTCGATCGTCACGAAAGTGCAACAGTCCGGCCGGAATCGGGCATCGGCGGCGGCGGAAGGCTGCGGCGGCACCGGCGTGTTCACCTCCGTTCACCCGCCGGCTACCCGGAGTTGCCGCCTCCGTCGTCGCCGCCTCCTAGCGTGGAGGCGCTGCGTCGGGACGCGGACGGGAGACGGGCATGGGCAGGCACTACGACCTCGCGATCGTCGGCGGCGGCATCGTCGGGCTCGGCCACGCCGTCGCGGCCCTGCGCCGCGGTCTCACCGTCGCCGTGGTCGATCGGGCGTCGAGTGTGAACGGCGCCTCCGTGCGCAACTTCGGACACATCGGCATCACCGGCCAGGAGGGCGAGGCGCGCGCATACGCCGAGTTGGCGCGCGAGCTGTGGCTGACTCTGTCGGTCGAGGCGGGATTCTGGCTGCGCGAATCCGGCACGGTCGTGGTCGCCCAGGCGCCGGAAGAGCTGGCTGTGCTCGAGGAGTTCCGCGATCGGCGCGGCGGGCACGATGTGCGGCTGCTCGCGCCCGCGCAGGTGCGCGAGCGCGTCCCCGTGGGAGACGGCGTCGTGATGGGAGGCGCGTATCTCCCGGCCGACCTCCAGGTGGATCCCCGCGATGCCGCGCCCGCCATCGCCCGCTGGCTCGACGCTCACGGTGTCGACTTCTTCTGGCAGACCACGGTCACCGGGGTGGAGACCGGGCGGGTCCACACCTCCCGCGGGCGCGTCTCCGCCGACGCCGTGGTGGTCGCCGTCGACCACGATGTCGACCAGCTCTTCCCCGGCATCGCCGAGGCCAACAGCATCCAGCGCTGCGGCCTCGACATGATGCTCGTGGAGGCCGACCTGGACGAACCGCTCAGCGCGCCCGTGCTCACGGGGTGGTCGCTCCTCCGCTTCCCCGGGTTCGCGCACACCCCCAGCTCCGACCTGCTGCGCGAACGGCTGGTCGCGGACGACCCGGTGCTGGCGGCCCTCGATGCGAACCAGATGTACGTGCAGCGGCCGGACGGCGCCCTGATCGTCGGTGAAACCCGCTCGTGCGGCGACGACGTGTCGCCGTTCCAGTCGGAGGCCGCGTTCGAACTGCTGCTCGAGCGCACGCGGACACTCTTCGGCGCCTCAGGCGTGCGGATCCTCGAACGCTGGCAAGGCATCGACGCCTCGGCGCCGGACGACTTCCTCGTGTCGTCGCCCGCACCGTCCGTCCGCGTCGTCTCCGTCACCGGCGGCATCGGCATGACGACCGGGCTCGGGCTGGCCGACCGGGTCGTGGACGAGCTCTTCTCCACCGCCCCCGGCGTGCTGACCACCGCAGGCGCCGCCCGGTCGCACTGACTTCTCTCCGCCCCCGCCGATCTCCTCGTCGCACCGACCTCCTCGCCACTCCGACCTCCTCGCCACCGACCACCCCGCCCCGCCGCACCCGCCGACCAGGAAGACCGCACAGAAAGGCCTCTGCCATGTCCCCTGAAGGACTCATCACGAGTGAGTTCGACGACGCCGCGATCATCGACGGCGACGTCGACTCCGGTGCCGCTGCCGGCGACGATCCCGACGATCTCGCCGACCTGGAGGTCGTGGTGCTCGACCTGACCGGCACCACCGTCGTCGACGACCGCCTGATCGAGCGCGCCTTCGAGCGTGCGGCCGACGCCGCGGGCATCGCCGAGTCCGACGACGAGTTCGCTCGCGCGCTCGCGTTCGTCCGCGCGACGACCGGCCGCTCGACGATCGCGGTCTTCCGCGCGCTCAGCGGTGACGAAGACCAGGCCCAGCACGCCAACGCCGTCTTCGAGTCGTCCTACGCCGAACTCGCCGCCGACGGCGGCGTCCGGACCGTTCCCGGGGCGGAGGAGCTCATCCGGCGCCTGCGCGCGATCGGAGTCACGGTCGCGCTGACCACCGGGCTTTCCCGGGTCACCGCCGACGCCGTCCTCGACGCCGTCGGCTGGCGCGACCTCGCCGACTTCACGCTCACCCCCGCTGACGCGGGCCGGGGCGGGCCCTACCCCGACCTCCCGCTGACGGCGCTGCTGCGAGCGGGGGCCTCCAGCGTCGAGGGGATGGTCGTCGTCGGCGACACCACAGCGGACATTGCCAGCGGTCTCGCCGCCGGTGCCGGGCTCGTCGTCGGCGTGCTGACCGGCTCGGGCGACGAGCGGGCGCTGATCGATGCCGGCGCCGACGCCGTGGTCGGGAGCGTCTCCGACCTCGGCGAGCTGCTGGGGCTCGACGACCTGGAGAGCGTCGACAGGCTCGACGACGACTTCGACGACTTCGACGAGTTCGACGCCTTCGACGACGACGAGCCGGGTGTCGAGGGCACCGACCTCGACGGTCTGCACGACCCGGAGGACGTCGACGACCGGGAGGACGACGACGTCGACGAGGTGGACCTCCCCTCGGCAGTGCAGCAGTCCGAGCGGCGGCGGCCGGAGGGGCAGACCCTGCGGTGACGATCAAGGCAGTGACCCCACGTGTCGTCGAGCCACCGGCGAGCCTGGGGATGGGGGTGAGTGTGTATCCGTCCGCCACGGCGATGGTGTGGCCGGGGGAGGGACACGCGCACGAGGCGGTCGCGGTTCCCGGGGTGCGGCTCGGGCCGGGGGACGCGCTCGTGGAGGTGGAGCTGGCGACGGTGTGCGGATCCGACGTCGAGACGGTGCGGGGTCACCACCCGGCATCGACGCCGCTGGTGCTGGGCCACGAACAGGTCGGGCGCGTGATCGCGCTCGGGCGCGGCGGCGCGAAGACGACCGACGGCAAGCGGGTGGCGCTCGGCGAGCGCGTGGTCTGGTCGGCGGCCGTGCCGTGCGGCCGGTGCGCGCGCTGCCGCCGCGGTGTGCCGCAGCAGTGCGTGAGCCTCCAGAAGTACGGACACGAGCGGATGCGGCGCGGCTGGGAGCTGTCGGGAGGCTTCGCGACGCACACGCACATCCTCGACGGCACCCCGCTGGTGGCCGTGCCGGAACACCTCCCTGCCGAAGTGCTCGCGCCTGCGTCCTGCCCCACCGCGACGGTCGCGGCGGCACTCGAGGCGGCAGCGGCGATCGTGCCGCTCGACGGCGCCCTGGTGGTCATCGCCGGCGCCGGGATGCTCGGGCTGACGGCGGCCGCGATGGCGACGGAAGCGGGCGCCAAGGTGGTGGTGAGCGATCCGCTTCCCGAGCGCCGCGACGTCGCCCTGCAATTCGGCGCCCTCGCGGTCGCCGACCCCGCGGCTGCACCGGGATCCCGTTCCGATCTGCCGCACGTGCTGGCCAAGGTCGGGGGCCGGTCGTCCGCACCGTCGATCGCTCTCGAGCTCTCCGGCGCGGAGTCCGCCCTCCGCTCGCTGCTCTCGGTCGTCGACGTCGGCGGCGTGCTGGTGCTCGCCGGGTCGGTGTCGCCCGGCTCCGACCTGCCGGTCGTCCCCGAGGTCCTCGTGCGGCATCTGCTGACCATCCGCGGCGTCCACAACTACGCGCCGCGCCACCTGGAGGAGGCGGTGCGGTTCCTCGCGGACGCGGGCACGAAGTACCCCTTCGCACAGCAGGTCGGTGCCGTGTTCCCGCTCGCCGAGGTGGATGCGGCGCTGGCGAGCGGCGGGTTCCCCCGGGTGGCAGTGCGGCCGTAGTCGGCGCCGTTTCCTGAGCGTTCTCACATCTTCGGATTCGTATCCTGAGATCCGCACGACTGTGAGGACCCCGTGATCGAGACCCCCACCGCCCAGACCACCACCGCCCAGCCGCCTGGTGCGCAGCCGCCGCACCCCGCATCCGCCCAGCCCCCGTCGCCCGGGAGGCCGAGCCGCGTCATCAGCGCCCTGATCTTCTCCAGCCGCTGGCTGCAGGCGCCGCTGTATCTCGGGCTGATCGTCGCGCAGGCCGTCTACGTCTACGTGTTCGTCGTCGAGCTGTGGCACCTCACTGAGAAGGTGGTCTCCGACCCGAGTCACGTCGACGAGGCCTACGTGATGCTCGCCGTTCTCGGGTTGATCGACGTCGTGATGATCGCCAACCTCCTCATCATGGTCATCATCGGAGGGTACGAGACCTTCGTTTCGCGGGTGAACGTGCAGGGCCATCCCGACCAGCCCGAGTGGCTGTCGCACGTCAACGCGAACGTCCTGAAGGTCAAGTTGGCGATGGCGATCATCGGCATCTCGTCCATCCACCTGCTCAAGACCTTCATCGCCGTCGGCGACCTGGGCGCCGCGAACGGCGGGTCGATCGACGGGGAGCGGTATACCTCCGTCGGCGTGTTCTGGCAGGTCATGATCCACCTGGTGTTCATCGTGTCGGCGGTGGCGCTCGCCGCGATCGATCGCATGTCGAAACCGCGGGAGGCCGCGGCGGCGCACTGACGCACGTCGGCCTGTCGTGCCAGGCTGGTGGCGTGCCCGCCGACCCGCTCGCCCGCTTCTTCGAACTGCTGCGTGCGCTCCCCGAGCCGGCCGACGCGGAGGCGCTGTACGGGGATGACACCGAGGGGCGGCGCCGCGAGCGCAATCTCCGGCGGTACTTCGCGATGCCGCACTCCTCCGTGCTGCTGCTCGGCGAGGCACCGGGATGGCGGGGGATGACCGTGACGGGTGTGCCGTTCGTGTCCGTCCGGGAGGCCGAGGCGGGAGTGGTGCCCGGGCTCGAGCTCCCCGAGGATCCGCAGGCCCCGTGGGAGGCCTCCAGCCGGGTGGTCTGGGCGACACTGCGCGACTGGCGCGGCCCGATCCCGCTGTCGTGGCCGGTGTATCCGCTGCACCCGTTCGTCGCGGGCGATCCGCACAGCAATCGCACGCCGCGGCCCGCCGAGGTGCGGGCGGGCGCGCCGGTCGCACTGGAGCTGATCCGTGCGCTGGGCATCGAGACGGTGGTGGCCGTCGGTCGCAAGGCGCAGGGCGCGATCGCCACGGCGGGGATCGACGCGCCGGCGGTCCGGCACCCGGCGCAGGGCGGTGCCGCGCAGTTCGCGGAGCAGCTGATCGAGCTGAACCGGGCGCTGGAGCTCGGGCGCGGGTCGCCCTCCGGTCGGTTCTGAGCCGCAGACACGGGCGGCGCCTGTACCGGACCGGCCGGTCCGCACCAGAATGGTCCCGTGGTCGCAACGCTCAACACTCCCCGGGCGGGGCTCGGCGTCGCGCCGTTGCCCGCGGAGTACTCCTCCTTCCTCGGTCGGCGAAAGCCGATGGCGGCCGCCAGGGACCTGTTGGGGACCACGCGTCTGCTCACCGTCGTGGGCCCGGGTGGGGTCGGCAAGACGCGATTCGCTATCAAGCTGGCCACGACGCTGCGGGATCGCTTTCGCGGCGGGACGTGGTACATCGACCTGACCCGTGTCAGTGCCTCGGGATCGCTGATCGACGAGCTCAGCGGCGTGCTGGGCGTTGCGGCCGGCCTCGATGGAGGTACCGAGCGGATCGCGGCCTTCTTCGGCTCCAAGCGGGGCCTGCTCCTGCTCGACAATTGCGAGCACATCGTGGAGCAGTGCGGGGCACTGGTGCAGGCGCTGCTCGTCGCCTGCCCGGAACTGACGGTGCTGGCGACCAGCCGCGAGGCGCTGCGGGTCAGCGCCGAACGACTCCTGCAGCTCGAGCCGTTCGACACGCGGGGGTCCGATCCGAGCGAATCGGCCGCTGCGCTCTTCCTGGAGCGGTGCGCCGCCGTGCTCCCGAGCCCCTCCGCCCAAGACCGCACGGCGATCGAAGAGATCTGCGTGCGGCTGGACGGCCTCCCGCTCGCGATCGAGCTCGCGGCGAAGCGGATGCGCGTGCTCACCGCCCGAGGAATCCTGGCCCTGCTCACGGAGCCGTTCCCGCTGCTGACGGGAGGGCCGCGCGACGCTCCGGAGCGCCAGCGGACGATGAGCGCCGCCATCGAATGGAGCTACGGGCTGTGCACGCCGGAGGAGCAGCTCGCCTGGAGCCGCATGTCGATCTTCCAGGGCGGCTGGGATCTTCAGGCCCTCGAGTGGATGTACCCGGAGGATCCGGCGCTGGCCCTGGACATCGTGCAGTCGCTGCTCGACAAGTCGATCATCGTGCGGCGTCAGACGGGGAGCCTGGTCTACTACGACATGCTCGACACCATCCGCGCCTTCGGCACCTTGAAGTTGTCCGAGGAGGAACTGCACGACGCTCGCACGCGCCATCGCGACTGGTATCTCGATCGGATCGATGCTCTCTCGGCCGACTGGTACGGACCGCGTCAGGCGCACTGGCTGGCGTACACCCGCCGGGAGCTGCCGAACATCCGGGCGGCGATCGCCTTCAGCCTCGGCGAAGGCGATGCCACCGCTGCGGGGCGCCTGGTGGTGACGGCGGCTCGACCGGTGTGGTTGGCGAACAGCCTGGTCGTCGAGTTCGATCGATGGCTCGGCCTGGTGGTCGAGGCGGGGACGCCGCCGACGCTCGGGGCGTGCGTCGCGCTCGCATTCCGCGCGATGTCCCTGCACTTCTTCGGTAGCAGGGAGGAGGGGCAGCGGCTGCTCGTGCAGGCGAGGGAGATCGCCGATCAGATCGGTGACGCCGCCGTCTTCGCGGTCGAGGAGTTCAGGATCATGTCGCTCTATCCCGACGAAAGCGAGATCGCCGAGATGGAGGACCTGCTCGCCCGGTATGGAACCGTCCATCTGGTCCACAGTCGATCGGGCTCCGAGAGTCGGCTGGCCATGGCGTACGACCGGGCAGGCGATGTCGCTGCCGGGGATGCGTACAGGGAGCGTCTCATCGCGAGGGCGATCGAGGCGGGGGACTCGTTCGACACGATGCAGCTGCTCTTCGATGCGTCGCTCGCGGCGGTCGAGCGTGGCGACGCGGAACGGGCGACGGCGCTGGCGCGACAGGCTCTGAGCCTCGCGCTGAACCTCGACAGCCCGCGCACGATCGACCGCTGCGTGGAGGCGCTGGCCAGCGCGGCGGTCGTCGCGCGCGACGACGTGCGCGCGGCGACCCTGCTGGGCGTGAGTTTTCCCGAAGGCGATCCTGCCGGGGCCATCGTCAGTTCGGACCCCCGGCTGCCGCCGGTCCGTGCTCAGACCGAGGACGCGGCGAGACGGGCTCTCGGCCGGCGCGCCTACGATGCGGCGCTCGCGGCAGGCAGATCGATGACGCTCGATCAGGGGGCCGCCTACGCGCTCGGCGCCGAACTCCCCGCCCATGTCGCGAGCGCGAGGTCCGAGCCCGCTCAGCCGCTCTCGCCGCGCGAGAGCCAGGTCGCTGCCCTCGTCGGGCAGGGCTTGACCGACCGTCAGATCGCGGAGCGGCTCGTGATCTCCCGCCGGACCGCAGAGGGTCACGTCGCGAGCGCACTGATGAAGCTCGGCTTCGCCTCCCGTGCCCAGCTGGCCGCGTGGACGGTCAGGCCGTCGTGACGGTTGCTTGCATTCTCGTTGCCCCTCGCGTATTATTCCACGTGGAATAATCCTCTCCGATCATCCACCACAACCGAGAATCCACGATCCATGCCGCACACGCCCGCCCTGACACCCCTCGCCGTCGCAGCGCTCGCGCTCCTCGCCGAGGGACCGACGCACCCGTACGAGATGTATCAGACGCTCGTGATGCGCTCGGAGGATCGGCTCGTCAAAGTGCGCCCCGGATCGCTGTACCACACGGTCGACCGGCTGGCCCGTCAGGGCCTCGTGCGGGCGACCGGCACCGAGCGCGAGGGCAACCGCCCGGAGCGCACCACCTACGAGATAACGGAGGCTGGCACCCTGGCGCTCGGCGAACGCGTCGCGGACATCATCGCGACGCCGGTCAACGAGTTCCCGGAGTTCCCGCTCGGTCTCGGCGAGGCGCACAACCTCCCGCTCGAGACCGTGATCGACCTCCTGCGCAAGCGCATCGGCCTGCTGCGCGCCGACATGGCGCTGCTCGACCACGGCATCGACCGGGTCAGGGCGAAAGAGCTGCCCGCGAAGTACTGGCTCGACGTGCGCTACCTGCGCACGATGGCGGAGGCCGACGTGGCCGCGCTCGAAGCCCTCATCGACGACCTCGCCTCGGGAGTCATCTCCTGGGACGAGGAGAAGAAGCACTGAGAGAAAGAATCACATGGAACGCCAACTGAAGCCGTGGCCCGCCCTCTGGGCGCTCGTCATCGGGTTCTTCATGATCCTGATCGACACCACCATCGTGTCGGTCGCCAACCCGTCGATCATGAAGGGCCTCGACCTCGGAACCGACTACAACGCGGTGATCTGGGTCACCAGCGCCTACCTGCTGGCCTACGCCGTCCCGTTGCTGATCACCGGTCGCCTCGGCGACCGTTTCGGCCCCAAGAACATCTACCTGATCGGCCTCGTGATCTTCACGCTGGCCTCCGCGTGGTGCGGGTTCTCCGGCGTCATGCCAGGAGGCGGCATCGGGATGCTGATCGCTGCTCGCGTCGTGCAGGGCCTCGGGGCCGCGCTGATGACCCCGCAGACGATGGCCGTCATCACCCGCATCTTCCCGCCGGACCGCCGGGGCGCGGCCATGGGCCTCTGGGGCGCCGTTGCCGGCGTCGCGACCCTGATCGGCCCGCTGCTGGGCGGCGTGCTCGTCGACTGGCTCGGCTGGGAGTGGATCTTCTTCATCAACGTGCCCGTCGGAGTCGTGGCGTTCATCCTCGCGATGCGCCTCGTGCCCAAGCTGCCGACGCACACGCACGCCTTCGACCTCCTCGGCGTGCTGCTCTCGGCCGTCGGTATGTTCCTGCTGGTCTTCGGCATCCAGGAGGGCGGCACCTACAACTGGGGAACCATCGGCGACGGACCGTTCTCGGTGTGGGGACTGATCATCTCCGGAATCGTCGTGCTCATCGCCTTCGTGGTGTGGCAGGCGCTCAACAAGAAGGAGCCGCTGCTTCCGCTCCCGCTGTTCCGCGATCGCAATTTCTCGCTCTCCAACGGCGCGATCACCACGGTCGGATTCGCGGTCACGTGTATGGCGCTGCCGCTCGTGTTCTACTTCCAGACCGTCCGTGGCCTCACTCCGACCGAGTCGGCGCTGATGCTCGCTCCGACCGCGGTGTTCTCCGGCTTCCTCGCGCCCGTGATGGGCAAACTCATCGACAGGATCAACCCGAAGTGGGTGGCGACCCCGGGGCTGGTGCTGTTCTCGCTCTCGCTGTTCCTCTACTCGCGGATGCTCACCCCGGATGTCAGCATCTGGTGGCTGCTCGTCCCGAGCGCACTGCTCGGCATCGCGATGTCGGGGGTCTGGGGTCCGATCTCGGCCACCACGACCCGCAACCTCCCGATGAACCAGGCGGGAGCCGGGTCGGGCGTCTTCAACACGACGCGCCAGATCGGCGCGGTGCTCGGCAGCGCCTCGATCTCGGCGCTCATCACCGGGCGCCTGGCCGCTGATCTGCCGAAAGCACCGGGCGGAGCGGCACCGAGCGCCACGACCGGCACCGAGCTGCCGACCTTCCTGCACGCCGGGTTCACCCAGGCGATGTCGGAGGCGCTGCTCCTGCCCGCCGCGGTCGCCTTCCTCGGCGCGCTCATCGTGATCTGGTGGGAGAAGCCCCGTCCGCCCGCGTGGGGGCCGGGCGCTGCGGCTCCGGCCGGTGCCGGTGCTGCGGCGCAGAGTGCGGTGCAGGGCGCGCCGGAGGCGGAGCCGGCCGGCGCCGGTGCCGGGCATGGTGCGCACGCGGCCGCTGCTCCCGTCGACGCCGTGCAGCACGGCGCCCACGCAGCACCGTCGGTCGACGGGTCGCGCGACGGCGACGAGCACCACGGCATCCACGCCGCGCCGGCCACCGACTGAGCGCCGCCCGGACCACGCTGTGACGAAGGGAGGACTCCCTGGCTCATCGAGCCGGGGAGTCCTCCCTTCACTGCGTTCCGGCGGCCCGAGGTCGCGGATCTCCTCCGTTAGCGCTCGGCGACGACCCGCACGGCGTTCGCCCAGGGGTCGTCGAACGTGACCGACTGCCCATCATCGCGGGTCGGCACCCCGTAGTGCCGCATCCGCTCGGTCAGAGCGCCGAGGTCATCCGCGGCGGGGAGGCGCAGCTCCACCTGGCCGAGCCCCAGGGCGAGGCGGCGGGCGCCGGCTCCTCGGCTGTTCCAGGTGTTCATCGCCATGTGGTGGTGGTAGCCGCCGGCCGAGACGAACAGTGCGGACGAGCCGAGGGAGGCCGTGGCCTCGAACCCGAGCCGGTCGACGTAGAAGGCGCGTGCGGTCGCGACGTCGCCCACCGAGAGGTGCACGTGTCCGACGATCGCGTCGCCGAACCGCGGGTCGTCGCCCGCGGCCCCCGTCCCTGTTCCCGGCACGGCCTCGGCCAGCGCGACGCCGCGGTCGGTGAGGTGCTCGCGCAGGTAGGCGTTCGGGTCGAGGTAGAGCGTGTCCATCTCCACCTGTCCGTGCGTCCAGCTCCACTGGCTGCGGTCGCGGTCCCAGTAGAGCTCGACGCCGTTGCCCTCCGGGTCGGTGAAGTAGAAGGCCTGCGAGACCAGGTGGTCCGCGCTGCCGGTGAACGTGCCTGGCGCGTGACGGGCGACCGAATACACGGCGGCGGCGAGCGCCTCCTGGCTGTCGAAGAGGATGGCCGTGTGGAACAGCCCGGCCTCCCCGGGCGACGCGTGCTTCAACTCGGGCGCGTGCTCCAGGATGACGGAGGGCGTGGTGCCCCGGCTCAGGATGACCCGGCCGCCCTCGGCGGCCAGCACGGAGAGTGTGACGGCATCGCGGTAGTAGGCGGTCATCGCGTCGAGGTCGGCGACGCGCAGGGTCACCGCTCCCATGGCGGAGTCGGCGGGCAGGAGTTCGGGCATGCGTAGTGCAACAGCCGGGAGCCGTCCAGAATTTCCGCGGTGTGCGCGAGCTCAGGTCTCGATCGCACCGCCCGTCTCGGCGAGGTAGCGGCGCAGCGTGAGCGTCGGGTCGGCGGACTGGAGCTCGCGGTAGCGACGGAAGTCGAGCTGGGCGCGCAATGACGTTCCCGCGCGCATCCGTTCGGCCTGGGCGCCCTCGACCGACTGGATGCGCCGAGCCTCCGCGAACAGCTCGTCGTGGCGGTCGCCGCCGATGACGAGCACGCCGTCGTCGTCGGCCGCAATCCAGTCGCCGGGCCGCACGGAGACGCCGTCGAGGAACGCGCTGCGCATGGCAGTGCCAGCCGGCGGCACGCGTCGGGGACCGAACGGGTGCGCTCCCAGGCTGAACAGCGGGAGGCCGATCTCGCGCAGCTGGGCGGTGTCGCGATGGAGTCCCCAGATCACGGCGCCGGCCATTCCCGCCAGTGCCGCTTCGAGCAGCATGAGGTCGCCGACGCACGCCTCGTCGCGGCGCCCGCCGTTGTCGACGACGAGCACAGCGCCCGGCGCAGCGTCGTCGATGGTCTCGAGGAGCACATCCACGCTGCCGAGATGGGTCACCGGCGCCGCGGGACCGTGGAAGGGAAGCCCGGGGAGGAGCGCGCTGAGCGAGACGGGAGCGACGGCGACGGGGATGCCGAGGCGCACGGCGGCGTCGGCCAACGCGGCGGTGGCGACGGGCGTGCTGGGCGGAGGTGCGGCGTTCGTGTCCATAGGCGCGACGCTACCGCTGGGCGCATGCGCGCGGGGGAATGCGGTCGGGTGCACGCTTCCTCCACAGCGACCGGGGTGCGCGAGTTGTCCACGGATTCCTGGCGGGTCTTCTCCCCGGCGACCGACTGCTCAAGGATGGAGGCGGGAGGTGCGATGAGACGGATCGTGAGGTTGGCCCGCAGGTACTGGGTCGTGACCCTGACGCTGGGCATCGGCGTCGTCGGCATCGTGCTCGCGCTCGCCGGGGCGGGCTGGCTGGTGCAGTGGGTGTTCAGCGTGTATGCGCTGGCGGTCGCGCTCTGGCAGGCCGTCGGCATGGTGCGTTCCATGCTGCACGGCCGGTTCGGCCTCGACATCCTCGCCATCACGGCGATCGTGGCGACGGTGCTGGTCGGCGAGTACGTCGCCGCGCTCATCGTCGTCCTCATGCTCACCGGAGGCGACGCGCTCGAGGACTACGCGAATCGCCGGGCAAAACGCGAACTCGATGCGCTCCTGACCCGGGCGCCGCAGTTCGCGCACCTGGTGGTCGACGGCGGCTACCAGGAGGTCCCGATCGACCAGGTGCGCGTCGGCGACGCCCTGCTGGTCCGGCCGTCCGAGATCGTCCCGGTCGACGGTGTGCTGGTCTCTGCGGCCGCCGACTTCGACCAGTCGTCCATCACCGGCGAGAGCATCCCCGTCGCCAAGTCGGCGGGCGACGAAGTGCTGAGCGGGTCCGTCAACGGTCAGGAGGCTGTCGAACTGCGGGCCACGTCGACGGCGGCGTCCTCCCAGTACCAGCAGATCGTCGCGCTCGTCGCACAGGCGGCGGAGAGCAAGGCGCCGGTGGTCCGGTTGGCCGATCGGTACGCGGTCCCGTTCACGGTCTTCTCGCTGGCGCTCGGCGCCGTGGCCTGGTGGCTGAGCGGAGACGCGGTCCGGTTCGCCGAGGTCCTCGTGCTCGCGACGCCGTGCCCGCTGCTGATCGCGGCGCCCGTCGCCTTCATCGGAGGGATGAGCCGCGGCGCGCGCAACAGCATCATCGTGAAGTCGGGCGGCGTGCTCGAGCAGCTCGCGCAGGCACGGACGGCCGTGTTCGACAAGACCGGCACGCTGACCTACGGGGCTCCCGAGCTCAGCGGAGTCCGGCCGGAGCCGCCCTTCGACTCCGACGAACTGCTGACCGCTGTCGCCAGTGCCGAGCAGTACTCATCGCACGTGCTCGCGGCGTCCTTCATCCGCGCCGCACGCGAGCGCGGGCTGACCCTGCACGAGGCGTCGTCCGCTCAGGAGGCCGCCACCAACGGCGTGGTCGCCGAGATCGACGGCAGGCAGATCGTGGTCGGCAAGTTCGCGTTCGTCGCCGAGCACGCGCCGGACGCCGTCCGCACGTCCATCGCGCCGGGCGAGCTCGCCGTCTACGTCG
The DNA here is from genome assembly GCF_017565305.1 of Leifsonia sp. TF02-11. Taxonomy (GTDB): domain Bacteria; phylum Actinomycetota; class Actinomycetes; order Actinomycetales; family Microbacteriaceae; genus Leifsonia. Next base: position 681,737 of record NZ_JAGEKP010000003.1, read on the forward strand.
CGATCGGCGGCCACTATGCCGGGGCGCTCCTGGCCAGCGACCGGCTGCGCGAGAACGCGGCGTCCACCCTCCGTGAGCTGTCCGATCTCGGCGTCACCGACACGATGATGCTCACCGGCGACGCGCGGGAGACCGCCGAGCACATCGCCGCGGAGCTCGGCATCACGCGGGTGCGTGCCGAGTGCCTCCCCGCCGACAAGGTGGCGGAGGTGGCGGGAATCGCGGAACGCCCGGTGATCATGGTCGGCGACGGGGTGAACGACGCGCCGGTGCTGGCTGCGGCCGATGTCGGCATCGCGATGGGCGCCAAAGGGGCGACGGCCGCCAGCGAGTCCGCCGACGCGGTGATCCTCGTCGACGACATCCACGGTGTGGCCCGGGCCGTGCGAATCGGCAAGGACACCGTCCGCATCGCGCTGCAGAGCATCTGGCTCGGGATCATCGTGTCGGTCGTGCTGATGGTGATCGCCGCGTTCGGCTTCATCCCGGCCACAGCCGGCGCGCTCATCCAGGAACTCGTCGACCTGGCGACGATCCTCGCCGCACTCCGCGCCATCGGCGGTCGCCTCGACGCCCGCGAAGTGGGGAGCGGCGGCGACCCGGCGGTCGGCGTGCCCGCGGGGAGCCACTCGAGCGGCACCGCGTGAGGGAGTCCACAATTCCGGAGTCGTCGCTCGGCCCTGCGTGATCGTCCGGATCCACGGACCATCTCGGCCCTTTCCGCGGCGGAACTCCGGAATTGCCGACGGGCTACTCGCCGGTCAGTCGCTGAAGCAGTTCGCGGTAGCGGTCGGCGGTGCGGGCCACGATCTCGGCCGGGAGCTCGGGCGGAGTGCCGGTCTTGTCCCAGTTGGCGGCCAGCCAGTCGCGGACGATCTGCTTGTCGAAGCTCGCCATGCGCTCACGGGGCGAGGCAGCGGTCTCGAAGACGCGCGCGTCCCAGTACCGGCTGGAGTCGCTGGTGAGCACCTCGTCCGCGAGGGTGATCTCGCCCGACGCGCGGTCGGCGCCGAACTCGAACTTCGTGTCGGCGATGATGATGCCGCGGTCCTCCGCGATCGCCGCTCCGCGGGCGTAGACCTCGAGCGAGAGCCGGCGGAGCTCCTCGGCGATCTCGGGCCCGACCAGCTCCACGGTGCGCTCGAAGCTGATGTTCTCATCGTGCTGCCCGAGTGGGGCCTTCCACGCGGGCGTGTAGATCGGCTCGGGGAGGCGGTCGCCGTCGGTGAGTCCGGCGGGGAGGGGCACCCCGCAGACGCTCTGCGTCCGCTGGTACTCGACCCAGCCGCTGCCGGTCAGGTACCCGCGCACGACGCACTCGATCGGGAACATGTCCAGAGGCTTCACGAGCATCGCGCGCCCCGCGACCTCCGCTGGGATCCGCTCCACGATCCGGTCACCGTCGAGTTGGTGATCCGCGATCAGGTGGTTGGGCACGCCGTGCAGACGGTCGAACCACCACAGGCTCAGCGTGGTGAGGAGCTCGCCTTTGCCGGGGATCCCGGGCTCGAGCACATGGTCGAACGCGCTCACCCGGTCCGAGGCCACCACCAGCACTGCACTCGTGTCGTCAAGCCCGCCCGCGCCCTCCGGCACATACAGGTCGCGGACCTTCCCGGAGTACACGTGCTTCCAGCCTGCCAGTTCGCTCACCCGTCCATCGTAGAGGCGGCAACCGCCCGCGGCTCACCGTCTCCGCCCGCGCTCCGCCTGACCGCGCCCAGGCGCACCACCTCCCCCGGCGCACCACCTCAGACCGTGCGGCCGCCGTCCACCGCGAGGACCGTCCCCGTGACGTACGCGGCCGCGGGCGAGGCCAGCCAGGCCACGGCCGCCGCGACTTCCGTCGGCGTCCCCATGCGACCCAGCGGCACGTAGCCGCCGACGCGTTCGCGCACGGACGCATCCTGTTTCATGATCGTGCCCGATTCGATCGGTCCCGGGGCGACCGCGTTGACGCGGATGCCCGCACGCGCCTCGTCCAGTGCCGTCGTGCGGGTGAGCCCGACGATCGCGTGCTTCGCCGCGGTGTAGGCGGCCATCCCGGGGGCGCCTCGCACGCCCGCGGTCGAGGAGACGTTGACGATCGCACGCGGCCCGGACACGGCCCGCAGCGCGCGGACCTCCTCACGCACGGCGACAGCCACGCTGCGGAACGTGACAGCCATGACGGAATCGAACTCGGCGAGCGGCATGTCCGCGAGCGGGATCGGCTGGTGGCCTCGGCCGACGTTGTTGACTGCGACGGCGAGGTCGCCGAGCGTCGCCGCCTGAGCGATCGCCTGCGCCAGTGCGTCGTCGTCGGTCGCGTCGACCGCGATCGCCTGCGGACAGTCGGCTCCGGCATCGACGAGTTCGCCGCGCAGCACCTCCAGTGCGGCGCCGTCGCGTGCGCACGGAACGATCGTCAGACCGTCTGCGCCGAGCGCGTGGCAGATCGCGTTGCCGATCCGCCCGTCGGCGCCCAGAACGATGGCGACGCGGGCGCTGGATGCCGATTCCCGGTTCACGATCGCACCTCCGCCCGCGCATCGCGTGCGTCGCGCACCTCTCGCCGGTCCATCGGGAGCAGGAAGCCCGCGGCGATCAGCCACGCCATCCCGACGAACCGCCCGATCGGCAGGAGGACCTGCAACGGTTCAACGGCGAGCGACAGGAATGAGAGCTCGGCGAGGGCGGCGACGACCAGCCCGATCCAGGCCAGCCAGCGCGGGAAGAGCCGGAGGATGAGCCCGGGCACGGCGATGCCGGCGATCAGCAGCCCCAAGCCGACGACGTAGCCGACGCCGCCCGCCGCGAAGGCGAGGAACGAGAAGGCCAGTGCCAGCTGCGGGTCGGCGGTGAGTTCGGGGCGGCTGAGCAGATAGCTGCCCAGCGCCGACACCATCAGCATGATGGACGCGGTGAGGCCGCCGGCGAATCCGATCGCGGGGCCGGGAACGCGCACGCCCAGCCGCTGCAGCCGCGCGAATGCGGTTGCTCCGTAGATGCCGAGGGGGACCGCCGAGCCGAACTGCAGCATCGCGCCGATGCGGATGGCGGCCCAGTCGGAGTGCGCGTGCGCCGCGACGGCGCCCGCGCCGGCGAACGGGGAGAGGAAGGCGTCGGCGCCCGAGAGCAGCAGGCCGACGAGCAAGGCGAGCAGGAACAGCCCCGCGTGCACGATCGCGAGAACACCGAGCGGAGGCCCGCCGGAGCCGCGACGACGAGAGATCGGTCGGATATCGTTCATGTCGGTAATCATTACACTCTGTAATCATTACGCGCAAGCGCTATTCTGGATCTGTGACGAACGTCCCACTGACCGAACCCGCCGACGGCGCCGTCCCCGCGGCGTCAGCGCAGCGCGGGGCGCCGCCGCGGACGGCATTCCTGCTCGCGCAGGTCGGAGCCGACGCCGCCGACCGCTTCGCCGACCGGATCGCCGCGCTCGGCCTGACGCCGCGGGAGGCCGGGGCCATCCGTGTACTCGGCCGCCGCCAGGGCCTCAGCCAACGCGAACTCGCCGAGCTGCTCGGCACGGTGCCCAGCCGTCTCGTCGCCCTCGTCGACGAGCTCGAGACCAAGGGCTACGTGCTGCGCGAACGCAGCGAAGGGGACAGACGCAACAACGTCCTCACGCTCGCTCCGGGCGGCGAACGGATGCTCGCGCAGCTGCGGGAGGTCGCCCAAGCCCACCAGCGCGACGTCCTGTCGCCGCTCGCTCCCGACGAACAGCAGACCCTCGCCGCCCTCCTCGCGAAGCTCGCCGCGGCCTCCGACCTCACTCCGGACGGTCACCCGGGCTTCCGCCGCTGACCGGCGGCATTCGCGATCCGATGATACGCGCCGTGCTCGGCGCACCGAGGGCGTGCTGCGCCCTTTGCGCGGGAGGCGGACGGTGGCCGGTGAGGCGCGCTGACGCACGCCGAGCGGCTCGAGCCCGTAGTTCGGTCGCGATGGTCCTTCACCGGCGCAGCGTGCAGCTTCCGTCTCGCGTGTCGGCCCGCCGCGGTCGCACGCCGAACCGGCCAGCCGCGCCTCTCGAGCCCGTACCTCGGCCACGAGAGCCCTGCATTGGCGCGGCGCGCGCGTCCGTCACGCATGTCAGTCGGCCGCGAATCCACGGCAAACCGGCAAGCCGCGCCGCTCCAGCCCGCACCTCGGCCACGACAACCCTGCGGCGGCGCGGCGTGCGCCCCCTCACGCACGCGGTCGCGCCACGCACACCGTCCCGCCGGGCCCGCACGGCGAACCGGCAGAACGCGCCGACGAACGGCAGCGCCGCGCCGACACACCCCGCCGGCCTGACGAACACTCGACGCCCGCGCCAGCCCCCGCGCCCAGTCCCGCAGCCCTCAGGCGAGCAGCTTCGCCTTGGCGGCCGTGAACTCGTCGTCCGAGAGGATGCCCTGCGCGTGCAGCGTCCCCAGCTGTTGCAGTTTCGACATCATGTCGTCGGCCGGGGCTGCCGGCGCCGCGGGGATCGCCGCCTGCTGCTGCGCCGCCTGCTGCGCGGCGGCCTGCTGCGCCATCGCCTGCATCTCCATCTGCTGCTGCTGGGCCTCGTACTGCTGCTGCTCGTACTGGTCTTGCGCCTTCGCCTGTTGGTGTCGTTGGACGCTTCCGGACACTGCGGTGGCCGTCCCGGCGACGACCGCCGTGCGCGCGGCCATGCCGATGAGTCCCGGTCGTCCCATCCGTCGTAATGGCATGTCTGCTCCCCTAGCTCTCGACCGGCTGGATGTCCGGCTCGGAATCCGATTCGATGAACGCCTCGAAGTCTTCGGCGACGACGGCGTTGACCACCGGCGCCGGGATGCGTTCGCTGTGCACGACCAGCCCGCCGGCCTGGAAGAACTTGCTCGCCAGGTCCTTCGCCCAGAGGTGCTCGATCACGAGGATCGCGCCCGTCGTCCCCGGCTCGACGAGTTCGGCGATCGAGTCGACGTCCTCACTGCCGGCGAGGCCGCTCGCTTCCAGGGTGACGCCGGCCATGCCGATCTCGTCGCCGATCTCCTCCAGCTCGACGATGTCGACGCTGCCGTCCTCGTGACGAGTCACGAAGAGGAGGTCGAGCAGCCGCAGAGTGCCGCTCTCCACCAGGTCGAGGATGGCCTGGACCACGCCTGGCGAGGGTCTGTCGTTGTCGAACTGGGCGACGATGAACTCCGCCGGACCGTACTCGAATTCAGCCATCTCGCGCCTCCGTCTGCGGGCCGGTCCCGCTTTCACGGCAGACGATACACACGCGTACTCGGCCCGGCAATGACCGATTTTCCGCCCGTCCGCCAGCCGAAATGTGCACGTTCACATCCCTAGACTGAGACGCACGAGACGGCCGTGGACGGTCGGGCCGAGGCGAGGAGGACCCGGAATGGGCGAGAAGAACTGGGCGGGGAACCACGAGTACCGGGCGCAACGAATCGAGCAGCCGACGAACCTCGACGAACTGCGCGCGATCGTCACCACCGCGCCGAAGGTTCGGGCGCTCGGCAGCAGGCACTCCTTCAACGACCTCGCAGACACCGTCGCCGACGGGGTGCTCGTGAGCACCTCAGCCCTCCCGTCCGGTATCCGCATCGACGCCGACGCGCGCACGGTCAGCGTCGGAGGAGGCGTGCGCTACGGCGACCTGGCCCGCGACCTCCAGGCCGCAGGGTGGGCGCTGCACAACCTGGCCTCGCTGCCGCACATCTCGGTGGCCGGCGCGATCGCCACCGCCACCCACGGATCGGGGGACCGCAACGGCAACCTGTCCACGGCAGTGGCGGGCCTGCGCATCCTCACCGCGTCCGGGGAGCTCGTCGACCTCGTCCGCGGCGATGCCGAGTTCGCCGGTGCCGTCGTCTCTCTCGGCGCCCTCGGTGTGGTGACGGAGGTCGCCCTCGACATCCGCCCGACGTTCCGCGTGCGTCAGCGGCTGTTCGGCGGGGTGCCGTGGGCGGCCGTGCTCGACCGCTTCGACGAGGTCACGTCGGCCGCCTACAGCGTCTCGCTGTTCACGACGTGGGACGAGGACGCCGTCTCGCTCGCCTGGCTGAAGGAGCTCGATGGAGCGGTCACCGCGATCGGCGACGACTTTTTCGGCGCCCGCTCCCTCACCGAGGCGCGTCACATGATCCCGACCATGGACGTCCGCAACACCACGCAGCAGCTGGGCGTCGTCGGCCCGTGGAGCGAGCGCCTGGCGCACTTCCGGTTCGAGTTCACGCCCTCCAACGGCGAGGAGATCCAGTCGGAGTACCTCGTGCCGCGCGCCCGCGCCGTCGAGGCGATCCGGGCGGTGCGCGAGCTCGCCCCGCTGATCGCGCCGCTGCTGCTGATCAGCGAGATCCGCACGGTTGCCGCCGACGACCTCTGGTTGTCGAGCGCGTACGGCGCCGACGCGGTGGGCCTCCACTTCACGTGGCTGCGCGACCAGGCTGGTGTGGAGGCCGTCCTCCCCTCGTTGGAGGCCGCGCTTCTGCCGCTCGGCGCCCGCCCGCACTGGGGCAAGCTCTACCTCGACGCAGACGGGGTCGTCCCCGGCCTGTACCCGAAGCTCGACGCGTTCCGCGCCCTCGCCGACCGCCTCGACCCGACCGGGGTCTTCCGCAACCCGTTCCTCGAGCGCCTGCTCGGCTAGCGGCGCGCAGGCCGGCGCGAGGCGGCGCAGTCTCCGCCATCTCGGTGGCTTTCGCCTACTGTGCGCCGCGTCGCTGCCTGGACGCCGCCGGGCATGCGCGGCCGCGCGCCGGCGTGCAAGCGCGGCCCGCGGACGGCACGGCCATGCTGCTGCCTAGCCGTCGCGATGCGGCGCACTATCCGCCGTCTCGGCGGTCTTCGCCTCACTTTCCCCGCTTCGCGGGCGCGCCACCGCGCGCGGCCGCGCTCCCGCGCTCAGCCGCGCGAGACGCGGGCGGCGATGTCGGTGCGGTACTGGGCGCCGGGGAGGTCGATGCGGGCGATCGCGTCGTAGGCGCGCTCGCGCGCCTCGTCGAAGGTGGTGCCGCGGGCGACGACGGAGAGCACCCGCCCTCCGGTCGCGAGCAGGGCGCCGGTCTGCGGGTCGACGGCTGTCGCCGCGTGGGCGATCGTGACCTCGGGAACCTGTGCCGCCTCGTCGAGTCCGGTGATCGGGCGCCCGGTCTGCGGCGCCTCCGGATAACCCTCGCTGGCGAGGACGACGGTGACGGCCGTGTCGAGGGCGAACTCGGGGCGCGGCATGCCGCCCAGCTCACCCGTCGCCGCGGCGTACAGCAGCGTGGACAGCGGGGTGACCAGGCGCGGCAGAACGACCTGCGTCTCCGGGTCGCCGAAGCGGGCGTTGAACTCGATGACCCTGATGCCCTTGTCCGTCACGATCAGGCCGCAGTAGAGCAGGCCGATGAACGGCGTCTGCTCGGCGGCGAGCTGGCGGACGGTGGGCAGGGCGATCGTGTCGATGACCTCGTCGACGAAGGTCTCCGGCAGCCAGGGGAGCGGGGAGTATGCGCCCATGCCTCCGGTGTTCGGACCGGCATCGCCGTCGAGGAGGCGCTTGTAGTCCTGCGCCGGGCTCAGCGGGAGGACCGTGTGCCCGTCGCTCACGAGGAACAGCGAGACCTCCTGCCCGTCGAGGAACTCCTCGACCAGCACCCCGCCTTGGGCGAGGTAGTGGCGGGCGTGCTCGACGGCGGCGGCGCGGTCGGAGGTGACGATGACGCCCTTGCCCGCCGCCAGGCCGTCGGCCTTCACGACGTACGGCGCCCCGAACTCGTCGAGCGCGCGCTCGGCTTCCGCGAGGGTTCGTGCGCGCGAGGCCCGGCCGGTCGGGACGCCGGCCTCCTCCATGATCCGCTTCGCGAACGTCTTGGACCCTTCGAGCTGCGCCGCCGCGCGGCCGGGCCCGAACACCGCGATGCCGCGCGTGCGCAGCGGGTCGGCGACCCCGGCGACGAGCGGGGCCTCCGGGCCGATCACGACGAGCTCGATGCCGTTCTCGATCACGTACTCGGCGACCGCTGCGCCATCGAGCGGGTCGAGCCCGGACTCGACGGCGACGTCTGCGGCGATGCCGGCATTGCCAGGCGCCGCGACGATCAGGTGCTCCGCCTCCTCGGCCAGGAGCGCGGTGATGATGGCGTGCTCGCGGGCACCGGAACCGAGGACCAGAATCTTCACGCGACCAATGCTAGAGGGCACCGCCAAGCCCTGCGGAACCGCGGTGGAAAGATGGGGATATGGCCAGAGCGAAGATTTCTGTGGAGGAGGGTGGCGCAGCGGTGCGCGCCGCGCTGGGCGACGACGCCGATCGCAACACGACGGCGATGGCCGTGCGGTACCTCCTGCAGCTGCTGGCGGAGCGGGCGCCGGGCAACACGGTGGAGGTCCGCGTGCCGCCGTTCGGGGCCGTGCAGTGCATCCCGGGGCCGAGGCACACGCGCGGCACTCCGCCGAACGTGATCGAGACCGACGCCGCGACCTGGCTCGCCCTGGCCTCCGGCCGTCTCGCCTGGGGCGACGCTCTGGCCAGCGGATCCGTGCACGCGTCGGGCCAGCGCGCATCCCTGGAGGGGCTGCTCCCGCTCCGCTATTGAGACCGCCCGCGACCGCCTGCCGTGTGGGCGAGCGCTCAGGCACGGTGCGAGAGAATGGGGGTCATGAGCGAGTCCCACCCGCAACCCGAGCCGCAGCCCGAGGAGGAGCCGCGGCTCGAGGTGCACCAGCCTGCTGAGACCGGGCAGGAGGCCGCCCAGCCGACCCAGCCGACCGAGCAACCCGCCCCGGAGCAGGCCGAGGACCTCGCCGAGCAGCAGGCCACCGTCACCGAGGCCGCCGTGCGCGTCCAGCGCTCCCCGCGGTACTTCCGGTTCATGATCACCGGCGCCGTCGTCTTCGCCGTGGTCGCGCTCATCCTGACGTACGCGTTCCCTGAGAACCCCACCTACGACCGCGGTGCCGTCTTCGGGTTCCTGCTCGCGATCTGCGCCACCGTCGGCGTCGCCCTGGGCGCACTGGTCGCCCTCCTGATCGACCGGGCGGCGACCCGCCGTGCGCGCACGGTCCAGGCGGATAGAATCGACGTGCGCCTGCCCGACTCCGAGACCGACTCCCCGAGTGGATCCGAGCCGGGCGACCCGCGGCCGAGCGATCAGCGCCCGTCCGTCGACAGCTGAACATCCCGACACACCTCGAGAAAGGGGTCCGCTGTGGCCGGAGGCGACGGTCGTCTGAGTCATGATCTTCTGCCAGGGGAGAAGGGCCCGCAAGACGCCTGCGGCGTCTTCGGCGTCTGGGCTCCTGGCGAGGAGGTCGCCAAGCTCAGCTACTTCGGTCTCTATGCGCTGCAGCACCGCGGCCAGGAGTCCGCGGGCATCGCGACCAGCGACGGCAGCAAGATCCTCATCTACAAAGACATGGGACTGGTCTCCCAGGTCTTCAACGAGAACGCGCTCAACTCGCTGACCGGCCACATCGCCGTCGGCCACACGCGCTACTCCACCACCGGCGCCTCCAGCTGGCAGAACGCGCAGCCCACGCTGGGCCGCACCTCCAGCGGCACCGTCGCCCTCGGCCACAACGGCAACCTGACCAACACCGCGGAGCTCATGCAGCTCGTGCACGACCGCTACCCGCAGCTCGACGGCGAGCTGAGCCGCGGCAACACGACAGACACCGCCGTCGTCACCGCACTGCTCACCGGCGACCTCGACCACACGCTCGAGGCCACCGCCCTGGAGGTGCTGCCCCGTCTGCGCGGCGCCTTCTGCCTGGTCTTCATGGACGAGAACACCCTGTACGCGGCCCGCGACCCGCAGGGAGTTCGCCCGCTGGTGCTCGGCCGCCTCGAGCGCGGCTGGGTGGTCGCGTCCGAGACCGCGGCCCTCGACATCGTCGGTGCGAGCTTCGTTCGCGAGGTCGAGCCGGGCGAGCTGATCGTCATCGACGAGAACGGTCTGCGCACCCAGCGGTTCGCCGCAGAGAAGCGCGCGGGCTGCGTGTTCGAGTACGTCTACCTCGCCCGCCCCGACACCACCATCGCCGGCCGAGGCGTCTACGAGGCGCGCGTCGAGATGGGCCGCCAGCTCGCCCGCGAGCACGAGGTGGAGGCCGACCTCGTCATCCCGACGCCCGAGTCCGGCACCCCCGCGGCGATCGGCTACGCGCAGGCGTCCGGCATCCCGTTCGGTCAGGGCCTGGTCAAAAACTCCTACGTCGGCCGCACGTTCATCCAGCCGTCGCAGACCATCCGCCAGCGCGGTATCAAGCTCAAGCTGAACCCGCTCAAGGAGGTCATCAAGGGCAAGCGCCTCGTGGTGGTCGACGACTCGATCGTGCGCGGCAACACGCAGCGCGCGCTGGTGTCGATGCTGCGGGAGGCCGGCGCGGCCGAGGTGCACGTGCGCATCTCCAGCCCGCCGATCACCTGGCCGTGCTTCTACGGGATCGACTTCGCCTCCCGCGCCGAGCTGATCGCGACCGGCCTGGGGGTCGACGAAGTGCGCCAGTCGATCGGCGCCGACTCGCTCGGCTACCTGTCGGAGGACGGCATGATCGCCGCGACCGAGCAGCCGCGCGAGCGGCTCTGCACGGCGTGCTTCACCGGCGTGTACCCGATCGAGCTCCCGGACGCCCACCACCTGGGCAAGAACCTCTTGGAGCGCCCGGAGGCCGCGGCCGAGACGATCGCCGCGACCGACGACGGCGCGAGCGCGACCAGCGACGGCTGCGAGCCCGGGCCGGATTCGGAGTACGAGCGCCTGCTGAGCTTCGGGGATCCGGGGCGGCAGGAGTAGCAACCCCCGAACTGGGGTGATCCAGCGGGGGATCCGCCGGATCTCCCCTCCTCGCGCCCGATAGCATTTCTCCGATCGCGGCACGCCGCCCGATCGGGAAGGCGCCGGAATGCCCGCTCGTACCCTGCTCCGTTCCAGTGCTGTCACGGCTGCCGTCGCTACCGCCGTCGCCGTCGGGGCCTTCGCCTCGGCGAGCCCGGCAACGGCATTGCCCGCGGGGATGACGGCGGTCACGAAGACGATCACGGCCGTCGGAACGGGTTCGATCGAGATTCCCCCGTTCGCAACGGGGATCACGGTGAGGCTCGCCGCCGGCGCGGGCCAGAGCGGCAGCTTCGCCCCGGGTGGCGCAGGCGGTGCAGTCTCCCTCTCGCTTCCCGACAGCTTCGACGGGCAGACACTCTTGTACGTCGTGGGAGGCATGGGGAACGGCTCACCTGCGCGCACCGGGTTGCTCAACCATCAGGGCGGCGGCGGGACGGCGCTGGCGACGTCGACTTCGCTCATCGCCGTCGTCGGCGGCGGAGGCGGAGCAGCCGATGTCACCGACGGCACTGAGGTCAGCGGAGGCGCCGGTGGATCGTCGATCACACCCGGCGCCGTCGGCGACGGCGCGCCCGGCGTTCCCGCGTTCGCCGGATCCCGCGCTCCCGGCGGCGGGGGAACCGCGGTCGGCGGAACTGTCGACCCGGGGGCTGCCTACGCCGCCAGCGGGGTCTATGAAGGGCAACCCGGCGCCGACGGTCCGCCGGTCGTCGCAGGGGGTGTCGTCTCGCTCGCCGCCGGCGGCTGGGGCGCGCACACGGGCGGAGGCGGCGGCTCCGGGTACACCGGAGGCGCCGGTGGCACCGCCGATATGAATTCCTTCACTGTCATCGACGAAGGTGCGGGCGGAGGCGGCTCCGGCTACCTCGCCGCGATCGCGGGTGTGACGGCGACGGCCGCGGCCGCGAGCACCGGCTCGGGTTCCCTCACCGTGGAGTACCTCGTCCCGACCGCGACGGCAGCCTCCGTCGACTCCTCCACGGCCTTCGGAACGGCGGTGAGCATTCCGCTCCCCGTGACCTACGCCACTTCGGCCTCTGTGATCATCGCCCCGGGGTTCGGGACGGCCTCGGTCTCGGGCACGACGGTCACCTACACGCCGGCCACCGGCTTCTCGGGAACCGACAGCTTCACGTACACCGCGACGGGGCCGGGCGGGACGACTCCGTCGGCGGTCGTGACGGTGACTGTCGCGCCGCCGACCCTCACGTTCCCCGCCTCCGTTCCGACCGGCGTGGCAGGCCAGCCGTACTCGGCCTCCGTCGCAGTGACGGGCGGGACGGTCCCGTACACCTACGCGGTTGTGGGCGCGCTGCCCGCCGGCTTGACGCTCGACGCCGCAACGGGTGCGATCACAGGCACGCCGTCCGCCGCCAGCGACACGTCCTTCCGTGTCGCTGCGACCGACTCCAGCTCACCTGCCACCACGGCGACGAGCGCAGCGTTCGTCCTCCACGTCTACAGCGCGACCATCGCCGTCACGCCGACCGCGACGCCCGGCGGCACCATCACGGTGACGGGTGCGGGCCTGCAGCCGGGGACGTATACGGTCGTCCTCCACTCCGACCCCGTCGTGCTCGGAACGGCCACGGTCGGCGCCGGAGGAGCGCTGTCGTTCACTGCGACCGTGCCGTCCTCGGTGCCCGCCGGCGTGCACACGGTGCAGCTCGTCTCCGGATCGACGGTGATCGCCACCGCGTCCGTGACCGTGACGGCGGCGGTCGCTTCGACCGCGCTCGCGTCGACCGGCAGCGACCTGACCGCCGCGACCTCGTTCGCCGCGCTGCTGGTGCTCGCCGGTGCGGTGACGCTCGTACTGCGGAGGCGTCGCGCGGCACGACCCTGACGCGGCACGCCCGATACCATGGAGCAGTGACCGACCCCACCGCATCCTCGTCCTCCTCCTACGCCGCCGCCGGTGTCGACACCGCAGCGGGCGACCGCGCGGTCGAGCTGATGAAGGCGGCGGTCGCGCGCACGCAGGGGCCGCAGGTGTTGGGCGGTGTCGGCGGGTTCGCCGGGATGTTCGATGTGTCGGCGCTGAAAGACTTCCGTCGACCGCTGCTGGCGACGTCCACCGACGGCGTCGGCACCAAGGTCGCGATCGCACAGGCCCTCGACAAGCACGACACGATCGGCCAAGACCTGGTCGGCATGGTCGTCGACGACATCGTCGTCGTGGGGGCGCGCCCGCTGTTCATGACGGACTACATCGCGTGCGGCAAGGTCGTCCCCGAGCGCATCGCGGCGATCGTCGCGGGCATCGCGCGCGCCTGCGAGGCGACGGGCACGGCCTTGGTCGGCGGCGAGACCGCCGAGCACCCCGGCCTGCTCGGCCCGGACGACTACGACGTGGCCGGCGCGGCCGTCGGTGCGGTGGAGGCCGACCGGCTGCTCGGGGCCGACCGCGTGCGCGACGGCGACGTGGTGCTGGCCCTCGCGTCGTCCGGCCTGCACTCGAACGGGTTCTCGCTCGTGCGGCACATCCTCGCTCAGCGCGGCATCGGCTTCGACGACCGCTCGGACGACTTCGGCGGCGTCGTGGGGGAGGCACTGCTCGAGCCCACCCGCCTGTACACGTCCCCGCTGCTGCGGGTGCTCGACGAGCCCTCGCTGAGCGGTGCGGTGCATTCCCTCAGCCACGTGACGGGCGGCGGGATCGCGGCGAACCTGGCCCGGGTGCTCCCGGTCGGCTCGTGGGTGGAGGTCGACCGCTCGACGTGGTCGCCGACCTCCGTCTTCCGGGTGCTGAGCGACCTCGCCGGCAGCACTCTGGAGTCGTCGGAGGGCACCTGGAACCTCGGCATCGGCATGTTCGCCGTCGTCGCTCCGGAGGCGGCGTCCGCGGTCGCGTCGGCGATCACGGCGGACGGCATCCCGACCTGGCCGGTCGGCACGGTCTCCACGGCGGCCCGCGACCTCGCCGGCTTCGAGCAGGGCGCCAAAGGCGTCGACGGCGGCGCGGTGCGCCTCGTCGGCACCTACGCAAGCTGAGCGGCTCCCCGCCCACATCGCTACCCCGGAACGCCGAGGGGCACGTCGTTGTCCCTTTCGGCGCGCGAAAGGGACAACAACGTGCCCTTCGGCGCTGACCGGAGGGCGTGACCCCTTCGTGGAGGCGCGAACGGGGCCGGCCGGCCGCTAGAGTGGCCGCGTGACCCCTCCGCATGCCAGCATTCGTTTGGCATGCGCGCTCGGGATTCTCGTATCCGCCACAGCGGCGGTGCTCGGCGGGCTAGGCGGGCCGGCGTCGGCGACGCCCGCGCGCGCCGCTACCCCGGCGATCGGCGCGCTCGCAGGCCCGGCGTCGGCATCACCAGCGCCGCCCACCATGCCCGCACCCGCTCCCAGCCCCGCGCCCGTTCCGTCGCTCGCCCCCATCGTCGACTGCATCCAGGACGCACCGCTCGGCTCCGTCACCTCGCGCACGGTCGTCCTCGGCTATCGGTCGTCCGCTGCGGCAGCCGTGCAGGTTCCGGCCGGCGCGGGCGGCAACGACATCGCGCCGGGAGCGGCCGACCGCGGGCAGCCCTCGACCTTCCTCCCCGGTGAGCACCACGGGGTGTGGCTGCTCACGCTCGACGCGGCCGTGGAGCCGGTCGTCACTTGGACCCTCGACGGCGTGAAGGCCACCATCGACGCCTCGATCGCCTCCTGCACCGACGCCACCGCGGTGACCCTGAGCGCTCCCGCCACCGTCGCCGATGGCGGCCGCGCTGGCATCACGGCCGTCGTCTCGCGCTTCCTGCTCGGGCCGCCGGAGGCCGGATCCGTCGAGTTCTCGGTCGACGGAGCCGCACCGACCGTCGTCCCGGTCGCGACGGGCGGCGTCGCGCGCGTCGACCTCCCTGCCCCGGCGGTCGGCGACCACACAGTGACCGCGAAGTTCGTCCCCGCGGACGGCGCGACGTTCCGGCCGTCGACGGCCACCGCCGCGCTGACGGTCGCGCCCGCCTCCGGCCCGCTCACGATCGCCGCGGACAGCGTCGTCGCCGGAAGCCGGAGCGTCCTGGTGACGGTCACCCGACCCAACCCGGTCGGTCCGGCGACCGCCGTGTTCGCGACGAGCGACGGCACGGCCACGGCCGGGACGGACTACCGCGCGACCACGGGAACCGTCACCTTCGCCGACGGTCAGTCCAGCGCCACCGCGACCGTCCCGCTCCTCGCGCGGGGGGCCGGAGCACCCGCCTCACGGTTCTTCGTCGTGCTGACCAGTGCGTCCGTCCCGATCGCCGCGGGGGTCGCGACGGTGTCGCTCCCCGCCGTTTCGGCCGTGCCCGCCACCGCGACCGTCGGAACCGCGACGAGCGGAGGCAGCGCTGCCGGACCGTCTTCCGCTCTGCCGGAGGGCGACCCGACCACCCCCACGGCCGTGCCGGCCGGGGCGCTCGGCCAGGACATCCTGCTGATGCTCGGCGCGCTGCTCGTCACCGCCGGAGGGATCGCCGGCGTCATCGGTCTGGTGCGTGCGGTCCGCTCGCGCGACGCCTTCTCCTGACCGTTCCGCCTGATCCCCGCCGCCGGCTCAGTCCACGACGCTCAGCTCGGCCGCCGTCCACCGCACCGCGGTGACCGCGTCGGCGAGCACGACAGCGGCGAGGGCCTCCTCGATCGCCTGGTCGTCGCGTTCCGGGCTGTGCACCACGGCAGTGATGAGCACGGCCGAGTCCGGCTCGTCCGTCGCCGTGATCGAACGGACCGTGAAGCCCGGCCGGTGCACGGCGTCGAAGACCAGCGCGCGCACCTCCGCCTCGGCCTGAACGCGGCAGCGGACTTCGAACGTGTAGTCGGCCTCCGGGGTCTCCTTGCCCGCGCTGCCGGTCCTCCGGTCGAGAAGCCGGCCGAGCGGGCGGAGGAGCGTGTTCGCCAGCATGACGACGAGCGTCCCGCCGGCGGCGACCGCGTAGAGGCCGCCGCCGGCGAGCGCGCCGACCGCCGCGGACGCCCACAGGGTGGCCGCGGTGTTCAGCCCGGAGACCGATGCGCCCTGCTTCATGATGACGCCGGCGCCCAGGAAGCCGATGCCCGAGACGACCTGGGCGGCCACCCGGGTGGGGTCGGCGCCGGGACCGTGGAAACTGAACGCGCCCATCACCACGAACAGCGCGGCCCCGAGGCTCACGAGCGCGTTGGTGCGGACACCGGCGGTGCGCGACCGCCACTGGCGTTCCAGCCCGATCAGGGCTCCGCAGCCGACGGCGAGCAGCACCCGGAGTGCGATGTCGTAGGTGATGGTCACGGTTCTCTCCTCACATCCAGGTGCCGTAGCGGCGGATGAACACGGTCTTGAGCAGCTGCGTCAGCGCGCAGTAGGCGGCGAGCGTCGCGATCAGCCAGGGGAAGTAGGTCCACGGCAGCGACACGAGCCCGAGGCTGTGACCCCAGCCGGTGAACGGCAGGACGAGCCCGAACAGGCAGACCGCGCCCGTCGCCAGCAGAACGGGCAGGCTCGCCCGCGACTGCACGAACGGCAGGCGCTTGGTGCGCAGCATGTGCACGATCAGCGTCTGGGAGATGATCGACTCGATGAACCAGCCGGACTGGAAGAGTGCGGCGTGGGCCGGGCTGTTCGCCTGGAAGACGAACCACATGAGCGCGTACGTGGTGATGTCGAAGATCGAGGAGATCGGGCCGATCCGGATCATGAAGCTCGCCAGGCTCTTCGACTCCCACGCGCGCGGCGTACGGAGGTCGTCCTTGTCCACGCGGTCCCACGGCAGGGTCAGCATGGAGAGGTCGTAGGCGAGGTTCTGCACGAGCACCACGATCGGGATCATCGGGATGAACGGCAGCAGCGCGCTCGCGACCAGGACGGAGAACATGTTGCCGAAGTTCGACGACGCGGTCATCTTGATGTACTTCATCGTGTTGACGAAGGTACGACGGCCCTCGATCACTCCGCCCTCGAGAACAGTGAGGTCCTTCTCGAGCAGGATGATGTCCGCCGACTCCTTGGCGATGTCCACCGCGGTGTCGACCGAGATCCCGACGTCGGCGGCGCGCAGGGCGGCGGCGTCGTTGATGCCGTCGCCGAGGTAGCCCACGGTGTGGCCGTGCTGCCGCATGGCCTCGACGATCCGGGCCTTCTGCGCCGGTGCGACCTTGGCGAACACGGTGGTCTGCTCCGCGAGCTCGCCGAGGGCCTCGATGCTGAGCTCGTCGGTCTCGGGGCCGAGCACGATGGTTCCCGCGTCGATCCCGACCTTGGAGCACACCGCGGCGGCGACCAGGGCGTTGTCCCCGGTGATCACCTTCACATTCGTCCCGTGCTTGCGCAGGCTCGCGATCGCGGCCTCCGCGCTCGCCTTCGGCGGGTCGAGGAACGCGAGGAACCCGAGCAGGGTCAGACCGTCCTCGTCGTCGCGTGTGTACTCGTCCCGGTCGCGGCCGTCGAACTCCCGCACGGCGACCGCGAGCACGCGGAGGCCCTGCTCGTTCTGCGAGGCGACCAGCTGGTCGATCTCGGCCAGGCGGCCGGGCGTCAGCTCGACGTCGGCACCGCCGACCCGCTCGGTCCGGCAGACGGAGAGGACCTCCTCGGTCGCCCCCTTCGTGATCAGCACGTGCGCGTCCCCGCGGTCGACGACCACCGACAGGCGCCGGCGCTCGAAGTCGAACGGCAGCTCGTCCACCAGCGTCCACTCGCGGCGGATGCGGTCCAGCTCGTCCGGGCCTGCCGCCGTGATGACGGCCTCGTCCAGGAGGTTGCGCAGCCCGGTCTGGAACATCGCGTTCGCGGCCGCGTAGCCCAGCGTGGTCTCGCTGGAGCGGCCGGCGGTGTTCAGGTGCCGCTCGAGCACGATGCGGTCCTCCGTCAGCGTGCCGGTCTTGTCCGTGGCGAGGATGTCGATGGCGCCGAGGTTCTGGATGGAGTTGAGCCGCTTGACGATCACCTTCCGCTTCGCCATGAACTGCGCGCCCTTGGCGAGGTTCGCCGTCACGATCAGCGGGAGCATCTCCGGCGTCAGGCCGACGGCGGTCGTCACCCCGAACAGGAAGGCCGTCGTCCAGTCCTTCGTGATCCCGTTGATGATGAAGACGATGGGGACCATGACCAGCATGAAGCGGATGAGGGTCCTGGTGACCTTGCGGATGCCGATGTCGAACGCGGTGTCCGGCCGCGCGCCGACGATCGCCGACGAGAGGCTGCCGAACGAGGTCGAGCGGCCGGTGCCGATCACGACGCCGGTGCCCGAGCCCGAGACGACCGAGGCGCCCATGAAGCCCAGGTTCGGGGCGTCGAGCAGCGTCGGCTCGGTCACATCGACGTCGGGCGCTGCCGACTTCTCGGCGGGCAGCGCCTCCCCGGTGAGCATGGACTGGTTGATCTGGAGGTCCTTCGCCCGCACGATCCGGAGGTCGGCCGGGATCATGTCGCCGGCGGCCAGCTGCACGATGTCGCCGCGCACGATGTCCTCGACCGGGATCTCGGACGTCACCGGCGTGCCGTGCACCGAGCGGGTGACGGCCGTCGTCGTGCGCACGAGCGCCTTCAGCTCCTCGGCCGCGCGCGACGAGCGGTACTCCTGCCAGAACCGCAGGGTGGCGCTGACGAGCACCATGATGCTCACGGTGACGACACCGGTGTAGTCGGGGCCGTCCGCCGGGTCGGCGAAGACGATGTCCGTGAACACCATCACCACGACCAGGAACAGCAGGATCAGGATGAACGGGTTCGTGAACGTGCGGAGGAACTGGAGCACGGCGGGCGCGGGCTTGCCGTGGTCCACCGCGTTGTCGCCGAACCGTGCGCGGCGGCTCTTCACCGCGTCGGCGGTCAGGCCGTCCAGGTCGGTGGAGAACGACTTCAGGGTGGCCTCGGCCGGGAGCCGGGCTGCCTCCACCAGGAGGCGCTGCTGGCCCTCGGGGAGTGCGCCGCGGCGGCTGGCGTCGGTGGAGGTACGGGTGCGAGTGCTGCTGGACGCGGGCCGGGTGTCGGCGATGGCGGGGTTCAGGGTGTCCAGGTCGGTGCGGAAGAAGGGGCGCATGGGAGGTGTCTCCTCGGAATCGGGCGCGACGGATCACCGGTGCCGTGACGGCGGACCGGGTCGCGTGATGGTGCAGGGGGACGGATGCCCGCGAGGAGGAGACGCAGAGGGACCGAGGCGCAGAGCGCGCGATCAGAGGGACCGTGTCGGAGCCGGCCCGCGAGCATACAGAGATCGACTGTCGCCGTCGCTCATCGGGTCACCTCCTCACGGTCGGCACGCATTCCGCAGACGTGGAAGCATGAGGCACGGTGTCTCATCGAAGTCACTTCCACGTAAGAGTTTCGGCACTGCACGACGTGTCCCGCCGGTCCGATCGGTGGGAAGCCACTTGGGGTCACCCCTTAATCCGGGGAGACCTGTCCTGATCTTGGGCGTCTCTCGACGTCGTGAGATCAGTGGCCTGTGTTCGCGCAGGAGCCTCGCCTAACGAAGTGCTGCGGGGCAACCATAGCGAAGCCTGACATTTCATGTCAAACCGCCATGACGAATGTCACCCCCAGATCCTGACGGAGACCCTGCTCGCCGCGGCCCGCCGGCCGCCACGCTGGAGATGTGAACGAGACACCAGCCATCCGCCTCTTCGGTCTGCGCAAGACCTTCGGGTCGTTGACCGCCGTCGACGGCGTCGACCTGACGGTCCGCCCGGGCGAGGTCGTCGCCCTCCTCGGGCCCAACGGCGCGGGCAAGTCGACCACGATCGACCTCGCGCTGGGCCTCGCCCGTCCGTCCGCCGGCACCGCAGAGCTGTTCGGCGGCGACCCCCGGCGCGCGATCCGCGACGGCCGCGTCGGCGCCATGCTGCAGGGGGGCGCCCTGCTGCCCACCCTCACCGTCGCCGAGTCGGTCGCCCTGGTGGCCGCGGCGCACAAGCACCCGCTCAGCGTGGCGGAGGCGCTCGAACGGGCGCGCTGCACGGAGATCGCCAAGCAGCGCGTTGCCAGACTCTCCGGCGGTCAGATGCAGCGGGCGCGCTTCGCGGTCGCGGTCGTGTCCAACCCCGACCTGCTCTTCCTCGACGAGCCGACGGCGGCGATGGACGTGGAGGCCAGACGAACGTTCTGGGTCTCGATGCGGGAGTTCACCGCGGAGGGCAGGACGGTCGTCTTCGCCACCCACTACCTCGACGAAGCCGACGCCTACGCCGACCGTATCGTCATGCTCGCCCGCGGACGGATCGTCGCCGACGGAACGCCCACCGAGGTGAAGGCCGTCGTGTCGGGCCGCCGCATCCGCGCCACCGCAGACTTCGCCTGGACCGGCGACGCCTCAGCGGCGATCGCTGCGCTCCCCGGCGTCCGCACCGTCGAATACCGCGCCGGCCTGCTGACCATCGTCAGCGACGACTCCGACGCCACTCTGCGCGGGCTGCTGGCCGCGCACCACGACCTCCATGACATCGAAGTGACCGCGCACACGATGGACGAGGCCTTCCTCGCCCTCACCGAGCAGCGCGACCCGGAAGGAGCAGTCCGATGAGCATCGCCTACCTGGGGCGCGAGTCCCTCCGCCAGCTGAAGAACATGCGGGCCATGATCTTCACCCTCGCCGTGCCGCTGGTCATGCTGCTGGCCTTCGGCGGCACCTTCGGAGGTCAGGGCCAGGTCGACACCGTGACCCACCTGCCCTGGATCGTGGTCACGACCATCCAGGTATCCGCGTACGGCGGCATGATGGCCGCCCTGTCGCAGGCCTTCACGATCGTCACCGAACGCTCGCTCGGCTGGAACCGGCAGCTGCGGATCACCCCGCTCAGCGGAACGGGCTATCTCGTCTCCAAACTGGTCGCCGCCCTGGCGCTCGCCCTGTTCAGCATCGTCGTGATCGTGACCGTGTCGATGGTGCTCTACCACCCGGACCTGTCGATCGGGAGCTGGCTGCTCGCCTGCCTCGGCATCTGGTGCGGCGTCGTGCCGTTCGCCCTGCTCGGCATCCTGGTCGGCCAGTTCGCCAAGCCGGAGTTCGCGCAGCCGCTGTTCATGGCGGTGTTCATGGGGATGGCGGTGTTGGGCGGCCTGTGGGTCCCCCTGCAGATCTTCCCCGCCTGGGTGGCGAACGTGGCGCAGGCCGTGCCGTCGTACTGGCTCAACCGGGTCGGCCAGCTCGGGGCGCTGCAGAGCGGTGACGCGCTCACCCCGGCCCTGGTGCTGGCGGCCTGGACGGTCGCGCTCGGCGCGCTGGTCGTGTGGCGCTACCGGCGCGACGCGGCCCGCGGCTGACGAGCAGTAGCTGGCTAGGGTAGGGACGTGTTCAGCAGCGACGTCGACGACTACCGCCCCGTCGGGGTGTGGGCGCGGCTGGCGCACCGGGCCGCGTTCCGCTGGTATCCCGGCGCGGTGATCGGCCTCCTGTACCAGATCTCGGTGCTCGGCGGCCTCTGGACCTCGTCCGAGGCGCTCGCCACGAAGATCGGCGCGACCGCTCTGCTCACGCTCGTCTACCTCGCCTTCCTCGCCCTCCCTCCGCTGCTCTGGTGGGAGGGCGAGCGCACGCGACTGATCGGCGTGCTCGCCTTCTTCGCGCTGACACTCACGCTCATCCCGTTCATCGGCGTCACGGCCCTCTGGACGTGGGTCTACGTCGCCTGCGCCGCCGGGATGACGATCGCGCGCACCTGGGTGTCGACGGCCATCATCCTGGGTCTTGGGGCCGTGCAGCTGATCGTCTTCCTGCTCACGGGCACCTTCGACGACAACTGGTACATCGCGCTGGTCACCGTCTCCATCGGCATCATGATGAGCGCCTTCGCCCGCCAGATCGACGCCCTCCGGAGGCTGCGGAACGCGCAGGGCGAGATCGCCCGCCTGGCCGTCGTGGACGAGCGGGCACGGTTCTCGCGCGACATGCACGACGTGCTCGGCCACTCGCTCACCGTCGTGACCGTCAAGTCGGAGCTGGCCCGACGGCTCATCCCGGTCGACCCCGGCCGGGCGGAGGAGGAGCTCGCCGACATCGAACGGCTCACCCGGTCGGCGCTGGCCGACCTCCGCGCCGCCGTCGCCGGCTACCGCGAGATGAGCCTCTCCACCGAGCTCGCCGCGGCGCAGGCGGGACTGGCCGCTGCCGACATCCAGGCCCACCTCCCCCGCAACGGCGAGGAGGTCGCCCCCGACCTCCGCGAACTGTTCGGCTGGGTGCTGCGCGAAGGGGTCACGAACGTCATCCGGCACTCCGGATCGCGCAACTGCTGGGTCACCGTGGAGGCCGACGCGCTGCGGATCGAGGACGACGGCCGCGGTCCGGCACCCGTCGGCTCCGACCGCCGCGACCTCGTCCGAGGGTCGGGCATCGCCGGGCTCGCCGCGCGCGCGGGGGAGTCGGGTGCCGCACTCACCGTGGAGGCGGGTCCGCGCGGCGGCACCCTCCTGACCGTCCGGAGACTGCCATGACCATCCGCCTGCTGCTCGCCGACGACCAGGCACTGGTACGAGGGGCGCTCGCCGCGCTCCTCGACCTCGAGTCCGACCTGGAGGTCGTGGCCCAGGTCGGTCGAGGCGACGAGGTCATCGACGCCGCACGCTCGTCCGCCGCGGACGTCGCGCTGCTGGACGTCGAGATGCCGGGCCTCGACGGAATCCAGGTGGCGGCCCAGCTGCAGGCGGCGCTGCCGTCGTGCCGCTCGCTCATCGTCACCACGTTCGGGAGGCCGGGCTACCTGCGCAGGGCGATGGAGGCCGGCGCCGCGGGATTCATCGTCAAGGACACGCCGTCGGGCCAGCTCGCCGACGCGGTGCGGCGGGTCGCGTCGGGATTGCGGGTCGTCGACCCGGCGCTCGCCGCAGAGTCGCTGGCCTCCGGCGCCTCCCCGCTGACCGCGCGCGAAGCCGAGGTCCTCGCGGTGGCCGGGCAGGGCGGGACCATCACGGACATCGCGCGCCGCCTGCACCTCAGCGACGGCACCGTGCGCAACCACCTCTCGAGCGCGATCGGCAAGACCGGCGCGCGCAACCGCTCAGAGGCGGTCGCGATCGCCACGCGCCAGGGCTGGCTCTAGCGCGCCCGGCCGCGTCGCGATTCGTCACGAATCTGCTGATTCGTGCCACGAATGTCGCGATGCGTCACGAATCCGCCGAGCCGTGCCACCAATGCCGCGATTCGTGACGAATGTCGAGATTCGTGCCACGAATGTCGCGATTCGTCACGAATCCGCCGAGCCGTGCCACCGATGTCGATTCGTGACGAATCCGCTGATTCGTGCCACGAATGTCGCGATTCGTGACGAATGTCGCTAGGTCGCGCCGTGAGTGGAGCGATTCGTGACGAATCCATTGATTCGTGGCACGAATGTCGCGATTCGTGACGAATGTGCGCGGCTCGAGGAGCGCGCAGTGCGCCGGCGCGCTCAGGCGCGCTTCGGCGTCTCGGACTCGGTCTCTTCGTAGTCCTCGTCGGCGTCGTCGTACGCGTCGGCGCCCTCGGGTTCGTAGTCGGCCCACGCGTCGTACTGGTGCTCGTCGTCGTGGTGGGAATGCCCGGTCAGCTCGCGCTCGAGCGCGTCGTAGTTGACGTCCGGACTGAACGACTTCAACTGGCGAGCGATCTTCGTGTGCTTTGCCTTTTGACGGCCGCGCCCCATGCGTGACCCCCTTTTGGTCCTGCCCGGGGAATGGCACCCGGGGATCCAACAGAAATAGTGAAAACTAGCGTCGAGTTTAGCATGGTGACCCCCATGGACCCCGAGTCGTCGCACAGCGTCGAATGATGGAATGAGCGCGTGATCAGTGGAATGGCCGACACCCAGGTGGTGATCGTCGGCGCCGGGCAGGCCGGGCTCGCGGTCGCTTACTACCTGCGTCGGTTCGAGCTGACTCCCGGCGCGGATTTCGTCATCCTCGATCGCGGCCCGGGCACGGGTGGCGCGTGGCAGCACCGCTGGGATGCACTGCGTCTGGGCAGCGCCCACCACGTGAACGACCTCCCAGGAATGTCCGAGCTCGGACTCAGCTTCGACACGGCCGACCGCACCCTGCCGGCCAAGGACATCGTGGCCGGATACTACCGCCGCTACGAGGACCACTTCGGCCTCCAGGTGCAACGGCCGATCACCGTCTCGCGGGTCTTCGACCGCGGCGCCGACCTGGTCGTCGCGCACGATCAGGGCGAGACGCGCACCCGCATCGTCGTCAACGCGACCGGTACCTGGGGTGCGCCGTTCGTCCCGTGGTACCCGGGGATGGCCGACTTCGCCGGCCGGCACCTCCACACGTCGTCGTACTCGTCGGCAGAGGAGCTGGCCGGGCAGTCCGTCGTCGTCGTCGGCGGCGGCACGAGCGCGATCGGCTTCCTCCTCGAACTGGAGGGTGTGGCCGGCGAGCTGACCTGGGCGACCCGTCGGCCGGTGGACTTCCGCGATGAGTCGGAACTCACGATCGAGGGCGGTGTCGCCGCCGTCGCGGCGCAGGACGCCGCCGCTCGGGCCGGCCAGGCCCTCCCGAGCATCGTCAGCGGCACCGGTGTGCCGCGCACGCGGCGCATCGCCGCCGGCATCGACCGCGGGCTGCTGGTGGAGCGCGGTATGTTCGCGCGCATCGAGCGCGACGGAGTGGTCTGGGACGACGGATCGAAGACCCGCGCCGACGCGATCATCTGGGCGACGGGCTTCCGGCCGGAACTGCGGCACCTCGCCCCGCTCAAGCTGCGCGAGAAGGCGGGCGGCCTGACGGTCGCCTCCGGGGCCTCCTGGCAGGACTCGCGGATCTTCCTGGCCGGCTACGGCCCACAGGCGAGCACGATCGGCGCGAACCGCGCCGGCCGCGTGATCGCCCGCCAGATCATGGCCCAGATCTAGCCTCGCGCTTCGGCATCCCTCGATTCCCCTCGCCGAGTCTTCCGCCGGCAAGGCGCCGAGGGGCACGTTGTTGTCCCCTTCGCGCTCCCAGGGGGACAACAACGTGCCCTTCGCGACCAGCGCACAGCACTGAGGGGCACGTCGTTGTCGGTTGTGGGGGTGCAAAGTGACAACGACGTGCCCCTCGGGGATGGGGACGCGGGAGCTGCGCGCGAGCGGCCTCAGACCTCGACGGTGCGCTCGGCGCCCGCGAAGCGGAGGCCGCTCACGCGGATGCGGCCGGCGGCCGGGCTCGGGCTCACGTCGAGCGTTCCGGCCTGGGCGTCGGGCCGGAGGCCGAGGCGCGCCGAGAGCACCGCGACGGCCGCCGCGGCCGACCACGCTTGCGGACGGCAGGCCGCGGGGTAGGGCACGGGCGACGACGTCTGCGCCGCCGGGTCGCCGGAGTGCAGTTCCGGCATCCGGTAGCCGAAGCCCGAAGCGGCGGCCAGGAGGCCGTCGGCCAGCTGGTCGGCCTCGGCGACGTGACCGTCGCGGGCGAGCCCGGTGATCGCGATCGCCGTGTCGTGCGCCCAGACCGAGCCGCCGTGGTAGCTGAGCGGCCAGTAGCCTCCCGCGTCGGTCGACATGGTGCGCAGGCCGTAGCCGGACGACAGCTCCGGCGACGCCAGACGGCGCGCGATCAGCGCGGACTGCTCGGCCGTGAGGATGCCGGTGCCCAGGAGGTGGCCGATGTTGCTGGTCACCGTGTCGACCTTCCGCTTGGCCGCGTCGAGCGCGACGGCCGGGTAGGCGCCGGCCGGGTCGTCGATCCAGAACGCGTCGGCGAACCGGGTCTTGAGTTCGGCGGCCCAGCGCCTCCACTCGTCCGCGCCCTCCAGGCCGAACGCCTCCAGCAGCTCGGCGCCGCCGACAGCGGCCTCGTAGGCGTAGCCCTGCACTTCGCAGAGCGCGATCGGGCCGTCGGCGAGGGTGCCGTCCTTCCACTGGATGGAGTCGCCCGAGTCCTTCCAGCCCTGGTTCGCGAGTCCGTGGCCTGTGGTGTCGACGTACTCGAGGAACCCGTCGCCGTCGCTGTCGCCGTGGTCGCGCATCCAGGCGAGAGCGGCCCGCATCGCGGGGAGCAGTTCGCGAACCTGGTCGTCGGGCATTCCCCACTTCCACGCGTCGTGGAGGAGGCCGATCCAGAGAGCCGTCGCGTCGACGGTCCCGTAGTACAGCGGGGGCAGCACGACACCCTCGCCCGGGATGGTCAGCGCGGCCGGCCGCAGCTCGTGCATGATCTTGCCCGGCTGCTCGGCGGTCTCCGCCACGTTCTGCGTGCCCTGGAAGTGCGCGAGCACGCGCAGCGTCGAAGCCGCGATGTCGGTGCCGAGCGGGAGCAGCATGCGCGCCGCCCACAGCGAGTCCCGGCCGAACAGCGTGAAGAACCACGGGGCGCCCGCGGCGAGGAAGACATCGTCCGGGCGCGCGGTCGTCGACATCCGCAGCGACTGGAGGTCGGCCAGAGCGCGGTCGAGCCACGACGCGAGCCGGGAGTCGCCGGTGGTCGCGCGGACGGCGGCCCAGTCGGCCGAGGGTGCCGCGCCGGCGACGACGGCGGTCGGGTCGTCGACCTCCACGGTCCACTCGACCGCGACCTGCCCGTGGGCGGGGACCTCGACCTCCCAGTCCATCCAAACGTCCGCGTCGTCGAGCGCCACCCGAGC
This sequence comes from Leifsonia sp. TF02-11, assembly GCF_017565305.1. Lineage (GTDB taxonomy): Bacteria > Actinomycetota > Actinomycetes > Actinomycetales > Microbacteriaceae > Leifsonia. The sequence goes on from NZ_JAGEKP010000003.1 coordinate 708,009, forward strand.
GCCGACCGCCGTAAGCCGGGCGGTCACCTGGCCAGAGCGGAACTCCACGCCGTCGTCCGCGGCCTGAGCCGTCACCGAGTGTTCGGCGCCGGTCAGTCCGGCTTTGATGGTCTGCATGGGCGTGAAGTCGCCGCGCACCGACACCGTGACCGTGGTCGCGATCGGGCTGCCCAGGGCGTTGCGGAGCTCGATGCGCTCGTGCAGCCTGCCCGCGCGCACGGTGCGCGTGCGGTCGACGCGGACGCGGGGGTCGGCTGTCGCGTCGTCGAGGCGCCGGGCCAGCGCGGTGAAGACCGCGGTCGCCGCGTCGGGTCCGGCCGTCGCGATGTGCTCGGGCTGGTCGCCTCCGACGGTCAGGAGGACGCGGTCGAGCACACGCAGGTCGGAGTGGTAGAACCCGTGGATCCCGTTGCCGTCGACGGTGCCGTCCGCGGTGGACCAGGCCTGGCTGGGGGCGGTGAGCAGAACGACGCTGTCGTGCAGCAGGGGTTGGAGCGGCTGGGTCATCGTGGCGTTCGCGCCTCCTCGATCGTGGTGGTGATGGGGGTTGTGGTCGTGGTGGTGGACGCGACGGCCGGCAGGACGCGCGGGGTGATGCGGGTCTCGGTGACGGCGGCAGCGGCGGGAGGCGCGCTGGAGGCCGGCGCGGTCGAGGCGGACGGGGAGGCCGGCACCGTGGAGCCGGCGTCGCCGGACCGCGCGACGCGCCAGACCGCCGCCCCCTCGCGCTCCGAGACGACATCGACGAGGGTCGTCCCCCGGTACACCAGCCCTGTCCCCTCCTCGAGCGCGTAGCCCTCCGGCAGCTCTCCGGATGCGACGGCCGCCTGGTGCGCCGGCCGCCGCCGTGAGTCGGAGTCGTAGTGCACCGCGAGCGATCCGGGCACCAGGCCCAGGCCGTCGGCCAGCGCCGAGATCCCCGGTCCGCGCGAGGCGGTCGTGCCGCCCTCGTGCCAGACGAGTCCTCCGGCCGAGCCGCCGGCCAACACGACGCCGCGCTGCCACGCCTCGGTCAGGATCTCGTCCAGCCCGTGCGCCCGCCAGACGGCGAGCAGGTTCAGGAGGCTGCCGCCGCTGACCCAGACGACGTCCTGCGAGAGCACATGCGCGCGGAGGTCCGGGATGTTCGGGTGCGGGAAGAACCGCACGTGACTCGCGTCGACACCGGCCGCGCGCGCGGCCTCCAGTTCGGCGCCCTCCACGTGCCGCTGGTCGCCGCCCGCGGTGTTGATGTGGGTCACGCGCGGTGCGCGCCCGACCACCTGGGCCAGCTCGATCGCGTGGTGCAGCAGCGGGCCGTACAGGGAGTCCGTCCAGTCGCCGGCGACCAGGCCGCCGCAGGTGGCGAGGATCGTGGGTGCGATCGCCGTCACTCCTTCACCGCCCCCTCGCTGGAGTTCATGATCCTGCGCTGGAAGATGAAGAACAGCACGGCGACCGGAATGGTCATGATGGCCGCAGCCGCGAGCTTGAGCGGGTATTGGCTGCCCTGGCTGAGCTGGCCGCTCGCGAGGCCGGCGACGCCCTTGGTGAGCGTGGTGAGGGCCGGGTCCTGCGTCGAGATGATGAAGTGCGCGAGCTCGTTCCACGAGCCCTGGAACGACAGGATGATGATGGTGATGAGCGCAGGCCGCGCCATCGGCAGCACGATCGACCAGAACACCCGGAAGGTGCCTGCGCCGTCGATGCGGGCCTGCTCCTCCACGCTGGCCGGGATGGACTCGAAGAAGCCCTTCATGATGAACACGCCCGCCGCGTCGGTGAGCAGCGGCAGGATCATGCCGGTGTAGGAGTCGTACATCCCGAGCTGGTTGATCACGAGGAACTTCGGGATGAGCAGCACGACCATCGGCACCGACATGACGGCCACCAGCGCGGCGAACACGAAGCTGCGCCCGCGGAAGTGCAGGCGGGCCAGCGCGTAGCCGGCGAGCGAGTCGAAGAACACCCTGCCCAGCGTGACGAACACCGTCACGATCACCGAGTTGCCGAACCAGATCGGGAAGTCCGAGTTGAGGAACAGCTTCGTGTACGCGGCCGTCGTCCACACCTGCGGGATCAGCGAGACCGGGTTGGCCGTCGCATCCGCGTCGGTCTTGAACGAGGTCGCGATCTGGATGAGGAACGGCGCGATGTACACGACCGCGAGCACGACGAGGATCGCGTAGGTGATCGACGTCCCGACGATGCTGCTCGTCGAGCGCCGGCGGCGACCGGCCGGGCGGGGCGACGCGGCGCGCGGTGAGGCCGAAGCCTCGGTGGTCACTGCGGTGGCGCTCATCGGAGGCCTCCCTTCGCGGCGGAGCCGGACGAGGTGCTCGGCGAGGTCGAGGCGATGACGGCGGCCTCGTAGGGACGCATCCGTCGCTTGGACACCTTCCGCTCGCGGAGGACCCAGCGCTGGAAGATCGTGAACAGCACGATGATGACGAAGAGGATGAACGCGATCGCCGCGCCCTGGCCCCACTCCTGGTTGCCGAACGAGGTCTGGTACGAGAGGTAGGCCGGCGTCAGCGTCGTCTTGCTCGGCGCGCCCTTGCTGCCGGTGTAGATCTGATCGAAGACCTGCCAGCAGCCGATGAGGCCGAGTGTGAGCACGGTGAAGAGCGTGGGGCGCAGCTGCGGGAGGGTGATGCGCCAGAAGCGCTGCCAGCCGTTCGCGCCGTCCATCATCGCGGCCTCGGTGACATCGCCGCCGAGGTTCTGGAGGGCCGCGATGAAGAGCAGCATGAAGGTGCCGCTCGTCGTGAACACCGCCATGACGATGTACGCGCTCATCGCGACGGACGGGCCGCCCAGCCAGTCCCACCAGGAGACGCCGAGGAGGGTGTTCTGGGTGAGCGCGGCCGGGCCCGTGGTGACGCCGAAGATGCCGAGGAAGTTGTGGATGATCCCGTTGGGGTCGTTGAACCAGTTCGGGCCGTTGATGCCGAACCAGGCGAGCACCTGGTTGACGGCGCCGGAGGTGCTGAACAGGAACAGCCAGAGCACGGTGATCGCGACGGAGCTGGTCACCGAGGGGAAGTAGAAGGCGGTGCGGAAGAAGCCGCGGCCGCGGAGGATGGCGCGGTTGACGAGCACCGCGAGGAAGAGCGAGACGGCGGTCTGGATGGGGACGACCAGCAGCACATACCAGGCGTTGTTCTTCAGCGACATCCCGAAGTCCTGCTCGGCGAGCCCGCCGCCGGCGAGGAGGGTCGAGTAGTTCTTGAACCCGACGAAGTTCACGTCGGAACCGAAGGGGCTGCCCCGGCCGCCCCAGTCGGAGAAGCTGACCCACAGCGCCATCAGCACCGGGATGACCAGGAAGACGCCGAGGAGCAGGACGACCGGGGCGGTGAACAACCACCCCGAGGCGGCCTCGCCGCGCCGGATTCCGGAACGGCGAGACCGACTCGTGGCTTGCGACATGGTGGCTGCGGTCCTTACTTCAGCAGAGCTTCGAGGTTCTTCTGCGTGGCGTCGAGGATCGCCTTGGGGTCGCCCGTCGCCAGCGTTTCGAGCTTGCTGTTGAGGTCGGTCACGACATCGGCGGAGCCCTTGGCGGTCGGGACGCCCTTGGCGTAGTCCGCTGCGGCGAGGAAGGGGACGAGGTCGGGGTTGGCCGACTTCCACTCGGACGCGGCCGACTTGATCGACGGCATCGGGCCGAACGCCTTCGAGAAGGCGAGCTGGTCGTCCTTGCTGGTCAGCTTCTCGACGAGCTTGAGCGCGGCGGCCTGGTTGGGGCTGTCGGCGGCGATGCCCCAGCAGTTGGTGAACTGCAGCGTGCCGGCGCCGGCCGGGCCCTTCGGCAGCTCGGCGACCTGGTACTTGATGTTCGGGTAGTCGGACTTCATGGCGCCCGTGATCCAGTTGCCCTCGATGGTCATCGCGGCCAGGCCCTTGCCGAACGCCTCGCCGCCCCAGCCCGCGCCGAGGTCCTTGGCGTACTTGAGGTCGCCGGCGTTCAGCATCTGCTTGACGAAGTCGAGCGCCTTGACGTTGGCGTCGCTGTTCGCGGTCGCCTTGGTGCTGTCGTCGTTCATCAGGTTGCCACCCGCCTGCACCATGAACGAGCCGACGCGGGCGTACTCGCCCGAGATGCCGAGGCCGACGTGGCCGTTCGCGGTCAGCTTCTTGGAGACGGCCTCCAGCTGGTCCCAGGTCTGGGGGATGTCGCTGTCGGTCAGGCCGGCGGCGCTCCACAGGTCCTTGTTGATGATGAGCTGCAGCGTCGAGAAGTCCTTGGGCGCGCAGTAGAACTTGCCGTCGTAGGTGAACGACTTGACGAGGCTCGGGTAGAAGTCGCTCTTGTTGGAGAGCTGGTCGCCGTACGCGAGCAGCGAGCCGTTGGAGGCGTAGCCGGCGAGCGCGTCGGTCGAGAGGTAGAACACATCGGCGGGCTTCTTGGCCGCGAAGCCCTGCGCGAGCTGCTGGTTGAGGTCGCTGGCCGCCACCACGCTGGCCTTCGTGCCCGAGCTGGCCGACCAGTCGCCGACCGCCGACTTGACGGCCGCGGTCTCGGCGTCGCCGGACGAGCCGATCATGACGGTGAGTGCCTTGTCCGACGAGGTGAGCTTGCCGGTGTCGCTGCTGCCGCTGCCTCCGCTGAAGCCGGAGCCGCAGGCGGTCAGGGCGAGGGCGGTCGCGGCGGCGACAGCGCCGCCCGCGAGCCAGCGGGATGTGATTCTTCGCATGTGTTTCTCTCCTTGGTGTGAGTGTGCCCGAGAGGACGGGCGCACGCGGTCGGTGTCGAAGAAGACCGTGGGCGGTTCGCCACGAATATCCCTTTGATCGATCAAATTCGGTGGTGCTACGCTGCAGTTTGAACGATCAAACCGGGACCCTGCCAACATAACCACGGCCTCGGAAGGTGTCAAGCGGAGCAACGGACGAGCGCCGGGGGCCAAGGAAAGCGACCGAACGGTAGGGTCTGAGGAAACCTCCCGGGTCAGCCCGGGCGTGTCGGGGAAAGGAGCAGCATGGGCGGGCAGCCGACGGTGAGCGACGTCGCCGACGCGGCCGGCGTCTCACGCCAGACCGTGTCGAACGTGCTGAACACCCCGGCGATCGTCCGGCCGGAGACCCGTGAACGGGTCGAGGCCGCCATCCGCACGCTCGGCTACCGGCCGCACGCCTCCGCCCGGCGCCTCCGCACCCAGAAGAGCTCCACGATCGGCATCCGGCTCGACCCGCTGACCCAGGACGGCATCTCGGGCAGTGTGCTCGACCGCTTCCTGCACTCGCTCACCGAACAGGCGGACCGCAAGGGCCTGCGGGTGCTGCTCTTCACGGCCGCAGGCCCGGAGGACGAGATCGAGCAGTTCCGCCGGCTCTCCGACGGAGCCGACGTAGACGCTTTCGTGCTGACCTCCACCTTCCATGGCGACCCGAGGACCGAATGGCTCATCGAGCACGGGCAGTCGTTCGTGACGTTCGGGCGGCCGTGGGGGATCGACGACATGACCGACCCGCTGCACCTCTGGGTGGATGTGGACGGCCGTGCGGGACTCCGCGATGCGACGAGGCACTTCCTCGACCTCGGGCTCCGGCGCATCGGCTACCTCGGCTGGCCGGAGGGCTCGGGAACCGGTGACGACCGCCGGGCCGGCTGGCTGGAGGCGATGCGTTCGGCCCGGGCGGTGGACGAGGCGACCCTCGCGGTGCTCGAGGAGACCGCGGAGGACGGCGTCACCTTCGGCGCGACGGCCATGCGTCGACTCGCCGACCGGACGGACGTGGACGCGGTGGTGTGCGCCTCCGACTCGCTGGCGCTCGGAGCACTCACCGCAACGGGAGGGCGCGTCCCCGTGATCGGCTACGACGACACTCCCGTCGCCGCGTCCCTGGGCTTCTCGAGCGTGCGTCAGCCGCTCGACGCCGTCGCCGCAGGCGTGCTCGACCTGCTGACCGGCGCGCACGGCGGCAGGGTGCGGCCCGAGTCGGGCATCGACGACCCGCGGCACCGGCTCGTGGCGCCCCGCCTCGTCGTGCGCGAGGGCGGCTCGCTGATCGGCGGCCGCTGAGCCCCCGCTCGCGCCGCCGCCCCGTCCTCGCGCCGTCGCGAACGGAGGACATCCGCCCTCCGTAGCCGCACAACTCCTCCGCTGGCTGCTTCCGCTGTGCGCTCAGCACCGGATCTCCTCCGTTGGCCGCATGCGGCGAAACGCGCATGTAACCCGCCGCGGCGACAATGGAGGCATGACTCCACAAGAGCCGAACCTCCCCGCGCCACAAGCGCAGAACCCGAGCAAGGCACCCCGCATCCCCGTGACCGTCTCCATCACCCGCCGCGTCGACCCCGGCCGTCTCGCGGAGGTGACGCACTGGGTGCAGGCCGGCGTGAACCTCGCGAACACCTACGAGGGCTTCCTCGGCTCCGGATGGGTGCGCGCCGCTGCCGACTCCCACGAGTGGCACATGCTGTACCGGTTCGCCGACGAGGCGTCGCTCGACGCGTGGGAGGTCTCCGACGCCCGCGCCGAATGGCTGTATGAGGGTCGTGAGCTGGTCGAGGTGTCCCGGGTGGAGCGCCGCACCGGCATCGAGGGCTGGTTCGACGAACCGCAACCGGGCGTTCCTGCGGCGCCGCCGCGCTGGAAGCAGGCGGTGACGATCTGGCTGGGTTTCTTCCCGCTGTCGCTCGCCTTCACCTACGCGACGTTCTATCTCGTGCCCGGCTGGCACCAGCTCTGGCCGCTCGCGACGGTGCTCATCACCACCCTCTGCCTCACGCCCACGATGACCTACGTCCTGCTCCCGTTCGTCACGCGCCTCCTGCACCCCTGGCTCCGCCGCTGACCAGCCATCCGTTCCTCACTTCCTCCCGCTCCCGCCCGGTGTGTCGCGCGAGAAAGTGAGGAAGCGATGGTTGGGCGGGTGGGGGATGTCCCTGAGGTGACCCTGAGATTCGGGCGGAGCGCTTGCGTGGCTCCGACTCGCGATATATCGTGAATACGTCAACATCGCGATATATCGCGAGTCACCGAGGGCTCCGCCGGAGCCTCACTGCACGAAACGACGCAAGGAGCGCGAGAACCATGGCACAGGAGAAGTGGCTGATCCAGCCGGGCGAGAGCCGCACGATCGACGTGGAGCTCGTCCGCTCCCTCAAGGTCGGGCTGCTGGGTGGCCAGATCGACATCATCGGGCACGACGAACAGGGCGCGCGGGTGGAGGTCCACTCGGTCTCGGGCCGCGACCTCAAGGTCTCGATCGAGGGCGACCAGCTCGAGATCGATCACCCGCAGCTGCGGTGGGACAACTTCATCGACGTGTTCAAGTCGATGAAGTCGAGCGCCCGCGCCGACATCAGTGTGCTGGTGCCGCGCGACGTCGCCCTCAAGTTCGGCGTCGTCTCGGCCGGCGCACTCATCTCGGGCCTGAAGACCGACGCCCGGCTCAGCACGGTCTCCGGTGATGTGGTCATCGACGGCCTGGTCGGCGACCTGGAGCTGAACTCGGTCAGCGGCGAGCTGTCGGCGCGCGGTCACACCGGCCGCATCAACGCGCACACCGTCTCGGGCGACATCACCGTGACGGGCTCCATCCCGCGCTTCAGCGCCGACGGCGTCTCCGCCGACGTCATGGTCGACATCTCCGGCACCCCGGACGAGATCCAGGTGAACACCGTCTCTGGCGACACGACGATCCGCATCCCGGAGGCGCTCGGCGCCCGCTACCGCGCCAACACCGTCTCCGGTCGAGTGCAGCTCGACAACGTCAGGGTCGTCGGCTCGGCCGGCAAGGGCTACACCGCGACCACCGGCAGCCTCGACGGCTACTGGGTGGACATCTCCGTCAACTCGGTCTCCGGTGCCGTCTCCGTGCTCCGCAGCCCCGTCGAGCAGAACCAGGCGTCGGCGTGACCCCCGCGGTCTTCGCCCACGGCAGCCTCCGCCTCTACCTGTTGAGCCTTCTCGCGGAGGAGCCCCGGCACGGCTACGAGCTGATCCAGGCGCTCAGTGACCGGTTCGGGGGCACGTATGTACCCAGCGCCGGCACGATCTACCCGCGGCTGGCCAAGCTCGAGGAGGAGGGGTTGGTCACCAAGACGACAGACGGTCGCAAGACCGTCTACTCCATCACCGACGCCGGCCGCGCGGAGCTGGCCGCGCGCGAGCACGAGCTGGACGCCATCGAGGAGGAGGTCACCGACTCCGTGCGACGGCTGGCCGACGAGGTGCGCGCCGGCGTGAACGACGCGATGCGCACGCTGCGTGCCGAGCTGGCCTCGGCCGCACGGGAGGCGAAACGCGACGCGACCCGGGTGGATCCGCGACAGGAGGCCCGCGACGCGGGTCGCGACGCCCGCGCGGCCGCCAACGCCGCAGCGCGGGAGGCCGAGGTCGCGATCAACGACTTCCGGCAGGAGCTCCGGACCGTCCTGCGTTCCCAGGCTGCGCGCGGCGCGCTCCCGGCGAACGTGGTGCCACTCCTCAAGGAGGAGTTGACGCGCGTCCGCCGCACGATCGCAGAGGCGATCGGTCGCAGTTAATCCGCCGGTGAGACCGGGTTTCGTCAACCACGTCCAGAAAGTCTCAGGCCATGCTCATCTCGCTCCCAGTGAGACCGATGACGAGCCGCCTCCCGCGAGATTCCGCGGCAACGGACCCCGTGGGGAGGGCGGATCAAGTCTTGCCAGAATCACATCCTGGTGACGACGCAACGCGCCGACTTGACAGTGTTTTGGCAGCGAGTATTCTCGACCCTCGTGACAAATGAGGGGAGATCCCCGAAGCGGTGGCTGATCGGCGACCCGCTTCCGAGCGAGAAACTCGAAGGACAGCTGCTCCCGAAGCACCTCGCGCTACCGATCTTCGCGTCCGACGCACTCTCCAGCGTCGCTTACGCTCCGCAGGAACTCCTGATGATCCTGCTGCTTGGCGGCCTGGCGTTCCTGTCGTTCGCCCCCTGGGTGGCCGCGGCGGTCGTCATCCTGCTCATCACGGTCGTGCTGAGCTACCGGCAGCTGGTCAAGGCCTACCCGTCGGGAGGCGGCGACTACGAGGTCGCTCACAAGAACCTCGGCGAGAAGGCCGGCCTGGTCGTGGCGTCCGCACTGCTGGTCGACTACGTGCTGACGGTCGCCGTGTCCGTTGCGTCCGGCGTCGACAACGTGATCTCGGCGCTGCCGTTCCTGTCGGCGTGGCGGGTCGAACTCGCCGTGATCTGCGTGGTCATCCTCGCCGCGGTCAACCTGCGCGGCGTGCGCGAGTCGAGCAAGGCGTTCGCCCTCCCGACCTACATCTTCATCGGCAGCATCTTCGTGATGATCGCCACTGCGCTCGTGCGCACGGCGCTCGGCAACCCGCCGGTCGCCGAGTCGGCGGGCTACTCGGTGCACGCGGCGAACATCGCCCAGGCGGGCGTCGTGCTGCTGCTTCTGCGCGCGTTCTCGAGCGGCTGTTCCGCGCTGACGGGCGTGGAGGCCGTGGCCAACGGCGTCCCCGCGTTCCGCACCCCCAAGATCCGCAACGCCCGCACCACGCTCGGTCTGATGGGCGGCATCGCGATCGTCCTGTTCGCCGGACTCACCGCGACCGCGCTCATCAGCGGCGTCCACTACGCAGAGAACCCGTGCGACCTGCAGGGCTGGGCGCAGTGCGCGACGTCGCCGCAGCGCTCGCTCATCGCGCAGATCGCGTCGGCGACGTTCGGCAACAACACGGTCTTCTTCTTCATCGTGCAGGCGGCGACCGCAGTCGTGCTGCTGCTGGCCGCCAACACCGCGTTCAACGGCTTCCCGCTGCTCGGCTCTGTGCTCGCGCGCGACTCCTACGCGCCGAAGGCCCTCAACACCCGCGGCGACCGCCTCGTCTACTCCAACGGCATGATCCTGCTGGCCCTGGCCGCGACGATCCTGCTGCTGGTGTACCAGGCGAACCTCACGCAGCTGATCCAGCTCTACATCATCGGCGTCTTCGTGTCGTTCACGCTCGGCCAGTCCGGCATGGTGAAGCACTGGATCTCGCTGTTGCGCGGCGCAGGCAAAGACGGCGCGGCGACGCTCAGCGCGCGCGAGCGCAGCAGCATCGTGCGCTCGCTCTGCATCAACGCCTTCGGCGCGACGCTGACGTTCATCGTGCTCATCGTCGTCACGATCACGAAGTTCACGCACGGCGCCTACCTCGTCTTCATCTTCATGCCGATCCTGTGGTTCCTGATGCTGGGCGTGAACCGCTACTACCGCGACGTCGAGAAGGAGATCGAGGTCGACCCGACCACGACCTTCGGCAGTGTGGGCGACCACGCCGTCGTGCTGATCGGCAAGATGCAGAAGCCGGCCCTCAAGGCGCTGGACTACGCCATCGCGGCCCGCCACGACTCGATCGAGGCCGTGCACGTCTCCATCGACGAGGAGGCGACCCAGAAGCTTCAGCGCCAGTGGATCGAGCAGAACATCCACGTTCCGCTCACGATCATCGAGTCGCCGTACCGCGAGTTCGGCGTGCCGCTCATCAAGTACCTCAAGCACCGCAGGGAGGAGCACGGCTCCGAGGTCGTGACCGTCTACCTGCCGCAGTACATCGTCGGGCACTGGTGGGAGTCGCTGCTGCACAACCACCGCGCCCGCCGACTGAGCAAGCAGCTCATGCTGTGCCACGGCGTCACGGTCGCGCTCGTCCCGTGGCTCCTCGACTCGTCGTCGCTGATCTACGGCCGTCGCTCGCGCCCGCTGCCGGGCCAGGACCGTCGCGGCGAGCCGACGCGCCCGATCGCGCGCCGGCCGCTCGCTCCCGCGTCGGCCGCGCGTGCGCGCATCCACATCCACTCGACGCCGATCGCGGTGGGCGAGCCGGAGGGAGCCCAGGGCGAGTTCGCAGCGCCGGGCGAGCTGGCGGTGCCGCCGGTGGGCGCGCCGGATGCGTCGGTGCAGGCTGCCGAACAGCAGAAGGTGCCGGCGAAGGCGAAGCGGTAGCGGTCGAGGCCGGGCACGTGACGGTCGAACCGATGGCGCTCGTCGCGGGCCGCCGTTGCGCTGCGGGAGTTCGCGTAGAAAGGCCTACAGCCGCACAGCCGGCCCGTGCCCCGGGAGCACCCACCGCGCGTCGCACAGGCTGAGCCTGCGCGCGCTGACCTCCGCGCCGTCAGCGTCGTGGTGGAAGAACGACGGCAGCTGCTGCAGCTCGCCGTCGTCCGCGAGGAGGGCATGCCCGGTGACCACGGCGTCCCCGGTGATCAGCACTTCGGCCTCCGGCTCGAAGTAGCAGACGTGGCCTGTCGTGTGGCCCGGAGTGGGCAGGAGCTCGAGGCGATGGCCGGTCGACAGCTCGAGCACGTCGACCGCGATCGGCTGCGCCGCGGGCACGCCGACATCGCCGAGACCTCCGGCGAGGATGGCCGCGACCGCCCAGGGGATCGTTCCGCGGCGGAGGGCGACGGGTAGCAGGTCGCCGACGGTCACCTGCTCCGTGATCTCCCTGCGCACGTTCGGCAGTTCTGTCTCGGCGGCGAGCACCTCCACGCCGCGCTCGCTGAACGCGCGGGCCGAGCCCACGTGATCGGAGTGCCCGTGGGTGACGAGGATGCGCACGAGCGCGGCGACGTCGAGGCCCGTCGCCCGGATCGACTCCTCGACCAGCGACCGGTCGGCCGGGTAGCCGCAGTCCACGAGCTCGACCCGTCCGTTGCCGTGGAACACCGTCCAGTTGGCGGCAGGGCCTTCGACGAAGAGGATGCCGGGGGCGACGGTGGTCAGGGCTCGGATCGAACGCACACGGTAGACAGTACCGTCTGGCCTTGACCTTGACGTAACGTCAACCTTTAGCGTGGTTCGCACAGCCCACGAGAGAGGGACGGACATGGTGGAGGCAGCCGCCGACTGGAGCATCCAGGACATCGCGCGCATCGCCGGCACGACGAGCAGGACGCTGCGTCACTACGACGAGCTCGGCCTGCTCGCGCCGAGCCGGATCGGCGCGAACGGTTACCGCCACTACGACCGCGACGCCCTCGTGCGGCTGCAGCGCATCCTGCTGCTGCGCGACCTCGGCCTCGGCCTCCCGGCCATCGCCCGGGTGCTCGACGACCGGCAGGATGCGGTACCCGCCCTGCGCGACCATCTCACCTGGTTGCGCGGCGAGCGGGAACGGCTGGCGCGGCAGATCGCGTCGGTCGAGGCGACGATCCACGCAGTGGAGGAAGGAGAGGAGATCGTGGCGGAAGAGATGTTCGACGGTTTCGATCACACCCAGTACAAGGAGGAGGTCGAACAGCGCTGGGGGAAGGACGCGTATGCGGCCTCCGACCGCTGGTGGCGCGGGATGACCGCAGAGGAACGCGCCGGATGGCAGCAGCGGCAGAAGCAGCTGGCCGCCGACTGGACGGCCGCCGCCGCACGCGGCGTCGACCCGGCCTCCGAGGAGGCGCAGACGCTCGCGCAGCGGCACTGGGAGTGGCTGGCCGACATCCCCGGCACCCCGGGCCACGGCGCCGGCGGCCCACCGGCCGCCTACCTGACGGGCCTCGGCGACATGTACGTCGTCGACCCGCGCTTCGCCGCCAACTACGGCGGCACCGAGGGCGCGACCTTCGTGCGCGACGCCCTCCGCGCCTACGCCGCCGCCCACCTCGTGTAGCAACCGCCAGGCAGCCATCGATTCCTCACTTTCTCCCGCAACACGCCGAGTGGAGGCGGGAGAAAGTGAGGAACGGCCGGCTAGGCGCGGCGCGTGCGTCGAGCGCGGCCGGTGACGCGGTCGTCGAGCCAGTGTGCGGCGATGAGTCGCGACGCGCGCGGCGGGGTGCGCGGCTCGGCGGGGGCGCGGTCGGGTTGCGGGCCGCGCACGAGCGGGGAGGCCGCGCGGTCGACCGCCCGAGCGCGCGCCGAGGCGTCGGACTCGAGCAGGATGCCGTCTCGCACGTCGAAACGGACGGCATCCTGCTCGCCCACGCCCTCCCCACGGAGGCCGGGGCCTTGCTCCGCCGTGCCTTCGAGTTCGCCCTCCAGCGCGGCGTCCGCTGGTGCGGGCTCCGGCAGCCGGATGGCGAAGAACGGGAGGGTGAGACTGCAGAGCGGCCCGACCAGCAGCGCGAACGCGAGCGTTCCGATGCCGACGTTGCCGCCGAGGAACCAGCCGATGATCAGCACCGTGACCTCGATGGCCGTGCGGACCGCCCAGATCGGCCGGCCGGTGCGGGCGTGGAGGCCGGTCATCAGGCCGTCGCGCGGCCCGGGTCCCAGCTTGGGTCCGATGTAGAGCCCGGTGGCGATCGCCAGCAGCACCAGGCCGGATGCGAAGAGCAGCACCTGCGCCCAGAGCTCGGTCTGCTGGGGGATGAGCCAGAGGCCGAGTTGGGCGCTCGGCCCGACCAGGAGCACGTTGAGCACGGTCCCGAGCCCCGGCTTCTGCCGCAGCGGGATCCAGAAGGCGAGCACCACGAGGCCGACGATGTTCGTCACGAGCCCGAACGGGATGCCGGTCTTGAACGAGACACCCTGCGCCAGCACGTCCCACGGCGACACGCCGATTCCGGCACGGACCATCAGCGCGATGGCGATGCCGTACAGGAAGAGGCCGACCAGGAGTTGGCCGACGCGGCGGACGAGGAGGAACGGGGACATACTGACAATCCAATCGGCAGATTGGCATTACAACAAGATGCCAATTCGGATAAAGTGGCTCGCATGGCCGACGCACACCTGACCGCCCGCTCCCTCGAGTCGCTCCTCGGAGACTGGCGCAGCGCGGCACCCGGCTATCAGTCGCTGGCCGACCGGGTGCGCCTCCTGGTGCTCGACGGCCGCATCCCGATCGGCACCCGGCTGCCGGCCGAGCGCGATCTCGCCGGCCGGCTCGAACTCAGCCGCACGACGGTCACCGCCGCCTACCGACAGCTGCGGGAGGGCGGCTTCCTCGACAGCGTGCGCGGGTCGGGCAGCGTCGCGCGGCTTCCCGGGCCGACGCTCGCCCTGCCGCTCGCCGGCGGCGAGGGGATGCTCGACTTCACGAAGGCCGCGCTGCCGGCCGCATCGTCCCTCCCGGCTGCCGCGCGCGCGGCCGCGGAGGAGCTCCCGCACTTCCTGCCCGACTCCGGCTACGACCCGGTCGGCCTGCCGCACCTGCGCCAGGCGATCGCCGACCGGTACACCGAGCGCGGCCTCCCGACCACAGCAGACCAGGTGCTGGTCACCGTCGGCGCGCAACAGGCGATCGCGCTCATCGCGCGCACCTTCCTGGCGCGCGGCGACCGGGCGCTCGTCGAGATGCCCACCTACCCGCACGCGACGGAGGCCCTGAAGCTCGCGGGGGCGCGGCTGCTCCCGATCACGGTGACCCCGCCGGAGGATGCGCCGCACGCGCTCGACGCGGAGGACGACGGTTGGGATGTCGCCGCCGCCGAGCAGGCGATCCGCAGGGCGAGCCCGGCCCTGGCCTATCTGATCCCGGACTTCCACAATCCGACCGGCGCCTCCATGTCCCCGTCGACGCGCGAGCGCCTGCTCGCGGCGGCGGCGGCGCACGGGATGATCGTGGTCGGCGACGAGACGACGGCCGAGCTCGACATCGACCGCGTCGGCGAGCACCTCCCGCTGCCCGCCTCCGCGCAGCGGAAAGCGGGCGACGCTCCCGTGCTGCTGATCGGCTCGGCCAGCAAGAGCCTGTGGGGAGGTCTCCGCATCGGCTGGATCCGCGCCGAGCCTCCGCTCATCCAGCGACTCATCTCGGCGAAGCCGTCGACCGACCTCGGCACTCCGATGCTCGAGCAGCTGGTCGTCGCGCGGATGCTGCCGCAGTCGCGGGAGATCGTGGAGGAGCGCCGGCTGCAGCTGCGGGCGGGGAGGGAGACCGTGCGCAGGCTGGCGGCGGAGATCTTCCCCGACTGGCGCATCCCCAGCCTCCACGGCGGCCTTGCGGCATGGGTCGGCATCGGCGCGCCGGTCAGCTCTGCCCTGGCGCTCGCGGCGCGCAATCACGGCCTGCTCATCGCCGCCGGACCGCGGTTCGGGCTCGACGGCGCTTTCGAGCGCTTCCTGCGGGTGCCGATCACCTACACCGAGGAGGAGACCGAGCGCGCGTTCGTCGCGCTCCGGCGCGCGTGGGCGGTGGCGTCGTCCGAGCCGGCGCCCTACTTCGAGGCCGCCGCGCTGCCGAACGTGGTCTGAGCGCCGGTGCCGGGGACCGCCTCGCCGTCCGTCAGCCCGGTCAGCTCCGCTGCGACGGCCCACAGCGACGCGGGGAGGTCGCGCCCCCGTGCACTGCGCGGGAGGCGCGCCCGGTGGGTCGGTCCGACCAGCGCCATCCTCGACGGCCCGTAGTACGCGCCCTGTGCGGCGGCGGGGTCGGCGGCGGCGAACAGCAGCGGCTCGGCTCCCTGCTCGACGCCCTGCGACGGCAGGAGGGTGCGGCTCGCGGGCTGCAACTGCTTCTCGCGACCGAGGTTGCGGCCGGCGGTCTGCAGGTTGGTACGCGTGTAGCCGGGGTGCGCCGCGGTGCTGAGCAGTCCCCAGCCGTTCGCCTCCGAGAGCTCGGCGAGGCGCAGGGTCATCAGGAGGTCGGCGAGCTTGGACTGCGCGTACGCACGGGCCGCGCTGTAGCGGTCGCGGAACTGCAGATCGCGGAAGTGGATCGACCCGAAGTCGGCCGTGCCGCTCGACATGGTCGCGACCCGCGGCGCTGTCGACTCCAGCAGGCGCGGGAGCAGCAGGTTGGTGAGCAGGAACGGGCCGAGGAAGTTGCTCTGGAACTGCAGCTCGTAGCCGTCGACGGTCTCGATGCGCGTGGGCGGGATCATCACGCCGGCGTTGTTGACGAGGGTGTCGAGTGGCTCGCCGTCCGCGAGCATCCCCTCGGCGAAGGAGCGCACGCTGGCCAGGTCGGCGAGGTCGATCCTGCGCAGCCGGAGGTCGGCTCCCGGCACACGGGTCAGGAGTTCGGCGCGGGCGGCCTCGCCTTTGTCGAGCGAGCGGACGGCCATGGTCACGCGGGCGCCGGCGGCGGCGAGCCGGGCTGTGGCCTCCTTGCCGGTGCCGCTGTTGGCGCCGGTGACGACGATGTGGCGTCCGGTCTGATCGGGAACGGTGTACACGGGATCCTCCGCTGGTCGTGGAATAATGAACCGCTGGTCTGTTAGGGATCACGGTAATAGACCGATGGTCTGTTAGCAAGAGGGAGGGACATGTCCCAGGTGACGTTCAGCCGCGCCCGGAGCGAGGAGCAGCGTGCGCAGCGCCGAGAGGCCATCCTCGCCGCCGCCGCGGAGATGCTGGCCGACACCCGCGTCGCCGATCTCAGCCTCAACGAGCTGGCGCGCCGGGTCGGCCTCGCCAAGTCGAACGTCCTCCGCTACTTCGAATCGCGGGAGGCCGTGCTGCTGGAGCTGTACGGCCGCGAGTTCGCTGCCTGGCTCGACGCGCTCGAGGCCCGGCTCGACGCGCTCACGGCCCGCACCGCCGAGTCGCTGGCCGCGGCGGTCGCGGACACCGCAGCCGAGCGTCCGGTCTTCGCCGAGCTGTGCGCAGCGGCCCCCGGTATCCTCGAGCACAACATCTCCGGACCGGTCGCGCGCGACTACAAGCGCACGCTGCTGGGGCACGTGGCCCGCCTCGGAACCCTGGCCTCCCCGTGGATCGGCGACGATCCGGAGGGCGTGCTCGTCTTCGTCGGAACCGTCACGCTCGGGATCGGCGGCATCTGGTCGACCTGCCGTCTGTCGCCGGGGATGGCGGAGGCCTACCGGCTCGACCCGGAGCTCTCCGCCTTCCGCGTGGACTTCCGCGAAAGCCTCGAGATCCTGCTGGTCACGGTGATCAGGGGACTCCGCGCCGCGTGAAGTGGTACCACGGCATGAGGAATGTGCACAGGCTGCAATGAGATACTTTGGCTGCGCCATCGCCGTCGCCTGCCAAGCACCCACTTCCGCCGAGGGGATCCTCCGTGCACTATCTCGCTGTCCTCAGCATGAGGAACCGCGCCCTGATCGCGCTCGTGACCATCGTCGCCGCCATCTTCGGCGGCGTCGCTCTCACGAGCCTCAAGCAGGAGCTCGCGCCGTCGATCTCGTTCCCGCAGCTCGTCGTGCTGTCGAGCTACCCCGGCGCCTCGCCCGAGGTCGTCAACCACGACGTCAGCACCCCGGTGGAGGCCGCCATCCAGGGCGTGCCCGGTCTGGACTCCACCTCGGCGGTCAGCAGCACCAACCAGTCGATCATCACGGTGAAGTTCACGTACGGCACCGACCTGGCGACGGCGGAGCAGAAGATCGACCAGGCCATCAACCGGATCAAGTCGACCCTGCCGTCCGGCGTCGACCCGCAGGTGCTGTCGGGCTCCATCGACGACCTCCCTGTCATCCAGCTCGCAGTCACCGGCGATACCGACCAGCGCACGCTCGGCGACGCCATCACCAAGCTCGCGCTGCCCGACATCAAGAACGTGACAGGCGTCAACGACGCCCAGCTCGTCGGCGAGGTCGGCCAGCGTGTCACGATCACACCCGACCAGGCCAAGCTGGTCGCGGCGGGCGTCACCAGTGCGTCGATCAAGAACTCGCTGCAGCAGTACGGCGTGCTCCTCCCGGGCGGATCCCTCACCGAGGACGGCAAGACGCTCACCATCCAGTCCGGGTCGCAGCTGACCTCGGTGGCCGACATCGCGTCGCTGCCGCTGGTAAAGGTGACGTCTGCCTCGGCGGGCGGCGGTTCGGCGGCCGGCGGTTCGGCGACCGGCGGCTCGGCCGGCGGCGGCTCCTCGTCCGGTCAGCAGGGCGCGACGAGCGGCGGCTCGTCGGCGAGCCAGCAGGCGGCCGCGGCGGCCTCCACCCCGGTCACCATCGGTGACGTCGCCACGGTCGCCCAGACCGACGACCCGGTTACGTCGCTCTCCCGCGTCGACGGCAAGCCGGCGCTGACGATCGCCGTGACCAAGCTCCCGTCGGCGAACACGGTGGAGGTCTCGCACAGCGTCTCCGCGCTCATCCCGAACCTGGAGACCAAGCTCGGCAACGGTGCGAAGATCACCGTCGTCTTCGACCAGGCGCCGTTCATCACCCAGTCGATCAACTCGCTCGCGGAGGAGGGCCTGCTCGGCCTCGCGATGGCGGTCATCGTGATCCTGGTCTTCCTGCTCTCGGTGCGCTCGACGCTCGTGACCGTGATCTCGATCCCGACCAGCGTCCTGATCACCTTCATCGTGATGTGGGCGAGCGGCTACACGCTCAACATCATCACGCTCGGCGCCCTCACGATCGCGATCGGCCGCGTCGTCGACGACTCGATCGTGGTCATCGAGAACATCAAACGACAACTCGTGCCAGGAGTGGACAGGGCCGTCACCATCGTGCGCGCGGTTCGCGAGGTCGCCGGCGCGATCACGGCCTCCACCATCACCACGGTCGCGGTGTTCCTGCCGTTGGCGTTCGTGGGCGATGTCACGGGCGAACTGTTCCGGCCGTTCGCGCTCACCGTCACCATCGCGCTGCTCTCGTCGCTCCTCGTCGCGCTGACGATCGTTCCGGTGCTCGCCTACTGGTTCCTGCGCGCACCCAAGCCGCGCAAGCACGAGGGCGGCGAGCACGACGACGAGGCGGCCCACCTGCCGATCGCCGAAGCGATCGCGTCGGGGCACGACGAGCTCGAGCACCCGTCGCTGCTGCAGCGCGGCTACCTGCCGATCATCCACTGGACGCTCAAGCACTCGTGGCTGACCATCGTCGCCTCGGCGATCGTGCTGGTCCTGACTTTCGCGGCGTTCCCGCTCCTCAAGACGAACTTCCTCGGCTCCAGCGGCCAGAACTCGCTGACGGTCTCGCAGACCCTCGAGCCGGGCGCGAGCCTCCAGGCGAAGGACGACGCGGCCAAGAAGGTCGAGCAGAAGCTGCTCGACACGAAGGGCGTGAAGACCGTCCAGGTGTCGATCGGTTCCAGCGGCTCCTCGCTGCGCGACGCGTTCACCGGCGGAGGCGGCGCGACGACGTTCTCGATCACCACCGACCCGAACGCCGACCAGGAGAAGCTCCAGTCGACGATCCAGAGCGAACTGAGCGGCATCAGCGACGCCGGCGACATCCAGGTGTCGGCGTCCAGCGGGTTCGGCGGCTCCACGGACATCCAGGTGGACATCACCGCGACCAGCAACGCCGACCTCCAGAAGGCCACCGACTCCGTCGTCGCGGAGCTGAAGAAGCAGAAGTCGCTCAGCCAGGTGACGGACAACCTGAGCGCGTCGCTGCCGTACGTGTCGGTGACCGTCGACCGCACCAAGGCGGCGCAGGTCGGCCTCAGCGAGGTCGCCGTGGGCACGCTCGTGTCGCAGACCATGCAGCCCACGCAGATCGGCTCCGTCGCGATCGACAACTCGACGCTCAAGATCTACCTGCAGGCGGACAACCCGCCGACGACCGTCGCCGGGCTCTCCACGCTGCCCATCCCGACGGCCACCGGGGTCGTGCCGCTGAACTCGATCGCGACCGTCGCCGAGGCGAAGGGTCCGTCGACCGTCACCACTCAGCGTGGCCTGCGCACCTCGACGGTGACCGCGACGCCGGGCGACAACCTGACGACGGCCAACCAGGAGGTCACCAAGGCGCTGAACGCCGCCGACCTCCCGGCCGGTGCGACGGCGAAGATCGGCGGCGTCTCGTCGAGCCAGTCGAGCGCGTTCGGCCAGCTCGGGATCGCGCTGCTGGCGGCCATCCTGATCGTCTACATCGTGATGGTGGCGACCTTCCGGTCGCTGCGCCAGCCGCTGCTGCTGCTCGTGTCGGTGCCGTTCGCGGCCACCGGAGCGATCCTGCTGCAGCTCGCGTCGGGCATCCCGCTCGGCGTGGCCTCGCTCATCGGTGTGCTGATGCTGATCGGCATCGTCGTGACGAACGCGATCGTGCTCATCGACCTGGTGAACCAGTACCGGGCCAGAGGCCTGACCGTTTCCGAGGCGGTTGCGCACGGTGCCTCCCGCCGACTGCGGCCGATCCTGATGACCGCGCTGGCGACCATCGCGGCGCTCACTCCGATGGCCATCGGACTCACCGGGCACGGCGGTTTCATCTCGCAGCCGCTCGCGATCGTGGTGATCGGCGGCCTCCTGTCGTCGACCGTGCTGACGCTCGTCGTGCTGCCGACGCTCTACAACCTGGTGGAGGGCGCCCGCGAGCGACGGCTCGCCCGCCGGGCCGCCAAGAGCGGCGGGGACGGCGGCTCCGGCGGCGAAGGCGGACCCGGTGACGGCGGCTCCGGTCCCGAAGGGTCGCGACCCGACGGTCCGGGTGCCCCGGAGCAGGAGGGGGACGCCGCGTCGCCCAAGCCTCCCGTGTTCACGACGCCGGCCGGAGGCCAGCAGCTCTGAGCTGACGCCGAGGGGCACGCGAACGCCCTCATCCCGCGCGGATGAGGGCGTTTGCGTGCCCCTCGATCGGTTTCGGTCGCCGGATGTCCGGGATGCCAGACGAGCGAGCGGTCCGGGGGCTCACTGGCGTGCACGCACATTGCTAGCGTCGCGGGTATGAGCCTCTCCTCCGGTGCCCTC
Organism: Leifsonia sp. TF02-11; assembly: GCF_017565305.1. Classification (GTDB taxonomy): domain Bacteria; phylum Actinomycetota; class Actinomycetes; order Actinomycetales; family Microbacteriaceae; genus Leifsonia. The sequence continues at coordinate 728,459 of NZ_JAGEKP010000003.1, forward strand.
TCCGTCGACCCGCTCTGGCCGAGGGCCGGATCCTGGCCGGCGCTCGCGGACGCACCGACCGGCCAGGCCGTCGATCTCACGCTGATCGGCCTCCCCACCTGGCGCACCTCCCTGTCGGCGACTGGCGCGCACGCGACGCCGGCGGCCGTACGGGACGCCCTGCGGCGGTACTCGCTGCACGTACCCGGGCTCGACGTTGAGTCGCTGCGCTTCGCCGACGCCGGCGACGTCGCCGAGCCGGACGGCGCCGACGGCGAGCAGCGCGCCATCGCAGCGATGCGGGAGGCCGCCGGGAGCTCGCGCCTGACGGTCGCCGTCGGCGGGGACAACTCGCTGACCGTCCCCGCTGCGCTCGGCGCGTGGGGGGAGCAGCTCCCGACGGCCGGATTGATCACCCTCGACGCCCACCACGACCTGCGCGACGGCGTCTCCAACGGCTCTCCGGTGCGCCGACTGGTGGAGGCCGGGCTCGACGGCCGGCGGATCGTCCAGATCGGAATCGCCGACTTCGCGAACTCCGCCGCCTACTCCCGGCGAGCCGAGGACCTCGGCATCACCGTCGTGCCGCGCGATGCGCTGCACGGCCGCCCGCTCGACGACGTGATGGCCGAGGCCCTGGAGGTCGCAGGAGCCGCGGGAGGCCCGGTGCACGTCGACCTCGACGTCGACGTCTGCGACCGGTCGGTCGCACCCGGCTGCCCGGCCTCCGTTCCCGGCGGCCTCGCCGCCTGGGAGTTGCGCCGCTTCGCACGGCTGGCAGGCGCCTCCCCCCTGGTGCGCTCCATCGACATCGCCGAGGTCGACGCCACCGCCGACGCCGACGACCAGCGCACCGTGCGCCTCGCGGCCCTCCTGGTGCTGGAGGCCGCCGCCGGCCTCGCCGCCCGCGCGCGCTGATCGCCGGTGCCGCGTTCGGCCTCCCGCCTGCGTGTCGAGGCGGTGCATTCTCGGCGCCCTCGCGCGCGTGGAGCCCGGTTCGCGCCGTCTCGGAGCGCGCGCCCTCAGGCGACGTGGGTGCTCGCGACGAGGGGGACGCCGGGGCGGTAGGCGAGGTGCACGTACGTGGGGGCGTCCAGCACGGCGTAGTCGGCGCGGGCGCCGGGGCGCAGGTGGCCGACGTCGTCGCGGCGCAGCGCCTCCGCGCCGCCGAGGGTTGCGGCGCGCAGGGCCTCCGGAACCGTCATGCCCATGTCGCGCACGGCGACGGCGATGCAGAACGGCATCGACGAGGTGAACGACGAACCCGGGTTGCAGTCGCTCGCCAACGCCACCCGTACACCGGCGTCGATCAGGCGCCGGGCGTCGGGGTAGGGGTGTCGCGTCGAGAACTCTACCCCGGGCAGCAGGGTCGCCACGGTGTCGGAGCCGGCCAGCAGCGCCACATCGGCGTCGGTCAGGTAGGTGCCGTGGTCGACGCTCGCGGCGTCCAGCTCGACGGCCAGAGCGACGCCGTCGCCGGGCCCGAGCTGGCTGGCGTGCAGGCGCACCCCGAGTCCCCGCTCCGCTCCCGCGGTCAGGATGCGGCGCGACTGCTCCACGGTGAAGGCTCCCGTCTCGCAGAACACGTCGATCCAGCGGGCGTGCGGAGCGCAGGCGTCCAGCATCGCCCCCGTCACCAGGTCGACGTACGCCTCCGGGTCGTCGGCGTACTCCACGGGGACGACATGCGCCCCCAGGTATGTGGTCTCGGGTGTGACCTCCCTGGCCAGCCGCAGGATGCGCTCCTCGTCCGGGACGGTCAGGCCGTAGCCGCTCTTGATCTCGAACGTCGTGGTCCCCTGTGCGTGCAGTTCGGAGACGAAACGGGCCAACCGGGCCCGCAGGACGTCGTCCGACGCCTCGCGCGTCGCCGCCACCGTGCTGCGTATGCCGCCGGCGGAATACGACCTCCCGGCCATCCGCGCCTCGAACTCGGCAGCGCGATCGCCGCCGAAGACGAGGTGCGTGTGGCTGTCGACGAAACCGGGAATCACGGCCGCGCCGCCGGCGTCGAGGATCGTGTCGGCGTCCACCCGCGGCGCCGCTGCCGCAGGACCGGTCCACTGCACCCGCCCGTCCACCTCGAGCAGCGCGGCGTCGCGGACGACGCCGAGTGGCCCCTCGTGCGCCGGATCGAAGGTGACGAGCTCGCCGATCCCGGTCAGCAGCGTCGCGCCCGGCATCACGCCTCCTGCGTCGAGGCGCGTTCAGCCATCGGGACCCGGAGACCACGCTCGCGCGCGACCTCAGCCGCGTGCTCGTAGCCGGCATCCACGTGCCGCATGACACCGGTTCCCGGGTCGTTGGTCAGCACCCGCTCGATCTTCTGCGCGGCGAGCGACGTGCCGTCGGCGACCACCACCTGGCCGGCGTGGATGCTGCGGCCGATGCCGACGCCGCCGCCGTGGTGGAGGGACACCCACGTGGCTCCGGAGGCCGTGTTGAGCAGGGCGTTGAGCAGCGGCCAGTCGGCGATCGCGTCGGAGCCGTCCTTCATCGCCTCGGTCTCGCGGTACGGGGAGGCGACAGAGCCGGAGTCGAGGTGGTCGCGGCCGATCACGATGGGCGCGGAGAGCTCGCCAGAGGCGACCATCTCGTTGAACTTCAGGCCGGCGAGGTGCCGCTCCTTGTAGCCGAGCCAGCAGATACGGGCGGGGAGGCCCTCGAAGTGCACCTTCTCTCCCGCCTGCGTGATCCAGCGGCGGAGCTTGTGGTCGTCGGGGAACAGTTCGAGGATCGCCCGGTCGGTCGCGGCGATGTCGGCCGGGTCGCCCGAGAGGGCCGCCCAGCGGAACGGGCCGCGACCCTCTTCGAACTGCGGCCGGATGTAGGCGGGCACGAAGCCGGGGAACGCGAACGCCCGGTCGTACCCGCCGAGCTGCGCCTCGGTTCGGATCGAGTTGCCGTAGTCGAAGACCTCGGCGCCGGCGTCGAGGAAGCCGACCATGGCCTCCACCTGCTTCGCCATCGACAGCCGGGCGGCGATCGTGAACGCTTCCGGGTCGGCGGCGGCGCGGTCGTGCCATTCCTCGACGGTGATGCCCTCCGGGAGGTAGCTGAGCGGGTCGTGCGCGCTGGTCTGGTCGGTCACGATGTCGATGGGCACTCCGCGGCGCAGCAGCTCGGGGAAGACGGTGGCGGCGTTGCCGACGAGGCCGACAGAGAGCGCCCTCCGCTCGTCCTTCGCCGCGGTCACGCGGGCGATGGCGTCGTCGAGATCGTCGGCCAGTTCGTCGAGGTAGCCGTGGTCGACGCGGCGCTGCAGACGGGTGCGGTCCACGTCGACGATGAGCACGGCGCCCCCGTTGAGGGTGACGGCCAGCGGCTGGGCGCCGCCCATCCCGCCGCAGCCGCCGGTGAGGGTCAGCGTGCCAGCCAGGCTTCCCCCGAACCGCTTATCGGCGATCGCCGCGAAGGTCTCGTACGTGCCCTGGAGGATGCCCTGCGAGCCGATGTAGATCCACGAGCCGGCGGTCATCTGGCCGTACATGGTCAGGCCGAGCGCCTCCAGCCGGCGGAACTCGGGCCACGTCGCCCAGTCGCCCACGAGGTTGGAGTTGGCGATGAGCACGCGCGGCGCCCACTCGTGGGTGCGGAAGACGCCGACCGGCTTCCCCGACTGCACGAGCAGCGTCTCGTCGGCTTCGAGGTCGCGGAGGGTGGCGACGATCGCGTCGAACGCCTCCCAGCTGCGTGCTGCCCGGCCGGTGCCGCCGTAGACGACCAGGTCGTCCGGCCGCTCCGCGACCTCCGGGTCGAGGTTGTTCATCAGCATGCGCAGCGGCGCTTCGGTCTGCCAGCTCTTCGCGCTCAGCTCCGTGCCGCGCGGCGCGCTCACCGGTCGTGATCCCTGCATGTCGTGTGGTCCTTTCGGGCTATCCGTTCCTCACTTTCTCCCGCCTTCCACCGGCGTGTCGCGGGAGGAAGTGAGGAAGCGATGGCGGCGGAGGTGGGGCTAGTGGAGGGGGGTGATGGTGCGGGCGGCGGTGGCGGCGGCGCCGGAGGCGACGAAGGCGACGGCGGCCTCGATCTCGGGGGAGAGGTGGCGGTCGGGGCCGGGGCCGGGAACGGTGGCGCGCAGCGCAGCGGTCACGGCGCCCGTGGCCGGGCCCTGCTCGAGCGGGGCTCGCAGATCGGCGCCGCGCGCCGCGGTCATCAGCTCGATGGCGAGCACCCGGCTGAGGCCGTCGATCGCCCTGCGCAGCTTGCGCGCGGCGGCCCAGCCCATCGAGACGTGGTCTTCCTGCATCGCCGACGAGGGGATGCTGTCCGCCGACGCGGGCGCCGCGAGCCGCTTGAGTTCCGACACGATGCCCGCGGCGGTGTACTGGGCGATCATCAGGCCCGAGTCGACGCCGACCTCGTGGGCGAGGAACGGGGGGAGGCCCTGGTTGCGGGCCTTGTCGAGGAATCGATCGGTGCGGCGCTCGGACATGCTGGCGACGTCGGCGACGACGATCGCGAGGAAGTCGAGCACATAGGCCACGGGCGCGCCGTGGAAGTTGCCGTTCGACTCGACCCGGCCGTCCGGAGTGAGCACCGGGTTGTCGATGGCCGACGCGAGCTCGCGCTCGGCGACGACGGTCGCGTGGGCGACGGTGTCGCGCGCGCCGCCGTGCACCTGGGGGGCGCAGCGCAGCGAGTAGGCGTCCTGCACGCGAGTGCACTCGGGGCCTTTGTGGCTTGCGACGAGCGGCGAGTCCGCGAGCAGGGCGCGGAGGTTGGCCGCCGACACCGCCTGGCCGGCCTGCGGGCGCAGCTGCTGGAGGTCGGCGGCGAAGACCGCGTCGGTGCCGAGGAGGGCCTCCACGCTCATCGCGGCGGTGATGTCGGCCGTGGTGAGCAGGGTGTCGAGGTCGTTCACGGCCAAGGCCAGCATCCCGAGCATCCCGTCGGTGCCGTTGATGAGTGCGAGCCCTTCCTTCTCGGCCAGGACGACAGGCTCGATGCCGGCGTCGGCGAGGGCGTCGGCGGCCTCCCGGAGCTCGCCGTCGACGCGCACCTGCCCCTCGCCCATGGCGGCCAGCGCACAGTGGGCGAGCGGTGCGAGGTCGCCGGAGCAGCCGAGCGAGCCGTACTCGCGGACGATCGGAGTGATGCCCGCGTTGAGGAGCGCGGCGTACGTCTCGACCGTGTGCCGCTGCGCGCCGGTTCGGCCGGTCATCAGGGTGGCCAGGCGCAGCAGCATGAGGGCGCGCACGACCTCCCGCTCGACCTCCGGCCCGGAGCCGGCCGCGTGCGACCGGACAAGGGAGGCCTGCAGCTGCGCCCGGCGCTCCTCCGGGATGAAGGTGGTCGCGAGGGCGCCGAAGCCGGTGGAGATCCCGTAGTGCGGCTCGACGTCGTCGGCGAGGGCCTCGATGATCGCCCGGGAGGCCTCGACGGTCTCCAGCGCGGCGGCGTCCAGGTGCACGGGCGCGTCGTGGCGGGCGACGGCGACGACCTCGGCGATGGTGAGGGGTCGCGCGCCGACGGTGACGGGCGTGGTGCCGCCGTCGGACGGTCGGGTGGTTGCGGGGGTGGAACCGGTGGTGAGGGCGGACATGCTCCGATCATGCGCCGCGGTGCCGTGTCGGCGCCCGGGGGTTAGGCTCTTCGGTGTCCGGGATACCAGACTCGCGGGTGCGGGCTGCCCGCTGCCGCACGAATGCACGAGGGGAGGCGCCATGAGCAAGGTCCCCGCCGCGGACAACACGCTGCGGATCCTCGCCTACCTGGCCACCCAGCGCGGCCCGGTGCCGGCCGCCGCCATCGCGACCTCCCTCGGCCTCCCGCGCTCGACCGTCTACCACCTGCTCACCGTGCTGGCCGAGCACGGTTTCGTGCTGCACTTTCCCGAGGCCCGTCGGTACGGCCTGGGCGTCGCCGCCTACGAGCTGTCGAGCGGGTTCTCCCGCCAGCAGCCGTTGAGCCGGCTCGGCCGCCCGATCGTCGCGGCGCTGGTGGATGCGCTGGGCGAGTCGGGGCACGTCGCCGTGCTGCACGGCCGCGACGTCGTCTACATCGTGGAGGAGCGCGCACCGCGGCGGCCGCGGCTGGTCACCGACGTCGGCGTGCGGCTGCCGGCGCACCTGACCGCGAGCGGCCGCGCGTTGCTCGCCTCCCTGCCGCCCGGCCAGCTGCGCGCCCTCTACCCGGACGCCGACGCGTTCGAGGACCGCACCGGTGCAGGGCCGCACTCCTACGCCGAGCTGCGCCGCCTGGTCGGGGAGGCCAGGGAGCGCGGCTACGCGACAGAGGACGGTGACGTCACCCCTGGCTTCGCGTCGGTCGCGGTGTCGGTGCGCGATCACGCGGGCTGGCCGGCCGCGGGGATCGCGGTCACCTTCCCGCGCGAGAACGTGCCGCCGGCCGAGTGGGACGCGCTGGCCGCGCGCGTGCGCGAGGCGGCCGCGGAGCTCTCGCGCCGCATCCGCGGCAGCTGAGCGCCCCACGCGCCGATGCGCCCGCCCGCGCTGAGGGGCGCCCAAGCGCCCTTAAGGCGGCCGTTTAGGGACGCTTGCGTGCCCCTCGGTGGCCCCCCGCGCGGCGAAGCCCGCGCTACTCGAGCGTGAGCGTCGTCGTGTGCGAGCTGCCGTCGCGGAGGTACTCCACCTTCACCTCGTCGCCCGCCGCGCTGGTCACCTGGATGGCGGTGAGCACGTCGATGTTGGTCGCGGCGTGCCCGTTCACCGACGTGATCACATCGCCCACGCGGATTCCGGCTCGCTGCGCGGGACCGCCGGAGACGATCGACTGCACGAACAGCCCGTCGGTCACACCGAATGCCGCGGCGGCGGACGGCGGGATGGGGACGACCGTCAGCCCGGCCGTCGGATGCGAGACCTCGCCGTGCGCGATCAACTCGTCGGCGATCGGCAGGGCGAGCGACTCGGGAACGGCGAACCCGATGCCGACGCTGCCGGTGCTGGCCTGGCCTCCCGACCCCGGAACGGTCGCGATCGCGGTGTTGATACCGATCAGGCGGCCGTTGCAGTCGACGAGGGCACCTCCGGAGTTGCCGGGGTTGATGGACGCGTCCGTCTGGATCGCGCCGGCGAGCACCGCGTTCCTGTCGTCGTCGCTCGGGACGGGAACTGTGCGGCCGAGCGCGCTGACGATGCCGGCGGTCACGGTGCTGGACAGCCCGAGGGGAGCGCCGAGCGCGACCACCGGCTGGCCGACCACGAGCGATCCGGAGTCGCCCGTGGCGATGACGGGGAGAGGCTCGTCGCTGGACACCTTGATCACCGCGAGGTCGGTCTTGGGGTCGCGCCCGGTGAGCGTCGCCGGCAGCTCGTGCCCGTCGCTGAACCGGACCGTGAGCTTCGCGCCGGACGCCGCGTCGGCGACCACGTGGTTGTTGGTCAGGATGTAGCCGTCGTCGGTGATGATCTCGCCGCTGCCGTTGCTGGTGCCCCGCTGGCCGACGACCGCGATGGTCACCACGCTCGGCAGCACCTGGTCCGCCACGTGCGCCGCGTCGCACGAACCGCTGCGGCCGGCCGAGAGCGCGGCGACGGCGAAGCCTCCCGCGACCATCCCGCCCCCGATCAGGACCAGAGCGCAGCCGAGGACGAGCAGTGCGACGGTCCAGGAGCGGGTGGTCTTCGTGTCGGTCACAGGCGGCCTCTCTCGACGGTGGCGCCAGGCTAGCGGGAGCGTTGACCGCGCACCAGGACCGTCCTCGCCGCGCCGCGGGGCGCTACCCTTCGTGCATGGTGAGATTCCTGATCCGTGCGGCCATCTTCGTCGTCACCGCTGCGCTCGGCCTCCTGGTCGCGTCCTGGCTCCTCCCCGGCTTCCACCTGGACTGGGAGGGCCTCCTCATCGCTGTGGCGGTCTTCGCCGTGGCGCAGAGCATCCTGGCGCCTTTCATCTTCAATCTCGCCCGCAAGTACGCTTCCGCCGTCCTCGGCGGGATCGGTCTGGTCTCGACACTGCTCGCGCTGATCATCGCGTCCTTGTTCCCCGGCGGGATCCACGTGGACGACTTCGTGACCTGGATTCTGGCCGCCCTCGTCGTCTGGATCGTGACGGCGCTCGGCGGCTGGCTGCTTCCGCTGATCTTCCTCAAGAAGAAGGTGGCGGGCAGGGGAGCAGCGGCGCGCGGCTGAGCGCCGGTCGCGTCGAAGCGCCCCGCGTCAGGGCACTCCGCCTCAGGGCACTCCGCCTCAGGGCACTCCGCCTCAGAGCGCCCTGCCGGTCAGCAGCGCGTGCTCGACGTCCGGTCTGCCGTTGCGTCGGGCCAGAGCCGCTGCGTCCTCCCAGGGGTACTCGATCGCGTGGAACGTCGCCTCCCATTCGCCGGAGTCGTCGTCGAGCACCGCGAAGCGCGCGTGCGGGCTGCCCGCCTCGATGACGTGCGGGGTCGGCCCCTCGTCGCGGTAGGCGGGCATCCCGACGCTGCCGGGGTTGACGACGAGCAGCCCGCTCGGGAGGCGGAGCAGGCGTTGAAGGTGGGTGTGACCCGACAGCAGCAGCGGGTAGCCGTCGAGGTCGGCCGACGCCAGCCGCTCCACGACTTCGCTGTCGGTGGCCGGGCGCACGCCGCTCGGCGTCACCGTCTCCAGGAGATAGAGGAGGTCGTCGTCCGGTCCGCCGTGGAACGCGAGGACGCCCGGCGCCGCGTCCGCACTCAGCGGCAGGTCCAGCAGCCACTGCCGGTGCGCGGCCGAGATCGTGTCGGCCGCGAGAGCGTCGGACGCGCCCATCCGTTCGCGCGGCAGCTCCAGCAGTTGCCGTTCGTGGTTTCCGCGCACCGAGACGGCCGGGGTGGACAGCAGCAGGTCGGCGGTCGCGGCGGGGTCCACGCCGCCCGAGAGGTGGTCGCCGAGGTTCACCAGCACATCCACGCGCATCGTGCGCAGCGCTTCGAGCACCGAGCGGAGGGCGAACACGTTGCCGTGGACATCGGAGATGGCGGCGATCCTCATCCGCCCACGCTAGCGAGACCGCGCCCAAGGGCGCGGAACGTTACGCGGCACGGAGCGTCACGCGGCGCGGAGCGTCTTCGCGAAGCAGACGGAGTGCGGGTCGCCGACGTAGTCGCCGAAGTTCGGGATGCGCACGTACCCTCGGCTCTCGTAGAGGGCGATCGCTGCGTGCTGCAGCGGGCCGGTCTCCAGCTGCAGGACGGGGATGCCGGCGACGGCCGCCTGCGCCTCCACGGCACGCAGCAGGCCGGCGGCGAGACCGCGTCCGCGCGCGTCCGGGTGGACGAACATGCGCTTGAGCTCGGCGGTACCGTCGCCCTTCTCGACGAGGGCTGCCATGCCGAGCGCCCCGCCGGTCTCGTCGCGCCCGACGAACACGGTGACGCCGGGACGCTCCAGCTCGGACACGTCGAGCAGGTAGCAGCTCTCGGCCGGGTAGAGCGCGAACGTGAACTCGTCGCTGAGCCGCAGCAGCTCCTCCACCCCGGGGGAGCGGGCGGGCTCGACGGACACGCTCGTGATCATGCGGTCGATGCTAGCCACCGCGTGTGTCGTGGAGGTTACGCGCTTGCCTTCTGCCGACTGATCCCCCGCGCCACCCACTCCAGGCGGCGGAGCGCCTCCCGGTTGCGGATCCACAGGATCGGCTCCGCGATCAGCCGCGGGATGCGCGCGGCTACGCCGGTGATCGCCTCCTCCTCCATGCGCACCACGCAGCCGCGGCCCCGCGGGCGCACCTCGATGACGACGCGTTCGGTTCCGACCGGCCGGGTCTTGGCCTCCAGTTGGAACCGCCGCGGCGGGTCCCACACCTCCACCGTCGTCTCGTCGTTCAGCACGAACGGCCAGACGCCGATCGAGTGGTGGAGGCGGGAACCCGGCTCGGGGAAGCGGCCGTCGGCCGCACGCATCCGTGACGCTCCCACCACCCAGGTCGGGAACACCCACGGATCCGCGAGCGCAGTGAAGACCTCGGCCGGGGTGCAGGCGAAGCGGCGCACGTTGACGGACATCAGGCGACCTCGTCCTCGTCGTCCTCGATCGGCTGCGCGCCGGTCGCGGCCCCGGTGCCGGCGGCGGGTGCGAGCGACGGCATCCGGGTGATCCCGAACTCGTGGCGTAGTGCGCTGCGCGCCGCGTAGTAGCCGGCCAGCCCGTGGACGCCGGGGCCGGGGACCGTCGACGACGACGCGAGGTAGAGCCCGCGGCCCGGCATCCGCCACGGGTCCGTCGACAGCACCGGTCGCATCACGAGTTGGGAGAGGCTGGGCATGCCCGACGAGATGTCGCCGCCGATGTAGCTCGGGTTGTACCTCTCCATCTGGTGGGCGGTCTTGGTCGCCGTCGCGAGGATGAGGTCGCGGAAGCCCGGGGCGAAGCGTTCGATCTGGGCGATGACGGCCTCGCTGCGGTCGGAGGTCGACCCGCGGGGAACGTGCGTGTACGCCCAGAGCACGTGCTTGCCGGCGGGAGCACGGCCGGCGTCGAACAGGGTGGGCTGCGCCACGAGCACGTACGGGTCGTCGCTCTCCCGGCCGGCCGCGACGACACGCTCGGACCGGGCGATGGCGGCGCGCTCGCCGCCGAGGTGCACCGTCGCGGTCTCCAGGAGCTCAGGATTGCGCCACGGCACCGGCCCGGAGAGGGCGAAGTCGATCTTGAAGACGCCGTTGCCGTCGCGGAACGCCGCGACCTTGCGCAGATAGTCGGCGGGGAGGCGGTCCTCGCCGAGCCGGGCAGCGATCGCCACGTGCGTGTCGAAGAGCACGGCCCTGGCGTCGGGGAGCTCGCCGAGCGACTGGACCTCTGCGCCGGTCACGACCTCGCCGCCGTGCGCGCGGAGGTCGGCGACCAGGGCGTCGGCGATCGACTGCGAGCCGCCGACGGGGATGGGCCAGCCGCGGGCGTGCGCGTAGGTCGCCAGGGCGAGCCCTGCCGCCGCGCCGGCGAGGTTCGGCAGCGGGAGCGTGGCGTGCGCGATCACCCCGGTCAGCAGCGCGCCGGGCTTCTCGGTGCGGAACGGGAGGTTCCACCACGGGCCGCCCTGCGAGAGCGCAGTGAGGCCGAACCGGGCGGCGACGAGGGGGTGCCGTGGCAACTGGAGCAGGTTCGACCCGGTGAACTGCGCGACCGCGTCGGCCTCGCGCGCCAGCGGGCCGAGCATCGCCCGCCAGGCCGGGCCGTCCGGGCCGAGCGCCTCCGCGGTGCGCTCGAGGTCGCGGTACGCGACCGCGACCTCCCCGCCCGGCAGCGGGTGCCCGTAGGAGGTGGTCGGCGTGAGGAACGGGATCCGGTCGGCGAGCCGGAACCTCTGGAAGAAGCCGGAGGCGAACGCCAGCGGGTGCACGGCCGAGCAGATGTCGTGGCGGAAACCGGGGAGGGTGACCTCCTCCGTCCGCATCCCGCCGCCCGCTGTCGCGTTGCGCTCGTAGACGTGCACCTTCAGGCCCGCCCTGGCCAGGGTCACGGCGGCGGCGAGGCCGTTCGGTCCGGAGCCGATGACGATCGCGTCGACGGAGGTCATGCCTCCTGTATACCCCGCCTGCCGCGGCCCGGCAGTGACGTGAACGATCAGCAGTGTCTTCCCAGCCTTCATCCTGTATCGTTGATCAGTCGGCTCTTGACACCGCGCATTTCGACGCGGATGGGTTTGTCAGTCAGGTGGGCCGGTTCCGCAGCCATTCGGCGAGTGGATTCATCACGATGTGAACGGCCCCGGGCGATGTCTGCCGGGGATTCTCCGGTGCGCTTCAGCGTGCCGCCGCGCATTTCTCGAGCAACCCAGGAAGAACACGTATGCCCCCGTACAAGAAGACCGACCGACGATCCTCGCAGTCGCACACCGGCGCGTCCCACGGCGCCCCGAAGGGTGCGGGCAGCCGCAGCCCGAAGCACCGCGGCTACCGCGACGAGGCCCCGGCCGCCGGCAAGAAGGCCCGCTGGACCGCTGATGACCGCGCCGCCCGAGGCCGCGACACCTTCGGCACCCGCGACAACGCGCGCGGCGGCTCGGAGCGCGGCGGTTCGGCCGGCCGCACCGAGCGCCCCAACTGGGAGCCTCGCGGCAAGGACGCGCGCCGCACCGAGCGCGAGTGGGACAACCGCTCGCGCGCCGGCCGCCGCGACGACGACCGTCCCCGCCGCGACTACGACGACCGTCCGCGCCGTCAGTTCGACGACCGTGGCGATCGGGCCGACCGCCCGCGTCGCGACTTCGACGAGCGCCCGCGCCGTCAGTTCGACGACCGTGGCGACCGTGAGCGACCCAGCCGCGACTTCGACCGCGCGGAGCGGCCCCGCCGCGACTTCGACCGCGACGAGCGTCCGCGTCGTTCGTTCGACCGTGACGAGCGTCCGCGTCGTTCGTTCGACGACCGTGCCGACCGTCCGCGTCGTTCGTTCGACGACCGCGCCGACCGCCCCCGTCGCGACGTCGAGGAGCGTCCGCGCCGTCAGTTCGACGACCGCGGTGACCGGGCCGACCGCCCCCGTCGCGACGTCGACGAGCGTCCGCGCCGTCAGTACGACCGCGACGACCGGGCCGACCGCCCGCGTCGCGACTTCGACGACCGCCCGCGCCGTCAGTACGACCGTGACGACCGTCCGCGCCGCTCGTTCGACGACCGCGCGGAGCGCCCGCGTCGCGACTCCTCCTTCTACCCCTCGCGTGACGACAAGCCCGCGTTCACTCCGGAGGACGACGTCGTGCTCGAGCGCCTCCAGGCCGACGCCATCCAGGCGTCCGACGTGGAGGGTGTGACCTTCGCCGACCTCGGCCTCGGCGGCAACATCGTCCGGGCCCTCGCGGAGCTCGGCGCCGAGACGCCGTTCCCGATCCAGGCCGCGACCACCCCCGACGTGCTCGCGGGCAAGGACGTCCTCGGCCGAGGCCGCACCGGCTCCGGCAAGACGATCGCGTTCGGCGCGCCCCTGGTCGAGCGCCTCATGCAGCTGTGGGCCGAGCAGGGCAAGTCGGGCGGCAAGCGCCAGTTGGGCCGTGCACCCCGCGCGCTCATCCTCGCCCCGACCCGCGAGCTCGCCCTCCAGATCGACCGCACGGTGCAGCCGATCGCGCGCAGCGTCGGCCTCTTCACCACGCAGATCTACGGCGGTGTTCCGCAGGGCCGTCAGGTCGGCGCCCTCCAGCGCGGCGTCGACATCGTGATCGGCACGCCCGGTCGCATCGAGGACCTCATCGAGCAGGGTCGCCTCGACCTCAGCGAGGTCGTCATCACCGTCCTGGACGAGGCCGACCACATGTGCGACCTCGGCTTCCTCGAGCCGGTGCAGCGCATCCTCCGCGAGACGTCGGAGGGCGGCCAGAAGCTGCTGTTCTCGGCGACCCTCGACAAGGGCGTCGCCCAGCTCGTCGACGAGTTCCTCGTGGACCCGGCCGTGCACGAGGTGGCGGGCGAGGACCAGGCGTCCTCGACCATCGACCACCGCGTCCTCGTCATCGAGCACCGCGACAAGCCGGCCATCATCGAGCAGCTCGCCGACCGCGAGGGCAAGACGCTGATCTTCGCGCGCACCCGTGCGTTCGCCGAGATGCTCGCCGACCAGCTGGACGACGCCGGCATCCCGGCCGTCAGCCTGCACGGCGACCTCAACCAGTCACGCCGCACGCGCAACCTGGCTCAGCTCACCAGCGGCCGGGTGAACGTGCTGGTCGCGACCGATGTCGCCGCCCGCGGCATCCACGTCGACGACATCGACCTGGTCATCCAGGCCGACGCGCCGGACGAGTACAAGACCTACCTGCACCGCTCCGGCCGTACCGGCCGCGCCGGCAAGCAGGGCACGGTCGTGACGCTCATCCCGCGCCAGCGTCAGCGCCGCATGGGCGAGCTGCTGCAGCGCGCCGAGATCGAGGCCGACTTCGTGTCGGCCATCCCCGGCGACCAGCTGGTCACCGACCTCGCGCTGGCCGCGTCCGCGCCCGCCGAAGAGGCCTGACCGCCGATCTCTCAGCCCCCGTCCCGCGGCTCACGTCGCGGGACGGGGGCTTCGTCGTGCGCGAGACGGCTGATTCTGCGCCGTCTCGCGCGATTCGGGCGTAGTTCGTGCCGTCTCGATCAGTCGTCGGCGCTGAGCTGGTCGAGGGTGTGCCGGGCGAGGGAGGCCATCCGCGGATTGTCGTCGGACGACATCGCGAGGGCGGTCCCCATCGTCACGGCCCAGCCGCGCGCCCGGCGCCAGGTCGCGGCGTCGGGCGGGGTAGGCAGGGCCGCACGGAAACGCTCGCGCGCCTCCCCGTCGAACGTCAGCCACGCTGTCGCGAGGTCGGTCGCCGGGTCGCCGGAAGTGACGTCGCCGAAATCGAGCACGGCCGCAAGACCGGAGGCCGGGGTCAGCAGCAGGTTGCCGGGGTGGAGGTCGCCGTGCAGCAGCAGCGGCGGTCCCTCCCACTCGGGTGCTGCGAGCGCCTCGCGCCACACCTGCTCGAGGGCGGCGACCTCCATGCGCCCGGACAGCGAGCGGAGCCGTGTGCCCACGACCTCCACGCGAGTCCGGAGCGGAACGCCCCGCACCGGGTTGCCTGGGGCGTCGGGTGCCGGCACGGCGAGCTCGCCGACGAACTCGGCCAGCGGCTCCGCCAGTCCGGAGCGCTCGGCCGCGGTCACCGAGGCGCCGTCGACGCCGTCGATCCAGTCGACGATGCTCCACGGGAAGGGGAACGCCGCAGACGGGACGCCCACGCGGACCGGAACGGGCACCCGCGCGCGAACGCGTGCGGCGATTCCCGGCAGCATCTGCTGCTCGTGCTCGATGAGGTGCGCGGCGACCTCGCGCCGCGGGATGCGGACGGCGAGATCGTCACCCAGTCGGTACAGCTGGTTGTCCCAGCCGTCGGACACGAGTCGAAGCGGACCTGCCAGGTCGGGATGCTGCGCCGTCACCAGCGCGGCGACGAGTGCGGCGTCTGTGGGGATATCGGCGGCGGGGGTCAACGACACCGTGCGACCTTAGCGCAGGAGGCGGCCGACGGACCCACCACCCGCGCCGGCGCCGTCCGGTCGAGGGAGCACCCCGTGAATGCGCCCGTGCCGCAGCCGACGTCGAGCCAGCTCAGCCCGGCCGGGAGGTCGAGCCAGTCGAGGACGAGCGGAGCGACCCGGCTGCTCCACCGCCCCACAGAGCGTTCGTACGCGCTGCCGCGTCCCCAGATTGCGCCTCCGCCGGCCATGGCGCCACCGTACTGCGCGGGTATTGCGCGTGGGCAGCCGAAAACGCGCAGCAAAGCTGCGTCTGCGAGTAGAAAGGTGACAGGGAGCGTGTGTCAGCATGGGTGCGGAGGACCCATGACTACCGATTCCGCACGCATGCACAGCGTCACCGCCGAGACCAGTGAGCTCGTCGATCTCGTGCTCGACTACTCGCGGCGGCGCATCCTCGCCACGGACACGCCCCTCGACAAGCCGCTGCCCGAGTCCGAGCTGCGCCGGCTGGCCGGGCGCACCGTGTCGGAGGGCGGGATGGGTGCCGAGCGCGCGCTCGCCGTGTTCGAGCACGTGCTCGCCCCGGCGTGCATTACCACCGACCACCCGCGGTATCTCTCGTTCATCCCGACCGCGCCGACCAAGGCTGCGACGGCCTTCGACCTGGTCGTCTCGGCGAGCGCGGTCTACGGCGGATCGTGGTTGGAGGGCTCCGGCGCCGTCTACGCCGAGAACCAGGTGCTGACCTGGCTGGCATCGGAGTTCGGGCTGCCTCCCGAGGCGGGCGGCGTCTTCGTGCAGGGCGGGACGCTCGGCAACCTCTCCGCGCTGGTGGCCGCGCGCGACAGCGCGCGTGCCGAGCGCGGCAACCCTCCCGGCAGCTGGATCATCGTCTGCAGCGTGGAGGCCCACTCCTCCGTGGCGTCCGCCGCCCGTGTGATGGACGTGGAGGTGGTGACCGTCTCGCCCGGCGAGTCGGGAGTGCTCACGGGTGACGCCGTACGCCCGGCGCTCGTCGAGCACGGCGACGCGGTCTTCGCGGTCGTCGCGACAGCCGGCTCCACCAACTTCGGAATCGTCGACGACATCGCCTCCATCGCCGCGCTGAAGGACGAGTTCGGGTTCTGGCTGCACGTCGACGGCGCCTACGGTCTCGCCGGAATGCTGTCGCCCCTCGCCCGCTCGCGCTTCGCCGGCGTCGAGCGAGCGGACTCGCTCATCGTCGACCCGCACAAGTGGCTGTTCGCGCCCTTCGACGCCTGTGCGCTGCTCTACCGCGATCCGGAGGCGGGGCGCCGCGCCCACACCCAGCACGCCGAGTACCTCGATACGCTCACGGACACCACCGAGTGGAGTCCGTCGGACTACGCCGCCCATCTCACGCGCCGCGCCCGCGGCCTCCCGTTCTGGTTCTCGTTGGCTTCGCACGGTGCCGGCGCCTACCGCGACGCCGTCACCGCGTCGCTCCAGCTGGCCAGGCGGATCGCCGACGAGATCGACCGTCGGGAGGGTTTCCACCTGGTGCGTCAGCCGCAGCTCTCGGTCGTGGTGTTCGAGCGCGATGGCTGGACCAAGGAGGACTACGCGCTCTGGTCGGCCCGTCTCCTCGACGAGCAGCGCGCCTTCGTGACGCCCAGCTCGCACGCCGGCCGCCCCAACACCCGCTTCGCGGTGCTGAATCCCCTCACGACCTACGAAGACCTCGTCGAGATCCTCGACACCATGGGCTGAGTCCGCGCAGCACGAAGGCCCCGACCGCTGGGTCGGGGCCTTCGTGATTCCGGAGGTTCAGACGATGTCGTCGCTGTCGCCCACCCGGCGCGTGACGCGCTCGCCGTTCACCGGGTCGACCGCTGTGCGCGTGGTCGCGATGGTCCGGCGGCGTCGGGTCATCAGGATGATGCCGAGGATGATGCCGACGGCACCGGCGATCATCAGGATGTAGCCCACGAGGTGCAGGTCGATCCAGCTGACCTGAACGTTCAGGGCGAACGCGAGGATGGCGCCGATGACGAACAGGACGATTCCGGTACCGAGGCTCATGGAGGGCCTCCTCAGACTCGGCGACTGCCGGTCAGCAGTCGCACCAGCCAGACGATCACGGCCAGGACCAGCAGGATGATGCCGACCCAGAGCAGGAAGTTCAGAGACTGCACGAAGCCGCCGGTGAGCAGCAGGACGATCGCGATGATCGCGATGATGATGAGCAGGATGTTCATGGGAGGGGTTGTCCTTTCCTTGACGTAGACCACCGAACAACTGCTTCGGTTGTCGAACAATCCCCTTGACGTCAGGTGCTTTCCGGCCTATTCGCGTGTCGCTCCGCGCTGATGCGGTCGACGGTCTCGCGCATCTTCGTGAGGAAGCGCGTCACGGTCGCGGCGTCCGCCTCGCTCAGCTGGGCCGCCTGGGCGGCGATCTGCTCCTGGGCGGCCACCATCGGCCCGGTGTCGCCGAAGGCCGCACGCGTCGGCACCAGGTCGACGGACCGGCGGTCGGTGTCGTTGGTCCGTCGCTCGACGAGACCGGCCTGCACCAGCCGGTCGATCAGTGCGGTCGTGGAGGCGCTCGAGACGCCGACGTAGGCGCTCACGTCCTTGGCTGCGGTACGGCGACCTCCCGCAGCGTTGTCGAGGATCAGCCGGAGCGCGAGGAAGTCGTTCTCGCCGATTCCCATGGCCGCCCCGGTGCGTCGGCGCATCGCCGTCTCGGCGGCCCGGTAGACCTGGAGTGCCTCGAGCACGCCCCGGTCCGGCGGCGGCACATCCGCGGGCTGCGCATCCGATCGATCACTCACTCCTCTCAGTCATCTCCCGCTCGCTGCCGATTTCAACGGGCTGGTCGATGTCTTTCGGCGGATTCACGGCATCCAGTAGTGCGCGTATGCTCGCGAGGTGCTTCCCGACACCGTCCTGCTCGACCGCTACGAACTCCGCGAACCGCTCGGTCGCGGAGGGATGGCGACGGTGTACCGCGCTCACGACCGCGAATTGGGACGCTCGGTCGCGATCAAGATGTTCGCGCCGGGTCAGGCCGGCGACGACGCGCGCCGCCGCGGCGAGGCCACGGCCCTGGCCCGCCTGTCGCACCCCAATCTTGTGGGCCTGCACGACGCGCACCTTTCGGCGGACGACGATCCCGCACCGAGCTACCTGGTGATGGAACTGGTCGAGGGAGAGGATCTGGGCACCAGGCTGGACCGAGGGCCGCTACCGGGCCGCGAGGTCGCGGCGATCGCCGCCGGAGTCGCCGAGGCGCTCGTCGTCGTCCACGCGGCGGGGATCGTGCACAGAGACCTGAAACCGGCGAACATCCTCCTCGCCGAGTCGGAAGTGCCCGGTGCGATGCCGCACGCCAAGCTCACCGACTTCGGCATCGCGCACCTGATGGGCGCAGAGCGCGTGACGACGGCGGGGACCATCATCGGCACGGCCGGCTTCCTGAGTCCCGAGCAGGCGACCGGTGCGGAACCCGGACCTGCGGCGGACGTCTACTCGCTGGGACTGGTGGTGCTGGAAGCGCTCACCGGCGTGCGCGAGTACCCCGGCACACCGGTGGAGGCCGTCACCGCACGGCTCGTGCGCGATCCGCGTATCCCCGGGTCGCTGCCCGAGGACTGGCGCGGCCTGATCGGCGCCATGACCGCGCGGGATCCCCGCGTGCGGCCGACGGCCCTGGAGGTCGCGGTGATGGCGCGGGAGCTCGCTCCGCAGCTGGATGGCTGGGTGGCCACGGGAGCCGTCGCGGTCCCGGACGAGGGCGAAGCGCCGACCGTCGCGTTGCCGCAGGCGGTTCTGCCGGCGGCCGTGCCCGCGCCGTCGAGACGCCCCAGGAACCGTGGGCGCGCCTCTCGTCGGCGGTACCTCGGCGACGGGGTGCTGCTGGTGTCGGGCGCCACAGCGGTCGTGGCGCTCGCGCTGAGCGTCGGCTCCATCCTCGCACCGGAGGCGCCGGCGGCGCGGAGCGAGCCGACGCACCGACCGACTCCGACTGTGACAGCTCCGCCGCAGACCGTCGAGCCGGCTGAAACGACGCAGCCCCCGCTTCCGGCGGCGCCGGCACAGCAGGTCCAGGCACCACCCGCACCGCAGAAGGGCGACAATCCCAACAAGGGACCGGGGAAGGACAACGGTAGCGGCAGCGGCAAAGGCAAAGGCAAGGGCAAAGGCTGAGAGCTAGCGGCCGAGGCCGCGGTAGCGCCAGCCGGCTGTCGTCCAGGTGTGGGGGTCGAGGGCGTTGCGGCCGTCGATGACCACGCGCTGTGCCACCAGAGACCCGACCGTGTCCGGGTTGAGTGCGGTGAACTCGGGCCACTCGGTGATCAGGACGACGATGTCGGCTCCGGTCACGGCTTCCTCGC
>NZ_JAGEKP010000030.1 GCF_017565305.1 Leifsonia sp. TF02-11
AACCGCGCGCGCGTGTGGCACGCGCACATTCGTGACGAATGTCGCGATTCGTGGCACGAATCACGACATTCGTGACCAATGTTGCGGACCGCGCGTGGGAGTGAGGCGCCCACATTCGTGACGAATGTCGGGATTCGTGGCACGAATGTGGTGATTCGTGACGAATGTTGCGGGGGCTAGTGGGGGGGTGCGGTGCAGGCGCAGCGCGACGAGTTGGCGGAGGTAGGCGCCGCCGTTCGCCAGCGACGCCTTCGAGACGCCGCCGTGACGCGCGCCGAAGTCGTACGGCACCTCCACGAGGGTGAGGCGGTGCCGCACCAACACCTCCAGCAGGATCTTGAAGCCGCGCGGCTGCAGCGCGTCCAGGTCGAGCGCATCGAGGCGCACCGCGAAGAATCCCGACATCGGGTCGCTGCACCCGTGCAGCCGACGCGGGAAGAGCGCGCGGGCGGCGACCGTGCTCGCGGACGATACGGCGTGACGGAAGCGGCCCTCCAGTCCCGACGCGCGACCTCCTGCGCAGTAGCGGGAGCCCAGGACGATCCCGGCGTCACGTTCCCGGCCGGTGATGACCAGCAGCGGCACGGCCTCCGGAGGGTGCTGGAGGTCACCGTCCATGACCACCACCCAGCGCCGCGCCGCCAGCCGCATCCCGGCGATCACCGCGCCGGACAGTCCCCCGTCGGGGTGTGGACGGTGGATGATCCGGATGGAGTGCGGCAGGCGCTCGGCCTCGGCCGTGGCCTCCCGCACCGTGTCGTCGGTCGAGTCGTCGACGACCAGCATCTCGCTGCGCTCCGGGTCGAGCAGCAGCGACAGCCGGTGGAGGAGCTCCGCGATGGACCCGGCCTCGTTGAAGGTCGGGACCACCACCGAGACATCGGTGAGAGGCGGCGTGCGATCATCCATACCTCGGTAGACCGCCGCGCCGCCGATTCGTCACGCGGGTCGACGGTCAGGCGCGGGGCGCAGGCTCCTCGTCGTCGGCCGCGACACCCGCGTGGGCCCGGAGCCGCGCCACCACGGGTCCGAGCGCGAAGGCGGCCAGCAGGAGCACGACGATCCCGATCGCGAGGGGGAGGCTGCCGCCGACCAGCGTCGGCAGGTTTTGGAGGATGAGCACGAGGAACACCAGCAGGCCGAGGAGGCCGAGCGCCGGCGCGATCGCGCGTCGCCACAGCGAGACACCGGTTCCGCGGTTGCGCGCGAAGAACACCAGCACCGCCACGCTCGTGATGCCGAGCAGCAGCACGATGCCCACCGAGGAGAAGCCGGCCAGCCACGTGTAGAACTGGTTGATCGGGTCGAGGCCCGTCACCACGCCGACCAGAAGCAGCACCCCGACGACGACGCCGGTCGCGACCGACGCGCGGTGCGGGGAGCCGAGGCGGGAGTGCGCGCGGCCGAGACGCTGCGGCAGCGCGGAGCGGCCCGACAGCGTGAACACGTACCGGGACACGATGTTGTGGAACGACAGGATGCACGCGAACAGGCTGGTGACGAACAGCACCTGGATGATGTGCTCGCCGACCGTGCCGAGGTACTGCTGCGTGACGTCCGCGAGCAGTGTGCCGCCGTGGTCCGTCGCCGTCTTGACGGCCTTCGAGTCGCCGACCGCGCTGATCAGCGCCCAGCTGGAGAGTGCGTAGAACACGCCGATGAGCACGAGCGAGAGGTAGGTGGCGCGCGGGATGGTGCGGTCGGGGTCGCGCGCCTCGTCGCGGAACACCGCGGTCGCCTCGAAGCCGATGAAGCTCAGGATGGCGAACAGGATGCCGATGCCCGGCGCGCCCGACAGAATCGCCGACGGCGTGACGATCCCGGTCGACAGGCCCTCGGGGGTGTTGCCGCCGAAGACGATGACGGCGTCGAGCACGAGCACGATGAGCACCTCGGCGACGAGCAGCACCGCGAGCACGCGGCCCGACAGCTCGATGTTGCGGTAGCCGAGGAACACGACGACGCCGAACGCGACGGCCGCGTAGATCCACCACGGCAGGCTGGGCACACCGTACGACCCGAGCAGGGAGTTCACGCCGGGGCCGATGAGCCCGAAGACCGCGGCCTCCAGGGTGATGTACGACAGCAGTGCGGCGAACCCGGTGCCCAGACCGGCGGCGCGGCCCAGGCTTCGGTCGACGTACGAATAGAAGGCGCCGGCCGACTTCACGTACGGGGTCATGGTCGTGAACCCGACGGCGAACAGCAGCAGCACGACGGTCGCGATCACGAACGTGAACGGGAAGCCGGTGCCGTTGCCGATGGCGATGCCGAGCGGCACCGGTCCGCCGATCACGCCGAGCGGCGACGCGGCGGCGACCACCATGAACACGATCGAGGCGACGCCGAGGTTGCCGCGCAGGCGCGAGCGGGTCGGAGCGGCGGATGCGGCGGGAGCCGTGGAGGGCGCCGGGGCGGCGCTGGTCTGGTCTTCGATGGCCATGAGGGGCTCTTTCGGGGAGGGAGAAGGAAGCGGGGCGGGACGGGTGGAGCAGAGACTAGCGACGCCGGACGTCCCGTGTCGCGATGGATTACCGAATGTGTCCGCCGTCCGCGTGGCGGCCGGCGACGAGGCGTCAGCCGACCGGCGCGCCCAGCGGCTCGCTCACCGGCTCGCCCAGCGTGATGCGCGCGGCGGGGTGCGGCTCCGACGGTCGTGCACCGGCCCCGCCGAGCTTCTCGCGCAGCGTCCCCGGCCGGTACGCGGTCTGGTAGCGGCCGCGCTTCTGCAGTTCGGGCACCAGCAGGTCGACGACGCCCTCGAAGGTCTCCGGCACGGCTGCTGCTGCGAGGTTGAAGCCGTCGACGCCTGTCTCGTCGACCCACTCCTCGAGCGCGTCCGCCACGGTGGCGGCCGAGCCGGCGATCACGGGGCCGTCGCCGCCGATGCGGGCATACTCGGCGATCTCCCGCACGGTCCACTCGCGGTCGGGGTCGGCCGCGCTGAAGGCCTTGACCACCGACTGGATGGCGTTGGAGTCCTGGTCGCGCAGCACCGCGTCGGGGTCCAGGGTGCTGAAGTCGATGCCGGTCCAGCCCGACATCAGGGTCAGTGCGCCGACGGTGGAGGCGACTTCCAGGTACTCCTCCAGCCGCCGCTGGGCCTCGGCGTCGGTCTCGGCGACGATCACGGTCTGCTGGTTGATCACGGCGACGGAGGCGGCGTCGCGGCCGGCGGCGGCGACGGCCTCCCTGAGCCCGGCGACCTGCTTGGTCAGCACGGCACGACTGGGCGCGGCGACGAAGACGTTCTCGGCGTGCTTGGCCGCGAACGCGAGGCCGCGCGCCGAGGCGCCGGCCTGGAACAGGAACGGCGTGCGCTGCGGGCTCGGCTCGCTGAGGTGGATGCCGGGGACGCGGAAGAACTCGCCCTCGTGCGCGATCGGCCGCACCCGCGACGGGTCGGCGTAGACGCCGGTGACCGGGTCGGCCACCACCGCGTCGTCGTCCCAGCTGGCCTGCCAGAGCTTGTAGACCACCTCGAGGTACTCCTCGGCGATCTCGTACCGGCGGTCGTGGGCCTCCTGGCCGCTCACGCCGAGGTTCAGTGCACCGCTGTTCAGGTAAGAGGTGACGATGTTCCAGCCGATGCGGCCGTTCGTCAGGTGGTCGAGCGTCGACATCCGGCGGGCGAACGGGTACGGGTGCTCGAAGGAGACACTGGCGGTCACGCCGAACCCGAGGTGCTCGGTCGCCGCGGCCATCGCCGGGATGAGCTGCAGCGGGTCGTTGACCGGCACCTGCACTCCCCCGCGCAGCGCCGCATCCCTGCTGCCTCCGTAGACGTCGTAGACGCCGAGCACGTCGGCGAGGAACACCGCGTCGATGAGGCCGCGCTCCAGGGTCTGCGCGAGCTCGATCCAGTAGTCGAGGTCGAGGTAGCGCCGCGACTCGTCGCGCGGGTGCCGCCAGAGGCCGGGCGAGAGGTGCCCGACCGTGTTCATCGTGAACGCGTTGAGCCGGATCTGCTGGGCCATGCCGTCGTCGCCGCTCAGATCCAGGAGTGCCGCGCGGGCAGCGTGCCGTTGAGCGCGTAGTCGCCGATGATGACCGGCTTCCAGCGCACCGGGTCGTGCAGCGTGTGGACGCGCGCGTTGCGCCAGTAGCGGTCGAGTGCCTTCGCACCGAGGGCCGAGCGCGTGCCGCCCAGCTCCAGCAGGCGTGTGGAGGCCTCGAGCGACAGCTCGGTGGTGAGCACCTTCGCGCGGGCGACGGCGATGGAGGCCGCGGCCACGTTGGCCTCGTCGGCCGCCGGCTTGGCCGCGTCGATGGCCTCGCCCGCCTTCTCGGTGAGCGCTTCCGCTGCGGCCAGGTCGATGTCGAGGCGGCCCAGACGCTCCAGGGTCAGCGGGTCCTTGGTCGCCGAGTCGACGCCGCTGTCGATCCAGGGCCGCGCCGCCCGCACCGCGTCGTGCGTCTCGCGGATGGCGCCGCGCGCGATCCCGAGATCGACAGCGGCGGTCGTGAGCTGGGCGAACGGACCGGCGATGGTCGGGTTCTCGTACTCGGTGTGCATCGGGAAGACGCGCTCGACCGGCACGCGGAGGTCCTCCAGCACCACCGAACCGCTGGAGGTCGCCCGCTGTCCGAACGCCGACCAGTCGTCGACGACGGTGAGGCCCTCGGAGTCGCGCTCGGTGAAGACCAGCTGCTCGAGGCCGTCCTCATCGACGGCCAGCACCGGGATCCAGTGCGCGTACGCCGAGCCGGTGGAGTAGAACTTGCGGCCGCTGACCACGACCTCGTCGCCGTCGCGGACGAGCCGGGTCTGGATTTCGGCCACGTTCTTGCCTCCGGCCTCCGAGAACGCGTTCGCGAAGCGGGCGCCCGACAGCACCAGCCCGAAGAAGAAGGCCTTCTGCTCCGGCGTTCCGGAGAGTCGGATGTCCTCCACGAGGCAGAAGTGGTTCTGCGGGATCTGCCCGAGCGACGGCTCCACCGCCGAAACGGTCGCGATGACGTCGGCGAGGGTCGCGTGCGAGACCTCTGCGCCGCCGAACTCGCGCGGGATGGTGATGGCCCAGAGTCCGGTCGCGCTGAACGCGTCGACGACCTCGATCGGGATGCGCCGCTCGGCGTCGATCTGCGCCGCGTAGGGACGCACGGTCTCGGCGAAGTCGCGGGCGGCTGCGCGCGCCTCCGCATCGGAGGCGATCACGTGCGCCGGTGCGTACGGGCGGGCGATCGCGGGGCTGACGGCGGTGTCGCTGGGCATGCTGCTACCTCGGGAGGGTCTCGGGACGGGTTCCGTTGCGCAGAACGCTATCGTCCGGAGCGGGCCTCCTGCGGCCCGGCTGCAATGCGCCGTAACGTGAGCCGGACGCGAGCGCGGTGAGGCACTATGGGCGCATGGACGTGCCGTTCTTCTGGATCGATGTGTTCGCCGAGCGCGCCCTGGAGGGCAACCCGCTCGCGCTCGTGCCCGACGCCGATGAGCTGACCGAGCCGCAGCTGCGCGCCATCGCGCGTGAATTCAACCAGTCGGAGACGACGTTCCTGTGCGCCCCGACCGCGGCCGGCGCCGCGGTGCGCCTCCGCTCGTTCACCCCGGCGGGGGTGGAGGTCGGCGGCGCCGGCCACAACGCGATGGGCGCGTGGATCTGGCTGGCCGGGTCCGGGCGGCTCGACCCGGACCGCGACAGCTACCTGCAGCAGATCGGGGACGACCTCCTGGAGGTCACGGTCTCGCGCGCGCGGGACGGCCGGCCGGTGGTGTCGATGCGGCAGTCGCCGCCAGTGTTCCCCGGAACGCCCCCGGTCGATGTCGCAGCGCTCGCGGCGGCGCTGGGGCTTGCGGTCGACGATGTCGTCGCGTCATCGGTGCCGGAGGTCGGCTCGACGGGCGCAGGGCACCTCCTCGTGCGTGTGGCCGGGGTCGCCGCGGTGGATGCGGCCCGGCCCGACAGCGCAGCACTGGCGACGCTGCTGGCGCACGCGGGCGGCGAAGGCTGCTACGTCTACACGCTCGACGCGGGCGCCGGCCGCCACGCGTACGCACGCTTCTTCAATCCGACGGTCGGCATCGCGGAGGACCCGGCGACCGGCACGGCCGCGGGTCCGCTGGCCGCCCTGCTGGTGCGCGACGGTGTCGCCGCGTCCGGCGAGCCGGTGCGCATCGAGCAGGGCCGCGCGCTCGGCAGGCCGAGCCTGCTGACCGTCACCGTCGATGGCGCGCGCGTGACGCTGACCGGCTCCGGCGTCGTCGCCGCCGCCGGCACGCTCTACCTCTGAGCCTCGCACCCCGGAGGGTCACCGACATTCGTCACGAATCTCGAGATTCGTGGCACGAATCGGCACATTCGTCACGAATCTCGTGACTCGTGGTGCCGCGGGGGCGCTACGCGGCGACGCGACGGCCCCGGCCGGCGAAGACGCGGGAGGCGACCAGGTTCCAGAGCCCGGCGAACAGCAGCACGCCCGCGACGCCGTTGAGCACGCCGCCCACGACGTCCGAGCCGTAGTGCACGCCCACGTAGAGCCGCGACCACATCACGAGGAGCACGAAGAGTGCACCGACGACGAGGACGATCGTGCGCGCGAGAGTTCCCCGGCAGACCATCGCGAGCGCCGTCACCAGCGCCGCTGCGAAGACCACGTGACCACTCGGGTAGCTGAGGGTCGCCGGGTTCACGTGCAGCAGATGGGTCAGGCCGGCGGTGGTCGGGCGCGGTTCGGCGACGACGGTCTTCACGACCAGCGTCGTGATCCAGCCGAGACCGGTCACCACCACGGTGCCGAGCGCGAGCCTCCAGCCCTTCACTAACAGCAGGATGATGAAGACGATGACCAGGATGACACCGACCACGGTCACCTGGTCGATCTTGTCGAGCAGCAGAGCGATCTTGTCGAGGAACGGCGAGTTCACCCGGTTGATGGAGGCGCCGAGCGACTCCATCCGGAGAGCGGGAATCCACTTGGCCGCGAAGCCGAGCGCGAAGGTCAGGGCGAACAGGACCACGGTCCAGACGATCCAGTGACGAGGGATGCGGAGCTGGGCTGGCTTCACGGGCGGAGACTCCTCTCGAGCGGAACCACCAGTCAAACACTGTACGGCTCAGCAACTTCTAAGAGAGGCGGCCGAACCTGAGTGTTTTCACAGGCTCGCTAGATCAGGTGCGACTGCGCAGCATATGCGGCGGCGGCCGCCCGCGACCCGAGGCCGAGCTTGGTCAGGATGTTCGCGACGTGCCGATGGACGGTGTGCTCGCTGACCGTCAGCTCGCGGGCGATCTCGGCGTTCGTCCGTCCACGCGCTATGAGGCGGAGCACCTCGCGCTGCCGCGCGGTGAGATCCGTCGCGTCCGTCGACGAATGAACCCCGAGCTCCGCGAAGATCGTCCGGGCGGTGTCCCGCTGTTCCGCGGCTCCAGCGGCGTCGCCGAGGGCCGCCAGAGCGATGCCGAGGGACCGCCGGCTCTGCGCCTCCTCGTAGCGCAGCCCGGACACTGCGAACATCCGCACCGCTTCGCGCCACCAGATCAGCGCGGGCGTGCCAGAGGAGACGGACGCCGCCGCGGCTGCCGCGAAACCCCGCAGCGGGTCGGTCGACACACGTCGGGCGATGGCCTCGAGCTCGTCTGCGAGCCGTCGCGCATCGTCCCCCTTGGCGATCGCCACAGCCGCATCGACCGCGGCGGGCAGCACGGCCGCACGGGCGAGCAGGTTGGTCGGCGGGATCGCGTCGAGGAGCCCGGACAGCTCGATCCACGCCCCGTCCGGCTCGCCCCGGTCGATCCGGAGGCGCGCCCTGCTGATGACCGCCGGCCCGAAGAACTCCGCCTGCCGCAGAAGCGCCTCCGCTTCCACGAGCCGACCCTGGCGGCGCCGCAGCTCGCCGAGCTCGGCGACCGCTTCGACGCGAGACTCCCGGCGGGAGCCGGCGAGCGTGTCCAGCGTCCGACGCAGCTGGGCGTCGGCATCCGCCCACGAGCCGCGCGAGACGAGGACTGACGCGTACTGGATCCTGCACACCGACGTGAGCGGGGTGAGGTCTCGGACCGTGCTCATCGCCTCGACCCGAGTACACCAGTCGGCCGCACGCTCGATGTCCTGCGATCGGCGGCACGCGACGATGAGCCAGCAGCAGATTTTGCCCATCCACATCGGGTCGACGACGTCGCCCGCCGTCGCGGCCGCCACCGCTCCGTCGAGCAGTCGCATCCCGTCGTCCACCTCGCCAGCCATCACCAGCGCCAGGCCCGCGTATGCCTGTCCGGCGAACGCCAGATCGTCATCGGCCGTGTCCCTCCCGATCACGGAAGCACGCCGCGCCGCGGCCAGTGCTGCGTCAGTGTCGTCGTCCAGAGTGAGCGCGAGCTCGGCACCGCGCACCGCGTGCCAGCCGTGCTCCGCGCGGATGGGGAGGTCTTTCAGGAGGTCCGTTGCGCGGGCGTACCAGCCCCTCGCGACCGCCGGACCCTGCCCGAAGAGCACCGCATCCCAGGCGAGCGACGTCGCGGCCCGTGCGGCACCGACGTCATCACCGCGTTCGCGGTACCCACGGTAGGCGGCCTCGCGCGACGCCAGACACGCGTCGCCGTCGTCGAGCCACCAGAACGCCTGGGCAAGGCCCTCGCGAGCCTCTGGCGCCTCGGTCTCATCCAGAAGCGCCTCGAACCCGCGAACGGCCTCGGTCCACGCTCCCCGCCTCAGGGCGTCGAGGGCCGAAGCACGTTCCGGAGACTTGATCACGTGCTTCAGCTTCGCCCGTGGAGCGGGCCACGGCAACAGCGTCAGACCGCGACTCCCGCGGCGAGCGACTTGACGTCGTTCGTGGTCAGCGGGTTGCCGGCGATGCCCCAGTCGCCGCTCCGCACCTCCTCGACCACGCACCACGTGACGGGACGCATGTTCTCCCCCTCGATCGTGACCATGGCGTCGGTCAGAGCGCGGATGATGTCCTGCTTCTGATCCGCGGTGAACACGTTCTCGATGACCTTGACATTGATGAGCGGCATCGGTCCGCCTCCTCCTCCGTCACTCCCGCCGGTCGGGAGTGTTTGCTCCACGGTCGCAGGACGGCGCGCGGGAATCGTCGGCCGAAACGGCCATCTCTCCTCGGGGTCGGGGTGGCCCGAACGGGCCATGGCGGCTGCTCCGGATCCGGTGCGGTCGTGCTAGCGCGCCTTGCGCGCCGCGATGCGCGGGCGCTCGACCACGATCCGGACACCCGAGCGGTGCAGCGCCAGGAGGAGCACCGCCGCGAGGGTGCAGGCGAAAACCGTCGCCACACCCCAGCCGATCGCGCCGCTCGGATTGTCGCGGATCGTCGCCAGATACCAGCCGGCCGTCCAGGGGAGGGCGGCAAGCGCGACGACGCCCACGGCCCCGGGCCGGCGCAGCAGGAGGAGGACGATCGCGACGACGATCAGCAGCGCGACCACGACGGCGGGCGGGACGCGTGCTGCGAAGACATACCAGAACTGGCGGTCGGACGGCATGTCCGGGGTCAGCATCGCGTTCCACGCGTAGACACCGACGAAGAGCAGGATCCAGAGCGGGACACCGATCACGAGCGCACGCCGGCTCGGCACGGCCGAGGCGGCGACGAAGGCGGCGAGGGCGAAGAACACCAGATTCGTCGCGCTCGGACCGTCCCATCCCGGGACGAGCGCGTTCGCCGACGGCAGCAGCATCGCGACGACGCCGCTCACCGCAAGGACCACGCGCGACGCGCGGCCAGAGCCGATGAGGAACAGCACCAGCGCTGCCGACCACAGCACGGTCAGCACCACTCCTGGGCTGAGGAACGACCCGAAGGTGCTCACGTCGGGCGTCGTCTCCCGAAGCCACGACCGGTAGCGGGAGAACGGCGCCCACCAGCTGCTCCAGAATGCGACGAGCGAGAAGGCGAACCCGTAGCCGAACGCGAGTGTCGCCGCCCCGGAGCGCACGCCGGCCGGGAGGACCACCGCGGCGCGAGCCGCCAGGCCGCGAAGCACCAGGTCGGTCAGCTCGCCGGGCGCGGGCTCCGTGCGGCCATCGTGGTCGGCTCCGTCCAG
Source organism: Leifsonia sp. TF02-11 (assembly GCF_017565305.1). GTDB lineage: Bacteria > Actinomycetota > Actinomycetes > Actinomycetales > Microbacteriaceae > Leifsonia. Next base: position 10,002 of record NZ_JAGEKP010000030.1, read on the forward strand.
CAGCATCCCGACGACGGCGTCGGCATTGTGTCGTCGCCACGACTCCGGATACCAGCGCAGTGCCGCCCGGTACCGCGCCTCGAGCTCCCGCGTCATCGACTCACCGCCCCGGCGATCGTGGTCCCCGGTCGTCGGCGCAACCGCTCGCGCGCCCGGCTGGCGTTCTCTTCGAGTCGGGTCGCCTCCTCGGCGAGGCGCTCGCGCCCCGAGTCGGAGAGGGCGAAGTACCGCCGCAGCCTCCCGTTGACGACCTCGTCGCGCACGTGCTCGACCAGCCCGGCGCTCTCGACCCGCTCGACGATCGCGTAGAGCGATCCGACCTTCAGCGTGATCCGCCCGTCCGAGAGGTCGGCCACTTCGGTGAGGAGCGCGTAGCCGTGCTTCGGGCCATCGGCGAGGGCGGCGAGGACGAGGAAGGAGGGCTCGCGGAGTTCGATGGTCATGCGAGCATGATACTCATGCTGGATGACTATTGCTAGCCGCCTGCCGCCGAAGGGCGAAGGCGGAGCGCAGGCGGAGTGCTCAGGCCACGTTGGCGGGTCGGGTGTTGACGACCTCCACGTGCGAGTCGATGAACGAGTGCACGCTCTCATGGATGTGGTACTGGGTGTGCGAGAGCCGCGCGTCGCGCGAGTGCAGCGTTGTGCGGGCGGCGGCCCGGCGCGAGCGGATGCCGAGCAACGAGACGGCGGCGCCGATGACGACGGCCAGCACCGCCACTCCCGCCACCGCACTGGCCATCAGCAGCCAGCCGGGGGTGAGTCCGGCGTTGAGCACGAGGTCCAGAGCGACCCCGGTCAGCGCCAGCAGCACCACGGAGACGACGACGGTGCGCCGCGCCAGGGTGAGCGCAGGGACCGCGAGCAGCGCAGCGGCCTCGGCGATCTCGCGCTCCTGCTGGCGGCGGCGCTCCTTCGCCCAGTGCAGGTCGCGCTCGTGGCGGCGGGCGAGCCGTTGCGCGTCGTCGTGGGCGCGATCGTAGGCGGGCAGAGTGTTCACAGACGTGTCCTTCGGGTAGACGTGGCTGTCATCGGGTGGGTGGTGCGGGCGCGCGTGTGCGCGTGGTCTCGCGGAGGTCGCCCGTCAGGACCGGGCGGCGCGTCAGTTGACGGGGGTCGAGACCACGGAGGTGGAGGCCGCCGCGGTCGGCGCCGTCGGCGCGGAGAGCGGCGCCACCGAGGCGAGCGTCGGAGCGGGACCGAACGCGGGTGCGGTCACGGTCGACGGCGGCGCGGGAGGCGGGGTGAGCGCTACGACCGGAGCGAGCGTCGGAGCGGACGCGGATGGAGCGGACGGGGACGGTGCGGCGGGCGCGCCGGCGTCCGCGGCTCGGCGACCGCTCGGGGTCGGCAGGGACTCCGGAGCGCGCAGGCCGATGTCGGCGAGCGTGCTGTCGGTCCAACCGGCTCGGGTGGCGCTCTGCCAGGCCGACAGGTAGTCGGCGATGGCGGCATCCAGGCCGTTGAGTCGCCTGGCGAGTTCGCGCACGGCGTCGAGTCGCGCGGTGATCTCGGATTCGAGGAGCACGTGTGCGCGCTCCGCTGCCGTCTCAGGGTCGACGGCGCCAAAGGGCTGGGTCATGGTACGTCCTTCCGCTTGCGTCGGGTCGGTGCAAAAGGCTGTAGCTGGCGACGCTGCGATGCGTCAGTGAGGAGCATAGCTAGAAAGAACGGTCTGTAGGTTGTTTGGAGGACAGCAATTTGTCCCCCAAATCGGGCGACACGGGCGGCGGCGCCGCGCGCAACTCCGGAGGTCGCCGGCGACACGCCGCGCGCCGGTCCGGAACTCCGGAGATTTCGCGCCCGACCAGCCACATCTCCGTATCTACGGACCCCACGCGCGACCTCCGCGCCGGTCCGGAACTCCGGAGAACCGGCCGCTGACGGGCGGGATCTCCGGAGGAACGGGCATCTCGGCGGCGTAGCGGCCGAGACCTCCGGACTTGCCAACCGGCCCCGCTCCGCGCCCTACGGTCGCAGCAGCACCTTGCCGGTGCGGCCCGACCGCGCCGCGACCTCCACCGCCTCGCGCACCTGGTCGAACCCGAACACGCCCTCCACTGGGAGGGTGATCGCCCCAGTCGACGCGGCGCGGATCAGCTCGCCGAACAGCTCGCCCCGCTTCGCCGGCGCCATGGCCGCGCTCACCTTGCTGCCCCAGAATCCCTTGATCGTCGCCTGCTTGAAGATCAGGTCGCCCGACGAGAGCTGCATCCCGTCGCTTCCCATCGCGCCGAACGACACGAGGGTGCCGTTCTCCGACAGAAGCGACAGGAGGTCGCCGCTCGACTCCCCGCCGACCGAGTCGACGGCGACCGCGATCGGCGCGCCGTCGGCGAGGGCGCGCACCCGGTCGCGCCAGTCGTCGTCGCTCGTCGCCACCAGGTTCGGGATGCCCTGCGCGGCCAGCGCGTCGGCGTCGTGCCGGCGGCGGACCAGGCCGATGACCTTCTCGCCGCGTTCGAGGGCGAACTGGGCGAGCAGCCGGCCGACCGCGCCGTTCGCCGCGTTCTGCAGCACGACCTCCCCCGGCTTCACCTCGAGGAAGTCGAGGAGACTGAGGGCACTGAACGGCATCGCGACCAGCTGGGAGGCGACCTCGTCGCTCAGCCCGTCCGGCACGGGGATCAGTGCGCCGGCCGGGGCGATGAAAGCCTCCGCCCAGACGCCGAACGTGCCGCCCGTGACCACACGCTGCCCGACCGCGAGCCCCTCCACGCCCTCGCCGAGCGCGTCGACGATGCCGACGGCCTCGGTTCCCGCCCCCGCGGGGAGCGTCGGCTTGAAGCCGTAGGTGCCGCGGATGGTCCACAGGTCGTGGTTGTGGATGGGCGACAGCACGGTGCGCACGCGCACCTGTTTCGCCCCCGGTTCGGGGAGCGGCCGCTCCTCCACCTTCAGGACCCTGGCCGGGTCGCCGAACTCCTCCTGGACGATCGCGCGCATAGCCTCCAGCCTAAGCGGGCACGCCCGCCCCTGCGAGAGCCTTCTCGAGCATCCCCTCGTACGCGCGCTTGGCGTCGTCGTGCACGCGCGCGCCCTCGGCCGTGATGCCCACGAAGAGCGCACGGCGGTCGTAGTCGCAGGTGTTCCGCTCGACGAGGCCGGCCTTCACCAGCCGCTCGACGATCCGGGAGAGGGCACTCTGGGTCATCGGCGTGAGGTCGACGAGGTTGCGCATGGTGCACGACTCGTTCGCGTAGCCGGCGACGAGGTCGAGCACCTCGTACTCGCTCAGACCGAGCTGGTGCCCCTGCTGGAGGGTGCGCTCGAGCTCCGCCGCCGTGCTGAGGTAGAGGCCCTGCAGCTCTCGCCAGCGGGCCGAGATGTCGACCGGTTCGTTCACGGCTGCAATGATACGCGCGTTTTCATGCGAATTAGATGAATGTGCATACTTTGCTGACACAATCTATTCCGTGTCATAGACTTGCCGGGTGCTGAACTCCGATACCGCCTCCCGCCCCGCTGTCCGGCCGCCGGCGACGCCCGCCGGATCCACTCGCGTCACCTGGAGCCGCGCCCGCTGGCTGCTGCTCTTCGCCACCTGCATCGTCATCGCCCTCGACGGTCTCGACGTCTCCATGGTCGGCGTCGCCCTCCCCTCCATCGGCAAGGAGCTGGGCCTGGAGCCCGGCGCCCTGCAGTGGATCGTCTCCGGCTACGTGCTGGGCTACGGCAGCCTCCTGCTGCTCGGCGGCCGTCTGGCCGACCTGCTCGGTCGCCGCACGGTGCTCCTGGTCGCGCTGAGCGTCTTCACCATCGCCTCGCTCGCCGGAGGCCTCTCCGCCGATGCCGGGCTGCTCATCGCCAGCCGCTTCGTCAAGGGCGTGGCGGCCGCCTTCACGGCTCCGGCCGCCTTCTCGCTGATCACCACCAACTTCGAGGAGGGCCCCGAGCGCAACAAGGCCATCTCGATCTTCACGACGTTCGCCGCGAGCGGGTTCTCGCTCGGCCTGATCATGAGCGGGTTGATGACCTCACTCAGCTGGCGCTGGACGTTCCTCTTCTCCGTGCCGCTCGCGGTGCTCGCCCTCGTGCTCGGCTTCTTCTTCGTGCCGAAGGACCGCCGCGAGCGCGGCGCCGGCCACGACATCCCGGGAGCTGTCCTCCTCGCTGCGGGCATGCTGCTGCTCGTCTACACGGTCGTGTCGGCACCCGGCGCCGGCTGGGGCTCACCGCAGACCATCCTCGGATTCGTCGTCGCCGGGGCGCTGCTGGCTGCGTTCGTCGTGCTGGAGCTGCGGGTGCGGCACCCGCTGATCCGGTTCGGGATCTTCCGGGTCGCCTCCGTTCTGCGGGCCAACCTCACGGCGATCACGCTCTTCGGCTCGTACGTCTCGTTCCAGTTCGTGCTCACCCTCTACCTCCAGGACGTGCTCGGCTGGTCGCCGCTGGCCATGGCGCTCGCACTGCTGCCCACCGGACTGGTCGTCGTGCTGAGCGCCCCGTTCACCGACCGCCTGATCGACCGGTTCGGGTCGACGGTGCTGATCATCATCGGCCTGGGCTCGCTCTCGGCCGGCTACCTGCTGTTCCTGCGACTCGGCACCGCGCCCGTGTACTGGTCGGATGTGCTGCCGCCCGTCGTGCTGCTCGGCGTCGGCTTCGGGATCGGCTTCCCCGCCATCCAGGTGCAGGCGACGACCGGCGTCCACGACGACGAGCAGGGCCTGGCGGCCGGTCTCGTGCAGACCAGCTCGCAGGTCGGCGGAGCGCTCGCTCTGGCGGTGACCACCGCGCTGATCGCGGGAGGCCCGGCCGGCTCGGGAGCGGGAGGCTCCGCCGCCCTCGCCGAGCAGCTCGCGCACTACCGCCCCGGGCTCTACCTGAGCGCCGGGCTGGCGGTCGCCGGTCTCGTCATCGCAGCGCTGCCCCGTCGCGCTCGCCGCCGCCGCGCCGCCTTCGTGACCGAACCGTAGACCCGCGCCGCCTGCTCCCGAGGGGCACGTTGTTGTCCCCTTCGCGTCGCGAAGGGGACAACAACGTGCCCCTCGTGCTGGGTGGGAGGGTTCCCAGGCGCGTCAGCGCTGCTCGACGGGGCCAGCGAGAGCAGGCGGCGCGACCCGGAAGAACCTGGTGCGCCAGAGCAGGTAGCCGAGGCCGAGCGCGACCCACACCCCGCCGACGACCATCGCGCTCGGCTCCAGGCTGAACCAGAGGGCGATGTTGATCGCCACTCCGAGCGCCGGCAGCACCACGAACCCGAGCGCCGCCCTCCAGCCACGCTCCTTCACGAAGCGGACGTAGGTGAAGATCACCGACAGGTTCACGAAGATGAACGCCACGAACGCGCCGAAGTTGATGAGGGAGGCCGCGCGGCTCAGGTCGAGGAACACCGCGGAGCATGCCAGCGCGGCGATCAGCAGCACGTTGCCGGCCGGCACGCCCGCCCGGTTCAGCCGCCCGAAGAACTTCCGCGGCAGCGCACCGTCGCGGCCCATCGCGTAGAGCAGACGCGCCGCGCTCATCTGCTGGGTGATCCCGCAGCCCAGCACGGCGACCATGTAGCCGCCGATGAACACGGCCTGGAAGGCGGCGCCGCCGATGTACTTCGCGATCTCCGGCGAGGCGCCGACGATGTTGCCGACGGCGGACACGTCGGGGAACAGCACCTGCATCACGTAGGTGACGCTGACGAAGAACAGCCCGGCGACGCCGACGATGATGAGGATCGCGCGCGGGATGTCCCTGCGCGGGTGTTCTGCCTCCTCCGCCAGGGTGCTCACCGCGTCGAAGCCGAGGAACGACAGGGCGAGGATGGCCGCGCCCGACACGATCGCCCCGGCATCGATCCCCGATGAGAAGAACGGCGTCAGCGAGAACGACGAGCCGTTCGCGCCCTCCGCGATGTTCTTGATCGTGAAGGCGACGAACGCGACGGCGACGACCACCTGGATGACGACCAGGATGACGTTGACCTTGGCCGCGATCCGGACCCCGATGAGGTTGAGCACCGTGCAGACGACGATCGTGGACACGATCCACACCCACGACGGCACCTCCGGGAACGCCGCCGTCATGTAGATCGCCGACAGCAGCGCGTTGATCATCGGAAGCAGCAGGTAGTCGAGCGTCGCCGCCCAGCCCACGAGGAACCCGAGGTGCGGGTTGATCGCCTCCCGCGTGTAGGTGTAGGCGGAGCCGGCCCGCGGGTAGAAGCGCACCATCTTCGCGTAGCTGAGCGCGGTGATCAGCACGGCGACGAGCACCAGCAGGTACGACAGCGGCACGTGCCCGTGCGTGATGTCGGCGACGATCCCGAACGTGTCGAAGACCGCGAGCGGCGCCATGTAGGCGAGCCCGAGGAACACGATGTGACGCAGGGTGAGGCTGCGGCGCAGGCCGGCGGCCTCCAGATCGCTCGGCGTCTCGGCCGAGCGGGCGGGAGCGATGGAGGGGTCGAGCTGGGACATTCGGGTGGATCCTTTCGCGGCGGCGGGAGAGGACGGGACGGTCGGTCCGGCCGGGGGCGACGGCCGAGAGTCGTAGCGAGGCCGGGTCAGTGGGCGGCGGAGCAGTGGGCGAGGGCGCCGTGCTGCTCGGGGACGGGCGCGTCGCGGTCGGCGTCGTGCACGATCGCGCCGCCCACGACGGTGAGCGCTGCGCGCTGGTCGAGCAGCGCGGCCGGGTCGCCCTCGTGCTGGTACAGGTCGTCCGACCAGGCGACGACGTCGGCGCGCGCTCCGACCCGGAGCACGCCGAGGTCGTCCTCCGCGTGCCAGGCCCAGGCGCCTTCGCGCGTGTAGCCGCGGAGGGCGTCGTCGAGGCCGAGGCGCTCGGCGGGCGTCCACGCGTCGCCGCCGTCGAGTCCGGCGCGCGTCAGCGCCGAGTAGAGGCCGACCAGCGGGTCCATCTCGCCGACCTGCCAGTCGCTCGACAGCGCGACGTGTGCACCGGAGGCCATCAGCGAGCGGAAGCGCCAGGCGCGGTCCCAGCGCTGCTCGCCGATGTTCTCCATCCAGGTGCCGGCGACGAGGTCGGGCGAGCAGTGCCGCGGCTGCATCGCCGCGGTGACGCCGAGGGCGGCGAAGCGGGGCAGGTCGTCGGGGTGCAGGCACTCGACGTGCACGATCCCGTGCCGGCGGTCGCGCGTGCCGTTCGTGCGCGCAGCCGCCTCGATCGCGTCGAGGGCGAGCCGGATGCCGCCGTCGCCCGTCGCGTGGGTGTGGGTCTGGAAGCCGAGCCTGTCGAGCTCGGTGACGATGCGGGTCAGCTCCCCCACGGGTGCGGAGGGGTGACCCCGGTGGCCTGGCCGGTTGGCGTAGTCGTCGAGCATCCAGGCGGTGTGCGGCTCGATCACGTCGTCGGCGTACAGCTTCACCGGTCCGAACCGCAGCAGGTCGCTCGCTGTCGCGCCGTCGACGGCCTCCCGCAGTTCGCTCCGGAAGGAGGCGTCGGCGTCGATCGGGTGGAACAGCGCCGCGATGACGCGCGACGAGAGCAGCCCGGCGTCGCGCGCCCTGTCGAACAGGCCCAGCTCGGCGAGCGGCACCTGCGGCTCGACGACCGTGGTGATGCCGCTCGCGGTGGCGAGCGCGAGGCTGCCGAGCAGCTTGCGGTAGCGGCGCTCCGGCGAGTACATCGGGATGTCGCGCTGGAGTCCCGCGAGCCCGGCAGTCGTCATCGCGCTGGTGTAGAAGTCGGTGACCCACCCGGTGGGCTCCCCGTGCTCGTCGCGCTCGGGCCTCCCCCACGGGATGTCGCCTCCCGACGCGATGCCGAGGGCGTGCAGGGCCGCGTCGTTGAGCCAGACCGAGTGCTGGTCGTACGTGGTGACGAACACCGGGCGGTCGGTGAGGCCGGCGAGGTCGGCCGCGTTCGGGCGGCGGCCGGTGACCACCGAGTAGACCGCGTTCTCGGCACAGATCCAGTCGAGGTCGGGCCGACGGTCGGCGAGGTCGCGGATGCGTCGGCGCACCTCCTCCAGCGTCTCAGCACCCTCCAGGCTGACCGCGTCCGGGTCGAAGCCGAGCAGGAGGTGGTTGTGGCTGTCGATGATGCCGGGCGTGACCAGCGCGCCGCCGAGATCGCGCGTCTCGCGGGCCGCGGGGGCGTCGGCGGCAGGGCCGACGTAGCTGATCCGGCCGTCGGTCACACCGACCGCTTCTGCCCAGGGGCCGGCGTCGTCGAACGTGCGGACGCGTGCTCCGGTGAGGAGGAGGTCGGTGTTCTGCGGTGCGGTCACGGTGGTTCCCATCGACGGTGAAGGAATTCTTTGACACTTGTGTCAAATAATTCCAGCAGTGTTCCACGCCTTCCCTCCGAATGTCAAGACGAGCGATTTCACCCGGAAGAGGTGATAGTGAACCAACCGGTCTATGCACCTGGCCCGCCACAGCCGGTGGGTCGACGCGTAGAACGGGAACCCGTCGCTGGAGGTCGCATGGTCCGTTTCTCAGGAGACACGTGGGAATCGCGCGGGCGGACAGTGCTGCGCAGGAGCCTGATCGACCTGCTCGACCGCGGCGAGCGCGCCTCCGCGGTGATCGTCGTCACCGCCCCTGCAGGCACCGGCAAGTCGACGCTGCTGCGCTCCTGGTGCGACGAGGACGCCGGCCGTCGAGCGTACCTCGACGCCGCCACTGACACCGACTGGATCGCCCGTCTCGACGCGCACGCCGCCTCCGGCGACGGTCGCACGGTCGTCGTCGACTCCATCGAGGCCGTGCGCGCGCGGACCGGCCGCGAGCGGCTCGTGGAGTACGTGACCGCATCCTCCGGTGCCGTCGTCCTCAGCGGACGCGATGTCCCCCTCGTGCCCTTCGCGACGGCTGAGGGGCGGCCCGCCGTCGCCGTCGGCGCCGGCGAGCTGGCGTTCCGTGCGGACGAGGCCGACGAGCTGCTGCGTTCCCGCGGCGTCGAGCTCCCCCGGCCCGCCCTCCTCTCGCTCGTCGCCCGCGCAGAGGGGAGGGCCGCCACGCTCGCACTCGCCGCGGAGGCGATCGCCCGCTCCCGCGACCGCGCGGCAGCGCTCTCCGCGATCAGCTCCTCCCCGGAGAGCCTCACCACGGTGCTCGCCCGCCTCCTGCTCGACGAGCTCGCGCCCGCGCAGTCCCAGCTCCTCCTGGCGCTGTCCACTGTGCCGGAGTTCGACGCCGAGCTCGCCGCGGTCCTCAGCGGACGCCCGGACGCCATCGCCGCCCTCGAACGGATCGGCTTCGGGTCGGGGCTCGTCGGCCGGACGGCCGGCGCCGCCCGCTCCGAGCCGCACGCCCGCTCCCGCCTCGAACCGGCCTTCCGCGACGGCGTCCTGACCGAGTTCATCGCCCGGGACGCGATCGGGCTCCTGCGGTTGCACAGCGTCGCCGCCGAGTGGCACGTCGCCGAGGGCGATATCGAGGCTGCGCTCGATCAGGCGCAGCGATCGAACTCTTCCGAGCTGGTCGAAGACCTGCTGCGACGGTTCGGCCTCGCCCTGGTCTTCCGGGGATCCACGCTGAGCGTCCGGGGCTCCCTCGCGCACCTGGAGGACCGCGGTGTGCTCACCGCGACGACCGGGCTCCTCGGCGCCCTCGTCTCCTCACCGCAACTGGCGGAGTCCGTCCGCGTCGATCACTTCCTGGCCCTCGCGGAGGACGAGGGCGCGCCGCGCTCTCCGGAGCGCGACCTCGTCGTGGCCGCGCTCCACGCGCTCCATGCCAGCACCGGACCCGAACTCGCGAGCGCCCTGGCACGGCTGGAGGCGGCGGAAGCGGTGACCGCGGAGCATCCGGCCGGCGGGGGCGGCCCGCTCGCCGTTCTGGACGCCCGACTGTTCGCCGAGGCCGCCAGAGCCAGGGTCGAGCTGTCGACCGGTCGCCTCGAGCGCGCTCTGACGCGAGCAGTCGCCGCAGCCGACAGCGCCGATGAATCCCAGCTGCCATGGCTCGAGCTGCTCGCGCTGGACACGGCGGCGAACGCGGCGAACGCGCTCTCCAACTGGCCCCTGGTCGGCATCCTCGAGAGCCGCATCGCCCGACTGGGCAGCCGATCGGCCGAACCGGAGAGCCTCGTCGACGCGAGCGCCCTGCTGCGCACCGCCGCAGCCGCCTATCGGTCGTGCGAGCCGTTCCGCCTCTCGCAGCTCGACGACATCATCAACGCGCAATGGCGGGCACTCGACGCGGTGGGTGTCCTCGCTCCCCGCGCTCTGCGTCTGCTCTTCCGGCTCGACGGCGGCGCCGACCCGCGCTCGGTCTTCGAGGAGATGGAGCAGCTGTTCGCGGTGAGCCTGCGCCGCCGGCCGGAGACCATCGCGCTCGGCGCCTTCCGGTTCCTCGACCTCGCGCTCCTGTATCGGGGCCGGAGCGTCGCGCGCGACTACGTGGAGCAGCTGACGACCGCGCTCGGGCCGGACAGCCTCGGCTCCGTCCTCGCGGCCGCACTCCTGCGCGAGGGCACGGTCGCCCAGGACTCCGGCGCTGCAGCCCTCGAACGCGCGCTCTCGGGAGGTTCGCGCGTCCTCGAGGGCACGAACCTGGTCGTCGGCTGGCTGCTGCTCGCCCACTGGTCGGCCGAAAGCGGAGACGAGGCACGAGCACGCCTGCGCCTGTCGAAGGCGCTCGCCCTGGCCGAGCGGATGCGCGCCAGGAGGCCGTTCCTCGCGCGCCAGGCGTTCGTGCGGCTGGTGGCGGAACGGCGCGGGACGTTCGGGGCTTCGGAGGCGTTCGCGGCCTCCGTCCTGGAGGCCGCGTCCGCGGTCGGGATCGCCCCCGAAGGCCGCCGCGCCCCGCAGAAGAGCCTGACGACGCGCGAGCGCGACCTCCTGCGGGAGCTCCCGCTGCACCAGACCGTCCTGGAGATCGCGGCCAAGCACAGCGTGAGCATCAACACCGTCAAGACGCACCTGCGGTCGATCTACGCGAAGGTCGGGGCGAGCGGCCGGGCGGATGCCGTTCGGCGCGCTCGCGAACTCGGCCTGCTCTGAACGGGGGAGAAATCACCCGATCCGGGTGAGCCGAGACCGACCGACCGATGTACAGGATCCACTCAACGTCTCAACCGTTGGGGGAACATCGTGAGGTCTGGTCTCAACCGTCTCCGCGCACACGCACCGACCGCAGATGGGAGGGGAAGGCACCGGGCACTGCGGCCGGCCGCGGTCAGCACCGCACTCGCCCTGCTGCTCGCGGGCGCCGGCATCTGGGCGCTCCCCGCGCAGGCCGCGCCCGGCGACACCTCCGCGGCGACAGGGCAATACCTGAATGGCTCGCTGCTCGGGCTGGACGCGGCGCTCGTCGCCTCGCTCGGCGGAGAGGCGGCCGTCAGCAACGGCGCGGCCGATCAGACGAACGCGAACAATCTGAACGTCGGCGTGCTCGGCGCCGTGACACTCACCGCCCCCGGCGGCATCCAGCTGCCGCTCGACCTCGGCAGCGCCGGAGTGGTCGGACAGTACGCCTCCGCGCTGCAGAACGGGTCGTCGGTCGGGGCATCCGGTCTCACGTCCGCCACCGGCGACATCGGGACGGGGATCACCCCCGCCCCCGGCGTCGCACCGGGCCCGCTGCACCTGAACCTCGCGCAGGCCGTCTCCTCGCTCGGCCTCCCGACCGCGACCCTGAACGAGGTGGCGCAGCTCGACCTCACCGTCGGCATCACGGCCGCGCGGGCCGCCCAGGCCGCTCCCGGTGCCGCAACGGGCTCGTACTCCATCGCATCGACGGGGCTCAGCTTCCAGAGCCCGACCCTCGCGGCACTGACCACCGCGATCACCAACCAGGTGGCGACCGTCCAGACGGCCGTCGACGGGCTCTCGGGGCCGGGCGGAACGCTCGCGACCTCCCTCGCCGGCCTCCCGCTCGCCGGCGTGCTCACCACCTCGGCCACGGTCGGCGCCGTGAACCTGCAGTCGGCCGTCGCGCCGCTCCTCACCGGCACGATCACCGACCCGGCCTATCCCGGGATCGCCATCGACCTCGGGACGGGGACGGTCACCGTCGACCTCGGGGCGATCACCGCCCTCGAAGGTCTCGCCCCGAACACCAACGTCCTCAGCGGCCCGGTCATCGCCGAGATCGGCAACCGCATCACCGGGGTCGTCGGGTCGCTCCTGACGCGCGTGCAGAACACGCTCACCACCGCCATCGACGCACTCACCGTGACCGCGGGCGTGAGCGTGCTCGGCCTGCCGGTCGTCACCGTCAACTCCACCGTGGGCGCGCTCCTCGGCGGCGACACCTCCGGGATCGCCCTCGCCGGCGCCGGGCTCGCGCTCCCGCTGGGAACGGTTCTGAGCGCACTGACCGGACCGCTGAACTCCGTCGGCGCACTCGTCACGGCGCTCGGCCCCGCCGTTATCGCGCCGGTCGCGAACACCCTCGTCCCCGCGCTCGACCCCGTGCTGAGCCAGGTCGTGACGCTGACCGCCAACAACCAGTCCACCGCCGGCGGCGTGTTCACCGAGACCGCACTGCGCGCGACGGTCCTCCCCGCGACCTCGGCGCTGGTGCTGAACGTCGCGAACGCGAGCGTCGGCCCCGACGCGGTCCCCGCTCCGCCGACCGCCACCGGAATCACGCCGGCGCAGGGGCCGCAGGCGGGAGGCACGACGGTGACGATCACCGGGACCGGCTTCACCGGCGCGACCGGGGTCACCTTCGACGGGACCCCTGGCAGCACGTTCACGGTGGTGAACGACACCACGATCACGGTGACCACCCCGGCCCACGCGCCTGGAGCCGTGAACGTCGTGGTGCAGCATCCGCTCGGCGACACGGCGCCGCTCACCTACACCTACCTCGCAGCCCCCGCGATCACCGCGGTGGCCCCGACGAGCGGACCGCAGACAGGAGGGACTCCGGTCACCATCACCGGGTCGGGCTTCACAGGCGCGACCGCCGTCACCTTCGGCGGCACCCCGGCCACCGGCGTCACCGTCGTGAACGACACCACGATCACGGCGACGACACCGGCCCACGCCGTCGGCCCGGTCGGCGTCGTGGTGACAGCACCGGGCGGTCAGTCCGTCCCCGGCGACTTCACGTTCCTGCCGGTCCCCGCGATCAGCTCCATCGCGCCGGCCAGCGGCCCGGACACGGGAGGCACGCACGTCACCATCACCGGTTCCGGCTTCACCGGCGCGACCGGCGTCACCTTCGCCGGGAGTCCCGGCACCGCGTTCACCGTGGTGAACGACACGACCATCACGGCAACGACCCCCGCGGGGATCCCCGGTCCGGCGAGCGTGGTCGTGCTGTCCCCGGTGGCGAATTCCACCCCGGGCATCTTCACCTACCTCGCCGTGCCTGCCATCACCGGCATCACGCCGAACAGCGGGCCGCAGACGGGAGGCACAGCGGTGACGATCACGGGATCCGGCTTCACCGGCTCGACGGGCGTCACGTTCGGCGGCGTCCCGGCCACCGGGGTCACCGTCGTGAACGACACCACGATCACGGCAACGACACCGGCCAATGCACCAGGAGCGGTGAACGTCGTCGTGCAGAATCCGGTGGCCGACTCCGCGCCGGGCACCTTCACCTACCTCGCCGTCCCGGCCATCACCGGCATCACGCCGAACAGCGGCCCGCAGACCGGAGGCACCGCGGTGACCATCACCGGGAGCGGATTCACGGGTGCGACCGGGGTCACCTTCGACGGCGTCCCCGGGGTGGGATTCACCGTCGTGAACGACACCACCATCACCGTTGCAACCCCGGCCCACGCTCCGGGCGCGGTGAACGTCATGGTGCAGCATCCGGTCGCGGACTCCGCCTCGAGCACCTTCACCTACCTCGCCGTCCCGGCCATCACCGGCATCACGCCGAACAGCGGCCCGCAGACCGGAGGGACGTCCATCACCATCACGGGCAGCGGGTTCACCGGAGCCACGGGAGTGACGGTCGGCGGCGCGCCGGCGACCGGGGTCACCGTGGTGAACGACACCACGATCACAGCCACCACTCCTGCGGGAACACCCGGCCCGGCGAACGTGGTCGTGCAGTCCCCGGTCGCGGACTCCGGGCCAGGCACCTTCACCTACCTCGCCGTCCCGGCGATCACGAGTCTCACCCCGACGCACGGACCGCAGACCGGAGGCACGACCGTCACCATCACCGGCACCGGGTTCACCGGCGCCACCGGCGTGAACTTCGGAGGCGCTCCCGGCACCGCCTTCACCGTGGTGAACGACACCACGATCACCGTCACGACCCCGGCCCACGCGCCGGGAGCAGTGGGAGTGATCGTGCAGCACCCGAACGGAGCATCCTCCCCCGGGACGTTCACCTTCGACGTCGTCCCGGGTGCCCCCACGATCTCCGGACTCGCACCCGATCACGGACCGGCGCGCGGCGGCACGACCGTGACCATCTCGGGAAGCGGGTTCACGAGCGCCACGAGCGTGACGGTCGGCGGCCAGTCGGTCCCGTTCACGGTCGTCGGCGACGGCACCATCACGATCACCACACCGGCGCACGCCGCCGGGGCCGTTCCGATCGTCGTGACGACGCCGGTCGGCTCGACGCCTCCCGCACCCTTCACCTACGACGCGGGGACGACGGTCGACGGGGTGACGCCGAGCTCCGGGCCGAGCGGCGGAGGAACGACCGTCACCGTGACGGGCGGCTGCTTCACCGGCGCGACCGCCGTGCTGTTCGGGACGACACCGGCGACCTCGTTCACCGTGATCAACGACGCCACCCTCACGGCGGTGAGCCCTGCCGGCGCCGGCACGGTCGACATCACCGTGGTGGGCGCCGCAGCCTGCGGCACCGCGACGCTCCCCGGCGGGTTCCGCTACGTCGATCCCCCGGCGGGAGGCGGATCGACCGGCGCTGCGTCGACCGGCTCCGACCCGAACGGCCTCGCCGACACCGGGTCCGACACCGGCAATGCCACCCTGCTCGCCGGCCTCGGCCTCCTGCTCATCCTGGGCGGCGCCCTGATCGTCCTGCGTCGAACCCGGCGCGCCTAGCAGAGACGCGTCACGCAGAAATGCGCCACGCAGAAGGAAGAGGGACCATGACCGATACCGCAGTGGTACGCGCCTCCGGACGCCGCCGCAAAGTGAGGGCCGTGCTGGCCGCCGGGCTCGTGCTCGGCGCCGGCGCCGCCGTGACGCTCGCCGCCTGGAACGATTCGGAGTTCGCGACAGGCACGTTCACCGCCGGGACGTTCAACCTGGTCGGCAGCACCGACGGCACCACTTTCACCGACCATGCCACTGCCGGCACGGCGGCGACGCTGCCCTTCACCGTGAACGCCGCATCCCTGTCGCCGACGGACGTCGCAGCAGCGCCGTTCGCCGTCGAACTCGCGGCGAACACGACGAACAACGCCACCGTGACCGTCACGAGTGCCGGCACGACCGGCACGGTGACCAACCTGACCTATCAGCTGCTGCAGACGACCACGTTCGGCTGCACCGCGGGAACGACCGGTACCACGCTCGTCCCCGCGGGAACGGCGCTGAGTACGGTCCCGGCCTCGACGACATTCCCTCTGGCGGCGGGCACGGGCGGCGCGGCAGGGGCACCGGTCTACCTGTGCTTCAAGGTGACGGCCGGCGCCGGGCTCGCCCAGGGCCAGACCGGCAGCGCGACCTGGCAGTTCCAGGCGGCGAGCCAGTAGCGCCGATGCCCCTCGAGCCGCCGCCTCGCAGCCGGAGAGTTCGGGCGCTCCGGCTGCGGGCGGTGCTGGCTGCGGGAGTCGTGCTCGGATCGGGAGCGGGGATGACGCTCGCCAGCTGGACGGATGTCGAGTACGGCACCGGGTCGTTCACCGGCTCGGTGTTCGCCACCGAGTCGAGCGTCGGCGGCTCCGCCTACGCCGCCAATGCAACGGCCCCCGGGGCGACCGCGACCATCTCCGGGGCGTTCGCCCCCGGCGTCTCGGCGTATCTGCCCGTCCTCATCCGCACCACGGCCGCGTCCGTCGCCGGCACGGTGACGCTGAACGGCGCGACGCTCGGCGGCACGGACGCGGCCACCCTCGGCGTGGCGCTCGTGTACCGCGTCGTGCGCACGACGGCGACGTGCGCCGCGTCGGCGTTCTCCGGCACGCCGGTCTTCGTGGTGGGGTCCGCCGGCACGACCCGACCGCTCACCGCCGGCCAGGAGACGGGCGTGGTCAATCCGTTGGCCGCGGCCACGGCCGGCGCGCCGGGAAGCCCCACCGGATTCTGTTTCGAGGTCACCCTCCCGACAGGGGCGGCGAACAGCCTCCAGCACAAGTCGGCCTCCGCGACCTGGCAGTTCACGGCGGTGTCGGGATGACCGGCCGCCTGCTGCCCCGGGCCGGGGACGCGCTGCTGACGCTCGCGGCCGCCGTCGGCGCGCTGTGCATCGTCGGCGCGATCCTCGCCGTCGTCTTCCACGTCGGCCTGATCCTGTTCAGCACCGGCTCGATGAGTCCGACCATCCCTGCGGGCTCGGTCGCGCTGGTGCGGGCGATTCCCGCGTCGGAGGCGCGGCCGGGCGACGTCGTGACCGTCGACCGCCCAGGCGAGCTCCCGATCACGCACCGGGTCGTCAGCACGACCCCGGCCGGGAACGGCATCACCGAGCTTGTGCTGCGCGGGGATGCGAACGCGGCCGACGACCCTGCGCCGTACCGGGTGAGCCAGGTGCGGATCGTCGTGGCGAGCGTTCCTGGCGGCGCGCGGGCGGTGGCTTTCGCGTCGAGCCCAGTCTTTCTCGGGGCCGCGACGCTCGGAGCGGCCGCCCTGGTGGGCTGGGCGTTCTGGCCGAGGGAGGACCGCGCGGGTCGGGTGGCCCGGGGCCGGCACCGCACTCCCGGTTCGGGCGCGACGACGGTTGCGGTCGTCCTCGCCGGTACCGGCATCGCGGTCGCCGCCCTGGTCGCCGGGCCCGCCCCGGGAGCGCACGCCGCGACCGTCGTCACCACGACCTCGAGCCGCTACCTCACGCTCACCTCCGTCGTCGACCCCGAACGCTTCGCCGCGCTCCGTCCGGGCGATCCGGTCCGCTGGACGGTCGGCGTGACCGCGCATCCGCCGACCCCCACGACGATCCAGCTCGGACTGACCGCGACCGGTGCGCTCGTCTCCTCGCTCGTCGTCTCGGTCATCGCCTGCCCGACGCCGTGGGCCGGCGTCACCTGCCCCGGGGTGCCGGAGACCCTCCTCCGCGATACACCGGCGGCGACGCTCCCCGCCTCCCCGCCCCTCGCGATCGGCTCCATGCCCTCCACCGCACAGCGCTGGCTGGCGGTGGACCTGGTCATCCCACCGGGTTCCACCTCGCGCCGTTCCGCCGAGATCGCGGTATGGGCGTGGGGCTCCGGCGACTCCGTCAGCGCCTCGACCCGGCCGAGCGAGCTGGCGGACACCGGGACGGGCGTCCCAGAGCTTCCGCTCGTGCTCGCCGGCGGCGCCGTCGCGGCGGGAACGTCGGTCGCGGCCGTCGCCGCAGTCGCTCGATCGAGGAGGCGACCGTTGTGAAGCGCCGCGCCGTCCCCCTCCTCGTCGGCCTCATCGCGGGCCTCGCCGCCGGTCTGCTCGTTCCGTCCGCGACGGCACCACTCCCGCGGGCGGAGGCCGGATGGTCGCGGAGCACCTACGCATCGGCGTCCGTCTCGTCGGCGACCATCAACCCGGTCCCCACCCTCAGCTGCGGGGCGGCGAGCGGCCTCCTCTCCGGCGGCGTGCCGTTCACCTGGACGGCTCCGGCCTCCGGCGGCAGCGCCCTGGCCCCGCAGAGCTACACGCTCACCTGGTCGGGCACAGCGGGGAGCGGTTCGGCGACCGTGTCGGGCACCAGCGGGAGCGTCGCCGGCGCGACGCTGTCGCTCCTCGGCACCTCGACGGTCACGGTGACGGCGAACGCCTCGGGCTGGACGTCGTCGACCTCCCTGCAGACCCGGACGATCACGACGGTGCTCGGCGTCGGGGGCGTTGTGCTGCTCTGGGACTGCGCCTGACGGCGTCTCCTCCGGCGGCCCGCGCCGGTAGTGTCGAGGCATGGCCCGACCCCGCAAGCAGGACGAGCGCCGTGCCGACCTCATCGAGGCGGCGCTGAGCGCCGTGGGCGAGCGCGGCCTCCGCTCGCTCTCGCTCGCCGACGTGGCGGCGAAGGCGGGGCTGACCCGCGGGGCGATCCTGTACTACTACGAGGACCTCGACCAGCTGCTGGTGGAGGCCCACCGCGCCGGCCTCGAACGCTTCTGCGACCACCGCGACGCGGTCGTCGCCGGCATCGCAGAGCCGCAGCTGCAGCTCGCCGCCGCCATCCGGGAGGGCCTGCCGAGCGGACCGGACGACGCTCTGATGCGGCTGCTCTACGAGTTCGATGTGCTGGCCGGCACCTCCGCGCTCCACGACGAACTGGTCGAGCGGATGTACCGGCGGCAGCTCGCGACCTACGCGGGCATCCTGGAGCGCGGCGTGGCCGCCGGCGTGTTCGCACCCGCGCTGCCCCTCGAGACCCTGTCGATGAACCTCGTGGCACTGGAGGACGCCTACGGGCTGCACATCGTCGCGGGCAACTCCCTGATCACCGTCGCGAGCGCGGAGGCCGCCATGCGGGCCGCCGCCGACGGCCTCGGCGCGCCGACGGCGCTCTGAAGAGGCGCCCGGGATCGGTTTCGCCGGAGAGGGTTTTCGGTAGCATCCTGAGATGCTCGCGCGTGTCGTATTGCTCGCATCTTGCGTCTTCGTCGCTGTGCTCGCCTGGTCGGAGTTCGTGCATGATCGGGCGTCGCGTCGCAGGCTCGGCTCGTCGGCTGCAGCGGCGTCTGTCTCGGAGGCCGTTGTCGTCCTCGGCTACCGCAATCGCGCGACGCGAGCGAACTTCGTCAACCGGTATCGTGTCCGCGCCGGGTTGCGGTCGTTCGACGGCAACGCGGGCGCGTCCGTGTTGGTGTTGTGCGGTGGCGGCGTTGCCGGGGCGGTGCCGGAGGCCGAATTGATGGCTCGCTATGCGCGTGGCTGCGGGTTCACCGGGACCATCCGGCTGGACACGACCAGCAGCACGACGCGGGAGAACATCCAGAACGCGGTCCCGCTCATCGAGGACGTGGACTCGATCAAGATCGTCTCCAATTCGCTGCACGCGGAGAAGGGCCGCGCGTATCTCTGGAAGCTGAGGCCGGATCTCGCCGGGCGTCTTCGACGGGGCGCGGAACATCGTTTCGGGGAAATCGTGCTGCTCAAGCCGGCCGCCGCGATCATCGGGCTCCGCGGGCTGGCTCGACTTCGACCCGAGTGATCGCACTGGTCCTCGCGATGACGGCGTTGTGGACGACGGCGGCGCGGTAGATCGCGCCCTAGCCGACCGCGCTAGCCGACCGCCTACGCGGGCGGCGCCGTGCTCGCGCGGCGGATGAGGCGCGTCGGGAGGCGCACGTGGGTCGGGTCGGGGGTCTCGCCCGACATCAGGGCGACGACCATCTCGGCCGCCGCCGCGCCGAGGCGTCCCATCGGCTGCCGGATCGTGGTCAGCGGCGTCGAGTAGCGCGAGGCCTCCGGGATGTCGTCGAAGCCGACCACGGAGAGGTCGCGCGGCACCTCCAGCCCCAGCTCGTGCGCCACCTCGATGACGACGATGGCCGACAGGTCGTTGGCGGCGAAGATCGCGCTGGGCCGCTCCGGTGCGGCGAGGAGCCGGCGGGCGGCCTCCCGCGCGCTGTCCTGCTCGTAGTTGCCGACGCCGACGATCGCGGGGTCGTAGGCGATGCCGGCCTCGCTGAGCGCGCGGCGGTAGCCGGCGTCGCGTGCCGCGGACGATCGCAGGTCCGGGCGGCCGGCGACGAAGCCGATGCGGCGGTGGCCCAGCCCGATCAGGAAGTCGACGGCGCTGCGCGCCCCTCCGAAGCTGTCCGACTCCACCGTCGGGAGGTCGGCGCGGCCGGTGTGCGGGTCGACGGCGACGATCGGCACGTCGACGTTCGCGTTGACGACTGTCGGCGTCACCATGATGACGCCGTCGATCAGCGTGCCGCTCAGCCTGCTGAGCGAACGCCGCTCCCAGCCCTCCTGGGCCAGCTGGCGCGAGCCGCTGTACGCGAGGAGGTCGTACCGGGAGTCGGCGAGCGCCGCTCCGACACCCTTGAGGACCTCGGCGCTGAACGGCTCGAAGTCGGCGAC
Organism: Leifsonia sp. TF02-11; assembly: GCF_017565305.1. Classification (GTDB taxonomy): domain Bacteria; phylum Actinomycetota; class Actinomycetes; order Actinomycetales; family Microbacteriaceae; genus Leifsonia. Next base: position 30,027 of record NZ_JAGEKP010000030.1, read on the forward strand.
CAGCACCCCGATCACGCCGGTCTGGCGGGAGCGCATGCTGCTGGCGACCAGGCTGGACTCGTACCCGAGCTCCTCCACGATCTGGAGCACGCGCTCGGCCGTGTGGGAGGCGACGCCGTAGCGGCCGTTCACCGCTTTCGACACGGTCGCAGCGGACACGCCCGCCGCTTCCGCCACGTCGTTGATGGTTGGTCGTCGTCCCATGACCGTGCAGCATAGCAAGCTCGAAAAGGATTTCGAAAAGGATTTCGAAAACGTTTGACACTCCCAGGTGAGGTTGCGACACTGACACGGTCCGGTCAGCCTCCCGGACCCCGACGAGACCGTGCACCGGCGCAGGCGAGAGGCTTCGCAAGCCCGGCACCCCCCACACGGGCCCCGTCACCGGGCATCGACGATCACGTGGATGCCGCTCAACGAAGAGAACAGGTTGGAATCACATGAAAGCCAAGAAGCTCCTCATCGGAGCAGCTGTCCTGGCCGCCGGCTCGCTCGCGCTCACCGCATGCAGCGGCACCAACGACAGCTCCAGCAACGGCAAAGTCAGCATGACGCTCTGGCAGAACTCGACGACCGGCCCCGGTCAGCAGTACTGGAAGGACGCGATCGCAGCCTTCGAGAAGGCCAACCCGAACGTCACCATCAAGATGCAGTCGATCCAGAACGAGGACCTCGACGGCAAGCTCCAGACGGCGCTCAACTCGGGTGACGCCCCCGACATCTTCCTGCAGCGCGGCGGCGGCAAGATGGCCGCGATGGTGCAGGCGGGCCAGCTGATGGACCTCACCGACAAGGTGTCCTCCGACACCAAGAAGGTCATCTCCTCCGGCTCGTTCAAGGCCGAGACGTACCAGAACAAGGTCTGGGCCATGCCGCTCGCCGTCCTCCCCGGCGGCCTGTTCTACAGCCAGGACCTCTTCAAAGCGGCAGGGATCACCGAGGCTCCCGCGACCATCGACGACCTCAGCGCCGACGTGCAGAAGCTGAAGGCGACGGGCGTCGCCCCGATCGCCCTCGGCGCCAAGGACGCCTGGCCCGCCGCGCACTGGTTCTACTGGTTCGCGCTCCGCGAGTGCTCCGGCGCCACGATGGAGAAGACGGCCGACTCCAAGAGCTTCAGCGACCCGTGCTGGACCAAGGCGGCTCAGGACCTCGAGACCTTCGCAGCCCAGAAGCCGTTCAACGACGGCTTCCTGACCACCTCCGCCCAGCAGGGCGCCGGCTCCTCCGCCGGTCTAGTGGCCAACCACAAGGCCGCGATGGAGCTCATGGGCGCGTGGGACCCGGGCGTGATCGCCTCCCTGACGCCCGACCAGAAGCCCTTGCCCGACCTCGGCTTCTACCCGTTCCCCGAGCTGTCCGGCGGCAAGGGTGAGCCCGGCTCGATCATGGGTGGCGTCGACGGCTACTCGTGCTCGGTGAAGGCCCCGAAGGAGTGCGCCGACTTCCTCAACTTCATCGCGACCACTCCGCAGCAGATCAACTACTACAAGGCCTTCAACTCGCCGCCGGTCAACACCGACGCGCAGAAGGAGGTCACCGAGCCCTACCTCAAGGACGTCCTCGCCGCCTACAACAAGGCCCCGTACGTCTCGCAGTGGCTCGACACGGTGCTCGGCCAGAACATCGGCAACGCGCTGAACGTCGCCGTGGTCGACATGCTCGCCGGCAAGACCGACGCCAAGGGCATGATCCAGGCCGCGAACGACGCCGCGAAGAAGGGCTGAGAGGCCGCACTGTGAGCAACACCCGCGAGATGCACTCTGACCGGACGGGCTCGACCACCACCGAGCCGAAGGCGGATCTCGCGCAGCACGACGGGAGCGGCGCGACCGCGTCGCTCCCGTCGCCGCAGCGCCGCCGCCGCGGCGCGGGCTGGGGCCTCCGCGCCGAGATCCTCCTCCTGGCCGGCCCCGCCGTCATCGTCTTCCTGGCGTTCGTGATCTTCCCCGTCGTGATGGCCGCCTACTACGGCTTCTTCCGCTGGGCGGGCTACGGAACGCCGACCGACTTCGTCGGTCTCCAGAACTACCTCGTCATCCTCACCGACCCCGCGTTCCAGGCTGCTCTCGGCCACAACGCGTTCATCGTCGTGATGTCGATCGTCATCCAAGGCCCCGTCGCCATCCTCCTGGCGCTCCTCCTCAACAGGAGGATGAAGGGCCAGTCGCTCATCCGCGTTCTGATCTTCGTGCCGTACGTGATCTCGGAGGTCGTGGTCGGCACCGGCTGGAGCCTGATGCTCGCCACCAACGGCGCGCTCAACGGCTTCCTGCACAACGTCGGACTCGGCTGGATGGCGCACGACTGGCTGTCCGACCCGAGCATCGCCATCTGGACCCTGATGGCGATCCTGACCTGGAAGTACGTCGGCTTCGCCGTCATCCTCTTCCTCGCCGGCCTGCAGGGCATCCCCGAGGAGCTCTACGAGGCGGCAGCGCTCGACGGCGCGTCGTACTGGCAGATCCAGCGCAGGATCACCCTCCCGCTGCTCGGCCCGACGCTGCGGATCTGGGCGTTCCTCTCGATCATCGGCGCCCTCCAGCTGTTCGACCTCGTCTACATCATCTGGGGTCAGTACGTGGCCTCCACCGCCGGCACCTCGACGATGGCGACGTACATGGTCGCCAACGGCCGCAACGCCGGCAACTACGGCTACGGCAACGCCGTCGCCGTCGTGATCTTCCTCATCTCGTTGTTCGTCGCGCTCGTCTACCAGCGTTTCGTCCTCCGCCGCGACACCGCAGGAGCCGTGACCACCGCCAAGAACGCCGAACGCAGGGGGCGCCGCAACGCCTCCGCGAAAGAAAGGACGGCGTGATGACCACCCTCACCGCTCCCTCCACCCGCTCCTCGCGCGCCGCACGCCGCGCCGAGCGCAAGAGCCTGCCCTGGGGCTCGCCCGCCGTCTACTTCATCGCTCTGCTCGTCATCGCCCTGATGATCGTCCCGATCGCGTACATCATCATCGGCGGCTTCCGCACCAACTCGCAGATCACGGTCGACCCTGCCGGATTCCCGAACCCGTGGAACCCGGCGAACTACCTCGACGTGCTCACCGGCAGCGTGTTCTGGGGCCAGGTGCTCAACTCCACGATCACCGCCCTGGTCACGACCGTCGGCGCCGTCGCGCTCGGCCTGATGGCCAGCTACGTGCTCGCGCGGTACACCTTCCGCGGCAGCGGGTTCCTCTACGCGCTCTTCGCCGCCGGCCTGATGTTCCCGATCACCGTCGCGATCACACCGCTGTACATCGTGGTGCGCAACCTCGGCCTGATGAACTCGCTCGCCGGCGTGATCATCCCGCAGATCGCGTTCGCGCTGCCGACGACGATCATCATCCTGGTGCCGTTCCTGCGCGCGATCCCCGACGAGATCCAGGAGGCCGCCTTCATCGACGGCTGCAGCCGCCTGGGCTTCTTCTTCCGGATGGTGCTGCGGCTGTCGCTCCCCGGCGTCATCACCGTCGGCATCCTGGCCTTCATCGGCAGCTGGAACAGCTACCTGCTGCCCCTGTTCATCCTGAACGACCAGGCGACCTTCACCCTGCCGCTCGGCGTCCAGGCGTTCTCGTCGCAGTACGCCACGGACACGTCGAAGGTGCTGGCCTTCACCTCCCTGTCGATGATCCCCGCCCTGATCTTCTTCAGCCTGTTCGAGCGCCGCATCGTCGGCGGACTGACCGGCGCCGTCAAGGGCTGAGCCCCTCCGGCTCCACGCACAACCCCGTACGCAGGAAAGAAGCATGACTACTGACAACCTCCCCACCGTCTCCGAGCGTGTACGCGAACTGCACGCCAGGATGACGCTCGACGAGAAGCTGGCGCAGATCGTCGGCTACTGGGTCGACAAGGGCGACGACAACGTCGCGCCGCTCGACGGCGAGATGACCACCGGCCAGAGCTACGAGGACGCGACCGCGCAGGGCATCGGCCACCTCACCCGCGTCTACGGCACCCGTCCTGTCGACCCGGTGGAGCGCGCGAGCTGGCTGTGGTCGGAGCAGCGCAGGCTGCGCGAGCAGACCCGGCTCGGCATCCCGGCGCTGGTGCACGAGGAGTGCCTGACCGGGCTGGCGGCGTGGAAGGCCGCGACGTTCCCGACACCGCTCGCCTGGGGCGCCGCGTTCGACCCCGAGCTGGTGGAGGAGATGGGCGCCGCGATCGGCGCGTCGATGCGCGAGCTCGGCATCCACCAGGGCCTCGCGCCGGTGCTCGACGTGATCCGCGACCCGCGCTGGGGCCGGGTGGACGAGTGCATCGCCGAGGATCCGTACGTGGTCGGGACGATCGGCACCGCCTACGTGCGCGGCCTGCAGTCGTCCGGGGTGCACGCGACGCTGAAGCACTTCGTCGGCTACTCGGCGTCGCAGGCCGGCCGCAACCACGCTCCGGTGCACGCCGGCACGCGGGAGGTGCGGGATGTGCTGCTGCCTCCGTTCGAGATGGCGATCCGCGACGGCGGCGTCCGCTCGGTGATGAACTCCTACGCCGAGATCGACGGGGTGCCCGTCGCCGCGAACCCCGAGTACCTCACCGGTGTCCTCCGCGACGAGTGGGGCTTCGACGGGACGGTCGTCGCCGACTACTTCGCCGTCGCCTTCCTGCACACCATGCACCGCATCGCCGCCGACCGCGGCGAGGCGGCCGAGCTGGCCCTGACCGCTGGCATCGACGTCGAGCTGCCCACCGGGGACGCCTACCTGGCGCCGCTGGCGGCGCGGATCCGCGCGGGTCTCGCCGACGAGGCGCTGGTCGACAGGGCCGTCCTGCGGCTGCTCGCCCAGAAGGAGGAGCTGGGCCTGCTCGACGAGACGTTCGACACGCCTCCCGCCTCGGTGGACCTGGACTCCCCCGCCCACCGCGAGCTCGCGCTGCGGCTGGCCGAGGAGTCGCTCGTGCTGCTGACGAACGACGGCACACTGCCGCTCGAGGGCGACCGGGCCGCCGCGCGCATCGCCGTCGTCGGCCCGAACGCCGACGCCGCAGAGGCGCTGATGGGCTGCTACTCGTTCGCCAACCACGTGCTCGCGCACCACCCGGAGGTTCCGCTCGGGTTCGAGCTGCCCTCGGTGCTGGACGCGCTGCGCGAGGAGTTCCCCGCCGCGCAGCTGGTGCACGCCCGCGGCTGCGATGTGGAGGGCGACGACCGCTCCGGCATCGTCACGGCGGTGAGCGCGGCGGCCGACGCCGACGTCGCCGTCGTCGTGGTGGGCGACCGCGCCGGCCTCTTCGGCCGCGGCACGGTCGGCGAGGGCAACGACGTCGAGAGCCTGGAGCTGCCCGGCGTGCAGCGCGAGCTGGTGGAGGCGGTCGTCCGCACCGGAACGCCGACGGTCGTGATCGTGCTCTCCGGCCGCCCCTACGCGATCGACTGGGCCGTGGAGGGGCCGGACGCCCCCGCGGCCGTGCTGCAGGCGTTCTTCCCCGGCGAGGAGGGCGGCCGCGCGATCGCCGCCGTGCTCTCCGGACGCGTCTCCCCCTCCGGGCACCTCCCGGTGTCGCTGCCGCGTTCGGCCGGTGCCGAGCCGTTCTCGTACCTGCACCCGCTGCTCGGCGGCCCGTCGGACGTGACGAGCGCCGACAGCACCCCCGTGCTCCCGTTCGGGCACGGGCTGGGCTACACGACGTTCGAGCGCAGCGGGCTGGAGGCCGACGCGGCGGTCGCCGCCGGCGGCGAGTTCGAGGCGCGCGTGACGGTCCGCAACACCGGCGAGCGCGCGGGGACCGACCTGGTGCAGCTGTATGCACGCGACGTGTTCGCGAGCATCACACGTCCGGTCGCCCAGCTGCTCGGCTACGCCCGCGTGAGCCTGGAGCCCGGCGAGGAGGCGGTCGTCGCCCTCCGGGTGCCGACCGCGCGACTGGCGTTCACCGGCCGCGACGGCGAGCGCATCGTCGAGCCGGGCGACGTCGAGCTGTGGGTCGGCCCGTCGTGCGCCGAGCGCGAGACGGCGACGACGATCGAGGTCACCGGCCCGGTGCACGTGGTCACGCCGGCCGACGGCCGCCTCGTCGCCGTGGCGGTCTCCGCCCCCGCTCCCGCGCCGCTCGCCTGACCTGCTCTCCCTCCCGCCCACTCCCGTCCCCCGCCCCCGCCCCCGCCCCCGCTCCCACCGCTCTCGCTCGAGGGGCACGTCGTTGTCTTGCCGAGGGGCACGTCGTTGTCATGCCGAGGGGCACGTCGTTGTCCCTTTCGCGGCTCGAAGGGGACAACGACGTGCCCTTCGGCAGCTGCTTCTTCCGCGCGGCGGGAGGGCGCGGGTAGGGTGCGGGTGTGGGCGGGAGCGCCAGGGAAGGAAGCACACGATGGCGGATCTCTCGGGGCGCAGGGCGCTCATCACCGGCGGGGCCAGCGGCATCGGGCTCGCGTGCGCCGAGGCGTTCGCCGCCGCGGGCGCGCACGTCACGATCGCCGACCTGAACGGGGAGGCGGCGCGTTCGGTCGCCGACCGGCTGGGCGGCGAGGCGTGGGAGGTCGACCTCTCGCAGACCGCTCCGCTCGGCGACCTGAGGCTCGACACCGACATCCTCGTCAACAACGCCGGCCTCCAGCACGTGCGTGCGATCCCCGAGTTCGAGCCGGAGAGCTTCGCACTCCTCCTGCGGATCATGCTGGAGGCGCCCTTCCTCCTCATCCGTGCCGCGCTTCCCGGGATGTACGAGCGGGGCTTCGGGCGCATCATCAACGTGTCGAGCGTGCACGGTCTGCGTGCGTCCGAGTTCAAGTCGGCGTACGTCGCCGCCAAGCACGGCCTGGAGGGCCTGTCGAAGGTGACGGCGCTGGAGGGCGCAGCGCACGGCGTCACCTCCAACTGCATCGAGCCGAGCTACGTGCGCACACCCCTGGTCGAGAAGCAGATCGCCGACCAGGCGCGACTGCACGGCATCCCCGAAGACGAGGTGGTCGAGAAGATCATGCTCACCGAGCCGGCGATCAAGAGCCTGGTCGAACCGGAGGAGGTCGCCGGTCTCGCCCTCTGGCTGGCCGGGGAGGGGTCGCGCATGGTCACCGGTGCGAGCTATACGATCGACGGCGGCTGGAGCGCACGATGACCGGCCCCGCACCGTTCCGCGTCGCGGTCGACGGCGGCGAGCTCGCCGGCGGCCAGTGGCACGCCGACGCGGCCGGGCTGCCGCTGGTCGGCATCCACGGCATCACCGCCAACCACCTCTCCTGGGCGGTCGTCGCCGACGCGCTGCCCGGTGTGCGACTCGTCGCCCCCGATCTGCGCGGCCGCGGCCGCAGCGCCGACCTGCCCGGACCGTACGGCATGGCCGGTCATGCCGACGACGTCGCGCGCATGATGGACGCGCTCGGGATCGACCGCGCCGTCGTCGCGGGCCACTCGATGGGCGGGTTCGTCGCCGTCTGGCTCGCCGCGCGGCACCCCGACCGGGTGGAGCGGCTCGTGCTCATCGACGGCGGCCTCCCGATTTCGCGCACCGCCGACCTCGGCCCGGCGCGCGACCGGCTGCGGATGACCTTCGCGAGCGCGGAGGACTACCTCGCGTTCTGGCGCCGGCATCCCGCGCTCGGCCCGTGGTGGAACGACGACGTCGAACGGTACGCGCTCTACGACCTCGTCGGCACAGCACCCGAGCTGCGGTCGAGCGTCTCCGAGGAGGCGATGTCGGTCAACGCGCTCGAGATGGACGGTAGCGGCGGCTACGCGGAGGCGCTCGGCGGGCTGACCCTCCCGATCGCGTTCGTGCGGGTTCCGCGCGGGCTCCTCGACGCCGACCCGCTCTACCTTCCGGAGGAGGTCGCCGAGTGGCGTGCGCGGCTGCCGTGGTTCGAGGCCTACGAGGCCGACGACGTCAACCACTACACGATCGTGATGACGCCAGCCGGAGTCCGTCAGCTCTCGCCGCACCTCCCCGGCGCGTACCCGGCGCACCCGCCCCGCCACGGGGCGCCGCACCAGCCCTGAACAGCAACGCCGCACGATCCCATCCCTCCTCGCTCCACCCGCTCCGCCCGCTCCACCCGAACCGAAGGAGACCGCAGTGACCGGAACCCTGCTCCCGGGCATCGTCGCCCGCCGCATCCCGACCTCCCGCTACACCGCGAACGTTCTGAAGCGCGCGGCCGACCCCGACGACGCGGGCACGACCATCGTGTTCGTCCACGGCAACGTGTCGTCGTCGCTGTTCTGGCAGCCGCTGATGCTGTCGCTCCCGGAGGGCACCAGAGCGCTCGCCGTCGACCTCCGCGGCTTCGGCGACAGCGAGACCCTGCCGGTCGACGCGACCCGCGGCGTCCGCGACTTCTCCGACGATGTGGCCGCCGTGCTCGATGAGCTCGGAACCGGCGCCGTGCACCTGGTGGGCTGGAGCATGGGCGGCGGGGTGGTCATGCAGCTGCTGCTCGACCGCCCCGACCTGGTGCGCAGCCTCACCCTGGTGTCCACGGTCTCCCCGTACGGGTTCGGCGGCACCGCGGCCGACGGCACCCTCCTCAACGCGGACGCCTCCGGCACCGGTGGCGGCGGGGCGAACCCGGACTTCGTCGCGCGGCTCGCGGCGGGCGACACCGGCGAGGACTCACCCACGTCGCCTCGTGCCGTCTACCGTTCGGCGTACGTCGCGCCCGGCTTCACGACCGAGTACGAAGACATCTGGGTGGAGTCGATGCTGTCCACCGCCACGGGCGAGGACAACTACCCCGGCGACGCGACGACGACCGACGAGTGGCCGGGATTCGCTCCGGGGACGCGCGGCGTGCTCAACACGATGGCCCCGACCTACTTCGACACCACAGGGATCGTGGACGCCGCCGTCAAGCCGCCCATCCTCTGGATCCACGGGGCGGTCGACGCCATCGTCAACGACGCGTCGTTCTTCGACCTCAACCAGCTCGGCGCGGCCGGCATCATCCCCGGCTGGCCCGGCGAGGAGGTCGCGCCCCCGCAGCCGATGCTCGTGCAGATCCGCTCGGTGCTGGAGCGGTACGCGGCGGCCGGTGGCGACACCCGGGAGGTCGTCTTCGAGGACTGCGGCCACTCCCCGCACATCGAGCGGCCGGAGGAGTTCCTGGCCGAGCTCACGGCGTGGGTGGGGTGAGGCTCGCCGCCGTCTTCAGGGCGTCCGCGATCGTCAGATACAGGACGCGCTCGGAGCCGTCGGGGAACCGGCGGAAGCCGAACCGCTCGTAGAAGGGGACGATGTCGTCGTCCTTCGCGTTCACGATGAGTGCGCGCATTCCCAGAGCGCGCTTGCCGAGAGCCTCGGACGCCTGGATCGCTCGGAGCACAGCGTCCTGGAGCAGGGAGCCCCCGAGCCCCGCGCCCGCATCATCGATCACCCCGCCAGGAGCACCCCGCGCCCGAGCCCCAGCATTCCCTCGAGCGCGTGGGCGAGCAGCGGTCCGCGCTCGGCGGCGCCTCCCCAGCGCACGAGGGCCTGGGCGTTGAGGCCGTCGATCATGCCCAGCAGCTGCCAGGCCGCCGCTCGCGGGTCCTCTGTGCGGAAGTCGCCCGACGCGACCCCGCTCTCGATGACGTCTTCGATGACGTCGCTCCAGGCGTCCATCTGGTCGCGCACCGCCGCCCCCAGTTCGGCGTTGCGGCGGCCCAGCGCGTACGCCTCCACCCAGATCACCGTGACGTCGTCGCGCGACCCGTCGAGGAGGGTGCTCACCAGACCCGCGAGCCGGGCGACGGGATCCCGCTCTGCGGCGAGCAGTGCTCGCAGCTCGTCGAGCTCTGCGGCCACAACGCTGACGAACGTCTCGGCTACCAGCCCGTCCATCGACTCGTGGTAGTGGGCGACCAGGGCGGGGGTCACGCCGGCCCGCGCCGCGACCGCGCGCAGCGTCACCGCCGCGAGCCCCTCGTCGAGGGCGACCGCGCGGGCGGCGGCGGCCAGTTCGGCGCGGCGCTCGGCGGGCGGTTTTCGGGTGGCTCTTGACATCGTGGGTCCAGTATAGGTATTTATTGATCATCCGATCAATAGAGCCCGGAGGTTCACGATGACCTGGCGAATGCCCGCAGAGACCGCACCGCACGAGCGCACCTGGATGGCCTTCCCGCGCGCCGGGATCACCCTCGGCGACGACGCGGCCTCGGCCGAGGAGGCCTACGCCGCCTGGACCGCCGTCGCGCACGCGGTCGCGGAGTTCGAGCCGGTGACGATGGTGGTCGACCCGACGGAACGCGAGCGCGCGGCCCGCATGCTGGGCTCGCACGTCGAGCAGGTGGAGGCGCCGCTCGACGAGTTCTGGATGCGCGACTTCGGCCCGACCTTCGTGGTCGACGACGAGCGCCCCGGCGTCCTCGGCGCTGTCGACTGGACCTTCAACGGCTGGGGCGACCCGGCCTGGTCGGAGTGGCGCAAGTCGGCGGAGATCGCCCGCTTCGTCGCCGAGCGCACCGGCGCGGAGCTGGTCAGCTCGGTGCTCGTGAACGAGGGCGGCGGCATCCACGTCGACGGCGACGGCACCGTGCTGCTCACCGAGACGGTCCAGCTCGACCCCCGCCGCAACCCGTACGCCGACCGGGCGCGGGTGGAGGCCGAGCTCGCCCGCACCATCGGAGCCACCCACGCGGTCTGGTTCCCCCGCGGGCTGACGCGCGACTACGACGACTTCGGCACCAACGGCCACGTCGACATCGTGGCCACCATCCCGTCGCCCGGCCGCCTGCTGCTGCACACGCAGCGCAACCCCGAGCACCCCGACTACGAGGTCTCGCGCGAGCTGCGGGCGTTCCTCTCCGGCACGACCGATGCCGCCGGCCGTTCGTGGGACATCATCGAGCTGCCCGCGCCGGCGACCGTGCGCGACGAGGAGGGCTTCGTCGACTGGAGCTATGTGAACCACCTCGTCGTCAACGACGGCGTGATCGCGTGCGGCTTCGGCGACGAGCGCGCCGACGCCGAGGCGACGGAGATCCTGGAGGCCGCCTATCCCGGCCGCCGGGTGAGCATGTTCGACTCGCGGCCGATCTTCGCCCGCGGCGGCGGCATCCACTGCATCACGCAGCAGCAGCCGACGGTCGCCTGATGAGCGAGCAGGGCACGCCGCGCTTCGACGTGGTCGAGGCCGGCATCGCCGAGCTGCGACAGGCGCTGGAGGCCGGGGAGACCACCAGCGTGGAGCTGGTCGACGCCTACCTCGCCCGCATGGACGCGTACGACACCGCCGGCCCGACCCTCAACGCCGTGATCGTCCGCAACCCGGACGCCCGCGCCGAGGCCGCAGCCTCCGACGAGCGGCGTGCACGCGGCGAGACGCTGGGTCCGCTCGACGGCATCCCGTACACCGCCAAAGACAGTTACCTGGCACGCGGCCTCACCGCCGCGGCCGGCTCGCCCGCGTTCGAGCACCTCGTCGCGCAGCGCGACGCTTTCACGATCGAGCGGCTCCGTGCGGGCGGCGCGGTCCTGCTCGGGCTCACGAACATGCCGCCGATGGCGAACGGCGGGATGCAGCGCGGCGTGTACGGCCGCGCCGAGAGCCCGTACAACGGCGACTTCCTGACGGCCGCGTTCGGCTCCGGGTCGTCCAACGGCTCCGGGACCGCCACCGCGGCGAGCTTCGCCGCGTTCGGGCTCGGCGAGGAGACCTGGTCGTCCGGGCGTGCCCCGGCCTCCAACAACGCCCTGTGCGCCTACACGCCGTCGCGCGGCGTGATCTCGGTGCGCGGCAACTGGCCGCTCGTGCCGACGATGGACGTCGTCGTTCCGCACACCCGCACCATGGCCGACCTCCTGGAGGTCCTCGACGTCATCGTGGCCGACGACACCGAGACGCGCGGCGACTTCTGGCGCGTGCAGCCGTGGGTGCCGATCCCGCGCGCGTCGCAGCTGCGACCGGCCTCGTACCCCGCGCTGGCGTCCGCGGCCGCGGGGACCGCCCTGGCCGGAAAGCGCATCGCCGTCCCGCGCATGTACATCAACCGCGACGAGGAGGCCGGCACGGCCGAGCACGGCGGCATCGGCGGCCCGACCGGTCGCCGCATCGAGACGCGGGCGTCCGTCATCGACCTGTGGGAGGCCGCGCGCCACGACCTCGAAGCGGCCGGCGCCGAGGTCGTGGAGACCGACTTCCCCGTGGTCTCGAACTACGAGGGCGACCGGCCAGGCGCCCCGACGATCGCCACCCGCGGGCTCGTCTCACCGGAGTACCTGCGGCGCGAGATCATCGACCTGTCCGCGTGGGCCTGGGACGACTTTCTGGCCGCGAACGGCGACCCAGCGCTCGACACGCTGGCCGACGTCGACGGCGCCCGCATCTTCCCGGCACCGGAGGGCGCGCTCCCCGATCGCTACGACGGCTTCGACGACGACATCGCGGAGTACCCGGGCTGGGTGCGCGCCCACCCCGGCACGACCCTGACCGCCATCCCCGAGCTCGCCGACGGACTGCGCGGGCTCGAGGAGACCCGACGCGTCGACCTGGAGGAGTGGATGGATGCGCTCGGCGTCGACGCGGTCGTGTTCCCCGCCTCCGCCGACGTCGGCCCGGCCGACGTGGACGTGAACCCGGCCTCCGCCGACCTCGGCTGGCGCAACGGCGTGTGGGTGGCCAACGGCAACCTGGTGCCGCGGCACCTCGGCATCCCGACTGTCACCGTGCCGATGGGGACGATGGCCGACATCGGGATGCCGGTCGGGCTCACCTTTGCGGGCCGGGCGTACGACGACACCGCGCTCCTCGCCCTGGCGGCGGCGTTCGAGGCGACCGGCCGGCGCCGCACCGAGCCGCCGCGCACTCCGCGCCTCGCGTAACGAGCCCGTCGGAGTCGAGATTCGTCACGAATCCCGTGTTTCGTGCCACGAATGTCGCGATTCGTCACGAATCTGCGGTTTCGTGCCACGAATGTCGCGATTCGTCACGAATCTGCGCGCGGGCGCGGCGGGATACCCCTGACGGTGGATGCGGGTACGTCGCGGGGGCGACGACGGCAGCGCGGCCGGGTTGAGACGGTGGAAGCATGCGCCTCCCCCGACGTGCCTCCCTCGTCTCCGCCCGCCGCGGCCTCCTCCCCGTCGCCCTCACCCTGTCCGCCCTGGTCGCCCTCACGGGCTGCACCGCGGCGACGACGGCTGTCGTCTCCGTTCCCGCGCCGACCGACGTCTCGCAGCTGACCGACGACGACGGGTACATCCCCGAGGGCACCTCGCTCACGCTCGACAGCGATCTCCCCGCGATCCAGAGGCTCGACCCGCAACTGCTGGAGGCGTTGCGCGCCGCCGACCGGACGGCCGTCGACGAACACGGGACGACGATCACGATCGTGGACGGCTGGCGCTCGCTGCGCTACCAGGAGTACCTCTTCGAACAGGCCGTGCAGAAGTACGGAAGCGAACACGAAGCCGAGCGCTGGGTCAAGCGCGGCGCGGACTCCGCGCATGTCTCCGGGCACGCCGTGGACATCGGGACCGCTGACGCGATGGACTTCCTGAGCCGGTTCGGCTCCGAGTGGGGGATCTGCCAGATCTACGCGAACGAGGCCTGGCACTTCGAGCTGGCGACGACGCCGGGCGGCGAGTGCCCGCAGCTGCTGGCCGACGGCCGCGGCTAGGGCGCCACTGGGCTGCGACCGGCCTCGCCCAGCCAGGGCGCGAGCGCACGCTCGGCGGCCGCACGCACGCGCGCTCGAATGCGCTCCTCATCCACCTCGCCCGTCACCTCTCCGCTGACCTCGGCGAACGCCGCCCGCAGCGCCGCGGTGACCGCACCCATGAACGCACCGACCAGCGCCGCCGCCTCCACCGCGTCGTACCGGTCGGGATAGCTCTCCCGTAGCGCAACGGCGATGGCCGTCTCCGCCTCCGCCTGGAAGCGGAGGGCGCGGCTCTGCACGGTGGGATGCTCCGCGATGAGACGCAGCCGCAGACGCGCGCGCTCGGTGGTCAGGTCGCTACCGGTGACGCCCGCGCTGTCGAGCGCACGCATGAGGGCGGGGAGCGGATCGTCGTCCGGCGCGTGCTCGCGCAGTGCCGCGACCGCGGCGGCCACCCGCGCGCCCGCGTCGGGGAAGAGCAGGTCTTCCTTCGTCGGGAAGTACGCGAAGAACGTCCGCGCGCCGACCTCGGCGTCCTCCGCGATCTCCGCCACCGTCACGCCATCGAACCCGCGCTCGGCGAACAGCCGGTTCGCGGAGCCGACGAGAGCCTCCCGGGTGCGGTCTCGTTTGCGCTCGCGCAGAGTCGTCATCTCAACAGGATAGCAATGAATGCATTTTCACACTTGCTGCTTTTCAGCAGTGACTGCTATTTTGCAATGCATGCGAAAATATTCCATCATCATCGTTGGTGCCGGGATCGCCGGCAGCGCGGCCGCGCTGTTCCTCGCCAGGGCAGGCCACCGGGTGACGCTGCTCGAGCGCGCCTCCGCCCTGCGCCCGAGCGGCAGCCCCGTCGACCTCCGCGGCGACGCCCTCGACGCGGTGCGGGCGCTCGGCCTGGAGGCCGAGCTCCGGGAGGCCGACACCGGCGTGCGTCGGCTGCGCCTGGTCGATGCGGGAGGCCGGGGCATCACGGACGTGCGCCTCCGGCGGCCCGAAAGCCCCGACATCGAGCTCTCGCGGACCGCGCTCGGACGCATCCTCGCCGACCGCGCCGCGGAGCTGGCCGAACTACGGCTCGGCTCAGGCCCGACCGCCATCACCGCCGACTCCGGCGGGGTGGAGGTCGCACTCAGCGACGGCCGAACGCTCACCGCAGACCTGCTGATCGGAGCGGACGGCCAGCACTCCACCGTGCGACGCCTGCTCTGGGGAGCCGAGGACGCCACGGAGATGCCGGTCGGTCTGACCATCGCCACCGTCCCGGCCGGGCCGGTCGACGATCCCGCGACGCTGCTGATGCACAACCGCCCCGGCGTCTCGCTGTCCGTGCATCCCGCGGGCGGCTCGGCCGTGGCGGCGTTCATCCTGCGCACTGGGCGGGACCAGGCGCCCGCGACATCCGACGGCCGAGCGGGGCTGCTGGCCCGGCGCTACGCGGACGTGGGCTGGCGCGCGCCGGAGCTACTCGCCCGGGTCCGCGACTCCGACGACGTGTACTACGACACCGTGTCGCGCGTCCGCACGACGCGCTGGTCGCGCGCGGCGGTCACCCTCCTCGGCGACGCCGCCTCGAGCATCACCATCCTCGGCGAAGGCTCGAGCATGGCCGTAACCGGCGCCCGCACCCTGAGCGCCGCACTGGACGCCGGCACCGACCTCGCAACGGCCCTCGACGCCTACGAGCGCGCCCACCGTCCGGTGGTGGAGCGCCATCAGCGCGGCGCGCGGCTGGGTGCCGCGCTGCTGGTGCCGGCGACACCGCTCGGGCTCGCGGCGCGGAACGCAGCGGCACACTGGGCGCCGCGCTGAACGCGGGAGCCGGCGGCGAGGCCCGCTATCCACCCCGACCGCCACCGCCCGGTCACCCCGCGACGCCGACCGCCTGTCGTTCGGTCTCCGGACGTCCGAGGCATGCGAGCATCGCGGCGGCGAGGTCGGCGCCTACGCCATCCACCTCACCCCCGCGGCCCGGGAGGTGCTCGCCGCCGACGACCCGCTGGCCGACGAGCAGGAGGAGGCGCTGCTCGGCGACCTCAGCCCCGAGGAACGGGCAGCGCTGATCGCGACCCTGACCCGCCTGGTGGCGTCGGCCTGCTACCGAGCAGGAGTGCATCCCGGGCTGGGCTCCGCGCACTGAGCCGCCCGGGCGCCGGCGCGAAGGCAGCCGCCGCACGCCCGCACTAAGCTGGAAGCCGTGTCCAAAGTCTTGAGCAGTCTTCCGGTCGGTGAGCGAGTCGGCATCGCGTTCTCGGGAGGTCTCGACACCTCCTGCGCGGTCGCCTGGATGCGCGAGAAGGGCGCGGTGCCCTGCACGTACACCGCCGACATCGGCCAGTACGACGAGCCAGAGATCGACAAGGTGCCCGGACGCGCCACCGAGTACGGCGCCGAGATCGCCCGCCTGGTCGACGCCAAGCGCGCGCTGGTCGAGGAAGGCCTCATCGCCCTGCAGTGCGGCGCCTTCCACATCCGCTCCGGCGGCAAGACCTACTTCAACACCACTCCGCTCGGCCGCGCGGTGACCGGCGTCATGCTGGTGCGCGCCATGATGGACGACGACGTCGAGATCTGGGGCGACGGCTCCACGTACAAGGGCAATGACATCGAGCGCTTCTACCGGTACGGCCTCATCGCCAACCCGCGCCTGCGCATCTACAAGCCGTGGCTGGACGCGGCGTTCGTCGAGGAGCTCGGTGGCCGCAAAGAGATGAGCGAATGGCTCGTCGCCCGCGGCTTCCCCTACCGCGACGCCACCGAGAAGGCCTACTCGACCGACGCGAACATCTGGGGAGCCACCCACGAGGCCAAGCGCCTCGAGGAGCTCGACGCGGGTCTCGACATCGTCGACCCGATCATGGGCCTCGCCGCCTGGCGCGAAGACGTGGAGATCGTCCCGGAGACCGTGTCCGTGCGGTTCGAGGCGGGGCGCCCCGTCGCCCTCAACGGCGTGGAGTTCACGGACCCGGTGGCGCTCGTGCTCGAGGCGAACGCGATCGGAGGCCGACACGGCCTCGGCGCGTCCGACCAGATCGAGAACCGCATCATCGAGGCCAAGAGCCGCGGCATCTACGAGGCTCCGGGCATGGCGCTGCTGCACATCGCCTACGAGCGGCTCCTCAACGCGATCCACAACGAGGACACCGTCGCCAACTACCACAACGAGGGTCGCCGCCTCGGCCGACTCATGTACGAGGGCCGCTGGCTCGACCCGCAGTCGCTGATGCTGCGCGAGTCCCTGCAGCGCTGGGTCGGCTCCGCGATCACCGGCGAGGTCACCCTGCGCCTGCGCCGCGGCGATGACTACACGATCCTCGACACGACAGGACCGGCACTCAGCTACCACCCCGACAAGCTCTCGATGGAGCGCGTCGGCAACGCCGCCTTCGGCCCCTCGGACCGGATCGGTCAGCTGACCATGCGCAACCTCGACATCGCGGACTCGCGCTCGCGCCTCGAGCAGTACGCGGCATCCGGACTGATCGGCGGCCCGACCGGCGAGCTGGTCGGCGAGCTGCAGGAGGGCAGCGCCCGCTCCATCCTCGAGCTCGATGTGAGCACGACCGACGACGCCCTCTCCCGCGAGATCGACGCATCGTCCGAGGGCGCCGCCTTCGACGCCGGGACCGACTGAGGAACGACCGTGGCGCGCGCGCCGAGGGCGGCCGGCGAACCGGAGGCGCGCGAGCCGGAGGCGCGGAATCCGGAGACGCAGGAGCCTGCGGTGCCGGACCCCGAGGGGCACAGCCCGGACGGCTGGCCGTTGGGCCGGCTACTCGGGGCCGCGTCCCGGGCCGTGGAACGCGCCTGGCATGACGCCCTCGAGGCCCGCGGGCTCACCCATGCGGGCCTCATCGTGCTGCACTTCGTCGAGCTCGGGATCCGCTCCCAGACCGATCTCGCCCGGATCGCCCAAGTGGAGGCGCAGACCATGTCGCGCACCGTGGACCGGCTCGAACGCGAAGGACTCGTCACCCGCGCGCCCGATCCGGCCGACCGTCGGCGCCATATCGTGGCGATGACTCCCGCGGGCCGGGCAGCGTTCGAGGCGGTGCGCGGGCTGGAGGACGAGGTGTTCCCGCGGGTCGACGACCCCGAAGCGCTGCGCGCCGCGCTGATCCAGATCGTCACCGCGTCCCCGGCGCGTCAGTCGCGCTGAGGCGGGTCCACCGCGGGGTCGTCCGCTGCACCCGCGGACGGTGCGGGCGCGTCCGCCCCGCCTGCGTCCGCCGAGCCCGCGTCAGCCGCACCGCCCGTACGTGCCTCGGCACCTGGGCCGGCCCCGGCCTCTGCACCGCCAGCCCCCGCGCCGCCAGCCCCCGCGCCGCCAGACCCCGCACCACCAGACCCCGCACCACCGTCACTGGGCTCCGCCTTCGTCGTCGGCTTCGACTCCTTCCGCAGAATCCGGATCGACTCGCCCAGGCCCTTCGCCAGCGCGGGCAGCTTGGTGGCACCGAAGAGCAGCAGCACCAGGGCGACGATGATGACGAGGTGCCACCCGCTGAAGAGGTTCCCGAACATCCGCCCACTCCCTCCCGACCGGATCAGGCGATCCGGTCGTCACCCTCGTAGCGGTTGCGTCCGAGGGGAAGCCGCGGCCGCAGCAGCCCGAGGTCGTAGGCGATGCGGACGGCCTCGTCGCGGGAGTTCGCCCCGAGCTTGCGGTAGATGCTCCGCGTCTGGGTCTTCACCGTGTTGATGGAGACCACCAGCGACCGTGCGATGTACTCCAGACTCGCCGTCGACTGCAGCCGGTCGAGCACGATGCGCTCGCGCTGGGTCAGTTGCGCGGCCATGGCGGCCTCCGAGAAGAGCGGCTTGACCTTGGCCAGCGCGGTCTCCGCCGTCCCCTCGCCTGCGCCGTCGACCGACACCGCGAGCGGGGGCGCGGGGTGGCCCGCGATCGTCAGCACGAACGGGGTGAGGAGGTTGTTCGCCTCGGCGACTTGACGGGCGTTGAGGCGGATCGTCGCCGCCCGAGCGCTCTTCAGCCGCTGCAGCGCCTCGGCCTGCACGAGGAGCATCTCCACGCGCGTCCGGGGACCTGCGCCCTCCCCGAGCACCGCTTCCGCCAGCAGCTGGGCGCTCCGGTACTCGCGGAACATGAGCAGCAGTCGGGCCGAGACGGGCCGCAAGGCGTTCGTGCCGTCCGGGAACGACTTGATGAGCTTCTGCGCGGCCACGAGGTTGCCCTGCGACATCAGGAGGTCGGCCTCCAGCGCAACGAAGCGCGCCCGCTCGCTGTTGCTCGGGGAGTGGGCGCACTTGCTCAGCAGCTCCGCGTCGATGATCTGCTGCGCCTGCTCCAGCTCACCCGATGCCAGCGCGCCGAGCGCCGCCGCGTACGCGGAGTAGCTGTGCAGCTCGCCGAGGTCGGACTCCAGGTTCACCCAAGGGGAGCGGGACTCGGTCGCGCCCTCCGGATGCGACTCGGTGTCGATCAGTCGTGACGCGACGGCGACGGGGATGAAGGCGCTCGGCCGGAGGGTGTGGTCGCCGACGACGAAGGCCTCGACCCGCGTGGCGACGGCCTGAGCCCTGTCGATCTCACCGTGAAGGGCGTACGCGAGCGACGCGGCGCCGGTCGAATACGTGTAGAGGTTCGGATCGTCTGCCGCTCCGATGGCGGCCCGCTCGAACGCGGTCGCGGCCTCCTGGTCGCGGCCCAGTCGCAGCTGGGTGAGCCCGATCTCGAGCCAGGCCAGCGGAGGTTCGGCCACGGCTGGGTCGGGAGCGGACAGTGCGGCGAGGAAGTCGTCGGCTTGCGAGAGCCTGCCCACCTTGCGCAGCGCGATCATGCTGGTCAGATCGGTCCAGTACTGCCGCACCGGCTCGAGCCGCCGACCGCGCAGGGCCTGCGGTTCCGCGGCGGCGTGGTAGTAGTCGAGGGCACCGAGCGGGTCGCCGCCGGCGTTCTCGCGGAGGAGGCCCGTCACCGTCAGCAGGATCACCGAGGAGCGCAGCGCTCCGAGGTCGAGCGCGCTGAGCTCCTGCAGGTAGTCGTCCGCCTCCTCGGTGAAGGCCGACGTCCAGTTGCGGGCCAGGATGGTCTCCGCCGCCACGATCTCGTTGCTCCGCAGCGCCTGGCGCAGCGCCGTGATCGGATCGCCGTTCGCCTCGAGCACGTCGAGGAGCTCACCCGCCAGCCGGTCGCCCTCGCCGGGCGACTCGACCTCGAGCTGGGAGCGGAGGACGGCGCGTACCGGGTCGAGGAACTCGTAGACGAGGCGCCCCTGCCCGCGCGCGTACGTCCAGACGCCGAGCCCTGCCGACTCCGCCACGGAGAGTGCGCCGTCGTCGGCGCCGTCAGTTCCGATCCGGGCGACGATGTGCGGCGCGAGGTACGGCGCGACGGCGGCGCGCTGGAGGGCGCTCCGTTCCTGCACCCCGATCGGTGCCTGTGCGAGCAGCTCGGACACCACCGTCTCCGAGATCTCCTCCAGCGCCCGTGCCACGACGGGCTCCGGCAGCACGGCACGCGGGTCGTCGAACACGCGGATCATCGCGCGCGCCGCCAGCGGCCAGCCGTGGCTGCGCTTCCAGACGTGGTCGAGCACGCGCGGCTCGACCTCGGTGCCCAGGAGGTGGACGACCTCGTCGAGCTCCTGACGCTCGAAGGCCAGGTCGTCGTTCTGTACGACGACCAGGTCGAACACCGCAGCGAGGGCGGGGGCTTCGAAGGAGGTCAGCGCGCGGGTGAGGACCATGAGATGGAGGTTGGGCGTGCGACGCAGCAGCTGGACGAGCTCGCTCGAGAGCAGGCCGTCCCACCCGCGCGTGTAGCCGTCGAGGACGAGCACGACGGCCCCGATGTGCCGGCCGATGCCGTCCTGCGTCGCGGCGAGCGGGTCTGCGTCCCAGAACGCCGATTCGTCATGCGGATCGAACCCCGCGTGCATGGCGTCCCAGAACCCGTCGATCCCGCCGCTGACGAGGTCGAGGTCGATCCAGGTCGCCCACGGGCGATTCGCGTCCTCCGTGCGGTCGAGCCACTTGCGGACCAGGGACGTCTTGCCATAGCCCGCGGGAGCCCTGACGATGGTCGCCTGTTCGCGGAGCGCGCGGTCGAGGCGTTCGAACAGCGCCGGCCTCTCGATCGTGTAGCGCGACAGGCGGGGAAGCCGCGACGACTCCGCGGCGGTTTCGTGCACTCGTGTCTCGTGCGGGTGCGTGGTGGTCATGCTGGACTCCTTCGGCTGGGTGTCACTGCGTACGATCCGGCTACCGCGCGGAACGTAACGCGCACATGTCGCGACGCGACCCTTGTCTTCTTCATCCCGTGTCTCCCCCTCGTGCTGTGGCCCTGGTCTGCTGGTCCGCCCCGAAACGGTCGGGCGACGCCAGGAGCGCATGTGCGATGATCGCAGGCCGATTACGAGGGATACCGCTCAGCGGAAGACCATCACGGCGGTCTACGCCACCCGCGTATGGGGGTCTTCATCCGGTGAATCACCCAACGTCTGTGGGTAACATTGTAGAGATCATACGTCGCGTTCCTTATCGTCACCTGTGCGTTCACCCGCTGGCCCACTGGGCGGAACATCCTGCCGGGACGAATCCCCGGGTGAAACTCGACGCCGAAGACCCACGCCGCACCCGGTACCCCACCGATCCCGTGCGACCGTGGAGGCGTCTGGCGCACCGGCACCGAGGAGGCTCGATGACAGAGCACACCGTTCACGGCGACCCCTCGAGAGCCGCCCTGGCCCGACGGATCCAGCTGCTGCAGGACTTCGCAGAGGTGGTCAGAGGTGCGCCCTTCTCGTACGCGGAGCTGGTGGGTTCGCTCCAGCCGCAGAACCTGTCGCTGCGCCCGTCCCAGTGGTCGCTGCTGGTCGGCGGCGGCTGCGGCGCCCTCCCCTCGAACGAGGTGTTCGCCGGATTGGCCGGGGTCTTCGGCGTTCCCGCGTCGTTCCTGCTGGAGGGCGGTGCGCTCCCACCTGCGCTGGCGTCGATGGCCGGGCCGATCCTCACGCTGCGCGCCCGCCGCATCCAGGAGGTCGCGGACCGGCAACTGGTCGACCTCGCGCCGAACGTCCTCGACGACGTGACAGCCGCGCTCGAGCCGTTGGCGCGTCTGCATCCCTAGAGCGGGATGTACGTCTCCCGGTGGACGACGGGCGCGGCGGCGGTGCGGCGCCGGCTGCGCAGCCACCTGGCGATCGAGATGAGGGAGTAGAGGACCAGGAGGGCGCCGACCCCGATCAGCCACGGCTGCAGGGACGTGCTGTTCTTCACGACCGCCAGCCAACCGACGGCCGGAATCGCGTACCAGACCCGACCCCGCACTTGCTCGGCGCGCACCGGTGACGCGTCGGCGACGGCATTGGCATCGCCCTGGGTGATGTATCGCTTGGTCCCGTCGGAGCTCGCCTCCACGCGGACGATGCGGTGGGTGACGACATCGGGTTTGCCCGAATGGAGCTGATAGGTCACGACGTCACCGACGTGGAGGCTGTCGTGCGCGGTGGGGCGCACGACCAGGAGCGTGCCGGGCGGAAGACCGGGTTCCATCGACCGCGTCAGCACCGTGTACGTGTCGGCACCCGTCGCGATGGGGACGCCGACCGTCATCACGAGCAGTCCACACACCAGGATCAGCAAGCCGGCGGTGACCGCCCTCCCGACCGCACGCACGATCCGCGGGAGCCTGCCCGGGCTGCGCGCGCCGGCGGACCGTCGTCCGTGCGCGATGTTCGCGACGACCATTCGTCATCCCTCGTCTCTCGGGGCGTTGCGGCTTCTGCGGCGCGTGGCCCTGCGCACGCGCGCTATGAGAACGGCGGCCGTGCCCGCGCCTCCGAGCGCCGCGGCGGCCCAGAGGGCGGCCAGGATGTCGGACCCGGTCGCGGCGAGCGGGTCCGGGCGCTCGCGCTCTGCGGAGCCGGGAGGTCTCGTGCCGCCTCCCCCGTCCGGCGGTCGGGTGTCGCAGCCGGCGCCGGCGGGATCGGCGTCCAGCACCACCAGGAGCGAGAAGCCGATCGGCTCGGATTGTCCCGCGGTTCCGGTGAGGTCGCCGAGCGCGAGGGCCGCATCGACGTTCACGGTCGCGCCGGTGGCCACGGGCTGGGGAGCGAGCAGGGTGACGCACGAACCGGAACCGTCGAGCGGCACCACAGGGCCGGACTCGCGCTCCGTCGAGACGCCGAGCGAGAGCGACCGACGCAGGTCGTCGTCGGGGACGTCGACCGACGTCAACGCGACCCGGAGGTAGGCGAGGGCGCCCGAGCCGTTCTGCACGGCGAAGCGATCGTGCGCACTCGTGCCCGGGACGAGGATCGAGCCGTCGAAGAGCGATTGCGGGGTCCGCACGACGCTGTCCGCCTGGGTCGTGAGCACGTAGAGGTCCGGCGACGCGGCGGGGTGCGCACCCGATCCGGAGGCGCCGGTCAGGCCGGCGAGGGCGATCACCAGAGCGGCGGTCAGGGTCTTCATCCGCCGCCCTCCGGGTTTCCGGTCGTGCCTTCGGAGACGAGCAAGAACGCCCACTGCTGCGCCGTAGACCCATCGCAGACGGCCGCTGTCATCGGCCCGCCGGCCACCGCCGGAGCAGTCCAGCACAGTCCGTTGCCCGAGACGACCTGGAACGCGGTGCCAGAGCCTGTCCTCCGCTGGAGCTGCCAGGTCTGCTCTCCCACGCCGGCGGCGCGCGTGCGCAAGGACTGGTCCGGGTCGATCGTCACGAGACCGCCCGCGGCTCTGCCCGCCGTCAATGTCTGGTAGTTGGGCGCAACGGTGGTCCAGATGAAGAATTGGTTCGGACCCGGCGTGGCGACGGTGCCCTGGCAGGCGGCCAAGGTCACCGGCATTCCCATTGCGGCGCCGGCGTCCAAGCACAACGTCCTGTCGCTGTCGGGCCGGATCTGATGGACTCGCCCGTTGCTCCAGGTGAAGACGCGGAAGATCCACTGCGTCGTATAGGTCGCCACCGTCGTCGCCGTCGCCGCGAAACCGTGCACCGACAGTGTTGTCGTGATGGTCGGCGAGAAGGACTGCGTCCCGCCATCGATGCCGAAAGCGCTGGTCGTGCCCGTGGTCTGCACGCAGAGGTAGGACTCCGCGCCCGGCACGACCGGGTCGCCCTGCACAGACAGCCCGTCGGTCCATGGCCCCGTTGCGGAGCCCGGCGGCGCGACGGCCGTATCCGTGCACTCCGCCGGAGTCTGCACCGGCCAGGCCGTGACGAGGATGCCCGGGTTGAGAACGGAATCGACGGAGAGGTCGGCCCGCACCTGCGCAGCCACGGGCGACGAACCTGTCGTGGTGTTGGTGATCGTGACCAAGGATGCCCGCGAGAGTGCCTCGTTGGCGATCGTCGCCGTCTGCGGCGCGAGCCCCACGGAACTCGTGACCTGCGCCGCCGTGACCTGCCCCGAAACGGTGACCTGGGCGCTCCACAGGGCCATCGCGGCCGGCCCCGCGAACACGGCCGCGAGCACGGCCGCCACGGAGAGGACGGTCCTGTGATGCGTTCGTGAGCTGAGCCGTCCGGTCATGACCGGTACTGATTCGCGTCGAGGATGAGCATGAAGTCGGCCACCGTGGTCCCCGCGGCGTCCGCGGGGACATCGGGGGCGAGCGTGACAGTCAGGCAGTAGGGCGCGAACGCACTGCCGGCCAGCGGGCCGCCGATGTTCTCGGGCGTCGCGCCGAGCGGTATCGCAGCGGCAGCCGGAGCCGCGCACGCACCGGGAGCCAGCGCCCACGACACCTCGGCACTCGCCGCGGAGGCGGCATCCACGGACGCGGCCACCAGGAAAGACGTCGTCCCGGTGTTCCCCACCGTGAGAGTCTCCGATCGTGCCTCGCCCGGGAGCATCCCGTCGAACGCGGCCGGGTCGAACGCGGCCGAAGTCGCGGTCGGCGAGCCTGTATCGCCGACCGCGACCGTCGCCGTCAGGGTTCCGGAACGGACCTCCGTCTCGGAGATGGGAGCTCCCCCGTTCCACAGTGCGTAGCTCCCCCCGACGCTGATGCCTGCGACGAGCGCGATCGACGCGGTCAGGAGGGCGGGAGGCACCAGGGACCGTCTCGCCTGTCGTTCTCTCATCACCGCCCCTCCCGTGGAATGCGTTCGATGGCGCCGTCGTCAGGGTGTCTGCTGCAGCAGGAACTGGAGCCCGCTGAGCTGCACGGACTGGGCCTGCGCCACCGTTCCGGTGACCGAGTCTGCGGGGAAGGTGACCGTCACCGTTACCGGCGCCGTGATCGGAGCCGTCGTCGTCGGCGCCGCGGAGACCACGTCGAACGTGTTCGGCTGTCCGGCGACCGGGGTGAGCGTGCCGCCCGAGGTCGTGCCGACCGACATCGTGATCTGCAGGGCGGCGAGCAACTCCGGGTCCCCCGTGATGGACGACGGGTCGATGGAGAGCCGGGAGTGCAGGTTGTCACCCTGCGCGACGATCGACACGTCGGCGGTGTAGGTGGCGGTGTCGCCTGGCGACCACGCGGTGATCGTGTTGTCCCACGTGCCCCCTGTCGCGTTCACCGTCAGCACACCGGAGTCGACGGCGCCCGCGTTGAGCGTCGCCGCATCGTTCCAGAGCGCCAGGGTGCCGGCCGATCCGATCAGCAGCGCCAAGCCCGCGCCGCCGGCGATCAGCCCTTTCGTGAGTCTGTTCATCGATCTCTCCAACCGTTCTCTGATGAGTTCCTCTGTCGATCGGAGAGGTCGGATCCCCCGGATCCGGTCGAGCGTCGTTTCCCCGAACGTGCGGTTCACGGTAGCTGTGGATCGGGTGAGCCCCGGGGCGAGAGCGAGGTGAAATGCATGCAAAACGTGCATTGCCGGGTAGCGGGTGATCTTCGGTCCGAGGGTGGGTGAATTCCCACTCCGGCCATTGCGGTCGGCTGGGACTGGAGCACACAATTTCACACATCGCGACGAATTTCGGGAATCGCCGCGGTCGGCCCGCCGCCACCATCATCCCCTCCGGCGGCGAGTGGTGCGGGTGCCTCCCTGACATCGAGCGGCACCCGCACCGGCCACGTTCGACGCGTGTTCTTTCGGGCCGTCCCACGACCACAACGGGCCCCGCGTTTGAACGGGCACAGAGGAGAACGATCCAGTGAGACTTTCCGTCGTCGGCGTCGGTTATTTGGGTGCGGTGCATGCTGCGGCGATGGCTGATTTGGGTCACACCGTGGTGGGTGTGGATGTGGATGGGGTGAAGGTCGCGGCGTTGTCGGCGGG
Source organism: Leifsonia sp. TF02-11 (assembly GCF_017565305.1). Classification (GTDB taxonomy): domain Bacteria; phylum Actinomycetota; class Actinomycetes; order Actinomycetales; family Microbacteriaceae; genus Leifsonia. The sequence goes on from NZ_JAGEKP010000030.1 coordinate 55,736, forward strand.
GCGGGCGCCGTTCTTCGAG
>NZ_JAGEKP010000031.1 GCF_017565305.1 Leifsonia sp. TF02-11
CACAACCTCACGGGGAACTACACCTAGTCGACCCCGACGAGACTCTCCCCGTGGAGGTGGCCGATGCGGGCCATCGGCTCGCGCACTCGCTGCGCCGGATGGTCTCCGGTGACCTCACCGGGTTCTTCGATGGCCCCTCCACGGTCCGCTTTGACGCCGACGCCCCGATGATGGTCGTCGACACCTCCGCGCTGAAAGGAGCGTCCCCGGAGGCCCAGTCTCTCGCCCGCCTGGCGACAGCGAACTGGATCCGCAGATCCTCGCTCGGTGCGAACCGGCAAGCCCGTGTCATCATCCACGAAGAAGCCGCCGTCGAGCTCCTCAACGACGTCTCCGGCGGCGATGCCCTCGCCGACCGTGTCGAGGACGAGAAGGTCGCCCGCCACCACGGCACCTCGAACTGGTACCTCCTGCATCGCGTCGCCGACCTCGACGCCCTCGGCGATCGCAACAGTGCCCTCCACTCCCGCGCCTTGGGCCTGCTCGCCGACTGCGAAACGCGCATTTCTTACGCGCAGCACTCGGGGGAGATTGCCCGGTCTCGGGAGATCCTGGGCTGGAATGACACTCAGGCCGATCTGGTCCGCAAGCTTCATAAGGGCGAAGGGCTCTGGCAGATCGGTCAGGACCGGGTCGCGAAGGTCCGCAATATCTGTACCGACTACGAACTCGGCATTTTCCGCACCGACGCCATGGGTGGTGAGCGAGCATGAGAGCCCACGGCTCCTCCTTCACTCAGATCGCGCTCTACGCACTGTTCGGTGTTGTCGTCGCGGGCGTCCTCTCCACGGCGGCCGGGGCGGCGACCATTCAGGCGGTCTGCGGCACCGGAGGGAATCCCTCCAGCGTCTTTGCCGGCCTCCAACTCGCCCTCAGTGCCAGCCCGGCCGGTTTCGCATACCCGCCCAGTTGCGAGGTCCCTGTCGGACTGATCCGCGTTCTTGACGTGACGGCTCTGGTGCTGATGCTCGCCGTGATGGCCGCCACCGTGATCTGGTGGCTCCGCTACCGCCAGTCCGACCGTCACTTCATTCATGACCTCCGAGGCCGCGACGGACTCGCCAAGCCTGGGGAGGTCCGCAAGCACACCTCCGCCCGCACCGCCCTTCGCCGGGCCAAGACCCTGCGCCCGTCCATGGTCGATCCGGATCCATCCGCTGCGGGATGGAAGGTTGGTAGCGCCCACGGGCGAGACGTGTACGTCTCGATCGAGGACTCGATCGTCGTCGAGGGTGCACCCCGCTCCGGCAAGGGCTACCGGTTCATCATCAACGCCATCCTCGACTGGAACGGCCCACTGATCACCACCTCCACCCGCAACGACAACCTCTCCGCCACCATGCGCGAACGAGCCCGCGTCGGGAACGTCACCGTCTTCGACCCGCAGGAGCTTTCCGGTGTGCGATCCTCGTTGCGGATCTCGCCGGTTACCGGCTGTGAGGACCCCCTCGTCGCCGACCAGCGGGGTCAGGCGATTGTCGCCGGCACCGCGCTCGGCGCGTCGAAGACCAACCAGGAGTGGGCGCAGGTCTCCTCCTCTGTACTCTCGCGACTCCTGCACGCTGCTGCAGTCTCCGGCCGAGGCGCCGAAGCTCTGGCACGCTGGGGCTCGAACCCACGGCTCGCGCTCGAGGCCGTCACCGTCCTAGCCAACGACGGAACGCCCGGCTGGTCTGAGGACCTGGACGCGATCATCAACGGTGACCAGAAGCTCCTCGCGAACTCCTGGTTCGGCGTCGCCGGCGCGATCCGTCCATTGGCGATCCCCGCGATCCGCAGGGCGATGACGCCCGGGCCGGGGGAGCAGTTCGATCCCGACGGGTTCCTCACCGGATCCAACAGTCTCTACCTCGTTGGCACCGGCGCTGGCGCAGGGTCCGTCGGCGGGTTCCTCGGCGCAATCCTGGACGACATTGTCGAGACTGCCCGCCGGAAGGCACTCGCTTCGCCAGGATCCCGACTCGATCTGCCGCTCGCGCTAATCCTGGACGAGATCGCCAACATGTTCTCCTGGCCGGCGCTGCCCCGGATCATGGCCGACGGCGGCGGCGTTGGCATCTCCACCGTCGTGGTCCTGCAGGCGCTCTCGCAAGCCGAGACCGCCTGGTCCCGGTCCGAGGCGGACACCATCTGGTCGGCAGCCACCGCGAAGCTTCTGCTCGGCGGCGCGTCGGACGTCGACCACCTCCGCGACATCGAATCGCTGCTCGGGCTTCGCCGCGTCCCCAGCACCGGCCACTCCTACAACGACTCCGGATCCTCCACCAACGTCAACAACGAGAAGGTGCCCGTCATGACGATCGACGAAATCCGACGCATGCCCGAATCCATCGGGCTGCTCGCCTACCGCAACCGCCGAGGCATCCTCCTCGACCTCCGCGGCTGGACCGACCGCGACGACGCACGCCAGGTCAAAACGGGCAAGCAACTCACCGAACTCGACCAGCAGGCCGTGTTCGCCGAGCAGTACCGGGCGGCCATGGACCGCCGCCACACAGCAGGGGAGCGGAACTGATGTCCAACCGCCGCCGGCCCGCCCGGAACAACACCTACCGCACCCGCTACCTCCACTCGCCGGCCTGGTTCGCCCGCCGCGACCGCTGGTTCGCCGAACAAGGAGCCCGCTGCGAGCACGTGCGCTGCGCACTCTGCCTCGGCATGGGCAACTCTCGCACCCTCGAGCTGCACCACCTCGCCTACACCGGCGTCAGCCAGACACCGCGCGGCTGGGCCGCGCATGAACGGCACGAAGACCTGACCGCGCTGCATCCACGCTGCCACGAATACCTCCACCAACTCATCGACCGCGACCGAGCACTCTCGGGCTTCGTCTCGCGACGCACCGCCTCACTGCAAGCCATCGCCAGGCTCCAAGCCAAGATCGGGCAATACATCGAATCGACGGAATGGCCATGAGCAGCAAGCCACCCATCGAGGAACTCCTCGACTCGCTTCCCGAGGGCTGGGACGACCCGTCGTCGCGGCGCAGCCCGGGAATGCTTGGCGTCGCGGTCGTCAACTGGCGCACACTCCCAGACAGCGAGGCGCCCCAGGTGTGGACGGATCTCGGTGCGTGGGTGTCCTGGTTCATCCACCGCTACAACCTCCCCGCCCGCAAGATCCCGCCCTGCTGGTTCAAGCACGGCGCCCTCGTCGAAGAACTTTCCGCCCTCCACACCGCCTGGCTCGTCTCCTATGACAGCCTCGATGCCGGATTCGGGCCCATCGGCTGGCACGAACGCCTCGCCGTCGCGATCCCGCGACTGGCCACCTGGTACAACGGCGAATGCCATAACGGCCACACCGAACTCCCGAACTCTGCAGAGGCCGTCGCTCCCGGGTGGAGGGACTGGATCACGCAATCTCACGCGACTTAGGCGGTTGCGCGTCACCGCGACGTCATCACCGGAACGAAAACACAACGTGTAAGTGAAGCGACCACCTCGGCCGCACCAATGAAAGGAACAGGAAGATGAGCACACGAGTCCCGATCAGCATCGAAGGCAACCTCGTCGCCGACCCCGACTTCGGCGAATCCCAGAACGGCACCAAGTTCGCCAAGTTCACCGTCGCCGTCACCGACCGCAAGCAGGTCGACGGGAAGTGGGTCGACGGTGACACCCAGTACCACCGCACCACGGTCTTCGGCCGCACCGCCGAGAACGTCCGCGCCAGCCTCGCCAAAGGCGACACGGTCATCGTCAATGGCAACCTCGAGTTCCGACACTGGACCGACCAGGCCACCGGGGAACCCCGCGCCGCCACCGAGGTCGTCGCCGACAGCGTCGGCCCCTCCCTCCGCTACACGACCGCGGAGGTGGCGCGACGTATCCCAAAAGCTGACGGCCCGGACGTGACAGCGACCGGGCCGAGTGTCCCCCATGTCGCCGCGGATCGAGGGCTCAGCGTCGCATGACCTGCGATCTGACGAAATGACCAGCAACTAATGCCTGGTGCAGCGGCGCTGGGGTCCCCTTACGGACCTCAGCGCCGCTCTGTGGGCTCAGTGCGATCCTCAAGCCTTCGCATTCCAAAAGTCCCAGATTTGGGGCCGAACGAGTCCCATGAGAGAAGGCTTGAGATGCCAGTATCGAATCATTCCGCGGCGGAGCGAGGTACCGAACTGGGTGTCTCCGCCGTGCCCAATCAGAACGAAAAGGCGAGCGAAGACGTGGTCGATTTTGAGGGCATGCCGGGCGGCACTGAATGGGTCCGTTGCGCCTTGCAGGTGAACCCGTTTTCATACCTACAGGCCAATGGCAAGCAGCCGGCGGGAAGTACGGAAGACGAGTACAACGCAACAATGGTTGCGGCGCTTCGCGCCGAAAACGTCGGGGCAATCGCGATCACCGATCACTGGGCCGTTGATACGGGGGAGCGGCTAAGAATTGCAGCGAGCGAAGCGGGAATCACGGTCTTTCCCGGCTTCGAAGCCACTACGAAGGATGGCGTCCATCTCTTGTTGCTCTTCGATCCTGACACGACGTCGTCGACAATCAATCGGCACATTGGCGGATGTGGCATAAGCAGCGCAGCCAACGCCTCTACGCCGGGAAGCTTGGATGCTGACGAGACGCTAAGGATGGCCAAGGAGTGGGGAGCGACTGTGATTGCCCCTCACGTCAATACGGGGGGAGGGTTGCTTCACAAGCTCAACGGTCAGTCGGCCATCAATGTGTGGTGCAGCCCCTACTTTCATGCGGTTGCACAGGGTGGCGCAGCACTTGACCAGAGGTCGCGGGCGATCCTAAACAACTCCGATCCGAATTTTCATCGCGACAATCCGGTTGCAATCCTCAATGGAGCGGATGTTTCCTCTCCGGCAGACGTTAGCAAGCGGGGTAGCACTACATGGATCAAACTTTCCGCACGCACTGCGAGCGCTTTGGACCTTGCCTTCAGAACACCGGAAACTCGGATCCGACGCGAAGACCCAACATCGGATGGTCACCCACGGATCATTGGGATTTCGTGGAAGGGCGGGTTCCTGGGCGGTACTAGCATTCGATTCAATCAATCGCTCAACGTGATGATCGGAGGTCGAGGAACGGGGAAATCGACGGTCATCGAGAGCATCCGTTTCGCGCTCGGTATGACTCCCCTCGCTGAAAATGCTGAGCGCGAGTACAACGCAACGATCAAGTCAGTGCTGCGCCCCGGAGCAGAGGTGACACTTGAATTCGAGGTCTCATCGCCGTCGAGCACGCGTTATTTCGTCAGCCGCGTCGTCGGGGGAAGACCGAAAGTGCGGGACGCCGATGGCAACCTGTTGCAGTCGGAACCCGCTGACATTCTCTCCGACCTTGAGGTCTACGGTCAGCGAGAGTTGGCCGAACTTGCGAGAGATCGGCATCGACTCACGAGCCTCCTCGCGAAGTACCTTCCTCGAGGTCTGGACGAATCTGCGGCTGAGTCTCGGCGGGTCCAATTGCGAAAATCCCGGGAGGAGATCGATGCCCTTGCGGAAACGCTCGATGCGCTCGAGTCCCGAGCTTCTCGACTGCCAGTAATCGAAGAGCGACTGAAAAGCTTCGAGGAGGCGGGCGCCGCAGCCAAATTGTCTGCGCACGCAGAAATGCAACGCGAGGAAACGCTACTGGGACGGACAACGGCCGCGCTCGCCGGAGTTCCCTTTGATCGCGAGGAACTGCAGGTTGACGCGGGTGCACTGACCACCGACGTCGCCGACCTTCCTAGGGAGGCTCTTCTGAGCGAAGCGGCCAAAGCGATCGAAACCTACAACACTGCAGTGCAGCAGGCATTCGCAACTATGGAATCTGCGCATACTCGCGCCGAGCTTGAGCTGGAGAACATTGTTCAGCGGTGGTCCGACGAAACCGAACCGGTGCGCCAGGGGCTATCCGACATGCTTCGCGAGTTGAAAGCCGGGGACGGCGAGGAATACTTACGGCTGCAGGGACAGCGTGAAGAACTCAAGGGCCTTCCATCGCAGGTAAAGCAGACGCGTCGAAAACTTAAGGACCTGCGGAAGTTACGGGCCGATCTGGTAGCTGAGGCGGAGTCAACTCGGGCCGAGGAGGTGCAAGAACTTGGGAAGGCAGCTAAGAAGGTCGGCAAACTCCTACCCGGTACGGTAAGGGCCACCGTGGACGAGAACGACGATCGCAGCCCGCTACTCAACTTTGTCAAGGATCTGCCCGGTCGATTCGACACTGTCCGAAGCGCGATCGAGAACGCATCGGTGCTAACCCCCGCCGCGTTTGCGGAGGAATGCCGCCTCGGTGCGGTTGGATTTCGCCAGAATTACCCTTCGGTTACGCCCCGCCAGGCAGATGACTTCTGCGCGCTAGGGGAGACCGTTTTCATGCAGATCGAAGAACTTGAGTTCCCAGTTACGACCAACCTGCACCTGAATATCGGGACGAAGGGCGACCCCGCCTGGCGAGACTTGGATCGTCTTTCGACTGGTCAACGAGCGACCGCTCTCCTTCTACTCCTACTGAAGCGCGGCACCGCACCTCTGGTGATCGACCAGCCCGAGGACGACCTGGACAATTCATTCATCAACACGGGAATCGTTCCGCATCTCAGGCAGAAGGGTAAGAGACAGATCATCTTCTCCAGCCACAACGCAAACATTCCAGTCCTTGGCGACGCGGATCAGCTGATCGTCCTTGAAGCTAGCGACAAGGGCGGAGAGGTGGTGGGTGCAATAGCAGAGGACGGTCTCGGCTCAATCGACCATCCCAAATTGCGACAGTGGGTTGAAGAGCTTCTCGAGGGTGGGCAGACCGCGTTCAATACGAGACGCTATCTCTACGGCTTCTGAGTTTCTGGCTTTGCTGACGAGCCCTGGCCATGAATCGTTGCGGCTCGCAGGCGCTGCGGTAAACGCCGCGGATTCCGTCCCAGTGGTGCGACTGTTCGCGATCAGGAACTTGCTACAATGACTGTTGGAAGTGCGGGTTTTAGGCCTGCCGGCTCGAAGCCGGGGCGCTTCACAGAGTCGGGAGACCTAGGTTCGATTCCTAGCGACGCACTCGTGGCGTTGTAGCTCAATGGAAGAGCATCCCACTTTTATCTTCTTCGGTCGATCGCGACTTGAAGTTCCGCGTCGGTAAGAGACAAAGCGCTGAACCCTCCGCGAAGGTAGCCTCGGAGCGCCCGGAGCGCGGTCGGATCCGCGGGCTTCTTGGATCCGAGCTGGAAGTACTCTTGCGCCGCCATGTCTGCCCACGTGCTTCTCGGGATTACCTTCTGTAGTCCGATGTTCACGTCGTATGAGAGTCGCTTCTGGATCGCAAGCGTAGCGATCAGACCGCCGACTCCGACGAGTGCGGGCTGGCCGATTGCCGGGATGGCGAATGTCTCGCCCGTAAGTGTCTCCCAAAGTTGTCGTTGATCAGCGGTGAGGCCTTGATACAGACCCACGAGCCTGCGGTCAACCACGCCTCCGGCGTGGATATTACAGTTTCGAGTTACGCGAGTCAGGTGAAACAGCGCGAGCGCGTCACTGTCGAACACATGCGAACTGGCAACGGCGAAGTTTTCATGGGCGTTAGCCGTCGTCGTTCCGTCCAATTTGGTCTTCGAAAACTTGCCCACTGGAATGAGCATCGCGAGACAGCTCTTGACGAAATCTTCGTGGAAGGCAATCGCATGCGCCATCCCCATCGTGCTCATTTCTGTTTCAGCGTTCGAAATCAGTCCGCGAGCCAGGTCGGATCGCATGTCAAAACGAGCGACGTGCTCCAGCAAAGGGAACATCTCGGCCAGCGTCCGTTTCGAACCACGCGTCAACTCGAGCGTCGATGCCGCCAACTTCGACGCGACGATCATCGCCCAGATAGTGTTGCTCGTTTCCGCGCGTCTTCTCTCCAGCTCTCGAAACTCAGCGAACTTGACTTGCGGCTGCGTCCGATAGCGAGTGGTCATGGAGCAACACTATTGAGAGGCGTCGCACCGCGTCACAACTACTCCATTCGTGAGAACACGACCGCGTCCGCCGTTAGGGGCGCATAATGGCCCGGCGTGTGGGCGCGACGTAGGTCGGGTGCACACTGAATGGATGAACAGCAACGCGCCCAAACCAACGCCGCTTGGAGTCTCTGACGATGGAGCGATTCTCCTGTGCCGCGACTGGATGGTTCACCTCGGGGCTACGGACACGATGGTGGCGAAAGGTCCGACCCAAGCTATCTGTGATCTTTATAGCTCGCGCTACATCGCATGGGTTCAGAACGCGTACGGAAACCTTGATGTGGATCCGATAATGCGTGCGGCGCAGGTTTGTGCCGCAGATGGGCGGCAGGCCATCATCTTCAAGCAAGGTGGGGTGCGGCCCGAGCCCAACGACAGGCTGATCTCCGTGGAGTTGCGCTGTTCTTGTACGTCCCCTCCGATGCGCTCCTTGAAGGGGCAAACTCGATCGGAACTCTACTGCGTCGCGTCGGATTGGAGGCAGCGGCGTAGGCCTCCGTTCAATGCATACTTGCCTCCGTTGAAGTCGCGGCCGGTGCCGCCGTGAGAGCGGAGTCAAGTTCGACTGTCGCCGCATGGCGCAGTTCCTGCTCAGCTGCGGCGCGAGACTGTCCGATGCTCGCCTCGATAGGCCGGCGTTGCATCATCTCCATCAGCTCTGTTCGCGCAGCTGATTTGGTGGGAGCAACGACAATGACATCGTTGCTCTCCCGACCGCGTGTGAGCCCGACATATAGCCCTGCCGAATCGACGCCCGGCCCCACAACGGAGCGGTCGCTCGTCTCTCCTTGTACGCCGTAAACAGTGGAAGCGTAGCCAAGGTGCACGTGCTTGCCGACATAGTCCTGTGACACCCTGCGAAGGTCTGAGGCATCAGAGGGGGAAGCTAGAACCACACCATTCGTCGTAATCGACTTGATGGTCCAGGACTGTCGATTTTCGACCCCAGTCTGGCTGTCATTCCGGCGCGTCTGCACCATATCGCCCTCCATGAGCAACTGCCCGTCCTGACCTGTCACGGTCGCTGCACCGGAGATTGACCCCAGCGCGAGCCGTCTGGACTGGATCGCCTCGTTGACGGCTTGAGCCTCCATGTGTGTGGCGGTCACTAGCGAAATTGATTGGCCCGCTTCTTTGGCCGAGAACCAAGCGTCGACCATTCGTTCGCGCGCGAGCGCGTCAGAATTAGTGAAGATGACGTGACCAGTGTCAATAAGCTCGTCGGCCAGACCGTTCGCGTCCTTGAGACTTCGCGGATCTCGCAAGCGCAGTGAGAGTTCCGCCCACTCTGGGTCTTTGAACCGGTGTATTGAAGTCAACTCGACATGGCTTGATGCGCGCCGCCAGAAGATCGCCATTGCCCCCGAGTGGCCGACGGGTAGGGCTTGACGCTGGTCGCCGACCAGCGCAACACTCGCATGCGTCTGCCGCACTATATCTAGTAGCGCGTTCGCTGTTTCGAGTTCCATCATCCCGGCTTCATCGACGACGATCCGATCGCCCGGTGCAATTGGGCGGGTCGGGCCACCATACGGCACGCCAGAGTCCGGATCGATTTCGCCCGGAGCTAGCCGGTTCCAAGCGGTTTCACCGGTCGGCGTAACCGACCATCGCCAGCCCCAATCCCGAAGTAGCTGGTGGAGAGAAGACGAAGCACTGTTTGCTTCGCGTCCTGCTACAGACGAGGCCTTCTTCGTGGGCGCAACAATGATCATGTTCTTGCCGCGACGCCGCAGCGCGGCGCCGGCCACCTTCAACATTGTCGTCTTGCCGGTGCCGGCCGCTCCGCTGACACAGACAATCAATCCGCTTCCGCCTAGTGCAGCGGCGCCGTCGACTTGCTCTGCGTTCAGGTGGTGATGCGGGTCCACCAGCATTGCCACCGTCGTGACCTCCTCCTGCGCAAGTGGTCGGCCCGGAGTAGCAATCAACTCGACTCTACGGGCAACGCTGGCCTTCAAGGCCGCAGTCGACGTCGCCATCAGATGCTTGATGTGGCGAGGAACGCCGGGCTCGTTCAAGAGGGTGACCGTGTGGGTCTGGGCAGCGGCCTCCTCGAGCCGATCGATGAGGGGCGCGAGCTCTGATCTAGCGGCGATGATCCCAGACTCTGCGAGGGCGCGGATCACGCCGGCGCGGACGTCGATCTCGCTGAATCGGCCGCCTGTCCCGGTCGACCGAGCATCCGCGTCAACGATCGCCTTCGCGGCCAGCAAGTCCAAGTCGAGGGTGCCCAGCGCTTGGTCGGCCACGAGTGCTGCAACGCGCTGTCGCCCGAGTGTCGGATCGGCGGTCAGGAGTTCGTTTCGAATCACGGCCGCCCAGCCCTCGGTGTCCAGATTCGCGGGCTTGTCCGGGCGGCCGTACGCCCACGCCCATCGATCGATTTGATTCAGCACTTCGTGGGACGGCTCTTGTTCCGGATGCTGCTCCTTCCACTCGGCGACTCGAGCCACCTTGTTCGCCTCGATCTGGGCCGACCGCTTCGACAGCGGACGCACCAAGTGCGTCAGCTGCGCGATCTCGCCGTTGGCGTCCAAGGAGAATCCCTTCGCGGCCAGCGCGGCGAGCCACCCGGGGTCCGTGCGCGAGGCGAGATCACCCTCCGCATTGACCACGTTTTGAAACCGTAGCGCGACCCGGGTGTCAACGTTCGACCACCGCCCATCGCGCCCCTGAACCTTGACGTTCAGCCACAGGTGCCGATGCTTGTGCGGGTCCAGCGAGCGCGAGCGTTCATGCCGCAACTCCACGACTTCGACGCGCGAGAGATCCTCACGGATGCAACCCTGCTTCCCTCGGCGAGCGTTGAGCTCGGTCTGCCACAGCTTGATGATCCGATCCCGCAGCCGGTCCTGCAGATCCTCGTACGCGGTCGCCAGTTCAGGGTCCAGCATGGCTGCGATCGAGTAAGACTTCGGGGCGTTGATCGTGGCGTCCAAGATCAGATCCGCGACCGGCGATTCGAGATCCCGACCGCGGCGCTCGCCTGTGAGCGGATCGATCCCATCCACCCACTTCTTCAGCTGCGACCGCGTGAGCAAGTCGTCGCGGATGCTGCCGTCCTCGACGATGTAGCGAGTCATAACAGCGTCCGCATAGCCGACCGCAGCGATCACACCGTCCGCGGTCTTCGCGGTCAGAGCGGCATCGCAAACCCCCGCGAAGGCGTACTGGACCGCCTGCTTCACGCCCTGCGAAGTCTGGCCGCGCTTCCATCGCTGAACCCCACCCCTCATACCTACACGTTGTGTCAACGAGGCGATTTTGACGCGCAAATCGGAAATTCATCTCAAAGTGTCTTGTCTCAGGACATCGGAAGCGGAAGTGTCTCAGGACATCGGAAGCGGTTGGTGTCTCAGGACATCGGTGACAGTTCGTCGGGTCGTGGGTTGGGGCGGCGGCCGCGGGGTCGGCCGTTGCTGACGTATTTGACGCCGGGTGAGGGCCAGGGTTGCTCGATGATGAGGGTGCCGTCGAGGTCGAAGAACATGATCGTGGGGCCGGTGTCGAGGATGGCGATGCGTTTCTTGCTGTAGTCGCGGCTGATGCCGAAGCGGATGCCGTGGAACTCGACGCTGCCTCCGCGGTCGACGAGTTTGACGCGGATGCCGTCGTCGCGGCGTCCGAGGCGGGAGTCGTGTGCGGGTGGCCTGGGTGATTCGGCTTTCGGGGTGGCCTGCCAGGCCTGGTGCGGGGTGATCCGTCCGGGGAGGGCTTGGTGGGGTCGTTGGGTGTTGTAGATGATGTCGAACGCATCGACCTGTTCCTGCAGCTGGGCGAGGGTGGCGGCGATGGGTTGCTTGTCGAGGTAGCGGAACAAGGTCTGGTGGAACCGCTCGTTCTTGCCCTGGGTGGTCGGTTTGAAGGGTTTGCCGGTGATCGCCTCGACACCGTAGCGAGCGAGGTAGGTGGTCAGTTGGCCGGCGAACCCGCGGCGGGAGGGGTTGAGGGCCATGCCGTTGTCCGAGAGCAGTCGCTGTGGAACACCGTGGATGCGGATGGCTTTGGCGACGACGGTGATGGCGTCTTGGGAGCTCTCGGTCCAGGCGACGTGGGAGGCGACGGCGAGGCGGGAGTGGTCATCGATGAGCTGGAAGATGACGCACTTGCGTCCCTCGGTGAGGACGTATTCGGTGGCGTCGATCTGCCAGCACGCGTTCGGTGCCGGATAGACGAACCGACGGTAGGAAGCCCGGGGTCGCTTCCTGGGTTCGAGGCGGGCGACGCCGGCTTCGCGGAAGATCCGGGCCAGGGACGACACCGCCGGAACCGGGGTGATCCGCAAGAGCTGCATTCGGTCGTGGACGCTGATCGGACCGTGGTCCAGGCCGGACTGTTCTAGCGCCGCCCGGACCTGGATGGCCTGCCGTTGGATCTCCTCAGTGATCTTCCCAGGGCTGGCTCGAGGGCGCCTCGACCGGGGTTCCAGTGCGGCGGCCGGCCCGTCCTCGATGGCCCGTTTCCGGATTGCGTAGAACGTCTTCCGGGAGATGCCGTGCTCGGCGCAGAACGTGGTCACCGAGCCGCGCGGAGCATCCGGCGGCCACTGGGTGATCGCGAGACGGACACGGGGATCAACGGGTTCGACACGGCTCATTCCTCAAAGATCGAGGAGAAGTGTCACCACCAAACAGCGCCGAAGTGTCACCGATGTCCTGAGGCAGATTCGTCACCTATGTCCTGAGACATAACAAATTCATCTCAAAGAGTGCCTGCGTGCATTCGCTCTTTCGCTTTGTCCTTTCGTCGTGTGTTCGTTTCCTCCCTCGTCGTTCCTTCTCTTGGCTTTCTCTCCTTCCGTCCGTTCGCTCTTCTCTCTTTCCTGTTCTCCGGTTTCTGTTTCTCGCTTCGGTTGTCACGCTCGTCGACCCATAGGCCGCAACCGTCGCCGCGCGCGAAAGAACCCCGGCCACGCGGGTCGGGGTTCCTCTCCTGGCTGATCAGCTATTCGCGGTTCTCAAGGATTTCCGCGATCGTGTGGGCGGCCTGCAGTACTCGCTTTGCTGTCTCTCGGATGACGGTGACGTCTTCTTCTGCCCAGCCGGCGATGTAGCCGATGCTGTACGCGCTGGTATCGAAGCCAGCCAGACCGGCGACGATATAGGCGCCGGATTCGGCTTCCACCTCCAACCTCCCGCGATGAGTGCGGTACTTGTCGAGGTCATCGATGTGGTGCAGTTCGATGTGAGCTGTCTCGTGGAGGAGGGTCTTGGCGGACTGCTCGGTCGCGAGGTTTTCCGCCAGGCTAACCTTCTTCGTTTCAGGGTCGGTGTGACCATTCGCGCGCGTCAGTGGTACCCGGTGGACGCTCCATCCGTGTGTCTCTAGGTGAGCCGTCAGCGGGCGGATCACGCCGTGGTCGTCGTCGCCGGTCAGTTGTCGGGCCGGGTCTTCCGGCAATGGGTCCGCTCCTTCGATCGGATCTGTCTGCGTGATGTCGAACACCGAGAGGGTGGGGAAGTACCGAACTGTGTGCTCTTCGGCCGGGGTCTCGGAACCGGATTCAGTCGTGCTCTCGGTCTTCTTCTCGCGAAACCCGAAAATCTTGATCGCCTTCTCGCCCTTGCGGACCTGACGCCCCTTCGCTTGCCACTGGCGGAAGCCCGCGACCATCGTCGCTTCGGGCTTTTGGGCGAGAATCAGCAGGAGGTTGTTGAGACTGTAGTTGTGGAAAGAGCGGGCGAACTCCAGGAATGCCCGCCACTGGCCGCTTTCGGCGAGTCGCTGGACCTGCTCCACGATTGACGCGTGCAGTGCCTCCGCTTCTGCATGACGTTCCTGCGGATTCCGGGTGATGACCTTACCGCTCATGATTCCCTACCTCCCTCATCGTTCTTTGGCCGATTTCGGCGCTGTGCGACGTCGCGCGGTCGGCCCGGAGGGCGGGGGTTCCGGCATCCCCATCACACAAGAGTCTGGGATCGCAGGTGCGGAGCACCTTCCCCAGCCAAAGGCAGAAGTCAGGTTGACGGGTTCATCGGCCGCAGGGTCGAGCGTGCGTAAGCTCTAGGAGCGAAATCAGCGAACCGGCCCGCGTCCGGTTCAGGTTCCGTTGGGGTTAGACACGTACGGCGAGGCGCCGATGGTCGACGTCACATCCGTTCTTTGATCCCGACGTGGATGAGTAGCCAGTTGACTGGGTATGCGGTAGAGAATCCGAGCAGCATCGCCCATTGCATCGCGAACCAGAACTCGGGCGAGTTCACAGGGGCGCGGCCGCCGAACAGTGCCGGGAAGAGCAGGAGTTGGATCAGCGCCATCGCCCCGTACATTCCGATCTGCCATGACGTGATGGAGGCGGCGTCCGCTTTGAGAGCTTCGATCAGGCCTTGGTGTAGGTTCAGCCCACGCATGGGGGCGATGGCGAAGTATTGGAAGATGATTCCGAGGCCGAAGGCGAGGATGAAGTCGAGGATCCAGACGGCGAACATCTTGTCTTTGAAGAGCCACCCCCACCCGAAGACGACGGCGACCGCGGGAATCAGGAAGGCCACCCTTTCTGCGACGAGGTCGCCGAGAGCGCAGCCGGCCCCGCAGTGGTTTGTTCCGGTCGCGACCGCGACAGGCATCGGCGTCTTCTCGTCGTTCTGAGAGCGAGTGCGGCCCCAACGGAGGTAGCCTCCGAACCAGAGGAGACCGCCGAACAGCATGGAGGCGGGCCAGACCACGTTCATCACGGCCATCTTCTGGGGCCGCCGGATGACGTCGATTGTCACGATCAGAGCGCACGCGACGCCGACGCTGATCGAGGTCCACGCAAGAACGTTCAGCCAACTGGGGAAGGATCCAAGGGCGGGGGTCACAATCCACCGTTACCCGGAACGAAGCGCCGAGTGTAGCCGGTTGACTCCGCAGCTGTCTCTGTCCAGTGCAGCCAGAAGGCGAAGGGGCGGGTGCCGCCGTTAGGGGGGTGGGGGAGTGACGGCACCCGCCGTCAGTGGGACGGTTTCAGAGGCTGCTGAGCATGCTCTTCATCGTGGCGATCTCGGCGGTCTGATCGGTGGCGATCTTCTTTGCCAGAGCCACGGCATCCGTGTTCTTTCCCGTCTTGATTTCCTCGTTCGCCATCTCGATGGCTCCCTGGTGATGCGTGATCATCTGGGTGAGGAACAGCTTTCCGGCTTCCGCTCCGGAGGCGTCCTTCAGTTCGCTCATGTCGGATTCGGACATCATGCCGCCCATGTCGTGGGACATTCCGGTGGACGCATTCCAGGTCTTCAACCAGCCGTTCATTGTGTCGATCTCCGGCTGCTGAGCATCCTTGATCTTCTGCGCGAGCTCGGTGACCTTTGGATTCACGTCGCTCTTGTTGAGGACCATGTCGGACATCTCGATGGCCTGCTGGTGATGCATGACCATGTTCTGCGCGAACGACACGTCGGCGTCGTTATGCTCACTGGTCGCGCGGCTCGTGGAGGAGCTGCCCATACCCATGTCCATGTCGGAGTGACCGGCTGTCGGGGTGCCCGAGCAGCCGGTGAGGATGAGCGCGGTGGCCAAGGCGCCGGAGGCGAGCGCCATCGTCTTGAACTTCATGCGTAATGCTTCTCTCTTGCTCGATTGACTGTTCGTGTGGGCCGACCGGATGGCAGGCCGGACTGTCCGGCGCGTGCCGGAACGGTACGAATCAGGTTCGGCTGATCGAGAGGACGAGAAGCGATGGAGGTGATGGCGGCGCCGGGGCGGCTGGGTGCGCGGCCGGGAGAGCGGCGACGAGTCGATGCAGGTCGTTGCCGCGCCGAGTAACGATCACCCGCAGGGTAAGGATCAGTGTGAGGGCAAGCAGGGCGAGCAGGCACACCATGTCAGCCATGTTGTGGCCTGACCCGCAGGTCCCGTTGCAGTCCTCACCCGAGTGGGCGAGACCGCTGGATGAAGCAGGCACCATAGCGGCCGTGTCCGCTGCGGCCGGAGCCGACATGACGCCGTCGTGGTGTGCCAGCGCGTTGGCGTGGTGCGCGCTGTGGTCGCCGACGACCGCGGTCAGAGTGTGCATGGCGAGCAGTCCGACAACGATTCCGGTCACCGCCAGAAGGAGAACGACCAGGCGTTGCAGCGCGCTCAGTCGCAGCAGGCGGAAGCTCTTGCTCACCACGACACCTCCCCGCGTTCCCCGGACGCGACCAGGATAACGCGCTGCCGCGAAACGAACCTGTACACCCGAGCCGCCGTCCGGCTACCCCGCTGCTGCCCAGTCGAACGGGGCGGGCGAAGTTGCCTCTTGTCCGTGGCTGGTGACGACGATGTCGATGTCTTGGCGGTCCGCCAGACGGAGGGCTGGGAGCGGCGTATCGCTTCGCTTCCCGTCGACGAAGAGGGTGACGCGGCGGTCGCCTGCTCCGTCCACGTACGGTCCGATCGTGTGCGCCTTGAGGCGGACGCCCCATTCCGTGAAGAGTTGACCCAGGGTGAAGGACCGTTGGGTGGCCGACTCCACGTGGATGATCCCCGACGTGTCGTGTGTGTGCAGGGCGGACATCGTCCCCTGGAGTGGATCCACGCCGAGGTTGGCTGGAACCGTGACCGCGCTTCCATCGATGCTTATGGACAGATGCTGGTGGATGTGAAGCACGTCGCCTTCCATTGTGGCGACCTCCAGTCCGGCTTGTTTCGCCCGGCTCTCCGGGTCTGACGGCGCCGCCCAGGGTGGTGCGCTTGCTGTGGCGCGTGGCGCGGTTGTCGTTCCTGATGCGACCGCTGCCACGGTGATGCCGGTCCCGATCGCGAGCACGGCAACGGCTGCGCCGGTTGTCGTCCAGATCAGTCGTCGCTTACGCCTCTTTCGTTCGGCGGCCGCGCGTTCGGCTTCTTTGATCCTTGCTGATTCTCGATGATTCATGGTCGTTGTCCTGTGCGGTTCGAAGTGCGGGCTGAGATGTTCTCAAGGGGCAGAGGCGTCGTTTGACGTTGGCGCGCGTCCTGGGCGCAAGATGACGACGTCTGGACAGTCGCTGCCCCCTGCGGGGCCATTACCGACGGCCGTGATCCGGTCCGAATGGTTCGCCGACGTGATGGACGGCGTCGCCTGACTCAGGTTCGACTGATGGAGAGAACGTGCAAGGACGGCCCACCTCGAGGTGGGGAAGCCGTAGTTGCCTGGAATACCGCGACCGGTGGGGGGCCCTGAACAGCTTCGCTTCTGCTGATTCCGAGGGTCGCCAACGGACCAGGCACGGTGGTCGTCAGCAAGGCGAGCATGCACAGCGTGTCGCTCATGCTCTTCCCTGTACCGCTCATCCCGTCGCACGTGCCGGTTGTCGCGGTCCCATCGCTGCGGGATATCAAGGTCGCGGCGTGGGCCGACGGCATTCCGGACGTGGTGCTCATGGCCGGCGCAGTCTGAGCGGCTTGTGCCGCGGAGGTGGGGGCTACGGCGTGCATGGCGAGCAGGCCGACCAGTATGCCGATCACGCCGAGCAGGAGAACGATGCTCCGACGTGGTCCGCTCAGTCGTGGCACACGCAAGCTATTGCTGACCACGACACCTCCTGCGTCTTCTATCGGATGCCCGATCAGGGTAGCGCGTCCGGCTGAATGGGACTAAAGCCCCAGCTCGCAGGACCAGGAGCAGCGCATACTGAGCGTGATCACTGGAGGAGGCAGACGTGTACGGGTGGATGATGGGCGGCATGGGGGCGTGGTGGATCATTTGGCTGATTGTGCCGTTGCTGATCATCGCGGTTGTGATCGTGTTGGTGGTCACTCTTAGCCGGCGTGGTCCGTCCGCCGGTAGTGGTCCGGTTCAGCAGGGGCGTCCGTCGCCTCGCGACATTCTCGATGAACGGTACGCCCGAGGCGAGATCGACCACGACGAGTACGCCAGGCGTCGGGACGAGTTGGGTCGTTCTGGGAGCTGAGCCGACGGGATCCGTCACGAACGCACGAGGCGGGCGATGGCGTCGCTGGCTTCCTGGATCTTGGCTTGTCCTTCGTCCCCGCCGAGCAGTACTGCGTCGGTGACGCAGTGCTTGAGGTGGTCGTCGACGAGGCCGAGGGCGACGCTCTTGAGAGCGGAGGTCAGGGCGGAGATCTGGGTGAGGATGTCGATGCAGTACTGCTCTTCATCGACCATCCGCGCGATGCCACGGGCTTGCCCTTCGATGCGGCTGAGGCGGCGCATGTAGCCGGTTTTGTCGGTGATGTAGCCGTGCTGGTGTTCGTGCTCGGTGGTGGCGGTTGACTCGTTCATGATGGCTCCAGGGGAGGTCAGCTTCGGGATGCGGGTGTCGGCGTCGCCGGCTGGGTGCGGGATTGGTCGAGGGCAGCGCGGGCGCTGGTCTCTGGCCGCAGGTCGAGCCGGCGCAGCAGTTGGGCGTTCAGGGCGACGACGATCGTGGACAAGGACATGAGGATCGCTCCGACCGACATGGGGAGCACGAAGCCGATGGGCGCGAGGACGCCGGCCGCGAGTGGTACGGAGATGAGGTTGTACCCGGCTGCCCACCATAGGTTCTGCTTCATCTTGCGGTAGGTGGCCCGGGAGAGCTCGATCACCGAAAGCACGGAACGGGGGTCGTCGCTGGCGAGGATGACCCCCGCGGAGGCGATCGCGACGTCCGTGCCGGCGCCGATGGCGATCCCGACGTCGGCCTGGGCGAGAGCAGGGGCGTCGTTGACGCCGTCACCGACCATGGCCACCTTCCGTCCCTCGGCCTGGAGCTCCTTGACCTTGGCGGACTTGTCTTCCGGCCGGACTCCGGCGAAGTACCGGTCGATGCCGAGTTCGTTGGCGACCGATCTGGCGACGGCGTCCGCGTCGCCGGTGATCATCACGACCTGCACGTTCTGGGCGTGCAGGGCATCGACCGCTTGCCGCGACTCCTCGCGGATCTCGTCGGCCAGCTTGAGCGCACCAGCCACCTGTCCGTCGACCAGGACGTGCAGGATGATGGCGCCATCCTCTCGCCACGCGTCGGCGACCCGGAGCTCGTCCGCTCCGGCTTGGTGCAGCAGGTTCGGGCCCCCGACCTGGACGTGATAGCCGTCGACCGTCGCCGACACACCCACCGCGGGAGAGGACTCGAAGCCCGTCGCCGGAGCGACCGTCACATTGTGAGTGGCGGCGGCGTTGACGATGGCCCGCGCCAGCGGATGCTCGGAGTCTGCCTCGGCCGCGGCGGCCAGAGCCAGCAGGCGATCGGAGCTGGTGCCGTCGGTGGTCTCGATGGCGGTGACGGTCGGCTCGCCCTTTGTGAGCGTGCCGGTCTTGTCGAACAGCACTGTGTCGACGGTGCGCATGCTCTCCAGGGCGAGACGATCCTTGATGAGCACTCCGCCGCGGGCGGCGCGCTCGGTCGAGATGGCGACGACCAGCGGGATGGCCAGACCGAGTGCGTGCGGGCAGGCGATGACCAGAACCGTGATGGTGCGCACGACGGCCTCATCTGGCAGGCCGATCATGGTCCAGACGACCGCGGTTATGATCGCCGCGCCGAGGGCGAACCAGAACAGCCACCCGGCCGCGGTGTCGGCGATCCGCTGGGCACGTGACGAGGATTTCTGGGCTTCGCTGACCAGCCGCTGGATACCGGCGAGAGCGGTGTCGTCGCCGACGGCGGTGATCTGAACGCGCAGACCGGAGTCGGTTGCGACGGTGCCGGCGACGACGGCGTCGCCGATATCGCGGCGGACTGTGCGGGATTCGCCGGTGATCATCGACTCGTCCATGCTCGCCGATCCGGCGACGACGCGTCCGTCGGCTGGGATGCGCCCGCCGGGGCGGATTACGACGACGTCGCCGACCTCGAGGTCGGCGGGAGCGACCTGTACGGTGCTGTCACCCTCGACGCGTTCGGCCTCGTCGGGTAGCAGCGCTGCCAGCGAGTCGAGGGCGGAGGTGGTCTGGGCCAGCGACCGCATCTCGATCCAGTGGCCCAGCAGCATGATCACGATGAGGAGGGCGAGCTCCCACCAGAAGTCGAGTTCGTGGTCCAGGATCCCCAGGCTGGCACCCCAGGATGCCAGGAACGCGACCGTGATCGCCAACGCGATCAGGAGCATCATGCCGGGCTTGAGGGCTCGCAGTTCGCTGACGGCGCCGGTGAGGAACGGTCGGCCGCCCCAGACGTACATGACCGTGCCGAGGACCGGCGAGATCCATGCAACCCAGGTGGCGTCCGGCAGCGGGTACCCCAAGATCATGGCGAACATCGAGGAGAAGCCGACCACGGGGACGGCGATGATGAGCATGATCCAGAACAGCCGACGGAACTGTCCGACGTGGTCACCGTGTCCGGCGTGCCCGGCCATCCCGGCGTGACCGGCGTGCCCGGCCATGTCATGCCCGCTGTGCCCGGTCATGTCGTGCCCGGCGTGCTCGCCCATCTCGTGGGCCTCGTGGGCTTCGGCGGTCTCGGTCGAGGTGGTGTGGGCGCGGTGGTCGTGCCCGTCGTGCTCGGTGTGGTCGTTCATGCTTAGCCCTTCACCTGGGTGATGTGCTGGTGTCCGCCTGTACCGGGCGGCGGCGGTTATGCGGTGATGTAAGCCGTAGGGTCGGCGTCGAAGCGAGGCGCGCAACCAGCGCAGCAGAACCAATACCGCTCCCCGTTGTAGTCGCGGTAGAGGCCTTGCGCCTCTGCCTTCGCCTTGCTGACGGTGCTGCCTTTCATCACGATGCACTCGGTGAGATCGTCGGCGCCTGTCCCGCCGAGGAGGTTGGTGTTTCCCGTCGGCATGGTGGCGGCGTGGTGGTGGTCGGTGTTGGTGCTGCAGCAGCTGTCGCTCATGGTGCGTTCCTTCTCGTGAGTGGTCATGCGGTTTCGAGGACGGACGTTGGTATTCCGGTGTCCGTTTGGGTCGTGGAGTTCTTGGAGCGGAAGCCGCGTAGGCGGAGGCTGTTGGTCACCACGAACACACTGGAGAACGCCATCGCCGCTCCGGCGATCATCGGATTGAGTAGTCCGAACGCCGCCAGCGGGATCGCTGCGACGTTGTAGGCGAACGCCCAGAACAGATTCGTCTTGATCGTGCCCAGAGTGCTCCGGGCCAGCCGGACGGCGTCCGCGGCGGCTCGGAGGTCACCCCGGACCAAGGTGATGTCTGCTGCTTCGATAGCGACGTCGGTGCCGGTTCCCATTGCCAGTCCCAGGTCGGCGGTTGCCAGGGCGGCGGCGTCGTTGACGCCGTCGCCGACCATCGCAACGGTCTTGCCTTCGGCCTGCAGTCGGCGCACGGTGTCGGCCTTGTCCTGGGGGAGCACCTCGGCGATGACGGTGTCGATGCCCACGGCGTGGGCGACCTCGCGAGCGACGGTCGCGTTGTCTCCGGTGAGCAGGATCGGGGTGAGCCCGAGCTGTTTGAACGCGTCCACGGCTTCTCGGCTGGTCGGCTTGATCGCGTCCGCCACGACGAGCAGTCCTCGCGCTTTCCCGTCCCAGGCCACGCAGACCACGGTCTGCCCCGCCGCTTCGGCGGCGTTCTTGGCCGTTGCGAGGCTGTCGTTGAGAACGATGGACCAGTCCTTTAGCAGCGACTGTCGGCCCACGAGCGTCAGGTGGCCGTCGACGATGCCCTGTACGCCGCGACCTTCGATGTTCACGAAGGATTCCGGGTTGGGGAGGGTTCCGCTGCGGTCGGTGGCAGCGGCCGCGATGGCCCGGGCGATCGGATGCTCGGACGCGGCTTCAACGGCGCCGGCCATCCGGAGCAGCACCGACTCGTCGACGTCGGCCGCGGTGACGACCTGGACCAACGTCATCTTCCCAGCTGTGACCGTACCGGTCTTATCCACGACGATGGTGTCGACGGTGCGCGTGGACTCGAGTACTTCGGGTCCTTTGATCAGGATGCCGAGCTGTGCTCCACGTCCGGTTCCGACCAGGAGTGCCGTCGGGGTGGCCAATCCAAGAGCGCAGGGGCACGCGATGATCAGCACCGCCACGGCGGCTGTGAACGCTGCAGCCACCGGGTGACCGGTGACCAACCAGGCGACCAGTGTGAGCGCGGCGATGCCCAGGACGATCGGGACGAAGATGCCTGAGATGCGGTCGGCGAGACGCTGTATTTCTGCTTTGCCGGATTGGGCGTCCTCGACGAGTTTGGCCATGTGCGCGAGCTGGGTGTCGCTGCCGACGCGGGTGGCGCGCACCAGGAGGCGGCCGCCGGAGTTCACGGTGGCCCCGGCAACAGCGTCACCCGGTGTGACCTCCACGGGCACGGATTCGCCGGTCAGCAGCGAGATGTCGATCGCGCTCGACCCGTCGACCACGACCCCGTCGGTGGCGATCTTCTCGCCGGGCCGGACCACGAACTCGTCCCCGGCCCGCAGCTTCTCGATCGGGATGCGTACCTCAAGGCCGTCACGGATGACCGCCACATCCTTGGCGCCGAGTTCAAGGAGCGCCCGCAGCGCCGCGCCGGCCTGCCGCTTCGATCGCTTCTCGAAATAGCGTCCGGCGAGCACGAAGGTGGTGACTCCGGCGGCGACCTCGAGGTAGATGTTGCCCGCGCCGTCCGTGGCGGCCACGGTGAAGCTGAACCCGTGAGTCATCCCCGGCATCCCCGCCGTTCCGAAGAACAGGGCGTACATCGACCACGCGAATGCGGCCAGGGTCCCGATCGACACCAGGGTGTCCATGGTGGCCGCTCCGTGGCGGGCGTTGATGAACGCTGCCTTGTGGAACGGCCATGCGCCCCACACCACCACCGGCGCCGCCAGTGTGAGTGACAGCCACTGCCAGTAGGTGAACTGCAGTGCTGGGATCATCGCCAGTGCGATGACCGGAATGGACAGTGCGACGCTGCCGATCAGGCGGTTCCGCAGTCCCGTGAGTTCCGGGTCGGCGTCTTTCGTGTCGGTCTCGGGGTCCTCGGCTGGGAGAGCGGCGGTGTAACCCGTCTTCTCCACTTCGGCGATCACGGTGGACACATCCATGCCCTCCGGCATGGACACTCGCGCCTTTTCGGTCGCATAGTTCACCGTTGCGGTGACGCCGTCCAGCCGGTTCAACTTCTTCTCGATCCGCATGGCGCACGACGCGCAGGTCATCCCACCGACCTCGAGCTCGAGGGTGGCGCCGCTTGCGGCGGGCGAGGGAGATGCTGTCATGTCGTGGTGCTCCTCAGATTGGAACGGCCGTGCGGGTTTCCTACTTGCGGACGGCGGCGTAGCCGGCCTCGTCGACCGCGGCGAGTACGGCGGCGTCATCCACGCCGGTTCCGGTGGTGACGTGCAGAATGCCGTCGGTTGCGGACACCTTCACGTTGTCGACGCCGGCGACCTGGGCCACCTCGGTGGACACTGCCCGCTCGCAGTGCTCGCACGTCATTCCGGTCACCTGGTAGTCGATCGTTTCCATCAGTCCTCCATGATTGCTGGGATACCCTCGGAGGGTATCGAGGTCTGACAACATGATACCCCTGGATGGTATTCCCAAACCCGGGATGCCGGTTCGTCGTAGCGGGCTCCTTTCGTGGTGCCAGCTCTTTGCTCGGTTCCTTGCAAGCCCTGCCGCGAGTTCTCGATGCCCCTTGTAGTCCGAATCCTTACTTGCTTGGCGGTGTGGCATAGGCAACCTCATGTTCGAGCAATACGCAGCGCTTTGGAAGGCCGGCCAAGCAATCGCCGCCTGCCAGCCGACCTCGTCACGGCATCCGGGTTACTCCTCGCAATCTCCGTCCTTGGCCCCCGCCGTTGTGGGTCATCGGCCGACAGCCGCCGCGTGCATCGTAGCCACTGGGATCACCAGTTCCAGCAGCTTCGCGAATCCCGCCGATATCGTCGGCCTGACCACCGTGCGAGCGTTTGCCTTTGTGTCGGAGCCGCAGACTGTGCCGCGCTTGAGCACGCCCGCGGTCCCGCGGTCCGCTCCTCTCGACCTCGTCGATCCGCCTCATGGGTCTCAGTCTCATGCGACGGAACAGCGCTCGAACCGTCTGACCACGGTGGACGCGTTCTCGTCTCGACGGGAGAGACACGCGTTCGAAGGCCACTGAATGGAGGTGGAACTTCCCACGAGCGGACGTAGACGAGCCGTCCGCACCGAATCCTCCCCCGTCCACCCGAAGCCCGCGGAAGGTCGTTTTGTTACTGGATTTGGTGTGGACAATCGCGTGCTGCAGGCAATGAAGTCGCATTAGTGAACTTCAATACCGTCGGTCTGAGTGACATCAATCGAAGGTGCACCGGCCGGATCGAATGTTCCTGTAGTGCGTCCTCGCATTACGCCAACGGCGGAGGTTATGCAGTGGACTTCTATCTCCCGAATGGTCGTCCGCTCACCGGTGGAGATCCAGGGTCGCTGAAACTCATTCGCGCGCTAGACCCTCTGGCGCCGACGGATACAGATTTGAGACAGATCGGCTGCCGGGCGAGCGTGGCTGTCACCAACTTCCTGCCGTTCAACGACACCTGGGATCGCCTCCACATCGATTTTCGGCAGCGCAAGGAACCACGCTCAAGCTCTCCACCTGGCCTGCAAATGCAGACAGATCATCCGGTCTGCTGCTCCGACCCAGCACAGCTCGCTATGATGCGGGTTGCCCCTACCCGTCAACCCAGGACTGAAACATGACGCTCACGCGACTTGACCCGAAACGGGGCGTTGCTGCGCGTCGGCGTCGGGTATTGCTCGCGCTGCTTTCCTTGTTGGCGTTGGCGGTCGGGATGTTTGTGATGACATCCATGAACTCGACTCACCCGCATGAGGTCGTCGCAGCTTCGGCTGGCAGCCATTCCAGTGCCCGCTCCGTTGCAACTCACCCACACGGTGAGGCGCCCGCTGTTCCGGTTTCTCGATCCGCAAGTGCGCTGTTGAGCCTTCAGGGCTCTCCTGGACCGCAGTGCGACACGGTCTGCGAGCTGAGTTGTGCGATCGCGGGCGCTGCGTGCGTTCTGATCGTGATTGCGGTTGCCGTCTCGCTTTTCGCGATAAGCAGAGGGCTCGCGCTTGTTGACCTTGAGCATCGAATCGTGGCTGTCCCCATGTCGTCGATTACGACTGTGCGAGCGCATGGTCCGTCGTTAGTCGCACTCTCGGTAAGCCGCACCTAGACCGGCACCTCTGGACCCCACGGCGAAACGCCGACCTGACTAGCAAAGCACTAGCGGTTGGCTGGCCTGGGCTTTTGCGCTCCACTGCTGTGACGTGATCGACGCTTCTCTTCGGATGGTCTCCGTCACACACCCTCCCCAGTTAATCGGCGACGAATGTGGCCTCCGGTCGGCATGTCTCGTCGTCACCCTTCCGAGCCGACCTACGGGTCTTCTCACGCCAAAACGTCGGAGCCTTTCGCCACGATGCCCGCACACTCTCGCCACCGACAAAGCGCGAACGCGCTTCCCGCGACCGCGCTTCCCGCGACCGCCTACCAGCACGAATCACGCCGCGCGCGACGCGACGCCGAGCGGCGTCGACCGGTCACCCGTCCCGCGGCAAACACTCGGCAACGACGTACCCGCAAACCATGGGCACCGATTGCTGCGCTGGCGCTGGCCGGAACCTTGTTCGGAACCTACGCCCTTCCGGCCTATGCGATCGTGCCCGGCGAACGGCAACAGATCGCAACGGCACGACCGGGAGAGCTGCAGACGGTAACAGTCGCCGCTACCGACCCGGCAGCCGTCACACGCGAAGAAGTCGCTGTGACCGCGCCGCCGCCGCCGCCGCCGAAACCGAAACCAAAAGCCACAGTCACTACCCCGAACACCTTCCTGCGGACAGCGAACACGTTCACAAACGACCCCGCCTCCCCGATCCAGTGGCCATTCGATGTCGGCGTGCCAATCAGCGACGGATTCGGCTACCGAGTCGCGCCCTGCTCTGGTTGCTCCTCCTATCACGAGGGCATCGATATGAATCCGGGCGCCGGAACCCCGATCCAGGCGATAGCGGACGGCGTCGTCCGCGAGGTGGGCAATCCGTCCGGAAGCCTGGGCGTGTACGCCATCATCGACCACCAAATCGAGGGACAAACCGTCAGCAGCCTCTACGCCCACATGGCCTACGGTTCGCTCGCGCTCAGTGTGGGACAAACCGTCAAGGTCCGACAACTGGTCGGCCTGGTCGGCAGCACAGGGGCCAGCACCGGCGCCCATCTGCATCTCGGCATTTCCGTCAACGGAACCCCGGTCGACCCCTATGCGTGGCTTACGCAGAAAGTGAAATAAGCATGCCATCGCGCACCCGTCGGCACACCTCGGCCCTCATCGTCAGCACCGTCGCGGTCACTGTCCTGCTCAGCGGTTGCAGCGCCGCAACACCGGCGGCTCCGAGAATGAACGAGCTCGGACACGTGCATGGCCTGGATGCCACGCACGGTCGCATCTTTGCCGCGACCCACCAGGGGGTGTGGGCAATCGACGCGGCGAAACTAGGAGATGGTTTCGCCACCGAAACCACCGCCCGGGTCGGCGTTAGTAGCCAGGACTCAATGGGGTTTACTGTCGCCCGTTCCGGCGTCATGTTCGCATCCGGGCACCCCGACCCCGGCAACAACCCGCAGCAGCTACCCGCGAACCTAGGTCTGATCCAGAGCCTCGATGCTGCACAATCCTGGAAGTCTGTTTCGCTAGCCGGTCACACCGACTTCCACGACCTTGTTACCGCCCCGACAAGCGACGCCCGCGTGCGGATCTACGGCTACGACGCGGCCCAACAACGCGTCCGGATCAGCGATGATGGCGGTCACACCTGGCACGATGGCGCGACCCTCTCGTTGCGGAAGCTCGCGGTCAACCCAAACGCACCGGACACGCTCCTTGCCACAACCCAGGCCGGCGTGGCTTTGTCAAGTTGAGTTGGCCCACCGATGTCGTCGTGATTCGGCCCACACGGTACGGCTGATAGTCG
>NZ_JAGEKP010000032.1 GCF_017565305.1 Leifsonia sp. TF02-11
GGGGGGGGGGGGGGGGGAGCCGGGTTCGTGCACGCTCGGCGGTTTTGGGCGCGTCTGGGGGCGGTTCTCGGTGGTCGTTGGCTGGTTTCTCGGTGGAGATCTGCGGTTCTCGGCGGTCAGCTGCGGTTTCTCCGCGGTCAGCGGGAGTTTCTCGGCGGTCCTCGGCAGTTCTCGGCGGGTCTCCGCGGCGATGGGTAGTTCTTGGCGCTCATCGACGATTTCTCTGCGGTCAGCGGCAGTTTCTCGGCGGTCCTCGGCGGTTCTCTGCGAGCCTCCGCGGCGATCGGCAGTTCTCGGCGCTCATCGGCAGTTCTCAGCGCTCATCGGCAGTTTCTCGGCGGTCCTCGGCGGTTCTCTGCGAGCCTCCGCGGCGATCAGTAGTTCTCGGCGCTCATCGGCAGTTCTCAGCGCTCATCGGCCGTCCTCCGCGCTCATCGGCAGTCCTCGGCTCCCATCGCCGTTCTCCGCGGTCATCTCCAGTTCTCGTGGGTCATCGCCGGTTCTCGTGGGTCATCGCCGGTCCTGCGTGGTCATCGGCTGTTCCGTGCGCTCATCGCCGGAATTCGTGGCCGTCGGGTGGTTGCGGCCAGAATGGGCGGATGACCACACCGCTCTCCGGCACCCACCACGGCCTGACCGCCGGCGACTATCACGCGACGATCGCGTCGGTCGGCGCCTCGCTCCGAACCCTCCAGCACCGTGGGCGCCACCTCGTGGTCCCGTTCGACGCCGACGACGTGCGCCCGGTCTTCCGCGGAGCGACGCTCGCGCCCTGGCCGAACCGGGTCGTCGACGGGCGGTACACCTTCGACGGCGCGGACCAGCAGCTCGCGCTCACCGAACCCGGCCGCGGCCACGCGCTGCACGGTCTGGCGGCCTGGCTCGACTTCACGGCCGTCGACCGCACGGCCAGCAGCGTCACGCTGGCGGCGACCATCGAGGCACAGGAGGGCTACCCGCACCGCGTGGAGGTCGCCGTCGTGTTCGAGCTCGACGAGGACGGCCTGCACACCACCGTGACCGGAACGAACTCCGGCCCCTCCCCGGCGCCGTGGGGCACCGGGCCGCACCCGTACCTCGTCGCCGGCGACGGCAGGGTCGACGACTGGACGCTCGAGCTGCCCGCGTCGGACGTACTGACCGTGACGGAGGACCGGCTCATCCCGGTCGGGCTCGCCGACGTGGCCGTCGAGGCTGGAGGCGTCTTCGACTTCCGCGCGCCGCGCCGGGTCGCCGACACGTTCATCGACCACGCGTTCACCGGCCTGTTGCCGGCCGCCGACGGACGCACCACGGTCACCCTGCGCTCGGCCGAGGGGACCGGTGTCGCGATGACATGGGACGAGGCGTGCCCGTGGGTGCAGATCCACACCGCCGACCGCGACACGCCGGAGCTGAGCCGACTGGGCCTCGCCGTCGAGCCGATGACCTGTCCTCCCGACGCCTACAACTCGGGCACCGACCTGATCGTGCTTGCCTCCGGCCAGTCCGCGACCGCCTCCTGGACGATCGCCGCACTCTGAGTCGCGCCGCGCGCTCGCTCCGCGCTGCGCTCCGCTCCGAGCGGGCGCGGGCTCCCGTCTCGACATTCGTGACGAATCCCGACATTCATGACGAACCTTGTACCGTCGCGCTTCGCCGCGAGGGTGCGACCGGGTTGCACTTGCGCTCGACATTCGTGACGAATCCGCACTTTCGTGGCACGAATCATGACATTCGTGACGAATCTTGCATCCCCTGCGCTGCGCCCCAAGGGGCGACGGGGTGGCACTTACGGCTCGACATTCGTGACGAATCGGCACATTCGTGCCACGAATGTCGACATTCGTGACGAATCTTGCGGCGCCCGGGGGCGCAGGTTCGTGCGGCAGATTCGTGGCGGGGGTGGCGACATTCGTGACGAATGTCGAGATTCGTGGCACGAATGTCGGGATTCGTGACGAATGGCGCGGTGGTTCGCGGCGGTTCGCGGCGGGCCGGCGCGCGCCGGCGGGCGCGGGCCGCAGCGGGCCGCAGCGGGCCGCAGCGGGAACGGGTGATGCCCCCAGCGGAACCCGACCGGCTGGGGGCATCGAAGCGCTGCACTAGGAGCAGCATGGTGATCGACAGGAGGTGCGTACCCGTTCGCGCCTCCGTCTACCAGCGAGCCGACGGATGATTCGACATCAGCTCGTGGGTACGACGATACATGACCCATGCGACATTTCGCATCTCACGGCGAGACTACACAAGCATTACGAGGCGTTCGCAGCCGAGGCACGCGAAAAGTGCGCCGGCGGCAGGGACGCGCATCCCACGACGGTGCGCGTCCCGGCCGACCGGGAGTGGTGCGCGCGGCCATCCACGACTGGCCGCGCGCGGTCTCTGGGGCCCTACCGGGCCGGCTGTACGGCGGCGACGATCGCTGCAGCGGTCTCGCGGCCGACGCGGATCGCGCCGTCCACGTGCTGGTAGCCCTTGCCCGCCATGTCGCTGCAGGAGAAGTGGATGGGGCCGACCGGGGTGCGGAGGTCCGAGCCGTAACGGGCGAGGCCGCCCATGTCGAAGCTGGCGGCGTAGGCGCCGCGCGTCCACTCCTCGCTGCCCCAGTCGCTCTCGTAGTAGACGACGGGGCTCAGGGCCTCGACGCCGTAGTAGTGCGACAGCGACTCGAGGATGCGCGCCTTGCGCTCCTCCGGCGACAGCCGGAACACGTCGTCGGCGGCCTCGTCGGAGACGAAGCCGACCAGCGTTCCGCGCGGGTCGCCGTGATAGCTGTTGTCGTACGCCTCGTGCACGAGCTCGTACGGGCTGAACGCCGTGCCGCTGTAGCCCTGCTCGCGCCAGAACGGCGTCTCGTAGACGGCGTGCACCTTGATCACGAAGCCCATCGACAGGTGCTGGTGCAGCTGCTGCTGGCGACGCGGCAGCGGCGGGTCGTAGGAGATGCGGCTGATCAGCACGGGAGGAACGGCGAGGATCGCGAACCGGGCGCGGACCTCCACACCGTCCGCAATAGCCGTGACGCCCGACTCGTCCCAGCGGAGCGTGCGCACCGGCGCGTTCAGGTGCACGTCGTCCCCGAGCCGCTCGGCGAGCAGCAGCGGCACCTGCTGGAGGCCGCCCTTGACGCGCTTGTCGAGGATGAAGTCGGCGTCGACCAGGTTGCTGAAGCTTCCCGCGCTGGCGGCCATCAGGAGGGCCTGCAGCGCCGAGAAGGCGTGCGCCGGCTTGGTGAGCATCGCACCGGCGATGAACATGCCGATGTTGCGGCGGGCTTCCTCGTCGTCGGTCTGCGTCTCCAGCCAGCGGCGGAACGAGATCTCGTCGAGCTCCTTGGCCTGCGGGTGCTCCCACGGCCGGTCGGGGTCGATCTCGGCGACCAGCGCGTCGAGGCGCTCGATCAGCCCGACGATCTCCTTCTCGGTGGCAGGGGCGACAGGGAAGATCTCGCCCTCGAACGTGCGCCGTGCGCCGTTCTCGCCGAGGTAGATGTTGATCCCCTCGCGGTAGCGGGAGTAGGTCTCCAGTCCCAGCTCGCCGAGGGTCTCGATGAGCGCGTCCTGGTCGGGCGACACCCACTGGCCGCCGATCTCCAGCGTCGCGCCGTCGATGTCGTTCGTCCAGAGGCGGCCGCCGACGCGGTCCCTGGCCTCCAGGACGGCCACGCTCAGACCGGCCTTCTTCAGCTCCGTCGCGGCCGTGAGGCCGGAGGCTCCAGCGCCGACGATGACGACGTCACGTTCGATGCTGTCCATTGCTATCAACTCCTCCATCGGGTCACGAGGATGCTAGGCGGGCACGCGACGCCGTTTCCTGTACACACTGTCGAACGCGGGCACTACGCCTCGCCGACGTGTATGTTCTCCGCGGACTCCGCAGCAGCACCGCTCACCCGGAGATAGACGATGAGCCAGCTGAACACCAGCACGCCGGCGACCAGCTCGGCCGCCGTCAAGACGTAGTAGCCGACCGCGAAGAAGACCAGCATCAGCACGATCGCGCCGAAGAACACGTAGCCGAGCACGAAGAACGATCGCGGCGCGGCCGGCAGCGCGCGACGTACCCAGAACACGACCAGCGCGAACACCAGCACCATCCCGACGGCCGAGACGTTGTGCAGCGTCACCGAGATGTTCAGGGTGAAGACGCCGACGCCCGCCAGCAGCACGCCGATCAGGATGAGCCCGACGCGGACGCGCATCACGGCCGCCCTCCGCGCAGGGTCCGTGATGCCGCGCGTGTCGGTGGCGTACCGTGCGAGGGCGGTGACGATGACGCCGGCCAGGATGAGCGTGAGGTTGAAGGCGAGGGACGACACGCTCTGCGACATCCCGAGGGCGCTGAGGTGCAGCTGCCACCAGTGCGGATCGGGCGCGCTCAGCATGGAGGTCAGGATGCCGACCACGGCGAACGCCGCGAGCACCGTCGAGAGCCGCATCAGGTCCATCCGGGCGGCCGAGAGGAACACCGCGTAGCCGGTGACCCCTGCCGCGGCAGCGGCGAGCACGGTCGCCGAGAAATGGTAGACGGTCGCATCCTGGAAGCCGTTCGCGAGCACCGCCCCGAGCACGAGCCAGCCCAGGAGGGCGAGGATGCCGTGCGCGAGGGCGATGGCGAAGGTGTCGAAGATGTCGACGGCGCCCGCGCGGTGCACGGCGCCGACGGCGCCGCCCGCCGGACGGGCGGTCTCGAAGGGCGTCAGACCCGTTCGCCGCCAGAGCCTCCCGGCGACGTAGGCGAGGAAGCCGATGATCCCGCCGGCGATCGCGACGAACTGGCCGACCGAGCCCGGGCCGGCGATCGGGAGGGTGCGGCCCCAGAACAGCAGCAGCGCCACCGCTCCGACGACGACGAACACCGCAGCGCCGCTGACGATCCCCGCGCCCTCCACCGTCAGCTGCGCGGGCGCCGACAGCCCGCCGAACGCGGGACGGACCCGTCTCGTCGTGCTCACGGCGACCACCTCCCGCACACCGAGCGCGGCCACCGCCGGCCCCTGACGCGCACAATGTAACCCCCGGGTCCCCCGCGCGGCTACAGCGGATCCACCGGCGCCGAGACGTGAGTAGTCGCGGAATCCGGGCGGCGGATTCCCGCGACTACTCACGTCTCGACGGCGTGGGGAGGTCGGTGCCGAGGGTGTGGACGGGCCCGACGATGACGGCCTCCAGGCGGCGGACGACGTCGAGGTAGTCGCCCGTCCAGACGATCCGCACCGCCGTCGCGCTGACGTTCCCGTGCGCGTCGCCGAGGTCGCGCTCGACCGCGTCGGCCAGTCGCGAGCGCGCGGAGGCGTCGGCCGGCTCGGGAGGCGGAGGCCCCTTCCGCTCGAGCAGCCTCGCCGCCAGGCGCGCGTACCAGTCGTCGAGCCGCGCGACCGAGGCGTCCAGCGCCCGGTGGGCATCCGCCCGGTCGGCATCGACGGTCTCCTGTCCCCTCCAGAGGTCGAGGATCGCGTCGCTCGCAGACCGCACGCCCGCGACGCCGCTGACGGAGGCCGAGACCTCGGCGAGGGGCCGGCGCTTGCTCCCGCGCTCCCCCAGGTAGGTGCGGAAGGCGTCGTCCAGCCGTCGGGCGGCGGCCGCGGCGCGGAGCGCCTGCGCCCGGGGCTCCGGGCCGTCGTGCGCGGCGGCATCGCAGCGGCCCAGCCCGAACGCGACCGACGCGGCCAGGTAGTCCACGCTCTCGGTGTATGCCTGAGCGAGCGCCTGCCTCAAGGCCGCCGCGGCCCCGCGCGGCCAGAACAGCGCCCCGACGAGGAGGCTCACCGCGCAGCCGAGAGCGATGTCCTCGATCCGGATGAGCCCGACCGTCCACCCCGATGGTGCGATGAGATTGAACAGCAGCACGAGCAGGATCGTGAACGCGGCCTGGCCGGCGGCGAACGAGATAGCGGCCGGTGCGATGCCGGCCACCAGGATGGCGATCGGCAGGAGCACCCAGATGACGACCCGGTTGTCGCCGATGGCGAGCATCGCGGCGGCGCCGAGCAGCACTCCGATCGCGGTGCCGATCACGCCGCGCAGCACGGTCTGGCCGGTGCTCAGCGCGTTCGACCGCAGCACGGACAGGGTGCCGAGCACGACCCAGAACGAGTGCTGCACGCCGGTCAGGTTGGCCAGCAGCACGGCGAGCCCGAGGGCGACGGCGCCACGGATGCTGTTGCGCAGCCAGACCGAGTTCCAGCCGACGAAGCCGCTCGCCCGCTCCGCCGCCACCGCCACCGGACCGGCCAGGTCTCCGGGCTGACGGCCCGTCACCCGCTGCCACCACGAACGGCGCTCCGCCCGCGCGGTCAGCGCGATGTTGACGGCGACGGTGGTGGTCGCCTGGGCGAGTTCCTGCGCCCGGAAGCCGGGGTCGAGGGAGGCGACGAAGCGGTCGGCGGCGCGGCCGCCCTCCTCGGTCGCGCCGCTGGCGGGAAGGGCCATCGTCGCGGCCTCCACAGCCCCGCGCGCCTCGCCCAGGAGGTCGAGCGCCGCCTCGAGCTCCGCCGGGTCGCCGCCGTGCCGGCCCAGGAGGTCCGCCCCGCGTTCCAGGACCGCGGCGGCTGCGCTCTTGACCTCGAAGGCCGCGACGTGAACCGCACCTCCGGGCACGGCCGCAGGGATGCGGACGTGCTCGAACTGCTCGATGACGGCGTTCAGCCAGGTCAGCTCGTCGACCAGCCGGACGATCGTGCGCGCCGAGGTGCTGAGCCCGGTGGGGCGGTACGGCGTGTTCAGGAACGACCGATGCAGCGCGGCGACGGCCGCGTCGGCCTCCCGGGTCGCCGCATCGCGCTCGGCCGCCAGTTCGGGGTTGCCCGCGCGGAGCATCGCCGCCGCCTCCGCGTGCAGCCGGGCGGCGAGCGCGCGGCAGGCGTCGACGGCGGGGCCGCGCAACGGCTCGCGGGTCGGGGCCGGCCAGAGCACGACGATGGCGACGACGGCGACGACGGACGCGATCCCCCAGCCCAGCAGCCGCGGGCCGAGCGACGCGACGGTGCCGGGGAGGGTGACCGGCAGGATGAAGGCCAGGAGCAGCGACGTGCTCGCCGAGGCCATCACCGAGCTCACCGACCCGGCGAAGAGAACCGCGAATGCGACCACCGCCATGGCGACAGCGGAGAGCCACACAGGTCTCGACAGGAGCGTGCCGACGCACACCAGCACGGCGCCGGCCGCGGCCAGCCCGAGCTGGGCCTGCACGCGATCCAACAGCGGCCCGCTGAAATCGACGAGCAGCAGCATCGCGAACGACCCGAACGCGGCGAAGGTCGCCACGTCCGGACTGCCGATCACCAGCCCGCCGAACGCGAAGAGCAGCGGCATGACGATCGCCGCGCGCCCGGCCCGGCGCAGCGCGGCGAAATCGGGATCGTGCCGCTTCAG
Organism: Leifsonia sp. TF02-11; assembly: GCF_017565305.1. GTDB lineage: Bacteria > Actinomycetota > Actinomycetes > Actinomycetales > Microbacteriaceae > Leifsonia. The sequence continues at coordinate 7,356 of NZ_JAGEKP010000032.1, forward strand.
CCATGCCACGACGCGCATCGCACCTCCTCGCACCCGCCGCCACCGCACACCCTAGCCGCGTCGGAGGGCCGTGGTGCAGGATCCTCCGTCGAGGGGCACGTATATGCCCCGATCCCTGCGTTTTAGGCGCGTTTGCGTGCCCTTCAGCAGAGGCGCGAGCACATCCGAGCGCATAGGATCGGCGCGTGACGGGGTTGGAGGAGGAGCTCGGCGGCCTGCGCCGCCCGCTCACCGCGTTCTGCTACCAGCTGCTCGGCTCGCCGTTCGAGGCGGAGGACGCGGCGCAGGATGCACTGGAGCGGGCCTGGCGGGCGCGCGACTCGTACGATCCCGCCAAGGGCTCGCTCGCCACCTGGTGCTACCGGATCGCCCGCAACGTCTGCCTCGATCGGCTTCGGGAGGCGCCGCGCCGTCCACTGCCGCGCGACCTCCGCGAGCCGGGACTCGAGGTCGGCGCACCGCTGGTGCCCGCGTTCGACGTGCCGTGGCTGCTGCCCGCACCCACCGGCTGGGCGGCGGAGTCGGAGGTCGAACGAGCCGCGGAGCGTCGCGAAGAGGTGCGGTTCGCCGTCACCGCGATGCTGCAGTCCCTCTCCCCTGTGCAGCGCGGCGCGTTCGTGCTGCGCGAGGTGATGGGGCTGTCGGCCGCAGAGACCGCGGCCGTGCTGGAGGTGTCGGTGGCGTCGGCGAACTCCGCCCTGCAACGCGCGCGGGCCGCCGTGAGCGAGGGTGTGCGCCGGCCGCACCCGCTCGCCCCGGCCGCGGTCGAGCGGTATGCGCGGGCGATCGAGCGGGCCGACGTCCCGGCCTTGGCCTCCCTGGTCGCCGACGACGTCGTGTTCGAGATGCCGCCCGTGCCGCAGTGGTCGGTCGGGGCGGAGCCGTACCTGGCCTTCATGGCCCACCTGTTCGCGTGGCGGGGCACCCAGTGGTCGACGGAGCCCGTGTCGGCGGGAGGCCGCCAGGGGTTCCTGCTCTACCGCGGCGTCGGCGAGGCGCGCGAGCCGCACACCGTCCAGCTGTTCGAGGGCGACGAGACGGGGGCGATCGCGCAGATCCTCGTGTACCAGGACCCGCGTCTGTTCGGCCTGTTCGCAGACTTCGCCGCCGTGCGATGAATTCGGGCCCTCCCGTTCGTATCTCCTGGTGACGCCGATTCGCGCGTCACGATGAGGAGGACATCATGGGAAAGCTGATCGTCGTGCAGTTCATCACGCTGGACGGGGTCGTGGAGGATCCGGACGGGAGCGACGGGACGCCGTTCGGCGGCTGGGCGATGCGGTTCGGTCCGCAGGGCGTCGCCGGCGACAAGTTCCGGCTGGGCGAGATCCTGGAGACGGGCGTCCTGCTGTTCGGGCGCCGCACCTGGGAGCACTTCAGCACGCTGTGGCCGGCGCGCGACGATCCGTTCTCGCAGGCAATGAACCGGGCGTCGAAGGCCGTGCTGAGCACCGGCCCGCTCGACGTCGCCCGGTGGTCGGGAACCCGTCAGGCCGCCGACCTCGACGCCTGGCTGGACGAGACGCTGCCGGAGCGCGACGTGGTCGTGATCGGGAGTGGCGCCGTCGTCGCCCAGCTGGAGGCCGCCGGCCGGGTCGACGAATACCGGCTGCTGACGTTCCCGACGGCGGTCGGAGCGGGCAGGAGGCTCTTTCCGGAGGGGCGGCTGCTGACCCTGCTCTCGTCCGAGCAGGTGGGACCGGCGAGCCTCACCCGTTACGACACCGCCACGGCGACGACCGCGGCGTGACATTCGTGACGAATCCCGACATTCGTGCCACGAATGTCGGGATTCGTCACGAATGTCGGGCTTCGGGGCTCACGGATGCGCGGGCACCAGCGCCTCGAACGTCTCGGCGACCCAGTCGGCGATGATGCCAGCCACGTACGGCATGTTGTCGATCGAGATGTGCTCGGTGCCGCCCTCCGGGTCGTCGAAGATCCGCAGCGCGCGGCGGGGACTGTTCACCGCCTGCTCGTACGTCTCGTGTGCGTAGCGCACCGGGATCTGCCGGTCGCCGGCGCCGTGCGTGATGAGCAGCGGAGCGGTGATGCGCTCGGCGACGCCGTTCAGGTGCATCGAGCTCGTCTTGGCGATGAACTCGTCCATGTCGTTCACGCCCCACACCCAGAACACGTGGTCCCAGTAGTGCGGAACCGGGTTCTCGCCCTCGCGGTTGCGCCGCGCCTCCTGAACCGCGGCCCAGTCGTGGTTCGCACCCCAGGCCACGGCCAGCGCGAGCCGCTTCTCGAACGCGGCCGCCCGCGGGGCGTAGTAGCCGCCGAGCGACCAGCCGACGATGCCGATCCGGGCGGGATCGGCGCCGAGCTCCTCGGCGTTCGCCTCGATCCAGTCGACGATGGCCGCCGCCCAGACCTCGGTGTCGTAGCGGGCGGTGAGGCCGCGCAAGCGGAGGGCCTCGCCCGATCCGGGGGTGTCGATCATGAGAGTGGAGATGCCGCGCTCGGCGAGCATCGCCGGGAACCCGGAGTAGTACATCATCTCCTTGGTCGAGTCGAGGCCGTTCCACTGGATGACCACGGGGTGCGGGCCGTCACCGGGAGCCCGGTAGAAGTAGCCGGGCAGCGATGAGTCCTCGTACGGCACCTCGACGCGGGTCAGCGGGACCCGGCTGAGCTCGACATGCTTCAGCAGGAGGTCGATCGACTTCTGATACGCCGCGTTGCGGCCCTCCCACCGCGGTGACTGCAGGCGCTCGGCCTGTGAGGTGTAGAGCGACGCCCGGTAATACGTCTCCCCGGCGCCGATCCGGCGTCCTGCCGCCTCATCGGCGCGGGCCTTGGCGACGAGCCGGTCGGCGACGGCCTCCCACGAGGCGTACAGCTCGGCCGTGCCGGCGTCGTCGCCGTTCTGGGAGGCGAGCAGCACCGGCTTGCACGCCCGGTCGACCTCGTCGATGTAGCCGCCGTTGTTGAGGGTCGCGACGACGGCGAGGCTCCAGACGTAGTTGGTCGGGAAGTACATGAACACGGGAGGACTCCTTACGTCGTCGTGATCGTGGCGCCGGCCGCGATGCGGTCGGCGAGGTGTTTGGCTCCGGCGGAGGCCGCGAAGCCTCCGTCGACGGGAAGGTCGGCGCCGGAGATGTACCGGGACGCGTCCGAGATCAGGAAGGCAGCCAGGCCGGCGACATCCTCCGCCTCGCCGAGTCGTTCCAGCGGCGTCAGCTCGAGCTGAGCCTCCCGCATCGCGGCGGGGGCGTTCGCGGTCATTTCCGTCTCGATGAAACCGGGGTGGATGGTGTTGACCCGGATTCCGCGCGGCCCGTACTCGGTGGCGGCCACCCGCGACAGTCCGCGCAGGCCCCACTTGGAGGCCGTGTAGGCGGCCGTGTAATGGCCGGTCAGCCCGGCGACCGAGCCCACGTTCACGATCGACGAGCCTTCGCCCATCAGCGGCGCCAGTGCGCGCATCCCGAGCATCGGGCCGGTGAGGTTCACCGCGAGGACACGATCCCAGTCCGCCCGCCCGGTCTGGTCGATCCCCGCACGGTGCGTGACGCCGGCGTTGTTGATCAGGCCGCGGAGCGCGGCCCCGGCCAGCGTCTCCGCGAGCTCGGCGGCGAGCCGCGTCCACGCCTCTTCGTCGGAGACGTCGAGGTGGCGGAAGACGATGCCGTCGTCGAGCGCACTGCCGGGCTCGACGACGTCGGTGGCGATGACCCGCGCTCCGAAGCGCGCGAGCAACCGCGCCTCCGCGGCGCCCTGGCCTCGCGCGGCGCCGGTGACGACGACGGTCGCACCGTCGAGGCCGCCGAGCAGTCCGTCCGCGCCAGTGCTCACGTCGCGACCCGCTCCTGGCGGCTCCGCGCCCGCGGACGCACACGCGCCGCCGGCAGCTCGGGAGCGACGACGGGCGGCCCGACCGGGCCGATCAGCTCGCCGATGCCCTCGACCACCATGCGCACGGTGTCGCCGTCGGCGAGCGGGGGCGGGGTGAGCTCGCCGCGCCTCCCCCACAGTTCGGCCAGGCAGCCGCCGTTGCCGGTCGTGCCCGAGCCGAGCACGTCGCCGGCCACGACCCGCGAGTTGCGGGAGGCGTAGGCGACCAGCTCCGGGAACGGCCAGCCCATGTTCGACACCAGATCGTGCCCGATGCGCTCGTCGTTCACGAACACCTCCGCCTCGATCGCGAGGAAGCCCTCGTCGTCGAGGTACGGCTCGAGCTCGTCCGCGGTCACGATCCACGGCCCCAGGCTCATCCCGAAGTCCTTGCCCTTGGCCGGCCCGAGGCGCACCTTCATCTCGCGCGACTGGAGGTCGCGGGCCGACCAATCGTTCATGATCGTGTAGCCGAAGATCACCCCTGTCGCCTCGTCGGCGGTCAGGTTCGCGCCGCCGGGACCCCCGATCACGGCCGCGACCTCCAGCTCGAAGTCGAGCCGGGAGGTGACGGGAGGCCGAAGCGGCTCGCCGGGGCCCAGCACCGTGTGCGGGTTGGTGAAGTAGAAGGTCGGCGCCTGGTGCCACTCGGGCACGACCTCGCTCCTGCCGTCGACGGAGGCGCTCACGCCCTCCACATGCTCCTCGAAGGCGACGAAGTCGCGGATCGATGCGGGGACGAGCGGGGCGAGCAGCCGCACCTCGGCGAGTGCGACACCCTGGGCGCCACCGACGCGCGCCGACAGCGTCCGCGCCTCCGCGGGCCCGCGCGCGAGCACGTCGGCGACGGTCAGACCGTCGGGGAACGGGACCACCCGGTCGCCGACCACGAACCCCTCGCCGATGACGGAACCGTCGGCCGTCCACCGCGCGATCCTCATGCCGGCTCCGCCATCCTGTGGGCGATGCCGAAGATCAGCCCGGCGGCGTCGGCCTCCCTGTCGTGGTCGATCTGCCACTGGCCGAGCTGCACAGAGGCCTCCACCACCGCCTGAGCGCGCGGAACACGACGTGCGTGGAATTCGTTCCACAGGGCGTCGTCGACCGTGTCGGCGGCGAGCAGCAGCTCGGTCAGCACGACCGCATCCTCCAGCGCCTGCGCCGCGCCCTGCGCGATGGTGGGCGGGCAGCTGTGCGCTGCGTCGCCGATCACCACGGAACGCCCCCGGTTCCACGGCGCGGGCACGAGGTGCTGGGTGAACCAGGTGTAGTTGACCTGCGCGCCCGCCTTCAGGTCGGCGCGGATGTCGTCCCAGGGGCCGCCGTAGGCCGCGGACTCCTCGAGCATCAGCGCGACGGCCTCCTCGTCGGTGATTCCGACGCGCTCCTGCGCGGGCTCGACGAGGAAGGCGTACATGGTGTCGTCGCCGGTCGGTGTGTAGCCCGCGATGTAGACCGGGCCGCCGTAGTACAGCTCGCTGTGCTCGACGGACGCCGGCCGGGAGACGAACGAGCGCCAGATGCCCATGCCGGTCGGCTGCGGCCTGGTCTCGATGCCGATCAGGTCGCGGACCGCCGAGTTGAGGCCGTCGGCGCCGACCAGGAGGTCGTAGCTGCCGGCCGGTTCGCCGTCGACCTCCACCTCGACGCCGGCCCCGGTGTCGGTCACTCCCGTGACCTTCGCGCCGAACCGGACGTTCGCGCCCGCACGCTCGGCGTGCTCCAGCAGGATGCGCGCGAGGTCGGGGCGGTACATGCCGCCCGTGGCCGGAAAGTCAGGGCCTCCCGTCTTCACCTCCGGCAGCTCGGCCACGACCGGTGCGTCCGGGCCCGGAGCCCGCAGCGTCAGCCCCTCGAAGAAGTAGCCCTTCCGCTGCACGTCCTCCCAGACGCCGAGTGCCGCGAAGGCGCGGAGTGCGTTGCCCTGCAGGGTGATGCCGGAGCCGAGCGCGCTCAGCTCAGGCTTGGACTCGAAGACGTCGACCTCCACTCCTGCCTTGGCGAGCTGGATGGCGGTGGCCAGACCCGCGACACCGCTTCCGGCGATCGCGACCTTCGTGACGGCGGTCATACAAGAACCTCTCTGTTCTTCTGCGTGCTCTTCTGTCGGCGCTGCTGGCGAGGCGAGGCCCGCTACAGCAGCGCGAGGGGGTTGATCGGCGACCCGACGGCCGCCGTGATCGGCAGCGGCGGGGCCGAGAGGAGGAAATCGTATCTCCCGAGTCGCGCACAGGCGTCCGCGAGCTCCTCCAGATCCCACATCTCGCCGATGGTGAGGCCGAGGTTCGGGATGACGACCTGGTGCAGCGGCTGGAACGCGGGCACGTCGAATTCGTTCGGCCGCACTTCGAAGCCCCAGGTGTCGGTCGCGATCGCGGCGATCCCGGTGTCGTGCAGCCAGCCGGCGGTGGTCAGCGAGAGTCCAGGGGCCGGGCCTCCCGCGTACTCTCCCCAGCCGTCGCGCCGCACCCGGGCGAGCTGGCCGGTGCGCACCAGGACGATGTCTCCGGTGCGCACCGCGCTGGTCGCGCCCTGCGCCTCGACGCAGGAGCGCAGGTCCGCGGCGGTGATGGCGTAGCCGTCCTCGAGCTCGCCGGACTCCGGGCGGAGGTGCCGGCCGAGATCCAGCAGCACCCCGCGCGACACGATGGCTGCGGCAGCGTGCTCGATGCCGGTGACCAGGTCGCCGTCACTGGTGACGACGTCGCCGGCCCTGCGCCCGTTCCAGGCGTAGCCGTGGTCGAAGATGTGACCGAGGCCGTCCCACTGCGTCGAGCACTGCAACGGCATCGCGATCACGTCGTCGGCGCCCCCGAGACCGTGCGGGAAGCCCTGCGTGCCGCGCTCGGCGTCCGTGCCGGTGTCGAGCATCGTGTGCACTGGGTTGGTACGCCGGCGCCAGCCCTTCTGCGGGCCGTTCATGTCGAACGACTGCGCCAGCGAGATCGCCAGCCCCTCGCGGACGAGCGCGGCGGCCTCCGCCCGCTTGGCCGCGTCGATGAGGTTGAGCGTGCCGAGCACGTCGTCCTCGCCCCAGCGGCCCCAGTTGCGGTACGCCTGCGCTCGCGCGCCGATCTCGGCCTCCGGGTCCTGGCGGTCCAGATCGGCCGGCCGTTCGCTCGGTGCAGTTTCGCTCGGCGCGGCCATCGTCAGCCGCGCCCCTGCACGGCGTACGGGTTGAGCAGCGCTTCCTTGATTTCCTCCGGCACGCCCTCCTCGGTGGCGCTCGGCCCGTCGGCGGCCGGGAACGACTCGGTCATCGACATCGGCATGGCGCCGTTGCGATAGAAGTTGTTCGACCCGAGCGAGGGCTTCCAGGTGTTGGGCTGCCAGTCGGGCACATAGTTCCGGTACCCGCCCGTGTTCAGCTCGATGCGGAGCGTCGAGGGCTCGCGGTAGTAGAGGAAGGTCTGCTCGCCGATGCCGTGGATGGAGGGGCCGTACTCGATCGGCACGCCGTTCTCCATCAGCACGTCGGCCGCGATGAGGAGCTCCTCGTACGTGTCGACCCAGAACGCGTAGTGGTTGACGCGCCCGGCGCGCGTGGAGCCGTCGAGCACGACGCCGAGGTCGTGCGACTTCTCGTTGGTGGTGAGCACCGAGAAGATCGAGATCGGCGCCTCGTCGAGCACGGTGCGCGCCATGATGCGGAAGCCGAGCACGTCGTTGTACCAGGCGGCGAACCCGTCGACGTCGCTGGTCGCGATCGTGACGTGGTCGAGCTGGCGCGGGGCGCCGGCGACCTTGCTGCGCTTCTCGGGGCGGTCCGGGTAGATCGACGCGACGTGACCGGGAGCCTGGTGGCGTGTGACATCCCAGTGCAGCGTCATCGAGTGACCCCACGGGCCGGTGAAACGGTAGGCGCGGCCGATGGCCGGCACGTCGTCGAGCCACTCGCCCTCGACACCGGCGGCCTCGACGCGCTTGGCGGCCTCCTCGAGGGCCTCCTCGCTCGACGTGCGCCACGCCATGGTCGCGAGCGTCGGCTCCGGGCCGGGTGAGACGACGACCGAGTACGCGTAATAGTCGCCCCAGCAGCGGAGGTACACCGAGCCGTCGATGCGGTCGACGACCGTCAGCCCGACCTGTTCCTCGTAGAACTTCACGGACGCCTCGACATCGGGGGACGTGATCTCCACATAGGACAAGTGGGAGAGAAGCTTGATCATCCTTGATCCTTTCCAGACGGGCGGAAGGTGAGTGCCCGGTCTCTACTTTCGAGCGCACGGCCGCATCAGGGAACCGCGTATCGGCTATGCCGGGGATCAATGAGACTGATTTCCTAGGTCGACATCGGCGCTTCTTTGGTCGCAGTGCGGCCCAAGAAACGGATTCTGGGGCGCAAGTGGCACCCTGTTCACGCACTTGCAGGGTGAGGTTGTGTCAGAATCAAGCATGGCCAGGGACTCCGCACTCCGTTTCGGCGCGCAGACCGACGAGGTGATGAGCCTCCTGCGCGTGGTCAACCTCGTCCGCACCGGAGAGGCCGACACCCGGCCCGAGATCGGCCGGCTGACCGGCCTGGGCCGCGGCGTCGTGGCGCAGCGTGTCGATGCGGCGATCGAGATGGGCTTCCTGGAGGACGGCGAGTACGGTCCGTCCTCCGGCGGCCGCGCACCGCGGACGCTCCGCTTCCGCGCGGACCAGGGCCGGATCGTGATCTGTGCGCTCGGCGCCCTCCACATCCGCGTCGGCCTGGCCTCGCTCGACGGCACGGTGCTCGCGGAGGCGCACTGCGCGTGGGACATCGGCCGCGGGCCCGCCGAGACGATCGACACGGCCCTCGGAATGATCGACGAGCTCCTCGCCGCGGGCGAGGAGCGCCCGGTCTGGGCGGTCGCCGTCGGAGTTCCCGGCCCCGTGGACTTCGAGACGGGCTCGCCGGTCGCGCCGCCCATCATGCCCGGCTGGAACGGATTCGACGTGCGCCGCCGCTTCGAGCAGCGCTTCGACGCGCCGGTCTGGGTCGACAACGACGTCAACCTGCTGGCGCTCACCGAACGCAGCCACCGCCGCGACGACAACGTCGACCTGATCTACTGCAAGGTCGGCAGCGGCATCGGCGCCGGCCTCGTCTCGCACGGCCGCATCCACCGCGGGGCGAACGGCGCCGCCGGCGACATCGGTCACGTGCGCGTGCGCGACTCCACCGCTGTCTGCCGCTGCGGCAAGGTGGGCTGCCTGGAGGCCGAGGCGTCCGGCTGGGCGATCATGCGGGACGCCGAGCGCGCGCTCGCGGAAGGCGCGACCGGGATCCTCGCCGGCCTCGTCGAGCGCGGAGAGCCGATCACCCCGGAGGCCGTGGCGATCGCAGCCCAGGACGGCGATGCCCTCGCGATCTCGCTGGTCCAGCGCTCGGCCCGACTGATCGGCGAGTCGATCGCGGCGCTCGTCAACATGTTCAATCCGGGTGTGATCGTGGTCGGCGGGGCGGTCTCGTCGGCCGGGGAGATCTTCCTCGCCGAGGTGCGCCAGCGCGTCTACGAGCTGTCCCTGCCGCTGGCCACCCGCGACCTCTCGATCGTGCGCTCCATCGGCGACGAACGGGAGCCGTTGCGCGGCGGCGCAGAGCTCGCGATCGAGGAGCTGTTCGACGTGACGTTCCCGCGCTGGTTCGCAGACGGTCGGCCGACGATCGAGGGGATCAAAGGCCCGGCGGCGGCCTAACGTCATCCCACCCCCGCGATTCGTCACGAATCTCGAGATTCGTGGCACGAATGTCGGGATTCGTGACGAATCTCTTCTTCTGGTTTTCGGCGTAAGCATGTAGCTTACCGGCATAAGCGGACGAAGGGGCGCCATGGGCCTGCCGATACTGGGTGACGACGCCCTGACCTCGACCACCGACGGGTTCACCGTGCGGGTGAGCCTGCCGTGGATCCGGTCGCTGCCGTTGTCGAGCGTGTCGGCGGTGCGGCTCCACCTCGACGGGGAGGAGTGCGCCGTCGAGGTGCCCGACGACGACGGCTGGTGGTTCGTACAGGACCGCCTGCCGCTGTGCGGCCGTCGCCCGCTCGCGCCGGGCGCCCACACCGTGGCGGTGGCGTTCCGGCTGCTCATCCCCTACCTGCCTGGCGGCCCGGACGGACCGCTGACGCTCGACTTCGCGGCCGAGCGGCGTTTGGAGGTCGTTCACGACACTCCGTGGACCCTCGCGGCGAGCGCCTTCAACTGGACACCGGAGGTCATCCGCGCCGAGCGCGCGGCGACCGACATCGCGGTCGGCATCGTCGCCTCCGGGGCGGCATCGGTGATCGAGCTCGAACCGGGACAGCTGTGGAGATCGTTTCCGTCGACACCGACAGAGGAGGCCGCAGCACTGCGCGACCGGATCAGCGCGGCGGGCGGACGGGTCGGCATCGTCGGCGCGAGCCTCGACGAGTGGCTGAGCCCGACGCGGAGGCGCGACGACGACGAGCGGTTCGCGTTCCTTCTCCCCCAGCTGCAGACCGCCCACGATCTCGGTGCGGAGGGCGTGCGGCTGCCGATCGGGCAGGCAGGCGCGGCACTGCTCGGGAGGCTGCAGCCCGTGCTGCACGAGCTCGACCTGACCCTCTACGAGGAGCTGCAGGGGCAGCAGACGCCGGACTCCCCTCCCGTCGCCCGCGCGATCGACGACATCGCCGCCCTCGCTGACACCCGCGTACGGCTGCTCGTGGATACCAGCATGCTGATGCCGGCGCTCCCCGTCACCTACCTCGCGGCGCTCGCTCCGAACATCCCGAAGGACCTCCTCGATCGGCTGACCGACGCCTGGCTGGAGCCGGTCACGCTCGACGCCGTCGTGGCCCACCTCCGGTCGGGCGCGGTGCCTCCCGCCGCACACGCCCTCTACATGGACCTGCTGGTTCGCTTCGGCCGCTCGTCGGTCGACGCGCTCCGCGGCGTCCTCCCGCTGGTGGGCGCGTTCCACCTCAAGTTCTGGGACCTCGACGACGCCGACGGGCGGGTCTCGCAGCCGCTGCGCGACCTCGGCGCACTCCTGCGAGAGGCCGCTCTCGGCTTCGCCGGCACGCTCTGCAGCGAATGGGGAGGCCACGAGTGGCTCGACGCGGACCCCACGGACCTGACCCGCGCCCACCTCGCCCTCGCGCGCGCCTCCCTGTAGAACCCTCGAGGGGGCGGCCCCCGGCGCTCAGCGCTCGTGGTTGTAGTACGGCCAGGGGAGGAAGCGGCGCTCGCCCCTGCGGTCGGGCCCGGTCAGGGTCACCTCGCCGGTGGCGGCCCACTCGACACCGCGCGGGAACATCCGGATGAACTCGATGCGGCGGAAGGTGTCGATGTCGTGGCCGATCGTGATGGTGAACGAGCGGCCGGCCCCGTACTCGTTGATCCACGCGATCGGCTGGTCGGTGTTCATGCCGGGAAGGAAGGCGATACCCTCCTCCGGGATCGCCACCGGGTAGTGCGACATCGGCCAGATCGGCGCCTTCTCGTACGACTCCAGGTCGTCGTAGGTGGTGAGCAGCACCTGCGCGCCGTCGAGGATCTCGACGCCGGTCAGGATGTCGTCCCCGGTGACGGTCCAGCGTGCGCTGATGCCGTCCGTGATCGGGTGGCGCGGCTCGACGGTGTCGAGCTGCGCCTCGCCCCACGGACGCGGCCGCAGGCCTCCCGCGACGGTCAGCCGCGATCCGCGCAGGGTGTTGTACTCGTCCGGGTAGCCCCAGTCGTCCTCCTGGGCGGCCGACCCGTGGAACCAGACGATGCCCTTGCCGTCGTGGTGCACGAACTTCAGCAGCGCGGCGTCGGTCTCCGGCCCGAACCCGACCGCCTTCTCGTGGTAGCCGTCGCGACCCTCGAAGACGACGATCACCACGTCGTACTTGTCGATGATCGCCGCGCCCAGCCCGCGCGGGTCCTCCACGACCCGCACCCGGTAGCGCCCGGTGTCCTCCAGCAGCTGCGTGAGCCAGACATTGTGCTGGCGGAAGCTGCGGTGCTCGTTGTCGTGCTCGCGGGTCATGTGCCCGGAGAGGATGAGCACATCGATGGCATCGGTCATGGAATTCTCCGTCCTGGTTCGAGGATGCTGTCGTCGATCTCCGCCACGCTCGTGGCACCGGTGATCGCCATCCCCTCGGCCAGCTCCGCTCGAAGGATGCTCAGCACCCGCTCCACTCCGGCGGCGGCGCCGACGGTGAGCCCCCACAGAGCCGGACGACCGACGAGCACGGCTCTCGCGCCGAGGCCGAGCGCCCGCAGGACGTCGAATCCGGAGCGGATGCCACTGTCGGCATACACCTCGATCTCGTCACCCACGGCGTCGATGACGGCGGGGAGCGCCTGCGCCACGGGCTGCGAGGACCGCAGCCCCTGCCCGGCATGGTTGGACACGATGACGCCGGCGGCGCCGTGGTCTCGGGCGAGGATCGCGTCCTCGGGCCGGATGACCCCCTTCAGCAGGAGGGGCAGGTCGGACAGTCCTTTCAACCACTCCACATCCGCCCACGAGGCGGTCGGGTCGGGGAACGTCGCGCCGAACGGCTTGTCGCGATAGTCCCGGACGACATACATCGTGTGGGCGTCATCCCGCCACTGCTGCTCCAGGGCGCGCATGGCCTCCCGCATCGGGCGCGGAAAGGACGGCATCACGGGGAGGTCCACTGTCAGGCAGAGAGCCGAAGCGCCGGCGGCGACGGCGCGCTCGACCACGTCGCGCACGACACTGCGGTCCCGGAAGCAGTACAGCTGCTGCCAGTATCGCCCGGCCGCCACCGCCCCGACCTCTTCCGGGGTCCGCGCGCCTGTCATGCTCAGTGTGGTGATGGTCCCGGCTGCAACCGCGCCCCGCGCGGTGGCGACCTCCCCCTCCGGCTGGACGAACGTGGAGCCCACGAACGGTGCCGTGATGATCGGCAGGGAGATGCGTTCGCCGAGCACGGTGACCGACGTGTCGACGTCACCGACATCGGTGAGTGCACGGGGCCGGAGACGGATGCTGCTCCAGGCGGCGATGTCGTCGTGCAGCGTCCGCTCCATGCCCGCGTTGTTGACGAACTCCCGGTACGCTTCGGGCATCACGCGCTCCGCAGCGACCCGGAACTCCTCCACGTCCCAGAGGTCCGCGAGGTCGACCATCTCGGCCCGTGTCACCGTGGCTCCAGCCCGGCGGCCCGGTAGATGTCGTCGACCGTGCGCATCGTGCCCGCGCCGCGCTCGGCGTCGAGGATGCTGGAGGATCCGTCGCCGAGAACGGCGACGAGGTGTTCCAGCTGACGCGCGTAGCTGTTCTCCCCGTCGACGGCGCTCTCCTCCACGAGGATGTCGTCGCCCGCGCTGACGCGGAGCTTCGCTCCCCACTGCGGCACGATGACGCTCGTGGCCTCCAGGTGGGCAGCCGAGCCGGCGATGCGCAGCGACATGGCGCCCTCGTCGTCGCCGAGGAACGAAGCGCGGACGTCGGCCCGCGCTCCCGACGGCAGCCGCAGTACCGCGTCGGTCTGCAGGTCGATCCGCTGGTCGCCGTCGTAGAGCACCGCGGTGGCCTGCTCGACCACCGGCTCCCCCCACGCGGCGCGAAGGAGGTCGACCGCGTAGCAACCCACATCCATCACCGCCCCGCCGCCCAGGTCTCCGTCGAGCCGGATGTTTCCCGGCTTGACGACGAAGTGCGGGATGCTGAAGTCGATGTGGACGCTCTGGATGTCGCCGAGCACGCCCGATGCGATGACATCGAGCAGCTGTCGCGTGAACGAGTGGAGCCGGTAGTGGAAGCCGACGAAAGCACGCCGGCCCGTCGCCTGGGCGGTTTCGCCGATCAGGGCGGCGGTCGTGCCGTTGACCGACAGTGGCTTCTCGCACAAGACGTGCTTCCCGGCGTTCAGCGCGCGGACCGCCCACTCGGCGTGGGTGATCGGCGGCAGCGCCAGGTACACGAGGTCGATGTCGGGGTCGGACAGGATCGTCTCGTAGTCGCCGTGCTTCGGCAGGTGCAGTCGCTCGGCGAACGCTCTCGCGCGTTCCGGATCGCGCGCCCCGATGGCGACGACGCTCGCCCCCGCCACGTCGCGCGACGGTTCCACCATCGCCCGCTCCGCGATACCACCGGCACCCAGGATGCCGATCCTCAGCTCCGACGGCACGATGTCAGTCCTGTTTCGTCGAGAAGGCGGCGTCGAAGGACGCGTCGGGCGGGGTGATGGCGTTGAGCTCGCGCACGAAGGCGATGGCCTCCGGGGCGCCATGGAGGCGGTCCATGCCGGCGTCCTCCCACTCCACGGACGTCGGGCCGGTGTAGCCGATGAAGTTGAGCGCGCGGAAGATCGGTTCCCACGGCACCTCGCCGTGCGCAGTGGACACGAACGTCCAGCCACGGCGCGGGTTCGCCCACGGCAGGTGCGAGCCGAGCACCCCGTTGCGGCCGTCGAGGTTGGTGATCGACTCCTTCACGTGCACGTGGAAGATATGGTCGGCGAAGTCGAGCACGAACGCCACCGGGTCCAGCTGCTGCCACATGAAGTGCGACGGGTCGAAGTTGATGCCGAAGCTCTTCCGGTGGCCGATCGCCTCCAGCGCGGCCTTCGCCGTCCAGTAGTCGTAGGCGATCTCGGAGGGGTGCACCTCCAACGCGAACCGCACACCGACCTCCTCGAACACGTCGAGGATCGGATGGAAGCGATCGGCGAAGTCCTGGTAGCCGGCGGCGATCCACGCATCGGAGGCCGGTGGGAACATCGCCACGGCCTTCCAGATCGAGGAGCCGGTGAAGCCCGTGACGGTCGTCACGCCGAGCGCCGCGGCCATCCGGGCGGTGAGCTTCAGCTCCTCGGCAGCGCGCTGCCGCACGCCTTCCGGGTCGCCGTCGCCCCAGACCCGGTCGTTCAGGATGTCGCGGTGCCGCTCGTCGATCGGGTCGTCGCAGACGGCCTGGCCGGCGAGGTGGTTGGAGATCGTCCACACGCGCAGGCCGTTGCGCTCCAGGATGTCCTTCCGCGACTGCACATAGTCGGCGTCGTCCCACCGCGAGACGTCGAGGTGGTCGCCCCAGCAGGCGATCTCGAGGCCGTCGTAGCCCCACTCGCCGGCGAGCCGGGCCACCTCCTCGAACGGGAGATCGGCCCACTGGCCGGTGAACAAGGTGATCGGTCTGGTCATGTTCGTCCTCCTACACGCGCGCGGGTTCTGCGGCCTCGACAGCGACCCACGCCGAGTCGTTCGCCGAGCTGGCCTCCACCGCGGCGAGCACACGTTGCACCGCGAGGCCGTCGGCGAAGGTGGGGTCGAGCTCGGTGCCGTGGGCGATCGCCGTGACGAAGTCGACGACCTGGTGCGAGAAGCCGTGCTCGTAGCCGAGCATGTGGCCAGGAGGCCACCACGCCGAGACGTACGGATGCTCGGGCTCGGTGACCAGGATCGTCGTGAACCCCTGCAGTTCGGCGGGCGCGTTGCGGTCGTAGTACCGCAGTTCGTTGAGGCGTTCGAGGTCGAACGCCAGCGCTCCCTGAGAGCCGGAGACCTCGATGGTGAGGGCGTTCTTGCGCCCGGTGGCGAAGCGCGTGGCCTCGAACGACACCAGTGCGCCGTTGCCGAGCCGTCCGGTGAAGATCGCGGCGTCGTCGACCGTCACGTCGCCGAGCTCTCCGGTGGAGCTGCCGGCGAACCCGGAACGCTCGCCGAGCACGGGCCGTTGCGCGACGATCGTCTCGACCGTCCCGGAGACCCGGGTCACCGGGCTCCCTGTCACGAACTGCGTCAGGTCGACGATGTGCGCGCCGATGTCGCCCAGGGCTCCCGAACCGGCGTGCTCCTTCTGGAGCCGCCAGCCGAGCGGCACGGACGGGTCGACGAGCCAGTCCTGCCGATACGCCCCGCGCACCTGCCGCACCTCGCCGATCGTCCCGCGGGAGATCAGGTCCTGCAGCAGGGAGACGGCCGGGACGCGCCGGTAGGTGAAGCCCACCATCGCGCGCACCCCCTTCTCGGCGGCACGCTCGGCAGCCGCCGCCATCGCCTCGGCCTCCTCGACCGAGTTGGCGAGCGGCTTCTCGCAGAGCACGTGCTTACCGGCCTCCAGCGCCGCGATCGCGATCTCGGCGTGCGAGTCGCCCGGCGTCACGATGTCGACCAGGTCGATGTCGTCGCGGGCGATCACCTCGCGCCAGTCGGTGGCGTGCTCGGCCCAGCCCCACTGGGCGGCGGCCTTCGCCACCGCCTCCTCGTTCCGTCCGACGATCACGGCCAGCTCGACCGAGTCAGGGAGGTCGAAGACGCGGGGAGCCTGCCGCCAGCCCACCGAGTGCGCAGCGCCCATGAACCCGTAGCCGATCAGGGCCACACGCAGCGTCATGCCAGCACCAGCTCGCGCTCGACGGGCACCCGGTTGGTCACGTACCGGCCGGGGCCGCCGTCGACACCCGGCATGATCTGCATGTAGAGCAGGCGCATGGTGAGGACGACCTCCACGGTGAGTCTCTCGCCCGCCGCAGGCGCGTGGCCCAGCGGGATCACGACGTCCGGGCGGTCGGCGACGAACCACAGGGTCTCGGACTGCTCCGGCAGCTCCTCGATCCGGTAGCTGCGGCCGTTCAGCTCGAAGCGGAGGTCGTCGCGCGGGATCTCCACGCCGTTCACGGTCGCCGCGACGTCGTCGACCGCCGAGAGCCACAGGCTCCGGTACCAGGGGAGCTGGATCGAGACCGCGATGCCGTCGTCGGTACGCCGCACGTCCTTCTCCGAGAACAGCGAGTTGTGCGTTGCCATGAGCGTCTCCTACTTGAACGTGTCGGTGAAGGTGTCGTGCGCGACCGGGGGCACCGGCTCGAGCGACTGCACCGTGTTCGGGCTGTACGGGTGGTTCTCACTCGGGACCGGCTCGTCCGCCGGCGGCATGAACACCGGCTTGCCGTCGTCGCCGAAGTACATGAGGTCGAGGTCGAAGGCCCCCTGGTTCTTCTCGCCGAAGCTGACCCAGTTCTCCTCGAACGGCGCCCGGGCGAGCTCGTAGCAGCGGAACTTCCAGATCTTCCACTCGCCGTCCTGGCGCAGGAAGTCGATGGCGTACTTGCACCAGACCCAGTGCGCCCAGACCTTTTTGCCCTGCACCGGTTCGGGCGAGTACATGTCCGGGAAGGCCTTGGCCACCTCCGGGTCGGTCAGGCCCGACTCGGTGCCGGCCATCAGCCAGACACCCTTCGCGGTCTTTCCGTCTCCGGCGACCTCGATGACCGGCGTGGTCGTGGCGTGGAGGATGAGCTTGCCCTCGGGCGACGGACGGCCCCGGTGGTAGCGCGTGACGCTCTCCCAGGTCGTGTACTGCCCGGCGTTCGTGTAGCGGGCGCGGATCCCCTCCGTGCCCTCCTTCACCCAGAGCGGGATGATCTGCTCGTCCTCGAAGGCGTTGTGCAGATACATGTAGCGGCTGAACAGGTTCTCGATCTCGCCGCGGTCGGCGGCGCGACGGGCGAGGCCCTGTGCGGCGGCGACCTCCTCGCGCAGGCGCGCGATTTCGGCGACGAGCTCCGAGACGGTCGTCTCGCCGATGGCGTTCGATACAGCGGTTTCCGACATGGCTGATGTGCTCCTTCGCGATCAGGCCGGGACGCCGGCGACGGCGTCTTCGATGGTGCGCCGCATGAGCGCGTGCTGCTTCTTCACGAGGTCGATCGGGTCGGCCTCCCCGAGGTCCTGGAAGGCGTGGCCCTCCCACTCGCTGGAGAGGTACCCGCGGTAGCCGCCCTGGACGAGCTGGCGCACGATGCGCGGGATGTCCATCGCGGGTTCCTGACCCTCGGCGTCGATGTCATAGAACTTGGCATGCACGTGGAAGATCTGCGGCATGATGTCCAGCCACTCCTCCGGCGGCACCAGCCCGTGCATGTTGAACGCCAGCCGCGTGAACGGGCCGAAGCCGACCGGGTCGACGCCTTCGCCGGTGAGGTAGTCCTCGAACTTCTGGTTGCGCACGTGCATAGGCGTCGGCTCGTGCCAGATCTCGTCCATGACCGGGAAGTGCTTCTCGTCCATCCCCATCTTCGCCAGTTGCGCGAGCAGCGTCGGCGACAGGCTGTGCATGGTCGAGGAGAAGTCGGCGGTGAACCCGAGCCGGTCACTGCCGAGCTCGTCGTAGAGCTCGCGGATGCCGAGCACCTTGGGGTCGTTGGGACCCTGCGGCGCGTGGATCTCGTAGCCGAGCCGCTGGTCGTACTTCTCGGCGAGCGGCAGGAGGCTGCGCAGCAGTTCCCGGCCGGCCGAACGGATGACGACCCGTTTGAAGCCGAGGGTGTGCGCCGTCTCGAGTTGCCTGGCGAGGAAGTCGTGCTCTTCGTCCGGTGTCATGTCGCGGTCTTTGCGGCGCCCCATGTCGAGGTTCGTGCCGACGGCGCTCGGCTGGAGGCCGTACTTCTCGAGGGTGTCGAACCAGAGCTTCACGAACGCGGCGTCGACATCCGGGTAGGTGCGCAGCAACTGGGCGATGTTGAACTCGACGCCCGGGCCGATGCCGTTCTCGGCGACGGCCGCGATCAGGGTCTCCGGCGTGTAGAGGCCGGCCGCGAACTCGCTCGTCATCGAGTAGAGCGTCGTGCCCAGCTCGATTCCGGTGCCGGCGATGCCGGCTCCGATGGTGTCCTCCGCGCTCATGCGCTCACTCCTTCCGTGCTCGGCAGCCACTGCGCCAGCTGGCGGCGGGCCTCCGCGGCGTCTGTGACCATCCGGCTCCCCGTGTTCTGAGCGGCCGAACGCTGCACGGCCTGCTCGTCGCGGATGATCTCGAAGGGCGACTGCCAGTAGTTCCAGTGCCAGCCCTCGTATTCGCTGGAGATCGCCCCGTTGTAGCCGTTGCGCACCAGCAGCGCGATGAGGTCGCGCACCGGCACCGAGGGCTCCTCGTGGTTCTCGTCGATGCCGAAGAACTTGCCGTGCACGTGCTTGATCCACGGCATGATCTCGAGCCAGTCGTCCACCCGCGCCGGGCCGAACAGGCCGGTGCCGTTGATGGCGAAGTCGATGCCGAGATCGGGCCGGCCGTTCTGCGCGGCCAGGCCGATGAACCGGCCGAAGCGCTGACCGTGGTCGGCCTGGTCGGCGGGAGGCCCGGCCTCGTAGAACTCGTTCCAGAGGTCGACGACCTGGCCGAGCAGCTCGTCGGTGGCGCCGCGGCGGCGGTACGCCTCGATCAGTGAGGGCGCGAACCCGGCGGTGGTGGCGCCCCAGTCGGCGGTGAAGCCGAGGAACGGCGACCCGACCTCCTCGTAGCGGTCCCGCAGCGCGAGGATGCGCGGGTGCGACGCGTATTGGTCGGCGTGCACCTCCAGGGCCAGCGTCACGCCGTACTGCTCGGCGATCGGAGCGAGCGCGGCCATCGAGTCGGGTGTGATCGAGATCTGCACGCGCGCGATCGGGAACCCGAGCTTCGCAGCCGCCTCGATCTGGCGACGCATGTATTCGATGAGCTCGTCCTGGTTCAGGAGCCGGTCGCGGTGGATGCCGATGTCGGCGTTGATCGCCAGCGACGTGGTGACGAGGCCGAGCTCGTCGATCAGCTCGCGAAACCTCCCGGCGAACCGGTCGTCGATCGCGGGGAAGCCGCGGAAGCTGGAGAAGCCGATGATCTCGAGCCCTGGTCCGTAGCCGTCGGCGGCGACCTTGCGGATCAGTCCTTCGAGGTCGTACTCGCGGCCGTGGAACGCCCGGGTGAAGCTGTAGAGGGTCACGCCCTGGATCGGGGATCCGAGACGCGTGGTCGAGTCGCTCATGCCGCCACCGCCTTCATGGTCTTGCTGTCGTGCTCCTCGATGTGGAGCACCTCGTCGTCGCCGATGATGATGTACGGGATGTAGACCGTGAGGTCGACGGACACCTCGTGCTCGCCGTCCGCGGCGACCGGGATCTCGCCCGAGAGCACGGCGGAGTCGAGCGGGAACCACCACTCCTCGGTGTCGTCCTTCATCTCTGCGAAGGTGCGCTCGCGGCCGTTGAGCTCCCAGCGGAGCGTCTCGGCCGGAGCGGGCACGCCGTCCACGGACAGCGTGGCGCCTGCGATGCAGGACGCCGGGAGTGCACGGTACCAAGGGATGCGCACGTCCACCGCGGCACGCGTGCCGGTGGTCCTGAGCGTTCCCTGCTCGATGATGCGATCGGGGATCACGAGTCCTCCTTGACTACTTTTTCCGTGTTTCTACACACTAATGTTGGTTTGCTGCATAAGCAAGGATCCGGCGCCTGTCAGTTCGCGCGCGATGCGGCGAGCGCCCTTCACGGCCAGCGCGACGGAGGTCAGCGTCGGGTTGCACGCCGTCGCCGTCGGGATGACGCCGTTGCCGGCGACGAAGACGCCCGGCGCCTCCCACACCTCGCTGTCCGGGCTGCACACGCTGCGGCCGTCGTCGGTCTCCCCCATCCGCACGCTGCCCTGGTAGTGCAGGGAGGCGCCGAGCGGCATGGTGAACGGCCGGTCGCCGATCGGGTCGCCGACCGCTTTCGCCAGCTCGACGATCTCGGCCTGCGCACGCTCGACCACCGCGCGGTCGCGGTCGGTGAGCGTGTAGTGGATGCGCATGGCGGGCATCCCGTACCAGTCGAGCTCGTCGTCGGCGAACGCCACCCGGTCGTCCCACTGCAGGTCCTTGGCGCAGAACAGGCCGAGCCCGACGATCGAGCCGGGCACGACCGGATCGTCGTCCGCGAGCGGGATCGGCGAGGCGTCGAGCTGCATGACCTGACCGTGGAACGGCACCGCGTCGGTGAACGGCACCCAGCTCACGCCGCTGCGCTCGCTGATCGCGCCGTCGATGATCTCGTCGGCGCCGACGCTGCCGCCGGTCGCACCCTCCGCTCCGCGCTCGGCGGCCGCGACCTCCGCGGCATCGCGGATGCGGGTGGCGTACACGACCTGCGTCTGATCGTTGAGCATGCGGCCCAGCGCAGTCGGACGGATGCCGGACGCCCAGAGCACTTGCGGCGTGCGCAGGGCGTCCGCGGCGACCACGACGAAGCGCGCACGCACGGTGTGGAGATCGCCCGTGCGCCGGTCGCGCACCTCCACGCCGACGGCGCGGCCGTCAGCGAGCAGCACCCGGGTGACCAGCGACTCGTCGTACAGCGTGAAGTGCGCGTTGGCGCGGGTCTCGTCGCCGAACACCACGTCGGAGCCCGACCAGACCAGCCGGCCGTCGTCCCGGCGGTGCACCGCAAGGGGCATCCGCTGCACGCGCCGGGCGGCGGGCCGCCCGTCGTCCACCGCGGCGGCGAGCCGATCGCGGACGAGCGCCGTGAACGGCGCCCCGTCGAAGGCGTCGGTCGTGACGCCGAGCAGCCGATCGGCCTCGTCGAGGAGGTCGTCCAGGTCGGGCAGGAACGCGATGCGCTCGCTGTCGCCCGGCCGCGGGCAGGCGCCGGTCCAGTGCGCGCCCATCCCGCCGACGTTGCTGGAGAACGCGGCGACGGGCATGCCGTCCTCCCCCGGCTCCTGGTAGCCCTCGTCGAGGAGGTAGGTGCCGGGGCGTCCGCGGCGCAGGCCGGCGGTCACGGCACCCGGCGAACTCACGGTCTCGGAGCCGGCGCCCGGCCCCTCCGAGCGCTCCTGGGCGTCGGCGCGCGCGATGGGGTCCTCGATGTTCTTGACGTGGGCTCCCGGCGGGCTCGACACCGTCGGGCCGACCTCGAACAGCGCGATCGTCGAGCCGGGCGCCTCCTCGCTGAGGATGCGCGCGTAGGCGGCGCCCGTCGGGCCGCTACCCACGATGACGACGTCGACCACCTCGGGATACCGGCTCATGCTGCGGCCGCCAGCTCGCGGATGAGCGCGACCGAGGCCGCCGACTCCTGCGTCGGGTAGTACTCGAGCCCGATCGGCCCGTCGTAGCCGGAGGCCCGCAGCATGCCGAGGCGGCCCGCCCAGTCGAGCTCGCCGGAGCCCGGTTCGCCGCGGCCGGGGGCGTCGGCGAGCTGCACGTAGGCGATCAGGCCGCCCGCGTTTGCCAGCTCCGCGGCCATGTCCTCGCCTTCGACGGCCGAGTGGTAGATGTCGTAGAGCACGCCGAAGAACGGGGAGTCGACGCCGCGCGCGACGTAGACGGCCTCTGCCGTGCGATCGAGCAGCGAACCGGGGTGGTCGACGCGCACGTTGACCGGCTCCAACGCGAGCGTGATGCCCGAACCGTCGATCTGCGCGATCGCCTTCTGATAGATCTCGACGAGCTTGTCGAGCTGCACCTGCCGCTTCCAGCCTCCGAAGCCCGTGCCGCTGCCGACTACGATGCGCGGGCAGCCGAGGTCCTGCGCGATGGCGACGCCCTCGTCGAGCTTGCGGTAGAACTCCGAGTGGTCCCACGGCGGGATCATGAACTGGGTGCGCGGCTCCGAGAGCTGGGCGGTGAGCTTCGTGCCGGTCTCCTCCAGCGCGGCCTTCAGTGCAGGGAGGTCCTTCGGCGTCGCGGGGGCGTCGATGCCGGTCGGTCCCCACATCTCGACGGCACCGAAGCCGGCCGCTGCGGCGGCACGGACGCGATCGTGGTAGTCGCCGGCCTCGGTGAAGAGCAACTCGATGTTGGGTGCGAGCTCGTACATGGGTTCTCCTGTTCAGAACATCGGATGGTCGTGGGCGGCATGCACGGGGACCTGCTGCAGCACGTCCCAGTGCTCGACGATCCGGCCGCTCTCGAATCGGTAGATGTCCGCGACCGCGGCGTCGGCGGCGCCGGGTCGCGAAGCCTTGACGTGCACCATCGCGTGGTCGCCGTCGACGAGGATCCGCTGGATCGCGAACCGTGCGTCCGGGCTGCCGTCGAACTTCGGCGTCAACGCCTCCACCGCGGCGGCGGCGCCGTCGGCGATGTTCGGGTTGTGCTGCCGGTAGTCGTCGGCGACGAGGGCGGCGAAGGCGTCGGCGACGCGCTTCTGCGTGTAGAAGAGGTCGCAGAAGTGCTCGAACGCAGCGCGGTTGTCGCTCATGACGACTCCGTCCGAGACAGCGTCACGGGCCCGAGCAGCCCGCTCGGCTCCTGCTGCGCGAACGCCGAGAAGAAGTCGGGCTGGGCCTTGGCGAGGGTGTTGGTCACGTCGATCTCGAGCGTGTTGCTCCCGGCCAGCACCCCCGCCGGAATCTCGAAGACGTAGGGAGGCGCGATGCGGGTGCCGAGGTCGACGCCGTTCAGGCGCACGCCGGCGATCTCGAAGACCTGGCCGAGATCGAGGACGTGCGAGGCAGCCTCCGCCTCCGTCTCCGTCTCCGTCTCGAACGACGCCGTGTATCGCGCCGTGCCGCTGAACCGCGGCAGGAGGTCGGGGTCGCTGAGCGGGCGGAGACCGGTGAGCTCGCCCCAGTCCGAGAACACGGCCTCCCCTGCCGTCGCGACGGACACCGACCACGTCGGCGCCAGCACTTCCGCGGAGTCGCGCGCGGACGCCGATCGGACCGGCAGCCCCTCCCACGCCGACGGCCCGCCGACGATCAGCACCAGCGATTCACCCGGGCCGAGATCGAGGACGACGGAGGTCGACCCGTCGTCGGCCATCCCGGGAACCGCGGTCAGCGCGCCGGTCATGGCGTCGTACGCGACGACCTCGCCCTGCCGCGGAAGCAGCGCCGTCGCACGGACGGCCTCCTGCACCGACTCGTTCACGAGCATCAGCACATCCGCGTCGCCCAGATCGCGGCGCAGCACCCGCAGCGACGCCGCCGGGCGGTCGAGCCGCACCGCGCGGTCCGTCATCGCGGAGACCGCATCGACCAGCCGCCTCTGCGACACCTGACGGAACCGCACCCGGAGGGCGTTCGCATCGCCGCCGGAAGCAGCCACCTCCGGAACCGAACCCACGAACACGACGGGAACCCCCGCGTCGTCGAGCCGCAGCAGCTCTCGCGCAACGTGCGCGGGAAGGAAGGCGCTGCCCGGCACGATGAGCGCGTCGTAGGTCTCGCCGCCGAGCGACAGCCGCGACGCGTCCGCACCGGCAGCGGGGAGGGCATCGGCCGGCACGATGTCGGCGTCGAGCTGCGCCTCCATCAGCAGCCGAAGCGGCCGCTCGGACGGCATCGCGTCGCCGAGCCATTCGGCCTCCGCGTGGTAGAGCACGGCGAACGGGGCGACATGCGCGCCGCCCTGCAGCAGGTGGCTCAGCCGATTCGTGTAGGCGCTCAGCAGGCGCTGATGCGGGTACTGCGGGTTGTTGCCGCGCGCGTAGAAGTGCGGAGGGCAGTCCGGGTCGGGGAACGGCGCGGGCGAGAAAGCGTGCGGCACGATGTGCGTGACGCCCCGCACGAGGAGGTGGTTCGTCAGCCAGGTGAACAGCCGCAGCCCCGCGTACCAGCCGTACGCGCCGATCGTCTCGCACATCGCCCTGCCCTGTTTCAGGGGATCGAGGTGCGCGGCGGACGACGCCAGCTTGGCAAGCCCGAAGTGGAAGAACTCGCCGTCGGCGGCCCCGCTGAGGTTGCCGAACGGTCCTCGCGAGAAGCCGGGCACGACCTGGCCGCCGATGATGTCCACGCCCGCCATGTCCTGGCCGGCCATCGCGCGGAAGTAGTGCCCGGCGCCCGGGCCGAGCCGTGCGTGGGAGCCGTTGTCCTCGATGACGTGCCCGATGTGCTCGACACCGTGCGCGCGGCACCAGTCGCCGAGCCGGCGTCCGAAGTTCTCGGAGTACAACTGCGAGACCGTGTCCATGTAGGCGTAGCGCAGCTCGCGCTCGCGTCCGCCGGCCGGCATCCACAGCAGCGGCAGCAGTGGGGTCGCGTCACGGCCGAGACGCTCGGACAGGCGCGCGGCGACCGCGTCGTTCCACGGCAGCGGCACCGCCTTGCCGAGCCGCGAGTCGAAGTCGAAGGTGTCGGGGTCGTTGTAGAGCCCTGGCTCGTCGCTGAAGAACCCGCCGATCGTGGTCCCGAACTCGTCGGCGTAGCGCTCGTGGATGCGCTCGTAGACCGTGTCGATGAGCAGCCGCGTGGAGTCGGCGTTCAGGTAGTCGATGTGCCGCGCGTGCGGCTCGCTGCCGCCACCTTCGCCGACCGAGAGGAAGAAGACCCGCCACCAGCCGTCCGGGATGTCCCAGTGCAGCACGCCGTCGACGATGCGTTCGGTCAGGTCGACGGGGTCGCCGACGAGCTCGTCGGAGTCCTCGGCGCGCGGGTAGGCGAGCACGCGCAGCAGCGCGCCCGGCTGCTGCGCGGCCTCCGGACCCCAGAACTTCCGCCGCTCGACGATGAAGGAGGCGCCGCGTGCCGGACCGACGGCGTCGGTGTGCCGCTCGGTGAGGAAATGCCGGCGCAGCTCGGCCGGTGCCGCCTCCACGGCGCCGCCGGCGTGGCCCGTCGGGAAGATGTCGTCGTCGAAGAACCACACCGTGAGTCCGCGGCGGCGGGCGATCTCGAGCACGGCATCCACGTCGCGCCACCAGCCTTCGCCGAGGAACTCGGGGTGCGGTCGTGCCTCCAGGATGACGGCGCCGATCCAGGCGTCCGCGATGCGCTCCAGCTCCTCGCGCACGACCTCGACCGGTCCGCCCTTCTGCCAGAACAGGGGCATGATCGCGTTCGGGACGACGCCGGTCACCGCATCGCGCAAGCGTTCGAGGGTCATCGCTGCACCTCCCCGTCGAGCGGACGGTACTGGAAGCGCCGGAACACGACATCGCCGTCACCGGCGGCGAACAGCGCCGGCCGGAGGCTCTTGAGGTCGTTCAGCGTCGCCGAGTGGACGCCGGAGGTCTCGTACCGCACACCGTGGCGCACCCACGCCTCGCCAGGCCGCCGGTGCCAACCGGTCACGACGTGCCGGTTGTTCCGGAGACGCAGCTCGATGGAAGCACCCGGCTCGGCGGGCTCGCGCCAGTGCGTCCGGATACCGCCGGCGTAGCTCTGCATCGCCGAGCCGTCCCAGCCCATCCCGAAGAACATCCGGTCGTTGAAGTAGAGGAGCAGGCCCCCGAGCGCGGCGTCGCACACCTCCAGCACGACCTCGATCTCGTAGGCGTCGTCCATCGCCCACGTCGTGAGCGGCGACGAGTCCGCGGGCGATGTGCCCGCGCCGCGCACGGTGAGTCCGTCGTGGAAGCGCGTGCGGGAGCGCTCGTCGATTCCAGGGTTGTCGAAGGTCCAGCGTTCGCCCCACGCGGTGTTCGAGAAGTCGTCGGAGGGCGCAGGGACCGCGATCGGCGAGGAGGCGCCGGCCGGCTTCCGCAACGGCGCGCCCAGGTCGGCGGCCGACGCCACCGGCCAGCCGTCCTCCGTCCAGACGATCGGTTCGAGCAGCGCCTGCCGGCCGAGGGTGCGATAGCCGTTAGCGTAGCCGTGCGACACCATCCACCAGCTGCCGTCCGGCGCGTCCAGGATGGTCGCGTGGCCGCGCGACCACCAGGCCTCGTCCGCCGACCAGGTGCGAGCGATCGGGTTGCCCGGCGCGTTCTGCCACGGGCCGTGCACCGAGCGCGCCCGGGCGACGATGACCATATGGCCGGTCGCCGGCCCTCCGGTGCCGCCGACCGCACTGACCAGGTAGAACCAGTCGCCGCGCCGGAACAGCTTCGGCCCTTCCAGCGCGTACGCTTCGGTGATCCAGTCGTCGGGGTACCGCCAGCCGTCGTACACCTGCTCGAGCGCTGTGACAGCGTGGAGGCCGTCCGGGCTCAGCCGGCAGCGGCGGATGCCGTTGACGAACAGGTAGCGCTCGCCGTCCTCCCCCACGACGTGGCCCGGGTCGATCGCCCCGGTCACCCCCGTGAACACCGGCTCGCTCCACGGCCCCTCCGGGCTGTCGGCGTGGATCACCCAGATCTGCGGCTCGGTGATGGCCTCCGACCACGCGCTCGGGATGAACGGGATGTAGAGGTAGAAGCGTCCGTCGTGCTCGACGAAGTCCGGAGCGAACACCGTGCTGAGCGGCTCCGCGAGCGCGCAGGTCACGAAGGTCCAGTTGACGAGGTCGGGCGAGCGCCAGATCGCCAGCCCGGGCGACGCGTCGAACGACGAGTGCGTCAGATAATACAGCTCACCCACCCGCAGGACCGCAGGGTCTGGCCGGTCACCGGGCAGCACGGGGTTGAGGAAGGTCCCGTTCCCGAGGTCGGGGGCGGAACGGGCAGCGTCGGTCATCGGAGGTCAGCCCTTGAGCCCGCCGGCGTAGCCCTGGATGAACTTCTTCTGCGCGAAGGCGTAGAACGCGAGGATCGGGATCATCGAGACGATGACGACCGCGAAGATCAGGTTCCACTGCGACACCAGCGAGCCGACGTAGCTGTACATGACCACGGGCAGGGTCTGCCAGGCCGTACCGTTCAGGAAGATCAGCGAGGTGAAGAAGTCGTTCCAGACGATCAGCCCGGCGAGGATCGCCACCGTGCCGGTCGCCGGCGACATCAGCGGGAAGACGACCTTGCGGAACACCTGGTAGCGGTTCGCGCCGTCGATGATCGCGGCCTCCTCGTACTCGGGCGTCAGGTTGCGGAAGAAGTTCGCGTACAGGAAGACCGACAGCGGCAGCAGCATCCCCGTGTAGATGAGGATCATGCCCCACGGGTTGCCCACCAGGCCGACGTCGCGGGCGCCGATGTAGAGCGGCAGGGTGCCGAGCTGGGTCGGCAGGATGATCGCCACCAGGAACAGGTAGAACGAGCGGCGGCTCCACCTGCTGGTCGAGCGGGCGATGCCGTACGCGGCAACCGAACCGAGGCCGACCAGCAGCAGGATGCTGCCCGCCGTGATGATCACGCTCGACGCCAGGCCCGCCCAGATGTTGCCCGACGATGCGGAGGCCGGCGAGAGCAGCTGGATGAAGTTGTCGAAGGTCGGGCTCGTCGGGGGCGCGACCGCGGCGGAACTCAGGATGTCGGGCAGCGTCTTGAACGACCCGACGAGCAGGATCCAGAACGGGAGCAGCATGATCGCCGTCGCGATGAGCACGATGACCTCGATCGCGAGGGTCTTCTTGGTGTAGCGGAACACGGCTCACGCCTCCTTGAGCGAGCGGTCGCGCGTCGCGTACTGCTGCGCGAGGGAGAAGACCAGGATGAGCAGGCTCAGGATCAGAGCGAGTGCCGCGCCGAAGCCGAACTGCTGATAGGTGAACGCCGTCTGGTAGACCTCCAAGGCGAGCGTCTGGGTGGCGCCGGCCGGGCCTCCCCCGGTGAGCGCCACCACCTGGTCGAAGACCCGGAGGCCCTGGATGAGCGTCAACGTCGTCGCGATGGCGACCGACGGCTGGATCTGCGGGAGGACGACGTAGCGGAACCGCTTGAAGGTGCTGGCGCCGTCGAGCGCCGCCGCCTCCTCCATCTCGATCGGGACGGTCGCGAGGCCAGCCAGGTAGATGACCATGACGAAGCCGATGTTCTGCCAGACCATCACGATCAGCACGCACCAGATGGCGAGCGTCGGGCTGGCCAGCCAGTTCTGCTTGGGGAGGCCAACGGCGGTCATCGCCTGGTTGAGCGGGCCGTTGTAGTCGAAGATGAACTTCCAGATGTACGAGACCGCGATCGGGCTGACGACCACGGGCATGAAGATCAGGGTTCGGAGGACGTAGCGCGACTTGAGCGAGCGGTTCAGCGCCAGGGCGAACAACAAGCCGAAGATGTTGGTGAAGACCAGGAATCCGAAGGCCAGGATGAGGGTGTTCCACAGCGACCCGATCAGTTCGGGTGTCTGGAAGATCTTGACGAAGTTCTGCAGGCCGACGAAGTCGAACGGGCCGAGGCCCGACCAGTTCGTGAAGGCGAAGAACCCTCCCGCGATCGTGGTGGCGTAGATCACGATCAGCATCAGCACGAGGGCGGGAAGCGCCCACCACCAGCTGCCGAGCTTCACCCGGTAGGGCTTGGTGCGGGGCGCACGCTGGGGCGACGCCACCGGGGCCGTGGCCCCGCGCGTGGTGGCCCCACTCTTCGTGGTCGGGGTCTTCGTGCTCATCGTCCGCACCTCTGACTGCGTCGTCATCGATTCGTTCCTTTCACAACCGGGTTCGGGCGGCCGGCCCGGCGAAGGGTCGGCCGCCCGGGTCGCCGGATCAACCCCAGTCGGTGTCCAGCTGCTGCAGCACCTGCTTGACGGTCATCTGACCGGTCAGGATGCCCTGCACGCCGTTGCCGAGGTCGGTGTAGACCTTGGCGTTCGGCCACTCGGTGGGTGCGTAGCCCCGGGTGTCGTTCTTCGCGATCTCGTCCTTGATGCCGGCGTACTGCGGCAGAAGAGAGGAGTCGTTGCTGACATTCACCGGGATGGTGCCGACCTGCTTGGAGTACTCCTGCTGTCCCTTGTCCGAGACGATGTAGCTCAGGAACTTCGTCGCGAGCTTCGGGCTCTTGGTCTTTGCGCTCGCGGTGACGCCCTGGTCGGCACTCAGCGACAGGTAGGTCTTGGTGCCCTGTGGCGCCCCGACGGGGAGGGCGATGAGCTTCACGTGACCGCCGGCGGCCTGCATGATCTGCTGGGCCGCTGCGCTCGGGGCGAAGAAGCCGAGGATCTTGCCGGAGGACGCGCCGTTGGTCAGGGCGTCGAAGCCTGCGCTGGTGGCGCCGTCCTGGAAGCAGCCCGCGTCGTACATCTTCTTGATGGACTCCAGCGCGGTCGTCCAGCCCTTGGTGCCGGCGAAGGTCACCTTGTTCTTGGCGCGGTCCGCGTTCCAGTTCTTGTTCGGGCCGTAGACCGTGGAGGTCGCGAGCGCGACGGCGAGGATGCCGTTGTTCTGGTAGGTCGATCCGGCCAGACCGAAGACCGTCTTGCCGGCCGCACGGGCCGTGCCGCACTGCGCGATGATGTCGTCGAGGCTGGTCGTCGCGTCGATCTACACGCCGATGGACTGGGCGAGCTCGTCGTTGTAGATGACGCCGTTCAGCTGTGTGCCGAGCGGGACGCCGTAGATCTTGCCGTTGTAGGTGTAGAGGCTCTTCGCGGAGTCGGGGAGGTTCGACGCGATCGACGGGTCGTCGAGCGGTAGCACCAGCCCGGACTTGGCCCACGGGAGGATCGAGTTGGACTGGCCGGTGCCGCCCTCCGCGTAGAACGTGTCCGGAGCGTTGCCACCCTGTACGCGGGTGGCGATCGTCGTCGGGTAGCTCTGCACGGGGAGGTTCTGGGTCGTCACGGTGACGCCCTTGTTCTCGGCCATGAACGACGTGGCCAGGCTGTCGTAGGCCGCCTTGTCCTGGTCGTTGGTCGCGCCGTAGGCGAAGGTGATGGTCTGCGGCTCCGTGCCGGAGGAGTTCCCCGAGCCGGAGCAGCCTGCGAGCAGGAGGCCCGTTGCGGCGGGGATGGCGAGCCAGGCGAGCCGGGCTGTGCGGCTCCTGCGGGTGTGCTTCATCGGATTGACCTCTTCCAAGACTTCGTTGTCGATGAGAGCGGCGGCTGTGTCGCCGTCCTCATGGGGGCAGTTTCGAGTGTCGCAGCGGTAAAGCAGATAAACAACGGTAGTTCTGCTTATCCCAGACATAAGCTGGGTCGATACGCGATCGATACGCTGAGCGGCACACCCCGCCGAGACCGGCGTCGATATAGTGAAAATCGCCGGCCCGAGGAGGAAAGGATCACATCGTCGTGACCGATTACCCGTTGATGTCGCGGCTCGATCTGAACCTCTTGATCGCGCTCGACGCCCTGCTCACCGAGCGCAGCGTGACGCGCGCGGCCGAGCGGCTGCGCCTCAGCCAGCCCGCTCTGAGCGCCTCGCTGTCGCGGCTGCGCATCCACTTCGGCGACCCGATCCTGGCCCGCCGCGGCAACACCTACGAGCTGACGCCGTTGGCGCTCCGGCTGGCCGACCACACCACGATCGCACTGGACGCCGCCCGCCGGGTGTTCGAGAGCCAGGCCACCTGGGATCCCTCCGAGTCGGTGCGCCAGTTCTCGATCTACGGGTCCGACTACGGCTTCACGACCATCGGCCGCACCGTGTCCGAGCTGGCCGCCGCGCAGGCTCCCGGCGTGCACTTCCGGTTCATGCTGCACAACCCGACCGTGGTCGAGGACGCGACGAACCGGCTGCGCTCGGTGGACGGCATGGTCATCCCGCACGGCTTCCTCACCGAGCTGCCGTTCGCCGACCTCTGGCAGGACGACTGGGTCGCGATCGTCGCCGAGGACAACGACGAGGTCGGTGATTCGCTGTCGCGCGAGGAGATGTCGAAACTGCCCTGGGTGATGAACTACCAGTCGCGCTCGGCCTTCACCTCCGCAGAGCGGCAGGTCCAGCAGCTCGGCATCGAGCCCAACGTGGAGGTGGTCGTCGAGAGCTTTCTCGCCATCCCGCACTTCATCGCGGGCACCCGGCGCGTGGGCATCATCCACCGAGCGCTCGTGCCGCTCGCCCAGCGCGCCGGTGCCGTGCGCGTGGTCGGCCTCCCGTTCGCTCCGACGCCGATCGTCAACGCGCTGTGGTGGCACCCCGTGCACACGCACGACCCCGAGCACACCTGGATGCGCGGCCTCTTCGAGGAGGCCGGCCGCATCGTCGCCGCCGGCGAGCACACCTAGCGCGCTTCTGCCTTCCGCCGAAGGGCACGTAAGCGACGTGGGTTGCTCACCAGCGGTCGCCGACCCACTCCACGACGGCGGCGAGCGTGCGCGCCGCGCCGGGGTGCGACGGCTCGTCGATGTGGGCGTGATCGGCGTCGGGTTCGACGTGGAGGGTGCTGTCGCGCCCGGCGACCGCGAGCCGGGCGGCGAAGGCCTCGCCCGACGGACGCAGGCCGTCCTGCTCGCAGACGACCACGAGGGTCGGCGGGAACCCGCCGACCGAGCCCAGCCCCGGGAACGCGTGCGGATCGTGCAGGGCCTCTGGCGACCCTGCGAAGTTCAGCGACAGCTGCGTGAACGGCGAGTCCGGATCGACGGCCGTACCGGGATGCGCGCCGTCCGGGTCGAGCGCGGGATAGACGAGCACCAGCCCGGCGGGCAGCGCCTCCCCCGCGTCGCGGAGGCGCGCCGCCGCGCCCGCTGCGAGGTTGCCGCCTGCGCTCGCTCCGCCGAGCAGCAGCGCACCCGGCTCGGCGCCCAGCAGCTCCGCGCTGTTCGCCCTGGCGTACCTCCACCCGGCGAGCACGTCGTCCGACGGCGCAGGGAAGTGCACGTCGCCGAGGCACTTCACGTAGTCGATCGCGAGCACGGGGATGCCGCGCGCCGCGAGCTCCAGTGCCACCCAGTTCGACTCCGGCATGTCGAGGTGGCCGCCGATGAAGGCGCCTCCGTGCACCCACACCAGTGCCGCGCCCGCGTGCGCGACCGTGTCGTCGCGGTACAGCCGGGCCGGTTGCCGGCCGCTCGGCGCTTCGACGGCGAGGTCGCGTGTTCGAACGTGCGCCAAGCGCGGGAACCGCCTCCGCAGCGATGCCGTGTCGATGTCGGGCCGAGGGTCCGCCGGCTCGCCGTGCTCACGAAGCCACGCCAGCGCCTCCGGCAACGGCACGGTGCGGAGGTCTGGCTGCGTGTCCGTCATGAGTCCCTACCGCCCGGCCGTCGCGAGCGACCGCATGCTCGCCCGGATCAGATCGTGCTGCCTGCGCACGAGCAGGAGCGGGTCGACCTCCCCCAGCTCGGCGAACGCGTGCCCCTCCCACTCGCTCGACCAGTAGCCGCGGTAGCCGCCCTCGACGAACACCCGCACGAGCTCGGGGTAGTCGATCGCGGGCTCCTGGCCGTCGTCGTCGATGTCGTAGAACTTGGCGTGCACGTGCTGGATCTGCGGCATGATGTCCGCCCACTCGCGCGGGTCGACATGACCGTGCATGTTGAAGGCCAGGTGGGCGAAGGCGCCCAGGCGGCCCGGGTCGAAGCCGCGGCTGTCGAGGTAGCCGATGAACTCCTGCTGGCGCTCGCGCATCGACGCGTCGGTCGACCAGATCTCCTGCAGCCGCTGCACCTCCTCGTCGCCCAGGCCGGCACGGCGCACGGCGCGCAGCAGCGTCGGCGACATGCTGTGCATGGTCGAGGAGAAGTCGGCGACGAAACCGAGCAGCGGCGAGTCGAGCTCGGCGTAGACATCGCGCACCTTCACGATCTCCGGCGAGTTCGGCCCCATCGGCGCGTGGATCTCGTACGCGAGCTTCAGGTCGAGTTCTTCCGCGACGGGCAGGAGGCGACGCATCAGCTCCGGCTTGGCCGACTGGATGCGCACCAGCGGGAACCCCAGCTTCGCCGCTCCGCGGAACAGCAGCTCGCTGACCTCGAACTCCTCGTCGGGCGTCATGTCGCGGTCGCGGCGCTTACCCATGTCGAGGTTCGCGCCGAACGAGCTGGCGTCGAAGCCGTGCCGGTCGAAGGCCTTCCGCCACGTCGCGACGAACGCGTCGGAGACGACCGGGTAGGTCGGCAGCACCTGTGAGGCCACGATCTCGATGCCCGGGCCGATGCCGAGCTCGGCCACGCGATCCAGGAGGCCGTCGAAGTCGAACCAGCCGGCGCGGAACTCCGCACTGGCCGAGTACAGCGTCAGCCCGAGCCGGAACGGGTCCGCTTCGGTCGCCTCCGGAGCCGGCGGCACATCGGTCACGAGCACCGGTGGCGGCACGTCGTGATCGGTCGCGGTCAGCGTCAGCCGCTGGTGCACGACGTTCGGCACGTACAGGCCGGGGCCGCCGTCCTCCCCCGGCCTGATCTGCATGTACGGCAGCCGCAGCTCGCCGTGCAGCTCGACCTCGTGCGTCTCGCCGAGCGCGACAGCGATGTCGCGCCGCACGATCAGCAGCGGGTGCGACTGCAGGTACCAGAGCACGTCGCTCTGCTGCGGGAGGTCGGCGATCGAGTAGCGCACGCCGTCGAGCTCGAAGGCGAGATCCTCCTCCGGAACCTCGACGCCGTCGACGGTGAGACGCAGGGTCGTGACCGACGACAGCCAGAGGCTGCGGTACCAGGGGATGGTGAGGGCGAGGGCGACGCCCTCCGGATGGACGCGCAGGCTCGCGTCGTCGATGAGTCCGTTGGGCATGTCAGTTCCTGTCTGCGAGCGCCGGGGCGCCACCGGCGGAGGCCCCCGCACGCTCGGCGGCGATGGATCGGATGAGGGCGTGCTGCCGGCGCAGCTGGTCGGACGCGCGGTAGGGCTCGTGGTGGCCCTCGTACTCGCTCGACAGCCAGCCGGTGTAGCCGGAGTCGACGACGACGTCGACGATCTCCCGCCACGGGATGTAGTGGTCGACGAGGTCGTCGTCCACCTCGTAGAACTTGGCCTGGAAATAGACGGTGTGCTCCATGACATCGCGCAGATCCGAGACCGGCACGAACGGCACGTCCGGCGGCATCGCTCCCCCGTCGCCCATGCGGAAGGCGGCTGTTCCGCCGCGCCGCTGATAGCGCTGCACGTCGAAGACGCCGGTGTCGATCAGGAGGCCGAACTGCGAGGTGCCGGTGCGCTCCTTGAACTCCAGGTACTCCTCGACCACCGGGGACTTGATGACGGTCGGCCAGTGGATCTCGGGGCAGATGACGATGCCGAGCTGCTCCGCCAGCTCGAGGTTGCGCTCCACGGCCTCCTGCCAGATCGGGTCGACCCGGAGGTCGCCGGAGATCACGCCGATCTTCGGCCGCACGAACGAGAAGCCGAGCCTGCCGGCCAGCCGCAGGTCGAGTTCGAGCTGGGCGGCCCCCTCGGCCGCCGTCATCGTCCGGCCGGGGAACCGCCGGGTGTCGATCCACGATCCGTAGAGGGTCGGGGTGAGCCCGAGACGCTCGTTGCGGGCGAACCACGCGTCGATCCACGCGCTGGAGGGATTCGGGTAGTCCGCGATGTGGCCCTCGCCGAGGAGTTCGAGCCCGGTGGCGCCGAGGTCCGCGACGTCCTCGATGCAGTCCTCGACCGTCATCGTGACGCCGATGTCCTCGGTGTAGCTGTACAGGGAGACGCCCAAACCGAACGGAAGCGCGCTCATCGGACGATCACCGCCTTCCGGGTCGTGGTCCAGATCGAGGGCTGGAGCTCTTCGGGGATGTACGACATGCGCAGCCGCAGTTCGAGCGTCACGTCGTGGATGCCGCGGGCCAGTCCGCCGGGCTTGGGCACGGTGAGCACGGCCGGCGCGTCCATCGGCCAGCGCGCGTCGGGCGATCGCTGCAGTTCGTCGAAGGTGTAGTCCGTCGCGCCGGACGGACCGGCCGGCAACGTCCAGACGATGTCGTCGCCGGCGAACTCCTCGCCGTCGACGGTCACCGTCGGCTTCTCGATCAGGTTGCCCCAGAGGCCGCGGTAGTACGGGCTCCGCACCCGCAGCTGGAACCCCGTGGGGGCGTCCTCCGGCCCGACGTTGCGGAACCCGGCAGCCTGGATGAGCTGTTCCTCGAGCATGTCGTCCTTCCCTTCAGTTCGTTCGTCCGGCGGCCTCGGCCACCGCGGTCAGTCGGCGCGCAGCCTCGCGTGCGCCGCGCACGGCGATCGCGACGCTCATCAGCGTGGGGTTCATCGTGGTCGCCGTCGGGATGAGCGCGTTGCCGCCGACGAGGAGGTCGTCGTAGCCCCACACCCGCGAGTACGGGTCGGCCACCGAGGTGCCGTCGTCCTCCGCGCCGAGCCGCATGGTGCCCTGGTAGTGCAGGCTGGAGCCGTTCGGGAGCAGCCGCGGCTCGGCGACGAAGGTGCCGAGCGCGTTCCCGGCGCGGCGCAGCCGCTCGGTGGCCGCGGCGATCTCCGCCTGCTCATCATCCGTGAGCGCGTAGCTGATCGTGAAGTTCGGGAAGCCGCGATAGTCGAGCTCGTCGTCGTCGAAGGTGACGGCGTCGTCGAAGCGCGGTCGCTTGCGCATGCCGTAGCCCATGTTGACGTAGCCCCATCGGTTGCCGGCCGCCGGATGCTCCGGGTCGAGCTGGAAGGGCGGGCTCTCCGCGTACATCACCTGCAGCGAGAAGGGGTGGTCCGGCTCCGAGAACGGGATGCGGTTCACGGCCGCGACCGGGTCGGCCGGGTTCGTCGCACGGCGGGCGAGCTCGCGGTCGAGCTCCTCCTCCGTCGCGAACCGGCTCATGCTCGCGGCGTCGAGGGCGACGGTCGAGATGACCACAGGATGCTCGGTGAGGTAGTGGCCGAGCGCCCGCGGCCGGATGCCCGACGCCCACAGCAGCTGCGGGGAGCGGAAGGCGTCGGCGGCGACGACGACGAGGTCGGCCTCCACCGGATAGATCTCGTGACTGCGGAGGTCTTCGACGGTGACGCCGGTGACCCGGCCGTCGGCGTGGTCGATGCGGCGCACCAGTGAGAGGTCGCGCAGCTCGAAGCGCTCGGCCAGCGGGCTCTCGGGGTCGAGCAGCGGCCCGAGCACCACATCCGCGCCCGCCCAGCGCATCGTGCCGTCGGGCTGCGGGTCGCCGGACACCGGCAGGGTGCCAGGGCCGAAGCCTTCGGGCAACTCGCCCGCGAACTCCTCTGCCAGCAGCGACCGGATGGCCGACCCGATCTCGGAGTCGGCGAACGCAGCGGTCTGCACGTGCAGCAGCCGCGAAGCCTCGGCGATCAGCTCCTCCCACTCGGCGTCGGCGATGAACGGGATGCGCTCGCTGAACGACGGGCTCGGCGTCGCGCACGTCCAGTGCGCGCCCATGCCGCCCACGTTGGTGGAAGCCGCGGCGGCCGGGAACGTCGGCGCATGCGCAGAACCCTCGCCGCCGTAGTCGAGCAGGTGCGTACCCCCGCGTGCGGTGAACATGCCCTCCACCACCGCCGACGGGATGCCGAGCGATTCGCGGAACACGCCGGCCTGCGGACCCTGCGACCGTTCGCGCGCCCGCTCCTTCTCGTCGGGGTCGGGGATGTTGCGGACGTTCTCGCCGGCGATGGGGGTCAGCTGCGGGCCGGCCTCCAGCATCACCACGCGCGCATCGGGAACGGCCTCCAGCAGCAGCCGGGCATAGGCGGAACCGACGGGGCCGCTGCCGACGACGGCGATGGTGTGGGTGATCATGATGCTCTCCTGCGGGTCAGGCTCGGGCGGGTCAGCGCTCAGGCGGCGGGGATGGACTCGGTCGCGGCCGCGCGCAGCGGGCCGGGATCGTCGGACAGGCGGCTGTTCGGCAGCAGGATCGACGCGACCACCCCGACGAGGTAGGTCGCGGCGAGCGCGACGAAGACGGGGACGAAGACGCCCTGATAGACCTGCGCGATCTGCTGCTGCACGGCCGCGCTCTGGGTGTGAACGACGGCAGGGGTCAGCGTCGCGGGGTCGAGTCCCGCGGGCAGGAGCGCGACGACGGTCGCGCCGATGATGCCGCCGATGAGGGCGGTGGCGACGGTCGCACCGACCTGGCGGACGAGGTTGACGCTCGCGGTGATCGCACCGGTCTCGGTGCGCGGCACCGCGCTCTGCACGACCGCGACGATCAGGCTCATGAAGGCGCCGGTGCCGAGCCCCACGACCGCCATCGCGATCGTGGGAGCCCAGAGCGGCGCACCGACGGGAAGCAGGGCCATGGCGCCGAGCCCGGCGGCGCCGAGCGCGGTGCCGACGAGCGGATAGACGCGGTAGTGGCCGGTGCGGCTCACCAGCCAGCCGGTGACGAGATTGCTGACCAGCATCCCGAAGACCGTCGCGATCGGGACGAGCCCGGAGACCGTAGCGCTGGTGCGGTACGCCATCTGGAAGTACGTGGGCAGGTAGGAGGTGATCGAGAACAGCCCGATGCCGACGATCGCGGAGATCACGGTTCCGGTGGCGACCGTGCGGTCACGGAAGTGGCCGAGCGGCACCAGCGGCTCCTCCACCCGCAGCTCGACGACGAAGAAGACGGCGAACGCCACGGCGGCGACGACGAACGCGACGACCGTGGCGAGCGCCTGCGAGCGATCGCCCACTCCGGTGACGGCGAGCACCAGGGCGACCAGTCCGACGGTGAGGGCGATCGCACCCCCGACGTCGAACCTCCCGCCTCGCCCCGGCTCGATGTGCGGCACCGCGACGATCGCGAGTGCCAGCGCGACGACGCCGACGGGCGCGTTGATCCAGAACACCCACGGCCAGCCCCAGTTGTCGGTGATGATGCCGCCGAGCACGGGCCCGATGAGAATCGCGACCGGGAAGGCCGCGCCGACGATCGCCATGAACTTCGGCCGCTGCCGCGGGGTCGTCGTCTCGGCGATGATCGTCTGCGACATCAGCTGCAGGCCGGCCGAGCTCATCCCCTGCACGATGCGCGCGACGATCAGCCAGACGATGCCGTTCGCGAAGCCGCAGGCGACGGACGTGACGATGAACACGACGACGGAGGCCAGGAAGACCGCGCGGGGTCCGATCCGGTCGCCGAGCTTGCCGAGCACCGGCAGCAGGACGGTGCTGGCGAGCGTGTAGCCCACGACGATCCAGCTCATGTGCTCGAGCGCGCCGAGCTGGCCGGCGACCGTGGCGATCGCGGTGCTGACCACGGTGTTGTCGAGGGCGCCGAGGAAGGACACGACGAGGAGGGAGGTGACGAGGAGGCGGAACCTCAGTGGCGAGAGCGGCATACGCGAGACCCGAACGATCGGGTGATCGACGCGACGGTTTGTGCCCTCGCCGCAACGTCACGGTGAGGAACGGGCCTGCGGCCCCGACGTCATGGTGATTCTAAGACAATCTTCCGCCTGTTTTCAACCTAAGTACTCAGGCGATTCGTCACGAATATCGAGATTCGTGCCACGAATGTCGACATTCGTCACGAATCTCCGGCCGCGCTCAGCGCCGTCGCGAGGCGGTGGAGGCGGTGCTGGTAGGCCGCGAAGTCCTCGTCGTCGACCAGGAAGTGCGCGCCGTACATCGTGCGCAGCACGCACTCGGAGTACAGCACGCGCGCCACCTCGTGCCCGTTCGGCACCGCGAGCGCACCACCGAGGCGCGCGACGAACCGGCGGGACTCCGCCGCGCCGGCGCCGAGGAGCTCCGGATCGTCGACCGACCGCGAGATCACCGCCCTCAGGAAGGCGGCGTGCGCGTCGAACAGCCGCGTGATCACAGCCACGGCGCGACCGGCGGCGTCAGTCACGCCGTCGATGGTCGCGCCGCTCTCGAAGAGTTCGTCCTCGGTCTCCCGCATCTGCCTGAGCCCGAGCTCGTAGACCGCGGCGAAGAGCCCGGCCCTGCCGTCCACCCGGGCGTAGATCGAGGGTGCGGAGACCCCCGTGCGCCGGCAGACCTCGGAGATCGACAGCGCCTCCCAGCCTCCGGCCTCGAAGAGCTCCGCGGCGGTGCGGAGCACGCGCTCCCAGCTCTCGCGGCTCCTCGCTTGAAGGGGCTCTCGCTCGGCGAACTCGGCGGTCATGCCTCCATCCTCGCGCACGCCCTCGCCCCGGTCAGGGCGCCGCAGGGGAGACGATCCCCGCTCCCATCTCGTCGAGCTGCGCGATGATCTCCCCCGGACTCTTCTCGCCGACCTGCTTCTGGAGGATCGGCGTGTGGTCGAGCACGAAGTCCCGCACGGGGCGCACGACGCGCGGCGCATGGTGGAAGGCCCGCCCGAGGATGTACGCCTGCTGCACCTGCGCGGTGGTGTGCGGGATGCGCGGCGTCTCGTAGCGCACCAGCGCGGCCTCGACCGCAGAGCGATCCGCGAGGTCGACGCCGGCGAGGGCCTGGCCGAGGAAGTAGCCGTCGCAGATCGACATGCCCGCGCCGTAGGCCGCATAGGGCGAGGTGGCGTGCGCGGCATCGCCGGCGAGGGTGACCCGGCCTTTCGACCAGCGCTTCAGGGGCGTGCGGTCACGGATCGGCCAGCGCTGGAGGTGATCGGCGGGGGTCGCCCTGACGAGCGCTTCGAGCGCGCCGCCGAAACGCTGCGCGAGCGCGAGGGCGTGCGCGTGCAGGTCGGTCGGCGGCTCTCGGCGCGGGTCCCACGCCTCGAGCACCCACCACTGGAATCCCTCCTGGTCGCCCCGCCGGATCGACGTGTAGCTCCCCTGCACCCGGCGGTCATGGGTCAGCACCGCCTCCCCCACCTCCGCCGTCGGAACGGGTTCGAACGTGTACCCGCCGATGATGTGGAGACGGTGGTCGCGCTTCTCGCTCGGGCCCCAGAGCCGGCGTCGCACCAGCGAGTCGATGCCGTCGGCGCCGACGAGGACGGGCGCCTGGAGCGTCTCGCCGTCGCGCAGGGCCAGGCGCACACCGTGGTCGCCGGTGTCGTCGATCTCCACCACCTCCTGATTCGTGCGCAGCATGCCCTCCGGCAGCGCGGCGAGCATCCGCTCGTACAGGTCGGGGCGGAGCATCCCGATGAACCCGCCGCCGAACTCCTCGCGCACCCGCTCGGGGATCCGGATGTCGGCGCGCACGTGGCCGCTCGCGCTGCGGAAGGTCGTGTGGCACGGCGCTCCGAGTTCGGTGGTGTCGACTCCCATCGCCCGGAGCGCCTTGATGGGCGGCGGCCACAGATTCAGGATGTTGCCGGCCGGGCGAGCCTCCGGGTACCGCTCCAGGATGATCACCGGGTGTCCGGCGGTGTGCAGCGAGAGCGCGCTGGCCATTCCGGCCGGCCCGCCGCCCAGGACGACGATCGGCGCCCCGGTGATCCCACGTTCGTTCATGTCCGCTCCTCATCGAGTTGCGACGACTGTAGGGGCGATCGAGCAAAATGTAAAGCAATTACAATTCACTTCGGTCGATTATTGACATAAGCGCCGAGGCTGTGTAGCGTCGTCGTCTACACAGGCGGGGTGAGGGCGCCCGGCACCACGGCCGGCAGCGAATAATCCCCCTCGGCGCCCTCAGCGCGCCGGGCGAGCACGAGGACTCACGCGTCCCGCTTGTGCATGCCTCCAGCGGTGTCGCGGCCCAGCACTGGAGCAGAGGATGACCATCTCCCCCACGCCGCCGGCGTGCCCTTTCAGCGATCCCGAGCGGCTCTTCGCCGACCTCGACGCGACGCGGCGCGAGGGCGGCGCCCCGCCCGCCGAGACCTTCGGCGGCGCCCGCGTCTTCACGCGCTACGACGACATCGTCGCCGCCCTCCACGACCCGGGGACCTTCTCGTCGCAGCCGGCGGTCGGCACCGTCCCGCCGCCGTGGCGCGAACAGTTCGAGGGGCGCGTGCCGAGCCGCGGAACGCTGCTCGGCGTCGACAACCCCGACCACGACCGGCTGCGATCGAGCGTCAACACCTTCTTCATGCCTCGCAGGCTCGCACGGTTCGAGCCGTGGATCCGCGAGGAGGCGCACCGGCTCGTCGACGGATTCGCCGGGCGCGGGGAGGCCGATCTCAAGACGGTCTTCGCCCTCCCGTTGCCGCTGCGGGTCGTCAGCCGGATCGTCGGGCTCGACCCGGATCGCGCGGAGTGGGTCGGCGAGGCGCTCGGCTTCTTCCTCGGCCCCAGGGACCTCTACCACCCGGGTACGCCGGACGAGAAGGCCGCCAAACTGCTCGACCTCCACGATCACCTCCGTGAGCTGATGGAGCTGCGCCGCCATGACCGCCAGGACGACCTCATCAGCCACATCTGGGACCAGCGCGACAGCGGCGCCGTCGAGCTGACCGACTTCGAGATGCTGTCGATGTTCCCCGGGCTGATGCTCGCCGGCCATGAGACGTCGTCCAACCTGATCTGCATGGCGCTCGCCCACTTCCTGGCCGACCCGGAACTGTATGCACGCGTGCAGCGCGACGACGCCTCCCGGGCGCGCGCACTGGAGGAGGTGTTCCGGTTCGAGTCCGCCATCACCGGGATGAAGCGGCTCGTCACCCGCGACACCGAGTTGGGCGGGGTCGGTCTGCGTGCCGGCGAGGACGTCTTCCTCGCCTACGCCGCCGGCTCCCGTGACCCCGGTCGCTTCGACGACCCGGGGCGGATC
The DNA here is from genome assembly GCF_017565305.1 of Leifsonia sp. TF02-11. GTDB lineage: Bacteria > Actinomycetota > Actinomycetes > Actinomycetales > Microbacteriaceae > Leifsonia. Next base: position 48,855 of record NZ_JAGEKP010000032.1, read on the forward strand.
GATGTCGACCGCACCTGGGAATCGCCGCACCTCGGGTTCGGGCAGGGCGTGCACGCCTGCCTCGGCGCTCCGCTCGCTCGCCTGCTGCTGCGTGTGGAACTCGGCGTGCTCCACGAGCGCCTGCCCGACCTCCGGCTCGCGGTCCCGGAGGAGGGGCTGCGGCACACGGTCGTCTCCGAGGGCCGAGGGCTCGTCTCGCTGCCGCTCGCCTGGACGCCGACGGCGCCGACCGCACGCCCGCGCGTCTCGGCGTCCGCGAGCGCAGCGGCACCGGAGTCGCCGGCTCCCGATTCGCTGCCCGTGGTGGTGAGCGACCGTCGCGAGGTGGTCCCGGGTGTCGTCGAACTCACTCTCGTCGCCGACGGCGGCAGCCTCCCATCATGGCGGCCCGGTGCGCACATCGACCTGGAACTGCCGGACGGCCTGGTGCGCCAGTACTCGCTCGCGGGCGACCCCGCCGAGGCCGGGTACCGGGTGGCCGTGCTGCGGGAGGCCGCGGGACGCGGCGGTTCCCTGGCCGCGCACGAGCGGGTCGCGGTCGGCGACCGGCTGCTGATCCGCGGTCCACGCAACCACTTCGCGCTGCGGCCGGCTCCGTTCTCGCTGTTCCTCGCCGGTGGGATCGGCATCACGCCGCTGCTGCCGATGGTCGCGGAGGCCGAGGCGGCAGGCGCCGGCTGGCGACTGCTCTATCTGGGGCGATCGCTCGCGACGATGGCGTACGCCGCCGAGCTCGAGGAGCGCTATGGCGCGAACGTGTACCTGTGGCCCAGCGGCGAGCGCGGTCGCTACGACGTCGACGACCTGTGGAGGCGCCTCCCCGCCGGCGGCCTCGTCTACGCGTGCGGACCGGAGGAGCTCCTGCTGGCCGTCGAGGAGTCGGCGCGCCGGGCCGGGCGCACCGACAGCGTCGTCGTCGAGCGTTTCGCGCCGCGCGCGGTCTCGGCCCTCCCGAATCGCCCGTTCGACATCGAGCTGCGCCGCACGGGCGCCACCGTGCGCGTCGCGGCGGACGAGTCCGCCCTCGACGCCGTCAACCGTGCGGGCGCGAACGTGCTCTCGACCTGTCGGGAGGGCACCTGCGGCACCTGCGAGGTCCGCGTGCTCGCCGGGACTCCCGAGCACCGCGACTCGGTGCTCGGTCTGGAGGAACGGCTCGCCGGGGACACCATGATGGCCTGCGTCTCCCGGTGCATCGGCGAGCGGCTCGTGCTCGATCTCTGACAGTCGCGTGCCCGCGATTCGTCACGAATGTCGCGATTCGTGCCACGAATGTCGCGATTCGTCACGAATGTCACGATCGACCGCGAGAGTCGGGAGGATCGGGATTCGTCACGAATGTCGCGATTCGTGCCACGAATGTCGGGATTCGTCACGAATGTCGGGCGGGGCGGGCGCCGCTGCGGGCAGCGCCGCGTCGAGCAGCGCCGCGACGAGGGCGGGGTAGTCGAGACCCGTCGCGGCGAACATCCGCGGCACCTGGGACTGCTCGGTGAAACCGGGCGTCGTGTTCACTTCGTTCAGCACGACGCCCTCCGCGGTGACGAAGAAGTCGAAGCGGGCGACTCCCGCGCAGCCGAGCGCGTCGTAGAGGGCGCGGGCCGCCGCCTCGATGGCCGCGTGCTCGTCGGCGGACACGCGCGCCGGCAGCGTGAACGACGCCGAACCGTCGTACTTCTGCTCGCGGTCGAAGACCGCCCCGTCGGCCACGGCGATCTCGAGGGTCGAACCGGCGCGCACGACGCCGTCGCGGTCGCGGAACAGGGCGATGTCCACTTCGCGTCCGGAGACGAACGCCTCGATCAGCGCCGAGCCGCCCGCCGCCCGCGCGGTGCCGATCGCGGCGGCGAGCTCCTCGGACTCCCTGACCACGGTGACCCCGTTGCTCGACCCGCCGAACGTCGGCTTCACCACGAACGGCGGCTCCAGCGGTAGCTGCGAGGCGTCGAACCGGTCGTCGACGAGCACGGCGGGAGCGGTGCGGATGCCGAGCGACTCCGCGACGAGCTTCGTGACCCACTTGTCCATGCCCAGCGCGCCTGCGCGCACCGGGGAGCCGACGAACGGCACGCCGGTCAGGGTCAGCAGTCCGGCGACGGCGCCGTCCTCGCCGTCCACGCCGTGCAGCACGGGGAACGCCGCATCGCACGACACCAGGCTGGAGACCGCCTGAGCGGGATGGATCGGGCCGTCGTGGAGGTGCCAGCCGCCTCGCCGGTCGACGGTGAGCGCGACGGCGGTCAGCCCGAGGGCGCGGACCGCGCGCACGACGGCGGCGGCCGACGCGAGCGACACGTCGTGCTCCTCGTTTGCGCCGCCGCCGATCACCGCGACACGGCGGATGGTCGAATCACGCATGAGCCACCTCGCCGATCGTCGCTGCCGACGCGGCCGACGCACCCGGCGAGGCCGACGCACCCGGCGCCGTCGACCGGTGGATGCGCGCGACGCGGCTGCCGATCCGCGTGACGATCTCGTGCTCGATCGTCCCCGACCAGCCGGCCCATTCGGCGACCGTCGGCTCGCCGTGGTCGCCCGGGCCGAACACCGTGACCGACTCCCCCGCCGCGAGGAGGTCGTCGCCGGTGTCCACGACCAGCATGTCCATCGAGAACCGGCCGACGACGGGCCGGCGGCGGCCGCGCACCAGCACCTCGGCACGCTCCGACGCCGCCCGCGGCAGGCCGTCGCCGTAGCCGACGGGCAGCAGCGCGAGGTTCGTGCGCCGATCGGCGACGTGCTCCAGCCCGTAACCGATCCCTGTCCCCGCCGCGACCTCCCTGGAGCCGACGACGGTCGTCGTCAGCGAGAGCGCAGGGCGCAGCCGGTCGGAGGTGCCGGACGGGTCGATCCCGAACAGCCCGGCGCCGATGCGGTGCAGCCCGAACCCCGAGCCGACGCCGGTCACGGTCGCGGCCGTCGCGGCCAGGTGGGCGACGGAGGGCGCCAGGCCGCGGCGCTGCGCCGTCCGCATCGCGTTGATGAAGACCAGCCGCTCACGCCGGTTCTGCGGGTGGTCGGGCCGGTCGGCGCACGACATGTGGCCCATCACCCCGACGACGCGGATACTGCCGAGCGCCTCCAGCTCGCGCGCGACGCCGCAGAGCGCCGACCATTCGGAGGCGGGGGCGCCGTCACGCGCCATGCCGACGTCGATGTGCAGGTGGACGCGCGCACGCCGTCCGAGCAGCGCCGCCGCGCGGCCGACCGCGTGCAACAGCCGCACGCTCTGGACCGCGAGATCGATGTCGCCTGCGACCGCCGCCGCGAAGTCGGCGTCGACCGGGTTGAGCCAGCTCAGGATCGGCGCGCGGACTCCCGCCGCCCGCAGCGCGAGCGCCTCGTCGATGGAGGTCACCCCGATGGAGGTGGCTCCCGCCGCCAGCACGGACTGCGCGATCGCGCCGTGACCGAACGCGTCGGCTTTGAGCACCGCCATCAGGCGGCCTCCCGTCGCGGCGGCGAAGTAGGCGGCGTTCGAGCGGATCGCTTCGTCGTCGACGACGAGTTCGGAGGTCCACGTCATCATCGGCCCCCGGTGCTCGCGAATCGACGCACGCTGGTGTCATGCATTCCCTCAGAATGTGGGATACCGGAAGCCGATCCATCCCTCCAACTATGCGAACCCGTCATCCGCAGGGATGACGTCAGAGCAGCATGGGAGCCCGAGATGTGCGCCGAAAGGTGGCGTCTCCGATCGCGAAACGCGACACTCGGCGCACAGGTGATCTTCCACCGCGGCGACCCGGCACCAGAATGAATCCATGCCGCAGGTCGCAGACGTCGCAGACGGAGCCGAGAACGAACGCATTGCGCGAGCGGAGGACGGCTCGGCCGGCTGGCGCGACTGGGGGCCATACGTCGCCGAGCGCGCCTGGGGCACCGTCCGCGAGGACTACAGCGCCGACGGCGACGCGTGGGAGTTCTTCCCGCACGACCACGCCAGGAGCCGCGCCTTCCGGTGGAACGAGGACGGCATGGCCGCCTTCTCGGACCTCAAGCAGACCTGGTGCCTCGGGCTCTCGCTGTGGAACGGGCGCGACCCGATCCTCAAGGAGCGGATGTTCGGCCTCGCGGGCCCGCAGGGGAACCACGGGGAGGACGTCAAGGAGTACTGGTGGTACCTCGACGGCACGCCGACCCATACCTGGAACACCTGGCGGTACCACTATCCCCAGGCCGAGTACCCCTACGCCGACCTGATCGCCACGAACGCGGCCCGCAGCAGGCTCGAGCCCGAGTACGAGCTCGTCGACACCGGCGTGTTCGACGACGGCCGGTACTGGGTGGTGACCGTCGACTACGCCAAGGACGGCCCGCACGACCTCCTGATGCGCATCACGATCGAGAACGCCGGACCCGATCCCGCGACGCTGCACGTGCTGCCGACTCTCTGGTTCCGCAACACCTGGTCGTGGGGTTACGACGTCGAGAAGCCGTCGCTGCGCCTCGACGGCGAGCGCATCGTCGGATCCGGGCCGTCGGGAACGCTGGCCCTGCGCGGCGAGGGCGCGCCGGAGGCACTCTTCTGCGACAACGAGACGAACACCGCGCGGCTGTTCGGCGCGACCGCCGACGAGTCCCCCGCGTTCCCGAAGGACGGGATCAACGACCATGTGATCGACGGGGCGGCGACCGTGAACCCCGACCACACCGGCACCAAGGCGGCCCTCCACTACACGGTCGAGCTCGGTCCGGGCGAGACGCGCGTGATCCGAGTGCGGCTGACCGGCACCGAAGCGGCGCCCGCGGGCCTCGAGGCGCAGGAGCTCGGGCCCGGCTTCGACGCCGTCGTCCAGCAGCGCGCAGCGGAGGCCGACGCGTTCTACGCGGCCCTCCCGAACGCCCCGACCGACCCGGACGAGGCCCGCGTGCTGCGCCAGGCGTTCGCCGGGCTGCTCTGGTCGAAGCAGTACTTCCACTTCAACGTGGACAAGTGGCTCGACGGCGACCCGGGGAGTCCTCCCCCGCCTCCCGGACGCGGCAGCGTGCGCAACGGGCAGTGGCGGCACTTCGACGCCGACGACGTGATCCTGATGCCAGACCCCTGGGAATACCCGTGGTTCGCCGCGTGGGATCTCGCCTTCCACTGCGTGACGATGGCGCACATCGACCCCGCGTTCGCCAAAGCACAGCTGATCCTGCTCTTGCGCGAGTGGTACATGCACCCCAACGGGCAGCTGCCCGCGTACGAGTGGAACTTCTCCGACGTCAACCCGCCGACGCACGCGTGGGCGGCGATCCAGGTGTTCCTCATCGACGGCGGCACCGACTACGACTTCCTCGCCCGCATCCTCCACAAGCTGCTGATCAACTACACCTGGTGGACGAACAGCAAGGACAAGGACGAGGACGACCTGTTCGAGGGCGGCTTCATGGGCCTCGACAACATCGCGCCGCTCAACCGGTCGACGCTGCCGCCGGAGGTCGGGACGCTGGAGCAGGCCGACTCGACCGGCTGGATGGCGAACTACGCCCTCGACCTCCTCGAGATCGCCCTGCGGCTGGCGCGCCGCAACGACGTCTACGAGGACGTCGCCGTGAAGTTCGGCGAGCAGTTCCTGCGCATCGCGGGCTCGGCCAACAGCTCGGGGATGTGGGACGACGAGGACGCCTACTTCTACGACCTGCTCCACCTGGCCGACGGCAGGGAGGTGCCGCTCAAGGTGCGCTCGCTGGTCGGTCTCGTGCCCGTCGTCGCCTCCCTCGCGTACGACGAGCCGGGCGTGCGGACCATCCCGGAGTTCCGGCAGGTGCTGAACCGGTATCTGGCGAAGCATCCAGAGCTCGGGGCGTCGTTCCATCGCAGACGCTTCGGCGACCAGCAGGTCTACCTGCTGGCGATGGTCTCGCCGGAGCGGTTGACGCGGATCCTGAAGCAGGTCTTCGACACCGCGGGGTTGCTCAGCGACCACGGGATCCGCGGCGTCTCCGCCTACCACCGCGAGCACCCGTTCACGGTGGAGGTCGGCGGCGTCGAGGCGTCGGTCGACTACGAGCCGGCCGAGTCGACCTCCCCGCTGTTCGGCGGCAACTCGAACTGGCGCGGGCCGGTCTGGTTCCCGCTCAACGCCCTCCTGATCGCCGCGCTGCAGCACTACGAGTCGCACGGCGAGACCGGTGTGCGCATCGAGGACCCGCTCGGCTCGGGCAACGCGCTGACCCCCGGGGAGGCGGCGGACGACCTCTCCCGCAGGCTGATCTCGCTGTTCCTCCCCGGCCCGGACGGGCGGCGACCGGCCGACGCCCGCTACCCGCTGCTCTCGGCCGACCCGCGCTGGAAGGACAACATCTTCTTCTACGAGTACTTCGACGGTGACACCGGCCAGGGCCTCGGCGCCTCCCACCAGACCGGCTGGACGGCGATGGTGGCGCACCTGATCCTGACGCGGAGTCGATGACGGGCGACGATTCGTCACGAATCTCGTGATTCGTGCCACGAATGTCGACATTCGTCACGAATCTCGTGGCTTCCGCGGCGCGACACGCCGCGTCACAATGCTCGTGGGGGCTATCGCAGGGGGAGTTGACTGTGGCCGTTCCCGCTCGACGCACCGCACCGCACCGCTCGAAAGGACCACGCCATGACCGCTCCGCAGTCCCCGGCCTCCGCGCCGCTCGACCAGCCTCTCTACGGCGCCACGTTCGGCGACGCCATCCGCCGGTTCTTCAAGAAGTACGCCGACTTCACCGGGCGGGCCAGCCGCAGCGAGTTCTGGTGGTGGTTCCTGTTCGCCGTCATTATCGGGGCGGTCTACGGCATCCTGCTGCAGACGCTGGGCACGATCGGCAACGGCGGTCGCGGCCTCGGCCCGTTCGGCTGGGTGCTGGTCGTTGTCTACATCGTCTGGGACCTGGTGATCCTGGTGCCCAGCCTGGCGCTCAGCTGGCGACGGCTGCACGACGCCAACCTGGCGGGCCCGATGTGGTTCCTCGGCTTCATTCCGGTCGTCGGCTGGATCATCGTGCTGGTCTTCTACCTGCTGCCGTCCAAGCCGGAGGGCGCGCGGTTCGACCGACGCTGAGCCCGGTCAGGCTCCCGGCCGGATCCCCACGGCCGGCAGCAGCACCCCGTCGATGAGCGACAGCAGGTACGCGCGGTCGACAGGCTGCTGGAGGATGAGCACCCGGTAGGCGGTCATCGACGGCACGAGCATCGCGAGCGTCTCGACATCGGTGTCGGCCGGGATCTCGCCGCGCTCGATGGCCCGACGCATGAAGAGCCGGTTGAGGGAGGCGCGCGGCTCGACGATCGCCGCCGTCACCGCGTCGACCAGGTCGGGGTCGCGGGCGAGCATGGAGGTCAGGCCCGCCATGATCTGCAGTTTGCGTTCTCCGTCTTCGATCGCGTGCGGTTTGATCATCGCGACCAGGTCGCCGCGCAGCGTGCCGGTGTCGGGCAGGTGCTCGAAGTCGATGTCGTTCTTCTTCATGCAGGCGATGGCGTCGACGACGAGTTCGCCCTTGGATGCCCAGCGCCGGTACACGGTCGCCTTGCCCGCCTTGGCGCGCGCGGCGACCATGTCCATGGTCATCCGGTCGTAGCCGGTCTCGGCGAGGACTTCGAGCGCGGCGTCGAGGATGTCGGCGTCGCGCGTGTGGTCGCGCTTGCGCCCGAGTTTCGGAGCGGATCCGGTGGTGTCGAGCTGCGTCATTGCGGCTGTCCCCCTGTTCCTCTGTGTTCGGTGATGTGCTCTGGTGATGTCGCTTCGATCATTCTAAGGTTAATTTTAGAACTCAGTAGATCCGAAACTGCCGAGTTTCGTATATGCTGACCCGCATGACCCAGACTTCTCCCGTTTCCCCGGTCGCCTCCGCGGCCGCAGGCGGCTCCGTTCCGCACTCGCGGCGCTGGTGGACGCTCGTCACCGTCGCGCTGGCTCAGCTCATGGTCGTGCTCGACTCGACGGTCGTGAACATCGCCCTCCCCTCGGCCCAGCAGGACCTCGGCTTCTCCAACGCCGACCGCCAGTGGATCGTCACCGCGTACTCGCTCGCCTTCGGCAGCCTCCTGCTGCTGGGCGGTCGCATCTCCGACCTCATCGGCCGCAAACGCGCCTTCATCATCGGCCTGATCGGCTTCGCCGGCGCCTCCGCGCTGGGCGGCGCCGCCGGCACGTTCGGGATGCTCGTGGGCGCCCGCGCCCTGCAGGGCGCGTTCGGCGCGCTGCTCGCCCCCACCGCCCTGGCCGTACTGACGACGACCTTCACCGTCCCGAAGGAACGCGCCCGCGCGTTCGGCATCTTCGGCGCGATCGCCGGTGCCGGCGGCGCCGTCGGCCTCCTGCTCGGCGGCGTGCTGACCGAGCAGTTCGACTGGCGGTGGAACCTCTACATCAACGTCTTCATCGCGATCGCCGCGATCATCCTCGCGACGGTCTTCGTCACGGCCGGCCACCGCACCGAGCCGCGCCCGAAGCTCGACATCCCCGGCACCATCCTGGTCTCCGGTGCCCTGTTCTCGCTCGTCTACGGGTTCTCCAACGCCGAGAGCGACGGCTGGGACTCGCCGCTGACCTGGGGCTTCCTCGCCGCATCCGGCGTGCTCCTGATCGCCTTCGTGCTCTGGCAGCGCCGGGCCACCCACCCGCTGCTGCCGCTGCCGATCGTGCTGGACCGCAACCGCGGCGCCTCCTACAGCTCCATCCTCATCGCCGGCTCCGGGATGTTCGGCATCTTCCTGTTCGTCACGTACTACCTCGAGACGACGCTGAAGTTCACGCCCATCCAGACCGGGCTCGCGTTCCTGCCGATGATCGTCATGCTGGTGATCGCCGCACAGTTCTCGACCAACCTGTTCGTACCGAAGTTCGGCCCGAAGGTCATGGTGCCGATCGGCATGGTGATCGCCGGCTCCGGGATGCTGCTGCTGACCCGCCTCGGCGTCACCGCGAACTACGGCACCGAGATCCTCCCGGCCCTGATGGTCATGGGCGTCGGCATGGGCTCGATCATGCCGGCGGCGATCCAGACGGCCACCCTCGGCGTCGACCGCCACTTCGCCGGCGTCGCCTCCGCCCTCGTGAACACGAGCCAGCAGGTCGGCGGCTCGATCGGCACCGCCCTCCTGAACACGCTCGCGGCGACTGCGCTGACCGACTACGTGTCGGGCCACCTGCCGCCGACTCCGCACGTGTTGCAGGAGGCCGCGGTGCACAGCTACTCGACCGCCTACTGGTTCAGCGCGGGGCTGTTCGCCTTCGGCGCCGTGCTCTCCGCGCTGCTGTACCGGCGGCGCAAGCCGGCGGCGGCTTCGTCTGCGGCCGCCAGCGGCGCCGCCGCGCCCGCCGAGCCCGCGCCCGTCGTCGCACACTGAGCGAAGGGCACGTGGGCGCCCCTCAAGCGCAGCTTGAGGGGCGTTTGCGTGCCCTTCGGCGGCTCAGCGGGCGAGTGCACCCACGCCGACGAACGCCGGGATGTCCGCGACAGACGCAAGCACCGCGTCGTGGTCCGCGGCCTCCAGGGCCTCGCGCGGGGTCTGGCCGGTGAGCACGCCGACCGCGATCGCGCCAGCGTTGCGCGCCGCCTCCAGGTCGACGACGGTGTCGCCGGCCGCGAGCACCTGGCGTACGTCGGTGGCGCCCGTGCGCTGCATGGCGAGGTGGATCATGTACGGCGTCGGGCGGCCGGCCGGAACGTCGGAGGTGGTGACGACCGCGTCGAGCTGCCCGTCCGCGCCGACCGTCCAGCCGAGGGCCGCCAGCAGCGGCTCGACCACGTCGTCCGAGAAGCCGGTGGTCAGCGCCACCTTCACGCCGGCGGCGCGGAGCGCGTCGATGGCGGCCACAACGCCCGGCAGCGCCACCGGCGGTTCGGCGCGGTAGGCCTCGGCGAGCAGCGCGCGGAAGCGGTCGAAGCGCTCGGCGACCAGGGCCGGCTCCGAGGCGACGCCGCCGAGGCGCAGCAGAGCGGTGATCGCCTCGATCTTGTCGGTGCCCATCCAGCGCTGCAGGTCGGCGTCGGCGACCGGGGCGCCGGCCTCTTCGACGGCGCGGCGCAGCGCCACGTAGACGGCGCCGTGGTCGTCGACGGTGGTGCCTGCGATGTCGAAGGCGGCGAGCTGGATCATGCGATGGACTCCTCGATGGCGGGGCGGATGCGCGCGATGGACGGGCGCTGGGAGATGATGTTCTCCACGACGAAGTTGGTCTGGTCGGGCAGGTAGCGGTCTTCCGCGTACTCGATCGCGCGGCCCGTGGCGGTGGAGGTCACCCGACGTTCGCGCAGCAGCGGAGTGCCGGGGTCCACCTTCAACAGGTCCACGTCGGTCGCGTCGGCGGCGACCGCGTCGATGGTGTGCCGCGCGCTGTAGAGGTCGACGCCCTGGTCGCGCAGGTAGCGGAACGTCGAGCCCGAATCCGTGTCGAAGTCGAACAGCTTTGCGCCGACGTCGACGACGAAGTGCGTGCGCTCGATCATGGTCGGCACGCCGTCGATCAGCCGGAGCCGCAACAGCGCGACGATGTGGTCCTCCGGGTCGATGCCGAGCTGGGCGGCGACGAGTGTGCCGGCCGGGCGGCGGGCGATTTCGAACGTCTTCTGGCCCGGCGTCTTGCCACGCTGTTCCACCCACTCGGTGAACGAGAGGAAGACCTCCACCGGCTGGGAGGGCGTCGAGCGGCGCACGATCGGCTGGCGGCCCTGACCGCCCGCGAGGATGCCCTCCTGGCGCAGCTGGGCGAGCGCCTGGCGCACGGGGCCGCGCGAGACCTCGAACTCCGCGCAGAGCTCCGACTCGCTGGGGACCTTCGATCCCTCCGGCCACTCTCCGGTGAAGACACGGCGACGGAACTCATCGCTCAAGCGCTGATGCATCGGCTGGGTCACGCCCTGAATATACAAGTCGATCAGCGGCAAGCGCCAACAAATCCGGAGAAGTTCAAGGAAATCACCTCGCGTTGTCCCCCGCCAGGTGAACGCGACGTTAACTTATCTATACAAGTGCCGCCGCAGCTTGAGACCGGCCGTCGCCGTCGCGCAGAGTGGCCACCATGACTCAACCGCTCCTCGCCGAGACCGACGTGCTCGTGGTCGGTGCCGGCATCGTCGGCCTCGCGCACGCCGCAGCCGCTCTGCGCCGCGGGCACACCGTCACGGTCATCGACCGCGACAGCCGTGCCGTGGGCGCCTCCATCCGCAACTTCGGTCACGCCTGCGTCACCGCCCAGTCCGGCGACCTGCTCGAGCTCGCCCACATCGCCCGCGGCCGCTGGCTCGACCTCGCCTCCGCCGCGGGCTTCTTCGCCGTCAGCCACGGCGCGGTCGCCGTCGCCCGCACCGCGAGGGAGCTCGCCGTGCTCGACGAGCTCGCCGCCTCGCGCGAGCCCGGCGAGGTGCGTCTGCTCGACGCCGAGGCCGTGCGCGACGCGCTCTCCGTCCCCGGCGACGCACGCATCAGCGGGGGCGCGCTGCTCCGCGACGACCTGCGCGTCGACCCCCGCCAGGCCGTCGGTGCGATCGCCGGCTGGCTCTCCGAGCAGGGTGTCCGGTTCCTCTGGAACACGTCCTACCTCCACGCGGGCGACGGCGTCGTGCACACCTCGCGGGGGACGGTCCGCGCCCAGCGCACGTTCGTGTGCGTCGGCCACGACCTCGACCTGGTGCATCCGGTGGAGGCCGCCGACCACGGCATCCGCCGCTGCGGCCTGCAGATGGCCCGCGTCGCCGCGCCCGCCGGGGTCGCGATCGGCCCCGCCGTGCTCACCGGGACCTCGATGCTGCGCTACCCCGCATTCGCCGAGACCGCTGCCGCCGCCACGCTGCGCGACGACTTCCTGGCGGCCGACCCCGCCGTCGTCGAGATCGACGCGAACGTGATGTTCACGCAGCGGCCCGACGGCACGATCATCGTCGGCGACAGCCACCGGTACGACGCGACGATGGATCCGTTCCTGGACGAGACGACCTCCGAGGTGCTGCTCCAGCGTGTCGCGGAGGTCCTCGGAACCGGCCCGCTCCGTGTCGTCGAGCGCTGGCAGGGCGTCTACGCCCACAGCCTCACCGGCCCCTACCTCGTCACCGAGGTCGCCGACGGTGTCACGGCCGTCTCGGTGACCTCGGGCGTCGGCATGACCATCGCGCTCGGCCTCGCCGAGCGGGTGCTCGACGAGCGCCTCCCCTCTCTCACCCTCCCTTCCCTCACCACCTCCTCCCTCACGAAAGCGAACTGACCCCATGCGAAAGAACCCGATCCGTCTCGGCGTCGCCGGCGCCATCGCCGCGGCCGCGGTCCTGGCCTTCTCCGGCTGCAGCGGCACCGCGACCGCCGGCACAGGCAGCAGCACCACCGGCTCCAAGACCGTCACCATCTACAGCGCCGACGGCCTCGGCGACTGGTACAAGAAGCAGTTCGCCGACTTCACGGCGAAGACCGGCGTCACCGTGCAGTACGTGGAGGCCGGCTCCGGCGAGGTCGTCTCCCGCGCGCTCAAGGAGAAGTCGAACCCGCAGGCGGACGTGCTCGTCACCCTCCCGCCGTTCATCCAGCAGGCGAAGGCGAAGGGCCTGCTGCAGAAGACGAGCGCAGACCTCTCCGCCGTCCCCGACGCCGAGAAGGACGCGAGCGGCGACTATGTCTCGCTCGTCGAGAACTACGCGAGCATGATCCGCGGGACCGCGGCCGCCCCGAAGCCGGACAGCTGGAACGACCTGCTCGACGCCTCCTACCAGGGCAAAGTGCAGTACTCGACGCCCGGCCAGGCCGGCGACGGCACCGCCATGCTGCTGCTCCTCGAGCACAGCATGGGTCAGAAGGCCGCGCTCGACTACCTCGGCAAGCTGCAGAAGAACAACGTCGGCCCCAGCTCCTCCACCGGAGCACTCGGCCCGAAGGTGTCGAAGGGCGAGCTCTCCGTCGCCAACAGCGACCTGCAGATGGCGGAGCAGTCCATCGCGGCCGACAAATCGGCGTACGAGGTCTTCTTCCCGAAGACCGACGACGGCAAGCGCGCGACCGTCGCCCTCCCCTACGTGATGGGTCTGGCCGCCGGTGCTCCGGACAAGGCGAACGGCGACAAGCTGATCGAGTTCCTGCTCTCCAAGGAGGTGCAGCAGACGATCTCCGGCGACGCGTTCGGCATCCCGGTCCGCTCCGACGTCACGCCGACCGACGCCAACTACCAGACGCTCAAGAAGGCCCTCGACGGCGTCGAGATCTGGCAGCCGGACTGGACCTCGGTCCTCGGCTCGCTCGACGACACGGTCGCCGCGTACAAGACCGCGACGGGACAGTGATATGTCGACGACGATGACCGATGACCGCGCGGCGGCCGTCGAGTTGGAGCGGGTGAGCGTCGCCTACCGCGACACCACCGCCCTGCGCGACGTCAGCCTCCGGATCTCCGCGGGCGAGACCGTCGCCCTGCTGGGCCCCAGCGGCTCGGGCAAGTCGACGGCGCTCAAGGCGATCGCGGGCTTCGAGGCGGTGTCGTCCGGCACGGTCCGGCTCGGCGGCCGCGACGTCACCGGGCTGCCACCGGCGGAGCGCGGCATCGGCATCGTCGTCCAGTCCTACGCACTGTTCCCGCACCAGCGGGTGCGCGACAACGTCGCCTTCGGCCTCGCCGCCCGGCGGGTGCCGCGGCGCGAGCGCGCCGAACGGGTGGCGGCTGCGCTCGCGATGGTCGGGATGTCCGACTTCGCCGACCGCTACCCCGCCCAGCTCTCCGGCGGCCAGCAACAGCGGGTGGCGATCGCCCGGGCGCTGGCGCCCCGGCCACGCGTCCTGCTGCTCGACGAGCCGCTCTCCGCGCTCGACGCCCGGCTGCGGGAGTCGATGCTGGAGGAGCTTCAGCGGCTGCGCTCCGAGCTGCCCGACGTCGCGATGCTGTACGTGACCCACGACCAGTCGGAGGCGCTCGCGCTGGCCGACCGCATCGCGATCATGCGCGACGGCGTGATCGTCGACATCGATGCGGCCGAGGAGCTTTACACCCGGCCGCCGTCGGTGTTCACTGCGACCTTCCTCGGCGGCGCCAACATCCTGGAGGCGACCGTCGTGGAGGCCGGCGCGTCCAGCGAGTGCGTCGAGCTGATGCTCTGCTCCGACCGGCTCTCCGGGCGTTCCCTTTCACGGCGTGTGCCGGGCGAGCGGGTGCTCGTCAGCGTGCGCCCGCACGCGATCGCGATCGGCGCTCCCGGCGCGGAGCCCGGGCTGGCGGCCGAGATCGAGTCGGTCGTCTGGCGCGGATCGGCGCACCACGTGCGCGCCCGGCTCGCCTCCGGGGCGTCGGTGACCGTGATCGCGCCGCTCGCCGGCGCCCGGCCGCGGGTGGGCGACGCGGTGTCGCTGCTCGTGCGGCGGGAGGATGTCCACCTGCTGGATGAGAAGCCGGGCGCGGGTGTTATGGCGGCTGCCGGTGTCGCGGCGGCCGCCGGTGTCGAGGCGGCCGCCGGTGTCGCGGGCGCTGCGGCACCCGGCCTCGATGCGAGAGTGGGCGTCGAGACGCGCGCGGGGGCCGCCGCGTGATCGTCCAGCCCTCCGTCTCCGTTCCCGTCGCCCGCGAACCGCGTCGCAGCCGCCGCGGCAGTGCGACCCGCCGGCCGACGGCCTCCCTCGGCTGGCTGTGGGCGGCGGTGCCGACAGCGCTGCTCGCGCTGTTCGTGCTGGTTCCGCTCGCCGAGATCGTGGTCCAGTCGTTCCTCACCGACGACGGCGCCCCCGCAGGACTTGCCCAGTGGGCCTCCGCGCTCGCCTCGCGCTCGCTCTGGACGTCGCTCGGCACCACGCTCGGCGTCGCCGCCGCGTCGACCGCCGGATGCCTGTTCGTCGGCGGCTTCCTCGCGTTCGTCCTCGTCTTCGTGCCGTTCCGCGGGTCGGCGATCGTGCGCAGGGCGATCGAGACCGTCGTCTCGTTCCCCTCGTTCCTCATCCCGCTCGCGTTCGTGGTGCTCTACGGCAACGCCGGCGTGCTGCACGCGCTGCTCGGGCCGGCCGCGGGGCGGTTCTCGTTCACCAACAGCGTCGCCGGCGTCGTCGCCGCCGAGATCACGTTCTACACGCCGTTCGTCGTGGCGCCCCTGACCGCCGCGTTCGCGTCCGTCTCGCGCGACCAGCTCGATGTCGCGGGGAGCCTCGGCGCCGGGCCGCTGCGGATCATCCGCACGGTCGTGCTTCCGGAGGCCGCGCCGGCGATCGGGGCGGCCGCGATGCTGACCCTCCTGCTCACGATGAACGAGTTCGGCATCGTGCTGTTCACCGGCGCCAAAGACGTCCAGACCCTCCCGATGCAGATCTACACGGACAGCATCGTGAGCTTCGATTTCAGCCGTGCGGCCATCCTCGCGATCGTGCAGATCGTGCTCTCGGTCGGCATCTACCTCCTCTACCGCCGGGTCGCCGCGCGGTGGACGACCGCGAAGGGCAGCCGATGATCGTCTTCTCCACCCGGGCGAAAGTCATCCTGCGCGCGTGCTTCGCCGTGCTGTTCGCACTGATGGTGGTCCTCCCTGTGGCCGTCATCGTCCTCGCCGCCTTCGCGACCTCGTGGAACGGCGTGCTCCCGTCCGGCCTGACCGTCGCCAATGTCGCCGAGGCGCTCGGCGGCGACGACCTCGCGAGCCTGCGCGTCAGCGTCGAGACCGCGATCATCGCCGCCGTGCTCGCGGTGGCCGTCGGCACCTGGGCGGCCGTCGCCGCCCGGAGCGCCCCGCGCCCCGTCGCGCGCACGGTGGATGTGCTCTTCCACCTCCCGGTCTCCGTGCCCTCCGTCGTCGTCGGGCTCGGGCTGCTGATCGCGTTCAGCAAGCCGCCGCTGCTGCTGAACGGCACGGCGGCCCTCGTCGTACTCGCCCAGACGGTGCTGGTGCTCAGCTTCGCCTACAGCACGGTGTCGGCCGCCGTGCTGCGTCTCGATCCCGAGCAGGAGCGGGTCGCGTTCAGCCTCGGCGCCTCCCGGGCGCGCGTGCTGACGCGGGTCACACTCCCCGCACTGCGCCCGGCGATCGGCGCCGCCGCCGGCCTGGCCGTCGCACTGTGCATGGGCGAGCTCGGCGCGACGATCATGGTCTACCCGGCCAGCTGGCGGACCATGCCGATCTCGATCTTCACGGCCTCCGACCGCGGAGACCTCTACTCGGCCGCGGCCGGCGCGCTGCTCCTCATCGCCGTGACGTTCGTGGCGGTCACCGCGACGGGGGTTCTCGTGCGACGCGCACGCACGCGGTGACCTCGGTGACCTACTCGGGCTGCTCCGGCTCGGCGTTCTCGCGCAGCTCGGCCTTCACCTCGTGCTCGACCAGAACCGGCACGAAGTCGCGCACCGGGGCGTCGTCGTACTCCTCGCTGTGCTCCTCCACCAGGCGATCGATGTCCTCCCGGGGTACGTCGGGGAAACGCGCGCTCAGCCGCTCGGCGGCGTGCTCCAGGGCGACCGACTCGTCGGCCAGACCGTCATGGGTGGTGGTGTTGTCACGGATGGTGCCGGCGTTCACGGGGGTCACCTCGTCCATGCCGCCGATTGTGCACCGTCCTCGGGAGACCGCAAGGGGCCGCGGGGCCGGAGCTCCCTGACCGGATTCTGGTAGATCGCTGTGCGGCACTGGACGCCTGGCGCCCACCGGGATACTGTCCACGGTCGGTCTGCGTGCCTCCTCGCCCGCGGCCCGGAAGGAGTCCCGTGGCCCTCAACCTGCCCCTGTCCCCCCACCTCAGCGCCCGGTTCGGCGCAGACGCCACCGGTGAGCTCACGGTCGACGGCGCGCCCGAGTGGTTCGCCGAGGAGAGCACGCAACGGCTGCGGGAGGTCGTGCTGCGCCGGGTCGGCGACATCGCGGCTTCGGCCGGGCACCCCGTGCAACTCATGGTCTCCGACGACGAAGGCGACTGGCTGCTCGCCGTGCACCCCGACGGAACGATCGGCGACGAGGAGGAGCTGCCTCCGGAGGTGGCGGCCGCTCCGCCCGCCGCCGCGTCCTCGCCGTCGGCCGGCGGCTTCGCGGCCCTGCTCGACCCGGCGGGGTCGGTGGCGGGTGAGAGGTCGCCGGGCGGTTCGGTTGCGGGCGGTTCGGTTGCGGCCGG
>NZ_JAGEKP010000033.1 GCF_017565305.1 Leifsonia sp. TF02-11
GCGCGGTTGCGAGATTCGTCACGAATCGCGACATTCGTGCCACGAATCACGACATTCGTGACGAATGTGCGCACCACTCCCACGTGGGTTGTGAGATTCGTCACGAATCGCGACATTCGTGCCACGAATCGCGACATTCGTCACGAATGTGCGCACCGCTCCCACGTGGGGGTTGCGAGATTCGTGGCGAATCGCGACATTGGTCACGAATCGCGAGTTTCGTCACGAATGTGCGCGCCGCTCCCACGTGGGGTTGTGAGATTCGTCACGAATCGCGACATTCGTGGCACGAATCGCGAGATTCGTCACGAATGTGCGCGCGCCCCGCTCCCACGCGCGGGGCTACGAGACGCGATAGGCGGTGTAGACGACCTCGCTGCGGTGGCGCGCGCACGCGGCCACGAAGAGCTGGTTCGCCAGCTCCGGACGGGCGGACGACTCCAGCGAGACCATCGTGCGGAAGTAGTAGCTGCGCGGATCGACCTGCTCGCCACGGCCGAGCGCGGCGAGCACCTCAGCGGGACCGGTGCGCAGTCCGACCGCGCGGATGTAGAGCAGGGCGCCGTCGTCGCCGCGCGCCGAGTAGCGCGAGTCGATCTCGATCGTGCCGTCGTCGCGCACGACCTGCCAGTCCGCCCCGCCGGGGAGGATCACGCCGGTGAAGTCGCCGCTGACACGGCCACCGACGATCGGGACCACCCGTCGGTGGCCGGCGGCGGTGCGGCCGTGGTCCTCCGGCTGGGCCAGCTCGACCCGCACGTGCAGCGACGGGATGAGCGCGGGGATCGGGAGCGTCTCGGTCATCCGTCGTCCCCGTCGATCGTGCGTCGGCGCCGGTCGGCCAGGGCGTCGCCCAGGCGCTCGAGCGCGGGAACCGCCGCGCCCAGGGCGGCGAGATCGTCCGCGCGGAGGGTCGCCGCGGCCTGCGCGAGCAACTGCGCGCTGGTCGCGTCGAAGCGGTCGAAGATGCTGAGCGCGTGCGGGCTGGCCAGCACCTCCACGCGCCGGCGGTCGTCAGGGCTCGGGCGTCGCACCACCAGGCCGGCGGCCTCCATCGCGGTCAGGAGGTTGCTCATCGTCGACTTGCGGAGGCCGAGCCGGCGGGCGAGCGCTCCTGGCGTGCTCACGGTGCCCCGGGGGAGGGCGCGCAGCACCTCGACCTGCGAGTCGGGAACGTCCGGCAGCCCAGCGGTCTCACGGCTGAGGGCCAGGAGGTTGCGGCGCAGCGGGGAGATGAGGGCGGCGAGCCGGCGGGTGTCGACGGGATCGCTCATGCGCCCTGCCCCAGCCTCGCGTCGAGCGACGGGCGCGTGTTGAGCGCCTCGGGATGGAAGCCGGCGGTGCGCTTGTACCCGTCGGCGATCTCCTGCAGCTCGGAGGCCGGGATGACGTCCTCGATGTCGGCGAAGCCCTCCGGGGCGCGCTCGTGCGCCAGCACCATGACGCGCTCGGGACCTTGTTGCCGGGTGAGCGCGAGGAGGTCCGCCGTCGCCGGCCGCCTGGCCTCCTCGTAGCGGCGGAGTCCGTCGGCGAGATCGCCCGACGTGGCGAGGGAGTATGCGAGGGTGCGCGCGTCGATGATCGCCTGCGAGGCGCCGTTCGACCCGTTCGGGTACATGGCGTGCGCCGCGTCGCCGAGCAGCGTCGAGCGGCCGAACGTCCAGCGCGGCAGCGGGTCGCGGTCGACCATCGGGTACTCCAACAACTCGTGCGCGTTCGCGATGACGGCGGGCACGTCGAGCCAGTCGAACCGCCACGCGGCGAACAGGTCGGCGATCGGGGCGATCGGCACCTGGCGGTTCCAGTCGACGGTCTCGGCGCGCGACCCGTCGGAGCGCTGCTCTGCGATGAAGTTCACGGTCAGCGACCCGTCGGCCTCCCGCCGCAGCGGGTACGCGACGAACTTGAGCTGGTCGTCGCCGGCCATGATCATCGTTGTTCCGTCGAGGAAGGCCGGGACGACCGCCGTGCCGCGCCAGAGGGTGAGGCCGTTCGAGCGCGGCGCGCCCTCGTCGGGGAAGCGCAGCGCGCGCACCGCCGAGTGGATGCCGTCGGCGCCGATCACGAGGTCGGCGTCGACCGGCACCGAGCCGTCGGAGGTCTCGAAGACCGGGCGAGCGCGCTCGTCCGTCGTGTCGAGCCCGGTGAGCCGGTGGCCAAGGCGGATCGTCTCGGCTCCGAGCCGCGTGCGCACGGCCTCCACCAGCGCCAGTTGGAGTTCGCCGCGGTGCACGGAGAGCTGCGGCCAGCGGTAACCGGCCGCGGTTCCGCGGGGCTCGCTCCAGATCGGCTGGCCGTGGCGGTTGTAGTAGCTCAGCCGACGGGGAGCGGCGGCGATGGCCTCGACCTCGTCGCGCAGCCCGAGCTCGGTCAGCTCCCGGACGGCGTGCGGCAGGAGATTGATGCCCACGCCCAGCGGTCGCAGCTCCCGCACCCGCTCGTAGACGCGGATGTCGCCGAATCCGGCT
Organism: Leifsonia sp. TF02-11; assembly: GCF_017565305.1. Lineage (GTDB taxonomy): Bacteria > Actinomycetota > Actinomycetes > Actinomycetales > Microbacteriaceae > Leifsonia. The sequence goes on from NZ_JAGEKP010000033.1 coordinate 2,469, forward strand.
TCGTGCAGGCTGAGCGCCGTCACCAGCCCGCCGATGCCGGCCCCGATGATCGCGATGGTCATGGACGACTCCTCTGTCGTGGATCCCGCTGCCGCGGAAGACTATCCACATAGTACGAGGACAAAACCATTAACGCCAGAGCTGCAGCGTGATCGGTCAGAGCACGCCGACGAAAACGATCACCGCCAGCGGCACGGCCACGAACACCGTGCCCAGGTACACGGCGACGACCCACTTGTGCTGGGCGGCGATCCGGGCGAAGGTCTGGGCGAGGAACAGCGGCACCGGCCGCAAGACGGGGATGACGTAGATCGCGACGATCGCGAACACGTTGTAGAGCAGGTGCACGAACGCCGCCTGGAGGCCGATCCGCGCGTCCTGCCCGACCACGGCGAAGGCCGCGAACACCACCGTGAACGTGGTCCCGAGGTTGGCGCCGACCGTGACCGGGTAGATCTGCGCCGGGGTCAGGATGCCGGCCCCGGCGAACGGCACCAGCACCGACGTGGTGATGGTCGACGACTGCGTCACGACGGTCACGGCCATCCCGGAGCCCATGGCCAGGTACGGGTTGCGGCCCACCGCCTTGATCAGGATGTCGCGCGCCCGGCCGACCATCAGCCGTTTCAGGAGCTTGCCGAGGTACCGCACCGCCACGAAGATCAGGGCTGCGCCGATCACGATGGTGAACACCGGCCCGACCGCGCCGGGGAGGTGGGAGGTCAGTCCGGTCACGAGGTCGACGACCGGGGTCGTCATCGCACGGATGATGTTGAACCGGGACGGGTCGGGCAGCCACCCGGTTCCGTACAGTTCATACGTGATCGCACCGCTGAGCCGCTCCAGCGGATGCCAGATCAGCTCGATCGGGAAGAAGATGAGCAGGGCGAGCCAGTTGTAGAAGTCGTGGATCGACGACGCCGCCAGTGCGCGGCGGAACTCGCCCCGGTTGCCGATGAAGGTGAGCGCGACCAGGGTCGTCGTGACCGTGGTCCCGACGTTCGCGCCGAGGATGATCGGGATGGCGCCCTGGATGGCCAGAGCGCCGGAGCCGACGGCCGTGACCGCGATCGCCGTCGTGGTGGTCGACGACTGGATCAGCACCGTGCCGAGCACGCCGACGAACAGCCCGACCCACGGGTTCGCGGCGAAGGCGAACATGCTGTGCGCGGCGTCCGCGCCGAGACCGGCGAAGCCGCGGCTGATGATGCTGACCGCGCAGATCAACAGGTAGATCAGAGCGGCGACACCACACCAGCCGAGCACCCTGGTCCAGCTGCCGGGCCCGGCGCCCGACCCGGCCGTCGGGGCGCGGACGTCCCCGGCGTCGTCCTCGGTCGCTGAGTCCTCCATGCCTGCACCACCGGGACGGAGCTCCGCCGCCCGGCCTTCCCCGGTCTCCATGCAAGCACCGGGAGGGCGTGCGCGTCCAGGGTCCGCCGGTGCGGCGGAGAGTCAGGCGCCGCGCTGCAGGTTCGCCGCGATCGCCTCGAGCGCGTCCTCCAGCGATCGCTGGATGCCGGGGATGTCCTCCGTCGTGTCGATGGTCAGTTCCGCCGCGTCGTCCGCGATCCGCAGCGACCCGCTGTAGTCGTGCGGTCCGGGCGCCGACCAGGTGATCTCCTTCGCGGCGAAGTCGGCGTCGAAGCGGGCTTCGGCCGTGACGGTCTCCTCCTGGCCGTCGCGGTCGGCGTCGACGCGGGCGGTCGTCTCCACAGTGCCGTCGGGCTGCTCGTGGGCGCTCACCATGTGCGGGAAGTACTGCGGCAGGTTCTCGGGATCGGCGATGTAGGCGAAGTACGCGTCGGTGTCGCCGTCGATCGCCCTGGTCGCGGTGTAGGTGGTCATGGGGTGAAGCTAGTACGACCCGAAGTCGCCCGATAGCGGTTGACGCGGGAGCGGCGAGGTGGTGCCCGCGCACGGAGCATGGATGCCGAGCGCTGACAATCCCCTTTCCGCCCGGCTCGCCGAAGCGCATCGTTGACGTATGCCCACCCACGTCGCGGAGACCGGAGAACCGAGCACGGCCGAGCCTGTGTGCCCGTTCTGCGGTGCGACGCTGTCGGTCGAGCGCCGGCTGGTGCGAGCGGCGGGCGGCGGCTGGACGGTCGCGGTGCTACCGCCCCGGTGCAGGAACCCGCGGTGCCGGCCAGGAGCGCCGGCCGACCCAGCGCTCGGTCGCGGTCATCCGCGAAGCGGTTGAGCACAGGTCTCTGCACGCAGGTCTCCTGGCCGCGTCAGAATCGGATCGGGGCGACGAGAAGGGACGGGCTGCGGGATGGCCGAACTCGAGCGAAGAGAGTTCCCCGATCGTGCTGCTCTGCGCCGGTGGCTGGCCGAGCACGCCGACGCATCGGACGGCATCTGGTTGGTGTACCTGAAAGGGCAGGGCAGAACCGTCGGCTACGACGACATCGTCGAGGAGGCGCTCTGCGTGGGATGGGTGGACAGCCTCCCACGCCGTCTCGACGGCGAACGCGCCATGCTTCGGCTCACGCCACGCAATCCGCGGAGCAGCTGGTCGCGGCGCAACAAGGAGCGCATCGTGTCGCTGCGGGAACGCGGATTGATGACGCCGAGAGGGGAGGCCATGGTCGAGGTCGCCGTCGCGAACGGCGCCTGGTCGGCGCTCGATCAGGTGGAGGAGCTCGCGGAACCGGCCGGCCTCCGCGCCGCCCTCGACGGCGATCCGGTCGCCCGAGCGAACTGGGACGCCTTTCCTCGCTCCGCCCGCCGCGCCATCCTCGAGTGGCTGGGCACCGCCAAGACCGAGGCCACCAGGGAGCGCCGGACCGCCGTGATCGTGTCGGAGGCCCACCTGAACCGGCGCGCGAACCAGTGGCGGCAGCCCTCCGGGTCCGGTGGCCGACGCGGTCAGCGGGAGGGGTCTACCCAGGACTGATAAGGACTGGCGGCTGAGTCGGGGTCGTCAGGCCTGCAGCGCCGCCAGCAGCCCGGCGAAGTCGTCACCGCAGGCTTCGCACCGCGACAGGTGGAGGGCGACGCCGGGGTAGCGGGCGGCCGCGTCGGCTCCGGCGAGGACGAGTTCGGCGAAGACATGCATGACCGACATCGTCTCCCCGCAGCCGGCGTCGGGCTCACCGGAGCCCAGGAAATCCCTGATCCGACTTCGCGCGCTCATCTCGCCTCCTCCCCGCCTTCGTCGCGGCCGTCCTGTTTGTGACCGTCTTCGTCCAGATAATGATGAGTGACAAGGTAGTCCCGCAACTTCCGTCTCGCGTCGAAGACGACCTTGTAGAGCGCCCCGCGGCTGGTCTTGCGCGCGACCGCGAGAGCCTCGAGTGGCACGCCCTCGACGACCACGGCGAGCAGCACCTCCCGCTGCCGTCGCGACAGCACCGTATCGATGGCGTGCCGCAGTGCGGCAAGCAGCTCGTCGGCCATGCCCGCTTCCTCCGGGGAGATCCCGAGCCGGTCCGGGAGGTGCTCCCAGCCGGATGCGTCGAGCGAGAGCGTGCGGTGCTGCCAGAAGTGCCGACCGGTCTTCGTCGACACCTCGAAGATCGCGAAGGTGTAGGCCCAGGTCGTGAAGCGGCTATCGCCGCGGAACTCGTGCAGGCGCCGCAGCACGCCGAGCACGGCGTCGGCGGCCGCCTGGTGGGCGATGTCGTCGAGCTCGGGGCCGGAGAACGGCAGGGAGGCCGAGCGACGGTGCACCTCGGCGCGCGCCACGCGCAGGAGCAGCTGGTAGAGCTCCTCCTGTGCGGCGCGCTGGATCGGCCCTCCGGCGGTCAGTCTGCGGCGCCAGTCGTCGGTCTCGTCGTCGTCGGCGTCGGACGGGCGCCATCGCTGCGGCACCGCGTCACCGACCTCCATGCGTCGATCGTATGGCCTCGGCTCGCGCTGCTCGGCCGAGCTTCGCGAGAAAGTTCCCGCTCGCGGGTAAGCATCCGGCGACGACCGACACTCACCCCTCGAACGCGTCGTCCGAGTCGCGCTCGGTGGCCGGAGACTCCGGCCGCCGGAACGGATCGATCGAAGGAGAACCATGAGAACCCCAGTTCGTCTCGCTCTCGCGTCGGCGGCGGCCGTCGCCGCGACCGCGCTCTTCGCGGCCCCCGCGCTCGCTGCACCCGGCGATGCCGGAACCGGCGCCTCCACGGACGCGCGCGGCTCCTCGTCCGCGGTCTTCGTGCAGACCGACGGCGTGGCCGGCAACGCCGTCGTCGCGTACGACCGGCTGCCCGACGGCTCGCTCCGCCAGGCCGGGATCTACCCGACCGGCGGCCTCGGCGGAGCGCTCACCGGCGCGGTCGTCGACCACCTCGCGTCGCAAGGGTCGCTCGTCCTCGATCGCGGCCTCCTCTACGCGGTCAACGCCGGAAGCGACACACTGACCGTCTTCGCCGTGCACGGCGACCACCTCGTCCGGCGCGAGATCGTCGGATCGGGAGGGTCGTTCCCGGTCAGCGTCACGACACACGGCGCGCTCGTCTACGTGCTCGACGCACGGTCGGGAGGCGCGGTCCAGGGCTTCGTCCGCATCGCCGACTACCTGGTGCGCATCCCGGTCTGGAACCGGCCGCTCGGGCTCGACCCGACGCTGACGCCCGAGTTCACGCACACCCCTGGCCAGGTCGCCTTCACCCCGGACGGCTCCAAGCTCGTCGTCACCACGAAGGGCAACGGCAGCGCTGTCGACGTCTTCGGCGTCGACCGGTTCGGCGGACTCTCCGCCCAGCCGGTGACGACCGTGGAGCCGGGTGCTGTGCCGTTCGCGGTCAGCTTCGACGCGGGCGGGCACCTGGTGGTGGCCGAGGCGGGGACCAACTCGGTTGCGACGTTCTCGATCGCTCCGAGCGGCGCGCTCGTGCCGGTCGCGACCTCCGCGACCGGCCAGGCGGCGACCTGCTGGATCGTCCGCGACGGGTCCTGGTTCTACGCGTCCAACGCCGGCAGCGGCACGCTCTCCGGCTACACGGACACGGGCGCGGGCAGCCTGAGCGCGCTCGGGAACACACCGGCCGGCGCCGGCACCGTGGATGCCGCCGCCACCGCCGACGGACGGTATCTGTACGCGCAGACCGGCGCGGCCGGAGGCGTCACAGCGTTCCGGGTGAACGCCGACGGCAGCCTGACGACCGTCGGATCGGTGATCGTGCCGGGCGCCGCGGGCGGCGAGGGGATCGTGGCGCAGTAGCGCGGCGTTGATCGCCCCCGGTGATCCGGTCGGCCCGCGCATCGTCGATCGCGCGGGCCGGCCGGAGGCCCCTGCCCGGGGCCTTGCCCGGAGGCCCTGCCCGGAGGACGCTACCCGCTGAGCGCGCCGACGATGGTCTGCGCAGCATCCCAGTACTGCGCGTAGTACCCGGGGTCTGCGTTGACCTGTACCGCGTGCGCGAGGGTGGAGGGGTCCATCGTCTGCCAGCCGTCGATGGTGGTGAGCTTGTCGAAGAAGTGGGTGGCCGCGGTGTAGGGGTCCATCCGGTCGGCCAGGGTTCCCCACGCCCCGTTGTCGCGCTGTTGGAAGAGCCCGCGGCTGTCCGGGCCTGCGGCGTCTCCGTAGTCGAGGTTGCGGAGACCGGACTCGCCGATCGCGGTCATGACGCCGACCGCCTGAGTGTGCGTGCCGATGCCCTGATCGCGGGCGGCGTTCATGATGTGGGCGGCCATGACGAGTTCGGGCTGGCAGAATCCCGCGACCGGGCCGGCCGGCACGACGATCGTTCCGATCGTGACGGGCGATACCGCCGGGCAGGTCGGGGTGGAGGGGACGCGCGCACTCGAACCCGACGCGCCGGCGGTCAGCGTGGGGGCGACGTACGCAGCGGCGAACCATCCGCCCACGAGGACGAGCGCGGTCGCGATCACCCCGACGAGCAGCTTGCGCATCGTCGCCCTCCTTCCGTCCGGTGTCGGCCGGCCCGCTGTCGGCCGGTGCCGCGACCGTATTCGGGCAAACTGCACGCGCATTGTGTGCCGGCTGAGTGCGCGCCGACCCGCGCGATGCGTCTTTCTTAGCAACCTCTTGGGGTGTGGACCCTAGCGTTCGAAGAGTTCCGACCCGATCAGTCGATCCGATCCTCGAAGGGGAGCCCCATGACCGAGCCGAACCGTCCCGCTCTGCGCGAGAACAAGGTGCCGGAGCCCACCGTATCGTTCTGGGCCATCAAGATCCTCGCCACCACCGTCGGCGAGACCGCCGCCGACCTGCTGTCCTCCAGCCTCCACCTCGGCACGCAGCTGACCAGCCTGGTGATGGCGGTCGTGTTCCTCGTCGTGTTCGTCGTGCAGTTCCGGAGCGCGCGGTACATCCCGGGCGTCTACTGGCTCACCGTCGTGCTGATCAGCGTCGTCGGCACGCTGATCACGGACAACCTGACCGACGGGCTCGGCGTGCCGCTGATCGTGTCGACGGCGGTGTTCGCGATCGCGCTGATCGCGACCTTCGCGGTCTGGTACGGGTTCGAGCGCACGCTGTCGATCCACGACATCGTGACGCGCCGACGGGAGGCGTTCTACTGGCTGGCCGTGCTGTTCACGTTCGCCCTGGGCACCGCTGCCGGAGACCTCGTCGCCGAGCAGCTGAACCTGGGCTACCTGGTCTCGGTGATCGTCTTCGCGGTCGCGATCGGCGCGGTGGCGCTGGCCCACTTCGGTTTCAAGCTGAACGCGATCGTGGCGTTCTGGATCGCGTACGTGCTCACGCGCCCCCTCGGTGCGTCGCTCGGCGACTACCTCTCGCAGCCGACCGCCGACGGCGGCCTGGGCTTGGGCACCGTCGTCACCAGTCTGATCTTCCTGGCCGCGATCCTGGCGCTGGTCGTCTACCTGAGCGTGACCGGTCGTGGGCGCACGCCGCGCGCGGCTGTCGTGGCCGTCGCGTCCGAAGGGCCGGAGGAGCGGGTCGACGCCTGAGCGGCCACGTCGCGGCGGTTCGGCGTCTCCGCCGTCACTGGCTGACGATGATCTCGACGTCGGGCTCGGCAGCCCGCGATGCTGCGACGGCGGCGTCCGCTGTGTCGTACTGCTGGCCTTGTCCGGCCGTCGTCATCCAGGTCCAGCCCTTCGACTCGGCTGCCGCACCGAGCCAGGTGTAAACCTTGACGACGACAACGACGTTGCGACCGGTCTCATACGTGAGCTGTTTCGCCTTCTGCTCGACAGCCGCATTGACGGTGTCGCCGCTGTCCGCCGACGCTTGCGCCGCCGCAGTCATCTTGCGCCCGGCGTCTGCTGAGACGTTCTCGGGCAACGGTTGGCTGCGTGAGACCAAGAGGGTGTGCCCGTCCATGGTCGTGTAAGCCCACGCGTCGCCCTCGAAGTACGCCTTGACCGCGTCGGCTTGCTGCTTCTGGAGTTCGTCGCCGAGGTGCTTGCCCGCGATCGCCTTCTCGGCGGCTGCCTTGCGGGCTGCGTCTTCGTCGGCGGGCGCGGACGACGTCGGAACCGCAGTCGGCGCCGCCGCGATGCGAAACGATGTGTCCATCGTGTTCACGACGACCCAGGTTCCTCCGCCGATGATGGCGACCCCGAGAACGGAGGCGATGACAACGGTCGTGATGGTGCGTCGCTTCATGACGGAGTTCCCCCTGGTGGCTTTCCGTCCACCGTATCGAGGGCGCACAGTGGCCCACCGGGTTCCGGAGGTCGTATACGCCCCCAGTGCGGGTGCCTTTCACGGTACGAAATGACTTGGGATATCGGGCGACCACGCTCGGGCGGCGGCTGCACCTGACGTTCCTGCACTTGCGGCTCTGACCGCGTCAGCTGTTGTCGAGCACCCAGCCGAGGATGTGCGGGAAGGCGAGCATCGCCGCCACGACGACGGCGAGGATAACTGCGACCCAGACTCCTGAGCGTCGGCGGAGCCGGAGCCCCGCTGCGGCGATCTGGGTTCGCGGGTCGCGCGCCCGCTGGTCGGTGTACGTGGTCGCCTGATAGCCGAGCTCGGCGCCGAGCAGCTCGGCGAACCGCAGCAGCGCCGGGATCTCGGCGCGGTCGGAGCGTCGGCGTGAGGCGGCGGATGCCACGACGACGCGGTCGTCCACGACCTCGATGTCCCACCGGCGGCCGTGGTCGATGAGGCAGACGAGCACATCCGGTGTGAGCAGCTGCAGCGCGTCGCGCTCGTAGCCTTTCGGCACGTAGACGGCGAAGTGCCGGTCGACGTCGCCCTCCAGCGAGAGCCGCTGCGACCCGGGGAGGACGGTGCGGAGCCGGCCGTTCCTCAGCGAGTCGATCATCAGGTGCGGCAGCCGCCGCGGCAGGCGGGTCGACAGGTACCGGAAGGTGCCGCGGGGCGCCTTCGGATCGTTCCTCCCGCCGGTGTACGTGGCCACGGCGATCTGCAGCGCTGGATCGTCGAGAGCGCCCCGGGAGAGCGCGAACTCCGCGCGGAACCGCGAGGCGGGGGCAGGATGCTGGGTGCGCGGCGGCCTCGGCGCGGCATCCGCTCCCTCGGCGAAGAGGATGCCGAGCGGGGCCGGCGCGCTCGACAGGCGCTGGAAGACCAGGCCGTACCGTTCGCCGAAGCGCCGGATCGCGATCGCCCTGCGGACGTCAGACGGCACGGAGAGCAGCCCCCACGCGAAGACCCAGAGCAGGATCGCGGCGAAGAGGAGCACGACGACGAGCAGCCCGCGCACCGCCTCCAGCCAGCCGGGCAGCGCCACGGCGAACGGAACCCCGAAGGCCAGGCAGCTCCAGGCGACGGTCGCGATCAGCGCAAGGGGGAGGAGAAGCACGCCGCGGACGGCGGTGCGGGACGCCCGCGGGTCGGACGCGCGCACCTCGCTCCGGCTCACGTGTGCAGGGAAGCGGGAACGGTACTCCTCGAGTCGGGGGTCGGGGCGATCCGGCTTCGTCCAGGGCTCCATGTGGTCACGATAGCGCGGGGCCGCGGGCCGCTCTCGGCGCGCCGGAGCCGACCCCGTGTCTAGCGTGGTCGGGCCGCACCGGATCCTCCTCGCGACCCGCGTCACTTCTCCGCCCGATCCGACTCATTCGCGACGGGCATGGGAGTCCCCATCCGAGGATCGGTCTCAGCAGACATCGGATGTTTGGTACAGTACCGTCACGCCCGCTTGCCGCGATGGTGTCGTGGCGGCCCGCGTTCGACTAAGGAGGATCATGAAGTTCGCGCGCCTGGGGCCGGTCGGCGGGGAGATCCCCGTCGTCATCCACGAAGACCGCCATCTCGATCTGCGTCCGCTGACATCGGATGTCGATGGTCCATTCCTCGCCGACGATCCGGTCGGTCGGACGTCTGCCGCGATCACTGCTGGCGAGCTGACGGAGCTGGAGGGTGCCGACGCCCTGCGGATCGGCGCACCGATCGCGCGGCCGAGCGCCGTGATCTGCATCGGACAGAACTACGCCGCGCATGCGCGCGAGTCGGGGGCCGAGCCGCCGACGGTGCCGATCGTGTTCCTGAAGACGCCGAACACCGTCGTCGGCCCGAACGACGCGGTGACGATCCCGCGCGGCAGTGAGAAGACGGACTGGGAGGTGGAGCTCGGCGTGGTGATCGGGCGCCGGACCGCCTACCTCGACGAGGTCAGCGAGGCCGATGCGCACATCGCGGGCTACGTGGTCGCGAACGACGTGTCTGAGCGCGCATTCCAGATGGAGGTCTCGGGCGGGCAGTGGTCGAAGGGCAAGATCGCCCACGGCTTCAACCCCACCGGACCGTGGCTGGTCACCGCCGACGAGGTCGACCCGGGCAGCCTCGGGCTGAAGAGCTTCGTGAACGGCGAGCCGCGGCAGGACTCGAACACGAGCGACATGATCTTCGATGTGCGCGCGATCGTGCACCACCTCTCGCAGTATGTGACCCTGGAGCCGGGCGACCTCATCCTCACGGGCACCCCGCAGGGCGTCGCATTCGGCGGTAGGTTCCCCTACCTCCGGGCGGGTGACGTCGTCGAGGTCGAGATCGAGGGCCTGGGTGCGCAGCGTCAGGAGTTCGTGGCGTGGGAGCCGGGACGATGACCGGCGGCCGCATGGCCGGCCTGGTGGCCGTCGTGACCGGTGGGGCGTCCGGCATCGGCGCGGCGATCGCGGCCGCGCTGGCCGACGACGGCGCCGAGGTCGCCATCCTCGACCTCGATCCCTCCGGTTCGGATCCGCGGTTCGCGGCGTTCGCCGCCGACGTGTCCGACCGTGCGGCGGTCGAGCAGGCCATCGCGGCGGTCGGCGAGCGGTTCGGCCGCATCGACGCGCTCGTGAACAATGCCGGGATCGGAGCGCAGGGCGATGTCGCCGCGAACGACGACGCCGAGTGGGCGCGCGTGCTCTCGATCAACGTCACCGGCATCGCGCGGGTCACGGCGGCCGCGCTGCCGTGGCTGCGCCAGTCGTCCGCGGCGGCGATCTGCAACACGTCATCGATCGCGGCCACGGCCGGCCTGCCGCAGCGGGCGCTCTACAGCGCGTCGAAGGGGGCAGTGCTCTCGCTCACGCGGGCGATGGCCGCCGACCACCTCCGTGAGGGCATCCGCGTCAATGCGGTCAACCCGGGCACCGCCGACACTCCCTGGGTCGGCCGCCTGCTGGCGAGCGCCCCCGACCCCGCAGCGGAGCGCGCCGCGCTCGCGGCCCGTCAGCCGCACGGCCGTCTCGTGTCGGCTGAGGAGGTCGCGGAGGCGGTCGTCTACCTCGTGAGCCCGCGGTCGGGCTCCACGACAGGCACGTACATCGAGGTGGACGGCGGAATGTCGGGGCTCCGCCTCCGGCCCGCGCAGTCGTGATGCGACGGCCGGGTCGGGGCTCGAGCCACCGGCCCGGCCGTCAACCTAGCCGGTAGACGCGCTCCGCGTTTCCGGCGAGCACGGCGTCGACGTGATGAGCGTCGACCGCGCCGGTCAGCCAGGACCGCACGATCTCGAACCAGCGGCCGTACTCGCGGGAGACGGGCCAATCGCTGCCGAAGAGCAGCCGATCCGGGCCGAACGCGTCGAGGGCCACGTCCAGCAGCGGCCGCATGAGGGCGGCGCTCACGTCGCACCCGGCGCTCTCGCGCACCTGCGCAGGCAGACCGGAGAGCTTGCAGGACACGTTCGGCCGGCGCGCCAGCTCGCGCAGCTCCCGCGCCCACGGTGCGACATCGGCGGCGGCATCGACCTCGGGCTTGCCCAGGTGGTCCAGCACGATCGCGAGGTCGGGCACCGCATCCGCGAGGGCGCCCACCCGGGGCAGCTGCCGAGGGCGCACGCACGCGTCGAAGGCGAGCCCGGCCGCGGCGACCGTCTGCGCGGAACGGATGAACGTCGGCCGGATGCAGAAGTCGTCCGCCTCGCCCTCCAGCGGCCGCCGCACGCCGACGACGAGCGGCCGTGCTGCGAACCGGGGCAGGAGCTCGTCCATCGCCGCCGGGTCCTCGAGGGTTGCTCGCGCGACGATCCCGCGCAGCGGCACGCGGTCGGCGAGCGAGGCGACCCAGTCGACCTCCGCGACCGCTTGCTCCGGCACGCACTCGGCCTGCACGAAGACGAAGCCCCGCTCGGCGGCCGGCGAGTGCGCGAGCGCGAGGTCGAGTTCGTCGGGACCGAACGGTCGGAGAAGCGGCCCGGCGAGCCAGGGGTAGGAGAGGACGGCCGGGTCCCAGAGATGCAGGTGTCCGTCGATGACGCGCATGCGACCATCCTGCCCGGTTCCGTCCGGCCGCGAGGCCCGTGAACAGCGCGACATCCGATGTCTATGATTGCGTGATGGCAGTCACGGACGAGGCGATTCGACGCATCAAGGACATGATCGTGAGCCGCGAGCTGCTCCCCGGCTCCCGACTGCCCCCGGAGAAGGAGCTGGCCGAACGGCTGGGGCTCTCCCGCAGCTCGATGCGTGAGGCGGTGAAGGCGCTCGAGGTCATCCGCGTGCTGGATGTGCGGCGCGGCGACGGCACCTATGTGTCGAGCCTCGAGCCGCGGCTCCTGCTCGAAGCGATCTCGTTCGTCGTCGACCTCCACGACGACAGTTCGCTGCTGGAGCTCTTCTCCGTGAGGCGTGTGCTCGAATCACACGCCACCGGACTCGCCGCTCAGCGCGCCTCGGACGACGACATCGCGCGGCTCACCGCCGAGATCGACGCGGTGCTCCCCGACGCGGAGATCGAGGCGCTGGTCGCGCATGACTCGCGGTTTCATACCGCCATCGCCGAACTTGCGGGGAACGGCTACCTCGCCAGCCTGCTCGAGAGCCTCACGAGCCAGACCACGCGCGCCCGCGTCTGGCGCGGACTCACTCAGGAGGATGCTGTGCAGCGCACCCTCGATGAGCACAGGGCGATACTCGGCGCGATCGCCGACCATGACGTCGAACTGGCGATCTCCGCCACGCAGGTGCACATCTCCGGCATCGAACGCTGGCTCCGCCGGGCACTGGACTGATCTGCGTGACGAGGTGTCGCGCGTCGAGCGTTGACTCATCAGCTTATAAGAGGTAATATAAGTGCTCTCGTGCATCGTACAGTGCAGTAGTTTCACGAAGGAGAAAATGTATGTCACGTTCTGTCTATCGCAGCGCGTCACTGATCCGAAGGCTGGTCACGGGCGCCGTGGTGGCCGCGTTCGGTGTCAGCGTGCTTTCCGGCTGCGTCGGCTCATCGCCCTCCGCGGGCTCCACGAAGGATGACGGGGTCGGTCAGTACGTGCTGACCCCCGACACGGTCCCGCACGACGCCAGTGCGCCCATCACCGTCTGGGTCGACGAGGCGCGCGCGCAGGGCTTCAAGGACTTCGCCAAAGCGCACCCCGAGTACAAATTCGATATCCAGACGATCTCGGGATCCGACTTCCTGACCAAGATCCAGCTCGCCAACCGCGCCGGCTCCGGCTGGCCCGACATCGTCTTCCCGAACAAGTACCTGGCGAATCTGGCGACCAAGCAGTACGACTACTTCACGCAGCCGCTCAACGGGATCATCCCGAAGAAGGTGCTCGACGCCTTCGGCACGAGCAACGACGCCTACAAGACGTCGGACGGCTATCTGCTGGGCCTGCGCAACGACGTCGCACCCTCGGTGTTCTACTACAACACCGAGGAGTTCACGCAGTTCGGCTACCAGGTCCCCAAGACCATGGACGACCTCGTCGCCCTCGCGGAAGATGTGAAGGCCAACCACCCCGGCTACATTCTGCAGTTCAACGGCAACGGCTGGATGACGGATCTGCAGTTCCTGCAGTCCAGCGGGTGTCCCTATCAGCAGCTGACCGGCAACGGCGACCTGCGGATCGCGCTCAGCGACTCGAAGTGCACCCGCGCCGTGGACGTGCTCGACAAGCTGCTCGCGACGGGGGTCGTCCAGATCAAAGACCTGACCGACGCGCAGAGCCAGACCCTGGCCGGCGACGGCAAGCTCCTCGCCACGGTCAACGCGGTCTGGCGTGCTGACTACACCTTCCCCGGCATGGGCTGGAAGGCGGGCACCCTGGGAGTCGCGGCTATGCCGACCTGGGGCGACGCCAAGGGGGACGACAGCGTCGGATACGAGGGCGGCGGCTTCTTCGCCCTCTCGCGTCATGCGAAGAACATGAAGGGCGCGCTCGAGACGCTGACCTATGTCGCCACGAGCGACGACGTCCAGCTCGCCGCGCCGACCATGCCCGCCTACGGACCGGCCCAGACCAAGTGGCTGGACCAGAAGGTGCCGAAGAACAAGCTCTACGCGGACCCGACCGAGGCGGAGAAGGTCTATGCGGAGGCGGCAGCGCACATGGACACCGTGAACGCCCTCACCCAGGTCGACGTCACGGGCACGTTCCCGATCGAGAAGGTCCAGCAGGGCTCGACGTTCGCGGACGTCATGCCGAACTGGGCGAGCAAGATGACGGAGCAAGCACGAGCAGCCGGCATCGCCGTCGTCACGAAGTGAGAAACGCACCTCGCCATGACGACTGCTGATCGCTCTGCGGCAACCCCGGCCTCGCTGCGCACTGCGCAGCGAGGCCGGGGGGCCTCCGCCCCGGCGCGCAAGCCGCACAAGGGCCGGGGGACCATCGGGTACCTGCTCGCCGCGCCGTACGTCCTCTTCCTGCTCTGCCTCGGCATCATTCCGACGCTCTACGCCGTCTACCTGAGCGTCGTCGACGGATCGGGCAGCTTCATCGGCGCCTGGAACTTCGCGAACGTGCTGTCGGACTACCGCTTCCTGCCCGCGCTCGTGCACGTCGCCAGCTTCCTGGCGATCTGGCTGCCGTTCATGATCCTCATGGTGCTGCTCATCTCGTTCCTGCTCCAGGCGCGACCGGGGAAGTTCTCCACCTCGATGCGCGTGCTCTACTACCTTCCCGGCGCGTTCACCGGGTCTGCGTCGGTGCTCATCTGGGTCTTCATCCTCAGCCCGGGAGTCGGGCCGTTCAGCTTCGTCTACTCCCTCTTCGGGATCGAGTACACGTCCGACCTCGTGACCACGGATCGACTGCCTGTGCTGTTCACTCTCATGGCGTTCACCGCCGGAGCCGGCAGCTGGATCGTGATCATGTACGGCGCGATCAACGCGGTGCCGGAGGAGATCATCGAGGCCGCGCACGTCGACGGCGCGAACCGCTGGAACATCGCCACGCGCATCCAGCTGCCTCTGATCCGCAAGTACGTCGTCTACATGCTGGTGCTCTGCGTGGCCGGCGGCCTCCAGATCTACACCGAGCCACAACTTCTCAACCCGATCTTCTCGGTCGGCGACTCCGCCGTCTCGACGAAGACCACCTGGTCGATCAACCAGCTGGCACTCACCCTCGGGATCAGCGAGGGGAACGTCGGCGAAGCCGCAGCCCTCTCGCTCATGATCATGCTCGTGGGGCTGCTCGTCGCCGTCGTGCTCGTGCTCTGGACCGACTTCTTCGATACCAAGGAGACGCGGGAATGACCGCCACCGAACTCACCATCACCGGCCGGAGGTCGCGTGTGCGCCGCCACGGCCGCCGGCGCTTCACCTTCGAGAGCGTGACGCGCGTCGTCGCACTCTCCGCGTTCGGGCTCTACTTCGCGCTGCCGATGATCTGGGTCGTCCTGGCGCCCTCGAAGACGCGCGCGCAGCTGGCCACGCTCGGCCCATACGGCTTCGGCTCGTTCGAGAACTACGGGCGTGCGTTCCAGAACCTCATGTCTTACCACGACGGCGTCCTGTGGACGTGGGTCTGGAACTCCGTCTGGTACAGCGTGCTATCGGTGCTGATCGCGCTGGCCTGTTGCATCCCGGCCGGGTTCGCCCTGGCCCGCACCCCGATGAAGTGGCGCCGGCTGATCCTGATCCTGACGCTGGTCATCATGGTCACGCCGGGATCGGCCCGCACCATCCCGACCTACCTGATGCTCGACGCGGTCGGCTGGCTGAACTCCCCGCTGTCGGTGATCATCCCGCAGGGCTTCTTCCCGTTCGGCGTGTACCTGACGTACATCTACTTCTCGACCAGCCTGCCGCCGTCGTTACTCGAGGCTGCGCGGATCGACGGCGCCTCCGAGTGGACGACGTTCTGGCGGATCGCGGTGCCGCTGGCACGGCCGGCCGTCGGACTGGTGACGTTCTTCGCCTTCATCGAGAGCTGGAACGACTTCTTCGGCCCGTACATCTATCTATTCTCCGAGAAGCTGTACTCGCTTCCCGTCGGTCTCGCCTCCCTCATCTCGAACTCGCCGGGCATCATCCCCGGCGGGACGATCTCCGACCTGCCGATCTTCCAACCGGAGGTCGCGCTGGCCGGAATGATCGTCGTGGTGCCGATCCTCGTGATCTTCCTCGGTTTCCAGAGGTATCTGGGCGCCGGGGTCCTCGACGGGGCGGTCAAGGACTGATGGAGACGAGTGCATCGGCCCTCGACGAGCGTGTACGGCTCGGCCGGAGCTCGGTCACCGTTCAACGGCTCGGACTCGGCCTCGCGCCGATCGGCCGCAACGCCGGGAGGAAGGCCGACGCGATAGCGACGGCGGCGCTCGAACGGGCCTGGGAACGCGGAATCCGCACCTTCGACGTAGCCCCGTTCTATGGAGAGGGGCGCGCGGAGCTGCGTGCCGGGGCGTTCCTGTCCCAGGTGCCTCGCACGGACTTCACGCTCTCGACCAAGGTGGGCCGGGCACCCGATGGCTCTTTCGACTTCTCGGTCTCCGGCATCCGGCGCGGGCTCGAGGAGAGCCTCTCGCGTCTCGGACTGGATCGGGTGGACACGGTGCTCGTCCACGATCCCGATCGGCACATAGAGTGGGCGCTGGACGAGGCCGTGCCAGCGGCGCTCGCCCTGCGCGACGAGGGACTCGTGGGAGCCGTCGGCGTCGGCATGAACGACGCCGAACCTCTCGCCCGCTTCGTGCGTGAGACGCCCATCGACTGCGTACTGAGCGCGGGCCAGATCACCCTGCTCGACCGGACCGCTCTCGAGGAACTGCTGCCCGAGTGCGAGAACCGCGGCGTCTCCGTGATCGTGGGCGGTGTCTTCAACTCGGGGATCCTCGCGGATCCGTCGCCGGGCGCGACGTTCCGGTACGCGCCTGCGGGCGACGAGCTGCTCAAGCGGGCGCGGGCAATGAACGAGGTCGCCGAGACGTTCGGCGTGTCGCTGGCGACCGCCGCCCTCCACTACCCATCGACGGTCTCGGCCGCGATTGCATGCGTTCTCGTCGGCGTCGACTCGGCGCGGCACGTCGACGAGGATCTGGCTTCCTTCCTGCATGCGCCCCCCGAACAGCTGTGGGCCGCTCTCTCGGAACTCGAGGAGGACGGCGCCGTCGGGGAAGCGCTCAACGAGGAGACAGGAACGGACCATGAAGATCACTGAGGTCGACGTCGTCGACGTCCACGAAGTCCACGAGCCGCCACGGCAGTGGCGCGACGGGCTCCCCGTGCGCTCGCCGCGGCAATGGTCGGGGACGCTGCGGATCCGCACGGACGAAGGCCTGACCGGCCTCGCCGAGGTCAACCGCCCCGACCAGGTGTCCGCCGCGGTCGACAGGCAACTCCGGGACGAGCTGGTCGGCGAGGATCCCCTCCGGCGCGAGTACTTCTGGCGTCGGATGTGGGAATTGCACCGGCTGGAGTACTACCCGGTCACTCTCCTCGGGCTCGTCGACATCGCGCTGTGGGACCTCGCCGGCAAGGCCGCCGACCTCCCGGTCCACCTGCTGCTCGGCGGTTACCGCGACAAGCTCCCCGCCTACGCAAGCACCGTGACGTTCGACAGCGTCGAGGAGTACCTCGATGTCGTCGACCAGTGCCTCGAGCTCGGCTACCACGGTATCAAGCTGCACGCCTGGGGCGATGCGCGGCGCGATGCGGCATTGAGTGCTGCCGTCCGCGAGCGCGTGGGCGACGGCTACCCGCTCATGTTCGACGCCTCCGGCGGCTTCGACCTGGCCGACGCGATCTACGTCGGCAGGGCCCTCCACGACGCCGGCTACCTCTGGTACGAGGAGCCGATGCGCGAGTACAACGTCACCTCGCACGCCTGGCTCGCGAAGGCCGTGGACGTGCCGCTGCTCGTCGCGGAGGTGTCGGAAGGGGCGCACGAGACCACGGCCGACTTCCTGGCCTCGGGCTGCGCGCCGTTCGTCCGCACCAGCGCCAACTTCCGTGCGGGCATCACCGGTGGAATGCGGATCGCCCACCTCGCCGACGCCTTCCACGTGCGGGCGGAGGTGCACGGCGCGGGACGCCCGAACGAGCATCTCTGCATGGCGATTCCGAACACCACGTACTATGAGTCGCTCGTGACGGAGAAGCTCGTGGTGCAGGACGAGCGCTTGACCGCAGATCAATTCCTGCCGGCACCGACCGTGAGTGGTATCGGCTACGCCGAGCCTCTCGAGTCCTGACCCCACCCGAGGCGCACCGATGACCCAGTTCGATCTTCCGCTCGACCAGCTGCGGACGTACCGCAGCTCGCAGAGCCTCCCCGACGACTTCGACGCCTTCTGGCAGACCACGCTGGAGGAGAGCCGTTCGCTCGGCGCCCCGCCGCGGCTCATCGCCGTCGACAGCCCCATCCGGATCGCCGACGTGTACGACGTGACCTACTCCGGATTCGGCGGTCAGCCCATCCGGGCCTGGCTGAAGGTGCCTCGTGGCCTGGACCGGCCCGCTCCCGTGATCGTGCAGTACATCGGCTACGGAGGCGGACGCGGTCGTCCGATCGAGAGCCTGCACTGGCTCGCCGGGGGCGCTGCGGTGCTCGTGATGGACACGCGCGGGCAGGGCGGTACCGGAAGCGTGGGCGAGACGCCGGACGTCGACGGGGCGTCCGCGCAGGCGCCCGGCTACATGACGCGCGGCATCCTCTCGCCGGAGACCTACTACTACCGACGCGTGATCACCGACGCCGTGCGCGCCATCGACGCGGTCGCAGACATCGACCTGCTCGACGCCGATCGGATCGTCGCCGCCGGCACGAGCCAGGGCGGCGGTCTCGCTCTCGCGGCGTCCGCGCTGTCGCCTCAGATCCGCGGCGTCGTCGCGCTCGTACCGTTCCTGTGCGACTTCCCACGCGCGATCCGGATCACCGATAATGCGCCGTATTCGGAGATCGTGAGGTACCTCTCGGTTCACCGCGAGAGCGTCGAGGCGGTGCTGTCCACCCTGCGCTACTTCGACGGCGTCAACTTCGCCTCCCGCGGGCAGGTGCCCCTGCTCGCGTCCGCCGCGCTGATGGATGCGACGTGCCCCCCATCGACGGTCTTCGGAGCCGTCAACGCGTGGCAGGGCCGGTCATCCGTGAACGTGTGGCCATTCAACACTCACGAGGGCGGCGGCCCCGACGATCACGAGCGCGCGCTCGCCTTCATCCACGAACTGCTGGACTGACGCGTCTGCATCGTCAGCGAGGCGCGTCCTGCGATTCCGATCGGGCGAGTGCGCGTTCGCGGGTGGCGTGCCAGCTGCGGAGGATGTGGGTGCGCATGGCTTCGGCGGCGGCGTGTTCGTCGCCGTCGAGGACGAGTTGGCG
>NZ_JAGEKP010000034.1 GCF_017565305.1 Leifsonia sp. TF02-11
GGATTGACGATCACCTCGCCCTCGTCGGGGAACTCGAAACCACAAATCAGCTTCAGCAGCACGGATTTTCCCGACCCATTCGGGCCAGTCAGTCCGTACGTTTTCCCTTCCTCAAGCGTGAGACTGAGACCCCGGAACACACTCGTGCGGGCGTGAGGAACGGATTGGTGACAACTGATCGTTAGTGCCGGGAGGCGCTGACGGGGAGGATGTCATCATGCCCGGCCCCTATCCCAGAGAGTTCCGCGAGGACGTCGTTGCGGTTGCTCGCAGCCGCGAGAGCGGCGTCACCATCAAACAGATCGCCGCCGACTTCGGTATCAGCGAAGCGACGTTGCAGAACTGGCTCCGTCAAGCCGACGTCGAAGACGGTAACCGTCCCGGCCAGACCGCCGCGGACGCCGCCGAGGCGCGGGAGTTGAAGAAGCGGATCCGGTTGCTCGAGCAGGAGAACGAGGTCCTCCGCCGTGCGGCGGCGTATCTGTCGCAGGCGAACCTGCGGCTTGGTGGCTCCCCAAAATGACGTACCCGCTCGTATCTGAGCTCGCCGACGCGGGGATCCCCGTGACGGTGTCGTGCCGGGTTCTCAAGCTCGCCCGCCAGCCCTACTACCGGTGGCGCAACGACCCCGTCCGGGACGCGGACGTGCTCCGCGCATATCGGATCAACGCGCTGCATGATGCGCACCACGAGGACCCGACGTTCGGCTACCGATACCTCGCCGACGAGGCCCGCCGAGCGGGGTGGCGGATGAGCCGGCGGACGGCGTGGAAGCTGTGCTCGCAGGCGGGGATTCTCTCGTCCGCGCAACGCCGGCGACGCGGGAAGGGGAAGAAGGCCGGGCCGCCCGTGTTCGACGACCACGTCCAGCGCGTGTTCCGCGCCGATGCACCGAACCGGCTCTGGCTCACGGACATCACGGAGCACTGGACGAGCGAAGGCAAGCTCTACTGCTGCGCGATCAAGGACGTGTTCTCCAACCGAATCGTCGGGTACTCGATCTCAGATCGGATGACCGCGAAACTCGCCGTAGACGCCGTCCGAAATGCTGTCGCGCGCCGCGGTGAGGTCGCCGGCTGCATCCTGCACGCCGACAGGGGCAGCCAGTTCCGCAGCCGCGCGATGGCCCGCGAGTTGCGCCGCCACGACATGGTCGGATCGATGGGAAGAGTCGGCGCTGCGGGGGACAACGCGGCCATGGAGTCGTTCTGGTCACTGCTGCAAACGAACGTCCTCAACCAGCAGCGGTGGGCGACCCGGCAGGAGCTGCGACTCGCCATCGTCGTTTGGATCGAGCGGAAGTATCACCGCCAGCGCGCCCAGGACACCCTCGGCGGCTTGACGCCCATCGAGTTCGAAGCCAAGCTAGCCGAGCCGCTCACACTCGCGGCCTAAACCGAACCTGTCACCAGTTCGTTCCTCACGCCCGCTTTCTCTAGGGCGTGTGGATCAAGTCTGATTTGATCCAGATCAGTGTGGCGGCGAGGGTGATCGCGGCGTTGTAGTGGCGGGCGGTCTTGTCGGAGCGCATCGCGATGCCGCGCCATTGCTTGAGCTGGTTGAAGCAGCGTTCGAC
>NZ_JAGEKP010000035.1 GCF_017565305.1 Leifsonia sp. TF02-11
CCGAGGCGCACGACCACCTTGACACCGCCCGCGCGGACATCCTCGCGTTCACCCAGTTCCCCGACGGGCTCTGGTCCCAGATCTGGTCCAACAACCCCAACGAGCGCCTGAACCGGGAGATCCGCCGCCGCACCGACAGCGTCGGAATCTTCCCCAACCGCGACGCGATCATCCGTCTCGTCGGTGCTGTCCTCGCCGAGCAGACCGACGAATGGGCCGAAGGACGCCGCTACCTCGGCCTCGACATCCTCGCCAAGAGCCGCCTCACCCTCATCACGGACAACAGCAAGGAGATGACCGACCAGCCCGTCCTCGAACTCAGCGCCTAACCCATCACACCGAAGGACACCGCGCTACACCACCACCAGGGACTTGACCCCGACGATTGATGTGTCTTCCTATTACCTCTTGGCCTATACCTCCAGGTTCAGCGACATCTTTACCGGCAATGATCTGTTCCGGCAGATTGCGTCCGCCGGCGCACGCCTTCCCGAGTGGGATTCTTCAGCCCGCCAAACGGTAGTCTCGAAGATTTCGGACGACGTGATTCTGCAGACACTCATGGAGGCCCCACTCGATGTTGCTGTGCGGTTCTCTGAACGGCTTGAGGGATATCGGACGCTGCCGCTAGCCGCTGCTGCCGCTGTATTTGCGAAACACTCGGCTCGAGTGGCAGACCCACTTCGTGTTGATGTAGTGGATGTATTCGCTCAGTTGATCGCCACGTTGGCCGTGGTTGCCGAACTTGAAGGGCCCAGAGTCGAGCAAGCATTTGGCCCACCTCGCCAGCGGGCAAGATGGGCCGTTGAGGCTGACGATTCCGGTTTTGCTGTGGATGTGGTCCTCTCGGATCGAAGAGAACTGCCCTCGTCGTCGAGCAACCTTGCGCGGGCCTCGACCTACACTTCGGACACATTCTGCGAGGTGTCCGCTAGGGCAGTGGCCCGATTTGGCACCGTGGATGTTCAGCGCGGATATCAGCCTCAAGCAGGTCAAGATCCGACCTCGCTCAATTCACAGGCAGTGTTTCTCGCGCAAAGACTGTTTGATGCGTGCCCAGAAGCTGACGTCGTTTCGGTTGAAGTCGTCGTGCCAGCCCGAGGCGCGTCTGCGCCAATCGACGGGAAGAAGCGAATGCGGGTCGGCGCTCTCCCAAGACGCATCGCGACGGAACGCTCCATCGCTTTGCAGATCGCAGTGACAGAGCTTCTGAGTACTGAACGATGGACCGATCGTTGCCGTAGACAAGCAGACGCGAGTGCCCAGCTTTTGGAACTCTTGATGGCGCTCCCTGCTCGTCTTTCCGAGCGAGACAGTTCGCGTGGGCGTCGAGAGTGGATCGAGAAGGTCGTCTCTGTTGCCGCGCTGGTTGCCCAACTTCCGGGACCGCCGCTCGATCCCCAACTCATTGGGCGACTTAGTGCCGAGCTACCGTTTGCCGCCGACTTCGATCTGCGGCTTCGCGAAACGACTCGTGATCCCTCCAAGGCCGCTCTCGACCTGATCGCCCAGAGCCTCCTGCAGGTTAGTCAGGGACTGAACGATGCCGCCAACCTCGGGGGCGCGGGCCTGCGCCTCGCCGGAGCCCCTCAGGCGCTGGCGGGGGCGCGGGCTGAGGATACCCTTCCGGAATACGCAGGGGTTGGACCGCTGCTTCCGAACGAACTCGGCAGTCTCGCCTCGATGGCTGCCCGTATTTTGGTTGCGCGTGGGCAGGGAGCGCTGTCGCCCGGGGACATTCGCGGGCGATCCTTGGAGGACACTAGCGCTCTGACGCTAACGAGTGCAGTCAGCGCTGCGGACGGATCCCTTGCGGCCGTTGAACAGCGGCTAACAGAGTCAGGTGTAGAGGTGTTCGCGAGTTCTGTGCAGGAAATCCTGAATCCGACCGATCCGCTGCTTCCACTCGAGCTAATCATCGCAGTCGACGCCTCTGCATGGGCAGCAACTGAGGAGTCCCTTCGGTCGTGGGGACCGTCGGCACGCGAGGAAGCATGCTTCCAGACCCGCACGCGGTTCGTCGCAATGCACCTCGGCCGACTTGTCCAAGTCGGCGCAGTTCTCGATGATGCCGAAGGTCCGCTGCGAGACATCGACCCCACTGACTACCCCGACATCGCGCGGCGCTTAGGAGCCCTACTGGCCCCGTCCGTGTTCCAGGAGCGAGCAGACAACTTAATCGGCTCGCTTATCTCTGCCTCGTCGGCGAACGGGTGGAGTCGTCGCCGTCCTGATGGATGGCGCGGTGTCCAATCCACCGCCCGGATTCCATCCGCCGAAAGCATTGACGATGATCCCCAAGCTTGGGCCGACGCGATCGTTATCTACAGGGAGCTCGAAAGTCTCGTGGCCAGCGAAGGGGATGATGGCGGCACGTTCGCGGAGGTGCTCGCCGGCGTAGACCTTTCTATCGCCGACACGTTCGCGTCTCCGATCGTTCAGGCCGTAGGACACCTGCGCGCTCTCGCGATTGAAGCAGATCTTCATTCGCTCTCAGCTGACGACGCCTCCTGAAGTCGGTTCCCATCGAAGCGTCAATCGAAGCACTCACTGGAGGCGGTGGGACCCGCCCAACGATTCACTTCGCACCGGGCGTCGAAGTTGAGTCCCGCATAGTGGTGTAGCGCACGGTGATCCGGCTCGTCGTTCACGACGTAAGTGCGGTCACCGTGTGATCCTTCGAG
>NZ_JAGEKP010000036.1 GCF_017565305.1 Leifsonia sp. TF02-11
AGCTCCTCTAGCCTTTTCATGCCCGTGGCTCTCCCTCGGACAAAAGGTCCAGCGCAGTCCGCACCGGCAACGACTATCAGCCGTACCGTGTGGGCCGAATCACGACGACATCGGTGGGCCAACTCAACTTGACAAAGCCAGGATGTCGACGCGCTGGACGCAGCCCAGCGGGCGAACGACGTGCTCGCCGCCAACACGGTGTTCATGGATGCGTTCAACACCGACGTACGCGCCGACCTGGCCGCCTGGCGCGAGTCGCGCGGGCTGCCCGCCGACCCGATGGCCGCGTACAAGGCCAGCGGCTACCAGGAGAAGATCGAGGCCGAGCGTGTGGGCGGCACCCAGGCCGGATGGGGCGCCTGAGCAGCATGGACTCCTCCCGATGCTGATTTACATCCCGGCCGGTAACACCGCGGGGGTGAAGGTTCGGCCCGCGACCAGCCGCCGTCTTGCTGGTACCCGCGAGCTGAGTCTCCACGTCCGCTGGGATGACGAACACCCTCCGAACCAGAGGCTGCTTGCGGATCTCGAGCTGACGAATCTGCAAGTGTTGGCCAGCGTCCCGGGACCGCAAGTGTGGGCGGTGGCGCATGCGCTGATTAATGCGATCCTCGGTGAATACAGCCGCTTCGCACGCGAACTCACCTTCACTATTCAGGACGAACCGGCCCTCGCTCTTATCCGGGACAGCTGGAACCTCGAGGCTTACTCCCCCACCTGGCAGCACCGCGATGACCAGGTACAGCTCACTCTCACCATCGACGCGAACAAAAGGACCTCACAGCCGATGACTAATCAGACCGTTGCGGGCCTGTTGGCCCGCTCGAACCGCCTCGGGTCGGACCCTGCGAACACGAACTACGCCGGCGGCAACACGTCCGCCAAGGGCACCGAGACCGATCCCGTCACGGGGGAGCCGGTGGAGCTGCTGTGGGTGAAGGGATCCGGGGGAGACCTCGGCACGCTCACCGAGCAGGGCCTCGCCGTGCTCCGGCTCGACCGCCTCCGCGCGCTGCGGAACGTCTACCCGGGTGTCGAGCGCGAGGACGAGATGGTTGCGGCCTTCGACTACACACTCCACGGCAAGGGCGGCGCGGCCCCCTCGATCGACACGGCCATGCACGGCCTGGTGGATGCGGCCCACGTCGACCACCTGCACCCCGACTCCGGCATCGCGATCGCCACGGCGGCCGACGGCGAGGAGCTGACGAAGACGATCTTCGGCGGCCGCGTCGTGTGGGTGCCGTGGCGTCGCCCGGGCTTCCAGCTCGGCCTCGACATCGCCGCGATCAAGCAGGCGAATCCGGACGCGATCGGCACCATCCTCGGCGGTCACGGGATCACGGCGTGGGGCGACACGAGCGAGGAGGCGGAGGTCAACTCGCTGTGGATCATTCAGACCGCCGCCGACTACATCGCCGAGCACGGCCGTCCCGAGCCGTTCGGGGCGCGCGTCCCGGCGAACGAGCCGCTGGAGCCGGCCGAGCGCCGGGCGAAGGCCGCCGCTCTCGCGCCGACCCTGCGCGGGCTCGCCTCGACCGACAAGCCGCAGGTCGGCTCGTTCACCGACGCCGACGTCGTGCTCGACTTCCTGGCGTCGGAGGAGCACGTCCGGTTGGGTGCGCTCGGCACCTCGTGCCCGGACCACTTCCTCCGCACGAAGGTGAAGCCGCTCATCCTCGACCTCCCCGCCGACGCCTCCATCGAGGACTCGATCGCCCGGCTGAAGGAGCTGCACGAGCAGTACCGCGCCGAGTACACGGCGTACTACGAGAAGTACGCGACCCCGGACTCCCCGGCGATGCGGGGTGCGGACCCGGCGATCGTGCTCATCCCGGGCGTCGGGATGTTCTCCTACGGCAAGGACAAGCAGACCGCCCGCGTCGCGGGCGAGTTCTACATCAACGCGATCAACGTCATGTGCGGCGCGGAGGCGATCTCGTCGTACGCGCCGATCGATGAAGCGGAGAAGTTCCGCATCGAGTACTGGTCGCTGGAGGAGGCCAAGCTGCAGCGCCTCCCGAAGCCGAAATCCCACGCGGGCCGCATCGCCCTCGTCACGGGTGCGGCCTCCGGCATCGGTAAGGCGATCGCGACGCGGCTGGCGGCCGAGGGAGCGTGCGTCGTCATCGCCGACCTCGACCTGTTCAAGGCGCAG
The DNA here is from genome assembly GCF_017565305.1 of Leifsonia sp. TF02-11. Lineage (GTDB taxonomy): Bacteria > Actinomycetota > Actinomycetes > Actinomycetales > Microbacteriaceae > Leifsonia. The sequence continues at coordinate 2,159 of NZ_JAGEKP010000036.1, forward strand.
GCCGCGGCGGCGGAGCTGGGCGGTACGGATGTGGCGATCGGGGTGGCGGCGAACGTCACCAGCGAGTCCGACATCCAGGCCGCGGTCCAGGAGGCGCTGCTGCAGTTCGGCGGCCTCGACCTGATCGTCAACAACGCCGGCCTGTCGATCTCGAAGCCGCTGCTGGAGACCACCGAGGCCGACTGGGACCTGCAGCACGACGTCATGGCCAAGGGCTCGTTCCTGGTCTCCAAGGCGGCCGCGAAGGTGCTCATCGAGCAGGGACTCGGCGGCGACATCGTCTACATCTCGTCCAAGAACTCCGTCTTCGCCGGCCCGAACAACATCGCCTACTCGGCGACCAAGGCCGACCAGGCGCACCAGGTGCGGCTGCTCGCGGCCGAGCTCGGCGACCACGGCGTGAAGGTCAACGGCATCAACCCCGACGGCGTCGTGCGCGGCTCCGGCATCTTCGCCGGCGGCTGGGGCGCCAAGCGCGCCGCGGTCTACGGGGTGCCCGAGGAGGAGCTGGGCGCGTACTACGCCCAGCGCACGCTGCTCAAGCGCGAGGTGCTGCCGGAGAACGTGGCCAATGCGGTCGCGGTGCTGACCTCGGCCGACCTCGACCACACCACCGGACTGCACATCCCGGTGGATGCCGGGGTCGCCGCGGCCTTCCTGCGATGACCACCGGGACGGTCGCGGCGGTCGACCTGGGTGCGACCAGCGGCCGGGTGATGCACGCCCGCGTCGGCGCGGACACCCTCGAGCTGACCGAGGCCGCGCGATTCCCCAATACGCCCGTTCGGCTCTGGGAGGGCGACCGCGCCACCCTGCACTGGGATGTGACGGGGCTGTACGCGAGTGTGCTGGACGGCCTGGCCGCCGTGTCCCGCACCGACCCCGCGCTGCGCAGCATCGGCGTGGACTCGTGGGCGGTCGATTACGGCCTCCTCCGATCCGGCCGGCTGCTCGGCGAGCCGTACCACTACCGCGACGAGCGCACGGCGCGCGGGGTCGAACTCGTGCACGCTGCCGTCTCGCCCGAGGAGCTGTACCGCGAGGGCGGCCTGCAGTTCCTGCCGTTCAACTCGCTGTACCAGTTGGCGGTGGATGCGGCCGACGGGTCGTTCGCGTCCGCCGACCGCTTCCTCCTCATCCCGGACCTCATCGCCTACTGGCTCACCGGCGCTGCCCACGCCGAGCGCACCAACGCCTCCACCACCGGCCTGCTGACGGCCGAGGGCGCGTGGAACGACGGCCTGATCGAGCGGCTCGGCCTACCGCGCACCGCCTTCGCGCCGCTGGTCGACGCCGGGACGCCGATCGGAGGACTGCTCCCGGCTCTGGCGCACGACCTGCCCTTCGCCGGTGCCGCCCCGACCGTCACGGCGGTCGGCTCGCACGACACCGCCTCGGCCGTGGTCGCAGTGCCGATGGACGCCTCCCGCGCCGCATACATCTCCTGCGGGACGTGGGGGCTCGTCGGGGTGGAGCTCGAGCGGCGCATCCTCTCCGACGAGGGACGCGCCGCGAACTTCACCAACGAGGGCGGCGTGGACGGGCGCATCCGGTACCTCCACAACGTCATGGGGCTCTGGCTGCTCAGCGAGTCCCTCCGCGAGTGGCAGCGCCGCGGGCTCCACGTCGACATCGCCGGGCTGCTGGCGGAGGCGACCGAGCTGCCGCGCCCGGCCGAGGTGTTCGACGCCGAGGACCCTCGGTTCCTCGCCCCCGGCGACATGCCGGGCCGGATCGCCGGATGGTTCGACGAGCGCGGGATGCGCGCCCCCGCCTCGCCCGCGGGCATGGTCCGCGTCATCGTCGAGAGCCTCGCCGCCGCCTTCGCCGAGACCGTCCGGACGGCGGCATCCCTCTCGGGTGTGCGGGTCGAGGCCGTCCACATCGTCGGCGGGGGAGCGCGCAACGCCCTCCTCTGCCAGGCGACCGCCGACCGCAGCGGCCTGCCGGTGCTCGCCGGTCCCGTCGAGGCCACCGCGATCGGCAACGTCCTCGTCCAGGGGCGCGCTGCCGGCCTGCTCTCCGGCGACCTGGAGACGCTTCGCGCCCTGGTCGCCCGCACCACCCAGATCGTCCGCTACGACCCCCGTTAGGATCCATTCGCATGGTCGACCGTCAATTCCCCAAGCCCGCCGAGCTGCTGGAGCTCATGCAGTTCAAGAAGCCCGAGCTGAACCTGAAGAAGCGGCGGCTGGAGTCGGCGCTGACGATCGAGGACCTCGCGCGGATCGCCAAGCGCCGGACTCCGAAGGCGGCGTTCGACTACACCGAGGGCGCCGCCGAGGGCGAGTTGTCGCTGGCGCGCGCGCGGCAGGCGTTCCAGGACGTGGAGTTCCACCCGTCGATCCTGCACGACGTGTCCACCGTCGACACCTCGTGTCAGATCTGGGGCGGCCCGTCGGCGCTGCCGTTCGGGATCGCGCCGACGGGGTTCACCCGGCTGATGCAGACCGAGGGCGAGACCGCCGGTGCCGGTGCGGCCGGCGCAGCGGGCATCCCGTTCACCCTCTCCACACTGGGGACGACCTCCATCGAAGGCGTGAAGGCGGCGAACCCGCACGGGCGCAACTGGTTCCAGCTCTACGTGATGCGGCAGAAGGAGATCAGCTACGGGCTGGTCGAGCGGGCCGCGGCCGCCGGGTTCGACACACTGTTCTTTACCGTGGACACCCCGGTCGCCGGCGCCCGGTTGCGGGATAAGCGGAACGGGTTCTCCATCCCACCCCAGCTGACGTTGGGGACGATCGTGAACGCGATCCCCCGGCCGTGGTGGTGGTACGACTTCCTCACCACCCCGAAGCTGGAGTTCGCCTCCCTGTCCGCGACCGGCGGCACCGTCGGCGACCTGCTCAACGCGGCGATGGACCCGTCGATCGACTACGACGACCTCGCCGAGATCCGCGCACTCTGGCCCGGAAAGCTGGTCATCAAGGGCGTGCAGAACCTCGAGGACGCGAAGACGCTGGTCGATCACGGGGTGGATGGGATCGTGCTCTCCAACCACGGCGGCCGGCAACTGGACCGGGCGCCCATCCCGTTCCACCTGCTTCCGGAGGTCGCCCGCGAGGTCGGCCACCACACCGAGGTCGCGATCGACACCGGCATCATGAACGGCGCCGACATCATCGCCGCCTACGCGTTGGGCACCAAGTTCACCCTCATCGGGCGCGCCTACCTCTACGGGCTCATGGCCGGCGGCCGGGACGGAGTCGACCGCACCATCCAGATCCTCACCGACCAGATCACCCGCACCATGAAACTCCTCCAGGTGCGCACCCTCGCCGAGCTCGGCCCACACCACGTCACCCAACTCACCCGCCTCCAGCCGCTGCAGCGCGAACACGGGGCGGCGATCACTTCTTAGCGAGTTCGCTCCGCCCAGTGGGTGGTCGGAGCGATCCACGGGAATCCCCCTCCCGTGCGCCGGGCCCGCACTCCGTCTCCGTGCGGGCCCGGCACCACACTTCCCAACAAAGGACCCATCATGACCAGCACCGACAGCGCGTCCCATTTCACGCATCCGGACCGGAACGTCGCCATGGAGCTGGTGCGGGCGACGGAGGCGGCGGCCATCCGGGCGACCCCGTGGATCGGGCGCGGCGACAAGAACGCGGCCGACGGTGCGGCGGTGGATGCGATGCGCAAGTTCCTCGGAACGGTGAACTTCGACGGCGTGATCGTGATCGGCGAGGGCGAGAAGGACAACGCGCCATGCTGTTCAACTGCGAGCACGTCGGCAACGGCCGGGGACCCTCGGTCGACATCGCGGTCGACCCGATCGACGGGACCTCGCTCACCGCGGCCGGACGTCAGAATGCGCTGTCGGTGATCGCGGTCTCTGATCGTGGGTCGATGCTGGACGCGTCGAGCGTGTTCCGGATGAACAAGATCGTGACCGGTCCGGCCGGGCACGGCGTGGTGGACCTGTCGCAGTCGATCGGGGACAACATCCGTGCGCTGGCGAAGGCGCTCGGCAAGCCGGTGAACGAGATCCGGGTGGCTGTGCTGGACAGGCCGCGGCACGAGGGGCTGATCGAGGAGATCCGCGCGGCGGGTGCCGGGACGCGGTTGCTGCTCGAGGGGACGTCGCGGGCGGCATCAACGCGGCACGGTACGAGTCGCGCATCGACATGTGCGTCGGCGTCGGCGGCAGCCCGGAGGGTGTCATCACTGCCGCGGCCGTGAAGGCGCTGGGCGGGTTCATGCAGGGGATGCTGGCGCCGGGTGACGACGAGGAGCGGGCCCGGGGGATCGCCGCGGGGCTGAAGATGGACACCATCCTGAGCGTCGACGACCTGGTCCAGGGCGATAACACCTTCTTCGTCGCGACCGGTGTGACCGATGGCGGGCTGGTCGAGGGCGTCCGGCGGAAGGGCCCGATCATCCGCACTGAGTCGATCGTGCTCCGCTCGAAGTCGGGCACCGTCCGCCGCGTGATCGCAGACCACCTCGCCGAGAAATGGCTCTAGGAGAACAAGCCGACTGCCGGTACGGTCCCTCCCCCCAGACCGGTGTGAGCGCAAGCAGCCCACCAGCAACGCTGCAGGCAACGGTTAGGACCCCGCTTGCGCTCACACCCCCTCTCCGCAGGTGTGAGCCGTAACGGCTCGTTGCGAGGTAACATGCGTTATCAGTTATCCGCGAAAGGGGTAATCGCGCTCACGGTGGTTGACATGGTTGACATGCGACTGAGAGAATTGGTTGACATAGTTGACACGGGAGGTCGCCCATGAGCACTGCAGCACCCGAACGTCGTCGCCGGCGGACGGCCGGGCCGCGCCAGGTGCAGGAGCACGCGGTGGACGAGATTGTGGCCGCCGTCCGCGCGCGACTTCTCGAGCGGGTCGACCGTGGCGAAGAACTGACCAACCTCGGCGACGCCGACGAGGTCGCCGCGCAGGTCGTCGAGCGGCTGCCGATCGCGGTCAGCCCGTGGGCGGAAACCGTTGGGCCCTGCTACACCAGTGGATCGCTGCAAAAGGAGCTGGGACGCGGCCGCGCGGCCGTCTCCAAGGCCGTCGCTGAGCTGCGGCTGCTGCGGCTGCGCACCGCGGACGGTCAGACGGTGTACCCGGCGTTCCAGGTCGTGAACGGCGCGATCGTCCCTGGCATGCGTGAGGTGCTCAGCGAACTCCGGCGGGGAATCGACGACGAGTGGACCTGGGCGCAGTGGCTCAACACCCCGGTTCCTGACCAGTCCTCCGAGGATGTGAGCAACCGCCGCCGGAACATCGACCGGTTGATCGCCGGCGAGGTGGACGCGGTCGTCACGTCTGCTGCGCGCACGGCTGCGAGCTGGGCCGCGTGACCGCCACTCAAGGGGCGCCGGTCCCAGGGCAGGACTACCGCAAGATGCCGCGACACACCGTGTCCGCGGAGACCCAGATGTACCGGGCGCACAACACAGCACGCGGTGCATGGTGGTTTGATAGCAGTCGCAATGGCCGCTTCAACCTCCTGGCCCCTTCAGGGACCTGCTACGCGGCTACCAAGGTCGAGGCCGCGGTGCGCGAGAAGGTCCGAGACGCCGTGAGCGTATCGAATGTGGTCTCGCGGGCGCTGGCCGATTCCTTCCAGGTCTCGACCATGACCGCGCCGATCGACTACAAGTGCGCTGCGGTCAGCTCCGAGCGCGCGGTCCGATTCGGGATCGTACGCGAGCTGGTCACCATGGAGGATTACGCGATCCCGCAGCAGTGGGCGGAGACCATCCAGGCGAACTCGTTCGAGGGGATCTACTACGCCTCCGCCTACACCACCGGAAGCGCGACGGCGCTGGCGCTATTCGGTGGCGCCGGCTCCCCCGGCCCCCGCTTCACTGAGGCGCGCCACATGACCGGGCCGGAGGCCTGCGAAGCGTCCGGCATGGTCGTCGCCGGCCCGCCCACGCTCAAGTCTCTATCCGTCATCTAGCCGGGTCCGGACGCCCGACCAGTCAACAGAGAGCACCCACAGGAGACGATGATCCTCTGGAATCGCTGCTTCGAGTGCGGCGCGGGCGCTGCGGTAGTCCTGACCCTCGGCGTCGATTTCGCGTGGCAGCGCTACGGATGCGTCCGGTCGCAATGACGCGGCCGCCCCGCGGCATCGAGTTTTGAACCTGGATCAACTCGTACCCGTCAGGGCACCTGCGCCTCGATCAGCGCGTGAGTCGACTGAGCATCATCGGCTTCGGCCGTGATCTTGTCGACCCCGTTGGGCTGGATCCGGCCCTCCGGCATCTCGAGTAGATCTAGCAACCGAGGTCCAGCCCTTTCGACGCCCCGGTGAGCTAACGGCACTGGGGAGATTCTCAGTTGAGAGACTTTGTCGGCGCGGTCTTCTGTGTTCTCCCCGCTCCGGCCTGCGATCGTAACGGCCTCCGGCTGCTCCGCGACCGACTCTCGCTATTTGCAGACTCCGTCGCTGCGCTCCTCCACTTAGCAACCGCTCCAGCCGGTCGCTGCTCGGCCTCCACCCGTTCTTGATCTTCGTGCCGGAACGGCGAGAAAAGACGAGTGGACGAAGGAGCAAGCGCATCATGAGGAACGCGACCATCACCCGAGACGTGAAGGACCGACAGGCGGAGGCGGAGGCACTGCACGCGTCCATCGTGGAGCAGGTCCAGCAGCTAACCGACAGCGGCCAGTGGCGGGCCTTCCTCGAATTCGCCCGCTCCTTCCACACCTACAGCCTGAACAACCTCCTACTGATCATCGCCCTTCGGCTACCGCGAGAAGAAGACCGCGGCGGACGCCGACGATGACACCCCCGGCGACGAAGACCCCATGATCCGATACTTCCCGACCCTGTCCGTGTTCGAGATCACACAAACCGACCCGATCGAGGGAGCCGACCCACTCCCGAGTAATCCCACGCAGCGGCTCACGGGCGACCACGACCATGGCGTGATCGCTCCGCTGACCGCCCACCTCGAATCCTCAGGATGGAGGGTCGACCGCGAACCGTTGACCCATGCCAGCGGTTACACCGACCCTGAGACACGACGGGTGATCCTCGCGGACAGGATCAGCGTGGAGCAGTCCGCGAAGACGCTGATTCACGAAACGGCGCACATTGAACTCCATCACATCGACAGCGTCGAGGAGTACCGGCTGCACCGCGGACGCATGGAAGTCGAAGCGGAGTCGGTCGCCTACGTAGTCGCCGGCCTGCACGGATTCGACACCAGCAGCTACAGCATCGGCTACATCACCGGCTGGAGCGACGAGGATATCACCGTGATTCGCGACACCGCCTCCCGGGTCCTCGCGGCCGCCCACAAGATCGCGGAAACGCTCAACCAGTAGCCCACAAGCAAACGAAGAGAACCCCGACCCACCTACATGGGTCGGGGTTCTCTAGCGCTGAGGAGCGGCGCGGAGCCGCGGCAACTGCTGAGCGCGAGAGATGGCCGCGACAAGAAGAGCCGATGGCAACGGCAACAAGCAACGAAAGTAGCCATGACTAAGCAAACAAGACCAGAAACGAGACCAGAAACGAGACCGGAGACGAGACC
>NZ_JAGEKP010000037.1 GCF_017565305.1 Leifsonia sp. TF02-11
CATCGTGATGACTCCATTCGAGAGGGTTGTAGGAGATTCCTCGAAGGATCACACGGTGACCGCACTTACGTCGTGAACGACGAGCCGGATCACCGTGCGCTACACCACTATGCGGGACTCAACTGGTTCTTTCATTGTCTTGCGTCTAAGCAACACCTCGGATCGGGGCTTGCTTGCTTCAACATTGCCCGACAACCTTGCCGGCCTATTTGGGGCTGTGCCTGTACTTCGTACTGGTGAGGCACTGGTGATCGGCGAAATCGTAAAGCTACCCACCCGGGTCCTCATCGAAGTGCAGGGAGACAGCCAGCCTGATAGCCAGGATCCCGAGGTGCTCGCCCGCGATAAATCGGGCGGTTGGGATGTCGATCGGGTGCCGCAGGATTACGGAGATGTCGCCTCAGCGTGGCAGCGTCTCACAACACGAAGTCGGCGCGCCGTACCGCCGATCTCAGCAACAACACAAGCGGAGGAGCTTCAAATGGATCGCATCCCGGTGAATAGTTCGAACTTGATCACGGTCGGATATGACGCCGCGAGCCAGACTCTCGAAGTCGAGTTCAAGGACGGAACCGTCTACAGTACTTCGACGTTTCGGCTGTCGAGCACGAAACGTTGATGGGAGCCGAGAGCATTGGAAGCTATTTCAGTAGCAGCATCCGAAACTCCTATCGTTACGCTCGACTTTGACGGTTGCGTATTCTCTCGCGTGGCATTTGCGCAAAGAGGATCCGTCCGCCGCCTAGTTCGCTCCAAGGCAAGTCTGGATGCTCTGTTCGTACGCTGACAGGCTTCGGAAACGCGACGATCAACGTTCCGTTGCCACGCGGAACCGCGCGGTCGTGCGGCGCAACCAGCTGACATGGGATAATTCCTGCCATGATCACCGCGGTGCCAGTCGACGTGCAAGCGATCATCCGCGCCTGCGAAGTACATGGAGTCAAGCGACTTCGCATTTTCGGCTCGGTGCTCGGCGACAAGTTTGACCGCGAGAGGAGCGACGTCGATTTCCTCGTCGATTTCTTGCCTGGGCGCGGTGGGCTGCTCCATGACTACTTCGACTTGAAGGAAGATCTGGAGCGGATCGTGGGTCGAGGGGTTGACCTGGTCGACGCCGGTGCGGTGCGCAATCCATACTTCGCACGGTCGGCCTTCGGCAGCGCTGAGGAGCTCTATGCTGCGTGAGTCGCCGGCGTTCCTATGGGACGCGCGCGAGGCCGCAATGAAAGCCGGATCCGTCGCACAGGGTCATGGGCAGGCGGAGTACCTGGGCGACTGGGTGCTTCAAGCCGCAGTCGAACGGCAACTCGAAATCCTCGGCGAGGCGCTCAAGAACCTGCGCTCGGCTGACGCTGAGACAGCGGCTCGGATCCCGAATGTTCACGCGATCATCGCGACGCGAAACATCCTTGTGCACGCGTATGCGCGGGTGGATCAGCGGCGAGTGTGGGAGATCCTGACTGATGACCTCCCGGAGCTGATACCGGTGCTCGAAGGCTTGCTCGCCGAAGTCGATGAGGCGGAGCCGTCGCTCCAAGACCGCGATGCCAGCCCGAGCGCATAGGCCCAAAATTTTCCCAGCGTGCCCACATTTTGCCCACAACCGAGTGAGATCGTATGAGATCCAAATGATCTCTAGTGAACCAAAAGGCGCATAATTCCGCGGATTTTGGAGTCGGTTGACCCTCTCCGGCGGCCCGTATCCGGGTTCAAGTCCCTGGGGGCGCACCCAACACCGCAGGTGGCGAGAAGCCCCCGATCTCCGTGGAAGCACGAGGATCGGGGGCTTCTTCGGTTTCGTTGGTCGGTGTGTGATGGGGCCGGTTGCTCACATTTGCCCACATCTGCTTTCGTCGCAGCTTCGTCGTCCCGCGAACGAATGCACTGGTGCGCGGGACTCCTGACTCCTGCGTGGGCCCAGGCTGCCCTCGGCGTCATCTCTATGTCCTTTCGAGCGCATCCGCGGGAAGTGCGGTGCTTCCAGAAAGCTCTTCGCCGCTCGTCAGTGATGATGCAATCGGGCTCGCCGCCGCGGCACCTAGCGCCTTCTTACAGCGGGGGCGCGTCGTCCGGATGAACGGGACCGACCGCGCGGCGCCACGGTGCGGTGTACGTGTCATAGTGAGCTTGCGTGAATGAGTCACCGATCATGTCACGGAAGATGAGCGCGGCAAGCGCGGCTGATGCGGGCGGCCCGGCGGCCGGAATGCCCTCCTCTCCGGGCTGGACAGGAGTACATAAGCCCTGGCGGACAGCGTGTCCGTGTAACGCGGGATGTGCCGAATGAGCGGCCAGATTCCCCGTCGCGCTGCTCCCAGTCTGCCTTCTTTACCCGTTTGCGCGCCGCAACGAGGGCTCGTGCCTCCTCCGGACGGAGGTTCTGGATGCGAAAGAGCAGATCGAGCACCCGTTGCGTCTGCGGCCCGTAGAGATCGGGGGCATCGTCATCAGGGTTGGAAGTCACGCGCGTACATTATCCAACTTCCGCAGCGATACGGCCCCTCGCGGGCGAGCCGCGCCGTCCAACCCACTTCGCGATTGGGAAAGGCGGGACAGCACCCGGGACGTTCCTCATCGGGCGCGGCCTGCGCGTCCTCGTGCTGCTCCCGCCCGTGGCCACAGGCGATCGATCCGCGATCGCCCGTCTCGTCGGGCGGAGCGTGCCCGCCACTCGCGGGCGCATTGGCATCGAGTTTCTGATCGGCTTCGTCTGGCTGCTCGTGGCAAGTGTCGGTGTCGTCGCGCTCGTCGGACTGGTCGCCTCGTGGATGGGGGTATTTCCCTCCGGATTCCAACCGGAATGCGCGACCGGCTTCGCAAGGAGATCCCGGCGTCAGCCGCCCGGATTCTCCTCGGAGCGGCCGCGATCAGGAGATTCCGGGCCGAGCCTCCTGGGCACGGCGCGGCGCGGCGGATCGTCCGGTGCCGCGCTTGCGCACCTCGCGCAGCACGATCTGCTCCGGGCACACGGTCGAGAGGAAGTCGCCGACCGACAGGGCGAGCCGGTCGCCGACGAGCGAGTAGAGGATGCGATTGGCGTCGCGGCGCTCCGTGACCAGTCCGGCCTGGCGCAGCACGCTCAGGTGGCGGGAGATCGTGGGGCCGGTGGAGCTGAAGCGCGCCGCGATCTCGCCGGCGGCGAGTTCGCCGTCTTTGAGGTCTTGGAGGATCTGCCGCCTGGTCGGATGGGCGAGCGCGGCGAAGATCTCGGAAGCGCTGTCTGTCATGGTTGCACTTTAGCACCATTGCTAGATACTGTTTAGCTCCAGTGCTAATTAGCAAAGGAGTTGCACCATGCGCATCGCCATCACCGGAGGCACGGGCTTCGTCGGGCGCCACCTCGCCGAGCGGCTCGACCCGGCCGAGACGGTCGTGATCTCGCGCCGGACCGGCGTGCGGATCGACGACGTCGACGCCCTCGCCGCGGCCTTCGCCGGCTGCGACGCCGTCGCGCACTGCGCGGGTATCAACCGTGAGCTGGGGGAGCAGACCTTCGACCGCGTGCACGTCGAGGGGACCCGCGCCGTCATCGAGGCGGCCCGCCGGGCGGGCGTGCGGCGCATCGTGATGGTCAGCTTCCTGCGGGCGCGCCCCGACTGCGGCTCGCGCTACCACGAGACCAAGTGGGAGGCCGAAGAGCTCATCCGCGACTCCGGCATCCCGCACACGATCCTCAAGTTCGGGATGATCTACGGGCCGGGCGACCACATGGTCGACCATGTCACGCGTGCCGTGCGCACGCTGCCGCTCTTCGCGACGGTCGGCTTCCGCGAGCGCAATGTGCGGCCCGTCCCGGTGGACGACGCGGTCGACGTTCTCATCGCTGCGCTCGAGGGTCGCGTCCCCGATCCGACCGTCGCGGTGATGGGGGCCGACGAGCTCGCGCTCGGCGAGGCGGTGCGCCGCATCGCGCGGGTCGCCGACCGGCGCCCGGTGTTCTTCCCGGCGCCGGTGTGGACCATCCGGGTGCTGGCTCAGCTGACCGAGTGGACGATGGTCGTGCCGCTGGTCGCCAAGGCGCAGGCCCGCATGCTGAACGAAGGCGTGGACGAGCCGGCGCCGTTCGCCCCCGAGCTTCCCGTGGAACTGCGCCCGTCGCGACATTTCGACGACGAGAGGATCCGCGCGGCGCTCCCGATCGGCGGCTTCGGCCTCGGTGACCTCCGAGTGGTGAGTAAGCGGAGGCAGGGGCTGAGCGTCACCTCCTGATTTTGCCCAGAAAATCTTCTGCAGAAAAGATTCTGCAATTAGTCTGTCGGTATGGACGACCATGTAACGGACGGGTTCCCGGGGTTCGATCCCGCGCGGGAGGTCATGCTGTCGCCGTCGGCGATGCGCGGCTTGGTGAACCCCCTGCGGCTGCGGCTGCTCGAGCTGCTCCAGGCCGACGGCCCGTCGACGGCCACGGAGCTCGGCCGGAGGGTGGGGCAGTCCACGGGCGTGACGAGCTACCACCTGCGTGTGCTCGCGCAGCACGGGTTCATCGTGGAGGACGAGGAGCGCGGCGACGACCGCGATCGCTGGTGGCGGGCCGTGCACCGGTCGACGTCGTTCTCGTTCCGGGTGCCGGGGGACCCGGCGACCGCCGACACGGTGGACCAGGCGGCGCAGTTCGTCCGCCTCAACGTGGAGGCCTCCCACCGGCGCGTGCTCGACTGGGTGGACACCCTCCCGAGCCAGGTCGACGAACTCGCGGCCATGCCGTGGACGGTCAGCGACTGGCCGCTGACCCTCACACCCGAGCAGGCGCGGATGGTGGTGACGGCCGTGCGCGAGCTCGTGACACGGTTCCAGCGCGATCCGGACAACCCGTCGAGTGACGCGGATGCCCTGCGGGTGCACGCGCAGTTCCAGCTCTTCCCGGAGGACTGATGCGGGCGGCACAGGGGGCGACCCGGTGAGCGGCGCGGCCGCCCGTCGCCGCGGGCCTCTGCTCGCTCTGGTGGGCGCCTACTTCGTGAGCGGCACCGGAACGGCGCTCTCCGCCGTCGCGATCCCGTGGCTCGTCCTCGTCACGACGGGCAGCGCGGTCGCGACCGGCGTCGTCGGGTTCGCGGAGATGGCGCCCTACGTGCTCCTGCAGGCGACTGCCGGCCCGCTGGTCGACCGGGTCGGACTGCGTCGCACGTTCCTGCTGGGAAACCTGGCGGCCTCGGTCGCGGTTTTCCTCGTGTTCCTGCTGGGCGAGCTCGGTGCCCTCCCTTTCGGCCTCCTGCTCGCTCTCGTCGCCGTCGCCGGGGCGGTGCGAGGGGCGGCGGACGCTGCGACGACCCCGATGATCCCACCGCTGGCCCGCCTGGCGCGCTGGAGCGACGAGCGCGCCGTCGGCCTCTACAGCGGTGCGAACCGCGCAGGACTGCTGATCGGATTGCCTCTCGCGGGAGCCCTGGTCGCGGTCCTCGGACCGGCGGGGACGGTTCTGCTGGACAGCATCAGCTTCCTGGCCGCGGCGGTCCTCACCGCGGTGTTCGTCCCCGCGGTGGTGGTCTCGCGTCCGCCCGAGGCCAGAGACGAGGCCGGAGCCGAGGCCGGAGCCACGCACTCCCACGACGCTCCACGCGAAACCCGCGGTTCCGGCCTCCGCGCCTACCTCGCCCAGCTTCGGGAGGGCGCCGGCTTCCTCCGGCGCGACCGCCTGCTGCTCAGCCTCCTGGTGTTGATCGTGGTCACCAACCTGCTCGACCAGGCGATGAACGCCGTCTTCCTTCCCGTGTGGGCGCACGACCGGGTCCACGACGCCGTGGCGTTCGGCGTGGTCGGCGGAGCGTCCGGGCTCGGGATGCTGGTCGGGGTGCTGCTCACGGCCTGGGGAGGCCGACGGCTGCCGCGCTGGATCACCTTCGCCCTGTGCACCCTGCTGGCGTCTGCCCCGCCCTTCTTCGCGGTGGCGGGAACAGACGCCGTGCTCCCGGTCGCCGTGGTGTTCTTCGTGTGCGGCGTGTTCGGCGGCGTGCCGAACCCGATCGTCGGCGCCGTGCAGTTCGAGCGCGTTCCGCCTCGACTCCAGACACGCGTGCTCGGCGGGATGAAGGCGAGCGCCTATCTCGGGATCCCGTTCGGCTCGCTCTTCGGCGGCCTCCTCGCCCAGGCGGTCGGGCTCGCGGCGGCCTGCGTGGCGGCCGGGGCCGTCATGCTCGTGGTCACGATCGCGCCGCTGGTGTTCCCGGTGTGGCGGGGGTTGGACCGCGGCGCGCCCGGACCGGCGACGGCGTGACGGGACGCGCTACGACCGGTCCTTCCTCGGCATCACGACCTCTTTGATGATCAGGATGATGCCGGCGGAGATCGGGATGGCGACCAGGGCGCCGGGGAGGCCGAACAGGGTCGAGCCGGCGAGCGCGGAGATGAGCACGACCGAGCCGGGCACCTGCACGGCCTTGCCCATCACCTTCGGAGTGAGGATGTACGCCTCCACCTGCATGTAGACGAGCATGAGGACCAGCACGACGACGCCGCTGACGGGGGAGTGGATGAGCGCCAGCACCGTCATGACGGCGGTCGTGAGCACGGTTCCGATCAGCGGGATGAGCGTGATGAAGAAGGCCGCCAACGCGATCAGGAAGGCGCCGGGCACGCCGGTGACGAGCAGCAGGATGAGGCTGTAGGTCGCGTTGAAGAACGCGAGGATGACCATTCCGCTGAGGTACTTGCCGAAGTTCTGGAGGATCCGCTCGGAGTACCCCTCGAACCGCGTGCGGTGGGAGCGACGCACCAGGTGGTACAGCGACTGCTTGGTGGAGTCGTACGACGCGATGAAGTAGATCGTCAGGATCGCGATGAAGAACCCGGTCGTGAAGGCGTTCAGCACCGACAGGCCGAAGCCGAGCAGGCCGTTGCCGACATTGGCCCAGGTCTGCGGGTTTTTCACCTGGTCGGAGATCCAGGTGAGGGCCTGGCCCAGGACGCCGTTGCTGGCCTTGTTCGTCGCGTCGAACCAGCCTTCGGCCTGCAGCCTCTTGACCTCGGCGGGGATCGAGGTCGCGAGGTTGGAGATCTGCGTCACGAGCAGGGGGACGACCACCCAGATGATCGCGACGAGTACGCCGACGATCAGCAGGATCACGGTGACGATGGCCCATGCCCGCTTCATCCCGTGGCGTTGGAACCAGCGGATCAGCGGGTCGAGGCCGACGGTGGCGAACGCGGCGAGGAAGACGGAGAAGATGATCGACCGGAGGCCGTACAGCATGTAGCCGGTGGCGATGGCTCCCAGCGCGCCGAGGGTGACCACGAAGCCGAACAGCAGGGGGCTGCGCTTGAGCAGCGGCGCCGCCCCGGAGGTCTCCGCAGCGCGGTCGGCTGCGCGACGCTCGGGCGATTGGATGAAACGCATGGAGGCCTCCTGCTCGCTGGTCGAACGTCAGAGCGAGCGTATTGGTCGGCGTGCGCAACGGACAAGACCGACGCGCGGGCGCCTGCTGCCCGATGTTCGGTGGGTCCGAATACGCAAGTCGTTTTACTTGTATTAGATTCGCCTTGACCTCGCATATGCAGTCGTGCTCTACTATCCGAAAGCAATTACAAAAGCGATTTGCTTTGTAAACGGACGGAGAGGTCCAGCGGTGATTCCAGCGGAGAACGGCGTGCACGATGCGCGTCAGGCGAACCAGAGCGGCGCCCGCGTCGCGGTCGCCCTCCGCGACGGAGGCCGCGCGACCGTCGCTCAGCTGGCCGAACGCACCGGACTCTCTCGTCCCACCGTCGAGGCCGCCCTCCCGGCGCTCCGTGAGCGCGGCCTGGTCGGCATGATCGAGGAGCACACCGCGGGAGGCCGCGGCGCAGGGCGTCCGGCACGCATTTTCGAGTTCGTCGCCGACGCCGGCCTCCTCGTGGGCGTCGACGTCGGCATCCACCGCGTCCGCGTCGTGGTGGCCGACCTGACCGGGCGGATCGTCGCCTGGCACCAGCGCGACATCGAGCAGCGATTCGTCGGCGCCGACCGTCTCGACTACGTCAAGGACGCGGTCCGCACCTGCTTCGACCGCGCCGGGATCGACATCGGCCGACTGGCGACGCTGTCCGGAATGGCGGTCGCGGTTTCGGGGATGGTCGGGCCGGACGGCCGGCTGGCGGTCTCGCACAACTTCCCCGACTGGGAGGGCGTCGACATCGCGGGCAGACTCCGCGAAGAGTTCGGCTGCCCCGCCGTCATCGAGAACGACATGCGCCTCGCCGCGCTTGCCGAGCACCGGATGGGCGCCGCACGGCTCGTCGACGACGTCGCCTACTTCTTCGCGGGCCACCGCATCTCGATGGGGCTGATCATCGACGGAAAGCTGCGGCGCGGGCGCCATGGTGCTGCTGGCGAGATCGGCGGCAGCGTCTTCTCGATGCACGTCGACGATTCGGGCCAGCTGCGCTGGGAGACCGCGGAGACCGCCGAGGAGGTGTTCCGCGCCGCCGCGGCAGGTGACTCCGCGGCCCGGGCCGAGATCGAACGGTTCGTGCGCGGCGTCGCCACCGGCATCGCGACGGTCACGATGGCCGTCGACCCGGACGTCGTCGTGGTCGGCGGCGGTCTGTCGCGCGCCGGAGAAGAGCTTCTCCGGCCGCTGCGTGCCGCCGTCATGTCGGAGATCGGGGTGCCGGTGCGGCCGTCGATCATCCAGTCGGAGCTCGGCGCCGAGTCGGTCGTGCTTGGCGCGCTGGCGCTGGCCTCCGGTCAGGCCGTGGAGCGGCTCTACCAGGCATCGGACCTGCCGGAGCCCGACATCGATGTCGCTGCGGCCCGGGCGATGGCCGCGCAGGAGACCGCGGGGAGAGCCGCCCGATGAGCGATCAGGAACGGACGAGTGGAGGAGTGCAGATGAATGCAGGGGTGACTGCGCAGCAGACGGTGGGTGAGCGGGAGCTCGACGTCGACCGGCCGTTGCGTCTCGCCGTGATCGGGGCCGGCGCCCGGTCCGAGATCGCCGGTCATGCCGTCGAGACCGGCGACGGCGTGATCGTCGCGGTCGCCGACCCGAGTGCTGCCGCCCGCGAGCGCGCGGCCGACCTCTTCGGCACGGAGGCGGAGCTGTTCGCCGGCCACCGCGAGCTGATCGCGGGTGCCGCCGACATCGACGCCGCGTTCGTCACCTCGCCCGACCACACCCACGCGGAAGTCGCGATCGACCTCCTGAACGCGGGAATCGCGGTCTACCTCGAGAAGCCGCTCGCGATCGACGTCGCCGACGCCGACGCCATCCTCGCCGCTGCCGCCGCGTCGGGCACTCCGCTCTACGTCGGGCACAACATGCGGCACATGGCCGTCGTCCGGACCATGCGCGACATCATCGAGCGCGGCGACATCGGCGAGGTCAAGGCGGTCTGGTGCCGGCACTTCGTCGGGAACGGCGGCGACTACTACTTCAAGGACTGGCACGCCGAGCGCGCCAAGTCGAACGGGCTGCTGCTGCAGAAGGGCGCCCACGACATCGACATCATCCACTGGCTCGCCGGAGGCTACTCCGACCTGGTCACCGGCATGGGCGGCCTCACGCTCTACGGCGGGATCGACGACAGGAGGGACAACTCCGATCGCTCGATGCCGGACTGGTTCTCGCTCGACGCCTGGCCGCCCCTGGCCCAGCGGGAGCTGAACCCGGTGATCGACGTCGAGGACCTCTCGATGGTCACCATGCACCTGGACAACGGCGTGTTCGCCTCGTACCAGCAGTGCCACTACACCCCGGATTACTGGCGCAACTACACCGTGATCGGCACGGAGGGGCGTCTGGAGAACTTCGGCGATTCGGACGGCGCCATCGTGCGCGTCTGGAATCGTCGGACCACGTACAACCCCGCCGGCGACGCCGAGTACACCGTGCTCGGCGACGAGGGCGGGCACGGAGACGCGGATCGGCTCACCGTGGCCGAGTTCGTGCGCTTCGTGCGGGAAGGGAGTGCGACGACGACGTCCGCAGTCGCCGCCCGCAATGCGGTGGCCACCGCCGTGGCGGCCACCGAATCGCTCCGCGACGGATCGCGGCCCCGCGCCGTCCTCGCCGTGGATGCGGAGGTCGCTGCGCGGTTGTAGCCGCGACCGACGCTTCGCGCGCACCAGAAGCGCGGAGCTCACGAGAAAACGAAGATCCGGGCCGGCGAGTGGAGTCGCCGACCCGGCAAGGCACCGACAAACCCCCTCATCGAAGGAGAACCAATGCGAAAAGCCCTGCTCGCGGCCGCGGCCGCAATCGCCTCCGCGGTCGTACTCGCCGGATGCTCGTCCAACACTGGCAGCGGTTCCGATGCCCCTGCCGATCATAATCTGTCCGCCAGCATCTCCTACGCGTTCTGGGACGTGAACCAGAAGCCGGCGATGGACACTCTGATCAAGGACTTCAACAAGGAGTATCCGAACATCAAGGTGACCACCCAGATCACGCCGTACGCGAACTACTTCACCAAGCTGCAGACCCAGGGATCGTCCAAGACGCTGCCCGACGTCTTCTGGATGAACGGGCCGAACTTCCAGCTCTACGCGTCCAACGGACTGCTCGAGCCGATCGGCTCCGGCATCAAGCCCGCGAACTACCCCAAGGCGTTGAACGACCTGTACAGCTGGGACGGCAAACAGTACGGCGTTCCGAAGGACTTCGACACGATCGGGGTCTTCTACAACAAGGCCGTGTTCGACAAGGCGGGCGTCGCCTACCCGACCGCGAACTGGACCTGGGACGAGTTCCACCAGAAGGCCAAGGAGATCTCCGACAAGCTGAAGGGCGAGGGCGTCTACGGAGTCGCCAGCGGTCTCTCGGGCGGCCAGGAGATGTACTACAACACCATCCTCCAGGCCGGCGGCTCGATCATCTCGGGCGACGGCAAGAAGTCGGGCTACGACGACCCCAAGTCGATCAAGGGCCTCCAGTTCGTGCGCGACCTGATCGCCGACGGCTCGTCGCCGACGCTGTCGCAGCTGTCGGACACCCCGCAGGACCAGTGGTTCATCAACTCCAAGTCGGCCATGATCTGGTCGGGCACCTGGCTCAACTCGGAGCTGCTCGCCTCGCCGATCAAGAACACCATCGCGCTGGCCCCGCTGCCCACCGGTGAGCGGCAGGCGACCGTCATCCACGGTCTCGCCAACGTCGTCGCGAAGGACTCCAAGAACAAGGCGGCGGCCATCGCCTTCCAGGACTACCTGGGCGGCAAGCAGGCCGCGGAGACGCAGGCCAAGCTGGGCGCGGCCAACCCGGCCTTCAACGGCACGCAGCAGGCGTTCGTCGACACCGCGCCGTGGGATCTGAACATCTTCGAGAAGGCTGCGGCGGACTACGCGTTCCCGTACCCGATCTCCAAGAACACCGCGGCCTGGAACAAGTTGGAGAACGACCTCCTGCCCGACGCCTTCAGCGGCAAGAAGCCGGTCGACGAGGTCGCCAAGGAGCTCGCCAAGCAGATGAACGCGGCCCTCGCCAAAGAGTGACCATGTCCACTCAGACGATCACGAAGGGAGCGGGCGCCGCGCAGGCGGCGCCCGGCTCCCGGGGCGAGAGCGCCCCTCGGCCCCGCAAGCGCGGCCGGCTCCGCAAGGACGGCTGGTGGGCGCTGCTCTTCGTCGGCCCGCTGCTGTTCGGCGTGCTGGTGTTCTACATCTGGCCGATCTTCCGCAACGCCTACTTCAGCTTCACCACCTGGGGCGCCTTCGGCGGCGCCACCTGGTCGGGCATCTCGAACTACCAGCAGATGCTGGCCGACCCCGACTTCTGGCGGTCGATCCTCAACACCCTGATCTACGTCGGGATCCTGCTGCTCGGCATCCCGCTGGCTGTGCTGTTCGCCGCGCTGATCAACCGGCCGGGACTCAAGTTCGCCGCGGCGTACCGCACGGCGTTCTTCCTGCCCTACGTCGCGATGCCCGCCGCCATCTCGATGGTGTGGCGGATCATCTTCAACGGCGACTTCGGCGTGATCAACTACACACTGTCGCTCGTCGGCATCAAGGGTCCCAACTGGCTGAGCACGGAGTGGTTCGCGCTGTTCGCCGTGGGTGTCGTCGGTGTATGGATCTCGCTCGGCTTCAACCTGATCGTGCTCTCGGCCGGAATGCGCAGCATCCCACCGGAGATGTACGAGGCGTCGTCGATCGACGGCGCCACGCGGACCCGGCAGTTCTTCTCGATCACGGTGCCGCTGCTCAGCCCGTCGATCTTCTTCGTGTCGGTGATCACCGTGATCACCGGGTTCCAGCTGTTCGACCTGCTCTACGCGCTGATGGGCACGCAGAACCCGGCGATCAACCAGACGCAGTCGCTGGTGTACCTGTTCTTCGCGCACCAGCAGACCGGCGACAACGGCTACGCCGCCGCGGTCGGGGTCGCGATCCTGATCCTGGTCGGTGCGTTCACGATGCTCCAGTTCCGCATGCAGAAGAGGTGGGTCAACTATGTCTAGCTCGGTAGCCTCCCGCCCGGTCGCGTCCCGTCCCGGCGCGAGCCGCGCCCGCAGCCGCAACGGACTCACGCACGCGGTGCTGATCGTCGCCTCGCTGCTGATGATCTTCCCGTTCGTCTGGCAGATCCTCATGTCGCTGGCGACGAACGCCCAGGTCACGTCGGTCCCCCCGACGGTCTGGCCGGGCATCCTGCACTTCGAGAACTTCGCGCACGTGTTCGACCAGCTGCCGTTCCTCAACCAGCTCTGGGTGTCGGTGGCCGTGACGGTCATCCGCACGGTGGGCCAGCTGCTGTTGTGCTCGATGGCCGGGTACGCGTTCGCGCGGATGGAGTTCCCGTTCCGCCGGACGATCTTCGCCCTCGTGCTCGCCATCCTGATGGTCCCGCCGCAGGTCTACCTGCTTCCGCAGTACCAGATCATCCAGGGGCTCGGCTGGCTCAACACCATCGCCGGCATCGCGGCGCCCGGCATCTTCAGCGCGTTCGGCACCTTCATGATGCGGCAGTTCTTCCTCGGACTGCCCGACGAGCTCGCGGAGGCGGCCCGCCTCGACGGCGCCAACCACTTCCAGGTGTTCTGGAAGGTCATGCTGCCGCTGGCCAAGCCCGGCCTCTCCGCTCTCGCGATCATCACCGTCCTCGCCTCGTGGAACGACCTGCTCTGGCCGCTCATCGTGGCGACGGACTCGACCCAGATGCCCCTGGCGCCCGGCATCGCCACCCTGACCAGCCAGCGGTCCATCCCGGACTTCCCGCTGCTGCTGGCGGCGAGCCTGCTCGCGATGGCGCCGGTGCTCATCCTCTTCCTCCTCATGCAGCGGCGCGTCATCGACGGGATCGCCTTCTCCGGTCTCAAGTGACCGGAGACAGCCGCAGCGACCACCTCAGAAAGGCACTCCACGTGACCACCCTTCGAGTCGGCCTCATCGGGGCCGGCGGCATCTCCCGCGTACACGCCGACGGCTGGCGCGCCCTGGGCGCTGCCGTCACCGTGTACTCGCACGACGGCGCCGACGCGCTCGCGGCCGAGTACGGATTCGCGGTCGCCACCGACCTCGACGCCCTCCTCGCCGCCGCCGACGTCGTCGACATCGTCACTCCGACACCGAGCCACGCGCCGCTCGCGCTGACCGCGATCCGGGCCGGCAAGCATGTGATCTGCGAGAAGCCGCTCGCGGGGACCGTGGATGCCGCCCGCGAGGTCATCGAAGCGGCTCGGGAGGCCGGTGTCCGGCTGTTCCCCGCGCACGTGGTGCGGTACTTCCCCGACTACGCGGCGCTGCGCGCGCAGGTGCTGACGGGCCGCATCGGCGAGCCGGCCGTCCTGCGCTTCGTGCGCGGGGGAGAGGCGCCGAAGACCGGCACCTGGTTCCACGACGTGGACGGCGGTGGCGGGATCGTGCGCGACCAGATGATCCACGACCTCGACCAGGCGCTGTGGATGGCGGGCGACATCGTGCGCGTGTACGCGGCGCAGAGCGCGCCGGCCGGCGACGCAGAGGCCCCCGACGCCGTCACGGCGCACGTCGTGCTCACGCACGCGAACGGCGCCCTGAGCCACGTGCAGGGGACCTGGGGTCCGCGAGGGCTGCTGTTCCGCACCTCGGCGGACATCGCGGGATCGAGCGGAACCCTCGCGCTCGACTCGGCGCCGACGGCCAGCCGGCTCGACATCCCCTCGGCCCATGCGGGTGACGGCTACCTGCCGCCGGCCTCCCTGACCGAAAGCCCGTACACCGCGCAGTTGCGTGACTATGTCGCCGCGATCGCGGAGGATCGGGAGGCCCGGGTGACGGGCGCAGACGGCCTCCGCGCCGTCATCGTGGCCGAAGCGGCGATGGAGTCGCTGCGCACGGGCCTTCCGGTGGAGGTCGACCTGACGTCCACCTCCGACCTGGCGTCCGCCGCCGTCCCCGCCGGGGTCGGCGCATGACCGGCACGACTCCCGAGGAGCTTCCGTTGAACCCGCCCGCCTCCGGCCCGCTCAAGGTGGCCGTGCTGTCCTTCGCCCACACCCACGCGATCGGCTACTGCCGTGCGCTCGCCGGCCGCGCCGACATCGACATGGTCGTCGCCGATCCCGACGGTGCGGCGGCTCCGGACGACGCGCCCCGGGGCGCCGAGCTGGCCGCGTCGCTGGGAGTGCGCTACCTCGACACGTACGAGGAGGCGCTCGCCTGGGGGCCGGACGCCGTGATCGTCACGGCCGAGAACGCACGCCACCGTGCGCTCGTGGAGGCCGCCGCCGCCGTGGGCGCGCATATTCTGTGCGAGAAGCCGCTCGCCACCACCGTCGAGGACGCGGAAGCGATGCTCGCCGCCGCCGAGCGCGCGGGCGTCACGTTGATGACGGCCTACCCTGTGCGGTTCGCGCCGTCCTTCGCCGACCTCCTGCACCGCGTGCGCTCCGGCCAGCTCGGCACGCTGCTGGCGGTCAAGGGGACCAATAACGGCAAGCTTCCCGCCGAGCGGGCGTGGTTCACCGACCCCGCACTCGCCGGAGGGGGCGCGCTGGTCGACCACGTGGTGCACTGCGCCGACTTGCTCGACGAACTGCTCGGTGAGCAGCCGTCGACCGTGCACGCGGTGGCGAACCGCCTCCTGTACCCGGAGTCCGCGGTGGAGACCGGCGGCCTCGTGACGGCCGTGTACCCGAGCGGGGTGGTCGCGACGATCGACTGCTCCTGGAGCGTGCCGCAGAGCGCGCCGACCTGGGGCGGCCTGACACTGCAGGTGACGGGGACGCGGGGGTCGGTCACGATCGCTCCTTTCGCGCCGCACCTGGGCGGCCAGACCGCGGACGGGCCGGTGTGGGTGCCGCTCGGCGCCGACCTCGACGGGGCGATGCTCGACGAGTTCGTGGACGCCGTGCGCTCCGGGCGCCCGGCGACGCCGGACGGCCAGGTCGGCCTCCGCACGCTCCGCGTCGTCGACGCCGCCCGCCGCTCCGCCGCCACCGGCGCGGTGGTCGCCCCGCTCGCGTAGGCGCAAAGCGCGCACATTCGTGACGA
>NZ_JAGEKP010000038.1 GCF_017565305.1 Leifsonia sp. TF02-11
AGCGTCGAAAGCCCGGCACGGAGTCTCGGGAGCGAGCTACGCTCGGCCGGCGGAACGACAACGACACCCGGCATCACAGCGCCCATATCGTCAAGCAAACGAGTTTGGCGATGTGACCCGCCCGATTCGCTAGGATGCCGAGTTGATAGGCGGGCTGGGCTACCAATTACCAGTGGTGCCATGGGACATTCACCGATGATTGCGAGCGACCCCGAATGCCTGCTTCCGACGAAACCCCGGAGGAATTGTGGAGCAAGACTCGTAAGGGGGCGACGGCCGGTCGCGGTTTCCATTTTCAAGACACCGTGGGAGCGTGGTTTGCCACGCACCTACTCTCCGACAGCCATCGTGGCCCGATCATCCCAGAGGGTTTGGAAGATCTGCAGCTCGCGTCCGCGACGCCGACCTATGTTCAGGTGAAGAGCAGGCAGGAGCAACGCGGCGACTACTCGGTCGGAGACGTCATTGGATTTCTCGCCGCAATGTGGGGGGCACGCCAAAGACGTGTAAGTGCAAACGCTCCAGACGGGCCTCTTCAACTCATCGTGGAACGCCCCATAGCCGGTGACAGCTTCGATCGCGAGACGACGCTGCTGTCGTCACTCCCCGACGACCACCCCATAGCAAGAGCCGTGGCTAGAGAATTTGGAGACTCCGCCGCGGACATTAGTGATCGAACCAGCATTCGAGTCTTGCCGTGGGACGAAGCCCGAACGCTGGCACTGCAAACCATCGAGCGCGTCGCCGACACGACCCCAGCGGTCGCATCGCTCATTGTTGAGCGGATCCGTTCGGCCATTGCGGCGGCGTCAGATGCGAACGGTCGTTCCCAGCTCGAAATCCCTCACGGTCTTGAGCGCACCGACGTCTGGGCAATCGTCGATGCCGTCAAGGAAGTCGTTGACCCACGGACGATCCAAGAAGCGATTCAACTCGGTATCTGCTCGCTCGTTGATTTTGCCGCGCTACCTGCGGAAGGGTATTTCGATGGCGTATCTGCCGAGCCTGGCCACATTTCGGCTGGATTTCCCGCTCCGCGCGCAGAGCTCGCCGGAAAGGTTGTCGAGGCGATCGACTCATCCACGGTCTCACTCCTTACTGGCCCCTCCGGCGTTGGTAAGTCCACTGTGTTGTGGTCGGCTGCGTACTCACGTCGAGATCTGCTCTGGTACCGCGTGCATGATCTGACGCTGGACGCCGTACCGCTCCTTATCCGACTTGCGGAGGAGATGGGCGCCGACGAGGCATCCAAGGTCGGCTTCATCGTCGACGGGCTAAACGGTGTCGATGGCAATGCATGGGACGCCTTCGAGCGCCGAGTGGCGTCCCACCCTGGCATCGCGCTGATCGCATCCGCTCGCACGGAGGACCTATTTGGGCTTACGTCGTTGGCAGAGGTCGAGATAATTCCCGTCGAACTCGACGAACGGACAGCGATTCGTATATTCACGGAGCTTCAACGCCGAGGGAGAACTGCGGCAGCCCACTGGCGAGAGTCATTCGAAAAGGCGAACGGACTCACCATGGAGTACACATACTTACTTACTCGCGGCAGCCGTCTCAGGGACGTACTTGAGTCACAGGTTCAGCGCCGTGTCGCCGAAGGGCGTAATGCCGAACTAGCAATTCTCGAGCTAGTGACGACAGCGCATGCGTGGGGAGCAGCGGTCCCTCTGGACGCGCTACAAAGGGCCGGCCTTACTCGCGCCGAAATACGACTCGCACTGCCAACCCTGCGCGACGAGCACCTTATCCGCGGCGACGGTGTCTTGCTTACAGGGCTCCATCAACTTCGATCGACCATGCTTTCCCGCGCTGTACACGACTATCCCCCACCCGTTATTGCCCAGACTGCTGCGACGCTAATTGCGGTCCTACCTCCGGAATCGATTCCCGCAATCATGACAGGCGCGTTGCGTGACGATCCCACGCTTCTTGAGCCTGTGTTCGCTGCGCTTGCTGAACGCCTAAGGTCAGAGCCAACCGCAGTTCTGCTCGGATTTGCTCTTCGGGCCGCTCTATACGCTGAGCTACAGTCACGTGCTGCGGTTCTTGTCGAAATTGCGCAAGAGAACAACGTGCCACCAGCCTTGCAGGCAACAGCGATCCAGCTGTCAATGATCGAGGTAGAGGACAGCCTCGTTCAGTCCTTCAAGGAGCCGATACGCCTTTCGCATCCGATCCTTCGTGCAGAACTACTGCAGCCATTTCAGCTGCCAGACAGGGTGCTGGATGCTCTCGGCCCGTCGCAAGTCGCAGCCTTGTTAGCCGAGATCGAATCCGGCACCGATCTCCGATTCATCATCGATGCGCTGCGGGGTGTTGAGGCGTCGATGGTGGAAGAGATCGCGTTCGCGATTCCCACGGAGACGGATAACCCACTGGCTCGAAAATTGGCAGATCTGTCGCCAGATAGCCTCGGTGACATATTGCTGTCCGCTGCCGAAGCCGGCGCTCCACTTGCATACGCCCTCCAGGAGCTGGCAGGCGGCGAGGACAGAGTGCTCGAACTCATGGCCCTTGTGGATGTGTCGGTCGTCGAGTCGTCCGTGAAAGAGCAGGGCGGCGAGTTCGTAGTACACATTCGTGCGCTTTGTTCCGACGATGTTGATATCGACGCGAAAGCAATCGAGCTCGCTAAACGCGCGCTTTCATATCTTCCGGGCTGTACTCGGGCTGACGTTGATGTGCTCTTGGCGGGCTCTCGGCGTCTCGTTGTTGGGGATCGATCATTCGGACATAGCGCGCTGTTGCGCCGGTACTTATACAGCGACGCAGCAATCGACCTCAACCGGCGTGCGATTGCCTTCGCCGTCGTCTTGACCGCCGCTGAGTCGATTACCGAGCGGCTCGCTGGAGCCGCAGAGATGCTTGTCGACTTGAATGAGTATCTGGAGGCTCTCACGCGGGCTTGGATGCTGGGCACGACTGCAAGTCGAGAGCTCGCCCGGCTGGACAACCTTCAAGAGCGCCTGTCGGCCGCCGCAGCGTCGTTGCGACCAAGTATCGCTGCAGATCCATCTTCACCTGGGCAACCGGACGCCTTCACCAACGACCCGCTCAACTCACTCATCTCAGGGGTCGTTGACAACCTGACGCCGCGACTGTCCGACGCGACTCAGTTCGCTTCGCTCGCTGCATTCGTCGGAGATCAGTTGCTCAAGGCCGCCGACGAATCGCTGGAAGAACAATGGGAACTGTTACCGGAGGGGCGTCCACAGGCGCTGTCTGAAGTTCGAGCCAAGCTCTCTGATTTGCGATGCGTCCTCTGGGAGGTCTCCGTCGGCGGGACTCCTGTTGCAGACATCAGACGGGCGCTTCGAAGCGGGGCACGGCAGGGGGCGATCGCCCGAACGGGCGACGTTTGCAGGCGATCGGCACGCGCTCGCTGGGATGCAGAGCGACGGTCCTCGACGTACCTACTCCGAACGGCGGGACCCCGAGCGCACTGGCTGAGTCGCGACGCGAGCAACTCGAGTATGTGGCCGCCCTACGAGGGCTTGCTCCTTGTCGAGTGCGATTCACTAGCCGAGTGGATCGAGCTGTATGCCGTATTGGCGGAGCAGTTGCCGACCATCTCGCGTGGCTTTGTCAAGTTGAGTTGGCCCACCGATGTCGTCGTGATTCGGCCCACACGGTACGGCTGATAGTCGTT
>NZ_JAGEKP010000039.1 GCF_017565305.1 Leifsonia sp. TF02-11
GGGAGCCCAGCCCGGGGACCAAATGTCCCTATCGAGCCGTACAAGCAAGACGTATTCTGAATTCGCACGGACAGCGCAGATACCTCAACGCCTCCAGTTCCTGTACCCGCGTAGCCGTCCGCTTCGTGGTGCAGTGACTTTGTTTTCGGAATTCATATCTACGCTGTCCGACGTGATTCGTACTCGCTTGTACCGTTCCGGTGTCCTGGAGTTGTCGGACTTCCCGTTGGCCGATGTCTCCGACCACGTCGCCGATCCGTCCTCGACGGTGTGGGTGGATTTCGTCAACCCGACCATGGAGGATCTGTCCGCGCTGGAGCAGGAGCTCTCCCTGCACCCTCTGGCGGTGGAGGATGCCGTCCACGAGCACCAGCGCCCCAAACTGGACCGGTACGACTCGCACCTGTTCCTCTCGGCCTACAGCGTCGGCTTCGATCCGGCGACGGACGAGGTCACCGCGCACGACATCAAGGCCTTTATCACCAACCGGGCCCTGGTCACCGTCCACGGCGAGGACTTCGACATCCGTGCTGTGGAGGGCCACTGGGATAAGCAGCCCGACCAGCTCACCCGCGGTGTGTCGTTCCTGCTGTGGGGTCTGCTGGACACGGTGGTCGACGGTCACTTCCAAACCGTTCAGGATCTGGATGCCGCCATCGACGAGCTCGAGGACGAGCTCTTCGAGCCCCCGCAGCGGGGCAGGGACATCCAGCGGCGGTCCTTCGAACTCCGGAAGTCGCTGGTGCAGCTGCGGCGGGCCGTGCTCCCGATGCGCGAGGTCCTCAACACTCTGATGCGCCGCGACCTGGAGGCGATCGATCCGTCGATGATCCCCTACTTCCAGGATGTCTACGACCACGTCCTGCGCGCCAGTGAATGGACCGAGACCCTGCGTGATCTGGTGACGAGCATCCTGGACACCAACGTGGGCCTGCAGGGCAACCGCATGAACCTGGTGATGAAGAAGGTCACCAGCTGGGCCGCGATCATCGCCGTCCCCACAGCGATCACCGGGTTCTACGGGCAGAACGTGCCCTACCCGGGGTTCTCCACGGAGTGGGGATTCTGGGTGTCAATGGCTTTGATCGTCGCGATCTCCGTCGGGCTATACGCCACATTCAAACGCAAAGACTGGCTCTAACCTGAGGTCCGCACGGCTGTACGCAGTATGAGCCCTGCCCGTTCAGGGATCCCTACTCGTGCACGGTGACGCACCCCCTAACGGACAGCCCACCGCGTCTTCGCTGTATCGCGCGATGGGTGAAACGAGTGGGAAGTTGGGCGTGAGGAACGAACTGGT
>NZ_JAGEKP010000004.1 GCF_017565305.1 Leifsonia sp. TF02-11
CCGGGAAACCGGGTCAGGCTCCCAACAGCCCCGCAGCGAGTGAACGTTTGATCTCCGCCTCATTCGCTCCGCCGGTCTGAGCTGGGAACCCTCCGTTCGCAAAGACCTGGTTGAGATACGCCACAAAGGACACCTCGGCTTCGGCCACGAACACGCCGTCCGCACACGCATCGGGAAGCCGAACACCATAAGGCTCTCCGCCACTCACGTTCGACTTATGGAGGCGATCGGGCGCCACAGGCAGGACGAAGCGCTCGGCCGTCGCGTCTTCGGCGACGCGCTCCTTCCACGCCTCATACTCGCTCGCCCAATAGTCCTCGATCCGCACGTTCGCATACCTCCCTCCCTCCAGCTCGATGACGAACGGATCCGCCTCAGCCGCCTCGTCCCACTCCGGATGGCTACCTACGAACCAGACATCTCCAACCAGACGCATCCACGACTCGATCACGAGCGGAATCGGCCCCAGCTCAGACTCCAACCAACCGGCAGCCTCGGCCCCTCGCGGGCCAGCCGGACGAAATGGCACAACGAGAGCGCGGTCATCGTCGTTCGAATGAAAGACAAACCCCTGAGCAGTCAAACGCTCAACGATTGCTTCGATATTGAACCTCGCGCGCGCCGCCATCTCATCGCACACAGCACGAGCCTCATCCTCGGCGGCTCCCCCACGCACTGCCGTCCCAAGCTGCCGGAGCTCAACCCACACCTGCGCCCCCTCGCCAGCCCGGTATCGAGCCAGCCAATTCAAAGACGTCACAACGGGTCATTATCCACAGTGAATACGCAACTCACGAATACGCACCCACACCACTCGTCTCGATTGTATTAGCGGGATTGCAGGCGCATCCGCCCCTGATAATCCAGCCTGGGTGCCGCCGATGTTGGCACTGACTGGGTATTTTGACTGCGACGGTAAAGGTCGGGCCTTCCGCCTGGGGTCGTTTTGCGTGCCACGAAGGATGGCTCCTGGTCTGGCCTTTCCTGATGACATTGCAGGGCTCGACCCCACCAACCCCGCCGCTCAGCTACTGCGGCAGGATCATGACCAAACACTTCGATCGCGCCGCAACCATCATCGCCAACAGAACGCACACAGCGGTGACGGTTGAATAGGCGACATTGGATTTGCGCAACAAGCGCACTTTGGTCCTACCGCTCACCGTCAAACCCATGTCCACTCGTCATGTGTGCTACCGATTCAGGGTGGGGCCTTCCGATGTCGCGTCGTGGTGCGTCGCTACTGGCGCGACGACTGCGACAAAGAACGAGATCACAAGTGCAAACGCGTAGCCACCCCACGCCGAAACACCGTAAGGAGCCGGCTTTCCGGCGTTGATGTCGAGAACAATAAAGCCCACCACAAAAGGCAGAATGATCAGGCCGGCAACCTTTGTTCGAGCATCCAACGAAGCCATTCTTCGTCGCATCGCCTTGTTCAGCGCGGTTCCGTACAAGGACGGAGCAAACGATCGTGCTCGCCAGAAGACAAGCGCAACAATCACCAACGAGAACCACAGCGCCATGCCGACCAGCGCAAGGATCACACCGATTAGTCCCGCGCGAAGCGGAGCGAATAGCAGTGCCCCAACTCCGAGCACAATGCTTGCGGCAGCGAGGACACGATACGCCGTGTTGAAGAGACGAAGCGGCATCGGATTCGGCCTACTTCTCAATGCATCCACGCATAACTCCCCCACCATGTTCCACTTCCCGAACCGCTCCGGTATATCCCGCCAGGGCGCCCCCGTCCGGAACCGCCACGCCATCGCTTCGCTTCCTCTGGTTCGTGCGCTGCCCTGTTTGAGCACCATTCGCTTGAATCCGTTTGCATCCGCAATTGTCGGCGGACCGGTCTTGGTTTGTTCCAACCGCGAACATCCCCCGCCTACGCGAACGCAGCCAGTATCGGATCCGGTTCCGCGAATAGCAGCGTGTGGCCTCCGTCGACGAGATGCGCCGTCGCGTTCGGGAGGTGCTCGACCATGACCCGCCCGGCCGACGGCTTCACGTTGCCGTCCTGTTCGCCGTGCCACCAGACGACGGGCGTCGACACGTCCTCCACGCGGAAGCCCCACGCCTGGCAGACGGCGCGAGCGTCGTCGACCGGGCCGCGGTTTCCGCCGCGGAAGCCGTCGGCCACTGCCGCGAGGGCCTGACGGGTTTCGTCGGGGTGGGTGCGCGCGAACTCGGCGTCGGGCGAGGATCCGCGGGAGATCAGCGCGAGCGTGCGGTCGATCGCCGCCGGTGTCCGCGCCGTGCTCGAACTCAGCAGAGCGCCGAAGAGGCGGGGCGTGCGGCGCGCAACCGCGTAGTAGACGCGTGAGGTCGCGGTCTGCGCGGACGCGTCGCGGTACCACGCCTCGGCGTACGGACCCGACCCGGCGCAGACGACGACCGCCGAAGCCCGGCTGCCGAGTTGCTGCGCTGCTGCGAGGACGAACGCGCCGCCGGCCGAGTGGCCGAGCAGGCCGATCCGGTCGATCCCGAGCTCGTCGAGCAGCTCGATGACGTCCGCGGGCCAGTCCGCGAGGGGCCGGTCCGGCGCGCGGTCCGAGAGTCCCAGCCCTGGGCGGTCGAGCGAGATCAGGCGGATCCCGGTACGTTCCGCCGCCTCCTGGAGCGGGGCGCCCGCGAGGCCGGAGCTCGACGATCCGGGGATGAAGAGACACGGGCGGCCCTCCGGCGTGCCGTACTCGTGCCAGCCGAGCGTCCGTCCGTCCGCCAGGACCGTCGATCGGGGTTCCTCAGTCATGCCCATTCCTCCTGCGTGTGCCGCCACTCCTCGAGAAGCTCCGGCAGCCGCGCCGCCAGGTAGGCGTTGAGCGACGCCGTGCGGGCAAGCAGCTCGCGTTGCTCAACGCCGCCGTCGCCGACCAGCGCGAGCCCTGCGGAGGCCAGCTCTGCGGCCTCCCGATATGGGGCGGGGTCGAAGCCGCGCGTCTCGTCGAACACGATGCCCACGCGGTCGGCCCGCTCCCCCGCCGCGCGCTGCCGCCGCACGAGTCCGCGAGACTCCAGCAGCTGGACGCCGGCGACGATCGCCGTGCGACTCGCCTGCAGCGCCGCGGCGAGCTCGTCGATGGTCTGCGCGGGAGGATCGCACACGTACAGGTAGCCGGCGATGCGCCCGGTCACCGGGGCCACCCGATAGCGAGCCGCCCAGACCGTGGCTACGCGTTCCGCGTAGGCGAGGCGGTCCTCGAGCGTGGTCATACGAAGCACTCTACCCCTGAGTTGACCCAAATGACAGTTTTTTCTGTCACTTGAGTATTTTCCAGGAATCGCCCTACGCCTCCCACCCCGCCGCCAGCCGCACCGCCCGCACGAGATCGCCCGGCGCGGCGTTCGAGGAGTCGAGCACGAGGTCGTGGCCCTCGAAGCGGTCGAGGATGGCCGTGAGCTCCCCCACCCGCTCGAGATGCCACTGCAGGTCGGCCGGGTCGTCGCGATGGCGTGCCCGCAGCCGTCCCGACAGGATTTCCGGCCGTGCAGTCAGCCGGACGAGCAACAGGCCGCTCGCTCCCAGCGCGTCGACGTACCGTGCGGTCTCCCCCGGGTCCTCGATGACGCCGGCGAGGATGAACCGCCGCGCTCCGGCCGCGCGGTAGTTGGCGGCGAAGGCACGGAGGTTCTGCAGTTCGAGCTCGTGCGCGAAGGGATCCCCCTGCGGCGGTGGGCTCAGCCGCCGGATCGCGTCCAGGTCGATCACCGCGTGCGGAAGCGGCTCGGCAGCGCTCAGCGCGTCGGCCAGCGTCGACTTGCCCGCGCCAACAGTTCCGTTGATGAAGACGCTGTCCATCCGGCCATTCTCACAGCTCCGCGTCACTCGTCCGCGGAGGCCGACCTACCGCTGCCGCACCGCATACGTCAGATGCGTCGCCCGCTTGGTCGGAACCACCTCGCGCTGCTCCAGCGCGATCCGGGAAGCGTCCACCCCCTCGAACAGCCTCACGCCTGCGCCGAACAGCACCGGGGCGAGCGACACCGTGAACTCGTCGATCAGGCCGGCGTTCAGGTACTGCAGGATCGTGTCACCGCCTCCGGAGATCCGGACGTCGCGCTCCCCTGCCGCCGCGCGCGCCAGCTCGAGCGCGCCCTCGATGCCGTCGTTAACGAAGTGGAACTCTGTGCCGCCCGGACGCTGCCAGGGGTCTCGTCGTTCGTGCGTCACCACGTACACGGGCGTGTGGAAGGGTGCCTCCTCCGGCCACATCTGCTCGCCGGCGTCGAACATCCGCTTGCCCATCACGCTGGTGCCGGTCCGCTCGAAGGTCGCTCGTGCGATGTCGTCGTCCGGCCCGGTCTCGCCGCCCGAGCCGAGCTTCAGGTTCGAGCGGAAGAACTCCGTGGAGAAGACCCAGTGCTGCAGTTCCATCCACTGCTTCCCCATCAGCTCGTCCGGGGAGTCGGGTGCGATGTAGCCGTCGAGCGACATCGAGACGGCGAAGTAGACCAGGCCGCTCATCGCTCCCCCACCTCCTGGCTCAGAACGTCGGCGACATAGCCGGCCAGGTGCGCGAGCGTCTGCCCGCCGGCCTCGACGGCATGGTACGTGTGCACGGCTTCGTCGCGCTGTTCGCGCGTCGGGAAGACCGTGCGCATTTCGAGCACGGTGGCGTCGCCGTCCTGATCGAAGGTGATCGCCGACTCGAACGCATCGGGGTCGTCGCGGAACGCGCCATGGCGGAAGGTGATCCGTTCGGGACGGTCGATCGCGGTCCACACGATCCACTCCGAGTAGTCGGTGCCGTCCGGTCCGCGCATCGCGAAGACCCACTCACCGCCGACGCGGAACTCGAACGCCTCCGTCGTCGTGGTGAACCCCTCCGGCCCCCACCAGTGCGCCAGGTGTCGCGCCTCGGTGAACGCCTCGAACACCAGCTCCCGCGGGGCGTCGATGCGACGGGAGATGACGATCTCCCTGTCGGTCGTCGCGCCGGGCGCTGTCGATGCCTGATCCGTCGTACTCATCTCTCACTGCTCCCCGTGTCGTTCTTGCTTCAGTTCCTGCACGTACGCGTCGAGGCGGTCGAAACTCTCGTTCCAGAACCGCTCGAAACCGCCCGTCCACTCGTGCACCGCGCGGAGGCCGCCGGCGTCGAGTCCGTAGACCCGCTGCTTACCTTCCCGGCGATCGCGCACCAGGCCGACCTCCCGCAGCACCCGCAGATGCTTGGAGGCCCCCGGCTGCGGCAGCCCGAGCTCCAGCGCCAGTTGCGCCACCGGTCGCTCGCCCGTGCGCAACAGCGTCAGGATCTCCCGACGCCGCGGCTCGGCGATCGCGTTGAAGACATCGGAGGTCGTCGCTGCTCGTGCCATGCGACGATCATATACCCATATGGGTACGTGTTGTCATCCCCCGGGTGGGCCCGTGCGTCGCCCGCGAAGGATCCCCCACAGGATCAGCCCCGCCGTGACGATCAGGCTGGCGAGGCCGAACCACGCCGACCCGATCTGCAGGATGATCGGCACGCTCAAGGCCGTCAGGACACCACCGCCCAGGATCGGCTCGTAGGTGAGCTGCTTGTAGCCGTATGCGCGCGCGGCGGCGGTCGTGCGGTCCGGATCCGCCATGTCGGCGAGGATGAAGCCCGTTGCGACGTTCCCCTGCGACTGCCCGTAGTCGGCGACGGCGTGCTCGAACCAGTCGACTCGATGGATGCGCGGACCGAGCCACAGCATCCCGACGACGCTCCACGCGAACGCGATCACCGTGAGGATGATCAGGCTCGGGACGTTCGCCCCGAGCGCCGCGAGCGACATCGTCCCGATGGCCGCAGCGATCAGGATGTCGAGGGCGAGCGTGGTGATGTCGTTCACCGTGCGACGCTCGACGAGCTCCTCCTTGCCCGTCGCGCTGAGCAGCAATTGCACCACGAACCCGCCGATGACGGTGAACGGGAACAGCGGGAAGTCGTCGAAAAGGGCGGACCCGAGCGCGTTCGCGCCGAATCGCAACAGCTCGAGGATGAGCAGCCCCAGCGCGATGGCGAGGGCGATCGCCCCGAAGCTCCTGCTGATCGAGCCGAGGCCGATATCGGCAGGGTTCGTGTCGCCGCTGTTCGGGGCGACGAAGTGCTCTGCGTCGCGCGCGGGATGCACGTGCGCCGTCCTGGCAACGGAGATGCGCGGGCTGCGGATGGCGTAGTTGACGAGGATCGAGCCGCCGACGACGCCGGTGATCATGCTGATGGTCGCCAGCCCGAGCCCGATGTCGACCACCTCCGGTGCGCCCGCACTGTTCAGGATCTCCCCCATGCCGGCGATCGTTCCGTGGCCGCCCGCGAACGACAGCTCCAGGATGGAGCCGGCCGCGTCGGGCAGTCCGAAGAACGGCTTCAGCACGAACGCGACCGCGAGTGCACCGAGGGCGAACTGGCCGAACGAGAACACGCTGCCGAGGATGAAGTGCGGCGCCGACTCGCGCCAGAACGTGCGCACCGACGGGAGCCGCTTGCCCAGCATGACTCCCGCGAAGACGATGTTGATCATCAGGCCGGGGAGGCGCGAGAGCACGTCGGCGATCGGTGCCGGCATGATGCCGGCCGTCCCGGTGAGCGCGCCCAGCACCTGCGGGCCGAGCAGGAGGATGAGGAAGCCGGCGATGACGCTCACCGGGATGTAGAGGGCGCGCAGGAACCCCGCGTATCGCCGGACGAGCGTTCCGACCAGCAGCGCGATGCCGAGGAAGACGAACGACAGCGCGACCCATTGGGCGTCCGAGAAGTCAGCGTTCACGATCTACTCTCCCGATCGCGCCGCCGCACGCTCCCATCCGAGGGTCTCAGTCCTCGCCCCCGCTTGTGTCTTCAGTCATCCGAGGCCAGGAACGCCTCGTGGTGGTATCCGTCGTCGTTGAGGATCGCGACCGTCGACTCCTCCACCTCGACGAAGGCGCCGGGGAGGTCGTTGAGGGGCTCGGACACGACCACCTTCGCTTTGTCGCCGAACACGTCCAGCCGGGCGGCGTCGGGATACATCTCCCGCAGCTCCGGGATGGCGACCGAGTGGTAGAGGCTCCGGCTGCGGTGTGCCGTGGAATAGCGGAACGCCCAGAGCGTCTCTCCGTCCGACAGCGCGAGCGTGCCCTGCATCGGGAACCGGATCCCCTTCGACTGGCCGACCTCCTCGACGCGCCGTACCGCCGCGCCCATCGCGGCGATCGGATCGTCCTGCAAGCCCAGCGAGAGCGCGAGGTAGAAGAACACCTCCGAGTCCGTCGTGCCATGGATCAGCGGGAACAGCGACTCGTCGACCGAGAACACCAGGTCGCGCTTCATCGCGCTGAAGCCGTCGAGGAAGCCATTGTGCATGAACATCCAGTTCTCGTGACGGAACGGGTGGCAGTTGGTCTGCTGGATCGGCGGTCCGCCGGCCGCGCGCACATGGCCGAAGAACAACGGGCTTGCGACCGAGTTCGTCAGCTCCCGCAGGTTCTCGTCGTGCCAGGCCGGCTCGATGGAGTGGAACAGGGCGGGAGCGTCGCCCTTCTTCGACCCTTCCGGATACCAGCCGAAACCGAAGCCGTCACCGTTCACGGTCTCCGCTCCCAGCGGCGAGTTCAGCGATTGGGCGACGAGCGAATGCTGTGCGTCCAGGATCAGGACGGCAGGCTTGAGGGCCTCCCCCGAGTATGCGAGCCATCGACACATGACGTCCACCTCTCCGGACCGATCGGCTCGATCCGGGAGCACCATAACGCGCGGACCACTCCCCTGGGAATGGGTGGGCGCTGTCGTTCGCACAGGGTTTACCCATGGTGATATGTGACACTTGTAGTGCGGAATACCCGTTCCGCCGTATTCTCCCCACCGCATCGAAACGAGGCCCACCCGTGCTCCGATTCACGCCGTTCTCCCACACCCTCACCGCCACCGGCCTGGTGCTCGGCCTCGCCGCCACCTCCACGCTCACAGTCACGGTGACGCCCGCGGCTGCCGAGCCCGCCCGGGTCTCGACGTCATCGGCGAGCCTGGCAGCGCAGGATCTCATCGTCGGCGCGGACGGAGACGGCGCGGTGTTCGGCATCGCCCGCGAGCTCGGGAGCGTTCTCGTGCCCCCGACGGTCGTCTGGCCGGTGCTGGGGGCCACCGTCTCCGACGGGTTCGGTCACCGGGAGTCTCCGACCGAGGGCGCGTCGACCGATCATCAGGGCGTCGACTTCGCCGCGCGGCTCGGTGAGCCCGTTCGCACGGCGGCCACCGGTGTGGTCAGCGCGGTCGTATCGGAGGACCGCGGCGGCTGCGGCGTCACCATCGCGATCGACCACGTCATGCGCGGGCAGAAGATCACCACGGTCTACTGCCACCTCGCGGCGGGCTCGGTGCGAGTCGCGCCCGGCCAGAGCGTCGTGGTCGGCGACACGATCGCCGCGGTCGGAAGCACGGGCACCTCCACCGGCGCGCACCTGCACTTCGAAGTGCGTCCGAACGGCGCCGCGGCGATCGACCCCCTGCCCTGGCTCGGCGCACTGGCGGCCTGAGCGCGCTGATACGGAGGAGCCGGCGTCAGCGCGGCGGCGCGAGCCTGTCGTCGGCGATCCCGTGCGTCGGGACGACGACGACGGGCCGCACCTGGTCTCGCGCGAGATGGGCGGCGACCGAACCGCCGAGCCACTCCTCGAGCGCGGGCTCCACTCCCCGTCCTCGTGTTCCGACGACGAGGAGGCGGGCGTCGAGTTCCTCCCCGATCCGCGCGAGAGCCTTGCCGGGGTCGCCGGCGAGGATTCGCAGCGTCCAGTCCGGGTCTGCCAGCCCATCGACGGAGGCGAGGGCCGTCGCGATCGCCGCGGCCAGTTCGCGGGCGACGCCCGCTTCGGCGGAGGCCGTGTCGGCGGGATGGAGGGAGGCCTGCTCGCGCACCTCGGCGCGATCCCACTCGGTGAGGTAGCTGTCCTCGGTGACGTAGGCACAGACCAGCGGCCGGCCGAGCGCGTCGGCCAGCCGTGCAGCCTCCACCACCACCGCGACGCTCTGGTCCGGATGGACGCCGACGATGACGGCACGCCGCATTGCCGCAGCGCTCATGATCGCGCAGGCGGCCGATGCCGCCTCAGGCCGATGGACCGGAGCCGGCGATGTTGACGAGCCATTGCACGCCGTAGCGGTCGACCAGCATCCCGAAGCTGTCCCCCCATGGCGCCTTGGAAAGTGGTTCGAGGACGGTGCCTCCGTCCACCAGCTTGTCGTAATAGCCGGAGAGCTGCGCCTCGTCGTCGCCGCTCAACGAGACGGAGATCTGCGAGCCCTCCTTCAACTCCATGTGCGCGGGGACGTCCGCGGCCATGAGCGTGAAGCCGGCGTCGGTCGTCAGCTGCGAGTGCATGATCAGGTCGGCGTCCTCCGGATCCTGGCTCATGCCGAACTCCGCGAAGGTGCTCTGCTGGAGGGTGCCCCCGAAGACCGACTGGTAGAAGTCCATCGCCTCCCTGGCCTGCCTGCGGAAGTTGATGTACGGATTGAGGATGGCTGCCATCGTGGGATCTCCTTCGTGCGGACCCGGAGCGCGCCCGCTCTCCCTCACAGGCTACTCAGCGGCCGGGGAGCGCGGGAGGGTCAGCTCGGGTTCTGAGCCGGCGCGGCCGTCGGGAGCTCGAGGAGGCCGCGGTCCGGCCCGCGATGGTGGCCGGGATCGGGCACGACGATGAGCGGGCGCAGCTGATCGTGCGCCAGCCGCGAGGAGACGGAGCCGCCGGTGAAGTGATCGAGCACCCGGTCGAACCCGCGCCTCCTCCCGCCGACGACGATCAGCCGGGCCTCGGTCTCGTGGGCGAGTTCGGCGAGCTCGTCGGCGACATCGCCCGAGAGCACGCGGATGGTCCACTGCGGGCTCACGGGGAGTTCGGTCACGGCAGCGCGGATCGCGGCGATCAGCTCGGGCGCCAGGTCGTCCTCCGACGAGCCGTCCTCGAAGTCCAGCGCCACCTCGAAATGCTCCGGCCGATCCCAACCGGTGGAGACGACCTCGGCCGCGACGTACGCGCAGACGAGGTCGCGGCCGAGTTCGACGGCGAGTCGGGCGGCATG
This sequence comes from Leifsonia sp. TF02-11, assembly GCF_017565305.1. Taxonomy (GTDB): domain Bacteria; phylum Actinomycetota; class Actinomycetes; order Actinomycetales; family Microbacteriaceae; genus Leifsonia. The sequence continues at coordinate 10,029 of NZ_JAGEKP010000004.1, forward strand.
GAGGAGGACGTCGATCGGCTGGCCGAGATGGACGCCGACGATCACCGGTCCCGCGTCAGGGATCGGAGGGTGCGAGGCGTGCGCCGTGACGTTCGTCGGCTCTGCGGTGTCGCCCGGTTCGTCGGGACGGGGATGGGACACGGCGTCCTCCTGGAGTCTGGCGGGCGTCGCCGACGACGCCCGGAGTCGATGCGGAAACACTAGAGCGCCATGGTCTCCATGACCGGGTCCGCTCTGCGCTGTGAGCCTCAGCGACGATAGGCGTCCACGATCAAATCACCCCTGATCTCCCCCAGGCGCGACAGGAGGCGTTCGACGACCGCGTCCGTCACGCCGGATGCCTCGACGTCGTACGGTCCGAGCAGGGACAGCGGGCGGCATCGCACGCGAACGACCTCCCATCCGACGGCGCGCAGCAGACGGTCTTTGCGGCGGTCGGACGTCTCGCGCGGGCCGACGTGCTCGAGCCCGTACCGACCGATCGTGTCGTACTCGATCGCGACCCGCAGCTCCGGGATGATGATGTCCGGCCAGACCTCCAGCTGGTCGTGGAACGGACGGGCGACCCGGACCGCCGTGCAGTCGAGGTCGACATCGAGCCGCTGGGCGATGCGCCTCCGGAGTTCCGGCTCCGCCGCCGACGCCGGTTTCGGCGCCCGTTCGCTCCGGAACGCCTCGCCGACGGCGACACGGGCGGCCCCACCGCGCGCGTTCCGGCAGACCGGGCAGCGACGACCGCCGAGAATCCGCTCGACCGTCGCCGTGTAGGCCGGATGGCCGTCAGAGCACTGCCACGAGTACCTGGTGGCTGTTCCGTTCTCGCGCGAGAGCGCCGCCCGCGAACCCGGAGTCGCGAGCGCGACCAGTTGTTCACGGCTCATCGCGGTGCGGTCCAGGCGACGGCAGAGGTAGCAGCGGTCGTCGTCGGGGTCGTTCTCGATGCGGCGCGGATCCCGCGCGTGCCCGCACGGATGGGTGCCGGCGTCGGGCTGAGCCGCGCGGATCCGGCTCGGAGCCGCGAGCTCGGCGCACCACGGGCACCAGGCTGAGCGCCGCCGGGTGCCTCCCGGTCTCGAACGCTGCTCCTGCGGTGTCGCGATGAACCGGTGCCCCGCGTCGCACTCCCACTGCACGTAGACATCGGCTGCGGGTGGGATCTGACTGAGCACGACGCCCGCGTTCAGCTCGGGGTGGAACTGCCGTACCAGCGCGGGAAAGCGCTGCCAGTCGGCGCGGTACGTGCCCACGGCGTAGGGCACTGTCAGATCTTTCGACCACTGGCGGCGCGCCCACCACTGGGCGACGTTCTCGGTCACCTCACCCCGCTCTTCACACGGCAACGCTAGGGTCGACCGCCGACATCGCGACGGTTCAGATGATGTAGGGCACCAACGCCCGTCGCTCGGGCGGATAGTCGGGGAACGTCTCGCGATACCAGCGGTGGTTGGCGACGGCGCGCGGCGCGAGGTTCGCGACGGTGTAAAGCGCGAACGCGAGGCCGGCGACCGACCAGGTCGCGATCGCCCAGCCCGTCCACTCGACGATCTCGCCGAGGTAGTTCGGGCTCGACACGTAGCGGAAGCCGCCGCCGTACGGCACGCGGTAGCCGGTGCCGCCCTTACGCAGCCGTCGAAGGATGCGATCGGAGCCGACGTTGAGCGCGTACCCGCCGGCGAAGAGCACGAGGCCGAACCAGAAGCGCGCGTCCGTCAGCCAGCTCGACGGGTAGTCGCCGTACTCCGAGATCCATCGGGCATTCACCCACGCGTTGAGCAGGTTGAACAGGATCGCCAGCAGCATCACCAGCACGGGCATCCGAGAGCCGGAGCGCATGAGGAACGGGTAGACGAACGCCCGCTGCACGTAGTGCGCCTGCCAGAGCAGGAGGAACAGGAGCGGCACGACGTCGGCCCGGTGGGCGCCGAGCAGGTAGAAGGCCAGGAAGGCCAGGCTGGCGGGCGCTTCCATTACGATCCAGCCGACCCGTGCCGGCACCGTCGGTCCCCAGCCGGAACGGCCATGGCGGCCGCCGTACGGTGCCACCACGAACAGCAGGGCGACGAACGTGACGGCCGCGAGCACCAACTCCGCCACCACGAACCAGCGGTACGGACCCTCGGGCATGTGCGGGAGTCTAGCGAAAGCGGGGGAAGACGTTGTGGGCCCTGCGTCCGGCGCTGCGTCGAACCGACGACATCGCCTGTAGAACGGTGGGCCCTGCCGGGATCGAACCGACGACATCCACGGTGTAAACGTGGCGCTCTACCAGCTGAGCTAAAGGCCCGTGCGACCAACCCTACCGGGTGGGCCGTGTGGATGCGGGCGGGTCAGACGTGCGCGGGCAGGAGTTCGAGCGCGGCGCGATAGGCCTCGATAGAGCGGGCCTCCCCCGGTGCCGTGATGAACGAGGCGCGGATGATGCCCGACTCGTCGATGAGGAAGGTCGCGCGGTTCGCGAAGCCCTTCTCTGCGAGGAAGACGCCGTACTCCTTGGCGGTCTCGCCGTGCGGCCAGAAGTCCGCGAGGAGGCTGAAGTCGTAGCCCTCCTGCTCCGCCCACGCGCGCAGCGTGTATTTGGAGTCGACGGAGATCGCGAGCAGCTCGACGCGGTGGTCCTGGAACATGGCCAGGTTGTCGCGGAGGGCGCACAGCTCGCCGGTGCAGGTGCCGGAGAAGGCCAGAGGGAAGAAGACGAGCGCGACGGCCTTCGATCCGCGGAAGTCGCTCAGCCGGACCGATCGGCCGTGCTGGTCGAGCAGCTCGAAGTCGGGTGCCTGGGTGTCGTTCTCCAGAGCCATGAGACGGTGTCCTTTCCGCGCGCAGGGGACCGTTTCTGCCGCCGGCGCACGAGGACACAGCATAGACCCGGTCGCGGTGCGGTCCAACAGTGCCCCCGTCTTCCGCACGGTCACCGGGTGCCTCGACTTGCGGCTAGGCTGAACGATGGTGCCCGCAATACGTCGTGACCCGACCAGCGGATGCGCGCCTTCCACGATCCGTCCGACACAAGAAAGAGGTCGAGGGTGACTGTAAACGACCAGGACCCGTACTCGGTGAATAACATCGATTCGGACCCCGAGGAGACCGCCGAGTGGCGTGAATCCCTCGATGCACTGGTTGCGGCACACGGCCATGAGCGCGCTCGCGAGATCATGCTGAGCCTGCTGAAGCGCTCGAAGGAACTGCACCTCGGCGTGCCGATGGTGCCGACCACCGACTACATCAATACCATCTCCCCCGAGAACGAGCCGGACTTCCCCGGCGACGAGGAGATCGAGCGCCGCTACCGGGCGTGGATCCGCTGGAACGCGGCCATCCTGGTGCACCGCGCGCAGCGCCCCGGCATCGCCGTCGGCGGCCACATCTCGACGTACGCGTCGAGCGCGGCCCTCTACGAGGTCGGCTTCAACCACTTCTTCCGCGGCCAGGACCACCCCGGCGGCGGCGACCAGATCTTCGTCCAGGGGCACGCCTCCCCCGGCACCTACGCGCGGGCGTTCCTCGAGGGCCGGCTCAGCGCCGACCAGCTCGACGGCTTCCGCCAGGAGAAGTCGCACGCGGGCGGCGGCCTCTCGTCGTACCCGCACCCGCGGCTCATGCCCGGCTTCTGGCAGTTCCCGACGGTGTCGATGGGCCTCGGGCCGATCAACGCCATCTACCAGGCGCAGCTCAACAAGTACCTCACCAACCGCGGCATCAAGGACGCCTCCGACCAGCACGTCTGGGCGTTCCTGGGCGACGGCGAGATGGACGAGGTCGAGTCGCGCGGCCAGCTGCAGGTCGCGGCCAACGAGAAGCTCGACAACCTGACGTTCGTGATCAACGCGAACCTCCAGCGCCTCGATGGTCCCGTTCGCGGCAACGGCAAGATCATCCAGGAGCTGGAGAGCTACTTCCGGGGCGCGGGCTGGAACGTCATCAAGGTCATCTGGGGCCGCGAGTGGGACGACCTGCTCGCCCGCGACACCGACGGCGCGCTGGTCAACCTGATGAACCAGACGCCCGACGGCGACTACCAGACCTACAAGACCGAGAACGGCGCCTACGTGCGCGAGAACTTCTTCGGCCGTGACCCGCGCACGCTCGAGCTGGTCAAGGACTACACCGACGACGAGGTCTGGAACCTCAAGCGCGGCGGTCACGACTACCGCAAGGTCTACGCGGCCTTCAAGGCGGCCGTCGAGCACAAGGGCCAGCCCACCGTCATCATCGCGAAGACCATCAAGGGCTACGGCCTCGGTCCGTCGTTCGAGGGCCGCAACGCGACCCACCAGATGAAGAAGATGACGCTGGACAACCTCAAGACGTTCCGCGACGCGATGCGCATCCCGATCACCGACGCGCAGCTCGAAGAGAACCCGTACCTGCCCCCGTACTACAACCCGGGGCCGCAGGACGAGGCCATCCGGTACCTGCACGAGCGCCGTGCAGCGCTCGGCGGCTACGTCCCGGAGCGCCGCGTGAAGTACACGCCGCTGAACCTCCCTGACGACTCGGCGTACGCCATCGCCAAGAAGGGCTCCGGCACGCAGGAGATCGCCACCACCATGGCGTTCGTCCGGCTGCTGAAGGACCTGCTGCGTGCGAAGGACTTCGGTCACCGCATCGTCCCGATCATCCCGGACGAGGCGCGCACCTTCGGCATGGACGCCTTCTTCCCGAACGCGAAGATCTACAACCCGAACGGCCAGCACTACACGTCGGTCGACCGTGAGCTGCTCCTGGCCTACAAGGAGAGCCCGCAGGGCCAGATCATCCACGTCGGCATCAACGAGGCGGGCGCCCTCGCGGCGTTCACCAACGTCGGCACGTCGTACTCGACGCAAGGCGAGCCGCTCATCCCGGTCTACGTCTTCTACTCGATGTTCGGCTTCCAGCGCACGGGCGACGCCATGTGGGCTGCCGGCGACCAGATGGCGCGCGGTTTCATGATCGGCGCGACCGCCGGCCGCACCACGCTGACGGGCGAGGGCCTCCAGCACGCCGACGGACACTCCCTCGTTTTGTCGAACACGAACCCGGCCGTCGTCTCGTACGACCCGGCGTACGGCTACGAGATCGGGCACATCGTCCGTTCCGGCCTCGAGCGGATGTACGGCGAGTCGCACCCCGAGCCGAACGTCATGTACTACCTGACGGTCTACAACGAGCCGATCGTGCAGCCGGCCGAGCCGGAGAACGTGGACGTGGACGGCATCGTCCGCGGCATCTACAAGCTCCGCGACGGCGAGGGCCAGGGCCCCAAGGCACAGCTGCTCGCGTCGGGTGTCTCGGTGCCGTGGGCGCTCGAGGCCCAGCACCTGCTCGCGCAGGACTGGGGCGTGTCGGCTGACGTCTGGAGCGTCACCTCGTGGGGCGAGCTGCGCCGCGACGGTCTCAAGGCGGAGGAGCACAACTTCCTCTACCCGCAGCAGGAGAAGCAGGTGCCGTACGTCACCCGCAAGCTGCAGGGCGCAGAGGGCCCGTTCGTCGCCGTGACCGACTACATGCACGCCGTGCCCGACCAGATCCGGCAGTTCATCCCTGGCGAGTACGCGACGCTGGGCGCCGACGACTTCGGGTTCTCGGACACCCGCGCCGCCGCACGCCGGTTCTTCAAGATCGACGGCCCGTCGATGGTCGTCCGCACCCTGGAGCTGCTCGCGGCGCAGGGCAAGGTCGACCCGAACGCGCCGGCCTGGGCGATCGAGAAGTACCTGCTGCACGACGTGAACGCCGGGACCACCGGTACCGCGGGCGGCGAGTCCTAGACCGCGGGCCCGTGCCGACGACACCGGAAAGGACGAAGTCCGAGACACTTGCGTGGTTGCGCAAGATCTCGGGCGAACTCGCCACGACCACGCTGAAGCGGCTGGAGGACACGCTCCCCTGGTACCGGGACATGCCCCCCGGCCGCCGCAGCGCGGTCGGCCTCGTCGCCCAGGCGGGCATCTCGTCGTTCATCTCGTGGTTCGACGACCCGCGCTCGACACCCTGGATCGCGGCCGACGTCTTCGGGGCGGCTCCTCGTGAGCTGCTCCGGAGCGTCAGCCTGCAGCAGACCCTGCAGCTCATCAAGATCACGGTCGAGGTGGTCGAGGAGCGGGTGAAGAGCGGGGGCAACGAGGCGCTGAAGGAGGCCATCCTCCTCTACTCGCGTGAGATCGCCTTCGCCGCCGCGGATGTCTACGCCCGCGCCGCCGAAGCGCGCGGCCTGTGGGACGCGCGACTGGAGGCGCTGGTCGTCGACAGCATCCTCACCGGGGAGTACGACGACGAGCTGCCGAGCCGGATCGCCGCGCTCGGCTGGCACGGTCACGGCGAGGTCAGCGTGCTCGTCGGCACAGCGCCCAAGATGCTCGACGTCGACCAGTTGCGCCGCACGGCGCGGCACATGTCGGCCGATGTGCTGATCGGGGTGCAGGGCAGCAGACTGGTGCTCGTCATCGGTCGCGCCGTCCCGAGCGACGGCAGCGCGGAGGACGCCATCGGCACGGCGCCGATCATCAGCTTCCTCGAGATCGCCCAGCAGCTGGAACCGGGATTCGGCCCGGGGCACCTCGTCCTCGGGCACGAGGTCGCGAGCCTGGTCGACGCGTCCAAGAGCGCCAAGGCGGCCCTGGCCGGGTTCGCGGTGGCGAAGGCGTGGCGCAACTGCCCGCGCCCGGTGCACGCCGACGATCTGCTGCCCGAACGGGCGCTCGCCGGCGACGGTCTCGCGCGGGCCACCCTCATCAGCCGCATCTACCGGCCGCTGCAGGGCTACTCGACCGAACTGCTCACCACGCTGTGGTGCTACCTCGACAACGGTCGGTCTCTGGAGGCGACCGCGCGGGAGTTGTTCGTGCACCCCAACACCGTGCGGTACCGCCTCAAGCGCGTGTCGGAGGTCATCGGCTGGGACGCGACGGGAGCCAGGGAGGCGCTGATCCTCCAGGCGGCGCTCATCGTCGGTTCGATCAACGAGCCGGACGCTCCGCGACGGCACTGACGCGTCGTATTGTAGACATTCACAAAGCATCCACCAATAGTTCGTATCGATCCGACACATCCGCTCCGCGGAAGATTGGCAGACTTGAACCCGTGATCGTCATCGTGTGCCCGGGACAGGGCTCCCAGACCCCCGGCTTCCTCGACCCGTGGCTCACCGAAGCGTCGTTCCGCGACCAGCTCACCGGCATCTCCGACGCCGTCGGCATCGACCTGGTCGCCCATGGAACCGTGAGCGACGCGGACACCATCCGCGACACCGCGGTGGCGCAGCCGCTCATCGTCTCCGCCGGGCTGCTGACGCTCTCCGCACTCCTCGCCGACGGCCGTCGCGAGCGGATCGGCGGCATCGCCGGGCACTCGGTGGGCGAGCTGACCGCCGCCGCCGGCGCCGGTGTGCTCTCCGAGACGGACGCCGTCGCGTTCGTGCGCGAGCGCGGGGTCGCGATGGCCGCGGCCGCGTCCCAGGTCCGCACCGGCATGAGCGCCGTGATCGGCGCAGACGAGGCCGAGCTGCTCGCGACCCTCGACACGCTCGGGCTCTCCCCCGCCAACTACAACGGCGGCGGCCAGATCGTCGTCGCGGGCGACCTCGATGCGCTCGCGGCCCTGGCCGAGCAGCCTCCCGCCCGCTCGCGCGTCATCCCGCTCCAGGTCGCCGGCGCCTTCCACACGCGCTACATGGCGCCCGCCGTGCCCGCGCTCGAGGCCTTCGCCGCCACGCTGACCACGAACGACCCGACCCTCCGGCTCTGGACGAACAAAGACGGGTCGGAGGTCACCGACGGCGCCGAGTTCCTCCGCCTGCTGGTGGGTCAGGTCTCGTCGCCGGTCCGCTGGGACCTCGACATGCAGGCCTTCCAGGACGCCGGCGTGACCGGCATCATCGAAGTGGCCCCGGCCGGCGCCCTCGTGGGACTCGCCAAGCGCGGCCTCAAGGGCGTGCCCGCCGTCGCCGTCAAGACGCCGGACGACCTGCCCGCCGCTTTCGACCTCATCGACCAGGCCGCCTAGGAGAGAACCCGATGACCCACCCCACTCTGCAGCAGTCCCACGGCCCGCAGTACACGCGCATCCTCTCCATCGGCGCCGCCCGCGGCGACCTGATCGTCCCCAATGACGACCTGGTCGGCCCGATCGACTCGTCGGACGAGTGGATCCGCCAGCGCACCGGGATCATCACGCGCACCCGCGCCAGCCACGACGTCGGGGCCGTCGACCTCGCGACCGCCGCGTCGAAGGAGGCCATCGAGAAGTCGGGCGTCGACCCGAAGCTGATCGACGCCGTGATCGTCGCCACCATCTCGAACCCGCAGCAGACCCCGTCGCTGGCCGCCGTGCTCGCCGACAACGTCGGCGCGAACCCGGCGGCCGCCTACGACATGAACGCGGCCTGCGCGGGCTACGCGTACGCCGTCGCCCAGGCCGACGCGCTCATCCGCACCGGCCAAGCGCACTACGCACTCGTCGTCGGCGCCGAGAAGCTCTCGGACGTCGTCGACCCGACCGACCGCACCATCTCGTTCCTGCTGGGCGACGGCGCGGGGGCCGTGGTGATCGGCCCGAGCGAGTACCCCGGCATCGCGAAAACGATCTGGGGATCGGACGGCTCCAAGGCGGGCGCGGTCGGCATGGGCAACACGCTGACCGAGTTCCGCGACGGCGAGGCGCCGTGGCCGACGCTCCGGCAGGACGGCCAGACGGTCTTCCGCTGGGCCGTCTGGGAGATGGCCAAGGTCGCCAAGCAGGCGCTCGACGCCGCGGGCGTGACGCCCGACCAGCTCGCCGCCTTCATCCCGCATCAGGCGAACATGCGCATCGTCGACGAGTTCGCCAAGCAGCTCAAACTGCCGGAGACCGTGGCGATCGCCCGTGACATCGAGACGACGGGCAACACGTCGGCCGCCTCGATCCCCTTGGCGACGCACCGGCTCCTGCAGGAGCACCCCGAGTTGTCCGGCGGCCTCGCCCTCCAGATCGGCTTCGGTGCCGGTCTGGTCTTCGGCGCGCAGGTCGTCGTGCTCCCCTAGGGCCTGCCCTAGACTGATCAACGGTCAAAACGACACCCCTCAAGGAGATAACACCATGGCATTGTCCACCGAAGAAGTTCTTGCCGGCCTGGCCGAGCTCATCAACGACGAGACCGGCATCGCGACCGACACGGTTGAGCTGGACAAGTCGTTCACCGACGACCTCGACATCGACTCGATCTCGATGATGACCATCGTGGTCAACGCCGAGGACAAGTTCGACGTCAAGATCCCGGACGAAGAGGTCAAGAACCTCAAGACCGTCGGCGACGCCGTCGAGTTCATCGTCAAGGCGCAGGACGCCTAAGCACCGCACGAAGAAACTTCCTCCGCGCGGGCGGTCCTCCCCCGGGGTTCCGCCCGTGCTGGCGGCAGCGCTGTGCGCGCTGCACCGTCGTACCTACTACCCGGAGTTGCCGTTATGACCAAGAAGATCGTCGTCACCGGCGTGGGTGCATCCTCCCCGCTCGGTGGCACCGCCCCGGAGAGCTGGGCCGGCCTGCTGGCCGGGAAGTCGGGCGCCCGCAGCCTCACCCACGACTGGGTGGCCGAGCTCGAGCTGCCTGTCACCTTCGCAGCGGAGGCGCTCGTGCGCCCCGACACCGTCCTCGAGCGCCCGGTCGCCAAGCGCCTCGACCCGTCCAGCCAGTTCGCACTCGTCTCCGCGATGGAGGCCTGGGCCGACGCCGGCTCGCCGGAGGTCGCCCCCGAGCGTCTGGGCGTCGACTACGCGACCGGCATCGGCGGAGTCTGGACCCTCCTCGACGCGTGGGACACGCTGCGTGAGCGCGGCCCTCGCCGCGTCCTGCCGATGACGGTTCCGATGCTCATGCCCAACGCGGCCTCCGCCGCCGTCTCGATGCACTTCGAGGCCCGCGCGTTCGCGCGCACGGTCGCCTCGGCGTGCGCGTCGAGCACCGAGTCCCTCGTCAACGCCTACGAGCACCTCCAGGCCGGCCTCGCCGATGTGGTCATCGCGGGAGGAACCGAGTCGGCGATCCACCCGATCACCATCGCGTCGTTCGCCTCGATGCAGGCGCTCTCGCGTCGCAACGACGACCCGGCGACCGCTTCCCGTCCGTACAGCATCGACCGTGACGGCTTCGTCATGGGCGAGGGCGCCGCAAGCCTGGTCCTCGAGACCGAGGAGCACGCGCTCGCCCGAGGTGCGCACATCTACGCGGAGATCGTCGGCGGCGGCGTGACCGCCGACTCCTACCACATCACCGCGAACGACCCGGAGGGCCGCGGCGCAAGCCGTGCCGTGCGGATGGCTCTCGAGCAGGCCGGCGCCTCGCCGGACGAGGTCACGCACATCAACGCGCACGCGACGAGCACGCCCGTCGGCGACCCGTCCGAGTACGTCGCCCTGCGCGAGGTGTTCGGCGAGCGTGTGCACGACATCCCCGTCTCGGCCACCAAGGCGTCGACCGGTCACCTGCTGGGCGGCACCGGTGCCCTGGAGGCGGTGTTCACCATCTTCGCGCTGCGCGACCGCGTCGCGCCGCCGACCATCAACATCACCGAGATGGACCCGGCAATCCCGCTGAAGGTCTCCGGCGAGCCGCAGCCGCTCGGTGATGGGCCGCAGCTCGCCATCAGCAACTCGTTCGGATTCGGCGGTCACAACGCCGTCGTGGCGATCCGCTCGGTCTGAGCTCGTCGCATCGGCTCTGATCACCCGCAGAGCGAGAAGGAGGCCCCGGTCGATCGACCGGGGCCTCCTTCGTTCACCGCGTGCGGGCGGCAGCGCCCGGCCCGCCGCGGGAGTGTGTGCGTCAGCCGACTTTGTGCAGCCAGGTGACGGAGGTGTCGTCGTGCGCGTGCCGGAACGGCTCCAGCTCGTCGTCCCACGCCTGGCCGAGCGCCAGCCGCAACTCGCGCTGCAGTTCCAACGGGTTCGATCCGGCGACCTCCATGGCATAGCGGATCCGGTCCTCCGGCACCACGGTGTTACCGGCGGTGTCGGTCTGCACGAAGAAGATGCCGAGATCGGGCGTGTGCATCCAGCGACCGCCGTCGGTGCCGAGACCGGCATCCTCGGTGACTTCGAAGCGTAGGTGCTCCCAGCCGCGCAGGGCGGTCGCGAGGCGCGCGCCCGTTCCCTGCGGGCCGTCCCAGAAGAACTCGGCGCGCTGGGAGCCCTTCAGCACCGGCTGCGTCTCCCAGGTGAAGTTGACGGCGCGACCGAGTGCGCGTCCTGCCGCCCACTCGATGTGCGGGCAGAGCGCGCTGGGAGAGGAGTGCACGTAGAGCACTCCTCTGGCTGCGTGAGCCGTCATGGTTTCCTCCGTTCGTCGGTACGTCTTCCCCTACGACCGCGAACGTGTTCCATGACTTCTATGAAGTTGACTACCGCGATTATGCCGGACAACGCGCCCGAGTTACAAGATTGTGATTCGGCGATTCCTCCGTGCCGCCGTGCGACGAGCGGAATAGCATACCGAGTATGTCGGTTCAGTATGGTTTTCTGGCGGTGCTGACCCAGGGTCCCGCCTACGGCTCCCAGCTCCAGAACGAGTTCCTCATGCGCGCGGCGAACCGCCGCCAGCTCAACGCCGGACAGGTCTACTCGACCCTCGACCGGATGAGTGAGCAGGGCCTGATCGAGTCGGCGGGCGAGACGGAGGACGGTCTGCCGCTCTACCGGCTCACCGACGCCGGCGAGCGGGCGGCGACGACGTGGCTGACCGCCGGTCCCGTCGAGGCGCGGCCCGACTGGGACGAGATGCAGGATCAGGTGCTCGTCGCCGCGTCGATCGATGGTGCCGATCCGGTAGCCGTGGTGGCGGACTACCGGGCGGCCTTCGCCGAACGGATCCGCGAGCTGACCCACGATGCCGACTCGCGCGCGGTCCTCGCAGCGAACCGTGCGGCCGAGCTCGGCGCCAGGGCCGCCATCGAATGGCTCGACGAGGTGTCAGCGGCGCTCGCGACGCATCCGGGCGCGCTCGTGCAGCCGCGCTGCCCCGAGCGTCCGCGTCGGGGTCGCCGGCCAGCGGACACCGACGGGCACGCGAACGCCCCGCAGACCGCGCCTTAGGGGCGTGTGCGTGCCCTTCAGCAGTCGGCGCCCGGGAGTTCAGTGGAGGAGGGTGCCGTCTTTGGCGAGCACGTTCTTCTCCCCCGCCTCGATCGGCACCGCGAACCGGTTCTGGGCGGGCGGCAGCGGGCAGTTGAAGTTGTAGCTGAACGCGCACGGCGGCAGCACCGCGAGGTTGAAGTCCAGCGTGACCGTACCGTCGTCGTTCGGGACGACGAAGAGGAAGCGACCGACGGAGTAGGTGCTCTCACCGTTCGTGGTGTCGGCGAACACCAGCTGGAGCGCGCGCCCCGCTTTGAAGGCGGCCAAGTTGTAGTCGACGCCGTCCTTGGTGAACGTGATCTCTCCGGGGATCACCGTGTCGCGGCTGGCACCGTCGTCTTTGAGGTGCTCGAAGCCGACGGTCTTGCCGCCCTCGATCGGCGAGAACGTCGCACGGATGATCCACTCGGGGTTGAACGGGAACGCATCGATCGAGCCGAACCGCTGGATGTCGTCGGACTGCGCATCCCACACGCGCAGCGCGTATTCGCCCTGCTCGCTCGCGATGACGAAACCGGTGAGGGTGTCGCTGAACCGGATCGCCGACGGGTTCGCGTCGTCTTTGCCGCGCACGATCGCCGAGCCGTCGACGAGCACCTCGTCCACGAACACGTTGTCGGTGGCAGCGGCAGTGACGCGCAGCCCCGACTGGCCCTCCGGCAGCGGAGACCACAGGCCGGGAACGCCCCAGACCGGCTGTTCGGAGGCCGGGTCGCCCGTGATCCACTGCGTGTTGACCAGCGCGAGGTTGCCCTGCGGTGCGGTGACGGCCTGCGCGCGGCGCGCGTGGTAACGGGCGAGGACCGCGTCGGGATCGGCGGGGGCTGCGGTGTCGGTCATGGTCTCCATCCTCTGTCAGGTCGGTAGCGACAACCAAGCGCGACACTCCCCCATTCCCGGCACGGTCGCGCCCCTCGACGGCCGCGCCGATCGATCCGACTCACTTCGCCGCGCCGTAGTCGTCGACGATCGCCGCCGTGACCGGGAAGTCGACGGGGAAGTCGCCGAAGAGCAGCCGGCCGGCAGCGGCGGCCGAGGCGGTGACCGACTCCGCGACGGCGTCCGCCAGCTCTGCGGGAGTGTGCACGATCACCTCGTCGTGCAGGAAGTACACCAGATGCGGTCCTGCTGTGAACGGCCTTTCCGGCGGCGACAGTGCAGAGAGTCGGTTGCGCAGTTCCGCCATCCAGCACAGCGCCCATTCCGCTGCGCTCGACTGCACGACGAAGTTTCGGGTGAAGCGGCCCCAGTCGCGGGCCTGCGTGCGCGCACGACGCTCCTCGGCCGGCGTCGAGTCGGACGCGGAGGCCGCCTCCTGCGCGCGGCGCCAGCCGCTGCCGGGCGGCGGCGAGCTGCGGCCGAGCCTCGACGTCACGATGCCGCCGTTCTCCCCCGTGCGGGCCGCGTCCTCCACGAGCCGGACGGCGCGGGGAAAGGCGCGGGCGAGGCGGGGCATGAGGCGCCCGCTGTCGCCGGTCGTCGCACCGTACATGGCGCCGAGCATCGCGACCTTGGCGTGGGCGCGCTCGGCGACGGCGCCGGTCGCCACGATGCCGGCGTAGAGGTCGCGACCGCGCCCCGCCGCGGCCATCGCCGTGTCTGCCGCGAGCCCGGTGAGGATGCGCGGTTCGAGTTGGGCGGCGTCGGCGACCACGAGCTTCCACCCGGGATCGGCGACGACCGCTCCGCGCACCTCCTTCGGGAGCTGGAGTGCACCCCCGCCGCGCGTGGCCCAGCGACCCGTCACGACTCCACCCGGGATGTAGTCGGGTCGGAACCGTCCGTCTGCCACCCAGGTGTCGAGCCACGTCCAGCCGTTCGCCGAGTAGAGACGGGACAGCTTCTTGTACCGCAGCAGCGGTGCGATGGCCGGGTGTTCGATCTCCCGGAGCTCCCACGACCGTGTCGAGGTGACCATCAGCCCGGCGCGCTGCAGCGCCTTCAGCACCTCGGGCGGGCTGTCCGGGTTGAGCGCCGGGGCGTCGAGGAGGCCTCTGAGCTCTGCCACGAGCTCCTCCATGATCGGAGGGCGGCCGTACCGCGGTCGGGGGCCGAGCAGCGCGGTCAACAGCGCGTCATGCCGCTCGACACTGTACGGGAGGCCGGCGTGCTGCATCTCGGCCGCGATCAGCGCGCCGGCCGACTCCGCCGCCAGCAGCAGGCGGAGGCGGCCCGGGTCGGCGCATGTCGCAACGGCGTCCTGCTGCAGCACGAACTCCGCCTCGGCCGACGGCAGGGCAGGCACCGACGGCGGATCGAACTCGAAAAGGGTGCTGTGATCGGTCTCTGATTCGCTGTCGGCGGCGGGCGATCGCTGATCCCAGGCGCCGGCAGGGGCGTTCGCCAACGCGGTCGCTGCGCACAGCGCGGACGCGCGCAATATGGCGTGAGCGAGCGCCAGGTCGTGGCAGCGCTGCACCGCGACTCCGCTCTCGAGAAGGGGCGGGTACCACGAGCGCGTGTCGCTCCAGACCCAGCGCGGAGGGGTGCCGGGCGCGGACTCGTGCTCCGCCACGAAGGCGGCGAGTTCGCCTGAGGGCATCGTGAGCGATTCGCCGCGCTCCCCCGAGTCGTCGATTCGCGTCGCGGAGACTTCACCGCGCGCGGGACGGTCGAGGACGATGTGCACTGCTCCATTGTCCTCGGTGCCGCTGACACCGCTCACCTCCGCTGGGACGCGGGCGTGGAGCAGTCCGCCTCGTCGTCGACGACCCAGCGGTTCCGTGTCGAAGCCGGGCGGCTGATCCCCCTCTGACCCAGCGCCGAGGGGCAGCTGATGTTATAGTGAGCAACGCTCATGTCGTGATGCTGCCGACCCGAAAGGCGAACCGCGATGATCGAATACCTGCACGACTCCCAGGGCGTCTGGATCGCCTACCGGAGCGGGCCACAGGAGCGCTTCCTGTTCAATCCGGACGGCGACTGGATCGGCTGGTTCCCGTGGGGCGACGGCGACGTGGTGACGCCCGACGGCGCCTACCTCGGCACAATTCACGGCGACCGTCTGTTCGCCGACGCCGACCATCCCTATCGCGGCGACCCCGGTTACCCGGGAGCTCCTGGACACCCCGGAGCCGCGCCCTATCCGGGTGCGGGGACGTACTCGGGGCTCCCGGCACAGTGCGCCGACGTCCCGAGCGCCCTGCTCTGGCCGCGCATCGCCTCCTGAAACGGCTGCGACGGGCTCAGCCCGCCAGCGCCGTCAACCGCGACCGCAACTCGGGCCACGACGCGCTGAAGCCGGGGTGCAGCGGGAGGTCGGCGACCTGCGGCACGGAGACCCACCGCAGTTCGATGCTCTCGACGTCGGCCATGTGCGGCTCGAAGGCCCTGACCGCCTGCGCGACGACCGTGGTGTACGACCAGAACCCGAGGTCGAGCACGCTCGTGAACAGGACTTCTACGGCGTCGGCGGGCACGGCGGCCTCCTCCGCCGCTTCGCGCAGTGCCCCCTCCACGGCGGTCTCGCCCTCGTGACGGGCGCCCCCGGGGAGTCCCCAGGTGCCGCCGAAGTGGCTCCAGTCGGCGCGATGCTGCAGCAGCACGCCGCGACGCAGATCGTGCACGAGCAGCCCTGCTGCGCCGAAGCGGCCCCAGAACCGTTCGCCGTTCGGACCTTCCACCCATGCGTCGCCGGAGTTCACGTCTCCACGTTAGCCGCCCGCTCGGGATGCTGACGCCCCATGACGGTCCTAGGGTGTTGCAATGACACTCGAACGTTGGCGCCACCTCACCGAGTGGCCGCTCACCGCCGCCGCCGCGGTGTTCCTCGTCGCCTACGCCTGGGAGGTCATCGCAGATCTCCACGGGCCGCAGCTCGTCGTCGCCGAATCCGTCATCTGGGCGACGTGGTGCGTGTTCCTCATCGACTACGCCGTATGCCTCGCCCTCGCGCCGCACCGGTGGAGATGGTTCTACACCCACCTGTTCGATCTCGCGATCGTCGTGCTGCCGATGCTGCGGCCGCTGCGGTTGCTGCGACTGGTCACGATCCTGGCCATCCTGCAGCGGAGCGCAGGAACCGCCTTCCGCGGGCGCGTCCTCGTGTACGTCGTCGGCGCGGGCGGACTGCTGGTCTTCACGGCGGCCCTTGCCGCGCTGGACGCGGAGCGCGGCGCGCCGCACGCGCACATCGAGACCTTCCCGCAGGCGGTCTGGTGGGCGTTCGAGACGATCTCCACCGTCGGTTACGGCGACTACACGCCGGTCACCGACGTCGGCAGGCTGGTCGCCGTCGGCCTGATGATCGGCGGGATCGCCACGCTCGGCATCGTGACTGCGACCCTCGCGTCGTGGATCGTCGACCGGGTCGCGCAGACCGAGATCGACACCCGGTCGGCCACGCGCGGCCAGATCCGCGAGCTCTCCGCGCAGGTCGCCGAGTTGAAGGCGATCCTCGAGAAGAAGTCCGCCTGATGGTCCAGCGCAGCGCCGCTGTGCTCCTGCACCGCGAGGGCGCCGACGGTCGCGAGGTCTGGATCGCGCACATGGGCGGCCCGTTCTGGGCGCGCAAGGACGAGGGTGCCTGGTCACTGCCGAAGGGGCTCGTCGAGGAGGGGGACGCTGACGAACTCGCCGCGGCCCGGCGCGAGTTCGCCGAGGAGATAGGGACGCCCTCCCCCGACGCCGACTACATCGCACTGGGCGAGTTCAGGGCGTCGTCCAAGACGTTCGTGGTGTTCGCGGCCGAGACCGACTTCGGGCCGATCGAGCTCGCCAGTAACACGTTCGAGCTCGAATGGCCCCCGCGCTCCGGAATCCTGCGGGCGTTTCCCGAGGTGGACGCCGCAGGCTGGTTCCCGATCGAGGAGGCGCGCACGAAACTCTCGAAAGGGCAGCGGCCCATTCTGGACGCGCTGCTGCTCCGCCTCCACGACATCCAAGATCGCTAGCGCGCTGAGCCCCTCCTCGGTCGTATCGTTGGGAGCACAAGCCGGGACGAAGGAGGAGCAGGTGGCGGCGAAGAAGAAGGCTGAGAAAGAGGCCGAGAAGGCCCTGATCACTGCACGGGCCGCGGTCGACGAGGCCCAGCGCCTGGTCAAGAAGCTCGACAAGAAGACCCGCAAAGAGGCGGACGACCTCGCCGCAGCGCTCGAACAGGCCGCGAAAGACGCCAAGAAGGCCGTACAGCGCGCGCGCAAGACCGCTGAGCAGGCTGCGAAGGACGCCAAGCAGAAGGCGCAGACGGCCAGGGAGAAGGCGCGAACCGCCGCCTCCGTCCCCGCCGCGAGCACCGGCATCCCGACCTTCCGCGACCTGCGCGATCGGGCGAAGGCGCAGGGCATCCAGGGCTATTCGCGAATGAACAAGGCGCAGCTGCTCCACGCCCTCGGCGAGGGCTAGGGAGTGACGCCCGACGACCGCGTGTTCACCGGCCGGTAACCGGCCGCTCCTACGGTTGCGGCCGTGACTGACACCTCCGCGCGGCCGGCGATCCTCTCGGCGCTGGCCGCGGCGCCCCCGCCGCGAACCCTGATCGACATCCTCCGCGAGCAGGCGGTGCGGAACCCTCAGGCCTCGGCGATCGAGGACGCGACCGGTGCGCTCAGCTACCGCGAGCTGCTCGCGCGCGTCGTCGCGACCGCCGCCCGTCTGCACGAGGCCGGCGTGCGCCGCGGCGACCGGGTCGGCGTGCGGATGACTTCCGGCAGCCGTGAGTTGTACCTCGCGATCCTCGGCGTGCTCGCCGCCGGCGCCGCCTACGTGCCCGTCGACGCGGACGACCCGCAGGAGCGCGCCGATCTGGTCTTCGGCGAAGCCGACGTGCGGGGAATCATCACCGACGACGGCTACCTCCCGACCGCCTCGGTCGACGCGGTGCCCGTCGACGCGGTCGTCGCGGACGCCGCTCCCGTCGTGCCGCACGCCGTGCAGGCGGGCGATCCGCACCCGAGCACGTCGAGCCTGCCGCTGATCGAGCCTCCGACGCCGCAGGACGACGCCTGGATCATCTTCACGTCCGGCTCGACAGGGACGCCCAAGGGCGTGGCCGTGAGCCACCGGTCCGCGGCCGCTTTCGTCGACGCAGAGGCACGACTGTTCCTGCAGGAGGAACCCATCGGCCCGGGCGATCGCGTGCTGGCCGGACTGTCGGTCGCGTTCGACGCCTCCTGCGAGGAGATGTGGCTCGCCTGGGGCCACGGTGCGTGCCTGGTGCCCGCGCCGCGCTCGCTCGTGCGCACCGGCATGGATCTCGGCCCGTGGCTTGCCGCACGCCGCATCTCGGTGGTGTCGACGGTTCCCACGCTCGCCGCCCTCTGGCCGACCGATGCGCTCGACACCGTCCGGTTGCTGATCTTCGGCGGCGAAGCGTGCCCGCCCGAACTGGTCAACCGGCTCGCCGTCGAGGGACGGGAGGTCTGGAACACCTACGGCCCCACCGAGGCGACCGTCGTGGCCTGTGCGAGCCTGCTCACGGCCGGCGAGCCGGTGCGGATCGGGCTGCCGCTCGACGGCTGGGACCTGGCCGTCGTCGGACCGGACGGTTCCCCGGTCGCCGACGGCGAGAGCGGCGAGCTCATCATCGGAGGTGTCGGTCTCGCCCGCTACCTCGACCCGGCGAAGGACGCCGAGAAGTACGCTCCCCTGCCCTCGCTCGGCTGGGAACGCGCGTACCGCAGCGGCGACCTCGTGCGCTTCGACCCGGCAGGACTCTTCTACCTCGGCCGCGCCGACGACCAGGTGAAGGTCGGCGGCCGCCGCATCGAGCTCGGCGAGGTGGAGGCCGCGCTGCAGCAGCTGCCCGGCGTCTCCGGAGCAGCGGCCGCCGTGCGCAGGAGCGCAGCGGGCAACGATGTGCTGGTCGGCTACCTCGCCGTGCCGGAGCGCTCGCTCTTCGACCGACGCGCCGCACTGGAGGAGCTGCGGGCCGAACTTCCCGCCGCACTGGTGCCGTTGCTGGCTGTGGTGGACGAGCTCCCCGTGCGGACCTCCGGGAAGGTCGACAGAGCGGCGCTGCCCTGGCCGCTCGAGGACGATGCCGAGGACACCCCGGACCTCGACCCGGTCTCCGAAGCGCTCGCCGTCGACTGGCGGAGCGTCCTCGGTCTCCCGGTCGGCGGTCTCGACGACAACTTCTTCGACCTCGGAGGAGGTTCGCTGGCGGCGGCCCAGCTGGTCTCCCTGGTGCGCAGGCGCCACCCCGACATCACGGTCGCCGACATCTACGCGCACCCCCGCTTCGGATCGCTCGCCGCTGCTCTCGCGGAGAGCTCGCCGTCGGCGTCAGCCGCCTCCACACACGTCGTGCCGCCGACTCCTCGACGGATGCAAGTGCTGCAGACCCTGCTCGGCGTCCCGCTCTTCATCCTCAACGGGATGCGCTGGCTGCTCTACCTGCTGACCGCCGCCGCGGTGCTCCGGCCGTTCGGCGGTTTCGGCTTCCTGCCGGACGTGAACCTGGTCTGGCTCATCGTCGGCCTGCTCGTCTTCGTCACACCGTGGGGCCGGATGGCGATCGCGGTCGTCGCCGCGCGCCTGCTGCTGGCGGGTGTCAAGGCGGGCGACTTCCCGCGCGGGGGTGGGGTGCACCTGCGCCTATGGCTCGCCGAACAGGTCGCCCACCAGATCGGTGCCGCGAGCCTGGCCGGCGCGCCGTGGATCAGCTACTACGCCCGCGCGCTCGGGGCGACCGTCGACCGCGGGGTCGACCTGCACGCGCTGCCCCCGGTCACCGGCATGCTCCGCATCGGCGCCGGGGCCTCCATCGAGCCGGAGGTCGACCTGGCCGGGTACTGGATCGACGGCGACCTGGTGCGGATCGGGGAGATCCGGATCGGCGCCGGCAGCTCGGTCGGCGCGCGCAGCTCACTCATGCCGGGCGCGAAGATCGGTCGCGACGCGACCGTCGCGCCGGGATCGGCGGTCTTCGGCCGGGTACCCGCCGGGCAGAACTGGGCGGGGTCGCCGGCGGTCCGTGTCGGCAAGGCTCGCGAGTGGTGGCCGGCCGAGCGTCCGCCGCGCCGCACGCGCTGGGTCGCCGCCTACGCCGCTGCATCCCTCGTCGTCTCACTCGTGCCGGTGGTCGCCCTCGCGGTCGGAGGTCTGGTCGTCGCGGCTTTCACGCGCGGCGCGACCTCCCTCTCCGGCGCCGTGCCGGGGGCGCTGGCCGCCATCGTGCCCGCCACGCTGGCCTCGGGTGTCGTCCTGGCCGGCCTCGTCGTCGTGCTGGTGAGGCTGCTCGGACTCCGCCTCCGCGAGGGCGTGTACCCGGTGCGCAGCAGGGCCGGTTGGCAGGTGTGGTCGACGGAGCGTCTTCTCGACATGGCGCGCACGGTCCTGTTCCCGCTGTACTCCAGCCTGTTCACCCCGGTCTGGCTGCGGATGCTCGGTGCGAGGGTCGGCCGCGATGTCGAGGCGTCCACCGTGCTGCTCCTTCCGGCGATGACCAAGATCCGCGACGGCGCGTTCCTGGCCGACGACACGCTCGTGGCGTCGTACGAGCTCGGCGGCGGGTACGTCCGGGTGGCGGAGGCCGAGATCGGCACCAGAGCATTCCTCGGCAACTCCGGCATGGCCGGCGGCGGCAACCGGGTGCCGCGCGACGGGCTGGTCGCCGTACTGTCCGTCGCGCCCCGCAAGGCGAAGGCCGGATCGTCGTGGCTCGGCTCTCCCCCGGTCAAACTGCGCAGGCGCGCCCAGGACGCCGACCTCTCGCGCACGTTCGAGCCGCCAACGGCCCTCCGTGTCGCTCGTGCGGCGTGGGAGCTGCTGCGCATCGTCCCGGTCTTCGTCACCTGCGCGATCGGCCTCGCGGTGCTCCTCGCATTGGGGGCGCTCTCGGAGAGCCTGGGGATCGTGTGGGCGATCGTGCTGAGCGGTCCCGTCCTGCTCGTCGCCGGTGCGGTGGCCGCGGCCGTCAGCACGGCAGCCAAGTGGGTCCTGCTCGGCCGGCTCAAGGCCGGCGAGCATCCGCTCTGGTCGTCGTTCATCTGGCGCAGCGAGGTCTCCGACACCTTCACGGAGATGGTGGCCGCGCCCTGGTTCGCCTGGTCGGCGGCAGGCACCCCCGCGTTGGTGTGGTGGCTGCGCAGCCTCGGAGCACGGATCGGCAGCGGCGTCTGGATCGACAGCTACTGGCTGCCGGAGGCCGACCTGGTCGAACTGGGCGACGCATCCACGGTCAACCGGGGCTGCGTCGTGCAGACGCACCTGTTCCATGATCGAATCATGAGCATGGACGAGGTGATCATCGAACGCGGCGGCACGCTGGGGCCGCACAGCGTCATCCTCCCCGCCGCTGCGATCGGCGCCGACGCGACCGTCGGGCCCGCGTCCCTGGTGATGCGCGGCGAGACCGTGCCCGACCGGAGCCGCTGGAGCGGCAACCCGATCGGCCCGTGGCGGGATGTGACGGTGCGCGAGTACCGTGCGGTGCGATGACCACGGCTCCCACCAGCGCTGACGCGGCTCCCGCCGCCTCCCACGCCTACCTTCCGCGCTCCGGCACCGACGACTTCTCGGTGCTCTCCTACGATCTCGACCTCGGCTACAAGGTCGCCACCAATCGCCTCGACGGCACCGCTGTGATCCGCGGGCGGGCGAACGTCGCACTCTCGGCGATCTCGCTCGACCTGGTGCATCTGCGCGCCAAGCGCGTCCGGCTCGACGGCGACAAGCGCACCCGCTTCACGCAGTCGCCCACGCACGTGCGGGTGAAGCCGGCCAGACCGATCCCCGCGGGGAGTGAGTTCACGGTCGAGATCGCCTACGACGGCTCCCCGGTCCCCCGCCGCACCCGCTGGGGCACGCTGGGCTGGGAGGAGCTCAGCGACGGCGTCATCGTCGCTTCGCAGCCGTCCGGCGCGCCGACGTGGTTCCCGTGCAACGACCGGCCGTCCGACAAGGCCGCCTACCGCATCACGGTCACCACCGAGCAGCCGTACACGGTGCTCGCCACCGGCGAACTCGTGGAGCACACCGTCAGCGGAGGACGCGGCACCTGGACGTTCGAGCGCACCGAGCCGACGGCGACCTACCTCGCCGCTGTGCAGATCGGCCGCTACGTGCTGGAGCCGCGCCGCACCGACGGTGTCGAGTGGGTGATCGCCTACCCGCCGGCGCTGGCGCGACGCGTCCTCGCGGACTTCGCACCGGTCGGCCGGATGCTCGAGTGCTTCCAGGAACGCTTCGGCCCGTACCCGTTCCCGTCGTACACGGTCGTGGTGACCGAGGACCCGCTGGAGATCCCGCTGGAGTCGCAGGGCATGGCGACGTTCGGCGCCTCCCACGTCGACGGCCGAGGCGGCTCCGAGCGTCTGATCGCGCACGAACTCGCCCACCAGTGGTTCGGCAACAGCGTGGGCGTGGCCTCCTGGAGCGACATCTGGCTCAACGAAGGCTTCGCCTGCTACGCCGAGTGGATCTGGTCCGAGTATGCGGGCGGCGCGACGGCGAACACACTCGCCCGCACCCACCACGCCGGCCTGCGACTCAAGCCGAAGGACCTCGTGCTCGCCGACCCCGGCGTCGACCACATGTTCGACGACCGGGTCTACAAGCGAGGAGCCTGCCTGCTGCACGCGCTGCGCCGACGGCTCGGCGACGACCGGTTCTTCGAGCTGCTCCGCGGCTGGTCGGCCACGCGCCGCTACGGGACGGCGTCGTCCGACCAGTTCGAGGCGTTCGCGGCCGGGTACTCGGAGGAGCCGCTCGACGCGTTCTTCGACGCGTGGCTGCGGGAGACGCCGTTGCCCTCGCTGGGGGCGTAGGGGCGGAGCGTGCGGATCGGGCCGCGGCGGCTCAGACCTGACGGTCCTCGGGTCGGCGCTCCTCGCCCGTGATGCCGTCGATGCGCGGCGCGCTGTGCGACGGCGCGGTGTGCGATGCCTCGGCGTTCGCGGGCGCTTCCGTGCGGCGCGGCGGGAGGCTCTCTTCGCCGTTCGCGCCTGCACGGGTCTCCACACGATTGCCGTGCCGGTCCGTCTCGACATCCGGGTCGACGCTGTCGGCGCGGGCGAGCTTGTGCTCCTGCTCCGCGCGTGCTTCGGCAGCGGCGCGCTCCCGCTCGTCGGCCTCGCGCCGCAGGCGCTCGGCGTCGACTTCGGCCTGCTTGGCGTCCGCTGCGGCGCGGGCGGACTTCGCCTCCCGTTCGCGCGCGGCGAGCTCAGCCCGTGCCGCGTCCTCTCGGAGGTCCGCGGCGCGGCGCCGGTCGGCCTCCTGCTTGCGCCGTCGCCCCACCGTGGCGGCGACGATGATGATCGCGATGACGACCACCACGATCACGACGATCAGGACGATCCATCCGATTGTGTTCATGCCACGGCACCGTACGCCGAGGAGCCCATCACACGAGGGCCTTGCGCTCGAGCGCCGGAGGTGCAGTACAGGGCTCCAGCACATACCCCGACGCCGCATCCGCGACATTCACCTCACCGTGGCGATCCGCTGCCCCGCCGGCGCACGTAGTACCCGACGCCGACCCCGGCCCAGGCGGCGAGAGCGGCCCAGCCCACGCAGAGGACGATCGGCCACGGCCCCCGTGTCCCTCCGAAGAGCGGGCCGACGAGTGCGACGATGCCGAACATCACGGACAGGACGCCGTAGAGGATCGCGTTGGTCCTGGCGCGGCGGAGCGACCCGGCGATGACCCACCACGGCCGACCCGCTCGGCGCACGCATTCGTCGTGGACTCCGCTCACTTGTCCGCTCCCCCGTCGGATGGCACGCATCAGACCGCGACGCGCGCCGTGCCAGACTTCGCGGCAGAAGCGGAGGTCCTTGTAGGGCGGACGGGACTTGAACCCGTGACCGGCGGATTATGAGTCCGATGCTCTAACCAGCTGAGCTACCGCCCCGTGCGCTCTCCCCTGGTCACTCCGGGGTGGGCACGCCGGGGGCCGTCGCCGTCTCCGGGTCGGCCACCGGCTCTCCACGATACAGGCTCTCGAAGGTGCTGATCGTGGTCTGGATGTCGTGCGTCGCGACGATCCGCAGCGACGCGTTCTTGAGGACGTCGAGCTCGTCCTGCGGGAGGGTGAGCACGCTCTCGAGCTTGTCGGCGAGGTCCTGGGCGTCCCCCGGCCGGAACAGGTGGCCGTTCTCGCCGTCGTGCACCAGGTGCGGAAGCGCCATGGCGTCGGCGGCCACCACGGGGAGAGCGGACGCCATGGCCTCCATGGTCGCGATCGACTGGAGCTCGGCGATCGACGGCATCGCGAACACGGCCGCCCGCGTGTACGCCTGGCGAAGCTCCTCGTCGGTCACGTAGCCGAGGAAGTTCACCCGGTCGGCGATGCCGAGGGTCTCGGCCAGGGTCTGGAGGTTCTTGAACTGGTCGCCGCCGCCCACGATGTCGAGCTTCGCGTCGAGCTCGGCCGGAAGCAGCTTGACCGCGTTGAGCAGCACGTCGATCTGCTTCTCGCCGGTGACCCGGCCGACGAACAGGATGCGGTTGTCGGTGCGCGGCGTGAAGTCGGGTGTGTAGTTGTGCGCGTCGATGCCGCACGAGATCGCGTGCACGTTGGTCAGGCCGGTGGCGGCTTCCAGGAACTCGGCGGCGCGGCGGGTCGGTGTCGTGATCGCCTCGGCGCGATCGAAGCTCTTGCGGGCGTCCCGCCACGCGATCGACACGAACGTGTGGTGGAGGAACTTCGGCAGGCGCGTGAACTCGATGATGTTCTCCGGCATCACGTGGTTCGTCGCGACGATGCGGATGCCGCGCTTCTGCGCTTCGTAGGCGAGACCGCGCCCGATCACGATGTGCGACTGGAAGTGCACGACATCGGGCTTGACCTCGTCGAGCACGCGACGCGCGTTCGCCTTGCTCATCCACGGGAGGGCGAAGCGCAGCCAGTCGTGCGGGTACCAGCGCCAGCTGCGGAGGCGGTGGGCCGTCATCTTCTGGCCCTCGTGCTCCTCGATCCAGGTGCCGTGGCGCCGGCTCGCGGCGGGGGCGACGATGTGCATGTCGTGGCCGCGCTCGACGAGGCCGGCGGCGAGCCGCTCGGCGAACCGGGCCGCGCCGTTCACGTCGGGCGGGAATGTGTCGCAGCCCATGAGGATGGTCATCGGCCTGTGTTCGGCCGGGGCGGGCGGGATGTTGTGCGTTCCGCTCGTATCAGGCACGTGGTGAGTCCCTCACGGTCGTTGGCCGGGATGATCGCCCCGGCGACGGTCTGAGTGCGCCGGACGGGTCGGACCGGCGATTCATCGGCCTAGTCTAGGCCGGATTCCCGGACGGAGTCCGCAAGCTGCCCGCTGAGCGGCGAGTCGACGTGCGACTGCGGATGGTGCTTGGCGAGCTGGAAGACGCCCAGGATGGCCACCGCGCCGGTCAGGGCGAAGCCCACCATCGCCCACCACGGAGCGCCTGCGGCCTCGTTCAGGACCACGATCCCGATGGTCACCGCGACCAACGGGTCGATGACCGTGAGACCGGCGATGACGAGGTCGGGCGGCCCCGACGAGTAGGCGTTCTGCACGAAGTAGGCGCCGAGCCCGGCTGCGGCGAGCAGTGCGACGATGCACAGCACGAGCAGCCAGTCCCACTCCTGGTTGGAGATGCGGTCGATGACGACCTTGGCGAGCGTCGCCACGAAACCGTACAGCACGCCGGCCCCGACGATGTAGATGATCGCCTTGAACCGGTGGCGGAGGAACCAGAACGCCAGTCCAAAGATGATGAGGACGACCGCCAGGATGATCAGGATGACGACGAGCGCCCGCGACGTCACCGGTTGATCGCGCGCGAAGATAGCGGCGATCACGACGAACGCTCCGACGCCTCCCACACACAGACACACCGCGATCACGGACTGCCTGTTGAGTTTCACGCCGCTGACCCGGGCGTTGAGCACGCTCGTGATCACGAGCCCGACCACGCCGAGCGGCTGCACCAGGATGATCGGCGACAGCTTGAGGCTGACGAGCTGGAACACGATCGCCAGCCCGAGCAGGAGCGTGCCGATCACCCAGGAGGGCCTGGCGAGCAGCAGGCCGAGCTGGCGGAGATTAAGGCCGCCCTTCGCGTCCTGCGTCTGCGCCTCGACTTTCGCGACGCCGTGGTGCTGCAGTTGCGCTCCGATGGAGAGGAACACGGCGCCAACGAGTGCGACCGGGATGCCCAGGAGCTGACTGGGCTGATAGGCCAGCTCGAGCGCATCCATCAGTTCCGTACCCACGCCACGACCCTACCGAACATGATCCCGATAGTCTTGCCGAATGGCCGTCCTTCCGATCCGGATCACCGGAGACCCCGTCCTGCACACGCGCGCCGCGGAGGTGACGGAGTTCGACGACGAGCTGCGAACGCTCGTCGACGACATGTTCGAGACGATGGACGAGGCGCCGGGAGTCGGGCTCGCCGGGCCACAGGTCGGTGTGCCACTGCGGCTGTTCGTCTACGGCTGGACCGACGACGACGACGTCGAGCACCGGGGCGTCGCGATCAACCCGGTGCTGTGGCTCAGCCCGCTGGAGGTCGGCGAGCCGGATGAGGACTCGGAGTCCGAGGGCTGCCTGTCGTTCCCGGGCGAGCGCTTCCCGCTCCGCCGTGCCGGACGGGTGATCCTCGAGGCGGTCGACCTGGAGGGCGAGCCGTACACCGTACGCGCCGACGGCTGGCTGGCCCGCATCTTCCAGCACGAGTACGACCACCTCGACGGCGTGCTGTACGTCGACCGGCTGGAGCACCCGTACGGCAAGCAGGCGCTCAAGGCGCAGCGCAAGAACTCTTGGGGCGTCCCCGGGCTCAGCTGGCTCCCCGGCCGCGACCACCTGGAGGACTGACCGGCGGCGGCCCGCTCTACCGCAGCGGCACGCCGTGAACGCCGTTGTGGTGGCGGAGGGCCGGGAACACCACGGAGAGCGAGAAGCCCACGCCCGGGACGCTCCGCGCGTCCAGGACGCCGCCGTACAACGCGACCCGGTCGCGCAGCTCGTTGAGGTCGGGGCCCTCGACGAACTCGGTAACGGCGCGCAGGTCGTCTTCCGCGCTGTAGGCCGTCGCCTTGTCCACTCCGTCGCGGTCGAGCCCCGCCCGACGGGCCGCTGCCCGGATGCCGTCGTCCTCGACCGTGACGTGGAGGCCGTCTGCGGTCCAGGCGAAGCCCACCGTCGCGCGTGTGCCGGGGCCGCCGTGGTCGAGGGCGTTGCCGAGGCTGGTCTGCAGAATACGGAAGACCACGAGCTCTGCGCCCTGCCGCAGCTCGTACCGCTCCCCCGTCTCCGTGGAGGTCACCTCCAGTCCCGCCTCCCGCATCACCCGGAACAGGTCGCCTGCGGAGTGGAGGCTGGGTGCCGGCGCGGAATCGCGCACACCCTCGGCCACGGCGTTCTGAAGCCTCCGCAAGTCGGCCAGAGCGTCCCGCGCCGACGTCTCGAGCGCCGCCGCCGAGCGGGTCGCCGCCTCCAGGTCGGTGCCCGCCGCGTAGCGCATCCCCTCGGCCTGGGACACCACACGGGACACGGACGCGACCGCCACATCGCCCAGCTCGCCGATGATGCGGAAGCGTCCGGCCTGCTCTGCGACCTCGAGCTCGCGGTCGATCCGGTCCCACTCGCGCTCCTCGCGCGCCTCTTCGGCGCGGCGCCGCCGCCTGCGCTCCACGAACCAGAGCGCCGCGAACACGACGGCCGCCGCGAGGAACACGGCGGCGAGGGGTATCGCGAACGGGGTCATGCTGGTCCTTCCAGGGCCGGCGGACGCGGCCCGGACGATCATATCCGGGCCGCGCTGCGCTGCGAGGTGCGATCTTCCCCGGCGTCAGGCGCTGTCCCCGCGGTTGGCGCGCAGCACCTCCAGCCGGGCGCGGTACTCCTTCTCGTCGATGTCGCCGTTGGCGTAGCGCTCCGCGAGCGTCTGCTCGGCGGCGCGCGTCCCGGAGTGCGGACCCCAGCCGTAACCGCCGCGTGCTGCTGCGGCGCGGCGCCAGCGACGGCCTGCGAGGCCGAAGATCAGGAAGAAGATCCCGATCCAGAACAGCGGGATCAGGAACCACCACCAGCCGAACCAGGGGCCGCCTCCCCAGGCGACGACGGCGCAGGGTGCGGCGGCGACGGCGAGCGTACTGAACATGGTGCATCCAATCGGTGAGCTGTCCGCGGCTTTCGCGGAACCACTCTCAGCCTCGCCGGAGCGGCCGTCGGGCGAATCCACCGGCGGGAGACACCTGCGCTACTCCCCCGGGAGCACTGGGCGGCCGGTCACTGCCGACCGGGCTGCACCAGCCCGGTCTCGTACGCCACAACGACCAGGTGCACCCGGTCGCGTGCCGCCAGCTTGGTCATGATCCGCGAGACGTGCGTCTTGGCGGTCAGGGGGCTGAGGAACAGCCGCTCGCCTATCTCGGCGTTGGTGAGGCCGTGACCGACCAGCGCAAGGACCTCGCGCTCCCGGTCGGTCAGCTCGCGCAACGCCTCAGGGTCGGGTGCCGGCCGGAGACCGCCCGCGACACGCTCGATGAGGCGGCGGGTGGCGCCGGGCGACAGCAGCGCGTCACCCGCCGCGACCACGCGGACGGCGCGGAGCAGCTCGACGGGCTCGGTGTCCTTCACCAAGAAGCCGCTCGCGCCCGAGACGATGGCCTGCGCGACGTACTCGTCCAGTTCGAAGGTCGTGACCATCACGATGCGCGTCCCCGCGAGCTCCGGGTCGGAGGCCAGCTCCCCCGTCGCCCATAGTCCGTCTCCGTCGGGCATCCGGATGTCCATGAGCACGACGTCGGGACGGCTGCGCCTGGCGAGTTCCACCGCCTCGCGGCCCGTCGCCGCCTCCCCGACGACCTCCAGGTCGTCCTCGGCCTCCAGCAGGGCGCGGAAACCCGCCCGCACCAGATGCTGGTCGTCGGCCAGCAGCACGCGGATCATTCGCGCTCCGTCCTGGGGCGCGGGATCCGCGCCTCGATGGTGAGCCCGCCGCCGGCAGTCTCACGGGTGTCGAACCGTCCGCCGAGCAGTTCGGCGCGCTCGCGCATTCCGACCATCCCCTTGCCGCCGTCCACCGGTGCACGCGCGCTGTCGGCGTCGGGCATCCCGCGGCCGTCGTCGGCGATCGTGAGCACGTAGTCGCCGCCGACCTCCTGCAGGGCGATCGACACCGTCGTGGCCTGTGCATGCCTGCCGATGTTGGTCAGCGACTCCTGCACGATCCGGTAGAGGGCGAGCTGGGTCGCGGCCGACGGAACCGAGGTCAGGCCGTCGTCATACTGGATGTCGAGTCCCGCACGGCGGTAGGTGTCGACCAGAACGGGTATGCGCGCGAGATCGGGCTCGGGGGCGCGCGCCGCCGGATAGCCCTCCGTGCGCAGGAAGCCCAGCACGCCGCGCACCTCTTCGAGGGCCTGGCTGCTCACCGACTTGATCGCCTCCAGGCTCTCCCTGGCCTTTTCCGGGCGACTGTCGAACAGGTGGAGGCCGACACCGGCCTGCACACTGATCTGCGACAGCGAGTGGGCGAGCACGTCGTGCAGTTCGCGGGCGATGCGGAGTCGCTCGGCCTCCGCTGCCGCCTCGCGTCGTGCTGCGACCTGACGCGACACTTCGCGGTAGCGCTCCCGACGGCCGCGGATGGCTTCGCCGACGCCGACCAGCAGCGTCAGCACGAGAGCGATGATGAGGGGACGGATGACCGCCTCCGGACGCCCGACGAGCAGGTAGGCGCCGAGCGGCCCCACGACGGCGATGCCCGCCACGGTCCACCAGGCCCAGACCCGTGCCGAGCGCACGACAGCACCGACCACCGCGAACGCGAGCGGAAGGGCCGCGAGCGGTGGGCCGACCGTCAGGGCGATTGCCGGAATGCAGAGCGCCGCAACGGCGACGACCACTGGTCCGGGGTGGGCGCGCCCGAGGAGCAGCAGGAACGAGGCCGCCAGCGCGACGAGGACCGCGACCAGCGTCCACGGGTCTTCCGCTGCGGAATGCGCGGCGATGAAGACGCCGGGAAGCTGCACGAGCACCGAGAGCACCACGGGGAACCAGATCGCCCCTGGCGGACGGCGGCGGCCCCCCCAGCCGGGAGTCCAACCCCCGCTCTGGCCGACGTCGTGCCCCGGCGGGCGGGAGTCGGCGGGCGGGTTCCAGGGCATTCCCTCATGCTAATGAGCGCACCGCGCCCGTGCAGTGCCCCCGCGGGAGTCTGTCGGCTACTCCCCCGGGAGTACGCAGCCCGCCCTCGGCTCGCTCACGGTCTATGGCGCCGTCCGCGCGCGGCAGAGCAGGCCGCGATCACCGCAGCACGGGCTGACGAGCAGGAACTCCGCCGGCGCGGTCGGGTCGAGGAACGAGATCCCCCGGGGACCGCCAACGCGTCGACTCCGACCTACGGATTGTGCTGGGCGTCGAAGATCTCGCCGTCGTCGCCGTCCGGCCGCCCGAACAGCGGTCCGAACGCCGGGCCGCCGAAGCTGGTCAGCCCCGCCTCGCGCTCCAGCGAGGCACGCAGTTCGTCGTCGTCGTTCTCGTACTCTTCGACCGGTTCGTCCGCTTCTTCGGGCTCTCGGTGCTCCGGCTCCCTGTCATCCATGGCCGAATGATACTCAGTTTCAGGTGAACGGGAGATGTATTCCGCGAACTGCATGCACAGGAAGCCGACGGGCTGCGAGGATCGTCGCCCTCGCCTTCGCGAGCCCCGCCCGCCGGCCCCTGGAGGCACGACCCGTGCAGTGGGTGGGCACGCGGTCCTTCAGCCTCTACCTCGTGCACGAGCCGATCCTCGTCGCCGCGGCTCTGCTGGTCGGCGTCTCCGGGTGGTGGCCGTGGGTCGCGATCGCCGTCGCGCTCGTACCCGCCATCCTGCTCTCGGCTGCGCTCTTCTACCGTGTGGTGGAGCACCCTTCGATCGGGTTGTCCCGACGCGTCGGCCGACTCATCGCCACTCCTCCGAGCGCACGCGCGAGCCGGACCGCGAAAGGGAAAGGGAAAGGCCCGGACGCTTTAGCGCCCGGGCCTCAGATGCTCCCCGACTTGGACTCGAACCAAGAACCTGCCGGTTAACAGCCGGCTGCTCTGCCAATTGAGCTATCGAGGAATGCTTGATCAGCGAAGCTACTCTAGCAAGACTTCGACCACCGAGAGAAATCGGCCGGGCATCCCGCGCGCGTCGCCGTCAGTAGCCCGCCGCGGGGTCCACCCGCCCCACGAAAGCGCCCGTCCCGAGGAACGCGCGCACGTTCGCGCCGATGCGCTCGGCGAGCAATGGCGCGACCATCTCGGAGGTGTCGGCCTGGTGCGGCGTGATCAGGCACGCCTCCTCGTCCCAGAGGGGGTGTCCGTCCGGCAGGGGCTCGGGATCCGTGACGTCGATGCCTGCTCCGGCGATCGCTCCCGTGCGGAGGGCGCGCAGCAGCGCGTCGGTGTCGACCAGTCCGCCGCGGGCGATGTTCACCAGGTAGGCGGTCGACTTCATCGCCGCGAACTCGGCGTCCGAGAACAGGTGACGCGTCCCTCCGGTCAAGGCGGCCGCGACGACGACGACGTCGGCATCGGGCAGCACGTCGAGGAGTCGGTCGGTCGGCACCGTGCGCTCCGCGCCCTCGACCGGGTCCGACGAGCGCCGCACGATCGTCACCCGCACGCCGAACGGCGCCAGCAGCACCATGAGCTCGAGGGCGATGCCTCCCGCTCCGACGATCACGACGTGGCGCCCGTAGAGCGACCGGCCCTCCTCGGCCGTCGCCCACGATTTCGCGCGCACGCGCTTCGGGATCACCCGCATCAGCGCGAGCGTCAGAACGAGGGCGTGCTCGGCGACCGGTTGGGCGTACGCGCCCTTCGCGCTCGTCCACACCAGGCCGCTGCGCTCCTCCGAGGCGATGATCCCGGAGAACGCGTCGACACCGGCGAACGGCAGTTGCACCCAGCCGATGCCGGGATGTGCTTCCAGGATCGGGGGGAAGGCCGCAGCGTCCTTGTTGGAGAGCCACACGACGCCGCGCGTGCGGTCGGAGAGCGGCTCGACCGTACCGCCCGCGGCCTCCACGGCCGCGACGAACGACGGCTCCGCTGTGGGCAGGACGGCGATCGGCCCGGGCTCCGGCCGGTCCTCCGGGGCGAGCGGTGCGCCCTCCGGCGCGAGTACGGCTCGATGCTGGGGCGGGCGGTCGGCCACGATGTCCTCCTGAAAGGTCGGCGGTGCGGAATCGGAACGTTCGGGTCTCAGTGCCTTCGGCGGCGTCAGTTCGCGCGCTGCGGACGGCGCTCGGTGCGACGCTGCGGTGGCTTCAGAGCCTCCGCCAGACCGCGCACGAACGGGTGCGACGGCTCGGCGAGCACCTCCTCGATCGGGCCGTAGCCGACGGGGCGTCCGCCCTGCAGGACGATCGACACGTCGGTCGCGCGACGCAGCACGGCCAGATCGTGACTGACGATCACGGCGGTGAACCCGGCGTGCTCGCGCAGCCGGGCCAGCAGGTCGATGACGGCGTCGCGCACCGTGGCGTCGATTCCCGCCGTGGGCTCGTCGACCACCAGCACCTGGGGGCCGAGGACGAGCGCCTTGGCCAGCGCGACGCGCTGCCGCTGTCCCGCGCTCAGCTCGTACGGATACTTGGCGAGAACGCTCAGCGGCAGATGCACCGTGTCGAGCATCAGGGCGGCCCGCTCCCCCGCGGCCCGGCGGTTGTAGTGGTGATCGCGCTCGAAGATCGGCAGCGAAACATTGTCCTGCACCGACAGCGTCGGCTCCAGCGTTGCGGCGCCCTCCTGCGGCAGATAGCCGACATGGAACGTCACCTCGGCCAGGTCGCGCTTGCGCGCGTGCCGCAGCGAGTGGCCGAGCACGGTGGCGTCCCCACCGCTGATCCGCGGTCCAGGCTCGCCGGAACGGAGGGGAAGCCCCCGCCCGGCGAGCACCGACGCCAGCGTGCTCTTGCCCGAACCTGTCTCGCCCAGCACCCCGATCGACTGCCCGGCCTCCAGGCGGAAGCTCACCCCGCGCAGGGCGACGCACGACGGGCTCGCCCCGCGCGCAGGATATTCGACGGACAGGTCGCTGACGAGGATGGCGGGATCGGGACTCACATCACGACACTATGCGCTCTGCTCCTGCAAGGCGTGCAGGGCTTCCCGCCGGTCGGCCTGTTGGACCGGATCCGGGACGGGGAGGGAGGCGAGCAGCCGCTGCGTGTACGCCTCCTTCGGGTTGCCGAGCACTTCCGCTCCCGTGCCTTCTTCGACGAGCCGCCCGCGGTGCAGCACCGCTATGCGGTCGGCGAGGAGGTCGACGACGGCGAGGTCGTGGCTGATGAACAGGGCGGCGAAGCCGAACTCGCGCTGCAGGTCGGAGAAGAGCTCGAGCACGCGTGCCTGCACCGACACGTCGAGCGCCGAGGTCGGCTCGTCGGCGATCAGCAGCGTCGGCTCGAGCGCGAGCGCCCGGGCGAGGCTCGCCCGCTGGCGCTGACCGCCCGACAGCTCGTGCGGGAATCGGTCGCCGTAGCTGCGCGGCAGCTGTACGGCCTCCAGCAGCTCGTCGACCCGGCCGCGTGCCGCGGTCGGCGACGACGCCTTGCCGTGCACGACGAGCGGTTCGGCCACGCAGTCTGCGATCGTCAGCAGCGGGTTGAAGCTCGACGCCGGATCCTGGAACACGAAGCCGATGTCGCTGCGCACCTTGCGGAACTGCCGCTCCCTGACGCCGTTCATCTCGATCCCGAGCACCTTCAGCGAGCCGTCGGTGACCTTGCCGAGGCCGGCGATGGCGCGACCGATGGTGGTCTTTCCCGAACCGGACTCACCGACCAGGCCGAGGACCTCGCCCGGCCGGATGTCGAAGCTCACGCCGTCCACGGCAACGAAGCCGGGCCGGCCGAGCCGACCGGGGTACTGGATGCGCAGGTCGCGTGCCGCGACCACCGGTGCCTCCTCCGGGCGCTCGGCGCGGGCGATCGCGCGATCCTGCGTCGCAACGGCGCCCTGCCCGATGCGCGGCACGGACGACAGGAGCTTGCGGGTGTACTCGGCCTTCGGCGCGGAGAACAGCGTCCGTGCATCGGCCTCCTCCACCACCTTGCCCTGGTACATCACCGCGACGCGGTCGGCGAGATCGGCGACCACGCCCATGTTGTGCGTGATCAGCACGATGGCCGCGCCGAACTCGTCACGGCACCGCCGCAGCAGATCGAGGATCTCGGCTTGGACCGTCACGTCGAGCGCGGTCGTCGGCTCGTCTGCGACGATCAGGCCGGGGTTGAGCACGAGCGCCATCGCGATCACGATGCGCTGCTTCTGACCTCCGGAGAACTGGTGCGGGTAGTACTTGACCCGCTTCTCCGGCTCGGGGATGCCCACCCGGCGCAGGATGTCGACCGCCTTCTCCTGCGCCTGCTTCTTCGAGAGCTTCTCGTGTGCGCGCAGGCCTTCGGCGATCTGCCAGCCGACCTGGTAGACGGGATTGAGCGCCGTGGACGGCTCTTGGAAGACCATGGCGACATCCGTGCCGCGGACCTCCCGCAGCTCGCGCTTGCTCAACGTCACGATGTCCGATTCCGTGCTGCCGTCCTTGCTGCGCAGCACGACGGCGCCGGACGCGGTCGCGGTCTCGGGGAGGAGCCCGAGGATCGTCTTCGCGGTGACCGTCTTGCCGGAGCCGGACTCGCCGACGATCGCGAGCACCTCGCCGGGCGAGACCCGCAGGCTCACATCGTCGACGGCCTTCACTGCGCCGGCGTCGGTGGCGAACGTCACGGACAGGTTGTCGATGGTGACGACGTCGCTCATGGCTTGACCTCGATTCCGTGTTCGTCGAACGACTCTCCGCCTTCGAGACCGTCGATGCCGCCGGGGCCTGCCTCGAGGGGGCCACCGGGCACGACAGAGGTCTCCGCGACCAGGCCGGAGGCCTCGGCCGCGCGGCGACGGCCACGCAGACGCGGGTCGGCCAGGTCGTTGAGGCTCTCGCCGACCAGGGTGATGCCGAGCACCACCAGCACGATCGCGAGGCCCGGATAGATGGACGTCCACCAGATGCCGCTGGTGACATCCGACAGCGCCTTGTTGAGGTCGTAGCCCCACTCGGCGGCGGCGGTCGGCTCGATGCCGAAGCCGAGGAAGCCCAGCGCGGCGAGCGTCAGGATGGCGTCCGAGGAGTTCAGCGTGAAGATCAGCGGCAAAGTGCGGGTCGAGTTGCGGAACACGTGACGGAACATGATCCGCCCATTGCTCGCACCGATGACCTTGGCCGACTCGACGTAGGCCTCCGCCTTGATCCGGACGACCTCCGAACGGATGACTCGGAAGTACTGCGGGATGTAGACGACGGTGATCGAGATCGCCGCCGCCAGGATGCCGCCCCAGAGGCTGGACTGACCGCCAGAGATCACGATCGCCATCACGATCGCCAGCAGCAGGGACGGGAACGCGTAGATCGCGTCGGCGATCACGACGAGCACCCGGTCGACCCAGCCGCCGAAGTAGCCGGAGACCAGGCCGAGCACGACGCCGGCGAAGATCGACAGGATCACGGCGACGACGATCACCAGGATCGCGGTCTGCGCTCCCCAGATCACGCGGGAGAAGACGTCGTAGCCGCCGACCGTCGTGCCCCAGATGTGTGCCGGACTCGGCGGCTGCTGGGAGCCGAACTGGCCGTTCGCGTCCTTCAGCTGCGCGAAGCCGTACGGGGCGATGAGCGGCGCGAAGACCGCGATCAGGATGAAGATGCCGGTGAGCACGAGTCCCACGATGAGCATCCCGCGCTGCAGTCCGACGGACTGCCGCAGCTGATGCACGACGGGGAGCCTGCTCCAGATGGAGCGCTTGGGGGCGGTGCTGGTCGTACCCGAGGCCATGTCAATACCTCACTCTCGGGTCGATGAGCGCCGCGATGATGTCGACGATGAAGTTCGTGATGGCGACGATGACGGCGAGCAAGACGACCATGCCCTGCACGGCGACGAAGTCGCGCGCCTGCAGGTAGTGCGACAGCTGGAACCCGAGACCCTTCCATTCGAAGGTCGTCTCGGTCAGGATCGCGCCACCGAGCAGGAGGGCGATCTGAAGCCCCATGACCGTGATGATCGGGATGAGCGCCGGGCGGTACGCGTGCTTGCGCACCAACCGGCTCTCGCTCACGCCGCGTGAGCGTGCCGCGTCGACGTAGTCGGTGGAGAGCGTGCCGATCACATTGGTGCGCACCAGCCGCAAGAAGATGCCGGCCGTGAGGAGCCCTAGAGTCACGGCGGGAAGGACGGCGTGCAGGAGGACGTCGCCGACGACGGCGGGATCGCCGGTCTGGAACGCGTCGATCAGGTAGATGCCCGTCTTGTTGGGCAGCGTCTGCATCTCGATCTCCGAGCTCGTGGACGCGCGGCCGGCGACGGGGAGCACGTTCAGCCAGATCGAGAAGACGAGCTTGAGCACCATGCCGACGAAGAACACCGGGGTGGCGTAGCAGAGGATCGCGAAGATGCGCAGCGACGCGTCGCCCCAGCGGTCGCGGAAGTACGCGGCGAGCAGACCGAGCGGGATGCCGACGATGAACGCGACGATGAGCGCGTAGAACGCCAGCTCGAGGGTCGCAGCGCCGTACGTGAGCAGCACCTGTGTCACCGGCTGGTGGTCGGTGAAGGTCGTACCGAAGTCGCCCCGGAGGATCTGACCGAGGTACTCGAAGTACTGCACGATCAGGGGCCGGTCGTACCCGGCCTCGTGGATGCGCTGGTGCAGCTGCGCGGGAGGCAGCTTACCGCCGAGCGCCGCCGTGATGGGGTCGCCGGTGGACCGCATCAGGAAGAAGACGACTGTGACGAGGATGAAGATCGTCGGGATGATGAGGAGGGCGCGGATGACGATGTAGCGGCCGAGGCCGCCTCCCGTTCGTCGACGCGCCGTGGTTCGTTCGGGGCCGGACGCTGTTGGCGCCGCCTGGCCGCTGACCGTCGCTGTCATGGAAGCCAATCGTGGGTGGTTCGTGAAGGGGGCGGCCCGCTGATGCGAGCCGCCCCCGTTCGGCCGTGGAGTGCGGCCTAGCTCTTCGAGAGAGCCGCGTAGCGGAACTTGAACGACGGGTCGAGCGTCTTGTCGGCGCCCGAGACGTTCTTTCCGACCACGGCGACCTGGGCGCCCTGCAACAGGGGCAGGGTCGACAGGTCGGCGCCCACCTTCGCCTGGATCTCTTCGATCAGCTTGGTGCGCTCGGTCGGGTCGGTCGTACCCAGCTGCTGGGTGATCAGCTGCTGGACCTCGGGGTTGTCGTAGTGGTTCGCGAGGAAGTTGTCCTTCGTGAAGAACGGCGACAGGTAGTTGTCCGCGTCGGAGTAGTCCGGAAACCAGCCCAGCTGGTAGGCCGGGTAGAGGTCCTTCACGCGGTCCTTGGAGTACTGCACCCACTCGGTCGACTGCAGGTTGACCTTGAACAGGCCGCCGTTCTCGAGCTGCTCCTTCACGAGCGCGTACTCGTCACCGGAGGACGGGCCGTAGTGGTCCGGGTTGTACTGCAGGTTCAGCGCGATCGGCGTGGTCACGCCCGCGGCCTGGAGAACCGCCTTCGCCTTGTCGAGGCTCGGGCCGCCGTTGCCGTCGCCGTAGAGGTCCTTGAGAACGGTGGTGGCACCGGTCAGGCCCTGCGGGACGAACGAGTAGACCGGGGTGTAGGTGTCCTTGTAGACCTGCTTGGCGATGGTCGCGCGGTCGACGAGGTCGGCTGCGGCCTGCCGCACGGCGAGGGCCTTCTTGGCGTCGGCCTCCGGAGTCGTGGCGCCGTACGGCTGCGTGTTGAAGTTCCACACGATGTAGCGGAGCTCACCACCCGGGCCCTTGACGACCTTGACGTTCTTGTTGGTGCCGAGGCTCTCGACATCGGTGGCCGAGAGGCTGCGGAACGCCACGTCGATGGCGCCCTTCTGGATGTCGAGCTTGAGGTTCGACGACTCCGCGTAGTACTTGACGTTGACCTTGTCGGTGGCCGGCTTGCCCAGCAGACCCTGGTAGTCCGGGTTCGCCTTGTACGCGATGAGGTTGTTGAAGTCGTAGCTCGTGATGTCGTACTGACCGGCGAACGGGTGACCCTTGACGATGGTGTTGTCCGGGGTGACCTTGTCGGCCGAGAAGACCTGGTGGTCGACGATCGGGCCGGCCGGGCTCGAGAGCACCTGCGCGAAGGTCTGGTCGTTCGGCACCTTGAGCTTGAAGACCGCGGTCGTCTTGTCCGGGGTGCTCACGCTGTCGAGGTTTCCGAGGAGCGACGCGGGGCCGTTCGGGTCGTTGATCTTCAGCTGACGGTCGAAGGTGAACTTGACGTCCTCGGAGGTCAGCGCGTGACCGTTCGCGAACTTCAGGTTCGGCTTCAGCTTCACGGTGTACTCGGTCGGCGACGTGAACGTGGCGCTCTCGGCGATGTCCGGCTTGACGTCCGGGCTGCCGTAGGGCGAGTTCATCAGGAACGGGTAGACCTGGTTCATCACGGCGAACGAGCCGTTGTCGTACGACCCGGCCGGGTCGATCGACGTGATCTTGTCCGTCGTGCCGATGGTCAGCGTGCCGCCGCTGGAGCCGCCGGAGCCGTTGTTGCTCCCCGAGCAGCCCGCGAGCACCAGCGCCGCGGCCGCGAAGGCCGCTGAGACGGCGAGCAGGCGCCGTCCGCCGATGTGAACGGATCTCATATCCGATTACCTCTTCCTTGGTGGGGTCACTGAGACGGCCGAGCGCACGCGAGCGCGTCGTTGCCGAATCGCGTTGCCACAGTCCTAGCATGAATGCCGCGTGGAGCGCGCATCCTGCCGCGGATCGCGGCGCAATCTTTACATCGACGCAACAATATCGCGCGCATTCGTGCAGGATGACACGGATTCCGTCGTCACGGTGCGCCGATGGCCTATGCTGCCCGGCCCGATTCGGCGGCCCCCCTCCCTACGGTCTATTCGCCGCGCAGGCGCATCCGCTCCTGGTCGATCGACGACAGCGCCACCTGCAACGACCGTCGAAGGTCGGCGTTCTGCGGGTCGGTGCGCGCGAGACGGGAGGTCAGCTCGGCCTTCTCGCGCAGGAGGTCGCGGTCGATCAGGCCGTCCAGGATCGACCGCGCATAGCGACCGGCGTCGGAGCCCGCCTGCGGCAGCGCGGCCACCGCCAGCGCGTTCACCGTCGGCTCATAGGCCTGAGGAACCTCCGCGAGGATGCGATCCACCCAGCCCGGGTCGGCGATCGAAGGCAACTGGCTGGCGATCGCGTCGCGGACCACGGCGTGCGTCGGGTTCACGAACGGCACCTGCACAGCACGCGCGGCCCGCTCTGCACCGATCTCCCCCGGCAGCTGAAGCAGCACCATCAGGCTCTCGCGCTCTGTCCGCTGCGTCGGATCGGTCGGGTCGACCGGCGTCGGCACGGGCTGCGCGGAGCCGTGCTCGCCGACAGAACCCGGCGAAGCCGAATTCTGGGCCGCGGTGGAGTCGCTCCGGCCGCCCGAGTCGCCGCGCTGACCGCGCTGAGCCGACCGCACGGCTCGCAGAGCATCGTCGAGGTCGGCGCCGGAGAGCCGCGCGAGCTCGCGCGTGTAGCCGTTCTGCGACGCGGGGTCGCGGATCGTCGCGACGATCGGTGCACCTGCGCGGAGCGCGGACGAGCGGCCCTCCACCGTATCCAGATCGAAGCGCTCCACCACCTGCCGGATCATGAACTCGAACATCGGCTTGCGGTTGTCGATCATCCGGCGGACGGCGTCGTCGCCCCCCGCCAGCCGCAGGTCGCACGGGTCGAGGCCGTCCGGGCCGACGGCGACGTAGGTCTGTGCAGAGAAACGCTGCTCCTCGCCGAAAGCTCGGGCTGCCGCCTTCTGACCGGCCGCATCGGGATCGAAGGTGAAGATCACGGATCCGGTGCTGCTGTCGTCACCCATCACCCGTCGGATCACCTTGATGTGGTCGACGCCGAACGCCGTTCCACACGTCGCGACTGCCGTCGTGATCCCGGCCAGATGGCAGGCCATCACGTCGGTGTAGCCCTCCACCACGACCACTTCGTCGCGACGCGAAATGTCGCGCTTGGCGAGATCGAGGCCGTAGAGCACCTGGGCCTTCTTGTAGACCGCCGTCTCCGGGGTGTTGAGGTACTTCGGGCCGTTGTCGTCGTCGAGAAGCCGGCGCGCGCCGAACCCGATCGTCTGGCCGGTGACGTCGCGGATGGGCCAGACCAACCGGCCGCGGAAGCGGTCGTACACACCTCGATCACGCTGCGACACGAGCCCGGCGGCGAGCAGTTCGTCCGGCGTGAACCCTTTGGTGCGCAGGTGCTTGGTGAGCTCGTCCCAGCTCTTCGGGGCGAAACCGACGCCGAAGTGCGAGGCGGCCGCTGCGTCGAAGCCGCGCTCCCCGAGAAATCGTCGGCCGGGGTCGGCGTCGGGCGCGGCGAGACGCTCGCGGAAGAACTCCTCCGCCGCGTTGTTGGCTGCCAGGATGCGGGCGCGGTTGCCGCTCGACTCGCTCGGGCCTCCCCCGCCCTCTTCGTAGTGCAGCTGGTAGCCGATGCGGGCGGCGAGCCGCTCGACGGCCTCGGTAAACGAGACATGGTCGAGCTTGACGAGGAAGGCGTAGACGTCGCCGCCCTCGCCGCAGCCGAAGCAGTGGTAGCGCCCCACGCCCGGGCGCACGTTGAAGCTCGGGCTCTTCTCGTCGTGGAACGGACAGAGCCCCTTGAGAGAACCGACGCCGCCCGGCTTCAGGCTGACGTAGTCGCCGATGATGTCGGCGATGTTGGTGCGGGCCTTGACCTCGTCGATATCACTCTGTCGTATCCGGCCGGCCATGTTCCGATTCTAGTGATCGGGTCCGACCTTCCGGCGCGGGGCGCCGCTGCACGCGTCGCGGACGACGCTACTCGCGGGGCGGGCGCCTGCGCCGCGTGTTCTGGGCGATCTCGATGATCGCGCAGAAGACCTCGATCGTGACGCGCAGCAGCAGCACGGCGAGGATGGCGCCGACGAGCGTCACCAGCACGCCGAGCAGGAAGATGAAGGCGCCTCCCGGGGAGTCGGCCGCGATCGCGATGCCGAGGCTGTTCGCGAAGCCGACGACGATCCCGAGGCCGATCAGCACCAGCCCGACGACGTACACCGGACCGGCGAGCTTGCGCGTCACGTAGCTCGTGAAGGTGAAGTCGAACAGCGACGAGAAGAACCGCGAGTCGTCGAGACGGTCGGCCAGCTCGTTCACGCTGCGACCATGCCGTCCTGTCGGGTCGGCGTCCTGGCCCGGCACTGCGGAGCCCTCCGAGGGTACGGAGGTGTCGGCCGCTGCGCCCGTCGCGGCAGACGGGGCCTCCTGCGCCGGGACGGGAGCGTCTTCGTCCGCGTGCTGCTCGACTGCGGTGGTCTCAGTTGCAGTGGACTCAATTGCAGCGGTTTCAGTTGCAGCGATCTCGGCGGCGGTCAGAACCTCGGTCTCTCCCGTCGGTTCACTGGAGAAGTCCGAAGCCGACGGCAGGACCGCTGTCTCGGTCTCCGGAGGCTCCGGCGGGTTCTCCGCGCTCGCGACAGGCTCTGCCGCAGAAACGGAGCTGTCCGGAGCGGCAGGCGCGGGAGCCTTGCCGAGCATGGCGTCCAGGATCTCGGGAGCCTCACCGTTCGGCGAGATCGGCGGCGTGGCCGTCGAGCGCTTGCGGGCGGAGGGCGTGCGCTTGACCGGGTTCTCCGCGTCCTCCGGCTTCTTGGCGGCCGGTGTACGACGCGGCGTCGTTCGCTTCGGCGCCGGCGTGGTCGGCGACCCCGCGGCCTCCGCGCGCGCCGAAGCGCCCTGGGGGCCGGCCTCCTGGGGAGCGGCCTCCTGGCCCGCTGAGGGCCGGTCGCCGTTCGACGGTGGCTGTGCGCTGGTCATTCGTTTCCCTCCGATGCCGTGCCTCAAGCATTCTGCACCCTGGCCGACGTTTCAAGCCTGCGTGCGGCGCGCCGGGTCAGTGCTGCACGAGCCGTTCGTACCAGCTCAGCGCCGACTGGTCGGTCAGGCTGGCCACCTGGTCGACCACCACCCGCTTGCGCTCGCGGTCGCTCGCAGCCTGGTGCCAGTCCTCTTGGAATCCGGGGTCGAGCTCCTGCGGCCCGCGCGCGAGCAGGATGTCCGCGAGCGTCGTGAGGATCTGGCGCTGCTGCGCGTAGATGGGCTGGCGCGTGTTGCGCGACATCACGAACGTCGCGACGATGCCCTTGAGCACGGCGATCTCGGCGCGGATCGCATCGGGTACGACGACGTCCGCGCCGAACCGGCGCAACTCCACGCCGCCGGCCGTCAGCTTCGTCTCGTGCACGGCGGCGTGCGCGAAGCGGCCGATGAGCTGGCTGGTGAGGTTCTTGAGATGGGCTTGCGCCCGCCTGCTGCCGTTCCAGCCCTCCAGCCAGATGTCGAGGCTGTCGAGTCGGTCGAAGGCGGCGATCAGCTCGTCGTGACTGAACTCACCGCCCACCCACTCGTACATCGACCGGACGAGGTCGTCGTGGTCGACGCGGCTGCTCAGCGCGGCGACATCGATGTAGCCGTTGACCACGGCGTCCTCGAAGTCGTGCACCGAGTAGGCGATGT
Source organism: Leifsonia sp. TF02-11 (assembly GCF_017565305.1). Lineage (GTDB taxonomy): Bacteria > Actinomycetota > Actinomycetes > Actinomycetales > Microbacteriaceae > Leifsonia. The sequence goes on from NZ_JAGEKP010000004.1 coordinate 52,553, forward strand.
CGTCGGACAGATCCATGACCTGGGCCTCGATGCAGCGCGTGCGCTCCGGAGCGCCGTCTCGCATCCACTCGAAGACGGCGTGGTCGTCGGCGTAGAAGCCGAACTTGGCCCGCCCGCTGGGATCGGCCACCGCGTGCGTCTCCGGCCACGGATACTTGCAGCTGGCGTCGAGGCTCGCCCGGGTCAGGTTCAGGCCGTACGCGCGGCCGTCGCGCCCGAAGACCTTCGGCTCGAGGCGGGTCAGCAGCCGCAGTGTCTGCGCGTTGCCCTCGAAACCGCCGATGTCTTCTGCCCACGAGTTGAGTGCGCGTTCCCCGTTGTGGCCGAACGGCGGGTGGCCGATGTCGTGCGCGAGGCACGCCGTGTCGACGATGTCGGGGTCGAGCCCGAGGCTCGTGGCGAGCTCGCGCCCGACCTGGGCGACCTCCAGGGAGTGGGTGAGCCGGTTGCGGGCGAAGTCGAGCCCGGCGGTCGGGCTGAGCACCTGGGTCTTGGCCGCCAGCCGCCGCAGGGCGCTGGAGTGCAGCAACCGGGCCCGATCGCGGGCGAAGTCGCTGCGCCGGCTGGAGTGGTACTCGGGGAGCCAGCGCTCCGCGTCCCGCTCGCTGTACCCGTCGGCAGGCGCGCCGCCTCCGATCGGCGTCACTGTCGACCGCGCTGCGCTATCCGCCACTGTTGTGCACCTCCGCCTCGGCGACCTCTGCCCTGGCACTGCCGGCGAGTTCTCTGCTGTCGAGCCAGCCCTCGGGAAGGGCAGGCCGCTTCGGGGAGCCGGCGCGACCGCGCTGGCCCTCCGCGGCCTCCCCCGGGTACTCCTGAGTCCAGTCGAGCGTGGCGAGGAGGTCGTCCAGGTGGGCGAGCGTGTCGACGGTCGCCAGGCTCGCGCGCAGGTCGCCGCCGACCGGGTAGCCCTTGAAGTACCAGGCGACGTGCTTGCGGATGTCGCGGCAGCCGCGCTCCTCGCTCTCGAAGAACTCCACCAGCAGCTCCGCGTGGCGCCGGAACGTCGCCGCCACCTGGCCGAGCGTCGGGTGCGCCTGCGCCCGTGCGGCCTCCTCGGCGCTGAGCTCGCCGGCGCGGGCACGGAACGCGGCGGCGAGGTCGCCGAACAGCCAGGGGCGGCCGAGGCAGCCCCGGCCGACCACGACGCCGTCGCACCCGGTCTCGTCGACCATGCGGATCGCGTCGGCAGCCGACCAGATGTCGCCGTTGCCGAGAACCGGCGTGCCGGTGATCGTCTCCTTGAGTCGAGCGATCGCCGACCAGTCGGCGTGGCCCGAGTAGAACTCGGCCGCTGTGCGGGCGTGCAGCGCGATCGACGCCACCCCGGCGCCCTCCGCCGCCTTGCCGGCCTCGAGGTAGGTGAGGTGATCGCCGTCGATGCCCTTGCGCATCTTGACGGTCAGCGGGATGTCGCCGGCGGCGGCGACGGCGCCCTCCACGATCTCGCGGAAGTGGTTCAGCTTCCACGGCAGCGCCGCGCCGCCGCCTTTGCGGGTCACCTTGGGCACCGGGCAGCCGAAGTTGAGGTCGATGTGGTCGGCGCGGTCTTCTGCCACGAGCATCGTGACCGCTTCGCGGACCGTCTTGGGATCGACGCCGTACAGCTGGATGCTGCGCGGGGTCTCCGACTCGTGGTGCGTGATGAGGCGGAGCGATTCCGGGGTGCGCTCGACGAGCGCGCGCGAGGTGATCATCTCGCTCACGTAGAGACCGGCGCCGAACTCGCGGCAGAGCCGGCGGAAGGCGGTGTTGGTGATCCCCGCCATCGGCGCGAGGACGACCGGCACGTCGAGCTGCAGCGGGCCGATGGCCAAGCGCGAGCTCGGATCGGCACGGCGCGAGCTCGGGTCTGTGCGAGCGGTTAGGGTTGCGGTAGTAGACATCTGCATCGATTCTCCCAGAAAGCGTGCTGATACATGGCCGAGAGCCCGGAAGTTGTGGAACCTCGCGCCGGACGCCGGCGTGTGGAGGACGATGCGAGCGCCCGCGGCATCCCGGTGCGGATCGTCGAGCGACCCGCCGCGCGCAGCCTCGAGGAGGCGGCCGAGCTGCTGGGCATTCACCCCGCCGACATCGTGAAGACGCTCGTGGTCAAGCGCAGCGACGACACGTTCGTGTTCGCGCTCGTGCCCGGCGGGCGCAAGATCTCCTGGCCCAAGCTGCGTGCCCTCCTCCACGTCAACAAGCTGCAGCTGCCGGACGCCTCGGTGGCGTTCGCGGCGACCGGCTACGAGCGCGGCACCATCACCCCGTTCGGGAGCACCACCGCGTGGCCGGTGATCGCCGACGAGACCGTGGCCGGCCGCACCGTCTCCATGGGAGCCGGTGAGCACGGCTACTCCCTCTTCGTCGACGCGGATGCGCTCCTGACCGGCTTCGACGCGACCGTCGCCGACATCACCGACCCCGAGTAGCCCCGCGCCGTCGAGACGGCGCATTCTTCGCCGTCTCGACGGATTCGCCCCGATTTCGAGCCGTCTCGCGGACGGCTATCGGAGCGGGACGGCGCAGGAGTCGCCGTCGCACGCAGCGGCGGACGGGTCGCCCAGGAGCGCGAGCGACGGGCGGGGCGCAGCAGGCGCAGCCTGCACAGCAGCCTCCGCGGACTCGGGCGCGGCGCTCACGCGCCGGCCCCGACCGCGGCGGACTCGCCTGCCGCGGCGCGCTCGGTCCAGACCTGCTCGAGCGCCTGCGCGAACGTGGCCGACTCCTGGGCGCCGGACACGCCGTAACGACCGTCGATCACGAAGAACGGAACACCGTTGATGCCGAACTCGGCTGCCGTGCGCTGGTCGTCGCGCACAGCGGCGAGGTACTCGCCCGACTCCAGCGCCGCCACCGCGGCGTCGCGGTCCAGTCCTACCTCTGCGGCCAGATCGGCGAGGTCCTCGACGCGGCCGACGTGGCCGCCCTCCACGAAGTACGCCCGGAACAGGCGCTCGGCCAGTTCGAGCTGCTTGCCGTTCGCCTTCGCGAAGTGCAGCAGCTCGTGGGCCTTCACCGTGTTGGTGTGCTGCAGCGAGCCGAAGTCGTAGTCGAGGCCGACCGAGGACGCGATCCCGGTGACGCGGTCGAGCATCTGGTGCACCTGCTCGGCCGGGATGCCCTTGTGGCCCGCGAGGAAGTCGACTTCCGTGCCGTCGAAGTCGACGGGGGTGTCCGGGGACAGCTCGAAGGAGTGGTACTCGACCTCCACGGCGCGACCGTCCCCGGCCTCAGCGAAGAGGGTGCTTCCGCCTTCGAAACGGCGCTTGCCGATGTAACACCAGGGGCACGCGATATCGGACCAGATGTCGATCTTGATGGGTTCACTCACAACAACATCAACATCCTGCAGCGCTGCAGTTATTCCGGGGTGTCCACAGCTCCACCGAATCGCCGGTTGCGCCGCGCGAAGATGTCGATCGCGTTCCACAGGTCGGTGCGCGAGAAGTCCGGCCACAGCGTGTCGAGGAACACCATCTCGGCGTACGCGCTCTGCCAGAGCAGGAAGTTGCTGGTGCGCTGTTCGCCCGAGCTGCGCACGAAGAGATCGACGTCGGGCATGTCCGGCAGGTAGAGGTGGCGTTGGATGGTCTTCTCCCCCACCGCCGACGGCTTCAGCCTCCCCGCCGCGACCTCCTCGGCGATCGAGCGCACGGCGTCCGCGATTTCGGTGCGACCGCCGTAGTTGACGCACATCGTCAGTGTCAGCACGTCGTTGCCCGCCGTCATCCGCTCCGCGAACTGCAGCTCCTTGATCACCGACGACCACAGCCGGGGCTTGCGACCGGCCCAGCGCACGCGCACGCCCCACTCGTTGAGCTGGTCGCGGCGGCGGTGCAGGACCTCCCGGTTGAATCCCATCAGGAAGCGCACCTCGTCGGGCGATCGCTTCCAGTTCTCGGTCGAGAAGGCATACACGCTCAGATGCTTGACGCCGACCTGGATGGCCCCCGCGACGACGTCGAGGAGGGAGGCCTCCCCGGCCCGGTGGCCTTCGATGCGCGTGAGCCCCTGGCGGTTCGCCCACCGGCCGTTGCCGTCCATCACGATCGCGACGTGCTCGGGCACCGCCCCGGACGGGAACGCGGGCGGGTGGACGCCTGTCCAGTCGAGCGGACGATACGCGACCGCGTCCCGGTGGGTGTAGGGCTTCGGGCTCATCCACTCGCCTTCTGGTCGTGCTGAACGTGTTGCAGGGAGCGCAGGCCGCGCTCCAGGTGCCACTGGGTGTATGCGGCGACGAGACCGTTCGCCTTCGACCGGGTGCTCTCGTCCGACGCGTCGGCCGTCACCCAGTCGCCGGTGAGCAGGGCACCGAGCAGCGCGATCGTCGCGGAGTCGATCCGCGGTGCGCCCTGCGGTGCGCAGTCGTCGCAGACGACACCGCCGAGTTGGACGACGACGTGCTCGTGCGGACCGGTCGCGCCGCAGCGCGAGCAGTCGAGGAAGCTCGGCGCCCAGCCGGCGAGCGACAACGCCCGCAGCAGATAGGAGTCCAGGGTGAGCTGCGGGCCGTGTTCGCGACGCGAGAGCGACCGCAGCGCGCCGACCAGCAGCAGGTACTGCTGCAGCGACGCTTCGGCATCGGTCAGCCGGTCGGCGGTCTCGACCATGGCGTTCGCTGCGGTGTAGCTGGCGTAATCGTCGGCGATCAGCGCGCCGTAGGCGCCGATCGTCTCGGCCTGCGTCACGACATCGAGCGAGCGCCCCTCGTAGAGCTGCACGTCGGCCACCATGAACGGCTCCAGCCGCGACCCGAACTTGGAGGCCGTGCGGCGCACACCCTTGGCGACGGCGCGGATCTTGCCGTGCTGCCTGCTCAGCATCGTGACGATCCGGTCGGCCTCGCCCAGCTTGTGGGTTCGAAGCACGACGACTTCATCACGGTAGACAGGCACCCCTTTAGTATCGCGCGTCATCCGCCGCACCATGCTCAGCCGAGCGTCTCGGTCGTGATACAAGTGACGGGTGACCACAGCCGCCTTCACGATCCCTCTCTGGGGCGACCTGGTCGCCGTCGGCGTCGGCAGCCTCCAGGGCGCGATGTTCGCCTCGGGATTCCGCGACCGCCGGCTCGACCTGCTCGGGGTCGCGATCATCGGCGTGGCGACCGGTGTGGGCGGCGGCCTCCTGCGCGATCTGCTGCTCAACGTGACGCCGGTCGCTCTGCAGTCGAACTGGTACCTGCCGGCGACGGTGGTCGCCGCTCTGATCGGGATGCTTCTGGTGCGCCTCTTCCGCCGCTTGGACCCGATCATCACCTTCCTCGACGCACTGACGATCGGGCTGTTCGGAGCCATCGGTGCGACCAAGGCGCTGGCGCTCGGGTTGCCGGAGGTGCCAGCGGTGTTCGTCGGCGTCGTGTCAGCCGTCGGCGGGTCGATCCTGCGCGACATGCTGTTGAACCTCCCGATCGCGCTCATGCACGTCGGGTCGCTCTACGCGGTGGCGGCCGGCGCCGGCACGATCGTCCTGGTGCTGCTGGTCGACTTCGGCGCGCCGTTCACGATCGCCGCCCTCGTCTGCGTCTTCGTGACGCTGGTGATCCGACTGCTCGCCGTGCGCTTCGGCTGGAGTCTCCCGGAGCAGCGCGAACTGGGACGGCTGCGCACACCACGCTGGATGGCGTTCGGTTTCGGGAGGCGGCCGAGCGCCGAGCACACCATCGAACGCACCGACACGGGGGCGATCCCGCGGTACCGCATCGATGACCGCCCTGCGGATAACGGAGGAGATCGGCCCGACTGACCAGCCGAGATGCCGTTAACGGAGGAGATCCCGGTGGATTTCACCGGGATCTCCTCCGTTGGCTACGAGGTAGGCGACCGGAGCAGAGGGTCAGGCGCCGACCAGCTCGGCCTCCGTCGCGTGGCCGGCGGATGCGCGCACCGCGCGGTTGACGGCCGACACGACCGCCTTGAACGACGCGGTCGTCGTGTCGCCGTCGATGCCGACGCCCCAGAGGCGCACACCGTCGACGTCCAGCTCGACGTACGCGGCGGCCTGCGCCGACTCGCTCGCCGACAGCGTGTGCTGCGAGTAGTCGTACAGGTGGGCGTTGATGCCGCGGGCGTTCAGGATGTCGAAGAACGCCGCGATCGGGCCGTTGCCCTCCCCCGTCGCCTTCGACACGGTGTCGCCGTCGCGCAGTGCGACCGTGAGGGTGACGTGCTCGCCGCTCTCGTTGGTGGTGCTCGTGCTGCCCAGCTCGAAGCGACCCCACTTCGCGTCGGGGTCGGAGTCCGGAGCCGGAAGGTACTCGTCCTGGAAGATCGACCAGATCTCGCCGCTCGTCACCTCGCCGCCCTCGGCGTCGGTCTTGGCCTGCACGACCCCGGAGAACTCGATCTGCAGCTTGCGCGGCAGGTCGAGGGCGTGGTCGGTCTTCAGCAGATAGGCGACGCCGCCCTTGCCGGACTGCGAGTTCACCCGGATGACCGCCTCGTAGCTGCGGCCCAGGTCCTTCGGGTCGATCGGCAGGTAGGGAACGGCCCACACCAGGTCGTCGACCGAGACGCCCTCGCGCTCCGCCTGCGCCGCCATCGCCTCGAAGCCCTTCTTGATGGCGTCCTGGTGGGAGCCGCTGAACGCGGTGAAGACCAGGTCGCCGCCCCACGGGCTGCGCTCGCCGACCGGCAGCTGGTTGCAGTGCTCGACGGTCCGCTTGATCTGGTCGATGTCGCTGAAGTCGATCTGCGGGTCGATGCCCTGGGTGAACAGGTTGACGCCCAGCGTGACCAGGTCGACGTTGCCCGTGCGCTCCCCGTTGCCGAACAGGCAGCCCTCGATGCGGTCCGCGCCGGCCATGTAGCCCAGCTCGGCTGCGGCGACGGCCGTACCGCGGTCGTTGTGCGGGTGCAGCGACAGGATGACGTTCTCGCGGTAGTTCAGGTGCCGCGACATCCACTCGATCGAGTCGGCGTAGACGTTCGGCGTCGCCATCTCGACGGTCGCGGGCAGGTTGATGATGACCTTGCGCTCGGCGGTCGGCTCGAAGACCTCCAGCACCTGGTTGCAGATGTCGGCTGCGAACTCCAGCTCGGTGCCGGTGTAGCTCTCCGGCGAGTACTCGTAGTAGATCTCGGTGCCGGGGACCATCGACTCGAACTGCTTGCACAGCCGCGCACCCGACAGCGCGATGTCGACGATGCCCTGCTGGTCGGTGCGGAACACCACGTCGCGCTGCAGGATGCTCGTCGAGTTGTACAGGTGCACGATGGCCTGCTTGGCGCCGACCAGCGACTCGTACGTGCGCTTGATCAGGTGCTCACGCGACTGGGTCAGCACCTGGATGGTGACGTCGTCGGGGATGGCACCCTCTTCGATGAGGCTGCGGACGAAGTCGAAGTCGGTCTGGCTCGCCGACGGGAAACCGACCTCGATCTCCTTGTAACCCATCCGCACCAGGAGGTCGAACATGATGCGCTTGCGCTCGGGGCTCATGGGGTCGATCAGCGCCTGGTTGCCGTCGCGCAGGTCGACGGCGCACCAGCGCGGAGCCGCCGTGATGCGGTTGTCGGGCCAGGTGCGGTCGGGCAGGTCGACGCGGATCTGCTCGTGGAAGGGCCGGTATTTGTGGATCGGCATGGCGCTCGGCGCCTGAGTGTTCTTCATGGTCTGTCTTCTCCTCGCGGTGTGGTGTGGAGAGCCAACGACGAACTCCGCGACGAGGGAGGCCCGGAACTAGGACTCGTCGCGGCAGCTAAGGAGGAGCAGACCGTACACAGAAACCACGGTACCACGCCGGGCGTTCACCCGCGGCCCACCGCCAGCGCCGCAGCCTGGCGAACCGACAGGTCGGGCAGGTAGGCGCGCACGAGTCCCACCCCGATGGCGGGCAGGGCCACTGGGTCGGGGTAGGCCATGATCAGCGGGTGCAGCTCGGGCTGGAACTTCTGCTTGAACTTGAGCAGCGAGCGGAACCCGTAGACCGGTTCCAGGGACGTGCTCAGGTAGCCGAGCACCCGGTCCATGCCGCTCTTGGCGTCGTCCGGGGTACCGGCGGTGTGCGCGAGCGGAGCCGCCGAGAGGCTCATGAACTCGATCCCGTCCGCCTTCATGCGCGTCGCGGCCTCGGCGATCAAGAACTCCATCACGCCGTTGATGCTGCCGGGGCGCCGGCGCATGAAGTCGAGCGTCCACCCGACGACGTGGCCGTCGCGGTAGCTCGGCAGCCACGAGGTCACACCCTCCACTCTGCCCGTCTCGTCCACGGCGAGCATCAGTCGCACGGCGGGGTCGTGCAACTCGTCGAGCCCACCGAGGGTGAAGCCCATCTCGGGAAGGTCCTTCTCTGCCACCCACTGCTCCGAGATGTCGGACAGCTGCACAGCGGTGCTCAGCGGAAGAGCGGCGAAGGTCGTCCACTCCGAGCGGATGCCAGCGCGCTGGGCGCGGTTGATCGAACTGCGCACGTCCTGCCACTTCTTGCCGGTGGTCGCCCACTGCTGCGGGCGGATGACCGTCTCCTCCGCGACGGTCATCGTGGACCAGCCCATCCGTTCGAAGAGCGGCTGGTACTCGGCGTCCACGCTGTAGAAGACCGGGATCCAGCCGCTGTCGTCGCAGAACCGGGCGAATCGTTCTATAACGCCGTCGTGCTCCGCCTGCGGCGCACCGAACGGCGCCCCCGTCGTCAGGGCGACGCGGCCGACGACCCGGTAGGCCACCGCTCCCCCGGTCGCGGAGTCGAACCAGTAGCTGTTACCCGGCCAGGTCGCCATGAACGAGATGGCGTCGCCGCCGCCGCGCTCGAGGAGGCCGCGCACCCGGCCGGCATCGCCGCTCGACCGGCGCCAGGCGCCGCGCCCGAACATGAAGGGAACGGCCGCGAGGATCACGATCAGCCAGAAGACTGTTCCGATGTTGTGGTAGACGACGGTGGCCAGGGGGGTCGTCGGCAAGTACTGTACGGGCTCGCGACGGAGGAAGCTCACCGGGATGAACCGCTCGAGCACGTCGTTGAGGAGGTCGCTGACGTCGATCGGCCGCGTGAAGCCGGTGTCCTTCTGGAGCCAGCCGACGAGCACGTAGAGGGCGATCAGCCCGACCCCCGACAGCACCACCGTCAGCACATACCGACGCACGGAGCGCGCCGTGGCGAGCACGGTGAAGTGCCGCCGGTAGACGACGAGCAACACCGCCATCACCGCGGGGACGACCGCCGACAGCGCGAGGATGACCGTCACCTCCCAGTACCGCGGCGAGACCGTCGGACGCGGGTCGGCGAACGGGAGGATCCCGAAGTAGAGGGCGGAGAGCACCGCGAGCAGCGTGTTCACCGCGACGGCGAGCCACACCGCGAACCGACGTCCGCGGAGCAGGCCGTACGCCGCCACCAGGAGCGCAAGCAGCGGCAGCACCGAGATCAGCACGGGCCCGAGGCCGTTGATCCGCTCCAGGGTGAGGTCGTGCACACAGCTGCGCGTCACGGCGAACGCCTGGCACCGCTCCAGCACGCTCCCCCGGTCGGGCACGTCGTTCGAGAACAGCAGGCCGATCGGGGACAGCACCCCGTAGCGCGACTGGGTGAGCAGGCCGATCACCGGGCCGAGCGCTGTGATCGTCACGGCCGCCGCGAGCAGCACCCTGACCTCGTGATGGGAGCTGCGGCGCCAGCCGGCCAGGCGCACGTGCGGACGCAGCAGCACGCCGAGGCCGAGACCGGCCAGGACGGCGAGGATGCGATAAAGGTCCGACGGCAGGCCGGAGTAGAGCACGTACATGATCGCCACGAGCAGCGTGATCACCCGGATCCGCCGGCGCCAGAGCGTTCCGGCGAAGGCGCTCGCCGTCATGATGGTGCCGCCGATCCCCGTGAACACGTCGAGCGCGACGAGATGGTGAACGTTGCGCGACCACATCTCGCCGGTCTGCGAGCCGAGGAGCTGGATACCGATGCCCGCGGAGATGCCGACGGCAGACGTCGCCACGAAAGCGAGCGCGGTGCGCCACGTCCCCATCAGCTGCTCGGCGGCCCCCACCAGCACGACGGAGAGCACGAGCACGACGATGAGCTCTGCGAGGTTGTCGGTGAAGAGCACGGCTGTGACGGGCGACCACCAGTGCCCGTCGATCAGCTGGTCGGGACCAGCACCCAGCCAGACCCGCAGCGGTCGGTGCGGGCCGTGGATCGGTCCGGTCACCAGCGCCAGCACGAGGATGAGCGCCGTGAGGCCGGTCGTGAACGGGTGACCGGCGATGAGCCGGCCGAACCTCTGCAGCGTGCCGCGCAGCCCGGACGCAGGCTCGGGCGTCGCGGGCTCCTCCTGCGGCGCCGCGTCCGGGTCGGTCGCCTGGTCCATCGGCGCTCCCCCCGTCGGTGTCCCGCCCGCGGTCAGTGCATCGTTCACGGAGCCAGCCCCATGTGCGCGGCCACCGCGGGGAAGCCGTTCGTGAGTGTGTAGCGCACCGTGTTCCAATCGTGTGCCGTGCCCGGCGAGATCAGAAGCTCGCTGCGGATTCCCGCTGCGAGCGCCTCGGTATGCAGCGTCTTCGCGAATGCAGTGTACTTGGCGTCGTTCTGGCCCGCACCGAACACCATCAGCGAGTCGGCGTACGGCGCGTGCTTCTTCATCGCGGTGGCCGGCTGGGCGGCGGCGAACGCCGAGGTGGAGCCCTCGAAGCCGGTCGTAATGGTCAGCGTCTTATTGCCGAGGGTCGGGCCGAGCTCGCTGGAGGACGCGAGGGCCGATCCGAACAGGTCCGGGCGCGCCGTGGCGAACTGCACGGCGCACGTCGCGCCTTGCGAATAGCCGAAGACGCCCCAGGCGGCAGGATCGCTGCTCACCCGCAGGTGGGACGTGACCCAGTCGCGGACGTCTTTCAGCAGGTAGGTCTCCGAATTCCCGTACGCGCGCGAGTCGACGCACATCGGGTTGCGACCGGGACCGCCCAGCTGGTCGGGCGCCACGACGATCGGCGCATAGCCGTTGTGCTTGGCGGCGAAGGCGTCGAGATAGGCGCCGATGCGACCGGCGGTGAACATGTCGGCGGGAGCTCCCGGTTGCCCCGACAGCGCGTAGAGCACCGGGAGGGCGGGCGGGTTCGGGCCGAGCGCGACGGGCGGGAGGTAGACCACCGCCTTGCGGGCCGGGAAGCCGCTCGCGGTCCCCGGGATGCGGACCGTGCCGATCTCGCCCTTCGCCGGCGGATCCGCCTGTGTCGTCGAGGCCGACCACCCCGTGCCGCCGATGACCTCTCCGCGCTCGGCGTGCAGGTCGAGCGCCTTGTACGGCACGATCCCGAGCGCGTCGTTGAGGTTGCGGTACTCGCCGAAGTCCACGTTCACTCCGGCGAAGGCCGTGAGAAGGAACACCGGGATGCTCACGCCGGCGACGACCTTGCGCCACCACCGCGACCGGAAGAAGTTCGCGACCGCGAGCGCGATGCCGCCGAAGCCGAGCGCCACCCACATCGTCGTCACCGGGGTGAGCCCGACTCCGAAGATGTTCATGACATCGTCGGTGAGCCACACCAGGAACCAGCCGAGGAGCGCGCCGCCGGCGAACGCGAGCACGCCGACGAGCGCCCGCCGCCAGGTGGGACGCACGATCAGGTAGAGAGCGAAGAGCGCTGCGATGACGTCGAGCGTGATGAGGAACGGCGGCTTGTCGATCCTCAGGGTCATGAGCCAGTTCAGGGTGTTTCCTCTCGGCGGAGCAGCACGGCGGCAGAGTCGGCTGCCGTCGGTCCTTCAGTATCGGACACTCAGCCTGCGGAAAGCTGAGGCTTGATGAGCATCCAGGAAACTTGGAGATCGTCAGTCGATCGCGAGCGCCTCCACCGGGGACACCCGCGTGGCCCGCCTGGTCGGAGCGACGGACGCGCCGACGGCCAGCACGGCCGCCGCGACCACGATCCCCCCGATGAACGGCCACGGCACGGCGGGCGCGATCAGCTCTGCACCTGGGAGCTGCCCGAGCAGAGTCTGAGCACCGATCCACCCGTAGAGGGTGCCGAGCACCAACCCGCAGAGGACCGCCGCGACGACCAGTTGCCCGCTCTCGGCGAGGATCATCCTGCGCACCTGCGTCGCGCTGAGGCCGAGAGCGCGCAGCAGCCCGAGTTCCCTGCGCCTCTGCAGCACGGCGAGCGACAGGCTGTTCACGACGCCTACGGCGGCGATCACCGCGGAGAATCCGACGAGCGCGCTGAACACCAGCATCGTGGCCGTGAGTACGCTCTCGGCGCCCTGGTAGAGCTCGGGGTCTTTTGCGGCGGCGGCACGCATGATCACGAGCCAGGTCTGGGTGGCGACGACGAACATCGTGATCAGAGTCACGCCGATGACGAGTCCGATCGCCGTGCGCGAGCTCCGCTCCGGGTTGCGCAGTGCGTTCGCGGCGGCAAGCCGGGTGGCAGCGCCGCGGCCCAGCAGCAATCCGATCCCGCGGAGGACGGCGGGGAGGAACAGGGGTGCCGCGACGATCACTCCCGTGAACGACACCAGTCCGCCGGCCATCGCGACCAGCACCCCGTAGCGGCCGAAATCGGCCAGTGCCGCGTTGCCGGAGTGGACGAAGAGGCCGAGTCCGAGCGCCAGCCCGAAGCCGAGCAGCGCGGCCCCCGGCACGATGAGCAGCAGGGACGCGGCGATCCTTCCCCTGCTGCGCAGTCCGCTCGACGGGCGCTCCTCCGCCGCTCCCAGGGCCTCCACCGGCGCGACGCCGAGCACTCGCCTGCTTCCGATCCAGGAGGCCAGCCAGGTGGTCGCGATCACCACGACCGGCGGTGCCACCAGCGATGGCGTGAGGACCGGGTACAGCGTGTCGGGGAGCACCCCCGTCCAGACGAACACGCGCACCGCGACGAAGGCGAGCACGACGGCCACGACGCCGCCGGCGGCTGCTCCGATCACGCCGACGGTCAGGCCCTCCCCCGCGACCGACCGGCGCTGGGCGCGCGCGGTCGAACCGAGCAGACGCAGGAGCGCGATCGTGCGGGTGCGCCCGGCGATCACCGTCGCAAAGGTGTTCGTCGTGACGATGGCGCCGACGAACACCGCGATCACGAAGAACACGCCGGCGACCAGGGCCAGCGCGAACTGTGCGGAGCCGTGCGAGCCGACCTCCGTCGTCGAGATGAACGCCCCCAGCACGTTCGTGCAGGCCAGGAGGGCGACCCCGAAGGCGGCGCTCAGCGCGGCGACCAGGATGCTCGCCCTGTGGTCCCTGGCATTGGCGCGGAAGGCCCTGATCACGCGCGCGCCTCCATCCCGAGCATGAACGCGGAGACCTCTTCGGCGCTCGACCGCTCGCGTTCCGCGATCACGCGGCCGTCGGCGAGGAACACGATGCGGTCGGCGTAGCTGGCGGCCACCGGGTCGTGGGTGACCATGGCGATGCTCTGGCCGTGCACCCGGGAGGCCTCCTGCAGCACGCCCAGGACCTCCCGGCCGGTGCGCGAGTCGAGGTTGCCCGTCGGCTCGTCGGCGAAGATCAGGTCGGGCCGTGTGGCCAGCGCCCGCACGATCGCCACCCGCTGCTGCTGCCCGCCCGACAGCTCGTGCGGGCGGTGGGTCAGCCGGTCCTGCAACCCGAGCGACTCGATCAGGGTGTCCGTCCACTCGCGCTGGACGAGGGAAGGCTTGCGGCCGTCGATCTCGAACGGCAATTGGATGTTGGCGCGCACGTCCAGGGTGGGCACGAGGTTGAAGGACTGGAAGACGAAGCCCACGCGCCGGCGGCGCAGCACCGTCAGCTCGGCGTCGCCCATCCCGCTGATCTCGGTGTCGCCGAGGAAGACCCGGCCGCTGGACACCGAGTCCAGCCCGGCCATGACGTGCATGAGGGTCGACTTGCCCGAACCGCTCGGCCCCATCACCGCGGTGAACCGGCCGGCCGGGATCCCCACGCTCACGTTGTCGAGGGCGATGACCCGATTCGGCCCGGATCCGTAGGTCTTCGTCGCAGCGTCCACGCGCGCGACCATGCTGGAAGGAGTGTCCATACTCTCAGGCTAGGAATCCGCTGCGCGCGGCGGATCCGGCTGTGGGGTCATCCGCCGTCCGCCCACAGGATGATTTGCGGGGTGATGAACGGGTGATGGTCGGCTGATGGACGGCTGATCCCGGCGCCGGATCAGTCGGTGTCGCCGCCCGCGGGCGTCGTGAGCCCGTGTTCGAAGGCGTAGACGACCATCTGCACGCGGTCGCGCAGCCCCAGCTTCGACAGGATCCTGCTGATGTGGGTCTTGACCGTCGCCTCGCTCAGGAACTCCGACCCGGCGATCTCCGAGTTGCTGAGGCCGCGCGCGGCCAGGGCGAAGATCTCGCGCTCCCGGCCGGTGAGCGAAGTGAACTCCGCGGGCTCCTGTGTGGAGCGCTGACTGTCGGAGAAGTACTCGAACAGTTCCCGGGTCGCGCCAGCCGCGATGACGGCGCTGCCGGCGTGCACGGTGCGGATGGCGGCGAGGAGGAACTCCGGTTCCGCGTCCTTGAGCACGAACCCGCTGGCGCCGCCGCGGATGGCACGCGCCGCCGCCTCATCGAGGTCGAACGTGGTGAGCACGATGATGCGGGCGGGAGTCCGCCCCTCGCGCTCCGCCTCCTCCACGATCCGGGTCGTGGCGGCGATGCCGTCCATGACCGGCATCCGGATATCCATGAGCACGACGTCGGGCCGCGCCGCGCGCACGAGCTCCACGCCCTCCCGGCCGTCGGAGGCCTCGCCCGCGAACTCGAGATCGGGCTGCGAGCCGACGAGCATGCGGATCCCGGCACGGAACAACGCCTGATCGTCGACCAGGGCGACGCGGATCGGCGCGCTCACGCGCGCACTCCCGCCACCACCGGCAGGAAGGCCTCGACGAGGAAGCCGTCGGCCGCCGGTCCGGCCGTGAGCGATCCGCCCGCGAGCACGGCGCGTTCGCGCATGCCAGGGAGGCCGTGCCCGATGCGGGGCAACGAGCCGGTCGTCGTCGGGTCGGGTGGTGCTGTCTTCATACTGTTCCTCACGGTGATGGCGATGCCGGGAGAGCCGTCGGCGCGGCCGGTCTGGGCGAGCACGACGGTGACCGGCATGCCGGTGTCGCCGTGCCGGAGCGCGTTGGTGAGCGCCTCCTGCACGATGCGGTACGCGGCGATCTGCTGCGCGGATCCCAGGCCGTCGAGCTGCCCGCGGCGCTCAATGGTCACCGGCAGACCCGCCGCACGCACCTGCTCGACGGTGTGGTCGATGTCGGCGAGCGACGGCTGGGGTCCTTCCGGCTGGCTCTGCCGCAGCTCCGCGAGCAGGACCCGCACGTCGACCAGCGCCGACCGCGCCGTCGCGGCGATGGTCTCGAGGGCGGTGTCGACGGCGCCGGGATCGGTGTGACGCGCGTACCGTGCCCCGTCGGCCTGGGCGATGACGACGGCGAGCGAATGCGCGACGACGTCGTGCATGTCGCGCGCAATGCGCGTGCGCTCCTGCTCGACGACCACGACCTCCTCCGCCCGGTTGCGGTCGAGCTCCGCCGCGATCTGGGCGTGCCGGGAGGCGCGCGCGTTGCGCCACGTCCGCACCAGGAGCCCGAGCACCCACGACAGCCCGAGGACGGTGGCGCTCACGACGAAGAGGAACGCGAACTGCAGCGCGAGGCCGGTGAGCTGCGTCGACAGCAGATTGAAGTAGCCCTGCGCGAGAGCGGAGGTCAGCGAGAGGTACAGGGAAGCGACCAGCGCGCCGATCCCGGCCGAGATGAGGCCTGCGTACCGCACCACCCTGTCGCCGTAGAGCGCCGTCGCGTAGAGCACGATCAGCACCGCGATGTCGCTCACCAGGATGTTGTGTCCCGTCGTCATCTGCACGACGGCGGCCAGCCACGCGATCGCCAGCGAGACGGCGGGAGACATCCGGCGCAGCGCGACCGCCACGGCGAAGACGATGAGCACGAGGAAGGTCGACCGCCCGCTGGCGTCGGGCATCAGGCTGGAACCGAAGTCCACGATCAGGCAGAAGAAGATGTAGGCGACGGCCCCGCCGATGTCGAAGGTCAGCTGCGGCCGGGTCAGCCGGCGCACGAGACCGGGCTCGTCGTCGCCTGCGGTGGCCGGCGCGCCACCGGAAGAGGCGAGCCAGACCAGCACGGAGGGCGCAGCGCTCGACCGCCCGGACGCCGCAGACGCTACGCGCTGACGCGCCACCAGGAAGCCGAGCATCCACGCGGTGACGAACACGACGGCCAGCAGGAGGCTCATCATCAGGAACCCCACGCCCTGGCTCGTGTAGTAGCCGCCGATGACGGGTCCGAACTGCGGGAACTTCACCTCGCCGCGCACCGTGAGGAGGTAGGCCTCGGCCGGAGCCCAGAGGATCGCGGAGCCGAAGGCGAACCAGCGCGAGACCTTGCCGCCGTGCGACGAGATTCCGAAGATCGCGATCACGACGGCCGTGGTGGCGAGCAGCCGGTGCGGCAGCGGAAGGGACATCCCCTCGGTCAGCTCGGCGATGACCGCGAGCCAGGCGATCTCGAGGGCGACCACCGGCAGCACCCGCGAGAGGGCGACGGCCGCGCAGTACAGCAGCGACGCGAGCGCTCCGGCCAGGTTGTACGGGAGCCCGGTCAGCAGCCACACCCCGAACAGCACGACGGCGACAGCGGGCTCCAGCACCCACCTGTGTGGTGCGAGCGCGCTCAGGAGCCGCGTGCGATCCGACATAGCTCTACGGTACGGGTACGCGCCGGTGGGTTCCGCATCCGGCGGAACCAATCATCCTTCCGATGTACGCCAGTCCGCGCCAGGGACGACGCTCTCAGAACCCGAGGCGGCCGAGCTGCTTCGGGTCGCGCTGCCAGTCCTTCGCGACCTTCACCCGGAGCGAGAGGAACACCTTGCGCCCGAGCAGCTGCTCGATCGGCTTCCTGGCCTCCGCACCGACATCGCGGATGCGCGAGCCGCCCTTGCCGATCACGATGGCCTTCTGGCTGTCGCGTTCCACGAACAGGTTAGCGTAGACCTCCACGAGGTCTTTGTCGTCGCGCTCGACGATGTCGTCGATCGTCACGGCGAGTGAATGCGGCAGCTCGTCTTCGACACCCTCGAGCACGGCCTCGCGGATGTACTCCGCGATCCGCTCCTCCAGTCCCTCGTCGGTGACGGCGTCCTCGGGGTAGAGCGGGCCGGGCGACTCCGGGAGGAGCTTCAGCAGCTCGCTCGTGAGCGTGTCCAACTGGATGCGACTCGTGGCGGAGATCGGGATGATCGCCTCCCACTCGCGCAGCGCGGAGACGGCGAGCAACTGCTCGGCGACCTGCGTCTTGCCCGCCGCATCGATCTTGGTCACGATCGCGACCTTCTTCGCGTTCGGGTAGTCGTCGAGCTGGTCGTTGATGAACCGGTCGCCCGGACCGATCTTCTCGTCGGCCGGCACGCAGAAGCCGATCACGTCGACATCGCCGAGCGTCGACTGGACGAGAGTGTTCAGCCGCTCGCCCAACAGCGTGCGCGGCCGGTGGATCCCCGGCGTGTCGACCAGCACGAGCTGTCCGCCGCGCTGGTGCACGATGCCGCGGATCGCCCGGCGCGTCGTCTGCGGCTTGGAACTCGTGATCGCCACCTTCTCGCCGACCAGGGCGTTGGTCAGCGTCGACTTGCCCACGTTGGGGCGGCCGACGAACGAGACGAATCCGGCGTGGTAGTCGGTCACCTGCGGGCCTCCTTGTGTGTGATCTGATGGACGTCCGGCTCGGGAAGGAGCGCGGTGTCCGGCTCCACCAGCACCGTGCTCACGTGCTTGTGCCGGCCGTCGATCCGGTCGACGGTGAACCGGAGGCCGTGCACGGCGACCGTGGAACCCACCTCCGGCAGGCGGCCAAGGGCCTTCGCGACCAGGCCGCCCACGCTGTCGACGTCCTCATCCTCGATCTCGAGATCGAACAGCTCCCCGAGGTCGTCGATTCCGAGCCGGGTCGCGACCCGGCGACGCCCTCCGCCGAGCTCCTGCACGAGCGCGACCTCGTGGTCGTACTCGTCCGAGATGTCGCCGATCAACTCCTCGATCAAGTCTTCGAGCGTGACGAGGCCGGCGATCCCGCCGTATTCGTCGACCACCATCGCGAGGTGATTCTTCTCGCCCTGCATCTGACGCAGGAGCGCGTCGGCCTTCTGCGACTCCGGGACGAACAGCGCGGGGCGCGCCAGCTCGCCCATGGTGAGGGTGTCGGAGCCGAGCGCGCTCTCGAAGCTCAGCTTGGCCACGTCCTTGAGATAGAGCACCCCCGCGACCTCATCGGGGTCGCCGTCGATGACCGGCATGCGGGACACGCCGGTCGAGAAGAACAGCCCCATGGCGGTGCCGAGCCCCGCCGAGATGTCCACGGTGATCATGTCGGTGCGCGGCACCATCACCTCGCGGACGACCGTGTCGCTGAACTCGAAGATCGAGTGGATCAGCTCTCGGTCGTCCTCCTCCAGGACATCGAACTCGGTCGCCTCGTCCACGATGCTCAGCAGCTGCTCCTCGCTCGTCACCGGCGCCGAACGGGAACGGGACGGGGTCACCCGGTTGCCCAGCGCGACCAGGCCGCCGGGGATCGGCCCGAGGATCACCCGGATGCCGCGCACGAGCGGCGCGGTCAGCCGCAGCAGCGCGGTCGAGTTCGCTCTCCCGACGCTGCGCGGGCTCGCGCCCACCAGCACGAACGACACCCCGGTCATGATGGCCGCCGACAGGATCAGCGAGATCCACCACTCCTCGAAGATCTGCTCGAAGGCGAGCGTCACGAGCACGGCGGCCGTGGTCTCGGCGATGATCCGGCTGAAGTTGATGGCGTTGAAGTACGCCCCGGGGTCTTCGGCGATCGACGCCAGCGACTTCTTGGCCCGCGAGGTCTCGGCGAGGTCCGCGATGTCGCCGCGCGACTGAACGGCGAGAGCCGAGTCGACCGCGGCCATCAGGCCGCCGAACGCCACCAGCAGAAAGGCGACGACGAAGAACAGGGTCGCGAGCATGGCGCCTAGCGCTGTCGGTCGTAGCGCGAGAAGCCGACGAGGATGTCGCGCTGGATACCGAACATCTCGCGCTCCTCCGCCGGCTCCGCGTGATCGAAGCCCAGCAGGTGGAGGATGCCGTGTGTGGTCAGCAGCAGCAGCTCGTCCATCAACGTGTGCCCGGCGGTCTCCGCCTGCACCTGCGCCACCTGGGGGCACAGCACGACGTCGCCGAGCAGGCCGGCCGGCGCCGGCTCCTCCTCGGTTCCCGGCCGCAGCTCGTCCATGGGGAAGCTGAGGACGTCGGTGGGACCGGGCTCGTCCATCCACTGCACGTGCAGCTGCTCCATCGCGGCCTCGTCCACCAGGACGATCGCGAGCTCGGCGTCCGGGTGCACGTGCATGATGTCGAGCGCATAGCCGGCGAGGCGCTGCAGGGCGGACTCGTCCACCTCGATGGACGACTCGTTGTTGATCTCGATGCTCATCGTGCGGGGCCCTGTCGTTTCGGGAGGTGGTCGCGGGGCGTGGCTGCTCGCCGCTCGGCGCGGTTGGCGAACTCGCGTGCCTCGTCGCGCTCGTATTGCCTGGCCTGCTGCCTGGCGTCGTACTCGGTGTACGCGTCGACGATGCGGCCGACGAGACTGTGGCGGACCACGTCTTCGCTGGTCAGCCGCGCGAAGTGGATGTCGTCGATCTCTTTCAGCACCCGGGTGACCAGTCGGAGGCCGCTCGCCGCGTTCGGCAGGTCAATCTGCGTGATGTCGCCGGTGACGACCATCTTCGAGTTGAACCCGAGCCGCGTGAGAAACATCTTCATCTGCTCCGGCGTGGTGTTCTGCGCCTCGTCGAGGATGATGAACGAGTCGTTGAGCGTGCGCCCGCGCATGTAGGCGAGCGGTGCGACCTCGATGGTCCCTGCCGCGAGCAGCTTGGGCACGAGGTCGGGGTCGAGCATCTCGTTCAGCGCGTCGTAGAGCGGCCGCAGGTACGGGTCGATCTTGTCCGTCAGCGTGCCGGGCAGATAGCCGAGCCGCTCGCCGGCCTCCACCGCCGGGCGGGTCAGGATGATCCTGCTGACCTCCTTGCGCTGGAGAGCCTGAACGGCCTTCGCCATCGCGAGGTAGGTCTTGCCCGTTCCCGCAGGGCCGATGCCGAAGACGATCGTGTTGTGGTCGATGGCGTCCACATACTGGCTCTGGCCGAGGGTCTTCGGCCGGATGCTCTTGCCGCGCGCGGTCAGGATGGCCTGGCTCAGCACATCGGACGGGCTGAGCCCAAGATCGCTGCGCATCATCCGCGCAGAGCTCGCCACCTCGGCCGGGCCGATGTCCTGGCCGTTGCGGACCATCTGCAGGAGCTCCTCGAGCAGCGCCCGGGCGGCGGCGACCTGGGTGGCATCACCCGTCAGACTGATCTCGTTGCCGCGCACGTGCACGTCGACCAGGGGATACTGGCGCTCCAGGGTAGTCAACAGGCGGTCCTGCGGCCCGAGCAGACGCACCATCTGGATTCCGTCGACGCTCAGTCGGGCCTCCGCCGAACTCGCAGGGGCAACCGGGCCGGACGCGTCCGCCGGCGGGGTCGGCGTCGGTTCACTCGTCGCCAAGGCTTCCTTCCTCGAGCCCGCCCGCGGGCGAACCCAGAATGTGGGCGTGGACGTGGAACACGGTCTGTCCCGCCCCCGCACCGGTGTTGAAGATCAGTCGGAAATCACCGTCGGCGTGCTCGTCGGCGAGCTGCTTGGCGGTCGCCACCAGCTCGGCGAGCAGGTCGGGATCACCGGCGGCGAGCTCGACGACGTCGCGGTACCGCTCCGTCTTGGGCACGACCAGCAGGTGCACGGGTGCCTTCGGCGCGATGTCGCGGAACGCGATGATCCGCTCGCTGTCGAACACGACGTCGGCCGGGATCTCGCCCGCGATGATGCGCGAGAAGATCGAGCGCTCCCCTGTCTCCATGTCATCCATCCTATTCGTCGGGCCGACCGTCGTCGCGGGACTACCAGCGCCCGAGCGCCGCGTTCAGCACCGCCAGCGCCGCGGGACCGGCGGTGGAGGTGCGCAGCACGGTGTCGCCGAGGCGCACGATCTCGGCTCCGGCGGAGCGGAAGGCGTCCAGCTCGTGCGGCGCGATCCCGCCCTCCGGGCCGACGACGAGCGCCAGCGGGCGGCCGTCCGGCCGGACCGAGGTCAACCCGTCCGTCGCGCCGGGCTCGAGCACCAGCAGACGATGCGTGGCCGTCATCGCGGCCACCTGCTTCGTGGACGACAGCCCGCCGACCTCCGGGGTCCAGGCCCGGATGGACTGCTTGCTCGCCTCGCGCACGATCGCGGCCCAGCGGTCGCGGCCCTTCGCGACCTTCGCTCCCTCCCAGCGCGACACCGATCGGGAGGCCGCCCACGGAACGACCGCGTCCACCCCGAGCTCGGTGGCCGCCTGCACCGCGAGCTCGTCGCGGTCGCCCTTGGCGAGGGCCTGCACCAGGGTGATGGCGGGTTCGGAGCGCGGAACCCGCTCGACGGCCTCCACGTCGATCGTCAGCTCGGAGTTCGTGGCGACCAGGA
This sequence comes from Leifsonia sp. TF02-11, assembly GCF_017565305.1. Classification (GTDB taxonomy): domain Bacteria; phylum Actinomycetota; class Actinomycetes; order Actinomycetales; family Microbacteriaceae; genus Leifsonia. The sequence continues at coordinate 74,021 of NZ_JAGEKP010000004.1, forward strand.
CCTCGCCGGAGGCGACCAGCCCGCGTCCGTTGCCGATCAGGACGCTCTCGCCCGGCCGGGTGCGGTTGACGGTCGACGCGTGCTTCGCCTCGGCGCCGGTCAGGGTCAGCCGGGCGCCCACCTCGACCTCGGCGAGGTCTTCGCGCAGGTACAGGGAGCTCATCGGCGGCGCCGCATGCTCAGAGGTTGAGGAACCGGTCGCGGAGCTTGGCGAACAGCCCCTGCTGGAACCGCGCGAGCGACGGTTCCGCGCTGTGGTGGCTCGCCGCGAACTTCTTGATCAGTTCCTTCTCTTTGTGATCGAGCTTCGTGGGCGTCACGACCTGGATGCCGACCCGGAGGTCGCCCCGGCCGCTGCCGCGCAGGTGCGTGATCCCGCGGTCCTTGACCGAGACGATGTCCGCGCTCTGGGTGCCGGGCTTCAGCTCGAGGCGGATGTCGCCGTCCAGGGCCTTCACCGTGGCCGTTGTGCCGAGGATGGCGTCGGCCATCGACACCTCCAGCGTGCAGAGCAGGTCGTCGCCGTCACGGCTGAAGACGTCGTGGTGCTTCACCTTGATCTCGAGGTAGAGGTCGCCGTTGGGGCCGCCCGCGGGACCGGCCTCGCCCGAGCCGGGCATCTGCAGGCGCAGGCCCGTGTCGACGCCGGCGGGGATGTCGACGGGAACGGTGCGACGCGCGCGGACCCGCCCCTGCCCCTGGCAGGTCACGCACGGCGTGGCGATGACCGTGCCGTAGCCGCGGCAGCTGCCGCACGGGCTGGAGGTCATCACGTTGCCGAGCAGCGAGCGCACCGAGCGCTGGATGCTGCCCGTGCCGTGGCAGATGTCGCAGGTCACCGGAGCGGTGCCGGGCTGGCAGCAGGAACCGTTGCAGGTCTCGCAGACCACCGCTGTGTCGACCTCCAGGTCGCGGTGGGTGCCGAAGACGACCTCGTCGAGGTCGACCTCCACGCGCAGCAGAGCGTCCTGGCCGCGCTCGCGGCGCGACCGAGGGCCGCGCGTCGCGCCGCCGCCCCCGCCGAAGAACGTCTCGAAGATGTCGCCGAAACCCGCGAAGTCGCCGGGCGCGCCTCCACCGAAACCGGTGGAGCCGCCCAGGTCGTACTGCTGGCGCTGCTGCGGGTCGCTGAGCACGTCGTAGGCGTGCGTGACGAGCTTGAAGCGCTCCTGCGCCTCGCTGCTCGGGTTGACGTCGGGGTGCAGCTCGCGCGCGAGCCGGCGGTACGCCTTCTTGATCTCGTCGGGGGTGGCGTTGCGGTCAACGCCGAGTACTTCGTAGTGGTCGGCCAAAGTGAGGCTGTTCCTTCTGTTCGTCGCGTCGTTTTCGTCAGGTCGGTGTCAGTCGCCGAGGAGGCGGGAGAGGTAGCGTGCCACAGCGCGGACCGCGGCCATGTTGCCCGAGTAGTCCATGCGGAGCGGCCCGAGGAGGCCGACACGTGCGACATCGGAACCCGAGCTGTAGGTGCTCGACATCACGGACGTCTCGGTCAGCCCCACCACGGGGTTCTCGCGGCCGATGCTCACGGCGACGCCGTGCTGGTCGAGCGCCATCTCGTCGAAGAGCCGCAGCAGGACCACCTGCTCCTCGATGGCCTCGAGCACCGGTGTGATGGAACCGGGGAAATCGGTCTCGGTGCGGGCCAGGTTCGCCGCACCGGCCATCACCAGCTTGTCCTGGCGGTTGGCGGCGATCTGATCCAGCAGCGCCCCGGCTACCGGCGCCACCAGCGCCCTGGTGCGATCGCTCAGGTGCTCGGGGAGCTCCCGCAGGCGGGTGGCGGCGTCGATGAGCGAGAGACCCGCCGCAGCACCGTTGATGGCGCCCCTGATCTCCGCGATCTCGGTGTCGTCGAGCTCCTCCGGCAGCTCGATCACGCGCTGCTCGACCGCTCCGGAGTCGGTGATGAGCACGCTGAGGAGCCGGCGCGGAGCGAGCGAGACCAGCTCGATGTGCCGGATCCTCGACCGCGCCACCGACGGGTACTGCACGAGCGCGACCTGGTTGGTCAGCTGCGACAGCAGCCGCACGGTGCGCGACAGCACGTCGTCCACGTCGACCGATTGCCCGAGGAACGTCTCGATCGCGGTGCGCTGTGCCGCGGACAGCGGGCGTGCCTCCGCGAGGTGGTCGACGAACAGCCGATACCCCTTGTCGGTGGGGACACGCCCGGACGAGGTGTGCGGTGCCGCGATCAGCTGCTCCTCCTCGAGGAGCGCCATGTCGTTGCGGATCGTCGCAGCGGACACGCCGAACGAGTGCCGTTCCACGATGCTCTTGGAGCCGACCGGCTCCCGGGAGGCGACATAGTCCTGCACGATGACGCGGAGCACTTCGAGACTGCGTTCCGAGACCACGCCAACCGCCTCCTGTCGTCACTGGGGCTCGAGGTTCGAGCGTACGGATCGAGCACGGGAAGGACCCCGGGCGGGCTGGCACTCGGAGATCCTGAGTGCTAATCATAACGCCTCAGACTCGGAGATCGGGCAACGCGCGACACCGATGATTTACGCTGCGCCCCCGCGGTTGTACGGTATGCGCACCAGCTCGGAACAGTCCGCAGCCGACCACGAAAGGGTTTCCTCATGACAGACCCGACCCAGCCTCCCGCCGATGGCGACAACGGCGTCCCCCCGCAGCAGCCGTACAGCGCTCCCGCCGGACAACCCGCCGGCTCCGTCCCGCCCCAGCAGCAGTACGCGTCGGCAGCCGCCGCTCCCCTCGACCCCGCCCAGGACAAGCAGTGGGCCTCGTTCGCCCACCTCGGCGGCATTCTCTGGTTCCTCCCCTCGCTGATCATCTGGCTCGTCTTCAAAGACCGCGGAGCACTCACCAACCAGGAGGCCAAGGAGGCGCTCAACTGGCAGATCACCTGGATCATCGCGTGGGCCGTCTCGCAGATCCTCGGCGTGATCATCGGCTCGTTCACGCTCGGGATCGGCTTCCTCCTGTTCAGCCTCCTCATCCCGTGGGCGCTCTACATCGTGAACCTGGTGTTCTCGATCCTCGGGTTCGTGAAGGTCAACAGTGGCGGCAGCTACCGCTACCCGATCAACTTCCGGTTCATCAAATAGTCGACAGAAACCAGGCAAAGGCTCTCGGCTGCTTCTCAGGATCGCCCTCCGACCTCTAGGCTGAGACGCGTCATTACCCCATTGGAGGAGACAACACCATGTCCGCAACGCCCCCACCCCCGCCGCCCCAGCAGCCGTACGGAGGTCAGGCGCAGTCGCTGAGCCCGGCCGACGAGAAGCTCTGGGCCACCCTGATCCACATCGGCGGCATCCTGTTCAACTGGATCCCCGCCCTGGTCGGGTACCTCGTGCTCAAAGACCGCGGCCCGTTCATCCGGTCGCACACGGCCACCGCGCTGAACTTCCAGATCACGCTCTTCATCGGCTACGTCGTCGGCTGGATCCTCAGCATCGTCGGCATCGGCCTGATCATCCTGCTCGCGGTCTGGGTGCTCAACATCGTGTTCAGCATCATCGCGGCGATCAAGGCCAACCAGGGACAGTTCTACACCTACCCGGTCGCCATCAAGTTCGTGAGCTGAGACCGGCCCCGGTCACACGATCACTCCTCGGCGAGCAGCCGTCGCACGACGGCGTCCGCCAGAAGCCGCCCTCGCAGGGTCAGCACCACCGACCCGGCGAGGGCGGCTTTCGCGTCCACCAGACCATCCGCGATGAGACCGGCGACCGCACGCCGCCCCGGGGCCTCCAGCTCGTCGACGGTCACGCCCTCGCGGATCCGGGTGAGCAGCAGCACCCGCTCGACGCGCCGCGTCTCGGGGTCGAGGGTCTCGCGGCCCGCCGCGGGCGACTCCCCCGCCAGCACCCGCTGGGCGTACGCGGCGGGATGCTTCACGTTCCACCAGCGCACGCCGCCGACGTGACTGTGCGCGCCGGGCCCGACGCCCCACCAGTCGTGCCCGAGCCAGTACGCCAGGTTGTGCCTGGAGCGGTGGGCGTCGTCGGTCGCCCAGTTGCTGACCTCGTACCAGCCGTAGCCGGCGGCGGCGAGCCGCGCGTCGGCCAGCTCGTACATGTCGGCCTCGAGGTCGTCGTCCGGCTCCTGGACGGCGCCGGAGCGGATCTGACGCGCGAGCTTGGTGCCGGGCTCGACGATCAGCGCATACGCCGACACGTGGTCGGGTTCGCACGCCAGCGCGGCATCCAGCGAACGCGACCAGTCGTCGAGGGACTCTCCCGGCGTGCCGTAGATCAGGTCGAGACTCACCTGGAGGCCGGCCTCCCGCGCCCAGCGGACGACCAGCGGGACGCGCTCAGGGTCGTGCGTCCGCTCCAGGGTCGCCAGAACGCTCGGCACCGCGGACTGCATCCCGAACGAGACACGCGTGAACCCGGCGTCGGCGAGCCGGCGCAGGTCGTCGGCGTCGACGGAGTCGGGGTTGGCCTCGGTCGTCACCTCCGCGCCGTCCGCGATCCCCCACGCGCCGCGCACGGCCGCGAGCATCGCACCCAGGTCGTCCGGCGGGAGCAGCGTCGGCGTACCGCCCCCGAAGAAGACGGTCGACACCTCCCGGGTCGGCACCCCGCTGCGCTCGAGCGCCTCGGCGGCGAACGCGACCTCCCGGACCGCGTGTCCGGCGTAGTCGGACTGCGACACGCCGCGGAGTTCGGTGGCGGTGTACGTGTTGAAGTCGCAGTACCCGCAGCGCACCCGGCAGAACGGCACGTGGAGGTACACCCCGAAATCGCGCTCGCCTGCTCCGACGGCCGCCGTGCCGGGAAGCACGCCGTCGGCGGGCGCCGGATCGCCCAGCGGGAGGCCCCCCGGCATCAGGCCGACCGCGCGGGCAGCAGCGAGCGGAGGTAGCGCTTGGTGTAGGTGTTCTGGGTCGCGCGCAGCACCGGGTAGCCCAGGCGGTAGAAGCCGTTCGAGGGCCGCGAGAACGCGCGGACGACGAACCAGACCGTCCCGTCGTCCCGCAGCTCGACCAGGAAGGCCTCCTCACCGCTCTCCGGATGCCCCTTGAGCGTTCCGTACGCGAAGCCGCGACGGTGCGGCTCGTCCACGACGTAGACGACCCGGCACGGAGCCGACACCTTGAACGGACCGAACGGGATCTTGAGCACCGCGGTCATCCCGTTGCGGATGAAGGGTGTGCCGTCGTCGGCGAACACGTCCTCCTCCACCCGGTGCTCGCGCATCCCGCGCGGCGTTCCGTCGTCGTCGAACTCGATGCCCTCGTACTGGACGCCGGTGCCCTCTTCGACCTGGGTGACGCGGATGCCGCTGCCGCGCTGCACACCCCACGTCATCAGCGCGGCCGAGGCGGCCTCGAACCGCTCCTCACCGCTGCCCAGGCGCACCTTCCGCTCCAGCGGCCGGTAGCCCTTCGGCGGGTAGTACAGCAGGTCGGCGGCCTGCGTACCGCCGACGGACCCGTAGGTGACGGGCTGGTCGGTGAAGCTGGAGCGGCGCATGGAAACCATCCTCCGTCAATCAGCGCCCGAGCGCGAACCGACCGGCCTCGCCCCCGCCGCCGAGACGCGAGTATCCGCGGGAATCCGGCTGCCGATCGCGGCGATCACTCACGTTTCGGGCGCTACTACTTTTCAGTCAGGAACTCTCGGCGGGCGAGCTCAACGAGCTTCGCGGCCGCGGCGAAACTCACGCTGACGGTCCCGAAGGAGTTGAACGTGAGCTCGCCGCCCCGGTCGTCGTCGCGGAACACCTCCAGGAGCCTCTCGCCGTCGGCGTCGACGAGCTCGACCGCGAGACCGTCCCGAGTCGAACCGTCGCTCGCGACCTGGAAACGATATGAATCCACGTGTTCCCCTCCGGACGAGCTACTTCTTGTCCTTCTTCTCGACGTCGCCCGACAGCGCCGCGATGAAGGCCTCCTGGGGGACCTCGACGCGGCCGACCATCTTCATGCGCTTCTTGCCCTCCTTCTGCTTCTCGAGGAGCTTGCGCTTGCGGGTGATGTCGCCGCCGTAGCACTTGGCCAGGACGTCCTTGCGCATCGCGCGGATGTTCTCGCGCGCGATGATGCGGGCGCCGATCGCCGCCTGGATGGGGACCTCGAACTGCTGGCGCGGGATGAGCTCGCGCAGGCGGCCGGCCATCATGGTGCCGTAGGCGTAGGCCTTGTCGCGGTGCACGATCGCGCTGAACGCGTCGACCGTCTCGCCCTGCAACAGGATGTCGACCTTGACGAGGTCGGCCTCCTGCTCGCCGAACGGCTCGTAGTCGAGGGAGGCGTAGCCGGCGGTGCGGCTCTTCAGCTGGTCGAAGAAGTCGAAGACGATCTCGCCGAGCGGCATGGTGTAGCGGATCTCGACGCGGTCTTCGCCGAGGTACTCCATGCCGAGCAGGGTGCCGCGGCGGCCCTGGCAGAGCTCCATGATCACGCCGACGTAGTCCTTCGGCGCGAGGATGGCCGCCTTGACGACCGGCTCCTCCACCCTGTCGATCTTGCCGCCGGGGAACTCGCTCGGGTTGGTGACCGTGACGACCTTCTTGTCCTCGGTGGTGACCTCGTAGATCACGCTCGGCGCCGTCGTGATCAGGTCGAGACCGAACTCGCGCTCCAGACGCTCGGTGACGATCTCCAGGTGCAGGAGGCCGAGGAAGCCGCAGCGGAAGCCGAAGCCGAGTGCCACTGAGGTCTCCGGCTCGTAGACGAGCGCGGCGTCGGACAGCTTGAGCTTGTCGAGCGCCTCGCGCAGCTCGGGGTAGTCGCTGCCGTCGATCGGGTACAGGCCCGAGAACACCATCGGCTTGGGCTCGGTGTAGCCGGCGAGGGCTTCCGTCGCCGGCTTGACGGCCGTGGTGACGGTGTCGCCGACCTTCGACTGGCGGACGTCCTTCACGCCGGTGATCAGGTAGCCCACCTCGCCGACGCCGAGGCCCTTCGACGGGGTCGGCTCCGGCGCGGACACGCCGATCTCGAGGATCTCGTGGGTGGCCTTCGTCGACATCATCTGGATGCGCTCGCGCGGGCCCAGCTTGCCGTCCACCATGCGGACGTACGTCACGACGCCGCGGTAGCTGTCGTACACGGAGTCGAAGATCATCGCCCGGGCCGGAGCGTCCGCCACGCCGACCGGAGCGGGGATCTCCTGCACGACCCGGTCGAGCAGAGCCTCCACGCCCATGCCGGTCTTGCCGGAGACACGGAGCACGTCTTCCGGGCGGCCGCCGATGAGGCTGGCGAGCTCGGCCGCGTACTTGTCGGGGTCTGCCGCCGGGAGGTCGATCTTGTTGAGCACCGGGACGATCGTGAGGTCGTTCTCCAACGCCAGGTACAGGTTCGCCAGCGTCTGCGCCTCGATGCCCTGCGCTGCGTCGACGAGCAGGATCGCGCCCTCGCACGCGGCCAGCGAACGCGACACCTCGTAGGTGAAGTCCACGTGCCCCGGGGTGTCGATCATGTTGAGCGCGAAGGTCTCGCCGTCGAGCGCCCACGGCATCCGGACGGCCTGGCTCTTGATCGTGATGCCGCGCTCGCGCTCGATGTCCATGCGATCGAGATACTGCGCGCGCATGTCCCGGTCGGAGACCACTCCGGTGATCTGCAGCATGCGATCGGCCAGCGTCGACTTGCCGTGGTCGATGTGCGCGATGATGCAGAAGTTGCGGATGGAGGCCGGGTCGGTCGCGGCGGGCTCGAGGGGCTTCAGGGCTCGTGGTGACATTGTGGGCTCATTCTCCCATGAACGCCGGCCCGGCTCGAACGAACGAGACGGCGCGAATTCGGGCGAAAACCGTCGAGTGGGCGGACCTTCCGCCCACTCGATGCCGGACGGTTCAGGCGAAGCGCTCGCCGCGCTCGACGACGTGGCCGGCGCCGTCCTGCCAGCGGTAGACCTCCGTGCCGTCGATGAAGACGCGCTCGGCCCGGGAGGTGACGTCCAGCGGGTCGCCGGACCAGATCACGACATCGCCGTCGCGGCCCGGCTCGAGGGCGCCGACCCGGTCGTCGAGGCCGAGGAACGATGCCGGGTTCGCCGTGAGCGCCGCCAGCGCCGTCTCGCGCGGCAAGCCTTCTTTGACCGCGAGCGAGGCCTGGTGGACCAGGAAATTGATCGGGACGACGGGGTGGTCCGTCGTGATCGCGACGCGCACGCCCGCCGCGGCGATCAGGGCGAGGTTGCCGATGGCGCGGTCGCGCAGCTCGACCTTGGAGCGCGAGGTGAACATCGGGCCGAAGATGACCGGGATGTCGCGCTCGGCCAGCACGTCCGCGATCTTGTGCGCCTCGGTGCCGTGGTTGACGACGAGTTTGTAGCCGAACTCGTCGGCCAGGCGGATGGCCGTCGCGATGTCGTCATGGCGGTGGGTGTGCTGATCCCAGACGAGCTCACCGGCGAGCACGCGCGCGAGCGTCTCCTTGGTCAGGTCGCGCGCGAACGGCTTGCCGTCGCGCTCGGCCTCCGCACGGGCCGCGGCGTAGTTCTGGGCGTCGACGAACGCCTCGCGGATGATCAGGGCGACGCCCAAGCGAGTGCTCGGCGTCTGGTTCTTGCCGCCGTAGACGCGCTTCGGGTTCTCGCCCAGCGCGGACTTGACGCTCACGGCCTCCTTGATCACCTGCTCGTCGATCGTGCGCCCGCCCCAGCTCTTGATCGCGACGGTCTGTCCGCCGATCGGGTTGCCGGATCCCGGCTTGACGACGATGGCGGTGACGCCCCCGGCGAGTGCGTCCCTGAAGCCCTCGTCGTCGATGTTCACGGCGTCGATCGCGCGGACCGCCGCCGTGTTCGGCGTGGTCATCTCGTTGGTGTCGTCGCCGGCCGGGCCGTTCGCCTCCTCGTGGATGCCGACGTGGCCGTGGGCCTCCACGAACCCGGGGAGCACCCACTTGCCTGTCGCGTCGAGGGTCTCGATACCCTCCGGCACCGCGATCTCGGACGACGGGCCGACCGCGCTGATCCGACCGTCTTCGACGACGACGGTGCCCTTCTCGATCGGATCCCCGACGACGGGGACGACATACGCGTTGACGATGGCGATGCTCGATGCGGTCATGGAGTCGAGCCTACGCTCGGCGGCACGGCGTAGGTCCGGAGCACACTCTCGGGAATGCGCGGGCAGGTCCCGCGTTGACTGGAGGTATGAGCATTCTCCTGACCGGCGCGACCGGCTACATCGGATCCTCCGTCCTCCCCCGCCTCCTCGACGAGGGGCACGCTGTGACCGCGCTGGTGCGCGACGAGTCGAAGGCGCAGCTCGTGCGCGACGCCGGGGCCGCCGCCGTCGTGGGCGACGCGACGGACAGCGCACTCGTCGCCCGTCTCGCACAGGAGAGCGACGGTGTCATCCACCTCGCCTCCGGTCACGACGTCGACCCGGTGTTCATCGCTGCAGTGCTCGACGGTCTCGCCGGCAGCGGCAAGCCGTTCGTGCACACCGGCGGCATCTGGACCTACGGATCGAACCCGGACATCGCGGAGGGCTCCCCCGTTGCGCCTCCCGCGATCACGGCCTGGCGCGCGGCCAACGAGGCCGTGGTGCTGGGCGCCGAAGGTGTTCGCGGCTCGGTCGTCGTGCCGTCGATCGTCTACGGCCACGGCAAGGGGCTCGCCCGGGTGATCGTCGACGCGCCGCGCGGATCGGGCGTCGCCCCGGCGCTGCAGCTCATCGGCGACGGCTCGCAACACTGGGCGACCGTGCACGTGGACGACGTCGCCGCGCTCTACGTGCTCGCGTTCGAGAACGGTGCAGCAGGCGAGGTGTACATCGCCGCAGGTGGCGCGAACCCGACGGTCCGCGAGCTCGGTGAGCTCGCTGCGCGCGCCGCCGGCCTGGACGGGCGTGTGGAGGCCGAGAGCGTCGAGCAGACGTCGGCGCGGCTCGGTGCCGGGCTCGCGGAGGCGCTGCTGCTCGACCAGCAGGCGCGAGGAACCAAGGCGCGCATCGATCTGGGCTGGGAGCCGAACGGCCCGTCGCTGGCGGACGAGATCCTCTCGGGCAGCTACGCACCGGAGCTGTCGCGCAGCTGACACGGCGTCCGCGCGTTCCCGCGCGTTTTGGCGCGGAGGCCGCCCGCTGCTAAAGTTGTTTGTTGGCTTGCGTGTGGGTTCGTCCGCACGAACGCCGCGAGGCGCCCTCTCTCGCTGAGCGGCACATCCGATACCCACTTCGAACGAAAGTAACCATCCGTGGCAAACATCAAGTCGCAGATCAAGCGCAACAAGACCAACAAGAAGGCGCAGGAGCGCAACAAGGCGGTCAAGAGCGAGCTGAAGACGGCCATCCGCGCCACTCGCGAGGCTGTCGTCGCCGGCGACAAGGAGAAGGCGACCGCGGCGCTGCGTCTCGCCGTCAAGAAGATCGACAAGGCCGCCAGCAAGGGCGTCATCCACAAGAACCAGGCGGCGAACCGCAAGTCGGCCATCGCCAAGCAGGTCGCCGCTCTCTGAGCAGCGACCGCTCGCGGGACCTGTCCCGCGCCGCGACGAACCCCCGCCCCGTGGACAACGGGTGCGGGGGTTCGCTGCATCAGCCCGGTTGATCCGCTCCCCTTCTCGCTACGATCGTCAGACGCTTCGAGCACGCATCAGACGAAGGAGAACGACGTGGGGACCGTTGTCATGTACAGCTCAGTGTCGGTCGACGGCTTCATTGCCGACGACAGCGATCAGCCCGGCCCGCTGTTCGACTGGCTGACCAGCGGCGATGTCCCGCTGGACGACAGCGGCGTGCTGAGGGTGTCGCAGGCGTCGTACGACTACACCCGCGCCTACTGGGATCGGATCGGGGCGACGATCGTCGGTCGTCACGTCTTCGACCTGACCGACGGGTGGGACGGCGTGCCACCCGGCGGCGTCGACCACGTCGTCGTCGTGACACACCGGCCTCAACCCGACGGCTGGGACCCCGAAGCGCCCTTCCATTTCGTCGCAAGCGTCGAGGCCGCCGTGGCGACCGCCCTGGAGCTCGCGGGCGACCGCCTGGTCGAGGTCGCCGCCGGTGACGTCGGTGGCCAGGTGTTCGCAGCCGGCCTGGTCGACGAGGTGCGCATGGATGTCGCACCCGTGGTGCTCGGCTCGGGCAAACGCTACTTCGGGTCGGTCGCGGCACCACATGGGCTGGTCGGCCCGGTCGAGGTGGTCCAGGGCGACCGGGTTCTCCACCTGCGGTATCGAGTGCAGCGCTGAGGCGAGCGCCGGTACCGCGGCGACACGCAGCAGCGGCCTATCGGCGCGTCCCGCTGACCTCAGGCGCGGCCGCGCGTGCTCACGATGCGGATCATCCGTTCGAGGGCGAAGACCGGGTCACGACCGCCGCCCTTGACGTTGGCGTCGGTTTCGGCGAGCACCTCGATGCAGCGCCCGAGGCCGTCTTCCGTCCAGCCGGACAGATCGCGCCGGGCTCGGTCGACCTGCCAGGGCGCCAGCCCGAACTGCTGCGCGAGCTGGCCGGAACCGCCCCTGGCACCCGACAGCTTGGCCATGGTCCGGAGCTTACTGGCGAACGCCGCCACCATCGGCACCGGATCGGCACCGGACGCGAGCGCGTGCCGCATCGTCACCAGCGCTTCGCCGTGACGGCCCGCGATCGCGGCGTCGGCGACCTGGAACGCGTTGGTCTCGACCCTGCCGCCGTAGTACTTGTCGACCGTTGCTTCCGTGATCTGCTCCGCCGAATCGGAGAGCAGCTGCTGGCACGCCGCGGCGAGCTCCGCCAGATCGTCGGTGAATGCCGACGTGAGCGACCGCAGTGCACCAGGCGTGATCTTGCGGCCGGCGGCGGCGAACTCCGCCTGTGCGAACTCGTACTTCTCGGTGTCCTTCTTGAGCTCGGCGCACACCACCTCGACGCCGCCGCCGGTGCCCGCACGGATCGCGTCGAGCAGCTTCTTGCCGCGAACGCCGCCGGCGTGCCGGAGGACGACGACCGTGCCGTCCGCCGGTGAGGTGAGGTAGTCGAGCATGTCGGCGAGGAAGCCGTCGCCCGTCTTCTCGACCGCGTCGACCCGGATGAGGCGCGGCTCACCGAACAGGGAGGGGCTCGCGAGCGTGAGCAGCTCGCCCGGCGCATAGTCCGCGGCGGAGATGTCACTGATCTCCAGGCTCGGATCATCTGCCTTGAGGAGGTCGCGCAGCATCCGCGTGGAGCGATCCGCGAGGAAACCCTCCGTTCCCGACACCAGCACGACCGGAGCAGGCCGGATCTGGTTCCACGCCAGCTGAGGGATAGCGCTCTTCGGTGCGCTCGCGCCCGCACGGCCGCGAGAGCCGCCGGCTCTGCTGTTGCTTCGTGTCGCCACGTTCCTCCTCGTCCGTATCCAGGATAGGGGCGACCACCGGCACTCGCGGCCGCCTCCACCTCGTCGGAACGCTCGGTCCAGAGCGCCGGCCCGCCCGGTGTCGCCGAGACCAGCAGCATGCCCGAGCGATCGGTGCGCGCCGCGACTGTACCGGACTCCCGCAGCATCGACAGCGCGCGGTCGGTCGGATGGCCGTAGCCGTTGTCGACGCCGACGGAGACCAGGCCGAGAGGCGCACGCAGCTTCTGGTAGAGGTGTGCGCTCTGGTCGGCCGAACCGTGGTGGGAGACCTTCACGACGTCGATCGGCCCGATCGATCCCGACGACTGCAGGACGTCCTGCTCGGTCTCTCCGAGATCGCCGAGGAAGAGCGCGCTCAGCCCGGGCGCCTCCGTGCGGACGACCAGGCTGCCCGGATTGCCGCTCAGCTGCGTTCCGCCCGGCTCGGCGGCCGGCGGCCAGACGATCTGCCAGGGCGTGCTGCCCAGCACTCCGGACATGCCCGCCCGCCCGGCCTCGAGGGTGATACCGGCCGCTCTGAGCCGTTCGAGATAGCGGTGGTCGGCCGGACGGTCCGGCTGCCCGACGATCGCCCGGTCGGTACGCCCGAGCACCGCCTCGACCCCGCCCGCGTGGTCGGCGTCGAAGTGGGTGAGCAGGACCCAGTCGAGGCGGTCGACACCGAGCGTCTCCAAGCAGCGCACGAGCGGTTCCGGCTTGCGCCCCACGTCGATGAGAGCGACGTGGTCTCCGTCCCTGACCAGTAGCGCATCGCCCTGTCCGACATCGCAGGCCGCGATACGCCATTCCCCCGGCCGGCTCACCGTGCGACCGACTTCGAGGCCGCCCAGTGCCCCGGCGTAGACCGACACACCGCCGAGCAGGGCGATCGTCACCGCCGACGCGAGCATCCGGGGCAGACGACTGCGCACTGCAAGGAGTGCGACCGCCGCGAGGGTGAGCGCGCACAGCAGCACGCCGAGAAGCCCGTCCGGCCAGGGCAGGGCGGCACCGGGCAGCTCCGCCGCGAATCGGGCGACCAGCGCGATCCAGGCCGACGGCAGCCAGGCGACCCAGACCACGAGCTGTCCGAGCGCGGCAGCCCAGGGCAGGAGCAGGCACGCGACGCACCCGAGGACGGTCGCGACCGGAGCGGCCGGCTCCGCGACGAGGTTGGCCAGGACGCCGTATAGCGGAAGCGTCGGCGTCAACAGGATGAGCACCGGTTGACAGGCGAGCTGCGCAGCGAGCGGTACCGCGAGCGCGAGGGCGATGCCGCGCGGCAGCCACCGCGTCAGAGTGGCCGCCAGCGGGCGCGCGAGCACCAGCAGTCCCGCCGTGGCCAGAGCAGACAGTGCGAAGCCGTAGTCGCGGGCGAGCCACGGATCATGCACGAGCAGGACCACGACGGCCAACGCCAGGGCAGGCAGGCCGTCGGCGACACGGCCGCGCGCCAGCCCCACGAGGACGACCGTCGCCATCGCCGCAGCGCGGAGCACACTGGCCCCCGGACCCACGAGGGCCACGAACGCCGCGAGGGCGGCGGCAGCGGCGACGGTTCGACTTCGACGCCCGAGGCCGACGCTTCGCGCGATCAGGAACACGACCCCCGTGACGAGCGCGCAGTTCGCTCCGGACACCGCTGTGAGATGGCTGAGCGCCGAGACCTTCATCGCCTCGTCGAGGCCGGGACTCACAGCCGTCTCGTCGCCGATGGCGAGACCGGGCAGCAGATCGCCGCCGTCGCCCGGTGCGGAGGCGGCGGCCCGGGCGAACGCGTCGCGCGCGGGGGCCGCCCAGGCGAGCCAGAGCGGCGGCTGGTCGCGGACGGTGGGAGGCTCGGACGCCCGAACCCGGTACGTGGTTCTCTCCCCCGGCTCGTTGCGCAATACGGACACCTGCGCCGTGATGACGGCTCCGAGCGCGTAGGAGCGCACCGACCGGGCATCACCCGGCGCGACGATCGACACGGGCACGCCGCCACCGACGACGGCATTCGGGTCGGCTTCCCTCGCCGCGAGAGGTTCCGCGCCCACCGGGTCGAGCGCCACGGTCGTGCCGCGCAACCTCCAGTGCTCGACGCCGTCGAAACCCGCGGCCGACCGCTGGGGCGCGCTCTCGACCCGCACCGCGACCTCCGCACGATGCTTCTTCTGCACTGCGCTCTCGAGCACCGCGTCCGTCCGCTGGGGCGCCTGTGCGCCGATCGCGGCCGCCCCGAGCGCCACCGCAGCGAGAGCGACGGCCGAGGCGGCGAGGCCGCGGGACCAAGAGCGACCCAGCGGATGTCGAGGCGCCGAACGGGCCGGCCGTCGGCGCCTCTGCGGCGAACGTGGCCTCTCTCCGCGGGCGCCGACGGACGAGCCGGCACCGAGCGGCGACGGACCTGCCGGTTGGCGGCCAGACGATTTCCGACGGATGCAGCCCCTCCCGCCGGATCGAACAGCACCTCGTCCGAACCGTTCTCTCAGGGCGGCCATAGCCAAAGCCGTCGCCGCCAGCAGGCCGGCGCCCACCGCCACGATCGGCATCGCGCCGCTCACGCCGACCCCGATCCCGCAACAGATCCACAGGGCAACCGCGGGGATGACGAGCCGGAGGTCGGGCATCAGACCGTCACCCGGTCCTTCAGCGCGTCGAACAGCTTCTCGCCCACACCGGACACGCTCCGCAGGTCGGTCACGGCGGAGAACCCGCCGTGCGCCTCACGCCATTCGATGATGCGCTGAGCCAACGCCGGCCCGATCCGGGGCAGCGTCTCGAGCTGCGTGGTGGTCGCCCGGTTCAGATCGACAAGACCGCCGACGGCTCCGCCCGCACCGGCCTCCCCCGTCGCACCATCGACCACGGCGGCCACTTCACCCAGCGCCGGAACCCGCAACTGCTCTCCGTCGCGGACGAAGCGCGCGAGGTTGACGCCCGCCGGGTCTGCCGTCTCGGCGAATCCGCCGGCCGCGTCGACCGCGTCGACGACGCGCGAGCCGCTCGCGACCCTGATCAGGCCCGGTCGCGCGACCGCCCCCGAGACGTGCACGTACAGCTCATCACCTTCGGCGGCCTGTGGGGTGCCCGACGGCGTCGCCGGCGCCGAGGCCGCGACAGACGGAAGCGGTACGCTCTGCCCTCCGCTCATCCCCGAGACCAGCGCTGCGATGACGAACGCGGCGATGAGCAGCACGGTCGCTGCACCGACGCCGACCCTCAGGCGGCGCGACGGTGCGCGTTCCGTCTCCCCCGCCCGATGCCGCATGCCTCCACGTTAGGAAGGAGCTGAGGCCGGTATCCGGGCGGGCGCCGGATCGGTGGACAACAAGGATGGCGGCCGCACTGGGGAGGACATTCCCACCCCGGTGGCGCCAGGTGACGCACGAGCGGCGGCCCTCCACCGGAGGACCGCCGCTCACCGTCGCGACAGCGACGAACGCTCAGGCTCAGCCGCGGGTTGCGATGTTCACCAGGCGCGGTGCGCGCACGATCACGTTCACGATCTCGCGGTCGCCCACCGAGCGGGTCACGGCCTCCGAGCCGCGGGCCAGGGCCTCCAGTTCGTCGGTGGAGATCTTCGGCGAGACCTCGACGCGGTCGCGCACCTTGCCGTCGACCTGGAAGACCGCGGTGACGGCCTCTTCTATCAGCAGCGTCGGGTCGGCCTTGCGCCACTGCACCAGAGCGACGGACGGCTCGTAGCCCAGCTTCTGCCACATGTCCTCCGCCGTGTACGGCGCGAACAGGTTCAGGGCCATCGCTGTGACCTCGGCGGCCTCGCGCACGGCCGCGTCTGCGGCGCCGGGCGCTCCGTCGATGGCCTTGCGGGTCGCGTTCACCAGCTCCATCAGGCGCGCGACGACCACGTTGAACTTGAACGCCTCCACCAGGCCGGGCGCATCGGCGAGGAACCGGTGCGTGATGCGGCGCAGCGCAGGGTCGCCGGTCTTCCAGACCACGTCGGGCGCGCTCGAGACGTCCTGGGCGACGCGCCAGGCGCGCGCCAGGAACTTCGCGCTGCCCGACGGCGACACGTCGGCCCAGTCGATGTCGTCCTCCGGCGGCCCGGCGAACGACATGGTCAGGCGCACCGCGTCGACGCCGTGCTCGTCGAGCTGCTCGGACAGCTTCACCAGGTTGCCGCGCGACTTGCTCATGGCGGAACCGTCCATCAGCACCATGCCCTGGTTGAGCAGCGCCGTGAAGGGCTCCGTGAAGCTGATCGAGCCCAGGTCGAACAGCACCTTGGTGATGAAGCGCGCGTACAGCAGGTGCAGGATCGCGTGCGTCACGCCGCCGACGTACTGGTCGACGGGCGCCCACTTCTCTGCCTCCTTCGGGTCGAACGCCTGGGTCGGGTCGTTCGGGTTCAGGAAGCGCAGGAAGTACCAGGAGCTGTCGACGAACGTGTCCATGGTGTCCGTGTCACGCTTCGCCGGACCCCCGCAGTTCGGGCAGGAGACGTTGACCCAGTCGGAGGCCGCGCCCAGCGGGCTGGTGCCCTTCGGCTGCAGGTCCAGGCCCTCGGCGGGACGCAGCAGCACCGGCAGCTCGGACTCAGGGACCCGCACCTCGCCGCACTGCTCGCAGTGGATGATCGGGATGGGCGTGCCCCAGTACCGCTGGCGCGAGATCAGCCAGTCGCGCAGGCGGAAGTTCTTCGCCGGCGCGCCCAGGCCGGAACCCTGCAGCGCCTCGGTGACGCGGCGAATGGCGTTCGACTTGCTCAGCCCGTCGAACGGGCCGGAGTTGATCAGGCGGCCCTCGCCGGTCAGCGCGACGCCGGTCTCCGACGGATTCTCCAGCGGAGCATCCTCCGGCAGGATCGGCTCGCCCGTCACCGGATCGGTGTGGATGACCGGGATGGCCCCCGTGACTGGCTGCGTGGTGTCGACGACGATGCGCACGGGCAGGTCGAAGGCGCGCGCGAAGTCCAGGTCGCGCTGGTCGTGGGCCGGCACGGCCATGATCGCGCCGTGACCGTAGTCGCTCAGCACGTAGTCCGCCGCCCAGATCGGGATGCGCTCCCCCGTCAGCGGGTTGATCGCGTGCCGCTCCAGGAAGACCCCCGTCTTCTCGCGGTCGGTGCTCAGCCGGTCCATCTCGGTCGTGCCGCGCACGGCCTCCAGGTACTCGTCGAATCGCGCGCGCACCTCCGGGCGCACGTCGGCGACCAGCTCGGCGGCCAGCTCGGAGTCGGGCGCCACCACCATGAACGTCACGCCGTACAGCGTGTCGGGGCGCGTCGTGTAGACGGTGACCGGCTCGTCACGGCCCTCGATCGCGAACTGCACGTCAGCGCCGGTCGAGCGGCCGATCCAGTTGCGCTGCATCGACAGCACCTTGGAGGGCCAGGCGCCCTCCAGCTGGTTCAGGTCGTCCAGCAGCCGGTCAGCGTAGTCGGTGATCCGGAAGTACCACTGGGTCAGCTTCTTCTTGGTGACCAGGTTGTCGCAGCGCTCGCAGCGGCCGTTGACCACCTGCTCGTTGGCCAGCACGGTCTGGTCGAACGGGCACCAGTTGACCTGGGAGGCCTTGCGGTAGGCCAGGCCCTTTTCGTGCAGCTGCAGGAACAGCCACTGGTTCCAGCGGTAATAGTCGGGGTCGCTGGTCTGCAACACGCGATCCCAGTCGAAGCTGGGCGCGTAGCGGCGCATGGAGGCCTTCTGCTGTGCGATGTTGTCGTTGGTCCAGCCGGCCGGGTCGAGCCCGCGCTTGATCGCGGCGTTCTCGGCGGGCAGGCCGAAGGAGTCCCAACCGATCGGGTGCAGCACATTGAAGCCCTGGTGGCGCCAGTAACGCGCGATCACGTCACCCAGCGCGTACGCCTCCGCGTGGCCCATGTGCAGGTCTCCGGAGGGGTACGGGAACATGTCCAGCACGTACTTGCGCGGCCGCTTGTCGTCGGGGTCGGCCGTGGAGAACGGCTTCAGCTCGTCCCAGACCGGAAGCCACTTGTTCTGGATCTCGGCGAAGTCGTAGTGCGCTCCGGCCTCGCGGACCGGGGTTGTCGCTGAATCGTGCTCGTGTGCCACTGGACTCTCTCTCGGATGTCGCCGCGGCCGGACCGGCCTCTCGGCGAGAAGGCGTCGGGCGCGTGGCCCGAGCTTCCAGGGTACTAAACGTTCGCGCCTTCCGATCCGTTCCCTGGGAGCGGGCCGGGAGATCGCAGACCGGCCGCTCGGAGGAGGGCGGCGGCCTTCACACGCACTTCGTCCAGCTCCTCCTCCGGTACCGACAGCGCGGTGATCCCGCCGCCGGCGCCGATCGTCACCCTGCCGCCGCAGAACCGCAGGCTGCGGATCACCATCGCGAGGTCGGCGGAGCCATCGGCGCCGAGGACTCCGAAGCAGCCGGAGTAGATTCCGCGCGGGCCGTTCTCGAGCCTGTCGAGGATGCGCATCGCCGAGAGCTTCGGCGCGCCCGTCATCGATCCGGCGGGGAACGCGGCGGCCAGAGCGTCCACGGCCGTGAGGCCGGGGAGCAGCTGTCCCTCGACGGTGCTCACGAGCTGGTGCACCTGCGCGTAGCTCTCGACCTCGAGGAGGTGACGGACGCCGACGCTTCCGGTGATGCTCACCCGGCCGAGATCGTTGCGCATCAGATCGACGATCATCACGTTCTCCGCGCGCTCCTTCTCGCTCGCCTCCAGCTCGGCCCGGAGCCGGAGGTCGTCGGCGAGCGTCGCACCGCGCGGGCGCGTGCCCTTGATGGGCTTGGTGCGCACGGCGCCGCCGGCCGTCACGAGCAGGAACTGCTCCGGCGAGGAGCTGACCAGGGTCTCGCCGCCGATCCGCAGGAAGCCGGCGTGGTGCGACGGACTCGCGCGGCGCAGGCGGAGGTGCACGGCCAGCGGGTCGGCATCGGTGCGGGCCGTCGCCGTGTTGGTCAGGCAGAGCTGGTAGGCGTCGCCGGCGCGGATGGCCTCCTGGCACGCGGCGATCATGCCGAGGTAGGTCGCATCGTCGTGACGCCAGGCGACCTCCGCCGTCGCGTCCGGCGTGTCGACCTGGTGCACCCGCTCGTAGGTCGAGGCGGACCCCGCTGCCGTCTCGAGCGTCGCGGCGGCGGACCCGAGCCACCCGCCGTCGTCGGTCGCGTCAACGATGGTCACCGAGCCGTCGACGTGGTCGAACGCGATCAGGCGGTCGACGAGCAGGAACGCGGCATCCGTTCCGTCGCCGGGGTGGACAGGCAGCCCGAGCGCTGCCACGCCGGCCTCGTAGCCGAGCCAGCCGGTCCAACCGAGCGGGAAGCCCAGGGTGTCGTCGCCCCGGTCGAGGCGCTCGCGGAGCAGCTCCAGGATGGCGCCGCCCCTGGTCACGCCGTCCTCCGTGACGGTGCCGGCGGAAACCGACGCGCTGATGACGTGGGTACCGGTGCCGATGAAACTACGTCCGCGCTCTGCACCGACCCCGCCGTCGAGCCAGACGGCGTCGCCGTCCGCGTCGCCGAAGAGGGCGACGAAGGAATCGGCCGGGTCGACGGCGGTGTCGAGGCGGCGCGTGCGGGGCGGGAGGAGCACCCACCCAGTCTGCACTAGCCTGATCGGATGGACGCGACGGCCACCCTCTACGACTGGGCGGCCGGCGCGCTCGCGGTCCGCGATCACTGCGAGGTGGTGGAGACCGAACTGCTGGCCGCCGACTCGTTCCTCGTCGCCTCCGGCCGGTCGCTCGCACTCGGTCTGCACCGCCAGCGCTTCGCCGAGTCCGCGGCGGAGCAGGGATTCGACGACCGGGCGTCGCTCGACGCGTTCTGGGACGCCGGCCTCGCACTCCTGCCCGGCGATGGCCGGTGGTTCCCCCGGTTCGAGCTCGTGCGGGCGCGGGACGCCCTCCGCCTCCGCTTCCGTCTGCGGACGGCCCCTCCGTTGGGCGCCGACCTGGTGGTGGCGACCGCGGCGACGGACCCGCGGCAGGTTCCGCATCTCAAGGGGCCGGACATCGACCGCCTCACCGTGCTCCGCCAGCACGCGCAGCGCGACGGGGCTCAGGAGGCCGTGCTGCTGGACGGCGGCCGGGTCAGCGACGGGACGACCACCGCCCTGCTCTGGTGGCGCGGCGAGACGCTCTACGCACCGCCGTTCGAGTTCGCGCGGGTGGACAGCGTGTCGGCGCGGACGGTCCGCGGTATCGCCGCCGCCTTGGGCATCCCCGTCGAGGAGGAGGCGGTGCGCCCCTCCGAGCTCGCGGGCGCGACGCTCTGGGCCGTCAACGCCCTGCACGGCATCCGCGACGTCACGGTCTGGGTCGACGGCCCCGCCCTCGGCCACGATCCCGCGCGCACCGCGGCCTGGCGCGCGCGCTTCGCCGCGCTCGCGCGACCGCTCCGCTGAGCGCTCCCCCGCGCGGCGCTACAGGACCAGCGTGCCCGACTCCAACCGGAGACGACGGGTGATCAGGGCGTCCGGGACGTCGGTGTGCGAGATCAGGAGCACCGTGCGGCCGTCCTCCGCGGCTGTGCGGAGGATGTCGCGCACGATGCGCTCCGCGACCGCGGTGTCCACATTGGCTGTCGGCTCGTCCACGACGAGCACCGGGAAGTCGGCCAGCAGTGCACGGGCGAGCGCGATGCGCTGAGCCTGCCCTCCGGAGACCAGCGCGCCCCGTTCGCCGACAGGCGTGCCCAGGCCGCCGCGCGCCGCCGTCCACTCGCCGAGTCCTACGCGGTCGAGCACGGCCAGCAGCTCGTCGTCTGTCGCGGTGTCACGCGCGAACAGGAGGTTCTGCCGCAGGTCGGAGTCGAACAGGTAGGGCTGCTGCTCCACCAGCCCGACGACGCGACGCACGTCGTCCTGGCGGACCGTGCGCACGTCGACGCCGTCGATCGTGTAGGAGCCGTCGAGGTCCAGGAAGCGGGTCAGAACGTGGGCGAGCGCGGTCTTGCCCGTTCCGGTCGGACCGCTGAGGATCAC
This sequence comes from Leifsonia sp. TF02-11, assembly GCF_017565305.1. Taxonomy (GTDB): domain Bacteria; phylum Actinomycetota; class Actinomycetes; order Actinomycetales; family Microbacteriaceae; genus Leifsonia. Next base: position 95,170 of record NZ_JAGEKP010000004.1, read on the forward strand.
CCGCTCGCCCGCGCGCAGCTCGAGGTCGACCTCGTGGAGCACCGGCGAGGTCGTACCGGGCCAGTGCGCCGACGCCACCTTCACCCGGAGGTCGGGGACGCCGGTCACCGCGAACTCCGCCGCGTCGGCGGCATCGACGGGGACCCCGTCGGGAACGGTGGCCGGCACGGTGTCGGCGATCCGTTCCGCACTCGCGCGCACCCGCCGCCACGCGCCGAACGCCAGCGGCAGCGCGCCGAACACCTCGAACACGGCGAGCGGCAGCAGGGCGACGACGGCCAGGGACGGACCGTCGAGGCGCCCGTCCTGCAGGGCGGGGATGCCGCCGGCGAGGGCGAGCAGTGTCGCGGCGCCCGCGAGCACCGACACCGCACCGGCGGTCACGCCGAGTCCCGCCGCGCGGGCGCGCATCGCCGCGGTCAACCGAGCACTCGCGGTGCGGACGCGCTCGCCGGCCGCCGCAAGACCGTCGAAGGCGACCAGCACGTCGAGGTTCGTGACGAGGTCGTTCACCGCACCGGCCACCTCGGCGCGGAGGGGCGAGATCCGCCGCTCCGATGCTCCGGCCGCCCAGCGGTTCACCAGCGTGCCGATCACGAAAGCTACGGTGAGCGTCACGAGCAGCGCGACACCGGCCTCCGGGAGGAACAGGAACGCCGCGACGACGGTCGCCAGCACCACGATCCCGCCCGACACCAGAGGCTGGACGACCCGGAGAGCGAAGTCGGGCAGTTCGTCGACGTCGTCTGCCAGCCGGGCGAGCAGCTGGCCGCCGCGCGCGCTTTCGTCACGGCGCCCGTCGGCGGTGTGCCGGGCACCGATGCCGTCGGGACCGAGCGGCACCATCCGCGCAAAGAGGTCGGAGCGGATGGCCCCCAGCCGTCCGAACGCGGCGTCGTGGCCGGCCAGTCGCTCGAGGTAGCGGAAGAACGCCCGCCCGAGCGCGAAGGCACGGACGCCGACGACCGCCATCGAGATGTACATGAGCGCCGGCTGCTCCGCCGCGCGCGTGATCAGCCACGCGGAAACCCCGAGCAGGGCGACGGCGCAGGCGCCGCTCAAGGCCCCGAACGCGATGGCCACCCACAGCCGGCGGGCCGGAGGCAGGGCGAGGCGGAGGATTCGCCGCGTCTGTGCCTGCTCCTCCACGGGCTGCGTGCGTTCAGCGAGCGACATCGAACAGCACCTCCGTCGACAGGATCGTGTCGGCCGCGGCCACGACGGACTCCCGGTGGCTGACGATGAGCACGGCCACCCCGCTGTCGGCGATACGGCGGAGCGAGGCCAGCAGCTCCCCCTCCGTCGCCGCGTCGAGTGCGGAGGTCGGCTCGTCCAGGATCAGTACGGAACACGACCGCGCGCGCAGTCGGTAGAGAGCCCGTGCCACCGCCACCCGCTGCGCCTGCCCGCCGGACAGCCCCACGCCGCCGGCGCCCACGACGAGCCCCGGCGACAGCTCGCCGGCCGCCGCCGCTCGCAACGCCTCCTCGATGGCGGGAGCGGACGGTTCCGGGTCGCCCAGCGCCACGTTCTCCGCGATGGTTCCCGCGAGCAGACCCGGACGCTGACCCGCCCAGGCGATCGCAGCGCGGCGCCCGGCCGCGTCCTGCCGCCCGCCCGCGGCGATCCTGCCGCTGTAGGCCACGAAACCGAGAGCGGCGGCCACCAGGCTCGACTTGCCCGCTCCGCTCGGAGCGCTCAGCACCGCGAGCTCGCCAGGCGGCACCTCCGCGGCGAAGCCGGACACGGCATCCCGCCCGTCGTACTGGACACTGACATCGCTGAACACGAGTCCGGAAGCGTTCACAGCCGCGACGGGCTCGTCCGACGGCACCCCGGCCGCGGCGTCGAGCACCTCGAAGGCGTCGGCCGCGGCCGCCATGCCCTCCGTCGCGGCGTGGTAGGCGGCGCCGACGTTCCGCAGCGGCAGGAAGGCCTCCGGCGCCAGCAGGAGCACGAAGAGCCCCACCGACAGGTCCAGCGAGCCGCCCAGCAGGCGCAAGCCGATCGCCACCGCGATGAGCGCGACCGACAGACTGGCCGCGAGCTCGAGCACGAACCCGGAGAGGAACGACATCCGCAAGACCTTCATCGTGCGCGACCGGTACTCCTCGCTCACCTGACGGATTTGCGCCTCCTGCCGGTGCTGGCGACCGAAGAGCGTGAGCGTCGGCAGGCCTGCGACGACGTCGATGAAGCCTTTCGACAGCGTCGAGAGAGCCGACCACTGGCGCTTCTGCGCCGCCTGGGTCGCCCAGCCGACGAGGACCATGAACACCGGGATCAGCGGAAGGGTCAGCACGAGGATGATCCCGCTGGTCAGGTCCTGCCAGCCGATCACGAGCACCAGCAGCGGCATCGCCACCGCGGTGGCGATCAGCTGCGGCAGGTAGCGGGCGAAGTAGCCGTCGAGCGCGTCCATCCCGCGACCGGCCACGAGGGTGAGTTCCGCGCTGCTGCGCCCGGCGAGCCCGCCAGGGCCGAGCCGTCCGAACGCGTCGACCAGCTGCCCGCGCAGCTGCCCGACGACGGTCGCTCCCCCGCGCGCCGACACGGCCTCCGCGAGCCACAGCAGCGCCCCGCGCGCGATGACCACGATGACGAGTCCGGCGAACAGCGCGCTGAGCTCGGGGAACGGTGCACCCGCGATCCCGCGCACCACCAGCTGCGTGACGAGCCAGGCGAACGCGACGATCGCCGCCGTCTGCGCCAGGGTGACGAGCGCACCCGCCGCCAGCGTCAGCCGAGTGGCCGACGCGTAGCGGAGGAGGCGGGGGTCGAGCGGACGCATCTCAGGCGGCTGCGGGTTCGGGTTCGGGGTGGTCGTCGGGGATCTGCGCGCGGGTCACGCGCTTGCGGAAGACCCAGTAGGTGAAGCCCTGGTAGAGCAGGATCAGCGGAAGGAAGATCACCGCCACCCAGGTCATGATCGTGAGCGTGGTCTCCGAGCTGGAGGCGTTCGCGATCGTCAGGCTGTTCTCCGGGTTGGGGACCGACGGCATCACGTCCGGGAACAGCGCCGTGAACAGCGCCGCCACTGCGAGGGCGATCGTCGCCGCCATGAAGCCGAACGACCAGCCTTCTGCGCCGCGGAGGTTGAGGACCCACGAGGTGACGAGGGCGACGGCCGCGAGCAGGGCGAGCACCAGGAGCGCGACGGAGAAGTGCGCGATCACGGTCCAGGCCAGGAAGGCCGCGGCGACGACGATGGTGAGCACACCGGACCGGGTCGCGAGCCTCCTGGCCCGCTGGCGGATGTCGCCGTCCGTCTTCAACGAGACGAAGACGGCGCCGTGCGTGAAGAACAGCAGGAGCGTCGTCAGGCCGCCCAGCAGTGCATAGCCGTTCAGGAGGTCGAACAGCGTGCCGGTGTAGTCGTGGTGCGCGTTCAGGGCGACGCCCTGGACGATGTTGGCGAAGGCGACGCCCCAGAGCAGCGCCGGTACGGCGGAGCCGATCACGATCATGGCGTCGAACCGGCGCTTCCACGTCGACTCCGGCCGCTGGTGCCGGTACTCGAACGACACGCCGCGCAGGATGAGCGCGATGAGGATGAGCAGCAGGGCCAGGTAGAAGCCGCTGAACAGGGTGGCGTACCACTCCGGGAACGCGGCGAACAGGGCCGCGCCGCCGACGATCAGCCAGGTCTCGTTGAGGTCCCAGACCGGGCCGATCGTGTTGATGAGGACGCGCCGGTCGGTCTCGTCCCTGCCGAGGAACGGGAGGGACATCCCGACGCCGAAGTCGAACCCGTCGAGCACGAAGTAGCCGACGAACAGGAAGCCGATGATGCCGAACCAGAGAACTGCGAGATCCATTGCCGTCTCCTCCTAGTAGACCGTCGCGACCGGGACGTGCTTGCCCTCGTCGTCGAGGTGGTCCTCGGCGGGGGCTGGTCCCTTCTGGGCCGCGCGCTTGATGAGCTTGAACTCGACGACCGCGAGGGTGCCGTAGACCGCGGTGAAGGCAAGGAGCGAGATCAGGACTTCGAGTCCGGTGGTTCCCGGCGAGACGCCGTCCTGGGTCTTCATGAGGCTGAACACGATCCAGGGCTGCCTGCCCATCTCGGTGAAGATCCAGCCGACGATCATGGCGCCGAGCGAGAGCGGGAACGCCCAGATCGCCACCTTCCACATCCACGGCCACGGTGGTGTGCGGCCCTTGCGGGTGAGCCAGAGGCCGACGACGGCCACGAGCACGTGCAGGAGGCCGAGGCCGATCATCCAGCGGAACGACCAGTAGGTCACCCAGATGATCGGGGTGTAGTCGCCGGGGCCGAAGATGTCCTGGTAGTGCGCGTTGAGGTCGTTGATGCCTTCGACAGTGCCGTCCAGGGTGTGCGTCGACAGGAACGACAGCAGATAGGGCACGCGGATGGAGAACAGTTCGTGCACGCCGTCCGGCGTTCCGAGGGTGAAGATCGAGAACGAGGCGTCCGCTCCCGTCGAGGTCTTGTAGAGCGCTTCGGCCGCCGCCATCTTCATCGGCTGCGTCTGCACCATCGCCAGGCCGAGCTGGTCACCGCTGATGACGCTGCCGATACCGGCGACGACCATCATCCAGAGGCCGAACTTGAGCGCGGGACGCATGGTCTCGAGATTGCGGGTGCGCGAGAGGTGCCAGGCCGCGACTGCGATGATCAGGCCGGCCGAGACCATGAAGCAGCCGAACATCGTGTGCGGGAACGCCGCAAGCGCCACCTTGTTCGTGAGCACGGCCCAGAGATCGGTGAGCTCGGCGCGGCCTCGTGCGGGGTCGAGCTTGAAGCCGACCGGGTTCTGCATGAACGCGTTGGCCGCGAGGATGAAGTACGCCGAGAGGATGGAGCCGACGGCGACGATCCAGATGCAGGCCAGATGGATGCCGCGCGGCAGTTTGTCCCAGCCGAAGATCCAGAGGCCGATGAACGTCGCTTCGAGGAAGAACGCGAGCAGGCCCTCCAGCGCCAGCGGAGCACCGAAGATGTCGCCGACGAAACGCGAGTAGTTCGACCAGTTCATCCCGAACTGGAACTCCTGCACGATGCCCGTCACGACGCCCATGGCGAAGTTGATGAGGAACAGCTTGCCGAAGAAGTGCGTGAGCTGGAGGTAGTGGACCTTGCCCGTGCGGTACCAGGCGGTCTGGTAGACCGCGACGACGGTCACGAGACCGATGGTGAGCGGGACGAACAGGAAGTGATAGATGGTCGTGAGTCCGAATTGCCAGCGTGCCAGCAGCAGCGGATCGAGGATCTCGTTCACGCAGCCCTACCCTTCCGGTCAAGTTCTACGTTCTGTAGAACGGCTACTTCTACAGAGTGTAGAACATTCACAGCTACTTCGCGCTACCCTGGAGGCGTGGCGAATCTCGGAGAACTCGAACGAGCGGTGATGGACGCCCTCTGGTCGGGCGACTCCCCCATCACCGCAGGCGAACTGCGCGACAAATTAGCGGCCTCCCGCACCGACGGCAAGACCCCGGCGCTCACCACCGTCCTCACCGTGCTCTCCCGCCTCGAGCAGAAGGGCTTCGTCGACCGCGACCGCGACGCACGCCCGCACGTCTATTTCGCCACCCTCACGCGCGCCGGCCACGTGGCCGACCTGATGCGCGAAGTGCTGGAGACCTCCTCCGATCGCACAGAGGCACTGGCGTACTTCGTGGGCTCCGTCGACGAGTCCGAGGCCCAGGTGCTGCGCCGACTCCTCGACGCCCGCAGCTGACCGGGATGCCCGTCGACTCGACCGCCGTCGTCCTCGGCGTGCTCGCGCTGGCCCTCGCCTGGCCGGTGCCGCTGATCCTCGCGCGCGCGAAGTGGCCCGCCGCCGCCCCGGTGCTCGCTCTCGCGCTCTGGCAGTCGATCGCGCTCGCCGGAGGGATCTCGATGATCGGCTCGCTGCTGCTCGCCGGCCTCGAACCGTTCGGCGACGACCTGGCGAGCCGTGTCTCGGGGGCCGCGGCGGCGCTGTTCAGCGGGCCGCTCCCTCCGGACGTGTCGCTGCTGCACACGTTCTTCCTGAGCGCGGCGGTGCTGTTGACGGCGCACCTCGTCCTGAACCTCGCCCTCACCTCGGTGCGCAGCCGACGCCAGCGTCACCGGCACATGGAGCTGCTGCGCCTGCTCAGCTCGCCGCTGCCGGACGAACCGGCGACGCGCATCATCGACCATCCCGCCCCTGCGGCATACTGCCTCCCCGGCGCGCGCAGCGTCACGGTGCTCTCCGAGGGCATGATCGAGCTTCTCAGCCCCGAAGAGCTGGAGGCCGTGATCGCCCACGAACGCGCCCACCTGCGCCAGAAGCACCACCTGCTGCTCGACGCCTTCCGGTCGTGGAAGCGCGCACTCCCCTGGTTCCCGATCGCCACCCGGGCGCAGGACGCGGTGGCGCTCCTCGTGGAGATGCTCGCCGACGACACCGCGCGGCGCGCCTCCGGCGACGCGGTGCTGGCCGATGCCATCCGGATCGTCGACTCGACCGGGTCAGCAGGCACCGCGCTCGGCGCGCCGAAGGACCCCCGCACGCCGGAGCAGCGACGAACCGCGCTGCTCGCACGCGAGGACCGGCTCACCGCCGACCACAGGACGGTCGGCACCGGTGTCCGCCTGTTCGTGGTCGTCGCGATCGTGCTGCTGGTCGTGGTGCCGCCGGTGCTCGTGCTCACGAGCTGATCAGGCGCCTCCCGCTAGCCTGGAAGCATGCCGGAGAAGCGGGGATACGCCAAGGGAATCGCCAAACGCGAGGAGATCCTCGCGCGAGCCTTGGAGGTGTTCGCCGACAAGGGCTACCGCAAGGCCTCGCTGCGCGAGATCGCCGACTCGGTCGGCCTCAGCCAGGCCGGCCTCCTGCATCACTTCTCGTCGAAGGAGGAGCTGTTCGCCGAGGTGCTGCGCAAGCGCGACGAGGTCGACTCCGCCGGCGGTGAGCTCGGGGCCGACTGGACGGGGGCGCTCGACGGTCTGGTCGGGATCGTGCGCCACAACGCGGAAGTTCCCGGACTGGTGCAGCTCTACGCCACCATCTCCGCCGAGGCGGCGGACCCGGAGCACCCTGGCCACGACTACTTCGTCTCGCGCTACGCGCAGATCGTCGGCGGTCTGGAGCAGTACCTCCGCTCCGAGCAGGAGGCCGGACGCATCCGCGCCGACGCCGACCCGCGTACGCTCGCTCGCCTGGCGGTCGCCGTCGCCGACGGGATGCAGGTGCAGTGGATGCTCGATCCCAGCGCCGACATGGCCGACGCCGTCGAGGCGTACTGGTCGCTGATCCGGTCGGCACCGGGCACATGAACGACGCGCTCACCTGGATCCTCGACCTCGTCCAGTCCGTCGACCCCGTCCTCCGCACCCTGCTCGCGGGGGTCGGGATCATGCTGGAGACCTCGATCCTCGTCGGGCTGATCGTTCCGGGCGACACGATCGTGCTGGTCGCCTCCACCGCTGTCGCGGGCCCGCTGGAGTACGCCGCCCTCGTGATCGCGGTGATCGTCGGCGCACTCTGCGGCGAGTCGATCGGCTTCGCCCTCGGCCGCTACTTCGGCCCGCGCATCCGCGCCAGCCGGCTCGGCCGGCGGCTCGGCCCCCAGAACTTCGACCGCGCAGAGGCCTACCTCGCCAAGCGCGGCGGCATCGCCGTGTTCCTCTCGCGCTTCCTCCCCGTGCTGCACTCGCTCATCCCCCTCACGGTCGGGATGAGTCCGATGCGCTATCGCACATTCATGGCGTGGACGGTACCCGCGTGCGTGATCTGGGCGTTCGCGTACGTCACAGTGGGTTCGCTCGCCGCCGGCGGCTACCGCGAGCTCTCCGAGGAGCTCCACTGGGCGGGCTACGCCTTCGTCGCCGTGATCGCGGTGTTCATCGGGGTGGTGTTCGTGGTGAAGAAGGTCCTCCAGAAGCGCGAGGCGGCACACATGGGTGCGGCGGCCCGGTCGCCCGAGCCGCCGCACGCGGAGCTGTGAGGAGGCCGGGGCCTCCCGCTTCAACCTAGATCTTGATCGGGTGCTCCTGCAGCCACTTCTTCGCCACGGCGTCGGGCTGGGTCTTGTTCGCGCCCTGGTTCTCGGCGTTCATGGCGATGAGATCGTCCGTGGTCAACTCGGCCGAGACCTTGTTGAGCACCGACTTCACCTTGTCGGAGGCCTTCTTGGTGTTGATCAACGGCACGATGTTCTGCGCGGCGATCAGGTTCTTCGGGTCCTTCAGCACGACGAAACCGTTGTCCTTGATGGCCGGGGTCGTCGTGTAGATGTCAGCGAGCTCCACGTCACCGTTCTTGAGCGCGGTGACGGTGAGCGGGCCGCCCGAGTCGCTGATCGGGGTGAGCGTCGCCGTCACGCCGTAGGTCGACTTGAGGCCCGGGATGCCGTAGGGACGGGTGGCGAACTCGGGGTTCGCGCCGACCCTCAGCGGGACGGTGACCTTCTTCAGGTCCTCCAGGCTCGTCACGCCGTACTTGTCCGAGAACTCCTTGGTGACGTTGTAGGAGTCGGCGTCCTGCGCCTTTGCCTGGTCGAGCACCTCGAAGCCCTTCGGCAGGGCGTCGTTCAGCGCGGCGTAGACGTCTGCGCTCGAGCTGGCCGTGCTGGTCTTGTCGTAGAACTGGAGCAGGTTGCCCGAGTACTCCGGGACGAGGTCGATCGAGCCGTCCTGCAGCGCCTTCAGGTAGACGTCACGCTGGCCGATGCTGGGCTTGTAGTTGACCGTGATGCCGTTGGCGGCTAGGGCCTGGCCGTAGACCTGCATCAGGATCTCCGACTCGCCGAAGGCGGCCGAGCCGACGGTGACGCTGTCGCTGGACGAGGAACTGCTGCCGCTGGTGTTGAATGCGCCGCCGCCTCCGGACGAGCACGCGCTGAGGGCCAGGAGCGCCCCCGCCGCGAGCACACCGGCCGCGATGCGGCCCTTCGTGGATCCGAACATGTGATTCTCTCTCTTCTGTGTGCGATGGGTCTCTGTGAGCAGGAATGGGGAGGACGAGGAGGTCAGTGGGTCGGCTGCCGCCCGGGCACCGTGATGCCGAGGGCGCGCCAGGGGTCCTTCGCCCGGTCGGAACGGACCGTGCCGGCCGTGACACCGCGCGGGACGACGAGCTTCTGCGTGATCGCGAACAGGCCGTCGACGACCAGGGCCAGCACGACCACGATGATCGAACCGCCGAGCATCTCCGCGTAGTTCTGCACCGGAAGGCCGTCGAACAGGAACCGTCCGAGGCCGCCGACCGGCAGGATCGCCGCGACAGTCCACGTCGCGATGACCTGGAGGGCGCCGGACCGCAGGCCGCCGAGCACGAGCGGCAGCGACAACGGCAGCTCGACCTTGCCGAAGATCTGCCACTCGGTCATACCGATCGCGCGCGCGGCGTCGATCGTGCTCCTGTTCACCGACTCCAGCCCGGAGTACGCGCCGGCGAGCAGTGGCGGAACGGCCAGGATGGTGAGGGCGATGAGCGGCGGGACGATCGAGATGTTCGCCATGATGAGCGCGAGATAGACCACGAGTCCCAGCGTCGGAAGCGCGCGCAGCGCACCGGAGACCCCGACCGCGAGCCCCCGCAGTCTTCCGGTGTGCCCGATCAGGAATCCGATCGGGAGGGCGATGATGCTCGCGATCAGGAGTGTGAGCAGTGTGTAGACGATGTGCTCTCCCGTGCGGGCGGGGATGCCGGCGGGACCCGCCCAGTTGGCGGGTGCGAACAGCCACTGGAAGGCGGCGAGGAAGTCCGTCATGCGCCGGTCACCGCCTTCATCGCCGCCGAGCGCCGCAGTCGCCCGGTGCGCCGGTCGAGCCGCGACCACGGCAGGAGCAGCCGCCCGAGCAGCACGAGGACGAGGTCGAACACCAGGGCGACGACCATGATGAGGATGATGCCGACCGCCACTTCCTCCGGGTAGTAGCGGTTGAGCCCGTCGGTGAAGAGTTGCCCGAGGTTGGCTACGCCGAGGAGCGCGCCGATGCTCACGAGACTCACCGTCGAGACCGAGACCACCCGCAGGCCGGCCAGCAGCACGGGCCCGGCGAGGGGCAGCTCGACGGACCAGAACCTCCGCCAGCTCGAGAACCCGATCGCGGTCGCGGACTGGACCACGTCAGCCGGTACCGACGCGAGCGCGTCCGCGGTGGTGCGCACCATGAGCGCCAGCGCGTAGATGCTCAACGCGACGACGAGGTTGACCGGATCGAGGATCTTCGTGCCGATCAACGCAGGCATGGCGACGAGGAGCGGAAGCGACGGGATCGCGTAGAGGATGCCGCCGATGGTCAGCAGGACGGGACGGCTCACCCGATACCGGTTGGCCACCCAGCCGATCGGCAGTGACACCACGAAGCCGACCACGATCGGGATGGCGCTCAGCCACACGTGGGAGACCGTGAGATTCCAGACCTGGCCGAGATTCGACCACAGGAAGTTCACTGCGGAAGCCGTGGAGGGGCGCCACCCTGCGTTACGGCGTCCGCACCACCCGCGACGGACACCGCCGCGGCCTTTGAATCTCGGTCAGGGGAAAGCTCGGAGCTCAGGACGCCCGCAGTGCGCCCCTCGCTGTCGACGAGCACCGACCCAGTGGGGGTCTGCTCGATGTGGAGGGCGCGCTTGCCGCGGTCGGCGCCGACGAACGACGCGACGAAGTCGTCGGCGGGCGACGCGAGGATCTCGGCGGGCGTGCCCTTCTGGGCCACGATCCCGCCCTTGCGGAAGATGACCACCTGGTCGCCGAGCCGGAACGCCTCGTCGATGTCGTGCGTCACGAACAGCACCGTCTTGCCGAGGTCACGCTGCAACCGCAACAGCTCGTTCTGGAGGTCGTCGCGCACGATCGGGTCGACGGCGCCGAACGGCTCGTCCATCAGCAGGATGTTCGGGTCGACCGCGAGGCCGCGGGCCACTCCCACGCGCTGCTGCTGGCCTCCCGAGAGCTGGCTGGGGTACTTGTCGGCGAGCGACCGCTCGAGGCCGACCGTGTCCATCAGTTCGAGCGCGTGCTCATAGGCGACCTTCTTCTTCACGCCGGTGAGCACGGGGACCGTCGCGATGTTGTCGACGACCTTGCGGTGCGGCAGCAGGCCCGAGTTCTGCATCACGTAGCCGATGCGTCGGCGCAGGTGCACGGGCTTGAGGCTCTGCACGTCTTCGCCGTCGATCGACACGGTGCCGCTGGTCGGGTCGACCATGCGGTTCACCATGCGCAGGATGGTCGTCTTGCCGCTGCCCGACGACCCCACGAGGACGGTGATCTTTCTCGACGGGATCACCAGCGAGAAGTCGTCGACCGCGACCGTCCCGTCGGGGAACCGCTTCGTCACCGAGCGGAACTCGATCATCGGCTCTCACTTCTCGGGAGGTACGGATCTCTCGATCCGGGCGGCAGGCTGGTCACGATCGTCTGGGCCATCTCTTCCACCCAAACAGCCTTTCGGTCAATTCGCAATGAATTGAGTCGGTTTATGGCAGGAAACCCAGGCACCATGTGACAACTCTGTCCGGTACCACCGACATTCCCGAGGAGCGCGAACTCGAAGAGCGTCAGCCCTTCGGGTCGTACCGCCGCTCCAGGTACTCGCGCGCCACGATGCGCGCCTCGTCGATGTAGCGCGGGTCGCCCATCGGGTCGTCGAGGAACGCCCGGTTGATGAGGCCGTCCATGATCTCCACGACGATCTCGAGGCGGAAGGCCAGGTCTTCTCCGGCCGGGAGGCCGAACTCCTCCGAGAGGATCGCCGCGAATTGGGAGGCGAACGACGCGGTGCGCTCGACCTCCTCTTCTCCCGGGAGACCCGAGCGCTCGGCGTCGGTGAAACGGATGATGCGGAATCCCGGCTCCGTGCGGAACATCGCCACGAACGCGTCGATCGCGCACTCCACGGCGTTCCACCAGTGCTCGGCGCCCTCGGTGCGGATGGCCTCGACGACCGAGTGCCGGTAGCGCAGGAGGGCGCGGTCGCGGAGGGCCTGCAAGAGCACGATGCGGTCGGGGAAGTACCGGTAGACCGTGCCGATGGACGCACCGGCGCGTTCGGCGACCATCGCCGTGGTCAGCCGGTCGAAGCCGATCTCGTCGACCACCTCCGCCGCTGCGTCGAGCAGGGCGTCGATCCGGGCGGCGCTGCGCTCCTGGATCGGCTCCGTGCGCACGAGCGGCGCTCCTACAGTGTTCTGTGCGGCGACCAGGTCGTTGATGGGCACGAGGGTGACTCCTTCTTTCTGTGTTCCACGATACGCGTGCGGGTCCCCAGTCCGGCGGCGGGATCTTTCCGTCGCTCACCTCGGATCATATTCGGGGAAACCTCACCTTTGCTCGGGAAATGCTCCAGACACACCGAAGATCTGTCCCCCAGATCTGGGGGCTGCGTCGGGGCGAACGTTCACTCCATGAGAAACTGGTACCTCTATGACCTCCACCCCAGCCAAGCGCAGCGCGAGCGTCGAGCCCATCATGCACCGCGCAGCGCGCGTCGAGGACGCCTTCCACGAGTTCCGCGCCCGCCGTGCCCGCAAGCGCGGATTCCTGGAGACCGTCGTCCCCTACACCGGCTACGGCGCGCCGTCGTGGGTCCGCATCCTCGGTCGCGTCGTGCTGGCCAAGGAGCCCCGTCCCGGCAGCCGCGCCGAACGCAAGCACCGTAAGCGCGAGGAATCCATCCGCGGCTGGCGCTCCTTCATCAGCGTGCCGGTCGCCGATGTGCCGGTCGTCATCGAGGTGGAGGGCGACCGCCACGAGGTGATGCCCGACCGCGGAGGCGTCATCGACACCGTCATCCCGGTTCAGCTGACGCCCGGCTGGCACACCGTCACGCTGACGGTCCCCGCGTCGGCGCGCGTCTTCGAGGCGCCCGTCTTCATCGTGGACCCCAAGGCCACGTTCGGGATCATCTCGGACGTGGACGACACCGTCATGGTCACCGCTCTCCCCCGGCCGTTGCTCGCGGCGTGGAACACCTTCGTGCTCGACGAGCACGCCCGGGTCCCGACGCCCGGCATGTCGGTCCTCCTCGAGCGGCTGGCGGCGGCACATCCCGGCGCCCCGGTGATCTACCTCTCGACGGGCGCCTGGAACGTCGCCCCCACGCTCACCCGCTTCCTGTCGCGCAACCTGTTCCCCGCCGGCCCGCTGCTGCTCACCGACTGGGGCCCGACGCACGACCGCTTCTTCCGCTCCGGCCGCGAGCACAAACGCACCAGCCTCGCCCGGCTGGCCGACGAGTTCCCTGGCCTGCGCTGGCTGCTGGTCGGCGACGACGGCCAGCACGACGAGGCGCTCTACGGCGAGTTCACGACCGCCCATCCGGGAAACGTGGCCGCCGTGGCCATCCGGCAGCTGTCGAGCGGCGAAGCGGTGCTCGCCGGCGGACGGTCGAAGGCCGAGAAGCACAGCGAGATCTCGGGAGCGCCGTGGGTCTACGCTCCTGACGGCGCCGGGCTGCTCGAGCAGCTCCGCGACCTCGACCTCCTGCCCTGACAGCGTTCCGGACGGACCTCCCCGCCCTCCCGCGCCGACTGTCGGCGGCGTGCACCAGACTGGCCCCATGACGTCTCGCGCCAATCTGCTCCGGATGCGCCGCCTCGCGCAGGCGATCGACGGCGAACGGGAGGCCGCCCCTGCCGACGTCGCCCGCCGGCTGCTCGCCGTTCAGGCGCAGGACTTCGCCGCCGGCTGCTGGGCGCTCGCCGTGCGCACGACCGGAGCGACACGCGCCGACGTGCTCGCCGATCTCGACGCGGGGCGGATCGTCCGCTCGTGGCCGATGCGTGGAACGCTCCACTTCGTGCCGCCGAAAGACCTGCGTTGGATGCTCGGCATCACGACCGCCCGCATGCTGGCGGGTCTCACCGCGCGCCACCGGCAGCTGGAGTTGGAGTCCGGCGACTTCGCCCGCGCCCGCGACCTCGTGGTAGCCGCACTGTCCGGCGGCCGCAGTATCGGCCGGGCCGAGCTCATGGAGCTCTGGGAGGACGCCGGCATCGCGACGGCCGGTCAGCGCGGCTACCACCTGATCTACTTCCTCGCTCAGACCGGCGTGCTCTGCTGGGGGCCGACGCTGCGGACGCAGCAGGCGCTCGTACTGCTCGACGAGTGGGCCCCCACGACGCGTCACCTCGAGCCCGACGAAGCCTGGGGAGAGTTCCTCCTGCGCTACCTCCAGGGCCACGGGCCGGCCACGATCAAGGACTTCGTCTGGTGGACGAAGGGCACGGTGGCCGGCGCGAAGACCGGGCTCGCCGTGTTGGGCGACGCCGTGACCACGCTGGAGGTCGACGGGGTCTCGTATCTCGTGACGGCCGAACTCGCCGATCGCGCGGCCTCCACCCCGCAGAGCCGCAGGGAGCGCGACGCCGTGGAGCTCCTGCCCGCGTTCGACGAGTACCTGCTGGGCTACCAGGACCGCCGCGCGGTTCTCGACGACGAGCACTTCGAGCGGATCGTGCCGGGCGGCAACGGCGTCTTCCAGCCGACGATCGTCGCGCGCGGCCGCGTCGTCGGCACCTGGCGCCGCCCCGCGGGTGACGGCACCGTCGATCTTCAGCCGTTCGAACCGCTGACCGCGTCGCAGGAGCGCGCCGCCGCGCGGTCTGCGGAGGCCTACCGCCGTTTCGCCGTCTGAGACGGGAGCTTTCGGCGGGCTACGCTGGTCACGTGGCTCCGAAGTTCCCGGTCAAGATCCAGCTGCCCGCGAACATCCGGGCCGCCTCAAGGGTGCCGTTCCTCCAGGTGGCCAAGACCGCTGCCGCGATGATCATCTCCTGGGGCATCGCCACCCTGCTCTTCCCCGGCGAGCTCCCGGTGTTCGCGGCGATCGCCGCCCTGCTCGTCGTCCAGCCGAGCGTCAACCAGTCGGTCGGGCGCGCGATCGAGCGGTCGATCGGCGTGATCTTCGGCGTGGTCATCGCCTACGTCGTCGGGCTGGCCTTCGGGAGCAACACCTGGATCGTGCTCCTCACCCTGGTCGCGTCGCTCTTCCTGGCCTGGGCGCTCAAGCTCACCCCGGGCACGGCCAACCAGGTCCCGATCAGCGTCATGCTCGTGCTCTCGTTGGGCGCGGCGAATCTCGAGTACCCGCTCGCCCGCATCGTCGAGACCGTGCTCGGCGCGGCCGTCGGAGTGATCATCAACATCCTCGTGGTCCCTCCCGTGCTCACCGGACCGGCCCGCACGTCCGTCCTCACGCTCGGCACGGAGATCGCTGCGACGCTCGACCGGCTCGCGGCGGCGCTGACCAGCCGGCCGACCCCCGGCGAGCGGGACGCCCTCCTGATCGAGGCGCGCCTGCTGCGCCCGATGGAGAAGAAGGCCGAGGCGGCGCTCACGGCCGCCGACGAGAGCCTCACGCTCAACCCACGGCAGTCCCGGCACCGGGCCGTGCTGGAGCACGACCAGGAACTCTTCTCGCGCCTGCGGCCGTTGATCACCCGTTCCCTCGGAATGACCCGCGCCTTCCACGACCACTACGACGACAGCCTCGCCGACGAGCCGACGATCGCCGCCATCGCGGACGAGCTGGAACGTTCGGCGCACGACCTCCGCCTTCTGTCCCGGGACCCCGACGCGCCGGTCGAGGAGCCGGCGACCGAGACGGCGGGGCTGCCCGTGCTCACCGCGCCCCTCGTCATCACCACGCCGAATCCCCGGCACTGGGTGCTCATCGGCTCGCTGATGGAGGACCTGCGCCGCATCCACGCGGAGATCACCGGAGACGACGACGCCGCCTGAGCCGCGCATTCGGCACGGTCAGGCGGCGTGAGAGGTCGTTGCCTCCGCGTCGTCAGGCGGTCAGCGCCGCGATGGCCTCCGCGAGCGGGAGCGTCGCCCGCTCGCCGGTGCGGCGGTCCCACAGCTCGACCTCGCCGTCCGCGGCGCCGCGGCCGGCGACCAGGACGCGCGGGATGCCGATGAGCTCCGCATCGCCGAACTTGACGCCGGGAGAGACCTTAGGGCGGTCGTCCAGCAGCACGTCGAGCCCGGCGGCCTCCAGCTCGGCTGTCGCCTGCTCCGCCACCTCGAACGCGACGGCGTCGCGGCCCGCGGCGACAACGTGGACGTCGAACGGCGACACGGAGGCCGGCCAGACCAGACCCTTGTCGTCGTTGTTCTCCTCGGCGATGATCGCCAGGATGCGCGTCACCCCGATGCCGTAGGAGCCCATCGTCACGGTCACGAGCTTGCCGTTCTCGTCCAGCACCTTCAGGCCGAGCGCGTCGGCGTACTTGCGACCCAACTGGAAGACGTGGCCGATCTCCATGCCGCGCGCGAGCTCGACGGGCCCAGAGCCGTCCGGAGCGGGGTCGCCCGCCCTGACCTCTGCGATCTCCACGATGCCGTCCCAGCCGAAGTCGCGGCCGGCGACCAGGCCGAAGACGTGCTTGCCGTCGACGTTCGCGCCGGTGATCCAGCCCGAGCCGTCGACCACGCGCGGGTCGACGACGTAACGGATGCCGGTGGCGGCCTCCTCGCCGAGCACGGGGCCTTCGGCCGACCACGGACCGATGTAGCCCTTGACCAGGCCCGGGTGCTTTCGGAAGTCGTCTTCGGTCGCCGCATCCACCTCTGCGGGCGCGAACGCCACCTCCGCGCGCTTCAGGTCGACCTCGCGGTCGCCGGGCAGGCCGACGACGACGAGCTCGCGCGTACCGTCGAGGTGCGTGAGCGCCAGGACCACGTTCTTGAGCGTGTCCGCTGCCGTCCAGGCGCGACCGTCGGGCCGGGGGTGCTTCTCGTTGGCGACATCGACGAGCGTCTGGATGGTGGGGGTGTTCGGGGTGTCGAGCACCTCCTGCGGCGTGAGGCCCTCGTACCCGCGGGCCGCGGGCGGCGTCGTGGTGAACGCCTCCACGTTGGCCGCATAGCCTCCGGCCGACCGCACGAAGGTGTCCTCGCCGACCGGAGTGGGGTGCAGGAACTCCTCGCTGCGCGAGCCGCCCATCGCGCCGGCGTCGGCCTGCACGATCACGTAGTCGAGTCCGAGCCGCGTGAAGATCCGCTCGTACGCGTCGCGCTGAGCCGTGTAGCTGGCGTCGAGCCCCTCGTCGGTGTAGTCGAACGAGTAGGCGTCCTTCATCGTGAACTCGCGGCCGCGGAGCAGCCCGGCGCGCGGACGCGCTTCGTCGCGGTACTTGTCCTGGATCTGGTAGATCGACAGGGGCAGGTCTTTGTACGACGAGTAGAGGTCCTTCACCAGCAGCGTGAAGACCTCTTCGTGGGTGGGCGCGAGCAGGTAGTCGGCGTCTTTGCGGTCCTTGAGGCGGAAGATGCCGTCGCCGTACTCCTCCCAGCGTCCCGTGGCTTCGTAGGGCTCGCGCGGAAGCAGTGCGGGGAAGTGCACCTCGTGCGCGCCCGCCGCCGTCATCTCCTCACGGATGATCTGCTCGATCTTGCCCTTGACCCGCAACCCCAGCGGCAACCACGCGAAGATGCCCGGCGCCTGGCGGCGGATGTAGCCCGCGCGCACGAGGAGCTTGTGGCTGGTCACCTCCGCGTCGGAGGGGTCTTCACGGAGGGTGCGGAGGAAGTAGTTCGTCAGGCGAGTAGGCACCGTTCCATGTTAGTGGTGCGATGGAGGTGGGCTCGGCCGCGGGGCGGCCGGCGGCTAGTGGCCGACGGTGACGATCGGCTCGCCCGAGGCGACCTGGGCGGCCTCCATCTCGGCGGCGATGCGGTTGGCCTCGTCGATCAGGGTCTGTACGATCTCGGCTTCCGGCACGGTCTTGATGACCTCGCCCTTGACGAAGATCTGGCCTTTGCCGTTGCCGCTGGCGACGCCGAGGTCGGCCTCGCGCGCCTCCCCCGGTCCGTTGACGACGCAGCCCATGACCGCGACGCGCAGCGGGACGCTCATGCCCTGCAGGCCTTCGGTCACGCTGTCGGCGAGCGTGTAGACGTCGACCTGCGCACGCCCGCAGCTGGGGCACGACACGATCTCGAGCTTGCGCTCGCGAAGGTTGAGCGACTGCAGGATCTGGAGGCCCACCTTGACCTCTTCGGCCGGCGGCGCCGACAGCGAGACGCGGATCGTGTCGCCGATCCCCTCTGCCAGCAGGATGCCGAACGCGGTCGCGGACTTGATGGTGCCCTGGAAGGCGGGACCGGCCTCCGTCACGCCGAGGTGGAGGGGCCAGTCGCCGCGCTCGGCGAGCTGACGGTAGGCCTTGACCATGACGATCGGATCATTGTGCTTGACCGAGATCTTGAAGTCGTGGAAGTCGTGCTCCTCGAAGAGGCTGGCCTCCCAGACGGCGCTCTCGACGAGTGCCTCGGCCGTCGGCTTGCCGTACTTCTGCAGCAGGCTCGGCTCGAGGGAGCCGGCGTTGACGCCGATGCGCAGGGACACACCCGCGGCCTTCGCGTAGGCCGCGATCTTGCCGACCTGATCGTCGAACTTGCGGATGTTGCCCGGGTTGACGCGCACGGCCGCGCAGCCGGCGTCGATGGCCGCGTACACGTAGTTCGGCTGGAAGTGGATGTCGGCGATCACCGGGATCTGGCTCTTCTTGGCGATGATCGGCAGCGCCTCGGCGTCGTCACGGCTCGGCACGGCGACACGCACGATGTCGCACCCGGAGGCCGTGAGTTCGGCGATCTGCTGGAGGGTCGCGTTGATGTTCGTCGTCGGCGTCGTGGTCATCGACTGCACGCTGACCGGGGCGTCACCGCCGACCAGGACCTTTCCGACACGGATCTGACGGGACTTGCGACGGGGTGCGAGGGTCTCGGGGACCTTGGGCATCCCCAGGTTGATTGCTGCCACCCGATAATCCTACGCGTGCGGGTGGGAGGTGGCTGGGCGCGCGCGGGGAGCCGGCTCAACCGAAGAGGTTGACCGGCTTCACGATGTCGGCGTACATCAGCAGGAGGCTCATCCCGCCCAGGACGACGACCACGGCCATGGTCAGCGGCATGAGCTTGGCCATGTCGACGGGTCCCGGGTCGCGTCGCTTGAACAGCTTGGCCATCGTGCGGCGGAAGCCCTCCCACAGCGCGCCGGCGATGTGCCCGCCGTCGAGCGGCAGCAGCGGGATGAGGTTGAAGACGAACAGCGCGATGTTCAACGACGCGAGGATGCCCAGCATCGTGTACACCTTGTCGATCACCGGCACACCGTCGAGCGCGGTCAGCTCACCCGCCGCGCGACCGACCCCGACCAGGCTGAGCGGCCCGTTCGGGTCGCGCGGGGCGGAGCCGAACGCCGCGTTCCACACGTCGACCATGCGCTGCGGGAGATGGACGACCACGCCGACGACGGCGCCGGTCTGCGCGCCGACCGCCGGCAGCACCGCTGTGATCGGCTGCGGCACGAGCTCCGGCATCGGGCTGATGCCGACGAACCCCACGGTCAGCGTCTGCGTGCTGCCGTCCGCGGCTTTGACCACTTTGCCGCTCGAATCCGTCTTCGCGACGGTGTTCGTCGTAGGAGTGAGGACGACGGTGCGCTCCTGGCCGTCGCGGCGGAGCACGACGGTCAACGGGCGGTCCGCCGACTCGCGGATGATCGCGGTGGACTGCGCCCACGACGTGATCGTCGTGCCGCCGATGCTCACGATGGTGTCGCCGGGCTTCAGCCCCGCCGCGGCCGCCGGACCCTGCGGAGCGTTCGGCTCGCAGGTCTTCGAGGTGCTCGTCGCCGGCTGGACGCACTGGTTCACCGCGCCGACGGTGGTCGAGTTCTGCGGCGCGCCGAAGCCCACCAGGATCACCCCGAACAGCACCGTCGCGATCACCAGGTTCATGAACGGGCCGCCGAACATGATGATGATGCGCTTCCAGACCGCCAGGCGGTAGAACGTGCGGTCCTCCTCGCCGACCATGACGGTCTCGGCGCTCGACGTGCGCGCATCCTGCACCATCGCCTGCATGAAACCGGTCGTCGCGTTACGGCCGCCGCCGCCCTCCTTGCCGGGCGGGAACATCCCGATCATCGAGATGTAGCCGCCGAGCGGGATCGCCTTGATTCCGTACTCGGTCTCACCCTTCTTGACCGAGAACAGCGTCCGGCCGAACCCGATCATGTACTGGGTGACCTTGACGCCGAACAGCTTCGCGGGCACCAGGTGGCCGATCTCGTGCAGCGCGATCGACACGGCGACGCCGATCAGCATGATGACGACGCCGAGGATGAACAGCAGCACGGAATCCACGAGCACAGGCTAGCGGCGATCGCTTGGAGCGAGCCGGATGCGGGCTATGCGCCGCCCAACATGGCTGGTGCGGAGATCCAGCTGATCGGCCCCGGCCACGGGCGGGCGGCCACGAGCACGCCGACCGATCCCCCTTCGATCTCGGGGGAACCGGGCGACAGTTCCACCAGGATCCAGCTCTCCTGACTGCCGTCGGGCATGATGAACGAGGAGTGTCCCGATCCGACGAGGGGCTTTGCGTTCTCGTACGGCTCACCCACCGCCACGCCGACGGTCGTGCCCAGGGCGACCTCGCCGACTGCAGGGGCCGAGAGCACCACACTCCACGCCGGCGTGACGAGGTAGTCGTAGGTGACCGGCGCCCCGTAATGGTGGTCGATGATGCGCAGTCCGCCGAACTCGGTCAGCGTTGCCGGGACGGTGTGGTTCGTCCCCTTCGCCTCGGAGGTGGACGTCGGAGCGCCGAGCACCGCCGTCAGGGACGCGATTGTCTTCGCGGCGTCTGCGCGGTAGTCGAGCAGGGCCACCGTCTCTTCACCGTGCTGCAGGTGCAGGCCGTCGCCGCCGACGAGTATCGCATCGACGGTCGAGAGCGGCTCCGCCGACGCCGATGGCGAGGGAGTTGACGCCGGTGACGATGCGGTGGCCGTGGGCACTGGAGCGTCGGGCTTCCCCGAGCATCCAGCCAGCAGCAGCACACCGATGGTCGCTGCCGCGACCGCGATGAAAGCACGAATTCCCGCCACGATCCCCCTGAACGAACACACACAAATACTGGTGGTGAGCAGTATCCTATGCCGCGATGATCGCGTCCGCCGTCGCCCGCGCCCAGCGCTCCGCCTCCGCCAGCGACTCCAACGTCAGTTCGGCAACCGGCTCGTGCTCGTCCACGACCCGCTCGACCGTGTCGACGATGTCGAGGTAGCCGATCGCTCCCGCGTGGAACGCCGCGACCGCCTGCTCGTTCGCGGCGTTGAAGACGGCCGGGTAGGTCGAGCCGGCCGTGCCGACGCGTTTGGCGAGTGCGACAGCGGGGAACGCCGCGTCGTCGAGCGGCTCGAAGGTCCAGCTGTGCGCGCGTGTCCAGTCGATCGGCGCGCCGACGCCCGGCACGCGGTCGGGCCAGCCGAGGCCGAGCGAGATCGGGAGGCGCATGTCGGGCGGAGACGCCTGGGCGATCGTGGAGCCGTCGACGAACTCCACCATCGAGTGGACGACGGACTGCGGATGCACCGTGACGTCGATGCGGTCGTACGGCACGTCGAACAGCAGGTGGGCCTCGATGACCTCAAGGCCCTTGTTCACGAGCGTCGCGGAATTGGTCGTGACGACGAGCCCCATGTCCCAGGTCGGGTGCGCCAGCGCCTCGGCTGGAGTCACGTCGCGCAGCGAGTCCCGTGACCTCCCCCGGAACGGACCGCCCGACGCGGTCAGGACCAGCCTGCGCACCTCCGCCGCGGAGCCCGAACGCAGCGCCTGCGCCAGCGCCGAGTGCTCGGAGTCGACAGGCACGAGCTGGCCGGGCGCGGCCGCCTGCTTGACCAGCGCTCCCCCGACGATCAGCGACTCCTTGTTCGCCAGGGCGAGCATGGCGCCGGTCTCCAGCGCCGCCAGGGTCGGGCCGAGGCCCACGGAGCCGGTGATGCCGTTGAGCACCACGTCGGCCTCCACCGAGCGGATCAGCCGCACCGAGTCCTCGGCGCCGAGCGCCGTGTCGCGCACGCCGAACCGCGCCGCCTGCTCGGCCAGGAGATCAGCATTGCGCCCGGCGGTCAGGCCGACGACCTCGAACCGGCCGGGGTTCGCCGCGACGACGTCGAGCGCCTGCGTGCCGATCGAACCGGTGGACCCGAGGATGACGACGCGGCGCGGGGACATCAGCGGTTCGTCTTCAGGATGTCGATCACGAACACCATGGTGTCGGTCGCCGTGATCTCGCCGGATCCGGCGCTGCCGTAGCCGTCGGCCGGCGGGACGATCGCGATGACCTGCGAGCCGACCTTCTGACCTTCGAGCGCCATCTGGAAGCCCTTGACCACCTTGGTGGTCTGGAACGACACGACCTGGCCGCGCCCCCAGCTGGAGTCGAAGACCTTGCCGTTGCGCCACAGGACGCCCTTGTACTGCACGGTCACGGTGTCGCCCGACTGCACGACCTCGCCGTCGCCCTGCTTGAGCACCGCGATCTTGGTCTCCGTCGGCGGGTCGGCCTTCGGGATGGTGATCGTCGGCTCGCCGGTCTTGGCGTCGTCCTTGACCGTCGGGAAGCCCGGCGTCGGTGCGACGGCCGTGCCGGTCGCCTTGGTCTGCGCGATGCCGGCGATGTCCGCGACGAAGACCACGGTGTCCTTGTCCGTCAGTTTGAGTTGCGAGATGTCAGCGCTCCCGAACGCGGTCTTCACGGGGGCCGTCAGTACGACGCGGGACCCGACAGGGAGGCACTCCACGGCCCGCACGAGACCCGGGACGAAGGCCTTGTCGTCGACGGTGATGGTCTGGGTCGCGGAGCCGTCGAAGCCGACCTCGGTCAGAGACGCCCCGGTCGTTCCGTTGTACGCGGCCAGCGCGATGTCGGCGCTCGAACCGGCCTTCACTTCGGGGCCGTCGCCCTTGATGGCGACCGTTCGCTCGACGTCGGTGGTCTTCAGCGGCGCGGGGACGGTCACCGTCGGAGTCTTCAGGAAGTCGCCGGAGACTTTCACGGAATCGGAGGATGCCCCCGATTTCACGTTCTGACAGGTCGCCACCGAAGCCGACGTGGACGTCGGGGACGGCGTCGAGCCGTTGCCGGAGCTACTGCACGCGGCGAGGCCGGCGACGACGAGGGCTGCTGTGAGGACGGAGAGGGATCTGCGCACGATCAGCCAGTCTGCCGCATCCACCTAGGTTCCCGCTGAACGGACGCCCGGGAAGCGCCCATACGATGGAGGTCATGACCCGTGACTTCTCCGTTCCCCAGTCCCGCCACCTCGTCACCGAGCTGCCCGGCCCGCGGTCGGTCGAGCTGCAGCAGCGCAGAGTCGCCTCGGTCAGCCGAGGCGCCGGCACCCTGGCGAACATCTACATGGAGTCCGGTTCCGGCGCCATCCTGGTCGACGTCGACGGCAACCGTCTCATCGACCTGGGTTGCGGCATCGGCGTCACGACCATCGGCCACGCGCACCCCGGCGTCGCGGCGGCCGCCGCCGAGCAGGCCGCCAAGCTCACCCACACGCTCTTCACCGTGACGCCGTACGAGAACTACGTGCGCGTCGCCGAGAAGCTCGCCGAGATCACCCCCGGCGACTTCGAGAAGCGCAGCATCCTGGTCAACTCGGGCGCGGAGGCCGTCGAGAACGCGGTGAAGATCGCGCGCAAGCACACGGGCCGGCGTGCGATCGCGACCCTCGACCACGCGTTCCACGGCCGCACGAACCTGACCATGGCGATGACCTACCGTCCCTGGCCGGAGCGCGCAGGCATGGGACCCTTCCCCGGCGAGATCTACAGCCTCCCGATCAGCTACCCCTTCCGCGATCCGGAGGGGATGACCGGTGAGGAAGCCGCCGAGCGGACGATCGACTACATCACCACCCACATCGGCGCCACCGAGCTCGCGGCGCTGTTCGTGGAGCCGGTGCAGGGCGACGGCGGCATCATCATCCCGGCTCCCGGCTACTTCCGACGGCTCTCGGAGTTCTGCACCGAGAACGGCATCGTGTTCGTGGCGGACGAGATCCAGGCCGGCATCGGCCGTACGGGAACGTGGTACTCGATCGAGCACCACGGCGTCGTCCCCGATCTGGTGACCAGCGCGAAGGGCATCGCCGGCGGTTTCCCGCTCGCCGCCGTGACCGGCCGCGCCGAGATCATGGACGCCGTGCAGCCCGGCGGCATCGGCGGCACCTTCGGCGGCAACCCGGTGTCGACGGCCGCGGCGCTGGCCGTGTTCGAGGCCTTCGAGCAGGAGGACCTGCTCGCGGAGGCCCGCCGCGTCGAGAAGGCCCTGTGGGCGCGCATCGGCGACTGGGCCGAACGGTTCCCGGTCGTCGGCGAGGTGCGCGGCGTCGGCGCGATGTTCGGCATCGAGCTCGTCGTCCCCGGTACGAAGAAGCCGAACCCGGAGGCGCTGAAGGCCGTCCTCGCGCACGCCACGGCCAACGGCGTCATCCCGCTCGACGCCGGAAGCTGGGACAGCGTCCTCCGCCTCCTGCCGTCCGTCGTGATCAGCGAGGAGCTGATCGACGACGCGGCGACCGTGATCGAAGAGGCGCTCGGCCGCCTCGGCTGACCGGCGCAGAATGCACCAGGCACGCCGACGCATCGTCGCCGCGGTCCTTGCGGCCGCGGCGACACTGGCCGTGCTCCCGGCGCTCGGAGTGCAGGCCGCCGGCGCCGTCGAGCCGTCGAGCGCACGCCTTCCGAGCGTCACGGCGATCGGCACCGCGGTGATGGGCACCGCGAAGACCGCCGCCGGCTTCGACGCCGGCGACATCATCAGCGACGACAGCTTCTACAACCCGTACGCGATGACCGCGGCGCAGGTGCAGCGGTTCCTCGAGGGGCGCGACTGCACGCCCAAGGACGGCTCGCCGTGTCTCGCCGACTTCCGCATGGACGTACCGCGAACGCCGGCGTCCGCCGAACGCTGCGCGGCGATCCCCGCCCGCACGAACGAGCGGGCGAGCAGCATCATCGCGCGCATCGCGGAGGCCTGCACCATCAGCCCGCGCGTCCTGCTCGTGCTGCTGCAGAAGGAGCAGTCGCTGCTGACCTCGCCCAGCGCCGGCGGCTACCAGAAGGCGACCGGATACGCGTGCCCGGACACCGCGGCCTGCGACGCGCGCTACTTCGGGTTCTTCAACCAGGTGTACCGCGCGGCCTGGCAGTTCCGCGAGTACACCGCACACCCCGGCGACTGGCGCTACCGGATCGGCTCGAACGCCATCCAGTACCACCCCGATGCCGCGTGCGGGTCGAGCCGGGTCGCGATCGTCAATCAGGCGACCGCGAACCTCTACAACTACACGCCGTATCAGCCCGACGAGCAGACCCTTGCGCACCCGACGGGCCCGGCGGGAGCCTGCTCCGCCTACGGCAACCTCAACTTCTCGCGCCTCTACGACCAGTGGTTCGGCGACCCGCGCGCGGTGCGCTATCCCGGCTTCCAGCTGCCCTGCCTCGTCTACACCGGAGGCCACGGCTGCCCGCCGATCCGCCCCTTCCAGGTCTGACCGACACATGCCGGCCGAGGCATACGACCGGAACTAATCTCGTTCTGTGAACCAGCGCACTCCCGACGATGGGCAGCCGACCGACGACGACGTCGTCCCGCGCCCCGGCCTCACGTATTTCGTAGGCCGGCACATCGTCGCTCCGCTGCTCCGGCTCGTCTACCGACCCAAGGTCATCGGGACTCGCAACGTCCCCAAGCACGGCAAGATCATCCTCGCCAGCAACCACCTGTCGTTCATCGACTCCCTCGTCATCCCGATGACGGCGCCGCGCCGCGTGCAGTTCCTCGCCAAGTCGCACTACTTCGAAGGCACGGGCCTGAAGGGTGCGATCTCCCGCTCCTTCTTCACCGCGATCGGCGCCGTCGGCGTCAAGCGCGGAGCAGGACAGGCGGCTCAGGAGGCTCTCGAGCAGTCCCGCCGCATCATCGACACCGGCGCAGCGTTCGCCGTCTATCCCGAAGGGACCCGCTCTCTCGACGGCCGTCTATACAAGGGCAGGACGGGGATCGGCTGGCTGGCGCTCACCACGGGTGCCAAAGTGGTGCCGGTCGGTCTGATCGGGACGGCCGAGGTGCAGCCGGTCGGAGCGAAGTTCCCCCGCGTGCGCCCGATCACGATCGCCTTCGGCGAGCCCATCGACGTCGCACACTACGGATCGGCCGACTCCGGCCGCGCCCGCCGCCAGGCGACCGACGAGATCATGGCCGCCATCCACGCCCTCACCGGGCAGGAGCTGGCCGGCACCTACAACGAGTCGCCGCCGGCCAACACCGTCGAGCGGGTCAAGCGGGCTCTGCGGCCCGAGCGCCTCTAGACCTCGGCGGCAGACGCCGTTCCGGCGTGCTCCTCGCGGCGCGAGCGATAGGTGCGGGCCTTCTGGCGATTGCCGCACACCTCCATCGAGCACCACTGTCGCGAGCCGTTCCGCGAGCTGTCGTAGAACGCCCAGCGGCAGTCGTCGCCTCCGCAGAGCTTCACTCGCGCGAGCTTGCCCTGGATGCTGAGCACCACCGAGCTGGCCACCGCGGCCTCCGCAGCCGTGCGCGCACTCAGCTCGACCGTCCCCTCGTCGCACGCGGTCGCCAGTCGCACGTCGGGCAGCTCCGCCTGCTCGCCGTCGACGACCTGACGCAGCGCGTCACGCACCCGCCGGGCCTCGGCCGGCTCCCCCGCCTCGACGCCGTGCTCCCGCGCCCAGGCGGCGAAACCGGACGCGTCGTCGAGCGCGTCCGTCTGCTCCTCCACGTCGAGCGTGTTGAGAAACGCGACCAGGTAGTCGGCGCCGAGATCAGGCCTATTCGTACGCATGTAACCATTGTAACGCAATAGCGGGTTACGGTACGCTATAACCACTCAACGCTGATAGGTGGTTATCATGCATCCGCTCGTCTTCTGGTCCATCTCGCAGGACGCCCTGTTCCGTCGGCGGCAGGAGGACGCCATGCTCCGGGCGCAACACGACTCTGGAATCGAACAGCCCGCTCCGCTCAGCCGCGACGAACGCTGGGTCGCTGCCATCCACCGCTGGGCGGCGGCCGAACCGGTCCAGGCGCCGTCCGAGGCGCCGCGCCTGCGCAGACGCGCGGTCTGAGCGCCAGGCGACCCGCGGCCGACCGCACTCAGGCGAGCGTCAGGAGCTCCGGCTCGTGACCGACCGGGAAGTTGACGCTCGCCGCGATGAAGCACTTGGCCGCGGCCGGCGCGTGCAGCGATGCGGCGAGTTCCGCCTGCGCAGGGTCGGCGATGGTGACCTTCGGGCGGAGGACGGCGCTGGTGAAGTGGCCGCCGCCGTCGTTGGTCTGCTCCATCACACCGCTGGCGTGGTCGGTGTAGCCCACCACGACCACGCCGGCCCTGGCGGCCTCCGCCAGGTAGCTGAGCATGTGGCACTGACTGAGAGCCGCGAGCAGCAGCTCCTCCGGGTTCCACCGGTCGGTGTCGCCGAAGAAGGCGCGGTCGGCGGAACCCTCGATGGAATGCTTGCCCTCGGCGCTCACCGTGTGGTCGCGCCCATACGACTTGTAGCCGCTGGTCCCCTCCCCACGGTTGCCGGTCCACTGCACATCGATCTCGTAGCGGTGCTCAAGCTTCATGCGACGATTCTCGCACCCCGGCTAAACTGGCCAGCATCATGACTGACACCCTGAGCACGCCCACGTTCACCGTGGAGCAAGAACGCCGTATCGTCACCGCCGTCCCCGGCCCCAAGTCTCAGGAGCTGCACCAGCGACGCCTCGCCGTCGTCCCGACCGGCGTGTCGTCTGCGCTCCCCGTGTACATCGCGCGCGCCAACGGCGCCATCCTGGTCGACGTCGACGGCAACCAGTTCGTCGACTTCGGTGCGGGCATCGGCGTCACGACGGTCGGCCACACCGAGACCGCCGTCGTCGCCGCCGCGGCCGACCAGCTGCAGGACGTCATCCACACGCTCTTCACGATCACGCCGTACGAGGAGTACGTGCGCGTCGCCGAGCTCCTCGCCGAGCGCACGCCCGGCGACCACGCCAAGAAGTCGGTGCTGGTCAACTCGGGCGCCGAGGCCGTCGAGAACGGCGTCAAGATCGCCCGCAAGCACACCGGCCGCCGCGCCGTCGCCGTGCTCGACCACGCGTATCACGGCCGCACCAACCTCACCATGGCGATGAACTACAAGGCGATGCCGTACGCCACCGGCTTCGGCCCGTTCGCCGGCGACGTCTACCACGCGCCGAACTCCTACCCCTACCGCGACGGACTCAGCGGCCAGGAGGCCGCCGCCCGCACCATCGCGTACCTGGAGAAGGTCGTCGGCGCCTCCGACCTGGCCTGCCTCGTCGCCGAGCCCATCCAGGGCGAGGGCGGCTTCGTGGTGCCGGCAGAGGGATACCTCACCGCCCTGCAGGAGTGGTGCACGGCGAACGGCGTCGTGTTCATCGCCGACGAGATCCAGAGCGGCATGGCCCGGACCGGCGCCTACTTCGCGAGCGAGCACTTCGGTCTCGTCCCCGACCTGGTGCTCAGCGCCAAGGGCATCGCGGGCGGCCTCCCCCTCGCCGCGGTCACGGGCCGGGCCGAGATCATGGACTCCGCGCAGCCCGGCGGACTGGGCGGCACGTTCGGGGGCAACCCGGTCGCCGCCGCCGCGGCCGTCGCGGTCTTCGAGCAGATCGAGAAGGGCGACCTCCTCGCCCACGGCGCGCGGATCGAGAACGCGCTCAAGCCGGCCCTCGAGAAGCTGCAGCAGAAGTACGACATCATCGGCGACGTGCGCGGCATCGGGGCGATGGTCGCCGTCGAGCTGGTGCAGCCCGGCACGGCGCAGACCACTAAGGCCCCCAACCCGGACGCCGTGAACGCGATCATCGCCTACGCAGCCCAGCGCGGCATCCTGTTCCTCAACGCGGGCACCTGGGGCAACGTGCTGCGGTTCTTGCCGAGCCTCGCTGTGTCGGACGCCCTCATCGCCGACGCCGTCTCGGTTCTCGAC
The DNA here is from genome assembly GCF_017565305.1 of Leifsonia sp. TF02-11. Classification (GTDB taxonomy): domain Bacteria; phylum Actinomycetota; class Actinomycetes; order Actinomycetales; family Microbacteriaceae; genus Leifsonia. The sequence continues at coordinate 123,957 of NZ_JAGEKP010000004.1, forward strand.
GACGCCTTCGCCGCGCTGTGACTCCGGAGGTCTTCGGCACAGCCGAGGCGGTCGAGCTCGCGGTCGTCGAGCGAAGCGGGTTCGTGGAGTCGCGGCATGCCGGCTCGGCCGTCGTGCTCGGCCCCGACGGCGCGGTGGCGATCTCGCTCGGCGCTCCGGAGAAGCCGGTGTTCCCGCGCTCGTCGCTCAAACCCTTCCAGGCGGTCGCCGTCATGGGCGCCGGGGTGCACCTGGAGGGCGCGGCCGCGGTCCTGGCGACCGCCAGCCACGCCGGGACCCCCGCGCACATCTCGGTGGTCCGCGGTCTGCTCGCGCAGGCCCAGTTGACGGAGGACGCCCTCCTCTGCCCCGCCGACTGGCCTCTCGACACGTCCGCGCGCGAAGCGGCGATCCGCGATGGCGCCCAGCGCAGCCCGGTGTTCATGAACTGCTCCGGCAAGCACGCCGCGATGCTGCTCGCCTGCCGGGTCAACAACTGGCCGTTCGAAAACTATCTCGACCCGCAGCACCCGCTGCAGCAACACATCCGCGACACGACGGAGCGCCTGACCGGCGAGAAGGTCGTGGCCACCGGAGTGGACGGCTGCGGGGCCCCCGTGCACGCCATGTCGCTCCTCGCGCTCGCGCGGGGCATCCAGCGGATCGGAACGGCCTCCGACGGTTCACCCTTCGCGTTGTTCCGCAACGCCGCCCAGCTGCGGTCCGCCGTGCTCGCCGACGGCTGGGCGATCGACGGGCCGGGGCGAGCCAACACCGTCGTGATCGACGAGCTGGGGATCTTCGCCAAGCTGGGCGCGGAAGGCGTCATGGTCATGGCGGCGCCCGACGGCACCACCGTCGCGCTCAAGATCCTCGACGGCAGCCTGCGGGCCGCCACCATCGTCGCACTGTCGCTGCTGGCGGACGCGGGAGCGCTCGAGCGCGCCGCCATCGAGCGGGTCGCACCGAAACTCGACCTGGCCGTCCTCGGCCGCGGCGCGCCCGTCGGCGCCATCCGCGCCTCCTACACCCGCTGACCCACGTCGAAGGGCACGTCGTTGTCGCTTTCGCGCGCGAAAAGCGACAACGACGTGCCCCTCGGGTTCGCTACTGAGTAGAGCGGGCGAGGCGTCGGGCGCGGGCGGCTGCGGTGAGCTGGGCGATCAGGACCACGAGGATGGTCAGGATGAACACGGCGGACGCGATCACGTTCGCCTGCGCAGGGATGCCGCGCGACGCCGCGATGTAGATGTACATCGGGAACGTCGTCACCGCGCCGGCGTTGAAGTTCGTGATGATGAAGTCGTCGAAGCTCAGCGAGAACGACAGCAGGGCGGCCGACAGGATGCCCGGCAGCAGCAGCGGGAACGTGATCCGCCAGAAGACCGCGTTGGGCGACCCGTAGAGATCGCGCCCCGCCTCCTCCAGCGCAGGGTCGAGCGACGCGACGCGCGCCTTCACAGTGACCACCACGAAGCTGATGCAGAACATGACGTGGGCGACGATGATCGTCCCGAAGCCCTTGTTCACGCCCAGGCTCAGGAACTGCGCCGCGAGTCCGGCGCCGAGCACGACCTCCGGGCTGGCCATCGGCAGGAACAGCAGCAGGCTGGTCTGCGAGCGGAACCGGAAGCGGTAGCGCATCAGGGCGATGGCGATCATCGTCCCGAGGATCGTCGCGATCACGGTCGAGACGATGCCGATGATGATGCTGGCCGCGAAGGCGTCGCAGATGCCGGCCGCGTCGCACACGTTCGTCCAATTGCGCAGCGTGAACCCGCGCCAGGCGATGTTGTTCTTGATCGCGTCGTTGAACGAGAACACGAACGTGTAGACGATCGGGATCAGCAGGAAGGCCAGGGCCAGGAAAGCGTAGACGCCCAGTCCCAGTCCGCGGAAGCGGAACCGTGCACGGGGTTCGGTGGTCGTCACAGCAGGTCCTCCGTCCCGCTCCGCCGCACATAGAGGCCGACGATGACCAGGATGACCGCCATCAGGATCACCGACATGCTGGCCGCCGTCGGATAGTTCTGCAACACCAGGAAGTTGCTCTCGATGACGTTGCCCATCATCGACGTGTCGGCGGCACCGAGGAAGTCCTGCGACGCGTTGATGTAGTCGCCCGCCGCCGGGATGAAGGTGAGCAGCGTCCCCGACACGATGCCGGGCATCGAGAGCGGGATGGTCACCTTGCGGAAAGTCGTCCAGTTGCTCGCGTAGAGGTCCTGACCGGCCTCCAGCAGCCGGGTGTCCAGCCGCTCCAGCGTGGAGTACAGCGGCAGGGTCATGAACGGGATGAAGTTGTACGTCAGACCGAAGATGACCGAGAACGGCGTACCGGTGATGTGGGCGTCCGGCGGGAGGATACTGAGCGCCTTGAGCGAGCTCGCGACCCACGCGTCGTCGCTCAGGATGGACTTCCAGGCGAGCGTGCGCAGCAGGAAGCTGATGAAAAACGGCGCGATGACCAGCGTCATCAGCAGGTTCTGCAGCACGGGACGGGCCCGCATCTTCACACCGATGAAATACGCCAGCGGATAACTGATCACGAGCGCCGCCGCGGTGGCGATCAGCGCGTAGCCGAACGAGCGCAGGATCTGGGGCCAGTACTCGGAGATCGAGTCGGTGTAGTTCTGCCACTGGAACGCGGCCTGGTACTGACCGATGTCGCCCTCGGGCACCGGCGCCTGGAACGACGTGATGATGAGCGATACCAGCGGGGTCAGGAAGAACAGCACCAGGTAGAGCACGCCGGGGAGCAGCAGGACCAGCGCGATCCCGGACTTGCGGCGTACGGCGGGTTCCTGATCCCTCGTCGCGGGAGGCCCGGTGAAGGCGGCGATCGCCATCTACGCCTCCTCCAGCTCGGAGAGCAGTCGCTCCTTCGCCTGGGCCGCCACCGCCTGGGTGTCGGTGTCGTCGGCGAAACGCCCGTCGGCCGGGGGCTCGTCGGCGAGCACGAAGGTGTGGGAGGCCTCCCACGACACCCAGACCTCGTCGCCGAAGCCGGCTGCTGGCCCGCTCGCCAGGTTCTGGGCGAACACGACCACCGTGCCGAGGCCGGCGACGTCGACCAGGTACTGCGTGCTCACACCGCTGAACGACACGTCGATGACTCGGCCGGGACCGAGGCGGTTCGCACCCGACGGGATGGTGGCCTCCCCCGCGTGCAGCGTGAGCTTCTCGGGACGGACCCCGACCGTGACCGTTCCGGACGTGCGCTGCGCGCGCGAGCGCGGCACCTGGATGCGCCGGCCGGCGACCTCGACGCCGAGCGTGTCGCCCGCACCGTCGAGCACCGGCCCGACGAAAAGGTTCGACTGGCCGAGGAAGTTCGCCACGAATACGGTCGACGGCAGCTCGTAGAGCAGTTCGGGCGCACCCATCTGCTCAATGCGGCCCTTGTTCATGACCGCGACCGTGTCGGCCATCGTCATGGCCTCCTCCTGGTCGTGCGTCACGTGCACGAACGTGAGGCCGACCTCGGTCTGGATGGACTTCAGCTCGAGCTGCATCTGCCGGCGGAGCTTGAGGTCGAGTGCGCCGAGCGGCTCGTCGAGCAAGAGCAGAGCCGGGCGGTTCACGACGGCGCGCGCCAGGGCCACGCGCTGCTGCTGGCCGCCCGAGAGCTGCGCGGGCCGCCGAGCGGCCAGGTGGTCGAGCTCGACCAGCCGCAGGGCCTCGTGTGCCTTCGCAACCGGGTCGCCGATCTTGCGGCGCCGCAGACCGAACGCGACGTTCTCGAGGATCGTCATGTGCGGGAAGAGCGCGTAGCTCTGGAACACCGTGTTCACCGGTCGCTGGAAGGGCTTGGTCCGGGTGACGTCCTGGCCGCCGATCAGGATGCGGCCCTCCGTGGGCTCCTCGAGGCCTGCCACCAGCCGCAGCGTCGTGGTCTTGCCGCAGCCGCTCGGGCCGAGCAACGCGAAGAACGAGCCGGCGGGGATGGTCAGGTCCAGGTTCTCGATGGCCGTGAATCCCGGGAACCGTTTGCGGATGCCGACCAGCTGCAGGTCCGCCCCGGACTCGGCGAAGACTCCCTTCGCCATCAGGCCCCCAGGATCACTTTCTGGAACGCCGCCTGGTACTTCTGCTCCTGCGCCGGCGTGAGGGTGCGGAAGACGTGCACCTTCGAGAGCGTCTCCTCGTCGGGGAAGATCAGCTGGTTCTCGGCCAGTTGCGGGTCGATCTTCACGGCCGCGTCCTTGGCCCCGTGGACCGGCGTGATGTAGTTGACCCACGCGGCGACCTCCGCCGCGACCTCCGGCTCGTAGTAATAGTCGATGAGCTTCTCGGCGTTCGCCTTGCGCGGGGAGCCGATCGGGATGACGAAGTTGTCGCTCCAGAGCGTACCGCCGGCCTCGGGGATGGCGAACTGCCAGTTGTCGCCGGCCTCGGCGTTCAACTGGGTGATGTCGCCGGACCAGCAGATCGCGGCGAGCGTGTCGCCCGACTTCAAGTCGTTGAGGTACGAGTTGCCCTTGATGTTGCGGATCTGACCGTCGTTGACCTCCTTGGTCAGCGTGTCGATCGCCTTGTTGAAATCGTCGTCGCTGAACTCCTTGGAGATGTCGACGCCCTGCTGCAGCAGGAGGAGCCCCATCGTGTCGCGCATCTCGCTGAGGACTCCGACCTTGCCCTTGAGGTCGGGCTTCCAGAGGTCCTCGATCGACTTCAGACCGTTCGGCAGCTTCTCCTTGTTCCAGCAGATGCCGGCGAACCCGCTCTGCCACGGGAGCGACTTCTGCCGCCCCGGGTCGAAGTCGACGTTCACCAGGTTCGAAGTGAGGTTCTTCTTGTTCGGGATGGCGGCCTGGTCGAACGACTGCACGTAGCCGAGTCGGATCCAGCGTGCGATCATCCAGTCGGTGAGACAGACCGTGTCGGCGCCGATGTCCTTGCCGAGCGCGAGCTGGTCTTTGACCTTCGCGTAGTAGGTGTTGTTGTCGTCGACGGCGACGTCGTACTTGACCTTCAGGCCGGACTGCTTCTGGAACGCCTGCAGCGTCGGGTAGTTGCCGTCCTTGTCCTGGTCGAGGTACGCCTGCCAGTTGGCCCAGGTGAGGGTCTTGTCGGTGCTCGACTGGTCCTTGGCGGGCGTCGGCTTGCCGGAGGCGCCTCCGGTCGAGCAGGCGGCAAGGGCGAGTGCCGCGGCGCCGGCGGTCGCACCGGCGAGCAGGCCGCGGCGGGTGAGCTGCGAGGCACGAGCGGATTGCACCAGCTGGCGGATCATCGGGTCGTTCGGGAGTGGCCTGTTCTTCACGTGCGGAGCTCCTTCGGGTCTATCTGGTGGTGCCGGGAGAGCGGTCCGCCGGGACACTGCGTCGTGCCTCGCGGTGGGTAGATCCTGGCACACCAGCAACGCGATTCGCACCCATCAGCGACCGAATCGTCCATCTTGAAACATGATCGTCACGAAATCCGCGTCGATTCGTCCGAAAGACGCGGGAAACCGCACACCGCGTCTCCCGCGCGGATGAGCAGTGAGACGAACTGCCGATATCCGCGCTTGCTCGACACAGAATTTACGGAATCAGCACGATCCTTCACGAATTGCTATCGAAATCCTCCGTGAAGGGCGCTAGGGTGTTGTCGAACCATCACGTCGAAGTGCAAGGAGCTGAGGAGCCCCATGAAGGTCGCGATCCCCCGCGAGATCAAGAACAACGAATTCCGCGTGGCGATTACGCCCGCAGGCGTCCACGACCTGGTCGGCGCCGGACACGAGGTCTACGTGGAGACCGGAGCCGGAGTCGGCTCCTCCATCCCGGACGACTTCTACACGGCTGCCGGCGCCACCATCCTCCCGGATGCCGCCGCCACCTGGGCCGCCGGCGATCTCATCCTCAAGGTGAAGGAGCCGATCGCCTCGGAGTACGGCTACTTCCGCGAGGGGCTGGTGCTGTTCACGTACCTCCACCTCGCCGCCGACGAGGAGCTGACCCGCGCCCTGATCGCGTCGGGCGTCACCGCCATCGCCTACGAGACCGTGCAGCTGCCCAACCGGGCACTTCCGCTGCTCGCCCCGATGAGCGAGGTGGCCGGTCGACTCGCCCCGATCGTCGGCGCCAACACCATGCTCAAGCCGAACGGCGGCCCCGGCCTGCTCGTCCCCGGCGTCCCCGGCACCCACCCGGCCGTGGTCACCGTGCTCGGCGGCGGTGTCGCCGGGACCAACGCCGTCTCCGTGGCGGTCGGCCTCGGCGCCGAGGTCACCGTTCTCGACACCAACATCGCGCGCCTCCGCGAGCTGGACGCGCTCTACGCGGGTCGGATCAAGACCATCGCCTCGAACAGCTTCGAGATCGACAAGGCCGTGGTCGCCTCCGACCTGGTCATCGGCTCGGTGCTCGTCCCCGGCGCCAAGGCGCCGAAGCTGGTCAGCAACGAACTGGTCTCGCGCATGAAGCCGGGCAGCGTGCTCGTCGACATCGCCGTCGACCAGGGTGGCTGCTTCGCCGACTCGCACCCCACCACCCACGCCGACCCGACCTTCACGGTGCACCAGTCGCTGTTCTACTGCGTGGCGAACATGCCGGGCGCTGTGCCGCACACCTCCACGTACGCGCTCACCAATGCGACGCTGCCCTACGCGCGCGCCATCGCCAACAACGGCTGGCAGGCAGCGCTCCGTGCGGACGCGTCGCTGGCCCTCGGCCTCAACGTGCACGCCGGCCACGTCACCAACCCGGGAGTCGCCGAGGCGCACGGGATCGTGGACGCCGCCGTCGCCGACGCCCTGGTCTGACCGCAGGCGGACGAACTCCCCTGCCGGCCCTTCACGCGGTCGGCAGGGGAGTTTCCGCGTTTCCGACGCTGGTCCAGGCGGATGCCGTCAGCTGACGTCGAACCACTGGTCGCCGATGTCGACCCTGGTCCCCCGGCCGACCCGGTACCGCCGGCCCGCCTCGCACTGCCGCGCCACGCCGCCGAGCGGGCGCGCGACCGTGCCGTTGCCCGAGTAGCGGTCGCAGATCCAGAGGTCGTCGCCCTCCAGCCCGAACTCGAGGTGGGTCTTGGAGACGCTGCGCGCCGGGTCCGAGATCGCGACCAGCTGGTCGACGTGCTCCCCCGGCTGCGTGATCGGGCGTCGGCCGACCAGGCCGCTGCCGAGCACCTCCACCGTCTCGCCCGTCGAGAAGCTCAGACGGTACACCCGCACCGAGGCGGCAGGCGGGGCGCACTCGATCGCGACGACGTCGATGGCCTCGGTCGGCGGGAGGCCGTCCTCGTCCACATCGGAGCCGAGGAACCGGCCGGCCACGGCGGGCTTCGCGAGCGGCGGGACGATCGACGTGTCGGACGGCCGCGAATCGGCAACCTCCGGCGGTCGCACGCGCGACGCCGTCACCGAACTCCCGCAGTTTCCGCAGAACAGCGTCCCCTCGGAGAGCGCCGCTCCGCACACCCGGCATCTCATCGCCTGTTCGTCCTCTCTCGCGTCCTTCCACGGTAGCCGAGGGATCGCAAAGAGACGGCCGCCAGCAGCCGCTTCCACCGCGTGTCGCGGCGATCCAGCTGCGCGCGCAGCTCGTCCACCGCCTTCCACACCGTGTCCGCCTCCGCCGCCGTCGGAGCGAGCGGACTGAACACCGCGCGGTCGGCCACCTTGGCGAGCGCAGCTGCCCGCGTGCCGCCGATGGTCGACGCGAACTCCACCCGGGTGGCGGCAGGCGGTGGATCGTAGCCGTGGTCGACGGCCGCGTCGGCGAACTCGCGCCAGCCGCCCACGATCCGGTCCACGGAGGTCCCCGCTGACCGCCGGAGCGAGCGCCGCCGCCATTTCGCCGCGATGACCGCCAGGAACGGCGCGGCGAGCAGCGCCAGCACCAGCAGGGTCCAGCCGATGGCGATGAGCACCGCCAGGATGGTCTCCAGGACGGGATCGGGCGTGTGCTGGGGCGAGCTGTCGACCTGCGCCTGCGGCGGCTCCTCGTTCTGCTGCGGGCTTTCGTCGATGGGCGGCTGCACGTTCGTCTGCGGCCGGGTGATCTCGGTCGGCTGCTCGGGTCGCTTCGGCGGCACCGGGCGAACCGGAGGGGTCGGATCGACCGTCACCCAGCCGGACGCGGTCTGCACCTCGATCCAGGCCGATGCGTCCGCGCCGAGGAACGTGACAGGTCCGGCCCCCGCGTCCGCGGGAGCGACGAAGCCCACCACGACGCGCGCGGGGAAGCCGAGCTGGCGCGCCATCAGCGCGGCCGTGACCGCGTACTGCTCCTGGTCGCCCAGCATCGGGACGTTCGTCAGCAGCTCGGTGATGCGGTCGGCGCCATGACCCGAACGGCTCGGCGGCTCGTTCGGACCGACACCGTGGCTGAGATAGCCGTCGGTCGCGAGACCCTGCAGCGCCGCTGCCAGCTTGGCGCCGGCGCCGGAGACGCCCGACGTGTACTTCTGGAGGGTCGACTGCAGCTCGTCGGGGATCACGGACGGGCGGGGCACGATGTCGGAGCCCGGCTCGACATTCGTCAGCTGCGCGGCCGTGAGCTTCGGGCGTGTCACGGAGTCCGCCACGTACACGTCGCCGTCGCTGAAGGCGGACATGACGGCACCGGTCCCGGTGACGTCGTTGTAGAAGTAGGCGCCGGAGAGCGTCGAACCGTGGCTGCCGAGGAACTGGATCTGCTCGAGCTGCCCGGTTCCCGGCACCCAGGGCCCCCGATAGCCGCGCACGGTGACGGTCAACTCCGTCTGCGTGCCTTTCGTGCCGGACTGGTCGAGCCGGTACGGCAGGCGCGTGAACGCGCCTGAGGCGCTCGTGACGGCCGCGCTCCCCACCGAATACGTCACGCCGTCGTAGGTGTCGAGCGTCGCGATCCGGATACGCCGGTCCGCGGGCAGCCCCGAGACGCTGAGCATCGGCTTCGACGCGGAGCCCGGCTCGAAGAAGGACCGGAAGCCGCTGAGCGGGCTCGGGTACGCCCGTGGGTCGAAGGGCTGCTCGACGGCCGTCCGTACCACCTGACGGTCGGTCGTCGGCGGCACCAGGACGGTGGCTCCGATCCCGACGACGGCGGCGCCCGCCAGCATGACCGCGGCCCCTGTCGCCGTCAGGACGGCGGTCGAGCCGCGCTCCCTGCGCGTCTCGACCGTGAGTCCGCTCTGCTCCCGCAGCGTGCGCACCGCGGCCGTGCGCCGGCGCAGGCGCAGGCGGATGTTCCAGATCAGAAGCAGTGCGAACAGCCCGAGGACCAGCCAGAGCGGTGCCGGCGCGATCGCCGAGCCGAACGCGATCCCCGCGACGAGCACGACCACGGGCGGGATGCCCGCCAGCTCCGGGAGGGAGGAGCGCAGAGCGGTCGTGGTGGTGATCGTGCCCGCCAGCAGCACGAGGATGAAGGCCGGCACGAGGAGCGCCTGGTACGAACCGACCGGGACCGAGATGGTGACCAGCTGCTTCCACGACAACCACGTTCCCTGGACGAGATCGACGAAGCCCTGCGCCGTCGGCAGCAACCCACCGGCAGTCGCCTCCCCCGGGACCGCGAGCTGGACTCCCGCACCCAGATAGACCACCGCGATCAGACCGCCGATCACGATGCTGGGCCAGCGGAAGACCGCTCCGAGCACGGCGATCGCCGAACCGAGCGCGATCGTCACCACGAGCATCGTGACGAACGCCGTCGACTGGTAGACCGGCCAGAACGACCACGCCGCCAGCGCGACCGCCGCCACCGCGAAACCCACATCGGCGGCGGCCGAGCGCCAAGGCAGCCGCCCGATCACGTCGCGAGCCGTTTCGCGAGGCTGCGCTGGAGGTCCTCCAGGTAGCCGATGGTGAGCACGCTGAGATCGGCCACCCGGCGCAGGGTGGGCACGGCGCCTGCGTCGCAGGCGATGGCCACCACGTCGACGCCGAGCGGGAAGTGGGCTGCGGCCGAGCGCAGCTGGGTCGCGGTCACCGTCGACCCGCACACTAGGAAGGCGATCGACGTCCCCGCGGCGTCCTCGCTGGCGACCTGCGCGAGCTCGGGCAATCGGAGCGCCGCCTCCGCGGTCTCCACGCCGGCCAGGTCGTCGAGCAGTCGGCCCCGCCCGACCGTGCTCAGTCTGCGGGCGCTGAACACCACGCGCTTGGCGAAGTCGGGGGTCTCCGCGCTTGCCACCACGGACACCGTGCGCGAATCCTGCATCGCCCGCACGCCGAGCGAGCCGGTCGCGCTCACGGCCAGCTCGAACTCCTCCTCGGAGGCGTAGTCGGCCTCGGAGAGGCTGAGCGCCACCAGCAGATGGCTGCGCCGGGTCTCCTCGAACTGGCGCACCATGTAGCTGCCGGTCTTCGCCGTGCTCTTCCAGTGGATGTTCCGACGCTCGTCGCCCGGCATGTACTCGCGCAGGGCGTGGAACGCCACGTCGCTCTGGGTGAGGTCGCGAGTGGGAGCGCCCTCCAGGTCGCGGACGAACCCGGTGCTCATGCTCGGGATGGCGATGATGCGCGGGTGCACGAACAGGTCGAGCGAGTCGGCCCACACCATCTCGCGGCGCAGCAGACCGATCGGATCGGCTCGAACCGTGCGCACCGGGCCGATCGGGACGATGCCGCGCCTGCTGGTCGGCACGACGAAGACATCCGAGTGCTCCTCGCCGCTGAGCAGTGCGGGTGCGGCGAACGCGGCGAGTCCCGCGCCGACCGGCACCTCCACGCGCACGCCGGGCAGACGCCGACGCGAGGGATTGCGGACGCTCACCTCCCCCGGCGCCCGATCGCCTACGACGACGCGGTTGGTCGGAAGCGTCAACCCCACGTCGTAAGCGATGCGGCCCACGAGGTAGAGCGACGCGATCAGCAGGAGCGCGCCGGCAGCCCAGCCCACCACGACGGCTTCCGTCCAGCCCAGGACGTACCCCGCGACGAGCGCGAGGGCCGTCACCGCCACCATCGACCAGCCGAGGGGGGTGATGATCGCTCCGAGCATGCGCCAGGCCGACGCCACGGACCGGCCGATGGCCGCGCTGGTGCGCACGACCCAGACGATCGTGTCGGCGAGCAGCCCGTCGCGCTCGCCGACGATTCGGGCGCGGGCGTTGGTGAGCTCGACCTGGGTGCGGGTGACGGTGCTGGTCACACGGCGGCCCGATCGCTCGGCGGCGGCACCTCGATCAGCAGCTGACCGACCACGCTGGAGGCCGTGACGCCCTCGAACTCGGCCTCGGGATCGAGCACCAGTCGATGCGCGAGCACCGGCTCCGCGAGCGCCTTCACATCGTCGGGGGTCACGTAATAGCGGCCGGTGGACGCGGCGAGGGTCTTCGCCGCCCGGACGAGAGCGAGCGCGCCGCGGACGCTGACGCCGAGGCGGATCTCGTCGGCCGTTCGGCTGGCGTCGACCAGTCGCGAGACGTAGTCGTTGATGGACGGATCCACGTGCACGCCGCGCGCCATGTCGGCCATCTCCACGACGGTCTCCGCCGAGATCACCTCCGGCACGACGATCTCGTGCGCGCGGCGTTCTGCACCCTCGAGGATGCGCAGGGTCGCCTCGTGGTCCGGGTAGCCGATCGACGCCTTCATCAGGAAGCGGTCGAGCTGCGCCTCCGGCAGCCGGTAGGTCCCCGCCTGCTCGATCGGGTTCTGCGTGGCGATCACCATGAACGGCTCGCCGACAGGATGACGGACGCCGTCGACGGTGACCTGCTGCTCCTCCATGACCTCCAGCAGGGCCGACTGGGTCTTGGGAGACGCACGGTTGATCTCGTCGGCCAGGACGATGTTGGCGAACACCGGCCCGCGGTGGAACTCGAACGCGCCGGTGCGCTGGTCGTAGATGTTGACGCCGGTGATGTCGCCGGGAAGGAGATCGGGCGTGAACTGGACCCGGTTGGTCGTCCCGCGGACGCTCTCGGCCATGGCCCGCGCGAGCGATGTCTTGCCGGTGCCGGGAAAGTCCTCGAGGAGCAGATGCCCCTCGCTCAGAAGGGCGGTGAGCGCGAGCCGGATGACGTGCGACTTGCCGAGGAGGACGCGGTCGATGTTCTGCACGAGGCGGTCGAACACGCCCGCGAACCAGCCGGCCTGTTCGGGGGTCATCGTCATGCTGTGGCCTCTCTCGGGGTGCGTGAGCAGCGCCGCGCTCGCGCGCGCGCCGTCCTCAGTATGCCGTTCCTCGCTCATTGCATGCCTGAGGCCGGATACGACGTGGCGTACGTGGCGCTCCCGACGCGCACCGTGACGGTGAGCGACGGGTTCGCGGCGCCGGGCGGCGCCTGACAGGTCGCGGTCTGCCCGACCGGCGGCATCGGTGCCTCCGGACCGTTGCCGCAGCTGTAGGTGACGAGCGTGTAGCCAGAGCCGGTCGGCCAGCTCGTCCAGCTGAACGTGCTCGTGGTCGCGTCGTAACGCGGGCCGCCGATCGCGGTGCTCACGGCGACGCCCATCCGCGTGCTGTAGTTCTGCGGCGAACAGAGCTGGGAGCCGTCCGGATACGTCTCGCAGATGCTGGTGATGCTGAGGGTCAGCCCGGTGCCGTAGTGTGCTCCGTTGCCGCCTGCGACCATTCCGCTCGTGCCGGACAGCTGGCCGTTCTCGACCACGCCGTTGTCGCCGACGAGCTGGTAGTTGACGATCGGGCTCGAACCGCTGCCGTTCTGATAGTCGACAGCGGCCTGGAAGTCCCACGTGTTCGTGAAGTTCTGCGCCGGGCCGGTGATCGTCACGCTGCGCACGGATCCCGGCTGCTGGCGCTGCGTCGCCGAGACGATGGTGCTCGGCGTGCAGCCCTGGCCGTTGTAGGCGTAGACGACGAAGTTGTAGGTCTGGTTCGCGCTGAGCCCGCTGAAGGTGGCGCTGCCGCCCTGGACCTGCTGGAACGTCGACGAGGTCGGGTCGACGTGGAGGACGGGCTGGCCCGACTCGACGCCGGTGACGCTGCAGCCGGGCTGCGCACCACCCTGGAAGACGCCCGCGTAGTACGCGATGACGGACTTCCCGTTGGGGGTGAACACATTCGGCCACGTGAGCGTGGCACTGGATCCGTCGACATTGTTCGGCGCCGCGACCGGCGCAGTACCGGTCAGCAGCGGCGCTCCCGCCGGGACCCCGCTGCCCGAGGTCGAGTTCCACGTCGTGCGACCCTGGTAGAAGTCGTTCCGGCTGGCGATGCTGAAGCCGATGGACACGCCGTTCGCGATGGAGGCGTCGACCACGTTGAGCGCATAGCTGCCGCTGTCGCCCGGGGAGACCTGGAGGGCGTTGGCGATCCCGCCGACCGTCACGACGTAGGAGGTGATCGGGCTGGCGCCCGGTGCGTCCGCCGGTCGGTTCCAGGTGATCCTGAGGCCGTTGTTCAGCGGGGTGTAGTTCACGTTCGCCGGCGCGTTCGGCACCACGTCCGACCACACGGGCTCCACATAGCCGGTCGGGTCGGACAGACCGAGGGCGTTGCGGGCGCGCACCGCGAGGGTCACCGCGTTCGCCCTGCCGTTGCCGGGCGTCGTGATCGCACACACCGTCGTGCTGCACTGCGTCGTGCCGAGCACTGCGCCGGAAGCCGCACTGCTCATCGTGACCTCGAAGCCGGTGATGGCCGAGTTGTTGAACGCCCCCGGCGTCCAGCTGAGCGTCAGGCTGCGGTCGCCGATCGCCGAGACCTGGACGTTCGTCACCGGGGCCGGACGGTCTTGCACCGACACCGTCACCGTGCCCCAGGTATATCGATCAGGGTCGTTCGTGGCGTCGGCGACCTCGTACTGGAGCGTGGTGTCGACCGGGGCCGCCGTGCTCGAGACCGAGATCTGCAGCACCGAGTTGTCGGAGCTCGGGGTGATCGAGACGCCGTCGGGAAGCGACCCGCCGAGACCGCGGACGGCCAGGACGCGCAGCGGCTTGTTCGGGAACGGGTTGGTCGCCGCATCGTTGGCGAGCACGTCGACCGTCGTCGTCTGTCCGCGCGGGGCGATGACCCGGTCGGGCTGCGGGCTGGCGAGCGGGCGCGTCGACGGGACGATGTTGAGGTCGATGCGGCCGGCCTGGCCCGCGTTCACCGCGTCCTTGACCCCGATGGAGATCGAGGGCGTGCTCCCCTTCTGCACGTCGGCGCCGACGGAGATCGTGAGCTTCTGGCCGGAGAGCGACAGCGAGACGCCGTCGGGTCGCGGGTTCTGGACCGTGTACTGGAGCTCGGCCTGGTCTTTCGCGTACGGGTAGCTCGTGAGCTTGGTGAGATCGACCGTCTTCGACTGGCCGGGCTCGAAGTCGATCAGCGCCCCGGTGAACACCGGAGGCTGATTCTCGCGCGGCGTGACATCGATGGGCAGCACGATCGTGGCGACATTGCCGTTCGGGTCGTTCGCACTGCTGCCGTCCGTCACCTGGAACGAGATGCTCGCCGGGCCGAAATAGCGGCTGGAGGACGTGTACTGCAGGGTGTCGGAGTTGACTACCAGGTCGTCACCGTTGGCGTGCGTCGCTCGCACCGTCGCGGCGTCGGTCAGCTTCACCTTGCGGCCGCCGACGGCGACGATGTAGTCGTTCAGGTGGATCGTCAGCGTCTTCTCGCTGACCACCGAGAGCGTGGGTGCACCGCGTTTGAGCTGCGGCAGGGCGTCGTCGTACCCCGGGAGCCGCACGAAGCCGTACCCGGCGTACGACTCGTCGTCCGGGTTGGCGACTTTGAACGGGATGATCTGGCTCTTGGCCGTGATCGCGACGCGGATGCGCTTGTCCGAGGTCACCTGGGCCGTGTTCCCGTAGCCCGGCACGATCGAGAGCTTGAGGGATGAGACCGGCCCGTCGGCGAAGAACACGTTCGACAGAGCGTTCACGTCGACGGTCTCGCGTCCGAGGATGTCCGAGAGCCCGAGCACGGTGTCGGACACCACCGGACGCGCGGGCGGGGCGTTCTTGTCGACCGTCACGCGCAGGAACGCCTGGCTGGTGCCGCCGCGTGCGTTCTGGATCGTGTAGAGGAATCCGTAGGCGCCCTCCTGCTGCGGAGCCGTCACCACCACGATGTCGCCCTGGATCTTGGCCTTCGCCTTGCCGTCGAGCGAGGTGACCGCCGTGACGCTCAGCGGGCTGCCGTCCGGATCGGAGTCGTTGGCGAGCACCTGCACGCTGAGGGTCCGTCCCGGGCGGGTGGTGACGTCGTCCTCGACGGCGACGGGGTTGCGTGCCCCGTCGACGCGGGGCGCGATCCCGACGCGCACGGTGCCGGTCGCTCTGGCGCCGAGGGCATCCACGACGGCATAGGTGAAGGAGTCCGTCCCCGCCGCGTACTCCCCCGCCTGGAAGTCCATCCAATCGCTGCCGGAGGCCACGACGGCGCCCTTCTGCGGGTTGGACTCCTGGCCGATGAACTGCACGGAGTCGCCGTCGGGGTCGATTCCGGAGAGCGGGACCGTGATCCGCACCGTGTCCCCGGCGAGCACGCGAGCCGTGACCGTCTTGGGTACTGGCGGGTTGTTGGTCGCCACGTCGCGCTCGCGGACGGCGATATTCACCTCGGCGGTGGCCCACTGCCCGTCCGCGCCGTAGACGCGGTACGCCGCGGTGTAGTTGCCCGGCTTCGATGGCGCGAGGTACCGCAGGTGGTCGCCGCTGGCGAACAGCAGACCTGCTCCGGCGGGCAGCGGTGTCGCGAGCGTCGGGTCCAGGGTCAGCTTGTCGCCGTCCGGCTGCACGTCGTTTGCCAGCACGGGGATGTCGACGACGTCGTCCACCCGGACGGCCACGGAGTCCGGCGCGGCGATGGGCGGCTGGTGCACGGTGAGAGGCGGGAGCTGGACGACGGTCACCGTGCCCTCGGTGTCGGCGAGGCCGTTGCTCAGGCGGTAGTGGAAGTCGACGGGCTCGCTGAGCGGCCGCGTCAGCGAGACGCGCAGCGTCCGCTGCTGGAGCACCTGGACTTTGATGCCGGTGGCGAGCGCGGGGTCCGTGACCCCCGTCACCAGGAGCACGCCGCCCGACGGGTCGATGTCGGTGGACAGCACGTCGACGTCTTGCGTCGACTGCTCGCGGATGAAGGCGGTGTGCGGCACCGCGATCGGCGTCGCCTTGGCTCCGGGAGGCGCTTTCACCTCGACGCGCACGGTTCCCGTCGTCGTGACGACGCCGTCGGTCACCGAATACTCGATGTTGTGCGTCCCGGCTTGGTCGGACGTGAAGCGGAAGGTCCCGCCCTGGTAGTCGGGCGTGATCGTGGCGTCCGCTTTCGACGGCACGGTGCTCAGCCGCACGACGCCGTTGCCGCCGCGCACGTGGTCGAGCGGACGGATCGTCGCCTCCTGGCCCTGATAGGTCACCACCGCGAACGGATCCGCGATGATCGGCACCTGCCCCGGCGGCTGAACCGTCACCGCCAACTGGCCGGAACCTTCGGCTCGCCCGTCGGAGAGCACCAGCGCGACGTCCTTGAGGCCGCCTCCCGTTCCGTGGTCGGAGTAGGCGACCTGCCCCTGCGGGGTGAAGGTCACCGTGTCGGGAGCGGGAACCGTCGCGCTCGCCAAGTAGAACGGATCGCCGTCTGGGTCGTAGCAATCGCCGAGGACGGACGTGGTGACCCTGCCGCCGGCCTGCACCACCGCCTTCGCCGTGCGGACGCACACGGGAGGCGAGTTCTCGTTCGGTGTGCGGACGGTCACCGTCACGTGCGCGGTCGCCGTACCGCCGCGGCCGTCCGAGATGGTGTAGTCGAATCCGATGGTGCCGCTGGCGGTCGCCGGAAGCGAGATCTGCAGCATCTGGTCCGAGTTCGTCAGCTGGATCGTCCCCTGGTCAGCGGGGATCGCGGTGAACGAATCGATCGTCAGCACGTCGCCGTTCGGGTCGTAGTCGTTGAGGAGCACCGGCAGAGGCGTGACGCGTCCCGGCCGGGCACCGAACTGGTCGTCGACAGCGACCGGGGGCTGCTCCTGCTTCGCATATTGCGGTGTCGTGTCCTGCTTGGACTGGTCGACGAGCTCCTGGGTGGTCTTCTTCGAGATCAGCTCGTCCCAGTTGTCGATCCGCGCGTTGCCCGTCTGAACGGCCCAGGACACCCCGGAGCGGGAGTCGTTGAGGACGACGCGGTCGCGATTCACCCGGAACGAGAGCACCGCGTTGGGCGGCACCTCACGCAACGCGCTCGTCGTTCCCGCCGCCGACGAGGAGCAGCCGCGCCACACGGCGCCGGAGTTCCAGGCGGCGTAGACGCAGCCGGCCACCGTCACCGGTGCCGCAGGCGCACCGGACGCCGTGCCGAGCACCCGCGTCGGCGCGGAGCCGTCGAGCGGGACGCGGACCAGCCCCGAGGAGGTCGCGATCCACACCGCCGTCGCGTCGCTCGACGGCTCTTGGAGGATGGCGTCGGTGTCGGAGCCGAGCACCCTGGCGAGGTTCACGGCGCCGGTGCTGGTCCACAGAGTCTTCTGGTCCGGGTCGAACATCGCCCACCGGCCGCCGGCCGACGTGAGCTGTGAGTGCGCGCCGTCGCCCCGCGACGGCACCTTCACGGTCGAGCTCGCCGGCTGGTCGCCGCCGAGGTCGATCCGCACCAGGTTGCGGGAGCCCGGCTGGTACACGAACAGCACACCGGAGGGATCCATCGCGGAGACGGCACGACCGCCGAGATCGATCGTCGCGGCCGATCCCGAGTTGAACTGGTCGAGCAGGTCCATCGACGTCAGCCACAGCTGCCCGGTCGTCTGCGACAGCATCGCGACGTGATTTCCGGAAACGGCGACCTGCGGCGACCGCGGCGGCAGGGCAACCGATTTGCCGGCCTCGGCGGTCGCCGGATCGACGACCGCCGCCGTGTTCGCCTCCTTGTCGAGCAGCAGCACGTTCTCGCCGTCCTGCACGACGTCGAGCGCCTCCCCCGTGCCCGCGACGATCGAATTCAGCGAGTCGATCTCGGTGTTGGCGCGGCCGAGCGCCTTCTTCGTGTCGCTCGCCACCCACACCGCCGCGTCGTTCAGCTGGAGGTGTTGCGCACTGTAGCCGCCCGAGACCACGGCGAGCGTCGTCACCAGCGCGGCGACGACCGTGCCGCTGAGCGCCGTCGCGGCGACCGACTTGTGGGCGAGCAGCCACGACCGGATCATGGCGAAGCGGTCCTCTGCACGCACTTCTGCCCGCTCGGCGACCCGGTCTTGCCGTCGCGGTTGACCGTCACGGTCACGCACACGGTCTCGCCCGGCTTGGCGTCCACGCGGAACTCAGTGGCGCGCTGACTGCTCGGCGGCTGGTCGTCGACGGTAACCTGGTATGTGTCGCCGCTCTCGATCCCCGGGTCGCTCCACGTGAACACGATGGTGCTCGCGGAGACCCGGCCGCTCAGGTCGCGCACCGTCGGGATATCGTTCGCGGCACCTGCGCGCACCAGGACGACCGCGGCCGTCACCCCGAGGACCACCACCAGCAGTGCGCACGCAGCAAGCGAGATCACGAGGGCTCTGGACACCCGGGACGGCGTAGCGGGCGGCGAGGTCGGCGAGCTGCCGATGCTCTCGCGCACCATCGTGCGCGTCGGGGTGCGCGTGGTCGCCGCGGCCGCAGCCGGGGCCTTGCGCCGCCGGCGTTGCGATCCGGGATCGACGGCGACGACGCCCTTGACCCTGGTGCGCTCCTCCGGGTCGTCGGCGGTGGCCAGCGCCCAGTCGTCCATCGCGACCTCGATCGGCGTCTGCGGCAGGCCGAGCTCGGCCTCCACGGACTGCAGTTCGCGGATCAGCTCGAGCGCGCTGCGCTGGCGCGCCGACGGCTTGCGCGACATCGAGCGCATCAGGATCTGTTCGAGCCTCGGCGGAACGTCCGGGCGCCCGATGGGCTGGGGACGGCCCTTGGTGATGCGCTGGATGAGCTCGGCGGACGTGTTCTCTTTGCCCGGTTGCTCGAACGGCGACCGGCCGGCCAGCAGCGAGTAGATCGTCGCCCCGATGGACCAGACCTCGCTCGCGATGGTGCCGCTCGTCTCGTCGAGCAGCACCTCGGGCGCCGACCAGGGGATGGACAGCCCGATCGCTTCGGTGACGTCGGCCTCGCTCAACGTCGCCGCGATGCCGAAGTCGCTGAGGACGGGATGGCCGTACGCCGTTGTCAGGATGTTCGACGGCTTGATGTCGCGGTGCAGCACTCCCGCGCGGTGCGCCGTCTCGACCGCGCTCGCGATGCGGACGCCGATGCTCAGCACCTCGGGTACGGCAAGCGGTTCCGACCGGTAGCGCTGCCCGATCGCCGACGAGCAGAGCTCCATGACCAGATAGGGTCGACCATCGGCCGACACGCTCGCCTGATAGACGGTGAGGATCGACGGGTGCGTGCTCAACTGGG
The DNA here is from genome assembly GCF_017565305.1 of Leifsonia sp. TF02-11. Lineage (GTDB taxonomy): Bacteria > Actinomycetota > Actinomycetes > Actinomycetales > Microbacteriaceae > Leifsonia. Next base: position 143,185 of record NZ_JAGEKP010000004.1, read on the forward strand.
CCATCAGATTGGCCTCGGCCTGGAACATCTGCTTCACCTGGCTCGTGACGACCTCGGCGAGCATCACCTTGACCGCGACCTGGCGGCGCGGCATGTTCTGCTCGTACAGGAACACGTCGGCGAACCCGCCCGAACCGAGCACCCTGACGTACGAGAAGCCAGGCAGGTTCGGCGGCTGTGAAGGCAAGCGCCGAGCCAAGCAGCTCCTCCTGTCGTCGGCCGGACGCGATCGCAGCGGCGAAGGCGTTTCCCAATTGTAGGCAGCAGGCGGAGGCGCTCAGGGAGCCGGGACCCGCACTGGGGACAACTCGATTACCCCCAACTCGGGGGGCACTTCGGCGTGCCGTGCGGGCTGTGGAGGAGTGCTGTACGACGGGGGTCAGTGCCGGCGGGCAGCCCGCCGCGGGAAGCCCTCGCGGTGCACGCCGCTCTCCGGCGTCGCCAGGACGTCGACCACGACGACGGTCACGTTGTCGCGGCCGCCGTTGCCCAGCGCCGCGTCCATCAGCTGCTGTGCGGCGTCGAGCGGCGAGCTGCCCTCGCCGAGGAAGTAGCGGATCCCGTGCTCGGTGAGCTCCTTCGTCAGACCGTCGGAACAGACCAGCAGCCGTGAGCCGGCGACGATCGGGAAGAGGAAGTAGTCGGGGACCGGGTCTTCGTTGAACCCGACGGCACGCGTGATCACATTGCTGTGGGGGTGGACCTCGGCCTCCTCCGGAGTGATGGCACCGGCGTCCAGGAGTTCCTGCACGATCGAGTGGTCGACCGTCAACTGCTCGAGCGTGCCGTCGCGGTAGCTGTAGACACGCGAATCGCCGATGTTGAACACCAGCCAGTACGGAGCCCCCTCGACCAGCGTGAGGGCGATACCCGTCACAGTTGTCCCGGTCCCGAGGTCGGTCTGGCCGACCCCCCTGGTCATATCGCCGACGGCGTCGCGCAGCGCGCTCGTCAGCGACGTCTCCGTCACGAAATCGGTGCGGACCTTCTCCGCCAGCCGGGTCACCACGGCGGTGCTGGCGAAGTCTCCCGCCGTGTGCCCTCCCATTCCGTCGGCGACCGCGAAGATCGGCGACCGGGCGAGGAGGCTGTCCTCGTTGACGCTGCGGCGGTAGCCGGTGTCGCTGAGCGCCGCCCAGCCGAGGCTGATGCGCGCATCGGCACCTCCCGGAACCACCACGGTGTGGCGACGGTTGGTGCGACCGATCTGGGTCACTCGCGTCCTTCTTCTCGACGGTCCGCCCCCGACGCCGGCTGAGGTGCGCCCTGCGGGCCGTCGGCCGGGACGGCGGTGATCTCGATGATATTACCGTCGCCGATCTGCACAACGGATCCGGGCAGCACGACCGTCGACTCGCCGGGCCGCAGGCGGGCGGAGGCCCCGCCCGGTCGCACGACGACCGTCCCGTTCGTCGACCGGAGGTCGGTGACGACCACGGCGTCCCCCGACTGCTCGATGCGCACGTGCGTCGAGGAGACCTCGTGCTCGGGCGACGGCACCGCGATCAGACGCGGCAGCTCGCCCGACTCCACCCGGGCCAGTGACGGCTTGCGCCCCACGAGGATCGGCGCGTCCAGTCGGATGCTGTCCCCCGGTCCGACGCGGACGGCGAAGCGCCGCTGCTCCGGTTGCGGCCCGACCGGCTCGAGGTCGGTCGGCCGGGGCGATGTCCCGTCTCCGGCGCGGCCACCGGGCGTGTCGCGCGGACCGGTGGACAGCGGCTGCTCGGTCGCCGTCCCCGGCTCCTCGATGTCGATCGCCCCGGGGAGTTCGTGGGCGACAGGAATCCGCTGGACCACCGGGTCCGCCTCGGGCGACTCCGCGAGCTCTGTCGGCGCGTCGTGCCGGGAGAACAGGCTGGAGCTGCGGGGACGGTCGCGGATGATCGTCTCGTCTGAGCTCGCATCGTCAGCGGGAGACCCGGCCGCGGCGGCGTCGCCTGTGTCTGCAGGTCCGACCCGGTCGGCCGTGCGCTCGACACGCTCGATCGGCGTGCTCGACCAGGTCAGCAGCTCGCCGTCGACCACGCCGAGGCCGATCGGAAGCGAACCGACGGCGAGCCGGGCGACCGGAGCGGTGGGCAGATCGTCGCCGCCGAGCGCGAGGCCGGTGACGTTCCGGAACTCCGCCAGCACCCACGGCTGGACTCCGCCCGAGCCGAACCGCCTGGCTCCGCCGACCGAGAAGATGTCCAGCGCCGCGGACCCGCGGACCACCGCTGTGACGACGATCTCACCCTGTGCGTTGGGCTCGCCGAGCTCCGCCACGGCGAAGGAGCGGACGCTGTCCGGCCCGGCCAGCGGGAACGCACCGACCACCGACTCGATGGTCGCCAGATCGGAGTCGGCCAGCCACCACACCGCGTCGACGATGCTGTCGGCGGCCGTGCTCTCGACACAGGCGACGAACCGCCGCCCGGCGATGAGCAGCCAGCGGGACGGACCTGCAGTCGGTGCGTACCGCGTGAAGCCGGGAGCCACTCGGGGGTTCCTCCTGGTCTGCGACGGACCGGGGCAGCTCCCCGATGTAGGACGTGACGTACGGGACGAGTCTAGCCGCCCGGCTCAGGCGGACAGCGCAGTGGCGACAAGGCGGAACGGGGTCCCAGCGCACCGGACCGCGTCGTCTCCGACCTGCGCGACGGCCCCCGCCAGCACCGTCGGGTCGGTCGACACCATGACGCGCCCCCACTCGTTGACCAGTATCGTCGGACGCCCGACTCCGAGCAGGGCAGGGAGCAGCTCCCGCTCGAGACGCCGCACGTAGACGTCGACGCCGACCACCCCGAGCATCCGCGCGCCGCGCTCAACGGGCGAGGTGATGGTGACGATGTAGTCGCACGCGCACAGGTGGTCGACGTACGGCCCGGTGATGTGGGTGCGGTGGGTCGACCGCGGGATGCTGTACCACTCCAGCGATCGGAAATCGCGCAGGTAGTCCGAGTACGAGCGCGAGGCCAGATCCAACCGGCTCGGCTCGGACGTCGCGCCCGTGAGCGGGTTGTCGTCGAGCGGCCCGAGCCACCAGGCGAAGTGGAGGTCGTCCCCTCCGGTGAACTCCGGAGCGGCGACGAACCCCGCGCCGACGAGCACGGGATCGTCCTCGCGCAGTGCGGGCAGCACCAGGCGCTCGATCAGGTCGTCGAGCGCCGCGGCGGGCATCCCCTCTGCGCTCTGGGCGGCGAGGACGGCGTCGCGCCAGTCCGTGAGCCGCGCTTGGAGATCGCCGAAGAGGGCGCTCACACGCGCTGCCGCAGCGTCGAGCCGCGCGTCGTCCTGCGTCGTCACGACCAGCTCAGCCATCGATCGTCCCTCCCGTCTCGATCCGGGCCTTCGCGGCGAGCAACCAGCGCGCCACGCCGCCGAGCAGCGCGGTGACCTCGGCTCGCGCGGCCGCGGCGTCGCTCGCGGCGACCGCATCGGCGATGGCCCGGACGGATCCGGCCGTCCCCTCCCGGAGGGCGGCGTCGCGCATCCCGAGCCACAACAGTGGGCCGAACTCGGCCTGCAGTCGGATCTGCTCGCGCACCAGGCGGGTCGACTGGCTCAGCACGGCCAGCTCCAGCAGGAATCCCCCTGCGCTGCGCCGCGCCTCCGCCGGCTCGCTGAAGTCCGCTGCCGCGAGCCAGGCCGCCAGCCGGGCATCGTCGGCGGGGGTCGTGCGCTCGGCGGCCCGGTCGGCGCAGCCCGCCGCGATCGCCGTGACGTAGACGGTGAGATCGCTCAGCTCGACCTGCGAGAGGCCCCGCAGTCGAGTCGCCAGCATCGGCCCGTCTGCGTCACCGGGGTGGACGACGAAGCTCCCGCCGTCCCTGCCGCGGCGCGTCTCGACCAGTCCGGCCTCTCGCAGCATCCCGAGGCCTTCGCGCGCTGTCACCAGAGCGACGCCGAACCTCCGCGCCAGGTCGGCCTCGCTGGGCAGGCGCTCACCCGGGCTGAGCACGCCGAGCACGATGGCGTCGGCGAGGCGCCGGGCCACCTGCTCAGCGCGTCCGGCGTCGGAGAGCTGAGCGAAGACGGCGTCGCGCGCACCTGGCGCCGGCCGCGTCGTTCGGGCAGCATCGCGGGTGGAGGTGGTCACCCCACCACGATATCCCGACCCAATCATTCGATATAGGATGAATTCGGCGCGAGCCCGGAAACGGCCGTGAGAGCGAAGGAGCGGACCATGACCGACAGCATCCTGTCCGGAGTGCGGGTCGCCGACTTCTCCCGCGTCCTGGCCGGCCCCTATGCCACGATGATGCTCGCCGACTTCGGCGCCGACGTCGTCAAGATCGAGAGCCCGGCCGGCGACGACACGCGCGCGTGGCGGCCTCCCGTCGACGACGCGGGCGAGTCCACCTACTTCGGCGCCGTCAACCGCAACAAGCGCTCCGTCGTGTGCGACCTGACCACCGCGGAGGGCCTCGCGGCCGCGCGCGCTCTCGCCGAGACGGCCGACGTGGTCGTCGAGAACTTCCGGCCGGGGGTGATGGAGCGCTTCGGGCTCGACGAACAGAGCCTCCGCGCGGCCAACCCCGGTCTGGTCTACTGCTCGATCACGGGGTTCGGGCGCGAAGCCGGCGCCGACCTCCCCGGCTACGACCTCCTCGTGCAGGCGGTCGGCGGCCTGATGAGCATCACGGGCCCGGCCGACGGCGAACCCAGCAAAGTGGGCGTCGCGCTCGTCGACGTCCTCACCGGCCAGAACGCACTCGCCGGCATCCTGCTCGCCCTGCGCGAGCGGGACCGCACCGGGCACGGCTCGCGCGTCGACGTCGACCTCCTCGGCTCGCTGCTCGCCGCACTCACCAATCAGGCGTCCAGCACGCTCGCGACCGGCCGCTCCCCCGCCCGGCTGGGCAACGCGCACCCGAGCATCGCACCATACGAGCTCTTCCGCGCCGCCGATCGCGAGCTCGTCGTCGCCGTCGGCAACGACCGTCAGTTCGCCGCCTTCGCGGCGGCGCTCGGCCTCCCGGAGCTCGCCGACGACCCCCGGTTCGCGACCAACGAGGAACGCGTGCACAACCGCCACGAGCTCCGCGCGCTCCTCGAGCCCGCGCTGCGCCGCCGCGACGCAGCCGACTGGGTGGCCGACTTCGGCGCGGCACGGGTCCCCTCCGGCCTCGTCAACAGCGTCGCAGAGGCGTTCGAGTTCGCGGCCTCGCTCGGCCTCGACGCGGTCGCGACGACCGTCGACCCCGCCACCGGACGCACCTCGCGTCAACCCGCGACCCCGATCCGCCTCGACACGGCGCCCGCCGTTCACCGCACGCCGCCGCCGCTTCTCGGCGCGCACGACCCCGTGTGGGCGGAGGCACTCTCCGCCCGCACCGAAAGGACCGCTCCATGACCTCCGCATCCGCCACGCTCCACGAGGCCTTCAGCATCGACCGCCTCCTCACCGAGGACGAACTGCGCTGGCGTGACGAGGCAAGGCGCTTCGCCGCAGAGCGCATCGCCCCGGTCATCGCACAGGACTTCGAGGACAAGCACTTCCGGAAGGAGCTCGTCGGGGAGCTCGGGGCACTCGGCGTGCTCGGCATGCACTTGAAGGACCCGGGCTGCGCGGGCGCCGGTGCTGTCGCCTACGGCCTGGTCTGCCACGAACTGGAGGCCGTCGACAGCGGGTGGCGCACGTTCGTCTCCGTGCAGGGCTCGCTCGCCATGAGCGCGATCTCCAAGTTCGGCTCCGACGAACAGAAGGCCGAGTGGCTCGCGCCGATGGCCCGCGGCGAGCGCATCGGCTGCTTCGCGCTCACCGAGCCGCAGGGCGGCAGCGACCCCGCCGCCATGACGACGCGGGCGCGCCACGAGGGCGGCGACTGGGTGATCACCGGCGCCAAGCGCTGGATCGGCCTGGCGTCGCTCGCCGACGTCGCCGTGGTCTGGGCGGCGACCGACGACGGCGTACGCGGCTTCGCGGTCCCGACGGCGACTCCCGGGTTCACGGCGACGCCGATCGACGGCAAGCTGTCGATGCGCGCGTCGGTGCAGTGCGACATCGTGCTCGACGAGGTCCGGGTCCCCGAGTCCGCGATGCTGCCGGGCGCTCGCGGACTGTCCGGACCGTTCTCCTGCCTCAACGAGGCGCGGTACGGCATCGTCTGGGGTGCGATGGGCGCGGCGCGATCCTGCCTGGAGGTCTCCATCGAGCGCGCGACGACCCGAGAGGTGTTCGGTCGGCCGATCGGCGCGACCCAGCTGATCCAGCAGAAGCTGGCGGACATGCTGGTGGAGTACGAGAAGGGGATGCTGCTCGCCCTGCACCTGGGCCGGCTCAAGGAGGCGGGGCGGCTCACGCCGACGCAGATCAGCGTCGGCAAGCTCAACAGCGTGCGGGAGGCTCTCGCGATCGCCCGGGAGGCGCGCACCATCCTCGGCGGCGACGGCATCACCGACGCGTTCCCGGTGATGCGGCACATGGCCAATCTGGAGTCCGTGCGCACCTACGAGGGCACCGACGAGATCCACACGCTCGTGCTCGGGCGCGCGCTGACCGGGCTGGCGGCCTTCTGATGGGCGACGCCCTCCTCGACGCTGCGACCGCTGCCGCCTCCGCCGCCGCGCTGCTGCCGACCACCCGCGAGGAGCGGGCGACCTGGCTCGACCGGCTCGCCGCCGCTCTGGAGGCCGACCGCACGGGACTCGTCGCCCTCGCGGCAGAGGAGACGCACCTGTCGGCGGCGCGGCTCGACGGCGAGATCACCCGCACCGCGGCGCAGCTCCGGTTCTTCGCCGGCGTCGCGCGCGAGGGCGGCTATCTCGAGGCCACGATCGACTCCCCCGACCCGGCCCTGATCCCGCCGCGGCCCGATCTGCGGCGCATCCTCCGCCCGATCGGACCGGTCGCGGTCTACACCGCGTCCAACTTCCCGTTCGCGTTCTCGGTACTGGGCAACGACACGGCCTCGGCGCTCGCCGCAGGGTGTCCGGTCATCGTCAAGGCGCATCCCGGCCACCCTCGGCTGTCCCGGCGTACGGCTGACCTCGCCGTCGGCGTGCTGCCGAGCGGCTGGTTCGCGCTGGTGGAGGGCATGGAGGCCGGTGTCGCCCTCGTGCAGCACCCCGGCGTGCGCGCGGCCGGATTCACGGGTTCGGAGCGCGGCGGTCGCGCCCTGTTCGACCTCGCGGTCTCCCGGCCGGACCCGATCCCGTTCTACGGCGAGCTCGGCAGCATCAATCCGGTGATCGTCACGCGCGCCGCCGCCCGCGAGCGTGCCGCCGACATCGGTGCAGGACTCGTCGGCTCGTTCACCCGGGATGCCGGCCAGTACTGCACCAAGCCGGGGCTCGTGTTCGTGCCGTCCGGCGAGGGTGTCGACGACGCCGTCGCCGCCGCGCTCGGCTCGGCTCCGACCTCCCGCCAGCTGACCGACGGCATGAGTGCGGCGTACGCCGAGGCGCTGGAGCTGTTCGGAGCGGACGACGACGCCACCGTGCTGCTCGGCCCGTACCAGCCGGGAGCGTCGGTCCCCGCTGTGGTGCTGACCGATGCGGCGGCTTTCCTCGCCGGGTCCGACCGCTTCCTCCAGGAACGGTTCGGCCCGGTGACCGTCGTCGTCTCGTACCGCGACGACGACCTGCCCGCCGTGCTCGCCGCCCTCCAGCCGTCGCTCACCGCGACGATCCACCGTGCTGCCGGTGAAGATGTCACCGCCCTGGCGGCCGCCCTCGCGCCGATCGCCGGCCGGCTGCTCTTCGACGGCTGGCCCACCGGGGTCGCCATCGGTTGGGCGCAGCACCACGGCGGGTCGTGGCCGGCGACCACGGCCAGCATCCACACGTCGGTGGGAGCCACCGCGATCCGCCGCTGGCTCACCCCGATCGCCTACCAGGACGCCCCGCAGGACGTGCTGCCCCTCGAGCTGCGCGACGGCAACCCGCTCGCCGTCCCCCGCCGCGAGTCCTGACCCGCAGCCATCGCTTCCTCACTTTCTCCCGCGGGCGCTCGGCGTGTCGCGTGAAGAGGTGAGGAAGCGATGGCTGGGGTCGGTCAGTCCGCGGCGGGGGCGGCCTCTTTCGGGCTCTCGCGGCGGGCGCGGAGCAGCTGGGCCACCTGGATGGCGTCGCCCTCCGGTGCGGTCGACTGGCGGTCCGGCCGGGCGAGGAACAGGTAGAGCAGTCCTGCGCCGGCGACGATGCCGAGACCGATGAGCACGATCCAGTCGTTGAACCAGCTCCCGGTGTTCGTCGGCCACGCCAGCAGGATCATGGCGAACACGCCGTAGGCCAGCGCGAGCACATTGACGATCAGCCCCGCGCCGCGCAGCGAGAACGGCCCTGCCGGACGCCAGCCCTTCAGCCGCTGCCGCAGCGACGCCAGCACGACCGACTGGAACGCGACGTAGATGCCGAGCACCGCGAACGCCGTCACCTGGGTGATCAGGCCGGACGGCCCCACGTACACGATCAGGCTGATCAGCACCGGGATGCTGCACGCCACGATGAGGGCGTTGACCGGAACCTTGGTGCGCGGCGACACCTTGGCCAGCCAGCGGTGGGCCGGGATCATCCCGTCGCGGGCGAACGAGAACAGCAACCGGCTCGCCGCGGCCTGCAGGCTCAGCACGCACGACAGGAAGGCCGTCACCGCGACGACCAGGAAGATCTTCGCGCCGACCGTGCCGAGCGTGGACTGCAGGATCTCCGGGATCGGGTCGACGTCCTTGCCCGCGACGATCCGCTCCAGGTCGGGCGCGGCGAGCACGTAGCCGCCGAAGGCGAAGAGCGCGGAGACTCCGCCGACGACGATCGTCATCATCATGGCCTTGGGGATGCGGCGCGCCGGGTTGGCGACCTCCTCTGCGACGTCGCCGCAGGCCTCGAACCCGTAGAAGAGGAAGAGCCCGGCGAGCGCGGCGCCGAGGAACGCGACCAGGTACGAGCCGTGGCCCTCCACTCCCATGGTGTCGAAGAACACCGAGAACGGGTGCTTCCGCTGGAAGATCAGCAGGTAGAGCCCGACGGCGATCACGCCGATCAGCTCGGCGGAGAGCCCGATGCGGGCGACCGTCGCGAGCGTCTTGGTGCCCGTGAAGTTGAGTCCGAGCGCCACGACGAGCAACAGCACGGTTAGACCGAGCGTGACCTCGTTGGTCGCCGGGAGGCCGAACAGGCTGGCGAGGAACCCGCTGCCGTACGACGCCACCGCCGTGATCGTCACGATCATGGCCCAGATGTAGACCCACGCGGCCATCCACGCGTACCGCCGGCCCCAGAGCCGGCGCGCCCACGGGTAGATGCCGCCGTGGATCGGGTACTGCGAGACGACTTCGCCGAAGACCAGGGAGACCAGGAACTGGCCGGCGCCCACGATGACGATCCACCAGATCGAGGGCGGCCCTCCCGTGGCCATCGCGACCGCGAACAGCGAGTACACGCCGACGAGCGGCGACAGGTACGTGAAGCCCAGCGCGAAGTTGGCCCACAGGGTCATGGACCTGTTGAAGGAATCCTCGTACCCGAGGACGGCGAGGTGCTCGCTGTCCTCGAGATGGGCGGAGGACGACGGTTCTGCAGACATCGAATGCCTTCCGGTCGACTGCACACGACGATGTGTGTGCAGGCAGCGTAGCGGAGGCGCGGGGTTAATACCTATAGGACAGGATGTTTAAGCGCCGACGGCGTGTCGCGTAGTCTGGCCCGCGATGGATTCGGATCGGCCGGCAGCGCGGCTCAGCAGCGCCCTTGTCGCGGTCGCGCTCGTGGTCGCCGTGATCGGCAGCCTGGGCGCGCCGCTGATCACCTCGGTCGCCACCACGCTGCACGTCCCGCTCGCCGCCGCGCAGTGGACCCTGACCGTCACGCTGTTCGCCGGCGCGATCGCGGCCCCGGTGCTCGGGAGGCTCGGCTCCGGTCCGCGACGCCGCATCACCGTGCTCGGCTCGCTGGCGGTGGTCGTGCTGGGCGGCGTCCTCACCGTGCTGCCGCTGCCGTTCGCGTTCCTCATCGCGGGCCGCGCCCTGCAAGGACTCGGCCTCGGCGCGGTGGCCCTGCTGATGAGCGTCGCACGCACAGAGCTCCCCGAGGCGCGCGCGTCCGGGACGATCGCGGCGCTCTCGGTCGCGTCGACGGTCGGCATCGGTGTCGGCTATCCGCTCGTGGGGTTGATCGATCAGCTCGCCGGCCTGCGCGCCGCCTATGCGTTCGGCCTGGTCCTCTCGGCCGTCGCGCTCCTGATCGCGTGGCGGACCCTCCCGCGCGATGCGCCGGGGCCGAACCCGCGCCTGGACGTCCCCGGGGCGGTCCTGCTGGGGGTCGGCACTCTGGGCGTCCTCCTCGTCATCGCCGAACCGGCACTCTGGGCCAGTCCGCTCCTCGGAGGCGCCGTGCTCGGGCTGTCCGCGCTCGTGCTCGCCGCCTGGACCGTCGTCGAGCTGCGGGTGCCCGCTCCCCTGGCCGACCTCCGCCTCCTCGGCCGACCCACTGTGCTGCGCGCGAACGGCGCGATGCTGGTCTCCGGCGTCGGGATGTACCTGCTGTTCAGCCTTCTGACACGGTATCTACAGACTCCGCCAGGGGCGGGCTACGGGTTCGCGCTGCCCGGCGTCGCGGCGGGCGCAGCGCTCATCCCCTTCTCCGCCCTCGGGTTCGTCGCCGGGCGTGTCGTCCCCCGCCTGGCGCGCACGGTCACGGACCGCGGCGCATTCGCCGTGTCGGCCTCCGCCGTCGCCATCGCGGCAGTGCTCCTCGCCGTCGGGACGGGGTCGCTCGCGGTGGTCCTGCTCGCCATGACCGTGCTCGGCTTCGGTGTCGGCGGCGTCTCCGCCGTCATGCCCCGGCTCGTCCTGGAGGACGTCCCCGCACAGGAGACCGCGAGTGTGCTCTCGATCAACCAGATCGTCCGCAGCGTCGGCTTCAGCATCGGCAGCGCCCTGGCGGGCCTCCTGCTGGCCGCGGCGACGCCCGCCGGCGCACTGCTCCCGCCGGCGGGCGGCTACGTCGCCGCCGCGCTGTGGGCGCTGCCGCTGCTCGCGGTCAGCGCCCTGATCGTCGCGCTCCGGCGGTGATCACTCCCCGATGTACGACATCACGTGCTTGATGCGCGTGTAGTCCTCGAACCCGTACATCGACAGATCCTTGCCGTAGCCGGAGTGCTTGAAGCCGCCGTGCGGCATCTCGGCCACGATCGGGATGTGGGTGTTGATCCACACGCAGCCGAAGTCGAGGCCTTTAGCGAAGCGCATCGCCCGGCCGTGGTCCTTCGTCCAGACCGACGACGCGAGGCCGTAGCGCACACCGTTGGCCCAGCGCAGGGCCTCCGCCTCGTCGGTGAACTTCTGCACGGTCTGCACCGGGCCGAAGATCTCGTTCTGCACCGCGTCGTCGTCCTGGCGCAGGCCGGAGACGATGGTGGCCTCCCAGAAGTACCCGCGGTCGCCCTGGCGACGGCCGCCCAGCTCGACGCGAGCGTGGTCGGGCAGCCTGTCGACGAAGCCGCTCACCTGGGCGAGCTGGTTGGCGTTGTTGAGCGGGCCGTAGAGGATGCCGTCCTCGCGCGGCGCACCCGTGCGGGCGTTGTCGCGGGCGTACTGCGCCAGTGCGGCGACGAATTCGTCGTGCACGCCCTGCTGCACCAACAGGCGGGTGGCGGCAGTGCAGTCCTGGCCGGCGTTGAAGTAGCCGGCGGCGACGATGCCCTCGACCGCCTTCTCGATGTCGGCGTCGTCGAAGACGATCACCGGCGCCTTGCCGCCGAGCTCGAGGTGCACTCGCTTGAGGTCGAAGGAGGCCGCCCTGGCGACCTCCATGCCCGCACGCACCGACCCGGTGATCGAGACCAGCTGCGGGGTGGGGTGGTCGATCATGGCGGCGCCCGTCGTCCGGTCGCCCAGCACCACGTTGAGCACGCCGGCCGGCAGGAACTCGCTGGCGACCTCCGCCAGCAGCAGCGTGGAGAGCGGCGTGGTGTCCGAGGGCTTCAGCACCGTGGTGTTGCCGGCCGCCAACGCGGGAGCGAACTTCCACACCGCCATGTTCAGCGGGTAGTTCCATGGCGTCACCTGGCCGACGACGCCGATCGGCTCGCGCCGGATGAACGACGTGTGGTCGGGCATGTACTCGCCGGCCGACTTGCCCTCCAGGTTGCGGGCCGCGCCGGCGAAGAAGCGGATCTGGTCGACCGACAGCAGGATCTCGTCCTCCACGAGGGTGCCTCGCGGCTTGCCGGTGTCCTGCGATTCGGCGTCGGCGAACTCCTCCGCGCGCTCCTCCATCGCGTCTGCGATGCGGAACAGGGCCAGCTGCCGCTCTGCCGGCGTGGTGTTTCCCCAGACCTCGAAGGCATCCTCGGCGGCGCGATATGCGTCGGCCACATCCTCGGCGGTGGAGACCGGCGCGGTGGCGTACACATCCTCCGTCGCCGGGTCGATCAGGGCGATGCCGTCGCTGCCGCGGGCGGCGGTGCGCGCACCGTTGACGAAGTTCGTCAGTTCGGGGGTCGTCGTTGTGCTCAGCGGTGAACTCATGCCGGGAGTCTACTGATTTCGTCAGTGAATCGGGCAGGAATGTGCGGATTCGCTTGCTAGAGAGCTACTCCACTGACAGAATCGCTCCATGAGTACCCCTCGGGCAACGAATGGCACGAAGGCTGCGGTCATCGACGACGTCTCCAAGGCGATCATCGAGCAACTGCAGGTCGACGGCCGCAAGTCGTACGCGGAGATCGGCAAAGCGGTCGGTCTCAGCGAGGCGGCGGTGCGCCAGCGCGTGCAGAAGCTGACTGAGTCGGGTGTGATGCAGATCGTGGCCGTGACCGACCCGATGCAGCTCGGCTTCTACCGCCAGGCGATGATCGGGGTACGCGTCACCGGGGACACCCTGGTGATCGCGGACAAGCTCGCGGCGATGCCCGCCGTGGACTACGTCGTCCTCACGGCGGGGACATACGACATCCTCGCCGAGGTGGTGTGCGAGAACGACCTCGACCTCATCACGATGCTCAATTCCGAGATCCGGACGCTCGAGGGAGTGCTCTCCACCGAGACGTTCGTGTACCTCAAACTCCACAAACAGTTCTACAACTGGGGAACGCGATAACCATGACGACAACCGTTGAAACGTTCGGCGAGCCCATCACACCCGATGAGGCAGACCTGCAGGCGAAGGCACGCGACCATCTCTGGATGCACTTCGCACGCCAGTCGGTGATGGAGGAGGGCCACGGCGTCCCCATCATCACGCGCGGCGAGGGCCACCACATCTGGGACGACCACGGCAAGCGCTACATCGACGGCCTGTCCGGGCTGTTCGTCGTGAACGCCGGCCACGGCCGCAAGCGTCTCGCCGAGGTCGCGGCGAAGCAGGCCGAACAGCTCGCCTTCTTCCCGATCTGGTCGTACGCCCACCCGAACGCGATCGAGCTCGCGGACCGCCTCGCGCACTACGCGCCCGGCGACCTCAACCGCGTCTTCTTCTCCACCGGCGGCGGCGAGGCCGTCGAGACCGCGTTCAAGCTGGCCAAGTACTACTGGAAGCTGCAGGGCCGCCCGACCAAGCACAAGGTGCTGTCCCGTGCCGTGGCTTACCACGGCACCCCGCAGGGCGCGCTGGCCATCACCGGCATCCCGGCCATGAAGGAGATGTTCGAGCCGCTGACCCCCGGCGGGTTCCGCGTGCCGAACACGAACTTCTACCGCGCCGGCGAGATGGGCGCGCCGACCGACGACGTCGAGGCCTTCGGCGTGTGGGCGGCGAACCGCATCGAGGAGATGATCCAGTTCGAGGGTCCCGAGACCGTCGCCGCGATCTTCCTCGAGCCGGTCCAGAACTCGGGCGGCTGCTTCCCGCCGCCTCCCGGATACTTCCAGCGTGTGCGCGAGATCTGCGACAAGTACGACGTGCTCATGGTCAGCGACGAGGTCATCTGCGCCTTCGGCCGCATCGGCCACATGTTCGCGTGCGACCAGTACGGCTACGTGCCCGACATGATCACCTGCGCCAAGGGCATGACGTCCGGGTACTCCCCCATCGGCGCGACGATCATCAGCGACAAGATCTACGAGCCGTTCAAGCACGGCAACACGTCGTTCTACCACGGCTACACGTTCGGCGGGCACCCGGTGTCCTCGGCCGTCGCGCTGGAGAACCTCGACATCTTCGAGGAGGAGCGCCTCAACGAGCGCGTCCGGGAGAACTCGCCGCTGTTCCGCGCCGAGCTCGAGAAGCTCCTCGACCTCCCGATCGTCGGAGACGTCCGCGGCGACGGCTACTTCTTCGGCATCGAGCTGGTGAAGGACAAGTCGACGAAGGAGACGTTCAACGACGACGAGTCGGAGCGCCTGCTGCGCGGCTTCCTCTCCAAGGCGCTCTACGACGCGGGCCTCTACTGCCGCGCCGACGACCGTGGCGACCCCGTCGTCCAGCTCGCGCCGCCGCTCACGATCGGTCCGGACGAGTTCGTCGAGATCCGGCAGATCCTCGAGTCGGTGCTCACCGAGGCGTCCAACCACCTGTAAGACACCCAGCACGACCCGAAGGAGTCCGCGCACCGCACCACCGAGCGGCGCGCGGACTCTTTCGTCTCACCCGTCCGAGTACTCGGACGTCACACCCCAGACTCGAAGGAGTGTCGTGGACTACCGCAGCGTCGGCTTCTGGTTCGACTCGATCGCCGAGGCGGAGGACGGCTTCCGACCCCGGCCGGCGCTGGCCGAGGACACGACGGTCGACGTCGCGATCGTCGGCGCCGGCCTCACCGGACTCTGGACCGCGTACTACCTGCAGGAGGCCGACCCGAGCCTGCGCATCCTGCTCCTCGAACGAGACGTGGCCGGCTTCGGCGCGTCCGGGCGCAACGGCGGCTGGTGCTCCGCGCTGTTCCCGTGGTCGGCGTCCGCTCTGGCCGCCCGCTACGGGCGCGATGCCGCGGTGGCCCAGCGGCAGGCGATGGTCGACACCGTCGGCGAGGTCGGCCGGGTCGTCGAGGCCGAGGGCGTGGACTGCGACTACGTCCGCGGCGGCACCGTGACCTTCGCGCGCAACCGGGTGCAGCTCGCGGCCGCCCGGGCGGAGTTCGCGGAGTCGGAGGAGTTCGGCGTCGACCGGGTCACTCTCGCCGGCACCGAGAGCGTCCGTGCGCGCTACGGCGTCCCGGACGCCGTGGCGGCCACGATCACGCCGGCCTGCGCCCGCGTGCACCCCGGCAAGCTCGTGCGTGGCATGGCCCGCGCGGTCGAACGCCGCGGCGCGGTGATCACTGAGCAGACCGAAGTGATCGGCTGGACCGACGGCGTCGTGCGGGTGCGCGCGGCCGGCGTCGAGCGCACGGTCACCGCAGGCACAGTCGTCAACGCCACCGAGGGCTACGGGTCACAGCTCGCCCAGGTCGGCCGCCGCATCCTCCCCCTGTACTCGCTCATGATCGCCACCGAGCCGCTCTCCGACGCGGTGTGGGAGCGCATCGGCATCGAGCACGGCCAGACCTTCGCCGACTTCCGGCACCTGATCGTCTACGGCCAGCGCACTGCCGACAACCGCATCGCGTTCGGCGGGCGCGGCGCCCGGTACCACCTCGGCAGCGCCATCCACCCCTCCTACGACCGCTCGCCGCGCGTGCGCGACCACCTGGTCCGCACGCTGGGCGAGCTGTTCCCCGCGGTCGCCGGCGTTCGCATCACCCACCACTGGGGCGGCCCGCTGGGCGTTCCGCGCGACTGGCACGCCGCCGTCGGCCTCGACCGCGACGCGCGCGAGGCCTGGGCCGGCGGCTACGTCGGCGACGGGCTCAGCACCACGAATCTCGCAGGCCGCACGCTGGCCGACCTGATCGCCGGCCGCCGGACCGAGCTCACCGCGCTTCCGTGGGTCGGCCACCGCTCTCCGCGCTGGGAGCCGGAGCCGCTGCGCTTCCTCGGCGCCAACGCCGGCCTCGTCGCAATGGAGGGCGCCGACCTGGAGGAGCGCGCCACCGGCCGCCCCTCCCTCGTCGCCCGCGCCATGGCTCCCCTCACCGGCCACTGACGCACGTCACCACCCCGCACGCCCCGCCGAGGGGCACGTTGTTGTCACTTTCGAGCCGCGAAAGCGACAAGGACGTGCCCCTCGCGCGTGTGCCTCTCGGGCGTCAGTTGTCTTCGAAGCGGAGGTGGCGCAGGCTCCGGCCGTTGCGGCGGACGAGCCGAAGGGACTCGACGCCGATCCGGATGTGCCGCTCCACGAACTGCGCGGTCACGCTGCGATCGCTCTCGGCCGTCTTGACGCCCTCCGGGATCATCGGCTGATCGGACACCAGCAGCAGGGCGCCGCTCGGGATGTGGTTGGCGAACCCGGCCGCGAAGACGGTCGCGGTCTCCATGTCCACCGCCATGCAGCGCGTCTGCCGCAGGTACGTCTTGAAGGTGTCGTCGTGCTCCCAGACCCGGCGGTTCGTCGTGTACACGGTGCCGGTCCAGTAGTCGTGGCCGAAGTCGCGGATCGTCGTCGAGACACCGCGCTGCAGCTGGAACGCGGGCAGCGCCGGCACCTCGGGGGGCAGATAGTCGTTCGACGTGCCCTCGCCGCGGATGGCCGCGATCGGCAGCACCAGGTCGCCGAGCTGGTTCTTCTTCTTGACCCCGCCGCACTTGCCGAGGAACAGGGCCGCCTTCGGGCTCACCGCGCTCAGCAGGTCCATGATGGTCGCCGCGTTCGGGCTGCCCATGCCGAAGTTGATCATCGTGATGCCGTCGGCGGTCGCGTTCGGCATCGAGCGGTCGCTGCCGCGCACCTCCGCTCCGTACCACTCGGCAAACCGGTAGACGTAGTCGCCGAAGTTGGTGAGCAGGATGTGCTCGCCGAACTCCTCCAGGGGCGTGCCGGTGTAGCGGGGCAGCCAGTCCCTGACGATCTCGACCTTTTCCTTCATCGCCTCGGCGCTCCGGCGCTCAGCCGACCGTGGTGCCGAGCAGCGCGCCGATCGCGAACGTGGCCGCCAGCGCCAGCGCACCGCCGATCACGACCCGCACCATCGCCCGCCCCGGCGAGGAACCACCGATCCACGCGGCGACGTACCCGGTGACCGCCAGGGCGACCAGCACGACCACGAAGGTCAGCGGGATGCGGACGGCGGCCGGCGTCAGGATGATCAACAACGGCAGGATGCCGCCGATCGTGAACGCGATCGCCGACGCGAACGCGGCGTGCCAGGGACTCACGACGTCGTCCTGGTCGATGCCGAGCTCGGCCGAGAGGTGCGCGGCGAGGGCGTCGTGCTCGGTGAGTTCGACGGCCACCTGCCTGGCGGTCTCCGGCTTCAGGCCCTTGGCCTCGTAGAGCCCGGCGAGCTCGGCGAGCTCCTGTTCCGGCATCTCCTCGAGTTCGCGCCGCTCTTTCGCGATCAGCGCGTGCTCACTGTCGCGCTGGCTGCTGACCGACACGTACTCGCCGAGCGCCATCGAGATGGCGCCTCCGACGAGGGCGGCGAGGCCCGCGGTGAGGATGGCCGGTACGGAGCTCGTCGCTCCGGCGACACCGACGACCACGGCGGCGACCGACACGATGCCGTCGTTCGCCCCCAGCACTCCCGCGCGCAGCCAGTTCAGTCTCTGGGCGAGGCCCTCCCGATGCGGCTCGTCGGGATGCCGTCCGTTCACGATCTCCGCGCTCATGGCCCCAGCCTAGGAACCCGCGACCCGCAGTGCCAGCAAGGACAGCCGAACCTCACCGCGCGGCGGTCTCCCACCGCCCGTCACACGGGAAGCGCCACGCTTTCATGAGAGTAAACTCAGAATTCCGTGCTCGTCTCGACCGTGTCCGTCCCGAAAGGCCTCGCTTGACCTCCGTGCTGTCCTCCCTCCTCGACGACGTCCTCCGCCGCAATGCCGGCGAACCCGAGTTCCACCAGGCCGCGCGCGAGGTGTTCGGATCGCTGGAGCCGGTGATCGCCGCGCACCCGCGCTATGCGGAGGCGTCGGTGCTCGAGCGGCTGACCGAGCCGGAGCGGCAGCTCATCTTCCGCGTGCCGTGGACCGACGATACCGGGCGGGTGCGGGTGAACCGCGGCTTCCGGGTCGAGTTCAACTCGGCGCTGGGCCCGTACAAGGGCGGGCTGCGCTTCCACCCGAGCGTGACGCTCGGCACGGTGAAGTTCCTCGGCTTCGAGCAGATCTTCAAGAACGCGCTCACCGGCCTCCCGATCGGCGGAGGCAAGGGCGGCAGCGACTTCGACCCCAAGGGCAAGTCCGACGCCGAGGTGATGCGGTTCTGCCAGTCGTTCATGACCGAGCTCTACCGCCACCTCGGAGAGCACACCGACGTCCCCGCGGGCGACATCGGCGTCGGCGGCCGTGAGATCGGCTACCTGTTCGGTCAGTACAAGCGCATCACCAACCGCTACGAGTCCGGCGTGCTCACCGGCAAAGGCGTCGGCTGGGGCGGTTCCCTAGTGCGCACGGAGGCGACCGGGTACGGCGCGGTGTTCTTCGCGCAGCGGATGCTCGCCACCCGCGGCCGGGACTTCGACGGTGCGCGCGTGCTCGTCTCCGGTTCGGGCAACGTGGCGATCTACGCGATCGAGAAGGTGCACCAGCTCGGCGGTACCGTGGTGGCCTGCTCCGACTCCTCCGGTGTCGTGTACGACGCCGATGGCATCGATCTGGACCTGCTGCGCCAGATCAAGGAGGTCGAGCGCGGCCGGCTCAGCACGTATGCCGAGCGCCGTCCGGGCGCCGATTACCGTGCGGGCGCCGACATCTGGGCGCTGTCGGCGGAGACCCGCATCGATGTGGCCATCCCCTGCGCGACCCAGAACGAGCTCGACGGCCGCGCGGCGTCGACCCTGGCAGCAGGTGGCGTCGCCGCCGTCGTGGAGGGCGCGAACATGCCGTGCACGCCAGAGGCCGTCGCCGTGCTGACCGCGGCGGGAGTCCTGTTCGCGCCGGGCAAGGCGGCGAACGCGGGCGGCGTCGCCACGTCGGCGCTCGAGATGCAGCAGAACGCCTCCCGCGACGCCTGGACGTTCGACTACGCCGAGCAGCGACTCGCCGAGATCATGAACTCCATCCACGACAGCTGCGCAGAGACCGCCGAGGAGTACGGCGCGCCGGGCGACTACGTGCTGGGGGCGAACGTCGCCGGCTTCGTGCGCGTAGCCGACGCGATGCTGGCGCTCGGCGTCATCTAGCGCCCGTCAGGCCGATCGTTCGCAACTCCGGAGATCCTGCCCGACACGCCGCGCGTCGCGCCGGTGGTCCGGAGTTACGCGCGCCGGGCCCGCTTCAGGAGCGGCCGATGCGCTTGCGGAGCCACTCGATGCGGGCCTGGAGCTGCGAGACGCTGGCCTGCGCCACGGCCGGGCCGCCGCAGACGCGGCGCAGCTCGGCGTGGATGAGGCCGTGGGGTTCACCCGAGTTCTTCGAGTACAGGCCCACGAGACTGTTCAACAGCTGTCTCTGCTCCTTCAGGGTGCGGTGCAGCGGGGCCGGCGGGTGCCCGTCGGCCGCGGCTGGTCGCGAGCTGTGCCGGCGCGCCTGGCGCTGCTGTCGCTGCATCAGGAGGTCATGCACCTGCTCCGGCTCGAGGATGCCGGGCAGTCCGATGAAGTCGAGCTCCTCGTCGGAGCCGGGCACCGCGAACCCGCCGAACTCGCGCCCGTCGTAGACCACGCGGTCGAAGTTCGCCTCCGAGCCGAGCGCCTCGAACGCGAACTGCTCGGTCAGGGCCTCCGAGGCCCTCCCCTCGCGGTTCGCCTCGGCCATCATCGCGTCCTCGGGGTTCCAGAGGTCGCCCTCGGCCCCTTCGGCCGTCGGTCGGTCGAGAGCGTGGTCGCGTTCGAGCTCGAGGGCGTTCGCGAGCGCCATCAGCGTCGGCACGTTCGGCAGGAACACGGAAGCCGTCTCACCCCGGCGCCTGGCACGCACGAATCGCCCGATCGCCTGGGCGAAGAACAGCGGCGTGGAGGCGCTGGTCGCGTAGACGCCGACCGCCAGGCGGGGCACGTCCACGCCTTCCGACACCATGCGCACAGCGACCATCCAGCGCGACTCCCCCGCCGCGAACTCGGCGATCCGGTCGCTCGCCTCCTTCTCGTCCGAGAGCACGACCGTCACCGGCTCCCCGCTGATCTGCTGGAGGAGGTCGGCATAGGCGCGCGCGGCATAGTGGTCGGTCGCGATCACCAGTCCCCCGGCGTCCGGGATCGAGTTGCGCACTTCGCTGAGCCGTCGGTCGGCGGCGCTGAGCACGGCGGGGATCCACTCGCCGCGAGGGTCGAGCGCGGTGCGCCAGGCCTGCGAAGTGATGTCCTTGGTGTTGCCCTCGCCGAGCCGCGCCTCCATCTCGTCGCCGGTCTTGGTGCGCCAGCGCATGTGACCGGCGTAGATCATGAAGATCACCGGGCGAACGACGCCGTCGCTGAGCGCGCGTCCGTAACCGTAGTTGTAGTCGGTGACCGACGTACGGATGCCCTGTCGGTCGGGCAGGTAGGTGACGAACGGGATGGGCGCGGTGTCGGAGCGGAACGGCGTGCCGGTGAGGGAGAGCCGGCGGGTCGCACGCTCGAAGGCGTCGCGGATGCCGTCTCCCCAGCTCAGGGCGTCTCCGCCGTGGTGCACTTCGTCGAGGATGACGAGCGTCCGATAGGACTCGGTGATGTCTTTGTGCAGGCTCGGCCGCATTGCGACCTGCGCATAGGTGACGGCGACGCCTTTGTAGTGGCGGGCGTAGCGGCCCTCGGCGTTTCGGAAGTCGGGATCGAGCGGCAGGCCGACCCGCGCGGCGGCCTCGGCCCACTGTCGCTTGAGGTGCTCGGTGGGCGCCACGACGGTGACCCGCTCGACGACGCGGCGCGACAGCAGTTCGGTGGCGAGCCGCAGAGCGAAAGTCGTCTTGCCCGCGCCCGGGGTCGCGGCGGCCAGGAAGTCGCGCGGCTCGTGAACGAAGTAGGCGTCGAGCGCCTCGGCCTGCCACGCGCGGAGCTTTCCCGCGGTGCCCCAGGCCGCGCGCTCGGGGAACGACGGCGACAGGTGCTCGGCGGCGAAGCTGCCGGCGTGGGCCCCCGCGCTGTGCTCGGCAGCATTCGACTCGGTGACGCCAGACTCGACGGCACCTGATTCGGCGGCACCTGATTCGGCGGCACCTGTTCCTTTCGCGGGTACGACGGCGCCCAGCGAGGGCTCGCCGGGCTGGGGTGCTGCTGTCGTCTCCACTTGGATCAAATCTACCCGAGGCGTCCGACACCACGACCACGATGCAGAATGGAGGAATGGTCGAAGCCCAGCACCCGTGGTCCCGCTACGTCGCGATCGGAGATTCGTTCACCGAGGGGATCGGCGATCCCGAGCCGCTGAGCCCCGGGGGCCACCGCGGGTGGGCCGACCGCGTGGCCGAGGTCCTCAGCGCACAGACCGACGACTTCGCGTATGCGAACCTCGCGGTGCGCGGCAAGCTCATCAAGCAGATCCTCGACGAACAGGTGGAGCCGGCGCTCGCGCTCCGGCCCGACCTCATCACGATCTCCGCTGGCGGCAACGACGTCATCCGCCCCGGCACCGACCCCGACCAGATCGCGGCGCTGTTCGACGAGGCCGTCCGCAGGCTCAGCGCGGACGGCGCGACCGTGGTGGTCTTCACGGGCGTCGATGTCGGCTTCTCCCCCGTCTTCCGCGGAATCCGCGGCAAGGTCGCGATCTACAACGAGAACGTGCGCGCGGTGGCGGCCCGCTACGACGCGATCGTCGCCGACCAGTGGTCGCTCACCGAGATCCAGGATCAGCGCATGTGGGCGCCGGACCGCCTGCATCTCGCACCGCTGGGCCACCACACCGTCGCGCGGATGGTGCTCGCCGCCCTGAACGTCGAGAACGATCTCCAGCCGCTCGAACCCGAGCCGCTTCCGCCGCGGACCTGGCGGCAGGCGCGCGCGGAGGATCTCTCCTGGGCACGGGAGTACCTCGTGCCCTGGGTCGTCCGCCGCATCCGCCACCAGTCGTCCGGCGACCACGTGCTGCCCAAGCGTCCGGAGGCGGGGCCGTTCGTCATCGAACCCGAGTAGCGCGTTACTGAGTCGCCGGCTCTCCGGTGAGGTCGACACCCGCATTGGCCAGTAGCTCGGCAGCTGCGGGAGCGATATGTCTCGACCACGCTTCGGTGATGTGGAACGTGTCGAACTTGATGGGCACGCCGGCCGCGAACGCCGGGCAGTTGTCGCTCACGCAGTAGAGCGAACGCGTGTCCACCCACACGCCGCCGACAGCTGTCGCAACTTCTTTGTCTGCCGCACTGAGCTCTTTCCATCTTTCCTGCACGTGCGTGACGCACGTCGAAGGGGGATTTTGCGGGGCATAGCACTCGCGAATGTCCTTCTCCTCGGGCGGAGGCGCGAACAGGACCACCTTGCCGGTGTACGGGGCGATCTTGCTCAGGCTCGTGTCGAGTCCTGCCTTGTATTCAGCGACCATCGGGCTGCCGCCGTCGACCTTCCTGATCTCACTCGAGAGGTTCGAAACGAAGACGAAGGACGGCTTCATCGCGCCGATCTCGTGTATCGCCATCGCTCGACGCGTCGGACACGCGGATTGGGCGGCCTCATTCTCAGCCGCGAAGGAATCGTCGATGAACGGACAGTCGTACATGCCG
This sequence comes from Leifsonia sp. TF02-11, assembly GCF_017565305.1. GTDB lineage: Bacteria > Actinomycetota > Actinomycetes > Actinomycetales > Microbacteriaceae > Leifsonia. The sequence continues at coordinate 165,724 of NZ_JAGEKP010000004.1, forward strand.
AGCGCGGTGATTCGAATCGCGCCGTTCGACGAGTCCACAAGAGTGCGCAGCAGTGGAAGGTATCCCACCGATGTCGCGTCTCCGACGACCGCGATGGTGACAGGGGCGCCCGCTGGCCCCCAGGTGCACTCATCGACGCCGGGATGGGTCGGCGTGGAGCACGCGTCGAACTCGGCACTGCGTTCGGCGGCCTCCGGTGCGGCGAGTGCTGGGGTGGTTTCCGGCCATTCCTCCGCCTTCAGCGCCTCGGTGAGCTCGGACTTCACAACGGCCAGAGCAGCGCCGCCCTTCTGAGGTGCCTTCGTCGGCTGCGAGCTGCTGCTCGTGGTCGGCGTGGCCGCCGGCGGCGTGTCGTTGCGAGAGCCTCTGTCCACCATGAGGGCGACGACAACGGCCACGATCGCCGTGGCGGACAGGACCGCCACGGCGATGGACTGAAGTCGTTTGACAGTGGAACGAGTTCTGCGCCGCCTTCTCTTGGCGGGCTCCAGCCACGAGGAGTGCCGGACGGGTTCTTCGATGAAGCGGTACGAAAGAGCAGCCAGGACGAGCGAGAGCGCGATGGATTCGAGTGCCGGGATTGGCGAACCATAGCTCGGAGTCCCGCGGGCGAGCTCCGTGACCAGGATGAGCGCGGGAAAGTGCCACAGGTAGAGCGAGTATGAGATGTCGCCGATGTAGCTGAGGAACGGGTTGTCGAGCGGGTTGAGCCACGCCCGCTTCGGCTGCCAGGGGAAGGCGATGAATGCGGCGGCACTGAGTACCGCGAGTGCTGCCCACGGCGCTGGGAAACCCTGTTCGGTCGGCGTGACGACGCTTGCGGCGATCATGCCCGCGAGAGCCAGAAGCGCGACGAACGGACGGAGAGCCAGTGGAAGGCGCGAGAACCAGGGCATGCAGAGCGCTACGGTCGCTCCGACCGACAGCTCCCAGAGCCGCGCCGGTGTGATGAAGTACGCGGTGGCGATATTGCTCTGCGTCAGCTGCAGCGACAGCAGGAACAGCGCGACGGTGATCGCGAGCGTGCTGAGAGCGGCGAACAGGCGCGGCTGTCGCGTTCGTCCGACCATCAGCGCGATCGCGAGAATCGCGAATGGCCACACCAGGTAGTACTGCTCCTCCAGGCTCAGCGACCAATAGTGCTGGAGCGGGGACGTCTGCGCGCCCTGGGCGAAGTAGTCGGTCGCCTCCGCGGCGTAGCGCCAGTTCGAGACGAAGAACAACGACGCGATCGCGTCCCACACCGTCGACATGAACCGGCCGGACCCGAAGATCGCCCAGGCTCCGATCACGGTGGCCGCCAGCACCGCCACCGATGCCGGGATCAGACGTCGGACACGACGTCGGTAGAAGGCGAGGAAGCGGATACGCCCCGTCCGCTCGAATTCACGGTGCAGGACTGACGTCATCAGGAACCCGGAGATGACGAAGAAGATGTCCACGCCGACGAAGCCGCCGAATGGCCACTCGAAGGCGTGGTTCAATACGACCAGTCCGACCGCCAGGGCGCGAAGGCCTTGCACGTCGAGACGAATCGTTGACCTCACGGCAGGTCCTGCAGCACGAGGCGCGGCGGTCGCGCCTCGGCTGCGGCGCCCCTCTGGCCGCTGGCGACCCTCGGGTGGCGCGGAGGTGTCGACGACACCCATCATTTCCCCGTTTCTGAGCCCGAACCGCCGTCCGGCGATGGATCATCGGCTGGCGGTAGACCACCGCTCGTCTGCTCGGGGTCCGAGGGGGAATCCGAACCGGAGTCTCCGCCGAGATCGACGCCGTTCTCGGCGAGGAGTTCGGCCATACCGGTCGCGACGTGACGCGAGTACTCCTCGGTGAGGTGTACCTGATCGAACTTGGTGGGCATGCCGGCCGAGAACGCCGGGCAGCCGGTGTTCACGCAGAAGAGCTGGCGCGTGTCGACCCACACTCCGTTCGGAACCGCCTTCGCCCACTTGGTCTCCGCCGCTGCACGACGCTTCCACACATCGTTCACTTGCGACACGCAGTCCTTCGGACTCGCTCGCGGCGAATAGCACTCGCGGATGTCTTTGTCCGCCACCGGCGGTGCGACCAGCGCGATCTTGCCGACCGATGCAGTGACCCGCTGGAGATAGGTGTCAAGCCCCTTTCCGTACTCGTCGAGCGAGACCGAGCCCCCCTCAGGGTGGTGCGTCGACGTGAGGTACGAGTTCGTGACGATCAGGATGGACGGTTTCATCGCGATGATGTTGTCGATAGCTTGCTCTTTGCGAATCGGACAGGCGGCCTGGTACGACGCGAGCCGCATGGAGGTCGCCACATCGATCCACGGGCAGCTGTACATGCCCAGCGTCGTCACCTTCAACTGGCCGTTGGATGCATCCGCAAGCGCGCGCAGCAGCGGCACGTAGGCGACCGAGGTGGAGTCACCCACGATTGCCACCGACACCGGAGCATCCGCGGCTCCCCAGGTGCACTGGTCCACTCCGGGGTAGACCCGATTCGAGCAAGCATCCGTACCGGGATCGCGCGAGTAGCTCGCCACCACGCTCTCGATCGAGGGAGACGTTTCGGGCCAGGACGTCGCCGCCAAGGCTGCGCTGAGCTCACTCTGGATGCTGGCCAGCGCACCGCCGCCGCCCCCAGGTGGAGCGGTGCTTCCGGGAGTCGATGTCGCCTGTGCCTGCTGGTCTGTGCCTCCGTCGCCGCCGCCGCGAGCCTGCCGATCGACGACGACCGTCAGGACGACGGCCGCGACGGCCACCATCACTCCTGCGGTGAGCGCGTACGAATGGAGCTTCGACAGCCGTGCTCCGCGGCGCCGTTTCGTGCTCGGTTCAAGCCACCGTGATCGTCGCACGGTCTCCTCGACGTACCGGAACGAGAGCTCCGCCACGACCAGCGTCACGACGATCGACACGACGGCGGGTACCGGCGTCTTGTCGCCCGGCAGCCCGCGGAACGCCTCGGTGATGAGGATCAGTGCGGGGAAATGCCACAGGTAGAGCGAGTAGGAGATGTCACCGAGGTGCGTGAGTACCGGGTTGTCGAGCGGATTCAGCCAGGAGCGCCGCTCGGGATGCCACGGAAAAGCGATGAACAGCGCGGTGCTGAGCACGGCCACCAGCGCCCAGGGCGCCGGGAAACCCTCAGCGGTCGGAGTGATCACCGCTGCTGCGACCATCCCGCCGAGCGACACGAGCATGATCATCGGCCGCCAGACCGCCGGGAGACGGTCGAAGAGCGGCATGCAGAACGCGACCGTCGCGCCGACCGAGAGCTCCCAGAGGCGCGCGGGCGTGATGAAGTACGCAGTGGCGATGTCGGCCTGCGTGAGTTGCAGGGAGACAAGGAAGAGCCCTGCTGTGATGACGAGGCTGACCAAGGCCGCCGTGATCCGAGGATGGCGGTGTTTGGCGACCAGCAGGGCGATCACCAGTACGGCGAGCGGCCAGATCAGGTAGTACTGCTCCTCCAGGCTGAGCGACCAGTAGTGCTGGAGGGGCGACGTCTGCGCACCCTGGGCGAAGTAGTCCGTCGCCTCGGCCGCGTATCTCCAGTTCGAGACGAAGAACAGCGACGCGATGCCGTCCCAGACCGTCGAGAGGAATCGACCGGAACTGAACAGCGCCCACGCGCCGATGACGGTGGCGAGGATCACTGTCGCGGAGGCCGGGATCAACCGCCGGATGCGACGCCGGTAGAACGCGAAGAACTTGATCGTCCCCGTGCGCTCGTACTCCCGGTAGAGCAGCGACGTCATCAGAAAGCCGGAGATGACGAAGAAGATGTCGACGCCCACGAACCCGCCGGCCGGCCAGTCGAACGCGTGGTTGAGGATGACCAGCCCGACGGCGAGCGCACGGAGGCCTTGCAGGTCCATCCGCTTCTTCGTGCGGATAGGCGCGGCATCGGCGGAGCGCCTGGCCGCTCGGCGGCGCGCACCCGATTCTGCGCGGGTGCGGGGCTGGGTATCTGACGTCATGTATCGGGCCTCGTCGAGTGCTATGAAGCATCGACGCTAGCGCGGCGAATTCGACGTCCGCGTGCCCTTCTCAGCCCCTTCCCGCGGGCCTGTCCGCCATCACTCCGACGCGGTCACCCCGGCCCTCACCCGCGCAATCATCTGCGCGCGGCGCGCTCCGGGCGTGTCAGGTGCCGAGGCCACCCGGGTGCGCCAGACGCCACCCGAAGCCCGGATCCGGCACGTCCTTCGCCAGCGCGAGGTCGACCGTCTTGGTCGTCCCGTTGAACGTGAACGTGATGCGGCCGACCAGATCCCCCTTGAATCCCGACTGGATCGGGCGCGTCGTGAGGTCGACCTGGATCGGCGTGTCCGACCACACCACGAACGTCTGACCGCTGGTGGCGACCAGGTTCGACGACGCACCCCACGGCGTCGTGTACGACCCGAACGACTGGCCGCTCGTGGCCGCCTCCACCTGGTGGAATCCCGCCTGCATGCTGGTCAGCAGGCCGGTCACGCCGGCCCACAGCGTGTCGTGGTCGGGGGCGCCGAGGACCACGCCGAGCACGCGGACCTTGACCGCGCCTACCGGCACCTCGGCCGAGAAGAGCAGGCAGAATCCCGCTTCATCCGTGTTGCCGGTCTTGATGCCGTCGACACCGTCCACGCCGAGCAACGCGTTCGTGTTGTCCTGCGCACCGGCGCCCGGGAGGGTCGCGGACTTCTGCGAGACGATCGACGACAGCACCGGGGAGGCGAGGACGAGCTTCCCCAGCCCGATCAGGTCTTTGGTCGTGCTGACGTTGCCGGGGTCGAGCCCGTCCGGCGTGACGACCTTCGTGCCGGTGAACCCCTTGTTCTTCAACCACGAGTTCGCGGCGGAGACGTAGGCGGACGACGACCCGTACGCCCAGTTCGCGAGCGAGATGGCGTAGTTGTTGGCCGACGGCAGCAGCATCGCAGTGAGCGCCTGCTTCTCGGTCATCGAGGTCCCCGCTTTGACGGGGGCCCAGGATCCGCCGTCGGCGATGACCGTGTTCCAGATGTCGACGTCCTTCTGGGTGAAGGAGATCGTCGGCCCCTCGGACGATCCGTCGAGCGGCTTGGCGTCGAGCACGACCAGGGCGGTGATCGTCTTGGTCATGCTCGCGATCGGCATGCTCGCGTCGCTGCCGTGGTATTCGGTCGCGCCGGGATAGTCGGGCGCTGTGATCGCCGCCGACCCGTACCCGGGCCAGGCCAGCTGCGCGGCCGCCTGGGTGAGCGCCTTCTCGTGCTGGGTCACCGCGGCGGTGGCGGGCACGGGAGTGATGATCGAGCCCGCGAGGTACAGCAACGCGACGAGCAGCACGCCCCCGATGCCGAAGACCACGAACCGGCGACGGCGGTAGACCTGCTTGCGGTTCAGACGGCGCGGCGGATCGGCGATGACTTGCTGGGGCACGTTCGGAGTCTACGGAAGATGCTCAGGCATCTCCTGAGAACGCGCCAACGCGGGCGAAGTCAGCGCGCCACCCTCAACCCGGGAGCCGCAGCGCCCACAGCACGACGGCACTCGCGGAGGCGACGTTGAGGGAGTCGACCCCGTGCAGCATCGGGATCGTGACGACCGTGTCGGCCGCCGCCAACGCCCGCCTGCTGAGCCCGTCGCCCTCCGCACCGAAGACCAGTGCGACGCGTTCCGGCGCCGCGGCGGCGTAGGCGTCGAGCGAGACGGCATCGTCGGCGAGGGCGAGGGCCGCGATCTCGAAGCCCGCGTCGTGCAGCAGCGGCGCGGCCTCGTCCCACTCCGGCTGGCGCGTCCAGGGCACCTGGAGCACGGTGCCCATGCTCACCCGAACGCTCCTCCGGTACAGCGGATCGGCGCAGCGCGGACTGACGAGCACCGCGTCGGCACCGAGGCCGGCGACGCTGCGGAAGATCGCCCCGACGTTCGTGTGGTCGACGATGTCCTCGAGGACGACGACGCGCCGGGCGCCGCGCAGCAGTTCGCGCGGGTCCGGCAGCTCCGGCCGGTGCATCGCGGCGAGCGCGCCCCTGTGCAGGTGGTAACCGGTGAGCTGCTCGAGCAGCGCGGACTCCCCCACGAACACGGGCACGTCGGGGAACGGCTCCAGCAGCGGTGCCACGTCGTCGAGCCACTGCTCCTGCAGGAGGACGGAACGCGGTCGGTGCCCCGCCGCCAGCGCCCGCGTGATGACCTTGGTCGACTCCGCGATGTAGAGACCGCCCTCCGGCTCGCTGACCCGCCGCAGCGCGACGTCGGTCAGGCGGGAGTAGTCGGCGAGGCCGTCGGCGGTCAGGTCGGTCACACGCTGGATCTGCACCCGTCCAGATTGCCAGTCCTCGGAAACAAATCCGAAAAGCGGCCGGTTTAGACTCCAGTGAGGATCGACCGGGAGGTGACTGTGACCACGGAGGCACGCGGGGCCACGCTGACGACGGAGCTCTCGCCCGAGCTGTCCCGCGGCATCGACCAGGTCGAATCGCTGCTCGCCGGGCGCACCTTCGCGGTGCTCACGGGGGCCGGTGTCTCCACCGACTCCGGAATCCCGGACTACCGTGGCGAGGGCGCCCCCAAGCGCACCCCGATGACGTTCCAGCAGTTCCTCGCCGACGACCGGTACCGCAAGCGCTACTGGGCGGGCAGCCACCTCGGGTACCGCCGGTTCGCCGCGGCCCACCCCAACGCCGGACACCGGGCGCTCGCCGCCCTCGAGGCCGCCGGCGCCGCCAACGGCGTGATCACGCAGAACGTCGACGGACTGCACAAGCAGGCGGGAAGCCGCCGCGTCGTCGACCTGCACGGCTCGATGGACCGCGTCGTCTGTCTGGTGTGCGGGCAGATCTTCGCACGCGAGGCGATCACCGCCCGCATCGACAGCGCGAACCCGTGGCTCGACGCCGAGGGCGCGGTGGAGATCGCACCGGACGGCGACGCCATCGTCACCGACGTCGACGCGTTCGTCGTGCCCGACTGCACCGTGTGCGGCGGGCACCTGAAGCCCGACGTCGTGTTCTTCGGCGAGTTCATCCCCGCCGAGAAGTACCGGGAGGCCAGCGCACTCGTCCGCGGAGCCGACGCGCTCGTGATCGCGGGGTCGTCCCTGGTGGTCAACTCCGGCATCCGACTGCTCGAGGAGGCCAGGCGCAAGCGCCTCCCCATCGTGATCGTCAACCGGGGCGAGACCAAAGGCGACAGCCGGGCCACCGTTAAGCTGGACGGCGGGACCACCGAGACGCTGGTCGAGCTCGCACACCGACTCGCCTAGCGCGACGCGCGTCCTTCGACGAAAGGACGTGCGTGACCTTCATCTCGCTCGTGCGCCACGGCCAGACGGACTGGAACTTGGCCAAGCGCATCCAAGGCTCCAGCGACATCCCCCTCAACAGCACCGGCCGCGCTCAGGCCGACGCGACCGGCCGAGCGCTCGCGGGCGGCCGGTTCGACGCCGTGTACGCCAGCCCGCTGAGCAGAGCGGTCGACACGGCGCGGATCATCGCGGCCCATCTCGGCCTCGGCGAGCCGGAGCGCCTGCCCGCGATCGCCGAGCGGCACTACGGCGAGGCGGAGGGTCTCACCGGCGCGGAGATCCTGGAGCGCTGGCCGGAGGGCACCCCCGTGCCGGGCCGGGAGACCCGCGAGCAGGTCGTGGAGCGCGCGCTGCCCGCGCTGCTCGAACTCGGCGACGCGCACCCCGGCGAGAACCTCATCGTCGTCAGCCACGGCGGCGTCATCGGTTCGCTCGTGCGCCATGTGACGGACCACGCACTCCCCGGCCCCGGCGAGGTGATCCCGAACGGCTCGGTGCACCGGTTCCGCTACGGCGACGGCCGGCTGACGCTCGACAGGTTCAACCTCGGTCCGGAGGACCGCGACCTGTTCACGGCGTCTGTGCTCTGAGCCGGCGCAGCACTTTGACACAGCGGCGCACACTGGCGCAGCGGTGCGCTCAGTTGCGATCGCGCCGCTTCGCGCGGGCCGCTGTCGCGGTGAGCACGGTGAGCAGGCGCTCGGCGGAGGTCTCCCAGGTGAACCGAGCGGCCTCCTCGCGGGATCCGGCCGATCGCTCGGCCCACACCCCCGGCTCCTCCAGGTGCCGGATGCGAGCGACGAGCGCATCCGGGTCGTCCGCCGGGAAGTACAGCGCCGACCGGCCGCCGATCTCGCGGAAGATCGGGATGTCGCTCACCACGACCGGTGTGCCCAGGGTCATCGACTCGACGAGCGGGATGCCGAACCCCTCATCCCGGGAGGCCGTCACGAGCGCGGTCGCGCGTGCCAGCGTCTCGGCGTAGTCCTCGTCGGTCGCTCCGTCGTGGAACACCAGCTGCGCGTCCGGCGCGAGCGCCGACAACCGCTCGCGCTCCGCGGGGGTCACCCGGCTCATCAGGTGGAGGCGGTAATCCGGTAGCTGCGCGGCAGCGCGAACGAGGGTGTCCACGTTCTTGTACGGCATGAACGACCCCATGTAGACGAGACTCTTCGACTCCGGAGCGGTTCGGGACGCGCGCTCCTCCGGGATCTGCGGCATGTCGGCGGCGTTGGGCACGACCGAGACCGGTCGCCGGGTCAGCTTGTGCTCGGCGATCAGCGCCCTGGTGGTCTCCGACACCGTCACGACGGCGTCGGAACGGTTGAGCAGCAGACGCTGCGGCCACCACGCGAGGTGGTACAGCCTCCAGAGCACCCGCACGAAGCCCGGCAGATCGCGCGGCGGCGTGGGATGACGGTAGTAGATGAGGTCGTGGACCGTGAGCACCAGGCGGTAACGCCGGCCGAAGCCGCCCATCGTCTGCATGGGCGTGAACACAATGTCGGGCTTCAGCTTGTTGACCCGGCGGGCGACCCACGGTTCGCCCAGCGAGGTCGGCGAAGCGATCAACTCCCACGGGAGGTCCGGCAGCATCTCGAGCTGCCGGTGGTCGCTGATCAGCATGGTGACCGGATGACGTTCGGCCAGAGCGCCCACCAGGCCCGCGGTGAAGCGGCTGATCCCGTCGTGGCGCCCGATGCGCGTGTACCGGCAGTCGAAGAGGATCCTCACGCGGTGCCCTCCACGCGCGCCGGCGAGACCAGCCCCTGCTCGGCGAGGAAGGCCTCGATGGCCCGCGCGGCCTCCACCGGCTTCTCGTAGTGGATGAGGTGACCGACATCGGCGATCTCGACGAGCCGGGCGTCAGGAAAGATCCCGCGGAGCCGGCGTTCCGCCGCGATCGGCGTGATGTCGTCGTCCACAGCGGCCACAAGAAGGGCCGGCTCGGTGATCTGCGCCGCGAACTCGCTGACGTCGTGGGAAACCGAGGCGCGGAAGGCCTGCAGCACGACCCTCCGGTCGCTGAAGGCCGAGAAGTAGCTGTCGTGCTGGCCGTGGATCCACGAGCGCAGGCCGCGGTCGCGCGTCTTGGCCATCGCCTCGCTCATGACCCGCACGATCAGGCGGTTGCGCAGGAGGGCGAAGCCGAGGCGCTCCGGCAGCACGGCGGCCAGCCAGTAGTAGAAGATCGCGAGGCGGGTCAGCACGCCGCGGGGACCGGCGAGCGCCGGTTGGCCGATCGGGTTGACGAGCACGACCGAGCTCGGTCGCGCTCCCCCGCTCTCTGCCAGGGCCGCCGCGACGACGATCGATCCGAACGAGTGGCCGAGCAGGACGACGCGACCGTCGAGCCCGAGCGCCGCCACGAACGATCGCAGCCAGTTCGAGTAGCCGTCGATGTCGTGATCGCACTCGGTCATCGGGGTGGACTCGCCGAAGCCGGGGAGGTCCGGCGAGATCAGCCGCAGACCGCTCAGCTGGGCCACCACGGGCTCGAGGCCGTGGTGGTCGCCGCGGAAGCCGTGCACCAGCACGAGAGTCGTTTCCGCGTCCGCGTCGCCGTAGTCCCAATACCGCGTCATCCCGCCGAGCAGCGGGAGCTCTCCGCGGCGTACGGGGACGCGGCCCAGCGCCTCCCCGTACGGAGAGGCGGCGTACCGTGTCGTGGGAGTCATCGCCGTCCAGTCTAAGCGGCGCCTCGCTACGCACCACGAATGCGCCGGTCGGACTGGACAGTCCCCGGCGCCGAGGTCCTAGACTTCTCTGGATGTAATCGCTTGCATGCCCCACGTGCACGACCCCCGGGCCATCGGGCCCGAGAAGGAGAACCGTGAGCTTCACCGCTCCCATCACGCTGCCCGGGCTGACGCTCGACCCCCAGTGGTACCGCCGCGCGGTGTTCTACGAGGTCATGGTCCGCTCCTTCGTCGACAGCAACGGCGACGGCTCCGGCGACATCGCCGGGCTCACCTCCAAGCTCGACTACCTGCAGTGGCTCGGCATCGACGCGCTCTGGCTGCCGCCGTTCTTCCAGTCCCCGCTGCGCGACGGCGGCTACGACGTCTCGGACTTCAAGTCGATCCTGCCGGAGTTCGGGACCATCGACGAGTTCCGCGACCTGGTCACGAAGGCGCACGAGCGCAACATGCGCATCATCATCGACCTGCCGATGAACCACACCTCCGACCAGCACGAGTGGTTCCAGCAGTCGCGGAGCGATCCGGAGGGGCCGTACGGCGACTTCTACGTGTGGAACGACACCGACGACAAGTGGCCGGACATCCGCATCATCTTCGTCGACACCGAAGACTCCAACTGGGCGTTCGACGAGGCGCGCAGGCAGTACTTCTTCCACCGCTTCTTCTCGCACCAGCCCGACCTCAACTTCGAGAACCCGGCCGTGCACGACGCGATGTTCGACGTCGTGCGGTTCTGGCTCGACCTCGGCGTCGACGGGTTCCGGCTCGACGCGATCCCCTACCTCTACGAGTCGGACGAGGGCAACGGCGAGGGCGAGCCGCCCACCCACGAGTTCATCAAGAAGCTGCGGGTCATGGTCGACAGGGAGTACCCCGGCCGCATGATGATCGCCGAGGCCAACCAGTGGCCCCGCGAGGTCGCGGCGTTCTTCGGCACCGAGGACGAGCCGGAGTGCCACATGGCCTTCGACTTCCCGGTCATGCCGCGCATCTTCTACGCGCTGCGCAGCCAGCAGGCGAGCGAGCTGATCCGGGTGCTGTCCGAGACCACCGACGTCCCCGACGGCTCCGCGTGGGGCGTGTTCCTGCGCAACCACGACGAGCTCACGCTCGAAATGGTCAGCGAGGAGTACCGCCAGGCGATGTACGGGTGGTACGCCTACGACCCGCGGATGCGCGCGAACATCGGCATCCGGCGGCGACTGGCGCCTCTGCTCGACAACTCGCGCGCCGAGCTCGAGCTCGCCCACGCCCTGCTGTTCTCACTCGCGGGGAGCCCGTTCCTCTACTACGGCGACGAGATCGGGATGGGCGACAACATCTGGCTGCCCGACCGTGACAGCTCGCGCACGCCGATGCAGTGGACCCCCGACCGCAACGCCGGGTTCTCCACAGCGGACCCGGGCAAGCTGTTCCTCCCGATCGTGCAGTCGCTCGTCTACCACTACAACCAGGTCAATGTCGAAGCGCAGCTCGCGCAGTCGCGCTCGCTGCTGCACTGGATCCGCAACGTCATCCACGTCCGCAAGGCGCACCCGGTGTTCGGGCTCGGCGACATGCGGGTGCTCCCGACCGACCACGAGTCGGTGCTGGCGTTCGTGCGCAGCTACGAAGGCAGCGGGACGCACTTCGGCGACCAGCCGGAGGACGTGCTCTGCGTCTTCTCGTTCGCGCACAACCCGGTCTCGGTGACATTGGAGGCACCCGAGTTCGCCGGAGGCGTGCTCTACGACCTCTTCGGAGGTGCGGAGTTCCCGACCGTCGCCGAAGACGGCCGCTTCACCCTCACGCTCGGCACCCAAAGCTTCTACTGGCTGCACATCGAGCCGCGCCGGGCTTAATCCCGGCACTGACGGAGGTCGTTCCTACGCTGGCTGCATGAGCACCTGGCATCACGAACTCGGCGTCTTCGATCTCGAAACCACGGGCGTGGATGTCGAATCGGCGCGGATCGTGACCGCCCACGTCGGCCTTCTCGGGGCGAACGGGGAGGTGAAGCACGGCCGCTACTGGCTGCTCGACCCCGAGGTCGAGATCCCCGCCGAGGCAACCGCCGTGCACGGTATCACCACGGAGCTCGCCCGCGAAAAGGGGATGGACGCCGGAGCGGGTGTGGCGGCGATCGTCGACCAGTTGCGCCGGCTGTTCGACCGCGGCATCCCCGTCGTGGCCTACAACGCCCCGTACGACTTCACACTGCTCGACCGCGAGGCGCGCCGACACGGGATCGAGCCGCTCGACTCCCCCGGACCCATCATCGACCCGCTGGTCATCGACCGTGCCGTCGACCGGTACCGCCCGGGCAAGCGCACACTGACCGTCACCGCCACCCACTACGGCGTCGAGCTCATCGCCGCACACGACGCCGGCGCGGACGCGATCGCTGCCGGGCGCCTCGCCCAGGCGCTCGCCCGGCAGCACGGCGAAGTGCTCGCCATCGCGGCTGCGGAACTCCACACCAAGCAGATCGACTGGTGCCGGGAGCAGGCCGCGGACTTCCAGGAGTACATGCGCCGCGCCCGCGACCCGGAGTTCACCGCGTCCGGGCAGTGGCCGATCCGGTGAGGATTCTGGCTGGGGCGCAGAGGCTGGGGCCTTCCTGCGCGTCTCCTGGACCGCTACCCTCAGTGCCATGAGCGATCCGAATCTGAACCCGCAGCCGCTGCCTCCGCAGCAACCGCAGTCCCCGCAGCCGCAGTACGGCGCCTACCAGCAGCCGCAGCAGGCCGGCTACAACACGATGTCGATCGTCGCCTTCATCCTCGCGTTCTTCGTGAGCATCGTCGGCATCATCCTGGGCTTCGTCGCCCTCTCCCAGATCAAGCGCACCGGCGAGCAGGGCCGCGGCCTCGCGCTGGCCGCCGTGATCATCGGTTTCGTGGAGGTCGCCATCGGCATCCTGATCAGCATCATCGTGCTGATCGCGATCGGCATCGCCGCGTCGCACGGAAACACGACCTACTGAGCCCGAGGTTCGTCACGAATCACGACATTCGTGGCACGAATGTCGACATTCGTCACGAATCTCATCGCGTAACGGTGAAGGCCCCGCCCCGGCGTCCAGAGGACGCGGGGGCGGGGCCTTCAGCGTTGCGGCTTACTTGCCGAAGTTCTTGTAGCGCGTGTTGAACTTCTCGACGCGGCCGGCCGAGTCGAGGATGCGCTGCTTGCCCGTGTAGAACGGGTGCGACTCCGACGAGATCTCGACGTCGATGACGGGGTACGTGTTGCCGTCCTCCCACTCGATCGTCTTCTCGCTGGTCACGGTGGAGCGGGTCAGGAACGTCGCACCCGAGGCCAGGTCGCGGAAAACCACGGGGGCGTAGTCGGGGTGGATGCCAGTCTTCATGAGGACTTCCTTGTTGCGTAGTGTTCGGTCGGTCGTGTCTGCGCGCGAAAGCGCGTCGACGGGAAGCTTTTCGGTTCTCACCTGCCGCAGAGCGGACACGATGAAGGAGAACCAGCTATCGAGTTTAGCAGATGTGTCAGTCGGCTGACGCCTGACGCGCCCGGGCGGTGTAGCGACCACCGGTCTCGGTCAGCTCCACGTCGATTCCGAACGTCTCGCTCAGCGACTCGCTGGTCAGCACCTCGTCGATCGCGCCCTGCGCCGTGATGCGGCCGTCTTTCAGCAGGAGGGCGCGGTTGAAGCCGAGCGGGATCTCCTCGACGTGGTGGGTGACCATGACGATCGCCGGGGACTTCGCGTCGCTCGCGTAGCCGCCGAGCAGCTGCACGAGCTCCTCACGACCGCCGAGGTCGAGGCTGGCGGCCGGCTCGTCGAGCAGCAGGATCTCGGGGTCGGTCATGACCGAGCGGGCGATTTGGACGCGCTTCTGCTCGCCGTCGCTCAGGCTGCCGAAGGTGCGCTCCGCGAGGTGCTCGAGGTGCCACTCGGCGAGGACGCGACGGGCACGACGCTCGTCGATGTCCTCGTAGAGCTCGTTCCAGCGACCGGTCACGGCGTACGCGGCGGTCATCACCACGTCGAGCACGCGCTCGGTGCGCGGGATGCGGCGGGCGAGCGCCGTGGAGGCGAACCCGAGCAGCGGGCGCAGCTCGGCCAGGTCGCTGTGGCCGACGGTCTCGCCGAGCACCACGGCCTCGCCCGACGACGGGTGCAGCGCGGCGGCCGCGATCTGCAACATCGTCGTCTTGCCCGCGCCGTTCGGGCCGAGGATCACCCAGCGCTCGTCCGGCTCCACCGTCCAGTCGACGTCTTGGAGGACGGGGTTGCCGTCCCGGACAACGGACACGTCGTGGAGTCGGAGAACACTGCCTGCCATGCCGTCTAGCCTAGCGGCGTCAGGAGGAGGTCAACGACCGGTAGACGGCCCGGGTCTGCTCGGCGATCGCCGTCCAGCTGAACGCGGTCTCCGCCCGGTCGCGCCCGGCCGCGCCCATGCGCGCCGCCCGCTCCGGGTCGCTCACGACCTCCGTCAGAGCCGCTGCGAGGTCGCGCACGAACGCCTCGGGATCCGTGGGAGTGCCCGTGCCGTCCTGCAGCTGCTCGATCGGGACCAGCCGCCCGGTCACGCCGTCGACGATGACCTCGGGGATGCCTCCCGTCGCCGTGCCGACGACGGGCAGACCGCACGCCATCGCCTCCAGGTTGACGATACCGAGCGGCTCGTAGATCGAAGGGCACACGAAGACGGTGGAGGCCGTCAGGGCGGCCCGCAGCTCGTCGTTCGGGAGCAGCCGGTCGATCCACACCACGCCGTCGCGCTCGGCCTTCAGCCCGTCGACCAGGCCGGTCACCTCGGCGAGGATCTCCGCCGTGTCCGGCGCGCCGGCGCACAGGATGACCTGCACCTCCGGCGGCAGCAGCCGTGCCGCCCGCAGCAGGTACGGCAGTCCCTTCTGGCGGGTGATCCTGCCGACGAAGATGACGGAGGGCCGGTCTGGGTCGATCCCGAGCGAACGCGCGATGTCGTCGTCGTGCAGCGGCGTCCAGCGTTCGAGGTCGATGCCGTTGTAGACCACGGTGACCTTCTGCGGGTCGAGCGACGGGTAGGAGGCGAGGATGTCGCGCCGCATCCCGTCCGAGACGGCGATCACGGTGTCCGCCGCCTCGAAGGCGGTCTTCTCGATCCAGCTCGAGACGCGGTACCCGCCGCCGAGTTGCTCGGCCTTCCACGGCCGCAGCGGCTCCAGGCTGTGCGCGGTGACGACGTGCGGCACGCCGTGCAGGAGCTTCGCCAGGTGGCCTCCCGCGTTCGCATACCAGGTGTGCGAGTGCACGACGTCGGCGCCGCCGCAGTCCTGCGCCATCTGGAGGTCGACACCGAGGGTGGTGATCGAGCCGTTCGCGGCGGCGAGCTCGGCGGGCACCCGGTAGGCGAACGTGTCGGCCTCGTCGCGCGGCTCGCCGAAGCAGCGTACGCGCACTTCAGTATCCGTTCTGAGGGCCCGGACCAGCTCGGTCACGTGGACACCGGCACCGCCGTAGATGTCCGGTGGGTACTCCTTGGTCAGAAGATCGACGCGCATGTCGAGAACGCTAGTACAGCCCTCCGGTTGCCTCTACTGTGGTGCCTATGGCAGCAGGCAAGAAGATCTTCGGCATCGTCCTCGCGGGTGGGGAGGGCAAACGGCTGATGCCGTTGACCGCCGACCGCGCCAAGCCGGCGGTGCCGTTCGGCGGGCAGTACCGCCTCATCGACTTCGCCCTGTCGAACCTGATCAACTCGCAGCTGCGCCAGATCGTCGTCCTCACCCAGTACAAGTCGCACAGCCTCGACCGCCACGTCTCGCAGACCTGGCGACTCGACGGGATGCTCAACTCGTACATCGCCTCGGTGCCGGCCCAGCAACGGCTCGGCAAGCGGTGGTTCAGCGGCTCGGCCGACGCCATCCTCCAGAGCCTCAACCTGCTGCGCGACGAGCGGCCCGACATCGTCGTCGTGGTCGGCGCCGACCACGTGTACCGGATGGACTTCGGCCAGATGCTGCAGGCGCACATCGACTCGGGCGCAGCGGCGACCGTCGCCGCCATCCGCCAGCCGATCTCGCTGGCCGACCAGTTCGGCGTGATCGAAGTGGACGGCCAGGACACATCGCGCATCGCGGCGTTCCGCGAGAAGCCGACCGACCCGGTCGGACTGCCCGACTCCCCCGGCGAAGTGCTGGCCTCGATGGGCAACTACGTCTTCGACGCCGACGCCCTCATCGACGCGGTGGTGCGCGACGGCGACCGGCCGGACTCCAACCACGACATGGGCGGCGACATCATCCCCGACTTCGTGTCGCGCGGGGAGGCCGGGGTCTACGACTTCAACCACAACGACGTGCCGGGGTCGACCGACCGCGACCGCTACTACTGGCGCGACGTGGGGACGATCGACTCGTTCTTCGAGGCGCACACGGACCTGATCTCCGCCCTCCCCGTCTTCAACCTCTACAACCGGGAGTGGCCGATCTTCAGCCAGGTGCTCAACTCGCCCCCGGCGAAGATCGTGCGGGACGGCCGCGGGGCGCTCGGCACGACGATCGACTCGATCGTGTCGCTCGGCTCCGTGATCTCGGGCGCCCACCTGGAGCGCAGCGTGCTCGGACCGTGGGCGACGGTGGACTCCGGCGCCAAGGTGGTGGACTCCGTCGTCTTCGAGCGCGCCGTCATCGAACCGAACGCGTTCGTCGGCCGGGCGATCCTCGACAAGGACGTGGTCGTCGCGGAGGGCGCCCGCATCGGCGTGGATCCCGACCGCGACCGTGCCCGCGGGTTCACGGTCACCGAGTCCGGCATCACCGTCGTCGGCAAGGGTGTGCACGTCGTCCCATGAGCACCGGCTATCCTCACGACGGCTCCCGTCCCTCCGAACGGGCCGCCCGGTTCCTCGTCGTGCTCGACGCGGACTCCACCCTCATCCATGACGAGGTCATCGAGCTGCTGGCCGAGGAGGCCGGCTCGCGCACTGAAGTCGCCGACATCACCGAGCGCGCCATGCGCGGCGAGCTCGACTTCGAAGAGAGCCTCCGCGAGCGCGTGCGCACCCTCGCCGGCCTGCCGGTCGAGGTCTTCGAGCGCGTGGGCGAACGCATCCGCGTGACCGACGGCGTGCCGGAGCTGATCGCGGGCGTCCAGGCCGTCGGCGGCGAGGTGGGCGTGGTCTCCGGAGGCTTCCACGAGCTCCTCGACCCGCTCGGCGAGCGGCTCGGCCTCGACCACTGGCGCGCCAACCGGCTGGCCGTGAGCGACGGCGTGCTGACCGGCGAGGTCGACGGCCCTGTCGTCGACGCCGCCGCGAAGGCGCAGGCCCTGCTGTTCTGGGCCGCCGAGTGCGGAGTGCATCTGCGGCAGACGATCGCGATCGGCGACGGCGCCAACGATCTCCGGATGATGGCGGAAGCCGGGCTTGCGGTGGCGTTCAACGCCAAGCCGCGCGTCCGTGCGGAGGCCGACCTGGTGATCGACCGGCAGGATCTCGCCCAGGTCCTCCCGCTGCTCGGACTCCGCGGCTGACCGCCCTGAACGCGCTCACCGCGCTGGTCGCCGCCGCGAAGGGCACGTTGTTGTCCCTTTCGGAGTCCGAAAGGGACAACAACGTGCCCCTCGACGGGTCAGTGCCCCATGCCGAGGCCGCCGTCAACCGGGATGACCGCGCCGGAGACGTAGCCGGCGTCGTCCCCGGCCACCCACGTGACGACGCGCGCGACCTCGTTCGGCGACGCGAAGCGGCCGGCAGGGATGTTCTTCTTGTACTCGGCCTGCTGCGCCTCCGGCAGCGCTGCCGTCATGTCGGTCTCGATGAAGCCGGGAGCGACCACGTTGGCTGTGATGCCGCGGGCGCCCAGCTCGCGGGTGATCGAGCGCGCCATGCCGACGAGGCCGGACTTGCTGGCCGCGTAGTTCACCTGTCCAGCGGAGCCGTACAGGCCGACCACGCTCGAGATGAGCACGATGCGGCCCCAGCGCGCTTTCAGCATGCCCTTGGAGGCGCGCTTCACCACGCGGAACGCACCGCCGAGGTTCGTCTCGACGACCGTGTCGAACTCCTCGTCGCTCATGCGCATCAGCAGGGTGTCCTTGGTGATGCCGGCGTTCGCCACGACCACCTCGACCGGGCCGTACTCGGCCTCCACCTGGCTGAACGCCGCGTCGACCGACGCCGCGTCGGTGACATCGGCGCGCACCGTCAGCGCACCCGCGGGGCCCTCGCCGGAACGGGCCGTGACGGCCACGCGGTGACCCTGCGCCAGGAACTCCTCGGCGATGGCGTAGCCGATTCCGCGGTTGCCTCCGGTGACGAGAACGGTGCGTGGCGTGGTCATGGAGGCGGTCCTTTCGACGAATCGACCCCGTGCGGGCCGGGTACCAGTTTATGGACGTACGCTTGAGGCAACGCACATGAAGCAGTCACGCCCGTCCATCACGAATCTCCCGCTCTCCCCGGACGAAGAGCGCAAGCGCCGGATGATCAAATACGCCGTCGCCATGGGGGTCCGCATCGTCTGCATCATCGTCGCGCTCTTCATCGGCTGGCCGTGGGCCGCGATCCCGCTGGTCGGTGCGATCTTCCTGCCGTACTTCGCGGTGGTCATCGCCAACGTGGGCGCCGACCCGCGTCAAGGAGAAGCACAGCGTCCGGGCAATATCCTTCCCATGACGCCTCCTCCGCCTGGAGCGCACGGCGACCGACAGGAGGACGAGTGATCGGACTGGGCGAACCGGCCCCGCTCACCTGCTCGCGCGCCGGCTGCCGCGACACCGCGTCGTGGCGCATCGAGTGGCGCAACCCGCGCATCCACTCGGCCGATCGTGTGAAGGTGTGGTTGGCGTGCGCCGAGCACGTGGACTACCTGCGCGAGTTCCTGGCCGCGCGTGAGTTCCCGGTATCCGTCGTCGCGCTGGCGGATGACGGCGGCGAGCGGACCAGCGCGTGACGGCCACCGAGCGCCCGCAGCGGCATGAGGCCGACGCGCCCGGGCAGCCGGACGCCGACGAGAACGCCCCACGGCCGGCCGGCGGGTGGAGCTTCGCCTTCTCGCGCCGCTGGCTGGGCTACCTCGCGTTCGCGATCGTGTTCGCGATCGCCTGCGGTTTCCTCTCCAACTGGCAGCTCGCCCGCAGCAAGGAGGCCGCTGCCGCGAACGCTCTGATCTCCCAGAACTTCAACTCGCGCCCCGTCCCCCTCGCCGACGAGCTCCCGTCGCTCACAGCGTACTCACCGAGCCAGGAGTGGACACGCGTCACGGTGACCGGCACCTATGAGAAGGACAAGGAGCTGCTCGCGCGCAATCGACCGTTCAACGGCAGCCCCGGGTTCGAAGTTCTCACTCCGCTGCGCACCTCCGACGGCTCGCTCTTCATCGTGGACCGCGGCTGGGTGCCGACCGGCAACAACACGGACGCGCCCGACCACGTGCCGCCCGCGCCCTCCGGGACCGTCACGGTCATCGCGCGGCTCAAGGCCAGCGAGCCCGCCATCCAGGGCCGCACCGGCGTCGGCATGCAGGTGGGCACCATCCAGCTCTCCGTCGTCAAAGAGAAGCTCGGCGGCGCCGACGTCTACACGGGCGCCTACGGTCTGCTCGACTCGCAGAAGCCGAACCCGGCCAGCGCTCCGGCGCCGACGGTCACCGGCCCGCCGACGCAGGACGAGGGGTTGCACTGGTCGTACATGATCCAGTGGATCATCTTCGCCCTCATCGGCTTCTTCGGCCTCGGCTACGCGCTGGTCACCGAGTACCGCAAGCGCAACGAGCACGATCCGGCCGAGAAGGAGCGCGCAGCCGAGCGGGCCCGCCGCCGGGCCGCCAGGCGCACCGACGCCGACGTGGAGGACGAACTCCTCGACGCTGGCCGCTGAGCCCGCGAGAAGCTCAGGCGAGCGAGATCAGCTCGAGGTAGTCCTTGTTCCAGTGGTCCTCGACGCCGTCCGGGAGGATGAGGACGCGCTCGGGGTTCAGCGCCTCCACCGCGCCCTCGTCGTGGCTCACCAGCACGACGGCGCCCTCGTAGTGCGCCAGCGCGTCCAGGATCTCGTCACGGCTGGCCGGGTCGAGGTTGTTCGTCGGCTCGTCGAGCAGGAGCACATTGGCCCCGGACACGACGATCATCGCCAGCGCCAGGCGCGTCTTCTCACCGCCCGAGAGCACGCCGGCCGGCTTATGCGCGTCGTCGCCCGTGAAGAGGAACGAGCCCAGCACCTTGCGGGCCTCGGTCTCGGTGAGGTTCGGCGACGACGACACCATGTTCTGCAGCACGGAACGCTCGACGTCGATCGTCTCGTGCTCCTGCGCGTAGTAGCCGATCCGGAGGCCGTGGCCCGGCTCGACCCCACCGGTGTCGGGCTGGTCGACGCCGGCGAGCATCCGCAGCAGCGTCGTCTTGCCGGCCCCGTTCAGGCCGAGGACGACGACCTTCGAGCCGCGGTCGATCGCGAGGTCGACCGCCGTGAAGATCTCCAGCGAACCGTAGCTCTTCGACAGGTCCGAGGCCTGCAGCGGGGTCTTGCCGCACGGGGCAGGGGTCGGAAAGCGCAGCTTGGCCACGCGGTCGACCTGACGCACCTCGTCGAGACCGGCGAGCAGCTTCTCGGCGCGCGCCACCATCTGGTGCGCGGCCGCGGCCTTGGTCGCCTTAGCGCCGAACTTCGCGGCCTGCAGCTGGAGGGCCGACGCCTTCTTCTCGGCGTTCGCCCGCTCCTTCTTGCGTCGCTCCTCGTCCGCCGCCCGCTGGCGCTGGTAGTTCTTCCAGCCCATGTTGTAGATGTCGATCACCTGACGGTTGGCGTCGAGGTAGAAGACGCGGTTGACCGTCTCGCCGACAAGCTCCACGTCGTGCGAGATCACGATGAAACCGCCCGAGTAGCCCTTGAGGAAGTCGCGCAGCCAGACGATCGAGTCGGCGTCGAGGTGGTTGGTCGGCTCGTCCAGGATCATCGTCCGCGCGTCGGAGAAGAGGATGCGCGCGAGCTCGATGCGACGGCGCTGACCGCCCGAGAGGGTCTTCAGCGGCTGTTCGAGGATGCGGTCGGGCAGGTTCAGGTTTGAGGCGATGGAGGCGGCCTCCGCCTCGGCGGCGTACCCGCCGAGCAGATGGAAGCGCTCCTCCAGCCGGCCGTACGTCTTCATCGCGGCGGCCGACACAGCGGCGTCGTCGCTGGCCATGTCGTGCGTGGCCTTCTGCATGCCGAGCACGATCGTGCCGAGACCGCGGGCGTCGAGGATGCGCGTGCGCGCCAGGTCGTCGAGGTTGCCGGAGCGCGGGTCCTGCGGGAGGTAGCCGAGCTCGCCGGACCGGTCGACCTTCCCCGCCGTCGGCAGGAGGTCGCCAGCGAGCACCTTCGTGAGCGTCGTCTTGCCCGCGCCGTTGCGGCCGACGAGCCCGATCTTGTCGCCGTCGGCGACGCGGAAGCTGACGTCCTCCATCAGCAGGCGCGCTCCCACGCGGAGTTCGAGCCCTTGCACGGCAAGCACAGCAGTAGTCCTTTACGTTCAGAAACCAGCGATCCGTTCCTCACTTCCTCTCGCGACACGCCGGGGCGCGGCGGGAGGAAGTGAGGAACGGATTGCGTGGAAAAAGCTAGATGGCGAAACCGAGGGCGCGCATCATGTCGCGGCCGTCGTCGGTGATCCGCTCGGGACCCCACGGCGGCATCCACACCCAGTTGATGCGGAAGGCTTCGACGATGCCGTCGAGGCTCTCGGCGGTCTGCTCCTCGAGCACGTCGGTGAGCGGGCAGCCGGCGCTCGTGAGCGTCATCGAGATGATGAGGGCGTTGTTCTCCTCATCCCAGGCCAGGTCGTAGATGAGGCCCAGGTCGACGACATTGATCCCGAGCTCCGGGTCCATGACGTTCTTCAGCGCCTCTTCGACCTCGTCGAAGAGCGCCGGGCTCAGCGTGGCGGGCATGTCGGAATTCTACCTCCGCGGCTCGGCGCTCAGGCCTCGGCCAGCTCGCCCGCCGCAGCGGACGCGGACTCGGGGGCGTCGACGAAGCGGTCGTAGCCCTCCTCCTCCAGGCGCTCCGCGAGCTCGGGGCCGCCCTGCTCGGCGACCTTGCCCGCGACGAACACGTGCACGAAGTCCGGCTTGATGTAGCGGAGGATGCGCGTGTAGTGCGTGATCAGGAGGATGCCGAGGCCGGTGTTGGCCTTGGCGCGGTTGACGCCCTCCGACACGACCTTGAGCGCGTCGACGTCGAGACCGGAGTCGGTCTCGTCGAGCACGGCGAACTTCGGCTTGAGCAGCTCGAGCTGGAGGATCTCGTTGCGCTTCTTCTCGCCGCCGGAGAAGCCCTCGTTGACGTTGCGCTCGGCGAACGAGGAGTCCATGCGCAGCTGGCCCATGGTTTCGCGGACGTCCTTCACCCAGGTGCGGATCGCCGGCGCCTGGCCGTCGATCGCGGTCTTCGCGGTGCGGAGGAAGTTGGTGTTGGTGACACCGGGGATCTCGACCGGGTACTGCATGGCGAGGAACAGGCCGGCGCGGGCGCGCTCGTCGACGGTCATCGCGAGGACATCCTCGCCGTCGAGCGTGATGCTGCCGCCGGTGACGGTGTACTTGGGGTGGCCGGCGATCGTGTAGGCCAGGGTGGACTTGCCCGAGCCGTTGGGGCCCATGATGGCGTGGATCTCACCCTCGCGGATGGTCAGGTCGACACCGTTGAGGATGGGCTTGGTGCCCTGGTCCGTCTCGACGGTGACGTGCAGGTCGCGGATCTCGAGGACTGACATGTGTTTACTGAATCTCTTTCGTGGCGGTCGGGTCGATGTAGACGTCTCCGTCGATGACCTCGACCTGGAAGACGGGAACCGGCTCGTAGGCCGGGAGGTTGAGCGGCTTGCCGGTGATGAGGGAGAACTGGGAGCCGTGCGCCCAGCATTCGAGCGTCTCCCCCTCGATGAAGCCTTCGGACAGCGATATCTCGCCGTGCGTGCAGGTGTCGCCGATGGCGTGGATGTCGCCAGCCGAGTCCTTCACGACGGCGATGGGGACGCCGTCGACGACCACACGGGTCGCCTGGTTCTCGACGAGCTCCGCCGCTGCTGCGACGCGGGTACCCGCCATCAGCTCGCCGCCGTGACGGACACCGCGAGCTCGGCCTCGATGGCCTGCTGAAGCCGCTCCTGCAGTGCGGGCGAGCCGATCTGCTGCACGATCTCGAAGAGGAAGCCGCGCACGACCAGGCGGCGCGCCTCATCCTCCGGGATCCCGCGGGACTGCAGGTAGAAGAGCTGCTCGTCGTCGAAGCGGCCGGTCGCGCTCGCGTGGCCCGCGCCGACGATGTCGCCGGTCTCGATCTCGAGGTTCGGCACCGAGTCGGCGCGGGCGCCGTCGGTGAGGACGAGGTTGCGGTTCTGCTCGTACGTGTCGGTGCCGACGGCCTTCGGGCCGATCAGCACGTCGCCGATCCACACCGTGCGGGCGCCCTCACCCTGCAGCGCGCCCT
This sequence comes from Leifsonia sp. TF02-11, assembly GCF_017565305.1. Lineage (GTDB taxonomy): Bacteria > Actinomycetota > Actinomycetes > Actinomycetales > Microbacteriaceae > Leifsonia. Next base: position 189,083 of record NZ_JAGEKP010000004.1, read on the forward strand.
TGTAGGTGACGCGGCTGCGGGTCTCCGGGCCGTCGTGGTGCACGTACACCTGCTGCTCGAGGTGCTGCGAGGCGTCGGCGAAGTAGGCGCCGAGCAGTTCGGCGTCCGCCCGCGCGCCGGCGAGGTGCGCCGACGGGTTGAGGCGGACCACACCGCCACCGAGCGTGACGGCGACGTGCTTGATGCGCGCGCCCTCGGCGAGCTCGGCGAAGTGCGCGGACACGTGCAGCGCGTCGTCGTCCCACTCCTGCACCGACACGACCGTGAGATCGGCGCCGGCGCCGAGAAGGAACTCGACGTTCTCGGTGAGGTGGGCCGCCCCGCTGTTCTGCAGGATGAGTGTCGCGTGGGCGCCCGGGGCGACCTCCACGACCGTGTGCGCTGCGCGCGCGCCGCCGCCGAGGGCCGCGCGAGTGAGCGTGGCCTCCTTGACGTCGTCGCCGGTGATCGAGACGAGCAGCGCCTGCTCGAAGTTCGTCCAGGCGTTCGCCGAGGCGCGGTCCTCCGGAATGCCGGCGGCGCCGATGCGGGCGTCGTCTCGGGCGATCCAGGAGGCCGTCACGCCGGGGGCCGCGGTCAGGTCGAACACGTACGGCGAACCGTCGAGCTCGCCCGAGATCAGCTCGGCGAGGCGGGCGACCGGCGTGTGCTTCCACATGACCTCGCGGCCGGTGACGTCGGGGAAATCGGCGACGTCGGTGGAGGTGAACCGCTCGGAGCGGGTTTGCACCGGCACGGGCGCGCGCATGTGCGTAGGAGCCGGCGCGGCCTCCGTGGTCTGCGGAATCGTGACAGAGGGCGTCGGGGTACTGGGGGTCGTCATATCAGCCGACAGAGCCTTCCATGCCCATCTCGATGAGCTTGTTGAGTTCGAGTGCGTATTCCATCGGGAGCTCACGAGCGATCGGCTCGATGAAGCCGCGGACGATCATCGCCATGGCCTCGTCCTCCGGGAGCCCCCGGGACATCAGGTAGAAGAGCTGCTCCTCGCTCACGCGCGAGACGGTCGCCTCGTGGCCCAGCTGCACATCGTCGACGCGGATGTCGATCGCCGGGTAGGTGTCGGAGCGCGAGATCGTGTCGACCAGGAGGGCGTCGCAGCGCACGGTGTTGGCGGCGTGGTGCGCGTTGGCGTCCACCCGCACCTCACCGCGGTAACCTGCGCGACCGCCGCCGCGCGCGATCGACTTCGAGACGATCGACGACTGCGTGTACGGCGCCATGTGGATCATCTTGGCGCCGGCGTCCTGGTGCTGGCCGGGGCCGGCGAAGGCGACGGAGAGGGTCTCGCCCTTGGCGTGCTCCCCCATCAGGTAGATCGACGGGTACTTCATGGTCACCTTGGAGCCGATGTTGCCGTCGATCCACTCCATCGTCGCGCCCTCGGCCGCGGTCGCGCGCTTGGTGACGAGGTTGTAGACGTTGTTCGACCAGTTCTGGATGGTCGTGTAGCGCACGCGGGCGTTCTTCTTGACGATGATCTCGACGACCGCGGAGTGCAGCGAGTCGGACTTGTAGATCGGCGCCGTGCAGCCCTCGATGTAGTGCACGTAGCTGTCTTCGTCGGCGATGATGAGCGTGCGCTCGAACTGGCCCATGTTCTCCGTGTTGATACGGAAGTAGGCCTGCAGCGGGATCTCGACGTGAACGCCCTTGGGAACGTAGACGAACGAGCCGCCGGACCAGACGGCCGTGTTCAGCGCGGCGAACTTGTTGTCGCCGGCCGGGATGACCGTGCCGAAGTACTCCTCGAAGATCTCGGGGTGCTGCTTGAGCGCCGTGTCGGTGTCGAGGAAGATCACGCCCTGCTGCTCGAGGTCCTCACGGATCTGGTGGTAGACCACCTCGGACTCGTACTGGGCGGCGACGCCGGCGACGAGGCGCTGGCGCTCCGCCTCGGGGATGCCGAGCTTCTCGTAGGTGTTGCGGATGTCCTCTGGCAGGTCTTCCCAGCTCTGGGCCTGCTTCTCGGTGGAGCGGACGAAGTACTTGATGTTGTCGAAGTCGATGTCCGAGAGGTCGGCACCCCAGGTCGGCATCGGCTTGCGCTCGAAGAGCTGGAGGGCTTTGAGGCGACGCTGCAGCATCCACTCGGGCTCGTTCTTGAGTGCGGAGATGTCTTTCACCACCTCGGGAGAGAGCCCCCGGCGCGCGGAAGCACCCGCAGCGTCGGAATCCGCCCAGCCGAACTCGTACTGCCCCAGAGAGGCGAGCTCAGGCCGATCGATCAGGATGTCTGACATATCTACCTCGTTTCCTACCATTCGTAACCGGCTATCAGTCCGGCTCATTCCTCCCGTCGCGCGGCGCGAGACCGTCGGCGATGGTTGTCGTGATTGTGCGAATGGCGCAACTGCGTACCTAGACTGTCCGAGGAGGCGGGTCGCGCTGCGCCGCCCGTGGGCGCGCGCACCGAGGCGCGCTCCTCGAACCCACCAATTCTACAGGTGAAGCGCGGTAAAAGTAGAGGCGCGCCTGCACGTTGGCCGAGTATCGAACGAGATCTGAGGAATCCAGGAACTTATGAAGCGCATCATCGCGTGGCTGCCCGACCGAGTCGACGGGCGGCTGAAGGTCATCGCCTGGATCTACCTCATCGGCCAGATCGTTCTGGTCGGCACCGGAGGACTCGTCCGGCTGACCTCCTCCGGCCTCGGCTGCCCGACCTGGCCGAAGTGCACGGCGGACTCGCTGGTGAACACGCCGGAGATGGGCATCCACGGCTTCATCGAGTTCGGCAACCGGGTGCTCAGCGCCGGCCTGGGAGTGGTCGCGATCGTCGCGTTCATCGCGATCCTGCGACTTCGCACAGAGCGCTCCGACCTGTTCTGGCTGACGCTGCTGGCCGGCCTGATGATCCCCGCACAGGCGGTGATCGGCGGCCTCTCGGTGTGGAGCGGGCTGAACCCGTATGTCGTCGGACTGCACTTCGTCGTGTCCATCGTGCTTGTGGCACTGTGCACCGCGTTCGTGGTGCGGGTCTACGCGGTGCCGGGCCCGCGGGTCCGCGCGGTCCCGGGATGGTTCGCCGGAGTGGCACATCTCACCAGCTTCTTCGTGGCCCTGACGATCGTCTTCGGAATCCTCACGACGGGATCCGGCCCGCACGCGGGGGACGCGAACGCACCGCGCAACGGGCTCAACCCCGAGATCCTGGAGCACGTCCACGCGATCCCGGCCTACGTGACCTTCGCGCTGACACTGGTTCTGGTGGTGGGGTCGTGGCGCATCCGCACCACCCCGGTGCACCGCTACGCCCTCTACCTGCTCGCCGTCGAGGTCATGCAGATCGCGGTCGGCCTGATCCAGTCGAACACCGGGCTCCCCGGCATCCTCGTCGGCATCCACATGATGCTGGCCGCCACGCTCGCGTCGGTGATGACAGCGGTCATCCTGTCGCTGAAGGCCCCGGCCCCGCGCGACGAGGTCGCGGCCGGTTCAGCCGCGGAGGCCGTCGCGGCGTAGCTCTCCGGTCAGCGCCTGGCGCTGCTCCCCGCGGAAGTCGACGGCGTGCGGCTCCGCCGCCGTGAAGTCGAAGCCCACGGCTTCGGCGAGTCTCCTGCTCGCCTCATTGCCCGGCAGACACTCCCAGCGCAGTCGCTCGAAGGCCAGCCCGTCCGGGCTCAGCGCGTGCGCGCACACCGCTGTCACCGCCTCCGTCATCACCCCCCTTCGCCGCGCCGAGGGCGTGAGCCAGCAACCGAGAGAGGCCGCACCTGCCGACTCGTCGCTGCGGACCTCGACGGCACCCACCAACGGCAGTGTGTCGCTCTCCCGTACCGCCCACACCGTGAACCGGCCGCTCGCGAGCCCGTGCGGGCAGTACGACCGCACGAAGAACTCCGCGTTCTCGAGCGTGTACGGCTCCGGGAGCGGGATCCAGCGCAGCAGCTCCGGATCGGCGCAGGCCTCGAGGACGGCCGGGATGTCGGTCTCGCGCGGCGTGTCGAGCACGAGCCGCGCCGTCCTCAGCGCCTGCACGCTCAGAACGGTAGCAGCGGATCGATCGCGACGGCGAGGAAGATGAGCGTCAGGTAGGCGATCGAGCCGTGGAAGACGCGCATCGGCGAGACGCGCTCGTGGCGGATCGCGAGGTTGTAGAGACGGTGCGACTCGTACAGGAACCAGCCGCCTGCCCCGATGGCGACGACCGAGTAGACGAGGCCCATGTGGCCGACCGGGATGAGCAGCAGCGAGCAGGCGACCATCGCCCACGCGTAGAGGATGACCTGCAGGCCGACGACGGTGCGCCCGCGCACCACGGCGAGCATGGGCACGCCGGCCTCCTTGTAGTCCTCGCGGTACTTCATCGAGAGCGGCCAGTAGTGCGGCGGCGTCCAGAGGAAGATGATGCCGAAGAGGATGACGGGCGGCCAGGCGAGCGACCCGGTGACAGCGGCCCAGCCGATCAGCACCGGCATGCAGCCGGCGACGCCGCCCCAGACGATGTTCTGGGCGGTGCGGCGCTTGAGGATCAGCGTGTAGAAGACCACGTAGAGCAGGATGGCGCCGACCGACAGCGCCGCGGCCAGCCAGTTGGTGAAGAAGCCGAGCACCAGCACGGAGGCCACGCCGAGCGCCCACGCGAAGACGAGGGCCTCACGGTCGCTCAGCTCGCCGGTGACGAGCGGTCGGTTCTTGGTGCGCCGCATCACGCGGTCGATGTCGCGGTCGATGTAGCAGTTGAACGCGCCGGCCGAACCCGCCGACATGTAGCCGCCGACGACCGTGGCCAGCACGAGCCAGAGATTCGGGATGCCGTGCGCGGCGAGGATCATCGTCGGGACGGTCGTCACCAGGAGCAGTTCGACGACCCGCGGCTTGGTGAGGGCGATGTACGCCTTGACCTTGCGTGCGACGCCGATGCGGCTCGCCGGCTCGACACGGCTCTCTACGGCGACGTCCATTGCTCCTCGTGCGGTTCGGTTCCGGGATGACGGGGCGTGAAGAAACGGTTTGTTACAGCCCTGCACAAGTCTACGACAACCGCGGCACCGGTGGCTTTCCGCGCCCGTGCGCCGCCGGGTAGCGCACCGACCTGCAGGAACACCCCGTGTTTCGTGCGTGTTACCTATACTTGGAGGTGCTCGCCAGCCGGAGCCCCTTCCGCACGGCCTCCATTCGTAGGACTGTGACGGACAACGCGACCGGCGCCGATGACGTCCACGGCGCGCACTACCTCAACCGGTGCGGGTTCCACAGACGGCCCTCACCACTTCTAGGAAGGGTCAGTTTTCACGTGGCAGCTCTGCAGTGGGATCCCATTGACAACAAGGCAGTAGACACGGTGCGCGTCCTCGCGGCCGACGCGGTCGAGAAGGTGGGCAACGGGCATCCCGGCACCGCGATGAGCCTCGCGCCCGCCGCGTACCTGCTCTTCCAGAAGGTGATGCGCCGCGACCCGCACGACGAGCACTGGCTCGGCCGCGACCGCTTCATCCTGTCGGCCGGCCACAGCTCGCTGACCCAGTACATCCAGCTCTACCTCGGCGGCTACGGCCTCGAGCTCGACGACCTCAAGGCGCTGCGCACCTGGGGCTCGCTCACCCCCGGCCACCCGGAGTACCGCCACACCAAGGGCGTCGAGATCACCACCGGCCCGCTCGGCCAGGGCATCTCCTCCTCCGTCGGCTTCGCCTACGCGCAGCGCTTCGAGCGCGGCCTGTTCGACCCGGACGCAGCGCCGGGCACCAGCCCGTTCGACCACTTCGTGTATGTGATCGCCAGCGACGGCGACCTGGAGGAGGGCATCAGCTCCGAGGCCTCCAGCCTCGCCGGCCACCAGCAGCTCGGCAACCTGATCGCCATCTACGACGCCAACCAGATCTCGATCGAGGACGACACGAACATCGCCTTCACCGAGGACGTCAAGGCGCGCTACGAGTCCTACCACTGGCACGTGCAGGTCGTCGACTGGAAGAAGACCGGCGTCTACGAGGAGGACGTGCAGGAGCTGCACCAGGCCATCGTCAACGCCCAGGAGGTCACCGACAAGCCGTCGCTCATCGTCCTCAAGACGATCATCGGCTGGCCGGCCCCCAAGAAGCAGAACACCGGCAAGATCCACGGCTCCGCGCTCGGCGCCGACGAGCTCCGCGCGGTCAAGGAGGTGCTCGGCTTCGACCCGGAGCAGACCTTCGAGGTCGCCGAGGACGTCATCGAGCACACCCGCAAGGCCGTCGAGCGCGGCGCGCAGGAGCACGCCGAGTGGCAGAAGGGCTTCGACGCCTGGGCCGCAGCCAACCCCGAGCGCAAAGAGCTGCTCGACCGGCTGCTGTCCGGTGACGTGCCCGCGGGCCTGGAGGAGGCCCTCCCGGTCTTCGAGGCCGGCAAGGACGTCTCGACCCGCGCCGCCAGCGGCAAGGTGATCAACGCGATCGCCGGCGTCATGCCCGAGCTGTGGGGCGGTTCCGCCGACCTCGCGGAGTCGAACAACACCACGATCGAGGGCGCGGCGTCGTTCGTCCCGACCGAGCACTCGACCCACGAATGGACGGGCAACCCGTACGGCCGCGTCCTGCACTTCGGAATCCGCGAGCACGCGATGGCCGCGATCCTGAACGGCATCGTGCTCCACGGACCCACCCGCCCGTTCGGCGGCACGTTCCTGATCTTCAGCGACTACCAGCGCCCGGCCATCCGCCTGGCCGCGCTCATGCAGGTGCCCTCGATCTTCGTGTGGACGCACGACTCCGTCGCGCTCGGCGAAGACGGCCCGACGCACCAGCCGATCGAGCAGCTGTCGACGCTGCGCGCGATCCCGCACCTCGACGTCGTCCGCCCGGGCGACGCCAACGAGGTCGCGTACGCCTGGAAGACCATCCTCGAGCGCCGCGGCGGCCCCGCCGGCATCGCGCTGACCCGCCAGAACATCCCGGTGTTCGAGCGCGGCGACGGCGAGGCCACGGGTGACACGCTCGCCTCGGCCGCCAACGTCGCCAAGGGCGCCTACATCCTGGCGGAGGCCCCCGGCGGCACGCCGGACGTGCTGTTCATCGCCACCGGCTCCGAGGTGCAGATCGCCCTGGAGGCGCGCGAGGTGCTGCGCGGCGAGGGCATCAACGCCCGCGTCGTCTCCGCCCCCTGCCTCGAGTGGTTCCACGAGCAGGACGCCGCCTACCAGGAGAAGGTGCTGCCGAAGGACCTGAAGGCCCGCGTCTCCATCGAGGCCGGTCTGGCGCTCGCCTGGGACAAGATCGTCGGCGACCACGGCCGCAGCGTCTCGATCGAGCACTTCGGTGCGTCGGCCGACTACAAGACGCTGTTCCGCGAGTTCGGCATGACCACCGAGCACGCCGTCGCCGCAGCCAAGGAATCGCTCGCGTCGCTCTGAGCGCGGGCACGGAAGAAGAGAAGAAGAAACCACGATGACCGACACCACTTCCACCACCTCCTCCCCCACGGCCGCTCTGTCGGCCGCCGGCGTCAGCATCTGGCTGGACGACCTCTCGCGCGAGCGCATCGCCACGGGCGGCCTGCAGAAGCTGATCGCCGACCGCAACGTCGTCGGCGTGACCACCAACCCGACGATCTTCGCCGCCGCGCTCGCCAAGGGCGAGGCCTATGACGCCCAGGTGAAGGAGCTCGCCGCGGCCGGCACGAGCGTCGAGGACGCGATCTTCGAGATCACGACCGACGACGTCGCCGCCGCGAGCGACATCTTCCACGCGGTCTACGAGGCCAGCAACGGCGTCGACGGCCGCGTCTCCATCGAGGTGGAGCCCGGCCTCGCGCACGACGCAGCCGGAACGATCGAGCAGGCCAAGAAGCTCGCAGCCAAGGTCGACAAGCCCAACGTGCTCATCAAGATCCCGGCGACGGTCGAGGGCCTGGAGGCCATCACCGAGACCATCGCGGCCGGCATCAGCGTCAACGTGACCCTGATCTTCAGCCTCGAGCGCTACCGCCAGGTCATCGACGCGTACCTGACCGGCCTCGAGAAGGCCAAGGCCGCGGGCATCGACCTCGCGGGCATCCAGTCGGTCGCCTCGTTCTTCGTGTCCCGCGTGGACACCGAGGTCGACAAGCGCCTGACCGCGATCGGCACCGACGAGGCGCTCGCGCTCAAGAGCAAGGCCGGCGTCGCGAACGCCCGCCTCGCGTACGAGCTGTACGAGCAGGAGTTCGCCACCGACCGCGCCAAGGCCCTCGTCGCCGCGGGTGCGAACGAGCAGCGTCCGCTCTGGGCCTCCACGGGTGTCAAGGACCCGAGCCTGCCCGACACGCTGTACGTGACCGAGCTCGTCGCTCCCAACACCGTCAACACGATGCCGGAGAAGACCCTCGAGGCCACCTTCGACCACGGCGAGATCACGGGCGACACCGTCACCGGCAACTACGCCGACGCGAAGGGCGTCCTCGACGCTCTGGCCGGCCTCGGCATCTCCTACGACGATGTGACCGCCACCCTCGAGCGCGAGGGCGTCGACAAGTTCAACGTGTCGTGGGGCGAGCTCGTCGAGACCGTCACCAACGCTCTGGAGGCCGCCAAGTGACCTTCCGCATCCACGTCACCGGCGCGGCGGCCGAGGCCGTCGCGACGGTAGTGCCACAGCTCGTGGCCGACCGGGTCGCCTCCGGCATCACGGCGCAGGATCCCGCCCTCTGGGGCCCCGCCGCCGAGTCCGAGGCCGCCAAGCGCCTCGGCTGGACCGAGGCCGTCGCGATCTCGCGCCCGCTGGTCGCCGAGATCGTCGCGCTGCGTGAGCAGCTGCACGCCAAGGGCGTCAACCACATCGTCCTCGGCGGCATGGGCGGCTCCTCGCTCGCGCCCGAGGTCATCACGCGCACGGCCGAAGCCGAGCTCACGGTGCTCGACTCGACCGACCCCGGCCAGGTCCTCTCCGCGCTCCGCGACCGCCTGCAGGCCACGGCCGTCGTGATCTCCTCCAAGTCGGGCTCGACCCTGGAGACCGACAGCCAGAAGCGCATCTACGAGAAGTGGTTCCGCGACGCCGGGATCGACCCGACCGAGCGCATCGTCGTCGTCACCGACCCGGGCTCGCCGATCGACCAGTCGGCGCGCGAGGCGGGCTACCGTGTCTTCAACGCCGACCCCAACGTGGGCGGCCGCTACTCGGCGCTCACCGCGTTCGGGCTGGTCCCGTCCGGTCTCGCCGGCGTGGACATCTCCGAGCTGCTCGACGAGGCGGAGGCGACGCTCATCGAGCTCGCCGTCGACAACGACGCGAACCCGGGCCTGGTGCTCGGCGCCGCGATCGCCGGCACCAACCCGCTCAAGGACAAGCTGGGCATCGTCGCAGACGGCACCCACATCGTCGGCTTCGCCGACTGGGCGGAGCAGCTGATCGCCGAGTCGACCGGCAAGGAGGGCACCGGGCTCCTGCCCGTCGTGCTCGACACGCTCGCTCCGGAGCTGACGTCGAAGCCGGCAGACCTCCAGGTCGTCCGACTCGTCGCCAACGCGGAGGCCCACCACCTGTTCCCCGCCGACCGGCACGAGGGCGAGATCCTCGTCTCCGGCAGCCTCGGCGCGCAGCTGATCGTCTGGGAGTACGCGACCGCGGTCGCCGGCCGACTGCTCGGCATCAACCCGTTCGACCAGCCCGACGTGGAGGCCGCCAAGGTCGCCGCTCGCGCGCTGCTCGACAACCGGCCGGAGCCCGCAGCACCGGCATTCACCGCCGGCGGCATCGAGGTGCGCACCACGGGAGACTTCCTGGGTGCAGCTTCGACGCTCGACGGCGCCGTGGATGCCCTGCTCGCCCAGCTCGGCCCGGACGGCTACGTGGCTGTGCAGGCCTACGTCGACCGCCTCGCGCTCCCGCAGCTCGCGGGCATCCGCGACCTGCTCGCCGCCAAGGCCGGGCGCCCCGTCACCTTCGGCTGGGGCCCGCGCTTCCTGCACTCGACCGGGCAGTTCCACAAGGGCGGCCCCGCCGTCGGCGTGTTCCTGCAGATCGCCGCCGCAGCTCCGGAAGACCTGGAGATCCCCGACCGTCCGTTCACGTTCGGCCAGCTCATCCAGGCCCAGGCCGCCGGCGACGCGAGCGTGCTCGGCGAGCACGGCCGCCCGGTGCTGACCCTGACCCTGTCGAACCCCGAGGCGGACGTCGTCTCGCTGTTCGAGGCCGTCAACTAGAGGAGCCAGATGTCACCGGTGGAGATCACTCCGGAGTTCAACCCGCTGCGGTTGCCCTCCGACCGCCGCCTCAACCGCATCGCAGGCCCGAGCAGCCTCATCATCTTCGGCGTGACAGGTGACCTGTCGCGCAAGAAGCTGATGCCGGCCGTGTACGACCTCGCGAATCGCGGCCTCCTGCCGCCCGGCTTCTCGCTCGTCGGGTTCGCGCGGCGCGACTGGGAGGACCAGGACTTCGAGAAGGTCGTCTACGACGCCGTCAAGCAGTACGCCCGCACGCCGTTCGACGACGACGTGTGGAAGCAGCTCGCCCAGGGCGTGCGCTTCGTCTCCGGCGAGTTCGACGACGCCGAGGCGTTCCAGCGCCTCAAGGAGACGGTCGAGAAGCTGGACGTCGAGCGCGGGACGATGGGCAACCACGCGTTCTACCTGTCGATCCCGCCGAAGGCCTTCCCGCTGGTCACCGAGCAGCTGAAGAAGTCCGGTCTCGCCGACCAGTCGGGCACCGGCTGGCGGCGCGTCGTCATCGAGAAGCCGTTCGGCAGCGACCTGAAGACCGCTCGGGAGCTCAACCACGTCGTCGAGTCGGTGTTCCCGCCGGACTCGGTGTTCCGCATCGACCACTACCTCGGCAAGGAGACCGTCCAGAACATCTTGGCGCTCCGCTTCGCCAACGAGCTGTACGAGCCGATCTGGAACGCCAACTACGTCGACCACGTGCAGATCACGATGGCCGAGGACATCGGCGTCGGCGGCCGCGCCGGCTACTACGACGGGATCGGCGCCGCGCGCGACGTCATCCAGAACCATCTGCTGCAGCTCCTCGCCCTGACGGCGATGGAGGAGCCTATCTCGTTCGACGCCGCCGATCTGCGCGCCGAGAAGGAGAAGGTGCTCGCGGCCGTCCGACTGCCCGACGATCTCGCCACCTCGACCGCCCGCGGTCAGTACTCCAGCGGTTGGCAGGGCGGCGAGAAGGTCGTCGGTTTCCTGGAGGAGGACGGGATGAACCCCGACTCCACCACGGAGACCTACGCCGCGATCAAGCTGCAGATCGGCACGCGCCGCTGGGCCGGCGTGCCGTTCTATCTGCGCGCGGGCAAGCGCCTGGGCCGCCGCGTCACCGAGATCGCGGTGGTGTTCAAGCGCGCGCCGCAGCAGTTGTTCGCCGAGTCGCAGACCAGCGCGCTCGGCCAGAACGCGCTCGTGATCCGCGTGCAGCCCGACGAGGGCGTGACCATCCGGTTCGGCTCCAAGGTGCCGGGCGCCGGCATGCAGGTGCGCGACGTGAGCATGGACTTCGGCTACGGCCACGCCTTCACCGAGGCGAGCCCCGAAGCCTACGAGCGGCTCATCCTCGACGTGCTGCTCGGCGACCCGCCCCTGTTCCCGCGCCACGAGGAGGTCGAGCTCTCCTGGAAGATCCTCGACCCGATCGAGGAGTTCTGGACAACGCAGGGCCAGCCCGAACAGTACCGCCCCGGAACCTGGGGCCCGAAGTCCGCCGACGAGCTCCTCGCCCGCGACGGCCGCGTCTGGAGGCGCCCATGATCGTCGATCTGCCCGACACCACGACGAGCAACATCTCGAAGGCGCTCGTCAAGATCCGCGAGGAGGGCGGCGCCGTCGCCCTCGGCCGGGTGCTGACGCTGATCATCGCCACCCACCTCGGCCAGGAGGAGGAGGCCATCGAGGCCGCCAACGACGCCTCCCGCGAGCACCCGATGCGCGTCATCGTGGTGTCCACCGAGGAGGAGCGCAGCCACACGGACTCCGGGCGTCTCGACGCCCAGATCCGGGTCGGCGGCGACGCCGGCGCCAGCGAGGTCATCGTGCTCCGCGCCTACGGCGAGACCGCGAGCGACGAGGAGGGGCTGGTCACCGGCCTGCTGCTCCCCGACGCGCCCGTGGTGGTCTGGTGGCCGGGGATCGCTCCCGCCCGGGCCTCGCACTCCCCCCTCGGCCGCATCGCCACGATCCGCATCACGGACGCGTCGGCGCAGCCGAACCCGCAGGAGGCGCTCTTCCACCTCTCCGAGACCTACACGCCGGGCGACACCGACTTCGCCTGGACCCGTCTCACACTGTGGCGCGCTCAGCTCGCGGCGGTGCTCGACCAGCCGCCGTACGAGCCGATCACCGCGGTGGAGGTGGCCGGCGCGGCCGACTCTCCCTCCACCCTCCTGCTCGCCGCGTGGCTCCGCCTGCAGCTCCAGGTGCCGGTGCAGTACGACCTCGCTTCGCGCGCGATCGGCTCGGGCGGCATCCACGGCGTCAAGATGGAGCGGGCGTCCGGCACGATCGAGCTCGAGCGCGAAGTGCCGAACGTGGCCCGCCTCTCGCAGCCGGGCCAGCCGACCCACGATCTGTCACTGCCGCGCCGCAGCCTCCGCGACTGCCTGGCGGAGGAACTGCGTAGGCTGGACCCGGACGACCTGTACGGTGAGGTCATCACGAAGGGTCTCGCACTGCTCGAGGCCTCCGACGAAGGAGCGGTCACGACAGCATGACGAACGAACGGCGGGTGCTCGTCCACCCCGACAAGGAAGCACTCGCCGCGTCGGTGGCCGCGCGCTTCCTCACCAAGACGATCGACATCCTCGACGACCTGGGGGCGGCGAACATCGCGCTCACCGGCGGGACGATGGGCATCGCCGTGCTGGAGGCGGTCAACGCCTCCCCCGCGCGCGACACCATCGACTGGTCGAAGGTGCACTTCTGGTGGGGCGACGAGCGGTTCGTCGAGAAGTCGAGCGAGGAGCGCAACGAGCGCCAGGCGCGCGAGGCGCTCCTCGATCACCTGCCCGTGCCGCCGGAGAACATCCACCCGTTCCCGGCGTCCGACGAGATCGCGGACCTCGACGAGGCCGCGAGCGTCTACGCCGCCGAGCTGGCGGCGTTCGCCCCGGACGGCCAGGACTTCCCCCGGTTCGACATCACGTTCCTCGGGGTCGGCCCTGACGGGCACATCGCCTCGCTGTTCCCCGACCGGTCCGGCATCCGCGAGACGGAGGCGACCGTCGTCGCCGTCCGCGAATCGCCCAAACCGCCGCCCGAGCGCCTGAGCCTCACCCGGCCGGTGTTGAACGCCTCCGACCGGATCTGGCTGGTGCTCGCCGGAAGCGACAAGGCCAGCGCCCTCGGCCTGGCACTCGCCGGTGCGAGCTACACCGAGGTTCCCGTCGCCGGCGCCAAAGGCCGCAAGCGCACGGTGTTCTTCGTCGACAAGGACGCCGCCGTCGACGTGCCGGAGAACCTCATCGCTCCGTCGTACTGAGGCGCGCACTCAACGAAGAAGCCCCGCCGGTCATCGACCGGCGGGGCTTCTTCGTGCAGTGCGCTTACGCTCGCACTAGTTGCTCGTGGGCTTGCCGCGGCGGGCGCGCAGCTGGTTGAGGGCGTCTTCGAGCAGCTGCTCCGCCTCCTCCTCCGAACGGCGCTCCTTCACGTAGGCCAGGTGCGTCTTGTAGGGCTCGGTCTTGGCGACCGACGGCGGGTTCTCCTTGTCACGACCGGCCGGGAGGCCCGTCGACGGGGAGTCGATCACATCGGGGATCTCCTCCTCGGGCAGGTTCGCCGCGAAGTATCGAACGGTCTCGTTGCCGAGGGCGTCCCAGTACGAGATAGCCACGCGCTCGGCGTGGAACCCGCGGTCCTGTTCGCCCATGGGGCCTGCGCCGACGCGCGAGCCGCGGATTGCGCTTCCTCCGGATGCCATGCTTCTCCTCTGGTGAAGGCGCGCCGCTAGGCGCTGAACTTGGTGATGAGCCCCAGGACCACGATGCAGGTGATCCAGATGAGCCCGAGGATGACGGTGATGCGGTTGAGGTTGCGCTCCGCGACGCCCGACGCTCCGAGGTTGGAGGTGACTCCACCGCCGAACATGTCGGAGAGACCGCCACCGCGTCCCTTGTGCAACAGGATGAGGAGCGTCAGCAGGAGGCTGGTGATGCCCAGCAGGACCTGCAGGACGACCGTGAGAATCTGCACGCTAGACCTTTCAATGCGACCGGGCGGCGCCCGGCGAAACCAACGTCCAGTATAACCGGCCGAGGCCGCGGCGGCTGCGCAGCCCGCGGTGGAGCTAAGAGCAGCGCGGAGCGATGCCGCGACCCCAGCGCCGAGGGAGCCTGCGACCGAGGGTAAGAACGTCAGAGACCGACGTGCTTCTGGTAACGGATGATCGCCGAGAACTCGGCCACGTCGAGGCTCGCACCGCCGACGAGGGCACCGTCGACGTTCGGCTCGCGCATGAAGCCGGCGATGTTGCCCGACTTCACCGAACCGCCGTAGAGGATGCGCGTCTTGGCCGCGACGTCCTCGCCGAGAAGCTCGACGATGACGGCCCGCAGCGCGGCGGCGACCTGCTCGGCCTGCTCGGGCGTCGCCGCCTGACCGGACCCGATCGCCCACACCGGCTCGTAGGCGACCACGAAGTCCGCCGCCGAGTCGACGGCGGAGAGCGCCGCGCGCAGCTGCGCCACCGGCACGGCGCTCGCGCCGTGCGTCTCGAGGTCCTCGGCCGTCTCGCCCACGCAGATGATCGGGGCGATGTTGTGCTTGATCGCCTGGGCGACCTTCGCGGCGACCTGCTCGTCGGTCTCGTTGTGCAGCGTGCGCCGCTCCGAGTGACCGATGATCACGTACCGCGTCTCCAGCGCGGCGAGGAACGACGCGGCGACCTCACCCGTGTACGCGCCCGACTCGTGCTCCGAGACGTCCTGACCGCCGAACGCGATCGGGAGCTTGTCCGCCGAGACGAGCGTCTGCACGCTGCGCAGGTCGGTGAACGGCGGGAAGACGGCGACCTCGACGGCCGAATAGTCGTGGCCGGCGTCCTTGAGCGTCCACGCCAGCTTCTGCACGGTCGCGATCGCCTGCAGGTGATCGAGGTTCATCTTCCAGTTGCCCGCGATCAGCGGCACGCGCCGCACGGAACCGTTCACTGCTGCCATCCGAGGACCTCCAGACCCGGCAGGTGCTTGCCCTCGAGGAATTCGAGGCTCGCACCGCCACCGGTAGAAATGTGACCGAACTGATCGTCCGAGAAGCCGAGAGCGCGCACGGCGGCGGCCGAGTCTCCCCCGCCGACGACGCCGAGGCCGTCGACCTCGGTGAGCGCCTGGGCGATCGCCTTCGTGCCCGCCGCGAACGGCGCGAGCTCGAAAACGCCCATCGGGCCGTTCCAGAACACGGTGCGGGCGCCGCGGATGTACTCCGAGAACAGCTCGCCGGTCTCCGGGCCGATGTCGAGACCGAGGCCGGCGGAGCCCCACTCGGTGTCCTCGATCGCGTCGATCGGGCGCACCACGTGCTCCGCGTCCGCACCGAACTTCGAGGCGACGACGACATCGCGCGGCAGCACGATCGTCACGCCGAGCTCCTTCGCCGTGGCGAGATAGCCCTTCACCGTGTCGATCTGGTCGGCCTCCAGCAGGCTGGAGCCCACCTTGTGGCCGAGCGCGGCGAGGAACGTGAAGAGCATCCCCCCGCCGATCAGCAGCGAGTCCACGCGCGGCAGCAGGTGCCCGATCACTCCGAGCTTGTCGGACACTTTGGAGCCGCCGAGCACGACCGCGTACGGCCGCTCGGGGTTCTCGGTGAGCCGGTCGAGCACGTCGAGCTCGGTGGCGATGAGCGTGCCGGCGGCGCTCGGGAGCGCCTTGGCGAGCTCGTACACGCTGGCCTGCTTGCGGTGCACGACACCGAAACCGTCCGAGACGAACGCGTCGCCGAACGCGGCGAGCTTGGCTGCGAAAGCCTCGCGCTCCGCGTCGTCCTTGGCGGTCTCGCCCGGGTTGAAGCGCAGGTTCTCGAGCAGGGCGACGTCGCCGTCGCTCAGGCCGGCGACGGCGGCCTCCGCACCGGCACCGACGGTGTCCTGTGCGAAGGTCACCGGCTTGCCCAGCAGTTCGGAGAGCCGCTGGGCCACCGGAGCCAGGCTGTACTTGGCATCGGGCGCGCCGTCGGGGCGGCCCAGGTGGGAGATCACGACCACCTTCGCGCCCTGATTGATCAGCGCGTCGAGGGTGGGAATCGACGCTCGCACGCGGCCGTCGTCCGTGATCTTCCCGTCCTGCAGGGGGACGTTCAGATCACAGCGGACGACGACGCGTTTTCCTGCGAGCGAACCGAGTGAGTCGAGGGTGCGGAGCGTCACGTCGGTCCCCTGGTGTTAGAGGCGCTCGGCCACGTACTCGGTCAGGTCGACGAGACGGTTGGAGTAGCCCCACTCGTTGTCGTACCAGCTCGAGAGCTTGACCTGGTCGCCGATGACGCGCAGCAGACCGGAGTCGAAGATCGACGAGTGCGGGTCGGAGACGATGTCGGAGGACACGATCTCGTCCTCCGTGTACTTGAGGATGCCCTTGAGCGGACCCTCCGCCGCCTTCTTGTACGCGGCCTTGACCTCGTCGACGGTGACCGGGCGCGAGGCGGTGACGGTCAGGTCGGTGATCGAGCCGGTGGGGACCGGGACGCGCAGCGCGAAGCCGTCGAGCTTGCCCTTCAGCTCCGGGAGCACCAGGCCGATGGCCTTGGCGGCGCCGGTGGAGGTCGGCACGATGTTGATGGCGGCGGCACGGGCACGGCGCAGGTCGCTGTGCGGGCCGTCCTGCAGGTTCTGGTCGGCGGTGTAGGCGTGGACCGTGGTCATGAGACCGCGCTCGATGCCGAACTCGTCGTTGAAGACCTTGGCCAGCGGGGCGAGGCAGTTGGTGGTGCACGACGCGTTGGAGATGATGTTGTGCTTCTCCGGGTCGTACAGGTGCTCGTTGACGCCGATGACGAACGTCGCGTCCTCGTCGGTGGCCGGGGCGGAGATGATGACCTTCTTGGCGCCCGCCTCGATGTGCTTCTTGGCGTCGGCGGCCTTGGTGAAGCGGCCGGTCGACTCGATGACGATGTCGACGCCCAGGTCGCCCCACGGGAGGTTGGCCGGGTCGCGCTCCTCGAGGACCTTGATCGGCTTGCCGTTCACGACGATGCTGTCGCCCTCGAGCTCGACGGTCGCGTCCAGGCGGCCCGTGATCGAGTCGTACTTGAGCAGGTGCGCGAGCGTCTTGTTGTCGGTGAGGTCGTTCACCGCGACGATCTCGAGGTCGCTGCCCTTGGCGAGGGCCGCGCGCAGGTAGTTGCGACCAATGCGACCGAACCCGTTGATACCGATCTTTACGGACACAGATGTCTCCCGTTGCTTGATGTCTGCGCCGAGCGGCGCGATATGGGTGTTGTCAGGCGGACGGCGGCGTCCCGGGAGGCTCCCTCCCGGGACGCCTACCCGCTACGACAGTAGCAGCAGACCCGAGGTCTTCTCGCGGGCCTTTTCGAAGCGGTCGTTCACGTCCGCCCAGTTGGTGATGTTCCAGAACGCCTTGACGTAATCCGCCTTCACATTGACGTAGTCGAGGTAGAACGCGTGCTCCCACATGTCGAGCATGAGCAGCGGGATCGTCGCGGTCGCGAGGTTGCCCTGGTGGTCGTAGAGCTGCTCGATGATGAGCTTCTGGCCCAGCGAGTCCCAGGCGAGGATCGACCAGCCGGAGCCCTGGATGCCGAGCGCCGAGGCCGTGAAGTGTGCACGGAACTTGTCGAACGAGCCGAAGAACTCGTCGATGGCGGCGGCCAGCTCGCCGGTCGGCTTGTCGCCGCCCTCCGGCGAGAGGTTGGTCCAGAACACGGTGTGGTTGACGTGTCCGGCCAGGTTGAACGCGAGGTCCTTCTGGAGTTTGTTCACGTAGGTGAGGTCGTCGGCGTCGCGCGCCTCCGCCAGCTTCGCCAGGGCGGTGTTGGCACCGTCGACGTAGGCCTTGTGGTGCTTGTCGTGGTGCAGCTCCATGATCCGGCCGCTGATGTTCGGCTCCAGGGCCGAGTAGTCGTACGGAAGGTCGGCGAGCGTGTAGTCAGCCATTACTCATCTCCACAGTTGTTCTTCTTCGAGACCCGAATCGGGCGACTTCTTCAGTCTACTGAGGGCAACCCGGCGGGCCGCGGGTTCCTTCCCGCCGGGGACGCCCGTCTGGAAACTACACCTCATCCAGATCGGCCGGCAGGTTGGCGTCGGTGCCGGGGATGTCCAGCTCCGACGCCTTCTTGTCGGCCATCGCGAGCAGCCGGCGGATGCGGCCGGCGACGGCGTCCTTCGTCATGGGCGGGTCGGCGTGGTGGCCCAGCTCGTCCAGGCTCGCGTCGCGGTGCGCCAGGCGCAGTTCGCCCGCGTAGCGGAGGTGCTCCGGCACATCGGGGCCGAGGATCTCCAGGGCGCGCTCGACGCGCGCGCAGGCGGCGACGGCGGCCTGCGCCGAACGGCGGAGGTTGGCGTCGTCGAAGTTGACCAGGCGGTTCGCCGTCGCGCGCACCTCGCGGCGCTGGCGCAGCTCCTCCCAGTTGGCGACCGTCTCGGCCGCGCCCATCTGCACGAGCATCGCGCTGATCGCCTCGCCGTCGCGGATCACCACCCGATGCACACCGCGCACCTCACGCGCCTTGGCGGGGACGCCGAGCCGGCCGGCTGCGCCGACGAGGGCCATCGCCGCCTCGTTGCCCGGGCAGGTGACCTCGAGGGCTGCGGAGCGGCCGGGGTCGGTCAGTGAGCCGTTGGCGAGGAACGCCCCGCGCCAGACGGCGGCGAGCTCGTCGCGCGAGCCGGTGGTCAGTCGGTTCGGGAGGCCGCGGATCGGCCGGCGCCTCGCGTCGAGGAGGCCGGTCTGGCGCGCGAGGGTCTCGCCGCCCTCGAGCACGCGGACGAGGTACTGGCTGGTGCGCCGGACTCCCGACGCGGAGATCACCGAGACGTCGCTGCGGACGCCGTAGAGCTCGGCGAGGTCTTTGCGCACGCGGCGCGCGAGCTCCGGGGTGTCCAGCTCGCTCTCGACCGCGATGCGTCCACCGATCAGGTGGAGACCGCCCGAGAACCGCAGGATGGTGGCCAGCTCTGCGGCGCGGACGGTCGTCTTGCTGACTTCGACCTTCGTGAGTTCGTCTTTGACGTCGGCGGTGAGAGCCAATCGGATTCCTAACTGTGACGGACGGCGCGGGTCACGCCGTGAAGTGGGCGGCCGGCATCATTCACGGCCCAGGTCGCGGTGCTTGGTGTTGACCGCGACGCCGGGGAAGCCCCTCAACCGGGTCGCGAGCTCTTCGGCTATCGCGACGGACCGGTGCTTCCCGCCAGTGCAGCCTATCGCGATCATCGCGTGCCGCTTGTTCTCCCGCTGGTAGCCGGCGAAGATCGGGCGCATCGCCGCGACGTACGCTGCGACGAACTCCTCGGCTCCGTCCTGCTGGAACACATACTCCTTGACCACGTCGTCCAGCCCGGTGTGCGGCCGCAGGTCGGGGTTCCAGAACGGGTTAGGCAGGAAGCGGGCATCGGCGACCAGATCGGCGTCCGGCGGCAGGCCGTACTTGAATCCGAAGCTCATGACGGTCACCTGGACGCCGGCGGTGTCCTCCGCCGCGAAGGTCTCCGTGATGTTGGTGGCGAGCTGGTGGATGTTGAGGTCGGTCGTGTCGACGATGATGTCGCTCGCCTCGCGGATCTCGCGCAGCCGTGCGCGCTCCGCGTCGATGCCGTCGAGGATCGTGCCGTTGCCCTGCAACGGGTGCGGGCGGCGCACCTGCTCGAACCGCCGCACCAGCACCGAGTCGGACGCCTCCAGGAAGAGCACCCGCACCTTCGTGCCCTCGCGGAGGCTCTGGATCATCTCCCGCAGGTCCTCGAAGAAGTTGCGCCCGCGCACATCGACGACCGCGGCGATCCGGGGCAGGCCCGACTCGGCCCGGTTCGCCAGTTCGATCAGCGGGCGCAGCATTTGCGGAGGGAGGTTGTCGACGACGTACCAGTCGAGGTCTTCGAGGGCGTTCGCGACCGTGGACCGGCCGGCACCCGACATCCCGGTGACGATCAGCACTTCCTGCTGCTCGGCGTTCGTGTCGATGTCGGTCGCCACGGAATCTCCTTCTCTGAACTGCGTGGGTCAAGCCTACCGACTGAGGGCGGCCGCGACGCGGCCGCCGCGAGGAATCCGCAGCGCCGCGAAAACGAGCGCCGCGCCTGCGACCCACCCGGCGACGGACGAACCCGCGAGCAGCACGATCAGGACTCCGCCCGCCCCGCTCGCAGCAGCGGCGGCTGCGCGCTGCGCGGAGACAGGGATGCGCGCGGTGGCGGCCGAGCTCCCGCGCTCTGCACGGGCGGCGACGGCGACCAGCGCTGCGACCGCCGCCTCCACGACGGCGAGCCACAGGGGACGGGACGCCCACCAGGCCGCGGACAGCGGCGCGGGGAGCGCCAGACCGGAGACCAGCACGAGGCCGGCGAGCGTGATCAGCGCGAGCATGTGCCAGGAGTAGATCGTCATGGCGCGGCGGTTGACCGCGTCCACCACCCTCCCGGAGAGCGGCCGCGCCGACACCGCCCGCAGTCGACGGCGCAGCAGCAGGAACACGGCGAGCTGGGCGGTGCCGAGCAGCGCGAGCGCGGTCGCCGGCGGGTTGAGCGCGGCGTACATGTCCGGCGACCAGAGCCCCGCCACCGCACCGACGACGGCGAGGCCGAGCGCAGCGGCGGCCAGCCCGGCGAGCGCGCCTCGGCGCAGCGCGTCCAGCCGGCCGGACGCGAGCCAGAAGCCGAGCTGCTGCACGAGCAGCCAGACGAAGAGCAGATTCGCGAAGCCGACCGCGGCGATCCCCGTCGCCGTCCGCAACACATCCACGGCCAGCGCCAGCATCGCGAGCGCCCCGAGCGAGGCGACAGGGCTGCGGTCGTGTGCTGCGACCAGGAGCGGAACGGCCGCCGTGCACAGCACGTAGACGCCCAGGAACCACAGCGGCTGCGACAGCCGGAAGCCGGCGACGGCGACGACGTCGGCCGGCACTCCCAGCAGTGCGAGCGCCGACAGCAGCACGGCAGCGGCGGCGATCGCGGTCAGCGCGGGCGACAGCAGCCGGTGGAGCCGCCCACCGAGGTAATCGCCGTACCCGCCGCCGGCGTCCCGCAGCCGAGACCACTGCCCGTAGGCGGAGAAGCCGCCGAGGATGAAGAACAGCGGCATGACCTGCACCAGCCAGCTCACTGCGGGGAACGACGTCCAGCGCTCGAGCGCGTTCTCGAGCACCGGTCCGTGCGGACCGACGGAGACGCCGACCATGAGCGCGTGCAGCAGGACGACGACGGTGAGGCACACCGCGCGGACGACGTCGACGGCGCCATCCCGGCGGATGGGCGTCGGGCGACCCGGCGCCGGCCGGGTGCGTACGGCGAGGGGTGCGACGGTGGTGGACATCGAGGGCTCCTTCCGCGGTCCGGCGGACCGACGGAGGAAGCGTCTCGGGAGGACACCGTGGGGCGCGTCACCCCGGGGAGCCAAAGCCGACCCGTACCCGGGTACGGGTCACGAGCTCAGGGAGTCGGCTCGACCAGGCCCGCGTCGAAGGCGAGGATGACCGCCTGCACGCGGTCGCGCAGCCCGAGCTTCGCGAACACCCGGCTCACGTGCGTCTTCACGGTCTGCTCGGCGATGAACAGCTCGCCGGCGATCTCGGCATTGGACAGTCCGCGACCGATCAGCACGAGGATCTCGCGTTCGCGCTCCGTGAGGTCGGCGAGGCGCTGCGCCTTGTCGCCGCCGGTCGGGCGCTGCGCGGCGAAGCGCTCGAGCAGCCGTTTGGTCACGCGCGGCGCGAGCAGCGCCTCCCCCGCCGCGACGACGCGCACGGCCTGGACCAGGTCCGCGGGCGGCGCGTCTTTCAGCAGGAAGCCGCTCGCTCCGGCCTGGAGCGCGTCGTAGACGTACTCGTCGGCGTCGAACGTCGTCAGCACGAGGACGAGCGGTCGGTGCGGATCGCCGCGACTCGGCCGAACCAGCTCCCTGGTCGCGTCGATGCCGTTCATGACGGGCATCCGCACATCCATCAGCACCACGTCCGGGCGCAGCCGGCGGGCGAGCTCCACCGCCTGCGCGCCGTCCTCGGCCTGGCCGAGCACCTCGATGCCCTCCTGCGCCGCGAGGATGGCGGCGAAGCCGGCGCGCACCATCGCCTGGTCGTCGGCGACCAGGACGCTGACGCTCACCCGGTCACCGCCTGCGCTGCCGGCAGCACGGCGACCACGGCGAACCCGTCGTCGAGCTCCTCGGCGGTGAGCGTCCCGTCGAGGAGCTCCGCGCGCTCGCGCATCCCGCGGATGCCGTGCCCGCCTCCGATCGGAGCCGGCGCCGACGCCGGGCGGCCCGGCGCCCGGCCGTTGCGCACCTCGATGCGGACGCCCTCGCCCGACCGATCGATGCGGATGCGCACCGGTGCGCCGGTCGCGTGCCGGGCGACGTTGCTCAGCGACTCCTGGACGATCCGATAGGCCGCGAGCCCGAGCACCGGGTCCCCGAGCGCCGGGTCGTCCTGGGGCAGCTCGGCGTCGAGGGCGACCTCGCCGTGCCGCGCCGCATCGGCGACAAGAGCGGGAACGTCGGAGAGGCCGGGCTGCGGCGCGAGGTCGGCGCCGCCGTCGTGACGGAGCACGCCGAGCAGACGGCGCATCTCGCCCATCGAGGCGCGTGCCGTTGCCGCGAGCTCATCGAACTCGCGCGCGGCGTCCTCGGGCAGATCGGGCAGGCGGTAGCGCGCGCTGGAGGCCTGCACCTGGATGGCGGACATACCGTGCGCCACGACGTCATGCAGTTCGCGCGCGATGCGCGTACGCTCCTCCGCCACCTCGAGACGCGCGTGCTCCGACGCGGACAGCTGCTGCTCACGCAGCAACTGCCGACGCACGTCCTGCCACCGGCTCACCAGCACGGCAGCGCCGAGCAGCACCCCGGACACGGCTGCGAAAACGATCAGATCGGCTGTCGCCGCGTCGGCGGACACCGGCGGCCGATGGCCTGCGATGCCCACCACCGAGGCGCCGGCCACCGCGACCACCCAGGCGATGAACCCGGGACGCCAGTCGGAGCGCAGGACGACGAGAGCCAGCGTCAACCCGAAAGCAATCGTCGTCGGAATGGCGACCGGCCACGGGCTCCCGGTGTCCGGCGACCCCGCGAGGGCGAGGGCGATGACCGCTGCCGCCGACGTCCCCGCGGCGACGACGGGCAGAACCACTGCCAGCACGAGGGACCCGGCCAGCACGAGCGCGAGCAGCAGGGCGAGGACGACCGGGATGCCGTAGAGCGAGGATCCCAGCGCAGCGGAGAGCGCGAAGAGGACGATGGCCGCCGTGCAGGTGGTTCCCCAGAGCAGGGCGAGCGAGCGGTCGAGGCGCAACGTCGGCGCGACGGCTGTGCCGGTCATCGTCCGACCTCCTTCGTCATCGTGCCGACCTGGACCGGCCGGGGTGCCGGCTCTCCCTCGGGCGCGGCGGTCACCTCTGCGCCCGCCCCCGCGGCGGCGCGCCGCCGACCCGATGCCCGCAGCAGCGCATCCACGACGAACCCGACCGCGACGCCGACGGCGATCCCGATCAGCATCGCCAGGAACGCGTTGCCGTGCAGCCAGTGCGCCGCGAGCACTCCCACAGTAACGGAGTACAGCGCCCAGGAGACTCCCGCGATCGCGGACAGCATCAAGAAGCGCAGCCGGGACACGCCGGCGGCGCCTGCCACCAGATTGACCGCGACCCTGCCGACCGGCACATAGCGCGCAGAGAGCACGAGGACGCCCGCCCGGCTGTGGATGCCGCGCCGAGCCCTGTCGAGCGCCGCTCGCAGCCGCGGCCGACGCTCGAAGCGGAACCGCTCCAATCCCACCGCGCGACCGATCGCGAAGGTCAGGTTGTCGCCGGTCACCGCCCCGGCCGCCGCACACCCGAGCAGCAACGGCAGGTTCGGGTTGCCGGTGGCGACCGCTGCCGCCGCGGCGGCGATGACCACCGACTCGCTCGGAACGGGCGGGAAGAACGCATCCACCAGCACCACGGCGAAGACGACCAGATACACCCAGGGCGAGGCCGCGGCGCTGGCGATGAACTCGTTGACGACATCCATGCCCTCGACGCTACGGACGAGGTGTCGGGCGCACATCACCCCCGGGTAGCCTCCGGCCCGTACCACGGGGTGATTCGGGAGCACCGGGCAGCCGCGAGACGGCGCACTATCCGCCGCCTCGACCGTTCTCGGCGTACTCTGCGCGTCTCGGGTCGGCGTCAGTCGGCGTTGAGGCGCTCGTAGACGGCGGCCGCGGTCGTCGGGCCGACGCCACGGACCTCGGCGATCTGCTCCGGCGTCGCCTGCCGCAGCTGCGCCACCGATCCGAAGTGCTTCAGCAGCTCCTTGACGCGCGCCGGGCCGAGGCCGGGGATCTCACCGAGCACGGAGGTGATGTCGCGCTTGCGCCTGGCCCGCTGATAGGTGATGGCGAACCGGTGCGCCTCATCGCGGAGGCGCTGCACCAGGAACAGGGCGTCGCTGTTGCGCGGCAGGATGACCGGGAAGTCGGAGTCGGGCAGCCAGATCTCCTCGAGCCGCTTGGCGATCCCGGCGAGCTGGATGCCGGTGACCCCCGACTCGTCGAGCGCCCGTTGGGCGGCGGCGACCTGCGGCTGACCGCCGTCGACGATGAGCAGGTTCGGCGGGTAGGAGAACTTGCGGCGGCGGCGTTCGGCGGCTTCGGCCAGTTCCGCGTCGACGTCGATCCCCGGATCGTCACCGCTCTCGCGATCGTCGCCGGTCTCCGGAGTGTCGTGGGTCTCCGCGGACTCGCCTGCCCCCAGAACGTCGCCGGCTCCGGGCGCGTCATCCTTCAGATACGCGAGCCTGCGAGTGATCACCTGGTAGATCGACTCGGTGTCGTCGGTGGACTCCGGGATGCTGAACCGGCGGTACTGGTCTTTGCGCGGCAGGCCGTCCTCGAAGACCACCATGGAGGCGACGATGTTGGTGCCGCTGAGATGCGACACGTCGAAGCACTCCATGCGGAGCGGAGCGTCGGCCATGCCGAGGGCGTCCTGGATGTCGTTGAGCGCCTTCGACCGGGCGACGAAGTCGGAGCTGCGCCGGGTCTTGTAGAGGATGAGCGCGTTCTTCGCGTTCATCTCGGCGGTCTGCGCTAGCGCGGCCTTGTCGCCGCGCTGCGCCACACGGAGCTCCACCTTGCCGGTCGACTTGGGGCCGCGGCGCACCGGGCCGGCCTCGTCGGCCTCCACTCGCCGCGCCATCAGCCACTGCTCGAGTTCGCTCGCGTCCTCCGGGAGCTCGGGCACGATGATCTCGCGCGGCGGGGCGTCCGAGCCTTCGTACGCGTTCTGCAGCACCGTCTCGACCAGCTCGCCGAGCTCGATGTCGAGTTCCTTGTCGACCACCCAGGAACGCACACCGCGGATCCGGCCGCCGCGCACGATGAACTGCTGCACCGCCGCGGCCAGCTCGTCGTGGGCGATGCCGAACGCGTCGAGGTCCACGTTCTCGTGGAGGACGACGGCGCTCTTTCCCATCGCCGCCTCCAGCGCCTGGATGGCGTCGCGGTGCCTCGCGGCGGCTTCGTAGTCGAGCGTGCTCGCGGCGTGCTTCATCTTCTCGGTGAGCTCGCGGATGTACTTGCTGTCGTTGCCCGCCATGAACGAGACGAAGTCTTCGGCGAGCTCGCGGTGATCCTCCGGGCTGATCCGCCCGACGCACGGCGCTGCGCACTTGCCGATGTCGCCGAGCAGGCACGGCCGACCGGTCAGCTCCGCGCGGCGGTACACGCCGTCGGAGCAGCTGCGCACCGGGAACGCCTTCAGCATCAGATCCACCGTGTCGCGGATCGCCCAGACCTTCGTGTACGGCCCGAAGTACCGGGCGTCCTTGAGGTTGCGGTTGCGGGTGACCATGACCCGCGGGATGCGGTCGCCCAGCGTCACCGCGAGATACGGGTACGACTTGTCGTCGCGGAACTGGACGTTGAAGGGCGGATTGAACTCCTTGATCCAGGTGTACTCCAGCTGCAACGCCTCGAACTCGCTGGCGACGACCGTCCACTCCACGCTGTTGGCGGTCGTCACCATGCGCCGCGTGCGCTCGTGGAGGCTCCGCAGCGGCTGGAAGTAGTTGCTCAGCCGCGCGCGGAGGTTCTTGGCCTTGCCGACGTACAGCACCCGCCGATTCGCATCACGGAACCGATACACCCCCGGCTGGGTCGGGATCTCGCCCGCCTTGGGCCGGTAGCTCACCGTGTCGGTGCGGGTCGTGCTCACAGGCGGCATCTTACGCGGCGCCGCGGACACGCTCGGAGCCGATGGCGCCCTCCCCCTGCAGGATCTCCTTGAGGAAGTAGCCCGTGTGGCTTCCCGGGGTCTCGGCCACCTGCTCCGGTGTCCCGGTCGCGATGACCATGCCACCGCCGGCGCCGCCCTCCGGCCCCAGGTCGATGACCCAGTCGGCCGACTTGATGACGTCGAGGTTGTGCTCGATGACGATGACCGTGTTGCCCTTGTCGAGCAGGCCGTTCAGCACCAGCAGCAGCTTGCGCACATCTTCGAAGTGGAGGCCGGTCGTCGGCTCGTCGAGCACGTACACGCTGCGGCCGTTCGACCGGCGCTGCAGCTCGGTCGCCAGCTTGACGCGCTGCGCTTCGCCGCCCGAGAGGGTCGTGGCGCTCTGGCCGAGCCGCACGTAGCCGAGCCCCACGTCGACGAGGGTCTGCAGGTAGCGGTGGATCGCGGAGATCGGCCGGAAGAACTCCGCCGCCTCGCTGATCGGCATGTCGAGCACCTCGGCGATGTTCTTGCCCTTGTAGTGCACCGTGAGGGTGTCGCGGTTGTACCGTGCTCCCCCGCACACCTCGCACGCCACGTAGACGTCGGGCAGGAAGTTCATCTCGATCTTGATGGTGCCGTCGCCCGAGCACGCCTCGCAGCGCCCGCCCTTGACGTTGAAGCTGAACCGGCCGGGCAGGTAGCCGCGGGCCTTGGCCTCCGGCGTCTCAGAGAACAGAGTCCGGATGCGGTCGAAGACGCCGGTGTAGGTCGCCGGGTTGGAGCGCGGGGTGCGACCGATCGGCGCCTGGTCGACGTGCACCACCTTGTCGAGGTGATCGAGTCCGGTGACCGTGCGGTGCTTGCCCGGGAGCTTGCGGGCGCCGTTGAGCTTGTTGGCGAGAACACGGTACAGGATGTCGTTGACCAGCGACGACTTGCCGGAGCCGGACACGCCCGTGACCGCGACGAACGCGCCGAGCGGGAAGTCGACCGTGACCTTCTTGAGGTTGTTCGCCTCCGCGTCGACCACCCGGATCACGCGCTTCTTGTCGATCTTCCTGCGCTTCTCGGGGATCGCGATCTCACGTCGGCCGGCGAGGTAGTCGCCGGTGAGCGAGTCGGTGTTCGCGAGCAGCTCGTCGTACGAGCCCGAGTGCACGACGTGGCCGCCGTTGACGCCCGCCCCCGGACCGATGTCGACGATCCAGTCCGCTGTGCGGATGGTGTCTTCGTCGTGCTCGACGACGATCAGGGTGTTCCCGAGGTCGCGCAGGGCGACCAACGTGTCGATCAGACGTCGATTGTCGCGCTGGTGGAGGCCGATGCTCGGCTCGTCGAGCACGTACAGCACGCCGGTGAGCCCCGAACCGATCTGCGTGGCCAGGCGGATGCGCTGCGCCTCACCGCCGGACAGGGTCGCCGCGGCGCGCGCGAGGTCGAGGTAGCTGAGGCCGACCTGGATGAGGAAGTCGAGACGGATCTTGATCTCGCGCAGCACCTGCGCGCCGATCTTCTGCTCGCGCTCGGTCAGGTGCAGCTTCTCCATGAACGCGCGCGCGTCGGAGAGGCTGAGCAGGGACGCGTCGGCGATCGAGGCGCCGTGGACCAGGACGGCCAGCACCTCCGGCTTGAGGCGCTTGCCCTTGCAGACCGCACAGGGCACCTCGCGCAGGTATTCGGCCCAGCGGGCGCGCTGCGTGTCGGTCTCGGCCTGGGCGTACTGGCGCTCGATGTACGGCACGACACCCTCGAAGCCGGACGTGTACGACATCTCGCGCCCGTAGCGGTTCTTCCACCGCACCTTGACCTCGAAGTTGTCGCCGTTGAGCACGGCCTCCTTGACCGCGGCCGGGAGTTTCTTCCACGGCGTGTTCAGCGAGAAGTCGAGGTCGCGCGCGAGGCCGTCGAGCAGCTTCTCGTAGTAGTTGAAGAGGCCCTTGCCCTGCGTCGTCCACGGGATGATGACGCCCTCGGCGATGCTGAGCCCGTCGTCGCCGAGCAGCAGGTCTTCGTCGACCGACATGCGCGTGCCGAGGCCGGAGCACTCGGGGCAGGCGCCGAACGGAGCGTTGAACGAGAACGTGCGGGGTTCGATCTCGGTGAGCTGGATGGGGTGCCCGTTCGGGCACGACAGCTTCTCGCTGAACGACTGCCAGGCCTCAGGACCCTCGCGGTCGACGAAGTTGACCTGGACCAGGCCGTCCGTGAGCCGGAGCGCGGTCTCAAGGGAGTCGGTGAGGCGACCGAGGATGTCGGGGCCGGCGACGAGCCGGTCGACCACGACCGCGATGTCGTGCTTGTACTGCTTCTTGAGGGTCGGCGGGTCGCTCAGCTGGACCTGCTGGCCGTCGACCAGGGCGCGCGAGTACCCGCTCGCGGCGAGCTCCTTGAAGAGGTCGACGAACTCGCCCTTCTTCTGCGAGATGACCGGGCTCACCACCATGTAGCGCGTGCCCGTTTCGAGCTCCATGAGCTGGTCGGCGATCTGCTGCACCGTCTGCCGCTGGATCTTCTCGCCGCAGACCGGGCAGTGCGGGACGCCGATGCGCGCCCAGAGCAGTCGCATGTAGTCGTAGATCTCGGTGATCGTGCCGACCGTCGACCGCGGGTTGCGGTTGGTGGACTTCTGGTCGATGGAGACCGCGGGGCTCAGGCCCTCGATGAAGTCGACGTCGGGGCGGTCGACCTGGCCGAGGAACTGGCGCGCATACGCGGACAGCGACTCCACGTAGCGGCGCTGCCCTTCGGCGAAGATCGTGTCGAACGCCAGAGACGATTTGCCCGACCCGGACAGGCCGGTGAAGACCACCATCGAGTCGCGCGGGATCTCGAGGTCGACGTTGTGCAGGTTGTGCACGCGTGCGCCACGGACGCTCAGGTGCGATCCGACGACCTTGCTCGGCTTGGCGAACCCGGTACCGGAACCGCTGCCCCCCGGCTCGTCATCGAAGTCCACGCCGTCGAAACCCGAATTCGCGTTCATACCCAGACTGCTCACTCGTTCCATTCTCCGCTATTCCGCCGTCGCCCCGGTCGCGTGTTCGCCCACCGCGCACGTGCGCGACGGCCCTCTCGGGATGGTTCGAAGCTTTGTTCGATTCTACCGCGTCGCCACGAGAATTCGCGACCACGCGCGAGCGTACGCCGCACCACCGACATTCGTTCCCCGACGCCGCCGAGCACCGCCCGCTCAGGCCCGCGGTCGGGCCAGGAGCATCGCGGCCAGCAGCACGACCAGGCCCACGATCGCGGCCCCCGACACCATCGCGAGCCAGGGGGCGACGGCGGGGCGAGCGACCAGCAGGAGGACGACGGCGCCCGCCTGCACGGGGAGCTGGATCACGACGAAGCGCCGCAGCGACGGCAGCAGCACGGCCGGCTGGAACCGCGCAGTCGGCGGCAGGACGAGCATCCACGACGCCAGCACGTGCAGCAGCTGAACGGCGGCGATCAGCGCGAGAAGGCGCGGCGTCACCGTCCCCGGCTCCAGCAGGGTCGAGAACGCGAGCACCGCGATGAGGACCCACGCGACCCGCCAACGCGGGACGGCGACGGCGACCGCGGTCAACAGGACGGCGAGTGCCGGCCATGGCCCGCTGGGCGCGGCGGTCCAGGCGAGCGGCACCGCGACGGCGGCGAATGCCACCCGCAGCGACCAGGCGGGGAGGGTGCGCCCGAGGTCCGCGTCGGCTCGTCCGGCCGGCTGCTTGCGATCGCCCGCCGCGCTCACGGTCGCCTCCGCGTCGTCGCCAGGCGGCGGATTGTCGCGTCGCGGTCGGGCGACGACCAGACGAGCAGCTCGGCACCCGCCGCGCGCAGTCGGTCCAGCCGGAGGCCGCGCTCCAGGTCGACGACGCGCAGGGCGAGCCGTTCGCGGGCGGCGAGCTCGTCGACGCTCCGGGGCGGCAGCACGTCGACCACGACGACCCGATGGCCGGCCGCCCGCCAGGTGAGCGCCAGCCGGGTCGCCTGGTCGTCGAGGAAGGTCGACATCACATAGACGACGGCGCCCTGCGCGAGCCGCGGCGCCCGCGCCCGCTCGGTGGCCGCGCCGTGCGCCGTCGTCAGCTCGACGGCACGCAACACCCTGCTGAGGTGACGTGCCCCCGCGCGCGGCGGCAGCGCACGGCGGGCGTCGGAGAGGTCGTCGAAGCCGACCCGGTCGGATGCGCCGGCGTACGCCTCCGCGAGGGAGACGGCGGCCTCCCTCGCCAGGTCGAGGGACGTCACGCCCGGTCTCGGGTACGGCGCAGCCCACCCCGCGACGGCGCCGGGCACGTCGTCCCGTGCGTCCACGACGAGTTGCACAGCGGCGTCGGACGTCGCCGTGGTCCGCCGCACGTACAGCTCCCCGGGTCGCTGGGCCAGACGCGCCGTCGCCTTCCAGTCGATCCTGCGCAGTCGGTCTCCCGCGCGGAAACGGTCGATGTCGCGGAACTCGCCGCCATCGCCCGGGCGCGTGGACACGTGTCCGCCGGTCAGCCCGAGCAGCCGCGCCGGCAACGGGAGGCTCCGCACGCGCTGTGGCTTCGGGCGGACGACTCGCTCCGCGACAGCGGGACGGCCGGGGTCGCCGACCCAGGCCGCGTCCGGACCGATCCCGCGGGCGGCGATCGAGAGGATGCGTTGGGGGCCCGAGTGCGAGACGGCGACCCGCAGACGGAGTCGCCCGGCGAACCCCGGGGTCACCACCGCATCTTCCGGCTCCCGGTCGGACCGCCGGATCCGCAGGTGGAGGCCGTCGACGCGCCCCTCCGCCTCGGCGACCGCGTCGACGCGCACGCGGCCGTCGGTGTCGTCGCCGGCGATGGCGACGTCCGTGCGGGCCGCTGCGCCGTCCGGACGCGACGACCAGCCGATGACCGCGCTCAGCAACAGCGGCGCCGCGACGAGGACGAGTTCGAGCCGGGACATCACGAACGCCGCGACCAGGCAGACGGTCGCGACGATCGCCGCGGCGGTGGCCGCCGGGCTCAGCGACCAGCCCGAGCCGCCCTCCGGCCTGGCCGGCCGCTCGCGCGGGCCGGGCATGCGCGAACGCAACCACAGCGACATCAGGGGGCGGCCTCCCGTTCACGCGCACCGATCGCCGGAGGTCCTGGCACGCCGGAGAGGACCTCCAGCACGACCTGAGCCGCGCTCACGCCGCTCGTCCACGCCTGCACGGTCAGTGTCAGCCGATGCGCGAGCACGGGGACGGCCACGCGCTTGACGTCGTCCGGGATGACGAAGTCGCGACCCGCGAGAACCGCCAGCGCCCTGGCGACCAGCAGCAGGCCCTGCGATCCCCGTGGGGATGCCCCCACCTCGACCGAGCGATGCCTGCGAGTGGCGGCGGCGAGGGCGACGCAGTAGGCGGCGATGTCCGGGTCGACGTCGACGCGCTCGACGCCGGCCTGCATCGCGAGCAGCGTCCGCGCCTCCATGACCGGCTCGACGGTCGCGACCTCGTGCCGGCGGGCGATGCGCGCGAGCAGCACCTGCGTCTCACCCGACGCGTCCGGGTAGCCGACGCCGAGCCGCACCATGAACCGGTCGAGTTGGGCCTCCGGGAGCGCGTAGGTGCCCTCGGACTCGATCGGGTTCGCCGTCGCGACGACGTGGAACGGGCGCGGCAGCGCGAAGCTGCGTCCCTCCACCGAGACCTGCCCCTCCGCCATCGCCTCCAGCAGCGCCGACTGGGTCTTGGGCGACGTGCGGTTGATCTCGTCGGCCAGGAACAGGCCGGTGAACACCGGCCCCGGCCGGAACTCGAACTCGGCCGTCGACGGCACATAGACGAAGGAGCCCGTGATGTCGGACGGGAGGAGGTCGGGCGTGCACTGGAGCCGGCGGAAGTCGAGACCGACCGCGCTCGCAATGCTCCGCGCCGCGAGCGTCTTACCGAGTCCGGGGACGTCCTCGAAGAGCACGTGCCCGCCGGCGAGCACGGTGGCCAAGGCGATCTCCAAGGGCTCGCGCATCCCCACGACGACGCTCTCGACCCGGGCGAGGACGTCCGCACCGAGGCGGGCGACCTCCTCGACGGCGAGCGGGACGACCTCTTCGGTGATCGAGGTCGCCGCGAGGGGCGTGCCCCCGCCGGTGCTGGAGGGTGCGGGTTCGAGGGTCATTCGGCTCCTGACGTGTCGACGGTGAGCGGTGAAGTCGTTGAGGTCGGTGAGGTCGGCGCGTCGGCGTCCGGGCGGCCGGCCCGGGCGAGCGCTTCCAGTCGGGAGAGCGACGCAGCGAAGTCGCGCGGGCGCGGCGCGGCGGCGGTGCCCTTGCGCAGCATCGCGGCGGTCTCATCGCCGAGGAGGTCTGCCGCCTGGCGCGCGAAGGCCGGATCGTCGAGCTGGACGCCGTGCCGATCGAGCACTTCGGCCGCGAGTCCACGCAGCCGCCGGACGGCCTCCGGTGAGACACGGCCGCCGCGCGCCCCCAACGACCAGCCCAGCTGCACGACGTCCCTGCGCGCACCGGCGCGGGGCTGCGGGGGCGGCACGGGCCATGAGACGTCCGCCTGGTCGCCGAGCAGCGACAGCACGGCGCCGAGGGCGAAGACCACGGCGCCGAGCCCGGCCGCGTGCGGGGCGTCCATCCCGAAGAACCATCCTGCGACACCGACGACGACTGCCGCGATCGTGCAGCCGACCGCGCGCCTGACCAGCCGCGCCCGCGTCATCGGACCGCGCCGTTCGTCGCACGGGCGTCGGCAGCGGCTCTCCAGGACGCGCGCAGCGCCTCGATCGCCGCTCGCGCCCTGCCGACGTCGGCGATCGTCACCGGCGCGTCGCTGAACCGCGCGCGCAGATAGAGGTCGAGGAGGTCGCGCGCGGCCGCCCGGTCCGACGCCACCCGGGCGACGACCCGACCGACGAACTCCCCCGGCGTCTCGGCGGGCAGGCGGTGCACACCGCTGTCGGCCGCGCCCTCCTCGAGGCCGAGCCACGCCCGCTCGATGGCGTCGCGCGGCTCTCTGCCCTCGCCGAGGAGATCCAGCGCGCGGTCGAGGCCGCGCCTGACCCGTTCCGGCCGCGGCTGCTCCGGCGGGTCGGGCGCGACACCGCCGTCGGTCGATCCGGAGACCTCCCCGTCGGGGCCGGGGAACTCGGGACGGAGCCGGCGCCGCAGATATCGCCAGAGCAGGGCGAGCATCACCACGACCGCGAGGACGACGAGGGCATAGGTCACCCACGTCAGGTCGATCCGCGTCTCGTGCGGGATGTCCTGGGGTTCCGGCGTCCCGCTCACCTTCTGCTCCCCCTGGTGCGGCTGGAGGTCGGTGGTCGGCGGTGTGAACCTGAGGCCGGTGAACGTCGGCGTCCCTTGGAACGCCAAGGCGACGGCGGAGAGCGCCAGCAGCGCTCCGGCGACGGCGATACCCCACCGTCGTCGCGTCCGTGTCACCGTCGAGCCCACCCTGCCACCGTAGCGCCACCCTGACGGGTGCGCGTCGGTACTCCTCGGACGCGGCGACGCCCGCCGCGCCTCAGCCCAGGTGGCCGGCCTTCTCCATCTGCCTCAGGTCGCGCTTCAGGTCCGAGAGCTCGTCGCGCAGTCGCGCCGCGAGCTCGAACTTCAGCTCGCCCGCAGCGGCGAGCATCTGGTCGTTGAGATCGGCGATCAGGGACTCCAGCTCGGCCGCGCCCTGAGCCGCGATGCCGCCGTTGCGCAGGTTGGGGGTCGGGCTCTTGCGCCGCTGCTCCCGGCCGGCGAGTATACGGGCGGTGTCGGCCTCCTCGCGGGCGAGCACGTCCGTGATGTCGGCGATCCGCTTGCGCAGCGGCTGCGGGTCGATGCCGTTCGCCCGGTTGTACTCGAGCTGCAGCTCGCGACGACGATCGGTCTCTTCGATGGCGTTCTTCATCGAGTCGGTCAGGACGTCGGCGTACATGTGCACCTCGCCCGAGACGTTGCGCGCCGCACGGCCGATCGTCTGGATGAGCGACGTCGACGACCGCAGGAAGCCCTCCTTGTCTGCGTCGAGGATCGCCACCAGCGACACCTCGGGAAGGTCGAGACCCTCGCGCAGCAGGTTGATGCCCACGAGCACGTCGTAGACGCCCGCGCGCAGCTCGGTGAGCAGCTCGACGCGCCGCAGGGTGTCAACGTCGGAGTGGAGGTAGCGGACCTTCACCCCGGCCTCGGCGAGGAAGTCGGTGAGCTCCTCCGCCATCTTCTTGGTCAGGGTGGTGACGAGGATGCGCTCGTCGCGCTCCACGCGCACCCGGATCTCCTCGAGCAGGTCGTCGATCTGACCCTTGGTCGGCTTGACCACGATCTGCGGGTCGACCAGGCCGGTCGGGCGGATGATCTGCTCCACCACGCCGTCGGCGACGCCCATCTCGTACTGCCCCGGCGTCGCCGAGAGGTACACGGTCTGGCCGACGCGGTCCTTGAACTCGTTCCACCGCAGCGGACGGTTGTCGAGAGCGCTCGGCAGCCGGAAGCCGTGCTCCACCAGTGTGCGCTTGCGGGAGGCGTCTCCCTCGTACATGGCGCCGATCTGCGGCACGGTCACGTGGGACTCGTCGATCACCACGAGGAAGTCGTCGGGGAAGTAGTCCAGGAGGCAGTTCGGCGCTTCGCCCGGCTGTCGCCCGTCGATGTGCCGCGAGTAGTTCTCGATACCGGAGCAGAACCCGATCTGCTCCATCATCTCGAGGTCGAACTGGGTGCGCATGCGCAACCGCTGGGCCTCCAGCAGCTTGCCCTCGCGCTCCAGCTCCTGCAGCCGTTCGCGGAGCTCCTCCTGGATGGTGCCGATCGCGCGCTGCATGGTCGCCGGGCTGGCGGCGTAGTGCGTCGCGGGGAACACCGACACGGCGTCCATCTTCTGCAGCACCTCGCCGGTGAGCGGGTGCAGCGAGTACAACGCCTCGATCTCGTCCCCGAACAGCTCGACGCGCACGGCGTGCTCCTCGTACATCGGGATGATCTCGATGGTGTCGCCGCGCACCCGGAACTTGCCGCGCGAGAAGTCGACGTCGTTGCGCTCGTACTGCATCGCGACGAAACGCCGGATCAGGGCGTCACGACCGACGTTCTGGCCCACCTGCAGGGCGACCATGGCCTCCAGGTACTCCTCGGCCGCACCGAGACCGTAGATGCACGAGACCGTGGAGACCACGACGACGTCACGGCGGCTGAGCAGCGAGTTCGTGGTGGAGTGGCGCAGGCGCTCCACCTCGGCGTTGACCGACGAGTCTTTCTCGATGAAGGTGTCGGTCTGAGGCACGTAGGCCTCCGGCTGGTAGTAGTCGTAGTACGAGACGAAGTACTCGACCGCGTTGTTGGGGAGCAGCTCGCGGAACTCGTTGGCGAGCTGAGCCGCAAGCGTCTTGTTGTGCGCGAGCACGAGGGTCGGCCGCTGCACCTGCTCGACGAGCCAGGCGGTCGTCGCCGACTTTCCGGTACCGGTCGCGCCGAGCAGCACGACATCGGTCTCGCCCGCGTTGATGCGGGCGGCGAGCTCGGCGATCGCCTTGGGCTGGTCTCCACTCGGTGCGTACTCGCTGACGACCTCGAACGGACGGACGAGACGCGTTGCTTCCATGACATCCAGTCTAGGAACGACCACCGACATCCGGGCCTGCTCTCGCTGAGAGCGGAACCGCGGTCAGGACCGCAGGCTCTCCCAGAGCTCGTCGACCTGCTCGCGGGTCCGCTCCAGCGTGCCGTCGGTGTCGATCACGACGTCGGCGACCGCGAGCCGCTCCGCGTCGGAGGCCTGCGAGCCGATCCGCCGCTCGGCCTCCGCGCGGTCCATTCCGCGCAGCCGGACGAGCCGGTCGATCCGGGTCGCCGCGTCGGCGTGCGCGACGACGATGAGATCGAACGGGTACTCGTTGGCCGACTCCACCAGGAGCGGGACGTCGTAGACGACGATGGCGGCGGGATCGGCGGCGGCCGCCGCCTCGAAGCGCGCGGTCGACGCCGCCAGCACCGCGGGATGGGTGATGCCGTTGAGCTTCTGCAGAGCCTCAGGGTCACCGAAGACGATGGCCCCGAGCGCGGGGCGGTCGAGGCTGCCGTCGGCCGAGATGACCGACGCCCCGAAGGTGCGCTCGATCTCGGCGAGGGCCGGCGTGCCCGGCTCGACGACCTCCCGCGCGATGCGGTCGGCGTCGACGACGACAGCGCCGAGCTCGGCGAGACGGGAGGCGATGGTCGATTTGCCGGAGGCGATCCCGCCGGTGAGTCCGATCAGCTGCACCGCACCAGCCTAGCCGCCCTCCGCCCGCACCCCAGGGGCACGTTGTTGTCCCTCTCGGCGCCCGAAAGGGACAACAACGTGCCCCTCGGCGGACAAGTACGGGCGCTTAACGCCGGAACGGCCGGCCCCGAAGGACCGGCCGCTCACGGATGAGACGTGTCTCAGTTGTTGGAGCTGAGCTTCTCGCGCAGCGCCGCGAGGGACTCGTCGTCGGCGAGGGTGCCGCCGGAGCCCGACTCGCTGGAGTACGACGAGGAACCGCTGTCGGCAGCCGCCTCCTCGATACCCTTGGCGACCTGGCGCTTGTGAGCCTCCCAGCGAGCCTGAGCCGCAGCGTACTGCTGCTCCCACTCGTCGCGCTGGCTCTCGAAGCCTTCCTTCCACTCGTTGGTCTCCGGGTCGAAGCCCTCGGGGTACTTGTAGTTCCCCTGCTCGTCGTACTCGGTGACCATGCCGTAGAGGGCCGGGTCGAACTCGGTGCCTTCGGGGTCGACGCCGTCGTTCGCCTGCTTGAGCGACAGCGAGATGCGGCGGCGCTCCAGGTCGATGTCGATGACCTTGACGAAGACCTCTTCGCCGACCGACACGACCTGCTCGGCGAGCTCGACGTGCTTGCCGGAGAGCTCGGAGATGTGCACCAGGCCCTCGATGCCGTCTGCGACGCGGACGAACGCACCGAACGGAACCAGCTTGGTGACCTTGCCCGGCGCGACCTGACCGATCGCGTGGGTGCGGGCGAAGACCTGCCACGGGTCCTCCTGGGTCGCCTTCAGCGACAGCGAGACGCGCTCGCGGTCCAGGTCGACCTCGAGGATCTCGACGGTGACCTCCTGGCCGACCTCGACGACCTCGGAAGCGTGCTCGATGTGCTTCCACGACAGCTCGGAGACGTGCACGAGGCCGTCCACGCCGCCCAGGTCGACGAACGCGCCGAAGTTGACGATCGAGGACACGACGCCCTTGCGAACCTGGCCCTTGTGCAGGTTGTTGAGGAACGTGGTGCGGGACTCCGACTGGGTCTGCTCCAGCAGCGCGCGACGCGACAGGACCACGTTGTTGCGGTTCTTGTCGAGCTCGAGGATCTTGGCCTCGATCTCCTGGCCCAGGTACGGGGTCAGGTCGCGGACGCGGCGCAGCTCGATGAGCGACGCCGGCAGGAAGCCGCGCAGGCCGATGTCGACGATCAGGCCGCCCTTGACGACCTCGATGACCGTACCGGTGACGACACCGTCGGCCTCCTTGATCTTCTCGACATCGCCCCAGGCGCGCTCGTACTGCGCACGCTTCTTGGACAGGATGAGGCGACCCTCTTTGTCCTCCTTCTGGAGAACGAGCGCCTCGACGGTGTCGCCGACCTCGACGACCTCGCTGGGGTCGACGTCGTGCTTGATGGAAAGCTCGCGAGAGGGGATGACACCCTCGGTCTTGTAGCCGACGTCGAGGAGGACCTCGTCGCGGTCGATCTTGACGACGGTGCCCTCGATGAGGTCTCCGTCGTTGAAGAACTTCAGCGTCTTTTCGACCGCGGCAAGAAAGTCTTCAGCAGACCCGATGTCGTTGACGGCGACCTGCTTCGGTGCCTTGTCGGTCGTTGCGGTTGTCATGTAGTGGATGCTCCGTAATGGACATAAATCAGGCCGAGCGCGAACCTTTGTGGGTGTCTTCCGCGAGCGGCAGGCGGATGTGGATGTCACACAAGTGACGGTCTAGTCTACCGACTGGTCTGCGGATGCAGCAACTCGCGTTCGGCCACGATGTCACGCAGCGCCGGCTCGAGCTCGGGATAGGCGAACACGTAGCCCGCGGCGAGCAGCCGCTCCGGCACGACCCACCGGCTCTTCAGGACCAGCTCGGTCTCCGTGCGGATCGCGGCAGAACCCAGCTCGAGCATCCACCGGGTGGCCGGAAGGCCGAACGGGACCCCGAGCACGCGCCGCAGCGTCGCCATCAGCGTCCGGTTGTCAACGGGCGTCGGCGCCGCGATGTTCACCGGCCCGTCGAGCTCAGGCCGCTCGCGGAGGAACTCGATCGCTCCGAGGACGTCGCGGACGTGCACCCAGCTGAACCGCTGCCGGCCGCCGCGCGCCCGGAACTCATGGAAGGTCCCCGCGTTGCGGCGCGCTGTCGTCGCGAACCAGCGGCCGTCGAGCTGCGGGCCGCCGAGACCGGACCGGGCGAGCCGGATGAGCGGGACCAGGGCCGAGCCGTCGCCCAGCACGATCGCCATGCGCAGGGCGACCCTTCTGGTGCCGGCGAGCTCCCCTTCGAAGAGCTCGGCCTCCCACGCCCGCGCCACGTTCACCGAGAACCCGGCTCCCAGCTCCCCCGTCGACTCGGTCATCGGCCGGTCCACCGCGTGCCGGTAGATGGTCGCGGTGGAGGCGTTGAACCAGACGGGTGGCGGCGCGTCCGACGCCGCGACGGCCTCCCGGAGGGCCCGCGTCGTCTCCACGCGCGAGCGGAAGATCTCTGCGCGGTTGGCGTCGCCGTAGCGGCAGTTCACGCTCTTGCCCGCGAGGTTGATGAGCAGATCGGCGCCGGTGACCGCGCGGCGCAGGGCAGCAGGGTCGTCCCAGCGTGCGTCGGCGCCGTCGCGCCCGACGAGCAGCACGGTCGAACCCGAAGCGCGGTAGTGCTCCGCCAGATACCGTCCGATGAACCCGGACGCACCGGCGATGACGACCCGCTCGCTCACTCACTCCCCCGTGTGATCTCGTAGCGGAAGGCGCCCGCGTACTGGTACACCCTACCGATCAGCGGCGCCCTCACGACGATGGAGACCACCTGTGCGCCCCGCGCATCGTCGTACCGTTCGGTGAGCGCGACGACCGGCGCGATGACCCGCGGGACGACGATGCGTGCCCGTCCTGCCCGCACCGCGATGCGGCGGGAGACCAGCCGCAGCGCACCGTCGGTCACCCGGGCCGAGAACCAGGCCTCCACCACCGTCGGCGATCCGAGGCGGTCGACGATCAAGCCCTTCTCGGCGCCGATCTCATCCCGCATCTCGCGCGTGCGCCCGCGCAGCTCGAACCGACGCACCGCGCGCACCGCAGGGCTGCCGTCCGCGGAGGTCGCCGGAACGTTCGCGACGGTGAACAGGACGCTGTGCTCCCACACCGGGAACAGCACATGCGCCAGGGCGAACGCCGCGAGCACCGGCCACAGCCAGCGGCGGGGTGTGCCGACGACGTCGAACACGCCGATGCCCCGACCGGTCGAACCGTCCGGAATGCCGTCGAAGTAGGCGCGCAGCCGCGGATGGAGCTCGTCGAAGGCCGAGCCGAGAACGGCCCGGTACGGGGAGGTCATCGCGGCCGCGCGCCCTTCTGAGTGCGGGCGCTCAGTCGAGCAGCGCCGACTTCAGCGTGTCGAGCCCGACACCGCCGATGTCGAGCGCCTTCTTGTGGAAGGCCTTGATGTCGAACGACCCGCCCTCGCGGCGTGCGTACTCGTCGCGCAGCTGCTCCCAGATGCGCTGACCGATCTTGTACGACGGCGCCTGACCCGGCCAGCCCAGGTAGCGGTTGACCTCGAAGCGCACGAAGCCCTCGTTCATGTTGACGTTCTCGCCGAGGAAGCCGAAGGCATAGTCGCCCGTCCACGGGCCGGACCCGTCGGGCAGCTGCTTCTCGAGGTGCACGCCGATGTCGAGCACCACCCGGGCGGCACGCATCCGCTGGCCGTCGAGCATCCCGAGCCGGTCGGCCGGGTCGTCGAGGTAACCCAGCTGCTCCATCAGGCGCTCGGCGTAGAGGGCCCAGCCCTCGGCATGACCGGAAGTGCCGGCGATGCGGCGCCACGAGTTCAGCTGCGCCTTGTTGTAGGTGGCCTGCGCGATCTGGAGGTGATGGCCGGGAACGCCCTCGTGGTAGACGGTCGTCAACTCGCGCCAGGTGTCGAACTCGGTGACGCCCTCCGGGACGCTCCACCACATGCGGCCGGCGCGGGCGAAGTCGTCGCTCGGGCCGGTGTAGTAGATACCGCCCTCCTGCGTCGGCGCGATCATGCACTCCAACCGGCGGATCTCGACCGGGATGTCGAAGTGCGAGCGGCCGAGCTCCTCGATGGCGCGGTCGCTGGTCTCCTGCATCCACTTCTGGAGGGCGTCGGTGCCGTGCAGCTTGCGGGAGGCGTCACCGTCGAGGAACGCGATGGCCTCGCGCACGGTCGCGCCCGGCTTGATCTCGTTCGCGATCGACTCCTGCTCCGCCACCATGCGCGCCAGCTCTTCGAGGCCCCACTCGTAGGTCTCGTCGAGGTCGACGGTGGCGC
The DNA here is from genome assembly GCF_017565305.1 of Leifsonia sp. TF02-11. Classification (GTDB taxonomy): domain Bacteria; phylum Actinomycetota; class Actinomycetes; order Actinomycetales; family Microbacteriaceae; genus Leifsonia. The sequence goes on from NZ_JAGEKP010000004.1 coordinate 229,826, forward strand.
CGAGGAAGTCTCGGGAGGCGAGAGCGTACAGCTCGCGGCCGACGGCGTCCTTCTCCGGAGCGTGGGCGGCGAGCTCGTCCTGCAGGAAGGTCGCGAGCTTCGCGTAGGCCGCGGCGGACTCGGAGGCGCCGGACGCCAGATCGGCCTTCAGCGACGCGGGGAGTTCGGCGTCTCCGGCCTTCGCCGAGCCCGTGAACTCGAAGAAGAATCCGGTGTCTGCGACCTGCTTGTTCGCCTGCACGAGCACCTCGCGCACCTGGCGGACCGCCGGAACGTTGCCCGTTGCGATGCCGCTGCGGAGGGTCTCAATGTAGCCGTCCATCGCGGCGGGGAGGTTGTGCAGGCGCTTCGCGACGTTCGCCCAGTCGTCCTCGGTGTCGGTCGGGACGAGGTCGAAGATGTCGCGGAGCTCCTGCGCGGGCGAGGCGATCACGTTGAGGTCACGCTGGCCGAAGCCGGCCTCGTGCTTCTCGATGGTGAGCTCGAGCTCGCGGGAGAGGTCCATCTTGGTGACACGGTCGATGTCGTCGACCGGCTCGGCCTTGCGGATCTTGGCGAGGGTCTCGCGCACGGCGGCGACGGACTGCTCGGCTCCCGCCGGCGAGTAGTCGGAGTACTCGCCCTCGCGGCCGGGTCGGCCGAGCCAGACGTGGTACTCGGGGTGGAGCTCCAACTGGGTGTCGACCCACTCCTCAGCGATCGTGTCGATCGGAGTCGGTTCGCGCTTCTCTGCGTTCGTCATGATCCGACCCTACCGAGGCCTCGAGCTCGGCGCTCGCTCCTGCCGCCCCCTCCGCCCGCCGGCGCCGCTGCTCCCTCAGGTCGAGCTCGTCCTGGAGCGCGACGAAGAAGCGGTGGATCTCGCCCCGGCGCTGCGTGAACAGGAACGTCTCCGCCCCCTGCACCCTCCCGATCGCGTCGAACTCGATGCGCGTGTGCGTGGCGTCCACGGGGACGAACCGTAATTTCGGCTGGAAGAACACCCATCCCGACGCGACCTGCCCGAACGGGTCGAGGATGCTCGTGCCCTGCAGCGCGTCCCGCACGAAATCAGGGACCTCGGCGAGAGGAACCGGCACCACCTCGCTCGGGATCCGGCGAGGGACGACGGCCTTCTTCTCGTGCCTCCGCGGCTCCAGCTCGCCCACGAGTGAAGCGTAGCCCCGCCGGCCTGCGAGCGTCAGTGCGCGGCGGCGTCCCAGTTGGCCCCGCGGCCGATCTGCACGTCGAGCGGCACGCGGAGGTCGGCGGCGCCGGCCATCCGGGTGCGCACGATCGCCTCGAGTGCGTCCCACTCTCCGGGGGCGACCTCGAAGATGAGCTCGTCGTGCACCTGTAGCAGCATCCGGGACTGCAGACCGCCGTCGATCAGATCGCCGGCGATCCCGAGCATCGCGATCTTCATGATGTCGGCCGCAGAGCCCTGGATCGGCGCGTTGAGGGCCTGGCGCTCGGCGTTCTCGCGCAGCACCCGGTTGGTGCTCGTCAGGTCGGCGAAGGGACGGCGGCGGCCGAAGATCGTCTCGGTGTAGCCGTCGACCCGGGCGATCTCCACGACGCTGCGCAGGTAGTCGCGCACCGCGCCGAAACGCTCGAAGTAGCCGGCCATCAGGTCCCGTGCCTCCTTCGTCTCGATGCGGAGCTGCTTCGAGAGGCCGAACGGGCTCAGTCCGTACGCGAGACCGTACGACATCGCCTTGACCTTGGTGCGCATCAGCGGGGTGACGTCTTCCGGAGCGACGCCGAAGACACGCGCTCCCACGAACCGGTGGAGGTCCTCCCCCGCGTTGAACGCCTCGATGAGGCCGGGGTCTTCGGAGAGGTGCGCCATGATCCGCATCTCGATCTGCGAGTAGTCAGCGGTCAGCAGCGTCTCGTAGTCGTCGGCGCTGCGGAAGGCGGAGCGGATCTCGCGGCCTTCCTCGGTGCGGATCGGGATGTTCTGGAGGTTCGGGTCGTTCGACGAGATGCGGCCCGTGCTCGTGCCGGTCTGGTCGTAGGTGGTGTGGATGCGGTCGTCGGAGGTGACCGAGCGCTCCAGCGTCTCGACGATCTGCTTGAGCTTCGTCGCGTCGCGGTGCTGCAGCAGCAGGTCGAGGAACGGGTGCGGGTTGCTCTCCTGGAGGTCGGCGAGCGACTGCGCATCGGTCGAATAGCCCGTCTTGGTGGACCGGGTCTTCGGCATGCCGAGCTCGTCGAAGAGCACCTGCTGGAGCTGCTTGGGCGACCCGAGGTTGAGCTCGTGGCCGACCTCGGCGTAGGCGCGTGCAGCGTAGTCGTTGGCCTTGTCGGTGAGCTCCCCGCGGAGGCGGCTGAGCACGGCGGTGTCGATCGACACCCCGGTGAGCTCCATCTCGGCCAGCACGGCGACCAGGGGCAGCTCGATGTCGTCGAGCACGCGACGGGTGCCCTCGTCGAGCGCGATCATCTGGCCCTCGGCGACGCGGCGGATGTACCACGCCTCGGTCGCCGGGCTCACCGCGTCGTTGATGGGCACCAGCTGGTTGGGGTCGGAGACCGGCAGCGTCTCGCCCAGGACCTCGTAGACCTGCTCGGCGAGCGACTGCGGCGCGGCTCCCGGCTTGACGAGCCAGGAGGCGATGCGCGTGTCGAACGCCAGGCCGTCGACCACGAAGCCGGCGCGGCTCAGCGCCTTGAACTGCGGCTTGGCGTGGAAGAAGTACTTGGGCGCGCTGCTCGCGATCCACTCTTCGAGCGCCTCGTAGTCGCGGCGGCCTGCCGCCCACGGCACGTAGACCGTGTCGTCGGCGGCGGCCAGGCCGAAGCCGGTGATCCCTGCCGGGCCGGTCTCCAGCTGCACCGCGACGGCCTGGCCGTCGGCCGAGGCCTTGGCCAGCCAGTTGGCGAGCTCCTCGTCGACCAGGGTGCGCACGACCGGCGCGCTCACGGCGCCGGCGTTGCCATGCTCGACGTCCGCGGCGGCGCCGTCGAGCAAACCCTCCTCGGCCGCGGCCTTCATCAACCGGTCGAGCAGCGTCTTGAACTGGAGTCGCGCGAAGATGTCGCGCACCGCGTTCTCGTTGAGCGGCTTGCGCTCGAGGTCGGCGGGCGTGACGTCGAGCTCGACGTCGTCGAGGAGCTTGTTGAGCCGCCGGTTGCGGAGCGCGTTCTCTTTCTGGTCGCGCAGGTTCTGACCCACGACGCCCTTGATCTCGTCGGCGTGCGCGACGATGTTCTCGACCGTGCCGTACTGCTGCACCCACTTGACGGCGGTCTTCTCTCCGACCTTGTCGATGCCGATGAGATTGTCGCTGGTCTCGCCGACCAGCGCGGCGATCTCCGGGTACTGGTGCGGCTCGACGCCATAGCGCTCGCGGACCGCGGCCGGGTCGTAGATCTTGAGCTCGGAGACGCCGCGGACGTTCGGGTAGAGCAGCGTCACGTCGTCGTTGACGAGCTGCAGGGTGTCGCGGTCTCCGGAGACGAGCAGCACACGGTAGCCCTGCTCCGCACCCTGGCGGGCGAGGGTGGCGAGGATGTCGTCGGCCTCGAAGTCTTCTTTGGCGATGGTGGTGATGTTCATCGCGTGCAGGGCCTCCTGCAGCAGCGGGATCTGTCCGACGAACTCGGACGGGGTCTCACTGCGGGTGCCCTTGTACTCGGGATATTCGCGCGTGCGGAAGGAGTAGCGCGAGATGTCGAAGGCGACGGCGATGTGCGTCGGACGCTGCTGCTGGAGCAGGTTGATCAGCATCGCGATGAAGCCGTGGATGCCGTTCGTGTGCTGGCCCTCGCGGTTGACGAAGCTGTCGACGGGCAACGCGTAGAAGGCCCGGAATGCCAGCGAATGGCCGTCGATGACGAGAAGGGTAGGCTTTTCGGAGTCTGACACCAGGCAAGCCTACAAGGGGCCGGTGACACTCTCAGACGACCGCTCACCACCACACCGACGACCCGGGAGAGGCCGCAGATGACCGAGGACGCGCTGGCGTACGTGAAGCAGCGGGGCCTCGGCGCCCTGGCCGACAAGATGGGCATCGAGATCGTCGAGTTCAGCATCGAGCGCTCGGTCGCGCGCATGCCCGTACTCGGCAACACGCAGCCGGCCGACCTCCTGCACGGCGGCGCGTACGTGGTTCTCGGCGAGTCGCTCGGATCGATGTCGGCGAACCTCTACGCCGGCGAGGGCCGCCTCGCGGTGGGTATCGAGATCAACGCCTCGCACACGCGCTCGGCGACCGAAGGCTACGTGACCGGCGTCTGCACGCCCATCCACCTCGGCCGCACCCTCACGACGCACGAGATCGCCGTCACCGACGACCGGGGCCGCCGCTGCTCGACCATCCGCATCACGAACCTGATCAAAGACCTGTAGCCCGCAATCGCCTCCTCACTTTCTCCCGCCCGCGCACGGCGTGTTGCGGGAGAAACTGAGGAACGGATAGCTGCTCGGGAGGCTACTTCTTGGGGGCGAGCTGCTCGATGATCGCCTGGGCGACGTCGTGCATGGTGAGGCGGCGGTCCATCGACGCCTTCTGGATCCAGCGGAAGGCGTCCGGCTCGCTGAGGCCCATCTTCTCGTTGAGGAGGCCCTTGGCGCGATCGACGAGCTTGCGCGTCTCGAAGCGCTGCACCATGTCGGAGACCTCGGCCTCCAGCGCGATGATCTGCTGGTAGCGGGCGAGCGCGATCTCGATCGCCGGAAGGAGGTCGTTGGGGGTGAAGGGCTTGACCACGTAGGCCAGGGCGCCGGCCTCTGTCGCGCGCTCGACGAGCTCCTTCTGGCTGAACGCGGTCAGCAGCACGACGGGGGCGATGTGGTTCTTGGAGAGACGCTCGGCCGCCGAGATGCCGTCGAGCTGAGGCATCTTGACGTCCATCACGACCAGGTCGGGCCGCAGCTCGGTGGCGAGCGCGACGGCGGTCTCACCGTCTCCGGCCTCGCCGACGACCTCGAAACCGTTGTCGCGCAGAGTCTCGACGATGTCGAGCCGGATGAGCGACTCATCCTCTGCGACGACGACTCGGCGGGGTGCGGTGGGGGTGGTCTCCTGGTCAGTCACGGGTAAAAGCCTACGGTATTCTTCAGGTGTTGTTGTGCGCCGCTGTGGCGGAATGGCAGACGCGGAGCACTCAAAATGCTTTGTCCGGAAGGGCGTGTGGGTTCGAGTCCCACCAGCGGCACAACCTCCAGGCGACCCGATCGCGCTAGATGCGGGCGCCGACCACGGCGTGCGCGAAGCGGCGGACCCGCTCGCCGAGACCCGTGATCTGGTCGTCGACGACGCGATCGGCGTCGAAGCCGACGTAGTGCGCCGGAGGCGTGCGGCGCACGTTCTCCGTGCACTCGAACGAACCGCAGACGAGTGCTCCGACGGTGTCGCCCTTGCGGCCGGCCTCGCCCGCACGCCGCGCGGACCAGAAGTAGACGTCGCGGACCAGGTGCACGTCCTGGCACCACCCGCACATCGTCGGCTGGTGCGAGCGCATGGAGGCCTCGGACGCGCGCAGCACGATCCCCACCGCGCCGCTCTCCGTCGGGATGACGACGTAGCCGCGCTGCGGGAGGCGCGGGTCGCGCCAGCCGAGGTACTCTCGGCGCGACCAGTCGACCTCGTGCAGACCGGGCGGAAGCGGAAGCTCCGCAGCGTCGGCGCGCGAGCAGTTCACGAACGACTCGCGGATCTCCTGCGGGGTCAGGCTGTCCATGGGCACCTCCTGCGTCCCATGCTCGCACAGGTGCTTGACCTTGACCCCGGGGGCACGGCTTAGCCTCGCGGCATGAGCACACTCGCCAGCGTCACCGACGCCTCCTTCGCCTCCGACGTCCTCGACGCGGAGGGCACCACCCTCGTCGAGTTCTGGGCGCCCTGGTGCGGCCCGTGCCGCGCGGTCACGCCGATCCTCGAGCGCATCGCGGACGAGCACCCCGACCGCATCCGCATCGTGCGGATCAACGCCGACGAGAACCCGAGATCGTCCGCGGAGTATCACGCGCTGTCGCTGCCGATGATGAAGGTCTTCCGGAACGGGGAGGTCGTCAAGACGCTCGTGGGCGCCAAGCCCAAGCCCGCCATGGAGTTCGAGCTCGCCGCCTTCCTTGGCTGACGCCCGGGTGCGAGCCGTTCAGGTGAGGTGGTCGAACGCCCCGCTGACCCAGCCGATGTAGCGCTCGGCCGAACGCAGCACGGCCTCCCGCGCGTCCACGGGCACGACGTTGCCGAGGTTGCCGTACATCCGGTCGAACGGCCGGTCGCACACCAGGTCGGCGACGCGGCGCACCACCGCGGCCGACAGCGGGATGTCGTTCGGGAAGCTGCGCTGGAAGGTCACCCACTTCTGCGACGGCCCGGGGAAGACCGTGTCGCCGCTCAGGACGACGCCGCGGTCCCAGTGCACGACCGCACTGCCGGGGAAATGACCGCCGATCGTGCGCAGGAGGACGCCTGGCAGCACCTCCTCCTCGCCGCTCCAGGTCTGGATGGCCGGATCCTCCCGCTGCACCCAGTGCCGGTCCGCCGCGTTCACGAGCACGGGAACGCCGCCGAGCATGCGTGACCAGGACGTCTGGGCCCCGAACATGTGCGGGTGGCTGGTGGCGATCACGGCAGCGCCGCCGAGGTCCTGCACGGCCGCTGCCGCCGCCTCGTCGGCGTACCCGGTGGGATCCCAGAGCAGATTGCCGTCGGGGGTGCACAGCAGTATTGCCCGCTGGCCGATGCCGACCTTCGGCTCGCTGCTGAGCCCGTAGAGGTCGGGCTCGAGCTGCGTGACGACGACGCGCTCGCCCTCCCGCTGCAGGCGTTGCAGGGTCGTCCACTGCTGCCCGGCCGGCGGGACGTACTGACGCTCGTCCTCGCAGATCGGGCAGGACGGCGGGGGTTCTTCGCCCGTCGCCGTCGCGATCGGTGTCGTCTCCACGGCGCACGTCGCGCACAACCAGTCGGCCATGCGCGTCACGCTACCCTCCGTCGGTGTCTAGCCGCACGGCCTCCCGGAGCATTACGGTGTGGGCCATGGCGAATCAACCCGTGCTCTTCATCCACGGCCTCTGGCTCCACGCCAGCAGCTGGCAGCCCTGGATCGACCTCTTCACGGCGGAGGGCTACGCTCCCGTCGCTCCCCTGTGGCCCGGCGAGAAGGACACCGTGGCCGACACCAGAGCGCACCCGGACGACGTCGCGAACGTCGGGATCGACGAGGTGACCGCGCACTTCGCGGAGATCATCGAGGCGATGGACACGCCTCCGGTGATCATCGGGCACTCGTTCGGCGGCCTCGTCACCGAGAAGCTGATCGGGCAGGGCTACGGGAACGCGGGTGTCGCGATCGACCCCGCCCAGATCAAGGGTGTGCTGCCGCTGCCGTTCCGTCAGTTGAAGTCGTCGTTCCCGGTGCTCGGCAATCCGGCCAACATCCACAAGCCGATCGCGTTGACCCTGGAGCAGTTCACGTTCGGTTTCGCGAACCAGCTGCCAGAAGACGAGGCGAAGGAGCTGTTCGACCGCTGGACCGTCCCGTCGACCGTGCGGCCGATCTTCCAGGCGGCCGCGGCCAACTTCAGCGTGCACTCGCAGGCCGCCGTGGACACGAAGAACGAGGACCGCGGACCGCTGCTCCTCATCGCGGGCGGCGAGGACAACACGGTCCCGGAGGTCACGACCGACGCCACGCTCAAGCTCTACCGCGACTCGAACGCGGTGACGGAGCTGATCACGTTCAAGGATCGCGGGCACTCGCTCGTCATCGACCACGGCTGGCGCGACGTCGCGACCGAGGTCCTGGTGTGGCTCGGGCAGCAGGGACTCCAGGACTGACCGGCACCGGAGCGCCCGGACGGGGAATACCGGGCGCCGGCGACACCTTGCCTCCATCGTGAAACGCATCGGCTTCCTCAGCTTCGGCCACTACCAGGCCGTCCCCGGTTCGGTCGTCCGGACGGCCGGCGACGCCCTCCTGCAGACGGTGGAGCTCGCCGTCGCGGCCGAGGAGGTGGGAGCGGACGGCGCGTACGTGCGCGTGCACCACTTCGCGCCGCAGCTGGCGTCTCCGTTCCCGCTCCTGGCAGCGATCGGCGCGCGCACGTCGCGGATCGAGATCGGCACCGGCGTCATCGACATGCGGTACCAGAATCCGCTGTACACCGCAGAGGAGGCCGCGTCGGCCGACCTGATCAGCGGAGAGCGCCTCCAGCTCGGCGTGAGCCGTGGGTCGCCCGAGACCGCGCTCGCCGGGTACGAGTCGTTCGGGTACGTGCCGGGCGAGGGCGAGTCGGACGCCGATCTCGCGCGCCGTCACACCGCGATCTTCCGGGCTGCGATCGCGGGCGAGGCCATGGCGAACGCCGACCCGCGCATGACCGGGAGCTCCGGAGGCCTGTCCATCCAACCGCTGTCCCCCACGCTGCCCGACCGGATCTGGTGGGGCGCCGGCACGCGCGCGACCGCGGAGTGGACGGCCGAGCAGGGCATGAACCTGATGTCGTCGACGCTGCTCACCGAGGACACCGGCGTCCCGTTCGACCAGCTGCAGGCGGAGCAGATCCAGCGCTTCCGCGACACCTGGGCCGAGATGGGCTGGGAGCGCGAGCCCCGGGTGAGCGTGAGCCGCAGCATCATCCCGATCACCGACGAGGCCTCGTACCGGTACTTCGGCGCCCGCGCACAGGTGGAGGGCCGCGACCAGGTCGGCCACTTCGACGGCGGCCTCGCCCGCTTCGGCCGCTCCTACATCGGCGAGCCGGAGAAGCTCGTCGCCGAGCTGGCCGCCGACGAAGCACTCCGGATGGCGGACACCGTGCTCGTGACGGTGCCGAACCAGCTCGGCGTCAAGTTCAACGCACGCCTGCTGGAGGGCGTCGTCGCGGTCGGGCGGGAGCTCGGCTGGCGGGACTGAGCAGCCGTGTACCCCGAACGCGGCTCTGTCCCCCACCGCTGGATATGAGAATATTGCTTCGCGGTACACCCGAATTCCGCAGCACAGGCCGTGACGAAACCGTCCGGTCCCATGGAAGGGGTGTGCTTTGCGAATTCGACGATCGGGTACGGGGATCCTCGCGGCCGGGATGGCGCTTCTGTTCGGGGTCGCCGGTCTCGCCGCGACAGCAGCTCCGGCGAGCGCTGTGACCCTCACCGGAGGCTCCACGCCCTCTGCCATCACCGGGATGTGGGCCTGGGGCAATCCCATCGACCCGGCTGTCGACGCCCGCGGCGACGGCCAGCCGGCGTTCGAGCCGAAAGCGCTGGCCGCGTTCGCGTCGGCCCACAAGCTGCGCACGGTCTACCTCTCGGTGCCGTGGGCCGCCGACCAGGGGCCGTTCTCGCCGTGGCTGCGCTCGGCCGTCAAGGCCCTGCACGGCGCGGGCGTCACGACCGTCGCCGCACTCGGGGGCGATCCCGCGTGGTCGCAGCAGCCCGACCTCGCCGCCACCTGGACCACTGCGGCCCTGAAAGCCGCGCCGTTCGACGCGATCCAGTTCGACGTCGAGCCCTGGGTGGGCGCGACCGACGACCAGCTTCCGGGCATCGTCGCCCAGCTCGCCACGATGTACGACACGGCGGCGACCGCGGCCGGCTCCGTCCCCGTCGGCGCCGACCTGCCGTGGTGGCTCGCGGCCAAGCCCGCAGGCGACGACTCGACGCTTTTCGACACGCTGCTCCCCCACCTGCGCTCCGTCGCGATCGTCGCGTTCTCCGACCACGCGGCCGGCGACGACGGCATCATCGCTCTCGCCCGGCCCGCCGCGACCGCGGCGGCCACGGCACGCGTGCCGTTCAGCATCGGAGTGGAGACCGACGACCCCCAGGTCGCCGGCGGGCCCGGCGCCACCTTCGGCGACGACACCGCCGCGGCGCTCGAGGCGCAGACCGCGCTGGTGCGCTCCGCGTTCAGCGGCTTCGCGGGCTACAAAGGCGTCACCGTCGAGCACCTGCTGTCGTGGCAGGCGCTCATCGCGCGCTGAGCCGCGGTCAGTCTGTCGCGTCGGCGGCGGCGTACAGCGCGGCGATGTCGAGCTTGCCCATGGTCAACATGGCCGCGTTCGCCCGCGCCGCACGTGCGCGATCGGGGTCCTGCTGGAGTTCGAGAAGCGCGCGCGGCACGACCTGCCAACTCAAGCCCCAGCGGTCTTTGCACCACCCGCACGGGCCCGGCTCTCCGCCATCGGAGATGAGACCGTCCCAGAGCCGGTCGACCTCCGCCTGGTCCTCGCACAGCACCATGATCGAGGCCGCCTCCGTGAAGCTGTAGAGCGGGCCGCCGTCGAGCGCGAGGTATTCGATCCCACCGAGCTCGAACGTCACGAGCACCGTCGCGCCGTCCTCACCCAGTCGCTCGACGCTGAGGATGCGGGAGTCGGGCACCAGCGAGACGTAATGATTCGCCGCAGCTTCGGCCTGGCCGTCGTACCAGAGGAATGTCCTGACCTTCTGCATGCCGGTCATGGTACGCGGCGGCGGTAGCGTAGCGGGATGGTGTTCACGAGTTTCATCGCCATCGGCGACAGCTTCACCGAGGGCGTCGGCGACGACCTCCCCGACGGCCGGCAGCGCGGCTGGGCCGACTTCGTGGCCCTGGGGCTCGCACAGGCCGCCACGGAGCCCGTCCGCTACGCGAACCTCGCGATCCGCGGCCGCAAGCTGGCGCCGATCCTCACCGAGCAGCTCGATCCGGCCATCGCCCAGCACCCGCAGCTGATCAGCCTCAACGGCGGAGGGAACGACATCATGCGCCCGCGCGTGACCATCGAATCGGTGGCCCGCCAGCTGATCGACGCGGCCGACCGGGTGGTGGCCTCCGGAAGCAGGATGCTGCTGCTCAGCGGCGCGAATCCCAGCAGGCACCTGCCGATGGGCGGACTGCTGCGCAAGCGCGGCGACGAGCTCGCGGTCGCCGTGCGCGACCTGCTGCCGCGCGACGGAGTGCTCTTCGTCGACAACTGGGCGGACGAGTCGCTGGAGGACCTCCGCTACTGGTCGGCCGACCGCCTGCACCTGAACGCCCTCGGCCACGCGCGCGTCGCGAGCAACGTGCTGACGGCGCTCGACGTGCCGGTCCCCGCCGAGTGGGGTGTCGACGATGTGGAGGCCGCCCCGGGCGGCGAGGCCTCCCGCCGCACCGCGGACTACTACCGACGCTACGTGCTCCCGTGGATCGGCCGCCGGCTCACCGGCCGGTCGTCCGGCGACGGCCGCACGGCCAAGATCGCCGAGCTCACGATCGTCGACCCCGCCTCCGCACAGCCGCTCTGAGGCCGCGGGCCGTCAGTCGTTGTCGCCTCCGGTGGTGTCGATGCGCGTGGTCCGCGTGCCTCCGCCCCAGCGCCACTCCGCGACCTCCGGGATGTCCTCGCCGTGCTCGCGGGTGTACTCGCGGGCGCGCAGGCGCGCATCCGCCATCTCCTGACGGAAGCCCGCCTCCTTCGCCGCCAGGCCCGGCACGCGGTCGAGGACGTCCATCACCAGGTGGTACCTGTCCAGGTCGTTGAGCATGACCATGTCGAAGGGCGTCGTGGTCGTGCCCTCCTCCTTGTAGCCGCGCACGTGCAGGTTATCGTGGCCGGCCCGCCGGTAGGTCAGCCGATGGATGAGCCACGGGTAACCGTGGTAGGCGAAGATGACGGGCTTGTCGACCGTGAACAGCGCGTCGTACTCGCGGTCGCTCAGCCCGTGCGGGTGCTCGCCCTCGCTCTGCAGCCGCATCAGATCGACGACGTTCACCACGCGGACGGCGAGGTGCGGGAGCCGCTGACGCAGGATGTCGGCGGCGGCCAGCACCTCCAGCGTCGGGACATCGCCGGCGCAGCCGAGCACGACGTCCGGCTCTTCGCCGTCGCGCTCGGTGCCCGCCCACTCGAAGATCCCGATGCCGCGCGTGCAGTGGGCGATGGCGTCGGCCATGCTCAGCCAGTTGGGCGCCGGCTGCTTGCCCGCCACGACGACGTTGACGTAGTCGACGGAGCGCAGGCAGTGGTCGTAGGTCGACAGCAGGGTGTTCGCGTCGAACGGCAGGTAGACCCGCACGATGTCGGCCTTCTTGTTCACGACGTGGTCGATGAACCCGGGGTCCTGGTGCGACGCACCGTTGTGGTCCTGCCGCCAGACGTGCGAGCTGAGCAGGTAGTTCAGCGAGGCGATCGGGCGGCGCCACGCGATCGCGCGGGAGCTCTTGAGCCATTTGGCGTGCTGGTTGAACATCGAGTCGACGATGTGGATGAACGCCTCGTACGAGGTCAGTACGCCGTGCCGGCCGGTCAGCAGGTAGCCTTCGAGCCAGCCCTGGCACTGGTGCTCGCTCAGCACCTCCATCACGCGCCCGCTCGGCACCAGGTGGTTGTCGGAGTCGATCGGCCAGTACTCGGCGTTCCACTGCTTGCCGGTGACCTCGTAGACATCCTGCAGCCGGTTGGAGGCCGTCTCGTCGGGCGCGAACAGCCGGAAGTCGTCGGGGTTCGCCGCCATGACGTCGCGCAGCCAGCCGCCGAGCACCCTGGTCGCCTCTGCGACGGTCTCCCCCGGAGCCGGCACGTCGACGGCGTAGTCGCGGAAGTCGGGCAGGCGCAGGTCACGGCGCAGCAGCCCACCATTGGCCGCAGGGTTGGCGCTCATTCTGCGTGCGCCCTCCGGCGCGAGACCGGCGATGAGATCGACGGGGGCGCCGGACTCGTCGAACAGCTCCTCCGGCCGGTACGACTGCAGCCAGCCCTCCAGCAGCCGGGTGTGCGCCTCGGTGTCGCGCGCGTCGGCGAGCGGCACCTGGTGGGAGCGCCAGTTGTTCTCCGCGGGATGGCCGTCGATCTCGGGCGGGCAGGTCCAGCCCTTCGGCGTGCGCAGGATGAGCATCGGCCACGCCGGGCGGTCGACGAGGTCTCCTGCCGCGGCAGCGGCCTTGATCTCCGCGATCCGATCGAGGATCTCGTCGAGCGTCGCCGCCATCCGCTTGTGCACCTCGCGCGGGTCTTCGCCGTCGAAACCGCCGGAGACCAGGTACGGGGTGTAGCCGTAGCCGCGCATCAGCTCGAACAGCTCGCTCTCCGGGATGCGCGCGAGCACCGTCGGGTTGGCGATCTTGTACCCGTTGAGGTGCAGGATCGGCAGCACGACGCCGTCGGTCTTCGGGTTCAGGAACTTGTTGGAGTGCCACGCCGTCGCCAGCGGGCCGGTCTCCGCCTCCCCGTCGCCGACGACGGCGGCCACCAGGAGGCCGGGGTTGTCGAACGCGGCACCGTAGGCGTGCGACAGCGCGTAGCCGAGCTCGCCGCCCTCGTGGATGCTGCCGGGGGTTTCCGGCGCGGCGTGCGACGGGATCCCGCCCGGGAACGAGAACTGCCGGAACAGGCGGCGAAGGCCGTCCTCGCTGCGGTCGATCGCGCTGTAGACCTCGCTGTAAGTGCCGTCGAGGTAGGCGCCGGCGACGACACCGGGGCCGCCGTGGCCGGGACCTGCGACGAACAGCGTGTCCAGGTCGCGCTGCCGGATCGCACGGTTGAGGTGCGCGTAGACGAAGTTGAGGCCGGGAGTCGTGCCCCAGTGTCCGAGCAGCCGCGGCTTGATGTCGTCGCGGGAGAGCGGGCGGCGCAGCAGCGGATTGTCGAGGAGGTAGATCTGCCCGACGGAGAGGTAGTTGGCGGCGCGCCACCAGGCGTCGAGCTGGTCGAGTTCGCCGGCGGACAGAGGGTCTGGAGAGAGGTCGCTCACTCGGGCATCCTACGAGCACGATGCCGTGCCGTCGAGGGGCACGTCATCGCCCTTATCCGAGCGTTTATGGGGCGTTTACGTGCCCCTCGGCGTCGACGCGCGATACGTTCGAGGGATGACGGACGAAGTGGTCACAGAATCGGTGGATGCGTCGACCTGGAGCGAGCTGCAGACGGTTTTCGGCACGAAAGGCGATGCGTCGAGCTGCTGGTGCCAGTGGTTCAAGCTGAGCCGCGCCGACTGGGACGCCGCCACGCGCGAGCAGACCGAGGCGCTGCTGCACGAGCAGGTGCAGGAGGGGTCGCCCGGGGTGATCGCCCGCATCGGCGGCGAGCCGGTCGGCTGGGCGGCGATCGAGCCGTTCTCCGCCTACCCGGCGCTCGGGCGGTCGCCGATCACCCGGCGCAGGGAGGGCGACCCCGACGATGTCTGGGCGGTGACCTGTTTCGTGGTGCGGCCGGAGTACCGCAAGCGCGGCATCGCACGTGCCCTCCTCGCCGGAGCGCTCGAGCACGCCCGCGAGCGGGGCGCGACCGTCGTCGAGGGCTACCCCGTCGACCCCGAGGCCCGGCCCTCGCTGTCCGCCGCCGAGCGCTACCACGGCACCGTGTCGCTGTTCAGCGACGGCGGCTTCGAGGTCGTGCGCCGGCCGAGCGCGACGCGCGCGGTCATGCGGCGCGAGTTGCACGCCTGACGCCCCGGTCGCACGGCCCGGCGTGCGGGCCGCGAGGCTCTAAGCTCGACCAGTGAGCTCCCAGCGCAACCGGGTCGTCGTCGGGGCCGGCACCCAGGTCGCCACCGAGGTCAGCATCAACTTCGGCTCGTCCGTTGCCGGGCTCCTCATCCCCGTCGTCGGCTCCCTCGTCGTGGTGGCCGTGCGCCAGGTCGTGACGGCCGTCTGCGTTCTGCCGTTCTACCGACCGAAGCGCGCGGAGCTCACCTGGCGCCGGCTCTGGCCGGCGCTCGCGCTCGGCGTCGTGCTCGCCGCGATGAACCTGAGCTTCTACGAGGCAGTGGGGAGGCTCGGCCTCGGGATCGCCGCCACCATCGAGTTCCTCGGGCCGTTCGCGCTCGCGCTGGCCGGATCGCGTCGGCTGCTCGACGCAGCGTGCGCGGTGGCCGCAGCCGGCGGGGTCGTGCTGCTCACCGCGACCGAGGGCGCCATCGACCCCATCGGCGTCGTGCTCGCGCTGACGGCCGCGGCGTCGTGGGCGGCCTACATCCTGCTGACGCGGCGGGTGGCGACGCGACTGCCGGGCTTGGAGGGGCTGAGCGTCGCGAGCGTCGTCGCGACGGTTCTCACGGTCCCGCTCGCCCTGATCGTCGTCGACTACTCCCGCATCGACTGGCGCGTCGCCGGCCTGCTGCTGACCGCAGGGATCTTGTCGTCGGCCGTGCCGTACAGTCTGGACACCTTCATCCTGCGCCGGATCACACCGCGGCTCTACGCGGTCATCACCGCGTTCGGTCCGGTGATCGCGACCCTCTTCGGGGTCCTGGTCCTCGGCGAGCACTTCGCGCTCGTGCAGCTCGTGGGCATCGTCGTGGTCTGTGTGGCGGCGGGCGTCAGCATCGCGACCCAGCGCGAGCATCCCCGCTCCGACCTCGAGGCGACGGCCGAGACCATCCCCTAGGCCGCCCTCGGAGATTCGTCACGAATGTCGACATTCGTGGCACGAATGTCGACATTCGTGACGAGTCTCAGCGCCGTCAGGACAGGATGTCCTTGCTGAGGAAGCGGCCGACCGCCAGCGCCCCGAACACCGCGACGTAGCCGGCCTGCAGCCAGGTGTTCGAGACGAACGAGTCCCACACCAGCGGTGCGCGCAGGAAGTCCGCGAAGCCCAGCCAGTAGTGGCTGAACAGCCAGGGGTGGATGGCGTCGAGCTGCGGGAGCTGGTCCAGCACCTGCGACACCACGGCCAGCACCGCGGTCGCCGCCATCGCCCCGACCGGCACATCCGTCAGTGTGGACAGGAACAGCCCGATCGCGCACATCCCGAGGAGCGACACCACGATGTACAGCGCGATCAACAGCAGACGCACCGCCGCGTCGCCCACGCTCACCACACTCCCCGAGAGCAGCGTCACCGGGCCGATCGGGAAGAGGATCGCGCCGATCAGCGCCCCGGCTACCGCGACCGTGAGTGCCGCCGCCACGCAGAACGCTGCGCAGCCCGCGTACTTGACCGCGAGCAGCCGCAGGCGCCCGGCCGGTGCGATCACCAGATAGCGGAGAGTGCCGTGGCTCGCCTCGCCGGCGATGGTGTCACCGGCGACGACCCCGATCGTGAGCGGCAGGAACAGCGGCACGCAGACGACGAGCGCGGTGAACGCGACGAACAGGCCGTTGCTCGTGATCTGGTCGAGGAAGGCCGGCCCACGTCCCCGTCCGGTCACCCGCACGGCGACCGCGATCAGGATGGGGACGGCCGCCAGCGCTGCGAGCATCGCCCAGGTCCGCCAGCGGCGGAACATCACCGAGAGCTCGGAACCCAGCAACGCCCAGCCGGCCGACGGGCGTGCGCGCCGCGCGCCGACCGACGTGACCGGACGCTCGGCTGTCGTCGCAGCGGCCTCCACCGGCACCGCCTCACTGCTCGACATCGAAGCCCTCTCCCGTCAGCTCAACGAAGCGCTCCTCCAGGCTGGACGACCGGACGGCGAAGCCGCGCAGGCGCACGCCGGCGCCGACCAGGCTCGCGGCGAGGTCCTCGACGGCCGGCGATCCCTCGGTGAGCGCCGCCTCCACGCCGTCTCCGCCGGTCTCCGGCGCGAGCCCGAACCGGGCGAGCACGTCGGCGGCCGTTGCCCGATCGGGCGTCGTCACGCTCACCCGAGGCCCGGAGGCGCTGCGCAGCTCGTCGAGCGAGCCCTGCGCGACGAGGCGGCCGGTGCGCATGATCGCCGCGTGCGTGCAGATCTGCTCGATCTCCGCGAGCAGATGGCTGGAGACGAAGACCGTCGTGCCCTCATCGGCGAGCGACCGGACGAGGTTGCGCACCTCGCGGGTGCCCTGCGGGTCGAGCCCGTTGGTCGGCTCGTCCAGCACCAGGAGGTCGCGGTCGGTGAGCAGTGCGCCGGCGATGCCGAGGCGCTGCTTCATGCCGAGCGAGTAGGTGCGCACGTGCTTGCCCGCCGCGTGCGTGAGGCCGACGCGTTCGAGCGCAGCGCCCACGCGCTGCGAGCGGGTCGCGCCCGGCGCATACCGGTCGGCGGTGTCGCGTCGGACGAGGTTCGCGGATCCGGACAGGTAGGGCGCGAACGCCGGTCCCTCCACCAGCGCGCCGACGCGCGGCAGCACGGTCGCGCCGCGGTCGGGCATGGCCTCGCCGAGCAGATCGATCGATCCGGCGGAGGGCGAAATCAGCCCCAGAAGCATCCGGATGGTCGTCGTCTTGCCCGAGCCGTTCGGGCCGAGGAAGCCGAAGACCGAGCCGCGCGGCACCTCCAGGCTGAGCCCGTCGACGACAGCGTGTCCGCGGAAGCGCTTGGTCAGGCCGCTCGTCAAGATGGCGGCGTCGCTCACCGGCGGTCGCTCACTGAGCGGCGGCCTGGAGGGCGGAGACCGGGACGGCGCCCGCGAGCAGCCGTCCGTCCGCCGTCACCAGGACGGACACCAGCGAGGTCGACAGCGCGCGGCCTCCCCCGACCGACTGGGTCAGCTGCGCCACCAGCGGGTCGGACAGTGTCTGCGCCGGGACCGTGCCGGCCGGGAGGCTGACGATCGTCGCCCAGCCGGTGCCGGTGACCGTCGGCTTCGGCCGGTTCGCTTCTGCGCTGTTGAGCTCGCCCGTCTTCGGCGCCTGCTCGGTGACCTTCGCGCCCTTCGGCGGGGTGAACGAGAACACGCTCGCGTCGGGCGCGCTCGGAGTGAAGTCCTTGAACCAGGCCTGGAACGACGGCGAGGAGGCCCCGCGCGCCGTCACCTGGACCTCCAGCGGCAGGCCGGTCTGGCCGTCCACCGCGATGGCCACCGAGCCCACGAGGGTGGCGTCGGTGCGCGGCGTGAGCACCAGGTCGTAAGCGTTCCGGTTTGCGACCTTCGTGTTCGGGCCGAGGGTCACCTTCGTGGACGGGTCGACCGCGGCGAGGAATTTCTCGGCCAGCGCCTGAGGCGTGGTCGCGGTCGCGTCGGGCGTCGCCGTCGGAGCCGGCGTCGCGCCGGCCTTCTCATGCGCCGGGACGGTCGCGTGGGTGACCGACTGGTCGCTCGACTGGTACAGCCAGAGATCCGACCCGTTCCGGATGACGTCGCGCTCGGCGAGCTGGTCGAGGAGCTGCACGCGCACCTTGGTCGGGCCGTCGACGTACACCTTGGCGGAGTGGTCGCCCATCAGCAGCGAGAGCGTGCTCGCGACCGAGCTGTCGGCGCTGGAGCCTCCGCCCGTCTTCGGCAGGCTCGGCAGCCCCAGGTCGGAACTCTGCTCCACGGTGCCGGAGAACGCCTTCGTGTTGCTCGACGCGACCAGCCGCAGCACGTCGGCCGGCGACTTCACGGGAAGGTCGGCGGCTCCGGCGGCGAGCGGGATCGCGATGGCTCCCGCAGCGATGGCGACGGGGACGACGACGGCGGGCAGCCAGCGGACCAGGCGGTGCTTCATAGTGCCGAGGATACGCTCGGGACCCGCGCGCCGACCCTCCGGATTCCATGGGAGAACGCGAAATCATCCCCTGGTATGACCTCAGCTGGGAGCCACCGGGACGAACCCTCCGACACACGCAGAAGGCCCCGCCGGAGCGGGGCCTTCCTCATCCGTCGCTACAGGACGTCGCCGACCTTGTGGACGCGGATGTCGTTCGTGGTTCCGGGGATCCCGGGAGGGGAACCGGAGATGATGATGACCTTGTCGCCGTCGACGGCACGGCCGGTGGACTTGAGCGCCTCGTCCACCTGCGCGACCATCTGGTCGGTGTGGGTGACACGGCCGACCACGAAGGACTCGACGCCCCAGAACAGCGACATGCGCCGCCGGACCGACTCCTCCGGGGTGAAGGCGAGGATCGGGATCTTGTTGCGCAGCCGCGCCATCCGGCGGGCCGACTCGCCCGACTCGGTGAAGACGCAGAGGAACTTCGCCTCGACGAAGTCCGCGACCTCCACGGCGGCCAGCGTGATCGCACCCGACTGGGTGCGGGGACGCGTGCCGAGCGGCTGGATGCGGTCGAGGCCGTGCTCCTCGGTGGAGGTCACGATGCGCGCCATGGTCGCGACCGTGATCGCCGGGTACTCGCCGACGCTGGTCTCGCCGGAGAGCATCACCGCGTCGGCGCCGTCGAGGACGGCGTTCGCGACGTCGGAGGTCTCTGCGCGGGTCGGGACCGGGCTGGAGATCATCGACTCGAGCATCTGCGTCGCCACGATGACGGGCTTCGCGGCGCGACGGGCCAGCTCCACCGCGCGCTTCTGCACGATCGGCACGGCCTCCAGCGGCAGCTCGACGCCCAGGTCGCCGCGGGCGACCATGATGGCGTCGAACGCCTCGATGATCTCCTCCAGCGCCTCGACGGCCTGCGGCTTCTCGATCTTGGCGACGACGGGGACCCGGCGGCCCTCCTCCGCCATGATCTCGTGCACGCGCTCGATGTCTTTGGCGTTGCGCACGAACGAGAGGGCGATGATGTCGGCGCCGAGCTTGAGGCCCCAGCGCAGGTCCGCCTCGTCCTTCTCGGACAGGGCGGGCACGTTGACCGCGACGCCCGGGAGGTTGATGCCCTTGTTGTTCGACACCGGGCCGGCGACGACGACCTCGGTGGTCACGACGTTGCCCTCGACCTCGACCACGCGCACACGCACCTTGCCGTCGTCGATCAGCAGGAAGTCGCCCGGCTTCACGTCGTTGGGCAGGCCCTTGAACGTGGTGGAGGAGATCTCCTTGGTCCCGATGATGTCATCGGTGGTGATCTTGAAGATGTCGCCCTGGGCGAGATCGTACGGGCCGGCCTCGAACTTGCCGAGGCGGATCTTGGGACCCTGGAGGTCGACCAGGACCGCGACCGGCTTCCCCGCGTCCTCGGCGGCCTTGCGCACGTTGGCGTAGACCCCCTCGTGCACGTCGTAGCTGCCGTGGCTCAGATTCATCCTCGCCACGTCCACACCCGCGTCGATGATCGCGCGGATGTTGTCGTAGCTGGAGGTCGCCGGACCGAGGGTCGCGACGATTTTCGCCCTTCTCATGGGTTTCTCAGTGCTCCGTGATTCTCGCACCCCTGACGGCGCGTTCTCGTGGTGGAGGGGATCAGACGAGGATGCCCCGGTCGGTGGGACGGACCGGCGACGGCAACTGCGTCTCCCCTTCAAGATACCGGTCGACGGCGGCTGCCGCTGCCCGGCCCTCTGCGATGGCCCAGACGATGAGCGACTGGCCGCGGCCTGCGTCACCTGCGACGAACACGCCTGCCTCGCTGGTCTGGTAGTCGCCGTCGCGGGCCACGTTGCCTCGATCGTCGAACGGGAGGCCGAGCTGTCCGCTCAGCCCGTCCTGCTCCGGGCCGGTGAAACCGAGGGCGAGGAGGACGAGGTCGGCGGGGATCTCGCGCTCCGTTCCGGCCTTCGGCACCCGGCGGCCGTCGAGGTACTCGGTCTCCGCGACGCGCAGCGCCCTGACCTCGCCGAACTCGTTCGCGAGGAACTCGACGGTCGACGCGAGGTACTCGCGGGCACCGCCCTCCTCGTGCGCGCTCTGCACCTCGAAGAGGGTCGGGGTCGTCGGCCACGGCTGGTGAGCTGGACGCTCCGCCGGCGGCTGCTTGCCGATCGCCAGGTTGGTCACACTCGCCGCGCCCTGCCGGTGCGCCGTCCCGATGCAGTCCGCCCCCGTGTCTCCGCCACCGAGGACGATGACGTGCTTGCCGTCCGCGGTGATCTGGTCGGCGATCTGGTCGCCGGCGCCCGCCTTGTTCTGCTGGACGAGGTACTCCATCGCGAAGTGCACCCCGGCCAGGTCGCGGCCCGGGATCGGGAGGTCGCGCGGAACCATCGCGCCCGTCGCGACGACGACGGCGTCGTAGCGGGCCCGCAGGTCGTCCCAGGCGATGTCGACGCCGATGTTCACACCGGCGCGGAACCGGGTGCCTTCGGCCATCATCTGGTTCAGCCGCGCCTCGAGGTGCTTCTTCTCCATCTTGAAGTCCGGGATGCCGTAGCGCAGCAGGCCGCCGATGCGGTCGTCGCGCTCGTACACGGCGACCGTGTGGCCGGCGCGGGTCAGCTGCTGAGCGGCCGCGAGACCGGCCGGGCCGGAGCCGACGACCGCGACGGTCTTGCCGGTGAGGCGCTCCGGCGGGTGCGGCTGCACCCAGCCGTTCTGCCAGGCCTGGTCGATGATCGACACCTCGACCTGCTTGATGGTCACGGCGGGCTGGTTGATGCCGAGCACGCACGACGACTCGCAGGGAGCGGGGCAGAGGCGACCGGTGAACTCCGGGAAGTTGTTGGTCGCGTGCAGGCGCTCGATGGCCTGGCGGCCCTCCCCGCGCCACATGAGATCGTTCCATTCGGGGATCAGGTTGCCCAGCGGGCAGCCCTGGTGGCAGAACGGCACGCCGCAGTCCATGCAGCGGCCGGCCTGCCTGCGCAGCTGCGCGGGGTCGCCCGCCTCGTAGACCTCTTTCCAGTCCATGAGCCGGACGGAGACCGGCCGCCGCTTGGGGAGCTCGCGCTCCGTCGTCTTCAAGAAACCTTTAGGGTCAGCCACCGGTCACCTCCAGAATCCGATTCCACACAATGTCGCCGTCAGGGTCGAGCCCTTCGTCGACGGCCTCCTGGCGCATCTGCAGCACGGCCGCGTAGTCGCGCGGCAGCACCTTGACGAACTTCGCGACGGTCGCGTCGAAGTCCGCGAGCATCCGCTCGGCCAGCGCCGACCCGGTCTCGGTGCGGTGCTGCTCCAGAAGATCCCGCACGATCTCGATGTCCGCACTGCCGAGCGGCAGCAGCTCCAGCTCACCGCTGGCGAGCGCCTCGCGGTTGACGCGCTCGGTCTTCAGGTCGTAGACGTATGCCGTGCCGCCGGACATCCCCGCGCCCAGGTTGCGTCCGGTGCCGCCGAGGATGACCGCGAGGCCACCCGTCATGTATTCGAGCGCGTGGTCGCCCACGCCCTCCACGACCGCCGTCGCTCCGGAGTTGCGGACCAGGAACCGCTCGCCCACGATGCCGCGGATGAACATGCTGCCCTGCGTCGCGCCGTAGCCGATGACGTTGCCCGCGATCACGTTCCGCTCGGCGGGGAACACCGTGCCCTGCGGGGGCCGGACGATGATCTGGCCGCCCGAGAGCCCCTTGCCGACGTAGTCGTTGGAGTCGCCCTCCAGGCGCAGCGTGATGCCGGCAGGGAGGAACGCGCCGAGCGACTGACCGGCCGAACCCGTGAGCGTGATGTCGATGGTGCCGGTCGGGAGGCCGTTCTCGCCGTGGCGGACGGTCACCTCGTGCCCGAGCATCGTGCCGACGGCGCGTTCGGTGTTGCGGATCGGCAGGCTGAGCGACAGCGTCGCGCCGTCCGCGCCGGGGCGCTCCGCGGCGAGCACGTCGTGCGCCGCCTGGATGAGCTGGTTGTCGAAGTGCTCGTCGAGCTCGTGGTCCTGCGCGCGGCCGTTCTTGCGCGGCGCGCTCTCCGGGAACTCCGGTCCGCGCAGGATCGGGGTCAGGTCCATGCCCGACGCCTTCCAGTGCTCGATGGCACGGTCGGCGTCGAGCAGCTCGGCGTGGCCGATGGCCTCGTCGAGGCTGCGGAAGCCGAGCTCCGCGAGGTACTCGCGCACTTCCTGGGCGATGAACTCGAAGAAGTTCACCACGAACTCGGGCTTGCCCGAGAACCGGGAGCGCAGCTCCGGGTTCTGCGTGGCGACGCCGACCGGGCAGGTGTCGAGGTGGCAGACGCGCATCATGATGCAGCCGGAGACGACGAGCGGCGCTGTCGCGAAACCGAACTCCTCCGCGCCGAGCAGAGCGCCGACGATGACGTCGCGGCCGGTCTTGAGCTGCCCGTCGACCTGCACCACCACGCGCTCGCGCATGCCGTTGAGCATGAGCGTCTGCTGGGTCTCGGCCAGACCGAGCTCCCACGGCGTGCCCGCGTGCTTGAGCGAGTTGACCGGAGACGCTCCGGTGCCGCCGTCGTGGCCGGACACCAGGATGACGTCCGCGAGAGCCTTCGCCGTTCCGGCCGCGACCGCGCCGATGCCGGACTCGCTCACCAGCTTCACGTGCACCCGCGCCTGCGGGTTCGCACGCTTCAGGTCGAAGATCAGCTGCTTGAGGTCCTCGATCGAGTAGATGTCGTGGTGCGGGGGCGGCGAGATCAGTCCGACGCCGGCGGTCGCGTGCCGCGTACGGGCGACCCACGGGTACACCTTCGTCGGCGGCAGCTGGCCGCCCTCGCCGGGCTTCGCGCCCTGGGCGAGCTTGATCTGGATGTCGTCGGCGTGCGTCAGGTACATCGACGTGACGCCGAACCGGCCGGAGGCCACCTGCTTGATCGCGCTGCGGCGCTCCGGGTCGAGGAGACGGTCGAGGTCTTCGCCGCCCTCTCCGGTGTTGGACTTGGCGCCCAGCCGGTTCATCGCGATGGCGAGGGTCTCGTGGGCCTCCTTGGAGATCGAGCCGTAGCTCATCGCTCCGGTGGAGAACCTCTTGACGATCGACTCGACCGGCTCGACCTCGTCGATCGGGACAGCCGGACGGGTACCGGTCTTGAGCGCGAACATGCCGCGCAGCGTCATCAGCGACTCGGCCTGGTCGTCCACGAGCTTGGTGTACTCGCGGAAGATGTCGTACCGGCGGGTGCGCGTCGAGTGCTGGAGACGGAACACCGTCTCCGGGTTGAACAGGTGCGGTGCGCCGTCGCGGCGCCACTGGTACTCGCCGCCGGTGGCCAGCCGCTCGTGGGCGAGGATGGCGCCTTCCGCCGGGTAGGCACTCGTGTGGCGCGACAGGTTCTCGGCCGCGATCACGTCGATTCCGATGCCGCCGAGCTTGCTCGTGGTGCCGGTGAAGTACTCGTCCACGAACTCCTGGCTGAGGCCCACGGCCTCGAACGCCTGCGCGCCCGCGTAGGACGACACGGTCGAGATGCCCATCTTCGACATGATCTTGAGAACGCCCTTGCCGAGCGCCTTGATCACGTTCTTGACGGCCTTCTCGGGCGAGACCGTGGTGATCATCCCGCTGCGCACCAGCTCCTCGCAGGTCTCCATCGCGAGGTAGGGGTTGATCGCCGACGCTCCGTAGCCGATGAGCAGCGCGATGTGGTGCACCTCGCGCACGTCGCCGGCCTCCACGATGAGTCCCACCTTCATGCGGTTCTCCGCACGGATCAGGTGGTGGTGCACCGCGGCGAGCATCAGCAGCGACGGGATGGGCGCCAGGTCTTTGGTGGAGTCGCGGTCGCTCAGCACGATGAACTGGGCACCGGCCTCGATGGCCTCGTCGACCTCCTGGCACATCTCGGCCAGCCGGCGCTGCATGGCGTCGGGGCCGGCGTCGAAGCGGTAGAGACCGCGGACCGTGGTCGTGAGCCGGCTGCCCGGCCTCGGGTCGATGTGCTGGATCTTCGCGAGTTCGTCGTTGTCGATGACCGGGAAGTCCAGGACGACCTGACGCGCGTGCTCCGGGCCGGCCGTGAGCAGGTTGCGCTCCGGGCCGAGGCCCAGCTTCATCGTCGTGACGACCTCTTCGCGGATCGAGTCCAGCGGCGGGTTGGTCACCTGCGCGAACTGCTGCGTGAAGTAGTCGAACAGCAGCCGGGGACGCTCGGAGAGCACGGCCACCGGCGTGTCGGACCCCATCGCGCCGAGCGGCTCCGCGCCCGTGGTCGCCATCGGCTTCAGGAGGATGCGGACCTCCTCCTCGGTGTAGCCGAAGGTGCGCTGGCGGCGTGTGATCGACGCGGGCGTGTGCACGATGTGCTCGCGCTCCGGCAGGTCCTTGAGGTTGATGCGGCCCTCGTCGAGCCATTCGCCGTACGGCGCGCCGGCGGCGAGCTCCGACTTGATCTCGTCGTCCTCGATCAGGCGGCCGGCGACGGTGTCCACCAGGAACATGCGACCGGGACGCAGCCGGCCCTTGCGCACGATCCGGCTGGGCTCGATGTCGAGCACGCCGATCTCGGACGCGAGCACCACGAGGCCGTCGTTGGTCACGACGTAGCGGCCGGGGCGCAGACCGTTGCGGTCCAGCGTCGCGCCGACGAGCGAGCCGTCGGTGAACACGATCGCGGCCGGGCCGTCCCACGGCTCCATGAGCATCGAGTGGTACTCGTAGAAGTCGCGGCGGACCGGGTCGATCTCGGTCTGGTTCTCCCACGCCTCCGGGACCATCATCATCACGGCGTGCGGCAGCGAGCGACCGGTGAGCGAGAGGAGCTCCACGACCTCGTCGAACGAGGCGGAGTCGGACGCCCCGGGGGTCACGATCGGAAGGACCGGCGACAGGTCGCCGAGCAGCTCGCTCTCGAGCTGCGACTGACGGGCGCGCATCCAGTTGCGGTTGCCCTGGACCGTGTTGATCTCGCCGTTGTGGGCGATCATCCGGAACGGCTGCGCGAGCGGCCACGACGGGAACGTGTTGGTCGAGTAACGCGAGTGCACCAGGGCGAGCTTGGAGGCGAACCGCTGATCGGAGAGGTCGGGGTAGAACGGCTCCAGCTGGAGGGTCGTCACCATGCCCTTGTAGACCATGGTGCGGCTCGACAGCGACGAGAAGTACAGGTCGAGCTCGCGCTCCGCCCGCTTGCGCAGGAAGAACGTGAGGCGGTCGAGTGCGATCCCGCCGAGCGGCTCTCCGCGCTCGTCGGTACGCGTGCTCGCGACGAAGAGCTGCTCGATGACCGGCATCGCCGCGCGTGCCAGGTTGCCGAGCTCGTCCGGCCGGACCGGCACCGGACGCCAGCCCAGGACGGTCAGGTCGTGCTCCGCCGCGATCTCCGCGACGGCGGCCTTGATCCGCTCGCGGTCGTCGGCCTCCGTGGGGAGGAACGCGTTGCCGACCGCGAACCGGCCGGCGCCAGGCAGGTCGAAGCCGGAGACGGCGCGCAGGAACGCGTCGGGCACCTGCGTGATGATGCCGGCGCCGTCGCCCGTTCCTGCGTCGGAGCCGACCGCGCCGCGGTGCTCCAGGTGCCGCAGCGCTTCGAGCGCCGCGTCGATGATGTCGTGCCCCGCGGTTCCGCGCAGGGTCGCGACCATGGCGAGACCACACGCATCCTTCTCGGCGGCAGGGTCGTAGAGACCCTGCTTGCCGGGAACCATGCTGAACCGGGAATGGGGAGGCGTGAGCGCCATGTGTCGACCGTCCTCACAGTGTCGTGGATGTGGGGATTGGAGTGCGGGGACGCCTTCGGCCCGTTGCTGGGAGGGTTCCGCCGCTGTTGCGCCGGGCTTGTGTGCGGCCCGGGTCGTCCGTGCGGTCAGATGATGGTTACGGGATCGCCTCGACGGGTGTGTGCCTTGACGAGTAGCGATAGTGCCGGGTTGTCATGAGCCGACGGAGATCATCCGTTCGACGGGCTTGTGGCCTTGGCTCCTGCGGACGCGGTGGGCTCCCCGTCGCCATCGACGAAGTCCTCGTCGTCCGAGTCCGTGTCGTCCGAGTCTACCTCAGCATCGGGGCGAACCCATTCACGACCCGTGTGGTAGACACTCGGCTCGAGTCCGGGATGACGTCGGGACTGCACGACGAAGATCACGACACCGAGCACGACAGCGGCGAACGCCGCCCACACGTTGCTCGGAATGCCGAGGAACGTGAACTCGCTCGGGTCGATGCGGATCGACTCCAGGTAGGAGCGCCCGAGGCCGTACCAGATGAGGTAGACGGCCAGCGTCTTGCCCCACTGCAGACGGAACTTGCGCTCCAGGTAGACGATCACGAAGACGCCGATGACGTTCCAGATGATCTCGTAGAGGAACAGCGGCTGGAACAGCGTGCCGTCGGGAAGACCGACCGGGATCGCCTTGTTGCCCGCGTCGATCTGCAGGCCCCACGGCAGGTTGGTCGGCAGGCCGAAGAGCTCCTGGTTGAAGTAGTTGCCGATGCGGCCGATGGCCTGCGCCAGCAGCAGCGCGGGAGCGAGCGCGTCGGCGACGCTCCAGAACCGGAGGCCGCTGATGCGGCAGGCGATCCAGACGCCGACGGCACCGCCGATCAGGGAGCCGAAGATGGCGTTGCCGCCCTCCCAGATCGCCCAGACGCTGCCGGGCTGGAACGGGTTCCACGTGTTGTGGCCCGCCGCGAAGTAGTCGGAAGGGTGCGTGAGCACGTGGTAGATGCGAGCGCCCACGATGCCGAGCACGACGGCCCACAGCAGGATGTCGAGGATGACACCGGGCTCCGCGCCGCGCTTCGTCAGGCGCCGCGACGTCCAGGCTGCGGCGATGATGATGCCGACGAGGATGACGAGGGCGTAGACCTGGATGCGATAGGGCCAGAACGGCAGCGGAATCTCTTGCCACTCGGGCCCCGGGCTCGGGATGCTGGCGACCCAGCTGCTCATCGTCGCGACCACGCGAAGACTACCTTTCGTGTCCTAGGGAGTCCGGCGCCGAATGGCGCACGGCCTCCAGTCTAAATGCAGCTCTGCGATGCCGCCGACCCGCCGGGGCGGGAGACGCCGCCCTCAGGCCGACGCACCCTGCCGCGCGGTGCCCTGGGCGAGCTCGGCCGCCACGCGGCCGGCTGCTGCCACGCCACCGTCGGCGAGAGCCTTGACCAGTGCGGAGCCGACGATCGCGCCGTCCGCGTACTCGAGGACCTCGGCCACCTGGGCGGCGTTGGAGATCCCGAGGCCGACGCAGGTGCTCGTCGCGCCGGCGTCGCGCAGGCGGGCGACGAGCGTCCGCGCCGCGGAGTCGACGTCGCTGCGCGCCCCGGTGATTCCCATGGTCGAGACGGCGTAGACGAATCCGCGGCTGCTCTCGACGGTGGTGCGCAGGCGCTCGTCGGTGGAGGACGGCGCGGCGAGGAACACCCGGTCGAGCCCGGTGCGCTCGGAGGCCTCCAGCCACGACGCGCCCTCGTCGGGGATGAGGTCGGGCGTGATGAGCCCAGCCCCTCCCGCCGCGACGAGGTCGTCGGCGAAGCGGTCGACGCCGTACTGCAACACCGGGTTCCAGTAGGTCATGACGAGCACGGGGACATCGACGCGCTGCGTGATCTCGCGCACGGCGGTGAAGCCGTCGCGCAGCCGGAAGCCGTTCGACAGCGCCTGCTGGGTGGCGGCCTGGATGACGGTGCCGTCCATGACCGGGTCGGAGTAGGGCAGGCCGAGCTCGATGACGTCGACGCCGTTCTCGGCCAGGGCCACGGCGGCGTCGATGCTGGTCTGCAGGTCGGGAAATCCCGCCGGCAGGTAGCCGATGAGAGCGCCGCCCGCCTCGGCGTTGCGGCGCGCGATGGTGTCTGCCACGCGGCTCACGACTGCACGGCTCCTTCGTCGATCAGGCCGAAGTAGCGTCCGGCAGTCTCCATGTCTTTGTCGCCGCGACCGCTGAGGTTCACGAGCACGATGCCGTCGGGGCCGACCTGCCTGCCCAGCTCGAGCGCGCCGGCGAGGGCGTGCGCGGACTCGATGGCCGGAATGATGCCCTCGGTGCGGCTGAGCAGCTTGAGCGCCTCCATGGCGTCCGCGTCGGACACCGGCCGATACTCGGCCCGGCCGATCTTCGCGAGCCACGCATGCTCCGGGCCGACGCCCGGGTAGTCGAGACCGGCCGAGATCGAGTGCGACTCGATGGTCTGGCCGTCCTCGTCCTGCAGCAGCATGCTGCGGGCACCGTGCAGGACGCCGGGGCGGCCCTTGGTGATGGTCGCCGCGTGGCGCGGGGTGTCCGCACCCTCTCCCCCCGCCTCGAAGCCGACGAGGCGCACGTCCTCGTCGTCGAGGAAGGCGTGGAAGATGCCCATGGCGTTGGAGCCGCCGCCGACACACGCCGCCACGGCGTCGGGCAGGCGCCCGGTCAGTGCCAGGACCTGTTCGCGGGCCTCCTCGCCGATGATCTTCTGGAGGTCGCGCACCATCTCGGGGAACGGGTGCGGACCGGCGACCGTTCCGAAGATGTAGTTGGTGTTCTCGACGTTGGTGACCCAGTCGCGCATCGCGTCGTTGATGGCGTCCTTCAGGGTGCGCGAGCCGGTCGTGACCGCGATGACCTCTGCGCCGAGCAGCCGCATGCGGGCGACGTTCAGCGCCTGGCGCTCGGTGTCGACCTCGCCCATGTAGATGGTGCAGTCGAGGCCGAACAGCGCCGCGGCGGTGGCCGTCGCCACCCCGTGCTGGCCCGCTCCGGTCTCCGCGATCACTCGGGTCTTGCCGATCCGCTTGGTGAGGATGGCCTGGCCGAGCACGTTGTTGATCTTGTGCGAGCCGGTGTGGTTGAGGTCTTCGCGCTTGAGGATGATGCGCGCGCCCCCGGCGTGGCGCGCGAACCGCGGCACCTCCGTGATGATGCTCGGTCGGCCGGTGTAGCTGCGGTGCAGTTCGTCGAGCTCGGCGTGGAACGCCGGGTCGGCCTTGGCCTCCTCCCACGCGATCGTCAGCTCGTCGAGCGCGGCGACGAGCGACTCGGGCACGAAGCGCCCGCCGAACTCGCCGAAGTAGGGTCCGTGTTCAGAACGAAGGGACATCAGGCTCCCAGGAACTCGCCGAGCGTGGCGACGGGGTCGCTCGTGACGAGCGCCTCGCCGACGAGCACGACATCCGCGCCCGCCGCCCGGTAGTGCGCGACGTCGGCTGCCGATTTCACGGCAGACTCCGCCACGCGGATGACGCCGGCCGGGTACCGGTCGGCCAGACGGCCGAACAGGTCCCGATCCAGCTCGAACGTCGAGAGGTTGCGCGCGTTCACGCCCACCAGCGTGGCACCGGTGTCGAACGCGCGGCTCAGCTCCTCCTCGGTGTGCGCCTCGACCAGGGCGGTCATGCCCAGGTCGGAGATCAGACCGTGCAGCTCGACCAGGCGAGGCTGGTCGAGCGCGGCGACGATCAGCAGCACCAGGTCGGCGCCCGCTGCGCGGGCCTCGAACACCTGGTACGGATCGGCGACGAACTCCTTGCGCAGCACGGGCAGCGAGACGGCGGCTCGAACGGCCTCGAGATCGGCGAGCGATCCCTTGAACCGGCGCTCCTCGGTGAGGACGCTGATCGCGCTCGCACCGCCCGTCTCGTAGAGGGCCGCGAGGGCGGCGGGATCCGGGATCTCGGCGAGGTCGCCGCGCGACGGGCTGGCGCGCTTGACCTCCGCGATGACCTTCACCCGATCGGCGGGAGCGAGGGCGGCCAGCGCGTCGATGGCGGGCTCACGGGCGGCGGCTGCCGCCTCGACCACGGCGAGCGGGCGCTCGGCCCGTCGCCGCTCGGCATCCTCCAGCGCGCCGGCGACGAGGTCGGCGAGCACGGGCTAGTGGCCCTTCGGCTGGTACTTGGAGCCGCCCACTCCGTAGCCTGCGCGCTTCATGATCCAGCCGACGATGAGTCCGATCACGGCGAGCCCCGCGGATGCCCACACCACGATCGGAGCGTCGAAGAAGAACGCGACGGCTCCGATGGTGAAGGCGATCAGCATGATGATCACGGCCGTCCACGCCGCCGGCGAATGACCGTGGCCTGGATCGACTGACTCGCTGCTCATGGGACTCCTGCACGTCGGGTGCACCGCTCCTGGCCCGTCAGGCACAGGGAAGCGCACGATTGGTGGATCGGGAAACAGTCTAGTGGCTCAGCGCGTGGGATCGTCGCCGCGGCTCAGCTCGTCCCAGCTGTCGATCGCGGTGTCGCGGTCGAGCGCCGTGGGGGTGTCGGGCG
Organism: Leifsonia sp. TF02-11; assembly: GCF_017565305.1. Lineage (GTDB taxonomy): Bacteria > Actinomycetota > Actinomycetes > Actinomycetales > Microbacteriaceae > Leifsonia. The sequence goes on from NZ_JAGEKP010000004.1 coordinate 260,283, forward strand.
TGTCGCCCTCGGCCGCGGCGCGGGCCTCCGCGTCGTCGCCGCTGTCGGGCGCGGGTGCCGCGTCGTCGCGCTCGGCGGGGTCGTCGCCCGCGAGCTCGGCGACGGCCGCTTCGGCCGAGCGGCCGTCCTCCCCGGCGAACCGGGCCTGGTAGCGGCGGGACGGGCCGGGCCACGCGCGAACGAAGACGATGGCCGCAATGCCCGCGAAAGCGACGAGCACGCCGCCGATGACCGCGAGCCACGGCCAGAACTCGATCGTCGTGCTGTCCACGAGCTTGCGCAGCGAGTTCTCCCCCGCGACTCCGGTCGCCGCCGTGATCGCCCCGCCGGCGGCCCGCAGCGGGTCGCCCAGCACCGAGACGGCCGAGTAGACGATCGAGACGCCGAGCAGCATTCCGAGGATCGAGAGCACCACGCGGAACGCCGGTCCGGCGATCGCGAGAGCCGCCGTCAACGCGAGCCCGGCCAGCGAGAGCGCGGTGAGCGCGGGAGCCGCTGCCGAGCCGGCGACGGTGACCGTGCCGGCGTGGGAGGCGACATCGGTCACGCCGATGACGAACCAGGTCTGGGTCGCCGAGAGCAGCCCCAGACCGCTCCCCACCACCAGCGCGAGGAGCGTCAGGTACTTGACACGGCGGTTCTCAGCGCGCACCCTGCACCCGTCTCATGCCGTTCGCGACCGCGACCGCGCGGAGGGGCGCCGCCGCCTTGTTCTGCGACTCCTGGAACTCCAGGATCGGCACGGAGTCGGCGACCAGGCCGCCTCCCGCCTGCACTCGGGCGACGCCGTCCATGATCGTGGCCGTGCGGATCGCGATGGCGAGGTCGGCGTCGCCTGCGAAGTCGAAGTAGCCGATCACTCCCCCGTACACGCCGCGCTGAGCCGGCTCGAGCTCGTCGATGATCCGCAGAGCCATCGGCTTCGGCGCGCCGGAGAGCGTGCCGGCCGGGAAGGTTGCGCGGAAGACGTCGATGGCACCGGACTTCGGCAGCAGGTCGCCCTCCACCGACGAGACGATGTGCATGATGTGGCTGAAGCGCTCGACGCGCATGAACTCCGTCACCTCGACGCTGCCCGCCGCGCACACCTTGAGCAGGTCGTTGCGGGCGAGGTCGACCAGCATCAGGTGCTCCGCGCGCTCCTTGTCGTCCGCGAGCAGCGAGGTCTCGAGGTCGAGGTCCTCCTCCGGCGTCGCACCCCGCGGGCGCGAACCCGCGATGGGATGCGTGAAGGCGCGGCCCTCCTGCACCTTGACCAGCGCCTCCGGCGAGGAGCCGACGATCTGATAGGGCTCGCCGCCCGGGCGCTCCAGCGACAGCAGGTACATGTACGGGCTCGGGTTGAGCGACCGCAGCACGCGGTAGACGTCGAGGGCGGAGGCCGTGCACTCGAGCTCGAAGCGCTGGGAGATCACCACCTGGAAGATGTCGCCGTCGACGATCCGCTCCTTGGCGGTCTCGACGGACGCGAGGAAGTCCTCTTCGCGGGTCCGCGACACGGGGTCGCCGACGGCGGCGAGGTCGACGTCGGCCAGCCAGGCCTCCGACGGGCGGGCGAGCTCGGTCTGCATGCGGTCGAGGCGCTGCTGCGCGTCGTTCCACAGCTCGTCGACGCCGTGCTCACCGTCGGCCAGCGCGTTGGCGATCAGCTTGACCGTTCCCGAGCGGTGGTCGATCACGACCAGGTCGGCCACGAACGCCATCGCCTGCCCGGGGATGTCGTAGTCGGCGGGCGGACGCTGCGGCAGCCGCTCGAGCTGGCGCACGGCCTCCCAGCCGATGAACCCGACCAGGCCGCCGGTCAGCGGCGGCAGGCCGGGGATGCGCGGGGTGCTCCAGCGCTCATGCAGCGCCGCGAGCGCGTCGAGCGGGCGACCGGAGGCCTCCGCGCCGAGCGCGCGCTGAACCGAGAGCCCGTAATCGAGCCAGCGGACTTCGTCGCCGTCCTGCGTCAGCATGCCGAACGACGCGGCGCCGACGAACGAGAACCGCGACCAGATGCCGCCCTGCTCCGCCGACTCGAGCAGGAAGGTGCCGGGGCGCCCTGCCGCGAGCTTGCGGTAGATGCCGACCGGCGTCTCACCGTCGGCGAACAGTTCGCGGACCACCGGAACGACGCGGTGCTCCGCGGCCAGCTCGGCGAACTCCTCGCGCCCGGTCGTCCCGCCCGCTGTGGCGATCACAGGTCCGATCCCATCTCGGCGGCGAGCCGCGCGCTCTCGGCGTCGGCGACGACCGGTTCCAGCACGTCGGCGTCGAAGCAGGTGCGAGTGCCGGTGTGACAGGCCGCGCCGACCTGGTCGACGGTCACGAGCAGCGTGTCGCCGTCGCAGTCCAGCGCCGCCCCTTTGACGTACTGCACGTGCCCGGAGGTGTCGCCTTTGCGCCAGTACTCCTGGCGCGAGCGGGACCAGAAGGTCACCCGCCCCTCGCCGAGCGTGCGGCGCACCGCCTCGGCGTCCATCCAGCCCATCATCAGCACCTCGCGGGAGTCCCACTGCTGGATGACGGCGGGGACCAGCCCCGCATCGTTGAACCGGATCCGGCCGATCACGTCGTCGGTCGCGGTCATGAGCGCACCTCCAGGCCTGCTCGTCGAAGCTCGTCCTTCACATCGCCGATGGTCATCTCGCCCGAGTGGAACACGCTCGCCGCCAGCACGGCGTCGGCGCCCGCGTCGATCGCGGGGACGAAGTGCGAGACGGCACCCGCCCCTCCCGAGGCGACGACGGGAACGCTGCTGATCGCGCGGATCTCACGGATGAGCTCCAGATCGAAGCCCTCCTTCGTCCCGTCGGCGTCGATGGAGTTCACCAGCAGCTCCCCCGCGCCGAGCCCGATCGCGCGCTCGGCCCAGTCCAGGGCGTCGATCCCGGTCTCGGTGCGACCGCCGTGGGTCGTCACCACGAACCCGGAGGCGGTGGCCGCCGACCGCTTGACGTCGAGCGAGAGCACGAGGACCTGAGCGCCGAAGCGCTCGGCGATCTCGGCGACGAGCTCGGGCCGCGCGATGGCCGCGGAGTTCACGCCCACCTTGTCCGCCCCGCTGCCCAGCAGCTTCGCGACGTCCTCCGTGCTGCGCACTCCCCCGCCGACCGTCAGCGGGATGAAGACCTGCTCCGCCGTGGCGCGCACCACGTCGTACGTGGTCGACCGGTCGTCGACCGTCGCCGTCACATCGAGGAACGTCAGTTCGTCGGCGCCCTGCTCGAAGTACCGGCGGGCGAGCTCGACGGGATCGCCCTGGTCGCGGAGGTTCTGGAAGTTGACGCCCTTGACGACGCGTCCGGCGGCCACGTCGAGACACGGGATGACCCGCACCGCGACGCTCATCAGATCCGCGCCGCGTGGATCGAGGTGACCAGGATGGCGCGCGCCCCGAGCTCGTAGAGGTCGTCCATCACCTGGTTCGTGCTGTCGCTCTTGATCATGACCCGCACCGCGACCCAGTCGGGTTCGCCGAGCGGCGACACGGTGGGCGACTCGACGCCCGGCGTGAGGGCGACGGCCTGCTCCAGCAGCGCGACGGGGAGGTTGTAGTCGACCAACACGTACTGACGGGCGACCATCACGCCCTGAAGGCGACGCAGGAGGGTGTCGACGCCGGCCGCGGGCGCCGGCGACGAGACGAGCACGGCCTCCGACTCGAGGATCACCGGGCCGAAGATCTCCAGGCCCTGCTTGCGCAGCGTCGAGCCGGTCTCGACCACGTCGGCCACGGCGTCCGCGACGCCGAGCCGGACGGCGGACTCCACGGCTCCGTCGAGCTTGATCAGCGAGGCGTCCACTCCGCTGTCGGCGAGGAACTGGCCGACCAGGCCCGGGTAGCTCGTCGCGACGCGCTTGCCGTCGAGGTCGGCGAGGTCGGTGTACGACCCCGCCGGCCCGGCGAAGCGGAACGTGGATGCGGCGAAATCGAGGGCGGCGATCTCGGCGGCCGGCGAGCCGGAGTCGATCAGGAGGTCGCGGCCGGTGATGCCGACGTCGAGCGCGCCGGAGCCGACGTAGGTCGCGATGTCGCGCGGGCGGAGATAGAAGAACTCCACGCCGTTGCGCGGATCGGCGACGATGAGCTCCTTGGGGTCGCGGCGGCCGTGGTAGCCGGCCTCGTGGAGCATCTGCGCCGCAGTCTCGGAGAGGGAGCCCTTGTTGGGGACGGCGATCTTCAGCATGTGTTGTGACTTTCGTGACGTGACGGACGGAGGCACGGATCTACAGACCGGGGGCGGTCGTCACAGATGTCGGTACACGTCGGCCGGAGTGAGGCCTTTGGCGATCAGCAGCACCTGCAGGTGGTACAGCAACTGCGAGATCTCTTCGGCGGTGGCCTCGTCGGATTCGTACTCCGCGGCCATCCAGACCTCTGCGGCCTCCTCCACGATCTTCTTTCCGATGGCGTGCACGCCCGCGTCCAGCTCGCGAACCGTCCCGGAGCCTTCCGGGCGGGTCTCGGCCTTCTCGCTGAGCTCGGCGAAGAGGTCGTCGAAGGTTTTCACCGTTACAGCGTACTAGTCGCGGAGCAGGGCCCGCGTCCGCGTGACGGGCGCGCGCCGCTCCGACGGGAGGCCGTGTGCTAATGTCGGCAGGTCTCATCTGACATATTCCATTCGACAAGGAGGTCCGCGATGGAGCCGACGACCCGCTCCCGATTCTGGCCACTGGTGCTCTGCTGGGTGATCGTGGCCCTCGACGGCTTCGACCTGGTGGTACTCGGCACCGTGATCCCCACTCTCCTGAGCACACGCGAGCTCGGCTTCGACGCTCCGGCGGCGACAGCCGTTGCGACCGCCGGCCTCGTCGGCGTCGGCATCGGAGCCCTCACGGTCGGACCCCTCGCGGACCGCTACGGCCGACGGCTCTGCCTGCTGCTGTGCGTCTCCGTGTTCTCGGTGCTGACGCTGGCCATCGTGATCGCGCCGGACGTCTTCGTGTTCGGCCTCCTGCGCGTGCTCGCCGGGATCGCGCTCGGCGCCTGCCTCCCGGTCGTCATCGCCTACGTCACCGACCTGATGCCACGCGAGCGCGCGGGCAAGGCGACGACGCTGACGATGACCGGCTACCACGCCGGCGCCGTGCTCACGGCGCTCCTCGCCCTCGCGGTCATCCCCGACTGGCGCGTATTGTTCGCCATCGGCGGGATCGCGGGGCTCGTCACGGTCCCGCTCATCCGGATCACGCTCCCGGAGGAGCGCAGCGAACGGCAGGCCGGCCGACGGCCGACCGTGCGGCGGCTGGTCGAACGCCCCTATCGGACGGTCAGCATCGGAGTCTGGGCGGCGTCGTTCATGGGACTCCTGCTCGTCTACGGCCTCAACACGTGGCTCCCGCAGCTCATGCGCGACGCCGGCTACGGCTCCACCGACTCGCTCGGCCTGCTCCTGGTCCTGAACGCCGGCGCCGTCACCGGACTGATCCTCGCCGGCATCGTCGCCGACCGTTCCGGCACCAAACGGGTCGCGATGGCGTGGTTCGCGCTGTCCGGGCTCCTGCTCGCGTTCCTCAGCATCCGGCTCGAGGACGTCACGATGCTCTATGTCGCCGTCTTCGTCACCGGCGTCTTCGTGTTCTCGGCCCAGGTGCTCGTCTACGCGTTCGTCACCCAGCTCTATCCGCCGGAGATCCGGGGCACCGCACTCGGCTTCGCCGCCGGAATCGGGCGGCTCGGCGCGATCATGGGCCCGGCGATCACCGGACTGCTCGTGTCGGAGGGCCTCGCATATCCCGGCGGGTTCTATGTGTTCGCCGCCAGCGCCCTCCTGGCGGTGGGCGCGCTCGCGATCATCCCGGCGCGAGCGCGCGTCGCGGCGGAACCGGTGGCGGCGCCGAAGTAGGCCGAGGGTGCGGCCTGCGGACGCTGGTCGTCAGTGCGCGTGGGCCGCGACCGCGGCCCGCAGCCCGGCGATCCGCTCTGCCGGTTCGCCGCGGAACACGCTGGAGCCCGCGACGAAGGTGTCCGCACCGTTCTCGGCGGCCGTGACGATGGTCTCCTCGGTGATCCCGCCGTCGACCTGCAGCCACACGTCGAGGCCCCGCGCTTCGACGGCCTCCCGGAGCGAGCGCAGTTTCGGCATCGTCTCGACCATGAACGACTGGCCACCGAAGCCCGGTTCGACGGTCATCACGAGCACCTGGTCGAACTCCCCCAGCAGGTCGAGGTAGCCGTCGACCGGCGTTCCGGGCTTGAGGGCGATGCCCGCCCGGGCGCCGATGGCCCGTAACCGCCGCGCGAGAGCAACCGGGTCGGCCGCGGCCTCGGCGTGGAAGGTCACCGAGAAGGCGCCCAGCTCCGCATAGCCGGGAGCCCAGCGGTCGGGGTCGTCGATCATCAGGTGCACGTCGAGCGGGATCGGGCTGACGTCCTGGATGCGGCCCACCATCTGCGGACCGAACGTGAGGTTGGGGACGAAGTGATTGTCCATCACGTCCACATGCACCAGGTCTGCGATGGCGATGCTCCCGAGATCGCGCTCCAGGTTCACGAAGTCGGCCGCCAGGATGCTCGGATTGATACGCGTCACCATGAGCACCAGCCTATTGGGCGGCCGCGCCTCGCAGCGCGGTCCCTACGCGGCGACCTTCTCGAGCACGGCGATGAACATGGCGTCGGTCAGGTGGCGGTGCGGCCAGAGCTGGACCAGCTGCGGGTCGCCCGCCAGGTCGAGCCGTTCGCTCGCGACCGACTGCACGATCTCCGCGCTCTCGCCGACTCTGAGCACTCCGCGATGACGGTCGAGGGCGTCCGCGACCACCGAGCGCGTCTCGGCCACGTGCGGCGAGCAGGTCACGTAGACGAGCAGGCCACCCGGCTTCAGCGCCTCGACGGCGGAGTCGAGCAGGCGCGCCTGCAGCGCGGTCAGCTCGGCGACGTCCCTGGGCGTCTTGCGCCAGCGCGCTTCCGGGCGCCTGCGCAACGCGCCGAGTCCGGTGCACGGCGCGTCGAGCAGGATGCGGTCGAAAGCCTCCGGCTCGCCACGTCCGATCTCGACGCCGTCGCGCTCCCACACCGGCACATCGAGCGGCACGGCAGCCAGCGCCCTGCGAACCAGTTCGGCACGCGCCGGCACCAGCTCGTTCGCAACCAGGGTCGCACCGCCGGCGAGCGCCTCCGCCGCGAGCAGCGCGGCCTTGCCTCCCGGCCCGGCGCAGAGGTCGAGCCAGCGCTCTCCCTCCTCGATGGGCCGAGCGCGGGACAGCGCGAGGGCCGCGAGCTGCGATCCCTCGTCCTGCACCCGCAACCGGCCCTCCGCCTCGGTCACAAGACCCTGCGGATCTCCCCCGCCCGCGGTGAAGCCGACGGGCGAGAAACGGTCGGGTCGGGCACCGCTCGGCGGTTCGGCGAGGCCGGGCAACGCCACCAGGTTCACGCGCGGTGCGGTGTTGTCGGCCTCCAGCAGCGCCTCCAGCTCCTCCCCGCGCCCCTCGGCCTCCAGGGAACGGTGGAAGGCGCGGACGATCCACGCCGGGTGGGAGGTGATGGCGGCGAAGCGCTCGTCCTCGTTCTTCGCGTCCGCCAGCACCCGCTCGCGCCACTCCTCGGGAGTGGAACGACCGATCTCGCGGAGCACGCCGTTGACGAAGCCCGTCCCCGAGCGACTGCCCACCTGCCGGGCCAGGGCGACCGATTCGTTGACCGCCGCGTGCGACGGCACGCGCGTCGACAGCAGCTGGTGGGCGCCGAGGCGCAGCACATCGAGCAGCGGAGGGTCGATCTTGTCGACGGTGCGGCCCGCCGCCCGGGCGATGACCCGGTCGTAGTAGCCCTGCATCCGCAGCGTGCCGTAGGTCAGCTCCGTCGCGAGGGCGGCGTCCGCCGGCGAGAGCCCGGCCCGCGCGATGCGGCCCGGCAACAGGAGGTTGGCGTACGCGTCGGACTCCCGCACAGCGGAGAGCACGTCGTACGCGACTCGCCGGGACGGCTGGACTCTGGTGCGGTCGTTCACGAGAGCACCGCCGATCCTCCGGCGCCGCGCCACCAGTCGGCAGCCGCCATGGCCCGCTTGCCCGCCGGTTGGACCGTCACCAGCTCGAGCGGCGTGGTGCCGGTTCCCACCTCGATTCGACCGTCGGCCTCGGCGACCACGCCGGGCGGCAGCGACAGGCCGCCGGTGGGGCGCGCCGAGTGGACCTTGAACCGCTCGCCGTCGAGCAGCAGCCACGCGCCGGGCTCCGGCGTGACGCCGCGCAGCCGCGCGTAGACCTCGTCGACGGAGCGGGTCAGGTCGAGCCGGGCGTCGTCGATGGTCAGCTTCGGCGCGAGGACCGGCTCTCCGCTCTGCGGTACCGCGACGGCCGTCCCGTCGGCGATCGCCGACACGGTGTCGGCGAGCAGCTCGGCGCCCTCGTCCCCCAGAGCGTCGAGGAGCTCCCCCGCTGTGGCATCGGCCGGGATCGGGCGCCGCAGCTGTGCGAAGACATCGCCCGCGTCGAGACCGGGGACCAGCTGGAAGACGGCAGCCCCGGTCTCGGCGTCGCCGGCCATCACGGCCCGCTGCACGGGGGCGGCGCCCCGCCACCGCGGGAGCAGCGAGAAGTGCAGATTGACCCAGCCGAGCCGGGGGGTCGAGAGCAGGGGTTCGCGCACCAGTCCGCCGTAGGCGACGATGACGCCGAGGTCCGGACGCAGGCGTTCGACCTGCTCGGTGACATCCTCCCCCAACCGGTTCGCCTTGATGACGGGGAGGTCGAGGGCGGCTGCGGCCTCCGCGACCGGCGACGGAGTGAGCACCCGTTTGCGGCCGAGCGGGGCGTCGTCGCGCGTGATGACGGCGGCGAGCTCGAAGCGCTCCGCGAGGATGGTCAGTGAGGGGACGGCGACGGCGGGCGTGCCGGCGAAGACGAGTCGCATAGCAAGGTTCTTTCGGTCTGGTCAGCGACCGAGTCTACCCGTGCTCGCCGCTCCCGCTCCCACCGAGGGGCACGTCGTTGTCCCCTTCGGAGCGCGAAAGGGACAACGACGCGCCCCTCGCGGATGGGTCAGAGGATCTCGGGGTCGTCGAAGCGCACACGGAGGCTGGGAGCAGGGCGGTAGCCGGGCCGGCCTCCCGGCGCCCTGCGCCGCTGCGTCGCGTTGCGCACCACCGCGGCGCGCACGGCCGCGGCGACGTCGGCCCCGCGGGCGTACTCGAACCGGAGGATGGCGCGCACCGACTTCTCGTCCACCTCCACCGGGCCGAGGACATCGATCAGCAGGTCGGGGTCCACGGCCTCGAGCACCGTGCGGACCGCGCTCTCCGCGCCGGTGACGGAGGCGAGCCGCACGGCCGGCGGGAAACGCAGCTGACGGCGGTCGGCCAGCTCCTCGCGGGCGAAATCGACCAGGCGATCGGTCGCGAAGTCCCGCGCGAGGTCGCCGGACACGCCCACGAGCAGGGTGGGCGCGCCGGCTGCGGCCAGCACCGAAGCGCTGGTCCACCAGCGCAGGCAGTCCTCTGCAACGTGCAGGGTCTCCCGTGCGAGCATGCGCTCGCCGTCCAGCAGGAGAACGGCCTGGTAGCCGCCCTCGGCGATCGGCTCGGCACCGCGGGTGGCGACGACGAGTGCGGGCGCCGACCCGACGCGCAGCACGGGGTGGTCGCCGTCGGCGAGGATCACCCGCGTCCCTGGAAACGCGCGTCCCAGCTCCTCAGCCGTTCGGCCGGAGCCGGGCGTCACCATGCGCAGCTTCGTGTGCTCGCAGCGTGTGCAGCTCCACTCGGTCGCCAGCGCGCCGCACCATCCGCACGACGGCGTCGCACCCGCCCGCCGCTGGCCGAGCGGCCCGGAGCACCGCGCGCACCGCGCGGCCTGGCCGCAGTGCGCGCACGAGAGCACCGGCAGGTAGCCGGGGCGGGCGACCTGCACCAGCACGGGACCCCGCGGCCTGCCGCTCTCACCGCTCAGGGCCTCCCGGGCCGCCCGCCACGCGGACGACGGGATGCGCGCGGCACGCGCGGCCGGCTCCGACGCACTCTGATTCGCGGTCAGCACGACCTTCGGCGAGAAGGCGCGCTCGGGGCCGGCATCGCGCAGCCAGCCGAGTTCGACCAGCCGCTGCACCTCCACGCTGCGCACGAGGCCGCTCACCACGAGAGCGCAGCCTTCGAGCTCCTGGCGGACCAGCGCGGCGTCCCTGGCGTGCACATACGGGCTCAGCGGCTCCGCCAGCAGCGGGTCGCTGTCCTCCCAGACCACCAGCAGACCCAGCCGGGAAGCCGGCGCGTAGACCACCGACCGGTTCCCGATGACGATCCGCGGGCCGGACAGGGCCGCGAGGAAGGCCTTGTAGCGGTCGGGGTTCGATTGCGAGGCGTCCGCGCGCACCACTGCGCCCACGGGCGCGATCGCCGCCAGCGCAGCCGCCAGCTGCTCCAGGTCGCGGTGGTCCGGGACGGCCACGATCGCCGTCGCGCCGCGGCGCCAGGTCGCAGTGGCGAGGGCCGCCAGGGTGACGGCCCACTCGCCCACCCAGGTGCCGTCCGGGAGGCGGCTGAGCCGAGGGATCGGCCGGAGCGCGAGGCGCTCCCCCGCCGCGACCGCCGCCTCCAGAACGCCGCCGGCGTAGCCGCGCACCGGGAAGGGCACCGGCTCGGTCGGCGACTCCCGGGCCGCCTGCGGGGCGCTGGAGGCGTCATCGGCCTGCTCCCGCGCGGCGAGCCAGGCCTTCTCGACTCGCACCATACGCGCCGGCACCGCGAGTCGCAGGATGTCGCTCGCCGTGCCAGCGCTCCGATCGGCGAGCCGGCGGGCGAGCCGCCACACCGGCCCCGTCAGGACGGGCACCGGCGAGACGACCGCCTCGATCGGGCTCAGAGTGCCGGAGAACGCCGCATCCGGCTCCGCGAGCTCCACGACGAACCCGTCGGCGACACGTCCGGCCGACCGCAGAGGAACGCGCACGCGGACGCCCGGTCGCACCTGCCCGGCGAGTTCCGCGGGAACGCTGTAGTCGAACAGGTGGTCGAGCTGCGGGAGCGGCGAGTCGAGGACGACGCGAGCGACCGTCGCGGCCGCCTCCACGCTAGAGCCCTGCGGCGGAGCGCAGGTCGTCGACGCGGTCCAGCCGCTCCCAGGTGAAGTCGGGGAGTTCGCGCCCGAAGTGGCCGTAGGTCGCCGTCTGCGCGTAGATCGGCCGCAGCAGGTCGAGGTCGCGCACGATGGCGGCGGGGCGCAGGTCGAACACTTCGCGGATCGCGCGGATGATCCGCTCGTCGGGGACCGTTCCCGTGCCGAAGGTCTCCACGTACAGGCCGACAGGTGCCGCCTTGCCGATCGCGTACGCCACCTGGACCTCGAGTCGGTCGGCGAGGCCGGCCGCGACGGCGTTCTTGGCCACCCAGCGCATCGCGTACGCCGCCGAGCGGTCGACCTTCGACGGGTCCTTGCCGGAGAACGCCCCACCGCCGTGACGGCTGGCACCGCCGTAGGTGTCGACGATGATCTTGCGGCCGGTGAGGCCGGCGTCGCCCTTGGGGCCGCCGATCTCGAACCGGCCGGTCGGGTTGATGAGCGTGCGGATGTGTGCGGTGTCGAGCCCGGCGGCATGCATGACCGGCGCGATGACCTCCTCGACGACCTCCGCCTGCAGCTGCTCGCTGGAGACGTGGGGCGCGTGCTGGGTGGAGAGCACGACGGTCTCGACCGAACGCGGCGTGTAGCCCTCGTAGCCGATCGTCACCTGGGTCTTGCCGTCGGGCCGCAGGTAGTCGAGCGTGCCGTCTTTGCGCACGGCGGCGAGGCGTTCGGCCAGCCGATGGGCCAGCCAGATCGGCAGCGGCATGTACTGCGGCGTCTCGGTGGTGGCGAAACCGAACATGATGCCCTGGTCGCCGGCCCCCTGCCGGTCGAGGTCGTCGATGCTCTGCTCCGCTCGCGACTCCAGCGCGTTGTCGACGCCCTGCGCGATGTCGGGCGACTGCGCGCCGATGGAGACGGAGACACCGCACTGGGTGCCGTCGAAGCTGACGTCGGAGGAGTCGTAGCCGATCTCGACGATCTTCTCGCGCACCAGGGCGGGGATCTCGACGTAGCCCTTGGTCGTCACCTCGCCCGCGATGTGTACCAGCCCCGTGGTCACCAGTGTCTCGACGGCGACCCGGCTCTGCGGGTCCACCGCGATCAACGCATCGAGGATGCTGTCGGAGATCTGGTCGCAGATCTTGTCCGGGTGCCCCTCGGTGACCGACTCGGACGTGAAGAGACGCAGATCTGTCATTGTGCTCCTTGATCGCGGCGCGGAGAAAGTCCGGGATGCCGTGGCTCGGTCGTCGATTACACGACGACGTCGAGGATACGGTCGGCCACCGACAGCTTGCTCCCCGAGGCCTCCATCACTATATCGCCGCCCTTGCGGAGCACCACGACTTCGTTGCTCTCCGTTGCGAAGCCCTGGTCCCAGCCCACCTGGTTGAGCACGAGGAAGTCGCTGCCCTTGGCGGCGAGCTTCGTGCGGCCCAGCTCGATCAGGGTCGACGGGTCCGGCTCGGTCTCCGCGGCGAACCCCACGACGACCTGGCCGTCGCGGCGGGTGGCCGAGAGCCCCGCGAGGATGTCGGGGTTGGCGACGAGCTCGATGCTCAGCGTGTCGCCGGCCTCGGACTTCTTGATCTTGGAGTCGCGCATCACCGCCGGCCGGTAGTCGGCGACGGCCGCCGTCATCACGACGATGTCGGCCGAGCGTGCGGCCTCTGTCACCGCCTCCTGCAGTTCGAGCGCGGTCTGAACCTCGACCAGTTCCACACCCTCCGGAGGGTCGACCTCCAGGTGCGCGGCGATGAGCACGACGTCGGCGCCGCGCGCCTGAGCCGCTGCGGCGACGGCGACGCCCTGGCGTCCGCTCGAACGATTGCCGAGGAACCGCACCGGGTCGAGCGGCTCCCTGGTTCCCCCCGCCGTCACGACGATGCGCTTGCCCGCGAGGTCAACGCCGCCGCGGGGCAGCCGGGAGGCCTCGTTGGCGCGCCGCCGCTCGGAGAGCACGACGACGTCGGCGACCGGCTCGGGGACGGCGGAGACGGCGAGTCGCGGCGAGATCCCGGCCGCACGCAACGCGGCACGCACGATGACGTCGGGCTCCTCCAGGCGGCCGGGACCGGAGTCGGCTCCGGTGAGCTGCCCGGAGGCCGGCCCGACGACGGTGACGCCGCGGCTGCGGAGTGTGGCGACGTTGGCGACGGTCGCGGGGTTGCGCCACATCTCGGTGTGCATCGCCGGCGCGACGACCAGAGGCGCCGTCGAGGCCAGGACGGTGTTGCCGAGCAGGTCGTCGGCGATGCCGGCCGCCAGCTTGGCGAGCGTGTTGGCGGTCGCCGGCGCGATCACGATCAGGTCGGCCGACTGGCCGATGGCGACATGTCGCACCTCGGCCACGCCCTCGTAGAGGTCGGTCGCCACCGGGTTTCGACTGATCGCCTCGAGCGTCGGGCGGCCGACGAACCGCAGCGCGGCCTCCGTCGCGACGACGTGGACCGAGTGCCCTTCGAGGACGAGAGCGCGGATGACGCCGACGGCCTTGTACGCGGCGATGCCGCCGGTCACTCCGACGACGATGGTCAATCGTGGGCTCACGGCGGCATCTCCCCCTATCGGCTGCCGGGTGTCCGGCTGCGATCGTACGGCTGCACTGGGCGCGCCGGTCTCGGCGCTGGTTCTGAAGCGCTGGTTCAGCGGCTCACAGTCTGCGGGACTCGGTGAGTCGGGTCACTCCGCGGCGAGCGGCTTGATGACGAGCTTGTCCTCGTTGATCTCGTGCAGCGCCACCGACAGCGGCTTGTCGTCGACCGAGGAGTCGACCAGCGGCCCGACGTTGTCGAACAGGCTGCCCTCGTGGAGGTCGGCGTAGTAGTCGTTGATCTGACGCGCACGCTTGGAGGCGAAGATGACGAGCGCGTACTTGGACTCGACACGGGCCAGGAGGTCGTCGATCGGCGGGTCGATGATGCCGTTGTTGCTGGTTGCCATGCGGAAACCCTCTCTGTTCGTGCTTCCGGCTCGTGAGTGCGGAGCGCGGAGAACCTGTGGACGGCGCCGGATGCGGCGCGCACTGTATTTCTGAGACTCGGTGGCCTACGGGCGCGACGGCGCCGCGCGGACATTCATCAAGTCTACGACCTCGCGAGCGGCGTCGGCGACCGTGTGGTTGACGACCCGGTAGTCGAACTCGTCCTGGGCGGCCAGCTCGACCTTCGCGGTCTCCAGCCGGCGCTGCTGTTCCGCGGCGTCCTCCGTGCCGCGCCCGATGAGCCGGCGCACCAGTTCGTCCCAGGTGGGAGGGAGCAGGAAGATGAGCCTGGCCTCCGGCATCGACTCGCGCACCTGGCGAGCGCCCTGGAGGTCGATCTCGAGCAGCACGCTCCTGCCCTGCTCCAGCGCCCTCTCGATCGGAGCGCGCGGCGTGCCGTAGCGGTAGGCGTTGTGGACGGTGGCGTGCTCCAACAGCTCGCCCTCGGCGATCATGCGGTCGAACTCGGCGTCGTCGACGAAGTAGTAGTTGACGCCGTCGACCTCGCCGGGTCGCGGTGCCCGCGTGGTCGCCGACACCGACAGGAGGACGTCGGGGTAGTTCTCGCGGATGTAGGTCGACACCGTGCCCTTGCCGACGGCGGTCGGGCCGGCGAGGACGACCAGCTGATTGCGGCGACGTCCGACCTTGCTCTCGCGTTCGATCAGGAACTCGCGCAGCTTGAGACGCTGATGGCGGCCGAGGCCGCCGAGGCGCTTCGCCGGCGAGATCGACAGCTTCTGCAGGGCTTCCTGCATCTTCGTCGTTCCGATGGCCGGGACGCTGAGCAGGAACTCGGTGACGCGGAGGCGCCCCTCGACGCCGTCGGGCGCGGCGGTCGCGTGGTCGAGGACGACCAGCGGGGACACCTCACGCGCGGCGATCGCGTTCTTCACGGCCGCGCGTGCGCGTCGGGCGGCGATCGCGGCGGCCGACGCCGCCGCGCGGTCGACCTCGGGCGGCGCGGGCCGGGACGACGGGGTCCGAACCGGCTCGGACTGGGGCTCAGCCATGGCTGGCGCGCACCTCCCCCGCGCGACGCGAGACGGCCTCGGCGAGCCGGCCGGGGCCGGCGCTCAGCAGGCCCCGGGATTCGCTCACGATCACGCCGGGCGCGAACGCGCCGAAGAGACGTCGGACGTCCTCGACCTTCGCGCCCTGGTGCCCGAAGCCGGGCGCGAGCACCGGGAAGGCCGGGTCGACGGCGACGGCGGTGTCGATGCCGTAGTCGCCGAGCGCGACCGTGGCACCGAGGACCAGGCCGACGGTGCCGAACGGATGCGGAGGCTGAGCCTGGTTGAACGCATGCACGTCTTCGATGATCGCACGAGCCACGGTCCTCCCGGCACGGGGTCCGTCCGCGACGACCGCCTGCTGCACGGTCGCCGCCTCCGGGTTGGAGGTCGCGGCGAGCACGAACAGCCCCTTCCCCGTCTGCTCCGCAAACCGCATCGGGTCGTCGAGAGAGCCGACGCCCTGGAACGCGGCGACCGTCAGCGCGTCGGCCTCCAGCGGAGAACCCGGGGTGAGCCAGGCCTCCGCGTAGGCGGCGACGCTCGTTCCGATGTCGCCGCGCTTGGCGTCGGCGATCACGAGCAGGCCGGCCGCGCGCGCCGCGCGGAGCACGTCCTCCAGCGCCGCATAGCCCGCCGACCCGTAGCGCTCGAAGAACGCCACCTGCGGCTTGACGATTCCGGCACGGCCGGCCACGGCCTCCACCGCGCGGAGTCCGAATTCCCGCACTCCGGCGGCGGACGCGTCCAGCCCCCAGTCCGCCAGCAGGTGCGCGTGCGGGTCGATGCCGACGCACAGGCGCCCGTGTTCGGCGAACACGCCGGCCAGGCGGTCGCCGAAGGAGGCGGCTGCGGAGTTCGCGGCGTCCGTCACGCGCGCGCGGCCCTCTGCAGCGCGTACTCCTGCAGCGACGTCACCTCGAAGCCCTCGCGGACCGCGTCGAGCGACGCCACGGCGGCGCTGAGCTCGGCGATCGTGGTGAAGAGGGGCTTGTCGCCCGCCACCGCCGCCGCGCGGATCTCGTAGCCGTCTGCGCGGGCCGAGCGACCGCTCGGCGTGTTGATGACGACGTCCACCTCGTTGCGGGTGATCAGGCCGACCACCGACTCCTCCTCCGGCGCCTCGCTGAACTTGCGGACGACGCGGGCGGCGATGCCGTTGCGGTTGAGCACCTCGGCGGTGCCCTCGGTGGCGACGATGTCGTAGCCGAGCTGCTGCAGCCGGAGCACGGGGAGGACGATCGCGCGCTTGTCGCGGTCGGAGACCGAGACGAACACGGTGCCCTCCAGCGGCATGCCGCCGTAGGCCGCGGCCTGGCTCTTGGCGAACGCCGTCGGGAAGTCGCGGTCGATGCCCATGACCTCACCGGTCGAGCGCATCTCCGGGCCGAGCACGGAGTCGACGATCTTGCCCTCGCGGGTGCGGAACCGCTTGAACGGGAGCACAGCCTCCTTGACGGCGACCGGCGAGTCCATCGGGATGACGGAGCCGTCGGTCTCGGGCAGGAGCCCTTCGGCGATCAGTCCGGAGACCGTGTCGCCGACCATGATCCGCGAGGCGGCCTTGGCGAGCGGGATGCCCAGCGCCTTCGAGACGAACGGGACGGTGCGCGACGCGCGCGGGTTGGCCTCCAGCACGTAGAGCACGCCGGCGCCGATCGCGAACTGCACGTTGAGCAGGCCGCGGACGCCGATGCCCTCGGCGATCTTCAGCGTCGCCTCGCGCACCCGGTCGATCTCGCGGCGGCCGAGCGTGATCGGCGGCAGGGTGCAGCTCGAGTCGCCGGAGTGGATGCCGGCCTCCTCGATGTGCTCCATCACACCGCCGATGTAGAGCCGCTCGCCGTCGAAGAGCGCGTCGACGTCGATCTCGATCGCGTCGTCGAGGAAGCGGTCGACCAGCAGCGGGTGCGCGGGTCCGACGATGCCCTGACCGGCCACGCGCTCGAAGTAGTCCGCGAGCGAGGCGGTGTCGTAGACGATCTCCATGCCGCGACCGCCGAGCACGAAGCTCGGGCGCACCAACACAGGGTAGCCGATCTGCTCGGCCGCGTGCGCCGCACTGGGGAAGTCGACAGCGGTGCCGTTGCGCGGAGCGAGCAGGCCGGCGTTCTCGAGGATCTCGGCGAACAGGCCGCGCTCCTCCGCCAGGTCGATCGCCTCTGGAGTCGTGCCGAGGATCGGGACGCCCGCGGCCTCCAGGCCCTTCGCGAGCCCCAGAGCGGTCTGGCCGCCCAGCTGCACGACGACACCGACGAGCTCGCCGGACTGCGACTCGGCGTGGATGACCTCCAGCACGTCCTCGAGCGTCAGCGGCTCGAAGTACAGCCGGTCGGAGGTGTCGTAGTCGGTCGATACGGTCTCCGGGTTGCAGTTGATCATGATCGTCTCGAACCCGGCGTCGTGCAGGGCGAACGACGCGTGCACGCACGAGTAGTCGAACTCGACGCCCTGGCCGATGCGGTTCGGGCCGGAGCCCAGGATGACGACCTTGCGGGAGTCGCTGGGCGCGACCTCCGTCTCCTCGTCGTAGCTGGAGTAGTGGTACGGCGTGAGCGCCGGGAACTCGCCTGCGCAGGTGTCGACCGTCTTGTAGACCGGTCGCACACCCAGGATGTGCCGCACCTCGCGCACGTCCGCCTCGCCGAAGCCGCGCAGCTCGCCGATCTGGGCGTCGGAGAAGCCGTGGTCCTTCGCGTAGCGGAGCGTGTCGGTGTCGAGGGTCTGGGCGTCGCGGATCTGCTCGGCGACCTCGTTGACGAGGACGATCTGGTCGATGAACCAGGGGTCGATCTTGGTGGCCTCGAACACCTGCTCGGGCGTCGCCCCCAGGCGGAGCGCCTGCTGGACGTCGACGATCCTGCCGTCGGTCGGCGTCACGATCGACTCCAGCAGCTCCTCGACGGTGCGCGACTCGGCGCCCCAGTGGAACGACGAGCCCCGCTTCTCCAGTGAGCGCAGCGCCTTCTGCAACGCGCTCGTGAAGCTGCGGCCGATGGCCATCGCCTCACCGACCGACTTCATGGTCGTGGTGAGCGTCGGGTCGGCCGCGGGGAACTTCTCGAACGCGAACCGCGGCACCTTGACCACGACGTAGTCGAGCGTCGGCTCGAAGCTCGCCGGGGTGACCCGCGTGATGTCGTTGGGGATCTCGTCGAGGCGGTAGCCGATCGCGAGCTTGGCCGCGATCTTGGCGATCGGGAAGCCGGTCGCCTTGGAGGCCAGCGCCGACGAGCGGGAGACGCGCGGGTTCATCTCGATGACGATGATGCGACCGTTCTCCGGGTTGACCGCGAACTGGATGTTGCAGCCTCCGGTGTCGACGCCGACCGCACGGATGATGTCGATGCCGATGTCGCGCAGCTTCTGGTACTCGCGGTCGGTGAGGGTGAGCGCCGGCGCGACCGTGATCGAGTCGCCGGTGTGCACGCCGACAGGGTCGACGTTCTCGATCGAGCAGACGACCACCGTGTTGTCTGAGGTGTCGCGCATCAGCTCGAGCTCGTACTCCTTCCAGCCGAGGATCGACTCCTCGAGCAGGACCTCGCTGGTCGGGCTCTGGTGGATGCCGTCGCCGGCGATCCTGCGCAGCTCGTCCGGCGTGTAGGCGAAGCCGGAGCCGAGGCCGCCCATCGTGAACGACGGGCGCACGACCAGCGGGTAGCCCAGGTCTTCCGCGTACTCGAGCGCCTCCTCGACGGTGTGGGCGATGTGCGAGCGCGCGACCTCGGCGCCCGCCTCGACCACGAGGTCCTTGAAGATCTGGCGGTCCTCGCCCTTTTGGATGGCCTCGAACTTCGCGCCGATCAGCTCGACGCCGTACTTCTCGAGCACCCCGTGCTCGTGGAGCTGCATCGCGGCGTTGAGCGCGGTCTGGCCGCCCAGGGTCGGCAGGATGGCGTCCGGCTTCTCCTTGGCGATGATGGTCTCGATGACCTCCCAGGTGATCGGTTCGACGTACGTGGCGTCGGCGAAGTCGGGGTCGGTCATGATCGTGGCCGGGTTGGAGTTGACCAGGATGACGCGCACGCCCTCCTGCTTGAGCACCCGGCACGCCTGGGTGCCCGAGTAGTCGAACTCGCAGGCCTGGCCGATGACGATCGGGCCGGACCCGATGACCAGGACGGAGTGGATGTCGTCGCGCTTGGGCATCAGTCGTTCTCCTGGGTGGTGGTGTCGTTCGGGACCTCTCTCGCGGACTCCACCGCGCGAATCATGTCCAGGAACCGGTCGAACAGGTAGTTGGCGTCGTGCGGGCCGGCCGCAGCCTCCGGGTGGTACTGCACGCTGAACGCATTGATGTCGAGGCAGTTGAGGCCCTCGACCACGTTGTCGTTGAGGCTGAAGTGGCTGACCTCCACCGTGCCGAAGCCGGCGGGCGAATCGAAGGTCGCATCGATCGGCGCCTTGACCGCGAACCCGTGGTTCTGCGCCGTGATCTCGACGCGTCCCGTGCGCTTGTCGAGCACCGGCTGGTTGATGCCGCGGTGTCCGAACGGGAGCTTGTAGGTGGTGAGGCCGAGCGCGCGGCCGAGGAGCTGGTTGCCGAAGCAGATGCCGAAGTAGGGCACGCCGGCGCGCAGCGTCTCCTGGAGGAGCGCGACGTGCTTGTCGGAGGCCTGCGGGTCGCCCGGGCCGTTCGAGAAGAATAGGGCGGACGGCTTCAGGCTCAGCACGTGCTCGGCGGTGACCTGCTGTGGGAGGACGTGCACGTCGAGCCCGCGGGCTGCGAGGTTCTCGAGGGTGGACTTCTTCACGCCCAGGTCGAGGACTGCGACGGAGCCGACGCGCTCGCCGACCGCCTGGACCGTGTACGGCTCGACGGTGGAGACCTCCGCCGACAGGTTGCGGCCGGACATCTTCGCGCCGGAGAGCACGAGCTCCAGCTGCTCCGAGTCGCTCAGGCCGAAGTCGTCGCCGGAGAAGATCCCGGCGCGCATGGCGCCCGCCGACCGGATGTGCCGCGTGACAGCGCGGGTGTCGATGCCGCTGATGCCCACGACGCCCTGCTCGACGAGGTCGTCGTCGAGGCTGCGCTGCGCGCGGAAATTGGAGACGACGCGGCTGGGCTCGCGGACGACGAAGCCGTCCACCCAGATCCGCCGGGACTCCATGTCCTCGTCGTTGGTGCCGGTGTTGCCGATGTGCGGCGCCGTCATCAGGACGATCTGGCCCGCGTAGGACGGGTCGGTGAGGGTCTCCTGGTAGCCGGTCATGCCGGTGGCGAAGACCGCCTCGCCGAGCGTGCGGCCACGGGCGCCGTAGGCCCGGCCCACATAGCGCTTCCCGTCTTCGAGGACGAGGACGGCGGGTTCTGCTGCGGCCACGTCACACCTCCCTTTCGGTGCTGTCGCCCGGCGTGCTGTCCGCCGGGATGATGTCTTCGACGGCCGAGGTCAACCGACCCCGGCCGGCCGGGTCCACGACCCGGAAGTAGCTGTCGGCGGCCGCGCCGCCGCTGGTCGTCCAGCCGAGGCGGACGAGGCCGTCCCGCTCCACGACGCGGTCGATCGCGACGGTCGACGCGCCGATGCCGGTCAGGGCGGCGGCGGGGATGAACACGGGCTGCTCGCCCGTCACACGCAGCTGCACGCCGTCGACCGATACCTCGACGGTGCCCCTGCCGCGGTACGAGAGTCCGGGCAGGGCGAGGCGCTCCAGCGGCTCCCCCGACGCGGTCGTCGCGACGTAGAGCACCTCCGCGGAGGCGGTCACCGCCGGCACCGACTCGGGAGCCGGGTAGCCGCCGCCGGCGGGCGCGTCGCGGCGGACGCGCCGACGCCAGCCGACGATCGCGAGGACGAGCACGACGATGACGACGAGCAGGATGCCGATCGTCGGCAGGAGCTTATCCACGGGCCGCCTCCAGCTCGTCGACGACCGTGCCGTCGAGCACGGTCGCGTAGCCGCGGTGGAAGGTGGCGACGACGCGGCCGGGGAGCGTCATGGACAGGTACGGCGAGTTGACGCCCTTTCCGGCGAGGTCGGCCGTCGAGAACGCACGCGTCGCGGTCGGGTCGTACAGGAACAGCTCGGCGGGCGCCCCGGCCTCGAGCGGGAGGCCGTGGCCCTGCAGGCGTCCGATCCGCGCCGGGGTCGACGAGAGCACGCGCGCGATGTCGGCCCAGTCGAGCAGTCCGTTGTCGACCACGGACGCCTGGACGACCGACAGGGCCGACTCCAGACCGACCATGCCGAACGCGGCGGCGTCCCACTCGCAGTCCTTCGCCTCCACCGGGTGCGGGGCGTGGTCGGTCGCGACGATGTCGATGGTGCCGTCGGCGAGGCCGGCACGCAACGCCTCCACATCCTCCGCGCTGCGCAGCGGAGGGTTGACCTTGTACCTGGCGTCGTAGCCGGAGGCCAGCTCCTCGGTCAGCAGCAGGTGGTGCGGTGTCACCTCGGCCGTCACGTCCACCCCGCGGGCCTTGGCCCAGCGGATGACGTCGACCGATCCCGCCGTCGACACGTGGCAGACGTGCAGGCGCGAGCCGACGTGCTCGGCGAGGAGCACATCGCGCGCGATGATCGACTCCTCCGCCACCGCCGGCCAGCCGGTGAGCCCCAGCTCGCCGGACAGCGCCCCCTCGTTCATCTGCGCGCCCTCGGTGAGTCGGGGCTCCTGCGCGTGCTGGGCGATGACGCCGCCGAACGCCTTGACGTACTCGAGCGCGCGGCGCATCAGCAGCGGGTCGGAGACGCACTTGCCGTCGTCGGAGAACACCCGCACCCGCGCCCGGGAGTCGGCCATCGCGCCGAGCTCGGCGAGCCGCTCCCCCGCAAGTCCGACGGTCACGGCGCCGATGGGCTGCACGGTCGCGTAACCGGCCGCCTCGCCGAGGCTGAGCACCTGCTCCACCACGCCTGCGGTGTCGGCGACAGGAGAGGTGTTCGCCATCGGGAAGACCGCCGTGAACCCTCCCGCCGCGGCCGCGCGCGTGCCGGTGAGCACCGTCTCGCTCTGCTCGTAGCCGGGCTCGCGCAGATGGGTGTGGAGGTCGACGAGCCCGGGAAGGGCGATCAGGCCGTCCGCGTCGATCACGGTGGCACCGGCCGCCGACGCCTCGGCGCCGGTCGCGGCGATCCGCCCCCCGGCGAGGAGGAGGTCGGTGCGGGTGCCGTCGGCCAGCGAGGCGCCCCTGATCAGGTACTGCTGGCTCACCTTGTCACTCCTGTACACACCGTCATTCATCGCGCACCGCCGTCCACCGGGGGCTCTTCTCTCGTCTGCCGCTCTTCCTGGGTCCTGCGGCCGTCCCGATCGCCGCCGGACAGCAGCAGGTACAGCGCCGCCATCCGCACGGACACACCGTTGGCGACCTGCTCCCGCACCGTCGACCGCGGCGAGTCGGCGGCTGCCGCCGAGATCTCCAGCCCGCGGTTCATCGGTCCGGGGTGCATCACAATGCTATCCGCCCCGAGCCGCGCCAGTCGCTCCTCGTCGAGTCCCCAGCGCCTGGCGTACTCGCGCTCGGTCGGGAAGAAGGCGGCGTGCATGCGCTCGCCCTGGATGCGGAGCATCATCACCACGTCCGGCCCCGCGTCGATCGCGCTGTCCAGGTCGTAGCCGATGGCGGCCGGCCAGCTCGACACGTCGACAGGGAGCAGCGTGGGCGGGGCGACCAGCGTCACGTCAGCCCCGAGGGTCTGCAGCAGCCACACATTCGACCTCGCGACCCGGGAGTGCAGGATGTCGCCGACGATCGTGACACGCACCCCGTCGAGGTCCCGGCCCCTGGAGCCGCGGCCGTGCAGCCTGCGACGCATCGTGAAGGCGTCGAGCAGTGCCTGCGTGGGGTGCTCGTGCATTCCGTCGCCCGCGTTCAGCACGCCGGCGTCGATCCAGCCGCTGGTCGCCAGCGTCTGCGGCGCCCCGGAGGCGCTGTGCCGCACGACGACGGCGTCGGCGCCCATCGCGGCGAGCGTCTGGGCGGTGTCCTTCAGGCTCTCGCCCTTGGAGACGCTCGACCCCTTGGCCGAGAAGTTGATCACGTCGGCGGAGAGCCGCTTGGCCGCTGCCTCGAACGAGATGCGCGTGCGGGTCGAGTCCTCGAAGAACAGATTCACGACCGTCTTGCCGCGCAGCGTCGGGAGCTTCTTGACCTCGCGGTCCTGCACGTCGGCCATGTCTTCGGCGACGTCGAGCAGAGTGATGGCGTCGTCGCGCGACAGCGTCTTGGTGCTGAGCAGGTGCCTCATGCGCGGCCTCCCCCGTCCGTGGTGCCCGCTGCGTCGATCGTGCCAGGTTCGTCGATCGTCACCGACTCCTCGCCGTCGATCTCGTCCAGCCGCACGAAGATGCGCTCGGAGGCCGCCGACGGGAGGTTCTTGCCGACGAAGTCCGCACGGATGGGGAGCTCGCGGTGCCCGCGGTCCACCAGCACGGCCAGCCGCACGGCGCGCGGTCGACCGAGGTCGCTGAGCGCGTCGAGGGCCGCGCGGATCGTCCGGCCGGAGAACAGCACGTCGTCGACCAGCACGACCGTGCGCCCGTCGATCGGTCCGGGCAGCGAGGTCGGCTGCGGAGCCCGGGTGGGGTTCCGGGAGAGGTCGTCGCGGTACATGGTCACGTCGAGCGCGCCGACGATGTCGTCGGGCGAGGCCACGGCCTGCGGCTCGATGCGCTGGATGTTCTCGGCGATCCGTCGGGCGAGCACGACGCCGCGCGTCGGGATGCCCAGGATCACCAGATCGTCGGTTCCCCGGTTGGACTCCAGGATCTCGTGCGAGATCCGAGTCAACGCCCGGGCGATGTCAGCCTGTTGCAGCACAGTACGCGCTGTCATGCCGACCTCCTTCCCCGCCTCACAGGACGGCTGTTAAAGGATGTCAATTGGGTCGAGCCTAGCAGGGGCGCGACCCGAGCGCGTCCGTCGAACTCAGCTGTGTCTTTCCACGCGCAGGATGCAGGTGGCCCCCGGCTTGCCGGCGGGAAGGGTTCCCGACCACTTCTGGGTGGCGTGACCCGACACTCCACGGACATCGACTTCGTGGACGCCGATGGTCGAACCCGCGGCCTGGAGGGAGACGTAGATCCGGTAACTCTGCTCGGTCGACGTCGGATTGGTGACCGTCCCGTCGAAACGCGCGGGGGACGCATCGGCCGAGCAGGTACCGAGCTTCACGTCCTTCAGCGCCCCCACGTAGCCCGTCTGCGTCCCCGGTCTGTGCGTGATCTGAGTGACCGCGCCGTCATGGGAGGCGGCCGCCGCGGCAGTCGGGGTGGTCGGATGATGAGGCGCCGATGCCGTGCAGCCGGCCACGCCCATCACCACCAACACCGCCAGGGGAAGGGTCATGACAGCGGCGCGAGCCGCTCTGCCCAGGATGCTGCTGGTCATCAGGATGCTGCTGGTCATTCGGAGGCCTTTCTGCGACGGATGGTGATCAGTGCGGACGAGAGGGTCAGACCGGCGAGGATCGAGAGGATCGCCAGCCCGGCCGCGAAAGCGGGGAACGAGGTCGCGCCGGTGGCGGCCAGGACTCCGAGCGGGATCACCACGCGGTTGCTCGTCGCTGTCACCGGCTTGCCGCCCGGGTCGGCGCCGGTCGCGGTCGCCGTGTTCGCGACGGAGCCGGCGCCCAGGTCGGTCCTGGTGAGCGCGTAGGTCGCGGTCGCGGTCACGGACTGGCCGGGGGTCAGCGTTCCCGGGGTCGCCGGCCAGCTGTAGCGGATCGCGGACAGGCCGGGCAGCGGGTCGGCGATCGTGATCCCCGTCAGCACGACGTTGCCGGTGTTCGTCGCCAGGAACGTGTAGGTGACGGTTTCGCCGGGGGCTCCCGTACCTCCGGACGTCAGCCGGCCCGACTTCACGAGCGACAGACCGGGTTCGGGGTGCAGCGGAACCGTGGTCGAATCCCGCCCGGTGACCGTCGTGCCGCGTGGATCGGTTCCCGTGGCTGTCGCGGTGTTCACGACCCGCCCTGCGTCGACATCGGCCTGGGTGAGCACGAAGGTCGCCGTGGCGGTCACGGACTGGCCGGCGTTCAGGGTCCCGACGGCGCCGGGCCAGGCGTAGGTCAGCGGAGACAGCCCGGGCAGCGGGTCGCTGATCGCCACACCGGTCAACGTGACGTTGCCCGTGTTGGTGGCCGTGAAGGCGAACCGGACGGTGTCGCCGACCGCACCGGTCGCGCCGGCGTCGAGGCCGCCCGTCTTCACGAGGGTGATCGCCGGTGCCGCCGTGATGGACACCGTGGTCGTGTCGTCGCCGGTCACGGGATCCCCGCCGGGGTCGGTGCCCGTGGCGGTGGCGGAGTTGACCACAGCGCCGGCATCCACATCCGCCGCCGTCAGCACGTACGTCGCCGTGGCGGTGACGGACTCCCCTGGCACCAGCGTCCCCGGGGTTCCCGGCCACCGGTACGTCAATGCCGACAGACCGGGCAGCGGATCCGCGATCGTGACACCGGTGAGCGGCACGTTCCCCGTGTTGGTCGCCGAGAAGGTGTAGTCCACCCTGTCACCGACGGCGCCCGCGGCACCGGCGGCCAGACCGCCGGTCTTCACCAGCGCGATCCGCGGAGCGGGATCCACGGGGACCGTGGTCGTGTCGTCGCCGGTCACCGGATCCCCACCGGGGTCGGTGGCCGTCGCCGTCGCCGTGTTCACCACGGACCCCGCAGTGGTGTCCGCCTGCGTGAGCGCATACCTCGCCGTCGCAGACACGGACTGACCAGGCGTCAGCGTTCCCGGGGTTCCCGGCCAGGCGAAGGTCAGTGCGGAGAGGCCGGGGAGCGGGTCCGTGATCGTGACACCGGTCAGAGTCACGTTCCCGGTGTTCGTGGCGGTGAACGTGTAGTCGACCAGGTCGCCGACGGCGCCCGTCGCGCCCGCGGCGAGCGCGCCCGTCTTGAGCAGGGTGATCCCCGGCGTCTGCGGCACCTGGACCGTCACCGTGTCGTCACCGGTCACCGGATCCCCGCCCGGGTCGGTGCCCGTCGCGGTGGCGGTGTTCAGCACAGAGCCGGCATCGACATCCGCCTGGGTGAGCGTGTATGCGGCGGTCGCGGATACGGCTTGACCCGACAGGAGCGTCCCCGGCGTGCCCGGCCAGGTGAACGTCAACGGTGACAGACCCGGCATCGGGTCGGCGATCGTGACTCCCGTGAGCGTCACGTTCCCGGTGTTCGTCGCGGTGAACGTGTAGTTCACCGTCTCGCCGACGGCACCCGGCGCACCCGCGGCGAGGCCTCCCGTCTTGACCAGGGCGATTCCCGGAGCGGGCGTGATGGAGACGGTCGTCGTGTCGTCACCGGTCACCGGGTCGCCGCCCGGGTCGGTGCCCGTGGCGGTGGCGGTGTTGACCACCGCGCCGGCGTTCACGTCCGCGGCGGTCAGCGTGTATGTCGCCACGGCGGTCACCGACTGGCCGGGGGCCAGCGTCCCAGGGGTTCCGGGCCAGCTGAACGTCAGCCCGGACAGCCCGGGAAGCGGGTCGGTGATCGTGACACCGGTCAGGGTCACGTTCCCGATGTTCGTCGTGGAGAACGTGTAGTCGACCACGTCACCGGGGGCGCCCGTCGCGCCGGCGGCCAAGCCGCCGCTCTTGACCAGGTCGATCGCCGGCGTCTGCGGCACCTGGACCGTCGCCGTGTCGTCACCGGTCACCGTGGCGCCACCGGGATCCGCTCCCGTCGCCGTTGCGGTGTTCACCACCGAACCGGCGTCCACATCGGCCTGCGTGAGCGCGTAGGTCGCGGTCGCGGTGGCCGACTGTCCCGGCGTCAGCGTTCCGGGGGTGCCCGGCCAGCTGAACGTCAATGCCGAGAGCCCCGCCAGCGGGTCGGTGATGGTGACACCGGTGAGCGTCACGTTCCCGGTGTTGGTCGCCGTGAACGTGTAGTCGATCGTGTCCCCGACCGCACCGGTCGCACCCGCGGCCAAGTCGCCGGTCTTCACCAGGCTGATCGCCGGCGACTGCGGCACCGCGACCGTCGCGGTGTCGTCACCGGTCACCGTGGCGCCACCGGGATCCGCTCCCGTCGCCGTTGCGGTGTTCACCACCGACCCGGCGTCCACATCGGCCTGCGTCAGCACATACGTCGCCGTCGCCGTGGCGGTCTGGCCCGGAGTCAACGTCCCCGACGCGCCCGGCCAGGTGAAGGTCAGCGGCGACAGCCCCGGCAGCGGGTCCACGATCGTGACTCCGGTCAGCACGGCGGTTCCCGTGTTGGTCACCGTGAACGTGTAGTCCACCGTGTCGCCGACCGCGCCGGTCGCTCCCGCGGCCAGTGCACCGGTCTTCACCACGCCGATGGCGGGGGTGCGAGCGATCTCGACGGTCGCCGTGTCGTCGCCGGTCACCTGGACCCCGCCGGGGTCCGCTCCCGTCGCCGTTGCGGTGTTCACCACCGAGCCGGCGGCCACGTCGGCCGGGGTGAGCGCATACGTCGCCGTCGCGGTCACGGACTGACCAGGGCTCAGCGTGCCCGGCGTCGCCGGCCACGTGAAGGTCAATGCCGAGAGCCCGGGCATCGGGTCCGCGATCGTGACGGCGGTGAGTGTCACCGTGCCCGAGTTCGTGGCGAGGAAGGTGTAATGGACGATATCGCCTGCGGCACCGGTCGCCCCCGCGGCCAGATTTCCGGTCTTGACCAAGGTGATCGCCGGCGCGGGAGCGATGGAGACGGTGGTCGTGTCGTCACCGGTCACGCTGGCGCCGCCGGGGTCCGTGCCCGTCGCGGTGGCCGTGTTCACCACCGCCCCGGCGTCCACATCGGCCTGGGTCAGGGCATACGTCGCCGTCGCGGTCGCCGATTGGCCGGGTGTCAACGTGCCCGGTGCTCCGGGCCAGGTGAACACAACTGCCGACAAGCCAGGGAGCGGGTCCGTGACGGTGACACCCGTCAGCGTCACGTTGCCCGTGTTCGTCACCCGGAACGAGTAGTCCACTCGGTCACCGGCCGCACCGTTCGCGCCTGCGGCCAGGCCACCCGTCTTCACAAGGGCGATGCCCGGAGCGGGAGTGACCGGGACGGTGGACGCGTCGTCGTTCGTGACCGAGACTCCGCCGGGATCGGTTCCCGTCGCGGTGGCTGTGTTGACCACCGAGCCGGCATCCACATCGGCCTGCGTGAGCGTGTACGTCGCGGTCGCGCTGGCCGCCTGGCCGGGGTTCAACGTCCCTGGTGTGCCCGGCCAGGTGACGGTCGGGGCGGACAACCCCGGCAGCGGGTCCGCGATCGTGACGCCGGTCAGGGTCACGTTGCCTGTGTTGGTCACGGTGAACGAGTAGTCCACCGTGTCGCCCGCCATACCGGTCGCGCCGGCAGCGAGCCCACCGGACTTCACCAGAGCGATGGCCGGGGCGGGCGCGATCTCGATGGTCGTCGTGTCGTCGCCCGTCACATCGGCCCCTCCGGGGTCCGTGCCTGTGGCCGTCGCGGTGTTCACCACCGAGCCGGCGGCCACGTCCGCTGCCGTCAGTGTGTAGGTCGCCGTCGCTGTAGCCTCCTGTCCCGGGAGCAGGGTCCCCGGCACACCCGGCCAGGCGATGGTCAACGCGGACAGCCCCGGCAGCGGGTCCGTGATCGTGACTCCCGTCAGTGTCACGTTCCCCGTGTTGCCCGCGACGAATGTGTAGTTCACCGTGTCACCAGCGGCGCCCGTCGCACCTGCGGCCAGTTCGCCCGACTTCACCAGGCTGAGGCCGGGAGCGGGTGCGACATCGACCGTCGCCGAATCGACACCGGTCACCGTTCCACCACCCGGCCCCGTGCCCGTCGCCGTGGCCGTGTTCACGACCGACCCCGCATCCACATCCGCCTGAGTCAGAACGTAGGCGGCCACCGCAGAAGCGGCCTCCCCGGGCGACAGGGTCCCCGGCGTTCCCGGCCAGGTGAAGGTCAGCGCGGACAGCCCGGGCAGCGGGTCGGCGATGGTCACGCCCGTCAACGTCACGTTCCCGGTGTTGGTGGCGACGAACTTGTAGCTCACCGTGTCCCCCGCCACGCCGCCGGCGCCCGCAGCGAGCGCACCCGTCTTGACTAGTGTGATCGCCGCAGCGGAGGCCACCGAGACCGTCGCCGAATCCGTCGCCGTCACCGAAGCTCCGCCGGGATCCGTTCCCGTCGTCGTCGCCGTGTTCACGACGGACCCGGTGTCCGCGTCCGCCTGGGTCAGAAGATAGGTGGCCGTCGCCGCCACCGACTGTCCCGCCACGAGCGTCCCCGGGGTCCCCGGCCACGAGTAGGTCAGACCGGAGAGACCCGGCAGCGGGTCCGTGATCGTCACGCCCGTCAACGTCACGTTCCCGGTGTTGGTGGCGAGGAACGAGTAGTTCACGGTGTCCCCGGCGGCGCCGGTCGACCCGGACGCCAACGCGCCGGTCTTGACCAGGGTGATCTGACCGCCCTGCGCCAGCGGAACCTGCGTCGACGACGGACCCGACTGCGTGGGAGCCGGAGCACCGGGAGCGGTCCCGTGCGCGATCGCGGTGTTGTCGATGGTCCCGGCGGCGACATCGGCGGCCGTCACCACATAGGACGCCGTACACGTCGTCTGCGCGCCTGGAGCCAGATCGCCGGGCGGACACACCGGCGCCGTCATCGACCCGCTCCCGGTGAACGTCGTCTCGGTGATCCCGATGCCGGACAACGCCACCGTGCCGGTGTTCGTGACCAGGAACGAGTAGTCGATCGTCTCGCCCACCGTCAGCGCGGTCACCGGCAATCCGCCCGATGTCGCGGACTTCACCAGCGACAGCGACGGCGCATCCAGGACGGTCGTCGTGACCGAGCTCGTGTTATTCGTCTCGTTCACGTCGACGTCGGCACCCGAGACGCTCGCGCCGTTCACCAGCGTTCCGCCGGAGGTCGTCGGAGCCGTACCTGTCAGAACGATGGGGCCGAAGGTGGCGCCGGCGTTCAGGATGCCGGGTATCAGCGCGGAGGCGTTGCCTCCGGAGAGATCGATCAGGGACGGGACGGTGCCGTTCTGCGACGGCGTCCAGCCTGCCGGCGTGCGCGTGCACACCAGGTCGTTGCCCGACAGCGAACAATCCGCTTGACCCGACACGATGCTCGGGTTGGTCACGCCGGCGGGGACGGCGTCCTTGACGATGAAGCCGTGCGACGTCGAGCTTCCCGCCGCATTCGACACCCGAATCTGCCAGGTGATCGGGCCGCCCGCTTCCACCGAGGCAGGGCCGGTCTTCGTCAGGGACAGATCCGCCCGCGGCAACCAGGCCAGCAGATGCACTCCGCGTGTCGCCGACAGCGGGTCGCCGAAGGCTGTCCCCGGGGTGTTCACGGTGATCGTCCTCATCGTGTGGAAGGTGAAGGTCACGCTCGAGATCAGGCCGCCGACCCGGAGCATCGCGTACGGGGACGCGGGCGCCTTGCACGGCGTCGCCTGCAGGGCTGTCGGGAGGTACCTCAGCCGGTTGCTGGTGAAAGTCTGCTTGGACGGATCGAGCGGCGAGTTCAGCGTGATCTGCCCGGTGGCGGGCGCCGAGCCGTTGATCGCCGAGAACGAGACGTCCTGCCACTGCGCGGCGCACTGGGTGACCGGTGTGGTGTTGGTCTCCGTTCCTGTCGCGAGCCCCAGGACGGGATTGATCACCGGATGAGGGAAGGTCACGGTCGTCGTGTGCGTCACGCACTCCGCGGTGTACCCCACGGCCGTGTTGGAGCCCAGGCATCCGGACGGAATCGTCAGCGGCTTCATCTGGATGCTGGTGTCCGACTGATACGTGGGCGTCTGCGCAGGGGCGCTGATCGAGATCGGCCCGAGCGGGGCCATGTTCCCCGGGTACGGAGCCGTCGCCGTCGTTCCCGCTGTCGTCCACGGGAGGATCTGGGCGTGCTGGGACAGCGCCACATCGGAGATCACCGGATCCTCGAGGTCCTCGGCCGCCTGGGCCGGTGCGGACAGCACCGCGAGCGATGCCGCCACGGCCAGTGCGGCGATCACGGCGGTGAATCGCACCGGCAATGAACGCGTGAGGGTGTCCGACGACGAGTGGGACCGGGACCGGCGCATGGCAGCTCCAACGACTTGTGACTGCGATTCCCCCGCGGGGCTCT
The DNA here is from genome assembly GCF_017565305.1 of Leifsonia sp. TF02-11. Classification (GTDB taxonomy): domain Bacteria; phylum Actinomycetota; class Actinomycetes; order Actinomycetales; family Microbacteriaceae; genus Leifsonia. The sequence goes on from NZ_JAGEKP010000004.1 coordinate 291,300, forward strand.
GGGTTCGCGCCTGGGACCGATCGGAGACCGACGGGCCTTCCGCGCGGCGCCACCCTGCCCGGACGGCCGGGTCGCGTCGTGAAGAGACAGCGAGACCTTATGACCGCCGCCGCTCCGGCGGAGCGACTCTGGGCGTCCGCGCAGAGGGCGTTCACAGCGGATCGGAATGCGCAATCCGGGCGAAAGAACGCCGATTTCCCGCGGTATCAGCGCTCTGACGCGGCAATGAAAGCACGCCGAGGACCACGCCGATGGCCCGTCGTCGTCGATCGACGTCCACCGGACACGCAGTGGACGTCACCTACAAGGTCACCTCGCGGGCTCTCCTGCTCGGCGCTATTTCGACCCGAGGAAGCTCGCGAACTCCTTCTCGTCGCTGATCGATCCGGTGTACTGCGTGCCGTTCACCAGAACGGTCGGCGTGCCCTGGATCGTGTCGAGGACCTTCTTGCCGTCCACGGTGATCGGTCCGGACTGGGAGTGCGCGGTGTTCGCCTGCGCCCACGCCTGGTACGGCCCGCTGCGGTCGATGCAAGCGGAGATGTCGGTGATCCCGAGGTCGGTTGCTCGCTTGGCGAGCTGCTTGTCGGTGAGACCGTTCGAGTTCTCGTCCGGCTGGTCCGTGAAGAGCGCCTGGTAGTAGTCGAGCACGTGATCGGGATCGTGCACACCGACGCAGACGAGGGCCGCCGCCGCCCGCGTCGAGTAACCGGTGCCGTTCGACGCGCGGTCGAGGAACGTCAACGGGTGAAGGCGCAGCGTGATCGAGCCGTCCTTGACCGCATTCGACAGCGTCTCGCCGTTCGTCTTCTCGAATGCGCCGCACACCGGACACATCGCGTCGAACCAGATGTCGACCTTCTTCGAGCCGGTGCCCGCCGAGACGAAGCCGCCGTCGAAGTCGACAGCGGCGTCCGTGCCGGTCGGCGGCTTCGCGGTCGCGACGGGCACGTTCGAGTTGCCGCCGAGCAGTGAGCACGAAGCGACGCCGACCGTCACCGCGACTGCCAGTACAGCTGCCGCGGCGATCCTGACGAGTCTGCGCCGCGCCTCCGTGCCCTCGCCTCTCATGCGCGCTGCGGGCGGTTCTGTGCGATCTTGGCGAGCAGTCCGTTCACGAAGCCCGCGGAGTCGTCCGTCGACAACACGGTCGCCGCCTCCACCGCCTCCGAGATCGCCACGCCGTCGGGAACCTCGTCGTTGAACAGCAGTTCCCAGACGCCGATGCGCAGGATGGCGCGATCGACGGCGGGCATTCGGGCGAGGGTCCAGCCCTGCGCGTACGTCTCGATCTGCTCGTCGATCTCGTCCTGGTGGTCGATCACACCGTCGACGATCTCGCGCGCGTACAGCCAGGAGGCCTCACGCGTCGGCTCGTTCGCGGCGCGCTCCGCCTCGGCGGCCAGGGCCTGCGGCAGAGTCAGCTGCCGCAGGTCGGCGCTGAACAGCACGTCGAGCGCGCGCTTGCGCGCCTTGGTCCGGGCGCTCACTAGTCGTTGACGCGGCCGAGGTAGTCGCCGCTGCGGGTGTCGACCTTGACCTTGGTGCCGGTCTCGAGGAACAGCGGGACCTGGATCTGGTAGCCGGTCTCGACGGTCGCCGGCTTGGTGCCGCCGGTGGAGCGGTCGCCCTGGAGGCCCGGCTCGGTGTAGGTGATCTCCAGCACGACGGAGGCGGGGAGCTCGACGTAGAGCGGCGAGCCCTCGTGCAGCGCGACCGTGACGTTCTGGTTCTCGAGCATGAAGTTGGCGGCGTCGCCGACGACCGGGCCGGGGATGGTGATCTGGTCGTAGTCGCTGGTGTCCATGAACACGAAGTCCGCGCCGTCCTGGTACAGGTACTGGTAGTCGCGGCGGTCGACGTTGGTGATCTCGATCTTCGCGCCGGCGTTGTACGTGCGGTCGACCGTCTTGCCCGTGGTGACGTTCTTCAGCTTCGTGCGGACGAACGCTCCACCCTTGCCCGGCTTGACGTGCTGGAACTCGATAACGCTCCAGAGCTGTCCGTCGATGTTGAGGACGATGCCGTTCTTGATGTCAGCGGTCGATGCCATGCGCGAGTTCCATTCGGTTTGCGGAAGATTCGGGTGGATGCGGCGCTCGGCGCCGCCCACGGAGGGCTCGGCGTACGGAGCCCCACAAGATTCTAGACGTCAGCGCGCGTTTCGGCGAATGAACGCCAACGCCATCCGGTACGACTCGAACCCGAACCCGGCGATCACGCCCGTCGACACCGCGCTGATGACGCTCGTGTGCCGGAACTCCTCGCGCGCGTGCGGGTTGGACAGGTGCACCTCGATGACGGTTCCTCCGGCCTTCGTCACGAGCGAGACCGCGTCGCGAAGCGCGTACGAGTAGTGCGTCCAGGCTCCGGCGTTGAGGATGACCGGCGCGCCGCTGTCGGCCGCTCCGTGCAGCCAGCCCAGCAGCTCGCCCTCGGTGTCGGTCTGACGCAGATCGATATCGAGGTCCGGCGCGTCCTCCTGCAGGACCGCCCTCAGGTCGTCGAGCGTTCCCGCGCCGTAGACGTCGGGCTCGCGGGTGCCGAGCCGGCCGAGGTTGGGGCCGTTGAGGACGAGGACGGTTGCCATGCCGATCACCCTATCGATGCTTCGCCGTCGGCGAGCGGACGGACGCGCACGGCCGACCACACGTCGTCGATCGCGACATTGCTGATCGGGCGCCAGCCGAAGGCTCCGGCCTCCCGGATGATCGTGTCGCGGTTGACATCGGCGCGGCCGCCCTTCGGGTACAGGAACCAGACCGCCCGAGCGCCGCTCAACGCGGGGAGCTCGGTGCCGAACCGTGCCAGAAGCTCGTCGCGCGTGCGCACGAACGTGACGGAGACGGCCGCCTCCGCAGGCGCGACCTCGACGACGCCGTCCGGCAGCTCGCCGAGCACCGTGCGCTCGTCCGGGCCCGCTCCGACGAGCAGTGTCTCCTCGGGCTTGATCAGCAGCTTCTCGGCGATCGTCTTGGGCATCAGGAGCCGATCTCCTGGTAGGCGGCGAAGAGCAGACTCTGGTCGGGACCGGCGAGGACGGTCGGCCTGGCGAGGTCGTCGAGCACGATGAACCGCAACAGGCTCCCGCGCGCCTTCTTGTCCCGCTGCATGGTCGCCAGCAGCGTCTGCCAGCGGCCGGCCGGGTACGTGGTCGGCAGGGTGAGCGACTCGAGGATCCGGCGGTGCCGGTCGACGACCTCGTCGCTCAACCGGCCGCTCAGGCGCGCAAGCTCCGCGGCGAAGACCATGCCGACCGACACAGCGGCGCCGTGTCGCCACTGGTAGCGCTCTGCGTGCTCGATCGCGTGGCCGAGCGTGTGCCCGTAGTTGAGGATCTCGCGGAGGCCCTGCTCGGTGAAGTCCTCGCCGACCACGCGTGCTTTGATCCCGACCGACAGCTCGACCAGCCGACGGAACTCCGGCGACTCGGGATCGGTCGCGACGTCGACGTCGCGCTCGATGATGTCCAGGATCTCCGGCTCGGCGATGAAGCCGTACTTGACGATCTCCGCGAATCCGGCCAGCAGCTCGTTGCGCCCGAGGGAGGTCAGGGTGTCCAGGTCGCAGACCACCGCCGCGGGCGCGTAGAACGCGCCGACGAGGTTCTTGCCCTCAGCGGTGTTGATGCCGGTCTTGCCTCCGACGGCGGCGTCCACCATCCCGAGCACGGTGGTCGGGACCTGGATCAGGCGCACGCCGCGCAGCCAGGTGGCGGCGACGAATCCGGCCAGGTCGGTCACGGCGCCGCCGCCGAAGCCGATCACGGCGTCGGACCGCGTGAAGTCGGCCTGGCCCATGATGCCCCAGAGGAAGGAGGCGACCTCGACGCGCTTCGCCGCCTCGGCGTCGGGGACCTCGGCCAGCAGCACCTCGTACTGCCCGGTCAGCGACTCACGCAGCTCCGCGGCGGCCGCCCCGAGCGTCGGCGGGTGCACGACGAGCACCTTGTTCACCCCGGAACCGAGGTGCGACGACAGACCGAACCGGAGGCCGCGCCCGATGACGACCGGGTACTGGTCCGCTCCGGCGACGAGGATCTCGGTGGGCTGGTCAGTCATGCGTCTCCTTCATCGGTCCTGAGTCTTCGATCCAACGCGCGATCTCCTCCACGATGGAGTCGATCGGCCGGGTCGAGGTGTCGGCGGTGTAGTCCGCCAGCGAGCGGTACAGCGGGGTGCGCGCCTCGACGAGCCGCTCCCACGATTCGAGATCGGTCACGAGCGGGCGTTTGCTGTTGGTGATGCGCGCGGCGATGGCGTCGGGCTGCACGGTCAGCAGCACGACACGCGTCGCGGCCAGGTCTGCCTGCGTGTCCGGGTCGAGCACCGCGCCGCCGCCGAGCGATACGATGCCCGGCCGGGCCACGGCTTCTGCGACCGCAGCCCGCTCCAGCGCACGGAAGTACGGTTCACCGTGCTCTGCGAAGATCTGCGCGATCGCACCGTGCTCGGCGACCACGACGGCGTCGGTGTCCACGAACGACAGGCCGAGCCGCCGGGCCAGGCGCTTGCCCAGCCGCGTCTTGCCCGCTGCGGGAGGGCCGATCAGGACGATCGTCACGGTCGTTCAGGCGTAGGGCGCGCTGACGCGCTCGGTCGCCAGATTCTCCGGGATGGCGTCGAGGTAACCGCGCAGGTTGCGGGCCGTCTCCGCGACGGAGTCTCCCCCGAACTTCTCGAGCACCGCGTTGGCCAGCACCAGGGCGACCATGGCCTCGGCTACGACGCCCGCGGCCGGCACCGCGCAGACGTCGGAGCGCTGGTGGTGGGCGGGAGCGGCCTCACTGGTCGCAATGTCGATCGTGCGCAGCGCGTGCGGGACCGTCGCGATCGGCTTCATGCCCGCACGCACGCGCAGGACGCCACCGGTGCTCATTCCGCCTTCGGTGCCGCCCGCCTTGTCGCTGGTCCGAACGATCGTCCCGTCTTCTGCGATGAGCTCGTCGTGCGCCTGCGACCCGCGACGCGTGGTCGTCAGGAATCCGTCGCCGACCTCCACACCCTTGATCGCCTGGATGCCCATGAGCGCTGCCGCGAGCTGGCCATCGAGTCTGCGGTCCCAGTGCACGTGCGAGCCCAGCCCCGGCGGGAGGCCGTAGGCCAGGACCTCGACGACGCCGCCGAGGGTGTCGCCGTCTTTGTGGGCGTCGTCCACCTCCGCGACCATGCGCTCGGAGGTCGCGGGGTCGAAGCAGCGCAGCGGGTCGGCGTCGAGCGCCTCGACGTCGGCCGGGGTGGGCAGCGGGGCGTCCTCCGGCACGCGCACCGGGCCGATCGACAGAGTGTGGCTGACCAGCGTGATGCCGAGCTCGGCGAGGAACGAGCGGGCGACCGCGCCCAACGCGACGCGCGCAGCGGTCTCGCGGGCGCTGGCGCGCTCCAACACCGGACGCGCCTCGTCGAAACCGTACTTCTGCATGCCGACCAGGTCGGCGTGGCCCGGGCGCGGACGCGTCAGCGCGGCACCGCGACCGGTCGCGAGCTTCTCGGGGTCCACCGGCTCCGCGCTCATCACGTCGACCCACTTGGGCCACTCGGTGTTGCCGATGCGCAGGGCGATCGGGCTGCCGAGGCTCAGACCGTGACGCACACCGCCCGAGATGTCGAGGGCGTCCTGCTCGAACTTCATGCGCGCACCACGACCATAGCCGAGCTTGCGACGGGCGAGATCGGCCCGGATCGCGTCCAGCGAGACGGGGACTCCTGCGGGGAGGCCCTCGAGGACGGCGATGAGTTCGGGGCCGTGGGATTCCCCGGCCGTGAGCCAACGAAGCATGATTCGATTCTGGCACAGCGGCGCGGTCGCGCTTCGCGCCGTTACGCCTCGCCCTTGCGGTCCCCGGACGTGAAGATGTCGGAGTGCACGACGAACGCGTGCAACAGCCTGTCGTCGTCCGACCGGAACCCGTGCCGCTCGTAGACCGGCACGGCGCGCGGGCTGGAGTGCACCGTGACGCGTTCGAGCCCGAGCGCGGCGGCGCGCGCCAGCACGGCATCGATCAGGCGGCCGCCGATCCCGGTGTCGCGCCGGTCGGGCACGACGTACGCGCACTGCAGATCGCCGGAGGCGCGCTCGAACCGCCGCGCGCTCGGCACCCGATCGAGGACGGCGAGCCAGGTCATACCGAGCACGCGGCCGTCCTCGACGGCGACGAAGCACTCGTGGGTGCCACGGCTCGCGGCCCAGGCCGCGAACCGTTCAGCGAAGACCTCCCTGGTGTCGTCGGGCTCTCCCCCGGCCTCCCGGAGGGAGTCCCACCGCAGGCCGCCGACGGCAGCCCACTCGTCCGGTCGCGCCGGACGCACCTCGACGTCGGACATTCCGCTCGGCTACTCGGCTTCTGCCGCGTCGGAGCCGTCGCCGAGCGGTGCGCCCTCCGCGTCGATCCCGACGGCCGTGAGCATGGCGTCGAGCACCTCGTCCTCGTCAGGAAGCGGCTGCAGCGGGTCGCCGGAGACGAAGATCCGCACCTGGAGCAGCGCCTGGTGGGCCAGCATCGCCAGGCCGGAGACCACCGTCCCGCCCACCAGCTGCCAGGAGCGGCCGAGCGAGCTGGGCCACGGGTCGTACGCGACGTCCAGGAGCACTGCCCTGCGCCGGGTCGAATCGGTGTAGACCGCCGCCGTAGAGGCGCCGCCAGGAAGCGTGCTGATGACGAGCTCCGGCACGTCGAGCGAGCGATCCGCCTGCGCGAACGAACGGATGCGCACCATCAGGCCGAGCTCGTGTGCGAGCGGTTCCAGCCAGAGGCTCTTCTGCAGGTCGCGCACGTGCACGTCGACCCGCTCCGCTCCCAGCTCGGCAGCGGCGACGAGCGCGGACGCGGCCGTCGCTCCCCCGCCGAGCACGTGGACGTAGCGGGCGCTCTGCAGCCCGGCGGCACCGAGCGCGCGCACGATGCCCGCAACATCCGTGTTGAAGCCGCTGACGGCGTCGGCGTGGAGCAGCACGGTGTTCGCGACCCCGGTCTGCTCCGCGACCCGGTCGACGGACGTCAGCAACGGGACGACGGCCTGCTTGAGCGGCATCGTGAGCGAAAGGCCGCGCCACTCCGGCCCCAGGCCGTCGATGAACGAGGCCAGGCCGTCCTCGGCGACGTCCACAGGCTCGTACGACCACGGCAGGCCGAGAGCGGCGTACGCCGCACGGTGCAGGGCAGGAGACTTGGAGTGCCCGATCGGCGAACCGAGGACGGCCAGGCGGCGCGTCGGCTCCGTCACGGGCGGCGCGGTGCCGGTCTCGGCAGCGGTCTCCGGGAGGTCGACGACGTTCTCCTCGGAAGATTCCGGCTCGACCACCTCGACGACTTCGACGACTTCGACGACTTCGACGACTTCGACGACTTCGACGACTTCGACGACTTCGACGTCAGGCTCTGCCTCGGTTGCGGCCCCGTCGACCTCGGCAGCGGCTCCGCCGTCGCTGTCGTCGCCGTCCAGGGGCTCCCCGCTGTCCGCTGCTTCCTCGGCCTCGGCGATGGCAGCCTCCTCGGCCTCCGCCTCGCGCTCGGCCTCGACCAGAGCGGCGATCCCCGCCTCCGCCGACGCCTCGGACACGCCGTCCTCGACCGAGAGGTCCTCGCTCTGCACATCCTCGACCGGCACGGCAGGCGCTTCCGCCGGCGTACTGCTCGCATCGCGACGCGACGGGGTCTTCGGTTTCTCATCCATAGCCGGGGTTGTCCTTCATCCACTGCTGCCATTTCGCGACAGCCGCGTCGTGCTCGTCGGCCGTCGTCGAGAAGATCGTCTCGCCGGTCTTGAGGTTCCAGGTCACGAAGAACATCCACGGACCGTCCGCGGGGTGGACCACCGCGTTGATAGCCAGGTCGCCCGGGTTCGAGATCGGCCCGACCGGGAGCCCCGCGTGCGCGTACGTGTTGTACGGGTTCGAGGCGTCGGCGCGCTCGGCGTCCGTCGTCTCCACCCGGTGCGTGTTTCCCGTGCCGTAGGCGACCGTGGCGTCCGACTGCAGATCCCAGCCCTGCGCGAGCCGGTTCAGGAACACACGGGCGACCTTGGGATAGTCGTCCTTGAGGCCGGCCTCGCGCTGCACGATCGACGCGAGGACGACCGTGTTCCACCGGTCGCCCGGAGCGACTCCTGCTTCGTCCAACGCCTGGAACGAGCGGTCGACCATGGTCTTGATCACGTCGTGCGCCGTCGCGCCCGGGACGAACGTGTAGGTCGCGGGGAACAGGAAGCCCTCGAGCGTCTTCGCCTCTGCGGGGACGCCGAAGTCGGCCGGGTTGGCTGCCGCCTGCTGCAGCTCGGCGAGCGGGATCTTCGTCGCATCGGACACCGTCTGGAGCGCATCCTTCTCGGCCGTCCCCTCCGGGATGACCGCGGTGTTCTGCATGCGGTTCGCGGGATCCTGCAGGGCCGTCAGCGCCGCCTGGGCGCTCATCCCCTTCGCCAGCTTGAACACACCGGGCTGGAACTCGACCTCCGGGTGCTGGCGGAGCAGCAGCTGGTAGAAGGCGTCGTAGCTCTTGGTGACGCCCGCCTTCTGCAGGTTCGTCGCGATCGAGCCCCCGTTGTCGCCGGACTTGATCGTGAACATGACCTGGCCGGTCCCCGACCCCGTGAAGTCGTTGTCCACCGGCGACAGCGCGGTGATGAGCTTGGCGACCTGGGGCTGGAACGCCGCGTACGCGCCCCCGGCGAGGCCGCCGAGCACCGCGACGACGACGGCGGTCACGACGACCGGCTTGACCCAGCGCCGTCGACGCTTGGGCGGCTTGTCGTGCGAGAGGTAGTTCTGCTGGCGCCACGCCAGCGGGTGCTCGGAGTCCCCGCCCCCGACCTCGCCGCGATCGTCGGACAGCGGCGAGAAGATCGCGTGCACCGGGCTCCCGACGTGATCGTCGGCGGCCGTTCCGTGCGCCGCCTCGTGCCGCGCCGCCGCGCCGACCGTCTCGCGGCCGCGCGTCGTGTCGGGCTCGCGGTCGACCGAGATCGGACCGGTCACCACGGAGTCGAAGTCCAGCCCGGCGAGCGTCGCCGACTGGGCGGTCGTCTCGGCAGGGGGCGGGGTCCAGGGGCCAGGGGTCTGCGGGTTGCGTTGGTCGGCGGGCACAACCGGGGAATCGGCTGCCGCGGGGGCAGGCTGAGGCTCCTGTGCGCGCTGAGCGCCCGTGGTGTCCTGAGCTTGCTTGGCCTCGTGCGCCTCCCTGGCCTCCCGCGCCTCGCGTCGGGTCATCGGCTGCCGGTTCACGGCGGGGAAGACGGGCGGCTCCGGCTTCTCCTGCGGGTTCTGCGACAAACTAGGGTCCAATGCTCGGTTCGATGGGACGGCCCGGCGGATGGCCTGAAGCGCGCTCCGCGTCGAGGGCGTGCTGCAAAATTATCGTGGCGGCCACCTGATCCACCACTGGACGCGCGCTTTTCGAGTTCTTGCCCGACGCTCGCAGGGCCGAGTGCGCCGAAACGGTCGACAGCCGCTCGTCCACCAGCCGCACGGGCACCTCGACCTCGGCTTCGAGCGTCTCCGCGAAGGAGACGGCGTCAGCCGTCGATGCGGTGTGCGCACCCGAGAGCGCCAGGGGTAACCCGACGATAATCTCGAAAACTCCGAGTTCGGTCACAATCTCACCGATCCTGCGGCGATCCGCAGCGTCTTCGGAGCGTGCGACCGTCTCCAGCGGCGTCGCCAGCATCCCGTGCGGGTCGGATCGGCTCACGCCGATCCGGACCTTGCCGACGTCGATGCCGAGCCGCACTCCGCTCCGCACGCGTCAGCCGATCGCCGCGACCACTGCCGAGAGCGCTGCGGGGATCGCCTCGGCATCGGTGCCGCCGCCCTGCGCGAGGTCGGCCTTGCCGCCGCCGCCGCCGCCGAGGACACCGGCCGCGGTCTTGGCGAGAGCACCGGCGTTCACGCCGGCGTCGCGTGCGGCCTGGTTCGTCGCGACGATGACCACGGGCTTGCCCGCGGCGCGTGCCGCGAGTGCGACCGCAGCCGGGTCGGAGCCCAGACGCTCACGCACGGTCGTCACCAGCAGGCGCAGATCGTCGGCGGAGTTCAGTTCGCCGGCGTCCTCCGCGACGACCGTGACGGCGCCGCGGCGGCTCGCCGATTCCAGCAGGGCCGGCACCTTGTCGAGCACCGCGCGGGCCTCGAACGCCTGGATGCGCTTCTCCGCGGCCTTGAGGCTCGCCATGAGATCCGCGATCTTCTCGGGGAGCTGCTCGCGCGGGGTCTTCAGCGCACCGGAAAGCTGGGAGACGATGGTGCGCTCGACGGCCAGATCCTGGAAGGCCTCCAGCCCCACCAGGGACTCCACGCGCCGGTTGGTCGAGCCCACCGACGACTCGCTGATCAGGTTGATCATGCCGATCTCGGCGCTGGTGGACACGTGCGTGCCCGCGCAGAGCTCGCGCGACCAGGGGCCGCCGATATCGACCACGCGCACGACATCGCCGTACTTCTCACCGAAGAGCGCCATCGCCCCGAGGGCCTTGGCCTCGGCGAGCGGAAGCTCGCGGGTCGTCACCTGGAGGTTGTCGCGGATCGCGTTGTTCGAAATCTCCTCGATCTCGCTGCGGGTCTCCGGCGACAGCGCCTGATTCCAGGAGAAGTCGAGGCGGAGGTAGCCCGCCTTGTTGAACGATCCCGACTGATGGGCGTTCGGGCCGAGCACCTGGCGCAGGGCCGCGTGGATGATGTGCGTGCCCGAGTGCGCCTGCGTCGCGCCCCGGCGGTACTGGGCGTCGACCAGGCTGGTCGCCGGAGCTCCGACGCCGACCTCGCCGCTGCGCACGAGCACCTTGTGGCTGATCAGGCCCTTGACCGGCTTCTGCACGTCGAGCACGTCGAGCTCGTAGCCCGGGCCCACGATCGTGCCGGCGTCGGCGCTCTGGCCGCCCGACTCCGCGTACAGCGAGGTGGCACCGAGGATGACCTCGGCGACCTGGCCCTCGCGGGCGACGGTGACCGACTGGCCGTCGACGATCAGGCCGAGCACGCTCGACTCGGTCTCGAGGTCGGTGTACCCGGTGAACACGGTCTCGCCCTGCGCGCGGAACGCGCTGTAGACGGAAAGGTCGGCGAGAGCGGTCTTCTTGGCCTTGGCGTCGGCCTTCGCGCGGGCGCGCTGGTCGGCCATCAGCGTGTCGAACGCCGCACGGTCGACGCTGAGCCCGGCCTCCTCTGCCATCTCGAGCGTCAGGTCGATCGGGAAGCCGTACGTGTCGTGCAGCAGGAACGCGGTGTCGCCCGCGAGCTGATCGCTGCCCGCCTTGCGCGTGTTCGCGACCGCGGTGTCGAGGATGCTGGTGCCCGACGCGAGCGTGCGCAGGAAGGTCTCCTCCTCCGCGTACGCGAGCTGCGACGTGCGGCCGAACTCGGCCTCCACCTCGGGGTAGGCCGCCTTCATCGCGTCGCGAGAGGCGGGGAAGAGCTCGGGGAACGTCGCCGTCTCCACGCCCAGCAGGCGCATCGCACGGACGGTGCGACGCAGCAGGCGGCGCAGCACGTAGCCGCGGCCCTCGTTCGACGGCGTCACGCCATCGGTCATCAGCATGAGCGCGCTGCGGACGTGGTCGGCGACCACGCGCAGGCGCACGTCGTCTTCGTGAGCCTCGTTGCCATAGGGCTTGCCGGCAAGCTCCGCTGCGCGATCGAGGACAGGGCGCACCTGGTCGATCTCGTACATGTTGTCGACGCCCTGCTTGATGAACGCGACGCGCTCGAGACCGAGCCCGGTGTCGATGTTCTTCTTGGGCAGGTCGCCGAGGATCTCGAAGTCCTTCTTGCCGGTGCCCTCGCCGCGCAGGTACTGCATGAAGACGAGGTTCCAGATCTCCACGTACCGGTCGTCGTCGGTCGCGGGACCGCCGTCGATGCCGTAGGCCGGGCCACGGTCGAAGAAGATCTCGGAGCAGGGGCCGGCCGGACCGGGCTGGCCGGTCGACCAGTAGTTGGTGTCCTTGCCGAGGCCCTGGATGCGCTCGTCGGGGAGGCCGGCGACACGGCTCCAGATCTCGCGGGCCTCGTCGTCCTCCTCATAGACGGTGACCCACAGGTCCTTCGGATCGAAGCCGAGGCCGCCGTCGGCTTCCGCCGAGGTCAGCAGCTCCCAGGCGAAGGTGATCGCCTGCTCCTTGAAGTAGTCGCCGAACGAGAAGTTGCCGCACATCTGGAAGAAGGTGCCGTGCCGCGGAGTCTTGCCGACCTCTTCGATGTCGAGGGTTCGGATGCACTTCTGGACGCTGGTGGCACGCGGGAAGGGTGCGGGGACCACGCCGGTCAGATACGGCACGAACGGGACCATCCCGGCGACCGTGAACAGCAGCGACGGGTCGTCGCTGACGAGCGAGGCGGACGGGACGACGGTGTGACCGCGCGTGGCGAAGAAGTCGAGCCAGCGGCGGTGGATTTCAGCAGTCTGCATGGGTTCCGGTCATTCGAGGTGGTGCGAAAGTCGAGTGGGAGGTGCGAAGAGGCCAGGAACGACGATGGTTCAGTCGCCGTCGATCGCGGAACGGATCTCGGCCTCGCGCTGACGGTAGCCGTCGGAGACGGCCTCCCCGAAGTCACGGGCCTTCTTGTCGAGCGTGCCGAAGAACTCGCGACCCTTGGGGGTCTCGTTGACCTTGTGGGCGACGACGAAGCCGACGGCGACGCCGATCAGGAGCCACAGGAAACTCTTCATTGCAGGATCTTCCCTCCGTGGATGTGTGCGTGAGCGCACTCGCGCAAGTCTAGTCCGCCTTGCGCCGGGAACGGCCGGTCGCGCCGGGCACCCGGAAGGCCGCGCGCACAGCGGCGCTGAACCCCGCCAGCTTGATCAGGGGGCCGCCGACGGTGGCCGCGAACAGGGCGACCAGCGCCGAGACGTTGCCGGTGACGTCGGCCACGTTCTTCGTGATGACGTCGACCCTCGCGAGTTGCTTGTTGGTCTCCTGCAGCGTGGTCGCCGTCTCGTCCAGGATGGGCGTGATGCCGTCGCTGGCCTCCTTGATGGCGTCGCGCGTCGAGTCGAGCACGCGCCCCAGTTTGAGCAACGGGACCGCGATGAACCCGACGAGCACGGCGAACACTCCCGCCGCGATCAGACCAGCGATATCGCCTCCGGACATGTCGGCTCCCTCCATTCCGAGACGGGCATGCGTCCCAGCGTAACGGGAACGCGGCAGACGGGAACCCTGTTGCCGGGAACGTCCGTGAAATGCGGAACGGGGCCGTGGCCGAAGCCACGACCCCGTTCGCGGGAGTCTCGCTGCCTCAGCGGGCCGCGTAGTACTCGACGACCAGCTGGACCTCGCACGTGACGGGGACCTCGGCGCGCTTCGGGCGGCGCACGAGGCGGGCCTGGAGCTTGTCGAGCTCGACCTCGAGGTAGCCGGGGACCTTCGGCAGGACGTCGACGTGACCGCCGGCGGCTGCGACCTGGAAGGGCTCGCTGCCCTCGGAGCGGGCCTTGACGTGGATGAGCTGACCCGGCTTCACGCGGAACGACGGGCGGTCCACGATCTTGCCGTCGACCAGGATGTGGCGGTGCACCACGAACTGGCGGGCCTGCGAGATGGTGCGGGCGAAGCCGGCGCGGAGCACCAGCGCGTCGAGACGCATCTCGAGGAGCTCGACCAGGTTCTCACCGGTCAGGCCCTGGGTGCGACGCGCCTCTTCGAACGCGATGCGGATCTGCTTTTCGCGGATGCCGTACTGGGCGCGAAGACGCTGCTTCTCGCGCAGACGCACGGCGTAGTCGGAGTCGGCCTTGCGCTTGGTGCGGCCGTGCTCACCGGGAGCGTACGGGCGCTTCTCCATGTAGCGGGCCGCCTTCGGGGTCAGGGCGATGCCCAGGGCGCGCGACTCGCGGGTCTTGCTGCGGGAACGTGAAGACACGGTTTCCTTTCGGTTTTCTCTCTACGAAATGTTGGTCGCACAGCGCGCAGGGGCGCTGTGCGCAGGGTTTTTCACCTGCAAGAGAGAGGGATTCACGCCAGGGACGCCCGGCTACAGGGCCAGTCCTTTCGATCGCGTGTCTCGGGCAGCCGCACCTTCAACACGCTTCTAGGCGCATCGATTCTAGCAGACCGCGATCAGCGTCCGCGCACGATGCGACGCAGCTTCGCCAGCCGGGCGGCGACGTCGCGCTCGTTGCCGTGCTCGGTCGGCGCGTAGTACGTCGTGTCGCGCAGTTCGTCCGGGAGGTACTGCTGCTCCAGCACGCCGAGCGCGTCGTCGTGCGGGTACTTGTAGCCCTTGCCGTGGCCGAGCCGTTTGGCTCCCGGATAGTGGGCGTCGCGCAGGTGCTTGGGCACCCGCCCGATCTTGCCGGCGCGCACGTCGGCGATAGCGGCGTCGAGCGCCATGTAGGCGGCGTTCGACTTGGGTGCGGTGGCGAGGTGCACGACGGCCTGGGCGAGCGGGATCCGTCCCTCCGGCATCCCGATGTACTGCACGGCGTCCGCTGCCGCGATCGCGACGACCAGGGCTTGGGGGTCGGCCATGCCGATGTCTTCGGAGGCCGAGACGATGATTCTGCGGGCGATGAACCGGGGGTCCTCCCCCGCCTCGATCATGCGGGCGAGGTAGTGCAGCGCGGCGTCGACGTCGGATCCGCGCACCGACTTGATGAAGGCGCTGATCACGTCGTAGTGCTCGTCGCCGTTGCGGTCGTAGCGCAGCAGGGCGCGGTCGACCGCCTGTGCGACGAGCTCGGCGGTGATGACCGGCTTCTTCTTCGCGGTCGCCGGCGTCGCCGACGCGGCGGAAACGGACGCGGCCTCCAGCGCCGTGAGCGCCCGGCGCGCATCGCCGGACGCGAGCCGGATGAGCGCGGCACGGGCCTCGTCGTCGAGAGCGTACTGGCCGGCGAGGCCGCGGTCGTCGGAGACGGCCCTGTCGATCACGACGCCGAGGTCGTCGTCGCTCAGCGTTTCGAGTGTCAGCAGCAGTGACCGCGAGAGCAGCGGCGAGATGACCGAGAAGGAGGGATTCTCGGTGGTCGCCGCCACGAGGATGACCCAGCCGTTCTCGACGCCGGGGAGCAGCGCGTCCTGCTGCGCTTTGGTGAACCGGTGGATCTCGTCGAGGAACAGCACCGTCGAGACGCCGTAGAGGTCACGGGTCGAGAGCGCCTCGTCCATGACGAGCCTGACGTCTTTCACGCCGGCCGTGACGGCTGACAGTTCGACGAATCGACGCCCCGACGAATGCGCGATGGCCTGGGCCAGCGTCGTCTTGCCGGTGCCGGGAGGACCCCACAGGATGACGGAGACGGAGCCGCTCTGTCCGTCCTTGTCGCTGGCGAGGGCGACGAGGGGCGAGCCGGGGCGCAGCAGATGACGCTGACCGGCGACCTCGTCGAGGGATTTCGGCCGCATGCGCACGGCGAGAGGCGTCGCTCCCGTCCGGAGCCCAGGTTGCACGTCGACCACCCGACAAGATTAGTCGCAGCCACCGACATCACTGTCGGCGGCTCGGGTTTGGGTGCTCATAGCCGCGACGGATCAGGTTCGTGCAGCATCCCATCCCGCTCGACGGTGACACAAAAACAGCGAGGGGCCTTGGACGTTAGCTCACCTAACGACCAAGGCCCCTCTATGAACGATTCAGTCCTCTACGATCCTGTCAACTTCAACTGGGCGCAGAGCCCTGACGCCGGTGGCAACGAGAACACAGAGTACGGCAGCAAGCGCACCGGCGCCGAACCAGAGCCAAGAATTCGGCTGACCTATCAGTTCGCCAAATCCAGATCCACCGAAGCCCGCACCCAGGACCGTCAGCGGAGCCCACTGTTTGACTGTCAATCGTCTATACCTAGTCATCAGATCACCCTAAAGCGAGAGCTGGCAGTAAGAGTTAGTGCAGTAGAACTCCGGTCCGCGTTGCGGTCCGATGAATCCGGCACGATAGGCGAAGTTATTGATCTTGAATGACTCGCCATTCGAGCAGAGCTGCGAGATTTGAGTCGGCACGCACAGCCTCATTGTCGCACTAGACACCCAGCCCGCATTGTCTGGGCCTGTGGTCAGCCGCTGCGTCGTGTTGTTGTCGAAACGCCAACCCGCCGCCATTCCAGCCGGCGAGGCACTCCAAGTCATGTTTGCAGTTGACGAAGACATGACGCTGCCATTCATGCAGATGTTGGTATTGAGCGTAATTGTGCCCAGCGGAAATGGAACAGACGCTTCATAGATCGCAAACTGCCTCTGAACCGGATTGCATGCCTCCGCTTGCGCGGGCGACGCGAAAAGCAAACTTGTAGACGCCAGTCCCATGATCGCCGCGGCCGCAAACCCAAGCCTGCGAAGCCCCCGAAGGCGCCGGGCCGTAATACTTAATATATTTCATCATTGAATCCTTCTGGTTGGATACGCCAACCCGTTGGCGCGGTTTCAAGTTATCGGCAATCAGCGCAGTGCCGCAATTACCGATGTAGTACTTTTGATTTCAATGTTCCAGATTCGGCATTGTGCGAGCACTGCTATCCCGGCCGGGCACTCTTGGCCCACCGCCGGGATCTGGTTTGGGCTTCACGTCAAACGGCGGATATCGTACTCATGGTCGGAAACAAGCTGCCCCGTGGCTCCGAACAGCAAGCCAATCATTTTCAATGGCCCGGAGGGTTGCGTGTCACCAAGCAATCAGAACGCTCGCGAAGCACGTCAAGCCCGTGAACGACTTCGTGCGTACCAGGCGCGCCAGGCGGTTCACGAACAGAAGCACCGACGCCGACGCCGGGACAACTGGATTTCTGGTTTTGCAGTCGTTGTGATCGTCGGACTAGCTGCAGCAACGCAATTACTCTACTTCAGTAAGCCCGTGGCTCCAGGCTCGTCACCATCACCGTCATCATCCGCTTTAGCGCTTCCGCCGAAGTCTCTTGCAGCGGATCGTACGTGGACGGGAAAACTCACAATCAACGGAATTCCACTCGAGGTGTCCCTCGATGGGGCAAAGGCGCCACAAGCAGTGTCATCCACGGTCTACCTAGCTCAGCGGGACTTTTACAGCGGACTAAGTTGCCACCGACTCACCAACGGCGGATTCTATATCCTCCAGTGCGGCGACCCCAAGGGGGATGGGACGGGCGGCCCGGGTTACTCTTACGGTCCGATCGAGAACGCCCCGGAAGACAACGTCTACAAAGCCGGAACGATCGCGATGGCGCGCCAGAGCGACAATGCGAACAGCCAGGGCAGCCAGTTCTTCATCGTCTATGAAGACACGACCATACCGACAGATTCGGCGGGTGGATACACAGTTCTAGGAACCGTCACAAGTGGGTTGGCAGAGCTAAAGAGCCAGGTAGCGGACAAGGGCGTCCAAGGCGGCGGCACGAACGGCAAGCCCGCCGTGACGACGAAGATCGACAGCTTCACGCTGCAGTGATCCTGCGGCGTGCAATAGGCTGATTCCCAACGTGGCACCGCAAGCAAGGTGAGGCTCTTGGCTACTTCTGAACAGCACCCCTGGGGTCGCGTCGACGAGACCGGCACCGTGTACGTCCGT
The DNA here is from genome assembly GCF_017565305.1 of Leifsonia sp. TF02-11. Classification (GTDB taxonomy): domain Bacteria; phylum Actinomycetota; class Actinomycetes; order Actinomycetales; family Microbacteriaceae; genus Leifsonia. The sequence goes on from NZ_JAGEKP010000004.1 coordinate 308,769, forward strand.
GAGGGCGACGGCGAACGAGCCGTCGGCGAGTACCCGGACGGCACTCCGGAGGAGGCGATCGCGTACTTCGAGCGCAAGTACAACGATCTCGCCGGCCAGGTCGGCCTCCTGGAGCAGCGCGCCCGTCGCGGTGCGCCCGCCGCCGACGTCGCCAAGTCGGTGGCGAACCTTCGTACCGCGGTCGAGGGCGCGAACGCCGTGGGCGACCTCCCGTCGCTGATCACCCGCCTGGACGCGCTCGGCGGCACCGTCGAGGAACTCACCGAGCAGCAGAGCGCTGAGGCCAAGGCCGCCCTCGAGCAGGCCATCGCCGACCGCACGGCGATCGTCGAGCAGGCCGAGGCCCTCGCGGCGCAAGACCCCGCGCGCACGCAGTGGAAGCAGACCACCGCCGAGCTCGACGCCCTGTTCACCAGCTGGCAGACGCACCAGCACGACGGCCCGCGCCTGCCCAAGAACGAGGCCAATGAGCTCTGGAAGCGGTTCCGCGCCGCCCGCTCGACCATCGAGCACAACCGCAAGGCCTTCTTCGCCGAGCTCGACAACCAGCACCGCGACGTCCGCTCCCGCAAGAACGCCCTCATCGAGCAGGCGGAGCGCCTGGTGCCCCTCGGCGCCGACGGCGTGCCGGAGTACCGCCGCCTGCTCGACCAGTGGAAGCTCGCCGGCCGCGCAGGAAAGAAGAACGACGACGCGCTGTGGGCGCGCTTCAAGGCCGCCGGCGACGCGATCTACTCGGCCAAGGCCGAGGTCGACGCGCGCGATAACGAGGAGTACCAGGCCAACCTGGAGCTCAAGCTCGCTCTGCTCGACGAGGCGGAACCCCTCCTGAACGAGAAGGACCGCGAGACCGCGCGCACGAAGCTGCTCTCGATCCAGGAGCGGTGGGACGCCATCGGCCGCGTACCGCGCGACCAGGTCCGTCCGATCGAAGACCGGCTCCGCAAGGTCGAGGCGGCCGTCCGCCGCCTCGACGAGGAGCACTGGGAGCGCAACAATCCCGAGAAGAAGGCGCGCTCAGAAGGCCTTGCGAGCCAGCTCAACGCGGCAATTGCGAAGCTCGAGCAGGAGCTCGAAGACGCGAAGGCCAGCGGCGACTCCGCCAAGGTCAAGGCGGCACAGGAGGCCCTGGACGCCCGCAAGATCTGGCTCGACGCCCTGGGGTGACGGTACCCCTGGGTTGACGGCTCCGCGGGGTTGACCGCCCAGTTGGGGTGACTGCTCCACGTCCACCAGGCAGGGTCGACGGCTCGGAATCGACGGCCCCCGCACGGCGTCCCCAACTCGACAACTCCCGGTCGACGCCGCCGGGTCGATCGTCCTCCACAGTCTGGCCCGCCGACAACGTCTCCACTGATTCATCGATCGACGGTCGGTAGCGGACGTCCCCGCAGCAGGCTGGGGGCATGACCACAACGTGCCCACCGCTCCTCGACCGCACCGTCCTCCCGCTGGCCGAGCTGTTCGCTCTGGTACTCGACGGCCAGCTCTATCGCGTCGGCGACTCCTTCGCGTCGACCGACACCCCCGACACCCCGGCCCTGCGGGCGCTTGCGTTCAGCGCCCTGCGGCCCGGGCGCCTGGTGGCCGACCGCGGCACCGCGGCGTGGATCCACGGCGCCCGCTCGAGGCCTCCGGTGCAGCCGCAGGTCTGCATCGACCGGCGGAGCAGGAGCAGGGTGCCCGTGGGATTCGACGCGCACCAGCACGTCCTCGATCGCGACGACACCGAAGTGCTCAGCGGGGTCACTCTGACGGCGCCGCTGCGCACGGCATCGGATCTCGTGCTCACTCTGTCGAGGTTCGAACCGCCCGATGCCCTCGAAGTGCGGCACCTGCTCGCCCTCGCCCGAGCCTCGCCCGCAGACCTCGGTGAGCGGCTCAGGCGTTTACGCCGGCGCGGCAGCGCGCGCGGACTGCACCGGCTGGCGCTCGTCGAGCGGACCCGGCTGCCCGGGCCGGTCACCTGAGCGCCCGGAGGCGCGGCTCAGCCGCCGCTGACCCGATACACGTCGTAGACGCCGTCGATGCGGCGTACGGCGTTGAGCACCCGGTCGAGGTGCGTGGTGTCCCCCATCTCGAACACGAACCGGCTCAGGGCCAGCCGGTCGCTCGAGGTGGTGACCGTCGCAGAGAGGATGTTGACATGGTGCTCGGAGAGAACGCGGGTGACGTCGGAGAGCAAACCGGAGCGGTCGAGCGCCTCGACCTGGATCTGCACCAGGAAGACGCTCTTGGAGCTGGGCGCCCACTCCACGTCGATCATGCGGTCGGGCTCCTGCAGCAGCGACTGCACGTTGTGGCAGTTGGCCTGGTGAACCGAGACACCCTGGCCGCGGGTCACGAATCCGACGATCGGGTCACCGGGCACCGGCGTGCAGCACTTCGCGAGCTTCACCAGGATGTCGGGAGCACCGCGCACCAGGACGCCCGAGTCGCTGTTCCGGAGCTGCTTGGCGCGACCCTTGACCGGGATCTCCAGCTCGCCGTCCGACTCGACCTCGCTCTGCAGCGACGCGACGATCTTCTCGATCACGGACTGCGTCGAGATGTGACCTTCGCCCACGGACGCGTAGAGCGACGAGACATCGGGGTGCTTGAGCGACGACGCGACCTCGACGAGCGCGTCCTGCGTCATCAGCTTCTGCAGCGGCAGGTTCTGCTTGCGCATCGCGCGCGCTATCGCGTCCTTGCCCTGCTCGATCGCCTCGTCGCGGCGTTCCTTGGTGAACCACTGGCGGATCTTGTTGCGTGCCCGCGGGCTCTTGACGAAGTTCAGCCAGTCCTGGCTGGGCCCGGAGTCCGGGTTCTTCGAGGTGAAGATCTCGACGACGTCACCGGTCGAGAGCGCGCTCTCGAGCGGAACGAGCCTGCCGTTGACCTTGGCACCCATCGTGCGGTGGCCCACCTCGGTGTGCACGGCGTAGGCGAAGTCGACAGGGGTCGCGCCGGCCGGGAGGCCGATGACGCGTCCCTTCGGCGTGAAGACGTAGACCTCTTTGGCGCCGATCTCGAAGCGCAGCGAGTCGAGGAACTCCGACGGGTCCGCCGTCTCGGCCTGCCAGTCGGAGATGTGGGCGAGCCAGGCCAGATCCGTGTCGACCTTGCCAGGGCCCCCGGAGCTCTTGCCGGTGGTCTGCTCCTTGTACTTCCAGTGCGCGGCGACACCGAACTCGGCGCGCTGATGCATCTCCTCCGTGCGGATCTGGATCTCCACAGGGCGGCCCTGAGGTCCGATCACGGTGGTGTGCAGCGACTGGTAGAGGTTGAACTTCGGGGTCGCGATGTAGTCCTTGAAGCGCCCGGGCATCGGCGTCCACCTGGCGTGGATCGAGCCGAGCACCGCGTAGCAGTCGCGCACCGTGTTCACGAGCACACGGATGCCGACCAGGTCGTAGATGTCGTCGAACTCTCGCCCGCGCACGACCATCTTCTGATAGATCGAGTAGTACTGCTTGGGCCGACCGACCACCTTGCCGCGGATCTTCGCGGTCTTGAGGTCGTCGTTGATCGCGTCGATCACCTGCTGCACCAGGCGCTCCCGCTCCGGGGTGCGCTGCTTGACGAGGCTCTCGATCTCGGCGTACAGCTTCGGGTAGAGCACCGCGAACGAGAGGTCCTCGAGCTCCCACTTGATCGTCTGGATGCCCAGCCGGTGCGCCAGCGGGGCATAGATCTCGAGCGTCTCGGTCGCCTTCCGAGTGGCGTTGGCGGCCGGCACGAACCCCCAGGTGCGCGCGTTGTGCAGCCTGTCTGCCAGCTTGATGATGAGCACTCGGATGTCCTTCGACATCGCGACGATCATCTTGCGGACGGTCTCGGCCTGGGCGCTGTCGCCGTACTTGACCTTGTCGAGCTTGGTGACGCCGTCGACGAGCATCGCGATCTCGTCGCCGAACTGGTCGCGAAGCTCATCGAGGGTATAGCTGGTGTCTTCCACCGTGTCGTGCAGAAGCGCAGCGGCGATCGTCTTGGCGCCGATGCCCAGGTCCGCGATGATCTGCGCGACCGCGACCGGGTGCGTGATGTAGGGCTCCCCCGAGCGCCGCTTCTGGCCGTCGTGCGCCCGCTCGGCAACGGCGTACGCGCGCTCGATGAGAGACAGGTCGGCCTTGGGATGGTGCATGCGCACCGTGCGGATGAGGGTGTCGACCGCCCCCGCGGGCTGAGCGCGCGAGAAGATCCGCGGAACGAGGCGGCGCAGCGACGCAGACTGCGGTGTCGATGTGTCAACCATGTGCGCGCCTCCTCTCGTCCATTATGGCCGGTGGTCCGGCCCGGACAGCGCGCCCCCGGAAGCCTGCCAGGCGAGCATCCCGCCGGCGACGTTCGCCGCAGGGTAGTTCGCCTGCAGCAGCGCGTCGGTCACCATGCGGGAACGCGCCCCGCTGTGGCAGATCACCAGGATCTGGGCGTCCTCAGGCAATTCGTGCTGGCGGTTGCCGATCTCCGAGAGCGGGATGTGGTGGGCGCCCGGCGCATGACCGGCCTCCCACTCGTCCACCTCCCGGACGTCGAGCAGCCACGCTGCCCCGGATTCGATGAGCTCGCGCGCACGAGCGGCGCTCACCTCGTCGTCCGACAAGAAGAAACCGCTCACACGCCCCCGCTATTCCGCCGCGACGGGCTCGACGGCGGCGACGCTGGCCTTGGGACGAACCGAACGCACCTTCTGGTCGTGCTTCTTGATCGCCGCTTCGCCCTCGCGGAACTGCGAGTACATTGGGGCGGCCAGGAAGATCGTCGAGTAGGTTCCCACGATGATGCCGATGAGGAGCGCCAGCGAGATGTCGCGCAGCGTCGCCGCACCGAACGCGTAGGCGCCGATGAAGAGGATCGACGCGACCGGCAGCACGGCGACGACCGCGGTGTTGATCGAGCGCACCAGCGTCTGGTTGACCGCGAGGTTCACGGCCTCCGGGAACGTCCGCCTGGTGAGCTCCAGCTCTTCCTTCGTGTTCTCGCGGATCTTGTCGAACACCACGACGGTGTCATAGAGCGAGTAGCCGAGGATGGTCAGGAAGCCGATCATCGTCGCCGGCGACACCTCGAACCCGACGAGCGCGTAGATGCCCGCGGTGATGATGAGGTCGTGGAACAGCGAGACGATCGCCGACGCCGACATCTTCCACGTTCGGAAGTACAGCGCCATCGCGATGAACGCGAGGAGCAGGAAGACGATCAGACCTTGAATGGTCTGCTGCGTGACGTCAGCACCCCAGGACGGGCCGATGAAGGTCGAAGAGACTTCGGACGAGGAGACGCCGTAGGTCTTCGCCAACGCGTCGGCGACCTCCTTCGTCTGGCCTTCCGACAGCTGTTCGGTCTGCACCTGGATGGCGTTGGTGCCGACCACGCTGACGTGCGAGACGGCGTTGGGGACGACGCTCTGCACCGCGCCCTGTGCCTTCGAGGTGTCGGTGCTCTGCACGTCGCTGATCAGGAACTGCGATCCGCCGCGGAACTCGATGGAGAAGTTGAACCCGCCCTTGACGATCGGGATCAGGATCGAGACGGCGACCAGGACGATCGCGATCGCGTACCAGATCTTGCGCTTGCCGACGAAGTCGAACGAGCGCGCACCGGTGTAGAGGTCGTTTCCGAACTTGGTGAGGCGGCTGGCCATCAGTTGTCCTTCCCCTCGGACGAGCGATCCGACGACGAGGAGGTCGAGGCGGAGGCGAGCTCCGCCGCCTTGCGCTCGGCGATCGTCTGGCGGCGAGCGGCCTCCCCGCTGCTGCGGGCGGCCTTGCCGGCGGGAACCGAGGCCTGCGCCGGGGTGCGGAAGCGGGCGGCTCCGCGGTACACCGCACCGAGCGCGTCGGGGTCGAGGCCCGACAGCGGGTGGCCGCTGCTGAAGAAGCGGGTCTTCGCGAGCAGCTGCAGCGTCGGGTGGGTGAACAGCAGCACCACGATCACGTCGATGATGGTCGTGAGGCCGAGCGTGAACGCGAAGCCACGGACGTTCGCCGCTGCGAGCACGTACAGCACGATGGCCGCGAGGAGGTTGGTCGCCTTGGACGCGTAGATCGTGCGCCGGGCGCGGCCCCAGCCGGCCTCCACGGCCGATTCGAGACTTCGCCCGTCGCGCAGTTCGTCTCGTATTCGCTCGAAGTAGACGATGAAGGAGTCGGCTGTGAAGCCGATCGCGACGATGAGGCCGGCGACGCCCGCGAGCGAGAGCCGGTAGTCGTAGTGCCACGACAGCAGCGAGATCGTCAGCCAGGTGAGCGCGCCGGCAACCACGAGCGAGAAGATCGTGACGAAGCCGAGCAGGCGGTACTGGAAGAACGTGTAGATGCCGACCAGGATCAGACCGATCAGTCCGGCGATGAGACCGCTGATGAGCTGCGAGGTTCCCAGGGTCGCCGAGATGTCGTCCTGGCTCTGCACCTTGAAGCTGAAGGGCAGTGCGCCGAACTTGAGCTGGTCGGCGAGCGCCTTGGCGCTCTGCTCGGTGAAGTTGCCGGAGATCTGCGGCTTGCCGTCGGTGATGGCCGCGTTGGTGGTCGGCGCGGAGATCACCCGCCCGTCGAGCACGATGGCGAACTGGTTCTGCGCGCCTTGGAGGGCGATGAGCCGGGTCGTCACGGCGGCGAACTGCTTGGTGCCCGTGCCGTCGAACACGATGTTGACCGCCCACTGGCCGTTCGAGACACCCTGCGAGCTCTGCATGATCCCGGCGCTCGCGTCGGAGATGTTCTGGCCCTTGACCTCCACGGGGCCGAGCAGGTACTTGACCGAGTTGCTGTCATCACAGGTGATGAGCGGCTTGTCGGTCGGCGCCGCGCTGAGGTCCTTGTTCTTGTTGGCCGCGCAGTCGTACGCGGCGAACTGCGCCTGCAGCTCCGGGGTCACCCAGGCGAGGTCGCTGCCGTTCGTCGGCTTGGTCGACGGAGTCGACTGGAGGCCGGGCGCCGGGCTGGGTGCCGGTGTCGACTTGCCGTCGGCGCCCACGACCTCGTTGGTCGGGCCGCTGGTCGCCAGTACCGGGCGGAAGTCGAGCCGCGCACTGGCCTTCACGCGGTCGAGCGTCTGCTGGTCGGGCTTGCCCGGCAGCGAGACGACGATGTTCCGCGATCCCTCGGTGGAGATCTGTGCCTCGGACACACCCGACGCGTCGATGCGCTGACGGATGATCGAGACCGCCTGGTCGAGCTGCTGCTGCTGCACCGTCTGACCGTTCTCGACCTGGGGGGCGAGGATGATCTGGGTTCCGCCCTCGAGGTCGAGCGCGAGCTTGGGCAGCCACGTCGCATTGCTGAAGAGGACGCCGGCCGTAAGGGTCCCGAGAAGGACCACCACGATGACGCCGAGCCACGTCAGCGAACGCCAGGCTTTTTTGACCGGGGTCGACTTTGCCACCTAGGAACTCAGCTTTCTACGAGTGATCCGCGCACCCTCTCGGCGCGCGGAGCACAGGGATGCTATCAGTCGTCGCTCTTGGCGCCGGGCTTCTTCGGCGCGTCGTCGATCCGCTCGCCGAACTCCGGCTCCGACGGCTCGACCGAGATCGCGTGATCCTGGTTGAGCTCAGGACCGGCGACCTCGGTGTCGTCGACCTCGGGAGTCTTGGGCTCGACGACGCGGGCGAGCACCTGGCGGTGCACCTTCACGACGTGGCCCGGGCTGGTCTCGATGAGCGCGGTGTTGTCGTCCTCGTCGACGGACAGCAGAGTGCCGTAGAGACCGAAGTTGGTCATGACCTCGGCGCCAGGCACCATCTTCGAACGCGTCTCGTCCTGCTCCTTGCGCCGCTTGCGGCTGTTGCGGAACATGAAGAACACGAGGGCCGCCAGGATGACGACCATCACAATAGTCAACGGATCAAAGGTCATGGAGTACGTCGCACCTTCCGGTGAAGTCAAGGGGGTAGGCGAATGGCCAGCTTGAATTATAGGTCATCCATCAGGGACGGTTGCTGTGAGTGGGCCTGCTGCGGGCTGGGCATTCCGAAGTGACGCCACGCCGCCGGCGTCGCGACGCGCCCGCGCGGGGTGCGCGACAGCAGCCCGATGCGCACGAGGAACGGCTCGACGACCGATTCGATGGTCTCCGCCTCTTCTCCGACCGAGACCGCGAGCGTGTTCAGGCCGACGGGGCCGCCGTCGAAACGCTCCAGGATGGCGTGCAGCACGGCACGGTCGAGGCGGTCGAGGCCGAGCGCATCGACGTCGTAGAGCTCCAGTGCCGCGCGGACGGCCTCCAGGTCGGCGCGGCGGCCGTGGACGAGGGCGTAGTCGCGTACGCGGCGCAGCAGCCGGTTGGCGATGCGCGGCGTTCCGCGGCAGCGGCCGGCGATCTCGGCGAGGGCTTCGCGATCGATCTCGAACTCCAGCATGGCGGCGGCACGCGAGAGCACCTGGGTGAGCTCGCCCTCGTCGTAGAACTCGAGGTGCGCCGTGAAGCCGAAGCGGTCGCGCAGCGGGTTGGGCAGCAGGCCGGAGCGCGTGGTCGCGCCGACGAGCGTGAACGGCGCGAGGTCGAGCGGGATCGAGGTGGCCCCGGCGCCCTTGCCGACCATGATGTCGATGCGGAAGTCCTCCATGGCGAGGTAGAGCATCTCCTCCGCCGAGCGCGCCATGCGGTGGATCTCGTCGATGAAGAGCACCTCCCCCGGCGTGAGGGACGACAGCAGGGCCGCGAGGTCGCCCGCGTGCTGGATCGCCGGACCGCTGGAGAGCCGCAGCGGACGCTCGCTCTCGTGCGCGACGATCATCGCGAGCGTCGTCTTGCCGAGCCCGGGAGGGCCGGCGAGGAGGATGTGGTCGGCCGTTCGCTCCTGCATCTTGGCGGCCGTCAGCAGCAGCTGCAGCTGACCGCGGACCTTCGCCTGGCCGACGAACTCCGACAGCGTACGCGGACGCAGCGCGCCCTCGAAGGCGAGCTCGGACTCCGACTCCAGCTCGGGGGCGGTGAGGTCGTCGCTCATCGGGAGCCGCCCTTCGCCTGACCTGCAGCTGCCGGGCCGAGGCGGGCCAGGGTGAGCCGCAGCAGCGTCTGCACGGAATCACGCGCGCTCTCATCCGTCTCGGCGACGACGTCGGCCACGGCCTCCGCCGCGACCTTCTCGGGCCAGCCGAGACCGACCAGCGCGACGAGCACGCTGTCGGGGACCGTCGAGGGTGCTCCCCCGGCCTTCACGGCGCGCGTGGGGGCACGACGGGCGGCGGCGAGCTTCCCGGTCAGGGACACCACGATCAGCTTGGCGGTCTTGGGCCCGATGCCGGACACCTTGCGGAACGGCGCGTCGTCGTCGGCCGCGACCGCGTCGGCCACCTGGTCGGGGCTCAGCACGGAGAGCACGCCGATCGCGGACTTCGGGCCGACGCCGGACACGCCGTTGAGCAGCTCGAAGACCTGCAGCTGCTCGAGGTCGGCGAAGCCGAAGAGCTGCAGGGCGTCTTCGCGCACGATCAGAGTGGTGTGGACGAAGGCCTCGTCGCCGACGCGCAGCGAGAGGACGTGGTCGGGGGTGAGCTGCACGGCGAAGCCGACGCCGCCCACCTCGATCACAGCGGTACCGCCGATCGCAGAGAGAACGGTGCCGCGGAGGGAGGAGATCACCTGGCAAGCCTACGGGGCACCGCCGACGCGCGGGCGGAGCGCTCGGCGGCGCGCCATGCCGCCTGTGCGGGAGTCTGCGAGGCGCCCGCACCGTCGGCACTCGACGCATCCGTCGCGGGCGCACCGCGCCACGCGTGGCAGATCGCGATGGCGAGGGCGTCGGCCGCGTCGGCGGGCTTGGGCGCCTCCGCGAGCCCGAGGATGCGCGCCACCATCGCCTGCACCTGGCGCTTGTCGGCCGAGCCGTAGCCGGTGATGGCGGCTTTCACCTCGCTCGGCGTGTGCAGGGCGACAGGGAGGCCGCGGCGCGCGGCCGCGTGCAGTGCGACCCCGCTGACCTGGGCCACGCCCATCACGGTCCGGAGGTTGTGCTGGGCGAAGACGCGCTCGATGGCGACGACCTCCGGACGATGCTCGTCGAGCAGCGCGTCGATGCCGGTTCCGACCGCGAGCAGCCGCATCTCGAGCGGCATGTTCGCCGGGGTGCGGATCACCGTGACCTCGACCAGCGTCGCGCGGCGATCGGGGCGCACGTCGACCACACCGACGCCGCAGCGCGTCAGACCCGGGTCGATGCCGAGCACCCGGATCGTCATCGCGGCGCCCCCTCTGTCGTGACCGGACCGTCCGTCATCGAGGGACTGTCCCTCGTGATCGGACTACTCGTCGTCCTCGAGCTGCGCCTGCACCTCGGGGGTGAGGTCGAGGTTCGTGTAGACGTTCTGCACGTCGTCGGAGTCTTCGAGCGCGTCGATCAGGCGGAACACCTTGCGTGCCACCTCCGCGTCGGCCTCCACGTTGACCGTCGCGACGAACTCGGCGTCGGCCGAGTCGTAGTCGATCCCGGCCTCCTGCAGCGCCGTGCGAGCGGCGACGAGGTCGGTCGCCTCGGTCAGCACCTCGAAGCTCTCGCCGCGGTCGGTGACCTCTTCGGCTCCGGCGTCGAGGACCGCCGACAGCACGGCGTCCTCGTCGACACCGTCGGCGTGCGGGACCACGATGACGCCCTTGCGGTGGAAGTTGTACGCGACGCTGCCCGGGTCGGCCATGGTGCCGCCGTTGCGGGTCATCGCGGTGCGCACCTCGGCGGCGGCCCGGTTCTTGTTCTCGGTGAGGCACTCGATGAGCAGGGCGACACCGCCGGGGCCGTAGCCCTCGTACATGATCGTCGTGTAGTCGATGGACTCACCGGTGAGGCCGGCGCCGCGCTTGATGGCGCGGTCGATGTTGTCGTTGGGGACGGAGGTCTTCTTGGCCTTCTGCACCGCGTCGACCAGGGTCGGGTTGCCGGACAGGTCGGCGCCGCCGGTCTTGGCCGCCACCTCGATGTTCTTGATGAGCTTCGCGAACGACTTGGCGCGGCGGGCGTCGATGACCGCCTTCTTGTGCTTGGTCGTTGCCCACTTGGAATGCCCGGACACTGGTGCTCCCTCGAGTTGCGTTTGAACCTGTCCATAATAATGCCTCGGCGGACGCCGGCCCGAAGGCGCCGCAGGCGGTGCGTCGGCGGCCGGGAGCCGGCCGCCGACGGCCGTCTTCAGACCCTGGCGCCCGCTCGCGCCCGCACCTTCGCCAGGAAGTAGGCGTGGAAGCGCGTGTCGCCGGTGATCTCCGGATGGAACGACGTGCCGAGGAGGTCGCCCTGCTCGACCGCGACGACGCGGCCGTCCGGCACGCGGGCCAGCACGGTGGCTCGCTCCCCCACACTCTCGACGATCGGCGCGCGGATGAACACCGCGTGCACCGGCTCCACCCCCAGCTGCGGGATGTCGAGGTCGGTCTCGAAGGAGTCGACCTGCGAGCCGAACGCGTTCCTTCGCACGGCCACGTCGAGGCCGCCCAGGCTCTGCTGGCCGGCGATCCCGTCGACGATGGTGTCGGCGAGCATGATCAGTCCGGCGCAGGTGCCGTAGACGGGAAGACCTCCGGCGATCGCGGCCTTCAGCGGACCCGCGAGCCCGAACGCCCGGGACAGCTTGTCCATGACGCTCGACTCCCCTCCGGGGATGACGAGGCCGGCGACCTCGTCCAACTCCTCCGGGCGCCGCACCGGCACGGCGTCGGCGCCGAGGCCGCGCAGGACCGCGAGGTGCTCGCGGAAGTCGCCCTGCAGGGCCAGGACGCCGACGCGGGGTCCGGTCGGCGCGGTCGCCTGCTCGCCGCCGCGACTACCAGCCACGCTCGGCGAGCCGGTGCGGGGCCGCGAGGTCGGAGACGTTGATGCCGACCATCGCCTCACCGAGGCCGCGGGAGACCTCAGCGATGACCTTCGGGTCGTCGTAGAACGTGGTCGCCTTGACGATCGCGGCCGCGCGCTGCTCCGGGTTGCCCGACTTGAAGATGCCGGAGCCGACGAACACGCCGTCCGCGCCCAGCTGCATCATCATCGCCGCGTCCGCAGGGGTGGCCACACCGCCGGCCGTGAACAACACGACGGGGAGCTTGCCGGTCTCGGCGATCTCGGCGACCAGCTCGTAGGGGGCCTGGAGGTCCTTCGCCGCGACGTAGAGCTCGTCGCGCGTCATCGACTTCAGGGCGTTGATCTCCGACGTGATCTTGCGGATGTGCTTGGTCGCCTCCGACACGTCGCCGGTGCCGGCCTCGCCCTTGGAGCGGATCATGGCGGCGCCCTCGTTGATGCGGCGCAGCGCCTCGCCGAGGTTGGTGGCGCCGCACACGAACGGCACGGTGAACTTCCACTTGTCGATGTGGTTGACATAGTCGGCCGGCGACAGCACCTCGGACTCGTCGATGTAGTCGACGTCGAGGGCTTCCAGCACCTGCGCCTCGACGAAGTGGCCGATGCGCGCCTTCGCCATGACCGGGATGGACACCTCGGCGATGATCGCCTCGATCAGGTCGGGGTCGCTCATGCGGGCGACGCCGCCCTGCGCGCGGATGTCGGCGGGGACGCGCTCCAGCGCCATGACCGCGACGGCTCCCGCATCCTCGGCGATGCGGGCCTGCTCCGGCGTGACGACGTCCATGATGACGCCGCCCTTCAGCATCTCGGCCAGCCCGCGCTTGACCCGGCTCGACCCGGTGGCGCTGCCGTGTTCTGTGTCTGTCATCGTCGCCCTCTCTGCAGTACAAAAATTGTTTTGGCCTATGCCGAACGATAGCATCCCCGTCGCGGCTCGGTAGACTCGGGAGCCGGGGAGTGCAATGGACGAACAGGTCATCACGGGAACGACGGCGGCGGAGATCGCCGCGAGCGTGCGCGCGCTGCACGAGCGCGGGGCGCTGCGCCGGGGCGACGCCCTGCCGCCGGTCCGCGAGCTCGCCGCGCAGCTGCAGGTCAACCGCAACACCGCGGTCGCCGCGTACCGCCTGCTCGCGCAGGCCGGGGTGGTCGTCGCGCGCGGTCGCGCCGGCACGGTGATCGCCGGGGTGGAGGCCGTGGCCCAGGAGGGCTTCGCGGCCGACAGCGTGCTGCGCGACATCGGCACGGGCAACCCCGACCCCGGCCGCATCCCCGACCTGTCAGCGGCGCTGGCCCGCGCGGTCGGCCGCCCGGTGCTCTACGGCGAACCGGTGATCGACCCGGCCCTGCAGGCGCGTGCGCTGTCCTGGGTACGGGAGGACCTCCCCGACCACGACCTGCGCATCACGGTGACCAACGGCGCCGTCGACGCCGTCGAGCGGCTGCTCGCCCAGGCGCTCCTCCGCGACGACGCCGTGGCACTCGAAGACCCGTGCTTCCTCGCCAGCATCCACACGGTCCGGCACGGCGGCTACCGCGCGGTCGCCGTTCCGGTCGACGCCGAGGGGATGACGGTCGACGGACTCCGCGCCGCGCTCGAGGCCGGCGTGCGGGCGATCATCTGCACCCCGCGCGCGCAGAACCCGACGGGTGCGACGCTCTCCCCCGCCCGTGCGGCCGAGCTGCGAGCGCTGCTCGTCGACCACCCCTATGTGCTCGTGATCGAGGACGACCACTTCTCCATGCTGTCCCAGCGGCCGTACGAGACCCTGATCGGCCCGGGTCACCAGCGGTACGCGCTCGTGCGTTCCGTGTCGAAGTTCCTCGGCCCCGACATGTGCCTCGCCGTCGCCGCGACCGACCCGGAGACCGCGGAGCGTCTCGCCTTCCGGCTCAGTCCGGGCACCACCTGGGTCAGTCACATCCTCCAGCGCCTGGTGCTGGCCCAGCTGAGCGACGCGTCGGTGCTCGCCGAGGTCGCGGCGGCCGGTCGCCACTACGCGGAGCGCAACGCGGACTTCGCGGCGCGGCTCACGGAGCGCGGCCTTCCGACGGAGCCCGGCGACGGCCTCAACCTGTGGGTCGATCTCCCGGTCGAGGCGCGCATCGTGGCCGAACGGATGATGCGACGCGGCTGGCTCGCCCGCACCGGCGACGAGTTCGGGCTCGGCGAGCGCAGGGCGCCGTCGCACCAGCTGCGGCTGACCGTGCACGATCTCACGCCGGAGGAGACGGACAGGCTGCTCGACGATCTCGCGGACGTCGCAGGCCGACGCCCCTGAACGGACGGGAGCCGCCCCCGCGGGATGAGAGGATCGTGGGATGAAGATCCTCTCGATCCAGTCCGCTGTCGCCTACGGTCACGTCGGCAATTCAGCCGCCGTCTTCCCCCTGCAGCGCATCGGCGTCGAGGTGCTCCCCGTCTATACGGTGAACTTCTCCAACCACACGGGCTACGGCGCCTGGCGCGGGCCGCTCATCGCGCCGGACGACGTGCGTGCGGTGATCACCGGCATCGAGGAGCGCGGCGTGCTCGGGCAGATCGACGCGGTGCTCTCCGGGTACCAGGGCAGCGAGGGCATCGGCGATGTGATCGTCGACGCCGTCGCCCGGGTCAAGGCGGCGAACCCGGACGCGGTGTATGCGTGCGACCCCGTCATGGGCAACGCCAAGTCCGGCTGCTTCGTCGCCCCGGCGATCCCCGACCTCCTGCGCGACCGCGTCGTGCCGGTCGCCGACATCATCACGCCGAACCAGTTCGAGCTCGGCTACCTCACCGGAACGGAGCCTGCCGACCTGGAGTCCACGCTCGCCTCCGTCGACGCGGCGCGCGCGATGGGTCCGCGCACCGTCCTCGTCACGAGCGTCGAGCGTCCCGACCAGCCGGACGACACCATCGAGATGCTCGCGGTCGACGACGCCGGAGCGTGGATCGTGCAGACGCCGCGCCTGCCGATGAAGGCGAACGGCTCGGGTGACGTCACCGCCGCACTCTTCACGGCGCACTACGTCGCCTCGGGCAGCGCCGCGAGCGCCCTGAGCAAGACCGTGTCGAGCGTCTACGACCTCCTCGACCGCACCCTGCAGTCGGGCGACCGCGAGCTCCAACTCGTCGAGTCGCAGGACTCCTACGCGAACCCGCGCGAGCAGTTCGCCGTGACCCAGGTGCGCTGAGCCCAGCTGTTTTGCGCCGAATGCTGCGCGTCGCTACTCGCCGGGCTTCGGCCAGGCGTCCGCCAGCGCCGCGCGGACTTCGCCGAGCAACTGCGGGAGCGCCTTGGTGCGCGCGATGATCGGGAAGAAGTTCGCGTCCTGCGCCCAGCGCGGCACGATGTGCTGGTGGAGGTGCGCGGCAATCCCGGCTCCGGCCACGGCGCCCTGATTCATCCCGATGTTGAAGCCGTCGTTGTGCGACACCTCGCGGATGACACGCATCGCCGTCTGCGTGAGGCTGCCGATCTCGGCGACCTCCTCCGGCGTCGCCTCGTCATAGAGGGCGATGTGCCGGTACGGGCACACCAGCAGGTGCCCGCTGTTGTACGGGAACAGGTTGAGCAGGGCGTACGCGTGCTCGCCCCTGGCCACGATCAGGGCGTCCTCGTCGCTCAGGGTCGGCGCCACGCAGAACGGGCAACCCTCGTGTCCGGGATCTGCCTGCTGGATGTAGACCATCCGGTGCGGGGTCCACAGGCGCTGGAACTCGTCGGGCACGCCGACCAGATACGACGGGTCGTCGACGCGGACGGGACCGTCGATCCCGTCCGCGTCGCCCGTGGTCGAACCGCTCAGTCGGTCCATGCCGTGTCGACCAGCTCGTGGCTCCCGATGCTCGCGACGATCCGCTCGATCGCGTCGTCGACCGTGACGCCGTTGCGCTGCGTGCCGTCGCGGAAGCGGAAGCTGACGGTGCCGGCGCTCGCGTCCTCCTCGCCGACGATCAGCTGGAACGGCACCTTGGCCTTGGTGTGGGTGCGGATCTTCTTCTGCATGCGGTCGTCGGAGTGGTCGACCTCTGCGCGCACCCCGCGGGCCCTGAGGCGCGAGATGACGTCGTCGAGGAACGGTCCGTACGCGTCGGCGACCGGGATGCCGACCACCTGGACCGGCGACAGCCAGACCGGGAAGGCTCCCGCGTAGTGCTCCAGCAGGATCGCGAAGAACCGCTCGATCGAGCCCAGCAGTGCGCGGTGGATCATCGCGGGCTGCTTGCGGGTGCCGTCGGCCGCGTTGTACTCCAGCTCGAACAGCTCCGGCTGGTTGAAGTCGAGCTGGACCGTCGACAGCTGCCAGGTGCGGCCGATCGCGTCGCGCGCCTGCACCGAGATCTTCGGGCCGTAGAACGCCGCCCCGCCCGGGTCGTCCACGAGCTCGAGGCCGGACTCGATCGCGACCTCGCGCAGAGTCTCGGTCGCCGTCTCCCAGCTCTCGTCGCTGCCGACGTACTTCTCCGGGTCCTTCGTGGAGAGCTCGAGGTAGAAGTCGGTCAGACCGTAGCCGCGCAGCGTCTCCAGCACGAACTCGAGCTGCCGCGCGACCTCGTCCTTGATCTGGTCGTCGGTCACGTAGATGTGCGCGTCGTCCTGCGTCAGGCCGCGCACACGCGTGAGGCCGGAGAGGGTGCCCGACTTCTCGTAGCGGTACACCGTGCCGAACTCCGCCAGCCGCAGCGGGAGCTCGCGGTAGCTGCGCCCGCGCGCCCGGTAGATGAGGTTGTGCATCGGGCAGTTCATCGGCTTGAGGTAGTAGTCCTGCCCCTGCCGGGTGATGTTGCCGTCGGCGTCGCGCTCCTCATCGAGGTGCATGGGCGGGAACATGCCGTCCTTGTACCAGTTGAGGTGCTGACTGATCTCGTAGAGGTGCCCCTTGGTGATGTGCGGGGTGTTCACCATCTCGTAGTCGTTCGCGATCAGCCGATCGCGCATGTAGTCCTCGATCTCCTTGCGGATGATCCCGCCCTTGGGGTGGAACACCGCCAGGCCCGAGCCGATCTCGTCCGGGAAGCTGAACAGGTCGAGTTCTGCTCCCAGCTTGCGGTGGTCGCGCTTGGCGGCCTCCTCCATGCGGGTCTGGTACGCGCGCAGCTCGTCCTTGCTCGGCCACGCGGTGCCGTAGATGCGCTGCAGCTGCGGGTTCTTCTCCGAGCCGCGCCAGTAGGCGGCGGCGACGCGGGTGAGCGCCCAGCCGTTGCCGATCATGCGCGTGTTCGGGAGGTGCGGGCCGCGGCAGAGGTCCTTCCAGACCGTCTCGCCGCTCTTCGGGTCGACGTTGTCGTAGATGGTCAGCTCGCCGGAGCCGACCTCCACGGACTCGTCGCCGCCCTCGGCGGCTCCACCCTTGAGCCCGATCAGCTCGAGCTTGTACGGCTCGGACGCGAGCTCTGCGCGCGCCTCGTCGTCGGTGACCACCCGGCGCACGAAGCGCTGGCCGGCGCGCACGATGCGCGACATCTCCTTGTCGAGCGCCTTGAGGTCCTCCGGGGTGAAGGGCTCGACGACGTCGAAGTCGTAGTAGAAGCCGTCGGTGATGGGCGGCCCGATGCCGAGCTTCGCCTCCGGGTTCACCGCCTGGACGGCCTGGGCGAGCACGTGCGCGGTGGAGTGGCGCAGGATGTTGAGCCCGTCCGGCGAGTCGATCGTGACCGGCTCGACGGTGTCGGTGGTCGTGACGGTCGTCGCGAGATCCTTCAGCTCACCGTTGACGCGCATCGCGACAACGGAACGGTCGGTGAAGAGCTCGAAGCCGTCGGCCACCTGTCCACTCCTAGAGTCGTTTTCCAATGGGATGCGTCAACTCTAGTCGGCGCGGGCGCGGCGTCAGGACGGCAGGGTCGTCCGCAGGAGCGGAAGCAGCACGACGCGCGAGCGCCGGATGTCCTCCGCGCTGTACCGGATGAGCTCGGCCGGTCCCGAGAAGCGCATCGTCGCCCGCAGCCGCCGGACCGCCCAGACCCGGACCTCGGCTCCGTAGAGTGCGCGGGCGAAGTCGTGGATGTGGACCTCGATCCGCCTGCCCGCGGTGTGCCCGAACGTCGGGTTCTCGCCGACGCTGACGGTCGCACCGTGCAGGACCGCCGCGTCTCCGATGCGGACGATGGACGCATAGATCCCGTCCTGCGGCTCGTCGCCGTAGACCTCGGCGAGGTTCGCCGTGGGGAAGCCGAGCTGACGGCCACGCCGGTCGCCGGGGACGACGACGCCGCCGAACGCGGTCATGATGCTGCGGCGATCCGGTGGAAGGCGCTCTGGTGGAACACGAGGGGCGCCACCTCGGGGAAGGCCTCGGCTCCGTGCACCTCGAGCACCACGATCTCGTGGTCTCCCCCGTCGAACGTCTCCCGGACGCCGCACTCCAGCCAGAGCGCAGCTCCATCGATCAGGACAGCGCCGTCTGCGGTCGGGTGCCACTCGGCGCCGGCGAAGCGATCGCCCGTGCGCGCGGAGAGCTGACGGCACAGCGTTCCGTGGTCGGCGCCGAGCACGCTCAGGCCGAGCCGCGGGCGGTCGGCGAGAACGGGCCAGGTGGACGATGTGCGGGCGACGCTCACGGCCACGAGGGCGGGCTCGAGCGAGATGGAGGTGAACGAGTTCACGGCCATGCCGGCGGGCTGCCCCTCGCTCAGGGCGGCGACGGCGACGACGCCGGTGGGATAGGACGAGAACGCCCGGCGCAGCGTGACCGCGGTCGCCGGATCGACGCTCCCGCGTTCCTCGGTCGGTGAGGTGGTGTTGGCCATGAGTGTGCTGCCCTTCTTCTGACCGATCGGCCGGCTCCATCGCGAGGCCCGATTTAGTCAAGTTTGTCTATATTGAAGAATACTACCTAGATTTGAATAAGCAAACAATCGCGTTTTCCACGCGCATGGCTAGACTCGGGAACATGTCGACTACGACCCGGCTCGTGGTGCTCGGAGCGGTCCACCAGTTCCAGCCCGTCCACGGCTACTTCCTCCGCCGCGAGCTGATGACCTGGCATGTCGACGAGTGGGCGAACATCCAGCCCGGCTCGATCTACAACGCGCTGCGCTCGCTCGAGAAAGATGGCTACGTCGCCGAGAACACCACAGAGGTGGAGGGCAGGCGCCCGGCACGCACGACCTACACGATCACGCCGGAGGGCGAGGTGGAGTTCCTGCGGCTCTTCCGCTCCGCGCTCTGGGAGGTCGAGGTCTTCGACACCAAGCCGGTGATGTCGATCGTCTCGTTCATGCACGTGCTCAGCCGGCGGGAGGTCATCGAGGCCCTGGAGCACCGCATCACGAAGATCGACGCGATCGTGCTCACCAACGCGTACAACATCGAGGACACGGCACGGTCGTCGACCACACCGGACTACGTCCGTGAGATCTTCGAGCTCTCCACGATCCGACTGCGGGCCGAGCAGCAGTGGGCGCGGGATCTGCGCGAGCGCCTCCTCGCCGGCGAGTACGTCTTCGCCGACGAGAAAGCCGCCGGCTGACCGTACCGCCGAAGGCGTCACCCGACCTTCCGGCCGCGTCGGTGCCGGCGGAGAAAGCACAGAGCGGCTGCCAGAGGCCGGGTCTCCCCCACCTCCGGCAGCCGCCCCGGTCATACCGCCTACGCCACCCCTGCGGACACAGCGGCACGGTGGCCGGCGCCCGGGTGGTCGGCGGGCAGCGTCGGCTCGTCCTGTCCGATGAGCCGCTCGCGAAGCGTCGTCGCCGCGTAGCCGGTGGGGGCGACGCCGCGCTCGCGCAGGATGGGTAGCACCAGCTCCACGAAGTCCCTGGTCGAGCCCGGCTGCACCTGCGGCGTGAGCAGGAAGCCGTCGAGATCGGCGCCATCGGCGAGCGCGCACAGGTGGTCGGCGACCTCCTCTGCGCTTCCGACGAACGGGGTGACCCCGACGCCGTGGGCGTGCCAGTCCTTGAGCACGTCGCCGACGGTCTGCCCGGCGAAGCGGGCGATCTGCGTCTGGGACAGCTCGGTGCGCAGGTCCGTCATCGGTGTCTGCGGGTCGTACGACGACAGGTCGAGCCCGGTGAACCACGCGTAGGAGGCGACGGCCACGTCGGGACTCTGCGCGCCGAGGATCGCATCGTACTTGCGCTGCGCCTCCTCGCGGGTCGGAGCGACGACGCACGCGAACGCCGACATCAGCTTGACCGCGTCCGCTCGCCGGCCGGCGGCGACGGCCTCGGCGCGGATCGCCTTGACGTGCTCCGCGAGCTTCTCGACAGTGCCGCCGCCGAGGAAGATTGCTTCGCCGTGCTTGCCGCCGAACGCGCGACCGGCCGGCGACGTCCCGGCCTGGAACAGCACAGGCGTCCCCTGCGGGGTGTACGACGTGTTGCCGAAGCCGCGCGAGCGGAAGTACGGGCCGTCGTGCTCGATACGGTGCACCTTCGCCGGGTCGGCGAAGCGACCCAGCTTGTCCCGTTCGAGCGCGTCCGGCTCCCAGGCTCCCTCCCAGAGCTTGTAGACGAGCTCCATGAAGTCGTCCGCCATCCGGTAGCGCTCGTCGTGGGCGACCATCGGCACGCCGAACGCCTCGACGGCCGTTTCCGCCGTTCCCGTCGTCACGACGTTCCAGCCGATGCGGCCGCCGGAGAGGTGATCGAGGGTCGCCATCCGGCGCGCGAACGCGTACGGCTGCTCCAGGAGGGTGGAGCCGGTGATCACCAGACCGAGCTGCTCGGTGGTCGGGATGAGCGCCGCGGCGACGATCGCCGGGTCGAGGCGAGGAAGGTCGAGGCCCTCGACCGAGCAGATGTCCGGGCGGGTGCCGTTGACGTCTGCCCAGCCCCAGGCGTCGGCGAGGAACAGGAAGTCGAAGTTCGCGTCCTCGCAGATCTTCGCGATCTCCTGCCAATAGGCCAGGGTGTCGAAGAGGTGCCGCTTGTTCTCGGGATAGCGCCAGGTGGCGGTTCCGGAGTCGTTGGCCTGGGCGTTCTCGAAGAGCCCGAAGCGCAGTTGTCTCATGTTTCTCTGCTTCCTGATTCTGGTGGGTGGTTCTTGGGTGCGCTCAGCGGGCGACGGTCTCGCCGTCGCTCCACCAGAGCACCCGCTTGCGCACGATGGCGAGCAGCGAGACGAGCACGACGCCCATCACGCAGAGCAGAGCGATGCTGGCCCAGGTCACCGGCAGGTTGGCCTGCGCAGCGGACACGGTGACCAGCGAGCCGAGGCCCGCCTGCTGGCCCGCTGCGACGAACTCGGCGACCGCGGCGCCGACGATGGCGAGCGGCAGCGCGATCCGGAGGCCGGCGAAGAAGTACGGCATGCTGCCGGGGAAGCGCAGGTGCCGGAAGATCTCCCAACGGCTGGCGTGGAGCGTGCGCATCACGTCGAGGGCACGGCCGTCGACCTCCCGCAGGCCCGCCAGCGAGTTGACGAGCATCGGGAAGAAGACGACGAGGCCGGTGACGATGTACTTCGGCGTCATCCCGAAGCCGAACGCCACGACCAGGGCGGGAGCGATCGCCACGATCGGCGTGACCATGACCACGACGACGAGCGGCATCACCGCCCGCTCGACGATGTTGAACTCGGCCATCACGACCGCGAGCAGGAAGCCGGCGAGGATGCCGGCCGCCGCGCCGATGACGACCTCCTGCGCTGTCACGAGCAGGTTCGCGGCGTACATTCCGGCGTCGCCCACCAGGCTGGCGCCGATGGCGTCGAGCGTGGGGATGACGTACGGGTTGTTCAGGGCCACCAGCTGCCAGAGCACGGCGGCGATCACGAACGCGATGAGCGGAGGGAGCCAGAGTCCGATCCTCGTGCGCTTGGCGAGCCCCGGCCGGGCGGATGCCCCCGACCTCGCGGCCGTGGCGCTCCTGATCCGGGCGGTCGCCATCGTCGGCGTCTCAGACATGGGTCTCCTCCATCACGCTGTGCAGGGTGCGGCGCACGTGGCCCTCGAGATCGCGGAACTCGTCCGTCGCGTACGCCTCCACCGACCGCGGGCGCGGCAGGTCGACGTCGATCACCTCGGCGATGCGGCCGGGGTGGGCGGCCATGACGACGATGCGGTCGGAGAGCATGATCGCCTCCGGCACCGAGTGGGTGACGAACAGCACCGACTTGCGGTTCGACTGCCAGAACTCGAGTAGTCCGAGCCGCTGCTGGTCGCGGTTCATCTCGTCGAGCGCGGAGAACGGCTCGTCCATCAGCAGCACGCCGGGGTCGAACACGAACGCCCGGGCGATCGCCGCCCGCTGCTGCATGCCTCCGGACAGCTGCGACGGATACTTGTGGAGCGCGTGACCGAGCCCGAACGAGGTCAGCAGCTCCTCCGGCTGACGCAGAGCGCGTCCGGCGTTCGCCTTCGGGTTGATCCGCATCGGCAGGCGCACGTTGTCGAGGACCGTCTTCCAGGGCAGCAGCGCCGGGGACTGCGGGACGAGCCCGATGAGTTTGTCCCTGGTCGCGGTCTTGACGCTCTCCCCGTCGACCGCGACGGTGCCCTCGTCGGCCGGGATGAGCCCGGCGACGATCTTGAGCAGAGTCGACTTGCCGCAGCCGCTCGGGCCGATCACCGAGACGAACTCGCCGCGGCCGATCGTCAGGCTGACGTCGTCGAGGACGGTCGTGCGGTTCCCTTCCGGGCCGAAGCTCTTGGAGACTCCGGAGATCGCCACTCCGCCGGTCATTTGGCCGGCCAGTCGAGCGTGCCGTTCTTGTACAGGTCGGCGACGAGGGAGGCGTCCATCATGGTGGAGATCGGCGGCAGGTCCTTGACCCCGCCGTACTTCTTGACGAGCGCGTACTCCGGCTTCCATTCGGCCTCGGTCTGCACGCCGGGCGCTCCGGCCGTGCTCTCCTTCACCCACGTCGACTCGACGCCCCAGGTGCGGGCCTGCTGGTCCTTCGGGAAGGCGGAGCCCTGGTTGTTGTCGGCGGCGAGCTTGGAGATCATGTCGACGCACTTCTCGCTGTTGGCGAGGCAGTACTCGACCGCCTTGAGGTCGGCGCGCATGAAGTCGGAGACCACGGCGCGGTTCTTGGTGAGGAAGTGCGTGTTGACCTCCATCACGTTGTACGTGCCCTTCACGCCGTAGTCCTTTGGGAGGTACTCGGTGAACGGCAGCTTCGCCGCGCGCAGCTTCTCCGGCTGGTTGGAGGCGTAGCCGACGATCGCGTCGACCTGGCCGCGCGTGACGACGGTCGGGTCGTAGTTGGTCATCTTGACCAGCTCGACCTTGGAGACGTCGACACCGGCGTCGTCCAGCATCGCGGAGGCGATGGGCGTGAGGTTGATGAAGTAGCCGAGCTTCTTGCCCTCGAGGTCTTTGAGGCTCTTGACGTTCTCGTTCGCGAAGATCGAGAACGGCGACGTGGTGCCGTAGGTGGCGACCGCGGTCAGGTTCTTGCTGTTCGCGGCGGCGAGCATGACGTCGGACGCGGAGCCGAGCGCTGTGAACTGCGCCTGGCCGCTCGCGACGAGCTGCTGTCCGTTCGCGCCGGACGCGTTGATCTCGACATCGAGGCAGAGCGCCTTGAAGTAGCCGAGCTCCTTGGCGAGGAACACGTCCATCTGCCCTGCGCTGGCGGAGTAGCCGTAGCCGGAGATGTAGGTGATCGGCCCGGCCGCGCGGTTGCGGTCGCAGGACGCCTTGTCGATCAGGACACCTGCGTCGTCGCTGGACGCGGGAGCCCCCGCGTTTCCTGCGCAGCCGGTGAGGACGAGGAGCGCGGCGGCGAGGCCGACTGCCCCGGCGGCGAGCCGCCGCGTGCTCGAGTGAAGGTGGGGGGTCACGGGGATCGGATTCCTTCCTTGCCTACCCGTCGTTGGATGGCACAGTCAAAATAACATAGTCAAGCTTGACGAGCAAGCATTCCCGGATCGACTGTTGCGCGCCGGCGATCGTCCGGCAGCATCCCGCGCCGCATAGGCTTCCCCCATGCCGATGTCCACGTACGTGCAGTCCATCCGGGACCGGATCGGACACGACTTCCTGCTCCTCCCCGGCGTCACCGCGGTGATCCGCGACGGCGAGCGCTTCCTGCTCGCACGTCACGCCGCCACCGAGCTGTGGAGCCTGATCGGCGGCGGCATCGAGCCGGGCGAGGAGCCCTCGGAGGCTCTCCGGCGCGAGGTGCTCGAAGAGACCGGCGCCGAGATCCGGATCCTCCGACTCGTCGGCGCCTACGGCGGCGACAGCCTGGCAGCCGAGACTCCGAACGGCGACCGCGTGGGGTACGTGACCATCGCGTACGAGTGTGAGCTACTCGGCCCGGCGGCACCGGACATGGACGAACTCGTGGAGCTCGCCTGGTTCGACCGCGACGCGATTCCCGCGCTCGCCCGACACGAGTGGATCGACCGGGTCGTCGCGGACGCCGAGTAGCGCTCATGCGGCAGCCGCCGACTAGAGTCCGGTGGCATGGACGACGACGTGCGTAACGCACGATTCCACCGACCCGTGGTCGTGGCGATGCTGTTCGCGGCCGAGCACAGCGCCGACATCCTCGCCCTCTGCGCTTCTGCAGAGGGCGACGACTCGTCACTCCGAGAGGCGATCATGACCGCATGGGGATTCGACGAGGTCCAAGCGGACGCGATCCTCGCAATGCAGGTCCGGCGCTTCACCCCGCGTGCGATCGAGCAGTTGCGGGGGTTGCTCGCCGATCTGGACGAACGGATCCGCGGATCCGAGAGGGAGGACGGCGGTACTGTGAACCCATGATGGTCTGGATCCTCGGCGCCGCGCTGGCGCTCGCGACTGGCACGACGGTCTGGTTCGTCGTGACGGGCAGGAAGAACGGGCCGGGCGAGTACGACATCAGCGCGGAGGACGTGGCGAGGTACCAGACGTACGGCAAGGACCGCGGAGGCCTGCACGGATAGTGCGGCAGTCCCGCTAGCATCGTGACCAACCGCGACGAAGGGGGACATCCGTCATGGAATCGAAGCTGCGACCGAAAGTGGTGCTGTGGTGGGGCATCGGCCTCACCGTCGCCGGAGCGCTCGTCACCCTGCTGCTGCCGCAGCTCGCCTACACGGTCGCCCTGCAGCCGGGCACGGCTACGGGCGTCGACCAGGCCTTGCTCACGCTGGTCAACCTCGTGATCCAGGTCGTCGGGCAGGTCCTGTCACCGCTCGGCGTCGCACTCATCGCCGCCTCGGTGGTGATGGCGTACGTTGGCGCGCGACTTCCGGCGGCGACTCCTGCGCCGGGACAGGCGCCCGTCGGCCGGTGAAAGCGGCCGGTGAAGTCGGCCGGTGAAAGCGGATCCGCGCGCTCGGAGCCGTCGGGCTGCGTGCGCGGTCGTCGGCTCCTGCCCGGTCAGCTCCCGCCGCTGAGCGGGCAGAAGTAGTACGTGCTCCCGTCCCGCACGGCGATCCCGGTCGGCAACAGAAAGCCGGTCGGCGCGTAGATGACGCCCCCGCCGAGGGTGCGACCGCGCGGAACCATGCCCGCGATGTCCGCTGGTCGGGCCTCGGTGTGCGTGTTGCCGCACGTGAAGTCGCGGTCTTCGTACTGCACCCGCGTCGGCACCGCACTCGGCCGCCGGGGCCTGGTGCGGACGCACCATGTCGGCGGCCCACCCCTAAACTGACGTCATCGGCGAAGGGGGACGATGATGCGACGGGCGGCGGTAGCGGCGGTCGCCGTGCTGGTCGTCGTGCTCGCGCTGACCGGGTGCGCCGCGACCGCGCGGGTCTACCACCACGACGACCGGCTTCCGGAACCGCACCTTCCACAGCGCTGAGCCGTCGACTCGCTGCTCCGACCAGAAGGGACGACCGAGTGATCACACTGCTGGTGCACGCATCATGCGCCAGCCCGCCGCCGAGCGGGCAGGAATGCAACGACACCGTGGCTCTCGACCTGCCCGTGCCGACGTGGCTGCCGCTCGCGATCCTCGCGGCGATCGTGGTCGTCGGAGTGGTGATCGCGCTGGTCAGGACGCGCCCGAAGCGCTCGTGAGCGACGGCTGTCCCGACATCCTGCGGGAGCGCACCGACACCGCCCGCAGGTGGAGGATGGCCAGATGAAGCTGACGCTCGACCTCCACGACATCTACAACCGCGGCGGCGACATCGATCGCGCCCTGCGCGCGGTCATCGCGGAGGCCGTGGCGAAGAAGGCTCCGCTGGTCGAGATCATCCCGGGGAAGGGATCGGGCGCGCTGAAGAAGAGGGTGCTGCGCTTCCTCGACCAACCCGAGGTCAAGGCGCAGTATCACCGGGTCGAGAAAGACTCGAAGAACTTCGGCCAGGTGTTCGTGCACTTCCGGTGGAAGTAGGCGAGTATCCCTCGACCGACGCGAGTGGATCGACCGGGGTCGTCGCGGACGCCGAGACGAGTGACGACGCTCGCCGAGCCGCGACCTAGAGTGGAGCCATGCGGCGACCGACTCTCTTCCTGATGGTCGGCCTGCCGGGGAGCGGCAAGACGACCCGCGCGCGCGACCTCGAACGCGAGCACGACGCGATCCGGTTCAGTCCGGACGAGTGGATGAAGCCGCTGTTCGGCGTCAGCGACGTCGACGGTCGCAGGGATGTCCTCGAAGGCCGGCTCATCTGGACGGCCGGCCAGGTGCTGCGTCGCGGCGGGAATGCGATCCTCGACTTCGGCCTCTGGGGCAGGGACGAGCGCGCCGCGCTGCACTGGTTCGCCGAGGACTGTGGTGCCGGCGCCAGGACGATCTCTGCGAACGCCGACGCCGAGACGCTGCTGGAACGCGTCAGCCGTCGTTGGCACGAGGATCCGGACGCCACCTGGGAGATGGACGCGGCCGCCCTCGCCGAGTGGCGCGCGGCCTTCCAAGAACCGGCTGAAGACGAGCTCGCCGGCACCTGGCACCCCTCGCCACCGGCCGGATTCGCGACCTGGCGGTCGTGGATGGGCGAGCGCTGGCCGACATCGGTGCAAGGCGTCGATCGACCAGTGACGCGTCCGTGAATACTGCGCTGGCATCCGGACCCGAGTCGCGGCGCGCCTGATCACGCGGACGGCGCTTCGCCCGGCTCCTCCGACCTCCCCAGCCGCGTGTACGCCTCCGGCTGTCTCCTTCGCAGCCGCAGCGCCCACCACGCTCCGACCGCGCCGAGCACGAACAACGGTCCGACCAGTGCGAGGTTGATCCAGCCGCTCATCGCGGTCAGCAGGTCGAAGTTCGTCAGCATCAGCCACAGTCCGACGGCCAACCCCAGTCCGCCGAGCGCGGGCGCGACGAACACCCGGAAGGGCGAGTGGCCCCGACGGTCCCTCCAGAAGAACCGGATGACCGCGAGCATGCAGAGCGCCTGAAGGAAGACGATGCCCACGATGCCCACACCGTTCGTCCAGAGCAGCAGCTGGAGGTACGGGTCGCCGCCCAGCACGAGCGTGACCAGGATGAGCAGCACCGATCCCCCGCTCACCACGAAGCTCGCCAGAAACGGCGATGCGAAACGGGGGTGGATCCGCGCGAACGACCGCGGAAGCATCCCGTCACGACCGAGGGCGAACATATACCGCGAGGTCGCGTTGTGGAAGGCGAGAGTCGCCGCGAAGATGCTGGTCAGCATCAGCACGTCCATCGTCACCTTCGCCCACGGGCCGAGGTACGAGTCGGCGAGCATGAAGTACAGGTTCTGGAAGTCGGCCGACCGTGCGTACTTCTCCAGTCCGTCCACGCCGAGCGCCGCCGTCGCCACCCAGGTGATGAACCCGTAGAAGAGCGCGAGGAACGCGACCGCGAGGTACGTCGCGCGCGGCACCGTGCGGGCCGGCCGCTTCGCCTCCTCCGAATAGATCGCGGTGCTCTCGAAGCCGAGGAAGGCCCCCAGCGCCAGCACGAACATTCCGCCGGACCTGGGGTTGAAGACATTGGCCGGTGCGAACGGCTCCGCGCTGACGTTCTTCGCACCCTCTGTCGCGAGCACCGCGACCGCCAGGACGACGAGGATCAGCACCTCCAGCCCCATCAGCACGCCGAGCAATCGGGCGCCGACGGTGATCTGCCGGTAGCCGAGGACGCCGACGACCGCGGCGCCCGCGAGTGCGAACACCGACCAGTGGATGTCGACCCCGGTGAGGTCCTTGATCGAGCTCTCCGCGTAGAACCCGAGGAAGCCGAAGAAGCCGAAGCAGATCAACGCGTAGGAGACGAGCGCGACGATCGCGCTGCCGGCGCCCGCCGGACGGCCGAGCCCCTTGCCGATGAATGCGTAGAACGCCCCGGCGCTGCGGACGTGCTGCGAGAACGCCGTCAGCCCGGCGGCGCACAGCAGGTACACCACTCCGGAGAACACGTACGCCCCCGGCGCGCCGATCCCTCCGAGGTTGAAGGCGAGCGGTGCGGCGCCGGCCATGACGGCCAGCGGTGCCGCCGCAGCGACCACGAAGAACACGATGTCGGTGACTCCGAGGGATCCGCCCTTGAGCCTGCCGGTCGTGGCGTCGCCGGTCTCCCCCACTGCGCGCGTCGACTGCGTCCCGGCGCCGGGCACCGTGGTCTCGCCGCTCACAGGGCCGGCCACCAATCCGCGTTCGCGGTGAGTGCGAGCTCGGCCTCCGCGGCGGCACCGATCCGGAAGACCGTCGGGTCGTCGTAGGTGCGGCCGACGATCTGGACCCCGGTGGGGACGCCGTTGGTTGCGCGACCGGACGGGACGGCGAGCACGGGCACCCGGCCGACGACGTTGAAGGGCAGCGTCATCAGCTGGGAGAACACCGCGGCGCTGTCGGTGCAGGCGGCGTCCGCCGGCATGCCGGTGTTCGCGATCGTCGGGCAGATCAGCGCATCGTACCTCTCGAGCACGGCGCCGAGCGGGCGATAGAACTCGGTCTCGTCCGCCAGCCCTTCCGCGAAGCTGCCCGCGCCTGACGCGGAGTCGATGAACGCGCGCGTGTACGGCATGAGCTGGGCGACACGCGCAGGATCGTCGTCGCCGACGCTCTCGATGAACGGCCCCATGATCCCGCCGAAGTGCGCCCACGCGATCTCGAGCACCTGCTCGGGCGTCCACGGGAGGTCGACCTCCTCGACCACCGCGCCGGCAGCGCGCACGGCGTCGGCGAATGCGGCGGTGTTCGCGACGACCTCGGGTGCCGGAGCGTAACCGCCGAGCGTGTACGAGAGTGCGATCCGCATTCCGGTCAGGTCGGTCACCTCGCCACTGACCCGCACGGTGGGCCGCAGGGAGGCCTGGTCGCCGGCCCATGGTCCCGCGATGACGTTCTGCAGCAGGGCGGTGTCGGCAACGCTGCGGGCCATCGGGCCGTCGGCGCAGTAGGTGTCCTGGTTGAAAGGTGCGAGTCCGGGAATGCGACCGAACGGTGCTTTGAACCCGACGACGCCGCAGTACGACGACGGAATGCGGATCGAGCCGCCGATGTCGGAGCCGGTCGCCAGGACCGTCTCCCCCGCCGCCAGCACGGCGCCCGAGCCGCCCGAGGATCCTCCCGGGGTCATCGCGGTGTTGTGCGGGTTGCGGGTGACGCCCCAGAGGGTGGTGTGCGTGACCGGTGCGCAGCAGAACTCGGGGGTGGTGGTGCGGCCGTGGACGACAGCGCCGCTCGCCAGAATGCGGGAGATGATCGGGTGGGTCTCGTCGGCGATCCGGCCCTGCTCGAGTAGGGATCCCTCTTCCGAGAGCCGGCCGGCGATCGGCTGCTCCTCTTTGAGCATGAGCGGGACGCCCTCCAGTTCGCGGGCCGTGCCGTTGCGATAGCGCGCCTCGGACTCGCGGGCCGCGTCGTACGCCTCGTCGAGGAGCTCCTCGGTGACGGCGCCGACGACGGGTTCGACGGCGCGGGTGCGCGCGACGACGGCGTCCAGCAGTTCTACGGGCGACAGCTCGCCGCTCCGGAACAGCGCGACGGCGTCGGTCGCCGTCAGGTGGTGGAGACTCGTGGACTTCCGCTCACGGGTGGATTCCTGCGTCAAGAGATATCGCTCCTTTGCGAATCTTGGTACTAAGTACCGTACTAAGTACGATCTATTACCCTACTTTCATGGCCCCACGTCAAGCGACCCGTGCTCGAGACTCACGACCCCGCGGGTCGCTGGACCGTCGCACCGTCGCGGCAACCGCCATCGAGGTGATCGAGGAGCACGGAATCGACAGCCTCACCATGCGCGCCCTCGCCTCGGAACTCGACTGCGGCACGATGACCCTCTACAGCCACGTGCGCAACCGCGACGACCTGATCGTCGCCATCCTGGAGCGGCTGATCGAGGAACTCGACGTCGTCGCGAACACGTCGCATCCCGACGACGGCTGGCGCGACGTCCTGACCCGCCTCTTCGGTGCTTACCGCGAGCTCGGCGAACGCCACCCCCGCGCGTTCGAGCTCCTCGCCCTGGCGCCCTACGATGCCGAGCCGGTCGCCTCCCACCTCGAAGGGGTACTCGCCAGCCTGGTGCGCACCGGACTCTCACCCGACGACGCACGCACGGTCCTGGCCATCTCTGACGCCTTCGCAACCGGCTTCCTGGTCGTCCGGGCACGCTCGACGACCCGCCCTGGTACAGCGACCGGCGCCTCCACCCCGCTCGGCGACCTGCGCTCGGTCGGCATGTACGACCGCGGGATCGAGGCGGTGCTCGCCGGAATCGAGGGGACGCTCACCGGAGCGGCGACGGACCATCGCTCCGCGTGAAGGTCGCGCTGCCGACCGCTGCTCGTCGATGTCCACTCGGCTCCGCGCCCGGGCGCCAGGGGGCGCCGGCCCTCGCAGGCAGCGGCACGAGCTACGAACTCGTACGGGGTCTTACTCGTCAGCCGTCTCGGCCGTCCGCAGGTGGAGGATCGCACGGATATGCCCGTCGTATTCGTCGAAGTCGACCGGATTGAACAGCCGTTCGACGACGACGAGTACGAGCACGAGTGCGACGAGGCCGAAGTACGTGGCCATCACCGCGACGACGCCGTGTTGGAGCGAGCCGGGCGGCGCTCCTCGGGGCAGCCGGGCCAGGTACATCGGATCGATCGCGCGGCCGGCGAAGACGTCGTGCACGGCGGTGAGTCCCCAAACGACGGCGACAACCCCGAAGGCGATGAGGACCAGCACGTCCGACGCGCGGCTCCGCGCAACGCGGGCTCTCCCGAGCTTCAGCCTGTATCGGAGCCCGTCGTGGACGCTGAGGAGCTGCAGCATCGACGTCCACATGAAGAACGACAACGCGGTGATGCCGTCGAACGTGCCGATCCCGAGCTGAGCGATCCTCGGCGGGATCGAAAGCCCGACCAGGCTCGGGATCCCGAGAAGAGCTACCAGTCCGCCGACGGCCACGATCGTGAGTGCACTGGACAACCAGGCGCTGACGTGACTGTTCCGACGCACCCGGGCGTCTTCCGCGGTCTGATCCCACATGGCGGCTGAACTAGGCTTCCAGCTTCGTCCTGACCTCGGCGGCCAGGCGCCGGCTGTCGGCGGCAACCGCCAACCACTCCTCGCGCGAAGCGGCGAAGTGCGGAAGTGACGCGAGATAGTCGGAAGTGACGGCGCTCTCGTCGAGCGCTGCAGCGATGAACTGCCACAGTTCCTGGTTCAGAGTCACCGTGCACGTCTGTCCTGGAGCGGGCCAGCTCTGGAGCCCCTCCAGCTCTTTCGGCCAATCCGGAATCTGACGCCAACCCTCTTCGCGAACTCGTTCTGCACGCTTCCGGGTCTTCGTGTCGTGCGCGTCGATCGCATTCGAAACGGCGTTGTCCATCGTGCCGTCGATCATCACCCAGTTAGCCGTCTCCAGCGTCAGCGTCTGTTGGTTCGTCCCCACGCCCACAGTCGCAGCGTATGGGAGGCCGTGGCGAGCGGAACATCCCCCGTCCGGGAGTGACTGCGCGAGGAGAGCCAGGGGCTCTGGGCTCATCGCGGCAGCCGCACCGCTGGTCGCGCGTAGACCAGAGTCGGCACTCGTTCCGCCCACGACTAGGAGTCCCAGAGGGGACGCGCCTGCGAGGCCAGCGCGAGAAGCGGCGCACTGTCGAGCACCACATGCGACTCCTGAACGCCGAAGGCCGGCCACTGCGCGACGACCTCGAGCGGCCCTTCCGGCGGCAGCGGCCAGAGCCACATCCCATCTTCGAACGTGTAGAAGTCCTCCGATCCGTTGCCGCTGCCGCGGGTGTGCGCAAGAGAGTGTCGCTCGGGAGCGACACGGTGGAGCCCCGGCGGCAGATCGAGGATGAGCTTCTGGTCGTCCCCCAGAACGACGCCATACCTCAGTCTCTCGGGATCGGAGCGGCCGAAACGATCATGCATTCGCGGCTGCATCTCCCGCCAGTCCCGGCGACGTGTGTTCCCGCGTCGGATTCGCCGCTCGACGACGAGTTCGACACCGTTGCCGTATACGCGCGCGATCGTGAGGATCATGGCGACTCTTTCGGTGACGGCGATCGTCTCGCCGATCGGGAAGGTCGCCGGGAGCTCCTCGTCAGAGGGCTTCCACCACGGTTCAGGCACGCGGGCTGAGCCCTCGGCCTCGTCTTCGGGCGGGTCGGCCGGAAAGAAGTTCACGACGGCAAGATGATCACAGCGCCTCAACGCTTCGCAAGGGTCGACGTCCGCAGGCTCGGCACGTTCAGCGGCCGGCCCATTAGCATCGTCTCGAACCGCGACGAAGGGGGACGTCCGTCATGGAATCGAAGCTGCTCCGCCGGCGCAGCATCGCGGCGAACACCCTCGTCGCGCTCGCGGCGGTGGTCCTGGTGATGATGGCGGCCGCCGACGCCTTCCTCCTCACTCAGTGGAACTTCGTG
The DNA here is from genome assembly GCF_017565305.1 of Leifsonia sp. TF02-11. Taxonomy (GTDB): domain Bacteria; phylum Actinomycetota; class Actinomycetes; order Actinomycetales; family Microbacteriaceae; genus Leifsonia. The sequence goes on from NZ_JAGEKP010000004.1 coordinate 341,200, forward strand.
ACGCGGATGCTCATGCTGGGCGCGCTCGTCGCGGTCGGCTGGCTCCCGGCCGCCCTGGTCATCATCGCCGTGTGCCTCCGACCGTACCGGGTGACCTTCGTCGCACTCGGCGTCGTCGGCGGCGCAGTGCTGACGACGCTGGTCCTGGTGTGGGTGGTTCCCGACGCGCCCTACCCATACCCGGCGATCTCGTGGCCACGGCGCGGATGACGAGCGGCAGCTGCTGAGACCTGGCCTCTCGTCAGGAGCGGTTCGGGGCGGGCTCATTGACCTCAACCACAGTTGAGTTCCTAGGGTGGCGCCATGACCTCTGCCGACCGTGACAGCCCGATGCCCGGCGACGGCTCGCCGACTCCTCCCGATCCGTTCACGGGAGAGGAGGGAGTGTTCGGCCGGCGATTCCGGTGGGTCACTATCGGGATGTTCCTGCTGGCGATGCTCGCGGCTTTCGTGGTGATGGCCGTGCGGACGGTGATGCCCATCGTGGGCCGTGAACTGCACGCCGACGGGCTCTACACCTTCGCGTTCGGCGGACCGCTCGCGGTCAGTGTGGTCGGGATGGTCCTGGCCGGCGTCTGGTCCGATCGCGGCAACCCGAGACACGCCCTCTTCGCCGCGGTCACGCTCCTCACCGTCGGACTCACGGTGACGGGTTGCGCCCCGGATATGTTCTTCTTCGTCATCGGCCGGCTGCTGCACGGCCTCGGCGGCGGCGCGATCACCGTTGCGCTCTATGCGATCGTGGCTCGCGCGTACCCACCCGCGCTGCACGCGCGCGTCTTCGCCGCCTTCGATGCTGCGTGGCTCCTGCCGTCGCTCGTCGGACCGGCGGTCGCCGGAATCCTGGCCGAGGCGATCGGCTGGCGCTGGGTCTTCCTCGGCGCGGTCGCACTGGTCGTGGTGGCGATGCTGATGATCGTGCCCGCACTGGGCAGTGTGGGGGAAGCGAGGGAGAGCGCGGCACAGTCCCGCGGGGGCCTCATCGGGCGGATAGTGTGGCCGGCCCTCGCCGCAGCGTCCGTGCTCGCGCTCACCCTCGCGGCCGAAGCGGAGGGCATCGTGCTCTGGATCGTCCCCGTCGTGGCCACCGTGGTCGCCTTCATCGCCGTTCGTCCTCTGCTCCCCGCGGGCACCCTGCGCGTTCGACGGGGACTGCCGAGCGTCGTTCTCATGCGTGGGCTGGTGACGGGCACGTTCTTCGCCGCGGAGGTGTATGTCCCCCTTCTCCTGGTCATCCGGTACGAAGCATCCGCGGCGACCGCGGGCCTGGCCCTGACCGCCGCCGGCGTCACCTGGTCGGTCGCCTCGTGGGCGCAGGGCCGATTCCCGCGGATCACCCACCGGCTGGCCGCACAGGCCGGCGCGTTCGGACTCACCCTCGCCGTCGGCTTACTCCTGATGACAGCCGTCACCGGTGCGGGGCCTGTCGTCGTCCTGATCGGCTGGGCGTTCGCGGGCGCCGGAATGGGGCTGATCTACCCGCGGCTCGCCGTTCTCACCCTCGAATACTCCTCCCCGCACAATCAGGGGTTCAACAGCTCGGCGGTGTCCATCGCTGAGTCGATCGGATCGGCGATCGTGCTGACAGCGACCTCGATCGTCTTCTCGGCGTTCGGAGGGACCGCCTCCGACACGTCGTTCGCCGCAGTGTTCGCGCTGACCGTCGTCTTCTGCGCGCTCGCCTGGGTGTGGGGTCCGCGCATGCTCCCTGCCCGCGGTAGCCGCTCCCCGTTGGATTCGCGGTCGGCGACCTAGGGACAGGACCTCGAATCGTTCTGTCCGCTGATGGAGGAGCGCGTCGGCCGTGGGAGGCACGGTTCTCAGAGCCCCGTGCCCTCACCAACGGATCTCCACCGGCTGATACGACCACGGCCCCGGACACTGACCCCACAGGCCGGTACGTTCGGCGCGGGTCGGGAGCGTGTGCACCGCGTCGGTGAGCACAGCGTCGGCCGCCTCCACCACCACGCGGATCGTCGTCGGCTGCACTGTCCCGCCGTCCAGGAACGGCGCGCGCTGAGGAACCCGGTAGATCCCGTCGTCGTCCGCCGACACGGTCGCGGGGGTACACCCGCTCTCGAAGCACGCCGACACCGTCGACGCCGAAGGCAGCGAACTCACGAACGCCAACTCGACCGGCGCCGTGTCCAGATATCCGATCGCCGGGCAGGCATTCAACACGCAGCCGGAGAGACCGACCGCCGACGCAAGGGCTGCCGCCCCGACGGCGATGGCGGTGCTTCCGCGTCGTCGCATGCCAGCAGACTAACGCGATCACGGTCGGCCCGCAGGAACCCGGCAGAGGTCGGCACGGCGAGCCCGTGACGCGGTGAATCGCTCGTCCGGCCACGCCAGGAACAACAAAACCCCCGGTCTCCCGGGGGTTTCTCGCTGTGGGCGATACTGGGATCGAACCAGTGACCTCTTCCGTGTCAGGGAAGCGCGCTACCGCTGCGCCAATCGCCCGAGCCTGATGTTCTCGAAATCGAGGTTCTCAGGATCGAGGTGGATACGGGATTCGAACCCGTGTATACGGCTTTGCAGGCCGCTGCCTCGCCTCTCGGCCAATCCACCGAAGCCACAACACGGAAGAACCGTACCGTATTCGAGAGGCCCGGTATCCGAGGAAACCAGGCCGACTCGAGCGGATGACGAGACTCGAACTCGCGACCCTCACCTTGGCAAGGTGATGCGCTACCAACTGCGCTACATCCGCATTTCGCACCCCGGTCTCCCGCGGCACTTGAATGACTTTAGCCGATCCGCGGGCCGATGACAAAACCGGCCGCGTCATCCGGGTGTGTCGCGGCGCGCAACGCCCGGTGCGCCGCCCCGATGTGCATTCGGGGGTCGCGGTCGGCTAGTATCGAGACTCGCAGCCGGAACCATCCGGACGCAGCGACGGGCGATTGGCGCAGTTGGTAGCGCGCTTCCTTCACACGGAAGAGGTCATCAGTTCGAGTCTGGTATCGCCCACCACGAAACGCACGGCCCCCGATCAGCGGGGGCCGCTTTCGTTTGCGCCCTCCCCCGGCTCGTCTCGCCCAACCTTACGTTCCGTGACAGCGCCGCTCGCGCCCCCGCCCGCCGTACGGCACCCTTGCTCAATGACCTTCTCGCCGGCACGCCCCCTGGAGGCGCTCTTCGCGTCCAGGTCGAGCATCAAGTGGCGCCGGTATCCGGCCGACGTGCTGCCGGTGTTCGTCGCCGAGATGGATTTCGACGTGGAGCCGGCCATCCTCGACCGGGTCGCCGACACCCTCCGCAACTCCGACACCGGGTACCTCGACTCCGCCGGCCCGCTGGCGCCCGCGTTCGCCGACTTCGCGTGGAGTTCGTGGGCGTGGGGCGTCGACCCGGCGTGGGTGCACCTGGCCACCGACGTGACCGTCGGGGTCGTGGAGTCCCTGCGGCTGGTGCTGCCCGAGGTGGGCGGGCGGGTCGTGCTCACGCCGCCGGTCTACCCGCCCTTCTTCGAGATGATCGAGGAGGCCGACGCCGTCGCCGTCACGGTGCCGCTGCGGGAGGACGCCGACTGGGCGCTCGACCTCGACGGGCTGGAGCGCGCGTTCGCGGCGGGCGTTGACGCGATGCTGCTGTGCAACCCGCAGAATCCGACGGGTCGATGTCACAGCCGTCGCACGCTGGAGGCGCTCGCGCGTCTCGCCGCCCGGTACGGGGTGTTCATCGTCAGCGACGAGGTCCACGCTCCGCTCGCCCACCCGGGCACCTGCTTCACCCCGTTCGCTCCCGTCGCCCGCGCGGCGGGAGCACGTTCGGTCACCGTGACGTCCGCCAGCAAGGCCTGGAACCTCGCCGGCCTCAAGTGCGCGGTCATCGTCGCCGCTGAGCCGGCCACGGCGAGCCTGCTCGAGCGGCTGCCGGAGGAGCTCGCCGCTCGCACCAGCATCCTCGGCCTCCACGCCAACGTCGCAGCGCTCTCCTGCCTGCGCTGGCGTGACGGGCTGCTCGACCAGCTGGTCGCGAACGTCCGGCTGCTGGAGGCGGAGGTCGCCCTCCATGCCCCGGACGTGCGGGTCGTGCGGCCCGATGCCGGCTACCTGGCCTGGCTCGACTTCCGCGCCACCGGACTCGGTGACGACCCGGCCCGCACCCTCATCGATGTCGGCCGGGTGGCGCTCAACTCCGGGCTGGCGTTCGGCGTCGAGGGTCGCGGCTTCGCGCGTATCAATCTCGCCTGCGACCCGAGCACGGTCGTGGAGGCCGTGCAGCGCATCGCCCGCACCATCGCCGCCGTCAACTCCCCCGCCCTCGCGGGTTAGCCTGCGGCAGCGGACAGTCCGCGCTCTAGGTCAGCCATCAGGTCACGGGGGCTCTCCAGGCCGATGGAGAGGCGGATCAGGCCGGGCGTGATCCCCGCGTCCAGCCGCTCGGCCTCCGTCAGCTTGGCGTGGATGGTGCTGCCGAGGTGGATGGCGAGCGTCCGCACGTCGCCGATGTGGGTCATCGGGCTGATCAGCTCCAGGGCGTCCAGGAACCGGCGCGCAGCCTCCCGGCCGCCGACCAGGTCGATCGAGACGATGGAGCCGGCACCACGTGGCAGGTACCGGCTGGCGAGCCCGTGGTACGGGTCGCCCTCCAGCCCCGCGTAGTGCACCCTGGCCACCTCCGCCCGCCCTTCGAGCCATGCGGCGACGGCCTGCGCGTTCTGCACGTGCCGGTCCATACGCACCGACAGTGTCTCGATGCCGTGCAGCAGCAGGAACGTGCTGAGCGGCGGCACGGTCGGCCCGTACTCGAGCACGATCACCGCACGCAGGTAGGCGAGCAGGGCGCCCGCGCCGAACCGCTCCACGAACGAGGGGGCGCCGGGACGCGGGGATTCCGTCAGCTGCGGGAACCGTTCAGCATGCGCCGCCCAGTCGAACCGGCCGGCGTCGACCACGGCCCCGCCGATCACGGACCCGTGACCCGACAGCCACTTGGAGGTCGAGTGCACGACGATGTCCGCGCCGTCTTCGATCGGCCGCCACAGGTACGGCGTCGGCACCGTGTTGTCGACCACCAGCGGCACTCCCGCGGCGTGCGCGATGCCGGCCAGCCGTGCGATGTCGACCACCTGGTTCAGCGGGTTCGGCAGCGTCTCGGTGTACACCGCCTTCGTGTTCGGGCGGATGCGGCGCGCCCAGTCGTCCTCGGTCGCGTCGTCGTCGACGTACTCGAACGCGATGCCCTGCCGCTTCAGGATGCCGCGGAACATCTCCCGCGTCCCCTCGTAGAGCGAGCGCGTGGCGAGGATGTGGTCTCCCGACTCGGCGAGCGCGTTGATCGCCGCGGCGATCGCGGCCTGCCCGCTGGAGACGACGATGCCGTCGACTCCGCCCTCCAGGTCGGCGATGCGGCGGCCGGCGACCGCGTTCGTGGGGTTGTCGTTGCGCGAGTAGGCCCGGTAGCGGCTGCGGCCGGCGAAGCGCTCCTCGCCGTCGTCGAAGTCGTCGAAGACGTAGCCGGCGGTCTGATAGATGGGCGTGACCCTGGCGCGTGTCTCGGTGTCCACGACCGACCCCGCGTGGATCTGGCGGGTCTCGAAGTCGAGTGGGCGCGAACAGTCGTCAGCCATGCGGCCACTGTAGTGACGAGCCGGGGGCCTCGTGGGGTGGCCCTTCACCGTTCGTCATGGAGACGCAGGGCGGGAGGCGTCAGCGCCAGCCGTAGAGCTCCTGGAGCGCTGTGCGCACCGTGGCGAACCGGCGGGCGTCCAGCGCGGCGGCCTCCCGGCGCATGCCGTTCGGGTGCACGCGGAACACCCGGTCGAGCCGGACGAAGCTGGGGCGTCTCTGTGCGTCCCACGGGCCGGATCCGATGGCGAGGTACTCCGGTCGTCCCGGGTGGGCCTGGCTGGTCAGCGCGACCGCGATCACCGCGCCACCCGGCTCGGAGGCGACGACGAGCACCGGGCGGTCCTTGCCGCGACCGTCCGCCTCCTCGTACGGAACCCAGGTCCAGACGATCTCGCCCGGGTCCGGATCGCCGTCGACGCGGGGACTGTACGACGTGCGGAGGCGCGCGAGACGGTGCGGATCGACTTCCCTGGTGGCATCGACGCCCGACCGACCCGGCTCGGCGCCGCCGACGCCCGACCGGGCAGGAGCGGAACCCGCCCGCTCAGGGGTCTTCGCCGACGGGCGGAACAGTCTCGCGATCGCGGTCAGGAGTCGGCTCACCCTGGGCACGATAGCGGACCCGCGTGAGTCCGATCGTGTACCGGAGGGCGAACGCGAGGCCCAGGGAGACGACGAACGCGCCGATCAGCACCGAGAAGCCGGCGATGCCCTGGACGGTGAACAGGTCGAAATTGCCGCTGTAGACCATCCCGCCGCCCCCGGCGAAAAGGCCGATGAAGAGGAGGCCGACCAGGCTCGCGACGGTGACGATGACGATCAGCGCCATGGAGGCTCCGAAGCGGGCACGCGCGGCGAGGTCGACCATCGTCGCGCAGGCGAGAGCGGCGATGACGCCGAGAAGCAACGCCCAGCCGAGAGTCAGGGCGCCGGACGCCGGCGTGATCGCCACCAGTCCGGAGAACGCACCGCAGAGCGCGCTCGTGGTCGTCGGACGGCGGAGGAGCACCCGGTCGACCGCCATCCAGGCGAGGCAGCCGCCCGCCGACGCGAGGAACGAGTTGATCGCGATGAGCCCGGTGTAGGCGTCGACGGCGCCCTCCGAGCCGGTGGTGAGCCCGAGCCAGCCGACCCAGACCAGTGAACCGCCGATCGCGATGCTGGCGAAGCTGCGCTCTTCCGGAGGCCGGTGCTCGCCGCGTCCGCAGGCGAGGATCACCCCGGCCGCTGACGCTCCGGCCGCCACGCCGATCGGCAGCGCGCCGCCGAAGTCGATGACGCCCAGCAGCCCGGTCGCCCAGCCGTCGTCGAGCGCGAAGACGGCGTACCCGACCGGATAGAGGACGAGCAGCGTCCAGAGCACGATGAACACGAGCCACGCGCGCAGGGTGATCCGCGACGCGACGGCCACTCCGACGATCGCGACGGACACCGCGCAGGCGGCCAGCTGTGCGCCGGCTCGCGCGAGCTCGTAGAGGGAGGCGCCCCGCGGGTCCGCCGCGCCGAATCCGGTCGTGAGCCCGAACGACGGCGTCCCGACGACGTGGGCGATCCACGGGGCTCCCGCGAGCATCCCGTAGCCGCCGAGCACGCCGAGCACGATGGTCGCCGCGGCGGCGATCGATGCGAACAGCAGGGCGCGGGAGGCCGCCGCCCGGCCGCCGAGGCCGCCGACGAAGAAGGCGAGCCCGAACGGGATGAGCAGGGTGAGGGCTCCGCAGACGAACAGGAGCAGCGTGTCCACCTGCTCGCTCGTCGCGACCATCCCGCTCCTTCGCCTTACGCGCCTCCCTTACCCTAGCTGGCGGGCAATGACGAGACGGGGTGCCGCCCGAAGGCGGCACCCCGTCCGTGTGTGTCTGTGATGTGGTGAGCCGAACGGTCAGACCGTCTCGAGCGAGTAGCCCTCCTCGCCGTGCACCACGGTGTCGACGCCGGCCAGCTCGTCCTCGTTCTTGATCCGGAAGCCCATGGTCTTCTGGATGACCCAGCCAATCGCGTAGGCCAGGACGAAGGAGTAGATGAGGACGCTGAAGGCGCCGAGCGCCTGCTCGCCGAGCTGCGACCAGCTGCCGCCGTACCAGAGGCTGGAGAAGGGCGCCTTGGGGTCGCCGTTGATGTGGGTGAAGCCGAAGATTCCGATCCACAGCGTTCCGATGATGCCGCCGATGAGGTGGATGCCGACCACGTCGAGCGAGTCGTCGAAGCCGAGCTTGAACTTCAGGTCGATGGCGACGGCGCAGACCGCGCCGGCGACCAGGCCGAGCAGCATGCCGAAGCCGGGGGTCAGGATGTTACAGGCCGGGGTGATCGCGACCAGACCCGCGACGGCTCCGGAGGCGGCGCCGATGGAGGTGGGTTTGCCGTCCTTGATCTTCTCGACGATCAGCCAACCGATGGTCGCGGCAGCGGGAGCGGCCAGGGTGTTGACCCAGGCGATCGCGGCGACGCCGTCGACACCGCCCTCCGAGCCGGCGTTGAAGCCGAACCAGCCGAACCACAGCAGCGCGGCGCCCAGCAGCGTCAGCGGCACGTTGTGCGGCTTGCTCATGCCCTTCGAGAAGCCGACGCGCTTGCCAAGGACGAGGGCGAGGGCAAGCCCTGCCGCACCGGCGTTGATGTGCACCGCGGTGCCGCCGGCGAAGTCGTTCACGTGCAGGATCGTCGCGATCCAGCCGTCCTTCAGGTTGAACACCCAGTAGGCGACCGGGAAGTACACGACCGTCACCCAGATCCCGGCGAACACCATCCAGGAGCCGAACTTCGCCCGGTCGGCGATGGCGCCGGAGATCAGCGCGACGGTGATGATGGCGAAGGTGGCCTGGAAGCCCGCGAACGCGAGACCGCCCAGGTCGGGCGTCATGCCGTCCTTGCCCATCAGGCTCGACAGGAACAGGTCGGGAGCGCCGAGGACGTGCGGGATGAGCGGGGTGCCGAAGGCCAGGCCGTAGCCGTAGACCACCCAGAGCACGCCGACGATGGCCATCGCGCCGAAGCTCATCATCATCATCGACACCACGCTCTTGGCGCGGACCATGCCGCCGTAGAAGAACGCGACGCCGGGCGTCATCAGAAGAACAAGTGCTGCGGCTACCAGCAGCCACAGGGCGTTGACGGTTCCTGTGGATGCGTAGTCCGCTGCTGTGTGCAACACCATGCCGGATCTCTACCTCTCTGTGCGACGCCCTGGGGAGGGTTCGAGCTCATCGGAGCCGAGCCGGGCGCTTCGGGGTGGAGCCAGTCTGTTCTTGAGAGGTTTCGGGTGCGGGATGCCGGTGTTTCGCCGGTGTTACGCGATCCCGTGCTGTGTAAACAGTCTGTTTCGCGGCGGTGGGAGTGTGGCGAGGGCGGGAAGGCGGCCGCTCACTCGTCGTGCGGCGGCAGCTCCCCCGCGGTGAGCGCGATCATGCGCGAGACCGAGCGGAGGTACTTCTTACGGTAGCCGCCGCCGAGCATCTCGTCGTCGAAGACGTCGTTCAGCGGGGTGCCGGTCTGCACGATCGGGATCTCCGCGTCGTACACGCGGTCGATGAAGGCGACCAGCCGCAGCGCCGCCATCTGGTCGTGCAGCACGTGCACATCGGCCAGTCCGATCACGTCGACGCCGTCGAGCATCTTGATGTACCGGGACGGGTGCACGGTGGCCAGGTGCGCGATCAGCGCGTCGAAGGTGTCGCTGGTCGCGGTCTCCCCCCGGCCGGCGAGCGCCGTCAGCACCCGGTCGTACTCGGCGTCGTCGACCGTCACGGCCGAGCCCGTGGTGTCGCGGCGACGGTAGTCGAGACCGTCGATGCGGAGGGTCTGGAAGTTCGCGGAGAGCGACTGGATCTCGCGCAGGAAGTCGCTCGCGGCGAACCGGCCCTCGCCGAGCGCGTTCGGCGGCGTGTTGCTCGTCGCGGCGATGCGGGTTCCCGAGGCCACCAGCTCGCCGAGCATCCGCGTCATCATCATCGTGTCGCCCGGGTCGTCGAGTTCGAACTCGTCGATGCAGATGAGGGTGGAGCCCTTCAGGAGCTGCACCGCGCCCGCATAGCCGAGGGCGCCGACCAGGGCCGTGTACTCGATGAACGTGCCGAAGTACTTGGGGCCGGGCGCCTCGTGCCAGAGCGCGGCGAGGAGGTGCGTCTTGCCGACGCCGAAGCCGCCGTCGAGGTAGACGCCCGGTTTCATGGCCTCCACCTTCTTGCGGCTGCGGCTGAACAGGCCGGCCGGTCGCTGCGGCTCCCACGACTTGGCGAAGAGCTTGAGCGTGGCGACGGCCTCCGACTGCGACGGGTAGTCGTGGTCGGGACGGTAGGAGTCGAAGGTGGCGTGCTCGAACTGCGACGGCGGAACCAGGCTCGCGGCGATCTCGGCGCCGGTGATCTGCGGAGAGCGGTCGGCGAGGCGGGGCAGGGCTCCGGTCGTCTCGAGGGTCATGGCGGGGTGCACCTTCGGTCGTCGTGGCTGTGTCGTAAGTATTTGTGTCGAAGTATTGACGGAGCGTCCTGCTCGTGCGGCACGCCGCGTAGCCTGGAGGTCGCGCCCCGCGAAATCGCAGGGTTCCAGCCTAAGCCGTAAGGATCAGCAGCATGGCCATCGCCACCGACCCGTCGTCCGACTTCGCCGGCTACGCCCACCCCGAACGCCTGGTCAGCACCGGCTGGCTCGCGGAGCACCTCGGCGAACCGGGGCTGGTCGTCGTGGAGTCCGACGAGGACGTGCTGCTGTACGACACCGGGCACATCCCCGGTTCGGTCAAGATCGACTGGCACACCGACCTCAACGACCCGGTCGTGCGCGACTACGTCAGCCCGGAGCGGTTCGCCGAGCTGCTCGGCTCGAAGGGCATCGCCCGCGACACGACCGTCGTGATCTACGGCGACAAGAACAACTGGTGGGCGGCCTACGCGCTGTGGGTGTTCACCCTCTTCGGACACGAGGACGTGCGCCTGCTCGACGGCGGCCGCGACAAGTGGATCGCCGAGGGCCGCGAGCTCACGCGCGACGTCCCGTCGCCCGTCTCTGTCGAGTACCCGGTCGTGGAGCGTGACGACCACACCATCCGCGCCTTCAAGGACGACGTCCTCGCCCACCTGGGCCGTCCGCTCATCGATGTCCGCTCGCCCGAGGAGTACAGCGGCGAGCGCACCGAGATCCCCGGCTACCCGACCGAGGGTGCGCTCCGCGCCGGCCACATCCCCTCTGCCGCCTCCGTGCCGTGGGCACGCGCCGCCGCCCCCGACGCGACCTTCAAACGCCGTGCCGACCTGGAGGCCATCTACCTGGGCGACGCCGGCCTGAAGCCCGGTGACGAGGTGATCGCGTACTGCCGCATCGGCGAGCGCTCCAGCCACACCTGGTTCGTGCTGACCCACCTGCTCGGATTCGAGAACGTGCGCAACTACGACGGATCGTGGACCGAGTGGGGCTCCGCGGTGCGCGTGCCGATCGTCACCGGTGCGGAGCCGGGCGAGGTTCCCGGCCGGTGATCCCGCCGGTGTCCCCGACCCCTCCGCGCGCAGGTACCGTTAAGGGATGACCGCCCTCACCGGCACGCTCGCCGAGATCCGCGACGACTTCCAGGCGCTGGAGCAGAACGACCGCCTGCAGCTGCTGCTGGAGTTCTCGGACGAGCTTCCCGAACTCCCGGAGCGCTACCGCGACCATCCCGACCTCCTCGAACGCGTCGAGGAGTGCCAGGCCCCGGTGTTCATCTTCGTGGAGGTGGACGACGCGAACATCGTCCACCTCTACGCCACCGCCCCCAGGGAGGCCCCGACCACCCGCGGCTTCGCGTCGATCCTGGTACAGGGTCTCGCCGGTCTCACGGCGGACGAGGTGCTCGCGGTGCCCGACGACTTCCCGCAGACGCTCGGCCTCACGCAGGCGGTCTCACCGCTGCGCATCCGCGGCATGTCTGCGCTGCTCGGGCGCACGAAGCGGCAGGTGCGGGCGAAACTGGCGGCGTAGCGGCCGGACTCGCGGGGTTCGGGCGTGCAGGGTTCGGGCGTGCAGGGTTCAGCGGTAGTCCGCGAACACCCGTCGCGTCCCGCCGTCCAGCGTGATGCTCCCGCCGTACGGCACGATCCACTGCGGGGTGGTATGCCCGAACGGCACTCCCACGCAGACGACCGCGTCTGGGTTGTACTCGGCGACCGTCTCGATCACCGCATCGCGCTGGGCCGCGCGCAACCGGTCGCGTTCTGCGGCGTCGGGCCGGTGCTCGAATGTGCTCACCGCCGGTCGTGCCGCCAGCACGCCGGCGAGCGGCGCGAGCAACCCGCGTTCGCCGAGCGCGCGCAGCGTGTAGCGCACCCAGTGGGCCGGCGGGGTCAGCTCGCTCGTCTCGAGCAGGAGCACCGCGCCGTCGAGCGCGGCAGGCGGGAACGGGAAACGGTCCGCGAGCAGGATCCAGTCGACGACCTCCAGACACCCGCCCCAGGTGCTGCCGGTCACGCTCCGGGCCGGTCCCGCCCAGGCGAACCCCGTCGTCGGCTCCCGCTCCCCCGTCTCGGACAGCGCCCGCGGGTCGCCCCAGTCCGTTCCGAAGTCCTCGGACTCCCCCGGGTCGGTCAGTTCGAGCAGCCCGCCGCCGAGCAGCGCCGCACGCAGCGAACGCGCGTGGATGTCGTCGACCCGCGGTCCTGGACCGAGGTGCACCTGGGTGCTGCCGCCGTAGAAGCCGCCCACGCCGGCACTCCACAACCAGTGCAGGAGGTTCGTGTTGTCGCTGTAGCCGAGGAACGGCTTCGGGTCGGCAAGCACGGCCTCCCGGTCCAGGTACGGGATCACCCGGAGCTGGTCGTCGCCGCCGAGGGTGGCGATCACGGCTCTGATGTCCGGATCCGAGAAGGCGGCGTTGAGATCCCGCGCCCGCTCCCGCGGCGACGCGCCGAGCTGTCGCGTCGTGGGGTACTCCACCGGCGCGAGGCCGGTGAGCTCCTCCAGCCTCCGCAGTGCCTGCTCGTGCACAGCGGGCCAGCGGCCGGGCGCGGCAAAGGACGGCGATACCACCGCGATCCGGTCACCGGGGCGCGCGACCGGAGGCAGGACCGCCCGATGGACGCCCGTCATGACGACGCGCCCGCTGCGTTCCCCTGCAGTCCCTGCGCACTCTCCAACCATTCGCGGATGGCCGTCGTCCACTTCGCCTCGTCGTAGTTCCAGAGCTTCGTGTGCAGCGCGACCGTGAACGGCACGAAGGTCACGATGTCGCTGCGCGCCTTGGCGAGCGCACGGGAGCCCGTGTCCGGGACGAACCCGTCGTCCTCGCTGTGCAGGACGAGCATCGGCAGGCTGAGGTCGGCCGCGCGGGCGACGAAGTCCATGCTGCGCAGGTCGATCGGCGCACCGAGGCCGGTGATCGGCCCGCTCCAGTTCGCCTCGATCAGGCGGATCGCACCGCGCGCGATCGGATCGGGCAGGCGGAGGAGGTTGGCCTGGTACTCGAGCGTGTCGATCCAGTCGATCACCGGCGACTCCAGCACGAGGCCGGTCACGAGCCCGAGGTTCTCGGAGCGGGTCACGGTCTGCAGCACGACCGCACCGCCCATCGACCAGCCCATCAGCACGATGGACCGCGCCCCCTGTTCGGCCGCATACCGGATGGCCGCGTCGATGTCCCGCCACTCGGTGCCGCCGAGGCCGTAGCGACGGTCGGCGCTCTCCGGGGCGTCGCCGTCGTTGCGGTAGGACGCCAGCAGGCAGGTGTAGCCGGCGTCATGGAAGGTGCGCACCGCGCGCAGACCCTCCTGCCGGCTGGCACCCCACCCGTGCACCTGAATGACCCAGCGGTCGGAGCCCGCGTCGTCGGGCGCAGGGAACACCCACGCCGGCGCCGCTCCCAGGTCGGTCCCGATCTCGACGCTGGCGACCGGGAGGCCAAGCTCCTCGGGGTCGAGGTAGTAGTAGCCGCTGATCCGCGCCCTGCCGGGCCTGAGGTCGCCGAACTCGATCCGTTCGAGCTCGCGCACGACCACACCGTCGCTCCGCTCCAGGAGGCCGCCGAGCTTGGCGTACCCGGTCTCGGAGCCGAACCAGAGACCGAATCTCCCCGGCATCGCCGCGTCGGGGGTGTCTCGGAGGGTGATCGTGCCGCCCGCGGAGTCGACCCCGCGCACGACCTCCCGCTGCGGGCGCCTGCGGACCGGAGTGATCACCGTGCGGGCGACCCGTGCCATCGCATAGGCGGCTCCGGCCGCTGTGAGGAGCACGAGTCCTCCTGCGACGGCGGCGCTCACGCCGACCGCCCTGCCGAACCCGCTCTTTCCACCCGATCCGCTGCTGGTCGCCGCCATGGGCCACAGCGTAGCCGGGGCCGCCCGCGCGCGTCTTCAGGACATCCTCAGGCGGCGTGCCTTACCGATGCGAGCCCCCAAAGGCTTCTAGTGTTCCTAACGTGTCGACACCAACCTCGACCCCGCACCTCCCGGGGGAGTATGCCGCGGCGCTGCAGTCCATCCGCAGCGCTCACGCACGTCCGGAGCTCGTGGTCACGGAGATCCCGGCGCCTGCTCAGCTCGCGCCCTTCTCGGTCGCGTTGGCCGCCGACGTCCGTCCTGCGCGGCACGGCGACGACTCCGACCTCGGCACCGGCCGCTTCATCCTGCTCTACGACCCCGACGAGCCGGAAGCCTGGGGCGGCCCCTTCCGCGTCGTCTGCTTCGCCCAGGCGCCGCTCGAGACCGACATCGGCCTCGACCCGTTCCTCGCCGACGTGGCCTGGTCGTGGCTCGTCGACGCGCTCGATGCCCGGCACGCGAGCTACACCGCCGCCAGCGGCACGGCCACCAAGATCATCTCCACCGGCTTCGGCGAGCTCGCCAGCCAGGGCGACGGCGCCCAGATCGAGCTCAGGGCCTCGTGGAGCCCGCTGGAGACCGATCTCGCCGCGCACGTCGAGGGCTGGGGCGAGCTGCTCTGCATGCTGGCCGGCCTCCCGCCGACAGGAGAGGGCGTGAGTCTGCTGAACACGAGACGGTCACCGCGTGGCTGAACACATCGTCATCGACACCAGGGACGGCTACAGCGCAGCGGTCGACCGCATCGTCGCGGGAGAGGGACCGATCGCGGTCGACGCGGAGCGCGCCAGCGGCTTCCGCTATTCGCAGCGCGCCTACCTCATCCAGATGTACCGGCGCGGATCCGGGACCTTCCTGTTCGACCCGCCCGCGATCGGCCGCTTCGACGAGCTGAACGAGGCGATCGCGGCCGACGAGTGGGTGCTGCACGCCGCGACCCAGGACCTCACCTGCCTGCGCGAGGTCGGGCTCGATCCGGTCAGCATCTTCGACACCGAGCTCGCGGCCAGGCTGCTCGGGATGCCGCGTGTCGGTCTCGGCACGGTGGTGGAGGAGCTGCTCGGCATCCACCTCGCCAAGGAGCACAGCGCCGCCGACTGGTCGACGCGCCCGCTGCCCGAGCCGTGGCTCGACTACGCCGCGCTCGACGTCGAACTGCTGCCCGACCTGAGGGACGCCATCTCCGACCTGCTGGTCCAGGCCGGCAAGACGGAGATCGCCCGGCAGGAGTTCGCCGACGAGCTGACGCGCGAGCTGGCGGTGCCGCGCAGCGAGCCGTGGCGCCGGCTGTCCGGCATCCACTCGATCCGCGGCATCCGCAACCTGGCCGTGGCGCGCGAGCTCTGGCTGAGCCGCGACGCCCTGGCCCGACAGCTCGACGTCGCCCCCGGTCGTCTTGTGCCCGACGCCTCGCTCACCGCCGCGGCCAAGGCGATGCCCGACAGCAAGCGCGCGCTGGCCGCGATGCGCGAGTTCACCGGGCGGGCGAGCCGCACGGAGCTCGACCGCTGGTGGTCGGCCATCGAGGCCGGCCGCACGACCGACGACCTGCCCGTGCTGCGCGGCACGGGCGAGAGCCTCCCCCCGCCGCGCGCCTGGGCCGACCGCAACCCGGAGGCCGACGCCCGGCTCAAGGGCGCGCGCGCCGCACTGACGACGCGCGCCGAGGAGCTCGCGATCCCGCTGGAGAACCTGCTCACGCCCGACACACTGCGTCGCGTCGCCTGGGCTCCTCCCGCGGAGATCACGCCGGAGAGCATCGCGGAGGCGCTCGCGCAGCACGGCGCGCGCCCCTGGCAGATTGAGGCAACCTCACAGCCGATCGCCCAAGCGTTTGTGGAAAGCAGCCAAACGCCCGACGACGCGTCCGAAGCGGTTTCGTAGAAAGAATCAAACGATTCCCGCCCCGGTCGCGGGCCTCCTTAGGATCGATGTCGACCTGATTGGGAGGCACTGTGGCCGATAGAACGGAAGTCGTGTTCGTCGACGGAGTCCGTACTCCGTTTGGACGTGCGGGCGAAAAAGGGCAGTACTGGAACACCCGCGCTGACGACCTGGTCGTCAAGGCCATGATCGGCCTGCTCGAGCGGAATCCGAACGTGCCCAAGGAGCGCATCGACGATGTCGCCATCGCCGCGACGACGCAGCAGGGCGACCAAGGGCTCACCCTGGGCCGTACCGCTGCCCTGCTCGCCGGCCTGCCGAAGTCGGTGCCCGGATTCGCGATCGACCGGATGTGCGCCGGCGCCATGACCAGCGTCACGACGCTCGGCTCCGGCATCGCCTTCGGTGCGTACGACCTGGCGATCGCCGGCGGCGTCGAGCACATGGGCCGGCACCCGATGGGCTTCGGCGCCGACCCGAACCCGCGCTTCCTGTCCGAGCGCATGGTCGCGGAGGACGCGCTCAACATGGGCATGACCGCCGAGCGCATCCACGACCGGTTCCCCGCGCTCACCAAGGAGCGTTCCGACCGCTTCGCGCTGGGCAGCCAGCAGAAGACCGCCGCGGCTTATGCTGCCGGCAAGCTGCAGCCCGACCTGATCCCCGTCGCGATCCGCTCGGAGCAGGGCTGGGGTCTCGCCACGGAGGACCAGGGCATGCGCCCGGAGACCACGATGGAGGGTCTCGCCACGCTGAAGACCCCGTTCCGTCCGCACGGTCGCGTGACGGCGGGCAACTCGTCGCCGCTCACCGACGGCGCGACCGCCAGCCTGCTGGCCTCCGCCGACGCGGTCAAGGAGTTCGGCCTGACGCCCAAGATGCGCATGGTCAGCTTCGCGTTCGCGGGCGTCGAGCCCGAGATCATGGGCCTGGGTCCCGTCCCCTCGACCGAGAAGGCGCTGCGCAAGGCGGGCCTGACGATCGACGACATCGGCCTCTTCGAGCTGAACGAGGCGTTCGCCATCCAGGTGCTGTCATTCCTCGACCACTTCGGCATCGACGATCAGGACCCGCGGGTCAACAAGTGGGGCGGCGCGATCGCGATCGGCCACCCGCTCGCCGCCAGCGGCGTGCGGCTGATGATCCAGCTCGCCCGCCAGTTCGAGGAGCACCCGGAGGTCCGCTACGGCACCACGGCGATGTGCGTGGGCCTCGGCCAGGGCGGCACCGTGATCTGGGAGAACCCCAACTACGACAAGCGCGCGGCGCGGAAGGGCTGAGAAGAACAGTGACCGACTACAGCACCATCGACTTCTCCCCGCTCGTCGAGCTGACCGCCGACGAGGTCGTCACCCACTCCTACGTGAAAGACGTCCCGCTGCCCAGCGGCAAGACCCTCGCACTGGTCACCCTCGACAACGACCGGGACCACACCCGGCCGAACACGATGGGACCGGCCACCCTCCTGGAGCTCGGAAAGACGTTCGACGCGCTCACCGAGCGCGCCGCCCGCGGTGAGATCGACGCGGTGGCCGTCACCGGCAAGCCGTTCATCCTCGCCGCCGGCGCCGACCTCAGCCGCGTGAGCGACATCCCGAGTGTGGAGGTCGCGAAGCTGCTCCCCCAGCTCGGGCACTACGTGCTCGGAAAGCAGGCGACGTTCGGCGTGCCCTCGTTCGTGTTCACGAACGGCCTCGCACTCGGTGGCGGAGTGGAGATCGGCCTCAACGCCGACTACCGCACCATCGACCGCAACGCGGCGGCGTTCGCGCTGCCCGAGGTGTTCCTCGGGCTCATCCCCGGCTGGGGCGGCGCGACCATCCTGCCGAACCTGATCGGTATCGAGAACGCCCTCAAGGTCGTGATCGAGAACCCGCTCAAGCAGAACAGGATGCTCAAGCCGCAGGAGGTGTTCGACCTCGGGATCGCCGACGCGATCTTCGAGCCGGCGAACTTCCTCGAGGACTCGCTGAAGTGGGCCGACAAGGTCCTCACCGGTGCGATCGAGGTCAAGCGCCCGAACGTTCCGGGCAAGGTCGAGCGGATGGTCAAGTGGGACGCCGCGATCGGGATCGCCCGCAAGATGCTGGAGAGCCGGATCGGCACCGTGCCGAAGTCGCCGTACAAGGCGCTCGACCTGCTCAAGGCTGCAAAGTCCAACGACCGGGCCGCCGGCTTCGCGCTGGAGGACGACGCGCTCGCCGAGCTCATCTCGGGCGACCAGTTCCAGGCCAGCATCTACGCCTTCAACCTCGTCCAGAAGCGTGCCAAGCGTCCGGCGGGGGCACCGGACAAGAAGCTGGCCAAGCGGGTCACCAAGATCGGCGTCATCGGCGCCGGCTACATGGCCAGCCAGTTCGCGCTGCTCTTCGTCCGCCGCCTCCGCGTGCCCGTCGTGATCACCGACCTGGATCAGGCGCACGTCGACAAGGGCGTCGCCTACATCCACGACGAGATCGGCAAGCTGCAGGAGAAGGGGCGCATCAACCCCGACGAGGCCAACCGCCTGCGCGCGCTGGTGACCGGCACGACCGACAAGGCCGATTTCGCCGACTGCGACTGGGTCATCGAGGCCGTCTTCGAAGAGCTCACCGTCAAGCAGGACGTCTTCGCGGAGGTCGAGCAGTACCTCTCCGACGAGGCCGTGCTGGCGACCAACACCTCGTCGCTGTCAGTCGAGCAGATCGGCGCGAAGCTGAAGCACCCGGAGCGCCTGGTCGGCTTCCACTTCTTCACCCCGGTCGCGGTCATGCCGCTGATCGAGGTCGTGAAGACGCCGCACACCGACGAGGCCACCCTCTCGACGGCGATGGTCACGGCGGCCGCGCTCAAGAAGAACGCCGTGATCACGGCCGACACCCCCGGGTTCGTCGTGAACCGGGTGCTGGCCAAGATCCTCGGCGAGGCGATGCACGCGGTGGATGACGGCACTCCGTTCGAGACCGTGGACAAGGCGTTCGCGCCGCTCGGCCTCCCGATGGCGCCCTCCGTGCTGCTCGATCTGGTCGGCCTGAAGGTCGGCGCGCACGTGCTCGACACGCATCACGCGGCCTTCCCCGACCGGTTCTACCGCAGCGAGAACCTCCACCGGCTCGCCGAGTACGGGACGCTACTCGAGAAGGACGGCAAGGGCAAGGTGAAGGGCCTGGACAAGGGCGCCGCCAAGATCCTGGCCGGCGGCAAGAGCCCGTGGAGCGAGCAGGAGATCCTGCGCCGGCTGGAGGACGGCTTGGCCGATGAGATCCATCGGATGCTCGTCGACGACCACGTCGTGGAGGCGCCGGAGGACATCGACCTCTGCATGATCCTCGGCGCGGGCTTCCCGTTCCAGATGGGCGGCATCACGCCGTACCTCGACCGCGTCGGCGCCTCCGAGCGTGTCTTCGGCGACACCTTCCAGCACCCGCCCGTCCGCGGCGTGCGCTCCCCCGCGGAGGCCGTCGCCTAACCCGCGAGTACGCACGAAATCCGGCCGAGACCGCCGAGTACGCGGACAATCCGCGTACTCGGCGGTTTCGTCGTCCGCTGGGCCACTAGCATGGGGGCGTGTTCGGCCGTCGGATCGCACTGGCGGGCGCCGCCCTCTCCGTCGTCGGGTCCGCGCTCGTCGGCTGCAGCGCGCCTGGAGCGCCGAGCGCGCCTTCGGCCCACCGTACGGCACCCTCGCCCACCGCAGCTGCTTCGCCAGAGCCTGTCTTGAACGGCGTCATCGCGACGGGCACCTTCACCTCGGCGGACGGCCGCACCACGGGCGAGGTCGTGCTCACGGCCGCGGGCAACACGGTGACTGCCGCCCTGCAGTCCTTCACGACTCCGGCGGTCGGCCGGCTCGAGCTCCAGCTGAGTCCACACCCGGTGGACGTGACGTGTGCGGCAGACAGCTGGTCCTTCGTCATGAACCAGGACGCGGGCACCCCGAACACCTGGACGCTGCCCATCGCTGTCCCCAACGGCGGCCCGTTCGACGTGGACCCGACGTACTTGCGCACGGTCATCGTGCGCGCGGACGCGGATGCCGGCAAGCCGAACGTCGACGGCTGCGTGTATCCGGCGCTGGCCGCGGCCCGACTCGACTGGAATCTCGCGCCGTCGCACACGGGGCTCGTCGTCTCGGACCACGGAGCCCGGGATCACGCCACCGGCGCGGTGACGATGGCGGACGGGCGGCCGTCGACCTACACAGTGGCCCCCGGCGACACTCTCGAAGCGATCGAAAGCCGCTTCGGCCTCACCGCCGACGACTTCCGCTACCTCAACCCGTTCGACGGCGCCGTCACCACGGAAACGTTGCGGTACGGGACGGTCTTCAACCTCACCCCTGCACACCGCGGCGCCCCGCCGAGCTGACCCCGGCGCCGGGGCGCCTGAGTGCTCACCTCACCCGGAGCGGGTCCGGCGCGAATTGCCGGAGTCGAGCCAAGGTCTCGTCGACGGCCCCGACAGCTTGTGTGTCGCACCTGATCACCGGTCCCCTCAGGTCGAGCACCTCGGCGCGCCCATCTCCGAGGCTCGCCCGGAACCCGTCGGCACGCTCGCCGTCGACATGTCCGGGATGTCGATCACCGTCCTGCCAGCGCTTCGTGAACCTCCGGACCAGCTCGTCATCCGACGCCGTGCAATGCACCTGGACCGCGGTGAACCCGTACTCGTCCTGCCAGGCCTGGAACTTCGCGTTCTCGAAGGCCGCGTTGTACGCGGCATCGACGATGAATGACGCGCCCGCGCGGAGCTGCACGTCGATGACGTAGTCCAGCAAGGCGAAGCTCGCCGTGCCGAGCATCTCGGACCACGCCGCGTCAGCGTGACCGAGCGTGTCGAACAGGATCTCCTTGAGTGCGTCCTTCGCGATGATCGGGAGGCCCAGTTGCTCGGCGATGCGCGCGCTGATGGTGCTCTTCCCCGAAGCGGGGCGTCCGACGACGAGGATCACGATCTGATCGGACAGTCCAGCGGGCTCGGCATTCACGGCTACTCCATGGTCGGTGCATCGAATCTACCCCCGAAGCTCCGCCGTTCAGGTCGTCCCGCGAGCGCACACCGACAGTCTGCGCGACGAACCACCGGCAGAATCCGCGTACTCGGCGGTTTCGGTTTTTCACCCGTGACGGGTCTTGACCGGCGGGAAACGAGGTCGTTAGCGTCGGTGACAGACAGGTGTCGACGGAGGGGAACCGCGTGACCGATCAGAAGACGACAGCCCCGCCGACGCAGTCCGCACCCGCCAAGCTCTCCATGATCACGATGACCGGCATGGTCGTCGGCAGCATGGTCGGCGCCGGCGTCTTCTCGCTCCCCCGCCGGTTCGCCCAGGAGACCGGCGTCGCCGGTGCGCTGATCGCCTGGAGCATCGCCGGCGTCGGCATGCTGATGCTCGCGTTCGTGTTCCAGTTGCTCGCCAACCGCAGGCCGAAGCTCGATGCCGGCGTCTACGCGTACGCCAAGGCCGGCTTCGGCGAGTACCTCGGCTTCTTCTCCGCTTTCGGCTACTGGGCCAGCGCCTCCGTCGGCCTGGTCTTCTACTGGGTCTTCATCATGTCGACCATCGGTGCCGTGGTGCCGGCGTTCGGCGAGGGCGACACCATCATCGCCATCGCGATCTCGTCCGCCGCGCTGTGGGGGTTCTTCTTCCTCATCCGCCGCGGTATCAAGGAGGCCGCGGCGATCAACCGCATCGTCACCGTCGCCAAGCTGGTCCCGATCGTCGTGTTCGTCCTCCTGGCGCTCTTCGTGTTGAAGCCCGACGTCTTCGCCGCCAACTGGGGTGGGGCCGACTACGCCGGCTCCCTGTTCGACCAGGTGCGGAACACCATGCTGGTCACGGTGTTCGTCTTCCTCGGCGTCGAGGGGGCGAGCACGTACTCCCGGCACGCGAAGCGGCGTGAGGACGTCGGGCGTGCCACGATCCTCGGCTTCGTGAGCGTGTTCGCCGTCTTCGCCTCGGTGACGATCGTGTCCTACGGCGTCCTGCCGATGGGCGAGATCGCCAAGCTGCGCCAACCCTCGATGGCCGGCGTCCTGGAGGCCGCTGTCGGGCCGTGGGGAGCGTGGTTCGTCAGCATCGGGCTGATCGTGTCCGTGCTCGGCGCCTACCTCGCGTGGTCGCTGATGGCGGCAGAGGTGCTCTTCGTCGCGGCGAAGGACCACGACATGCCGCGCTTCCTCGGCCGGTCGAACAGCCAGGACGTGCCGGTCGCGGCGCTGCTGCTGACGGCGCTGTTCGTCCAGGCCGTGCTCGTGATCATCTACTTCGCGCACGACGCGCTCAACCTCGCGCTCGACCTCACGAGCGCGCTGACGCTCATCCCGTTCTTCCTCGCCGCGCTCTACGCGCTCAAACTCGTCGTCACCCGCGACACCTACCGGGATGCGCCGCACGGCTGGGGGCGCGACCTGGTGGTCGTGGTGCTGGCCACGATCTATACGGCGTTCCTGCTGTTCGCGGCCGGGCTGACGTTCGTGCTGCTGTCGTTCATCATCTACGCGCCGGCGACCATCCTGTTCATCATGGTCCGGCGCGAGCAGGGGCGTCGGTGGTTCAGCGGCCGCGAGCTCGTGATCCTGGCCGTCTCGGTACTGGGAGCGGTCGCGGGCATCGTGGCGCTCTCGGTGGGCTGGATCCGACTGTGACGGTCGCGTCGAGACGCAGACCTCGAACCGAATGCGAGAAGAAGGGCGACACATGACGGAGACGACGTTCGGCGTGCACTCGGAGGTCGGGCAGCTGCGGCGCGTGCTCGTGGCCTCCCCGGGGCTCGCGCACCACCGGCTCACCCCCTCGAACGCCGACGAGCTGCTCTTCGACGACGTGCTGTGGGTCGAGAACGCGAAGCGCGACCATGCCGCGTTCGTCGCAGACCTGCGCTCGAACGGCGTGGAGGTGCTCGAGCTGCACGAGGTGCTGGCCGAAACCGTCGCGCAGCCGGAAGCCCGCGCCTGGCTGCTCGACCGCAAAGTCGTCCCGAATCAGGTCGGGCTGGGGCTGGTGGAGGGCACGCGCGCGTTCCTGGATTCCCTTCCTGCCGATCGGCTGGCCGAGTTCCTCATCGGCGGCCTGTCAACCGTAGACCTCCCCGAGGACTACCGCACCGACTACGTCGCGCTCGCCCGCGAGTCGACCGGCATCCGGGAGTACCTGATGCCGCCGCTGCCGAACACGCTCTACACGCGCGACACGACGTGCTGGATCTACGGCGGCGTCACCCTCAACCCGCTCTACTGGCCCGCGCGTCACGACGAGACACTGCTGATGAAGGCGATCTACCGGTTCCACCCCGCGTTCGCGGGCGCGACCGTGTGGTGGGGCGACCCCGAGCAGGACTGGGGCCAGGCGACCCTGGAGGGCGGCGACGTCATGCCGGTCGGCAACGGCGCTGTGCTGATCGGCATGAGCGAGCGCACGTCCCGGCAGGCGATCACGCAGACGGCGGCGGCGCTGTTCGATGCGGGCGCAGCTGAGCAGGTGATCGTGGCCGGCATGCCCAAGCTGCGCTCGGCCATGCACCTCGACACCGTGTTCACCTTCGCCGACCGCGACCTGGTGACGCTCTACCCGGAGATCATGAACCGCGTGCACACCTTCACCCTGTGCCCGGGTGACGGAGCATCGCGGGTCGACGTCCGAGACGAGGGCGACCGCGCGTTCGTCGACGTGGTCGCGTCCGCGCTCGGACTCCCCCGCCTCCGCGTGATCGAGACGGCAGGCGACAACTACGAGACCGAGCGCCAGCAGTGGGACAGCGGCAACAACGCCGTGGCCCTGCGGCCGGGCGTCGTCTACGCGTACGACCGCAACACGGCGACGAACGACGCGCTGCGGCGCGCGGGCGTGGAGGTCATCCCGATCGTCGGAGCCGAGCTCGGCCGCGGCCGCGGCGGCGGACACTGCATGACGTGCCCGTTGCTGCGCGACGCGATCGAGTTCTAGGACGCATCCGCCTCCGGGACGATGACCAGCTCCAGATACGCGCGGAGCGCGTCGCCGGCTGCCACCCGGTCCGGAGCGTAGAGCCACTGCAGCTGCGCGCCCTCCCACAGCGCGACCACGGTCGTCGCGGCGAGCGCCGGCTGCACGCCGGAACGAAGCCGGCCTCGCTCCCGCAGGACGATGAACTCCGCCTCGTATTCCGAGCGCAGGTCGTCGTACCGTTCGGCGAAGTACGTGTGGCCGGGATGCTCGGGCGTGACCGCCTCTGCCGACAGGATGCTGTAGAGGGCGATGAGCCCGGGGATACCCTCGTTCGCCTTCGCCTGAGCGATGATGTGCTCGCGGAATGGCAGCCCGGCCGGCCCGGCGATGATCTCCCCGCCCTGTTCGTCCCGTCGGGCCAGAACGGCGACGAGCAGCTCCTCCTTGGTGGCGAAGTGGTGCTGGAGGTTGCTGAGGCTGATGCCGGAGGCGGCGGCGATCTCGCGCAGCGAGCTGCCGTGGTACCCGCGGGTCGCGAACGCACGGTAGGCCTGCTCGACGATCTGCTGACGCCGCTCCGCGGACTTGGCGTACGGTCCGCGTCTGGTCCGGGTCGGGTCGGACACGCTGCGCCTCCAAATTAGGTCACTTGCATTATTTTCGACTAGCGTCGATGCTACCGCTCCCACGATGAAGTGAAGGCTATGACGCGACTGACACGACGATCCCTCCTCGGCCTCGGAGCCGCCGGCGCAGCAGCACTGCTCGCCGGCTGCACCACTCCCGGTACCACTTCGGCGAACAGCGGGTCGGTGATCCGCCCGGCCGCCGCGGGCGAGAAGATCACACTCACCTACTGGGCGTGGCTCAAGGATCTCCAGAAGGTCGCCGACGTCTGGAACGCGACGCATCCCGATGTGCAGGTCGAAGCCGTCTGGATCCCCGGCGGCAACTCCGGCGGGTACCAGAAGCTGTACTCCGCCCTCGCTGCCGGCGGCGGCCCCGACATCGCCCAGGTCGAACTCCGGAGCGTGCCGGAGTTCATGCTGGTCAACGGCCTGATCGACCTCCGCCGCTACGGCGCCGACGAGTTCGCCGAGCGCTACGACCCGACGCTCTGGAGCCAGGTCAGCTTCGTCGACGGGGTGTACGCCATCCCGCAGGACTCCGGTCCGATGGCTCTCTACCACCGCCCCGATCTCTTCGAGAGGGTCGGCGCGACGGCCCCCGCCACCTGGGATGAATGGGCGACGGTGGGCGCCGAGCTGAAGAAGACCGGCGTGTACATCGACGCGTTCAACTTCGCCGATCCCTCCTGGTTCGCCGCCGTCTCCGGCCAAGCGGGCGCATCCTGGCTCAGGGTCGACGGCGACCGCTGGGTCATCGACATGACCGACGAGGCGACCCTGAACACCGCGCGCTTCTTCGACAGGGCCATCGACACCGGGATCCTGCAGACCGGCTACGGCGCATTCTCGAGCGGTTGGTTCGCCGCGGCCGCGCGCGACACGATCGCCTCGTGCGCCAGCGCGAGCTGGGGTGACGCGCTCTTGCAGGGCGTCTCGGGAGGAGAGGGCAAGTGGCGGGTGGCGCCGCTTCCCCGCTGGGGTTCCGGCGGCTACGGGTCGAGCGCGCTCGGCGGCTCCACCGCCGCCGTGCTGGCGAACAGCCGGCACCCGCGTGAGGCGCTCGAGTTCGCTGTCTGGATGACGACGAGCCCGGAGGGCATCGACGCGATGATCCGCAACAGCGGGATCGGCTGGTCGCCCGCGCGCGACGACATCGGCTCGTCCCGCACGAAGCCCTCCGCGTGGTTCGGCGGCCAGAGCTACAACGAGGAGGTCTTCCTCCCGGCATCGCGGGAGCAGAACCCGGACTGGTCGTGGTGGCCGATCACCCAGCAGTCGTTCAACATCCTCGCGGACGGCTTCCGCAAGAAGCCCTCCGGGTCGACGCTGGTCGACGCCGTGGCGCAGAGCGAGCGGAACATCATGCGCGCGTTCCGCGACAAAGGGCTCCGTTCCTCGCGCTGTTCGCGCTGACCTTCGTCCTCCCGATCATCGTCGCCGTCGTGAGCAGCTTCACGAAGGTGACCAGGTCCGGCGTCTTCGGCGAGAAGGGGGTGACCACCGAGTTCGCCTGGTTCGCCAACTACGCGCAGGCGATCGGCAACCCGAACTTCCTCGCGTCGATCGGCCGCGTCCTGCTGTTCGGAATCGTGCAGGTCACGCTGATGATCGCACTCTGCACGGTGCTCGCCCTGCTGCTGGAATCGGCCTCCGCCCGCTGGCCCGGACTGTTCCGGGCGGTCTACTTCCTCCCGTACGGGATTCCTGGCGTGATCGCGACGATCCTCTGGTCGTTCCTGTACATCCCGGGTCTCAGCCCGCTGGTCGATCTGGGCGCGGCCTTCGGCCTGCAGCTCGACTTCCTCGGACCGGACACCGTGCTCTGGTCCATCGCGAACATCGTGACCTGGACCTACACCGGCTACAACATGATGATCATCATCGCCCAGCTGAAGTCGATCCCGACCGAGGTGTACGAGGCGGCGAAGGTCGACGGCGCGAGCCCGTGGCGGGTCGCGCGGAGCATCCAGCTGCCGCTCATCCGGCCGGCGCTGACCCTGACCGTGGTGTTCTCGATCATCGGCACCCTCCAGCTCTTCGCCGAACCGCAGGTGCTGCAGACCTCCTCCCCCGCGATCGACAGCGAGTACACGCCGAACCTCAGCGCGTACACGACCGCATTCGCCTACAACGACTACAACGTGGCGGCCGCGCAGGCCGTGCTCATCGCCCTCGTCGCGTTCGCCCTGTCGTTCGCCTTCCTGCGCCTGACCAACCGGAGGACCCGATGACCGCGACCCTCGAACAGCGCGAGCCGACCCCCACCATCTCCCTCAGCGCGCGCGCCCCTCGATCGGCGCACGACCGGTCCGCCGGGCGGACGCCGGGGATGCGCATCCTCGTCACGAGCATCCTCGTGGTCGTCGCGGTGTACTTCCTCGTACCCGTCTACTGGGTGGTGGTCGCGGCGACCAAGACGACCCAGGATCTCTTCGCGACGAACGGGTTCTGGTTCGCCGGCGACGTGGCGCTCTGGCACAACCTGACCGAGGTGCTGACCTACGACGACGGGATCTTCCTGCGCTGGTTCCTCAACTCGGTGATCTACGCCGGAGTCGGTGCGCTCCTCGCCACCTACTTCGCCGCTGCGGGCGGTTATGCGCTGGCCAAGTACGAGTTCCGCGGCCGCGGGTTCGTGTTCGGGCTCGTCCTCGGCGGGGTGCTCGTGCCCGGCACCGCCACCGCCCTCCCACTGTTCCTGCTGTTCAGCGAGCTGGGGCTGGCGAACACCTACTGGGCGGTGCTCCTGCCCTCCCTGGTGTCGCCGTTCGGACTGTTCCTCTGCCGGATCTACGCCGACGCGACGGTCGACGGCGCCCTCCTGGAGGCGGCACGGCTCGACGGCGCGGGCGAGCTCCGGATCTTCCACACCGTCGGCCTGCGCATCCTCACGCCGGCACTGGTGACCGTGTTCCTGTTCCAGCTGGTCGGGATCTGGAACAACTACTTCCTCCCGCTGGTCATGCTCTCCGACGACCGGCTGTACCCCATCACGCTCGGCCTCAACACATGGCGCAGCCAGACCGACCGGCTGCCCGAGTTCTACGAGCTGACCACCGGCGGCGTCCTGCTGTCGGTCATCCCCCTCGCCATCGCCATGATCGTCCTGCAGCGGTTCTGGCGCGGCGGTCTCACCGAAGGAGCAGTGAAATAGTGCCCGTCCCCCGCCTCCTCTCCGACACCGCGCCCGCCCACGGCGCCGTGCGCACGCCGCGTTCGTGGCTGCACTCCGACGCCCCGTCGCTCTCCCTGAACGGAGAATGGAGGTTCCGGCTCTCGCCGAGCGCCGACCTCCCCGATGATGTCGCGTCGCCGAGCCTGGACGATGCCGCCTGGGACTCGCTCCCCGTTCCGGCGCACTGGGTCCTGCAGGGCGACGGCCGGTACGGGCGGCCGATCTACACCAACGTGCAGTTCCCGTTCCCGATCGAGCCTCCCTTCGTCCCCGACGAGAACCCGACGGGCGACTACCGGCGGCACTTCGACCTCCCGACCGGCTGGCCGGACGACGCACGCATCGTACTGCGCTTCGACGGGGTGGAGTCGCTGTACCGGGTGTGGGTGAACGGTACGGAGGCGGGCGCGGCGAGCGGCAGCCGGCTCGCCCACGAGTTCGACGTCACCGACCTGGTGCGCGCCGGAGCCAACCTGCTCTCGGTCCGGGTGCACCAGTGGTCGGCCGCCAGCTACCTGGAGGACCAGGACCAGTGGTGGCTTCCCGGGATCTTCCGCGACGTCACACTGTCGGCGCGGCCTGCCGACGGCCTGGAGGACGTCTGGCTGCGCACCGGGTTCGCCGAGGGCCGCGGAACGATCGACCCGGAGGTCACGGCGACCGAGGACGCCTTCCCTGTGACCCTCCGCCTCCCCGAGCTCGGCGTCGAGGTCGTCTGGGCGGCCCCGGCCGAGGTCGCGCCCGTCGCGGTCGGTGCCGTCGACCCCTGGACCGCCGAGTCGCCCCGGCTCTACGACGCGACGGTGACCTCCCGTGGTGAGACCGTCTCGCTGCGCCTCGGCTTCCGCACCGTGGAGATCCGGGGCGACCGCTTCCTCGTCAATGGCCGGCGCGTCGTCTTCCACGGGATGAACCGCCACGAGACGCACCCCGAGCGCGGCCGGGTCTTCGATGAGGAGCACGCCAGGGCCGACCTCATGCGGATGAAGCGGTTCAACGTCAACGCGATCCGTACCAGCCACTACCCGCCGCATCCCCGCCTGCTCGACCTGGCCGACGAGCTGGGATTCTGGGTCGTCCTCGAGTGCGACCTCGAGACGCACGGCTTCGAGAAGGCGGGCTGGCAGGACAACCCGAGCGACGATCCCCGCTGGCGCGAGGCCTATCTCGACCGGATCCGCCGGACGGTGGAGCGCGACAAGAACCATCCGGCGATCGTGATGTGGTCGCTGGGGAACGAGTCGGGTACGGGCGCCAACCTCGCGGCGATGTCGGCGTGGGTGCACGAGCGCGACCCCGAGCGTCCGGTGCACTACGAGGGCGACTACACCGGCGAGTACACCGACGTCTACTCGCGGATGTACTCGTCCGTGCCCGAGACCGAGCAGATCGGCACCGATGGTTCGCTCACGCCCCTGCTCGGCTGCACGCCCGCGCAGGGCGCGCGGCAGCGCACCAAGCCGTTCCTGCTCTGCGAGTACGCGCATGCCATGGGCAACGGCCCGGGCGCACTCGACCAGTACGAGGCCTTGGTCGACGCCCACCCGCGGCTGCACGGCGGTTTCGTGTGGGAGTGGCGGGATCACGGCATCCTGACGCACACCGCCGACGGCACGCCGTTCTACGCGTACGGCGGCGACTTCAACGAGGTCGTCCACGACGGAAACTTCGTGATGGACGGCATGGTGCTGTCGAACGATGTGCCCACGCCTGGCCTCCACGAGTTCGCCGCGGTGGCGCAGCCGGTCGCGCTGACCTTCTCGGACGACGGCTCCGAGCTGATCGTGACCAACCGGCGGCACAGCGCGAGCAGCGCGGACCTGGCCGTGCGCTGGCGGGTCGAACACGACGGCAGGGAGGCCGCCTCCGGAACCCTGGACGCGCCGGCGGTCGCGGCCGGGGATGCCACGCGCGTGACCCTGCCGGCCATCCCCGTCGCCGGCGACGGCGAAACGTGGGTCACGGTGGAGGCGGTGCTCGCGGAGGACGTTCCCTGGGCGACCGCCGGGCACGTGGTCGCACGCGCGCAGCTCGACCGGACTCCGCCGCGGGCGGTGCGACGCAAAGCACCTGCGGCCGTGTCCGGGTGGCGGGACTCGTCCGGCAGCATCGACATCGCCCTCGCCTCGTTCGACCGCGGCTCGCTCGTCCGTCTGGCCGGCCGCCCGGTCGCCGGGCCGCGCCTGGAGCTCTTCCGCGCGCCGACGGACAACGACGAGGGCGCGGCCGCCGCCGACCCGGTGTACAGCGACGTGAGCATCCCAGGAGTCTCCAGCGCCCGGCTCTGGCGGGAGCAGGGCCTCGACCGGCTCACGCACCGGCTGGTATCGGTACAGGAGGCACCGGGCGCTCTGCGCACGGTCACGCGCGTCTCGGCCGCGAACTCGGTGGACTCCGTGACGGTCGAGACGATCTGGACGGCGCACGACGACGAACTCGAGCTGCGCATCGAGATCGAGCCGTCCACGGGCTGGTCGACCGTCTGGCCCCGGATCGGCGTCCGATTCGACCTGCCGGACGACAGGAACCCGATCGACACCGCCGAATGGTTCGGGCTCGGCCCGCTGGAGTCGTATCCGGACAGCACGCGCGCCGCGTACGTCGGTCGCTTCCGCGCCACGATGGACGAGCTGAACGTGGAGTACGCCCGCCCGCAGGAGACCGGCCACCGCACGGCCGTACGCGAGGTCGACCTCGGCGCCTTCGGTTTCACCACGACCGCGGACAGCCGCGGGCGGCTCCCCGGCTTCTCACTGTCGCGGCACACCCCGCAGCAGGTCGCAGCCGCAGGCCACCCGCACGAGCTGCCGCCCTCCGACACGACCTACCTGTTCGTCGACGCGGCCCAACACGGCCTGGGCTCCCGCGCCTGCGGTCCTGACGTGTGGCCCGCGTTCGCGCTGCGGCCGGAGGCGCGCACGCTGCGGATGCGGTTCCGGGGGTGAGCGCAAAGGGACGCGACTCGACGGTGTGATCCAACCGTCGAGTCGCGTCCCTCGCTTCGGCTACTTGTTCAACGGGCTCATGTCCGCATACCGATCCCCCACCGGCGCGGCGACGCGGTCGAGGCGGGCGAGCTGCTCCGGTGTGAGGTCGAGGTCGGCCGCCGCCACGTTCTGCTCGAGGTTCTCGACGCGTCGCGTTCCGGGGATGGGGGCCAGGTCGTCGCCCTTCGACAGCAGCCAGGC
This sequence comes from Leifsonia sp. TF02-11, assembly GCF_017565305.1. Classification (GTDB taxonomy): domain Bacteria; phylum Actinomycetota; class Actinomycetes; order Actinomycetales; family Microbacteriaceae; genus Leifsonia. Next base: position 371,846 of record NZ_JAGEKP010000004.1, read on the forward strand.
GAGCGCGACCTGCCCGGGGGCGGCCCCGGCCTCGCGGGCCACCGCGTCGACCTCCTCCACGATCCGGATGTTGGCCTCCAGGTTGTCGCCCTCGAAGCGCGGGTTGAAGCGGCGGAAGTCGTCGTCGGCGAGCTGGTCGAGGGAGCGGATCGAACCGGTGAGGAACCCGCGGCCGAGCGGAGAGTACGGCACGAAGCCGATGCCGAGCTCGCGCACGGTCGGCAGCACCTCCGACTCCGGGTCTCGCGTCCACAGCGAGTACTCGGTCTGCACCGCGGTGACCGGGTGCACTGCGTTCGCGCGCACGATCGTCTCCGGCGCGGCCTCCGACAGACCGTAGTGGCGGATCTTGCCCTCCTCGATCAGCTCCGCGAGCGCGCCGACGGTGTCCTCGATCGGCGTGCCCGGGTCCATCCGGTGCTGGTAGTAGAGGTCGATGTGGTCGGTCTGCAGTCGCCGCAGCGACCCCTCGACCGACAGGCGGACGTTCTCGGGCGAGCCGTCGAGGCCGCGCTCGTCCTTCGAGCGGTGCAGGATGGTGCCGAACTTCGTGGCGATGACCACCTTGTCGCGGCGCCCGCCCGCGAAGGCGCGTGCCAGCAGTTCCTCGTTCGTGTACGGTCCGTAGATCTCGGCGGTGTCGAAGAAGGTGACTCCGAGGTCCATCGCGCGGTGGATGGTGCGGATCGAGCCCGCGTCGTCGGTGCCGGCTCCGGTGTAGAACGCGCTCATCCCCATGCAGCCGAGGCCGAGCCGCGAGACCTCGAGCTTCTCCGTTCCCAGTGTGATCGTCATCAATGCCATACCGTCACGATAGACCCGCGGACCTCTGGTGTCCGACCCTCCTGATACGGTCGCCGACATGACCCTCACCAAGTACTACGTCGCGTCCTCCATCGACGGATTCATCGCCGACACCCACGACCGCATCGAATGGCTCGAGCAGTTCGGCTTCGAGGAGTTCGACGAGCACTACCAGGCTTTCCTGTCCAGTATCGGCGCGCTCGTGATGGGCGCCACCACGTACGAGTTCGTGCTCGCGCAGGGCGCCTGGCCGTACGCCGACATCCCCACCTGGGTGGTCACGCACCGCGCGCTGCCCACCATCGAGGGCGCCTCGATCACCGTCTTCGCCGGCGACGTCGAGCAGCTCGACGCCGAGGTGCGGGAGGCCGCGGACGATCGCGACGTCTGGCTGGTCGGCGGCGGCGCTCTGGCCGCGCAGTTCGCCGACCGCGGGCTCATCGACGAGCTGCACGTGACCTACGTCCCCGTGCTCGTCGGATCGGGCAAGCCGTTACTCCCCGTGGCCGAGGCGAGCCGTCCGCTGGTGCTGTCGAGCAGCAAGACGTTCCCCTCCGGCAGCATCGAGCACGTCTACCGCTTCGCCTGAGCCGCGCCCCCGTCCAAACCCCGCCCACCGCAACGCCGAGGGGCACGTTGTTGTCCCCTTCGAGCGTCGAAGGGGACAACAACGTGCCCCTCGGCGGCGGCGGAGCGCGCAGGAGCGTCAGGCGCGGCGCTTCTTGGCGTCGACGCCCTCCGGTGCCGGCTCCTCGACCGGCAGCGGCCGGGCGATCGGGATGCGGCTGCCGAGCACCTGGGCGACCAGATCGCGGGCGATCTTCTGCGGGGTGAGCCCGGCGTCGTCGAGGATCTGGTCGCGCGTCGCGTGGTCGATGAACGCGTCGGGCAGGCCGAGCTCGTCGACGGCCGTGTCGATCCCAGCCTCCCGCAGGTCCTGGCGCACCCGCGTTCCGATGCCGCCGACCCGCACGCCGTCTTCGATGGTGACGACGATCCGGTGCTCGGCCGCCAGGCTCAGGATGCTGCGCGGCACGGGCACGACCCAGCGCGGGTCCACGACCGTCGCACCGATGCCCTGCGCAGCGAGTCGGTCCGCGACCTTGAGGCCGAGGTCGGCCATCGGGCCGACCGTCACCAGCAGCACATCGCGCGCGTCCGACTCGCGCAGCACGTCCACACCGTCGTCGAGGCGGCGCACGGCGGGGATGTCGGCCTGCACGTTCCCCTTCGGGAACCGCAGCACGGTCGGCGCGTCGTCGACCGCCACGGCCTCTCCCAGCTCCTCGCGGAAGCGGGTGCCGTCGCGCGGCGCCGCCAGCCGGATGTTCGGCACCACCTGCAGGATCGCCAGATCCCAGATGCCGTGGTGGCTGGGGCCGTCGGGGCCCGTGACACCGGCCCGGTCGAGCACGAACGTCACGCCCGCCTTGTGCAGGGCGACGTCCATCAGCACCTGGTCGAACGCGCGGTTGATGAAGGTCGCGTAGATCGCGACGACCGGGTGGAGGCCGCCGTAGGCGAGGCCCGCGGCGCTCGTCGCTGCGTGCTGCTCGGCGATGCCGACGTCGTGCACGCGGTCGGGGAACCGCTCGGCGAACTTGTGGAGTCCGGTCGGCCGCAGCATCGCGGCGGTGATGCCGACGATCTTCGGGTTCTTCTCGGCGAGCTTCACGATCTCGTCGGCGAAGACGCCGGTCCAGCTCGGCTTGGTGGAGCTCTCGATGGGCTCGCCGGTCTCCGGGTCGATCTGCCCGACGGCGTGGAACTGGTCCGCCGCGTCGCGCAGAGCCGGCTCGTAACCGCGGCCCTTCTGGGTGATCGCGTGCACGATGACCGGGGCGCCGTAGTTCTTCGCCTGGCGGAGCGCCTCCTCCATCGCGTGGATGTCGTGCCCGTGCACCGGCCCGATGTACTTGATGTCGAGGTTGGAGTACAGCGCCTCGTTGTTCGAGAACCGGCTCAGGAAGCCGTGCAGGCCGCCGCGGATGCCGCGGTAGAACGACTGACCGGGCGACCCGAGCTTGTCGAACGCCTTGCGGCTGCTGAGGTAGAGGTTGCGGTAGCTCCTGCGGGTGCGCACGGTGTTGAGGAACCGAGCCATGCCGCCGATGGTCGGAGCGTACGAGCGACCGTTGTCGTTGACGACGATGATCAATCGGCGGTTGTTGTCGTCGGAGATGTTGTTGAGCGCCTCCCACGTCATCCCGCCGGTGAGCGCGCCGTCGCCGACGACGGCGACCACGTGCCGGTCGTCCTGGCCGGTCATGCCGAACGCCCGGGAGATGCCGTCTGCCCAGCTGAGCGACGAGGAGGCGTGCGAGCTCTCCACGATGTCGTGCTCGGACTCGGAGCGTTGGGGGTAGCCGGCGAGCCCGCCGCGCTGCCGCAGCCGCGAGAAGTCCTGGCGGCCGGTGAGCAGCTTGTGCACGTACGACTGGTGGCCGGTGTCGAACACGATCGCGTCGCGCGGCGAGTCGAAGACCCGGTGGATCGCGATCGTCGTCTCGACGACGCCGAGGTTCGGACCGAGGTGGCCGCCGGTCTTCGAGACGTTGGCGACCAGGAAGGTCCGCACTTCTGCGGCGAGCTGGTCGAGCTCCTTGTCCGTGAGCCGGTCGAGATCACGCGGCCCGTGGATGGTTTCGAGGATGCTCATGGATTTCAGTGTAGAACCGTGTGAATCGGAGGAGGCTCGGAACCGTGCGATCCCGAGCCTCCCCTTGACAACGGTCTGATTACACCAGGCTCCGCAGCACGTACTGCAGGATGCCGCCGTTGCGGTAGTAGTCGGCCTCACCGGGGGTGTCGATCCGGACCACCGCGTCGAACTCGACGACCTGCTTGCCCGCGGGCGAGTGCTCGGTGGGCTCGGCGACGACGTGCACGGTCTTGGGCGTGCGGCCCTCGTTGAGCTCCTCGAGGCCCGTGATCGAGAACGACTCGGTGCCGTCGAGGCCCAGCGACTCGATGCTCTCGCCGGCCGGGAACTGGAGCGGAACGACGCCCATACCGATCAGGTTCGAACGGTGGATGCGCTCGAAGCTCTCGGTGATGACCGCGCGGACGCCGAGGAGGCTCGTGCCCTTGGCCGCCCAGTCGCGCGACGAGCCGGAGCCGTACTCCTTGCCGCCCAGGACGACGAGCGGGGTGCCCTGCGCCTGGTAGTTCTGCGACGCGTCGTAGATGAACGACTGCGGGCCGTCGGCCTTGGTGAAATCACGCGTGTATCCACCCTCGACGCCGTCGAGGAGCTGGTTGCGCAGGCGGATGTTCGCGAACGTGCCGCGGATCATCACCTCGTGGTTGCCACGGCGCGAGCCGTACGAGTTGAAGTCCTTGCGGTCGATGCCGTGCTCGGTCAGGTACTGGCCGGCCGGGCTGTCCGCCTTGATGGAGCCGGCGGGCGAGATGTGGTCGGTGGTGACCGAGTCGCCGAGCTTCGCCAGCACGCGGGCGCCGGTGATGTCGGCGACCGGAGTGGTCTCCAGCGTCATGCCCTCGAAGTACGGAGGCTTGCGCACGTAGGTCGACTTCGCGTCCCACTCGAACACCGAGCCGGTCGGGGTGGCGAGCGACTTCCAGCGCTCATCGCCCTCGAAGACCGAGGAGTACTGGTGGACGAACATGCCCTCGTTGATGGAGGAGTCGATCGTCTGCTGCACCTCGGCTGCATCGGGCCAGATGTCCTTCAGGAAGACGTCGTTGCCGTCGGTGTCGGTGCCCAGCGGGTCGACCTCGAAGTCGAAGTTCATCGAACCGGCGAGCGCGTACGCGATGACCAGCGGCGGGCTCGCCAGGTAGTTCATCTTGACATCGGGGTTGATGCGGCCCTCGAAGTTGCGGTTACCCGAGAGCACGGCGGTGACGGCGAGGTCGCTGTCGTTGACCGCCTGCGAGATCTCGTCGAGCAGCGGGCCCGAGTTGCCGATGCAGGTGGTGCAGCCGTAGCCGACCGTGTAGAAGCCGAGGGCCTCCAGGTCCTTCGTGAGTCCGGCCTTCTCGTAGTAGTCCGTGACGACCTTCGAGCCCGGGGCGAGCGTGGTCTTGACCCACGGCTTGGCCTTGAGGCCCTTCTTGGCCGCGTTGCGAGCCAGGAGGCCGGCCGCCAGCATGACCGACGGGTTCGACGTGTTCGTGCACGAGGTGATCGCCGCGATGGCGACCGCGCCGTGGTCGATCACGAAGTCGGTGCCGTCGCCCAGCTTCACCGGGGTCGGGTTGGAGGCCGTCTTCGGGGCGTGGCTGTGGTGCGTGTGCACGTGGTGGCTGTAGGAGTCCTCCGGCTGCAGCTCGCCGGGGTCGGACGCCGGGAACGACTCCGAGATGGTCAGGTCGACCAGGTCGTGCGAGATCTCCGCGTAGTCTGTGAGGTCCTTCTCGAACTGGCTCTTGGCCTCGCTGAGCTCGATGCGGTCCTGCGGGCGCTTCGGGCCGGCGATCGACGGGACGACCGTCGAGAGGTCGAGCTCGAGGTACTCGGAGAAGACCGGCTCGCTGGCCGGGTCGTGCCACAGGCTCTGCGCCTTCGAGTACGCCTCGACCAGGGCGACCTGCTCCTCGCTGCGGCCGGTGAGGCGCAGGTAGTCGAGGGTCACGTCGTCGACGGGGAACATCGCGGCGGTCGAGCCGAACTCCGGGCTCATGTTGCCGATGGTGGCGCGGTTGGCCAGCGGGACCTCCGCGACGCCGGCGCCGTAGAACTCGACGAACTTGCCGACGACGCCGTGCTTGCGCAGCATCTGGGTGATGGTGAGCACGACGTCCGTCGCGGTCACGCCGGTCGGGATGGCGCCGGTCAGCTTGAAGCCGACGACCTTGGGGATGAGCATGGAGACCGGCTGGCCCAGCATGGCCGCCTCCGCCTCGATGCCGCCGACGCCCCAGCCCAGCACGCCGAGGCCGTTGACCATGGTGGTGTGCGAGTCGGTGCCGACGCAGGTGTCCGGGTAGGCCAGGAGCTCGCCGCCGACCTCACGGGTCATGGTGACACGGGCGAGGTACTCGATGTTGACCTGGTGGACGATGCCGGTGCCCGGCGGGACGACCTTGAAGTCGTCGAACGCGGTCTGGCCCCAGCGGAGGAACTGATAACGCTCGCCGTTGCGCTCGTATTCGATGTCGGTGTTGCGCTCGAGCGCGTCCGGCTGGCCGAAAAGGTCGGCGATGACGGAGTGGTCGATGACCATCTCGGCCGGGGCCAGCGGGTTGATCTTGTTCGGGTCGCCGCCGAGCGACGACACGGCCTCGCGCATGGTGGCGAGGTCGACGATGCAGGGCACACCGGTGAAGTCCTGCATGATCACGCGGGCCGGCGTGAACTGGATCTCGGTGTCCGGCTCCGCCTGCGGGTCCCAGCCGCCGAGTGCGCGAATGTGGTCGGCGGTGATGTTGGCGCCGTCCTCGGTCCGCAGGAGGTTCTCCAGCAGCACCTTGAGGCTGAACGGGAGCTTCCGGTACCCCTCGACCGTGTCGATCTTGAAGATCGTGTAGTCCTTCGACCCCACCGTCAGGGTGCTCTTCGCACCGAAACTATTTACAGCTGACACTGTGCCTTCTCCTTCGTCGGCAGGCGATTCACCGCGAGCCGTGTCCATCTTGGTCGTGCGTCGAAGCGTGTTTCCAGCAAGGTAAGCCTAAGTGTTCCGCTCAGGAAAGTATCTTGACGTCAAGATAAAATCTAGCACGTTCACTCCCGGTCGAACACCAGGCCACGCCGCCTGGCGAACCGGTAGAAGAGCTCGATTCCGGCCGAGCCGACGATGCCGACCGCGACTCCCCAGGCCAGCGCGGTATCGAGGGAGAGGTGCATCTCGAAGAACGTCGCCGTGGCCGGGATCACGCACACCAGCACGAAGGCCGCCGCGACCCCGCCGAGCAGGAACCACCGCCACATCGTGAGCGGGCGCGTGAGCACGCACAGGATCCAGAGCGAGACGCAGAACAGGGCGACCGTGGTCACGCTGCGCGCTTCGTGCAGCGGGATGGCGCTGTGCAGCGGCGCGTACGCGACGACCGCCGTCAGCCCGGCGATCACGCCTGTCGGGATCGAGTACCGCAGGATGCGCGGGAGCACGCCAGGGGTGTAGATGCGCTTGTTCGGCGCGAGGGCGAGGAAGAAGGAGGGGATGCCGATGGCGAGGGTCGACACCAGCGTCAGCTGCCGCGGCAGGAACGGGAACGGCCACAGCACGACCGCGCTGACCAGGGCCAGCAGGATGCCGTAGACGGTCTTGGCCAGGAAGATGTTCGACACCCGCTCGACGTTGGCGATCACGCGGCGGCCGGAGGCCAGCACATCGGGCAGCCGGTCGAAGCGGTTGTCGAGCAGCACCAGCCGGGACACCGCCTTGGTCGCCGCCGTCGCCGTCCCCATCGCGATGCCGAGGTTGGCGTCCTTGATGGCCATGGCGTCGTTGACCCCGTCGCCGGTCATCGCGACCGTGCGGCCCTCGCGCTGCAGCAGGCCGACGGCGGTGCGCTTCTGCTCGGGGCTGACCCGGCCGAAGATGCTCGCGCGGCCGAGGGCGTCGGCGAGCTCCTCGTCGGTCGCGAGCGTGGAGGCGTCGATCGCCTCGCCCTCCATGTTGAGGGCGCGGGCGATGGCCTCCACGGTGACGGGATTGTCTCCCGACATCACGACGACGCGCACGGCCTGCTCGCTGAAGTAGCCGAGGGTCTCCGGCGCCTCCGATCGCAGGTTCTCCCCCAGGATCACGAGCAGCGCCGGCGCGACCCGCACGCCGGTGAGCGGCACGTGGGTGCCGCTCGGGAGCGGGTCGAGCGCGCGGGCGAGGGCGAGCGTGCGCCGGCCGGTGGCGGCGATGGCGTTCGCCCGCTGCAACGGCTCGGCGTGGTCGGCGAGCACCCGCTCGGGAGCGCCCAGCACCCAGGAGGTCTCCTCGCCGTCGACCTGCATCACGAGCCCGCTGTACTTGGTCGCCGAGCTGAACGGGATGCGCCGCTCGATCCGGAACCGGTCGCTGCGGAACCGGGTCGACAGGATCCCGGACGTCGCGTTGCCGGTGTCGTCGGCGCCGAACGCCGCGAGGGCCGTCTCGGCCAGCTCCGCGGGTTCGTCCCCGATCGACTCGGTCCCCTCGAGCTCCAGCTCGCCCGTCGTGAGGGTGCCGGTCTTGTCCAGGCAGAGCACGTCGACGCGGGCGAGCACCTCGACCGCCGCGAGCTCCTGCACGAGCACCTTGCGCGCGGCAAGCTGGATCGCGGCCACCCCGAACGCGAGGCTGGTGAGCAGCACCAGGCCCTCGGGGATCATGCCCACGACCGCCGCCACCGCGTCGAGGAGGGCGCGCCGCCACCGGCTGTCGGTGAAGAGCTCGGCGAAGCCGCCGTACGCGAGCACGCGGCCGATCAGGGTCACCAGGATGACGGGCCCGAGGATCCAGGACAGGTAGACGAGGATGCGGTTGGTGGCGTCGCGCAGCTCGGAGTGCACCAGCGAGTGGCGGCGGATCTCGCTGGTGAGCTTGCTCGCGTAGGAGTCGGCGCCGACGGCCGTCACGACCGCGTAGCCGGTGCCGGTCGCGACGTGCGAGCCGGAGAGCAGCTGCGCGCCGTCGTCTTTGAAGACCGGGTCGGACTCGCCCGTCAGCATCGACTCGTCGAGCGAGAGCCCCGTGCTCTCTGCCACGACCGCGTCTGCGGGGATCTGGTCGCCCGGGCGCAGGACGAGCAGGTCGTCGAGCACGACCTCCTGCAGCGGGATGGCGACGACCTCTCCGCCGCGGCGCACCCTGCTCTCCGGAGCGGCGAGCAGTGCCGCCTTGTCGAGCACCCGCTTCGCGCGGACCTCCTGGACGATGCCGATGAGCGCGTTCACGACGACGACGCCGTAGAAGAAGCCGTCACGCAGATCGCCGAGCAGCAGCACCGCGATGAAACACCCGGTGAGGATGCCGTTGAACAGCGTGAAGATGTTCTCGCGCAGGATGTCGCCGAGCGAGCGCGAACCCGCCTGGCGTTGGAGGTTGACCCGGCCGTCGGCCTGGCGCTCCGCCACCTCCGCGGCGCTCAGTCCCTCTCTGGTGCGCGCGTCGAGCATCCCTCCCCCTCCTGGACGCGTGGCCGGCTAACCGGCGTTCTTCTCCGGCGAGCGCGGCGTTTGCTGCGGCTTCTGCGGGAACTGGCCCTTGACCACGAACCAGGTCACCAGCAGCAGCGGCGCATAGAGCGGCACGCCCATCAGCAGCTTGGTGAGCGCGAGCGCGCTCGTGGCCCCGTCGGTGTGCGCGAGATAGAGCGGGACCTGGACGAGGAGCCGCGCGGCGAACAGCAGGAACCAGAGGAACGTGAGCGCCTGCATGACGCGGAACTTCGACTTGACCGACCGCCAGGCGAGCCCGTCGCCCATCAGGTAGCCGGCTGCGAGACCGATCAGCGGCCAGCGCACCAGGATCGAGATCAGGAGGGCGGCCGCGTACGCGGCGTTGGTCCAGATCCCGAGGATGAAGTTGTCCTCGCCGCGGCCCGTGATGAGCGCGAAGATCGCCGAGAGCCCGACGCCGATCAGGCCGGCCAGCGCCTGGGTGATCGGCGTCTTGCCGATGATCCGCACCGCGGTGAACACCACAGCGACAGCCACCGAGACGCCGATGGAGAGCGGCACGTTCTGCGTGAACGTGAAGAGGATGAGGAAGACGAGCCCGGGGAGGATGGTCTCCAGGAGGCCGCGCACGCCGCCGAGAGCGGAGAGGAGCGCCGTGCCCGTGGGAGCGCCGCCGTCGACGAGCTGACCCATGCCCGAGTTGCGGGCGGCACGCGCGAGGGACTCGCCGACCGTGGACGCGACCTGGTCGTCGCGCGCCTCAGCGCCCGTCCCGTCCGCGCCCTGCTGCGGGTCGCGCTGCTGCTCGGTCACGTCGCCACCGCTCACAGGGACGAGTAGCCGCTGTCGCCGGTGCTCGGCGCCGACGGCATCCGCAGCGGGATGAGGTCTCGCGGGGGCATCGGCACGTTGCCGCGCACGACGACGATGCTGCGGAACAGGTCCTCCACCAACGCGGCGGCCTCCGGCTTCACGGCCGCGTCGCCCGCGATCACTCCGCGCAGGAACCAGCGGGGACCGTCGACGCCGACGAAGCGTGCGACGCGGGTCTCCCCCGGTGCACCCTGCGGAGGGGCGACGGGGATCTCGGCGACCAGCTCCGGGCCGAAGACGCCGTCGCGCTCGCTCACCCGGCCGCCCTGGCGCTGCACCTGCTCCGCGATCTGCTCGCGGATCTCGTGCCACAACCCGGTGGAGCGCGGCGCGGCGAACGGCTGCACCTGCAGGGTGGAGTTGGCGTAGTCGAGCCCGACCGCGACGACGCGCTGGGACTCCTCCTCGACCTCCAGCCGCAGGTGGAGACCCTCGCGAGGCAGGATCTTGACGCCGCCGAGGTCGACATAGGGACGGACCGGGTTCGCCTCGCTCTCGTCGAGGGGACCTTCCGTCTCACGATCCTCCGGTGCGGACTTGTCTGCGTCCTGAGGAGCCGTGAGGTCCTCGCCGGGGGTGTCGCTGCTGTCGGTCAAGCGTGTTCTCCTGCCTGGGTGACGGTGTAGCCGGACGAGCCGAAGCCCGCGGTGCCGCGGTGGCTGTCCGGGAGGGTGTCGACGGGGACGAACCGGGCCTGCACGACCGGCATGACGATCAGCTGGGCGATCCTGTCGCCGACGGCGATATCGTACGACATCGACCTGTCCGTATTCAGAACGGTCACCTTGATCTCGCCGCGATAGCCGGCGTCCACGGTGCCAGGCGCGTTGACGATGGTGATGCCGTGGCGCATGGCGAGACCGCTGCGCGGCACGACGAACGCGAGATAGCCCTCCGGAAGGGCGATCGAGACGCCGGTGGCGACCGTGTGCCGCTCGCCGGGGGCCAGCGTCACCGCCTCCGCCGCACACAGGTCGGCGCCGGCGTCACCGGGGTGGGCGTACGCCGGGAGGTGCTGGGCGATGATCGGGACGTCCACGGTTTCGGTCACGTGTCGAGGGTAGTGCACGAAGGATGATCGAATAGGCGTATGGACCTCTATCGCGAACGGCTCTGGGCGACCCCCTGGCTCTTCATCTCCACCATCCTCATCGTGCCGGCCGTGATGCTCGTGTTCGCCCCGATCAACTTCGCCGTCGGCGTCGTGCTCGCGATCGTCTTCTATGCCGCCATCGTGATCGCGCTGCTGGTCTCCGCGCCCGTCATCCGGGTCACCTCCGCCGAGCTGCTCGCGGGCCACGCGCGGATCCCTCTGGAGTTCATCGGCGAGCCGGTGGCCTTCCGGGGCGGCGAGGCGACGCTGCAGCGCGGCCAGCGGCTCGACGCCCGCGCCTGGCTGCTCATCCGCGGCTGGATCAAACCGGTCGTCAAGGTGCCGGTCCTCGACGTCGACGACCCGGCGCCCTACTGGCTGATCTCGACAAGAAACCCGGACCAGTTGGTCCGGGTTCTCGATGAGGCCCGACGTTCCTCCAGCCCCCTCGGGGACTAGCCGGCGTCGTAGCGGTGCGGTGCGACGCTCAGGCGGCGCACTCCACGCAGATCGGCCCGAGCTTGCTCTCGTGGTCGATCTGCGAGCGGTGCTTCACCAGGAAGCAGCTCACGCAGGTGAACTCGTCAGCCTGAGGAGGCAGCACCACGACGTCGAGGTCGAGGTCCGACAGGTCGGCACCGGGGAGCTCGTAGCCGCCGGGGTTGTCGGCGTCTTCGACGTCGACGACACCAGACATCTTGTCCGGAACTCGCTCCTTGAGGGCCTCGATCGACTCGGAGTCGTCCTCGGTCTTCCGCGGTGCGTCGTAATCCGTTGCCATGCCCATCCACTTCTCGTCGTAACGGCCGATTCTCGCAATCGGCGGCCATAGTTTGCATCAATCCCCTGCGAATAGCAAAACCACGCAGGAGGCTCTCAGCGATTGCTCGGTGTTCAACTTCCGGCACGCCCGGGGTATTCCCCGGAAAGCCCCCGTTCTCGTGGCATTCTGGGCCGGAACGAACGCGAGCTCGGAAGGCATCACCATGCAGGATTTGAAGGTCATCGGGGTCGAGAACGGCGCGATCGTCGCCGTCGGCGACGACGGTGAGCGATTCCGCATCGCCGTCGACGACACGCTGCAGTCGAAGATCCGGCAGGTGCGGCAGCAGGCGTCCACCGAAGGGCCCAAACTCTCGCCGCGCGAGATCCAGGCGCACATCCGCTCCGGGATGTCGGCCGACGACGTCGCCGCGGTCACCGGGGCGCCCCTGGACTACGTCCAGCGCTTCGAGGGTCCGATCGTCGCCGAACGCGAACACGTCGTCGCGAGCGCGCTCAGCGTGCCGGTCCGCACCTCCGCGGAGGTCGACCCGATGGGCGACCCCGACACCTTCGGCTCGGTGATCCGCGACCGGCTGGCCTCGCTCGGCGTCTCCGGCGAGCGCTGGGCGAGCTGGAAGGACGAGGAGACCGGCTGGATCGTCAAGCTGGAGTTCACGGCAGACGAGATCGACCACGACGCCCGCTGGAGCTACGACCTGCGCAAGCACGCGCTCGCGCCCCTCAACTCGGAGGCGACGACGCTCTCGCAGGCGGGCGAGCTGCGCGGCGGGGCGCTCATCCCCCGACTGCGCGCCGTGCTGCCGCACGAGGGCGAGCCGGACACCTCCCGCTTCGACAGCGGCGCCTTCACCTTCCCCGCTCCCGGCGCCGACCTCCTCGGCCCCGAGGTGACGCAGCCGATCGAGCCGCTGGAGCCCCACGTGCCCGGCCGTGCCAGCAACTCCATCGCCGTCTCCGCGATCAAACGGGCCGACGACGAGACGCCGCGCGACCTGCACCAGACCGCCGACCTCCTCGAGGCCCTGCGCCGTCGCCGCGGCGAGCGCGAGGCCGCGAACTACGACGACCGCGGCCCGCAGCGCACGGAGCTCCCCGAGCGCCGCGACACCGGCCGACCGGAGGCCGGGCCGACGGATGTCGAGCAGCCGACACTCCTCGACCCGCTGCCCTTCCGTCTCGTCGAGGAGAGCATCACCGTCATCGAGGAGTTCGCACCGGCGCCCGAGCAGCCCGCACGGCCCGCAGCCACGCCGTCCGCGCCCTCCCCCGCCCAGCAGGAGCAGGTGCCCGCCTCGGGCGGACGCCGCAAGGGACGCGCCGCGATGCCGAGCTGGGACGAGATCGTCTTCGGCGCGCGCACGGACGACGACCTGGCCTGAGCCGGTTCAGACCGCCGCGCCGAACCGCAGCAGCGGCACGCGTGTCTCCTCCGGCGTGAGCGACCCGTGCTGGCCGATCATGCTGCGTCCGGTGCGCTGCGGGTCGCGCGAGTCGTAGTAGGCGATGCGTTTGCGCGCGGCGACGAGCACGTCGCCGATCCGCGGGGCGACCTCCGGAGCGACGGTGGGACCGAACCAGCCGGCGGCGATGGCCTCGTCGCGGGTGGCGACCCAGGACCTGCCGCCCTCCACCGCGTTCCAGCGTGCTGCGATGTCCGCCGCGGTCGCACCGGGTCGCACGTAGAGGTGGAGCAGTCGTGGCTCGCCGGCGACCTCGTCGACGCCCTCCAGCAGCTCCGGCGCGGTGTCGTACAGCACGTGGCCGCTCTCGGGGATGTCGACGATCCCGTGGTCGGCCGTCACCAGCACACCGTGGGCCGGACCGAGGGCGGCGGCCAGCTGCGCGACCAGGCCGTCGAGCGTCTCGAGCTCGGCCGTCCAGCGCGGCGACTCCCAGCCGCGCGCGTGAGCCGCCTGATCGAGCTCGGCGACGTAGAGATAGGTGAGACCAGGGCCGGGCGTGCGGAGGATGTCCCGCACGGCGTCGAAGCGATCCGCCATGGTGCGGCCGGCGATGAACTCGGCTCCGCGGAGGATCGCGTGGGTGAACCCCGAGTCCGCGTAGGCGGGCACCCCCACCGCGTAGGCGGCGACTCCGGCGGCCGACGCCGCCTCGAAGACCGTCCGCGAGCGCTGCCAGACGGCCGGGTCCATCTTCTCGTCCCAGCCGTTCAGCTGGTTGGTGAGCCGGCCGGCATCGTCGCGCACCCGGTAGCCCACCAGCCCGTGCTCCCCCGGCATCGTGCCGGTCGTGAGCGTGGCGAGCGCTGCGGCCGTCGTCGTCGGGAATCCCGCGTCGATCGTCGTCGCCTTGCCGAGACGGGAGGCCAGAGTGCGGGCGTGCCCCTCGCGCGCCTTGAGCGCTGCCGCGCCGAGGCCGTCGACCACGACGACCACCGCGTGCTGCAACGGGCGGAGACCGAGCGCGTTCGGCCGCCCCTGCACCGCTGCCAGCGAACTCGGAAGAACCGTGGCGAGGCTCGCCGGGGTGGTGAACGCGGCCGGTAGCATGGAGGGCATCCGGCCCAGTCTGTCACAGCTGGACGGACGGGAGCCGTCGAACCCGCGCCTCCTGCCGCCCCATCACCGAATGCACGAATGACACCAGCAGACGATCAGGCCCCGGTAACAGAACGCATCGAAGACGTCGACGTCACGACGGAGATGCAGGGGTCGTTCCTCGAGTACGCCTACTCGGTCATCTACTCCCGCGCCCTCCCCGACGCCCGGGACGGCCTGAAGCCCGTGCAGCGCCGCATCCTCTACATGATGACCGAGATGGGCCTGCGGCCCGACCGTGGTCACGTGAAGTCCGCGCGCGTCACCGGCGAGGTGATGGGAAAGCTGCACCCGCACGGCGACAGCGCCATCTACGACGCCCTGGTGCGGATGGCGCAGGACTTCACCCTGCGCGTTCCGCTGGTCGACGGCCACGGCAACTTCGGCTCGCTCGACGACGGTCCCGCCGCCGCCCGGTACACCGAGGCCAGACTCGCGGCCGCCGCGCTCGCGCTGACGGAAGACCTCGACGAAGACGTCGTCGACTTCGTCCCGAACTACGACAACCAGCTGCTGCAGCCGGATGTACTGCCCGCGGCCTTCCCGAACCTCCTCGTCAACGGCGCGAGCGGCATCGCCGTCGGCATGGCCACCAACATGGCCCCGCACAACCTCGTGGAGGTCGTCGGCGCCGCACGGCACCTGCTCGCGAACCCGGAGGCGACGCTCGACGAGCTGATGGACTACGTGCCGGGGCCCGACCTCCCGAGCGGCGGCACCATCGCCGGCCTCGCCGGGGTGCGCGACGCCTACGCCACCGGCCGCGGCAGCTTCCGGATGCGCGCGAAGGTCTCCGTGGAGTCGATCACCGCCCGCAAGAACGGCCTCGTGGTCACCGAGCTGCCCTATATGGTCGGCCCGGAGAAGGTGATCGAGAAGATCAAGGACGGCGTCAACGCGAAGAAGCTGAACGGCATCTCCGACGTCACCGACCTGTCCGACCGTCAGCACGGTCTCCGTCTCGTCATCGGCATCAAGACGGGCTTCAGTCCAGAGGCGGTGCTCGAGCAGCTCTACCGGCACACGCCGCTGGAGGAGGGCTTCGCGATCAACAACGTGGCCCTCGTCGCCGGCGGCCCGCAGACCCTCGGTCTGCGCGAGCTGCTGCGGGTCTACCTCGACCATCGCGTCAGCGTCGTCACCCGGCGCTCGGAGTTCCGGCTGGCCCGGCGCAAGGAGCGGCTGCACCTGGTCGAGGGCCTCCTGGTCGCGATCCTCGACATCGACGAGGTCATCCAGGTCATCCGCACCTCCGACGACACCGATGCGGCGCGCACCCGGCTGCAGCAGGTCTTCGACCTGAGCACACTGCAGGCCGACTACATCCTCGAGCTGCGACTGCGCAGACTCACCCGGTTCTCGCGCATCGAGCTGGAGACCGAGCGCGACCAGCTGCGGGCCGAGATCGCCGAGCTGGAGGAGCTCCTCGCCAGCCGGGCGCGCATCGAGACGCTCGTGTCCGACGAGCTGGAGCAGGTCGCCGCGAAGTTCGGCACCCCGCGCCGCACGCTGCTGACCGAGGCCAAGCCGTCGATCGCCGGGTCCGGCTCCCGCAGCAAGGCCACGACCGTGCAGCTGGAGGTCGCCGACGTCCCGTGCCGGGTGTATCTGTCGACCACGGGCCGGATCCTCCGCGTCGATGCGGTGGCAGACGGGGCTGAGGGCGACGGACTCGACCGCATCCAGCCGCCGGCCCGCCGCAGCAAGCACGACGCGATCCTCTCCCAGCTCGACACCACGAGCCGCAGCGAGATCGGCGCGATCACCGATCGGGGCCGGCTCATCCGGTTCTCGCCCGTCGACCTCCCCGCCGCGCCGGTCAACTCCGTGCAGCTCGGCGCCGGGGTCAAGGTGACCGACTACCTGGCGCTCGCCGACCGCACGGAGCGAGTGCTCGCGGTCGTGTCGCTGTCGTCGGATCAGCCGATCGCGCTCGGGACCCGGCAGGGCGTCGTCAAGCGCGTCACCCCGGGCGACTGGGCCAACAAGCCGGAGTTCGAGGTCATCACGCTGAAGTCCGGCGACGCCGTCGTCGGCGCCGCGCAGACCGCGGACGACGCCGAGCTCGTGTTCGTGGCGAGCGACTCGCAGCTGCTGCGGTTCGCCGCGAAGTCGGTGCGGCCGCAGGGCCGGTCGGCCGGCGGCATGGCCGGCATCAACCTCGCCGCCGACGCGCGCGTGGTGTTCTTCGGTGCGGTGGAGGCCGCCGACCGCGACCGGGCGGAGGTCGTCACGATCGCCGTCAGCGACCAGACCCTCCCCGGCGCAGACCCGGGCAGCGGCAAGGTGAGCGACTTCGGCGAGTTCCCGGCGAAGGGCCGGGCGACCGGCGGTGTGCGTTCGCAGCGCTTCCTCAAGGGCGAGACCGAGCTGGCGCTCGCCTGGGTGGGCGCGTCCCCACTCGCCGTCGGCCCCGACGGCGCCGCGCGCGTGCTCCCCGAGGGCGGCTCGCGCCGCGACGGCTCCGGAACCCCGCTCGACATGGTCGTCGGCTCCCTCGGTCACCGCCTGGCGTAGCCAACGGAGGAGATCCGGCGGCCGTCCCGGCGCGCCGTCAGCTAACGGAGGAGACTCGGCCTCTTTCTGCCCCGATCTCCTCCGTTACCGACGCGCCGAGGCGCGGGCAACGGAGGAGTGCCGGGTCCAGCAGCGTTGGATCTCCTCCGCTACCTGCGACCCGCCGGGCGGCAGGCGCACATCTCCTCCGCTACCGACTACGCGTCGATGCGGGCGCGGGACAGGTCGTCCGCGCTCGCGATGAGGAACTCCTTGCGCGGCGCGACGTCGTTGCCCATCAGCAGCTCGAACACGCGGTTCGCGGCCTCCGCGTCGGAGACGCGCACGCGGCGCAGCGTGCGGTGCGCTCGGTCCATCGTCGTCGTCGCCAGCTGGTCCGCGTCCATCTCGCCGAGGCCCTTGTAGCGCTGGATGGGCTCCTGGTACTTCCTGCCGCGCTTCTTCAGATCGGCGAGTACGGCCTGGAGCTCCGCCTCCGAGTACGTGTAGATCGTCTCGTTGGGCTTCGAGCCGGGATTGATCGCGACCACCCGGTGGAGCGGCGGCACGGCGGCGAACACCCGGCCCTCCTCGATCATCGGGCGCATGTAGCGGAAGAACAGCGTCAGCAGCAGGGTGCGGATGTGCGCCCCGTCGACATCGGCGTCCGACATGATGATGACCTTGCCGTAGCGGGCCGACCCGATCTCGAAGGAACGGCCGGAACCTGCACCGATCACCTGGATGATCGCCGCGCACTCGGCGTTCGACAGCATGTCGGACACCGAGGCCTTCTGCACGTTCAGGATCTTGCCGCGGATCGGCAGCAGCGCCTGGTACTCGCTGTCGCGGGCGCGACGCGCGGTTCCGAGCGCCGAGTCGCCCTCCACGATGAACAGCTCGCTGTTGGCGACGTCGCTCGACCGGCAGTCGACGAGCTTCGCGGGCAGGGAGGAGGTCTCCAGCGCGTTCTTGCGGCGCTGCGTCTCCTTGTGCGCCCGCGCCGAGATCCGGGACTTCATCTCGGCGACGACCTTGTCGAGCACGAGCGCCGACTGCGCCTTGTCGTCGCGCTTGGACGACGAGAAGCGCTCGGCGAGGGCCTTCTGGATGACGTTCGCGACGATCGTGCGCACGGCAGGGGTGCCGAGCACCTCCTTCGTCTGGCCCTCGAACTGCGGTTCGGGGAGGCGCACCGTGAGCACAGCTGTAAGGCCCGCCATCACGTCGTCCTTCTCGAGCTTGTCCGTCCCCGCCTTGAGGCGGCGCGCGTTCTGCTCGACCTGCTGGCGCAGGAACTTGAGCAGGCCCTGGTCGAAGCCGGTCTGGTGGCTGCCGCCCTTGGGGGTGGCGATGATGTTGACGAACGACCGCATCACGGTGTCGTAGCCGGTGCCCCAGCGCAGCGCGATGTCGACCTGGCACTCGCGCTTGAGCTCGGTCGGCACCATCGCGCCGCTCTCGGACAGCACGGGCACGGTCTCGGTGAAGTGGCCCTCGCCGCTGAGCCGCCAGGTCTCGGTGATCGGGCTGTCCGGCGCGAGGAAGTCCACGAACTCAGAGATGCCGCCGTCGTAGCTGAAGGTGGTCCGCTCACCCTCGGCCGAGCGCTGGTCGTCGATCGTGATGGCGAGACCCGGCACGAGGAACGCCGTCTGCCGCGCGCGGCCGATCAGGTCGTCGACAGAGAACTCGGCGCCCTTGGTGAACACCTGACGGTCGGCCCAGTAGCGGATGCGCGTGCCGGTCACGCCCTTGGCGACCTTGCCGGCGATGCGCAGCTCGCTGTCGCTGACGAACGGGGAGAAGGCGGCGTCGGGGCTCGGGGCGGCGGAGCCGTCGGCGAACACGCCGGGCTCGCCACGGTGGAACGACATCGCCCAGGTCTTGCCGTCGCGGTCGACCTCCACGTCGAGCCGCTCGGACAGCGCGTTGACCACCGACGCGCCGACGCCGTGGAGGCCGCCGGAGGCCGCGTACGAACCAGAGCCGAACTTGCCGCCGGCGTGCAGCTTGGTGAACACGACCTCCACACCGGTCAGCCCGGTCTTCGGCTCGACGTCGACGGGGATGCCGCGCGCCTTGTCGCGGACCTCGACGCTGTCGTCCGGGTGCAGGATGACCTCGATGGCGCTGCCGTGCCCGGCGAGCGCCTCGTCGACGGAGTTGTCGATGATCTCCCACAGGCAGTGCATGAGGCCGCGCGAGTCGGTGGAGCCGATGTACATGCCGGGACGCTTGCGCACCGCCTCCAGGCCCTCCAGCACCGAGAGGTGCCTCGCCGAATAGTCCGAGCTCGCCACGAGCGCTCCTTGTGTTCCGTGCCTGTTCCGTGCGGGCCCGCTGTCGTTCCGGGCGCCGTGCATCCTCCAGAGTAAGCGGTGCGCGGGGTGAACCCACGATCGACACCCGCGAGGCCGGAGGCTACGCGTTGAGCGAAATAGCAGCCAATACGCGCCTTGCGGCCGGGTTTACGTGGTTCTATAGAGATACCGAGTTCACCGGTTGCGACGGAAAGGAGCATCACATGTCTACTATCACCTCGGAGAACGGTGCGGTTGACGAGCTCGAGTCGGGGCCGCAACTCACGGCCGCGGACCGCTGCGACAGCTGTGGCGCTCAGGCGTACATCCGCGTCGTCGTCAACAACGGCGAACTCCTCTTCTGCGCCCACCACGGCAAGAAGCACCAGGAGAAGCTCTCGCAGATCGCGCACAGCTGGCACGACGAGACCGCGCGTCTCTTCGAAGAGCAGCGCGCTTAGGCCCACCCGGAGTCCGCGGTACGAGCCTCGAGACGGAGCTGATCGGGCGATGGCAGGAGCCACCGGCGTGCGCAGACGCGCATTCGTCGACCTCGACGCCATCCGATCGAACGCCTCCGCTGTCGCCTCTGCACCCCTCCCCGACTGCACCGCCGATCTTCGCGCCGACGCGTACGGCCACGGGCTCATCCCCGTGGCGCGTGCGCTGACCGACGCGGGGGTCGGCGGTTTTCTCGTCTCCCGGGTGGAGGACGCCTCTGCGTTGGCCGATGCCGGCATCCCCGCCCCCGCGCACGTGGGAGCTCCGGCCGGCCGGCACGCGAGCGGCGCGCAGAATCTGCTCGGCCCGCAGCTCCTCGGCCTCGACGCCTCCCATCCGACGACGCCGGCGCTGCGCCTGACGGCCGAGATCATCGCCGTCAAGCGCGTGGGCGCCGACCGCGGCGTGTCGTACGGCTACACGTACCGCACCGAGCGGCCGACCACGCTCGTGCTCGTCGCACTCGGCTATGCCGACGGCATCCTGCGGGTCGCGTCGAACAAGGCGCCCGTGCTCGTCGGCGCGACGACGGGGCGCGTCACCGGACGCATCGCGATGGACCAGTTCGTGGTCGATGTCGGCGACACGGACGCTGCGCCCGGCGACCCGGTCGTCCTGTTCGGCGACCCTGCACGCGGCGAGCCCGCCGCCACCGACTGGGAGGCGGCGCTCGGCGTCGCCGCACCCGTCATCACGAGCCGGCTGGGCCGGCGGATCGAACGGGTCTACACGCCGTGACCCACGACTACGGCCACCCGACGAGGAGCGCGAGCGCATGACCATCGTGGACGCGATCGACGAGCCGCTCCCCCGCGCGGTCATCGACCTGGCGGCCCTCCGCCGGAACGTGGCGCATCTCACTCGGCTGATCGCTCCGGCGCAGACCATGCTCGCGGTGAAGGCCGACGCCTACGGCCACGGGCTCATCCCGATCGCCGAGGCGGGGCTCGAGGCTGGAGCGACCTCCCTCGCCGTCCTGGAGGTGACGGCCGGGCTGGTGCTGCGCAGCGCGGGCATCACCGTGCCGCTGCTGGCGTGGCTGCACGGCCGCGACACCGACTGGCGCGCGGCCATCGAAGCCGACATCGAGCTCGGCATCTCCGCGATCTGGCAGCTCGAGGCGATCGCGGAGGCCGGCGCCGACCGGCGAGCGGTCATCCACCTCAAGGTCGACACCGGCCTCAGCCGCAACGGCGCCACGCGCGAAGACTGGCCGCACCTGATCGACGCCGCGCTCGAGCTGGAGCGGCGCGGGATCGTCCGCATCCGCGCCGCCTGGTCGCACCTGGCCGACGCGTCGCTCGCGGATGACGAGGCCGCTCTGGCGGAGTTCCGCAGCGCGGTCGCGGAGGCCGAGGCGCGCGGCGCACGGTTCGAGGTGCTGCACCTCGCCGCGAGTTCAGCGGGCATCCGGATGCCCGAAGCGCGCTTCGACTTCGTGCGGTTCGGCATCGCCGCCTACGGCTTCTCGCCGTTCGACGACAGCACGGGCGCCGAACTCGGGCTGGAGGCCGTCATGCGTCTGGAAGCTCCGGTCACCGAGGTGCATGTCGGCGGCACCACGCGGGCGCGACTCGCGATCGGCTACGGCGACGGCATCCCGACGCTCGGGATCGCGAAGACCTCGGTGCTCCTGGCCGGCCGCCGCTGCCCCGTGATCGAGGTGGACGTCGACTCCATGCTCGTCGAAGCGGGTCCCGCGCGGGTGAACGTCGGCGACACGGCCGTGTTGTTCGGCACCGGGCGCGACGGCGACGTCACCGCCGAGAAATACGCCGACTGGGCCGAGACGATCGCCGATGAGATGGTCACCGGCGTCGCCTCGCGCGTCCCCCGCGTCTACATCAACTAGGCCGTGTCTGACAAATGAATCTGCGGTGTGCTGGAAGTCTTGATCCGCGTCGCGGTTTCAGATCCTGTCGGATGCTCAGTGGTCGCTGATTAAGGAGATGCTTCCGCGTCCGACCGGGCGCAAGGGAAGGCCGTTAGCGGATGCACGTCTAATGGTGGAGGGGATCGTCTACCGGTATCGGACTGGGATCGCATGGCGCGACCTGCCCGAAGTGTTCGGACCCTGGCAGACGGTGTGGACCTGGCACCACCGGATGGCGACCGGCGGGACCTGGGACCGGGTGCTGGCGAAGCTGATCGCTGCCGTGGACAGGGCGGGCCTGATCGACTGGTCTCTGTCGGTGGACTCGACAATCGCACGGGCGCATCAGCACGCGACGAACACGACCCGCACCACGGGGGGGCTGCATCGAATTACACGGATCCGCGGGTCGAGCCGCCTGACCACGGCATCGGCCGGTCGCGCGGCGGCCTGTCGACGAAGATCCACCAACTCGTCGATGGCGATGGGCTCCCCTTGGTCACGTTGATCAGCCCCGGGCAGGCGGGTGACTCGCCGATGTTCCTGCCGCTGATGGCGCAACTGCGTGTCGGCCGCGACACAGGTCGGCCACGCACTCGTCCCGACGCGGTCCGGGGTGATAAGGCGTACTCGTCCCGTGCGATCCGCGCTCACTTGCGTTCCCGTGGGATCAAGGCGGTGATCCCGGAGCCCGATGACCAGAAGGGGCATCGCAAGCGTCGAGGATCACGCGGCGGCAGGCCCGTCGCGCTGGATGCCACCGACTACCGGAATCGGAACGTGATCGAGCGCAACTACTGCAACATAAAGCAGTGGCGCGGCCTTGCCACCCGCTACGACAAGCACGTCGTTGTCTACCGCGCCGCCGTCGTCCTCAACGCCGTGCTCGCCCGGTCTCGGCTACTTGTAGAGGTGGCGAGAGGGTGACCCATTCCTCGTCGACCACATACCCGAGGCTCATGTTGGAAGCGAGAATGGCGACATTCTCCGCGGCCCCTCCGGTTCGGAAGATCTCGATGCCGTCGCGAAGAAGGGCGAGCACGGAGGCCGCTTTCACTGCGGAGCCGATGCCAAGTCCCCGAGACCCTGCGGCGACCACTGTGAAGTCAGTCTCAGCGCGCCGCCCGTCGATATCGACGAAGGTGACCGCGACGACTCGACCCTCATCATCGAAGACACCAAAGCCTCGCCTCGCGCCCGTCACGCGAGCGGTCGACATCGTCAGAGCGCTGTGCCGGTTCGCGACTCCACCCGGATAGTCAGCCAGCGTCGCCGAGTCCAGGGCGAGAACCGACGTGAGGTCTGCGTCGCCGATCTCGCGAATGTCGCCGTGACGGCGGCCGCGCTGAACCATGGTCGACAGCGCATCGACATCGATGCGCGACGCGGTCAGCTGCGCGGCCCAGGAACGCGAAGAAACGACCCACCCAGCAGCTTCGAGCTCCGCGCGCCTCGTATCATCGGAACGCACCACCACCTGTTCACGCTGCACCCATCCAGTGTGACCCAAAGCTCAGGCCGGGACCGAATTCTCAGACACGCCCTAGCCGCCCGCGTGAATCAGAGCGTGACGCCGAGGCGGTCGGCGATCGCGCGGCGGGCGTTGCTGGCGTAACGGTCGACGCGCTCGGTCTGGGTGACGGGCGGCAGCTCGCCGCGCACGGCCGTCTGGAGCATCCGGTCGGCGAGCACGGGGTTCATCGGCAGGACAGGGCCGTGCAGGTGCGTGCCGATCGCGCTGCCGATGACGACGCCCTCGGTGCGGTCTCCGTTGCCGAAGCCGCTCACGACAGCGCCCAGCGGCTCCCCGCCCTCCAGCGTTGTGGTCGCGGAGTGGTTCTCGAATCCGGCGAGGGTGAGGCCGTCCCGACTCTTCACGACGACCTCGGCGACGTGGCGGCGCGAGCCCAGCACGGCACGCGTGGGGAACACCCCGGCGCCCGTGAGCGTCTCGCCCTCCGGCGTCACGATCTCGGTGCCCAGCAGCTGCCAGCCTCCGGCGATGGCGAGGATGGGGATGCCCGCATCGCGCCACCGCCGCAGCTGCGGGGCGATGCGAGCGACGTCGCCCACGACCGCGCGCTGCGAAGAGAGCGGCCCGGAGCCGATGTGCACGATGTCCACGCTGGCGGGCAACTCGCCGCCCGGCGCGTGGGTCACGACCTCGGCCTCCAGGCCCCGCCAGCGGGCACGCTCGGCGAGTGCGAGCACGTTGCCCGCGTCGCCGTTGATCCCGAGCTCGCGCGGGTAGAGGTGAAGGATGCGTAGGACGCTCACGAAGCGCCGCCTTCCAAGTCGAGGAAGCCCAGCTGCTTGCGGATCGCCATCATCTGCTCGTAGTTCACGATCATCGTCTTGGTGCCGCGCGACGGCTTCGGCAGCGCGAGGAACGCCTGCAGCGCCGGCTTGAGCTCCGGCATCACCTGGTCGACCTCGATGCCGGCGTAGGCGAACCGGGTGGCGAACTGCCAGGCCTTGGTGCCGGACACGATGTCGACGTGCTCCAGCTTGGAGAGGTCGATGTCGTACACCCACGACGGATCGGGGGTGCCCTCGTCGACCGAGACGAAGACCTGCTCCGGACTGTGGCTCAAGTAGTCGAGGTTGAGTTGCAGGCTCGGCGGGTTCTTCATCATGATGATCTCGATGTCCTCGTCGCCGACCCGCAGCGTCTCGCCGCGACCGTAGACCGTCCGCAGGGAGCTCATGGCGGCGACGACGGCCTCCGACCGGAAATCGTCGCCCAGCACCCGGCGGGCCATCGCCGTCGCTCCGGCGGCGTCGACTGCGTAGTGGAGGCCGCGAGCGGGCAGGCCGATGCGCACGGACTCGCCGCCGATGGTCAGCTGCGCGCTCTGGGTCTCCAGCTTGCTGACGAAGACCGCGGGCACCGGCAGCGTTCCCGCGGCGGCACCGGAGAAGTCCGTGACGTTGGCGAGACCGTTGGGCGATGACTCGATGATCGCGGGGGCGACGGCGAACGTGGTGACGTCCCGGCCTTCGGCCGCGAGCTCCGCGCCGACGCGCGCCAGGCTGTCGTCGTCGGCGTTCACGACGACGAACTCACCGGAGCGCTCCGCGATCGTGCGGAGCATCCCGATGACGCGGGTGGGCTCGAAGAAGCGGTTGAGCTGGTCGATCTGCACGTTGAGCAGCAGGGAGCCGCGCGGCTTGAGCACCGTCGCGAGATCGACGCCGTAGGCCTCGTCGACCTCGATGACACCGACATCGCCGCGAACGTAGCCGTCGAGTGGCACGTCCGCCAGCAGCGCGGAGGCGATCCCCTGCGGGAGGTTGCCCCCCGACGGGTTCGTGAAGACGTTCAGACCGTGCTCGCGCAGGATCGCCGTGAGCATGTTCGTCGTGGTCGACTTGCCGTTCGACCCGGAGACGAAGACGACGCCCAGCGGAAGGCGGCTGACCGCACGTTCGAGGAACTTGGGCGCGATCGCGAGCGCGACCCGCCCCGGCACCGCGGAGCCGCCTCCCCGCAGGCGCAGAAGCCAGCGGGCGAGGCGGCCGGCGATGACCGCCAGTCGATAGCGCACCTTACTCGAGGTAGTCGCGCAGCGACTGCGAGCGGGACGGGTGGCGCAGCTTCGCCATCGTCTTCGACTCGATCTGACGGATGCGCTCACGCGTCACGCCGAAGGTGTCGCCGATCTGGTCGAGCGTCTTCGGCATACCGTCGCCCAGCCCGAAGCGCATGCGGATCACGCCCGCCTCGCGCTCGGACAGGGAGTCGAGGAGGCTCTCCAGCTGCTTCTGCAGCATGGTGAACCCGACCGCGTCGGCCGGGACGACCGCCTCGGTGTCCTCGATCAGGTCGCCGAACTCGCTGTCGCCGTCCTCGCCGAGCGGCGTGTGCAGCGAAATGGGCTCGCGACCGTACTTCTGCACCTCGATGACCTTCTCAGGGGTCATGTCGAGCTCCTTGGAGAGCTCTTCCGGGGTGGGCTCGCGGCCGAGGTCCTGCAGCATCTGCCGCTGGACGCGGGCCAGCTTGTTGATGACCTCCACCATGTGCACGGGGATGCGGATGGTGCGGGCCTGGTCGGCCATCGCGCGCGTGATCGCCTGACGGATCCACCAGGTGGCGTACGTGGAGAACTTGAAGCCCTTGGTGTAGTCGAATTTCTCGACAGCACGGATCAGGCCCAGGTTGCCCTCCTGAATGAGGTCGAGGAACTGCATGCCACGCCCGGTGTAGCGCTTGGCGAGGCTGACCACGAGGCGCAGGTTGGCGCCGAGCAGGTGGCTCTTGGCACGCTGGCCGTCGCGGGCCACCCACCGCAGCTCGCGCTCGAGCTCCTTGGGCATGTTCGGCGTGTTGGCGAGCTTGTCCTCCGCGAACAGGCCGGCCTCGATGCGCATCGCGAGCTCGACCTCCTCCGCGGCGTTCAGCAGCGGGACCTTGCCGATCTGCTTCAGGTAGTCCTTGACCGGGTCGGCCGTGGCGCCGGTGATCGTCGTCGAGTACACGGGGACGTCGTCGTCCTCGTCGACCGCGCGGAGCACGAGGGCGTCGGTCGGCAACGGGGCGTCGGCGGCAGCCTGGACGGCCGCGTTCTCGCCCTTCGGACCGGACTCGTCGGAGTCGTCGCCATCGCCCTCGGACTCGTCGGAGTCCTCGGCGTCCGTGTCGTCGCTCTCGGCGACGTCGTCCTCGTCGATCTCGACCTCGGCGTCCTCGTCGAGCTCCTCGTCGTCGTCGCCCTTGGCGGCCTTCTTCGTCGTCGCCTTCTTGGCGGGAGCCTTGGCGGCCTTCTTCGCGGTCGGCTTCGCGACCGCGGCGCCCGAAACGCCGGCGACCTCTTCGGTCTCGACGGTCTCGGTCTCGGCCTCTCGGGCCGTGGTTGCTGCACGGGTTGCCATGTGCCTACCTTCCATACAAAGCTGGCTTTCATACCGGGCGGGGGCCGTGATGCGGCGGCCGGGCGCCCGACTGAGGTCGCGTGCGGACATTACTAAGACCCATGTCAAGTCCTGAGCTTTCTCGCCGGGCGCCATCAAGCGCTCCAACCTCAGGACATGAACGGGTCCAGGTATCAATTATTGCACGTTCTCGCCGGGCTCCTGACCACGTCGCCTCCGCCAAACGTCTACCAATGCAACCCAGAGAGGCCCCACTTCTATTCCCTCGTCCTCCGCCAGTCGACGGCGGGTGCGGCGGCGCGCACGCACGAGGAATACGACGCCGAGCCCGATGATCACGTACTGGATCGCGAACGCCCAGCGGAACGAGTCGAGCGCGTACAACCCGGCCGTCGTGTGGGCGGTGTTCTGCGCGTCGAGGGCGACTCCGATCAGGAACATCATCACGAAGCTCGCGAGGAAGCCTCCCACGTTCACGATCCCGTTGGCGGAGCCGAGGCTGTGCAGCGGGTTCGACGTGCGGGCGAAGTCGAAGCCGATCAGGGATCCGGGGCCGCCGACCCCGATGGCCACCAGCAGCAGGACCAGCAACCAGAGCGGAGGCGTTCCCGGCCACAGCAGCACCAGCGCCCAGACGATCCCCATCATCCCGACGATCCCGAGCACCAGGTTGCTGCGCCGCAGCGGGAACCGCGCCGTCAGCAGACCGAGGATCGGGCCGGAGATCAGTCCGGCGACGACCGACACGATCAGGAGGCCACTGGCCTCCGCCGGGTCGATGCCGAGCGCGAAGACCATGAACGGCAGCCCCCACATCAGGCTGAAGACCGTGCCGGAGGACTGGGTCGTGAAGTGCGACCAGAAGCCCAGCTGCGTCCCGGGCCGCGCGAGGCTGATGCGCAGCTGGCGCATCGACTCCAGCCACGTCGCCGGACGCGGCCCCTCGCTCGATCCCACCGGGCGGTCGCGGATGGCGGCGACGATCCCGACGAGGGCCACGACCGACACCGACGCCGCGCTGAGGAAGGCGGTCGTCCACCCGGACTGGTGCAGCAGCAGGGCGAACGGGACGGCCGACAGCACCTGTCCGAGCTGGCCGATGTTACCGATCCACTGCGACAGCTGAGGGACGAGCCTGCCGCGGAACCAGGAGTTCACCAACCGCATCAGGGAGGTGAACACCGTGGCGTCGCCCGCGCCCACCAGGATGCGGCCGACGATCGCCAGCGTGATCGTCGGAGCGAACGCCACCGTGACCTGCCCGACCACCATCAGAGCGGTGCCCGCGATCATCAGCGCGCGGGAGCCCACCCGGTCGATCAGGACGCCGACCGGCACCTGCATCGCCGCGTACACGATCAGCTGGACGACGGCGAGCGACGAGAGAACGGCGGCCGAGACGTGGAAGCGCTCCGTCGCCGCGACGCCGGCCACACCGATGCTGGTGCGCTGCATGACGGCGACCAGATAGGCGAAGACTCCGATCCCGAAGATGACCCAGGACCGCCGCGAATTCACCCCACGATCCTACGCCCGGCTCAGACTCGGCCCATGCCGGGCGATGCCCGCCTGACCGGGCTCAGCGGTCGCCGCGAGGGTTCTCGTCGTCGCCGTGGCGGCGGAAGGCGAGGAAGTTCTCCAGCTCGGCGGCGATCTCGTCGGCGCTCGGCAGCTCCCCGTCGCGGTCGGTCAGCGGCGAGCGCACCTGCGTGTCCTCCATATAGCTGTCGTGCCGCTCCTCCAGCGTGCCCACCAGCTTGCCGAGCTCGGGGTTGCCCGCGACCTGCTCGTCGATGTTCGCGACGAACTCGCGGTCCTCCTCGCGCAGGCGGTCGGTCGGGAAGATGAGCCCGGTCGCCGCGCTGATGCTCTCGAGCCCGGCGATCGCCGCCGCCGGGTACTCGGTGTCGGCCAGGTAGTGCGGGATGAGGAGGACGAACCCCGCGATCGGGTACGACAGCTGCTGCAGCCGGAACTCGAGGAGGTGGAGGGCGTTGCCCGGCACCTGGGTCTGCGGCTTCCAGATCGACATCGCCTCGATCAGGTCGCTGCGGTTGCCGCTGACCGTCACGCCGATCCGGCGCGTGTGCGGAACCGGCATCGGGATCGAGTGCACCCACGTCACGTTCTTGACCTTGAAGCGCTCGATCAGGCCGAGGACCGCCTCGGTGAACGCCTCCCAGCGGAAGTCCGGCTCGAACCCGGAGAGGAAGAGGAACGGCTGGCGCAGCTCGTCATACACCAGGTGCAACCGCAGCGTGGCCGGCTGGTAGTCGGCGAGGTGGTCCTGATCGAAGTAGATGATCGGCCGGCGGGCGCGGTAATCGAGGAGGATGTCGGCGTCGAAGGTCGCGACGACCTCGCTGTCCAGCGTGCCGAGCAGGTAGGTGCCCAACTGGCTCACACCGGATCCGGCGTCGGCGAAGCCGGTGAGCCCCGCGATCAGCGGGAGGCCCTCCGGCACGTCCAGTGCCGGGTTCAGCTCGTACAGTTCGCCGGGGTCTCGCATACCTCAACTCTAGGCCGAGCTCCGGGCGTCGACCCTGCGGCCGGCCCCGCTCGCAGCACGCCCACAGCGAACAGGCGGCATCCGCGAGGACGCGGGCGCCAGCGGCTAATGTCGAGACATGACCGCTCCCGCACTCCTCCTCTCGTCCGCCCCCTCTCCGGACGCCGCCGTCCTCGTCGTCGCGGCCCGCACCGGCTCCGACGGCGTCACCGTGCTCTCGTCGAGCGCCCGCGACGGCCTGGCGGACGAGCTGGCCGCCGTCGGCTTCGGCGGGGGCAAGGATGAGCTGGTGCGCCTCCCCGGCTCTGCGGGCGGCCCCGGGCTCGCCGTCGTCGGGCTCCCTGAGCCGGTCGACGAGGACGCCCTGCGGTATGCGGCGGGCACCGCGATCCGGCAGCTCGCGGGCATCGGCCACGTCGCCGTCGACCTCCCCGCGGCCGACGACGCGCAGCTCGGAGCGGTGCTCGAAGGAGCGGCCCTCGGCGCGTACGCCTTCACCGAGTACCGCTCGGCGAGCCGCGCCGGCGTGAAAGCGCCCGTCGAGACGATCGAGGCGATCGGGTCCTCCGACGACGCGGAGGCTCTCATCGCGCGGGCTGCCGCGGTGTCGGGCGCCGCCTCCCTGGTGAAGGATCTGGTGAACACTCCCCCGATCGACCTCTACCCCGCGTCGTTCGCCGCTCGCGTCGAGGAGGCCGCGGAGGGCCTCCCCGTCACCGTCGAGGTCTGGGACGAGCGCCGGCTCGCCGCCGAGGGCTTCGGGGGCATCCTGGGCGTCGGGCAGGGCTCGACCCGCCCGCCGCGGCTGGTGAAGGTCGACTACGCGCCGGCGGACGCCGGCAAGCACCTCGCACTCGTCGGCAAGGGCATCACCTTCGACTCCGGCGGCCTGTCGCTGAAGCCGGCCTCAGGCATGGTCGGGATGAAGTACGACATGACCGGCGCGGCCACCGTCCTCGCCGTGGCCCTCGCCGCCGCACGCCTCGCTCTGCCCGTGCACGTCACCGCATGGCTCTGCCTCGCCGAGAACATGCCCTCCGGTTCGGCCATCCGGCCCAACGACGTGCTGCGCATCCGCGGCGGCCGCACCGTCGAGGTGCTCAACACCGACGCGGAGGGCCGGCTCGTGCTCGCGGACGGCCTCGTCGCCGCGAGCGAGGAGCACCCCGACGCGATCGTCGACGTCGCGACCCTGACCGGCGCCGCGATGGTCGCGCTCGGCACGCGCTACGCGGCCGTGATGGGGTCCGACGACCTGGTCGGCGACGTGCTCGCCGCGGCCAAGGCCTCCGGCGAACTGCTCTGGCCGATGCCGCTCGCCAGCGAGCTGCGCGCGACCATCAACTCCGACGTCGCCGACATCGCCAACGCGAACCCGGGCGTCACCGCGGGCGGGATGCTGCTGGCCGGCGTCTTCCTGCAGGAGTTCGTTGGCCGCACCGACGACGGGGACGACGCCCCGCGGATCCCCTGGGCGCACCTCGACATCGCGGGGCCGGCCAAGGGGCCGTCCGCCCCGTACGGGTTCACCGGCAAGGGACCGTCCGCCGTGAGCGTACGCGCGCTCATCCGTTTGGCCGAGGACTTTTCCCAGAGGTAGTAGGGTCGTATGGGCGGGAAAATCCTGCCCATGCAACTCCTGCCTCGGGCCACCCCTCGGGGCAGGATCGTGTCACGAATCCTGATGCACGCGAGGGAGTAGCTGGGTGTCTGAGCAGAACTTTGACATTGTGGTGCTCGGCGGTGGGAGTGGAGGCTACGCAGCAGCGCTGCGTGCGGCCGAGCTCGGTTTCACCGTCGGCATGATCGAGAAGGACAAGGTCGGCGGCACCTGCCTGCACCGCGGCTGCATCCCCACCAAGGCGCTGCTGCACGCGGCCGAGGTCGCGGACTACTCGCGCGAATCCGCCAAGTACGGCATCATCACCCAGCTGCAGGGCGTCGACATCAACGGCGTGACCGAGTACCGCCAGGGCATCATCGCCAAGAAGTACAAGGGCCTCCAGGGCCTGGTGAAGGCCCGCGGCATCACCGTCATCGAGGGCGAGGGGCGCCTCACCTCCCCGACCACCGTGCAGGTCGGCGAGGACACCATCGTCGGCAAGAACGTCATCCTCGCCACCGGCTCCTACTCCCGCAGCCTTCCCGGCCTCGAGATCGGCGGCCGCGTGATCACGAGCGAGCAGGCGCTCGAGCTCGACTTCGTGCCCAAGAAGGTCGCGGTCCTCGGCGGCGGCGTCATCGGCGTCGAGTTCGCCAGCGTCTGGAAGTCGTTCGGCGCAGAGGTCACCATCATCGAGGCGCTGCCGCACCTGGTCCCCAACGAGGACGAGGCGATCAGCAAGTCCCTCGAGCGCGCGTTCCGCCGCCGTGGCATCGACTACCGCCTCGGCGTCCGCTTCTCCGGCGTGACCCAGAACGAGAACGGCGTCGTCGTCTCCCTCGAAGACGGCAGCACCGTCGAGGCCGAGCTCCTCCTCGTCGCCGTCGGCCGCGGCCCGCTCACGCAGGGTATGGGCTACGACGAGGTCGGCGTCACGCTCGACCGCGGCTTCGTCATCACCGACGAGCGCCTCCAGACCAACATCCCCGGCGTCTACGCCGTCGGCGACATCGTCCCCGGCCTGCAGCTCGCGCACCGCGGCTTCCAGCAGGGCATCTTCGTGGCGGAGGAGATCGCCGGTCTCAACCCGATCGTCGTCCCCGACGTCAACATCCCGAAGGTCACCTACTGCGACCCGGAGGTGGCCTCCATCGGCCTCACCGAGGCCAAGGCGGTCGAGCAGTACGGAACCGACGCGGTCACGAGCTACGACTACAGCCTGGCCGGCAACGGCAAGAGCGAGATCATCGGCACCAGCGGCTCCGTCAAGGTCGTGCGTGTGAAGGACGGCCCCGTGGTCGGCGTTCACATGATCGGAGCCCGTGTCGGCGAGCTGATCGGCGAGGCGCAGCTGGCCGTGAACTGGGAGGCGTACCCGGAGGACATCGCCCCGTTCATCCACGCGCACCCCACGCAGAACGAGTCGCTCGGCGAGGCCTTCCTGTACCTCGCCGGCAAGCCGCTGCACACCCTCTGAAGACGTCTGCCGCGGGAGCGGCTGCAATAAGCTACTGAACGATCAGGTTTTGAAGGAGAAAAGCTCATGAGCGAATCCGTCAGCCTCCCGGCACTCGGCGAGAGTGTCACGGAAGGCACGGTCACCCGCTGGCTGAAGAACGTTGGCGACCGTGTCGAGGTCGACGAGCCCTTGCTCGAAGTCTCGACCGACAAGGTCGACACCGAGATCCCCTCGCCCGTGGCGGGCGTGATCGAGGCGATCCTGGTGCAGGAGGACGAGACCGTCGAGGTGGGCACCGCGCTCGTGACGATCGGCGACGGTTCCGGCGCCGGCTCGGCTCCCGAGGCCGCGGCCCCCACTCAGGAGGCCGCCCCGGCCGAGGCTGCAGCCCCGGCCCAGGAGGTTGCCGCGGCTCCCGCTGAGGCCGCTCCCGCCGCTCCGGCGCAGGAGGCTCCGGCCGCCGCTCCGGCTCCGGAGGTTGCTCCGGCTGCTCCGGCTCCGGCCGCTGCTCCGGCTCCGGCCGCCGAGCCCACGCCGGCTCCTGCTGCTGCTCCGGTCCAGGAGGCTCCCGTTGCCGCTCCCGCGCCTGCTGCAGCTCCGGCTCCGGCCGCCGCTGCTGCTCCTGCGGCCGCTGCTGCTCCGGCGCCTGCCGCCGCTCCGGCTCCCGCTGCCGCCCCGGCCGCTGCTCCTGCTGCGACCTCGGGGGCGCACGCGGGCAACGCCGGCTACGTCACCCCGATCGTCCGGAAGCTCGCGAACGAGCAGGGCGTCGACCTGTCGACCGTCACCGGCACCGGTGTCGGCGGTCGCATCCGCAAGGAGGACATCCTGTCCGCCGCCGCTCCTGCGGCCGCGGCTGCCACCCCGGCCGCGGCGGCTCCTGTCGTCGAGGTCTCGCCGCTGCGCGGTACCACGCAGCAGATGTCGCGTCTGCGCAAGGTTGTGGCCGAGCGTGCCGTCATCTCGATGCAGTCGACCGCGCAGCTGACGACCGTCGTCGAGGTGGACGTGACCAAGGTCGCCGCCCTCCGCGACAAGGTCAAGGCCGACTTCCTCGCCAAGACCGGCACGAAGCTGTCGTTCCTGCCGTTCTTCGCTCTCGCCGCCGCTGAGGCGCTGAAGGCCTACCCGGTCATCAACGCCACCGTCGACGGTGACAGCATCGTCTACCCGGACCACGAGAACATCTCGATCGCCGTCGACACCGAGCGCGGGCTGCTGACCCCGGTCATCCGCAACGCGTCCGACCTCGACATCGCCGGCCTCGCCGGTGAGATCACCGATCTGGCCGAGCGTACGCGCGACAACCGCCTCAAGCCGGACGAGCTGGCGGGCGGCACGTTCACGCTGACCAACACGGGTTCGCGCGGCGCGCTGTTCGACACCCCGGTCGTCTTCCTCCCGCAGGTCGCGATCCTGGGAACCGGCATCGTCACCAAGAAGCCGGTCGTCATCTCGGCCGACGGCACGGACTCGATCGCGATCCGCTCGACGGTGTACCTCGCCCTGTCGTACGACCACCGCATCGTCGACGGCGCCGACGCCGCCCGCTTCCTCGTCGCGGTGAAGAACCGCCTCGAGGGCGGCGCGTTCGAGGGCAGCCTCGGCATCTGACCCACCCGCGACCTCGACCGTCGCACCAGCTCGGGCGCTCAGCTCGAGTGATCACCGGTTCGGCCCTGTTCCGCCTTCGCGGAGCAGGGCCGAACTGCTTTTCCCGACGACGTCAGCGGCCGGTCCGTCCGCCGGAATCAGCACGAGGGCGAGCAGCACTCCCACGAGCGGAACGAGCGCGATCCCGACCAGCAGGGGCCGCTCGCCAGCCCACGCTCGCGCAGCGCCGACGAGCCGCCCGATCGGCCGGTCGCCGACCTCGTACAGCACCCGTTCGGCGGCCCCCAGAGCGCGCCCACTCCCCGAGGTGGCAACACCATTCCACTCGGTGCGTTCCGGTTGGCGGCCGCCGCGACCCGACTCCGCACGTTCCCGTGCACGCCGACCGCCACCCCGCTCGGCCCGATCCGGTGCGCGCCCACCGCCCCCATCCCGCACCGCGCGCTCTGGTGGGCGCCGACCGCCATCCCACATCGTGTGGTCTGGTGTGCGACCGCCGCCGTCCCGCGCAGTGCGGTCAGGTACGCGACCGCCGCCATCCCTCCCCACGGGTTCCCGTGCGCGACCGCCGCCATCCCACCTCAGGGGTCCCGGCGCGGGTCTTCGACCGGCCGGCACGGTCATGACCGTGTCTCGCCCGCCGCCGTCGTGGGGTGGAGCCTCCGCGTGCGTCACTCCGTACAGTCCTGGGGCAGCGTCGCGCGGCAACGCGGACACGACGGCACGCACGTCGTCGCGGAGGACGGTCGCTTCGAGGTCCCAGAAGGCCTCGACCGGGGGCGGCTCGTTCGAGTTCGGGGCGGCGCCGCTACGAGCCGGTTCTCTGCGTGTCGACGCTGCGTCGGCGTTCAGGGGCGCTGCAGTGTCCGCTCCGGCGTCTGACGGTCGAGCGATCGCGATCGGATCCGCGGAGCGCAGTACCGCTGAGATCACGTCGTCCCAGGACCGGTGGCCTCCCGCCGTCGATGCTGCCAGCAGTGCCGCGGCCCTCCCTCCGCGCACCGCGGAGCACACGGTCGTCGCCAGCTCCGCGAACGCGCCCAGGTCTTCCCGAGCCGTGCCGTGGTCGAGCGGACGCAGCCGGTCGATTCCCGTGAGGATCGGGCAACCGTCGTCACGGAACCCGACGTACGGCGCCGCGAGCAGCACACCGGCCCGACCTCCCGCGTGCAGGTCGGCGACACCGCGGGCGACGGCCGCCAGCACGGTGACGGCCTCCCCGATCGCCAGCCCGTCCGCTCGCGCAAGAACGTCGTCGAGCGTACCTCTCGTCGGATGCTCGACGAGACGGATCGCGAGACCGCGGGCGCGCGCCGCCCGCACCGCACGCAGCTCTGGGGGTGGCAGTGTGCGCGGGAGGTGTTCCGACCGGATACCCGCGACCGGGTCCGTACCGGGCGCATCACCGCCGGCGTGGGCGGCGATCGTCACACGTGCCGGAACGCGCAATTCTCCCCCACTCACCACGATCGAGACCTGCTCCATCGACCGCGCCGCAACCGTGCCCTCCGCTCCCCCGTACCCGGGCACCGCACGCCCGCGCCTTCGCGCCCTGCGCCGTCGCTCCCCGCGCCTTCGCACCCCGCCCGCCGCTGCACCGCCAGCACCCGCATCCACCCCGCTCCCGCCCGCATCCCACCGCTCGATCCGCCATCCCGCTTCGGACGCGACGGCCGCGACCAGCCGTGCCAGGTCGATGGGACGTCGCGCGAAGATGCTCATACCCCATCTCACCGCCCCGACTCCGGCCGCGGCGGCCGATCCCACGATCGGTGGACAACGCGTGCTTGCGCCGACCTGTGAGGGACGGAAGACGGTCGAACGGGCCCACAGTTCGAATTTTTGTACTGAGTCCACTTAGGATGCTGGCATGACCCTCTTCGATGTCTCCGGGCTCGGGTCCGGCCACGTTCCCTACGACGAGGCGCTGCGTCACCAGCGCGCCGTCCACGCCGAGGTCTCCTCCGGCGCGGCACCCGACACGATCCTGCTCCTGGAGCACGAGTCCGTCTTCACCGCGGGCAAGCGCACCTCTCCCGACGAGCGGCCGACCGACGGCACGCCCGTGATCGACGTCGATCGCGGCGGCAAGATCACCTGGCACGGACCGGGTCAGCTCGTCGGCTACCCGATCCTGCGGCTCGCCGAGCCGATCGACGTCGTCGGCTATGTGCGCTGGCTGGAGGAGGTGCTCATCGGAGTGCTCCACGAGCTCGGCGTGCCGGGCGAGCGCGTCGACGGACGATCCGGAGTGTGGCTGCGCGGCGACACCGCGGCCCCGAACGGCACCGGGCGCGACGAGAAGATCGCCGCCATCGGCATCCGGGTCGCCGAAGGCGTGACCATGCACGGCTTCGCGCTGAACTGCTCCAACAGCCTCGACGCCTACGACACGATCGTCGCCTGCGGAATCCGCGATGCCGGAGTCACCACGATCTCCCGCGTTCTGGGCCGCACGGTCACCCCCGTCGATGTCGCCCCGCTGGTGCGCGACGCCCTCGACCGCGCGCTGGCCGATCCCGCCTCCAGTCCGGTCGCGGCCGCCAGGCACACCGAGCCCACGGCTGGGCAGCCGACCGCTCAGCCCGCACACCCCACCACGCAGGAGGTCGCCGCATGAGCGCGCCGGTCGAGGGCCGCAAGCTGCTGCGGCTCGAAGTACGCAACGCCCAGACGCCGATCGAGCGCAAGCCCGCCTGGATCAAGACCAAAGCCAAGATGGGGCCGGAGTACCGGCAGCTCCAGAACCTGGTGAAGTCCGAGGAGCTGCACACCGTCTGCCAGGAGGCCGGCTGTCCGAACATCTACGAGTGCTGGGAGGACAGGGAGGCGACCTTCCTCATCGGCGGCTCCCAGTGCACCCGGCGCTGCGACTTCTGCCAGATCGACACCGGTAAGCCGGCCGACTTCGACCGCGACGAACCGCGCCGCGTCGGCGAATCCGTCGCGAAGATGGGGCTGCGGTACTCCACCGTGACCGGCGTCGCCAGGGACGACCTCCCCGACGAAGGCTCCTGGCTCTACGCCGAGACCATCCGCGAGATCCACCGGCAGAGCCCCGGCACCGGCGTCGAGATCCTGGTGCCCGACTTCTCGGGCAACCCGGAGCACCTGGGCGAGGTGTTCTCCGCCCGGCCCGAGGTGTTCGCACACAACGTGGAGACCGTCCCGCGCATCTTCAAGCGCATCCGCCCTGCGTTCCGCTACGAGCGGTCGCTCGACGTGATCACGCAGGGACGCGCTGCCGGGCTGATCACCAAGTCGAACCTCATCCTCGGAATGGGCGAGGAGCGCGCCGAGATCAGCCAGGCGCTCCACGACCTCCACGACGCGGGCACCGACATCATCACGATCACGCAATACTTGCGGCCGAGCCCGCGCCACCTCCCCGTTGCGCGATGGGTGCACCCGGACGAGTTCGTCGAGCTCAAGCAGGAGGCCGAGGAGATCGGCTTCCTCGGCGTGCTGTCCGGCCCGCTGGTGCGGTCGTCGTACCGTGCCGGACGGCTCTGGGCGCAGTCCATGCAGGCCAAGGGACGCCCGGTTCCCGCGGAACTCCAGCACCTCGCCGACGCGTCTGCGGGGTTCGCCCAGGCGGTCTCCTGACCGTCTGAGCAGCGCCTCAGCATCGGTGCTACGCCGCCCGTGAACAGGTCATCCAGAGGCGGGTCGAGCCGGTATCCTTGTCACTATGGCACGCAAGGACAAGTCCACCAAGGAGCCCGGTCGGCTGAAGCAGATGTGGCAGGTCTTCCAGATGACCCGCCGCTACGACGACCGCGCGCTGCTCTACATCGTGGGCGGAGTCGTGCTGCCGATCCTCGCCGGCATCGCGATGGCGGTGTTCCTGTCCGGCGGCAACGTGTTCACGATGGTGCTGTGGATCGTGGCGGGCGTGCTCGCGGGCGTGCTGGTCGGCCTCATCATCCTGGGCCGACGCGCCGAGCGCGCGGCCTACTCGCAGATCGAGGGCCAGCCGGGCGCCGTGGGCGCGGTGCTGCGCAGCTCGCTGAAGCGCAGCTGGCGCGGCTCCGAGATGCCGATCGCGGTCAACGGCAAGACCCAGGACGCCGTGTACCGTGCCACCGGCCGCGGCGGTGTCGTGCTCATCAGCGAGGGCCCCAAGACCCGCACCCAGCGCATGGTCGACGAGGAGCGCCGCAAGGTCACCCGCGTGCTGCCCAACGTCCCCGTCACGACCATCTCGGTCGGCCCCGACGCCGACTCGGTGCCGCTCCACAAGATTCCGCGCACGCTGGCCAAGATCAAGCCGACCCTCACCAAGGCGGAGGTCCTGGCGATCAGCAACCGTCTGCAGTCGCTCGAGAACCCGATGCCGATCCCGAAGGGCATCGACCCGATGAAGGTTCGCGCCCAGCGCGCACGCTGACGATCAGGTCGCGGCGCGGCGGCGATTCAGCAGCTGCTCCGCGACGACGACAGCCGCAAGCACGGCGTTCACCGTCCAGGTGACGACGGACGTCGGCAACAGGCTGCCGAGCGGCCACAGCACGCCGAGCGCGAGTGCGCCGATCGCCACCGTGAGCGACCACCGCATCCCGGTCGCCCGGCGGAACAGCAGCAGCCCGACCAGGTAGACGATCGCCGAACCGCACAGCAACCCCGTCGTCCACGGCGGCGAAGCGCCTACCGGACGCTGGAGCACGAGCCCGTCCGCCACCGCGGAGAGCACGATCCCGAGCACGAGCAGCAGCGGGATGTAGGTGTAGGCCGTCTGCGCGATCATCCCCCGCTCCCTGGCACCTTCGAGGTACTCGCTGCCGCGCTGCTGCACGTGCGAGAAGTAGAGCAGCCAGAGCAACACCGTCCCGGCGAATGCGGCGAGGAACGCCCCCAGGTGGACGGCGTCGAGCGGGGCGGTGGAGAATGCCGCCCCCGTGACCACGATCGACTCGCCGAGCGCGATGATCAGGAACAGACTCACCCGTTCGGACATGTGGGCGCCGGAGACGTTCCAGCTCGCCAGTGGTGACCCGCCCATCCCCGGCGTCCAGAATCTCAGCCTCGGCCCGATGTAGTCGATGGCGAGAGCGACCAGCCAGACGGCGAGCCTGGCCTGGTCGGGCAGGAACGCACCGGCGATCCAGAGCGCCCCGGAGACGGCGTGCCACACGATGATGCGCACGAAGTTCGCCGCGTGGTCGGGATGTTCGCGGGAGAACGCGAAGAACGTGAACACACTGCGGCTGAGTTGCATGGCCACCAGGCTGACGGCGAAGAGTACGGCGCGATCGCCGAACGCCTCGGGGATCGCGGATGCCAGGAGCAGGCCGAGCAGCATCAGCACGACGAAGAGCGCGCGCACGGCGCCGCGCTCCGGGTCGAGCCAGCTCGACGCCCAGGTGGTGAACATCCACACCCACCAGACCACCATCGCCAGCATCACGGCGTGCAGCAGGGACAGCGCGGACTGCTCGTGGAGCAGCACATGCGAGACCTGGGTGACGGCGAAGACGAACACCAGGTCGAAGAAGAGCTCGGTGTAGGTCACCCGGTGGGCGCCTGCGGCATCCGACCGCAGCACATCGCGGGCGAAACCGAAGGCGCGCATGGCAGGAGTGTAGCGGCGACGGGACCGCCGAGCGGCTCAGGCGCGGATGAGGACCGTGCCGGCGACCTTGTCGTGGAAGCCGCGCTGGTCGGAGTCCCAGACCAGGGCCGGGATGACGATGCAGAGCAGGACCGTGCGGACGATCGGCCGCCACACGCCGACCCAGCCACCGGCGACCGCGACCACGCGCATCCCGAACACCCGGTGGCCGATGCTGCCGCCGATCGTCGGGATGAAGAGGACCTGCATCAGCGCGAAGACGCCGAGGGTCGCCCACTGGTCGTAGTGGAAGAACGCGAGTGAGATCAGCGAGGCGAGCGCCCAGTCGATGACGATCGCGCCGAGGCGGCGACCGAGGCGCCCCACCGAGTGCGGACCCGCCTCCGGGAGGCCGAGCCGTTCGCCCGGGTAACGGCTGGGCGCGATGTCTCCCGAGCGGGAGGAGTTCTGGGGCACCTGACGAGTTTACCGGGCGGACAGCGGCGTAACATGCCGGAAACATTTGCGTCACCGGAGGGAAACGGCCTCCCCCTAGCGTGTAGCTTGGGCTGCAGGCGCAGTCCCTCACCGCAAAGCCATTGGGAGTCCTCCGTATGTTCCGTGATTCTTCCGAGGTGCTCAAGTTCATCAAGGACACCGACGTCAAGTTCCTTGATATCCGCTTCACCGACCTGCCCGGTGTGCAGCAGCACTTCAACATCCCCGCAGCGACCGTCGACGAGGAGTTCTTCTCGGTCGGCCAGCTGTTCGACGGTTCCTCGATCCGGGGTTTCGCGTCGATCCACGAGTCGGACATGCAGCTGATCCCGGATGTCTCGACCGCCTACATCGACCCGTTCCGCGTCGAGCGCACGCTGATCATGGTCTTCGACATCTACAACCCGCGCAACGGTGAGATCTACGCGAAGGACCCCCGCCAGGTCGCCAAGAAGGCCGAGAAGTACCTCGCCTCGACCGGCATCGCGGACACCGCGTTCTTCGCGCCGGAGGCCGAGTTCTACATCTTCGACGACGTGCGTTACGAAGTGAAGCAGAACTCCTCCTTCTACTCGGTGGACTCCGAGGAGGGTGCCTGGAACTCCGGCCGCGTCGAAGAGGGCGGAAACCTCGGCAACAAGACCCCGTACAAGGGCGGCTACTTCCCGGTGAGCCCGGTCGACAAGCAGGCCGACCTGCGTGACGACATCTCGCTCAAGCTGATCGACGCCGGCCTGATCCTGGAGCGCGCGCACCACGAGGTGGGCACCGGTGGCCAGGCCGAGATCAATTACCGGTTCGACACCATGGTCCACGCGGCGGACGACATCCTGAAGTTCAAGTACATCGTCAAGAACACGGCGGAGCAGTGGGGCAAGACCGCCACGTTCATGCCGAAGCCGCTCTTCGGCGACAACGGCTCGGGCATGCACACTCACCAGTCGCTGTGGAACGACGGCAAGCCGCTGTTCTACGACGAGGCCGGCTACGGCGGCCTGTCTGACATCGCCCGCTGGTACATCGGCGGCCTGCTCAAGCACGCCCCGGCGGTGCTGGCCTTCACGAACCCGACGGTGAACTCGTTCCACCGCCTGGTCCCCGGCTTCGAGGCCCCGGTCAACCTGGTCTACTCGGCCGGAAACCGCTCGGCGTCCATCCGCATCCCGATCACGGGCACCAACCCGAAGGCCAAGCGCATCGAGTTCCGCGCTCCGGACGCCTCGGGCAACCCGTACCTCGCGTTCGCCGCCCAGCTCATGGCGGGCCTCGACGGCATCAAGAACCGCATCGAGCCGCACGAGCCGGTCGACAAGGACCTCTACGAGCTGCCGCCCGAGGAGGCCAAGAACATCCCTCAGGTGCCGGCTTCGCTCGGCGAGGCCCTCGACGCGCTCGAGGCCGACCACGACTTCCTCACCGCGGGCGGCGTGTTCACCCCGGAGCTCATCGAGACCTGGATCGAGTACAAGCGCGAGAAGGAGATCAAGCCCCTCGCGCAGCGCCCGCACCCGTTCGAGTACGAGCTGTACTACGGGGTCTGATCGGTAACCCCTGACCATCAGGGGTTCCCACGGCTTCGCGGACGCCTCAGTCCGCTCACAGTCCGCACGAGTCGCAGGACGGTCCGCGAAAGCGACCGACACCGCGACTCGTGCGGATTCGTGTTTGTCCGGCCTCCCTCAGCTGGACGACCCGCCGGGGACGAACGGGTTCCCCGGCCCGTGCAGACGGCCGGTCGCGGGGTCGACCCAGTTGCCGGATCCGGTGGCCCGGTGCCAGCGTTTGTGGAACGCCAGGTCGGTGGTGTCGGCTTCGACCACGGCCGCACCGCACAGATCGCAGATGCGCAGGATGACTGTCTCGCCGCCCGCTGTCGTGACAGAGACAGACCCCTCTGGAAACGCGATTCCCATCACCCGGCTCCTCTCGATCGTCGACCGCCGCGGTTCGGCGCCGACACCGGCTCCCAAACTACGGCATGCGGAGCGGGGCTCCCTTCAGGTCCGAGGCCGTTCGATCAGCGGTCTCGGGCGTCGATCTGCGTGGAGTCCTCGAATCGGGCGAGACCGAGAGTGTCCGCGATGACGTCGCGCAGCTCGTCGGGCGTCAGATGGTCGAGCGACGTCCTGACCCGGTCGGGGATCGCGATGTCGCGGGCTGATGCGAGCACTTCGAAGACGGCGGTGAGGCGGGCGCGCTCGTCCGCGGTCGCGGGATCGGGCTCGACCCCTGCTTCGGCGAGGCGCGCCGCCCTGTCGAGGGCTGTACGCGCGTCGGCCGCGCGCTCCGCGGCTGTGCGGGCGTCATCCGTCGGCCAGGACCCCGCCGTGCGTCGCCGCACTGCCAGGAACACGGCGACAGCGGCGAAACCCGCTCCCGCCACAATGAGGGCCACCCCGACGGTGGACGGAGCGATGATCACTCCGTGACGCTATGGTCGGGAGGTGAACGCGACGAGTCCGGGGGCGGAACGGGCAGTGCGGCGGCATTCGATCCCGTGTGCGGTCGACCACGTGCGGCTACCGTTGTCGGTGTGACCGCTCACGACGTGGAGCGGGAGGAGGGCGTCGCATGGCCGACCGGGATCTGACCGAGGTGCTCGACGAGGTCGCGCGGGCGCTCTCCGGCCCTGCATGGGAGCGCCTCCGCAGGGACGACCGCGCCGAATGGTTCGGGCACTTCGTCAGCGGGATCGCGCTCGCTGTCGGGCTGCGGCCGATCGAGCATCAGGACTCGGGAATCCGCCTCGACGACGGCGGAGTCTTCTCCGCGAAGGTCGTCGTCTTCACCGACAAGACCATCGTGTTCGCCGACGCCGTCGGGCGCAGCTCCGACCCGTACGACGTCGAGACGCTCGTGGTCGCCCGACCGCGCGCCGGGCTCGCCCAGCTGACGGTGTCCGACGCGAATTCGGCGTTCCGGCGCGACCTGTTCGACCCGTGGCCGGGCGATTTCACGATCACGGCCGAGTGGACGTACGGCGCGAAGGTGACCTTCCCGCTCAGCCCGATCGAGACGGCCGACCATCGGGCGCGGTTCAGCGCACTGTACGCCGCTCTGATCGACGCATTGGGTGACTAGGCGCGCCACCGGCGCGTGAACATCGCCTGAGAACCGTCGCAGGGTGGCCGGGCGAGCATTCCCGGGACGCGGGCGGGCGGCTAGATTCGTCCGCGCCGGGGCCACTCGGACCCCGCCAGAGATCGGAGACCCCCATGGCCCGCTACCTCCTCCTCTACCGTGCCGACCCCGAGGCGATGGCCGCGATGCCGGAACCCACGCCCGAACAAGCCGAGGAGATGAACGCGGCGTGGAACGCCTGGGCGCAGCAGGTCGGCGCCGGACTGATCGACTTCGGAGCGCCGACTGCGGCTGTCTCGGAGGGCGCCGACCGCAGCGTCGGCGGCTACACGCTCATCGAGGCCGACGACGCCGACGCCGTCGAGACCGTGCTCACCGGCCACCCGCACCGTGCGATGGGGGGCACGATCGACGTCTACGAGCTGACGCCCGTCCCCGGCATGTGACGAAGCGACTCCCTGGCGCCGACAGCCCGATCAGCCCGTCGGCGCCGGGCGCTGCGGGAGCCCGTAGAACGAACGCTCGAACACCGCGCGCGCACGCCGGGTGACGGCCAGGTAGTCCTCCTCGAGCCGGCTCGCCGACCCGGGAGGGTATTCCATCAGCCGCGCGACACCCTCCAGCGCCACCCGGTCGGCCGGGAGCACGTCGGCGGTCTTGTTCGTCCACAGTGTCATCGCCGAGCGTGCCCGGGAGGCGAACAGCCAGGCATCATGCAGCTTCGCGGCGTCGTCCGCGTCGATGAAGCCGTGCTCGACCGCGACCGCGAGCGCCTCCAGAGTAGAGGTCGTGCGCAGTTCGGGGATGGCGGCAGCGTGCTGCAGCTGCACGAGCTGCACGAACCACTCGACGTCGCTGAGCGAGCCGCGGCCCAGTTTGAGGTGCCGTGACGGGTCGGCGCCCTGCGGGAGCCGCTCGTTCTCGACGCGCGCCTTGATGCGCTTGACCTCGCGGACCTCCTGCTCGCCGATGCTCGCGGGGTACCGCACCTCGTCGGCGACGGCTTCGAAGTCGGCGAGAAGTGCGGCATCGCCCGCGACCCCTCTGGCTCGCAGGAGCGCCTGGGCCTCCCAGGTGAGCGACCAGCGGCGGTAGTAGGCGCGGTAGGCCTCCAGCGAGCGAACGGCCGGACCGTTCTTGCCCTCCGGGCGCAGACCGATGTCGAGGTCGAGCGGCAGCCGGCTGTCTTCGGTGAGCGTGTTGAGCTGCGCGACGATCGCGAGTGCGGCCTTGTGCGCGGTGTCCTGGTCGGCCGCGAGCGGGCGGAAGACGTACATCACGTCGGCGTCGGACCCGAAACCCAGCTCCCGGCCGCCGAAGCGTCCCATGCCGATGATCGCGAACTCGAGCGCGTCGGCGTCGCCGCGCTCGGCGCGGATCGCGGCCAGCACCCCGGCGATGACGTTCTCGGTGACGGCGGTGAGCCCGCGCGCGA
Organism: Leifsonia sp. TF02-11; assembly: GCF_017565305.1. Classification (GTDB taxonomy): domain Bacteria; phylum Actinomycetota; class Actinomycetes; order Actinomycetales; family Microbacteriaceae; genus Leifsonia. Next base: position 415,823 of record NZ_JAGEKP010000004.1, read on the forward strand.
GCTCCTCGATCGTCGAGAAGCCGAGGATCGCGGAGAACGCCAGGCGCAGTACCTCGCGCCGGCGAACCGCGCGCAACGAGGCCGCAGCAGTGGCCGCCGACTCGTGCCGGCCGAGGATCGCCGCCGTCTCCTCCCGCAGCAGCTCGGCCGGGCGCGGACGCAGCTCCTCCTCCGACTCCAGCCAGGCGACCGACTCGGGGATGCGCCCGAGCAGATCTCCGGCGAACCGCGAGCCGGACAGCACGCGCGTGAGACGTTCCGCGGCGCCGGTGGAGTCGCGCAGCATCCGCAGATACCAGTGCGTCGAGCCGAGGTCCTCGCTCAGGCGCCGGAAGGTGAGGAGGCCGTAGTCCGGATCCGCGCCGGCCGCGAACCACTGCAGGAGCACCGGGAGGAGGTGTCGCTGGATGGTCGCGCGACGCGAGACGCCCGCGGTGAGCGCGGCGATGTGCGCAAGGGCGCCCCGCGGGTCGCGGAATCCGATCGCTGCGAGCCGCGCTTCCGCCTGCTCGCTGGTGAGCCCGGCACCGCCCTCTGTGGCCGGTGCGTCGGCCAGCCGCGCGTCCGCGTTGGTGGCCGCCACGGCGCTCAGCAGCGGCCGGTAGAACAGGCGCTCGTGGAGGCCGCGGACGCGGTGCTTGATCTCGTTCCAGCGCACCATCAGCTGCTCGGCGCTCGACGCCAGCCCTGTCGCCCTCGCCAGCACCCGCACGTCGCCCTCGTCGCGCGGCATGAGGTGGGTTCGGCTGAGGTGCCGCAGCTGGAGGCGGTGCTCCATGAGCCGCAGCGTGCGGTAGTCCTGCGAGAACGTCGCCGCCTCCTCGCGGCCGATGTACCCCTGGGCGGCCAGAGCGGCCAGGGCGGAGAGCGTGTCGCGCTGGCGCACGAGCTCGTCGCTCTGTCCGTGCACCAGCTGCAGCAGCTGCACGGTGAACTCGACGTCGCGCAATCCGCCCGGCCCGAGCTTCAGCTGATAGTGCACCTCGTCGTCCGGGATGTTGTCGGTGACGCGCTCGCGCATCCGCTGCACCGACTCCACGAAGTTCTCACGGGACGCGCTGCTCCACACCTTGGGGGCGAGCGCGGCGACGTACCGGGCGCCGAGGTCGGCATCGCCCGCGAGCGGGCGTGCCTTGAGCAGCGCTTGGAACTCCCAGCCCTTGGCCCAGCGGTCGTAGTACGCGATGTGCGACTCGAGCGTGCGCACCAGCGCGCCGTCTTTACCCTCTGGCCTGAGGTTGGGGTCGACCTCCCACAGTCCGGGCTCGATCGCCGGCTCGTGGATCCCGCGCTGGGTGAGCATCGCGAGCCGGGTGGCGATGTCGACCGCGCGGCCCGCGCTGAGGCCGGCGGACTCCACGCCCTCCGTCACGTAGATGACGTCGACATCGCTGACGTAGTTGAGTTCGCGCGCCCCGGCCTTGCCCATGCCGATGACGGCGAACGGGGTGGCGCGCACCTCGGCCTCGGGGAACCGGCCCGGCCCGGTGCCGATGGTCTGCTTCCGCGCGACCGCGAGCGACGCCTCCAGGGCGGCGGCGGCGAGGTCGGAGAGGGCGGCCGCGACCGCGTCGAACCCGGCGACCGGGTCGTCCTGCTCGAGGTCGAAGCTCGCGATCTGCACGAGACGACGACGGTAACGGACCCGCAGTGCGGTGCGCCCCTCGTCGTCCTCGAGCGCCGCGACCCCGTCGATCGCGCCGACGGCGTCGAGCAGGTCGGCGCGCAGCTCGTCGGCGGTCGGCAACACGGAGACCGGGAGGTCGAGCGCGCTCAGTTCCGCCGGCTGGCGCAGGAAGAACTCCGCTGCGCCCTCCGACGCGCCGATCACGCGCAGGACCCGGCGGGCGTCGTTGCGCGACGGCACGTAGCGGGCGCTCTGCACGGGAGCATGACGCAGCAGCCGAAGCGCGAGCGCCAGCGCGGTGTCCGGATCCGCCGCCGCCGAGAAGGCGGGAAGCAGATCGTCCACGTCGAAGCCGGTCAGCGCGACGAGCTCGTCGAGCTGCCCCCGCACCGAGCTCAGCCCCACGAACCCGGCGCGCGCGAGCGTGGTGAGGGAGAGCTGCTCGCGGGTCACGACTCGTTCAGAGGATCTCGAGGTTGGTGCGCAGCTCGAACGGTGTCACCTGGGCGCGATACTCCGCCCACTCCCTGCGCTTGTTGAGCAGAGCGTAGTTGAACACCTGCTCGCCGAGCGTCTCGGCGACGAGCTCCGACTCCTCCATGAGCGCGATCGCGTGGTCGAGGCTGGCGGGCAGCTGGTTGTAGCCGAGAGCCCGGCGCTCGGCGTCGGACAGCGCCCAGACGTTGTCCTCGGCCTCCGGAGGCAGCTCGTACTGACCTTCGATGCCCTTGAGTCCGGCGGCCAGCATCAGCGAGAACGCGAGATAGGGGTTCGCCGCCGAGTCGATCGCGCGGTACTCGACGCGCGAGCTCTGGCCCTTGTTGGGCTTGTAGAGCGGAACACGCACGAGCGCCGAGCGGTTGTTGTGCCCCCAGCAGACGAAGCTCGGGGCCTCGTCGCCGCCCCAGAGCCGCTTGTAGGAGTTGACGAACTGGTTCGTGACCGCCGTGATCTCGGGCGCATGCTTGAGCAGGCCCGCGATGAACTGCCGGCCGACCTTCGACAGCTGGTATTGCGCGCCGGCCTCGAAGAACGCGTTGGTGTCACCCTCGAACAGCGACATGTGGGTGTGCATGCCCGAGCCCGGGTGCCCGGAGAGCGGCTTCGGCATGAACGTCGCGTAGACGCCCTGCTCGATCGCCACCTCCTTGATGACCGTGCGGAACGTCATGATGTTGTCGGCCGTGGTCAGCGCGTCGGCGTACCGGAGGTCGATCTCGTTCTGACCCGGGCCGGCCTCGTGGTGGCTGAACTCCACCGAGATCCCGAGGTCTTCGAGCATGCGCACCGAGCGCCGGCGGAAGTCGTGCGCGGTGCCACCCGGCACGTTGTCGAAGTAGCCGGCCGAGTCCACCGGCTCGGGGCCTTCGTCGCCGAAGGTCGACGACTTGAGCAGGTAGAACTCGATCTCCGGGTGCGTGTAGAACGTGAACCCGCGATCGGCGGCCTTCTCGAGCGTGCGCTTGAGCACGTTGCGCGGGTCGGACACCGAGGGCTGGCCGTCGGGTGTCGTGATGTCGCAGAACATGCGGGCGGTCGGGTCGACCTCCCCGCGCCACGGCAGGATCTGGAAGGTGGTGGGGTCGGGATGCGCGAGGAGGTCGGACTCGAACGCGCGGGTCAGGCCCTCGATGGCCGAGCCGTCGAAACCGAGACCCTCGGTGAACGCGCCCTCGACCTCGGCCGGGGCGATCGCCACGGACTTGAGCGTGCCCACGACGTCGGTGAACCACAGCCTCACGAACTTGACGCCGCGCTCCTCGATGGTCCGAAGAACGAAGTCGCGCTGCTTGTCCATCCTGCCCCTTTCGTCAGCCCCTCCAGACTAGTGGTTCAGCCGCCGGAATCCCGCCGGATCCCGCTCGGTGACGCATCACTAGACTGAGGCGCATGAGCGAGCAGTCCCCTGTGCCCTCCGTCCACCCCGCCACCCCGTCGATGGAGTCGCTGAAGCGGGTGCGGACCCGTCACTTCCAGGCGGCGAAGGAGGAGGGCGCGCCGTTCACCGGCCTCACCAGCTACGACATGCTGACGGCCCAGATCTTCGACGAGGCGGGCATCGACTTCCTGTTGGTCGGCGACTCCGCCGGCAACAACGTCCTCGGGTACGACACCACCCTTCCGGTGACGGTCGACGACCTCATCCCGCTGACGCGCGCCGTCGCGAAGGCCGTCAAGCGCGCGTTCGTCGTCGCCGACATGCCGTTCGGCTCCTACGAGACCGGCCCGCAGGAGGCGCTGCACACCGCCGTGCGGTTCATGAAGGAGACCGGCGCCCACGCGGTCAAGCTGGAGGGCGGCGAGCGCAGCGCCAAGCAGATCCGTCGCATCGTCGACGCCGGCATCCCGGTGATGGCGCACATCGGCTTCACCCCGCAGAGCGAGCACGGGCTCGGCGGCCACATCGTGCAGGGCCGCGGCGCGGGAGCCGAGCAGGTGCTGGCGGACGCCCACGCGGTCGAGGACGCCGGAGCGTTCGCCGTGGTGATGGAGATGGTCCCCGCCGACGTGGCCCAGCGGGTGACCCGGGAGCTGCGCATCCCCACCATCGGTGTCGGCGCCGGCCCGCACGTCGACGGCCAGCTGCTGGTGTGGACCGACTGGGCCGGGTTCACGACGGGCCGCATCCCGCGCTTCGTCAAGCAGTACGCCGACCTCAAGGGCATCCTGTCGGACGCGGCGCGGGCCTACAAGGACGACGTCAAGGGCGGTCAGTTCCCGACCGAGGAGCACAGCTTCTAGTCGGGGTCGATCACTCGGCGGCCGTCCGGCGTTCGACACGCCGGCGGTCGGCGGCGTGCGCGTCGGCGAGAGCCTGGAGAGCGCGGTCGAGCGTGGCGTCGCCGGGGTTCACGATGCAGACCCAGCCGTACGCACCGTAGAGCGGATGCGGGAGGAACACGTCCTCGACGCCGAAATCCGGCACCGCTCCACCGGAGCCGCCGAGCGCGTGACCGACGAGCTCAGCGGCGACCCGCGACCCCACGTGGATGTTGAGTCGCCAGCGATCGGGCGCGCCGAGCCGCGACTGCACATCGTCCGGGTAGTCCGTGGTCACGATCGTCGCGTAGGGCTGCCGGTTCGTCGGCACCCGCCCGTCGGGTGCGTAGTAGAAGAAGTGGTCGCCCCAGGAGATCTCCGGGAACGCGCTGCCGGCCTCCGGCGCGAGTTCGAGCACCCCGTCGAAACGCCTGACCTCTGAGAGAATCCGTTGCATCGTCATGCTTCGAGTGTGTGCTTGAAGTGCTAATGGAGGGTTGGCGGATGAGCGATCGGAGCGACGGCGACACTGCCCACTTCTCGACCAGTCGACTCGCGTCGGCCAGCGGGTATTCCGTGCAGCAGATCCGCGACCTCGAACGGCTCGCCGTGATCCCTCCCGCGCTCCGGCAGGCCAACGGCTATCGCCGGTTCGCCCGGGAGCATCTCGTCGCGCTGCGCGCCTACCGCGGCCTGGCCGTCGCCATCGGACCCGTCGCGGCGCGGGTCGCGATGAGCGAGCTGCGCGCGTCCCCCTACGAGAAGGCGGTCGCCCGCATCGTCGCACTGCACGTGTCGCTCGCCGCGGCCCGTGACGAGACGCTGGCCGCGCTGGCTGCCCTCGACGCCATCGAACGGGAGCGGGTGCACGAGGCGCCGGCTGTGCGCGAGGACGAGCTGACGATCACCGAGCTGTCGGTCGCGATCGGCGTGCGCTCCTCGACCCTGCGCTTCTGGGAGCAACAGGGGCTCGTCACACCGGCGCGAGACACGACCACGGGGGCGCGCCGGTATCCGCCGGACGCCGCACGCGACGCCCGTATCGTCGGGGCGCTGCGCGCGGGCGGCTACCGCATCCCGGACGTGCGGGTCGTCCTGGCGTCGCTGGTCGGCACCGGGGATCCCGCCGAGGCGCGCGAGGCGCTGCAGGGTCGACTGCGGGCGATCGCCGCGCAATCCGAGGCGCTGCTTCGAGCCGGAACCGACCTCGCCGACCTGTTGACGCCACCGGACGACGGTGGCCCGAACAACGGCAGCCGTACGAGCGGACGCCCTCCGGCGGCAGCCAGCTAGCGGCCCTCTTCCCTGTCCTCTTCGGCCCACTTCGCGCTGTTCTCGCGGAGCTTCTCGAGGGCGTTCTCGGCCTCTGCGTGCGTGTCGAACGGCCCGACGCGGTCGGGCGCTGGCGACAGGAAGCCCTGCTCGACCTGGCCGGTCTTCAGGTTGTACCAGTACTTGTGCTCGGCATCCTGGCGGATCCCGTAGTCGTTCTCGCCGGTCATAAGCTTGATCCTATGCCCAAGGATTCCGCCGGTCACCTGATCCCGGGCCGCGTCACCGCGATGCGCGCCGTTCCGTCACGCATCCCGCGGCCGGAGTACGTCGGCAAGCTGGGCCCCGCGCCGTCCGACCGCGGTGACGTCTACACGCCGGCCGAGATCGAGCTGATCCGCGAATCCGGGCGGATCGCGGCACGGGCGATCGAGCGCGTGGGACAGGCCGTGCGTCCCGGCATCACGACGGAGGAACTCGACGCCATCGGTCACGAGTTCCTGATCGAGCACGACGCCTATCCATCGACGCTGGGCTACCGGGGCTATCCGAAGTCGCTCTGCAGCTCGATCAACGAGGTCGTCTGCCACGGCATCCCCGACGACACTGTGCTCGACGACGGCGACATCGTCAACATCGACATCACCGCGTACAAGAACGGCTTCCACGGCGACAGCAACCAGACCTTCATCGTCGGAACCGCCTCGCAGGAGGTCACCCTGCTCGTCGAGCGCACCCGCGAGGCCCTGAACCGCGGCATCAAGGCGGTCGCCCCCGGCCGCCAGGTCAACGTGATCGGCCGCGCGATCGAGTCGTACGCCCGGCGCTTCGGCTACGGCGTCGTGCGCGACTTCACCGGGCACGGCGTCGGGGCGACGTTCCACTCCGGCCTGATCATCCCCCACTACGACGCCGCTCCGGCGTTCGACGACGTGATGGAGGTCGGCATGGTGTTCACCATCGAGCCGATGCTGACGCTGGGAACGAGCGAGTGGGACATGTGGGCGGACGACTGGACGGTCGTCACGCGCGACCGCAGCATCACCGCCCAGTTCGAGCACACGCTCGTCGTCACCGAGCGGGGCGCAGAGATCCTGACGCTTCCGTAGCGGAGGCGGGCGACGGATCCGGGGCGGCCGCCACCGCCGCCGCCTTCGCCGTACCCGCCGACGGCAAGACGAACGAGATCCCCACGCCGAGCAGAGTCGCGGCGGACGCCACCCAGAACGCCAGGTCGAACGCCTCGGTGAGCTCTGCCCCGCCCTGCACCGCGGCCTGGAGGAGCACCGCGAACAGCGCGGTGCCGAATGAGCCGCCGAGTTGCTGGGCCGTGCGCGTGAGGATGCTCGAGTGCGCGATCTGCTCCCCCGCGAGCCCCTGGTACGACGCGACCATGAGCGGCATCGTGATGGCCCCGAGGCCGAACCCGCGGACGAAGAGCGCGACGAGCAGCAGCGGGTCGGCGGCGGAGGTCGGGCCGAGGGCGAACGGAACCGTCGCGACCGCGACGATCGCGAAGCCCGCCACGGCGATCCAGCGCGCGCCGACGCGATCGATGAGCCGACCCGCGATCGGACGGCAGGCCAGCGTTCCCAACCCCTGCGGCACGAGCAGGAGGCCCGCGCCGAGGGCGTCGGTGCCGCGCACCTGCTGGAAGAACAGCGGGAGGAGCAGCATCGCCCCGTAGAGCGCGACGCTCGACAGGAACAGCAGCGCGGACGCCGACCAGACCGAGCGCACCCGCAACAGTCGCACATCGACCAGCGCCTCGCCGCGCCGCCGCAGCGCCCAGAGCGCGAACGCCGCGACGAGCACCGCCCCTCCCGCGAGCGGAAGCCACGCGTCCACGCGGCCGAACCCGCCCGCCTGCACGGAGTTCGAGAGTCCCAGCAGCAGGCCGGCGAGGCCGGGCACGAGCAGGAGGACCCCGACGACGTCCAATCGGCGCTTCGGGTCGCGACCGCGGTCGGACGGCAGCATCCGCCACGCCAGCAGCAGGCCCGCGACCGTGAACGGGATGTTGACCCAGAAGATCCAGCGCCAGTCGCCCAGGGCCAGGATGAGGCCGCCGAGCACCGGCCCGAGCACGGGCCCGGCCATCGCCGGCAGCCCGATGACCGCGGACACCCGGCCGAGCTGCCTGCCGCCGGCGGCCTCCATCACGAGCGTCGTCATCACCGGCAGCATCAGTCCGCCGCCGACCCCTTGGAGGATGCGGAACGCGATGAGGGACTCCGCGTTCCACGCCAGTCCAGAGAGGATCGAGCCGACCAGGAAGATGGCGAGCGCGACCATCCAGACGCGCTTGCCGCCGAACCGGGCCAGGAGCCACGCCGAGAGCGGCACCGTCGCGGCGAGCGCCAGCAGGTACCCGGTCGTGACCCACTGGATCTGCGCGACCGAAGTGTGCAGATCGATCGCGAGCGTGTGCAGCGCGACGCTGAGGATCGTGGTGTCGAAGACGACCGCCAGCGCACCGATCACCAGCGCGGTCGCGGTGCGGACGACCGTCCTGTCCAGCTTCGCCGCCATGTCGGGCTCCCTCGTTAAGATGCAGTCGCGTATCTAATCGACAACACGATAGCTCGTTTCGATAAGATGCACAAATGGATCTTGACGAGTCCCCCGCCCGCCGCCGCCGCGGCGCCGAACTCGAGGCGGCACTGCTCGACGCGGCGTGGGCCGAGCTCGACGAGAACGGCTATTCCGCTCTCACGATGGAGGGGGTGGCCGCGCGCGCGGGCACCAGCCGCCCGGTGATCGCCCGCCGCTGGCCCACGCGGAGCGAGCTCGCACTCGCCGCGGTCCGGCACCACTTCGACGCCGAGAAGATCGAGCTCCCCGACCACGGCAACCTCCGTGACGACCTCATCGACTACCTGCGCCAGGCCAACGCCCGCCGCAGCCAGCTGGTCGGGCCGCTGATGCTCCGCTTCAGCGGCATCGTCTCCGACAGCGAGGGCGGCATCGCCGGGCTGCGCGAGCAGCTCATCGGCGGCCGGCCGACGATGCTCGACGCGATCCTCGAGCGCGCTTCCGCCCGTGGCGAGCTCGACAGGCGCGCCCTGCCGCCGATCGTCAGCCAGCTGCCGTTCACCCTGTTGCGTCACGAGCTGCTGATGCGGATGGCGCCGGCCGACGACGACACGATCGTCGCCATCGTCGACGATGTCTTCCTCCCGCTCGTCGCCCGCTACCCGAGCGCACGGTAGATTCGTGCACATGAGCGCGCAGAACCACGCAATCGGAATCGACGTCGGCGGAACGGGCATCAAGGGGGCGCTGGTCGACCTGGAGACAGGCGAGCTGCTCAGCGACCGGGTCAAGCTGCCCACCCCGGAAGGCGGCAAGCCCGACGACATCGTGGAGACCACGAAGGAGATCGTCGAGAAGCTCGCCGCGGAGGAGCCGGACGCGCCCGTGGGCGTGTGCTTCCCCGCGATCGTCAGCCACGGCGTCACCCTCTCAGCGGCCAACGTGTCCAAGAAGTGGATCGGCCTGCACGCGGAAGACCTCTTCGAGAAGGGCCTCGGTCGCGACATCCACTTCGTCAACGACGCCGACGCCGCCGGCTACGCCGAGACCCGCTTCGGTGCGGCGAAGGGCAGGGACGGTCTGGTCATCATGACCACGCTCGGCACCGGCATCGGCTCCGCACTGATCTACGACGGCGTGCTCATCCCGAACGCCGAGCTCGGGCACCTGGAGATCGATGGGCACGACGCGGAGTCGCGCGCCGCCTACTCGGCGAAGGAGCGCGAAGACCTCTCCTGGGAGAAGTGGGCCAAGCGGCTCCAGAAGTACTACTCGACGGTCGAGTTCCTGTTCACGCCCGATCTCTTCATCGTCGGAGGTGGCGTCTCCAAGAACTACGAGGAGTTCCTGCCGCTGCTCGATCTCAAGACCGAGATCGTCCCTGCCGTGCACCGCAACAACGCGGGGATCCTCGGGGCGGCCGCTCTGGCGGTCCGCAGCGCTTGAGCAGGTAACGGACGATGGGGTGTCGGTGACATGGCTCGCGGTCATCTCCGGGTCATGCTCGGCGCGGCGCCCGGCGTCGGCAAGACCTACGCCATGCTCGAAGAGGGCAAACGGCTGAAAGCCCTCGGCAAGGACGTAGTGGTAGCGGTCGTGGAGACCCACGGTCGCGCCGCCACCGCCGCGCTGCTCGAGGGGCTGGAGGTCGTCCCCCGGGTGACGGTGGAGCACCGCGGCGTCGAACTCACCGAGCTCGACCTCGACGCCGTGCTCGCCCGCCACCCGCAGCTCGCCCTGGTCGACGAGTTGGCGCACACCAACGCCCCTGGCCTGCGGAACCAGAAGCGCTGGGAGGACGTGGAGGCGATGCTCGCCGCGGGCATCGACGTGATGTCGACGGTCAACATCCAGCACATCGAGTCGCTGAACGATGTGGTCGAGCAGATCACCGGCGTGCAGCAGCGCGAGACCATCCCGGACGCCGTGCTGCGCCGCGCCGACCAGATCGAGGTGGTCGACCTCGCTCCGCAGGCGCTGCGCGACCGGCTCGCCGAGGGCGTCGTCTACCCGGCCGCACGCGTCGACGCCGCCCTGTCGAACTACTTCCGGCTCGGCAACCTGACCGCCCTGCGCGAGCTCGCCCTGCTCTGGCTGGCTGACGAGGTCGACAGCGCACTGCAGAAGTACCGCGCGGAGCACGGGATCGCGGGCAAGTGGGAGGCACGCGAGCGTGTCGTGGTGGCCCTCACCGGCGGCCCGGAGGGCGAGACGCTGTTGCGCCGCGGTGCGCGGATCGCCGCGCGCTCGGCCGGAGGAGAGCTGCTCGCGGTCCACATCACCAGCCAGGACGGCCTGCGCGACGCCGCGCCGGGTGCCCTCGCCGCGCAGCGCGCTCTCGTGGAGCAGCTCGGCGGCAGCTACCACCAGGTGGTCGGCAGCGACATCCCGCGGGCGCTCGTCGACTTCGCGCGCGGCGAGAACGCCACCCAGCTGGTGATCGGAGTCTCCCGCCGCAGCCGGCTCGTCGCCCTGCTCACCGGACCGGGGATCGGATCGACCGTCATCCGGGAATCCGGCGACATCGACGTGCATATCGTGTCACACTCGCGGGCCGGCGGGCGGTTCTCGCTCCCCCGGCCGCGCGGCGGACTGACGGTGCGGCGACGCGTCTACGGCTTCCTTCTCGCCCTGGTCGGCGGGCCGCTGCTCACCCTGCTGCTGGTCACGATGCGCTCGGGCGACTCGATGACCGCCGACGTCCTCAGCTACCAGCTGCTCGTCGTCATCGTCGCCCTGGTCGGCGGGATCTGGCCTGCGCTCTTCGCCGCGCTGCTCTCCGGCCTCACTCTCGACTACTTCTTCGTCGCTCCGCTCTACACCATCACCATCGCCGAACCCCTGCACCTCGTGGCGCTCGTGCTCTACCTGGTCATCGCCGCGCTGGTCAGCCTCGTCGTCGACCAGGCCGCGCGCCGCACCAGGGCCGCGAAACGCGCAGCAGCCGAAGCCGAGCTGCTCGCGACCGTCGCCGGCGGCGTGATCCGCGGCGAGGACGCGCTTCAGGCGCTCGTGACCCGCACGCGCGAGGCATTCGGGCTGACCGGCGTGCGCCTGTTCGCCGGCGACGAGGTGGTCTCCACCGACGGCGAGCCAGCCGACCCCTCCCACACGCACCGGATCCCCGTTGGCGACCGCGGCACCCTGGAGCTGTCCGGACGCGACCTGGAGGCGGCCGACCGGCGACTGCTCGCCGCCATCGTCGCGCAGCTCGACGCGGCGCTCGAGCACAGGGAGCTCGCCGCGACCGCGAGCGAGCTCGCACCGCTCGCCGAGACCGACCGGGTGCGCAGCGCGCTCCTCGCGGCCGTCGGGCACGACCTCCGTCGTCCGCTGGCGGCCGCGACCGCCGCCGTGACGACGCTGCGTCAGACCGACGTCGCCCTCAGCGACGCCGACCGGGAGACCCTCTTGGAGACCGCGGAGGTCAGCCTCCACGGTCTCGCGACCCTCGTGACCAACCTGCTCGACGTCAGCCGGGTCGAAGCCGGGGTCCTGGGCGTGTCCCTCGCACCGACCGAGATCGACGATGTCATCCCTCCGGCCCTGGACGAGCTGGGGCTCGGCCCGGCGGAGGTCGCACTCGACCTGGCCGACGACGTACCGCCGGTGCTCGCCGACGGTGTCCTGCTGCAGCGCGTGCTGGTGAACCTGCTCGGCAACGCCCTGCGCTTCTCGCCGCGCGACCGGCCTCCGGTGATCGCGGCCAGCGAGTTCGGCGGCACGGTGCAGTTGCGGGTCATCGACCACGGGCCCGGCATCCCCGGCGAGCGCCGCGAGGCCGTCTTCCAGCCGTTCCAGCGGCTCGGCGACACGGACAACGACACCGGGATCGGGCTCGGGCTCGCCCTCTCGAAGGGCTTCGCCGAGGGAATGGGCGGCACTCTGGAGGCCGAGGACACCCCGGGAGGCGGCCTCACCATGGTGGTCTCGCTCCCGGCGGCCCCCGACCGGACGGAAGGGCAGCGATGAAGATCCTGATCGCCGACGACGACCAGCAGATCCTTCGGGCGCTACGCATCCTGCTCGGCGCCCGCGGCTACGAGGTCATCACCGCGAAGAACGGCGCAGAGGCGCTGTCGCAGGCGGTCGAGCACCATCCGGACCTGGTCATGCTCGACCTGGGGATGCCGGAGCTGAACGGCATCGAAGTCATCGAGGGGCTGCGCGGCTGGTCGACCGTGCCGATCCTCGTCGTCTCCGGACGCACGGGCTCCATCGACAAGGTGGATGCGCTCGATGCCGGCGCCGACGACTATGTGACAAAGCCGTTCGCGGCCGACGAACTGCTCGCCCGCATCCGCGCGCTCACGCGCCGACAGTCGAGCGCCGCCGACGAGCCGGCCGTGCGATTCGGCGACATCACGGTCGACCTCGCCGCGCACCAGGTGCTCAAGCGCACGGCGGACGGCGAGAGCCCGGTGCGGCTCACGCCGACGGAGTGGGCGATCCTGGAGGTGCTGCTGCGCAACCCGCGGAGGCTCGTAACCCGGCAGTCGCTGCTCACGCAGGTCTGGGGTCCGCAGTACACGAACGACACCGGCTACCTGCGGCTCTACCTCGCGCAGCTGCGCAAGAAGCTCGAGCCCGTGCCCTCCACCCCTCGCTATCTGCTCACCGAGCCGGGAATGGGCTACCGTTTCTCCCCCGATCCGGACGGAGACCGGGGGACGTGAAGGGAACGGGACGGCCGATACGCCGGGTTCTGTCACGGCGCTTGCGCGCCGCGGACGGCCATCTCTCTCGGGACGACGTCGCCGCCGCCCTCTAGCGGTCTACCCGGGGACGAGGCGAGCCACCTCATCGTCCCCTGTCTGACCTTGCTCCAGGCGAGGTTTACCCAGCCGGCCGGGTCACCCCGGCCGCTGGTGGTCTCTTACACCACCGTTTCACCCTTACCGCGCACTCGCGTGCGAGGCGGTCTGCTCTCTGTTGCACTTTCTCGCGGGTCACCCCGGGTGGGTGTTGCCCACCACCCTGCTCTGCGGAGCCCGGACGTTCCTCGGCAGCCCGCTCGCGCGGACCGACGCGACCGTCTGGCCGTCCCGTTCCGGGCTCCACCCTAGCGCAGTGCGCCTGTGCGGCGGCCTCGCGGGCCGGGTCTCGATCAGAGGCCGGACTCCTCGTTGCGGATCAGGATGGCGCCGCTGTCCGGGCACAGCACGACGTCGTCGGCCGCGGCGCGGCGGATCTCGGCGAGGTCCGACTCGGTGAGCTTGACGTTCGACCCCATGGACACGCCCCGCAGCAGGAGGGCGGCGCCGAGGCCGTAACGCGAGCGCTGGCGCTCGTACAGGGCGACCAGGTCGTCCGGCAGCGCCTCGGCGATGGTGGCGCGGTCGCGGGCGAGGGCGTCGCGCTGCGCGCCCACGGTGCCGGCCTCCGCGTCGCGGGCGGCCTGCAGTGCCTCCACGCGCTTCTCGAGTTCCGAGCGCTCGGCGTCGATGGACGCCAGAGCAGCCTCGAGAGCCTCCACCCGCTCCATGACCGTGAGCTCGATCTCCTCCAGGTCGTTCTGCCGCTTGTCGAGGGCGGCGAGCTCGGCCTCGAGCGCCTGCACGTCCTTCATCGACGAGGTCTGCTGCACGCGCTCGGTGTCCCGGCGCTTGCGGGCCTCCACGAGCTCGACGTCCGACTCCACGCGCTTGAGCTCGGCCCTGGCGTCCTCGACTTCGCCGGTCGCCGCGATCCAGCGCGCGCGGAGGGCGTCGACCTCCGGCTGCAGGGCGGCGAGCTCTGCAGCCTGCGGGAGGTTCCTGACGGAGTGGTCGAGCTGGCTGAGCCGCGTGTCGGCGGCTTGCAGCCTCAGCAGCTCGTTCTGGTCGGAGGGGCTGGCTTTCACAGTGGTCTGCTCTCTGCTGTCGTGTTCGGTGCTGTGCTCATCGTCGCTGATCGCCGCTCACTGCAGGATGGCGAAATCCCACGGGTCGGTGCGCAGCTCGCTGACGGTGACCTCCACGCCGGGCAGCGCCGCCCGCAGGGACTGCGCCGCCGTGTCGAGCCACAGCCACTCGCTCGCCCAGTGCGAGACGTCGAGAAGCGCAGGGCCGCCGCCGAGCGCGGCCTGCTCGCGCGCCTCCGAGGCGGGATGGTGCCGCAGGTCGGCGGTGATGTAGACGTCGGCGCCGCGGACCGCCTCCGTCGCGAGCAGCGAGTCGCCCGCGCCGCCGCACACGGCGACGCGCGAGACCGGCTGATGGTAGTCGCCCGCCGCACGGACGCCGCCCGCGGTGGGCGGAAGCAGGTCGGCGACGACGCGCGCGAGGGCGCCGAGCGTCAGGGGCTCGGCGAGAGTGCCCACCCTCCCGATCCCGGTGACACCGTCTGGCGCCGGCGCGATCGGCGCGGTGTCCGTGAGGCCGAGGGCCGAGGCCAGCACCGCGCTCGTCCCGTCGGCGACGACGTCGGCGTTCGTGTGCGCGGCGATGAGTGCGCAATCGGCGCGGATCAGCGTCGCCAGGAGCGCGCCCTTGTACCGGTCTTCTGCGATCGAGGTCACGCCGCGCAGCAGCAGCGGGTGGTGCGCGATGAGGAGGTCGGCGTCGAGGCCGACGGCTTCGTCGACGGTCGCGGCGACGGCGTCCACGCTGAGGAGGATGCGGTCGATCGGAGCGTCGGGGTCGCCCGAGATCAGGCCGGGCGCATCCCACGCCTCCGCGCCGGCGATCGGCCAGAGCGATTCGACGACGTCGCAGACGGAACGGAGAGTTGGCACGGTCTAGAGCCTACGTGATCGGTGCCGGGCGGCGACGGCAACGGAGGAGATCCGGCTCGACACGCCGCCGTGCCGCAGGCGACGGAGGAGATCGGAGGCCGCGGCGCTCCTGTCTCCTCCGTTACCGACACCCGCCGGTGGGCGGCGGCCATGCGGCCGCTACGCCTGCGCGCGCTCCTGGCGGCGCACCGCCGGGATGCCCGACACCATCGGCGTGAGCAGTCCAACGGCGAGCGCGATCACGACGCCGATGTTGCTC
This sequence comes from Leifsonia sp. TF02-11, assembly GCF_017565305.1. Taxonomy (GTDB): domain Bacteria; phylum Actinomycetota; class Actinomycetes; order Actinomycetales; family Microbacteriaceae; genus Leifsonia. The sequence goes on from NZ_JAGEKP010000004.1 coordinate 430,991, forward strand.
GCGCCGATCCCCGCGTGCGGGTCGACCCCCAGCGCTCGGAAGAGGTAGCCCTCCCACGCCAACCACGGCAGCGACGAGCTCACGAAGCCGAGTCCCACCGCGCTGGCGACGAGGAGCATCGCCAGGTTGGGCCAGCGCCAGTCCGGATAGACACCGCCGCGGGTCAGCAGCGACGGCTGGTGGAACCTGCGCGTGCGCAGCATCATCTCCCCGGTGAACAACCCCGCCCAGGCGGCCACCGGCACGGCGAGCGTGGTGGGCACGCCGCGCACGACGTCGTCGAGGTCGCGCACCGTGAGCGCCAGAGCGACCCCCGCCACGGCGATGGCGCCCGCCACGATCACGGTGCTCCACCGTCTGCCGAGCCGGACGCCCAGAGCATCGAGGGTGAAGCCTCCCGAGTACATGGTCAGCACCAGCGCCGAGATCAGGCTGAGGCCGACCGCGAGCAGCAGCGGCACCGGATACCAGGCCGGAAGGCCGAGCCGGGTGAGCCCGGCGACCGGGTCGCGCGCGATGTCGTCGGCCAGCGACGGATCGGAGGCGGCGAGCAGTCCGCCGTAGGAGACGAGCACGAACGGCGGAACCCCGGCCCCGAAGGTCGCCCACAGCATGCCGGTCGCGCCGGACGATTTCGGGCGCTGGTAGCGCGCGACCTCGGCGCTGCTCATCGCCCAGGCCAGGCCGACGTAGCTGAAGACCAGGACGGCGCCGGTGACGACGTGCGTCCAGACGGCGTCGGGCACGCCGAGCGCGCGCGTCAGGTCGACGTGCCGCCAGGTGGCGGCGATCATCACGACGATCAGCACGGCGGACGCGATCGTCAGCACCAGTTGCACGCGCGCGAGCAGCCCGTACCCGAAGTACGCGACGACACCGGCGACCGCCACAGTCACCAGCAGCGCGAACGTCGTCGGCCCCACGCCGAGCTGGGACCAGCCGCCGGCGATGGCGACGGAACCGGTCGCGGCCGCCGCCAGCCACAGCAGGACCGCTCCCCAGAACACCTTGGTCACGAGGGCCAGCGCGGTGGGCACGGCGTTGCCGAGCAGGCCGAAGGTGGCGCGCGAGACGACCATCGTCGGCTGCCCGCTCCACTTGCCCGCCAGGGTGCCCAACCCCAGCGGGAGGAACGACAGCGCGACGCCGACGAGCGTGGCGACGAGCAGCTGCCGCAGGCTCAGCCCGAGCAGGAACAGCGTCGCGCCGACGCCGATGCTGATGAGCGAGGACGTGCCGGCGAACCACAGCCAGAACAGCCGGGACGCACGCCCGGCCCGCTGCTCCAGCGGGGTCGGCTCCAGGTCGGCGGTCTCCGGCACGAACGGCGGAGGCTGCGCCGGCGGCGCACCGAAGAGCACGGAGCCGTCGGGCAGCCGCGGCGTCGCGACGGGGGTGGGCGCGCCGGTGCTCACATCGTCGGCGTCGTCGGCGACATCCCCGTCGATGTGGTCCGGCGTGGCCGTCGTGGCACCGAGGTCGTGCGCGACCAGCGGCTCCTCCGCGGCGAGCGGCGCGACGAGCGGCGCGGACGGCAGGACGTCAGAGAGCAGCGGGACGGGCTGCGAGTCGCGCGGAGCGAACTCTTCCGGCACGAGCCCGAGCGGCTCGACGCGCGCGGGGGTCGACGTGTCGGCTCGCGGCTCGGGCTCGCGGCCTGCCGCCTGCGGCTCCATCGCGACCGTCGGGAACTTCGGGGGTGGGACCTCCGCAGCGGTGGCGGGAGGCGGCGTCGGCTGCGGGACCGCCGCGCCGACCCACGCGCTGTAGGTCGGCTGCGGTCCGGTGTCCCGCTTCCGCACCGGGAGGTCGTCGAAGCTGATCAGCTGGGTCGGCGGACCGACCCAGTCGTCGTCCGCGTCGGTGTCGGCGGTGTCGTCCTCGGCCCTCGAGTCCTCCTCGGCCGTCGAGTCCTCCTCGGCGCCGGACTCCGACGGGACGACGGGGATCGACGATGTGGCCGCCCGCGCGTCCAGCACCGACTGCAGGAGCGCGATCGCGGCTGTCGTGTCGTGGATCCTCAGGTCGGCGTCCACGATCGCCGTGACCTCGTCGTCACTGAGCGACGCTGCCTCGGGCGACGCCGCTTCGGGCGACGCCACCTCGGGAGGGACCGCAGACGGCCGCGCGACGATCGGGATCGCGGCGGTCGCCCGGTCGACCTCGGCCTGGAGGGCGTCGGCCAGTTCGTCGTCGCTGTGGCGGATCCTGCGGTCCGGCTCGGCGACGCCCTCCCCCTCCACGCCATCGGCCATGCTCGAAGCCTACGACGCCGACGCCGGGCGGGTCAGGGGTCATCCGTGCCCGAGGCGAAGTACCATCGTCTCGATGAGCACGCCGATCCCGACTCCGTACGAAGACCTGCTGCGCGACGTCCTCGCGAACGGCAGCCACAAGTCCGACCGCACAGGGACGGGCACGCGCAGCGTGTTCGGCCGCCAACTGCGGTTCGACCTCGCAGAGGGCTTCCCCCTGATCACCACCAAGCGCGTCCACTTCAAGTCGATCGCCTACGAGCTGCTGTGGTTCCTGCGGGGCGAGAGCAACGTCGGCTGGTTGCGCGACAACGGCGTGACGATCTGGGACGAATGGGCAGACGAGCGCGGCGAACTCGGCCCGGTGTACGGCGTGCAGTGGAGGTCGTGGCCCGCGCCCGACGGAACGCACATCGACCAGATCCAGCAGGTGATCGACACGCTGCGCAGCGATCCCGACTCCCGGCGGATCATCGTCTCCGCCTGGAACGTCGCCGACATCCCCGACATGGCGCTCGCCCCCTGCCACGCGTTCTTCCAGTTCTACGTCGCCGACGGCAGACTGTCGTGCCAGCTCTACCAGCGCAGCGCCGATCTGTTCCTCGGCGTCCCCTTCAACATCGCCAGCTACGCCCTGCTCACCCTCATGGTCGCGCAGCAGGTGGGGCTGGAGCCCGGCGAGTTCGTCTGGACGGGCGGCGACTGCCACATCTACGACAATCACGTCGAGCAGGTGACCGAGCAGCTCACGCGCGACCCGTTCCCGGCGCCGACGCTGCGATTCGCGCGCACCCCGGAGAGCATCTTCGACTACCGGTTCGAGGACTTCGTGGTCGAGGGCTACCAGCACCACCCGGCGATCCGCGCGGCCGTCGCCGTATGAGCCTCGCGCTCATCTGGGCCGAGGCCCACGACCGGGTCATCGGCGCGGGCGGCGTGATGCCCTGGCACCTCCCAGAGGACCTGAAGCACTTCCGCGAGCTGACCGGAGCCGATCCGGTCGTGATGGGCCGCCGCACGTGGGAGTCCCTTCCCGAGCGCTTCCGGCCGCTGCCGGGCCGGTCCAACATCGTGGTGACGCGGCAGCACGACTTCGACGCGCCGGGCGCGACGGTCGTCCACTCTCTGCGGGACGCGCTGAGCGGGCACGAGGGATCGACCGTCTGGGTGATCGGCGGTGCCGAGCTGTACGGGCAGGCGCTGCAGCTGGCCGACCGTGTGGAGGTCACCGAGATCGACCTCGAGGTGGCGGGAGACACCGTCGCTCCCGCGCTCGGCCCCGAGTGGCACGGTGAGCACGGGCCATGGCGGGAGGCCGCGGGCGGACTGCGCTACCGGTTCGTCCGCTACCTCAGGTGAGGCCGGCCACCAGGTTGACCGTCGCGGCGACGATCACCGTGCCGAACACGTACGACAGCAGCGTGTGGCCGAGGATCGTCCGGCGCACGTAGGTGCTCGAGATGTTCGTGTCCGACACTTGGAACGTCATCCCCAGGGTGAACGCGAGGTAGGCGAAGTCGCTGTACTGCGGCGGCTCCTTCTGGTTGAAGTCCACGCCGCCATTCTTCCGGTAGTAGATGCGCGCGTACCGCAGCGTGTAGAGCGTGTGGACCAGCAGCCACGACAGTGCGACGCTCACGATCGCGAGCAGGGCGACGCCGATCTGTGCGCCGCCCTTCAGGCTGCGCGCGTCGACCAGCACCCACACGACCGCGACCACGCTGGCCATCGCCGTGATGATCAGGACGAGGTCGACCGTCCGGCGGCCGGGATCCTCCAGGGTCGCGTGGCTCTTGGTGTCGGCGGCATCCATCCGCCAGATCGTCGACCAGACCCAGACGACGTACACCAGGCAGGCCACCGCCCAGCCGGCGATGATCGCGTGGTGCACGACGTCGAAGAAGGAGGCCAGGACCGCTACGACGACGCCGACCAGCAGCGCGACATACAGCTTGACGCGGGTGCGGCCTCGGCCGCGCTTCAGATCGTCCGTCACAGTCTGGATGTTCGCACGTCACGGCCGGGCAGACGCCCCAGCGCGCCGGTACGATCGGAATGTGACCACCGCTCCCGCCCCCCTCGCCGACCTCGACACCGAAGCGCTGCGCGCCGCCCACGCGGAGTTCGCGCGCGCCTACGACGACCTCAAGGCCCGCGGCCTCGCGCTCGACATCACGCGCGGCAAGCCGTCCGCCGAGCAGCTCGACCTCTCGGACGACCTGCTGCACCTGCCCGACGGCGCGTTCCGCGACGCGGCCGGGACCGACCTGCGCAACTACGGGGGCCCGAACGGGCTCCCGGAGCTGCGGGCGATCTTCGCCGACGCTCTGCGCGTGCCGCCGGCGCAGCTCCTCGCGCTCGGCAACTCCAGCCTGACGATCATGCACGACACGGTGGCGCAGGCCCTGATCCACGGCGTTCCCGGGGGCGACCTCCCCTGGGGCCGCCAGCCCGTCTCGTTCCTGGCGCCCGTGCCGGGCTACGACCGTCACTTCACCATCCTCGAGCGCTTCGGCATCCGCATGATCGCGGTGCCGATGAACGACGACGGCCCCGACATCGCGACCATCGAGACCTTGCTCGCGACCGACGACAGCATCAAGGGCATGTGGTGCGTGCCGGTGTACTCCAACCCCACCGGCGCCGTGTACAGCGAGGACGTCGCACGCGCGCTCGTCTCGCTCCCGGCCGCACCCGACTTCCGGCTGTTCTGGGACAACGCGTACGTCGTGCACCACCTCTCCGACGAACGCCCGGAGCCGATCGACATCCTGGCGCTGGCCGCCGAGGCGGGCAACCCCGACCGTCCGCTGATCTTCGCCTCCACCTCCAAGGTCACCTACCCCGGTTCCGGAGTGGCGTTCTTCGGCGCCTCCGAGACGAACGTCGCCTGGTTCCAGCGTAACTCGGCCGCGCAGAGCATCGGTCCCGACAAGCTGAACCAGCTGCGCCACGTCCAGCTCCTGCGCGACGCCGACGGCCTGGCGGCACACATGGAGAAGCACCGCGCCATCCTCGCTCCGAAGTTCGCCGCGGTCGACGAGACCTTCCGCGCCCGTCTGGCCCCCTGGGGCGCCGGCGCGTGGAACGCTCCGCTCGGCGGCTACTTCGTCAGCCTCGACGTGCTCGACGGCTGCGCCAAGCGTGCCGTGCAGCTGGCCAAGGAGGCCGGGATCGCCGTCACGCCCGCCGGCGCGACCTTCCCTTACGGCGAGGACCCGCGCGACGCGAACATCCGCATCGCGCCCACGTTCCCTCCCCTGGCGGAGCTGAACGAGGCGCTCGACGGCCTGTGCACGGCGATCCTGCTCGCCGAGACCGAGGCGCTGCTGGCCGAGCGGAACTGACGTGACCGCGCGCCGACGCGACGCGGCGGATCCTCCCGGGGCCGAACGATCCTGGGACGATCGATCCTGGGAGGTCCGTCCGGCCGTGGAGGCCGACTGGCGCGCCTACCGCGCGATCCGGCTGGAGATGCTCGAGGACACCCCCATCGCGTTCCTCGAGACGCTGGAGGCCGCTCGGGCGCACCCGGAGGAGCACTGGCGGCGGCGGGCGGCGAACGGGTCGGCCGCAAGCGAACTGTTCGGCGCCGTCACCGACGACGGGCGCTGGATCGGCACGATGGGCGGCTTCCACGCGGTGAGCTCGCCCGATCCGCACCTGGTCGGCGTCTACGTCACTCCGTCACGGCGGGGCCGCGCTCACGGCGTCGCGGACGCCCTCCTCGATGCCGTCGTGGGTTGGGCGCGCCTGCGCTCCGGCCGCCTGCTGCTGGAGGTGCACGAGCGCAACCTGCCGGCGATCCGCTACTACGAGCGGCACGGTTTCGCGTTCACCGGCCGCACCCAGCCGTATCCGCTCGACCGCACGGCCCTCGAGCTCGAGATGGCGGTCGAGCTCTGAGGCGTCAGACCTCCCCGAATCCGCTCTCCACCAGAGCGACCAGTGCGTCGACGGCCGACTCGCCGTCGTCGTCCGGCGAGGCGATGGAGGCCGTCGCCCCGGCGGTCAGACCCAGTGACATGACGCCGAGCAGACTTTTCGCGTCCTTGCCGTTGACGGTCACCGTCACCGGGAAGGTGTTCGCAAGCTTCACGAACTCGGCAGCAGGCCGCGCGTGCAGGCCCTGGGGATTGCGCACCAGCACGTCCCGCGCATAGCCGCCTTCCGGCCGCGCGGGCGACACGGCCTGAGCGGGCGTGTCCGCCGGAGCGGGGGCTTCCGCTCCACCCCAGGCCGATCGCGCGCCCTCGACGGCGGCGGCGACGGCCGCCAGGTCGGCGCCGGTCTCCGCAGCGACGGCAGCAGCGACGCCACCCTCCACGAACGGTCCGTCGACGACGCGAACGCGTGCCCGCTCATCGTCCGGCAGCAGGTCCAGCACCGTCTCGGCCGTGAGCAGGGCGGAGCCGAGGTCGCTCACGACCACAACGCCCGCACCCTGGTCGGCCTCGCCGACAGCGGTCATGACCTTGCCGAAGCTCGTGCCGATCCCGTCGTCGTCCGTTCCGCCCGCGGCCAGCAGCGTCACCGACGGCGCCATCTGCCCGGCGAGCGCGACGGCGCCGGCGGCGAGCTGCGAGCTGTGCGAGACGAAGACGATCCCGACGTTCCCGCTCATCCGGCTGCCCCGGCGGCGGCCCGGAGGATCAGCGCGGTCGACTGCGCTCCCGGATCGCGGTGACCGGCCGAGCGCTCACCGAGATAGCTGGCGCGACCCTTGCGGGCCACGAGCGGGATGGTGGCGTCCGACCCCTTCTCGGCGGCGTCCGCGGCCGCGGAGAGAATGGCTGCGGGGTCGGCCCCCGCAGCGAGGGCGGCCGAGGCCGCCTCCACCGCGGGGGTCCAGGCGTCGATCATGGTCTTGTCGCCCGGCTCCGCCTTGCCGCGTGACACGATCCCGTCGCGCGCCGCCGTCAGCAGCGCCACGAGCGTCTCTCCGTCGATCTCCTCCGCGTCGCCCACCGGCTCCGCCGCCTTGAGGAAGGCGGTGCCGTAGAGCGGGCCGGAGGCTCCACCGACCGTGGAGATCAGGGTCATCGCGATCGAGCGCAGCGCCGCGGACGGCGTCGCGTCGCCCGGCAGCTTCGCCAGCGCGTCCACGGAGGCGCGGAGGCCGCGGTCCATGTTCTCGCCGTGATCGCCGTCGCCGATCTCCCGGTCGAGCGTGTTCAGCTCGCCTTTGTGCTCGGTCACGGCCTGCGCCGCAGCCGAGATCCAGGACGAGACCCAGTTCGTGTCCAACGCCATCAGCGTTTCCTTCCTCGCGTCGTCTCCGTCGTCGTTCCCGAGCGCGCCGGCGGCCTCAGACGCCCCAGCGGAGCGCAGCGGTGTGCACCGGGGCGTCCCATAGGCCGGTGAGCTCGTCGTCCAGCTTCAGCACCGAGATGGAGGCGCCCTGCATCTCCAGAGAGGTGACGTAGCTGCCGACCAGCGACCGGCCGAGGACGATGCCCTTCTCGTCGAGGATCTCCGCCGCGCGCCGGAACAGGATGTAGAGCTCCGAGAGCGGCGTGCCGCCCATCCCGTTCACGAACAGCAGCACCGTGTCGCCCGACGAGAACGGCAGATCGGTGAGGATGGCGTCCATCATCCGGTCGACCAGCCGGTCGGCCGGCTCGATCTTGATGCGTTCGCGGCCCGGCTCGCCGTGGATGCCGACGCCGAACTCGATCTCGTCCTCCGGGAGCACGAAGCCGGGCTCGCCCGCGTGCGGGACGGTCCCGTCGGTCAGCGCGAGCCCGATCGAGCGCACATTGGCGTTGACCTTCTCGGCGATCGCGGTCACAGCGTCGAGGTCGTCGCCGCGTTCGGCGGCGGCCCCCGCGATCTTCTCGACGAGCACGGTGCCGGCGACGCCGCGCCGCCCCGCCGTGTAGAGCGAGTCCTGCACCGCGACGTCGTCGTTGGTGACGACGGCGCGCACCGTGATGCCCTCCGCGCCCACCAGGTCGGCGGCCGTCTCGAAGTTCAGGACGTCGCCCGTGTAGTTCTTCACGATGTGGAGCACGCCGGCGCCGCCGTCCGCGGCCTTGGTGGCCTCCACGATCGGCATCGGAGTCGGCGAGGTGAACACCTCGCCCGGCACGGCCGCGTCCAGCATGCCCGTGCCCACGAACCCGGCGTGGAGCGGCTCATGACCGCTGCCGCCACCGCTGACCAGGCCGACCTTGCCGCGCACCGGGCCGTCGGCCCGGGAGACGAAGCGGGGGTCCTGCGACACCGAGACGATGTCGGCGTGAGCTCGGCCGAAGCCCGCAAGGGACTCCGCCACGACGTCGGGAACGTCGTTGATGAGCTTCTTCATTGAAAACCCTTCCTTCCACTTGCTGTCGGTTCTTGCTACATCAGTGCGTAGCCGCCACCCAGTCCTCGAGCTTCGCGGCAGCAGCCCCGGAGTCGATCGCCCGGGCGGCGACCTCCATGTGCGAACGGAACCGATCCAGGATGGACACCTGGACCCTCGACGGGTCGGACGCGAGCTCGTACGACACGAGCCCGGCCGCCGCGTTGAGCAACACGATGTCGCGGACGGGGCCTTCCTGGCCCGCGAGCACGGCACGCACGACAGCCGCGTTGTACGCGGCGTCCTTTCCGAGCAGGTCGTCGATGCGCGCGCGCGGGACGCCCAGATCGCGCGGGTCGATGTCGTGCTCGGTGACGAGGCCTCGCGAGACCTCCCAGACGTGGCTGTGGCCGGTGGTCGACAGCTCGTCGAGTCCGTCGTCGCCCCGGAAGACCAGCGCGGTCGCTCCGCGGGTCTGGAAGACGCCGACGATCAGCGGGATGCGGTCGAGCGCCGCGACGCCGACGGCAGACGCCTCCGGGCGGGCCGGGTTGCACAGCGGGCCGAGGTAGTTGAAGACCGTCGGCACGCCGAGCTGCGAGCGCACGGGACCGGCGTTGGCGAACCCGGGGTGGAACGCGCTGGCGAAAGCGAAGGTGATGCCGGTGCGGCGGAGCACGTCCGCGACCCGCTCAGGCGGCAGGGTGAGGTCGATCCCGAGTGCCGCCAACACGTCGGAGGCCCCCGACGACGAGCTGGCCGCCCTGTTGCCGTGCTTGATCACGGGCACACCGGTCGCGGCGGCGACGATGGAGGCCGTGGTGGACACGTTGACGGTGCCGAACCGGTCGCCGCCGGTGCCGACGATGTCGAGAGCCATCGGGTCGACGGGCAGCGGAACGGCGTGGTCGAGGATGGCGTCGCGGAAGCCGACGATCTCGTCGACGGTCTCGCCCTTCGCCCGCAATGCGATCAGGAAAGCGGCGAGCTGGGCCTCCGTGGCCTCGCCGGTCATGACCTGATCCATGGCCCAGGCCGCGTCCGCCACGCTGAGGTCCTCACGGGCGAGGAGCGAGGTGAGCACGGCCGACCAGGACTGCATTTCCGTCATACAGCGATCCTATTGGGAGGCGACACGCCACGGGGAGCAGGGCCTTTGTACCAGGTGTAAGGCTGTCCTCACTCGAATCGAGGCGAATTCGTGCCTTTCAGGTGAGAAAACCACGGCTTCTTTTCAGCCATAATGGGTTTTGTGACGAGCACCTCCATTTCCCCTGCAACGAGTGCGCCGGCGATCAACCGGCCCAATGTCGTGGCCGTCGGCACGATCGTCTGGCTCGGCTCCGAGGTGATGTTCTTCGCGGGTCTCTTCGCGATCTACTTCACGCTCAAGTCGACGTCCCCCGATCTGTGGGCAGCAGAGACGCAGCACTTGAACATCCCGTACGCGGCCGTGAACACCACGATCCTGGTGCTCAGCTCCGTGACCTGCCAGATGGGCGTGTTCGCCGCCGAGCGCCTCCAGCCGCGACGCAGCGGCGGCCTCTTCCAGTTCTGGAAGTGGGGCATGGTCGAGTGGTTCGCCCTCTCGTACATCATGGGCGCCGTCTTCGTCTCCGGCCAGGTGCTCGAGTACGCCACGCTCGTCTCCGAGGGCATCGCGTTCGACTCCAACGCCTACGGCTCCGCCTTCTATCTGACGACCGGCTTCCACGCCCTGCACGTCACCGGCGGCCTCATCGCCTTCCTGCTCGTCATCGGCCGCGCGTTCGCGGTCAAGACCTTCGGCCACAAAGAGGCCACGAGCGCCATCGTCGTGTCGTACTACTGGCACTTCGTCGACGTCGTGTGGATCGGACTGTTCGCGGTCATCTACATCATCCGATAGATCAACAGGAGCTGACCCCACCTCATGCGTCCCCGCGTTCCCGGCACCCAGAAGTCCCGCGCCACGGCCCCAGGCCGCACCACGGCTGCGCGCAAGACCGGTCGCCGCCATCCGCTCGCCACCGTCGCCCTGCTCGCCATCGGCCTCGGCCTCACCGGCGGCGCGTACGCCGCGTTCACCACCACGACGGCGTCGGCCGACACCGCTTCGGTGCAGCCCTCGTCACAGTCTCAGATCGACAAGGGCGAGAAGCTCTTCCAGGCCAACTGCGCCACCTGCCACGGCATGGACGCACAGGGCACCGTGAACGCGCCGACCCTGATCGGCGTCGGCGCCGCCGCCGTCGACTTCCAGGTCGGCACCGGCCGCATGCCCATGCAGATGCAGGGGCCGCAGGCGGAGCAGAAGCCGGTGCAGTTCTCCGACGCCGAGGTCGCGGCCCTCGCCGCATACGTCGCGTCGCTCGCGCCCGGCCCCTCGATCCCCGAGCAGAAGTTCCTCGACGGCAAGGGCGACGCTGCAGCAGGCGCCGAACTCTTCCGCATCAACTGCGCGATGTGCCACAACGTCGCCGGCGCGGGTGGAGCGCTCACCGAGGGCAAGTTCGCCCCGCCGCTGACCGGCGTCAGCGCCAAGCACATCTACGAGGCCATGATCACGGGCCCGCAGAACATGCCGGTGTTCAACGACCTGAACATCTCGCCCCAGGGCAAGGCCGACATCATCACGTACCTCAAGTACATCCAGAACAACCCGTCGCCCGGCGGCTTCGAGCTCGGCTCGCTCGGCCCGGTCGCCGAGGGACTCTTCCTCTGGATCTTCGGCCTGGGCGCCATCGTCGCCCTGACCGTGTGGATCACGGCGAAGTCCAACTGACCGTTCTGTCGTACTTGTAGAAGCACAGCGTAAGAAGGAGAACAATGGCACAGGACGAGAACGGCGGTCACGAGCTGACGCCAGCCAGTTCGTCGGCCGTCGACGTGCACCGGACCGGAGACCCCGGAACGGCGGTGATCATCCGCGACGCCGTCGAGAACCCCGGTTTCCCGCCGCACCGCCCCCGGGTGACCGACCTCGACCCCAAGAAGGAACGGCGCGCCGAGCGCACCGTCTACACGCTGTTCTATCTGTCGATCGCGGGCTCCGTGTGGGCGGTCGCCGCCTACATGGCCTTCCCGATCAACGACTCCGACCCGGGCTCCGTGCGACTGAACAACCTGTTCATCGGCCTCGGCATCGCCCTGGCGCTGCTCGCCATCGGCATCGGCGCCGTGCACTGGGGCAAGGCTCTGATGCACGAGAAGGAGGGCGTCGACCTCCGCCACCCGGTGCGCGGCTCCGAGCAGACCACCGAGCGCGCCGCGGAGATCTTCCGCCAGGCCGACCAGGAGTCCGGCTTCAACCGCCGCACCCTGGTGCGCAACAGCCTCATCGGCGCGCTGATCGCGTTCCCGCTCCCCGCCGTCGTCCTGTTCCGCGGCCTCGCGCCGCAGGGCGAAGACCCGGCAGAGCTGCTCTCGCAGACGATGTGGGCCAAGGGCATCCGCCTGACGCGCGACCCCTCCGGCACCCCGATCAAGGCGTCCGACGTCACGCTGGGCAGCGCCTTCCACGTCATCCCGGAGGGTCTGAACGACGCTCCCGACATGCTCGAGCAGAAGGCCAAGGCGGCCGTGCTGCTCATGCGCCTCAAGCCCGAAGACCTGCACGTCTCCAAGGGCCGCGAGAACTGGAACTACGACGGCATCGTCGCCTACTCCAAGATCTGCACGCACGTCGGGTGCCCCGTGGCGCTCTACGAGCAGCAGACCCACCACCTGCTGTGCCCGTGCCACCAGTCGCAGTTCGACATCACGCACGAGGCAGAGGTCATCTTCGGACCGGCGAAGCGGCCACTGCCGCAGCTGCCGATCACCGTTGACGCCGACGGATACCTGGTCGCCCGCAGCGACTTCCACGAGCCCGTCGGCCCGAGCTTCTGGGAGCGCCATTGAGCACCACGACCGCCGCACCTCCTGCGGCAGAAACCACGGTCAAGAGCGGCGGCTTCACAGCGGCGGCCGCCAACTACATCGAGGACCGCACCAGCATCTCCGGCGCGGTCAAGGAGTTCGGTCGCAAGATCTTCCCGGACCACTGGTCCTTCCTCCTCGGTGAGGTCGCCCTCTACAGCTTCATCGTCATCCTGCTGACGGGAACGTTCCTGACGTTCTTCTTCCAGGCGTCGATGGCCGAGGTCGTCTACAACGGCTCCTACGTGCCGCTCAAGGGCATCCACATGTCCGCGGCGATGGAGTCCACGCTGAACATCTCGTTCGAGGTGCGCGGCGGCCTGCTCGTGCGCCAGATCCACCACTGGGCGGCTCTGCTCTTCGTGGCGGCGATCGGCCTGCACATGCTCCGCATCTTCTTCACGGGTGCGTTCCGCAAGCCGCGCGAGCTCAACTGGGTGATCGGCTTCACGCTGTTCATCCTCGCGATGGCCGAGGGCTTCACGGGCTACTCGCTCCCCGACGACCTCCTGTCGGGCAACGGCCTCCGCATCATCGACGGCCTCATCAAGGGCCTCCCCGTCGTCGGCACCTGGATCTCCTTCCTGCTGTTCGGCGGCGAGTTCCCCGGCACCGCGATCGTCGGACGCCTCTACACGCTGCACATCCTGCTGCTGCCCGCGCTCGTGGTCGCGTTCATCGCACTGCACCTGGTGTTCGTGGTCGTCCACAAGCACACGCAGTACGCCGCGCCCGGTCGCACGCAGGGCAACGTCGTCGGCTACCCGGTGCTCCCGGTGTACGCGGCGAAGGCCGGCGGCTTCTTCTTCATCGTGTTCGGTGTCGTCGCGCTCATGGCGTCGCTCTTCACCATCAACCCGATCTGGAACTACGGGCCGTACGACCCCTCTCCCGTGTCCGCCGGTACACAGCCCGACTGGTACATCGGCTTCGCGGACGGCGCCCTGCGCCTGGTTCCGCCGGGCTGGGAGTTCGTCTGGCTCAACCGCACCTGGTCGTTCAACATCATCGTGCCGGTCGCCATCCTCGGTCTCTTCATCGTGACCGTGATGATCTACCCCTTCATCGAGGCGTGGATCACCGGCGACAAGCGCGAGCACCACATCCTCGACCGCCCGCGCAACGCGGCGACCCGCACCGCCATCGGCGCTGCCGGCGTGACCTTCTACGCGGTCTTCTGGGCGGCGGCGTCGTCCGACATCATCGCGACGCACTTCATGCTGACCATGGAGGGCGTGATCCACACCCTCCAGGCGCTGTTGTTCATCGGTCCGGTGGTGGCGTACTTCCTCACAAAGCGTGTCTGCCTCGCGCTGCAGAAGAAGGACCGCTCTGTCGCCCTGCACGGCTACGAGACCGGCCGCATCGTCAAGCTCCCCGGTGGCGAGTTCATCGAGGTGCACGAGCAGCTCAGCGACTACGAGCGCTGGCGCCTGGTCAGCTACGAGGCGTACGAGCCGCTGATGATCCGCCCGAACAAGCGCGGCAAGATCACGGCAGGAACGCGGATGCGCGCAAGCCTGTCCCGCTGGTTCTTCGAAGACCGGCTGGTACCGCCGACCCGCGGAGAACTTGAGTCGGGTCACGGACACCACTGATCCATCCAGCTCCCCGTGAAGGCGCCGGTGCAGTCTCTGCACCGGCGCCTTCGCCGCTCCACCCGCAGACGAGAGGACGTCGATGGCCGACCTGACCCGTCTCGCATCCTGGCTGCGCTGCCCCGTGTGCGGCCACGACCTCGAACAGGTCGACCGGCTCACGCTCGGCTGTGACGCCGGCCATCGCCACGATGTGAACAAGCGCGGCTACGTGTCCCTGCTCGGCGGTGGCAGCAAGTTCCTGGGCGACACCGCCGACATGCTCGACGCGCGGGACGCGGTGCTCGAGCGCGGCTCGTACTCCCCCATCGCGGACGGCCTGGTCGCCGCAGCCGCGCCGATGGAGGCCGCGCGCATCCTCGACGCCGGTGCCGGCACCGGCTACTACCTTCGCGCGCTCCTTTCCGCTGCGCCCGGAGCAGACGGCCTCGCCCTGGATCTCTCCCCCGCCGCAGTGACCAGGGCCGTGCGCTCGTCCCCGCGCATCGACGGACTCGTCGCCGACACCTGGCGCCCGCTCCCGGTCCGTTCGGCCAGCGTCGATCTCGTCGTCGACGTGTTCGCTCCACGCAACCTCCCCGAGTTCCGCCGGGTACTGCGCCCCGGCGGCAGGCTCGTCGTCGTCGTGCCCCGCGAGGACCACCTGGCCTCGCTGCGTCGGGAGGGGACAATGCTGGACATCCCCGCAGACAAGGGCGACGAGGTGAGCGCCGCCGCTGCGGCCCTGTACGCCCCTCTCGCGCGCGAACGCATCACCTACGCCCTCCCGGTCGATGAGACCCTCCGACGCGCCCTGACCGCCATGGGGCCCTCGGCACGCCACGCGGACGCCACGCCCGCCGAGGTGGCGGAGACGACCGTCTCGGTCGACGTGCTCTCCTTCGTCGCCCGCTGAGCTCCGGCCGGCGCGTCGATGGGCGGATCCACCGGCCCGCGCGGTCGCGACCACCCGTCTGGCACCCTCCGGCCGGATACGTCACCATGTCTGACATGGCAGAGGTGATGCTTGCAGTCATGCCGTTCTCCGGTCATGTCGCGCCCATGCGGGCGGTCGCACGCGCCTTCGCTGCCGCTGGGCACCGGGTTCGCGTGTACACAGGGTCAGCCCACGCCGACGCGTTCCGAGCCGACGGGGTGGAAGCGGTGCTCTGGGTGCGGGCGCCCGACTTCGATGAGAACGATCTGCCTGCGACCTTCCCGCGGCTGCGCGGCCGCAAGGGTGCCCGCCAGATGATGGTGAACGTCGAGGACCTTTTCGTCCGAACGGGAGCCGCGCAGTGCGCCGACCTGACGGCGTCCTTCGACGCACGGCCCTGGGATGTCCTGGTCGCCGACGGTCTCTCCGTCGGCGCGCATCTGGCCGCCGAACGGACCGGTACTCCGCGGGTCACCGTCGCGCTCGTCCCCCTCGCCACGCCGTCCCCCGGTGCACCTCCGCCCGGCCTGGGCCTGCAACCGGCGACGTCGGTGCTCGGTCGCCTGCGGGACCGCGCACTCTGGGCGGCGCTTTCGGCCGTATCCCGCCCGATTCAGCGCGCGTTCCACGAGCAGCGCGCCCTCGCCGGCCTCCCGACTGCGGTGCTCACCCTCCAGGAAGCGCTGTATTCACGCGATCTCGTGTGCGCCAGCGGTGTCGAACACTTGGAGTACCCCCGGCCTCAGTGGCCGGGTCGGATCGTCTGGGTGGGCGAGCTCACGGACCATGCCGGCAGCGGCATTCCGGAACCCGGGTGGTGGCCGGAATCGCTCGCGGACCCGCGTCCCGTGGTGCACGTGACTCAAGGCACCCAGAATGTGGATCCAACCGACCTCATCCGCCCGACCTTCACAGCTCTCGGACGTCAGCGGGTGCAACTCGCCGTAGCTACCGGGGTGCGCGGGAACCGCGAGTTGCCGTTCCCTGCGCCACCGAACGCCCGCGTCGCAGACCTGCTTCCGTACGATCGGCTGCTGCCCCGCATCGACGTGATGGTGACCAATGGCGGGTGGGGTGGCGTATTGGCTGCGCTGCACCACGGCGTTCCTCTGGTGGTCGCGGGCGGGGACCTGGACAAGCCGGAGATCGCAGCCCGCGTCGAGTGGGCCGGCGCCGGACTGAATCTGCGCACGGGAAGGCCATCCGCTCGCGCGATCCTGCGCGCCTGGCGGCGGGTCTCCGCCGAGGCGAACTACCGGACAGTCGCCGAACGCATCGGCGAGGCCCTCCGCGTGCATGACGGACCCCGCGAAGTCGTCGAGCACACAGAGGCTCTCCTCGCTTCACGCTCAAGCGGCTCGTGAGTGCGACAATCACCCGCCGAACGAACAACTGCTCCCCGGGAGCTCGGACGGGAAACCCATCCGGCTCACGGGGAGCAGTTCACAACATCGGGGCGTACCCCGGCAAAGCGTGGATCAGCGGGCGAAGAAGCCCCGGTAGTACTCGTAGACCCAGCCGACGATGCAGACCAGCGCGAAGGCCACACCGATGAAGCAGATCCAGAAGCCGACGGCGAGGCCGAGCATCACCAGAGCCGCTGCGGCCGCCAGGGCGACCGGCCACCAGCTCCACGGGGAGAAGTGCCCCAGCTCGGGGTCGCCGTCGTCGATGTTCGCGTCGAGCTTGTCCTCCGGCAGCTCACCGCCCTGCGACGCGTGCGAGCGTCCCACGTAGAACGCGATGAACGCCGCGAGGATCGCGCTCAGCGTGAGCGCCACCGTGCCGACCCACTCGACCTTCATGTGCATCGGGTCGAGCAGACTCCACAGCGTGTAGACGATCGCCGAGAGAAGGAAGAAGATCGCGAGGATCCAGAAGAGGATTGCGTTGGCTCTCATGGGTTCACTTCACCTTGCTGTCTGCAATGTCGAGCACCGGGGCGTCGGGAGCGTCCTTGCCGCCACCCACGCCGATCGGGATGCCGGCCTCCGGGTGGTTCAGATCGAACGCCGGCGACTCCGAACGGATGCGCGGGATCGACGTGAAGTTGTGCCGCGGCGGCGGGCAGGAGGTCGCCCACTCGAGCGAGCGGCCGTAGCCCCACGGGTCGTTGACCGTGACCTTCGGCGCATTGCGGGCCGTGAGGTAGACGTTGACGAAGAACGGGATCATCGAGACGGCGAGGATGCCCGCACCGATCGAGGAGACCTGGTTCATCCAGGTGAAGCCGTCGGACGGCAGGTAGGTCGCGTACCGCCGGGGCATGCCCACGACACCCAGCCAGTGCTGGATGAGGAACGTCGTGTGGAACCCGATGAACAGCAACCAGAAGTGCCACTTGCCCAGCCGGTCGTTGAGCATCTTGCCCGTCCACTTGGGCCACCAGAAGTAGAACCCGGCGAACATCGCGAACACGACGGTTCCGAACACCACGTAGTGGAAGTGCGCGACGACGAAGTACGTGTCGGACACGTGGAAGTCGAGCGGCGGCGACGCGAGGATGACACCCGTCAGACCACCGAACGTGAACGTGATGAGGAAGCCGATCGACCACAGCATGGGCGACTCGAAGGTCAGCGAGCCCCGCCACATCGTGCCGATCCAGTTGAAGATCTTCACGCCGGTCGGAACCGCGATGAGCATGGTCATCAGCGAGAACCAGGGCAGCAGGACCGAGCCGGTCACGTACATGTGGTGCGCCCACACGGTGACGGACAGGGCGGCGATCGAGATCGTCGCGTAGATCAGCGTCTTGTACCCGAAGATCGGCTTGCGGCTGAACACCGGGAAGATCTCGGACACGATGCCGAAGAACGGCAGCGCGATGATGTAGACCTCCGGATGCCCGAAGAACCAGAACAGGTGCTGCCAGAGCAGGGCGCCACCGTTGGCCGCGTCGTAGATGTGCGCACCGAACACGCGGTCGGCGGCGAGCGCGAAGAGCGCCGCGGCGAGGACCGGGAAGGCCATGAGCACGAGGATGGACGTGACCAGGATGTTCCAGGTGAAGATCGGCATGCGGAACATGGTCATGCCCGGGGCGCGCATCGTGATGATGGTGGTGATGAAGTTCACCGCACCGAGGATGGTTCCGAAGCCCGACAGGCCGAGGCCGACGACCCAGAGGTTGCCTCCGACTCCCGGTGAGAACGTCGTGCTCGACAGGGGCGCATAGGCGAACCAGCCGAACGACGCCGCACCCTGCGGGGTGAGGAATCCGGCGACCGCGATCAGCGAGCCGAACGAGTAGAACCAGTACGCCAGCGCGTTCAGACGCGGGAACGCCACGTCGGGGGCGCCGATCTGCAGCGGCATGAGCACGTTGGCGAAGCCGGCGAACAGCGGGGTCGCGAACATCAGCAGCATGATCGTGCCGTGCATCGTGAAGAGCTGGTTGTACTGCTCCTTGGTGCCGACCACCGCAAGGCCCGGCTCGAACAGCTGGGCGCGGATGATCAGCGCCATGACGCCGCCGATCAGGAAGTAGATGAACGACGAGATGAGGTACATGTACCCGATCGTCTTGTGGTCCGTCGACGTGATGTAGTTCACGAGGATGTTGCCCTTGCGCTCCACCCCGTTCGCGGTGAGGAGCGTGGGCTTCGGAGCTGCAGGAGCGGTGGTCGCTCCCGGCGCCGGTGCTGTCGTCGTCATGCGTCTGTCCTACTCGTTGCCGGAATCACTCGTTGCCCGTGGGGGCGCCCGTGCCGGGCAGGTTGTTGTTGCGGTCGTACTCCGACCCCAGCTGACCCTCGAAACCCTTGTCGCGGAGGGACTGGATGTGAGCGTCGTACTCGCTCTGCGACACGATCTTCACGTTGAAGAGCATCGCCGAGTGGTACTCGCCGCACAGCTCGGCGCACTTGCCGACGAAGGTTCCCGTGCGGCCGGTGGTCGAGAAGTACATGTAGTTCGTCTTGCCCGGGATGACGTCCTTCTTGTAGAGGAAGGCGGGCACCCAGAAGGAGTGGATCACGTCGCGCGAGTCGAGCTGGATCGTGACCTTCTTGTTCTCGGGCAGGTAGAGCGTGGGGATCTGGCTCTCCTGGACCGTGCCGGGTGCGGCGTTCGCGTCGTCGGGCTGAGCCTGGATTCCCGGGTCGTACACGTTGTCGGTGACGTAGTTGAAGTCCCACGCCCACTGCTTGGCGTAGACCTGGATCTTGAGGTCCGGGTTGGCGTAGGGCTGCTCGATGGCGTTCTGGTCACGCGCGGTGAAGGCGAAGAAGCCGAGCACCAGGATGAGCGGCACGATCGTGTAGAAGATCTCGATCGGCATGTTGTAGCGCAGCTGCACCGGCAGGCCGGTCTGGCCCTTGCGGCGCCGGTAGACGATGACCGCCCAGAGGATCAGGCCCCACACGACGATGCCCACGATGAGAAGGACGATCCAGCTCGTCACCCAGAGACCGCTGATGCGGTCCGTGTGGTTCGTGACGGGCTGCTCGCCCTCGACGAAGCCCGGCAGGAAGCCGTGGAGCTGGGCCTGCGTGCAGCCCGCGAGGACGAGAGCGAGTGTCGCTGCGATCGGGATGGCAGCCCATCGGAGACGGCGATTGTGACGCACCGGTGACCTTTCGAGAGACTCGGGGACAGTTCACATGCAACTGTATGTGGCGTTCTCTACCCTACTCCGCCGGACACCCGGTTTTGAACACAAAGGGCCGCCCACGCGGGGCGGCCCTGAGGTGTTTTCTATGCTATGGACGACTCAGTGGAACGAGTCTCCGCAGGCGCACGAACCCGTCGCGTTGGGGTTGTCGATGGTGAAACCCTGCTTCTGGATGGTGTCCTCGAAGTCGATCGTCGCGCCGTCCAGGTAGGGCACGCTCATCTTGTCGACGATGACCTCGACCCCGTCGAAGTCCACCGTTGCGTCGCCGTCGAGCATGCGCTCGTCGAAGTACAGCTGGTAGATCAGGCCGGAGCAGCCGCCGGGCTGGACGGCGACGCGCAGGCGCAGGTCGTCGCGGCCTTCCTGCTCGAGCAGGCTCTTGACCTTGCCTGCGGCATTGTCGGTCAGGCCGACGCCGTGGGGCTTGGTCGCGGTCAGCGCTGTGTCGGTCATGGGGCTCCTCACACGAGTGTCGAGAGTTCGATTGCGAAATCTGGGTCGATTGTACGTCTCTTCGATGCAAGATCGCTCAGCGGCGCGAGATCGACCGCGGGCGCTCAGCTCGCCCGGCGGTCCAACCGCGCCAGCAGGAGGGCCTCGGCGAGAATCGCCCGCTTGAACACCCCCAGGTGCAGCGACTCGTTCGGGCTGTGTGCGCGCGTGTCGGGGTCCTCGACACCGGTCACCAGGATCTGCGCCTCCGGGAACTCGCGCACGAGGTCGGCGATGAACGGGATCGACCCGCCGACGCCGGTCTCGACCGCGTCCTTCCCCCAGGCGTCCGCCATGGCCTGTTTCGCCTCGGTCGCGGCCCAGCCGGCCGTGTCGACCAGGAAGGCGTCGCCGGTGTCGACGTCGCTGATCTCGACGTGCGCGCCGAACGGGGCGTGCGCGCGCAGATGACGCTCGAGCGCCGCGTAGGCCTCGGAGGCCGGCTGCCCCGGGGCGACGCGTGCGCTCAGTCGCACCGCCACGCTGGGGAGCAGGGTGTTGGAGGCGTCGACGACGCTCGGTGCGTCGATTCCGGTGATGGTGACGGTCGGCTGCGACCACATCCGAGACAGGATCGGCCCCGTCCCGATCGGCGTGACGCCGGGCAGCAGCGCGGCCTCCTCGCGGAACTGCTCGTCGCTGAGCGCCGGCGGCTCCGCCGCGTCGTCGTGCGAGCGGAGGCCGTCGACCGCGACGGATCCGTTCTCGTCGTGCAGCGTGGCCAGGAGGGCGACGAGGGCCAGCATCGCGTCCGGCGCCGCTCCCCCGTACATGCCGGAGTGCGACGCGTGCTCGAGCGTCGAGACGGTGAGCTTGAAGGTCACGTTCCCGCGCAGCGAGACCGTGAGCGCCGGAGTGTCGACGTCGACGTTGTCGGAGTCGGCGACGACGATGACGTCCGCGGCCAGCGCCGCCTTGTTCTGCTGCAGGAAGTTCGCGAACGATCGCGACCCGAACTCCTCCTCGCCCTCGATGAAGACCGCGAGGCCCAGGTCGAAGTCGGGCCCGAGGGCCTCCACCAGCGCCCGCACGCTGGCCACGTGCGACATCACGCCCGCCTTGTCGTCGGCGGCTCCCCTGCCGTAGAGCCGGTCGCCGCGCACCGTTGGCTCGAACGGAGGGGTGTCCCAGTTCGCGGCATCGCCCTGCGGCTGCACGTCGTGGTGGGCGTAGAGCAGCACGGTCGGGCGACCGTTCTTCGCTGCGCGGGTCGCGAGCACGGCGGGCTGGCCGAGGGTCTCACCCGAGATCGGCGCCCGCTTCACCTCCACACTGTCGAACGCGCCCGTCTCGCGCAGCAGGCCGGCCACGGCGTCGGCGCTCGCGCGGACGTTGGCGGGGTCGTACGCCGTCCACGACACCGACGGGATGCGCACCAGACGCGAGAGCTCGGCGATCGCGGAGGGCAGGCCGGCCTCGACGGCGGAACGGACGCGCGCTTCGGCGTCGGCGTCCGCACCTGCGATTCGGCCGGAAGGAGTCTGCTGGGAGTCTGTCATGCGGGTAATCTTAAACGGACCCCTGAAACGAAGGCGCAAGCGTTGGCGAAACGACAGAACCCGGCGGCCGAGGCGGAGACGCCCGCCGTCGAGACCCCCGAAGAGACCGCGGCCCGGCTCACGCAGGGCAAGGGCGCACCCACGCCCACCCGCCGTGAGCAGGAGGCCGCGCGCAAGCGGCCCCTGGTGCCCACCGACCGCAAAGAGGCGGCTCGCGTGGCGCGCAGCAAGCAGGCCGAGGCTCGCGAGAAGGCCCGCATCGGCATGGCGGCAGGCGACGAGCGTTACCTGACCGCCCGCGACCGCGGGCCGCAGCGTCGCTACGTGCGCGACTACGTCGACGCGCGCTTCAGCATCGGCGAGTTCCTCATCCCCGTCATGCTGCTGGTGATCGTGCTCAGCTTCCTGCCGTGGCAGTTCATGCAGCTCTGGGGTCTGGTCGCGCTGTGGGCGTTCTTCCTGATCGCGGTCATCGACTGCATCGTGCTCGGCTTCATGGTCACCAAGAAGATCGGCGACAAGTTCGGCAAGACGAAGGTCGAGCGCGGCCTCAAGTGGTACGCCGCCATGCGCGCGCTGCAGCTGCGCGTCATGCGCCTGCCGAAGCCGCAGGTCAAGCGCGGCCACTACCCCAGCTGACGTGACGATCGTCGCAGCGGCGGACGGCTCCGCCCTCGGTAACCCCGGCCCGGCAGGCTGGGCCTGGTACGTCGACGACGACCACTGGTCGGCGGGCGGCTGGGCGCACGGCACCAACAACATGGGCGAGCTCATGGCGGTCATCGACCTCCTGGAGTCCACCGCCCACGTCGACGACGATCTGCGCATCCTGTGCGACAGCCAGTACGTGATCAACTCGGTCACCAAATGGATGCCGGGGTGGAAGCGCAAGGGCTGGCGCAAGTCCGACGGCTCGCCCGTGCTCAACCGGGAACTCCTCGAACGTCTCGACCGCGCGCTGCACGGGCGCCGCTACACGTTCGAGTGGGTCAAAGGCCACGCCGGGCACGACCTCAACGAGGCGGCCGACCTGAGGGCACGTGCCGCCGCCACCGCGTACCGTGACGGCGACGCCATCCCGATCGGTCCCGGCTGGCCAGGGGCGGCGGTGCACGAGCCCGCACCGCCTCTGGCGGTCGCCGAGCCGGTCGTGCCGAGCGCCGCACCGGTCGCGACCAGTGTGGAGTTCGATCTGTTCGACGACCTCCTGAGCGCCGCGGAGAGCGACGAGGAGATCGTTCGCCGGTTGGAGCGCGAGCTCATCGAGCCCGCGGTCCGGTCCGACGCCGCCCGTGTGGCAGCCCTGCTGCATCCCGAATTCGAGGAGATCGGCCGCTCCGGCACGCTGTGGGGGCGCGACGCGATCCTCGAGGCGTTGGCGGAAGAGGACTCCCCCGCCGCCGAACTCGCCATCCTCGGAACCGAGCGCATCGGCTCCGACGCGATCCTGCTCACCGCGCGCACCGTCGACGAGCGCGGAGCCAGCCTGCGCAGCTCGCTGTGGCTGCGCAGCAGCGGACGGTGGCGCCTACGCTTCCACCAGGGAACGCCGGAGGCGTAGCAGCCCGACGTTGATCTGCCGCGCCCAGAGCGGGCCGCGGTAGAGGAAGGCCGTGTAGCCCTGCACGAGCGTTGCGCCCGCGTCGAGCCGGCGCTGAACGTCCTCCGCGGTCTCCACACCGCCGACCGAGATCACGCACAGTTCGGCGGGCACGTGCGCCCGGATCAGCCGGAGCACCTCGAGCGACCGCGCGGCCAGCGGAGCGCCGGAGAGCCCGCCTGCGCCCGCGGCCTCCACCACGGCAGGGTCGGTCGTCAGGCCGTCGCGCGAGAGGGTGGTGTTCGTCGCGATGATGCCTGCGAGCCCCAGCTCGACGGCCAGCCCCGCGATCTTCTCCACCTGCTCGTCGGTCAGATCGGGCGCGATCTTGACCAGCAGCGGCGTCGAGTCGGCGACCTCCTTCACCGCGGTCAGCAGCGGCGCGAGGAGTTCGAGCTCCTGGAGGCCGCGCAGACCGGGCGTGTTCGGCGAGCTGACGTTCACGACCAGGTAGTCGGCGACCGGTGCGAGGGCGCGCGCGCTCGTCAGGTAGTCCTGGGTGGCATCCTCGACCGCGACGACGCGGCTCTTGCCGATGTTCACTCCGAGCACCGGTCGCCGCCGCGCGCGCCGCACCCTCAGGAGCCGGTTGGCCGCGACGCCCGCGCCGTGGTTGTTGAAGCCCATCCGGTTGATCACCGCGCGGTCCGGGATCAGCCGGAAGAGTCGTGGCCGGTCGTTGCCCGGCTGCGCGAGCGCCGTGATGGTGCCGACCTCGACATGCCCGAACCCGAGGTCGCCGAGCCCGATCACGGCCTCGCCGTCTTTGTCGAAGCCGGCGGCGATGCCGAACGGCGACGCGAACCGCAGACCGAGCGCCTCGACCGCGAGCGACGGGTCGGGTGCCGTGAACCGGCGGACCAGCCCGCCCAGCCCGAGGGCGGGCAGGGCGCGGATCACCAGGAAGGCGAGGTGATGGGCGCGCTCAGGGTCGAACTTCGACAGGACGAGGGAGAAGAGTGTGCGATACATGCCGGTACGAGAATACCGCTGCTCGGCCATCGACTCTTAGCCCTCGACCTCCACCGGCTCGCCGTGGTGCGCGATGCGCAGCTGCTGGATGGCGTCCTCGAAGTCCTCGAGGGAGTCGAAGGCCTGGTAGACGCTGGCGAAGCGCAGGTAGGCGACCTCGTCGAGCTCGCGGAGCTCGGGGAGGATCGCGAGGCCGATGTCGTTGGCCTCGATCTGGGAGGCGCCCGTCGAGCGGATCGTCTCCTCCACCTTCTGGGCGAGCACCGCGAGGTCGGAGTCGGTCACCGGGCGGCCCTGGCAGGCCTTGCGGACACCGAGCACGATCTTCTCCCGGCTGAACGGCTCCACCACCCCGCTGCGCTTGATCACGCTGAGACTCGCGGTCTCGGTCGTCGAGAAGCGGCGGCCGCACTCCGGGCACTGCCTACGCCGCCGGATCGAGAGCCCGTCGTCGCTCGTGCGGGAGTCGATGACGCGGGAGTCGGGGTGACGGCAGAAGGGGCAGAACATAGCAAAAATCCTACCTGGGATTCACGGGAGCACGCCCGGAAGGCGGCTCTCGCGTCACGGGAAGCGGATCGTCACCGCTTCGCCGTGCGCCGGGAGGTCCTCCGCCGAGGACAGCGCGACGATGCGGTCGGCGACCGCGCGCAGCGCCTCCCGGTCGTAGCGGATGACCTGCTGCGGACGGAGGAAGGAGTATGCGCCGAGGCCGGGCGAGAACCGGGCCTGACCGCCGGTCGGCAGCACGTGGTTGGAGCCGGCGAGGTAGTCGCCGAGGCTGACCGGGGCGGTCGGGCCGACGAAGATCGCGCCGGCGTTCTGGATGAGGGCGAGCACCGCATCCGGGTCGGCGGTCTGGAGTTCGAGGTGCTCGGGGCCGTAAGCGTTGCTGAACGCAGCGGCGGCGGCGAGGTCGTCGACGAGCACGATCGCCGACTGCTGGCCCCCGAGGGCCGTGCGGACCCGCTCGGCGTGCTTGGTGGCGCCCGCGAGCGACTCCAGCTCCGCGGTGACACGGTCGGCGAAGGCCGGGCTGTCGGTGACGAGCAGGGAGGCCGCCGCCTCGTCGTGCTCGGCCTGGCTGATGAGGTCGGCGGCGACGAAGCGCGCGTCGGCGGCGTCGTCGGCGATCACGAGGATCTCGGTGGTGCCCGCCTCCGAGTCGATGCCGGTCTGGCCGCGGACGACGCGCTTGGCTGCTGCGACGTAGATGTTGCCGGGGCCGGTGATGACCTGGACGGGATCGAGACCGATCTCATCCGCCCCGTAGGCGAGCGCTCCGATCGCGCCGGCGCCGCCCATCGCGTAGACCTCGTCGATGCCCAGCAGACCCGCGGCACCGAGGATGACCGGGTGCACCGCTCCGCCGAACTCGCGCTGCGGCGGGCTCGCCAGGGCGATGGAGGAGACGCCAGCGACCTGGGCGGGAACCGCGTTCATGACGACGCTCGAGGGGTACACCGCCTTGCCGCCCGGAACGTAGAGGCCGGCACGCTCGACGGGTTGCCAGCGCTGCACGATCGTCGCGCCGGGGCCGATCGCGGTCTCGGCGGCCGGAGGCACCTGAGCGGCGGTCGCCTGGCGCACGCGCGCGATCGCCTCTTCGAGGGCCTCACGCACGTCGGGCGCGAGGGCCTCCACGGCGGCCGCGATGTCGGCGGCAGGAACACGGATCGAAGCGGGTGCCCCGCCGTCGAACCTCTCCGCCTGCTCGGCGAGCGCGGCGGCTCCGCGCTCCCGGACGTCATGGATCAGCTCTTCGGCGACCGTCATCGCGACCCGGACGTCGACGACAGGACGGGGGACGAGCCGCTCGAAGGCGGCGCGGGTAGGCTGGATTCCGCGGAGATCGATGGTGTTCATCATGGCCGTCCCAGCCTATCCGCTCCCGACCCCTCCCCCTTCGGGAATCCTCCGCGCCGAACGGTACTTCTTAACCTGTATGAACGATGCGACGACCGACCGCACTCCCGACCTCTCCGCGTTCCGTCAGGCGTTCCGCCGACACGCCGCCGGCGTCGCCATCGTGACCGCCCAGACCGCGGACGGCAGCCCGGTCGGCTTCACGGCCACATCGCTCGCGTCGCTTGCCGCCGTCCCCCCGCTCGCGACCTTCAACATGGCCCTCTCGGCGTCGAGCTGGCCCGCGATCCTCGAGACCGACCGGGTCGTCATCCACATGCTCGGCGTCCGCAACAAGGGTGTCGCCGAAATCCTCTCGGCGGACAACTCGCAGCGCTTCCTGGGCGACCACTGGCATCGCGGACCGCACGGCCTCCCCGTCATCAACGATGTGACGTCGTGGATGGTCGGGCGCATCGTCGAGCGATTCCCCGTACACAACAGCGCGGTCGTCGTCGTGCAGATCGAGCAGGGCGAGCTCGGCGAGCCCGACGAGCCGCTGCTCTACCACGAGCGCCGCTACCACCGGCCCAGCGAGCTCGACTGAGCGCGCGGGCCTGAGCGGGCACATTCGTCACGAATGTCGAGTTTCGTGGCACGAATGTCGACATTCGTGACGAATGTGCTGAGCTACACCAGGCAGTTCGGGCCGAGGAGGCCCTTGAGCTCGCCGTAGAGGTCGGGCGACACCTTGACCGGCTTGGGCACCTCGAAGACGCGCGCTACCTGACCCTTGACGAGCCGCAGGCGCACCTCGCTCTCGCCCGGGTGACGCGACAGCACCTCCGCCAGCGACGAGACCGTGTCGGTGGTCGCACGCTGGTCCGGCATCGTGATCATCAGGGTCCCGACGTCGTCGGCCTGGCCCAGGTCGGGGATCATCAGGCTGAAGGCGTGCAGGTTCATCCCGTCGTCGCGCATGCTCACGCGCCCGCGGACCACGACGATGGAGTCGCCCTGCAGCATCGGCGAGAACTCCTGGTAGGCCTTGCCCATGAACATGACGGTCATCTCGCCGCCGAAGTCCTCGACCTGGATCATGCCGTACTGATTGCCCGAGGCCTTGGCCACCCGGTGCTGCACACTCGTGACGAGACCGGCGATGACGACCGTGTCGCCGTCCTGGACGGTGTCGGACGCGAGCAGCTCGGCGATCGACGTGCTGGCGAGCTTCGCGAGCTGCAGCTCCAGCCCGGCCAGCGGGTGGTCGGACACGTAGAGACCGAGCATCTCGCGCTCGAACGCGAGCTTGTCGCGCTTCACCCACTCCGGTCGCTCCGGGATGTGGTGCTGCGACTGGTTCGGCTCGTCGTCGCCCCACAGGCTGTCGAAGTCGAAGCCGACGTCGCCGTTCGCCTCGCTGCGTTTGATCTTGACCGCGGACTCGACCGCGTCCTCGTGGACCTCCACGAGCGCGCGCCGGGTGTGCCCGAGCGAGTCGAACGCGCCGGCCTTGATCAACGACTCGACCGTGCGCTTGTTCGCGGCGTGGATCGGCACCTTGCTGAGGAAGTCGTGGAACGACTCGAAGCGCCCCTTGCCTTCGCGGGCTTCCCTGACGCCCTCGACGACGTTCGCGCCGACGTTGCGCACCGCGCCCATGCCGAAGCGGATGTCTTCACCGACGGCGGCGAAGTAGAGGTTGGACTCGTTGACGTCGGGCGGCAGCACCTTGATGCCCATGCGCCGGCACTCGTTGAGGTAGAGCGCCATCTTGTCCTTGGAGTCGCCGACGCTGGTGAGCAGCGCGGCCATGTACTCCGCGGGATAGTGGGCCTTGAGGTAGGCCGTCCAGTACGAGATGACGCCGTACGCGGCGGAGTGGGCTTTGTTGAACGCGTAGTCGGAGAACGGCAGCAGGATCTCCCACAGCTTGCCGACGGCCTCCATCGAGTAGCCGCGGTCGACCATGCCCTGCGAGAAGCCCTCGAACTGCTTGTCCAGTTCGGACTTCTTCTTCTTGCCCATCGCGCGACGCAGGATGTCGGCCTGTCCGAGCGAGAAGCCCGCGACCTTCTGCGCGATCGCCATGACCTGCTCCTGATAGATGATCAGGCCGTAGCTGGTGGAGAGGATGTCCTCCAGGGGCTCGGCGAGCTCCGGGTGGATGGGCGTGATGTCTTGCAGGCCGTTCTTGCGCAGCGCGTAGTTGGTGTGCGAGTTCGCGCCCATGGGGCCGGGGCGGTACAGCGCGATCAGTGCCGAGATGTCCTCGAAGTTGTCGGGCTTCATCAGGCGCAGCAGGGAGCGCATCGGGCCGCCGTCGAGCTGGAACACGCCGAGCGTGTCGCCGCGGGACAGGAGCTCGTAGGCGGGCCGGTCGTCGAGCTCCAGGTCTTCCAGGACGAGGTTCACGCCTCGGTTGTCCCGGATGTTGTCGAGGGCGTCGTTGATGATCGTGAGGTTGCGCAACCCCAGGAAGTCCATCTTGATCAAACCCAGCGACTCGCACGCCGGATAGTCGAACTGGGTGACGATCTGGCCGTCCTGCTCCCGCTTCATGATCGGGATGACGTCGATGAGCGGGTCGGACGACATGATGACGCCGGCCGCGTGCACACCCCACTGGCGCTTGAGGTTCTCGAGCCCGAGCGCCGTGTCGAAGACGGTCTTGGCCTCGGGATCCGACTCGACGACCGAGCGGATGTCGACGGCCTCTTTGTAGCGCGGGTGGTCCTTGTCAAAGATCCCGGTCAGCGGGATGTCCTTGCCCATCACAGGCGGCGGCATCGCCTTCGTGAGCTTCTCACCCATCGAGAACGGGAAGCCGAGCACGCGTCCGGAGTCTTTCAGCGCCTGCTTGGCCTTGATGGTGCCGTACGTGACGATCTGGGCGACGCGCTCCGAGCCGTACTTCTCTGTCACGTACTTGATGACCTCGCCACGGCGGCGGTCGTCGAAGTCGACGTCGAAGTCGGGCATGGAGACGCGGTCGGGGTTGAGGAACCGCTCGAAGATCAGGCCGTGCTGCAGCGGGTCGAGGTCGGTGATGCGCATCGCGTAGGCGGCCATCGAGCCGGCGCCGGAGCCACGGCCGGGGCCGACGCGGATGCCGTTGCGCTTGGACCAGTTGATGAAGTCGGCGACGACCAGGAAGTAGCCGGGGAAGCCCATCTGCGAGATCACGCCGATCTCGTAGTCGGCTTGCTTGCGCACCTCGGGCGTGATGCCGTTCGGGTAGCGCTGCTCGAGCCCCTTCTCGACCTCCTTGACGAACCAGCTCTGCTCGTTCTCGCCCTCCGGCACAGGGAAGCGCGGCATGTAGTTGGCGGCGGTGTCGAACTTCACGTCGACGCGCTCGGCGATCGCGAGCGTGTTGTCGCACGCGTCCGGGTGGTCGCGGAAGAGCTGACGCATCTCCTCCGGCGTCTTGAGGTAGAACTCGTCGGCGTCGAACTTGAACCGGTTGGGGTCGTCGAGGGTGGAGCCGGACTGCACGCACAGCAGGGCGGCGTGGCTCTTGGCGTCGGCCGCGTGCGTGTAGTGGAGGTCGTTGGTGGCGACGAGCGGGAGCCCGAGCTCCTTCGCCAGCCGGATCAGGTCGCTCATGATGCGGCGCTCGATGCCGAGGCCGTGATCCATGATCTCGGCGAAGAAGTTCTCGGCGCCGAAGATGTCCCTGAACTCCGCGGCGGCCTTCTTGGCCTCGTCGTACTGCCCCAGCCGGAGGCGCGTCTGCACCTCGCCCGACGGGCAGCCCGTCGTCGCGATGATGCCCTTGGAGTAGCGGCTGAGCAGCTCGCGGTCCATGCGCGGCTTGAAGTAGTAGCCCTCCATCGACGCGTAGGACGACAGCCGGAAGAGATTGTGCATCCCCTCGGTCGTTGCCGCCAGCATCGTCATGTGCGTGTAGGCGCCGGATCCCGACACGTCGTCGCCGCCGCCGTCTCCCCAGCGCACGCGGGTCTTGTCGGTGCGGTGCGTGCGCGGCGTCAGGTATGCCTCGGTGCCGATGATCGGCTTGATGCCGGCGTCGGTCGCGGTGCGCCAGAAGTCGAACGCGCCGAACATGTTGCCGTGGTCGGTGATCGCCACGGCCGGCATGCCCTGCTCGACGGCGGCCTCGATCAGCGGTTTGACGCGCGCTGCCCCGTCGAGCATGGAGTACTCGCTGTGGACGTGGAGATGGACGAAGGAATCAGTCGAAGGCACTGGTGCTCCGGGTCGAGGTGTGGGCTTAAGACTACGTCTGACCTACGACGCTCGGAGCACGTCGAGAGCGTGTTGCAGATCCTCGGGGTAGGTCGTGGTGAACGTCACCCACTCCCCCGTCGCCGGGTGCGCGAACGCCAGCTGCACGGCGTGCAGCCACTGCCGCGTCAGGCCCAGCCGGGCGGACAGGGCGGGGTCGGCGCCGTACATGGCATCGCCGACGCACGGATGCCGCTGGGCCGCCATGTGCACGCGGATCTGGTGTGTGCGCCCGGTCTCCAAGTGGATCTCGAGGAGGCTGGCCGCGGGGAACGCCTCGATCGTCTCGTAGTGCGTCACGGACGGCTTGCCGCCGGCGACGACGGCGAACTTCCAGTCCGACCGCGGGTGACGCCCGATCGGCGCGTCGACGGTCCCGGTGAGCGGGTCGGGGTGGCCTTGCACGACGGCGTGGTAGATCTTCTCGACCGTTCGGTCGTGGAAGGCCCGTTTGAGCACCGTGTACGCGTGCTCCGACTTGGCCACGACCATGAGTCCGCTGGTGCCCGCGTCGAGCCGGTGCACGATGCCGGCCCGTTCAGCGGCACCCGACGTCGAGATGCGGAAGCCCGCGGCGGCCAGGGCGCCGAGCACGGTCGGGCCCTCCCAACCGACGGAGGGGTGCGCCGCCACGCCCACCGGCTTGTCGATCACGACGATGTCGTCGTCGTCGTGCACGATCGTGAGCTCGGGCACCGCGATCGGCACGATGCGCGCCTCCTGTCGTGGCTGCCAGCTCACTTCGAGCCAGGAGCCGGCCGTCAGGCGGTCGGACTTGTCGGCCGCACGGCCGTCGACCGTGACGCCGCCGGCCTCGGCGATCTCGGCGGCGAAGCTGCGCGAGAAACCGAGGAGCTTGGCGAGGCCCGCGTCGACACGGGACCCGTCGAGGCCGTCGGGGATGGGGAAGCTGCGCGACTCCATCAGGCCTGCGGCTTGCCGTGCTCGTCGACGTGCGCCGCATCGTCGATGTCGGCGCCGCTCTCCTCGTCGCTCTGACCGACGTCGACGTTCCCGCCGGCGTCGTCATGCTCGCCGCCCTCGTCGTCCTCGTCGGCCCGTCGGCCGTCCAGGCCGATGCCGCGCAACGTGAGAATGAGGAACAGCATCATGCTCGAGACGATGGCGACGTCGGCGAGGTTGAAGATCGCCGGGAGCAGCGGGATCTGCAGGAAGTCGACCACGTGACCGACTCCGAAGCCCGGCTCACGGAACAGCCGGTCCGTCAGGTTGCCGAGCAGGCCGCCGAGGAGGAGCCCGAACAGGATGGCCCACGCGGTCGAGCGGATGCGCGGCGCATACCAGATGACGAAGCCGAGCACCCCGACGCCGACGATGGAGAAGATCCAGGTGGACCCGCTGCCGATCGAGAACGCTGCGCCGGGATTCTTGACGAAGTGGAACTGGAGGAGCTGACCGAGGACCTGGACCTGCTGGCCCTCGTAGAGGTTCGAAACGACCAAGACCTTGGCGATCTGGTCGACGAGGTACACGCAGAGCGCGACCACGGCCAAGATCGCCAAGGCCCTGATGCTGACCTTGGTCCTCGAAGGACTAGCCTCCAAAGCCGGGGAAGACCGGGGGCTGGGCGCCCTGGTCCTGGGTGTTCGCGTCGCTCGAGCCGGCGGGGACCGGGGTCGGGACGCTGCCGGTGCCCTGCGCCGGGCGGCCCTGGCCGAAGCCGGACGGAGCGGCGACGGACTGGCTGTCGAGGTCGCGCAGCTGACCCTCGATGTAGCCCTTCAGGCCCTGGCGGTAGTCGCGCTCGAAGGTGCGGAGCTCGTCGATGCGACGCTCGAGCCCGGAGCGCTCCTGGTCGAGGGCGCTGATCTGCGCACGCTGCTTGGACTCCGCCTCTGCGACGATGCGGGCGGCGGTGGCGTGCCCCTCCGCGATGAGCGCGTCGCGCTTCTCGACACCCTCGCGCACGTGCTCCTCGTGGAGACGGCGGGCGAGCTGCAGGAGGTTGTTGGTCGCGTTGGGGTCGTTCGCGTCGGTCGCGCCAGCGGCGAACCCGGCGGCGGCACCCGCGGCGGCGGCCGGCGCGGCGGACGCCTGCTGACGCGCCGCCTCGGTCTCGCGCTGCGCGGCGGCCAGGCGCTGTTTGAGCTCGTCGTTCTCCTGCTGGAGGCGCTGCACCTCGCCGTTGTCGGCTGCGGGGGCGGCCGCGACCGGAGCGGCCGGGGCGGCGCCGCCGCTGCGCTGCAGCTCGGCGATGCGCGAGTCCGCCGCGACGAGGCGCTGCTTGAGCTCGTCGCTCTCCTGGGTCAAGCGACGCAGCTCGACGACGACCTCGTCGAGGAAGTCGTCGACCTCGTCCTGGTCGTAGCCCTCACGGAACTTCGTCGGTTGGAACCGCTTGTTGACTACATCTTCCGGAGTCAGCGCCATGGCAAGCCACCTTAGATCATGAAAAAGACGAACATTGAGTGCGTTCAGCCAACGCTAGCAAAGTGCACTGCGAGAGCGCACTCCGCCGCACCCGTGGTGCGTCGGCCTCGACCACATTACAACGGGAGCGCGCCGAGACCCGACATCGACTCTCGGCCGATGGTCAGGTGAAACTCAGGGTCACATACAGCCCGATGATGACGACGAGCATGGTGAGACTCCAGCCGAAGTCGATGGCGACGGGGCCCATCGACAGCGGCGGGATGATCCGACGGAAGAAGCGGATCGGCGGGTCGGTGACCACGTACGTGGACTCGGCGAGCACCAGCCCGACACCGCGCGGGCGCCATTGCCGCGCGAAGGTTCGCACCAGGTCGAGCACGAAACGCGCCCAGAGCACGAAGAAGTAGATCAGGAGGACGTAGTAGAGGACGTTCGCGATGATCGAGACGACAAGCACGCTTCCAGTATGAACGACCGAGAATGCACGAAAGCGCACCGCCGGCCGGACGGTGCGCTTTCGGGCGGAGGCGGTCAGGCCTGCGCGAAGAAGGAGGCGTCGACGTCTGCGTCCTGGCCGCCGTGCTCGCCGGAGACGACGACGTGCGACGGGGAGAGCAGAAACACCTTGGGAGTCACCCGCTCGATCTTGCCGTAGAGCCCCTGCGAGAGGCCGCTCGCGAAGTCGATGAGGCGGCGCGCGTCGCTCTCGCTCATCTGCGAGAGGTTGATGATCACCGGGATGCCTTCGCGGAAGGACTCGGCGATCGCCTGCGCGTCGCGGTACTGGCGGGGGTGGACTGTGAGGATCTCGTTCATTTCCTGTACCGAAACATTCCGTGCGGTGGACGATTTGCGCAGCGGCGTGACCGGAGCGCGGCCGGCCACAGGGGCGACCGGAGCGGGGTGCGGAACAGGCTGGACCGGTGCGGGCGCCGGCGCCTCGCGGCGCGGCGCGTGCTGCGCCTGCTCCTGAGGCTGCTCGTCGTACTCGAGCTCCTCGTCGGCGAGGCCCAGGTAGACCATCGTCTTCTTCAGCGGGTTGGCCATGCGCTTCCTCCGTGTAGACCCGGTGCGCCGACGCCTCGCCGCACTGTATGAACCTTCTCCCTTTCGAGGTTAACGAAGGGTCGGCCGATTCCCGGTAATGGCCGTGCCGATCCGAAGGTGTGTCGCGCCGGCGGCGATCGCCTCGCGGTAGTCCTGCGACATCCCCGCCGAGATCGCGGTCGCGTCGGGGGCGAGTGCGCGGACGCGCTCGCTCGCCCGCCTCACCCGCTCGAACGCGCTGGCCGGCTCCTCGTCGAGCGGCGCGACGGCCATCACGCCGAGGAGCCGCAGCCCCGGCGTCTCGAGCACGCGCTCGACGAGGCCCTCGAGGTCGCGATCCGAGACGCCTCCGCGCGCGGGGTCGTCGGTGAGGTTGAGCTGCACGAATCCGTCCACCACTCCCTCGTCCGAGGCCAGGGCGTCGACGAGCGAGGCGCGGTCGAGCGAGTGGATCACCTGCGCGTAGCGCCGGACCTGGCGCGCCTTCTTGCTCTGCAGCTGACCGACGAAGTGCCAGCGCAGTCCGAGGTCGGCGAGCTCCGCCGACTTCACCTGCGCCTCCTGGTGGCGGTTCTCCCCCACGTCCTCCACGCCGAGAGCTGCGAGCTCGCGCACGAGGGATGCCGGGTGGAACTTCGTCACGACGATGGTCGTCAACTCCCCCGGCCGGCGGCCGGCGGCCCTGGCGGCATCGGCGATACCGCCGCGAACCGCCTCCAGCCGCTCGGCGAGCGGGCTACTTGAGGAAGTCGGGGATGTCGAGGTCGTCATTCTCGTCGTCGAACGCCGGGTCCTTCTGGGCCGTCTCGGTGACCGGGGTCTCGCCGGTCGCGTGCCACTCGGCGGCGGGGGCGTCGGCTGCGCCGGCCTCTACGGTCGCCGTCGCCGAGCCGGTAGCCGCCTCCTCCGAACCGGACTCGACGAACGTCGAGCGCCGCGTGTCGGCCGCGGCCTGCACCGACTTCGGCTCGCCGCCGTCGAAGCCCGCGGCGATCACCGTGACGCGCACCTCGTCGCCGAGGGTGTCGTCGATGACCGCACCGAAGATGATGTTGGCCTCGGGGTGCACGGCCTCCTGCACGAGGCGGGCAGCGTCGTTGATCTCGAAGATGCCGAGGTTCGATCCACCCTGGATGGAGAGCAGCACGCCGTGGGCTCCGTCGATGGAGGCCTCCAGCAGCGGCGATGCGACCGCCAGCTCCGCCGCCTTGATGGCGCGGTCGGCGCCGCGCGACGAGCCGATGCCCATGAGGGCCGACCCTGCGCCCTGCATCACCGACTTCACGTCGGCGAAGTCGAGGTTGATGAGGCCGGGGGTGGTGATCAGGTCGGTGATGCCCTGCACACCGGCGAGGAGCACCTGGTCGGCGGTGGAGAACGCCTCCAGCATGCTGATGCCGCGGTCGCTGATCTCCAGCAGCCGGTCGTTCGGCACGACGATGAGGGTGTCGACCTCTTCCTTGAGGCGCTGCACGCCCGACTCGGCCTGCTGCTGGCGGCGCTTGCCCTCGAACGAGAACGGCTTGGTGACGACACCGATGGTGAGGGCGCCGATCGACTTGGCGATCCGCGCGACGACGGGCGCGCCGCCCGTGCCGGTTCCGCCGCCCTCGCCCGCGGTCACGAAGACCATGTCGGCACCCGCGAGCGCTTCCTCGATCTCCTCCGCGTGGTCCTCCGCCGCGCGGCGGCCGACCTCGGGGTCGGCGCCGGCGCCGAGTCCGCGGGTGATCTCGCGGCCCACGTCGAGCTTGACGTCGGCGTCGCTCATCAGCAGCGCCTGGGCGTCCGTGTTGATGGCGATGAACTCGACGCCGCGCAGGCCGAGCTCGATCATGCGGTTGACGGCGTTGACGCCGCCGCCGCCGATGCCGACGACCTTGATCACGGCGAGGTAGTTCTGGTTTGCTGTCACTTCCGGCCTCCACGGGAACCTTCAACCTCAACTCGAGGCTTAAAGTTATGCTGAGTATGCAATTCTCGATTCGACGGTAGAGGCGTCGGGCCTCCAGCCGCCGCAGATACCAGGCGTGTCGGCAAAGTGAGCCGCCAACCCGGTCATCCCGTCGTCACACTGTGCGGCGACGAGACGTCGAAACGGTGAGCGTCGGGCGCTCCCTTGAGGAGTGCGGTGAGATCGGCCGCCTTGAGCGCGGAGTCCTCCGCGCTCCCCCAGACCACGGTCGCGCCGCTGTCGCGCAGGGTGAACGACACATCGTCCTTGGTCTTGGCCGAGATCGTGTCGACCCGCGCGAGCACGTCGGCGGGCAGCGACGCGAGCACGGAGGAGGCCGCCGCGAACCCGGAATCCGCGTTCGCGTCCGCGGCCGCACCCGTCGCCGCGATCAACGGGTAGCCGGCCGGCCGCGCCGCGGTCGAGGAGATCGGGACCTTGGCCTCGTCGACGAGCACGAACGCCGATCCCTGCTGGATGACTCCGATCGGCTGGCGCTCCACGATCCGCACGACCAGGGTGTCGGGCGGCCGGCTCTCGAGCGTGTAGCTGCGGATGAGCGGGAACCCGGCGAGGTCGCTCGAGATCTCCGCCTGGTCGAGGAGTGCCAGCGGCGTGCCGACCTGGTCGCCGAGCTTCTTCGCGAGCGCCGATGCATCGAGTCGGGAGGCTCCGACGACCTCCACATGCCGGAGGGCGAGCAGCGGCGAGAGCCCGACGAGCACCACGCCGAGCACGAGGGCGACGACCACGCCCGCCGACCCCAGCCAGAGCATCCTCCTGTGCCGGGAACGCTTGGTGAACCTCCGCACCTCGCCGCGCTCGACCCGCTTGCGCTCGGCGCGCGCCGCTCGCAGCGCGCGGGAGATCTCCCGGTTGCTGGGCACCCGGCCGATCGACGGGTCCGGCGAGCTCAGCGCGGCCGTCGGCGTCTCTGCGGGCTTCTGGGCGGTCGTGCGGACGATCGGGATGGGTTCGGTGACGGTCCCGACCGCCGCAGGGCGCTCCTGCGCCGGCCGGGCCTCGGGGGGCGCCACGACCGCGGGGTCGGGAGCGCCCGCCCGCCCAGCGGCGGACCGGTCGAAACCCTGGGGACGCTTCACCGGCGCCTACTCGCGGACGCGGCGGAGCGAGTCGAGAAGCTGAGGGACGATGCGGTAGACGTCACCGCAGCCGAGCGTGATGACGAAGTCGCCTTCGCGGGCGATGGTCGCCGTGTGGTCGGCGGCCGCTTGCCAGTCGGCGATGAAGGCCACATGTTCGGGATGCTCGAAGCGCTCGGCGACGAGCGCGCCCGTCACGCCCGGCTCCGGGTCTTCACGCGCGCCGTAGACGTCGAGCACGACGGTCTCGTCCGCGTACGTCTCGAGCGTTTCGGCGAACTCCCGTGCGAAGAGCCTGGTCCGGCTGTAGAGGTGCGGCTGGTGGACGGCGATGATGCGCCCGTCGCCCACGACCGTCCGCGCGGCCGCCAGTGCGGCGGCCACCTCGGTGGGGTGGTGGGCGTAGTCGTCGTAGACGCTCACGCCGCCGACCGTGCCGTGCAGCTCGAAGCGGCGCTCCGTGCCGCCGAACTCCGCGATGGCCGCGAGCGACGCCGCGGGGTCGAAACCGAGCCCGGTGAGCACCGCGAACGCTCCACCGGCGTTGATGGCGTTGTGGTGTCCGGGCACCCGGAGCCGGGCGGTGTACTCCTGCCCCTGGTAGCTCAGGGCGAAGGAGACCGGGCCGTCGGTGACGATCGAGTGGACGCGCACATCGGCGTCGTCCGCCTCGCCGAAGGTGACGACCCGCTTCTCGGGCGCGACCTCGCGGAGTCGACGGTGGACGTGCGTCGCACCGGCGTCGTCCGACGACACGACGACGAACTCGTCCGCCTCCCTGGCGAAGGTCACGAAGGCGTCCTCGAACGCCTCCAGCGAGCCGTAGTGGTCGAGGTGGTCGGGGTCGACGTTGGTGATCAGGGCGACCGCGGTGTCGTAGAGCAGGAACGAGCCGTCCGACTCGTCGGCCTCGACGACGAACAGCTCGCCGCTGCCCGCCTGCGAGCTCTTGCCGAGCGAGGCGATGACCCCGCCGTTCACGAAGCTGGGGTCTTCGCCGAGGCCGAGCAGACCGGTGATGATCATGCCGGTCGACGTAGTCTTGCCGTGCGCGCCGGCGACGGCGACGAGACGCTTGCGGCTGATCAGCCACGCGAGCGCCTGCGACCGGTGCAGCACCGGGATGCCCTTCTCGAGCGCCAGCTGGTACTCCGGGTTGTCCTGCCACAGCGCACCGGTGACCACGAGCGTGTCGGCGTCGCCGACGTTCGCCGCGTCGTGGCCGATCGCGATGGTGGCGCCGAGAGCACGAAGCGCGTCGACGTTCGCCGAGTGCCGCACGTCCGACCCGGTCACGGTGTGACCGGACTCCAGGAACAGCCGCGCGATGCCGCTCATCCCCGAGCCGCCGATGCCGACGAAGTGCAGTGCGCCCAGGTCGTCGGGGATGGTGGCGTCGAGGTCGGGTTTGATCGTCACAGGTGCTGCTTTCGTTCCGCGAGTCGGGGTGAACAGAGTACAGGCTACGCGGCGAACCTCAGGATTCGGCCCAGGGCACTCCGATTGGGCACAGCGCACTCCGGATGAGCGCAGCGCACTCCGGCTTTGCACAGCGCACTCCGGATCAGCGCAGCGCGCTCCGGATCAGCGCGACCATCCGGTCCGAGCCGTCGCGCACGCCCGCGGTCGCGGCATGACGGGACATCGCCTCGACCGCCGGCCGGTCGGCCAGCAGCGGCAGCAGCCGACCATCGACCCAGGACGGCAGGAACTCGGCGTCGTCCACCAGGATGCCGCCTCCCGCGCCCACGACACCGGCCGCGTTGAAGCGCTGCTCTCCGTTGCCGATCGGGAACGGAACGTAGACCGCCGGGATGCCGAGGGCGGCGAACTCGCAGACGGTCGCGGCTCCGGCACGTGCGACGGCGAAGTCGGTCAGTGCGAACGCCAGATCCATGCGGTCGCAGTAGTCGAGGAGCCGGTAGTGCTCGATGCCGGGGTCGGTCAGCTCGCCACGACCGCCCTGGATGTGGAGCACCTGCCAGCCGGCGGCCGTCAGCTGCTTCGCACGGTCGGCGATCGTGCCGTTGAGCCGCCGCGCGCCGAGCGAGCCGCCCGTGACGAGCAGCGTCGGGCGCTCGTCCGCGAGCCCGAACTCGGCGAGTGCGGCCGGGCGGGCGGCCGCGCGATCGAGCTCCTCGATCTCGCGGCGGAGCGGCATCCCGACGAAGCGGGCATGCGGGAGCTTCGTGCCCTCGAAAGCGACGCCGACCCACGGCGTCGAACGCGCGCCGAGGCGATTCGCCAGCCCGGGTCGCGCGTTCGCCTCGTGCAGCGCGTACGGAACCTTCGCGCTGCGCGCGGCCGAGTACGCGGGTGCCGCGGCGTAGCCTCCGAACCCGACCACCACGTCGATGCCGCGATCGCGGATCAGCTCGGTCACGGTGCGGACCGCGCGCCGGTACTCGCCGGGGAAGCGCAGCGCCGCGGCGTTCGGCCGGCGCGGGAAGGGCAGCTTCGGGATGGTCGCGAGCTCGTAGCCGCGGTCGGGCACCAGTCGGGACTCCAGCCCCTCCTTCGTGCCGAGGACGACGACCTCCGCCGACGGGTCGTCGCGGCGCAACCGGTCGGCGACCGCGAGCAGCGGGTTGACGTGGCCGGCGGTGCCTCCGCCGGCCAGGAGGTAACGGCTCACGCTGCGGACCCCGAGCGGACGGGGGCCCCCTTGGCACGACGGGCGTCGCGGGCGTTCTGACGGGCGAAGGACAACACGATGCCGATTGCGATCATGGAACTGATCATCGCAGTCCCTCCCGCAGAGATCAGTGGGAGCGGGACGCCGAGCACCGGGATGACGCCCAGCACGACGGCGATGTTCACGAACGCCTGGAAGATCAGCCACACCATGATGGCCGCCGTCGTGACGCGCGGGAAGGGGTCGGTCGAGGAGTGGATGATGCGCAGGAACACGATCGCGAGCATCACGAAGAGCAGCAGCACCACGATCGCACCGATGAGGCCGAGCTCCTCCCCGATGATGGCGAAGATGAAGTCGGTGTCTGCGGCGGGCAGCCACGACCACTTGGAGTGGGAGTTGCCCAGTCCCACTCCGAACACCCCGCCGGAGGCGAGGGCGTAGAAGCCGTTGTCGATCTGCCAGTTGACGTCGGGGTTCGCGGCGCTCGACCCGCCGAAGAGCGCGGCGATGCGCCCCATCCGGCTGGCGCTCGACATCGCGACGACGACGGCGACGATGGCGACCCCGGCCAAGCCGACGAGCAGATAGCGGATCTTCACGCCGGCGAAGTAGAGGCCGCCGAGCACGAACGCGGCCATGACGACCGTCGTGCCGAGGTCGCCGCCGAGCACCACCACGCCGATGGCGCCTCCCGCGATCGGCAGGATCGGCAGGGCGACATGGCGCCAGTCGTCGATCAGGTCCTGCTTGCGGGCCAGCACGACGCCGAGCCAGACCACCAGGGCGAGCTTGATGGCCTCCGACGGCTGGCCGACGAAGCCGCCGATCCGGATCCAGTTGCGGTTGCCGCCGATCTCGACGCCGAGCGGCGTCACGAGCACCAGGAACTGCAGGAAGCACGCCGCCCCGAGGATGAACCAGATCGAGCGCTTCCAGAACGCCATCGGGATCCGCGACACGATGAACATCAGCGGGAGGCCGATGAGCGTGTACGCGCCCTGCGACCAGAACCGGGAGAAGAAGTTGTCGGTGTCGTTGTGCGACTCGACGGACGACGACGACAGCACCATCACGAGCCCGAAGACCACCATGAAGAGGGTGATCCCGAGGAGCAGGAAGTAGTCGGCCGACTCGCTGTTCATGGCGCGACCGAGCGAGATCCGCGCGGCCAGTGCGCCCGACCGTGACCCGGATCCGGGTTCCGGATCGGAACCGTCAGGCGCCGGGCGGAGCCGAGGCGGAGTGGTCGTCATCCGCCTCACCTCCAAAAAACTCGTTCACGGCCGCCTGGAAGAGGCGGCCTCGTTCCGCGTAGTCGGCGAACTGGTCCATCGACGCCGCCGCCGGCGCGAGCAGGACGGTGTCGCCCTCGCGGGCGAGCCCGCCGGCCAATCGCACCGCCGTCGGCATGACTCTCTCAGTCTCGTCGGCGTCCACCTCGAGCACCGGCAGCCCGGGGGCGTGTCGCTCGAATGCGGCGAGCAGCGCCGACCGGTCCACCCCGATCAGCACGGCGCCGCGCAGCCGGCCGGAGTGCGCCGCGACGAGCTGCTCGATGTCGACGCCCTTGAGCAGGCCGCCGACCACCCAGACCACCGACGGGTACGCGCGGAGGGACGCGTCCGCCGCGTGCGGATTGGTGGCCTTGGAGTCGTCCACCCAGCTGACCCCGGCCTCCACGCGCACGAGCTCGATGCGGTGGGCGTCGAGACGGAACGCGGTGAGCACGTCGCGGATCACCTGCGGCTCGACCCCGTAGGAGCGCGCGAGCGCGCTGGCGGCCAGGATGTTCGCCACGACGTGCGGCGCTGCCAGTCCGGCCTCCGCCAGTTCGTCGAGGGTGGTGAGCTCGATGGCGCTGTTACGGCGGTCTTCGAGGAACGCGCGGTCGCACAGGATGCCGTCCACGATGCCGAAATCGCTGGGACCCGGCACGTCGAGACCGAAGCCGATGGCCCTGGCGCCCTCGACGACCTCCGCCTCCTCGACCATGCGGAGCGTGGTGAGGTCGGCGCGGTTGTAGACGCACGCGACCTGCGCGTTGTCGTAGACCTTCGCCTTCGCCGCGATGTACGCCTCCAGCGAGCCGTGCCAGTCGAGGTGGTCGTCGGCGATGTTCAGGCAGGCCGCGGAGTACGGGAAGAGATGACCGCCGCGATTGCGGTTCACCCAGTGCAGCTGGTAGCTGGACAGCTCGACCACGAGCACGTCGAAGCCCTCGGGGTCCCGGATCGCGTCGAGCACCGGCACCCCGATGTTGCCGCACGGAGCGACACGGGAACCGCCCGCGAGCAGCATCGTCGCCGTCAGCTGCACCGTGGTCGTCTTGCCGTTCGTTCCGGTGACGCAGATCCAGTCGGCGGGGCTGCCGTCCGGACCGGTGACCTTGTCGCGCAGGCGCCAGGCGAGCTCGATGTCGCCCCATACGGCGATGCCCTGCTGCTCCGTCCAGAGCAGCAGCGGGTGATCCCAGTGGAACCCGGGAGAGACCACGACGAGCTCCGGGTCGAACTCGACGAGCCGTGCGGGGGGCGTGCCGAGGTCGGCCTGCTCGAGCAGTTCTGCCCCGATCACCTCCAGCAGCATGGCGCGCTCCTGGTCGGCATGCGCGGCGACGACGAGGACCTCGGCGCCGAGCTCGGCCAGGGTGTCGGCCACGGAGAAGCCGGTCACCCCGAGGCCGAAGACCGCGACGCGCAGCCCCCGCCAGTCGTGATGCCAGCTGGTGAGGGCCTCCAGGCGCTCGTTCGGCGACGTCACGTCGCGAGCCACTCGAGGTAGAACGAGCCGACGCCGGCGGCGACCAGCAGGCCGCCGATGATCCAGAACCGCACGACGACGGTGATCTCTGCCCAGCCCTTCAACTCGAAGTGATGATGGATGGGACTCATCAGGAAGATGCGTCTGCCGTGCGTGAGCTTGAAGTACGCGCGCTGGACGATCACCGACCCGGCCTCGATGACGAAC
Source organism: Leifsonia sp. TF02-11 (assembly GCF_017565305.1). Classification (GTDB taxonomy): domain Bacteria; phylum Actinomycetota; class Actinomycetes; order Actinomycetales; family Microbacteriaceae; genus Leifsonia. The sequence continues at coordinate 473,329 of NZ_JAGEKP010000004.1, forward strand.
AGGCCGCCGATGAGCACGAGGAGGAGTTCGGTGTGGCTGAGAATCGCCAGCGCGGCGACGGCACCGCCGAGCGCGAGCGAACCGGTGTCGCCGAGGAAGATCTGGGCGGGCGAGGTGTTCCACCAGAGGAAGCCGACCACCGCTCCGACGATCGCCGTCGCGACGATCGCCAGGTCGAAGGGATCGCGCACGCTGTAGCACTTGGCGATGTTCTCGGGGTTCAGGGTCGGGCTGGCGCACGACTGGATGGACTGCCAGAACCCGATGATGATGTACGCGCCGATCGCCAGGATGCTCGCCCCGGAGGCGAGACCGTCGAGGCCGTCGGTGACGTTCACGCCGTTGGAGGTGGCGGCGACGATGAAGTTGATCCAGATCAGGTAGAGCCCGTAGCCCACCAGCACGCCGATGACGCCGAACTTGGTGATCGACCCGAAGTCGATCGGCAGGTCGCGGATGAACGAGACGCTCATGGTCGCCGGGGTGTACCCGCGCGCGTCGGGGAACCCGACGGCGAGGAACGCCCAGATCGTCGCGACCACGACCTGACCGGCGACCTTGGCCCAGCCGGTGAGTCCGAGGCTGCGCTCCCTGCGCGTCTTGAGCAGATCGTCGATGAAGCCGACCACCCCGAGGCCGACCATCAGGAACAGGACGAGCAGCGCCGACACGCTCGTCTCGTCGCCGGTGAGCAGGAGCGCGGTGAAGTAGCCGAAGAGCGTGCCGATGATGACGACGATGCCGCCCATGGTCGCGGTGCCGCGCTTGGCGTGGTGGCTCTGCGGGCCGTCGTCGCGGATGAACTGCCCCCACTGCAGGCGGCGGAAGAGCCGGATGAAGAGCGGGGTGAGGAACAGTGTGAACGCCATCGACAGCGCGCCGGAGGTCAGAAGGGCTCTCACGAGAAGAATTCTCCCAGTCGGTCGCCGAGGAACCGGAGCCCCGCGGAGTTGGACGACTTGACGAGCACGGTGTCACCGGCGCGCAGCGTCGAGGACAGGTGGTCGAACGCCTCGTCCTGGGTCTCGAAGAACAGCGACTCGCCGTCCCACGACCCCTCGTTGATCGCGGTGATGTGCATCCGGCGCGCGGACGGGCCGACGATCACCAGCTGATCGATCCCGAGGCGCACGGCGAGCAGCCCGATACGGTCGTGCTCCTCGCCGGAGAACTCGCCCAGCTCGCTCATCTCGCCGAGGACGGCGACGGTGCGCTCCCCCGGCTCGGAGATCTGCGCCAGGGTCTTGATGGCCGCGGCCATCGAGTCCGGGCTCGCGTTGTACGCGTCGTTGATGACGGTGACGCCGCGGGCGCCGCCGAGGACCTCCATGCGCCAGCGTTCGGCGCGCTGCACGGTCTCGAGCGCTCCGACGATCGTGTCGATGTCGACGCCGAGCGTGTGCGCTGCCGCCGCGGCTGCCAGCGCGTTCATCACGTGGTGCTCGCCGAGGACGCGGAACTGCACGGGGCGGGACTCGCCGTCGCCCTCCACGCCGGTGGGCGACGGCAGGTGCAGCGTGAACGCCGTGCCCCTGGCCGTCGACCGCACGTCGGACGCGCGGACGGCCGCGCGGTCGTCGAGCCCGAACCACAGCACGCGCGCCGCGGTCTTGTCGGCCATCGAGGCGACTCGCGGGTCGTCGAGGTTGAGCACGGCGACGTCGGACTCCAGCAGGTCGCTGACCATCTCCGTCTTGGCGGCGAGCGTCTTCTCGATGCCGCCGAACTCGCCCGCGTGGGCGAGGCCGACCTTGAGCACGATCCCGATGTCGGGGCGCGCCATGCGCACCAGCCTGGCGATCTCGCCGATACCGCTCGCACCCATCTCGGCGACGAGGTACTGGGTCTCCTCCGTGACCTCCAGCATCGTGACAGGGGCGCCGACCTCGTTGTTGAACGACGCGCGCGGCGCGATGGTCGGGCCGAGCTGTTCCAGGATCGCCCGCAGCAGGTTCTTGGTGGTCGTCTTGCCGTTGGAGCCGGTGACTCCGACGATCTTCAGCGTGCCGAGGGCGCGCACCCGCGCGATGACCTCAGTGGCGAGGTCGCCGAGGGCGGTCACCGTGTCGGCCACGAGCAGCTGCGGTACCGGCAGGTCGAGGGCGTGATCCACGACCACGAGTGCGGCGCCGGCCTCGACGGCCTGCGGGGCGAAGAGGTGGCCGTCGGTCACCTCTCCCGGCTTGGCGAAGAAGATCGTGCCGGGCACGACCTCCCGCGAGTCGGTGGTCGAGAGGCCGTCGACGACGGTCTCGGGAGTCGCCGCCGTGCCGTCGGGGAGCACGACGCCGTCGAGCAGCAGCGTGCCACGGGTCGCGGCGGCGATCTCGGCGAGGGTGAGGGGGATCACTACAGCCACCCGGCCTCTCGCAAGGCCAGCCGGGCGTCGTCGCGCGCCGAGTACGGGAGGCGCTGCCCGGCGACCTCCTGATAGTCCTCGTGGCCGGGGCCGGCGTAGAGCACGACGTCGCCGTCGCCCGCGAGGGCGAGGGCCGCCCGGAAAGCGGCGCGCGGGTCGGCCACCTCGTAGAGCTCGGCGTCGGGCACCGCGGCGCGGGCACCGTCGAGCAGCGCGGCCCGGATCGTCGCCGGGTCCTCCGAGCGCGGGTGGAAGTCGGTGATGACGACCGCGTCGGCGCCGCGGGCCGCGATCGCGCCCATGTCGGCCCGCTTGGTGGTGTCGCGGTCGCCGTCGGCGCCGAACACCATGACGATGCGGCCCTCCGTGACGCGGCGCAGCGCGCCGAGGAGCGACTCGAAGGCGTCGGGAGTGTGCCCGTAGTCGATGAAGACGACGGGGCCGTGCTCGCCGGAGAGCCGCTCGGTGCGGCCCGGCACGTAGGCGTCGATGCCGCCGTCGCGGTCGAGGGCCGCGCCGATGGCGTGGAGGTCGTAGCCGGACTCCACCAGCATCACGATCGCGAGAGCGGCGTTGGCGGCGTTGTACGCGCCGAGCAGCGGCACGCGGGTCTCGAGACGCCGCCCGTCGGGACCGGACAGCTCGAACACGGTGTCCTCGAGCGTCTCGGCGAGCACCGTCAGCGTCCAATCCGCGTCGACGCCCGGCACGCTGGCGAGCGTCGACACCGGGATGCGCGACTGCTCGACGAGCGCGCGGCCCCACTCGGAGTCGACGGTGACGACACCCCGGCGCGCCCGGTCCGGCTGGAACAGCTCGAGCTTGGCGGCGAAGTAGTCGTCCATCGCGGCGTAGTCGTCGAGGTGGTCGTGGCTGAGGTTGGTGAAGCCCACGACGTCGAACTCGATGCCGTCGACGCGGTGGCGGCTCAGTGCCTGCGCCGACACCTCCAGAGCGACCGCACGGACGCCCTCCTCGCGCATCCGCGCCAGCAGTGCGTGCAGCTCGCTCGCCTCCGGGGTCGTGAGCTTGCTCGTGATCGCGTGGTCGCCGATCCGGCGCTCCGCCGTCGAGGACAGGCCGGCGACGACGCCGAGCTGACCGAGGATCGCGTAGAGCAGATAGACGACGCTGGTCTTGCCGTTGGTGCCGGTGACGCCGAACAGCGTCGCGGCGTTCTCGTCGGTGCGGTAGACCCACGCGGCGACGGCGCCGAGCGCGGCGCGCGGATCGGGCGTGACGATGACCGGCAGACCCGAGTCGGCGGCGAGCTGCGCGCCGACCTCGTCGGTGAGCACGGCGACGGCACCCGCTTCGGCCGCGGCGGCGGCGAAGCTCGCTCCGTGCACGTTCTTGCCCGGCACGCCGACGTAGAGGTCGCCCGGCTCGACCGCCGAGCTCGCGAGGGCGGCGCCGGTGACCTCGACGGCGTCGAGATCACCTCGCACGTCCAGACCGAACTCCGCGACCAGCTGGGCGAGCGGGCGGGCGACGGGATGCTCGGGGCGCAGAGAGGAGGGCGCCGGTCCTGTCACGGGGCTCACTTTCACTAGACGGGCATCGCTCACTGGACCGTGGTCTCAGTAATACGGCGGGTAGTCGGCCGGGCTCGACGTCGAAGGCTTCACCCGGTAGGTCTTCAGCACCTGGCTCATGATCGTGTGGAACAGCGGAGCGGCGGCTGCCGACGAAGTAATGGTAGTCGGGAACCCGAGGTTGACCGAAACGACGTACTGCGGATCGTCGACCGGCGCGATGCCCATGACCGAGACGTAGTACGACGGCAGATAGCCGCCCTTCCCGTCCGCCTGCTGGGCCGTTCCGGTCTTCGCCGCGACGCGGTAGCCCGGGATCTGGAGCTGTTTCGCGAGCTCGCCCTTGGTGGTCACCGACTCCATCATCCCGAGCGTGGTGCCGGCCGCACCGGGCGAGACGACGTTCACCGGCGTGGGCTTCGGCGCGTCGGTCACGGTGCCGTCCGCCTGCTTGCAGCCTTCGACCATCGTCAGCGGGATGCGGGTGCCGCCGTTCGCGAGCGCCTGGTACGCGCTCACCATCTGCAGCTGGGTCGCCGAGACGCCCTGGCCGAACATGGTCGCGTACTTGGTCTGGTCGTCCCAGTCCTTGACCGGGTTCAGCTGGCCGGAGGACTCGTTGGGATATGGGAGGCCCGTCTGCTCGCCGATCCCGAACTTCTTGAGGTAGTCGTACCTGGACTGGTCGGTCAGCCGCTGGCCGAGCTGCGACATGCCGGTGTTCGACGACATCATCAGGACGCCGGTCAACGTCAGGCGCAGCGGCGCGTGGTACCCCGAGTCGTGGAGGTCGGCGCCCTTGCCGGACTTCCACTCGTAGGGCGCGAGCACCTGCGTCGTGGGGTTCGCCTTGCCCTGGTCGATGAGCATGGCCGCGGTGAGCGCCTTGAACGTCGACCCCGGCTCGCGCGGGTCGGTGAAGGTCTGCAGCCGCCAGTACGACGGATCGGTCGCGTCGATGTTGTTCGGATCGAGCGCGGGCCACTGGGCGATCGCCTTGACCTTGCCGGTCTTGGCCTCCGCCACGGTCACGTAGCCGAACTTCGACCCTGTCGCGGCGACCTGCTGCGCCAAAGTCTGCTCGGCGAACCACTGGAGGTCGCTGTCGATGGTGAGCTCGAGCGTGCCGCCGTCCTTGGCCTTCTGCTGCACGACCGTGCTGCCGGGGATGGCGACACCGTCGGCGCCGCGCTGATAGGTCTCCTTGCCGTTCTCCCCCGCAAGGCAGGTGTTCTCGCTGTCCTCCAGGCCTCCGTTGCCCGCCTGCGAGACGTAGCCGATCAGATTGCCGGCGACCGCTCCGTTGGGATAGCTGCGCGCCTGCTTCTTGTCGAACGTGAGCCAGGGGTACGGGAGCTTGGCGAGTTTGTCGAAGACGGTCACGTCCATGCCCGACTTGATCAGCACGTACTTCGACTTGGGGTTGTCCTTGAGTGCGTCGTCGAAGAGCTTCACGACGGCGTCGCCGCCCTGGCCGGTGATGGCCCCGATCTTCGCCGCGGCCTCCACCATCTTGTCCCGGCCACCCGCGATCGCGTCGGACGGCGAGGCCTGAGCGGTGTACGTGTAGATCGTGGTCGCGAGGACCTTGCCGCTCGCGTCCACGATGTCGCCGCGGTTGCCGTAGAGGACCGTCGAGTCCTCCTTGGCGTTCACGGACTTGCGCTGCAGCTCGTCGGCTCTGACCACCTGGATATCGACCAGCTTGCCGCCGAGGATGGCGACGAACGCCGCGACGGCGACGACGGTCAGGGCCGTCCGCCGCCGCAGCATCTTCCTGTTGAGCATGGAGAGCCTGTCCCGTCCGCTGTCGCGTCAGTGTCCGTGTCAGTGCGTCACCGGTGTCGGCAACGCTCCCTGCAACGGTACGGACGGCTTCGCGGGAGTCGTGGACGCCGCACCCGCGGCTACGGAACTCTCAGCTTGAGTGGCGGCCGCCTGGCCCGCCGCACCCTGGCCAGCCACCAACGGCACACCGTTCAGCTGCGCGTTGGGAACCAGGTTGCCCTGGCCCCCCGTCACCGTGCCCGCGGCGCCGTTCGCCGCGACGGGCGCACCGAGCACCGCGCCGTCGGAGAGCCGCAGATAGGCGGGGTTGCTGTTGCTGACCATGCCGAGCGCGTTCGCGTTGGCGGCCAGGTTCTGCGGCGATGTCAGCCTGTTGAGATCCTCCGAAGCAGCCTGGTAGCTGCGCTGCAGCTCCGTCTGCTTGGTCTGCAGTGAGCTCAGTTGGTAGGCCCCCTGCGAGACCCCGATGCTCAGGAGGAGTTGGGTCACCACGATCACGAGAAGCGCGGAGACGGCCGTGATCGCGTACACCGTGCGCGGGCGCGCCCGGCGCTGGCTGCGGGTGGAGACCACCTCGAGGTGCGTGCGGCGCTCGCGTTCCGGCCGCTGCGGCCTGTCGAGAGCCGGCTCCTCCAGCTTGGGCGCTGTCGCGGCGGTGGACGCCGGTACGTGCCAGGCCATGGTGGGACGTCTGCGGACGCCCACCCCCAGGTCGTTGCTGCTCACGAGCCCCTCCTCACTCGTTCGGCCGCACGCAAGCGCACGGGCGTGGCCCGCGGGTTGGCGGCCTTCTCGTCGTCGTCCGCCAACTCGGCCCCGCGGATCAGGAGCTTCAGCTGCGGCTGGTGCTCAGGCAGCTCGACGGGAAGCCCCGCCGGCGCGCTGGAGCGCGACCTGGTCTGGAGCTCGCGCTTGACGATGCGGTCCTCCAGCGACTGGTAGGACTCCACGACGATGCGACCGCCCACCTCGAGTGCGTCGATCGCGGCGGGGATGGCGCGCTCCAGCACCGCAAGCTCCTGGTTCACCTCGATGCGCAGCGCCTGGAACACGCGCTTGGCCGGGTGCCCCTGCCGCTGGACCGCGACCGGGGTCGCCTTCTGCAGGATGTCCACCAGCTGGCCGGAGCGCACGATCGGGGCCGACTCGCGCTCCTCGACGATGCGACGCGCATAGCGGGCGGCCAGCTTCTCTTCTCCGTAGTCGCGGAAGATGCGGCGCAGGTCGGCCTCGGAGTACGTCGCGAGCACCACCTCCGCTGTCAGCTCGCTGGTGCCGTCCATCCGCATGTCGAGCGGTGCGTCCTTCGAGTACGAGAAGCCGCGTTCGACGCGGTCGAGCTGCAGCGACGAGACGCCGAGGTCGAAGAGCACGCCGTCGATCCGGTCGATGCCCAGCCCGTCGAGGGCCTCGCGGATGCCGTCGTAGACGGTGTGCACGAGGTGGACGCGGTCGCCGAACCGCTCCAGGCGGGCGCCGGCGATGGCGAGAGCTTCCGGGTCGCGGTCGAGACCGACGAGCACGACGTCGGGGAAGCGCTCGAGCACGCCGGCCGAGTGGCCGCCCATGCCGAGCGTCGCGTCGACGAAGACCGCTCCCGGCTTCGCGAGGGCGGGCCCGAGGAGCTCGATGCAGCGCTCCAGCAGTACGGGGGTGTGGATGTCGTCCGTCATGTCCGCACCCGGGAGGGTCGGCCCCTGGTTCCGGATCCCCATCCATTCCGACCTGCCACCGGGGAAGTGGTGTCAGGGCGTATGGCTGGGAGTCCGGCGCCAGGCGCTAGAACAGTCCCGGGATCACCTCCTCCTCCGTGTTCGCGAATGCTGCCTCCTGCTCAGCGAGGTAGGTCTCCCACGCCTCGGCGTCCCAGATCTCGGCGCGGCTGCCCGCTCCGATCACGACCAGGTCTCTGTCGAGACCCGCGTACGTCCGCAACGGGGTCGGGATCGTGACCCGGTTCTGCTTGTCCGGCACCTCCGCGCTCGCCCCCGAGAGGAAGACGCGCAGGTAATCCCTGGCCTGCTTGCTGGTCACCGGCGCCTGCCGGATCTTCTCGTGGAGGGACTCGAACTCCCGCTGCGAGAAGACGTAGACGCAGTGTTCCTGGCCGCGGGTCAGCACGAGGCCGGAGGCGAGCTCATCCCGGAATTTGGCCGGCAGGATGATGCGCCCCTTCTCGTCCAGTTTCGGGGCATAGGTGCCGAGGAACATCGGTCCCACCCCCACTCTCCCGGCCACGGTTGCGGTGTGCCTCCACTTTACTCCACTCTCATCCACAAAGTCAGCACCATTGACCGTTTTGCCCCGTTTAGGGGTGTAAAAACCCCGTGAATCCGCGACAAAACGCGGTGGAGGGAAATGGAGGAGATGAGCGTCCAAAGGGAGGGCCGAACACACGAAAAAGGGCCGATCCGAAGATCGGCCCTGAGGTCGGGGTGCGCCGGGGTGCGCTGTGGAGGGGCTAGCCCTGCCCGTCCTGCCGCTTGTCCCAGCGATCGTTCATGCGGTCCATGAAACCGGGCTGACCGCGTGTCGGCTTGCCCGTCTTTCCTGCGGCTGCGGCGTCGGGATCGATCGCGACGCGCTTGCCGGGCGCGATCGCCAGCAGGACGCCGGCGAACATCACGACGAAGCCGAGGATTCCGACGATCGGCAGCTGGACGAAGACGCCGGTCACCAGAACGGCGACACCGACGACGGCGACGAGCACACCGAGGACGATCGAACGATAAGCGGGACGCGCCCGCTTGCCTCCGACCTTGGCGACGAAATCTGCGTCGTTCTGGTAGAGACTGCGTTCCATCTCTTCGAGGAGGCGCTGCTCATGTTCCGAAAGCGGCATCCGGATCCCCCTCTTTCTAGCGGGTTCTAGGCGTTGTGTGGCCGATTGTAGCCGCACCACTCTGACTAGGCTATACGTGTGTCTGAAAGCATCCGATTCGTCGACCTCATCCAGTCAAGAATCGATGGATTCTTCGATGCACGTGCATCCATTCTCGTCTCGATAGCGGATGAACTCGCCCCGATCGCGGCTTTTTCGAGGGATTTTCTCAGCGGCGGCAAGCGCTTCCGTGCCCTTTTCTGCTTCTGGGGGTGGCAGGCGGTCAGGACGACCGGTGACGAGCCGGACGACGCCCCGGTCACGGCGGGCGGCCCGCTCGACGCAGTGGTGTCCGTCGCATCGGCCCTCGAGCTGTTCCACGCGGCCGCGCTGGTGCACGACGACCTCATCGACAACTCCGACACCCGCCGCGGAAAGCCGGCGGCCCACCGGCGTTTCGAGCACCTGCACGAGCAGGAGGGCTGGCTGGGCTCCGGCGCCGCGTTCGGCACGGGAGCCGCGACGCTGCTGGGCGACTACCTCCTCATCCTGAGCGACGAGCTCTTCGACGAAGGGCTCACCCAGACCGTGAGCGCCTCGGCGCGGCGCTCGGCGCGCGCGGAGTTCAACCGGATGCGACTCGACGTCACCGCCGGTCAGTACCTCGACATCTTCGAGGAGATCGGCTGGGCGGGCAGGCCCGACGCGGATCAGCTCGCCAGGGCCGAACGCGTCATCGTCTACAAGTCGGCCAAATACTCCATCGAGTCACCCCTGCTGATCGGCGCCAGCCTCGCGGGCGCGACGGTCGGGCAACTCGACTCGCTCCGCCGCTTCGGCCTCCCGCTCGGCATCGCGTATCAGCTGCGCGACGACCTCCTCGGCGTCTTCGGCGACGCGGAGGTCACCGGCAAGCCGAGCGGAGACGATCTGCGCGAGGGCAAGCGGACCGTGCTGATCGCCCTGACCCGCCAGGCCGTCCCCGCCGGAGCCCGCGCGACGCTCGACGAACTGCTCGGCGACCCCGACCTCACCGCGCAGCAGATCGAGACGCTTCAGATGACCATCCGGGAGTCCGGCGCTGTCGAGAAGGTCGAGAAGATGATCGCCGACAACGTGGACCGGGCGATCGAGGCACTGGAGGGCGCGCAACTGGGCGCGGGAGCGCGCGCGCAGCTCCGCGACCTCGCGATCACGGTGACGCGGCGCTCGTACTGAGGCCGGGCCGCACCTGCGCCCGGCCGGACGCTCAGGCCAGGGCCTGGGCGACTCTGCGCACCTCGGCCTTGCGGCCCGCGCGCAGCGCCTCGATCGGGGCGGTGCCCAGGCTCTCGTCGTCCGTCAGGAGCCAGTCCACCGCCTCCTCGTCGTCGAAGCCGTTGTCCGCGAGCACGATGAGAGTGCCGTGGAGCTCGCTGAGGGGTTCGCCGTCGCGGAGGAAGACGGCGGGGACTTTGACGACGCCGTCGATGCGCTTCGCCGCGAGGTGGCGGTCTTCGATGAGGCGGCGCACCCGGCTGACACCGAGTCCCAGCTGCTCCACAAGGTCGGGGATGGTGAGCCACTCGGTGGCCTGGACCTGCTCGTTCACAACAACAAGCGTGCCACGACCCCGCGGTGAGCACGAGTCGGATGGAATGTTACGGTCGTGTTAACTGTTGTCACATCCGCCACACTGGTTGACTCCTTACTCAAGGTGTGTCAGCGTGGGGATCGGCCATGTCACTCACGGAGGGGTCGACCATGTCTGCGATCGAGAGCACGAAACGTCAACGGCGACCGCACGGACGCACCGGCGGCCTGCTGGGCACCGTGCCGATCGCCGTCGCCGGCAGCATCGCCGTGACCCTCAACCTCCTGAGCCCCGCACACGCCGCCGCCGACGCCGAACGCGAACGCGCGCCGGAGAAGAGCGACGCGACAGGTCCGCAGAAGACCGTCGGCGTCGACACGATCCGGGGATCGTTCGCGCAGGGAGCCGAGACGGCCTCCCCCGCCGACACCGACACCGCAGCGGCACCCGCGACCTACCGGGTGCAGACCGGCGACACGGTATCGGCCATCGCCGCCCGCTTCGGGCTCTCGACGGCGGCCGTCCTCGCGCTCAACGGACTCAGCTGGAAGAGCCTGATCTTCCCCGGCCAGGTGCTGGCCCTCGGCGGCGCGCCGACACCGGTCTCCGCTCCCGCACCCGCTCCGGCCCCCGCTCCGTCTGCGACCTCGTACACGGTCGTCCGCGGCGACACGATCAGCGGGATCGCCGCCCGGTTCGGGCTGCGCACGGCGGTCGTGCTCAGCGCCAACGGTCTCAGCAGCTCGAGCATCATCTACCCCGGGCAGCGCATCGCCATCCCCGGCGTCGCCGCCGCATCGGTCGACACGCCGAGGGCCGTGGTCGCCCCCGCACCCGTGGTCACCGCGCCGGCGCCGGCACCCGCACCGACGGTCCAGCCGGGGCAGGTCGTGCCCCTCACCGACGAGATGCGCGCCAACGCCGCCCTGATCGTCCGCATCGGCGAGCGGGAGGGCGTGCCCGCCCAGGGCATCGTGGTCGCCCTCGCCGCCGCGGCCCAGGAGTCCGGTCTGCGCAACGTCCGCTACGGCGACCGCGACTCGCTCGGGCTGTTCCAGCAGCGCCCGAGCACCGGCTGGGGCACGCCGGACGAGGTGCTCGATCCCACACGCGCGACCCTCGCGTTCTACGGCGGCCCGAACAACCCCAACAAGGGCCGCACGCGCGGCCTCCTCGACATCCCGAACTGGTCGGCGATGAGCGTCACGCAGGCCGCACAGGCCGTCCAGATCTCGGCGTTCCCCGACGCGTACGCGAAGTGGGAGACCTCGGCGCGCGCGTGGCTCGCGCAACTCGGGTGACCAGAAGGTCACAGCAGGGTCACGGCCCCGCAGCACACCGGTGTTTTGCAGGGTTCACGCACCCGCTGTTCCCTAGACTCGACCCGTGACCACGAGCCAAACCGACCCGATGATCGGACGTCTGATCGACGGCCGCTATCAGGTGCGCTCGCGGATCGCCCGAGGCGGCATGGCCACCGTCTACCTCGCCACCGATCTGCGCCTCGAGCGCAGGGTCGCGATCAAAATCATGCACGGCCACCTCGCCGACGACAGCACGTTCAAGAGCCGGTTCGTCCAGGAGGCGCGGTCGGCGGCGCGCCTGGCGCACCCCAACGTGGTGAACGTCTTCGACCAGGGCCAGGACTCCGACATGGCCTACCTGGTGATGGAGTACCTCCCGGGCATCACGCTGCGCGACCTCCTGAAGGACTACGGCAAGCTCACCCCCGAGCAGACCATCGACATCATGGAGGCCGTGCTCAGCGGCCTCGCCGCCGCGCACAAGGCCGGCATCGTGCACCGCGATCTCAAGCCGGAGAACGTGCTGCTGGCCGACGACGGGCGCATCAAGATCGGCGACTTCGGACTGGCGCGCGCCGCCAGCGCGAACACCGCGACCGGTCAGGCGCTCCTCGGCACGATCGCCTACCTCTCCCCCGAGCTCGTCACCCGCGGCGTCGCCGACGCGCGCAGCGACATCTACGCGCTGGGCATCATGATGTACGAGATGCTCACCGGCACCCAGCCGTTCCACGGCGAGCAGCCGATGCAGATCGCGTATCAGCACGCGAACGACCCGGTGCCCGCGCCGAGCAGCGTCAACCCGGCGGTTCCCCCGGAGCTCGACGAGCTCGTGCTCTGGGCGACCGAGAAGGACCCCGACCGGCGGCCCTCCGACGCGCGCGAGATGCTCGACCGACTGATCGAGGCCGAGAAGTCCATCCGCGGCGACGCGGTGCTGCAGCCGACGATGGTGCTGCCCCCGGCCTTCGAGGCGAACGACGGTGAGACGCAGATCATCAACCCGGCCATCCGCCAGCAGGTCGCCTCCGCAGCGCCCACCGCGACGGATACGCTCACCGCTGCCGCGCGTCGCCGACGGGGCAAAGGCTGGTGGCTCTTCGCCCTGGTGCTCGTGCTCGCGGCGGTCGCCGGGGGAACCGGCTGGTACTTCGGGTCGGGACCGGGATCGCTGGTGACAGTGCCGAACGTGGTGAGCCAGGCTCCGGCTGCGGCGACCGCCACGCTCACCAACCTCGGGTTCAAGACGGCCCAGGCGCAGGAGTACAGCGTCACCGTGCCCGCCGGCCAGGTGTCGAGCACCGATCCGAAGGCGGGGGCGTCGGCCGGACGCGGCAGCACCGTCACTCTGCGGATCTCGCAGGGACCGAAGCCTGTCACCATCCTGCCGCTCGCGGGCAAGACCCTCGACGTCGCCACGTCGGAGATCACCGGCGTCGGCGCCAAGGTCGGCGACGCCGTCAAGCAGTTCGACCCGAAGGTGCCCGCGAACACGGTCATCTCGGCGACCCGAGCCTCCGACGGCAGCGACATCTCGGGCGGCGGCGGCTACTTCGAAGCGGCGACGGTGAACCTCGTCGTCTCGGTCGGCCCCGTGCCCGACGTCGCCGGGATGTCGGTCTCGGACGCCCAGGCCGCCCTGCAGAAGGTCGGGCTGCTGACCACCGCCGGCCCGCAGAGCTACAGCGACACGGTCGACAAGGGCAACGTGATCGCGGCACAGGCGCAGAAGGAAGGCCCCGTGCATCCCGGCGACACGCTGGCGCTCGAGACCTCCAAGGGCCCGGAGCCCGTTCCGGTGCCCGACGTCGTCGGTCAGACCTGGGACAAGGCGAAGGCCGCGCTTCAGGCGGCCGGCTTCCAGCTCAAGTACAGCGCGGCGGCCGACCTGTTGCCCGGCGCCTTCGTCGTCTCCAAGGTGTCGCCCGCCGCCGGTACGCAGGCACCCAAGGGCTCCACCGTCACGGTTAACTTCGCCGGCTTCTGAGCCGCCGCTGGCGGGCGCTCCCCTCGAGCCTCTCCCCTCGAGCGCCGAAGGGCACGTCGTTGTCGCTTCTCGCGTCGAGAAGTGACAACGACGTGCCCTTCGGCTGTCGTCGCGGGGCGGGTCAGCCCTGGCTGAGCTCCTCCGCCACGAGGAAGGCGAGCTCCAGCGACTGCATGTGGTTCAGTCGCGGGTCGCACAGCGACTCGTAGCGGGTCGCCAAGGTCTCCTCGTCGATGTGCTCGGAACCGCCCAGGCACTCGGTGACGTCGTCGCCCGTCAGCTCCACGTGGATGCCGCCCGGGTGCGTACCCGCCGCACGGTGCGCCTCGAAGAAGCCCTTGACCTCGTCCACGACGTCGTCGAACCGGCGGGTCTTGTAGCCGTTCGGCGTCGTGAGCCCGTTGCCGTGCATCGGATCGGTCACCCACAGCGGGTTCGCGTCCGACCGCTTGACGGCCTCCAGCAGCGGCGGGAGGGCATCGCGGATCTTCCCCGCACCCATCCGGGTGATGAACGTCAGACGCCCGGGCTCGCGCTCGGGGTCGAGCGCGTCGATGAGGCGCCGCATGTCGTCGGCCGTCGTCGTCGGGCCGAGCTTGACGCCGATCGGGTTGCGGACGCGCGACAGGAAGTCGACGTGCGCACCGTCGAGGTCGCGCGTGCGCTCGCCGATCCAGACGAAGTGCGCCGACGTGTTGTACGGGGTGCCGGTGCGCGAGTCGATGCGTGTCATCGGACGCTCGTAGTCCATGAGCAGCGCCTCGTGGCTGGAGTAGAACTCCACCCGCGTGAGCTCGTCGAAGTCCGCTCCCGCGGCCTCCATGAACTTGATGGCGCGGTCGATCTCGCGGGCGAGACCCTCGTAGCGCTGGTTGGCCGGATTGGCCGCGAAGCCCTTGTTCCAGCTGTGCACCTCGCGCAGGTCGGCGAAGCCGCCCTGCGTGAACGCGCGGATGAGATTCAGCGTGGAGGCGGCGGTGTGGTAGCCCTGGATCAGGCGGCGCGGGTCGGCCTCCCGCGACTCCGGGGTGAAGTCGTAGCCGTTGACGATGTCGCCGCGGTAGGCCGGCAGCGTCACACCGCCGCGGGTCTCGGTGTCGCTGGAACGCGGCTTGGCGAACTGACCGGCCATGCGGCCCATCTTGATGACCGGCACCGATGCGCCGTAGGTCAGCACGACCGCCATCTGCAGGACCGTCTTGACCCGGTTGCGGATCTGGTCGGCGGTCGCTCCGGCGAACGTCTCGGCGCAGTCGCCGCCCTGCAGCAGGAACGCATTGCCCTGCGCAGCGCGCGCGAGCCGCGAGCGCAGCTGGTCCACCTCGCCGGCGAACACCAGCGGGGGCAGCGTCGCGATCTCGGCCGACGCGGCGGCGGCGGCCTCCGGATCGGGCCAGCTCGGCTGCTGCTTGATCGGGAGCGTGCGCCAATACTCCAGGCCCTCGATCACGGAGTCGTCAGGTTTCACGACGGGATCTGTGGTCTGCAGCACTGTTCTGTTCCGCTCGGTCGGGTGGAAGGGGGATAACCGAGCCTATCGCGCCGGACGGGGGTCGTGCGCAGCGCGACCGGATTGTGACATGCAGACGAGGGAGGCCTAGGTGAGCGCCGCGCGCTTCTCCTTCACCGTGCTCGCGTACACGTCGACGTACTCCTGAGCGCCGAGGCCGTGCAGCGCGTACATGATCTCGTCGGTGACCGACCGCAGGATGAAGCGGTCGCCCTCCATGCCCTCGAACCGGGAGAAGTCGAGCGGCTCGCCGATGATGATGCCGATGCGGCCGATCCGCGGCAGTCGCTTGCCGATCGGCATGATCTCCGCCGTGTCGACCATCGCGACGGGGACGACAGGGACCCCGGCCTCCAGGATCATCCTGGCCACCCCGGTGCGACCCCGGTAGAGCTTGCCGTCGGGGCTGCGGGTGCCTTCCGGGTAGATGCCGAGGATCTCGCCGCGCGCCAGCACCGCGAGACCGGTGTTCAGCGACGCTTCGGAGGCCTTGCCTCCCGAGCGGTCGATCGGCAGCTGGCCGGTCGCGTTCATGAACGCCTTCGTCGCCCAGCCCTTCAGGCCGCGGCGGGTGAAGTAGTCGCTCTTGGCGAGGAACGACACGTGCCTGTCGACGACGAGCGGCAGGAAGATCGAGTCGATGAACGAGAGGTGGTTGCTGGCGAGGATGACCGCGCCCTCCGCCGGGACGTTCTCGATCCCGACGACCCAGGGACGGAAGATCCCGCGGAGGATCGGACCCGCGATCAGGTTCTTCATCAGCCAGTAGAACATCGATCGAAAGCCTACTGCCCCTCGTGTCGTGACGGGAGAGGCGGCACGGCGACGCCTGGGACGGCTCCGCGGCTCACTGGGAGGCGTGCAGGCGCGCCAGGTCGGCCGCGCCGACGACGCCGGCGTCGTTCACCAGCTCCGCGATCTTGAACTCCGGCTCGGGGTGGAAGCCCCGCGCCGGCAGATTCTCGAGGTACGCCTGGCGGATCGGCTCCAGCAGCAGCTCGCCGGCCTGCGCGACACCGCCCCCGAAGACGAAGAGCTGAGGGTCGAGGATGGCACCGAGGCTCGCGCAGGCCTGGCCGAGCCAGTCGCCCAGCTGGCGGAGGGCCGCGAGCGCACCCGGGTCGCCGGCCATGATCAACGCGGAGATGTCGGAGCCGCTCAGCGAGCCGGTGCGGCTGCGCACGTCGGCGAGCACCTGGCCGATGCCGCCCGCGTCGGCCAGCTCGTTCGCCATGCGCTGCAGGGCCCGCCCGGAGCCGTACTGCTCGATGCACCCGTGCGCACCGCAGCCGCAGGGCAGGCCTCCCGGGACGACGCGCATGTGGCCGATCTCGGCGCCGGCGCCGAAACCGCCGCGGAAGAGGCGGTCGTTGCTCACGATGGCGCCGCCAACGCCGGTGCCGATGGTCAGGATGACCATGTCGCTCACCAGCCGCCCCACGCCGTAACGGAACTCGGCCCAGCCCGCCGCGTTGGCGTCGTTCTCGATGAGGACCGGGAGGTCGATCCGCTTCTCGAGCTTCTCGCGGAACGGCTCGTGCCTCCAGTTGATGTTGGGGGCGTAGTAGACGGTCGACTGCGCCGCGTCGATGAAGCCGGCCGCGGCCACACCGGCACCCGCGATCTCCTCCGGTCCGTCGGACAGGCGCTCGATCATCGCGACGACGGCGTTCTCGATCTCCTCCGGGCGGCTGGCATCGGTGGGCACGCGGTCCTCGCGGACGATCGCGCCGAGCTCGTCGACGACCGCACCGGCGATCTTGGTCCCGCCGATGTCGATTCCGATGGCGTGCACAGGCGAGCCCCTTCCGGGTTGGCGCGGTCAGGCGGGTGGGTGTGAGGCGCGGGACGAGCCGGTCGGAGGAGACTCACTGCCGCACCATCTAGAGTGTAATCAACCACTGCGAGCCGAAGCCATTCGGCCCGATTGCCCGCCCGCCCGGTATCGAGGGAGCTACCGTGAATCAGTTCGAAATCCCCGCACTCGTCCCCGCCGACCCGGAGGCCAACGCGACGGACCTGCTCGTCCAGCGTGTCGCGGCCACCCCGGACGCGCCGCTGTTCAGCCTCCCGGACGGCGATGGCTGGAAGGACGTCACGGCCGCCGAGTTCCACCGCCAGGTCATCGCCCTGGCGAAAGGCATCGTCGCCGCCGGCATCCAGCCCGGCGACAAGATCGGCCTGATGTGCAAGACGCGCTACGAGTGGACGCTGATCGACTTCGCGACCTGGTTCGCCGGCGCCGTGCTCGTGCCCATCTACGAGACCTCCTCCCCCGCCCAGGTGCAGTGGAATATGTCCGACTCCGGCGCCGTCGCCGTGATCCTGGAGGACGCGGAGATGTTCTCGCGGTTCGACGAGGTGCACCCCGACCTCCCGCTCATTCAGAACGTCTGGCAGCTGCACCTCGGCGACCTCGAGAAGCTCGTCAACGCGGGCGCCGACGTTCCCGACGAGGAGATCGAGCGGCGTAGGAACCTCGCCCGCGGCGAGGACATCGGCACGCTGATCTACACCTCCGGTTCGACCGGGCGCCCCAAGGGCTGCGTGCTGACGCACTCCAACTTCGTCGAGCTGTCGCGCAACGCCGCAGAGGCGATCAAGGATGTCGTGTCGCCGCCCGGGGGCGCGTCGACGCTGCTCTTCATCACCACGGCACACGTCTTCGCGAGGTTCATCGCGGTGCTGGCCGTCACCGGCGGAGTGAAAGTGGGTCACCAGGCCGACACCAAGCAGCTGCTGCCCGCACTCGCCAGCTTCAAGCCCACCTTCCTGCTCGCGGTGCCTCGCGTGTTCGAGAAGGTCTACAACTCCGCGGAGCAGAAGGCGGAGGCCGGCGGTCGCGGCAAGATCTTCCGCGCGGCCGCCCAGGTCGCGGTCGAGCACTCGAAGGCCGTCGAGGCCGGGTCGGTGCCGTTCGGACTGAAGCTCAAGTTCGCGCTCTACGACCGGCTGGTGTTCTCGAAGCTGCGTGCAGCCATGGGCGGCCGCGTGAAGTACGCGGTTTCCGGCTCCGCGCCGCTCGGGTCGCACCTGGGCCACTTCTACCACAGCCTCGGCATCAAGATCCTCGAGGGCTACGGCCTCACCGAGACCACAGCGCCCGCGACGGTCAACCGCCCCGACATGTTCAAGATCGGAACGGTCGGCCCCGTCCTCCCCGGTGTGGCGGTGCGCCTCGTCGAGGACGGCGAGATCGAGGTCAAGGGCATCAACGTCTTCAAGGAGTACTGGAAGAATCCGGAGGCGACGGCCGCCGCTTTCGACGACGGCTGGTTCCGCACCGGCGATCTGGGCTCGCTGGACGACGACGGGTATCTGACGATCACCGGTCGCAAGAAGGAGATCATCGTCACCGCCGGAGGCAAGAACGTCTCCCCCGCGGCGCTCGAGGACCCGATCCGCGCCAACCCGCTGGTCAGCCAGGTGATCGTCGTCGGGGACCAGAAGCCGTTCATCGCCGCGCTCATCACGCTCGACACCGAGATGCTGCCGACCTGGCTGGCGAACAACGGCGAGGACAAGGACATGACCCTCGCCGAGGCCTCCGTGAACCCCGCGGTCAACGCAGAGATCCAGCGCGCGATCGACACCGCGAACCAGGGCGTGTCGCGAGCCGAGAGCGTCCGCAAGTTCGTCATCCTGGCCACCGACCTGACCGAGGCCAGCGGCCACCTGACGCCCAAGCTCAGCATCAAGCGCAACGTCATCCTCGCCGACTTCGCCGACGTCATCGACGGCGTCTACAGCGGCAACCCCAGCACCCAGGGCATCTCCCTCGCCCACTAGCCCCGAGATTCGTCACGAATGTCGACTTTCGTGCCACGAATGTCGACATTCGTGACGAATCTTCTGAGGCGATCGCGGAACGCGTCGCGGTTTCCGAAGAGGTCGTGCGCGGTCACGCGCACAACACGCCAGCCTTCGGACTCCAGGACGTCGCGACGCTCGATGTCGAGGTGCCATTGACGTCGATCCACTCGATGCCCGTCACCTTCGTACTCGAAGGCGATGCGATGCTCGGGGATGCTCAGGTCTGGATGCAGGATCGTCCGGCCCCGGCGCAGCGAGACCGCGCGATTGACTTCGAGTCCGGTGAAGCCGTCCGCCTCCAGAAGCAGACGGAGGAGGGATTCCGGTCGGGAGTCGGCGCCGAAGCGGATGCGCGGCAGCGCCCACAGACGCTCGCGGGATCCTTTCGTCCGGTGCAGTTCGTCGGCGGCATCCACGAGTTCATGGATCTCTGCGAGAGGTTGCCGCCCGCGCGCACCGACGAGATGGTCTCCGGCCGCGACGAGATCTTCCCGGTCGAGCACTCCGGAGAGCTGACACCACACCTGTGCGGGCACACAGAGCGGCAGACCGTCGACGAGCTCGCCGGTCACGCTCCCGAGGCTGTGGCCGAGAACGCCCCGCCCCCGCGGCGGGGTGCGGGGAAACGCGACCGAGATGTGCAACGGCCCTTCGGCCAGCTCCGAGGGGAGCGGGACGTCGAGAAGCGCAGCCGCCGTCTGATGACTGAAGAAGGCGCCCTCCGACATCAGTGGCAAATACGCCAGGCACAGCTCGCGGACGCCGCGTGGCGCGCTCGCCACGTGCACCGAATGGAACGGACGGTGAGCGGAAATGGTGCGCATCTCCTCATCGTCGCAACGGCACGCACCGTCGCCCCCCTCATCGACCAATCTGTGGAGAACCCGCCACAGGGCCCCGCCTGTGAACAACACATTCGTGACGAATCTCGACATTCGTGCCACGAATCTCGACATTCGTGACGAATGTCAACGATCGCACGGCGAGCGGGATTCGTCACGAATGTCGAGATTCGTGGCACGAAAAGCGGGATTCGTGACGAATGTGGAGATTCGTGGCACGAAAAGTGGGATTCGTGACGAATGTCGAGATTCGTGGCACGAAGGGTGGGATTCGTGACGAATGTCGAGATTCGTGGCACGAAAGGTGGGATTCGTGACGAATCTCGTGAGGGCGTGTCGGCGGCTAGTGGTGGTCGCGCCAGGAATGGGTGGGGGCGTAGCCGAGGATGCGGCGGGCCTTGTCGATGGAGAGGAGGGTGTCGTTGTTGTCGAGGTCGTCGCGCTTCAGCGGGACGCCGGGGAAGACCTCGGCGACGAGCTCGGCGTTCGGGCGCGTCATCACCGTGTCGGCCGCCGCGATGATGAAGCGGTCGAAGCCGGTGGTGTCCCACTCCAGCGCACGGAGCACGGCCTGCGCGCCGTCACGCGCGTCGATGTAGCCCCACAGATTCCACTTGCGCGCCCGCGCGTCGGCGTCGAACGACGGGAACGCCGCGTAGTCGGCCGGGTCCATCACGTTCGAGAACCGGAGCGCCACGATCTTGAGCGCGGGATCCCAGCGCACGAGCTCGATCGCCATCTGCTCTTCGAGGTGCTTCACCAGCGAATAGGTGGACTCTGGCCGGGCCGGGTAGTCCTCGTCGACAGGGATGTACGGCGGCGGCACGTCGAACGGGAGGCCGAGCACGGTCTCGCTCGACGCGTACACGATGTTGCGGATACCGGCACGGCGAGCCGCCTGGAACACGTTGTACGTGACCCGGATGTTGTTGTGGAAGGTCGCGACGTCGCTCAGGATGGCCGGAGCCGGAATGGCCGCCAGGTGGACGATCGCATCGAACCCGCCGTGGAGGTCGTCGACGCCGAGGATCGCGTCCAGCGTCTGCCCGTAGTCCGTGAGATCGACCTGCGCGAAGCCGCGCCCGCGCTCCCCCGTCGCGTCCAGATTGACGACGGTGTGGCCCGCCGCGCGTAGTTCGCGCACGACGGTGCGTCCGAGCTTTCCCGATCCTCCGGTGACTGCGATGTCCATGGGTTCGAGTCTAGACGCGAGCTAGAACCAGTCGCTCTCGCGCACCTGGCGCATCGCCTCGCGGCGGGTCTCCTTGTCGAGCCGGTCGAGGTAGAGCTTGCCGTCCAGGTGGTCGGTCTCGTGTTGCAGGGCCTGCGCCATCACGCCCGTGCCCGACAGCTCGATCTCGTTGCCCTCCAGGTCGATGCCGCGCACACGCGCGAACGGATAGCGGGCCGTCTTGAACCACAGGCCGGGCACCGAGAGACAGCCCTCGTCGACCAGCTCCGGCTCACCGGAGACCTCCACCAGCTCGGGGTTGATGATGTAGCCGATCTCGCCGTCGACGTTGTAGCTGAACGCCCGGAGTCCCACGCCGATCTGCGGTGCGGCGACGCCCGCGCGACCCGGAGGCACGACGCTGTCGATGAGGTCCTCCACGAGGCCGCGCACGCCCTCGTCGATCTCGAGAACCGGCTCGGACGGGGTCTTCAGCACGGGGTCGCCGAACAGGCGGATCTGGCGTTCGGTCACGGGGATCTCCTCGAAGCGCGCACAGCGCGATGGCAGCGGACGGGGTCAGGCGCGCTCGGCGGGCAGGCCCTCGACCACGAGCGCGGCCAGCGCGCGGGCGGAGAGCTTGGTCAGCGGCTTGAGGTCCTTCCAGGACACCACCGAGCCGGCGGCGAGCTGCGGGTCGTACGGGATGCGGACGATCTCGCGCACGCGCGAGCGGAAGTGCGACTCGATCTCCTCGAGCTTCACCAGGTTCGTGGCGTGCGTCGCGGTGTTGAGCGCGACGACCGCGTTGCGGACGAGGTCCGTGTAACCGTTGGCCTCCAGCCAGGTGAGCGTCTCGGAGGCGAGGCGCGCCTCGTCGACGCTGCCGCCGGAGACGATCACCAGCGAGTCGGCGCGCTGCAGAGTCGCGCGCATCACCGAGTGGACGATGCCGGTGCCGCAGTCGGTCAGCACGATCGAGTAGAAGCGGGCCGACAGGTCGGCCACGACGTTGTAGTCGTTCTCGTCGAAGGCCTCGGACAGCAGAGGGTCGGTGTCGGAGGCCAGGATGTCGAGCCGGGTCTCGTCACGGGACACCAGTGCGGAGAAGTCGGTGAATCCGCCGATGCTCGCGGCCTTGTGCACGACATCGCGCACGGTCGCCCTGGTCTGCTTGGGAACGCGCTCCGACAGCGTTCCGCGGTCGGGGTTCGCGTCGATCGCGATGATGCGGTCTTCGCGCGCGTCGGCCAGCGCCATCCCGAGCAGTGTGGTGACCGTGGTCTTGCCGACGCCGCCCTTGCGGGTGAGCACGGGCACGAACCGGGTGCCGCCCTCGAACTGCTTCTGGATGCGGTGGTCGAGCTCCTTGCGCGCCCGCACCTTCGCCGAGTCGCCCAGGTTGACCGTGCGGAACGTGACGTTGTACACGAACCGCTGCCACGGTCCTTCGGGGCCCGGACGCGTCTTGCGGTTGACCTCCAGCAGGCGGTCGGCCGTCAGCATGGCCGCGGGCTCGGGCTGCGGCGAGTGCTCGCCGCGCAGCCGGTCGCGCCGCGACTGGCCGAACGCCTCCGCGTGCGAATCGGACGCGGGGAGCGGGACCTCGTCGCCGCCCGCCTCCTGCTGCGTGGGCGTCGGAGCCGTCGTCAGCCGGGAGGCCACGATCGCGACGGAGGTGGTGGTCGGATCGGTCGGCGACTCCACGAATCCCGGGTCGACGGGCACGTCGTCGATCGCGACGGCGGCCTCGTCCTCCGGGATCTCCTGCGGCGGGGTCGGCGGCAGGTCGACGGCGATGCTCAGCGTCGTGTCGACCTCGAGCGGGGACGGGCGGAAGCTGAGCTTCTCGCTCGTCGACTCGAGGTCGCCGCGTTGCGGCTCCTCCGGCTTGTCAGCCACGGTGGTCACTCCTTCTGCCGCTCGACGTGAGACGACTGCGACAGTTTATCGGGCAGGTCAGGCGGGGGTGATGACGACCAGGAGGTCGCCCGCATCGACCTGCTGGGTCTTCGGGATGGCGAGGCGCTCGATCGTGCCGGCGACGGGGGCGGTGATGGCCGCCTCCATCTTCATGGCCTCGATCGACGCGACCGACTGGCCGGCGGCCACGACATCGCCCGGCACGACGTGGAGGGTGACCACACCGGAGAACGGTGCGGCGACCTGGCCGGGCTTGGCGGTGTCGGCCTTCTCGGCCGCCTTGGCCTCCACGACGATGCTGCGGTCGCGCACGAACACCGGCCGCAGCTGGCCGTTGAGCGTGGTCATGACCGTGCGCATGCCCTTCTCGTCGGCCTCGCCGATGGCCTCCAGTCCGATGTAGAGCCGCACGCCCTTGCTGAACTCGATGACGTGCTCCTCGCCGGCGCCCAGGCCGTACAGGTAGTCGACCGAGTCCACGACGGAGAGGTCGCCGAACAGCTCGCGCATCTGCTCGTAGATCCGCGTCGGGGCCGGGAACAGCAGTCGGTTGAGCGCCGCGCGGCGCGAGGCGCTCGAGCCCTCGAGAGCCTCCGCGTCGGTCGACGAGATCTCTTCGACGCCGACCTTGATGGTCTTGCCCGCGAGCACCTTCGTGCGGAACGGCTCCGGCCAGCCGCCGGGCAGCTCGCCCAGCTCGCCCGCCATGAACCCGACGACCGAGTCGGGGATGTCGTAGTTCTGCGGGTTCTCCGCGAAGTCGTCGGGGTCGGCGCGCACGGCCGCCAGGTGCAGCGCGAGGTCGCCGACGACCTTCGACGACGGCGTCACCTTGGGGATGCGTCCCAGGATGCGGTTGGCGGCGGCGTACATGTCCTCCACCAGCTCGAAGTCCTCGGCGAGGCCCAGCGCCTTGGCCTGCTGACGCAGGTTGGAGAGCTGGCCGCCGGGGATCTCGTGCTTGTAGACGCGACCCGTGGGGCCGGGCAGTCCCGACTCGAACGGCCGGTAGACCTGGCGGACGGCCTCCCAGTACGGCTCGAGGTCCTCCACCGCCGACAGCGAGATGCCGGTGTCGCGATCGGTGTGCGCGAGCGCGGCGACGAGTGCGGAGGCGCTCGGCTGGCTGGTGGTGCCCGCCATCGGCGCGCTGGCCACGTCGACTGCGTCGGCGCCGGCGCGTGCGGCCGCGAGCAGCGTCGCGAGCTGTCCGCCCGGAGTGTCGTGGGTGTGCACGTGCACGGGGAGGTCGAACCGCTCGCGGAACGCCGCGACCAGCTTCTCCGCCGCGGCGGGGCGCAGCAGACCCGCCATGTCCTTGATCGCGAGGATGTGCGCGCCGGACTCCACGATCTGCTCGGCGAGCCGCAGGTAGTAGTCGAGCGTGTACAGGTCTTCCGCCGGGTCGAGCAGGTCGGCCGTGTAGCAGACCGCGACCTCGGCGACGGAGGTGCCGGTGGCCAGCACCGACTCGATCGCCGGGCGCATCTGCGACACGTCGTTGAGCGCGTCGAAGATCCGGAAGATGTCCACACCGGTCGCCGCGGCCTCCCGCACGAACGCGTCGGTCACCTGCGTCGGGTACGGCGTGTAGCCGACGGTGTTGCGGCCGCGCAGCAGCATCTGGATGTTGATGTTCGGCAGCGCCTCGCGCAGGGACGCGAGCCGCTCCCACGGGTCCTCGCCGAGGAAGCGCAGCGCGACGTCGTAGGTCGCGCCTCCCCAGGCCTCGACCGAGAGCAGCTCGGGCGTGAGCCGTGCCACGTAGGGCGCGACGGCCAGGAGGTCCTTGGTGCGCACGCGCGTCGCCAGCAGGGACTGGTGGGCGTCGCGGAAGGTGGTCTCGGTGACCGCGAGCGCGGTCTGGGCGCGGAGGGCGTCGGCGAAGCCCTTCGGGCCCAGCTCCAGCAGGCGCTGGCGGGAGCCGGACGGCGCAGGCACACCCAGGTCGATGCGCGGGAGCTTCTCGACCGGCGCCGCGACCTCCGGACGCGGACCGTTGGGCTGGTTGACGGTGACATCGGCCAGCCAGTTGAGCACCTTCGTGCCGCGGTCTTTGGAGGCGCGGCCCTTGAACAGCTCAGGGCGCTCCTCGATGAAGGACGTGGAGACGTTGCCCGCGATGAAGTCCGGGTCCTCCATGACCGCCTGGAGGAACGGGATGTTGGTGGCGACGCCGCGCACGCGGAACTCGGCCAGGGCGCGGCGTGCCCGCAGCACGGCGGCCGGGAAGTCGCGGCCGCGCGTGATGAGCTTGGCCAGCATCGAGTCGAAGTGCGGGCTGATCTGCGCGCCCGGGTTGATCGTTCCGCCGTCGAGGCGGATTCCGGCGCCGCCGGGCGAGCGGTAGGTCGTGATCTTGCCGGTGTCCGGGCGGAAGTTCGCCGTCGGGTCCTCGGTGGTGATGCGGCACTGGAGCGCCGCGCCGCGCATCTGCACCGAGTCTTGGCTGAGGCCGAGGTCGGCGAGCGTCTCGCCGGCCGCGATGCGGATCTGCGACTGCACCAGGTCGACGTCGGTGATCTCCTCCGTGACCGTGTGCTCGACCTGGATGCGCGGGTTCATCTCGATGAACACGTGCTGGCCGGCGCGCTCCCCCGCGGTGTCGAGCAGGAACTCGACGGTGCCCGCGTTCTCGTAGCCGATCGAGCGCGCGAAGGCGACGGCGTCGCGGTAGAGCGACTGACGGATCTCGTCCGAGAGGTTCGGGGCGGGCGCGATCTCGACCACCTTCTGGTGGCGGCGCTGCACCGAGCAGTCGCGCTCGAACAGGTGGATGGTGTCGCCGGTGCCGTCGGCGAGGATCTGCACCTCGATGTGGCGGGGGCGGAGCACCGCCTGCTCGAGGAACATGGTGGGGTCGCCGAACGCGCTGTCGGCCTCGCGCATGGCCTCTTCGAGCGACGCGCGGAGGTCCTCCTTGCGGGCGACCCGGCGCATGCCGCGGCCGCCGCCTCCCGCGACCGCCTTGGCGAAGATCGGGAACCCGATCTCGTCCGCGCCCGCCAGCAGCTCCTCGATGTCGCGCGACGGCGGCGTCGACTTGAGGACGGGGACGCCCGCGGCGATCGCGTGCTCCTTCGCCGTGACCTTGTTGCCGGCCATCTCGAGCACCTCGGCGCGCGGGCCGATGAACGCGATGCCGGCGGCGCGCGCGGCGTCCGCGAGTTCGGGGTTCTCGGAGAGGAAGCCGTAGCCGGGGTAGATGGCGTCGGCGCCCGACTCCTTGGCGACGCGGATGATCTCCTGAACGTCGAGGTAGGCGCGCACCGGGTGGCCGGGCTCTCCGATCTGGTAAGCCTCGTCCGCCTTCAGCCGGTGCATCGAGTTGCGGTCTTCGTACGGGAAGACGGCGACCGTGGCGGCGCCCAGTTCATAAGCGGCGCGGAACGCCCTGATGGCGATTTCTCCGCGATTGGCAACGAGGATCTTACGGAACATGGGGACCTTTCGAGCAGGGGTCGGCACCACACAGCAAACGGTTAGGTACTCCAAGACTAGTGAAGGTAACGTGGCTGTCGTGCACGTACTCAGCGTTAGTTCCCTCAAGGGCGGTGTCGGAAAGACCACGGTGACGCTCGGTCTGGCCTCTGCCGCCTTCGCGAAAGGGCTCAGGACGCTCGTCGTCGACCTCGACCCGCAGTCGGACGTCTCTACCGGCATGGACATCCAGGTCGCCGGTCATCTCAACGTCGCCGACGTGCTCGCCTCGCCCAAGGAGAAGATCGTCCGCGCGGCGATCGCGCCGTCGGGCTGGACCAAGGGTCGTCCCGGCAAGGTCGACGTCATGATCGGCAGCCCGTCCGCCATCAATTTCGACGGCCCGCACCCGAGCATCCGCGACATCTGGAAGCTCGAGGAGGCACTCGCCAACGTCGAGCACGACTACGAGCTGGTGCTCATCGACTGCGCCCCGTCGCTCAACGCGCTCACCCGCACGGCGTGGGCCGCGAGCGACCGGGTGGCCGTCGTCACCGAGCCCGGCCTGTTCTCGGTGGCCGCCGCCGACCGCGCGCTGCGCGCGATCGAGGAGATCCGCCGCGGCCTCTCGCCGCGCCTCCAACCGCTCGGCATCATCGTCAACCGCGCGCGTGTGCAGTCGCTGGAGCACCAGTTCCGCATCAAGGAACTGCGCGACATGTTCGGCCCGCTGGTGCTCTCGCCCCAGCTCCCGGAGCGCACCTCGCTGCAGCAGGCACAGGGTGCGGCCAAGCCGCTGCACGTCTGGCCGGGTGAAAGTGCGCAGGAGATGGCGCACAACTTCGACCTCCTGCTCGAGCGCGTCCTCCGCACCGCGAAGATCGGCGAGTACGCCGTCGCGGGCTCCTGACCCGACAGCCGAGTACGCCCGAATCCGACGAAAAACCGTCGACTACGCAGACAGTTCGCGTACTCGACGGTTCTCGGGGCGTTCTGGGCTCAGGAGGCCTTGAACTTGGCCGCGCGGCGCGCGGCGAGCTCATCGAGGTCGTCGCCCTGGGTGTCGAGCTCGACGAGGGACGACTCCACCTCGCGCAGCACCTTGCCGACGGCGATGCCGAACACGCCCTGGCCGCGGCTCACGAGGTCGATGACCTCGTCGTTGGAGGTGCAGAGGTAGACGCTGGCGCCGTCGCTCATGAGGGTGGTCTGGGCCAGGTCGTTCACGCCGGCCTCGCGCAGCTGGTTGACCGCCGTGCGGATCTGCTGCAGCGAGATGC
This sequence comes from Leifsonia sp. TF02-11, assembly GCF_017565305.1. Classification (GTDB taxonomy): domain Bacteria; phylum Actinomycetota; class Actinomycetes; order Actinomycetales; family Microbacteriaceae; genus Leifsonia. Next base: position 500,655 of record NZ_JAGEKP010000004.1, read on the forward strand.
CGGTGTCGAGCAGACGCTTGACCAGCTTGAGCACGAGGATGTCGCGGAAGCCGTAGAGGCGCTGCGAACCGGACCCCGCTGCGCCGCGAACGGTCGGCTCCACGAGCCCGGTGCGCGCCCAGTAGTCCAGCTGGCGGTAGGAGATGCCGGCTGCGCGGGCGGCGACGGCGCCGCGGTAGCCGTTGGCGTCGTCCATCTCGGGCAGGCCGTCGGTGAACAGCAGGCCCAGGTCGTACCGGGCGGCGCCGCTGTCACGACTCAATTCGCTCATGCTGCCTGCCTCTCGCCCGGGTCCTTCGGATCCTGCGTCTCCGAATGAGCCGCTTCATCAACGGTACCCATCCCCCGGTCCCCGGGCAACGACATCCGACAATCGTCGTCGGCGTGTCGGGGCTCAGGGCCGAAGACGCTCGAGAGCGGCGCGGATGATGCTGCCGCGCACGACGTCGAGCTGACCGGCGATCTCGCGCGCCAGCTCGGCCGTCTGCGGGCGCGACGTGACGTCGTTGCGCCGCGCCAGCGGCACCAGAGCGGTCTCGATCAAGCCGATCTCACGCTCTGCCGCGGCGCGGAATCCACGCAGATGGCGCGGCCCGATCCCGGTGCGGGCGAGCTCGGCCAGCGCGCGCAGCACGGTCAGCGCCTCCTCGCCGTAGACATCGGCGGGCACGATGAGGGAGGCGCTCACGGCCTCCTGGAGCAGCTCGGGGGTCGCCCCGGCCTCGTGCAGCAGTTCGTCGCGCTGGAAGCGGCGACCGGCCGACAGCATCGACGTGGCCGACGATGCCGACGCGCCACCGGGGATCGGCGGGTCACCCCCGGCGTCGACCTCTGCGAGGTACTTCTTGATCACCTTCAGGGGGAGGTAGTGGTCGCGCTGCATCGCGAGCACCGTGTGCAGCCGCTCGACATCGGCGGGCGAGAACTTGCGATAGCCCGACGCGGTCCGCGACGGGGTGACGAGCCCGCGCTCCTCGAGGAACCGGAGCTTCGACGACGAGAGGTCGGGGAACTCCGGCGTGAGCCGCGCGAGGACCTGGCCGATCGAGAGCAGTGCGGGCGAGGCGGCCGGGGCTCTCGCTGCTTGCCGGGCCACGAAGAGCGGCCCTAGCCGTTCGCCGCGGCGGCGAGATCTTGGCGGGACGCGTAGAACGTGAGCCGGAACTTGCCGATCTGGACCTCGGACGAGTCGCTGAGCAGGGCGCTCTCGATGCGCACGCCGTCGTAATACGTGCCGTTGAGCGACCCCAGGTCGCGGACCTCGAAGGCCGTGCCGCGACGCGTGAACTCCGCATGACGACGCGACACCGTCACGTCGTCGAGGAAGATGTCGGCGTTGGGGTGGCGTCCGGCGCTGGTCACGTCGGCGTCGAGGAGGAAGCGAGCTCCCGTGTTCGGACCGCGTCGCACGATGAGAAGAGCCGACCCGGACGGCAGGGCGGCAATCGCCTCCTGCTCCTCTGGGCTGATCACGCCGTCGACCGGGAACATCTTGGAGACGAACTCCTCGCCGAAGCGTGCTGTCGTGTCCTCGTTCCCCGTCGCGGAATCGCGCAGGGGGTTCGCGGCGTCGCGACCGTCGTCGTCTCCGGCGGGGAAACTCTCGGCCGGGTTGTTCTCGTCAGGCACCGTCAACCTCCTCTCGATCAAGCCTATCGGAATGTGGGCCGCTGTCATCGGCCGGAAGACGGATGACCCGGGCCGTCTCGCGAATGTAGACGATTCCCGCCCACCAGTACAGGAACGCTCCCCAGAGCGCGAACGCCCAGCCGAGCGGCAGGGAGTAGGGAGCGAGCGGCGCGAACGCCTCGCCCAGCATCAGGAGCGGGAGCGCCCAGAACAGGCAGAAGGTGGCCACTTTTCCGAGGTGGTGCACCGGGAGCGGTCCGAAGCCATGGTTCGCGAGGATGACGCCGAGCACCGCGAGCATGACGTCGCGCGCGACGATGACCGCCACCAGCCACCAGGGGATGACCTCCCGCCAGGCGAGGCCGACGAGCGCGGCGAAGATGTAGAGGCGGTCGGCGGCGGGGTCGAGGAGCTGGCCGAGTCGCGAGACCTGGTCGAGCTTCCTGGCCAGCCAGCCGTCGAGGAAATCGGTGATGCTCGACACGATGAGGACGCCGAGCGCGAGCGCGTCCTCCCCCACGATCACGAACCACAGGAACACCGGGACCAGAGCGAGCCGGAAGAAGCTGAGAGCGTTCGGGACCGTCCACACGCGCGAGCTCACCGCGCCGACACCATCCACGTTTCCACTCTAGTGACCGCTTGTCCCCCATCGCGCGTCGATGTGCCCCCTAGGATGTGGGGCGTGGAGCCCTTCATCGTCTGTCTGTGGATCCTCGTCGGCGTGTGCGCCGCCACCTGGGTGCTCTCGCTGATCACCGGCGAGCACTCGTGGGTCGATCGGATCTGGTCGATCGTGCCCGTGGCGTACGTGTGGGTGTTCGCCGGCGCTGCCGGCCTCCAGGACGCCCGGCTGAACCTGATGGCGGGCCTGGTCACGCTGTGGGGAGCGCGGCTCACGTTCAACTTCGCGCGCAAGGGCGGCTACGCGCCCGGCGGGGAGGACTACCGCTGGGAAGTGCTGCGCGGGCGGATGGGACGCGGGGCGTTCGCGCTGTTCAATCTGTTCTTCATCGTGATCTACCAGAACGTGCTCCTGCTGCTGATCGCGCTTCCCGCCTGGACTGCGTACCTGCACCCGACGCCGCTGAACGCGCTCGACATCGTCTGCGTCGTGCTCTTCCTGCTGTTCCTGGCGGGCGAGACGATCGCCGACCAGCAGCAGTGGAGCTTCCACCAGTGGAAGAAGCGGGAGGTCGCAGCCGGCTGGCAGCCGAGCCCGCGCTTCCTGCAGACCGGGCTGTTCCGGTTCTCGCGGCACCCGAACTTCTTCTTCGAGCAGGCGCAGTGGTGGGTGGTCTTCCTGTTCGGCTGCGCCGCCGCCGGTTCGATCCTGCAGTGGACGGTGATCGGCCCGCTGCTGCTGACCGGCCTGTTCATCGGCTCGACCGTGTTCACGGAGAGCATCTCGCGCTCGCGCTATCCCGAGTACGCGGACTACCAGCGACGCACGTCGCCGATCGTCCCGTGGTTCCCGCGCCGCGGCGGCGAGACGGTCACCGCGCGGTCGTGACGGCGCGAGCCGGACGCGGGAAGGCCTCCCGCATGTGGTCGGAGTCGAGGTAGTCGGCGACGCCGATGAGGATGAGGCTGAACACGATCTGCTCCGTCACCATCCAGAGCGGATACAGCCCGGGGATCGCCGCCATCACGAGCGTCACGACCGGGAAGATCTTGGAGAACAGCCGCAGGCGCGAATACGCCCAGTAGTAGCCCTTCTGGGCGCGCCAGGCGAAATAGAACAGTGTCACGGTCATGCCGAGCACGACCACCGAGCGCATCCAGACGGCGAACGGCACGGCCGCACCGTGGAGCGTGAGGACGAGTGCGATGACGACCGCGGTCGTTCCGATGACGAGTTCGGCGAGCAGCAGCCAGGCGATGACGATGAACGCGCGGCGTGTGCGCGGGTGGTCGCGCCCCTCCTCGGGGACGGTGTACCCGGCGTGGCGGCCGCCCGCGATCCGGTCGAGCCGTCGGAGCAGGGATTCCATGCATCCACGGTAACGCGACGCGGCTGCGAGCGCTTCCACCTTTCGATGGATCCAGCGCGTACGGTGGGGATATGTCCTGCATCCGCTTCAACACCCCCGCCCAGCGCCAGGCCATGCGCGACCACCGTCCCGCGATGCTCACGGCCGAGGAGGCCGCTGCGCTGCATCCTGCGCCGGAGTTCACCGAGAGCAAGCTGCGGCGGCTGCGGCTGCTCGCGTCCGACCCGAACCCGAAGATCCGGGAGGCCGTCGCCTCCAGCTACAACACGCCGGAGGACCTGTTCCTGACCCTGGCGAACGATCCGGACGAGGGCGTGCGCGGCTGCGTCGCCAAGAACGAGGCGACGCCGTGCGACATCCTGCGCTCGCTCGCGAGCGACCGCTCGGAGACCGTCAGGGGCTGGGTGGCGGTCAACTATTACGTGCCGGCGGACGTGATGGAGAAGCTGGCGAAGGATCGCTCCAGGACGGTGCGCAGCCTCGTGAAGTGGAAGGCGCAGCTGGCCGAGGAGGACCAGACGGAGACACCCGCCGCCGCGGAGCCCGCACTCCGGCCATGACGAGCGTCCGCGTCGACGCCTGGGCCTGGGCCGTGCGCCTCTACAAGACCCGGTCCGCCGCGTCGGACGCCTGCAAGGCCGGCCACCTGAAGGTCAACGGCGACCGCGCGAAGCCGTCGCAGCAGGTGAAGGTGGGCGACGAAATCCGCGCGTACGTGGGCGGCGGCGAGAAGATCTACATCGCGCGCAGGCTCATCGTGAAGCGCGTGGGTGCCGCGGTCGCCGCCGAGTGCTTCGAGGACCGCACGCCGCCTCCCCCGCCGAAGACCGAGGCGCCGTCGGACGTCACCCGCGAGCGCGGTGCCGGCAGACCCACCAAGCGCGACCGGCGCCTGATCGAGCAGCTCCGGGGTCGCTGATGGCGGTGGCGCGCGTCGGCATCTCCGGGTGGACCTACCCGCCCTGGCGCGGTGTCTTCTACCCGAAGGGGCTGCCGCATCGCGCCGAACTCGAGTATGCGTCGTCGAAGCTCGACTCGATCGAGATCAATGGCAGCTTCTATGCGCTGCAGAAGCCGTCGAGCTACCGCTCCTGGGCCGAGAACACGCCCGACGATTTCGTCTTCTCCGTGAAGGGCGGCCGCTACATCACGCACATCCTGCGGCTGCGCAACGCGCGGGCGGCGCTGGCCAGCTTCTTCGCGTCCGGGGTGCTCGCGCTCGGACCCAAGCTCGGGCCGATGCTCTGGCAGCTGCCGCCGAACCTGCCCTTGGATCCGGAGACGCTCGACGCGTTTCTCGCGTTGCTGCCGACGACGGCGGCCGAGGCGCGGACGCTCGCGGCCGAGACCACGCTGGAGGAGGGCCGCATCGATCTGATCTCCGGCGGCGAGCGACACCTGCGGCACGCGGTGGAGGCCCGGCACCCGAGCTTCGCCGACCCGGAGTTCGTCCGGATCGCGCGTGCGCACGGTGTCGCCGTCGTCCTCGCGGACACGGCCGGGCGCTATCCCGTGATCCGCGAGGTGACGGCCGACTTCGTCTACGTGCGCCTCCACGGCGACGAGGAACTGTACGCCAGCGGGTACACCGATGAGGCGCTGGACCGCTGGGCCGGCGAGCTGCGCGGGCATCTGGAGGCCGGGCGCGACGTCTACGCGTACTTCGACAACGATCTGAAGGTGCGCGCACCCTACGACGCGATGGGACTGCGCGACCGGCTGCGCTGAACGCGGCCGGTCGTCTCCGGTCAGTTCTGCAGGACCGAGATCACGTTGCCTGCCGGATCGCGGAACCACGCGATGTCCGGTCCGCGGTCGACGGCCTTGCCGCGTGCGATGCCCTTCTCGTCGGTCGGCAGCGCGTCGTCGTCGTAGATCTTGGTCACGACGCCCTTCGCGTTGAGCTCGTCGACGGCCGCGTCGATGTCGGCGACGACGAGGTTGAGGATGGTGAAGCTCGCGGGCTGGTGGTCAGGCTTGGGGTAGACGAAGACATGGCTGCCCGCGGGGAGCGCGATGTCGAGGTTGCCCATCGGGCCGTCGGTGACGTCGAGGCCGAGTGCGTCCCGGTAGAACGAGCGCGCCGCATCGATGTCGTTCACGCTGAATCCGCTGAAGATCTCGAGAGTGGTGACCATGCGATCCACTCTGCCCCGAGCCGACCCGCGAGTCTAGACGAAGCGGACCGCTTCCTGCAGCCGTGGCCGCAGTTCGAACGCCCGGTCGACGCTCTCGCGGCCCGCCGCGTCGGCGCCGTCGCGCAGGATCTTCGGCAGCAGCGATCGCCGCACGACCAGCGACCCGGACAGCCGCCCGCGCTGGACGACGTCGAACGGCACGGCGAGCGCGTCGTCGGGGACGACGACGATCAGGCCGGTGAAGCGGACCCCTGCCTGGCGCGCGAAGCTCTTGGCCGATGCGTGGAGCTCGTGGAACGGCTGCTCCTCGCGGCGGATGCCTGCACCCGTGAGTTCACCTTTGGCGAGCTTGACCTCGCTCCCCCAGTCGGCGGAGCGAACGGCGAACAGGCCGGCGGGGCCGAGCACGATGTGGTCGAGCTTGGCATCCGTCGCCGGGTGCACCGCGACATCATTCCAGATCGTGAAGCCGATGCCCAGGCCAGAGACGGCGCGGGCCGTCGCCTCCTCGGCGAGCGCCTCCGCCAGCAGCATGCGGATCTCGCGCGGCGCCGAGCGCACGAGCCCGGGGTCGTACGGGTCGGCGTCGGAGCCGCGGCCCATCCATTCACGCATGAGGGTCAGGAACCGCTCGCGCGCCCGTCCGCCCGGGTGCCCGTAGCTGCGCGCCCGCACGGTGGCCCCGCGCGCGGACGCGCGCGTCGCGTGGAAGGTCGCGCTGAATCCTCCGCCGCCGGACTCTCCGGAGACGGCGTCGACCATGAGGCTCTCGCCGCGGTCGTAGCGCGCGCGGTCCTCCGGGTCGCCGACGAGCTCCCATGCCGCCTGCACCGCCTGGAAAGCCGCTGCCGTCCCGCCGGTGTCCGGGTGCGTGGCGCGGGCGAGGCGCCGGTAGGCGCGGCGCAACTCGTCCTGGCTGACGGTCGCACTGACCCCGAGCACCTCGTACGGGCTCGGCGCGGCGGGACTGTCGGTCATGGTTCACGACACTATCGGGCGGATCCGCGAGTTCGCTTGATTTCCGGTGTGGGCGCAATGTGATTGAGGACGGAATCTGACCGCTAGCCCTCCTACGCTGGAATCACAGGAACGGACAACCGAAAGGGCAGGAATCATGACCATCAGCGATTGGCGTATCGAGCTCATCATCGTCCCCGTCACCGATGTCGACCGGGCCAAGGCCTTCTACGTCGACGCGCTCGGCTGGAACGCGGACCACGACCAGGTCGTCTCCCCCACCCTCCGGTTCGTGCAGGTGACGCCTCCCGGTTCGGCCTGCTCGATCGCGTTCGGCCTGGGACTGACCGACATGGTCCCCGGCACGATGAAGGGCCTGCAGATCGTCATCCCGGACGCCGACGAGGCGCTCGCCCACCTGCGCGAGAACGGAGTGGAGGCCGTCGGCGTCGACGAGCAGTCCTGGGGGCGGTTCGTCTACTTCACCGACCCGGACGGCAACGGCTGGAGCCTGCAGCAGATGATCCCGAGGGACTAGGGCTCAGCTCCGCCAGAGCGCGGAGGCGATCAACAGCAGGGTGACGGCGAAACCACAGGCGTAGTTGATCCAGAGGAAGCGCCGCCAGCCCCGGTTGGCGGCGCTTCCGCGTTCGTCGGGCAGGGACCAGAACGGCGCGGCGGTCAGCAGATACGGCACCGCGAGCAGCGCGCCGACCGGCCCGGGCCAGGGCGTACCGAGCATCGCCAGACCTGCGGCCGTCCACGCGGCCATCGCGAACCGTGTCGTCCAGGCGGCGCCGAGCACCGTCGCTATCGAGGCGATCCCGGCCTCCCGGTCGGGCACGATGTCCTGTACCGCGCCGAACGCGTGGCTGCCGACGCCCCACAGGAAGAACGCGACCAGCACCAGCCACAGCGCGGGTGTGAACACCGCTCCGGCGAGGACGAGACCGTAGAGCGCCGGGCTGACGAAGTGGAAGCTGGAGGTCGCCGAATCGAGGAAGGGGACCTCCTTGAAGCGCAGGCCCGCGACCGAGTACGCCACCAGCGCGAAGAGGCTCACCGCGAGCACGAGCCACGACAGGGGCGGCCCGACGGCGACGAGGAACACGAGGAAGGGGACGTTCGTCACCGCGGCGGCGACGAGCGTCGCCCGGTGCACGCGCCGGTCGAGCAGGACGCCCTCCGCGCCGCCCTTGCGCGGATTGCGCAGGTCGGACTCGTAGTCGAACACGTCGTTGATCCCGTAGAGCGCGAGGTTGTACGGCACCAGGAAGTACAGCGTGCCGACCACGAGCACGGTGTCGACGCGTCCGGTGGTGAGCAGGTAGGCGGCGGCGAACGGGAACGCGGTGTTGATCCAGCTGAGCGGGCGGGAGGCCAGCACCAGCTGGCGAAGCAGCGAAGGCGCGGTGGTCGTGGTCATGCCGGCCTCCGTCGCAGGAGGATCCAGAGGCCGGTGAGGATCAGGAGCCCGCCGACCGGGTAGGCGAGATCCTCGACGGGGACCAGGCCGATGCGGGCTCCGGAGACCGTGTGCGGGGCGTACGTCATCAGGCCTGCGGCGATCATCGCGTTGTCGAAGACGACCGTGAGCACCACCAGCACCAGCACGGAGACGATCGCCGGGAGCCACCATCGGCGCACGAGCCTTGCGCGATCGGGCTCGCGGGCGAGCGCGACCGCGAGCACGGCGACGGCCGACGCCAGGAAGACGAGGTCGATGAGGAGGTAGGTCATCGGCGCCGCTCCCGGCGGTCGAGCGCCGCGCGGACGCCGAAGAGCAGGATCAGCGTCAGATAGCAGAGGAACGCGAGGAACACCGGTTCCTCCAACGGGAGCTCGGGGGCGAGCTCGACGCCGGTCATGAACGGCGAGCTTCCGCGCGCGAAGACCCCGAGCGCGATCCCCGCGGCATCCCAGCAGAGGAAGAAGGCCAGCCCGACGACCAGCGTCAGCGCGGCACGGCGGGCATCCCGCCAGAAGACCAGGGAGAACCGTCGGTCGAGCAGAACGAGTGCGGCGGAAGCGATCGACAGGCAGGCGAGGTAGGCGACGCTCACGGCACCCGCTCCGGCCGTCCCGCTGGAGCCAGCGGCTCGGCCAGCCGCTCCGCGGAGTCGTCGCCGCGCAGCCGCTTGACGACCAGCTCCGCGCTGATCAGGCACATCGGCAGCCCGATGCCGGGAATGGTCGACGAGCCGGCGTACAGGAGGCCGTCGACCCGGCGCGAGGCGTTGCCCGGTCGGAAGAACGCGCTCTGCCGCAGCGTGTGCGCCAGCCCGAGCGCACCGCCGCGCCAGGCGTTGACCTGCTGGGCGAAGTCGTCGGGGCCGACGGTGCGCCGCACCACGACCCGGTCGGCGAGATCGGGGATGCCCGCCCAGGCGGCGATCTGCGCGACCGCCGCGTCGGCAGTGCGCTCGACGAGACGGTCGCCCGCTCCGTCGACGCCGCCTGCGCCGATCGACACGTCGGCGGCCACCGGCACGAGGACGAACAGGTTCTCGTGGCCGGCCGGCGCGACGCCGGGATCGGTCGCGCTCGGCCTGCAGACGTACAGCGATGCGGGGTCGGGGATGCCGGGGCGCGGGCCGAACACGCGCGAGAAACCGGCCTCCCAGTCGGCCGTGAAGAACAGGTTGTGATGCGACAGCTGCGGGAGGCCGCCGCGCACGCCGAGCATCGCCAGCACGGCTCCCGGTCCGGGATCGCGGCCGCGCCAGCGGCGTTCGGGGTGCGTGCGCAGCCCGGGAGCGAGCAGCTGCGTCTCCGTGTGGTGCAGGTCGGCGGCGGAGACGACGAGGTCGGCCTCGGCGAGCTGGAGAGCACCCGCCGCGTCGAGCCATTCGACACCGGAGACCCTGGCCCTGGTCCGGCGGCCGGCGGCCTCCGTGCGGATGGCCACGGCACGGGCACCGGTGACGAGCTGCGCTCCCCCGGCTTCGGCGAGCGCCGCGATCCGTGCGACGAGCTCGGCGAAGCCTCCCATCGGGTAGCGGACGCCGTCGTCCAGGTCGAGGTGGCTCATCAGGTGGTACATGCTCGGTGCGCGTCCGGGCGACGTGCCGAGGAAGACGGCGGGATAGCCGAGGAGCTGGCGGAGGCGCGGGTCGTCCACGAAGCCGGCGGCGTAGCGGTCGAGCGGTTCCACGAGCAGTCGCACGAGCCGGCCGAGTCGCCGGATCACGGCGGGGTCGAGCAGCGGGCGCGGCGACGCGTAGGTCGCGTAAAGGAATCGGTCGACCGCGAGCCGGTAGGTCTCGGATGCGCTCGCCAGGTAGCGGTCGAGGGCTGCGGCGCCTCCCGGCTCGACGCTCTCGAACAGAGCGCGGTTCGCCGCTCCGCTGGACCGGATGTCGAGTGGTGCCTCCGCCCCCTCGGCGAACAGCCGGTAGCCGGGATCGAGCGTCACCAGGTCGAGCTGCTCCTGCGCGCTCGTGCCCAGGAGCCGGAAGAAGTGGTCGAAGACCTCGGGCATCAGGTACCAGGACGGCCCGGTGTCGAAGCGGAATCCGTCGGCCTCCCACAGGCCGGCTCGGCCGCCGAGCACGTCCCGCTGCTCGAGCACCGTGACCCGGTGGCCGTCGTGCGCCAGCAGGGCGGCCGTCGCGAGCCCCGAGATCCCGCCGCCGATCACGACGGCGCGGCGCGGGCCGGAAGAGCGGTCGTGCCCGGTGCGCGCCGTCACCGCAGTGTCTCCGCGGTCGCCCGGACCAGGACGGCCAGCTTCGTGCGCGTCGGAACGCTGACCCGGCGCGCGATCAGGTCGGCGGCCGGCGTGGCGCGGATGCGGTCGCTCAACTCGGAGAACAGACCGTGCGCCGCCAGGATCGCGCGACGGCAGTTCGCCGGGAGCTCGGGGATGACATCGGCGGCGGCTCCCAGATCGCAGTCGATGTCGACCACGAGCGCGAGCTTCTGGCGCTCGGTCAGCTGGGCCGGGTCGATGCCGGGGAAGTAGCTCCGCCCGAGCTCGGCGTAGTCGACCGCGAGGTCGCGCAGGAAGTTGAGCTTCTGGAAGGCCGCGCCGAGGCGTCGGGCGCCGGCCTCCAGGCGCTGTCTGACGGGGTCGGCGACGGGCGCGTCGTGCAGGAACACCGCCAGGCACATCAGGCCGACGACCTCCGCCGAGCCGTAGATGTAGGTGCTGAGCTCGTCGGCGCTGAAGTCGACCGGATCGAGGTCGCGCCGCATCGACGCGAAGAACGGGCGGGTCAGCTCGGGTCCGATGCCCGCGGTGCGCGCCGTGCGGGCGAAGGCGTGCACGACGACGTTGGCGCTGTAGCCGACCCGCAGCGCGCGCTCGGTGTCGTCCTCCAGGGCGTCGAGCATCTCCGCGATCTCGGCCGGGGACAGTCCGGCCTCCGCGGCGGCTCCGTCGACGATCTCGTCGGCCACCCGCACCAGCGCATAGACGTCCTCCACCCCCGGGCGCACGGACGGCGCCAGCAGGCGCGTCGCCATCCCGAACGACGTCGAGTACTCGTGGATGATCGTGGCGGCGCTGCGGTGTGCCGCCTGCCCGTACAGCGCGAGATCGGTCGGCGGGGACGAGGCCGCGGCGGGCGACGGGACGACGCGCGTCATGACGTCCGCCCGACGCAGGTCAGCGCGAGCCCGGTGAGGGCCGCGGCGAGTTCGGCGGGGACCAGCGCCGAGTCGAGTGCCGCGATCGCGGCCGCGACGTGCGCGGCGAGCTGACGCTCCACGTGCGCCCGCGCGCCGCAGCGCTCCAGCGCCCCGCACGCCGCCGCCGCGTCGGCGGCGCTCAGGTCGGGGCGGCCCAGCAGCGGCCCGATCGCGGGCCACTCCGCGGTTCCGCGCGCGAAGGCGATCAGCGAGGTCTGCTTGCCCTGGCGGAGGTCGCTGCTCGTGCTCTTGCCGGTCACGGACTCCTCCCCGAACACGCCGAGGAGGTCGTCGCCCAGCTGGAAGGCCGTGCCGACGAGCCGTCCATAGCCCGCGAGGAGGTCGCGGAGCTCCTCGCCGGCGCCGGCGAGGGCCGCACCGGCCGCGAGCGGAGCCGCCACGGTGTACTCGGCGGTCTTCTGCTCCGTCATCGCGAGCACGTCCTCGATCCGGCCCCCGGACAGTCCGGTCGCCAGGCCGACGTCGGCCAGCTCGCCCGCGGCCGTCACGAACACCGCGCGGTCGAGCAGATCGAGGATCAGCGAGCGCGCGGGCTCCGCAGTCGACAGCCGCGCGACCCGCTGGATGGCGGCGTGGAGCAGGAGGTCGCCGGCGAGGATGGCGGCCGACTGGCCCCAGAGCAGCGCTCGCGCCGCGTCGGCCCCGCGGAACACCGCATCGGCACTGAACTCGCCCGCGACGTTCGGCCGGCCCCTGCGCACGGTGTCGCCGTCGATCACGTCATCGTGGAGCAGGAACGCGGTGTGCAGGAGCTCGAACGCCAGAGCGGTCTGCACGGCGTCGGACCGGCCGCCGGCGCCGTTCAATCCGTGGTAGGCGGTCAGCACGAGGCGGGGTCGCAGTCGCTTGCCGCCGCGGGCGGACTCGGTCACGCTCTGCCACAGCCGCAGGTAGGCGTCGCCGTACTCGGCGGCCTCGGCGCTGCGGGCGGCGAGGAACGCCGAGAACTCGTGCTCGACGAGGAGCAGGTCCGCCTCGATCGCGTCGGCGACGTTCTCCCTCGGGCTGCTGACGCCCGCGCTGTCCGGATGGAGCTGGGTCATGCGACGATCTTCCCTTACCTAGCCAGGTTAGTAAATAACCTAGCACGCTTCTTATGGGCGGCAATAGGATGTCCGCATGAGTTCGAAGGACGAGGCGCGCCGCATCTCCGGCGCGCTGATCGACCCGCGCGTCATCGACCCGCGACAGGAGCTCGTGCGCCACGACGACCTCGCCGACGACGAGCTCCAGCAGATCATCGGCGTGCTCGACGCGGTGCGCCGCTGGCGGGAGTCCGAGCAGCGGCTCAACCTCGAGTCGCGCACCGCCCTCCAGCTCAACGAGACCGACATGAAGGCGCTGCGGTACATCATCGCGTCGATGAACGCGAACGTCGCGGTGACCGCCGGCGCCCTCAGCGAGCACCTTCACGTGTCGACCGCCTCCGTCACGAAGCTGCTCGACCGGCTGGAGCGCGCCGGACACATCGTGCGGCGCCCGCACCCCACCGACCGCCGGGCCGTGACCGTGGAGATCACGCCAGAGACGCACCGTCAGGTGCGGCGCACCATGGGCATGCAGCACGCGCGACGCTTCGAGGTGGCCCGCGGGCTCAGCCCGGAAGAGCGGGAGATCGTCACCCGGTTCCTCGACGACCTGAGCGCGACCACGCTCATCAGCGCTCCCCCGGAGTGACGGCGGCGCCGGCGCGCCGTGCGGCCGCCGCGCGCTCGGCCTCCACCACGATCCGGTTGGCCATCCCCTCGAAGACGATCCCGTGGAACGGGAGGACGGCCAGCCAGTAGAGTCGGCCGGGAAGCCCGCGCGGAAAGAACACGGCCCGCTGCCAGTACCGGCTGCCCTCGCCCTCGGGCCGGACGCCCAACTCGAGCCAGGCGCGCCCTGGCACGCGCATCTCGGCGCGCAGCCGCACGGTGGAACCGCGCTCGAGGTGCTCCACCCGCCACCAGTCGAGGGCGTCCCCCGTCTGCAGCCGGTCGGCGTGACGACGCCCGCGACGCAGGCCGACCCCGCCCACCAGTTTGTCGGCCCAGCCGCGCAGCGCCCAGGCGAGCGGGAACGAATACCAGCCGCGCTCTCCCCCGATACCCTCGATCACCCGCCAGACGTCGTCGGCGCCGGCGTCGCTGGCCCGTTCGCGGACATCCGTGTAGACGGCGTGTCCCGACCACTCCGGATCGCTCGGCAGCGGGTCGCTGGGTGCGCCGGAGACGGACGCGTCCTTCCAGCTCGTCTCGATGGCGCCCTCCCGCATGCGGGCGAGGGCGAGGCGGACCGCCGCCCGGTACCCGGTGAGCCCGCCGTCCGGCGGCGGGATCAGCGCGTCGATGTCGCTCTCGTGCCGCACGCAGTCGTACTGGAGCGACTCGATGATCGGCACCGCGAGCGCGCGCGGGATCGGCGTGACGAGGTTGACCCACTGCGACGCCAGCCACGGGGTGAACACCGGCAGGGAGGCGATCGGCCGCTGCCGAAGACCCGCCTCCAGCGCGTAGCCGTTCATCATCTGGCCGTACCGCAGGATGTCGGGGCCGCCGATGTCGAACGTGCGGGAGACCTCGGGAGGCAGCTCGAGCGCCTCGATCAGGTAGTGCAGCACGTCTCGCACGGCGATCGGCTGGATGCGGTTGCGCACCCAGCGCGGCGCGGGCATGTACGGCAGCACATCGGTGAGCTGGCGGATCATCTCGAACGACGCCGATCCGGAGCCGATGACCACGCCCGCCTGCAGCACGGCCGTCGGAACCCCCGAGTCGAGGAGGATGCGCCCGACCGCGACCCGCGACCGGAGGTGGCGGGAGAGCGGGCCGTCCGGGTGCAGGGCACCGAGATAGACGATCCGGCGAACGCCGGCCGCCGCCGACGCGTCGGCCACCGCGTGCGCCGCCCGTGCCTCGTCCGCGTCGAAATCGCCGGTGGCCCGCATGGAGTGCACCAGGTAGTAGACGGCGTCGATGCCCCGGACAGCCTCTTCCACGGCGGCCGGGTCACCGAGATCGCCCTGGACGACCTCCACGTCGTCGCGCCACGGCACGTCGGTCAGCTTGAGCGGCGAGCGCACCAGCACACGCACCCGGTGCCCACGCTCCAGGAGGCGCGGCACGAGACGGCCGCCGATGTAGCCGGTGGCCCCGGTCACGAGAACGTGTAATGCCGTCACCGCCCGAACATACCCCTCCCACCGATGCCTCATCCACCGACCGTCAGGTACGGTTCTGGCATGGGCAAGCTTGTTTACGGAGGAACGACTGAGATCGGTTTCGAGGATCGGGTCCTCGCGCACCTGCAGATCGTGGTCGGGCTCAAGCTGCGCCGCAAGGAGGGCTTCTTCTTCTCGTGGCGCGACGAGCAGTCGGTCGGCGACGGCCGCAGCGCGATCTGGATCGACCCGGCGATTCCTCTCCTGTTCCGCTACAGCGGCGGGCGCCCTCCCAAGATCAACAAGACCTGGTTGGAGGCGCTCACCCTCTCGTCCAACAGCGCCCAGGGACTGCAGCTGACCGAGGAGATCGGCGCCCTCGGCGCTGACGAGGTCAATGCCGACGCTCCCCCCGGCCGCTGAGTCGCCCTGAAGGGACCGCGCCGACCGGAACTCCAGCCGCCAACTTGCTGAGAGACCCTCAGCGATAGCTTGTTCGGGCCCCGTCACGCGCCTAAGGTGGCCTGATCATGGCAGGAAGTGGAGGCGCGCCATGACACCGGAAGCAGAAGAACCGGTCGCCGCCCCCGCCGCACCGGCGGAGGCGCCCGTGGCCGAGCCGATCGCCGCGCCCGCGGACGCGGAGGCAGGCGCCGACGAGGCCGCTCCCGGCGACCGCCCCGGAGACATCCCCTTCGATCAGGCAGTCGCCGAACACGAGAACCCCGAGCTCGCCTGAGCCCGGGGTTCCCCGTACTTCTCGGTCGGAGCGCTCAGCTCCGCACCCGAATCACCGCAGGTATTCGAGCAGCTCCGGGCAGCGCAGCCGCTTGAGGCTGCGCGTCTCCAGCTGGCGCACGCGCTCGCGGGTGATCCCGTAGACCTCGCCGACCTCGTCCAGCGTCATCGGCTTCTGGCCGTCGAGACCGAAGCGCATCCGCACCACCTTGGCGTCGCGCGGAGGGAGGTCGCGCAGGCGATCCTCTAGGTCGCGGTGGCGGAACTCGACCTCGACCGACTCGGACGGTCCCGGTGCGTCGCCGTCCTCGATCAGGTCGCCGAGCTCGGCACCTTCGTTCTCGCCGACGGGAACCGCCAGCGACACCGTCTCCGAGTCGCTCATCCGCAGCTTGTGCACCTCGGCAGGGGTCAGGTTGGCGGCCTCCGCCATCTCCTCCAGCGTGGGCGTGCGACCGAGCTCGCCGCCCAGGTCTCGCCGGATCCGGTCGAGCTTGTCGATCTTCTCCACCGTGTGCACCGGGATCCGGATCAGGCGGGCCGTGTCAGCGATGCCGCGGAGGATCGACTGGCGGATCCACCAGGTGGCGTACGTGGAGAACTTGTTGCCCGTGCGGTAGTCGAACTTCTCGACGGCGCGGACGAGACCGAGGTTGCCCTCCTGGATCAGATCCATGACGGGCAGGCCGCGCCCGGCGTAGCGCTTGGCGATGCTGACGACGAGGCGGAGGTTCGCCTCGATGAAGCGCTCGAATGCACGCTTGCCGTCGTCGGCCAGGTACTGCAGCTCCCTCTTCTCGCGCGGAGTCAGGCCCGGGCGGGTGGCCAGCCGCTCGCCGGCGAGCACGCCGACCTCGATCCTCCTGGCCAGGGCGACCTCTTCGTCCGCGGTGAGCAGACGGGTCCTCCCGATCGAATTGAGGTAGTCGCGAACTGGATCATTGGTCACTTCGAGCGTCGTCATGGTGTCATCCCATCCCATCGTGCGCAGAGTCTTTCTGCCTCGATTCGTGCTTCAGGGTAGGCAGATTGCCTATGACCCCAACAAGGGGTTGACAGTCGTGGGAGCACTCGCTAGGCGTGTCGTTTGCGTCGATGCAAATGCCCCGATGTCAAGGGGATGGCGGCGGAGGGCACTCCTCGTACCGTGACGTGCGTGAGCGTGCATTCATCCGATTCCCAGCAAGACTCCGGCTTGACCACCATCCGGACCACGATCCCAGCCCGCCTCGACCGGTTGCCGTGGTCTCGTTTCCACTGGCTGGTGGTCGTCGGACTCGGCACCGTGTGGATCCTCGACGGACTCGAGGTGACGATCGTCGGCGCGATCGCCAGCCGCCTCACCGAGCCGGACTCGGGGCTCGGCCTGACCACGAGCCAAGTCGGCCTGGCGGCGGCGATCTACGTCGCCGGCGCCTGCACCGGGTCACTGGTCTTCGGCTATCTGACCGACCGGTTCGGCCGGAAGAAGCTGTTCATCGTCACGCTCGGCCTCTACCTCCTCGCCACGGTGTTGACGGCGTTCTCGGTCGCGCCGTGGATGTTCTTCCTGTTCCGGTTCTTCACCGGCGCGGGCATCGGCGGCGAGTACGCGGCCATCAACTCCGCGATCGACGAGCTCATCCCCGCCCGGCGTCGCGGCGTCGTCGATCTCGCCATCAACGGCTCGTACTGGCTGGGCACGGCGTTCGGTGCCGTGCTGACCGTCTTCCTGCTCGACACCGCGATCTTCCCGGCCGATGTCGGCTGGCGCATCGCGTTCGGGCTCGGAGCGGTCCTCGGCCTCGTGATCCTCCTGGTGCGCAGGAACGTGCCGGAGTCGCCGCGCTGGATGTTCATCCACGGCCGGAACGACGCGGCCGAGAAGGAGGTCGGCGCGATCGAGCACGACATCGAGTCGCAGCAGGGCTCTGCGCTCGAGCCGGTGCCCGACGACCGGGCGATCGAGATCCGTCAGCGCAGGTCGACCGGCTTCGGCGAGATCGTCCGCGTCGGAGTGACGGTCTACCCGAAGCGCTCGATCCTCGGACTCTCGCTCTTCATCGGACAGGCCTTCCTCTACAACGCCGTGTTCTTCACCTTCTCGCTCGTGCTGACGAAGCTCCTGCACGTGCCGACCGACGTCGCGCCGTGGGCGCTGGTGCCGATCGCGATCGGCAACTTCCTCGGCCCGTTCCTCCTCGGCCGGCTGTTCGACTCCGTCGGGCGCCGGTTCATGATCACCCTGTCCTACATCGGCTCCGGTGTGCTGCTGGTCGGAACGGGGATCCTCTTCGACGCGGGAGTCCTCGACGCGTTCTGGCTCACCGCCTGCTGGATGGTCGTCTTCTTCTTCGCGTCCGCCGGAGCCAGCGCCGCCTACCTCACCGTGAGCGAGATCTTCCCGATGGAGACCCGCGCGATGGCGATCGCGTTCTTCTACGCCGTCGGCACCGCGGCGGGCGGGATCGTGGGACCGATCCTGTTCGGCACCCTGATCGACGGAGGCATCCATGCCGTCGTGCTCGGCTACTACCTCGGCGCCGGTCTGATGATCGCCGCCGGCCTGGTCGAGCTGTTCCTCGGGGTGGACGCAGAGAACAAGTCGCTGGAGGACATCGCGGCGCCGTTGTCGGCGGGGACGCCGGCGCGATCAGCCCGCGAGTAGCTCCAGCAGGGCCGGCTCCGGCGCACGGCCGCCGCCGGTGTCGATCACCTCGCCGTTGCGGTAGCGGTCGAAGATGCGCGGGTCGATATAGCTGTTGCGCGCGATCGTCGGGGTGTTGCCCAGAGCCTCCGCCGCCTCGTTCACCGCGGCGGAGATCCGCTTCTTGCGCTGGGCGTCCGAACCTCCGACGCCCAGTTCGGCGAGCGCCTGGGCCGCGACGATCGTGCCGTGCAGGGTGCGGAAGTCCTTGGCCGTGAACTCGCCGCGCGTCTGCCGGCGGACGTACTCGTTGAGCGACGCGGGACGGATGGTGTGCCAAGTGCCGTCCTTCCACGACAGCAGCCGTGAGCGCTGCCCCCGCAGCGCCTGGATCTCGGCGAGCAGTTCGGCGAGGTCGGCGTCGGCGATGGTGCTCGTCCACTTCTGGGCCGACTTCGCCGGGAACGTGAGGGTGATCTCGTCGCCGTCGATCCGTGCGTGCCGGCAGAGCAGTGTGGTGAGCCCGCGGCTTCCGTTGGCGTGCAGGTACTCCTCGCTCCCGATGCGCACGCTGCCGAGATCGATGATCCGGAACGCTGCGGCGAGGACGCGGTCGCGACCGAACCCCTCCTCGCGCAGATCCATCGTCACTTTTCGGCGCGCCGCGGGCAGCGACTCGGCCAGCTGCGCCGCCCGCTCGAACTTGACGCGGTCCTGATGCAGGCGCCACGAGTCGTGGTAGCGGTACTGGCGACGCCCGGCGGCGTCCGTCCCGACGGCCTGGATGTGCCCGCGGGCGTCCGGCGAGATCCAGACGTCCTTCCATGCGGGCGGGATGACCAGCGACCGGATCCGCTCGAGCTCGCGCTCGTCCACGATCCGGTTGCCTGCCTCGTCTTCGTAGACGGGCCCGGCCGCCGAGTCACGCCGCGCGTACCCGGGGCCGGTCGGATCGCTGCGGCGCAGGCGCGTCACGCGGGCTTCTTGGCCTTCTTCGCCGGCGACTTCGCGGCGGAGGCCTTCGCGGCGGAGCCCTTCTTCGCGGCCGGTTTCTTCTCCGCGGCGTCGCCCCCTCCCCTGCTGCGCTCGACGCTGCGCTGCAGGGCCTCCATCAGGTCGATGACCTCGCCTCCGCCCTTCTTCTCCTCGGGCTCCTCGCCGAAGGTGGCCGCCGTGTCGATGCTCTCGCCTTGCTCCAGCTTGGCGTCGATGAGCTTGCGGAGCTCCTCCTGGTACTCGTCGGTGAACTTCTCCGGTTCGAAGTCGCCGGCGAAGCTCTCCATCAGCGCTGCGGACAGGGACAGCTCGCGCTCCGTGATCCGCGGCGTCGTCTCGAGCGAAGGGAAGTCGGCCTCGCGGATCTCGTCGTGCCACAGCATCGTCTGCAGCACGAGCACGTTGCCGCGCACGCGCAGCGCGCCGAGCCGGGTCTTCTGGCGGAGGGCGAAGTTGACGATGGCCGTGCGGTCCTCGTCCTCCAGCGTCTTGCGCAGCAGCGCGTACGCCTTCAGCGACTTGGAGTCGGGCTCCAGGTAGTAGCTGCGGTCGAACCACAGCGGGTCGAGCTGGTCGTTGGGGACGAACTCGACCACGTCGATCTCCCTGCTGCGCTCGGCGGGCAGCGACTCCAGGTCCTCCGGCGTCAGGATGACCGTGCGCTCGCCGTCGTCGTAGGCCTTGGCGATGTGCTCGTACGGGATGGTCTTGCCGTCGATCTCGCAGACGCGCTTGTACCGGATGCGCCCGCCGTCGGCGTCGTGCACCTGGTGCAGCGCAACGTCGTGATCCTCTGTCGCGCTGTAGACCTTCACGGGCACGTTGACCAACCCGAAAGTGATAGCGCCCGTCCAAATCGCCCTCATGCGTCCATCGTGTCCGTGGAAGCGCGCAAACTCAATGGTCGAAAGGAGGACGTGCCCGAGCAGGGCGCGGCGGCGTACGGTGTTCGCATGGCTGCCAAGGACACCGAGACGGTCTCGATCGACGGCCACCGGTTGCGGCTGACGAACCTCGACAAGGTGATGTACCCCGAGACCGGGACCACCAAGGCCGACGTCATCGGCTACTACAGCGCGATCGCCGATGTCATGATCCCGCACACCCGCGACCGGATCGCCACCCGTAAGCGCTGGGTGCACGGCGTCGGGACGCCCGAGCATCCCGGCGAGGTCTTCTTCCAGAAGAACCTCGACCCGTCGTCCATCCCCGGCTGGGTGAAGACGCGCACGATCACGCACAAGACCAGCGCCAACACCTACCCGCTCGCGAACGATCGGGCCACCCTCGTCTGGCTCGCGCAGCTCGCCGCACTGGAGCTCCACGTGCCGCAATGGCGAGTGGGCCGCGGAGGCGAGCGCAGGAACCCCGACCGCCTGGTGCTCGACCTCGACCCGGGCGAGGGCGCGACGCTGCTCGACTGCGCGGAGGTGGCCCGGTTGGCGCGCGCCATCCTCGCCGACATGGGGCTCGATCCGCTCCCGGTGACCAGCGGGTCGAAGGGCATCCACCTGTACGCCCCGCTCGACGGCTCGCAGACCAGCGACCAGGTCTCCGCCGTGGCGCACGAGCTCGCCCGAGCGCTGGAGGCCGACCATCCCGACCTCGTGGTGAGCGACATGAAGAAGACGCTGCGAGCGGGCAAGGTGCTGGTCGACTGGAGCCAGAACAACGGAGCCAAGACGACGATCGCGCCCTACTCGCTGCGCGGGCGGTTCCGGCCGACCGTGGCGGCGCCGCGCACCTGGCGGGAGCTGGCCTCGAAGGAGCTGCGCCAGCTGGAGTACCCGGAGGTGCTCGACCGCGTGCAGAAGCGCGGGGATCCGCTCGCCGGCCTCGCCGCTGGGCGCCCAGCAGCCGAGGAGACCGACCGCCTCACGACCTACCGCGCCAAGCGCGACGCCGACAGGACGCCGGAGCCGGTGCCGTCGGTGAGCCCCGACGCCGCCGACGGCCGCTCGTTCGTCATCCAGGAGCACCACGCCAGGCGGCTGCACTGGGACTTCCGCCTTCAGCACGACGGCGTGCTGGTGAGCTGGGCGCTGCCGAAGGGGCCGCCGACGGACCCGAAGCAGAACCACTTGGCGGTGCACGTGGAGGACCACCCCCTGGAGTACGGAACGTTCGCCGGCGACATCCCGCACGGCGAGTACGGGGCCGGCCACGTCGACATCTGGGACCACGGCGAATACGAGCTCGAGAAGTGGCGCGACGACGAAGTGATCGTCACCCTGCACGGCCAGGAGGACGGCGGACTGGGCGGCGTGCCCCGGAAGTTCGCGCTCATCGCCACCGCGCAGGGCGGGGACGAGAAGAACTGGCTGATCCACCTGATGAAGGACGCGGACCCGCGCGGAACGGCCGCACCAAAGGCCCCCGCCGCGAAGAAGACGACCGCCCATCCGATCGACAGTCCCCCGATCTCCCCCATGCTCGCCACCCTCGGCTCACGCAAGGACATCCACGACGAGGCCGAGTGGGCGTTCGAGATGAAGTGGGACGGCATCCGCGCGATCGCGGTCGTGCAGGGCGGCGCGCTCCGGCTGACGACCCGCAACGGCAACGACGTCACCCGCACCTACCCCGACCTCGCCGGGCTCGTCGAGCTGGCCGGCGACCACGACCTGGTCGTCGACGGCGAGATCGTGACCCTCACCCGGCAGGGCCGGCCCGATTTCGGTCTCCTGCAGACCCGGATGGGCTTGACCCGACCAGCGGAGGTGGAGGCGGCTGCGAAGCGCGCCCCCGCGCACTACTTCGTCTTCGACCTCCTCGAGCTCGACGGGAAGGATCTGCGGCGCGAGACCTACGACGACCGCCGCGCGGCGCTGGAGGCCGCGCTCACGCCGCCCAAGGACCACCCCGTGCAGGTGCCGCCGGCGTTCGCCGGGGATGTGGACCACGCCATCGCCTCCTCGAAGGAGCTCGGCCTCGAAGGCGTCATGGCCAAGCAGCGCGACGGCACGTACGCGACCGGCCGGCGCTCGCGCACCTGGATCAAGATCAAGCACCATCTGAGTCAGGAGGTCGTGATCGGCGGCTGGACGCCAGGCAACGGCCGGCGGGCGAACGGGATCGGCGCGCTGCTGCTGGGCATCCCCGACGGCGACACGCTGCGCTACGTGGGCAAAGTGGGCACGGGCTTCACCGACGCGATGCTCGACGACCTCGCGAGGAAGCTCTCGGCGCACGAGCGCAAGACCCCGCCGTTGGAGGGCGTGCCCTCCCTCGACGCGCGCGGCGCGCACTGGGTGCGTCCCGAATACGTCGGCGAGGTCGAGTTCGCGGAGTGGACGGGCACCGACCGCCTCCGCCAGCCGTCGTGGCGGGGCCTGCGGCCCGACAAGTCCGTCGACGAGGTCGTGCGGGAGTCGTGACCGCGCCGGGTCACGGCGTGCGCGGCGAGTAGACCGACAGCGCGGCGGGGAGGATCCGCAGTTCGAGACCCGCACCCGGCGTGTCCGTCGATGCCTCGCCGTCGTGGGCGTAGCCGGGGTCGACGTCGCGGGCACGCACCGAGATGCGGTCGCCGGTGAACGCGTCGAGAGCCGGCGGCCCCTGCAGGAACGGCAGTCGGGCGACGAGCGCGTCCGTGCGGCCGCCGAACGCCAGGGCGACCGCCCCGCGGGTCTTGGGCTTCGGGCCTGCCATCAGGATGCGCACGTCGAGCAGGCCGTCGTCCAGCCTCCGTCGCTCGATCGGCGCGACCGTGACCGGGTAGTAGCGATCGATGCCGACGAACACCGACCAGATCGACCGGGTCTTCCCGTCGATCTCCACCTCGATCGGGCTGCTGGAGCGCACGACGCGGATGGCGGCGATGAGCGCGGCGACCGGCTTGCCCCAGCGCGCCTCGTGCTTCTCGCGCTCCGCGACGAACGCGGGGTAGAGCCCGACGGACGCCGTGTTGAGCACCGTCCGGGTCACCGCATCGCCGCCGGCCGCAGGGAAGCGCAGCTCTGCGACATCGACCCGACGGCCCGAGCCGGCCGCGAAGGCGTCGAGCGCCGACTCGATCGATTCGAGTGCGGCCGCCTTGGCGAAGTGGTTGAACGTGCCGCCGGGCAGCACCAGCAGCGGGAGACCGGCGAGCCTGGCTTCGTGCGCCATCGCCGAGACGGTCCCGTCGCCGCCTGAGACCCCGAGCACGACGGGAGGCTCCGCCGAGTCGAGCTGCTCCTGCACGAGCGCGGCGATGTCGTCGCCCTCCTGCAGTTGGTGCACGCGGGCGTCGGGGAACCGCGTCGCGAGGAGAGGCCGCGGATCCGGCCTCCCGAGCCCGGCGCCCGAACCCGGGTTGACGACGATGAACGCGCCGGCACCGCGCGGCAGCACGGGCAGATCGATCGTCTCGGCAGTCGGCGCGGGAGTCGCAGTGCGCCGCAGCGAGCGCAGCACCGGCGTCGCGGCCTTCAGCAGGAGCGCAGCGCCCGCACCGATCGCCGCACCGCCTGCGACGTCAGAGAACCAGTGCGCGCCGGTGTGCAGGCGCGAGTAGGCAACGCCGGCCGCGAGCGGGGCGAGCGCGGCACCGGCCGCCGGCGACTCCAGCGCGACCCCCGCGGCGAACGCCGCTGCGCTGGCGGTGTGACCGGAAGGGAAGGACGGCGAGGTCGGCGACCGGTCGAGCCGACGCGACACCGGGATGGAGGTGAGCACCGGCCGGTCGCCTCCGACGAGGGTCTTGCCGACGACGTTGGCGATGAGGCTCGCGAGGCCGAGCGACGCGACCCCGCGCAGCGCCGCCCGCGGCTTGCCGAGCGCGACGAGCACCGCCGCAGCAGCGAACCACAGCTTGCCGTGGTCGGCGGCACCGCTGAGGAGCCGCCAGAATCCGTCCGCGCGCGGCCCGGTGCTGCGGCGGTTGATCCGGCGCGCGACCGCCTCGTCGGTACGGACCACCGAACGCGGCAGGGCGAACAGGGACCGGCGGCGACGGGACGCAGACATGCCATCACCGTACCCGCCGGTGGTGTGCGGCGGCCGCTGCCCTGGCCCGCGTGGATTCATCGATCGGGCTCGGTCGGGAGCGTCTCCCCTCGCTCGACACGAGCGCGGATCACGCCTTCCTCCCCCGCGATGAGGCTCTCGCTGCGGCGCAACCCGATCCTCTGCAGGTAATGATCGATATAGGACTCGATCTGGTCGGGCGGATCGTCGTCGAGCGCCGCTGCCTCATGCGCGATCGGTTCGCTGTGGCCGAGCGAGTAGAGGTACACGTCCCAGAAGCAACGGCCGTTTCCGCGCCCTGCCGGCTCTGCGACGATCCGATTCACGGTGCGTCGCTCGGCATCAGTGGTGTCGAGGAACGGCTTGGGCACGAGGACCTCGACTCAGAACGTGATCGTGTCGACGGGGTTACCCGAAGAACAATATCCCCAGGAGGTCAAGACGCTCGACACGGCATCGCTTTCGGATGCCTCGGCATGGGCTGCGGAAGCCCCGATGAGCGTGTGCGGCACCCACCGCCACCGGGCGGTAGGATCGTCGTCGTGAGCACGCACACGATCGCCGACACCCACCACACCGCCTCCGACGATGTCGTCGTGGACGACGAGCACGGCGGCCTCGTCCGCAGCCTGAGCGCGACCGTCCCGCCGATGCTGGGCAACGCGATCGCGACCCTCATCGTGCTGGTCACCGTCGTCATCGGCGTCATCAGCCTCGTGTACACCTGGACCGGGCACGCCGACGAGTTCCTCCCGTTCTTCCAGGTGACGGTCGCGGCCACGGTCGTGTCGCTCAACGCGCTGTACGCCCGCCGCACCTTCAGCTACGTCATCACCCTGATCGGCGCCATCCTCTGGCTCTGGGTCTCCGTCACGCCGTTCGTGCCGTTCTGGCAGGTCGTGTTGCAGGCGGTCACCGTCACCATCATGGTCTTCGGCGTCGTCTTCTCGCTCGCGGCGGTCTCGCTCAGCAAGAAGCCCCGCTTCTGAGCACAGAGCAGACCCCCGGCACACAGAAGCCAAACACAGCGGAGCCCGGCACAGCGGAGCCCGACGATACGCGGCTGTCGCATTCGCGGCACTTCGTCGACCTCAGCCCGCTGAAGGAGTCGCCGGCGTTCGCGCGGCTCTGGGCCGGCGGCGCCATCTCGGGGATCGGCGGCCAGATGACGGTCGTGGCGGTCGGCCTCCACATCTACGACCTCACCCACTCGACGCTCGCCGTCTCGTTGGTGGCGCTCTTCGCGCTCGTCCCGATGATCGTGTTCGGCCTCTACGGGGGCGTGCTCGCGGACGCGTTCGACCGGCGGACGGTCGCGCTCGTCACCGCGATCGTGGCGTGGGCCTCCACCGCCGGCATCGCCCTCGTCGCCTGGATGCACGTCCAGGTCGTCTGGCCGCTGTACGCGCTGACGACCGTCAACGCTGTCGCGACGGTCATGATCGGCGCGACCCGGCAGGCGATCACGCCCCGGCTGCTCCCTGTGCGGTTGCTACCCGCGGCGAGCGCGCTCGGCGGCATCAGCATGGGCGTCATGGTCACGGTCGGCCCCGCGCTGGCCGGTCTGCTGGTCGCGAGTGTCGGTATCCCCTGGACCTACACGGTGGACGTCATCCTGTTCACTGCGGCGTTCCTCGGGATCTTCACGCTGCCCTCCATCGTGCCGGAGGGTGAGCGGCAGAGCGCCGGTCTCTCGTCGGTCCTGCAGGGACTGCGGTTCCTGAAGACCGCGCCGAACCTCTCGATGACCTTCGTGCTCGACCTGATCGCGATGACGTTCGGCCAGCCGCGCGCACTGTTCCCCGCCGTCGGCGCGCTGCTGATCGGGGGCGGCCCCGTCACGGTCGGCATCCTGACCGCCGCCGGCGCCGTCGGCACGCTCGTCTCGAGCGTGTTCTCCGGCCGCCTCGGCCACGTGCGCTGGCAGGGCCGCGCCGTCGAGCGGGCGATCGTGGTCTACGGCGCGTCCATCCTCGGCTTCGGCATCGTGCTCGCCGTCGTCGCGTTCAGCGGCACGGCGGGAGGCGGTGCCTCGTTCGCCGAGGCGAATCTCCCCGCGCTGATCGCGGCCACCGTCCTGCTCGCCGCCTCGGGCGCCGCGGACAACGTCAGCTCGATCTTCCGGATGACGATCCTGCAGGCCTCGGCGCCCGACGTCATGCGCGGGCGGCTCCAGGGCGTGTTCACGGTCGTCGTGACCGGAGGGCCGCGCCTCGGCGACCTCTACATCGGCGTGCTGGCGTTGACCGGCGCGCTGTGGTTCCCTCCGCTTCTCGGCGGCCTCCTGATCGTCGTCCTCGTCGCAACGGTCGTGCGCGTGCAGCGCGGCTTCCGCCGCTACGACGCGCTGGCGCCCACTCCCTGAGCTCTCTGCAGCTCGGGTTCAGCGGGTGCGGATGCGGCGCGCCAGGCGCGGGTAGTCGATGACGAGGCCGTCCTCGTCGACGCCGAGGTCGGCCGTGAAGCCGCTGCCGACGCTGCGATAGCGCACGACCGCGCGTCCGGCCTCCGGGTCGTACGGGTGGGCTGCGCTATACGCCTGGCGGCTCGCGACGACCTCCAGCGACGGGAGGTCCACCCACGCCATCGTCAGTTCCGTCTCTTCCAGGCCGTCCAGCGCGTTCAGTCGCAGGATCGGCATGGTGTTGGTGACCGGGCACAGCGCCAGATCGCAGTCCACGGCGCCGTCCAGGTCGGACGGCGACACGATTCCGGGCTCCGCCAGCGGCGCATCGTGATAGCGGGTCGCGCCGTGCGTGTACGACTCGCTGGTCCAGCGCCCGTGCGCGTCGCGGGCGAGCACCAGCCAGCGCGTGAAGCCGCGGCCAGCCACCGCGACCGAGAGACGGTCGGTCGCCCAGCCGGAGGAGGTCTCGAGCTCCCAGCTCACGACGTAGTCGGTGGTGCGCGAGGTGCCGAGGGCATCGAGCCGGTCGGGCGCGAAGGTGACGACCGCCGCCTCCAACCGCTCGGGGTCCTCGTCGCCGACCCACTCCACGTGCCGCACCGCACCGCGCATCGTTCCCGCCTCCGTCCGCAGGGGCCCGTGACTCCGCCCGAGCAAGACGATACGCTCACGCCATGCAGACAGCGACAGCCATCTGGATCGTCCTCGCCGCCCTCAGCACCGCTATCGTCGGCGGCGTCTACCTCGGCTTCGGCGCGATGGTGATGCCGGCGTTCGACGGCGACGCCCGCTCGACCGGCGTGATGAACCGGATCAACGTGCTGGCGCCGCGGTCGCCGTTCATTCTGGCGTTCCTCGTCTCGGCGCTCGCCTGCGGGGTGAGCATCGTCTTGGTGCTCGTGGACCTGATGGCGGGGGCGACGGCGGCGTGGGCAGCGCTGGTCGCGGTGGCCGGCGCCGTGCTCGGACTCGCCGGATTCGTGATCACGGCCGCGGTCAACGTCCCGCTGAACAACCGCCTGGCGGAGGCCGCGCCGGGCGACGACGCGGCGTTCGCGGCGTTCGAGAAGCCCTGGCGGAAGGCGAACAGTGCGCGCGGCGCGGTCTCGCTCGCCGGCGCCGCAGCCTTGATGACGTCGCTGCTGGGCTGAGCGCGGCCGGTGCCCTTCTCAGGCCGCGATCGTCCGCGCGGGCAGCGGCGTCGGCGCCGGCGGTCCGTCGTAGCGCGACGACGGCCGGAGGATCTTGCCGTCGGCAGCCTGCTCCAGGATGTGCGCCGTCCAGCCGACGACGCGGGCGACGGCGAAGGTCGGCGTGAACAGTGAGCGCGGGATCCCGCACAGTTCCATGACGACACCGGCGTAGAACTCGACGTTGGTGTGCAGTTCCCGACCCGGTTTCAGCTCAGCGAGGAGCCGCTGCACCCGGTCCTCCACCTGCACGGCGAACGCCACCCGGTCTCCGCCGAACCCCTGCGCCACCTCCCGCAGCAGCCGCGAGCGCGGGTCCTCTGTGCGGTAGACGGCGTGCCCGAACCCCATGACGCGGCCGCCGCCGCGGACGGTGGCGGTGATCCACTCGTCGATGCGGTCGGGGGTGCCGATGGCGTCGAGGGTCTCGAGCGCGCGGCTCGGCGCTCCCCCGTGCAACGGGCCGGACAGCGCTCCGAGCGCGCCGTCGACGGCAGCCGCGACATCCGCTCCGGTGGAGGCGATGACCCGCGCGGTGAAGGTGGATGCGTTGAAGCCGTGGTCGATGGCGGCGGTCAGGTACGCGCTCAGCGCGTGCTCGTGGGCCGCATCCGGGACACGACCGGTGACCAGACGCAGGTAGTCGGACACCTGGCCGAGGTCGTCCCGCGGCTCGGCCGGGACCTCTCCCTTTGCGTAGGCGTGCAGCGACGCGAGCAGGACCGGTGTGACGGCCGCGACCCGGATCGCGTCGCTCGTGCGCGCGTCCGGGTCTTCGTCGTAAACCGGCCGCAGCCCATCGTGCGCGGCGACCGCGGCGAGCGCCATCCTCAGGCCGGCGAGGGCATCGCCGCCCGCGGTGAGCCGCGCGATCGACGGCAGCAGTTCGGCGACCGGGCCGGGGATGCGCCGGGCGGCCGCGATGCGCTGCCGGAACGCAGCCAGCTCCTCGGGCGTCGGGAGGTCGCCGAAGAGCAGCAGGTACCAGGCGTCCTCGAACGTGCGATCGCGTGCGAGGTCGATCGCCGAGTACTGGCGGTAGTGATAGAACCCCTCCTGCCCGCGCACGTCGCCCAGCGCGGTGTGCGCGGCGACCACATTGGTCAGCCCGCGGGGGACGTCGATGAGGGTGTCGTTCATGCGGTCCATGGCAGTAGTGTGAACGTGGATTGTCCGTGCGTCAACGTTGATCGGATCAACATGATCGAGTCCTCTGAACAGGCGGAACCCTCCGAACGGGGCAGGCTGCCCCGCCTCACCGCCGAGCAGACGGCCGAGCGCCTCGGCATCAAGCTCGAGACCCTCTACGCCTACGTTGCTCGTGGGCTCCTCGACCGCACGCGCACGGCAGCAGGGTCGACCTTCGATCCGTTGGAGGTCGAGGCGTTCGCCGCCGCCCGGCGACGCACCGCCGCCCCCTCCGCGGCGCGTTCGGAGGGGCGGCCGCTCATGGTCATCGAGACGGACTTCGCCCTCATCGACGACGGAGAGCTGTACTACCGGGGCCGCGCCGCCGCCGAACTGGCGCACGAGCCGTTCGAGGTGGTGGCGCGCTGGGCGCTCTCCGGGCAGTGGGATCCGGCCACCCGCTTCGCCCCCGGTCCCGGGCTGGAGAGCGCCAGGCGAGTGGCCGACGCCCTGCCGCCCGGTGCGGGCGACCGCGACCGTCAGCTGGTCGCGGTGACAGCCCTGGCCGCGGCCGACCCGCTGCGCACCTCCCTCGACCCGGAGGCCGTGGCCGGCGCGGCCGAACGGCTCATCACCGGGATGGTCGAGGTGCTGCCCGTGCGGTCTTCGCCGGTGGCGGCGACCCTCGCCGCCGAGCTCTGGTCACGCCTGACGCCACGGCCCCCGTCACCGCAGCTGCTGCGCACCCTCGACGCGGCCCTCGTGCTGCTGCTCGACCACGACCTCGCCGTGTCGACCCTCGCGGCGCGCGCTGCGGCCTCCGCTCGGGCGACGCCGTACGCGGTCGTCGTGGCCGGGCTCGGCGCCCTCGACTCGCCACTGCACGGCAACGCCAGTCGCGCAGCCCAGCGGATGCTCGCGCGTGTCGCGGCGGGCGAGGAGCCGTCCCGCGTCGTCGCCGACGCCGTCGCCGACGGCCGCGGCCCGGTGCCGGGATTCGGGCAACCGCTCTATCCGGCCGGCGACCCCCGCGCGCGGATCCTGCTCGGCATGCTCGCCGACGATCCAGCAGGCGCGCCCGTCGTCGAGGCCGTCGACGCGGTCGCTGCCCTCCTCCGCGATCGCACGGGCGCCGCCCCCAACTCGGATCTCGCCCTCGCCGCGCTCGCCCTCGCCGGCGGGATGGCCGACGACGCCGGCGAGGTGATCTTCGCCACCGCCCGCACCGCAGGCTGGATCGTGCACGCCCTCGCCGAGTACCGCGAGCGCCCCCTGCGGCTGCGGCCCGTCGGCCGCTACACCGCCCCGGCCGCCCGGCCATAGCCGGGGTGGCGGCTCAGCGGCGGAGGGCTTTGCGGGCCAGCGTGTTGCCGAGGAACTGGACGAGTTGGACCAGGACGACGATGGTGAGCACGGCGACCCAGGTGACGACCCAGTTGTAGCGCTGATAGCCGTACGAGATCGCGAAGTCGCCGAGACCGCCGCCGCCGAGACTGCCGGCGACCGCCGACAGGTCCACGATCGCGACGAACACGAAGGTGTAGCCCAGGATGAGCGGTCCGAGCGCCTCCGGGATGAGCAGCGTCGAGATGATCCGCCAGGGACTCGACCCCATCGCCCGCGCCGCCTCGATCACGCCCGGATCGATGGTCACCAGGTTCTGCTCGACGATGCGGGAGATGGCGAACGTCGCTGCGATCGTCATCGGGAAGATCGCGGCCGGCGTTCCCAGGAACGTGCCGAGCACGACCTGCGTCAGCGGGGCGACCGCTGTCATGAAGATGATGAACGGGATCGGCCGGACGAAGTTGACGAGCACATTGAGCACCGCCGAGAGGGCACGGTTCTGCAGCAACCCGCCGGGCCGCGTCGTGTAGAGCAGCACGCCGAGCGCGAGGCCGAGCACGCCGCCCAGAACGAGCGTCGCGACGACCATCCAGAGCGTCTGGCCGATGGAGGTCAGGTATACCGGCCACAGCGTCGACCAGTCGTTCACGCGGCCACCTCCTCGACCTCGGTGACCGTGCGTAGTTCCGCGATCAGCGCGTCCACGTCGCCAGGGGCGCCGACGAGCTCGAGCGTGAGGCTGCCGAACGACCTCCCCTGCAGTGCGGAGATGCCGCCGTACACGATCTCGAAGCGCACCCCGTGCCGGCCGACGGCGTCGGAGAGCACAGCGCCCAGCCGGCCGTCGTCGTGGATGCGGGCCGAGACGATCCGACCGGAGTGCTTGCCGCGCAGACGTTCGACGTCGGCGGAGTCCGGCTGGTTGCGGAGCACTGTGCCGACGAAGCGCTGCGAGGTCGGCGTCTGCGGGTTCGAGAACACCTCGAACACGCTCCCGGTCTCGATCACCCGACCGGAGTCGAGGACGGCGACGCGGTCCGCGATCGAGCGCACGACCTCCATCTCGTGCGTGATGACCACGATCGTGACGCCGAGCTCCTCGTTGACCCGCTTGAGCAGCGCCAGTACGTCGGCGGTGGTCTCCGGGTCGAGGGCGCTCGTGGCCTCGTCGGCCAGCAGGATCGCGGGGTTGGTCGCGAGCGCACGGGCGATGCCGACGCGCTGCTTCTGGCCGCCCGAGAGCTGGTCAGGATAGGTCCAGGCCTTCTCGGTCAGTCCGACGAACGCGAGAAGCTCGGCGACACGCTGCTTGCGCTTGTCGGCTGGCCAGCCCGCGACCTTCAGCGGGTAGGCGATGTTGGCGAACACCGTGCGCGACCGGAACAGGTTGAACTGTTGGAAGATCATGCCGATACCGGCCCGCACGCTGCGCAGGTCGCGTTCCCGGAGGGTCGTGAGGTCGCGGCCGTCCACGATCACCGCGCCGGAGGTCGGCCGCTCGAGCGCGTTGATGAGCCGCAGCACCGTGCTCTTGCCCGCGCCCGAATAGCCGATGATGCCGAAGATCTCGCCGCGCTCGATCGTCAGGTCGAGGTCCGACACGGCGGCGACCGCGGCGTCACCCGAGCGGAAGCTCTTGGTGACGCCGCGGAACTCGATGAGGGAGCCCACGCGCCTACTTCGCCGCCTGGATCGTCTTCTCGAGCGAACGGAGGATCGCGATCAGGTCGGCCTGCGACTTCTGCACGAGCACGGCGGTGTTCTTGGAGTCGGCGAGCACCGCGTCCTGGACGGCCTTGGAGTGGTACAGCTCTGCGATCTTCAGGTACGTCGCGTTGGACTTGTCCTTGTCGCGGGCGACGAAGGCGTTGATGTAGGGCTCGGCGGCCGCGCTCTTCGGGTCGTCCTTGAACAGGGCCGACTCCGGGTCGATGCCCGCAGGACCGACGAAGGTGTTGTTGATGACCGCGCCGGCGGCCGAGTCGAGGGCGGGTGCGGTCTGGGCGGCATCCACGGGGATCACCGTGACGCGCGACGCGGACGCGTCGATGTCGGCGGGCGTGGCGAGCGTGTTCCCGCCGTTCTTCAGCGTCACGAGGCCGGCCTTCTGCAGCACGAGCAGCGCCCGCGCCTGGTTGGTCGGGTCGTTCGGGATGGCGATGCCGGCGCCGCTCGGGATCTCGTCGAGCTTCGTGTACTTCTTCGAGTAGAGGGACAGGGGCACGACATAGGTGGACGCGATCGGCACCAGGTTCTGGTGCGCCTGCACGTTGTAGTTCGCGAGGAACTGGAGGTGCTGGAACAAGTTCAGGTCGAGCTGTCCGTCGGCGAGCGCCGGGTTGGCCTGCAGGTAGTCCTTGAACCCGACGACCTGGATGTCGATGCCGTTCTGCGCGGCCTCCTTCTTCAGGATCGGCCAGTAGGGCGCCGACTGCTCGGTCGTCCCGATCTTCACGGTGACCTTCGTGCCCGCCGCGTCGGCCGAACCGGAGTTGCTCGCGTTCACGGCGGCGACGACGCCGCCGACAACGGCGAGCACCGCGACGATCGCGATGCCGACGATCCACGGGGTCTTGGAGCGCTTGGGCTTCTCGGGAAGGGCGGGAATGGTCCCGGGCGGGGTGGCGTCGGACATGGCTGTGCCTCTCTTGTGAAGGGGGGATGTGCCGGCGGACGGTTGGCGGCACATCGAGCCTGTCAAGAGGCGGGGGGAGGGTCAAAACCCGTTCCGAAATATTACGGGGACGCAACGCGCGCCCCGCCCCGGCGGCCCGGGGCAGGGCAGCGCGGTGCTACGCGTTCTGCGGCTGGGCCGTGGACTGCAGGATCCGCACCATGTTGCCGGACGGGTCGCGGAAGGCGCAGTCGCGCGGCCCCCACGGCTGGTCCTTCGGCTCCTGGAGCACCTCGGCACCGCTCGCGCGGACGCGCTCGAAGACCGTGTCGAGGTCGTCCTCGGTGCGGAACACGACGTTGGTGAGCACGCCCTTCGCGACGAGCTCCTGGATGGCGTCGCCGTCGGACTGCGAGCGGCCGGCGTACGGGTCGGACAGCACGATCTCCGTGCCCTCCCGCCCGGCGACGCCGAGCGTGATCCAGTGGTGACCGCCCGACGCGACGTCGTTGAGCACGTCCAGGCCCAGCGCGTCGCGGTAGAACGCGAGCGACTCCTCGGGGTCGGTGACGGTGATGTGCGAGTACTGAAGCGAAATGGTCATGGTGTCACTCTAGGAAGGGCACCGGGCGTTCGCTTCTCCATTCCTGCTCGAACCGCGCGCGCCGCTCAGCCCGGCAGCGGCTTCGAGCGCACCGGGCGGGTGCGCTGCTTGGCGATGCAGTTGGGCATCGCCATCACCGCGCGGTGTTCGCGCGTGCGGTAGCTCGTCGGCGACTCGCCGACGATCTCGGCGAACTTGGAGCTGAACGATCCGAGGGAGGTACAGCCCACGGCCATGCACGCCTCGGTGACCGTCAGCCCTTCGCGCAGCAGCGACATGGCGCGCTCGATGCGCCTGGTCATCAAGTAGCTGTACGGGGTCTCTCCGTAGGCGGCCCGGAACCGGCGCGAGAAGTGCGACGGCGACATGAACGCGGAGGCGGCCATCGTCGGCACGTCGAGCGGCTCGGCGTACTGGCGATCGATCAGATCGCGCGCTCGTCGCAGGATGACGAGCTCCTGCAGTTCCTCCGGTGTCACGCCTCCACGGTAGCCCGCGTGGGCAGCACTCACCAGACGGCTCGCACCAGCGAGGCCTCACCCGTCAGACGCGACGTCTGCGTCGCCTCCCGCTCGACCAGTCGGATGAACGCGCTCAGCTCGCCGACACCGGCGGGCGTCGTCGGCAGGAACTCGGTGAGCTCCGGCGAGTGGACGAGGTAGGCCGCCCACTTCGCCCGCGAGATCGCGACGTTGAGCCGGTTCTTCGACAGCAGGAACGACATCCCCCGCGGTACGTCCGCCGCCGAGGACGCGGCGAGGCTGACGATCGCGATCGCCGCCTCCTGCCCCTGGAACTTGTCCACGGTGCCGACCCGCACCTCGGGGAAGCCCGCGGTGTCGAGGGCCTCACGCACCTCGGCCAGCTGCGCGTTGTACGGGGTCACGACGATCACATCGTCCTGACCGAGCGGGGAGTCGTCGCGGTCCGCGGCCGGATCGGTCCAGGGCCGCCCGACCAGGTCGCCCACGATGGCGACGACGACCTCGGCCTCCTGCGGAGATGCCGTCGCGTTGCCGGTGTGGGCGACGGGCACGGGGTGGAGGCCGGGCTCGACACCGGAGAGCTCGCGCTCCCCCGCGTCGGGGTGCGCGTGCAGCCGCCCCTCGTACGACAGCACGGAGACGGCGTGAGCGAGAGCCGGGTGCAGCCGGCGGCTCTCGGCGAGGAAGTAGCCGAACTCGGCAGGCAGCACGTCATGCCCGTCGCTCACCCAGCCGAGGGCGGAGCCGTCCACCGGTTCGGGATGGCTCCCCTGGCTCACCTGCGGCAGCTGCTGCGGGTCGCCGAGCAGCAACAGGTTGCGGGCGGCCACCCCCACGGCGATGGTCGACGCCAGCGAGAACTGGCCGGCCTCGTCGACGACGAGCAGGTCGAGACTCTCGCGGGGAACGCGTGCCGGGTTCGCGAAGTCCCACGCCGTCCCGCCGAGGACGAATCCGCTCGCCTCGCGCTCGGCGGCGAACTCGAGCTGGCCGTTGCGGCGCAGTGCGGTGAACCCCGGCGACTCGGCGGACGCGCTGGGAACCTTCCCGACGAGGGCCGCATCCAGGCCGGTCGCGACGACCCGCTCGAGCAGGTTCTCCACGACCGCGTGCGACTGGGCCACGACTCCGACCCGCCAGCCGTGCTCGGCGACCAGGCGTGCGATCACGTGCGCGCCGAGATATGACTTGCCGGTGCCGGGAGGGCCCTGGACGGCGAGATACGACGAGTCGAGATCGAGGAGGCTGGCCGTCACCGCCGCGATGCGCCCGCTGCCGTCGTCCGGGCCCTCCGGGGCGAGGATGCCGGAGCGGGTGCGCGGCGGGGTCCGTCGCAGCAGGTCGACCGTCGCG
Organism: Leifsonia sp. TF02-11; assembly: GCF_017565305.1. Lineage (GTDB taxonomy): Bacteria > Actinomycetota > Actinomycetes > Actinomycetales > Microbacteriaceae > Leifsonia. Next base: position 535,606 of record NZ_JAGEKP010000004.1, read on the forward strand.
TTCACGGGCCAGCTGTCGTTCTGCAGCGCGGCCAGCAGGCCGGTGCCCCACTCCCGGATCGCCTCGGCGAGCGGTCGCGTGTTCGGCGGGGCGGCCGGCGTCAGCGCGCTCGGCAGGTGATCGTACGCGGCGACGTCCTCCGGCAGTGTCTCCCTGACCAGCACCGAGCCGTCGTCCGTGACGTCGATGACCGCGACGGTGCGAACGGTGCGCGCGCCCGGCTGCGCCCGGAGCAGCCGGAACGGACCGGGGTATTCGTAGAGCAGGAACGGTCCGGAGTTCTCGCTGACGCGCACCGAGCTGCCCGCTCCCCACTGACCCGAGAGCAGCAGCTCGCGCCGTTCGACGCGCTGGCCCTCGTCGAGGTACCAGTCGCGGACCACCCGGGCGGTCTCGACGACCAGCACGTCGCGGGTGTCTGCCCACTCCTCCACCGGCTGGATCAGCCGGGAGAAGTGGCTCTGCCAGAAGCTCTTCTGCTCGCGCCGATGGTAGTCGATCGCCGCCGCCGCGAGCGCGACGGCCTCGCGGTCGGTGGTGCGGTGCGGGTCGAGCGGGTCGCCGGCGAAAGTCAGCAGACCGGCGCGGAGCGGGGACGCCTCCGGTGCGACCTCCGGCTCCTCCAGTGGAGCGGCGCCGATCGGGACCCCGGCTTCCTGCGCCCTGGCGAGGAGCCAGTCGCGCAGGCGCAGGGTGGAGACGCAGTCGTACCGGTTGTAGTCGGCCAGCGCGTCGAGCAGGGGCTGCGCATCGTCGAGGCGGCCGAGCGCGATGAGGTCGCGGGCGTTCGCGTACTCGGTGATCGAGTCCGCGCCGTTGGTCACCTCGCTCTGCCGCAGCTCGGAGCCCATGTAGAGCGGCTCCAGCTTCTTGATCGAGTACGAGCGCGATCCCACGCGCACCGACTTGCGCACCAAGGGGTAGAGGTCGACCAGGACGTTGTCGCGGAGCAGGGCGTCGACCTCCTCCTCGCCCACGCCGTGCCGGGCGGCCAGGGACAGCAGGTGGGTCTGCTCGTAGGCGGCGTAGTGGTAGATGTGCATGCCGGGGAAGTCGGCCCGCCGTTCGCGGACGAACGCGAGGAACCGCTCCAGCGCGACACGCTCCTCCGCGAAGTCGTGCGCCCAGAACGCGGTGAACCGCGCATCCTGGTCGACCATGCCGAACAGGTAGTCGAGGTTCCAGCGCTCGCCGGCACCCTCGGTGTACAGCGGGTCGCCTTCGAAGTCGAAGAAGATGTCGCCGGGATCGGGCTCGGGCAGCACGGCCAGCACCGGTGCGTTGAAGACGCGGACGGGAGGCGGCGCGCCCTCGACGGCCTCCAACTGCAGCCGCGCCTGCTCGCGAAGGCCCGTCAGCGTCCCCTCGGGAATGCCGTCGACCGGGCCGGTGGAGGCGGCGAGCGCGTCGATGGTCGTGATGCCGGCGGCGATCAGGCGCTCCCGCTGCGTCACGCGCATTCCGGCGACCAGCAGCACATCGCGCGCCGCTTGCACCTCCGCGTCGCAGGTGTCGCACCGCCCGCAGACGGTGAAGCGCGGGTCGCCCCAGGCGACGGGACCGGTGTCGGCGACGTGCTGGTCGATGATCTCCAGGAGCCGGGCGCGGCGCTTGCGGTAGACGGGCTCGATGTCGGAGAGCCGGTGCTCGCTCACCGAGCCGTCGCCGAGCAGCAGCTCGACGGTTCCGTCGACGTCGACACCGGTGCGGCGCAGCTGCTCGGCGTACGCGGCGAGCTGGAGCAGGGCGGTCACCCGCGCGCTGCGGGCGAGCTTGGAGTCCTGCACGCGGTACCGGCCGTCGGCGAGCCGGACCACGAAGTCGGCGAACCCGACGAACGAACCGTCGAAGAACGTGGCCTGGAACACCACCTCGCTGGCGCGTTCGAACGCACGCGCCGTCTCGGCGACCGCCTCCGCCAGTGAATCGGCGGTCAGCGACTCCGGCCGCGCGACCTCCGCGACCCCCGCGCCGAACCGTTCGCGGTAGCGCTCGAGGATGTGGTGCTCGTGCTCGTCGCCCAGGCGCGAGGACCGCACGTACATGGGATCGTCGACCTCGTCGGTCTTCTCGATCCTGCCCAGCTTGACGTCGAGCGAGCGGAGGAAGGCGAACTCGCACTTCGACGCCTCGGTCAGGTCGCTGGCGCTGGTGACGATCACCCCGTCGAGTAGGAACACACCGCAACGCTATCGGCGTCCGCCGACATCCGTCGCGCTCGGGGTCACCTCACCCGCCGAGGGGCACGTTGTTGTCCCCCTCGGGCCCCGAAGGGGACAACAACGTGCCCCTCGTGCGCGTCCTTCGGCGGGAGCGGGTCAGCCTTTCGCCGCCGCCTTCATCGCGCGCTTGTGCTCGCGCACCTTCGTCAGCGACTCCGGGTCGACGATGTCGGCCACGGAGCGGTAGCCCTCCAGCCCGTAGTCGCCCGCGGCCTCACGCCAGCCCGGGACGTCCAGCCCCTTCTGCTTGCCGAGCAGGGCGAGGAAGATCTTCGCCTTCTGCTCGCCGAAGCCGGGCAGCGCCTTCAGGCGACGCAGCACCTCGGCGCCGTCCGGGTCGCCCTGGGTCCAGATCGCCGCAGTGTCGCCGCCCCAGTCGGTGACGATCGCCGATGCCAGCGACTGCAGGCGGCCGGCCATCGAGCCGGGGAACCGGTGCACCGACGGCGACTGCTTCATCACCTCGACCAGCCGGTCGGGGTCCAGCGAGGCGATGCCGGCCGGGTCGAGGGAGCCGAGCCTGTCGCGCAGCTTCGCGGGACCGACGAACGCGGTCTCCATCGCGATCTGCTGATCGAGCAGCATTCCGACGAGCAGGGCGAACGGAGACTGGTCGAGGAGGGCGTCCGCTTCCGCGTCGCCGGTGATCGAGAGAGCCATGCCCTCATGCTCCCATCCGCGTCACGCGACGAGCAACAGCACACCCGCGACGGCCGACAGCACGGCGAGCAGGAGCGCCACACCGAGGAGGACCGCGTGCACGACCAGGAAGGGGGTGGCGCGGCCGGCCGCGTCCCTCGCGCGCACGTCGGCCCGAACCCGGGAGAAGAAGCGGGGCCAGGCGAACACGTTGAACAGCGCGTTGAGGAACAGGACGACGGCGGCGAAAACGGTCATGATGCCTCCAGCGTAGGCGGAAGCGGGCGCCCGAACCGCTCGGCGATCAGGCCGACCAGGGCACGCGCCGCCGCACCGGGCCGCTGATGAGCGATGACGCTGAGGCGCCACTCGATCACCGGCGCGAGCGGTCGGGTCACCACGCCTGCCGTGGGGAGGACGGTCAGAGCCGGGAGGGCGGCCACGCCCAGGCCCGCTGCGACGAAGCGCGGGATCTCGCCCAGGTCGGACACCTCGGTTGCGATCTGCCTGGTCAGACCCGCCGCCGTCAGCGCGCGGTCGAGGGTGACCCGGTTGCCGAAGCCCGCGCGTGCGTCCACCCACCGCTCTGCGGCGAGCGCCGCCAGCGGCACGGGGCCGCCGCCGTCGGCGAGGAGATGCCCTTCCGGCAGGACGGCCACGAACGGCGCCTCCGCGAGCGGCAGCTCGAGCACCCCGGGCACGGAATCCGGCAGGCCGAGGAACGCGACATCCACCCGCCCCTGCCGCACGTCGTCGGCGAGACCCGTCGAACCGCTGGGCGACGGCCCGAGCCTCAGGTCGACGCGCGGGTGACGTCTGCGGAACTCGCCCATGATGCCGGGGAGGTCGATGGACGCCAGGTTCGTGAAGATCCCGACCCGCACCGCCCCGCGCAAGCCGCCTTCGCCTGCGACGAGGTCGCGGAGCCGCTCGATCGACTGGAGTCCGGTGCGCGCCTCGGCGAGCGCGGCCTCCCCGACGCCGGTGAGCCTGACCCCATGGGCGTCGCGCTCGAACAGGCGCGCGCCGAGCTCTCGCTCGAGCGCGGCCACTCCCGCCGAGACGGTCGACTGGGCTGCGAACAGCCGAGCCGCGGCACGCGTGAAGTTCTGCTCTTCTGCGACCGCGACGAAGTACTCCAGTTGTCGGGTGTCCATCCGGTCATCGTAACGTGATGATCGGTTTCTTCGATCATCAGCATCCAGATCATTCGTTGGACACGATGGCGAGCGGAAGCGATCATCGAGCCATGTCGATCGACGCTCCCACCTCCCCGACCACCGCCGTCTCGCCCACCGCCGTCTCCCCCACTGCCCGTACCCGTCCGGCCTGGCACCTCCGGCACGGCGCGGGCTTCTGGGTGATCGCGGCCGCCTTCCTCGCCGTGATGGCCTTCTCGACGATCCCGACCCCGCTCTACGCGCTCTACCAGCAGCGCGACGGCTTCCCGACCTGGGTGATCACGGTCGTCTTCGCCGCCTACGCGGTCGGCGTGATCGCGAGCCTGTTCCTGATCGGTCACCTCAGTGACTGGGCCGGCCGGCGGCGCATGGTGCTCGTCGCCATCCTGCTCGAGATCGTCGCCGCGGCGCTGTTCCTGGTCTGGAACGACGTCAGCGGCCTGCTCGTCGCACGGCTGATCTCCGGCGTGGGGGTCGGTGCGCTGACCGCGAGCGCGACCGCCCATCTGAGCGAGCTGCGCTCCGTCGCCCGCCCCGACGAGGGGCCGCGACTGGCCGGAACGGTCTCGACGGTGGTCAACACCGGAGGCCTCGCCCTCGGTCCGCTGATCGGAGGCCTCTTCGCGCAGTTCCTGCCTGCGCCGCTGCTGCTCCCGTACGCGGTCTTCCTGGTCGTGCTCGCCGTTGCAGCGGTCGCCGTCGCGCTCGTGCCGGAGACCGTCGAGCGCGCAGAGGAGCGCCCTCCCTACCGCCCGCAGCGCATCTCCCTCCCTGCGGCGGCCCGCGGCGCGTTCTCGGCCGCCGCGATCGCCGCCTTCGCCGGGTTCGCGGTGTTCGGCCTGTTCACGTCGCTGGCGCCGAGCGTGCTCTCCGGCACGTTCCACGTCGCGTCGCACCTCGCGGCCGGCGCGGTGCCGTTCTCGGTGTTCGCCGCGTCCGCCGTCTCGCAGATCGTGTTCGCTCCGGTGCGTCCGCGAACGCAGCTGATCGTCGCGATCGCACTCGTGGCCCTCGGCCTCGCGGGGCTGGCCGTGGGCGTGCTCGGCGGCTCGCTGCCCGCATTCGTCACCGCGGGGATCGTCGCGGGAGCGGGAGTCGGACTCCTCTTCCGCGCCGCGATCCTGGTGGCCGGTTCGCTCGCGGCGCCGGAGCGTCGAGGCGAAGTGCTCGCAGCGGTCTTCCTCGTCGCCTACATCGGCCTCGCGCTGCCCGTGCTGCTCGTGGGCGTCGCGCTCATCGTCTGGCCGCTGGTGCCGGTGCTCGTCGGCTTCGTCGCGATCGTGGCGGCACTGTCGGTGGTCGCGGGCCTGCGGATGCTTCGCACGGCGTGAGGCGCGGGGCGCGAGCGCGAGGGGCGGCCGTCAGGCGCCGGTCGCCAGCTGCACGCGCAGCGAGTCCACGCGCGTCGCGATGGCGTCGTCGGCGGCCCAGCGCTGGGCGAGCCGCGACAGGATCGCGTTGAGCTCCTCGGCGGTCAGGCCGCTCGCCAGCGTCAGTCGCACGACGAGCTCCTCGGCGGCGAGCCGGCAGTCCGGGTCGCCTGCCAGCAGGTCGATGTCGAGCACGCCCAGCTCCGAGCCGATGGAGGCGCGGAAGGCGTCGGCGACAACCGGGTCGCGGTCGCTCGGCAGCCACGGTAGTCCCTGGGCGAGCGTCCACACGGCGGGGCGGCGGAGGACGAACTCCGTTTCGGAAGTCGGGTCGAGCACGAGCAGCTCGGTCTCCTCCGACGCCGCGGCGAGCGCGGCGCGCGGGCCTGCGGCCGGGACGGGGCGTGCGGCCGGGTTCCACGCCTGCATCGCCGTGACTGATGAGAACACCGGCAGGACGCGACGGCCGTCGGGCGCGGCGACGGTGACGATCGACAGCTCCTGCGTCTTGTCGACGGCGAGGCCGGCGTCGCTGACGCCCTCCTCCCCCAGTTCTGCCACCAGGGGGATCAGCACCCGTACGCCACGCACCGCGTCCACCACCGCCTCCGGGCCCACCTCACCGGCCCGGAACGCGGCGAGCGCGCCGAGCAGGGCCGGGGGTGCGGAGCCGTCGTCGTCGCCGAACGGGTTGTCGTCGAACTCGCGACCCTCCCACGGCTGACCGGCGGAGTCGCCCTGCGAGGCGGTGAAACCCGCCAGCGCCGCGGCGAACCCGGCCAGCCGCTCCGACCCGGTCTCGGTCGGCTGCGGTCGCCGGTCGGCGTCGGGGCTGTCGGCGTCGTCCGTCGGCTCAGTCGCCGGCGACATCCAGCGCCTCGGGAAGGGTGAACGCGCCAGAGTAGAGCGCCTTGCCGACGATCGCGCCCTCCAGGCCGAGCGGGACCAGCTCGCGGAGCGCCGCGATGTCGTCGAGGCTGGAGATTCCTCCGGAGGCGACGACAGGGCGCTCGGTGCGCTCCATGACCTCGCGCAGCAGGTCGAGGTTCGGGCCCCTGAGGGTGCCGTCCTTGGTGACGTCGGTCACGACGTAGCGGGCGCAGCCGGCCTCCTCGAGGCGGGCGAGCACCTCCCACAGGTCGCCGCCGTCACGCGTCCAGCCGCGCGCCGCCAGCGTCGTGCCGCGCACGTCCAGTCCGACCGCGATCGCCTCGCCGTAGCGGCCGATGACATTGGCCGCCCACTCCGGGTTCTCGAGGGCTGCCGTGCCGAGGTTCACGCGGGTCGCGCCGATCTCGAGGGCTTGCTCGAGCGACTCGTCGTCGCGGATGCCGCCGGAGAGCTCGATGCTCACGCCCTTGGTCTGGCGGATGACCTTCTTCAGGAGGTCGCGATTGCTCCCGCGCCCGAAGGCCGCGTCGAGGTCGACGAGGTGGATCCACTCGGCTCCCGCGTCCGCCCACTCGGCGGCCGCGTCGACCGGGTCGCCGTAGCTGGTCTCGCTGCCGGCCTCGCCCTGGGTCAGGCGCACCGCCTTGCCGTCCGCCACGTCCACGGCGGGCAGCAGGACGAGCTTGGGCGTGTTGGTGAATTCGCTCATGTCGATGTCTTTCTCGAGTGTGGCTTCGATCGGGTCCGCACGGCGGACGTGTCGGTCTCGCTAGAGCGAGCCGATCCAGTTGCGGAGCAGGCGGAGGCCGGCGTCGCCGGACTTCTCCGGGTGGAACTGGGTCGCGGTGAGCGGGCCGTTCTCGACGGCCGCGACGAACCGTGAACCGTGCTCGGCCCAGGTGACACGCGGTTTCGGGAACGGCCCCGTGGCCTCCAGTGTCCAGTCCTGCGCCGCATACGAGTGCACGAAGTAGAAGCGCTCGTCGCGGATACCGTCGAAGAGCACCGAGTCCGCGGGGGCGTCGACCGTGTTCCAGCCCATGTGCGGCACGACGTCGGCCCGGATGAGGTCGACGGTCCCCGGCCATTCGCCGAGCCCTTCGCTCTCGATCCCGTGCTCGACTCCGCGTTCGAACAGCACCTGCATGCCGACGCAGATCCCGAGGACGGGACGACCGCCCGCGAGCCGGCGGTCGATCACCTCGTCGCCGTGCGAGCGGCGAAGGGCGTCCACCACGGCGGCGAAGGCGCCGACCCCGGGCACCAGCAGCCCGTCGGCCTCCTGCGCCCTGCGGCGGTTGCCGGTGAGCTCCACGTTCGCGCCGGCGGCCTCGAGGGCTTTGACCGCAGAGTGGACGTTTCCCGTGCCGTAGTCGAAGACGACGACGTCCGGTGCGCTCACAGCGCGCCCTTCGTCGACGGGATTCCCGACACCAGCGGGTCGAACGCTTTGGCCTGCCGGAACGCCCGCGCGAACGCCTTGAACTCGGCCTCCGCGATGTGGTGCGGATCGCGGCCGCCCACGACGGTGACGTGCAGCGTGATACCCGAGTTGAACGCGATGGCCTCGAACACGTGACGCACCATCGACCCGGTGAAGTGCCCGCCGATCAGGTGGAACTCGAACCCGGCTGGCTCGCCGCCGTGCACCAGGTACGGCCGGCCGGAGATGTCGACGACCGCCTGCACCAGCGCTTCGTCGAGCGGCACCAGGGCGTCGCCGTAGCGCGAGATGCCCGACTTGTCGCCGAGGGCCTCCCGGATGGCCTGGCCGAGCACGATGCCCACGTCTTCGACGGTGTGGTGCACGTCGATGTCGGTGTCGCCGCTCGCCCGCACCCGGAGGTCGGTGAGCGAGTGCTTGGCGAAGGCGGTGAGCAGGTGGTCGAAGAACGGCACCGACGTGTGGATGTCGGACGCACCGGTGCCGTCGAGGTCGAGGCTCAGCTCGATGCTCGACTCACTGGTGGCACGCTGGAGCTGGGCGGTCCGATTCGTCATGACTGCGAGCTTACTGGGGCTGCGTCGGCGGTCCGGGCCACGCCCGGCCGACCCAGCGCGCGGAGGGCCTCCAGGAACGCCGTGGTCTCGGTCTCGGTGCCCGCGGTCACCCGCAAGTGGTGCGGGATGCCGACGTCGCGGATGAGCACTCCGCGCTCGAGAAGCGCCTCGAAGACCGCGTGCGGGTCGTCGACTCCGCCGAACAGCACGAAGTTGCTCCCGCTGCGGTGCGGCAGGTACCCGAGCTCGGCGAGCTCGACGACCAACCGGTCGCGCTGGGCGCGGATCTCACCGACCATCGCCAGCATCTCGTCCGAGTGCGCGAGGGCGCCGAGGGCCGCCGCCTGGGTGATCGCGGACAGGTGGTACGGCAGGCGCACCAGACGGAGGGCGTCGACGACCGCGGGATCGGCCGCGAGGTACCCCACGCGCGCGCCTGCGAAGGCGAAGGCCTTGCTCATGGTGCGCGAGATCAGCAGGCGAGGGCGTCCCGCGAGGAGGGTGAGCGCGGTCTGCTCGCCGTCGGGCAGGAACTCGGCGTAGGCCTCGTCGACGACCACGATGCCCGAGGCCGCCTCGTAGACCGCCTTGATGGTCGCCAGGTCGAGCGGAGTCCCCGTCGGGTTGTTCGGCGAGCAGAGGATGACGATGTCGGGATCGTGCTCCCGCACCGCGGCGGCGGCAGTCTGCGGCGACAGCTCGAACTCCGCGTCGCGGGTCGCCGCGATCCAGGAGGTGCCGGTGCCGGAGGCCAGCAGCGGGTACATCGAGTAGGTCGGAGCGAACCCGAGCAGGCTGCGCCCGGGTCCGCCGAAGGCCTGGAGGATGTGCTGCAGGACTTCGTTCGACCCATTCGCCGCCCAGATCTGTTCCGCGGAGAGCCCGTGACCGAGATACCGGGCGAACGCCTCGCGCAGCTCTGTGAACTCCCGATCGGGATACCGGTTGACACCGGTGACGGCCACGGCGACGCGCGCGACGATGTCGGCCGCCACATCCTCGGGGACCGGATGCGTGTTCTCGTTCACGTTCAGCGCGACGGGCACGACCTTCTGGGGCGCACCATATGGGGTGCGACCGCGCAGGTCGTCACGGATCGGGAGATCGGAGAGGGAGGTCACGCATTCAATGGTAGTCAGGGTGATGCCTCGTGCTTCACCGTGTGACGGCGGGCGCGACGGCGTCACTCGAGCGCGCGCACCCCGTCGGCCCGGAGCGCGAAGAGTTCGAAGGTCAACGGGTGGGCGCCATCGGCTTCGTGTTCGCGCACGAAGGCGCGCGCTTCGTGTCGGGATGCATCGTCGGCAGCCGGAAACACCAGCAGGGCTTCCCGGTGCGGCACGGAGGCGACCAGTTCGTTTCCCAAGTGCGGTTCGAGAAGGGACGACAGCAACGGCAGCGTGAGAACACTCGACGCTGCCCAGTGACCGCCGAACAGGGCGAACGGCCGCCCGCCCGGTCCCGTCGGAAAGACGCGGGAACCGATCGCTCCCGATCGCAGGAGTGTCTCGAGGTTGGCGAGCGCTTCCGGAAGACGCGTCTCGAGGGTGTCCACGCTCGCCGTGAACGGCGTAGAGCCGATGGACGCGACTGCCGCGCCGTGATCCTGCACAATCTGCAGGAATACGCCGTGCCCGAGGTCACGTGAAAGAGAAGCATCGCTCGTTCCCGGATAGGCGTCCGTCACGAGATATGGGTAAATGAGCGACATCCTGCGATTGTGGCCGGGCTCTCTCATCCAGCCTCCTCGCGACACGCTTCGGATTCGGAGAGGCTTCGGTGTGGAGACCCTACTTGTCGTACTGCGTCGGAATCGCGAGCTGCTGCCCCGGCGTGACGACCGCGGACTCCAGACCGTTGAGCGAGACGAGGTCGGCGATGACGTCGCGCGGGTCGGCGTTGGGCGCCAGGCGCTCGGCGACCGACCAGAGCGAGTCACCCGACTGGACCGTGACGTAGTGGAAGGTCACGTGCGTCTGCTCGCCGGTGGCCGCGGCGACGCCGCCGTTGAGGGCGAAGACGAGAGCACCGATCACGACGGGGAGGGCGACAAGCGCCGTGAGGACGAAGCGCCCGCGGCGCGTGAGGCGGAGCCGGACGCGCGGAGCGGCCGCCGGGCGGGGCAAGGATCCAGTGCCGTTGATCGACGCGGTGCTCATGACTGCTGTGCTCATGATCGTGACCTCCTCGGGCTTCGTCGAAGCTCTGTTCCGAATATATCTTCGAATGTTCGAACCGCAATCGGCGATCCGGAGGGAATTCCCGCACGAATTTCGAGACACACTCGAACACATGTTTGTCGGGCCGCCGTATCGTGGATACAGTTTCGATTGTCTGGGGGAAAGACAACCAGGCACCACCGACATTCGGTTCCGACCGGGTGCGTGGACGGTCACGAAGGGACGAGCGTGTCGAACGAGAACCAGGCTCCGCGCACGCGGCGCCGCAAGAACCTCAGCGAGAAGCAGCTCGCCATCCTCGACGTGATCCAGCGGTCGGTGAGCCAGCGCGGCTACCCGCCGAGCATGCGCGAGATCGGCGACGCCGTCGGCCTCTCCTCGCTCTCGTCCGTCACGCACCAGCTGAACCAGCTCGAGCTGAGCGGCTACCTGCGGCGCGACCCCAACCGTCCCCGTGCCCTCGAGATCCTGATCGACCTGCCCTCGGCGCCCGCCCCCGACTTCGAGAACCAGACGCCCGTCGGCGACGCGGCCATGGTCCCGCTGGTCGGCCGCATCGCCGCCGGCGTCCCGATCACCGCGGAGCAGCAGGTGGAGGAGGTCTTCCCGCTCCCCCGGCAGCTGGTGGGCAACGGCGAGCTCTTCATGCTCAAGGTCGTCGGCGAGTCGATGATCGACGCCGCCATCTGCGATGGCGACTGGGTCGTGGTCCGGTCCCAGAACACCGCGGAGAACGGCGACATCGTCGCGGCGATGCTCGACGAGGAGGCCACGGTCAAGGTCTTCCGCCAGCGCGACGGCCACACGTGGCTGCTCCCCCGCAACTCCAACTTCGAGCCGATCCTCGGCGACTACTCCCAGATCCTCGGCAAGGTCGTCGCGGTCCTCCGCGCGGTCTGAGCCGCTCGGACGCGACTCACGCCCAGCCCAGCTCCTGGAGTCGCGCGTCGTCGAGGCCGAAGTAGTGCCCGATCTCGTGCACCAGCGTGATGTGCACGCGCGCCCGCAACTGCTCGACGGTCTCGCAGCTCGCCTCGAGATTGTTGCGGAACAGCGTGATCCGGTCGGGCAGCTCGCCGAACCCGTAGACGCCTCGCTTGGTCAGTGGGTGCCCGGTGTACAGCCCGTAGAGCCGTGGGCGCGCTCCGAGCGGCTGGTCGGCGATCAGGATCGCCACGTTCTCGAGCGGCCGCACCATGTCCTCCGGCAGCCCGTCGAACACTTCGTCGACCAACCGCTCGAACTCGTCGTCGGCAATGCGCACCATGCGCCCATCATCGCCGAACGCACGGAGGTCGCGCCGCCCCGTCCGCGCAGAGCGGAACGGGGGACGCGACCTCCGTCGTGGAACGATCGCGTTCAGGCCGAGACGCCCGCCCGCTCCCGCACGTCGCGCGTGGCGGCGAGGATGTTGCGCAGCGAGGCGACCGTCTCGTCGTAGCCGCGCGTCTTCAGCCCGCAGTCCGGGTTCACCCAGAGCTGGCGGCCGGGGATCGCGCCGAGCGCCGTCTCCAGCAGCTCGGTCACCTCGGCCACCGACGGCACGCGCGGCGAGTGGATGTCGTAGACACCCGGGCCGATGCCGTGCTCGAAGCCGGAGCGCTGGATGTCGTGCACGACCTCCATACGGCTGCGCGCCGCCTCGATGCTCGTCACGTCGGCGTCGAGGTTGCGGATCGCGTCGATCACCACGCCGAACTCCGAGTAGCAGAGGTGGGTGTGGATCTGGGTCGCGTCGGCGACGCCGGACGTCGCCAGGCGGAACGATCCCACCGACCACTCGAGGTAGTCGTGCTGGGCGGCACGCTTGAGCGGCAGCAGCTCGCGGAGCGCCGGCTCGTCCACCTGCACGACTCGGATGCCGGCGGCCTCCAGGTCGCCGATCTCGTCGCGCAGGGCGAGCGCCACCTGGCGCGCGGTCTCGGCGAGCGGCTGGTCGTCGCGCACGAACGACCAGGCGAGGATCGTGACCGGGCCGGTGAGCATGCCCTTGACCGGCTTGTCGGTCAAGGTCTGCGTGTAGGTCGACCAGTCGACCGTGATCGGCTTCGGTCGCGACACGTCGCCCCACAGGATCGACGGGCGCGTACAGCGCGACCCGTACGACTGCACCCAGCCGTTCTGGGTGACCGCGAACCCGTCGAGGTTCTCGGCGAAGTACTGCACCATGTCGTTGCGCTCCGGCTCGCCGTGCACGATGACGTCGAGGCCGATCTCCTCCTGGAGGTCGACGACCCGCTTGATCTCCGCCTGCATCCGGCCGAGGTAGTCGGCCTCGGTGATGACGCCCTTCGCGAACTGCGCGCGGGAGCGCCGGATGTCCGCGGTCTGCGGGAACGATCCGATGGTCGTCGTCGGCAGGAACGGCAGCTGCAGCGCCTCGTCCTGGGCGGCCAGGCGCGCAGCGTACTCGCCGCGGCGGAAGTCCGCCCTGGTCAGAGCGGCCTCGCGCGCCCGCACGGCCTCCACTCGGACGCCGGGCGCCGCCGCACGGTCGGCGAGCGCCGCGCTTGCCGCGCTCAGCTCGTCCTGGATCGCCTCGTGGCCGTCGACGATCCCGCGCGCGAGCACGGCGACCTGGGCGACCTTCTGGTCGGCGAACGCCAGCCAGCTCTTCAGGCGCGCGTCGAGCTCCGGCTCATCCTCCACGTCGTGGGGCACGTGCAGAAGGGAGGTCGAGGTCGACACCGCGACCTCAGGGCTCAGCGACAGGAGTGCGGTCAGCTTGCCGAACGCGGCTTCCAGATCACCGCGCCAGATGTTGTGGCCGTCGACGACGCCGCCGACCAGGGTCTTGGCCGCCAGCGCGCTTCTCGTGGCCTCGTCGAGCTCGCTCGGGATGTCGCCGCGCACCAGGTCGAGCGAGATCGCCTCGACGGGCGAGACCGCGAGCACCGGGAGGGCGTCGTCCAGGCTTCCGTAGGGCGCAGCGACGAAGATCGCCGGTCGCTCGGTCGCACCGCCCAGGGCGGCGTAGGCGGCACGGGTGGCCTCGAGCACCTCGGTGCGCTCCTCGTCGATGCTCTCCGAGACGAGCGCAGGCTCGTCCAGCTGCACCCACGGAGCGCCGGCGGCGGAAAGGCGCGCGAGCAGGTCAGCGTAGACCGGCAGCAGGTCGGCGAGCCGGGACAGCGGGCGGAAGCCCTCCGGCGCCTCGTCACTCGCCTTGCTCAGGAGCAGGAAGGTGACCGGGCCGACGATCACGGGCCGGGTGACGAAGCCCGCCGCGCGTGCCTCCTCGAACTCGCGGACGATCCGGTCGGACGCGAGCCGGAACGCGGTCTCCGGGCCGATCTCCGGAACGAGGTAGTGGTAGTTCGAGTCGAACCACTTGGTCATCTCGAGCGGCGCCTTCTGGCCCTCGCCGCGCGCGATGGTGAAGTAGCCGGCCAGGTCGACGGAGCCGCCGTCACCGACGAGGTCCGCGAAGCGCGACGGGATGGCGCCCACGGTCACCGCGGCGTCGAGAACCTGGTCGTAGAAGCTGAAGCTCTCCGGGATCGCCGCGTCGTCGCGGCCGAGACCCAGCGCCGCGAGGCGCTCCCGGGTCGCGGCACGGAGCCCGGCTGCGGTGGCCTCCAGCTCGTCGGCGCTGAGCTCGCCCGCCCAGAAGGCCTCCACGGCCTTCTTGAGCTCGCGGCGACGGCCGATCCGGGGGTATCCGATGACGGTGCCCACCGGGAAGGCGGAGCGTGGGGTGGTGGTGTCGGTCATGCGTTTTCGCTTTCCTGATGGGTTGGTGCGGGAGTGGATGCGGTGGTGTGCGCGGCCGGGAGCAGCCCGATCCTGTCGAGGACGGACAGCACTGCCGCGTGCTGGTTGAAGGTGTACAGGTGGAGGCCGGGTGCGCCGCCGTCGAGCAGCCGCTGCGCGAGGCGGGCGGTCCAGGCGATGCCGATCTCGCGCTGCCCGTCCTCGTCCGGCTCGATCTCGAGCTGGATCGCGAGGTCGCTCGGCAGGTCCTCCCCGCTCAGCTCGAGCATGCGGGTGAGCCGGGCGGGCGAGGTGACGGGCATGATCCCCGGCAGGATCGGGAAGGTGACGCCGGCCTCCCTCGCCCGCTGCACGAACGACAGATAGTCCTCGGCGTGGAAGAAGAGCTGCGTGATCCCCAGGTTGGCGCCGGCCGCCTGCTTGGCGAGCAGTGTGTCGATGTCCTGCGACACCGAGTGCGACGACGGGTGGCCGTTGGGGAACGCTGCGACGGCGATCTGCACGCGCTCCCGGTGGTTCAGGAGCGCGCGCGCGTGGAGGCCGGGCACCGGCAGCTCGCCGTAGGGGACGCGCTCGGCCTGCACCCGGTGTATGAGCTGGACGAGTTCGGCGGAGCTGCGGATGTCGCCCAGGCCGTCCTCACCCGGTGCGAGGTCGGCCGGCGGGTCGCCGCGCACGGCCAGGAACCGGCGGACGCCGGCGTCGAGGAACTCCCGGATGAGCCGGTTGGCCTCCTCGTGCGACGACCCGACGCAGGTCAGGTGGGCCATCGGCTGGACGTCGGTGTGCTCGAGGATGTAGCGCACCAATTCGAGCGACAGTGCGCGCGACGACCCGCCGGCTCCGTAGGTGACGGCGATGAAGTCGGGGCGCGCAGCCGCCAGCAGGTCGATCGTGGTCGGCAGCGCGGCAGCTGCGCGGTCGGAGCGCGGCGGAAGCAGCTCGAAGGAGAACCGCGCGTCGGTACAGTCCATGGTTCCTCGGGTGTCGATCAGCGTCTCGGACACCCCGCTCCGGCCGGCAGCGGACGCTGTCGGAGGATACGGGGCGGGCGGGTGCCGGGCTCGGCTGTCGCACCACGTCAGCGGTCGCCCGCTTCGGTTGTGCAGTCACGGTAGCAACGCAGAAGGCCGGGCGGAACCCGGTGCGTCATGCAACGACACAGAGGGTCCGCCCGGCCTCCGGGGCGCAGTGCGGTCTTACACGGCGAACGGCTCGAAAACCGCCTGGTACTCGGGCATGATCCGAGCGTGGACGCGGGTCCCGTCCTCCACGTACTCGGTCGAGAGCACACGCCCGCGCTCGTGGAGGGCCGAGATCAGGTCGCCGCGGTCGTACGGCACGACCAGCTCGACCTCTACGGAGGGGTCGGGCAGCAGGCGGGCGATGGCCGCGAGCACCTCCTCGACGCCCTCGCCCGTTCGCGCGGAGGCGAAGATCGCCCCGGGCTCCAGGCCGCGCAGCACCAGCCGGTCGTCGGCGGGGATGAGGTCGGCCTTGTTGAAGACGACGATCTCCGGGATCTCCCTGGCGCCGACCTCGCCGATCACGTCTCGGACCGTCGCCAGCTGCGACGCGGGGTCGGGGTGCGAACCGTCGACCACGTGCACGATGACGTCGGAGTCGGCGACCTCCTCCAGCGTGGAGCGGAACGCCTCGACCAGCTGATGCGGGAGGTTGCGCACGAAGCCGACCGTGTCGGCGAGCGTGTACAGCCGGCCGTCGGCCGTGACGCTGCGGCGGACCGTCGCATCCAGGGTCGCGAACAGGGCGTTCTCGACGAGCACGCCCGCCTTCGTCACCCGGTTCAGGAGGCTGGACTTGCCCGCGTTCGTGTACCCGGCGATCGCCACCGACGGCACCGAGTTGCGGTTGCGGTTCGCCCGCTTGGCCTCGCGCGCCGGCTTGAACCCGGCGATCTGCTTGCGCAGCTTCGCCATGCGCGAGTGGATGCGGCGGCGGTCGAGCTCGATCTTCGTCTCACCCGGTCCGCGCGAGCCCATGCCGGCGCCCGCGCCGCCCACCTGGCCACCGGCCTGGCGGGACATCGACTCACCCCAGCCGCGCAGGCGCGGGAGCAGGTACTCGAGCTGCGCGAGTTCGACCTGCGCCTTGCCCTCCCGGCTCTTCGCGTGCTGGCTGAAGATGTCGAGGATCACGGCCGTGCGGTCGATCACCTTGACCTTCACCACGTCTTCGAGCGCGCGCCGCTGGCTGGGTGCGAGCTCGGTGTCCGCGATGACGGTGTCGGCGCCGAGGGCGCGGACGATCCCCGCGAGCTCCTCGGCCTTGCCGCGGCCGAGGTAGGTGCTGGGGTCCGGGTGCGGCCGGCGCTGCAGGAGGCCGTCGAGCACGGCGGCGCCCGCCGTCTCAGCCAGTGCCGCGAGTTCGCGCAGCGAGTTCTCGGCGTCCTGCAGGGTGCCCTGCGAGTACACGCCGATCAGCACCACGTTCTCGAGGCGCAGCTGCCGGTACTCGACCTCGGTGACGTCCTCGAGCTCGGTGGAGAGCCCGGAGACGCGGCGCAGCGCGGCGCGCTCCTCGCGGTCGAACTGGTCGCCGTCGTGGTTTCCGCCGTCGGTCGCGCTCTCCTGGAGCGCCTGGGCGCCACGGCCGAAGAGCGTCACCGACGCCTTGTTCTGCTCGGTCGCGAGCACCCGTGCGACGACGTCGTCGGTGGTCTGCTGCGCGGTCTGCTCGTCGAATTCTGTTCGTTCAGTCATACATGTCCCCTGATCCGGGTCGGGTCAACCCTAGCTCGTCGTGCTGCTGTGTTTGTCTGTCGGTCTGTGTCCTGTACGGTCCTCTTATGGCCAGCGGAGATCACTATTTTTCCCCGGCGCCCGAAAGTGAACTGAACCTGCGGCCGTTCACCGCGCGCCTGGTGGGGCAGACGTACGAATTGGTGACGGCGAACGGGATCTTCAGTCCCGAGCGCATCGACATGGGTACGCGAGTGCTCCTCGACCATGTCCCCGCTGCGCCACCCGGAGGTCAGTTCCTCGACCTCGGCTGCGGCTGGGGGCCCCTGGCTCTCACACTTGCTCTCGAATCCCCTCATGCGACCGTCTGGGCGGTCGACGTCAACACCCGGGCTCTCGACGTGGTGCGCAGGAACGCGCAGAAGCTCGGTCTCACGAATATAAACCCTGTGACCCCGGATGATGTTCCCGATGACGTGGAATTCACCACGATCTGGTCCAATCCGCCGATCCGGGTCGGCAAGAACGAGCTCCACGACATCCTCCAGCGGTGGCTGCCGCGGCTCGAGCCCGGATCGGACGCCTGGCTGGTCGTGCAGCGCAACCTGGGCAGCGACTCGCTGCAGCGCTGGATCCAGGCGACGATGCCCGAGCTGACGACGACGCGCCAGGCGATCTCCAAGGGCTACCGCGTGCTGCGGAGCCGACGGCCCGCAGAGTAGGTGCACCGGTACCGCTGAGCGGTACCGAGGGGCCGTGCCGTGGTGCCGGGGCCGTGCCGTGGTGCCGGGCGGCTCAGGCGAGGTCGAGCGTTCCCGTGTAGACGAGTTCGGCCGGCCCGGAGAGGGCGACGTGCTCGCCGTCCTCCGTCGGGAACATCCGCACGCCGACCGTGCCGCCGGGGACCTCAACGCGCCACTGGTCCGGCGCACCATCGCCCGCCCAGTACCGCACCGCCAGCGCGGCCGCCGCCGCGCCAGTGCCGCACGAGAGCGTCTCGCCGCTCCCCCGCTCGTGCACGCGCATCCGGATGCGACCGATGCCGTCGCTGACGAGCGGCTCGCGCGGAACCACGAACTCGACGTTGGCGCCGTTCTCGGGCTCCGGCTCGATGTGCGGGATGTAGTTCAGGTCGGCTGCCTCCAGCTCCGACTCGTCGGCGACCGCGACGACGACGTGCGGGTTGCCGAGGTCGAGACCCAGGCCGGGACGGGCGACCGGGAGCTCCTTCGCGCGCACCAGCGGCTCGCCGCCGTCGAGGGCCCAGCGCCCGAGGTCGACCTGGAAGCCGGTGAGATTGCGCTGCACGTCGCGAACGCCCGAGCGCGTGCCGATCGGGAGCGTGTCGCCGTCGGCGAGTTCGGCGAGCCCGGACTCGAGCAGGTAGCGCACGTAGACGCGGATGCCGTTGCCGCACATCTCGGCGACGGAGCCGTCTGCGTTGTAGTAGTCCATGAACCATTCGGCGCCGTCGTCTTCGGCGAGGGCTTCAGCCCCCTCGGGGAGGTGCGTCGAACGCACCGCCCGGATGACGCCGTCGGCGCCGATCCCGAAGTGCCGGTCGCAGATCGCGGCGATCTGCGAGGCCGAGAGGGGCAGCCGCCCGTCAGGGTCGGCGTAGAGCACGAAGTCGTTGCCGGTGCCCTGACCCTTGGTGAAATGGAGCGTCGCCATCCTCACAGCCTATCGAGTGCGGAGCGGGTCAGTTGCGGGTCGTCATAGTCCAGCCAGTGCAGGTCGGCGTAACGCTTGAACCAGCTGACCTGTCGCCGGGCGTAGCGGCGGGTGAGCTGCTGGGTGGCGGCGATGGCCTCTTCCCGATTCATCTCGCCCTTCACCTCGGCGAGGGCTTGCGCGTAGCCGATCGCGCGGCGTGCGGTCACACCGTGCTCGAGCCCGAGCGGGAGGAGCCGCTGCACCTCGTCGGTGAGTCCGTCGCGCCACATCCGCTCGACCCGCTCGTCCAAGCGCCGCACGAGCTGGTCACGCGGCGCGGCCAGGCCGAGGAGGACGGTCGGACGCCAGAACCGCGGAGCCTCCGGCAACGAGCCGCTCACGGGCCTACCGGTGAGCTCGGCGACCTCCAGAGCACGGACGATTCGCCGGCCGTTCGCGGACCCGATGCGCTGCGCCGCCTCCGGGTCGAGCTCGGCGAGCCGGCGGAAGAGCATGCCGGGACCCTGTGCGGCGAGCTCGGCCTCCAGCCGCGCGCGCAGCTCGGCGTCGGTGGCCGGGAACCGGAAGTCGAAGAGCACGCTCGACACGTACAGTCCGGACCCGCCGACGAGGATGGGCGTGGCCCCGCGGTCGAGGATGTCGCCGATGGTGCGGCGCGCCTCCGGCTGATAGCGGGCGACGGTGGCCTCGTCGGTGACGTCGAGAACGTCGAAGAGGTGGTGCGGCACACCACGCCACTCCGAAGGCGGCAGCTTCGCGGTGCCGATGTCCATCCCGCGATACAGCTGCATGGCGTCGGCATTGACGATCTCAGCCGCACGGCCACGCTCCCGCAGGGCTTCGGCGATCGACAGCGACAGCTCGGTCTTGCCTGTGCCGGTCGCGCCGACGATGGCGATGATGCGCGGGGCGACCGGTTCGGACTCGGGTTCCTCGCCGGGGATCGCTGCGGGACGGGCCGTTCCGTCGACTCCCGCCGGGACCGGGTGAGCAGACCCGGAGGCGAGGTCCGCCCCGGGACCCGTGGCAGGATCGGGGGCGAGACGGGTTGCGGCCGATCGGTCGGTGCCGGCTTCGGGCGCCGAGGCCTGTGGCTCGCCGGTCGACGCGCGGGACGCCTCGGCGCTCAGCGCTGGCCGTCCGACGGGTCGTAGATCGGCATCGTGCCGACGCCCGGTGACGTGAGCGGCTCGCGCACGCGCAGGGTGGGCAAGCCGAGGGAGACGGGACCCGCTCCCGAGGCTGCTGTTCCGCCGTGGGTCGGGACAGCGCACGACTCCGCCTCTGCACGGTCCCAGGCGTCGCCCGCCCGTGTGCGCCGGATCGCGAGGGGGGCGCCGTCGGCGCTGTCGGCGATCAGGTAGTGCGGGGCCGCCTGCGTGACGCGGACGGTGACGACGTCGCCGGGGCGCGGGCTCTCCGAGCCGGCCGGCAGTTCGAAGTGGACGAGCCGGCTGTCGCGGGCACGTCCGCTCAGGCGGTGCGTGTCGGCGTCCTTGCGGCCTTCTCCGTTGGCGACGAGGAGTTCGACCTCGCGACCGACGAGGCGCTCGTTCTCTTCGAGCGAGATACGCTCCTGGAGCGCGATCAGGCGGTCGTAGCGGTCTTGCACGACCTCCTTCGGCACCTGGTCCGCCATCGTCGCGGCCGGCGTACCGGGGCGGATCGAATACTGGAACGTGAAGGCGGACGCGAAGCGCGCCTGCTCGACGACCCGCATGGTCTCCAGGAAGTCCTCTTCGGTCTCGCCGGGGAAGCCGACGATGATGTCCGTGCTGATAGCCGCGTCCGGCAGCTTGGCGCGCACCCGGTCGAGGATGCCGAGGAACTTCTCGGAGCGGTACGAGCGGCGCATCGACCGCAGGATCCGGTCGGAACCGGACTGCAGCGGCATGTGCAGCTGGGGCATGACGTTGGGCGTCTCCGCCATGGCGTCGATGACGTCGTCGGTGAACGCCGCCGGGTGCGGGCTCGTGAAGCGGATGCGCTCGAGCCCGTCGATGCCGCCGGCCGCACGCAACAGCTTGCTGAAGGCCTGTCGGTCGCCGAACTCGACACCGTAGGAGTTGACGTTCTGTCCGAGGAGCGTCACCTCGATCGCGCCGTCGTCGACGAGGGCGCCGATCTCGGCCAGGATGTCGCCGGGCCGGCGGTCCTTCTCCTTGCCGCGCAGCGACGGGACGATGCAGAAGGTGCAGGTGTTGTTGCACCCCACCGAGATGGAGACCCACCCGGAATAGGACGAGTCGCGCTTGGTGGGGAGCGTCGAGGGGAAGGTCTCGAGCGCCTCGAGGATCTCGATCTCGGCGGCGTCGTTGTGACGCGCGCGCTCGAGCAGCCCGGGCAGCGAGCCCATGTTGTGGGTCCCGAACACCACGTCGACCCAGGGCGCCTTCTCGAGGATGACGTTCTTGTCCTTCTGGGCAAGGCAACCGCCGACGGCGATCTGCATGCCGGCGTGCCGACGCTTGATCCCGGCGAGGTGGCCGAGATTGCCGTAGAGCTTGTTGTCGGCGTTCTCGCGCACGGCACAGGTGTTGATGACGACGACGTCGGCTTCCGCACCGGCATCAGCGGGAACGTAGCCGGCGGCCTCGAGGGATCCGCTCAGCCGCTCAGAGTCGTGCACGTTCATCTGGCAGCCGAAGGTGCGCACCTCGTACGTGCGGGCGTGCCCGTCCTCGGTCAACGCGGCCGGGGACGGCGAGAAGGTTCGCGGGTGCTCGACGGTGCTCATAATGCGTACGATTCTACGTTCGCCCGGGAGCGGAATCGAACGACGGCTCCACGGCGGTGAGGTTCCGGTCGCCGACCGTCGGCCGGCCACGCGCCGATTCGTCCCGCCCGACCCGCTGTCGGGCGCCGAGAACATGTCCGGGGCCGCGAGACCTGCGCCTCACGCGCCCTCACGCAACCTCCCGCAACCTCCCGCAACCGCGCAGCACACGCTCGCACGCGCCCCGGCCGAACCCGCATCCCTCTGCAACAGCACCACCCGCGCACCATTCCGCTCGACCCGCGTGACAAGTGCTTGCGCGCTCAGCACCCATCCATAGCCACCATCGCGAGACCGCAACAACCCGTGGCCTCATCCACGACCCGCGGCCTCATCCACTAGCGTGTCGGCCCCATCCGAGCGCGGTGCGCCGAACCGACCCTCACTCGGAGCGCAGCCCCAGGCGACCCGCAACCCGACGAGCTACTGGAACCGGACTCCGCCGCGGCGCCCGCGCGTCGCGAAGGCGGCGTCCATGGCCTGACGCACGACCGAAGACCCGTAGCCCTTGCGGGCGAGGAAGCCGTGCAGTCGTCTGCGCGTCGTCTCGTCGTCGTAGGAGGACAGCTGCCCGATCCGCTTGACGGCGAGCTCTGTGGCCCGCTCGAGCTCATCTTCGTCGGCGATGTCAGCCAAGGCCTCCTCGATCAGCTCCGGCGCGATGTGCCGTCGCTTCAGGTCGAGCTCGATCGCGGAGCGACCGAGGCCCTTACGGCTGTGCTGTGTGAACGCCAGCGTCGCCGCGAGCGACGCATCGTCGATCACGCCCATCGCCTCGAGCCGGTCGAGCTCCGGCGCGAACACCTCTGGCACGATCTCACGCTTGATCAGCAGCTGCTCGAGCTCCCAGCGTGACATCCCCCGCCGCGCGAGCTGCCGGATCGTGAGCGCCGTCGTCTTGCGGGTGAGCCGCTCGGTCTCTTCGTCCTCAGCCCCAGCCTCAGGAGCGCCTGCCCCGAGAGAAGACGCCTCCGGACTGGCGCCTGCCGACGCGCGACTCGGCTCAGCCGCCCAGGTGTTGTTCCAGCGTTCGGTGGCGCCAGCCCTCTCCGGTCGGGCACCTCCGCCGGCAGCACCTCCCCCGGCAGCAGCTGCCCCCGGGAGCTCGGCCACCGGACGGGCGACGGAGCGGCTCGCTTGCCGCCGTTCCGGCGACGCCTTCGCGCGCCGCAGCGGCGTCACCGGAGCGAGATGCTCGCTCTGCAGAGGCTCCGACGGCGGCCCCACAGGCGACTGCTCTTCGGACGATAACTCCTCGGACGACAACTCCTCCGGCAACCGCCCCTCAGAAGACCGCCCCCCGGACGACCGCTGCTCGGACGACCGCTGCTCGGGCGACCGACCTCGAGACGACCGAAGCGTACCTGCGGACGACTCCCCCGCACCCGAGTCAGCACCCGGGTGCGGTTCGGAGGGAAACCTCACGACCATGACGTCGGCCTCCTCGACAGTGTCGGACGTTCAGCGGAGATGACGGGTCACGCGCCCTTGCGGGCCTGCAGCTTCTCCTCCAGGGAGTCCACGGTCGCGTCGGAAGTCGCCGCTGCGTTCGGGTCGGCGATGACGCCCAGCTTGATCAGGATCTTGTTCTCGATCTCCGCTGCAATGTCGGGATTCGCGATGAGGAAGTTACGCGAGTTCTCCTTGCCCTGCCCGAGCTGGTCGCCTTCGTAGGTGTACCAGGCTCCCGACTTCTTCACGAGCCCGTGCTCCACGCCGAAGTCGAGCAGGCTGCCCTCACGGGAGATGCCGACACCGTAAAGGATGTCGAACTCGGCCTGCTTGAAGGGCGGAGCCATCTTGTTCTTGACGACCTTGACGCGGGTGCGGTTTCCGACCGCGTCGGTGCCGTCTTTCAGGGTCTCGATGCGACGGATGTCGAGGCGGACGGACGCGTAGAACTTGAGCGCCTTTCCACCGGCCGTGGTCTCGGGGCTGCCGAAGAAGACGCCGACCTTCTCGCGCAGCTGGTTGATGAAGATCATCGTGGTGTTGGTGGAGCTCAGCGCACCGGTCAGCTTGCGCAGAGCCTGCGACATGAGGCGGGCCTGGAGGCCGACGTGCGCGTCACCCATCTCACCCTCGATCTCGGCGCGGGGCACGAGCGCGGCGACGGAGTCGATCACGATCAGGTCGATGGAGCCGGAGCGGACCAGCATGTCGGCGATCTCGAGCGCCTGCTCACCGGTATCGGGCTGCGACACGAGGAGAGCGTCGATGTCGACGCCGAGCTTGCGGGCGTACTCGGGGTCGAGCGCGTGCTCGGCGTCGATGAAGGCCGCGATGCCGCCGGCCCGCTGGGCGTTGGCGATGGCGTGGAGCGTCAGCGTGGTCTTA
>NZ_JAGEKP010000040.1 GCF_017565305.1 Leifsonia sp. TF02-11
CGGGCGCGGGCTCGTCTCATGTGACGGGCAGAGGTGAATGAGCCGCGAGCGGCGCCGTGTTTGTTGGGTTGTCCGTCTGCCTGGCCGGCCGATCGTAGTTCGCTCCCGCGGGCTGCGTGCCGGGCTTTCGACGCTTCTATGTTTGTCAACTTGTCTCGGGTGCGGCGTAGAGGGTGTTGAGGGTCCGATAGAGGTGTCGGGCGAGGTAGCGCTTGATGCAGCGTCGGATCTCGCGTCGGCTGCGTCCTTCGGCGAGGCGTTTCTCGAGGTAGGCCTTGGTGCCGGGGTGGCGGCTCATGCGGGTGATCGCAATGTAGTGCAACGCCTTGTTCAGACGTCGGTCGCCACCGCGGTTGAGGCGGTGCCGGGTGGTGTTGCCGCTGGAGGCGGGGATGGGGTTCACCCCGGCGAGGGCGGCGAACGCGGCGTCGTTGCGGACTCTGCCGGGGTGGGACCATGCGGTGATGACGACGGCGGCGGTGTATGCGCCGATGCCGGTCTCCTCCAGCAGCGGCGCCGCGGGGCTGGCGGTGATGAGCTCGCTCAGACGGGCGTGGTTGACGGTCAGCGCCTCCTCCAGCTCCAGGATGCGCCGGGCCAGCCGGACAGCCTCGCTTCTTGCGGTGGCGAGAGCGAGTGGTTCGGTGCGGTGCTGCCACCGGGATGCCTGACCGATCTGGGCTGCGGTCAGGGGCTTGCGGGCGTCAATGCCGAGGTCGTTGGTGCGCAGCAGCGCGGTGAGCGCGTTGACGTTCATGGTCTTCTCCTGCGCGAGCTGGTCGCGGGCGGTCACCAGCACCCGCAGCGCTTGACGTGTTCCGTCGTCGGCGCGGGGGCGGCGCAACCGGTCCTCTTCCAGCGGCAGAACGGCGGTCGCGATCGCGTGCGCGTCCAGCGGGTCGGACTTGCCGATTCCGTGTCGGGCCTTCGCGTTCATCCGGGGTGCTTCGGCCACCTCGTATCCGCTCTCGGCTGCAGCGCGGGCCAGTTTCGCCCCGTAGGTGGCGACGCCCTCGATCACCCATAAGGTCTCGGCGTCGCCGCCGGTCATTCGGCCGACCCAGGCGATCGCGCGGGCGATGCCTTGCGGGGTGGTCGGGAACTGCTGGCAGCCCAGCAGCTGCCCGGACGCCGTCTGGATCACAGCATAGGTGTGTGTCTTCGCGTGGGTATCCACGCCGATGACGAACGAACGGGAATGCGCGACGATAGTCATTGCGGATCGGATCCTTCCTTCGATGGAACACGGGCTCGGCCGCACGGCGGCCGGCGCCGGCCCGGGAGGAAGTCACTTCGAGGCAGCACTGTGACGGGCCACGACCCGCAGAGGGTCGGGCAGGCTTCTAATCAGGTCATCGAGGTGGGCCGGGTGGCGCCGGCCGCCCTCGCCCGGACGGACATGTCGAAAGAAAGGCCCACACGGGGCCAGCGGCATATCGAGCCACGACCGGACGAAGACGACCAACACCAACCCTGCCAGCCAGTCCCAGACCAGCCGAGCCCAGACTCACAGCGGCATATCCTCCTTCCGCTTCGCTCCAGTCCGGTATTCCACGCTCCCGGCACTGCGCCCCGTCCACTCGCTCTCGATCACTCGC
>NZ_JAGEKP010000041.1 GCF_017565305.1 Leifsonia sp. TF02-11
GGTGGTGGGGCGTCCTTGTTGGATGGTGATGAGTCCTTTGTTCTCCAGGACGCGGAGGGCTTCGCGCACGACGGTGCGGGAGACGCCGAGTTGTGTGGTGAGGACGGCTTCGGTGGGGAATTCGTCGTCGTCGAATTCTCCTGTGACGACGCGGGAGACGAGGACTTTGACCGCGACGGGGACGAGGCCGCCGGGCCGCGCGATCCGATGACCATCGGGGAGTGCCCCCAGTGTCGGATTCTCCGTCTCGATGTCACGCATGGTCATCGGTTTTCCTTCCCCTACGCCGAACATATAGCATGTCATACAACCGACGACGATGAGGAGAGGCGATGACGCCCGATCAGGTGCACGGCTACACGGACCCGCGGTTCGCCGAGGTCGCCGACGCCTTCCGCGAGAACTGGGCACAGTCCCACGAACTGGGCGCCGCCGTCTGCGTCTACCAGGACGGCCGACCCGTCGTCGACCTCTGGGGCGGCGTCGCGGACATCGGGACGGGGAGGCCGTGGCGCGAGCACACCCCCGCACTGAGCTTCTCCGTCGGCAAGGGCCTCTCCGCGCTCCTGGTGCACCTGCTCGCCGCGCGCGGCGTGCTCGATCTGGATGCTCCGATCGAGCACTACTGGCCGGAATTCGCCGACTCCGGAAAGGCGGGCATGCCCGTCATGTGGGCGCTCACCCACCGGACCGCCGTGGCCTACATCGATGGCTCATTCACCCTGGCCGAGGTGTGCGAAGGATCGGCCGTGGTCCGCGCCATCGAAGCGCAGTCGCCCAACTGGATGCCAGGAACCGCGTACGCCTATCACGCCGTCACGCAGGGTTTCGTGCTCGGCGAGATCGTGCGGCGTGCGACGGGCAAGACGTTCGCCGAGGTCTTCCGGGAGTCCATCGCCGAGCCGCTCGGCCTCCGCAGCTGGTTCGGGGTGCCCGACAGCGTGCTCGCCGAGGTCGCCGTGCTCGATGTCGGGCCCCTGGAGTGGAGTGACCCGGAGGCGATCCACGCCGTCGACGCGGCCATGGCGGCCGATGACCGCGCCTGGCGCGCCCTCACGTTGAACGGTGCGATCCGCCTCCCGATGGGGAGCAGGCGCGACCTCGACTACAACGAGGAGATCGTGCTCCGCGCGCAGCTGCCCGCGTCCGGCCTCGTGACCACAGCGCACTCCCTCGCGCGGGTCTACTCGAGCACGGTCGCCGAGACCGACGGATTCCGGCTGCTCGACGATGCGCATATCCGCCGGGCATCGCGGCTCACCATCGCCGGCGACCACCTGTTCTCGTTCGGGACGCCGCAAGTCGAGGAGCGGTGGGGCGAGGGGCTCCGGCTGCCGCCGGTGGCGGCGGGTTCCCTGCTCGGCCCCACGAGCTTCGGCCACAGCGGGGCCGGAGGTGCGATCGGGTTCGCCGACATCGACGCGCGCGTCGGATTCGGCTACGTGACGAACCGGATGTCGATCGGCGCGGACGACCGCGCGCGGCGGCTCGTGACCGCGGTGGCCGCGGCGCTCGAGCCGGTCACCCGCTGACCCCGACCCGATCGAGACGGACCCGATCGAGATCGAACCGATGAGAAGGAGTGCTCCGGCGACGGCGTCGGAGGGAAAGCGATGACGATGACTAACCCACCCGTTTCCGTCCAGCTGTACACGGTGCGCGACGCACTGGAGGAGGACATCGACTCCGTCGCCCGGCGGCTCGTGGAGATCGGCTTCGGAGCGGTCGAGCCGTTCAGGCTCACGACCTTCCCCGAGCGGTTCGACCGGTTCCTGGCGGTGTCGGGCCTGCCCGCGCCGACGGCGCACGAGAAGTTCCTGGCCGACGATGCGGAGCCGCTCCGCGGCTTCGAGCTCGCGGCGCGGCTGGGGATCGGGACGGTGATCGAGTCGTCGGTGCGCTTCGGCTGGGAGACCGCGGCCGGGGCGCGGGAGATCGCCGAGCGGATCAACGCGCTCGTCCCCCTGGCGGCCGATCACGGCGTGACACTCGGCTACCACAATCACTGGTGGGAGTTCGAGAACGTCGGTTCCTACGAGGCGTTCGTCGACGCGCTCGACCCCTCGGCGGTCCTCGAGGTCGACACCTACTGGGCCGCGGTGGGCGGAGCGGACGTCCCCGCCCTGCTGGCCGGTCTCGGCGATCGTGTGCGCGCGCTCCACATCAAGGACGGTCCGCTGCCGCGGCCGGCCGAGGCGCACGTCGACGGCGTCCCCGTGGCCGCCGATCGGCAGGTGCCTGCTGGAGAAGGGGCCGTCGAGGTCGCCGCGGTACTGGCCGCTGCGCCGCACGCGCTCCGTGTCGTCGAGTTCGACGGCTACGCGGGCGACATCTTCGACGGCATCGCGGCGAGCTTCGCATATCTCGACTCCGTGGAGGGCGGCCGGTGAGCGCCGGGAGCGTCCGCGTCGGCGTGGTCGGCGCCGGGGTGATCTCGAGCCAGTATCTGGGCAACCTGACCGGGTTCCCGGACCTCGAGGTCGTGGGAGTCGCCGACCTGGACGAGGCGCGCGCCGCGGAGCGGGCGGCCGAGTTCGGGCTGCCCTGGTCCGGGTCGGTCGACGGCCTGCTGGCCCACGACGACGTCGAGATCGTCGTCAACCTCACGATCCCTGCCGCCCACGCGGAAGTCGCCGCGCGTGCGCTGGAGGCGGGCAAGCACGTCTGGAACGAGAAGCCCTTCGCACTCGAGCGCTCGAGCGCGCTCGAGCTGCTCACTCTCGCCGAGGCACGCGGGCTGCGGGCGGCCAGCGCACCCGACACGTTCCTCGGCGCCGGTCTGCAGACCGCGCAGCGCACCGTGGAGTCCGGCGCGATCGGGCGGCCGCTCACCGCGCTGGCCGTGATGCAGAGCGCCGGACCCGAACGGTGGCATCCGAACCCCGACTTCTTCTACCTGCCCGGCGGTGGTCCGCTGCTGGACTTCGGGCCGTACTACGTCACGGCCCTCGTCCAGCTGCTCGGGCCGGTCGCGTCAGTCACAGCCGTCGACTCGACGGCGCTCGACGAACGCGTCATCGCGAAGGGTCCGCGAGCGGGGGAGCGGGTGCCCGTGACCACGCCGACCTTCCACTCCGCTCTCCTGCGGTTCGAGTCGGGTGCTTCCGCGCAGCTGGTCACCAGCTTCCAGGGCTGGCGCACGCGCGCCGCGATGATCGAGGTGAGCGGCGTGGAGGGCGCGATCGACGTGCCGAACCCGAACGCCTTCGACGGCGCGACCGCCCTGTGGCGGCGCGGGGTCGCGGAGCCGGAGACGATCCCAGAGACGGGCTCGACCCTCACCCGCGGCACCGGTGTCGTCGAGCTCGCTCGCGCGATCCGGACCGGCGTCCCGGAGCGCGCGTCCGGTGCGCTGGCGTATCACGTCCTCGATGTCCTGCTCTCGATCGTCGACGCCGCCGAGACCGGCGACCGGGTGGACGTGGCGTCGACCACCGCCTCCCCGCTCCTGCTGCCGGCCGGGTGGGACCCGTCGGCGGCGACGCTGTGAACGCTCAGCCCCTGCACCCCTCGATCGGAGACGCTCCGTCATGACCACCACCCCGTCATCCCCGCCGAGCCCGCCGACCTCGGTCATCGCCTGGCGCACCCGGCTGCTGCCCGGCCAGGAGGAGGCGTACACGCGCACCCACCGCCGGGTGCCCGAGACGCTCGCCATCGCCTTGCGGGAGTCCGGCGTCGTCGAGTGGCGCATCTGGCGCGACGAGCTCACCCTCGTCCACCTCATCGAGACGACGCACGGGAAGGCCGAGATGGAGCGGCGGATGCGGCAGCTGCGGCCGAGCGACCCCGAGTGGGACGCGCTCATCGCCACCATGGTCGACCAGGACCCGTCGACCATGGTGGAGCTGCCGCTGATCTGGGGGCTGGACGGAGACGGTCAGCGCCCGTGACCGCCGGCGGTCGGTGCCGTGTTCACGCGATCAGCGTCCCGTTGCGGCGGTGCGGAACACGGGAGAGCGCGGCGTCCCGGAGCTGCGACGGGAGCAGCGGCTCGGGGGCGTCCTGGTAGACGACCGGGCGCAGGAAGCGCCGGATCGCGGTCGCCCCCACCGAGGTGTGCAGCGAGGTGGTCGCGGGCCAGGGGCCGCCGTGGTGCTGTGACCAGGTCACGGCGACGCCGGTGGGCCATCCCGCGAACAGGACGCGACCGGCCTTGCGCTGCAGGACGTCGAGCAGATCGGCGACGACGTCGCCGGTCTCGGAGTGGAGCGTCGCGGTGAGGCTTCCCGGGACGGTCTCGAGTGCGCGCAGCAGCTCATCCTCGTCGTCGTACCGGACGAGCACCGTGATCGGGCCGAAGCACTCCTCGAGGAGCACCTCGGGCCGGGACGCGACGGCCGCGGCGTCCGTGACGACGACCACGGGGTGCGCGACGCCCGATTCGTCGCGGCGTCCGCCGGCGAGCACAGAGGTCGAGGGATCTGCGATGAGGCGGTCGACCCCGTCCGGGAAGGCCGCCGTGATGCGCTCGGTGAGCAGTGGGCCGCCCTGGGCGGTGGCGACCGCGGAGGCGACGGCGTCCTCGAACCCGGTGCCGCGAGGGAGGAACACGACGCCGGGCTTCGTGCAGTACTGACCGGCGCCGAGGGTGAAGGATCCGACGAGTCCCGTTGCGAGATCGCCGCCGCGGGCGGAGATCGCGGCCGCCGTGATCACGACCGGGTTGATGCTGCCCAGCTCGCCGTAGAAGGGGATGGGGTCGGGACGCCCGTTCGCGAGGTCGAACAGCGCCCGCCCGCCCGCGATGGAGCCGGTGAACCCCGCGGCCTGGATCACGGGATGCTGCACCAGCAGGTTCCCGGCCTCGCGGCCTTCGACGAGCGCGAGCGATCCCGGAGGCGCTCCGGCGGCCTCGAGTGCTGCGGAGGCGATGGCCGCGGTGCGCCGGGAGAGCTCGAGATGACCCGAGTGCGCCTTCACGATCACGGGGGAGCCGCCCGCGAGGGCCGAGGCGGTGTCGCCGCCCGCCACCGAGAAGGCGAAGGGGAAGTTTGAGGCCGAGAACACCGCGACCGGGCCGACCGGCGTGAGCATGCGGCGGAGCTCGGGGCGCGGCGGGCTCGCCGCGGGGTCGGCATCGTCGACGGTCAGCTCCAGATACGAGCCCTCCTCGACGACGGCCGCGAAGAGACGCAGCTGGCCGGTCGTCCGCCCGACCTCGCCCCGAAGTCGCGTCTCGCCGAGGCGGGTCTCCCGGTCGGCGATCTCGACGAGCTCGGGTGCGGCGGCGTCGAGCGCGTCTGCGACGGCGCGCAGCCATCCCGCGCGCTGCTCCGCGCTCGAACGGCGCCAGATCGGGGCGGCCGCGGCGGCCGCACGTGCGATGGCATCCAGCTCCGTCGCGCCGGTGGTGAAGGTCGGGGTCGACGTCGAGGCGGCGGCGGTGCTCATGGTGGCGGTGTCCTCTGCTCGTATGCGGTGGTCGGTTCGTGGGGCGGTCAGCGGAAGCGCAGTCCGAGACCGAGGTGCGGAGCGTCTGCGAGGCGGCCGTCTGCGATGACGACGGGGCCGGGGTCGCGGAGGGCGCCGAGGGTGCCGAACCCGGCGTCCTCGACGTCTTCCGCGAGCGGTTCGGCGACGCCGGGAGCCGCAGGCAGTGCCAGGGCGACCTGGCCCGAGAGCTCCGGCAGGAGGTGGGGGTGCAGCGGCACGCGGTGCTCCGCCGCGAGGCCGGCGATGCGCAGGAACGGGGTGACGCCGCCCACCCGCACGATGTTCGGCTGGACGATTTGCGCCGCTCCCGCGCGCAGGTAGTCGGCGAACCGATGGATGGTGTGCACGTTCTCGCCCACCGCAATGGGCACGTCGATGCGACGGGCGAGCTCGGCGTGCGCGGCAAGGTCGTCGGCGCGCATCGGCTCCTCGATCCAGGCGGGTCGGAACTCGCGGAGCGCCTCCATCGCGGCGGTGGCGGTCCCGAGCGTCCAGCGCTGATTGGCGTCGATCATCAGCTCGCGGCCGTCGCCGAGCAGCTCGCGGACCGCGCGGACGCGCTCGATATCACGGTCGAGGTCGGGGAGCCCGACCTTGATCTTGACGGCCGTGAAGCCGTGGTCGATCCATCGCCCGACCTGCGCCAGCAGCTCGTCGAGCGAGTAGTGCAGGTTGACGCCGCTACCGTAGGCGGCGACGGAGTCGCGCCGCCGGCCGAGACGGTCGGTGAGGGAGAGCCCAGCAGCGCGGGCGTCGGCGTCCCAGAGCGCGAGGTCGAGCCCGGCCAGGGCGATCGTCGTGATGCCTCCGCCGCCCGCTTCGTGGATGTGCGCCCAGGCGGCGTCCCACAGCTCGGCGGGCGCCGCGATGCGGCCCACCGCGAACGGCGCGATGTCGTGGGTCAGGTGCGCGAGGACCGCCTCGGTCCCGATCTGCGGTGTCCAGGAGAAGCCCCAGCCCTCGGCGCCGTCCGAGCGCACCAGGTGTGTCGCGATCACCCCGACCGACGTGACGTCGCTCGCCCAGGGCCGGGTCAAGGGGACCCGGACGATGCGGGCGTCGAGGGAGGCGACCGTCGTCACGCGGGCTCCGGGACGGATGCGGAATCGGGCTCGACGAGGGCGCGTCCCGCGTCGAGGATCTCCGTGAGGCGGCGCTCCTGCGCGGGTGTCGGGTCGACGAGCGGCGCTCGCACGCCGCCGACCGGGAGCCCGCCGAGCCGCAGCCCGGTCTTGATGAGGGAGACGCCGAATCCGGGTGTCTCGTCGCGCAATGCCACGAGGGGAGCGTAGAAGGCGTCGAGCAGCGCGCGGCGGCGGTCCTCGTCGCCGCCGATGTAGGCGCGGTAGTACGCGTTCGCGATGTCGGGCGCCATCGCGAACGCGGCGGAGGAGTAGAGCGGGATGCCGATTCCGCGGTAGGCGGCCTGCGTGAGCTCCGCGGTCAGCAGCCCGTTGAAGAAGGCGAAGTCGTCGCGCCCCTCTTCGGCGACCGCTCGCACGATGAGCTGAGCCGTGCCGATGTCGCCGACGCCGTCCTTGAACCCGATCACGCGGGGGTTCGCCACGAGCCGCCGGACGGTGTCGACCGTATAGGCGGCGTTCGCGCGGTGGTAGACCACGACGGGGAGGTCGGCGGCCGCGGCGATCGCCTCGACGTATGCGGCGAGGCCAGGCTGGGGACCGGCGACGAGGTACGGGGGCAGGACGAGCAGCGCGTCCGCGCCGGCGTCGGCGGCGGCGCGCGCGACCTCGAGGGCGTGACCGAGCGGTCCGCCCGCGCCGGCGACGACCGGCACGCGACCGGCGGCGGCGGCGACCGTCGTCCGAGTGACGAGCGCCGCCTCCGATGCCGACAGCGCGTGGTACTCGCCGGTGCCGCAGGCGGGGAAGACGCCGCCGGGCCCGTGCGCGAGCGCCGTCTCGAGATGCTGGTCGAGGACCGCCGTGTCGACGCGTCCGTGCGCGTCGAAGGGGGTCACCGGGAAGAAGAGGATGCCGTCGAACTCCACTCCTGCCGCTCCTTTCCTGGAGAACTGCTGTCTGGGGAAGTGCTGTC
>NZ_JAGEKP010000042.1 GCF_017565305.1 Leifsonia sp. TF02-11
GCGCAGCCGACTACGACCGCTGGCTCCACCACTACAATCACCACCGACCCCACACCGGAATCGGCGGACTCGTCCCCTCAGCCCGCGTTCACAACCTCACGGGGAACTACAGCTA
Organism: Leifsonia sp. TF02-11; assembly: GCF_017565305.1. Classification (GTDB taxonomy): domain Bacteria; phylum Actinomycetota; class Actinomycetes; order Actinomycetales; family Microbacteriaceae; genus Leifsonia. The sequence continues at coordinate 116 of NZ_JAGEKP010000042.1, forward strand.
GCGCGCATGATCCTGGGCAGGGGTCGTCCTTCGGAACGGCGGCCCTTTCGGTCCAGGGTGACGGGTGGGGCGAACTTGCCGTTACCGTGGACGACTTCCGCGCCACGGCGGCAATAGCGGGTCGGACGTGGCTGGTTGCCCGGCGGGCCGGCCAAACGATTACGGCACCGCTGGCGGCCGGGTCGGTGAACAGGTCCGGTCGGGCGACCGGTCGAATCTCACTTCCACATCCAGGCCTGTGGTTCGTCTACGCCGACGTTTCATCCTCTGTCGGGAAGCTTGAGGTGTGGCTTCCGATCTCCCAGGACTTCACTGGAACCATCAACCGAACTCGGGCGCTATATCAAACGACGGAAACTCGTGAATGGTCCCCGCCGCAATACCTCTGTGCCCTGTCACTTGTCGCGATCGGAGCGGTGCTCGTGGTCTGGTTGATCGTCTGCGTACGCCGAGTCCCGACCTCGGGAGCCACGCGGCGGTCTTACACGAGCGGCCCTCCCCCATGATTGCCTGGTTGATTTGCTGCCAGCTCAATCACCGCACCACCACCACGGGGTCGAGTAGGCCCGTGATGGCACCTGACCATCGACACGACGTACCGTTGTTCTGCGGTGTCCGCGGAAGCGCACTGTGTCGTCACATTCTCATTGAAAACATAGAGAGGAAGAGGTAGAGCGCGCTAACGGCGACAAGGACTACGGCACCGCCGATAAGGAGGCGATATCTACGGGCCTTCGCCGGGAGCACGGGTTCAGGTGCAGCTCCGGTTTCCCACCAGGGCCGCTCATTTTGATCGTCTGGCACTTTTCTCCTTCCTGCCGAGCTGCGTGGCGGCGCCCTAGGGCGTCAGTCGTGTCTAAATCCGATGAAGAGTCCGCCCGTGGCTTTGGAGCTGAGGTTGTAGAGCAGGGCGAGGAGCATTCCACCCACCATGGTGGCGAGCGCACCGACAAGTCCCACCGCAACCGAGGCGACGAGCACGGTTCCGAAGTTCACAACTTTGGCAACGTTTGAGGCGGAGGATGCCGTGGTTTCACCCGCCGGGCCGGAGAGGAGGGAATCGATTTGTTGGAACGCGCCGATTTGGTTAAGGATCGTCCAGAGGAGGGCGCTGGCAAGTACGGTGACTGCGGCCATGATCAGGCCGACTAGGAGGGACACCTTCGCCATCGACCACACACCCGTGTAGACAAGGTGAAGTCGGGCGTCGTTGGGTTCGGTGCTTTCGCCGATGTTGTGTTGTCTGTTCATAGGAACTCCTTCGGGGCGTTCGTCGGGCGGGTTGATCAGATCGGGAGTGTGACCCCGCCGATGAGGGCTTGGAGGCTGTAGATCCACGCGGTCCAGACTCCGGTGACCATGAGGAGGCCGATCACGATCAGGACGGTGCCGCCGGCGATGTTGATGGCTCGGATGTGTCGGCGGAGGAAGCTGATGGCGCCGGTCGCCCAACCGATTCCGAGGGCGAGGAGGACAAAGGGAATGCCGAGGCCGATTGAGTAGAAGCCGGTCAGGATGGCGCCGCGCGCGGCGGATTGGCTGGACAGGCTGAGCGAGAGGACGGCGGCGAGGGTGGGTCCCATGCAGGGTGTCCAGCCGAGCCCGAAGACGATTCCGAGCAGGGGTGCGCCGATGATGCCGGTCGAGGGGCGGATGGGCAATTTCAGGGTGCGTTGGAAGAACGAGAAGGTGCCGATAAAGGCTAGACCCATCACGATCACTAGAAGGCCGAGCAGACGGGTGATGAGGTCTTGCCAGCGCACTAGCCAGGATCCGAAGGCGCCGAACAGGGCACCGTAGGCGATGAACACGATGGCGAAGCCGAGGACGAAAAGCGCGACTCCGGTGGCGGTTCGACGCCTGCTGACGTGCCCCGTGGACCCGGTGACTCCTCCGACGTAGGCCAGATACCCGGGCACCAAGGGGAGCACGCATGGGGAGGCGAACGAAACCAGGCCGGCGAAGATCGCGATCGGGATGGCCAGTAGCAGTCCGCCGTTGGCGATGATGGAGGCGAATTGTGCGCCCACTAGGTCGCCGCCGATCGGCGCCAGCTGGGTTGCGGGAGGGGTCTGGTCATTTCTGGCCAGCAGTGATGGCACCGGCGAGAATGAGGGCTGCGGCCATCGGGTATCCGGCGGCGAGGTCGACCCAGCCGGGGGGCTGTGTGCCGAAGACGCCGAGGTGGGCGAGCCAATGTTGCAAGCCGACCAGGAATCCGATCAGCATGACGAGTTGGCCGACGCGTAGGAATCGGCGTTTGCGCAGGTAGCGGGCACGCAATTGCTCCGGGGTTGGTTTGGCTTCCTCGTGCGTGGTACGTCGTCGAGGGGGTTCTGCGTTCTTGCGGGCCATGGTTTGCCTTCCTGTTGCTGTTTGTGGTTGGTGACTTGATCGGTTCAGAGGCCGCTGTAGGAGTGCAGGCCTTTGAAGAAGACGTTGACGATGCCGAAGTTGAACATGACGGCGGAGAAGCCGATGATCGCCAGCCAGGCCGAGCGGGATCCGCGCCAGCCGCGGGTGGCGCGGGCGTGGATGTAGCCGGCGTAGACGACCCAGATGATGAAGGTCCACACTTCCTTGGTGTCCCACCCCCAGTAGCGCCCCCAGGCCTTTTCTGCCCAGATCGCGCCAGCCATTAGCGTGAAGGTCCAGAGGATGAAACCGACGATGTTGATCCGGTACGCCAGGTTCTCCAGGGTGCCGGAGCTGGGAAGGGTTGCCAGGAACCTCAGCGATGCTGGTCGACTGTCGGCGATCTGTGTCTCTCTGCGTGTCTGCAGCAGTTGTACGGCGGAGAGCGCGAAGCCGATCGCGAAGAAGCCGGTGGCGATGATCGCGACCATCACGTGTATGACGAGCCAGTATGACTGCAGCGCAGGCGGTAACGGGGCGACTTCGACGTAGTAGCGCATGCTGGAGATCCCTAGGAGGATCAGCACAAGCCCGGTGACGAAGGAGCCGAGGAATCGTAGGTCGTACCGGAGTGTGACTACGAGGAAGACGCCGACGATGAGCAGGGTGCCGGTCATCGAGAATTCATACATGTTTGCCCACGGCACGCGTCCGGCTGCGATGCCGCGGAAGATGTCGGCGCCGAGTTGGACGATGAAGGCGAGGATGGTGAGTGAGTAGCCGGTTCGCAAGCTCGCCGACCCCGACCCCGACCCCGACCCCGAGGAATCGGCCTGGTCCACGGATCCGCGGATGAGGGTTGTCGTTTGTGCCGGCCCGAGCGTGTTGCTGGCCGCCGATTCTTGCGCGCGCCGGGCGACGGCGCTAGGAACGGAAGCGGTGGCGTGAGCGCTGCGCCGGGCGAGGTCCAGCGCGAAAGCAATGAACGCTGCCGCGTAGAGGACCATGGAGCAGATCAGCAGGATGACGGAGATCTGTGACAAAGAATCGGTCACGGTGTTCCTTTCTGGTCGGTGTTTCGTTGTGAGTCCTGATCGGCTTCACTGGTGGTGCGGAAGGCTGCTTGGTGGGCAGACGCCAAGTCGGCTACCGCGTCCTGCAGTTGGGGGTCGTCGCCTCGAGCGAGTCCGGCGTACTCGATGCGGACGGGGTTGGCCCCTTCGACTATCGCTTTCACCCACAGGCGTCTGCGTGGCACGAAGAGGGAGGTGAGAAGGCCACCGAGCGCGGCGATGGCGAAGAACAGCACCCACCCCTGGGCGGGGTCGTGATGGATTTCGAAGGACGCGAACCGGGACACGCCGTCCAGCGTGATCGAGCCGAGACCGTCAGGCAGTTGCTGCGTCTGACCGGGTTTGAGCTCGATGGACCGGACCCCTGTTTTGCCGCCGGTGAGTTGGGTGAGTTTGGTGGTGTCGAGTGCGTACACCGATTTGGGTGCCCCGGTGTTGATGCCGAGGTCGCCGGAGTATGCGTTCAAGGTCAGCACTGGGTTGGTGAGATCCGGGTATGAGGAATAGAACGCGCCAGTGTTTGCGGCGGATTTCGTGGGGTAGAAGAACCCGATCAAACCGACTTGTTTGACAAGTCCGTCGGGGACCTTCACGACGCCGAGGGAGGTGAGGTTCGCGTCTTGTGGGAGGAAGGGGATGAAGTCGCTGAACACCGCGTGGCCTTGCGGGTCGCGGACCGTGATCCGGGGCGCGTACCCATTTCCGAGCAGATAGACGTCGGTGCCGCCGATCGACAGGGGGTCGTTGACTTTGATCGTGCGGCTCGTCCTTTCTGGCGAGCCTTGGGTTTGGGTGGTGACGGTCGCGGTGTAGTCGGTCGGGAGTCCGCGTGCTCGTTTGTTCTGGGTTTCGTAGGTGACCGCGAGCTTGTTGAGGGTGAGCGAGTAGGGGGTCAGCTCTGCGGGGCTGAAGAAGCGGCCGGGGTTGAATGAATCGTAGGCGGCGAGGGTGTTGATCATGCTTTGACCCTCGACAACCACCCGGTTGCCGTTGAATCCGAATCCGCCACCGATCCCCACGGTGATCAGGACCCCGATCAAGGCGATGTGGAAGGTCAGGTTGCCCGCTTCGCGCAGGTAGCCCCGTTCGGCGCTGACTGACAGCTCGCGCCGTTGAGCGGTCTGCACGCCGGTGAAGGCGGCAACCCGGTAGCCGCGTTTGCGGAGAATTGTTGCCGCCGTGGTGATTGCCGTGGCCGCGGAGCTGGCGGCCCCCGGGCGATCTGACAATTCGATGGTGGTGTAGCCGCTCATCCGTGATAGTCGGGCGGGCGTTTTCGGTGGTGTCGCGCGCAGGGAGCGGAGGTGGTGGATCGTGCGCGGCAGGACGCAGCCGATCAGGGAGATGAACAGCAGTAGGTAGATGCTGGAGAACCAGAACGAGGTGTAGGCGTCGAAGGCTTGGAGTTTGTCCAGCATTGGGGCGAGGCCCGGGTTGTTTTTGAAGTATTGGACGACACCGTTGGGGTCGGAGCTGCGTTGTGGGACCAGGGATCCGGGGACGGCGGCAAGAGCGAGTAGCAGGAGCAGGAACAGGGCGACGCGCATGCTGGTCAGCTGTCGCCACGCCCAGCGCATCCATCCGGTGAACCCGAGCGCCGGTTCGGTGATTCTGCCAGGGCCTGGTGCGGGTGGCCGGACGTCGATGTGGTCCAGGGGCCTAGACATCGGACTGCTTTCGCATCGAACTCGCTGGGGTCTCGTGTTTGGGAGCTCCTGCAGGATTGTCAATGGATGGGGCGGTGACGGCGGGGTTTGGATCGTTGAGGGGTGCGGGTTGGTGCGCGTCACGGTACGGCGAGTCCTCGGGTTCGGGGTGGCGTTTGGTTTGCACGAGGAAGAGCGCCGCGCCGAGCGCGACCAGGACGAAGGAGGCCCACACGTTGGCGGGGATACCGAGGAGCGTGTTGCTGGTGGGGTCGATCCGGATGGTTTCCAGCCAGCTGCGGCCCAGGCCGTACCAGATGAGGTATACGGCGAATGCTCGCCCCCATCGCAAGGTGAGGCGGCGTTCCAGCAGCAGGATTATGCCCACTCCGATGAGGTTCCAGATGATCTCGTAGAGGAACAGCGGGTGGAAGAGCGTTCCAGCGGGGAGGCCGGCGGGGAATTTGGGATTGCTCGCTTCGATCTGCAGACCCCACGGCAACGTGGTGGGGAGACCGAAGAGTTCGTGGTTGAAGTAGTTGCCGAACCGTCCAAGCGATTGTGCGACGAGCATGGCCGGTGCCAGCGCGTCTGCGAAGGACCAGAACCTGATTTTGGTTTGCCGGCACCCGATGTAGGCGCCGACTGCTCCGCCGATGAGGGATCCATAGAGGGCGTTTCCGCCGTCCCAGATTGCGAACACGTTCCACAAGTTCGCGCCGGGGTAGAAGTAGTCGCCGGTGTGGGTGAAGACGTGGTAGAACCGGGCGCCGACGATGCCTAACGGCACTGCCCAGAGAATGATGTCGAGAACGACGGGGCCGCGGGCGCCCCGCTGGGCGAGTCGTTTGGATGTGATCAACGTGGCTGCGACGATTCCGGCGAGAATGCACAGCGCATAGGTGTGGATCGTAAGCGGACCCAGAGTGAACTGCGCGAACACGGGGTCGGGGCTGGGAATGCTGAGGTGGTGGATCATGAGAGGGCTTTCGGTGAGGGGGTGTGCGGGTGGTGGCTCCTAACGTCGCGGAAGGGTGTCACGGTCCCTGTTCTGTCTGAACGGTGCTGATCAGTGCGCTGAGAACGGACGCGTCTGGTAGTTGGCCAAGGATGCGAGCGGCGACGCGTCCGTCCTTGTCGACGACGAGTGTGGTGGGGACCGCGTTGGGGGCGACAATCCCGCTGAACGCCAGTTGCATGGCACCGTCAGAGGCGTCGAGCACGCTGGGGTAGGTCACTCCATAGGTGCGGGCGAACGCGCGGGCGGTGTCGGCTTGGTCCCTGACGTTGACGCCAAGGAATTCCACACCCTGTCCAGCGAATTTTTGGTACGTCTTTTCAAGTGCGGGCGCCTCCGCCCGGCAGGGCGCGCATCCGGCGTACCAGAAATTGAGGACCAGAACTTTCCCGGCGTACATCGCTGAAGTGGTCGGTTTGCCGTCTTCGAGCTTTCCCATGAATGGGACGGGTACCGCACGATTCTGGGGTTTGATTTCGGTGATGGTGCCGTCGCCGGCGACGTAGTTCTTCCCGGACCCGTCTTTGTACTGCTGAGCGAGGGCGTCGTTGTTGCTGCTGCACCCGGCCAGCGTGACGACGAGCATTACAGCTGCGGCCACCGACGTGAGGGCGGTACGCGGCCTGATGGTTCGCGGGTTGCGGTTAGCCAAGGGTGATTCCTCTCGCGCTCATGAATGGTTGCGGGTCGATCCGGTTGCCGTTGACGCGGACTTCGAAGTGCAGGTGGCACCCGGAGGAGCCGCCCGTCGTTCCGACCTGGGCGATGTTCTGACCGGCTTGGATGGTTTGGCCCACGTTGACCAGGACTCCGCCCTCGCGGATGTGCGCGTATCCGGTCATCACCCCGGTGCCGTGGTCCAGGAGAATCCAGTTGCCGTAGGTTCCAAGCCAGCCTGCGTAGACGACGCGTCCGGAGGCGGCGGCGAAGATCGCGGTGCCGCACCCGGCGGCAAGATCTGTGCCGTAGTGGAATGCGCCCGAGCTGGCGACCGGTTTGTCCGGGCGTGGCCCGAACCGGTCGCTGATCCATCCAGACACCGGTTTCGCCCAACCTCGTCCACCGAGTTGCCCGCCGTCCCCCGACGGCACCGGTGCACCACCTGCCGCAGCCGCGGCAGCAGCGGCCGCGGCAGCCGCGGCGGCTGCGGCTGCGGCGGCCGCTTCTTGCTGACGTCGGGCCTCTTCCCCTTTGCGGTAGTCGACTTCGGTCGCTTTGCGGTTCTCGACCAGCACTGCCAGTTGGGCTTGCAGGGTTCCCTGTGTCTGTCGCTGTTCAGCCAGCTGGTTCGCTGCAGTACGGCTGGCAGCGACCGCATCCTGCAGCGTCTTTTCGGCAGCGCGGCTAAGGTTCGCTAGAGCGGCTTGGGCGGCATCCGCCTGGCGGGTAAGTGATCGGACGGTGTTTGCGCTGGTGGTGGCGGCGGCGAAGGCCCGATTGGAGCGTTGCGTGAGTTGGCTCATGGTGCCGAGTTGGAACAGCAGCGTCTCTGCTCGTTGCCCGTTCAGCAGGAACAGGGTGGTCGGGTCGCCGTTGCCGAAGCGTGCGAGTTGGGCGACTAGTTGGCCGGCGCGTGCTTGGGATGCGTTCGCGCGCGCCTGCGCCGCATCGGCCGAAGTACGCAGCGTTTGTGCTCGGTAATTTGCTAGATCGAGTCGTGCTTGCGCCGTCTCGTAGTCGCTGCCACGGTCGGCTGCTGCCGCCTGGGCGGTGCGGACGTTGTCTTCCAGTGTGCGCAGAAGATTGGTGATCCGATTGATTTCGGTTGCTTTCGCACTCTCGCTTGAGCGTGCGGCTTCAACCTCCGCCCAGGACGGGTAGTCGGCGCCTCGTGCCGGGCCTGCTGCCACCAGCTGGCTGCTGAGTAGGACGGTCAGGATCAGCACAGCCACTGGCCACCGCACTCGAATTGGTTGGACTCGACGCGTGCTCTTCGTCGAGCCCCGTGTTGCGCTCATGGGGTGCCCTCGATCAAGGTGACCCAGCTGGTGCCGTGATCGGCGGTTGCGACGATTCCGCGGGCATGGGCACCGAGGATCCAGAGTTTTGACGCGCTCTGCACTGTTGCCAGCGACTCGGGCAGAGAGTCGAACGTTCCTTTCCGCGCCCAGGTGGAACCGTCGTCTGTGGTTACCCAGATCTTCTTGCTGACGTCGACGCCGACGAATTGTCCCGGTGCTGCGTCCACCGGGGCGACCAAGTACAGGATCGGCCGTCCGGGCAGGGCAGTAAAGGTCAAACCGGCGTCCCGGCTGATCTGCACGCCGGTGTTTCTGACAGGTTGAAGTGGCCCAGGCTCGTCACCTCGATTTGGCCCAATGTGGGTCTTGTCGGTGTGGCTGTGACGGTTTGATTTGGCCAACCCCTGAGCGTGTTCTCGTTCGTATTGGACG
>NZ_JAGEKP010000043.1 GCF_017565305.1 Leifsonia sp. TF02-11
GGGGGGGGGGGGGGGGGGGGGCAAGCAGTGAAGGGTCGGGTTGCTCGGCATCGAGCGAAGGGCTATCCGTCCAAGCTCTCGACTGCGCGCATCGTCTCTGCAAAGCCGACTTCACCGGTTCGCCACATTCGGAGGGATGCGACCAGGTCCGGAAGATTAGCAACGATCCAAGTGTGTGAACGTCTCGGCAGCCGGTACACGACCTTGCCAACGAAAACCATCATGTGGGCGTCTTGGCCCCGCGCGAGCATGTGCACACGATCGACCTCGACTAGCAGCCCCCTAGCTTTCGGCGGCCAATTAACTCGGATCACGTCAGTCGAGTCGCGAAAGCTCTTATCTACAAGGTCTCGGATGTGACTGAATAGGCCACTCAACGCATCATCGAAGCGGTCCCGGTACTGGGAGTCTCTCGAGACCGCCCAGCTCCTCCACGCGACGAACACGGTCACCCCGCCGGCCACGATCGCACCCGCGAGCGCGCCCCACATTGTCGCCCAGAACTGCTGCCAGAAGTCCACAGCCGAATCCTAGGTTCGAATGGACCTCGAAGGCGGAAGCGCCGGATCGATTTGGGACAAATGATCGGACGGATGGCCGCATCGTCACTCCGGGTGCCAGTAGATGAGTAAGGGCGCGAGCGGGAGAAGCGAAGGTATCACTCATCGATGCTATTGGCTCCCAAGGTCGGCTGCCGGGGATGGCCCTTCCGGTCGGAACCGCACCAACCGCCGTGGTCTGGTGGACACTGGTGACATGAGTCTCGATGCGCCAGCGCCAGCGCCGTCCGGAGCTACCGGACGCGAAGCGGTAGAGATCTGCCGCCAGTGGATGGCCTACCTGGGCGCAGTCGACGTTGTTGTGGCGGAAGGCTCCGCCACCGACATTTGTGATTTGTACAGCTCGCGGTATCTTGCATGGGTTCAAAGCCGCAGAGGAAATCTTGACCTTGGTGTTGTCGAGCGCGCTGCAGCCGTCGGGTCGGTTGATGGCCGCTCATCACTTGTTTTCCTCAGGGGAGGTGTTTTCCCAACGGTACAAGACCGAGCAGACAATCTAACGGTGGGTCTGCTTCGTTTCGACCCACGAACGGGCGCTTTGGATGGCGCGAATGCTGTTGGTCGGCAGATACTCGCGAGTGGACTTGTGGGATAGCTGTTCCGGTTAGTGCAGGGCACGGCCTGTAGAGCTGAGAGGCGAGACGCTCGTAGCGGGCCCCGTTTGAGAACGAGCCGCGCGGTTGAATTCGGCTCGTGCGGCGGCCCTAGAGATCTCGATCGTCTCCTCCACAGGTTGCCGTTGCATGGTCTCGACTAGCTGAGCCCGAGCCGACGCCTCGGTGGGAGCTACGACTACCGCTAGGTTGCTGGACGTGCCTCTCGTCATTCCTACATACAGGCCGGCGCCGTCGACGCCAGGGCCGACTATAGATCGGTCCGTTGTCTCGCCCTGCACGCCGTAAACGGTCGTGGCGTATGCCAAGTGGAGGTGGGTTCCTGCATACTCGTGATCGATCATTCGCAGATCTGTCGAGTCGTTTGCGGACGCCAACATGACATGTTGCGCAGTCACGTTCTTCACCGTCCAGTTCTGGCGATTCTGTACGTCCATCGTGCTGTCGTTCCGTCGCGTTTGGACGACATCGCCGACAAAGATCGCCTGTCCGGCCTGACCCGAAACGGCTGCGCTGGTGTCGACCTCGCCGACCGAGATCCGGCGAGCCTGAATGGCCTCGCTCACCGATTGCGCCTCGGCGTGGGTCGCGGAGACTATGGCGATGGACTGTCGCTCTCGGGAGGCTTCAAACCAGGCACTTACGAGGGCATCGTGCGCGTCAGTCTGGCTGTTTGAGAGCACTACGTGTCCCGTGTTGATCAATTCGTCGGCCGTATGACCGGCTTCCTTTAGGTCATCTGGTTGCCGAAGTCGAAGACTCAGGTTGGCCCACGCTGGGTCTTTGAATCGATGGATAGTCAAGAGCTCGACCTGGCGGGTTGCGCGTCGCCAGAAGAGGGCCATGGCGCCCGAGTGACCGACCGGAAGAGCTTGATGCTGGTCTCCGACGAGGGCGACGCAAGCGCCGGTGCGGGCGACGACGTCGAGCAGGGCGTTCGCTGCCTCGAGGTCAAGCATTCCAGCTTCGTCAACCACGATACGGTCTCCCGGTCGAACGCCGATGCGCGGACCGACGTAGGGCATACCCGTCGACGGATCGAGCTCGCCGATCGTTAGGCATGACCACTCGGTGGCACCGGCTGGATTGCTGATCCATCGCCATCCGTAGTCGTATAGCAACTGATGGAGAGATGACGACTCGCTCCCGGTTTCGCGTCCAGCGACCGCGGAAGCCTTCTTCGTTGGCGCGACGATGATCATGGCTCGACCGCCACGACGCAGAGCCGCTCCGGCCACCTTGAGCATCGTCGTCTTGCCTGTGCCAGCGGCACCGGAGATCGTCACGACTCGGTCGGAACCTGCGATCGAGGAGGCGCCCTCCAGTTGCCCTTCGTCCAGCGCGCGGTTGGGATCTATGGCTTTCGCTACTTCGGTCATCTCCCCTACGGAAGGCACGGTGCCAGGCGTAGCGAGGGACTCTGTGCGATGCGCGACTGTGGCCTTGAGAGTTGCAGTGGCAATGGCCATCCGGCTCTTGATGTGTGGGGGAGTGCTGGCCTCTGACAGCAGTGTCACCGTGTATGTGCTGGCGGCGTAGGCAGTAACTTCGTCGACGACCACACCTAGCTGGGTCCGATCATTGATTACGCCTGATGCTGCGATCGCTCGGATGGCTCCTGCCCGGACGTCCATGTCGCTGAATCGTCCTCCCGTCCCGGTCGATCGACCGTCCGCATCGACGATCGCCTTGGCCGCTAGAAGCTCGATGTCCAGGTCCTCGATGGCGATCGGGCGCGCCACCTTCGCGCCTCGTGGCTGTACGAGTTGCGGGTCGGCGTTTAGGAGTTCGGTCAGTACAACGGACGCCCAATCGTTCTCGTCCAGCTGCCCCGGCTTGTTCGGCCGGCCAGCCGCCCATGCCCACTGATCGATCTGGTTCAGGACGGAGGCGGATGGCTCCTCGTCCGCGTGCTGTTCCCTCCACTGGCGAAGATGGGCAGCCTTGTTGGACTCGATCTGAGCGGACCGCTTCGACAGCGGCCGCACCAGATGCTGCAGCTGCGCGATCTCCCCGTCCGAATTCAGCGTGAAGCCCTTCGACGCGAGAGCAGCGACCCATGCTGGGTCGGTCTTGCAGGCGAGGTCGCCTTCGGCGTTCACGATGTTCTGGAACCGGAGCGCGACGCGAGTGTCGACGTTGGACCACTTCCCGTCGAGTCCTTCGACCTTGACGTTCAGCCACAGGTGGCGGTGCTTATGAGGGTCCAGTGAGCGGGACCGTTCGTGTCGCAACTCGACGACCTCGATGCGGGCGAGGTCTTCTCGGATAGCACCTTGCTTTCCGCGGCGGGCGTTGAGCTCGGTCTGCCACAGCTTGATGATCCGGTCCCGCAACCGGTCCTGCAGATCCTCGTACGCTGCCGCCAACTCGTGGTCCAGCATCGCCGCGATCGAGAACGACTTCGGTGCGTTGATCGTCGCATCCAAAATCAGATCCGCGACCGGCGACTCCAGATCCCGACCCCGACGCTCACCCGTCAGAGGGTCGACACCATCGACCCAATCCTTCAGTTGGGACCGGGTGAGGAGGTCGTCACGGATCGCGCCGTTCTCAACGATGTACCGGGTCATCACGGCGTCCGCATAGCCCGCGGCGGCCAGTGCGCCATCGGCGGTCTTGGCCGTCAGCGTCGCGTCGCAGACGCCGCCGAACGCGTAGTGCACCGCCTGCTTGACCCCCTGGGCCGCCTGCCCGCGCTTCCAGCGCGCCACTCCACCTCTCACACTTAGAACTTCCGGTTACGCGCGCTTTTTGGCGCGCACGGAGCGCGCACACTCGAAGAGTGCCTACGTGCATTCGCTCTTTTCCCTTTGGCTTGTCGTCTTTATCGTTCTCTCTCGTTTCTGGTCTCGTTCTCTCGTTGGTCTCCTTCGCCTTGGTTTCATTCGTTGCTTCTCGTCCCTTCGTCTCGTCCTTTTCTTGTCACGGCCATCTCTCCCGCTCAACATTTGCCGCCTCTTCCGCCGGCCCGCACTTCGCGCCCCCGAGCGCGAAAGAACCCCGACCCACTCAAGTTGGGTCGGGGTTCTTTTCGTCCGGTCGCGATTACTGGTCGAGCATCCCCACGATGTCGTGAACCGCCGCGAGGACTCGCGTAGCCGACTCGCGAATCATGGTGACGTCTTCGTCGCTCCATCCGGCGATGTAGCCGATGCTGTACGCGCTGGTGTCGAAGCCGCACAGGCCTGCGACCACGAAGGCGACCGACTCAGCCTCGACCTCCATGCGTCCGCGGTGCAGGCGGTACTCCTCGACGCTGTCGATATGGCGGAGCTCAATGTGCGCCGTCTCGTGAATCAGAGTCTTCGCGGACTGCTCGACGCTGATACCTTCCGCAAGGATCACGCGCAGCGTCTCGGGGTCCGTGTATCCGCTCGCATCGGCCAACGGTTCGCGGCTAACCCTCCATCCCCGGGACTCAAGGTGAGCGGTCAGCGGAGCAATGACTCCGTGGTCGTCGTCGCCGACGAGTCGGTGAGTAGGATCACTCGGGACCGGGTCGGCTCCCTCGATCGGGTCGGTCTGTGCGATGTCGAATACGGACAGAGTCGGGAAGTATCGGACCACACGCTCGTCGTCGGCTGGGGTCTCATCGTCGGCAGCGGTCTCGGTCTTCCGCTCGCGGTATCCGAAGATCTTGATCGACTTCTCACCCTTACGGACCTGGCGCCCCTTGGCCTGCCATTGCCGGAAACCGGCGACCATGGTCGCGTCGGGGTTCTGGGCGAGGATCAGCAGGAGGTTGTTCAGGCTGTAGTTGTGGAAGGAGCGGGCGAACTCGAGGAATGCCCGCCACTGGCCGCTGTCGGCGAGTTGTTGGACTTGCTCCAGGATCGACGCGTGCAGTGCCTCTGCTTCCGTCTGGCGTGCCTCCGCGGATCGGGTGATGGTCGTGTGCGTCATGTCGGTTGCTCCTTTGTCCACTCGTCTTTCTCGCCGTCCCGGCACGAAGATCAAGAACGGGTGGAGGCTGAGCAGTGACCGGCAGGAGCGGTTGCTAAGTGGAGGAGCGCAGCGACGGAGTCTGCAAATAGTGAGGGTCGGTCGCGGAGCAGCCGGAGGCCGTTACGATCGCAGGCCGGAGCGGGGAGAAGACACGGCTCGCGCCGACGTAGTCGGCTCCGCGCAGAAACTCGTACCTGAGTCAACCCTGCGTGGGCGAGCTCTATCAACGTCCCCTGAGTTGTGCGATCCGATCACGCAGGTAGACGGCAAATGGGATGGCGACTTAGGGCGGCGTTGAACTCAAGCGCTGCCGATGATCCATGTGTCTGACGCCCACGGGAGGGACAAGGCAGGCAGCAAAGGAGGAAGTTGGTAGATCGGCCCCGGGCTGACGGGTTTCGGCAGTCAGTCCTTCGCGTTGGCCGATTTCTTCAGCCTCTTCTTCGTAGAGCGCTCAACCAGAATGGCCAGGTAGTCCTTCACCGGTCGGCCGACGAAGTCGTCGAACTCGGCGCGCGTGGCGTTCTCGATCTCTTCCCGGGACATGTCCGGGAACTTCGCCTGGAGGCGTTCAGTTACCTGCTGGATGGTGTCTTCGTCGGATACGTCTTTCGCCACGCGCCGAGTGTCGCACAGGAAGGTGAACACGAACACGAGCGTTTCACGCCGACAACCACCACGCACGATACGGCTTTAAGCGCCCAGGACGGTGACCCGCGAAGAAATCTGCGCGCATACCGGGAGCGGTGTCACGGAGTTATCGTGAACTATGTCGACCAATGAGTCAGTGGAGTGCTCCTGCTGCGGCCGGGAGCGGCTCCGGCGTCAGGTTCACGCGCTTGGTGAGCGCAATGACGTGTACGTGTGTCGGCGCTGCGGTTTTTGGATAGCTGTGTTCTGGCGCGGAGACCGCGCTGACGTTTCTCGTTGAGGGTTCGACTGATTCCTTCCGTGACGACCGCCGCGGCCAGCGACCTGGGCGTTGGCACACTGGCACGGCGACCCGTCACGCGGGATTCCTGATACTCGGGTTGTCACTGTCGGAACTGAGGTGGCGGTGCTTGAGCACGGCGCGGATGATGAGCGGAGCCCCGACGATCGCGGGAAGAAACCAGAACAACCACGAGGGCAGCAGGCGCCAAAGGGGGAGCTGGGGTCCGTTGTCGACGTAGAACGCGGTCAGCATGGCGACGTAGGAGACTCCCATGGCGATGATGTGTGGAGCGTTGCCGGGTCGGTGGAGCCGACGGTAGATGAACCCGAAGGAGGCCGCGACGGCAGCGACGGCACCCGCCGCAACAAGGGGCAGATCGGCGGGCCACCGGAAGGCGGACATCGCGCACGCGGAAGCGAAGACGATCAGAATCGCTCCGAAGTAGAACCGGCCACTGACAACGTGCCGGCCGGAGCCTTTTCGGCTGAACATGGCAACCAGCCCACTCGCGATTGCGACCAGAGCCGCCGCGACGTGGATTCCGAGCAGGGCGAGGAAGACGGCGGAGAGCGAGGCTACGTCCAGTCCGAGCAGGGGTTCCGTGCGCATGAGAGGCCTCCCTCCGGTGCGCTCAGGGTAGCGCTGCGCAAGGGGGTGCGGACTACTGTTCCCGTCGCCGCTCGATGAGGATGGTGTCGCGCCATTGCCCGGCCCACGGCCCGTAGGTCATCAGGGCGATGCGTTCGCGATGTCCGACCACTCGGAAGCCGACCTGCTCGTGGAGACGGAGGCTGGCGGTGTTCTCGCGGAAGATGCTCGACTGGATCGTCCAGATGCCCGCGTTGTCGCACGCGTTGATCAGCTCGTCCAGGAGCAGCCGTCCAAGTCCGTGGCCGCGCGCGCGGTCGGCAACGTACACGGAGTGTTCGACGACGCCCCGGTAGACCTCGCGTAAGGAGACCGGAGACACGGCTGCCCAGCCGGCGACGCCGCCTTCATCGACCGCGACAAGTCGCCCAACCTGCAGTTTGCTCGCGTCGAATTGCTCCCACGATGGAGGCTCCGACTCGAACGTGGCGTTGCCCGTCGCGATCCCCTCGACGTAGATCCGCTCGACCTCGGACCAGTCCGCGAGCGTGAGCGTGCGAATGATCATTCGGCTGCCGTGCTTCCCAGAGTCGTCACCGGATCATTCTTCAGCGGGTGCCACCCATTCCACCAGCTCCTCGACCTGCACCAAGATCGTGCCCCGGAGCTCCCGAACGCCGTCGAGGTCCCAGGTCGCCGGGTCGGGGAACTCCCACTGCACGAACTGACCCGCCACAGGGCCGGGGAGCTCGAGCCCGGGCTTCATGGCCACGACGATGTCAGCGGCCGCAAGGTCCTCTACCGTCACCGCTCGAGGCTGCGCGTCGGAGCTGTCGATACCGAGCTCGGCGAGAGCCTGAACCACAGGCTGGCTTGGCCCGTCGGCCGGTGCTGTGCCGGCGCTGGTGGCGTGGGCGCGATCGCCGGCGACGCGACGGAAGAGGTGGGATCCAAGCTGCGACCGGCCGGCGTTGTGGGTGCAGAGGAAGAGGACGGTGGGGGCGTCGTTCATACCGTGATCTCGGTTTCGATGGTGGCTCGTGTCCAGGCTTGGGTCGCCGCCTGGACGGCATCCCACGGTGAGCCGAGTGGCGGCGTGTAGGAGAGGTCGAGGTCGCTGATCTGCTGCACGGTGAGGCCGGCGAACAGCGCCGTCGCGTAGGTGTCGACGCGCTTGGCGGTCTCGGTGCCGAGGCGGCCGACGAGTTGAGCGCCGAGGAGGCGTCCGTTGTCGGCGTCTCCGGTGATGCGGATGCTGATCGGCTGGGCGCCCGGGTAGTAGCGCTTGTGGTCGTCGGCGGTGGTCTGGGTGGTGACGCTCTGGAAGCCGGCGGCGTGCGCTTCGTGGTCGCGAAGACCGGTTCGCGCGGCGACGAGGTCGAAGACCTTGACGACCTGTGTTCCGACCGAGCCGGCGAAGCGGGCGTCGCCACCGATTGCGTTCTCCCCGGCCACGCGTCCCTGCTTGTGCGCGGTCGTCCCGAGCGGGAGATAGGTGACCCCGAGCAGCCGGTGGTGGGTGACGACCCCGTCGCCGGCCGCGTAGACGTGGGGCAGGCCGGTTCGCATCTGCTCGTCGACGACGACCGCGCGGCCGGCGCCGAGGGTGGCTCCGGCGGATTCCAGGAGCTGAGTGTTCGGGCGGACACCGACAACAGCGAGCACGATGTCGGCTCGCAGGTTGACGGGCTGGCCGTCGTGGTCGGCGCGGACAAGCAAACCGTCGGTGTCCTTCTCGACCGAGCGAACCACGGTGCGGGTGCGCACGTGCACGCCGTGGCTGGTCAGCTCCTCGTGGACGGAGGAGCCGAGTTCCGGGTCGAGGGTGGAGAGGACTTCGGGTCCGCGCTGCAGGACGGTGACGTCGATGCCGCGCGCGCTGAATCCCTCGGCCATCTCGAGACCGACGTAGCCGGCGCCGATGATGATCGCGGTGCGCGGGTCGCGTGCTTCTAGGTCGCGGTCCAGGGCGAAGGTGTCGCCCATCGAGTGGATGACGTGCAGCCCATCGGCGGGGGTGAGCTGGTCGAGTCCGGTTATGCCCGCGTGCGAGGGGAGCGCGCCGGTGCCGACGATCAGCTCGTCGTAGCCGATCACGGACTCGGTTCCGTCCGCCGCCCGGACGTTCAATCGCTGACCCGCGACGTCGATGCCGGTGGCGAGTGTGTTGAGCCTGAGTGACATCCCGGTCGCCTCGAGGTCGGCGTGGGTCCTGTGGGCGAGCGACTGCCACGGGCGCACGTCACCGGAGAAGTAGTACGGGATGCCGCAGATGGAGAAGTTCGGGTATTCGTCGGCGACGACGACGGTGACGTCAGTCGCCGGGTCGAGTTCGCGGGCGCGCAGCGCGGCGGAGATTCCGGCGTCGCTGCCGCCGATGGCGACGAGATGCATGGGATGGTTCCGTTCAGCGATCGGTGGTCTGCGGGATGACGACGTCCGCTGCGGCCTCGGCCAAGACCTTCTCCGAGCGGAATAGCGCCAGGGTGAGTCCGACGCCGATGGCGGCGCCGACGAGTTGGGCGGCGATGAAGGGGAGGACGGACGCCGGGGCGATCCCGGCGAACGAGTCGGAGAAGATCCGGCCGATCGTAACGGCGGGGTTCGCGAACGAGGTGGAGCTGGTGAACCAGTAGGCGGCGCCGATGTAGGCGCCGATCGCGGGGGCGGCAGCGGCGCTGCGGCCGGATCGCGCCAGCGCGAGGATCAGCATGATGAGCCCGGCCGTCGCGACGACTTCGCCGATGAGCGTCCCGGCAGTGACCCGCTCGGTGGTGGCGACGTGCGTGGGCAGCTCGAACATCGCGTTGGCGAGTAGGGCTCCGCCGATGGCGCCGACGACCTGCGCGAGGATGTATGCCCCCGCCTCGGCGAGGGTCAGTCCGTTGCGGGCGGAGCGGCCGACGATCCAGTCGACAAGTGAGACGACCGGGTTGAAGTGGGCTCCGGAGACGGGGCCGAACAAGAGGATCAGCACGGCGAGGCCGAGGGCGGTGGCGATGCTGTTCTCGAGCAGCTGCAGGCCGGTGTCGTGAGAGAGGCGGCTGGCGGCGATCCCGGAGCCGACGACGACCGTGACGAGCAGTCCGGTTCCGAGGAATTCGGCGAGCAGGCGAGAGAGAAGGCGCGTGTTCATTGGCTTCATCTTGACCGGTAGGAGATACCTCAGTCAACATTGAGGTAATGAACACTGGGCGAAATCCGTTGGAGACGCGAGCCGCGTTGCACGCGGCTCTGGCGGATCCCCTGCGTCTGCGAATCGTGGACCTTCTCGTGCTCGGCGATCTGACTCCGGGAGAGCTCGTCGCGCAGCTGGCGGTCTCCACCAATCTGCTCGCGCACCACCTTGCGGTCCTGGAGCGTGAAGGCATCATCGTGCGCGAGCGTTCGGAGGGCGATCGCCGCAGGACGTACGTGCGCCTGCGGCCGGCCGCGCTCACTGCGCTGGGGCCGTCTGCGGATGATGCCGCGCGTCGGGTCGTGTTCGTGTGCACGGCGAACTCGGCGCGGTCTCAGTTGGCGGAGGCGCTCTGGTCGCGCTCCAGCGATGTCCCGGCCCTTTCCGCGGGGACGCACCCGGCGCCCGGGGTCGCGGTGGGTGCGGTGCAGGTCGCGGCGCGACATGGTGTCGTTCTGGCGGGACGACCGAAGCTGTACGCGGATGTCGTCGAGGTTGGTGACTATGTCGTCACGGTCTGTGACCGAGCGCACGAGGAGCTCGGGTACGGCGACGCTCATTGGTCGATTCCCGATCCGGTGCCGGACGGCAGCTCGAAAGCGTTCGAGGCTGCCTTCGACGAGATCGCACGCCGGGTCGGCTCCCTCGCCGCACACCTGACGCGGAGCGCATAGCGCACGACGGTCGGGCCACTCGGTTAGAGCGCTGTCGTGAGGACCTTCGACACGCGCTCCAGGCTTCCTGGGACGAGCTTGTAGTACGACCAGGTGCCACGCTTCGACCGGGTGATGTAGCCCGCGTCGAGCAGAAGCTTGAGGTGATGTGACACCGTCGGCTGGCTGAGCCCGATCGGTTCGGTCAGATCGCAGACGCACGCTTCCTGGCCCTCCGAGTTGGCCACGATCGAGAGCAGGCGAAGTCGGGTCGGGTCGCCGAGAGCCTTGAACGCCGCCGCCATCGACTCCGCCTCGTCGAGGGAGAGGGTCTCGCTCGTCACAGGAGTGCAGCAGGCGTTCACGGGTGTGATCGGGAGTGCTTCGAGAACGGCCATGCGACTAGTCTAGCCGTACATTGACAGATTTCGATGAAGCAGGCACACTGTAAATCGAAAACCTTCAATGAATGGAGAATGAGGGATGACTCTCGTCGACCTGACCGTCCCCACGATCCGCAGCAGCCGCCTCGACGGGCTCCCGGTGGCGATCATCGGCGCCGGGCCGATCGGGCTCGCGGCCGCCGCCCACTTGGTCGAACGGGGCATCCCGTTCGAGATCTATGAGACCGGCGACACGTCCGGCCACACCGTCTCCCAGTGGGGGCATATCCGTTTCTTCTCGCCGTGGAAGATGCTGGTGGACCCGGCCGCCGCTCGGCTCCTGGCTGAAACAGGGTGGGCGAGTCCCGACGAGAAGCAGCTGCCCACCGGCGGCCAGTTCCTGGATGACTACCTGGCGCCGCTGGCTGCAATCGACTCGATCCGTCCGCACATCCGTTACGGCGTCACCGTCACCGACGTCAGTCGCGAGGGCATGGATCGCACCCGGAGCACCGGCCGCGCCGACACCCCCTTCCTGCTGCGCATCAGCGATGCGGACGGCGTGCGGGAGGTCACGGCCCGCGCCGTCATCGACGCATCCGGCACCTACCTGACCCCGAACAGCCTCGCCTCGTCCGGACTCGACCCTCTCGGGCTGCCGGCGGTCGCCGGGCACGTCTCGCACGCGCTGCCGGATGTGGTCGGGCGCGAGCGCGCCCGGTTCGCCGGCAAGCGCGTCACCGTCGTCGGCGCTGGACACTCCGCCGCCAACACCCTCCTGAACCTCGCCGCCCTTAAGCGTGAGGTGCCGGAAACGCGGATCACCTGGCTGATCCGCAATGCGAGCGCCGTCCGGGTCACCACCTCGGATGACGACCAGCTGATCGAGCGCGCCGCTATCGGCAAGCGCGTCGACCGTCTCATCGCCACCGGCGCCATCCAGCAGATCGACCGGTTCGAAATCCTTCGCCTCGCCGCAACCGAGAACGGCGTCAAGCTGATCGGCCAGCGAGCGGGCGAGCGGGTCGAGCACGACACCGACATCGTGGTGAACGCGACCGGGTTCCGGCCCGACCTCGACATGCTGCGCGAGATCCGGCTCGACCTGGACGAGATCGTGGAGGCTCCCGTCCGGCTGGCGCCGCTGATCGACCCGAACATCCACTCCTGCGGCACGGTCGAGCCCCACGGGTTCGCCGAGTTGCAGCAGCCCGAGCCGAACTTCTTCCTCGCCGGGATGAAGTCCTACGGACGCGCCCCGACGTTCCTCCTCGCCACCGGATACGAGCAGGTCCGATCCATCACCGCCTACCTCGCCGGCGACATCGCGTCGGCACGCAACGTGCAACTGGTGCTCCCGGCCACAGGCGTGTGCTCGACCGGCGCGAGCGGGTCGTCCTGCTGCTCCTAAGCAGTGCCCTTCTCGCGGAGGGCTTCGATGATCATTCCAGTCGTCGGAGCTCCCGCAAGGCCCTCTGGCGTCCGGTACACGCGACAGGCGAGAGCGTCGGTGGGGATGCCGTCGAACAGATCCTGTCCGTCCACAAGGATCGTGGGCGAGCCCGCGAATCCGAGCACCGTTGCTTCGTCGGGGGTGGTCACCGTTCGCGTCTCCAGATGCGCCGTCGGCCGCACGAGGTCAAGAGCTGCTCGAACTCGGTCGGACGCCTCTACCCAATTCGGGCAGTCATCGATGTGGAGCACGATTACGTTCATTGCACAATTCTCGCGCATAGACTCCCATCTATGAGCGGAGCGCAAGCGGTTAGCCCGGACCTGCAGAGCCTCAAGCGCATCAGCGATCCCACCCGCGCCGCCCTCCTCCGGATCATCCTCGATTCCGAGGAGGGCCGGGGGTCGGTGACCCGCATGGCCGAGACCCTCGGGCTCACGCAACCGACCGTGTCTCACCACTTGCGGATGCTCAAGAACGAGGGACTGGTCGAGCGCGAACAGATCGGCCGCACGGCGTGGTATTCGATCACGCCCTCCCAGCTCGACCGCGTCGCCAACCTGGTCCGCGACGGCGAGACACGCGACGACGCGGCGGCGCTGGAGCGCATCGTCGCCGACCTGACCACGCGATACCGAGGGGTACTGGCACCGGACATCGTCAGCTCGTACGTGCAGGACAGCTACCGGATGCTGGGCGAGCGTGCGGGCTCGCACCCGACCCGAGCGTCCCAGACCAGCAGCTTCACGATCGATCGGCTCGACGCGCTCCTACGGGCCGACGAAACCACCCACACCGTGCCGGAGGTGCTGTTCGTCTGTGTGCAGAACGCCGGCCGCTCCCAGCTCGCCTCTGCGATCCTGCGCCAGCTCGCCGGCGACCGGGTCATCGTCCGTACGGCCGGCTCGGAGCCGGCGGAGGCCGTGCGCTCCACGATCGTCACCGTGCTCGACGAGATCGGCACCCCGCTCGGCGGCGAGTTCCCCAAGCCGCTCACCGACGAGGCGGTCCGCGCAGCCGACTACGTGATCACCATGGGCTGTGGTGACGCCTGCCCCATCTACCCGGGCCGCGAATACCTGGACTGGGACATCCCCGACCCCGTCGGGCAACCGATCGCCCGCGTCCGCGAGATCCGAAACGACATCGAGGGTCGCGTCCGCGACCTTCTCGAGCGGATCGAAAAGTGAACGATTGCCGAATTCGGCGATAGACGACTGGAAAAAGCATTGACCTACATCTATGCTTAACGAAGATCGTTGAGAACCGAGGAGAACCATGACTGATACCAAGCCCACCGTCCTGTTCGTCTGCATCCACAACGCCGGCCGCTCCCAGATGGCCGCCGGGTTCATGCGTGAGCTCTCCGGAGGCCGCGTCGAGGTACTGTCCGCCGGTTCGGAGCCGAAGGACCAGATCAACCCGGTCGCGGTTCAGGTCATGGCCGAGGAGGGTATCGACATCGCGGGCGAGCAGCCGAAGATCCTCACCACCGCTGCGGTGAAGGAGTCCGATGTCGTGATCACGATGGGCTGTGGCGACACTTGCCCGATCTTCCCGGGGAAGCGGTACGAGGACTGGGAGCTCACCGACCCCGCCGGGCGCCCGGTGGACGAGGTCCGCCCGATCCGCGACGACATCAAGCAGCGCGTCGAGAACCTGCTCGCTGAGCTCCTGCCCGCGGTGGTGTGACGATCATGACTATCGACGCAACGGGGCGCCGTAGCCAGCCTGAGCTGGCCTATCCGGAGGCGTACCTGCGTCGGCTCGCCGACGATCTGGCCGCCAAGTTCGACGGGGTGTTCAACCGGGAGACGGTGGAGCGGTATGTCCTCGAGTCCTACACCGCGCTGCTACGCACCGCGAAGGTCAAGGCGCATCTGACGACGCGCACGATCCACTTCGCGACGGAGCGGCTGACCGCCCTGGCGCAAGCGAAGGGTGCGCTGCCGGTGATCTGGCCAGAGGTGCTGTTCGTGTGTGAGCAGAACGCTGGGCGTTCACAGATGGCGGCGGTCCTCACCGAGTCTCTTTCCGGAGGACGCGTCCACGTCCGCTCCGCGGGGTCGATGCCCGCGTACGAACTGAATCCAGCTGTGGTCGAGGTGATGGCGGAGCTCGGGCTGGACATGAGTCGCGAGTTCCCGAAGCCGCTGACCGACGATGTCGTGCAGGCCGCAGACGTCGTTGTCACGATGGGCTGCGGCGACGCCTGCCCGATCTACCCCGGCAAGCGCTACCAGAATTGGGAGCTCGCTGATCCGCAGGGCCAGCCGGTCGAGGCTGTGCGGGTGATCCGAGCCGAGGTGGAGCAGCACGTGCGCGAGCTGCTGAAGAGCCTGGAGGTCACGCCCGCGTGAGCGTCGAGAACGTCGTCGTCATCGGTTCCGGCCCCGCCGGATACACCGCCGCGATCTACCTGGCCCGCGCCGGCCTTGACCCGATCGTGCTGACCAGCTCGGTCGAGATCGGCGGGGCGCTGATGAACACCACCGAGGTCGAGAACTTTCCCGGCTTCATTGACGGCATCCAGGGCCCGGACCTGATGGAGAGCCTGCGGCAGCAGGCCGAGCGCTTCGGCGCCCGGCTCGTCTACGACGATGCGACCGCGGTCGACCTGACGGGCGAGATCAAGACGATCTCCACCGGAAGCGGAACCGTGTACGAGGCACACGTCGTGGTCCTTGCGATGGGGTCGGCGCACCGCAAGCTCGGCATCGAGGGAGAGGATCGGCTCTCCGGGTACGGGATATCTTGGTGCGCCACCTGCGACGGCGCGTTCTTCAAGAATCAGGACATCGCGGTCGCCGGCGGCGGCGACTCGGCGCTGGAGGAGGCCATGTTCCTCACCCGGTTCGCCAACTCGGTAACCCTCATCCACCGGCGTGATGCCTTGCGCGCATCGAAGATCATGCAGGATCGGGCGCAAGAGAACCCCAAGATCAGTATCCGCTGGAACACCCAGATCGCCGAAGCCCACGGTGACGACAAGCTGAACGGGCTCACTGTTCGCGACACCGTCACGGGCGAGCCGGGCACCCTGGATGCGACCGGCCTGTTCGTGGCGATCGGTCACGACCCGCGCAGCGCATTGGTCGCGGGTCAGATCGATCTGGACGCCGACGGTTACGTGAAGGTTCAGCATCCGACCACCGAGACGAACCTGCCCGGCGTATTCGCGTGCGGCGACCTCGTCGACCGTCGCTACCGGCAGGCCATCACAGCAGCGGGCACCGGCTGCGCTGCCGCCCTAGATGCGGAGCATTATCTCGCCGCGCACGGGCTGGGCACGCACGCCCAGGCGCAGACCGCGGTCGCGGATGAGCTCGCGCACCCGTGATGGAGAACGCGAACTCTTTCGGAAGTCCCCTAATCCAGGTCAACTAAGGCTGGCAGCTTTCATGGCGGCCCTGACCTTGGTGGATTCTTAGCGAACCTCCGGGTATGGTGGCACGCATCTGACGCCGCCTCCCCCCAGCCGGTTGTCAGCGCGCATGGTTCGATGGCCGCGCCGTTCGGGTCGGCCGGCCATCGAACCGCTCGCGCAAGGGATACTCCCGCCTCGGTGGTCGACCGGTGCCGTTGTGACCAGCCGATCTCGGAGAAATAAGTCGGTGACGGGCGTCGGAGATCGACTGGATGGCCCCCTCGTGCGATACCGCTCGGGCAACGACGGGAGGAGCCGCCCCCGGCGGCGCTGTTCCCAGAGCTTTGTGTGTCTTTCCGCCGCCCGATCGTAGCTCGTTCCCGGTGCTTCCGTGCCGGGCTTTCGACGCT
>NZ_JAGEKP010000044.1 GCF_017565305.1 Leifsonia sp. TF02-11
CACCGTCCGCCAAGTCTTCGCCTGGACCAGCCGCTGGCACGCCGACGACGCCTCCCTCGAAGACATCCACCTCGCCCACACCGACCACACCCGCATCCGCCAACTCGTCCTCGACGGCGACGAACACGCCGCCGCCGAAGCCATGCGCACCCACATCCTCCGCAGCTGGCACGCCACCCGCGAACGCGCCTTTCCGAACGATCAGACGGGCTCGATGGCGAGGTCGTCATACGAGTACCCGGCTGTGCGCGAGTTCCAGACGACGTAGTCCAGCTTCGAGACGTTGGTCGCGGCTGTGTTCTGCATCGCGGCGGACGCCTGCGTCCACGTCCGGCCTGCGCCGGCCAGCTCGGTCACCTGCACGCTCGCGGTGTGCGCCGTGTAGTCCAGATCGAGCACGACCTCGTACCAGCGGTCGGCCTGCATATCGGCCGCGCTGACGAGCGTGTAGCTCTGCCCGAGCCGCACCGTGATCGCGCTGTCCACGATGACCGTGGCCGCGACCCTGCTGCTCGTGTCGCGCACATTGATGAAACTCTGCGGGTCGGAGACGCCGCTCTCCTTCCTCACCTGGTACGAGAGGCGCACGTGGCCGCCCACGCCGGCGGAGCTGTACGTCCTGGAGAGCGTGGTCGGAGAGGTGTCCGACGTGTTGCTCTTCCCGAGGTGGAGGCTCTTGTCGACCGAGGACGGGAATCCCGCGACCGTGAAGTAGCCGGAGCCGGAGGACGGGGACACGGAGTAGCCGGACACCCCGGCGATGGCGCCCGACGCGTAGCCGTCGAAGGTCTCGTAGACGCCGCCGGTGACCGGAGCGGTGACCGCCACGGATTTCGCGGGCCCGACATCCGCGGAGACCGGGCTGCTCCCGTCGGCGAGGGTCAGCGACGACAAGGCGACGGCCGACGCCGTGGCCGTGGCTTTCGCCTGGAGCGTGACCGCGAACAGGTCCAGCGGGTTGTATCCGCCCACGACGGCCCCCGAGCCCGAGAAGCTCAGGCCGATCGTGCCGCCCGCCACCGTGGGCGTGACGGTGAGGCCGGCGACGCGCGACTCCACGGAGGCGACGTCGAAGACAGCAGGGTCGTAGGAGACGGCCGCGGACGACAGGCTCAGCGACTTCCCCGGCAGGGTGTTCGGCGTCGCCGCGCCCACGACCGTGAGGGTCTGCCCGTTGACGACATGGGAAGCTCCGGCGAGGGCTGCGGTCGGGGCCTGGGCGGGCGGGTAGTCGGCCTCGCCCGGCAGACCAGCGTTGGTGGCGCTGAGGGTCATCTGGCCATCGCGGGCGTACACGCCGAAGTAGCCGTCGCCGGTGATCCTGTCGGCGCTCGTGTCGAGGAAGGTGAACACGTTCGCTCCGTCGACGTTGAGGACGAGCCGGACGCCGCCCGCCTCGTTCACGGCGCCGAACTGCACGAGATGCGTCTCGTGCCAGGGGATCGCCGTGTTGGGGTACGACGCGGCGCCGACGCTCGGCGACCCGGCGATCTCACCGAAGAACACCGTGCGCTGGCCCCCGGAGAAGCGATGGAGCTCGATCGAGTTCGACTTGATGCACAGCATGTACAGGCTGTTGTCGGCCGCCGTGAAGTCCTCATCGGGCTTCTGGGCGCGCAGGACCAGGGACGGCCATCCGCTGTTCGCGTCGATTTTGACGTTCGTCGAGAGCAGTTGGTCGCCGAACTTCTGGCCCGTGTACATCGCGTAGCCGTTTCCCGGGGTGTTGATGGCGAGGGAGTCCACACCGGGGACGACGCTCCCGGTCGGCAGCGCAGAGGTCCAGTTCTGCGGGTCGCGGATCGCCTTGTTCAGCGAGAGCGCCGGTAGCGAGAGGCTGCTGCTGTCGCTGAAGTCGACGACGTGGATGTCGACGCTCTGACTCAGGCTGGACCCGTTCAACGTCGTCGTGAAGGTGAGCGTCGACATGCCTGGGCTGAGCGTCGTCATCTGCCCGTTGACCACTGAGACGACCGAGGGATCGCTGGTCACGATCGAGACCGGGGTGTCGACGAGCGTCCGCCCGGCGACCGTCACCCCGCGGGGGATGAGCTGCCGCGCGTCGCCCGGCGGGAACGTCGCGCTCCCGGAGAGCACCTGTTTGACGTTCTCCTGCGAGTAGGCGACCTCGATGTGGTCCAGCGTGTCGTCCACGTAGACGTCGACCACCTTGCGCAGGAGGGCGCCGTTGAACGAGACGAAGACCGTGATGGCCGCGTGCCCGCTGCCGACCGCGGTCACACCGCCGGTGCTGCCGACGGTCGCGACCGAGGGGTCGGAGGATAGGTAGTGCACGACGGCCGAGGAGACGTCGATGGGCGCGTCCCGCCCTGTCTTCGCCTTCACGTCCAGTGTCTTCGTGCCGCCCGTCTGGAGATCGATCTCGCTGGGCATGTCCAGGATCTCCAGGGTCCCCGTCGCGAGGTCCTGGTAGGCGGGCTCGAGGCCGGCGGCGTCGGCGATCGCCTGACCCGCCGTCGGCCAGTTGGCGTCGGGATAGATGTGCTCGTTGGTCCGCACGTTGGTGTCACTGCCGGAGTTGTCGAGGAAGTTGCTGGTGGTGGTGTAGTTGTCGTCGAAGGTGACGTGGTTGGCCTTGACGTTCAGGAACCCCCACTCGACGCTGTTCACGTCGCCCCAGATCGGTACCTGCGCGAGGTCGACGACGTTCTGTTCGATCTGCCAGTAGTCGCTGGACTGGTCCATGTAGATCGTCGCGTAGCGTTCGTGCTGGTTCCTGATGTAGTTGCCCGAGATGATGTTCGGGGCAGCCGCGGTGCCTCCGGTCACGCCGAATGCGTAGATCGCGCCGCCGTCGAAGATGCCCTGGTTCATCAGGTCGTGGATGAAGTTGTCCTGCACTTTGACGTTCTTCGTGATCGTGACCGGTGCGTATGTGCTGCCGAAGAAGCTGATCCCCGCGTAGGGCACGTTGAAGATCTCGTTGTGCGAAATGTCGGCGTCCTCCGGGAAGGCGAAGTTCACGGCCGAGGAGGACAGATACTGCACGCCGATGTCGTGGATGTAATTGTCGAGCACGTCGTTGTTGCGTTGCACCGCACGCGTATCGCTCGGGTTGTAGATCGATGCGTCCTGTTTCGTCGACGGCCCCGCGTTGATGGCGGAGCCTGAGATGTCGAAGAATCGGTTGCCCTGGATGAGGGTGTCCTGGGCGCCGGTGAGCAGGTTGACGCCTGTCGCTCCGAGCCGGGTGAAGTCGTCCCGCTCGAAGGTGATGCCGTGTGCGTTCTGGAGCGTGACGGCGGCCGGGGGCATGGTCCCGTTGATGTTGTAGTTGTCGAAGTCGTCGAGCCAGCCCCCGCCGTCGGTCGGCTGCGTCCACGTCGTGTCGGCGAAGGTGATGCCCTCGAATCGGATGTCGCTCGCCGGAGTCGCGAGGTCGCTGCCTTGGACGGATACCAGCTTCTGCACCACAGGAGCCGTCACCACCGCCGTCGACATGTCCTCGCCGGGTCGCGGCTTGTAGTAGAGGGTGCCGGCGGTGTCGTCGAGGTACCACTCCCCCGGCTGATCGAGGAACTCGAGGGCGTTCTCGAGGTACGCGAGCTGGAGTCGCGACCGGTTCGTCAGAGTCGGCCACAGCGCGGGATTCAGCGTGATGCCGGCCTTGCCGGACTGTGTGGTGATGGACTGCACGCTGACGCTGGGAGCAGTCCAGGCGGCGTGGAACACCGCCTCGACCTTTTCGGGGTGCGCCAGGCTCGCGAGCGAGACGTCGTCGGTCGTGTACCCGGCGGTGGTCTTCACCGCGTTGGCCGGGGCGGCCTCGGTGCGGGCGCGGACGGCTCGGTCGCCGTTGACGAACAGCTGCCGGGTCTCGAGTCCGGTCGCGGACGCGGAATAGATCCCCGTGGCGGGGTTCAGCGTCCAGCCCGTGATCGTGCGGCCGCCGGAGATCACCGGCTTCTCACCGGGGAACGCCGAGTACACGACGGAGTGGCCGTTCGTCCCGGAGTCTGCGGCCCCCAGGCTCCAGGTGGAGCTCTGCGTGTAGGTGCCACCGCGCAGGTACACCATGATGTCCCCTGTCATGCCGGCGTTGATCGTCTGCACCGCCTGCTGCGCCCGTTGCACCGTGGCGAACGGGAGGGCTTGCGTGCCCGGGTTCGCGTCGTCGCCCGTCGGCGAGACGTAGAGCTCGGCCTGGACCGGCGGTGCACCGTCGGCTGCCGCGCGTTGCGCACCGACGAACGATGATGCCACCAACGTCACAATCAACGCTGTCGCCACTGCAGTCCACCGCGTTGTCCACCGCATCTGAGCTCCTTCGCTCCGCGCCCATCCTGGGCCGCCGTCGATTTGCGGCTTATATTATCTCATAGATGTCATGGGTGGAAGGAATAGTTCGACGCGATCGAGCCAAGCCGGACACCGGGAGAATACGAGGGTGTGAGAGGCTACATCGAGTCAGCGTCGAAGAAACGAGTTCAGGTTGAGCAACGAGCACCTCGAATCCAACGCCCCCGAGGCACTCCCCGATGGTCATCGGATCGCGCGGCCCGGCGGCCTCGTCCCCGTCGCGGTCAAAGTCCTCGTCACCCGCGTCGTCACCGGAGAATTCGACGACGACGAAT
>NZ_JAGEKP010000045.1 GCF_017565305.1 Leifsonia sp. TF02-11
GTCATCGTGATGACTCCATTCGAGAGGGTTGTAGGAGATTCCTCGAAGGATCACACGGTGACCGCACTTACGTCGTGAACGACGAGCCGGATCACCGTGCGCTACACCACTATGCGGGACTCAACTATCGTCGGCGGCGTGATTTGCTTGACGTATCCGAGGGTCGCAGCCACATAAGCCGAAACGTCTAGCCGCTCGGCAGCATCGACAAGCGCTGCAATTTCCCTAGCCGAGGTCGGGCCCGGCGCGTTTGCGAGGTCGTTTACGCGATCAGCAATTGACTTCACGAGCGGGTCTATAACGCGGCGGGCCGAAGTGAGTCGATCCGCAACCGACGACACGGTTTCGAGCCTAGCCGCACGCAGAACGCGGGTTGCAGCGCGCCGGTACAGCATTGGCCTCACCTCCGCCGGAGCAGCGGCGATGCTCCGTGCGTATGTTGTGGCCAGTGTGGGCGGGGGGACCTCGTGGAGCAAATCCAGCAGCACCTCCGCGCGCAGGTCATGAAGGGCGCGCCACGAGGTGCCGTCGTCGGAGACGATCAGATGCTCATCTCGCAGTCGTGACAAACGACGCGCGACGATCGCAGGAGACTCCCCAACTAAACGTGGCAATTCGTCTGCGGGCACGGATCGACCGAGAGTGTGCAAGGCGGTGATTACTGCCAAGAGTTCTCTTGAATCAGCATGGTCAGTGTCATCGAGTCCCTGCAGCTGAGTGCGCAACACTTCGCGCAGCCGACGTCCTGTCGTGGCGATCGCCACGAACTCCATGAGAAGTCCATCTGCGCGGTGGATTGCCTCTTCGGGTTCGGTAGCAAGTTCGAACCCAGCGGCACGGAGACGAGCGTATATTCGCGCAGCCGACTCTCGCGCAAGCCGCGAGTCCACCAGGTGTGCACCCTCAGCAATCGACGGAAGAAGGTCTTCTTGCCGACATGCCGCCAGGATCGAAACCCCTGAGAATTCGAGCAGCCGGTCTCGAGCCTCTGGCCAACGCTCGGTTGCCGCGCGCCCTAGATCGTCGATGCAAACAACTACTCTGCGTTCAGGCGTCGGAGAAAGCATCCGCACAAGTCGGATCAGGCTTTGCACGTCTGAATCGCTCGAGACCCGAAGCACACGTATGAGCATTGGGCCGTCCTGAAGCAGCGACGCGGATCGCCAAAGCAGGCCTGATTTCCCTGTGCCACTCGCGCCGACGATTAGGACCTGACGGCTCGACTCGAGTGAAGACAGAATTGACTCGCACTCAGGGACGCGGACCACGTCGAGGTCTGCCCCGACGTGGCTGGGGACGACCCTTACGCCGGAGAAGAACTGCTCCTCGCTTTCGGTTGCTATGCGTGAGAAGTCGGCAAACTCGCATACACCTTCCCGAAGCGCGGCCTCGAAGTTCTGTTGGTCGACAGTCTCGCGCAACCGGGAGATCATCGAGTCCACGTCAGCGAGGGTTCGAAGATGGGCAGTCGCGACGTCGCGGCCACGCTGCGCTGACGATACCAAAGCAAGATCTGCAGCAAGGTGCGATCGCGCAATAACGGCAACCGCGGGAGGAATCGAGTAGGCCCTTGCGAGTAGCGACTCGACTTCGACCACAAGTGGGTCCTCAACAACGACAAGGTGGGTTCGGCCAATTAGGCGTTCCGCTGTGTCCGGGTCGCGACGACTGGCTGATAGCTGGTCTCGCACCGCTCGCGTAAGCTCAGCGTCGCCTTGGGGGATTGTTGAACCCCATCCTGTAGCGCCCGCGGCGAAGCCTGCATTGCTGACGATGGCGTACCCGGCGACGCTTCCGTCGTAGTCGCGAGCCGCCTCGACTTGAGCGGCATGCGCGATTACAGACGCAGTCTCCGCGCGACTCATGGTCCGCGCGCTCCGCTGCTTACTCTGGACAAGAAGCCAGCTGCCGTCCTGAAGGCGGCAATCAATGTCCTCAAAACCCTCAGGACGGACAGCGGACACCCGAGGAAGTGGAGAGTCCGACAGCCTCCCGGAACCGAGGAGCAGGGTCGCAAGGTTGATCTGATAGGTCACCCCCGCGACGTTCGCCGCTCCGCTTCGGAGCCGGGCAAAGAGTTCATCGGAAGACTCTTCCGAAAGCAAACTGACGGCGCGCGCCTCCCGTTGGCGTTGGCGCTTCAAAGCCTCGCGTTTAGCGCCCCCGGGTTGTCCCTTTCCCACGACACCTCCAAGCACGATCCACACTGGCACCGTATCCTGCCTCAGGCAGCGGGTGTTCTGGTAGGTGCCATTTGGGGGGGGGGGGGGGGGGGCCG
>NZ_JAGEKP010000046.1 GCF_017565305.1 Leifsonia sp. TF02-11
CACAACGTGCCGGGGAACTACAACTAGGCGGCTGTAGACGTGGGTGATGGTGACGGTCGACTGGCCGCGGAGCGCATCGAGAGCGACGTCGAGAGCGGTGTGCTCGACCGGTTCCAGGCTCCCGCCTTCACGGAGCCGGCGGATGATCGTCTTCACGGCCGCCCGCCGGTATTGGAGGACGTTCTGGTTCCAGTCCTCATCCGAGAACGAAGCGTCCCTGGGGCCCTCGTCGAGCAGGTTGATGCGGGCGGCTTTGCCCGGGCCAACGCTGACGGAGGTGCCGCCGACGTAGGCGGCCACGCGCACCCACTCTCCATTGGGGTCGTGAGGCACCGCGATCTTCCGCCCCAGGCGGGCCAGCCGGGACGACCAGGACTTGGCCAGCATCGACTTGCCTGTCCCCTTCACCCCGAGGATCGCGACCGAATGCGAGCGGACCGCTTCGGCCGAGTACGCGTCCCAGGGATCAAAGCAGAACGGAGCACGCGAGAGCAGATTCTCGCCGATATACGCCCCGGTGAGGATGTCCCCAGTCTCGGCCAAGAACGGGTACGCACCACCGAGGACCTTCGAGCTGCAGTGGTGAGCGGGTGGGGTTGCTCGCAGTGGGCCACGCAGATTGTGCGGATGCTTCCACCCCCACGCCGGCATCTTCGACGCCGGCAACTCCGCGCTCTGCAGCTTCCAGCTCGAATTCTTGTCGACGACCGTGCCACTGTGGAGTCGACCGTTCGCTCCCGGCTTCTCGTCCGCCGGGATGCGCCCGATGACAGTGTTCGGCTTCATCTCACTCCCCTTCCATCGGTACCGGCAGAGCCCCGGTGACGAACCCGGCGGCTTGCTGTCCCGACATCGATGCCAGCACCAGACGCGCCGGGTGCGAGGCCTGCTCGATATCCGTCCGCGCCTTCGCTAGCGCGTCCTTCGACTCAGCGGAGATGGTGACGAACCCGCGATACTGCACATCCCCGAACCCGTCGACGAGGTCATGCTCGCGAACCGCTAGATCCTCCTCCTCGCGCAGGTGAGTGAGCGGGACGCGGGAGGACAGTTTCATCCGGATCGTGGCGGCAGTTTCCATGTCGGACTGGGCTCGGTTCAGCTGGGCTAGCGCCTTGTGCGTGGCCACCGGCCGCACCTGCAACGTGATCACCCGGGTCGCGTCCCCGGCGTAAAGCAGGGGCTCGAGGAACCCGGTGCGAACGTCCGTGCGAGGCCATTCGGCGACCCAGAAGGTTTGGTGCCAGGACTCGTCCACGCGCATCGCGTCCCAACCCTCGTCGATGCCCATGACAGGAGGTGCGGGCTGCGGCTGGAGGGTGTCGTCCTGCTCACGCCGGGTCGCGGCCGAGACCGGATCAGCGGAGAGCGCGAGCAGCTCATCCAAGTCATCGGAGGTCAGCCATCCGGCCGGTGTGAGGCGGGCGTGCTCCATCGAGGTCTCGATGCCGGCCACCCGTTCCTTGAGCACGGCGGCGAGCCCTCTGAGTCCTTTGCCTGCGTCGCGGATCGCCCCGTTGAGCGCACCCGTGTCGAAGGTGAGGGTGACGTAGTTCGTGAACCCCATCGACCGCTTTGACGCAGCCTGAGTCAGCACCCAATACTGCTGGCGCAGTTCTGGACTGACCTGTGGGGCGTATTCGCCTTCGCGGGCGATGAGGTAGTCGCGCAGCTCATTGGAGGAGGCCCGGTCTACGCGGATGCGGATCGTGGTCTCCCGCACGCCCGGCAGGTTCTCCAGCGAGCTGAGCCACTCGACAAACCCGTCGTACGCCGCCTCCTGGGTGCCCTTGTCGCGCAGCGCCCACGCCCGAGATCCAACACGCACCGTGATCGATGCGAGCCGCCCACGAGCGTTATAAATGAACGCGCCAGCGCCGGGGATCTGAACGATCTGCACATCCCCCAGCGCGCCAGGGAGCAGAAACTTCGAGGTCACAATCGGCGTGACCGCGGCAACGTGGGCGTGGCCGACGTTCAGTGACACGGTGGCGACCCGCAACCAGACGTCCCGGCGGAACACCGTTTGGCCGGCGACGCTGCGGTATACGTACCGGGCGGCCTGGGCCGCGATCACGAGCACTGGTTCGCGCCGGTACGTCGCAAGGGCGAAGAAGACGATGAGAGCGATCAGCGGCAGCATCACCCAGAGCGCATTGGGGTTGATGAAAAGCGTTGCCAGCAGGATGGCGACGGCGCCACCGACCACGACCACCTGCAGGAAGGTGAGTCCGAGGAAGATGCCTCGCCGTTCGCGGGCGGCGAAGCGGACGCGAGGTGCGCCTTCGTCGGTGATGAGCTGCTCGGCGGTGAAGGTGGTCATGAGTTACTTCCCAACCCTGATGACCCGCGCGGCAGTCCGTACGGGAGCGGTTGCGGTGGAGGCTCGCGAGAACTGGTCGCGGACCGAGAACCGGTGGTGAAGGGCGGTGCCGACTTCGGCACCGGCGAAGGAGACGAGCTTTGTCGCCCACAGGGGCGAGAACGAGGCCGCAATTACCGCGCCGGCAGCGACGAGGACGACACCGATGCTGAGGCTTGCTTTGGTCAGCTCGACGGCGAGGAGGACGACGCCCGCCGCAAGGGGTTTGGCGATCAGGAGTCCAGCAGTGAGGTTCATCCAGCGCTGTGCCCAGGCGGTGAGCTTGGGTTGGCCGATCATCATCAGCCCGACCGGGGCCATCGCTGCCAGGGCCAGGAGTCCGAATTCACGGATCGACATCGCGATGAACAGGAACAGGGTGGCGATCATCATCAGGGCGACGACCAGGAGCGCCATTACGTATTCGCCGACGGCCGCTGGCCCTTGTGCGCCGTCGGTGGCCATGGTGAAGATGGCGCCGCCTTTGATGAACTCCGCGCTGTGCATCACGCCGGAGGCTTGCTTCGGAAGGTCAAAGATGCCGACCACTCGCAGCAGGCTTTGGCTCAGGTCGCCGCCTTGGACAGAGGTCGTGAGGGAGCGCGTGACGTCGTCGGTGATGCCGGAGAACTGTTGCATCGCCCAGACGCAGATGGCGCTGAAGGGGATGGCGAGGGCGGCGCCGGCGGCGGTGCGGCCGATGCGCGCCCAGTCCTGCAGGATCATCGCGATCGCGATCTGGATCAGAGCGACGATCAGGATGACCGGCGCGGTGACGGCGATCCAGAACAGGAACTGCGAGTGCGCGATGTCCCAGCTGCCCTGGTCAATGTTCGTGTTGAACGCCCCGGTGATCATCGTGGCGATGAAGTCGCCGAGGTTGCGGATGGTCGAGGCCATGAATTGGGCCACCGTCTGAGAGGCCTGGCAGCCGAAGTCGGAGATGAAGCAGCTGTAGTTCGGCGAGAACGGGTCGGGGGCAGCAAGGATCAGCATGCTCATCACGCCACGTGAAGTGACTGGCCCCAGTTGATGAGGCCCGCGATCCCGGCGGCGACGGCGACACCTGCCACGCAGCTGACCACGCCGATGATGCCCATCTTCTGCACGCGTCCGTTGCTGGAGATGTGGCCCACGACGATGAACCCGGCCGCGATCAGGCCGCCGATGATGGCGAGGGTGAGCACGATGGCAAACACGACGTTCGCGATCGACTGCAGCGCGCCGACGCCGGGTCCAGAGAAGTCCGGGGACGGGTTGTTGACCGTCAGCACGGTGATCGTGCGCGAGTGCAGGGTGACGATTGCTTCGTTGAGTGCGTTCATGATTCGGTGTTCCTTCCATCAGTGCGAGGTGCGGTGGTCTTTTCGATGCCTGGCGCGGTGTCACGGCGACGCGCTGCGAGGTAGCTGACGCCGGCGACGCCGGCTAGGCAGATGCAGATGATCGCCAGTAGGGCGAGCACGTTGAGCACGATGCCCATCGGCCTCACTCCCCTGATCCGGTGGATACGCGGACGGCCGCTGCGGGCAGGGTCACGAACAGGACATTGGGCTGGCCCTCTGCTGGCACGCTGACGGTGAGCTGGAGTCGGTCCACTCCGGAGGGGAGATAGTAGGCGACGGCGAAGGAGCGATCCTCGTTGTTCGGGATGGTCCAATCGCTCTGCCCGTGAAAGAGCCCGGTGGGTAGCCATGGAAGTCCGGCGGCTCTCGCGGCTGCTGGGCCGTCGGCGATGTCGAGGACGGCCGGTTCGGGGCGTCCGTCGAACTGGGTTCCCTTCAGGGTGGTGCCGGTGACGTCCTGAGTCGTCCGGTTGCCCTGCGATGGCTTCCACTCCCCCGTCATCGTGACTTTGAGGAACAGGACCGGTGTGCCGGCGGGAAAGAGTTCCGCGGAGGTGTGCGGGAGGGTGCATTTGCAGCCGTGCTTCGACTTGAAGGTGGCGCCGCCGAACACCTGGACCCAGACGGTGTCGACGATGCCGTCCGCGATCGGCTTGGCCGGATCGGCAGTTGGCGTCGGGGCGACGGGCATGACCGCCGTCAACGAGGGGTCACGGTTTGGTGCGGTACTGACGCACCCGGCAAGGACCAGGCATGGGAGCAAGGCCGCGAGTGCGATCAGATTCTTGTTCATGTCATTCACCTCGGTTGCGTATGCGCCCTTCACCTACACGTTGTGTTTCTGGGCGGTTTGTGACGCGCAAATCGGAAATTCGTTGGTCAAGGCACCTGCACGTGTTGGTGCGTACAGGTATCGGGAAAAGCGCTCGTGAAATTTAGAAGCACACCGGTCGCGACGTGGGCGCGTGCGCGGCAGTCGCTTTGACCGAGGCTGGACCCGTGCGGGGCATAAGGGTCAAGGGCGTGAATGAGTTGGAGGGAGAGGTCGTCTGCACCGGTTAGGGAGCGCCGGTTTACGGCGTAGAAGTCGACCGCTTTGCCTTTCCAGTGCGCCGAGGCGGTGCCGGCGCCCGGTGTCTCGCCGGTGCACCGCCGGTTGAGGTCGCTGACGCCGATGGATTGGAAGCTCTGCACCGCGACGACGATCAGCTGGAGGACGTGCCCGTCGAGCGTGCAGTTCGCTGTGGCGCTGCCGTCGGCCATGTTGATGACCTGTTGCTGGTACCGGGCTTCGAGGAAGGTCAGCTTGCCTGCCTGGATGTCCGCAACCAATGCGGCGGCCGCTGCGCGGGCGTCAGCGGGCACCTGGCACGTGCCCGTCGTTGCTCCGGTGAGCGCGGTGAGCACGTGCTCGGCGGGTATCCAGAACGGCGTGTAGTGGTTCGGGTCGGCGTTGATCTGTACCGTGTGAGCGACCAGGGTAGGGACGGCGGTCTGCCAGTCGGGCACGCGCAGCATCCGCGTGTAGAACGCACGAGCCGCGGTCGCGGGATCCATCCGCTGCTCGCGGGCGCCGTATCCCGCTCCCTGCTGGAAGACACCGATCGTGGTGTTGTCGACGGCGTCCCCGTGGTCGAGGTTCCGGAGACCGGATTCTCCGATCGCCACCATCAGCGCGAGGGTCAGCCCGTGCGTGGGAATGTTCATCTGCTGCCCGACGGTGATGATCGTCGCGGCGATCTTCAGTTGGTATGTTCCGTAGCCATCGACGCTTTGGCCGTCGGCAACGCTCGGGGCTGAGCCGCCGCACGCGCCGCCGCCGACGCCTAGTTGTAGTTCCCCGTGAGGTTGTG
>NZ_JAGEKP010000047.1 GCF_017565305.1 Leifsonia sp. TF02-11
CTTGACAGATATAGAAGCGTCGACCCGGCACTGCGCTCCGCTCCCGTTCACCCTCGATCCCCTTGCCAGACAGGCGAACAAGAACAGTTGAAGGGATCCCAGAACCATGAGCGACACCACCACCGTTGCGGGCACCATCGAACACCTCGACCCACACGCCCTGATCATCGAAACCAACGTGCGCCCCTCCGCACCCATCACCCCCGCGTTCGTGCAGAGCATCCGCGAGAACGGCGTTCTCACCCCGGTCCTCGGGCATCGAAGCGACGACGGCCAGGTGACCGTCCGAGCTGGACAGCGCAGGGTGTTCGCCGCCCGCGAAGCATGACTTGCCACCATTCCCGTCTACCTGGTGGAGGCTGACGAGGTGACCGCGGAGCGGATCGTGCAGCAGATGGTCGAGAACGACCAGCGCGAAGCCCTCACCGACGGCGACCGGGCCGCCGCCTTCCAACAACTCGCATTCGAAGGACTCAGCGTCACCGCGATCGCCCGACGCACCGGCACCAAGCAGAAGGAGGTCAAGACCGCACTCGCGGTGGTCGAGAACCAGGTGGCGGCGAGCGCAATCCAGGAGCACCAGCTGACCCTGGATCAGGCGGTCGTGCTGATCGAGTTCGACGGCGACGACGAAATCCGCAACGACCTCATCCAGGTCGCCACCACCGACCCAGCCCAGTTCGCGCACGCGGCCCAGCGGGCACGCGACGACAAAGCCCGCGCCAAGACCAAGGCGGATGCGGAAGCCGACCTGGCGGGACGTGGCTACCTAATCCTCGACGCGAACCCCGGCTACTACGACACCGAGTACACGCGCATCAGCGAACTCCTCACCGCCGATGACCAACGCGTTACCGTCGAGCACATCGAGAACCTGGACGGGCGAGCGGCCTTCGTGCGTGTCTACGCGGACGGCGACGCCACCATCAGCTACTTTCTCCGGGACGCGAGAGCGGCAGGCTTCCACACCTACGGCGGTACCCCGTCCAAGTCGGGGCCGATGACCGACGAGGAGAAGGCCCAACGGCGCATCCTGATCGCGAACAACAAGGCGTGGGCGTCCGCTGAGATCGTCCGCCGCGAATGGCTCGCCACGCTGCTGTCCCGGAAGGCTCTGCCCAAGGACGCGGCGGTCGTGATCGCCAAGGGTCTGACCGTCCACCGGCAGGCGATCAGCACCGCCACCCGTGAGGGCAACGAGCTCGCCCACCAGTTGCTCGGCCTGGAGCCCTCCGGCTACTTCGAGAACGACAAGCTCGTCGCGTTGCTTGAGCAGACCCCGGCAAAAGCGCAGCATGTCGCGCTGGCGGTCGTCCTCGGGGCGTGCGAGTCGGTCACGAGCAAGCAGACCTGGCGGTACCCCTCCCCCACCGATAAGGACTACTTCACCCAGCTCGCCGCGTGGGGCTACAACCTCAGCGATGTCGAGCAGATCGCGACAGCAGGCGACGCCGTCCAGACGGCAGAAGAAGCTGGGGCGGTCAGCTCGGACCCTGGCGTGAGCGACTGATCCTGCCGGAGGGAAGCGGGCCTGCGCACCAGGCCCGCTTCTCGCTTGCGCTGTCAGGACAGTTCGCGAGTCGCCGCTTGCACCGTCGACGGCCCGACCACTGGACCTCCGCGCTGGGATACCCGGTTGAAGGCGACGAACGGCACACACGCCGTCTCAGCCGTGAGCGCCGCCAGACGGCCGATCGGTGTGCGGGGATCGGCGGCGATCGCCCATCCATCGACTGCGTACCGGCTCACCGTCTCGACGCACTCCCGCTTCTCCTCCGCCGAGGGGCTCGTCGAGCCGACCACCCCGACCAGACCGCCCCGCAGTTCCGGACCCATGTTTCTCGTATCGATGGCGAATACCCGCATCCTGATCACTCCCCTGGTTGATCGTTTTGTTTGCCTTTCCGGCGGGGAGATCAGTGGCGAGTGGGAGGTGCGCAGTGCCGGGACCGTGGAATACCGGACTGGAGCG
>NZ_JAGEKP010000048.1 GCF_017565305.1 Leifsonia sp. TF02-11
GGAGCTCCTCCTGCGTCAGTGCGGCGAGTGCCGTGTAGAGCTCGCGATAGGCGGGGCGCGTGCGCTCGGCGACCGCTCCGCGGGTGTCGGTGAACAGCTCGTCGTACGGCCGCGCGCCGCCGCGTCGCCTGCGCGGCGCGTGAGCGGTGTAGCCGCCGAACAGATCACCCATGGCAGGACGGTACCGACGCGCGGTTTCCCGGAGATTTCCCCCGAGAACGCTGCCCGCCGCGCACGCGACACCGTGTGACGTGCGCGAAACCTGGGGAAATCTCCGGGAAACCGCGCGTCGGTACCGTCCTGCCATGGGTGATCTGTTCGGCG
Source organism: Leifsonia sp. TF02-11 (assembly GCF_017565305.1). Lineage (GTDB taxonomy): Bacteria > Actinomycetota > Actinomycetes > Actinomycetales > Microbacteriaceae > Leifsonia. The sequence goes on from NZ_JAGEKP010000048.1 coordinate 325, forward strand.
GCTACACCGCTCACGCGCCGCGCAGGCGACGCGGCGGCGCGCGGCCGTACGACGAGATGTTCACCGACACCCGCGGAGCGGTCGCCGAGCGCACGCGCCCCGCCTATCGCGAGCTCTACACGGCACTCGCCGCACTGACGCAGGAGGAGCTCCGCGGCCGGACCGACGCGCTCGCCAGCTCCTATCTCGCGCAGGGCGTCACGTTCGATTTCGCCGGCGAGGAGCGGCCGTTCCCTCTCGACGCCGTGCCACGGGTGATCGAGCAGGCCGAGTGGACCGGTATCGAGCGCGGTGTGCAGCAGCGGGTCCGCGCACTGGAGGCGTTCCTCAGCGACGTCTACGGCGCGCAGAACGCGGTCCGCGACGGCGTCATCCCGGCCGGTCTCATCACGTCGTCCGCTCACTTCCACCGCGCTGCCGCCGGGGTGGAGAGCGCCAACGGTGTGCGCATCCAGGTCGCCGGCATCGACCTCGTCCGCGACGAGCTGGGCGGCTGGCGGGTGCTGGAGGACAACGTCCGCGTCCCCAGCGGCGTCTCCTATGTGATCTCGAACCGCCGGGTGATGGCGCAGACCCTCCCCGAGCTCTTCACCTCGATGCGCGTGCGTCCGGTCGGCGACTACCCCTACCGACTGCTGCAGGCCCTCAAGGCGAGCGCGCCGGGCGGCATGGAGAACCCCAACGTCGTCGTGCTCACGCCGGGCGTCTACAACTCCGCGTACTTCGAGCACACCCTTCTCGCCCGGCTGATGGGGGTCGAGCTGGTGGAGGGCCGCGACCTGTTCTGCTCGGGAGGCACCGTGTGGATGCGCACGACCTCCGGCCCTCAACGGGTCGACGTGATCTACCGCCGCATCGACGACGACTTCATCGATCCGCTCCAGTTCCGGGTGGACTCGGTGCTCGGCACCCCCGGGCTGATGCTCGCCGCGCGTCTCGGCACCGTCACGATCGCCAATGCCGTCGGAAACGGGGTCGCCGACGACAAGCTCGTCTACACCTACCTCCCCGACCTGATCCGCTATTACCTCGCCGAGGACGCGATCCTCCCCAACGTCGACACCTGGCGCCTGGAGGAGCCGGAGGCGCTTGCCGAGGTGCTCGACCGTCTCGACGAGCTCGTGATCAAACCCGTCGACGGGTCGGGAGGCAAGGGGCTCGTGATCGGCCCCGACGCCGACCGTGCGCAGCTGGCCCGGCTGCGCACCCAGCTGCTCGCGGATCCGCGCGGCTGGATCGCTCAGCCGGTCGTGCAGCTTTCCACGATCCCGACGCTCGTGAAGGACGGGATCCGCCCGCGGCACGTCGACCTGCGGCCGTTCGCGGTGAACGACGGACGCGAGGTCTGGGTGCTCCCCGGCGGGCTGACGCGCGTCGCGCTGGCGGAGGGGCAGCTCGTGGTGAACAGCAGCCAGGGCGGAGGTTCGAAGGACACCTGGGTGGTGGGCGCTCCGGGCGTGGATCCCGGCGTCGACGCCCGGCCGGCGCAGCCGTACGCGCGGGTGGAGGGGCGCGGCGTCCCTGCCCTTGTCGCCGACCAGGCCACCGCGCCTCCTCTGCCCTCGTCTCCGCTGCCCGCAACACCCCTGCCCGCACCGGAGCACTCCGAGCAGGACGCCCCGCGCACGGACCAGCAGCAGCAGCAACAACAGCAACGGCAGCGGCAGGTCGCGTCGCCGGAGGCCGCCCCGATCGCGCGAGAGGAGACCGCCTGATGCTCAGCAGGATCGCGTCGTCGCTGTTCTGGATCGGCCGGTACGTCGAACGCGCCGACGGCACGGCCCGCATCCTCGATGTGCACCTGCAGCTGCTGCTGGAGGATCCCTGGATCGACGAGGACACCGCCTGCCGCTCGCTGCTCGGCGTGATGGGGTCGGCGGCGGTTCCCGGGCCGATCGCGCGGGAGGACGTGCTGCGCATCCTCGCGGTCGACCGCGGAACCCCCGCCTCCATCGGGTATTCGCTCACCTCGGCGCGTGAGAACGCCCGACGCGCGCGCGAGATCGTGTCGAGTGAGCTCTGGGAGTGCCTCAACACCACCGCCGCCCGGGTACCGCGACGGGTCGCCGGCGACAAGGTGCACGATTTCTTCACCTGGGTGCGCGAGCGCACGGCGCTCGCGGTGGGGATCATGGACTCCGGCGCCAGCCGCGACGAAGCGTTCCACTTCTTCACGCTGGGCCGCAGTCTGGAGCGCGCCGACATGACCGCCCGGCTGCTCGCCACGCGTTCGCTGACGGAGGCCAGCGGCCCGAGCTGGACGACCATCCTGCGTTCGTGCGGCGCGTACGAGGCCTACCTGCGCACCTACCGCGGGGTGCCGTCGACGCGGAACGCCGCCGAGTTCCTGCTGCACGACCGGTTGTTCCCCCGCTCGATCCTGTACGCGGTGACGCGCGCGGTCGACAGCTTGCGCGACATCGAGCCGAGGCACGAGCGCGCCGGCGTGTCCGACCGAGCGGTGAGACTTCTCGGCCAGGTGCAGAGCGAGCTCGAGTTCCGTCCCGTCGCCGACGTGCTGGACGACCTCCCCGCGTACATGTCGACCATCCAGGACGCCACGAGCGCGGCGACGTCGGCGATCACGCAGCGCTACTTCCCGGAGAGCTCCGCGCCGAGCTGGACGGGGGAGCGGTCGTGAAGCGCCTCCGGGTGACGCACTCCACCGGATACCGGTACGGCGCCGAGGTGTCGGCCTCCTACAACGAGGCGCGGATGCTGCCGGTAACCGGCGACCGACAGCTGGTCCTGCACTCGTCGCTGGACGTGCAGCCGGTGTCGTCCCACCACCAGTACACCGACTACTGGGGGACCCGCGTGCTCGCGTTCGACGTGCTGAACCCGCATCGCGAGCTGACGATCACCGCGACCAGCCTGGTGGAAGTGCTGACGCCCCCGCCTGGCACGGGGGCGGGACGGGTCGACGTCGACCCGCACGAGGTCGCCGCGACGGTGGCCCGATCGGGGGAGTGCGCGCAGCAGTTGCGACAGACCCTGCTGACCGACCCTCCTGCTTCCCTGGTCGCCCTGGCGGCGGAGGCCGCCGCCGGCGCCGCGCGCGACGACCCGTGCGCGGCGGCGCACGCGATCGCGGTCGCGGCAGGTGAGGCGATGACGTACGAGAGCGGGGTCACCGGGGTGCGCACGACCGCAGGGGAGGCCTGGGCGTCGCGCAGCGGCGTCTGCCAGGACATCGCGCACGTGGCCATCGGGGCGCTGCGCTCCGCCGGCATCCCCGCCCGGTACGTGTCCGGCTACCTGCACCCGAAGGCTGACGCAGCGGTGGGGGAGACCGTGGTGGGCGAGTCGCACGCCTGGGTCGAGTGGTTCTGCGGCGAGTGGTACGGCTTCGACCCGACGAACGGCATCGAGATCGGCGACAGGCACGTGCGCGTCGGGCACGGCCGCGACTACACCGATGTCGCCCCGTTGCGCGGCGTGTACTCGGGGGCGGCGGGGTCGGAACTGTTCGTGTCGGTGTCGATCACCCGGGAGGCGTGAGCGGCATCCCCGGTTCTTCGCTACCTGAACGACCGGTAACGATCGGCACGTCAGGGTTGCCAGGGGATGCAGGTCGGTTTGAATGGGGTCATGCGTAGTGTCGGCTGGTCGTTGTTCGGGTTCGCGTTGGTGGTCGGCGCCGTCGCGCTGGGCGCACTCACCACGCCGGCCGTCGACCACGGCCTGGCCACCGTCGCCGTCGGGCACCACGACGGGTTCACGCGTCGGCAGTGGGTGGACCTCGCCATCGCCGCGCTCTTCTTCATCGCGGCCGCGGCCGCGGCCGGCGCCCTGATCGTCACCCGCCTGCGCGCGTCCCGGCACGCCGGCGACACGCCCGCGGGGCCTCCCGCACCTCCCGTCACCGCCGAAGCCTGACGCGCGCTGGCGATGCGCGTGCCGCGCTGCCGCCTGCGCCGCGGCGCCGCCTGCCGCCCACACCGCGGTCGCCACATGTGCGCCAAATGCGCCGTTTCGCGGCGCCCAACGCACCATTCGCCGCACATCGCCACAACTCCCGTGGCCGCACATTCGTGACGAATACCGACTTTCGTGCCACGAATCTCGACATTCGTGACGAACCTCCGCTTTTGTGCATCACTCGCGACATTCGTGACGAATCGCGACTTTCGTGGCACGAATCTCGACATTCGTGACGAATCTCCGCTTGCGTGCACCACTCGCGACATTCGTGACGAATCTCCGCTTGCGTGCACCACTCGCGACATTCGTGACGAATCGCGACTTTCGTGGCACGAATGTCGACATTCGTGACGAATCTCCGCTTTCGTGCACCACTTGCGACATTCGTCACGAATCGCGACTGTCGTGCCGCGAACTGTGACACTCGTGACGAATGTCGAGATTCGTGGCACGAATGACGACATTCGTGACGAATCTCGAGGGGGCGGGGCGGGGCGGGGGGGCGAGGCGGGGCGGGGCGCGCGCCTACTCGACGGCGCGCAGCGCCGCGTAGAGGTCGGCGCGCGCGGCGAAGCCGCCGAGGTCGCTGCCCAGCAGCCGCTCGGCGTCCGCGACGCGCGCGCGCAGCGTGTGCCGGTGCATGCCGAGCTGGCGGGCGGCCGC
>NZ_JAGEKP010000049.1 GCF_017565305.1 Leifsonia sp. TF02-11
GGAGCCTGACCCGCTTTTCCGGGCACCTGAGTTGAGGCGATGATCGTCTCGGAGAGGAGTCCGTGAGATGCCTGCTGCTCACCCGCCGGAGTTCCGGCGTCGAGCCCTGGATCTGGTCGCGCAGGGGAACCCGGTCGCGCAGACCGCCCGGGATCTCGGGATCAGTGAATCTTGCCTGCGGAACTGGATGAACCGCGACGCCGTCGACTCCGGCCGCAAGGCTGGCGTGACGTCCGATGAGCACAGGGAGCTCGTTGAGTTGCGTCGACGGAACCGGGTGTTGGAGATGGAGAACGAGATCCTCAAGCGCGCGAGCGCGTATTTCGCGAGGGAGAACGTGCTCCCAAAATAGGGTTCCGGCTGGTCCAGGAGCTCGCCGCGGACGGTGTTCCCGTCGCGGTGGCCTGCCGGTTTCTGAATGTCTCGACCTCCGGTTACTACGCCTGGGCCACCCGGCCTCCGTCCGCGCGGGCGGTCGCGGATGCCGAGCTGACGGCGACGATCCGCCGCATCCATGCCGACTCCCGCCAGACCTATGGGGCGCCGCGGGTGCTGGCCGAGCTGCGGCTCGGGCTGGGCGTTCACGTCGGTCGGAAACGCGTCGCCCGGCTAATGCGCAGCGCCGGCCTGGTCGGGGTCTCGCATCGCCGGAAGCGACGCGGATGGAGGCCGGACACGGCCACGCACGAGGATCTGGTGAAGCGGCAGTTCCGCGCGGACGCACCGGACCGGCTCTGGTTCTGCGACATCACCCAACACCGCGCGAAAGATGGGTGGGTTTACTGCGCGGCGGTGATCGACGCGTTCAGCCGCCGGATCGTGGGCTGGTCGATCTCGGATCGGATCACCACCGAGATCGTCGTCGACGCGCTCGAGATGGCCCGCTGGCGGCGCCGTCCCGAGCCTGGCACCATCGTTCACGCCGACCGAGGAGCGCAATACACCAGCTGGCTGTTCGGGCACCGGCTCCGCCAAGCCGGGCTGCTCGGCTCGATGGGCCGAGTCGCATCGTCGGTCGATAACGCCCTGATCGAGAGCTTCTGGTCGATCATGCAACGCGAGCTCCTGGACCGCACCAGCTGGGACTCGAAGACGCAGCTGGCCTCGGCCATGTTCGAGTGGATAGAGGGCTTCTACAACCCGCGCCGCCGGCACTCCGCCCTCGACTACCTCAGCCCCGCCGACTACGAAGCCCTTCACACCACCGCCGAAATCGCGGCATGATCAACACACCGAAACCGTCCGGGAAACCGGGTCAGGCTCC
>NZ_JAGEKP010000005.1 GCF_017565305.1 Leifsonia sp. TF02-11
CGCCCCCCGCCGCCCCCCCCCCCCCCCCCCCCCCCCCCGCCCCGCCGCCGCGCCCGCCACGGTCGGCGGCGGGCGCCCGCCGATGCCAGCATTCCCATAGGAACCGGTCGGATAGGCTTGGGTCTCATGAATTCCTCTGTCGGGCGCCGGTTCGTCGCCTCGCTCCTCGCCGCCGTCGCGGTCGCCGCCATCGCCTTCTTCGCCGCTGTGGCCGTCATCGCGATCATCACGGGCGTGCTCCTCTGGCTGAACGGCTCGGCAGCGGAACCGAAGATCCTCGGCAATGCCGTGCAGTACACGGAGTACATCGCGCTGGCGCTGTTCGTGTTCGGCCTGATCGCGGCGCTGCTCGGCGCGTTCGAGCGGCGCTGGGTCTCGATCATCTCGGGCGTCGTCGTCGCGGTCATCAGTACGATCGTCGGCACCCTGGTGCTCTACGCCACCAACGGCGCCTCGCTCACGGCGGCCGCGTGGCAGCAGATGTGGCTCTCGCTGATCGGCGTCAACCTCGGTGTCTGGATCGTGGCGGCGATCGCGTTCCCGACCGCCGGCTACGCGGTCTACCTGGCGCTCGACAGGCGCGTGCTGGCACCCGCTGCCCGCAAGATCGCCCTGGTGCGCATCCCCGCCGCCAACCTGGCCGACGGTCTGGTGACGCACATCGAGCGGGAGGCCGTCGACAACGAACTGGCCGACAAGCAGTGGGACGACTACGTCGCAGCTCTCTCCGACGCCGGCTGGCAGACCGTCGAGGTCGCCAGCGCCGACACGCTCGCCGACTCCGTCTTCGTTGAGGACACCGCGATCGTCTTCGGCGACACCGCCGTCATCTCGCGTCCCGGCGCCGACTCCCGCCGCGCGGAGACCGTCGGCACCGAGGCCGCCCTGCGCGCCCAGGGCCTCCGGCTCGAGCGCATCGAGGAGCCGGGCACCCTCGACGGCGGCGACGTGCTCAAGGTGGGCGACACCGTCTACGTCGGCCGCGGAGGCCGCACGAACGCCGAGGGGATCCGCCAGCTGCGCGCTCTCGTCGCGCCTCTGGGCTACACCGTCGTCGCGGTGCCGGTCACGAAGGCCCTGCACCTGAAGACCGCGGTCACCGCGCTCCCCGACGGCACCGTGATCGGCTACGAGCCCATCGTGGACGAGCCGCGGATCTTCGAGCGCTTCCTGCCCGTCCCTGAGGCGCACGGCACCGCCGTCGTCGTGCTCGACGACGAGACCGTGCTCATGTCATCGTCTGCCCCCGGCTCGGTCGCGCTGGTCGAGGACCTCGGCTACACCGTCGTGCAGGTCGACATCTCGGAGTTCGAGAAGCTCGAGGGCTGCGTCACCTGCCTGTCGATCCGCATTCGCTGACGCGGGGCTCAATCGCCGGACGTGTCCGTCGTGCACGGGATGCTGCCGGCCAGCTGCGCCCTCTTCGTCCTTCCGCCGTCGAAGACGTCGACATAGTCTCCCGTCGTCCCGTCGAAGTGGACGCTGCCGCCGTCGAGATGGAACGCCTGCACCGAGAAGAACGACCCGCCGTCGCCGGTGCTGATGTTGGTGCTGAAGACTCCCTTGCGGAGGTCCGCGACGATCTGCGCCGGAGCGCGGGAGGTCGGATCGTTCCGCACGACGACGCGGTTGCCCGCCCGCACGACGCACGTCGCGTGGTGCAGGTAGACCTCGACGGTCCGAGAGTCTTCGCCCTGCACCCGGAGTTCCAGAGTGGTGTGCGTCAACGACCGGGCCGCGCTCCACGCGGCGCCTACGCTCACGTAGATTCCGACGACCAGCGAGACGAAGACGGCGAACGCCCCGATGACCGACCAGAACGGGAGCGAGCGCCACACCATCCCTGCAGCCTAGCGGCGCACCGCGCGTGGGGACTGGTGGCGCGGATCCGCGAACTCGCTCTTGCGCTCTGAGCGACACTGGGAATATCCTGTAGGGCTGCCTTGTCGCAGCATTCGGATGACGCATCGGGCCTTGGGAGGACGCCATGACAACGACTGAGAACACACGAACCGTGACCGTGTTCGGGCTCGTCGCTGCCGCGAGCGCGTCCCCGGAGCCGGCCCCCGCCTGGTAGGTCCCAGGCAGGAACGCGCTTCCGGCTGACCGTCGCCGGCACCACCGCCCGGGCATCCGCGGCCCGGGCTCGTCGCGCCCACGCGAACGACTCCTTTGGCGACCTCTCAGCACGTCTCACCGGGTCGGAGTCGACCCATCCACGAAATCGAAGCCACGAAACGCAGATAGAGAAGACGGAACCCATGTCCATCGCTGAAACCCATCAGCACCCACCCCAAAGAGAAGACCAGAAGCGGCTCGGGACCTTCCGCACGCTTCTCCGAATCCTCCCGTTCGCCAAGTCGGCGGCGCCCCGCATCGTGCTCGGCATGGTCGCCGCTCTGCTGGCGAGCCTGGTCGCGCTGCTCATCCCGCAGGTGCTCCGCTTCCTGGTCGACGGTCCGCTGTCCACCGGAGACGCATCCGCGGTCTGGCCGGCCGCGCTGCTCGTGGTCGGGCTCGGCGCCGCCGAGGCCGTGTTCATCTCGCTCCGGCGCTGGTTCGTGCTCACTCCGGGCACCCACGTCGAGGCGCGGATGCGCAACGCGCTGTACGAGAAGCTGCAGGACCTCCCTGTCGCGTTCCACGACCGCTGGCCGAGCGGCCAGCTGCTCTCGCGCGCCGTGAGCGACCTGAGCCTGATCCGGCGCTGGTTGTCGTTCGGCATCGTGCTGCTCGTCGTCAACGTCGTGACCATCATCGTCGGTTTCGCGATCCTGATCGGCTGGAACTGGATCCTCGGCCTGATCTTCCTCGTGCTGTCGGTGCCGTTGTGGATCTACGGCTTCGCGTTCGAGAAGAAGTACTCCATCGTCGCCCGGCGCAGCCAGGACCAGGCCGGTGACCTGGCCACGGCCGTCGAGGAGTCGGTGCACGGCATCCGCGTGCTCAAGGCCTTCGGGCGGGGCAAGCACGCGCTGGCGAAGTTCGAGTCGCAGGCGGAGGAGCTGCGCGGCACCGAGATCGAGAAGGCCAAGGCGGTCGCCGGCCTCTGGCTGTGGCTGCTGCTCATCCCGGACGTCGCGTTCGGCATCTGCCTGGTGGTCGGTGTCTGGCTGGCCGCGCAGGGCCAGCTGTCGGTCGGCGAGCTGGTCGCCTTCTTCGCGACGGCGACCGTGCTGCGCTTCCCGATCGAGTCGATCGGCTTCCTGCTCTCGATGACGTTCGACACGCGCACAGCGGCCGACCGCTTCTTCGAGGTGCTGGACGAGCGCAACGCGATCACCGACCCCGCGGAGCCGAAGCGGATCACCGATCCGCGTGGCGAGCTCGTCTTCGACGATGTGCACTTCCGCTATCAGGACTCCCCTGAGCGCTTCCCCGACCTCCTGAACGGCGTCGACCTCACGGTGCTGCCGGGGGAGACGATGGCGCTCGTCGGGCTCACCGGAAGCGGCAAGTCCACGCTGACCGCGCTGACCACGCGTCTGTACGACGTGACGGGAGGCTCTGTGCGCATCGACGGCATCGACGTGCGCGAACTGACCAGGTACGACCTCCGCAAGGCCATCGCGATGGCGTTCGAGGACGCGACGCTGTTCTCGGCCTCGGTGCGCGACAACGTGCTCCTGGGCCGCGACGGCCTCGACCCCGCGTCTCCGGAAGCCGAGCAGGTGCTCACCGAGGCCCTCGAGATCGCCCAGGCCGGGTTCGTCTACGAACTGCCGGAGGGGCTCGACACCAAGGTCGGCGAGGAGGGGCTCAGCCTGTCCGGCGGCCAGCGCCAGCGTCTCGCACTCGCGCGCGCGGTGGCGGCGGCGCCGAGCGTCCTGGTGCTCGACGACCCGTTGTCGGCGCTCGACGTGGACACGGAGGCGCTGGTGGAGGCCGCCCTGCGCCGGGTGCTCGCGTCCACGACCGCCCTGGTCGTCGCTCACCGTCCTTCGACCGTGACGCTCGCCGACCGGGTGGCGCTGCTGGAGGACGGCCGCATCACCGCCGTCGGCACGCACCACGACCTGCTCGCCACCAACGAGCACTACCGTTTCGTCCTCTCCTCCCTCGAAGAGGAACAGGACGAGGAGTTCCTTCAGGAGGTGAACCTGTGAGCACCGCGACAGTACTGGGCGTCGAGGGCGAGGAGCGCAACGACCTCAGCAAAGCGGAGAGCCGGCAGATCCGCCGCCGCTCGCTGCGCCTTCTCGGCTCGCTGCTGCACCCGCTGCGCCTGCGGCTGGTGCTGACCGCGATCGTCGTCGTGGTCAGCACGGCCGGCCAGGTGGCCGGGCCGGCGATCATCGCGTTCGGCATCGACAACGGGATCACGGCTCTGCACTCGCAGAACTGGCTCCCGGTCGCCGCCGCCGGTGTCGCCTACCTGTTCACCGGCATCATCGGTGCCGTGCTGATCTCGTGGTACACGGTGCTCAGCGCGCGCATCAGCCAGGCGATCCTGATCGACCTCCGCAAGCGGGTCTTCCTGCACACGCAGAAGCTCTCGCTCGAGTTCCACGAGTCGTACACGTCCGGCCGCATCATCTCGCGGCAGACCAGCGACCTGGACTCGATCCGCGAGCTGCTCGACTCCGGCATCAACCAGCTGGTGCAGGGCTTCCTGTACATGCTGTTCATCGCGATCGCGCTGTTCTGGCTCGATTGGCTGAGCGGCGTGGTGCTGCTGTGCTCGCTGGTGCCGCTATACCTGCTCACGCGCTGGTTCCAGAAGCGCTCGCAGGCGCTGTTCCGCGTCTCGCGGGTGGCGTCGGCGAAGCTCATCGTCCACTTCGTGGAGACGATGACCGGCATCCGCGCGGTCAAGGCCTTCCGCAAGGAGAAGCGCAACGAGAAGGAGTTCGGCGGCCTCGTCGAGGACTACCGCGACGTCAACGCGCGGGTCATCCAGCTGTTCGGGATCTTCGACCCCGGTCTGGTGATGATCGGCAACGTGACCGTCGGTGTCGTGCTGCTGGTCGGCGGCTTCCGGGTCGCGAACGGCCAGCTCGCCATCGGTGTGCTGCTGGCGGCGTTGCTCTACACGCGCCGGTTCTTCGACCCGATGGAGGAGATGGCGATGTTCTACAACTCCTACCAGTCGGCCGCAGCGGCGCTCGAGAAGATCTCCGGCGTGCTGGAGGAGGAGCCGAGCGTGCCCGACCCGGTCAAGCCGGTCGACCTCTGGACAGCCGAAGGCCACGTGCGCTTCGACGACGTGACGTTCGCCTACAAGCGTGATCGCGTCATCCTGCCGGAGTTCAGTCTGGACATCCCTGCCGGGCAGACGATCGCGTTGGTGGGTTCGACCGGCGCGGGCAAGTCGACGCTGGCCAAGCTGATCTCGCGCTTCTACGACCCGAGCGAAGGCTCCGTCACGCTCGACGGCGTGGATCTGCGCGACATGCACCCGAAGGACCTGCGCCGTGCGATCGTCATGGTCACCCAGGAGGCGTACCTGTTCAGCGGGTCTGTCGCCGACAACATCGCGCTCGGCAAGCCGGAGGCGACGAGGGACGAGGTGGTGGAGGCCGCGAAGGCGGTCGGCGCCCACGAGTTCATCACGGGCCTGCCGAACGGGTACGACACCGACGTGAACAAGCGCGGCGGCCGGGTGTCCGCCGGTCAGCGTCAGCTGATCTCGTTCGCCAGGGCGTTCCTGGCGAACCCGGCGGTGCTCATCCTGGACGAGGCGACCAGCTCGCTCGACATCCCGAGCGAGCGCCTGGTGCAGGAGGCTCTGCAGACCCTGCTCGCCGATCGCACCGCCGTGATCATCGCGCACCGACTGTCGACGGTCGCGATCGCGGACCGGGTGCTCGTCATGGAGCACGGGAAGGTCGTCGAAGACGGCTCGCCGGACCAGTTGATCGCCGGCACCGGCCGGTTCGCGCAGTTGCACGCCGCGTGGCGGGACTCGCTCGTGTAGTCACAGTCGCGAGGTGATACCGACAGGCCCCGGGCCCTCCCTTCGGGGAGAGGATCCGGGGCCTGTCGCCGTGGTCGGGACGGGCCAAGGGGTTGGGTTGGGTTGGGTTTCGGCCCGTCCGGCCAGGTCTGTGGGTCAGGTGCCCGCGAGACGGCGGAGCACCCGATGGCCGGAGGCGCCCCTGCTGCGCAGCAGGGGCAGGCGTCGCAGGAGCGAGGTGCCCTGGCCGTCGAGGACGACGACCTCCGCGCCGGCGTCGATGCATGCGCTGGCCACCGCGGGCTCCACGTCGCGCCGCACATCTCCCGACACGATGGTCAGACAGCCGGCGGTGACCGCGCTTCCGGCGGACGCCGTCACGGTGATCCCGGAGGTGGCGGGCGCCACGATGCCGCGGATGGCCCGCGCCAGTTCTGCGCGCTCGGCGGGCCGGCTGTCGGCACGTCCGGGGAACCCGTCGCCGAGATCGAGGAGGCGCAGACGCTGAGCGGTCCCGGCCTCCACGTCGGCGGCGACTCCCATCGCGCGCACGATCTCGCTGACGTACTCGGCCGGACTGCCGTCGTGCGGGAGGGTGAGGGAGAGGCCGGCGATGCGGACGCCGAGGCCGCGCGCCGCGCGGGCCGCCGCCACGATCGCCGCGGGCGACATCCCCCGGGCGGCGCGGTGGGCCGGGCGCGGGGCGAGGGCCGGCTGGAGCTTCAGCACGACCCGCAGGTCGCCCGGAGCGCCGGCGAACACCTCCAGGGCGCGTGCGTCGTCGACCACGAACCGGCGGACGCCCGCGTCGTAGGCCGCTCTGGCCTCGTGGGGGTGCGCGACCGGGGTCGCGTGGAGCACGTGGCGGCCGGCGCTGCCCGCGAGCAGCAGCGCGGGCAGCGCCTGGTCGTGCGTCACCTCGAAGCCGCCGTCGACCTCCGCGATCGCGGAGAGCAGCGCGGGATGGGCGAGCGCGCTCACGTCGTAGTGCACGTCGACCCATGGGAAGTCGTCCCGCAGCGCGCGGTACCGCCGCCGCGCCCGCTCGAGGTCGATGACCACCACCGGGAGGTCGCGGACGCCCACCGCGACCGCCTCGGAGGCCAGTTCGGCTGCTCCGTTCGGGTCGGCGGTTCGGGTTGCGGTGGGCATCGCATCCTCCTCGGGTTCGGGTTGGTCGTCTGTTTCGGGATGGCGGGCTCGGCGCCAGGTGCTGAGCTTGCCTCATATGTTCGTGCTGTCGGGGCATGTCCCACATCCGGGGGACCACCCGAAAGGTGGTGCGTGCTGGCACGGATGCGCTCTCCCGCCGCTTCCGGCGAGAATCGTCAGCATGTGCCTCCGTGTTGTGATCGTCGACGACCACGCGCGATTCCGTGCGCAGGCCGCCGAGCTCCTCACGTTGGAGCGGTTCTCCGTCGTCGGAGACGCCGAGACCGGCGCCCGTGGCGTCGAGTTGAGCCGTGCCCTCACGCCCGATCTGGTGCTGCTCGACGTCGGGCTTCCCGATGCGAACGGGTTCGATCTGGTTGCGGCGATGCGCGCGACGGGGGCTGCCGTCGTCCTGACCTCCAGCCGTTCGTCGCGCGACTACGGCACCCGGGTGACCGACAGCGGGGCGGACGGTTTCATCAGCAAAGCGGAACTGAGCGGTGAGGCGATTCGCAGCCTGCTAATGTAAGCGCGTGGTCGGGGGAGAGAACTCGGATTCCCGCCCGCTCCGGGTTGCGATCGCCGATGACGCCGTGCTGCTGCGTGAGGGGATCGGGCAGCTCCTGCGTGCGGGTGGAGTGGATGTCGTCGCGTCGGTGGACACGGCGGAGCAGCTGCTGCATCTGCTCGAGGGCGACGACCGCATCGACGCCGTCGTGCTCGACATCCGGATGCCGCCGACGCACACCGACGAGGGGCTGCGCGCTCTGGAGTCGTTGCGCGCCGAGGGGTCGACGGTGGGCGTGCTCCTGCTCTCGATGTACACCACCGCCGCGTTCGCCATCCGGGCGATGAGCGCCGGCAGCGGAACGGGCTATCTCCTCAAAGACCGGGTCGCCGACGGCGACACGCTCGTGAACGCCGTGCGCACCGTGGCAGGCGGCGGGTCCGTGGTCGACCCGGAGATCGTCCAGCTCCTGGTGTCCGCACGGTCGTCCGAGGCCGCGGTCGAGTCGCTGTCCAGCAGGGAGATCGACGTCCTCCGGCTCATGGCCGAGGGGCTCTCCAACGCCGGGATCGCCGCCGCGCTGCACCTCAGCCTGCGCACCGTCGAATCGCACATCGGGCACATCATGAACAAACTCGACATCGAGGACACCACCGAAGGCCACAGGCGGGTGCTCGCCGTCCTGCGCTTCCTCGGCCGGGACGGCTGACGACGTGAACGCCGCACGCATCTCGCTGCGGGCGTTCGCCGTCACGGTGACGATCGCGTCGAACGTGCTCGCGCAGGTCGTCAGCGCGATGACGAACGACTACGGCCCGCGGCCGCAGGGGATCGGCTGGGCCATCGTGTTCGTCGCGGTCGCCGTCGACTACGTCGTCTGCGCGGTGATCGCGTGGCGGGCGATCCGCAGCCCGGTGCCCGGTTGGCTGATGGTCGGGGCGGCGCTCTTCTGGGCGGCGGGCGCCTGGTATCCGGTGACCAGGGACATCGCCTGGCTCTGGCCGCTGATGGAGGGCGTCACCGATCTGTGGGCGGTGCTCGTGGGCATCCTGGTGCTCACCTATCCGACGGGCCGGTTCGCCTCCCGGTTCGACCGCGTCGTCGCCTACACGCTCGCCGGGGCCTTCGTGGTGCGCTTCCTCGGCATCCTGCTGTTCTCGTCGCCGACCGCGGCCGAGTGCGGATGCGTGGCGAACGCGGACGCGCTGTTCCCGAGCCATGACGCCGACTACTGGCTCGGCATCGCCTGGCGGGTCGTCGGCGTCGTGCTCCTGCTGACCGTCGCCGTCCGGCTCGCCGTGCGCTGGGTGACCAGCACGCTCCCCGCACGACGCGTCGCCTTCGTGATGCCGCTGGCCCTGCTGCTCTGGTGCTACGGGACATTCCAGGACTCCCTGAGCTTCGCGCTCGGCTGGGACAGCGGCTGGCTCCAGTTCATCCCGCCCGTCGCGATCGCACTCATCCCGCCTGCCTACGTGGGCGGTGTCTTCTACGCGCGCGGCCTGAGGTCACGGGTCGCCGACCTGGTGATCGTGGCCCGTGACAAGGTGGACCGCGGGCTGTGGGAGTCGAGCCTCGCCCGCACACTGCACGACAGTTCGCTGCGCGTCTTCTGGTGGGACGAGCACACGCGCGGCTATCGCACCAGCCGGGGCGACGCGGTGCCGGACGGCGACCACGCGGACCGGCCGGGCCGCTCCACGCTCGCCATCGACTCCGACCAGGGGCCGATCGCACTCATCGAGCACGATGTGGCGCTCGCGCAGGACGACAGGCTGCTGGACGCCGTGTCGTCCGCTCTGCTGCTGTCGGTCGACAACGACCGGTTGCGCGCCCGCCTCGAGCAGACGATCCAGGAGCTGCGGGAGTCGCGGCTGCGAATCGTCGAGGAGGGCTACCTGGCGCGCAGGCGACTCGAGCGCGACCTCCACGACGGCTCGCAGCAGCAGCTGGTGTCGCTCGCGATCAGCCTCCGGATCGCGACCTCGAAGGCCGCTGCGGCCGACGAGCACGAGCTCGTCGGCGACCTCGAGAGCGCGTCGGCGCAACTCGCCGACGCGCTGCGCGAACTGCGCGAGCTCGCCCGCGGTATCCACCCCACCGTGCTGACCGACGGCGACCTGCGGTCGGCACTGGAGGAGCTCGCCCAGCGCAGCCGCACCCCCGTCGAGGTGCACGTGGAGCTCGCCGAACGGCTGCCCAACGTCGTCGAGGAGACGATCTACTACTGCGTCTCGGAGTGCCTCGCCAACGCGGCGAAGCACGCCGAAGCGCGCAACTGCGCCGTGCTGGTCACCCGCGAGGGCGACCAGGTCACCGTGACCGTCAAAGACGACGGCCGCGGCGGGGCGCGCGTCGAACCGGGCGGCGGGCTGGAGGGGCTGCGCGACCGCGTGGAGACGGTCGGCGGTCACGTCGACGTACGGTCGGTCGTCGGCCTCGGCACGATCGTGGAGCTGGTGCTGCCGGCGCATGCGGCGGAGGGTGGCAAGGCCGCATCGTGAGCGGTGCCCGGCCGAGCCGCTCTACTTGGTGGCGGGCCGGATCGCGTAGACCTGCTGGCCGATCGGGAACGCGATCCACTTGCCCGGGCACGTCGACCCTTGGGCAGGGATACCGGAGACGGGCCACCAGCTGTCCTGGATGGTCGGCTTGGGCGTGGCCGCCGTACCCGTGCAGACGTTCGGCCGCAGCAGCGTCGGCGACGTGTACGTCATGATCGCCTCGCCGGTCTGCGTGTCGTAGTCGATGCGGATCACCGTCGCGTCATCGGGGACGAACGCCGTCGAGCCGATCGCCGTGTTGTTCGCCGCCGTGAGATCCTTCGCCGTGTCGTAGATCGCCGGCTCGACATGCGGAGTGAATGCCGCCACGACCGAGCACCCGGAGAGGGCGGCGACGAGGGGGACGGCGGCGATGGCGAGGCCGAGTCGACGGGTACGGGGCACGGACGCTCCTGGACGGGATGTTGGACAGACCAACCCAGTCAACACCATCAACCTGAGCGCTGCATCGGCCGAGAGGATGATGTCGCGAGTGGGATCTCAGGCGCCGTCGTGACGGGCCGCTGTCAGATCGACGCGGTACGGCCGGTCACCGCCCCCGAGAAGTGGCGTCCCCTCTGCGCGGTAGTGCTGCAGGGCGATGTGCTCGTGGTTCACCGGCGGATGGCCGCTCGCCCGCACGACGCGCCACCACGGCACCGCAGCGCCGTAGTAGGCCATGACCTGGCCGACCATGCGCGACGCCCGCGACCCGAGGGCCGCCGCGACGTCGCCGTAGGTCATCACACGCCCGGGCGGGATGCTCTCGACGACGGCGAGGACCCGCGAGGCGAAGTCGTCGCCCGCTCCTGCGGCGCCGTCAGAGGTCGAGGGCACCGATCGTCTCGCCGTACTGCGTCTCGCCGACGGGCTTGAATCCGGTGCGCAGGAAGAACTGCTCGGGGCCGAGCTCACCCGACTCCCAGATGACGTAGAGACGCTGGACGCCGCGCTCGCGCGCCTCGTCGGCCAGAGCACGCACCGCGAACGTGCCGATACCGCGGCCCTGGTCGTCGGCGTCGACGTTGATCCGCCAGAGGATGGCCTTGAACTCGTCGTGCTCGGCGTGCGGGTTGAAGTCGCCCATGATGAATCCGACGACCTCGTCGCCGTCGAGGACGACGCGCTGCCATGAGGTCGTCGGGTCGGCGACGGCGGCCGCGGCCGAGTACGACACGGGAGCGATGAACTGCTCCTGGCCGGGCTTCAGCGACAGCGCGTTCGCCGCCACGACGGTCTTCGCGCTCAACTCTTCCAGTCTCAACTCAGCCATAACGAAAGGGTAACGTGCGCGGAGCGGCCCGCATAGTCGACGACGGCGCTGACCGAATGCTGGCAAAAGTGTCTCGATGTCAAGATAGTTGCCCGCCTCGGGTAAGCTGTCTGCGGCTGAAACACGGCACAGACCCCAGGAGAACCAGTGGACAAGATCAAGGTTGATGGAACGGTCGTCGAGCTCGACGGCGACGAGATGACGCGGATCATCTGGAAGGCGATCAAGGACTCGCTCATCCACCCGTACCTCGATGTGAACCTCGAGTACTACGACCTCGGCATCCAGAAGCGCGACGAGACCGACGACCAGATCACGATCGACGCGGCGCACGCCATCCAGAAGCACGGCGTGGGCGTCAAGTGCGCGACCATCACCCCGGACGAGGCCCGTGTCGAGGAGTTCGGCCTCAAGAAGATGTGGAAGAGCCCGAACGGCACCATCCGCAACATCCTCGGCGGCGTCGTGTTCCGCGAGCCCATCATCATCTCCAACATCCCGCGGCTGGTCCCCGGCTGGAACAAGCCGATCGTCATCGGCCGTCACGCCTTCGGCGACCAGTACCGCGCCACCGACTTCACCTTCGACGGCCCCGGCACGCTCACGATGAGCTTCCAGCCCGCCGACGGCGGCGAGGCGCAGTCCTTCGAGATCTACCAGGCGCCCGGTGCCGGTGTCGCGATGGGCATGTACAACCAGGACGAGTCCATCCGCGATTTCGCCCGCGCGTCGTTCAACTACGGCCTCGACCGTCAGTACCCGGTCTACCTGTCGACCAAGAACACGATCCTCAAGGCCTACGACGGCCGGTTCAAGGACCTCTTCCAGGAGGTCTTCGACACCGAGTACAAGGAGAAGTTCGACGCGGCCGGCCTCACCTACGAGCACCGCCTGATCGACGACATGGTCGCCTCCAGCCTCAAGTGGGAGGGCGGCTACGTCTGGGCCTGCAAGAACTACGACGGCGACGTGCAGTCCGACACCGTCGCGCAGGGCTTCGGCTCGCTCGGCCTGATGACCTCCGTGCTGACCACTCCGGACGGCTCGGTCGTCGAGGCGGAGGCCGCGCACGGCACCGTGACGCGCCACTACCGCCAGTACCAGCAGGGCAAGCCGACCTCCACCAACCCGATCGCCTCGATCTTCGCCTGGACGCGCGGCCTCGCGCACCGCGGCAAGCTCGACGGCAACCAGGACCTCATCGACTTCACCCACACCCTCGAGGATGTCGTGGTGAAGACGGTCGAGGAGGGCAAGATGACCAAGGACCTCGCCCTCCTGGTCGGCCCTGAGCAGAAGTTCCTTACCACCGAGGAGTTCCTCGACGCGATCAGCGAGAACCTCAAGGCGCGCGTGGCCTAGGTCGCTCCCGCAGACATTCGTGCCGAATGTCGACTCCGGTGCATCCGGGTCGGCATTCGGCACGAGTCGTTAAGGCCTACCGTCGGGCCTGGCCAAACCGGCGGAGCCGCCCCTATGCTGCGGCGCAGATGCGGGTCGCGCATCGGACGAGTCGAGGGGGATGCTGTGATCGCACTGAGCCCGGACGAGGTCGCCGCGCGCGCGGCCGAGGCCTACACGTACTTCTACCCGCTGGTGACGATGGATGTCACGCGCACCGTCTTCACCCAGCCGGGCGAGTCCACCGTCATCGGCCGCGGGCCGACGAACACGCTCGCCCACGCCCGGGCCTTTCCCGACGCCGATTTCCGGGCCGTCGTCGCGCCGAACTTCGACACCCTGTACTCCTCCGCTTGGCTCGACCTCTCGGGTGGGCCGCTCGTGCTGGACGTCCCGGACAGCGGGGGCCGCTACTACCTGCTCCCGTTGCTCGACATGTGGACGAACGCGTTCGCCGTGCCGGGCAAGCGCACCACAGGGACCGCGGCAGCGCGCTTCCTGATCGCGCCGCCCGGGTGGGCGGGGGAGGTGCCGGACGGTGCGACGAGGATCGACGCGCCGACCTCCCACATCTGGCTGATCGGCCGCGTGCAGACCAACGGGCCGGCCGACTACGCCGCCGTCAGAGAGTTCCAGGACGGTCTCCGGCTCACCACGCTGGACGGCGAGGCGCCCTCGACCGCGCTGCCGGCCTCGGTCGCGCCGGAGGGCCTCGACCTCAGCGCGGAGCCGCTCGCCATCGTCAACGGGCTCCCGGCCGTGGACTACTTCGCCTACGCCGCGCGCCTGCTCGCCGAGCATCGTCCGCAGGTGACAGACTTCAGCGCCCTGGCCCGCTTGGGGGCGCTGGGGATCGTCCGCGGCGCGGAGTTCGACGCGGACGCGTTCGACGACGACCAGCGCGCCGCCCTCGAGCGTGGTGCAGAGGAGGCGCGCCGGCGGCACGACCGGGCGATCACCACGATGGCCCGCATCGCGAACGGCTGGGCGATGAACACCGACACCATGGGCGTCTACGGCGTCTTCTATCTGAAGCGCGCCGCCGTGTCGGTCGTCGGTCTGGGCGCGAACCAGCCGGAGGACGCCATCTATCCCATCGCCGTCGGCGACGCGGCGGGCCGCCCGATCGTGGGGGAGCGCGACTACGTGCAGCGCTTCGAACGCGACCAGCTGCCGCCGGTCGATGCGTTCTGGTCGGTGACCATGTACGACCACGATAGCTTCCAGGCGCCCAATCCGCTGAACCGCTTCGCGCTCGGCGACCGCGACGACCTCCACTACGGCGACGACGGCTCGCTCGAGCTCTACTACGGCCCGACGGATCCGGGCGCCGAGAAGTCGGCGAACTGGCTGCCGGCGCCCGCTGGGCCGCTGCGGATCATCATGCGACTGTACGCACCCCGGCCGGAGGCGCTGGACGGCAGATGGAACCCGCCGGCGATCGCGGAGCGCTGAGCTCCTAACCCGTCTGGTCACCGTCGCCGGGGCGGGAGGGGCGGGCGCGCAGATGGACGCGTTCGCCCTGCTTGCCGAACAGGCTGAGGAACTCGACGGCGTCGGCGCCTGCGCGTTCGAACCAGTGCGGCACCCGGGTGTCGAACTCGGCGGCCTCGCCCGGGCCGAGCTCGATGTCGTGGTCGCCCAGGACGAGGCGGAGTCGACCGTTCAGCACGTAGAGCCACTCGTAGCCCTCGTGGGTCTTCGGGTCGGGGACTCCGGGGGCGGGGGTGCCGCCGGGGATGACGGTCTTGAACGCGTGGATGCCGCCGGGTCGGCGGGTCAGCGGGATCACGGTGCGGTCGCCGTGCCGCACCGGTCGCAGGTGCACGCGCGGGTCACCCGTCTGCGGTGCGTCCACCAGCTCGTCGAGCGTGACGCCGTGCGCGCGGGCGAGGGGGAGCAGCAGCTCGAGGGTCGGCCGTCGCGTGCCGGACTCCAGCCGAGACAGCGTGCTGACCGAGATGCCGGTCGCGGCCGCGAGGTCGGCGAGGGTCAGGTCGCGCCTGGTCCGGAGGGAGCGGAGGCGATCGCCGACGGCGTCGAGGCTGCGATCGCGCTGAATGTCGTTCGTCACAGAGGCCATTTTGCCATTCCGGCAACAGAACTTGCCAGTCGCAGCGCCTGGCATCGACCCTGGAGTCATGGACGACTTCGATGTGATCGTGATCGGCGGCGGTGCGGCCGGACTCAGCGCCGGACTCATGCTGGCCCGTGCCCGCGTGTCGGTGCTCGTGGTGGACGCGGGCGCGCCGCGGAATGCGCGGGCCGGCGAGGTCCACGGCCTCTTCGGCCGAGACGGCACGCCTCCCGCGGAGCTTCTCGCCCGCGGCCGCGCCGAGGTGCAGGGATACGGCGGCCGCCTCGTCGCAGGCACCGTGACCGACGCGCGGCCCGACGGGCCCGGCTTCTCGGTGACGGTGGACGGCGACCGGCGGTTCACCGCACGCCGGATCGTCGTGGCGACCGGGCTGGTCGACGACGTCCCCGATCTCCCGGGCCTGCGCGAGCGCTGGGGAGCAGAGGTCGTGCACTGTCCGTTCTGCCACGGCTGGGAGGTGCGCGACACGGCGATCGCGGTGTTGGCGCTGAGCCCGCGGGCGATGCACCAGGCGCTGCTGTTCCACCAGTGGAGCCCCGACGTCACGCTGTTCGTCAACGGTCAGCCCGGTCTCGCCGAGGAAGCGGCCGAGCACGGCATCCCCGTTGTGGCGGGCATCGCCGAGGCTGTGGAGCTGCGCGACGGACGGGTCGCGGGCATCCGCCTCGAGAACGGTGACGTGCACCCCGTCGAGACGGTCGTCATCGGGCCGCGTTCGCGCGTCGTCGCGCCGTTCCTGGAGGGACTCGGGCTCGCGGCTGTGGAGCATCCGTCCGGCATCGGCGAGTACCTGCCGACCGATGCGCAGGGCCGGACCGGGGTGCCGGGTGTCTGGGCGGCCGGCAATGTGACAGATCCGTCCGCGCAGGTCGGCGGGGCCGCAGCGACAGCAGCACTGGTCGCCGCGCAGCTCGCGATGGAGTTCGCGCTCGAGAAGGTGGCGCGGCTCCGGACACCAGCCGGTTCCCCGGAGTGACGGCCGGACTGCGCGGGTGGGCGTCGACATTCGTCACGAATGTCGACTTTCGTGCCACGAATCGCGGCATTCGTCACGAATGTCGGCTCAGCGGGCGGTCCAGCCTCCGTCGATGGCTAGGGTTTGGCCGGTGATCAGGGATGCAGCGGGGGAGGCTAGGAAGGCGACGGCCCCGGAGACCTCGGCGGGCACGCCGATGCGGTGGAGGGCGGCGATCCGCTCGATGGTGTCGGCGCGGAAGTCGTCGTCCGAGAGCGCCTCGGAGGTGCCGTCCGTGGCGATGAAGGTAGGCGCGACGGCGTTCACCCGGATGCCGTAGCCGCCCCACTCCACGGCCAGGCAGCGGGTGAGGTGCACGACGGCGGCCTTGGCGGTGCAGTACGACGACTCCAGCGGGAGGGCGACGAGCCCGGCCTGCGAGGCGATGTTCACGATCGCTCCGCCTCCGTTGTCGCGCATGCTCTTCGCGACGTGCTGCGAGAGGAAGAACGCCGAGCGGGTGTTCAGGCGCCAGACGTGGTCGAAGTCGTCCTCGGTGACCTCGAGCGCCGGAGCGTCGATGCCGCCGCCCGCGTTGTTCACCAGGATGTCGATCGGCCCGAGGTGGGCGGTGACCTCGTCGATCGCGGTGCGACACGCGGCGAGGTCGAGCACGTCCAGGCGCACCGCCCGCGCCGAGGCGCCGAGTGCGGTCAGCTCGGCGACGAGCTCGGAGGAGCCGTCGGGGTCGCGCACGCCGAGCACGACATCGGCGCCCTGCCCCGCGAGTTCGAGGGCGATCTCGCGGCCGAGCCCGCGACTGGCCGCGGTCACGAGGGCGCGGGAGCCGGTGAGGGCGAAGGGTGTGCGGGCGGTGGCGAGGGATGCGGCGGTCACGTGCAGGAGTGTAACGACTTCGTTTCGGTGCTTGCGTTTCTTTTGTTCGTAAGCTTTACTAACAAACATGACCACGATGGATGTGCGGGGAGGCAACGGCGGGCTCGGCCCCGGCCGGGCACTCCGGCCGCGCGCCAAGGTCCTCCCGGAGCACGCGCGGAGCCACAACCGCTCGCTCGTCCTCCAGACGCTCTACCGCGCCGGCCGGCTCAGCCGTGCCGACATCGCCCGCGAGACCGGCCTCACGCGGGTCACCGTATCCGATCTGGTCGCGGAACTCCTGAACGAAGGCCTGGTCATCGAGCTCGGCCAGCGCGAGGCCGCCCGCCCCGGCAAGCCGGCGGTGCTTCTCGACATCAACCGCTCCGCCCACCAGATCGTCGGTGTCGACCTCAGCGACCACGATCGCTTCCGCGGCGCCGTGATGGACCTCGACGGCGAGCTGCTGCACTCCGCCGAGGTTCCGCTCGAAGACGGCGACGGCCGCGCGGCGACGGGCGAGGAGGCCCTCGCGAAGGTCGTCGAGCTGGTCCGCCACCTCGTGGACAGCGCGACGGCGCCGATCCTCGGCATCGGCGTCGGCTCCCCGGGTGTCGTCGACCTGACCGGCACCATCCTCACCGCCCCGAACCTCGGCTGGACCGGCGTGCCCCTCCAGCACGACCTGCAGGTCCTCACCGGGCTGCCGGTCGTCGTCGCCAACGACGCCAACGCCGCCGTGCTCGCCGAGCACAGCTACGGGGGAGCCACCGGCGACATGATGCTGATCCGCGTCGGCCACGGCATCGGAGCCGGACTCATCATCGCCGGCGCCCTGGTCTACGGCAGCCACTTCGCCGCGGGGGAGATCGGCCAGGTCATGGTCGGCACCGACCTCGGGCTCGACGCCACGTACAGCCGCGACCAGGTGCTCGAGCACTGGCTCAGCGTCCCGCAGCTCCGGCGCGGCATCCGCGAAGCGGAGGACGCCGGCGCCGACGCGACGCCCCTCCTCCGCGAAGCCGGCAGCAGGCTCGGCATCGCGCTCGCCCCGGTCGTGGGCGCCCTCAACCTGTCGGAACTCGTGCTCAGCGGGCCGACGGACCTCCTCGATGGCCCCCTCTCCGAGGCGACCATCCACACGCTCCGGAGCCGGACGATGGCAGAGAACCACGCCGACCTCGCGGTCCGGATGACCACGCAGGGGCAGGACATCGTCCTGCGCGGCGCGGCCGTACTCGTCCTCTCCGGACAACTCGGGGTCTCGTGACACAGCACCGATCCACGACCCCTGCACCGACGGTGTGACGCACTCGCCCACACTGACCACCCAAGAAAAGCCCGAACACTATGAAGGGAACAGCAATGAAGAGAAAGCTCGTCGGCCTCGCCGCTGTGGCTACGGCTTCCGCTCTCGTGCTCGCCGGATGCGCCTCAGGCGGAGGCCAGGCTCCGAGCACCGATGGCAAGGGAAAGACGGTCACCCTGTGGCTCGTCGGATCAGACACCCCTGACGCGCTCCGCAACTACCTGAAGACGGAGTTCAACAAGGAGACCGGCGCCACGCTGAAGATCGAGCAGCAGGACTGGGGAGACATCGTCACCAAGCTGACGACGTCGCTCCCCGACGCGAACAACACCCCCGACGTGACGGAGATGGGCAACACCCAGTCCCCGACGTTCACGAACGTGGGCGCCTTCCTCGACATCTCCGACATGTACAAGGACCTGGGCGGCGACAAGCTGCTGCAGTCCTTCGTCGACGCGGGCAAGGTGGACGGCAAGAACTACACGCTGCCGTACTACTTCGGCTCGCGCTACATGTTCTACCGCAAGGACATCTACAACGAGGCCGGCGCCTCGGTCCCGACCACGCTCGACCAGTTCAACTCGACCGTCGCCGACATCACGTCGAAGAACCCGCGGAACATCCCGAACTTCAGCGGTTTCTTCCTCGGCGGGCAGGACTGGCGCGACGGCATCTCGTGGATCTTCGCGAACGGCGGTGACATCGCCAAGAAGGAAGGCTCCAAGTGGGTCGCCACGCTCGACTCGGCGGAGTCTCTGAAGGGTCTCCAGCAGCTGCAGGACATCTACAAGAACGCGTCCAAGGCCCCGAACGACGCCAAGGACTCGAACCAGTACATCTACCTGAACGACACCGACCAGACGGTGGACGCCAACGGCAACAAGACGGGTGACACCTCGCTCGCCGCCGCCACCATCATGGCTCCGGGTTGGGCGCACTGGTCGATCGGCGACCTGTCCACCAAGGACGGCAAGGCGGTCCGCACCTGGAACGACAACACCTTCGGCACCTACGTGCTGCCGGGCAACGACGGCAAGCCCGCACCGGTCTTCGCCGGCGGCTCCAACATCGGCATCTCGGCCAAGTCCAAGAACCCGGGCCTGTCCAAGACGCTGCTGAAGATCATCTTCAGCAAGGAGTACCAGGAGCTGCTCGGCAAGAACGGCCTCGGCCCGGCGAACTCGGACTACGTGTCCTCGCTCGGCGACGACCAGTTCGCGAAGGCGCTCATCGAGTCGGCCTCCAACTCGAAGCTGACCCCGGCCGCTCCGGGCTGGGCCGGTGTCGAGGCGGCGAACGTGATGGAGGAGTTCTTCTCCAAGATCCGCGACGCGTCCGACCTGAAGGGCCTCGCCCAGCAGTACGACACCAAGATCAACGCTCTTCTCAACGTGAAGAACGGCTGATCGGCTCCACCTAGCGACACCTAGCAGCGCAGTGGCGAGGGCGCGGAAGCAGCACCACCCCTTCCGCGCCCTCGCTCCTGCCTCCAGACTTTCCCCAACACCCGCACCGCTTTTCCATCTCACCAGGAAGGAGGACCGCCGTGACCACCACCAGCGAGACCGTGACCGCCTCGCCGACCGCGAGCGCACAGAAGCCCATCGCGCCGCGCAGGCGCAAGGGCCGCCTCACGCCGTACACCCTGCTGCTGCCGGCCATCCTCATCCTGCTGCTCGCGCTCGGCTATCCGATCGTCTGGCAGCTCATCACGTCGATGCAGCACTTCGGGCTCGCCCAGCAGTTCGGCAAGCCGGCGCCGTTCGTCTGGTTCGACAACTACATCACGCTCTTCTCCGACCCGTACATGTGGGTCGTCGTCGGGCGCTCGCTCGTCTTCTGCCTGACCACCGCCGCTGTGACCGTGGTGATCGGCGTCGGCCTCGCGCTCCTGATGACCGGCATCTCGCGCTTCCCCCGCATCTTCCTGCAGATCACGCTGCTGCTCGCCTGGGCGATGCCGGTGGTCGCAGCCATGACCGTCTGGAACTGGCTGTTCGACTGGCGGCGCGGCGTCATCAACAACGTCCTGACCTCCTGGGGACTGGACTTCCACAACCACAACTGGCTGCAGAACCCGCTCTCGTTCTTCTTCGTGGCCGGCGTCATCGTGACCTGGATGAGCGTCCCGTTCGTGGCGTTCTCGGTCTACGCCGGTCTCACGCAGGTCTCGTCCGAGGTGCTGGAGGCTGCGCAGATGGACGGCGCGAAGGGCTACCAGCGGCTGCGCTACATCATCCTGCCGATGATCCGCCCGGTGCTCGGGATCGTGCTGTTGCTCCAGGTCATCTGGGATCTCCGGGTGTTCACCCAGATCAAGCTGCTGCAGGACAAGGGCTCCATCGCCAGCGAGACCAACCTGCTCGGCACCTACATCTACCAGCTCGGCGTCGGATCGAGCGACTTCGCGATGGCCAGCGCCGTCTCGGTGTTCGTGCTCGTCCTGACCATCGCGCTCAGCTGGTTCTACGTCCGCCACCTGCTCAAGGAGGACCAGTCGTGACCACCGTCACCGCCGACCGCCAGGTCGCCGCCGACCGCAAGCTCAAGCAGAAGGTCCGCCCCGGCCGCATCCTCCTCGGCGTCCTCGCCGTGGTGCTCGGGTTGATCTGGGTCTTCCCGGTCTACTGGATGCTGAACTCCTCGCTGCTGCCGAACGTCGTGCTGCAGAGCTCGACGCCCACCTGGCTGCCGTTCGGTGGCTCGTTCGACAACTTCGTCGCCGTCATGCAGGGCGGGACGTTCTTCCCCGCGCTCGGGATGAGCCTGGTCATCGCCCTCGTCACCGTCGTGTTCTGCCTGGCGTTCGCCTTCCTGGCCGCGCTCGCGATCAGCCGGTTCAAGTTCCGCGGCCGCACGTCGTTCGTGCTCGCCGTGCTGCTCATCCAGATGCTCCCCGCCGAGGGCCTCTTCATCGCGCAGTACAAGCTGATGGGCTCGCTCGGCCTCCTCAACACCGTGATCGGTGTCAGCATCATTTACATCGCCGCCGTCGTGCCCTTCACGATCTGGATGCTGCGCGGCTTCGTCGCAGGCATCCCCGCCGACCTCGAAGAGGCCGCGATGGTGGACGGGCTGAGCCGCACTCAGGCCTTCCTGCGCATCACCTTCCCGCTGCTGGCCCCCGGCCTCGTCGCCTCCGGCGTGTACGCGTTCCTGCAGGCCTGGAACGAGTTCACCGTGGCCCTCGTCATCCTGCAGGACAACAGCAGCCAGACGCTTCCGCTCTGGCTGCGTGGATTCATCCAGCAGTCCGCGTCGCGGGCGACGGACTGGGGACAGGTGATGGCGGCCTCCACGCTGGTGGCCGTGCCCGTCATCATCTTCTTCCTCATCGTCCAGGGACGCATGACCAGCGGCCTGGTCAGCGGGGCGGTCAAGGGGTGAGCGGGATGTCGGTCACCCGGTCCGATACGGCCGAGGCGCCCGGCCCGACTGACACCGCACTGCGTCGCCGCATCGCGGCGACGCTGCTCCCCGGCTTCGTCGGCACCACCGTGCCGGCGTGGCTCGAGGAACGGCTGCGGAACGGTCTCGGCGGGGTGTGCCTCTTCGGTCAGAACGTCGAGTCGGCCGCGCAGCTGCGCGCGCTGACCGATGCGATCTACGCAGCCAACCCGGACGCCGTCATCGCGATCGACGAGGAGGGCGGCGACGTCACCCGCCTCTACTACGACAGTGGTTCACCGTTTCCCGGCAACGCCGTGCTCGGGCGTCTCGGCGACACCGACTACACCGAGGCGGTGGCGCGTCGCGTCGGCGAGGAACTCCACGCGGTCGGGGTGAACCTCGACCTCGCCCCGGACGTCGACATCAATTCCAACGCCGACAACCCGGTCATCGGCGTGCGCAGCTTCGGATCGACACCCGAGGTGGTCGCCGAGCAGGGCGCGGCGTGGACGCGCGGGCTGCAGTCCGCGGGCGTCGCGGTGTGTGCCAAGCACTTCCCCGGTCACGGCGACACCGCCCAGGATTCCCACCTCGAGCTTCCGGAGGTCGATCTGACCGTCGAGCAGCTGCGGGAGCGCGAGCTGCTGCCGTTCCGCGCAGTCGTGGCGGCGGGCGCCCGCACGGTCATGACGTCGCACATCCTGCTACCGCGCATCGACCCCGACCTGCCCGCCACCTTCAGCCGGGCCGTCGTGGAGGACCTGCTGCGCGGCGAACTCGGCTTCACGGGCGTGGTCGTCACCGACGCGCTCGACATGCACGGAGCGAGCGGAGACCGGGGCATCCCGGAGGCCGCCGTCCTCGCGCTCGCCGCGGGCTGCGACCTCCTCTGCATCGGGACGGAGAACACCGACGCCCAGCTCGCCGCGATCGAAGACGCGATTGCAGTCGCGATCGCCGCAGGACGGCTCGGCGAGGACCGCGTCGAGGAGGCGGCCGGCCGCGTCCGCGCACTGGCCGACGGTGTGCGCGCCGACGCGGCGGCACACACGGCCGCCCGGTCGACCGCCGACGACCGCGGCCGTGCGGCCGACATCGACGACGCGGACGTGGAGCGCGTGCTCGAGGCCTTCGACGTCTCCGGCTACGCAGCGTCCTGGCTGCGCGACCACCACGGCCGCTACTCGGTCGTGCGCGTCGACACCGTCGCGAACATCGCCATCGGCCAGGCCCCCTGGGGGCCGTTCGCCGAGGTTGCGGTGGAGACGGCGACCGACCGAACGCGCTCGCGTTTCGCCACCAACCCCCTGGTGGTGTTCACCGAGGGAGACGATCCCGACCTCGTGCTCGCCGCCGCCTCGCCCGTGCTGGTCGTCGGCAAGGACAATCACCGGCACGCCTTCGCGCGAGAGGCGATCGACCGGCTGCGCGCGCACCGCGACGATGTGCTCGTCGTCGACATGGGCTGGCCGAGCGACGACCGCGCCTACGCCGACATCGCGACGTTCGGCGCCTCGCGGCTGATCGGCCGCGCGCTCATCGAGCTCCTCGACCGCGACGACACGGGCGGTACGGGGGACAACCCGTGAGACTCGGCATCGACATCGGCGGCACGAAGACCGACGCGGTCGCCGTCGACGACGGGGGAGTGCTCGCCCAACGCGTCCGCCTCGCGACCGGATTCGGGCACGCGGCCGTCGTGGAGACGGCGGTGACCGCCGTCGCCCGCATCGGAGAGCTGACCGGACTCCCGGCCGGCGGCTTCTCCTCTATCGGCATCGGCATCCCCGGCATGGTCGACAGCGTCTCGGGTCAGGTCGCCCACGCGGTCAACCTCGGCGTGGAGAGCCTCGCCCTGGGCGGTGAGCTCGCCGGGAGGCTCGGCGTCGGAGTTCGGGTCGAGAACGACGTGAAGGCGGCGGCCCTCGGAGCGTTCCACCTGCTCGGGCTGGATGGGTCGATGGCCTACCTCAACCTCGGGACCGGGATGGCGGCCGGCATCGTCGTCGACGGCCGGCTCTGGCGGGGAGCCACGGGCGTGGCCGGCGAGATCGGCCACCTGCCCGTCGACCCGGCAGGAGCGCTCTGCCGCTGCGGTCAGCGCGGCTGCCTGGAGACGGTGGCGAGCGGATCCGGCATCGCCCGGCAGTGGCGCACGGACGACCCGCTGCCCGCCCGCGCCCTCTTCGCCGCGGCGGCCGACGGCGACCGCGAGGCGCGCGCGATCGCCGCTAGGCTTGCCGAGGGTATCGCCGCAGCGGTGCGGGTGCTCGTGCTGACGGTCGACGTCGACACCGTGGTGATCGGTGGCGGCCTCCGTCATCTCGGGGACCGGCTGCTGAGCGATGTCCACGAGGTGCTCGACGGGTGGGCCCGGACATCCCCGTTCCTCGCGTCTCTCGCGCTGTCCCGGCGAGTGCGCCTCGTCCCCGAAGGAACGCCAGTCGCCGCGCTCGGAGCGGCGCTCGTAGGAGGAACAGATGGCTGAAGTCGTCGTCGTCGCAGACAAGGACGCGGCGGGCGAGCTCGCGGCGGAGTCGATCGAGCGGCTGATCGCCGCCAAGCCCGACGCTGTGCTCGGGCTGGCGACCGGCTCCACCCCGCTCCCGGTGTACCGGGCGCTGGCCCGGCGGGTCTCCGAGAGCGGCCTCGACGTGTCGCACGTCCGCGGCTACGCACTCGACGAGTACGTCGGTCTGCCGGCCGGGCACCCGGAGTCGTACCGCGCCGTGATCACCCGGGAGGTCGTCGAGCCGCTCGGGCTGACGCCGTCCCTGATCCACACCCCGAACGGTGCGCGGGAGACCATCGAGCACGCCGGCGCGGACTACGAGAAGGCGATCGCCGAGTCCGGCGGCGTCGACGTGCAGATCCTCGGTATCGGCACCGACGGCCACATCGGCTTCAACGAGCCAGGCTCGTCGTTCGCGTCGGTGACGCGGGTGAAGACGCTCACCGAGCAGACCCGCAAGGACAATGCGCGCTTCTTCGACAGCGAAGACGACGTGCCCATGCACTGCATCACCCAGGGCCTCTCGACCATCCTGCGCGCACGTCACCTTCTGCTGCTGGCGTTCGGCGAGGGCAAGGCGGAGGCGCTCGCCGGTGCCGTCGAGGGCCCGGTGTCGGCTTCCAACCCGGGCTCGGCCATCCAGCTGCACCCGCACGTCACGGTGCTGGTCGACGAGGCGGCCGCCTCCCGGTTGGCGAACCTCGACTACTACCGGTACGCCTACGCCCACAAGCCGGCCTGGCAGAAGCTGTAGCCCGCGCTCCCGCGCGTCGCGAACGGAGGAGATTCGGCCCACAAGGCCGCTGATCTCCTCCGTTCGCTGCATTTCGGGGGTCCCGGCGCCGGATCTCCTCCGTTAGCCACCGGCGTCCGCTAGAGAAGGCGGCCGTCGGCGAGCACGCGGCGGACGCGCCACTCGTGGTCGAGCAGCACCGCGTCGGCCGCATAGCCGGTGTGGAGGCGACCGAACCGGTGGCCCTCGCCGATCGCCTTCGCAGGCGTGTGCGTGAGCGCCGTGACCGCGGTCACCGGGTCGAGCCCGACGAGGGTGACGGCGTTGCGAAGCGCCGCGTCCTGCGTGAGGGTCGAGCCGGCGATGGTCGACGTACCGGAGAGCACCGCAAGCCCGTCGCGCACGCTGACGTTCAGCCCGCCCAGCCGGTAGTCGCCGTCGGAAGCGCCCGCGGCGGCCATCGCGTCGGTGACCAGCGCGACCCGCCCGGGGGCCTCCCGGAAGAGCAGCCCGGCGACCGATGGGTGCACGTGCAGGCCGTCGAGGATGAGCTCGAGCGTGACCTCAGGGTTCTCGATCGCGGCCATCACCGGCCCGGGAGCGCGGTGATGGATGCCGTTCATGGCGTTGAACGCGTGCACCAGCAGGCGCGCGCCGACCTCGAACGCCCGCCGGGCCTGCTCGTAGTCGGCTGCCGTGTGGCCGATGCCGACGACGATGCCGGCCTCGATGAGTACGCCGATGGCCTCCAACGCGTTCGGCAGTTCCGGCGCGATCGTCGCCGTGCGCAGGGTGCCGCGCGCCGCGCCGATCAGCTCCTCCACCATCTCCGGCCCCGGCTCGCGCAGGAAGGCGTCGTCGTGCGCACCGCGGCGCTCGCGCGCGAGGAACGGCCCCTCCAGGTGCGACCCGAGCACCATTGGGTCGACCGCGGCCAGATCGGCGACGACGCCGAGGCTCTCGCGCAGCGAGGCGAGCGGGTTCGCGACGTGCGAGACCAGTGCGCGCGTCGTCCCGTGCGCGCGATGCGTGGCGAGCGCCGCCAGCATCTCCTCGGGACCGTCGTCGTACGGATGGCCGCCGCCGCCGTGGCAGTGCAGGTCGAGGAAGCCAGGCGTCAGCCAATGGCCCCCGGCGTCGACGACCTCGGCGCCGGGTGCGCGGGCGGCGTCGTGCCAGCCCGTGCCGGAACCGGTCGCGACGATGCGGTCGCCGTCGGTGACCAGCCAGAACTCGTCGACCAGTCCGCTCGCATCCACTTTGCGGGCGTCATGGACGACGACGCCGGTCATGCGAACTCGCGCCGACCGTTGATCACGCCGCTCACGGTGGCCACCACGGCGAAGACGAGCGCGACGATCGGCTGGCCGAGACTCCACCACGCGAACGCCGCGGACCCCATCACGACGAGCTCGACGATCGCCTTCACGAACGGGTCGACGTGCAGCACGGCCTTCGGGGAGCGGAACAGCGCCCACAGCAGGATGGCCAGCGCGGGTGCACCGATTCCGACGACGATGTTCCACGGCAGCGGCCAGGCGATGAATCCCCAGATGCCCAGCGAGACGATCGCGAAGATCTCGAGCAGGAAGCGCAGGATGTCGTTGGCCCGCAGGGCGACGGGACGCTCTGCGGCGGGGGTGTTCGGGTCGTGCGTGGAGGTCACCGGACCAGTGTAGCCGCGCGGCCTCGGCTCCCGCCGTGCGGCCTCAGCGGAAGATGATGGTGCGGGCGCCGTCGAGCAGCACCCGGTCCTCCGCGAACCACTTGACCGCCTGCGTGAGCGTGCGGCTCTCCTCGTCCTGACCGATCGCGACGAGTTCCGGAACGCTGCGCGTGTGGTCGACGCGCACCACGTTCTGCTCGATGATCGGTCCCTCGTCGAGGTCGCTGGTGACGAAGTGGGCCGTCGCCCCGATGAGCTTCACGCCGCGCGCGTGCGCCTGACGGTACGGGTTCGCCCCCTTGAAGCCGGGCAGGAAGGAGTGATGGATGTTGATGGCCCGGCCCGCGAGCTTCTCGCAGAGTTCGGGGGAGAGGATCTGCATGTAGCGGGCGAGCACGACCAGCTCGATGTCGTGCTCCTCCACCGCTTCCAGGATGCGCGCCTCGAACGCCGCCTTCGACTCCGGGTCGGTGACCGGGCGCGATTCGAACGGGACACCGTAGAACCCGGCCAGGTCGCGCAGGGTGCCGTGGTTCGACAGCACGAGCGGGATCGTCACCGGCAGCTGACCCGCCCGCTGCCGGAAGAGGAGGTCGTTGAGGCAGTGCGCGGCGGTGGAGGCCAGCACGAGGGTGCGCAGCGGACGCCCGACGTTGTCGACGTTGTGCGTCATCCCGAAGCGTTCCACGACCGGCGCGAGCGCCCGCTCGAATTCCGCACGGTCGGCCGCCGACTCCACCTGCAGCCGCATGAAGAACCGGCCGGTGTCGGTGCTCGCGAACTGCTGGCTCTCGGTGATGTTGCCGCGCGCGGCGACGATGGCGCCGGAGACGGCGTGCACGATCCCGGGCTGGTCGGCGCAGCTGAAGGTGAGCACCCAGTGGTTGGCGTGGCCGGTGGCGGCGCCGGTCGGGTCGGAAGGGCCGGTGGAGTCCATCCGTCCAGGGTACCGGCCCACACGCCCGCACTCGGTTGACGGCGGCCGGGCCCCTGCACTTGGATCGAGCCATGACGAGCGGTGACGATCGGCCCGACCGGGGCGGAGGCGCGACGGCGACCTTCGGTGTGGAGCTCAACGGCCTCAACACCATCCACGAGAGCGAGCGCGCCGGGCGCGCCCGCGACCTGTTCTGGCCCTGGTTCGGCGCGAACGTCTCGGTGTTCGGTCTGAGCTACGGCTCGTTCCTGCTCGGGTTCGGCATCTCGTTCTGGCAGGCGACGATCGTGGGGGTCGTCGGGATCGTCGCGTCGTTCCTGCTCTGCGGCGTGATCGCCCTCGCCGGCAAGCGCGGCTCCGCTCCGACGATGGTGCTCAGCCGCGCGGTGTTCGGTGTCGAGGGCAACAGGGTGCCCTCCGCCCTGTCGTGGCTTTTGACCGTCGGCTGGGAGACCGTGCTCACGGCGCTCGCCGTGCTCGCGACGGCGACGGTGTTCACCCGGCTGGGCTGGGAGGGCGGCACGGCGACCAAGGTCGTCGCACTGGTCGTCGTGGTCGGGCTGGTCGTCGCCGGCGGCGTGATCGGCTTCCACCTCATCATGCGGATGCAGATGGTGATCACCATCGTCACCGGTGTGCTCACCGTGCTCTACATCGCCCTGGTGCTCGGCCACATCGACCTCGGTGCGGTGGCCGCGCTGCCGGCCGGGGACGTGCCGCACGTCGTGGGCGGCTTCGTCTTCATGCTCACCGGCTTCGGACTCGGCTGGGTGAACGCGGCGGCCGACTACTCCCGCTATCTGCCCCGTGCGACCCGCAGCGGCGGGGTCGTCGGCTGGACGACCTTCGGCTCCTCGCTCGCTCCGGTCCTCCTGCTGATCTTCGGGATCCTGCTCGCCGGTTCGTCCGAGTCGCTCTCGAAGGCGATCGCGGCCGATCCGATCGGCGCGCTGGCCTCGCTGCTGCCGACGTGGTTCCTGGTGCCCTTCGTCATCGTCGCGGTGCTCGGGCTGGTCGGCGGCGCCGTGCTCGACATCTATTCCTCCGGGCTCGCGCTGCTGAGCGTCGGGGTGCGGGTCCCACGCTACGTCGCCGCGGGGATCGACGGCGTGATCATGACGGCGGGAGCCGTCTACGTCGTGTTCTTCGCGAGCGACTTCCTCGGCCCGTTCCAGGGCTTCCTCATCACGCTGGGTGTGCCGATCGCGGCGTGGTGCGGCATCTTCGTCGCCGATATCGCGCTGCGTCGGCGCGACTACGCGGAGGCGGAGCTCTACGATCGCCGCGGCAGGTACGGGGCGGTGCGCTGGCTGCCCATAGCCTTGATCGCAGCGGGCACCGCGGTGGGCTGGGGACTGGTCACCAATGGCTCGGCGGACTGGCTGAGCTGGCAGGGCTACCTGCTCGGGCCGCTCGGGCTCGGCGGCAGGACGGGGGACTGGGCATACGCCAACCTCGGCGTGCTCG
Source organism: Leifsonia sp. TF02-11 (assembly GCF_017565305.1). Classification (GTDB taxonomy): domain Bacteria; phylum Actinomycetota; class Actinomycetes; order Actinomycetales; family Microbacteriaceae; genus Leifsonia. Next base: position 28,717 of record NZ_JAGEKP010000005.1, read on the forward strand.
TGTCGTTGGCGATCGGCTTCCTCGGCGTCCTGCTGTTCGGGAGGCGGGCCATCCGCCGCCAGGAGGAGCGGTGACGGGGCGAACGCTCGTCGTCGTCGACATGCAGCAGGTCTTCGGCGACCCGGCGAGCCCGTGGTTCACGCCGCGGTTCGCCGACGCGGAGGCCGTGATCGCCGGGCTGCTGCCCGCGTTCGGTCCACGAGCGGTGTTCACCCGGTTCGTCGCCCCCGAGCAGCCCGACGGCGCCTGGATCCGCTACTACGAGCAGTGGCCCTTCGCCCTGGTGCCCGCCGACGATCCGCTCTACGACCAGGTGCTCGGGTTCCGGGATACCGGCCATCCCGTCGTCTCGCTGCCCGCGTTCGGCAAGTGGGGACCGGAGCTGCGGGACGCGATCGGCGACGCCGACGAGATCGTGCTCACGGGCGTCTCCACCGATTGCTGCGTGCTGTCGACGGCGCTCGCCGCGGCCGACGCCGGCATCCACGTGCTCGTCGTCGCGGACGCCTGCGCCGGGGCGACCGACGCCGACCACCGACGGGCCCTCGACGCGATGGCGCTCTACGCCCCGCTCATCGAGATCGTGAGCAGCGCCGACCTCGACGGTTCCTGACGGATCGAGCGGCCGACCGATCGGCTCAGCGGCCGACCGGGGCCCCCGCCGACCAGACCTGCAGCACATGGAAGTCGTCGTCGAGCAGCACGGCGTCGGCCGCGTACCCGGGCGCCAGCCGCCCGAGGTCGGCACCCCGCCCGATGGCAGCGGCGGGCGTCTCGGTGAGCGCGAGCACAGCCTCCTCGACGCTCACGCCGACCTCCTGGACCGCGCGGCGCAGCGCGTCGTCCTGGGTGAGCGTCGAGCCCGCGATCGACCCGCCCCCGGCGAGCCGGGCGACGCCGTCGCGCACCTCCACGCGCAGAGCGCCCAGGAGGTAGTCGCCGTCCGCTTCGCCGGCGGCGGCCATCGCGTCGGTGATCAGCGCCACCCGGCCGGGCGCCGCAGCGAACGCCATCCGCACCACCTCCGGGTGCACGTGGATGCCGTCGTTGATGACCTCCACGGTGACCCCCGGAGTGCGGGTCGCCGCGGCGACCGGGCCGGGCGCCCGGTGGTGGAGGCCGTCCATGCCGTTGAAGGCATGCGTCAGGATGGTGGCTCCCGCGTCGAAGGCGGCGCGGGTCTGCTCGTAGTCGGCGCCGGTGTGCCCGACGGCGACGGCGACGCCCGCACCGGCGAAGGCGCGGACGGCTTCCATGCCGCCGGGGAGTTCCGGGGCGATCGTGACCTGGCGGAGAGTGCCGCGGGCGGCCTCCAGCAGCAGGTCGATGTCGGCCGGTGTCGCGGACCGCAGCAATGCGGGGTCGTGCGCGCCCTTGTGGCCGACGTCGAGGAAGGGGCCTTCGAGGTGCGAGCCGAGCACGCGGGGGTCCTCCGCCGCCAGCGCAGCGATGGTCCCGACGCGCTCGGCGAGCTCGGGGACGGTCGCCGTGACCAGCGACACGACGAACCGCGTGGTGCCGTGGCGCTGATGGAGGTCCAGCGCAGTGCGGATCGCCTCAGCACCGTCGTCGAACGCCGCGCCGCCCCCTCCGTGGCCGTGCATGTCGATGAAGCCGGGCGTCAACCACCCGCCGTCGGCGTCGGTGACGATCGCGTCCGGTGCGCCGGCGACGGCGGCGACCCAGCCGTCGCCTGTCCCCGCTGCGGCGACGCGGCCGCCGTCGAACAGCACCCAGGCGTCCCGGGTGACACGGCCCTCGCTGACGAGGCGGGCGGAATGGATCGCGTGCACAGACATCCTCTCCAACTTACGCGACGATCACTTCGACGCCTCGCTCGACGAAGGCGGCGCGCTGTTCGGCGGTGATGCCGTCGTCGGTGATGAGCGTGGACAGGATCGTGGGACCGCCCAGCGTGGCGAACGCGGTGCGGCCGATCTTGCTCGAGTCGGCGACGACGACGGCGCGGGTGGCTCTGCGCGCCATCAACGAGTTGACGCTCGCCTCGCCCTCGTCGTGCACGGTCGGGCCGACAACCGGGTCGATGCCGTTGACGCCGATGAACGCGATGTCCATCGTGATCCGCTCGAGCACCACATCGCTGTAGGGTCCGACGAGTTCGTACGATCGGGCGTGCACCACGCCACCCGTCACCACGGTCTTGATCTGGGGCCGCATCACGAGCTGGGCGGCGATGTTGATGGCGTTGGTGACCACGGTGAGATTGGGGTGCGGCGACGGCTCCATCAGATCCGGCCGCGAGCCGAGGACGCTCGCCACCGCCGTGCTGGTCGTGCCGCCGCACAGGCCGACCACGGACCCGCGTGGCACGAGAGCGCTCGCCGCCTGAGCGATCCGGAGCTTCTCCGGCGCGTGCTGCTCGCGCTTGTAGCGGATCGGGAGGTCGTAGGCCACGGACTGGCCGACGGCTCCGCCCCTGGTGCGCGTCAGCAACTGCTGCGATGCGAGCGCGTCGAGGTCGCGCCGGGCCGTCACCGCGGAGACATCGAGCTTGGCCACGATGTCCTCGACCTCGATCTGACCCGTCTCGGCGAGGAGGTCGAGGACCGCGTTGAGGCGCTCCGCCCTGTTCATGGGCGCGCCGTCACCGTTCCGCCGGGGAGGCGGGCCGCGACGTCGAACAGGGTCAGCAGCCGGGCGGCTTCCTCCGCGACGGCCGCACGCCCGGCGCGGACGTAGCGGCGCGAGTCGACGACGTCCGGGTTGGCGCCGAGGTAGGCGCGGATCGCCTCGGTGAAGTGACGGTTGAGGTGGGTGGACACATTGACCTTGGTGATGCCGGCGCGGATGGCCGCCTCGATCGTCTCGTCCGCGACCCCGGAGGAGCCGTGCAGCACGAGCGGGACGGGGACGGCGTGCCGCAACGCGGCGATCAGGTCGAGGTCGAGCTGCGCCGTGCGCTCGGTCATCGCGTGGGAGCTGCCGACGGCGACCGCCAGCGCGTCGACCCCGGTCTCGGCGACGAACCGACGCGCCTCGCCCGGATCAGTGCGCACCCCCGGTGCGTGCGCGCCGTCCTTGCCGCCGATCTCGCCGAGTTCGGCCTCGACAGAGACATCGTTGGCGTGGGCGTACTCGACGACGCGGACGGTGGCCGCGACGTTGGCGTCGTACGCCAGGGTCGAGCCGTCGAACATGACGGACCCGAAGCCGAGGTCGATCGCGCGCCGTGTCAGCTCCTCGTCCTCCGCGTGATCGAGGTGCACGGCGACGTGCGCGGACGACTCGGACGCGAGCGCGAGGGCGCCGCGGGCGATGGGGTCGAGCGAGCCGTGATACGCCACACAGTTCTGCGAGATCTGGAGGATCACCGGGCGGCGCGACTCCTCGGCGGCGGCGACGAGCGCCTCCGCCGTCTCCAGATGGATGACGTTGAACGCGGCGACGCCGGTGCGCGCGGCGACCGCTGCGTGCAAGAGGTCGAGGGTGGGGACGAGGGACATGGGATCTCCGGTGGGTCGGCGTTCGCGGGTCAGGAGAGCACGAGGCGGGCCTCGTACTCCGGGTAGGCGGGGTCGAGCTCGCCCGCGAGCGGGGCGAGGACGGCAGCGGCGGACCAGGCGGTGGCGCGCCGCACGAGGAGTGCGGGATCGTCGATGCCCGCGGCGAGACTCGTGGCGACCGCAGCGACGGCGGCGTCGCCCGCTCCCGTCGCGTTGCCGGCGAGCGGCTGCGGCAGGCGGGCGCCGGACACGCCTGTCGCGCTCACCGCCAGCATCCCCTCGGAGCCGAGCGAGACGAGGACGAGCCGTGCACCGGCGGCGAGCAGAGCGCGCGCGCCCGCGACGGGATCGTCGATGCCGACGGTGTCGGCGAGCTCGCGGTGATTCGGCTTGAGCACGTCGGCGCCAGCCTCGGCGGCCGCGAGCAGCGGGAGACCTGTGGCGTCGATGACGCTGGGGATGCCCCGTCGGCGGGCGACCTCCACGAGGTCGGCGTAGAACGAGTCGGGGGCTCCGGGAGGGAGACTGCCCGAACCGACGACCGCGGTCGCGGGCACGGCGAGCCGCTCGACGGCCTCCGTGAGCGCCCGCCATTCGGCCGGCGACAGCGCGCCGCCCGCCTCGTTGAAGATCGTGGTCACCCCGGAGCCCTCGTCGACGATCGCGACGCTGCTGCGGGTCGGGGCCGAGACGGGGACCAGCTCGGACGGCAGGCCGGAAGCCTCCAGGTCGTCGGCGAGCCGGAGCCCGGGGGCGCCTCCGGCCGTCGTCAGAGCAAAGGCCGCGCCACCGGTCTGGACGATGACGCGGGCGACGTTGAGACCCTTGCCGCCGGCGCGCGCCGCGGGTGCGGCGACGCGGTGGGTCTCGCCGGGTTCCAGCGCGGCGACGCGGTAGGTCAGGTCGATGGCGGGGTTGGGCGTGACGGTGAGGATCATCGAGCTCTCTCGCGGACGGGGGCGGGGATGGGGTCGGGGTCGACGGGGTCCGGGTCGACAGCGTCGAGGAGTTCCCGCGCGCGCAGGGCCGCGCCGATCACCCCCGCGTTCTCGCCGATTCGGGCCGCGAGCAGCACGGGCCGGCGCTGGAAGGTGAGGATGCCCTCGAGGCGCTCGGCGAGCGGCAGGAAGAGGTCGTCGCCGGCCTGGGCGAGACCGCCGCCGATGACGACGGCCTCGGGGGCGAGGAGCGCGACGGTGTGCGACAGGTCGAGCGCGAGGGCGTCGAGCGCCGAGTCCCAGATGCGCCGGGCCGCAGCATCGCCCGACTTCGCGCGCTCCAGCACCTCCCGCGATCCGGCGACCGGCACACCGCTGAGCGCCGTGTAGCGCCGCGCGATGGCGGCGGCGGAGGCGACGGCCTCCAGGCAGCCGCGGCCGCCGCACGCGCACTCGGGGCCGTCGGCGACCCGGGAGTGGCCGATCTCGCCGGCCATGCCGCCGCCGGTGTACAGGGTGCCATCGATGAAGATCGCGCCGGCGATCCCGGTGCCGATCGCGACCACCACCACGTCGCGGAAGTCCTTCGCCGCTCCGAGCCGGTACTCGGCCTCGCCCGCTGCCCGCACATCGTGGCTGAACGCGACAGGGATCCCGAGGGCCTGCGCGGCGAGGTCGCGGAACGGGTACTCCCGCCAGCCGAGGTTCTCGGCGAGGACTCCGACCCCGCGCGCCTCGTCCACGTGGCCGGGCACGACGAGCCCGGCCGCGACCGGCCGGAGCTCGGGGTGGGTGCGACGGAATTCCTCCAGGAGCGCGACGGTCGCCGAGACGACGGCGTCGCCCGTGCGCTCGCCGTCGAGAGGTGTCGGGCGGCGGAGGAGTTCGACGATGCGTCCGCCGTCGTCGACCAGGGCGGCTTTGATGTCCGTTCCTCCGACGTCGAAGGCGACCACCGGGTGCCCGGCGCCCAGCCGGTCGTCGAGTCGGGTCTCGGACGCCACTTCTCATCTCCTCTGCGACGACGGCTCGGTCGCTTCAATGATCGCTTATGAGCGTAACGGTTGTCTACTGATCATTTTCGATCGTCGAGTCGCGGCGGTCCTCGGAGGGGTAGACCGTCCGGTATGGTGTGCGGGACCTGCACACCAGAAAATGCAGGCATCGAATTGCTACGAAGGGGTAACGCAATGAAATTCACCAGGAACAAGGTGCTCGGGGGCGCGGCGATCGTGGGGCTCGCCGTGAGTCTGTCGCTCGGAGTGGCCGCTCCGGCGTCGGCGGGCACCGTGTTGACGACGATGAAGTTCACCACGAAGTCGGAGTGCGACCAGGTGCGGAACCGATTCATCCAATACGGCTACGACCGGGTGAGCACCTCCTGCTGGTCGACGTTGGCCTACGGGGGAATGACGCACTACGTCTTCACCTACTACAAGTAGGCCGTCAGCGCAGCCGCACGCCGAGACGGAAGATTCGCTCGCGCCGGAAGAACACGGGGCGGGGGCCGCGAATGGCCCTCGCCCCGTGCGAGCGTCGCGGGAGTAGCATCGAACCGATGACGGCCGGTACCTCCAGTTCGCTGCGCCCGGCGAATCCCGCCGGGCCGTCGGCCGATGTCGGCCAGGTGCGGCTGTTCGGCCGCGATCTGCCGTGGTGGGCGGCGATCCTCGGCCTCTACGCCGCGTCGCGCGTGCTCACCACCGGTCTGATGCTCGTGCTGTACCTGCTGGCCGGCGCGTTCCACTGGGAGGGCGGGAGCCCGCAGGCGCACCCGACGTTCCTCGGGTTCGCCGGCACCTGGGACGCCTCCTACTACCGGCGCATCGTGGAGCACGGCTATCCCGCGACGCTCCCCACCGACGCGGCCGGCGATGTCCAGCAGAACGAGTGGGCGTTCCTGCCCCTCTATCCGCTGGTCGTCCGCGGGCTGATGGCGGCCACAGGGCTCGGGTTCGCGCCGGCCGGGGTCCTGGTCGCCGTGCTCTGCGGCGCGGTGGCGGCGCTCGTGCTGTACCGCCTCGTCGCCGCGCGCGTTGGACCCGTGAGCGGGCTGTGGGCCGCGGCCTTCTTCTGCTTCGGACCGCTGTCGTTCGTGCTGCAGATCGCCTACGCGGAGAGCATGTTCTTCGTCCTCCTGTTCGGCGGACTCTGGGCGATCATGGCACGGCGCTACTGGACGGTGATCCCGCTCGGCGTGGCGGCTGCGTTCACGCGCCCTGGCGAGCTCGCGCTGCCCCTGACGCTCGGGATCATCTTCGTGATCCGTTCGCTACTCGCGCGTCGGGAAGGGGAGGAGTTCGGGGCGCGCGACCGCGTCGCGATGCTCGTCGCCGGGGCGGTGACGGCCGTCGCCGGACTGGCGTGGCCCCTGGTCGCGGCCACCGTGACGGGGACTCCCGGCGCCTACGTGGAGACCGAGCTGTCGTGGTGGACCGGTTTCATCGGCAGGGTGGCGTTCGTCCCGCTCACCCCGTGGTTCCTCTTCACCTGGCGGTACGCGAGCGTCGCGGGGGCACTCCTCGTCGTCGCCGTCATCGCCGGCTATGCGTGGTTGCTCAACCGGCCGAGCGTCCGCGCGCTCGGAACGGAAGTGGTCGCGTACGCCTCGAGCTATGCGCTGTATCTCTTCGCGGTGTTCCTCCCGCAGCAGAGCCTCTTCCGCCTCCTGATGCCGCTGGCCCCGCTCGCCGGCGCGCCCGGGCTCACGCACAATGTGCGGGCGAGGCGGATCGTGCTCATCGCGGGAATCGCCCTTCAGCCGGTCGCGCTCGTGCTGCTGTGGTTCATCGGATATCCGTGAGCGCGCTCACAGCGCACCGGAGCGGGCGAGGTCCGCGAGTTCTCTGCGGTCGCGCAGCCCCAGCTTGCGGATGATCCGCGCGGCGATGCCCTCGACGGTGCGCGCGCTGAGGTGGAGCCGCGCCGCGATCTCGCGGTAGACGAGCCCGTCCGCCACGAAGCGGACGATCTCCCGCTCCCGGTCGGTCAACGAGATCGGCGTCGTGAAGAAGCCCGTGCGGTCGTGTCCGCTCGGGGTCAGCCTCTCGAGGCCCACGGCCATGAGTCGGGGAGCGAGCGCGCGCTGGGCGTCGTGATCGTGTTCTGCGCGCGCCACGAGGTGGGCGAGTCGTGCGTCGAACAACTCCGACTGCTGGCCGGCGAGCAGAGACCGCGCTTCCTCGAGCCCGCTCTCGTCGGCGCAGTGTTCGAGTGCCGTCAACAGGGCGAACGCGGCGGCGGACTCCTGCCGATCGGCGCGGAGAACAGTGGCCAGCCTGCGCAACAGGCCGACCGCGACGTCGGAGCGTCCCCGCGCGGCGGCCAGCTGCGCGTCGATCCAGGCGCGTGCCGCCCGGCTTGCACCGGAGGATGCGTCGGGGCGGACGGCGAGCTCGTCGCGGACGCGCTCTGCACCAGCCGGGTCGCCACGCCGGGCCGCGATGATCGCCGTGAGCACGCGGAGGCCGAGCTCCGCCGCCGAGCCGGGCGACGGCGGTGTGCCCAGCGCCGTCGCCGTCGCGATGGCCGACGACGCGGCGTCCGTGCAGCCGGAGACCAGGTGGCCCAAGCCGCCGACGACGCTGTGCAGACGCAGCGCCTCGACGTCGAGGCGTCCCCGCGCGGCAGCCGCTCCCCGCTCAGCCCAGGTCGCCGCGTCCGCGCTTCGCCCGCAGCCGAGCAGCGCGAACCCGTGAAGGGCGTCGCCGAGCGCGGGGATCTCCGCGTCGGGGAGGGAGCGCATCCGCTCGCGGAGGTCGAGTGCGTCGGCGAATCGCCCCCGTTGCAGGGCGACGGCCTGTGCGGCGAGAAGACGGCGTGAGCGGACGGCGTTCGGCAGCTCCCGGTCGTCGGCCGGCTGCGCGGCCTCCGCGCCGGGCGTCGCGCCGATCTCGATCGCGAGCAGTGCCGCCGCCGCGTCAGCAGCACGCGAGTACGGGTGGCCGAGCCCGGAGACCGCGTCGTGCAGGGCCGCCGACGCCGTCGCGAGGTCGACGCCCGCTCGGAGCGCGTGACGGGCGCGCAGCTCCGCGAGCTCGAGGAGGGCGAGCGGATCGTCCGAGTGCGACGCCGCCGTCATGACTGCATCGAGCTCCACGGCGGCGCCGTCCGCCGGGCACGCCGGCGCCATCGACGCCCGCACGAGCGCCAGCGCCGACCGCGGCGTCGGTGAGCTGCGCCAGTCGGCAGCCGCCTCCGCGCAGCGCGCGTCCGCCTCCTGGTGCACGAGTCGCGCTACGAGGGCGTCGGAGGAGGCCGCGGGCGCATCGGTGTGGCGGAAGTGCTCGGAGAGCAGGGGAGGCTCGAGCACGATCCGGCGTCTGCCGCCATGGTCGAGCGTCCTCACGACCCCGGCCGCCTCGAGCTCGGAGAGCGCTGCCTCGCCGTGCCTGTCGCCGAGACTCCGACGGACGACCTCGGCGTCGTCGTCCCCGGCGACGGCGACCTCCGCGAGAACGGCCAGTTCGGCCGGTGTGCAGCCGGCGAGATGATCGATGACCAACCCGCGCAGCGCCGGTGTCCAGAGGTCCCGTTCCGCGGTCCAGATCCCGGCCCGTCTGGTGAGCGCTCCCTCGACGACGGCGAGTCGGAGCGTCGAAACGGCGAGGCCGACATTGCCGCCGGACAGGGCGTAGAGGCGACTCATCGCCGTGGCGTCCACCGGCCCGTCGAGGCGCTCGCCGACCACCGCGGCCAGCTGATCGTACGAGAGCGGGACCAGGTCGACGACGTAGCCGGACTCCATCGCCCTGGCGTGCCGGGTGCGGGTGCGCAGTACCGGCACCCCCGTCGCGCGCCGGACCGCGTCGACGGCCCCCGTCGACGTCTCGTCGAGCAGATCGGCGTCGTCGACCACGATGACGGCGTCGACGCGTGCGACGGCCGCCGTCAGCGCGTCGATCGCGTTCTGCAGCGGGGAGGGGGTGCGACGCTCCTGGCCGGTGTTGCCTCCGAGCCCTGCGACATGGAGTGCGGCGAGGGGCGTCGATGCGAGGGTCCGGATGCCGTTCAGCCGGACGGGGGTGCGGTGCGCGTCGGACACGAGGGCCGTGAGCGCGTCGGCGACGCTCGACCGCCCGCTGTGTCGCGGGCCGACGATGTCCACGTCGGCGCCCGCGGACAACAGGAGTTCGCGGGCGAGCGTCAGCGCGCGGTCGCGGCCGACGAGCCTCGGTGCTGATGCGGCGCGGGGATCGGTCAACGTCGAGCTCCAGGAGGTTCGAGGAGGGGAGGAAACCAGCCTCCCATGCAAGTAATACGCATAATTCTAATCTTAGACACGCAGTGTTGACGATTGACTCCGGATCATCCGCCCAGGAGCACGGTCTTCTCCGGATTCACGGGCCCGCGCCTTCCGCCTCGCGTCAGCATGGGTTTCGAATGAAGGGGATCCGTGGCATGAGCGATCGGGCACGCCGTCGAGCGACGAAGTCAGGCTCGGCGAAGACGAAACGCGTCGTCGTCGCCACCGTCGGCGGCCTCGCGCTCGTGGTCGTGGCGTGCGCCGCCTGGATCGGTGTGCGCTTGGTCATGTCGTACGGACACGTCTCGGCCGCGCGTTCGGAGGCCGGTGTGGTCGTCGCGAAGCTCTCGGCCGATCCCAGCACGGGAGCGGCATCCGTCGACCGGCTCCGCGGCCTCGGCGCGCGCCTGGATGACGCGCACGACTTGACGTCCGACGTCGTCTGGCGGTCCGCGGAGTTCGTTCCCCTCCTGGGCGACAACCTGCGCGCCTACCGGCTGACCGTCGATGCCCTGGCCGTCGCCGTCGGCGACGGCTTGACTCCGGTCGCGGCAGACTTCTCGACTCTCGCGGCCGCCGTCTCGCTGTCGGACCGAACGGTCGACGTCGCAGCGGTCTCCACGGTCGCAGGCGACCTCCACGCGGCCGAGAGCGCGCTCGCGCGCGGCGAGAGGACTCTGGCCGACGCCGATTCCGGTGCGCTCGTGCCGGTGCTCGCCTCCGGCGTCCGAGAAGCAGCGGAGCTCGTCGGCGACCTCCACGGCACGGTATCGGCCCTCTCCACTGCAGCAGACGTCCTGCCCAGCGCGCTCGGGATCGAGGGAGCCAAGCGCTACGCCCTCCTGTTCAACAACAACGCCGAGCTCCGGACGACCGGCGGGATCGCCGGCGCGATCTCCGAGCTCACGACCGACGGCGGCCGGTTCGAGCTCGGGCGTCAGCTCGTTCCCGCCGACCTCAATCCGGCCGAGGGCGACGGCATCGCGGTGACCCCGGAAGAGCGTGCGCTGTTCGGCGTGCAGCTGGGCGAGTACATCCAGGACGTGAACCTGACCCCGGACTTCGTCCGGACCGGGCAGCTCACCTCGGCACTCTGGCAGACCTCGCAGGGAGTGCCGCTCGACGGGGTGGTGTCGATCGATACAGCCTCGATCTCGCATCTGTTGGCGGCGACCGGGCCGGTCACGATCGGGCAACGCACGATCGATGCGGAGAACGCGAGAGCCGTGATCCTGACCGACATCTACCGCGAGATCGAGGATCGAGACGAGCAGGACGTCTTCTTCGCTGACTTGACCCGCGCCATGTTCGACAAGCTCTTCAGCAGCGGCACGCCTCTCATCGCGCTGGCGAAGCAGCTCGGCGCCGTGGCCGACGAGGGCAGGGTCTCGGTCTGGTTCGCCGACCCGGCGCTGCAGTCGGTGACCTCGGGCGGAAAGCTCGGCGGCCCGCTTGCGCAGCTGAGCGACGACGGCGCTCCCGTCGGCGTGTTCTTCGCCGACGGGACCGCGGGAAAGATGGACGGCTATCTCGAGGGGACGGTCACCGCGACGTGCTCGTCGCAGAAGGGCGGCCGGTCGATCGCGGCGACCGCGACGCTCGCCTCCACCGCGCCCGACGACATCACCTCAGCGCCCTGGGTGGTAACCGGTCCGGGTGGCAAAGGCCTCCCGCCCATCGGGCACATCCGGACGATGGTGCAGTTCGCGAGCACGGACAGCCTGCGTCCCGTCCGCGTCACCGTCGACGGCGAACAGGTGGATCTGGTCTCGCGCATGATCGACGGGCGCCCCGTCGTGGTCGCCATGGTCGATCTCGCGCCGGGCCAGGTGGCCGTCCTCGAGACCGAATTCACCGTACTCACCCAACGGACACCCACTGTCGACCGCATTGTCGTCACCCCCACCGCCACCTCGTTCGACCAGTACGCCGAGCGCGGAACCTGCGGCTGACCGGACCCGCTCCGATCTGCCCTGCCTACCCACACAAAGGAGAACCCCATGCGAAAGAAACTCTTCGGCGGCCTCGTCGCCCTGGCGCTTGCCCTGGCACCGGCAGCAGGCGCGAACGCCGCGCCGTACCCGCCCGGCGCGGGAGACTCGATCCACGGGACGCTCAGCTCGCTCGTCGGGGCGCCGGGCGACACGATCACGTACACCGCGATCGCCGACACCTACGCGGCAGACGAGGCGCTCACGCAGAAGATCCGCGGCCTCGACGCTCACGCGATTTCTCTGGTGTCGACGAAGACTGCCCCGGCCACCGAGGGCGTCTTCTCCAAGCGGGCGGCGGCTGACGGGTCGCACACGTTCAACTTCACGATTCCGATGAGCGCTCAGCACGGCGACCAGTACGAGCTCGATGTGATCCTCGCGAGTGGCGAGGTGTGGGACCACTTCGTCGTCACGACCGTCGTTCGCGGCGCCGAGAACGGAACGGGCCCGGGTGCGGGTCCCGGCTCGGGCAGCGATTCCGCGGCCGGTTCGGGCTCCGGTAAGGGTGGCCTCGCGATGACCGGTTCGGACATCGCGATCGCCGGCATCGCAACCGGCGCGGTCCTGCTGTTCGTGGGCGGCCTCGTGCTGCTCATCGTGCGCCGCCGCCGCTCGCGCGCCGACGCCGCCGCCTGAGAGCAACGCGACGGGGTCAACCCCGTCGAACGAACGACGAGCCGGCGACCGAGAGGTCGCCGGCTCGTCGCCGTCGCTCGGGAGGTCGCCGGCTCGTCGCCGTCGCTCGGATTCTTCGCGCTCTTCGGGCGACGACCGCCGATCCGACCGCTGGTCAGCCGGCGACGGCCTCCGGCCACGGCACACCCGGCACCCGGCGGTAAGAGGTACCGAGGGCATCCCAGTGCTCGGCGAGCCGTCCGAGGCGGGCGGCGAAATCGTCGAAGTCGCGGGCGGTCTCGATGGCCGCGGTGTCCGCCGGCGCCGCGGACCAACCGATCTCCGCGATGGCGGCGAGGCGTGGGAACACCATGTCCTCCACCTCCTCGATCGTCGCGATCGTCTCCGTCCAGATCGGAGCCTCGACGCCGAGGATGTGCGCGTCTCCCAGCCCCGGCACGATTCGGGACGGATCCCACTGGTAGGAGCTGCGCAGGTCCGTCGCGCCGTCCGCCCAGTCCTGGCCGATCGTGTCGCCGTCCGCGTACACGATGTCGAGGTAGGCGACATCCGCGGGCGACATGATCACGGCCCCGCCCGCGCGGACGAACGACAGCGTCTCGTCCGCCGCGCGCTCGCGCGGGGTCCGGAACGACCAGTACTGGCCGACGGTGCCCTCCGGGAGGTCCGGGCTGCGGCCCATCTCGTGCCAGCCGACCGGGATCTTGCCGGTGTCGGCGACGGCGTGGGTCGCGTAGTCGATGAAGCCGAGGAAGTCGTGCTCCGAGGTGCTCAGGCACTCGTCCCCGCCGATGTGCAGATACGGGCCGGGCGTGAGCGCGGCGACCTCGCCGATGACGTCGCGCACGAACCGATCGGTCACCGGGTCGCCGGTCCGCAGCGTGCTGAATCCGACCTCCGAGCCCGTGTAGAGGGCGGGCGCGACGCCGTCGGGATTCAGCTCCGGGTAGGACGCCAGGGCCGCGTTCGTGTGGCCGGGCATATCGAGCTCCGGGACGATCGTGACGAAGCGTTCGGCCGCGTAGGCGACCAGGTCGCGGTAGTCGTCGGCGGTGTAGTAGCCGCCGCGGCTCCCGTCGCTCCCCGTCGACCCGCCGTGGCGGGTCAGCGCGGGCCAGGACGCGATCTCGATCCGCCAGCCCTGGTCGTCCGTCAGGTGGAGATGGAGGTGATTCACCTTGAGCAGCACGATGGCGTCGATGAAGCGCTTGACCTCGGCCGGCGTGAAGAAGTGCCGGGCGACGTCGAGCATCGCACCGCGGTACGCGAAGCGCGGGTGGTCGCTGATCCGAACCGCCTCGACGGTCAGCGGGTCGCCGTCACAGACCGCCGGGACCAGCTGGCGCAGCGTCTGGACCCCCCAGAACGCTCCGGCAGGCGTCGCCGCGCCGACGCGCACGCCCTCGGCCGCGACCTCCAGGGTGTACCCCTCCGCCGCGTGTCCGGCCGGTCCTTCGTCGTCGGCGATCACGATGGCGATGTCGCCGAACGCGGGAGGCTCGTGCGCGACGACGAGGTCGCGCCGGCAGTCCGACGCCAGTTCGTCGCGCAGGAGCCGACCGACCGCTTCGGCTCCGGTGCCCGCGACGATGATCCGCGCGCCGGGGAGGAGGGTGAAGGGCGCATCGCCCGTGTTCTCGAGCTGGGCGGGGCGAGGCACGACCACGGATGCTCCTCACGACGTCAGGGGGATTCTCGGATCGGTCGGCGCTGCCCACCCGCGGGACGACCACCAGCGAGTATTGCAGGGCTCCTAACTAATCAGCAAGGTCTTCCGCCGATGAGCACGGCTCCGGCCGGCCCGGCTTTGCTATGCTTGCTCACGTCGCGACTGGCGCTCAGATGGTCACCATCGGGGAGCGACGACGGTACCTCGAACGAACGGATGGATTCGGCCGCGCGCCTGGGTCGATGCAGTATTCATCCCTGTTTTGAAGGAGCCGATTGTGACCGACACCCTTCCATCCACTTTCACCGCGCCGCTGGCGGAGGTCGATCCGGAGATCGCGGAGGTGCTGGCCCTCGAGCTCGGCCGCCAGCGCGACTACCTCGAGATGATCGCCTCCGAGAACTTCGTGCCGCGCGCCGTGCTCGAGTCTGTCGGCTCCGTGCTGACCAACAAGTACGCCGAGGGCTACCCCGGGCGCCGCTACTACGGCGGCTGCGAGTACGTCGACATCGCCGAGCAGCTGGCGATCGACCGGGCGAAGAGCCTGTTCGGCGCCGAGTACGCCAACGTCCAGCCGCACTCCGGCGCCTCCGCCAACGCCGCCGTCCTCTCGGCGATCGCGACCCCGGGCGACACCATCCTCGGTCTCGAGCTCGCCCACGGCGGCCACCTGACGCACGGCATGAAGCTCAACTTCTCCGGCAAGCTTTACAACGCCGTCTCCTACGGTGTCGACCCCGAGTCCTTCCTCGTCGACATGAACGTGGTGCGCGACAAGGCGATCGAGCACAAGCCGCAGGTGATCATCGCCGGCTGGTCCGCTTACCCGCGCCAGCTCGACTTCGCCGCGTTCCGCGAGATCGCCGACGAGGTGGGCGCCAAGCTCTGGGTCGACATGGCGCACTTCGCGGGCCTGGTGGCCGCCGGGCTGCACCCGTCGCCCGTGCCTTACGCCGACGTGGTCAGCTCGACCGTGCACAAGACGATCGGCGGCCCGCGCTCCGGCTTCATCGTCAGCCGCGACACGGAGCTCGCGAAGAAGCTCAACTCGAACGTCTTCCCCGGCCAGCAGGGCGGCCCGCTCATGCACGTGATCGCCGCCAAGGCGACCGCGTTCAAGCTCGCCGCGACCGACGAGTTCAAGGACCGCCAGGAGCGCACTATCCGTGGCGCCAAGCTGCTGGCAGAGCGCCTGACCGCCGACGACTCGCGCGCAGCGGGCGTCGACGTGCTCACCGGCGGCACCGACGTGCACCTCGTGCTCGCCGACCTCCGCACCTCGGAGCTCGACGGCCAGCAGGCGGAGGACGTCCTCCACGAGGTCGGCATCACCGTCAACCGCAACGCGGTTCCCTTCGACCCGCGCCCGCCGATGGTGACCTCCGGCCTCCGCATCGGGACGCCGGCCCTGGCGACCCGCGGCTTCGGCGACGTGGAGTTCACCGAGGTGGCCGACATCATCGCCCTCGCGCTGCGTCCCGGCGCCGACACCACGGCGCTCCGCGCCCGCGTCGACGCCCTCACCGCGGCCTTCCCGCTGTACCCCGGCCTGACCCCCTCCGGCCAGGACGCCTTCCCGGTCGAGCTCCCGTCCTCGATCTGACGGCTCCGGCAGCAGCCGAGTACGCGAATAATCAGCCAGGAACCGTCGAGTACGCGGATTGTCCGCGTACTCGACGGTTCGCAACGAGTGTGGAGGCCGGCGTGACGGCGAAGATTCTGGACGGCAAGGCGACAGCGGCCGAGATCAAGGCGGAGCTGAAGGAGCGCGTGAGCGCGCTGCGCGAGCACGGGGTGGTTCCCGGTCTCGGCACCATCCTGGTCGGCGACGACCCCGGTTCGCAGTGGTACGTCGCGGGAAAGCACCGCGACTGCGCGGAGGTCGGCATCGCGTCGATCCGCCGCGACCTCCCGGCGGACATCTCGCAGGCCGAGCTGGAGGCCGTGGTCGAGGAGCTCAACGACGACCCCGACTGCACCGGGTTCATCGTGCAGCTCCCGCTGCCGTCGCACATCGACACTGACGCCATCCTCGAGCTCGTCGATCCCGCCAAGGACGCGGACGGCCTCCACCCCACGAACCTCGGCCGGCTCGTGCTCAACGTCAACCGCCCGATCACGACGCCGCTGCCGTGCACTCCGCGCGGCGTGATCGACCTGATGCTGCGCCACGGGATCGACTTGAAGGGCAAGGACGTCGTGGTCGTCGGCCGCGGCGTGACCGTGGGTCGGGCCATCGGTTCGCTGCTCACCCGCCGCGAGTTCAACGCCACCGTCACGCTGACGCACACGGGCACCGTCGACCTGGACGAGCATCTGCGTCGGGCCGACATCATCGTCGCCGCCGCGGGCGTGGCCGGACTGGTCACCGCCGCCAACGTGAAGCCGGGCGCCGTCGTGCTCGATGTCGGCGTGAGCCGCGTCGAGGACCCGGTGACCGGCAAGAGCGTCGTGGCAGGCGACGTGGCCGCGGACGTCGCCGAGGTGGCCTCGTGGGTGTCGCCCAACCCCGGCGGCGTCGGCCCGATGACCCGCGCGCTGCTGCTGCAGAACGTGGTCGAGTCGGCCGAGCGGGCACTGGCGTGACCGACGCCGAGCGCACGCACCCCGCCGTCGAGCGGGTGGAGGCCGCCCTCCTCGAGGCCGGGATCGAGCCGCGCGTGCGCTGGTTCGAGTCCGCGACGCCGACAGCGGTCTCGGCCGCGGCGGAGCTCGGCGTGGAGGTCGGCGCCATCGCCAACTCCCTGGTGTTCACGATCGACGGCGCACCGCTGCTGGTCATGACCTCGGGAGCGCACCGCGTCGACACCGCGTTTCTGGGGGAGCGGCTCGGCGGGCGCATCCGCCGCGCCGACGCCGACACCGTGAAGGCCGCGACCGGTCAGACGATCGGCGGTGTCGCGCCGCTCGGCCATCCCGAGCGGCTGCGCACCGTCGTCGACATCGCTCTCGCCGGCTATCCCGAGGTCTGGGCCGCCGCCGGTCACGCGCACACGGTCTTCCCGACGACGTTCGACGAGCTCGTGCGCATCACCGGCGGCGAGCCCGCCCCCGTCGAACCCTCCTGACCAGCCATCGCTTCCTCACCTTCTCCCGCAACACGCCGTGCGTAGGCGGGAGAAAGTGAGGAAGCGATTGCTACGGGGCGGGGTGTTGGGTGACGTGGGTGAGGTAGGCGGCGGCGTTGCGGAGGATGCCGGCGCGTTCGTCGTCGGTGAGCTCACGGCGCACCTTGCCGGGGACGCCCGCGACGAGGGATCCGGGCGGGATGACCGCGCCCTCCAGCACAACGGTGCCGGCCGCGAGCAGCGATCCGGCGCCCACCACGGCTCCGTTGAGTACGGTCGCGTGCATTCCGACCAGCACGCCGTCCTCGATCGTGCAGCCGTGCAGCACGGCGTTGTGACCGACGGAGACGTCGGCGCCGATGGTGAGCGGGAAGCCGTGGTCGACGTGGCACGACACGTTGTCCTGGAGGTTGCTCCGCTCGCCGACGACGATGTCCTCGGCCTCCGCCCGCAGCACGGCGTTGTACCAGACGCTGGATCCGGGACGGAGGTGCACGCGCCCGGCGAGCACAGCGCCGACGGCGACGAACGCATCGTCGGCGACGCTGGGGGTGGAGCCGTCGGTGAGGCTGATGATGGTCATGACTTCACCCTACGGGGAGCCGCTCACTCCGCGACGACCACGAACCGCTTGCGCACGACGCGCTCCCCTGGCCCGTCGTGGAGGTCGTCGAGCGCCGAGCGGACCCGGTCGAGGATGCGTGGCGGGAGCGCGAGGGGCAGCTCGTCGGGTTGGTCGAGGGTGCCGGGCGGATAGACCACGCCCGGGGTCGCCGACATCTCGACGTGCGCACCGCGCAGCTCCCGCAGCGGAGCGGTCGGGGCGTCGCGGAAGCGTTGCAGCCGTTCGATCGTCGCGACGTACTGGGGGAGGTCGCGCACGTAGAGGTGGCCGGGGAGGACGGTGTCGCCGGTGAAGAGGATGCCGGTCTCGCGGTCGAAGAAGGCGACCGCCGAGGGCTCGTGACCGGGTCCGCCGATCACATCGACGATGCGCCGGCCGAGGTCGAACTCCACGGTCTCGTCGGGCCAGGAGCGGAAACCGAAGAACGCGATCACCTGGGCCGGCGTCGTGCCGACGACCGTCGTGCCCGGCCGGCTGGCGAGGAGAGCGTCGCCGGCGATGTGGTCGCGGTGCGCGTGGCTGTGCGCCACCACCAGCGGGTACGGCCGGGTGAAGACCGCGGGATTTCGGCGCAGCCAAGTGTCGGTGAGGGCGTCGACGGTGCCGCGCAACGGGAATACCTGCTCGTCGCCGGTGGCGCCGGTGTCGATCAGGAGCGCCCGCTCCCGCCCGAAGAGCAGGAACAGGAACGGCGCCTCCCAGTGCGACGCCTTCGGCTGACGGATCTGAACGGTGTCAGGGCTCAGCCAGGTGATCTCCGCGTCGGTCATCGTCCCATTCTGGCGAACACCCGTGACGAACGGATGAACGAGCGAACCGAGGGACGGCCGGATGGACTCAGCTCTCGCGGACCGCGCCCTGCGACGCCGTGACCGTGAACAGCTCCGGCTGACCGAACCCGTGCTCGGCGAACGCGCCGTCGAGGGCGACCTGCACGCGGCTGAGCGCGTCGAGCGGCACCAGCGCGATCGCCGAGCCGCCGAATCCGCCGCCCGTCATCCGCGCTCCGATGGCGCCGTTCGCCTGCGCCGTCTCGACGGCGAGGTCGAGCTCGGGAACCGAGATCTCGAAGTCGTCGCGCATGGAGACGTGGGACGCGTCCAGCAGCTCGCCGATGGCGGCCGGACCGCTCTCGCGCAGGGTGCGCACGGTGTCGAGCACGCGCTGGTCTTCCGTGACCACGTGCCGCACCCTTCGGAACGTCACGTCGTCGAGGATCTCGCGGGCCCGCGGAAGGTCGTCGACGCTCACGTCGCGCAGCGCCTCCACGCCGAGCGCCCGGGCGCCGGCCTCGCACGACGCGCGCCGTTCGGCGTACCCGCCGGTGGCGTGGGCGTGGGTCACGCCGGTGTCGATGATGAGGACCGCCAGCCCGGCCTCCTCGAGGCCGAGCGGCACGAGCTGGGCCTCCAGCGACCGGCAGTCGAGGAACACTGCGGCGTCCTGCTCGCCGAGCAGGGAGGCCGACTGGTCCATGATGCCGGTCGGGGCGCCGACGGCGATGTTCTCGCTGCGCTGCCCGACCCGGGCCAGCGTGCGGCGGTCGAGCCCGAGCCGCCAGACGTCGTTGAGGGCGAGTGCGGTCGCACCTTCGATCGCGGCGGACGAGGAGAGGCCGGCTCCCACGGGGACGTTCGAGTCGATCAGCAGGTCGAAGCCGGGCACGGCGGCAAGGTCTGCGCCGAACTCGCTCAGCGCCCAGGCGACCCCGAGCGGGTAGGCCGACCAGCCGTCGAGGGCCTCGGGGGAGAGCCGGTCGAGGTCGATCTCGACCAGTTCGTCGGCGAAGGTGCTGCCGACTCGCACCGTGCGGTCATCGCGCAGACCGAGCGCGGCGACCGTGCGCCGGTTGATCGCGAACGGCAGCACGAAGCCGAGGTTGTAGTCGGTGTGCTCGCCGATGAGGTTGACGCGGCCCGGGCTCGACCAGACTCCGTCGGGCTCGCGGCCGAAGATCGAGACGAAGTCGTCGCGGACGCCGGTGCGCAGGTCGGTCATGCGGGGATCATTCCTTCTGGGGTGTCGGAGGCGGTGACCAGGCCGGCGATTCCGGCGGGAAGGTCGCCGACCGGGTTCTCGCGGTCGGCCCGGGCGACGGCCTCCCGGAGCGCAGCGGCCGCCTGCTCCGGCGGGATGTCGCCGATCCAGGCGCCCATCGCCGATTCGGAGCCGGCCAGGAACTTCAGCTTATCCGCGGCGCGGCGCGGGGAGGTCAGCTGGAGCATGAGGCGGATGTCGTCGCGGTGGGTGCCGACCGGCGCCTGGTGCCAGGCCGCGATGTACGGCGTGGGGGAGTCGTAGAGCGCGTCGACCCCGCGCAGGACGCGCAGATACAGGGTGGCGAGCTCGTCCCGCTCGGCGTCGGAGGTCGCCGCGAGGTCGGGCACGTGACGGTGCGGAAGCACGTGGATCTCGATCGGCCAGCGCGCGGCGAACGGAACGAACGCCGTCCAGTGCTCGCCCGCGAGGATGACCCGCTCCGAGGCGCGCTCGCGCTCCAGGATGTCGGCGAACAGCGTCGGACCGTAGCTCTCGAGCGAGCGGATCAGCGCGCTCGTGCGCGGGGTGATGTACGGGTAGGCGTAGATCTGGCCGTGCGGGTGGTGCAGAGTGACGCCGATGGCCTCCCCGCGGTTCTCGAACGGGAACACCTGGCGCACGTTGGGCAATGCGGAGAGCGCGGACGTACGGTCGGCCCAGGCCTCGATGACCGTGCGCGCCCTGGTCGGAGTCAGGCTGCCGAACGACCCGCTCGTCGCCGGGCTGAAGCACACCACTTCGCAGCGGCCGACGGAGGTGCGGGTGCGGCCGAGCCCGATGGTCGCGAGGTCGTCCAGGCCCTCCGGCCCGTTCGGGGCGTCGAGCAGCGGGCCGAACGACGGCGACTTGTTCTCGAACACGGCGACGTCGTAGAGGCTCGGGATCTCGGACGGGTTGCCCGGGCTCGCGGGCGCGAGCGGGTCGAGTTCGGCCGGCGGAAGCATCACGCGGTTCTGCCGCGCGGCGGCGATGGAGACCCACTCGCCGGTGAGCGGATCCTGTCGCATGGTCGCGGTCGCCGGGCGCGGCGCGGGCTCGCGGAGGTCCGGTGCGCGCTCGGGGTCGAGTGCCGAGTCCGCGTCGTCGTAGTAGATCAGGTCACGACCGTCGGAGAGGCGGTGCGGGCGCTTCGTGATGGCAGCCATGCGTCCCTTTCGTTTGCGAAAGCAAATGTACTCAATGACTTGCGGATTGACAAGAAAACGCAAGCGCAGGAGCATTGCCGGTATGACCGAACCGCTGCCGGCCGCCCTCCGTCGCGAGCGGATGCTCGAACTGATCGGGCGATCCGGCTTCGTCCGCGTCGCCGAGCTGAGCGAGGAGTTCCAGGTCTCCGACGTGACCGTGCGCACCGACCTCGACGCGCTCGACGCGCAGCAGAGCATCCGGCGAGTCCACGGCGGGGCCGTGCTCCGGGCGGCGGGGACCCGCGAGGCGAGCTTCGAGGAGGCACTCGAGTCGTCGGCGGAGGAGAAGCGCCGCATCGGCACCGCCGCAGCGGCCCTGGTCGAGTCGGGAAGCAGCGTCCTTCTCGACGTCGGTACCACGACCGCCGCCATCGCCCGCGCCCTGGCCGACCGTGACGACCTGGAGGACGTCACGGTCATCACCAACGGGCTCACGATCGCGCTCGAGCTCGAGCGCGCGATCCCGCGGTTCCAGGTGGTGGTCACCGGAGGCACCTTGCGACCGCTGCAGCACTCGCTGGTGGAGCCGCTGGCCTCCACGCTGTTGGAGCGCGTGCACGCCGACCTGGCGTTCATCGGCTGCACCGGCGTGCATCCGGTCGGCGGCGTCACGAACGTGAACCTGCCGGAGGCCGACCTCAAGCGCGTGATGGTCGCGACCTGCAGCCGGGCGCTCGTGGTCGCCGACGGCTCCAAGCTCGGCCGCACGCACGTCGGCCGCATCGCCGCGATCGACGAGGTGGCCGGCCTGCTCACGGGGGAGTCGGCCGACCGGGACGAGGTTCGGGCGCTCCGGGCGGCGGGCCTGCCCGTGACCATCGCCTGAGTAATACGCTGTGCCCATGCGCGCACCGACCGGAGAACAGTACGAACTCGAGTTCGGCGACCTGACCGCGACGATCACGCAGGTCGCGGCCGGCGTCCGAACCCTCCGCTACGGCGGCGCTGACCTGGTCGAGCCCTTCCCGGAGGAGGCCACGCCTCCCTCCGCCGACGGCATCGTGCTGGTGCCGTGGCCCAACCGGGTGAAGGACGGCGTGTGGGAGTTGGACGGCGTCCCGCAGCGGCTGGCCATCACGGAGCCGGCTCTCGGGAACGCCTCGCACGGTCTGCTGCGGTTCCGCCCGTATGCGCTTGTCGAGCGGTCCGAGTCCGCGGTCACCCAGGGTGCGACCATCTACCCGGAGCCCGGCTATCCGTTCGTGCTCGACACCACGGTCACGCACGAGCTCGACACGGAGGGGCTGACGGTCACCCACACGGTCACCAATCGCAGCCGTCGAACCGCGCCCGTCGCGATCGGCGCGCACCCCTATCTGCGGGTCGGCGACGTGCCGCCCACCCAGTTGACGCTGACGGTGCGCGCCGGAACGCGGTTCGAGACCGACGACCGTCTCAACGTGGTCGGCGAGACAGCGGTCGCAGGCACGGCGTACGACCTGTCCGCAGGGCGGATCGTCGCAGAGCTCGACCTGAACGACGGGTTCGGCGAGCTCCCGTCGCCCGTCGAGCACACTCTGGCCGCGGCGGACGGCCGCACCGTCACCCTGTGGGGCGATGCGTCCTTCGCCTACGTGCAGCTGTTCACCCACCGCGCCTTCGCCACGAAGGAGGCGGGGGAGGTGGCGCTCGCGGTGGAGCCCATGACGGCGCCGGCGAACGCGCTCAACACCGGTCGGGGCCTGCGCTGGCTGGAGCCGGACGAGACCTGGACGGCGCAGTGGGGCATCCGCCCCCGCGGGTTCGCCGGCGACTCCTACCTGGCGAGCTGGGGGTAGAGGGCACGCACGTCCTCGTGCAGCACGGACTTCACGCGCTGCGCGGTCTCCCCGACGATCGCCTCGGCGCCTCCGGCGGCCACGGTGTCGAGTGCCTCGGTCACGACCTGGGCCGGCGGCACCTTGTAACCCTCAGCGTCCGCTGCCATCTCGGTGTCCACGTAGCCGACGTGGACGCCGACGACCTGGATGCCCTGGGGTGCAAGCTCGACGCGCGTCGAGTTGCTCGCCGACCAGAGTGCGGCCTTGGTCGCGCTGTAGGAGCCGACCGCATACCAGCTCAGCGCGGAGTGCATGTTCACGATCGCGCCGCCCCCGTTGTCGGCGATACCCGGGGCGAACGCGCGGGTCACCAGCACAGGGCCCCAGAAGTTGGTGTCGAACTCGCGGTGGATCTGCTCGAGGTCGCCGGTCACGAGCGACTGGTTGACGCCGATGCCCGCGTTGTTGACCAGCACGGTCACGTCGGGCGCGGCCTCCGCAGCGCGCCGGATGCTGTCGGCGTCGGTGACGTCCAGTTCGAGCGGGACGACGCGCGGGTCGGTGACCGCGACGGTCTCGGGGCGGCGCGCGGCCGCGTAGACCTTCGCGGCGCCGCGCTCGAGGAGCTCTGCGACGAACGCGGCGCCCAGGCCGCGGTTGGCGCCGGTGACGAGGGCGACGCGCCCGGTGAGATCTGTCATGAGGGTCCTCCAAAAGTAAACCGATCTGTTTCCGGCCAATGTACACAGATCGGTTTACTTTGTGCAAGCGTGCCCCTAGAATCGTCTGCATGACGTCGACCATCCCCGCCCGCCCCCGACCCAGGGAGCGCGTGCTCGACGCCGCGGCGCGACTCTTCATCCGCGAGGGCGTCAACGCCGTCGGAGTCGACCGACTCGCGCAGGAGGCCCAGGTCTCCAAGCGTTCCATCTACCAGCACTTCGCGAGTAAAGACGCGATCGTGGCCGACATGCTCCGCGAATACGGTCCGCGCGTGGTCGCGGGGTACTTCTGCGCGGAGGACGACGGGCGCTCACCGCGCGAACGGGTGCTGCACGTCTACGACGCCCTCCATAGCGCGGCGGAGGCCGGGGACTTCTTCGGTTGCCCGTTCGTCAACGTCGCCACCGAGCTGCGCGATCGCAACCATCCGGCGGCCGTGGTCGCGCAGCACTTCAAGGGGGAGCTGACGGCGTACTTCCAGCGCCAGGCGGAGGCGGCGGGTGCGAGGTCGCCGCACGTGCTCGCCGTGCAGCTGACCCTCCTGTTCGACGGCGCGTCGGCGAGTGCGGCGATGTGCGGGGGGACCCCGCTCGCCGCACGTCTCGCGGCGGAGCAGCTCTGGGATGCGGCGGTCAGCGCCGGCCGGAGCGCTTGATAGTCTCCTCCATCGCGGGATCCGCCTCGTGGAGGATGTCCCGCAGTTCGCCGAGGACCTGCTGCTGCCACAGCGGCAGCCCGTTCAGGTACGCATCCACCCGCGGGTCGCGCTCGCTCATGGCGTCACCCTACGCCGTCGGCGTGAGGGCCGTGACGTCACGGCGCGATCGACAGGAAGATGAACGCCGCGAAGATGATGAGGTGGATGCCGCCCTTGATGCGGGCCGCCTGGCCGGGCATGATCGTCAGGATGCTGATGACGACCGTCAGCATCAGCAGCACGATCTGGCTGGAGCCGAGACCCAGGTGCAGCGGACCGGGGAGCCAGATCGACGCGACCGCGATCGCGGGGATGGTGAGTCCGATGCTCGCGATCGCCGAGCCCAGGGCGAGGTTCAGGCTGGTCTGCATGCGGTTGCGCCGCGCTGCCTTCGATGCGGCGATGCCCTCCGGCAGTAGCACCAGGAGTGCGATGATCACACCCACGAACGACTGCGGGAGGCCGATCCCGGTCACGGCGCGCTCGATCGGAGTCGACTCCAGCTTGGCGAGCCCCACGACCGCGACGAGCGCGACGAGGAGCAGGCCGACGCTGATGAGCGCGGTGCGGTTCGAGGGGGCGTCCGCGTGGGTCTCCTCGTCGTCGGAGAGGGGCTTGCCTTTGGGCGACACCGGCAGGAAGAAGTCGCGGTGCGCGAAGGTCTGCGTGAAGACGAACATCCCGTAGAGCAGCACGGAGGCGATCGCCGCGAACGTGAGCTGGCTGGGCGAGAACTCGGGGCCGGGCGTCGCCTCGGTGAAGGTCGGGAGCACCATCGTGAGCGTCGCCATCGCGGTCACCGTCCCGAGCGCCGCTCCGCTGCCCTGCGCGTTGAACGTCGTGGTCTCGCGTCGCGAGGCGCTCAACAGCAGGCTGAGCCCGACGATGCCGTTCATCGTGATCATCACGGCGGAGAAGACCGTGTCGCGTGCCAGCGTCGCGCTGTCCTTGCCCGTCGTCATGAGTGTGACGATCAGGGCCACCTCGATGATCGTCACGGCCACCGCGAGCACGAGCGACCCGAAGGGCTCGCCGACCCGGTGCGCCACGACCTCCGCGTGCTGCACCGCCGCCAGCACCGTTCCCGCCAGGACGACGGCGATCAGGGCGACAGCCAGCGGCTGGAGCTCGACCGTCCAGAAAGCGACGAGCACGACGATGCCGACGATCGGGACGAAGACCGTCCACCAACGGGCGAGCCACTGACCGAACGCTTTCATGCGTCCATACTGTCAGGACGACTGCCGCGAGGGCGGCGCGCCGTCCTGCGACCACCGGCTTCGGCGTGCTGACAATAGAGCATGTCCGCGACCTCCAGCGCCGCCCTCGCACGTGCCGTCGTCACACTCGCGCTGTCGGCGGCCGTCGTGTTCGGCATCGCGGGCTGCACGGCAGCGGGCGGCCCGTCCACGTCGCCGAGCTCGTCGGAATCGCCGACGGACACCGGGTCCGCGTCGCCGCGGCCGACCGGGACCAGCACCGCGCAGCCCGTCGAAGGGCAGTGCGCGACGTCCAGCCTGAAAGGCACCATCGGACAGGGGGGAGGCGGGGCCGCCGGCAGCGTGGAGGTCACCCTGGTTCTCACCAATCACGGCTCGGCCCAGTGCTCGCTGCAGGGCTGGCCCGGTGTCTCCTTCGTCGGGGGCGGCAACGGCACCCAGCTCGGCAAGCCGGCCGACTTCGACAGGAGCACCCCGCACGCGACGGTCGTCCTCCGGCCCGGCGGCACCGCACAGGCGGCGCTGAAGATCGTCCAGGCGATGAACTACCCGGAGGGGGACTGCAAGCCGCAGAAGGCCGACGGGTTCCGCGTCTATCCGCCCGGCTCCACCGAGTCGCTGTTCGTGAGGGACGACACGGTCACGGCGTGCACGACCACGACCGTCACGCTGCTCACCGTCGGCGCCCTGGCCGCGCCGTGACGCGCCGTGACGCGCCGCCACGGCGGACGATAGCCTGATTCCGTGCCCACCGCCCGCCGCCAGCCCGGACCGACCACACCCGGCTGGCTGATCCGGCTCGTCGTCGTGACCGCCCTCGTCGGCGTGGGCGCGGGCATCGGCGGCGGGCTCGTCTACCTGGGCCTGCACAGCATCCAGCATCTGGCGTTCGGCTACTCGGAGGGCAGCTTCCTCGAGGGCTTGCTCGAGGCCCCTCCGGTGAACCGCGTCGTGGCGCTCGTGGTGGCCGGTATCGTCGGCGCCGTCGGCTGGTACTTCCTGCGCGCGTGGGGCCGCCGCAGGGCCGACCACGCCGTGGTGTCGGTGGAGGCCGCGGTCGGCGGCAAGCGGATGCCCGGAGTGGTGACCCTCCTGAACGCGGCCCTCCAGGTCGTCATCGTCGGGCTCGGCGCCTCGATCGGCCGGGAGGTCGCACCGCGGGAGATCGCGGCGTGGTGGGCGTCGTGGCTGGCCGACCGCGCGGGCGTGAGCGCCAGGGAGCGGCGCATCCTGGTCGCGTGCGGCGCGGGCGCCGGCCTCGCGGCGGTCTACAACGTCCCCTTCGGCGGTGCGGTCTTCGCTGTCGAGATCCTGCTGGCCGAGATCAGTTTCGCCACGGTTCTCCCCGCCCTCGCCACCTCCGCGATCGCGGCGCTGGTGGCGCGCATCGTGGTGCCGGCCAACCCGCTCTACGTCGTCGAGCAGGTGCCGCTGCACCCGCAGATCGTGGTCTGGGCGATCCTGGCCGGCCCGATCATCGGCTTCGCCGCCGTCGGCTTCGTCCGACTGACGCGCCTGGCCCAGACCCATCGGCCGAAATCGTGGGGCATCCTGGTCGTGATGCCGCTGGTGTTCGCAGCAGTCGGGGTCGCCTCCCTCTGGCTGCCGGCGATCCTGGGCAACGGCCGTTCGCTCGGCCAGCTCGCCTTCACGGCGTCGCTGCCGGTCGTCGTCATCCTCGGGATCACGCTGGTGAAGACCGCTGCCACCGTCGGGACCATCGGAGCCGGAGCCGCGGGCGGAACGCTCACTCCATCGCTCGCGATCGGCGCCGGACTGGGCCTGACGCTCGGCGGCGTCTGGCAGCTGGCCTGGCCGGGCGAACCCCTCGCGGCCTTCGCCCTGCTCGGGTCGGCGGCATTTCTGGCGGTGACCATGCGCGCACCGCTCACGGCACTGCTCCTGGTGATGGAGTTCACGAACCAGGGGCCCGAGCTGCTCGCCCCGATCATGCTGTGCGTGGCGGGCGCGGTCGCGGTGGGCTACGTGCTCGAGCGCGGCCGGGTCACCGGCGTCGCCTGAGCGGCGACGCGGCCGATCAGTCGCAGACGTCGATGATGCTGTTGTATGTCGAGGTCTGGATGGTGTTGACCGTTACGCCGGAGCCGTCCGGTGTCGGCCGCACGTTGAAGACGAGGTAGCGACCGCCTTGCGGGCCGAGGAAGTACGTTCGGGAGCCGCTGGACTCGTCGTACCTGGAGCTGCCCTTCTTCACGTTCGGGTAGGCGGCCAGGAGCGCCGCCTCCGTGGACCCCACCCGGATGCCCGCGGTGGTCGCCGGGGATCCCGGCTGCACGGCGTCGGGGGAGGTGCGCGCGAAGACCATGCCGAGTGTGAGCGTGGGATCGGCCACGTCGGTGCCCCTGCTTTCCGCCTGCAGGAAGGAGACGCTCAGCTGGTTGTCCGGTTCGCCGTCGACGGGTGTCGTGGAGGAGAACCCGGGCGGGCAGTCGACGGTATCCTGCTGGCGTACGAGCCCCGCCGCCTGCCCGAAGGATGCGATCGGCTGCCCGACGCGGACCCCGGCGAGCGTGTCGAAGTCGATGATCCAGGAGCCCTGGTCGGTCGGGACGTTGCCGGCGGTCGCGGTCGGTGTCGGCGCGGAGGTCGCTGTCGCGGTGGCCGTCGGCACGGAGCTCGCGGTCGCGGTGGCCGTCGGGCCGGCCTGCGGCGACGCGCAACCTGCGAGCGCGATGACGGCGAGGGCGGTGGCGGCGGCGAGCGTGGTGACGCGGCTTCGTCGGTGCATGTGATCCCCCGGTTCGTGACGACTGGTGTGGTCAGACTAGCGGCCCGCGCGGAATCGACACGCAGGGTGCCGTGTCGACCCGCCGGCCTGCCGCCTGTCCTCCGATCGGGGGCGTGCGTGGCCCGGCGGATGTTGGCCAGGATGAGGGGATGCGGACAGGTCGGGTGTACGTCGAGATCGACATCGCCTGCGCCGTCGACGACCTCTGGGCGCTGACGCAGGACCCGGCGCTGCACGCGCGCTGGGACCTGCGGTTCAGTTCGATCGTGCCCACCGACCGGCTGGCGAGCGGCGGGTACCGGTTCCGGTACGAGCGGAGGATCCCGCTGCACACGATCGCGGGCACCGGCACCTCCCTCGGCGAGCGCACCCGGCCGGACGGCACGCGCACCTCGGCGCTCCGGTTCACGACCGGCGACCGGCTCTCCCCGCTGGGTGAAGGACGGGGCTATTGGCGATACCTTCCGACCGAATCGGGCACCACCTTCATCACCGGCTACGACTACGTGCCCGGGTGGGGGAGGTTCCTCGACGCACTGGTCTCCCGCCCGCTGATCGGGTGGATGACGGCGTGGAGCTTCGACCGGCTGCGGATCTGGGCGGAGACCGGCACGCCGCCGGAGGAGTGGCCGCTCCGGTCGGTGCTGCAGTTCTGGCGACGGGATCGGCCGCGCGCTTCCCGGTGTCTGCGCGTCCCGCGCTACGCTCGCGGGGCGGACCGCGAGCCCGCGACCCTGGCCACCTTGGAGGCGCCGTGACGCTGGAGGTACCGTGACCCTGGAGGCGCCGTGACCTCGATCTTCGCCCGGGCGCTGGGGGAGGACTTCGCCCGGCTGTCGCCGATGATGCAGAAGCGGTTCGGTGTGGGGCTGGATGCCGGCTACGCGTGCGTCGGCACCGGCGTCATGTCGCGCATCCGCCGCGGCCCGTGGTGGGTCGTCCCGTTCCTCCAGCTCGGACGGCTCCGCAACATCCTGATCGCCGACGTCGGTGAGAACGTGCCGTTCACGATCGAGAACTTCCCGTATCGGGATCCGCTCGGACGCGAGACCGTCACGTTCGTGCGGGAGTACCGGGTGCGACGTCGGCCCAGCCGTTTCGACGCGACCATGATCCTCCACGACGGACGCGTCGTCGACTACCTCGGAACGCATCAGCATCTGGCGGTCGATCTCGACTTGAGTGTCGGGGACGACGGGTCGCTGCACCTCGTCTCGGGAGCGCAGCGGTTCTACGAGGGCACGCTGGTCGGGTTCCGGTTCCCGATGCTGTTCAGCGGTCGGGCGCGCCTGCACGAATGGTTCGACGAGGACGACGGCGTGTACCGGATCCGGATGGAGGTGCACAACGCGGTGTTCGGCTTCCTGTTCGGGTACGAGGGCGAGTTCCGGTGCGAGTTCCCCGAGGCGACCGAAGCCCCGGAGCGGCTGAAGCCCGTCCGCCACGAGAGCCGCGTCTGACCACCCGGATCGCCCGGCGGGATAGCCTCACAGCGGACTCTGGGTTTCTCCCGGTCAGGACATAGGTCGTCCATGAGGGTCTCTCACTCGGCTGCGGTGTGCTGTGGCGATCACGCGACACAGCTGAGAGGACGAGAGCCATGGACACCGTCGACGGGGTTCCCACGGGTACGAACGACGAGGGCGCGCAGCCGCCCGCCGATGCGCGGCTGAACGCCGCTGCGCAGCCGGACCGGCGCAGGCATCGGAGCCGGCGGGTGATCGTGCTGTCGACGGCGGTCGCCGCGACGGCCGCAGTCGGGGCGGCTTTCGGGCTCGCAGCGGGCGGTGCGGCCAACGCCGCCGGAGCATCGACGTCGACCGCGTCGTCGGCGAGCATCCACGCCGTTTTCGGGCGGAGCAGCTCCGGGTATGGGTACGGCTCGGGAGGCTACGGATACGGATACGGTTCCGGCAGCGGCGGCTCCAGTTCGTCCTCCGCCTCCTCCGGGTCCTCCGCCCTGGCGAGCGCGACGGCCGCTCAGGAGGTCGGCGTCGTCGACATCACCTCCCAGCTGACCTACGACCAGGCGGAGAGCGCGGGCACCGGCCTCGTCCTGACCTCGAACGGCGAGATCCTGACCAACAACCACGTGGTCGAGGGGGCGACCAGCATCAGCGTCACGGTCGTCGCGACCGGCGCGCAGTACACGGCGACGGTCGTGGGCACCGACGCGACGGACGACATCGCCGTCCTCCAACTCGGCAACGCCTCCGGTCTCAGCACCGCCACCCTCGACACCGCGTCGGATGCGTCGGTCGGCGAGGCGGTCACCGGCGTCGGCAACGCCGGCGGAACGGGAGGGACGCCGTCCGCGTCACCGGGCACGATCACGGCGCTCGACCAGACCATCACGACGCAGGCCGAGCAGACCGCCGCCTCGGAGACCTTGAACGGCCTCATCGAGACCGACGCCGACATCCAGGCCGGCGACTCCGGGGGTCCGCTGTTCAACTCCGCGGACCAGGTGATCGGCATCGACACCGCCGCAGAGCAGGGCGGTGCGATCGCCGGCTACGCCATCCCGATCGAGCCCGCGCTGACCATCGCCGGCCAGATCGAGTCGGGCCGGTCGTCATCGACCGTGACCATCGGCTACCCCGCATTCCTCGGCGTGGAGGTCGATTCCGCGGCTGGTGCGAGCTCGGGTTCGGGCGACGGTTCCGCCTTCGGCGGCTTCGGTTCCGGATCCTCGACCGGCGACACCGCGGGAGCCGCGACCTCCGGTGCGACGATCGCCGGCGTCATCGACGGGAGCCCCGCCGCGGCCGCGGGCCTGACCACCGGCGACACCATCACCGCAGTAAACGGCACCGCGATCGACTCGGCGTCGGCCCTCACGGCCGCGCTCGGCGCCCACGCCCCCGGCGACAGCGTCAGCGTCACCTGGACGGACGCCTCCGGCGCCTCCCACACCGCGACCGTAACGCTGGCCCAGGGCCCCGCCGCCTGACCCCCCCCTTTTCCACCCCCACCCCCCGCCCCTCCGGCAGGAGATGTCCCCTGGGGCGCCCCGCAAACTCCTGTTTTAGCGCTGAGACAGGGGAATGGGACGCCGTTTTCCTTCCGACCGCTAGGCAGACTGCGCCGTCAGGAGCCGCATCAGATCGGTGACGTCGATCGAGACCGTCCGCGGCAGCTCGATCGCCGCAGGGTCGATGCCGACCGGCGCCGCCTCCGATGCCGTCATGGCGCCGGAGTCGGCGTCGGGAGCGGAGTGGGCGGCGCCGTCGGCGTCGGCGCCCCCGTCGGTGCCGGTGTGGGCCCTGTCGTCGCCTGCCGGTACGCACTCAGCGGCGAGGTCAACTGAAACGGGAGCGGCACCGCCTGGGCCTTGCCCGTCTCGACCTGTCCGGATTCCGACATCGGCGCCTCGCGCAGCGGGAACACGTTCCAGACGTAGTTGCCGCCTGCCTTCGCGAACGGGATCCGCACGCGGTTCGGGTCTCCGGTGTACTCGGAGTCGCTCCCGATGGCGGACCGCCCGACGGTGACGAGAGGCTCACCATCCTGGTCGAAGAGCTGGACGTGCTCGAGCGGCTTCCCCTCCGCGTCGTAGCCGAAGATGTTGGTGACCGGCTGGCCGTCCTGGGTGAGTCCGACGGGTGCCGGCTCGGAGTAGACCTGCGTCCCGGAGTACGCGTTGGCGGCGGCGTTCAGTGCGGCGGTGGCGAGGAACGGCGCCGCGACGACGGCCACGACGGACATCAGGACCCGTACGCCTTTCAGCCAGCCCATCGGCAACCACCGACCGCGTCCCCACTGGACGCTGACCAGCATGATCACGATCAGCACCACCCAGCCGGGAAGGCTGTCCGGGAGCAGACGCGATTGGCGCACGACGAGCATCCATCCGAGGAAGAAGACCGCCCAACCGCGGAACAGCCACCACACTGGCCGTAGCGCGAGCAGCAGGTCGGTCAGCCACGCGCCGAACCTGCTCGACCGCGCGAGCTCCGACGTCCGCGTCCTGGCGTGCGCGACGAAGTCGGTGAGGCGGCTTCGCAGCGAGGCGGCCGACGCCGCCGACCGCTCGGGTAGGCCGGCGGAGGCCCGCAGCTCGGCCGCGTACTGCGCGGCATCCGACTCGGCGAGCCGCCCGCCGTTGTCCTCGGCCTGCTCGAAGAGGTCGGACTCCAGGCCGTCGGTGAGGTCTTCGACCTCGTCGGACGGCAGGTCGTCGAGGTGGGCGCGAACGGCGGCGGCGAAGGCCGCGACATCGTCCCGCAGGGTGGTCGTGGTCATCAGCGGTCTCCGATCGAGTGGACGGCGGTCAGGGTCTGGGGTTCGTCGAGCAGGGCGGACATCGCGGCCGAGAACGACGTCCACGTCTCTCGCTGGCTGGCGAGCATCTCGCGGCCTGCGGAGCTGATGGCGTAGTACTTGCGGTTGGGTCCGCCCTCGGACGGCGCCATGTAGCTGGAGACGGCACCCGCGGTGTACAGCCGTCGCAGGGTGCCGTAGACGGAGGCGTCGCCGACATCGCCGAGCCCGGCCTCCCGGAGCCGGCGCACGATGTCGTACCCGTAGCCGTCTTCGTGCTGGACCACGGCCAGAACGGCCACGTCGAGCACCCCCTTGAGCAATTGCGTCGTATCCACGCGACCTCCCACTGTGTCGCGTCACACGGTACCACGGAATACGTTGTAGTGCGCGATGGAGGGTAGTGCGGCGTGTCCCGGATCGTCGACACGATCGATCCGGGCGGGGGAGACGGCGTAGCGGGGACTACAGTCGTGTCGGCCGCCCACGATGCCGCGGCCGACAGGAGGCGACATGGACGACCCCGAACAGCCCGCGTACCAGCAGCCGATCCAGCCGATCCAGCCCGGCCAACCCGGCCAGCCGATCCAGCCGATTCCGACCGCGCCGCCGGCTCTTCCGCCGCAGGCTCAACGGCTTCCGTTCAGTCAGCCGGCGATCTGGGGCTTCGTGATCTCGTGCGTGAGCCTCTTCGTGTTCGGCTTCATCGGAGCGCTCGGTGCTGCGATCGCCGGACGCGGCTACCGTGCAGCGCGGCTCGGCCAGGCCCGCGGCGGCGGGCTGGCGATCGCGGGGATGATCATCGGCGCGATCGGATTCGTGCTCTACGCCGTCATCTTCATCCGGTCGCACCTGGGCTGAGTGTCGAATCCTCCACGAGCGTGCGATCGTCGAGCGGCATCACTGACGCGGTTCGTCGTTCGGGTCGTCCGCGAACCAGCCGAAGGCGGCTTCGGGTTCGCGTGTGACCCGCACGACGAGTTCCAGGTGCGCGGCACGAATCCTGTCGAAGGCGCGGGCGGCGCGCTCGTTCGTGGCCGGCTCGTCTGACCGCACCCGCACCTTCCGGTCGCGTTCGTCGTAGTACTCGACTTCTAAAGCGTGACCCACCTCGACGGACAGCGCCTCCGCGAGGCGACGGCCTTCCGCGGCGTGGTACTTCTCATCTTCTCGCGACCGCCACACGAGGTCGTTGCCCATCGCCTCGTAGTAATGGTTCTCCCACGCCTCCATGTCGTGCCGGAGGGTATCGCTGATGCAGGACTCGCGGTAGGAGACGGTTCCGATGATGAACCACATCACACTCTCGGCGTAGTCGGGAAAGACGCGGATCACCGAGTAGTCGTCATCGCTTGCCACGATCGGAGCTTAGGACGCCGGCGCGGAGCCGCGACAACTACGCCGTACGACCGTGATGCCGTTGGAGACGCATTGAGCCGCCTTGGCTCTCCAGAAGTTGTGGGCAAAGTGTGGGCAAATCCCGAAATCGGCGAGCCGGATCCGGCCGCCGGTGGGCTTGAATCCCTTTGACACACTGAGTGGGCCCCGTGGGGCTCGAACCCACGACCCGCGGATTAAAAGTCCGATGCTCTACCGACTGAGCTAGAGGCCCTCGCCCTCTAATCTAGCGTGGATTCCGTGCCTTCCCGTGCCGGGGCAGAATGGGAGGATGTCTGACCGCTTTCACAAGCCGACACTGTTTCCCGGGGGGATGTTCGAGGCGTTCCTCGGTGGGGATGATCCGGCGCAGATCAGCAAGGTCGCCCACGAGACCGCGCAGGCGCTGCTCGCGCGGGTGCGGGAGGATCCCGACCCAGAGATCGTGGATCGGCTGGTGGCCTACACGGACGAGCACGGCATCGACGCGATCGCCGAGTTGTGGTCGCGGTCGAACGCCAAAAGCCTGCCGGGGGCGCTCTGGCGCATCTACCTGCTGCGGCTGCTGATCCGGCAGGACGCCGACGGCACCGCCCTGCTCTACCAGCGCGGCACCGAGGTCATCGCGTCCATCGACCCTGTGGTCGCCGGGGCGCCGACGCCGGCCGGGCCGGGGGAGGTCACCGAGCTCGCCGACCGGATCCTCCGCGGGGTGTTCGAGGGGGATTTCGCCGTCGCTCTCGACCGGGCCGCCGCGTTCTGCCGGGTGACCGCCGCCGGCTGCCTTTCCATCGCCGACGATCGCGACCCGCTCGACCCGGAGCGCGCGAGCGAGCTCACCACGCGCGCGCTGCGCTTCACCCGCACCGCGGAGGAATTGACGGCGTGCGCGCGGCTCTGGCGCAGCGACTCGCTCGACTGAGGCCGTATTCCCCGTTCGCGTTCTCGCGCCGCGAACGCCACGCCGTGAACGCACCCCTCGCCTCCTGTACTATGGACGAAGCCGGACCGCAGTAACCCCGGGCTCCAATACTTGCCGCTTCGAGCGGCCTCGCGCCGAGAGGCGTTCTGCGGTCCGGCTCTTTCGTGCCCGGAGACACGAGACTCCGCGAAGAGTGGTCTACTGTCGAATTCGACAGCGCCCGACACCAACGCAGCACCGGAGCGGAGAAACAGCACGTGGACGACACCTCGGGCGACGGCTCGCCACCCGACCTCGATGCGCTTCTGCTCGCGACGGCGCGTGGCGATCAGCGTGCGTTCTCGGACTTCTACGACCGGACCGCCCCTCGGGTGCTCGGCCTGGTGCGCCGGCTCGTGATCGACGCGGCGCAGTCGGAGGAGGTCACGCAGGAGGTCTTCCTCGAAGCGTGGCAATCCGCGGCGCGGTTCGATCCGAATAAGGGACGAGCACTCACCTGGATCCTCACGATGGCCCACCGGCGAGCGGTCGACCGCATCCGGGCGTCCCAGTCCGCCCACGATCGGGATACCGCCATCGGCATCCGCGACCTGCCGACGGATTTCGACGTGGTGGCCGAAACGGTCGAGGTGCGGGTGGAACACGAGAGGGTGGAGGTGGCCATGACGAGACTGAGCGACGCGCAACGGCAGGCCATCGGCCTCGCGTACTACGGAGGCTTGAGCCAGAGCGAGATCGCGGCCGAGCTCGGCATCCCCCTCGGCACAGCCAAAACCCGGTTGCGGGATGCGATGATACGGCTGCGAGACGAGCTGGGGGTGACCCGATGACCGACGACGACCGTGGAATCGTCGACCCCGAACGCCTCGGCGCGCGCCTCGGCGCCCGGAACGAGCAGGAGGCCCGCGAGTTCGAAGAGGTCGCAGCCCAGCTCGCGGCCGCCGCAGAGCCCGTGCAGCCGTCAACCGAGCTGAAGGCGGCCCTGTTCGCCAAGCTGGCCTCCACCCCGCAACTGCCGGCAGACACCGTTCAGGAGGCCCCTGACCGGCCCCAGGAGGCCGCGCCGGCGCCTGTCGAGCACTCGCCCCAGAGGCCCGCCGAACGTCAGACGTCGGCCGAACGTCGCGCCGACCGCCGCTGGTTCCAGCGCCCCGCTGTTATCCTCGCCGCGGCGGCCGCAGCGGTCGTCCTTTTCGTCGCCGGCACGTTCGTCGGAGTCGGCCTGGTCGGCACCGACACCTACCAGCACGAACAGGCCACGGCTCTCGCCGCGATCAACGCCGCCCCCGACGCGCAGCGCGCGACCTCCCCCGTCAGCGGCGGCGGCACCGCGACCCTGGTGTGGTCCGCTCAGCTGGGCCGGTCCGCCGTGATCGCCACCGACCTCCCGAAGCTCGCGGACGACAAGACGTACGAGCTCTGGTACATCAAAGACGGTGCGGCCACTCCGGCCGGCACCATGGACTCGTCCGGCACCGTCGCCTCCTGGCGGGTGCTCGACGGAGACATGACAGCGGGCGTCACGGTCGGCATGACCGTCGAGCCGGACGGGGGCTCCCCGAAGCCGACGACGCAGCCGATCCTCGCCATCACCCCGGCCTGATCGCCCTGACCCCACCTGATCGCCCTGACCCCACCTGATCGCCCGGATACGACGAGAGGCCCGAGGGACATCCCGCGGGCCTCTCGTCGTACGGAGCGTTCGATCAACCGAAGCGGCCGGAGACGTAGTCCTCGGTGGCCTGGACGGTCGGGTTCGAGAAGATCATGTTGGTGTCGTTGTACTCGATGAGCTTGCCCGGCTTGCCTGTGCCCGCGATGTTGAAGAACGCAGTGCGGTCGGAGACGCGGGAAGCCTGCTGCATGTTGTGGGTGACGATCACGATCGTGTAGTCGTTCTTGAGCTCCTCGATGAGGTCCTCGATCGCCAGGGTGGAGATCGGGTCGAGGGCAGAGCAGGGCTCGTCCATCAGCAGCACATCGGGGGAGACCGCGATGGCGCGCGCGATGCACAGACGCTGCTGCTGGCCGCCCGACAGTCCGGAGCCCGGCAGGTTCAGACGGTCCTTGACCTCGTTCCAGAGGTTGGCGCCCTGCAGCGACTTCTCGACCAGGTCGTCGCTCTCGCTCTTCGACATGCGCCGGTTGTTGAGCTTGACGCCGGCGAGCACGTTGTCGCGGATGCTCATGGTGGGGAACGGGTTGGGGCGCTGGAACACCATCCCGACCTGGCGGCGCACGAGCACGGGGTCGACACCGGTGCCGTACAGGTTGTTGCCGTCGATCAGCACCTCGCCGTCGACGTATGCGCCGGGGATGACCTCGTGCATGCGGTTCAGCGTGCGGAGGAAGGTGGACTTGCCGCAGCCCGACGGCCCGATGAACGCGGTCACGGTGCGGGGCTCGATGGTGAGCGACACACCCTCCACGGCGAGGAACTTGCCGTAGTAGACGTTCAGGTCGTTGACTTCGATGCGCTTGGACACGTTTTTCCTTGTCTGCGTTCTTCGGGTGAGTCGGTGGAGGTCGGGATCAGCGGCCGTACTTGGGGGCGAAGGCCTTGGCGATGATGCGCCCGATCAGGTTCAGCAGCATGACGATGATGATCAGGGTGAGGGCGCCGGTCCACGCGCGGTCGACGGAGGCCTGGGCGTGGAGGCCGGCGGCCTGCGTGTACTGGGTGTACACGAACACCGGGAGGGCCATCATGCGGTCGTTGAACGGGTCGTAGTTCATGCTCGTCGTGAACCCGGCGACGATCAGCAACGGCGCGGTCTCGCCGATCACGCGGGCGATCGCGAGCATCACACCGGTGACGAGTCCGGCGAGCGACGTCGGCAGGACGACCTTCACCACGGTCAGCCACTTCGGAACGCCGAGGGCGAGCGAGGCCTCGCGCAGCTCATTGGGGACGATCCGCAGGATCTCCTCGCTCGAACGCACGACCACCGGGATCATCAGCACCGAGAGCGCGATGGCGCCCATGAAGCCGTTGCGGATGGCCGGGCCGAAGATCAGCGCGAACAGCGCGTACGCGAACAGACCGGCGACGATCGACGGGATGCCCGTCATCACGTCCACGAGGAAGGTGATGGCCCTGGCGAGCGTGCCACGACCGTATTCGACCAGGTAGATGGAGGTCAGCAGGCCGATCGGCACGGAGATGATCGCGGTCAGCGCGGTGATGATCAGCGTGCCGATGATCGCGTGCAGCGCGCCGCCGCCCTCGCCGATCACGTTGCGCATCGACTCGGAGAAGAACGCGACGTCGAAGCGGGCGAGTCCCTGGGCGAGCACGGTCCAGCCCAGCGAGATCAGCGGCAGCAGCGCGATGATGAAGGCGGTGGCCACGAGCGAGGTGACCAGGCGGTCCTTGGCCTTGCGTGCGCCCTCGACCAGAAGCGAGGTCGAATAGATGGCCACGTCGAAGAGCACGGTGCCGAAGAAGACCGCGCCGACGATGTTGAAGCCCTTGGTGGCGCCGCTGGCGGCGAGCATCGCGAAGACGGCGACGAGGATGGCCCAGGAGACGACCAGCATCACCCAGGGGGTCCAGCGCGGCAGCTTGCCCGCGGTGTAGGAGTTGGCGAGCGGACGGGGTGCCGCGGTCGCGGTCGTTGTGGCGGCCATCAGTTCGCTCCAGAGAAGGCCGCACGGCGGCTGACGATGTAACGGGCGAGCATGTTGATCAGGAGGGTCACCACGAACAGCACCAGGCCCGAGGCGATGAGGGCGTTGACGCCGACGCCGGTGGCCTCGGGGAACTGGAGCGCGATGTTCGCGGCGATCGTGTTGGGGCTCTGCGCCTGCAGCACGGCCCACTTGACGATCAGCGCCGGCGACAGCACCATCGCGATCGCCAGGGTCTCGCCGAGGGCGCGGCCGAGGCCGAGCATCATCGCCGAGACGATGCCGCTGCGGGCGAAGGGGAGGACGGCCATGCGGACCATCTCCCACTTGGTCGCGCCGAGAGCGAGCGCGGCCTCCTCGTGGAGGCGGGGAGTCTGCAGGAAGATCTCACGGCAGATCGCCGTCATGATCGGAATGACCATCACCGCGAGCACGATGGCCGCGGTCAGGATGGTGCGGCCGGTGCCGGAGACCGGCGGTGCGAAGAAGGGGATCCAGCCGAGGTACTGGCCGAGCCAGACGTAGAAGGGCTGCACGAACGACGACAGGGTCGCGATGCCCCAGAGGCCGAAGACGACCGAGGGGACCGCCGCGAGCAGGTCGATGATGTAGCCGAGGGTCTGCGCCACGCGCCGGGGGGCGTAGTGAGAGATGAAGAGCGCGATCCCGATCGACAGCGGCGTCGCGATGAGGAGGGCGATGAGGGCAGCCCAGATGGTGCCGAAGACCAGCGGCCACACCCACGACCAGAAGTTGGTCGCGTTGTTGGGCAGCTGGCCTGCGCCGGCGAACAGGGCCGGGATGCTCTGGATGATGAGGAACAGCGCCACGGCGGCGAGGGTGGCGAGGATCAGCGACCCGGCGACGACGGTGCTGGTGGAGAAGACGCGGTCGCCGAGGCGGACCTTCGCCTTCGGCCTGATGGCTCCTGCGGTTCCGGCGGTCATTCGTAGCTTTCTCTCATCGGGTTCCCCGGAGGGTGAGGGTGATGCGCCGCTCGGCCCGGACCGTCGTGCGGTCCAGGCCGAGCGGCCGGGGTGTTACTTGATGCTGGCGACAGCCTTGCTGACCTTGGAGGACAGGTCGCTCGAGAGCGGAGCCGAGCCGGCCTGGTCGGCGGCGGCCTTCTGGGCGTCGCTGCTGATGATGTAGTCGACGTAGCCCTTGACGAGGTCTGCCTTGGCGGCGTCAGTGTACTGCTGGCAGGCGATCACGTACGAGACCAGGACCAGCGGCCAGGCACCCTTGGTGGTGTCCTTGCGGTTGATCTGGATGGCCAGGTCGTTGGTCTCGCGGCCCGAGGCGATCGGCGAGGCGGCGACCACGGCGGCCGCGCCGCTGGCGCTGATCTTCTCGAAGTTGTCGCCCACCTTCAGCTGAGCGATCGAGAGGCCGGCCGAGCCGGACTCGTCGATGTAGGTGATCGAGTTCTTCGCGTTCTTGGTGGCGTCCGCGACACCCGAGGTGCCCTTGGCGGCGTCACCGACCTGGAACGGGAACGTCTGCGAGGCAGGCGCGGTCCACACGGTCGGCGCGTTCGCGGCGAGGTACTCGGTGAAGTTCTGCGTGGTGCCCGAGTCGTCGGAGCGGTGCACGACGGTGATCGGAGCCGACGGGAGCGTCGCGCCCGAGTTCAGCGCCTTGATCTTCGCGTCGTCCCAGGTGGTGATCTTGCCCGAGAAGATGCCGGCGATCGTGTCGGCGTCGAGCTTGAGGTCCTTCACGCCGTCGACGTTGTACGCGATCGCGATCGGGGAGATGTAGACGGGGAGGTCGATGCCCTTGGTGCCCGCGGCGCAGCCCGCGAACGTGCCGGCGAGCTCCTCGGTCTTCAGCGCGGCGTCCGAACCGGCGAAGTCCGCCGCGCCCGCGATGAAGCTCTTGCGGCCGGCGCCGGAGCCCTGCGGGTCGTAGTTGACGGTCGCCTTCGGGTTGGCCTGCTGGAAGCCGGCGATCCAGACGGTCTGGGCGGCGCCCTGGGCGGACGAGCCGATGCCGTTCAGCGTGCCGGACAGGTTCGACGGCTTGGCCGTGGTGGTCGCCGGGGTGCTTCCCTCGTTCGACGCACAAGCGGTGAGGGAGATGGCGGCGGCGGCGAGAAGTGCCACGGGAACGCCAAGACGCTTCAGTTTCACAGTTGTCCCTTCCGGGGATCAGTAACAACAGGACGGGGTCGGTGCGACCCGCGTGAGACGCTATGCCCGGTGTCTGTCCAGAGTCCCCCGCAGTGGTAAACGGAAGGTAAACAAGGGTTGGCTAGCTGGTGCGTCGGCCACTGGCCCTGCGCCACGCGGCGCTGCCGCTGGGGCAGCGGCCCGCTGGGCACTCCGCGTGGCGTTCGTCAGTCCACGGCCGGCGCGTAGGTCTCGATGGAGACGATTCCCGACGCCGGGTTGGTCGCAGACAGGTGCACGATCGAGAACCCGCCGGTGTCGAGGTCCGCCGCGTCGTTGAGGTAGCCGCCGGGCATGGTGCCGGTGGCGAGGGCGATCTCGCGGAGGATCTCGGGAAGCACCGGCCCGTGGCTGCAGAGCACGGCCGTCTTGCGGGAGCGGACGCGCTTGCCGACCACGCTGCGCACATCGCCTCTGCCCTCCTCGTAGGCGTCCTGGCTGATGCCGGGCTCCCGTCGCGGCTTGACTCCGGTGGCGGCGGCCAAGGGGGCGACGGTGGCGACGCAGCGCACCGCGTCGCTGGTGATGATGCGTCTCGGCCGCCAGGCGCGCAGGGTGGGAACGTCGCCCGCCGCCTGCTTGACGCCGCGGTCGGTGAGCGGTCGGGAGGCATCGGGGCCCTGCCAGCCGCCACGCGGCTCGGCCTTGCCGTGGCGGAGCGCGATCAGTGCGAACGTGGAGGTGATGCCCTGCTTCACCAGCGCCTCGAACGCGTCGAGGATCTCGACGTCGCGCTCGTAGGTGAGGTAGCCGCGCGCCTTCTTGAGGGTGACCCACTCGATCGCCGCGATCTCGGAGTTGGGCACGAACGTCGACTGCGCGATGGCCTGATCCGTGACCTCGGCCGCCCAGTAGTGGACGATCTTCTCGCGACCGGAGGTCAGCGGGTACGCCGAGACGCCCAGCGGCACGCCCAACGTGACGGCCAGACCGGTCTCCTCCAGGATCTCGCGCACGGCGGTCTGCGGGAGCGTCTCGCCCGGATCCACCTTGCCTTTGGGGATCGTGACGTCGCCGTACTTGGTACGGTGCACGACCAGCATGACGAGCTTGTCGTCCACGATGCGCCAGCACAGGGCGCCCGCGGCGTAGACGGCGAGGCTCACCGCCTCGTTCCCGTACGGGTGCTGCGGGGACGGT
This sequence comes from Leifsonia sp. TF02-11, assembly GCF_017565305.1. Lineage (GTDB taxonomy): Bacteria > Actinomycetota > Actinomycetes > Actinomycetales > Microbacteriaceae > Leifsonia. The sequence continues at coordinate 70,238 of NZ_JAGEKP010000005.1, forward strand.
GGCTGGCCTGCTGTTGCAGCTTCGTCTGGAGGTCGGTGAGCGGTGCGCCGTTCTCGTCGAGGTGGTGCCGCGTCCAGACGCCGTCCTCGGCCAGCGCCCAGGCGGCGGTGCGCTCGTCGAACGCGAGGTCGAACAGGCGGTCGAGCTCTGCCAGGTGGTCGGGGTCGGCCAGCCGCACCAGCGCCTCCACCCGTCGGTCGAGGTTGCGGTGCATCATGTCGGCGCTGCCGATGTAGACGTGCGGGTCGCCGTCGTTGACGAACGAGAACACCCGCGAATGCTCCAGGTAGCGGCCCAGCACGGAGCGGACCCGGATGTTCTCGGACAGCCCCTCGCGCCCGGGAACGAGGCCGCAGATGCCGCGCACCCACAGCTCGACGGGCACACCGGCCTGGCTCGCGCGGTAGAGCGCGTCGATGATGGCTTCGTCGACGATCGAGTTGAGCTTGATCCGGATACCGGACGGCCGGCCCGCCGCGGCGTTCGCCGCCTCGGTGTCGATGCGCTTCAGCAGGCCCTTGCGCAGGTGCAGCGGGGCGACGAGGAGGCGCTTGAACTTCTTCTCGATCGCGTAGCCGGAGAGCTCGTTGAAAAGCCGGGTGAGATCTTTGCCCACCTGGTCGTCGGCGGTCAGCAGGCCGAGGTCTTCGTAGATGCGCGAGGTCTTCGGGTTGTAGTTGCCCGTGCCGATGTGGCTGTAGTGCTTGAGGACGCCCTTCTCCTCCCGGATGACCAGCGCGAGCTTGCAGTGCGTCTTGAGCCCGACCAGCCCGTACACGACGTGCACGCCGGCCTTCTCGAGCTTGCGCGCCCAGGAGATGTTGTTCTGCTCGTCGAACCGCGCCTTGATCTCGACGAGGGCCAGGACCTGCTTGCCGGCCTCCGCCGCGTCGATCAGGGCCTCCACGATGGGGCTGTCGCCCGAGGTGCGGTACAGGGTCTGCTTGATGGCGAGCACGTGCGGGTCGGCGGCCGCCTGCTCCAGGAACGCTTGCACGCTCGTGGCGAACGACTCGTACGGGTGGTGCAGCAGGATGTCCTGGCGCGAGACCGCGGCGAAGACGTCCGGCTTGGCGTTCGGCTCGCTCGGCATGAGCTGCGGCGCCGTGGTGGGCACATGGTTGGGGTAGTGGAGGTCGGGACGGTCGATCCTGGCGAGGTCGAAGAGTCCGCCGAGGTCGAGCGGGGCGGGCAGACGGTAGACCTCCTGCTCGGTCACGTCGAGCTCGCGCACCAGCAGGCCGAGGGTCACGTCGTCCATGTCGTCGGTGACCTCGAGCCGGATCGGCGGCCCGAAGCGGCGACGAAGCAGCTCGCGCTCGAGCGCCTGGATGAGGTTCTCCGTCTCGTCCTCGTCGATCTCGACGTCTTCGTTGCGCGTGACGCGGAAGACGTGGTGGTCGAGGATCTCCATACCGGGGAAGAGGTCGCCCAGGTGGTTGGCGATGAGATCCTCCAGGCGCAGGAACCGCACCTGCCCGAGGCCCTCGCGTGCGTCGATGCGCACGAACCGCGGCAGCATCTGCGGCACCTTGAGACGGGCGAACTGCTCCTTGCCCGTCCGCGAGTTGCGTACGCGCACCGAGAGGTTGAGCGACAGCCCCGAGATGTAGGGGAAGGGGTGCGCAGGGTCGACGGCGAGCGGCATCAGCACGGGGAAGATCTGCTGCGAGAAGACCTCGCGCATCTGCACCTTGTCCGCCTCGTCGAGCTCATCCCAGGAGGAGACCGCGATGCCCGCCGCCTCGAGAGCGGGGAGCACCAGTTCGCGGTACGCCTTGGCATGGCGCACCTGGAGCTCGTGCGCCTTCTCCGAGATGTCGGCCAGCACATCCTGCGGGGCCCGGCCGACGTTCGTCGGAACCGCGAGCCCGGTGGCGATGCGCCGCTTGAGGCCGGCGACCCTGACCATGAAGAACTCGTCGAGGTTGCTGGCGAAGATCGCGAGGAAGTTGGCGCGCTCCAGGACCGGCAGCAGCGGATCCTCCGCCAGTTCGAGCACACGCTGGTTGAACGCCAGCCAGCTCAGCTCACGGTCGAGGTAGCGGTCGTCGGGCAGCGTCGGATCCGGCTCGTAGATGAAGGGCGCGAAGTCGTCGTCGAAGTCGCTGCCCAGGCTGCCGCTCAGCCCGTTGTCGAGTAGGCCGTTCTCCAGTGTGGTGCGCTCGCCGTCCATGCCAACCATCATGGCACCGCACGAGCGGCCGGCGGCACGAGTCTCGGTTAACTGTGGACAAACGAGCGTCGCCGCGGACTGTGCAGGACGCTCAGCGGTGCTCGCTCGGCCCGTGCGTCAGAGCCCGTGCATCAGAGCCCGTCCGTCACAGCCCGTGCCATCAGGGATGTACCGACGAGGGAAGCCGGTCGTTCTCGTCTTCGTAGACGTTGAAGCGGTAGCCCACGTTGCGCACCGTCCCGATCAGGGACTCGAGGTCGCCGAGCTTGGCGCGCAATCGCCGCACATGCACGTCGACCGTGCGCGTTCCACCGAAGTAGTCGTAGCCCCACACCTCGCTCAGGAGCTGTTCGCGCGTGAACACCCGGGACGGGTGCGTCGCGAAGAACCGGAGCAGCTCGAACTCCTTGAAGGTGAGGTCCAGCGTCCTCCCGTGCGCCTTGGCCGAGTAGCTGGCTTCGTCGATCGTGACGCCGGAGGCCTGGATCTTCGTCTGCGAGTGCTCCTGGCCTTGCCGGCCGATCGCCAGTCGGATGCGCGCGTCGACCTCCGCAGGGCCCGCACTGTCGAGGACGACGTCGTTGACGCCCCACTCGGCGCTCACCGCCGTGAGCCCGCCTTCGGTGAGCACGAGCAGCAGCGGAACCGTGATGCCGGTGGTCGTGAGGATCTTGCAGAGCGACTTGGCGCTCGCCAGGTCGCGACGGGCGTCCACGAAGATCAGGTCGCACGCGGGAGCGTTGACCAGCGATGCCGGTTCGGCGGGGATCTGACGGGTGCGGTGGCTGAGGAGACCGAGGGCCGGAAGCACCTCTGCATCGGGCGCAGGCGTGAGGATCAACAGCTGCGCCACCCAGTTCCTCCTCGCCTCTTCGTGCCGCAATGCTACCGGAAACGCTTTCATCCCAGGATCGGGGTCACACTGAGCCTCCGGCGGCGGAGCGGCGACAGCGGGCAGGGGAGGCGCACTCTACGACCGCAGGGCACAATGGGGGGATGAGCGAGACGCCGCAGGACCAGGGGGCTCCGGACCCGGGACCGCTGGGCCCGGCCGCGGCCGCTGGACCACCCCCGGAGCCGCTGCCGCGTGCCGCCGTCGCGTGGAGCGTCGGAGCGGTGTGGGCGCTTGCCCTGGCGCTCGGGATCCTGATCGCTGCGCTGTCGCGACCCGCCCAGTACGCGTCGTGGCTGTCGCTCGCCCTCGGCGTGTCCGTGATCGCGTCGTTCGGAGCACAGCTCGCGACCCAGCAGAAGGAGGGCTTCGTCAACCGGCTCGCGACGACGCTCACCGGCAGCTTCGTGATCCTCGGCGTCTTCGGCGCGATCCTCGGTGCCACCACGCTCTGGCACTGACCGGAACCGACTAGACTGCCGCTATGCTCGTCGCTCTCGAACTCTTCTTCATCGGCCTGCTGGGTCTGGCCACCCTCGCCATCCTCGGTGTCTCCGGAGTGGTGGTCTACAACCTCTTCCGCGGCCAGCGCTAGGCATGATCGAGCTCCCCACCGACCTTCCGGCCGAGCTCGTTCCGCTCTCCTGGCTGATCGGGGTCTGGGAGGGGAGCGGCGTCGTCGACTACGCCGTCGGCGACGAACACACCCAGCTTGAGTTCGGCCAGCGCATCAGCTTCAGCCAGGATGGCGAGGCGTACCTCAACTACTCGGCCACGTCGTGGGTGCTCGACGAGAACCGCACTCCGCTCGCGGCCGAGACGGGCTACTGGCGACTCAGCCGCACGCTCGTGGAGGGCGACCCCGGCCCCGCGATGCTGCCCGGTCAGGGCGCACGCCCGTTCGGCACCCCCCAGGCCGTCGAGACCCTCCGCTCCTCCAGCGGCGGTTTCGACATCGACGTCGCGATCATCCATCCCGACGGCGTCAGCGAGCTCTACATCGGCCAGGTGAACGGCCCGCGCATCGACCTCGCGACCGACGCCGTCGTGCGCACCGCCGGCGCCAAGGAGTACAGCGCGGCGACCCGCCTCTACGGCCTGGTGGAGGGACACCTGCTCTGGGCCTGGGACATCGCGGCCCTGGGGCAGGAGCTCCGCACGCACGCCTCTGCACGTCTCGCCAAGGTCGACTGACGTGTCCTCGTCGCCGTTCCTCGCGCTCCCCGGCGCTGTCGACACCGCTGAGAGCGGCGTGCCGTCGCACTACGGCAACCCGCTGGCCGAGCAGCGCGCGCTCGTCGACGGCGGCGCGATCGTCGACCTGTCCGACCGTGCGGTCCTGTCGATCACCGGCCCTGACCGGCTCAGCTGGCTCAACTCGCTGACCAGCCAGTCGCTGCTCGGCCTCCAGCCGGGCGAGTCGTCCGAGACGCTGCTGCTCGACGTCACCGGGCGGGTGGAGCACGCCGTCCGGCTGATCGAGGACGGCGCGGCGCTGTGGCTGCTCGTCGACCGCCCGGAGGCCGCCGGCCTTCTGGCTTGGCTCGACTCGATGCGGTTCATGCTCCGCGTCGAGCTCGCCGACCACACCGAGACCCTGGCGACGATCGGCACGCTCGGCGATCCGCCGCTGCCGCTCGCGGCGCCCCACGGCGTGCCGCTGGTGTGGCACGACCCCTGGCACGCGGTGACGCCGGGAGGCCACCAGTACGCGACGGGTGATCATCCCGGCGCGGGCTGGAGTTGGAGCGAGCGGCTGGTTCCGCGGGAGGCGCTCGCGTCGATCGTCTCGCGCGTGGAGTCGGGCGAGCTGGCCGTTGCGGGCACCCTCGCCGCCGACGCCCTGCGCATCGCCGCCTGGCGGCCGCGTTTCGCAACAGAGGTGGACGAACGCACCATCCCGCACGAACTCGACTGGCTGCGCACCGCTGTGCACCTGACCAAGGGTTGCTATCGCGGGCAGGAGACCGTCGCGAAGGTCCACAACCTCGGGCACCCGCCACGGCGGCTGGTGATGCTGCACCTCGACGGGTCGGAGGGCGTGCATCCGGTCGCGGGCGCGGAGGTCACCCTCGACGGACGCGTCGTCGGCACCGTGACCTCCTCCGCGCTGCACTACGAGCTCGGCCCGATCGCGCTCGCCGTGGTCAAGCGCGGCACGGACGCGGCCGCCACGTTGACCGTCGAGGCCGACGGCACCCTCGTCGCCGCGGCCCAGGAGGTCGTGGTGCCGCCCGAGGCCGGCGCAGAGGCGCACGTCCCCCGGCTGCCGCGATTGGGCGCCGTCACCCGCACCCCGCGCGCCTGACGTCGGCAGCGGAGGACTTCCGCGGCGTGCCGCACCCCGATCGCAGCCAACGGAGGAGTTCCGGGCTCCAGCCGAGCGGATCTCCTCCGTTACCCCACCGCGGCGGCGCGGGTAACGGAGGACATTGGAGCGGGAGCCGGCCCGATCTCCTCCGGTAGCGGCCCACAGCCGGCCTGCCGGCGCGGATCTCCTCCGTTCGCTACACGGGCGCGACGGCGTCCCACGCGACGGTGAGCTCGCCGAGCCGCCAACGGGGCCTCCCGCCGACGACCGGCCAGCCGGCCTCCTTCATCCCCTGGGCGGTCGCGATCCAGCGCTGCTTCGGGCCGTACGCGCCGAGCGGTGCATGGACCCGCCAGAGCCGGTCGAGGTCCTGGAGGAACAGGTGCACGCGCTCGCCCGGGACATTGCGATGGATGAGCGCCTTGGGGAGCCGCTCCGCCACCACGCTGGGCGCCTCCAGCCCGCGCAGTCGGAGCGAGATCGAGAAGGTCTGCGGGCCGGTCGCGTCGAGCGTCACCCAGCTGGCGATCCGGCCGATCTCGTCGCAGGTGCCCTCCACCAGCACCCCGCCGAGCTGCAGCCGGCCGAGCATCCGCTCCCAGGCCGCGGCGACCTCCGACTCGTCGTACTGCCGCAGCACGTTGAAGGCACGGATGACAGCCGCGTGCCGGCCGTCGGGAAGGGGCACCTCGAAGCCGCCGACCCGGAAGTCCACGCTCGCCAGCGGGTCGAAGGCGGTGCTGCCCGCTCGGACCGCCTCCAACTGAGCGAGAGCCGTCCGCACGCGGCCGGGGTCGATCTCCAGGCCGAGCACCTCGACGTCCCGGCGCACGCGCGCCAGCCGGTGCTGGAGTTCGAACGCCGTCACTCCGCTCGCGCCGTAGCCGAGGTCGACGACGAGCGGATCGCCGGTGCGGCGCAGCGCGGGCAGCGTGGCGATCCAGCGATCCACCCGGCGCAGCCGGTTCGTGTTGGTCGTGCCGCGGGTGACCGTGCCGACGGCGCGGGAGGACGTTGGCGGCATATGACAAGATTAATCGCATGCCCGCTCCCTACACTTTGATCCTCCTCCGCCACGGCAACAGCGAGTGGAACCAGCAGAACCTGTTCACCGGCTGGGTCGACGTCCGGCTCAGCGAGCAGGGCGTCGCCGAGGCCAAGCGCGCCGGAGAGCTGCTGGCCGAGTCCGGCCTCGAGCCCGACATCCTGTACACGTCGGTTCTCACGCGCGCCATCCAGACCGCGAACTACGCGCTCGACGTGTCGGACCGGCTGTGGATCCCGGTCGAGCGGTCGTGGCGACTGAACGAGCGGCACTACGGCGCCCTCCAGGGCCTCGACAAGGCCGACACACTCGAGAAGTACGGGCCGGAGCAGTTCCAGCTCTGGCGCCGGTCGTTCGACGTGCCGCCGCCGCCGCTGCCCGACGACAGCCAGTGGTCGCAGGCCAACGACCCGCGCTACGCCGGTCTCGGCGACGACCTCCCGCGCACCGAGTGCCTCAAGGACGTCATCGCGCGCATGCTGCCGTACTGGGAATCCGACATCACGACGAGCCTGGCCGAGGGCAAGACCGTGCTCGTCACCGCGCACGGCAACTCGCTGCGCGCCCTGGTGAAGCACCTCGACGGCATCTCGGACGATGAGATCGCCGAGCTCAACATCCCCACCGGCATCCCGCTGGTCTACAGGCTCGACGAGACGTTCGCCCCGATCGAGCCCGCCGTCTACCTCGACCCGGAGGCCGCGGCCGCGGGGGCAGCGGCCGTCGCCGCCCAGGGCAAGAAGTAGCGGTCACGACCGACCACTCCTACGTCGTCGTCGCGTTCCTGCCGGAACGCGGCGGCGACGTCGTCGTTCCTGCGGAGTTCGCAGCGCGCGACTGGCCGCTGCACGTCACGATCGTGCCGCCGTTCGAGACCGGCCTCGACGCCGGCGCCATTGCCGCGTTGTTGCCACGCGGCCCGCGCATCCCCGTGGTCGCCGGCGCGCGCGCCTCGTTCGGCCATCGCCGCGCCGTTCCCGTCACGCTGATCCGGCCGTCGCCCGCGCTGCTCGCGTTGCACCTGGCATGCGTGGAGGCGCTGGAGGCCGCGGGCGCGGTCATCGCCGACCGGCGGCACATCCGCTCGGGCTACCGCCCGCACGCCTCCGATCAGCGCCTGGGCACGCTCGCCCCCGGCGAGCATGCCTCGCTCACCGAGCTCGCGCTCGTCGAGCGCACCCCCGGCGCTCCTCGCCGCGTCGTCGCCCGCATCCCGCTCGCCTGACCCGTCGAGACGGCGCGAACTCAGACGAAAACCGCCGGGCGGCAGAGAATCTGCCGCCTCGGCGGTTGACGAGAAGGAGACGGTCAGACGGCGAGCTCGGGGGCCCAGTCGCCGGTCGCGAGATACTGGACCTTCTTCGCGATCGAGACCGCGTGGTCGGCGAAGCGTTCGTGGTAGCGGCTCGCGAGGGTCGCGTCGACGGTGTCGACCGCCTGGCCCTTCCAGGTCTCGCCGAGGACCTTGTCGAACACGCTGGCGTGCAGCTCGTCGATGTCGTCGTCGTCGTTGCGGATCTCGTCGGCCAGGCGGATGTCCTGGGTGCGCAGCAGCTCGGCGAGTTTCTCGGCGATCTGCACGTCGAGGCGCCCCATCTCGGAGAACGTCGAGCGGAGGCTCTTCGGGACGACCTTGTCGGGGAAGCGGTAGCGCGCGAGCTGCGCGATGTGCTCCGCCATGTCGCCCATCCGCTCGAGCGACGCGCTGATGCGCAGTGCGCTGACCACGATGCGCAGGTCGCGGGCGACGGGCTGCTGGCGGGCGAGGATCTGGATGGACAGCTCGTCCAGCACCACGGTGAGCTCGTCGATGCGGTGGTCGTTGGCGATGACCTCTTCGGCGAGGGTCACATCGGACTCGTTGAAGGCCTGCGTGGCGCTGCGGATCGAACGGACGACCAGCTCGGCGATCTCGACCAGCCGGTCCTGGACTTCGGCCAGCTCCTGCTGGAAAACTTCGCGCATGGGATGGATCCTTCCTGGGCGTGCGCGGGCACGCGGGATACGAGGGTCGGACGACCCCTTGAGCATGCTCGCCTCGGGAGGTTAACGGTTGGTGCCGTCAACCTGAACACTGTCTAACGTACCCGCGAAAACACGCGGCGCAGAGCAGTATCGGTCATAGCGCGCGCGATGGGATCACCTACGCTTTGGGTATGGACTCCGCCTGGTTGGTGCTGCTCTCCCTCGGGCTGGGGCTGGCTGTGGGTGCGGGGTTCGTCTGGATCCTCCACATCGCCGCTCGGCGCGGGGATCACGCGGCCGCGGTGTCCAATCCCGCGGTGCCGGACGGCGTCGACCAGGTGCTCGACGCGATGGAGTCCGCCGGTGTCGTCCTCGACCCGTCCAACAACGTGATCAAGGCCTCCCCGGGGGCCCACGCCATCGGCCTGGTCTGGAACGGGCTGCTCGTGCACCCGCACCTCGTGGAGCTCGTCGACCGCGTGCGACGCACGGGCGAGCCGGTGACCGAGGAGTGCGAACTCGCGCGCGGGCCCTTCGGCGACGCCAACATCCACCTCAGCGTGCGCGCTGCGCGATTGGGCTCGCGCTACATCCTGCTGCTGGCGGAGGACCGCACCGAGTCGTTCCGGCTCGAGTCGGTGCGGCGCGACTTCGTCGCCAACATCAGTCACGAGCTGAAGACGCCGATCGGCGCGGTCTCCCTGCTCGCCGAGGCGCTCGACGACGCGTCGGACGACCCGGAGCAGGTGCGCCGGTTCGCGCTGCGTCTCAGCGAGGAGGCCTCCCGGCTGGCGCGCATCACTCAGGACATCATCGAGCTGAGCCGCCTGCAGGCCGCCGACGCGCTCGGTGACGCGGAGGAGCTCTCGGCCAAGAAGGTCGTCAAGGCAGCGATCGACCAGAACCGGGTGGCGGCCGAAGCGCGGCAGATCGAGATCGCGATGCGCGGCGAGAAGGATGCCAGCGTCATCGGCAACGAGGCCCTGCTCGTCACGGCCGTGCACAACCTGATCTCCAACGCCATCCAGTACTCGCCCGAGGATTCCCGCGTCGGGATCGGCGTGCGCACCGTCGACGGCGTCGTCGAGATCGCGGTCACCGACCAGGGCGAGGGCATCCCGGAGGACGACCTCGATCGCGTCTTCGAACGATTCTTCCGCGTGGACCAGGCTCGCTCCCGCAATACCGGGGGCACCGGGCTCGGCCTCGCGATCGTCAAGCACGCCGTGCAGAACCACGGCGGCGAGGTCCGGGTCTGGTCCCAGCCCGGGCGTGGCTCCACCTTCACGATCCGGCTGCCGGAGGCGGCCACCGTGCGTCCCCCGATTGGAGAGAACCTGTGACAGCCATCCTGCTCGTCGAGGACGAGGCCGCCCTCAGCGAGCCCCTCGCGTATCTGCTCAAGCGCGAAGGTTACGAGGTGACGGTCGCCGAGGACGGACCGACGGCGCTCGCCGAGTTCGACCGCGTCGGAGCGGACCTGATCCTGCTCGACCTCATGCTCCCCGGCATCCCCGGAACCGAGGTCTGCCGTGAGATCCGCACACGCTCGACCGTCCCGATCATCATGCTGACCGCCAAAGACTCCGAGGTGGACATCGTCGTAGGGCTCGAGCTCGGCGCCGACGACTACGTCACCAAGCCGTACTCGTCGCGCGAGCTGCTGGCACGCATCCGCGCCGTGCTGCGCCGCCGCGTGGACGAGGCCGAGCTGGAGGACGACGGCATCCTGGAGGCCGGCACCGTGCGCATGGACGTCGACCGGCACACGGTCGCCGTCAACGGCGGCGAGATCTCCATGCCGCTGAAGGAATTCGAACTGCTGGAGCTGCTGCTGCGCAATGCCGGCCGGGTGCTGACGCGCGGTCAGCTCATCGACCGTGTGTGGGGCAGCGACTACTTCGGCGACACCAAGACGCTCGACGTGCACATCAAGCGCATCCGGTCGCGCATCGAGGAGAGCCCGTCCGACCCGCAGATGCTGGTCACGGTGCGCGGGCTCGGCTACCGCTTCAACGCCTGACCCGGGAACGACGAAGCCGCCCTCGCGATTGGCGAGGGCGGCTTCGACGTGTGTGGAGCTCGGCCGATCAGCCCTGGCCGGGCAGGATCGCCGGCGGCACCAGGCTCTTGTAGTCGGGGAGGCCGCCGTCGAGGACGGGAACCTGCAGCTTGACGCCGGTCGCGTCGCCGTACTGGAAGTAGACCGGGTAGAGGCTGCCGGGCAGCGCGTCGAACGGCGTCAGGAAGACGTTGCTCGACGACGCCTTGTCGGGGTTCTTGCCGACGACCTTGACCTGGCCCGGCTCGACGGTGATCTCGGCCGCGGCGCCGGAGGATCCGGAGGAGATGGCCACGCGGTGGCTCTTGGTGTCGGTGTTGACCAGCGAGACGACGAGGTTGCCGACTTTGCCGCCGACGCCGTCGGTGACGATGAAGGCGTTGCGCACGTCGATCGCGCCGACAGTGCCGCCGACGCCGTCGCTCGGGTCGTAGTGCTTCGTGGTCGCCTGCGGGGCGATGAGACCGCACCCGGCCGTGCCGACTGCGACCGCCAGGGCGAGGACGATGGACGCCGCGACGCGAGCTTTCACTGGAATGACCCTCCGAATCGTTCCGCTCGACGGCGCGCTGATGCCCTGTTACGAAGCGGATTTCAGCACGAGTTTACCGTATGCCGCCAGCCGTTCCCGCGCCCGCCGGAGGTGCGAGGGCGAACCTTAGCATGTGCCTCGTGTGGTATCCTATTCGTTGCTGAAGGGACAACATATCTATGCTTTTCGAGGTTGGCGAAACCGTCGTTTACCCCCATCACGGTGCTGCAACGATCACCGAGGTCAAGAAAAGAATCATCAAGGGTGAAGAGAAGCTGTACCTCAAGCTCAACGTCACGCAAGGCGATCTGACCATCGAGGTCCCTGCCGAGAACGTCGACCTGGTCGGCGTGCGCGACGTGATCGGCAAGGAGGGTCTCGACCGCGTCTTCGAGGTGCTGCGTGCTCCCTTCACCGAGGAGCCGACCAACTGGTCCCGCCGCTACAAGGCCAACCTCGAGAAGCTGGCGTCGGGCGACGTCATCAAGGTCTCCGAGGTCGTCCGCGACCTGTGGCGTCGCGATCAGGACCGCGGCCTGTCCGCCGGTGAGAAGCGCATGCTGGCCAAGGCCCGGCAGATTCTCATCTCCGAGCTCGCCCTGGCCGAGAAGACCGACGACGAGAAGGCGTCGAGCCTCCTCGACGAGGTGCTCGCCTCCTAGCCCGCGATTCACCCGCTCCGCGATGCATTCGCGTTCGACGGCCCCGCTGCACAGCAGCGGGGCCGTCGGCGTCGGGCCGGGCGATAGTCTCGGGTCATGAGCATGAACGCTGAGCCGCGCGTCGCGGTCGTCGTCGTCGCGGCCGGGTCGGGCACGCGGCTGGGAGCCGAGCTGCCGAAGGCGTTCGTGCGGCTCGACGGTCCGACGCTCCTGGAGCGCTCTCTCTATTCCGTGCGGGGCATGCGCCACGTGGCCGACCCTGTTCTGGTGGTGCCCGCCGATCGCGTCGAGGAGGCCTCCGCGATCGCGGTGGCGGTATTCGGCCGGCCGGTGAGCGTCGTGCCGGGCGGGGCGACCAGGCAGCAGTCCGTGGCGGCGGGGCTCGCCGTGCTCGCCGACGGTGTCGAGGTCGTGCTCGTGCACGATGCGGCGCGGGCGCTCACCAGCTCAGGGCTGTTCGATGCGGTCGTGGCGGCTGTCGACGAGACGGGGCACGGGGTGATCCCCGGCCTCCCGGTGAGCGACACGATCAAGCGCGTCGCCGACGACGGCACGGTGCACGAGACGGTCGACCGTTCGACGCTGGCGGCCGTGCAGACACCGCAGGGCTTCCCGCGCGACCAGCTGTTGGCGGCCTACGCCGCCGCCACGACCGACGAGACCGACGATGCCGGCCTCGTCGCCGCTGCCGGCTTCGCTGTCACCGTCGTGCCCGGGGAGGCGTTGGCGTTCAAGATCACGACGCCGCACGACCTCCAGCGGGCGCACGACCTCCTCGCGCCCGCGTCCGCGTCGGAGCCGCCGCAGCTGCCGCGCATCGGCCTCGGCACCGACACCCACGCGTTCGACCCGTCGGCCGAGCTGTGGCTCGCCGGGTTGCACTGGCCGGACGAGCCCGGCCTCTCCGGCCACAGCGATGGGGACGCCGCCTGCCACGCCATCGTGGACGCCCTCCTCGGCGCCGCGGGCCTCGGCGACATCGGCGGGACGTTCGGGACGGGCGACCCGCGGTTCGCCGGGGCGCACGGCGAGGTGTTCCTCACCGAGACGCGGCGGCTGGTCGAGGAGGCCGGCCTGAGGATCGGCAACGTGTCCGTCCAGATCATCGGTCAGCGCCCGAAGTTCGCGCCACGGCGGCGGGAGGCCGAGGAACTGCTGTCCGGCATCCTCGGCGCACCCGTCTCGATCGCCGCGACGACCACCGACGGCCTGGGCTTCACCGGTCGAAGCGAGGGGATCGCGGTCTTCGCGACCGCACTGCTGCACTGACGTCGCTGCTGCACGGACGTCACTGCTGCACTGACCCGGCCGACTGACTAGCCTGGCCCGTGGAGAGGATCGCCATGACCCAGCAGCAGAGCATCCCGGACCACAGCGCGGCGGTCGCGCGCCAGTACATCGACGGAGTCGGGCGGCACGACCTCGATACCGTCGGCGGCCTCCTCGCCGACGACCTGTCCGCGATCTTCGCGGGCCAGACGCTCGGCAGGGACGCGTGGCTCGCCGCGCTGAAACGGTTGCTTCCCGCCCTGGTCCGCAACGACGTCCGGGAGGTGTTCGCCGACGGCGACCGCGCGTGCGTGGTGTACGACTTCGTCACGGACACGGCGGCCGGCGCGGTGCCGTGCGTCGAGCTGGTGACCGTGGAGGGGGACGCCATCACCCGGATCGAGCTGATCTTCGACCGGGTGGCCTTCGCGCCCGTCAACGAAGCGCTCGCGCAACGCGCGGCCCCGTAGGCTTAGGCCGTGACTCTGCGACTCTTCGACACCAAGGCCGGGGCCCTGCGCGACTTCGTCCCACTGCGCGCCGGCGCGGTGGGCATGTACGTCTGCGGTCCGACGGTGCAGTCGTCGCCGCACATCGGCCACCTGCGTTCGGCCCTCGTCTACGACCAGCTGCGGCGGTGGCTGACCTACCGCGGGCTCGACGTGACGCTGGTGCGCAACGTCACCGACATCGACGACAAGATCCTCGTCAACGCGATGACCGCGCAGGAACAGGGCGGCTCCGAGGAGTGGTGGGCGCTCGCGTACCGGTTCGAACTGGAGTTCACGGCGGGCTACACCGCGCTCGGCGTGCAGCCTCCCACCTACGAGCCGCGGGCGACCGCGAGCATCCCGCAGATGCAGGAGCTGATCGGCCGCCTGATCGAGCGCGGCCACGCCTACGTCGCAGGCGACGGCTCGGGTGACGTGTACTTCGATGTGAAGAGCTGGACGGCCTACGGTGAGCTGACCAGGCAGAGCATCGACAACATGGAGGCCGCGGCCGACGCCGACCCGCGTGCCAAGCGCGACCCGCGCGACTTCGCACTCTGGAAGGGGCGCAAGAGCGACGAGCCCGCGTCCGCCGCGTTCCCGTCGCCGTGGGGCGACGGGCGCCCCGGCTGGCACATCGAGTGCTCCGCGATGTCGCGCCGCTATCTCGGCGCGGCGTTCGACATCCACGGCGGCGGCCTCGATCTGCGGTTCCCGCATCACGAGAACGAGCTCGCGCAGTCCACCGCCGCGGGAGACGACTTCGCGTCGTACTGGGTGCACAACGGGCTCGTGCACGTCAACGGGCAGAAGATGAGCAAGTCGCTCGGCAACTCCGTCTACGCCGCCGACCTGCTGGGTGCCGCGCGTCCGCTCGTGGTGCGCTACTACCTCGGCTCGGCGCACTACCGGTCGACGATCGACTACCACGACGGGTCGCTCAGCGAGGCGGAGGCAGCCCTCGACCGCATCTCCGGCTTCTTCGAGCGCGTCGACCGCCGTCTTGCCGGAACGCGGTTCGCCGGCAGCGGTGTGGAGACCGTGCCCGGCGCGTTCGCAGAGGCGATGGACGACGACCTCGCCGTGCCGCAGGCCCTCGCCGTGCTCCACGACACCGTGCGTTCAGGAAACGCGGCGCTGGATGCGGAAGACTTGGAGGCCGCCGCCAACGCCCGTGGCCACGTGCTGGCGATGACCGAGGTGCTCGGCATCAACCCGCTGTCGCCGCAGTGGCACTCGACGGGCTCGAGTGCGGCGGAGCACGCGCTCGGAACCCTCGTCGGGCGGTTGCTCGACGACCGGCAGGAAGCGCGCCAATCGCGCGACTTCGCCGCCGCAGACCGCATCCGCGACGAGTTGACCGCCGCGGGAATCAGTATCGAAGACACCCCGACGGGGTCGCATTGGAGTATCGAAGCATGAAGAACTCGGGTGGCAAGCCCCGCGCGGGCGCTGTGAGGAAGAGCAAGAAGGGCGCCCAGGTCGGCACCGGGGGGCACGGTCGCAAGGCGCTCGAGGGCCGCGGTCCGACCCCGAAGGCCGAGGACCGCGAGTACCACGTCGCGTACAAGAACAAGCAGCTGCGCGAGCGCGCCGCGGCGAAGGCCGAGCAGCGCGGCGGCCGAGACGGCGCACCGCGCGGTGCCTCCGGCGCCGCTCGTCGCGCCAAGAGCGGCGACGAGAGCGAGATCGTCACCGGGCGCAACTCCGTCCTGGAGGCCCTGCGCGCGGCGATCCCGGCCTCCACGCTGTACATCGCTGCTCGGGCCGAGATGGACGACAGGATGAAGGAGATCCTGTCGATCGCCACCGGCCGCGCGATCCCGGTGCTCGAGGTGATGCGTCCGGAGCTCGACCGCCTCGCCGGCCGCGACGCCGTGCACCAGGGCGTCGCGCTCAAGGTGCCGCCGTACGAGTACGCCCACCCGGGCGAACTGCTCGACCTGACGCTCCGCAAGGGCGAGACCCCGCTGTTCGTGGCCCTGGACGGGATCACGGACCCGCGCAACCTCGGCGCGATCATCCGCTCGACGGCCGCGTTCGGCGGGCAGGGTGTGATCGTCCCGCAGCGCCGCTCGGTCGGGATGACCGCCGCGGCCTGGAAGACGTCCGCCGGTGCTGCGGCGCGCACCCCCGTCGCGATGGCCTCCAACCTGACGGCGACGCTCAAGGAGTTCAAGAAGGCGGGCGTGTTCGTGCTCGGCCTCGACGGCGGAGGCGACACCTCGCTACCAGGGCTGTCGTTCGCGGATCGTCCGGTCGTGATCGTCGTGGGCAGCGAGGGCAAGGGCCTGTCGCGACTCGTCACCGAGACGTGCGATGCGGTCGTGTCGATCCCGATCTCGGCTTCCACCGAGTCGCTGAACGCGGGCATCGCCGCCAGCGTCACGCTGTACGAGATCGCGAAGCTCCGGTCCGAGGCGAAGGCCCGCCCCTAGCTGCTCGCGAGTACGCGCTGCTCGCGAGTACGCGCTGCTCGCGAGTACGAGCGGCTCGCGAGTACGCGCGAAGTCAGCACGAAACCGCCGAGTCCACAGATCATCTGCGGACTCGGCGGTGTGCGTCAGAGCACGTGCGAGAGGAACGTGCGGGTGCGCTGGTGCTGGGGATCGGCGATCATCCGACGCGGGTCGCCCGACTCGACCACGACACCGCCGTCCATGAAGACCAGCGTGTCGCCAACCTCCCGGGCGAAGCCGATCTCGTGCGTGACGACGACCATGGTCATGCCCGTCTGCGCGAGCCCCTTCATGACGTCGAGCACTTCGCCGACCAGTTCGGGGTCGAGCGCGGAGGTGGGCTCGTCGAAGAGCATCAGCTTCGGGTCCATCGCCAGCGCACGGGCGATCGCGACCCGCTGCTGCTGCCCGCCGGAGAGCTGACCGGGGAAGGCATTCGCCTTGGCCCCCAGGCCGACCCGCTCGAGCAGCTCGCGGGCGCGGGCGGCGGCCTGCTCCGGCTTCTGCCCGCCGACCATGATCGGGGCGGTGGTCACGTTCTCGAGCACCGACAGGTGCGGGAACAGGTTGAACCGCTGGAACACCATCCCGATGTCCCGGCGCTGGGCGGCGGCCTCCGCCGGCTTGAGGTCGTGCAGCCGGTCGCCGACCTGGCGGTAGCCGATCAGGGAGCCGTCCACGAGGATGCGGCCGCCATCGATGCCCTCCAGATGATTGATGCAGCGCAGGAACGTCGACTTGCCGGAGCCGGACGGCCCGATCACGCAGACGACCTCGCCCTGCTGCACCTCGAGGGAGACGCCGCGCAGGACGTGGTGGTCACCGTAGGCCTTGTGCACGTTCTCCGCACGGACCATCGGCCGCGCGGACGCTGTCGTCGCGGTCATCGGTCTGCTCCTTCGGTCGGGGTGGACGACGGGGTCTCGGCGGCGCTGATCGCGACCGTCTCCGGCATCGGCTCCGGAACGTGACCGCCGCCGCGCTGATCGAAGCCGCGGGCGAACCGCCGCTCCAGGAAGTGCTGGCCGATCATCATCAGCGACGTGAACGCGAGATACCAGACCGAGGCGACGAGCAGGAGCGGGATCGGGTTCAGCGTCTCGGCCGAGATGTCCCTGGAGCGCGTGTACAGGTCGAGGCTGAACGGCACCGCGGTGACCAGGGAGGTGGTCTTGAGCATGGAGATGACCTCGTTGCCCGTCGGCGGGATGATCACGCGCATCGCCTGGGGGAGCACGATCTTGCGCATCATCTGCGACCGGGTGAGGCCGAGCGCCGTGGAGGCCTCCTTCTGGCCCTGGTCGACCGAGAGGAGGCCGGCCCGCACGATCTCGGCCATGTACGCCGCCTCGTTGAGGGCGAGGCCGAAGACCGCGATCCAGAACACGTCGAACAGGTCGATGCTCTCGAACACCAGCCAGGGCTGCTGGAACGGGATGCCGATCTCGATGGTCTTGTAGATCGTCGAGAGCAGGCCCCAGAACACGAGCTGCACGTAGACCGGCGTGCCGCGGAAGATCCAGATGAAGACTCCGGACGCCCACCGCAGGATCGGGTTGGGGCTCTGCCGCATGACCGCCAGGAGCACGCCGAGCAGCACGGCGATCGCCATCGAGAGCACTGTGAGCAGCAGGGTGACGCCCGCGGCCTGCACGATGCGCGGGTCGAAGAGGTACTGGGCGAACGCCGCCCAGTCGTACGCCTCGCGCCGACCGGCGTCGATGACGAACAGCACGATGGCCAGGATGATCACCACGCCCGCCACCGCCCGCCAGGGGTGCCGAACGGGCGTCGAGCGGATGGCGGGGGCACCGGTCACCGGGTGCAGGCCGGGCTCCCCGGATCGCCGGCGGCCGGCACCACGTGTCGTGGTGCCGGCCTCGGGGGCGCTACTCGGTCGCGCCATTGATCTGCATGGTGTCGAGCGCGCCGTTCTCGACGCCCCAGTAGCTGAGGATCTTCGTGTAGCTGCCGTCCTTCTGCAGGGCCTGCAGGGCGGCGAGGATCGCCTGCGCGAACTGCCCGCGGTCCTTCTTCACCGGCGTGCCGGAGAGGAGCGAGTCGTAGATCGGCGAGGTGACGAGCTTGCCCTTGCTGAGCTTGGCGGCGTACCCGATGACGGGGGAGTCGGCGACCATCGCGTCCGCCCGGCCCAGCGTCACGGCGGCTGTGGCGTCGTCCTGGGTGTCGTAGCCGAGCTGGTTCGTCTTCGGCTTGCCGGCGGCCTCGCACTTCTTGTCGACCTCGGGCAGGTAGACCAGCGGTGCCGAGCCGCCGTTCTGCACGGCGATCTTGAGGCCGCAGACATCCAGCTCGTTCGTGATCGGCTTCGCGGCGGGCGAGGCGAACTGGTTGCCTGCCGTGAAGAAGTCGACCATGTCGAGCGTCTCCTCGCGCTTCTTCGTGTCGTAGTAGCCGCCGAGGCCCATGTCGTACTTCTCGCCAAGGATGCTCGGGACGATGTTGTCGAACTTCGCGACCCGGTAGTCGGTCTTCACGCCGAGCTTGGCGGCGACCGCGTCGATCAGGTCGATCTCCCAGCCGATGGGGGCGCCGTCCTTGTCCTTGAACTCGTTGGGCGCGTACGTCGGGTCGACGCCGATGACCAGCTTGCCGGCCTTCTGGATGTCGGCGGGCAGCATCGCGGCGGCGGAGCTGTCCTTGTCCAGCTTCAGGTCGGTCAGCGCGGTCTGCCGGTCCGCGCTGCCCGCGGCGCCGCTGGAGCAGCCGGTGAGCACGGCGGCGACGGCGGCCACGGCGAGGACGGTGAGGGTGCGGTTTCTCATGGTGCGTCTCCTTGGGGTGTGCTGTGCGGGGGTGCGACCGTCAGCTCGCGACGGGGGCGGCCGTGTAGACGGACTCCCCGGCGACGAAGGTCTCGATGGTGCGGGTGTCGGCGATGGTGTCCGCAGGGTGGGCGAACGGGTCGCGGTCGACGACGGCCAGGTCGGCCCAGGCGCCCACCGCGATCGACCCGGTCAGGTCGTCGCGGCCGTTGATGCGTGCGGCGCCGCTGGTGTAGGCGCGCAGGGCGTCGGCGAGGCGGAGGCTCTCGCCGGGAAGGAAGGCCTCCGGATTGTGGTCGGGGTGCCAGTCGGGCAGCCGGCGGTTGACCGCCACGTGGATGCCGAGCCACGGGTCCGGGCTGGTGACGGGCCAGTCCGACCCGGCGCACAGGTGTGCGCCGCTGGCCAGGAGCGAGCCGAACGGGTATTGGGTGGTCGTGCGCTCAGCTCCCAGCAGCGGGACGTTCAGCTCGACCATCTGAGGGTCGTAGCAGGCCCACAGCGCTTGGATGTTCGCGGCGACGCCGAGCGCGGCGAACCGCGGGTGGTCGTCGGGGTGCACCACCTGGAGGTGGGCGATGTGGTGGGTGATCCCGCTCTCGCCGTTGGTCGCGCGGGCGGCGGCGACCGCGTCGAGCGACTCCCGCACCCCGCGGTCTCCGATCGCGTGGAAGTGCACCTGGAAGCCGAGGGCGTCGAGCCGGGTCACGTAGTCGGCCAGCAGGTCGGGGTCGACGAACGAGATTCCGTCGTCGTGCGCCTCGCCGGGACCGCAGCGGTGCACATACGGCTCGATCATGGCCGCTGTGCGGTTCTCGACGATCCCGTCCTGCATCACCTTGACGGTGCTGACCCGGAACCATTCGTCCTGGAACCGCTCGCGGAGTTCCTGGATGCGCGCGATCTGCTCGGCGCCGCGCTCCCGCTCCCACCAGATCGCCCCGTTCACCCGTGCCTTCAGCGCGCGGTCGTCCATCGCGCGCTGGTAGGCGTCGATGATCCCGGAGGAGTGGTTGCCGTAGTCGCCGATCAGCGCGTCCTGCCACCCGGTGATCCCGAAGGAGTGCAGGTGTCGCTGGGCCTCCAGCAGGCCGGCGTACTGCTCGTCGGCGGTCGGGCTGGGGGCGAGGCGGAGGGCGAGCATCCTGGCTCCCTCGTGCAGGGTGCCCGTGGGCGTGCCGTCGGCGTCGCGCTCGATCCGGCCGTCGACCGGGTCGGGAGTGTCGCGGTCGATGCCGGCGCGGCGGAGCGCCTCGGAGTTGACCCACGCGCTGTGGTGGTCGCGGTTGGACATCACGATCGGGCGGTCGGCGCAGATGGCGTCGAGGTCGGCGGCGAGCGGTGCGCCGCCGGGGAACGCGGCCTGCTGCCAGCCGCCGCCGACGATCCACTCGCGGTCGGGCTGGGCCGCCGCGTACGCCGCGATCATGCGCAGGTAGTCCTCGCGCGTCCAGCCGGAGGAGAGGTCGCAGTTCAAGCGCTCGACGCCCGCCTCGACCGGGTGCACGTGGGAGTCGATCAGTCCGGGGAGCAGAAGCCGCCCGGCGAGGTCGACGATCCTGGTGTGTTCGCCGATGCGGCCGGCCACGTCGGCTCCGAGGGCGGCGATGCGCCCTTCGGCGACGCCGACATCGACGCGCGAGGGGGTGTCGGACACCCCGTCGAACACCATGCCGTCCACGAATGCGAGGTCGAGCTCCTGTGCCACGTGCCACCCGTCTGTTTCGTCGCCGCGGCTGTGCGGCGAGGGGGAATCCGTTCGGTCGAAACCAAACTCAATCGATTAAGAACTTGATCGATTAATCTGGGACTATACAATGCGATGAAGCCGCGACGCAACGCGGCGGGATGCGGACGAGAGGAGCGCGGATGCCGACCACGACGCTGGCCGACATCGCCGAGCGCGCCGGCATCTCCGTGGCAGCGGCCTCCCTCGCCCTCAACGGCAAGAAGGGGGTGTCCGAGGACACCCGCGCGCGGGTCCTCGCCATCGCCAAGGCCTCCGGCTACCGCATCAATCGGCTCGGACGCGCGCTGCGCCAATCCCGCGCCGGCGCCGTCGGGCTCTACCTGCCCGAGTCGGCCGTGCACTTCGGCTACTACACCGAGACCACGCTCGGCCTCACCGAACGGCTGCACGCGGCCGACCTCTCGCTCCTGATCGTCCCCAGCACGCCGACGAGCCCGCGCATCGAATCCTTCCCTCCGGTGGACGGTTTCATCCTGATCGAGCCGCACGCCGACGACGAAGGCGCCGCGATGATCCTCGGCCAAGACCTGCCCGTGGTGACCGGTGACTCCCCGCCGCCCGGGTTCCCCGACCCGTGGGGGATCGTCGAGTCGCCCAACACCCGGACCACCCGCGAGGTGCTCGACCGCTTCACCGACCACGGCGCGGAGGCGCCGGGGCTTCTACTGGTCGAGCAGGTCTCCGCGTGGGCGCAGGAGCTCGAGGCTGCCTATCGCGCCTGGTGCGCGGAACGGAGGCGGGAGCCGCGCGTGCTCTTGACGACCATCCACGAGGAGAACGCGACGCTCGCGCGCCGGCTCTCCGAGTGGACGGACGCGGAGGGCGTCGATGCGATCCTGGTCGGCGCCGACGGCGTCGCGGTCCGCATCGCCGGGCTGCTGCGCACGCTGGGTCTGCGGCCGGGAGCGGACATCAAGCTGGTGTCAGGGGTGGACAGCCTGATCATGGAGTTCCACACCCCGCCGATCACCGCCGTCGACCTCCAGCCCCGCGAGTTCGGGCGGGCCTGCGGCGAGCTCCTGCTCGAGCTGATGGACCAGGACCGCCCGGCCGAGACGGTGCGCCGCGGAGTGGACGCGGTGCTCCGGGTGCGCGACTCCGGCTGAGTCGGCGACGTCGAAGGCAGGGCCGGCTTAGCTGGAGATCCCCGAGGTCGACATGCTGTGGCCCATGAGCGAGAAGAACAGCGTGAACCAGATGATGACGAACAGCACGCCGGCGGCGATGCCGACGTAGCCGATGATCAGACCGGCCAGTGCCAGACCGCGCCCGTTCTCGCCGGTGCGCTTGATCTGCGCCAGCGCGATGTGACCGGTGATGACGGCGGCGAGGCTCACGAAGAACGCCGACACCAGCGAGATGATCGCCAGAACGTTCGTCCGCGGCTCCGGAGCGTAGGCGTACGGGTACGGGGAGCCCGGCTGCGTGCCGTACGGCTGCGCGCCGTACTGCGGCTGCGTTCCGTAGGGCTGCTGGGTGCCGTAGGGCTGCTGCGCGCCGTACTGCGGCTGGGCGGGCTGCTGCACGTCGTACTGCGGCTGGGCGGGCTGCTGCTGGGCGGGCTGCTGCTCCGGGTACGCGGGCTGTTCGGGATTCGACATGGGGCTCCTCGTTCTGGTTACTCAGAGCGTAGCGGAGCGGCGCAGGGCCAGCGGTCTGGCGACGATTGCCGTGCGGTCAGACCTTCGACCGCCAGTCGTCCTCGTCGTCCTCGTCGTCATCGAGTCCGGCGGCGCTGCGGATCACCGGAATGCTCATCGTCTCGGTGGGCGGGCCGACGACGGTGGCCTCGTCGCGGCGGTGTCGGAGGATGTCGTTGATGTACGACGTGAGCGCCTCCGCCAACGGCACGTCGCGGCCTTCGCGCTGCGACATGAACCAGCGGTGCTCGAGCAGCTGGTGGAAGACTTCGGCGGGCTCCAGCTTGCCTTTCAGCTCGGCGGGGATCGCGCGGACCACGGGTTCGAAGACGCGCAGGAGCCACTCGTGGGCCATGGCCTCCTCGTCGAGCCCGCGCTTGCCGAGGGTCGCCGAGTAGGAGTCGAGGTCGTTCAGGAGGCGCCGGGCCTGGTTCTCGCCGGTGTCGAGGCCGGTCAGGCGCAGCAGGCGTCGCTGGTGGTGCCCGGCGTCGACGACCTTCGGCTGGATGCGGACGGTCGTTCCCTCGTCGGAGGTCTTGATCGCGAGCTCCTCGATGTCGAAGCCGAGCTCGTTCAGGCGTTCGACGCGCTGGCTGATCCGCCAGCGCTCCGACGACGAGAACGACTCGCTGCCGGTGAGCTCCTTCCAGAGCGACCGGTAGGCGGCGACGATCCCGTTGGACACCTTGATCGGGTCGAGCTCTTCGTCGACGCGGCCGCCGGCCTCCAGGTCCATCAGCTCGCCGGCGATGTTGACCCGCGCGATCTCGAGGTCGTTCTCACGCTGCCCGTTGGAGAGGCCGTCGTAGAGCTGACCGGTCTCGGCATCGACGAGGTAGGCGGCGAACGCACCGGCGTCACGCCGGAACAGCGTGTTGGAGAGCGACACGTCGCCCCAGAAGAACCCCACGATGTGCAGGCGCACGAGCAGCACGGCGAGGGCGTCGACGAGACGGGTCGCGGTGTCGGGCCGCAGCGTCTGCGAGAACAGTGCGCGGTAGGGGAGGGAGAACTTGAGGTGCCGGGTGACCAGGGCGGCGTTCAGCGGGTCGCCGTTGTCGTCGGTGCGGTTCTTGATGACCGCGACCGGGTCGACGCACGGCACGTCGAGGCGCTGGAGGGTGCGCAGCATCTCATACTCGCGCTGCGCCATCTCCGCGGTCGTCTCCTTGATGGCGATGACGTAGCCGGAGAGGTTCGCGAAGCGCACGAGGTGACGGCTGATGCCCTTCGGCAGCAGCGCGATGTGCTCGTTCGACCACTGCTCCAGCGGGATGTTCCACGGGAGATCGAGCAGAGCGGGATCGACGGTCGCCGCAGTGATGTTGACAGAGCCGGCCATGACAGAGCCTCCAGGAACAGGTGGTGCGGAAACCACTCTGCCGCAGCCCGAGACCGGACTGCGGCAGAGTGAGGGATTGTTCCTGCGACCTCAGTCGACGACCGCGCCGCCGAGACGCTCGCCCGACTCCGCGTGGAACAGGTGGACGTGGCCCGGCTTCGGGGTGATGTAGACGGTGTCACCAGCGTTCGGGTGCACCCGGCCATCGACGCGGCCGACGATGTCGGTGCGCTTGCCGTCGACCTCCGAGTGGCCGTAGAGGTAGCCGTCGGCGCCGAGCTCCTCGACGAGGTCGACGGCGACCTTCAGGCCGCCGCTCTCGGCGGTGGAGACGACGACGTCCTCCGGGCGGACACCGATGGTGACGGTGTTGCCGGCGTTGGCGAGCACGTCGCGCTCGACCGGGACGACCGTGGTGCCGAACTTGATGCCGCCGTCGGTGACGTCTGCGGTGAACAGGTTCATGGCGGGGGAGCCGATGAAGCCGGCGACGAAGACGTTCTTCGGCTGCGCGTAGAGGTCGCGGGGGGTGCCGACCTGCTGCAGGACGCCGTCCTTGAGGACCGCGATGCGGTCGCCCATGGTGAGCGCCTCGGTCTGGTCGTGGGTGACGTAGACGGTGGTGACGCCCAGGCGGCGGGTGAGCGAGGCGATCTGGGTGCGGGTCTGCACGCGGAGCTTGGCGTCGAGGTTCGACAGCGGCTCGTCCATGAGGAACACCTGGGGGGAGCGGACGATCGCGCGGCCCATGGCGACGCGCTGACGCTGACCACCGGAGAGGGCCTTGGGCTTGCGGCCGAGGTAGGGCTCGAGGTCGAGCAGCTTGGCGGCCTCCAGGACGCGGGAGGCGCGCTCCTCCTTGCCAACGCCGGCGATCTTGAGCGCGAAGCCCATGTTCTCGGCGACGGTCATGTGCGGGTAGAGCGCGTAGTTCTGGAACACCATCGCGATGTCGCGGTCCTTCGGGGGCACGTCGGTGACGTTGCGCTCGCCGATGAAGATGTTGCCGTCGTTGACCTCTTCGAGGCCGGCGAGCATGCGCAGCGAGGTGGACTTGCCGCAGCCGGAGGGGCCGACGAGGACGAGGAACTCGCCGTCTGCGATGTCGAGGTCGAGAGCGTCGACCGCGGGGCGGGTGGAACCCGGATAGAGCCGGGTCGCCTTGTCATAAGTGACAGTCGCCATTTTTCTTTTGTCTCCTTCACCGGCAGGTACGTGCCGGACGATCCGTTGTGAATGGAATAGACGTGGCGTCGACGTCCAGGGGCGTCGATGCCACGACCCCCATAGTAAGGCATCCCGAGGGTGCCCTCGACCACCTGCCGGCGGAGGCCGCCGGCCCGCGCTCGGGGGGCGGCGTGGAGGTGGTGTTCGGAACTCCGACGGCCTATGTCTGGTCTATTCCCAGACTGCCGGAATACGATCGTCCGGTTGCGTCTAGCTCACGCACGTCCCGCTGATGCGTCCCCCCGCGCTCAGCGCCGCCTACCCCGAGAGCCGATTCGCCTGAGGATTATGAGTTCCATGACCGACCCCGACGAGAGCCGCAACGGCGACGTCCGCGCGGCTGCCAGGGAGAAAGCCCGACAGCTCCGCACGAGCCAGCAGCGCAGAGACCGCAGGAACAAGACCCTCCTCTCCGGCGGCATCGTCGTCGGAGTCCTCGCCATCGCCGCCATCGTCGCCGTGGTGATCATGGGCGCCATCCGCCCGACCGTGCCCGGCCCGAAGAACATGGCCAGCGACGGCGTCGTCGTCGGGTCCGGCCTCACGGTCAAGGCGACTCCGGCGCTCGCCGCCGACGCGAAGCCCATCGCCAGCCCCGCCGATCCGACGGGCAGCACCGTCGACATCCGCATCTACGCGGACTACCTGTGCAAGCTGTGCGGCCAGTTCCAGCGCACGAACCTCAAGCAGCTGGAGCCGCTGGTGAAGAACGGCGCCGTGACGGTGGAGATGCACCCCGTCGCCATCTACACCAGTCACTCGGCGGGCACCCGCTACTCGCTGCGCGCGGCGAACGCGGCGGCCTGTGTCGCCAACTACTCGCCGAAGGCCTTCTGGGCGTTCAACGAGGCCCTGTTCACGGACCAGCCGGCCGAGGGCGGCCCCGGGCTGAGCGACCAGGAGCTCAAGAAGCGCGCCGCGTCCGCCGGCGCGTCCGTGTCGGACGTGAACCCGTGTATCGACGACGGGCGCTTCAAGACCTGGGTCGGCACGGCGAGCGACCGCGCTCTGAGCGGTCCCATCCCGAACTCCGACGTGAGGAAGATGACGAACGCACTGCTCGTGCTGGTGAACGGCAAGCCGTACACCGGCTCGCTCACCAACGCGGACGACTTCAAGGCGTTCGTGCTGCAGGCGCAGGGCGACGAGTACTCGTCGACGTCCACTCCGACCCCCTCGCCGAGCGCGGGCAGCTGACCGCCGTCCCCTAGGATGGTTCGCGACGGGCTCCCGTCGTCGCCGACTTAGCTCAGCTGGTAGAGCACTCGCCTTGTAAGCGAGCGGTCGCGGGTTCGAACCCCGCAGTCGGCTCCAGATCCCGCGCGGCCCGCGTCAGCCGACCGCAGCGACGAATGCGCGGGAATACGCCCAGCGCGGCTGGGCGGTGCCGGAGCACATGTAGGCGGGGATGCCCTGACCGCACGGCTGGTCGCGGGTCAGTTCCCACCAGGACAGGCCGGCCAGGCCGTTCGCCGCGGCGTAGCGGCCGACCGTCGTCGCGTCGGCAACGGTGAAGATCTCGCCGGTGTCGTTGAGGCCGGGCATCGGCGTGACGGCGATCAAAGCGAGACGCTGCGCGTCGGTCCACGATGCGTATGCCGTGACGCTCTTCAGCTGCCCGGCGACCGCTGCGGCCGCCGAGATCGCGGCGGCGCCCATGTTCGTGACGCCGGTGCCGTAGTCCATGGTCATCAGGTTGACGGCCGACAGCCGGACACCGGAGGAGGTGAACTCCGAGAGGGTGCGCAGTCCGCTGGCGAGCAGGCCGTAGGGCATGACGGGCAGGGTCAGGGTGACCTCGAGCGGGTGGCCGGCCGCGGCGCGTTGCTTCTGGAGGGCGGCGACCGCCAGGGCCCGGCGCAGGTTGGACGCGGAGTCGGAGACGTCGGCCCCCTCGATGTCGAAGTCGACGCGGTCGAGGCCGAACCGCGTCACGACCGTGCTGTAGGCAGCGAGCAGCTTCGTCGGATCGGTGCACACGCGGGCGAGCTCGTCGTTGACCGCTCCGCCGAACGAGGCGATGACCCGGCCTCCCTGCGCCTGGAACGCCTGGACGTTCGCCTGGAAGTCCTGGCTGCCGCCGATCGTGTACGCGGTGTATCCCGCCCAGGTGGGAGAGCACGCGCTCGTGCGGTCGGCGACGATGAACGCCGCGGTGACCGCGCGCACCCCGGCGGAAGCCGCGAACGACGACAAGTCGGCGGTCGGCCACAGGCCCAGGTCGACGTAGGGCGCCACCAGGAGGCCGGAGGTGCCGGGGGTCGGCGTGGGAGTGGGGGTCGGGGTCGGGGTCGGGGTCGGGGTCGGCGTCGGGGTCGACGCCGCCCCGCCGTTGATGGAGCAGGGCAGTTCGGCGCCGATCACCCGGCACGAGGTCGGCACCAGCGGCGCTCCCGCTGCCTTCGTGGACGTGAGCCCGAACGTCGCCGTGGCGCCGGGCGCGAGCGTCTGTGCGTACGCGGGGGCGGTCACGCTGAAGCCGTCGCTCGTCGTGCCCACCGTGCCGTCCCAGAGACTGACGACGCCGTCGGCTGTCGTGAACGCGAGCTGCCACGGGCTGAGGAGGCTGGACGAGGTGTTGGCGACCGCGACGGACGACTGGAAGCCGGCCGTCCACTCGGAGGTGACGGTCCAGGTGACGGCCAGGCCGGTGCCGGGGGCGGGGGTCGGCGGGGGCGTCGGAGTCGGCGTGGGGATCGGGGTCGGCGTGGCGGAGGGACTCGGGGTCGCGCTCGGTGTCGGAGTCGCGCTCGGCGCCTGGTCGACGGCGCCGCCGTTCACCGAGCACGGCAGGACGGTGCCGGCCGGCAGCCCGATGATGGTGCACGAGGTCGGGACGATCGCGGCGGAACCCGCGCGGGTGGCCGTGAGCCCGAACGGGGCGGAGCCTCCCGGGGCGAGGGTCGTCGCCCATGATGGCGCGCCGACCGTGAGCGTTCCGGCAGGCGACGCGACGGACACCGCCGACCAGATGCTGACGAGCGTGTGCGGGAAGGCGAAGCGCACCTGCCAGGGCTTCAGGGTGGTTCCCGTGCCGGCGCCGTTCGTGATCGTGACAGCCGACTGGAAGCCCGTCGTCCACGAGTTCGACGTCGTCCAGGTGACGTCGACGCGCGGGGCCGCCGCAGCGAGAGCGCCGGAGGTGACGATCGCCCCCGAGCCGATCAGAGCGGCCGTGACGAGCGCGGCGGTGACCGCGAGCCTCCGACGTCGCTCCTGAACTCCCCGTCGTCGCAACCGGCCGAGCGCGAGGCGGACGGCATCGGCGGCTCCTCGGCGACCGGACTCCCGGTGGCGAGCGGAACGGGGCGCTGACTCGGGCATGGCACTCCTCACGACCTACGACGGAAGAACGAAGGGAGGTACGTCAGTCGTCACTATCGGCCGGAGACGGGGAACGGTCAGGTGGACATTCCGAGGCCGGCCCTGACCAGGGCGGACGCGACCGCGAAGGCGCACACTGTGAACGCCAGGCCGAGCACGGGGACCCACCAGGTGCGCCGCCGCCTCCGCGGGCGACGGGCGAGCGCGACGATGGCGAGCCCGAGAGCGGCGACGGTCGCGGCAGGCGTGATCCAGATGGTCGAGGCCAGGAGCGCGTAGTCGCATCCGGTCGGGCGCGCGCCGCAGGCGTCGACACTCATGAGCTGGAGCACGCCGCCGAACGACAGCACGACTCCCGCGGCGAACAGCAGGACGGTGAACGCGATCGTCGCGGCGAGGTCCTCCGGCCCGGCCGGGCGGAGGGTGCGCGCCTGCGGGAGGACGGGGAAGAAATCGTCGTCTGGCTCGAACATCATGCTGGGGGAAGCGTAGCGGTGCGCTCCCGCCGCCTCACGAGTTCACGCGGATGATCTCCTCCTGGTACGGCGCGATCACCGCGCCGGAGATGCGCAGGTCGAGTAGCAGGAACGGCCGCTCGTCGGCCGGGCGTGCCGCCCACTCGGCCAAGGCCTCCAGGTCGGCGAGCGTGCGGACCACCACCCCCTGCGCGCCGACGGCGGCGCCGAGGGCCGCGAAGTCGACCTCCGGGATGCGCATCGGCCCCTGCGCCAGACCCTTCAGGCCGTAGAGGTTCACCTCGGCTCCGTAGGCCGCGTCGTTCCAGACCACGGTCAGGCCGTGGCCGCCGGCGACGCGCACGGCCGACTCCAGGTCGGCAAGCGCCATCAGTCCGCCGCCGTCTCCGGTCGTGAGCACCACCGTCGACTCCGGGTGCGCGAGCGCGGCGCCCGCGACGCTCGGGAAGCCGAGGCCGATCGACTGGTACGCCGTTCCCACCATGATCATGCGGTCGGGGGAGGCCACCGGCCAGTACATGTTCGCCCAGCCGATGAAGTGGCCGCCGTCGGAGACGACGACCCGGTCGGCGGGCAGCAGCTCGCCGATGCGGGCCGCGGCCGAGCGCGGGTCGAGGCGCCCGTCGGGCGCCAGGCCGTCCCCGGCGGGCCGCGCGACCAGGTCGGCGAGGTCGACGGACTCGCGCCAGCCGGAGGGCATCGCGCCGAGCGTTCGCAGCTCCCGCACGAGGGCCTCGGCGACGAGGCGCGCGTCACCGCGCACGTACGCCCCGACGTGCGGGTGCGTCGCCGCCGGGGCGACGTCCACCTGGATGACGCGGGTGCCGGGCGCGAACAGGTCGCCGAAGCGCATCGTGAACTGGTTGAGCGAGGCGCCGAACAGCACGGCGACATCGGCCGTCCGCACGGCCTCCATCGCGCGCTCGGCGCCGAAGCCGCCGGTGACGCCGAGGTCGTAGCGGGTGTCGGGGAACACGCCGCGGCCCAGCGCCGTGCCCGCGGTGAGCGCGCCGGTCGCGGCGGCGAGCTCGCCGAGGGCGGCGCCGGCGCCGGAGATCCAGGCGCCCCTGCCGGCGAGCAGGAAGGGACGCTCTGCGCCGGCCAGGGCCGCGGCGGCGTCGGCGATGGCGCCGGCGGCGAACGGCCCGGCGGGCGCGAGCGGGGCAGGCGCGGCGGGGGAAGGCGCCTGCGGCACCGGGCCGGCCTCCCGGGTGGCGACGTCGTACGGGATCGCGAGGACCGTCGGCACCCGGTAGGTGAGCGCGTGTTCGACAGCGATGACCGTCGTGGCAGCCGCGTCGGTGCGGCCGACGGTGTACGTGCGCGCGCCGACGGCGCTGGCCAGCGCGATCTGGTCGACGCCCCACGGTCGCGGACCGGAGGTGGGTTCGTCGCCGACCACCAGTACCAGCGGGATGTGCGCCTGCCGCGCCTCCGCGAGTGCCGTGAGGGTGTTCGTGAACCCGGCTCCGTAGGTCGCGGTCGCCGCGGCCAGCCGCCCGGAGGCGCGATGGTACGCGTCCGCGGCGACAACGGCGCCGGCCTCGTGGCGCATGGCGGTGTACGCGACGGCCCCGTCGCGCTCCAGGGCGTCGAGGAAGTGGGCGTTGCCGTTGCCCATGACGCCGAAGACCTGGTCGACGTGGTGGGCGAGAGCGGCGGCGACGTGAGCGGAGACAGAGGGCATGAGAGTGCCTTTCGAGACGGGAACGGAGGTGCGATGATCCGTATGTGTCTCGCGCGCTGACTGGCGAAGCGCGGCTTCGTGCCCATTTTTCGAGCACCGGGCCGGATGAACGGCCGGACGTCAGCAGTATAGCCGCGGGGCGGGTGTCGAAAACGGCCTCGGCTGTTCGACGTGACGGTGTAGGACATCCGACGAAAGGGACGACATGACCGAGTACCTGATCCTCATCCACGGCGACGAGGGCCGCTGGGACACGATGAGCGACGACGAGCGGGCCGCGATCGACGCCGGTCACCGGACGTTCAACGAGAAGGCCGCCGGCCGGGTGCGTGCCGCGGGCGAGCTTCAGGCGACCTCCACCGGCACGGCGGTGCGCACGGGGGCCGACGGCGAGCCGCAGTCCACCGACGGGCCGTTCTCCGAGGCGAAGGAGGTCGTCGGCGGCTTCTACCTGATCGAGGGCGACGACCACGACGAGGTCGTCGCGCTCGCCGCCACCCTCGCCGAGGCGCGCCAGGGGCACGGCGGCATCGAGGTGCGGCCGCTGGTGGGCAGGGGCTGAGCGCATGGCGGAGACGGGGATCATCGGGGTGAACACGATCGGGATCCCGGTCGCGGACCAGGACGTCGCTCTGGCGTTCTACCGCGACGCGCTGGGATTCGCGGTGCTGGTGGACGCGCCGCTGCCGACGGGAGGGCGCTGGATCATGCTGGCGCCCTCCGGGTCGACGGTCTCGGTGTCGCTCGTGGTCGCGAGCGACGACGTCCCAGCGGGGATCGAGACGGGCATCCGGTTCGAGAGTCTCGACGCCGGGAACACGCACGCGGAGCTGATGCGGCGCGGGGTCGCGGTGGGGGAGCTGCTGCGCTGGCCCGGGGTCCCGCCGATGTTCCAGGCGACCGACCCCGACGGCAACCGTTTCGAGGTGGTCGAGCGGCCGTAGCGGCCGGGAGCGGCGGTCAGCGGAAGGCGAGGACCGTGTCGCCCCAGCCCGTGCGGAGGGACGCGTCCAGGTCGTCGACGACGCGGTCGTTCCTCGCGATGACGAGGGACGTACGCGATCGGGGGTCGTAGACCGGCCAATCGGCTCCCGGCGGCCTGCCGTTGGCGAATTCGGTCCAGCGGCGCTGCATCCGCTCCGAGATGCGCTCCGCCGTGCGTCGGCCGCCCAGGCGGAAGGCAGGGCCGGCGCCCGCGTCGAGCGTGCCCCAGACGTAGCCCAGTTCGGCACCGTGCGCCGCTCCGATTCCCGAGAGCGTCATCAGGGGCGTCGCATGGTCGAAGCGGTAGAGGTGGGTCGGCGCGACGGCGGCGTGGCCTGCCGCCAGCCACACGGTGGGCATCCGGAAGCCGATGTCGCGGGCGATCCCCAGCCCGAGGGACTTGCGTTTGACCTTCGCGTAGGCCGCCAGGACCTGTTCCCGGGTCGGGGAAGGCAGCTCCGGCTGCTCGTCGCGCATGGTGGCGAACATCTGCTGGATCGCGTCGGCGCCGATCGGCATGAGCGGTGAGTTCATGTAGCGGAACAGCGTGGCCTCGTCGCGGTTGGTGCCGATGATCAGCGGCACGGGGAGGCCGCGGCCCTCGCTCAGCACGGTGATCGGATGCTCGGGCAGGAGGTCTCCGTCGACCACGGGAGCGAAGGCGAGCGTTCCGGGATGCTCGCGCGGCACCGCGTCGTACACGCGCGCCGCCGCCGCGACGACGGCGTCCACGGGGAGTGCCTGCAACTCCTCGAACGTCGAGGCCCCGGCCTCCGCCGCGAATCGGGCGGCGACGGTCTCGGCGCGTGCGGGACCGTACATGGAGCTCGCCGGTGAGCTCTCCGCGATCGCCCGGTGGAAGAGCCCTGCAGCGCTGGGCGTCGCCAGCAGCGCGGTGACGAGGCCGGCGCCCGCCGACTCGCCGAAGAGCGTCACGCGGTCCGGGTCGCCGCCGAAGGAGCGGATGTTGTCCTGCACCCAGCGCAGGGCGAGCAGGACGTCGCGCAGCGCGGGATTGGGTTCGGCATCCTGCCCGCCGGTGAGCGAGCGCAGGTCGAGGAAGCCGAGGGCGCCCAGCCGATAGTTGATCGTGACCAGCACGACGTCGCCGGTGGTGACCAGCGAGGTCCCGTCATAGACGGCCTGGCTCGCCGCGCCGAACGTGTAGGCGCCGCCGTGCAGCCAGACCATCACCGGGCGGTCCTCCGCCGCGTCGGAGCGCCGCCAGACGTTGAGGAACAGGCAGTCCTCGTCGGTCCGGACGCCGTCACCGAGCGGCATCACCCTGTTGAACGGTTGCGGCGCCGCAGCGCCGAACGCGGTCGCGCCCGCTGTGCCCTCCCATTCGCGCGCGGCACGGGGGGCCGCCCAGCGCGCCGCCCCGGTCGGAGGCTCGCCGTAGCGGATGCCCTTCCAGACGGTCACCCGGCCGTCGTCGCCGCCGGCGACCTCCCCGGAGGTGGTGGAGGCGATGGGGCCGGCGATCATCGTCATGACGCCATCTTGCGACACCCGCCGCCTCCCGGTCCAGGGTGGCGCAGCGGGAGGCGGCGGACCGCGTCAGCTCCAGGTCGCGTCGGCTTCAGTTCGCGTCAGCGCGCGCGATGCGTCACTCCCAGACCATGAACGGGCGCAGCTCGAGCTGGCCGTTGCGCGCCATCGGGTGGCGGGAGGCGATTTCGATCGCCTCGTCGAGGTCGTCCACGTCGAGGATGTCGAAACCGCAGATGACCTCGGTGGTCTCGGTGAACGGGCCGTCCGTCACGTAGCGCTTGCCGTCGCGGACGCGCACCACCCGGGATTCGGTCTGCGGCGCCAGCACTTCGCCGATGAGGCGCTTGCCGGACGCGTCGAGCTCGTCGACCCAGAGGTCGACGTCGGATTCGTCCGTCTCGGTGTCGGGCTGCGAGTCGGTGATCACGAACATCATGTACTTCATCGGTCTTTCGGTCCTTTCGAATCGGTGTCGGTTCACTGGGACGTCGAACGGAGCTTCGTGCTCTCGACATTACGGGCGGACCGGAGGAGCCGGACGAGCACGACCTCCACCGTCGCCGCGATGACGACAGCGCCGAGCGGCTCGCTGAACCAGCCGAGGTACGTCGGCGGGGTGGTGATCCAGAGCAGCGAGTAGCCCGAGAACGCGGCGGCGATGGCGCTCACCGTGCCGAAGACGTGCCGCCACCAGAGTGCAGCCCCGGGTCGCGCCCTTGCGAACCAGGCGTACAGGGCGGCCGCGGCGACGAAGCCGACCGCCGCCGCCGCAGGGCCGTACAGGAAGAGCTGGGGACTGAGCAGCTCGCGCTTGGTGTCGTTCCCCAACTCGTAGTCGACGATGTGCAGGAAGCCGACGGCCGCACCCGCGAGGACGCCGGTGATCAGGAGGATGAGGCGCGCATCCCTGCCCAGGAGCGGGTGGATGCGCGTGACCGTCACGCGGCCGACGATACTGCCCGGGCTCCCGACCGTCCAGCGTCGACGCACGGTCATTACAGAGGTGGTTAGTGTAGCCTAACCTTACTCATCCCGCCCTCGTCCGGAAGGTTCGACGTGACCGTGCTCGCCCCGCCCCTCACGGACCGCCCGGCGTACCGGCCGTATCGTGCGCGCGTGTCGGGATTGCGCAGCCTGAGCCCGGGGTTCCTGCGCGTGAGCCTCACCTGCGCCGAGTTCGAGACGTTCGGCACCGAGCGCCTCGACCAGCGCATCAAGCTGGTCTTCCCGCTGCCGGACGGCAGCTTCAGCCCGCTCGACGCGGGCGACTGGTACGACCAGTGGCGTGCACTTCCCGAGCATCGGCGCAACCCGTTCCGCACCTACACGGTGC
This sequence comes from Leifsonia sp. TF02-11, assembly GCF_017565305.1. Taxonomy (GTDB): domain Bacteria; phylum Actinomycetota; class Actinomycetes; order Actinomycetales; family Microbacteriaceae; genus Leifsonia. The sequence continues at coordinate 104,145 of NZ_JAGEKP010000005.1, forward strand.
GCGATGTCTCGCAGGAGGAGTGCCGCGTCGACATCGACTTCGTCGTGCACGGCGACGGCGGCCCCGCGGCCGGGTGGCTGAGCACCGCGGCCGTCGGCGACGAACTCGTGGTCATCGGCCCCGACGCGCTCAGCCCGCACACCGGCGTCGGCATCGACTGGAGGCCGGGCGCGGCGACGGAGCTGCTGCTCGTCGGCGACGAGACGGCGGCGCCGGCCATCGCCTCCATCCTCGAGGCTCTGCCCCCGACCCGTCGCGCCCACGCGTTCATCGAGGTCCCCGCCGAGGAGGACGCCCTGCCGCTCGCGGTCGGCCCGAACATCGAGGTCACCTGGCTCGCCCGTGCCGGCGGCGAGCACGGCTGTGGCCTGGTGCCGGCCGTGACCTCGTGGCTCGCGGAGCGTCCGGAGCTGGTCGCCCGGGCGGCGGCCGAGCGAGCGCAGCACTTGGACGAGGTCGACGTCGACCGCGACATCCTCTGGGAGCGCCCGGACGAGGCGGCCGGCGGTTTCTACGCCTGGATCGCTGGGGAGTCCGGCGTCGTCAAGACCCTGCGTCGACTGCTCGTGCGCGGACACGGGATCGACCGCGGACGGGTCGCCTTCATGGGCTACTGGCGGCTGGGGCGCGCCGAGCAGGTCTGAGGGCGCTACTGGTCCTTGCGCTCGGTGCCGGCGAAGGTCTCCGGGTAGTTGTCCAGCCATGACCAGTGGCTCACCGGCCAACTGATCACGAAGGCGCGCCCGACGACATCGCTGAGGGGCACGAAGCCCTTGGTGGGATCGTCCATGTGATAGCGGGAGTCCGCAGAGTTGTAGCGGTTGTCGCCCATAACCCACACCTTGCCGGCGGGAACAGTGACCTTGAACGGCTTGCCGGATACCGCCTGCTGACCCGCGGGGAGGAGAACGTACGGTTCTTTGAGCGGAACGCCGTTGACGCTCATCTGACCGAGAGCGTTACAACACGTGATCGTGTCGCCCGGCAGCCCGATCAGCCTCTTCACCAGGTGCTGGTCACTGTCCGACGCTCCGAGCCCGACGAAGTCGAGCACGGCACCGATGCCCTGCTGGATCGGGTTCCCGGTGCGGGGGGCAGCGGGCGGAAGCCAGCCTCCCGGGTCTTTGAAGACCACGACATCGCCGCGCTGCAGCGGGAAGACCTTGGGCTGCAGTTCGTTGACGATGATCCGGTCGTTGATCTGCAGCGTGTTCTCCATCGACCCGGAGGGGATGTAGAACGACCGCGCGACGAACGTCTTGATCAGGAACGAGACCAGCACGGCCACCACGAAGATGATCACGACATCCCGCAGAAGCGCCTTCCACCCGGTCGTGCGTGTGGAACGGCGCGGTCGGACGGTCTCGGTGCTGTCGGTCACAAACGTTCACGCTAGCGTGCCGATGCTGTGAGACGCATCCGATCCCCCGCATGAGGGATTGTCCGCGGGCCGCTCGGATGACAGGATGCAAGGACGGGCCGTTCCGGCGCCCGACCGGGGGCTCGCGTGATCATGCGTGACGCGTTGGGACGCTTCAGACTGCTGACACGACGCGAACACCCGCGCCGCGGCGATCGAGGTCGCGCTCGCCGCAGCGAGACCGCGCTTCGCAGTGGGCCATTGCCCGCCCCCGCCTCGAGTGCCGCCCCACCGGCCGCCTCCCGACAGGCCGGGGAGGGGCCGCTGCAGCGCGGCCTGGCCTACACGGCCGCGGTCGCGCTGGCGGTCGGGCTCGCGCTCGCACCGCTGCCCGCGACGGCCGACGACTGCTCGGGCGACGGCTGCACCACCTCGACGCCGACGCCGACCCCAGGGTCGACCGAATCACCCGCGCCGACACCCACGCCGACGCCCAGTGCGACGCCCACACCCACGCCCACGCCGACCCCGTGCGCCACTCCCGCGCCGGCATCCGCTCCGACGCCCACGCCCACGCCCACGCCGACTCCGACGCCGGTCCCGACGTCGTGCCCGACCCCGACTCCGACACCCACCCCGACTCCGACACCCACGCCGACACCGCCCCCCGCTCCGGCGCCCACAGACGACATCCCGCTGCTCGTGCCCGACCTTCCCGGCACCAGCGTGCAGGCCGCCACTGCCGACGCGGAGCAGGCCGCTCAGCTCGCCAGCCAGCTGGCCGAGGCGCAGCAGGCCCTCGCCGACGCGACCGCCGCCAACGTCGCGGCTCAACACGAGCAGCAGCAGGCCCAGGCATCGGCCGACGCCCTCGCCGCCCAGGCGAAAGCCGCGAAGAAGCATGCGGCTGCTTCGGCGGCGTTCGCCACCGCCCTCATCCGGGCCGCGGGCTGGAAAGGTATCACCGACGACCCGCTGGGCGCCGTGCTCGGAACGCGCGGCGACCTCCTGACCAAGCTCGGCGCCGTGCAGCGCCTCCGCACCCTGAGCGGCGACCGCGCGCAGGCGCTCCGCGACGCGGCGGCCGATGCGGCGACGGCGAAGTCGTTGTCCAACCAGGCGAAGCGAGCCGCCGACACCCTCGCCGGGATCGACGTCGGCGCGAGCGAGCAAGCGGTCTCGGATGCGCAGCTCCAGGTGGACACGGCTTCGGCCGCCCTGAACCAGCTGCCCACGCTGCTCACCGCGGGCACCGGGTGGCAGGCGCTCATCGTCGACCCCTCGGCGATCCCCACCGGGTGGACGCTTCCCGTGCACGGCCCGATGACCGATCCGTTCGGTCCGCGGCCGTCGCGCCCGGCCGGCACCGCGCTCTTCCATCCCGGCGACGACATCGGCGCGGCCTGCGGCACCACGATCGTCGCCGCGTCGGCAGGGGTCGTCGTGCAGGCCGGTCCCAATGGCTCGTACGGCAACTTCGTCCTCATCGACCACGGCGGCGGCGTCGAAACGGCGTACGGGCACATCCGCGACGGTGGCATCGGGGTGACCGTCGGCGAGCACGTCGTCGCCGGCCAGCCGATCGCTCAGATCGGATCGACCGGCGCCTCCACCGGCTGCCACCTCCACCTCGAGGTCCGGGTTAACGGCGTGCAAATAGATCCGTACCCCTTCCTCGCAGCCCGGGGGGTCATCGTCGGAACGCGATGACGGGCGTACGGTTCAGGCATGACGGAACTCACGGAGTTGGTGGGCTCATGGATGCGCCGCCAACGCTGGTACTCGACCAAGGCCGTCGAGCCGCGCCTGCGACTGCTGGGCTCGTTCGAGCTCGAGCGGGCGCCGGAGTCGCCCGACGACGGCTCGCGCATCATCACCCACTTCTTCTGCGACGACGCCCCGCGCAGCCCGCGGGTCTACCAGGTGCCGCTCGTCGCGCGGGTGCAGCGTGACGGCGAACCGGCGGGGTACGTCGGCGAGGCGGGAGGGCGCCACCTGTACGACGGGCCGGTCGAGGAGGCATACGTCGCGGCGCTCGTCGCACTGATGACGGGCGCGGGGAACGCGGACGGCGAGCACGCGCGGGCGATCGGCCACACGCTGAGCGGGCGTATCCCGGTGTTGTCGTCGCGCCGGCTCTCTGCGGAGCAGTCGAACACCTCCATCGTCGCCGAGATCGCCGGCGGGGTGCTGACACTGGTGAAGGTCTTCCGCGTCGTCCAGGACGGCGAGAACCCCGACATCTCCACCCTCGCCGCCTTGACCGCGGGCGGCTCGCAGCGCACGCCCGCGCTGCTCGGCTGGCTGTCGGGCTCCTGGCCGGGGGCCGCAGATGGACGGTCGACGGGCGAGCTCGCGCTCATTCAGGACTTCGTGCCGGGCGCGGAGGATGGCTGGGAGCTGGCGGTGACCGCGGCGGAGCGCGGAGAGGACTTCACCGACCGGGCGTACGCGCTCGGAGCCGGGACGGCCGAGCTGCACCGGCTGATGGCCGACGTCCTCCCGACCCGGCCGGCGGAGGCGGACGACGTGCGGGCGGCCCTCGACGGCATGTTCCGCAGGCTCACCGTCACGACCACCGAGGTGCCCGAGGTCGAGCAGCTGCGAGCGGCGATCGCCGCGGTGTACGAAGCGGCGGCGGCCGAGCCCCTCCCGGTGCTCCAGCGCATCCACGGCGACCTCCACCTCGGCCAGGTGCTCTACTCGCCCGACCGTGGCTGGCAGTTCATCGACTTCGAAGGCGAGCCGCTGCGTCCGCTCGCCGAGCGCGCCCTGCCCGACGCGACGATGCGGGATGTCGCGGGGATGCTGCGGTCGTTCGACTACGTCGCCGGCTCCCTCGCCCAGCGCGAGCCTCCCGTCGACGCACGGGCCTGGGCGGCAGCGGCCCGCGAGGCCTACCTCGACGGCTACGCGTCCGTCGCGGGCGACGTACTGCACGAGTTCGCCGACCTGCTGACCGCGTTCGAACTCGACAAGGCCGTGTACGAGGTCACCTACGAGGCGCGGCACCGGCCCAGCTGGATCCCGATTCCGCTCACGGCCATCGAGCGGTTGCTCGACGACGCGCGGGGGATCACCCCGCGCGAGGCGGGGGCATCCTCGCGGTAGCCGGGCGGAGTGGCGCGTCACCCGTGCCGCCGCGACCCTGCACGGCCGAGCCGCGGCGTCCGGCGTGTTACCCGCACGCCGGGCGCCGCGTAAAACGGACATCTTCGAAGCCCATGCCCGTCCTGCGCGCATTGTGCGGCCCGCGGGGCGCCGTGGGCAGACAGAACGCCCGGTCTACCCGGGTCGTCACCCCGGGCGACTACGCCTTCGCGGCCGCCCCGATCCGGTACTGCGCCCCGCGGTGGTTCGCCGGCAGACGGTCGCCGGCGCCGTGCAGCTTGTTGCGCAGCGTGCCCTCGACGTAGGCCTCCGGGTACGCTCCGCGCTTGCGCAGCTCGGGGATGACGTACTCGACGATGTCCTCGAAGGTGCCGGGGGTGATCGCGTAGGCCAGGTTGAAGCCGTCGACGTCGGTCTCCTCGACCCACTCCTGCAGCTGGTCGGCGATGCTGACCGCGCCGCCGACGATGTACGGGCCGAGGCCGCCGATCACCCCGTTGCGGCCGATGTCGCGTACCGTCCACTCGCCGCCGTCGGCGTTCGGCCGCTGGAAGTTGGCGACCGCCGACTGGATGGCGTTGCTCTTGACGTTGCCGATCGGCTCGTCCAGGTCGTACTGCGACAGGTCGACGCCCATCCAGCCCGACATGAACACCAGGGCGCCCTCGTCGTTCGTGTACTGCAGGAAGTCCTCGAACTTGGCCTGCGCCTTCTCGTCGGTCTCGTCGGTGATGATCGTGAGGAGGGTGTAGATCCGGGCGGAGTAGCGGTCGCGGCCCGCGGCCTCGAGCGCGTCGCGCAGCTTGCCGACGGTCTCCTTCAACCCCTCCTTGGTGGAGGCCGCCACGAAGATCGCCTCGGCGTTCTCGGCCGCGAAGCCGATGCCGCGCTTGGAGGCGCCGGCCTGGTAGATCACCGGCGTGCGCTGCGGGCTCGGCTCGGAGAGGTGAATGCCCGGCACGGTGAAGTGCTTTCCCTGGTGGCGGATCTCGTGCACCTTCGACGGGTCGGTGAAGACGCCGGACTCGCGGTCGCGGATGACGGCGTCGTCCTCCCATGAGCCCTCCCACAGCTTGTAAAGGACCTCCAGGTACTCGTCCGCGTGGTCGTAGCGGTCGTCGTGCTGCAGCTGGTCGTCGTGCCCCATGTTGCGCGCGGCGGACGGCAAGTAGCCGGTGACCACGTTCCAGCCGACCCGGCCATTCGTCAGGTGGTCGAGCGTCGACATGCGGCGCGCGAACGGGTAGGGGTGCTCGTAGGCGGTGCCCGCGGTGACGCCGAACCCGAGGTTCTCGGTCACGAGCGCCATCGCCGAGACCAGGAGGAGCGGGTCGTTCACGGGCACCTGGGCGCCGTGACGGATGGCGGCCTCGTTGCTGCCGCCGTAGACGTCGTAGGTGCCGAGCACGTCCGCGATGAAGATGCCGTCGAAGGTGCCGCGCTCGAGGAGCTTCGCGAGCTCGGTCCAGTAGGTGAGGTCCTTGTAGCGCCAGGCCTGGTCGTCGGGGTGCCGCCACATTCCGGACGACTGGTGGGCGACGCAGTTCATGTCGAAAGCGTTGAAACGGATCTGCCGGGTCATGGGCTCCAGAATGCATGCGCTGCGCCCGCCTCGCACCTCGCCCGTCACATCCCGTAACGCCCCCTTCCCAGCCGTCGCTTCCTCACTTTCTCCCGCCTCCATCCGGCATGTCGCGAGAGAAAGTGAGGAAACGATGGCGACAGCTGACGCGGAAGGCCGCCGGGGGCTCGAGGAGGCGAAGGAGTCAGCGGCCGCGGAAGACCGGGGGGCGCTTCTGTTGGAAGGCGGCGAAGCCCTCGCGGTAGTCGGCCGTGTCGCGGAGGGCGGTCTGCGCCTCGGTCTCCGCGGCGACGGACGACCAGAAGTCGAGGTCGCCGTCGCGGAGGCCCGCGACGATGTGCTTGCTCGCCAGGAACGCCTGCGTCGCACCGTTGGCGGCGGCGGCCGCCGCCTCCGACACCGCGGCCTCCAGCTCGCCGGCGGGAAGCGCCCGGCTGAACAGGCCGCCCGCCACCGCCTCCGCGCCCGAGATCAGCCGCCCCGAGTAGATGAGGTCGAGCGCGCGGTGCGGGCCGAGGCGCGAGACCAGCAGCCAGTGGCCTCCCGAGTCGAGCGCGGCGCCGAGCGCGGCGAACGGTGAGCCCACCTTCGCGTCTTCGGCCACGAAGACGACATCGGTGGCGACGAGGAGGCCCAGGCCGACGCCCAGGGCGGCTCCCTGCGCAGCGGCGAAGGTGGGCGCCGGGAACGCGCTCATCCGCCGCAGCAGCGGCGTCACCAGCCCGTCGAGGTAGCCGGAGACGTCGTCGGTGGCCGGGTCGATGCCGGCGATGTCGCGGCCCGCGCAGAACGACCGGCCCTCGCCGCGCAGCACGAGCGCACGCACGCCGGCGGCCTCGGCCTCCGCATAGGCCGCGTCGAGGGCGCGGAGGTCGTCAGGGCCGAGCGCGTTGAGGCGCTCCGGCGCATTCAGCGTGACGCGCGCGATGCCGTCGTGGATGCTCAGGTCGATCACGGTTCCCCCTCAGACGTCATAGTCCACCGCCACCCTGTCCGTCAGCGGATGCGACTGGCAGGTGAGCACGTAACCGGCCTCCAGCTCCTCCGGCTCCAGTGCGTAGTTCTCGGTCATCCGTACGTCGCCGGAAAGCAGCCGCGCCCGGCAGGTGCCGCAGACGCCGCCGGTGCAGGCGAACGGCACGTCCGGCCGCACCCGCAGGGCCGCGTTCAGCACCGACTCGTTGGCGTCGACGGGTGTGGTCACCGTCGACGTCTGGCCGTCCAGTGTGAACTCGATCTCCGCCGTCTTCTCGCCGTCGTGCACGACCACCGGGTGGCCGACGTCGCCGCGCACCTCGCCCGGCTCACCGGTGGTGAACAGCTCGAAATGGATGCGCGAGCGCGGCACGTCGTAGGTCTCCAGCACGTCGCGGCAGAGCTGCACGAGCTCGAACGGCCCGCACAGGAACCACTCGTCGACCGTGCGCGGCGGCAGCAGCGCCTCCAGGATCGTGTGCAGTCGCTGTTCGTCGATCCGCCCGGACAGCAGGGGAGCGGTGCGCTGCTCGCGCGACAGCACGTGGTGTAACGCGAGCCGTGAGGGGTAGCGGTCCTTCAGATCGGCCAGTTCCTCCAGGAACATCACGTCGATGGCCGTGCGGTTCGTGTACACCAGCGTGAACGTGCTGGTCGGGGAGGCCGCCAGCACGCTCGAGGCGAGCGCCATCAGGGGCGTGATACCAGAGCCGGCGGCGATGCCGGCGATGTGCTTGCGGTCGAGCGCGCCGAGGTCGATCGTGAACGTGCCCTGCGGGCTCATCACGTCGATCCGGTCGCCCGCGCGCAGCTCGCTGGTCGCCCAGGTCGAGAATGCACCGCCCAGGTCGCGCTTGATCGCCACGCTGATCCGGCCGGGCGTCGGCGGCCGGCAGATCGAGTAGCTGCGCCGGAGTTCGCGGCCGTCCACGGTCGCGCGCAGGGCGACGTGCTGACCCGGCAGGTAGTCGTACTCGCCACGGAGGCTCTCGGGCACCGCGAAGGTCACCTCGACGCTGGCCGCGGTCAGCGGCCGCACCTCGGCGACCGCGAGCGTGTGGAAGCGCGCACGCGCCATCAGCGGGACCTCACAGCGGCTTGAAGTGGTCGAAGGGCTCTCCGCACGCGTCGCACACGAAGAGCGCCTTGCACGCGGTCGACCCGAAGTGCGAGACCTCGTGCGTCTTCAGCGAGTCGCAGTGCGGGCACTTGACGCCCAGCGTGAGCCGGACCGGCCCGGTGCCGGGAGGCGGAGCGATGCCGTAGTCGCGCAACGCCGCGCGGCCGTGGTCGCTGATCCAGTCGGTCGTCCAGGCAGGCGCGAGCGCGAGGCTCACCCGCACGTCTCCGAAGCCCTCTGCCGCGAGAGCGCGCACGACGTCCTCCCGGATGGTGTCCATCGCCGGGCAGCCCGAGTAGGTGGGCGTGAGCACGACCTCCACCCCGCTGTCGGTGACTGTAACGGCCCGCAACACGCCCAGGTCGTCGATCGTCAGCACGGGGACCTCCGGGTCGAGCACCGCGGCGGCGGCCGCCCAGGCTCGTCTAGCCTCCGCGGCGTGGCCGGTCACCAGGTCGCTCCGGGGTGGGCGCGGGTCAAGACCTGCATCTCGGCCAGCAGCGGGGCCAGGTACTCGGAGTGCCGTCCGTCACGTCCTCCACCTGCGGCGGTGAACGTGCTCGGAAGGTCGATGCCGGTCTCCGCGACGACGGGGGCGATCGCCGCGTCGAACGACTCCCGCAGCGTCGACGGCCGAGGAGCGATGCCCTCGAGGTGGTCGTTCAGCGGCTCGTCGCGGAACAGCTCGCCGACGTACGGCCAGAGGTCGTCGAACGCGGTGAGCGTGCGGCGGCGCGACTCGTCCGTGCCGAGCGCCAGCCGGAGCACCCACTGGTCGGCGTGGTCGCAGTGGTAGGCGATCTCTTTGACCGCCTTCGCCGCCACCGCGGCGAGCACCGGGTCCGCCGAAGCGCGCAGCCGCTCATAGAGCTCGAAGAGATAGTGGGAGGCCGCGAACTGCCGCACGATCGTGTGCGCGAAATCGCCGTTTGGCTGCTCGAAGAGGTGCGCGGAGCGGAAGTCCTGCTCGTCGCGCCAGTACGCGAGGTCGTCCTCGGTGCGTCCGGAGGCCGTGCCCGCGTAGCGCAGCAGCGACCGCGCGTGGCCGAGCAGGTCGAGCGCGATGTTGGCCAGCGCGACGTCCTCCTCCAGCTCGGGCGCCCGCGAGATCCACCAGCCGAGCCGCTGCGCGAGGATCAGCGAGTCGTCGCCCAGCCAGAGCGCGTACTCGGCCACGTCGGGGGAGGCCGCGGCCTCGCTGGCGACGAACTCGGCCGAGAGTGTCACAGCGCTGAGCTCGACGTGGCCGTGCTGGGCGAATTCGTCGTCGGCCGTCGGCGTGGGTGGCGTCGCCGGCGTCGGGGTGGCGTCGGTCACAGGTGCTTCACCCCCTCGCTCTCGGTGTAGTACGTGGCGTGGCGGAAGTTCTTGCCCTCCGGAGACGTGAAGAAGGCGTCCTTGGCGTCCGGATCGCTGGCCGTGATCGCGTCGGAGCGGACCACCCAGATCGAGACGCCCTCGCCGCGCCGGGTGTAGAGGTCGCGCGCGTTGCGCACGGCGAGCTCCTCGTCGGGGGCGTGCAGCGAGCCGACGTGCACGTGACTGAGGCCGCGGGAGGCGCGGACGAAGACCTCCCAGAGCGGCCAGACTTCCGTGCGGTCGGTCATGCCGCGACCTCCTGTGTGCGCGCCGCCCGCTTGGCGGCGTACGCCGCAGCGGCCTCGCGCACCCAGGCGCCGTCCTCGTGCGCCTCGCGGCGGCGCTGCAGACGCTGTGCGTTGCACGGGCCCTCGCCGGCGATCACGCGCTGCAGCTCGCTCCAGTCGATCGGGCCGAGGTCGTAGGCCTGGCGCTCCTCGTTCCAGCGCAGGTCGGGGTCGGGGAAGGTCACGCCGAGCACCTCGGCCTGCGGCACGAGCATCCCGACGAACCGCTGGCGCAGCTCGTCGTTCGAGAACCGCTTGATCTTCCACGCCATCGAGCGCGCGGAGTTGGGGGAGTCGGCGTCGGGGGGCCCGAACATCATCAGGGACGGCCAGTACCAGCGGTTCACGGCGTCCTGCGCCATCTGTTGCTGTTCCGGCGTCCCGCGCATCAGCGTGAGCAGGATCTCGAAGCCCTGGCGCTGGTGGAACGACTCCTCCTTGCAGATGCGCACCATCGCGCGGCCGTACGGCGCGTAGGAGCAGCGGCACAGCGGCACCTGGTTGCAGATCGCGGCGCCGTCGACGAGCCAGCCGATCGCGCCGATGTCGGCCCAGCTCAGGGTCGGGTAGTTGAAGATGGAGGAGTACTTGGCGGCGCCGCTGATGAGCTGCTCGGTCATCTCGTCGCGCGTGATGCCGAGGGTCTGCGTCGCCGAGTAGAGGTAGAGGCCGTGGCCGGCTTCGTCCTGGACCTTGGCCATCAGGATGGCCTTGCGCTTCAGGCTCGGGGCGCGGCTGATCCAGTTGGCCTCCGGCTGCATCCCGATGATCTCGGAGTGCGCGTGCTGCGACATCTGCCGGATGAGGGTGCGGCGATAGGCGTCGGGCATCCAGTCGCGGGGCTCGATGCGCGAGTCGGAGGCGATGAGCTGCTCGAACAGGGCTTCGCCCGGGTCGGTCTCGGGCGTCGTCGTGCTTTCCGTGGTGTTCGTCATCGAACCGGCACTCCACTCATTACTGACTGATCGTTCGTTCAGTATATGCGCGACGGCGCGGTTCATGCCACACTGTGCAGGTGACCGACACCCGGACGGCCGAGCCCCTGCGCCGGGGCCGGCCCGGCTACGACCAGCGCGGCATCCTCGAGGTCGCGGTGGCCGCGTTCAACGAGCACGGTTACGACGCGACCTCCATCGGGATGCTCGCGGAGCGCCTCGGGCTGTCGAAGTCGGCGATCTACCACCACGTCGCCTCCAAGGACGAGCTGCTCGCCCTCGCGCTCGACGAGGCCCTCGACGGGCTGGAGGGTGCGCTGCGGGCAGCCGAGGAGGTTCCGGGAACGGCTGCCGACCGCCTCGCGCTCGTACTGCGCGAAGCCGTGCTCGTGCTGGCCGACCGCCTCCCGTACGTCACCCTGCTGCTGCGCGTGCGCGGCAACACCGTGGTCGAGCGGGCCGCGCTGCAGCGACGGAGGGCGTTCGACCACGCCGTCGCGGGGCTCGTGGCCGAGGCGCGCGACGAGGGTGCGCTGCGCGCGGACGCCGACCCGGCGGTGGTCGCCCGTCTGCTGTTCGGGATGATCAACTCCCTCACCGAGTGGTACGACCCCGCCGGCGCGCTGACCCCCGACGAACTCGCCGACACCATCCTCGCGCTGGCGCTGCGCACCTCCCCCTAGCGCAGCCATCGCTTCCTCACTTTCTCCCGCGACTCGCCGGCAGGAGGCGGGAGAAAGTGAGGAAGCGATGGCCGGCTACTCCTTGGCGACGAGGGTGAGCACGTCGTAGGAGGCGACGAGCTCGTCGCGCTGGTTGGTGATGCGGGCGTCCCAGCGCACCTCGCCGTAGTCGTCGGTCTCCCTGGGGGTGATCTGCTTGGCGGTCAGGGCGACGCGGATGCTGTCGCCCGGCGACACCGGCGTCAGGAACCGCAGGTTCTCCAGCCCGTAGTTCGCGAGCACCGGTCCGGGAGCGGGGTCCACGAACAGGCCAGCGGCCCAGGACACTAGCAGATAGCCGTGCGCGACGCGGCCGGGGAAGAACGGGTTGGCGGCGGCCGCCTCCTCGTCCATGTGCGCGTAGAAGGTGTCTCCGGTGAAGGTCGCGAACGTCTCGATGTCGTCGAGCGTGACGCGGCGGGCGCCGGAGAGCACCTGGTCGCCGATGTGGAGCGTCGCGAGCGACTTGCGGAACGGGTGTGGGCCGCCGGCTGCCGCGGCGGCCCCGGCGTGCCACACCCCGGTGACGGCGGTCAGGAGGTCGGGCGAGCCCTGGATGGCCGTGCGTTGCATGTGGTTCTGCACCGCACGGATGCCGCCGAGCTCCTCACCGCCGCCCGCGCGGCCCGGTCCGCCGTGCACCAGGTGCGGCATCGGCGAGCCGTGTCCGGTCGAGGTGCGGGCGTCGTCGCGGTCGAGCAGGAGGATGCGGCCGTTGTAGGCCGCCGTTCCGAGCACGAGCTCGCGCGCGAACTCCGGGTCGTGCGTGGCGGCACTGGTGACGAGCGAGCCGCCGCCGAGGGCGACGAGCTCGGCGGCCTCCGCCGCCGTCGCGTACGGCAGCACGGCCGCGACCGGGCCGAACGCCTCGACCGTGTGCGCCTCCGGCGTGCGGGCGTCGGCGAAGCGCAGCACGATGGGCGCGACGAACGCTCCCTCGGGTTCCGCGCCGAAGCTGCCGTCGGCCCGGCGCACGCTCGGCTGGTCGAGGCCGCCGATCGCCAGCTCGCCGCCGGCCGCCACGAGGCGCGCGACCTGGCGCAGCACCTCCGCGCGCTGCTCCCGCGAGGCGAGCGGACCCATGGTCACGCCCTCGGCGCGCGGATCGCCGACGACCACCCGGTCGGAGATCCGCGACCGGACCGCCGCGAGCACATCGTCGACGGCCGCAGCGGGCACGATCGCGCGGCGGATGGCGGTGCACTTCTGGCCGGCCTTCGCGGTCAGCTCGACGACGAGCTGCTTCACGTACGCGTCGAACTCCGGTGTGCCGGCGAGCGCGTCGGGGCCGAGCACCGAGGCGTTGATCGAGTCGGTCTCGCTGGTGAACCGCACGCCGCCGGTCTGCACGGAGTCGTGCGCGCGCAGCCGTTCGGCGGTGGAGGCCGACCCGGTGAAGGCGACCAGGTCGCCCAGCCGCAGGTGGTCGAACAGCCCGGGGACGCCCCCGCACACCAGCTGCAGGGTACCGGCGGGCAGGAGACCGGACTCGACCAGGATGCGCACCATCGCTTCCGCGACGTACGCGGTCGGCGTCGCCGGCTTTGCGAGCGTCGGCATGCCGGCCAGGAACGACGGCGCGAACTTCTCCAGCAGCCCCCAGACCGGGAAGTTGAAGGCGTTGATCTGCACGGCGACACCCGGCAGCCGGCTGAAGATGTGCTCGCCGAGGAAGGAGCCGTCCTTCGCCAGCGGCTCCGGCGCGCCGTCGATGACGACCTGGGCGTTGGGCAGTTCGCGCCGACCCTTCGAGGAGTACGTGAACAGGGCGCCGATGCCGCCGTCGACGTCGATCCACGCGTCGGCTCTCGTCGCGCCGGCCCGCGCCGAGAGGTCGTACAGCTCCTGCTTGCGCTCGGTCAGCACCTGCGCCATCCGCTTCAGCAGCACAGCCCGCTGGTGGAAGGTCAGCGCCCCGAGGGAGGCCTGGCCGACGGTGCGCGCGTACTCGAGGGCACCGGCCAGATCGGCGCCCTCCGCGCTCACGCGGGCGACCAGCTCACCGGTGGAGGCGTCGCGCACCTCGGCGGCGCCCGCGTCGTCGGCTGGGCTCCACCATTGATCGCGCAGGTAGCTGGGCAGACTCATTCGGTACCTCCCGGGAGGACAGGGGCCGGTGGCACGTAGGCTGGTGCCGTGGCCGATGGAGACTGGACGATCGAGCTCGGTGAGCTCGACGAGAAGATGGGCGTGCGCATCCTGGAGCAGTCGGCGCAGCGCGTCGTGGCGACGATGCCGGTGGAGGGCAACCGCCAGTCGTTCGGGCTGCTGCACGGCGGAGCCTCCGTGGCGTTCGCGGAGGCGCTCGGCTCGTGGGCGGCCGTCATCCACGCGGGACCCGGCCGCAGTGCGGTGGGGCTGGACATCAACGCCACGCACCACAGGTCGGCGCGCAGCGGGCTCGTGACCGGCGTCGCGACGGCGATCCGCCTCGGCAGGACGGTCGCCTCGCACGAGGTCGTGCTGACCGACGAGGACGGCAACCGGCTCTGCACGGCGCGCATCACGAACCTCATCGTGGACGCTCCGGAGCGCGGCTGACGTCGCTGCCGCCGCCGGGCTCGCCTCCACCGGTCTCGTCGCTCCAGTCGTAGAACCCGCGCCCCGACTTGCGGCCGAGCAGGCCGTCGGCCACCATCCGCCGCAGCAACGCGGGAGGCTCGAACCGCGGCCCGAGCTCACCCGCGAGGTACTCGGCGATGTCGAGGCGAACATCCAGCCCGACGATGTCGGTCAGCCGCAGCGGGCCGACGGGATGCTTGTAGCCGAGCGTCATCGCCGCGTCGATGTCCTCGGGCGAGGCGACGCCCTCCTCCACCATCCGCACGGCCTCCAGGCCCAGCAGCACGCCGAGCCGCGACGACGCGAACCCGGGGGAGTCGCGCACGACGACCGCGGTCTTGCCGAGCGCGGCGACCCACCCGGCCGCCAGATCGAGCGCGCTGGGAGCGGTCGCCGACCCGGCCACGACCTCCACGAGGGCGGAGGCGGGCACCGGGTTGAAGAAGTGCATGCCGAGGAACGCCCCCGGCCGTCGCAGCCCGGCCGCGAGCCCGTCGATGGACAGCGACGACGTGTTGCTGGCCAGCACGGCGAGCGGCTCGAGCAGCTCCTCCGCGCGGCGCAGCGCTTCCCTCTTGAGGTCGGGGAGCTCGGGGACGGCCTCCACGACGAGGCCGCAGCCGCGCAGGGCGCTCCAGGCGACCGTCGTGATGAGGTTGTCGGGCTCCGGCGGCGTCGCGCCGCGGCGCACGCTGCCCTCGATCGTGGCCAGCACGCGGTCGCGGGCGACCGAGGCCGAGTCGGTGTCGCGCTCGACGACGACGACAGGAGCGCCGGCCATCAGGAAGGCGTGCGCGATCCCCGCGCCCATCCGGCCGCCGCCGATCACCCCGACCCGGTCGGGCAGGGCCGCGCTCATCGCCGCCTCCGTTCCAGGAACTCGGTCATGCGCCTGTGCTTCTCGTCCGACTCGAAGAGCACGGCCTGCGCCTCCTGCTCAGCCGCGGGATGCTCCGCGAGCGGCGCGCGCAGCACGCGCTTGGTGTACTGCGTCGCGAGCGGGTCGTTGGCGGCGATCCGGTCGGCCAGTGCGTGCGCCCCCGCCAGGAGCTCCTCCGGCTCGAACAGGTCGCCGACCAGGCCGGCGGCCAGCGCCTCCTCGCCGGTGAGCACGCGGCCGGCCATCGTCATCTCCGCTGCGAGCGGGTGGCCGACCAGCTGGGGGAGGCGCCAGAGAGCCCCCGCCGCGGCGATGATCCCGAGCGAGGTCTCCGGGTTGCCGATGCGGAGGCGCGCCGTGCCGATCCGGAAGTCCGCGGCGTAGGCGAGCTCGGCTCCTCCGCCCAGCGCGTAGCCGTCGAGCGCCGCGATGACGGGCATGGGCAGCTCGGCGATGCGGGTGAACACCGTGGCGTTGATGGCGCGGCGGGCGTCGTCCGCCGTGCGCTCCCGCAGCTCGGCGATGTCCGCGCCGGAGGCGAAGATCCCGTCCGCACCGGTGAGGATGAGCAGGCGCGGCTCGCGTTCGAGGCGCTCGCAGACCGCGTGGAGGTCGTCGACCATCCGCTGATCGATCGCGTTGCGCCGCTCCGGACGGTCGAGCGTGACGACCAGACGGTCGGCGAGCTCGGTGACGAGCAGGGTCTCGGTGGTCACAGGGTCTCCGTCTCCGTCCGGGGTGCGGCGGTCGCGCTCACACGGCCTCCACGATCAGCGCGGCCCCCTGGCCGACGCCGACGCACATCGTCGCCAGACCGTAGCGCGATCTCTCGCGCTCCATCCGGCCGAGCAGGGTGACGAGGATCCGGGTGCCGCTCGACCCGAGCGCGTGCCCGAGGGCGATGGCGCCGCCGTCGGCGTTGACGCGCTCCTCGTCGAGCCCGAGCCTCCGCACGCAGGCCAGCGCCTGGGAGGCGAAGGCCTCGTTGAGCTCGACGCTGCCGAGATCGCCGACCTCCAGCCCGGCCCGCTCCAGCGCCTTCTGCGTCGCAGGCACCGGCCCGAGACCCATCACCTCGGGGGCGACCCCTGCGCTGGCGGAGGCGACGATCCTGGCGCGCGGCTGGAGGCCGTAGCGGTGTACGGCGTCCCCGCTGGCCACCACGATGGCGGATGCGCCGTCGTTCAGAGGCGACGAGTTGCCGGCTGTGACGATCGAGCCGCCGGCGACGACGGGACGCAGCGCGGCCAGCGCGGCGGCGTCGGTGTCGCGGCGGATGCTCTCGTCGGCGACCACCTCGCCGCGCGGCGTCGCGACCGGCACGATCTCGTCGGCGAACCGCCCGGCGTCGGTCGCGGCGGCCGCCCGGCGGTGGCTGCGCAGCGCGAACGCGTCGGCCTCCTCACGGGTGATCCCGTCGACGCGGGCGACCTCCTCGGCGGTCTCCGGCATCGTGAAGGTGGCCTTGTCTCGTTCGAGCAGCCGCGGGTTGGCGAAGCGCCAGCCGATGGAGGTGTCGAACTGCGGTCCCGGCTTGGCCCACGGCTTCTCGGGTTTTGCCTGCACCCACGGCGCCCGTGTCATCGACTCGACGCCGCCCGCGACGATCAGGTCGGCGTCCCCGGAGCGGATCGCCTGCCCGGCGAGCGTGACGGCGCTCAGGCCGGACGCGCACAGGCGGTTGACCGTCACACCGGGCACGCTGTCGGGGAGGCCGGCGAGCAGCACGGCCATCCGGGCGACGTTGCGGTTGTCCTCGCCTGCCTGGTTCGCGGCCCCGAGGATCACGTCGTCGAGGGCGGCGCCGTCCACCCCGGCGCGTCGGACGGCCTCCGCGACCACGAGTGCGGCGAGGTCGTCCGGCCGGATGCCCGCGAGTGCGCCCCCGTAGCGACCGACCGCCGTGCGGACACCGCCCACCAGGTAGGCCTCAGGCATCGCAGCTCCTTCGAATGCGAATTACCGAACGAACGTTCAGCTAGTAAATAGTCGCAGAACCCCGCCGGTCGGGCAAGCGACGCGGACGCGACGCGAGCTCGGAGGACGTGACGACCAGCGCCAGGATGGCCACCCCGCAGCCCACGGAGGCCGCAGCGGGCAGCCAGAGCGCGACCACCGTCAGCAGCGCGGGCAGGGCGACGGCCGGAACCGCCCAGCGCAGCACCCTCCGCCACGGGTCGCCGTAGCGGCGCGCGATGATCGCGTTCGTCAGGTAGAAGAGGGCGATGCCGCCGCCGAGCGACGCGGCCAGCGCGGCGGGCAGCGGTTCCCCCGGGTGGGCGATGGCCTCGGCCAGCGCCCCCGAGATCGCCGTGACGCCCGCCAGCAGGAGGAAGGGGAGGAAGCCGACGGTGTCGCGGATCCCGCGTGCGTCGCCCGCCGCCAGCAGCTTCTCGAGACCGCTGGTCATGGCCTCCACCCCATAGAGGAAGAACGACCACGCGAGGCCTGTCGTCAGCAGCAGTCCCAGCACTCCGACGAGCCCGGCGGAGACCGTCCACGCGTCGCTCACCGCCGCGACGATGCTCAGCACCGACTCGCCCAGCACGATGATGACGAGCAGGCCGAACCGTTCGGAGAGGTGCTCGACGTTCATCCTGTCGAGGGCCAGCGACGACCATGCTCCCGAGGTCACCGTGAGGAGGACCACCTCGATCACGATGGCCAGCGCCCACAGCACGTAGATCGCCGGTGCGGGGAGCGCGATCGAGACCAGCCAGATCACCGCGGTCGCGCCGTTGTAGGCGAGGATCCGCACTCGGGACGCCGTGCCGTTCGCCCACGACATCCGCATCCAGAGCACGAGCAGCAGCACGCGCAGCAGGGCGTTGCCCGCCGCGAAGAGCCAGGCCCGGTCGCCCACCGCCTCCGGAGCCGCGACCGCGAGCGCGCCGACGGCGAACATCGCGATCAGCATGATGATCGACAACCGTCGGGCGCTCAACTGCGGCGAGACGTCCACGACGAAGGTCAGGTTGACCCACGACCACCACACCGATGCGAACAGGGCGACGAAGATCGCGAGCGTGGCGAACGACGGATGCATGTGGAGGCCGTGCGCCAACTGCCCGACGAGCGCGACGAACACGAGATCGAAGAACAGCTCCATCCAGTGCGCCCGCGACGGATCGCGATCGCCGGCGACGGGAGGGTGGGGAAGGGAGAGCGGGGTCATCGCGGGCGACCGGCCGCGAGGAAGCCGTCGACGGCGCCGCGCACCCGTTCGTCGTCGCCATAGCCGGAGAGCGTGATGCCCGCGAGTGCGCTCCAGGCGCTGGGACTTCCGAGCGCGGCGGCGCGCGCCCGGTCGCCCTGCAGCCAGGGGGTGCGCACGATGACGGCGCCGAGGGCGAGCCCGAGGGCCAGGACGACTACGAACGAGGCGAGGATGACGACGATGGCGCTGCTCATGGCGTCTCTGCCGTCTGGGCAGGAGTCTGCCGCCCCTTGACCGCCGCGTGGTCGTCCAGCCGCGCGAGCGCCATCAGATCGGCGATCGTGAGTTCTGCCGTGAGCGTGCCCGCGCCTGCGTTCGCCATAGCGCGAGCGTACCGAGCGCTGCCCCCGCGCGCACCACGCCTCGACATTCGTCACGAATCTCGACTTTCGTGGCACGAATCTCGTGATTCGTCACGAATGTGTCCAGGTCCTCACCGCAGGTCGTGGTCTTCGAAGACCAGGGACGTTTTCGTGTCGCGGACCGATGGGATGCTGGTGAGCTCTTCCAAGACGACGCGGCGGAGGTCCTCGTTGTCGCGTGCGCGGACCAGAAGGATCACATCGAAGTCGCCGCCGACCAGGGCGAAGTGCTCGACCTCCGGGATGCCGCGCAGCCGTTCGCGCAGGTCGTGCCAGTCGGCCTGCTCGACGCGCATCGTCACGTACGCGGAGGACGCGCGCCCCGATCGGCGCGGGTCGACCTTGGCCGTGAAGCCCGTGATGACGCCCTCGTCGACCAGGCGGGAGACGCGCGCGTAGGCGTTGGCGCGGGAGACGTGCGCCGCTTCTGCGACGGCGGTGATGGAGGCCCGGCCGTCCGCCCGCAGGGCCTCGACGATCCGGGAGTCGATGTCGTCCATGGTGGGAGACAGTTTGACACCGAAACAGCGCGTGCGCATCTGTTCGTCTCGAAACCGGGCAACCGGTGGCAAAGCGGGTCCAGCGAAGTCATCCTGATGATCAGCGACGTCTTTCGAAGGAGAACAGATGCACGCCGACGACCTGCTGCCGGGCGACACCCCGCTCCGGCTCATCGACGAGCAGGGCTCGGGCCACCCGCACGAGCACTACGCGTTCCCGTCCACCGAGGTGCTCCTCGACGGCTACGGCCGGCTCGTGCTCGGCCGGCGCCTCAACGACCAGGCCGATGCGCTGGTGCGGCAGGGGAGACTGGCGGTGTACCCGTCGTCGCACGGTCAGG
Source organism: Leifsonia sp. TF02-11 (assembly GCF_017565305.1). Taxonomy (GTDB): domain Bacteria; phylum Actinomycetota; class Actinomycetes; order Actinomycetales; family Microbacteriaceae; genus Leifsonia. The sequence goes on from NZ_JAGEKP010000005.1 coordinate 123,458, forward strand.
AGGCCTGCGAGGTCGCCGCCGCCCTGGTGCTCGACGAGCGCGACTGGCTGTTCCCCACCTACCGCGACTCGGTCGCCGTGGTCAGCCGCGGCGTGGACCCGTTCGAGGCGTTCCTGCTGCTGCGCGGCGACTGGCATTCCGGGTACGACCCGAAGCGGTACCGGGTCGCGCCGCAGGCGACGCCCCTCGCGACCCAGCTGTTGCACGCCGTCGGATTCGCCCACGCGGCCCGGCTGCGCGGCGAGGACACCGTGGTCGTCGCGATGTGCGGCGACGGCGCGACCAGCGAGGGCGACTTCCACGAGGCGCTCAACTTCGCGGCGGTCTTCCACCTCCCCGTCGTCTTCCTGGTCCAGAACAACGGCTACGCCATCTCGGTGCCGCTCAGCCGACAGACGGCCGCGCCGAGCCTCGCGCACAAGGGCGTCGGCTACGGGATGCGCGGGCGACTGGTCGACGGCAACGACCTGGCGGCGCTGCTCGCCGTGCTGGGGGAGGCGGTGACCGAAGCGCGGGAGGGCGGCGGCCCGACGCTGGTCGAGGCGATCACCTACCGCATGAAGTCGCACACGAACGCCGACGACGCCTCCCGCTATCGCAGCTCGGCGGAGGTCGAGGCGTGGATCGCGCGCGACCCGCTGCTCCGGCTGCGCACCTGGCTGCAGGCGGAGGGCGCTCTCACCGAGGAGACCGAGGCCGCGTTCCGCGCCGACGCCGAACGCGTCGCCCTCGACCTGCGGACGCGCATCATGGCCGACGCCGAGCCGCGGCCGCTCGATCTGTTCGCCTTCGTGTACGCCGAGCAGACTCCCCAGCTGCGCGAGCAGGAGGAGCTGCTGGCCGCAGAGCTCGCCGCCGAGGCCGCAGCCCGGACCGCATCCACCGCCCGCGCCGAGGAGGTCGCCCGATGACGCTCATGCACGACGCTCCAGCCGACCACGGGGCCGACCACAGCGCCGACCACAGCGCCGACCACAGCGCCGACCATGGCGGCGGCCCCAGCACCGATCACCGCGCCGAGGTCGGCCGACCGGAGGCCGCGCCGGCCGTGACCACCATGACCATGGCGCAGGCCCTCAACCGCGCGCTCGCCGACTCCCTCGCGGACGATCCGGCCGTGCTCATCTTCGGCGAGGATGTCGGCACCCTCGGCGGTGTGTTCCGAATCACCGACGGCCTCGCGGCGCGGTTCGGCGAGCAGCGCTGCTTCGACACCCCGCTGGCCGAATCCGGAATCGTCGGCACGGCGGTCGGCATGGCGATGAACGGCCTCCGCCCGGTCGTGGAGATGCAGTTCGACGCGTTCGCGTACCCGGCGTTCGAGCAGATCGTCGACCACGTGGCCAAGATGGGCAACCGCACTCGCGGTGCCGTGCGGCTGCCGCTGGTCATCCGCATCCCGTACGCGGGCGGGATCGGCGGCGTCGAGCACCACTCCGACTCGTCCGAGGCCTACTACGTGCACACGCCAGGGCTCACGGTCGTCACGCCGTCCACCCCGCAGGACGCCTACGGCCTGCTGCGCGCGGCGATCGCGCACCCCGACCCTGTCGTCTTCCTCGAGCCGAAGAAGCTGTACTGGTCGACCGGCGAGGTCGATGTCGAAGCGCCGCTGCCGCGCATCGGCAGCGCCCGCATCGCCCGCGAGGGGACCGACGCGACGCTGATCGCGTACGGGCCGACCGTGCCGGTCGCGGTCGCCGCAGCGGAGGCCGCGGCCGAGGAGGGCCGCAGTCTCGCCGTTGTGGACGTGCGAACGCTCACGCCTTTCGATGACGAAACCGTCTGCGCCGCGGTGCGGGCGACCGGCCGCGCGGTCGTCGTCGCGGAGGCCCCCGGCTTCGCCAGCGTCGCCGCCGAGATCGCCGCCCGCGTCTCCGAGCGCTGTTTCCACTATCTGGAGGCGCCCGTGCGCCGGGTGACCGGCTTCGACACCCCGTTCGCGCCTCCGAAGCTGGAGCGCTTCTATCTGCCGGGTGTCGACCGGGTGCTCGACGCCGTCGACGACCTGCAGTGGGAGGACGCGTGAACGTCTTCGCGCTGCCCGACCTCGGCGAGGGCCTGACGGACGCCGAGCTCGTCCGCTGGCTGGTCGCGGTCGGCGACACCATCGCCGTCGACCAGCCGATCGCCGAAGTGGAGACCGCCAAGTCGGTCGTGGAGGTGCCGTCGCCGTTCGCGGGCGTCGTGGCGGCCTGCCACGGCCAGGAGGGCGAGACCATCCTGGTCGGTTCGCCGCTGCTCGAGGTGGAGGAGGCGGACGAATCGGAGGAGGCGGAGGAATCGGACGTGCGTGCTCCCGAGCCCGTCGCCGCCGGGTCCGGCCAGGTGCTCGTCGGCTACGGCACGACCGATCACGCCACGGCGCGTCGGCGCGGACGAGCCCCCCTGCGCAGCGGGGCTCCCGCCGGCGCTCCGAGCCGCGTCGTCCCCGTCGTCTCGCCGGTGGTGCGTGCGCTTGCCCACACGCACGGCATCGACCTGGCATCGCTGACACCGACTGGCGCCGGCGGCGTCGTGACCCGACGCGACGTGGAGGCCGCGCTCGCCGCGGCGAAGGCCACAGCCCCCACCGCGCCCCCGGTCCCGCCGGTCGCCCCGCCGCAACCCGTGCCGACCCCTGCAGCGCACGACCTCGACCCCCGCACCGGCCTCCGCGTCGCGGCGGTCACGCCGTTCTCCCGGCTCCGCCGCACCGTGGCCGAGACGATGACGCGCAGCCGCTCCGAGATCCCGGAGGCGACCGTGTGGGTCGACGTCGACGCCACCGAGCTGTGGGAGGCCAGGCGAGCGCTGGGCCGCGAGGGGAGGCCGCCGTCGATGCTCGCCTTCGTCGCGCGCTTCGCGCTGAGCGCCCTCGCCCGGCATCCCGAGCTGGCCGGTCGCGTGACTGCCGCGGGCGACGGCATCGAGACCTTCGACGGCGTCAACCTGGGCTTCGCCGCCGACACCCCGCGCGGTCTCCTCGTCCCCGTGATCCGGGGCGCCGGCGCGCTGAGCGTCCGCGAGCTCGACGCCGAACTCGGCAGGCTGGCCGCCGCCGCGCGGGAGGGTGCACTGCCTCCCGCCGACCTCACCGGTTCGACGTTCACCGTGAACAACTACGGCAGCCTCGGCGTCGACGGCAGCGCGGCGATCATCAACCATCCGGAGGTCGCCATCCTCGGCATCGGACGCGTCATCGAGCGGCCGTGGGTGGTCGACGGCGCCATCATCGCGCGGCGCGTGGTGCAGCTCAGCCTGGTGTTCGACCACCGGGTCACCGACGGCGGCGTCGCCGCGCGCTTCCTCCGCGAGATCGCGGACGCGATCGAGTCGCCGATCTCCTTCCTCGCCGGCGAGGCGCCGGGTACGGTGAGGTCATGAGCGACAAGCAGCCCGACGACGACCGAAGCGGAACTGACAAGAAGGACGACGACTACGATCTCGACTTCGAGAAGGAGCTCGCGCCCGAGGAGAACATCCCCTGGCTCCCGCACCCGGAGCCCAGCGACGGCGAGGCGCCTGCGCCCTGATCCTGGTCGGCGCAACCCGCACCCCCGGTGACCCGCGCCGCCGAGCCGTAGGCTAGGAGGAGTGACCTCCCGTTCGTTCCCCCTCTGGCTCGCGCTCGTCTTCGCCATGCTCTGCGGGGCGGGCATCGCCCTCCAGTCGCGGATCAACGGCGAGCTCGGCAGCCGCCTCGGCGACGGGGTCACCGCCGCCGTCATCTCGTTTGGCTCCGGGCTGCTCATCCTGATCGTCGCGATGGCGATCGCGCCGGCCGGCCGCCGTGGGCTGGCGCGCGTGACGACGGCTCTCCGTAGCCGGGAGCTGCCCTGGTGGTACGCGGTCGGCGGAGCCGCGGGCGCCTTCCTCGTGCTCTCGCAGGGCGTCGCCGCCGCGGTGCTCGGGGTCGCGCTGTTCACGGTCTCGGTCGTCGCCGGTCAGACTGTCAGCGGGCTGGTGCTCGATCGCGTCGGACTGGGTCCCGGCGGCCGGCGCCCGATCACTCCGGCCCGACTGGCCGGGGCGATCATCGCACTCGCCGCCGTCACCTGGGCCGTGTCGTCGCAGTTCGGCGGGGGAGTGCCGGTGTGGCTCATGCTGCTGCCGCTGATCGCTGGACTGGGACTGGGCTGGCAGCAGGCTGTCAACGGTCAGGTGCGCGTGGTCGCCGAGAGTGCGCTCACGGCGACCTTCATCAACTTCGCGGTCGGGACGACCGTGCTGCTGGTGCTGATGGCGGTCGACTGGAGCATCCGCGGCCTCCCGAACCCGCTGCCGGCGGAGCCGTGGCTCTACGCGGGTGGGGCGATCGGCTGCGTCTTCATCGCCACGGCCGCCCTGCTGGTGCGCGTGACCGGCGTTCTGCTGCTGGGCCTGGCGACCGTCGCCGGACAGCTGGTCACCGCTCTGCTCCTGGACGTCTTCGCGCCGACCTCGACGCAGCCGGTCGCCTTCTCGACGATCGGGGGCACGCTGCTGGCGCTCGTCGCTGTCGCTGTCGCGAGTGTGCGCTGGGGGCGCCGCGCCGCGCGCGGCTGACGGATCAGTCGAGGACGCTGAGGAACCGCTCGGGGTCGATCGTCTTGCGGTGCCCCTCCTTGCTGTCCTCCGGCACTCCGCCGACGTAGAGCCAGCCGAGCAGCCGCTCGTTCTTCGCCAGACCGTGCATCGCGTGCACGGCCTTCGAGCGCGTCTGGTGGCCGGTGCGCCAGATCACGCCCCACCCGGCGTCGTGGAGCAGCAGGCTCAGGATGTGCGCCACACCCGAGGCGACGGCATCCTGCTCCCAGCCCGGAACCTTCTCGCTCTTCGTGCGCACTGAGACGATCGCGAGCAGCAGGGAGGACCTGAGCGGCTTGGCGGCCAGCTTGTCGGCGGCTTCGCCCGTGACCTTGGCGTCCGCGACGAACGCCCGGCCGAGCCGCACCCGCGCGTCTCCGCGCAGCTCGATGACGCGCCAGGGGTGCAGGGCGGAGTGGTCGGCGACGCGCCCGGCCGCCGCGACGAGCGGCAGCAGCTCTTCGTGGCTGGGCGTCGCGGGGGTCACGCGCGAGTACGACCGCCGCGCGGCGACCCGGTCGGCCAGGTCGGTGGCGGCGCGTCCGCTCGCCGGAGCGTCCGTCATCCGGCGTCCGGTGCGAAGTTGAGGGAGATCGAGTTCATGCAGTAGCGGTCGCCGGTCGGCGTGCCGAAGCCGTCAGGGAACACATGCCCGAGGTGCGAGCCGCAGGTGGCGCAGCGCACCTCGGTGCGGACCATGCCCAGGCTGTCGTCCTCGAGCAGCTGCACGGCCTCCGGGCGGATCGACTCGTAGAAGCTCGGCCAGCCGCAGCCGCTGTCGAACTTGGTGCCCGACTTGAACAGCTCTGCGCCGCACGCCGCACAGGTGTAGAGGCCCGCCCGACCCTCGTCGAGCAGTTCGCCCGTCCACGGCCGCTCGGTCCCCGCCTCGCGCAGCACGGAGTACTGCTCGGGGCTGAGCTCCCGGCGCCACTCGTCGTCGGTCTTGCTGACCCCGTACGTCTGCTGTGCTGCGTCGTCCTGCGGTGCGCCCATCGTGCGTCCTTTCGTCGTGGCGTTCCCCAGCCTAAACGGCGCCGCCCGGCCCGTTGTTCCGTGTTTCGGCTCGCGACGTGCCGCGTCCAAACGGGGAACACACAGGACCGCGCCCCTAGGATGACTCGCGAGCGCGGGGACGGGCTGACTCGAAGACGGCGAGGGGAGGCGGTGCGTGTGGCGGAAGCCGCTGACCACCGGATCCCACCGCCCGACGCGGACGGCCTGACCGACCGTGAGGCCGCCATCCTCGCGTTCGAGCGTCAATGGTGGCGGCATGCCGGCGCCAAGGAACAGGCGATCCGCGAAGAGTTCGGTCTCTCCGCGGCGCGGTACTATCAGCTCCTCGGAGCCCTGATCGACCGCCCGGAGGCGCTCAGGCACGACCCCATGCTGGTCAAGCGACTGCTCCGGCTGCGCGAGACCAGGCTGGCAGCACGGCGATCCCGGACACTTCGGTCCGGCGACTGACACCGCGAGGAAACCACCCCTAGATGGCAGAGAAGTACCCGAGAGACCGGTTCGACGACATCCCCGACGGCCTCCAGCGCGTCGGCGCGCACCGGGCTCCGCGTCCGAAGGGCCGCGGCTGGATCGCCGTGGCCTGGGGCGCGCTCGCCGTGGTCGTCCTCGTCGGCGCCGGTATCTTCGGTCTCTCGCTGGTGAGCGGTTCCATCTCCTTCCACGGAACGCTGAACGGTGCGTCGGGAACGCCGACGCCGACGTCGACACCCACGCCGACGATCGTCCCGACGGTCGACCCGGCCCTGTCCGTGAACGTGCTGAACGGGACGACGACCGAGGGACTCGGCACCAAGGTGAAGGATGTCCTGACCAAAGCAGGGTGGAAGGTCGGAGCCGTCGCCAACGCCGACCAGCAGAACCTCACGAAGACGATCGTGTACTACTCCGACCCGAAGAACGAGGCTGCAGCGCTGGGGCTCGCCGGTTCGCTTCCCGGCGCGACCATCGAGGCTTCCCAGGCCTTCGCCGACACCGGAGCGGACCTGACGGTCGTCGTCGGGAGTGACTACACCGGCTGACCCCGCGTCATCCTGCAGCTGTAGGAGGCGTGATCCCTGTGTTTCACGCGTGTTTAAGTTTCGGCGTATTTGGTAACGGAATGGCCAAAAGACTGGCGTTACCTGGCATTACAAGCATTAGGATCGGGAGTCAACGCCAGGCGCTGGACCGGGCGAGCGACACAGCAATGGGAGTAATGCATGGCGAACGGGACCGTGAAGTGGTTCAACGCTGAAAAGGGCTACGGATTCATCACCGTCGAAGGTGGGGGACAGGACGTTTTCGTTCACTACTCCGCAATCGACATGAACGGCTACAAGGTCCTCGAAGAGGGCCAGCAGGTGCAGTTCGAGGTCGGCTCGGGCAACAAGGGCCCGCAGGCCGAGTCGGTGCGTCCGCTGTAGTACGCAGCGATCGGCAAGACCATATAGAGGAGAGCGTCGCCCTGAGGGGCGGCGCTCTTCTTTCGTTCCTCCCGTATTCGCACCCGTCGCCTTGCACTCCTGGGGCGCGAGTGCCAGAATCGCTTTAGCACTCCATCTGATCGAGTGCTAATAAACGGAATCTTTCGCAGACGTCCGGGAGGGACGAGAAACACATGGCAAAGATCATTGCTTTCGACGAGGACGCCCGTCGCGGCCTCGAGCGCGGCCTCAACATCCTGGCCGACACGGTCAAGGTGACGCTGGGCCCGCGCGGTCGCAACGTCGTCCTCGAGAAGAAGTGGGGCGCCCCCACCATCACGAACGACGGTGTCTCCATCGCGAAGGAGATCGAGCTCGACGACCCGTACGAGAAGATCGGCGCGGAGCTCGTCAAGGAGGTCGCGAAGAAGACCGACGACGTCGCGGGCGACGGCACCACCACCGCGACCGTTCTGGCTCAGGCGCTCGTCAAGGAGGGCCTCCGCAACGTGGCCGCCGGCGCCGACCCGATCACCCTGAAGCGCGGCATCGAGAAGGCCGTCGCCGCCGTCACTGCCGAGCTCGTCGACTCCGCCAAGGAGGTCGAGACCAAGGCCGAGATCGCTGCGACCGCGTCCATCTCCGCCGGCGACACCACCATCGGCGAGATCATCGCCGAGGCGATCGACAAGGTCGGCAAGGAGGGCGTCGTCACCGTCGAGGAGTCGAACACCTTCGGCACCGAGCTCGAGCTGACCGAGGGCATGCGCTTCGACAAGGGCTTCCTGTCGCAGTACTTCGTCACCGACCAGGACCGCCAGGAGGCGGTGTTCGAGGACCCGTACATCCTGATCGCCAACCAGAAGATCTCCTCGATCAAGGACCTGCTCCCGATCGTCGACAAGGTGATCCAGGCCAACAAGCAGCTCCTCATCATCGCCGAGGACGTCGACGGGGAGGCCCTGGCCACCCTGATCGTCAACAAGATCCGCGGCATCTTCAAGTCCGTCGCCGTCAAGGCCCCGGGCTTCGGCGACCGCCGCAAGGCCATGCTGCAGGACATCGCGATCCTCACCGGCGGCCAGGTCATCTCCGAGGAGGTCGGCCTCAAGCTCGAGAACGTCACCCTCGACCTGCTCGGCCAGGCCCGCAAGGTCGTCATCACCAAGGACGAGACCACCATCGTCGAGGGCGCGGGCGACCCCGAGGCCATCGCCGGTCGCGTGGCCCAGATCCGTGGCGAGATCGAGAACACCGACTCGGACTACGACCGCGAGAAGCTCCAGGAGCGCCTCGCCAAGCTCGCGGGCGGCGTCGCCGTCATCAAGGCGGGCGCGGCCACCGAGGTCGAGCTCAAGGAGCGCAAGCACCGCATCGAGGACGCCGTCCGCAACGCGAAGGCCGCCGTCGAGGAGGGCATCGTCGCCGGTGGTGGCGTCGCCCTCATCCAGGCCGGCAAGACCGCGTTCGAGAAGCTGTCGCTCGAGGGCGACGAGGCGACCGGTGCGAACATCGTCAAGGTCGCCATCGAGGCGCCGCTGAAGCAGATCGCGGTCAACGCGGGCCTCGAGGCCGGCGTCGTGGTCGCCAAGGTGCGCGAGCTCCCCGTGGGTCACGGCCTCAACGCCGCCACCGGCGAGTACGTCGACATGCTGGCCTCCGGCATCAACGACCCGGTGAAGGTCACCCGCTCGGCGCTGCAGAACGCTGCGTCGATCGCCGGCCTGTTCCTCACCACCGAGGCCGTCGTCGCCGACAAGCCCGAGAAGAACCCGGCGCCGGTCGGCGACCCGGGCGCCGGCATGGACTTCTGAGTCCTTCCGACACGCAGTAGCAGAGGGCGTCTCCCGTTCGCGGGAGGCGCCCTCTGCGCTGTTATCGTCGTCACGATCGAGGGGGGAGCATGACGGCGAGACGGTGGTCGGGAGCGGCAGCGCTGACAGGTGCGCTGGCGGCCGCGCTGCTCTGCATGTCGGGATGTCAGCTGCTGGGGCTGCCCGGCGCAGGGCCGACGACTCCGCGAGCCACCGCGGAACCCGGGGTGGACGTCGCACCGCCCCTCGATTGCGCGGCTTTCACGGCCACACCCGCAGTGGAGGCTCTGCTCGGCGGCAGCGCGCCGTTGGCCTCGACTCCGGCGGATGCGCTTGCGACGCCGGCGGCGCGCGGGCCCTTCGGCGCCCAGGCCGCTGGCGGCGGCTGGTGCCGCTGGGGCGACGACCCGGCCGCGTCGGCGGCCGCTCCCGCGAACGCCACCCCGGCGCCGGTGCACCTGCTGTCCGTGCAGGTGCTGCCGCGCGCGACCGCGAGCTGGCAGCGGCTGGCCCAGCAGTATCCCGAGACGGCCGCGAACGGCGCCCACTACGACGGCGGCGAGTCGCGCGGCGGGGACTGCGGGCACGCGGCATCCGGCGCGGGGAGCTCCTGCCACACGAACGTCCTGGTCGGCGGCTCCTGGCTGGCGGTGGACGCCGTCAGCACGACCTCCACCATCGACGAGACGGCGTTCCACGCCCTCGTCCAGTCGTTCGTCCCGACCGTCGCCACCATCGACGCCCGCTCGGCGATGGCGACGCCCGCGCCCGCGAAGACGCTCTCCTGCGGCGACCCCGCCTGGCTGAAGGCCGTCGCCGGAGTCTACGGCCCGCCGTCGGTCGCCACCCTGGACACGGCGCAGTCGTTCGGCGTGCAGAGCGCGCTCCTCGACGTCCCCGGCGCGGCGGTCTGCGCGTATCGTGCGAGCGGCGACGCGGGGTCCTCGCTGATCGGCACGGTCTCGGTGGTCCGCGATGCCGCGACGGCGTACGCGACCTACCGCGGCCTGGTCGTGGATCGGGACGCGGACGCCAGCGGCAGCACGCTGCAGGTCGGCGGCACCGAGGTCGCCGCGCTCGTCCGGCACACGGATGCCGTCGGGTCGACTCCGGCTGAGACGGTGGTCGACGCGCTGGTCGGGGACGCCTGGATCCAGTTCGCTGCGGTGTCGGGCTCCGCCGACGAGGCGTCCTCGGTCGTGGAATGGGTGGCCGGGCGACTCTAGGCTGATGGGCATGGAGAGCCAGCGCCCCGTCGCGATCGTCACAGGTGGTTCGCGGGGGATCGGCGCGGCCATCGTCCGGCGGCTGGCCCGCGCGGGATACGACCTGGTCGTCACCTTCCGGTCGGACGCGGCCGCCGCGGAACGGGTGGCGGCGTCCGTCGCGGACACGGGCGCGCGGGTGGAGCCGGTTCGGGCCGATCTCGCGACCGACCGCGGCATCCAGGCGCCTTTCGACATCGCCGCTGAACGGTTCGGGCGGCTGGACGCGCTCGTCAACAACGCCGGCGTCAGCACGCGTTACGCGCCCCTGGCCGACACCCCCGCCGACGAGGTCCGGCAGACCATCGAGGTGGACTTCGTCGCCGCTGTCCTCGGAGCGCGGCTTGCGGTCCAGGAGTTCCTGCGCACCGGCACCGCGGGCGTGATCGTCAACATCACGTCAGGGGCGGCGACGCTCGGCAGCCCGGGGGAGTACACGCACTACGCCGCCGCGAAGGCCGGACTGGACGCCTTCACGATGGGGCTCGGCAAAGAGGTCGGGCCGCAGGGCATCCGGGTCGTCGGCGTCGCGCCTGGCCTGGTCGACACCGACCTGCACTCGACGACCGGCGACGAGGGCCGAGTCGAGCGGATGGCGCCCGGGATCCCGCTGCGGCGGGCCGCGGACCCGGACGAGATCGCAGCGGCCGTGGAATGGCTGCTCGGCCCGGACGCGAGCTACGTCACCGCGACGACCCTGCGGGTCGCGGGAGGCCGCTGAGGCCGGGGCTGCGCGTTACGCGTCGGTGTCACACGTCACGCGTCGGCGCGAGCAGCCTCCGTCACCCGAGCGGGATCCGCCAGGGGCAGTGACACCCGGAAGGTCGCGCCGCCGCCGTCGGTCTCCGAGACCTCCACGGTGCCGTGGTGGGCCGCGACGATCGACGACACGATCGCGAGGCCCAGGCCGCTGCCGCCGGTCTCGCGGGCTCGGGAGGTGTCGGCGCGCCAGAAGCGCTGGAAGATCTTGTCGCGGATCTGCGGCGGGATGCCCTCGCCGTGGTCGCGGACCTCCAGGTACGCGCGGCCGGTGCGGTGGTCGACCTGCACCGCGATCTCGATCGGGCTGTCCTCCGGGGTGTACCGCAGCGCGTTGCCCATCAGGTTGGTGACGACCTGGCGGAGCTTGTTCTCCTCCGCCATGACGATCGCGGGCTCGGCCGGGGGCGCGGCGAGCGCGACCCGCTCGGTCGTCGCCACCGGGATCGGGCCGGTGGAACCACGGCGACCGCGGCTGCCGCGGCGGAGCCGTGCCAGGGCCGACCCGGCGAACGCGATCGGACCGGTGGCGTTGGACGTCCGGGCCTCGTCGGGGATCGTGTACGGCACGGTGTCGACGCCGGGCTCCTCGGGTTCCGCGGCCACCGCCGGCGCCGGTGCGGGCATCGGCGCCGGCGTGAGCACAGTGACCACGCGGCCGGGGGAGCCGGCCATCGCGTCCATCGCGGCGTCGCGTGCGATCCGCACCAGATCGACCGGGTGCAGGTCGAGCGGCTTGGTCTCATCGAGGCGCGCCAGCTCGAGCAGGTCCTCGACCAGGAGGCCCATGCGGATGGCCTCCTTCTCGATGCGGTCCATCGCCTGCGCGACGTCTTCGGGAGTCTGCAGCGCGCCCATCCGGTACAGCTCGGCGTAGCCGCGCACCGACACCAGCGGTGTTCGCAGCTCATGGGAGGCGTCGCCGACGAACCGGCGCATCTGGTCGATGGTGCGGGCGCGGTCGTTGAACGCGCGGTCGATGCGGTTCAGCATCGTGTTGAGCGAGCGGTTGAGCCGGCCGACCTCGGTGTTCGGCGTCGCGCCGCCGAGGCGCTGGCTGAAGTCGCCGTCCGCGATCGCTGCCGCCGTCTGCTCCACTTCGCGCAGCGGTGCGAACGTCGTCGTCACCAGCATCCGGGTGAGACCGGCTCCGACGATGATCACGATGACGCCGAACAGGAGGAAGATCGCGAGGAACGCCGCCATCACGGTGTCGATCTGGCTGGTCGTCGTGGCGACGATCACGGTCGCGAGCTCGCCGGTGCCGGCGAACGTCTGCGTCGTGACCAGGGCGCGGTACGACGTCCGGCCGTCGTTGCTGGACAGCGAGTACCCGCCGGACGGCATGGCCTTCGCTTCCGTCAGGGTGAGCGACTGCGGCACGGCCGGTCGGTGGGAGACGGGGATGTTCGTCCAGTTCGTCTTCACGAGCTTGCCGTTGGAGTCGTACAGCGCTGCGAAGTAGTCGGACGGGCTCGCGTCGGTCGCGATCTTGTCCTTGTCCGACGGGGACGGGTACAGGTAGGCGTTGACGTAGTTGGCACCCGACGCCGCCGAGAGCTGTGCGTCCAGCTGCTCGAGCAGCACGGGCTTCAGCATCGCCATGGTGCCGATGCCGGTCACGAGCAGCCCGAGCGTCAGCATGAGCACGGTCACCCCGGTGATCTTCGTGCGCAGGGAGATCGCGTTCCAGCGGTCGAGCAGGCGTGAGTGCATCAGGCCGTCAGTCTATGCAGGGGTAGCTGTGCCGCGGATGTGCGCGGCGGTCACGCCTTCGCGGCCTTGAGCATGTAGCCGAACCCGCGCTTGGTCTGGATGAGCGGCTCGCTGGAGTGCGCATCCACCTTGCGGCGCAGGTACGAGATGTAGGACTCCACGATGCCGGCGTCGCCGTTGAAGTCGTACTCCCACACGTGGTCGAGGATCTGCGCCTTGGACAGCACCCGGTTGGGGTTGAGCATCAGGTAGCGCAGCAGCTTGAACTCGGTCGGGCTGAGCTCGATGGGGGTGTCGCCCACGTAGACCTCGTGGGTGTCCTGGTCCATCGTGAGCTCGCCGGCACGGATCACGGCGTCTTCGTCGGCCTGCATCGTGCGACGCAGGATGGCTTTGATGCGGGCGACGATCTCGTCGAGGCTGAACGGCTTGGTGACGTAGTCGTCGCCGCCGACCGTCAGGCCGGTGATCTTGTCCTCGGTGTCGTCCTTGGCGGTGAGGAACAGGATCGGCGCGGTGTAGCCCGCGCCGCGGAGTCGCTTGGTGACGCCGAACCCGTTCATGTCCGGGAGCATGACGTCGAGGATGATGAGGTCTGGCTCCTCTTCGAGGACCGCGGAGATCGCCTGTGCGCCGTTGCCGACCGCGCGCACGGCGAAGCCGGCGAAGCGGAGGCTGGTGGTGAGGAGATCGCGGATGTTCGGCTCGTCGTCGACGATGAGAATGCGGGGTCCTGCGTTCATGCGAATCAGTATCTGCGCGTCTGCTGAATTCTGCCTGTGAGCCGACGGTGCGCGATGCGTGTGCCGACGGTGCGCAGCGAGTGCGAGGGGCTGGCGCGGGCAGTGTGAACAGTGGATGCTGAAGGAACCAGCGATCGGAGCACCCATGTCCCATCCCACCGTGGTCATCGCCGGAGCCGGCCTCGCCGGCGCCACGACCGCTGTCGAGCTGCGCGAGCGAGGGTTCGCCGGCCGCATCCTGCTGCTGGGGGCCGAGCCCCACCACCCGTACATCCGGCCGCCGCTCTCCAAGGAGTTCCTGAAGGGCGAGGCGCCCTTCGAGGACGCCGCGGTGAAGCCGGACGGCTGGTACGCCGACAACCAGGTGGAGTTCCTGCCCGAAGAGGAGGCCGGCTCCTTCGACCCCGCCGCGCACGAGCTGTTCGTCTCCGGCGGCGCCAGGATCACTTACGACAGCCTGGTGCTGGCCACCGGCGCGTCGCCGCGACCGCTCGGTGTTCCGGGCAGCGGTCACGGCGCCGTCTTCTCCCTGAGAACAATCGAGGATTCGCAGTGGCTGCGCTCAGCCCTGGAGGTAGGAGGCCGCCGGGTGGTGATCGTCGGCACCGGCTGGATCGGCATGGAGGTCGCCGCGGCGGCACGCGGCTACGGCAACGAGGTCACCGTGGTCGGCAGGGGCGCCGTACCGCTCGCCTCCGCGATCGGACCGGAGCTGGGGCGCGTGTTCGAGACGCTGCACCGCGACAACGGGGTCGACCTCCGCAACGGTGCGCACGTGGTCGCCGTCGAAGGCGGAGACGAGCAGGCCGTCGTGCTGGCATCGGGAGAGCGCATCCCGGCCGATGTGGTCGTCGCGGGCGTCGGCGCGTCGCCGAACACGATCGTCGCCGAGCGCTCGGGTCTCGCTCTCGACGACGGCGTGCCCACCGACCAGGGGATGCGCACGAGCGTCGAGGACGTCTACGCGGTCGGCGACGTCGCGAACCCGCTGCTCCGCGCGATCGGCCGCAGGCTGCGCAACGAGCACTGGGCCAACGCCATCGCCGGCGGCACGGTCGCCGCGCGCGCGATCCTCGGTGAGGACGCGAGCTACGACGACATCCCGTACTTCTACTCCGACCAATACGATCTGGGCATGGAGTATTCGGGCTACGCGCCGCTGGCGACCGGAGCGGACGTCGTGTTCCGCGGTGATGTGGAGGCGCGCGAATTCATCGCGTTCTGGCTGCGCGACGACCGGGTGGTCGCCGGAATGAACGTCAACGTGTGGGACGTGCAGGAGCAGATCCAGCGCCTGGTCCGCGGTGGGAAGCCGGTGGACAGGCAGCGGCTCGCCGACGAGAGCGTCGACCTTGCCGCCCTCTGAGCTCCACGAGACCGACATCGCGATGTACCTCCCCCCGCTCCGCATCCCCGTGCGCACGATCGGTGCGCGCACCTTCGACTTCTCGCGGCAGGTCGCCGTGATGGCGGTGGTGAACCGCACGCCGGACTCCTTCTTCGACCAGGGACGCACCTTCGCGCTCGACGCCGCCGTGGCCGCGTGCTTCGACGCGGTCGAGGCCGGAGCCGACTGGGTGGACATCGGCGGTGCGCCCTTCGCTCCCGGCGCTCCGATCCCTGCGCGCGAGGAGGCCGACCGCGTCGTGCCCGTCGTCGCGCAGCTGCGCGCCGGCTCCGACGTGGTCATCTCGGTGGACACCTTCCACGCGGCCGTCGCCCGGGAGGCGATCGCGGCCGGAGCGACCGTCATCAACGACACCACCGGACTCAGCGACCCCGAGCTGGCGCGCGTGGTCGCCGACAGCGACGCGACCCTCGTGCTCACGCACAGTCTCGCGACCCCGCGCACGTTCTACCCGCGACCCGCGTACGACGACATCGCCGGCGAGATCGCCGCCTTCCTGCTCGAACGGGTGGAGCGTGCGAACGCCGCCGGGGTCCCGGAGGAGCGGATCATCCTCGACCCGGGCCACGACCTGAACAAGAACACCCTCCAATCGCTGGAGCTGACCCGCCGCCTCTCCGAGATCGCCGACCTCGGCTATCCCACTCTCGCCGCCGTCTCCAACAAGGACTTCATCGGGGAGACGCTCGATGCGCCTCGCAGCGAGCGCAGGGACGGCTCGATCGCCGCAGCCGTCGTCGCGATCGTCAACGGTGCCCGCATCATCCGCATGCACGACGTGGCGGGTTCGGTCGCCGCTGCGCGGATGACGGAGGCCATCCTCGGGCTCCGCGAGCCGGCGTATCTCAAGCACAACATGGGCGACGCGAATGACTGAGGCCGCGATCGACGCGGTCTTCCCGCTCCCGGCCGAGGAGGGCATCGGCGACGCCAGGATCGCCGAGCTGTACTCCGCGGGGGCCGAGTCGACCTGGGTGCGCGTGAACTTCGTCTCCAGCATCGACGGCGCCGCCACCCGCCAAGGGCTCTCCGGCGGCCTCTCGAACGACGCGGACCACCGGGTCTTCGACATCCTGCGCCGCCTGTGCGACGTCGTGCTCGTCGGCGCGGGAACAGTGCGCGCGGAGGGCTACGGGGCCATGCGTGTCGACGAGGTCTCCCAGCGCGCCAGGCGGTCGGCCGGAATGACCGCGCACCCCGTCTTCGCGATCGTCTCGGCCGGCCTCGACCTCGACGTCTCGAGCCCGATCTTCCGGGAGGCGCCGGAGCGCCCGATCGTGGTCACGACCGGGCTGTCCCGTGCGGACGCCAGGGAGGCACTCGCGGAGGTGGCCGACGTGGTCGTCTGCGGCGAGGAGCGCGTGGAGCCGCGCCGGCTGGTGGAGACCCTGGTCGCGCGCGGGCTGACCCGCATCCACTGCGAGGGCGGCCCGCACCTGTTCGGCGACTTCATCGCGGCGGACGCGGCCGACGAGCTCTGCCTGACGATCGGCCCGACCCTGGAGGGCGGCGTCGCGTCGCGCATCTCCGCGGGCGCGGCGCCGATCCTCCCGGTCGGCATGCGGCTCGCCCACGTGCTCCGGTCCGGCGACACCCTTCTGCTGCGGTACCTGAGGCGTGGGTGAACGAGCGCCCCGTCATCGACGTCGCGCTCGTCCGCCGGCTGGTCGACACGCAGTTCCCCGAGTACCGCGGGCTGCCCGTGCGGCCCGTCGAGCTGGACGGCTGGGACAACCGGACCTTCCGGCTCGGGGACGACCTGAGCGTCCGCCTCCCGAGCGCACGCGGCTACCTCGGGCAGGTGGCGAAGGAGCACGAGTGGCTTCCGCGCCTCGCGCCACTGCTTCCGCTGCCGATCCCCGCGCCGGTCGCCCAGGGCGAGCCGGACGCCGGGTATCCGTTCCCCTGGTCGGTCTACCGGTGGCTGCCCGGCACGCCGCTGGCGCTGGCGGGGGAGGTGGACGGGGTGGCGCTCGCGACTGACCTGGGCCACTTCCTCACCGCGCTGCGGCAGGTGGACGCCACCGGCGGGCCGCCGCCCGGCAGCCACAGCTTCTTCCGCGGCGATCCGCCCGGCGTCTACCGCGACGAGGCGATCGCTGCGATGGCCGCGGGCGCTCCGAATATCGATCCGCGTGCCGCCAGGCGGATCTGGGACGCCGCGGAGGGCTCGCGCTGGGACGCTCCCGCGGTGTGGTTCCACGGGGATGCGGCCCCCGGCAACCTCCTCGTGCGCGACGGGTGTCTCTCGGCCGTGATCGACTTCGGGACCTCGGGCGTCGGGGATCCCGCGTGCGACCTGGTGCCGGCGTGGACGATGTTCGACGACAGCGCCCGGCGGGCGTTCCGCGACGCCGTCGCGCTCGACGACGCGACCTGGGCGCGTGCTCGCGGCTGGGCGCTGTGGAAGGCGCTCATCACCGTGCGGGACAGGCCCGACGACGCCCTCGCGCGCCGCACGCTCGCGCGCCTCGCCGCCGACCCCGGTCTCTGACGTCGGCGGGCGGGTTACGCCGCGGCCAGCGCGTGCGCGTCGAGGATCGTGTACGAGTAGCCCTGCTCGGCGAGGAACCGTTGCCGGTTCTGCGCGAAGTCCTGGTCGACGGTGTCGCGGGAGACCAGCGTGTAGAAGTTCGCCGACAGCCCCGACTGCTTGGGCCGCAGCAGCCGGCCCAGGCGCTGGGCCTCCTCCTGGCGCGAGCCGTACGATCCTGAGACCTGGATCGCGACCGTCGCCTCGGGGAGGTCGACCGAGAAGTTGGCGACCTTGCTCACCACCAGCACCGGTGTGGTCCCGTCGCGGAACTCCTGGTAGAGCCGCTCGCGTTCGTCCACGGGGGTCGCGCCGGTGAGCTGTGGCGCGCCGAGGGCCTCGGCGAGCTCGTCGATCTGGTCGAGATACTGGCCGATCACCAGGATGCGCTCGCCCGCGTGCCGGTCGACGAGCTGCTGCACGACCTCCAGCTTGGCCGGTGCGGTCGCGGCCAGCCGGTACCGTTCGTCGTCCGCCGCCGCCGCGTAGCTGAGCCGGTCGGAGGCGGGGAGGTCGATGCGCACCTCGAAGCACGCCGCGGGGGAGATGAAGCCCTGCGACTCGATCTCCTTCCACGGCGCATCGAAGCGCTTCGGGCCGATCAGGCTGAACACGTCGCCCTCGCGGCCGTCCTCGCGCACGAGGGTGGCCGTCAGGCCGAGGCGGCGGCGCGCCTGCAGCTCCGCCGTGAGCTTGAACACCGGCGCGGGCAGCAGATGCACCTCGTCGTAGACCACCAGGCCCCAGTCCAGCGCGTCGAGCAGCGCGAGGTGGGCGTACTCGCCCTTCCGTTTCGCCGTGAGGATCTGGTAGGTCGCGATCGTGACCGGCTTGACCTCCTTGACCTGTCCCGAGTACTCGCCGATCTCGTCCGCGGTGAGCGACGTGCGCTTGAGCAGCTCGTCGCGCCACTGCCGGGCCGACACCGTGTTGGTCACGAGGATGAGCGTCGTTGTCTTGGCCGTCGCCATCGCACCGGCGCCGACCAGGGTCTTGCCTGCGCCGCACGGCAGCACGACGACGCCCGAACCGCCGTCGAAGAAGTTGGAGACCGCCTTGCGCTGGTAGTCGCGCAGCGCCCAGCCGCTCTCGTCGAGGTCGATCGGGTGCGGGGTGCCTGGGGTGTAGCCGGCGAGATCCTCCGCGGGCCAGCCGAGCTTCACGAGCTCCTGCTTGAGCTGTCCGCGCGCCCAGGCCTCCACCGTGAAGGTCGTCTCGTCGCGGCGCTCGACCAGCAGCGGTGCGATCCGCTTCGCGGTCGCGACCTCCAGCAGCACAGCCCGGTCGGCGGAGCGCAGCAGCAGCGTTCCCTCGTCGTCGCGTTCGATCACCAGCCGGCCGTAGCGGGCCACCGTCTCGGAGACATCGACCGTGACCGTCTGCGGGATCGGGAACTTCGAGTACTTCTCGAGCGTGCCGAGCATGTCCTCTGCGGTGTGGCCCGCCGCGCGCGCGTTCCACAGTCCCAGCCGCGTGATGCGGTAGGTGTGGATGTGCTCGGGCGCGCGCTCCAGCTCCGCGAAGACGGCGAGGTCGTGACGGGCGTCCTCGGCCGCGGGATGCGCGACCTCGAGCAGGACGGTGCGGTCGCTCTGGACGATCAGGGGGCCATCGGACATGACCGTTCAGTCTACGCTGCGCAGACCTTTGACGCTGGAGAGGGGGAGGGTCCGCTCGATGTCGGCGGCCCGGTCGCGGCCGCGGAGCCGCCCTCCGCCGATCCCGGTGGGTTCGAGCAGATAGTCGACCAGCCGTCCGTCGGGCATCGCCACCTGGACGATCACGGTCTGCCGCGCCCGCACGGCCTGGTCGAGCTGGCGGGCGAGCCATTGCTCCGCGGTGTCTTCGTCGGCGGCGTCCTCCTGCCGCAGCCGGGCGACCAGCTCGGCCGCGGGGTCGCGTGACTCCACGACAGCACGCTCGGCGATGATGCGGCGCTGCGGCGTCACGACCGTGCCGGCAGCGTTCTCGGCGACCACGGGATAGCGTGCGTCGCTCAGCGCCCAGAACACCACGTCGCGGGGAAAGCGGCTCGACAGCGTCGTGTCGTCGACGCGCAGGAGACGCAGGGACGACAGCGACTGGTCGACGGCGATCGTGCCGAGCAGCATCGCGTCGTCGGAGCGCACCAGTGCGTGCCCGTCCTCCGCCGCCCGGACGCGCACCCGGCCGTGCCGCGCGACCGCCTCGGCGATGAGATAGTCGAGCGGCTGGGGCACGCCGGTGAGCGAGACGGCCGCGAGGAACGTGTGGATGCTCTCCGCCGTCTCACCCGCTGTCACCGCGCGGTCGACGGAGGCCGCCGAGAACCGGAACGTGGAGGCGAGCGCTCGGCTCTCCAGGTCCGCCATCGTGCGCAGCCGCGACTCGATCTCCGGAGCGAGCGGGCCGGGGGAGATCACCGTCAGGTCGTGCTGCAGGTAGACCTTCGAGACCTCCGCGGGGAAGTGCGTGATCATCGCCTCGGTGGCGGCTTCCGGCCCGGACTCCAACAGGGCCGTGCCCGCGCTGCTCGGGAGCCGGCGAGCGGTGATCCCGAGGAGCTCGGCCTCGGTGACGCGCTCGGCGACGCGCTCCTGTGCTTCCGCGGCCGACGCGGGGTAGAGCCAGGCGATGTGCGCGCGCAGGCCGTCATCCCACGGGGACCTGCTCCTCGCCGCGAAGAGGGTCGACAGATCGCTGGGGAGACCGCCGAGCCAGGCGGACGCGAGCGCCCGCCAGCGGTCGGGGGTCGTGGCGTGCTGCCAGGCTGCGGCCTCCGCCGTCGGCAGCCACACGCCGTCGGCCACCGCCGCCAGTCCGGCACGGTCGGCCACCGCGAGGATCGCCGGCACCGCACCGGAGTCGACGGCGAGGGCCTCAGACAGCCGCTTGGCCGCGGGGAGGGCGAGACCGCCCTTCTGCAACTCGCGGGCGCCCTCGCGGCCGAGCTCCGCGAGCAGCTCCGAGACGCTCGCGACCGCTTCGAACGCCCGTTCGGCCGACAGCCGGTCGGTGGCGGGCCGGTCGGTCTCCGTCGTCGCGAGCGGAACGGGGGGAGGGGCGGCGGCGAGCACGGTGTCGGGGCGGGGGAGGCCGCGCTGCGGACCGGAGTCGAGCACGGCGGTGACGGCCTCGTAGGGGGCCGCGCCGCCGGCGGCATCCCCGTCCGCGGGGTGCACGAGCAGGAGTCGGCTGAGGGCGTCGATCGTCGCGGCCGCGCGGCGCGCGTCGGTTCCGGCCGTGGCCGGGTGTTCGGAGAGCCGCTCGGCGAGGCGGTCGGCGGACAGCGCGGCGCCCTCGCGGCCGAGGACGATGAGCGCCGCGAGCTGAAGGCGGTCGAGGGGAGCGAGGGCGCGCACGAGACCGTCCGGGTCGAGGAGCGCCTCGGCGAGGTCGAAGAAGTCGGAGATGCCCGATCGGCGCACCGGCCGGGCGTGCAAGGCGGCGACGAGCTCGTCGTCCGGCAGGGCGCGGAGCCGCGCTGCCAGAGCGAGCGTCGTCGTCATCGCGCCGGTCCGGCGTGCCGCGTCAGCGCCGGCCCTTCGGCCTGGACTTCGGTTTCGCGGCGGCGAGCGCTGCGGCCTCCGCCTCGGCTTTGGCTGCCGTTCGGCGTTGCCGCGCACTGAGGATGATCACGACGATGATCAGAACGAAGGCGATGGGGAAGGCGACGAGCGGGAACACGATGACTGCCGGCCAGAGCCCGACACCGGAGCCCTGCTGCGGCATCGCACCCGCAGCGCCGCCGATGAGCATGGCCGCGATGCAGACCAGGGAGACCACGACCAGGGCCGCCGCGATGTACGCGAGGGTCCGCTGGGCTCGGGAAACGGGAGGCGGGGTCTGCTGGGTCACGAAATCAAGGATAATTGAGGTTGGTCATTCGATCCCCCATGTGAAGTGAGGTTCCCATGCCGACCGGCAAGGTCAAGTTCTACGACGACGAGAAAGGCTTCGGCTTCATCAGCTCCGATGACGGCCAGGAGGTCTTCTTGCACGCCTCGGCGCTGCCCGCGGGCGCGGTGGTGAAGGCGGGATCCCGACTCGAGTTCGGCATCGCCGACGGCAAGCGCGGCGCGCAGGCGCTCTCCGTGCGCGTGCTCGAGGCGCCGCCGAGCCTGGTGAAGATGAAGCGCAAGTCGGCCGACGACATGGCGATCATCGTCGAAGACCTCGTGAAGCTCCTCGACGGCATCGGTGCCAACCTGCGCCGCGGCAAGTACCCGGACAAGGCGCACGGCGCCAAGATCGCGGCGGTGCTGCGCCGGGTTGCGGACGACCTGGATGCCTGACGTCGCCGGGGTGCCCGAGGATGTGAGCGGCGAGGAGGCGGTCGATGTCGACGTCGACGCCTCCCTCGCCGGCGACACGCATGGCGACGTGCACGGCGACGATGTGCAGAGCGACGACGTGAAGAGCGACGACGCCCAGGGCGGCGACGCGCCGGCTGCCGACGCTCCGATCGGCGACGTGAGCGATCTCATCGCGGCCCTCCCGCTCGCGCGGGCTGCCCTGGCGGAGATCACGCCGGAGTCCACCATCGGCGAGCCCCTGGGGCACGTCGTGGAGGCCGCAGGCGCCGTCTCCCTGCTGTTCGCGTCGAACCTCGCCGGCTACCCGGGATGGCACTGGACCGTCACCGTCGGCCGCGCCGACGACGACGCGCAGCCGACAGTGCTCGAAGCCGAGCTGATGCCCGGCGACGACGCGCTCCTCGCACCCGACTGGGTGCCGTGGTCCGAGCGTCTCGCCGAGTACCAGGCGGCCCAGGAGGCGCTCGCCGCCGAGGCCGAGGAGGCCGGAGCCGAGGGCGACGCCGACGAGGACGGCGGCGACTCCGACGACGAGGACGACGAGGACGACTACGACGACGAGGATGAGGACGACGACGAGTCCGAGGACTCCGACGACGATCACGACATCCACGACCTCCACGGTGACGACGACCTCGACGGCGTCGACATCGACTCGGTCGACGTCGCGTACGACGAGGACACCGACGTGGACTCGGAGCTCGACCTGGCCTCGGAGGAGGCCGCTGCGCTCTCCGACGAAGACGGCGCCGACGAGATCGCAGACCCGGCCGACGAGGAAGTCAGCGATGAGGTCGGCGCAGACGCCGACGACTCAGCGGTGGCGCCGAGCGCGCGTGATGCTGAGGTAGGCGAAGCCGAGTAGACCGAGCGCGATCCCGACGATCACCGTCCAGATCCACCATCCGCCACCGGCGGCGGAGATGGGGCCGGCGAAGACGAGCGTCGGGATCAGCGCGAGGACCCACAGGCCGAGGCCGACGAGCACGGCCCGCCGGTCATCCGTCGGAACGGGGACCGGATCGGGCCGGCGCTCGTCGTCACGCAGCCACAGGCGCACGGTCGGCTCCCGCTCAGCCCAGCCGCTCGACCACGTACTCGACGCAACCGATCAGCGCGCGGACGTCCGCGGGCTCGATGGCCGTGAAGGTGGCGATGCGGAGCTGGTTGCGGCCGAGCTTGCGGTAGGGCTCGGTGTCGACGATGCCGTTGGCGCGCAGCGTCTTGGCGACGGCCGCAGCGTCGATCGCGTCGTCGAAGTCGATGGTGACGACGACCTGCGAGCGGTGCGCGGGGTCGGCGACGAACGGCGTCGCATAGTCGACGGATTCCGCCCAGGAGTAGAGGGCGCCGGACGACTCCTTCGTGCGGGCGTCGGCCCAGGCGAGCCCGCCGTTGGCGTTCATCCACTCGAGCTGGTTCTCGAGCAGCACGAGGGTGGCCACCGCGGGCGTGTTCAGTGTCTGGTCGAGCCGCGAGTTGTCGATCGCGTTCTTGATGCTGAGGAACTCGGGGATGTAGCGGTCGCTCGCGGCGATGCGCTCCACCCGCTCGATCGCTGCGGGGGAGAACAGGGCGAGCCAGAGTCCGCCGTCCGATGCGAAGTTCTTCTGCGGCGCGAAGTAGTAGACGTCGGTCTGCGTCACGTCGAAGTCCACGCCGCCTGCCGCGCTCGTCGCGTCGATCACGGTGAGGGCTCCCTGGTCGCCGTTCACGCGCGTGACGGGCGCCATCACGCCCGTGGAGGTCTCGTTGTGCGGCCAGGCGTAGACGTCGACGCCGGCCTCCACCTCTGGCTCGGCGCGGGAGCCGGCCGCCGCCTCGATGACGCGCGGGGCCTGGAGCCATGGGGCCTTCGCCGCCGCGGCGAACTTGCCGCCGAACTCGCCGAAGACGAGGTTCTCGCTGCGCTGGTCGATGAGCGAGAACGCCGCGGCGTCCCAGAACGCGGTCGAGCCGCCGTTGCCGATGACCACCTCGTAGCCGTCGGGCAGGCGGAACAGGTCGGAGAGGCCCGAGCGCACCCGGCCCACCAGGTTCTTGACCGGCGCCTGCCGGTGCGAGGTGCCGAGCAGCTCCGCGCCGGCGCCGGCGAGATACGCGACCTGCTCGGGGCGGACCTTGGACGGGCCGCAGCCGAATCGTCCGTCGGCGGGCAGGAGGTCGGTGGGAATCGTCACGTCCGGCATAACTGAAGTGTATTGGCTGTTGGAACTCCAGACGGTCCGCTGTCAGCGGTGTGCGGGGCGCCGTCACCTCGCTGTCACCTGCAGCAAGTAGGCTCGTACGCGATATTCGCGCGCCCGCACGTGGAGGGGTTCATGACCGACCTGATCGACACGACCGAGATGTACCTTCGCACCATCCTGGAGCTGGAGGAGGACAACATCGTCCCGCTGCGCGCGCGCATCTCCGAGCGGCTGGGGCACTCCGGCCCGACCGTCTCCCAGACGGTGGGGCGCATGGAGCGCGACGGCCTCGTCGTCGTCTCCGGCGACCGCCACCTCGAGCTCACCGACGACGGTCGCAGGAAGGCCGTGCACGTCATGCGCAAGCACCGCCTCGCCGAGCGGCTGCTCAGCGACGTGATCGAGCTCGAGTGGGAGTACGTGCACGAGGAGGCCTGCCGCTGGGAGCACGTGATGAGCGAGCAGGTGGAGCGCAAGCTGCTGACCATGCTCGGCCACCCGACAGAGTCGCCCTACGGCAACCCCATCCCGGGGCTCGGCGAGCTGGGCGCGCCCGACGCGGCCTCCACCGAGAACCTGATCAATCTCGTCGACGTGGTGCGCGGCGGCGATTCCGAGGTGACTGCCAGGATCCGTCGTCTCGGCGAGCCGGCCCAGGTCGACCCCGAGCTGCTCCTCCAGCTCAAGCAGGCGGGCGTCTTTCCGGGCTCCACCGGCACTTTCGCCGCGGCGGGATCCTACGTCGCCGTGCAGATCGACGGCTTCGAGAACGGGCTGGAGCTGCCCAACGAGCTCGCCGCCCACATCTTCGTCGACGCGTGATCGCCGTTACCGATTTGTTAAAAAGCGCGTTAAACAATGTGACAAATCGCGGGTCGTCCCGTAGTCTCTAACGAGTCCGAACGGGTCAGAAGCCGGCCCATCAGGACCCCGACCGGGACGCTCCAACCCCCCTGAGACCCGTCTCCCGGCCGGTGAAGCCGAAAGCGATTGCATCGGACGGGGCAGCTCCCTAGTGCTGCCGGAGCGCAGGAGGATGCACTTTGGCACACTCTGGTACGCCCGGTCCTGCCAAGGACCGAGCCCCTCAGGACCCGGACATCACCTCTTCGACACCGTCCACCGCGTCCACGTCCCCCGATCTCGTCTCGCGACGGTCGCTGCGCACCGTGAAGACCCCGTCTTCCGCGCCGCGCGCACCGAAGCCGACGACCGCGGCCCCTGTCGCCGCGTCGACCGCGCAGTCCACGCCCGCCGCGAAGAAGCGCAAGGGCGGTTGGGCACTCAACGTCGCGGTCATGACCGTGGCGACGGGAATCATCGCCACCATGTCGATCCCGGCGTTCGCACTCCAGGAGGGCGGCCAGTCCGCCGCCTTCGGTCCGAGCGCAGAAGACGCCATGAAGAAGGCGCAGGCGCAGTCCGTCGAGGTCGCGGGGGGCGTCGCCGCCTCCGCCGTGAGCCGCGACGTGGCCACGGCGACCAGCCAGCAGCAGCTCGACGCGCAGAAGGCGGCAGCCGCCGCAGAGGCCGCCCGTCAGCGCGCGGCCGTGTCGTTCGCGAGCTACGCGTCGTACAGCGGCCCGAGCGTCTCCGACTTCCTCGCCAACCCGCCGTATCCGAGTTTCAGCCTCTCGCAGGTGTTCTCCGTGGCGCAGCAGTACATCGGCACTCCGTACGTCTACGGCGGCTCGACGCCGGCCGGGTTCGACTGCTCGGGCTACGTCATGTACGTGTACGCCCAGTTCGGCATCTCGCTCCCGCACTCCGTGTCGGGTCAGGCGGCGCGAGGCAAGCGCATCTCCATCCAGGACGCACAGCCAGGCGACATCGTCATCATGCCGGGCCACGACGGTTTCTACGCGGGCAACGGCAACATCATGGATGCTCCGGACTCCGGCCGCTCCATCTCGATCCGGCCGATCTGGACGAGCGACTTCTACATCGTCCGCTTGGGTATCTGACGACCGAACCCGCGGTGAACACTGCGGATCACGCTCGCGGAATGGCGCGCCACGAATAGGTGGCGCGCCATTTCTGCGTTACTCTGATGCCCTGGCGCAGTGCCAGGCAGCCGTGCAGATCGGAGCATCCGATGGCCGAGTCGACCCGAGTGCGGTCACCGCAGGTGGCCACCGGGGACGAGCGCGGCCTCCGCACGGAGGGCAGGGGAGCCCGCCTGCTGTCGCCGCGCCGCGACTTCCTCGCCTGCCGCCACCACGTCGAGGCCTGCCACCGCCACCATGTGGTGTGCCGCCACCATGCCGCCGTCTTCCAGGGCGCTGTCCGTTCGGACAGTGCCCTTTTTGTTTGCCTCGCACACCCGAAAGGTCGCAGATGAAGACACTGGTCCTCAACGCCGGCTACGAGCCACTCGCGGTCGTCTCCTTCAAGCGCGCAATCGTGCTCGTCATGAATCAGAAGGCCACTGTGCTCGCGAGCGATGCGGATCACCCCGTCTGGAGCATCACCGGACGCTACGACCGCCCGTCGGTGATCCTCCTCACCCGCTACGTGCGCATCCCGCACGGCCGGGCGGTGCCGGTCTCCCGACGCGGTGTGCTGCGGCGCGACAGCCACCGCTGCGGCTACTGCGGCAAGACGGCCACGACCATCGACCACGTCCTCCCGCGCTCCCGAGGAGGGGCGGACAGCTGGGAGAACCTCGTCGCCTGCTGCCTGCGCTGCAACAACGTCAAAGGCGACCGCACCCCGGCCGAGATGGGCTGGACGCTGAAGCTGACCCCGCGCGCCCCGCACGACACCTCCTGGGTGGTCAGGGGAGTGGAAGGCGGCCAGGAGGAGTGGCGCGACTACCTGGGCGTGGCCGCCTGAGGGCACGGCCCACGCCCGGCCTCCGCTAGGCTGGGAGGACTGGCCTCTGTAGCTCAATGGAAGAGCTGCTCCGTCCTAAGGAGAAGGTTGGGGGTTCGAGTCCCTCCAGGGGCACCTCAGAAGCCTCGTCGCGCTCCGCAACGATCTCAGCGCGCCAGGTTCACCGTGATGGCTCCGAGTCCGACCTACAGCAATATCATCAGCAGCGGTACCCCGAAGAACAACACAAGCACCGCGCTGGTGAAGAACGTCGTCACGGCCACCCACCGCGGGCGCACGTCTCTCACGAGAGCGGTGGCACTGGTCGCGATGGATGCAATCGCGAGGATCGTCGTCGGTATCGCGCCGATGAAGGTGTCGGACAGCCCCGCCTCGCCGCCGTCGACCGACGCCCACACACCTGTCGTGATGGCCACGACCAGCGCGATCAGCGCGACAGCCATGATCAGTTCCGGGCGGGGTGCCGCGGCTGTGTCGATTCAGACATGGCCCGACATCATCAGTATCGGCACACGTCGTCGCTCGTGTAATCCACGCCGGTGACGTACAGCTGGTCGTCTGTTGTGACGTGTGAGATGTCGAGGTAGCCGAAGTCGCCGGGGGGCCACATGCTCCCGGAACCGTCGAAGTAGATCGTCGACGGCTGGCCGAGGCATCCGAAGACGTCCATCGCGTCGTCGACGTTCGGGATCGTCCCCTCGGGCGGGTAGTGGGCGATGAATCGGACCTCGAACCCGCTCGAGCCGGCAGCGGCGAGCCCGCCCGGGAACTCATGCTGGAGGAAATCGGCGGCGTGACCTTTCGCGATCGTCGCGGCCTGCGTCTGCGGGTCCGCGCCGTTTCCGATGCTGGTCTCTGCCTTGCTGAACTCCGTGGCGGTGCGGGTGACGTCATCGACCTCGCTGGTGACGTCGGAGGTCACGCAGTCGGCCCCCGGCAGCGTTGTGGCAGAGGAGACGAGCCACCGCTGTGCGGTGCGGGAGTAGTCGATCTCCAGCCGCTTCTCGGTGACTGTTCCGGCGTAGGCCGTGTCGACGCAACCGGTGAGCGTGACCTTTCCCCAGGCAACCGACGAAGCTCCCGACGTGGTCAGCGAGTCGACGGTCCAGTCGACGAACGTGAACGCGGAGTGTCCGCTGCTGGTGACCGTGGGGTGACCGTTCTCCCGATGGAGGTCCCGCGCGGCAGCGCCGGTCGCGACGAGCCCGATCAGGGCGTTGCTCGCTTTTCCCGCAGACGCGTCGTCGGCGACCGCGTCATAGCGGATCACGGTGAGCTTCGCGCCGGTGTAGGCGTCGTCCTGACTCGCGGGAACGGCGACAGAAGTGGGCGTCGGCAGGGGCAGCGGGGTGACGCTGGGCGTGGGGTGCGGTGACCGGGAGGGATGAGACACCGACGATGGCGCGATCCCTGCGCATGCAGTCAACAGCACTGCCGCCGACGCAACGAGAACCGCAATCGAGACTGCTCGCGTTCTGGACATACTGGCTCCGTCCCAGCTTCGTCGGGTGTCGCTACCGAGAGCGGCACGCGCGATCGCGGTCAACACGATCGCCAGGCCCTGGACATCGAAAGGCGAGGCCCGGGTTCGATGGGATCCTTGCGCGACATCATGCCGTGCGCGGTTCCCGGGACACCAGGGAAGAATCTCCCGAAAAGCGAGGGACTCAGCGTTTCCCCGAGAGGCCGACTCGCGCATCGACAGCGGTGGATCGTTTCGACGTGCGGCTGAAGATGACGGTCAGTGCGATGAGGGCTGCCGCGGTGAGGAGCAGGCCGGGTGCGGTCAGTGTGACGGATGCCAGGTCATGGGCGGGGTCGTGGAGTGCCTGCTCTCCGATGTCGGGGCCCGGCTCCCCGAACACGACGACCAACTCGGCCGCCTGGCCGACGATGAAGAGCGTCTGGGCCCCAGCGACGACGAGTGCGGCGATCCTGGTGGCCCGGCTGCGTGAAGTTCGCCGAAGAAGGAGGACGAACACGATCGCGGCGACCGCGAAGGTGACGTAGGCAAGGTGAAAACCGATATGGCCGAACGGTCCCTCGGGTCCGCCTGTGGCGGCCGCGAGGCCGAACGGCACAAGTACTGCGAGCCAGGTCGCAACGAGCCATCTCGTCATGGTGATCTCCTGTGGTCGAGAATTCGGTCGACCTCGAGCCAACCGCGCCGGTCATCCCCGCGAATAGGGTGTGGTGCTTGCATCGAATGGGCAGGTGTCGCCGATTTTCGGTGAGAGGTGTCACTGGTTCGGACGCGCGCGTTGGCCCTACTGTGTGGACATGCTGTCGCGTCGCGTAGTGGTTGCATTGGCTGCGGCCGGCTCGTGGGCGGTCGTCTGCGCGATCTATTCGATTCTCGGGCTCGCTCACCTGTACCAGGACGTGTCCACTCCGTGTGCTCGTCCGGACTGTCCTCCGCCGCGTCTGAGCAGCGCCCCTTTCTCCTTGACGGCGTATGCCGTCGTCATCGTCGCGTTTGCGTCGGTGGTGGTGATCGCATTCCTCGCACTCGCACTGATCGTCGGCGTTCGGTCGCGTACGGTGTCGGGCATCGCCGCCGCCGCCGTGTTGGTGACGCTCGCCGCGTCATCGGTTTCGGCCGGGCCGAGAGACGGCGCTGCCGCGATCATCTGGCTCGTGGGAACAGGCGGCCTCTTCTGGCTTCTCGCGGTCTACCCGACGCTCACGTTCCGTCCGCGGTGGGTCGCCGCACCAGTCGCGATCGCAGTCATGTGGTCGATCGTGATCGCTGTCGTCTCGCACGGCTCATCGGACGAGCCATGGTCGTGGCTCGAAGGTCTCGTCTTCGCACTCGCCTTGCTCGGCATCCTTGCTGCGCAGGTCGTCCGGTTCGTGACGGGCACCGACACCGAAAGGAGGCAGCTTCAGCTCCTTCTTCTCGTCCTCGCCGCATTGATACTGACCGGGATCGCCTGGATCGGTGGCACTGCCGCGAATCCCTCCTGGGGTACCGGCTCGGTGCCGGCCGCCATCGCCTTCGAATGGTCCGGGCTGCTGCTCTTGATCGCCGCGTCCTGCGTCGCGTGGGCAGTCGCCCGCGAGGGTGCGCTGGGAATCATCGTCAACCGAGCGGTCGTCGGGGCACTGCTCTCAGGAATCTTCTTCTCGTGTTATGCGCTGGTCGTGGTCTCAGTCGGACTCCTCGTCGGAGGCGCAGTGCCCACCGCGGCGGCGGCGTTCGGCTCGGCGGTTCTGTTCGCGGCGCTCGCGCGGCCGATCACCCGGCAGGTGGAGAGCCTCACATACGGCGACGACGAGGACCCCGAGATCGTCGTGGGGATGCTGAGTGCACGCCTGGCCTCCGCCGACTCGGAGGATCCCGCGCTTCCTGCGCTGCTGAGCCTCACCTGCGAAAAGCTCCGCCTGGAGGAAGCGCAGCTGGATCCTCCCGAAGGCGAGACGCCGCCGCCAGGAGTCGGCGTCGTGGATGCTGTCGTCGCGGGGGTGCCGCACACGATCTGGGCCCGACCGGTCCGCGGGACCACGCTCACCCGACGGACCCGGCGCGCGCTGGCTGCGGCGGCCGATCCACTGGTCGCCGCAGCCCTCCTGGATGCACGCACAGAGGACCTCCGCCTGTCACGACAGAGACTCGCAGTCACTCGGGAGAAGGAACGTCGAGAGCTGCGTCGCCAATTGCACGATGACGTCGTCCCGTCCTTGGCGGCGACGAGGCACAGGATCACCGCTGCCGCCGACGCCCCGGAAGCCAGCCGGGCCGGCCACCTCGCCGCCGCGATTCGATCGATCGACGACACCGTCGACGCGCTTCGGAGCTTGGCGAGAACGATGCGACCACCCGAGCTCGATTCGCTCGGACTGGTTCCGGCGCTCCGGCTCTTCGCGGCGCGAATGTCGATACCGGTCGCGGTCACCGGACAGGGGGAGGAGCTGCCGGGGAGTGTGGAGACCACCGTGTACCGAATAACCGTCGAAGCACTCCTCAACGCCGAACGCCATGCGCACGCCACGTCGGCCGAGGTCGATCTCACCGCATCACCCGACTCGGTCCGGCTCGTGATCACCGACGACGGTATCGGTGGAGCGGACGGGTTGACGTGGGGAGTCGGGCTGGTCAGCATCCGGGAGAGAGTCACGGAGCTGGGTGGTCGGCTGCGAATCACTGACAACCGCCCGCGTGGCCTGCGCCTGGACTGCCGTCTTCCGCTGGGATCGGGACGATGAGCGTGTCCGTCGTCATCGTCGACGACCATGCCGTCTTCCGGGAGAGCTTGAGGGCCGTCCTTCACGACCGCGACGGTATCGAGGTCGTCGATGACGTCGGAACCGGTGCCGAGGCCATCGCCAGCGCCGAGCGACACCGCCCCGATGTCGTCCTCCTCGACGTGCGGTTGCCCGATCGCAACGGAGTCTCCGTCACCGAGTCACTGACGCGACGCCTCCCGGACATGGCGATTCTGATCCTGTCCAGCATCCACGAGGTCGCAACGGCGTCAGCCGCCCTGCGGGCAGGGGCGCGCGGTTACCTCGTGAAGACTTCGCCGCTCGAAGTGATCGTCCGGGGAATACACACGGTCGCATCGGGACAGACACTCGTCGACACGGTCGTCGCAGACGCACTTCGGAGCGGCGACCTCTACAACGCCGACTCTCGGTGGTCGCCCCGTGAGCAACAATTGCTGGACCTCCTCGCCGTCGGAGCGAGCACAGCCGAGATGGCCCGACGCCTCCATCTGAGCGAAAAGACCGTCCGGAATTACACCAGCGCCCTCTATGCGAAGATCGGCGCGAGCTCAAGATCCGAAGCCGTGCTCATCGCGCGCGCCAACCAGCGCGAAACATATTGAGGTCGATCACGAACGTGCTGTCGGGGCGCCCTATTCTGCTGTCGTCGCGGTCGGGGGTTAGGAGAAATAGCGGTTGGACGACGGCACGAACAGGGGCACAGTTCCGACGACGAGCAGAATCGCGACGAAGGAGTCGAGGGGCGAGGGGAACCCCTCGGTAGTCGTCAGCACCATGACGCCGATCAGAACGCCGGCCGCGAGCACGGCAAGCACGGCGCGCGCGACCCGGGAGCGTGAGCGCAGCCGCAGCACGAAGAACGGAGCGGCCAGAACGACGATGACTTCCAGCACGAGCCAACCGTCGTCGAAGTAGCCCGGATCCCAGGAGTCCTCCGCTGCATACACGATGAGATGCACGATGGACACGAGTTCGACGGCGATGGCCGCCCACCAGATCCAGAAGCCCGTCAGAACCGCTCCTCGTCGGATCTCCGACTGCGATGAGTCCTCGAGCGTGAGGAGCTGGGGGCGGCTGCAGCCGGCAACGGCGAGTCCGATCACTGCGACGTCGGCTGCGGCGGCGACCCCGATCCCTACCGTCATGATGATGAGCGACTGGTCGATCGCAATCCCTCCACTCGTCCAGGTCATGACCGCGCTGGGCATCGGTCCGCCGTCGCTGGAGTCGGGGACGAACAGACCGGTGACCAGCAGGATGCCCCACAGGAGACACGCGCCGATGCTGTACGCGAACCTCGTCTTCCGCGCGATCCGAACGTCGTTGTCGCCGAGTGTGATGAGTGCGGGGATGTAGAGCACGATGAGACTCGGGACCCCGATGGCCACGAATCCGAAGATGCCCACGAAGCCGAGTCCGGCGCCGACGAATCCGCGACCGAGGAGCACCCAGAAGGGCAGGATGACCGGCGCCCACCACTGCATCATCCACACGAAACGGCCCGGCCTCGTCAGCGACCAGGGGGTTCGGAAGGCAGTCGGGTCCGGTGCCTCGGGGCTCAGGCCCGATGGCGGTGGCGATGGGGATGCAACCATGACCGCGTCTCCTCAGCTGGCCGATGCGTGACCTCGTGTTTCAGGGCTGTGCGTGCGTGCGAAGCGCAGGGATCCGTCCTGCACGGGTGCCTTCCGGAACCGTTTCACGTCGTCGTAGTAGTTCAGCGAGGTGATCCAGGGATCCCGGTCGCCTTGGCGTGGAAGCGAATCGAGCGAGCGCTGCACGTAGCCGGCGCCGAAGTCGAGCAGAGGCCGCCTCGTCACGCCGCCGGCGGGCAGTTCCGGCCGGCAGACGGTCCACCCGTTCTCGTCCATGTGGTCCAGCAGTCGGGTGAAGTACTCACAGAGCAGCCCGATCTTCAGCGTCCAGGTCGCGTTGGTGTAGCCGATCGCGAACGCGAAGTTCGGTACGTCATCGAGCATCATTCCGCGGTACACGACGTGGTCTCGCGGAACCACGGGCTCACCGTCCACGGTCATGCGGATCCCGCCGAAGAGCTGGATGTTGAGTCCGGTCGCTGTGATGACGATGTCGGCGGGGAGCTCGCGACCGGACTCGAGGAGCACTCCCGTCTCGGTGAACGTGCGGATGCGGTCGGTCGCCATGGATGCGGCGCCGTCGCGCAGCGCGTGGAACAGATCGCCGTCGGGGGCGAGGCACAGTCGCTGATCCCACGGGTTGTACGGCGGGTTGAAGTGGACGTCGACCGGGTAGTCGGCCGGCAGCGACCTCCGGTTCACCCGGCGGATGAACCGCCGCATCACCCCGGGATACCGCTGCGACATCGTCCAGATGATCCGCTGGCGGCGGATACTGCGACGGCGCGCCAGCTCGTGCCCCCGCTGATCTCCGTGCCGAGCCCGCATCCGCACCGCGTAGTCGTCGACCGAAGGCAGCCGCAGGACGTAGGTCGGGGTGCGCTGCAGCAAGGTCACGTGCCGCGCCGTGCCGGCGATCGCCGGAACGATGGTCATGGCTGTGGCGCCGCTGCCGATCACGACGACGTTCTTGTCCACGTAGTCGAGGTCCTCGGGCCACGCCTGCGGGTGGACGATCCGACCGTGGAAGTCGCCCGCGCCGGGGAAATCGGGGGAATAGCCTTCGTCGTAGCGGTAATACCCGCTCGCGCAGAACACCCACGAGGCGTGCACGCTGGCCGCCTCTCCGTCGGGGCCGCGTTCGAGCGTCGCCGTCCAGCATCCCTCCGCCGTGGACCACGCGAGGTTCGTGACGCGGTGCGAATAGTGGATGTGCTGCTCGATCCCCTCTTCGGAGGCCGTCTCTCTGAGGTAGTCGAGGATCAGGTGCGCGGGTGCGATCGAAGCGGTGTGCCGCCACGGACGGAACTCGTAGCTGAAGGTGCTGAGGTCGGAGTCGGACCGCACCCCGGGATACCGGAACAGATCCCACGTGCCGCCGAGCGCCGCACGCGCCTCGAAGATCGCGTAGGTCTTCCCCGGCAGACGCTCCTGCAGGTAGTGGGCCGCGCCGATTCCGGACAGACCCGCGCCGATGATCAGCACATCGACGTGGTCCATGTCGGACATTGTGCCGCGGAAGGTTCCCGGGAGACCAGGGACGAGTGTCCCGAAGTGCCGGGAGGTATTCCCGGCGACTGGTCCCCGGTGATTCGTGATCGATTCTCTCTGCCCTCCCGGGAACGCTCCACGGGACCCTGCACCGGTCGCAGCCCGGCGGCCTGACACAGAAGGAACGCTCATGTCTCGAACGAACCCCGCGACGGATGTCGCGGCAGATGACGGCAACGCGGCATCGGCTACTCGACCCCGGCTGTACCGCACCGCGGGAATCGGCGGCGTCTCGGCTCTCCTGTTCTGGGTCCTCCAGCCGGTCATCGTGTTCGTCATCGTCGGCGACAAGGTGGGGCAGCCGACCTGGCAGTACTTCCACGACTATCGGTTCAACGGCGTCTACGAGGCCATCACCTTCTGCGGCGTCGGGTTCGGGGTGCTGACCTGCGTGCTCGCGCTCGACCGGCTCGCGCACACCGCCGGCCGCGACGTGTCGGTGTGGTCGCGACTCGGCACGTGGTGCGGATTGGTCGCGGGGACCACCTGGGTGCTCACCGCGGGTATCACGCTCGTCCCCTATACCTCGGTCGGCGACGCAGTGAATCGCATCATCCCGGCGCCGGCCGATCAGAACGCGGTGTTCGAGTCCTGGGCGGTGATGATCACCGGGATGCTCATGGCGTATGCCCTGACGAGCGCCGCGTGGCTCGTCGTCTTCGGAGTGATCGGCCGCCGCAGACGCATCTTCGGGTGGCCGTCTGCGTGCGTGATGTTCGCCGGGGCCGCACTCACTGTGCTGCCAGTCCTCATACCGTTCTCGCCGCCGATCGGCGGGATGAGCGGCCTGGCCTGCCTGTTCGTCCTCGGGATCGTGCTCCTCGTGAAAGCCCGCAGAGCATAGCCGCGGCATCCGTCCACTGCCATAATCGGGCCCCATGGAGGAGGTCGTGTTGACTGTGAGCCGTCTCGCCCTCTTCGTGACCGGCGTCGGCGGAGCGCTTGCGGTGATCGTCTCCGCCACGCGTCGACGCGTTCCGCGCGCGTGGATCCCGGCCGTCGCGACGGTGGCGATCCTGCTCCTGTTCGCCGTCGAAAGTGCGGGTACGCCGCCGCCTGCCGCGCAGCTTCTCGCGCTCGCGACGTGGGCGATCGGCTTCCCGCTGCTCGCCGCGACCTTCCCGGACGGGAGGTTCGTGCCGAGATGGTCGTGGGGACTCGTCGTCGCCTCGGGCGTGGTGCTGCTGACGGATGCCGTGCTCGGCGACCGGCTTCGAGGGAGTGCCGGGTGGTGGCTGTTCCCTGTGGGGCAGGTACTGCTCGCGGCCGGTTTCATCGCTTACCGCTACCGCCGCAGCGCGACGACCTCTGAGCGTGAAAGTGTGCGCTGGGTGCTTCTCGGGCTGATCATGACATTGACGTCGTTTCTGCTCGTGTCCATCGCAGGCGGCAGGATCGGCGATGGCGGGGCGCTCAACGCGGCGCTCTCGAATGCGGCGGCGATCCCGCTGATGCTCGGACTCGTGATCGGCCTGGCCTGGCCCCGGCTGTGGAACGTGGATGGTGTGTTCCGCGCTGTTCTCGTCGTGATCTTCGCGGGATTCGCACTCGACGGTGCCTTCGGAGTGGCCCGTTGGGTCGCCATGTCGGCGTCACAATCCGCGGCCGCTGCCGCGAGTTGGGGTGCCTTCGCCATGGCTGTGGTCGCGTACCCAGTCGTCCGCGGCGCCGTACGCGCCGCTACGTGGCTCGTCTATCGTGACCGGATCACCCCAGACGAGGCTGTTTCCCGGCTCGCACATGTGCTCGACGCCGACGAGGCGCGCCCCGCGGCGCAGCGCGTGGTGGATGTAGTGGCCGAGGCCACCGCCTCACCGACCGTTGTGCTCGCACCGGCATCCCGTGCCGACGAGGCCGTATTCACCGCGCAATCCGGCGCATCCCTCGCCGCGTCGCTTGCGACCTTTCCCGTCACCTTCCGTGGCGAACTGCTGGCGACGTTGAGCGCAGCGCCGCGACACGGTGAGTCGGAGCTGAGCGTGCGTGACCGTGAGGTGCTCGTCGCCGTCGCCCATCATGCGGCTCCCGCGCTGCACGGAGCTCGGGCGCTGCGC
The DNA here is from genome assembly GCF_017565305.1 of Leifsonia sp. TF02-11. GTDB lineage: Bacteria > Actinomycetota > Actinomycetes > Actinomycetales > Microbacteriaceae > Leifsonia. The sequence goes on from NZ_JAGEKP010000005.1 coordinate 159,413, forward strand.
GAGGCGACGACAGCGCAGGCCGCTCTGGTCTCCGCCCGGGAAGAGGAGCGGCGACGACTCCGACGCGAACTGCACGACGACCTCGGCCCGGCATTGTCAGGGTTAGCACTCGCCGCCGCAGCGTTGGCGAAGCGCGCCGACGGGATCGACGATGGGATCGCTCGATCAGCCCACGAGCTTCAGACCGACATCAACGACGCGGCCGCCCGCTCGCGAGAGATCTCGCACGGACTGCGTCCGCCCATCCTCGACGACCATGGTCTTGAAGCCGCGCTGCGGTCGCGCCTGGGCTCCGCGGGCGATGTGGTGTTCGACGTGGGACATCTCGGTCAGCTGCCCGCTGCCGTCGATATCGCCGCGCTGCGAATCGTGCAGGAGGCCGTTGCGAACGTGCGCCGGCATGCCGAGGCGTCCCTGTGCCGTGTCGGGGTGGAAAGGGATGCCGACGGCCTCCACATCGAGGTCGCCGACGACGGCGTCGGGATGTCACAGGCGGCGACGGCAGGCATCGGCCTTCGGTCGATCCGCGAACGAGCAGCCGAGCTGGGCGGCCGCACCCGCGTGTCCCGCCCGCGCGGCGGCGGCACGCTCGTGAGCGTCTGGCTGCCCATCGACGCGCTGGCCGACGAGAGGGCGAGATGATGCGTGCTGTCGTCGTCGACGATCACCCCATCTTCCGCAAGGGGCTTGTCGCACTGCTGCGGGCGAGCGATATCGACGTCGTCGGTGAGGCGGAGAACGGCCATCAGGCGATCGCCATCGTGCAAGACGAACGCCCGGATGTCGTTCTCATGGATGTCTCGATGCCCGAGCTCGGCGGTGTCGAAGCGACGGAGCGCCTCGTGGCAGAACTGCCGGCCCTGCGGGTCGTGGTGATCACCATGTTCGACGACGAGGCCACCGTCCGGCGGGCACTCGAGGCGGGCGCGAGCGCCTATGTGACGAAGCAAGCGGACCCGGCGCAGATCCTCGCGGCCATCTCGGCCGCAGAGTCTGGTGCGCTGCTCATCGGCGCGGGCGTGCCACGGCCGGGATCGCCCCCCGCGGCCACAGAGATCCCCGGCCTCACCCCTCGCGAGAGAGCTGTGGCAGACCTCATCCGGCGCGGGCTCCCCAATCCCGTCATCGCTGAGCGTCTGCAGCTGTCGACGAAGACGGTTGCGAACTACGTCTCCATCGTCATGCTCAAGCTCGGCGCCGTCGACCGCGCGGACGCGGCCCGCATCCTGCGGGCCGGTCAACCCTGAATGCGACACCGCCGAGCGGCTTCCAGGTTCCGCCAGGGGGCGCGCACGGACCTCACCGCGCCTTGGTGAGCATGACCGCCGCAGGAGGCGCGGGAAGTTCCGGGCGGAGCGCGAAGCCGGCGGCCTGGTAGATCTCCTGGTTTCGGTGGCTGCGGACGCCGGTGAAGAGCGCGAACGAGCGGGCTTCGGCCGGGGCGGCCGCCTGGATGTGTTCCAGCAGCCGGCGGCCGAGGCCCGCGCCCTGCCGGTCGGGTGCGACCATGAGTCTGCCGATCTCCCAGACCCCCTCGCCCTCAGATCCGGTGACCAGACGTCCACGCACCGAGGCCACCAGGCGCGGACCCTCGCGCACGACGTACGTGTCCCAGCTCGCGATGTCGCTGCGGACCTGATCGAGCGGTTCGCTCAGGGCAGGGATGTCGAACGTCTCGTTGGCGATCGCCTCCTGCACCCAGCAGGCTCGGGTGAGCACCGAGAGCTCGGCGGCGTCGGCGTCGGTCGCGGCGGCGATGGTCGGGGTGGTCTGCTCGGTCATGGTCCTCATGGTCGCACCTGCTCGGGTCGCGGATCCATCATCTGGCGGTGGTCGGCCGTGATGATCGCTGATTCACGCGTATCGCGGGCGCCCGCCTACGCGGTAGGTCAGCGCCACGATCCCGGAGGGGAAGACGCGGGATTCGGTGAGGTCCAGCGCGAAGTCGCGGCCCGTGCGGGGCAGGAACGACTCGCCCTGGCCCACGATGACCGGAAACTGGATCACGTTCAGCTCGTCCACCAGCTCGTTCTCGAGAAGCCAGCGGGCGAGGGCGACGCTGCCCACGAGGAGGAGTTCTCCGTCCGAGCCCGCCTTCAGCGCACGGAGCTCCGGTGTGAGCTCTCCGGAGATCACCGTCGAGTGTTCCCAGTCGGGTCGGCTCAGGGTGTTCGAGACGACGTACTTGGGCTTCGAGCTGATCGCCTCTCCGAATCCGCCGTCGTCGCTGCGTGCGCCCCAGTACGTTTCGAACAGGTCGTACGTCTTGCGCCCGAGCAGGAAGGCGTCGGCCCGGCGCCAGGTGTCGAGGATGTAGCCGGCGGCTTCGGCGTCGCCGACGCCGATCGCCCAGCCGCCGCGGGTGAAGCCGGGGTCCAGCTCCTCATTGTTGCCTCCGTTGGCCTGGGCGACGCCGTCGAGGGTGATCTGTAGGCTGACGGTGAGTTTCATGGCGCTTCCTTTGTCCGGTCGTTCGGTGTGTTCAGCGTGCCGACTCAGCGGGAGCCGCGGGCTTCCTGACGAACAGGGCGAGAACGATCACCGCCAGTGACAGAATGCCCCCGGCGACGAACGCGAGGTGAGCCCCCGCCGCCGCGGCGGCAGCCGATGGGAGGTCGGGCGCTGCGCCGGTCGATGCGACCCCCGTCGCGTACAGGGCGATGAAGATCGCCGTGCCTGCAGCCCCGGCGACCTGTTGCAGTGTGGCAATGGTGGCGCTCCCGTGCGAATACAGGCGCTGGGGCAGCGCGCCGAGCGAGGCGCTGAACGCGGGGGTGAAGAGGAAAGCGAGCGACAGCATCAGCAGGATGTGAGCGGCGAGCAGCACCACCCACGACGAGTTCTCGCCGACGCCCAGCGCCATGGTCCACAGCGCCACCGCCAGACCGATCGAGCCGGGTACGACCAGCGGACGGGGGCCGAAGCGATCGAACAGCCGGCCGACGGTCGGCCCGGCCAGCCCCATGAGCAGGCCGCCCGGCAGCAGGAGCGCGCCGACCCAGAGCGGCTCGAGGCCCAGCGTGTAGCGGGCGAACTGGGGGAGCACGATGAACGTGCCGAACAGAGCGACCATCGCCATCGTCATCATCGCGACGGAGACCGCGAAGTCCCGAGAGAGGAAGGTCCGCAGGTCGAGGAGTGCCGCGTCGGTTCGCTGCAGGACGAGCTGCCGCCAGACGAAGAGGGCGAGCGTCGCGAGCCCGATTGCCACCGGGATCCACGGCTGGACGGAGGCCTCGCCGACGGCAGCAGCGCCGATCTGGCTGAACCCGAACACGAGAGCCGAGAATGCGAACGCGGAAAGGACGACGGACAGCGTGTCCAGGGGGATCGACCGGGTCTCGGAGACGTTCGGCACCCGTCGCATCCCGACGACGAGCATCGTGAGGCCGATCGGCAGCATCACCCAGAAGAGCCCCTGCCAGGGCAGCACCTGGATGAGCGCGCCCGAGACGATGGGACCGACAGCGGGGGCCACCGACATGACGATGGAGACCCGTCCCATCACCCGCCCGCGCTCCTCCATCGGCACGATCGTCATCACCGTCGTCATCATGAGCGGCATCATGATTGCGGTGCCGACAGCCTGGACGACGCGTCCGACGACGAGCATCTCGAACACCGGCGACAGCGCTGCGATCAGCGTGCCGGTCACGAAGCTCGACATCGCGACCGTGAAGACGGTACGGGTCCGCAGTCGCTGCATCAGCCATCCGGTGGTCGGGATGACGACCGCCATCGTGAGCGCGAACGCCGTCGTCAGCCATTGCCCCTTCGTCGCATCGATGTGCAGGGACTCCTGGATGCGCGGCAACGCGACGGCCATCATCGTCTCGTTCAGGAAGACGACGAAGACGGCGGCGAGCAGGAGGCGGAGGGCGGTGCGATTACGAGATGCGAGCGCGGGGGCTGGCGGGTCGACCTGGCTCGGCGCGTTCTGCGTGTTCGCCGGCTCAGTGTCGGCCGGGGAGCCGGCCGCGTCCGGTGCGATGGTGTCGGTCATGTCCTTCTCCTTCGTCGGAGTCGCTGCAAAAAATGAAGCTTGTGTACTTCACAAAATAAAGCACACTGCAATTAATGAAGTCAAGTGCTATTCTGTGATCCATGACGAACCAGCACTACGGCCAGTTCTGCGGGCTGGCGCGTGCGGCCGAGATCGTCGGCCAGCGGTGGACGCTGCTGGTCCTGCGCGATCTGAGCGTGGGTCCGCGGCGCTACTCGGAGCTGGTCGCCGGCCTCCCCGGCATTCCGACGGGCACCCTGGCCTCCCGGCTCAAGGAGCTCGAGGACGAGGGGATCGTCGAGCGGCTGGCACCCAGGGGTGGCGAGCGCTCCATCGTGTACGCGCTCACGCCGCGCGGCGAGGAGCTGCGCCCGGCGCTCGACGCGTTGTCCCGGTGGGGTGCGGGCGGCATGCGCGCGCCGCGGGAAGGCGAGATCGTGACCACGGCATCCATCACGGCGGCGCTCCAGGTGGCCGCCGGAGGCGGCGTCGTGCCCGAGGAGTGGAACACGACGTACGAAGTGCACGTCGGCGACGTCGTCGCGCACGTGATCATGCGCGACGCCGCCATCGCGGTCGGATCAGGGCCGATCGAGAACCCGGCGGTGGTCATCACCGCCGGCCCTCAGATCCGCGGTGTGCTGGCGGGCGAGCTCGACGCGCAGACCGCCATCGCCACGGGCGCCGTGCAGCTGAAGGGCGACCCCGCGCTCTTCCAGCGCTTCGCCGACACGCTGCGGGTCCCGTTCAGCGTCAACGTGCCGCCCATCGTCTGAGGCGGCGCGGATCGCTACCCCTGTCGCGCCCGGTGGTACGCCTCGAGCACCGGCGGCACGCCCTCGGTGAGCATCTTCTTCCGCACGGTGCCGAGCAGCCTCGACATCGCGAACCCTCCAATACCGGTGAACCCGGTGTGCTGCCAGGTGAACCGAGTGCCGTCGCGTGTCTCTTCGAGGAGGTATGTGACGTCGGTGACTTCATCGGTCTCCTTGTCGCCCTTCCACGTGTAGTGCAGCGAGCGGGGAGCGTCGACGGAGACGACCTCGCAGTCCACCACGCCGGCCCACCCCATCGTCGGCTTTCCCACGAACCGGAACTCCGTTCCCGGCACGGCGGCGAATGCCTCCGGGCGGCCTCCCTGACCGGTCGTGGTCCATTGGGCGACCTGCTCGGGCTCGGTGAGAACCGCCCACACGTCTTCGATCGGGTACGGGTACTCGCGGACGATGGTGTATTCAGTCATCCTTTTCGCCTTTCGTCTCACGCCTGTAGCCTACCTATCGGTAGGTAGATTGTCTACCGCGTGGTAGGTAGGATGGTCGGGTGAGCGAGACCCAGGGAGTCGGCGTGCGCGGGCGTGGAGCCCGGACCCGTCAGGCGGCGCAGCGGGTCGCGTTGCGGCTGTTCACGGAGCAGGGATACGAGGCCACGACACTCCGCCAGATCGCGGACGAGCTGGGCATCAACAAGGCGTCGCTGTACTACTACTTCGACGGCAAGGAAGCGATCGTGCAGTCCTTGCTCGACGAGCGGGGGAACGAGGCGGAGGATCTGCTCGCCTGGGTCAGGGAGCAGCCTGCATCGTCGGACCTGCTGAGGGAAGCTGTGCTCCGGTGGGTCGATTCGTTCACCGCGGAGAAGCTGCAGGGCATCCGGTTCCTCGCCGCGAACCCGCTTCTGATGGCAGGCCTGGCCCGGGGAGACGAGAAGCCCCGCGTCGGCGCCGGACTGTCTCAGCTCGCAGAAGACCTGAGCGAACTGTTGCCTGAGCGCACCGAGGAGGCCGTCGTCCTCCTCCGCATGGCGCTGCTGTCCATCAACGCGGCAGTGCAGGCGGCGGCCTCGACGGACGCGCCGGACGAAGCGGTCATCGCCGCCGCTCGACGCGCGGCGCGGACCATCACCAGCGAGCTGCTCTCCGGAACCGCAGGGCGATGAGGACGGGTCGGAGCACGCTACAGCGCCGGCGCGCCTCCCACCCCGGTTTCGCCGGGCCGGAACCGCAGAGCGCTCACCCCTGACCGGAAGTCCTGCCGATCCACCAGCTCGAGGCGGATGCGCTCGCGCAGGCCGGAGAGCAGAGTGGGACCGTGCCCGGCGACCACCGGGTGCACGACGAACACGTACTCGTCGATCAGTCCCCGGTCCGCCAACGCCAGCGGCAGCGCGACGCCACCGACATACACGTGTTCACCCGGCTGCTGCTTGAGCCGCTCGACCGCCTGCCCCACGTCGCCGCGCACTAGTTCGGCGTTCCAGTCGACGATGCTCAGCGTGTTCGAAACGACGTGCTTCTTCGCGGTGTCGATGGCCTCGGCGAACGGGACCTGCGACTCGTCCATCCACTCGGGCCATGCGCCCGTCGCCGGTCGGCGCCACGCCGACTCCATCATCCCGTAAGTGACCCGGCCGAAGACCAGGGCGTCGGCCTGCTCCATCTCGGCGGTCCAGAACCGCATCGACTCCTCGTCAGGCGGGAGGCCCGCCTCGTGATGGACGCAGCCGTCGAGCGTGACGTTGATGGCGTATCGAAGCGGTCTCATCGCCGGCTCTCCCTCGGTTCGCGCGGAGTGTTCACCCGGGACGGTACTACCATTTCCGCATGACCGACTCAGCTCCGATCGAGGACGTCCCGATCGGCGGTGACGGCATCCGCCTCGGGCAGTTCCTGAAATTCGCCGGCCTGCTCGACTCCGGCGGCAACGTGAAAGAAGCCATCATCGACGGCTACGTCACCGTGAACGGCGAGGTCGACCGTCGCCGCGGACGGCAGCTGCAACTCGGCGACGTCGTCGCTTTCGAAGGGCGCAGGGTCCGGGTATCCCCGTGAGGGCCCGGGCTAGCCGCCCGCGCCGCTCACGAACGCGTACGCCTCCCGCGCAAGGGACTCCCAGAGCCCCGGAGCGGAATCCGTCACCACCAGCCAGTCACGCATCGCGCTCTTCGTGCCCGTGCGGAACGGTTCGCCGGTGGAGGTCGCGAGGAGTTCGTCCACCCGCGGGGCCGGCAGTTTGACCACGAAACGTTCCCCGCTGGCGATCATGCAGAAGATGGAGCCGTTGACGCGCAGGGCATCGGAACCGAACCGGCGCGACCCGCCGGACGCCGGCGGGGTGACTCCCGGGAGGCCGGCGAGGGCGGCCACGATGTCGTCGAAGCGTTCGCGAACAGACGTCATGATCCACGGTAGCGTGCGTCGCGACTAGGCGATCAGCCCCGTTCCTCCCCGTCCGGCCTCCCCGCCCAGCGCAGCCCTGCCGAGGCGGTGTCGGCATCGGACCACTGTCTGGAGACGCCGAGCTCGGCGATGCCCGAGGTCCGCATGATCACCTCCGCGCCGGCCAGATACGAGGCCAGCGCCTCCATACCGGGGTTGTGACCGACCAGGACCACCGTTCGGATGTCGTCCGGCAGCTCCCAGACGACGTGGAGGAGCCGCTCCGCGGACGCCGCATACACCCGGTCTTCGACGCGGAAGCGAGGTGCCTCCGCGAACTGTGCGGACACCAGCTCCCACGTCTCGCGGGCGCGCTGCGCCGGCGACACGACGGCGAGGTCGATGCGCCCGGCGTGGTCGGCGAGCCAACGGCCGGCCAGCGGGGCCTGCGTGCGGCCGCGCTCGGCCAGCGGCCGGTCGATGTCCGCCTCGGAACCGGACCAATCCGACTTGGCGTGGCGGAGCAGGATCAGGGTGCGCTCGGTCGTCGTCACGCTGCCAGTGTGCCGCACGAGCGGCCTGCCGGGCATCCGTCACTCGTGTTCGGGGAGCAGCGGCGTCGACCAGCCGGGATCGCGGCCCAGCTGTGCGGCGCGTGCGACGGAGGCGGCGCCGAACCGGTCGCGGACGGCATCGAGCACGGTGTCGAGGCGGGCGCCGTCCTCCCAGTCGATCGGCAGCTCGGGCTGGAAGCTGTCGGCGCGTCCCAGGTGCGACAGCGAGACGCCGATGAGGGTGATGCCGCGTTCGGTGATCTCCGGTCCGGCAGCGACGAGCAGGGCTCTGGCGAGGGTGAGCAGCGTCGACGTTCGATCTGTCGGGAACGCGAGGGTACGAGAGCGGGTGGCCTTCGCGAAATCGCCGAAGCGCAGCCGCAACACGACCGAGCGGCAGGTGCGGTCGCCGTCACGAAGCCGCCGGGCGAGTCGGTCGATGATCTGGGTGAGGATGAGGTCGAGTTCTTCGGGAGTGCGCGGGCGGCTGCCGAGCGCACGCTGCGAGCCGATGGACCCGCGCCGCTTGGTGGCGTCGACAGGACGCGGATCACGCAGCCGCGCCAGCGCGTGCAGGTGTGCGCCCGCCGCTCTGCCGAGCAGCCGCTCCGCCGTCGCCTCCTCGAGCTCGGCGAGCTGGCCGACGGTGCGGATGCCGAGCCTGTGCAGCTTCTCCGCCGTGACGGCGCCGACACCCCACAGCCGCTCCACCGGGAGCGGGAGCAGGAACTCCTGCTCCCGCTCGGGTTCGACCACGAGGAGCCCGTCGGGCTTGCTCACCGCACTGGCGACTTTGGCCAGGAACTTGGTGCGCGCGATCCCGACGGAGATCGGAAGGCCGACTTCGTCCCGAACCCGTTCCCGCAGGCGTGTGGCGATCTGCTCGGGCGTGCCCGCGATGCGCCGGAGCCCGCCGACCTCCAGGAACGCCTCGTCGATCGACAGCCCCTCGACGACAGGGGTCGTGTCGCGGAAGATCGCGAACACGTCTTTGCTGGCGGCCGAGTACGCGTCCATGCGCGGCGGGACGACCCTGGCCTCCGGGCACAGGTCGCGGGCTTGGCGACCGCCCATCGCGGTGCGTACTCCCCGGGCCTTCGCCTCGTAGCTCGCCGCCAGCACGACACCGCCGCCCACGATGACGGGCCGCCCGCGCAGGGCGGGGTCGTCGCGCTGTTCGACCGAGGCGTAGAAGGCGTCGAGGTCGGCGTGCAGCACGGTCGCCTCGCCCCGCATGCCGTCCTCCGATCGCTCCGCGCCGCACGAGATCCGCGCCGCACGAGATCCGCGTGTCAGGAGAATGGTCGCACCGACCGCGGACACCGCGGGTGGCTCAGCGCGGGCTCGTCTCAGGCATCGTCGTCGAGCACCTCGCGCAGCCGGCGGGCGAACGCCTCCGGTTTGCCGGGATAGCCGGAGTCCTCCGCGGCGAATCCGCCGTGGTGACTCGGGAAGACGACGAGCTCGGCGCCCAGCAGCTCGGCGACGGCGACGGACGTGCGCCCGGTGAAGACGCCCTCCGACTCTTCCCCGACTCCGATGACGATGCGCGTGGGCACAGCGGTGAGCGCGGCGACGTCCGGCCGGTACCCGGTCACCGCGACGGAGCGCGCAGAGAGCAGCGGGTCGTCGCGGGAACCGTCATCGCCCGTCGGCATCCCGAACATCGCGGGATCCGGCGCAGGCAGGGCGAAGTAGTCGTCGGTGAACTCCCCGCGCCAGGAGGTCATCGCGATGAACGCTGCCATGCCCGGTCCGAAACCGTGTGCGTCGTACGTCGCGTGCACAGCCTCGAGAGCGCGCTCGGCGTCGGCGGCATCCGGGAGGACTCCCGGCAGCGGCGGCTCGTGCGCGACGAGGACGCGCACGTCCTCGGGGTGGGCGGCGACCAGGGCCAGGGCGGTCACCGCTCCGCCGCTGCTCGCGAACAGGTCGACCGGGCCGCCGCCGAGCGCCGCGATGACCGCGTGGACGTCCTCTGCCTGCACGGCGGGGACGTTCGTCACCTCGCCGTCGCTCCGGGTGCTCCGGCCCAAGCCGCGGGGATCGTAGGTGACCACGACGCGGTCGGGCAGGTACGACGCCAGTGCTCGGAAGCCGCTCGCGTCCATCGGCTGGCCGATCATGACGAGCGGCGGATGCCCTCCCGAGCCGTCGGCCGCTTCTGCGACGTCGTAGACGATCTCGGCGCCGTCGGTGCTCAGAGTGCGCGTATCCATGTCGGTCGTGTCTCCCTCGGTGATCGATTCCCGCTCAGGATGGTACGCCATGGGCTGTGGGAATCCTCAGGCGCTCCCGAGGCCGTTGCCACTGCGTGCACCCCGGGTGTAGACCGAGCACGTTGTGATGCCCAGACCCTTCGACGTGGGGGTGGAACATGTCTGAGAGCGAACCGACACCTGTCCAGCACACCGCTGGATCCCCTCCGGCCGTGCCGCCTGCGCCCGCGCGGAATCGCCCGCGGCGCGCCGGCTGGCTGTGGGGTGTCCTCGCCGTCGTGATCGCCCTCGTGGTCGGCGGCCTCGTCGGCTGGGGCGTCGGGAGGTCGGGGGCCGCGACGACGGCGGCGGTGTCGTCGACGTCCGGCCAGCAGGTGAGCGCGTGCGACGCGATCACGGTGTCGAACGACGTCCTCCCGGCGATCGTGACCGTCTCCGCCATCGGCTCGGCCGGCGGGGGCACCGGGACCGGTGAGCTCATCACCGGCGACGGCTACATCGTGACGAACAACCACGTGATCTCCGGCGCGGTCGACGGGGGGACGATCTCCGTCGTGTCGTCCGGCGGCGTCGAGTCGCCGGCGCAGCTCGTCGGGCGCGACCCGAGGTCCGACCTCGCGGTGCTGAAGATCTCCGGGTCGAACCTGCCGACGGTGCCCTGGGGCGACTCGGCGAAGGTCGTGGTGGGCCAGCCGGTCGTCGCGCTGGGGGCTCCGCTCGGCCTGTCCGGAACGGTCACCTCCGGCATCGTCAGCGCGCTCGGCCGCACCGTCCCCGTGCCGGGCGACGACGGTCAGACCGCGATCCTCGCCAACTCCATCCAAACCGATGCCTCGATCAACCCCGGCAACTCGGGAGGTGCGCTCGTGAACTGCTCCGGCGACCTGATCGGGATCAACTCCGCGATCGCGACCGTGCCGAACGCCGCGGGCCAGGCGGGCGGCGGCAGCGTCGGGATCGGCTTCGCCATCCCCTCCGACTTCGCCCACACTATCGTCGACCAGCTCATCAAGAACGGGCACGTGACCTACCCGTACTTCGGCCTCTCGGTTGCGCCGATCCCGCCGGCAGCGGCCCAGCGGCTCAAGGTGACCGACGGTCTCTACGTCGTCTCGGTCGTCCCCGGCGGCCCGTCCGCCCAGGCCGGGCTGCAGCAGGGCGACGTGATCACGGAGATCGACGGCAAGCCGGCGGCCAACGCCGACACCCTCGCCCAGACCGTGATGACGACCAAGGCGGGGGAGACTGTCCGCGTCACGTACGTGCGCGACGGCCAGACCGCCACGGCGACGGTGACGCTGCAGAACCCGCCGTCCTGATCCCGCGTCACTCGCGTCCTCGAGAGCGAGCCGTGACCCCTTCGCCAGGTCACGGCTCGTCGCGGTCGGGCCGCCGCGTGCAGTTTCGGTCCCCTCGGGACCTTCGCGCACAGGGTAGCCCGGCGGTCGACACCCGGGGGAGTAGAAGCGGCGGTCTTCTCACGGTCGGCGGTCAACGGTCGACGCCGCGACATCGCCTGCATTTCCAGGATACCGGCCGCCCTGGGGCTTGCCGCAAGGCCCCCTGAGTGGGCGAGAATAGCCGGTCGCGGCCGCAATCACGAGCTTCGCAGCCCGGCCGAGGAGGAGAGTGCTGGATGGAATCCCCTGAGCCCGACACGTTCGAAGCGGCCGCATTCGAAGCGACCACGTTCGACGTGATCATCAGTGGAGGCGGCCCGACCGGGTGCATGCTGGCGGCCGAGCTGCGACTGCACGGCGTCGACGTCCTCGTGCTGGAGCGCGACGAGCAGCCGAGCCCGCTCGCCCGGTCGCTCGGCCTGCACCCGCGCAGCATCGAGATCCTCGATCAGCGCGGCCTGCTCGACCGTTTCCTGGCGCTCGGAACGCGCTATCCCCAGGTGGGTACGTTCGCCGGGATCGCCGCACCCCGTCCCGTCGACCTGGACTCCGCGCACGCGTACGTCCTCGGCATCCCGCAGACCATCACCGACCGGCTCCTGGAGGAGCGCGTCGTCGAGCTCGGTGCGCGGCTGCGTCGCGGCGCCGAGGTCGCCGATTTCGAGCAGGACGACGACGGAGTGAGCGTCGAGCTCGTCGACGGCACGCGCCTCCGGTCGCGCTGGCTGGTCGGCTGCGACGGCGGCCGCAGTCTCGTGCGGCGGCGACTGGGAATCGACTTCGCCGGCGAGGCGGCGACCACCGAATGGCTCCTCGGCGAGGTGGAGGTCACCGCGGCGGCGGAGGAAATCGCGGCGATCTCGGCGGAGGTCAGGAAGACGCACCGCGGGTTCGGCATCGGCCCGGGCGCCGGCGACGCGTACCGGGCCGTCGTGCCCGCGGCGAGCGTCGCGGAGGACCGCGGCGTGCCGCCGACGCTGGAGGAGTTCCGCACGCAGTTGCGCCGGTATGCCGGCACCGACTTCGGCGCGCACTCCCCGCGCGCGCTCTCACGCTTCACCGACGCCACCCGACTCGCGGAGCGATACCGCTCCGGGCGCGTCTTCCTCGCCGGCGACGCGGCACATGTGCACCCGCCGCTCGGCGGCCAAGGCCTCAATCTGGGCATCCAGGACGCGTTCAACCTGGGCTGGAAGCTGGCGGCCGACGTGCGCGGCTGGGCCCCGGACGGGCTGCTCGACAGCTACGAGGCCGAGCGTCGACCGGTCGCCGACGACGTCCTGACGCTCACCCGCGCGCAGAGCGTCCTGATCGCGCCGGAGCCGGGACCGCAGGCGGTGCGCCGGCTGGTGACCGAACTGATGGCGTTCGACGACGTGAGCCGGTACCTCGCGGAGCGGATCAGCGGCACCGGCATCCGCTACGACCTCGGGGGCGAACCGGGCCCCGACCTGGTCGGCCGGCGGCTGCGCGACCTCCCGCTCACGGAGGGGAGACTCTACGAGCTGCTGCGCGATGGCCGTGGCTTGTTGCTGGACCGCACCGGGCGGCTCAGCGCCGCAGGGTGGGAGGGACGCGTGGATGCGGTCGTCGCGCCCGACGCCGACCTCCCCACCCCGGCGGTGCTGCTGAGACCGGACGGCTACGTGGCGTGGGCCGGCGACGATCAGCACGGCCTCGAGACCCAGCTGGTCGGCACCTTCGGGGCGCCGAGGTAGCGGCCGAGGCGCCGTCGGTGCTCAGCCGCCGTAGTCCGAGCGGATCACCATCGGGGTGCCGTTGGCGTTGCAGATCTGACTGGCGAGGTCGTTCGCGGCCGTGAAGTCTCCCTGCGGAGGGTGCAGGAAGCCGCCGGGGTGGTCGCCCGCTCCCGTGAGCCAGGCGGCGATCGGGGGGAGGACCGTGCCGAGCAGGCCGGAGGCAGCACCGTTCGCGGTCGCGCGCGCCGCGAGCGAGGTCAGGTCGGCTTTCGCGGTCACGGTCTTCTGCGTCCACGCGGCCTCGTCGACGTCGCCGTGATCGTAGCCCTGGTCGGCGTTGAAGTAGGCCTCGACGATCGGTGCGAAAGCGGCGCACTGGCGTTTGGTCGCGGGGTCGGGAGCGAACCGGTGCGTGCTGAAACGCAGTCCGGCGGCGAGCCGGGTACCGTCGGGGACGACCAGGTCGACGTGCACACGCGTCCCGGGAGTCGCCGTGCTGACGTCGAAGTCGAACGACTGCGCACCGCCGCACGATCCCGAGCGGGTGTTGATGCCGATGTCGACGGAGACGGAGTAGAGGCCGTACGTGCAGGTGAAGTCGACGTGGAGGGTGCGCGCGCCGCTCGGGAGCGGGAGCGTCTCGGTCGTTCGACCCTCCTGATACACCTGGGCCGTCGGCCAGTCCGCCGTCGACACGCTCGGTGTCGGCGACGGGGTGTGCGCGTCCGAGACGGCCGTGCATGCGGCGAGGCCGGCGACGACCAGCCCTGCGACAGCCAGGGAGGAGGCGGCGGCCTGGGCGAGGCGTGCGAGTTGCGTGGGCATGGTCCCCCTGCGTTCGGCGGTGCTGTGTCGTCGGCGGTGGTCGTCCGTTCGGCGGTGTCCACCATCATCTTGGCCGTCGGCGCGCAGATCCGCAGCACCTGGCCTGGCACCCCGAAGTGGGGTGGCCGCACACGGGGATGCGGCCGGTGCCGGTGTGCCAGGATGTCCACCGCGCCGTCACAGTGGGCGCCGCGCGATGTCAGGGCTTGCGCCCGAGGGGGGAACCACGATGACCGATGCCACCGACGACCGCGTCGAGCCCGCACGAGACGACCTGCCGGAAGCGCCACCTCTGCCCGGAGGCGCCGACGGTGCAGCCGCGACGGAAGCCCCGGCTGAGGTTCCGCCTCCGGCCGCTGCGATGCCGGGGACTGCGACGATGGCTCCGTACAGCGAGGGGGAGCGGGTCGGTCGCGGCATCGCGCTGGCGCTGCTGGTCATCCCCGTCGGCGTCGTGGTCTGGACCCTGCTCTGGCAGATCGGCTTCATCGCCTCCATCGTCTCGTGGGGCGTCGCGATCGCCGCGATCTGGCTGTACCGGCGGGGATCGAAGGCGCGGGTCACGCCAGCGGCGGCCGGGGGGATCATCGCGATCGTCGTGGTGACCGTCGTCCTCAGCCTGCTCGCCGGCATGTTCACCGACCTGGTGTCGGCGATCCAGGTCCCGTTGCAGGACGCGATCACCGACCCGAAGGTCTGGGGGCTCTTCGTGGACAACCTTCTGAGCAACGGCGAGATGTGGCAGGCCTACCTGCCGCAGGTGCTGATCGCGCTCGTCTTCGCCTTCCTCGGCTGCTTCACCACGTTGCGGAGGGTGTCGCGCGAGTCGCGGGCGTGACCGGGGAGGCCGCGACCGGTGGGATCGGGCGGACGTGAGCACTAGCGGCGCTGGCCGCGCACCCGCTACTGTCGCGCCGTGGACCTTCGACTGACCGGCGCTCGCGCTGTGGTGACGGGTGCGAGCCGTGGAATCGGGCTGGCCGCCGTGCGCGCGCTCCTCGCCGAGGGCGCGGCCGTCGTCGGCATCGCCCGCTCGGCGACGGACGAGACGCGTGGGCTGGAGGCCGGGGAGGGCTTCCGGTTCCTCGCCGCCGATCTCGCTGACCCCGATTCCGCCGCGGGCTTGCGTGACGCGGTCGGGGGAGTCGTGGACGTGCTGGTGAACAACGTCGGCTCTGCGCCTCCGCGGCCGGGCGGCTTCGCCTCCATCACCGACGACGACTGGCTGCGCACGTACGAGCTCAACGCGCTCGCCGCGGTGCGGGTCACCCGGTCGCTGCTCGGGGCGATGCGCTACGGCGGCGCGATCGTCAACGTGGTCAGCGAGAACGCGATCCTGGCCGACCCGCTGGTGATGGACTACAGCGCGGCGAAGGCGGCGGCCCTCAGCTTCACCAAGTCGCTCTCCAAGGAGCTCGGGCCACGCGGCATCCGCGTCAACTCCATCAGCCCGGGACCGGTCGCGACGGCGCTCTGGCTGGGCACGGGCGGCGTCGCCGAGACCGTCTCCGCTGCCGGGGGCGGCACCCCGGAGGAGGTGCGGCACGGCGCAGAGCAGGCGATGGTCACCGGACGCTCACCACCCCGGAGGAGGTCGGTGCCCTGGTCGCGATGCTGGCCAGTCCGGTGCTCGGCAACCTGACCGGATCGGATGTCGTGATCGACGGGGGCATGCGGCCGACGATGTGAGGGGGCTGGTTGCGGGTCTCGCTCCTCGGTAGGGTCTGCGACGTGACGATCGTCGACAGTGAGGGAGTCACGCGATGACGAAGTACATGATCTCGTTCCCTGGTTCCGCGATGCACGTGACGGAGGAGGAGCTCCCCGCCGTGTCCAAGGCGGCGCACTCCGTGATCCGGGAGGCGCAGGAGGCCGGCGTCTACGTGTTCGGGGGCGGCGTGAACGAGAGCGCCGGAACCGTTCTCGTGTCGGGCGACGGCACGGTCACGTCCGGCACTTACCCGGAGACGCGGCTGATGGACGGCGGCTTCACGGTCCTCGACCTGCCTACCCGCGACGCGGCACTCGAGTGGGCGGCGAAGATCGCGACCGCCTGCCGCTGCGACCAGGAGCTGCGCGAGTTCCAGTACGACCCGGAGGCCTGAGCGGTCCGCGAGCCCTCAGCCGGCGAGAGCAGGCGACTCGAAGTACAGCTCGTCGAAGCAGGCGAGGGCCTCGCCCCACGTGCCGCCCGCATCCTCGATGGCGCGCGCCTCGTCGAGTGCGGCCATCGTCGCGAACGGCACCGTCAACCCGTGTGCGGCGAGGTCGAGCACCGACTCCACCGGCTGTCCGGAGTCCGCCGTCTCGACGGTGACGAGGTGCGCGTGGACGTCCGGAGCGAGCTCGCGGATCGCCTCCCCGATCAGGTCGCCGTGCCCCGGCCCCTCGGCATCCCAGGTGAAGCGGACGAGACCGTCGGCGGGGAAGGCGTAGCGGTGGCGTTCCCCCGCGGCGGTGACCGCATGCTCCAGAGCGGCACGAACAGCGGCAGGGGCGATGATCTCCGTCATGGGGCTCTCCTTCGTTGCGTCGTCGTCAGCGCGGTTCGGGCCCAGCTGCCCGCCGTTGTGCAGCGGGTTCCGTGATTCTGGCACGACTCGGCTACCCCCAGGAAGGGGTCACTCGCGAATATCAGCAAACTCTGACGCTGCGGCATCGGCGTCTGCTCTCGGTTCTCCCAGAGTGGGATGTGAGCCGGGGACGCGAGCTGGACGCCGTGTCGATCGATCGTCGCGGATTGGACACGATGTACATACGCGCGGGCCGTCGACGCGCCTACCATCCTGACATGGCCGCCATCGTCGTCGAGGAAGACCGGACTCTCACCGCTCCCGCAGAGGGAGCGACGATCGGTGTGCTCGGCGGCCTCTCCGGCGGATTCCGGAACGATGCCGACGTGGTGATCCTCGGCTACGACTGAGCCGGGACGGCGTCCGTCGCGGGCGCGCCGACCTAGCCCGCGTCCTCGCCGAGCGCCGTCGAGACCCCCTGCAGCAGGTCGCCCGGGCGGCATTCCAGCGGGTCCGCGAGCTGCACCAGCGCGAGCACCGACGGCGTCATCGTGCCGCGTTCGATCCGCCACAGAGTGTGCTCCTCCAGCCCGGCGCGCACGGCCAGCTCGTCGAGGGCGAACGCCAGTCGCTCGCGGCGTTCGCGGATGTTCTCCCCGATCCGGGCGGCGATCGCATTGCTCAGGTTCTGCACGCGATGAATGCTAACAAGCCGTCAGAGAGTAGCCTGGCTGTGCCGGCCGTTCCAAGCGACCGGTGAAGACAACGAAGGAAGACACGATGGCTACAGGCACCGTCAAATGGTTCAACGCAGAGAAGGGGTACGGGTTCATCGCCCCGGATGACGGCAGCGCCGACGTCTTCGCCCACTTCAGCGAGATCCAGTCGCAGGGCGGCTACCGCTCCCTCGACGAGAACCAGAAGGTCGAATACGACCTGACTCAGGGTCCGAAGGGGATGCAGGCCTCCAACATCCGCACCCTCTGAGAGCGGGGGTCGGGCGTCGTCACGGTGCAAGCCGGGCGGCGCCCGACTCACCTGAGGAGCCGGGCACCACCCACCGGGAACGCAGTACTGCCGTCCGCCCCCATGCGGTCCGGCCTGCCATCCGGTTGCCTGATGCTCACGGTATTCGGGTGATGGCATTTGTCAACGGGGTGGTTCGCCCACGGATGACGTAACCGCCTGAGGATCGGCGCCGCCGGACGCACGGCGTACGCTGGCGGCATGGCCGAAGAGCGCTCGCGACCCGAACCGGACGCGCGGGTCGAGGCTGCGCGCTATCGCGTCGACCGGGACGCGCGCGCCCGTGGCGAGGAGGTCCCGGAGGCGAGCACCGGCCGGCCGACGATGGACCAGCGCGCCCACGTGATCGAGAATGCGATCCAGCAGGCGATCCGCCGCGGCGAGTTCGACGACCTCCCCGGAGCGGGCAAGCCGCTGCCGGGCCTGACGGGCACGCACGACCCGGACTGGTGGATCCGCCGCAAGATCGAGCGCGAGAAGCTCACCGGCCTGGGTCCGCCGGCGCTCACGCTGCGCACCGAGCACTCCGAGCTCGACGCGACGCTCGACCGACTCGGCTCCGAACGCGCCGTGCGCGACCACCTCGCCGACTACAACCGGCGCATCGTCGACGCCCGCCGGCAGCTCCAGGGCGGCCCGCCCGTCGTGACCCCGACCCGCGACATCGACGAGGAGGTCGCACGCTGGGCCGACCGCCGTGAGACCCGCGCTCGCGAGGCCGAGGCCGCTCGCCGCGCCGAGGCAGAAGCGCTGGCCGCCCTCACCCGCCGCGAGCGCCGTCGCCTCCGCCGCTCCCGCTAGCGCCGCACGCACCCACCCACCGCATCCCGAACGCGCGAGGGGCACGTCGTTGTCCCTTTCGGCGCTCGAAAGCGACAACAACGTGCCCCTCGGCGTCACTCGGAGAGGTGCTGCTTGGTGTTCGAGTAGGTGATCGAGTCGGCGGTCGTGCCGACGAGGCCGAGCGTCACCCGCAGCAGCTGCGTCGGCAGCCCGTCGTTCGGGGGTGGGGTCGCCGCCCCGAGCGTCAGTGGCGTGCCGTCCGGACCGGTCGCCGTCACCGAGTCGAGGTAGACCTGCACGTGGCCGCTGAGCGTCATCGTGTCTGCGGTCGTCGCCAGCGACGGCCCGGTCTGCTTGCGCACGGTGAGGCTGAACCCCTGGATCGTGATCGAGTCCGCCGAGATCTTGAGCACGGGGATCCGGCTGCCGTCGGCGAGCGGTACCGTCACGACGCTGATGCCCTGGAGTCCGGTGAATGACAGCGACCGGCTGCCGAGCTGGGCGGGCGGCTGGGTGAAGACCGGCGCCGAACCGTCCGGGGTGGCAGGGGTCGGCGCGGGGGAGGGCGTGGAGCCGGCGCCGGGTGCGGTCGGCGTCGGCGCGGGAACGCCGGGCGCGGGCAGCCCGGGCAGCGGAGTGCCAGACGACGGCGAAGACGAGGGAGTCGGGGTGGGGGTCGGCGAAGCGCACGACATGAAGAGCGGGATGCAGAGCGAAGCGGGCGCCCTCGTCGTTCGGGCGGCCGCCGCGGGCGCAGGGACCGCGCCGATGCCGGAGAGCGCGCCCGCGAGCACCAGGCTCGCGGCGAGCACTCCACCCGCAGCCCTGCCGCCACGCCTCATGCGTTCCGCTCCGATTCCGATTCCGCCTCTGGCTCTGTCGCCCGCGCCGGCTCTGCCTCCAGCGCCTGCGCCGCCGTCTTCGCGCGCGGCATCCACGCCACGGTGAGCACTCCGCCGATCGAGCTCAGCAGCATCCCGATGAAGAAGCCGCCGAGGTTGACGCCGATGAGCGAATACACCGCGACCGCGAGTGCGATCACGCCGTAGAAGATCCGATGCGCCGGCATCGCGATCGCGAGCACGCCGAGCAGCACCAGCAGCACGGGGATGATCGTCGCCTGCAGGCCCTCGATGCCGAGCTGCACGTGGATGCGGCCCAGGTCGAGCTGACCCGAGAAGAACATCTCGACGCCTCCGAGCGCCGTCAGCAGTCCGCCGACGAACGGGCGTTGCCGACGCCAGGCGCGGAACCGCTGCCGCCGCGTGGGCGACGGAGTGTCTGCCGTCGCCGCGTGCGCGGCCGGGCGACTCAGAAGCATCCCTTCGATCCGTCCGTCAGCTGCACGTGCATGCCGGTGAGCGTGAAGACCGAGGCCTGCGTGCTCCACGCGGTCTGCTGCAGGTGCGTGATCGTCACGGTGTCGGCGTCCTGGGCGAAGTCGCCGGGTGCGCCCTTCGCCGCGGTGTTCACGGTCGAGGCGTCGACGCCGATCCGGATGTTGTGGAACTCGGAGTCGCCGGCCAGGTCGGTCATCCCGATCTGCAGGTCGGAGGCGCTGGCGGGGTTGCCGCCGCCGCCGGCGGTGATCAGCATGCCGACCTTGCCGAGCGGGGTGTCGGTGACGACGGACTGGCAGAGGTCGGCGAGCGTCGCGGACTTGATGTTCGCGATCGCGACCTGGTGCTGCTTGCCCGCGGTGTCGGGCGCGACGCCCGCGTACTGCGAGAAGCCTGTGCCGTCGAGTTTGGAGGCGCTGATCTGGAACTGGCTGCCGGAAACCGCGAACGAGACGGGCACGGCACCCTGGGCGACTCCGGTCATGAGCAGGGCGGACACCACGGCGACGGGCACGGCGGCGAGCATGATTCGTCCGGCGTGCGAGCCGGCGAGCTTGCGGAACTTCATCGATCCTCCTGTTCGGGGGCTTGACAGCGACGGTGCGGTCGTTCCCACTGAGAGAGTAGACGCTATTGACGAGTTGTCAATAGTCGGCCGAATGGAGGACGGGCCGACCGTTCCGACCACACGGCTGCGGGGCCGCGCGCTAGTACGCTCGATGCATGGACACCGACCGGCGCACCCGACTGACCCCGGACGAGCGCCGGGCGCAGCTGGTGGCGCTGGGCGTCGAACACCTCGCCGACCACCCCCTCGACTCGCTGACCATCGAAGAGCTGTCGGCCCAGGCGGGGGTCTCGCGAGCGCTGCTGTTCCACTACTTCGGCTCCAAGCAGGGGCTGCACACGGAGGTGGTGCGCACCGCGCGCGACAGCATGCTGCACGCGACCGAACCGATCCCCGAACTGCCGCCACGCGAGCGCCTGCACGACACGCTGGAACGCATCGTCACGTTCGTCCGCGACCACAGCGGCACGTTCTACTCGCTGGTCCGCGGCGTCGCGAGCGGCGACACGGAGGTCAGGGCCGTTGTCGAGGAGGCCAGGGCGGAGCAGGCGGAGCGCATCATCGCGGTCTTCCTCGAGCTCGGCGCGGCCGACGTTCCGCTGCTGCGCATCGGTCTGCGCTCCTGGATCGCGTTCGCGGAGGACGTGCTGGTCGCGAGCGCGATCGGTACCGATCTGCCGTCGGAGAGCATCGTCGACTTCCTCGAGCGCAGCGCGGACGGTGTCGTCGCCGCCGTGCCGCGCTAGCTGCCCTCCTCGACGGGCTGTGAACGCGCGAGCGAGTCGAGGAACTTCGCGAGGCGGAGCTCGCTCAAAGGGGTCAGACACCGAAAATGCCGGTCGCCTTCCCGTGCGGACCATCGCGCAAAGTCGAGGTGCTCGAACCACGTGTGGCCATAGAGGGTGCCCTCTACCGAAACCAATCGGTGAAGGTCCGGCCCGAACCTCCACGCCTGGCGAGCGCCAGCAACGTCGTCCCGCAAGCCATCGGACGACTCAAATCCCCGAACCCGCTCAAGTCGCCGCAGGCGAATTCACCGATGCCTTTTCGTTGAGTGAGCTCTGTTTGCCTGTCGTGAGATGCGTGCGGCCGTAGAGGCAGCGACCGCCGCTCCAAGCGCCAACGAAACCGCGATTGCGACAGGCAGCGAGAAGCTTCCGTTGATCCACATCATGCATCCGAATGACGCGGACGCAACCCCAAAGCCCAGAAGCGTCGACAGTATGTATTGCGTCTGATTGTGCATGGTTACAGTCTAATGTGAGCCTCGCGACACCCCTGCCGTACCTTTACGCATCTGGCCCCGTCAGCCGCATGAATGTTAAAGCTAGCGCGTAGGGTGGTAAATATGAGATGCCGTCTTGATCAAGAAAGAAGGCCGTGTGCAGATCGGCCTGCACTCGTGGATCGCCTTCGCGGAGGACGTGCTGGTCGCGAGGGCGCTCCCGTTGGCACGTTTCGCCGGCTTCCTGGGGAGCCGACGGACGGCGTGCGCGGGCGGGCCTGAGCCTCAGATCCCCTCTTCGTCGAGGTCGTCCTGGGTCAGGATGCCGTCGTCGGGGTCGCCTTCCGGGTCGTGCTCGTCGTAGTCGGGCTCGGCTTCGCGCTGGTTGCCCGCGGTCGGGCCGTCGTTGCCGTCGCCGGGGCCGTCCCACACGGTCTCACCGGCGACGCCGTCCGTGGTGACCAGCTCGTCGGCGAAGTCGGCCTCCGCGATCGGGTCGTCCAGTGCGTAGTCGACCTCGCCGTCTCCGGGGTCGATCCAGCCGGCGGTGTCTCCCGCGTCGGAGTCGCCGATGGCCGGGTCGTCGGAGCCGTCTTCGGGGATGCGGTCCATGCTCGTCTCCTCACCTGCGCGTTCGCGCCGAACGTACACCCGCAGGCCGCCGCCGCAGAAGACGGGAGGCGCCGCCGCGAACGATCGCGGCGACGCCTCCCGGTCGGGAAGGTCGGCGGGTCAGCTCGCCTTCGGGAAGGTGTAGCTGCCGCTCGAGCCGGCGTCCTTCACGGCCGCCTGGACGAACGCGGCGAACTGGTCGGCGTTGGTGAAGGTGCCCTGGTAACGCTCGCCGTTGACGAACACCGTCGGGGTGCCGAAGCCGCCGTTCCGCGGGTCCTTGAGCTGCGAGTTCGACACGGCCTCGGTGGTCCGGTTGGTGACGAACTTGGCGAAGGTCTGGTCGTTGACGCACGTCGTGATCGCCGACGAGCTGACACCTGCGCCCTTGAACAGCTCCAGCATCTTGGCGTTCGTGAGTCCCGAGCCGGTCTTCTCGTCCGGCTGGTTGGCGAACAGTGCGCTGTTGACGTCGAAGAACTTGTCCGGTTCGTAGTTGGCCACGCACGATGCCGCCGCGCCGGCGCGGGTCGAGTACTGGTTGTTCGTCGGGGAGTCGAGGATGGCGACGGGGTGGATCTCGAGCGTCGCGGTGCCCTCCGACATCCACTGCTTCATCTGGGCGGAGTTCGTGGTCTCGAACTGGTCGCAGAAGGGGCACTGGTAGTCGAGCCAGATCTGGATGTGCGCAGTCTTGCCGTCGAGGGTCTGCGTCGTCGGCGTGGGCTTGGCGCCCTGCGCGATCGCGGGAGTGGTGACGGCCTTGTCCGACTGGGTGAGCAGGATTCCGCCGCTGAGCATGTTCTTGGGGTTGGCGACGTTGTTGGACGCGCTCACGCTGGTGAAGATCACGACGCCCACGATCGTGAGGACGGCGATGATGCCGACGATCACCGAGCTCTGCACGATGACCTTGCGACGCTTGGCCTTCTTGGCGGCCTCCTCGCGCATCTTCCGCGCCGTCTCGCGCGCCTCGGCGCGGCGGTCGTTCTTGGTGGGGGTGGTAGCGCCTCTGCCTGTAGCAGCCATTCAGGTCATTCCGTTTCCGAGGTGGTCAGGTCTCCGGGACAAGCGTATGGGTCTTTTCCTTTGGATGCGCTGTGGCGCGGCTGCGTAACGCGCCCGCATCTCACCCGCGAACTGCCGCCCCCACGGCATCCCCCACGGGGACGAGCCGCTGCAGCTGCGTCACGTGCGCCGGCGTGAGGTCGGCCAGCCGGGGAACCTCCAGCAGCTTCATGGTGCGCACGACCTGGTCGCCGAGGATCTGGATGGTGCGGTCGACGCCCGCTCGGCCGCCCGCCATCAGGCCGTAGAGGTAGGCGCGGCCGATCAGCGTGAACTTCGCGCCGAGCGCGTACGCGGCGACGATGTCCGCGCCGTTCATGATGCCGGTGTCGATCGCGACCTCCGTGCGGTCGCCGACGGCCTCGACGACCTTGGGCAGCAGGTGGAAGGGGATCGGCGCCCGGTCGAGCTGGCGGCCGCCGTGGTTGGAGAGGACGATGCCGTCGACGCCGAGGTCGACGAGTTTCCGGGAGTCCTCGACGTTCTGGACGCCCTTGACGACGATCTTGCCCGGCCACATGCTCCGGATGATGTCGAGGTCGGCGAAGCTGATCGACGGGTCCATCGCCGCGTCGAGCAGCTCGCCGACGGTTCCGCCGGTCGACGACAGCGACGCGAACTCCAGCTTGGGCGTCGTGAGGAAGTCGTACCACCACCACGGCCGGGGGATCGCGTTGAGCACCGTGCCGAGCGTGAGCTGCGGAGGGATGGAGAACCCGTTGCGCTTGTCGCGCAGCCGTGCGCCGGCGACCGGGGTGTCGACCGTGAAGAAGAGTGTGTCGAAACCGTTCGCGGCGGCACGGCGGACGAGCTCGTAGGAGATCTCCCGGTCGCGCATCACGTACAGCTGAAACCAGTTGCGACCCGTCGGGTTGGCGGCCTTGACGCCCTCGATCGAGGTCGTGCCCAGCGTCGACAGCGTGAACGGGATGCCCGCGGCGCCGGCCGCGCCCGCGCCGGCCACTTCGCCCTCCGTCTGCATCAGTCGGGTGAAGCCGGTGGGCGCGATCCCGAACGGCATCGCCGAGGGGCCTCCCCAGATCTCGCACGAGGTGTCGACCGTGGAGACGTCGCGCAGGATCGACGGATGGAACTCGATGTCCTGGAACGCCTGGCGGGCGCGGGCGAGCGAGAGCTCGCCCTCCGCCGCGCCCTCCGTGTAGTCGAACGCGGCCTTCGGCGTGCGGCGCTTCGCGATGGTGCGCAGGTCTTCGATGGTGAGGGCGGCGCTCAGCCGGCGCTTTTTCGCGTCGAGCTCCGGCTTCTTGAACGACATGAGCTCGAGGAGCTCGGCGGGCTTGGGGAGTTGGCGGGTGACCATGTTCGTGTGCCTAACGTGCGTCGGTGGACCGGGACAGGGGGTGGGACGAGGTCGTGCGGGAGGGTGCCGCGGCGCCGGGCGCATCCGGCGCGGCGTCGCGGTAGTAGTCGCTGATGTGGTCGCGGACACGGGCGCGCGCCGCCGCAGGGTCGCCGGCGTCGATCGCGTCGATCAGGCCGCGGTGCTCGGCGCGCAGCCGCGCGGCCATGGCCTCCCAGTCGGGAAGGCGTGCTGCGCCGGCGAGCACGTAACCCTCGATCGAGCTGCGGAGGCCCGCCATCGTGGTCGCGACGACGGTGTTGCCGGCCGCTTCGGCGAGCGAGAGGTGGAACTGCGCGTCGAGCGCCAGGAACTCCGCGGCCGTCAAGGCCGGGTCGTCCATCGCGTCGAGGAGGTGACGCGCATCGGCGAGCTCGACGTGCGGCGCGCGTTCGGCCAGTTCGCCGGCGACGGACGTCTCCAGCAGCAGTCGCGTGCTCACCACGTCGGCGACGGGGAAGCCGCTCGCGGCGACCTGGAGGCGCATCAGCGACTGCATCCCGCCGAGCGGCCGGGCGACGATGATGGCGCCGGAGCTCGGCCCCGATCCGGTCTGCGTGCGGATCAGGCCCATGGCCTCCAGCACGCGAACCGCCTCGCGCACGCTGGAGCGTGCGACGCCGAACTCGGCCGCGAGCGCGCGCTCGGGGGGCAGATGGTCGCCCGGTCGCAGCCGGCCGTCGACGAGGCGTTCCTCGATGCGGGCGAGCACGCTCTCCCACGCCTTCGGCTCGGTGTCCACGCCGTCTCCTCGCGCGTCGTCTCCTGTGGTCGGACCGTGTGGTCAGACCATGTGGTCCGACCACACGATACCATCATCCTCCACGGTTGCGACCAGCAGCTGGGGAGAGGAAGGAGTCAGTCGGCGACGGAAGCGGCGCGACCGAGCTCCACGTCCTCCACGCGCGAGCGCGGCATGACCAGGCCCGCCACGATCGTGAGCACGGCGACCACCGCGACGGAGACGAACACGGCGGTCGACGCGCTCTGTACGGCGGCGGGGGAGTGCGGACCGCCGGAGGTCGACAGGATGATGGCGTTGGCGATCGCGCCGAACACCGCGACGCCGACCGCGCTGCCGATGGAGCGGGCGAACATGTTGGTTCCGGTGACGACGCCCCGCTCGCTCCACGAGACGCTCGACTGGGCGGCGATCAGCGTGGGCGTGGCGACGAGTCCCATCCCGAGACCGACGATGAAGCAGCTCACCGCCACGTACAGCACGCTCGGCGCGACGCTGGTGGCCGCGAGGACGGTCGTGCCGAGGATGGCGATGCCCGTGCCGAGCAGGGCGGTGTTGCGGAAGCCGATCCGCAGGTAGAAGCGTCCGGACACGCTCGCCGCGAGGGGCCAGCCGAGGGTCAGCGCGGCGACCGCGAGCCCCGAGACGAGGGGAGGAACTCCGATCGTCGACTCCAGGTAGGTCGGCACGTAGGAGGTGAGGCCGATCAGGATGGCGCCGATGCCCAGCGAGACCAGAGTCGTCGTGACCAGCAGCCGCCTCGAGAAGACCCACAGCGGCAGCACCGGCTCTGCCGCCCTCCGCTCCACGAGCGCGAAGGCGACGAGCAGGAGGCCGCCGAGCGCGAAGGCGCCGATGCTCCAGACCGAGTTCCAGGCCCAGGCCTGGCCGCCCTCGAGCACCGCGAGGATGAGCAGCGACATCCCGGCCGTGAGCAGCGCAGAGCCGGCGTAGTCGATGCGGTGGGGTTTGCGCTCGATGTTCTCGTGGAACGCGCGGATCAGCATCCACGCGGCCAGGATGCACAGCGGCACGTTGACGAAGAAGATCCACCGCCACGACAGGAACTGCGAGAACAGCCCGCCAAGCGTCGGCCCGACCACCGAGGAGATCGCCCACACGCTCGCGAGGTAGCCCTGCGTCTTCGCGCGCTCGGCGACCGTGTAGATGTCGCCCGCGATCGTCATCGACATCGGCTGGATGGCGCCGGCGCCGAGGCCCTGCAGTGCGCGGAAGGCGATCAGCGCAGGCATCGACCAGGCGAAGCCGCACAGGATCGAGCCGACGAAGAACAGGCCGATGCCGGCCAGGACGATTGGTTTGCGGCCGACCGTGTCGGACAGCTTGGCGTAGACGGGGACGGAGACCGCCTGGGCGAGCAGGTAGATCGAGAAGAGCCACGGGAACTGCGCGAATCCGCCGAGGTCGCTGACGATGGACGGCACCGCCGTCGCGAGGATCGTCGCATCGATCGCGACGAGCCCGGTGGTCAGCATCAGTGCGATCAGGATGGGGCCGCGCTCGGAGCGGAAGCCCACGCTGGCTCGGGAGATTTCGTTCATCCCTGTCAACAACCGGAGCGGGGCCGGATCATTCCCGTTCGGGGTGAACGAGTCCGCTTGACGTGAAAGACAGTGTGGCGCAAACTCTGAAACATGTCTTTCACATCAAGCGGACGGCCGGAGGACCGGCGGACGGTCACCGATCCACGCGCGCTGCGCGCCCTGGCCCATCCGCTGCGGCTCGCGCTGCTCGACCACCTCTTGTCGTTCGGGGCGCGCACCGCCAGCGAGTGCGCGGAAGCCGTCGGCTCGACGCCCTCCAACTGCAGCTACCACCTGCGCGCGCTCGCGCGCTTCGGCCTGGTCGAGCGGGTGGACGCCGAGGACGGGCGGGAGCGACCGTGGCAGTCGACGGCCACGGGCCTCCAACTCGGCCGCGCGGACGACCCCGGCGTCCGGCTCGGAGAGGACACCGTCGAGCGCTTCTTCGCCGACCGCCAGATCGACGAGGAGGCCGCCCGGTTGCACCGCGCGATCGCCCAGCGCGACAGCGTGCCGCCGGCCTGGCGCGAGGCGAGCATCCTCGCGGGCTACGCCCTGCGGATCACCCCGGAGGAGCTGCGTGAACTGGGCGAGCGCCTGGACGCGCTGATCCGCCCGTACATCGGGCTCACCCGCGACGACGCCCCGAGCGACAGCGCCGTCGTCGCGCTCAACCTCAGTGCGTTCCTCCACCCGGACGCGGTGCCGCCGCAGGAGGGGAGCGGATCATGAGCCGTTCCCCGCTCTTCCGGCGCGACTATGCGCTGATCTGGACGGCCGGCCTGGTCTCCGACACCGGCGACTGGCTGCTCATGATCGCGCTCCCGCTGTTCGCGTTCTCGGCGACCGGCTCGGCGCTGGGCGCCTCCGCCGTGTTCCTGGCCGAGCTCATCCCGATGCTGCTCGCCGGGACGTTCCTCGGGGTGCTGGTCGACCGCTGGGACCCGCGGCGCACGATGATCGTCGTCGCTCTGATCCAGGGGGTCGCGCTCCTGCCGCTGCTGGCCGCCAGCCCTGACCGCATGGGCATCGTCTACGCCGTGGCCGCTGTTCAGGCGTGTCTCGGTGCCATGATCAACCCGGCGAGGCAGTCGATGGTGCCGCGCCTCCTCCAGCGCGACGAGCTCGGCAGGGGCAACGCCCTCCTCGCCATCGCCGACAACCTCGCGCGGCTGGTCGGCTCCCCGCTCGGCGGCCTCGCGTTCGCGGTCGGCGGTCTGCCCGGCGTGGTGATCGTGGACGCGGTGAGCTTCGGCGTGACGGCCCTGCTCGTCGCCTTCACGCGCCCGCTTCCTGCGGTCGCCCCTGCGCAGGGCGCCGAGTCCGCGCCCGCCGTCGAGCGGCGCCTGCTGCGCGAGTGGGTGGAGGGCATCGCCACGATCGTCCGGAGCCGCGAGCTCCGCACGATCGCGGTGATCGCGGTGCTGGGCAGCGTCGCCCAGGGCGTGTTCCTCGTCCTGTTCATCGTGTACGTCACGCAAGACCTCGGAGCGAACGACACGGAGGTCGGCCTCCTGCGCGGGGTCCAGGCGATCGGCGGAGTGCTCGGGGGTCTCCTCACCGGGGTGCTGATCCGCCGGTTCGCTCCGCGCTGGCTGATCGGCGGCGGCTACCTGGTGTTCGGAGCGCTCTCGTTGCTGACCTGGAACCTGGCACCGGTCACGACCGCGGTGTGGGTCTACGCCGGCCTGTTCATCGCGATGGGGCTCCCCGCCGTCGCGACCGCGACCGGAGAGATCACCCTCGTCCAGACGCTCACCCCGCGAGCGACGCTCGGGAGGGTGATCGCCGCCGTGACCACGCTGTCCGGCGCCGCGCAGGGCGTCGGCCTCCTGGTCGCCGGGCTCATCGCCGAGTCGGTCGGCACGGTGCGCGTGCTCGACGCCCAGGCGTCGCTCTACCTGCTGTGCGGGGTGCTCGCGCTGGTGTTCCTCGGGGCGGCGAAAGCGGGGGCGCGGGAGGCCGGGGAGGGCGCGAACGACGGGGTGACCGATTCGGCCGCCGATGTCGGCCGACCCGCGAGTTGACGCGAAACCCGCCCAGATTGCCAGGCGTTTCGCCGAGAGGCACGTAGGGTGTCGGTGTGTGGCGACTGGATAGGAAGAGCGAGGACGACGAGATGACGTCCGACGTGCCAGAGGGCGATGCGCTGCGCCCGGCGTCCAACACGACCGCCCCGCACACCCTGAGCCTCGGCGACCCCGGCCTCGTCGCCGGCAACATCGCCGAGCACGTATGGGCGCGCTGGCGTGAGGAGATCGCGGCGATCGGCGGGGAGTCGCCGCTGCTGCACTTCGAGGACAGCCCGCGCACCCGCATCGAGCTCAGCACCACGCACCCCGGCGGCCTCCCGCAGTTCATCACCGGGCAGAGCACACTGCTCTCCAGCCTGATCCGCGACGAACTCGCGTTGCGCACCGCCCGCGCGGCGGCGAACGCCATCACCGCCAAGGGCATCGAGCTGCGTTCCGTGCGCGGCATCGAGTCCGTGCACCTGGCGATCGGGCTGGCGCAGTGGCGTCACGGTTCCGACGAGTTCCTCGCGCCGATCCTGCTGCGCCCGTTGGCCATCCGGCGCTACGGCCGCGACTTCGAGCTGAAGCTCAAAGGCCAGCCGTTCCTGAACCCCGAGCTGGCCCGGGCGCTGTCCGAGCAGTTCCAGATCACCCTCGACGCCGACGCGTTCGTGGCGCTCGCGCTCGACAACGGCGCGTTCAAGCCGCAGCCGGTGATCGACCGGCTGCGCGGACTCACCTCGCATCTTCCGTGGTTCAACGTGCAGCCGCGTCTGGTGGTCTCGTCGTTCGTCGACGTCGCACCAGCGCTGCGGGCCGAGGCCGACGACCTGGACACGCCGCTGCTCGACGCGCTGGCGGGCAACCCGACGGCGCGCACCACGATCGAGAGCGCCTTCAGCCCGGCCGACCCGGTCCGTCAGGATGAACGTCCGCCGGCCACCGACTCCCTGCTGCTCGACGCCGACGAGGAGCAGGAGAACGTCGTCGCGCAGATCGCGGCGGGCAACTCGATCGTCGTGAAGACCCTCCCGGGAACCGGCGGCACGCAGACGGTCGTCAACGCCGTCGGCGCGCTGGTCGCGCAACACAAGCGCGTGCTCGTCGTGGGACCGCGACGCTCCAGCCTGGAGGACATCGCCCAGCGGTTCGCGAAGGTCGGGCTGCCCGGCGTCGCGGTCACGCCGCGCAGCCTCCGTCGCGACCTCATCCAGTCCATCGGGCGCAACGAGAAGGCCGAGCAGCCGCGCGTCACCGACGTCGACGACGCGCTGGTGCGGCTCCGCAAGGTGCTGCTCGACTACCGCGCGGCACTCGCGCGCCGCGATCCCGTGCTGCACGTCTCCGTGCTCGACGCGCTGCGCGAGCTCTCCCGCCTCGCCCTGCTGCCGACTCCGCCGGCGACCACCGCACGCCTCAGCCGGGCCTCCATCGAGGCGCTCGCCTCCGGTCGGGATGCCGCCGCCGACGCCCTGATCCGGGCCGCCCGCCTCGGCGAGTTCCGCTACGGCCCGAGCGACTCGCCCTGGTACGGCGCATCGTTCGCGACGACGGAGGAGGGCAAGGCCGCGCACGACCTCGCCAAGAAGCTCAGCCGTGCCGAGCTGCCACGACTCATCGAGCGGGCCAGGGCGCTCATCGGCCAGACCAGGATGCGACCGTTCGAGTCCATCGCCGAGCTCGGCGTCTACCTGCGCCTGCTGCTCGACGTGCGGGAGACGCTCGACCGCTTCACGCCCGCCGTGTTCGACCGCTCGATCTCGGAGCTGATCGCCGCCACCTCGTCGCGCCGCGAGTCTCCCACGATGTCCGGTACCAACCGGCGCCGGCTGCGCAAGCTCGCCCTGGAGTACGTGCGCCCCGGTGTGCATGTCACCGACCTCAACGAGAGCCTGCGGCGCATCCAGCAGCAGCGCATCCTCTGGAACCGCTTCGCGGTCGCGGGTGTCGTCCCGGAGGTGCCGGTCGGCATCGCGGACGTCCAGGTCGCGTACCAGCGCGTCGCTGAGGATCTTGCCCGCCTCGACATCCCGCTGCGCCGCACGGGGACGCCGCAGTCGCTCGCCGCGCTGCCGATCGAGGAGCTGACCCGCCAGGTCGCCGGCCTCGCCGCCGAGTCGGAGGTGCTCGCCAATCTCCAGGAGCGCACCGCCCTGCTCGGGCAGCTGCGCGAGCGCGGCCTCGATCCGCTGCTGTCCGACCTGTCGGTGCGCCACGTGCCCGAGACGCAGGTCAGCGCCGAGCTCGAGCTCGCCTGGTGGCAGTCGGTGTTGGAGGCCCTGCTCGCCGGCGACCGCGCACTGCTGAGCGCCAACACGAGTGTGCTCGACCGGCTGGAGGCCGACTTCCGGCTCGTCGACGAGGCTCACGCGTCCGCGACGGGCAAGCAGCTCGCCTGGATGCTCGCCGAGACCTGGAAGATCGGCATCGTCGACTGGCCGGACGAAGCGAAGGCGCTCAAGAAGCTGCTGACGACGACCTCGCCGACCGCGGCGTCGCTGAACGCGGCCGCGCCGCACCTGGCACGTCCGCTGGCCCCGGTCTGGCTGGTCTCGCCCTACGAGGTGCCCGCGATCGACCCAGAGGTCGCCTTCGACGCGGTCGTCCTGATCGACGCCGGCGCCTCGAGCCTGGCCGAGAACGTCCCCGTGCTGCGGCGCGCGCGCCAGGTGGTGGCCTTCGGCGACCCGGTGACGCAGACGCCGTCCCGCTTCGACACCGGCGTGCACGAGTACGGAACGACGGTGGAGGCCGCGGACGTCGACGCACTGCACGCCGACTCCGCGCTCGCCCGTCTGTCCGAGTTGCTCCCCGTCTACACGCTGTCGCGCAGCTACCGCGCGGGCGGCGAAGACCTCGCCGAGCTCGTCAACCGCCGCTTCTACGGCGGCAAGATCGACTCCCTGCCGTGGGCGGGCACGTACCTCGGACACGGCAGTCTCGCCCTCCACTACGTGACCGGCGGTCAGGGCATGCCCGACAGCGACACCGGGGCCGTCGAGAGCACGGACGCCGAGGTGGCGAAGGTGGTCGAGCTCGTCGTGCGCCACGCCACCGAGCGGCCGCGCGAATCGCTCATGGTGATCACCGCCAGCGAGCGCCACGCGGTGCGCGTCAACCAGGCCGTCCTTGCGGCGTTCGCGAAGCGCACAGAGCTCGCCGATTTCATCCTCGGCGACCGCCCTGAGCCGTTCACGGTCGTGACGCTGGAGCAGTCCGTCGGCCAGAGCCGCGACCGCGTCGTCTTCTCCATCGGCTACGGGCGCACCCCGCACGGCCGGCTGCTGTCGAACTTCGGAGCGTTGGCCGAGCCGGGAGGCGACCGCCTCCTCGCCGTCGGCATGACGCGCGCCCGCCGCGGCATGGACATCGTCTCGTGCTTCCGCCCCGACGACATCGACGAGTCGCGCATGCGGCACGGCATAGCCGCGCTGGCCCAGGTGCTGGGGGAGGCCGACCAGCTGCAGGCCGCCGTGCCCGAGTACCTCAGCCCCGACGCGGACCCGATGATCCTCGACCTCGCCAAGCGCCTCGCCCGCCGCGGTCTGGACGTGCAGGTCGGCTATCGAGGCAAGCTGACGCTGGTCGCCTCGAACGAGGGCCGAGCGGTGGTCGTCGAGACCGACGACGACGTGAACACGGGCAGCCTCCGCGAGTCGCTCCGCCTCCGCCCCGACGTGCTCCGCCGCCTCGGCTGGCACTACCTCCGCGTACACAGCTTCGAGCTGTTCGCGGACCCGGACGCGGTTGCAGGACGGATCGCGCGCCTCATCGGCATCTCGGAGGCCAACGCCGAGACGGCGCCGATCACGCTGCCGGAGCTTTGAGCACTTACCCTGGAAGGGTGGGTCAGCAGCAACCGGACGGCGAACGGCCGGCGCGCAAGTCGCGCCGAGTGCGGCGCGAGGGCGCGCCCGGCGCGGACCCGACGCCGCGCCTGCCCGAACGCGACCGCGAAGACGGATCGTGGTCGTCGAACGACGAGCAGCTGCGGCGGGACGTGCCGCCGCACTGGTGATGGGCTGAGGGCCAGCGGAGTAGCACCCTGGTAGCATCAGAGTATGACCGTAAAACTGAGTGTGAGTCTCTCCGACGACGATCTCGTGTACCTGGACAAGATCGCGGCCGATATGCGAGGCAACCGGTCTGCAGCCATCCACCGGCTTCTCCGCGTTCAGCGCGAACTGGATGCCGAGGACGCGTACGCGCAGGCATTCGACGAGTGGGAGAGCTCGGGCGAGAACGCGATCTGGGACGCTACAGCGCGCGACGGGCTTTCCGAGTGAAGCGTGGTGACGTTGTCGAGGTCCTGCTGGATCCGGTCGTCGAAGGGGAGGCCGGAAAGCTGCGCCCCTGCATCGTCGTCAGCTCTGCGGGAGTGAATGCGGCGGTCACGAAGCGCTCGCGGGGCGTCGTGACATGCGTGCCTGTGACGTCGAACGTCTCGAGCGTCCACGGCGACTTCCAGGTCGAGGTCGCCGATCCGGACGATCTCTCCCGGATGGGCCTGCGGATTCGCTCGAAGATTCAAGCCGAGCAAGTTCGGGCGGTCGGGTTTCCCCGCATCGCACGCACGCTCGGCACGACCCCCGGCTGGATCATGCACCAGCTGGACGATGCGCTCAGGTTCCACCTGTCGCTGTAGCGGCCCCGCTACGGCAGCGGGTCGGCGTGCCTGCCGGTTCCCGCGCCGGAGGGCGGCGACTGCTGCGCCTGCAGGAGGTCGCGGATCTCGGTGAGCAGGTCGAGCTCGGTGACGGGCGCGTCGGGTTCGACGACGCCCTTCTTGCGGAGGCGCTCTGTGCGCTCCTTGAGCTTGTTGATCGGGAAGACGAACACGAAGTAGACGACGACAGCCACGATCAGGAAGCTGATGATCGAGCCCAGCACAGCGCCGAACTTGATGTCCGAGCCGTTCAACGTCACGATCATCGCCTTGTCGAGCGAGTTCGCCGTGAAGAACGAGCTGATCAGCGGGTTGAACAGGTTCGTCACGATCGACGTGACGACCGCCGTGAACGCGGCGCCGATGACCACGGCGACCGCCAGGTCGATCACGTTCCCGCGGAGGATGAACTCTCTGAAGCCTTTGAGCATGACCGGTCCTTTCGCCAGGTGGGTGGAACTGGTGGTGCTGGTGTCAGGCTGCGGAGCCCGAGGAGGAAGAGGACGATGACGACCCCGAGGAGGACGACGACCCGGAGGACGACGATCCCGAGGACGACGAGGAAGACGATCCGGACGACGACGACCCCGACCCCGAAGACGCCGAGCTCGACCCCGACGACGAACCTCCCCCTGACTTCGTACCACCGCGCGAGTCGGTCCGGTAGAACCCGGAGCCGTTGAACGTCACGCCGACAGCGCCGAACACCTTCCGCAGCGTTCCGCCGCAGTTCGGGCAGACCGTCAGCGCGTCGTCGGTGAACGCCTGGTGGATGTCGAAGGCGTGGCCGCAGTCGCGGCACGAGTAGGAGTAGGTGGGCATGGTCTTCCGTGTCGTTCGGGGTGGTCCGCGGTGCCGTTCAGGAGAACTGGACGATGCGGGTGGGCGTGACCGCGCCGTCGACGGGCTGGTCGTGTCGTTCCCGGGGGACTTCGCTCACCAGCTCGCCGTCGAAGACGACGGCGTACACCGGGGGACATTTTTCCATGCTGCCGAGCGTCTTGTCGAAATAGCCGCGTCCCCAGCCCATGCGCATGCCGGTCTCGTCGACAGCTGCGGCGGGGACCAGGATGAGGTCGACATCGTTGATCGCGATCGGCCCGAGCAGTTCGCCGACGGCCTCCGGCATGCCGAAGAGCCCCTCGGTCTCGGTCTCGCCGTCGCCGGTGGTCCAGTCGAGGAGGCCGTCTTCGCGTGAGACCGGGAGCAGCACGCGGATGTTCTGGCCGACCGCCCAGTTGACGAACGGGCGCGTGTCCGGCTCGATCGTCGTGGAGAGGTAGCAGGCGATCGAGCGCGCGGAGAGGTCCGTCGCGAGGTCGATCAAGTTGCGGGTGATTCCCGCGGTCGCGGCCTGCCGTTCCGTGCTGGTGAGGTTCTGCCGTCGCTCGCGCAGCTCGGCGCGCAGTGCGCGCTTGCGATGGGCGGCAGTGTCCGTGTCCATGGGTCAATCCTAGAAGATCCAGCCTGGAGGGCCGGGCAAATGCGGATACTGTAGCGGCATGGCTACCAATGTGACGAAAGCAGTGATCCCGGCAGCAGGTCTCGGCACCCGGTTCCTCCCGGCCACCAAGGCGATGCCGAAGGAGATGCTGCCGGTCGTCGACAAGCCGGCCATCCAGTACGTCGTCGAAGAGGCGGTGAGCGCCGGCCTCAACGACGTCCTGATGGTCACGGGGCGCAACAAGAACGCGCTCGAGAACCACTTCGACCGCAACGCCGAGCTCGAAGACACGCTCGAAAGGAAGGGCGACACCGACCGTCTCGAGAAGGTCAACTACTCCACGTCGCTCGCCGACCTCCACTATGTGCGCCAGGGCGACCCCAAGGGTCTCGGGCACGCGGTGCTGCGGGCCAAGATGCACGTCGGCCGCGAGCCCTTCGCCGTCCTCCTGGGCGACGACATCATCGACTCCCGCGACGATCTGCTCCAGCACATGCTCGAGGTCCAGCAGAAGTACAACGCCACCGTGGTCGCGCTGATGGAGGTCCCCAGCGAGTCCATCCACTTGTACGGCGCCGCGGCCATCGAAGAGACCGGCGACGACGACGTGGTGCGCATCACGGGCCTCGTCGAGAAGCCCGACGCCGAGCACGCGCCGTCCAACTACGCCATCATCGGCCGCTACGTCCTGCGTCCGGAGGTGTTCGACGTGCTCGAGCGCACCGAGCCGGGCCGTGGAGGCGAGATCCAGCTCACCGACGCACTGCAGTCGATGGCCGAAGCCCCGGACTGGACCGGCGGCGTCTACGGCGTCGTCTTCCGCGGCCGCCGTTACGACACCGGCGACCGCCTCGACTACATCAAGGCGATCGTGCAGCTGGCGGTTGACCGCGAAGACCTCGGCCCGGAACTGCGTCCGTGGCTGCGCGAGTTCGCCGACGGGCTCGCCGACGAGCCGCGCGAGGTCCTCGCCGAGATGCCGGCGGACACGACTGACGCGATCTAGACCGTTTACCGCTACGGTCGTATCTGCGGCGAACGGTCGTCGCAGAAGGAGGACGCCGTGGCGTTCGTCATCCCCACGCTGAGCGAGGGGCGTATCGGGCTGCGGCCGATCCGCCTGAGGGACGCTCGCGCGCTCGAGCGGTCGCTGCTCGACAACCGCACCTGGTTGCGGCAATGGGAGGCGACCAGCCCGTATGCGCCGGGGGCGTTCGACACGCGGGCGAGTATCCGCTCCCTGCTCGCGAATGCGCGCGCCGGCCACGGCCTCCCGTTCATCGTCGAGTACGACGGTCGCCTGGCCGGGCAGCTGAACGTCTCGTCGGTGACCTACGGCTCACTGTCGAGCGCGACCATCGGGTACTGGATCGCCGAGGAGTTCGCCGGGCGCAACATCACGCCGACCGCCGTGGCGCTCGCGACGGACTACTGCTTCTACCAGCTCGGGCTGCACCGCATGGAGATCTGCATCCGACCGGAGAACGGCCCGAGCCTCCGCGTCGTCGAGAAGCTCGGCTTCCGGTACGAGGGTCTGCGGCGCCGGTACATCCACATCAACGGCGACTGGCGCGACCACTACTGCTTCGGGCTGGTGTCCGAGGAGCTGGAGCAGGGGGTGCTGCGGCGCTGGCTCGACGGCGAGGCGCCGACCGAGGCCGCGGCCGTGACGGCGGAGGACCGCGCCGCGGCCGCGATCCCGCTGCCGATCGCCCGGAGACACTGAGAGTCCCTCCATCGGTGACACACCCGGGTCCATCGGTGACACACCCGGGCGCTGACCGGGGCGCCGCGCCGTCGACCCCTACCGTAGAGGCATGACTGGGGATGTGATGGGCGGTGGGGTGGTCGTCGCCATTGCGGCTGCCCTCTGGCTGGCCTATCTCGTCCCGGTGTGGCTGCGCCGCCGGGAGTACCTG
Organism: Leifsonia sp. TF02-11; assembly: GCF_017565305.1. Taxonomy (GTDB): domain Bacteria; phylum Actinomycetota; class Actinomycetes; order Actinomycetales; family Microbacteriaceae; genus Leifsonia. The sequence continues at coordinate 196,096 of NZ_JAGEKP010000005.1, forward strand.
GCGACGGAGCGCAACGCCGTTCGGCTGCAGCAGACGCTGCGGATCCTGGCCGAGACGAGTGAGCTTCCGGACGCGGTCCGCATGGAGGCCACCGCGAAGACAGTCGCCGAGCAGCAGAGGATCCTCCGCAAGGCGGAGGAGCGCAGGCTCGCGACCGCACGAGCCGAAGCGGCCGCGCACGCGCGCCGCGAGCAGGCCATCGCCGAGGAGCGCAGGCACGCGGCCGAGGAGGCCGAGCGCGCAGCCGCGCAGGCCATCGCGCTGGAGCGCGCGTCCCGCGCGGCAGCGGCCCAGCGAGCGAGCGCGCTCGCCGTCGCTACTGCACGCCCGCAATTGTCCCCCCAGCGCCGCCGGCGCCTCCGCCGCTCGCGAGCGCTCTGCACGCTGCTGCTGGTGGCGAGCCTGGTCGGCGTCGCCGTCGGCGCCGCGCTGCTGCTGGCCTCCGGAGCCTGGCTGCTCCCCGTGGTCTCGGTGGTCGTCGCCGTGGCGGCGCTCGGAATGCTCGGCCGGCTGTCGCGGTCGGCTCGCGCCACCGTCGCGCCCGTCCCGTTCGTGCCGGCCGCTCCCGCGTCCCCCGATCTCTACGACGACGCGCAGCACGACCTCCCTGTGCAGGAGGCGCTGCGCCAGAGCTGGACGCCGCGCCCGCTGCCCAAGCCGCTGCACCTGTCACCCGGCACCGTCGCCGCCGCGGCGATGGCCTCGGTGGACGCCGCGGCCGAGCTGCGCCGTGCGTCCGCCCGCGCCGACTTCGAGCGCAAGGCCACGGCGGTCGCGGAGGCGGCCCCTGCTGTCCCCGCGCCCGTCCGTCTCCGCCCGGTCGCGGCTCCCGCACCGACGGTCGCGACTGCCCCTGCGCCTGCCCGCCCCGTCGCCGTCGAGGAGGCCGTGCCGAGCGTCTACGCGGGGATGGGGATCGTGGGTTCCGTCGACGACGGGGCGCTCGACCTGGATGCCGTCCTCCGTCGCCGTCGCGCGGCCAGCTGAACCCGCCTCGATTTCGAATCGGCGCGGCGAGGGTGCTAGGCTAGCTGAGCAGTTCCCGGGGCTATGGCGCAGTTGGTAGCGCGCTTCGTTCGCATCGAAGAGGTCAGGAGTTCGAATCTCCTTAGCTCCACCAGGTAACAGAAGATCGTAGAGAAGGCCGCCAGATATGGCGGCCTTTTTTCGTCGGTCAGCACCTCGCCGCTCACCCTGAGCGCGGTGCGCCCACCGGATGCGAGCACGCTCACTCACCTCTCAACAATCGGGCCTAATCTAAGGTTGAAATGTTACATGCGCGAACGCGCGCAGGGTTGATTGTTATTGAGAGGCAACACACGTGTTGAGAAAATCGCGCCCACGCGCCCTTCGACCGTTGGTCGGCGCGCTCGGTGTCCTGGCGCTCATCGCGGGACTCGGCCAGCCGGCTGGGCCCGCGCAGGCGGTCCCCAACGGGGCTACCGGAGCGTCGAGCCCGGAGTTCACCGATCCGAAGCTCTCGGCAACCGCTTTCGACAGCTTTGACCGTGCGGACGCCGCATCGCTCGGGTCGCCCTGGAAAACGGTGCTGGCGAACTGGGAACTCAAGGGCAACTCCGCGGTGCCCGACCCCGAGGGTCGCGACGCGATGGCGATCAACCACAGCGTCGAGCTCGGCAGCTCGTTCGTGGTGAGCGCCGAGGTCACCGCGTCGACGGACGTGAACGGACGCTGGGCCGGCCTGGTCTTCAATGCGAGCTCCGACGCGACAGATCGCTACGACTTCCGGGTGACCACCGGCCCGGCGAAGGACTGGATGATCCTCCGGCGAACGCTCGGCGAGCCGGGGCCGGACATCGTCGCCACGGGAAAGCTGAAGACCGCTCTCGTCAAGGGGGAGTCGTACCTCATGAGCGTCGACCGGAGCCTGAGCTCCGCATCGGTGAGCTTCGCCACGAAGGCGAACCCGGGCGCCAACCTCGTCATCGGCGGTGACTCGATCACGATGCCGTACGCCCACTCGGGGCTGCCGGCATCATCGCAACCGCGCGTCGGCGACTACGCCGGCCTCTTGTCCAATGTCGGCGCGGCGACCTTCCGCGACTTCTCGTTGCGGACGACGCCCGACACCCCGTCCGGTCTGACCGACCGGTTCGATCCGGGAACGGACCTCAGCAGTACTTGGAAGCGTGTCGGCACCAAGGGTTGGAAGTCCACGCCTGCCGGCACGGTCGTCCCCGAAGCTGAGGCAGGTGCCAGTGAGTACGTTCTCGAGCAGCAGCACGTGGACCTCAGCGGGTCGAGCTTCTCGTTCGCTGCTGATGTGACGATCCCTGCCTACACGGGTAACGAAATGCTGTGGAGCGGACTCGCATTCCACGAATCCGTTCCTCCGGCGAACGCTGACGGTGGGCATTTACAGATGTATCGCCTCATGATCAGCCCGTTCCGCTCAGGAATGGGTCAGTGGGTCCTCCAAAAGGTCGTCGATGACAGACCCGACAAAGCCGCCATCAGTGGCTACTTCGTCACATCGAAGAGCAATTCTTACACTGTGCGCGTGGATTCGCCCACGCCCGGGAAGTTCGACGTCAACGTCATCGATGGGGACACCGGCAAGCAGGTCACCACGTTCCCGGGGACACCGGTGCCGACGACGACCTGGACCGACCCCGCCCCGCTCCGCGGCGGTATGGGCGCGCTGTACAGCTTCGCGGGCACAGGCGAGTACGACAACGTCTCACTCGTCTCCGCTCACAGCCTGGGTGCTCCGGAGGTCGTAGCCAGCACGCTCCTGCCCGTGAAAACCCTCGGTCACACGCCCACCGGCCAGTCGGTGTTGACCAGCGGCAACACCCAGTACGTCGCCTTCTACGACACGCAGCGCTACCTCTCGGTCGCTTCGCGCACGCTCAGCGGCTCCGCGCCTGCCTGCGCCGCGGGCACGCTCACGAGTGGCTGGTGTATCTTCCGTTCCGGCCATCGGGTGAACGACGACCAGCACAACTACGTCACGATGCAACTCGATGGTCAGGGACAGCTCCACGTCATGGGCAACCTGATGGTCGGCACGATCGTGGCCGAGCAGAAGGTCACCCCGAACGACAAAGGGGAACTCCCGAGCAAGGCCCTCGGAGAGCAGGGTGCGTACCTGCGGACCTCGAAGGCCGGCGATGTCTCGACCCTGAGCGCCTTGCCCTTCACGGTGCCCGGTATCGACAACACTCGGATGACGTACCCCTCGTTCACCAGGGTCGACGACAAGCTCATCCTCCGGTTCCGTCAGGACAAGGAGACCTACCTGGCGCAGTACGACAATGCCACCAAGGGATGGGTCTCGCTGCTAGGTGGAAGCAAGCCGCTGTTCGCGACCGACGACACGCGCCGGGCCTACCCGACCGACTTCGTTGCACAGACCGTCAACGGCAAGACCACCTACGGAATGGCATGGTCGTGGGACGGCTTCCTGGATGAGAACGGAAAGGTGGGCGAGCGAGGATTCGGCAGTCGCTCGACGTTCTCGTACGCCCAGAGCACCGACCTGAAGAACTGGACGACGGCAAACGGGACGCCGCTCTCGACACCTCTGACGTACGAGCAGACGACGACGGTTCCCGGCCTGTCCATCGACCCCGATGCGGGACTCAAACAAGGAATCACAGAACCCTCGCTCGGGCTGAACGGCCTGGGGTACCCAGTGGTCACCTACACGAGGGCGACGACGGGTGCGAACCCCACGATGCAGGCGTTCGCGACGTCGTTCCGTCCCGGCGCCCAGGGAAGCGCGGACGGGACCTGGAAAGTCACCCAGGTCACCCGCGGTGACCAGAACATCATTCCCGACAATGTGTCCGACTCGCGAGCGCCGTGGAATCTGCAGGCCATCTGGGCGGCGCGACCGTACGGCGCGAAACAGCCGACCTGGATGTACATGGGCTACGTGTATGTGACTGGCTTCGGGCGTGTGATCATCGACACTTCCACCGGTGAGATCGTCGCCGATCTCCCGGGCACCACAGGGACCAGCCCCAGGGTGTCGGGCGACGAGGTCGCGAACTCCGCTCAGGATCTCGGTGGACGGAGGGCGGACGGATCGCTTGCGGTGCTGTTCTGGCCGAGCTGGCCGGCCGTCCAGAACGACAACCCGAAGAACCAGGACGGTGGTGACGCCTACTGCGACAAGCCGCTCACCGCGTTCGCGCCGAATTGCGACCTGGCAGGACTCAAGAAGATGGAGGCCCTTCCCCGTTATGTCTCGAAGGAGTCGTATCACCCCAGTGACATGTGGGTGCAGCTGACGCGGCCGTAAGCGCCGTCGTTCGCGGCGCTGCCGGCGGTACCTCCGCCGGCACCGCCGCTTGCGCAAATTCTTGCACGATCTCGTCATCGAATTTCCACGCCCCGAGCGCCACCTGCGCTATCGTGTTCCCGTGTCGAGGCGTCTAGCAGAGGTGGCCCGCAAGGTCGGGGTCAGTGAAGCGACAGTGAGTCGTGTCCTCAATGACAAGCCGGGTGTCTCTGAGCCGACCAGGAGGGCGGTGCTGACAGCCCTCGACGTGCTCGGCTACGAGCGTCCGTCGAAGCTGCGCGGCGAACGCCCCCGGTTGGTCGGGCTGGTGCTTCCGGAACTCTCCAACCCGATCTTCCCCGCCTTCGCCGAGGTCGTGGGAGGCGCTCTCGCCCAGAGCGGTTACACGCCCGTGCTCTGCACCCAGACGGCCGGCGGCATCTCCGAGGCCGACTACATCGACCTCCTGCTGCAGCAGCAGGTCTCCGGTGTGGTCTTCGCCGGAGGGCTCTACACGCAGGAGGCGGGGTCGCACGAGCACTACGAGAAGCTGCGCGATGTGAAACTGCCCACCGTGCTCGTCAGCGCGCCGGTCGACGGGCTGGGCTTCCCCGCGGTGTCGTGCGACGACGCTGTGGCCACCCAGCTGGCCGTCCGCCACCTGGTGCAGCTCGGCCACACGAAGATCGGCTTCGTCCTCGGGCCCAAGGATCACGTGCCGTCTCGCCGCAAGTTCGAGGCGGCCGAACGCGAGCTCGCGCGTGCCGGGCTCGAGTTCGACCCGAGCAGGGTCGTGCGGTCCCACTACTCGCTCGAGTCGGGGCAGGCGGCGGCCACCCGGCTCCTCCAGACCGGTGTGACCGGCATCGTCTGCGCCAGCGACCCGCTGGCGCTCGGCGTGATCCGCGCCGTCCGCCGTGCGGGGCTGCGGGTCCCTCAGGACGTCTCGGTCGTCGGCTACGACGACTCCGCGCTGATGGGCTGCGTCGAGCCTCCGCTCACGACGGTGCGTCAGCCGATCGAGCCGATGGGGCGGATGGTGATGGAGCTGCTCACGCAGCAGCTCGCCGGCGACACGATCCCGCCGGAGGAGTTCCTCTTCGAGCCGGAGCTCGTGGTGCGGTCCTCGACCGGACCGGCGCCAACGGACTAGCGCCGCACATCGTCGGGCTCGTCACGGTATCCACCCGTGACGAGCCCTTTTGCGTGCTCTGAGTGTCCAGGTTTCGATACCTCGTGACTGCAAACGCACGCAAGAGTTCGCAAGCAGCTTGCAGTCATTTTAGTTCTTGCATCATTTTGTCGAGAACCCTACGTTGACTCTGACGGAAACGGGCACGCTTCGATGTCCGTCGCACACGTTCTGATCACAGCTCCAACCGGCGCCGACGCCAGCGGCAGTCCGGCCCGCACAGAAAGGCTCCGCGTGGACCTGCCCCTGCTCGCTGAAGGCTCAGCAGTACCGACTTCAGCTGCCCCGGCCCCAGCAGCCCCGTCGACCGCGGCGACGACCGCGCGTCCGACCCCGTCCACCGCGGACCCCCTCTGGTGGCGGAGTGCGGTCATCTACCAGATCTACCCGCGGAGCTTCGCCGACGCGAACGGCGACGGGATCGGCGACCTGGCCGGCGTGCGCCGGCACCTGGGGTACCTCAAGGACCTGGGCGTCGACGCCATCTGGTTCACGCCCTGGTACCTGTCTCCGCTCGCCGACGGCGGCTACGACGTCGCCGACTACCGCACGATCGATCCCGCGTTCGGAACACTCGAGGAGGCGGAGGCCCTCATCGCCGAAGCCCTGGAGCTCGGCATCCGCACCATCATCGACATCGTCCCCAACCACGTCTCGGACCGTCACCGCTGGTTCCAGGCGGCCCTGGCCGCCGGTCCCGGTTCCCCCGAGCGCGAGCGCTTCTGGTTCCGACCGGGCCGCGGCATCGACGGAGCCGAGATGCCGAACCACTGGGTCTCCAACTTCTCGGGCGACACCTGGACGCGCACGGTCGACCCCGACGGGACTCCGGGGGAGTGGTACCTCCACCTGTTCACCCCGGAGCAGCCGGATCTCAACTGGAACCACCCCGACGTCCTCCGCGAGCACGAGGAGATCCTGCGCTTCTGGTTCGATCGCGGCGTCGGCGGAGTGCGGATCGACTCCGCGGCCCTGCTGGTCAAAGACCCTGAGCTGCCGGAGGTGCCGGAGCACCCGGCGCCCGGCGAGCACCCCAACACCGACAGGGATCAGCTGCACGACATCTACCGCGACTGGCGGGCCATCGCCGACTCCTACCCGGGGACGCGCGTGCTGGTCGGCGAGATCTGGCTCCCCGACATCGAGCGGTTCGCCAAGTACCTGCGCCGCGATGAGCTGCACACGGCTTTCAACTTCGACTTCCTGGCTCGGCCGTGGGACGCGGACGAACTGCGGGCGTCGATCGACTCGACGCTGGCCGCACACGCTCCCGTCGAGGCGCCATCGACCTGGCTGCTGTCGAACCACGACGTCACGCGGCCCGTCACCCGGCTGGGACGCACCGACTCGTCCTTCGCCTTCGCGAAGAAGCGCGTCGGCACACCCACCGACCTCGTGGTCGGAACGCGTCGCGCCCGCGCCGCGGCCCTCCTGGTCGCCGCCCTGCCCGGTTCGCTCTACATCTACCAGGGCGACGAACTCGGGCTCCCGGAGGTCGAGGACATCCCGGCCGACCGGCTGGAGGATCCGATGCACTTCCGCTCCGGCGGTGTCGACCCCGGCCGCGACGGCTGCCGGGTCCCGCTCCCGTGGAGCGGCGACCGCGCGCCGTTCGGCTTCAGCCCGGCAGACTCGGCGGCCGAGCCCTGGCTGCCGCAGCCGGCGTCGTGGAGCGCGCTGACCGTCGAGGCGCAGCGCCGCGACCCGGACTCGATGCTCTCGCTGTACACGAAGGCACTCCGGCTCCGCCGCGAGGAGGCCGGCCTCGGCGACGGAGACTTCGCCTGGCTTCCGAGCGGGGACGGCGTGCTCGCCTTCACGCGCGGCGACCGCTTCGTCAACGTCACCAACCTGTCGGGCGCGGCCGTGCCGCTCCCGCCCCACGAGAGCGTCCTCCTCAGCAGCGCCCCGCTGCAGGACGGACTTCTTCCCACCGACTCCACGGCATGGCTCCGAACACAGCACGCCTCGCCGGAGAACCGCGTCCGATCGACCCGATGACGCACCCGACTGCACCACACCGCACACCGAAAGGAACCAGACAATGAAGTCCGTGAAACCACGACGACTCGGCAGCAAGGTCGTCGCGATCGGTCTCGTGACCGCCGCGAGCGTCGCCATGCTGAGCGCCTGCTCGTCCGATGGCGGCAGCAGCAACGGCCAGGTGAACCTCGTCGTCGCGCCGGTCCTGCCCGGCGCCACCGAAGACGCCCTCAAGACGCTCGCGACGCGCGTCAAGGAGTTCGAGAAGAAGAACCCCGACATCCACGTCAAGGCCATCGAGTACCAGTGGACGGCGAGCACCTTCGCCGCCGAGCTCGCGGGCGGAACTCTGCCCGACGTGTTCAACGTGCCGTTCACCGACTCGAAGACGCTGGCGAACAACGGGCAGCTCGCCGACATCACCACGCCGTTCAAGCAGACCTCCACGGCCGACAAGTGGAACAAGAACGTGCTGAACGTTGCCACCGGCGACAACGGCAAGGTCTACGGCATCCCGTGGGGACCGTACGCGATGGCGCTCTCGTACAACCGCGACATCTTCAAGCAGGCCGGCCTCGACCCCGACAAGCCGCCGACGACCCTCGATGAGATCCAGGCCGACGCGAAGACCATCTCCGAGAAGGTCCCCGGCGTCGCCGGCTACATGCAGATGACGAAGGACGGCACGGGAGGCTGGAACCTCGCGACGAGCACCTACGGTCTCGGCGGCCGGCTGGAGTCCACCGGTTCCGACGGCAAGGTGACCGTGAAGACCGACAACGACCAGACCAAGCAGGCGCTCGCGTGGCTCAAGAAGCTGCGCTGGGACGACAACTCCATGGGCAGCAACTTCCTGTGGGACTGGAGCGGCATCAACCAGGGCTTCGCCTCCGGCAAGATCGCGATGTACATGAGTGGGTCCGACGTCATCGGCTCGCTGATGCAGGCGAACGGCTTCGACCCCTCCAAGTACGGAGTGACCACCTACCCGATCGACACCTCGAACAGCAAGGCCGGCATCCTCTCCGGCGGCAACGTCGATGTGGTCAACGTGAAGGACACCCCGGAGCAGATCGCCGCGGCGGTCAAGTGGATCGACTTCTACCGCACGCAGCCGCAGGTCAACGAGAGCGACGCGGTCACCCTGGCCAAGTCGAACAAGGCAGGCAACCAGGCCGTCAACGCCCCCACCCTTCCACTGTTCGACAAGGCGACCTGGCAGCAGTACCAGACCTGGATCAAGCCGTACGCGAACATCCCGGCCGACAACATCAAGCCGTTCAACGACGGGATCTTCAGCCAGACGATCGTCCCGGAGCCGCCGGCGCACTCGCAAGACCTGTACGCAGCGCTCGACGCCGTCGTGCAGGCGGTGCTGACCGACAAGAACGCCGACGTCGACACTCTCCTCAAGGGAGTCGACACGAAGATCCAGGCGATCATCGACGCCGACGCCAAGAAGTAGCAGAGAGCACCCCCGCGGCCGTCGGGCCGCCGGCGCCCTGAGCGCACGGCGGCCCGGCGGCCTCGGCCCACGGAAAGCCATCGACATGACGACATCCACCGACCTGCGCGCCGCACCCGCTCGAGAGCGCCAGAAGCGCCGGCACAACCCCATCACCTGGGTTCAGCGCGGCGGGCTCACCACCCTGCTGTTCCTCCTCCCGCTCCTGATCATCTTCGGGGTCTTCTCGTGGTCGCCGATCGTGCAGGCGGTCGTCATGAGCTTCCAGAAGACCAACCTTGTCACGCCGCCGACCTTCGTCGGCTGGGACAACTTCGTGGCGGTGTTCAATGATCCGCTGTTCTGGATCGCCGTGCGCAACACCGCCTACTTCGCCTTCCTCGCCGTCCTCATCGGGTATCCCGTCCCGCTGATCGTGGCCGTGCTGATGAGCGAGGTGCGGCGGTTCAAGGGGCTGTTCAGCGTCCTCGCCTACCTGCCCGTCGTCATCCTGCCCGTCGTCTCGGTGCTGTTGTGGAAGATCTTCTACGACGCGAGCCCGACCGGGGTGTTCAACACGATCCTGGGCTGGTTCCACATCCCGCCGCAGCCCTGGATCCAGGACGCGACGACGGCCATGCCGTCCCTCGTCCTGCAGGCGACCTGGGCGGGAGCGGGCGGAACGATCATCATCTACCTCGCGGCGATGACCTCCGTCGCCCCCGAGCTCTACGACGCGGCCGAGGTCGACGGCGCCTCCCTCTGGGGCAAGATCTGGCACGTCACGCTCCCGCAGCTGCGCGGGATCCTCTTCATCACGTTCATCCTGCAGATCATCGCGACGGCTCAGGTGTTCCTGCAGCCCTACCTCTTCACCGGCGGCGGCCCGGCGAACTCGACCACGACGATCCTGCTCCTGATCTACCAGTACGCCTTCACGAACAGTCTCGGCGGGGCCTACGGCCAGGCGACGGCGCTGAGCCTGATGCTCGCGATCTTCCTCGCTGTGCTCTCGATCGTCTACTTCCGACTCACCGCACGATGGAGCGACAATTGACCACCACAGTCCCGGCCCAAGAAGTCCAAGTCTCCGAGCCGCTGCCCGATGCGGGGGTGCCGGGCCGGCGACCGCGTCGTCGGCGCAGCGTGGAGGCCGAGGACCGGCACATCCTCTCGGCCGCCGACTGGCGCCGCCCGCGGATCCGGATCACGACGAACGCCCTCCACATCATCCTGCTGATCCTGCTGGTGCTGGTCGGCCTCTTCCCGCTGCTCTGGCTGTTCAAGTCGGGCGTCACGCCGACCCAGGACACGCTCACGAACCCGCTCGCGCTGTTCCCGCACGGGATCGCGTGGGACAACGTCGTCAAGGCGTGGAACGACGTCCACATCGGCGACTTCTTCTTCAACACGATCGCGATGGCCGCCGGCGAGTGGGCGGTGCAGCTGATCGTCGCCACCACCGCCGGCTTCGCGCTGTCGGTGCTCCGCCCGAAGTACGGCCGGTACCTCGCCGGCCTGGTGCTCGCGACACTGTTCGTTCCCGCGGTCGTGCTGCTGGTGCCGCTCTACCTGACGATCCTGCACCCTCCGCTGATCGGGCACTCCCTGATCAACACGTTCTGGGCCGTCTGGCTGCCTGCCGGCGCGAGCGCCTTCAACGTGCTGCTGGTGATGCGGTTCTTCGACAGCCTCCCGCGCGAGATCTTCGAGGCGGCGCGAACCGACGGGGCCGGGACCTTCCGGCTGTTCTGGTCGATCGTGCTCCCGATGTCGAAGCCGATCCTCGGCGTGGTCTCGGTGTTCGCGATCAACGCGGCCTGGGCCGACTTCCTGTGGCCCAACCTGGTGCTGGCCGACATCCACATCCAACCGCTGTCGGTGCGGCTGCCGCAGATCCAGTCGAGCACGGACCTCGGCGTGTATCTGGCCGCACTGAGCATCGCGACGCTGATCCCGGTGGTGATCTTCCTGGTCTTCCAGCGGACGTTCCTGCGTGGCGGGGGATTGGGCGGAGCGGTCAAGGGCTGAGCGGTCAAGGGCTGAGCGGTCACGCTCACACCACCAGCATCACCGCGAGCACGAGCATCAGCACCGCGATGCCGGCGTCGAGCACGCGCCACGCGATGGGACGCGCGAAGACCGGCGCAGCCAGCCGTGCCCCGAAGCCGAGGAGGAGGAACCACAGCAGGCTCGCGGTCGCCGCGCCGGCGCCGAACACCCACCGCCCCGGGTCGCCGTGCGTCGCGGACAGCGAGCCGAGAAGCAGCACGGTGTCGAGGTAGACGTGCGGATTGAGCCAGGTGATCGCGAGACAGGTGCCGATCGCCGCGGCGAGCGACCCGCCGCCGGAGGTCGCCGCCGTGAGCGTGCTGGGTCGCACGGCCCGGATCGCGGCGAAGACGGCGTAGCCGACCAGGAAGGCGAATCCGGCCCAGCGCACGATCAGGAGTGCGAGCGGCGCGGCCTTCACGAGGGTGCCGATACCGGCCACTCCTGCCGCGATCAGCACGGCGTCGCTCGCGACGCAGATCGCGACGACGGCGAGCACGTGCTCCCGGCGGAGCCCCTGGCGGAGCACAAAGGCGTTCTGCGCGCCGATGGCGACGATGAGAGCGGCGGCGGAGCCGAGGCCGGTGAGGAAGATCGCGAGCACTCTTCGACGATAGGGAACGGTTTGTGTTCAGTACAGCTCATGTTTCTTAAGAACCATTAGCATTGCTGAACATGGAGGCTTCGAGCGATCAGCTGCGCACCCTCGCCGCCGTGGTGGAACACGGGACGTTCGACCGGGCAGCCGCCGCGCTGCACCTGACGCCGTCGGCGGTGAGCCAGCGCATCAAATCGCTGGAGGAGCTGAGCGGCCGGGTGCTCGTGCGGCGCAGCAAGCCGATCCAGGCGACGGCCGCGGGCGCCGTGCTCGTACGCCTCGCGCGGCAGGTCGCCCTGCTGGAGGCCGAAGCGGCGGCCGAACTGGAGGGCGACGACGGCGCGGGCGTCGCCGCGCCGACATCCATCCCGCTCGTCGTCAACGCCGACTCTCTCGCGACGTGGGTGCTGCCGGCGCTGGCGACCCTTCCGGACTCGGTCTTCGACATCACTCTCGACGATCAGGAGCACACCATCGGCCGGCTGCGCGACGGGACGGCGATGGCGGCGATCGGCTCGGACCACGAACCGGTGCAGGGCTGCACGGTGTCGGCGCTCGGATTGATGCGCTACCGGCCGCTGGCGAGCCCGGCGTTCGTCCGGCGCTGGTGCGCGGACGGCTGGGACGCACGTGTCGCCGCCGTGGCGCCGATGCTCGTCTACGACCGCAAGGACGCCCTCCAGGACCGCTACCTCGACCGCTTCGCTCCCGGCGCGCGGCCGCCGCGCCAGTACGTGCCCGCGTCGACCGAGTTCCTCGGTGCCGCGGCGCTGGGGCTCGGCTGGGGCATGATCCCCGACCTCCAGGCGCGCCCGCTCCTCGACGACGGCCGGTTGGTCGTCCTCGACGAAGGCGGTGCGGTGGACGTGCCGCTCTACTGGCAGCAGTGGTCGCTGCAGTCGGCGGCGCTGGGCGCGGTCGCCGCCGCCATCGCGCGCGCCGCGGCCACAGCCCTCCGCCCCGCCTGACCCGCACACCTCCATCCCGCGCGAGACGCCCGAGGGGCACGTTGTTGTCCCTTTCGCGCCGCGAAAGGGACAACAACGCGCCCCTCGGCGGTTCTCAGAGGGTCTCGGGGCGGAGGTCGAGGCGGCGCAGGAGCTGCGCGTTGAGGGCGACCACGATGGTCGAGAGCGACATCAGGATGGCTCCGACGGACATCGGCAGCACGAACCCGATCGGTGCGAGCACGCCGGCCGCCAGCGGCACCGACAGCAGGTTGTAGCCGGCCGCCCACCACAGGTTCTGCTTCATCTTGCGGTAGCTCGCCCGCGAGAGCCGGATGACCGAGAGCACCGAGCGCGGGTCGTCGCTGGCCAGGATGACGCCGGCGGAGGCGATCGCCACGTCCGTTCCCGCACCGATCGCGATCCCGACGTTCGCGCGGGCGAGGGCGGGAGCGTCGTTGACGCCGTCGCCGACCATCGCGACCGTCCGGCCCTCCGACTGGAGCTCGGCGACGGACGCCGCCTTGTCCTCCGGGCGCACGCCGGCGTAGAAGCGTTTGATCCCGAGCTGAGCCGCGACATCGGCGGCCACGGCCTCCGCGTCGCCGGTGATCATGACGACCTGGATGCCGAGGTGCTGGAGCGCGGAGACCGCCTGGCGGGATTCCTCGCGGACGTCGTCGGCGAGGCGGAGGGCTCCGACGGCCTTTCCGTCGACGAGCACGTGCAGGATGATGGCGCCCTCGGCACGCCAGGTGTCTGCAATCGCGCGCTCCGGCACGCCGTGCGACGCGAGGAGCCCGGGGCCGCCGACCTCCACCCGGTGTCCGTCGACGGTCGCGGCGACCCCGACGGCCGGAGACGACGTGAAGTCGGTGGCTGCGGGAACGGGAAGCGAGCGGGTGGCGGCGCTCGCGACGATCGCCCGAGCGAGGGGGTGCTCGGAGTCCGCCTCGGCCGCCGCTGCGAGCGCGAGGACGCGATCGTCGTCGCCGTCCGCGTCCACCGCGGTGACGGTGGGCTCACCCTTGGTGAGCGTCCCGGTCTTGTCGAACAGCACGGTGTCCACGGTGCGCATGGTCTCCAGCGCGAGCCGGTCCTTCACCAGGACGCCCCCGCGGGCGGCGCGCTCGGTCGCGATCGAGACGACGAGCGGGATGGCGAGCCCGAGCGCATGCGGGCAGGCGATCACGAGCACGGTGATAGCGCGGACGACGGCGTCGTCCGGGTGACCGACGGCCGTCCAGACCACCGCGGTGACGGCGGCGGAGCCGAGCGCGAACCAGAACAGCCAGCCGGCCGCGCGGTCGGCGATCCGCTGCGCGCGGGACGACGAGTTCTGAGCGTCGGCCACCAGGCGACGGATCCCGGCGAGGGCGGTGTCGTCGCCCACGGCGGTCACCTGCACGCGCAGGGCGGAGTCGGTGGCGACGGTCCCCGCGACGACGGGGTCGCCGTCGGAGCGGCGCACCGGCCGCGACTCGCCGGTGATCATCGACTCGTCCACGTGCGCACTGCCGGAGACGACCCGTCCGTCGGCGGGGACACGACCGCCCGGCCGCACCAGGACGATGTCGCCGACCGCCAGCTCGGCGGGGGAGACCGTGACGGTGCCCTCGCCGTCCACTTTCTCCGCCTCGTCGGGCAGAAGCGCGGCGAGGGAGTCGAGGGCGGACGTGGTCTGTGCCAGCGACCGCATCTCGATCCAATGGCCGAGCAGCATGATGACGATCAGGAGGGCGAGCTCCCACCAGAAGTCGAGCTGGTGGTCGAGCAGGCCGAGGGTGGCGCCCCACGAGGCGACGAACGCCACGGTGATCGCCAGCGCGATCAGCAGCATCATCCCGGGTTTGCGGGCGCGCAGCTCGGAGACGGCTCCGGTCAGGAACGGCCGGCCGCCCCACACGAACATCACCGTGCCGAGGACGGGGGAGACCCACGTCAGCCACGCGGCATCCGGGAGCCGGTAGCCGAGGATCATCGCGAACATCGGGGAGAAGAGCACGACGGGGACCGCGACGACGAGCATGATCCAGAACAGCCGGCGGAAGGCGGCGACGTGGTCGCCGTGGCCGGCGTGCCCGCTGTGATCGTGGCCGCTGTGGCCTTCGCCGTGTGCGCTGTGGTCGTCGTGGTCGTGGTCGTGGCCGCTGTTGTCGTGCCGGGCGTGCGGATCGCCGTCGCCCCCGGCAGCGTGCATTCCGTCGTGCTCGTGCCCGGCAGCGGCTGCCCCGGCGGTTTCCACCTCGGTGCTCGACACCTCGCCGTGCTCCGTGTGCCCGGTCATGCCGTCCTCCGTTCCTCGGTTGCGTGTGCGGTGCTGCCCGTGGCGGCGAGCGGCCGGAACGACCGCAGCCGGAGGCTATTGCTGACGACGAAGACGCTGGAGAACGCCATCGCGGCCCCGGCGATCATCGGGTTCAACAGCCCGAACGCCGCCAGCGGCAGCGCCGCCAGGTTGTAGGCGAATGCCCAGAACAGGTTTCCGTGGATGGTCGCCAGCGTACGCCGGGAGAGCCGGATCGCGTCGGCCGCGGCCGTGAGATCGCCGTGCACCAGGGTGAGGTCGGCGGCCTGGATCGCGGCGTCGGTGCCCGTGCCCATGGCGATGCCCAGATCGGCGGAGGCGAGCGCCGCCGCGTCGTTGACCCCGTCGCCGACCATCGCCACCCGGCGCCCTTCGGCCTGCAGTCTGCGGACGACCTCCGCCTTCTCCTCCGGCAGCACGCCGGCAATGGCCGTGTCGATGCCGACCTCCTGCGCCACCCGCCGTGCGACGGTCTCGTTGTCGCCGGTCAGGAGCACCGGGTCCAGCCCGAGTCGGCGCAGTCTCCTCACGGCCTCCGCGCTGCGCGGCGCGACCGTGTCGGCCACCGCGAGCACGGCACGGGCACGGTCGCCCCAGCCGACGACGACGGCCGTCCTGCCCGACGACTCCGCCTCGGCGACGGCCCGCTGGAGGCCTGCGCCGAGCGGCATCCCCGCCGCCGTCACGAATGCTGCGCGGCCGACAACGACGCGCTCGCCGTCGACGGTCCCCGTGACGCCCAGTCCGCCGTCCGACCGGAAGCCGGTGACCGGGGGCAGCGCACCCTCTCGCTTCGCGGCGTCGGCGATCGCGCGGGCGATCGGGTGCTCGGAGGCGTCCTCCACCGCGCCTGCGCGGCGCAGGGCCTCGGCGGTCGCAGTCTCGTCGTCTCCGCCGGGTTCGTCGCTGTCGCCCGTGATGCCGACCAGGGCCATCCGACCGGTGGTGACCGTCCCGGTCTTGTCCAGCAGGATGGTGTCCACCCGCCGGGTGGCCTCCAGCACCTCCGGACCAGTGATGAGGATACCGAGCTGCGCTCCCCGGCCGGTGCCGACCAGCAAAGCCGTCGGCGTCGCCAGCCCCAGCGCGCACGGGCAGGCGATGATGAGGACCGCCACCGCGGCGGTGAATGCCGCCTCTGCCGGGAAGCCGAGCAGCAGCCAGGCGATCAGCGTCACGACGGCGATGCCGATGACGACCGGCACGAAGACGGCGCTGATGCGGTCGGCGAGTCGCTGGGCAGCGGCCTTGCCGGACTGCGCGTCCTCGACCAGGCGGGCGATCTGCGCGAGTGTGGTCTCGGCCCCGACCCGCGTCGCACGCACCACGAGCCGGCCGCCGGCGTTGATCGTACCGCCGGCGACCGCGGCGCCGGGCGCGACCTCCACCGGGACGGACTCGCCGGTCAGCATGGCGGCGTCGACCGCGCTCGTGCCCTCGGTCACGATGCCGTCGGTGGCGATGCGCTCACCGGGTCGCACGACGAACACGTCGCCGACGACCATCCGATCGACGGGGATGCGCACCTCGCGAAGGTCGTCGGAGCCGGGAGCGGGCCGAAGCACGGAGGCCTCCTTCGCCCCGGACTCGAGCAGCGCGCGCAACGCGGCACCGGCCTGTCGCTTGGACCGCTTCTCGAGGTACCGCCCGGCGAGGACGAACACCGTCACGCCCGCGGCCACCTCCAGATACAGGTCGGCGCCCGACATCCCGTGCGCCGCCGCGCCGCCGAAGAGCAGGGCGTAGACCGACCACACGAATGCCGCAGAGACTCCGAGCGAGACCAGCGTGTCCATGGTGGCGGCCCCGTGCCGCAGGTTGACGGCGGCGGCCCGGTGGAACGGCCAGGCTCCCCAGGCGACGACGGGCGTCGCCAGCACCAGGGCGACCCACTGCCATCCGGGGAACTGCAGTGCGGGGATCATCGACAGCAGCACGACGGGGAGGCCGAGGGCCGCGCTCACGATCAACCGGGTGCGCAGCGCCGCGAGCTCGTGGTCGCCGGTGTGCCCGGCGCCGGCTGACTCGGCGCGGCCCGGCGTCGGCGGCGTCGGCAGCTCGGCGGTGTAGCCCGCGCTCTCGACCTGCGCGACCAGGAGCGCGGGGTCGTAACCGATCGGCGCGAACACCGTGGCCTTCTCCGTCGCGTAGTTCACGGTCGCCTCGACACCCTCCAGCCGGTTGAGCTTCTTCTCCACCCGGGCGGCGCAGGAGGCGCACGTCATCCCGCCGATCGCCAGCTCCAAGCGGGGCTGCGGGCGTGCGGCGTCGGTCGTGGACATGGGGGCTCCTCCGGTCGGGGCGGTGCGGGCGGTGGTGGGCGTCGCCGGTGCGGTCGGTTCAGGCGCGGACGGCGCTGTACCCGGCCTCTTCGACCGCGGCGAGCACGAGTGCGTCGTCGACCGCGGAGGCCGACTCGATAGTGAGCACGCCGGTGGCGGCTGAGACCTCGATGCCGGTCACCCCGGCGATCGCGGTCACTTCTTCGGTCACAGCGCGCTCGCAGTGCGCGCAGGTCATCCCGTCCACCTGGAATGTCGTGGTCGTCATGTCTCGCTCCTTCGGCTGTCGATCGGGAGTTCGCATACCCAGAGGGGGTATTAGGAACGCTACGACGATATACCCACCAGGGGTACTAGTCAAGCCGTGCGGATAGTGCGCGAGCGATGGCTCGCACGGACGACGACGTGGTCAGATCGTCGCGAGCACCAGGTCGAGCGCATCGACGAACCGGTCGGCGCTCTCCCGCGTGATGCACAGCGGCGGTTTGATCTTCAGCACGTTCTTGCCGTCGCCGGTCGGCTGCACGATGGCGCCCTCCTGCAGCATGCGCTCGCAGATCAGGGCCGCCTCCGCGGTGGCCGGCTCCAGCGTCTCGCGGTCGCGGACCAGCTCGACCCCGAGGTAGAGCCCGAGACCGTGCACCGCTCCCACGAGCGGATGCCGCTGGCCCAGCGCCCGGAGTCGCGCTGCGAGATGGTCGCCGACCGTCGCGGCGTTCTGCTGGAGGCCCTCGTCGCGCATCACGTCGAGCACCGTCAGACCGACGACCGAGCTGACCGGGCTGCCGCCGGCGGACGAGAAGAAGCTGCCCTCCGCCGCGAACGACTCGGCGATCTCCCGCCGGGTGATGACCGCGCCGAGCGGGTGCCCGTTGCCCATCGCCTTGGCGATGGTGATCACGTCGGGCACGACGCCCTGCTGCGTCGATCCCCAGAAGTAGTGGCCCAGCCGCCCGTAGCCGACCTGCACCTCGTCGGCGATGCACACGCCGCCGCGGGCGCGCACCCGCTCGTAGACGCCGGCCAGGTAGCCGTCGGGGAGCATGAGACCTCCCGCGTTGCCGAAGACCGGCTCGGCGATGAAGCCGGCGATCCCGGTGCCCGCGGCGTCGAGGCGGGCGAGCTGCTCGTCCAGCTCGGCGAGGTAGGCCGGGGCGGAGTCGGCACCGCGGTGGCGGCCGTGGAAGACGTTGGGCGAGGCGATCAGCTCCACCCAGTCCGGCCGGGTCTCGAGCGCGCGCGGGTTGTCGCCGAGCGAGGACGAGACCGCATCGGCGCCGGCGGTCCAGCCGTGGTAGGCCTCCGTCACGGCGAGGATGGTGCGCCGCGCCGTGTGGACCTGCGCCAGCCGGAGCGCGAGGTCGACGGCCTCGCTGCCGCTGTTGACGAGGAACACTGTGTCCAGGCCGTCCGGGGCGACCTCCGCGAGCCGCTCGGTGAACCGCGAGAGCTCCTCGTAGTGGAAGCGTGAGTTCGTGTTCAGCCGTGCCCACTGGTCGCGGACGGCGTCGACGAGGCGGGGGTGCGCGTGCCCGATCTGGGTCACGTTGTTGACCATGTCGAGGTAGCTCTGGGCGCGCGTGTCGAACAGGTGGTGGCGCCAGCCGCGCTCGATGAGGGGAGGCTCGGCGAAGTAGTGCTCCTGCACGCGGGCGAACGACGCGTCACGGCGCGAGAGGGCGGCGGCCGCGTCCGGGTCCTGCACGGCGAGGTCGATGCCGAAGAGTGCCGACGGGTCGGGAGAGACCTCCGCCCAGGCCGCGGCGGCCAGCGCCGGAGTGACGAGCGCGGGAGGCCGGCGCCCCGGGATCCGGCTCAGCTGGGCGTTCAGTCGCACCGCGCTCCCGATCGCCTCCCCGCGTTCGACGGAGGCCGTGGTCAGCGGCCGGGACAGGCCGCCGAGCCAGAGGTCGATGCCGTCGCCGTGCAGCAGCCAGGAGCCGTCGGTGAGCCGCAGCTCGCCGGCGAACGGCGCGTGCACGACCAGACCGGACGGCGCGTCGAGGGTCACGCCGAGAGCAATGGTGGCCGACGCCTCCGAACGGTCGAGCACCGCGCGGCTGAGGCGCGCTTCGCCGTAGCGGGTGAGCGCGTGTCCGTGTGCCCGGCAGATCGCGCCGAGGACCTCGTCTTCGGCGTCGGGACGGGTCCAGCGGCCGGCGTCCAGAACGTGGCCCGTCACCGACAGGTCGGCCAGGTTCTCGTGGGCGCTGTCGATCGCGACCAGGCGACCGAGCGCGGGCGCTGCCTCCTCCTGGTGCCCGGCCGTCGCGAGTCGGGCCCGCACGACGGCCTCCACCTCGGCCGCGGGGAGGCGGCGCGCGACGTCGAAGGCGACCCACTCGTGGGCGCGGTTCTCATCGGCGTACGCGTTGTCGCCGTCGAGGGCGACCTGCTGCTCCCCGCTCACGACGAGCACTGCGCCGCGCAGCACCACGAGCGGCCAGAGTGCGGCCAGGTCCACATCGTCGAGCGGCGACTCCTCATGGAACGCCTCGATGACGTCGAGCACGGCGAGCGGGTCGTCCGGAACGTGGTGGAGCGCACTCGCCACGGTCGCCGCCAGCTCGGCGACGAGCCAGCCGTCGGCGACGTCGCCGAAGTCGATGACGCCGGGACCGTCGTCGCCGAGCACGATGTTGTCGTCGGTGACGTCGCCGTGCACCGCCTGCACGCGCAGCCGGTTCCGCAGCGGCGCGAGCGCGGAGAGCGCGCGCTCCGCCGCCTGCTGCACGGCGAGCCGCTTGGCCAGCTGCGGCACGTGGTCGGCGAGCAGCTCGACCACGTCGCCGCTGATCCGCGCGTCCCACTGGGTCGTTCGGGTGAGGCCGGCGTGGCGCAGCCCGGACAGCCCGGCGGCGATGCGGCCGGAGAGGCGCCCGAGCGTGCGCAGCTGCTCGCGGCTGGGACGCGCGACCTCGGTCAGCGGGTCGCCGTCGAGGAAGCTGAGGACGCGCGCGTTCAGGGTGCGACCGCGCACCTCGACCGCCACCACTTCGGCGCCGTCGAGCGCCGGGACGACGGTGGGGATGCGCACGTCGATTCCGGCGAGACGTTCGAGCGCGGCGTTCTGGGCGTGGAGCTCGTCGATCGAGAAGACCGGGTTCGCGACCTTGAGGACGAACCTCTCGGTGCCGGTGTCGATGAGGAAGTTACGATCCTGGTTGCTGCCGAGCTCGGCGATGCGGCCCGACAGCCCGAACACCTGTTCGGCGACGGCGGCCGCGTCGTCGGGACCGACCTCCGGACGGGGCAGCGAAGGCTGGGTGAGGAAGTCGGAGTTCGGCACGGATGCTCCTCGGCGTGCGGACGCGCGGCGCTGGTCGGCGGCCGTCGAATCGTCGGTGGGCTGGACGCCGCCAGTCTATTGAAGCGGACACCGGGCTCGCATCCAGCGAACGCACGGCAGCAGCGCCGTAGCATCGACGGGTGAAATCGTGGAGGACAGCGGTCGTGGCGTTCGTGATCGACGCCGTGCTCGTCCTCGTGTTCGTGCTGATCGGCCGGCGCAGTCACGGTGAGGCCGCAACGGTCGCCGGCGTCTTCACCACCTACTGGCCGTTCTTCATCGGCCTGGTCGCCGGCTGGCTGGTGACCTGGGCGTGGCGCCGCCCGCTCGCGCTGATCTGGCCGGGCGTACCGGTGTGGCTGATGACCGTCGCACTCGGCATGCTGATCCGCACCTCCGCCGACCAGGCCGTCGAGCCCGCTTTCATCGCCGTGGCCTTCGTGGTGCTCGGAGTGTTCCTGGTCGGCTGGCGGATCGTCGCGATCCCGTTCGTGCGGCGGCGCGCGGTGCGGCGGGCATAGGTCCGCACCGCGGCTCGTCAACGTATCAGCGACGCAGGGCTGCGACCGGTTGAATCCGGGCCGCTCGAATTGCAGGTACTAGCCCCGCAGCGGCGCCTACGACAGTGCCGATGAGGGGTGCCAGTAGTGTCACTGCCGGGTCGAGGATGGCCGTCCACGACTGTGCAAGTGCCACGGCGATCGTCATGGACACACCGACTGAGGTGCCGACGAGACCGCCGATCGATCCGAGGAGGGCCGTTTCCGTCATGATCTGTGTGGCGATGTCGAAGGGACGTGCGCCAAGTGAACGCCGGAGACCCAGCTCCGGCAGTCTTTCGTAAACAGCGACCAACGTCGTGTTCGCGATGCCGATCCCGCTGATCACGAGGATCACGACCGCGATCGCGAAGAAGACAGACGACAACGAGTCGGAAACGTGGGATTCGATCGTGAACACCTCGGGAGGTGGGGTGGCGCGCATGACCTCCGGTCGGTCGGGTCGGAGCGCACGTGGCGCTTCACGTGAGACCTGAACGGCAGATCCGAGGTGCGTCCTGATCAGCATCGTCGCCGGCGAATGGTCATCGGGCTCGCCGTATGCGTCGAGTGCCGTCGAAGCAGGAACGAACACGCGATTCAGGGCGCCCGCGTCACGGCGAACATCTCCGAGGACTCCGATCACTGTGTAGCCGCTGCCTCGGATGTAGATCGTCGGTGAATCGGCGACGGAGGTGATTCCCAGGGCACGGGCTGCCCCCTTTCCCACAACCGCTACCCGTTGCGCATGGAGATCGTGAAATTCGTCCGTCAGAACGCCCGCCTCCATGGTCGGCTCGAGCGCCCGAAGATATCCTGCCGATGCCGCGTGGACCGGCGAGACGACCGAAACTGCTCCGGGATCGAGGCTCGGCTCGATCGCGATGTCTCCCCCCGGAATCGGCCAGGTGCGTCCTGCTGCGATGACGCCGTTGAGAGCGTCGATGATCCCGTCGGCATCACGAGGGAAGCTATAGACGGTCGGGCTGGCCGAGGTGGCACCGGCATCGCTGATCACGACCTGCGATGCCTTGGTCTCGGAGAACACGGCTGAGATCTGGCCGGAGGCGGTCGTCGTGAGCCCGATCACAGCGACGAATGCGCCAACGCCGACCACGGTTCCGATCGAATTCGTGATGGTTCGTCGCGGCCGGGCCGACATCGTCGCGAACGCCTCGCGTATCAGATCGGGAAAAGCGATTCGGGTCGGTCGGGTGGGGGCTGGAGGTTCTGGAGCGGAATCATGCGCTTCGGCCATCGCGTATCCCCTCCGCGCCACGAGGGCCGTTGTCGAGTCTTCCGTCGCTGAGGCGAAGGCGTCGTCGAGCCCGAGCTGCCGTCGAGGAGTCGTGCGTGATGACCATGATCGCAACTCCCCATTCGTTCAGTTCATCGAAGAGTGACAGGATCTGGTCGGCTGTCGAAGGGTCGAGATTTCCGGTCGGTTCGTCGCAGAGCAGAAGTCGCGGGCGTTCTACCAAAGCTCGGGCGATCGCGACACGTTGCCGTTCGCCTCCGGACATGGTCGAGGGAAGCGAGTCGGCACGGTGAGAGAGGCCGACTCGCTCCAACATGTCGCGGGCTGCGCTCATGCGACTCGTCGCGGACGGATCCGAGTAGAGACGCCCGAGGGCGACATTCTCTGCTGCGCTGCGCTGTGCGAGCAAGTGGAAGTCCTGAAACACAAAGCCGATGTGTCTGCCTCGGAGCGCGGTCCGCGCCGTCTCGGAGAGTTCTGTCGTCTCGATCCCCTCGAAGCAGTACGTCCCCGCTGTCGGGCGATCCAAGAGCCCCAGGATATTGAGCAAGGTTGACTTTCCCGCGCCGGAGCTTCCAAGCACGGCGACGTAGTCGCCGGATGCGATCTGGAGAGAAATCTCTGAGAGGACTCGTTCGGGAGGAGGCCCGGCGAATGTGCGGGTGACGCCGTTCATGTCCACGATGGGACGAGCGGTCGTGGGGCCGCACGATTCCCCGATCATCCCGTGACGACCTTGTCTCCTTCAGCGAGTGTGCCGTCGGTTCTCGGTCGAACTTCGAGTCGACCCTCATCTGAAGCGCCCGTCGTGACCGCGATTTCCACGCGTCTTCCGCCCCGCACGACGATCACGACCGTCTCGCCGCGACTCGTGGAACGAATCGCCGCGGTGGGGACGATCAACACAGGCGCGGGAGTCGCAGCCGTGATCACGGTGACCCGGACGGCTCGCCCTGACCAACTCGGATCCAGCGGTTCGACCGGCGTCACCGTCATCGGGTACCCGTCGGGCGTGTTTGCCGAGTCGCCCGCGGACGTCGCAGCCGAGTCCGCACCTTTCGCGAATGGCTTGAGTTCTGTGACCTCTCCGGAGGCTGAAAGCCGATGGACGTCGTCT
Organism: Leifsonia sp. TF02-11; assembly: GCF_017565305.1. Classification (GTDB taxonomy): domain Bacteria; phylum Actinomycetota; class Actinomycetes; order Actinomycetales; family Microbacteriaceae; genus Leifsonia. The sequence goes on from NZ_JAGEKP010000005.1 coordinate 219,354, forward strand.
GAGATCGTGACGGTCTGCCCTGGGGAGATGGCTGAATGGCTTCCCGGCGGAACCGTGGAATATACCGCGAGATTGCCGATGTCGATGGTCAGGAGCACGGTTTCGGTGCTGGCGAGATCGTCACCGATCGATGCCGAGACGGTGCTGACGACGCCCTGCCCGCCCGGAATGAAGATGACTTCACCCAGAGGGAGTCGAACACCGGTAGTTTCCTCGACGCTCCGGCGCTTCTCTGTTGCCCGAGCGATGTCCTCCGCGTCGAACTCGATCTGTTGAACGATCTCGGCGCGCGCCGAGTCAGCGGGAGCAGCGTCGAGTGCGAGCTGGTGTTGCGCGAGCCGTCGCTGCGCGGCAACAAGCTCGTCGTTCGCTGCTTGGAGCGGATCCGGGCCGGCGGAATCCGTGTTCGCCGTCGTGGCGGCCTCGAACCCGCGGTCGCGGTAGAGCGCTGCGAGGGCCGTCTTGGTCTGGAAACCGAAGACCCCATCCGCGGCAGCGACCGGAAGATACCCGATGGCGGCGAGTGCCGATTGAAGTTGTCGGATATCGTCTCCGCGGCCGCCGGGGAGCATGTCTCGATAAGCGGGTGTGTCGCCCGAGAGCAGTATCACCGGGCGCCCGGAGACCTGCGCGACGACATCTCCGGATGACACTGCCGAACCGACACCGTGAGGCAATCCTGTGACGATCGCAGACGCTCCGGACGACGGGAATGCTGGGCGAACCGGAACGCTCTTCATCGACAGCACGCGGCCACGGATCGTGACGGTGCTCTGGAGCACGTCCTTCTCCACGGTGGTTGTCAGAGTGGATGGCGGTACCGACGATCGATCGGCCGCTGCCTGCCCGGGAGACTTGATCGCGAGCGAACCGATCAGACCTGAGATCGAAAGTAATGTTGCGCCACCAGCAATGATGAGCATGATACGTTGGCGACGGATCATCCGACTCGCGCTGGTTCCGAGGGGTCCGTCCTCGCCGTCGGGTGCCGCGTCGCGTCGTCCGGCCCGGCCCCATGATGTGCGCTTCACTCAACCGCTCCCGCGCAGTGATGCGGATACTCCTGTGTGGATGGTGAACGCACCGCATTCCTTTCTCGCATGCTCGTCGACGGGTTCGAACCCCGCATCATTCGGCCCTGTGATCAGGAAGGACACTTTCCGGTCCTCGAAATCTGCTTGGTTGATGAGCCATCGATACGGACTCATGGTCTGGTCCACTTGAAGTAATCGGTTCGGCTCGTCGAGATAGGCTTTGGCGGAGCGAACCGTCCAGAACTGTCCAGCTCCGGTGCCTTCTGCAGATTCGATCCAGTCAATAACGCACCGCAGATCAGGATCCAGCGTTCTCGAGATGTGGTTGAGCCGGCACGCGGCGAGGAACGCCGCCGAGATCGCGGCGAGTACGCCCAACGCTCGGACCAACCGATGGACGCCGGTGCTGCGCAGCCGCATGCGGAGGATCACTATGAGACCGGCCACCGGCGCGAAGAACAGAGCCGCCAGGTATCTGCTCGCCTGGGTTCCCAACAGCACGGAACCGACCAGGATCACGAGCGGAGCGATCATCCCGAAGCCGCAGACGAGGATGCCGGCAGTATTCCTGCGGAGTGCGTGGATGCGATACGCCACGGAGCAGGCTCCGATCGAAGCGCCCGTCAGAAGTACTGCGACGAGTCCGTCCGCGGTGGCTGCCCGTGCGCTGATGAGCCCTGCATAGTACTCGAGGGAGGCCAGGACGCGATCAAATCGCGCATACGTCGCGACGTCAGACACGATCACCTCGGAGAAGGGGAGTCGAAGGGCGATTCCGGACCCAACTCCGAGGAGTAGAAGGGCGATGATGGTCGCTCCTTGCTGGACCCCGACTCGCTTCGCACGGACGATCAGCAGGACGACGAGGATCAGGGGCGTGGTGCACCAAGCGAGGTAGATCGGGTTCGACATCGTGCTGAGCGCGGCGATTCCGGTCACAGCCGCTCCCAGCCGAAACCTCGGGCGATCGGCAGAGACGAGCCGCGCGACCAGGGCGACCGACAGGAGCATAGCGACCGTGGTGGCGCCGTAGTAGGTCCCCGTGACCACAAGTGATGCGACCTCGAGGCTGTTGCGATCGTCTGATCGGTCGAGCGAGATCAGAAGAAGCACGAACGCGAACCCGAGCAACGCTGACGCGATGTCTTTCCTTCGATGGCGATCGAGTCCCGCTGCGTATGGCAGAAAGCGGAGGGAGACGTAGAGGATCACGCAACTGGCGACGGCATACGCGAGGAACGTTCCCTTGGTCGTCAGACCGAGAGAGTCGAGGAGCAGAAAGAGCGACAGTTCCGGCAGGAACAGAACCGGCGAGAGTGCCCAGTCCTGGGGTTGACTGATACGCAACGACCCGGCGACCAGCGCGGGGAGGACGGAATCGCCGTCGTAGAAGAGCAACCACGCGCGATCTCCGGACGCGAGTACGGCTACAACCGAGAGGGACCCGACCAGTGCAAAGGCGAGGCCGCCACCTTCGACGAGAGTCGCGGTCGCGAGCCGGTGCACTGACCAGCGCCCTGTCTCGCGCTGATCGCGAGACAGGGCGGAGTTGGACGGACGAATGATCGCTCGTCAGTCGATCTTGATGCCCGAGATCGTCTGGGTCGCGATCGATGCGCTGACGTACTTGGGGAACGATACGAACAAACTCTTGCTGCCCTGTACGTACCCGGCGTTGTTCCCCGAGATAATCGAGTAGACGCCGTTCAACGTCACGCTGGCGTAACCCGCGTTCCCCCAGCACGTCGTGCTGCTCGAAACGAGGTTGAGCGTGTGACTCACGCAGCCCATTCTGGTGATCGCGCTCGCCGCGCCGGCGCTAGTGACAGTGAATCCGGCCGCTAGCAGGGCGACAACCGCCGTTCCGATGATTCCTCGACGCAGGTTCTTCGCCATTGTGTTTCCTTTTCGCTTATCTGTGACGCTCGAGCGCGCCGCCTTTAGAAGGTAGTATTTCTATGTAGATATGTCAACTGTCGTGATGAGAAGAGAGCCATATGCTGAGTCGAATGCGGGTGTCCTGTCTGGCGGTGCTGGTCATCGGGTCTGTGGCGATGGCGGGCTGTTCCAATGCAGAAGCTCCCGGTGCATCGGGCGAGTTGTCGCTCGGACCGTTCGAGCAGGTGTCGAGCCCGGAACAGGTCAACCGGCCCATTGATGCCTATGTACTGACGGCCGATCGGAGCGTGGAGCTGGTGGACGCGGAACGCCGTTTGATCTCCTCTTGCTTGAGTCGCCTTGATCCCGCTTTCGTTGCCACGGCGTGGTCAGCGCCGGGCGATGAGCAGATGCGCGCGTATTTCAGGAGCCTCGTGAGCGACGATGTGCTCCGATCGGATCTCTGGGGCTTCTTCGATCCGTCGCAGGCTCTGATCTCGGGATATGAGCGAGCCGATGCGGGACCCGCGGTGCTCGACATGCCGATGCCGCCCGCGTCCGAACAAGACGTGACAGCCTGTATCGGTGAAGCGCGGGACCGGCTTCCGGGCGCTGCCGGCGCGATCGGTCTTGTCGGCCTGAACGCGCTGCCGGACGGGGGCCCTCCCGTACCTGTGACGGACTCGCGATTCGCCGCCGTCGTCTCCGAATGGAGCGCGTGCATGCGTGCTTCCGGCTACGACTACCCTGGCCCGCTCGACGCCATCGCGGCCCTCGCGTCCCGTGGAGACGCGGATCGGCAGGCCAGCATCGCCGTCGCATCGAATGACGTGCGCTGCAAGATCGAGACGAACCTGGTCGGTATCGGTTTGGCAGTGCAGTCCGCGTACGACCAGGAGTACATCGATCGCCACCGTGATGCCCTGGATCGGCGTCAAGCCGCGATCGAAGCATTCCTTCGCGCCGCCGCATCGAGTCGCTGATCGAAATGCCGTTGGCCCCAGGCCTCGACTTCCTGACCCCTCAGAACGCCCCAGCCACCACCGTCGCGACCGTATAGATCGCCAGCCCCGCCAGCGCGCCCACCACGGTCCCGTTGATGCGGATGAACTGCAGGTCGCGGCCCACCTGCGTCTCGATCTTGTCGGTGGTCTCGGCCGGGTCCCAGCCGCGGACGGTCTCGGTGATGACGCTCGCGATGTCGTGGCGGTAGGTCGCGACCAGGTAGCGGGCGGCGCCGGAGATCCGCTCGTCGAGGGAGGCGCGCAGCTGCGGGTCGGCGGCGACCCGGGCCGCCGCGTCGGCCAGGGCTGCGGCTGCGCGTTGCCGCACGACGCCGTCGGGATCGCTCAGGGCATCAACCGCCGCTGCGCGGGCCGCCGTCCACGCGGTCGCCGCCAGCTCGCGGATGCGCGGGTCGTCGAAGGCGCGCGCTTTGGCCGACTCGAGCCCTGCGATCGTCTCCGGATCGTGCTGGAGCCGGTCGCTGAGCTCGGCCAGGTAACCGTCGAGAGCGCGGCGCGCGCGGTGGGTCGGATCGTTGCGGACCTCGGCGACGAACCGGCGCAGCTCCTGGTGCACGCGTTCGTCGACGAGCCTGTCGACGAACGACGGCAGCCACGACGGCAGACGACCCGAGACCAGGTTCGTGAGGGCGTCGGGGTGGATGACGAGCCAGTCGTCGAGCCGGTCCAGCAGCAGATCAACGGCGTCGTGGTGGCCTCCAGAGGCCAGGATCCGCTCGCCCAGCCGACCGATGGGCGGTGCCCACTCCGGCTCGATGACGTGCGTGCGCACGACCGCCTCGACGGCCTCCCGCATCCGGTCGTCGTCGAGCAGACCGGCCAGTCCGATGACCGCGCCGGACGCCTCGGCCACCACTCGCTTCGCGTTGCCCGGCTCGATCAGCCAGCGGGCGACGGCGCCCGACACATCGTAGGCGGCGAGCCGGGCGGCGACCACGTCGTCCGACAGGAACTCGGTCTCGACGAAATCGCCGAGGCTCTCGCCGATCTCGTCCTTGCGCGTCGGGATGATCGCGGTGTGCGGGATGCGCAGGCCCAGCGGATGCCGGAACAGCGCGGTCACCGCGAACCAGTCCGCAAGCGCGCCGACCATGGCCCCCTCCGCCGCCGCTCGGACGAACCCGAGCCACGGGTACCTGTCCTGCAGGGCGAAGGAGACGGCGAAGATCACTGCGGCGACGGCGAGCAGGCTGGTGGCCAGCAGCTTCATCCTGCTCAGGCCGCGGCGGCGCTCGGCGTCGCGCTCCGTCGTCGTGGTCACCGGCTCAGTGGTCACCGGACGAGGTGGAGCTCGCGGCCGGTGTTGTTCAGCCGCTGCGCGCCGTCGGCGGTCGCGACCACGATGTCCTCGATGCGGACGCCGAACCGGCCGGGAAGGTAGATGCCCGGTTCGATCGAGAAGCACATCCCGGCGACGACGGGCTGCTCCTCGCCCTCCACCAGGTACGGGGGCTCGTGTGTCGTGGTGCCGATGCCATGGCCCACGCGGTGCACGAAGTACGGCCCGTAGCCGGCGTCCGCGATCACGGCGCGCGCGGCCCGGTCGATCTCCTGCAGCGGCACACCGACCGCGACCGCGTCGAACGCGGCCTGCTGGGCGCGCTTGACCACCTCGAAGACCTCGTGCTCCTCGTCGGTCGGTTCGCCGACGTGCACCGTTCGGGTCGTGTCCGAGCCGTAGCCGTCCATCAGCCCGCCGAAGTCGAGGACCACCATGTCGCCCTGCTGGATGATCCGGTCACCGGCCTCGTGGTGCGGGTTGGCACCGTTCGGGCCGGAGCCGACGATCGTGAAATCGACCTGCGAGTGGCCGTGCTCGCGCAGCAGTCGGTCGAGGTCGGCGGCCACCTCGCGCTCGGCGCGGCCCGCGAAGGCCACGGACAGGATGTCCTCGAACGTCGCGTCGGCAGCTGCGCCGGCGGCGGCGAGCCGGTCGATCTCGTCGACGCCCTTCACGGCGCGCAGGAGGGGGAGGACGTCGGAGAAGGCGCGGAAGCGCACATCCGGGAGCTCGTGCTGCAACGCCAGCAGGTGCAGCGCCCAGGCGGAGTCGGAGATGCCGTAGCGGCCGCCCGACCAGAGCTGGTCGACGAGCGGGGCGTGCTCGTCCTCGCCGTCGGCCCAGGTGACCAGCCGGATGACCCCCGCCGCCCGCGTGGCGGCGGCGCTGTCGTGTTCGAGCACCGGCACGATCATGGTTGGCTCGCCCTCGGCCGGGATCACCAGCATCGTGAGCCGTTCCGTCACCGGGGGCAGGTAGTCGGCGAAGTACGCCAGGTCGGGTCCCGGCGCGACCAGGAGGGCATCGAGGTCGGCCGCTCTGGCCTGGGCTGCGCCGCGCGCGAGGCGCTCGGCGAAGTGCTGCGCGGTGATCTCCTGCATGACGCCTCCGTGTGTCTGATCGGGTGATGTCTGCTTCGGGTGAAGTCTGCTTCGGGTGCTGCCGTCTCAGCCCTCGATCGGGCCGAGCCACGCATTCGCGACGGTACTGTGCGCCGACTCGGCGTCGGAGGGATGGAAGATGCCGGCGAGCACGTCGCGGTAGAGGCGGCCGAGCTCGCTCCCCGAGAAGTAGGTGGAACCTCCGGAGACCCGGATGGCCTGGTCGACGACGCGTCGCGCCGTCTCCGTCGCCCGGATCTTCATCCCCACGAGCTTCGGGAACCACTGCGCTCCGTGGTCGGCGAGCGTGTCGACGTCGCGCGTGATGGCGTCGAGCTGGGGGAGGAGCGCGTCCTGATCGATCGCCGCGTCCGCGATGCGCCACCGGATGTCCGGGTCGTTCGCGTAGCTGCGGCCGTCGTTCTTGAGGCTCTTCCTGCGGTGCGCGGCGGCGACGGCGAGCTCGAGCGCACGCGCGCCGATGCCGGTGTAGACCGAGGCCAGGAGCAGCTCGAAGTTGGCGAAGATCGCGAAGACGAGCGGATCGGGGTTGGGGCCGGGATCGAGCCGGCGCACGATGCGGTCGGCGGGGGCCGCGGCTCCGGTGAGCACGGTTGTGCTGCTCTGGGTCGCCCGCATCCCGATCGTGTCCCAGTCCTCCCGGATCTCGAACCCGCCTGCCGTCCGGTCGATGAAGCCGTAGACGATCTTGGGGGCGTCGGCGCTCTCGGTGTCGAGGCCCATCGTTCCCAGCCGCGTCCATGCGGGGGACAGCGACGTGAAGATCTTGGTGCCCGTGTAGCGGTATGAGCCGTCGGCCTGCGGCCGCGCCTGCGTCATCGACCCGAACAGCACCAGGTCGTTTCCGGCCTCGCTCAGCCCGAACGCGAACACCTCGCCGGTGCCGGCCTCCCGCAGCAGGAACTCCAGCGAGTCGTCACCACGGTCGCGCAGCGTCTTGGCCACGCCCGTCCAGACCAGGTGCATGTTGACCGCGAGCGCGGTCGCGGGGGCGGCTCCTGCCAGACGGACCTGGAGGCGGGCAGTCTGCTCCAGCGACAGCCCGAGGCCGCCGAACTCGGCGGGGACCAGCGCCTTCAGGTAGCCGGCTTCGGCCAGCTCGGCGAAATCCTCGGTGAAGAAGCGGTTCTCGGCGTCGTACTGGGCGGCCCGCGAGCGGAACCGTTCCAGTCGCTCCTCGCTCAACAGCAATTCGTGCGCACTCACCTTCCACAGCCTAGGTGCCGAGACGGCTCGAGGGGCACGTGAATGCCCCTCAAGCCGCTTCGTGCGGGACTTCAGGTGCCCCGCGATCCCTGCTTACTGGGCGGTGTAGCCGCCGTCCACGAGGTGATAGCTGCCGGTGATGAACGATGCGGCGTCGGAGGCGAGGAACGCCACGAGAGCAGCGACCTCCTCCGGCTCGCCGAGGCGGCCGAGCGCGTGCTTGCTCTCGAGGAACTGCAGCGCATCCTGGGTCATGTTGGCCTCCACCAGCGGCGTCTTGATGAAGCCGGGGCCGACGGCGACGACGCGCACCTTCTGGTCGGCGTACTCGAGGGCGGCGTTCTGAGTGAGGCCGAGGAGGCCGTGCTTGGCGGTGACGTAGGCGGACGAGTTCGCGAAGCCCACGCTGCCCAGGATGGAGGCCATGTTCACGATCGCGCCTCCGCCGTTGGCGGCCATCGCGGTCAGCTGCGGCTGCATCGAGTACAGCACGGCGTTCAGGTTGACCTCGATGACCTTCCGCCAGCTGTCGAGGGAGTAGTCGGCGACGGGGGCGGCCGCGCCGCCGATGCCGGCGTTGTTGACGGCGATCTTCAGCGGCGCGAGGGCGTTGGCGGCCTCCACGCTGGCCACGGCGAATGCCGGGTCGGTCACGTCGCCGGCGAGTGCGGCGGCGGTGCCTCCCGCAGCCTCGATCTCGGCGACGACCGCCTTCGCGTGCTCCTCGTTCAGATCGGTGACCAGGACCGCGGCGCCGCTGGCCGCGAGGGTCAGCGCCACTGCGCGTCCGATGCCCGAGCCTCCACCTGTGACGATCGCGGAGCGGTCGGCGACATCGTACTGAGCCATGGGGAATTCTCCTTCCAGATATCCGACACCTGTCGGATATCTCCATTGTACGATCGGAAAGTGAACACAGGGAAGCCGACGCAGGGTCGATCGAGTGCGCCTCGGGCGAACAGCGGGAGCACGGTGGGGGACGCCGCGACCCCGCGCCTCGACGCCCGCCAGGAGAAGACGCTCGCCCGGCTGACCTCCGCCGTCCTCGCGCTCGCCGCGGAGCAGCCGATCACCGAGGTGACCGTCTCCCGGCTGGCCGCGACAGCGGGCGTTCACCGGTCGACGGTGTATGAATACGCCGCGTCACCCGTAGCCCTGCTGCAGCGGGTGCTGCGTGGCGAGCTCGACGCGCTGCGCGCCGAGTACCTGGTCGACGTGGCGCCCGACGACGCGGCGGCGGCGATCGGCGGGGTCACCCGCGCCGTGCTCCGGCACGTCGACGACCACGACGCCGTCTACCGGCGCGGACTCGGGGTGGAGGGCGCAGGGGCGGGACTCGACGCGATGCTCAGCGAGCACTTCCAGGGCTCCATCGAGTTGCTCCTGCAACAGCACAGCGTCACGGTGCCGGCCGCCGACGAGCTGGAGAGACGCGCGATCGAGCGCTACCTGGCCGACGGGATCATCGGCGCCATCGACGTCTGGCTCACCCGGCCGCGACCGCGCGACGTGGAGGCGCTGCTCGCCCTCCTCGAGCGGCTCACCCCGCCGTGGTGGCCGTCCCGCTGAGCGAGATGCCCTCCACCACATCCAGGTAGGTCGCGCCGTCGAAGCCGTCGAACAGGACGGTCTGGATGACGTAGCCCTGCACCAGGCTCATGTACACCGACGCCTCGCGCTCGGCGCGCACGCGGGCCTCGTCGACCGGCATCGTCTGCCCGTGCCAGTCGGTCAGGTAGTCGGTGAACATCGAACGGATCCGGTCGCCGATCTCCGAGGACATCCGCTTCAGTCCGGGATTGATCGGAACCTGTCCCCAGACCTGGACGAGCAGTTGCACGTCGATGATGTGCGACAGCAGGCCCGTGACGAGCAGGCGGACGATCTCGCCGGGGGAGGCGAGCGGCTGGACGGTGCGCGCCTCGGCGACCTCCAGGAAGCGCGCGTCGAGGATCTCCGACGCGGTGAGCTCGATCAGCTCGTCCTTGCTCGCGTAGTGCCCGTAGATCGCGCCGGCCGACAGGCCGGACTCGGCGATGATGTCGGCCATCGAGGTCGCGGCGAAGCCGTTGCGCGCGAAGCAGCGCAGCGCGGCCTGCGCGATCTCGTGACGCCGCGCGCTGCGGTACTCCTCGGTGACCTTGGGCATGTCGGCCTCCTCGTCTCGGGATCCTCGGAAAAAGAACGTTCGTTCTTGACAATAGCGTCGGCGATGTCGATTATAAAGAACGAGCATTCGTTTTTATTGGGGAGTTCGCCATGAGCATCAGCACCGAGCGGGACGCCGAGCGTTCCGCACAGAAGACCCGCGCGGCGCAGTCCGCGCCACCCCTCGTGCACACCCCGTGGGCGCGCACGATCGCGCTCGCCGTGGGAGCCGCGGCGGTCGTCGTCGTCATCCTGCTGGCCTTCCTCTGGCCGACCGTGACCTCCACCGTCAAAGACCTCCCGATCGGCGTCGCCGGGCCGACCGGCCAGGTGACCGCCGTCGAGAAGCAGCTCGACACGACCGCCGACGGCGCGTTCGCGGTGACCTCGTACAGCGACAGGCAGGCGGCGGTCGACGCCATCCAGAAGCGCGACGTCTACGGGGCGATCGTGCTGGGCGACACCCCGGAGGTACTGACCGCCTCCGCCAACGGAGCAGCGGTGGCGCAGATCCTCAACCAGGTCGCGACGACGCTGCAGACGCAGGCCAACGCGCAGGCGGCCGCCGCCGTCGAGCAGGCGATCGCCGCGGGTCGAGCGCCGGCGGGGACCAAACCGCCGACGATCACCGTGAAGGTCACCGACATCGTGCCGCTGTCATCCCGTGACGCGCGCGGCCTCGGACTCGCCGCGTCGTCGTTCCCGCTGGTGCTCGGCGGCATGATCGGCGGCGTGCTCATCTCGCTGCTCGTCGCGGGCAGTTGGCGCCGGCTCACCGCCGTGCTGCTCTACGGCGTCGCGGGCGGATTCGCGGTGACCGGGATCCTGCAGGGATGGTTCGGCATCCTGCAGGGCGACTTCTGGTCGAACACGCTCGCCGTCGGGCTCGCGATGTTCGCGACCGCGGCGTTCGTGGTCGGCATGAACGCGCTGTTCGGTCGCGTCGGCATCGCCATCGGCGCTGTGCTGACCGTATTGGTCGGCAACCCGCTCTCCGCTGCCGCCCAACCGCTCCAGTTCCTGGTCGGGCCGTGGGGCGCGATCGGGCAGTGGTTCGTCCCGGGCGCATCGGTGTCGTTGCTGCGCGATCTGTCGTACTTCCCGTCCGCCGACGCGCTGTTCCCGTGGCTCGTGCTGCTGGGCTGGGCTGCGGTCGGTGTCGTCGGGATGCTGGCGGGCCACTTCCGCAACCAGGAGGTCACCGAGGCCGCAGCCTAGGTTCTCCGCGCTGCGGGCCGCCTAGGCTGAGGGAATGCAGCAGCGAACTCTCGGACGCACCGGGCGCGACGTCTCGGTCATCGGTCTCGGCACCTGGCAGCTCGGCGCCGACTGGGGAGACGTGTCGGAGGCCGACGCCCTCGCCGTGCTCGACGCGGCCACCGGGGCGGGCGTGACGTTCCTCGACACGGCGGACGTGTACGGCGACGGCCGCAGCGAACAGCTGATCGGCCGCTACCGTGCCGCGCATCCGGAGCTGCCGCTCACGGTCGCCACCAAGATGGGCCGCCGTGAGTCGCAGGATCCCGCCAACTTCACGCTCGCGAAGTTCCGCGAGTGGACCGACCGCTCCCGCCGCAACCTCGGCGTCGACACCCTCGACCTCGTCCAGCTGCACTGCCCTCCCACTTCCGTCTTCTCGAACGCCGCCGTCTACGACGCCCTCGACACCCTGGTCGAGGAGGGTGCGATCGCGAACTACGGCGTCAGCGTCGAGACCTGCGCGGAAGCGCTGGAGGCGATCGCCCGCCCGGGCACGGCCTCCGTGCAGATCATCCTCAACGCGTTCCGGCTCAAGCCGCTCGACGAGGTGCTCCCGGCCGCGCGGGAGGCCGGCGTGGGGATCATCGCCCGGGTGCCGCTGGCCTCCGGCCTCCTGAGCGGCCGCTACTCGGAGACCACGACGTTCGCTCCGGACGACCACCGCAGCTACAACAGGCACGGGGAGGCGTTCGACGTGGGGGAGACCTTCTCCGGCGTCGACTACGAGGACGGCGTGCGTGCGGCGCGCGAGTTCGCCGCGCTGGCGCCGCAGGGCGTGACGCCCGCCCAGGCCGCGCTCGCCTGGGTGATCGCCCAGCCCGGCGTGACCACGGTCATCCCCGGCGCCCGTTCGCCCGAGCAGGCCCGCGCGAACGCGGCGGCCGCCGCCGTCGAGCTCGGCGACGGCTTCGCGGACTCCGTCCGCGCCCTCTACGACCGCTACTTCCGCACCACCACCCACCCCCGCTGGTAGTCGAGGGGCACGTCACGAGTTGACGCAATCGGGCGATGAGGTCGGCGGAGTTGGTGAGGTCGCCTGACGTGACCCGAGCTACCCGCCACCCGAGGTCTTCGATGCGACTCTGGCGCTGAATGTCCTTCTGCCAGATCGAACGCTCGACCCGATGGATTTCTCCCTCGTACTCGAGCGCGACTCTGTGCACGGGAAAGGGGAAGTCGACGCGCGCGATGAACTCACCAGCGCGTCCGAGCAGTTCGTAGTAGAGTGTGGGCGCGGGAAGCCCTGCCCGAGAGAGCAGCAACCTCAGACGGGTCTCACCCGGCGACTCCGACCCTTCGCGAACGAGATCCAGAGCTTCTCGGGCGCGGTGGACGCCCCGTCTGCCCGCCGAAAGCTCCAACATGCGCGCAAGCGATACTCGGCTCGATAGCGGAGCCGACCGCTGACCAGAAAGTCGCCCGCGGCCACCGCGTCCTGCTGCACGTTCTGCGCGAGGTCGATCCAGGTCTGTTCCGGTGTCGTGACAGGCAGATCATGGATGAGCCAGGTCTCCCACCGGGCGAGCTTGTGGCCGGCGAATCCGGCGATGGCCGGCGCGCGGCCGGGCGCGCGGACGGTCACGTGGATGAGCGGATCGATGTGTGGCAGCGGAATGCCGTAGAACGCTGCCGCCGTCGTATGGCTGAAGGCGAAGTCGGTCCTGCGGTGGGTTGCGTATGCACGGCATCGCGCCAGGAGGCCATCCGCCTCGCGAGCGACGCGGATTCCTCGAATGGGGCGGACGAGTTCATGACTGCGAAGCTGCCGCGCGGACAGTCCGCTCTTCAGTGCATCGTGCGTCGTGAAGGGTTCACGTCGGAGATCCTCGGGAAGCGGCTGGATATTGCTCGTCATCCGAACACCCTGCCACGCGCGCCCTCCCGGTCCGGAGTTATCCACAACACGCACTGCCGAGGGGCACGTTGTTGTCCCCTTCGGCGTCCGAGGGGGACAACAACGTGCCCCTCGGCGGGAGGGAGCCCGAGGCTAGGAGGGCTGGACGGGGACAGGCTCGGTGTCGGGGATGGGGGAGGCGTCGCGGCCGCGCAGGTCGGGGTGGACGCGCCACGCCAGCGCCGGCACGAGGAAGCCGACGAGCGCGAAGGCGCCGGCGGCCCAGAACGCACCGACAGGGCCGTTGGCGTCGATCAGGAAGCCCGCCAGCGCCGAGCCGAGCGCGGCTCCGATCAGCTGGCCGGTGCCGACCCAGCCGTAGGCCTCCGCCGTGTCGGAGAACTTGACGCTCGCCGAGACGATCGCGAAGAGCACGGCGAGCGCCGGCGCGATCCCGAGGCCCGCGATGATGAGCGAGAGCGACAGCCCCCACCACGACCACAGCATGAAGGTGGAGATCACGACGCCGACGAAGACGATCAGCATGCGGCGCGCCGTCGCCCACGGCCCGATGGGGACGTGCCCGAAGGCCAGGCCGCCGACCAGTGAGCCGAGCGACCAGATGGCGAGCACGATGCCCGCGAACGGCGAGCCTTCGCCGAAGTTGGCGACGACGCCCGCCTCCACGGCCGCGCACGACCCGATGAGCAGGAAGCCCACGACCGTCGCCAGCAGCACGGGAGGCCGGGCCAGCACCACGCCGAACCGCCGCTTGCTGCGCGGGATGCGCACGCGGCCGACCTCGGGCGACGAGATGAACCAGAACCCGCCGAGCAGCATGATCGCGACCGACATCAGGATGCCCTCGACGGTGCCGATCTGGGTCGAGACGAACGTGATCGCGACGGGGCCGGCGATCCAGATGATCTCCTGGGCCGAGGCGTCGAGCGAGAACAGCGGGGTGAGCTGCCGCGAGTTGACCATCTTCGGGTAGATCGTGCGCACCGCGGGCTGGATGGGCGGCATGCTGAGCCCCGCGAAGAACGCGACCGCCATCGTGACGGGGATGGGCATGACGAACACGCCGATCGCGGCGACAGCGACGGAGCACAGCGCGAGCGTCGTCCAGAGGACCGTGCGCATGCCCAGCACGCCCATCAGCCGGCTCGTCATCGGGCCGGCGATGGCCTGGCCGATGCTCATCGCGCCCAGCACGAGCCCGGCCGCCCCGTAGGAGTGGTGGATGCGTTCGATGTGCAGCAGGAAGGCCAGCGACAGCATCCCGAACGGGAACCGGGCGGTCAGCTGGGCAGCGATGATACGCGCGACGCCCGGCGTCTTCAGAAGGCTCGAGTAGCTGCTCACAGTCTTCCCACTCTATCGGTCGCAGCGGGTGGCGGAAGGGGTGTGGAACCCGTTCGAGGGGGTGTGGAAATGTGCATAACTTTCCCACACCTGTGGATGACACGCCCACTAGATATGGGGGCATGGAAATGTCGGCACCCGGCTATATAGTGGTTCACGCGACAGGGGGTCCGGCCGATTCTCGGGGAGGCCGGAGGCTGTCGCGACGGACTTCGCCGCTCGTCCGAGCGGCACTGTGTGAACCGAATATTCGTGTGAACCCAGAACACGGGAAGAGGGAGAGAAAGTGGCTATCACTGTTGTGAAGCGGAACGGCGAGCGGGAGCCGTACGACGCCAACAAGATCAATCTGGCCATCGAGAACGCGGCAGCCGGCCTGGATGAGAACATCACCTGGGTCACGCAGATCGCGAGCGAGCTGGAACTGACCCTGTTCGACGGCATCACGACCCAGCAGCTCGACGAGGCGGTCATCCAGGTCGCCCTCCAGAACGTCAAGGACGACCCCGCATTCGACACCGTGGCCGCGCGCCTCCTCCTCAAGACCATCTACAAGCGCGTCCTCGGCGACTACGAGGGGTTCGACGAGCTCGTCGAGCTCCACTCCAGCCACTTCCGCGGCTACATCGAGCGCGGCGTCTCCGAGACGCTCCTCGACTCGCGCTTCACCTCGCTCTTCGACCTCGACCGCCTCGCCGGCTACCTCGACCCGTCGCGTGACGAGCTGCTCAAGTACATCGGCGTGGTCACCCTCAACAACCGCTACGGCATCAAGGCCCGCAACGGCGACTCGCTCGAGGTCCCCCAGTACTTCTGGATGCGCATCGCGATGGGCCTCTCCCTCAACGAGGCCGACCCGACCGAGCACGCCATCGCGTTCTACGACAAGATGTCCAAGCTCGAGTACCTCGCCGCGGGCTCCACGCTCGTCAACGCGGGAACCGCCTACCCGCAGCTCTCCAACTGCTTCGTCATGGAGATGCAGGACGACATCGAGCACATCGCCAAGTCGGTGCGCGACGTCATGTGGCTCACCAAGGGCACCGGCGGCATCGGCCTCTCTGTGACCAAGCTGCGCGCCCAGGGCTCGCCCATCCGCTCGAACAACACCACCTCCACCGGCCCGATCCCGTTCATGCACACGATCGACTCGGTGCTCCGCGCGGTCAGCCGCGGCGGCAAGAAGTTCGGCGCGCTCTGCTTCTACATGGAGAACTGGCACCTCGACTTCCCCGAGTTCCTCGACCTCCGCCAGAACTCGGGCGACCCGTACCGCCGCACCCGCACCGCCAACACCGCCGTGTGGATCAGCGACGAGTTCATGAAGCGCGTGCAGAACGACGAAGACTGGTACCTCTTCGACCCGCTGGAGGTCTCCGACCTCAACGAGCTCTACGGCAAGGAGTTCTCGGCCCGCTTCCAGCACTACATCGACGAGGCCGAGGCCGGCCGCCTGCGGATGTTCAAGAAGATCAGCGCCCGTGCGCAGTTCAAGGACATCCTGATGAGCCTGCAGACCACCAGCCACCCGTGGCTGACCTGGAAGGACACGATCAACAACCGCGCCCTCAACAACAACACGGGCACGATCCACCTCTCCAACCTCTGCACCGAGATCACGCTGCCGCAGGACCGCGACAACGTCTCGGTCTGCAACCTGGCCTCCATCAACCTGTCGCGTCACCTGATCGACGGCAAGATGGACTGGGAGCGCATCGAGGCGAGCGCCCGCCAGGCCGTGCGCCAGCTGGACAACCTGATCGACATCACGGTCTCCAGCGTCGACGAGGCCGACTTCTCCAACCAGCAGAACCGCGCGATCGGTCTGGGTGTCATGGGCTTCACCGACATCGTCGAGCGCCTCGGCTTCAGCTACGAGAGCGAAGAGGCGTACGCCCTGATCGACGAGATCATGGAGCACGTCTCGTACGCGGCCATCGACGAGAGCGCCGACCTGGCGCAGGAGCGCGGCGCGTACCCGAACTTCGAGGGCTCGCGCTGGTCGAAGGGCCTGGTTCCCTATGACTCGATCGCGCTGACGGAGGCCGACCGCGGCGTGCCGATCACGGTGGACCGCACGATCCGTCTCGACTGGGACCGCCTGCGCGAGAAGGTCAAGGGCGGCATGCGCAACGCCACCCTCATGGCGATCGCCCCGACGGCCTCCATCGGCCTGGTCGCCGGTACGACGCCGGGCTTCGACCCGCAGTTCTCGCAGATCTTCAGCCGGTCGACCTCCTCGGGCAAGTTCCTCGAGGTCAACCGCAACCTGGTCGAGACGCTGCAGGAGCGGGGCATCTGGCAGGACGTCCGCGAGTCGATCCTGCGCTCGCAGGGCGACATCCAGGGCATCGCCGAGATCCCGGACGAGGTCAAGGCCACGTTCAAGACCAGCTTCCAGCTCTCGCCCTACGCCTTCATCGAGGTCGCGGCGCGTGCCCAGAAGTGGATCGACCAGGCGATCAGCCGCAACATGTACCTCGAGACGCGTGATCTCGGCGACATGATGGACATCTACTACGCCGCGTGGGAGAAGGGTGTCAAGACCACCTACTACCTGCACATGAAGCCGCGTCACCAGGCCGAGCAGTCGACCGTCAAGGTCAACAAGGCGGAAGAGATCTCGGGAGGCCGCACCGGCTTCGCGACGGTCGGCGCCGGTGCTCCGGCCGCTGCCCCCGCCGTCACCGAGACGGCCCCCGCGGCCGCTCCGGCCCGCCGCGGGTTCGGCTTCGGCGGCCTCACCTCCAACAACGCCGCTGGGGGTGACAAGTAATGAACAGCACCAAGATCGAGGAATACTACGTGCCGGTCGACCCGATGGACGACCTGCAGTGCGAGTCCTGCCAGTAAGCCCCGCGCCAGCACGAGATCACGAGAGAAGAGAAACACAGATGGGCATCCTGGGAACGGGAATCGAAGAGGGACTGCTGCTCAAGCCGGTCAAGTACCAGTGGGCGATGGACCTCTACGACCAGGCCGTGGCGAACACGTGGTTCCCCAACGAGATCCAGCTCGGTGAGGACATCGCGGACTTCAAGAAGATGACCGACGAGGAGCGTCACGCCGTCACCTTCCTGATGAGCTACTTCAACCCGAACGAGCTCCTGGTCAACAAGGCGCTGGCGTTCGGCGTGTACCCCTACATCAACGCGGCGGAGGCGCACCTCTACCTCGCCAAGCAGATGTGGGAGGAGGCCAACCACTGCATGTCGTTCGAGTACGTCCTCGAGACGTTCCCGATCGACCGCGAGCAGGCGTACAACTCCCACGTCGACATCCCGTCGATGGCGCGCAAGGAGGAGTTCGAGGTCGGCTTCATCAAGCGGATGACCGAGCAGACGCTCGACATCACGACGACCGAGGGCAAGCGGGACTTCATCCGCAACCTGGTGGCGTACAACGTCATCCTCGAGGGGATCTGGTTCTACTCGGGCTTCATGGTCGCGTTGTCGTTCCGCCAGCGGAACCTGCTGCGCAACTTCGGTTCGCTGATCGACTGGGTGGTGCGCGACGAGTCGCTGCACCTGAAGTTCGGCATCAACCTCATCCTGACGGTGCTGGAGGAGAACCCCGACCTGCAGACGCCGGAGTTCGCGAACGAGATCCGCCAGATGATCCTGGACGCCGTGGAGATGGAGGAGCAGTACAACCGCGACCTCCTGCCGGGCGGCATCCTGGGCCTGAACGCCAACTACATCAACCAGTACGTCAAGTACCTGGCGGACCGCCGTCTGGAGGAGCTCGGCTTCGAGGCCGAGTACAAGGTCTCCAACCCGGCCAAGTGGATGGCGACCGCGAACGACACGCTCGAGCTGGTCAACTTCTTCGAGTCGACCAACACGTCGTACGAGTCGAACGCGAAGGCGTCCAGCGGGCACTGAGTCCGCAGCACCATCATCGCCGAAGGGCGGTTCCGGGATGACCGGAACCGCCCTTCGGCGCATGCGGTGGGCGCCGCTCAGCCCCGGCCGCGCACGAGGACGGTGATGGCTGCGGCGACGATCGCGAGAACCGCGACACCGGCGAAGAGCAGCTGGAAGCCGCCCGCCGTGGCGTCCGCGTGCGAGTGGCCCTGGGCGAGGAGGGTCGCGGTCTGTGCTGCCGCCACCGTTCCGAGGCCGGCCAGCCCGATGGCGCCGCCGATCTGCTGGCTGGTGTTGACCAGTCCGCTCGCGAGGCCGGACTCCCGATCGGCCACTCCGCGCACGGCGAGTTGCGTCGCGGTCACGAAGGCGGCTCCCAGCCCGGCGCCGATCACGACGCTGGGGAGGATGAACCCGGTCAGCAGCCCGGTGGGCGCGGCGACCGTGAACCAGACGACCCCGGCGGCCAGCAGGACGAGCGATCCGGTGAGTGTCGTGCGGAGACCGACCCGGGCGACGACGGTGGGGACCAGTCCGGCCACGGCGACGAGCGCCAGGGCGAGGGGGAGCTGGCTCAGGCCGGCCGCTAGGGCGTCCAGCCGCAGCACCTCCTGGAGGTAGACGGAGAGCGCGAAGAACAGGGCGACGGTCGCGCCTCCCACGAGCAGCATCACCAGGTCGCCGGCCGCGGCATCCCGGTTGCGGAAGAACCGGAGCGGCACCAGCGGGTGCGCCGACCGGCGCTCGATCAGGACGAACGCGGCGAGCAGCACGACCCCGGCCGCGGCGAGTCCGAGCACGAGCGGGTGGGTCCAGCCGAGCGCGGAGCCTTCGCTCAGCGCCGCGACCACCGCGGCGAGCCCGAGGGTCGCGGTGGCTGCGCCCGCGCCGTCCATGCGCTCAGCGGCGCCGCGTGGGTCGCGCCCGACGAGTCGAGGCAGCACGATCAGCACCAGGATGCCGACGGGGACGTTGACGAAGAACACAGCAGGCCAGCCGAACGCCGCGGTCAGCACCCCGCCGAGCAGGACGCCGGCGGCGCTTCCCATGCCCGCGACGGCGCCCCAGATGCCGAGCGCCTTGCCGCGCGCCTCGGCGTCGGGGAACAGCTGGGTCAGCAGGGCGAGGGAGGCCGGCGCGAGCAGGGCCGCGAACCCGCCCTGGACCGCGCGGGCGGCGAGCAGCATCCCGCCGCCGATCGACAGCCCGGCGAGCAGGGAGGCCGCGGTGAAGCCGGCCACCCCGATGAGGAAGACGCGCCGGTGTCCGAAGCGGTCGGCGAGTCGTCCGCCCAGGAGCAGCAGCCCGCCGAAGGGGAGGACGTACGCCGTGATCACCCAGGCGAGGGCCGCCGTGTCGAGGCCGAGGGCGGCGCCGACGCTGGGGAGGGCGATGTTGACGATGGAGGCGTCGAGCACGACGAGGAACTGGGCGAGCGCGAGGACGGCGAGCGCCCACCAGCGGTGTGCGCTGCGCCGAGTGGGCGCTGCTCCGGTGGAAGCTGTGGCAGTGGAGGTGGACATTTCTGGATCCTTTCGATCTGTGAGTGATTGATCAATCACTCTTGAGGGCTGAGTAAACCGGGCGGCCTGCCCGGTCTCGTGATCAGGGGTGACGGATGCCGCGCGTGAGCGTGGCCGCCCAGGCGTCGGGGACGTCCTTCAGTCTGGCGGTGACGATGAGATGGCAGAGCTGGCCGAAGGCGATGAAGCGCTGGACGGCCTCCGGCTCGGCGCCGGTCCGCGTCGTGGCGTAGCGGGTGACTCTGGCGAGTCCGCGGCGCAGCGCCTCCCGGATCTCCGGGACGTCCGACGCCGACTGCGCATGCACCTGGAGCATGAGGAGGCTGCGATCGGCGATGAGCTCGGCGTATGCGCCTCCCATCGCGTCGAGCAGCTCGTCGGGGGTTGCGTCGCCGACCGCGTCGGCGCCCTGCTCGAGTGCGGCTTCGATGAGTTCGAAGCATCGATCGAGGGCGGCGACGAACAGGCTCTCCTTGCCGGGGAACAGCTTGAAGACATAGGCGGGCGAGATGTCGGCGTCCGCGGCGACGGCGGCGATGGGGGTACCCAGGTAGCCGCTGCGTGCGAAGACGGCGATGGCGCTGGCGAGGACGGCTTCGCGGCGATCCTCGGCGGTGGAGAGCGTTCGTGGCATGTGAGTGACTGTACACTCACTCTTCTGACGGGCGCAAGAGCCGTGCGAGAATCGGGGGATGAATCCTCTCGTCTCCGTCGCTGAGCTCGCCGCCGCCCTGACCGGGCCGAACCCTCCGCGCGTGCTCGACGTCCGCTGGAAGCTCGGAGGCCCTCCCGGCCGCGAGGAGTTCGCGAAGGGCCACCTCCCGTCGGCCGTCTACGTCGACCTCGACACCGAGCTCGCCGGCCACGGCCTGCCGACCGACGGTCGGCATCCGCTGCCGGAGATCGTCGACTTCGAGGCCGCCGCCCGCGGCTGGGGGCTGAACGACGGCGATGCCGCAGTGGTCTACGACGACGTCTCCGGCACCTCTGCCGCTCGGGCCTGGTGGCTGCTGCGGCACGCGGGATTCGAGAACGTGCGCGTGCTCGACGGCGGCCTGACCGCCTGGGTCGCCGCCGGAGGAGCCCTCGAGACAGGTGCGCCGGAGGTCACGCCAGGGACCGTCCACCTCGAGTACGGTCAGTTGCCGGTGCTGGATGCGGACACGGCCGCGTCCGTCGCCGCGCACGGCGTGCTGCTCGATGCCCGGGCCGGTGAGCGCTTCCGCGGCGAAGTGGAGCCGGTCGATCCGCGCGCCGGCCACATCCCGGGTGCCGTGAGCGCCCCGACGGCCGAGACGATCGGCCCCGACGGCCGGATGCTGCCGCCAGACGACCTCGCCGCGCGCTTCGCGGCTCTCGGCGTCGACGCGGACACCCGGGTAGGCGTCTACTGCGGATCCGGCGTCACCGCCGCGCACGCCGCCCTGGCGATGGAGGCCGCCGGCCTGCCGATCCCGGCGCTCTACCCCGGCTCGTTCTCGGCCTGGTCGAACGACCCGGCCCGTCCGGTCGCCGTCGGCGCCGCCTGACGGCCGGCGGTGCGCCGAGCCCGCTACTCGGCCGCCACCGCCTCCTCCGCGTGGTGGCACGCGACTTCCCGGAGCGGCAGCTCGCGCCCGCCGAACTCCCGGAGGGCCGGCGCGGTCGTGCGGCATTCGTCGGTGGCGAGCCAGCAGCGCGGGTTGAATCGGCAGCCGGCCGGCGGGTCGACCGGCGATGGCGGCTCACCCATCAGCATGCGGCGTTTCGCGAGCCGGCCGCGGCCCGCCCGCGTCGCGGTCGGCGTCGCCGAGAGCAGTGACTTCGTGTACGGGTGCGACGGGGCGTCGTAGATCGCCTCGGTGTCGCCGAGCTCCGCGATGCGGCCGAGGTACATCACGGCGACCCGGTCGGCGAGGTGGCGCACGACCGACAGATCGTGCGCGATGAACACGATGGACACGCCGAGCCGCTGGCGGAGGTCGGCGAGGAGGTTGATCACCTGCGCCTGCACCGACACGTCGAGCGCCGAAACGGGCTCGTCGCAGACCAGCACGTCCGGGTCGAGGGCGAGCGCCCGCGCGATGCCGATGCGCTGCCGCTGACCGCCGGAGAACTGGTGCGCGAAGCGGCCGAGCATCTCCTCGCCGAGGCCCACCAGTTCGAGCAGCTCGACAGCGCGCGCCCGGCGTGCTGCGCGGCCCATCGCGTGCGACGCCGCGAGCGGCTCCGTCACGATGTCGAGCACGGTCAGCCGCGGGTCGAGGGAGGCGTACGGGTCCTGGAAGATCATCTGGACGCCCTGGCGCAGATGCTTCCTGTCGCTCAGGCGCCCGCGGCTGACATCGCGCCCGCGGTAGCTGATCGTGCCGCCGTCCGGGCGTTCGAGGCCGACGAGCATGCGGGCGAGGGTGGACTTGCCGCAGCCGGACTCGCCGACGATGCCGAGCACCTCGCCCGCGTGCAGGTCGAGGCTGACGCCGTCGACGGCCGAGACGGTGGCGCCCTTCAGTCGCGATCCGGTCGCGAACCGGCGCACGAGTCCGGAGGCGCTGAGGACGATGTCGCGGTCGTCGAATCGGCCGCCCGCGCGGCCGTCCGCGGCCGGTCGGTCCAGCGTCGCGGCGCGGGGGTCAGGGGACGAGTTCACCGATGAGCTCCTCGGATCGGAGGCAGGCGGCCTGCCTGCCGGCGGCGACCTCCACGAGCGGAGGCCGGCTGGTGGCGCACGCGTCCACCGCGAGGTGGCAGCGCGGGTGGAACGAGCAGCCGCTCGGCACGCGCGCCGGGCTGGGCGGCGAACCGGGGATGGTGAGGAGATCGGACCCGCGCTGCGCCGCCTGCGGCACGGACCGCAGCAGCGCCTGCGTGTAGGGGTGGGCCGGGTGGTCGAAGACCGCGTCGGCGCTGCCCGACTCGACGATGCGGCCGGCGTACATGACCGAGACGTGGTCGGCGACCTCCATCACCACGCCGAGGTCGTGGGTGATGAGGAGGACGCCCATCCCGAGCTGGTCGCGCAGCGAGCCAAGGAGATCGAGGATCTGGGCCTGCACTGTCACGTCCAGCGCGGTGGTCGGCTCGTCGGCGATCAGCAGCTCGGGCTCGAGGGCGATCGCCATCGCGATCAGGATGCGCTGGCGCATGCCGCCGGAGAACTGGTGCGGGTAGTCGTCGACCCGTCGTGCGGGCGCCGGGATGCCGACCAGCCCGAGCAGCTCGACGGCGCGGGCGCGCGCCTGCCTGCGGGTGGCCCCGCGGTGCACGCGGAACAGCTCGCCGATCTGGTCGCCGATCGTCATCACGGGGTTGAGCGCAGAGAGTGCGTCCTGCAGCACGAGTGCGATCCGCTCGCCGCGCAGCCGGCGCCTGGCCTCCTCGTCGATCGCGAGGAGGTCGATCTCGCCGAGCCGCAGCTCGTCGGCCGTGACGCGGGTGTATTCGTCGCCGAGCCCCATCACCGCGCGGGCGGTGACGGACTTGCCGGAGCCGGACTCGCCGAGCAGTGCGACGAACTCGCCGCGGCCGACCCGGAGGTCGACCTCCCTGACCGCGGGTACGTCGGGCCCCGAGCCCGTGAAGGCCACGGAGAGGTTGCGTACGCGCAGCACCTCGGCCGCGCGATCGTTTCTGGTGTCCACGCTGACATCCTCGCATGAGAGTGATTTCCGGAATGTTTCAATCGGGAAACAGATTTGCCGAATTTTTAAATCAATATTGACACAGATGCCGGATATCCGCGAGATTGTGTCCTACTGCGCCTCGCGGCGCACTCTCGACACCACCTCACCAGGAATCACCCACCTCACCAGGAATCAAAGGAGACCGCGTGCTCGACCCCTCCCCGCGCTATACCGGCTACACGGCGTACGACTACCTCGAGGCAGGAAAGGACTACCGCGAGTTCCGCTACGCCCAGCAGATCGGCCGCGTTCCCGCCTACGCCGGACTCGACCTCAGCGACGCCCAGAAGGAGCGCACGACCAGCCTCCTCACCGAGTCCACCGTGATCTCGCTGCACGACCACGTGCAGGTGTTCCCGGAGGACATGACCCAGCTCCGCGACCACATCCGCCAGGGCCGCGAACCAACCGGCTACGAGGGCCTCAGCCGCTCGGGCATCACCGCCGTCTTCGACAACGGCATGGACGGCACCTGCTGCATCTCGAGCGACGCCGGTTGGAAGTACCAGGACGTGCTGTTCGACCTCGGCGTGCGGATGGCCGACCTCGCCCACCAGGACTTCGTCATCAAGGGCGAGACGATCAAGGACATCGAGTACGCGGCAGAGACCGGGCGCATCGCGCACATCTTCGCGCTCGAGGCCGCGACGCCCATCGAGAACGAGGTCGACCGCCTCGACGTGCTCTACGGGTTCGGCGTGCGCCAGATGGGCATCGCCTACTCGGAGGCGAACTACCTCGGCTCCGGCCTGAAGGAGCGCGGCGACGGCGGCCTCACCTACTTCGGCGAGCGCGCCATCGAGCGGATGAACAAGCTCGGCATCGCCATCGACGTCTCGCACTCCGGCGACCGCACGGCCGTCGACGCGATCAAGGCCTCCACGCAGCCGGTGTTCATCACCCACGCGGGAGCGCGCGGCCTCTGGCCGACCAACCGGATGAAGACCGACGAGACCATCATCGAGTGCGCCAAGCGCGGCGGCGTGATCGGCATCGAGGCCGCCCCGCACACCACGCTCTCGCCGCAGCACCCGCGGCACTCGCTGGAGTCGGTCATGGACCACTTCCAGTACTGCGTCGACCTGGTCGGCCTCGAGCACGTCAGCTTCGGCCCTGACACGCTCTTCGGCGACCACGTCGGACTGCACGACGCGTTCTCGTCCAACCTGTCCATCGGCCAGGCGCACGGGCACGTCGACTACGAGAAGGTCGAGTACGTCGACGGCCTCGAGAACCCGGCCGAGGAGTTCTACAACATCATCGGCTGGCTGGTGAAGCACAACTACTCCGACGACGAGATCCGCGCCGTCGTGGGTGGCAACACGATGCGGGTCCTGAAGGAGGTGTGGGTCTGATGCGCCCACGGAAGATCGCGATCGCCGCGGCGGCACTCGCCGCCTCGGCGCTCGCCCTGAGCGCGTGCGCCCCCAGCGCACCGCCCGCCGCGAGCACGGCGACCGCCGGCTCGCAGACGCTCACGGTGGCGACCACCACCGACGTCGTGAACTACAACCCGCTCGTCGGCAACAGCCGCAGCGACTACTGGATTACGAACCTCATGTACCCGCACCTGCTGAGCATCGCGAACGACGGTTCCAAGGAGCCGCAGCTGGCGACCAAGTGGGGGTATGTGAACGACACCACCGGCTACTACGAGATCCGGGACGACCTGAAGTGGAGCGACGGCCAGCCGCTCACCGCCGAGGACGTCGCCTGGACGATGAACGCCGTCAAGAAGGACAAGCCGTCCGGCACGTTCTACGGCCAGCTGGTGAACCTGGACACGGCGAAGGCGGTCTCCAAGACCCGCGTCGAGTTCACGCTCACCCAGCCGGACTCGTCGATCGTGGAGGAGATCGGCTTCTGGGGCAACATCGTCCCGAAGCACATCTTCGAGAAGGCCGACTCCGTCGCCACCTTCCCGAACGACGGCAAGGACGGCGGCTGGGTCAGCGCAGGGCCGTACGTGCTCAGCAAGGTGCAGGTCGGCCAGAGCTACACGCTCGACCGCGTCGCCGACTATCCGCTGGTGAAGGGCGGGACGCCGCTGTCGGCCAAGGTCGTCTACCGTGTGTTCCCCGACATCAACACCGAGATCCTGGCGCTGCAGAGCGGTGAGGTCGACGTGATCGCCAACGCGCTACCGCCGGCGCAGGTCGCCAAGCTCAAGTCCACCACCGGCGTCTCCGTCGAGGAGGCCGTGGGTCTCGGCTACGCGCACATGACCTACAACATGAACAACCCGGACCTCGCCAAGGTGGAGGTGCGTCAGGCGCTCGCGCACGCGGTCGACTACAACGCCATCCGCAAGGTCGTGCTGCAGGGCCAGGCGGTGTCGACGGGTTCCAGCCCGCTGATGCCGGTGCTGAAGAACTACTACGACCCGTCGATCAAGGAGTACGCCTTCGACACCGACGAGTCGCGGTCGCTCATGCAGAAGGCCGGCTACGCGGCCGGTTCCGACGGCATGTTCCCGGTGAAGTTCCGCCTCATCTACTCGCTGCAGGACAGCGTCACCAGCCAGTGGGCCACTCTGGTGAAGGACAGCGCGGCCAAGGCGGGAATCGCGATCGAGTTGCAGGGCACCGAGCGCAACACCTATCTCGCGATGACCAACAAGGGCGACTTCGACATCTATGCGGGCAACTTCGCCATCATGGACGACCCGGTGACGAACATGACGCTCGCCTACCTGCCGGGCGGCGCGATCAACTACTCCTACGTCGACGACGCGAAGCTCAACGATCTGATCGCCCAGGGCACCGCGACGACCGACAAGGACAAGAAGGTCAAGCTGATGCGCGAGGCGGCGAAGATCGTGCGGGACAACGTGTACGACAACATCATGTACACGCAGAACCTGTACTTCGCCCACAGCTCGAAGTGGACCGGGTTCGTGTCCAAGCCCAGCGAGCTGCTGTCCATCGTCAACCCGGTGTCGCTCGCGAGCGCGCACCCGACCGGCAAGTAAGAAGGGCCCCGCGTGTCCCGGTTCCTGTTCCTCCTTCCACGGCTCGGCCGGGGAGTCCTCACGATCTGGTTCGCCGTGACCGTGACGTTCCTCCTGCTGCGGCTGCTTCCCGGAGACCCGGCGCTGGCGGTCGCCAGCCCGAACATGACCGAGGACACGCGGGCGGCCCTCCTGAAGCAGTACGGGCTCGATCAGCCGCTGATCGTGCAGTACGGCATCTATCTGTGGCAGCTCATCCAGGGCAACCTGGGGGTGTCGTTCACGCAGTCGATTCCTGTGCTCGACGTGCTGATGCAACGACTCCCGTGGACGCTGCTGCTCACGGGCACCGCGCTCGTGGCCACGGTGGCCGTCGGCATCCCGCTCGGGGTGCTGGCGGCCTCCCACCGCGGCCGGTTCCTGGACAGGCTGGTGCAGATCGTCGGGGTGACCGGGCAGTCGATCTTCGTCCCGAGCATCGGCGTCCTGCTGCTGTTCGTGTTCGGCCTGATGCTCGGCTGGCTGCCGATCGGCGGCGCGTACGACCAGGACGCCTACGGGCTCGCCTGGTACGGCAGCGTCGCGACGCACCTCATCCTCCCCGCGCTCTCGCTCATGCTCGTGCAGCTCGGCTCGTACGTGCTGACCATGCGCTCGACGCTGATCGACGCGCTAGGGGAGGACTACACGACCCTCGCGAAGGCCAACGGCCTCCCGTACCGCCGCGTGCTCTGGAAGCACGCGCTGCGCAACGCGCTCCTGCCCACGACCACCCTCATCGGCCTCCAGCTGGGCTTCCTCGTGGGCGGCGCCGTGCTCACCGAGACGGTCTTCGCCTACCCGGGCATCGGCCGCGGGATCTACGAGGCCGTCACCCAGCTCGACTTCCCTGTGCTGCAGGGTGCGTTCCTGATGCTCGCGATCACCGTCGTGGTCGCCAACATGATCACGGACACCGTCTACGGTTTCCTCGACCCGAGAGTGAAGAAGGCCTGATGTCGCAGTCGAACACCGTGACCCACTCGGACGCGGCGACCGCCGACCAGGCCGACCCCGCCGTCATCGAGGAGGAGTCCGTCGGGCTGGAGCCCGTCGCCCTCGAGAACGGCAGGGCCGCCGCGCAGACCTGGCGGGCGTTCCGGCGAGAGCCGCTCGGCATGCTCGCCCTCGGCGTCCTCATTCTCCTGACGATCGTCGCGATCGCCGCACCGCTGATCGCGCCCTACCCGCCGAGCTACGGGGAGGACGTGCTCGCGCCGCCCGGCCTCCCGCACTGGTTCGGCACCGACAGCCTCGGCAGGGACGTCTTCGGCGAGGTGGTCTGGGGCTCGCAGCAGAGCATCCTGGTGGCCGTCGCGGCATCGGCGATCGCCATCGTCCTCGGCACCGTCATCGCCGTGGTCGGCGCCTATTTCCGCCGGCTCGACGGCTTCATCAGCGTCGTCGTCGACCTGACGCTGTCGCTGCCGGTGCTCCCGCTGATGATCCTCATCGCGGCGCTGGTCGGCCCCAGCACGACCACGATCATCCTCGTGGTCGCCGCGTTCTCGTGGCCGGAGGTCACCCGGCTGGTGCGCTCGCAGGCGTTGACCGTGGTGCGCCTGCCCTACGTCGACGCCGCTCGGCTCATGACGACGTCCCCGCTGTGGATCATCGTGCGTCACGTCGTGCCCGCCGTCACCCCGGTGATCGTGGTCTCGGTGGTCGTCACGGCCTCCCGCGCCGTGCTCTCGGCTGCCGGCCTCGCCTTCCTCGGCCTCGGCGACCCGAACGTGTGGTCGTGGGGCCGCATCCTCTACGAGGCGCAGCAGTCCGGTGCGATGTCGAGCGCCTGGTGGCTGACGCTGTTCCCGTCGCTCGCGATCCTGCTGCTGGTGCTCTCGGCCACGCTGCTCTCGATCGCCTACAACGACGCCCGCAATCCCAAGTCCCGGCGCCGCTGACCGGCTCCGCCCCCCGAAGCTCCACCGACCGCAGAACCGACCGAAGGAGGCCCGTGTTCCCCACCCGCCTGAGCGCCGAGGTGCTCGACCGGCTGCAGGAGCGCGTCCGTGAGCGCCTGCGCGCCGCGCAGCTGGACGCCCTGCTCACTGACTCGCCCGAGGACGTCGCCTACCTCACCGGCTTCTTCCACCACCCCTGCGAGCGCCCGGTCGCCGTCTGGATCGGGGCCGACGGCGGCGCCGTGCTGCTGGTTCCCGAGCTCGAGCGCGAGAACGCCGAGCGTCAGGAGGCCCGCGGCGAGATCGTCTCGTACCCCGAGTTCCCCGGCGTACTGCCGCCGTTCCGGGCGCTCGCCGATCGCGTCGGTGCCGCCGGCCGTGTGGGATACACGACGGGGATGACGTGGGAGCGGCAGCACGCCGCCTTCTCCGAGCTGACGGTGACCGAAGCCGTCCCCACCCCGATCGTCACCGTCGCCCGCTTCGTCAAGCTCCCCGAGGAGGTCGCCCTCCACGCCGAGGCGGCGCGCATCACCGACCTGATGCTGGAGGCCGGCGTCGCACTGATCCGCGAGCGGATCTCCGGCGGGAGCGAGCTGCCCAGCGAGGCCGAACTGGCATCGC
The DNA here is from genome assembly GCF_017565305.1 of Leifsonia sp. TF02-11. Taxonomy (GTDB): domain Bacteria; phylum Actinomycetota; class Actinomycetes; order Actinomycetales; family Microbacteriaceae; genus Leifsonia. The sequence goes on from NZ_JAGEKP010000005.1 coordinate 248,075, forward strand.
ACGTCGGCGGAGTCGGCGTCGCGACCATGTACGCGGAGCACGACGACGTGATCGTCGTCTCTCCGCTCGCGGGCGGCTTGGTCTACGCCGGCGCCAACTCCGCTTACCCGCACGGGCTGCCGTCCGGCTACCGGCTGCGCCCGGGCGACACGTTCATGCTCTCGCTCGGCTGCGCGGTCGGCGGCCGGTTCGTGGAGGGAGAACGCACCTTCGTGCTCGGTGAGCCGACCGCCGAGCAGCGGCGATACCACGACGCCGTCCGGCTCGCGCAGGAGATCGGCGGGCGCGCCATCCGGCCCGGCCGCGAGTGCCGCAACGCCAACCGCAACTGCCTCGACGTCATCCGCGACGCCGGACTCGGCGAGTACCTCCGCCACCGTCAGGGCCACGGCATCGGCCTCGGCATGCACGAGCCGCCGTGGCTGGAGGACGGCGACGACACCCCGCTGGAGGCGGGGATGATCGTGTCGAACGAGCCGGGCATCTACATCCCCGGCCACGCCGGTTACCGGATCTCCGACAGCATGCTGGTGACGGCGGACGGCTCGCGGCCGCTCACCGCCTTCCCGCGCGACCTCGACTCCTGCACGATCGCACTCTGAACCACACCGCACCGGAAGAAAGGACCCACCCACTGTGACCGCTACCGAGGACGTCTCGCCCGAGTTCGCCGCCGCGACCACCACCGCCCAGTTCGTCGAGATCAACGGCAACCGGCTCGCCGTCGAGGTGCTCGGCCCGGAGGGCGCGCCCGTGATCATCACGCACCACGGCGCACCGGGTCTCGGGTCGCGGGCGGAGCCGCGCGCCAGCTTCGGCCGGCTCGCCGACGAGTACCGCGTCGTGGTCTTCGATGCCAGGGGATCCGGCGAGAGCGAAGGCGCGGGTGAGTTCAGCCACGAGCAGTGGGCCGCGGACATCGACGGCCTGCGGGAGTGGATCGGGGCCGACACGATCATCATGGCGGGCGGCTCCTACGGCGGCTTCATGTCGATGGAGTACGCGACACGCTACCCGGACCGGGTGCGGGCGATGGTGCTGCGCGACACCGCGGCGGACAACACGCACTCGGAACTCTCGCGCACCAACGCCCTGGCCTCCGACCGGGTGACGGTCGACATGGACAAGTTCGACCGCATCGACGAGGGCCGTGTGCGCGACAACGATGACCTGCGCGACTGCTGGCGCGAGATCCTGCCGCTCTACGACTTCGTCTACGATCCGGAGGCCGTCGAACGCAAGGTGGCCGCCACTCCGTACCGGTACGAGGCGCACAACTACGCCTTCTCGAAGAACCTGCCCTCCTACGACCTGAAGCCGGTCCTCCCCGGCATCACTGCGCCGACACTCGTGACGGTCGGCCGCACGGACTGGATCACACCGGTATCGTGCAGCGAGACGATCGTCTCGCTGATCCCCGGCGCCGAGCTGGCGATCTTCGAGAAATCGGGGCACTCGCCCCAGATCGAGGAGGCGGAGGAATGGACGGCGACGGTTCGCAACTTCCTGCACCGGGTGGCTCCTCCGCGCACGGGCACGCGCACGGGCACGGCCGAGTGAAGGCGCTCGACACCCTCGACGAGCTCGACCGCAAGATCATCGTCGCCCTGCAGCACGACGGCCGGGCCAGCTGGACGGCCATCGCCGACATGGTGGGCAGTTCGACGGCGACCGTCGCCCGGCGCGGCCAACAGCTGGTCGCCGACGGGATCGTCCGCATCGCCGTCGTGCCAGCGCTCGGCAGCTCCGGGCAGGTGGACTCCTTCCTCGTGCGGCTCAACTGCCGCCCCGGCACGCAGCTCGACGTGGCCGCTGCGCTCGTCGCGCACGCTGACGTCCGCTTCCTCACCCTGGTCACCGGCCAGTACGACATCATCGCCGAGCTGGTGGTGTCCGGGGGAGCGGCGCACTACCCGACGCTGATCCAGTCGCTGCAGTCGATCGCGGGCATCCGGCGCTGGCGCAGCGACATCATCATGCACGTCTACAAGGTGCGGCACGACTGGAGCCGTCAGCTGTTCGCGGAGACCATGCGTCTCCCCGAGGCGCTGGAGGCCGAGAAGACCTCGCTGGTCGACCCCGAGTGGTGCGAACCGGCCCACTTCGACGACGCGGACCGGCGCCTCCTCGCCGAACTGCGCTCCGACGGCCGGGCCTCCTTCCAGACGGTCGGCGACCGGATGGGGATGAACGAATCGAGCGTGCGACGCCGGTTCGACCGGCTGCGCAGCAAGGGCTGCGTCGACATCCTCACGCTGGTGCCGGCCGCCGCGCTCGGGATGGGCGCGGAGACGCTCCTGCTCGTCCGCGTCGCCCCCGACCGGCTGCAGTCCGTGGCCCAGGCCCTGTCGGAGTACCCGGCGGTGCGCTACCTCGCCGCGATCCTCGACGACAACTCGCTGTTCTGCGAGGTGATCACGCCGTCGGTGGCCGAGCTCAACGAGTTCATCTCGCGCACGCTCGCCCTGCTCGACGGTGTCGAAGGCTGGACGGGCGCCATGGAGCTGCTCTACCTCAAGCGCGGGTTCGTCGAGACGCCCTGGTGGCGCACCCAGGTCGGCTACCCGGCGAAGCCGGACGCCGTCGGTGCGTGACGCGCCTGCCACGGTGTAACACGTCGACACAGCCCGTGCGCTTCGCAGCCGACCCGTCTATCGTTCCTGCATGACCGCGCTCGACCTGATCCCCTCCTCCGCCCCAGGGAAGCTCCCGCTGGGCGAGGTGTGCGACTCGGCGGCCGCGCTGATCGGCAACACCCCGGTGGTCGAACTGCACTCCCTGCCGGCCGGCCTGGAATCGCGGGTGCTCGTCAAGCTCGAGGGCCGCAATCCCGGAGGCTCCTCCAAGGACCGCATCGCGCTCAACATGATCCGCACGGCCGAGGTGGCGGGCGCTCTCGCCCCCGGCGGCACCATCGTGGAGGCGACGAGCGGCAACACCGGAATCGGACTGGCCCTCATCGGCCGGCTCACCGGCCATCCCGTCGTCATCGTGCACGCCGCCGACATCTCCGACGAGAAGCGCAAGGTGCTCGCCGCCTACGGCGCCCGCCTGGTCGAGGCCGACTGGGAGGCCGGGCCCGACGACCCGGCCAACCCGCGCGCGGTCGCCGACAGCATCGCGGCCGAGACGCCGGGATCGTGGCGACCGGCCCAGTTCGCGAACGCCGCGAATCCCGAGGCGCACTACCGGGGCACCGGGCCGGAGATCTGGCGCCAGACCGCCGGGCAGGTGACCCACTTCGTCGCGGCCATCGGCACCGGCGGCACCGTCAGCGGAACCGGACGCTACCTCAAGGAGGTCAGCGGGGGAGCCGTGGAGGTGCACGGGGCGAACCCGGCAGGGTCGACGTACGGTGGCGGCGCGGCCGGCCGCATCCTCGTCGACGGCGTCGGCACCGCCTGGCCGCGCGACTTCTGGCCGGACACGTTCGACCCGCGGGTGGTGGACGAGGTCCACACGGTCGAGGATGGGGTGGTGTACCGAACGCTCCGCCGGCTCGCCGCCGAGGAGGCCCTCCTGCTCGGCCCGTCGTCGGCACTCGCCGTTGCGGCCGCCCTGCGGGTGGCCCGCGAGGCGCGCCCCGGCTCGATCATCGTGGCGATCGCGCCGGACGGCGGGACGAACTACCTGACCAAGGCGTACGACGCCGAGTGGCTGACCGCCGCCGGCGTCGGCGTCGACTGACGCGCGCAGCAGAGAGAACGCATGGCACTCCTTCACTTCGGCTGGTTCCTCGGCGCGGGCTTCGGCGTCCAGGGCTGGGGCGACCCCACGTACGGCATCGGTTACGACTGGAGGCAGCCTCCCCTCTACCAGGACGCGGCGCGCGCTTTCGAGGGCGCCGGCTTCGACCTCTTCATCATCGAGGACGGCGTGGCCGTGCCGGACACGTACGGCGGGTCGGCCGAAGTGAACCTGGCCGCCGCGCGGTTCGTCCCCAAGCACGACCCGCTCCCGCTCGTCCCGTACCTGCTCGGTGCGACCAGCCGGCTCGGAATCGTGCCGACTCTCAGCGCGAGCTTCTACGAGCCGTTCACCGCTGCACGCCTGCTCAGCACCCTCCAGCACTTCGCGGGCGGCCGGCTCGGCTTCAACGTGGTGACCAGCGGCTCCGACCTCGCCGCGCAGAACTACGGGCTCGACAAGCAGGTTGAGCACGATCTCCGCTACGACAGGGCCGACGAGTGGGTGGAGGTCGTCCGCAAGCTCTGGCGCAGCTGGGAGCCCGACGCCGTCGTTGAGGACATCGCCGGCGGCGTCTTCGCCGACTACCGCAAGGTGCATACGATCGACCACGAGGGCCGCTTCTTCCGCGTCCGCGGGCCGCTGAACCTGGCGCCGCCCGCCGAAGAGCCGGTGATGGTCCAGGCGGGTGCGTCCGGTCGCGGCCGCGACTTCGCCGGCAAGAACTCCGACGTGGTGCTCGCGCTGGCCTCCACACCGGAGCGGATGCGCGAGTACCGCGACAGCATCCGGGCCGTCGCCGTCGAGAACGGCCGGGCCGCCGACGCTGTGAAGGTGCTGTTCGTGGTGCAGCCCATCCTGACCGCGAACGCCGAGGAGACCGCGAGCGTGCGTGCGGCGCGCGCCGAGCTCACGCAGGCGGCGATCGACGAGCAGCTCCAGTCGATCAGCTACCTGACCGGGGTCGACTTCAAGACCTTCGACCTGGACGCGCCGCTTCCCGAGATCACCACGAACAGCAACCGCGGCACCCTCGACAACTTCGTGTCCTCCGCTCCCGCCGGATCCACGCTGCGCGAGATCCTGCAGACCCGGGCCAAGAAGGACGGCCTGGCGATCATCGGCACGGCCGACGAGGTCGCCGACCACCTGGGCGAGCTGGGGGAGGCCGTCGGCGGCGACGGGTTCCTCTTCACCGGGCAGGTGCATCCCGCGAACGTGCACCGCACGCTCGACCCGCTGGTGCCGGCCCTCCGCCGGCGCGGCGTGCTGCGGTCAGAGCTCGGCGACGGCGGACTCCGCCGCAACCTGGCGGACTTCTGACGCCGTGACGGCTCCGACGGGTGAGGTTCTCTTCGGCGACCGGCTTCCCACGGTCTCCGACATCGCCGCGATCGCGGAGGGCGCGCGCGTCGCGCTCGACGCGGACGCGCGCGAGCGGATCTCCGCCTCCCGTGCGGTCGTCGAACGGGCGATCGAGTCGGGGGAGCCGGTCTACGGGCTCAACCGCCGATTGGGTGCCGGGCGAGACGACGCCGTGTCGGCGGACGAGCTGGCCGCGTTCCAGCGCCGCACGATCGCGAACCACCGCGGCGGCATCGGCGAACCGCTCTCCGAGGTGGAGGCTCGCGCGGTGGTTGCGACCCGCCTCGCCGGGTTCACCCGCGGCGGCGCGGGCGTCCGTCCGGCGCTCGCGGACGCGTATGTCGCCCTTCTCAACGCCGGTGTGACCCCGTGGATCCCCTCGCGGGGTTCTGTCGGCGCGGCCGACCTGACCGCGCTCGCGGAGGTCGCCGCCGTCGTCACCGGCACCGGGACGGTGTTGCGCTCGGGCGCGGAGGTTCCGGCGGCCCGGGCCCTCGCCGAGGCCGGCCTGGAGCCGATCGAGCTCGCGCCCCACGAGGCCCTGGCCGCGCTGAGTGCCAACGCGTTGAGTGTCGGCGTCGGCGCACTGGCGGCGGTCGCCGCCCGGAAGCTGGCGGAGGCGGCCGACCTGGTCGTTGCGCTCTCGCTGGAGGCGGTCGGCGCGGCCGGGCCGGCCGGAAACCTGAGCCCGTACTCGCGGGAGGTGGCTGACGCCCGTGGCGGCGCGGGCCAGACTGCCTCGGCACAGGCGATCCGCGCCGCGCTCGACGGGAGCGGCCTCCACGCGCCCGACCGTGCCGTGAGCGTGCAGGACCCGCTGGCGTTCCGCACAGCGCCGCAACTCCACGGCGCGTTCCGCGAGGCGGTGGCCCGGCTTCGCACCGAGCTGGAGGTCGAGCTCGCGGCGCGCTCGGAGAACCCGGTCGTCGACCTCCCGAGCGACCGACTCGTCTCCGGCGGCAACTTCCAAGCGCTGCCCCTGGCGCTGGCTCTGGAGAACCTGCGCCTGGCGCTGGCCCACGTCGCAGAGGCGTCCGAGCGTCGCACCGCGGCGCTCTCGCTCGCGCTCGCGTCCGCGCGCAGGGAGGGCCGAACGCGGATCCCCGGCCTCCTCCTCTATGCGGCCGCGGACGCCGTCGCCGAGGTACGGCAGCTGGCGCCGCCGGCGACGCTCGGCAGCTCGACGCTGTCGGGGGTGGAGGACCACGCGACCTATGCGCCGCTCGCTCTCCGCCTCCTGCAGCGTGCCGTCGCCCGGACGACGGAGGTGGTCTCCATCGAGGCACTGCACGCGGCCGACCTCCTCGGCGTCCTGGACGCCCGCCCGGCGGGCGCGGGCACCGCCCGCCTGGCCGACGCGCTCGCGGAAGCGTTCGCCGACCCCGTCGACGGCCGCTCCGCCGCCGCCCTCGTCGCCGAGGCCTCCCACCTCCTCACCGCCTGAGCCCGCGACATTCGTCACGAATGTCGACATTCGTGGCACGAATCGCGACATTCGTGACGAATCTCGAGACCCGCGAGGACCCGCGCTAGAGGTCTTTGCGGAAGCCGAGGTACGAGACGCGCTCCCAGTCGTCGTCGAGGTCGAACAACGGCGAGTAGCCGAGCGAGAGGTACAGCGCCACCGCCTCCGGCTGGCGGGCCCCGGTGGTGAGCACGATCGTCCGGATGCCGCGACGCGCTGCCTCGGCCTCCAGCTCGGCCATCACGCGCCGCGCGAGCCCTTGGCGCCGGTGGCCGGAGTCCGTCCAGACCCGCTTGACCTCGACCGTGGCGTCGTCCTCGCGCATGAACGCCCCGCCAGCGACCGCAGTCCCCGACGCGTCAACGAGCAGCAGGAACGTGCCGCCCTCCGCCTCGGTGAACCGCTCGGCCGGGTACCGTGACAGCTCCGCGGAGGAGGGGATGCCGTCGTTGAGGCCGTACCGCTCGTCGTACTCGCGCGAGAGCTCGTCGACCAGCGGCGCGGCCAGCGGATCGTCGGGGCGCGTGACGACCACGCGAGCCGATTCGGCCAGGCCGGATTGCGGTTGGGTCACGACCAGACCCTAGCGCGGCGCGTCGTGTCACGTGCAATCGAGGCCGTCAGACGTCGCAAACGACGGATTCCGCGCAAAGAAACACGAAATCTCTGCGAAACTTGCAGGAAAACTGGCGTTTTGCGCGCGATTTAGTATGCCTAGATTGCATCTGGGCTGGGGTATTCTCCCCTTACCCCTCCTGCACACCTTGCACCAGGAAGAAGGACAACTACCATCATGCGCATCCGATCCGTGGCCCCAGCGGCCGCCCTCGTCGCCGTCGCAGCGCTCGCGCTCTCCGGTTGTGTCGACAACTCCACCCCCTCGTCGAACGGCTCAGCGTCGAGCGCCGCGTTCGACGTGAAGAAGGACGACACCCTGGCGAACAGCCTGCCGTCCAAGATCAAGTCCGCCGGTGTCCTCACCGTCGGCATGGACGACACCTACCCGCCGAACGAGTACAAGGACGACAACGGCAACCCCGTCGGCTGGGAGGTCGACTTCACCAACGCCATCGGCGCGAAGCTCGGTGTCAAGATCAACTACGCGATCGCCAAGTTCGACAACATCATCCCGAGCGTCACCGGCGGCAAGGACGACTTCGGAATGTCTTCTTTCACCGACACCGTCGAGCGCGAGAAGCAGGTCGACTTCGTCAACTACTACAACGCGGGCATCCTCTGGGCATCCGCCAAGGGCAAGACGGTCGACCCCGACAACGCCTGCGGCCTCAAAGTCGCCGTGCAGTCCACGACGTACGAGGACACCGACGAGGTCCCGGCCAAGTCGAAGACCTGCACCGACGCGGGCAAGCCGGCTATCCAGGCGCTGCGCTACGACAACCAGGACGACGCGACCAACGCGGTCATCCTCGGCAAGGCCGACGCCCTCAGCGCCGACTCGCCCGTCACGCTGTACGCGATCTCGAAGTCGAGCGGCAAGCTGCAGGAGGCCGGCAAGACGTTCGACGTCGCGCCCTACGGTATCCCGGTCGCCAAGAACTCCGACCTGACGCCGGTGCTGCAGAAGACCATCCAGGCGCTGATCGACGACGGCACTTACAAGAAGATCCTCGACAAGTGGGGCGTGGCCGACGGAATGGTCACGACGGCGAGCATCAACGCGGCCGCGAAGGGCTGACCTGATGTCGCAGGGCAACCCGGCCGGTCCGGCGACGGGATCCGTCCCGTCGCCGGCCGGCGCCCCGCCGTCCGAGCCGATCAAAGCGATCAAGCTGCGCCATCCGTGGCGCATCGTGTTCGCGATCGTCCTCATCCTGCTGGCCGTCTGGTTCGTCGTGGACGCGTCGCAGCGGTCCGCCTACGGCTGGCAGTACGTGGGCAAGTACGTCTTCGACAAGCGCATCAGTGCTGCTGCGCTCGTGACCCTCCAACTGACGGTCTACTCGATGGTCATCGGCGTCATCCTCGGCCTGATCCTGGCCGTCATGCGGTTGTCGCCGAACCCCGTCGTCAAGTCGGTCGCGTGGCTCTACCTCTGGGTCTTCCGCGGCACCCCGGTGTACGTCCAGTTGGTGTTCTGGGGCCTCTTCTCGCTGATCTACCCGCACATCTTCCTCGGCGTGCCGTGGACGAACCTCGGCGCGACGTTCGACCTCGGCTTCATGCAGAACGCGTTCATCATCGCGATCGTCGGCCTGGCGCTCAACGAGGCCGCGTACATGGCCGAGATCGTGCGCGCCGGCCTGCTCTCGGTCGACACCGGTCAGGAGGAGGCGGCGACCGCCCTCGGCATGTCGTGGTGGCAGACGATGACCCGCATCGTCATCCCTCAGGCCATGCGCGTGATCATCCCGCCGACGGGCAACGAGGTCATCTCGATGCTGAAGACCACCTCGCTCGTCGCGGCGATCCCGCTGACCACCGACCTCTACGGTGTCGCGCGCGACATCTCCGCGGTCACGTACACGCCGATCCCGCTGTTGATCGTCGCTTCGCTCTGGTACCTGCTGTTCACCTCGATCCTGATGGTCGGGCAGTACTTCCTCGAGAAGCGGTTCTCGCGCGGCGTCAACATGCGGCGGCCCGAGAACAGGGAGCCGGCACTCGCCACGGGCGCGCTGCCCGCGGCCGGCGCACCCGACGGCAACGACCTGGGAGGCAAGGGATGAGCGACGCTCCGTCTTACGACTCGAGCGCGAAGGCTGGCGTCACGCCCATGGTCCTCGCCGAGGGCGTCTCGAAGAGCTTCGGCTCCAACGAGGTGCTCAAGTCGATCTCGCTCTCGGTGCGCCCGGGGGAGGTGCTCTGCATCATCGGGCCGTCCGGCTCGGGCAAGTCCACCTTCCTGCGCTGCATCAACCACCTGGAGCGGGTGGACGCCGGCCGGCTCTCGGTCGACGGCCAGGTCGTCGGCTATCGCCAGCACGGCGACAAGCTATACGAGCTGAAGCCCAAGGAGGCCTCCCGCCAGCGGCGCGAGATCGGCATGGTGTTCCAGCGGTTCAACCTGTTCCCGCACATGACGGCACTCGAGAACATCATCGAGGCGCCGATCCGGGTGAAGGGCATCCCGAAGGCGCGAGCGGTCGAGCGCGCCAACGAGCTCCTCGCCCGGGTGGGCCTGGCCGACAAGGGCGACCACTATCCGTCGCAGCTCTCCGGAGGTCAGCAGCAGCGCGTGGCGATCGCCCGCGCCCTCGCGATGGACCCGAAGCTGATGCTGTTCGACGAGCCGACCTCTGCGCTCGACCCCGAGCTGGTCGGCGAGGTGCTCGACGTCATGAAGGGCCTGGCGGCCTCCGGCATGACGATGGTCGTCGTCACCCACGAGATGGGCTTCGCGCGCGAGGTCGCGGACGAGCTGGTCTTCATGGACGGCGGCGTCGTCGTCGAGGCCGGCGACCCGCGCGAGGTGCTCGCGAACCCGCAGCACCAGCGCACGAGGGCCTTCCTGTCGAAGGTGCTGTAGCCGGGCGAAGGACAACGGAGCGGGCGTCGGCGTCCATCTGACACAATCGTCGGATGGACAACGACGCCCGCTCCTCCCGTCCCGTCGTCTTCATCACCGGTGCGAGCCGCCCGAACTCGATCGGTGCGGCGATCGCCCGCAATCAGGCCTCCCTCGGCTGGGATGTCGCGTTCGCGTTCTGGGACGACTACGACGCGTCGATGCCGTGGGGTGCACAGGAGCGTGCGCACGAGGAGTTCGCCGACGAGCTCCGCGCGTTCGGCGTCCGCGCCCTGCCGGTGGCCGTCGACCTCTCGCATCCGGAGTCGCCGCGGCTGGCCGTCGAGCGGGTGCGCGCCGGCCTCGGGCCGATCCGGGCGCTCGTGGCCAGCCACGCCCACTCGGTCGACAGCGGGCTGCTCGACACCAGCGTGGAGGCGTTCGACGCCCACTTCGCGGTGAACACCCGCGGCACCTGGCTGCTGATCAAGGCGTTCGCCGAGCAGTTCGCGCAGCCGTCGGACCCCGGCGCGCCGGCCATGGGCCGCATCGTCGCGCTGACGAGCGACCACACCGCCCACAACCTCCCGTACGGCGCCAGCAAGGGCGCGCTCGACCGCATCGTGATCGCCGCCGCCGTCGAGCTCGCGCACCTCGGGATCACCGCGAACCTGGTCAACCCGGGCCCGATCGACACCGGCTGGATGACGCCGGAGCTCGCCGAAGCGCTCGCCGCCGAGACCGCGCTGGGGCGCCTCGGCCGCCCTCAGGACACCGCAGACCTGGTCGCGTTCCTGCTGTCGGTGTCCGGCGGCTGGGTGAACGGCCAGCTCCTCCACTCCAACGGAGGCTTCCACCTCCCCGTCTGAGCAGCCATCGCTTCCTCACTTCCTCCCGCCTCCGACCGGCGTGTTGCGGGAGGAAGTGAGGAAGCGATGGCTGCTCAGCCCCCGAGGACTTTGCGGATGCGCTGGAGGGAGACCGTTTCGGCCGTTCCGAGCGACTGCGCGAAGAGCGACACGCGGAACTCCTCCAGCATCCAGCGGGCGTGCACGAGGTTCTCCGGCGCGTGCGGCGCCGGCGGGATCCGGCCGCCGGCCTCCGTGTAGAGAGCGGTCGCGGTCTCCACCTGGGTCTGCCAGGCGCGGTCGCGGCCCGGGTTGGTAGGCAGCGCCTGCATCCGCTGCGAGATGCCCGACAGGTAGCGGGGGAGGTGCTTCAGCTGCTCCAGGCCCGTCGCCGACACGAACCCCGGGTAGACGAGGCCGGCCAGCTGCGTCTTCGCGTCGTTCAGCGACGGGAGGTACGCGAGCGACGTCGTGCCGCCGATCGCCTTCTCGGCCGCCCGCGCCGCCGTGAGGGTGCGCGTGACCAGCGCGACCGTCTCGAACATCGAGTCCATGACGACGCCGGACACGCGGTCGCGCACCGCCTCGAACTCCGCCCGCATGAAGAGCTGGCCGTCGGGCTTCATCCGGTACAGCACCGAGTCGACGACGGCGAGCAGGCAGTCGTCGAACAGTGCCTTCGTGTTGGGATAGGGGCTCGCGGCGAGGGTCAGCTTCTCGTTCGCGGTGAGGTGCTGCTGCACGTAGGCCACCGGCGACGGGATGCTCGCGAGCAGCAGCCTGCGCACCCCGCCTGGCAGCGCGCGCGCCTGCTCCGCCGGCGTGGACATCAGCCGGATGCTGACGCTGGAACCGTCGTCGACGAGCGCCGGATACGCGCGGACGGTGTTGGTCGTCCCGTTCGGGCCCTTCTGGGTCGAGTCGAGGTGCCGGGGCAGCTCGTCGAGGTCCCAGGTCGTGAGCCCCGAGCGCTCGATCGCGTCCGGGGTGCGCGCCTCGGCCACACGCGCGACCGAGTCGCGGGCGCGCGAGCGCAGCCGCTCCTGAAGTGCGGCGAGGTCCTTGCCGCTCGCCAGCGGCCTCCCGCGCTCGCCGATCACCTGGAAGGTCGGCCGCAGGTGGGCGGGCAGCCGGTCGAGGTCGAAGTCGGCGCCGGTGACGCGCGATCCGGTCTGCCGCGAGATGGTCGCAGCGAGCGTGTCGGCGAGTGACGCCGCGGGTCGGCGGCCGTCGTGGGCCTCCATGCCGGCAGCGCCCGCGAGCTCGCCGAGCAAGCGCTTGGCCCAGTCGGCGGCGGGGACCACCTGGCGGCGGATCGCCTTCGGCAGCGACTTGATCATCGCCGTCACGAGCTCCTGGCGCAGGCCGGGCACCTGCCAGTCGAAGCCGTCGGGCACGAGGCCGGCGAGCAGCGCGAGCGGCACCTGCACGGTCACCCCGTCGTCCTCCGCTCCCGGCTCGAAGCGGTACCGCAGCGTGAGCCGCTGGTCGCCCTGACGCCACACGGGAGGGAACGCCTCCTCGTCGATCCCTGCCGCGTCGTCCTCGAGCAGGGACTCCGGGGTCATCGTCAGGAGGTCGGGCGTCTCGTTCCTGGCCTTCTTCCACCAGCCCTCGAACGACCGCGTCGAGACCACGTCGGCCGGGATGCGGGCGTCGTAGAACTCGAAGACGGCCTCGTCGTCGTTGAGGAGGTCGCGCCGCCGGGTGCGCTCCTCGAGCTCGCGCAGCTCGGCGAGGAGTTTGCGGTTGGCCCGGTCGAACGCCTGGCGCGAGTCCCACTCGCCGTCGACGAGCGCGTGCCGGATGAACAGCTCGCGCGACAGCTCGGCGTCGATGCGGGCGTACTGCACGCGACGCCGCGGGATGATCGGTACGCCATACAGCGTGACGCGCTCGTAGGCCACGACCGCGCCCTGGCTCTTCTCCCAGTGCGGCTCGCTGTACTGGCGCTTGCAGAGGTCGCCGGCGATCGGCTCGGCCCACGCCGGGTCGATGGTCGCGTTCATCCGCGCGAAGAGCCGGGAGGTCTCCACGAGCTCGGCGGACATGATCGCGTTCGGCTGCTTCTTGGCGAGTGCAGAGCCGGGGAAGATCACGAACCGGGTCTGCCGGGCGCCGAGGTACTCCGACTGCCGCTGGCCGCGGGCGGAGCCCTTGTTCCCGCTCTCGCGCAGGTCTTTCAGCCCGATGTGCGACAGCAGCCCGGCGAGCAGCGACCGGTGGATGCCGTCGGGGTTGATCGACGGCTCGCCGAGTGTCAGTTCGAGCGGGCGGGCCAGCTGGCGCAGCTGCCGGTACACGTCCTGCCACTCGCGCACGCGCAGGAAGTTCAGGTATTCGGCCTTGCACAGCCGCCGGAACGCGCTGGAGGAGAGCTCGCGCTGCTGCTCTTCCAGGTAGTTCCAGAGGTTGAGCAGTGTGAGGAAGTCGCTGGTCGGGTCGACGAAGCGGGCGTGCTTCTCGTCGGCGCTGCCGCGCTTCTCGACCGGCCGCTCGCGCACGTCCTGGATGGTGAGCCCCGCGACGATGGCCATGACCTCCCGCGACGTGTTGTGCCGTTTCGACTCGACGACCATGCGGGCGAACCGCGGGTCGATCGGGAGCTGGGCGAGTGCGCGGCCGACCTTCGTCAGCGCGTTCTCGCCGTTCTTCGTCGTGATGGCGCCCAGCTCGGCCAGCAGATCCAGACCGTCCTTGATGCCCCGCGAGTCCGGGGGCGTCAGGAAGGGGAAGGCCGCGATGTCGCCCAGCCCGAGCGAGATCATCTGCAGGATGACCGCCGCCAGGTTGGTGCGCAGGATCTCGGGCTCGGTGAACTCGGGCCGCTTCTCGAAGTCCTCCTGCGAGTAGAGACGGATGGCGATGCCGTCGCTGGTGCGTCCGGAGCGACCGGACCGCTGGTTGGCGCTGGCCTGCGAGATGGCCTCGATGGGGAGGCGCTGCACCTTCGCGCGCGTGGAGTAGCGGCTGATGCGGGCGGTACCGGCGTCGACGACGTACTTGATCCCCGGCACGGTCAGGCTGGTCTCTGCGACGTTCGTGGCGAGCACGACGCGGCGGCGCACGCCCGGCACTGTGGACGGCTGGAAGACGCGATGCTGCTCCGCAGACGAGAGCCGGCCGTAGAGAGGCAGGACTTCGGTGCCCGGCAGATTGCGGCCGCGGATGGCGTCGGCGGCATCGCGGATCTCGGTCTCACCCGAGAGGAACACGAGCACGTCGCCCGCGGCCTCCCTGGCGAGCTCGTCGAGGGCGTCGTTGATGCCCTGCAGGTAGTCGCGGTCGGCGGCGGGCACCGGATCCGGCTCGTCGTCGTCGGCCTCCAGCGCCTCCGCGACGAGTGGCCGGTAGCGGATCTCGACGGGGAACGTGCGGCCCGAGACCTCGACGATCGGCGCTGGTGTGCCGTCCGCCGCGGCGAAGTGCGCGGCGAAGCTCTCCGGGTCGATGGTGGCCGAGGTGATGATCACCTTGAGGTCGGGTCGCTTCGGCAGCAGTTCGCGCAGGTAGCCGAGCAGGAAGTCGATGTTGAGGCTGCGCTCGTGCGCCTCGTCGATGATGATCGTGTCGTATTTTCGCAGCAGCCGGTCGCGGTGGATCTCGTTGAGCAGGATGCCGTCGGTCATCAGCTTGATCCTGGTCGCCTTCGACACCCGGTCGGTGAACCGCACCTGGTAGCCGACCAGGTCGCCGACGCTCTGCCCGAGCTCCTCGGCGATGCGCTCGGCGATCGTGCGCGCGGCCAGTCGACGCGGCTGCGTGTGCCCGATGTTCTCCCTGCCGAGCTCGAGACAGATCTTCGGCAGCTGCGTGGTCTTGCCGGAGCCGGTTTCGCCGGCGACGATCACGACCTGGTTGTCGCGGATCGCGCGCGCGATCTCATCGCGCTTCTGGCTGACGGGCAGCTCGGGAGGGAAGACGATGCGGGGGAGGGCGACCGATGCGGACATGAGCCCTCCAGTCTATCCTTCTACGGCATCGCAAATCTCTTGTGCACGCAGAGTACTTTGTGTTACAAAGTAAATATGAACGAGAACGTATCCGGAGACGCGCGCGAGATGCTCGACCTCATCGACGGTCAGCAGCGGCGCGTCGACCGAGGTCATCGCATCCCCGTCGTCTGGCTGTACACCGTGTGGGCGGTGGCGTGGCTGATCGGCTTCCTCGCCCTCTACCTCGCGCAGCTCGGCCTCGTCCTTCCGGTCGCAGCCGGAGTCCTGTTCGCCGTGCTCATCGTCGGGTCGATCGTCGCCTCCGCCGTGATCGGTTCGCGCATCGGCCGCGGTGTGCGAGGGGAGTCCCAGTTCTCCGGCACCGTGTACGGGGTCTCCTGGTCGGTGTGCTCGGTCGCCTTCGCGCTGGTCGGAATCGGGCTGATCGCGCAGGGAATGCCGGGCGAGCTCGCCGGCATCTACTTCCCGAGCGCCTACGCGCTCATGTGCGGAACGCTCTACCTCGCCGGCGCGGCGATCTGGGGTGACCGGCTCCAGCTCGGCCTCGGGCTCGCCCTGCTGGTCGTGGGATCGGTCGCACCGTTCCTCGGCCTCGGGCCGAACCTCCTGCTCATGGCGATCGCGGGCGGGGTTGTCTTCGGCGCCGGCGCGATCGTCACCCTCGGCACCCTCGGCACCCTCCGCGCCCCGAAGCCGCAGCGGTGACCGGCGTGGACGAACTCGACCCGGTCATCCACGCCGCGGCACGCCTCAAGATCACCGCCACCCTGGCGACGGTCCCTGACGGCGGCAGTATGTCGTTCCCCCGGCTGCAGGAGCTGCTCGACCTCACCGCTGGCAACCTGGCGACGCACCTCCGCAAGCTGGAGGACGCCGGCTACGTGGAGGTCGAGAAGGCGCACCGCGGCCGGGTGCCGGTCACCTACCTCGCGCTCACCACCACCGGCCGCCGCGCCTTCGAGGACTACACGGCCACCCTGCGCGGCATCCTCGGCGCCTGAGATCGCCGAGGGGCACGCTGTTGTCCCTTTCGCGCGTCGAAGGGGACAACAACGTGCCCCTCGGCGAACGGCTCGCGATGGGGGACATGCTCGCACCAACGGGGGCGTTGCGGGGCGTGGCGCGGTGACGTAGGTT
>NZ_JAGEKP010000050.1 GCF_017565305.1 Leifsonia sp. TF02-11
CGCTCCAGTCCGGTATTCCACGCTACCGGCCACGGCGCCCCGTCCACTCGCTCTCGATCACTCGCCGGAACGGCAACAAGAACTGATCGAGTAAGGGAGCCAGCGAGACGCGTGTATTCATCATCGACACCAGCAAAAAGGGGTCCGGAACTGCAATGAGGACTCATCGGCGTAGTCGAATCATCAACCCTTCAGCGGAGGAGAAACGAGGGTGCGTGGGGACAGGAGCCGGTATGCGGTCGCCGGCTGAGCGATCAGCGCGGACCCATTCACGGCGCTTGGATAGTTGGCCGCACTCACGGCCGAGACAGCGCGCGTTCCGTACGTCTTCCTGGGCCAAAAGCGCCGAAAGATCGACTGAGGGCAGGTTGTCTGGGCCCTAGCTGACTACGTGACCACTACGTGACCACCCGATAGACACAAACTCACCGCGGGATCAGCCTCCACAGAATGCGGCCAAGCATTCATTACGATCGATGCGGCCAGTGAAGTGGGGGTATCGGTGCATCAATTAGATCAGCAAATCGGCTATCTTCGAGCGACGCTTGAGCAGGAGAAGAAGCCGGTCGGTTTCATGCTTGGGGCAGGGGCTCCGATGGCGATGAAGAACGCCGACGGAAGTCCACTCATACCGGGGATCGAGCAGCTAACAGATATGGTTCGAGACCAGTTGGCCGAGCCCTACTCGGGGGCAATAGAGACACTTGTTGGGCACCTGGGTCTGAAGGACGGAAAGAACCTCGAGGCGGTATTGAACTATGTTCGACTTCTCGCCGCGCTTCCCGGTACCGAGCCAGTCAGAGGCGTCGAAGTGTCGACGCTAGCGAAGCTTGATGCGGAAATTTGTCGCGGCATCCGCAAGAACGTAGACATAACCCTTCCTTCAGGGGACACGCCGTATCAATCGCTTGCTTTGTGGATCAGCGCAGTTAGGCGGCTCTCGCCAACGCAGATCTTCACTACGAACTACGATCTTCTTGCTGAGCAGGCGCTCGAACGGCAGAGAGTGGCCTATTTCGATGGGTTCATGGGTTCGAGAGAGCCAAGCTTTGATCTGCAAGCCGTTGAGGAAGACCAGCTCCCCGGCCGCTGGAATCTGCTTTGGAAGCTTCATGGTTCCATCAACTGGTCGCAAGATGCGGACGGGAATGTCGTGCGGCGACCGGCCGACGCGGACGACGATTCTTCTGCGCTCGTGTATCCGAGCCACCTCAAGTATGACCAAAGCCGTCGCTTGCCCTACCTCGCGATGATGGACAGGTTGAAAGCCTTCCTTCGCAAGCCTGGCGCGGTTCTCGTTACATGCGGCTTCTCGTTTCGAGACCAGCACATCAACGAGGTTCTCGACCAATCGTTGCGATCGAATCCGACCGCCACGGTGCAGGGGCTATTGCATGGGTCTTTGGACGAGTACGAGGACGCGGTCGGTCTAGCGACGAACCTTCCGAATTTGATCCTTCTGGCTCGAGATGCGGCGGTAGTTGGCACGATTTCGGCCCCGTGGGCCGAAGCCACCAGCGCGGAGGGAGATTCGGTTCCAACCGAGTCAGACCTTGGCGACTTCGAAACATTCGGCAAGCTACTACGTGATCTTGTTGGAGATGTTGCGGCGAGCGGTGCAGTCGATGAGCGCTGACCCGACACACATTGCGGACATCACAAATGTCCGCGGTGACACCATAACGGCTGCGGTGTTGCCCGAAGCGGCCCCGGGTCTGACATTTTCTCGGGGGCACGCATACTTCGTGGGTCAAGTGGGCGCCTATGTGCGGATACCGCTTGGGTTGGTCGACCTATTTGCAGTCGTGGTTCAGGTTGGATCTGCTCCGCGATCTGACGAGATCGAAGACGGCTCGATACCTGGGCGTCCGTGGATGACATTGGAGCTGCTCGGAGAAGCTCATCGAAACGGAGCATTCGTACGCGGCGTCGCGCGCTTTCCCTCGATTGGCGACCGAGTCCTTCTGGTAACCGCCGAGGACCTCAACAGAATCTATGAGATCCAGGATGCGACCCGAGCCGTTCGTATCGGTCGCGTCTCGAACGCCCCCCATCTGCCAGCGATGATCGACGTCACCAAGCTTCTCACTCGTCATGCGGCAGTAGTTGGAAGCACCGGAAGCGGTAAATCGACGACCGTGTCTTCGATCGTGGGCGCGATTGCCGCTCCATCCCGATTCCCGTCTTCGCGAGTGTTGATCGTGGACGTGCATGGCGAGTATGCCCACGCGTTTGGTGCTTCCGCGGTCACACTCCAAGTCGACGCAGGAGAGTCAATCGGGGGTGAACGCGGCGACCAACTGTGTCTTCCGTACTGGGCGTTGCCATTCGAGGACTTCGCATTTCTCGCTCTCGGGGCCATCGATGAGAACGCTGCGACGATTGTTCAGACGCTCGTGACGGATGCAAAACGCGAGTACGTCGGTCGTCATCCGGAATTGGATCTCAATCCGAACGCGGTTACTGCAGATACACCAATTCCGTTTAGTGTTCGACAGCTTTGGATGACGTTACATGAGATGCACTTCGCTACTCACACGGCTCAGCCCAACGCCCAAACAGAAGGTTCCCGAGCCTACGCACTTGACGACAACGGAGTTGAACTTCGCGGCGATCAAGAGAGTGTGACGCCGCCCACATACAAAGCCGCAACGAACGGAGCCTGACCCGGTTTCCCGGACGGTTTCGGTGTGTTGATCATGCCGCGATTTCGGCGGTGGTGTGAAGGGCTTCGTAGTCGGCGGGGCTGAGGTAGTCGAGGGCGGAGTGCCGGCGGCGCGGGTTGTAGAAGCCCTCTATCCACTCGAACATGGCCGAGGCCAGCTGCGTCTTCGAGTCCCAGCTGGTGCGGCCCACGAGGTCGCTGTGCAGTGTCGAC
>NZ_JAGEKP010000006.1 GCF_017565305.1 Leifsonia sp. TF02-11
CACCGCCGCAAAATCCGTCGTGAACGACAACCGGCCACTGGCCAACGCCGAACCCAACACCTCCGACAGACCCGGCTCGAAGAACGGCGCCCGCCCCGCCGACAACGCCGCGACCTTCACCCCATCCACATCCACACCCACCACGGTGTGACCCAAATCAGCCATCGCCGCAGCATGCACCGCACCCAAATAACCGACACCGATCACCGAGATGTGCATCAGGTGAAGTCCGAATCCGGTTCGCTGTCGTAGGCGGTCGCCGCACTCACGGGCCAATGCCTCCGGCCGTTGTTGAGGACGCCCTGGCTCTCGTCCAGGTAGCAGTTGCCGCACAGCGCCTCGTAGCTGACGGCGGCTCCGTCGATGGCGACCTGGTCGCCGTCGAACACGAAGACACCGTCGATCTTGCGCGCGTTGAAGATCGCCTTGCGACCGCAACGGCAGATCGTCTTCAGCTCCTCGAGGCTGTGCGCGACCTCCAAGAGGCGCCTGCTGCCCGGGAACGCGACCGTCTGGAAATCGGTCCTGATGCCGTAGGCGAGCACGGGGATGTCGTCGAGCAGCGCGATCCGCAGCAGATCATCGATCTGCGCTTCCGTCAGGAACTGGGCCTCGTCGACCAGCAGAGCGCTCACGTCACGGTCGAAACGCTTGATCGTGCGTTCCCTGTGCTGCTGGAACTTGCCGTACGCGTCGGTCTCCGGGGCGATCAGGAAGTCCACCTGCCGGGTAACACCGAGCCGCGACAGGATGCCCATGTCGCCCTTGGTGTCGATCTCGGGCTTGGCGAGCAGGACACGATGCCCGCGCTCCTCGTAGTTGTACGCTGCCTGCAGCATGGCCGTGCTCTTGCCGCTGTTCATCGCGCCGTAGCGGAAATACAGTTTTGCCACGGAGCAATCCTATGCGGGCGCCGGCACCCTACGTGAGGTAGCCGTCCTCCGCGGCGCGGCGGATGAGGTCCGCCCGCGAGCTTGTCGGCCTGCCGACCTTGCCGTACTTCTCGCGCACACGCCGCAGGTAGGTCTTGGCGGTCTCGTACTGCACGTTCATCGCACGCGCGACCTCCGATGTCGTGCGCCCGTCCGCGTACAGCACCAGAGCCTGCCGTTCGCCGTCGCTCAGCTTGGGGCGGGAAGCCTCCGGAACCGTCGGCCGCGGACGCCAGACCGGCTTCTGTTCCGCGGCCGAGCCGTCCCTGCCCATGGCGGCGAGCGACACCGCGATCAGCTCCGACATCGGCTGGGTCTTCGTGACGTACGCGACAGCGCCCGCGGCGAGCGCCGCATCCCGATCCTCCTGCGTGTCCACCGCGCTCAGCACCACGACCTTCGCCCCCGCCGCACGGCACGTGCGCACGCGCGCGCCGATCGACACGGACTCGCGCAGCTGGAGGTCCATGATCACCAGGTCGGTCGGGAAGGCGTCGCTGTGCACCAGCTCCAGCCAGCTCCCTGCGCGCACCACGAGGTCGAACTCGGGCGCATTGCGCTCGATCCAGGTGGCGAGACTGTCGAGGAGGATCTCGTGGTCGTCGAGGATGGCGAGCCGGATCGGCGGGGACGACGGTGCAGGGTGTGCTGTGGCGGTACTCATGGTGCTCGCCTTTCAGGGTATGCGAATCGCACGGTGAAGCCTCCATCGCGCACCCGCATCGACGCCACCATCGACACGGACTGCAGCGCGCTGAGGAACGGCACGAGCGCCGACCGGAGCGTGCGTCGCGGCTCCTCCGCTCTGCCCGTGAGCAGGAACGCCGGGCAGTCGGGGTCGGAGACCGCGATGTTCACGCTCGACGGGTCGAGTCCGGGGAGGTCGGCGACGGTGTCGATCAGGGCGCCGACGATCGCACGCTGCTCCTCGCTCAACACCCGGTCGAGCCGATCGGGATCGTCGACCCGTGACCAGCGGTTCTGCTCGTCCGCCACGCCACGGCGGGCGAGCGCCAGATCCACCGTCTCGGCCAACCAGCTCCGGTCGACGGCCTCGACCGCCGCGCTGCGCAGGCGTGTCGCGATGATCCGCGCCCGATCGCGGTCTTCTTGGGTGATCCGACCGGCAGCCAGCAGCTCGGTCAGGAAGGGCACGGCCTCCGCGTTGAGCGCGGTCGCCCGCTCCTGCGCCACCATCCGTTCGGCGACCTGCCTCAGCTCACTCTCCAGCCGGAGCTGCCCTGCGCGGGCGACCTCGCGCCAGCGCAGAGTCTCGCCGGTCATCGTCCAGGCATAGCCGGAGCCGCCGCAGGCGAGAGCCAGCACCGGCGTCGCGGCGACCGTGGCGTAGACGGCGGGGTGAGTGACGACGATGAGGGATGAGGCCTGCGCTGCCGCCAATCCGCCCAAGACGAGCGCGGAGGCCACGGCGGTCGCGAGCACCTCCGGCACCGGCCGGTAGAGAGGCATCGCTGTCAGCAGCAGAGCGACCGCGATCTGGCCCCAGTCG
Organism: Leifsonia sp. TF02-11; assembly: GCF_017565305.1. Classification (GTDB taxonomy): domain Bacteria; phylum Actinomycetota; class Actinomycetes; order Actinomycetales; family Microbacteriaceae; genus Leifsonia. The sequence continues at coordinate 2,443 of NZ_JAGEKP010000006.1, forward strand.
TCCTGAATGCGCTGGTTGTGACCCCACACCGCCGCGTCGAAGAGCACCGCGGAAGACAGCGCGACCCCGACGATGGCGAGGTGCGACCACAGCCCGACGGGCGGGAAACCCGGATGCGTACGGATCGCGGCGACCGCGACCGCTAGCGCCAACACGACGATCGCCCAGATGGCGAGCGCGGGACTCCGGAGCTGCGATTGGTGCACCAGCGTCGAGTACACCGCGTACCCCACCGCGACGACGCCGATCAACGGCACCAGGAGCCACGCGGACTGAACGCCGAGCGGATCCAGCCGCTGCGGGGTCCGCTCGACCGGCACGGACCGGTAGCGGACGATCGTCTCGTCGATCACGGTGTTCATGCGTTGTCCGCCGTCGGCACCGTCATGATGACGGTCGTGCCGACATCCTCGCTCGAGTAGATGGTCACGGTACCGCCGACCTTGCTGATGCGGTCGTGCACCGACTGCCGCAGGCCCAGCCGGTCGCCGCCGGGGGCTGCCACGGCGAACCCGCTGCCGCCGTCCACGACCATGACGGAGACCGACCCGTCACCGGACGACACGGCCACCTCCGCGGTCGCGCTGCCCGAGTGCCGCAAGACGTTCACCAGGCACTGCCGCACGGCGAGGCCGACCGCGCGCCGCGAATCGTCGGCCAACCGGGCGACCGCGTCCCTGTCCCCGGAGACATCGACGGCGAGTCCCTCATCGCGGGCGTCCTCGATGGCGCGCCTCAGCTCGCTCCTGTACCAGGGGTCCCCGTCGGCGGTACCGGCCGGCGGCACGGCGGCCGCGGGGAGGGTTGCGCCGCCGAGCGCGAGCAGGTCGGACTCGATGCGGGCGCGGAGCCGCTGCGGGAGCTCACCGGGCTCGGTCGCGGCGATGGCCGCGAGCTCGCTCAGCACGGTGTCGTGGAGGTTCGCGGTCGACTCCGCCAGCTGCTCGCGGCGCAGGTCGACGAGACGGGCGTCGCGAACGGCACGGTGGAGGGCCGACTGGGTGCGCGACCGTGATCCACGCGTGAGCCCGTCGAAGGCGAGGACGCCGACGAGGAGCAGGTAGGCGCCGAGCGAGATCGCATCGGGCCGGAAGACGCGCCCCGCCGCGGTCGCCCCGACGATCACGGCGCCCTCCGCGAGGGCGAACCCGAGGGTCGCCCAGAGGATCCCGACGAGCGCGCCCGTCCCCGTTCCGCCCACCAGCGTCATCGCGACGACGGGCAGGGCGACGACGAACAGGTTGGTGTCGCGGTAGGCCGGCGTGCTCTCGAAGAGGAGGTAGACGTACAGGAACGTGCACACGGCACCGACGAGCAGGTACGTGACCGTCAGGACCACCGTGCGGCCGCGCGAGAGCAGGAGCAGCAGCAGGATCATCGGCACGAGCACGAGCGTGCTGATCCAGGAGGCGGTGCCGCTCGTCCCTCCCACCGTCGAGATGGCGACGTTGACGATGGCCATCACTAGGCACACCAGCGCCGTCCACCGAGCCGCTGCGGCCAGCGCCTTGGAATTGGCCGCCCGCGAGAGGTGACTGGGAAGACCGAGCGACACCGGGCTCCTTGGGCGCGAGTGGATGGCCGACGGAACCCGCCGGAGGGCAACGCTCGACCGCGACGGCCCCAGAGGGGATTATGGCAGTTCACCCGGCCGCTGTGTACCCCGGGCATGCAGGCTTGTTGTACCCCGCGGACGCGGGAACACGACGGGTGGCCGTTCAGAACAGCGTCGGCTGCACCCCCAGCGTCACCAGCGCCGACTCGGGGGCGACCTCCTGTGGCGCCACGCGCTCAACGATCTGCCGTTCGCCCTCTCCGTCGCGCAGCATGCCGAGCGCCGACGAGCGGACCCCGCCCGTGAGCGGATCTTCCTGCCCCCGCTCCAGGCCGTGTGCGCGGATGAGCGGCTTGATACGCGCGGCGAGCCACGCGCGGTACTCCTTGGGCGCGTACGTGCCCCGGCCGTACATGGCGCGGTACTGCGGGAGAAGTTCGGGGTGCTCGCGCCCGAGCCAGAGGTAGTACCACTCCTTGACCCCCGGCTTCAGGTGCAGCGCCGTGTAGAGAACGCTGGTGGCCCCGGCCTCCTTGGCCTGCCGCAGGGCCTCGTCGAGGTGGGCTCGCGTGTCGGTGAGGTACGGGAGGATCGGCATCAGGAAGACGGAGCAGTCGAGGCCGTGCTCGCGCACGGCGGTGACGGTCGCCAACCGCGCCTTGGTCGTGGGCGTCCCCGGCTCGACCGACTGCTGCAGTTCGTCGTCGTAGACGGCGATCGACATGGCGAGGTCGACGGGGACGCGTCGCGACGCTTCGACGAGCCGGTCGAGGTCACGCCGGAGCAGCGACCCCTTGGTGAGGATGCTGAACGGAGTGCCGGAGTCGGTCAGCGCGTCGATGATCCCCGGCATGAGCGCATAGCGCCCTTCGGCGCGCTGGTAGGGATCCGTGTTGGTGCCGAGTGCGACCGGATGGTGCCCCCAGCTCCGCTTCATCAGTTCTTTGCGGAGGACATCGGCCACATTGACCTTGACGATGATCTCCTGATCGAAGTCTTTGCCCTGGTCGAGCTCGAGATAGCTGTGGGTGGGTCGGGCGAAGCAGTACACGCAGGCGTGCGAACAACCACGGTAGGGGTTGATCGTCCAGCCGAAGGGCATCGGGCCTCCCCCGCCCGGGATCTTGTTGAGCGCCGACTTGGCCAGGATCTCGTGGAACGTGATGCCCGCGAACTCCGGCGTGCGCACAGACCGCACCAGGTTGTTCAACCGGGCGAGACCGGGCAGGGCCGACGGCGTCTCCACCGCCAGCTCCTGCCCGCTCCACCTCATGGGTCTATTCGAACATATGTTCTAATGTTCGTCAAGCGATCAGGCCTCCACCGATCACAGCGCAACCACCTCCCCGCTCCAGCGCTCGCGCAGCCAGCGGTCGTGGCTCGCGACCACGACGGCGCCAGGGTAGCCGCCCAGAGCCTCCTCCAGCTCGGTCGCGAGACCGAGCGAGAGGTGGTTGGTCGGCTCGTCGAGCAGGAAGACGTGCGGCGGTCGCGCCATGATGAGCGCCAGCGCCAACCGGCGCTGCTGCCCGACCGAGAGCAGTCCGACCTCCCTGTCCAGATCGCGCGGGGCGATCAGCCCCAGCCCGGACAGCGGTACGGTCTCCGCCCGCCGCTCGCCGAGCGCCAGTTCGTAGATCCGCCGCGGCGTCTGCGTCGGGTCGGCGAAGCGCACGTCCTGCTCCAAGAGTTCCACCCGCAGACCGCGCCGGCGGTGCACCGTCCCCACGAGCGGGACGATCCGCCCGGCCAGCACCGAGAGCAGCGTCGACTTGCCCGCGCCGTTCGGCCCGGTCACCAGCACGCGCGAGTCGGCCTCGACCGCGAACCTCCCGAGCGTCAGCCGCCCGGGCACGTGGAGGTCGTCCGCCTGCAGAAGCGAGCCGGCCTCCTCGCCCAGGCGGGGAGAACCCAGACGTTGGAACCCCGCGGGGATCCCGGAGAAGCTCAGCGCCTTCGGCGGCTTGCGCACCTGGGTCTTCGTCAGCTCGTCGAGCCGGCCGTCGGCGTTGCGGATCCGCCGGCTGATCTGCCGGTCCAGGGTGTTGCCCTTGTAAGACTTGACGAACTTGTCGTTGTCCCGCACCTTGCCCGACCAGGCGATCGAGCGTGCTGTGACATCGACGGCGTGCTTCAGAGCCGCGAGCTCGGTCTGCTCGTCGGCGTACTGCTTCTCCCAGCGTGCCCGCTCCGCGGCCTTCTCGGCGAGGTAGGCGCTGTAGCCTCCGCCGAACACCGTGGTGCCGGTGCGCGTCGGGTCCAGGTCGAGCAGGGCGGTGGCCGCCGAATCGAGGAAGGCGCGGTCGTGGCTCGCGAAGAGCACCGGACCGTTCCAGCCGACGAGCTGCGACTCCAGGAAGGCCGCCGCCGCGTCGTCCAGGTGGTTGGTCGGCTCGTCCAACAGCAGAGCGTCGGGCCTGCCGAGCAACAGCGCGGCCAGCGCGAACCGGCTGCGCTGCCCACCCGATACCTCGGAAAGCCGCCGGGCCAGCGGGATGGCACCGACGCCGAGGCCGTCGAGCAGCGCGTCGCGTCGCGACTCGGCCGACCAGACCTCTGCGCGTTCCGCGGCGCTCAGAGCCTCGTCGTAGCGCCTCGCCGCAGCCGGATCGTCGTCCGCCAGCGCGAGGGATGCGGCCTCCAGTTCGTTCTCGATCGCGCGCACCTCGGCGAGTGCGTCCTCCATCAGAGCGGCGAGCGTGTCCTCCGGGCGGAAGCGCACCTCCTGCCAGAGGAAGCCGACGCGCCGCGGCCGGGAGACGATGCCCGAGTCGGGCGTCTCGGCCCCGGCGAGCACGCGCAGCAGCGTCGACTTGCCGACGCCGTTCTCGCCGATCAGGCCGATGCGGGCACCGGGAGGCACGGTCAGCGACACGTCGGAGAGGACGCGCCGTTCGCCGTACCGCACTGAGATGCCGTCCGCGCGCAGCGGGGAGAGGGTGAGGGTATGCATGAGATCCACCTTCCGGGCGCTCCACAGGAGCAGATTCCCGCCGGGCGGACTTCCGTCGATGAGCGGTGCCGGAGCGCCCAGTGTTGGATGAGCTCTGTGTCGGCTGACCAGTCAGAGCTGGGCGGCGCAGGACCTATGGGGTCGCTCACTCGATCGACGGCGCCTCGGGCGCGGGACGAGGGGAGGTTCTCACTTCATAGCGTCGCCGACTCTAACAGGTCGGCGACGTGACTGTCCAGTCGATCCGTACCGCGCGGTACGGATCGACGGGCACGAAGAGGTCAGGCCGTGGCGACCTGCCCGGCCGGGTGTCCTTCCAGATCGAGCACCGCTGCCGTCTCGGAGAGGACGCGCGCGGCCTCCTCCGGCCGGTCGTTGAGCGTCGTGCCCACGGTCGGGATCAGCGTCTTCAGCGTCGGCAGCCAGCTGTCGTAGTGATCCGGGAAGCAGGTCTTCAGCAGGTCGACCATGATCGGGACCGCTGTCGACGCCCCGGGGGAAGCGCCGAGCAGGCCGGCGATGGAGCCGTCGGCGGAGGCGATCACCTCGGTGCCGAACTGCAGCACTCCACCCTTCTTCGGGTCCTTCTTCATCACCTGCACGCGCTGGCCTGCGGTGATGAGCTCCCAGTCCTCCATCTTGGCGGTGGGCATGAACTCCTGCAGAGCCTTCAGCTTCTTGGCGCGATTGGCGAGCAACTCCCCGACCAGGTACTTGATGAGGTCGAAGTTGTCACGCGCGACCGCGAGCATCGGCCCGAGGTTGCCTGCGCGCACCGAGCCGGGGAGGTCCCACCAGCTGCCGCTCTTCAGGAACTTGGGGCTGAAGCCGGCGTACGGCCCGAACAGCAGGGAGGTCTCGCCGTCCACGACACGCGTGTCGAGGTGCGGGACGGACATCGGCGGAGCCCCGACCGCGGCCTTGCCGTAGACCTTGGCCTGGTGCTGGGCGACGATCTTCGGGTCGGACGTGCGCAGGAACTGGCCGGAGATCGGGAATCCGCCGAAGCCCTTGATCTCGGGGATGCCCGACTTCTGCAGCAGGTGCAGGGCGCCCCCACCCGCGCCGACGAAGACGAACCGGGCGGTGGCCTCGTGCGGCGTGTGGCCGACCTCGTGACGCACCTTGATGCGCCAGAGGCCGTCGGACGTGCGCTTGATGCTGCGGACGCGGTGGTTGAGCGCGAGCTCGGCGCCGTTGTCGACGATGTCGTCGACGAGCGCGCGGGTGAGCGCGCCGAAGTCGACGTCGGTGCCCGCGGACTGCCGGGTCGCCGCGATGCGCTGCTTGGCGCTGCGCTTCTTGGTGAGCAGCGGAGTCCACTCGCCGATCGTCGCGGGGTCCTCGGAGTACTCCATGCCCGCGAAGAGCGGCTGGTCTTTCAGCGCCTCGTAGCGCTTGCGGAGGTAACGGACGTTGTCGCGGCCGCGCACGAAGGTCATGTGCGGCGTCGCGTTGATGAACGTGCGCGGGTCGGGCAGGTGGCCGGCGGCGACCAGGGACGCCCAGTACTGACGGCTCAGCTGGAACTGCTCGTTGATGCTGATGGCCTTGGCCGGGTCGACGGAACCGTCGGCGGCCTCCGGCATGTAGTTGAGCTCGCAGAGGGCGGCGTGGCCGGTGCCCGCGTTGTTCCACGGGTTGGAGCTCTCTTGGGCGACGGCGCCCAACGACTCGTAGATGCGGATGCTCCAGTCGGGCTGCACGCGCTGGATCATAGAGCCCAGCGTCGCGCTCATGATGCCGCCGCCGATGAGGACGACGTCGATGGGATCAGTGCTCACCAGACAATCCTACGGTGAGCAGCCCGCCAGACCGGCCGTTCCGCCCGCACCTATCTCGACATCAAGACACCTCGCGGTGCGCCGAGGCATCGAGGGGCACGCAAACGCCCCTAAAACAGAGTTTTAGGGGCGTTTGGGTGTCTTTCGGCGGGGGTCAGCCGGCGACGCGGCTGCCCAGGCGCTCGGCGACGAGCTCCGCGATCTGCACCGCGTTGAGCGCCGCGCCCTTGCGGAGGTTGTCGTTGCTGATGAACAGCGCGAGCCCGCGTCCGGCCGGAGCGCCCTCGTCTGCGCGGATACGGCCGACGAAACTCGGGTCCTGGCCGGCGGCCTCCAGCGGCGTCGGCACATCGGTGAGACGCACACCGGGCGCGTCGGAGAGGAGCTCGGTGGCGCGCTCGGGCGAGATCGGCGACGCGAACTCGGCGTTGATCGACAGCGAGTGGCCGGTGAAGACCGGCACGCGCACGCAGGTGCCGCTCACGAGCAGGTCGGGAAGGCCGAGGATCTTGCGGCTCTCGTTGCGGAGCTTCTTCTCTTCGTCGGTCTCGTTCTGGCCGTCGTCGACGATCGAGCCGGCCAGCGGGATGACGTCGAACGCGATCGGGCGCACGTACTTGACGGGCTCCGGCATCGCGACGGCCGAGCCGTCGTGCACGAGCTGCAGCAGGTTCTCGTCGGCGACCGCGGTGCGGATCTGACCGGCGAGCTCCTCCGCGCCCGCGAGCCCCGATCCCGAGACCGCCTGGTACGTGCTGACGATGAGTCGCTCGAGCCCGGCCTCCTCGTGCAGCACCTTGAGCACGGGCATGGCCGCCATGGTGGTGCAGTTCGGGTTGGCGATGATGCCCTTGCGCGCGTCGGCGATGGCCTCCGGGTTGACCTCGGAGACCACGAGGGGCACGTCGGGGTCCATGCGCCAGCCGCTGGAGTTGTCGATGACGATGGCGCCGGCCTCGGCGAACCGAGGGGCCTCGGCCTTCGAGCCGGTGGCGCCGGCCGAGAAGAGCGCGATGTCGATCCCGGAGACGTCGGCGGTCGCGACGTCTTCGACGGTGATCTCCTGACCACGGAACGGCAGCGTCGTGCCCGCCGACCGCGAGGAGGCGAAGAAGCGGATGCTCTTCACCGGGAAGTCGCGCTCCTCCAGCAGGCGGCGCATCACGCTGCCGACCTGGCCGGTGGCGCCGACGACGGCGATGTCGAAGCCGGGGGTGGTCTCGCTCATGGTGTGTTCCTTCGAGTCGTGGTCTGAAGTGTCGAACGGGAGGACGGTCCGGCTCATTCCCCGGAGCCCGTGGCCGCCATCGGGACTAGCGGCCGGTGCCGGCGTAGACGATGGCCTTCTCGTCGCCGTCGAGGCCGAAGGCGGTGTGCACGACCCGCGCGGCCTCCGCGACGGTGTCGGCGCGCGTGACGACGGAGATGCGGATCTCGCTCGTGGAGATCATCTCGATGTTGATGCCGGCCTCGAACAGCGCCTCGAACAGTGCAGCGGAGACGCCGGTGTTGGTGCGCATCCCGGCGCCGACGAGCGCCAGCTTGCCGATCTGGTCGTCGTACTGCAGCGACTGGAAGCCGACCTCGTCCTTCTCGGCGGTGAGCGCCTGCAGAACACGCTGGCCCTCCGACTTGGGGAGGGTGAACGAGATGTCGGTGAGGCTGGTCGCCGCGGCCGACACGTTCTGCACGATCATGTCGACGTTCGCGTTGGCCTTGGCGACGATCTTGAAGATCTGCGCCGCCTTGCCGGGGACGTCGGGAACGCCGACGACGGTGATCTTGGCCTCGCTCAGGTCGGTGGCCACTCCGGAGATGATGGGCTCTTCCACGGTTCCATCCTTCTTGGCGGCCTCGGCCGCCGCTGCTTCGTTGAGCACGTAGGTGCCCTCTTTGTTCGAGAACGAGGAGCGCACGTGCAGGGTCACGTTGTGCCGGCGGGCGTACTCGACGGCCCGGATGTGCAGCACCTTGGCGCCGGCTGCGGCGAGCTCGAGCATCTCCTCGCTGGTGATCCTGTCGATCTTGCGCGCGAGCGGCACCTGCCGCGGATCGGAGGTGAACACCCCGTCGACATCGGTGTAGATCTCGCACACCTCTGCGCCCAGGGCGGCGGCGAGGGCGACGGCGGTGGTGTCCGAGCCGCCACGGCCGAGCGTGGTGATGTCGCGGGTGTCGCGGTTGAAGCCCTGGAAGCCGGCGACGATGGCGATCGCTCCCTCGTCGAGCGCGTCCTGGATGCGGCCGGGCGTGACGTCGACGATGCGTGCGGCACCGTGCTGGGCGTCGGTGATCATGCCGGCCTGGCTGCCCGTGAACGAGCGGGCGTCGTATCCCATGCTCTTGATCGACATGGCGAGGAGCGCCATCGAGATGCGCTCGCCCGCCGTGAGCAGCATGTCGAGCTCGCGCGGCGCCGGGATCGGCGTGACCTCGTGCGCGAGATCGACGAGCTCGTCGGTCGTGTCTCCCATCGCCGACACGGCGACGACGACCTCGTTGCCGGCCTTGCGGGTCTCGACGATGCGCTTGGCGACGCGCTTGATGCTCTCGGCATTCGCGACGGACGAGCCGCCGAATTTCTGAACGATCAGGGCCACAGGCTCTCCAGAACTCACGGGAGTGACCATTCTACCGGCCGGGGATATGCCGGATCGGCCATGTGACGCGGCCGCACCGGGCGCCGAGGGGCACGTTGTTGTCCCTTTCGGGGCCCGAATGGGACAACGACGTGCCCTTCGGCGTAGAGGGGGTGGAAGGGTGGTTGGTCAGGAGACCTGGCGGCGGCCCTCGAAGGCACGGCCGAGCGTGACCTCGTCGGCGTACTCGAGGTCACCGCCGACAGGGAGGCCGGACGCGAGCCGGGTGACCCGGATCTCGAGGGTAGTCAGCAGCCGGCTGAGATAGGTCGCCGTCGCTTCGCCCTCGAGGTTCGGGTCGGTGGCGATGATGACCTCCTGCACCGTGCCGTCGGCGAGGCGCTGCATGAGCTGGCGGATGCGCAGGTCGTCGGGGCCGACGCCGTCGATCGGGCTGATCGCACCGCCGAGCACGTGGTAGAGGCCTCGGAACTCGCGGGTCCGCTCGATGGCGACGACGTCTTTCGCCTCCTCGACCACGCAGATCAGCTCGGGCGAGCGGCGCGGGTCGCGGCAGATCGAGCAGGTCGCCTGCTCTGAGACGTTGCCGCAGATCTCGCAGAACCGCACCTTGTCGCGCACTTCGAGGAGCACCTCGGCCAGCCGGGTGACGTCGAAGCTCTCGGTCTGCAGGATGTGGAACGCGATGCGCTGCGCCGACTTCGGTCCGATGCCGGGAAGGCGACCGAGCTCGTCGATCAGCTCTTGGACGATGCCCTCGTACACGCCGCTACCTCATCCCCGGCGACGGCGGCGCCGGCTGCTCCTCGAGGAACGTCGCCCCGAGGATCTCCCGTACCACGGCCTCGCCGTACCGCTGCGGCGCCTGGAACGTCGGCGTACGCGACCCGGCGGCCGGCGCGGAACGCTCGGGTGCCGGGCGCTCAGCGGCGGGACCTGTCGGTGCGGCGGGGCGGTGCGGTGCGGCCGCCGGCGGCCGCGCGGATGCCGCGGCGCCCTCGGCCGGGGCGGCAGCCCAGTCGCCGGCCGGCTCTTCCGGCACCTCGGACTCGTAGGGAGGCTCGGTCTCCTCCGGAGCCTCCAGGTCGTCCGGCGGCACGTCGTCCGGGGACGTGGACGGCGAGGGCGACATCGATGACCCCGCGGCGGGTGCGGCCTGGCGCTCGACATCGGTCTGCGGCCGCTCCAGGGTGGCGACGGCCGCGGGCGCGGAAGCCGGGATGGCGACCGTTGCCCATTCCGTGACGGCGGCGGATGGTGCCGAAGGCGCCCCGGTCGACGCCGCGGCCAACGTGGGCGCCGCGGACGACGCAGGAGCCGCTGACGACGCAGGCGCCGCGGCTGACGTGGCCGCCCCCGACGGCGCGTTCGCCGCGGGGGTCGACGAAGCGGGACGCTCGGGCGCGGACGCGCCGTCGGCGCCCGGCCAGGTCGGCGCCTCCGGGGCGGAGGGAGCACCCCCACTCGGCCGCGACGGCGCACCACCGGAGGGCGCGCCGTCGGCACGCGCGATGAACTTGACCCGGATGCCCAGGATGTCGATGATCGCCTGGCGCAGGTACTCGCTCACGCCCTGACCGCCCGGCGACTGGGGTTGGCGGAAGCTCTGCACATCGTTGTCGCTGGGGAACGAGAGCGTGAGCACGTCGTCGTTCAGCGAGCGCACCTGGGCGGTGAACACGACCATCCAGGCACTGCGCTTGGCGCGCTGGACCGCGTCGAGGATCTGCGGCCAGGAGTCTTTCACCTGCTGCGTCGTCACCGCTCCGATGGGCGCCGGCGCGGCGGGGGCAGCGGGTGCCGGCTCCTCCGCGGCCGGAGGTGCGGACGGCTCGGACACCGTGGCTGCGGGAGCCTCCGGCGTCGGAGCGGGAGGGTCCGCGACGACCGGTGCCGGCGCAGCCGCCTCGGACGACGCGGGGACCGAGGCCTCACGAACAGCCGGAGCAGCAGGAGCAGCAACAGGAGCCGACGGAGCAGGAGCGGCCGCGCGCGCGGCCGCAGGGGCCGGAGCAGGCGCAGCGGCCGTGCCCCGCGACTCCGGACGCACCTCGTCCGGCCCGCTCGCGTCGCTGACGCCGATGCGGCGCTCGAGACGCTCCACGCGCGCCAGCGCGCCGCGCTCGGTCTCGTCGCTCGACGGCACAAGCACTCGCGCGATCATCAGCTCGAGGTGAAGGCGCGGCGAGGTCGCCCCGGTCATCTCGGTGAGCGCCGCGTTGACGATGTCGGCGGAGCGGCTGAGCTCGGCCGCTCCGAACTTCATCGCCTGCACGCCCATCCGGTCGAGCTCGTCTTGCGGGACGCCGCGCAGCACGGCCGCTGCGCCCTCGACGCTCGTCGCGGCGACCACGATCAGATCGCGCAGCCGCTCCAGGAGGTCGTCGACGAACCGGCGAGGGTCCTGCCCGGTCTGGATGACGCGGTCGACGGCGGCGAACGCGCCGGCGGCGTCGCGCGCGGCGATGGCGTCGATCACCTCGTCGAGGAGGGCGGCGTGGGTGTAGCCGAGGAGCGCGACCGCACGCTCGTACTCGATCACGCTGCCCTCCGACCCTGCCATCAGCTGGTCGAGGAGCGAGAGCGTGTCGCGCGGCGAGCCGCCTCCCGCTCGCACGACGAGCGGCAGGACTCCCGGCGCGACCGTCATGCCCTCGCTGTCGCACAACCCCTGCACGTACTCGAGCATCTGAGCGGGCGGCACCAGGCGGAACGGGTAGTGGTGGGTGCGCGACCGGATCGTGCCGATGACCTTCTCGGGCTCGGTGGTCGCGAAGATGAACTTCACGTGCTCCGGCGGCTCCTCCACGATCTTCAGCAGGGCGTTGAAGCCCTGCGGCGTGACCATGTGCGCCTCGTCGAGGATGAAGATCTTGTAGCGGTCGCGGGCTGGGGCGAAGATGGCCCGCTCGCGGATGTCTCTGGCGTCGTCCACGCCGTTGTGGCTGGCGGCGTCGATCTCGACGACGTCGAGCGACCCGGCCCCGTCGCGGCTGAGCTCGACGCAGCTCGCGCACTTTCCGCAGGGGGTGTCGGTCGGCCCCTCAGCGCAGTTGAGGCAGCGGGCGAGGATGCGCGCCGACGTCGTCTTGCCGCACCCGCGGGGGCCCGAGAACAGATAGGCGTGGTTGACCCGGTTGGTGCGCAGCGCCGTCATCAGCGGCTCCGTCACCTGCGACTGGCCGATCATCTCGGCGAAGGTGTCGGGCCGATATCGGCGATACAGAGCGGTTACCACCCACACATGCTACTTGGCGCCGCCGACATTCCGCCTCAGTGTCCCGGGACCGACGACGGCGCCGTGAGAGCAGTGAGGATGTCCGCCCACAGGGCCTCCCTCGCCCGCTCGGTCGACTGTGCGGCAGGCGGCTCCGGCAGCAGCAGCGGCGTGTACGGCGGCAGGTAGAACAGGTGCGTCGCGCGCGGTGCGCGCAGGTAGGAGTCGCCTTCCCGGGGCGGGCGCTTTCTCGCGGCGGCGTCGAGCCAGGCGCACCCGTTCGTGAGCTCTTCGTCCCGTCCGGCGCAGCCGAGGACCACCGGGCCCGGGATGCGCTCGATGTCGAGCACGGCGGCCGGGACCGGGTCGTGGGTCCCCGTCGTGCAGGGCACCCAGGCGCCGTCGACCGTCACGGCGGGGCTCGGCACCGGCGACGGGCAGATCAGGCCGGTCGTGCCTCCCGGCGCGATCGCCCCGTACACCGTTCCCGGGTAGGCGGCCGCCGCCCAGAGCGCGAGCTGCGCGCCGCGCGAGGTGCCGAAGGTGAAGATGTGCTGGTCGTCCACTCCGGGTTGCGACCGCAGCCAGCCCAGTGCCGTGAGGAAGGTCTCGGCCGGCAGGCTGTGGAGCGGCGCGGACTCCCCCACCGAGCCGTACGTCGACAGGTCGAGCGTGGGGAAGCCGAGCGCGGCGAGCGTCGCCGAGGTGAGCACCCCGGACTGCTCACCGGGATCGGTGCCGTCGAACACGATGATGCCGGGGCGCACGCCCTCCGCGGAACTAGTGGGCTGGAAGTAGTCGCCCGTGATCCCGTCGTCGAAGATCGCGCGGGCGGGCGCCGCCAGGCTGAGCCCGGTGCGCTGCACGCGCGTCTCGGCGACCGGGCGGCCGCCGATGGAGGCCTGGAGGTCGACGGAGAACGACGAGCCGCCCCACATCACGTCGGAGGTCGCCGGCTCGCCGGTCGCGCTCCGCAGGGTCCAGAACAGTCCCATCCCGTCCGCGCCGGTGAACGGCGCCTCCAACGGCACGTCCCTGGCCAGGTCGACGACGCCGTCGGCCGGAACGGCGTAGACGGCCTGCGAGGTCCAGATGCCTCCGGGGCGCAGCGCGGCGTGGACGGTGACCCGCTGGCCGGGAGGGAGCGCGACGATCCGGATGCCGACGGGCTGCCAGACCGGGCTGGGGTTCTCGCCGAGCTGGAAACGCGGCCCCGTGGCGCCCGACGGTGCGCCGCAGCCGGTCAGGACGGCCGCCGTGAGGGCGACGCCGGCCAGCGCCGCGAGGACGCGGCGGCCTGCAGTGCGGACCCGCGCAGTGTTCACGGCCCGATCGCTCCCTCCAGCAGGGCGGTCACCCGCGACCAGAATGCCACGCGCGCGTCCTCCGTCGCCTGCGCGACCTGCGGCGGGAGGTCGTTCAGGCCGACGGGGATCACCGGAGGCGCGCTCACTTCGTCCGCCGAGCCGTCGGCGACGAGCGTCTCACCCGCGGCGCGCGGCCCGCGCGCTGCGGCTCCCGCGCCGAGCCACTCGCAGGCGCTCGGCAACAGCTCGTCCGCCGTCCCGCAGGCCAGCAGCAGCGGTCCGGGGATGCGGTCGAGCGGCAGGATGGGCGTGTCGGCGATGGGCCGGTCGGGGTCGGCGCACGGGACCGGTCTGCCGTCGTCGAGCAGGGACGGCGCACCGGATATCGACGCGCACAGCTCGGCCGTCGGGCCGCCGGCGGCGATGGCGCCGTAGACCGCCCCGCGTTCGGCCACCGCGAACCACAGCGCCAGCGGAGCGGCCGGCCCCGTTCCGTAGACGACGATGCGCCGGGGGTCGACCCCCGGCCGCCGCGCCAGCCAGGCGCGCGCGGCATCGAAGGTCTGCACGGAGAGCGCCGCCGAACCGGGGAGCTGCCCCTCCGGCCCGAACGCGGGCAGCGTCAGCACGGGAAAGCCGATCGCCGCGATCCTGCGCGCGGCGAACGCCCCGGAGGCCGCATCATCGTCCCCGTCGATGAGCAGCACGGCCGGCCGCGGATGGACCAGCGTCGGCAACGGCGTGTACAGGGTCCCGACCCGCAGGCCGGGGCCGTTCGCGGGCGGGACGGCGTCGCCCGCTCCGGCGTCGCTCGAGAGATCGGCCACGCTGACGTCGCGCTCGACGCTCTGCGCGGCCAGCGGCGAGCGCTGCAGCTCCGTCGTCGCGACCTCCACCCCCTGCTGCTGGGCGGTCAGCTCGATGCGGACCGGCCCCTCGGCCCACGCGCGCTCCAGGTCTCCCTGGCTCACCGAGGGACCGCTCATGCTCCAGAGCAGGGCCGCGGCGTCCGGGCGGACGAAGGGGGCGGTGATCGGCTGCTGGGAGGCGGTGTCGACGATGCCGGTCGGCGGCACCGCGTACAGGGCCCGCGACCTCCACTCCCCCGCGAGCGTCGTCGCCGTCGCGGACAACACGACGTCCTGCCCCGGCCGCAGCCCGGTCACCGAGATGACGACGGGATCGGCCGTCGCGTTGCCGAACTGCGCGACGACGATCTGAGCGCCGCCGGCCGGCGCCGCCACGCAGCCGGAGAGTGCGCCGATGGCGAGCACGGCCGCTGCCGCGCCCGTGAGGCCACGACGTCGGGCGCGCCCGTTCACGAGAGCACCGCCCGCAGCAGTTGCTGCCCCACGGCGTTCCAGAACGCGATCCGCGCGGCCTGGGTCGACTCCGCGTCCGCCCCGGACGGGCCGCGCGCGGACGGCAACGCGATCGGGAGGCCGGGCGGGACGGTCACGGCGTGCGCCGCGCCCGAACCGACCAGCAGCTGGTCGCCGGCGCGCAGCGTGCGGGTGTGCGCGAGCGAGCGGAGGTCGTCGCAGGCGGGAGGGAACACCTCGTCGTCGCGGCCGCAGGCCAGTACCACGGGTCCGGCGACCTCCTGGATCGACGGAGGCGTCGTCGCCGGGCCGGGCTCGCGCTCGCACGACAGCCCGACGCTCCCGGCGAAGACCGGTGAGGCGCTCGATCCCGCCAGGCACAGCAGTGCTGACGCGCCCCCTCCGGCGAACACCCCGTGCAGCTGCCGCGGGAACATCGTGGCCGCCCACACGGCGAGCTGCTCGGCCGCGCCCGTGCCGAAGGCGAAGACATGCCGGGCATCGACACCGGTCCGGTGGTCGAGCCAGTCCAGCACCGCCGCGACCGTGCCGCTGTCGATCACGGTCGAGACGTGCACGCCGTCGGAAGAGCTGACGGGGATGACGAACACGGACGCCCCGAACTGCGAGAGCACCGGGGCCGTGAACGCCGACGATGCGCCGGGCGACGGGTCGTCGAACATCAGCACGGCGGGCCCGGTCGGCCGTTCGACGGAGGCGGCGCTCCAGAAGGTGCCGATCTGCTCGTCCTCGTGCGTCTCGTGGGGCGGCGGCTGGCTGCCGACGCCCTCCGGAGCGAGATCGTGCGTGTAGACCGCGGCGGTGTGCGAGGTGCTGGCGAGACCCTGGAGCTCGAAGGTGCGGCGGGCGACGATGCGATCCCCGTCGGACGCGGTCAGCGTCACCGGGCTCGTGTCGCGCATCCACTGCTGCACGAGCGCCTCCGGCCCGAGCGACGGGCCGCGCAGCGACCAGAACAGGCCGGCGGAGTCGGGCTGCGTGAACGGGGCGAGCTGCGGCCGGTCGTGGGCGAAGTCGATCGTCCCGTCACCGCCGACCTCGTACGTGGCGCCCGACGTCCAGGTGCCGCGCGACGAGGTGAGGGAGGCCGTGATCCGCAGCCGGGCGCCGGGCTGCGCCCCGACGAGCTGCAGCGGCACGGGCCAGAGCACCGAGCTGAACCTGATCAGCGGCGGAGTGACGAACCGCGGTCCGGTCGGGGCCGCGGCGGCGGCGCACCCGCTCAGGGCCGCGACGAGCGCGAGTCCGGCGACGACGGCTGTCGCCAGCGCGGTGCGCAGTGCGGCCACCCGGGTGGTCCGTCCGACCCGCCCGGCACCGTCGCCGCGCCGCCGCATGCCGCACCCGCCAGCTCAGCCCGCGCCGACCGCCTGCAGGGACTGGCGGGCGATCTCGAGCTCCTCGTCGGTGGGGACGACGAGCACGGTCACCCGGGAGTCGTCGGCGGAGATCCGCCTGGCCTCCCTCGACGCGGCCCCGTTGCGCTCCGGGTCGAGCCGGATGCCCAGTGCCTCCAGGCCGGCGCAGACCTCGGCGCGCAGCCTCCCGTCGTTCTCGCCGATGCCCGCCGTGAAAGTCAGGACGTCCAGGCCGCCGAGCAGCGCGGTGTATGCGCCGATGTAGTGCTTGAGCCGGTGCACCGTCGTGTCGAGCGCCAGCCGTGCGGCGGCATCCCCCGACTCCGCGGCGTGCCGCACGTCGCGCATGTCACCATGTCCGGACAGCCCGAGCAGGCCGCTGCGCCGGTTGAGCAGCTCGTCGAGGTCGTCGATCCCGAGCCCTGCACGCCGAGCCAGGTGCACCAGGACAGCGGGGTCGAGGTCGCCGGAGCGGGTGCCCATCACGAGCCCCTCCAGGGGCGTCATTCCCATCGAGGTGTCGATCGACCTCCCTCCGTCGACCGCACACGCGGACGCGCCGTTGCCGAGGTGGAGGACGATCTGCTTCAGCTCGCCGAGCGGGCGGCCCAGGAACTCCGCCGCCGCCCCGGACACGTACTTGTGCGACGTCCCGTGGAAGCCGTACCTGCGCACCCGGTGCCGCTCGGCGAGGGCCGCGTCGATCGCGTAGGTGTAGGCCTCCGGCGCGAGGGTCTGGTGGAAGGCGGTGTCGAAGACGGCGACGTGCTGCACGTCGGGGAAGGCCGCCTTCGCCGCCCGGATGCCCTGCAGGTTGGCGGGGTTGTGCAGCGGCGCGAGGTCGGCGAGGTCTTCGATGTTGATCTCGACCAGCGGCGTCACGATGGTCGGCTCGAAGAAGCGCTTGCCGCCGTGCACCACCCGGTGCCCGACCGCGGCGAGCGGATGGTCGTCGAGGCTCGGCCCCTCCGACTCGAACGCGTCGAGCATCACACGGAACGCCGCGGTGTGATCCGGGATGGCGAGCGTGGTCTCCCACTTGCCCCTCTGTCCCGTGTGCCGGATGTGCCCGGACGGCTCGCCGATGCGCTCGATCAGCCCGGAGGCCAGCGCTTCCTCGCTCCCCGCGTCGATCAGCTGGTACTTGAGCGACGAAGAGCCGCTGTTGACCACCAGCACCGCGCTCATGAGAGCGCCGCCTGAATGGCCGTGATGGCGACCGTGTCGACGATGTCGTCGACGGTCGCGCCGCGGGAGAGATCGTTGATCGGCTTGCGGAGGCCTTGCAGCACCGGGCCGATCGCGACCGCGCCCGCGCTCCGCTGCACCGCCTTGTAGGTGTTGTTGCCGGTGTTGAGGTCGGGGAAGATGAACACCGTCGCGCGTCCGGCGACCTCCGAGCCCGGCATCTTGGCCGCCCCGACGGCGACATCGGCGGCCGCGTCGTACTGGATCGGGCCGGCGACGGCGAGCTGCGGCTCGCGCTCGCGCACCAGCTCAGTCGCCGTGCGCACCTTGTCGACGTCGGCACCCGCTCCCGAGTCGCCTGTCGAGTACGACAGCATCGCCACGCGCGGCTCGATCCCGAACTGCTCGGCCGTGCGCGCGGAGGAGACCGCGATGTCGGCCAGCTGCTCGGCCGTCGGGTCGGGCACGACGGCGCAGTCGCCGTAGACGAGCACCCGGTCGGCCAGCGCCATCAGGAAGACGCTGGACACGACGGACACACCGGGGCGGGTCTTGATGATCTCGAAGGCGGGCCGGATGGTGTGCGCCGTCGTGTGCGCCGCCCCGGAGACCATGCCGTCGGCGAGGCCGAGGTGCACCATCATCGTGCCGAAGTAGGAGGCGTCGGTGACGGTGTCGGCGGCCTGGTCGACCGTGATGCCCTTGTGCGTGCGCAGCTTGGCGTACTCGTTCGCGAAGCGCAGTCGCAGCACGTCGTCGAACGGGCTGAGCACCTCCGCTCTGCTGAGGTCGAGGCCGAGCTCGATCGCCCGCGACCGTACCTCGAACGGCTCGCCGAGGATCGTCAGGCGGGCGACCCCGCGCGCCAGGAGCGTCGCCGCCGCGCGCAGGATCCTGTCGTCGTCGCCCTCCGGCAGCACGATGTGCTTGTCGGCGGCGCGGGCGCGCTCGATGAGGTCGTACTCGAACATGAGCGGCGTCACGACCTGGTGCCGCGACACGTCGAGCAGCGCCAGCAGCCTGTCCGCGTCCACGAACCGCTCGAAGAGCGCAAGCGCGGTGTCGTACTTGCGCTGCGAGTCGGCGGCCAGCCGGCCGCGGGCGTGCGTGATGCGCACGACGGTCTCGTAGGTGTCCAGGTTGGTCCGCACGATCGGCAGCGGCGAGCGCAGGCCCGCGAGCAGGCGCTCGATCGGTTCCGGCAGGTCGAAACCGCCGTTCAGCACGATGCCGGCGATGGACGGGAACGTGCCGGAGGAGTTCGCCATCAGCACGGCGAGCAGCACCTCGGTGCGGTCGCCCGGCACCACCACGACAGCGCCCTCCACCAGGCGCGGCAGGACGTTGTCCATCGACATGCCGGCGACGACGACGCCGAGCGCCTCGCGCGCCAGCAGCCCCTCCTCGCCACCGATCAGGGTCGCTCCGGTGACCTCCATGATGGAGCGGATGCTGGGCGCCACCAGGAAGGCGTCCTCCGGGATCGCCCACACCGGCGGTAGCTCCGGCCCCGACGCGACCGCAGGGCCGGCGCCGGCAACCGCCTCGCCGACGGCCGCCACGATCTCGTCGAGGCGCTCGGCGTCGGCCCGGTTGGCGACGACCGCCAGCACGCCGGCGTGCTCCTCGCGCAGCTCGGCGAGGGCGAGCTCGGCCAGCTGGCGAAGCTCTTCCGGCGAGCGCGGGTCGGCCTGGCCGAGCCGCTCGCCGAAGCCCTGGCCGATGCGGCCGCCCAGCACCAGCAGCACGGGTGCGCCGAGGTTCGCGGCGATCCTCGCGTTGTAGCCGAGCTCGGTCGGGCTGCCGACATCGGTGTAGTCCGAGCCGAGGATGACCACCGCGTCGCTGCGCGCCTCCACCGCCCGGAACCGCCGGACGATCTCGCCCAGGGCGGCGTCGGCGTCGGCGTGCACGTCCTCATAGGTGACGCCGATGGCCTCCTCGTAGCTGAGGTCGGTGCTCACCCGGTCGAGCAGGAGCTCCAGCACGTAGTCGCGTTCGACGGCCGACCGCGCGATCGGCCGGAACACGGCGACGCGGCCGACCGAGTGCCGCAGCGATTCGAGCACGCCGAGGGCGACGGTGGACTTGCCGGTGTGCCCCTCCGCGGAGGTGATGTAGAGCGAACGGGCCACGGTCAGCGGGTCTCCTCGTCGATCGGCGGTGTGGTGTCTTCGGGGTCGTCGGAGCTGCGCGGGTCTTCGGTCGCGACCCGCACGATCGGCGAGAGCCGGTAGCTGCCGTCGAGCACGGCCGGACCGGGCGAGTACAGCCGAAGCAGCGGCCGGAACGTGCCGTGCGGGGCGGGAAGCCAGTTGGCCGCAGCGGTGTCGTCGGTCGGGCGCGCGGCGCTCATCGTGATCGTGAGGCCGCCGTCGGCGTCGTACACGATCCCCGAGGTGCGGTCGCCCAGCGAGTAGCGCCCGATCGCGTTGTCGACGAGGTAGTACTGCGGGAGGTCGTACATCGTGACCGACCAGAAAGCGCCGACCGGAGGGGTGGGCTGCAGCCGCAGGCGGTACTCGTGCTCACCGGTGAGGGCCTCCCCGTCCGCGTCGACGTAGGTCGGGAAGTACGCGGCTTCGTAGCCGTGGTTGCCCCAGAGGCCACCGAGCGCCGCCGCCGCGCGGTGCGCGTACCGGGTCGTCGGGTCGGTCAGCTTCCAGGCTGGGCTGTCGAGGGCGCCCACCTCGAAGAAGTCGACGTTGTAGTCGAAGACGTGGAGGTTGACCTGCCAGCCGTCGACGAGCGGGATGGCGGTGTGCAGTGAGGACTCCAGCGCCTGCTTGCCGACGGCGTAGCCCTCCTCGAGCGCCGCGCGCACCTCCGCGGGAAGCCCGCCGACCGGCGTCGTGCCGGTGAGGCCGAGCGGCTCGTAGGTCGCGAGCGTGCGCCCGTCGTGCTCGGCGGGCGGGAAGGCCTGCGACCACACGCGCATCCGCTCGAAGAAGGTGAGCGCCTCGCTCGGGCTCGGCGCGACCTCCGGGACCCCGGCAGCGGGCGCAAGCGACTCGCGGGTCGGCGTCAGCGTCAGCGCGTCCTGCAGGGCGTGCACGGCGGGGAGGTCGTCCTCCCCCGAGACGGCCCAGCGACCGACGATGGTGCCGATCCGGGTGGGGAACCGGACAACGGTCGCGCCGACTTCGCTTTCACCGTGGTGGGGGCCACCGGCCTCCCACTCCGGGGGAACCAGCAGGAAGCGGCCGGCGTCGGAGCCGGTCGCGCGCGTGCCGACATAGGCGAAGTTGTTCGTCCACGCGTCGATGAACTGCAGCACGTAGTAGCGGTCGCCGACGGCGGGCACCTCGAGCAGCAGCGGCCCGACGCCCAGGTCGAGCTGCGCGATGGAGTAGACGGTGTCGTTGTTGACCGACACGAACTCGGTCTCCGGGCCGGCGAGCGTGCGGGCGTGACCGAATGCGTTGTACGGTGTCGGCGGCACGGCCCCGAGCCCGTCGCGCGTAAACCGGTCGACCTGCTCGAGATCGAACACGAGCGGGAAGCCGACGACATACGCCTCGGACGCCAGCTCGGCGATCCCGTGCTCCACGGATACCTGCTCGGTCATGCGCGCACCTCGACTCGTCGGAGTGTCATTCTACAAAGCGTAGAACAGTCTGGAGGGTGATGGGAAGCTGCTGTGCTGCCCACACTCTACGCGGCGCGACCCATCCTCTCCTGAACACGGACCACGGCACCCCGGACACGAAAAAGACCCCCCACGCACCCGCCAGAGCCCGGTTACCCTTGCTGCGTTTCCGCCCTGGGGGAGTTGGCCTGGATGGCGCCACGTGGGGAGCCGCGAACCAGTCTAGCGGGTCCGTCTGGGAGGCCGTGCACAACGGCACCTCCGGCGTCCGCTAAGATATTGTGAGCCGTCGCCCGCAAGGCGAAGGCAACCCAGGAGAATTCGCCTAGTGGCCTATGGCGCACGCTTGGAAAGCGTGTTGGGTGCAAGCCCTCGGGGGTTCGAATCCCCCATTCTCCGCCAGTTTTCCAGAGGCGCCGCGGGATCCCGCAGGGCGGATTATCAACCCCTGCTACTCCGCCGCCACCGGCACGCGCTTCTCCTCCACCGCCCCCGCCCGGCGACCGCGCAGCTCGCTGACGAGCACGCCGGCCACCACGAGGACGGCGCCGACGATCGTGGTCAGTGGCATGCGGTCGCCCGCCAGCCGCCCGACGATGCCGCCCCAGACCGGTTCGCCCGAGTAGATGATCGTCGCGCGGGTGGGAGAGACGTGCCGCTGCGCCCAGTTCATGGTGAGCTGGATCAGGCAGCTCGCGATGCCGAGTGCCAGTGCGGGGATCAGCCAGTCCCACGAGGGCGCGGGCGCTGCCTCGCCGGTGAGGGGCATCGCGACGAAACCGATCACGCCGGCGGCGAGAAGCTGCACGATCGTCACACCTCGGGCGTCGACACGGGAGGCGAACGCACTGATCAGGATGATCTCCGCCGCGATCGGCACGGTGCTCACCAGGGTCGCGATCTCGCCGGGACCGAGTCCGACGGTGAACGCCGAAGGCCCGGCGATGAACAGCAGCCCGATGAACGCGAAGCCGACACCCACGAGAGTCATGCGCCGCGGCGGCCGACGCAGCACCAGCCATTGCAGCAGCGGAACCAGAGGAACGTAGAACGCGGTGATGAATGCGGACGTGCTGCTCGGGATCGTCGCCAGCCCAGCGGTCTGGAGTCCGTAACCGAGGGCGATCGCCGCCCCGATGGCCGCGCCCGCGCCGAGCTCGCGCCACCGGATGCGCACAAGCGAGCGGTGGAACACCGCCACGCTCACCAGCCCGGCCATGGCGAACCGCACCCCGACGAAGAACCAGGGACCGGTGTGCGCCATCGCCAGGTGGACGACCAGGAACGTGGTCCCCCACAGCGCCGTGATCGCGATCAACGCGAGCTCATACCGGCTCACGGAGAACCGGACACGACTCCCGATGTGCAACATAATGCACATCCTATGGTGCAGAATAATGCACATGCAACCCGGCGACACCAGCGTGCTGACCCATCTCGGGGACAGCCTCCGCCGCCTGCGCCGCGACCGCTCGATGAGCCAGGAGGCGCTCGCGAACGCATCGGGGATCAGCCGCCGCACCATCATCAACCTGGAGGCCGGCGAGACGAACGTCAGCCTCGTCGCCCTCGACCGGCTCGCCGGCGCGCTCGGCGCGACCTTCACCGACCTCGTCGTGGCCCACACAGGTTCTGAAGAGCACGCCGCCCCGGCGGAGCTCGACGTCGCGGTGTGGCGCGGCACCGACACCACGAGCATCGGCCGGCTCGTGGGCGCCGTCGCCGCCCGCTCGGAGGTACAGGTGCTGAGTTGGCGACTCGCGCCGGGCGAGTGCTACGACGCCGACCCCGACCCAGCCGGATGGCACGAGATCGTCGTCGTCGTTGCAGGCGCGGTGCGGTTGCGCCTCGGCGCGGGCGGTGCCGTTCTCCTCCGCCAGGGCGACCACACCGTCTTCTCGAGCGCCCAGCCCTACAGCTACGAGGCAGACGGCACGCTGGCGGCCTCGTTCCTCCGCATCGTCACGTCCTGACCGCACTGCGTGCGCTTCGGCTCTACCCGGAACCGACAGCGGGTGCTTTACTTCACGCATGCCAACCGCTCCTGTTTTCGACGGAGGCGCGCTCGTAGCCGAGTTGGACGCCCACCGGGCCGAGCTCGGGTTGCGCTGGCCGGCTGTGGCGGAGGAGTTGACCGAGCAGTCGGGCCGGCTGAGAGCCGCGCTGAATGACAATGCCGTGTGCCCGGGTGCGCTCGTGCGCACGGTGAGACGCGGCTCGATGTCGTGCCAGTACGCGCTGATGCTGCTGCAATGGTTGGGGCGGTCACCCGAGGATTTCCTGTTCGGACAGAGCCGATCAGTCGGAGACACACGCCTGCCTGCCGTCGGGACCGATGCGCGTCTGCGGTGGGATCTACCGGCGCTCTACGACGCCGTCAACGAGCAGCGGCGTGACCGCGGGCTCACCTGGGCAGGCCTGGCCGAGCAGCAGGGATGCACCCCGAGCCGCCTGACGAACCTGCGTACCGCGCGCCTCGCGGACATGGACCTCACCATGCGGCTCACGCAATGGCTGGGCAGGCCCGCGGCGGATTTCGTGCATCCCGCCACCTGGTGAAGACGCGCCTCGCGAAGCAGCCGATCCGCCCGCCGGCGCTCGCGTCGGTCAGCTCGCGTCTCCCGAGCGAATGAATCGCCAGAGGGCGACGAAAGTACTGAAATCCGTTGCGCTGGGCACCGTGGGCGACTACGAGCACAGGCGGCTGCAAGCACAGGGTGCTTGCGAGATCTCGGGTTCGCGGTCTGCGCCGGAAGCCTCCGAGCCGGGTGATCGTCCGGCTTGCCGCGATCTCGGCGAACTGGAAAGCGTGTCGTGTGCAACCCCTTCGGGAGTTCGAATCCCCGGTCTCCGCCATCTTCCTCGATGACGAAGGCCCCGAGATCCGCATGATTACGCGGAAGTCGGGGCCTTCGCTATTTCTTCGATCGGCGATTCAGCTGCCCGTGCGCGCTCAGTAGCTGTAGCAGAACCAGGTGTAGGGGTTGTGGTAGTCGGCGTACGCGGCGTGCACCCTACCCTTGTACTGCGGGTATTGCTGGAGGCACGCCTGCTCGGCATAGAAGCCCCGGTCTCCTGACGGTGTTGCGCACCACCACCCGTAGACCGTGTTGTACCGGACTACGGCGTTAGCGGTTGAGCCGTAGTGCGCTCGGCAGTATGTCTGCACGCTTATCCCGCCGACGATTGTGCCGGCTTGAGCTGGCGGTCCGATGAGCGCCACGCCTCCGAGCACGAGAGCCGCTGCGACGATAGCCGCCTTGACGCGGACTTTCCTCCAGGCCGGTGGTGTCGTTTCCGTTTGAGTCATTGTCTATTTCCCTCCATGGCTTCGTTCCTGTGGGACCGCGTTCACGCCGCCTCGACCGCGCAAGCGCGGGTCGAATCACCGTGTTCTGAGCCGCGGCTGTCGTTCGGGGTGTTGATCGAGCAGAGGATGGTGGTGGCGTCGTCGGCACCTGAAGGAGATACCTCCCAATCCTGCGTTCACGTGCCGACACGTCCACTGTGCCGTGTCCCGCTTTTGGTGGACATAGTCTCCGCAGCCGGAGGCCGCTTCTTGTTCCACGCGGCTACAGGTAGCCAATCGACGGCCAGGCCGGGATCATCATGGCTATGGGTGACACAATTGATCGGACGACGAAGAACCTGGGCATGCCCTGCATCGTTTGCGGTGAACCGACCGAAGTCCTCAACACCCGGAGAAGACCGCCTGAGTCGGAGGTCCACCGGCTTCGCCGGTGCCGGCTTGATCACAGCTTCCGTACCACGGAGACACCGAACGCTCCGGACCTGAGCGCTTTCGCGGTGCGGCGGTCCAGCGACGGTCAGCTGGCGTCGGATCCGTTCAGCAGGACGACGCTGCGAAACGACATCTACGCCATTCTCTTCAAGAAGAAGGGCCCCCTCGATGTTGACGCCATCGAGGCGCTGGTGGGCCGAGTGATCCTGCGTATTGATCGCGAGCTGCCGACCACCCGCACGCATTTGACGGCTGAGGAGTTCCGTCGCCAAACGTCGATAGTCGGGGCGATCCCCGACACGACGATTTCGAACGCCGTGGAGGAGGAACTGCGGAGTGGAGACGGAGGGTCGTTTCGCGTCGCCGAGTTGCTCTATGCGATGGCGATCCACGGTCGTAACGACAACCGTGAGGGGTGGGCCGACGCGACGTCCGTGATGTCCTGGGTTCGCCAGCGCTACCCGGGAATCAGTCCCCGCCCGCAACGGGGCCGCCTCGGGGAACCCGGTGCACCCAGCCTGCCCGCGCCTCGTCGCATGGAGTGGAGACCCGAAACCGTCATGAAGAGGGACGGGACCAGGCCGGACTTCTCAGTGAGGCAGTTGCAGAAGGGCATACATGCGGCGCTCTGGGGTCGCGAGGATGCGGCGGCGAAAGCACTGATGGTCGCCCACCTGGTGCTGAGCGACATTCGTGGGCAACGAATTGTGCAGTCCACACAGCTCTCTGCCTCGGTGCTTGTTCATCTGCGCCGCGTGGACGACATCGGTTACCTCCGTTGGGCCACCATCGTGAAGAACATTCGCGGCGTCAGAGGCCTCACCGAGGAGGCTGCGGATCTGATAGACATTCCTTCTCGTCGAGCACGGGTAACCAAGGACTGGCGCCGATGGGCGCGCTCGCAACACGGTTGAAGCCTGGCCCGCCTCAGCGCCCCGCGGTGATTTCACCGAATCGGGCGCGCAGCCCGTCCAGGATCGCGTGCAGTCCGACCGCGAAAGCTCCGTCAGCCGGGGGTGCGTCTCCGATCGCAGCCGCTCGTGCAGCGTAGGCGGAGGCGAACGCCGGAATCGACGCCTCCTCTCCCGCCGGGTCGAACATGTCGCCGGGGGCGACCGCGTCGAGCGCGGAGCCGAGGATGAACGACTCGACCGCGACGATCGTCGGCAGCACCTCCTCCTCCGGCCAGCCCGCCCGCACCATCGCAGCGACGACCGTGTCGTACATGCGCATCGTGCGGCGCGCTCCCCTGACCGGCAGCGTGGCGAGGAGCGCGATCGTCGGCGGGTGCGTCGCGAACGCGACCCGGTACGAGTACGCCCAGTGCAGCATCGCTTCGTCCCACGGCTCCGTCGCGAACGCGCTCACGTCGATCCGGTCGCTGATGAGTTCGCGGACACCGGCGATCACGTCTTCCTTGCCGTCGACGTGGTTGTAGAGGGCGCTGGGCCGCACCCGGAGGGCCTGAGCGAGCCGGGACATCGTGAAGCCGTCCGCGCCGCTCTCGTCGAGCAGCCGGAGCGCGGCCTCGGCGATCAGCGAGCGGGTCAGCACGGTCGTGGTCGGGCGGCCGACGCGACGTGCCGGTCGATCGATTCCGCCGCTGCTCTTCCCCTGGGGCACGTTCACACCCTAGTATCTGACGAAATAAAAGAACGTCATTCATTTTGTTGACCACACGGAGGTGGGATGGGCGCGACGGTGTTCCTGAACGGGACGATCCTCGACGGGTACGGAGCGGACGCCGCGGCGACGACGGCACTCGCGATCGACGGAGATGGAAAGTGGATCGCGACCGGACCGGAGGCCGAGGCGCTCCGCGGTGACGCCGAGGGTGTCGTCGATCTCGCCGGAGGCGTGCTCGCCCCGGCGTTCGGCGACGGCCACGCCCACCCGCTGCAGGGCGGCCTGGAGAAGCTCGGACCCCAGGTGCGCGCCTGCGCCAGCGTCGCCGAGATCGTCGCGTGCGTCAAGCGCTGGGCCGACGAGCACCCCGAGCAGGAGTGGATCTACGGCGCCAGCTACGACGCGACGCTCGCCCCCGACGGTATGTTCGACGCCCGCTGGCTCGACGAGGCCGTCCCCGACCGTCCGGTCGTACTCCGCGCCTGGGACTATCACACCGTCTGGGTCAACTCGGAGGCCCTGCACCGCGCCGGCATCGACGCCGACACTCCAGAGCCGCCGCTCGGACGCATCCCGCGCCGCGAGGACGGCAGCCCGCTCGGCATCCTCCAGGAGCCGGGAGCGGTCGACCTGCTGCTGCCGGTCGAGCCGGGGCGCCCCCACCACGAGCGCGTCGAGGCGCTGCGGCTCGCGACCGAGGAGTACGCCTCGCTCGGGATCGCGTGGATCCAGGATGCCTGGGTCGAGCCGGCCGAGGTCGAGGCCTATCTCGACGCCTCCGTCCGCGGCCACCTCGCCACCCGGGTCAATCTCGCCCTGCGTGCCGACCCGCTGCGCTGGCGCGACCAGGTCCCCGCGTTCGTGGAGGCCCGCCGTCGCGTGGAGGAGCTGAACGACCCGCTGCTCACCGCCGCGACCGTCAAGGTCTTCGTCGACGGCGTGGTCGAGAACCACACGGCGGCGCTGCTCGACGACTACACCGACGTCCCCGGCGACCGCGGCATGGTCAACTGGGATGCCGCAGAGCTCGCCACCGCGGCCGCGACCTTCGACCGGCTCGGCTTCCAGCTGCACTTCCACGCGATCGGCGACGCCGCCTGTCGCATCGCCCTCGACGTGTTCGAGCAGGTCGAGGAGCAGAACGGTCCGCGAGACCGCCGTCCCGTCATCGCGCACGTGCAGCTGGCCGACCCCGCCGACCTGCCGCGCTTCGCCCGGCTGGGCGCGATCGCGAACTTCGAGCCGCTGTGGGCCCAGCTCGACCCGATGATGCTCGACCTGACGCTGCCGCGACTCGGCCCGGAGCGCGAGCTCCTCCAGTACCCGATCCGCACCCTGCACGACTCGGCGCGGATCTCGTTCGGCAGCGACTGGCCGGTCAGCGACAACGACTGGCGCCCGGGCGTGGCAACCGCCGTGACCCGGCGGACCGCGGCCGGCGTCCCCGCGGACGGCTGGACCCCGGCCGAGCGGATCGCCCTCCCGGACGCGCTGAACGCGTACTCGGCCGGCGTCGCCCACCAGGCTTTCGCCGACGCCCGACGCGACCTCGTCTGGCTCGACCGCGACCCGCGCGCCGTCGCCCCGCACGACCTGCGCGGCATCCGCGTGCTCGGCACCTGGGTCGCCGGCGTGCGCCGCACCCCATGAGCGACACGAACCGCACCATCCAGCAACCCGCCCCTGTCCAGCCGACCACCTCCCCCTGATACCCACCCAACTCATACCCACCCACGCAACTCCTCGACGAAGAGAAGGCACGCAGACATGACCACGACCGACCTGCCCGCCCAGCCGCATCTCAAGCGCGCGCTCGGCCCGACCGCACTCGTGCTGTTCGGGCTCACCTACCTGGCCCCCGTCACCGTGTTCACGACCTACGGGATCGTGACGGAGACGACCGACAACCACCTCCCGTCCGCGTACGTCGTCGCGCTGGTCGCGATGCTGTTCACAGCGTTGAGCTACGGCGCGATGGCGCGCCGCTACCCGGTGTCCGGCTCGGCCTACACGTACACGCAGCAGGCGTTCGGCGGCCACATCGGCTTCCTGACCGGCTGGACGCTGATGCTCGACTATCTGTTCCTGCCGATGATCAACTTCCTGTTGATCGGCATCTACCTGAACACGCAGTTCCCAGCGGTGCCGCAGTGGGTGTTCGCGCTCGCGTCGCTGCTGCTGGTGCTGCTGTTCAACCTGCTCGGCATCACGCTGGTCAACAAGCTGAACATCGCGATCGTCGCACTGTCGGTGCTGCTCGTCGTGGTGTTCGCCGTCCTCGCGATCAAGGAGCTGACCACCAACCCGTCCGCGGCGACGCCGAGCCTGATCGAGCCGTTCCTGCCCGGCAAGGGCGGCCTCGGCCCCGTCTTCGCAGGCGCCGCCGTGCTCGCCCTCTCCTTCCTCGGCTTCGACGCGGTCTCCACCCTGTCGGAGGAAGCCAAGAACCCCCGGCGCGACATCCCGCGCGCGATCGTGCTCACCACGCTCGTGGGCGGCGCGATCTTCATCGTCGTCTCCTGGCTGGGCGCCCTGGTCTTCCCGAACTGGCACGAGTTCCAGAGCGTGGACTCGGCCGGCGTCGACCTGATGGCCAAGGTGGGCGGCAGCTTCCTCACCTCGTTCTTCGTCGCGGTCTATGTGGTCGGCGCGTTCGGATCGGGCATGACGACGCAGGTGAGCGTGTCGCGCATCATCTACGCGATGGGACGCGACCGGGTGCTCCCGGCGATCTTCGGCAAGCTGCACCAACGCTTCCGCACCCCCTGGGTCGCGGCCCTCGCGGTGTCGATCGTCTCGCTCCTGGCGCTGGTGCTGACGCTGGACGTCGCCGCGACGATGATCTCGTTCGGCGCGCTGGCCGCGTTCTCGATGGTGAACCTCTCGGTGATCCGCACGCACCTCTTCCCGAAGGGCGGCCGGAACACGCCGTCGACCCGGGAGTGGCTGCGCTACGGGCTCCTGCCGGCGATCGGCTTCCTGCTGACGGTCTGGCTCTGGACCTCGCTGACCGCGACGACCTTCATCGTGGGCCTGAGCTGGATGGCGGCCGGTGCGATCTACCTGGCGATCCTCACCCGCGGCTTCCGGCGCCGTCCCCCGGTGATGGACTTCTCGGAACAGCACGAGGGGAAGGCGGAGGACACGCTCGTCTGACGCAGGAGATTCGTCACGAATCGCGGGATTCGTGGCACGAAAGTGCGGATTCGTGACGAATCAGACCTCGAGGAGGTGGCGCGCCGTCCCGGCGTCGGTGACCAGGCCGCTCAGGAGGCCGGCGCGGAGCACGGACGCGATCGCCGCGTGCTTGGCGGCGCCGCCTCCGACGCCGATGACGTGCGGCGCGGCGCGGAGCTGGTCGGCGCTGATGCCGATCATGCGCCCGTCCAGGACATCGACGGCGCACCCGTCCGCGTCCAGGAGCGTCGTGCCGACCTCGGCGACGACCCCGCGCGCGATCAGCTCCGCCGCCTCGCCGGTCGGAACGAGACTGTCGTGCAGCAGTGAATCCTCTGGCCATGCTCCGATCGTGACCACCGCGCACGTGAGGCGATCGAGCTGTGCCAGGCTCTGCATGATCCCGGGTTGACGTGCGATCGTCGCCGCCGCCGCATCGTCGGTGACGATGAGCGGGGCCGGAAGGCGGTAGACGGCCCCTCCCGACCTCCGGGCCAGCGTCGAAACGGCCTCGGTGCCGTGCTCGCGCATCGGGTCGGCGACGCCCGTGAGCTGGACGACATCGCAGAGGGCGATCGCGCCGATCGCTCGGGACATCTCGAGGAGCGTGCGGCCTGAGCTCACCCCGAGCCTGTCTCCGTCGACGATCCGGGCGGCGAGCAGCTCGGCCGCGATCGACCCGAGCGCTCTGCGCAGATGGTCGGCGTCCTCCGTCGCACTGGTGATCACGTACGCGTCGTCGAGGTCGAAACGGTCTCGCAGAGCGATCGACAGCTCCGCATCCACCGGACCGGGAGCCGAAATGCTGATCGAGACGATCCCGGTGTCCAGAGCCTTGCGGATCAGCCGGGCGACCGCGAAGCGCGAGATCTTCAGCTCTTCGGC
This sequence comes from Leifsonia sp. TF02-11, assembly GCF_017565305.1. Lineage (GTDB taxonomy): Bacteria > Actinomycetota > Actinomycetes > Actinomycetales > Microbacteriaceae > Leifsonia. Next base: position 32,767 of record NZ_JAGEKP010000006.1, read on the forward strand.
GATCTGCGTGCGCGATCGGGAGTCCAGGAAGTAGCGCTTGCCCACGTACGCGAGGCGGACCGCCTCATCGGGAGCCAACTGCTTGCCGCTCATATGAGCACCGTCACATCTCTTCTGTTTAGTGGTTTATATTTTTGATGATAGTAAGCATCGGGGCTATCTTCATCAGGCCTCGAATCCGCATCGAGAGGACCGAATGACCACGTCCACCCCCGCCGAAACGCCGACCAGGATGGCCGCCAGCGTTCTCACATCGCGCCGCACCATCGAGCTGAAGGACGTGCCGATACCGCCGTTGGAACCCGACCAGGTCCTCGTGCGCATCGAGGCCGTCGGGGTCTGCGGCTCAGACACGCACTTCTATCTCGAGGGCCACATCGGCGACCTCGTGGTCGACGGACCGATCATCCTCGGACACGAATCGGCCGGCCGGATCGTGGCGGTGGGCGACGCCGTCGACCCGGATCGCCTCGGTCGGCGCGTCTCGATCGAGCCGCAGCGGCCGTGCCGCGCGTGCCGGCACTGCAAGAGCGGCGAGTACAACCTCTGCGTCGCGATGGAGTTCTACGGCGCCTATCCCGTCGAAGGCGCCTTCTCGGAGTTCGCCGTCATCCAGGACGACTTCGCGTTCGAGGTCCCCGACAACCTCAGCGCCGACGAGGCCGCGCTGATCGAGCCGGTGTCCGTCGCGGTCCACGCGTGCCGTCGAGCGCAGGTCGCCGCAGCGAGCCGGGTGTTCATCACCGGTGCCGGACCGATCGGGTTGCTGACGGCCCAGGTCGCCCTGGCCTTCGGCGCCGGCGAGGTCGTCATCAGCGACCCCGTCGAATCGCGCCGTCGATTCGCCGAGACGCTGGGCGCGATCTCGACGATCGATCCGCGGGAGACGGATCTCGACGACCTCGAACTGCACTTCGACTCGTACATCGACGCATCCGGAAACGCCCGCGCGATCCTCCAGGCGATCCCGACCCTGCGCAGAGGAGGCCGCATCGTGCTGGTCGGCATGGGAAACGACACCATCGAGCTCCCCATCGCGGTGATCCAGAACCGCGAGCTGGAACTGACCGGCACCTACCGCTACGCGAACACGTGGCCGACCGCGATCGACCTCGTGGCTCGCGGGGAGGTGGCCGTCGCGCCCCTCGTCACCGGCCACGTGGGGCTCGCCGATGTCGAGGCCGCCCTCCTGATGGCCCAGAGCGACCCGTCGTCGATCAAGACCATCGTCGTCCCCGACCGCGCCGTCGCCCACGAATCGGCCCCGTGATGGGCGCAGCGCTGAGCCGGCCGGTCGGGACACCGGCACTGACAGCAGCGGGGCTCACCAAGGCATTCGGCGGCATCCCCGTCCTCCGCGGCGTCGCCTTCGAGCTGTGGCCCGGAACCATCACCGCGATCGCCGGTGAGAACGGTGCGGGCAAGTCCACGCTGATGAAGATCATCTCCGGCCTCTACCCCGCAGACGGCGGGACCGTCTCACGCCACGGCACGGACCTGCCCGCCGGGAACGTGCAGGCGGCGATCGCCCGCGGAATCTCGATCGTCCCACAGGAGCTCGCCTCCATCCCGGAGCTGACGGTCTACGAGAACCTCTATCTGGGGCGCGAACGACGCACCCGCTTCGGCACGCTCGACCGCGCGGCCATGATCGCGGACGCATCGGCCGCGCTGCTCGAGTTCGGCCTCGGCGTCTCCCCGACCGAGCGGATGGGCAGCCTCCCCGTCGGCGTGCGACAGATCATCGAGATCATCAAGGCGACGACGCAGGGCGCAGCGGTCATCCTGCTCGACGAGCCGACGAGCGCCATCTCCGGGCGCGAGGTCGAGCAGCTGCTGCGGGTGATGCGCAACCTGCGCGACGCCGGCGTCTCCCTGCTGTTCACGACGCACAAGATGGAGGAGATCCGCGCGGTCGCCGACCGTGTGGTCGTCCTGCGCGACGGGCGGCTGATCGTCGACGAGCCGGCGCACGCGCTCACCGACGACGACATCGTCACCGCGATGATCGGGCGCGAACTCGACACCCTCTTCCCCGATCTCCCGCCGATCAGCCCCGTCACCGTGCTCGAGGTCGAGGGGCTCGCGGTCGACGGGCTCGCATCGGCCGGGTCCGACTCCACGTTCGACTTCGAGGTACGGCGCGGCGAGATCCTCGGGCTCGCCGGACTCGTCGGCGCGGGACGCACCGAACTGCTCGAAGCGCTCTTCGGGGTGCGCAGAAGGTCGGGCACCGTCCGGGTGAAGGGCGTCGCGGTGGCCGGCGGATCGCCGCAGGCGGCGATCGCGGCCGGAATGGCTCTCGTTCCCGAAGACCGCAAGGAGGCGGGCGCGGTCCTCGCGCTCAGCATCCTCGACAATGCCTCCCTTCCCCGCATCAGCGGCTTCACCCGCGGCGGGGTCATCGCGGCACGACGACGCCGGACGGCGATCCGAACCGCGATGAGCTCCGTCGCCCTGCGCAGCAACGGCCTGGGGCAGGAGGTCGGCACCCTCTCGGGCGGAAACCAGCAGAAGGTCGTCCTGGGCCGCTGGCTCACCGAGGCGGTCGATGTGCTCCTTCTCGACGAACCCACCCGTGGAGTCGACATCGGCGCACGCAGCGAGATCTACGGACTCATCGTCGAGCTCGCCGCCCGCGGAATGGCGGTCGTCATGGCGTCCTCGGACCTCCCGGAGATCCTCAGCCTCAGCCATCGGGCGCTCGTGCTCGCCGACGGCGCCGTCGCCGCCGAGCTCGACAAGGACGACCTCTCCCGTCGCGACGCGCAGGACAGGATCTTCCGCCTCGCGTCCGGCCAACTCTCGACCACCGCATCAGGAAGCACGCACCCATGACCGACACTCCTTCCCCCTCCGCCGTCCGTACGCCCCGCACCGGCCTGCTCGCGACCCTTGCCGTCCGCTACGCGATGGTGCTGGTCATGGTGGCGATCATCGTGTTCTTCGTCGTCCAGTCCAGCCGGTTCGCCACGGTCGACAACCTGATGACGATCCTCGTCGCGGCCGCTCCGTTCGCCCTCATCGCGCTCGGTCAGACGCTGGTCATCCTCACTGGCGGCATCGACCTCTCGGTCGGGTCCGTCATCGCCGCGAGCGGGATGACGGCGGCACTGGTCGCCAAGAGCTTTCCCGGCCAGCTGTGGGTCGCCGTCGCCGCGGCGGTCGCAGCGGGGCTCCTCGCCGGATGCATCAACGGCTTCGTCGTCGCCCGCCTCAACGTTCCCCCCTTCATCGCGACTCTGGGCATGATGACCCTCGCGTCGGGTGTGGCGTTCGTCATCGGAGGCGGTGCCCCGATCAACGGTCTGCCCGCCGACTTCGGCGCGATCGCGAACACCAAGGTCCTGGGCGTGACCGTCCCCGTCATCCTGATGATCGTCGGCATCCTGGCGCTGGCCTTCGCCATGAAGCGCACCTCGTACGGCCTGCGCGTCTACGCCGTCGGCGGCAACCGCCTGGCAGCGGAGATCGCGGGCGTGAAGACCAGGGGCGTCCTGTTCAGCGTCTACGCCGTCAGCGGGGTGCTGGCCGCGATCTCGGGCGTCATGCTCTCGTCACGGGTCATCTCCGGTGCCCCGACGCTCGGCCAGGGCTACGAGCTCGACGCGATCGCCGCTGTCGTCATCGGCGGGGCCAGCCTGATGGGCGGCCGCGGGACCGTCTGGGGAACCGCACTCGGGCTGCTCCTGATCCAGACGCTCAACAACGGACTCGACATCCTGATCGTCCCGGCCTACTGGCAGGACGTGATCAAGGGCGTCCTCATCGTCACCGCCGTCGCCATCGACGTCTGGGCGACCAGGCGGAAGACCCGCTGACACTCCGACCGAACCCCATAAGTAAGGAAATCACCATGAAAACGACCAGCATCCTTCGTGGCCTCGCGCTCGGCGCCGCTCTGACCACAGCCGCCGTGGGACTCACGGCGTGCTCGAGCGGGACCGGCGGCGCGGACACTCTGCGTATCGGCGTGACCGCCTACGAGATGACCTCGTTCATCACGGCAGGGAAGGAGGGCATGCAGGCCTACGCCGACGCCAACGACATCGAACTGCTCTGGAACTCGGCGAACACCGATGTGAACACCCAGGCCGGACAGGTCGACCAGTTCATCTCCGCGGGCGTCGACGCCATCGTCGTCCTCCCGGTGCAGGCCGATTCGCTCGAACCCCAGGTGAAGGCCGCGCAGGCGGCGGGCATCCCCATCTTCACCGTCAACACGCGCATCCTCAGCGACGGCCTCACGGGCAGTGTGCTCCCGGATGATGTCGACTCGGGAGTGCAGGAGGCGCAGGCCATGGTCGACCGCCTCGGCGGGTCCGGCAATGTCGTCATCCTGCAAGGACCTCTCGGCGCGTCCGGGCAGGTGGACCGCAGCACCGGAATCAAGAAGGTGCTCGATGCGAACCCCGGCATCACGGTCCTCGCCGAGGACACGGCGAACTGGAAGCGCGACGAGGCGATCAACAAGACGAAGAACTGGATCTCCGCGTTCGGCGACCGGATCGACGGCGTCATCGCCCAGAACGACGACATGGGACTCGGTGCAGTGCAGGCGCTTCGCGAGGCCGGCATGACGAATGTGCCCGTCGTCGGCGTCGACGGCATCGAAGACGGACTTCGAGCCGTTCAGAGCGGCGACTTCATCGGAACCTCACTGCAGAACGGCACCGTCGAGCTCGCCGCCGGGCTCGCCGTCGCAGCCAAGACCGCGCGTGGCGAGAAGGTGCCGACGCGGATGACGTACTTCATGCCGCAGATCACGGCCGAGAACGTCGATGCGGCATACAAGAACGTCGTCTCCGACCGTAAGGCCTTCCTCTCGAAGCTCACCACCTTGATCGATGACAACATCGCCGCCGACAACCTGTCGTATGAGGGCCTCCCGGGTCAGACCCGGTGATCCTGATGGCGTGAGCCCGCTGCACCGCGCAGCGGGCTCACGCCGCGGCCACAGCTCGTCGACAGTGTCATCCAGAGTGTCGAGGATGATTCGGGCGTATGCCGCGGGCACCTGCTCCCAGGCGAAGTGTCCCGAGTCGAGGGAGACCGGCCGAGCGTGCAGCAGTCGCGCGAGGACCGGCAGCTCGCACGTTCGGGCGGCCTTCGCCCCCGTGGAACTCCCGGGTCCCTCCCCTGTCTCGCAGGACGTTCCGTGACACCCCGCCCCTTCCCACCACAGTTTTCCTCCCCGCACTCCCTAGAGTTGACCTCGTGGGCTCTCGCTGGACTCGTCGTGTGCTCGTCGTCGAGGATCAGGGAGCGCTGCGCACCCTGGTGTGCGATCTGCTCGAACGCCACGGGTTCGAGACCGCCGCGGCCGTGGATGCCGCCGAGGCGATGCGGCGGTTCGCGGAGTTCGATCCCGATGCGCTGCTGACCGACATCGATCTGGGCACGCGTCCGACCGGGGCGGAGCTCGCCTCGATGCTGTCCGAGATCGCGCCGCACCTGGCGATCGTGTTCCTCAGCAGCTACCCGCGTGCGGCCGCCGGCGCCGCCGCGATGGGCGTCGCGCGCGCCGCCTTCATCTCCAAGCAGGACCTCGACTCGCCGGAGACGCTGGTCGACGTGCTCGATCGCGCGCTGGCGGAGCGGCCGGTGCCGGAGGCGCCCGTCGCGCCCCGCGAAGGACTCGGCGCCCTCACCCGTCACCAGCTCGAGATCCTCTCCATGATCGCGAGCGGCCGGTCGAACGAACGGATCGCCGCCGACACCGGCGCCAGCGTCCGCGCCGTCGAGCGATCGATCAGCCGCATCTTCGAGCGGTTGGGTGTCACCGGCGACCCGACCGTCAGCCCGCGGGTCGCCGCCGCCGCCATGTACATCGCGGCCTTCGGTCCGAGCCGATGAGCAGGTTCGTCGGGGAGCTCCGGAATGCCATCGGCGACGGCCGCTTCATCACGGGCTGGTCGCTGCTGGCGTCCGTCCCGCTGTCGCTGCTGCTGATGGCGCCGATCGCACCGGGCGGCGACCTGACGCGGGCTATCGGGGCGACGTCGGCGACCTGGGCGTGCTTCGCCGCCTGGCTGGTGCTCGTCGCATTCGGCGAGCGCGGGAGCCGCAGCAGGTCGGCGCGGTCGGTGATCGTGATCGCGGGCGTCGTGACCTCCGCGGCGCTCCGTCCGGCGCTCCAGGACGCCTGGGCGCACGCTTTCGGGCTGACGACCCTGCCTGGGTGGCAGCTGCCGCTGCGGAGCGCGACGAACGTCGTGGTCTGGGCGGTCACCCTCGGCGCCATCGCCGTCGTCCAGCACATGCTGCGGTCGTTGCGCGTGACCAACGCACGGCTGCGGGTGGTGGCGACGGCGATGGAGGGCTCCCGCGACCGCGCCCAAGCCTACGAAGCCGACGCGAGGAGTGCGGTTCGGACCGCCGCGGCGCAACTCCGGAACGCCGTCGACACCCTTCCCGCCTCCGCGGGGGCCGCCGAGCTGAAGGCCCTGGCCGTGCGCTTCCAGGCCGGGAGTCGTCGGCTGCAGGCCCAGGGAGCCGACCGTGCGGGCACCGTGCCCACGGCAGAGCAGGTCGGCGCAGCGCCTCCTCCGCATCCGCACCGGGTGCCGTTCCGCATCCCGCCGGTCGGCGTCGTGAGCGGCCTCTACATCGCCTGCCTGCTGCCCTATGCCCTCCGCAGCGCGAGCCCCGCTGCCCTGCTCGGCGGGCTGACCGCCGTGGCGCTCGGCGGCCTCCTCCTCGACACCGTGCCCCGCCGCCGAACGGCGATCGAGCACGGGAGCAGCTCGAGGCTGTTCCTCGGGCTCGCACCGGTGATCGGTGTCGGGCTGTCGCTGCTCGCGGCCGTGCAGGGCACCGCGCCGGCCCTCGCCGCGCTGTCGGCCGTGGCGTACGTGGGGTGCGCGGTCGGCGCCGGCCTCTGCACGGGCGCGCTGCACTCCCTGCGCCGCGAGCAGAGACGACTCTCCGGCGCGATCACGACCGCCCAGCGCGCGACGCACGAGGGCACACGGGACACGCGAGCCGGCCTCCGGCGCACGGCCGAGCTGCTGCACCGCGACGGGCAGGGGGCATGCCTCCTCGTCGGTCTGTCCGACCCGGCTCCGACCGCCGGTGACATCGCCGAACTGCGGGAGCGCCTGCGCTCGGTGATCGAACGGATGCCGTCGACCTTCGCCGCCGAATCCGACCGGCCGGCGCCCGACCCCGAGGCCGCCCTCATCGGGCTGGCAGATCTCTGGCGCCACGTCATCGACCTCCGGTTCGAGCTCACCGATGACGCGCGCGCCGCCCTGCGATCATCGCCGCGGACGGCCGACGAGGTGTACGACGTGGCAGCGGAGGGCCTGCTGAACGCCGTCAAGCACAGCACCGAGCGTCGCGCCGAGATCCTCGTCGACGTCGCGGCGACCGGTGCGGGCCCGCGGCTGCGCGTGCGGGTCACCTCGTTCGGCCCGGCCCTCGGTGCGCAGCTGCGCCCCGGGTCGCATGTCCGATCCCTCGGCGCCCGCCTGCTGGCACAGCACGATGGCGCCGTACTCGAGGCCGCATTTCCGATTCGTCGGGAGGCCGCTGTCGTGTCACCCGACCATCCGGGCTGAGGCGGAGTCCACACCCGTAGCGTCGTCGCTGAAGACCTCGGAAGCAGCGTCCGAGACGTTCGCGGCGAAAGGACCGGCGTGGCCGAGTTGCACGACCTCATCCCTCTGACGGCCGGGATGATCATCTCCCCGCTCCCCGTCGTCGCGGTCGTCGCGATCGTCCTCTCGCCGCGCGGGCGCGTGGCCGCACCCGTGTACACCGCTACGTTCACCGTGGCCTCCCTCGTGGCGATCGCGATCGGCGCCATCGGCTCGGCGAGCCTCCCCGCGTCCCGCACGAACGGCAGCCCCGTCAGCTTCGCCCTCGCGATCGTCCTCTTCGTCGCCTTCACCGCTCTCGCGATCGCGAGCTGGGTGACCCGACCGCGAGCGGGGGCGACGCCCGTCGCGCCGAAGTGGCTCGCCGCCATCGACACGATCACGCCGGCACGAGCCGCGAGCCTCGGACTGGTCATGGCGATCGTGAACACGAAGAACATCCCCCTCGATCTCAAGGGAGGGGCGCTCATCGGCGAAGCCCATCTGCCGATCGCCGCCGCCCTCGGCCTGTGCGCGGCGATCGCCGTCGCCGGCTCGCTCCTCCTGATCGTCCCGACGATCGCGGCCTCCGGCGGATCGGCGGCGACGACCCGTCGCCTCGAGCGGCTGAAGGACGACATGATCTCCCACAACTCCGAGATGATGGCCGTGCTCTTCGCCATCCTCGCCGCCAACGAGGCGGCTGCGATCGTCCACCAGCTCACGTCCTGACCGTCGAATCCCCGACCAGAGGAGCACGCATGTCGAACCCCACCGCCCCCGCCACCGAGCCGGCCGCCTGCATCGCGCACGCGCCGGCCGGATCCTTCCGCGGCAGCTCCTCGACGGGCGTGCGCTCGTGGCGCGGTATCCGCTACGCCGTCGCCCCGACCGCAGACCGGCGGTGGTGCGACCCCGTCGCCGCTCCTGCAGCGACGGAAGAGGTCGACGCGACGGCCTACGGCCCGGTCTGCCCCCAGCTCTCGAACCCCGGAGTGCCGCTCGGCGACGACGCCGTGATGGACGAGGACTGCCTGGTGCTGAACGTGTGGTCCCCGGATGCGGACGAGACGGCGACGCCTCGCCCCGTGATGGTGTGGATCCACGGCGGCGCGTACACGTTCGGTTCGTCGAGCCAGCCGCTGTTCGACGCCACCTCGCTCGTCGGGCGCGGCGACGTCGTGGTCGTGACGATCAACTACCGACTGGGCGCGTTCGGCTTCCTCGACCTGGAGGGGCTGCTTCCGGAGGGCGGCTTCGACCGCAACCTCGCTCTCAAGGACGTGCTGCTCGCCCTGCGCTGGGTACAGGACAACATCGCCGGCTTCGGCGGCGACCCCGCGCGGGTGACGGTGTTCGGGGAGTCGGCGGGCGGCGGTCTCGTCACCACGCTGCTGGCGACCCCGTCGGCCGCCGGTCTGTTCCAGCGGGCGATCGCGCAGTCCTCGCCCGCGTCGAGCATGTACGGCGTCGACCGCGCGCGCGATGTCGCCCAGCGGTTCGTCCGCGAGCTCGGGATCGATCCGGACGGAGGCGACACCACAGCGAGCGCGCTCCGCGCCGCCTCCGCCGACGACGTCGTCCGGGCCGGCATGGCCGTCTACGCGGCGGTGCCGGACGAAGCCCCCGGCACCCTCGCCTTCGCGCCGGTCGTCGACGGCGACCTGCTCCCGGAGGCCCCGGCGACGGTGCTGCGCGACGGACGCGGCCTGGCCGTCCCGCTCATGATCGGCACGAACAAGGACGAGGCGTCGCTCTTCAAGTTCATGAAGTCGCCGCTCATCCCGATCACCGACGACCGCATCCGGCAGATGTTCGCCGACATGGCCGCCGACAACCCGACGATCGCGCTGCCCTCGGAGGCCCAGGTGCGCACCGCCTACGAAGACGTTCGCCAGCGCACCGTCGGCCTCGGCATCGCACGCGACATCGGCTTCCGGATGCCGACGCTCTGGATCGCGGAGGGCCACAGCACCGTCGCCGACGTGTGGCTCTACCGCTTCGACCACGCCGCGCCCTTCCTCCGGCTGATCGGCCTGGGCGCGACGCACGCGACCGAGCTGCCCTACCTGTGGGGCAATCTGTCCGCAGGCCCCAAGGACCCGACCTTCCGGCTGGGCGGGCGCCGGGTCGCCCAGGAGATCTCCGAGCGCATGCAGGAGCGGTGGACGGCGTTCGCCCACGGCCGGAACCCGGACGCGGAGGACGCGCCGCACTGGACCCCGTACGCGGTCACCACGGGACGCGAGACTCTGGTCATCGAACGGCACGACACCGTGGTGTCCGACCTCGACGCCTCGCTGCGCGCCGCGTGGGGCGACGACGTGCTCGACTTCCACTGAACGCCCTCCCCGACTCGAGAACAGGAACCCCATGTCCGACAGCTGCGGCTCCGCCGTCCCAGCCTCCCGCGACCACCTCGCGCCGGTCATCACGTCCTCCGGAGAGGGCATCGTGCCCGCCCGGCACGGCGAAGGCCGCGCGCCGGGGCGCGTCGCCGACCTCCTGGTGCTGGGTCGGATCGCGACGGGGCGCCCCGACGCCCCCACCGCCGAGGCGATGGCGGTGTCGGCGGGCCGGATCGTCGGGATCGGCACGCGCTCCGACGTGGAGGGCCTCACCGGCCCCTCGACGACAGTCCTCGCCCCCGACGGCGTGGTCATCCCCGGTCTCATCGAGCCGCACGCCCACATCTGGGTCTCGCTGCTGACGCTGGACTGGACGGACGTCTCGCACGTCGCCTGCCCGCGCTTCGACGACGTCGTCGCCGCTCTGAAGGCCGCGGTCGGGCGCACGGCACCGGGAGAGTACCTCCTGGCCAAGCTGTTCGACCCGAGCCTCTACCCGGGCGAGCCGGCGCTCACCCGCGACATCCTCGACCGCGTCGCCAGCGACCGGCCGGTGATCGTGCTGAACGCGTCCATGCACTTCGCCTACGCCAACAGCGCTGCACTCGCCGCGGCGGGGATCACCGACGACACACCGGCACCCGTCGGCGGGACGCTGGAGAAGGTCGACGGCCGGCTCACCGGCGTCGTCGGGGAGTCGCCCGCCGTCACGATGCTGCTGGCGAACCTCCCGCGGCCGGCCGCTGCGGACGTCGCGCGCGGCATCCGGCAGCTGCTCACCTCGTTCGCCGCGCACGGGGTCACCTCGATGCGCGAGGCGATGACCGGCACGCTCGCGGGAGTGAGCGAGATCGCGCTGCTCCACCAGCTGAACGGCGCTGAGCGGCTGCCGGTGCGGGTGTCGACCGCTCAGTTCTCGACGCTCGCGGGCTGTGCGACCCCCGCCGAGGCGGCCGCCGCGTGGAAGGCGGCCGGCGTGACCCCGTTCAGCGGCGACGAGATGGTGCGCGCCGACGCGTGGAAGATCGTCGCCGACGGCTCGAACCAGGGGCGCTCCGGCTACTTCCTCCAGCCGTACCTCGGCGAGGACACGGGCGGCCACGCGAACTGGACGCCCGAGAGCCTGCGGGAGGCGATGAAAGCCGGACTCGACGACGGCTGGCAGCTGATGGTCCACACCAACGGGGACGCCGCGGTGGAGATGGCGCTGGAGGCCCTCGAGGAGCTCCTCCCCGGCACCCCGGCCGGCTCGCGCCACCGCTTCGAGCACGCGTCCGTGACCACCGACGACCAGCTGCGCCGGATGGCCGCCGCCGGCGTCTCGCCGAGCTTCCTGATGGACCACGTGCTCTACTGGGGCGCGGCCTTCCGCGACACGATCCTCGGCCGGGCGCGCGCCGAACGCCTCGACCGCGTGGCGTCGGCGTACCGCGCGGGGCTGCGGCCGAGTCTCCACTCGGACTACAACGTCACGACAGTGCAGCCGCTCCGCAGCGCGCGGACGGCGGTGCTGCGGCGGCTCGAGGCGGACGGGAGCGTTCTCGGACCCGCCGAGTGCGCGACGCCGGAGCAGGCCCTGGCCGCGATCACGACGAACGCCGCCTGGCAGCTCCACGCCGACGACCGCGGTTCGCTGCACGTTGGCGCATGCGCGGACTTCGCCGTCGTCGACGCGGATCCCTGGTCGAGCGACCCCGCCGGCTGGGATCGCATCGCGGTTCACGCGACGTACATCGACGGCGTCCTCGCTTTCCAGGCGTGACCCCGCCCACCACCCCGCGCACGCGACTCCGGCAGCGCTCCCGAGAGGAACTCCCCCGATGAACACCGCCGTCACGACCACCGCCGCCCGGAGCCGGGCGCTCTCCGCACTCGGCATCCCGCTCCTCGGCGTGCTCGCCGCCATCCAGGGCTCCGCGCCCAACATCGCGGCGACGGCGCTCGTCGGCGCGAGTCGCGGCCTCGACATGGTCGGCGGCGACCAGGCACTCGCCGCCTCCATGCAGACCCTCGCCATCGCCGCGTCGGTGATCACGACCGGGCTGCTGGCCGACCGCATCGGGCGCAGGAGGATGCTGGTGATCGCCCTGCTGGTGGCGATCGCGGGACAGCTGCTCGTGGCTGCAGCGCCGTCGACGATCGTGTACATCGCCGGTCAGGCGGTCTCCGGTGTCGGGCTCGGCGCGGTGTACGCGGCCGCGTTCGCGTACATCCAGGTGCTGGCCGCACCCGGGCGCCTGCCCGCGGCGGTGGCCACCTTCGCCGCCGTCGCCGGCGCCTCGTCCGTCGTCTTCACCTTCGCCGGAGGTCTGCTCGCGAGTGCCGACTGGCGGCTCGCGTTCGTGCTCGTCCCGGTCCTCTCCGCCCTCAGCGCCGTCGCCGTCTTCGCCCTCCTGCCGGCCGTGCCGCCCTCGCTCACCGAGAAGCGGGACGTCTGGGGCCAGCTGCTCCTCACCGCGGGGATGGTGGTCTTCCTCTACGGCGTCTCCCAGCTCGCGACCTCGCTGACCGATCCGCTGACCTGGGGCGTCATGGCGATCGGCGCCATCCTCCTCGCCGGTTTCGTGTGGTCGCAGACGCGCGTCGCCCATCCGTTCTTCCCGGTCGGGCTGTTCCGCCGGCCGCTGTTCCTGGCGGCGCTCTGCGCCGGGTTCGTGTTCAACTTCAGCGTCGCTGCCTCGTTCCTGCAGCTGACCAACCTCTGGCAGTACGTGCTGGGACTCGCCCCCAGTGCCGTCGCCCTCTGGCAGCTCCCGATCACGCTCACCTCCATCGTCGGTGCGATCCTCCTGGGACGTCTGATGACCAAGGGGATGAGCGACCAGACCTCCCTGCTGCTCGGCGGCCTCCTGTCGGCCGTGGGCTTCGTCGCCGCCGCTCTGGCACGCGAGTCGGACAGCCCGCTCGCCTTCGTGCCCGCCGGCATCCTGATCGCGCTCGGCGTCACCGCCGCTGCGCTGCCGTACGGCACCCTGATCCTCAGCGAGGCGCCCGCGGAGTTCTACGGGCCGGTGACGAGTTCGCGCACGACCTTCGGGCAACTGTTCTACTCGCTCGGCACGGCGCTCTCGACGGTCGTCGTGACGCAGCTGACGGTGCACGGGATCGTCGGCCGGCTCAACGCCGGAATGACCGAGTCGGAGGTCGCCGCCGCGCTGAAGAGCGTGGGCACGTACGCGAAAGACGGGGTGCGACCGGACCCCGTCGTCTTCGACGCCGCCGTCGCCGCCTACCGTGACGGATTCGGCATCCTGATGATCTCGATCGCCGTGATCTCGGTCGTCGTCGGCATCGTCGGATCCCGCCTGATCGCACGCGGGCGACGTGCGGGCGTCCCCGCCGAATAGGCCGACCAGACATTCGTGACGAATCGCGACATTCGTGGCACGAATGTGGGGATTCGTGACGAATCGGCGCAGGACAGCTAGCGGCTCGGCCAGTGCCAGGTCGGGCGGTCCAGGAGGCCCTCCTGTCCCCGCACGGTCGTCTCGCCGAAGCTCTTCTCGAGCTCCACGCGCGTCAGGTCGGCCGACGCGCCCGCCCGGTCGGCTGCCGCGGCGATGGCGTCGAGCAGGAGGGCGGAGTGCGTCACGACGACGGTCTGCGCGGCTCGGGAGGCGTCCACGATCAGCGAGCCCAGGGCTGGCAGCAGTTCCGGGTGCAGGCTCGTCTCCGGTTCGTTGACGACCAGGAGTCTCGGCGGGCGCGGAGACAGCAGCGCGGCGGCGAGGAGCAGGAAGCGCAGTGTGCCGTCCGACAGCTCCGCGCCGCCGAGCGGTCGTAACAGGCCGTGCTGGCGCACCCCGATGGAGAACTGCGCCCCGTCGACGACGACCTCGACCCTGCTGCCGGGGAACGCCTCCTCGACCGCCCGGTCGAACGCGTCGCCGCCGCCCAGCTCGCGAATGGTCTGTACGGCCGCGGCGACATCCGAGCCGTCTGCCGTCAAGACAGGCGTGCGCGTGCCCAGCTGCGGGAGGCGAGCGGGCGCCGCGGGATCCGTGCGGAAGTGGTCGTAGAACCGCCACGCGCGCAGCTGCTCCCGCATCCGCAGCACCTCCGGCGCACGGACGGGATCGACCACCTCGGTGAGGATGCTCTCGAACGGCCGGAGCGGCCTGCCCAGCTCGGACCAGCCTCCGTCGTCGCCGCGGACACGCACGTGCGCACCGTGCCGGTCGACCGCGAGCGCCGACGGCCGGGGCGCCTCCCCCGTCCAGATCGTCTCCACCTTCAGCTCGGGATCGCGGCCGAAAGCAGAGACGCTCTTCTGCGGGAGGCCGAGATCGAGCGCGTAGCCGAGGCCTGTGCCGTCGTCGTCGAGTTGCACGCCGAGCCGCAGGGCGACGGGCCCGCGACGGACGACGCCCTGCACTGCGTGCGCGCCGTCCCGCACGGCGCGACCGATCTGCTCGGGGCCGGCCCAGAGGGTCGAGTCGAGCCCGCCCTCCCGCGCGACCGCCACGACGACCTCGTCGCGACCGCACGCCGCGAGGAGTCGCAGCGCACGGTACAGCGACGACTTGCCGACACCGTTGGCCCCGGTCACGACCGTCAGCCGGCCGAGCGGAAGAACGAGGTCGCGGAGCGACCGGTAACCGGAGACGGCGACGGTGGAGATCATTCCGGGATGGTATCGGTCGCCACCGTCACCGCGCCGATCCTGCTACTGGATCCCCTCCCGCACGAACTGCCACTGCTGGTTGGCCGCCCCGGTCGACGGGTTCTGCTGCGCCGCGGCGCCGTTGGCGGTCGAGGAACCCGCGATCTCGAGCACCTTTCCGCTGTTGGCGTTGGTCAGCGTCCACCACCCGCCGCTGGTCGTCAGATTCCAGTTCTGGGTGGCGTTGCCGGTCGGGCCCCACTGGCCGGCCTGCACGTTGTCGCCGGTCTGCGCCCCCGGGATCTCCAGGAGCTTTCCGCTGTTGTCGTTGTACAGCTGCGTGCTCCCCGTCACCGGATGGACGTTCCAGATCTGGCAGGCGTTGGCGGTGTCGCCCCACTGCTGCGCGAGCGCCCCGTCCGTCAGCTGCGCCGACGCGATCTCCAGCAGCTTGCCGCTGGCGCGGTTCACGATCCGGAACTGCGAGTCGAGCTGCGTGCTCGCCTGGTACACCTGCAGCTGGTCGAGCTCCGCGTACGACGTGCCCTTGGTGAAGGCGACCGTGTTCGTGCCCGCGCTCAGCGTCACGGTCTTCTGCGCCCAGCCGAAACGTCCCCAGTCGACGGTGGCGGGATAGCTGATCGACGTCGCCGTCCCTCCGTTGACGGAGACGTTGTGGGTGCTCGCGCCGCCCGTGCCGTTGTCGTAGCGCACGTTGAGGGTGTACGACCCGGCCGAGGGCACACGCACGGTGAAGGTGACAGCGCTCGTCGCCAGGTTGATGTTCCCGACCTTGCCGCCGTTGGCGGCGTTCACGTCGGTCACCAGCGAGGTGTCGGAGGTGCGTGCAGCCTTCTCGGCTTCGTACTGCTGGGCGTCCAACGGGATCGACCCGACCCGGATGTCGTTGTAGGTCGTCGCAGCGTTCTCGACGTTCGTGGCCTGGTAGAGGGTCCGGCCGTCGACGCTGTAGTCGATGCTCTGCGCGAACCCGGAGAATGTGCCGCCGGCGGAGTCGGTCGAGTCGTAGGTCACCGCCATCGGCAGGCGCTCCCAGGGCCCGGCGCCGAGGTTGTAGTTGACGTAGAAGTCCTCGCCACCGCTGATGTTGCCCGAGGCGTCGAGTCCCCATTTGGAGGCGACAACGACCATGCCCTTCGGGCCGCCGGTGGGCACCCACTTGACGTACGGCGACGAGCCGATCCCTCGGCCGTTCGCCAGCGTGATCTGCGTTCCGATGCTCGTGGTCGGAGACCAGGTCACCCCGTCCGGCGAGATCTTGAAGTACACGGGCGCCGTGTTGTTGGACTGGCTCGGCCGGTTGACGACCTCGAACGTGGCGAGGTAGCGCCCGTCGGGGAGCTTGGTGACGGTGATCATCCCCGGCCGGTCGCTGCTGTTCGTCGGCGCCGCGACGTTCCCCTCAGCGCCCCAGGTCAGGCCGCCATCGCTGGACTCCCGGTACGACACGGCCTGCAGCACGCCGTTCGCCTTCTGCCGCTCGTCGGAGAAGTAGGCGGCGAGCTTGCCGTTGCCGTCGACGATGAGCGACGGCTCCCACACCGTGGTGGTGGTGGACGTCGGGGTCGGGTCGTAGGTCGCGGGGCCGCCGGTGTCGATGGTGCTCAGGTACGACCAGCTGGCGCCGTGGTCCGCGCTCTTGTAGACGACGAGCCTGCTGCTCGACCGGTCCGTCGGCATGATCATCCCGGAGAGCAGGATCGTGCCCGCCGGCAGACTCCCGACCTGCTGCGGCAGCTCGTAGAGGAACGGCTGGGCGGTGCGCGCGAGGGTCGGGAAGTCGTTGTTCGGCACGACGTCGGTCAGGTGGCTCCAGGTGGCGCCGTCGTCGGTGCTCCGGTAGATGGGGTACACCTGCTTGCCGTTGACCAGGACGAGCTGGTCGAAGGTGACCAGCTGCGTGCCGTTTGACGACCCGCTGTACTTGAGGACGATGTTCTTGGCGTACGTCGTGCCGGCGGCGCGACCTCCCTCCGGGTTGAACGACGTGCCGGCGGCCGGCGAGTACACCAGCGCCCCGTTCCCCGTCGTGACCGCTTCAGCGGGAGCCGCCACGATCGCCGCGGCGACGAGGGCGCCCGCGGCGGCGACGGCCGCCGCGAGCGTTCGGAGGCGCCTGCGCCGGGACGGACGCGAGCTCCGCGGAGCCGACGTGGTGCGTGATGGAAGCATCTTCGTTCCCTTTCTCACTGCCGACCCGCGCGCGGGCGCGCACGGGCTGTCACGACGCCGGGTCGTCGTCACGATGGGTCAGCCCAGGAGCACCTCTGTCCACGAGACGGCGGGCAGCTCCAGTCGGAGGGTGTCGCCGTCCCTGACCACCGAGAGGTCGGCCGGCGCGACGCGCTCCGGGTCGTCGAGCGTGTTGGCCGCTTCGACGTCCGGATCGGACAGCGTGCGTGCGGTCACCCGCAGCTCGCGGCCCTCCGCGCCGAGCGCTGCGAGGTCGATCACGAGCTCGGTCGGGGCGTCGACCGCGCGGTTGACCGCGTAGACCGCGTAGCGTCCCGCTTCCTCGTCGCGGGTCGCCACGGCATCCACCAGCGGCACGTCCCCGAATCGCTCGGTCGGGTAGGTGCCGGAGACGAGGTCGACGTCGAGCGCGACCCCGCGCCCGTGCGCCGACGTCGCGGCGAACGGGAAGAACGTCGTCTGCCTCCAGGCCGGGCCGCCCGGTTCGGTCATGATCGGGGCGATCACGTTCACCAGCTGGGCGAGGGAAGCGCTGGTGACCCGGTCCGCGTGCTTCAGCATCGTGATCAGGAGGCTGCCGAAGACGACAGCGTCGGCCACAGTGTAGACGTCCTCCAGCAGTCGCGGGGCGATCGGCCAGTTGTCGGTCCCCGTGATCCTGTCGACGTTCTCGAAGCGGGTGTTGTACCAGATGTTCCACTCGTCGAACGAGATGTCGATGCGCTTGTCGCTGCCGCGCACGGCCTTCACGTGGTCGGCCGTGGCGACGACGCTGCGGATGAAGTGGTCCATGTCGACGCCGGAGGCGAGGAAGGAGCCCAGGTCGCCGGTGTTCTCGTAGTAGGCGTGGCAGGAGATGTAGTCGACGAGCTCGTACGTCTCGGTCAGGGTGGTCCGCTCCCATTCGCCGAAGGTCGGCATCGACGAGCTCGACGAGCCGCAGACGACCAGCTCGAGGTCGGGGTCGTACGCCTTCATCGCGCCGGCCGTCTTCGCCGCCAGCCGCCCGTACTCCTCGGCGGAGCTGTGGCCCAGCTGCCAGGGGCCGTCCATCTCGTTGCCGAGGCACCAGATCCGCACGTCGAACGGCTCGCTGCGTCCGTTGGCGATGCGCTTCTCGGAGAGCGCCGTCCCTCCGCGGTGGTTCGCGTACTCGAGCAGGTCGAGCGCCTCCTGCACGCCCCGGGTGCCGAGATTGACCGCGAGCATGAGCTCGCTGCCCACCTTGTCCAGCCACGACTGGAACTCGTGCAGCCCCACCTCGTTGGTCTCTGTCGTGTGCCAGGCGAGATCGAGCCGCGGCGGCCGCTGGTCGCGCGGGCCGACCGAGTCCTCCCACCGGAACCCCGAGACGAAGTTGCCGCCGGGATACCGGATCGCCGAGACGCCGAGCTCCTTCACCAGGTCGATGACGTCAGTCCGGAAGCCCTCCGCGTCGGCCGAGGGGTGCCCCGGCTCGTAGATGCCGTCGTAGACAGCGCGTCCCAGGTGCTCGACGAACGAGCCGTAGAGGCGCGGATTGATGGCGCCGATCGTCGCGGCGGGCTGGAGGGTGAGTCGTGCTGAGTGCATGTGATTCTTCCGGTGTCGTCGTTCTGGGTCAGGATCCGGCGAGCGCAGCCAGGCGGCTGCTGTGCGCGCGATAGCGGTCGGCGACGGGGTTCGCGACGCGCAGGAGGCCGTCGGCGGACTCCACGAGGTCGTGCAGCCCCATCGTCAGCAGATGGTCGGAGCGCGGATTCGCACTGTGCCGCCAGGTCCACTCGTACATGTCGAAGAGCGGCCACCAGGTGTACCCGACGACGGGCGCGCCCTCGGAGCGCATCCGTTCCACGAGCGCGATCGACTGGTCGAGCCACGCGATGCGCTCCTCGACGCCGCCCGTCACGCAGGTCTCGGTGACCGTGACCGGCGCGCCGTAGCGGGCGGCGAACGCCGTCAGCGCCTCGCGCAGCCCCTCGGCGCCGCGATCGACGCTCGGCCGCGGGTCGGCGAAGCCGCCGCCGTGGTGCACACCCGCCTCGAACAGCTCCGTCGAATGCCGGGGGTAGTAGTTGACCCCCATCACGTCCGGCTGCACGGCGTTGTCACGGAACCACTGCAGTTCCCGGTCCGGGACGGCCGGCGCGACGCGGTCGAGCAGCGGGTGCTCCGCATCGACCCGGCCGGTGACGAGGTCTTCGACGAGGTGCACCTGATGCCGGAGCCGCTCGGCCTCCTCCCGATGCTCCGGTGCAGTGTCGTCGCCGATGAAGCTCATCGCCGCGTCCACGTGGACGAAGGTCGCCGCCGCCCCTACGCGGTCGGCGAGCGCGCGCTGGCTGCGCACGAAGCCGCGCGCCAGGTTGGCGGCGATGATGGCGAAGCCTTCGGCTCCGGTCAGATAGGGCGGCCAGTAGCCGTACTCCCCCGAGAACAGCGCGTGGATCACCGGCTCGTTGACGGGGGTGTAGTCGAACACCCGGTCGCCGTAGCGCTCGCCGAATCGTGCCGCGTACTCCTCGACGTGGTGCGGGTAGTCCGGGTTGGCGAACTCCGCGTCCAGCCACAGCGGGGTGCCGTAGTGCAGGAGGTCGATGATCGGGCGCAGCCCGGCGGCCAGCTGGGCGTCGACGGCGCGGTCGGTCCAGTCCCAGTCCCAGCGGCCCGGTTCGGGAGCGACGCGGTACCACGGCACGCCCCAGCGCAGGAACTCGGCGCCGACACCGGCGGCGAGCGCGAAGTCGCCGGCGAACCGCTCGTAGTGCTCTGTCAGCTCGTACTCGTCGATCGCGCGCTCCGCCGGACGTGTCCCCTCGCCCGGCCTCGACTGCGGCACGAAGGTGTCCTCGATGCCGAGCCCGAGGTGGAGGCGACCGTCCTCGAACCAGCGCGGCGCCGTCACTTCAGCCCCGTCGTCGCGACGGACTCGATGAAGCGCCGCTGCATGATCAGGAACATGATCGCGAGCGGGAGCACCGCGATCAGCGATCCGGCCATCATCGTGCCGTAGGGGATGATGCCGCTCGGCCCGGTCAGCAGCGTCAGCCCCGACGTGATCGTCCCCATCTCCGGCGACGTCGTGAACACCAGGGGCCAGAGCAGGTCGTTCCAGTTGTTCACGAAGGTGAAGATGGCGAGGGTGAGGAGGGCCGGCACGGCGTTCGGGAGCACGATGCTGCGGAAGATGCGGAACTCGCCTGCCCCGTCGATCCGTGCCGCATTGTCGAGGTCGCGCGGCAGCGAGATGAAGAACTGGCGGAGGAAGAAGATCCCGAACGCATCGGCAGCACGCGGGATGATCAGCCCGGCGAACGTGTTCACCCAGCCGAGCTGCGCCACCAGCTGGTAGACGGGAATCAGCGTCGCCTGGAACGGGATCATCAGGCTGGCCACGATCACGATCAGCAGCACGCGGCTGCCCCGGAAGTCGATCCGGGCGAGTGCGTAGGCGGCGAGTGAGTCGAACACGAGCGCGAAGACGGTCACACCGCCGGCGAAGACGAGGCTGTTGACGAACAACCGGCCGAACGGGAGGTCGTTGAAGATCTTCGCGAAGTTGTCGAGCGTCCAGGCGCCGGGCAGCAGGGTCGGCGGGAAGGCGTTGATCTCGGCAGCCGGCTTGAAGGCGGTCAGCACGATCACGATGACGGGAAGAAGCACGATCGCGGTCAGCACGAGGACGGCGGCGAACAGCAGCCACCGTTCGGCTCTGCGCCCGATCCGGAGGCGCGAGCGACCGGGCGCCGTGCGCGGCGGCGTCGCGGTGCGCTGGGCGGCGGTGGTCGTCATGCGATGTCCTTCTCGCGTCGTCCGAAGAAGCGGAACTGGATGAGGCTGAGGAGCAGGGTCGCCGCCAGCAGCACGTAGGAGAGGGCGGTCGCACCGCCGAGATCGAGCTTCTTGAAGCCCTCCTGGTAGATCTCCATCACGACGGTCTGCGTCGAGCGGTACGGGCCGCCTCCCGTCATCACGTAGATCTGGTCGAACGCCTGGAGCGCGGCGATCATCGCGAACACCACCACGAACGCCAGGGTGTTGCTCAGCTGCGGCAGCGTCACGCTGATGAAGCGGCGCCAGGCGCCTGCCCCGTCGATCTTCGCCGCCTCGTAGAGCGACTCCGGGATCTCCTGCAGCCCGGCGATGAAGATCACCATGTAGAAGCCGAAGTTCTTCCAGATCGCGACCAGGACGACCGTCGGCATCGCGAGCACGGGGTCCTGGAGCACGTTGCCCAGCTGGATGCCGACGCCGCGGAGCCAGTAGTTCACGAGGCCGACCTGGGGGTCCAGGAGGTAGCTCCAGGCGAAGGCGGCGACCGCGAGGGAGACCACGAACGGCAGGAACAGCGCGGTGCGGAAGAAGCCTCGGGCGATCAGGCGCCGGTTGCCGAGCAGGAGCGCGAGCAGCAGCGCGGCGATCAGCGCCGTCGGCGTGAACAGCACCGTGTAGAGCGCGGTGTTGCCCAGCGTGGCGAGGATCTGCGGGTCGGTGAAGATCCGCGCGTAGTTGTCGAGCCCGACCCAGCTCTCCGCGCCGAATCCACTCGCGTTCGTGAACGAGAGCCGGAGCGCCGACAGCATCGGCCAGCCGACGAAGGCGATGAGGATGACGAGCGCGGGCAGGAGGAACAGGAGCGCCATCGGCGCCCGGCTCCTGGCCGTCCTCGGCCTGCCGCCGAGGGGCGCAGGCGGCCGGTAGGCGCGCCGTGGGCGGTTGCGGGTGAGACTGGTCATGGTGTCTTTCGAGACGAGGCGGGCCGCCGTCCGCCTGGATGGTCGACGGCCCGCCGATGGATCACTTGCCGAGCGCCTGCTGCACCTTCGTCGATGCGTCCTTCAGGAGCTGGGCGGGGTCGCCGCCTGTCAACGCCTTCTGGGTGGCCTCGTCGACGGCGGAGAGCACATCCGTGCTGTTGGCCACGCCGGGCAGCAGCGGCCGGGCGTCGCCGGCGATCTTCGTCAGAGCCTCCACCACGGGGTTGGCGGACACGGCCGACGCGGGGATGTCGGTCCGCAGCGGGGGCCAGCCGGAGCCGAGCGACCACTTCGTGGCGACTTCCTTCGTGAAGAAGTAGTCGAAGAACTTCTTCGCAGCGGCCTGCTTGGCCGGGTCGGCCTGAGCCGTGACCGCAGCCGAGATGCCGATGGCGGACGAGGCGGACGCCTTGGGGCCGGCGGGGATGCCCGCGATGCCGTAGTCGATCTTGTTCGCCTCGGCGACGCCGGCCATCCACGGGCCGCCGATCTCCATGGCCGCCTTGCCGGAGGAGAACAGCTTGTCGGAGGCGACGCCGTCGAGCCCGGTCGGCGAGATCTTGTCGTCGATCACGGCCTTCGACCAGTAGCTCAGCGTCTCCTCGTTGGCCTTCGAGTCGACGACCGACTTGGAGCCGCTCACGATCTCTCCGCCGTTGCCGTAGAAGAGGCTGGCCCAGACCCCGTTGCCGACGGTGGCGTGGTCGGGGAGGGCCAGGCCGTACTGACCGGTGGAGGGGTCGGTGAGCTTCTTGGCATCGGCGACCCACTCGTCCCAGGTCGTCGGGAAGGTGGTGATGCCGGCCTTCTCGAACAGCGTCTTGTTGTAGATCACCGAAAGCGGGACGAATCCGGTCGGCACACCGTAGTAGGCGCCGTCGACCTTCTCCATCTCGACGGCGCGCGGGTTGAGGTTGGCGTTCTTGACGTCGCCCGCGTAGAAGTCGTCGAGCTTGGCGAACGCGCCCTTGGTCGCGTAGACCGGGAGGGTCTCCGCGGGCACGGCGACGATGTCGGGCCCCTTCTTGGCGGAGAGCGCGGGGAGCAGGGTGTCGCCGATGACGGCCCAGGTCTTGGTCGTGGTGGTGATGGTGATGTTCTTCTGCGACTTGTTGAAGTCGTCGACGATCGCGTCCAGGACCTTGCCGTCGGCTTCGGTGTACCCGTGCCAGAACGTGAGATCGACGTGGCCGCTGGACGGTGCCGCGCCGCTTCCGGAGCAGCCCGCGAGCGCGACGGCCGCGCCGGCCGCGAGCGCGACGGCTGCGATGAGTTTCTTCATTGAATGCCTCTCGACGTTGACCGGCTCCGTGCCGACCTCGTTTTTTACAACGTTGGAATTCCAACGTTGTATCGGATTATAGGATCATCGGTTTCCGGAAGTCAATCGCCGTTACGCGGCCGATATCGAGGCGGTCGCGCTCGACGATTCGCGAACGACGGTGGTGAACGGCACCTCGATCATCCGGGGCGCGCCGACCTCCCCGTTGCGGTCGCCGATGCGCTCGATCAGGGCGTCGACCGCCCGCTGCGCGATGCTCGAACGACCCGGATCGATGGTGCTGAGACTCGGCATGGCGAACTGGCCCTCGATCACGTTGTCGAAGCCGATGACCGCCACGTCCTCCGGCACGCGGACGCCCTCCTGGTTCAGCACGCGCAACGCGCCCAGCGCGAGTTCGTCGTTCAGGGCGAAGATCGCGTCGAACGGAACTCCCGAATCCAGGAGCTCCTGCGTGGCCGCTGCGCCGTCGGTTCGATGCCACCCTTCGCGGAACACGACAAGCTCGTCCCCGAGATCGAGACCGTGGTCCTTCAGCGCCGCACGGTAGCCCTCGAGGCGGAGGGAGGCCGAGCCCACCCGCTCGGCCACGTGGGCGCCGAGCGCCGCGATGCGGGTGCGGCCGGATGCGATGAGATGCTCCGTCGCCGCGTAGCCACCCTCCACGTTCTGCATGACGACGTGATCGGTCGGTCCGCCGAAGATCCGCTCACCCAGCAGGACCAACGGGTAGTCGACGTTCAGCGCGTCCACGTCGTCCATCGACATCCCGAGCGGCGAGAACATGAGGCCGTCGAGCATCGACAGCCGCGAACCGCGCAGCAACTCGAGCTCGGCCTCGCGGTCGCCGCCGGTCTGTTCGATCAGTGTGACGAAGCCGAGCCGCCGGGAAGCCTCCAGCACCGCGTCGGCCAGTTCGGCGAAATAGCTGAAGCTGAGCGAGGGAACGGCCAGGCCGATCACGCCGGTCCGTCCCGCGCGGAGGTTGCGCGCCGCGAGATTCGGCTGGTAGCCGAGCTCCTCGATCGCGGCGAGCACCTTCACGCGCGTCGCGGCCTTCACGAAGTCGTAGCCGTTGACGACATTGGAGACCGTCTTCACCGACACACCGGCGGCGCCGGCGACATCCTTGAGCGTCGCGACCATGAGACCCCCTCGTTCCACGCAGATTTACAACGTTGATAGCATCGCACAGTCCGTGCACTCCGTCGGTGGATGCCCAGCGGGGCATGTTAGATATGTTCCGTGACCGGGAAGATGTTCAGCCAGCTCTGCGCCACCCTCGTGTTGGCGGGGGTGACGGTGCTGATCGGCCGTTCCATGCACGACCCGGCGACGATCGTGCTGTTCGCCGTGGGAGTGCTCGTCACGATCCTCTCGGCCTTCCGCGTGCGTTCGCTGCGAGCGCGGTCGCAGGCCGAACGCGCCAGACGTGTCCCCCAAAATGCCGCTACCGACGAAAAGGGTGATCCGTCAGGCTCGAACCGATGAGCAGGCAGCAGGGATCCCAGGTCGAGACGGACGTGACGCCGGTCGTGGTGCTGCGGCCCTACCGCGATCTCTTCGTCCGGGGTCTCACCGCCATCTTCGCGCTGACCACCCCGGTCTTCGCCGTGCTCTACTGGCTCACCATCCCGGACGGCGACTGGACCATCGTCCTCGGTGCGCACGTCCTCGTCGTCATCGCGACGATCGTCGGCGTCTACGGGTTCTTCAGCGCCACGATCTCCCTGCGCCCCGACGGTGTGCGGGAGCGCGGGTTCTTCGGCCACACGCGGCTCGTGCGCCCGGTCGACGTGCGCTCCATCGTGCTGGTGCGGATCTACGACGGCAGCACCCTCGACACCCTCCCGCAGCTCTTCGTCACGGGCCATGACGGCCGGGTGCTGTTGCGGATGCGCGGCCAGTTCTGGTCGGCGGAGGACATCGAGCGCGTCGCCGAAGAGCTCGACCGGCCGGTGACGCGCGCAGAGGACTTCATGACGATGACCCAGCTGCGCCGCACGTCCCCCGAGCTGCTGTACTGGTTCGAGCGGCTGCCGCGGTTGCGGTAGGCCGGGCGCCCGCTCAGAGCTCCGTGTCGGTCGCGATGCCCAGCACCGGCGCTTCCGGACTGCTCGACGGCAGCTCGTGGAAGCCGAGCCGATCGTAGAACGCCATCGCGGAGGTGTTGGCGGACGAGACCCGCAGGTACATCCCTGGCACTCCCCGCGCGCGCAGCGCCTCCAGCTGTGCGCGGATCAGCCTGCGGCCGAAACCTTGCCGCTGCAGCTCGGGGAGCAGGTCGATGTGCAGGTGCGCCGGGTAGCGGTCGACCTCCGGAACGATGCTTCCGCGCGGGTCGAGGCCCCAGCCGATGACCTCGCGCTCCGCGTCGTTCGGGGCGGCGTCGAGCGGATGGGCCGTGCGGAACCGGGGCAACCAGTTGTCGTCGTACCAGCGGGCGAAGGCCAGGCTGTCCTCGACGGCGACGGCGTAACCGGCCACCCGCTCGCCGGTGTCGACCATCAGGGCGAGGTCGGGTCGGAAGGCGACGTAGGGGCCGGCGAAGATGTCGGGAAGCAGCGTGTCGTCGGAGTACAGGCCCGTCGCGTCCGCACCGGCGTCACCCGTGCGCAGGCACACGTCGTAGACGTCGTCGTGGTCGGTCGGTCGGTACGGGCGGATCGAGCTCACCGTGAAAGTATGGCAGGGTGACTTCCCCCGGCGCCGACGACCCGGACGCCGTACTGGCGCCGTGGCGGTCGCGCTGGGGGCTCGTGCCGGACGGCGATGCGTTCGCGACTCCGTCGAGTGTGCTGCAGCCTGTGCTCAGGGACGGCGTGCCCGCGTACCTCAAGCTGGCGACCGTCGCGGAGGAGGCCGCGGGCGGCCGGGTGCTGCGCTGGTGGGCGGGCCGCGGCGCGGCGGCGGTGCTCGCAGCGGACGGCGATGCCCTGGTGCTCGAACGCGCCGGCGGCGACCGCGACCTGGCTGCGCTCGCGGCCTCCGGTACCCACGGTGACGAGACGGCGACCCGCATCCTGTGTCGGGCGGCGGTGCGCCTCCACGCCGTCGACGACCTCCCCAGGCCCGAAGGCCTCGTCGGGCTGCGGCGGTGGTTCGTCGAGCTGTTCGAGCACGCCGCCGCGCATCCGACCGATCGTGGTGGGCTGTTCGCACGCGCCGCGATCGAGGCGCAGGCGCTGCTCGCCGAGCGCGCGGCCGACGTCGTGCTGCACGGCGACCTCCACCACGGCAACGTCCTCGACTTCGGCGACGCCGAGAGCGGCGGACGCGGCTGGCTCGCCATCGACCCGAAGCACATCCACGGCGATCCGGCGTTCGACTTCGCCAACATCCTCTGCAATCCCGATCGGGAGATCGCGCACGCGCCCGGGCGACTCGAGCGCACGGTGAGCATCATCGCCGACGAGACCGGGATCGACGAGCGGCGGATGCTGCGCTGGACGCTCGCCTGGGCGGGGCTGTCGGCGGCGTGGTCGGAGCGGAGCGGCGGCGACGCGGAGATCGCGGTCGGGGTGGGCGAGCGCGCCCGGCGCGCCGTGGACGGCTGAGCCCGCAGAGGCCGTGGAGACCCGCTCGGGCCGCCGGTTCAGCCCGGGCCGGCGCGAAGCCGGAGGAACGGGTGCGGCTTCGTGCTCTCCTCAGCGAGCCGGTAGGCCAGCGGCGCCCACACGATGACGGCGACCCCCGCCCCCAGGAGCAGCCCGCCGATGGTGTCGCTCAGCCAGTGCGCCCCCAGATACGTGCGGCTGACCGCCATCAGCAGCGACCAGGCGGCGCCTGCGCACCACACCCACACCCGCGGGAAGAGGATGGCGAAGACCACGGCCATCGTCGCCGCGTTGGCTGTATGCCCCGACGGGAATGAACCGGTGTCGGAGGTCACCAGGATGTCGGACGGGCGCGCGCGGCCGACGGTGTGCTTCAGCACCTGCACGCAGATCACCGAGAGGATGCTCGCGATGCCGAAGAAGGCAGCGCCCCACGGTCGGCGGAAGGCGAGCAGCAGCGCGAAGATCACCACCGGAATCACCACGGAACCCAGCAGACCGCCCCCGACATAGTTGAAGAACAGGGCGGGCGCGGTCCATACCGGCGAGCGGTGCTCGACGACTTCCGCCATCCACCGGAGGTCGACGGCGAACGGTTCGGCCGGACGCACGGCGATGATCACGCCGAGGACGAGCACCAACCCGACAGCGACCGACGCCGAGATGAGCGGCCAGCGACGCTGGATGCGCGCGGCAGTGTGGACATCGTCGCCTGTGGGTGCCGCCATGCGTCCACCGTAGCCGCCGCACTCCCAGGATTCGCTGAGGCGGGGTCGGCTCTGCGGGCGCGGCGGCTCGCTCAGTGCGCGAGCTCTGGTACCGTCCGCGGCCGGACGATCAGCCACAGCGCGGCGATCGAGACCGTCGCGCAGATCGCCATGATCGCGCCCATCGGCGCGGCGCTCCCGGTGCCGAGGAGGCCCACGATCGGCGAGAAGACGCCGGCCGCGCCGAAGTTGAGGGCGCCGAGAAGGCTCGCCGCCGTCCCGGCCTCGTGACCGTGGCTGTTGAGCGCCAGCACCTGGACGCAGGGGAAGCCGAACCCGCACGCCGCGATGAAGAACCACAGCGGTACGGCGACGCCCCAGATCCCGGCGTGCGCCTGATCGAGGACGACGATGGCGAGCGAGGCGACGAGCATCACGATCGTCGAGACCGCCAGGATCCACTGCGGGCCGAAGTACTTGGTCAGGCGGGAGGCCGACTGGACGCCGATGATGATGCCGATGGAGTTGACGGCGAAGAGCAGGCCGTACTCCTGCGGCGTGAACCGGTACAGGCCCTGGAAGATGAACGGGCTCGCCGACAGGTACGAGAACAGGCCCGTGAAGTTCGCGGCTCCGACGATCGCGATGCCCACGAAGACGCGGTCGCTCAACACGGAGCGGTAGCGCTGGCCGACCGTCGCGTGACCGGCGTCGTGCCGACGCGCCTTCGGGAGGGTCTCGGCGATCCACACCGAGACGCACGCGATCACGAAAACGCCGTAGCCGGCCAGGACGACGAAGATCCCGCGCCACGGCATCACCAGCAGCAGCCACGACCCGAGCACGGGCGCGAGCACCGGAGCGAGCCCGTTGACGAGGGCGAGCCGGCTGAGCATCCGCACCAGGGGCCGGCCTCCGAACAGGTCGCGCACCATCGCCATCGCGACGACACCGCCCGCGGCGGCGCCGACGCCCATCAGGGCGCGTGCGACGCCGAGCAGCTCGACGTTCGGCGCGATCGCCGCTGCGAGACAGGCGAGGATGTGGACTCCGGTCGCCGCGATGAGCGGAATGCGGCGGCCCACCTTGTCGGACCACGGTCCGACCAGCAGCTGGCCGAGGCCGAAGCCGATCGTGGTCGCCGTCAGCGTGAGCTGGATCATCGCCGTCGAGACGTTGAAGTCGGTCTCGAGGGTCGGCAGCGCCGGAAGGTACATGTCGATCGTGAACGGCCCGAGTGCGGTGAGCGCGCCGAGGATGAGGATGTATGCCAGGCGCTGGCGACCGGTGAGCGAGTCTCCGGGATGCACGACGGTGGTCACGAGAAAGACGTCCTTCTGCTGGAGTGCGGGTGGGGAGGGGCCGCGCCCGGCGCTGGACGCAAAAATGACAGCACCGCGGCGGGCGCGGTGCTGGAGATGGTGCTGGAGGTGGTGCGCGAGAGTCGCCCGTTCGAATCGATTCGATTGCGGGCGCACCTACATGCTATCGGATCAACGGTGTTAATGTGAACGTGCACATCGCCCCGTTTTCGCGGGGTGCGCGCGGAAAGAGAGTGACATGACCTTCTCCATCGCCATGGTCGGCGCCGGCCAGTTCGCCGGGCAGTTCGCCAAGCTGTTCGCGCTGCACCCCGGAGTGAGCTCGGTGTACGCCACCGACCTGCTTCGCGAACGCGCGGAGCGCCTGAACACGGAGTACGGCCTGGACGGCACGATCGCGTCGTTCGAGGCGGCCCTCGACGACCCGCGCGTCGACGCCGTCGCGATCTTCACGCAGCGCTGGACGCACGGCCCGCTGGTCGTGCGGGCGCTGGAGGCCGGCAAGCACGTCTACTCGGCCGTGCCGATGGCGATCAGCGCCGACGAGATCGCCGCGATCATCGATGCTGTGCGCCGCACCGGCCTCACCTACATGATGGGCGAGACGAGCCACTACAACCCCGCGACCGTGTACGCGCGGTCGCAGATCGCGGAGGGCGCCTTCGGCCGGGTGTTCTACGCTGAGGGCGACTACGTGCACGACATGGACCTCGGCTTCTACGACGCGTACCGGTATTCCGGAGGCGAGGAGTGGAAGGCGACGGCGAGCTACCCTCCGCTGCTCTACCCGACCCACTCCATCGGCGGCATCCTCGGCGCCTGGGACACCCACGCGGTGAGCGTGTCGGCGATCGGCGTCGTCGACGACCGCGGCGACGGCGTCTTCGACCGCGAGGTGAGCATGTTCGGCAACGACTTCTCGAACGCGACGGCGCTCTTCGAGGTGGCAGGCGGCGGATCGTTCCGCACCAACGAGTTCCGCCGAGTCGGCTATCCGTCGCACATCCGCGAGTCGCGGTTCCGGTTCTTCGGCACCGACGGCAGCTTCGAGCAGCTGGCGACGGTGTCGCACCGCACCGACAAGGAGGGCGTGACCGACATCACCGACCTCCTACAGCCGAAGCCGACCCTGCCGCCGGACGACCCATCGCTCGCGCACGTGTCGCCCGCGCTGCGCGACGCGTTCACGTCGGGAAGCGCGCCCATCCACGACCGCACGCGCCTGCCGCGGGAGTTCGACCATGTGACCAACGGGCACGAGGGCAGCCACCACTTCCTCGCCGACGACTTCGTGCGCGCGGTGAACGAGCGTGCCCTCCCGCCGGTCAACGCCTGGCAGGCCGCCCGCTACACCCTCCCCGGCATCATCGCGCACGAGAGCGCCCTGCAGAACGGCGCCCGCCTCCCCATCCCCGACTTCGGCCCCGCCCCCACCGCCCTCTGACCCGCAGCCATCGATTCCTCACTTTCTCCCGCAACACGCCGGGTGTGAGCGGGAGAAAGTGAGGAATCGATAGCTGCGCGGGGCAGTTAGGGGGACGAGGGGGACGCGAGGAGCGGGGTGAAGGCGAGCTCGGCGGCGCCGATGAGGAGGATGTCGCTGCCGAGGGCGGCGCGCGTGATCGTGAGGGTCTCGGCGGAGGCGGCCAGCGCCTGGG
This sequence comes from Leifsonia sp. TF02-11, assembly GCF_017565305.1. Taxonomy (GTDB): domain Bacteria; phylum Actinomycetota; class Actinomycetes; order Actinomycetales; family Microbacteriaceae; genus Leifsonia. The sequence goes on from NZ_JAGEKP010000006.1 coordinate 62,774, forward strand.
CCGCCACCAGCTCGGGGAGGCGCTCGGGCGCCAGCTCGTGGAGCGCCCCGAGGAAGCCGCCGAGCACGATCCGCTCCGGGTCGAAGACGTTGGTCGCGTTGCGCAGCGCCGTGGCCAGGAACCCCAGTTGCCGGTCGACCTCCGCGGTCACCGCGGCGTCGCCGGCCTCGACCGCGACGCGCAGCGCCCTGGCGAGCTCGTCGGGGTCGGCCGACTCCAGCCCGAGCACGCGCAGCAGGGCGCGCTGGCTCACCTCGGTCTCCAGGCAGCCGATCGCACCGCAGTGGCAGCGCACGCCGCTGGAGTTCACCAGGGTGTGGCCGAGCTCGCCCGCGTACCCGCTGATGCCGGTCAGCGGCGCTCCCCCGACGATGACGCCCGCGCCGATACCGGAGGCTCCGCCGTTCAGGTAGACGAGGTCGGCAGCGCCCTTCCCCGCGCCGAACAGCCGCTCGGCGTTCGCGCCCAGGTGCGCGTCGTTGGCCGCGAGTACCGGGTAGCCGGTCGCCGCGGCGAGCTCGGCGGCGAAGGGCTCCTCCGCCCACTCCAGGTGCGGGGCGAGCCGCACCACCCCGTCGTCTTCCCGCACGAGACCCGGCACCGCGACCCCGATGCCGACGACCCGGGAGGCCGTCGCCAGGTCGGGGCGGAGCCCGTCGATCACCGCGGATGCGATCGCGGCGGCCTCCTGCGCGGTCGGCACGTGCCCGGTGGGATACCGCACCCGGCGGTGCACCTGCGCGTCGAGCCCGACGACGCCGACGGTGACCGCGTCGATCTCGGGGTTCACCGCGAGCGCGACGACGCGGCCGTCCGCGGCCACGACCGGCGACGGCCTCCCGACCCGGTTGCTCGTCTCCGGCTCGCGTTCGAGAACGAGTCCCTGCTCCACCAGCTCGGCGACCAGCGCGCCGATCGTCGACCGGTTCAGCCCCGTGGCCTGGGTCAGCGCGGAGCGCGCGACCGGGCCGCCGCGGTGCACCATTCCGAGCACGGTGGCGAGGTTGTGCCGTCGCACCGTGTCGAGGTTCGTCCCCGTCGTCCTGCCGTTCATGGTCCCGGTTACTGTATTACAGCTCGGCGCGCCCTCCGGACGATGCGGCGGTCCGACCGGTCGCGACGTCGAGCAGCGCGAAGTCGAATCCCTCCGGCCCGGAGGCCGTGAGCGCCGACCCGGTACGTGTCACCGTGTACTCGGCCACCGCGCCGTCCGGCGTCGTCACGCTCACCGTGCGGGTGCCGTCGGGTCCCGCGAACACCGCGAGCGTGAGCCCCTCCCGGTAGTCGTAGTCCGGGCGGTCGTCGCGCGCACCGATGGGGAGCACGGCCCCCTCGCGCACGTACAGCGGGATGCTGTCGAAGCCGTGCGTCTCGCGCAGCCAGCGGCCACCCGACACGGTCTCCACGGACGCGCCGCCCTCGACCAGCGAGCCGAGGTCGAGCGGCAGGCGCGTCCACGCGCCCGCCGGCAGATAGAACGTGACGTCGGTCGGCGAGAAGACCGGAGCAACGAGCACCTCGGCTCCGAGCAGGTACTGCCGGTCGAGGTAGTCCACCGCCGGGTCGCCCGCGAACTCGAGCTGCATCGGCCGCATCACCGGGAGGCCGGAGGCGTGCGCCTCCCGACCGGCCGCGAACAGGTACGGCATCAGCCGCAGCTTCAGCTTGGTGAAGATGCGGGTGACCTCCACGGCCTCCTCGTCGAACGCCCACGGCACGCGCACCGAGTCGCTGCCGTGCAGGCGGGAGTGGCTCGACAGCAGCCCGAACGCCGTCCAGCGCTTGAACACGCCCGGGTCGGGAGTGCCCTCGAAGCCGCCGATGTCGTGGCTCCAGAACCCGAAGCCGCTGAGGGCGAGCGACAGGCCGCCGCGGAGGGTCTCCGCCATCGACTCGTAGCTGGAGGTGTTGTCGCCTCCCCAGTGCACGGGCATCGTCTGGCCGCCGGCGGTCGCCGACCGGGCGAACAGCACGGCGTCGCCCTCGCCGCGCGACTCGGTGAGCACCTCGAACACGGCCTCGTTGTAGAGCTGGGTGTAGAGGTTGTGCATCCGCTCGGGGTCGGAGCCATCGAAGTACTCCACCTCGGTCGGGATCCGCTCGCCGAAGTCGGTCTTGAAGCAGTCGACCCCCTGCGCGACGAGCGCGCGCAGCTTGTCCTGGTACCAGCGCGTGGCGTCCGGGTTGGTGAAGTCGACCAGCCCCATGCCGGCCTGCCAGAGGTCCCACTGCCAGACGTCGCCGTTCGGGAGCTTCACCAGGTAGCCGGCTGCAGCGGCCTCCGCGAAGAGCGGGGAGCGCTGACCGATGTACGGGTTGATCCACACGCAGACGCGGAGGTCCTTGTCGTGCAGGCGGGCGAGCATTCCGTCCGGGTCCGGGAATGTGCGCGGATCCCACTCGAAGTCGCACCAGTTGAACTCGCGCATCCAGAAGCAGTCGAAGTGGAACACCGACAGCGGCAGGTCACGCTCGGCCATCCCGTCGATGAAGGAGGTCACCGTCTCCTCGTCGTACGACGTCGTGAAGCTCGTGCTGAGCCACAGCCCGTACGACCACGCGGGCACCGCGGCCGGCCGGCCGGTCAGCGCGGTGTACCGCTCCAGGATCTGCGCCGGCGTCGGCCCGTAGATCACGTAGTACTCCAGGCTCTCGCCCGCGACCGAGAACTGCACACGCTCGACCGACTCGGAGCCGACCTCGTACGAGACGTGGCCCGGGTGGTTCACGAAGACGCCGTAGCCGCGGTTGGTCAGGTAGAACGGGATGTTCTTGTAGGCCTGCTCGCTGGAGGTGCCGCCGTCGGCGTTCCAGATGTCGACGGTCTGGCCGTTCTTGACCAGGGGGCCGAACCGCTCCCCCAGGCCGTAGACGAGCTCGCCGACGCCGAGCGCCAGCTGCTCGTGCACGAAAGCACCCTCGCCCTCCACGGTCATGTAGCCGAGCGACTTGTGTCCGCTGGAGGTCAGCACGCGCTCCCGGCCCTCCTCGCCCGCCGTGAACGCGAGCGACCAGGGGGCGCCGCGCTTCACCGTCGCGGCGAGCGAGCCGGCGCGCAGCGTCGCCGACTCGTCGCCGGCCTCCACCGTCACGTGGCCCTCCTCGGAGGCGAGCGCGAAGCCGCGCTCGGCGCGCACACCCTGCCAGTGGTCGACGCGCACGCCGATCACGTCGGGCAGCGGCGAGCTGAGGGTCACCGTCAGGGTCGGCCGGTTGAGGGTGTCGCCGCGGCGCTCGATGACTTTGCCCGGCGCGGTGATCGTGACCTCCCCTTCGCCGGCGCACACGTCGTACGCCTCCTGGGCGTAGACCGGCGTGACGCCGTCGCGGAGCTGCCAGAAACCATCGGTGAACTTCATTTACTTGACAGCTCCTGCTGTGATGCCGCGCGTGAGGGTGCGCTGGAAGATGAGGAAGAAGACGAGCGTGGGGATGAGTCCCAGCAACGCCGACGCGGAGGTCGTGGTGACATCCATGAGCCGGTCGCCCTGCAGCACGCTGATGGCGACGGGCACGGTCTGGTTGTCGTTCGAGACGAGGAACGTCAGCGGGATGAGGAACTCGTTCCACGTCCAGATGAAGAAGAAGATGAGCAGCACGCTCAGTGTCGGCCGCGAGATCGGCACGACGACCCGCCAGAGGATGCGCCAGCGGCCGGCGCCGTCGAGCGAGGCGGCCTCCAGCACCTCCCGCGGGAAGGTGCCGTAGACGCTCGACAGCAGGTAGGTGCCGAACGCGCTCTGGATCACCGTGAAGATGATGATGACGCTCCACACGTTGTCGTAGAGTCCGACCTGCTTGAACATGTAGTACAGCGGGTAGAGCAGGGCTTCCTGCGGCAGCATGTTCGCCAGCAGGAACAGGACGATGATCCAGGTGCGGGCCTTCACCCGGCCGATCCCGATCGCGTACGCGTTCAGCACCGAGATGACGACGGCGAGGATCGACACGACGCCCGAGATGAAGATCGAGTTCCAGAGCTTCTGCGGGAAGTTCACCCGGTTCCAGAAGTTCACGAGCCCGTCGGTGTAAAGGTGCGTCGGCAGCTGGAGCGGGCCTCCGGAGTTGTAGTCCGTCGGGCTCTTGAACGAGTTCAGCAGGATCAGCAGGAACGGGAAGGCGATCGCGACGCCGATGACGATGGCGACGACCAGGATGATCCAGTCGGTCGCGGTCTTCTTGGGCTTCTGCCGCTTGAGTTTGCGCTGAGCGGGTGGCTGCGTGGCGGAGGCGGGGGCCGACTCCCTTGAGATCGTGGTGGACATCAGCGCTCGTTCTCCCTGCGCTCGGCCCGGTTCTGGGCGACGATGAAGAGGATGGAGACCGCGACGATGACGACGGTGAGCGCCGTCGCGATCGTGGCTCCGTAGCCGACCTGTTGGCTCTGGAAGAACTCGCTGTACGAGTAGTAGCTGGGCACCATCGTCGCGGTGCCGGGGCCGCCGCGGGTCAGGGTGTAGACCGGGCCGAACACCTTGAGGGCCGCGATCGTGCAGGTGAGGGTGACCACGAAGATCTCGGGCCGGATGATGGAGACGGTGATCGAGCGGAACCGCTGGAACCAGTTGGCCCCGTCGAGCTCCGCCGCCTCGTAGAGCTCCGGGTCGACGCGCTGGAGGGCGGCCATGAAGATGACCACCGGGTAGCCGAGCTGCACCCAGACCATCACGGCCATGATCGACGCGAGCGCGGTGTCCGGGCTGCCCAGCCAGTTGTGCTGGAGGTCGCCCAGCCCGATCGCGGCCAGGATGGTGTTCAGCGCCCCGTTGTCCGGCCGCAGGATCCAGCCGATCACGATGGCCGCGATGACCACCGGCAGGATCTGCGGCAGGTAGTAGGTGGCGCGCAGGAAGCTCGCGAGCTTTCCGCCGAACTTCTTGCCGACGAGGTCGAACAGCATGGCAGCCAGCACCAGGCCGACGAGCGTCGGGATGACGACCATCGCGACGATCATCGCGATCGAGTTGCCGAACGACGTCCAGAACTTCTCGTCGCCGAACAGGCGCACCCAGTTGGTGACGCCGATGAACTTGGGCGGCCGGATGCCGCGGTAGCTGGTGAAGCTGAGGTAGATGTTCCACACCAGCGGGATCAGCACGATCACCGCGAGCAGGACGAACCCCGGCAGCAGGTACCACCAGAACGACCCGCGGCCGCTGTCAGGCAGCAGCGCTTCGCTCCGCCGGCGCGCCGCCCGCCGCACACTCACTACACTCATCGTTTCCTCCGTGCTTCGCCATCCGTTCCTCAGTTCCTCCCGCTCCCACCGGCGTGTCGGCGGGAGGAACTGAGGGAGCGATGGATGGTTACTGGTTGGTGATGTCGTTGACGCCGGACTGGTACTCGGAGCCGAGTTCCTTGTTGACGTCGGCGGGAGACTTCGATCCCGTGATGAGCTCCTGCAGGCCGGCGTTCAGCTGGTCGTAGAAGGTCGGCGTGGGCCAGTCGGGGTAGAAGGCGATGCCGTCCTCACCGGTGAGGGTGTTGAAGTTGGCGATCAGCTCCTTCGACTTGGCGTCGGTGATGTCGCTGAGCTTCGCCGCGACCGGGATGCCGCCGTTGTTGCCGAGGATGGCCTGGATCTTCGGGCTCATCGTGATGTCGATGAACTTCTCGGCCAGCGCCTTGTTCTTGGCGTTCTCCGGGACGACCCACATGTTGCCGGCGGATCCCGGAGACATCTTCGCGCCGGGGAACAGGAAGGTGCCCCACTGGTAGTTCTTGATCTCGTTCACGAAGCGGCCGTACCACCAGCTGCCGGAGAAGAAGATCGGGTACTTGCCCGCGATGAACGCGGTGCCGGCGTCCTCGGCCTTGAGGCCGGAGGCGTCCTTGGAGATGTAGCCCTTGTTCACCCAGTCGTCGATGGTCTTGGTGGCGTAGCTGAGCTCGGTGCCCTGCCAGTTCACCTTGCCCTTGTAGAGCTGGTAGTCGTCCACGAAGGAGCGGTCGGCCTTGGTCAGCGCCAGCTGGTACCAGAGCTGGCCGAGCGGGTACTCCGCGGCCGACTCGGCCAGCGGCGTGATGCCCGCGTCGACGAACTTCTGCATCGCGGCGACGAGCTCGTCCTGCGTCTTCGGCACCTCGATGCCGTACTTCGCGAACATGTCCTTGTTGTAGTAGACCTCGACGTACTCACCGTAGTTCGGGACGCCGTACCAGGAGCCGGAGCCCATGATGCCCTTGTCGTCGTAGCGCGCGGTGGTCTGGAGGCTCTTGGCGAGCTTCTTGTCCCAGCCGTACTTCTTCACGGCGTCGTCGAGGTTGCTGAGCAGCCCCTGGCTGGCGAGGAGGCCCGCTGTGGCGTTGCCCTTGTTGTACTCGAGGATGTCGGGGGCCTGCTTGGAGTTCAGGACCTGGGAGGCCGTGGAGCGGATCTGCTCGAAGCTCTTGGCCTCGAAGTTGACCTTCGCGCCGGTCTCGGCCTCGAAGTCCTTGATCGCCTGGTCCCAGGCCTTGCCCATGGCGGAGTCCGCGCCCTCGTAGTGCCAGAGGGTGAGCGTCTTGCCCTTTCCGTCGGTGCTGGCGGAATCCGAGCCGGACGTGCTGGAGCATCCAGCGAGCAGCAGCGCACCGGCGGCGAGAATCGCGCCGATTGCGAGGTGCTTCTTGCGCATCGATTACCTCCTTGTAGTAGGAGTGGACGCGCGTCTGCAGGCCCCGCAGCCACTCCGATGCAATTTGTTGACGAACACAACATAAGCGGGTCTCGGAGGAAATGCAAGTCGAAACTTTCGGCGCGAACGCCTAGCCGCCTGGTCGAAACGATTAGTTCGCGTGCGCAACAATGCCGACCGGTAGCCGGTGGCTGGGGGACGAACCGCTAGGCCGCGAGCGCCCGGGCCGGATCGGCGATGAGCTCGGCGAAGACCAGCTCCGCCGCGCCGATGAGCAGCTGGTCGGTGCCCAGCTCGGCCTCCACCACGGTCACGCCCTCCCGCGACGAGTGCACGACCTCCCCGAGCAGATCGGGAGCGCCGTGCGCGGTCGCGCCCCGGTAGAGCGCGGCGAGGAACCCGCCGAGGACGACCACGGACGGGTTGAAGACGTTGACCGCATTGCGCGCGGCGACGCGGACGTACTCGTAGGCGCGGGCGACCTCCACGAGTGCAGCGGGGTCGTCGGTCGCGACCAGTCGTTCGGCGAGGGAGGCCGCGTCGGCCGACGCCAGCCCGACCGCGGACAGCAACTCGGCCTGGGTGACCTCGGCCTCCAGACAGCCGCGCGAGCCGCACGAGCACTGCCGGCCGTCGGAGCGCACGAACGTGTGGCCGAACTCGCCCGCGTAGCCGGCGGCGCCCGTGAGCAACCGGCCGCCGCTGATGCCGCCGCCGCCGATGCCGCTCGCGCCGCCGATCATGTAGACCAGGTCGTCGACGCCGCGCCCCGCGCCGAAGGCGCTCTCGGCGCGCAGGCCGAGCACGGCCGCGTTCGCCGCCCACACCCGGTGGCCGGTCGCCTCCTCGAGCAGCTCGGCCAGCGGCTCGTCCACCCAACCGAAGTGGGTGGCCTCGCGCACCATGCCGTCGGAGAGGCGCACCTGCCCAGGCACCGCCACCCCCAGACCGACGATACGGATGCCGGTCTCGCCGGCGAGCATCCCGGCGATGCCCGCGGAGGCGAGCGTGACGGTCTGCGCCGCGGAGCGCGCGGACGGCGTCTCGATGCGCACGCGCTTGAGCACCCGGCCGCCGAGACCGACCAGTCCGACGATCACGGCGTCGACCTCCGGGTTGATCGCGATCGCGGCGACGTTGTCGGCCACCCGCACCAGCGGGCTCGGCCGCCCCCGGCCTCCCGCGGCCGGTGCTTCGTCGACCTCGACGAGACCGAGCGCCGTCAGCTCGGAGACCAGGTCGCCGACCGTCGAGCGGTTCAGGCCGGTGCGGTGGGTGAGCTCGCTGCGCGACAGAGCGCCCTCGCGATGCACCAGGCCGAGGACGGTCGCCAGGTTGCTGCGGCGCAGCGCGTCGGTCGCTCCCCCGCTCGCCGGGCGCACGGTGCTCAGGTCGGTGGCGCTCATGTGATGACAATAGCCCTGCGCGGGCGGCTCGCCGCGCCGACGGTGTCCCGGTCGGTCGGCAGCCGCGTCACCAGCTCTCCGGTCGCGCTGCACGGGGCACGACGGCCGGGCGCTCGACCGTCGACGCCAGCGTGACGACCTCGTGCCGCGCGCCGGCGGCGAGCACGGCCTCCATGATCTCGAGCACGTGGAACGCGAGGTCGCCGGAGGCGCGGTGCGCCCTGCCGGTCTCGATCGCGCGGGCGAGATCGGCGAGACCGTAGCCGCGCCCGGCGTCCGCGTAGCCGGCCGCGACCGGCACGTCGCGGAACTCGCGGTCAGCTGCCGTCGCGATCGCCGGCGTGCCGGAGAAGCCGTTGGGGTCGGGCACCGCCAGCGTGCCCTCCGTGCCGAAGACCTCGAACAGGGGGATGCGCGTGGCCCAAACGTCGAACGACACGGTCACCGTCGAGATCACCCCGGAGGCATGCTCGAGGAGGGCGGTCACGTGGGTGTCGACCGCCACGGGGATGTGCGTCCCCGCCTGCGGTCCGGTCGCGACCGTGCGCTCCCGCGCCGAACGCGACGTCGCACCGGACACCCGCACGACAGGGCCGAAGAACGTCACCAGCGCGGTCAGGTAGTACGGCCCCATGTCGAACAGCGGGCCGCCGCCTGGCTGGTAGTAGAACGCGGGCGCGGGATGCCAGAGCTCGTGCCCCGGCGCCGTCCACGACACCGCTGCCCCGAGCGGCACGCCGATCGCACCGTCGTCGATCACGGCACGGGCGGTCTGGATGCCCGTGCCCAGCACGGTGTCCGGAGCGCTGCCGACCCGCAGGCCCAGCGCCCGCGCGCGCTCCAGCACGGGCGCGGCCTCCGCGGTGCCGAGCGCGAGGGGCTTCTCGCCGTAGACGTGCTTCCCCGCCTCCAGTGCCGCGAGCGCGACGCCGGCGTGCGCCTGCGGGACGGTGAGGTTGAGCACGACGTCGACGTCCGGGTGCGCGAGCAGCGCGTCCACCGTCAGCGCCTCTGCGTCCTGCTCGCGTGCCACCGCCGTCGCGCGGTCGACGTCGAGGTCGGCCACCGCGCGCACGCGCAGGTTGGGGAGGGCGGGGAGGTGCTCGAAGTACTGCCGGCTGATGTTCCCGACTCCGACGACGCCGACGTTCAGAGCCGAGCCGTTCGGAGCCGATGGGTTCAGCGGGCCGCCCACAGCAGTCCCCTCTCGATGATCGTGCGGACCGGTTCGCTCTGCACGATCTCCAGCCGGTGGCCGGGCGCCGAGACGAAGATCCGGCCGGCGCCCCACTGGCGCGTCCAGATGGCGGGAGAGGTGACCGGGCGGTTCCACGCGTCCCACGGGCGCGCCTCCTGCGTGGTGGTCGCCAGCACGTCGTCGTACTCGTCCGACAGCACCCAGTACTGCTCGGTGACGAGGTCGAAGTCGTCGATTCCTGCGGTGATCGGGTGGGTCTTGCCGTATTCGGTGATGTGGACGGTGTACGGGATGTAGTTGTCCTCCTGACCGCCGGTGCGCTCGTCCGGGTGCTTGCCCGCGTGGTGCGCGAACTGACCGCCGATCATGTGCAGGTAGTCGGCGTTGTCGCGGTAGGAGTCGGCGATCCCGCCGTGCCAGCCGCCCATCCCCGTACCGTTCAGGACGGCACGCTGCAGCCCGGCGAACTCCTCGGCCGTGATGCTGCTCATCGTGTTGACCTGCACGATGAGGTCGACGGTCTCGAGGTAGGCGTCGTCGGTGTAGACGGACGTGCCCTCCTCGACGCGCACGGTGAAGTCGTTGGCCTCCAGGAACGGGAGGAAGCTGTCGGTGGTCTCGACGGGCATGTGCCCGTCCCAGCCGCCGCGGACGACCAGTGCGTGCCGTGTCATGATTCCCTCCGGGTCGGGGTCCAGGCGCTTTCGGCGGCGGCGCTCGCCTCGACGGCGGCGAGGACGCGCTGGATGTGGAGGCCGTCGGCGAACGACGGCTCCGGGTCGGTGCCCGCGGTGATCGCGGTGACGAAGTCGACGACCTCGTGGCTGAAGGCGTGCTCGTACCCGATCGCGTGACCGGTCGGCCACCAGTTGGCCATGTAGGGATGCTCGGGCTCCGTCGCAATGATCCGGGTGAAGCCCTGCTCGCCCGCCGGCGCTGTCGCGTCGTAGAACTGCAGTTCGTTCATCGCCTCCAGGTCGAAGGCGATGGCGCCCAGCGAGCCGGAGAGCTCGATGCGCAGCGCGTTCTTGCGCCCTGTCGCGTAGCGGGTGGCCTCGAAGGCGCCGATCGCGCCGTCCGCCGCTCCGCCCGCCAGCTTCGCGGTGAACCAGGCGGCGTCGTCCACCGTGACCCGGCCGCGCTGCTCGCTCGCGGTGCCGGAGAGACCGACGGTCTCGCCGAGGAGCGGGCGCTCTGCGACGAAGGTCGCCAGCGTTCCGGAGACGGCCGACAGTCTGGCTCCGGTGAGGTGCTCGACGAGGTCGACGGCGTGCGCGCCGATGTCGCCCAGCGAGCCGGAGCCGGCCGTCGTCTTGTCGAGCCGCCAGGTCATCGGTCCGTTCTCGTCGCTCAGCCAGTCCTGCAGGTACTGGGCGCGCACCTGGCGGATGGAGCCGAGGCGCCCCTCCTGCACCAGCCGCCGCGCGACGCCGATCGCGGGGACACGGCGATAGCTGAAGCCGACCATCGAACGGACGCCGCGAGCGGCGGCACGTTCCGCGGCGGCGACCATGGCCTCCGCCTCCTCGACGGTGTTGGCCAACGGCTTCTCGCACAGCACGTGCTTGCCCGCGTCGAGCGCGGCGATCGCGATCTCGGCGTGCGACGAGCCGGGCGAGCAGATGTCGACGACGTCGATGGCGGGATCGTCGACGACGCTCCGCCAGTCGGTGTCGCTCCGCTGCCAGCCGAACCGGGAGCGTGCGGCCTCGACCCGCTCGGCGTCGCGACCGACGATCGTCGCCATCACCGGATCGGCGTCGAGGTCGAAGAACCGCGGGGCGACCCGCCAGCCCTGGGAATGGGCCGCGCCCATGAACCCGTAGCCGATCATCGCCACCCGCAGCTCGCGCGTCGCTCGCGTCATCCGTCCCAGCCCCTTCGCGTCCGTGATGGTGCGACGCTATTCGCCGGGGCGAGAGGCGAACAAGTTTCGTGCGGCTATTGGAAAGTTTTCGTGGCGCTGACGGCGTCGCCCTGCGTCAGAGCCGCGCCGCCAGCCACTCCGCCTGCTTCTGCCAGTGCACCGCGTCGCCGCCCTCGTGGTCGTTGAACGGGTACACCTCGATCGCCCGATCGGCGGCCGCCAGCCGGTTGTAGGCGGCGAACGTCGTCGACGGCGGAACGATGCTGTCCATCAGCGCGACCGAGAACAGCGAGGGGGCCGTGATGCGGCGGGCGAAGTTCACGCCGTCCAGGTACGAGAGCGTGCGGAACACCGTGTCCACCTCGTCCCTGTGCACCGACAGGTAGGTCGCGAGCTCCTGGAAGGGTCCACCGATCGCGACCTCCGCACCGCGGCGGTAGGCGCACAGGAAGGCGACGTCCGGCAGCACGGCCTGCACTCCGGCCAGTGCGCCGGCGGCGAGCGCGATGCCTCCGCCCTGGCTGCCGCCGGTCACGGCGATGCGGCTCCCATCGACGAAGGGAAGCGCCCTGGCTGCGTCGACGGCGCGCACCGCGTCGGTGAACACGCGGCGGTAGAAGTGCTCGCGAGGGTCGTGGATGCCGCGGGTCATGAAGCCGGGCGCCGCAGGGCCGGAGCCGTGCGGGTCGGCGGTGACGCCCCCCGTTCCCCAGCCGCTGCCCTGCCCGCGGGTGTCCATGAAGACGTGGACGTAGCCGGCGAGCGCCCAGCGCACGTTCTCGCCCGGCAGGCCGCGGCCTCCGTTGTAGCCCTGGTACTGCACGACGGTCGGCAGAGGGCCGTCGGCATCGCGCGGGCGCGACACCCACGCGCGCACCGGCTCGCCGCCGAATCCGGGGAAGGTCAGGTCCTCGATGACCAGCTGCGTCACCGGGGTGGAGGCCGGAACGAGCGTCGCGTCCCCTCCCACCGCGCGCGCCTCCGCGATCGTCTCGCTCCAGAAGGCGTCGAAGTCGTCGGGCTCCGCCACCTCCGGACGGAAGTCCAGCAGTTCGGGCAGGGTGAGGTCGGTGAGCGGCATGGGTCTCCTCGGCGGGCTTCGACAGGGGTGTCCCGGGCGGTGACGGCCGGGCTGCCCGACATTGTGGCACAGTGTCTGCATGCCGGAACCGACCCAGCGGCCCGCGCCCCTGCCCACCGCCGGCCGGCCCACCCTGGAGGCGATCGCCCGCCGCGCCGCGGTATCGCTATCCACCGTGTCGAAGGTGCTCAACGGCCGGCCCGGCGTGTCCGCGGCCACCCGTAGCCGGGTCGAGCAGTTGCTGCACGACTCGGGCTACGCCAGGCGCGGGCACGATCCGGAGCGCGGCGGGCTGCTCGAACTCGTCGTCGCCGACCTGACGAGCGAGTGGTCGATCGAGATCATCCGCGGCGTGGAGCGGGTGACCCGCGAGGCCGGGCTCGTGCTCGGTCTGAGCGCACTCGACGATCACCTCCGCCCCGGCGCCGACTGGATCGCCGGGGTGCTGAACCGCAAGCCGGTCGCCGTCGTGCTGCAGTTCTCCGACCTGACGGCCACGCACAGGAGGCAGCTGCGCACGCGCAACATCCCCTTCGTGGTCGTCGACCCCGCGGGCGACCCTCCGGGTGACGTTCCGGCCATCGGCGCCACCAACTGGGCGGGCGGCGTCGCGGCCACCCGGCACCTCCTGGGACTCGGCCACCGGCGGATCGCGGTGCTCTCCGGGCCGGCCGACCTGATGTGCTCGCGGGCCAGGGTGGCGGGATACCAGTCGGCGCTGGAGGAGGCCGGGGTCGGTCTCGACCCGACGATCGCGGCCTCCGGAGAGTTCTCCCGCGCCGCGGGCGAGCGCGAGGGCCGTCGCCTCCTGGCGCGGAACGACCGGCCGACGGGGGTCGTCTGCGGCAACGACCTGCAGGCGCTCGGCGTGATGGACGCCGCCTTCGCACTCGGGCTCGCGGTGCCGGACGACGTCTCGGTGGTCGGGTTCGACGATGTGGCGCCTGCGCTCTGGGCGCGGCCTCCGCTCACGACCGTCCGCCAGCCGTTGCAGGAGATGGCGGAGGAGGCCGCACGGCTCGCGCTGCGCCTGCGCGCGGAGGACGTCGAGAACACCCGTCTAGAGTTGGCGACCTCACTGGTGGTGCGCAGCTCGACCGCGGCACCACGGTAGGGAGCCGGTGGCGCTCGGGCGTCACTCCTGGTATAAGTTTAGTGAAACAACAAATCACCGACGACGCTGAAGGAACCCTCCATGAGCCTCACCCCCACCCGCGCCGACAAGTTCTCGTTCGGTCTGTGGACCATCGGCTACAACGGCACCGACCCGTTCGGCGGCCCGACCCGCCCCCAGCTCGACGTGGTGGAGGCGGTGACCAAGCTCAGCGAGCTCGGCGCCTACGGCCTCACCTTCCACGACGACGACCTCTTCGCCTTCGGCTCGACCGACGCCGAGCGCCAGAAGCAGATCGATCGCCTCAAGCAGGTGCTCGCCGACACCGGCGTGATCGTGCCGATGGTCACCACCAACCTGTTCAGCGCACCCGTCTTCAAGGACGGCGGCTTCACCTCCAACGACCGCGCCGTCCGCCGCTTCGCGCTGCGCAAGGTGCTCCGCAACCTCGACCTGGCCGCCGAGCTCGGCGCCAAGACCTTCGTGATGTGGGGCGGCCGCGAGGGCGCGGAGTACGACTCGGCCAAGAACATCCAGGCGGCCTTGGAGCGCTACCGCGAGGCCGTCAACCTGCTCGGCGACTACGTCACCGACAAGGGCTACGACATCCGCTTCGCGATCGAGCCGAAGCCGAACGAGCCGCGCGGCGACATCCTGCTGCCGACGGTGGGCCACGCGCTCGCCTTCATCAACTCGCTGGAGCGCCCGGAGCTCGTCGGTCTCAACCCCGAGGTCGGCCACGAGCAGATGGCCGGCCTGAACTTCGCGGCGGGCATCGCCCAGGCTCTGTACCACGGCAAGCTCTACCACATCGACCTCAACGGGCAGCGCGGCATCAAGTACGACCAGGACCTCGTGTTCGGTCACGGCGACCTCCAGAACGCGTTCGCCCTCGTCGACCTGCTCGAGAACGGCGGGCCGAACGGCGGCCAGGCCTACGACGGCCCGCGCCACTTCGACTACAAGCCGTCGCGCACGGAGGACATCACCGGCGTATGGGACTCCGCTGCGGCGAACATGCGCACCTACCTGCTGCTCAAGGAGCGCGCTGCCGCCTTCCGCGCCGACCCCGAGGTGCAGGAAGCGCTCGAGGCGGCCCGCGTCACCGAGCTGTCGCAGCCGACCCTCGGCGCCGGTGAGAGCTACGACGACCTGCTGGCCGACCGCAGCGCCTACGAGGACTTCGACGCGAGCGCCTACTTCGGCGGCAAGGGCTTCGGCTTCGTGCGCCTGCAGCAGCTGGCCCTCGAGCACCTCCTCGGCGCCCGCGGCTGATTCGCCGTTCTCTGCTGTCGAAGGGCACGTTGTTGTCGCTTTCGGACCCCGAAAGCGACAACGACGTGCCCTTCGGCGGGTGAAAGCACACTGAAGGCACTGAAGGAGTGAATGTGACGTACGTCGCGGGAGTGGATTCGTCGACGCAGAGCTGCAAGGTGGTCGTCCGCGACCTCGAGACCGGTGCGCTGGTGCGCTCCGGCCGGGCGGGGCATCCCGACGGCACCGAGGTCGACCCCGCCGCCTGGTGGGCCGCGCTGCAGCAGGCGATCGAGTCCGCCGGAGGTCTGGACGACGTCGCGGCGATCTCCATCGCCGGCCAGCAGCACGGCATGGTCGTGCTCGACGATTCCGGACGCGTGATCCGCGACGCGCTGCTCTGGAACGACACCCGCAGCGCCCAGGCCGCCCGCGACCTGATCGCCGAAGTCGGGGCCGACGCCTACGCCGAGCGCGTCGGGGTGGTCCCCGTCGCCTCCTTCACCGCCACGAAGCTCCGCTGGCTGCGCGACGCCGAGCCGGCCAACGCCGCGCGAGTGGCGGCCGTGGCCCTCCCCCACGACTGGCTCGCCTGGCGGCTGCGCGGCTACGGTCCCGCGGACGAGAGCCCGCTCGGCCCCGACCTGGGGGCGCTGACGACCGACCGCTCCGACGCGAGCGGCACCGCCTACTGGAGCGCGGCCACCGACGCGTACGACTTCGACCTCTTCGAGCGGGCGCTCGGGCGGGCCGGTCGCGAGGCGGGGACAGCCGGCGACGGCGTCGTCCTGCCGCGCGTGCTCGGGCCGTCGGACACCGCCGGCCGCACCCCGGGCGGCGTGCTGGTCGGCCCAGGAGCCGGCGACAACGCAGGAGGGGCGCTTGGCCTCGGCGCAACCGAGGGCGACGTCGTCGTCTCGATCGGCACCTCCGGCACGGTCTTCGCCGTCACGGCCGAACCCGTCGCCGACGCGAGCGGAACGGTCGCCGGCTTCGCCGACGCGAGCGGCGTCTCCCTGCCGCTCATCGCCACGCTCAACGCGGCGCGCGTCCTCGACTCGATCGCCGGCCTGCTCGGGGTCGACCACGACGGCCTCGCCTACCTCGCCCTGCAGGCCGAGCCCGGCGCTGGCGGTGTCGTGCTCATCCCCTACTTCGAGGGCGAACGCACGCCCAACCTCCCGGACGCGAAGGCCAGCCTCCACGGCCTCACCCTCGCCACGACCCGGCCGGCCAACCTGGCGCGCGCCGCGATCGAGGGGATGCTCTGCGGCCTCGCCGACGGCCTCGACGCCGTTCGCCGGGTCGGGGTCAGGGAGCAGCGCATCCTGCTGATCGGCGGCGCGGCCCAGAACCCCGCCGTCGCGGCCGTCGCGGCCCAGGTCTTCGACGCACCGGTCGTGATCCCCTCCCCCGGCGAGTACGTCGCCGACGGCGCGGCGGTGCAGGCGGCCTGGGCACTGACCGGCGCCCGCCCGAGCTGGACCGTGGAGTCGGCGGCGCCGCTCCCGGTCGACACGCGCGCGGTCATCCGCGAGCAGCGGGCGGGGTACCTGCCGTAGGGCTCGGCGCCGCACATTCGTGACGAATCGCGTGATTCGTGGCACGAATCAGCACATTCGTGACGAATCGCGCGACGAGTCTCGCGATGCGAAGCGATCGGTCGGTTCCCACAGATTCGTGACGAATCTCGCGATTCGTGCCACGAATCAGCACATTCGTGACGAATGTCGCGTTTGGCACGGGCTCGGGAGGTCAGTGGGAGGCGGTGTGGGCGCGCGCCAGGGCGGCGCCGGCGGCGCGAGCCCAGGGCAGGGGGTCCGCGATCGCGGGGGCGGAGCCGCCGGCGAGGGCGGCGAGTTCGGCCGAAACGGCGAACCCCGTCGGCTCCGCGGCGATGGAGCCAGCAGCCAGGTAGGCCGGCACTCCGGCCGCCCGGGCGAGGCCGGACACGTACTCGGGGACCTTTCCCGCCGCGGACTGACTGTCAAAGCGGCCCTCGCCCGTCAGGACGGCGTCGGCCGAGGCGATCGACGCCGGAAGACCGATGGCCTCCCCTACCGCTGCGGCACCGGCCGACAGAGTCGCGCCCCAGAGCAGGAGACCATAGCCGGCACCCCCGGCAGCACCGGCGCCTGGCGTGGCGGGATCCACCGCGGCCCCCACCGCCGCGAAGCGCGCTGAGCCCGCACCCGGGACGCCGGGGTCGACCGACGCCCCCGCCGCCGCCGCGAAGCGCGCCAGCCCCTCCTCGAGCGACACGACGTCGCCGGCCGACGCGCCCTTCTGCGGGCCGAAGACCGCCGCCGCGCCCGTCGGCCCGAGCAGCGGGCTGGTCACGTCGCTCAGGATGTGTGCGCCGCCCGCGGGCAGGGCGCGCAGGCCGGACAGGTCGACGCGGGCGACCGCTGCGAGCCCGCGGTTGCCGGGAAGAACTGGGCGGCCGGCCGCGTCGAGCAGCCGTGCGCCAAGGGCTGTGAGGGCGCCGGCGCCGGCGTCGGTCGAAGCGCTTCCGCCGATCGCGAGCAGAAGGCGCGTCGCTCCGGAGTCCAGGGCGGCGGCGATCGCCTGGCCGAAACCGATCGTGTGCGCGTCGAGCGGAGCGAGTGCGTCGAGGAGGCCGATACCGCTGGTCTCGGCGAGCTCGACGACCGCGGAGCCGTCCGGGAGTTCCAGCCAGCTCGCGTCGACGGCGCGGCCGTCCGGCCCTTCCACGCGCACGCAACGGCGGACGGCACCCGGCACGGCGACCGCGAACGCGTCGAGGGTGCCCTCGCCGCCGTCGGCCATCGGGGCCAGGACGATTCGGTCGGCCGCCCGCACCGAACGCCAGCCGTCGGCGAGCGCGCCGGCGATCGCCGCGGCGGAGGCACTCCCCTTGAAGGAGTCGGGGGCGACGACGACGGTGCTCATCCCGCCCAGCCTGTCACAGAATGGGTCTGTCACGGGTTGGGCCTGTCACAGGATGGGCCTGTCACAGGATGGGCCTGTCACGGCATCAGGCCGCGTTGAAGATCTCCACCTCGGTGTCGCCGTCGTAGCCGGTCGCCGCGACGGCGGAGGTCAGGCTCGCGAAGTCGACGTGACCGTCGCCGGGCAGCGGCGGGCCAGCAGCGGGTCGGCGGGGAGCGTTGTCAGGAAGTCGCGCAACCGACGAGTCCGGCAGCTCGGTGTGCAGGCCGTTCTGCGCGTCGTCCCTTCAGCGCGCCAGGATGCGCGGGCCGAACAGCCACGCCGCGACACACAGCGCCGCGTTCACGGCGAACACGCCCGCGAACGCGATCGGCGACGTCGCACCGCCCAGCGCAGAGAAGGCGATCGCCGTCGCGGCGAGGGCGATGGCAGACCCGGTCGAGTCCGCGATCGAGAGCGCCGAGCTGTTGAAGCCCTGGTCGGCGGGGGTCGAGTACTCCAAGGTGAGTACGCCCAGCCGGGGATACAGCAGCCCCATGCCGGCGCCGGCGAACGCCCAGCCGACGACGATGACGATCGGGGAGGCTCCGGTCAGCGCGGTCACCAGCAGTGATCCGATCGCGATCGTCAGGCCGAGCGCCCCGAGCCGGGCGGCGAGCCTGTTCCCGATCGCGGGGAACCGACCCTGCGCCCACGACGCGGCCGCCCAGCTGAGCCCGGCGGCCGTCAGGGCGAGGCCGGCGATCGCCGGCGACGCGCCATACTGCGTCACCATCATCAGCGGTACGTACACCTCGGCGGAGAAGAACGCCCCCGCCACGATCGCCCGCACCAGGATCACGCTCGGCAGCCCCCGGCGCGCGAGCAGGACCCCGCGCGGCAGCAGCGGCCTCAGCGCCGCGACGGCGATCACCGCCGCGACCACGGGGACGATCCACTGCACGGGCCCGCGGGCCTCCGCCGCGAGCGTCAGGCCGAGCACGGCCACCGCGACCAGAACTGCCAGGCCGACCCGCGTGAGTTCGCGTCCTCCGCCCTCCGGCCGGTGATCGGGGCCGTGGACCCCGCGCATGGCGGGGACGACCATCAGCATCGCCAGGAACACCAGCACGACGACACCGAGGAACACCCACCTCCAGCCCACCGTTTCGGCGACGGCACCGGCGATCACCGGGCCGATCAGCGACGGGACGACCCAGGCGGCGGCGAAGCCCGCGAAGATGCTCGGGTGGAGCCGGGCCGGATAGACGCGCGCGACGATCACGTAGAGCGCCACGGTCAACGCGCCGCCGCCGAGCCCGTGCACGAGCCGGCCGATGACGAAGAGCGGCATCGTCGGCGCGGCTCCGGCGAGGGTGAGGCCGGCGGCGAACAGGACGACGGACGCGTAGAGCACGGTCCGGGGGTTGCCGCGGTCGCACCAGGTGCCCGCGAGCACCATCCCGACGACGCCGACGGCGAGCGGCCCGGCGAACGCGAACGCGTACAGCGCGGCGCCGTCGAGCTCATGGCTCACGGCAGGCATGATCGTCGTGACGGCGAGCGCCTCGAACGCGGCCAGGGTGACGAGCAGGCACATGCCGATGCTCACCCAGCGATAGTGGGGCGCGAGCACCCCTTCCGGCTTCGAGAGCTGCCCGGCCGCCGTCGTGGATCCCCGGTCGGTGCTCATCACTCGAGCCTATGGCCTGCGGGCGACATCCGGGGAGGTGCGGCCGGGTGGCCTGAGCGGGAACTGGCGGCTGGGTACCGGTCCGGAACTACGGAGATCGCACGCCCGAATCCGCGATGTGATCCGTAACTCCGGAATCGACGCGCCCGCGCCGCGTCTACCGTCCGGAACTCCGGAACCTACCGCGCGCTCGTCGACGCCCGAACGATCAGCTCCGGGACGAGGCTGACCGGGCCGGGGGCCTCTCCGCCCTCGATCTCGGCGATCAGGCGCTCGACGCTGCGGCGGCCGAGCTCGGTGAAGTCTTGCAGGACGGTCGTCAGCGGCGGCCAGAAGTGGGCGGCCTCCGGGATGTCGTCGAAGCCCACGACGCTCAGATCGTCGGGGATCCGACGTCCGGCCTCGCGCGCCGCGTGGTAGACGCCCAGGGCCATCTGGTCGTTCGAAGCGAAGACCGCCGTCGCGTCGGTGTCGCTGAGGAGCTCGCGGGCGGCGCGGTAGCCGGACTCGGCCGACCAGTCGCCCTCCCGCAGCGGAGGCACGGGTACCCCGGCGGCCTCCAGCTCGCGCGCATAGCCGGCGGCCCTGGCCTGCGACTCGAACCATTCGAGGGGGCCGGTGATGTGGTGGATCGAGCGGTGACCGAGCGCGACCAGGTGCGCGGTCGCCGCGCGGGCGCCGGCCTCCTGGTCGACGGTGAGGACGCGCGCGTCGTACTCCGCGCCGCCCTGGAGGGTGACGTACGGCACCACGAGTCCCGAGCCGGAGAGCTGCTCGATCACGAGTTCCTGCGGGGCGATCACGATGATGCCCTCCACCGCCTGGGCGAGCAGGTGGTCGAGGGCGGCAGCGATCCCCTCGGCGTTCAGCTCGGAGAGCTGGGCGACAGCGAGGTAGTACCCGGCGTCGCGCGCGGCGCTCTGCACCGCGTTGATGCTCGAGACCGGTCCGTAGAGCGCCGCCGCCGTCGTCGAGAGCACGCCGAGGGTGCGCGATCGGGCCGTGACGAGGGCGCGCGCGGCCGGATTGGGGCGGTAGTGCAGGGCCTCCATCGCGTCGAGGACCCGCTGCCGCGTCGTGTCCCGGATGCTCGGGTGGTCGTTGATGACACGAGAGACGGTCTGGTGTGAGACGCCGGCCAGCTGCGCCACGTCCCGCATGCTCGCTGCGCGCACGATGGGAATCGAGGCCGTGGTGGGGGCCACGGCGCTCTCACGCGTTGCGGGGTCCGCCGTCGCAGCGTCCGCCGCCGCGGGGTCCGGCGTCGCAGGGTCGTTGCTCACGGCGCCCTCCCCGCGGTTCGCCTGCGGGTTCAGGCCCGCGCCGCTCCTCCGGGTGAAGAGCGTGAACCCCATTATGCGCGAACGGGCCTCCGGCGTCGGGCGAACGCTCCGACCAGCACCGCTATCGCCGCGATCGCCGCGGGGAAGACGAGGTGCCACCCGGCCAGCACGAGCAGGCCGGCGGCGAACACGCACGACAGCACCGCCATCCACCACCCGACCGAGCGGGTGGGCAGCAGGACGATCGCGCTCGCGACACCCAGGCCGTAGACCGCCGCGGCGATGCTGGTGTGCACGAGGATGAACGGCTGGAGGTCGCCGCTGGCCAGCACGACCACCGAGTAGATCGCCATGACCACGGCCGACAGCAGCAGCCCGCGTCGCGCGACCGCGCCGTTCTCTGCGCCGCGGCCGAACCAGCGCGGGAGGTCGCCGTCGCGGCCCATCGCGGCGCCCAGCTTGCTGAAGGCCGCGAGGTATGCGTTGAAGACGCCCGTCACGACGATCGCCGCGATCACGGCGACGACGACACCGCCTCCGGAGCCCGTCGCGGTGTCGACGAGGTCGAGCAGCGGCACGGCGGAGATCGTCGCCGCATCGCCCAGCACGGTCACGGTGACGGTCTGGATGGCCAGGTAGGCAACCGAGACGATCACGAGCGCGAGCGCCGTCGCGCGCGGGATGTCGCGGCGGGGGTTGCGGAACTCGCCGCCGATGCCGGCGACGGCCTCCCAGCCGGCGAACGCCCAGATGTAGAGGCTCATCGCGAGCCCGACGCCGGACCAGCCGTGCGGGAGCAGGGGCTGCAGATTCTCGACGCTGCCGTGCGGCGCGGCGGCGGCGAGGACGAACACGAGCACCGCGACCAGAGCACCGGACAGCACCAACTGCACTGAGGCCGCGAACCGCACCCCGAAGGCGGTCACCGCGACGGGGATCACCATGAGCGCGATCGCGATGAGGATCGTCTGCGCGGCGTCGCCGCCGATCACGGCGACGACGTAGCGCGCCGTCATCAGTGCCGCGATCGGGGCGCCGATCGGCGTGCCGAAGAAGAACCAGTAGCTCACGATGCGCGCCGACGTCGGACCGTACGCGCGCCGGGCGAAGGTCGCGACGCCTCCCGCGTCGGGATGCCGCCGGGCGAGCGCTGCGAAGGTGGCCGCGAGCGGTATCGAGATGAGCGCGAGGGCGGCGACAGCGAGGATGGCGCCCGGCCCGGCGGCCGCCGCTGCGAGCGATGGGAGCACCAGGATGCCCGTCCCGAGCACGGCCGCGACGTAGAGCGCGGTGCCCCCGGCCACGCCCAGGTGACCGCGAGGCTCGACGGGCTGCCCTGTCGGCAGTGGCGTGGTCGATGGTGCGCTCTTGGTCACTCGACCATCCTGGCGTGGACCGCTGACATCGTGCCGTCCATCCGCTGCCATCCTTCGCGCATCCGCGGCCAGCACACGCGCGCACGCGCGAGCCCTCCGCCGAGGGGCACGCGGACGCCACTATCCCGGGCCGGATAGGGCGTCTACGTGCCCTTCGAGGGCGCTACTTCGTCAGGTCGTAGAGGGTGACTCCTCCGACCGTGGTAGCGGTGAAGTTGGCCTCGACCCAGGCGGCGATCCGGCTGGAGGCGTTGCTACCGCCGTTCGACTGGCCGACGCCGCCCGCGATGAAGTAGTGGATCCTCCCCTGGGCCACATACTCCTTGAACTGCGCCAGTGTGGGCGACGGGTCGGAGCCGTTGAAGCCGCCGACCGGCATCACGGCCTCCTGCGTCGCGAGTTGGTACCCCGCAGCCGAGTTGGAGCCGACGGCCGCCGCGACCCAGGTGTACTTCGAGGCGTCGGCCTTCAGCAGCGCGCTCAGCTCGGAGCCGACGGTGCTGGAGCCCAGGAGTCCGCCCATCGCGCCCGCGGCGCCCTGCGCGGTGCCGCCCCCGCCGACGCCGTTGGCCGTGCCGCCCTGCGCGCCACCGGTCTGACCACCGGTCGCACCGCCGGTCCCGCCGGTCGCCCCGCCCGGGAACCCACCGGCACCGCCGCCCGGCGCCCCCTGACCACCGCCCGGCGCACCGCCGAATCCGCCCTGGCCGCCCGTGCGCGCCCCACCGAAGCCGCGTCCTCCTCCCGGGCCGCCCATGGCGCCGGACACCGTCGGCCCCGCCGTGACGATCGACCCGGTGTGGCCCGTCGTGACCGTCTGGAGCGTGTACGCGGTCGGCGCCAGCAACGCTCCGACGAGCGTCGCCGCGATCGTCGCGCCCGACAGCGCCCGGCTTCGCGGGGGAAGGAGCAGCAGCGCGGACGCCGCGAGCGCGACGACGAGGACGACCACCTTCAGCCACGGGAGCCAGTCGGTCGCCCGGTCGAGCAGCACCCACGCCCAGACGGCGGTGCCTATCATCGTCGACGCCGACAGGATGCGCACCCACAACCGCTCGCGGGCGCCCCAGACGGCCGAGGCGCCGATCGCGACCACCACGGCGAGCGCCGGTGCAAGGGCCACGGTGTAGTACGCGTGGAAGATCCCGGCCATGAAGCTGAACGCCAACGAGGTCACGATCAGCCAGCCGCCGAAGAGCAGGAGGGTCGCCCGGCGGGCATCCGTGCGCGCGACCCTCCCGCCGAGCACCAGCGCGACGACGAACAGCACGAGCGCCGCCGGCAACAGCCAGGTGATCTGCCCGCCGATCTCGTTCTCGAAGAGCCGGAGAATGCCGGTGGCGCCCCACATACCGCCTCCGGTCGCGCCCCCGCCGCCCCCGGTGACGCTGCCGGTCTCGTTGCCGGTGAGCCGGCCGAGCCCGTTGTAGCCGAAGGTCAACTCCAGGAAGCTGTTGGTCTGCGAACCGCCGATGTACGGCCGCAGAGACGCGGGGACGAGTTCGACGATCGCGACCCACCAGCCGGCGGCGACGACCACCGCACCGAGCGCGGCGAACAGGTGACCGAAGCGCTTGGCCCAGGAGGTGCGCGCCGCGGCGAGATACACCCCGGCCAGCACCGGCAGGATGAGGAACGCCTGCAGTTGCTTGGTGAGGAAGCCGAAGCCGACCGCCACGCCCGCCCAGATCACCCAGCGGATGCGGCCGGACTCGATGCCGCGCAGGGTCAGGTACGTCGCGAGCGTCAGCAGCAGCACGAGCAGCGCGTCCGGGTTGTTGAACCGGAACATCAGCGCCGCGACCGGCGTCACGGCGAGCACACCGCCCGCAAGGAGGGCCGTCCGAGCGCTGAAGTTGCGACGCACGGTCAGGTAGACCAGCCAGACGGTGGCGACGCCCATCAGCGCCTCCGGCACCAGGATGCTCCACGAGCTGAGCCCGAAGATCCGCACGGAGAGCGCCATGATCCAGAGGCTCGCCGGAGGCTTGTCGACCGTGATCGAGTTGGCCGCGTCGCTGGAGCCGTAGAAGAAGGCCTCCCAGTTCACCGACCCCGCCTGCACGGCGGCCGAGTAGAACGAGTTGGCCCAGCCGCTGGCGGCGAGATCCCAGAGATAGAGGAGCGCGGTCACGGCGAGGAGGCCGAGCAGCGCAGGGCGCTCCCAGGCCGCGGCGTCCTCGCGGCCGCGGATCAGCCGGCGGAGGACCGCGGCCGGTCCCCGGGCCGGAGCCGCGGGGGTCGTCTCCGGCGACGCGGTCGCAGACGGGGTCGAGGTGGATGCGGTGGTGGCGGACATCGGTCACTTCTCCGTTTCGTTCGGGGTGAGGACGAGGGCGGCGCCCGCGGACGCCGAGGGGACCGGCCGCGGCTCGCGGGAGGCCGCCGCATCGGCGGCCTCCCGAGCGGCCGTGCCCCGCGCCGTCGCCCTGCGCGACGCGCGGAACACCCAGAGCCGCAGCAGCACGAAGCGCAGCAGGGTCGCGGCCAGGTTGGCCACGGTGAGCACGATCAGCTCCACGCGGGAGGACGCACCCGGCGCCGTCGCGTGCAGAACGGCCAGCGAACCTCCGGTCAACGCCCAGGAGATTCCGAAGACGACGAGACCCTGGAACTGGTGGCGGACCATCCCCGGCCGGCCCCGCACGCCGAACGTGAAGCGCCGGTTGGCCCACGTGTTGGCGACCGCGGTGAGCAGCAGTGCCGCGAAGTTCGCGACCTGACCGCCGAGCACGCCCGACAGCAGCAGGTAGAGGAGCGCGTACGCGGCGGTGGAGAGCACGCCGACGATCGCGAACCGCACCACCTGCCCGAAGAAGCTCGGCGGGGTCGGCGGCGCGAACGGTCGGCGCCCCAGCTCGGCGTAGACGGCCTCGAGCGGGATCCGGCCGCGCGCGATGTTCGTGCCGACGCGCAGCATCCCCCGGAGATCGTCGCGTGCCGTGCGCACGACGTCCACCGAGCTGTGCGGGTCGTCCACCCAGTCGACGGGGATCTCGTGGATCCGCAGTCCCGCCCGCTCGGCGAGGATCAGCAGCTCGGTGTCGAAGAACCAGCCGTCGTCCTCCACGAGCGGGAGGAGGCGCTCGGCGACCTCCCGGCGGATCGCCTTGAAGCCGCATTGCGCGTCGGTGAACCCGACCGACATCGTGCGGCGCAGCAGGAGGTTGTAGCTGCGGGAGATGAACTCGCGCTTGCCGCCGCGCGTGACCCGCGAGCTCCTCCCGAGCCGGGTGCCGATCGCGAGATCGGAGTGGCCGGAGAGCAGCGGCGCCACGAGCGGCGGCAGGGCGGCGAGGTCGGTGGAGAGGTCCTCGTCGAGGTAGACGAGGACCTCGGCGGGCGAGGAGCCCCACACCGCTTTGAGGGCGCGACCGCGCCCTTTGAGCGGGAGGTGCACGGCGGCGACCCCGCCCAGCTCCGCGGCGAGGGCGTCCGCGATGGCGGGCGTCTCGTCGGTGCTGGCGTTGTCGGCGATCGTGATCCGCCAGCTCGCCTGCACCGCGTCGGTCAGGTAGGCGTGCAGCCGGCGGAGGGACGTGTCGAGCGTCGCCTGCTCGTTGTACACGGGCACGACGATGTCGAGCGAGAGGGTCGTTGGCTGGGACATGACAGCACCCTGGCGCCGTTACATTCCCGTGACCTTTCGCGGGCTTGTGCCTCCCAGATGGGTCTTCTGAGGGGTTGCTATGCGGGTGCCCTCAGACCGCTCCGGCCTCCCACGCGAACCCGTCCGGGTCCACCACGCTGTCGGAGCCGCCGCCGATGACGATGCGGTGCGAGCCGTCGCCGTCCTCCGGGACGCCGGCGTCCTTCGCGAGCGCCCGACGCTTGTACAGCCCCAGCTGCACCGGGCTGTCCTTCAGGTCGAACTGCACGTACGAGCCGAAGCTCTTGCCGACGGGGAAGCCCCGGTCGGCGTAGAACTGCTTGCTGGCCTTGACGTCTTCGGCGCCGAGCAGCAGCACGACGGACTCCGGCCGGCGGGTGGCGGGTCCGGTGTTCTTCTTGGCCGATGTCGCGATCTTCCAGATCGCCCCGTCGGGAGCCTGCACGGTCGCGCCGACGCCCCAGAGGGAGGCGGTCACCGGCTTGATGACGGTCGCGCCGGCGGCAACGGCCGAGTCGACGTACGCCTTCACGTCGGCGGGCTGTGCCACGGTGATCGACATCGTGTAGCCGCGGAAGCCGGAGGTCGGTGCGTCGGAGGCGCGGACGCGCACGCGGTCGCCGAGCCCGAAGGCGACGGAGTAGAAGCGTTCGGCGGCGGACGCGTCCGCCACCTCGAGGGTGATGTGGTCGATGGAGGTCATGACCCTCACGCTACGAGCGGTGGAGCGGACGGTGCTTCTCCATTCCTGCTCGACTCCTGCTCGACCGCTCCGGCCGCGGGGAATTCAGCGGGAGGGCGTACCGTTCCATTCAGTGCGGCCGGTTGCACCCGACGGCCGCGGCACCCCCTCGACCTCAAGGAGACACCCATGGCCACCGTCGAGCTGACCGCGCAGAACATCGAGTCGAAGATCACCGAGAACGACATCGTCTTCGTGGACTTCTGGGCGGAGTGGTGCGGCCCGTGCCGCATGTTCGGCCCCATCTTCGAGAAGGCCTCGCAGGAGCACACCGACGTCGTGTTCGGCAAGGTCGACACCGAGGCGGAGCAGGCGCTCGCGGCCTCCGCCGGCATCACCTCCATCCCGACGCTGATGGCGTTCCGCGACGGCATCCTGGTCTTCTCGCAGCCGGGCGCGCTGCCCGCCCCCACCTTCGAAGACCTCATCGGCCAGGTGAAGGCGCTCGACATGGACGCCGTCCGCGCCTCGATCGCCGAGGCCCAGGCCGCCGAGCCCGCCGCCGAGGGCTGACCCGCCGCCGAGACGTGAGCAGTCGCGGGAATCCGACCCCGGGTTCCCGCGACTGCTCACGTCTGGAGGCTCATTGGCGGAGCAGGGCGATGTGGTACGCGTGCTCGGGGTCGACCAGGTGGTCGTGGCTGTCGTCGCCGACATCGAGACGCACCCAGGCGATCGCGCCGGTGAACCGGCTGCCGCGCGCGTCGTAGTCGCCGGAGACCGTGGTCGCCGTCTCGGCGCCGACGTCCGTCGTCTCATCGCCCGAGAAGATGAAGGGATGCGTGGCCTCCACGCGACCTGAGCCGACGGCCTCCCCGTCGACGTACAGCGTGACCGTGCCGCCCTTGCCGAGTCCACCTCCGTCATAGTCGAACTCCGAGCGCACCTGGTGGGTGCCGGGAGGGAGGGGTCGCCCGGCGCGGGTGCGGTACCAGTCGACTCCGAGCACGTTGTAACAGAAGCACAGGGTGTTCTCGACGGTGTACAGCGCCCAGCCGCCGAAGCGGCCGCCCTGCGCCACGATCGTCCCGGTCACCCCGCGGTCCGGGATCGTGACCTGCGCCGTCACAGAGAACGACCGGTTCTTGATGTTGAGCACGGTGTTCTCTGCGAGCCGTCGCATGGCGGGGAAGAGCGTCTGCGTCGTCCCGGTGATCAGTTCGGGTCGGCCGGCGATCGTGGCGTTGAGCCGTTCGGCCTTGCGGTCGTCGAGCGGGAACACGTTGTAGCGGTCGGCCTGCAACAGGAACAGCCGCTGCAACTCGGCGAGCCGCTCGGGATGCTCGGCCGACACGTCGTGGGCCTGCGACCAGTCGGACGCGCCGTCGTACAGCTCCCATCTGTCGTCGTCGAAGCCCGTCGTGAGCTGGGTGATCCCGGGGAGACCCGGGTAGCGGTGCAGGGTGACCGCCGACCAGCCCTTGTGATAGATACCGCGGTTGCCGAGCAGCTCGAAGTATTGGGTCTCGTGGCGTTCCGGAGCGGCTGGATCGTCGAACGTGTAGAGCATCGACGTTCCGTGCAGCGGCTCCTGGGTGACGCCGTTCACGGTCGACGGCTCTGGCACGCCGACGGCCTCCAGCACCGTTGCGGCGACGTCGATGACATGGGTGAACTGCTCGCGCAGGGCGCCTCCCTCGGCGATCCGCGCCGGCCAGTGCACGATGGTCGCGTTCCGGGTGCCGCCCCAGTGCGACGCGATCTGCTTCGTCCACTGCAACGGCGTGCAGAACGCGTGCGCCCAGCCGAGCGCGTAGTGGTTGTACGCGTCGGGACCGCCGAGATCGTCGATCTTGGACGCGAGGAACTCCGGCGTCTCGATGTCGGCGCGGTAGTTGATGGAGATGATCTCGCTGAAGGTGCCGTTCAGCGTGCCTTCCGGCGAGGCGCCGTTGTCGCCGATGATGTAGTAGATCAGGGTGTCGTCGAGGATGTCGAGCTGCTCCAGCGCATCGAGCAGCTCGCCGACATAGTGATCCGCGTACTCGAGGTAACCGGCGTACACCTCCGCCTGCCGACGGAGCACGGGGAGGAGCTCCTCCGGCATGTCCGCCCATGCCGGCATCACCGGGTCGCGCGGCGTGAGATCTGTGCCCTCCGGCACGATCCCCAGCTCCTTCTGCCTCGCGAAGGTGCGTTCGCGGAGCGCATCCCAGCCGTCGTCGAACGCTCCCTTGTACTTGTCCGCCCACTCCTTCGGCACGTGGTGCGGGGCGTGCGTCGCGCCAGGGGCGAAGTAGACGAAGAACGGCTTGTCCGGCGTCATCGCCTTCTCGGTCTGGATCCAGCCGATCGCCTTCTCGGTCATGTCGGCCATGAAGTGGTAGCCCTCTTCCGGCGTCTTCTCGGGCTCGATCGGGATGGTGTTCTCGTAGATGGCCGGGTAGTACTGGTTGGTCTCGGCGCCGAGGAACCCGTAGAAGTACTCGAACCCGCCTCCGGGGCTGGGCCAGTGGTCGAACGGTCCGGTCGGGCCGGTCTCCCAGACCGGCACCTCGTGGCACTTGCCGAACTGGGCTGTCGAGAAGCCGTTCAGCTTGAGGATCTCCGCCAGGGGAGCACAGGTGTTCGGGCGGATGCTGGTGGTGCCGGGCGCCGACGTCGCCATCTCGGTGATGCCGCCCATCCCCACGGTCTGGTGGTTGCGTCCCGAGAGCAGCGCCGCCCGGGTCGGCGAGCACATGGCGGTGGTGTGGAATCGCGTGTAGCGGAGGCCGGAGGCAGCGAGCCGTTCGGCGTTCGGCATGGCGATCGGGCCGCCGAACGCGCTGGACGCCCCGAAGCCGACATCGTCGAGCAGGATGACGAGGACGTTCGGTGCGCCCGCGGGCGGCCGGAGCGGCCGGATCGGCGGGAACTGCGTGTCCGGATCCTTCGCATCGAACGTGGTCACCGTGGTCGGCCGCCGGTCCGGGATGGGGAGGATCGTCCGCTGCAGGTCGTCGCGCTCGGTCATCTGCCGTCCCTTCGCCGCTGTTCGCCGCGAGGCTAACGCCAGCCGCTCCCTCGGGTCTACCCCCGGCCGCGGCGCCGAGACGTGAGCAGTCGCGGGAATCCGCCCCCGGGTTCCCGCGACTGCTCACGTCTCGGCTCAGTATCCGGTGGGCAGGGTGACGGTGTAGGGGGCCTCCAGCTGCCGAGCCTCGTCGTCGGTCAGCTCCAGGTGCACGGCAGCAACCGCGTCGGGCAGGTGGTGCGGCTTCGTGGCGCCGACGATGGGCGCGTCGACGACCGGGTTGCGCAGTACCCACGCGAGCGCGATCTGCGCCATGGGGACGCCGCGGGCCTCCGCGACCCGCTGCACGGCCTCCGCGATCGGACGGTCGTGCTCCTCGGTGTACCGCGCCTGCAGTGGATCGGTCTCGCCGCGCAGCGTCTGCTCGCCCCACGGTCGCGTGAGCCGGCCCTTGGCCAGCGGGCTCCACGGAAGGCTGCCGACGCCCTGGTCGGCCAGCAGCGGGAACATCTCGCGCTCCTCCTCGCGCATCATCAGGCTGTACTGGTCCTGCATGGTCACGAATCGCGTCCAGCCGCCGAGGTCGGCCGCGTGCTGGAGTTTCGCGAACTGCCACGCCCACATCGAGGAGGCGCCGAGGTAGCGGGCCTTGCCTGCCTTGACCACGTCGTGCAGGGCCTCCATCGTCTCCTCGACCGGTGTCAGCGGGTCGAAGCGGTGGATCTGGTAGAGGTCGACGAAGTCGGTGCCGAGCCGCTGCAGGGAGGCGTCGATCTGCTCCAGGATCGCGCGGCGGGACAGGCCGGCGCCGCCGGGTCCGTCGTGCATCCGGAAGTTCAGCTTGGTCGCCAGCACGACGTCCTCCCGGCGCGTGTACTCGCGGATGGCGCGGCCGACGATCTCCTCCGAGCTTCCGAAGCCGTAGACGTTCGCCGTGTCCCAGAAGGTGATCCCCGCCTCCACGGCCTGGCGGAAGATCGGGGCAGCGCCCTCGTCGTCGAGCGCCCACTCGTTGAAGCCGCGCGAGGTGTCGCCGAAGCTCATGCAGCCCAGCGCGAGGCGGCTGACCGTGAGGCCGGTCGAGCCCAGTCGGGTGTATTCCATCGTTCGTTCTCCTCTCCGTCCCGACGCTACGCGGCGACGGCGCAGACTGGGAGGTTCTGCCGGTGCCCCGTTCGGCCTACCATCACGGCATGACCGATGCGAAAGAGAACTGGCCGGAGACGCCGTCCGGCGAACCGATCGACGTCGACGCGCTCGCGGAGGGCGAAGGCGGCGGCCCGTACGACGCCGACGGCGTCTTCGAGCCGGAGGACGACGCGGCGGCGGACGACGAGGACGACCCGACGATCTGACGGCACCGACCGCAGGATCGCCGTCCCGAAGCCGACCCCTCCCGTTCATCTGAACCCCCTTGTCCCCCGGGCTTGTACCCCACTAGGGTCTAGTGCAGGAGCCAGTCCCGAGATGGCGGAGGGGCGATAGGGCGCGCCTCCGACGTTGGGACCGGCTGCACAACTGGGGAGGGGTGCAGCGTGACGACCTATGACACGCCGATCGGCAACGCGCCGAAACCGGGGCAGGACATCCATCTGGTTCGATGGATCCGCTCCGCGGACGGCTGGAGCAGCGAGACCGTCTTGTGCACGTATCTGGCGGGGACGCCGTCGCACTGGGTGGTGGAGCGGCACGGCGAGCGCGTGAATCTCGCGCGAGCAGAGTGGGCGCAGTTCGCGTTCTGAGGCGAGCGGTCGCGGTTCGGATTCTGACGGGCTGAGGGTCTGACGGCTCAGCGCTACAGTCCAGCGCGCGCCGCCAGCAGCTCGACGGCCACGCGCCAGTCGCGAGCGGGGATGCCGTCTCCGGTCTCCTCCTCACCGGGAGGCCGGGCGACGAACGACGGCCAGGGGTCGCCGGCGGTGTGCGCCTCCTCGACGAGTCCGAGGTAGTCGCCGCCGAAGTACACCTCCCACGCCGCCGTCGCCGTCGGGCTGTACATGAGCGTCAGCGGAAGCGAGCCGTACGTGTAGACGGCGTGCTGGTGGGCGAGTTCCTTCCCCGTCATGACCGAAGAATAGGCGCGTCGCGGCGCGTGCGGAAGGGATTGCTACGCGACGAAACGATCGTCGCCTTTTTCGCCGGCCACGTGCGTCAGTGCGATCGCCTCCGTGACCACGTCGGCCATCCTCCCGCGCCGCTGGAGTGCGGCCCGCTGCCTGCCGGCTCCCCCGCCGTTCCGCAGGATCCGGACGACTCCGCGCCGCACCAGCGCGAGGTCGCCATTGGCTTGCAGAGCGGCGGCGGTGTGCTTCAGAAGGGCGTCGATGGCGGCGACGGCGGTGCCTTCGCGCCCGCTCACCGGATGCGGGAGCATCCCGCCGACACCGGTGAGCGCCGCCTGCCATTCGGCGAGCCGGAGCGCCGCGGACGGGATGGGCAGGGGTGCGACGCCCGAACGCCACTCATCGACGGCGGTGTCGACGAGGGCGCGTACCAGGGCGGCGAGCACGACGGTGTCGCGGGCGTCGAGGCAGACGTCGGCGACACGAACCTCGACGGTCGGCTGCTTGTGCGACACACGCGCGTCGAGGTACAGCATCGCCTTGTCGAGGATGACGCCGGTCTCGACCAGCAGCCGCTCGAAGCTGTCGTAGGCTTCGACGGAGCCGAAGACGTCGGTCGGTCCCGCGCTCTGCCACTGGTGCCAGGCGACGAACCGGTAGCTGGCGTGCCCGGTGTCGACGCCGCCGACGAACGGGGAGTTCGCGCTGAGCGCCAACAGCGTCGGCAGCCAGGTGCGGATGCGGTCGAGGACGGCGACGCCCTCCTCGCGCGAGTGGATGGCGACGTGCACGTGACAGCCGCAGACCAGGGTGCCTTTGGCAGTGAGCCCGTAGCGCGCCATCATCTGGTCGTACCGCGGGTCGGGGGTCGCGTGCGGCCGCAGCGGCAGCGGCGACATCGCAACCGCGACGGCGCGGGCGCCGTGCCGCCGGGCGAGCGCGTCGGCCAGCGTGCGGCCCTCCACGATGTCGGCGAAGAGCTCGTCGGCCCCGAGTTGCGGACGCGTCTGGGTCTCGATCATCTCCTGCTGGATCTCGGCACCGAGACGATCCTCGGATCCGGCCGGAGCGTCGGCCAGCGCGAACGGCGCGACCGGTGTCGCCACACCGCGTTCGTCCACCAGGAGGAGTTCCTCCTCCACCCCGAAAGTCCTCACGCCTCCACTATCGGTGCGGGGTCCTCAGCGGGCAATACCCTGAATGCCGTGAATCCGCTCTATTCGCGACCGTCGCGCGGCTCGCGCGAGCCTCGCGGTTCGAGGGTCCGCTCGAGCACCTGCCCCGGCCAGGCGCCGACGGTGAACCTCGTCGTCGGGCGATAGCCGCACGACTCGTAGAACCGCACCAGGTCGCCCGTCCCTCCCGCGTAGCAGTCGACCCGGAGCAGGTCGACGCCGGCGGCGCGAGCCTGCTCGTCGGCGAAGCCGAGCAGCCGACGCCCTGTGCCCTTCGCGCGCGCATCGCGCGAACCGATGAGCACGCGCACGTAGACCTCCGGCTGCGTCGCCGCCGGGACATAGTCGGTCGCCCCACCGAGGGCGAGAAAGCCGACCACGCCCGCTTCGGGATGCTCGGCGACCCAGGCTCCGGGCTCCGTCACCCAGCCGCGCACCCGATCCACCTGCTTCTGCTGCGACGAGAACGGCTCGCTGCCCCACTGCCCGGTGTTGCCGGTCGCGACGAACCAGGCGATGGCGTCGTCGAACAGCCGGAGGACGGCGTCGGCGTCGGCGCTTCCCGCCTGGCGGATGGAGGTCATTCCCCCATCCTCCCTCACCCGCGTCGTCGGCTGCGCCAGAGGGCTCAGTGACACGCGAGCGACTCGGTGGCGATCGCGCCGACGGCGAGCACGCCCACCGCGACGATCCCGCCGGTGAGCACGCCGACCCGCGCCGCTTCGGCGAGGCCCCGGTCGCCTGCCGAGAGCAGTGCGCCCAGCGAGACGCCGATGCTCACGATGCCGGTGACGGCGGCGGCCACGGCGCCGTCACGTTCGCGACGCTGTCGTGTCGTCCTGATCGACCAGTCGCGGCTCGAACCGCCGGCATCCACTGTTCGCCGCACTCTGCGTGCACGCACGTCGTCACCATCCCCTCACGGCACGACCGCTTCCGGACAGGAGCGGCCTCCGTCCGCTCTGTGAGACGTGACCCGCGCGGATTCGTCACGCGGCGTGGCGTCGGCGATCTAGACTCCCGGCATGGACGCCCTCCCCGATCCGGACCGTTCGGAGCTCGCCGCCCTGTGGGCCGGCGCCCTCGGCGGTGCCCCTTCCCCGCTCGAACGTCGGCTCGCCGAGTCGAGCAGGCTCCCCGGGCCGCGCGCGAACCTCGAACTCGCGGCACGCTTCGCCGACCTCGTCGCCGCGACGGCGGACGACGGCCGCGACGCCGCCGTCGCACTGCTGGGCGACTGGCTCACCGGTCGCCTGTCGAGCCCGGGTCTTCCCGAGGGCGACGAAGAGTTCTTGGCCGCCTGCGCTGCACTGGCGGCGGGCTCGGTGACGGCGACCTCGTCCGCAGAGGCCGCCGACCACCTCCTCACCTCCGCTGCCGGCGACGAACGCTGGCGGGTTCGGGAGATGGCCGCGACCGGGATGCAGCGGGTGCTGCGCGCAGACTGGAACACCGGACTGCGTGCAGTGCGGGGCTGGCTCCGGTCCGGCGATCCGCTGGAGGCGCGGGCCGCCGTCGCCGCCGTCGCCGAGCCTCCGCTGCTGAAGGACGCCGGCCACGCCACAGAGGCGGTCGCGGTCGTCGGAGATGCCGTCGACCTGCTGCTCGCGATGCCGGCCGACCGACGAGCCGACGACGATGTCCGCGTGCTGCGCAAAGCGCTGGGCTACGCCGTCAGCGTCGTCGCCGTGGCACACCCCGATTCCGGCCTCCCGATGCTGGAGCGTCTGGCGACGTCGACCGACACCGACGCCCGCTGGATCGCCCGGGAGAACCTGACCAAGGCGCGCCTGACCCCGTTCGCCGACCGCCTGACCGTCGCTCGGGATGCCGCAGCGCGCACCCGCTGACCGCGGTCGAGGGGCAGGGTGAGCTCAGCCGACCGTGAGGGTGCCGTCGTCGGCGAGCGTCCACCCCGGGTTGTACGCGATCTCCCACACGTGCCCGTCGGGGTCGGCGAAGTAGCCGGAGTAGCCGCCCCAGAAGACGCGCTCCGCCGGCTTCAGGATGCGCCCGCCCGCCGCTTCCGCCTGGGCGAGCACGCGATCCACGGTCGCCTCGTCGCGCTGGTTGCAGGCGAGGGTGATGCCGCTGAAGGTGCCGTCGATCGGCAGGCGGGCGTCCTCGGCCAAGTCGTCGCGGCCGAACAGCGCGAACGCCATGCCCGGCAGCTGATAGAAGACGACGCCCTCGGGAGCGTCCGCGGGCGTCCAGCCCAGGCCGTCTTCGTAGAAGGCGCGGGCGCGAGCGAGGTCGCGGACTCCGAGGGTGACGAGGCTGATGCGCTGATCCATGCGAGGAGGCTAACGCGCACCGGCGACATCGCACGAGGCGGCGGATTCTGCGCCGCCTCGGGTGATTCGACCCCATTTCGCTCCGCCTCGCGGGCGGCGCGCGTACGCTAGCGCTCCAGCGCCTGCTCCACGTCGGCGAGGAGGTCGGCGACGTCCTCGATGCCCACCGAGAGCCGGATCACGTTGTCCGGGACCTCCAGCTCGGTGCCGCGGACCGACGCGTGGGTCATCTCCGACGGGTAGCCGATGAGCGACTCGACGCCGCCGAGCGACTCGGCCAGCTGGAACACCTCCGTCGACTCGGCGAACCGGCGTGCGGCCGCCGCTCCCCCGCTCAGCGCGACCGACAGCATGCCGCCGAAACCCCTCATCTGGGCGGCGGCGAGGGCGTGACCCGGGTGGTCGGACAGCCCGGGGTAGTAGACGGCGTCGATGCCGGGACGGCCGACCAGCGCCTCCGCGATCGCCTGGGCGTTGCTGGTGTGCCGTTGCATCCGCACGGCCAGGGTCTTGATGCCGCGCACCGTGAGCCACGCGTCCATCGGCGAGGAGACCGCGCCGGCGGCGAACTGGATGAACTGCGCCTTCTCGGCGAGCTCGGCGTCGGCGAAGACCAGCGCGCCGCCGATGACGTCGGAGTGGCCGCCGAGGTACTTCGTGGTCGAGTGGACGACGACGTCGGCTCCGAACGAGAGCGGCTGCTGCAGGGCGGGAGACGCGAAGGTGTTGTCGACGACCACGAGCGCTCCCACCGCGTGGCCGAGCTCGACCAGGGCGGCGAGGTCGCTGATCTTCATCAGCGGGTTGCTGGGCGTCTCGATCCAGAGCACGCGCGTCCCGTCGACGGCGAGCGCCGAGCGCACGGCGTCGAGGTCGGCGAGGTCGACGGTCGTGTTCCGCACCTGCCAGGCGCCGTGGATGCGGTTGATCAGCCGGTGGGTGCCGCCGTACACGTCGTTGCCGAGCACCACGTGGTCGCCCGGGCGCAGCACGGCGCGCAGCAGCGCGTCCTCCGCGGCCAGGCCGGACGCGAACGACAGCGCGCTCACGCCGCCCTCGAGAGAGGCCAGCAGCGTCTCGAGAGAGGTGCGCGTCGGGTTGCCCCCGCGACCATACTCGTAGCCGCCGCGCAGCCCGCCGATGCCGTCCTGCACGAACGTCGACGTCTGGTAGATCGGCGGGATGATCGCCCCGGTGGTCGGGTCGAACTCCTGGCCGACGTGGATGGCGCGCGTGGCGAAACCGTGGGTCATCGGGATCCTTTACTACGAGGTCGAGGGATGCGAGCGGTTACTCGCTGAGATAGGTGAGCAGGTCCTGCCGGGTCAGCACGGCGACCGGCTTGCCGTCCTCCGTGACCAGCAGGGCGTTGGCGACGGCGAGCGCCGCCCGTGCGGCGGTGACCGACTCGTTCACGCCGATCAGGGGCAGCGCCTCGCCCAGGTGCGCGCCGACGGGGTCGTTCATGCGCGCCCGCCCGCTGAAGACGGCGTCGACCAGCGAGCGCTCGTCGAGCGCGCCGGCCACCTCGCCCATGACGACAGGGGGTTCGGCCGTGAGGACGGGCAGCTGCGAGACGCCGTAGGTGTTCATGATCTCGATGGCGTCGTGCACTGTCTCGGTGGGATGGGTGTGGACGAGGTCGGGCAGGCCGCCGCGCTTGGTGCGGATCACGTCGTGCACGGTGGCCTCGTCCGGCACCTCGCTGAACCCGTAGGAGCGCATCCACTTGTCGTTGAAGATCTTCGCCAGGTAGCCGCGACCACCGTCGGGGAGGATCACGACGACGATGTCGTCGGCGCTGAGCTCCGCGGCCGCGCGCAGGGCGGCGACGACCGCCATGCCGCTGGAGCCGCCGACGAGGATGCCCTCCTCGCGCGCGAGCCGCCTGGTCATGTGGAACGACTCCGCATCGCTGACCGGGATGACCTCGTCGACGACCGACGGATCGTACGCGCCGGGCCAGAAGTCCTCGCCGACGCCCTCGACAAGGTAGGGACGGCCGGTGCCCCCGGAGTAGACGGAGCCTTCGGGATCGGCGCCGACGATGCGGACGCGGCCGTCGGAGACCTCCTTCAGGAACCGGCCGGTTCCCGAGATGGTGCCACCGGTGCCGACACCCGCCACGAGGTGCGTGATGCGACCGTCCGTGTCGCGCCAGATCTCGGGACCGGTGGTCTCGTAGTGGCTGCGCGGCCCGTTCGGGTTGAAGTACTGGTTCGGCTTGAACGCACCGGGGATCTCGGCGGCGAGCCGGTCGGAGACCGAATAGTACGAGTCCGGGTGCTCGGGGGCCACCGAGGTGGGGGTGACCACGATCTCCGCACCGTACGCGGTGAGCACGTTGCGCTTGTCCTCGCCGACCTTGTCGGGCAGCACGAACACGCACCGGTAGCCGCGCTGCTGAGCGACGAGCGCCAGCCCGACGCCGGTGTTGCCGCTCGTCGGCTCCACGATGGTGCCGCCGGGCTTCAACAGCCCCTCCTGCTCCGCAGCGTCGATGATGCGGGAGGCGATGCGGTCCTTCGACGAACCTCCGGGGTTCAGGTACTCGAGCTTGACGAGCACCGTCGCCGCGATCCCTTCGGTCAGCTTGTTGAGCTTCACGAGCGGGGTGTCGCCGACCAAGTCTGTAATGGTCTCTGCGTACTTCACGCCGTCAACCGTAACAGGGCGCGTCGCGGCACGTTCGCTCTGTTTCAGCTCCGCTGCCTAGACTCGTTCCTATGCCGGTGTCCGATCTCTCCCCTGTGGCACAGGACTACCTGAAGCTGATCTGGTCGGCGACCGAGTGGTCGGGCGACCCGATCACGGTCAAACAGCTCTCGGAGCGGATGGGCGTCCGCGCCGCGACGGTGTCCGACGCGATCCGCCGCCTCGTCGAGCAGGGACTCCTGGTGCACGAACCGTACGGCGGGATCGAGCTCACGGAGGCGGGCCGACACGGCGCGGTGGCGATGGTACGCAGACACCGGCTCATCGAGACCTTCCTCGTGGAGGAGCTCGGTTACGGCTGGGACGAGGTGCACGACGAGGCCGAGGTGCTGGAGCACGCGGTCTCCGACGGGCTCGTCGATCGCATCGACCGTCGCCTCGGATACCCCGCGCGAGACCCGCACGGCGACCCGATCCCCACGGCCGACGGAACTCCGCGGCGTCCGGAAGCCGAGCCGCTGCTGTCGGCGCAGACCGGCGTTCCGCTCACCGTCGTGCGCATCTCCGACGCCGACCCTGCCGTGCTGCGCTATCTCGGCGAGCGCGGGATCGGCCTCGACGTGACGCTCACCGTGGACGAGCATCGCGCGTTCGCCGGCGACGTGACGGCGGTCATCGGCGGCGAGCCCGTCGTGCTCGGCGCGACCGCCGCTGCCGCGGTGTGGGTGGCGGTGGGCTGAGAAGCACCCGGCGCTCACCGCTTCGTCGGGTCGGTGCGCTACAGCGCGCCTGTGCCGCGCCGCTCCGACGCGTTCATTCCGCGCTCGCTGCGATCTGAGCAGTCCACGCAGCCAGTTGCGCCCGAGAGCTGAATCCGAGCTTCATCAAGCTGTTGGCGACGTGGCCCTCCGCTGTGCGGCGCGAGATGACGAGGCGTTCCGCGACCTCACGGTCGGTCAGTCCTTGGCCGACGAGCGCCGCGACCTGGCTCTCCCGTGGGCTGAGCTCGGACGACGCCACGGCGCGCCGTCTGGACGAACCGTTACCGGGAAGCTGGGCGCCCAGCGCGTACGCCACCCCCTCTTCCTCCGTCATTCTCGCACCGCGATCGAACGCAGCCCGGTACGCGCGGTCGCCGAGATCGGCTCTGGCCATCGCGACGATCTGCGCCCGGGCACCGGGGAACTGCGGGAATGCCGCCTTGAGCGCCCCCTCCGTTCCCACTGCAAGGTCGGTGACCCCGAGCAGGGTCGCAGCCCTCACCGCATCCGGCATCGCCGAAGCGGCGTACGCGAGCGCCTCTTGCGCGAGTGCCCGGATGAATGGCTCGGCGAGGTTCTGAGCCAGGCTGAGCGCCTGCCTGAGCATCGTCACCGCTTCGTCGGACGAGGCGTGCGGTGAGCCCAGTCCGGAGCTCAGGAGCAGGTAGGTGGTTTCGAACGACTCGCCCACTCGCAACGCACGGTCGATGAGCTGCTGCCGGCGCCGGGCCGCCTCTTCGACGTCACCGTACAGGCATTCGCCGATCGCGATCCGCTCCTCGAGGTTCGTCCGCCCGTGGAGCGCCGTGACGTCTCCTGCGACCTCGAGCGCACGCTTCCACATCACCGGCATCTCGCGGTCGAATCGCAGCGTCCCGCGTTCGTCGATGATCCAGGCGCGGCAGAAGTCGTCGTCGAGCGCCTCCGCGAGGATCGCAGCCCGTTCGAGGAGGCGCTCGGCCGCGTCGCGGTCGCCGCGCGCGGCCTCCAACGCGCCCACCTTGATCAGCAGTTGACAGCCCTCGGCGGTGGACGGATCGGCGAGTGCCAGAATGCGGATCCCCCAGCGATGGAACTCGTCCATCAGACCGTGGGCCTGCCAGACGATGCGCCAGCCCGAGATCAGGAGCCGAGCCCCCCGCTCCGCGTCGCCATGCGCGACGCAGTATTCGAGCGCTGCCCGGATGTTCGGCAGCTCGATCCTGGTCATCGCGAGCCAATACGCCTGATCCGGCCCGTACCATTCGGTTTCGAGGCGCTCCAGACGCTTCAGATACCAGTCGCGCTGCGCTGCACCCTCGTCGTCGAGCTCTGCCTCCGCCGCCGCTTCGAGGCCGAAGCGCCTGACCGTGTCCAGCATCCGGTAGTAGACGATGTCAGCGTCCGGCCCGCGCGCGACGATCGACTTGTCCATCAGGGACTGGAGGAGGTCGAGAACCGACACACCCGACCCGACCTCGATCATCGCCTCGGCCGACTCCACGTCCCAGCCGGCCGGGAATACGGACATGCGTCGCCACAGCAGCTGCTCCTCCGGCGTGCACAGGTCATAGCTCCAGCTGATCGCGTTGCGGAGGGTCTTCTGGCGAGCCGGAGCGTCGCGAACGCCGTTCGCGAGAAACGTGAGCGGCGACTCGAGCCGCTCGAGCAGGTCTGCGGGTGCAAGCACCCGCAGTCGGGCGGCGGCGAGTTCGATCGCCAGTGGAAGGCCGTCCAGCCGCCGGCAGATCTCCGCGATCGTCTCTCGCTCGGATTCCGTCGGAGCGGCCCTCGCCGAACACGCTCGTTCGACGAAGAGAGCTGCGGCAGGCGACCACGTGTCCGCGCCGGCGTTCCCGAGGTCGAGCGGCTCGAGCCCGAAGACCGTCTCGGCGCCGATGCGGAGCAGTTCGCGGCTCGTCGCGATCACTGTGATCTGCGGGCACTCCGCCAGAAGCTCCGCGACGAACGTCGCGCACTGATCGATCAGGTGCTCACAGTTGTCGAGGATCAGAAGCCCGTGCTTGTCGCCGAGATGGCGAGTGACCGCAGCGAACGCGTCGTGGGAGACCCGGGCGTCGATAGCCCTCGCCACTTCGTCGGCCACAGAACCGGAGGCAGCGAGTCCGCTCAGGTCGACGAACCAGCACCCGCCCGAGAATTGCCGGCGCGCCGTCTGCGCCAGCCGGATGGCGAACCGCGTCTTGCCGACACCGCCTGCTCCGACGACCGTCAGCAGCCGGGTCTGTCCCAGCGTGGCCTTGGCCGCTGCGAGCTGCGCCTTGCGGTCGACGAACGAGGTGTACTCGACCGGGAGGGCACCTCGACGGCGCGCCTCAGGCTCTGCCGTCACCGGAACCCCCACGCGTTCTCACCTGCGATGTGTGGTTATGAATATCGGAAGCTGTAATCAAATCGCAGAAGCGAATCTACAGCGCGACCAGGGTGAGCACCACCAGAGCGAGGTTGAGCACCACGACGAGCCCGGCGATGCCCGCACCGCCCCAGCGAACCCAGCGCCGATCGACCTGCGTGCCCATGACCTCCCGTGATCCGGTGAGACGCAGCAGCGGGATCATCGCAAACGGGATGCCGAGGCTCAGCAGCACCTGCGACAGCACCAGGGCCCACGTCGGGTCCACCCCCAGCGCGAGGATGATCACCGCAGGGATGAGGGTGACGACTCGCCGCACGAGCAGCGGGACGCGCACGTGCAGCAAGCCGCTCATGATGGTGGCCCCCGCGTAGCTTCCGACCGAGGTGGAGGCCAGCCCCGACGCGAGCAGCCCGATCGCGAAGACGGCGGCGACGACAGGCCCGAGCGCCGCTCCGATCGCGGCGTGCGCTCCTTCGATGGTGTCCGTCCCCGCCACCCCGGGCAGCGCCGCTGCCGCCAGCAGGAGCATCGCGATGTTGACGGCTCCGGCCAGCACCAGGGCGAGCACGACGTCGAGACGCGTGGCGCGCAGCAGCGTGCGGACCCGCCCGGCGTCGTCGCTGGATCCATGGCGGTCGCGGGCGAGCGCCGAGTGCAGGTAGATCGCGTGCGGCATGACGGTCGCCCCGAGCATGCTCGCGGCCAGCAGCACGGTGGGCGCGCCGTCGAAACGTGGGACGAGACCGTTCGCCGCCGCCTTCCAGTCGACCGGGCTGACCACGAGCCCGGCGAGGAACCCGACCGCGATCACGCCGAGCAGCGCGAGGATCACCGCCTCGAACGGCCGCTGACCCCGACGGGACTGTACGGCGAGGATCCCGATCGCCGCAGCACCGACGATCAGGGCGCCGAGCGGCAGCGGCAGCCCGAACAGGAGGTTGAGCGCGATCGCGCCGCCGATCACCTCCGCGATGTCGGTGGCGGCGGCGACCAGCTCGGCCTGCGCCCAGTACAAGCGCCGGCCGGCAGTGCCGAGCCGGGAGCCGAGCAGCTCGGGAAGGCTGCGGCCGGTCACGATGCCGAGCTTGGCGGACTGGTACTGCACGAAGACCGCGATCGCGTTCGCGGCGACGAGGACCCAGACGAGCAGGTATCCGTATTTCGCCCCGGCGGTGAGGTTGGCGGCGACGTTGCCCGGGTCGACGTAGGCGATCGCCGCGACGAACGCGGGGCCGAGGAGGAGCCAGAGCCGTGGGCGTGCGCGCGCCTTCCGCTCCGCGACCTCTACCGCCATCATCGCCTCCCCTGATCCGAATGTTAGGCGAGTCTAACATTATCGGACAGAGCGGATCGAGGGCTCGCGAACACCCCCGGAACGACGTCGAAAGGGCGCGTGCGCCCCTCGCGCTACTCGCGATCGAGGATGGCGGTCTCGGTCTGCTCGAGGTACAGGCGCGCGTAGACGCCGTCGAGCTCGAGCAGCTCGCGGTGGGTACCGCGCTCGACCACGCGGCCGTGATCGATGACGAAGATCACGTCCGCCGCGACGATCGTCGAGAGCCGGTGCGCGATCGCGATCGTCGTCCGGCCGCGGGAGGCCGTGTCGAGCGCCTGCTGCACGACCCGTTCCGAGATGGTGTCGAGCGCGCTGGTGGCCTCGTCGAGGATCAGCACCTCCGGGTCCTTGAGCAGGACGCGCGCGATCGCGATGCGCTGCTTCTCGCCGCCGGAGAGGCGATAGCCGCGCTCGCCGACGATCGTCTCGTACCCGTCGGGGAAGCCGACGATCGTCTCGTGGATGTTCGCCCGCCGTGCCGCGGCCTCCAGCTCGTCCCGCGTAGCGTCCGGTCGCGCGTACCGCAGGTTCTCGGCGATGGAGGCGTGGAAGAGGTAGGTCTCCTGGCTCACCACCCCGATGTGCGAGACCAGCGAGTCCTGCTGCAGGCTGCGCAGCTCCGTGTCTCCGAAGAGGATGCGTCCGGAGGTGGCGTCGTAGAAGCGCGGGATGAGGTAGCTCACCGTGGTCTTGCCCGCCCCGCTCGGGCCGACGAACGCCGCGAACTCGCCGGGCTCGATCACGAACGACACATCGTCGAGCGTGTTGCGCTCCCCTTCTCTGGCGTCGGGGTAGCGGAAGACGACATGGTCGAACTCGATGCGGCCGAGATCACGATCGGGGTCGACGGGCGTGGCGTCGGGAGCATCCGCGATGGCGGGCTTGAGATCGAGGTACTCGAAGATCCGGGCGAAGAGCGCGCCGGAGGTCTGGAGGTCGAGCGCGACCCGCATCAGCGCGAGCAGAGGGAAGAGCAGCCGGGCCTGGACGGTCGTGAACGCGACGATGGTCCCCGCCGTGATGTCGGTCGCCCCGCCGAGGATCAGCCAGCCCGAGACCAGGTAGACGATCGCCGGGATCGAGGAGAGGAAGATGTTCACCATCGCGAAGAACCACTGGCCGCTCATCGCCTGCGAGACCTGCAGCCGGATCTGCGTGCGGTTCTCGTCGGAGTAGCGCTCCACCTCCGCTGCCTGGCGGTTGAAGCTCTTCGACAGCAGGATCCCGGACACGCTCAGCGTCTCCTGCGTGATCGCGGTCATGTCCGACAGCGACTCCTGGGTCTTCGTCGCGATCCGTGCGCGCACCTGACCCACCCGCCGCTGCGCGATCACCAGGATCGGCATGAGGATGACCGCCACGACCGTCAGCTGCCAGTTCAGCAGCAGCATCGCGACGAGCGCGGCGATGACGGTCACGGTGTTGCCGAGGATGCTCGACATCGTGTTCGTGAGCACGCTCGCGACGCCCCCGACGTCGTTCTGGAGGCGCGACTGGATGATGCCGGTCTTCGTCTTGGTGAAGAAGCTCAACTCCATCGACTGCAGGTGCGAGAACAGCCGCACCCGCAGCGCCCCCATCACCCGGTTGCCGACCGACGCGGTCAGGTAGGTCTGCCAGACTCCGAGAAGGGCGGAGCCGACGAAGACCACGATCATCAGCACGACGATCTCGGTCAGCACGGGGAGGTCGGGCTTGCCGCTCTTCGGGAACAGCCCCTCGTCGAAGGCGCGCTGCGTGAGCAGCGGGGGGACCACCGACAGCGCGGCCCCGACCAGCACCAGCACCATCGTCACGACGATCGCGCCCTTGTGCGGCGCGAAGAGCGCCACGATCCGGCGGAAGAGGTTCGGGATCCGCGGGGCGTCGGCGTTGAGCGCACGCTGGGCGTCGACATCGCTCGCGCTGACGCGGGAGCGCATCCCGCCTCCGCCCATCCCACGCATACCGCTCACAGACGAAAGCCTAACTCCGTGGCGCGACACTTCCGCCTCGCCCATGCTCCCGGGCGGCGGCACTCCATTTCGGCCGCCGATGCCCCTAGTCGCGGCGTGGACACGCTATCGCACTCCGCGCTCGCGAGCGAAACGCATCGACTCGCTCCGGCGCCCAGCGCGTTCTTCGGCACAGGCGTCGATCTGGCCCACACCGTGCTGAGCGACCCGGACCGCGACCCTGAGGGCTTCGGCGCCGCGCTAGCGCGCGCCGGCGCCCGCTCGCGGCGGCCGAGCTCATGCGGGCCGTCGCCGAGCTGACCGCTCCGCCTTCCACCGAATCGGCCGCCTGGTGGAGCTGCTCGCCTCCGGATCCGCCGCCGCCCTGCGCACGAGGGCGAACGCCGGTGTC
This sequence comes from Leifsonia sp. TF02-11, assembly GCF_017565305.1. GTDB lineage: Bacteria > Actinomycetota > Actinomycetes > Actinomycetales > Microbacteriaceae > Leifsonia. Next base: position 106,849 of record NZ_JAGEKP010000006.1, read on the forward strand.
GACGGCCCGGCGTTCCCGATGGGCGATCTCGCGCTCGCGGCGGCACGACGCGAGACGGAGGCCGACCGCCGTGACGCGCTCCTCGGGCTAGCCGACGCCCTCGGCGGCCACCGGATGCCGGGCGTCTGGCCGCCGCGTGTGTCCGTCGCGGCCCGCGACGGACACGGCGCAGGGACGCTCACCGGCCGCGAGCAGGAGATCGCGATGCTCGCCGGCCGTTTCACGAACGCGCAGATCGTCGAACTGCTCTCGATCAGCGGCCGCACGGTCGAGAATCACCGGGCCAGGGCGATGCGCAAGAGCGGCGTCCGTTCCCGCGCCGACCTCTACGACCTCGTGAGCGCGCCACGCGGTTGGCATCCGCGGCGCGGCGGCCCTGGCAATCCTCCCCCGCCCGCGGGTAGACGCCCTCGTGACCCAATCGCAATGCAAGCGCTTGACGTAAACGCTTGCATCGAGTGTCGACCCGGGAGTACGTTGAGCCCGGGCGCACCCGCGCCTGCACCAAGAGCTCAACGAGGAGTGAAATGAAAGCAGCACGTCTCTCCGTGATCGCGGGGATGGTGGCCATCACGGGCCTCGCCCTTGCGGGATGCACCGGCGGCGGATCGGGAGGCAGCGGGGGCGGAGACGCCAACGCCAACCTCGACGGCAAGGGCCCCATCACCTACGTGCAGGGCAAGGACAACTCCAACGTGGTCCGTCCGCTCATCGAGAAGTGGAACGCGGCACACCCGAACGAGAAGGTCACCTTCAAGGAGCAGACCGACCAGGCCGACCAACAGCACGACGACCTCGTGCAGCACTTCCAGGCGAAGGACGCGAACTACGACGTGGTCGATGTCGACGTCGTGTGGACGGGCGAGTTCGCCGCGAAGGGCTGGCTGCAGCCGCTGACCGGAAACTTCAAGATGGACAACTCGGCCCTGCTCGCCCCGACCGTCAAGTCGGGCACCTACAACGGAACGCAGTACGCGGCCCCGCAGACCTCCGACGGCGGAATCCTCTACTACCGCAAGGACCTCGTCACCTCTCCGCCCAAGACGTGGGACGAGATGCTGAAGGACTGCGACATCGCCAAGGCGCAGAACATCGGCTGCTACGCCGGTCAGTTCGCCCAGTACGAGGGCCTGACGGTGAACGTGGCAGAGGCCATCAACACCAACGGCGGCACCATCGTCGGTGACGACGGCAAGACCGTCACCGTCGACAGCTCACAGGCCAACGCGGGTCTGACCCGCCTGGTGGACGGCTTCAAGAACGGGCAGATCCCGGCTGAGGCCATCACCTACCAGGAGGAGCAGGGCCGCCAGGCGTTCGAGGCCGGCAAGCTGATGTTCCTGCGCAACTGGCCGTACGTGTACAGCCTGGCCAAGACGGACGGCTCCTCCACGGTCAAGGACACCTTCGGCATCGCGCCGCTGCCCGGAATCACCGCGGACAAGCCGGGCGTCTCGAGCCTGGGCGGCCACAACGCCGCGATCAGCGTGTACAGCAAGCACAAGGCGACGGCCTTCGAGTTCCTGAAGTTCCTGCAGAGCGAAGAGACCCAGAAGTTCTTCGTGACCCAGGGCTCGCTCGCTCCCGTGCTCACGTCGCTGTACGACGACGCGTCGCTGAACAGCCAACTGCCGTACCTGTCGACCCTGAAGACGTCGATCGCCAACGCGGTTCCGCGTCCGGTGTCGCCGTTCTACCCGGCCATCACCAAGGCCGTGCAGGACAACGCCTACGCGGCGCTGAAGGGCGACAAGTCGGTCGACCAGGCGCTGAAGGACATGTCGGCGGCCATCAAGACCGCGAGCTCGGGCCAGTAGCACCCGAGCCCACCACGGTCGCCGGGCGGCGGGACCCTTCCCGCCGCCCGGCTCCTCCACTTCCCGCTCTTCCTTTCGGAGGCACACATGTCAACGCCGAACGTCGTCGCCCCCTCATCAACGAACAGCGCCGGTAAGCAGCCTGAGCAGCGCGCCGGGGTCAAGCACAATCGTCGCCAGCAGAGCCGCTGGGCCTTTTACCTGATCATCCCCACGATCATCCTGCTCGCTGTCGTGATCGGGTACCCGATCGTCAGCGCCGTCGTGATGTCCTTCCAGAAGGACCCGGGACTCGACCCGGCGACCGGCCTGTTCGTGCAAGGCGGCTTCGCAGGGTTCCAGAACTACGCGCACTGGCTGTTCCAGCAGTGCGCGGGCCCGAACGGCACCACCGTCACGTGCCCGCCCGGCAACCTCGGCTCCACGTTCTGGAGCGCCGTCGGGGTGACCTTCTTCTTCACCGTCACGACCGTGATCCTCGAGACCATCCTCGGCCTCTGGTTCGCCCTCATCATGAACCGCGCATTCCGCGGCCGCGGCTTCGTCCGCGCGGCCATCCTGATCCCGTGGGCGATCCCGACCGCCGTCACCGCGAAGCTGTGGTTCTTCATCTTCTCGGTCGCCGGCGTCGCCAACGCCATCCTCGGCGCCCACATCCTGTGGACGAGCGACGAATGGGCGTCCCGGTTCGCGGTCATCATCGCCGACACCTGGAAGACGACGCCGTTCATGGCACTGCTCATCCTGGCCGGTCTCCAGATCATCCCCGAGGACGTCTACGAGGCGGCGAAGATGGACGGCGCCAGCACCTGGCAGCGGTTCTGGCGGGTGACCATGCCGCTGCTGAAGCCGGCCCTGATGGTCGCCGTGCTGTTCCGCGTGCTCGACGCGCTCCGCATCTACGACCTGCCGCAGATCCTGACAGGCGGTGGAGGCGGAACAGGCCATGCCACGACGACCCTGTCGATCCTCGTGGTCGATCAGATCAGGCAGGGCTTCAACAGCGCGGCAGCGCTCTCGACCATCACGTTCATTCTGATCTTCCTCGTCGCGTTCATCTTCGTGCGGTTCCTCGGCACGAACGTGGTGCGAACACAGGAGACACAAGCGAAGGGAGCGAAGTGATGACCACCGTCGCCGGCCCCGCAGCGGCCACGGCAGAGGCGAACGCCCTGCCGAAGACCCGCACGAAGAACCGCTCGAAGCGCCGCAACAGGAACCAGAGCATCCGCACGGGCGTCCAGGCGATCGTCGTCGTGCTCTGGTGTCTGCTGCCGTTCTACTGGATGGTCGTCACCTCGTTCCGCGACGTCGGCTACACCAGTGACAACACGCCCTGGTTCACGCACGTGACGCTCGACAACTACGTGACCGCGCTCTCGACCAAGCTGGGGAACAACCTGCCAGGCGCCCTGCTGAACTCGCTGTTCATCGGCGTCTGCGTGACGCTGATCTCGCTGGCCGTCGGCATCTTCGCCTCGTACGCGCTCGCCAGGCTCGACTTCAAGTTCAAGGGCGTCATCCTGGGGATCATCCTGGCCGCATCGATGTTTCCGGGCGTCGCGCTCATCACCCCGCTGTTCCAGCTGTTCACGAAGATCGGCTGGATGGGCACGTACCAGGCGCTGATCATCCCGGAGATCTCGTTCGCGCTCCCGCTCACGGTCTACACGCTCGTCTCGTTCTTCCGCGAGATGCCGTGGGACCTGGAGGAGGCCGCGCGGATCGACGGCTGCTCGCAGGCGCAGGCGTTCCGCAAGATCATCCTGCCGCTGGCCGCGCCCGCCGTGTTCACGACCGCGATCCTCGCGTTCATCTCCTCGTGGAACGAGTTCCTGATCTCCAGCCAGCTGTCGAGCGACGCGACGCAGCCGGTGACGGTGGCCATCGCCTCCTTCACAGGAAGCCAGCCGCACCAGGAGCCGTACACGGCGATCATGGCTGCCGGTACGATCGTGACGGTCCCGCTCATCATCCTGGTGCTGATCTTCCAGCGCCGGATCGTCGCGGGCCTGACCGCAGGTGGAGTGAAGGGCTGACCCGATGCGCAGGAACGACCCGAAGGAGTACATCGATGTCGGTCTCGGCTTCGTCGGCTTCTTCGGTGTCGCGTTCGTGATCATCACCGCCGTCTGCGAGCTCACCGGACAACAGGCGCTCCCCTGGGCGCTGGTCTCACTCACGCTCGTCGTCGTCTTCGTACTGCTCCTCCAGGCGCGCCGCCGAATGGCGGCGGCGCGCCTGAGGGCGGAAGAGGCGCGGGCGACCCAGGACTCCTGACGGGACGCGCATGGCTGGAATCGAGGAGGTCGCGCGCGCGACCGGCGTCTCCACGGCGACGGTCTCGCGGGCGCTGCGGGGGCTCCCGAACGTATCGGACACCACGAGAGCCGCGGTGCGCCGTGCCGCCGACGAGCTCGGCTACGTCGCGTCGTCCAGCGCGTCCGGGCTGGCCAGCGGACGGACACTCGCCCTGGGCGTGGTCGTCCCGTCGGTGAGCCGGTGGTTCTACACGCAGGTGCTGGAGGGGGTCGACTCCGAGCTTCGGTCCGCCAGCTACGACATGATCCTGTTCAACCTCGGCGGCCACCGCGGAGACCGCGAGCGCGTCTTCCACCGCAGCATCCTGCGCAAGCGCACTGATGCCCTCCTGGCGCTGTGCCTCGACTTCACGCCGGACGAGCGCGAGCAGCTGGCCTCCCTCGGCCACCCGACGATCGTCGTCGGAGGTCCGGTGAAGGGACTGCGCAGCGTCGGCATCGACGAGAAGGCCACCGCGCGCGCGGCGACGGAGCACCTCATCGGCCTCGGCCACACCGACATCGCGCACCTCGGCGGGGAGGACGAGGAGGGTTTGAACAGCAGCGTCCCGACCGGGAGGCTGCGCGGCTTCGAGAAGGCCATGCGCTCGGCGCACCTGCCGGTCCGGCCCGAATGGGTCATCCCGGGCGGCTTCACGCTTCCGGACGGCCGTGCGGCGATGAACCGGCTGCTCGACCGGCCGGGGCCGCGGCCGACCGCCGTGTTCGCCGGCTCGGACGAGATGGCGATGGGAGCGATCCTCGCCGCGGGAGACCACGGGCTGCGGGTGCCGCAGGACCTGTCGGTCATCGGCATCGACGACCACGACTTCGCCGAGTCGTTCGGCCTCACGACGATGGCGCAGAGCCCGTTCGAGCAGGGAGCGACGGCCACCCGCATCCTGCTCGACGAGCTCGGCGGAGCAGAGCCGAGCCCGCGTTCGGTGCGTGCGGATGCGACGCTGGTCGTCCGCGCATCCACAGCACCCCCGCTGTGACGCCGAATTCATCGATTCTCAGGACGAATTCACCCGGATTCGAGCGAATCGGGCCGGATGTGAACGATCGAACCCTCCTGATCTGAAACAATGTGTCAACCGGCCGTTGGCCGATCGCGCCTTTCGGGTAGGCACGATCGCGCGCCGACGGCCGTCCGTGCCCGCACTCCTAGTGCGAGCACGGGAAGAGCCGCCCTGACTAGGGCGTGTTGATTAAGTAGATCGACCGGAGGGCAGAGCGCGGACGAGCTCGCGAAGCCGACGGTAGT
>NZ_JAGEKP010000007.1 GCF_017565305.1 Leifsonia sp. TF02-11
CTGGAGAACTGCTGTCTGGGGAAGTGCTGTCTGGGGAAGTGCTGTCTGGGGAAGTGCTGTCTGGGGAAGTGCTGTCTGGGGAAGTGCTGTCTGGGGAAGTGCTGTCTGGGGAAGTGCTGTCTGGGGAAGTGCTGTCTGGGGAAGTGCTGTCTGGTGAAGAGCTGTCCGGGGAGCTACTTTCTGCATCAGGGCTTTCCGAGGACGTGCGGTCCAGTTCGGAACGCCAGTCGTGCCGGGGAAGCCAGCCGAGCAGTCGGTGCGCTTTCGCGGTGGAGAACGCGGGTGCGTTCCCCGTCAGCGCCGACGCCTGCCGTTCGGTGCCGGGGTGGAAGCGGGGCAGCAGCTCCGCGAGCGGTTCGCGCGCGAGCGCATCGGCCGCTCCGACGAAGAACGTCTCGCCGTTGGGGATCTCGGGGAGGGCATCGAGCAGCGCGTCGGTGAAGGTCGCGACGTCGCGGGCGTCCACGTAGTTGAACAGCGCCGGCGCGGACAGCGCGGGATCGTCGAGACGTTCGCGCACGGTGTGCCCCTGCTGGGTCGGGGCGCCCGCCCACTCTTCCGGGGCGATGACGAAACAGGGGCGGAATGCGGCGAAGCGGACGGCGTCGCCGGTCTGTCGCTGCAGCATCCCGATGCTCTGCTCGATGAGGAGCTTCGACAGGCCGTAGGCGTTCCAGGGCCGCACCGGTGAGTCCTCGTCGATCGGCAGCCGTTCGGGAGCCCATCCGGCGGGCGCGCCGTAGCCGATCACGGTCGGGCTCGAAGCCGCGACGACCCGCGTGATGCCGGCGCTGACGGCGCCACCGAGCACGGCCATCGCCAGGCCGGCGTTCGTGCGCAGGATGACGTCTTCCGGCGCGCTGAACGGCACGGCGATCGCGGCGAGGTGCACGAGGGCGTCGGCGCGCGATGCGGCCAGGGCGGCGGTCGCGGCGGCCGCATCGCCCAGGTCGACGGCGACCTGCTCGGCGCCGCTCAGTTCGGGGGCGTCGCTCACGGCCCGGTCGAGGGAGACGATCTCGTGGCCGGCGCCGAGCAGGCCGGCGACGAGACTGCGGCCGAGGCGGCCGGCGCCACCGGTGATGGCGATCCGGCTCACGCGCGCACGTGCTCGAGGGAGGGGATGCCGAGCTCGGCGACCTCGACGGGGAGCCCGGTCGCGAGGGACCGGTTCCCGGCGATGCCCACGGCGATGGACGCCACGCCGTCGCGCCAGCCGGCCGGCCGCGCGAGCGGGTCGTCGCCGGGGCCGACGAACACGTCGGAGAGCAGCAGGGCGTCCCCGCCGCCGTGTCCGCCCGCGGCGCCGTCGACGGGCACCTCGATGGCGGCCTCCCAGTGCCGCTGCACGAGCAGGCGCTCGCCCTCGGGGCGCACATGCTCCGACGTCCGCGCCTCGGTCGCGCTCGGATCGAGTGCGGGGTGCAGCCCGTCGCCTGCCAGGACGGCTCCGCGCTCGACCACGTCGAGCTCGGCCCGGCCGAGGGTGCCGTTCACCGCGACGCGATAGCCCTCCCACGGGGAGTGCGCGTTGAGGGAGTAGCTGAGCGTGGCGCCGCTGGTGTAGTCGACGATCAGCGCGAGGTTGTCCTCGATCGTGATGCCCGGCCCGAAGACGTCCCGGTCGCGCCGGTAGCCATCGTGCTGCTCGGCCGAGTAGTAGAGCGCGTCGAGTCGGGGATCGTCCCGCAGGTCGAGTTCGAACGGGTCGTGCGCTCCGTCGTGAGTGCCGCGCTCGGGGCGTGCGCCCAGGCCGCGCGCCGCCGCGCTCTCTGCGCCATAGAACCGGAGGCCGCCCGACGCGAACACTCGGCGCGGGGTCGAGCGGATCCACCAGTTCACCAGGTCGAAGTGATGGCTGGCCTTGTGGACCAGGAGCCCGCCGGAGTGCGTCTTCTCGCGGTGCCACCGGCGGAAGTAATCGGCGCCATGGTTGGTGTCGAGCACCCACGAGAAGTCGATCGACAGGACGTCTCCGATGAGGCCGTCCTGGATCACCCGTCGCAGTGCGCTGTTGCGCGGCGAGTAGCGGTAGTTGAACGTGAGGACGAGGTCGCGGCCGGTGCGCTCCACGGCGTCGGCGATCGCCGTCGCGGAGGCCGCGTCGATCGTCAGCGGCTTCTCGACGACCACGTCGGCCCCGGCGTCCATGGCCCGCACGATGAGCGCTGCGTGCTGGTCGTCGGGCGCGCAGATGAGGACCCGGTCGATGCGTTCGGCGCGGATCATCTCCTCCAGCGCCTCGGGGTGCCACACGCTCGGCTCCGCGAACCCGCGCGACGTCACGCGCTCCACGTAGTAGCCGGCGCGCACCGGGTTCGGCTCGCAGATCGCGACGAGCGCGGCCTGCTCTGGGTACGTCTCGGTGATCGCGTCGACGTACATCCGGGCGCGGTGACCGGAGCCGACGACGGCGTACCGGCGGTGAGTCATGGTGCTCCTCGTAAGCTCTGGGCTATAGTCAGTAAACGTTTTCTGATGCTCAGTAAACGTTTTCTCGACGAGCATAGCAGGGGAGGTCGCGATGTGTAATCGGTCGTGGTTACCTGTGCGCCGGCCCGGTGCTGGCACGCACGACGACCTGGGGCTCGAGTCGCACGGATCGTGGCGCGTCGTCGTGCGTCAGCGTCGCGTGCAGCGCGTGCCAAGCGAGCTCGCCGAGGGCGATCGCCGGCACGCTGGCCGTCGTGAGGGGCGGCGACGTGTAGCGGGCGAACGGGATGTCATCGAATCCGGCGATCGACAGCTGCTCCGGTACACGGATCCCGCGCGCGGCGACGGCGGAGAGCAGACCCATGGCCACGAGGTCGTTGAACGCGAGCACCGCCGTCGCCCCGGTGGCGATGACGGCATCCACAGCGGCCGCCCCGCTGTCGAAGTCGACGCCGGAGGACAGCTCGATCAGCTCGGTCTCGGGGTGCTCGGCCCGGAACGCGGACAGCGCCGCGAGCCGCGCCGAGTTGGAAGCGCTCCGGGCGACGCCGGCCAGATAGACGATCCGTCGGTGTCCGAGGTCGTAAAGGTGCTTCACGAGCTCGTGCAGGGGCGTCTGATAGTCGGCGGCGACCGTGGGGATCGTCTCGTCAGCGATCCGATTGACGAGCACGACGGGCTGCACCTCGGCAAGCAGCTCGCCGAGCTCGCCGTCCGGCATGCGTGGCGCGCACAGCACCAGACCGTCGGTGCGCCGTCGCGCCTCGACGGCGAGCGAACGCTCCTCCCCGACCTGCTCGGCCGAGTCGGCGATGAGCACGTGATAGCCGTCGGCCGCCGCCGCCCTGCTGAGCCCGCGCAGGATGGTCTGGAACGTGGGATTGCCGAGGTCGGGAACAACGACGGCGACCGTTTGTGTACGACCGAGCACCAGGCTCCGGGCCAGCGGATTGGCGGTGTAGTCGAGTTCCGCCGCTGCGTCGCGCACACGCGCCGCGAGCACCGGGTCCACGCTCGGGTTGCCGTTCATGACGCGCGAGACCGTGGCGAGCGAAACCCCTGCGCGCTTCGCGACGTCGATGATCGTCGTCTTCGGCGTTGCCCGTGCCACGCGTCCTCCCGTTCAGGGCTGAGGTCGCCTGTCGCGTCGCCCGGCCGCAATTCTATCCAGAAAGCGTTTTATCACCGAGGAGGACGAATGCCGGGATCGCTGGCCGATCGCCAGGAGAAGCAGCGACGGATCGAGGCGCTGCGTGACGGCCCACTGGTGCTCGCCTCGCACGAAGCAGTGTCGTGGTACCTCGACGGCATCCGCACGCATGTGTCGCTCGCCGGTCCGCCGGTACTATCGGTGCGCGTCGACGACGACGGCGACAGGATCTTCGCGGCAGAGAACGAGGCCGACCGACTCATCGCCGAGGAGCTGTTGCCGCAGGATGCCGCCCGGGTGGTGCGGGTGCCCTGGGTCATGCCGCCCTCCGCGGCGGCGGAGGCCGCGGGCGCGGCCGCGACCGAAGCCTCGGTCGCATCCGCCCTCCGCGCGGCGCGCGCGAGCCTGCTCCCCGGGGAGCGCGCCCGATACCGGGCTCTCGGCTGCGATGCGGCGGAAGCGCTGACGGAGGTCGCACCTTCATTGCGTCCGGAAACCACCGAACGGCACGCGGCCGCCGCGCTCGCGGCAGCGCTCGTCGAGCGGGGTATCGACCCGCTCGTGGTTCTGGTCGCCGGTGCCTCGCGGCTCGTACACCGCCACCCGCTCCCGACCGGTGCGGCGCTGGGTCGTCGCGCGATGCTCGTCGTGTGCGGCCGGCGTCGTGGCCTCATCGCCAACGCGACGCGGTGGATCGGCGACGGCGACCCGGCGGATGAGGCGATCCTCCGTGTCGAGTCGGCGTTCTTCGGCGCGTCGCGCCCCGGTGCCCGGCTCGACGAGGTCTTCGCGGCCGGTACGGCGGCGTACGCCACGGCCGGACTCTCCGCGGATGAGTGGCGTCGCCATCACCAGGGAGGGCCGACGGGGTACGCCGGTCGCGATCCGAGAGCGACGCCGGAGACGACGGACATCCTCCACGAGTATCAGGCCCTCGCCTGGAACCCGACGGCGCCGGGCGTCAAGGTCGAGGACACCGTACTCACGTCGGCGAGCGGCATCGAGGTGCTGACGGCGGATCCGCGCTGGCCGACGACGATGCACGGCGGGCTCGCGAGACCCGTCGCGCACCCGTTCTGACCATCCACGCCCCATGGCGAACCTACGAGGAACACGAGGAAGAGGAAGATGAGCAACGAGCTGTCGAGTCTCGCCGGTCGGCGAGCGATCGTCACGGGAGGCGCCAGCGGCATCGGCCTGGCCTGCGCACGCGAACTCGCGCGTCGGGGCGCGGTGGTCGTGATCGCGGATCGCGACCCGGGTCCCGCAGAGGCGGCTGCCGCGGAGCTGGGCGGGGAGGCGTGGGTCGTCGACCTCTCCGACACCTCGGCGCTCGAAGAGGTCGAACTGGAGGCCGACATCCTCGTCAACAACGCCGGAATCCAGCGCGTGAGCCCGTTGCCGGACCTCGATCCCGAGGTGTTCCGGCTGATCCAGCGGCTCATGGTGGAGTCGCCGTTCCTCCTCATCCGCGCGGTGCTCCAGGGGATGTACCGACGCGGGTGGGGCCGCATCGTCAACGTGTCGAGCGTGCACGGCCTGCGGGCGAGTGCGTTCAAGTCGGCCTACGTCACCGCGAAGCACGGCCTCGAGGGGTTGTCGAAGGTGACGGCGCTGGAGGGTGCCGAGCACGGCGTCACGAGCAACTGCGTCAATCCCTCCTACGTCCGCACGGCTCTCGTCGAGCGGCAGATCGCCGATCAGGCCGCCGCGCACGGGATCCGGGAGGACGAGGTGCTGGAGCAGGTGATGCTCACCGAGACGGCGATCAAGCGCCTCATCGAGCCGGAGGCGGTCGCCTCTCTCGTCGGGTGGCTGGCCTCCGATCACGCTGCGATGGTCACCGGGGCGTCGTACGCGATGGACGGCGGCTGGACGGCGCGGTAGAGGGCGGATCAGCCGTGCGGCTCGACGGTGAACCCGGCGCCGGTCGCCGATCGCACGTCGTCGACCGAGACCCCGGGGGCGACGGCCCGCAGCACGAGCGCGTCGTCGATCACGTCGAACACAGCGAGGTCGGTGATGATCCTGTCGACCACCCCGGTGCCGGTGAGAGGCAGGTCGCACCGCTCGACGATCTTCGGCGTGCCGTCTTTCGAGACGTGGTCGGTGAGCACGATGACCCGCAGGGCGCCGGCCACGAGGTCCATCGCGCCGCCCATCCCCTTCACGAGCTTGCCGGGGATCGTCCAGTTCGCGAGGTCCCCGTTGCCTGCCACCTGGAGCGCGCCGAGGATCGCCGTCGAGACATGGCCGCCCCGGATCATGGCGAAGCTCGCGGCCGAGTCGAACACGCTCGCGCCGGGAAGCAGGGTGACGGTCTGTTTGCCCGCGTTGATGAGGTCGGCGTCCTCCTCTCCTTCGAAGGGGAATGGGCCCATCCCGAGCAAGCCGTTCTCGCTCTGCAGGGTCACGCGCACACCTGGCGGGAGGTGGTTGGCGACGAGGGTGGGGATGCCGATCCCCAGGTTCACGTACTCGCCGTCGGTGAGCTCTGCGGCGGCGATCGCCGCCATCTCGTCGCGGTTCCAGGGCATGCGGTCTCCTCGTCCGGGCGTCAGGCCGTCAGGCTGTCACAGGGTCGGGTCGGGCGTCTCAGGCGGCCGTGTCGCGCGGCCGGGTGGTGCGCTGCTCGATCTCCTTGACCCGCGGGGTCGCGGTCACGAGCCGTTGCACGTAGATGCCGGGGGTCACGACGGTGTCGGGGTCGAGCCACCCGTCCACCACCTCCTCGGCTTCGGCGATGGTGAGGTGGCTCGCCGTCGCGACCAGCGGGTTGAAGTTGCGCGCCGCCAGCCGGTAGACGAGGTTGCCCTCGGCGTCGGCGCGCCAGGCGTGCACGAGTGACACGTCGGCGCGGATGCCGCGCTCGAGCACGTACGTCTCCCCATCGAACTCGGCGTGCGGCTTGCCCTCGGCCACCGGCGTGCCGACACCGGTCTTCGTGTAGAAGCCCGCAATTCCCGCTCCGCCCGCGCGCAGCCGTTCGGCGAGCGTGCCCTGCGGTGCGAACTCGACCTCCAGCGCGCCGGACAGGTACTGCTCGGCGAAGAGTCTGTTCTCGCCCACGTAGGACGCGATCACCTTCGCCACCTGACGGTTCTCCAGCAGCAGGCCGAGACCCTTGCCGTCGACGCCCATGTTGTTCGACACGATCGTCAGGTCGCGGGCCCCCGTGTCGCGGAGCGCCTCGATCAGGTCGGTCGGGTTTCCCGAGAGCCCGAACCCGCCCACGGCGACGACCGCGCCGTCGCGCACGATGCCGTGGATGGCCTCGGTTGCACTGGCCCACTGCTTCGACATGTCACTCCCGTGTGCTCGATGCCGTCCACAAAATGGTCAAGGATCGGCGGTGAGCACGACGCTAGAGCGGCCGGAAGTCGCTGTCAAAGGGAAAAGGGCCAGCAAGAGAGCAGATGCTCGCACTCTGATCGTGCAGGCTGACTATGCTCACGATATGGACAATCGGATGCCGGGCTGTGGTTGAGCCGATTCCCGGAGCGCAGGTCGTCTCCCGGGTCAGCCGGGTGCTCCGTGTCGTCTCCGAGCATCCCGGCGGGGTTTCGGCGACCGCCGTCGCGCACGCCACCGGCCTCACTCGTCCCACTGCGCACCGCCTGCTCACCTCGCTCGCGGCGGAGGGGTTCGTCGACCACGACCCGGGAGCGGCCCGCTGGTTTCTCGGACCCGAGCTCTATCTGCTCGGCGCGCTCGCCGCGGACCGGTTCGACATCACCGACGTCGCCCGCGAGAGCGTGCTTGCCCTCGCGGCCGAGACCGGCGAGAGCGCCTTCCTCTCGGCGCGGCGCGGCACGGAGACCGTGTGCCTGCTGCGGGAGGAGGGAAGCTTCCCCATCCGCTCGTTCGTGCTCTACGAGGGTGCCCGCTTCCCGCTCGGCGTGGCCTCGGCCGGTCTTGCGATCCTCTCGCACCTGCCCGACGACGAGATCGACGCGTACCTCGACGGGTCGCGGCTGGAAGAGCGATGGGGTTCGCAGCATGGCGCGGCAGCGGTGCGCGAACGGATCGCGCTGACCCGCGAGACGGGTTACGCGCTCAACCCTGCCCTCATCGTCGAGGGCAGCTGGGGCATGGGCGCGGCCATCTTCGACGCCACAGGCCGCCCAGCCTGGGCGCTCAGCCTCACCGGAGTCGAGTCACGTTTTCGTCCGGACCGACGCGCTGAACTCGGCGTGCTCCTGCTGGACCAGGCCCACAGAGTGACGGCCAAGCTCCAGGCGAGCAGCTAGTTACGTGCGAGTCCAGCAATAACTGGACCGAGCCGACGACAAGAACAGCAACGTCCTCGGCCGCCTTCCCTCACCGCCCTCAGAGTTATATAGTTAACGCATATAAACCATCCGCGCGCCGAAGCGCCCCTGCTCCGGCGCGCACCTCCGCCTGGGGCCGGCGACCACGACACCCGATACGAAACGCACGAAGGACTCCCTTGCCCCGCACCGGCATCTTCAGCAAAGACCACCCCCACTACCGCTGGGTGGCACTCTCCAACACCACCCTCGGCATGCTGATGGCGACGATCAACTCGTCGATCGTCATCATCTCGCTGCCCGCCATCTTCACCGGCGTCAAGCTGAACCCGCTCGAGCCGGGCAACGTCTCCTACCTGCTCTGGATGCTGATGGGCTACATGCTCGTCACCGCCGTGCTCGTGGTGATGTTCGGCCGGATGGGCGACCAGTACGGTCGCGTGCGCATCTACAACCTCGGCTTCGTGATCTTCACGGTCGCGGCCATCGCGCTCTGCCTCGACCCGTTCAGCGGCGGCCCCGGTGCCATGTGGCTGATCGCCTGGCGGTTCGTGCAGGGCATCGGCGGCGCGATGCTGTTCGCCAACTCGACCGCCATCCTCACCGACGCATTCCCCGCCAACAAGCGCGGGTTCGCGCTCGGCCTCAACCAGGTCGCTGCGATCGCCGGATCGTTCATCGGCCTCATCCTCGGCGGTGTGCTGGCCGAGATCGACTGGCGCGCGGTGTTCTTCGTGTCGGTGCCGTTCGGCGTCATCGGAACCATCTGGTCGTACAAGTCGCTGCACGAGGTCGGCCAGAAGAACCCTGGACGGATCGACTGGCTCGGCAACGTCACCTTCGCGATCGGCCTGATCGCCCTCCTCACCGGCATCACCTACGGCATCCAGCCCTACGGCGACAGCTCGCAGGGCTGGGGCAACCCCTGGGTGCTCGGCTCGATCATCGGCGGGATCCTGCTGCTGATCGCGTTCGTGGTGATCGAACTGAAGGTCCCGTCGCCGATGTTCGACATGCGGCTGTTCAAGATCCGCGCGTTCTCGTCCGGCATCTTCTCCGGGTTCCTCGCGGCGATCGGCCGAGGCGGCCTCCAGTTCATGCTCATCATCTGGCTGCAGGGGATCTGGCTGCCGCTGCACGGCTACAGCTACGAGTCCACTCCGCTCTGGGCGGGCATCTACATGCTGCCCATCACCATCGGCTTCCTCATCGCCGGGCCGATCTCCGGAGCGCTCTCCGACCGGTTCGGATCGCGGGCGTTCGCGACCGTCGGCCTGGTGCTGGTGGCCGCGACCTTCATCGGCCTGCTGCTGATCCCCGTGAACTTCGAGTACTGGCAGTTCGCGCTGCTCACCGGCCTGAACGGCATCGGCTCCGGTCTGTTCTCGTCGCCCAACCGCACGGCGATCATGAACAGCGTGCCGCCGAACGAACGCGGCGCGGCCTCCGGGATGGCGGGCGTCGCCCTCAACGCCGGGAGCTCGCTCTCCATCGGCATCTTCTTCTCGCTGATGATCGCCGGGCTCTCCGTCGCGCTGCCGACCGCGCTCAGCACCGGGCTGACCTCGCACGGCGTGCCGCAGAACGTGGCGACGCAGATCGGCGCGACGCCTCCCGTCGGCAGTCTGTTTGCGGCGTTCCTGGGCTACAACCCGATCGCCAGTCTGCTCGGCCCGACCGGACTCCTCCAGTCGCCCCACGTCGACGCGGCCACGCTCACGGGCAAGGAGTTCTTCCCCCAGCTGATCTCCGGCCCGTTCCACGACGGCCTCGTCGTCGTCTTCATCGCCGCAGCCGTCATGAGCATCATCGGTGCGATCGCCTCCTTCCTCGGCGGATCCAAGTATGTTCATGAGGAGGCCGCCGCAGCTGCGCGGCCGGTCCCGGTGGAAGGCGAGGAAGTCGGTGCAGGTCGAGCATGAGCGTCCGGAGCGGCCGGCGACCGGTGACGATGATGTCGCCGGCCGCCTGGCCCTGGCTGTCGGGCGGCTGAACCGCCGCATCCGCTCGGCCACGGGAGGCCTCAGCCACGGTCAGCTGTCGGCCCTGTCGACGATCGTGCGCAGCGGCCCGCTGCGACCGAGCGAGATCGCGGGCATCGAGGTGGTCGCCGCCCCGACGATCACCCGGGTGGTCTCCGACCTGGAGGCGCGCGGGCTCGTCGAGCGCAGCCCCGACCCCGACGACGGGCGCTCGTTCTTCGTCTCCGGCACCCAGGCCGGTGTCGACCTGCTGCTGGCGGCGCGCTCCGACCGCGCCAGGGCGGTCGCCGCGATCCTCGCGGAGCTCGCCCCGGAGGAGGTCGACGCCCTCAGCCGCGCCCTCCCCGCCCTCGAGCGGGCCGCGCACATCGCCCGCCCGGCCCCCTAAGCACCCGCGACGCTCCGCTGCCCTCCGCCGAAGGGCACGTCGTTGTCCCTTTCGCGCCCCGAAGGGGACAACGACGTGCCCCTCGGCGACCTAGCGCGGGGTGCGCGGATCGCGGGGACGGCGCGGGCTGCGCGGCGGGCGGGCGGCGATGACCGGGTGCGCGCCGGTGTAGCCCTCGCGAGCTTGCGCGATCGCGAGGATGCGCGAGCGCTGCGCGTACCAGCCGACGATGAGCAGCGGGATGATGACGACGAGTGACGCGACCGTGAAGGTCCCCGTCGGGTAGTCGAACGCCATCAGCACCAGCACCGCGGCCAGGAACGCGAGCGTCAGGTACGCCGTGAACGGCGCCCCGAACAGCCGGAACGTCGGACGGGCGAGCCGCCCCTCCAGCGACCAGCGGCGCAGCTGCATCTGGCAGAGGATGATCATGGCCCAGCTCGTGATGATGCCGAGCGAGGCGACGTTCAGGACGATGTTGAACGCCTCCGCCGGAACGATCAGGTTGAGGAAGACGCCCAGCACGCCGATGCACGCGGTCAACAGGATGCCACCGTACGGAACGCCGCGCGCGTTCATCCGCGCGGTGAACGCGGGCGCGGCGCCGGTCTGCGCCATCGAGTGCAGGATGCGGCCGGTCGAGTACATCCCGGCGTTCAGGCTCGACAGCGCCGCCGTGAGCACGACGAAGTTCATGACGGAGCCCACGATCGCGCTCAGCTCCGGACCGCCGAGGTGGCTGAAGAACGTGACGAACGGGCTCTCGCTGCCGCTGTAGACGCTCGCAGGGAGCAGCAGGGCGAGCAGGAGGACCGAGCCGCAGTAGAAGACCGCGATGCGGAAGACGACGCTGTTGATCGCGCGCGGCATGATCTTCTCGGGGTTCTCGGTCTCGCCGGCCGCGATGCCGACGAGCTCGACACCCGCGTACGCGAAGACGACGCCCTGCACGAGCACGATCGCCATCCCGATGGTCGCCACCCCGTGCGGCAGCAGCCAGCCGTTCGCGGCGAGCATGGGGAGTCCGGTCGGCCCCACATCGGTGGGCCAGCCGGCGGAGAGCACGATGATCCCGACGACCAGGAAGGCGACCAGCGCGCTGACCTTGATGATGGCGAACCAGAATTCCATCTCTCCGAACACCTTGACCGAGATCAGGTTGAGGCTCACGACCACGACCAGGGCGATGAGCGCGAGCAGCCACTGCGGCACGGCCGTGAAGAGCGTCCAGTACTTGACGTACAGCGCGACCGCCGTGGAGTCGACGATCGCGGTCATGGCCCAGTTGAGGAAGTACATCCACCCGGCGACGTAGGCCATCTTCTCGCCGTAGAACTCGCGCGCGTACGACACGAACGATCCCGACGACGGCCTGTGCAGCACCAGCTCGCCGAGCGCGCGCAGCACCAGGAAGGCGAAGAAGCCGCAGACCGCGTAGACGAGCACGAGCAGCGGTCCGCCCTGCTCGAGCCTCCCGCCCGCGCCGAGGAAGAGACCGGTGCCGATGGCGCCGCCGATCGCGATCATCTGCAGCTGCCGCGACGACAGCGACTTGTGGTAGCCCTCCTGCTCGCTGGAGAAGTCCTGCACCGCCTGAGACACGTCGCCCAGGTGCTCGCGGCGGTTCTCCAGGTCGTCTGCCGGGTCGTGCGCCGGTTCCGGCGGTGTGTCCTGCGTCATCGTCGTCTCTCCATAGGTCCGGACGCCAACAGTACTCGTGCCCGCGGGACCCTCCGCAAGAGGTCTTCGGTCGGGACCGGGAGGAGGTCAGGCGACCGCGAGCATGCCGGCGGCGGTGATCGCGAGCACGAGGCCGACCCACTGCACCGGCGCGATGCGCTCGCGCAGGACGACCGCAGCGAGCACGATGGTGCCGGCCGGGTAGAGCGCCACCAGCACCGACATCGTCGCCAGGTCGCCCGCGCGCAGCCCGATCAGGATGAGCACGTTCGCCGAGGCGTCCAGGAGGCCGGACCCCGCAGCGAGCACGACGCCCCGTCGGGTGAACTTCCTGGTCGCGCCCCGGATGGCGAGGAGGCCGATGACCGTCCACATGATCGCGGCGTTGACCGTGCGGTTGGCGACCAGCGGCACCAGCCCGGAGTCGGCAGGGGTCTGGTCGAGGATGATGAGGAACACGCCGATGAGCGCGCCGGCGGCGACCGCCATCGCGAGCGCGCGGGCGCTGGGCCGCACCGCTCCGCGCTCCGGCACGAACCCCACCAGCACGAGGGCCACGAGCGCGAGCCCGAGCGCGACGTAGCCGATCGGGGCGAAGCGGTCGCCGCCCACCAGCCCCCACACCAACGGCACGAGCGCAGACACCAGTGCGGTGAGCGGCGACAGGATGCTCATCGGGCCGATGGCGAGGCAGGCGTACAGCAGGGCGACGGCGGCCGTGCCGATCGCTCCGGAGACGGCGCCCCAGCCGAGCGCGGCCGCCGACCAGGTGCCGCCGACGAAGGGCAGGGCCACGAGCAGCAGGGCCAGGCCGCCGACCGCGCCGAGCGCCGTGGTCCGCAGCGGCCCGATCACGCGCGAGGCGACCCCGCCGACGAAGTCGGCGGAACCGTAGACGAGCGCGCTGATCAGGCCGAGGATCGCGGCCGGCATCAGCTCCGGGCCAGCCGGTAGACGTGCAGCACCGCGTCGCTGGAGAAGCGTTGCAGGCCGGCGAGCTCGTACGACCACTTGCTGCGGTCGTCCGGGAAGATCCGCGTGCCTCCGCCGACCAGCACGGGGTAGACGAGGAGGCGCAGCTCGTCCACGAGACCCCAGACGAGCAGCGAGCGGGCCAGCGTGGCGCTTCCGGCCACCAGGATGGGGCCGCCGTCACCCTCCTTGAGCGCGTCGACGCCTTCGCGGACGCCGGCCGCTGTCTCGAGCCTGGTCGCGTTCCAGCCGAGCTCGTCGGTGCGTGTCGTCACCACGGTCTTCGGCATCGCGTTCATCTTCTCGGCGAACTCGCCCTCGCGCGGAGGCCACGCCTCGGCGAACTGCTCGAACGTGCGCCGCCCGAGCAGCAGCGAGTCGGCGTCGCGGGTCTCCTGCAGCTTGAAGGCGAAGAGGTCGTCGGATCCGTACGGCATGGTCCAGCCGGCGTGCCGATGGCTCGTCTCGCCGCCCGGCGCCTCGACGACGCCGTCGAGCGTGAGGAACTCGGACACGATGAGCTGGCGCATGGGGCCGATCGTAGCGGAGCGGCCGGATCGGCCACAGCAGCAGCTCCTCCACAGTCGCGGCGTCGGCTCGGCGTTCCACAGATTCGGCGCTCGGGCGCTGCGGTCAGCGGCGCTCGTTACGATCGAGGAATGAGCTGGAACACGTGGGAACCCGACGGCCGGGAGGCGCCGCCCTTCGACGAGGCGCCGTTCGACGTCGAGCCGCCGCTGCCCGACTTCGGGGAGGACCCGTACGCGGATGTTCCGTTCGTCGACGAGCCCCCGGCGGAGGAGGCGCGGGTCGGAGCTCCGGTGGCGGTCCGACCGGCGCTGCCGAAGTTCGCGACCGCCGCCGAGGCGCTGCGCACGGTGTTCGGCTACGACGCGTTCCGCGGCCAGCAGGCGGCGATCATCGATCGCGTGATCTCCGGAGGCGACGCCGTCGTGCTGATGCCCACCGGCGGGGGCAAGTCGCTGTGCTACCAGATCCCGTCGCTGGTGCGCGAGGGCACGGGTGTCGTGGTGTCACCGCTGATCGCGCTCATGCAAGACCAGGTGGATGCGCTCACGGCGGTCGGGGTGCGTGCTGCGTTCCTCAACTCGACGCAGGACGCTGGGCAGCGCGCCGCCGTCGAGCGGGACTATCTCGCGGGCGAGCTCGACATCCTCTACGTCGCTCCGGAGCGCCTCTCGAGCGAGGCCACCAAGCGCTTCCTCGAACGCGGTCGTGTCGCCCTGTTCGCCATCGACGAGGCCCACTGTGTGTCGCAGTGGGGCCACGACTTCCGGCCGGACTACCTCGCGCTGTCCGAGCTGGCGGAGCGCTGGCCGGACGTGCCGCGCATCGCCCTGACGGCGACGGCCACCGAGGCGACGCACCGCGAACTCACCGAGCGCCTCCGCCTCGAGCGCGCGGAGCACTTCGTCTCCGACTTCGACCGTCCCAACATCCAGTACCGCATCGTGCCCAAGGCCGAGGTGCGCAAGCAGCTGCTCGACTTCATCACGGTCGAGCACCCGGGGGATGCGGGCATCGTCTACGCGCTCTCCCGCAACTCGGTGGAGCGCACGGCGGAGTTCCTCGCCGGACGCGGGCTCACTGCGCTGCCGTACCATGCCGGGCTCGACCCGCAGACGCGCGCACGCACCCAGGCGCGCTTCCTGCGCGAAGACGGCGTCATCGTCGTCGCCACCATCGCGTTCGGCATGGGCATCGACAAGCCGGACGTGCGCTTCGTGGCGCACATCGACCTGCCGAAGTCGGTCGAGGGGTACTACCAGGAGACCGGTCGCGCCGGGCGCGACGGCCTCCCGTCCACCGCCTGGCTCGCGTACGGCCTGCAAGACGTCGTGCAGCAGCGGCGCATGATCGACGAGTCGCCGGGCGACCTCGCGCACCGCCGCCGCCTCACGCAGCACCTCGACGCCATGCTCGCTCTCTGCGAGACGGTGCACTGCCGCCGGGTGAACCTGCTGAACTACTTCGGCCAGCGCTCGACGCCGTGCGGCAACTGCGACACCTGCCTCAACCCGCCGGAGACCTGGGACGGCACGGTTCCCGCCCAGAAACTGCTCTCGACCGTCGTCCGGCTGCAGCGCGAGCGCGGGCAGCGGTTCGGTGCAGGGCACCTCATCGACATCCTCCGCGCCAAGCGCACACCGCGCGTCGACCAGTACGGTCACGACGGGCTCGCCACCTGGGGCATCGGGGACGACCTCGGCGAGAGCCAATGGCGCGGGGTCGTCCGTCAGCTGATCGCCCAAGAGCTGCTGAAGCCGGAGGGGGAGTACGGCGTCCTCGCGCTCACCCCGGCAGGCGGCGAGGTGCTCTCCGGTGCGCGCGAGGTGGTGCTCCGCCGCGAGCCCGAGCGTGCGGCCCGGTCGTCCCGGGGTGCGCGCTCGACGGCGGCGGCCGACGTGGCTCCCGCCGACGCCGGCCTCTTCGAGGCGCTGCGCGCGTGGCGGGCGGGGGAGGCGAAGACGCAGGGCGTCCCCGCGTACATCGTGTTCGGAGACGCGACGCTGCGCGCGGTCGCCGCCGCCCGGCCGTCCACCCTCGACGAGCTCGACGGCATCAGCGGCATCGGAGCCAAGAAGCGCGAGGCCTACGGCGAAGCGCTGCTGCAGGTGGTCGCGGCCGCGTAGCCGGGTCTCCGTCGTTGCTTGCGCGCGGCGAGGAACCGCTGCAGGTGGGTGGCTGCCCGTCGCCAGCGGAGGAGTGGCTGCACGACCCGCCGCGCAGCGGCAGCTACCGGAGGAGTTCCGCCCCGATTCAGACCGGATCTCCTCCGTTGCCGGCCGGCACGCCGGCCGCGGGACCTGATCTCCTCCGTTGCCGACGGGCGCGAGCCGCGTGGCTTACGGAGGACTTCCAGCGTGAGCCACGGCAGATCTCCTCCGTTGGCTGCCGACACGCCGTCCGGCGGACGCGATCTCCTCCGTTGCCGACGCTAGTCCGGCGTCCCGACCTCGTACTCGAGCGCCACCTGGCCACCCGGGTGGATGTTCGAGGCGACGAGCCGCAGCGGGGTCACCGGCAGGGCGGTCGGGACGACGCCGCGTCCGCCGCCCAGCAGGCTCGGGAGGATGCGGAGCCGCAGCAGGTCGACCTCGTTCGCGAGGAACGCCGCGTCCGTCAGAGTGAGGCTGCCCCACAGGATGATCTCGCCGGGATACTCGCCCTTCAGCCGCTGCAGCGACTCGATCACGTCACCGCGCTCGACCACGGCGGGAGCGTGATCGCCCCACGGCGCCGCATCCAGACTGTTGCTCAGCACGTGCTTCGGGAGCCGGTTGATCAGCCCGGCGATGGGGTCGTCGGCCTCCGAGGCGGTCGGCCAGTACGACGCGAACATCCGATACGTGTTCGCGCCGAGCACGATGGCCTGCAGGTCGGCCAGCCGCCGCAGCTGCTCCCGGTCGACCTCGCCGCCGGTGGACTCGGGCGTGAGGAAGCTCATCCCGCCCTCGCCGTCCTCCGCGGTGCCGTCCGCCGATACGATCTGCTCCACGATGAGTCGGGCCATTGCATCCCCTTCGACCCCGCCACCCTAGGCAGCCGAGCGCGAGCCGGTCAAGGGTCGTGCGCGGGCAGCGGGACCGACCCCATACCCTCTCAGGCGTCCGCGACCACGACCTCCACGCCCGCCGCGCGCAGCCGGTCGAGCTCGCCGGGGTCCGCCGAGCTGTCGGTGATGATCATGGCCACCTGGTGGAGGTCGGCGATGGGGGCCAGGGCCACGTTTCCGATCTTGGAGCCGTCCGCCACGACGACCGTGCGCTGCGCTTTGGCCACCATGGCCCGATTGGTACGCGCCTCGGTCTCGTCGTGGGTGGTGACCCCCGACGTCACGCTGATGCCGTCCGCACCGAGGATCGCCGTGCCGACGTTGACGGCGTTGAACGTGTTCTCGGCGATCGCACCGACCAGCTCGAGCGATTGCGGGCGCAGGAACCCGCCTGTCATCACGACGCGGACGCCCGCGAACCCCGAGAGGAGGTTGGCGATCGTCAGCGAGTTGGTCACCACCGTGATCTCGCGGTGGTTCGCCAGGGCGCGGGCGACACTCGCCGTGGTGGTACCGCCGCTGAGCGCGACGACGTGACGCTCGGCGGGGAGGCGCGCGACCATGGCCTTGGCGATGGCGCGCTTGGCCTCCTGGTAGCGCGTGTCGCGCAGCGCGACCGGGAGCTCCTGGCCGCGTTCGAGCGCGGCGGCCCCGCCGTGCGTGCGCAGCAGCAGTTGCTGGTCGGCGAGGTCGGAGAGGTCCCTCCGCGCGGTCGGCGCCGAGATGTCGAGCGTGTCGGAGAGCTCGGCCAGGCTGATCGTGCCGCGCTCCGAGACGAGTTCGAGGATCTCGAGCATGCGCCGGGCGCGGCGCCCCGAGCTGACGCGGGCGATCGCCGATTCGGCGGACGGAGCGACCATTGCAGTGTCCTTTCGAGCGACTCATCCAGCGGAGCGATCAACCGATCATTTCAGGTGATCACTTCGGGCGCTATTCGATCATAATGTTGCGCGGAGTGAACACAATACCGCAGGATCACCCCATGCCACAGATTGTGTTCCTCGGTGCAGGCAGTGTCGTCTTCACCCGTCAGCTGCTCGCCGACCTGTTCCGTTTCGACGACCTCCCGACCCTGCGGATCGTGCTGCACGACATCGACGCCGAACGCCTCGCCGTCGCCGCAGCGACGGCCGAACAGCTGGTCGAGCGGTTCGGGAGGACGGCCGAGCTCGTCGCCACCCTCGACCGTCGCGAGGCCCTCGCCGGCGCCGACTTCGTCATCAACATGATCCAGGTGGGCGGCATCGACGCCACCCGCATCGACCTGGAGGTCCCCGCCGCGGCCGGCCTGCTGCAGACCATCGGCGACACCACCGGAGTCGGCGGCGTGTTCCGCGGCCTGCGCACCTTCCCCGTGCTGTCGGGCATCGCCGCCGACATGCTCGACCTCTGCCCCGACGCCTGGTTCCTCAACTACACGAACCCGATGGCGATGAACGTCTGGTGGATGTCGGTCGTCGCCCCCTCCATCAAGACCGTCGGCCTGTGCCACAGCGTCTACTGGACCGTCCACGACCTCTGCGAGCTGATCGGCGTGCCGATGGAGGGCACCCACTACCGCGCAGCCGGCGTCAACCACCAGGCCTGGCTGGTCGAGTGGTCGCGCGACGGGCAGGACCTCTATCCGCTGCTGCGGGAGGCCATCGAGCGCGATCCCGAGCTGCGCCGCCGCGTGCGGGTCGAGATCTTCGAGCGCATCGGCTTCTACCCGACGGAGACCAGCGAGCACTCCTCGGAGTACCTCTCCTGGTTCCTGCGCTCGCCCGAGCAGATCGAGCGCTTCCGGCTGCGGCCGCTGGAGTACATCGGCATCTCCGAGGAGAACGTCGCCGAGTTCGAGCACGCCAAGGCCGCGCTCGCCGCGGGGGAGGCCCTGGAGCTGGAGGAGGGCGCCGCCGAGTACGCGCCGCAGGTCATCCACTCGATCCTCACGGGCACCGAGCGCGTCATCCACGCGAACGTCGTCAACCGCGGCCTCATCGGCAACCTGCCGGAGGGCGCCGTGGTGGAGGTGCCCAGCCGGGTGGACGCGAGCGGCGTGCACCCGCTGTCGTTCGGCGACATCCCGCCGCAGGGCGCCGCGCTCAACCGCACCTATCTGTCGGTGGCGGAGCTCGCCGTGGAGGCCGCCCGCACGGGCGATCCTGCGCTGGTGCGTCGCGCGGTGCTGACCGATCCGAACGCGAGCTCGTCGCTCACGCCGGAGGAGATCTGGGCGCTGTGCGACGAGCTGACCCGCCGCCACGCCGAGCGCCTGCCCGTCGCCCTCGGCGGCACGCTCGCAGCCGACTGAGGGCGATTCGAAACCTGTTTGTTACAAACGATCACTCTGAGTGAGCGAACTGAGCGGTTTCGTTGTCAAACGCTCAAATCCCAGCCAATGATGAAGAAGGCGCGACGCCGCGACACCCGCGCATCGCGCAGCACCGCACGAAGGAGCATTCCGTGACACTGACCTCCCGCGAGATCGACAGCCAGCCCGCCGTCTGGCGCGAAGCCCTCGACCGCCACGCCGACCGCGCCCGCGACCTGCTCACCCTGCCGGGTGCGCGCGTGCTGGTGCTCGGCTGCGGCACCTCGGCGTTCGTCGCCGAGTCGTTCGCCGCGCTGCGCGAAGGGGCAGGCTTCGGGATGACCGACGCCGCCTACGCGTCCGAGCCGTGGCCGTGGCGCGACTACGACGCGGTCGTCGTCCTCAGCCGTTCCGGCACGACGACCGAGGCGATCGAGGCGATCGACGGCCTCCCCGACGGCGTGCGTGTGATCGCGGTCACCGGAGTCGCCGACTCCCCCGTCGCCGAGCGCGCCGACGACGTGCTGCTGCTCGACTTCGCCGACGAGGAGTCGGTCGTCCAGACCCGGTTCCCCACCACCTTCCTCGTACTGGCGCGTTCCGCGCTCGGCGAGGACGTCAGCGGCCTCCCCGCCGAGGCCGAGGCGGCGCTCGCCGAGCCGCTCGACCTCGACACCGCGTCGCTCGAGCACTTCGTCTACCTCGGCAGCGGCTGGACCTACGGCCTCGCGCAGGAGGCCGCCCTCAAGATCCGGGAGGCCGCCCAGGCCTGGGCCGAGTCGTATCCGCTGCTCGACTACCGGCACGGCCCGCTCGCGGTCGCGGGTGAGACGTCGCTGGTCTGGATCATCGGGCGCAGCGAGCCCAGCCTGGTGGAGGACATCGAGCGTGTCGGCGCGACCGTCCGCAGCAGCCGCCACGACCCGCTCGTCGAGCTGGCGAACGCCCAGCGCCTCGCGGTCGAGCTCGCCGCCCACCGCGGCCTCGATCCCGACAACCCCCGCCACCTGACCCGCTCGATCGTGCTCGGCTGAGCGCGAGCGCGAACCGCGCAGCCCCCGCACCGTCGACGCAGACCACCCGAGAGGAACCGAAGATGCTACCTCGCCTCCAGAAGACGACCCGCCCCGCCCGCCGCAACGCCCTCCGTGCCGCAGCAGCCCTCACCGCGACCGCCGCCCTCGTGGCGCTCGCCGGCTGCAGCGGCACGCAGGGCGCGACCACCCTCGATACGTCCGCGAAGGTCACCATCCAGGTGTGGTCGGGGCAGGCCGACGCCGCGGAGAAGACGATCGAAGGTCTCGCCAAGGAGTTCGAGAAGGCGCACCCCAACGTCACCATCGACCTCTCGCCGGGCGCCTCATCGACCGACGGCCTGCTGCAGAAGCTCTCGGCCGGCTTCGCGGGCAACCAGTACCCCGACATGTCGTACGCGTTCGGGTCGTGGGCCGGTCAGCTGGAGTCGACGGGCCGCACGCTGGACATCTCCGCCGACGTGAAGAAGCCCGGCGTCAACTGGGACGAGTTCACGCCGGCCGCCCGTGGCACCGCGCAGCCCTCCGGGTCGAAGGTCATCGGCTTCCCCGCGGTCGTCGACAACATCGGCCTCCTCTACAACAAGACGCTGTTCGACAAGGCAGGCCTGGCCTACCCGACCGCCGACTGGACCTGGGAGGACTTCCGCACGGCGGCCAAGAAGCTGACCGACCCGGCGAACCACGTCTACGGCTACGGCTACTCCGTCTCGGGCAGCGAGGAGACGACCTGGCAGTTCTGGCCGCACCTCTGGCAGAACGGCGGGTCGATCCTCGACAGCAGCGGCAAGGCCGCCTTCAACTCGACCGCCGGCGACGAGGCCCTGACCTTCCTGCGCTCGATGGCCGTCGACGACAAGAGCGTGTACCTCGACCAGACCGACGAGAAGTTCGGGCAGCTGTTCGTCAGCAACCGCATCGGGATGATCACCTCCGGCCCCTGGGAGCTCTCGGACCTCAAGACGGGAGGCACGAGCTACGGCGTCGTCCAGCTCCCCGGCACGAAGGGCGACCACCAGACGGTGTCCGGCCCCGACATCTGGGCGCTGTTCGACCACCACGACAAGAACCGCGCCTACTGGGTGACGCAGTTCGCGCAGTGGCTGACCTCGGCCCAGCAGGACGAGCGCTTCAACGTGGCCCTCGGCAATCTCCCGTTGCGCAGCTCGGAGGCCTCCTCTGACGCCGTCGCGAAGCAGACCGCCGAGTACCCCGGCTACGACGTCTTCGTCGCCAACTCCAAGAACGTCAAGGAGACGCGCCCGACCAGCAAGAGCTACGCCGCGCTGTCGGTCGCGGTCGGCAAGGCGATCTCGCAGGTGCTGCAGGGCCAGGGCGAGCCGGGACCGTCGCTCGACCAGGCCGCGAAGACGGCCGATGCCCAGGCGAAGAAGTAGGAAGCCGGAGCGAGCAGCCATGGCCGACCTGACCGTGTCGAGACAGGCGCCGCCGGCGCAGCAGCCGGCGGCGACCGGCGCCGAGCGCAGCCGCCGGTACCGCCGCAAGCAGGGCGTGACCGCCGCACTCACCGGCTGGGGCTTCGTCGCCCCGGCGACGGTGATCATCCTGGGGCTGTCGATCTTCCCCGCGCTGTGGGCGTTCGTGCTGTCGTTCCAGAGCTGGGACGGCTTCAGCCAGGCCACCTGGGTGGGCGGGCAGAACTACGCCGACCTGATGAGCGACGCCGACTTCGGCAACGCGGTGCTCAACACCGTGGGCTTCACGCTGCTGTTCGTGCCGGCCTCCGTGCTGCTGGGGCTGTTCCTGGCCGTCGCGCTGAACCGTCGGATCCGCTGGATGGGCTTCTACCGCACGGCGATCTTCGTGCCGTTCGTCGCCTCCGCGGCCTCGACCGGCATCCTGTCGACCTACCTGTTCAGCCCGCAGTTCGGCCTCGTGAACAACGTGCTGCGGGTGCTCGGCCTCCCGCAGCAGGGCTGGCTCGACGACCCGCGCCAGGCCATGATCGTCATCGCCATCATGTCGCTCTGGGGCGCCGCGGCGTTCACCACCGTGATCTACCTGGCAGCGCTGCAGGATGTGCCGGCCGACCTGATCGAAGCAGCCCGCATCGACGGGGCGAACCGCTGGCAGACCTTCTGGCGCATCGTCTGGCCGCAGCTCGCGCCCGTGACCGTGTTCGTCACGATCTGGCAGACGATCGAGGCCATCCAGCTCTTCGACCTCGTCTACACCACCACCAAGGGAGGGCCGCTCAACTCCACGGAGACGATCGTGTACTTCCTCTACGACAAAGCGTTCCACGCGCTGCAGTTCGGGTACGGCTCCGCGGCCGCGTACGTGCTGTTCGCTGTCACGCTGCTCACCACGATCGGCGTCGTGCTGTACTCGCGGCGCCGGGGATCGGAGGCGATCTGATGGTCAGCGTCCTCGACCAGGTCTCGTCGGCGACCGAGCGCGTCGCCGCGCAGACCGGCAACGGCCGCAACAAGCGCAGGATGCGGTTCAGCGGCTGGCACTTCGTGCTGTTCCCGATCGCGATCCTCTTCCTGGTGCCCTTCCTGCAGATGACGCTCGCGTCGTTCTCCCCCGCGAAGGAGCTGGTGGCCTTCCCGCCGCCGTTCATCCCGTCGCATTTCACGCTCGACGGCTACGCCAAGCTGTTCGGCACGACGGGCATCATGCTCTGGCTCGGCAACACGGTCATCGTGTCGGGGACCGCGATCGTCTCCAATCTGATCCTGTGCTCGCTGGCCGGCTACGGCTTCGCCCGGCTGAAGTTCGCCGGGCGCAACTTCGGCTTCCTGATGATCCTCGCCACGATCATGATCCCGACCCAGCTGTTGATGATCCCGACATACATCCTGTTCGCGAACCTCGGCCTCCTCAACGGCCTGGGCGCCGCGATCGTGCCGTGGCTGGCGACGGCGTTCGGCATCTTCCTGATGCGGCAGTTCTTCCTCTCGCTGCCCGCCGAACTGGAGGAGGCCGGCGCGATCGACGGCTGCAACCGCTGGCAGATCTTCTTCCGGATCGTCCTGCCGCTGGCCCGGCCGGCGCTCGCCACGCTCGCGATCTTCACGCTGCTCGGCGCCTGGAACGACCTGGTCTGGCCGCTCATCGCGATCAACAACCAGCAGGCGTTCACGCTGCAGCTGGGCATCGCCAACTTCCAGGGCGCCCACCAGACCGACTGGAGCCTCATCATGGCGGGCAACGTCATCGCCACCCTGCCGCTCATCCTGTTCTTCCTGTTCGCGCAGCGGCACTTCATCGCGACGATGACCTTCTCCGGGCTCAAGGGATGAGCGCGGCCGGTGGCGGCGCCGTCGACGTGCTCGTGGTCGGCGACGCCAATCCCGACCTCCTGCTCACCGGCGACACGGTTCCGCGGTTCGGACAGGCCGAGCAGCTGCTCGACACGGCCGACCTGCTGCTGGGCGGCAGCGCGTCGATCGTCGCGTGCGGGCTCGCCCGGCTCGGCGCACGCACCGCGCTCGCCGCGGTGGTCGGCGACGACCGCTTCGGAGCGTTCGTGCTCGACGAGGTGCGCGCGGCAGGGGTCGACGTCTCCGCGGTGACCGTCGATGGGGCCGTGCCGACCGGACTCTCCGTCGTGCTCTCCGAGCCGCACGACCGCGCCATCCTGACCCTGCCCGGCACCATCCCGAGCCTGACGGCGACGGCGGTACGGGCGGCCGTCGAGCGGTTGCGGCCGCGTCACGTGCACGTCGCGTCGTATTTCCTGCAGCCGGCGCTCGCGGCGGCGCTGCCCGAGCTCCTCGACTGGCTGGCCGCGCGCGGCTTCACGGTCAGTCTGGACACCAACTGGGACCCGTCCGAGCGCTGGAGCGGGCTGGAGGACGTGCTGCGGCGGGTCGCGGTGTTCCTCCCCAACCGGGAGGAGGCCCTGGCGATCGCGGCCGCCGTCACCGGCACGGCTCCGGCCGGTCTGGACGAGGCCGCGAGCGCGCTCTCGACACTCGGCTGCCGCGTCGTCGTGAAGGCCGGCGCGGAAGGCGGCATCGCCTTCGACGGCGGCGCGCGCGTCGCCGCGGCCGGCGGCCTGCGCGTGGAAGTCGTCGACACCACCGGCGCGGGCGACAGCTTCGACGCCGGCTACCTCGCGGCGCTGTCCGCCGGCGTCGCCGACGAGCAGGAGCGGCTGCGCTGGGCGGCGACCGCCGGTTCGCTCTCGGTGCGCGGCCGCGGCGGCACCGCCGCCCAGGCCACCCGCCCGGACCTGCTCGCGCCGGTCCCGTAGCGCTCTCCCTGACCCGTGCTCCCGAGGGGCACGTTGTTGTCCCCTTCGCACGTCGAAAGGGACAACAACGTGCCCTTCGCTGTTGCTCGGGTCAGGCTCACGGCGAAAACCAAGTAACGGTCGGTTTATGATGTGAGCGTTACCCGTGACGCCCATTGGAGTGCGAATGACCGACACCGCCCAGACCACCAGCCCCGAGTCGACCGCAGAGGTCGACGTCCGCTTCCGCGACGCGAGTCTCCCGATCGAGGAGCGCGTCGAGAACCTGCTCGCGCAGATGACGCTCGAGGAGAAGGCAGGCCTCTTCTTCCAGACGATGATGACGATCGGCGAGGGCGGGACCGTCGCCGGCCCGGACCCCGCGTTCGGCATCGCCGACAGCACCGAGATGATCCGCGACCGGCACCTGACGCACTTCAACGTCTTCGGCGCCGCGAGCACGGCCGCCGAGATGGCGGAGTGGCACAACCGGGTCCAGGAGGTCGCGGCGAGCACGCGGCTCGGCATCCCGGTGACCTTCTCCACCGACCCGCGGCACTCGTTCAGCGACAACCCGCTCGCCGCGATGATGGCCGGTCCCTTCTCGCAGTGGCCCGAGACCATGGGGCTCGCGGCCATCCGCGACGAGGAGCTCGTGGAGCGGTTCGCCGACATCGCCCGCCAGGAGTACACCGCCGTCGGCATCCGCGTGGCCCTGCACCCGCAGATCGACCTCGCCACCGAACCACGCTGGGCGCGCCAGTCCGCCACCTTCGGAGAGGACCCCGACCTGACATCGCGGCTCGGCGCCGCGTACATCCGCGGATTCCAGGGCTCCGAGCTCGGACCGGACTCGGTCGCCACCATGACCAAGCATTTCCCCGGCGGAGGGCCGCAGAAGGACGGCGAAGACCCGCACTTCCCGTACGGCCGCGAGCAGGTCTACCCCGGCGGCCAGTTCAAGACGCACCTCAAGCCGTTCGAGGCCGCCTTCGACGCGGGCACCAGCCAGATCATGCCGTACTACGGCATGCCCGTCGGCACCGAGTACGAGGAGGTCGGCTTCGGCTTCAATAAGTCGGTCATCACCGGTCTGCTGCGCGAGCGCTACGGCTTCGACGGCATCGTCTGCACCGACTGGGGGCTGATCAGCGACGGCGAGATCGGCGGCGAGCCCTTCCCGGCCCGCGCGTGGGGCGTCGAGCACCTGTCGCCGCGGGAGCGGATGCGCAAGATCCTCTACGCGGGAGCCGACCAGTTCGGCGGCGAGTCCATCCCCGAGCTGCTCATCGACCTGGTCCGCAGCGGTGAGGTCGCGGAGGAGCGGCTCGACGTGTCCGCGCGACGCCTGCTGCGCGAGAAGTTCCGGCTCGGCCTGTTCGACGCGCCGACGGTCGACCCGGCCCGTGCGGCCGCGATCGTCGGCAACGCCGAGTTCGTGGCGGCGGGCGAGGCCGCCCAGCGCGCCTCCGTCACGCTGCTGAAGAACGACGGCGTGCTGCCGCTCGCCCGTGGCGCCAAGGTGCTCGTGCGCGGCTTCGATCCTGAGCTCGTCGCGTCCTACGCGACGGTCGTCGACACCGTCGAGGAGGCCGACGTCGCGCTGGTGCGCCTCCACGCCCCCTACGAGCAGCGTTCGACGATGTTCGAGAACTTCTTCCACGCGGGCTCGCTCGACTTCGCGCAGGAGACGGTGGACGAGGTGCTCGCCATTGCGCGCGCCGTCCCGACGGTAGTGCAGGTGTTCCTCGACCGTCCGGCCATCCTGACGCCGATCGCGGGCGAGGTTGCCGCGATCTCCGCCGACTACGGCGCGAGCGCCGTCGCCCTGCTCGACGTGCTGTTCGGCGACGCGGCCCCGCAGGGCAGGCTGCCGATGGACCTCCCGTCGTCGATGGATGCCGTGCGGGCGAACCGGCCGGACGTGCCCTTCGACACGGCCGACCCGCTGTACCGGTTCGGCCACGGGTTGAGCTACTAGCCGGGCGCGGTCGTCCGCGTTCAGCAACTTTCGAGCCTTCGCTCTGGTCGCCCCGCGGTTGCGGGCGTACAGTGCCCGTTCCGTGGGGCGATCAGGGAATCTTTCCTCCGCCTCCACGGTTATGTCAGGTGGCATAATTTCGCGACGATCTCGAAGGAGGGGACGAAATGGCACGGAGGATCGAAGAGCTCGAGGACGAGACCGGCGCAGTCATCAAGTACAGAAGGCACGCGAACGGGCGAGGCCTCGTCTCGCCGTCGGCGCGTGTCGCCGAGTCGGCGCACGTCGAGCCCAGCGCCTACGTGGAGGCCGACGCCCGGATCGGGCTCGACGCCTACATCGGCGCGGGCAGCTGGATCGACAGCGGAGCGACGATCGGCGACCGCACGTTCGTGGGCGCCAACGTCCACGTCGGCAAGGGCTGCATCGTCGGCAGCGGAGTGCGCATCGGCAGCAACGTCAAGATCGGCGAAAACGCGATGATCGGCAACGGTGCTCGCGTCGACCGTGACGAGCAGGTGCCGGCCGGCGCCGTCATCGAGCTGCGCGGTGCCGCGGCGACGCGTGCTGCGCTCGCCGCCCCGCCGAGCGGCCCTCGACTGACCCGTCGGGCGGCCTGATCGTTGTCGACATCCGCTGATCAGGCGGATGGCGATTTGGAGCTTCCCACAAACGGCCCGCGGACCCCGCGGGCCGTTTTTGTAGCCGCGGCACCGACGGTTTCCGCTCGCGGCCCGGCAGTCGTAGCGTGGCGGGCACCGTAGAGAGATCGAAGAGGGAACTCATGGTTGACACTGCCGAGCGCGCCACCGCCAAGCCCAGCACCACCTCCGTCGCAGACTCCGCCGCATCCGAAGCGGCCGCTGCTGCCGCCGCCACCGCACCCACCGGCGCCGGACCGCACGTCGACGTGGAGGCGCTGGGCCGCCAGCTGCTGGGCCGGTGGGCCGAGGCGCGGCTGGCCTCCCGCGAGCTGTCGGCGCGGCCGGAGCTGCAGAAGGTGGAGGGGCTTTCGGTCGCCGACCACCGCTCGCGCGTCTTCGAGCAGCTCAAGCTCCTGGTGGAGAACGGACAGGTGCACCGCGCCTTCCCGAAGTCGGTCGGCGGCGGTGACGACCACGGCGGCAACATCGCCGCGTTCGAGGAGCTCGTCGCAGCCGACCCGTCGCTCCAGATCAAGTCGGGTGTGCAGTGGGGGCTCTTCGGCGCCGCCGTGCTGCACCTCGGCACCCAGCACCACCACGAGACCTACCTGCCGGCGATCATGTCGCTCGACGTTCCCGGCGCGTTCGCGATGACCGAGACCGGCCACGGTTCGGACGTCGCGGCGGTCGCGACCACCGCGACGTACGACCCCGAGACGCAGGAGTTCGTCATCGACACTCCGTTCCGGGGAGCGTGGAAGGACTACCTCGGTAACGCCGCCGTGGACGCGACGGCCGCCGTCGTGTTCGCCCAGCTCGTCACGCAGGGCGTGAACCACGGCGTGCACGCCTTCTACGTGCCGATTCGCGACGCCAACGGCGACTTCCTCCCCGGTATCGGCGGAGAGGACGACGGCCAGAAGGGCGGCCTCAACGGCATCGACAACGGGAGGCTGCACTTCACCGGTGTGCGCATCCCGCGCACCGACCTGCTGAACCGCTACGGCGACGTCGCGGAGGACGGCACGTACACGTCGCCGATCGCCAGCCCGGGCCGCCGCTTCTTCACCATGCTCGGCACGCTCGTGCAGGGCCGCGTCTCGCTCGACGGTTCCGCGACCATCGCGTCGAAGATCGCACTGAAGATCGCGATCACCTACGCCGACCAGCGCCGCCAGTTCACCGCGGGCAGCGACACCGACGAGGAGGTCATCCTCGACTACCAGCGCCACCAGCGGCGGCTGCTGCCGCTGCTCGCCACCACGTACGCTGCCGGGTTCGCGCACGAGGTCTTCCTGAGCAAGTTCGACGACGTGTTCAGCGGCAAGGCCGACAGCGACGCCGACCGGCAGGACCTGGAGACCATCGCGGCCGCCCTCAAGCCGCTGAGCACCTGGCACGCGCTCGACACGCTGCAGGAGGCGCGGGAGGCCTGCGGAGGCGCCGGCTTCCTCACCGAGAACCGCATCACCTCCCTGCGGCAGGACCTCGACATCTGGGTCACGTTCGAGGGCGACAACAACGTCCTCCTGCAGCTGGTCGCCAAGCGGCTGCTGACCGACTTCAGCCGCAAGTTCGCCAAGGCGGACGCCGGCGCGCTGGCCCGCTACGTCGTCGTGCAGGCGGCGGGCAAGGCGTACCACGGCACCGGGTTGCGCAGCGTCGGCCAGACCGTGCGCGACTTCGGTTCGACGGCGCGGTCGGTCAACTGGCTGCAGGAGTCGGCGACGCAGCGCGAGCTGCTCACCGACCGGGTGGAGACGATGATCTCGGAGATCGGCGGACGCCTCCGCCCGGCCTCCAAGCTCGGCAAGAAGGCCGCGGCCGACCTGTTCAACCCGCAGCAGAACGAGCTGATCGAGGCGGCGCGCGCCCACGGCGAGCTGCTGCAGTGGGAGGCGTTCACCGAGGCGCTGGAGCAGGCGCCCGACGCCGGCACCAAGCAGGTGCTGACCTGGCTGCGCGACCTGTTCGGCTTCGGTCTGATCGAGAAGCACCTGGCCTGGTACCTGATCCACGGCCGCCTGTCGCCGCAGCGCGCTCAGGCCGTCTCGGCGTACATCGACCGGCTGCTTGCGCGCCTGCGCCCGCACGCGGTCGACCTCGTCGACGCGTTCGGCTACGGTCCCGAGCTCGTCCGCGCGAAGATCGCGAGCGGCGCCGAGGCCGAGCGCCAGGCCGAGGCCCGCGCCTACTACGCCGAGCGCCGCGCGAACGGCACGCTGCCCACTCCCGAGAAGGCGCCGGCGAAGCACCGCTGACGCGGTCGCGGTCAGCATTCGTCACGAATCCCCACACCCTGTGAGGCACGGCGACATTCGTGACGAATGTCGTGTTTCGTGCCACGAATGTCGGGATTCGTGACGAATCTGCGTGCGCGGGGGACGTGGATGTCGCGATTCGTGACGAATGTCGTGTTTCGTGCCACGAATGTCGGGATTCGTCACGAAGGTGCGTGCGCCGGGGAGCGGGCGTCGGGATTCGTGATGAATGTGCGTGCGCCGGGGAGGCGGGTGGCGCGATTCGTGACGAATCTGCGTGCGCCAGGGAGGTGGATGTCGGGATTCGTGACGAATGTCGTGTTTCGTGGCACGAATGTCGGGATTCGTGACGAATGTGCGAGGCCGCGAGGCCGCGAGGCGAGGCGCCGCGAGGGGCGCGGCGCGGCGGGCGCTACAGCAGGCCGAGGGCGCGGACGGCCTCGCGTTCGGCGACCAGCTCGGCGACCGACGTGTCGATGCGTTCGCGCGAGAACGGGTCGATGTCGAGGCCCTGCACGATCTCCCAGCGGCCGTCGACCGAGCGCACCGGGAACGACGAGATCAGGCCCGTCGGCACCCCGTAGGAGCCGTCGGAGACCACGGCGGCGGACGTCCAGTGCGCGCCGGTGCCGTTCACCCAGTCGTGCAGGTGGTCGACGGCGGCGCTGGCGGCGGAGGCCGCCGACGACGAGCCGCGCACCGCGATGATCTCGGCGCCCCGGTTCGCCACCCGCGGGATGTACTCGTCGGCGAGCCATCCCTCGTCGACGAGCTCCGTCGCCGGGCGACCGTTCACGGTGGCGTGGCTGAGGTCGGGGTACTGGCTGGCCGAGTGGTTGCCCCACACGATCACACCGTCGATCGCCGACACGGGCACCCCGAGTTTGGCCGCGAGCTGCGCGACCGCGCGGTTGTGGTCGAGCCGCGTCATCGCGGTGAACCGCTCGGCCGGGATGTCGGGGGCGTGCGCGCTGGCGATCAGCGCGTTGGTGTTGGCCGGGTTGCCGACGACGAGTACGCGGACATCGTCCGCCGCCCCCGCGTTCAGCGCCGAGCCCTGCGGTCCGAAGATGCCGCCGTTCGCCTCCAGGAGGTCGGCGCGCTCCATCCCGGCGGTGCGCGGGCGGGCGCCGACGAGCAGGGCGGCGTTCACCCCGTCGAACGCCGCGCGGGCGTCCTCGGTGACGTCAACGGAGTGCAGCAGCGGGAACGCGCCGTCCTGCAGTTCGAGGGCGGTGCCCTCGGCGGCGGCGCGACCCGCCGGGATCTCCAGCAGCCGGAGGCGCACGGGCACGTCCGGCCCGAACAGCTGCCCTGAGGCGATTCGGAAGAGGAGGGCGTAGCCGATCTGTCCACCGGCGCCGGTGACGGCGACGGTCACGGGGGTGGTCATGCTGCGAGCCTAGCGCGTCGGCAACGGAGGAGTCCTGCCGTCGCGGGCGCCCGAATCGCAGGGAACGGAGGAGGTGGGGCCGCTGCCGGACCGGGAATCCTCCGTTCCCGACCGGCGCCCGCTGGCCCGCGGGCGGCGGCCGGCGATTTCGGTGCGGCCCGGCCCGGATCTCCTCCGTTGCCCTCGCGCACCGCTACAGTCGCACCATGCGCAGCCTCTACCCCGAGATCGAGCCGTACGACAGCGGGATGCTGGACGTCGGCGACGGCCAGCAGGTGTACTGGGAGGCCAGCGGCAACCCGGACGGCAAGCCGGTCGTGTTCCTGCACGGCGGGCCCGGCGGCGGCACCACGCCCTCCCACCGCCGGCTGTTCGACCCGGAGCGGTACCGGATCGTCCTGTTCGACCAGCGCAACTGCGGCAAGAGCCTCCCGCACGCCAGCGATCCCGACGCCGACCTGTCGACCAACACCACCTGGAACCTCGTGGCCGACATGGAGAAGCTGCGCGAGCACCTCGACATCGAACGCTGGCAGGTCTTCGGCGGGTCGTGGGGGAGCGCGCTGGCGCTCGCGTACGCCGAGACGCATCCGGAGCGGGTGTCCGAGCTGATCGTGCGCGGCATCTTCACCCTTCGGCCGGCGGAGCTCGACTGGTTCTACGAAGGCGGGGCGGCCGCGCTGTTCCCCGACCTGTGGGAGGGCTTCGTCGAGCCGGTCGCCGAGGAGGACCGCGGCCACCTCATCCGCGCGTACAGCAGGCTGCTCGCCGACGAGGACCCTGCCGTGCACGGACCGGCCGCCATCGCCTGGTCGCGCTGGGAGTCGTCCACGATCACCCTGTTGCCCCGCCCGGAGGTCGTCGAGAGCTTCACCGAGGAGAAGTACGCGGTCGCCTTCGCGCGCATCGAGAACCACTACTTCATGAACGGAGGCTGGTTCGAGGAGGACCAGTTGATCCGCGACGCGCACCGGCTGGCGGACATCCCCGGCGTCATCGTGCAGGGCCGCTACGACGTCTGCACGCCGGCGATGACCGCGTGGGACCTGCACAGGGCGTGGCCGCAGGCCGACCTGCAGATCATCGCAGACGCCGGCCACGCCTACGATGAGCCCGGCATCCTCGACGCGCTCATCGAGGCGACCGACCGGTTCGCCGACCGATGACAGCCGTGCACTGACACGGCCCCCTAAAAAGGGGGCGAGCAATCCTCGAGAAATTGTGACAATCTCTCATGTGTGAGAATTGCTCAGTCAAGAGGGCGTCGCGGGCTGGTGCTGGACAGGCGCTGGGCCCCGATCGTCACCATCGCCGCGGCGATGGTCGTCGTCCTGACCGCCTGGGTGGCCGTCGTGATGGGCACTCCCGCGAAGGCCGACAGCGGCTGCAACGCCACGAGCAACCCGGTGGCCTGCGAGAACGCGCTGCCAGGGACCGACCCGTCCGTCTGGGACATCGACGGTTCCGGCGACAGCAGCATCCAAGGCTTCTCGACGGACATCAGCGTCAATGTGGGCGGGACGATCGGCTTCAAGATCGACACGGACGCTCGCGCGTACACGATCCAGATCTTCCGCACCGGCTACTACCAGGGTCTCGGTGCGCGCAAGATCGCCGACGTCACCCCGTCCGCCGCGCTGCCGCAGAACCAGCCGTCGTGCTATACGGACTCGACGGTGGAGCTGGTCGACTGCGGCAACTGGGCGCTGAGCGCCTCGTGGACCGTCCCGCCGACGGCCGTCTCCGGGGTCTACATCGCGCTGCTCACCCGGTCCGACACCGGAGGACAGAGCCAGATCACCTTCGTCGTGCGCAACGACGCGAGCACCTCCAAGGTCCTGTTCCAGACGTCCGACCCGACCTGGCAGGCTTACAACACCTACGGCGGCTACGACTTCTACCAGGGCGGCGCGAACGGCCGCGCGTACAAGATCAGCTACAACCGGCCGATCGTCACGCGGGGCAACAACTCCGGCCGGGACTTCTACTTCAGCTCCGAGTACGCGATGGTGCGGTTCCTGGAGAAGAACGGCTATGACGTCTCGTACTTCAGCGGTGTCGACACCGACCGCTACGGGTCGGAGCTCCTGAACCACAAGGTCTTCCTCTCGGTCGGGCACGACGAATACGTGTCCGCCGCGCAGCGCGCCCACATCCAGTCCGCCATCAACGCCGGCGTCAACGCCCAGTTCCTGTCCGGCAACGAGGTCTACTGGCACACCAGGTATGAGCCCTCGGTCGCCGGGACGGCGACGAGTTACCGGACGCTGGTGTCGTACAAGGAGACCTGGAGCAACGCCAAGATCGACCCGACGCCGGAATGGACGGGCACGTGGCGCGACCCGCGGTTCGCGTCCACGGCCAACGGCGCCGGACTGCCGGAGAACGGTCTCACCGGCACCGCGTACATGTCGAACTTCACCGACCTCCCGATCACCGTCACCAAAGCGCAGGGAACGACACGCCTCTGGCGCAACACCGGCCTGTCCAGCATGAGCGGGGCAAGCACCGCCCTCGCCGCGCACACAGTCGGCTACGAGTCCGACGAGGTCCTCGACAACGGATTCAGTCCGGCCGGCCTGATCCGGCTGTCGAGCACGACCGGCCCTGCGCCCGATTACCTGCAGGACTTCGGAACGGTCACCGCACCGGGCACGACCACCCACTCGATCACGCTGTACAAGGCGGCGA
Source organism: Leifsonia sp. TF02-11 (assembly GCF_017565305.1). Classification (GTDB taxonomy): domain Bacteria; phylum Actinomycetota; class Actinomycetes; order Actinomycetales; family Microbacteriaceae; genus Leifsonia. The sequence continues at coordinate 32,955 of NZ_JAGEKP010000007.1, forward strand.
GCGGAGCCCTGGTCTTCGGAGCGGGAACCATCCAGTGGACGTGGGGACTGGACGCCCAGCACGACGGCGCAGGAGCGCCGGCCGACCCGCGGATGCAGCAGGCCGAGGTGAACCTCTTCGCCGACATGGGCGTTCAGCCGCAGACGCTGTCGCCGGGATTGGTGCCGGCGACTGCGAGCATCGACACCACGCCGCCGATCGTGACCATCACGAGCCCGGCAGCGGGAGCGACCGTCGCCAACGGGGCGAGCGCCACCGTCAGCGGCACAGCGACCGACATCGGAGGTGTCGTGGCCGGCGTGGAGGTCTCCACCGATGGCGGCACTACCTGGCACTCAGCGACGGGCACGACGTCGTGGTCGTACACGTACGTCCAGCACGGGCTCGGCAGCGTGCCGCTGCAGGTGCGGGCCTCTGACGACAGCGCGAACGTGTCGACCCCGGTCTCCCGATCCGTGAACGTCACCGGACCGGCGACCTTCTTCGGCGTGCAGGCCCCGGCGACCGCGGACTCGGGCGACCCGACCGCCGTCGAGCTGGGCCTGCGCTTCACCCCGACGCAGAACGGCTACATCAGCGGCGTCCGCTTCTACAAGGCGAGCACGAACACCGGAACGCACACCGGTTCGGTGTGGGATGCGAACGGTAACCGGCTCGCGACCGTCACCTTCTCGAACGAGTCCGCATCGGGGTGGCAGACGGCCGCCTTCGTCTCGCCCGTCGCTGTCACGGCGGGCACGACGTACACGGTGTCGTACTCGGCGCCGAACGGTCACTACTCGGCCACCTCCTACCAATGGCCGTACGCGAACCAGACGAACGCGCCGTTCACCGTCGCCGGCGGCTTCGGAGCCGTGAACGGCGTCTACAACACCGCCGTCGGGCAGTACCCGCAGAGCCAGTTCCAGCAGGCCAACTACTGGGTCGACCCGGTGTACGTCGCGACGGACACCTCACCCCTGGTCGCGACCGGCCAGTGGCCGCTGCCCGGTTCGTCCTCCGTGGCCGCCTCGACCACCATCGGCGCCGTGCTGTCGCGGGACGTCCCGCCGGCGAACATCTCCGTCACCGTGAAGGACCAGCTCGGCAACACCGTCGCCGGCACCGTGGGCTACGCGTCGTCGACGCGGACCGTCACGTTCACCCCGAAGGCGGCGCTCAGCGGCTTCGTCACCTACTCCGTGACGCTGACCGCGACGGACGCGAACAACATCACCCTGTCGTCGGGCGGCTCCTGGAGCTTCACGACCGCCAAGCCCGACACCGCGGCGGGAGTCTGCCCGTGCGGCGTCTTCACCGACACGACGGTCCCGTCGGTGCTGCAGGTCTCCGACTCGCCCGTCACTCTCGGGATGACGTTCAGCAGCAGCTCGAACGGTCAGGTCACCGGCGTGCGCTTCTACAAGAACCAGGCCAACACCGGCACCCATGTCGGCACTCTCTGGTCCGCGTCGGGAACCAAGCTCGCCCAGGCCACCTTCACCAACGAGTCGACGGCCGGATGGCAGACCGTGCTCTTCAGCTCGCCGGTGAACATCACGGCCGGGACGAAGTACGTCGTCTCCTACCGGACGACGACCGGCAGCTATTCGGTCACGCCGAACCAGTTCGCCTCGGCCGTGACGAGGGGTCCGCTGACCGCTGGGATCGGCGCGGGGACGTACAACTACACCGATGCCTACCCGACGACCTCCGTCAACACGAGCTATCTGGTCGACGTGGTGTTCACCAAGCCGCCGGACCCGATCTCGGTGGTGTCGGAGTCGCCGGCCAACGGCGCCGTCGAGGTGGACCCGTCGTCCACGATCGCGATCACGCTGTCGTCGCCGATCTCGTCCTCGGGATGGACGCTGAACGTGGCCAACGGCTCGACCGCCGTCGCGGGCAGTTCCGTGCTCTCGCAGGACGGCACCACCATCACGTTCACCCCGTCCGCTCCGCTCGCCGCTGGAGCGACGATCGCGGCGACCCTCAGCGGAGTGACCTCGACGCAGGGGGCGAGCCTCGCCACTCAGACGTGGTCGTTCGCGGTCAAGAACACAGCGCCGTCGGCGTACACGCTCTTGGGAAGCACGGTGCCGGCCACCCCGTCCGCCACCGACGACTCCTCTGCGGTCGAGCTCGGGATGAAGTTCCTCGCCAGCCAGGCGGGAAGCGTGACGGCCATCCGGTTCTACAAAGGAGCGGGGAACACCGGCACCCACGTCGGCGCGCTGTGGAACGCCTCAGGAACCCAGCTGGCGACGGTCACCTTCACCAACGAGACGGCCATCGGCTGGCAGACGGCGCAGCTCTCGTCGCCGGTGACGCTCACGCCCGGGGCGGTCTACGTGGTCGGGTACCTGGCGCCCAACGGCAACTACTCGTACACGACGAACGCGTTCGCGTCCACGGTGACCTCCGGTCCGCTGACGGCACCGGGCGGCAGCAACGGCGTCTACCTCTACGGCTCGTCCGGCGGCATGCCGACCTACTCGTACAAGTCGACGAACTACTTCGTGGATGTCGTGTTCGCGCCGGCGCAGACGTCGGGGACCGGGAGCACGGGCGGCTCGACCGGCGGCTCCGGCGGGACGACCACCACCCCGAATCCCGGTGTGTCGATCTTCCCGAGCACAGCGGTGCCCGCCAACCCGAGCTGGCCCGACTCGCCGGTCCAGCTCGGCGTCCGGTTCACCGCATCGACGAACGGTCAGATCACGGGCATCCGCTTCTACAAGGGCTCGAGCGACACCGGCACCCACACCGCCTACCTCTGGTCGGCGACCGGTGACCTGCTGGCGACGGCCACCTTCTCAGGAGAGACTGCCAGCGGCTGGCAGGACGTGTACTTCGCCACCCCGGTGGCCGTGACCGCCGGAACCGAGTACCGCGCGAGCTACTTCACGACGGCCAGCACGTACGCGGTGGACAGCGGAACCCTCGCGAACCCGGTGGTCAACGGGCCGCTGTCGACCGTGGCGAACGGCGGCGTCTACACGTACTCGCAGAACTTCCCGAACAACACGGTCTCGAACAACTACTGGGTGGACGTGCACTTCGTCGCGTCGCAGTAGTTGCGCACAAGCCAGGGATCGCCACCCGAAGACGATCCCGACGACAAGAAAGGTGCTGGGGGCACTATGGACAAGCAACTGCGAATCGCGGTGATCGGCGCCGGCTACTGGGGTCCGAACCTCGCTCGGAACTTCTCGTCGAGCCCGGACTGGCAGCTGGTCGCGATCTGCGACCTGGACCGCCAACGGGCGGAAGGCCTCGCCGCACGCGTGGGAGGGGTCGACGTCGTCACCGACGTCGACGACCTCCTGGGACGGGACGACCTCGACGCGGTCGCCATCGCCACCCCCGCCCGCACGCACCACGGTCTCGCCATCAAGGCGCTCGCCGCAGGCAAGCACGTGATGGTCGAGAAGCCGCTCGCCGACGCCGGTCACCGGGGTCGCGCCATGGTTGACACGGCGTCGGCGAACGGTCTGGTCCTGATGGCGGATCACACCTACTGCTACACGCCGGCGGTCCTGAAGATCCGCGAACTCATCGAAGAGGGCGCCCTCGGCGACATCCTCTTCATCGACTCGACGCGCATCAACCTCGGGCTCATCCAGCCCGACGTCGATGTGTTCTGGGACCTCGCACCGCACGACCTCTCGATCATCGATTTCATCCTCCCAGGTGGGCTGCGACCCGACGAGCTCTCCGCTCACGGCGCCGACCCGCTCGGCGCGGGGAAAGCGTGTGTCGGCTACCTGGTGCTCCCGCTCGCCAACGGGGCGATGGCGCACGTGCACGTCAACTGGCTGAGCCCCACCAAGATCCGCCAGATGGTCATCGGCGGCACCAAGCGGACGCTCGTCTGGGACGACCTGAACCCGCAGCAGCGGATCAGCGTCTACGATCGCGGCGTCGATCTCTCCCTGCAGGCCGTCGACGGGGTCGAGCGCACCGCAGCAACGGTCTCGTACCGGCTCGGCGACACCTGGTCGCCCGCCCTCCCGGAGCGGGAGGCGCTGGGCCAGATGGCCGCCGAGTTCGCGGAGTCGATCCGTGAGCGCCGCGCTCCGCGCACGGACGGCACAGCCGGCCTGCGGGTGCTGTCGGTGCTGGAGGCGGCGAGTCGCAGCCTCGCCGGGAACGGAGCGGTGGTCCCGGTGGAAACCGTCGCGTCGGCCGCCGTCGCGCCGGCCGACGAGCTGGCTGGTGCGCGGTGACCGCCCTGAGCGGAGCCGACGTCCTGGTCACCGGAGGCGCCGGCACGATCGGCTCACAGATCGTCGACCAGCTCCTGGACGCGGGCGTCGCCCACATCGACGTGCTGGACAACCTGGTGCGCGGCCGTCTCGCCAACCTGGATGACGCGCTCGCGTCCGGACGGGTCACCCTCGTCGAGGGAGACCTCCGCGACCGCGACCTCGTCCACGACGTCACCCGCGGCAAGGACCTCGTCTACCACGAGGCGGCGATCCGCATCACGCAGTGCGCAGAGGAACCGCGTCTCGCGCTGGAGGTGCTGGTGGACGGGAGCTTCAACGTCTACGAGGCCGCCGTCGAGCACGGCGTCGACAAGCTCATCAGCGCGTCGAGTGCGTCCGTCTACGGCCTGGCCGAGGAGTTCCCGACCACCGAGCGTCACCACCACCACAACAACGACACCTTCTACGGCGCAGCCAAGTCGTTCAACGAGGGGATGCTGCGCAGCTTCCGTGCGATGAACGGCCTCGACTACGTCATCCTGCGCTACTTCAACGTCTACGGGCCGCGCATGGACGTTCACGGCCTCTACACCGAGGTGCTCGTGCGCTGGATGGAGAGGATCGCGGACGGCAAGGCGCCGCTCATCTTCGGCGACGGCCGGCAGACGATGGACTTCGTCTACACCGAGGACATCGCGAGGGCGAACATCCTCGCCGCGACCGCGGACGTCCGCGAGGGCGTCTACAACATCGCCAGCGGCTCGGAGACGAGCCTGCTCGGGCTCGCCGAGGCGCTGTTGGCCGCGATGGACTCCGACCTCGACGTGGAGCACGGCCCGGAGCGCGCCGTCAACGGCGTCACCCGCCGGCTCGCCGACATCACCGCTGCTCAGCGCGATCTCGGCTTCACCGCCGAGGTGCCGCTGCAGGAGGGCCTGCGCGAGCTGGTCGCCTGGTGGCGTCCGCTGCGGGAGGAGATCGCCGCAGGACGAGCGCTGGTGAACTCATGAGCCGCATCAACGTCATGAAGCCGTGGCTGGGCGAGGAGGAGATCGCCGCGGTCACCGAGGTCATCGCCTCCGGCTGGGTCGCCCAGGGGCCGCGCGTCGCGCGTTTCGAGGAGGAGTTCGCGGCGGCGATGGGCGTCGACCACGCGGTGGCCACGTCGAACTGCACCACCGCGCTGCACCTCGCCCTCGTCGTGGCCGGAGTCGGGCAGGGCGACGACGTGGTCGTCCCGTCCTTCTCCTTCATCGCCACGGCCAACGCGCCGACCTACGTCGGCGCCCGCCCGGTGTTCGCCGACGTGGACGCCGCCACCGGCGACCTCACGGCAGAGACGGTCGCCGAGGCGCTCACTCCGCGCACGCGCGCCGTCATCGTCGTCGACCAGGGCGGTGTGCCGGCCGACCTCGACGCGATCAGAGCCGTCTGCGACCCGCGCGGCATCGTCGTCATCGAGGACGCCGCGTGCGGTGCCGGCTCCACCTACCGGGGACGACCCGTCGGCGTCGGCGCGGACGTGACGGCGTGGTCGTTCCACCCGCGCAAGCTGCTCACCACCGGGGAGGGCGGGATGCTGACGACCGGCGACCGGGCCTGGGCCGAGCGTGCGCGCCGACTGCGCGAGCACGCGATGAGCATCTCGGCCGCCGACCGCCAGGCGAGCACCCTCGCCCCCGCGGAGGAGTACACCGAGATCGGCTTCAACTACCGGATGACCGACCTGCAGGCGGCCGTCGGCATCGTGCAACTCGGCAGGCTGCACCGGATCGTCGCCAGGCGGCGTGAGCTCGCCGCGCGCTATGCGGAGCTGATCGCGCCCATTCCCGGCCTGCGGCCCGTCGCCGACCCGTCGTGGGGGACCGGCAACTTCCAGTCGTACTGGGTCGAGATCGAACCGGCCTTCGGGGCGACGCGCGAGCGGACCCTGGAAGTGCTCGCAGAGGCGGACGTCTCCGCCCGACGGGGGATCATGGCGGCCCACCGCCAGCCTGCTTACCGCGGACTCGACACGGGCTCCGCGCCGCTCCCGGTCACGGAGCGGCTCACCGACGGGTCGCTCATCCTGCCGCTCTTCCACGAGCTGACGGACGCCGAGCAGGTCCGTGTCGTCGACGCTCTGCTGGAGGCATCGGAGCTGCGGGGTGCGGCATGAGGGACCTCGTCCTCATCGCCGCCAGCGGACTCGCGCGCGAGGTGATGGCCATGCGGCAGGCGGGGCATCGGGTGATCGGCGTCCTCGACGACGACGAGACCCTGCACGGGCATGACGTCGGAGGTGTGGAGGTGCTCGGCGGCATCGAGCTCGCCGGAGGGCTCCCCGGATCGTTCGCGGTCTGCGTCGGGTCCGGAGCGGCGCGCCGTGGCATCGTCGACCGGCTGGGCCGGCTCGGGATCGGGCGCGAGCGCTTCGCGACGCTCGTGGACGATGCGGCGCACGTGTCGGCGAACAGCCGGATCGGCGAGGGGAGCATCATCCTTGCCGGCACGGTGCTGACCGCCGACGTGCGAGTCGGCCGTCACGTCGTCGTGATGCCCAACTGCACCCTCACCCACGACGACATCGTCGAGGACTACGCCACGCTGGCGGCCGGGGTCGTCCTCGGCGGAGCGGTGCGCATCGCGAGCGCGGCCTATCTCGGCATGAACGCGTCCGTGCGCCAGCGCGTCAACGTGGGCGGCCAGGCGACCGTCGGGATGGGCTCCGTGATCCTGAACGACGTCCCGGCCGGCGAAACCTGGGCCGGCGTGCCGGGGCGCCCCCTGAGCGAGCGAACGGGGGTCCTCCGATGAAGGTCCTCGTCTACGCGCACACACTCGAGATCGGCGGCAGCCAGATCAACGCCATCGAGCTGGCCCACGAAGTGTCGAAGCGCCCGGGATTCGAGGTCGCGGTGTTCGCGCCGGACGGCGTGCTCGCCGACGACATCCGTGCACGCGGCCTGCGCTACGTCCCCGCGCCCGATCGGCGCATGGCGCCCTCCCCGTCGGCGACCGCCGCTCTGACGCGCCTCGTGCGTCGGGAGCGCTTCGATCTGGTGCACGCCTACGAATGGAACACCACACTCGACGCCGTCTTCGGGCCGGCGCTACTGTACGGCACCCCTCTCCTCTCGACCGTGCTGTCGATGGACGTCCCGTACCTCATCCCCGACTGGGTGCCGATGGTGGTCGGCACCCGCGCGCTGCAGCGCGATGAGAGCCGGACGCGCCCGGATGTCACGCTCATGGAGCCGCCCATCGACATCGACCGAAACGCCCCCGCGGATGCCGCCACCGTGGCGCGGGTCCGCGGCGAGTGGGGGATCGGGCCGGACGAGACGCTCATCGTCGCCGTCGGGCGGCTCGCGGCGAGGTTGAAGCTGGAAGGCCTGCTGGAGGCCATCGCCGCCGTCGGCGCGCTCGCAGCCTCCCGTCCGGTGCGCTTCCTCATCGTGGGCGACGGCCCGATGCGCCGAACGGTGGAGGACGCCGCGGCCCGGGTGAACCGGGAGCGCGGTCGCCCCGTCGTCGTCCTCGCCGGAGACCAGAGCGATCCGCACCCGTTCTACTCAGCCGCCGACCTGTGCGTGGGGATGGGCGGTTCCGCGCTCAGAGCGCTCGCGCACGCCAAGCCGCTGCTCGTGCAGGGCGAGGGCGGATTCTGGCTCACCCTGACCGAGGAGAGCATGCCGGTCTTCCTCGACCAGGGCTGGTACGGAGTCGGACCGGGCTCGGGAGGCGAAACCCGGTGCCGGTCGGCGCTCGAATCCCTGCTCGCGTCCGGTCAGGAGCGCCTCGCGGAGCTGGGGCAGCTCGGCCGCGACCTCGTCGTGGAGCGGTTCAGCCTCGCTGCGGCGGCCGGCGCTCTCGTCGCCGACTACCGGCGCGTCGTCGATCGGCGCATCCCGGCCGCGGCCCGGGCGGCCGCCGCCGCCCGCGACGCGACCCGGCTGGCCAAGCACGCCGTCGCGGTGCGCACGGTGCACCGTCCGGCCACCCGCACCGTCGCGATCGGAGCCGTTTCATGATCCGCACCGTCCCCGTCCCCGCCGTCGACCGCGACGACCTCCCGCGCGTGTCCGTCGTGGTGCCCTGCTACAACTACGCCCGGTACCTCCGGGCGTGTGTGGAGAGCATCCTCGCCCAGGAGGGGGTCGACGTCGACGTCACCATCGTCGACGACGCGTCGACCGACGACAGCGTCGCCATCGCCACCGAGCTCGCCGCCGACCCGCGCGTGACGCTCATCCGGCACACCGAGAACCGCGGTCACATCCAGACCTTCAACGACGCTCTCGACGCCGCCGGCGCCGACCTCGTGGTGAAGATGGACGCCGACGACATCGTGCCCCCCGGCGCCCTCGCCCGCTCCGCACGGCTGATGCGGGCGTACCCGACCGTCTCGTTGGTCTACGGGCTCCCCGAGACCTTCGAGACCGACGTCCCCGCCGCCGATCCCGCGTCGGTGACCTGGTCGGTGTGGGCCGGTCGGGAGTGGCTGGGCCACCTCGCCGACCGTGCGCACAACGTCATCATGCAGCCCGAGGTGATGATGCGCCGCTCGGCGCTGCGGGAGGTGGGCGGCCACCGGGCCGACCTGCCGGAGGCGAGCGACCTGAACCTCTGGCTGCGGCTGGCCTCCGTCGGCTCCGTGGCCAGGGTCAACGGTCCGGTGCAGGGCTTCTACCGGGTCCACGCCCAGAGCATGCAGCGGACCATCCACGCCGGTTTCCTCTCCGACCTCCGCGGCCGCGTCGCGGCCTTCGAAGCGTTCTTCGACTTCGACGCGGCACGGAACGGCGAGGATGCGCAGCTGCGGCAGCGCAGCCGCCGTGCGCTCGCCGCCGACGCGGTGAGACTCGCGCAGCGCGCCCTCGACCGCCGCGCCGAGACCGAGCCGATCGCCGAGTACCTCGCCGTGGCCGAGTCCCTCGACCCGTCCGTCGTGTCGAGCCCGGCCTGGCGTGATGTCGCCGAGCGTCGGTGCCCGAGGATCTCTCCCGTGCGCCGGCTCGCGGCCGGAGCGGGAGCCCGGGTGCGCAAGGCGGGCGACTCGCTGCAGTGGCGGCGCTGGCGGAGGACGGGGCTGTGACCGGCCTCGGGCGCCGCGTCGCCAGCAGCGCCGCGTGGAGCAGCGGCGGCGTCGTGCTGACCAAGGTCGGACAGTTCGGTGTCGGGATCGTCGCCGCGCGCCTCCTCGCCCCGCACGACTTCGGTGTCTTCGCCGTCACCCTGATCGTCTACTCGATCGTCGTGAACGTGAGCGAGCTCGGGGTCGGCTCGGCCGTCATCCGGCACAGTGGACCGGTCGACGACCTCGTGCGCACGGCCGTCACGGTCGCTGTCGCGACCTCCGCCCTCCTCGCCCTCATCATGTTCGGCAGCTCCGCGCCGCTCGCCGGCCTGCTGGGCGCGCCGGCCGCCACGGCCCCGATCGCGGTCATGTCGATCGCCGTGCTGCTCGCCGGCCCCAGCGCCATCCCGAGCGCTCTGCTCACCCGGGAGTTCCGCCAGGACCTCCGCTTCCGCGCCGACGCCCTCAACTTCGTCGTGGGCAGCGCCACGCTCATCCTCTTCGCCGTGTGGGGCTGGGGTGCGCTCGCCTTCGCCTGGTCGAGGGTCGCCGGGCAGCTGGTCTCGACGGTCGCTCTGATCCTCATGGCTCCGAAGGTGCGCCCCGGTTTCCACTCGGAGCAGGCCAGGGCGCTCGTCCAGTTCGGGATGCCGATGGTCGGTGCCAACCTCACCGGCTACGCGATCGGCACGGTCGATGTCATCGCCCTCGGCCGGATGCGCGGGGCCGTTCCGCTCGGCTACTTCACGCTGGCCAACAACGTCGCATCCTGGCCGCTGGGCTTCTCGCAGAGCGTGCTCTTCAACCTCGGCCTGCCGCTGCTGTCCCGGGCCAAGAACGACGCGCGGTTGTTCGCGCGCTATCTGAGCACCGCACTTCGGACGAGCACCGGACTCTTCTTCTTCGTCGCCGCGATGTGCTCCGCGCTCGCCGCGCCCCTGATCCAGACCCTCTACGGGGAACGCTGGGCCGCCGCCGCTCCGGTGCTCGCCCTCCTCGCCGTCTACGGCGCTGCCCGCACAGTGCTCGCGCTGCTCTTCGACGCGATCGTCGCCAGCGGCTCCCCCCGCCTGCTGTTCTGGGTGCAGGCGCTGTGGCTCGTCCTCCTCATCCCGGCGATGATCGGCTCCGTCGCGCTCTGGGGGCTCGAGGGCGCCGCCCTCGCCGACGCGGGCATCGCCGCCCTCGTGGTGGTCCCCGCGTCCCTGCTCGCCGTCCGGATGGCGTCACGGATAGCCGTGGGGCCTCTCGCCGCCGGGCTGGTGTGGCCGACGATCGCGTCCGTGGCGAGCGGCCTCGTCGCCTGGGGCGTCGCCTCGCTGCTGCCGCAGCTCCCCTGGTTGGGCCTCGTTCTGGGGGGTCTGGCCGGAGCAGCCGCGTACGGCATCCTGATGGCGCGGTGGCTGCGCCGCCTCTACACCGACGTCCGCGGCACCCGCGACGGCACCGCTGTGGAGGTTCCAGAGACCGCAGGGGACGTGGTGGTCGCCGCCGCCGCCGCCGATGCACCGACCGGCGGCAGAACGAAAGAGGAATCGCGATGATCGTCACGCAGTCCGTCCCCGCGGGGGACCTCTCCCTCCAGCACCGGGAGATCGAGGACGAGGTCCGCGAGGGCTTCGCACGGGTCTTCGCCAGCAGCGGGTACATCCTCGGGCCGGAGGTGGAGGCCTTCGAGCAGCAGTACTCCGAGTACAGCGGCGTCCGCGAGACGGTCGGGCTCGGCAGCGGAACGGACGCCGTCGAGATCGCCCTGCGCGCCGCAGGCGTCCGCGAGGGCGACGAGGTCATCGTGCCGACGAACACCTTCGTCGCGACGGCGGAGGGCGTCGTCCGCGCCGGTGCCCGTCCGGTGCTGGTGGACTGCGATCGCGACTACCTGATCGATGTCGAGCGGGCCGCCTCCGCGATCGGCCCGCGCACGCGCGCGATCGTCGGAGTGCACCTGTACGGCCAGCTCGCCCCGATCGAGGAGCTCGCCGGGATCGCCCCCGGTCGCGTGCTCGTCATCGAGGACGCCGCCCAGTCGCAGGGCGCGTCGAGGAACGGCGCCGTCTCCGGAGGGCTGGGGGTCGCGGCGGCGACCAGCTTCTACCCCGGCAAGAACCTCGGCGCCTACGGCGACGCCGGCGCGATGACCACCAACGATCCGGAGATCGCCGAGCACGCCAGAAGGCTCCGCAACCACGGCGGTGTCGCGCGGTACGAGCACACCGAATTCGGCACGACGTCGCGGCTGGACAGCCTCCAGGCGGTGGTGCTCTCGGCGAAGCTCCGCCGCCTCGACGCCTGGAACGAGCAGCGCCGCGCCGCGGCCGCCCGCTACGACGAGCTGCTCGCGGACCTGGACGTGACGACACCCGCCGTCGTGCCGGGAAACGTGCACGTCTTCCACCAGTACGTGGTGCGCGTCCCGGGGCGCGACGCGGTGCTCGCCCGCCTCAACTCCGCCGGTGTCGGCGCCGGCCTGCACTACCGGACCCCGCTGCACCGTCTGCCCGCCTTCGCCGGCGATGGCTACGACCCGCACGACTTCCCGGTCGCCGAGGAGTTCGCGGACCGACTGCTCTCGCTCCCGATCTATCCGGGCATCACGGCCGAGCAGCAGGAGGTCGTCGCCGACGAGCTGCGGAAGGCGATGGCATCGTGACCGCCCGGGGGACCTTCGCGCTGCGACCGGCGAGCACCGAGCGCGGTGGCGCCGTGGCGCAGAGTCCGCACGGGCGCCCGACGGTGAGCGTCGTCGTCCCGACGTACAACTACGCCCGCTACCTTCCCGATGCCGTGGGCAGCGTCCTCAGCCAGAAGCATGTGGAGGTCGAGGTCATCGTCGTCGACGACCACTCGACCGATGACTCGCTCGCCGTGGCGCGGCGTCTCGCGGCCGGGGACGACCGCGTCCGCGTGATCGCGCGGCCGGCGAACGCCGGACCGGTCGCGACGTTCAACGCCGGCCTTGCAGAGGCGCACGGCGAGTTCCTGGTGCGCCTGGACGCCGACGACGCACTCACGCCGGGGTCGTTGGCCCGCGCCGTCGCGCTCCTCCAGCGGCACCCGGAGGTCGGGCTCGTCTACGGGCACCCCGTCCACTTCGAGGGCGACCTCCCCACCACGGCCCGTGAGCGGGTGACCGAGTGGGTCATCTGGAAGGGAGCGGACTGGCTGGAGTCCCGGTGCCGCCTGGGGACGAACTGCATCACGTCGCCCGAGGTGGTCATGCGCTCGTCGGTGGTCGCCGAGGTGGGCGGGCAGCGCGATCTGGCGCACACGCACGACATGGAGATGTGGTTCCGCATCGCACGCGCGTCGGACGTGGCCTGGGTGGCCGGCGTCGATCAGGCCTGGCACCGGGAGCACGCGGCAAGCCTGTCGGCACGCGAGGTCGGCGTCATGACCGAGTTCTCCGAGCGGGCGGCGGCGTTCGAGACGCTGCTGACCGACGGCGTCGGAGATTCCGAGGAGGCCGCCCGTCTGCTCGGGCTCGCACACCGCGCCCTCGCGAACGAGGCACTGGTGCGCACCACGCAGGCGTACTCGGCGGGTCGCGGCGACACCGAGGAGACCGCGGCCTACCTCGCGTTCGCGCGAACCATGACCGACGACCTGGCCGCCCTGCCGCGCGGACGAGCGGCCGAGCGTGCCATCCGCCTCGGCCGGAGTCGGGCGCGCTTCTCACCTTCGCTGTTCGCGGCGGCCGTCTCGCACCGGATCGAACTCGTCACCGGCCGTGCCCGGTGGCGCGCACGAGGCATCTGAGGCGACGATGCCCGACACGCTGATCGCCCGATTCTCCCGTCTCCGCCGCCTGGGCAGCACCGAGGCCGCCCGCCGTGTGCTGCAGAAGCTCTCGGCCCGGCTCTCGGACGGCGAGCCGGACCTGCCCATCTCGCCGGAGGACATCGCCGACTCCGTGACCGTGCGGGCCCGCCTGGAGTCGCTCCCGCTGCCGGCGAGGGCGGAGCGCATCCGCATCGGGTGGGTGTGCACGCCGCCGGCCGCCGGCTCCGGCGGGCACACCACCCTCTTCGGGATGGTGGCGGCGCTCGCGGAGCGCGGAGCGGACTGCACGCTGTTCCTCTACGACCGCGACGGAGCCGACATCTCCCGGCATTTGGAGGTGCTGCGCACCAGCTGGCCGACCCTCAGGGTCGCGGTGGCGGACGCGCGATCCGGCATCCGCGATGTCGACGCGTGCGTCGCCAGCTCGTGGGAGACCGCCCACGTGCTGGCCTCGCGACTGCGTGTGCGCGTCCCGGTGTTCTACCTCGCGCAGGACTTCGAGCCGTACTTCTATCCGAAAGGCTCGCTCGCCACGCTGGCGGAGGACACCTACCGGTTCGGCTTCGACACCATCGCGCTCGGTCACATGGTCGGGGGCGAGCTCGAGCGCATCGGGGTGCCGAGCGTCGTCGCGCCGTTCGGCTGCGACACCGACGTCTACCGGCCGTCAGAGCTCCACGACCGTCCGGGCGTCGTGCTCTACGCCCGCCCCGGCGTGGACCGCAGAGGATATCTCGTGGCGAAGCTCGCCCTCGAGCGCTTCCACGCGGCACGCCCCGACGTCCCGATCCACCTGTACGGCGCCCCGGTGACGGGCTGGACCATCCCGTACGAGCACCACGGCAAGCTGTCCCCGGCCGAGCTCAACGCGCTCTACAACCGCTGCAGTGTCGGCCTCGCGCTCTCGTACACCAACATCTCGCTGGTCGCCGAGGAGATGCTCGCGGCCGGTGTCGTCGCCGTCGTGAACGACTCACCCCTCGCCAGGGCCGACCTCTCGAACCCCGGAGTCGCCTGGGCCTTCCCCACGCCGCAGGGCATCGCCGACGCGCTGGAACGCGTCGTCGACGACCCGCCGAAGCCGGACGACATCGTGCGGATGGCGGACTCGGTGCGCCGAGGATGGGGCCCCGCTCAGGCGATCGTCTCCGATCGCATCCTCTCGGCCGTCACCCCGTCGTCGCCTTCCCCTGTCCCCCCAACGGGTCACTTTGACGTGCTATCATGATCCGATTCTTGGCGCGACCTGAATTGACAACCATTACTCTGAGGAGTCTTTCATGTCTCGCGCCCTGATCACCGAGCAGCGTCGCCGCGCTCGCCACATCCGGCTCCGCGCTCGAACCATCGTCCTCGCATCGCTGGCCGTGCTCGCGGTGATCGTCGCCCCCCTCGCAGTCATGGCGGCGCCGCGCGCCGCAGAGACGTACCTCGGCAACGCCGTGCCGACCACCGACACCGACCCGGACAACATCCCGGTCGAACTCGGGATGCGGTTCAGCCCCACCGTCGACGGCCGGGTCACCGGAGTCCGCTTCTACAAGAGCACGGGCAACAGGGGAACCCACACCGGATCGCTCTGGGATTCGCGCGGCAAACGAATCGCCAAGGTCACCTTCTCGGGCGAATCGGCGTCGGGCTGGCAATCGGCTTCCTTCGCCAAGTCGGTGTCCGTGACCGCCGGCGCCTGGTACACCGTCTCGTACCTCGCGCCCGTGGGCCGCTACGCCGACGACACCGGGTACTTCACGCCGCAGGATCAGCGAGGCCATCTGGTCGCCGACGTCGGCAGCGGTGTCTACCGCTACGGCCCCAAGGGCGGATTCCCGACTTCGAACTGGAAGAACTCCAACTATTACGTCGACGTCAACTTCGTCCCGAGCGGCGAACTCCCGCCCGTGACGGGCACGCCGTCGTCCGCCCCGACGCAGACACCGTCGATCACGCCGTCCCCTACTCCGACCCCAACCCCCACGCGCACGCCGACGCCCACGAACACGGGCACGGCACCGCCGTCGGGCGGAAACGCCGCGCTCGGCCTGCCGACCATCCCGTGGGAGGGCGGCCCGGCCTTCTACGACAAGTTCGCGATCAGCAAGGCGGGCGGCTGGACCGACCCGTCGTTCTTCCCGATCGGCATCTGGTGGGACAGTCTCGACACCGACGCGAACGCGAAGTTCGACAAGAGCTATGGCATCAACAGCTACATCGAGACCAATCCGACCGTGGACTACTCCGTGTTCGCGGACAACGGGCTGAAGTGGATCGGTGGAAAGCTGAACGAGACGTTCCCGGACAACGGCAGCGCGTGGTCGGGCAACTTCCTCGGCGACGAGATCGACGGCCGCTACGACCCGCCGGCTGCCGGGATCGAGTATCTGGGTCAGCAGGCAGCCGAGGTCGCGGGCAACGGCCGGTTCTCATACGCGAACTTCACCGCGATCGTCGCGAGCAACTACAACGCAGCGCAACTGGCGGCGGACGAGAAATACCTCAGCCTGGTCGACGGCCCCGTCTCGGTGGACGCCTACTGGTACACCGACCCGCACTGCAGCCAGACGCCGTACCGCGACTACTCGTACGTGCCGGTGAACCAGGCGCACTGCCGCACCGCCTCCAGCTACGGGAAGACTGTCGACTCGGTGCGCGCCAGAGTGGCGGCGGCCGGGCAGCTCAAGCCTGTCTGGAACTTCGTCGAGATGATGGGCGGCGACCCTTACTACATCTCGCCTGCGCAGCTGAAGGGTGCGGTGATGAACTCGATCATCCACGAGGCGCGCGGCATCGTCTACTTCAACCAGAGCTTCACCGGCACATGCGTCAGCGGCAACCTGCTGCGCACGGTTCAGGTCGACCCCAAGGGGTGCGCGGCGGCGAACGCCAACGCGATGAAGCAGGTCAACACCGTCATCCAGTCGCTCGCCCCCGTCCTGAACACGCAGTCGTATAAGTACAGCTTCGGCCCGAACCTGGACACGATGCTGAAGTACAAGGACGGCTCGGCGTACGTCTTCTCGATGATCAGCGGCGACCAGAACTCGTCTCCGGGATCGCGCACCTTCGCGCTTCCGCCGGCGCTCGCCGGCGCGACCTCGGTCCAGGTGCTCAACGAGAACCGCACGATCCCTGTCGTGAACGGCTCGTTCACGGATACCTTCGCTCAGGAGAGCGACTTCCACGTCTACAAGATCACGCCGCCCGCCCGATGAGCGCACTCGAAGGCGTCGCGGCCCGTTACCTGGGGAGGGACCACATGGGCACGACGGGCCGCGGCGACTTCGAGCACGTCATCCTGACTCGGTTCAACGTGCGGATGGAGATGTACCCGCACGCGGCGACGGACGAGTGGCTGCAGGAGCGGCTGGCCCTCTTCCGCCGCTACTGTCTGCCCTGCGTCCGGGCACAGACGGTGCGCGATTTCCGCTGGCTCCTCTTCTTCGACGCCGGCAGCCCCGATTGGTTCAGGGCCGAGGTGGAGGCGCTCGGCGACGCCCGCTTCCAGCCGGTCTGGGTCGACGGGTTCTTCGACGTCGACGTCGTGAAGGAGGCGCTTCGCCCCGCCCTCACCGCGTCGCACCTGATCACGACCCGGCTCGACAACGACGACGCCATCGCCGACGACTTCGTCGAGCGCGTCCAGGCGGAGTACGAAGGTCAGCGGATGGAGTTCGTCAACCTGGTCGACGGATCGCAGCTCGCCGACGGCAAGGTGTACCTGCGCCCCTACCCGCGGAACCCCTTCGTCTCGCTGATCGAGGAGGTCGGCTCAGAACGCCCGACGACCGTCTTCGCGTCGCGTCACTTCGCCATCGACACCGTCGCGCCGGTGCGCAACGTCAAGACCCCGCACCCGATGTGGCTGCAAGTGATCCACGACGACAACACCCTCAACGAGCGCGTCGGGCTCCGGGCGCGGCGCGCTCGGGTGCAGCCGTACTTCTCGAGCGAGTTGGGACTGCGTCCCGGCGACCCGCAGTATCTGCGCGACCGGATACGCGACGGCGGAAGGATCGTGATGCGCTTGCTCCGCAAGCCGTCGCGGATCGTCGACCTGGCCGCCTCGGTGTTCGCTCCGCGCTCCGGATCACGCGGCGACGGAGGAGCGGCGGCCGTCGGCCCTGAGCGGTCCGGCCGCTGACGGCCGGAACGTGCGCCGCGCGGCGCCGCACAGGCCGAAGAGCACGAACAGCGTGCCCGCCGCCATCGGGAACGTGAGCCCGTCGAAGAACGCGAACAGGACTCCGGTGGCGACGACCGCTGCGACGAGCGCCTGGGAGAGCTCCTTCTGCAGTTCCGTCACCGCCGTGCGCCGCGCGGTCGCGGCGCTCCAAACGGAGAACCCGAGGAGCGCGGCCACGGCGAGCAGTCCGACGATCCCCAGCTCGATCGCCAGGACGAAGTACTCGTTGTCGAGGATGTAGTAGACCGGCAGGAAGGTGCCGAACCCCTTGCCGACGACCGGGAAGCGCTGGAAGAACTCCAGAGCGCTCGCGAAGCCGTCGATCCGGGAGACGGTGCTCGTGTCGGTCGAGATGCCGCCGAACAGCCCGCGGAGCGTGCCCAGCATCCCCGGCACCGTGAAGCCGATGGCGGTGACGCCGACTGCGGCGGTGACCAGGGCGGCGAGCTTCCGCTTCCACGGCCAGGTGACGAAGAGGACGAGCAGGGCGGCGACCAGCCCGATGATGGCCGACCGTGACACCGACAGCAGGATGGCCACCGCGATGACAGCGGCGTTGAGCACGTGCAGTGCGCGGTGACGGGTGTCGCGGCGGAGCGCGAACGTCAGGGCGACGGGGAAGGCGGCGGCGAGCACGACGCCGTACTCCAGCGGGTGCGTGGCCGTTCCCGAGGCCCGGATGAAGCCGCCGCGGGTGTCGACACCGGCGAGCGCGTCGTCGGACATCCCGGGCACTGCCAGCCAGCCGAGGAGTGAATCTCCGGTGGTGAACTGCGCGATTCCCAGCGTCGCCATCAGTCCGCCCAGTGTGGCCAGCCGGCGGAGCACCGTGATGAGGCCGTTCGCGGTCAGGATGCCGTCGAGCGCCGTGACCACGATCCCCAGGAGCGCGACCGTGCGGATGACGCCGTTATCGGCCACGGTGACCTCGTTCGTGGGAATTCCGCGCAGCATCGCCCAGGAGTAGCTCGCCAGCACCGCCACGGCGAACCCGGCCGCCGCGTAGCGGAGCGGCTGGCGGACGCCGACGTGCCGTTCCGTGCGCTGGAGCTGGTACCACATCCAGCCCAGGGTGCAGAAGAGCGCCCACATCGTCGCCGGCCGTCCGGCGGCCGAACCGAGCGACGAGATCGACAGGCTGGAGGGGACGGCGTAGAGCAGCACGAGGTAGACCGTGAGCGCCGTGACCCCGTATCCCGCCTGCGCGCGCGCATCGGCTGCGGCGGCGGCCTCGGCCGTCGTTGCCGGGGTGCTCGGCGAGGTGGTGCTCATACCGCGTCTTCACGCCCCGACGGCTCGTCGTGGTGACGCCCGTGGTCGCCGCCGCCCGCGCGGGACCGACTCCAGACGCGCGAGGGGCGGCTCTGCTGGCCCGCGGCGGCGAGGCTCGCCTTGAGCGCCTTCGCCTCCTGCCGCTGACGCTTCAGCATGCCGATCAGCCCGTCGAGCAAGCCGACGAGCAGGACCACCGCGACGAGCGAGCCGACGGCGATGAACCCGAGCGTGGTGTACCTGGCCTTCTGGATGAGCTTGGGAGCGTCGTCCTGGGTGAGCGTGAGGCTGCTGATCCGCGACTCGGCCGGCACCTGCGCATCGTTCTGAAGCGTGTTCAGCGTGGTGGGGACCGCCGCGACGACCGCGTCGAGCACGCGGGCCACGTCGTTGTCCTTCACGCCGTCCACGGTGACGACGACCACCGGCCCGCTGGTCGTCAGGTCGCGGGCGACGCTCGCGGTCACATTCGGGTAGTCCGCGAGGATGTCGCCGGTCACGGTCTTGGAGTTCATCGAGCGGACGAGGACGTCGGTGGCCTGGCTGAGCCCGCCGAGGTAGTAATAGGGGTTTCCTCCGACCGGGACGCTGCCCTTGCCGGGGATGAGGACCACGCTCGCGGTCCTCTCGTACGTCGGCGAGGTCTTGTTGTACGACATCAGGCACAGCACCGCGGCGAGCAGGAGTGCGGGTACGGTGATGTACCAGCGCCTCAGGAGGCTCATTCCGATCCTCTTGGCGTTCATGACGGGATCTCCCCCCTGTAGGCAGCCAGCGTGAGCTGCAGTTCGCGGTCGAGTTTGCGGTAGCGGCGAAGTCGGGCGAGCAGATCGATGAGCACGGTGCCGCCGACGGCCGCGAAGACCGTCAGGAGCCCGACCGCGCCGAGCGCGCGCATCTTCATGGCGTTGGTCGTGAAGGAGTATCCGATCGATGGGCTCGCGGGGGAGACGTCGACCGAGATGCGGTTCTCCGCGGAGACCCCGGTCACCTCTTGCTGGTGGGCGGCGATCGCGCGGATCCGGGCGATCTCCGTGGCGAGCGTTGTGCGCACCCACTCGGGCGTCGGCCCTGCCGCCTTCACGTTCAGGCCAGGGGTGTCGAAACTGTACTGCCACTGGCCGCCCATGTTCGGGAGCAGGACGCTGCTCCCGCGGGTGATGCCCGCGCCCTGGAGGGTCGCGCTCTCGCCGAGGCGATCGGCGGGCTTGCCGCCGTCGTAGATCCTCTCGACGGTGGCGGCGAAGGCGACGAGCGAACTGCGCTGCCAGTCCTGTGCGATCGAGACGCCGCTGCCGGGGGAGCGGAAGTAGACCGTCGTCCCGGTGTAGTAGACCCCCGGCTGGTGCGACAGCGTGAGGAAGGCGATGCCACCGCAGAGCACGATCGCAATGGCCGCATACCAGCGCGCCCGCAGGATCTGGAAGACGTCCCACGTGGTCATGTCGCCGCCTTCCGTCGGCGTCCGCTCGCGAAGTGCAGCTTCACGGAGTCGAGACCGCGAGGTCCGAGGACGGCGATCGTGGCGGCCTTCGCCGCGCTGCGGACGGACTCGCGCGTCGCGCGCGCGGGACCGGAGACCAGGCGGTCTCTGAGGAGAGCGCCCCGCGAGGGCGCGGGGACCTCGTCGAGCAGCCCGGGGAAGAGGTCGGCGTAGGCCGCCGGGCGTGCCAGCCGGCCCCGGACCCGATTGCTCACGTTCTCGCCGTGCACCACCTGCAGCCAGCCGGGTGCGCCCGCGAGCGTCAGCGCCTTCATCGAGAGCGGGAGGCGGTTGTGCCAATCGGACCAGCACGTCACCGCACCCGCCCAGGGCTCGGCGACCGTGCAGAACGCGTTGTAGCGGTCGACGCGAGTGTAGACGCCGTGGCGGTCGGCGATCAGGCCCCGTCCGGCGTAGACGGCGGTGCGCTGTCCGTGCGGCGCAGCCGCCTGGATCCGCTCCACGAAGTCGGTCGCGAGCGCGTCGTCGTTGTCGAGGTTGGTGGTGATCAGACCGAGCCGCGGCGTCCCGATGGCGTGCTCGATGTCCTGCAGCATGTCCTTGGTCGTCACCACGTCGCGGAAGACGGGTGTGAACGACCCTGCGGCGGCGTGCGGTTCGATCCACTCTGTGAGCCAGGAGGGGCTCTCCGGGTCGAAGTAGATGATCCAGGTCGCGTCGGTGACGGTCTGGGCGAGCACGGACGGCAGGCAGTACTTCTCGAACAGCGCGACGCGCGAGCGCAGCCAGCCGTCCTGCGCGCGGACGATGCTCTCGTACCCGGTGGAGGGGAGGTTGAAGCGGGTGAGGATCACGTGGTCGAAATCGTCGCTCATCGGACGTCGCTCCTGCTGCTCGCATCGCGTTCCCAGCCCTGGGCGACGCGTGCGGGTCTCCTGGCCACCAGGGCGAAGACGATGTAGACGAGTGCGTCGGCCGCGCTGAGCGGGCCGCGGACGCTCCCCATCACCCGCCGCAGCGTGCGACCGGGCGTCGTCCCGCCGACCTCGGCATTGCCGCGCTGGACGCGGCGCAGCGTCGCGGCGAGGTCTCTGCTGGTCCGCGGTGTGCGCACGATCGCCGGGGTGGTCGGCAGGATGAGCTTCTCCCCATCGGCGAACTGACCGTCGATCCAGAGGTCGTCCGCGATCAGCGCGGGGAACTCGGCGAACCGTCGGTGGCCGTCCTCCGAGACGGCGTAGGCGCCCGCGCCCCACAGTGCGGCCTCCGGCGAGGCCGCACGCACGCGGGCCCGGTAATACGCCCGGACGAGCGGATCGGCGCCGGCGGTGTCGTACCGGAGACCGGGGCGCGCGGCGAGGGCGCCGCCGTTCTGGAGCGCGCCGAACACCGCCGCGACCGCGCCGGGAGAGATCTCGATGTCGGCGTCCAAGTACATACGGGGCCAGCGGGTGGCAGCGCGGTCGCCGGCGTTCAGGGCGGCGGGCTTGGACGGCTCGGCGAGATCGAGCACCCGGACGTTGGGGTGGCCGCCGGCCGCGTGAGCGGTCCCGTCCGTGCAGCCGTTGCAGGCGACGATGACCTCGAGGGAGCCGCTCTCGATCGCCGGGGCGAGGGCGCGGAGCGTGCGCCGGATGACCGCCTCCTCGTTGTGGGCCGGGATGATGATGCTTCCGGCGGTCGTGTCGTCCGCGCGCTCCTGCTGCCGGTCCTGCGCTGCCTGCGTCGGCTCCGCGCTGCTCGTCGCGTGCGGGAGCGACTCCCACGAGACGGGGCGCAACAGCGCTTTCAGAGCGGCGCGCTGAGCGGGCTGGTTCGCACGGAGGGCTGCGTGCAGGACGGCGACCGCGTGCACTCCGAACACCCGTGCGGGCGATGACGTCGCTCGCGCGTAGCGGACGCGGTTGACCGCCATCAGCGCCGTGAACTCGGGACGGACTCCCGAGCCGCCCTGCTCGTGCCGGACGATCGCGTCCGGGGTGAACCAGACGGTCTCGCCTGCCTTGCGAGCGCGGTGGAAGTACTCGGTCTCCTCCGAATAGAGGAAGAAGCGCTCGTCCCAGGGGCCGAGCCGGTCCGCCAGGTCGCGGCGGATCAGGAGTGCTGCTCCCGTGGCCCAGTCGATCCGGTGCGGGTAGTCGTAGCTCGTCGTGTCCCAGTCGATCTCGGAGAGCCGCGCGCCGCGCCCGCGCCACCGCTCCCCCCAGAGGGCGTCGCCCAGTGAACGGGTGACCGTGGGCTCACGGCGCAGGGACGGGTACGGCGCTCCGGTGCTGTCGCGGATGGCAGGCACCACGATTCCGGCGCCGGTCCGGTCCATCCGGCCGAGCAGTGCGCGGACCGCTCCCGGCTCGACCGTCAGGTCGGGGTTGAGCACGAGCAGGGCATCCGATGCGCCGGCGGCGCCGAGCGCCGCGTTGATGCCGCCGGCGTAGCCGACGTTGCCTGCGACCCGGACGATCGTGATGTCCGGCTGGTCGGCCAGCCGGGCCACCGTGTCGTCGGTGGACGAGTTGTCCGCCACGACGAGGCGGAGTCGCGTCGTCCGCGCCTCGACGCGGAGGGACGCGATGAGCGCGTCGATGTGCGACGCACTATTGTACGTGACGGTGACGACGGTGACCTCGGCGGTCTCGGCGGGGCCGGCGAAGGTACCGGAAGGGTCGGCCGGAGGAGCAGCGGCCGGGATCGCCGGGGTGATCATCCCCGCGGGGAGAGCGGTCGAACCGGACGATCCCAGGGGGATGACCTCGATGCGGGAGCGTCGGACGGCGGCATAGGCCGGCGGACCCTGGACGAGGTAGCGCTGCGCGAGCCGTCGCGGCTCCAGGGCGAACCGCCACGCCCACTCGAGTCCGTGATCCGACACCCAGCGCGGTGCGCGCTCGATGCGTCCCGCGAGGAAGTCGACGACGGCGCCGAACGCCAGGAGGGTGCGCGCGCCGGTGAGCTCGCCGTACTCGGCGATCCACACTTCCTGGCGCGGCTTGCCGATGCAGACGACCAGGACGTCCGTCCCCGCCTCGGCGATCTCCTGCGCGATGAGGCGGGAGGAGACCGGATCGGCGAGCTCACGAGCGGAGGGCGACCACATCCCGGACACGGAGAGTGCGGGACGCTCCAGCGCGAGCCGCTTCCGGAGTGCGTCATGCGTCTCGGGAGATCCGCCGAGGAACCCGACGCGCATCCCGTGCTCCACGACACGTTCCAGGAGGGGGCCGATCAGGTCGCTCCCGGCGAGGCGCGGCCACGACGCCCCGGTGTCCCGTTCCAGTTTGCGCGCGATCGGGGCGCCGTCGATGAGGTTGAGCCATTCGACGCCGCCGCTGCTGCGCGAACCGGTGCCGTGCCAGCGGCCGTTGTGGCCGAAGTGGTGGATGTGGTCGAGGTTGACCGAGCACACAGCGAGCGGTGTCGCCTGCGGGATGTTCCAGTGGCCCTCGATGATCCGCAGTGCGTCGTCGAAGCTCATCAGGTCGACGGCGGTGCCGGCGATGGTCACCCGCGACGGGGTGTCGAGCTGGACCGCGGCGGCGTCGGACCCGCGCGGTGCGGGCGTGGCTCTGCGGCTCATCGCGCAGCTCCCTTCGGGTCGGAGTCCTCGCGCGGTTCCGTCGGCGTGTTCGTCGCCACGAGACCTGGCGATAGAAGTGATCATCACTCACTTCCAGGTCAATCGTACGTGAGAGTGAGGAATTCTCGATTACCCCAGAGCGGGGGTGAATCATTCTCATCTTTATCGGGATATGGGTAGTATCGCGCCGTCGGGGCGTGCTCGGCGGTGGGCACCACGCCCTGCGCCGCGCTCGGCCGGGAGGGAGAACGCATGGGACGGATCGTCGTAATCGGCGGGGGCATCCTCGGCCTCGCTGTGGCGGCGCGCGCCGCACATGCAGGCCACCCGGTGACCGTGATCGAGAAGGAAGAGCGCCTGGCGGCGCACCAGACCGGTCACAACAGCGGCGTCGTCCACGCCGGGCCCTACTACAAGCCAGGCTCGCTCAAGGCCCGGATGTGCACGGCAGGCAACGCGTCGATGGTGGCCTTCGCCCGCGAGCACGGCATCCCGCATGCCGTGACGGGCAAGCTCATCGTCGCGGTCGAGGATCGTGAGCTGCCCGGCCTGGGCGAGCTCCACCGCCGCGCGATCGCCAACGGCGTCCCCTGCCGGCTCATCGGCCCCGACGAGGTCGCGGACTTCGAGCCCAACGTGTGGGCCCTCGGTGCGTTGCGGGTGGAGACGACCGCGATCATCGACTATCCGGCCGTGTGTCGGGAGCTCGCCCGCCAAGCCGAAGAGCACGGAGCGGAGATCCTCCTCGGCACGAAAGTCACCGGCATCGCGACCCTGCCGGGCGGCGTCGTCGTGGAGCACACGAGTGGCGAGACCCGGGGTGACCTCCTGGTGAACTGCGGCGGTCTCCACGCGGACCGGATCGCCGCGCTCGCCGGGGTCGAGCCCGACGTCCGGATCGTGCCCTTTCGCGGCGAGTATTACGAGCTCAGGCTCGAGCGGCGACAGCTCGTACGCGGCCTCATCTACCCCGTCCCGGACCCGGCGCTGCCGTTCCTGGGGGTGCACCTCACCCGCATGATCGACGGCTCCGTGCACGCTGGACCGAACGCGGTGCTCGCCCTGGCGCGCGAGGGCTATCGCTGGCGCGATGTCGACCTCCGCGACCTGGCCGACTCGATCGGCTATCCCGGACTGCTCAGGATGGCATCCCATCACCTCGGCACCGGTGCTCGGGAGGTGGCGCGCTCGTTGAGCAAGCGGCTCTTCGCGAGCAGTCTGGCCCGGCTCGTGCCGGAGATCGTCGCCGACGATCTGACGCGGGCGGGAGCCGGCGTCCGCGCCCAAGCGGTGCGGAGGGACGGGAGCCTGGTGGACGACTTCGTGATCCAGCGCTCCGAGCATCAAGTGCACGTGCTGAACGCCCCCTCGCCGGCGGCGACCAGTGCCCTGGAGATCGCGGCCTCGATCCTGCAGGCCGCTGGGCTGAACGCGGCGCGCTGACTCCGCCGCCCCCCGGAAAGGGGGTGGCGGGCCCCTCCCAAAAGCGATGTATTCTCACTTTTGCGACAGGTGAGGAAAGATCACTTTTTCGGTCTCCACCTCGTCCACCCGAAATGCACCTGTGGAACCCGAAAAGCAGGGGGCGAACGTGAGAACTGCGAGCAACCCGAGCCCGCGACACCCCGCGCACAGCGCGTGGCGGCGTCCCACGAGCGCCCTCCCACGCGGGGCCGGCGGCGGCGAAGCCGTTCGAGACCACGGCTTTCCCCCAGCCGTCGCCGGCCCTGTCCACGGGCGTGCATCGCAATTCGTTCCGGGGAAGGGGAACACGCAGTGACCGTCATCCGCCCGCGCCAGCTGACCCGAAAGCTGTCCGGCCGCACCTCCTCGACGTGGCGTCGCTCCCCGGGCGACGAACAGGCGGAGGAGTACCGGCATCAGGGGCGGCCGTGGTCGCACTCGTACCTCTGGCGGCTCCGCACCACGGACACCGCCATCATCGTCGCCGCGATCGGCGCGGCCTTCGTGCTGCGCTTCGGCCCGGACGACGTCGCGACGCAGGTCTCCGGTCTGCCGGTGCCGTACCTGATGATCTCGCTGCTGATCGGCCTCAGCTGGTCGATCGCGCTGTCGGCAGGGCACACGCGTGACGCGCGGGTCTGCGGTATGGGTCTCACCGAGTACCGCCGCGTCGTCTCGGCGAGCGCGCTGACATTCGGCGTACTCGCCATCGTCTTCCTGGTCGCGAAGGTGGACATCGCCCGCGGCTACTTCATCCTCGCTCTCCCGCTCGGCGCCGTCGCACTCCTCGCCAGCCGATGGCTGTGGCGCAAGTGGCTGATCGCGCAGCGCCGCTACGACCACTACCTCTCCCGGGCGATCGTCGTCGGCGACGCCGAAGACGTCGGCTACGTCGCCTCGCAGATCCAGGCCAAGTCCGGTGCCGCCTACCACGTGGTGGGCGTCGCGCTCGACGACCCCGACCGCTCGGCGGTCTCGATCGACAGCAGGGAGCTGCCCGTGGTCGGCGGGCTCGGCGACGTGCGCGAGGCGACCACCCGGCTCGGCGTGGACACGGTCATCGTGGCCGGCCAGCCGCGCGGGGGAAGCCGGTTCATCCGCAATCTCGGCTGGGCGCTCGAAGGCACGTCGGCCGACCTCGTGCTGGCCTCGCGGCTGACCGACGTCGCCGGTCCGCGCATCCACTTCCGCCCCGTCGAAGGGCTGCCCCTCATCCACGTGGAGATTCCGCAGTTCGAGGGCGGCAAGCACGTGCTCAAGAGGCTGCTCGACATCGTCGTCTCCGCCGCGGCCCTGCTCGTCCTGGCACTCCCGATGCTGGTGATCGGTCTCATCATCCGTATCGGCGATCCGGGTCCCGCCCTGTTCCGCCAGGAGCGCGTCGGCCGCAACGGCACGACGTTCACGATGCTCAAGTTCCGCTCGATGGTGGTCGACGCCGAGGCCCGGCTGGCCGCTCTGAGCGAGAAGAACGAGGGCAACGGACTGCTGTTCAAGATGAAGAACGACCCCCGGGTCACCCCGATCGGCCACTTCATCCGCAAGTTCTCGATCGACGAGCTGCCGCAGCTGTGGAATGTGCTCGTCGGCGACATGAGCCTTGTCGGCCCGCGCCCGCCGCTGCGACGCGAGGTCGACGCGTACGAGAGCCACGTCCACCGTCGGCTGTACATCAAGCCGGGTCTCACGGGGATGTGGCAGGTCAACGGCCGCTCCGACCTCTCCTGGGAGGAGAGCGTCCGCCTCGACCTGTACTACGTGGAGAACTGGTCGCTCACGGGCGACCTGGTGATCCTCTGGCGCACCGCCCGCGTGCTCCTGCACCCCACCGGCGCCTACTGACGCCGCCGCACTCTCCGACCACCGAACGAGCATCGACCTGGGGGCGACGCTGATGACGATCACACAACACGAAGACCGGCCGACACTCGCACCGGGCGCCGATGTCGACCCGCGCGCCCGGGTCGGCGCACGCACGCGCGTCTGGCATCTGGCGCAGATCCGCGAGGACGCCGTCGTCGGCGACGACTGCATCCTCGGGCGCGGTTCCTATGTCGGGCCGGGCGTGCGCATCGGCGACAACTGCAAGCTGCAGAACTACGCGCTCGTCTACGAGCCGGCCGTGCTCGAAGACGGCGTCTTCGTCGGCCCGGCCGCCGTGTTCACCAACGATGTCTTCCCGCGGGCGGTGAACCCGGACGGAACGCTCAAGTCGGCCGACGACTGGCACGCGGTCGGCGTGACCGTTCGCGCCGGAGCGTCGATCGGCGCACGGGCGGTCTGCATCGCACCGGTCGAGATCGGATGCTGGGCACTCGTCGCGGCGGGCTCCGTCGTGCGAAACGACGTGCCCGATTACGCGCTGGTAGCCGGTGTCCCTGCCCGCCGCATCGGCTGGGTCGGCGAGGCGGGCTTCCCCCTCGTCGCCCTGGACGACGGCGATCCCGACGCTTCGGGCGGGCGCCGCTGGCGGTGCCCGGAGACCGGTGCGCTATACCTCGAGGCGCACGGCGTGCTCAGCAGGGAGGGGCAGGAGCCGTGACCGGGACATCGCGACGCAGGCCCTCGCACCGCACCTGGATCATCGTCGGCCTGTCCGCGGCTGTCGTGATCGCAGTCGGCGCCTTCGCACTCGGCCAGGTGCCCGTCACGGCGGGCCGGACGACCGCCGCCGACGCGCCGTCGTCACCCGGTGGGCAGAGCGGCTCGGGCTCGGGCTCGGCCTCTCCCGGCGCCGGCGGTACCGGATCCGGTGGAACGGCGACGGAGCCGCCTGTCGGAAAGCGATACACGACGGAGGTCATCCCTGCGCAGCCGACGCCCACGCCCGCACTCCCGTCATCCACGCCGCTGCCGTACCCCGTGAGCGCCCCGCTGCCGGCATCCGCGAGCGCGACGGGCAAGCTGGTCAGCGGATACCCGTCGGGCGTGCTGCCGCAAGCCCCTGGGTCGAGCATCCAGAGCAGTTCGGTGTCGTCGCAGGCGAGCCATCTGCAGGTCAGCCTGCAGGCGAAGACCGGCCAGGGCGTCACCGACATCGTCACGTTCTACCGGGCGGCGCTGGCCAAGTACGGGATGTACGACTCGCCGGCGCCCGCGCAGGGCGGAGCCACCTCCGTGCGGTTCGAGCGCGACGGCGACTCCGTCACGCTGACCGCCACTCCCGGTGACTCCGGAACGAGCTACGTGGTCTTCGGCACCTTCACCGCGAAAAGCTGACCGTGTCCGTGCGGCTCGTGTCCCATGCTCCGGGCGTCCCGGCCCCCGCACGCGTGCTTGCGGCGCCCTGCGCTCCGCTCGGATGATGACACTATGAAACAGCGCACGCAGCGCTGGCTCGTC
This sequence comes from Leifsonia sp. TF02-11, assembly GCF_017565305.1. GTDB lineage: Bacteria > Actinomycetota > Actinomycetes > Actinomycetales > Microbacteriaceae > Leifsonia. The sequence goes on from NZ_JAGEKP010000007.1 coordinate 61,260, forward strand.
TCCGGAGCCACCGTGGTGGTGCTCGGCGCGGCTGTGACCTACGGCGTCGTGGCGTACGCCGACTACCGCTCGCGCGTCGACCAGGCCGTCGATGCCGCGGCGACGCCGACGCCGACGCTCCCGACCGGGCAGCTGCTGGTCTTCCGCAGCACCGCCCCCGGCGCGGGCTATGGTCACGTCGCCTCCGTCCCGCTCGCGGATACGTCGGCGAAGCGGACGGACACCGGACTCGCCTGCGACCGGGTGTATGCGACCCACGAGAACCTGATGTGCCTGCACACCGACAGCGGGACCGTGACCTCGTTCACGGCGACCCTGTACGACGGCTCCGGCGCGAAGCTGAAGAGCTGGCCGCTGCCCGGGGTGCCCAGCCGCACCAGGATCTCCGCGGACTCGTCCCTCGTCGCGCAGACCTCGTTCGTAACCGGCTCGTCCTACGGCTCCGAGGCGTTCTCGACGGAGACCACGATCTCGGCCGTGCGCGGCACGGACTACGGAAGCCTCGAGGATTTCACGCTGCTGGTCGACGGAACGGCGGTGACCGCGGACCGGGACTTCTGGGGAGTCACCTTCGCCTCCGACGACAACACCTTCTTCGCGACCGCGGCCTCGGGCGGCCACACCTGGCTGGTGCGCGGCAACCTTCGCGGTCGCACGATGGTCGCGATCCACGATGGCGCGGAATGCCCGTCGCTCTCGCCGGACGGCACCAAGATCGCCTACAAGAAGAACACCTCGACGAACCCGGCGGTCAAGCACTGGACGCTGGCGGTGCTCGACTTCGCGACAGGGGTGGAGACGCGGCTCCCGATCACGGACAGTGTCGACGACCAGGCCGAATGGCTGAACGGCTCGACGCTGCTGTACGGCCTCGCCAACCCGGCGAAGCCCGGGGACAGCACCGTCTACAGCGTCGCGATCGACGGGACCTCCGCACCACAGGTGTTCCTGCACCACGCCTGGTCGCCCTCGGTGGTGCGCTGAGGCCGACCGTGTAGGCCGGGGGCATCGGGCCTCTCGCGGCGTCGGCGGCCTCTCGCGCCGTCGGTGGTCGCGCCTAAGCTGGCCGCATGTGCGGACGATTCGCGTTGGACTCCGAGACCGACGAGATGATCCAGGAGTTCGTCGCAGAGGGCGGAGACTTCCGCAACTGGCGACCGAGCTGGAACATCGCGCCGACCGACCCCATCCCCGTCTTCCTCGAGAGCAAGAAGGGGGACGAGCCGAGCGTGCGCCGGCTCGAGCTCGCACGGTGGTCGCTCGTCCCGTCGTGGTCCAAAGAACTCAAGACCAAGGTGCCGACCTTCAACGCCCGCGCGGAGACCGCGGCCGAAAAGCCGATGTTCAAGGCCTCCGTCGCATCCCGGCGCGCGATCATCCCGGCCCGCGGCTACTACGAGTGGCAGACCGACCCGGAGACCAAGAAGAAGACGCCGTTCTTCATCCACTCGGCCGACGGCGAGCTGCTCGGCTTCGCCGGCCTGTACGCGTGGTGGGCTGATCCCGCGCTCGCGCGCGACGACCCGGAGCGTTGGCACCTCACGGCCACCATCCTCACGTCGGACGCGGTGCAGACACTGTCAGACATCCACGACCGCAACCCGGTGCCGCTGCCGCGTGAGCTCTGGGATCACTGGGTCGACCCGACGGTGGTCGGCGACCAGGCGCTGGTCGACGAGGCGGTGCGCGCCGCGCTGCCGGTGGCGGATGCGCTCGTGTTCGACCGCGTGGGGCCGGTCGTGGGCGACGGGCCGGAGCTGATCAGGCCGATCGACGGCTGACGGCGAGCTTCGCGTCGTGGGCGTCGCTCCCCGCCGCCTCCGTGATCCGCAGGAACACGATGATCCAGCTGAAGATGAGCACGGCGGCGACCAGCTCGACCGCGGTGAGGTTGTAGTAGCCGACCGCGAAGAACAGGGCCACCAGCACGATCACGCCGATGAAGACCCAGCCGAGCACGTAGAACGCGCGCGGGAGGTGGGGCATCATCCAGCGGATGCCCACGGCGAGGATGCAGAAGACGACCGCCATCCCGGTCGCCGCCGTGTTGTGCAGCAGGAAGAAGCGGTCGACAGGGAACAGGCCGACGCAGGCGAGCATCGCACCGACGATGATGAGGCCGGTGCGCACCTGCAGTTCGCCGCGGGTCGGCCTCCGCTCGAGGCTGCCGCTGTCGGTCGCGTACCGCGCGATGGCCGTGACGACGACGCCTCCTACGATCACGGTGATGTTGAACGTCGCCGCCGACAGGTCGTCGCTGATGCCGAGCACACTCAGATTCTGCTTCCACCAGTGCGGGTTGGAGGCGGTGAGCATGCTCGTCAGGGCTCCCACCACCAGGAAGATGGCGAGCACCGCCGAGAGGAGCAGCGGGTTCATGTTGGCGGCGGACAGGAACACGTAATACGCCGAGACGGCCGCTGCGGTGCCGACGAGCAGGGTGGCCGGGAGGGCGAACACCTGCGCGTCCTGGAAGCTCCGCGCGAGCACGTCGCTGAGCACCGTCCAGAGCAGCAGGACGACGACGGCGTGCGCGACCGAGATCGCGAGCGAGTCGAACACCTCCACGGCCGCACCCAGCCGCGACCGGTGCTCCTTGGGGCGGCTGAACCAGGGGATGCTCCAGGTCGTGATGCGACCGCCGCCGTAGGAGACGAGGGCGACGATGCAGCAGGCGATCGCGGCGAACTGGCCGACGGATCCCGCGCCCGCGATCGAGAGATCGTGACCGGCGAACACGAAGAAGGCCACGACTCCGACGGCCACGAACGCCAGCGCACCCATGCCAAGCGCGAGCGATTCGACGGAGGCGGCCTGCAAGCGGCGGGAGAGCCGATCGGCTCGGTGTTCTCCGACGCTTTCCGCCGAGACCGCGGTGTTCATGCTCCGAGCATAGGCGGGGCGGACCCGCTCTGCCGAGAGGGCACCGTCACCTGGTCAGTTCGATGAGCAGCGTCCTGTGCGTCGGGATGCTGCGCCCGGTCTCCTCGAAGCCCAGGGCCTGCAGCTCCGCGAGCCCGTCGTGGTCGAGGCTGCCGTCCACGTCGTTCTCGACCAGCCAGACCCGGTGCACGCCGTCGAAACGGCCCAGCTCTGCGGCCTTCGGGATGGAGTAGACGCGGTCGGCCCAGCCGATGTTGCGGTAGTACGGCGTCCGGAGGGTGGGGTCGCTGACCGCGGTGAAGCCCGCGGGGTACGTGCGCATCGCGAGCCGCGGACGCTGGGACGGCCTGGTGGACTCGTCGAAGACGACGGCGTCGCCCGGCACGGCAGCCGCTCCCATCGCCGCGCTGACCTCGGCCCAGTCGGAGTTGTTCTTCGAGTACGGGCCGCGCTGCGACAGATACACCGGGGCGCAGACGGCGACGAACGCGAGCAGCCCGGCACCGGTCACCGCAACGGCGGGCACGCCGGCGCGGCGGGAGACGAGGCGCCCGAGCACGAGCAGTCCCTCGGCGATCAGCAGCGCGGCGGCGGGGGCGGCGAACGTCGAGTAGCGCGCCGTGTACATCGGGAAGGCGAGGTTGACCAGCAGCAGCGTGCCGGTCGGCAGGATCAACCAGCACGCGCCGACCAGCGTGGCGGACACCGGAAGGGGAGCCCGCTCGGCCGTTGCCGCCGTCGACGTCCCCCGTCGCCCGGCCCGTCCCCAGCGTGCGTACGCGGCGGAGCCGACGGCCAGCGCGATGCACGCCCAGGCCGCCAGCGCGACCCAGCCGTCGCCGAACCACGGCATCCACAGCAGCGTCGCCGGGTCGATCGGCTGGTTGCCCAGGTAGCCGATCTGACTGCGCTCGAAGTAGGCGAGGAGCACGAGCGGCGCGACCGCGACCAGTGCACAGCCGGTTGCAACGGCCCAGGCGCGCAGGGCGGGACGCGACGCTCGTGAGAACAGCAGGATCGCAACATGCGCGACCGCGATCGATGCGGTGTAAAGGAAGAGGTAGGACGTGAGCGCGAGCCCGACCCCATACACCGCCCAGCAGGCGCGGCGGACCGACGCGGGCACCGTCCTGCCGCCTCCGTCGACGAGCCAGAGCAGCAGCACGGTGAGCCAGCCGGCGGCCGCGGCGGTGAAGGCGAACGACCGCGCCTCCTCGCCGGCGTAGGTCATGCGCGGGACCACGCACGCGACGATGCCGGCGACGACCGCGGCCTTCGGGCCTCCGCGGCGCCCGGCCAGCAGCGTGACAGCGGCGACCGCGAAGCCGATCGCGACGGCGCTCGGGAAACGGAGCGCGAACGGGCTCTCGCCCGCAAGCCGGATCCAGCCGTGCATACCGAGGTAGTAGAGGCCGTGCACGGCGTCGACGTGGAAGAGCATCGGCAGGAGGGTGGCGACGGGGCGCCGGGCGGACATCAGCGTCGTCGCCTCGTCGCCCCAGAGCGACGGGATCCAGCTGCCCGTGGCGCACACGATCGTCGCGACGAGCCCGAACACGGCTGCGATCGTCCACGGCCGGACCGCCCGGAGCGGCTCGGTGTCCGTCCGGCGGTCAGTTGTGGTCAGCGTGCTCATTTCCACCAAGAATCGCGTCGCCCCCAAGTATCGCGTCCACTCGTTCTCGCGCGCGCTCGTTCTCACGCGCTCGCGAACGCACTCCAGCCAATCAGACGACTCCGGGGAGTCCCTGGGGAAGCACTGCGGAAACACACAATCTGCGGATATTTCACCCGCCGGTGCGATGGAATTCACCGGATCGTCGACTGCCCGGACCCCGGGGGCCGACCTCAAGCCGGCCACCCGGGATCCGCCCCACACACATCGGGAAGACGGTTGCCCGTGATCGACACCACGCCGCATCCGATGTGATGCGATCACGGTACGTCGGCCCGCGCGGCCCGGCGAGGGGATTTACGCGGACCGGCGGCGGTGGTAATTCAGAGCTCTCCGCGGCGTGCGCCCGCCCAGAGGTCGATACCGGCGTCGATGGCGAGCCCGTCGATCGCGGCGAGCTCCTCGGGGGAGAACGAGACGTTGTCGAGCGCGCCGACGTTCTGCGCCAGCTGCTCGACGCTGCTGGCGCCGATCACGAGCGACGTCACGCGCGGATCGCGGAGCGCCCAGGCCAGTGCGAGCTGCGCGAGCGTCTGCCCGCGCGAGGACGCGATCGCGTCGAGGCCGCGCAGCCGCTCGACCGCCTCGTCCGTCAGCCATCCGGCGTCGAAGGAGGTCCCGGCGGCGGCACGCGAGCCCTCCGGCACCCCGTTCAGGTACTTGCCCGTCAGCATGCCCTGGGCGAGCGGCGTGAAGCCGATGACGCCGACCCCCAACTCGTCGACGGCGTCCAGAAGGCCCTCGGTCTCGATCCAGCGGTTGAGCATCGAGTACGACGGCTGGTGGATGAGGAGCGGAGTCCCCAGCTCGCGCAGGATCTCCGCCGCCCTCCTGGTCTCCTCCGCGCTGTAGGACGAGATGCCGACGTAGAGCGCCTTGCCGCTGCGCACCGCGGTGTCGAGCGCCTGCATCGTCTCCTCCAGCGGGGTGCTGGGGTCTGGTCGGTGCGAATAGAAGATGTCGACGTAGTCGAGACCGAGGCGGGCGAGCGACTGATCGAGGCTGGCGAGCAGGTACTTGCGGCTGCCTCCGCCCTGTCCGTACGGCCCCGGCCACATGTCCCAGCCGGCCTTCGACGACACGATGAGCTCGTCGCGGTACGGGCGGAGGTCCTCGCGCAGGATGCGCCCGAAGTTGACCTCGGCCGCGCCGTACGGCGGTCCGTAGTTGTTGGCGAGATCGAAGTGGGTGATCCCGAGATCGAAGGCGCGGCGGACGATGGCGCGCTGGGTGTCGAGCGGGCGGTCGTCGCCGAAGTTGTGCCAGAGGCCGAGCGACAGTGCGGGGAGGTCGAGGCCGCTGCGACCGGTGCGGCGGTACTGCATCCGGTCGTAGCGGGAGGCGTCAGGGAGGAAGGTCATGCCACCAGCCTCCCTGGTGCGACCCAATTCGTCCAACAGGGCTGCCCGATCCGATTGTCCGTCCGCACGGATGAATGTGTGGCGTGGCCCGCGTCAGCTGCGGGAGGCGCCTCGACGCAGCCAGCCCACGATGGCCGTGATGATGAAGAAGACGATCCCCAGGATGGCCAGCCACAGGAGGCCCTTCACGGCGAAGCCGAGGATCGCGAGGATGAGCCAGATCACGAGCAGGATGATGATGAGAGCAACCATGCGACCACCGAACGCCGTCGCGACGGGATCGTCAATGGGCTGGACGAAGCGGGTGCTGACGGGTAGGAGCTGATGGGCTCGGTCAGGGCCGGCCGATCCCGTACACCATGAGGGCGAGATCCGAGCGGGCGTCCGTGAGTGCGCGGGCTCCTGGGCTGTCAGGGCAGTAGACCAGCACCTCCAGGTCGTGCCGGCTGTGCGCCGCGCCGTCCGTCCAGCGGTCGCCGTCGTCGAGCGGGTCGGCGTCGCGCGCGGCGAGGTGCCCGAGCATCCCGCTCGCGTCGGCGACCGGCGCCCCCCGGCGTGCATCGGTGGCGCTTCCGCCGATCAGCACCTTCCCGGTGGTCGTGTCGATCACGGTGACCAGCAGCAGCGGGGTGGCGTTCGGCGACGTGCCGACCTGACCGGTTCCCGCGGCGTCCACGGGGACCACCGCGACCGTGACCGCCGCTGCGACGTCGGGATCGTTGTCGGCGATGCCGACCTCGAGCCGGAAGGTGCGGCCGGGATCGTACCGGTCGTCGAGGGCGAGCGGCACGAACGCGGCGGATGCGTGCGAGGGCGTCGCGACGTCGCGGCCGTCGATGGTGACGAGGTCGACGGGGCCGGACGGCGCTGCGGCACCGTTGTCACCGGTGCCTCCCGCGTCGACGACGAGGTCGGCGCCCGCGGTGAGCGCGCTGTAGGTCGACGCGGCCGCGAGGGCGACGGCCGCGATCGCGACGAGACCGGCGACGACCGGGACGAGGGTGCTGGTGCGCATGTCGGGCTCCAGGAAAGTGGTGGGTTGTCAGAGAGTGTCCCTCCCGGCATGCGTGTTTGGATACGGAATGCCGACAGAACCACCCGCGGTTCACCCGCAGGGCGGCTCGGGCCTCACCCCTCCGGCGGTCTTCCCCGGCGTCGTACCCCTGGCGTGCCGGGCCGGCGTGTTGCAGGATCGTCAGCAGACGGAGGGAGACCCCATGGACATGTCGAACACCGGAGGGACGGAGTACCCCGACGAGGCCGGCTACCCCGACGGCGAGGGCACGCTCGACGAAGGCACGGGAGCGTTCCACGACGAGTCGGAGGGCGGCGTCGAGGTGGAGGTCGAGGAGCCGCAGGGCGTCGACCAGCTCGACGAGTTCGATCGGCCGGACGCTCGGGACGAGTAGTCACCCGAGCCGGTGGGCGCCACCGGAGTACTGTTCACCATGTGGACGACCTCAGACGCGTGCGGAGCAGCACCGCCGACCCGGAAGAGGCCGACGCGCTGATGCGCGAGGCGCAGGGGCGCTTCGCGTTCTCGCGTGACCCGGGAGCCGACTTCTCGTTCCGCGCGGAGCTGGCGGGCGATGACGGCCTGACGGTCGGGGTGTACCGGATCGGCGGCGACTGGGTGTCCGACGGCGAGTTCGATCAGTTCAGCGTGTCCGGCGTCTTCGCCGGCGACTACCGCTGGGAGATGGACGGCGAACGCGACTCGTCGTACGGCGTCCCGTTCCTCACCCGCCCCGGGCACGACCTCTACGGCCACGGCGAGAATCTGTCCATCGTGAACGTGTACATCGCGCCGGAGCGGCTGAGGGAGGTCGCTCGGGTGGTCTACGCCGATGACGCGATCGTGCCGGCGTTCGACTCGCCGCGCCCCGTCGACCTGCGGCGCGGGAGGTACATGCTGCAGCTCGTCCAGGTCGCGGCCGAGTTCTTGCGGTCGGGGACCATCGACGACGCGAGGGTGCGCGCCGGGCTGTCGCACGCGCTCGCCGTCGGTGTGCTCGAGTGCTTCCCCCTGACCGGTGAGCGCCGCGCCCGCCCGGCCACGGCGCGCTCGCAGTTGAGCATCCACCGGCGCGCGACGAGGTTCGTCGACGACTATCTGTCCCTGCCGATCAGCGTCGGCGACATGGCGGCGGCCGCAGGCGCGTCGCAATACGACCTGGACGCGGCCTTCCGGTCGCGGACCGGCTCGAGCGCGGCCCACTACCTCCGCAGTGCCCGCCTCGCCGCCGCGCACGCCGACCGCACCAGGGAGGCGGCGATCGACGACGCCGTGCTGGCCCACCGCTGGGGCTTCGCATCGGAGGACCGCTTCCGCCGCGCCTACGACTCGGCGTACGGCGCGGGCCGGGGCACAGGGGTGGAGTCCTTCTAGAGCGCTTCTACGACGCGTCCGGCGAGCGTTCGCCGGTTTCCGGCCCACCGGTGGCGATCGCACGCCCGTAGGCGTCCCGCGCCAGCCGCTCCACGAACGCCTCGGGAGTCAGTCCGCTGTCGGCGGCACGGCGCAGCAGCCGCAGGTAGGCGTCGCGGTCGAGTGTGATGGCGAGTTCGCCGGGGCCGGCGTTTCGATCGAGGAACATCGTGGCCGTGACTCCCGTCGCTGGAGCAGATGGTCGGGGTCCTGCGCACCCGAAGCGCAGGACCCCGACCGAGCAGCGAGATCAGGGCTCGCCGCTCGGAGGACGGAGAGCATCGTGGGGGGCCGGTGCTCTCCGCGCGGTATTCGCACTGTCCGTGCAGTATAGGCGCCGGCTGGAACTTTAATCCAGATTGAAGTTCCAGTTTCGGCGGCGCCAGTCAGTACGATAAGCGGCAGGGATCCGCTATTCGCGAGGAGGTCTGGATGCCGGTTCCCGGCTCACCGGGCGGCGCGCCCGCACGACGGCTCGCGCGCGACCGTGCCTACGACGCCCTGAAGAACGCCATCCTCACTCGCACGATCCTTCCCGGCGAGCGCCTCGACGACGACACGCTACAGGCCTGGCTCGGGATGTCGAAGACTCCGATCCGCCAGGCCCTGCACGCGCTCACGGTCGAGGGATTCGTCGAGACGGTCGCGCAGTCGCACACCCGCGTCGTCGAGCCGCGCGTGGAGGACGCCGTCGCCAACCTGCAGACGATCGGCGTCGTGGTGCTCGGCATCCTCGACTTCGTGTTCGACGAGCTCGACCAGAGCGGGCGCCTGGAGCTGATGCGCGAGCTCGACAGGCTCATCGACGCGCTGGAGCGCAAAGACATCGAGGGCTCCATCGCCGCGTCGCAGGAGTACTACGCGCGCTTGCTGGCCTCCTGTCCCAATCGGGTTCTGATCGACTTCTCCGCACGGACGCTCTCGGCGCGCGCCTACTACGTGATGGTCGCGTACCGGGCCCTCGACGTGCAGTGGGACGAGGCGACCGCGGCGTACCGTGTGCTCCGCGACGCCGTCGCGGCCGGTGACGCCCAGGCGGTCGCCGACGCGACGAAGCTAGTGTTCCGCATCGAACTGCCCGACACGGCGGCCCCGAGGGCGGCGTCGTGATGCCCGTTCCCGCCGCTTCCGGAGGCTCGGGAGCTCCGCGTGAGCTGATGCGCGACCGGGTCTACGCCCAGCTCAAGGACGCCATCCTCACGGGCGTCCTCCTCCCGGGCGAGCGCCTCGACGAGGCAGAGCTGCGTGCCTGGTTCGGTGTCTCCGGCACCCCGATCCGGCAGGCCCTGCACACCCTGAGCCTGGAAGGCCTGGTGCAGACCGCCCCGCAGTCGCACTCCGCCGTCATCGCGCCGCGGCCGGAGCAGGCGCTGGAGACGCTGCAGACGATCGGTGTGCTGCTCGCCGGCGCCACCCTCCTGGCCCTGCCGAGGCTCGACGCCGACGGCCGCGCCGCGATCGGCACGCAGATCGACGAGGTGATCGCTCAGCTCGGTGGAGGCGCGGTGCCGGCCATCCAGCGATCCGCCGAGACGCTCTTCACCTCGATTCTGCGCTCGTGCCCGAATCCGGTGCTGATCGAGCTCGTCGCGCGCGCGGCGCCGTCGCTCGGCTATCACGTGAGCGTCGCCTATCAGGGCCTGCACGCGGACGTCCGCGACATGGCGCACGGGTTCGAGGCGCTCAAGGACGCCGTCTTCCGCGGCGACGACCGGGAGGCGGTCATCGCGACGAAACGGATCTTCGCCGTGCCGCACCCGACCGCCTGACCGGTCTAGCCCTCGAGTTAGGCCGGGCGAAACGCTGGCAATCCGCCTGAGCGGGCGGGCGCGGGCGCCGCCGTCCGGAAGGAAGGGGACCGCGAAGGGGAGTAGCTCCGCACCCGGCTCCCGGGTGTGCGGGCACGTCGACATACTGGCTCGCGTCGAAGCGGCCCGGCGTGCCTCCCGTGCCACAGCGGCCGGGCGAGCGAGACCTTCGGTCCCACCACGGTGACCGGACTCTCCTTGCTGCGTGCTGTCCGGCGCCCTCGACCGAGAGGCCGCACAGATGACGAGAACGCAGAGCACGAGAGGCGAGGCCCGGGCTGCCGCCTCCGGGACGCCCCGACGACTGCTGATCCCGCTGGGCGTGGTGGCGCTCGTGGCCGCGCAGGGTGTCGTCCTGCGCCTGAGCGGGATCGAGCCCGCGCCGATCGTGGGCATCCTGATGTTCGGCCTCGCCATCGTCGCGGCCGCGTTCGCCCTGGCCTGGGCGGGGGAGGCTGCCGAGGTCGACATCTCCGGAGGCCTGGCCGTCGGACTGCTGGCGATCATCGCGATCCTGCCGGAGTACGCGATCGACCTCTACTTCGCGTTCACCTCCGGGTCGGACCCGAGCCAGGCGCAGTACGCCGCGGCGAACATGACCGGGTCGAACCGGCTGCTGCTCGGTTTCGGCTGGCCGTTCCTGCTGCTGGTCGCGTTGCTGGTCTATCGGACCGCGCGTGCCCGACGCCGGCCCATCGACCCCGGGGTGAGTGTGCGCCCGTTCGCGGTGCGCCTCCCCGCGGACAACCGGGTCGAGCTCGGCCTGCTCGTGATCGCGTCGGTGCTCACGCTGGTCATCCCGCTGACCGGCAGCATCCCCGTGGTGCTCGGCGTCGGGCTGCTCGCACTGTTCGGCTACTACCTCTGGCGGGTGTCGAGAAGCGAGAGCGAGGAGCCGGAGCTCGTCGGCGTCCCGCGGGCGATCGGGGCGCTGCCGACCATCGGCCGCCGGGTGACCGTCATCGGCATCTTCGTGGTCTCGGCCGTGGTCATCCTGCTGCTGGCGGAGCCGTTCGCGCACAGCCTGGTCGCCGGAGGGCGTGCGGCGGGCATCGACGACTTCCTCCTCGTCCAGTGGCTCGCGCCGCTCGCGTCGGAGGCTCCGGAGTTCGTCATCGCGATCGTCTTCGCCACGCGCGGCAAAGCGGCGATGGGTCTCGGCATCCTGCTCGCCAGCAAGGTCAACCAGTGGACGGCCCTGGTCGGCACGCTGCCCATCGCGCACCTCCTGGGCGGTGGCGGCTGGGCGCTGCCGCTCGACGGCCGGCAGGTCGAGGAGTTCGTGCTCACCGTGGCGCAGACGGTGCTCGGAGTCGCGATGCTGATCGGGCTGCGGTTCTCCGGCCGCTGGGCCGCTGCGCTCGTGGTGCTCTTCGCCGCCACGTTCGTGTTCACCTCCACGGAGGCGCGCTGGGTGGTCTCGGCCGTCTACGCGATGCTGGCCGTCGTGCTGCTGGCGTGGCACGCGCGTCGTGTGCCCGCGACGCTGGCCGCGCCGTTCCGCCGGATCGGCACGTCGGGGACGAGGTCGCCGGAGCCGGTCGAGGAACCCGTTCGCTGAGGAACCCGTTCGCTGAGCAGCCCGTTCGCTGAGCATCCCCGGTGTGGCAGTGCTCTCGGCTCGACAGCGGCCGGTTCAGCGGCTACCGTGCTTGAGGCCGTGAGGAGGTGACGAGCATGCGACCAGCCCGTGGACGCTACCGCCGTCCCCTCGTCGTCGCCGCCACCGTGCTCGCACTGGGGCTCACCGGCTGCGCGGGAGGAGACGGCTACTCCGCACAGACCGCGAGGACCCTCCAGCACGGTGTGCTCGCGGTGGCGACCGCCGCAGAGGCGAACGACCTCGCCGGTGCACAGGCACGGCTGGCCGCCCTCGCGAAGCTGAACGACGCCGCCCTGGCGAAGGGCGAGATCAGCAGTGCCCGGCATGCGGCCATCGAGTCCTCTATCGTCGCCGTGCGCGCCGACCTGACCCAGCTGCAGGATCAGGTCGAGAAGGAGCGCCTGCAGCAGCAGCTCCAACAGCTCCAGCAGCAACAGCAGCAGCACGACCAGAAGGGGAAGGGCAAGGGCAAGGACAAAGGCGACGACCAGGGCGGTGACGGATGATGCCGACCACCGACGGGATGCAGCAGCCGGCGACCGCTGCGGCCGGGACCCTGATCGCCGACCGGTACCGCATCCTCGACCGCATCGGCCGCGGCGGCCTGGCCGACGTCTACCGCGCGACCGACGAGGCTCTCGGCAGGGAGGTCGCGCTCAAGATCTTCCGTCCGGAGTTCGCGTCCGCGGCGGACCTCCGCCGGCAGCAGGACGAGGTGCGCATCCTCGCGACCCGGTCGCACCCGTCGCTGGTGACGCTGTTCGACGCGATCTCGGCCGCCGACGGCCGCGCGGTGCTCGTACTGGAGTACGTGAAGGGCACGGACGTGCGCGCGCGGCTGCGATCGGGGGCGATCACCGCCCCTGCGGTCGCCGCGATCGGCGCCGACATCGCCCGTGCGCTCGCGTACCTCCACGGTGCGGGGGTCGTGCACAGGGACGTCTCGCCGGCGAACGTCCTCCTCCCCGAGTCGACCGCCTCCGGTGTCGCCGCGAAGCTGACCGATCTGGGCATCGCGCGTCTGGTGGACGACGCCAAGGTCACGGCGACCGGCACCGTGATCGGAACGGCGAGCTACCTCAGCCCCGAGCAAGCCTCCGGCCGGCCGCTGACCCCGGCGACCGACGTGTACTCGCTGGGACTCGTGCTGCTGGAGTGCCTCACGGGACGGCGGGAGTTCCCCGGCACGGCCGTGGAGTCCGCCACGGGACGGCTGTCGCGCGACCCCGTGATCCCGGAAGCGCTGGGCGGCGCGTGGGCGGAGCTGTTGCGGGCGATGACGGCGCGTGACCCCGCACAGCGGCCGACCGCGGGGGAGGCCGCCGTGCAATTGAGCGCACTCCTCGCCGAGGAGGCGCCGACGGCTGTGCTGGCCGCGCCGGAGGAGGTGCCGACGGCGCCGCTGGCGGCGAGGGACGTCACGACGACGCTGCCGCCGACGCTCCTGCTGCCGACCCCTGCGGCACCGGAGGCTGACGCCGACGAGCCTTCACGCTCGGGGCGAGCGACGACCACCGGACGCCGCAGGACCCTCGCGATCATCCTGGCCGTCGACGCCGTGGCGGCCGTCGTCGCCGTGATCCTGACGATCGGCGCGCTCACCGGGTCGGCGCAGCCCAGCCCCGACCCGGTCGGCAGCTACCCGGCGGTCGGCGGCACGCTCGGCACCCACCTGAAGCAGCTCGAGCACCAGGTGTCGACGTCGTACGCGCCGTGAGCCGCGCTATTCCGCCACCGGCCGCCGGAACACCCACGCGACCGTCCCGCGCCACGTCGTGCGCAGTTCGCGCCCGCGGCGCCATTCCCGCCAGGTGAGCCAGATGATGACCGCGTCGAAGGCCGTCAGGACCGCGACTCCGATCGACGGTTGGGTCACCAGTTCGTAGACCTGGAAGATCAGGAAGGCCCCAAGCGCCGCCATCGCCCACGGGTAGATGCGACGCGACCCGACGAGCAGCGCGATCACGATCGCGAGCTTCACGATGCCGTGGACGAGCAGGTAGACCGCGGCGAACACGATGCTGCCGTGCTGGAGGTGGGCAGCACCGTGCACGATGAGGTTGGCGATGAGGTCGTGCGGGTCCTCGGCCAGTTCGCCGGACGTCGCACGGGCTGCCGCGTGCTGCAGCTTCGCCGGGGTGACGAAGAGCAGCACGACGCCGCCGACCAGCTCGACCAGGCCGTCGAGGCCTTTGAACAGCACCCCGATGAGGAAGACGAGGTCGAGGATGCGGTCTCTCATCGAGCCTCCTGTGTCGTCGGCGGTGCCGTTCCCTGTCGCGTCCGCGGTCGACTCCGACGATAGCCCTCGCCGAGATCGGCGCGCTCATCGACGCTCAGGCGGGAGGTGCGATCTCCGTCAACGTTCCGTTCGGCCTCAGCTCCAACCTCCGGGTCAGCCCCAATCGGTCGAGGAACCGCTCGTCATGGCTGACGACGATCACCGCACCCTGGTACTCGCCGAGCGCGTCGACGAGCTGGTCGACGCTGGCGATGTCGAGGTTGTTGGTGGGCTCGTCCAGCACGAGCAGCTGTGCGGGAGGGTCGGCGAGGAGCAGGCGTGACAGCAGTACTCGGAAGCGCTCGCCGCCGCTGAGCGACGCGACAGGGCGGTGGACGTCGTCGCCCTTGATCAGCAGACGGCCGAGGCGGTTCCGGATGAGCGAGTCCGGTACGTCCGGCGCGATCTGCCGCACGTTCTCGAGGGCTCCCACCTTCTCGTCGACGCCGCCGAGGGTCTGGGCGAGGTAGCCGACGCGCGTCGTGTGCAGCCGTCCGCCGGCACGACCGGGCACGACCTCGTCGCCGCCGACCAGGGCCTCGAGCAGCGTCGTCTTGCCGACGCCGTTCGCGCCGACGATCGCGACACGCTCCGGGCCCTGCACGGTGAAAGTCCGGTCGGTCCCGACGAGTTCGGCGATCCGTCGCCCGGCGGGGACGTCCGGATCGGGCAGCTGCAGGGAGATCCGCTGATCCGGGCGCACCCGCGCGGCGGCCTCCTCCCTGGCCGCCTTCGCGGCGTCCAGGCGGTCGTCGAGCCCGCTGCGCAGCTTGCCGGCGGAAGCTTCCGCGCGAGAGGCGAGCCCGTTCATCAGGATCTTCGAGCCCTTCTTGTTGGCGTTCGCGGTCGAGGCGTTCCTGGCCCGTTTCGCCAGGCGGCTCTCGGCCTCCGCCCGCTGCCGCTGCTCGGCTTTGACCGCTCGCTCGGCCGAGGCCGCCAACTGCAGGGCCGACGCCTGCTGGGCTTCGAGAGCTGCTTTCCACTCGCTGTACGGGCCGCCGAACACGGTCAGCCGACCGGCGTACAGTTCCGCGGTCCGATCCATCCGATCGAGGAGCTCCAGATCGTGGCTGACGACGACGAGCGTCCCCGGCCAGGTCTCGAGCAGCTCCGCGAGCATCGACCGGGTGGGGCGATCCAGGTTGTTGGTCGGTTCGTCGAGCAGAGTGATCGGGAACCGGCGGACCCGCAGCCCTGAGATCGCGATGAGCATGACCTCTCCTCCGGAGAGCGTCCGCACCTGACGGTCGAGATCGGCGGACGAGAACCCGATCGCGCGCAGCTGTTCGTCGGCGCGCGCCTCGATGTCCCAGTCCTCGCCGATCGTCTCGAAGTGTTCCTCGGAGACGTCGCCGGACTCGACGGCCCGGATGGCGTCGACGACCTCCTGGATTCCGAGCAGACCGGCGACGGTGGTGTCGCCGCGCCACGTCACCGACTGACGGAGGTAGCCCACCTCGCCGGTCGTCGACACCGTGCCGGAGGTCGGTGTCAGCTCGCCGGCGATGAGACGGAGCAGCGTGGATTTGCCGGCCCCGTTGTTCCCGACGAGTCCGGTGCGGCCCGGCAGGAACGAGCCGCTGACGTCGGTGATGGCGGACCGGCCGTCTGGCCAGCTGAAGGAGAGGGCGGACAGGACGATGGAAGACGTGCTGGTAGACATGGCAGAACCTCGAAGATGACGAGAAAGATCGATCGGATGAGCGGGAGCCCGATCGCTCCGGCGGCGCGAGATGGCCACCGGCGACCGGTGGCTACGCTCTGTCGATCTCGTCAATCAGCACGAGGTCACCCTACCAAGCTCGCAGGGTGACTCGCTCAGTCCGTCAGGACTTCGATCGCTACAGCTCAGGGTTCGCGGAGTCCCCAGGTCTGTCCGTAGCCGCCGTCGGACTCGGCGCGCTCCATGAGTTCGAGGTAGGGGCGGGCGGGGAAGGCTTCGGGGCCGAGGACTCCGGCGCCTTTCCAGGTGCCGGCAGCGAGGAGTTCGAGGGCGATGACGGGGTTGAGGGCGGTCTGCCAGACGACGCATTGGGCTTCGTATTCGCGCATGGTCCACTCGTTGTCGGCGACGTGGTAGAGGTAGACGCTGCGGGGGAGGCCGTCTTTTCCGGTGCCGGTGACATGGACGCCGGCGCAGGTCTTGCCGGTCATCCGTGGGCCGATGGTGGCGGGGTCGGGGAGGGCGGCGGCGACGACGTCGCGCGGGGCGACCTCCACCGGACCGGCGGCCGAGCGGACGCGGAGGGGGTCGGTGGAGTCGAGGCCGAGGAGGTGGAGGGTCTTGAGGACGCCGATGAACTCGTCGCCGAGTCCGTACTTGAAGGTGACGCGTTCGGCGTCGAGCCAGCGGGGCATGAGGAGGACTTCCTCGTGCTCGACGTTGACGCACTCGACCTCGCCGATGCCTTCGGGGAAGTCGAAGACCTCCGGTTCGCTGAACGGCGCGGTGGTGAACCAGCCGCGGTCCTTCTCCCAGACGACCGGTGGGTTGAGGCATTCCTCGATGGTGGTCCAGATGCTGAACGAGGGGGCGAAGATCTCGTTGCCGTTCTCGTCGCGGACGACGAGGTTGGCGCCGTCCCTGGTTCCGAGCTCGTCGATGTGCGAGAACAGTTCGTCGGCGGCGTAGCGGGCGAAGACGTCGGAGAGGCCGGGCTCGACGCCCATGCCGACCAGGGCCAGCCGGCCGGCGGCCTCCCAATCGTCGGCCTGGGCGAACTGGGCGTCACCGAGTTTGATCCCGGTCTGGCCGTAGGGGTCGGTGTCGTGGGGGTGGGACAGGCTCATCGCCATGTCGAGGTAGTCGGCCCCGGCGGCGAACGCTCCGGCGAAGATCGACTCGACGAACTTCGGTTCCACCGCGTTCATCACGTGCGTGGCACGGTGTTCGCGGGCGACCGCGGCGACCGATTCCGCATCGGAGGCGTCGATGCGGGTCGCGGTGAATCGGGCCGCGACCTGCTCGCCGTGCCGGTCGCGGATCCACTGCACCGTGGCCTCCGCTCTGGCCTGGTCGTAGTCGCTGACCACGATCGCCTCGAAGAAGGAGCGGCGGGCGGCGATCTTCGCGATGGCGTTACCGACACCGCCGGCACCGATCAAAAGGATGCGCATGAGGTTCATTCTCCATTCCGTGCGACGCGGAGTGCCGCTGCGAGAGTGCGGGCTGTCGCCCAGTCGGGTTGGGCGCCGGTGCCTCCGGCGCCGCGGGTGGATGCGGAGCCGCACGAAACGGCGACCGCGAGGGAATCGGCGACGGGGAGGCCGCGCAGCCGGGCGGCGATGAACCCGGCGGCCAGGGTGTCCCCGGCCCCGACGGTGTCGACCAGGGTCCCTGCCACCTCCGGGATGCCGACCGCGAAGGTCTGGCGGCCTTCGTCGGCGAGGGAGGACGCTTCAGCACCCTCGGAGCCGAGCTTGCGGACCACCACGCCTCCCCGCGGCATGATCTCGAGGAGGGAGCGCACCGCTGCGTCGGCGTCGGCGGTCCCCGCGATCCCGCAGAGCTCCTGGTCGTTGCCGAAGAAGACGTCGACCTCCGCGAGCGCGTCGAGGACACCGCGGTCCCATTCCTCTTCCGGGTCGAAGTTTCCGTCGAGGGAGGTGGTGAGCCCCAGCGCGTGTGCACGGGCGAACAGCGAGCGCGCGTCCGGCCACAGGTCGGTCTGCAGGAAGTAGCTGCCGATGTGGAGGTGTCGGGCACTGCGGAGGATGTCGTCGGACGCGTCGGCGGCCGTGACCCTGCCGATCGAGCCGAGCGAGGTCAGGATGGCCCGGTCTCCGTCCGGGCGGGTGAGATGTGTGGAGACGCCGGTGGGCGCGCTGCCGTCGACGCGGACGAGCCGAGTCCCGACCCCGAGGCGCTGCAGCTCCGCGTCCAGGAACCAGCCGAAGGTGTCATCGCCGCGCACGCTCATCAGGGCCGTGCGGGTGCCGAGCGCAGCCGCGCCGCACGCGGTGATCGCCGAGGAGCTGCCCATCGTCAGGGTCGTCGCCGGCACCAGCTGCTCGTGCTGCCCGAAGCGGATGTCGCTCTCGAGCGGGATGATCAGATCGACGCAGAGCTCGCCCACGACGAGGAGGTCTGCGACCAGAAGGTCGGCGGTCGACGCCTCGGCGGTCACCGGGTCAGGGGCAGCGCCCATTCGACCCACACTCCTTCGATCTCGACGCGCTGGTCGCGTCCCCAGTCCAGCATGGCCTGTTCGGCCGCGGCAAGAGCCGCACGCATCGGTTGCTCGCCGCGGTCCGAACCGTGGATGGTGGCGATCGGCCACGGGCCCGCTGCCCCGTCGCGCCCGCTCGCGACCATCGAGCGGACCGGCGTGGCGAGGGCGATCACGTCGCCGTCACCGAGACCGAGCGCGTCGGCGACGGCGTCCGCCACAGCGCGCAGCAGCGTCTCCTCCGCGGCGTGCTCAGCGGCGGAGATGGTGACGAGCGGCATCAGCTGGTCGTCAGGACGGAGCGGTTGAGGAACGGCGGGGTGTCGGGGTTGCGGCCGAGGTGCAGGGCAAGGGCGAGCGCGAGCCGGTGCACGAGCACCAGGTTCGCCTGCGGGTCCAGGTCGTTGCCGTAGACCTCGGCGCCCGTGGCGCGGATGTCGTCGGCGACGATGTCGGGCAGCTCGCCGAGCGCCCAGACGAGCGTTCCTGGGCCGGCGCAGGAGATGGGGCCGTGCTGGTACTCCCAGACGGGATAGGACTCCGTCCAGAATCCGGCGGACTCGCGTACTTTGAGTGCCGCCTCGTAGGCGAGACCGACGCTCCAGCGGTGCCCGAGGAAGACGATGTGCCGCAGGGAGGCCGGATCAGCGGGCAGGGGGAGCTCCAGAGCGGCGCGGCCGTCGGCGACGAGGTCGTCCGGGACGGCGTCGATCGAGGCGCGCAGCGTCGTGAGACCGGTCGTCGCGTAGCGGGTCTGCACGATGGACGTCTCGTCAGCGAAGCCGAGGTGGATGATGCGCCCGGCGAGCAGTTCTCCGAGCGGGGTGTCCAGGTCGCCGATGATGCCGGTGACGCGGTGGGTGTCGCCGTACCGGCGGACGATGTCGATCACGTCGGCCGTCGTCCCTGAGCGGGAGATGACCACGATGTGCTCGTCGTCGTCCACCCAGGTGAGCTCGGTCGGGATGGCCGCTCGGGTGCGCCCGATCCCGGCGTCGTTGCGCAGGTAGGCGTAGGAGTCGCCTATGTAGTACGAGGTGCCGCAGCCGACGACGAGGACTTTCTCGCCGGCCGTCGGGAGCAGCGACGACTGCTCGGCGGGCAGAGCGAGCGCGGTCGCCCAGACGTCTGGCTGACTCGTGAGCTCGGCCCGGGTGACGGCGCCGGGGGCGTCGGTGAATTCGTTCATACTTGTGTCCTTGGTCGGTGGAAGATCTCGAACGATCTGAGCAGATTCAATCAGAAATGAGCAGATGATGGAAGTTCTTGACTAATTGAGCTTGTTTGATGAATACTGCCTGAAACAAAGTGGCGCAGCGCAGCACCGCGTGTCGCCTCGATCACAAAAGGAGATCGCAGCGTGAAACTCAGTAGGAAGAGGGCACTCGCCCTCGTCGGGGTGGCCGTCACCTCGGCGCTGGCACTCGCCGGGTGCTCCGGGTTCGGTGGAGGTTCCGGTGGCGACGCGGCCACCGGATCGCTCACCTTCACCACCTGGGCGAGCAAAGCCGAGCAGGATTCGTTCACGAAGCTCATCAAGCAGTTCGAATCCGAGCACAAGGGCGCCACGATCAAGCTCAACGTCGTGCCGTACGAGCAGATGTTCTCGAACATCGACGCTCAGCTCTCCTCGGGCGCGGCGCCCGACGTGTTCCGGGTCGACTACGGCAACCTCGGCGTCTACTCGAGCCAGGACCAGCTCCTCGACCTCAGCTCGTACTTCACGAAGAGCGAGATCGCCCAGTTCCAGCCGGCGATGTGGCAGGCCGTCTCGTACGACGGCAAGCCGTACGGCGTCCCCCACCAGACCGACGTCTCTGCGCTCCTGGTGAACAAGGACATGCTGAAGCAGGCCGGCATCGACCCGAGCTCGCTCCCGAAGACCCAGGCCGACGCCTGGACCTGGGACCAGTTCGCCGCCGTCGCCGCCAAGCTGCGCGCCGCGCTGCCCGCGGACAAGTACCCGTTCGTCTACAACTGGCAGCAGGCCGGCGCCGCCCGCTGGCTGAGCTGGCTCTTCCAGGCCGACGGAAAGCTCATCGGCGCGGACGGCAAGACGCCGGAGATCGACTCGGCCGCCGGCACCAAGGCGCTCGATTTCACCAAGAGCTTCTTCCAGAAGAACTGGGTCCCGCCGACGAGCTCGGTCAAGTCGGCGACCTACGCCGACTCGCTGTTCTCCGAGGGCACCGCTGCGATGGGCTTCCTCGGCTCGTTCCTGGTCCCGGACATGGCGAGCCTCGCCAAGTTCGACTGGACGGCCATCCCGATGCCGAAGGATGCGCGCGGCGCCACCGACCTCGGAGGTAACGCCCTGGTGGCGACCAAGGCGACGAAGAACCCGAAGCTGGCGGCCGAGTTCCTGAAGTTCATGGTCCAGGCCGACAGCATGTCAACCTTCTGCGCGGCGACGAACGAGTTGCCCACACGCACCGACCTGAGCGGCGACAAAGTCAAGTACGACATCCGCCCCGACGTGATGCCCGTGTTCGTCGATCAGGCCTCCACCATCGAGCCGAGCGACGTCAAGCAGGTCACGTCCCCGGCGATGGCGGCCATCAACACCGCCCTCCAGGATCAGCTGGATGCCGCGTTCATCGGCGGCCAGTCGACGAAGGACACGCTGACCAAGCTCTCCGACGCAGTGAAGGAAGCAACGAAGTAATGTCCACTCTGACCGCCCGCGGACGGCGCGACACCATCGAGTCGCGTCGTCCCCGGGCGGCGCGCCGCGCCGCCCGCATCAAGGAATCGCTCGTCGGCTGGGGGTTCCTCGGGCCGAACCTCGTGCTGATGGCGACGTTCCTGTTCCTCCCGATCCTGTGGGCGCTGCAGCTGTCGTTCCAGGAGACGAAGGGGTTCGGCACACCGCAGTGGGTCGGCTGGGACAACTACGTGCGCCTGATCACCGACCCGGTCTTCTGGCAGAGCATGTGGAACACCATCGTGTTCACCGTGCTGACCGTGCCGATCGACCTGGCCGCCGGGCTCGGTCTGGCGGTGCTGCTCAACTCGGTGCTCCCCGCTCGCGGCGTGTTCCGTACCGTCATCGTGCTCCCGATGGTCATCTCGGGCGTCGCCTCCGGCATGATCGCGATGATCCTGTTCTACGAGTCGAGCGGACTCATCAACAAGATCCTGAGCGCGCTGGGCCTCAGCCCGGTCGCCTGGCAGTCGCAGGGCGCCCCCGCGATGATCTCCGTGGTCATCGTCGCCATCTGGCTGCGCGTCGGCTTCAACATGATCATCTACCTGGCCGGACTGCAGTCCATCTCTCCTGAGCTGTACGAGGCCGCGCGCATCGACGGCGCCAGCAAGTGGCAGCAGTTCCGGAGCGTGACCGTGCCGCTGGTGGGCCCGTCCACGTTCTTCCTGCTGATCATGAACGTCATCGCGTCGTTCCAGGTGTTCGACCTGATCTTCGTGATGACGGGCGGAGGCCCGGGCAACTCGACCTCGGTGCTCGTCACCTACGCCTATCGCAACGGCTTCCAGATCCGGGAGCAGGGCTACGGCGCGGCGATCGGCATCGTCATCCTGCTCATCACGCTCGTCTTCACGTTCGTCCAGTGGAAGACCAGCCGGACCCGCGACCTGGTCGAGTAAGAGGAACCCCCATGACACAGACCTCAGGAACCCTGCTCGAGATCGCCGACGCGGCCGGCCGCGCCCCGCGGCCGGGCCGCAGACGCTCGCCCGACGAGGGCCGCCGCGGCATGGCCTGGCGCGTCCTCGTGGCCGTCGTGGTCTCGGTGATCGTCATCTTCCCCCTGTACTGGATGTGCGTCGTCGCGTTCTCGCCGCGGGGCGAGGTGTTCGAGCCCGGCCTCCACCTCGTTCCGAGCACCTTCACCCTGGAGAACTTCCAGAACGTGCTCACCCAGTACCCGGTCGTCACCTGGTTCGGCAACTCGGTCGTGATCGGCGTGTTCGTGACCGTGTTCACCGTGGTCGTGAACCTGCTCGCCGGCTACGCCTTCGCCCGCCTCCGCTTCCGCGGCCGCAACGCAGTCTTCCTGTTGGCCCTCGCCACCATGATGATCCCGGTGCAGGCGATCATGGTCGCGCAGTTCAAGCTCACCGTCGGCCTCGGCATCTTCGGGACCTACTGGGGTGTCATCCTGCCCGGTGCGGCCGCGGCCTTCGGGATCTTCCTCGCCCGCCAGTTCTTCATCGGCATCCCGGACGAGATCGTGGAGGCGGCGCGCATCGACGGCGCCGGCCACATCCGGATCTTCCTGCAGGTCGTCCTCCCGCTCTGCAAGCCCTTGATCGCCGTGCTCACGCTGCTCACGCTGCTCGGCAGCTGGAACGACTTCGCGTGGCCGCTGATCGCCCTGAAGGACAACGACCTCTTCACACTGCCGATCGGGATGCTCTACCTGAAGAACCAGACCGCACCGGACTACAACTCGATCATGGCCCTCGCCCTGATCTCGGTTCTGCCGATGGTGATCCTCTTCCTCGCGTTCCAGCGCTACTTCGTCCAGGGCTTCGCCCGAACAGGAATCAAATGACCCTCACCTACCTCTCGACCCTCGCGCTGCCGGACTCGTGGTTCGCGGAGCTCCGCGCCCGCCTGCCGGAGGTCGACGTGCACCGGCTGACGCCGCGGGAAGCGGCGGCGGCGTCTCCGGACCTCCTGGCGCGCGTCGACCTGCTGCACACCACGGAGTGGTTCCCCGAGCCCGAGCAGACGCCGGCGCTGCGCTGCGTCCAGCTCGACACCTCGGGCGTCGACCACGTACGCGGTACCCGGCTCTGGGACAGCGGCGTGGCGATCGCGACCCTCGGCGGCATCGCGCCGGTGCCGATGGCCGAGTACGCGCTGATGGCCGTGCTCGAGCTCGCGCACCGCATGCCGCTCATCCAGCAGCACAGGAAGGACCGCAGCTGGCCGTCGAACGCCGACCGGCTGGCGTCGCTCACGCCGCGACAGCTGCCGGGCGCGACGCTCGGGATCGTCGGCTACGGCCGCATCGGGCGCGAGATCGCCCGCCTCGCGAACGCCTTCGGCATGGAGGTCGTCGGTCTCAGCCGCACCGGCCGTCCCGTCGCCGGCGACGCCAAGTTCGACACCGGCCGGCGCGCTGCGACCGAGGACCCGACCGAGATCCTGCCGATGGAGCGGCTGGACGAGGTGATGCGCCGAAGCGACGTGCTCGTCGTGGTGGTCCCGCTCACCGAGCTCACCCGTGACATGATCGGGGCTGAGCAGCTGGACCTGCTCCCGGCCGGAGCGCTCGTGGTCAACATCGCGCGTGGCGGCATCGTGGACGAGTCCGCCCTGCTTGAGCGGTTGCGCGACGGACGGATCGGGGGTGTGGCGGTGGACGTCTTCGACGACGAGCCGCTGCCGCCGAGCTCGCCGTGGTGGTCGGAGTCCGGAGCTCTCGTCACCCCGCACGTCGCCGGGCTCGCACCGCAGTACCATGCCCAGACCCTCGACCTGGTGGTCGAGAACCTGACCAGGCTCGCCGAGGGGCGGCCGATCGTGAATGAGGTGGATCGTGTCTCAGGCTACTGAACCCCTGCTCGGACCGAAGAGGCAGCGCGAGCTGCTCAACTACATCCGGGCCTACGGGACGGGCTCCGTGACTGAGATGGCCCGGCTCCTCGGGGTGAGCACGTCCACGGTCCGGCGCGACCTCAACGACCTGCAGGACCGCGGGCTGATCGAGCGCGTCCACGGGGGCGCAGCCCCGCTGACCGACGACGTCGAGCCGCTGCGCCCGCTGCGGGAGGTCGCCTTCGCCGCCGAGAAACGCCGGATCGGCGAGGCCGCCGCCGCGCATGTCTCCGACAACTCGACCATCCTGGTCACCGGAGGCACGACGACGGAGGCCATGCTGCCGTTCCTCGGTACGGTGCGCGGCCTCACGGTCGTGACCAACAGCCTCATGGTCGTGAACCGGCTGGCCCAGTACTCCGACATCGAGATCATCGTGCTCGGCGGGCTGCTCCGCCGACAGGAGATGAGTCTCCTGGGGCACCTCACGATCGCCGGGCTCGGCGAGTTCGGCATCGACCAGGTCTACTCGGGCGCCTTCGGCATCGACCCGGAGATCGGCGTCACGGGGACCAACCTCAGCGAGACCCAGACCGACCGCTCGCTGGCGTCGTCGGCCCCGCAGCTGATCATGCTCGCCGACCACAGCAAGCTCGCGCAGCGCGGCCCCGCGCGTCTCGTCCCGATCACCGCCATCGACACGCTCATCGTCGACGACGGTGCGGACGGGGAGACCGTGGAGCGATTCCGGGCGGCGGGCGTCACGGTCGAGACATGCTGAGCGGACCTGGCGAGCTGCTCGGCTCCGGGCTTCCCGCCGTCGTCGCCTGCAACGTCATCACTCTGGAGTTCGCCGAGGGCATCGTCCGCGGCGCAGAGGAGGCGGCCCTCCCGGTGCTCCTCTCGGTGAGTCACAACGCGATCCGCTTCCACGGGGGCCTCGCGCCGCTCGCGGCGGCGTGCGGTGCGCTGGCTCGCCGGGCAGCGGTGCCGGTCGGGCTGCACCTCGATCACTGCGAGGACGGCGACCTCGTGCTGGAGGCCGCCGCCCTCGGCTTCACGTCCGCCATGTTCGACGCCTCGGCGCTGCCCTACGAGCAGAACGTCGCGGAGACCGCCCGCATCGCGCGGCTCGGCCGCGAGCGCGGCCTGTGGATGGAAGCCGAGCTCGGCGAGATCGGCGGCAAGGACGGCGCCCACGCCTTCGGCGTGCGCACCGATCCGGAGGACGCGGCTGCCTTCGCCACGGCGACCGGCGTCGACGGGCTCGCGGTCGCGGTCGGCACCTCGCACGCGATGCGGGAACGCACCGCGACCCCCGACCTCGACCTGATCGCGCGGATCGCCGCGGCCGTGCCGGTCCCGTTGGTGCTGCACGGTTCGTCCGGCGTGCCCGACGACGGAATCCGCGCAGCTGTGGCCGCCGGCATCCGCAAGGTCAACGTCGGCACGCAGCTCTCCGCCGCCTACTCCGGCGCCGTCGCCGCCGCGATCAGCGGGGCGGCGGACCCTCGACCGGCGATCGCTTCCGGGCGCGAGGCGATCGCCGCCACCGTCGAGCGACTGCTCGGGGTCGTCTCCACGCCCGTGGACGCCACCGTGCCCGCCGCACTCTGAAAGGAACCACCCGCATGTCAGCAACCGTCACCGGACCGAGCACGCACGAGGGCGAGCCGACGCCGGCCGCCCTGCTCGCCGCCGACGACATCGTCGGACTGATGCGCGCCTGCCACGACCGTCGGCTGGAGCGCGAGGGCATCCCCATGGTCCTCGGCATCGCCGACGAGCGCGGCGCGCTCCCGGTCGCATCCTCCGGCGCCCAGCTGGACGAGGGTCGGGCGTTCGCCGACGTCTTCGACCGGTACTCCGCCGCCCTCGTCCCGTGGGCGCGCGACGACGACGAGGGCGCGGTCATCACCGCGATGCAGGTCCTCGCGTTCACCCACTTCACGCCGGGTGCGGCGCCGATCACCGAAGGAGACGCCCGATGACCCGGCCGTCGTTCACCGCGCAGCGCGAACAGCTGAGCAGAGGCCACTTCATCCGGGTGGTCAACTACCACTCCACGCCGCGCGTCGCGCGCGACGAGCTCGCCAGGGAGCTCGCGGGATTCGCCCGCGACTACGCCACCGTGACCCTGGACGACCTCGACCGCTTCTTCGAGACGGGGGAGTGGCACAAGGACAAGCCGGGCCTGATCCCGGTGTTCTACGAGGGGTACCGCAACTCGGCGACGGTCGCCGCCCCGCTCTGCGACGAACTCGGGATCACCGGCTGGTTCCCGATCGCGACCTCCTTCGTCGACTGCGATGTCGAGCACCAGGAGGCCTTCGCACGCGCGCACTGGATCTCGCTGGTCGAGGAGGACGCCCAGGGCGGTCGCATCGCGATGGACTGGGACGAAGTGGCCGAGCTGAGCCGCCGCCATGTCGTGTTCCCGCACACCGCGCACCACGAGGGATTCGACACCGTGCTCTCGGACGAGGACATCGTGCGCGAGGTCGTCGACTCCAAGCGGCAGCTGGAGGCCGTGACCGGGCAGGAGGCGCCCGCCTTCGTCTGGCTGCACGGCTCCTCGTACGGACAGAGCCCGCGGCACGATGCCGCCGTGAAGGCCGCCGGGTACCGGTATCAGTTCGCCAACACGATGATCCACCGGGTGAACTGACACTCGACACCGGTAGAGGCCGCTGGATCCGATGGTCCGGCGGCCTCCGGTGGCCCTGGCCTCAGTGCACGGGAGCGCCGACCCCGAGGTGGCGCAGGGCGCCCTCCCGGTCGCGCCAGGTCAACTCGATGGTTCCGCCGGCACGGTCAGAGCGGGAGGCCCGTGCGGACCCCGGCACGATGTCCCCCTCGGAGACACCCTTCGCCACGAGAAGGGCGGCGGCCTGCGTGCCGGCGTCGAGGTCCGGGCCGTTGTCGGCAGCGGTCCACACGCGGTCGGGATAGCCCTCGGATCCGGAGGCGATAACCCGCACTCCCTCTTCGCCGTCCATCGTCACTGTGAGCCGGCCAGCGGCGTGCACCGCCTCGAAGCGCTCGACACCGTCGGCGACGTGCCCGGCGCGGCACTGGAACCCGGGACCGGGCGACCAGTACCAGCTCTCCAGCACCCCGTCCGCGCGCAGCGCGAGCACCTCCAGGTGGTCCGGCCCGAGCGTCGACTGCAGGATCTGCGCCTGGCGGTAGCCGGCGCCCCGCGCGAACGCTAGGCCGGCGCTCCACGTGCCGGGCGGGACCTCCGGCGTCTCCAGCGGATCGGTCGCGAGGTCGGAGTTGAACCAGAAGACCCAGAGGCCGTCCCGCGCGTCGCAGGTGACGAGCTCGAGGTTTCCGCGGGCGCCGTAGACACCCTGGGCGAGGGACGCGGGGCCGGTCGTGGACCGTTCGCGCCCGACCGTCGTAATCGTTTCTGAAAGCATCTGCTTATTCTTGCTCATTTCTGACTGTTTGTGACAGTATGGACGAGCATCCAGCCCCGAAGGAGAGATATGAGAATCGCACGAGCCCGCATCCAGGGAACGGCCCGCACCGTCGTCGAGCAGGACGGCGTCGCCCGTGTCGCTCCCGAGGGCGTCGGAGTGCTGGACGCGATCGAGCGCGGCGCCTCCGCCGACTGGCCGACCGTCGACCGGGAGGGCCTCGACCTCGCGGCTCCCGTCGACCGCCCAGGCAAGATGATCGCCGTCGGCCTCAACTACGCCGACCACACCAGCGAGACCGGCTTCACCCAGCCGGAGCGCCCGCTGACGTTCGCGAAGTACACCACGTCGATCACCGGCCCGTACGACGACATCGTGGTTCCCGCCCACCTCACGGAGCAGGTCGACTACGAGGCGGAGCTCACGCTCCTCATCGGCCGCCGCTGCGGCGGTGCGACCCCCGCGACGATCGACGACGTCGCCGGCTACACCGTCGCCAACGACGTCTCGGCCCGCGACGTGCAGTTCGCCGACGTGCAGTGGAGCCGTGGCAAGTCGTTCGACAGCTTCACGCCGCTCGGCCCATGGCTGGTCACGCCCGACGAGTTCGGCGCACAGGCCGGTCACCGCATCCACACCTCCGTCAACGGCGAGGTGCTGCAGGACGACGACACCGGCGGGATGATCTTCGACATCCCGGCCATCCTCGCGTTCGTCTCCGACGGCGTGACCCTGGAGCCCGGCGACCTCATCCTCACCGGCACCCCGGCCGGCGCTGGCGCGTTCCGCGTCCCCGCGCGTTACCTTCAGGACGGCGACCTGGTCGTCTGCGGCGTCGAGGGAATCGGCGAGCTGCGCAACCGCGTCGTTCGCCGGGCGACCGCGGCGGCCTGAGCCGGCGGAACGACAGAGCGCGAAGAGGAGAACAGTATGACCAGCACCGACCGCGTCCTCGTCCTCATCGGGGCCGGGTCCGCCGTCTTCACCCGCGGGCTGCTCGCCGACCTGATCGGTGCGGACGACCTCGGCTCCTGGGAGATCCGCCTCGTCGACGTCGACCCGGTCGCGCTCGACGTGGCGACCCGCCTCGCGCAGGCCATGGTCGAGGCGCGCGGCGTCGGCGAGACCATCCGCGTGACCAGAAGCACCGACCGCCGTGCGGTACTCGCCGGGGCCGACTTCGTGGTCACTTGCGTCGGAGTCGGCGGACGGCCGGCGTGGCAGCGCGACCACGAGATCGTCCAGCGCCACGGCATCCACCAGCCGGTCGGCGACTCGATCATGCCGGGAGGCATCTCCCGCCTCCTGCGCACGACACCCGTTCTCGTCGAGATCGCGCGCGACATCGCCGAGCTCGCGCCGGAGGCGTTCTTCTTCAACTACTCGAACCCGATGACCGCGAACGTGCAGGCCATCCATCAGGAGACCGGGCTCGACGTGGTCGGCCTCTGTCACGGGATGCACCACATCCAGCGCGAGCTGGCACAGCTGATCGACGTGCCCTTCGAGCGCACCTCGACCCTGTACGCGGGCATCAACCACCTCACGTTCATCTACGACTTCCGGCTCGACGGGCGGGACGCGTGGCCGCTCATCCGCGAGCGCGTCGACCGCGAGCTGGGCGAGGCGCCGGACCCCGCCGACATCGGGAACATCTTCTACGACACCCCGACTGCCTGGCACAACCCGTTCGCCTGGGAGCTGTTCCGGCGCTACGGCGCGTTCGCCGCCGCGGGCGACCGGCACGTCGTGGAGTTCTTCCCCGAGCGGTTCGCGGGCGGCGACTACTACGGCAAGAAGCTCGGCGTCGACGCGTTCTCGCTGCCCGAGATCCTGGAGTGGGGCGAGGACCGGTATCAGGGCATGAAGCGCCAGGCTCTCGGCCAGGAGCCGCTCGACCGGAGCATCTTCGAGCGCAGCGGCGGCGAGCAGGAGCAGCTGATCGCGATCATCCGCTCGATCACATTCGACTCGCGCGCGATGTTCAGCTGCAACGTCGTCAACCGCGGGCTCGTCCCCGGGCTGCCCGACTGGTCCGCCGTGGAGATCCCCGGCGTCGCGACCGCGCGCGGCATCCGGCCGATCGAGGTCCCCGACCTCGGCAAGCCGCTGACCGCGATCCTCGCCCGCCGGCTCAGCTCCGTCGACATCGCCGTCGAGGCCGCCCTGACCGGAGACCGCGACCTCGTCGTCGAGGCGATGATCGCCGACGGCGCCGTCGTCGACGTCGACCGCGCGGCAGCGCTCACCGACGACCTCCTCGCCGAGCAGGCGCGGTTCCTCCCGAGGTTCGCATGAGCGCCCGCAACCTCGGCAAGGAGGAGCGCGAGGCCGAGGCGCGCGCAGGGGGGGCACCGCTGCGCAGCCAGGCCTGGTTCGGCGCCGAGGGCAAGACCGGGTTCATGCACCGCTCGTGGATGCGGAGCGAGGGACTCCCCGACGACACGTTCCGCGGCCGGCCGGTGATCGGGATCGCGAACTCGTGGAGCGAGCTCACCAGCTGCAACATCCACCTGCGCGCGCTCGCCGACCACGTCAAGCGCGGCATCTGGCAGGCGGGCGGCGTGCCCTTCGAGTTCCCGACGACCTCGGCGGGGGAACCACTCGTGCGGCCTACGGCGATGCTGCTGCGCAACCTCATCGCGATGGACCTCGAGGAGACGCTGCGCGCCAACCCGCTCGACGGCGTCGTGCTCCTGGCGGGCTGTGACAAGACCACCCCTGCCTACCTGATGGGCGCCGCCTCGGTCGACCTCCCCACACTGCTGATGACCGGCGGCCCCATGCTGAACGGCAAGTACCGCGGCCAGGACATCGGTTCCGGCACCTCGGTGTGGCGGTTCACCGAGGCGTACCGGGCCGGCACCATCTCGGCGGAGGAAGTCGCGGAGGCCGAAGGCTGCATGGCGCGCAGCCAGGGCCACTGCATGACGATGGGAACGGCGTCGACGCTCGCGTGCGTCTCGGAGTACATGGGGATGCAGCTGCCGGGCACCGCCGCGCTGCCCGCCAACGACTCCCGTCGCGCGACGGCAGCGCATCTGGCGGGCCGGCGCATCGTCGAGATGGTCGAGGAGGATCTGCGCCCCTCGCGCATCCTCACGCGCGAGGCGTTCGAGAACGGCGTGCGCGCGAACGCGGCGCTCGGCGGTTCGACCAACGCGGTGATCCACCTCCTCGCGCTTGCGCGCCGGGTCGGCGTCGAGCTGACGCTGGACGACTTCGACACGCTCGTCCGCGATGTCCCGGTGATCGCCGACCTGATGCCGAGCGGCCGGTTCCTGATGGAGGACTTCGAGTACGGCGGCGGCACGGCGGGCTTCGCCGAGACCCTCGGCGACCTGCTGCACCGCGACACCCTGACCGTGACCGGAGCGACCCTCGGCGAGAACTACGCCGGCGCGCAGGTCTACGACCGCGAGGTCATCCGCCCGCTCGACAACCCCGTCAAGCCGGCGGGCTCGGGCATCGCCGTGCTGAAGGGCAACCTCGCCCCTCGCGGTGCGGTCATCAAGCAGTCGGCGGCCTCACCGTCGCTCATGGTGCACCGGGGCAGGGCGCTGGTCTGGGACTCGCTGCCCGAGTACCTGCGCGACGCCGACGACCCCGACCTCGACGTGACGCCCGACGACATCCTCGTCGTGCGGAACGTCGGCCCGAAGGGCTACCCGGGGATGCCGGAGGTCGGCAACCTCCCGCTGCCGCGCAGCATCCTCGAGTCGGGGGTCGAGGACATGGTGCGCATCTCTGATGCCCGGATGAGCGGCACGTCGTACGGCACTGTCGTCCTCCATGTCGTCCCGGAGGCGGCCGCCGGCGGTCCGCTCGCGCTCGTGCGCACCGGCGACATCATCAGCCTGGACGTGCCCGCCCGTTCGCTGGCCGTCGAGGTTGACGACGCCGAGCTCGAGCGGCGGCGGGGCGAATGGACCGAACCGCAGGTGCCGGGCAGCGACCGCGGCTGGGTGCGCCTGTACCGTGAGCATGTGACCCAGGCCGACGAGGGGCTCGACCTCGACTTCCTCCAGGGCGCCAGCGGCGCCGCCGTCGCCCCGCAGGCGTTCTGACCGATGGGTCGGCGAACGCTCGTCATCGGCGCCTCTGGCATCCTTGCGCCGCTCGCGGCCGCGCTCGCGGCAGCGGGAGACGAAGTCACCGGCGTCGCCCGCACCCGGAGCGCCCCGCCCGGCGTCGCCACGGTACTGGTCGACGCCGGGTCGCCCGACGCGCTGCGGTCGGCGCTGGGCGGAGGCGACTGGGAGTGCGCGGTTGTCTATGCGCCTGCGGTGTCCGCGGATTCGCTCGCAGCCGTGGCCGCTCTCGTGTCCGGCCGCACGGTGGTCGTGCGGACCTCGGCGTCGGCCGACCCCGCCCGCGGCCCGCTGCGAATCCCCGACGACACCCTCCAGCTCGGCTGGACGTCGGCTCCGGACGGCGGGACGCGCTGGCACAGCCCGGAGGAGGTCTCGGCGGCGGCGCTGCTGGTGCTCGCGGACGGTGACGGACGGGTGCTCGGTCGCGTGCGGCCGTGGGACGAGCGGCCGTGATCCTGGTCCTCGCTCTCTCGCCGAGCCTCGATGTGACCTACGAGCTCCCGGTGCTGCGCCGCAACACCGTCAACCGGGTCGGCGCCGTGACGCGCGTGCCGGGAGGCAAGGCGCTGAATGCCGCGCGGGTCGCGGCGTCGCTCGGCGCGGAGGTGGAGGTCGTCGTGCCGCTGGGCGGCGCGTCCGGCGCCTGGATCTCGGGCGCGCTGCGTGACGAGGGGATCGCCGCGACCGTCATTCCGGTCGGCACAGAGACGCGCACCTGCGTCGCGGTGGTGGAGGACGACGGTGCGGCCAGCTCGACCGACCTGTACGAGGCCGCGGCGCCGCTCGACGTCGACGCCTGGTCGGCTCTTGCCGCGGCGGTGCTCGACACGGTGGCGAGACGCCGGCCGACGTGGCTCCTCCTCTCCGGTTCGCTGCCGGAGGGCGCCCGGCCCGCCGCGGTCGCCGAGCTGCTCGGCAGAGCGCGGTCCGCGGGCGTGCTCACCGCCGTGGACTCCTCGGGGGAGGGCCTGCGAGCGCTGGCCCCGGTCGCCGACCTGATCAAGGTCAACCGGGCGGAGGCCGCCGAGCTTCTCGACCGCGACCGCTCTCCGCAGGAGGCCGCGCGTGCGCTCGCCGGTCGCTGGGCCTGCGACGCCGTCGTCACCGACGGTGTCCGCCCCGGTGGAGCGGTCGCCGGCGGCGTCGCCCTCCCGGTCCGGGCACCATCGCGTGCCGGGCGGTTCCCGGCGGGGAGCGGAGACGCGTTCCTCGGAGCGCTCGTGGCCGCGCTGCTCGCCGGCGGGGATGCGGCCGTGGCACTGGCCGCGGCCGCAGCCGCAGCGGAGGCGAACGCACGCGTGCCGGGCGCAGGGGTGCTCGACCCGCTCCCCGCCGGCTGAGCAGAACGGTCGATGGCTACCTCAGCGTCATCGTCTCCATCGACAAGTAGGTCTTCGCCGCCCACGACGCCGGATCGTCCGCGAAGTGCCGGCGGAGTGCGCCGCCGCGCAACGCGTTGTCGATCGACATCATGATCATCGACTGGTCGAGCACCAGGCGGCGATGGCCGATCGAGCCGGTGACGGGGTTCACGGCGTCGAAGAATCCGCCATCGGAGCTGTAGACGCCCGGGTAGAGCGCGCGCAGCTTCGCGATGTTGGCGTAGGAGTCCTGCGGCAGCACACCGAGGGTGGTGAAGGAGGCGTGCGGGGTGACCACGTCCTCCGCCGAGCAGGTCGGGCACTGGGCCAGCGCCTGACCGGTCGGGAACGTCCGCCCGGCTGCGCCGTAGACGCCGTAGCCGCCGGTGTCGTCTGCGGTGCTGGAGGGCGACATCCCCCAGACCGGGTAGCCGAGCGTCTGCGTCGCGTACTTCTCCTGCACCTGGGCCGTGCGCACGTCGGCCAGGCCGAAGCCGTTCTGCCCCCAGGTGGTCTCCGGGACGATCTCGTTGGCGAGGGTCGCCTCGAACATGCCGCCGCCCCAGGTGGGGAGGAACGTTAGGCTCGTTCCGGGATAGGTGTAGTGGCCCTCCCAGACGGTGAACACTTTCCCGCTCTGCGGGTCGGTGTACTTCTGCCAGTCACCGGCGACCGGCCACTGGCCCTGCCACGAGAAGTCGGGGTCGGTGCTGCACTGCTGCGGCGGGAGGGTGCGCCAGGTGCGCCACCACACGTCGCCGGGCATCTGGTGGAGGCCCATGCCGATGTACATCGCGATGCGCGGGTCGCTGTAGAGGGCGCCGTTGTGATACCCGGCCGGCCCCTGGCCGGCGTAATAGCCGCCGTACATCTGGCCGGTCGGCTGGTTGCCCGGGATGTCCGGGTTCGTGTTGCAGGCGGTCTGGGCCCGGTCGTCGTAGAAGATCGAGAAGTCCATCGGGGCGATCAGGGCGTCGATCTGCTTCCGCAGCTCCGGCAGCGCCTGGCGGGCGACCAGCAGGCCCGACGCGTACCAGCCGTTGTCGACGGCCGACAGGAACGAGCAGTTGTCCTGCTTTGGGGTCGTCTCCGTCGCGCAGTCCGCGGCGCCCGGGTTCAGGATGGAGTGGCCGGTGGCGGTGTCGTACCACTGGAACAGGAAGCCGTGCGACGAGCGCAGCGTGGCGACCCCGGTGAGCGTCGAGGAGACCAGGGCGCGTTCCTCCGGTCGTTTGATGATCCCGAGGTCGCCGGCCGACACAACGGCCTCCAGGTACACGCCGATGTTGGCGGCTGAGGTGTACGCGCCTCGCGTGGTGCCCGGCCCGAGGTTGTCGAGCGGCAGGTGGGTCGTGGGGTCCACGTCCTGTCGGTAGAAGTTCCAGGTGTCCCTGGCGACCTGCAGGAGGTCGGCCTTCTGGGCGGGGGTGAGCGGCGGTTGGGCGCTCATGCCCTGCATCCCAATGGTGCCGCCCGCGTCCGGCGCGGGTGCGACGGGCCCGGGCGTGGGCGCGGCGGTCGCGGCTTGAGCGGTGGCGAGCGAGCCGGCCACCAGGCCGAGTGCGACGGACAGTCGCAGGATCACGGTCGCCCGGCGGGTGTGCCGAGCGGGGCGGCGTCTGGTCATGAACGGTCTCCGTTTCGTGTCGACGTTGATCACTTCGCGGACCGTATGCGCATACATTCGATCGCGCAAGTGCCTGTTGATGACAGTGCGACTCAGACCTTACGCCAGGGCGTCCCGTGGTTGAGGGCTGCGAACCAGGCGGATCTCGCGCACACCGTCGTCCACCTTCTCGGTTCCGTCGGGGCGGAACCCCTGGCGGCGGTAGAAGGCCTGAGCACGGGGATTCGGGTCGGCGACCCACAGCATGGCTGCTTCGTCAGGTGCGAGCACCGCGTGGAGCAGGTCGGCTCCGAGGCCCGTTCCGTGCTCGGCGCCGAGCAGATAGAGCACGTACAGCTGGAGCGGACACGGAGCATCGTTCTCGAGAGAAGGGCCGGCAAGCGCGATTCCGACGATCGCGCCGTCCGCACTCTGCGCCACGGCGGCCCGGTTCCCCTCGAACCTCGGATCCGTGAGCATCGCCCTCCAGAACCGTTCCCTGGCCTCCACGAGACCGGGGCCATCCAGGACGGCGTCGCGCATCAATCCGCGATAGGTCTCCTGCCACGACCGGACATGAACCTGCGCCATCATCACCGCATCGCCCGCGGTCGCGGGGCGCACAGAACCGGTCATGCCGAGACTCTACGCGACTCGCGGGCTCGCGCCGCGGGCTCATAAGCTCGATACGTGATCGACCTGGCAGACGCGCACCGGCTCTGGGGCAGCTATCGTGCCGTCGCCCGCGACGCGCCGGCCGAGCTTCCCACGGTCGGTCCGTTCGGCGACACGCCGGAGCTCGCGGATGAGCTGCTCGCGCTCGTCCTCCTCGGCCGCAAACGGGCGACAGCGACACTCCTGGCGGAGTTCGCGGCCGAAGGAGACGAGCTGCCGCGGATCGGCGACCACTGGATCGTCACCGACTCGGTCGGTCGACCGCGCGTCATCCTGCGCACGATCGAGCTGCGCATCGGGCCGTTCCTCTCCGTCGATGCCGGGTTCGCGTTCGACGAGGGCGAGGACGACCGGACCCGGGCATCATGGGTCCGCGAGCACCGTCGATACTGGCAGCGCCAGTGCGCGCGACTCGGCCTCACCTGGTCCGAGGATGCTGACGTTCTCTTCGAGCGCTTCGAGGCGGTGTTTGCGGCTCCGCGCGTCTGAGCGACGGCGTTTCGCCCTGACGCTTTGGTGTGTATTGTTTGTGATCTTACGTGTTTCTAGATCACAGTGCTAGAAGACGACCTCCACGCCATGGAAGGTGAGCATGTTCTTCGAAGACGAGCAGAAGGCGGCCGAGTGGCCTCGGGACATGGCCATCCGCGTCTCGGACGGTTCGAGCCTCCTCCCGCTGTTGTGGCTGAGGCATCACGCCATCGGCAATGCCGAGCCCTCGCTGCCGCCGGCCGCGCTCCCCGGTGAGCCGGTTTCATCAGCGGATGCAGTACTGGTTGGACGATGGGAGCAGCTCTGGAAGCGCGCTCTGGATCACGTGCGACTCGTCCAGGAGGTGGATCCTCGGTCGATGTCCGAGCGTTCTGACCTCTGGTCCATGCCGAGTATTTCTGCGCTCACCGACGCGGTCGACCTGGAGGTGAACACTGGTGTGAGTCTCTGGCGTGCGAGCCTGAACGCCGCCCCGGGCGCCGAGCGGGCAGTGACCGACAGCCTCCGTCTTGCGTGGGAACGGGGTTTGCGGGTCGTGCTCGAGCTCCCGTTGAGCGCTCCCTATGAAGCAAGACTGAGTGGTGCGAGTCTGGTCGTTTCGGCTGTGACGCGACGTGACAGGGGTCGATATTCGGATGCGTTGAAGAGGTTCTGACGTAGCGAAAGAGGAGCAGGCGCCATCGCGCTGACTGATGGCTCCAGCTCCTCTCGCGTTGGTCAGGAGTGGAAGTTCTCGCCTGGCGAGCCCGACACGCACACCGTCCCATTGTTCATGACGACATTGGAGCCGGGGAGGACGTTGGCGAAGTCGCCGCCGCCCGAGAATGACCAGCTGCTGCTCCAGGATGCTCCGCTCGGGCCGGTCCAGCTGAATGACGGGAGGCCGCTCCATCCCCATACCTGCACGGTCCAGCTCTTGGCGATTACCGGGCGAGGCACGACATAGCCGGTGGAGATGAAGCCCGAGTTTCCCTTCGAAACGGCGTTGATCCAGGAATTGCCACAGGGGCCCTCTACCCACGTCGTTCGGCTCTTTGCGGCGCTGCGCACAAGCTGCTGCTCGAACTCAATCGCGTCGTCGCTCACCGGGATCGACTGCTGGGTGCCATCGGCGTTGGTGACGATCGTGTAGCCGTTGGCCTCCGCCACGTCGAGATCGAACCCTGCTGGGACCATGGCCGCAGAGAAGTTGAGGGTCTCTGAGACCTCGGGTGCTTCAGCGGCGCCGGCGGCGACCGCCCCAGCAAGGGCGAGGGCGCAGCTCTGCAATACCGCGAGCCCTGCGCGGATCCCCATGCGCGTGGAGTTCATCATGAATCGTCCCTTTCGTCGTTGGAGGAAGACGTCAGCCCCTACATGCCTACAGTAACCAGATGAAATCTGCAATTTCAGGAGTTGGGACGCCCGATACTGCTAGGTTCTCGCCGCGGCGAAGTCGTTCGCCGGAACCCTCGTCTCCGGGCCCGAAGCCGACGACCATCCGCAGGTGCAGAGAGTCGAGGCGATCGTGCGACTGACCGCCCTGGCTGCGGCCAATGGCGTCTCGGCGGCGGGGGAGACCCTGACGGTGGTGGCGCTGATGCTGGTGCTGCAGGGACGGCCCGATGGGAGCTTCGCGGTCGCGGCTCTCGTGTTGTTGGGTCTCCTGCCGAGCGTGTTCCTCGGGCCGATGCTGGCGCCGCTGCTGGACAGGCTGGAGACCTCGGTCGTCCTGGTCGTCACGCTCGCATTCCGGTGCGTGGTCGGGGTGGCGTTGGCGTTCGCGGTCGACGTGCCGTGGATCCTCCTGCTCGTCGGAATCGGGAGCGTGGTGTCTGCGATAGATTCGCCTGCGCTGATGCTCCTGGTCCCGCCCGCACAGAAGCCGGGAGCGAACCCCGCCGTCGGGTACGCCCGGATGGACGCGTTCCGCAGCGTCGGCGTCTTGGTGGGGCCGGCGGCGGCCGGCCTCCTCGTCGACGTGCTCGGGATCCGGCTGGTGCTGCTGGTCGACGCGGCGACCTACGGGCTCATCGCCTCGGTGATCGCCGTGCTCGGCGTGCGTCGCCGACCGCCGGCGCAGAAGGCTCAGGCGCGTCCGTCGTGGTTCCGCCAGGTGCGGGTGGGGCCGGCGGCACTGCGCCAGAACCGGACGGTGGCGACGGCCGTGATCGCGTTGGCTGCGGCCATCCTCTTCACCTCCCTGATCACGGTCGCCGAAGTCGACTACGCCACGACTGTGCTGCAGGCACCTGCCGCGGTCTACGGGGCGTTGGTGAGTGTCCGAGCCGTCGGCCGGCTGGCCGCGGCCACGCTCGTCGCGCCGCGGCTTCCTGCACGGCTGCAGCCGGCAGCGCTCGGCGCCGGCGGCCTTCTGATGGGAATCGCGCTGCTGGCGCTGGGCCTGGCGCCGAGCATTCCGCTCGCGTTCGTCGGCCTCTTCCTCGTCGGCGCCGCGAACGCGCTCCAGTCGATCGCGATTCGCTCCATCGTCGTCGGCGCCGTCGAGACGGGGGAGCAGGGGCGCGCTTTCGCCGCGGTGATCGCCCTCAACAACGCGTCCACGATGGCCGGCACCGCGGCCGCCGCGCCCCTGGTCGCTCTCGCCGGCCCTGCGGCGACGCTCGCCATCGCCGGGGCCGGCACCCTCGCCGCCACCGTCCCGGCGCTCGGCGCGCTGCGCAGCCGCACGGTCACCGGGGCACCGGAGCAGAGTTGACCCCGCCTGCACACGGCCCGGGCAACCGGCGCACGCGTCAGCGCCCGGCGTCGCCGAGCCGTTGCGACCAGGCGACCTCGCGCTCGAGCTGGCCGGTCTCGACGAAAAGGCGGACCTGGTGCGCGTCCGGGAGGGCAGCAGCCAGCTCGTTTCGGTCGGCGCTGGTGAACCCCAGTTTCTGCCAGAACGGTCCGGATCGGCGCGAGAACAGCCAGGCTCGTGTCGCTCCCGCCGCACGCGCGTGATCCATCGCATTTCGAGCCAGTCGGGACCCGGTTCCGGCGGTGCGGTGTCGGGGTGCCACGGCGACGCTGCGGATCAGCGCGTGCCTGCGGTCCTCGCTCAGCTCGAATCCCGTGCTGCCGACGATCTCGCCGTCCGTGTCGCGTTCGATCCACAGCTGGACTGTCGGCTCCCCCAACCCGGCGAGCGTCAGATCGACGTCCCGCAGGAATCCGCGCAGATCATCGACGTCATCCAGGCTCGCGCGCACCACAGTCACAGACCGATTGTCCGACATCCGGCGCGCACCGACCACGCCGAGGCGCGTCACGTGGTCTCGCGCTGCACCAGTGTCGGCTTGAACAGGGTGCGATGGTGGGCGTGGTCGGGCTGCCCCTGCATCTCTTCGATGAGCAGGCGCATGGCCTCCATGCCCATCTCGCGCGTCGGCTGGCGCACCGAGGTGAGGGCGGGGGAGAGTGCCGCGGCGTAGGCGATGTCGTCGTACCCGATGATGGCGACGTCGCGCGGGGCGACCAGGCCGGCTTCGTGCACGGCTTGGAGGGCGCCCATCGCCATCACGTCGTTGGCGGCGAAGATGCCGTCGAACGGAGCTTCTCCGCTCGCGAGCAGCTCGGAGACGCAGGCGCGCGCCGCCGCGGCGGTGAACGCCTCCGCGTGGACGAGGTCGAGGAGGATGCCGGCAGCGCGCCCGCGACTCACTGCGCCGTCGATGCGCGCGTGGGCCTGGTG
Source organism: Leifsonia sp. TF02-11 (assembly GCF_017565305.1). Taxonomy (GTDB): domain Bacteria; phylum Actinomycetota; class Actinomycetes; order Actinomycetales; family Microbacteriaceae; genus Leifsonia. Next base: position 100,303 of record NZ_JAGEKP010000007.1, read on the forward strand.
GATGCGCCGTGGACCGGTCACGATGAGGAGGCGCCGGCACCCGCGCTCGATCAGGTGGTTGACCGCGAGCTCCCCTCCGATCCGGTCGTCCACCGCGACGGAGCAGAACGATTCGAGGTCCGCGCCGTCGTCGATCAGCACCGAGGGGATGCCGCCCTCCCGGAGCTGGTCGAGGCGGGGGTGGATGTCGCCGATCGGGGCGAGGATCACACCGGACACGCGCTGCTCCTGGAAGAGATCCAGGTACCGGGCTTCGTTGTCCGCCTGCTCGCGGCTGTTGCCCAGCACGGTCGCGTAGCCGATCTCGGTGGCCACGGACTCGGCGCCGTCGACGAACTCGGTGAAGAACGGGTTGCCGATGTCGAGGACGAGCAGGCCGACCATGTCGGACTTGCCGACGCGGAGGGCGCGTGCCGAGGTGTTGCGGACGTAGCCGAGGTCGTCGATCGCCGTCCGCACGCGCTCGGCCGTCGCCTCCGCGAGCAGCTCCGGCTTATTGAAATAGTTTGAAACGGTCCCGACCGAGACGCCTGCGCGTTCCGCGACGGCTCCGATGCCGATAGTGGAAATCTGTTGCACCCCTCTCTTGGCCAGTCCTGGCGGGGCACTCTGAGCACATCCGCGCTTGACGTCTGACCAATCTAGCCATTATCGTGACTTGAATCCATTCAATGGAACATCGAATCACCCGAAGAATTCCCTTGCCGAAGAAGCTGAGGAGAGGCAATGAAGAAAACGCTCGTCGCAGCCATGGTCGCCGTCACCGCGGTGGCCCTCGCCGGATGCTCGTCCGGCCCGGCGGAGTCCGCCGTATCGACGGCCGCTCCCACCGGGACCATCCAGTTCCAGAGCTGGACCCCCACCCAGGAGACGTTCGACCAGATCTCCGCCGGATTCACGAAGGAGAACCCGAAGGCGAAGGTCACCGGAACGCTCTCGCCCTTCGAGGACTACCAGACCGCCCTTCAGACGCAGCTGCGCAGCGGCGGCGGCCCCGACGTCTTCGTCGTCCAGCCCGGCGCCATGCTCAACCAGTACCGCCAGTACATCGAGCCCGTCGACGCGTACGAGGCGGCGTTCGACGGCAAGGAGTGGGAATCCGCGTACAACGCCGGGCCGCTGAAGCGTTCGCAGGTGGGCGGCAAGACCTACGGACTCCCCGTCGGCTACGGCGTTGCGGGCTTCCTCTGGGTCAACAAGACCATCCTGAAGCAACAGGGCATCGCCGTCCCGAAGACGTATGCCGAGCTGAAGGCCGCGGCGGCGAAGCTCCACGACGCCGGCATCGCGCCCATCGCCTTCGGCGGCAAGGACACCTGGCAGGACGTCGACTACTTCCTCGCGACCGCCGCAGCCATTGACGCGAAGGCCACCTACGCCGCTCTCGACGGGTCGGGGAAGTGGACCGACCCGAGCATCGTTTCCGCGTTCGAGAAGTGGAAGGCCCTGTTCGCGGACGGCCTGACGCAGGAGGGCGCCGCAGGCGCGGCCACCTACACCGACACCTATGACCTGTTCACCAAGGGCAAGGCGGCGTTCTTCGCCAACGGCAGCTGGAACCTGGACATGTACAAGAACTCGCTCCCCCTCGTCTCGGGCTACGACATCGACGCGATCCCGCTCCCCGTGGACGGCGTGGCAGGCGGCGCGCCGGTCATCGGCGATGTGACCGGCATCGTCGTCGTCAACAAGAACAGCAAGAACAAGTCCGCCGCGTTCCAGCTCGCCCGCTACATGAGCCGCGGTGCCGGGGCGCAGACCCTGACCGACGCCGCCCTCGACTTCCCCGTCACGAAGAACGGGCCGACGCCGCAGGGTCTGCCCGAGCAGGCCTCGACCGCCCGCGCCTCGATCGAGTCGCTCATCGCCGACCACCTCGCCGGCTACCGCCAGGTGCCGTCGGCGTCGGTGAACACCGCGCTCGGCGATGCGCTCGTCGGCGTCATCAGCTCGGGACTCTCGCCGGCCGACGCGGCGAAGCGCGTGCAGGAGGCCGCCGACAACTCCTGAGCCGTCCGTGCAGGGCGGCGTGATCGACTCGCGACGCAATCGAAAGGAACACGAGCATGACCTCCCCGTCCACCATCCAGGCCGAGCGCCCCGGAGCGGCACCCGCGCGGCCGCCGGCGTCGGCGGCACGGCGTCGCAGACGCCCCACCGCCGACGCGGGGTGGCGGAAGGGGTGGCTGGGCCCGGCGCTGATCGTCCCCGCGATGCTGATCTTCCTGGTCTACATCGCCTACCCGGTCGTCGCGAACCTCGTGCTCAGCTTCTTCGGGAACAGCGACCTCGACCCCGCCCTGTCGTTCGTCGGCCTGAAGAACTACGAGTGGGTCGCGACAGCGCGTCCGTCGCTGCTCGCGTTCCGCAACGTGCTCGTGTTCGCCGTGCTGACCGTTCCGGTGCAGATGGTCCTCGGCCTCCTGTTCGCCGTCGCCCTGCAGGGCAAGGGGATCGTCCGCGGGATCCTGCGGACGCTCCTCTTCCTCCCCGTCGTGCTGACGCCGGTCGTCGTCGGCTACCTCTACGCCGACCTGCTCGAGGCGTCGAACGGTCCGGTCAACACCGCTCTCCGCAGTCTCGGTCTCGGCGTCGCGGCGCAGCAGTGGCTCTCCGACCCCGCGCTCGCCCTCCCGGTCGTCGCGTTCGTCAATGTGTGGATGTGGACGGGCTTCAGCATGGCGATCTACCAGGCGGCGCTGTCCGCGATCGACGACGAGGTTCTCGAGGCGGCCTCGCTCGACGGAGCCAACCGGTTCCAGAGTCTCTGGCACGTCCTCGTGCCCATGCTCCGACCCGCGCACTTCTCTCTGCTGATCCTGGGCGTGATCGGCACGCTCAAGACCTTCGACCTCGTGTACGTGCTCACCAGGGGCGGTCCGGACAACGCCAGCCAGGTCCCGACCACGCTCCTGTTCCAGACGCTGCTCGACGGCCGCGACGGCCGGGCCGCCGCCATCGGCACCGTCGTGTTCCTGCTCGCCATGATCTGCACGGCGTTCCAGCTGCGCCAGTACCTGAAGGGGGACCGCTCATGAAGGCGGGCCGGATCGCCGTGACGATCATGCTGTTCGTCACCATCGTGTGGATGCTGCCGCTGTACCGGCTCGTCTCCGTCTCCCTGTCCGGCGGCGGGGTCGCGAACTACGCCGCCGTCGTCGCCAAGGAGGGTATCGGGCGCTACCTGCTCAACAGCGCCGTCGTGACGGCGTTCACCGTCGTGCTCGTGCTCGCGCTGGCGTCCGTCGGAGCCTTCGCCTTCAGCAAGCTCCGCTTCCGCGGGAGGAACGTCGTCTACGGCCTCCTGCTCTCGGGCCTGATGATCCCGGTCGCGGCGATCCTGGTCCCGCTCAGCGGCATCCAGCAGGCGCTGGGGCTGTACAACACGTATCCCGGGCTGATCCTGCCGTACACGGCGCTCGCTCTGCCCTTCGCGCTCGTGATCCTGCGCGGGGCGTACGACGGGCTCCCCGACCAGCTGCTGGAGGCGGCGGTGGTGGACGGGGCCAGCACCTGGCGGGCGTTCCTGCGCGTGATGCTCCCTCTGACGACGCCGACGCTCGTCATGGTCGGGATCTGGACCTTCCTCAACTCGTGGAACGAGTTCCTTCTCGCACTGCTCTTCATGTCGGCCCCCGAGATGCGGACGGTGACGGTGGTGCCGGCCAGCTTCCAGCTGTCGTTCTTCGTCGACGTTCCGAAGATCTTCGCCGCGCTCGTGATCATCCAGCTCCCCGTGGTCCTGCTCTACGCCCTCCTGCAGGGCAAGTTCCAGCGCGGCCTGACGGCGGGAGCGGTCAAGTGACCCAGAAGGTCTGCTTCCTGCTCCGCATCGACCCGGCGGCGAGCGACGAATACGTGGAGCGGCACGACAGCATCTGGCCCGAGATGCTGGAGGCCCTGCACGAGAGCGGATACCGCAACTACTCGATGTTCCTCGACCCGACCGGGCTGCTCGTCGGCTACCTCGAGACGGACGACTTCGCCGTCAGTAGCAGCAGGATGGCCGCCCACCCGGTGCAGCAGCGCTGGAGCGATTCGATGGACGCGATGTTCCTCCCCGTCGACCCGGACCGCCCGGTCGGCGCCATCGCGCCGCTCCGGCACGTCTTCGACCTCGACCGGCAGCGGGCCGCGCACCCGGAGGGCGTCGCGTGATCGCGCGCTCTGTCCGCATCGCCGTCCTGGGGACGCCGTCGCAGCCGGAGACCGACTGGTCGGCCGCGCGCCTCCGCGATCTCCGACGGGACGGGTTCACCGACATCCAGGTGAACATCGCCTGGTCCTACCGGCCGGCCGATGAGGTGCTCACCCTCGAGGACCTCGTCGCGGTCGAAGGCGCTCCGGCGTCCGGAGGCCGCGACGGCGACGGCGGGCGCGCCCGACGCCTCGCGGCGGTCCGCACGCGAACCGAGGCGGCGCACGACGCCGGACTACGGACGCTCCTCCACGTCGGCCTGCCCTACCAGGGCCGCGCCGGCTTCGACGGCGAGGCCCTGCCGCAGTGCGTCTCCGACCCCGCGACCGCGGAGCGCTACGACGCCGCTCTCGGCGAGCTCGCCGACCGGTTGCCGGATCTCGACGACCTCCTGATCTACACGTACGACCAGGACGCCTGGCTGTGCAGCGAGTTCGGGGACTGCCCGCGCTGCTCCGGCGTGCCCCTCCACCGCCGCCTCCCGGCGTTCCTCGCGTCGCTCGCCACCCGGTGGCGCCGGCTCCGGCCGCACGGCCGGCTGTGGTGGGAGCCCTGGGAGCTCTCGGCCGGGCAGGCCCTCGCCTGCATCGACGCCCTCGCGGGCGTGCCGATCGGTCTCATGCTGCACAGCAACGTCGGCGAAGTCATCTCGACGGCCGCCGCCGACCGCTTCGTGCGGTCCGCCGTCGCCGGGGCGGCGCGCGGGGGCGTTCCCGTGGTCGTCGAGGTCTTCCTGTCGTCGTCGAACGAAGAGGTCGAGCCCTGGCGGCACCTGCCCGTCCCCGGAGTGACACTGCGGCAGCTCAGGGCGGTCGAGGCGCTCGACGGTGTCGCCGGGATCAAGGAGTACTTCGGGTTGCAGGCCGACCCGTTCGACGTGAACGCCCTCGCCGCGGCGGCGCACTTCGCCGATCCCGGCGCTGCCGACGACACGGTCCTCGAGCTGCTGGCCGCCCGGTTCGAGCGGCCCTGGCTGGCGCGGTTCTGGCGGCTCGCCTCGGAGGCCTACGAGCTCTACCCGTGGGACGCGTCGTGGTTCGTCCGCCAGCTGGGCCGGAGCGAGCCCGTGCACGCGCTGTCGGCGGCGACGGTCCGCGGCACTCAGACCGCGGCGTCCGAATGGGACACGCCGGCGTGGCGGTCCACTCGGCACGCGGTGTTCCAGCGCGTCGACGACAGCGAGCCGCACCCCTGGCTTCTCGAGGATGTGCAGCTGCGGTTCCAGGCCGCGGCCGACCGCATGACCGAAGCGCTCGCGGGGGTTCCCCACAGCAAAGCCGGCGGGGAGGCGACCGATCCGGACGACGCCGTGGCCGCTCACGTCCGCGCCCAGGTGAGCGAGGCCGAGGGGTTCGTCACCCGCACGACCGCCTACGCCTGTCACCTCAGGGCGACCGCGCTGGCGGCCCTGATGCGCTCGGCGCCACCGGAACGGATAGCGCCGCTGACGGAGGAGCTCCGAGCCGTCCTGCGCCGCGACGCCGACAACCAGGTCCGCGAGCTGCGCCGCCGCGCGGCCCGACCCGACGACGTGGCTCCGCCGTCGGCGCTGCAACTCGCCGAGCGCTGGGTGGTCCCCGCGCGGGACGACCTGAGCGAGATCGTCGCGGCGATCGCCCTGCTCGACGACGACCCTGTCGCGTTCCTCGACCGCTACCTGCTCCCGCAGCCCGGGACGGCCGACGCCGGCCAGTTCAGCGTCACGTCCCGCTGACCCGTCCATCACGTGCAAGGAGGCACACGATGAAGCACGCCGCACTGTTCACCGCGGGAGGGGTCGTGGCCGCAGCCGCGGTCGCGACCGCCGTCGCCCTCGTCGTCCCCGCTCTGGTCTCTGCTCCGCCGGTCCGGCTCGCCGCGCCCGTCGCGACCTCGACCCCGCATCCGACGAAGGTGCAGGCGGCTCCGGCGGTCCCGGCCGTCGCGACGGACCCGACGACGACGCCCGCGCCGACTCCTGCCCCGTCGGATCGGACATCGTCGCGGGGATCCGCGGCCCCCGCGCACGTTCAGCCGGCCGGCGGGGCAGTGGGCAGCTCACCGGGATCGGTCGACGTCGACCCCACCGCACGCACGCTGACGGTGAGCAGCCCGCGGGTGACCCTGGCGGTCGACTATTCGTCCGGTGTGCGCCTCACCTCGCTGTCCGTCGACGGACGCTCCGTGGCCGATGCGGCCGGTTCGACGCCATCCGCGTTCCGGCAGGCCGACGGCACCACGGTGACGAGTGCCGCGGCCACCGACGCCACGGCTTCAAGCGCGGGCGGAGCGACGACCCTCGCCTTCAGCGTTCCACTGGCCGCGGGAAGCGTCGCCGAGTCGTGGACCTTCGATGTCGTGGGCGCGAGCGTCCGCTGGTCGATCGCGCGGACCTACCATCTCGCCGGCGCGACAGCGTTGACTCCCACGACCGGCGCGATCACCTGGGGTGCGGACACCTGGGAGAACGTCCGTCGTCCCGCCGACGGCGGGAACATCCCGGTCGGCGGCGCCGCCCTCGACGCAGCCTCGGACGTGTTCACCGCGCACGACGCGCTCGGCCGCAACGGGATCCTGCTCGAGCGTGCGCCGAACCATGCCGTGTTCGACACCTCGCGACTCGTCTACCTGACCCACGGGTCCGCCGTCGGGCTGTCCGTGACGGCGTCCTCGACCGGCACCGTCGCGGCGCTGCTGGCCCGAGAAGGCACCCCCGCGGCTCGGGGCGGCCTCACCGGGGGCTGGCGTCTGACGTCCGGCGAGACCCCGTACGCCAACGGGAATCCGAAGGGATACAAGGGCCGATTCTCCGAGGTCGCCGGCCAGGAACTGCTCGCGCCGTCCACCTATTCGGACGGTGCGACCGAGCAGGCCGCCTTCACCGTCACCCCCGTGGCCACGGCCGACTACTACGGCTCGGACCAGCTCGCCGGATTCGACGACGCCGCGCTGCGGAACCTGATCGGCGACTTCGGCCGCACGATCGTGCAGGGCGCAACGATCGGAGCCAGCTCGGAGCGTTCCTTCCGTGCGGGCGAGGCCCCCGGCTTCACGTCACCGTGGAACGTGTGGTCGCTCGAGCTGCTGCAGGATCCCGGAGCCTTCGCCTCCATGCGCGGCCAGTTCGACGACATCTTCGCGGAGCCCAAACGCAACCCGGACGACATCAACGCCCCGGTCGGCGGCAGACTCGGCGGCCTGCAGGACACCACAGGACGCCTGCACTGCTGCGATCCCTACGGGAAGCTGCTCGACGACGCGCAACCCACGTACGAGACCACCGACAACACGCTCAATGCCGTGTTCTCCGTGGCGACGCTCTACAACCTCGACCCCGACAAGGCCTGGCTCAGCGGCCTGAAGGACTCCGTCCGGCTGGCGCTCGGCTACGCGGAGAACGACCTGCTGATCCGGTCGGGCCCGACGGCCGGCCTGTTCGCCAACGCCCGGTGCGCCGATCCGCAGAGCCCGACGGGATGCTTCACCGACTGGTCGGAGTGGAACGATCAGTACGACATCGGTCAGGTCAGCGCCTACCAGAACGTCTTCGCCTACGGCGCACTCACCCGCTGGGCGGAACTCGAACGGAACGTGCTGGGCGACACCGCCAGAGCCGACCACGACGACCAGCTGGCGGCGAATCTCAAAGCGGCATACAACCGCGCAGCCGCGGACGGAGGCTTCTGGTCGCCGGCGACCACGTCGTTCGCCTACACGCGTGACGCCTCCGGCGCGATCGCGAAGGACTGCTCCAACCTGTTCGCCAACGGCTACGCGTCGATGCTCGGTCTGGTCGACGGCCAACGAGAGCTCAGCTCGGCGCTCGCGGTCTCCGGCCGCTACGGCACACTGGAACAGACCGGCTATGTCTACGATCACGGCGCCCAGGGCGGCACGGACTTCACCTGGAAGCTCCCGGGATCCAGCGCCGCCGACTGCGCATCCGGCGAGAAGCTGGACGACGGCGTCACCCCGCGGATGTATTTCCCGTTCTTCGAGGACGGCGGTGTGCACCTCCTCAACGTCCAGGCGTACGCCCCGCTCGCGACCGCGACCGGGGACGCGAGCACACTCGTCGACCAGGCGCGCACCGTCGTCGAGCGCTATACGCAGGACGGCTTCCTCGGCTGGAGCAACATCCAACCAGACACCCTCCAACCGCGACGCGACATCTGGCAGGAACCGTTCATGGTCAACAATGTGCTCGGCGTCTGGCCGCTCTACCACGATGTGCTCGGTTTCCAGCCCGCCTACGACCGGCTGGACATCGCTCCCGCGATCGACGCCTCGCTCGTCGGCAGCCACGTCACCTACCGGCTCCGCGGAACGCAGGACGTCGCCGTCACCTACAACGGGGTCGCGGACTACACCGTGACGACCTCCGGAACGACGCCGATTCACGTGGGCTGGGCGCGCGTGGCCGGCGAGCAGTACACCGTGACGGTCGACGGGACGGCGCGCACGGTCACGGCGGGCGCCGACGGGATGGTGCGCGTCGACGGCCTGCCGAGCGGAACCCATCGGTACGCCCTCACCGGCGCGGCACCGCGGACGGAGGACGATACGGCCGTCCAGTTCTCGTCGCAGTGGTGGGCGGCGCCCGGCGACGGATTCCTCGGCGGGAGCCTGCGCGGCACCTCGGCGGCGGGGGCGACCGCCCGCGTCGACTTCACCGGCACCGGCATCGACGTCCTCGGCTCGGTGGGCGCGGACAAGGGACGGGCAGCGGTCTCGATCGACGGCCATGACCTCCCGGACGCCGACTGGTACTCCGCGACGTCGGCGAACGGGGCACGGACCGTCAGCGTCAGGGGTCTGGCGCCGGGCGCGCACGTGCTCACGCTGACCGTCCTCGGCACGCACTCCGCCGGAGCCCAGGGCGATCAGGTCACCGTCGATGCCGTCACCGTCATCGGGGGCGCCACCACCCCGCCCGATCCGGCGGCCGGTGCCGAGACGGCCGTCCCCGCGGCCCAGCTGACCTACTCCTCCGGTTGGTGGGCGGTCGGCGACCCGGCCTTCCGCTTCGGGCAGCTGCGCGGGAGTTCTCAGGCCGGCGCCTCCGCCGAGCTCACCTTCACCGGCACAGGGTTCGCGCTTTCCGGCTCCATCGGCGGGGACAAAGGCATCGCCGTCGTCACGGTCGACGGTGTCGAGGTCGGCCGCCCGGACTGGTACGCGGACACCCCGGCGAACCAGCGACGGGTCTTCGAGCTCGACGGCCTCGCGCCGGGCACGCACATCCTCCGCGTCGTGGTGGCGGGCGAGCACGGGTCAGCCTCGGTGGGCGACCAGGTCAATCTCGACGCGGTTCTCGTGCGCACGGGGACGTGAGTGCGTCGTGGCGAAGGGCGGGACGCCGCCGACGTCGCCCTGCCGACGGAGGAGGGGAGCGCTTCGCCGGCAGGGCACGCCACGTCGATCGCTCAGGAGCCGGGAGCGAACGGCGCAAGCGTGTCGGTCGCGAGCGCGGTGCGCACGCGGGCGAGGGCCGCGGGGTCCACGTTCACGATGGACTGCCCGTCGGCGGACGTCCCGGTGCCGGCGGTCGGCAGCGTGAAGGTGTGGATGGCCGACGCACCGGAGAGGCGCAGGCTCGCCGCGAGCGCGAGCATGCTCGGCAGATCGAAGGCGGAGTCGACGCTCACGGCGGATCCGGCGGCCCGGGCGAAGGTCAGCATCGCGGCCGGGTCGGTGAGCACCGCGCGATGGATGAGGGTCGTGGCGAACCCCACCAGCAACGCCTGCTGGTCGGCCACGCGCTGGTAGTCGGCCGTCGGGAACGCGTACCGTTCCCTGGCGAACGCCAGGGCCTGATCCCCGTCGAGGTGGTTCATCCCCGTGACGAAGGTGTAGTGCGGCGACTTGACCGTGGTGAAGGCGACGGGGCTGTCGACGTCGACGCCCCCGGCTAGCGCCGGGCCGGGTCCAGATTGACGCCGATGCCGGAGGTCAGCTGCGGCTCGTCGGAGTACATGAACAGCTCCGGGTTCAGCCACACCAGCTGGGTCTCGGTGAGGCCGAAGCGGCGCGACACCTGGTAGATCGTGTCGTACGGATTCGGGACGTAGTAGGCGAGCGTGCCGCCGTCGACGACGGTCCGGCCGTGCGCGTACGTCTGCACGCCGCCGTCCGCGACCGTGAGACCGGGGTACGCGGACGGCAGGCTCCAGGTGATCGCGGTCGCCGCCAGCACCCGCGCGTCGCCGGAGGGGGACTCCTGGAGCGAATGCAGGAACGTCGGATCCCCGGCGTACGGCGCGGCGAGCCCGAGCGTCAGGACCAGCTCGCCGGAGGCGTCCGTCCCGCTTCCGGTCGGTAGGAGCCCGAAGAAGGCGGCGTCCTGGATGTTCTCCGGCTTGCCGTCGCGTCGCTGTCCGGTCATCATGAGATCGAGTCCGGTCAGGTCGGTCGTCGCGGGGTCGTCCGGACGGATGTGCACTTCGATGTCGCGATCGGCGCCCACCACGATGCGGACCGCGCCGGTCACCGGACGGTCGGCGACCGGGTTCGCGATCGGCTCGTGGTCGACGACCCTGAGCTCGCCTGTGCCGATGGTCTGGCCGGCGACGAGCAGATTCGGCAGCTGCTGCTGGATCGAGGCCGGAGCGGCGCTCGACGTCGCATTCGGCGTCGGACTCCGGTGGGCCGCAGGCGCTGCCGCCGCGCACCCCGACACCAGCCCGACGACACCGATCACGACCACGGCCGCGGTGACGCGACCGACCCCCCGGAAGACCATGGCCCGACACTAACAAAACTCCGGGTGGCCCGTGTCGCCAGTCGGTGGTGCGAGAAGGGTGCATCCGTTGCCTTCGTAGCCGGAGAGGCCCACCTCTGCGCCGATCGGTGTCGATGTTCAAACGTTGTGTTACCCGTTGTTTCCCGCGCCCGCGACCGTCGTCGCCTCGGTCGCGATACTGGCACCATGACGGCGGTACGGAGCGCGTGGACGATCGAGAACGTCGCGTGGACCCTGGTCGTGGTCGCCGGATGAGCGCGCGGACCGTCGACGTCGCCGTGGTCGGCGCCGGAGCCATGGGAGCGGCCACCGCCTGGCACCTCGCGCGGGCAGGTCGCGAGGTCGCGGTGTTCGAACAATTCGAGGCCGGCCATGTTCGCGGCGCATCGCACGGGGCCTCGCGCAACTTCAACGTCGCGTACACCGAGCCCGAGTATCTCGCCTGGCTCCGCGACGCACGGACGCTGTGGCGCGAGCTGGAGGCAGAGTCGGATACCGCGCTCCTGGAGACGACCGGTATCGTCACGCACGGGCGCGGGCGGGATCTCGCCGCCGCGGGCGCCGTCATCTCGGAGGGCGGTTTCGAGGCGGAACTGCTCGACGCCTCCTCCGCCGAGGCACGGTGGCCGGGCTTCCGTTTCGATGGACCGGTGCTGCACAACCCCGGTGCAGGCCGCCTGGATGCCGACGCCTCGGTCAGAGCGTTCCTGAGCGGAGCCGTGGCATCCGGCGCCGATGTCGCGTGGCGTGCGGCGGTCGCCGATGTCGAGGTCCACGGTGACGACGACGTTCGCTTCACGGTGACGGATGCGGACGGGCGCCATCGGGTTCACGCGCGACGACTCGTGTGCACGGCGGGCGCATGGACCGCGAAGACGCTCGCCGGAGTGAAGGGCGTGACCCTCCCCGCGTTGCGGGTGACGCAGGAACAGCCGGCGCACTTCCGGCCCCTCGATCCGTCGGCCTCCTGGCCCGGGTTCAACCACCAGCCCGCCGCCGACGATCCCCGGACGGCGTGGTTCGCCGCCCCGGTGTACGGCATGCTGACGCCGGGGGAGGGGGTCAAGGCTGGCTGGCACGCCGCCGGACCCGAAATCGATCCCGACCGCCGCAGCTACGTTCCCGACCCTGCGCTGACCGCTGCGCTCGTCCGGTACGCGCGGGAGTGGCTCCCCGGGGTGGATGCCTCGACGTTCAACGAGATCACCTGCACCTACACGTCGACCGTCGACGCCCGCTTCGTGCTCGAGCGTACGGGGCCCGTGGTCGTGGGCGCCGGTTTCTCGGGACACGGCTTCAAGTTCACGCCCGTCATCGGGCGGATTCTCGCTGCACTCGCCCGGAATTGAAGGGACGGGCGAAGTCCCCGCCACGTGCGCGAATTGTCAGCGCGTCGCCAGGACGGCGCGCACCGCATCCCTGCTCCGGGAGAGGCAGGCGATCTTGTCCTCGATCGCCGCGAGTTCGTCGCTGAGGATCCCGACGAACTCGCGGTCGCAGTCCGCCGTCCACCGGCCTGTTCCGTCCTCAGTGGACAGGACGAGCTCGACCAGTCGGGTTGTCAGCCCCGACCGGATGAGGCTGCCGATCGTCTTCGCGCGCTCGACGGACTCGTCCGTGTAGGTGCGATAGCCGTTGGACTCCCGCTCCGGTCGCAGCAGGCCTTGCGCTTCGTAGTACCGCAGCATCCGCGTGGAAACGCCGGTGCGACGTGAGAGCTCGCCGATCTTCACGGGGCCTCCACCATCCGACTTGACCTTGACATTGATGTCAAGGTCTACCGTCCGACTATGACACGATTCTGGCCACCCCTGCTAGCCCTGAGCGCGGCGACGTTCGCCACCGTCACCGCGGAGATGCTGCCCGCGGGGGTCATCCGTCAGCTCGGCTCCGGACTGGCGGTCGGCGACAGCGCGGCCGGCCTGCTGGTCACCGCCTGGGCTTTGACGATCGCCGTCACCAGCATCCCGTTGGTCCGGGCGACGTTGCGATGGCGTCGGAAACGACTCGTGCTTGCGTGCCTCGCCGTCGTGTCCCTTGCGAACCTCGCCACCGGGCTCGCGCCCGTGTATGCGGCTGCGCTCGTCACCCGGATCGTCGCAGCGGCGGCGCATGGCGTGTTCTGGGCGGTGGTCGTCGCTTACGCTGCCGCGCTGGTGGATCCGGAGCGGGTCGGCCGTGCCGTTTCCGTCGTCCTCGCGGGGCCGGCCCTTGCCGGGCTGGTCGGCCTTCCGGCAGGCAGTGCCGTGGCGAACGTGCTCGGCTGGCGCGTGGCCTTCGTCGTGACCGCGGCGGTGTGCGTCGCGTCCGCGGCGCTGATCGCCGTCGTCCTGCCGGACGTGACCACGGGCACCGACACGGGCGCGGGCGCAGGCGCAGGCGCGCGACGTGGCGGCTGGGATCGGACCGCTCGGCCTGTCCTCGTGACGGCGATCGGCGGGGCGCTCGCCCTGGTGGGCTACTACGCGACGTTCACCTTCATCGTCCCGCTCAGCATGCTGGCCGGCTTCTCGTCGGGGAGTGTTCCGGGACTCCTGGCTGCGGCGGGTGCCGGAGGGCTCGTGGGGGTGGTCGTCGCCGGCCGCGCTGCGGACCGTTGGCCCGGGGGAGCTTTGATCGTCACGACGGCGGCGCTCGCCGCCGCGATCGCCGGGCTCGCGATCCACGACGAGCCGGCGCTGTTCGTGGTCGATGCGGTGCTCTGGGGCGCTCTCATCGGCGTGCTTCCGGTGGTTCTCCAGGCTCGCGTACTGCGGTTGTCGTCCGACGCATTCCGGCCGATCGCGGGGAGCGTGCTGGTCACGGCGCTCAATCTCGGCATCGGACTCGGTGCGGCCCTGGGGAGTCTGACCACGCGGCTCGGGCTGTCGACGTGGCTTCCGTCGATCGCCGGGTCGGTGACCATCGCCGCCCTGGTTCCGCTGGTGATCGCGTCCGGCCTGGCGCGGCGCGTCGGCGTCCGGCCGCCGCATTCCGCGGAGGCGGTCTGCGCGAGCGAGCCCTGAGGCTCGTCGGGCGCGGTTTCACTGGGCACTTGCGCAATTAGACAGACCAGTCTAAAGTTGCCTTTAGACAGATCGGTACAAACGAAAAGGACGATCTCATGGAAACCCAGAACTCATGGTCGCTCGCAGGAAAGACGGCACTCGTCACCGGAGCGACCTCCGGCCTCGGGCGGGCCGCTGCCTTCCAGCTCGCCGCTCAGGGCGCGAGCGTCGTCGTGCACGGCCGCAATGTCGACCGCGGCGTGCAGGTCGTGGAAGAGATCGAGCTGGCCGGAGGTCGAGCGCGATTCGTGGCGGCCGACCTCTCCGACACCGGCCAGGCTCTGCAGCTGGCGGAGGACGCGGGTGCGGTCGACATCCTGGTCAACAACGCCGGGCTCGCGTGGTTCGGGCCGAGCGACCAGCTCTCGGCCCAGACGCTGGGCGACCTGTTCACCGGGAACGTGGAGTCGGCCTACCTGCTGACCTCCCGGTTGGCCGCTGCCATGGCCGATCGCGGCGACGGGGCGATCGTGAGCGTCTCCAGCATGGCCGCCAACGTGGGCCTCGCCGGCGGCGCGGCCTACAGCGCGACCAAGGCCGCGCTGTCCGCACTCACACGTGCCTGGGCCGCTGAGTTCAGCCCGCGCGGAGTGCGGGTCAACGCGGTCGCTCCCGGCCCTGTGGCGACCCCTGGCGCGAAGGGGGACACCGTGGCGCTCGGCGAGACGACCATCATGGGGCGCCCGGGAACCGACCAGGAGATCGCCGACGCCATCGGGTTCCTCGCCTCCCCGGCGGCGAGCTACATCACCGGCGTCACCCTGGCGGTCGACGGCGGTCGCGCGGCCATCTGACCGAGCGTCGTGCGCCGAAAGGTACAGTGATCAGGATGACCGATTCCCCTTCCAAGAAGCAGTCGGCGCGTGAACGGCTGCTGCGGGCGAGCGACGAGCTCTTCTACAACGAGGGCATCCACACCGTGGGGATCGACCGGGTGCTCGAGAAGGCGCAGGTCGCCAAGGGATCGCTCTACTACAACTTCGAGGGTGGGAAGGACGAGCTCGTCTCCGCCTATCTCGCCGGTCGCCACGCCGCCTGGGAGAAGACGATCGACGACGGTATCGAGGCGGCCGGGCCGGACCCCCGCGATCGGCTGCTCTCGATCTTCGATTCCCTCGGAACCCTCGTCGCCAAGCCCGACTACCGCGGATGCGCGTTCGTGAACGCGGTGGCCGAAGCCGAGCCGGGCGGCGTAGAAGAGGCGGCGAGTGAGAAGTTCCGCGAGTGGCTCCACGGACTCATCGGCGGACTCGTCGCCGAGATCGGCGTCGGCGATCCGACCTGGACGACCCAGCAACTGGTGATCCTCTACGACGGTGCGACCACGACCGCTCAGATGGACAGACAGGCCTCGGCCGCCTCGGCCGCACGACGCATGGCGGAACTGGTCATCGACTCGTCACGGTGACGCGTCGCAGGGGACCCTTCACTTTTCGCAACATCCCGTCGTCCGGCCCGCCCCTGCCGCCGTCAGTGCAGCGCGGCCCGCAGCGCCGTCGCAGCGCCGACCAGCTCCCTGGTGTACTCCTCGCGCGGGGAGGTGAAGAGCTCGTCGGGCCGCCCCTCCTCCACGATGCGCCCGTGCTTGAGCACGATGATCCGGTCCGCGAGTGAGCGGACGACCGCGAGGTCGTGGCTGATGAAGAGGTACGCCACACCGGTTCGATCCCGGAGGTCGGCCAGCAGATCGAGGATCTGCGCCTGGACCGAGACATCCAATGCCGACGTGACTTCGTCGCACACCACGAGCGGCACGGGTCCTGCGAATGCCCGCGCGATGGCCACGCGCTGCTTCTGGCCGCCCGACAGCTCTCTGGGGAGCTTGTCGAGTACGTCGCCGGTCAGGCCGACCGCGTCGGCGAGCGTCCCGGGCGCCCAGTCGCCGCCGAGCAGGCGGATGGACCGGGTCAGGACCTGGCGGACCGTGCGGCGGGGATTGAGCGAGGCGTCCGGGTTCTGGAACACGACCTGTACCGGGATGCGTCCCGCCGGACCGTTCAGTTCGCGGGTGCCGCCGTGCGAGGTGAGTCCGGCGGCGATGCGGCCGAGCGTCGACTTCCCGCTTCCCGACTCGCCGACGACGCCGACCGTCTCGCCCGCGGCGACAGTCAGGGAGACTCCGTCGAGCGCGCGCTTGCGGCCGAAGTCCTTCGTGACCGACCGGAGGTCCAGCAGCGTCGTCGACTCCGCCCGTTCCCGTCCCGGCCGGCCGTCGAGGGAGGGGAGCGCCGCCACGAGCTCACGGGAGTACGGGTGGGTCGGCCGCGTCAGCAGCCGGCGCGCCTCGGCGCGCTCCACCACTGTCCCCTGACGCAGCACGGCCACGCGATCGCAGTGCGTCGCCACCAGCGGCAGGTTGTGGCTGATGAGCAGCGTCGCGAACCTGCGCTCCCTCCTGAGCCGTTCGATGAGGTCGAGGATGCCGGCCTCCACCTTGCTGTCGAGGCCGGTGGTCGGCTCGTCGAGGATCAGCAGTCGCGGATCGGTGGCGAGTGCCATGGCGATGACCGCGCGCTGCTGCTGGCCCCCGGACAGCTCGTGCGGATAGCGGCGCAGGATGGCGTCCGGTTCGGGGAGGTCGACGCTCGCCGCCGCGGCGACGGCGGCAGCCCAGGCGTCCGAGCGGGATGCGCCCGCGATGCGGTACACCTCGGCGAGCTGGGCTCCGATGCTGGAGGTGGGGTTCAGCGCGAGCCCCGGCTCCTGGTAGACGACCCCGACGGATCCGGCGCGGTAGCGGCGAAGGCCGGTGGAGTCGAGTGACGGCACGTCGTGGCCGTCGACGATGAGCCGGTCGGCTGAGATGCGGGCATTGGCGGGCAGGTACCGGGTGAGGGCCAGCGCGATGGTGCTCTTCCCCGAGCCCGATTCGCCGACGAGCCCGTACGACTCGCCCGCGTGGATCGTCAGGTCGACGTCGGAGACCACCCGCCGTCGCGCGCCGCCGATCCGGTAGTCGACGGCCAGGGTCTTCACGTCGACGATGGGGTCGCTCATCGGTCGAGCACCTCCTTGAGATTGTCGGCGATGAGGTGCACGGCCACCACCAGGGACGCGATCGCGGCGGCAGGGAACAGCACGGTCCAGCCTGCGCTCTGCAGATACGCGCGGTTGTCGCTGATCGCGAGACCCCAGTCCGGCGATGGCGGGGCTGACGCCAGGCCGAGGAACGACAGCGACGACGAGATGAAGATCGCCGCGGCGAGGCTGAGGGTGGCCTGGATGAGGATTGTCGGGAAGATGTTCGGCAGCAGCTCGCGGAACAGGATGCGCACCGTGGACTCCCGCTGCAGTTTCGCGGTCGTGACGTAC
Source organism: Leifsonia sp. TF02-11 (assembly GCF_017565305.1). Lineage (GTDB taxonomy): Bacteria > Actinomycetota > Actinomycetes > Actinomycetales > Microbacteriaceae > Leifsonia. Next base: position 117,581 of record NZ_JAGEKP010000007.1, read on the forward strand.
TGCTTTCCCATCTCGGTCAGCACCGCGGCGCGGATGATCCGCGCGATGCCCGGAGCGAAGACGAGACCGACGGTGAGGATCAGCGTCGGCACGCTCGCGCCGAACGCTCCGACGATCACGAGGATGAAGATGAGTGTCGGCAGTGCCAGGAAGACGTCGAACACGCGCATGAGCGCCGTGTCGACCCAGCCGCGGTGGTAGCCGGCGATGAGTCCGAGGGTGCTTCCGAGCACGGTCGCCAGGATCGTCCCTGCCGGGCCGATCGCCAGAGCGGGCTCGGCTCCGGCGAGGACGCGAGCGAACACGTCGCGGCCGATGCCGTCCGTGCCGAACCAGTGTGCCGGCGACGGGGGTGCGAGGTGCTGCCCGGTGTCCGCGAACGGGTGCAGACCGAACCAGCGCCAGCCGACGGCGGCCACGATCCAGAACAGCACGACGAGTGCGCTGAGCACGAAGGTCGGACGCCGCAGCAGTTCGAGGACGGCTCGGCGCCGCGGTGCGGACCGGGAACGCGCGGGTTCGGCCCGGGTGGGCTCGGCGAACGGGGGCCGCGGCTGTTCCTGCGTACCGGTCAGGCCGATGTCGTCGATCGCCATCTCAGTCCTTCGCATCGAAGCGGATCCGCGGGTCGACGAGCGCGAAGACCACGTCCGTCAGCAGGAGTGCCAGCAGGGAGACGACTCCGGTGACCATCACTCCGGCCTCCAGCAGCACGATGTCCTTCTTCTGGGTCGCGGTGACGAGCAGTGCGCCGAGCCCCGGATAGCCGAACAGGGACTCGACGATGGCGCTGCCGCCGAGCAGGGTGCCCAGGTAGATGCCGAGGAGGGAGATCGTGGGGATCAGCGCGTTGCGGGCGACGTGCGATCGCACCACCTGCGACGGGGTGAGGCCTTTGAGCACCGCCGTACGGTGGTACTGCGACGTCAGCGTCTCGAGGGTTCCGGTACGGACCATCCGCACCAGAACAGCCAGATACCCGAGCGCCAGCGTGATCGCCGGCAGGGTCATGGCCCTCAGATGAAGCAGCGGGTCCGCGGAGGTCGCGTCCGCGGCCGAGCTGACCGGCACCCAGCCGAGCCCCACCGCGAAGACGATCAGGAAGACGATGCCGATCACGAACTCGGGCACGGCGGACAGCGACATCAGCACCACGGTGATGAACCGATCGGTGCGTCTGCCCTCCCGGTACGCCTGCACCGCACCGAGGGCGATCGCCACCGGCACGACGATCACGAACGCGTACAGGCCGAGCAGCAGCGAGTTGCCGAGGCGGCCGAGGATGAGCTCGGAGGCGGGCTGGGCGTAGATGAGGCTGACGCCCCAGTCGCCCGTGACGAATCCGCCGAGCCAGTGCAGGTATCGTTCGACGATGCTGCCGTCGAGACCGTGCTCGGCGTTCCACGCGGCGACCTGCGTCGCCGTGGCGTACGGGCCGAGGGCATTCCTCCCCGGGTCGCCGGGAACGACCTGGACGAGCCAGAACACCAGCATAGAGACCACGAGCAGCACCAGCGGGATCTGCACGAGCCGCCTGCCCGCGAGGCGGGTGAGCGCGAGGTGGCGCGGCGCGAGGGCACGCAGCCCCCGCCTGCGCGACGGATCGGCATCGCGCAGGCGGGGGCTGGTGGTCGTCACGAGTCGTCTCCTGGTGGGATTCGTGCTGGTGGGATTCGGTGCGGGTGGGATCGCGGCGGGTCAGCCGGTGATCGTGATGCCCTTGAAGGAGTAGCCGGTGTAGAAGTCCAGCGCTCCGGGGAACTGGCCGTGCACCCGCTTGTTCTGCAAGACCTTGGCCTTAGCGAACGTGGGGACGATCACGGCGAGGTCTTTCCACTGGGTCGCGGCGATCTCGTTGACGAGCTTCTGGCGCTCGGTCTTGTCCGTCGCCTTGTCGTAGGCCGCCGAGGTCGCCTCCAGCTCCGGGTTGGAGTAGTGCGACGCGTTCCACGCCGCTCCGGAGGTGAAGATGAGCGAGATGTACTGAGACGGAGCGCGCACCGCCCAGTTGGTGATCGTCAGCGGCGCGCTCAGCCACGGCGAGTCCGCGCCGTCGGCGTAGTACTGCTCGCTCGTGAGCACCTTGAGGCCGACCTTGAAGCCCTTCACCGCGTTGAGCTGCTGCTGCAGCACCTCGCCGTAGAGCTTGTTGTCGGTGGTGATGTCGAACGAGACCGTCTTGCCGCCGAGGAGCTCTGCCACCTTGGCGGTGTCCTTCTGGCGCTGGTCCAGGCCCTGCGGCTGGAGCGGGTAATCCGGGAAGTAGGTCGTGTCGTTCGCCACGACGGCGTTGCCGCCGTAGACGTTCTTCACCAGGCCCGGCCGGTCGATCGCCCAGGCGACGGCCTGGCGCACCTTCGGGTCGTCGAACGGCGCCGCGGTGACATTGAGGAAGATGCCGTCGAACTTGTTGTAGCCGGAGCTGACCTCGTTGTAGTCGGAGGCCTTCACCGCCGCGGCGACCTCGCTCGACTGGTCGATGCGGTCGATCTCGCCGGCCTGGAACGCGAGCAGCTCGGCCTGGGTGTCGGCGTAGACCTTGAGCTCGACGCCGGAGAGCTTGATGTCCTTGGCGTCCCAGTACTTGGGGTTCTTCGAGAACGTCGCGCCCTGCCCTGGAGTGAACTTGTCCAGGACGAACTGGCCGGCGCCGACCGGGTGCTTGAGCCAGCCGCCCGGGGTGTAGCCGGCCGGCAGGATCGCGGTGTTCGCGCCCGTCAGCAGACGGGGGAAGTCGGAGAACGGGCGGGCCAGCGTGAAGACGACGCTCTCGTCGTCGGTGCCCACCGCCACGGACGAGAGGATGCCGTCGAACGAGCTCTTGCCCGGCGATTTGCTGTCCTTGGCGGTGATGGCGTCGAAGGTGGCGACGACGTCCTTCGCGGTGACGGGCGTGCCGTCGTTGAAGTCGGCGCCCTTCCGCAGCGCGACGGTCCAGGTGAGGCCGTCCGCCGACGGCTTCCAGGAGGTGGCCAGCCGCGGCACGAGGTCACCCTTCGCGTCGAGGCTGATCAGGCCCTCGGACGCGAGGCCGGTCAGGAGCATGGCGTTGTAGTCGGCCGCGGTGAGCGGGTCGATGTCGCCGCCCGGGTCGGTGATCGGAATGCGGTACACGCCGCCGGCAGCGCTCGACGATGTCGGTGCCGCGGCGCCCGAGGTCGCGCAGCCGGCGAGGAGCAGGGCGGCGGAGGCGAGAGCGGCGGCGAGTGCGGCCGCACGTCGTCGGTGGGACGTTCTGATGGTCATTCGGGTCTCCTGGCTGTGAGCGGTGGCGTGGTGCGGGTGGTGCGGTCAGCGGGGTTCGCCGTCGACGGTCAGGTCGAGGCGTTCGGTGTAGAAGGCGACGCGGCCGGCGATCGCGTCGACGTCCTGCTTCGGGTCGCCGTAGGACCACGCGACATCGTCGAGCGATCCGTCGGCGAGGCTCCAGTACTGCGTGGTGTGCCCCTTGTACGGGCACGAGCTCTCGGTGCTGCTCGTTGTCAGCACCGAGAAGTCCACGTTCTGCGGCGGGAAGTAGTAGCGGGGGAGGAGCCCGGTCTCGTAGACGATGACGGTCTCGTCGCTGTCGGCGAGGACGACCCCGTCGCGCGAGACGGTGACGCGTCGGCTGCTGGGCAGCGCATCCACCCGGCTGAACTGGTCGCGCGGATGCGTGAACACCGGCTGGTCCTCCTCCAGCCAGCGGTCGAGCACCCCGGGGAACCAGCTGACGCCGAGGAAGCCCCCCAGCTCGGGGACGTCCCAGCTCCACGCCGCGTGCCGGATGAGCCGGTCGCCGATCCGCAGGTCGTACCACTGTGCCGGAGCGCGACGCGGACGGTAGTAGCCGAGGTCGCCCTCGGGCGCGTCGGTCTCCTCGAGGAGGTCGGTGCGGACGTCGGCGAGCGGGAACCCGTACTCGGGAACCTTGTGCCGGGGCTCCCACACGAGGAGCTGACGTCGGCTGTCGACGACGGCGACATCGCCCGCGAAGCCGCGGACCCAGCGCTCGCTGGGCTGGAAGCTCCACGTCTCCGGATAGGCCGGGAAGCGCTGCACGAGGTTCTCGGTCACGGGAGGGAGCCAGGTCTGATCGGTGGACATGCGTGGAACCTTCGCCTGGCTCACGTCGAGCGCGCCACCTCCGCCGAAACACAACGACATCTCCGACACATCGCGAAACAGAGGCTCACACGCTCGGGAGCGCCGTGGCTAGATTGGCCGCCTTCACGAGAAACGGAGACCCCGGTGACCGATCGGATCGTCGACGCGCCCCTGCAGCTCGGCCTCTTCGCGCACTTCGCGGAAGAGGCCGGCGAGGCGGAGTCGTACCGCGAATTCCTGCAGCTGTTCGAACACGCCGAAGAGGTCGGGTTCGGCTACGCCTGGGTTCGGCAGTTCCACTTCCGGAGCCCGGGGAGCACGCGCTCGGGCGGCTTGCCGTCGCCATTCGTGCTGCTGGCGGCGCTCGCCGCGAGCACCACGAGGCTGCGTCTCGGCACGGCCGCGATCACCCTGCCGCTGGAGAATCCGATCCGGGTGGCGGAGGACGCAGCGGTGCTCGACGCGATCAGCGGCGGCCGCCTCGAACTCGGCGTCGCGAACGGCGCGGGAGCGCCCGCCGCGGCCGAGGCGCTGGGCCGGCGGCTCTCGGAAGACCGCGACGAGCGCAGGCGGGCCTTCCTCGACGCGCTCGATGTGCTGCTGGACGCCCTCCGCGGCGAGCCGGTCAGCACAGACGGGCACACCCTCGCCCCGACGGCGCCGACTCTTCCCGACCGGATCTGGGAGGCGACGCTGACCGCGGAGAGCGCACGGGCCGCAGGAGAGCGCGGCTACGGAGTCCTGGTGGGCACCACCCAGACCGTCCCCGCCGAGGTCACGGCCGCGGCCTATCTGGAGGGGCTGGGCGTCTCGGGCGCCGCACCCCGGCTGGGGCTGTCCACCCTGGTCCTTCCCGGGCGCACCCGTGAGGAGGCTCTCGCCGCGGCGCGAGAGGGCATCGAACGCAAGTGGGCGTGGGGCAAGGACTTCCTGCCACCGGCGAGCACGCTCGCCGAGAAGGCGGCGTCCGTCGGCCTCCACTACGGCACGACCGACGACATCGTCGAGTCGATCGCCTCGCAGCCCGCGTTCCGCTTCACCACCCACCTGCAGGTGCAGCTCGAGCTGGTGTACGACGGCTTCGCGCAGCGCCACGACGCGCTCGAGCAGTTCGCCGCCGAGATCGCCCCGGCCCTCGGCTGGACCTCTCCGCTTCTCGCCGGGGTCGGCCGATGAGCGGCGGGCGGCACCCGCTGGTGCTGGGCGCCGGGCTGTTCTATCCCGGTGGCGAGCACATCACCGGGTGGCGATCGCCGGCCGCGCAACCCGATCGCTATCTCGACCTCGACTACTACGCCGAGTTCGCCCGGACGGCGGAAGACGGCCGATTCGCCACCGTGTTCATCGCCGACGAGCTCTACGTGTGGGATCGCTACGACTCGGGGATCGACCACGGCGTCAACATCCGGCCCGAACCTTTCACGCTGCTCTCCGCCCTCTCGCAGCTGACGACGAAGATCGGCCTGGCGGCGACGGTCTCCACGACGTACAACGAGCCCTACCATGTCGCCCGCAAGCTCGCGTCCCTCGACTACCTCAGCGAAGGCCGGGCAGCCTGGAACCTCGTCACGAGCGCGAGCGACGAGGAGGCACGCAACTTCGGCAAGGACGCGAACCTCGATCACGCCGTGCGCTACCGCCGCGGCGAGGAGTTCGTGGAGGTGGTCCAGGGGCTCTGGGACAGTTGGGACGACGATGCGCTGCGCTACGACAAGGCGTCCGGGTTCTTCGCCGACCGCGAGAAGGTGCACGTCCTCGACCATCAGGGCGAGTTCCTGTCGGTGCGCGGTCCGCTGAACATCCCGCGGCCGCCGCAGGGCCATCCGCCGCTGTTCCAGGCGGGTGCGTCGGAGGCAGGCCGCGCGCTGGCGGGACGCACGGCCGATGCGGTCTTCACGCTCGGCTCCGACGACCTCGTGGCGGGGCAGCGGCTCTACACGGACTACAAGCTCCGCGCCCGTCGCAGCGGTCGGGACCCGGAGGACGTGAAGGTCCTTCCCGCTCTTCAGCCTGTGATCGGCCGCACCCTCGCCGAGGCGGAGGAGAAGCTGCGGCTCATCGAAGAGCTCACGCCGGAGCAGGTCGCACTCGACCTGCTCTCGCACTGGCTCGGCGAAGACCTCGGAGCGCGCGAGCTCGACGAGAAGTTCGAGTTCGACCCGGACCTCGCCGGGTTCAACCAGTCGAAGTCGCTCTACGCCTCGATCGTCGCCCTCCTGGGTGAGCGCGATTACACCCTCCGGGAGTTGTACCGCACGGTGCTGCGCCGCCGGTTCGTGCTCGGAACGCCCGACTCACTGGCCGACCGACTGGCCACGACCTATGAGGAGCGGGCCGCGGACGGGTTCATCCTGATGTTCCCCACCCTCCCCGACACCCTCACCGACTTCGTCGCCTACGTCGTGCCGCGGCTCACCGACCGGGGCGTGTATCCGGCCGAGTACGCGGGCGACACCCTCCGCGAGCACCTCGGGCTCGCCCGACCGGGAAGCAGGTACGCCGCATGACCCGCCGCATCCACCTCGGAGCGTTCGCCTTCCACCCGGGCGGCGCTCACGTCACAGGATGGCGTCACGAGACCGCGCACCCCGACCGGCACCTGACGATCGGGCACTACAAGCACTTCGCCGAGACGGCGGAGCGCGGAGTGTTCGACACGATCTTCCTCGCGGACGGGCTGTACTTCTGGGATCGTCACCCGTCGGGCGTCGACCACTACGGCCAGCTGCGGCTCGAACCGCTGACCCTGTTGTCGGCGCTCTCCGTGCACACGTCGCACATCGGCCTGGCGGCCACGATCTCCACGACCTACAACGAGCCGTACCACGTGGCACGCGCGCTGGCGTCGCTCGACCACCTCAGCCGCGGACGCGCGGCGTGGAACCTCGTCACGTCGCGCTACGACGAGGAGGCCCGCAACTTCGGCGGCGATCACCACCTCGACCACACCCGCCGCTACGAGCGCGGCGAGGAGTTCGTCCGCACGGTCGAAGAACTGTGGGACAGCTGGGACGACGACGCATTCCCCACCGACCGGGAGAGCGGCATCTTCGCCGACCGCAGCCGGCTGCACACCGCGGACCATCGCGGCGAGTTCTTCCGGGTCAGGGGACCGCTCAACATCGCTCGCCCGCCGCAGGGCTACCCTGTCCAGTTCCAGGCGGGCGGGTCACCCGCCGGCCAACGGCTGGCGGCTCGGACCGCCGACGCCGTGTTCGCCGGTTACCGGCCGTTGGCCGAGGCACAGGCGTTCTACACGGGGCTCAAGCAGCAGGTGGAGGATGCCGGCCGCGATCCGGAGGCGTTCCACATCCTCCCCACGCTGCAGCCCGTGGTCGGCAGCACGCGGAGCGAGGCGGAGGATCTCGCCGAGCAGCTGCTCGCATCGACACCGGATGCGCTGATCGTGGAGGACGTCTCGCACTCGATCGGCCAGGATCTCACCGGGCGGTCGGCCGACGAGCCTTTCGCGTTCGAGCCGGACGTCGACACATCGAACGAGTCGCGTTCGCCGAATCGACGGGCGGAGGCGTTGCGCACCGGGGACGCCCCGGCGACGCCGCGACAGGTGTACGCCCGCTCGTTCCGCGAGGGGATCGTCGTCGGCACCGCGACGGAGGTCGCCGATGTGATCGAGGAGCGGGTGGAGGCGCGCGCGGCCGACGGCTTCATCGTGCAGTCGCTGACGCTCCCGTACAGCCTCGACCGGTTCGTCGACCTGGTCACGCCGGAACTGCAGCGCCGAGGCCTGACGCCCGATTCCTATGCGCCGGGCACCTTGCGCGATCGGCTCGGACTGGAGAGGCCCGCGCGGGTCGTTCCGGTCTGACGAACCGACGCTGAGGCGTCCGTCGTCCGTTCGAGCCGGACGAGCACGACGCCGGCGATGATGCACGCGCCGCCCGCGAGCTGACGCGCATCCGGCTGCTCGCCGAGCAGGAGCCACGCGAGGATCACAGCCGACACCACTTCGGTGAGGCCGGCGAACGACGCGATGCGCGCTCCGAGGCGCCGCGAACCGGCGATGCTCAGCGAGTACGCCGCGGCCGTCGCGACGAGGGCCACGACGAGCACGGGCTCCCACCACGACATCGTGATCCCGCCCAGCTCGACCTGGCCGGTCGAGAACGCGAGCGGGAGCAGACCGGTCAGTCCGACGCCCACGGTCGCGACCGCGCCGACGATCAAGCCGGAGCTGACCAGCGCCAGGGGCGGCAGCCCGGGCGTCGGGACCGCCGAGAGCACGTAGTACCCCGCCAGGCACACGGCGGCCGCCAGCGCGAGAGCGATGCCCGCGGCGTCGAGGCCGCCGGCCTGACCGATCCCGCCGACGCCGACGACGAGCACCAAGCCCACGACGCTGAGCACGACGCCCGCGACGACGATCGGGCGGACGGGCACGCGCCGTGTCGCCCACCCGAGCACGGCGAGCATCACCGGTGCCGAGTACTGCACCAGGAGCGCGACCGCGATCGGGAGCCGCTGGATCGCCGCGAAGTACAGCACCTGCGTCCCGGCTACGGCGATCAGCCCATAGCCGAGGACCAGCTTCCAGGACTGCAGCACAGGTCGCAGACTCCCCCGCAGCGCGATCAGTGCGGCGGGTGCGAGCACCAGGCCGCCGAGTGCGACACGCACGGCGACCGCCGCGGCAGGGGACCAGCCGGCGTCGAGCAGCGGCTTGAGCAGGATGCCGCTGGTGCTGAACGCGATCGCGGCTGCGACAGCGGCGGCCAGTCCGGTCCGGGTGCCGGCCGCCGGCACGTCAGAAGTCCGCAAGGTTCGCCCGGATGCCTCCGTTGCCGAACTCCGTCCGCAGCACGCCGCGGCGACGCAGGATGGGAACGAGCTCGTCCAGGTTGCGGTGCAGCGTGACCGGGTGCAGGTCGCCGGAGAAGATCAGGCCGTCGTTGTCGGCCTCCTCGCCGAGCTCCTCGATGAAGTCGGCGATCTGCTCCGCCGTCCCCACGAAGCCCTCACGGTCCGTGATCCGGCCCTTGACCGTCTTCGGGGTGATGAGGTCGCGGAGGGTGACACCCTCGCGCACGCCCTCCTTGCCGAACAGTCCCTTGATGCTGCCGAGCGAGACGTGGTCGCCGAAGATCGACGCGTCGAACGGCTCGTCGAGCGAGAGGGCGTTCAGGTCGGTCTCGAGGTCGCTGGACTGGCCGGCGAGCACGCGGTAGAGCTCCTCGTCCGTCGGGTGCTTCGATGCTTCGACGATGCGGTCGGCCTCCTCGTCGCTCGCGACGATCTCCGGCTTGAAGACGAAGAGGACCTTGATCGCGTCGGGATCGCGCCCGGCCTCGATCGCCGCCTGGCGGACCTTCTGCCGGTAGGCGCGGACGCTCTCTGCGTCCAGCGGTGCGAGCGCGAGCTGCACGTCGGAGTGCGCTCCCGCGAACGCGATGCCCCGCGGCGAACCGCCGGGGGAGACGATCGCCGGGTCGCCCCGCGTGAACGGCACGGCGTTGAGAGGCCCCGTCACCCGGAAGTACTCGCCCTCGTGCTCGAAGGCGCGGATCTTCGACCCGTCCGCGTAGTGGTGGGTGCGCGGGTCCGCGATCAGGGCGTCGTCGTCCCAGCTGTGCCAGAGCCGGCGGATGACGCCGAGCCATTCCTCGGCGCGGTCGTACGCGGCGTCGTGCGGCAGCGGCGGCAGCCCGAGGTGACGGGCGCTGCCGACGTCGGTGACGACGTTGATGCCGAGACGGTGGTCGCTGAGATGGTGGAGGGTCGCGAACTGCCGCGCGGCGACGTACGGCGGGTAGGCGCCGGCGTTGATGGTGGGGGCGACGCCGAGGTGCTGTGTCGCGTCGAGCAGGTAGGGAGACAGGATGAGCGGGTCGTGCTTCGGGCCGCCGTATGCTTCCCGCACACGCAGGTCGATCGTCTCGGGGAACCCGATCGAGAGGGCGTCCTCGATGATCACGAGGTCGAGCCCCGCCTGCTCCAGCTCCCGAGCGGCCTGCTGGTAGAGGCGCGGCTTGGTCCAGTCGTAGTTCCAGTCGTAGTACGGATGCCCCCAGCCCTGCGGGCCGAAGCCGCGGGCGAAGAACCAGCCGAAGTGCTGCAGTCTGGCCATGAGTCCCCTACCTTCCGGCCGTCGCGACGAGGCGGGCGGAGGCGACCGCCGTGACGGCCGCGATCCCGCGCTCGAGGTCGGCGATCAGATCGGCGGGGTCTTCGAGGCCGATCGAGAGTCGCAGCAGCCCGTCGCCGATACCGGTGGCCGCGCGGACCTCGTCGTGAAGGTGCGCGTGCGTGGTGGTGGCCGGGTGCAGGATGAGCGAGCGGACGTCCCCGATGTGAGTCATCCGGCTGAACAGCGTCACCGCGTCGTAGAAGCGCTCGGCCGCCGCCTCGCCACCGGCGAGTGTGAAGCCGAGGATCGCGCCGGCGCCGCGCGGCAGGTAACGCTGCGCGAGAGCGTGCGAGGAGTGCGACTCGAGTCCGGCGTAGTCCACGCTCGCCACCTCGGGCCGGCGTTCGAGCCAGCGGGCCACGGTCAGCGCCGTGTCCGACTGCTGCCGGAGCCGGAGCGACAGAGTCTCGATGCCCTGCTGGATGAGGAAGGCGTTGACCGGCGACAGGACCGGCCCGAACAGCGACGACACGACGGAGCGCGCGAAGGCGATGTACGCGCCGCGACCGTACGCCCCGACGTAACTGTCCCCGTGCAGCCAGTCGTCCGGCGCGGTGAGGTGCTCGAAGGGGGATGCCGCCCAGTCGTAGCTGCCCTGATCGACGACGACGCCGCCGAGCGCGGAGCCGTGGCCGCCGAGGAATTTGCTCGCGGAGTGCACCACGATGTCGGCGCCGTGCTCGCCCGGGCGCAGGAGGTAGGGTGTCGCGAGCGTGTTGTCGACGACGAGGGGGAGCCCGCGCTCGTGCGCGACGGCCGCGACCGCGGCGATGTCGAGGATGTCGTTGCCGGGGTTGCCGATCGACTCGCCGAACAGCACACGCGTGTTCCCGCGGATCCGCCGCCGCCACTCCTCCGGATCGTCGGGCCTGTCGATGAACTCGATCTCCACGCCGAGCCGCTTCAGCCCGGTCTCGAAGAGTCCGCGGGTTCCGGAGTAGACGCTCTGCGCCGAGAGCACGTGATCCCCGGCCTTCACGAGCCCGAGCACCGCCACGGTGAGCGCGGCCTGCCCGCTGCCGACCGCGATCGCCTCCCTGCCGCACTCGAGGGCGGCCACCCGTCGCTCCAGCGACGCCGTCGTCGGATTGCCCGACCGGCTGTAGGTGTATCCCGGGTCGTCGCCCCCGAACCGCTCCTCCGCGTGCGCGAAGCTGTCGAACTCGAAACCGGCGGTCAGATAGATGGGAGTGACACGGGCGCCGTGGGCGGCATCGCGGGTCTCCCCGGCGTGGACCTGCGATGTGGTGAATTCGGGCATTGGCATAGTCTGCGCCTCTCCACGCAGACGGCGGAGCCCATGTTGCACAAAGCTACGCCCCGGTGGGATGGGGGACGGGGCCGAGGCAGCAGAGAGCGCTGATCCGGCGGCCGCGCCGACACATTCGTAACATTCATTGCGCGCGCATCCAGCCGGGCTTACACCACTCTCATGCTGATCGATCAATGGTGGGTGTGCGGCAGCGCGTTGGCGGAGCGGTTGACACTGCTGAATGCGAGCGCAGAAGACGAAGCCGCTGAATCGCCGCCGCCTGCTCCGCCGGTCCGACCGTGAGTCCTGGCCCCTCCCGGCACGCCGCGCGAACGGGCGGCGACAGGTCGGGTAACAGAGCGGATCCCGCTCTCGTCGCCTGCGACCATAGAGGAATGGCTCTCGATGCGCTCCCCATCCTCGATCTCTCGGAACTCGACCGCGGCGAGGAGTCCGCGGCGGCCTTCCGCGACAAACTACGGCAGGTCACACACGACGTGGGGTTCTTCTACCTGGTCGGCCACGGCATCCCCCAGGAGTTGATCGACGAGGTGCTGGAGGTCTCGCGCCGGTTCTTCGACCTGCCCGAAGCAGACAAGCTCGCGATCGAGAACGTGCGCAGCCCGCAGTTCCGCGGCTACACCCGCACCGGTGAGGAGCTGACCAACGGGGAGGTCGACTGGCGCGAGCAGATCGATATCGGCGAAGAGCGCGAGACGGTGGAGGGCGGGCCGGCGTTCCACAGACTCGAGGGCCCGAACCTGTGGCCGGCCGCTCTCCCGCAACTCGAGACCGCGATCACCGAGTGGCGTGAGCGGCTCAGCTCGCTGGCGCTTCGCCTGCTGCGCACGTGGGCCGTGGCTCTGGGCTCCCCGGAGAACGTGTTCGATGCCGCGTTCGCCGATCACCCCTTCTCGCTGATCAAGATCGTCCGCTACCCGGGCAAGAGTGCCGACATTCCCGAGCAGGGTGTCGGCGCGCACCGTGACGGCGGCGTTCTGACCCTGCTCCTGGTCGAGCCGGGCAAGGGCGGCCTGCAGGTGGAGCACGACGGCGCGTGGATCGACGCACCGTCGATCCCCGGCGCGTTCGTCGTCAACATCGGCGAGATGCTCGAGCTGGCCACCGACGGCTACCTGAAGGCGACCCTGCACCGCGTCGAGTCTCCGGCGCTCGGAACGGACCGCATCTCCATCCCCTTCTTCTTCAACCCGGCGCTGGACTCGACCGTTCCACGGTTGGACCTCCCGCCCGAGCTGAAGGCCGAGGCGCGCGGGCTCTCCGCCGACCCGACGGACAACCCGATCCTCGAGACGTACGGGGACAACGTCCTCCGCTACCGGCTCCGCGCACACCCGAACGTGGCGGCCATCCATCACGCGGACCTCCTCAGCCCGCCGACGCCGTAGCTCGGTGCCCACGGTCGTCTGCGTTCCGGCATGGTGCTCCTCAAACGGCGGGCGGTCGAGGGAGCCGGTGCACGGCTGCGCGTAGTCGCTCGAACCGTCGGGTCAGGTCGACGGCCAAAGGCTCCGTCTGCGCGGTCGGGATCTTCCACCACACGGCCTGGACCCGGGACCCGGTCGAGGTCGGCTCGACGAAGAACTCCAGCTCCGAGCCGGGAACGACGATGTGTGACGGCTGAACGGGGTCCCAGGAGATCAGCACTCGGCGGGCTGGGACGAGGTCGAGGATGCGGCCGGTCGCGTTCTCGCCGGTGCGTGTGATCTCGTAGCCGCCGCCCCGGCGGGCGGCGACCTTGGCGCGATCGGCGAACCACTGGGAGAGCAGGTATGGTTCCACGACGGCATCGAACGCGATGCGGGGCGGCCGGTCGAGATCGATCCCGGCGCGCACTTCGAGCAGATACTCGTCGAATGTCATCGTGCCTCCCCCTCGAGCGCGAGCGTCCGCGCAACGGCGGAACGCTCGCTGGGACCGCCGGCAGCGCGGTCGATCCGCTGCATCACGGCCTGTGCCACGCGATCGTTCTCGCGGAACGAGAGCGCATTGGTGTTCGGCCGTGAGAACGCTCCCGCGAACGGCGCGTCCGTGAACGGACCGATGGCCCAGCGCCGCGGGTGCGGCCGGCCGGTTGCGTCGAGGACCCGTGAGTCTGAGGGGTCGACGCGCAGCATCCCGTGGCGGAAGGAGCCGGCGCGCGAGACGGCGAGGTCACGCAGAGCGCTGTTGTCGGTCCGGTCGGCGTGCGCCGGCGGGAGCCAGGCGTCGATGAGCGCGTCCACGGCGATGTGGCCGTCGACTGACGGGCTGGAGACGACGAAGCGACCCTGCCCTTCGTCCGCCTGAACGCGGACATCCGCGCCGGCGAACTCGACGACACCGGCCTCGGAGAGCGCGATCAGTTCGGCGATGCGATGCCCGGGCGGCCCGGAGGCGACGTAGCTGAAGTAGGCCGGCCACCAGCCGTGGAGGTCGCGGATCCGCGACTCCTCCGTCCACGCGGGGGAGGCGCTGACGGGCGCGAGCGCGAACATCGTCAGCAGCAGGGCGGTGAAGAGGCCGAGGGTGGCGCTGTGCTCGGGCGCCGTTCGTCGGCGGAGGTCGTCGTCGAGGTGAACCCGGACCCATCGCTGCAGTCCGTCACGATCGGCAAAGCGTGCCCCTGTCAGCGGCCGATCGAAGAGATCGAGGATCAGATGGTCGCCGGGATCGGGAATCGAATCGTCCAGCAGCGACCGGAACGCATCCGAGTGCGGGTCGATGTCGTCGAGATCGCTCCTGAAGTCGGTCCAGGCACGACTGGTGCGTTCGGGGTGGCCGGTGAACAGTTCGCGGTAGTAGCCGTGCAGCATCTCGCGTTCGACGAGCGGCCACACGTCCCGCTGGAAGTCGAGCGAGTCCGGGTGGCGTGTGAGCCGCGCCACGACCTCCGGGGTGAGGTAGCGCAGCGACGGTGCCTCGCCGGCGAGCGTCGAGGAGATCTTCGAGCGGTACGGGACACCGCGTCGTGACCCCAGGAGGAGCTTCGGCTCGCGCCCGCTCGGGCGATACTCGAGCGCGTCGCCCGCGCGCACGAAGCGCCCGCCCCTGCCCTCGGTGAGCAGGACGATCAGATCGATGGCGGCGAGCCCCATCCCGCGGACGGCGACGACGTCACGCGGCCCGAACGCCGAGAGGTCCGCGTCCGCGGTGAACGCGGGAGGCTGGTAGCGCAGGCCGTGCCGTCGGGCGAACCGGATGAGGTCGGCGGGCTCCCCATTCGGCTCGCTTCCCGTGTGGCCGATCGCGTAGACGACGGCATCGGCGGTGAGCTCGTCGCCGCCGGCGAGCCGGACGAGCTCATGGTCGTCGGCCGACTCGACGGCGACAACCGTGTCGGTGCGGCGGACGACGACGGCGCGGTCGTCGATATCTGCGATGGCCCGGCGGAGGAACCAGTCCAGGTAGTAGGAGTGGAGCCGACGTGTCGGGAAGTCGCCGCGGCGCAGTCGGGCGAGCTCGTCGGCGACGTACGGGTCCACCTCCACGTCCGGGATCCGGCCGTCTCGAACCGCTTCGACCCACTCCAGCAGCGAGGGCCCCGGCCGCACGGGTCCTTCGACCGCGCACGAGTCGTCGGTGAACATCGTGACGTCTTCGACCATCGAGTTCAGTTTGAGGAGCGGGGACTGCGCACGGCGCCAGATCCGGCCGGGGCCCGCCGGGAACGGATCGATCAACTCCACCACGACCCGCGGACGTTCGGCCGCAGCGAAGCGTGCCGCAGCGAAGCGTTCGAGCCAGCCGATGGCGCGCGGGCCGGCGCCGATGACGACGACGGTGGCGTGCCGTGGAGGGTCGGAACGGGGGAGCATCGGGTCACCTTGCCCCCGCCGGCGACCCCGCGGCAAACGACCGTGACGCACTGTTTCGGCGCCCGACGCAATCCGTAACCGGGATTGCCGGACGCCGCGGAATGCGCCGTACGGTCATCCGCAACATCCGCCCACACCCTGCGAAAAGGAGGCATGGTGACTGTCACGAACGTCGACGCTGACGAGTTCCGCTATGTCCACGCGACAGACGAGTTGGCCCGTCCACTGCTGACGGAGCTGGAGATCGAATACGACACCCGCTACGGCGACTTCTTCGGGGAGCGCGCCTCCACCGAGCTGAACCGCTACCCGGCGGAACTCTTCTCCGCTTCGCACGGAGGCGCGTTCCTCCTGCTGCTGCGCGACGGCGTGCCCATCGCCGGCGGGGCGTTCAAGCGCCTCGATCCGGAGACCGCGGAGCTCAAGCGCATCTGGACGAGCTCCGCCCACCGCCGTCAGGGCCTGGCTCGCCGGGTCGTCGAGGAGCTCGAAGCCGAAGCCGTCCGGCAGGGGTACACGCGGGTGTACCTGACGACCGGTCCCCGACAGCCGGAGGCGAAGGCGCTGTACCTCGCCACCGGCTACAGCCCGCTCTTCGACTCGTCGCTCCCCGCGGAAGAGGTGGGAATCCACCCCTTCCAGAAGTCCGTCGGAGGCGAGCGATGAGCGCGGCGACCCCCGTCGTCGAGGCGGGTGCTGTCGCTGCTCCGGCAGCCACCAGCCCGCTCCCGGAGGGCATCGACCTGCGCCGCCTCGCCGAGCGCCCTGTGCTGCCGCTGCGCCACCCGGGCCGGTGGATCGCGGCGGTCCTGGTTCTCGTGCTCCTGCTCAACTTCGGGCAGACACTGTTCACGAACCCGTCCTGGGAGTGGGCGAAGGTGGGCAAGTGGCTGTTCAGCCCGGCGATCCTCACCGGACTCCAGCTGACCCTGGCCGCGACCGCCATCTCCGCGGTCGTCTCGTTCGTGGGTGGCATCGTGGTGGCGCTCGGCCGGCTGTCGGCGAACCCCGTGCTCAGCTCGGTGAGCTGGCTCTACGTGTGGCTGTTCCGCTCCGTGCCGTTGATTCTCGTGCTGATATTCCTCTACAACCTCGGCAACCTGTACCCGACGATCGGGATCGGCATCCCCTTCGGACCGCAGGTCGAGGTGAAGACGGTGTCGGTGCTGTCCGACCTCACCCTCGGCGTCATCGGACTGAGCCTGAGCGAGATCGCGTACAGCTCCGAGATCGTGCGGGCTGGCATCCTCTCGGTCGACCAGGGCCAGCACGAGGCGGCGAAGTCGCTCGGGCTGCCGCGCGGACGCCAGTTCCGCCGGATCGTACTGCCCCAGGCGTTGCGTTCGATCGTCCCGGCGTATGTGAACCAGATCATCGGCCTGCTGAAGGCGAGCTCCCTGTTGTTCTACGTGTCGCTGCTCGACCTGTTCGGCGTCGTCCAGAACCTCGGAAGCACCTACCCGACCGACATCATCCCGCTGCTGGTGGTCGCCACCATCTGGTACCTCGTGCTCACCAGCGTCGTCTCGGTGATCCAGTACTACGTCGAGCGCTTCTACGCGCGCGGCGCGGTGCGGACGCTGCCGCCGACTCCCCTCCAGCGGCTGCGCGGCTGGGCGAACAACCGCCTGGACGGTGCAGTGTGAGCGCCGGGATCGAGATCGCGAACGCGACCAAGTCGTTCGGCGGCCGGCCGGTGCTCCGGGGGGTCGACCTGACGATCGAGGCCGGTACCGTCACTGTCATCCTCGGCCCGTCCGGCTCGGGCAAATCCACCCTGCTGCGCGCCATCAATCATCTCGAACCGCTCGACGAGGGCTACGTCGTCGTCGGTGACGAGCTGATCGGCGTCCGCGTACAGCGTGGCCGGCTGAAAGAGCTCAGCGAGCGGGAGATCCTGCGCCAGCGAGCGCGCATCGGGTTCGTCTTCCAGAACTTCAACCTGTTCCCGCACCTGACGATCCTCGAGAACGTGTCGGAGGCTCCGATCGCGTTGGGCACAGCCCCCGCGACCGCCCGGGAGCAGGCACGCGTGCTGCTGGAGCGGGTCGGCCTGTCCGAGAAGGCGTCGGCGTATCCTCGGCAGCTCTCGGGAGGCCAGCAGCAGCGCGTCGCCATCGCCCGCGCTCTCGCGTTGGAGCCGGAGGTCCTGCTGTTCGACGAGCCGACCTCGGCCCTCGACCCCGAGCTGGTCGGTGAGGTGCTGGCGGTCATCCGCTCCCTCGCGGGCAAGGGCGTGACGCTCGTGGTCGTCACGCACGAGATCGGCTTCGCCCGCGAAGTCGCCGACCGTGTGGTCTTTCTCGACGACGGGGTCGTCGTCGAGCAGGGCCGCCCGGCCGACGTGCTCGACAATCCGCGCGAACCGCGCACCAGAGAGTTCCTGAGCCGCGTGCTCTGAACGCACCACACGCTATCCCTCACCAAGGAGAAGATCATGTCCCCACGATTCACCCCGCCCAGACGCCTCGGCGTCGCCGGGGCCGTCCTCGCGTCGGCCGCCCTCGTCGTCTCTCTCGCGGCCTGCTCCGGACAGGCGTCTGCCGAGAACGACGGAACCTCGAAGGGCGGCGTCACCGTCGCCGCTCACGCCAACGGAGCCGGCACCGAGACCACGATCCAGGTCGACACGGTCTCGTCGATCGCGGACGAGCTGCCGGCGAGCGTGAAGTCCAGCGGCAAGCTCGTGATCGGCGTCGGCGCCCTTCCCGCCGGCTTCCCGCCTCTCGCCTTCACCGGTGACGATCAGAAGACGCTCACGGGCTCGGAGCCCGACCTCGGTCGCCTCGTCGCCGCGGTGCTCGGCCTGAAGCCCGAGGTCAAGAACGCGACCTGGGACAACCTCTTCGTCGGCATCGACACCGGCGCCACCGATGTCGGCTTCTCGAACATCACCGACACCGAGCAGCGCAAGGAGAAGTACGACTTCGCCTCCTACCGCAAGGACGAGCTCGCCTTCACCGTGCTGAAGAAGAACACGTGGGAGTTCGACGGGGACTACGAAAACCTGGCCGGCAAGACGATCGCGGTCGGCTCGGGCACCAACCAGGAGAAGATCCTGCTCGAGTGGAAGTCGAAGCTGGAGGCCGAGGGCAAGACCCTGACCGTCAAGTACTACCCCGACGCCAACTCCACCTACCTCGCGCTGAACTCGGGCAAGATCGACGCGAACTTCGGGCCGAACCCCACCGCCGCGTACCAGAACACCCAGAGTGCGTCGTCGGCCAACCCCACGCGAACCGCCGGCACCTTCTCGGGCGCGGGGGAGAGCCTCCAGGGGCTGATCGCCGCGACCGTCAAGAAGGGCAGCGGCCTCGACAAGCCGATCGCCGACGCCATCGACTACTTGATCGAGCACGGTCAGTACGCGAAGTGGCTGAAGGCGTACAACCTCACCAACGAGGGCCTGCCGAAGTCCGAGATCAACCCGCCAGGGCTTCCGATCAGCAACCAGTGAGGTGACGAGAATGACCATCGCAGCAGAGACCACGACAACCGCATTCGATTCGGCGTGGAGCGCCTGGCATCAGGCCCATGAAGCCGACCGTGCTTCGGCGCACGGCTTCCTCGCCATCACCGCACTGCACTGGCTGACCGCCGAGCCGACCGCCTACGACGGCATCCCCGGACGCTGGTGGAGCTCGGCCGAGGGACCGGTCGTCGAGCTCGGCGATGGCGAGACACTGCTCGTCGACGGCGACACGGTCACCGGCCGTGTCGCCTTCGGCGTCATCCCGGAGCGCGGTGGCCGCGTCGCCGCATCCGGCGACGTGGTGATCGAGATCGCGAAACGCGGCGGTTCCGACCTGCTTCGGCCGCGGCATCCCGGTCATCCCACCCGCTCCGGGTACCGCGGGACCCCGACCTACGCTCCGGATCGTGCCTGGGCGGTCGAGGGCCGCTTCGTCCCGTTCGACCAGCCGGTCGAGGTGACGGTCGGATCGGTCGCTGAAGGCCTCCAGCACGTCTACGCCGCTCCCGGCGAGGTGGCGTTCTCGCGCGACGGCGGCGTTCACCGACTGACCGCCTTCAACGGGCACACACCGGGATCCCTCTTCATCCTCTTCACCGACCAGACCAGCGGTGTCACCACCTATCCGGCCAATCGCTCGCTGGCCGTCGCCGCACCCAGCGCCGACGGGTCGGTCGTCATCGACTTCAACCGGGCGGTCAACCTCCCGTGCGCGTACACGGACTTCGCGACCTGCCCGCTGCCGCCCGCCCGCAACCGCCTGCCGTTCCCGGTGGAGGCCGGGGAGAAGATCCCGCACGAGCGGAGCGCTCGGTGAGCCGGCGGGAGCGGCCGCTCGTCCTCGGCGTCGAGCTCGACGGCGACGGAGCCCACCCGGCTGCCTGGCGGGCGTCCTCGCACAGTCCGGCCGAGCTCCTCGGCGGCCGGCTGCACGCCGAGCGCGCGCATGAGGCCGAGCGTGCCGGGTTCGCCTTCGCGACCTTCGCCGATTCGGCGGTGCCCCCGACGGATCCCGACGGCATCTCCGCCCGGTTGGACGCGATCCAGCGGGCGGCGTTCGTCGCGCCGCTGACCAGCGCGATCGGATTGGTCCCGGAGGCGGGCACGGTCTACACCGAACCGTTCCACGTCGCCACGCAGCTCGCCTCGCTCGACTTCGCGTCACGGGGACGTGCCGGCTGGGTCGCGACCGCCGCGGACGACGCCGAGACGGCGGCGCTCTACGGGCGCGACGGGCAGCCGGGACGACCGCAGGATGCGGTGGAAGTGGCACGTCGGCTCTGGGACTCGTGGGAGGACGACGCGGTGATCCGCGACGTGGCGACCGGCCGGTACCTCGATCGGAACCGTCTGCACCACATCCGCTTCACCGGCGACGACTACTCCATCGTGGGGCCGTCGATCGTGCCGAGACCTCCCCAGGGTGCCCTGCCGGTCTTCGGGCCCGCAGCCCTGGCCGGGACCGCCGAGCTGGACGCGGCACTCTTCGACGTGCGCCGGGGGAGGGCGGAGGAGCTGCTCGCGCGTGCGACCCACACCGCGGAAGGACTGCGGTCGGCCGGCGTCCTCGCGATCCTCGACCTCGAGTTCGCGCTCGATGCCGCCGGCGTCCCGGCACACGACCGGGTGAAGGCACTCGACGCGCGCGCGCCGTGGCCCACACGCCGCGCGCGCTACATCGGAACCGCGGACGGGCTCATCGACCTGCTCGTCCCCCTCGCGTCCGTCGTCGACGGCATCCGCCTCCACCCGGCCGTGCTTGACATCGACCTCGCCGAGTTCGCGTTCGCCGTCGCGCCACGGATCCGCGACCGCGTCCCGCTCGCGATACCGCGTCCCGGCGACACCCTCCGCGCGACGCTGGGGCTGCCCGACGCCGTCAACCGCTACCAGGAGTCCGCATGACCGCACCGACCGTCCTCCGCTTCGGCGTCTTCTTCCAGGGCGTCAACTTCTCGACCGTCTGGACCGAGCCGGAGAGCGGCTCCCAGATCGACTTCGAGAGCTTCCGCCGCCTCGCCCAGACCGCCGAGCGCGGGCTGTTCTCCGCATTCTTCCTCGGCGAGGGACTGCGGCTGCGCGAGCACCTCGGCCGCCTCCACCAGCTCGACGTGGCGGGACGCCCCGACGCCCAGACGCAGCTGGCGGCGCTCGCGGCCGTCACCTCCCGCATCGGGCTGGTGGCCACGCAGAACACGACCTACAACGACCCGCTGGACCTCGCGCACCGGTTCGCCAGCCTCGACCTGCTCTCGGGAGGACGTGCTGCGTGGAACGTGGTGACGACGGACAACGCGTGGACGGGTGAGAACTTCCGTCGCGGCGGCTACCTCGACCACGCCGACCGCTACCGACACGCGGAGGCCGTCGTGATCGCCGCCAAGCAGCTCTGGGCCGCCTGGAACGCCGACATCGCCGACTCGGCGGACGCGGACGCGTGGAGCACGGGGACATCGTCGAAGACAGTGGACGTGGAGACCGGGCACTACCGAGCGCGTGGTCTCAGCCGACTCCCGCAGAGCCCGCAAGGGCGCCCGGTGCTGTTCCAGGCCGGCGACTCGGCCGAAGGCCGCGACTTCGCGGCCCGGCAGGCCGACGTCATCTTCTCGGCGCACAGCGCCTTCGACGACGCCCAGAGTTTCGCCGCGGACATCCGCCAGCGCACGCTGAAGGCCGGCCGCCCTGCCGACGACGTGAAGATCTTCCCCGGGCAGGAGTTCATCCTCGCCGACACCGACGCGGAGGCGGAGGAGAAGGCCCGGTGGGTGCGCCGCAAGCAGGTCACCCCGCAGACCGCGATCGCCTTCATCGAGAACATCTGGGGCACCGACCTCAGCGCCTACGACCCGGAGGGCCCGCTGCCCGAAATCGACCCGGTGCAGGACGTCACGGGTGAGACCCGCGGCGCCGGCTTCCGCGCGGCGCAGGCCAAGACCACGGCTGACGCCTGGCGCGAGCGTGCGGAGGCGGAGAACCTCTCCATCCGGGAGCTGGTCATCCGCCTCAACTCGGGCCGCGGCTTCGTCGGCAGCCCGTCGTCGGTGGCGGCGACACTGCAGCGCTACGCCGACGCCGGGGTGGTCGACGGCTTCAACATCACACCCTGGCTGGTGCCGTCCGGCCTGGACGACATCGTCGACCGGCTGGTCCCGGAGCTGCAGGAACGCGGGATCTACCCGACCGGCTACGAGGGCGACACGCTGCGCGAGAATCTCGGGCTGCGTCCGGTCGACTCCGTGGCGGTCTCACGCCGGACGGCCTGACGGTTCGGCCTTCCTGGCCCCACATCGCATGATGTATCGGCGCTGCCGGACGGGAGAGCGTGACGTCCTGACTCCTGTCGATCGCGTCCATGGGCCGCACCGTACGCGTCGCCGAACCTCTGCCTCCACCGTCGGCGTCAAGGTCCGTAACGGAAGACCCGCGCGCCGTCGGGAGGAGCGCGCACCCGCGGAATAGCGCCGACGCAGGACGAAATCCACTGCTCCCGCAACGATCCGTAACCCCCGACATAGTCCGTCATCCCCGCTGGGCCGAGCGTGCGATCACTGGCCGAATGAGATGTCCGCAACGAGAGATAAGGGGTGCCGGACGTGAGCAGGTACATCCTCCGAAGGCTCGGCCAGGCCGCGTTCGTGCTCGTGGTCGCCTACGTGGTGAGCTATCTGGTGCTGTGGGCCCTCCCCGGCGACGCTCTGGCCAGCATCACCGGAGGCCAGTCGAGCGACCTGAGCGCTCAACAGCTGGCAGCGATCCGGGCGGAGTGGGGCCTCGACCAGCCCGTGCCGGTCCGTCTCGCTACGGCGGCCCAGCACGCGCTCTCCGGCGACTTCGGCCGGTCGTTCGTCTCCGGGCGTCCGGTGTCCGCGCTGATCGCCGAGAGCCTCCCGGCCACGCTGGAGATCGCCGGCCTCGGCATCGTGTTCGCTCTGATCGCGGGCACCGGGATCGCCGTCGCGGCGACCCGGTCGCGGTCGAGCAGGCTTCGCGGCCTCCTGTTGTCTCTTCCGCCGCTGGGCGTCGCCATCCCGTCGTTCTGGCTCGGGCTGCTGCTGATCCAGTTCTTCTCGTTCCAGCTGCCGATCTTCCCGGCGACGGGCAACGACGGGTTCGAGAGCGCCGTCCTGCCGGCGATCACGCTCGCCGTTCCGACGAGCGCCTTGGTCGCGCAGCTGCTCGCGCAGGGCCTCGAGCGCGAGCTGCGTCAGCCGTACGCGGACACCGCACGGGCCAAGGGCGCATCGCCGGCGCGCGTCCAGCTGTCGCACGCGTTCCGCAACGCGGCCCTCCCGGCCCTGACGATCGCCGGTCTCCTGGTCGGGCAGCTGCTCGCGGGATCGGTGGTGACGGAGACGGTGTTCGGCCGTACCGGCGTCGGCCGGCTGACCGCGGATGCCGTGGCCGCGCAGGACATCCCCGTGGTTCAGGGCGTGGTCGTCTTCGGCGCGCTCGTGTTCGTCATCGTCAATCTGACCGTCGACCTCCTCTACCCGCTGCTCGACCCGCGGATCGTGACCTCGCGACCCGCTCGTCGGGCCGCCCTGAAAGCGGTGCCCGCATGACCGAGACGATCGCCGCCGAGCTGAAGCAGGCCTCGACCCACCCTCCTGCGGTCGGTCATTCCTCCGCT
Organism: Leifsonia sp. TF02-11; assembly: GCF_017565305.1. Taxonomy (GTDB): domain Bacteria; phylum Actinomycetota; class Actinomycetes; order Actinomycetales; family Microbacteriaceae; genus Leifsonia. The sequence continues at coordinate 140,984 of NZ_JAGEKP010000007.1, forward strand.
CACGCTTCCGGGCGTTCGCGCTGGGCCGCCGCCGGCACCTGGGTGCGCCGCCGGCCCGGGGTGGTGGTGAGCGCCGTGTGGATCGCCGTTCTCCTCCTCGCGGCCGTGGCGCCGGCACTCTTCACGTCGACCGACCCGCTCGCGGTGACCAGCGCGATCCGGCAGCCGCCGTCGGCCGCCCACATCTTCGGCACCGACGCGATCGGCCGCGACCTGTTCTCGCGCGTCGTCCACGGTGCCGCCCTGTCGCTGGGCGCCGCCGCCATCGCCGTGCTCGTCGGTGTCGTCGCCGGGACGGTGATCGGGCTGGTCGCCGGCTACCGCGGCGGCTGGCTCGACGCGACCCTGATGCGGTTCGCCGACGTGCTGCTGGCCATCCCCGGGCTTCTGCTCTCCCTGGCGTTCGTCGTAGCACTCGGTTTCGGGACGGTCAACGTCGCGATCGCCGTCGGAGTCACGTCGGTCGCCTCCAACGCGCGCGTTCTGCGCTCAGAGGTGCTGAAGGTGCGCGGCAGCGTCTATGTGGAGGCGGCCGTCGCCGGCGGAGCCCGACCGGCGCGAGTGCTGCTGCGGCACGTGCTTCCGAACTCGATCGCGCCTCTGCTCGCGCTGGTCGCTCTCGACTTCTCGAGCGCGATCCTGGCGATCTCGGCGCTCAGCTTCCTCGGCTACGGCGCCCAGCCGCCGACTCCCGAGTGGGGAGCCCTGGTCGCCAACGGGCGGGACTTCCTCGCGACCGCATGGTGGATGACGACGCTGCCAGGCCTCGTCATCGCGCTGACCGTCCTCGCGGGAAACCGGCTGTCGCGGGCCTTCATCTCGGAGGGCGTCCGATGAGCGCGCTCCTTGAAGTCGCCGACCTGCGCGTCCGCTATCGCACGGGCGGGACCGACATGGAGGCTGTGAGGGGAATCGGGTTCGAGGTCGCGGCGGGTGAGAGGGTCGCTGTGGTCGGCGAGTCCGGCTCCGGCAAGTCCACCACCGCGGCGGCGGTCGTCCGGCTGCTCGCGGCGAACGCCTCCGTCTCCGGGACCATCCGTTTCGCGGGGGAGGACCTCACCTCGCTCGGCGATCGCGCGTTCCGCGCACTGCTCGGCCGACGGATCGGCTACGTCCCGCAAGACCCGACCGTCTCGCTGAACCCCGTCACGACGATCGGGCAGCAGGTCGCGGAGGTCCTCAGCATCCACCGGCTGGCGGACCGGCGCGCGGCGCACGTGCACGCGGTCGACGCGCTGGAGCGCGCGGGGATCGACCGGCCGGCCGAGCGGGCGCGGCAGTACCCGCACCAACTGTCGGGAGGTCAACGCCAGCGCGTGCTCATCGCCATCGCCCTGGCCGCCCGGCCCGAACTGGTGATCGCGGACGAGCCGACCAGCGCCCTCGACGTCACCGTCCAGCGGCGGATCCTCGATCACCTGGACGACCTGACGGCCGATGTCGGGGCCTCCACTCTGCTCATCACGCACGACCTCGGAATCGCCGCCGATCGCGCCGATCGCATCCTCGTGCTGTCCGGCGGGGAACTGGTCGAGTCGGGCACCCCCGACCGGGTGCTCGGCTCGCCCGAGCATCCATACACGCGGGCGCTGCTCGCCGCCGCGCCCAGCCTGAACACCTCGGGCGGAACGTTCCTCACGCGTGCGCGCGCCGGACGCCCAGAGCAGGCCGAGGAGATCGCCGCGAAGCCGCTGCTCGTGGCGACCGGGCTGGTCAAGGACTTCGGTCCGGACCGTGCGGTGGACGACGTGAGCATCGCGGTCCACCGGGGCCGGACCCTCGCCCTCGTCGGCGAGTCCGGCTCAGGGAAGACCACGACCTCCCGATTGATCCTCCGGCTCGACGACCCGACCGCCGGCCGGATCGTCTTCGACGGCGACGACATCACGACCGTTCGCGGCGCCGCTCTGCGGAGGCTGAGGAGCCGCCTCCAGGTCGTGCACCAGAATCCGTACGCGTCGCTGAACCCGCGGCTCCGTGTCGCCGACCTGGTGGCGGAGCCCCTGCACTCCCAGCGCATCGGCACCCGGCGCGAGCGCGACGCCCGGGCCCGCCTGCTGCTGGACCAGGTCGGCCTGCCCTCCGATTCGGCCGAGCGCCGCCCCGCCGAGCTCTCCGGAGGCCAGCGGCAGCGGGTCGCGATCGCCCGCGCCCTCGCGATCCGCCCCGACCTGGTGGTGCTGGACGAACCCGTGTCGGCGCTGGACGTGCGCGTGCAGGCCCAGGTGCTCGACCTGCTCGCGACGCTGCAGGCCGAGCTCGGGGTCGCCTACCTCTTCATCAGCCACGACCTCGCCGTCGTGCGCCAGGTGTCCGACGACGTCGCCGTGCTCCGCGACGGCCGCGTCGTCGAGACCGGGACCGTCGACGACGTCTTCGGCGCCCCGACCCACCCGTACACCCGCGACCTGCTGGACGCCATCCCCGGTCGCGGCACACCCCTCACCCCAAGGAGAACAGCATGACGACCACCCTCACCCGGCGCATCGTCGCCGGGATCGCCACTGCGGCAGCAGCGGCGCTCGTCCTCAGCGCGTGCGCCGCACACGCCGGCACCGCCTCGAGCACCGGCTCCGCGAGACCGGTCGATGGCGGCGATCTCACCTTCGCGCTGGCCAACGATCCGATCACGCTCAACCCAACCGCCCTCGGCAGCGGCAACGACACCCTCTACATCGAGCGCCAGCTCTTCGAGTCGCTCACCGAGCAGGACCCGAAGACCGGCAAGATCATCCCGGGGCTCGCGACCACGTGGAAGGCGAACGCGGACGCGACGCAGTTCACCTTCACGTTGCGCAAGGGTGTGACCTTCTCGGACGGCACACCGCTGACCGCCGCGGTGGTGAAGGCCAATTTCGACGATATCGTCGCCAACGCCACGAAGGCGGTCAACGCGGTCACTGCGCTCCCCAACTACGCGGGCACCACCGTCCTGGACGACTCGACCGCCACCGTGTCCTTCAGCAAGCCGAACGGCGCGTTCCCGCAGGCGGCCTCCGCCGTCGCGCTCGCGCTGCTGTCGCCGAAGTCGCTGGCGATCCCGTTCGATGACCGGGCCACCGGGAAGGGCCTCAGCGGAACCGGTCCGTTCACACTCGAGAGCTACACGAAGAACACCTCGGTCGTGCTGAAGAAGCGCCACGGCTACAGCTGGGCACCGGAGGACTACAGCAACCGAGCGGCCGCACACCTCGACACGGTCACGTTCACAATCGTCCCGGAGGCGGGCGTGCGAACCGGAGGCCTGACGTCGAAGCAGTTCGATGCCGTCGGCGGCGTTCTGCCGCAGGACATCGCCACGCTCAGGACCAGCAAGACCGGCCTCGTCATCCGCCCGAACCCCGGGATCGCGTTCGGCCTGACCACCTACGCCAAGCCCGGAACGATTCTGAGCGACGAGAAGGTCCGCACGGCGCTGCTGACGGCGATCGACCGCACCGCGATCCAGCAGTCGGCCCTGACCTCCGACTTCAAGGTGGCGACGAGCGTCCTCGCCGCCAACACCCCTGGCTGGGTCGACCTGAGCAAGCAGCTCACCAGAGACCCCAAGGCGTCGGCGAAACTGCTCGACGACGACGGCTGGAAAAAGGGCGCCGACGGTATCCGCGAGAAGGACGGCAAGCGCCTCAGCCTCAAACTCGGCTACATCGCCAACTTCAACCCGAACCAGTCCATCGTCGAGCTCATCCAGCAACAGCTGAAGCAGCTGGGCATCGAGGTGACCGTGTGGACGGGCACGGTTCCGCAGTACCTCGCACAGTCGAGCGCCGGCGCGTTCGACCTCGCGTACGGCAACCTGTCCCGTGCCGACGGGGACGTGCTGCGCACCCAGTTCCTGAGCACCCTCCCGTCGAACACACCGAAGGGCTACACGGACCCCGAGCTGAACCAGCTGCTGCTGGACCAGCTCGCCACACCGGACCAGGACAAGCGCAACACCATCGCCCAGAAGGCCGGCGAGCGCATCATCGACCTGGCCTACTACATCCCGGTCGTCGAGCTGACCACCATCCTGGGCACAGCGCAGAACGTACATGGAATCGTGCTCGGTGCGGACTCGCGGCTCGGATCCCTCGTCGACGCGTACAAGACGAAGTAGGAGTGGCTGCATGAAGGTCATCGGACTCGACCTGATCGCCAACGCGGCCGGGGGAGTGGGGCGTGCTGCCCCCTCCCCGCGGGAGCGGCTGGCCGAGGTGGTGGCGAACGCCCGCCTGTTCGAGGAGCTGGGCTTCGACGGGTTCGCCGTCGGCGAGCGGCATCACGCGCCGTTCCTCTCCAGCTCGCCTACGGTGCTGCTCGGTCATCTGGCGGCTGTCACCTCGCGCATCCGGCTGTTCACCGGCGTGACCCTTCTCTCGGTGCTGGACCCCGTGCGGGTGGCGGAGGACTACGCCACGATCGACCACCTCTCGGGCGGAAGACTCGAACTGATCATCGGCAAGGGCAACGGCCCGGAGCAGGCCGAGCTCTTCGGCATCGAGCGCACCGAGGCCTGGGAGACGCTGCGCGAGAACTACTCGCTGCTGCGTCGGCTGTGGTCGTCGCGCTCGGTCGACTGGGACCCGCCCATCGACGCTCCCGGCATCCGACACTCGCCGCTGCGTGGAGCGGACGTGCAGCCCAGGCCGCTGCAGTCGCGCATCCGGATCTGGCACGGGTCGGCGACCTCGCCGGCGTCGGTGGAGCTCGCTGCGCGGGGCGGCGATCCGATCTTCTCCGCGAACGCGATGAACCCCATCGAGCAGTACGCCGCGCTGGTCCGCCGCTACCGCGAGGTGTGGGCCGAGACCGGGCGGGACCCGGCTGACGCTACCGTCGGTGCGGGCCACGTCCTGCACGTGGCCCGCACCTCCCAGCAGGCCAGAGAGGAGTACCGGCCCGCGTACGAGGCATTCGTCGCTGCGGTGTCGAAGGCCGACCATTCCCTTCCCGGCACCCGCACCGACTACGCGGACTACGACGACTATGTCGCGCGTTCGTCCGCCCTGATCGGGAGCCCGCAGGAAGTGCTCGACAAGCTCGCCCGGTATCACGAGGCGTTCGGGCACACCACGATCTCCATCGGCGGCCATCCCGGCCAGCTGAAGCGCACGGCCTGGGTGGACAGCCTGGAACTCTTCCGATCGGACGTGCGCCCGGCGGCGGACGCCATCATCGGCGACCCGGAATGGCCCGTGTCCGATGCCGAGACGAGGGCCGTCGCCGAGGCGGTGCCCGCATGACCCGGCTCACCCGCCTGCACTTCCTCACGCCGGGCAACTACCCCGACGACCGCCCGGCGGAGGGACTGGAGAACACCCTGCGGCTGATCGAGGTGGGCGAGCGCCTGGGCTACGACGGAGCCTGGGTGCGACAGCGCCATCTCGAGCACGGCATCTCGTCGGCCGCGGTCTTCCTCGGCGCCGCGACCCAACGGACCTCGACGATCGAGCTCGGCACCGCCGTCATCCCCATCGGCTACGAGAGCCCGTTCCGGCTCGGCGAAGACCTCGCCACCGCCGACGTGCTCTCGGGAGGCCGGGTCGCGATCGGGCTGAGCGCCGGTACTCCGCCGCACGCGGAGCTCATCGGCGACCGGGTGTTCGACGGGGACTGGCGTGAGTACGACCTCTCGTACGGCCGCATCGAGCGGTTGCTGGCCGACCTTTCCGGCGAGTTCATCGGCGACGAGGACACCGTCATCCACTCGCCGGGCAACGTGCAGCGCCCCCGGCTGCAGCCGCACAGCCCCGGGCTCGACCGTCGCGTCTGGTACGGGGGCGGCAGCAAGGCGTCCATCCGCTGGGCGGCGACGCACGGACTGCACCTGCTGACCGGCAACGTCATCTCGGGCGAGGGCACCGACGACTTCGTGGAGGCCCAGCGCGCGCTGATCGCCCTGCACCGGTCGCTGACCACGCGGCCCGATGACCTGCGGGTGGCGTTCGGACGCGTGCTCCTTCCCACCGACAACGCCGATCGGACGACACGGAAGAAGTATCGGGAGTACGTGCGCGAGCGTGATGCGCGGTTGGGGGTCGCACACGGTCCCCGGCGGACCCTGTTCGCTCCCGACGTGGTCGGGTCTGCGGACGAGATCGCCGAACGGCTGGCGGAGGATGCCGCGTTCGCGGACGTGTCCGAGCTGCGCCTGGAGCTGCCGTACGAATTCGAGGAAGCGGATTACGAGCAGGTGCTGCACGACACCATCGAGCTCATCGCTCCACGGTTCGGCTACGTGTCCGGCAGCGGACGCGCCGAGGCGACGGAGTCTCAGACCGTCGCGTAGAGCGCCGAGAGCTCCTGCCCGAGGAACCGCGCGATCGCTCGCGGACCGGAGGCGGGGGCCACGGCCTCCACGCCGGCGTTGTAGTTCGTGTTGGTGTTCACGTCGTAGGTGACCGCACGCCCGTCGGCCGTCTCGATGAACTCGATTCCGGCGACCTCGATGCCGTGCCGACGGGTGAAGTCGACGTACTGCGCGACCAGGGGATGGTCGAAGTTCTCGCGCAGCCGGAACAGCTGCTGACCGGGCTCCGGCGCGATGGTCGCCCCGGGCGGGGTGAGGAGCGCCCCGGTCTCAGGGTCGATCGCGCAGGCGTCGGCCGGGCATAGCTGATACCCGCCGCGGGCCGTGTCGGCGGAGACCGCGTAGACGAGCTCATGGTCGACGATCTCCACGCGGGTGATGGTCGGTTCGGCGGCGACCAGGAGCTCCTGGAGCAGGGTGATGCCGTCCTCCGGCTCGTCCAGCTCGCCCGCCGCGACGGCCGTGGCGAGTTCGTCGGCCGAGTCGAACCGGCGCACGCTGATGCCCTTGCCGCCCTGGTTGTGCTTGATCACGAACGGGACGGCGAAGTCCTGTGCGGCCGAGGGGAGGTTGTGCGTGCCGATCACCGCGACGGTGCGTGGCGTGTCGATCCCCGCAGCGCGGAGCGCGGTCAGCTGGGCGACCTTGCTCATCTCCAGCTCGATCACGCTGCGCCCGTTGACTGTCCGGCGTCCGTGCGACTCCAGCCACGAGAGCACGCTGCGGGCGTAGTCCTTCGACCGGGTGTGCCCACGGGTATGCGAGGAGGCGCTGATCCGCGACCAGAACACCCCCTCCGGCGGCGCGACGTCGAGGTCGAGCACGCCGTCGACGAGCAGCCACTCGACCAGCGGGACGCCTTCGGCTTCGAAGGCTTCCCGGAACGGTCCGAACCAGTCCGGGTTCTCGTGCAGCGCGTAGACGGCGGGCGCGGTGGTCATGAGAAGTACCCTTCCACATCGATGGGGCCGCCCGCGGCGGCGAAGTCTGCGGCGGCCGCAGCGCGGAGCTCCGGGTCGGTCAGGAAGTCGAGCGCCGTCAGCGCCAGGCCGTGCGCGGCGTCGACGGCCGCCCGGTCCCCGGCCTCTGATGCGGCGTACCGAGCGAATTCCTCCGTGTGCAGAGCGACATCGGGAGGGCTCACCGCGATGACCGGATGGATGCCGGGGATGCGGACGCTGACATTGCCGAAGTCGGTCGAGGCAGCGAGCTCGCTCGGGACGACATCCCGGGTGAGCACGCGTCGTCCGACCTGCTGCTGGTGCACGGCCCAGCGTTCGGTGAGGGGGCGGTTGAACCGGGTCGGCAGCGTGGACGGCTGGGGATCCCACTCCAGTCGGACCCCGGTGCCCGTCGCGAGAGCGACCCCGTCCGAGATCTCGCGCAGTCGTGTGCTCAGCTCCCGCAGCGTGGCTGCTTCGCGCGAGCGGAGGTAGTACTCGAGCGTCGCGCCGGCGGGGACGATGCTCGGGCGGTCGCCGCCGTGGATCACGATGCCGTGGACGCGGTCGCCGGGCGGCAGGTGCTGCCGCAGCTGGGCGACCGCCTGGTAGTGCAGGTTCGCGGCGTCCAATGCGTTCCGGCCCATGAACGGTGTGGCCGAGGCGTGAGCCGCGACGCCGGTGTAGTGAACCCGGAGGATCCGCCGGCCGATGAACGGGTGATCGGCGACGTCGTAGCCGAACGGATGCGCCATGATCGCCGCGTCCAGGCCGTCGAACGCACCGGCCCTGGCCAGCAGCTCCTTGCCGCTGTTGCCCTCCTCGGCCGGAGTGCCCAGCAGGACCACCCGGCCATCGAGCCGGTCGGCGACCGAGGCGACCGCGAGGAAGGCGCCGACCGCGCTCGCCGCGATGATGTTGTGACCGCACCCGTGGCCGATCACCGGGAGGGCGTCGTATTCCGCGAGCACGGCGATCGCAGGTCCGTCGTGACGCCCCGCTTCGGCGTGGACCGCGGTCGGCTGGCCGAAGACGCCGAGCCGCCCCTCCCGCCCCTCGGAGCGGATCGCCTCGACGACGGCGGCGGCCGAGCGGTGCTCCTGGAATGCTTCCTCGGGAGTTGCGAAGATCCGCCGCGACAGGGCGGCGATCGTCCGTGACCGTTCCCGGACCGCCGTCGCCACCGCGGCGGCGAGCTCTGCCGGCGCGCCCCGGTGGGGCGAGGTCAGCGGCTCGGCACGTGCGGCACGTTCGGCCGTCCGGTCGCGCAGCGCATCCAGGTAGGTGCTGCTCGGTTCGGTCGGCCGCGAGAGGTCGCGCAGGTCAGTCACTCCACTCCTGCGCGATCGCCTCGAAGCTCGAGGCTCGGTCCTCGGGATCGTGGGTGATGGTCGTCAGCACGAGTTCATCGGCGCCCGTCGCGCGCTGGAGCGTCGTCAGGCGGGCGACCACCTCGGCAGGCGTTCCCACGAACTGCGTGCGCACCCGGTCGTCGACCAGACGGCGCTCGGCGTCGGTCCAGTCCAGCGCCGCTGCTTCGGCCGGCGACGGGTAGGGGATGGCTCCGAGCCCGCTGCGGATGCTGCGCACCCACGCGGGATAACCCGCCGCGAGCTCGTGCGCGCGGGCGGTCGTGGGCGCTGCGACGACGTCGGCCGACACGATCACGTGGGGTTGCTCGAGGCGTTCGGACGGTGTGAAACTGCGCCGGTACTCGTCGACCGACACGAGCACGCCGGACGGGGCGCTGTGGTAATTGGCGGCGAACGGGAGCCCGAGCCGGCCCGCGAGTCGTGCCGTGAGCGTGCCACTGCCGAACAGCCGCAGTTCCGGTACAGCACCGGCCGGCGTCGTGCCGAGCCCCACGCGTTCCTCTCCCGATCCGACGCCGTCGGCGAGGAGCGCGACGATCGTCTCGACTTGGTCCGCGAAGTCGGCTCCGCCTTCGCCGCGGACGAGCAGCCGGGCCAGGGTCTTGAACTTCGGTGCATCGAAGACCTGCTGGAACGAGAACGGCTCAGGGATCAGCAGTCCCTCCGGCGTCACGGTCTCCGGCGCATGGATCGGTCCGCTCGGACCGCCGCCCGCCAGCCCGGAGCGGCCGACGCCCAGGTCGATCCGCCCGGGGAAGGCCGTGGCGAGCAGGGCGAACTCCTCGGCGACGGTCGCCTCGGTGTGCCGGGGGCTCAGCTGCACGGCGGCCGAGCCGAGCCGGATCCGTTCGGTGACCGAGCCGGCCAGCGCGATGAGTACCGCAGGCGACGAGCCGATGACTCCCGGATTGAAGTGGTGCTCGGCGAACCAGTAGCGGTGGTACCCGGCGGCTTCAGCGCGGCGCACGAGGTCGAGGCTCGCCGACACGGCGCGAGCCGGAGTGCCGCCGCTCGAGACCGGGACCAGATCGAGGATGCCGAGCGGGATCCGGCTCATGACGCCAGCTCCGTCTGCTCTCCTGGTGCGCGGTGGTGCGCGCTGCCCCGCACCCAGGGCTGGTCGCCGAGACCGAGGTTCTCGCGCAGCGTCGGGTGTTCGTACGCGGTGCGGAGCACTCCGCGCTCCTGCAGCAGGGGCACGACACGGTCGACGAACTCGTCGATCCCGTGCGGCACGACCGACCCTGAGAGCACGTACCCGTCCGCGGCACCGGTCTGCACCGCGTCGTCGAGACGCTCGGCGATCTGCGACGGGGTGCCGACGAACTCGTGCCGGGTCGTTTTGGCCACCACGAGCTCCCGGATGCTCCACTCCCGCTCCACGGCCTCGGCATGCCAGGCCCGCGCTGCGGCGAGCGGGTCGTCGACCCGTCGGGCTTGCCCCTGGGTGAGTTGCTCGCCGAGCGATTCAGGAGGCGTCGGCACGGGGCCCTCGGGGTCGTGTCCCGACAGGTCGGAGCCCCACACCTGTTCGAGCAGGTGGATCGCGGTCTGCGGCGTGACCTGGGCGAACTGGGTCTCCCGAGCCCGCTCCTCCGCATCGGCCGGTGTGTCTCCGAGGACGACGCTCACGGCCGGGATGACGAGGATGCCGTCCGGGTCCCTGCCTGCCGCCAGCGCCCGCGCACGGATATCGCTGCGGAACGTGCGCCCGGCCTCCGGTTCGCCATGACGACTGAAGACGACGTCGGCGGTGCCGACGGCGAAATCGCGGCCGTCGCCCGAATCGCCCGCCTGGACCAGCACGGGGTGACCCTGTGGCCCGGGTGCGACCGGGAACCAACCCTCGGTATCGAAAAACTCACCGTCGAATCGATAGTGCTGGGGTGCGTCGCCGTCCCAGCTGTCCCAGAGCGCGCGCGAGAGTTCGACGAACTCGGCTGCGCGCCGATAGCGGTCGGGATAGGCGAGGTAGCCTCCGCGACGGAAGTTCGCCCCGGTGAAGGCATCGGAAGAGGTGACGATGTTCCAGCCCGCCCGTCCGCCCGAGAGGTGGTCGAGGGAGGCGATCCGGCGTGCGAGGTCATAAGGCTCGTTGAAGGTCGCGCTCGCCGTTCCGACCAGTCCGATGTGCTCGGTCACGGCTGCGGCGGCTGCGAGCACGGAGAAGTTGTCCGGCCGGCCCGCGACATCGAGTTCGTGCAGGCGCGCCTTGTGCTCGCGCACCCGGAGTCCCTCCGCGAGGAAGAAGTAGTCGAAGAAGCCGCGCTCGGCCGTGCGCGCGACGTGCTCGAAGGTGGAGAAGTCGATCTGGCTCCCCGCGCCGGGGGCGCCCCAGATCGTCCAGTGGTTGACGCCGGGCACGCCGGCGGCGAGGTGGAGTCGGCGTTTCGTCGGCAGTGGCATGATCATCCTGCTTTCAGGCGGCGTAACGGTTGACGGGGCGGGCAAGACCGAGCCGGTCCCGGAGGCTGCCGGCCGCGGGGGCGGAGGGCAGGAGTCCGCGACGACGGAGCTCGGGGACGAGCTCCTCGGCGATCGCGGGCAGGTCCACGTGCACGGACGCGGGGCGCAGTCGGACTCCCTCGATGCCGTCGGCGCGCAGCGACTCGATCCGATCGGCCAGCTCCGCCGCGGGGCCGGCGACCGTCGCGGCGTCGCTCCGGAACTCCTCGCCGTCGAGGGCGTCCCAGGCGTCCAGCCGGCTGCGCGCGGCCGCCGCGGAGGGTCCCAGCGCGACGACGAGGTCGGCGACGATCCGCAGCGGCTCGATTTCTGTCCGGTCGACGGCCTCGATCGTACGCACCGCGCTGACGATGCGTGCCGCGTCCGCGTCCCCGATCGGGGTGACGAAGACGACGTCCGCGGCGCGTGCGGCCAGCCGGTACGGGATCTCGGCGTGAGCGAGCGCCGTGACCAGCGGCTGGCCCTGAGGCGGCCGCGGCGTGATCGACGGCCCCGAGATGCTGAACGCGCTGCCGTCGAAGCGGACGTGGTGGAGTTTGTCGCGATCGAGGTAGCGTCCCGTCGCCGCATCGCGGATGACGGCATCGTCCTCCCAGCTGTCCCAGAGCCTCCGCACGACGGTGACGAACTCGGCAGCTTCGTCGAAGGCGCGGGCGAGCTCGTCCAGACCTTCGGGGGTGGACAGGAGCTCCGGCCCGAACGCGATCGCCTCGCGTCTGCCGAAGTTCGCGTTCTCACCTGGCCGGGTCGCCTGGACCTTCCAGCCCGCGCGGCCCTCGCTCGTGTAGTCCAGCGTTGCGAGTTGAGTGGACGCGTGGAACGGCTCCGTCTCAAGCACGCTGGTCGTCGGCACCAGTCCGATCCGTTCCGTCCGGCGAGCGACGAAGTTCGCCACCTGCACGGCATCCAGGCGACCGTGCAGCCGCCCGGGACGCTCGGGAGATTGGACGCTGAGCGCATCCTCGAACGTCACGAAGTCGGCGCCGGCCGCCTCCGCCCGCCGCACCTGATCGACCCAGTACTGCGCCCGGAACACCGTCGGCTGCTCGATTCCCGCGTCGCGCCAGGCAGCGGGATGCCAGCCCGCCCCGTCGAGCGCGATCGCGAAGATCAGGTCGTCGCTCATCGTCACTTCCTCTCCACACGTGTGGTTCTCGTCTCGTGCCGGTCAGGTTCGCAGAGGCCTCCGTGCCGGTGAAGGGCGGCCGTCACGAAGCGTCAAGTCCGCAATGGGGCGTAACCGGGACTTGCGCGGCGACGCGGCACCCGGTGGATTCGTCGCATGACCGAAAAACTCGAACCAGCGCTCATCTCCGCCACCGACGCCGCCGTGCGCGTCGAAGGGGGCGCCCGCCTCATCGACGTCCGCAGCGAGAAGGGCCGCTCCGCTGCCGGCGCGCTGCCCGGTGCCGACATCGTCGACCGCGACCGACTCGAGGAGACCTTTGCCGGCGTGTCCAGGGATCAGCCCGTCGTCGTGGTCTGCGGCTCCGTCAACGGTTCCGGCCCCGTGGCCGACTGGCTCGTCGGCAACGGTTTCGTCGACGTGGCGCACGTCGATGGCGGGTTCCCGGCCTGGAAGGACAGCGGCCTCCCGGTCGGCGAGCCCGCGGAGCCGGCCGCCGGTTGACGCAGGGCGATCTCAGGCGTCGCGGAGGATGCGCTCGGTGACGCGCGCGCAGAACCGCAGGGCGTCGACTTCGACGCGTTCGTCGACGGCATGGAAGTGCCCGAACGCGTCGAAGTCGTCGGCCGTGCGCAGCGGCGTGAACCCGTAGCCGGCGATGCCGGCGGCGGCCAGGTGCTTGTTGTCGGTGCTCGCCGGCATCAGGTAGGGCACGACGACGCCGTCCTCGTCCTCCGCCCGGATCGCCTCCGCCATCGTGTCGAGCAGGGATCCGGACGACGGAGACTCGATGGGATGAATCCAGCGGTCCCACTCTGCGGTGATGCCGGGCCCGATGAGCGCCTCCACCTCGCGCCGCAGCGTGCCCTCCTGCCCGGGCAGGACCCGCACGTCGAATTCGGCGCGGGCTTCGCCCGGGATCACGTTGGACTTGTACCCGCCCTGGATGATCGTGGGCGACACCGTGTTGCGCAGAGCCGCTGCGACCAGCGGCCCGGCGGTCCCGAGCCGCTCCGGGTGGGCGTCGATCGTCGGGATGTCGATGTGCTCGCCGAGCAGCTCCGATGCGCGCGCGGCGAACGCCTCCACGGCGCGTGTCGGCACGATCGGGAAGGTGTGCGATCCGATCGCGTCGACCGCCCGGGCGATCCGCGTCACAGCATTGTCCGCGGTCGGCCGCGAACCGTGGCCCGCGGTGCCTCGCGCCGTCAGCACCAGCCGACCGATGCCCTTCTCCGCGGTGGCGACCAGATAGGCGCGATGCTCACCGAGCGGCACCGAGAACCCGCCTACTTCGCTGATCGCCTCAGTGACGCCATGGAACCACCCCGGCCGGTTCTCGAGGAGCCAGCGCACGCCGAACACACCTCCGCCCTCCTCGTCGGCGAAGAATGCGAAGACCAGATCGCGACCGGGACGCGTGCGGGAGCGGGCGAAGTGCCGCGCGATGGCGACGAGCACGCCGGCGTACCCCTTCATGTCCAGCGCCCCGCGGCCGTAGAGGACGTCGTCGTGAACCTCGCCGGCGAAGGGCGGGTGCGTCCAGTCGGAGGCCGAGGCGGGAACGACGTCGAGGTGTGCGTGGACGAGCAGGCCGCCTCGGTCGGAATCGCGGCCGCGTAGCCGGGCGAGGAGGTTGCCGCGGCCGGGAACCGATTCGGCGTACTCGGTCTCGTACCCGGCCTCCTCCAGCAGCGACTGAAGGTAGCGCGCGGCCTGGGCCTCCCCGTCGCCGATCGATTCCGGGGCGCCGGTGTTAACGCTCGGGATCCGGATGAGCTCGCGGGCGAACCGCAGGGCTTCGTCTTCGAGCGTCGAGAACGCGGCCTCGGATTCGGCGGGCAGAGCATCGCGGGTCATGCCGTCCATGCTGGTGGGTCTTCGTTCGTCGCGGAAGCGTCGATGACGTAAGGATGCGTAACCCGACGAGGTCCGGCGTGCGCTGGTGGCGCACCATTGGCTCACCGAACACGAGGAGGAGACGCGATGATCGACACGCATCCGGAGCAGCAGGAGCTCCACGGTGGACGCCCCGGCGACGGTCCTGCGGCGCACCGTTTCCCGGTGGGGCTCACCCCGGACGAGTTCAAGCTCGCCTTCCGCAATCACGCGGCCGGCGTCGCGGTCATCACGGCCGACGCGGGCGAGGGACCGGTCGGACTCACCGCGACGAGCGTGTTCTCGGTCAGCGCCGAGCCGCCGCTGCTGGTGTTCTCGATCTCGGCGCACTCCTCCAGCGCGCCGACCATCCTGAAGGCCGAGCACGTGGTGGTGCACCTGCTGGCCGACGAGCAGCTCGACCTCGCGCAGCTGTGCGCGACCAGTGGAGTGGACCGGTTCGCCGATACGAGCATCTGGACCCGGCTGATCACCGGCGAACCCTACTTCCCGGCGGCGCACTCCTGGATCCGCGGGCGCGTCGTTGACACGATGAGTGCGGGCAAGTCCACGATCGTCGCCGTCCACGCCCTGCAGGCGCAGGTGCCGGAGGCGGAGGCGGCCCCTCTGGTCTACCACAACCGCACCTGGCACCGGCTCGGCGAGGCGTCTCGCCTCGAGGCCTGACACCGACCTCCCGAAACTTGTCAACAAGCGTGACGGACGATTAGAGTCAGCGGGCCGTCTTCGAAAGGACCCGCCACCGATGCCCACCCCCTCCACCGCCCTGTCGACCGGCCACCGCATCGACGAGACGTGGATCCGGCGGTTGCCGAAGGCGGAGACCCATGTGCATCTCGAGGGCAACTTCGAGCTGATCGATCTGCTCGACCTGGCGAAGGCGGCGGGCGAACCGCTGCCCGGTCCCGCTGCCACGCTCTTCGACGTGACCACGCACGACGCCAGCGACGGCACCGGAGACCTCGCCGACTTCCTGCGGTTCCTCGACTGGGAGTGCGGACTGATCCGGACCCCCGAGCAGGCCGCCCGCCACGCGTACACCTTCGCGGCGCGCCAGACCGCTTCGGGCATCGGCTACACCGACGCCATCATCAACCCCACCCACTGGACGGCCTGGTCCGACCGTATCCCCGCGCTCTTCGACGCGCTCGCGGCCGGTCTCGACGAGGCCGAGCAGGACGGACTCGCCGAGGTGCGGCTCTGCTATTCGCTGCTCCGCCAGCAGAGCGCGGCGGAGGCGCGGGAGGTCGTCGAGTGGCTGGCGGCTGCGCGACCGCGGCGTGTCGTCGCGCTCTCGATCGACGGCGACGAGCGCTCGGCCGGGCGGGTGAGCGAGCGGTTCGCCGAGGCGTTCACGGCGGCGAAGGACGCCGGGTTCCGTCGCACGGTGCACGCTGGCGAGTCCAGCGGTCCTGAAGGGGTTTGGGACGCCATCCGGCTGCTGCACGCCGAGCGGATCGACCACGGCGTGCGCGCGGCGGAGGACCCCGAACTGCTCCGGTACCTGGCCGACACGCAGATCCCGCTGGGCGTGTGCCCGCGGTCGAATGTGGTGCTCGGCCTGTACGACGACTGGCGCGACCACCCCCTCGTCGCGCTGCGGGACGCCGGCGTGAACGTGACGATCAACACCGACGACCCCGCTCCGCTCGGCACGACCCTGGAGGCCGACTGGGCGGTCTGCGCCGAGACGTTCGGGCTGACCGAGGACGACCTGATCGGTTTCGCCCGCGCCTCCATCGCGGCGTCCTTCGCCGACGACGCGACCAAACGGGCACTGGAGGCCGCGCTGCCGTCGCCCGCGACGAGCCGCTAGATTCTGAACTTGTGACCGAGAGCCGCCTGCACAACGAACTCCTCCGCGAGGTCCGTGAGGCGGCGGCGGCCAACTCCCCGCTTCCGGGCGAACTGGAGCTGACCTCCCGACTGGGCTGCACGCGCCAGCAGCTGCGCAACGCGTTGGCCGAGCTCGAGCGCCAGGGCATCCTGCGCCGGCGTCAGGGCGCACCCACCACCGTCGACCACGTCGGTCTGCGCATGAGCGTGCGGCTGGAGGACCAGTTCGAGCACACCGTGCTGCTCTCGCGCATGGGATACCAGGCCGGTGTCGAGATCCTCGCCTCGCAGGTGGAGCGGCTCCCCGCGGATGTGGCGGCCCTGCTGGACGTGCCGGAGGGAAGCCCCGCACTGCGCAGCGTCAAACGCTGGCGCGCGGACGGCCAGCCCGCGATGCTCGCCTCGGGCTATCTGCTGCTGCCCGATTTCGAGGAGCGAGAGCTCGACGAGTCCGTGTTCATGGCCGTGACCCAGGTGTGGAACGAGTCGCTGGTCTGGGAGGTCGCCACCCCCGGCGCCGAGGCGCTCGACCCCGAGCGGGCCAGCCTCCTGGAGAGGCCGGTCGGAACCCCCGTCCTGACCTTCGAGCTCATCGGCGTCTCGGTGAGCGGGCGCCGGCTGTTCTACGCGTTCGAGCATCACCTCCCTGAGGTCGTTCGCTACTCCTTCGCCCGGTCGGTTCGCCCGCCGTGGGCCGGGATCTGACCGTCTGAGCGGCCCGGGCCGCGATGCCGTGTGTCGTTGTGTTTCGCGCGGCATGGCCTTCGGGTTGCACGGCTGGGCAAACTTGTCGACAAGTTGCACCGCACTCACATTCCGCGACGTGCACACCCCCCACAACCCGACGAAAGGCGCCCGCCATGAAGCTGCGCTCCCTCATCGCCCCGTTGATCGCCATTCCCGTCGTCGCGGTGCTCGCGGCGTGCTCCTCCGGCGCTTCGGCCGGCGGCGACGCGACCTCCTCCGCCCACGAGCTGAAGGTCGCCGTCGTGCTCGGCGGCCTCGCCAACGACGGCGGCTTCAACCAGTACGCGGCCGACGCCGCGCACGCCCTTGAGAAGAAGGGGGAGATCACGGCTCAGATCCGCGAGTCGGTCACGACCTCCTCCGACGCCGAGGCAGCCTTCCGCCAGTACGCGTCGCAGGGCTACGACCTCATCATCGGCTGGGGCCTCGACTTCGCCAACTCGGTCTTCACCGTCGCCAAGGAGCAGCCGAAGGCGCACTTCGTCGCGACCGGCTCGGCCGACATCCTCAAGAAGGCCACCGCCAACGTCGAGACCTGGACGTACGCGAGCGACCAGCAGGGCTACCTGACCGGCTGGGTCGCGGGCAAGACCGGTCTCTCGCCGGTCGGCGTCGTCGATGGCCAGCTGGCGCCGTTCAACGAGACCACCTACAAGGCGCTGACGCTGGGCCTGAAGGACGCCAACCCGTCGGCGACGGAGCTGAAGCCGATCTTCACCGGCAGCTGGGAGGACCCGGCCCTCGCCAACCAGGCCGCCAAGGCGCAGATCGCGGCGGGCGCCAAGCTGATCGTGACCGGTGCGGAGGGCTACACCCCCGGCGTGCTGTCCGCCGCGAAGGCAGGCGGGATCGCGACCCTCGGTGCGTCGTCCACGTCCTCGTCCGACGCCAAGGCGGTCAACATCGGCCTGGTCAAGCTCGACTTCACCCCGACGCTGGAGGAGGTCGTCGGCCACCTGAAGAAGGGCGACTTCGGCAACCGCTCCTACACCTCCACGATCGCCAACAAGGGCCTGATCTTCGCCGACATCAACCCGGTCGGCGCTGCCCCCGGCCTGCCCAAGGACATCGCGGCCCAGGTCGACGAGCTGGCCAAGAAGCTCGCCAGCGGCGAGCTGAAGGTCCCGTCGGTCGGCTGATCCTCCTGACACACTGCCGATGAGTTCCGATCTCGCGCTCCTGGGCGTCTCCAAATCCTTCGGAGGCGCCCAGGTGCTGCACGCCGTCGACGTGGCGCTCGCGCCCGGCACCGTCCACGCCCTGGTCGGAGAGAACGGCGCGGGCAAATCGACCGCGCTGAAGATCCTGGCGGGGCTGGAACAGCCCACTGCCGGTCGGCTGACCGTGGGCGGCGAGCCCGTCATCTTCGGCAGCCGGCAGGCGGCCATCCGGCACGGGGTCGGACTCGTGGCGCAGCAGCTCAGCCTGATCCCCGAACTCACGCTGGCCGAGAATCTGATCCTCGTGCAGCCCGAGCGCATCGCGCGGCGTGGCCGGGCGGCGCGACTGCTGCGCTCCGCGGCCGAGTCGGCCGGGCTGACGATCGAGCCGGATGTGAGGGTGCGCGACCTGGGGCTCGCACAGCGTCAACTGGGCGAGCTCGCGATCGCGCTGGCCCAGGGCGCGCGCATCCTCCTGCTCGACGAGCCCACGTCCGCACTCGGACCCTTCGAGACCGCCGCTCTCTTCGACCGCGTCCGTGCGCTCGCCGCGGGAGGCTGCTCCGTTCTGCTGATCACTCACCGGTTGGACGAGGTCCGCGAGGTCGCGGACGAGGTCACCGTCCTCTCCCACGGCCGGGTCTCCCTCGCCTCCCGGGTGTCGGAGGTGTCGGACGACCAGCTGGTCCGGGCGATGGTCGGCTCCGTCCCCGATGTCCCGCGACGCGCCCACGACGTCACGGGAGTGGTGCGCCTGGAGTTGCGGGGAGTCTCCGGTTCCGGCGCGGGAGCCCGGATCGACGACATCGACCTGGCCGTGCACAGCGGGGAGGTGGTCGGGGTGCTCGGCGTGGCGGGCAACGGACAGACGGCGCTCGCCGAGGCGGCCGCCGGCGTGCTCTCCGTCGAGACGGGCACCGTCGTCGTCGACGGCGTCCCTGTGACCGGCAGGCCGGATCGCGCCGCGAGCGCGGGCCTCGCCTACGTGCCTGAGGTGCGCGAGGAGGCACTGTTGCCCGATGCGACGCTCACGCGCTCCGCGGTGCTGCGCACCCTCGGCGGCGGCGGCCGGTTCGTCCGCCACGGTCTCGTGGACTGGAAGGCCGCCCGCAGCTTCACCTCCGAGCTGCTGCGTCGTCACGACGTGCGACCACCGAATCCCGAGCTGACCGCCCGCACGCTCTCGGGCGGCAACCAGCAGAAGCTGCTGGTCGGCCGGGAACTGGACGGGGCGCCGGCGGTCGCGGTGCTCCACGGCCCCACTCAGGGCCTGGACCTGCACGCGAGCGCGGTGATCCGCGGCGAGATCCGTGCCGCTGCCGCAGCCGGCGCCGCCGTGCTGCTCGTGAGCGCCGACATCGACGAGATCCGCGACTTGGCCGACCGGATCCTCATCCTCTCGAAGGGTCGCATGGTGGACGCGCTCGCGGCCGACGACTTCGAGAGCGCGCGCGTGGGACGGGCCATGGCCGGCCTCATCGCCGACACCGAGGGAGGCGCATCCCGATGAACTCCGTGCTCGCCTTCGCGCGCCGACGTCGCGGCCTCCTGATCGCCGCCCTGTACGTGATCGCCGGCTTCGCGATCGTGCTCCTGCTGGTCTCGTCCACCGGCGGTGACCTGGGAGTCGCGTTGAACGGCTGGTTCACCGGTGCGTTCGGCGACGGCTACAACTTGACCCAGACTCTTGCGAACGCGACGCCGCTCGCGCTCGTCGCCATCGGGGTCTCCGTGGCGCTGCGTGCGGACGTGATCACGATCGGCGCAGAAGGGCAGGCCATTCTGGGCGCCGTGTTCTCCACAGCGCTGGCCCTGTGGCTCGGCCCGCACGCGAGCCCGGTGCTGGCCCTTCCGCTCGGAGCGCTGGCCGGTGTCGTCGGCGGTGTGCTGTGGGCGCTGCCCGCAGCGGTCGCGAAGATCCGGTGGGGTGTGACCGAGATTCTCTTCACCCTCCTGGCCAACTACCTCGCCGTCGCGCTGCTGACCTATCTGCTGCGGACGGCGCTGCGTGACCCGGCGACGAACGCCAGTCCGCAGAGCCCGCCGCTGCCGGGCCCCTCGCAGCTCCCGATGCTGCCCGTGCCCGGACGCATCCACGTCGGCATCGTCGTCGTCGCTGTGCTGCTCGTCGTCGCCTGGTGGTGGTCGCGCAGCCGCAACGCGTTCGTCCTGGATGTCTACGGCTCACGCCCGCTGCTCGCTGCCAGGCTCGGGCTCACGCCGCGGCGGGCGGTGCTCACCGCCATGATCGTCTCCGGCGCGACGGCCGGGCTGGCCGGGTGGATGCAGGTCGCCGGCGTGACTCAGCGGCTCGAACCCGATGTGTCGGCCGGGATCGGGTTCGCCGGTCTCGCGGTCGCCGTGCTCGGGCGCGGGAATCCGCTCGGCATCGCCATCGCGGCGGTCGTCTACGCCTCCCTCGGCACCGGGGCGGCGGGCGTGCAGATCGCCACAGGGACGGTCCCGACCGCGATCGGGACCGTCACCCAGGGCGTCCTGCTCCTCACAGCGGCCCTGGCACTCGCCGCCGTGAAGCTGAGCGGACGGGAACGCGCGGACGCCGCCGCCGCGAAGGCGGAGGTGGCGTCATGAGCCCGGTGGACTTCTGGACGGTCGTCCTCGCCGGTGCGCTGGCACTCTGCGCGCCGATCGTGATCGCCGGGCTGGGTGAGATCTTCCTCGAACGCACCGGCGGCTTCAACGTCGGAATCGAAGGGATGATGCTGGTCGGGGCGGTCTTCGGCGTGCTCGGCTCGCACCTCGGCGGCGTCTGGGTCGGAGTGCTCGCCGGCATCATCGCCGGGCTGGTGCTCGGCCTGCTCGTCGGTGCGGCCTCCGCTCTGGCCAAGGCCGACATCATCATCGTCGGAATCGCGATCGGCCTGCTCGGCTCGGGCCTCAGCGTGTTCCTCTACCAGGTGCTCAACCCGGCGGGCCACACCAACCAGACGGTGCAGACGCAGCCTCCGCTGCACCTCCCTCTCATCGAGGCCATCCCGATCGTCGGGCCGGGCCTGGCCGGAGCCGGCGTCTTCTTCTACCTCTCCGTTCTGCTCGTCGTCGTGTCATGGCTCGTGCTCGACCACACCCGTTTCGGTCTGCGGCTCCGGGCGGTCGGCGACGACGAGGCCGTCGCACGCACGCGCGGCATCTCTCCCGCGGCGTTCCGGATCGTCGCCGCCGTCATCGCCGGCGGGTTCGCGGGCCTGGCCGGTGCCACGGTCCCGCTCGCCGAGATCGGCACCTTCTCGCCGGGGATGACCGGAGGGACCGGCTTCATCGCCCTCGCCGTGGTCATCATCGGCCGGCGCACACCGATCGGTCTCATCGCGGGCGCCCTGCTGTTCTCCTTCTTCAACAGCCTGGCGCTGCTCGCCCAGACGCAGAGCCTCGGCCTGCCCGTCGAGCTGTTCCAGGCACTGCCCTACCTCGCGACGCTCTTCGTGCTGTGCGTCGTCTCGCGCCGCGTCTACCGGCGCACCCGTGCGCGACGCTCCGTCGGCCGCCCCGTGCGCTCCGCCCGCTCAGAATCTGTCAGCCCCGAACCCGAAGGAGTCCGATGACCGCCCCGACCAGCCTCCACGACCTGCCCGCCGCCGAACGCGACCTTCTGGACCGCATCGCCGGTCTCGCCGAGGGATTCGCAGCCGAGGCCGGCGGCTTCGACGAGCGCGCCGAGATCGCGGTCGGCAACCTCGCCGCCCTGCACGAGGCGGGGCTGGACGCGGCCGTGCTCCCTGCTCACCTCGGCGGCACCGGGCTGAGCTATCAGGCGTTCGGCGAAGCGGTGCGCATCCTCGCCGCCGCCGACCCGTCGACCGCGACGATCGTCACCATGCACTCGGGAGCCGCCGTCGGCCTGGCCGAGCTCACCCGCGAGCGGCAGGGCAGCTTCTTCGCCGACGAGCTGCTCGCCGGCAAACGATTCGCCAATGCCCTCTCCGAGCCGACCAGCGGCAACCGCTTCCTCAACCCGCAGCAGGAGGCCAGGCGCGCCGAGGGGGGCTGGCTGCTCGACGGCACCAAGCGCTTCGTCTCCGGCAGCGAGATCGCCGACTACCTGCTCGTCAACGCGCTCGTCGACGGCGAGCCGACCTTCTTCGCCGTCATCCCGGACGAGACGGTGACGATCATCCCGATCTGGGACACCCTCGGCCTGCGCGCCACCCGCAGCCAGCTGCTGTCGTTCAGCGACACCCTGCTGCGCGAGGAGTTCCGCGGGCGCTCGCCGCGACCGGGCGATTTCGCTGCAGTGCCGGCCGGCCTCCCTGCCATCTCGCTCGGAATCGCGGATGCGGCGCTGGCGTCGCTCGTCGACCACGCGCGAGGCCGCGCGATCCTGGGCAAGCCGCTCTCGCACCAGCAGTGGATCCAGCACGAGGTGGCCGACGCGCAGTCGCGGCTGGAGGCGGTGCACGCGTTCTTCCAGCGCACACTCGCCGAGGCCGACGCCGGCCGGCCGGAGTTCTTCAGCAACCTGTCGCGCGCGAAGTACCTCGCCAACAAGGTCGCGGTCGACGTCGCCCAGCTCGGCGTGCGCGTGGGCGGTGCCTCCGGCTATCTCAAGCAGTCGCCCATCCAGCGCCACCTCCGCAATGCGCAGGCCGGCCAGCTGATGGCGTACTCGACCGAGGTGCTCGCCACCGAGATCGGCAAAGAGGTGCTGGGCGTCGTGGAGACCGTCGAGAACGAGGAGGTGGCCTGACCATGGCCGATCGGCAGCGGATGATCTTCAACGCGTTCAACATCTTCTCGGTGTCGCACCACGACCAGGGGATGTGGGCGTGGCCCGGCAGCGAGCAGCTGCGCTACAACGACGTCCACTACTGGGCGGATGTCGCGAAGCTGCTGGAGCGCGGCCGCTTCGACACTCTGTTCTTCGCCGACGTGCTCGCGCCGTACGAGGCCTTCGAGGGCTCGCGCGAGCGGGCGGTCTACAGCGGGATGCAGTTCCCGATCAACGACCCGGGCGAGCTCATCCCGGCCCTGGCGTACGCCACCGAGAACCTCGGCTTCGTGCTGACGCAGAACATCCTGCAGGAGCCGCCGTACGCGTTCGCCCGCAAGATGTCGACGCTCGACCACCTGACCCGCGGCCGGATCGCCTGGAACATCGTCACCACATTCCTCCCGGGAGCCGGGCGCAACCTGGGCTTCGGCGGCCTCCCGGAGCACGAGGACCGCTACGCGCGCGCCGACGACTACATCGACGTCGTCTACAAGCTGTGGGAAGCCAGCTGGGAGGACGACGCGGTCGTGCGCGACAAGCGCCTCCAGCAGTACTCGGACCCGGCGAAGATCCACGAGATCAACCACGTCGGCCCGTTCTACGACGTCGTCGGGCCGCACCTGACCGAGCCGTCGCCGCAGCGCACGCCGTTCCTCATCCAGGCCGGGGTGTCGCCGCGCGGCCGTGACTTCGCCGGCCGCAATGCCGAAGGACTGTTCATCAACGCGCTGAGCCCGCAGGAGGCGGAGCCGGTCGTGAACGACGTGCGCGCGGCCGCCGTGCGCCACGGGCGCAGGGCTTCGGACGTCAAGCTGTTCGGCATCCTGGGCTTCGTGGTGGGCAGCACCGAAGAGGAGGCCCGCCGGCTCCACGAGGAGATCACGGACTTCCAGAGCATCGACGCCAACCTCGCCAAGCAGAGCGTCTTCCTCGGCTACGACTTCAGTCAGCTCGACCCGAAGGAGCCGATCGGCGAGATCGCCAAGCGCCCGGAAGGACAGGAAGGCATCGTCGGCAAGCTCATCGCGATGTCCCCGAACCCGCAGTACACCATCGGCGAACTCGTGCGCTGGTTCGGCAACCTCCGCGTCGTCGGCACCCCCGAGCAGATCGCCGACCACGTGGAGGCGTGGGACGACGCCGGCGTGGACGGGATGAACGTCCAGTACGTCGTCTCACCCGGCTCGTTCGAGGACTTCGTCGACCACGTCACTCCCGTGCTGCAGCAGCGCGGACTGATGCAGTCGGAGTACCGCGAGGGCACGCTGCGAGAGAAGATCTTCGGCAACGGACCCTTCCTCCCCGACGAGCATCGAGCCAGAGGCTTCCGGCGGGCGGCGTTCGGGCGATAGCCACCCGACGACGATGTTTCCGTCACTGTGCAATGATGTGGACTCCGCCACGGGACAAGGAGCGCTCGAATGACCATCGACCACCGCGTTCGAACGACGGGACGTCCGCTGTCGGTGCTCCGACCCGTGCTGGGGACGGCCGCAGCAGGAGCTGCCGGCGCACTCGTCGTGGTGGCCTTCTCGCCGTTCAGCGCGGCCACGGCCGCGTTCTCGCCGCCGCTGTACGCGCTGATCGCCGGTGCGTACAGCGTCGTGCCGTTCCTCGCCCGTCGCCTTCTCGGCTACGCCTGGGCGGCGACGGCGGTCGGGATCGTGGCGGCCGTGTTCGCCGCTCCGTTCAGCCCGATCGGCTTGCTCATCGTCGTGCTGTTCGTCGGGGCGGGAGCCGCGTACGATTCCGTGCTCTGGTGCGTCGCCAGGGGGAGCGCCGATCGGAGTGCGCCGCCGTGGGCGTATGTCGTCGCCGCGCTCGTCTCCGCCCTCGTGCTCTTTCTCGTGTCCTATCCCGTGCTGTCGCCGGCCCACCGGGTCCCGCTCATCCTCGCGGCGACCTTCGCAGGCCGAGCCGTCGGACAACTGGCGGCGGCCGGGGCAGCTGCTGCCATCGGTCGGCTGCTGCGTCGGCCCACTGGCCGCCAGTGAAGCGGCACCGCGCGCCGATCCGGTAGCGTGAAGCCACCGCACCGATTTCCGGCGACGTGGGCTGCCCAGCCGACGCCACGGGCCGGTGCGTGTCCGGGCGACACATCCGGGACGACCCTCGCCGAGTCGGGGGCGTCGTCGTCCGGTCGATGATGTCTCGCATTCGACCCGGAGGCCCACGTGAGTGATCGTTATGACGATCTCCATGACGAAGTCGGTTCACCCTCGGGCTTGCCTCCCGAGAGTCCGGACGATGCCGAACAGGTGGCGTCCGCGCTGTCGGCGATGATCTCCCGCGGGGATCTGGAGTCGGCGAACGCACTCGTGCGCCGGCACTGGTTCGAGCTGCTTCGATCCCACGGCGACGCGCTGAGGCAGGCGCTGGACACCATCCCTGCTGCTGCGCTCCGCGATCACCCGCTCCTGTCGATAATGCTCGGCGTCTGCTACAACGGCGTTCCGCACAAGCGGGTCAGGGCGCTGCGCTACTTCGCCACCGCGGTGCGCGCGGCACGTTCCGGCCGGGTGGCTCTCGACCCGGTGGACCGCGCACTGATCCTCGTCAGCGAGAGCGCCGTCTATCGGTTGATCGGTCGCCCGGCGATGGGCGTCGGGCCCGCACGCTCGGCCATCCGGATCCTCGACGCGATGAGCGCAGCCGAGCTCGAATCGGTCAGCTCGCTTCCCCGGGTCTACTCGCAGGCCGGTGTCAGCCTCTACTACGGGGGCGACCTGAACGGAGCCCTCTCGGCGTTCGAGTCGGGCCTGGCCGAATCGACGGCCAGACGATCCTCCGAAGGATTCAGCAACCTGGCGATGCTCGCGGGCATCCACGCCCTGCGAGGCGAACTGCACCAAGCGCGGGTCTACCTCGACCTCGCGCGCTCCTCCGAGTGGTCCGACGACCAACGGTCGATGTACACGGGCACCTTCTATCGCGTCGCAGAAGCGATCTCGTCGCTGGAGGAGTTCGACCCGACAACGGCGCGCGCCCACCTCGCCGCGATGGTCAACGATCCGCGCACGATCGAGCACTGGCTCACGATCGCCACGACCGAAGCCCTGACCGCGCTGCTCTCCGGGAGGCCCGGTGACGGACTCTCGCGACTGGACGCGGTCGTGGCGTCGCGGAGCGAGGGACGGTCACCGACCGCACGAGCTCGCCTCGCGCCGACCCGTGCGCTGCTCCAACTGGGGCTCGGCGCGCACGACGCCGCCGGGAGCATCCTGCTCCGCGACGCGACGCCAGGGGCCGACCGTCACGTCGCGCAGGCGCGGGTCGAGCTCGCCGCAGGCCGCAGCGGCGCAGCGCTCCGGGAGCTGCGGAGGGTCGCCGGCAGCGACCTCCCACCCCGGGTCGTGGCGGAAGCGCGGACGATCGAGGCCGCAGCCCTGCTCCGACTCCCTTCCAGCATTCGGGCGGACGGGGTGCTGGAGCACCTCGGTTCGCTGCTCGAGCACACCGGTCTGCGGATGCCGCTGGCGCTCATCCCTCCCGCCGACTTCGAACGGGTCCACGCAGCCCTGGTGGAACACGGGTTCGGCCGCGTGCTCGAGGGACGCGACATCCGCTCGGTCCTCGCCGACACGACCCCGGAAACGATCCTCAGCGAACGCGAGCAGGTCGTGCTCGCGGCCCTGATGCGGCACAGCTCGCCGACCGGCATCGCGTCGGAGCTGGTCGTCTCGGTGAACACCGTCAAGACGCAGTTGCGCAGCATCTACCGCAAGCTCGGTGTCTCGAGCAGGGACGAGGCGATCGCGGTGGCCATCGATCGGCACCTCGTGGCGGAGGACGACAGCTGAGCCGGCCTGCTGAGGGCTAACCCCGGTGAGGGCTAACCCCGGTGAGGGCTAACCCCGGTGAGGGCTAACCCTGGGGTGATCTCGGGGTGAAACCGCCCGTGTCCGATAGCGGCGATGAGCAGCCCTTCGATTAGCTGAGAACCGGCCGTGCGCTTTGACGTCCGGAGGCACCTGTGGGGAAGGAAACGCTGTGGCGCGTCGCACCGCTGAAAGCTCGATCGCGGACGAACGGCTCGGCCGGAGGATCCGGTCGCTGTTCTGGTATCGGGACTCGCCGACCCGCGGGTTTCGTGTAGTCTCCGCGCTGCTCGCGATCGGCATCGGCGCGGTGTCCGTCTTCAGCCTGGGCGGCGCGGCCACCGCGGCGACGACGGCGGTGCACGAGATCACGACCAACTGGGTCGGAAGCCCGGCGTCAGCCGCCTACGGAACAGCGCTGACCACCGAATGGCACGTCAGCACGAACGATGCGACCAACCCGCAGGCGAACGCTCCTGTCGACAACGTCCGCGTGACCCTGGTGGCCACCAACGGCGTGTTCGCGAGCGTTCCCGCGGTCTGCCTGACGAAGGGCGTCACGCCGGCCTCCGCCATCTCCGCCAACGGCACCACGCTGGTCTGCAACCTCGGCACGATCACCGAAGGGACAGCGTCCGTCGTCCAGGCATCCGTGCGCGCGACGGGAGCTGTCGGCTCGAAGCTCTCCGTGTCGGGCACGGTGACGTCGGATTCGGCGACGGCGCCCGCCGGCCCGGCGTCGACCACACAGCTGCCGATCACCGGCAGCCACGGGATGGACCTCGTGCTGAGCGCTCCGAACCAGAACTATCAGCAGTCGACGATCTCGAGCCGCAGCGGCGGGAACCGGCCGTCCATCGTGGTCGACTACGGCATCGCGATGACGACGGGGAGCATTCCGGGACCGTCGACCTACTCCTTCACGGTGGACATCACGCCGTCCGTCGCCGGCCAGCTGAACGGATTGCAGTGGGAAGGCTGTTCGCCGGTCGACGACTCCGCGCAGGCCACCGGCGTCCCGTACTCGGCCCCGACTGCCGGCTACCCGAGCCGGACGAACGCCCCGACCTGCACGATCACCGGCAGCGGCCCCTACACGGTCACCCTGAGCGGCTTGGACTACTCGCTGCAGCATGTCCCGTGGACCGACAGCCTCGGCAACGCGCTCCCCTCGACGACCACGTTCGTCGCCGCGGGCGCGCTCCACTTCAGCTACGCCAGCGCGATCACGGCCACCACGGGCGTGACGTTCAAGGCGACTCCCACTCCTTTCACGTTCGTCGACGGCGTCACCCAGCCGGAGACGGACACCGGCAACGACTCGACGGGCACCACCCTCGTCACCCCGGGAGTGTTCTCCACGATCTGGATGGGCAGCCCCGCCGCCGGCCGCTCCCCGTGGGACGCGAACCTGTGGGCGGCTCCGGGCGCGGCGCAGGACAAGACCTTCCCGTGGCCGGCCGCCGGTTCCTCGACCAATCCCGGGCCGTACACGCTCGCCGACCAGCCGCTCGGCATCCAGGCCGACAGCGTCACCTGGTCGACCTACAACGGAGCGGGCGGCGCCGACCTGGCCGGCTCCTGCGTCCTGGTGCAGAACCCGGCCGACTTCACGCCCCGCTACGCGGACTTCCTCGCGGCGGACGGCGCGTCGTACTCGAACATGACCACGGCGCACCTCTGGTACCGCACCGATGCGCTGAACACCAAGACCGCGACGTGCGGTGAGGCGGTCGGTGTCGCGGGCAGCCCGTGGACCTCACTACCCCTGCCGGCGGGCTGCTCCACGCAGACGGCCTCGATCTCGCCCGCCTACTCCGACGACAAGTGCATCGTGAACCTTCCGGCCGGCGTCACCGCCGTGAAGATGACCTGGAACCCGGCAGTGGACAAGCAGTTCCACCACTTCCTGCGGGTCTGGGGATACGTCCCGCCGACGGCGCCGATCGGATCGGAGTCGTGGGCGGTCGGCACGTTCAACGCACCGTACAACACGGCGACGGTGTTCCCGGGCTACCCCACCCTCAACAACTACATCAACTACAGCACCAACCCCGCCCCCACCGGGACCATCCCTGGCAGCACCTACGGACCGAACACCAACGGGATCCGGGACGCGATGCGCATCCAGGGCCCGACGGGGGTCATCACGAAGACGACCCCGAGCACGACCGTGCAGCCGGGGACGCCGGTGACCTACAACCTCACGGCGGAGGCGGACCTCGCGGTGCAGAGCCCGCCGAACCAGACGTTCACCGTGACCGACACCCTGCCGACAGGGATGGTCTACGTCGCGGGGTCGGGAACGCCGACGCCGACGCTGTCGACGAACGGCTCGGGGCAACAGGTGCTCAGCTACACCTTCACCAACGTGCCGGCGAACACGGCGCAACCGATCACGTACAAAGCTCAGATCCCGTCCGGCACGGCCGTCGCGCCGGGGACGGTGCTGACGAACACCGCGCAGGTCGACGTCCCCGGCGACAACCGACTCGCCGCCGCTCGACAGGCGACCGCCAGCGTCAGGGTCCCGAGCAACGGCGCGACGATGCTCGGCAAATCGGTCGAGGCGAACACGCTGTCGTTCTACGGAGACTCGTCCGCGTGGGACCTCGTCGTCACCTCGCAGGACCCGGTCAGCAACCCGTACACCGACACCATCGACATCCTCCCGAGCAAAGCGGACGGCCGCGGCACCACGATCGACGGCACGTACTCCGTCACCGGCGTGACCGCGCCGGCCGGGTCGACGGTGTACTACTCGACAGCGCCGATCGCATCGTTGAGCAACGATCCGCGTGCCGCCTCCAACGGCGGAACGCCGGGTAGCGTCACGGGAAACACCGTCGGCTGGACGACGGTGAGGCCCGCCAAGCCCACCGCCGTACGCGTCATCGGTCCGGCTCTCGCGCCTGGCGCGGTCCAGAACATCCGGATCGCGTTCACGACACCCGCCGGCACGAGCTGCTCGGCACCGGCCTCCTCGGACAACAAGCCGGGCCAGCTGCTGGTGAACTCGGCGAACTCGATCGCCGGGCACACCGCCCTCCCCATGCTGTCGTCGGCGACGACGACCATCGGCGACTGCTACGCCCTCGATCTGAAGAAGTACGTGCTAGTCAAGGGCGGCGACCCCGCGAAGGCCGCGGACTGGCACGACGCGAACAGCACCGCCGACTATCAGCAGTACGCGGCGGGCGACACGGTTCCGTACAAGATCACCGTGACCAACAAGGGCACAGGCACTCTGACCAACGTCCCCGTGACCGATGCGCTGGTCCCCGGCTGTGACTTCACGATCCCGAGCCTCGCGGCGGGAGCCTCCGCATCGAATACCTGCTCCACGACGGCTGCCGTCGGCACGACGGTGAACGTCGCCTCGGTGACCGTCACGCCTCCCTCCGGGCCGACCCTGACTGCCACCGACCCGGCCGGCATCGTCGTGCCCGACCCGTACCGCGTGGTGAAGACCTCCAACCCGGCGCCGGGCACCCCGGTCGCACCCGGCGGAACCGTCACCTACACGATCACGGTCTCGGAACCGGCCGGCAGCGCTGCGCCGTCGCTGAACCCGTCGCTGACGGACGATCTGTCGAAGGTGCTCGACGACGCGACCTACAACGGTGATGTCACCTCGACAGCGGGAACCGCGTCCGTCACCGGGCAGACCCTGAAGTGGTCGGCCGCGTCGATCATGCCGGGGCAGACGATCACGATCACCTACTCGGTGAAGGTCAACAAACCGGCTACGGGCGACAAGGTGCTGACCAACGTGGTCACCACCCCGTCCGGCGGTAACTGCGTGACCGGCAACACGGATCCCGCGTGCACGGTGACGACGAACGTCGAGTCCTTCACCGTGGCCAAGACCGCCTCGGTCGCACAGGCTGCCGAAGGGCAGACGGTGACCTACACGGTGACCGTCACCAACACGGGCACGTCCGCGTACACGGCGGCGAACCCGGCATCGTTCACCGACTCCCTCGCCGGCGTCCTCGATGACGCCACCTACAACAATGACGCGAGCAACGGAGCGACCTACGCCGCCCCGACCGTGTCGTGGTCGGGAGCGCTGGCCGTCGGGGCGAGCACGACCGTCACCTATTCGGTCACCGTGAACACGCCGGACACCGGCGACCACCTGCTGAAGAACGCCGTCACGCCCACCGGCGACGGCGGCACGTGCGCCTCGGCCGGCGCCTGCGAGACGCGGACACCGGTCGCGTCGTACACGGTCGCCAAGACCGCCTCGGCGTCGACGACCTCGCCGGGCGGCGTCGTCGTCTACACCGTGACGGTGACCAACACGGGCCAGGTCGGCTACACCGCCGGCAACCCCGCCTCGTTCACCGACGACCTCACCGATGTCCTGGACGACGCGACCTACAACGGCGACGCGAACAATGGCGCGACGTATGCGGCGCCCACCATCTCCTGGTCCGGCGCGCTGGCCATCGGAGCGACCAGGACGGTCACGTACTCCGTCACGGTGAACACGCCCGACGCCGGCGACCACCTGCTGAAGAACGCGGTCGTCCCCACGGGCTCCGGCGGCAGCTGCACGACGGCCGCCGACTGCAAGACCACGACGGAGGTCGGCACGTACACGGTCGCCAAGACCGCATCGACGGCCGCCACGACGCCCGGCTCGACCGTGACGTACACGATCGTCGTCACCAACACCGGGCAGGTGGCGTACACCGCCTCGCACCCGGCGACGATCACCGACAACCTCACCGGCGTGCTGGATGACGCGGTCTACAACAACGACGCGTCCAACGGTGCGACCTACGCCGCTCCGACCATCACCTGGGCGGGCCCGCTGGCCGTCGGCGCGACGCAGACGATCACCTACTCGGTGACGGTGAAGAACCCGGATCGCGGCGACCACGTCCTGAAGAACACGGTGTCAACGCCGCCGGGCGTCGGGAACTGCGACGCCGGCTCGACCGACCCGGCCTGTTCGACGGTGACGCTGGTGCAGTCCTACCGCGTCGTCAAGACGAGCCCGGCCACCACCGTCACCCCGGGCCAGGTCGTTCCGTACACGATCACGATCACGAACACCGGTCAGGTTCCGTACACGGCAGCCGACCCCGCGGTGTTCAGCGACGATCTGACGAAGGTGCTCGATGACGCCACGTACAACGGGGACGCCACGAACGGCGCCACCGTCGCCGGGAGCACCCTCTCCTGGTCGGGAGCACTGGCCGTCGGCGCCACGGTGACGGTGACCTACTCGGTCACGATCAACACTCCCGACACGGGTGACCACGTCCTCGACAACGCGGTCGTCACCGGCCCGACGGGCAACTGCCCCGTCGGATCGACGGACCCCGCCTGTGCGGTGCAGATCCCGACCAAGTCGTTCCATATCACGAAGTCGGCCTCCTCGTCCACGACGACTCCGGGCGCGACCGTGACCTACACGATCGTGGTGACCAACACCGGCCAGGTCGACTACACCGCGGCGGCACCGGCGAAGTTCACGGACGACCTGTCCGGCGTGCTCGACGACGCCACCTACAACAACGACGCCACCAACGGAGCCGTCTACTCCGCGCCCACCCTGTCGTGGTCGGGAGCCCTCCCGGTGGGTGGCACCGAGACGATCACCTACTCGGTGACGGTGAAGAGTCCGGACACGGGTGATCACGTGCTCGACAACGCCGTTGTCACTCCGCCCGGTCTCGGCGGCGACTGCACCGTCGACTCGACCGACCCGGACTGCGCGGTGACCGTGCCGGTCCAGTCGTACACGACGGCGAAGACCGCATCGACGACCACCACGACGGAGGGGTCGCGCGTCACCTACACGGTGACCGTGACCAACACCGGCGCGGTCGACTACACCGCGGCGGCACCCGCCTCGTTCACCGATGATCTGACGAAGGTCCTCGACGACGCCACCTACAACAACGACGCCACGAACGGTGCGACGTACGCTGCGCCGACGTTGACCTGGGCGGGCGCACTGCCCGTGGGCGGGACGAAGACGATCACCTACTCGGTGACCGTCGCGAGCCCCGACCGCGGCGATCACTCGCTGAAGAACCAGGTCGTGCCGACGGCGGACGGCGGAAGCTGCGCGACCGCCGGAGGATGCGCCACGACCACGCTCGTCCAGTCGTACTCCGTGGTGAAGACATCCTCGTCGACGACCACGCAGCCCGGTGGGACGGTCTCGTACACGATCACGGTGACGAACACCGGCCAGGTTCCGTTCACCGCCGCGAACCCGGCCTCCTTCACGGATGACCTGACGAGTGTGCTCGACGACGCGACGTACAACAACGACGCGACGAACGCCGCGGTCTACTCGGCCCCGGTGCTCTCCTGGTCCGGTGCCCTCCCGATCGGCGCGACGCACACCGTCACCTACTCGGTGACGGTGAAGACCCCGGACACCGGCGACAAGATCCTCGCCAACGCCGTCGTCACGCCCACCGGCCCGTGCGTGTCCGGGTCGACCGATCCGAACTGTCTCGTCGTCGTCCCCGTGAAGTCGTACTCGACCGTGAAGACCGCCTCCGTGGTCGACACGAAGCCGGGAGCGACCGTCACCTACACGATCGTCGTCACCAACACCGGCGCAGTTCCGTACACCGCTGCGGCGCCGGCCACGTTCCTGGACGACCTGAGCGGCGTCCTCGACGATGCGATCTACAACAACGACGCGACAGGCGGGGCGACGTACGCCGCTCCGACCCTGAGCTGGGCCGGCGCTCTGGCGGTGGGAGGAACGGCGACCATCACCTACTCGGTGACGGTGAAGAGTCCGGACACGGGCGACCACGTGCTGAAGAACGCGGTCGTCACACCGACCGGGCCCTGCGCCGCCGGCTCGAGCGACCCCGCCTGTTCGACCACCGTCCCCGTGCAGTCGTACCACGTCGCCAAGAAGGCATCCGCGTCGACGGTCTCGCCCGGTGGGGTCGTGACGTACACGATCGCCGTCACGAACACCGGCCAGGTGCCGTTCACGACCGGCGCGCCCGCGACCTTCACCGACGACCTGACCGACGTGCTCACCGGGGCCACCTACAACGGCGATGCGAGCAGCGGTGCGACCTACACCGCGCCGACGCTCGCCTGGTCGGGCGCGCTGGCCGTCGGCCAGACGGTCGACGTGACCTACAGCGTGAGGCTCCTCGCCGCCGACAAGGCCGGCACCGTGCTGCACAATGTCGTCGCCACCCCGACGGACCCGGGCGGGGAGGTCTCGAACTGCCTGCCGGGAGACACCGACCCGGCGTGCGCCGCGGATGTGACGGTCGACCCGCCGGCCCCGACGCCGACGGATCCGCCCGCCGCCTCGGGCCCGCTCGCCCACACGGGAAGCGACCTCCTCCCGCCGTTCCTGTGGGGCGCTCTGCTCCTCCTGACCGGTTTCGGGCTGGTGTCCGGTCTGTGGCTCCGCCGTCGGCGCCGCAGCTGACCGGCACCCACCGCGCTGCGTGCTCGCCCGGGCCCATGGGCGGGCACGCAGCATCCACACGACGAAAGTGCACGTATGACGTCTCCGAATGACCGCAGCGCGACCGTCCGGCGGAGGACCATCGGCGCGATGGCGACGGCTCTGCTCGGCGGCCTGCTGTTCGCGACAGCAGCCGCGCCCGCCGCGTCGGCCACCACCGTCTCCGCCGTCTCCGCCGTGCAGGCGGTCCCGGAGGGGCTCTCGATCGCGATCACCGACGGGAAGGCCGAGACGGTCTCCGGTGCCTCGACGACCTACACGGTGACGGTCACCAACCGAGGGACGGAGCCGGTGACGGGGGAGCTGGTCGTCGCCGTCCCGTCCTTCGTCACCGTCGAGAAGGCGGAAGGCTCCCACCTGGACAAGGCGGAGGCCGCCTGGACGGTGACCGTCGCCCCCGGCGCAACCGAGCGCCGTCGTGCGGCCGTGACCATCCGCAACATCCCGGCCACCGAGGTCCGGGTGAACACGCTCGCGACCCTGTACGACTCCGCCGACCGTTCCCGCATCCTGGTGCGCGCAACGGACGCGAAGGCGATCCGGGGTGTGACCGACCCCGCGCAAACCGTGGGGCAGAAGCCCGCCACGGTCCGTTCCGCAACGAACGATCCCATGGTCATCGTGATCGCCGTCTCCGCCGGCGCTGTGGCTCTAGCGGTCGCTGTCGTGGGTGCCGTGGTGTTCCGGCGTCGGCGGGGCGGGGCGCCGACGGGCTCATAGGCATCGAGCAGTACCTGACCGGCTCGACCTTTGGAGTGAGATCCGGCGGTGGGTGGATCCACTCAAGCTCGGGACCTGCCGCTCATCGCGTCTCGGCCGGGGGCGACTGGTCGACCGCCAACGCTGAGATCACGTCGTAGCCGTCTCCGATCACGTCCAGGTCGGCACTGAGCAGCAGGAGCGTGTTCGTGAGCATGCCGCGGCCGAGGAAGTCCGTGATCTGGTGTCGGCTCGCGCCGGCGTCGCGGAGCAGGCCGTGGACCTCGGTGAGGAGGCGACGCGACTCCACTCCGATCGCAGGGACATCGGCTGCGGAGAAACCGTGTGCGAAGACCCGCACCGCGTCGCGCTCGAGGGAGACCAGCCGCTGGTACGCCCGCCCCGCCGCGCGCAGGTCGAACGGATCGGCCTGGAGCTCGGTGTGCAGGCAGTCCACGATCTTCTCACCCGAGAACCGGTGGGTCGCCACGAACAGCCGCTCCTTGGAGCCGAACACCTGCATCACGTACGGCTGCGATACCCCGATCTCTGCGGCGACCGCTGCGGTCGAGGTGCCGAAGTAGCCGCGGTGGGCGAACGCCCGCTCTGCACCGGCCAGCAACTCCCGCGAACGCGCGGGAAGGGCCGGTGCGCTGCGCAATGCGTCCACTTCCACCATCCTCGATGCTTATCGTACGATAAGTCGGGCCGGGCAAGCATGGACGATCGGAGGCGCCGTGAGCACGACAGACCCCGCCCTGGCGCGACGCTTGCGGGAGCAGGCGCGTGTCGGCAGTTCCGGCGCGCTCGTCCGGCTGCTCGTCTCGGACCTGCTCCTCATCGTCGGAGCAGCCCTGCTGGTGCGGGGGATGTTCGCTTTCGCCGAGATCCCCGCTGACGGCACCGACGACCCGCCACTGGGCGTGTTCGGCATCGCCGCGGGGCTGCCCATCGTCCTTCTTTCGACGTTCATGCACGTGGGGGCCCTCCGCCGGTACACAGGCAAGCTCCTCGGTCGCAGCCCCTTCCTCGGAACCATGCCCCTTGTGTTCGTCGGCTTCGCCGCAGGAGCGTGGTGGGGCTGGGCGACCACGCGCGACGCATGGCTGTGGATCCCCCTCGCCGTCACAGCCGTAGCGGCCCTCCTTGTGGTGCTCTCCGTGTCGGCGAGGGTCGGACGGACGCGACAGGATGGGGTCCTCGACGAGGTGGCGGCCACGGGACGCATCGTGCCGGCGGTCGTCACCGACATCGCCGAGATCGACCCATCGTCCGGAGGCCTCATCGGCCCCATCACCGTGAAGTTCACAGACGCCTCCGGTACCGACCGCTGGGTGACGAAGCTCGGACAGTGGCGACGGGCAGACCTCCCCAAGAAGGGCGATCCGGCATCCGTCCTCTTCGACCCGTCCGCACCGGGCGACACCCGCCGCATCTGGGTCGGGCCGGCCGGAGCCCGCGGCGCGCAAGACTTTCGGATGTGAGCACCCCGCGCATGGCTGGCGGGGGCCTTCTCCGAACGCATCTCAGTCGCCATGCGCGCCGCCCCTGCGGCAACGCCCTGGCGATGACGCTGGACGCCAATGAAAAACCCCCGGGACTGTGACCCGGGGGCTTTCTCCAGTGGCTCCGACCGGCATCGATCCGGTGACCTTTCGATTTTCAGTCGAACGCTCTACCAACTGAGCTACAGAGCCGGAGGACATGAGACATGTCCACCTAGACGGAAGCCCTTCCGACTGGAAGGGCTTGTCGCCATGGCGACCCTGACGGGACTTGAACCCGCGACCTCCGCCGTGACAGGGCGGCACGCTAACCAACTGCGCTACAGGGCCTAATTGTGTTGCTGTTCAATTGTAGAGGATGCCATCGTGACCCCAACGGGATTCGAACCCGTGCTACCGCCGTGAAAGGGCGGCGTCCTAGGCCACTAAACGATGGGGCCGGATCGTCTCGGATCACTTTCGTTTTCCGATGACCACCGACGCATAAGCATACGGAAGTCCCTGACAGAAAGCGAATCGGTGCTGCATCCCGGGCGGGTCGATCGTCGCCGGGTTCCCGCCACGCCCCGGCGAAATGCCCGGGAGGCCTGTCGGCACCCCGGTAGATTGCCAGCGACGGCCCCCCTGTCGTCCGTGCGACCCGCACGTGGTCCGACCGTGCACCGACGCCCTCCCGACCCGGGCGGCGGCACTCCGATGTTGCTAAAGTTGCATCTGGTGAGAACGCGACCCGTGTGATTCGTGTGACTGGTGATAACTGACTGACTGCGACGGGTGCGAGGTGACGAACGTATGAGACGCGAGACGAGAGACGAGCTCCCCGAGCGGGGGCGGACTCGTCGAGCCCTGATCCGCCTGCTCTCGGCGGGTGCCGTCGTCGCGACAGCCGCGGTCGGGTCGATCGCCGCGCCGGCGTACGCCGACCAGTACCCCAGCTGGCAGGACGTGCAGAACGCCAAGGCCAACGAAGGAGCGGCGGCCGCCCAGGTCACGCGCATCACGGCGCTGATCGCGCAGCTGGACCAGGAGGTCTCCGACACCCAGGCGGCCGCGCAGGAGCGCGGCAAGGAGCTGCGGGCGGCCGAGGCGGCCTACGACGACGCCGACATGAAGGCCAGGATCCTCGAGTCACAGGCCGCCGCGAGCCAGCAGAAAGCCGACGCCGCCGCGGCGCAGGCGGGCAAGCTCGCCGCACAGCTCTACCGCACGGGCGGTCGCAACCTCACGGCCAATCTCTTCCTGAGCGGCAACGGCGCCGGCGGATCCAGCCCGGAGCAGCTGCTCTCCGGCCTCGGCAGCATGTCGAAGCTGACCCAGCAGTCCGACAAGATCTACACCGACGCGAAGGTCGCCCAGAACACGGCAGCGTCGCTCTCCGCGCAGGCCGAGGTCGCCAAGGCCGAGCGGGAGAAGCTGCGGATCGTGGCGGAGAGCGCCCTCCAGGCGGCCGTCGCCGCGGCGAAGGCGGCCCAGGACAAGCTGGCAGAGCAGCAGACGCAGATCGTGGTCATGCAGGCGCAGCTGGCTGCGCTGCGCGACGTCACGGCCAAGGAGGTCGCCGGCTACGAGGCCGGCGTTGCCGCCGCTGCGGCCGCCGCGGCCGCCCGCGGGTCCGGAGGCCTCCCCGGCGGGTATGTCGGCCCGCAGGGCTGGGCGGTCCCGGCCGCCGGCCCGATCACCGACGGCTTCGGCGCACGGCCTTCGCCCGGAGGTGTCGGCAGCACGTACCACATGGGCATCGACATCGGCGCGGCGTGCAACGCGCCGATCTACGCCGCCTACAGCGGCACGGTCATCTACGCGGGGCCGGACGGCAGCTACGGCAACTTCGTCCTCATCGACAACGGCGGCGGCATCAAGACCGGCTACGCCCACATCCGCAACGGCGGAATCCTCGTCGGCATCGGCCAGAGCGTCGGTGCCGGCCAGCCGATCGCGCGCGTCGGCACCACGGGCGCGTCGACCGGCTGTCACTTGCACTTCGAAGTCCGGGTGAACGATCAGAAGATCGACGGTATCCCCTTCATGAGAGACAGGCAGGCACCCCTTGGCTAGCGACTCCTCGAAGAATCCACGCATCCGTCCCGGCCTGGCGATCGGCGCCGGCGTCATGGGCGCTGTGACGGCCTCCATCGGCATCGTCACGCCCGCGCAGGCGGTCGACTACCCGTCGTGGAACGACGTGCAGCAGGCGAAGGCCAACGTCGCCAACCAGCAGGCGATGGTCGCCAACATCACCGCTCTGATCGGCAACCTCCAGTCCACTGTCGACGCGGCGCGGATCGCGTCAGAGAAGGCGGCGGAGGCCTACTTCCAGGCCAAGGTCGCCCTCGACAAGGCGACGGCCAAAGAGAGCGACCTCGAAGCCCAGGCGTCGTCGGCCGCGGACAAAGCCAAGACCTCGCAGATGCGGGCCGGTCTGCTCGCGTCGCACCTCGCCAAAGCCGGCGGCGGCGGCGACGTCAGCACCGAGCTCCTGCTCAAGGGCGGAGGCTCCGGGGCGAGCGCCGACAAGCTGCTGTTCCAGCTCGGCACCATGAGCAAGCTGACGGAGCAGTCGAAGGCCGTCTACGACCAGGCCACCAAGGACAAGAACACGGCGGAGGCCCTGACCGCGCAGGCGAAGGTCGCCAAGGCGGAGCGAGAGTCGCTCAAGGCCGACGCCGACAAGGCGCTCGCCGCCGCGCAGAGTGCACAGTCCGCTGCGCAGAGCGCGCTGGCCGAGCAGCAGACCAAGTCCACCGAGCTGGTCGCCCAGCTGGCCACCCTGAAGAACACGTCCACCCAAGTGGAGGCCGCCTATCTGCAGGGGGAGGCCGTCAAGGCCCAGCAGGAGGCCGCGCGCAAGGCCCAGGAGGACGAGGCGCGCCGCCAGCAGCAACAGCAGCAGCAGGGTGGCGGCTCCTCCGGCGGAGGCTCGTCGAACGGAGGCTCGTCGAGCGGAGGCTCGTCCAGCGGCGGCTCGTCGGGTGGCGGCCCGGTCTCTCCGCCCAACGGCAACGTCGTCCAGAACGCGATCGCGTACGCCAGATTGCAGCTCGGCAAGCCGTACATCTTCGGCGGCGAGGGCCCGACGGGCTACGACTGCTCCGGACTCACGATGAAGGCCTACGCGTCCGCCGGCCTCTACATCGGCTCGCACTCGGTCAACGACCAGTACTACACGGCGCGGGGCCGCGGCCAGCTCGTGCCGTACAGCCAGCGCCAGGCCGGTGACCTGATCTTCTGGGGCTCGGGTCCCGGCAGTTTCTACCACGTGGGCATCTACATCGGCGGCGGCATGATGATCGCCGCCCCCACCGAGGGCGACGTCGTCAAGACCCAGTCGGTCTGGGGATCGCCCTGGTCGCAGGTCGCCCGCCCCTCCGCCTGACCCGTCCCTCCCGCGCGCACCCACCCACCGTCGAGTACGCACGAACTCAGCGAAAAACCGCCGAGTACGCAGACTGTCTGCGTACTCGGCGGTTTGGTCTGAGCGCGAGGGGTCAGTGGCCCTCGGCGGCGAGCTTCGCGAAGCCCTTCTCGATGATGGCCTCGGCCTCCGCGGCGTCGCCCCAACCCTCGATGTTGACGAACTTGCCCGGCTCGAGGTCCTTGTAACGGGCGAAGAAGTGCTCGATCTCCTTGCGGGTCTGCTCGGGGACATCGTTCACGTCCTGGATGTGCAGCCAGCGCGGGTCCTTGTAGGGCACGGCGATGATCTTGGCGTCGCCGCCGGCCTCGTCCGACATGTTCAGCACGCCGACCGGACGGACCTTGACGCCCACGCCCGGGAAGACCGGGTACTCGAGCAGCACGAGCACGTCCAGCGGGTCGCCGTCGTCGCCGAGCGTGTTCTCGAAGAAGCCGTAGTCGGTCGGGTAGACGAAGCTGGTGAACAGCACGCGGTCGAGGTACACCCGGCCGGTCTCGTGGTCCACCTCGTACTTGTTGCGGCTCCCCTTCGGGATCTCGATGACGACGTCGTATTCGGCCATGCCGTTGCTCCTTAGCTGTCGGAAATCTGCACTAACGTTACTGGATGCACCTCAACGGCTCATCGGGTGACGCAACGGGTGACGCAACGGGTGGGGCAGCTGCAGACGCCCCCCGACGCCCACGGTTGACCCCGCCGATCGCCGACGCCCGCCGGGCCGTGCGCGACGCGCTGGCCGCCGCGGCCGGCCTCCCCGCCCCCGACCCGCACGACGACCATGGCCCCGCCCGGCCAGCGCCGCTCGCGCCCGGGGCGCTGGTGCTGGTGGGCCTGAGCGGGGGAGCAGACTCGCTGGCGCTCGCCGCCGCGACCGCCTTCGAGGCGCCGCGTCACGGCTACCGGGCGGGTGCGATCGTGGTCGACCACGGCCTCCAGGCCGGATCGGCGGAGGTCGCGGAGGCCGCGGCCGCCCAGGCTCGCGGGCTCGGCCTCGACCCCGTGCTCGTCGAGCGCGTGGAGGTCGGGTCGGGAGCCCGCGGGCCGGAAGGCGAGGCGCGCGCGGCCAGGCATGCGGCGTTCGATCGGGCCAGGCGTGCGACGGGCGCGGAGCGCATCCTGCTCGCGCACACGCTCGACGACCAGGCTGAGACCGTGCTCCTCGGGCTCGCCCGCGGTTCCGGTCCGTCGAGCCTGCAGGGCATGCGGCCCGACACGGGTGCGCTGCTGCGCCCGTTCCTCGCGCTGCGCCGCAGCACGACCCGCGCGTTCTGCGCCGACAGTGGCCTGACCGCGTGGGACGATCCGCACAACGTCGACCCCTCTTACGCGCGCGTGCGCGTGCGGAGCCGGCTGCTGCCGGCGCTCGAGGACGAGCTCGGGCCCGGCGTCGCCGAAGCACTCGCCCGCACGGCCGAGCAGTTGCGCGAGGACGACGAGGCGCTCGACGGCCTCGCCCTCGAGTGGGCGCAGGAGCTGGTGAGCCAGACCGACGACGGCGCGGTCGCCCTGGACGTCCGCGGGCTCGCCGCAGACCCGGCCGCGCTGCGCCAGCGCATCATCCGCCTGGTCGTCTCCGCCGAGTTCGGAGTGTCGCTCAGCCGGGCGCACACCCTCGCCGTGGCGGAGCTGATCACGGGGTGGCACGGCCAGGGGCCGCTCAGCTTGCCAGGCGTTAGAGTTGTCAGGCAGAACGGCCTGCTCACGTTTCACCCCGACAGCTAAGGACAGCGCCTCCCCCATGGAACTCACGGACGTTCACGACGACCTGACCGAGATTCTGATCACCGAGGAGCAGATCCGCTCCCGGATCGCCGAGCTCTCGCGCGAGGTGGAGGCCGACTACGCCGGCAAGGACGTCTTGCTGGTCGGCGTGCTCAAGGGCGCGGTCATGGTCATGGCCGACCTGTCGCGCGAGCTCCGCATCCCGGTGACGATGGACTGGATGGCCGTCAGCTCCTACGGCAGCGGCACCGCGTCGAGCGGCGTCGTCCGCATCCTGAAAGACCTGGACACCGACCTCAGCGGCAAGACCGTGTTGATCGTCGAAGACATCATCGACTCGGGACTCACGCTCTCCTGGCTGCTGGCCAACCTGCACAGCCGCGGCCCGGAATCCATCGAGATCTTCACGCTGCTGCGCAAGCCCGACGCCGCCCGCGTCGAGATCGACGTCAAATACGTTGGCTTCGAGATCCCCAACAAGTTCGTCGTCGGCTACGGGCTCGACTACGCGGAGCGCTACCGCAACCTGCGCGGCGTCGGCATCCTCGCGCCGGCCGTCTACAGCTGAGACGAGTCAATTCAGGCCGCGATCGACCTCGCGTCGGTGGGCGACCCTCAGAATCAGGATGATGAGGCGGTCGTCCTCGATGTCGTAGACGATGCGGTAGTCGCCGACGCGTACCCGCCAGGCGCCACCGCTGTCGACCAATGGCTTCGCCGCGGGCGGTCGCGGTGCTTCGGCGAGGAGTTCGACGGCGGCCTGAATTCGCCGGCGCGCGGCAGGGTCGAGTTTTCTCAGCTCGCGGGCGGCCGCGGGAGCGACGTCGATCCGGTAGGTCACGTCAGGCCGAGCTCCCTCTTCACGTCGTCCCAAGGGATGGGCTCCGCAGCCGTCTCTTCGACTTCGCGCCGGGCAGCGATCGCCGCCTGAGCGTCGTCGATCTCCTCGAGGCGCTCCACCATCCGGTCGAAGTCGTCGGCATCGACCAGGACTGCGACCCGACGACCTCTCTTGCTCAGCGAGACCAGTTCGTGCTGGAGGTGAGCGCGATCGACGAGCGCGCCGAGATGCTGCTTGGCCTCGGACACGGGCAGGAGCGTGGTCATGGCACCGAGCCTAACAGCCTGAGACCAGTTGGGTCAGTTTGGTCGATCAGCCCTCTTTGTCCCGTCCACTTGCGAAGCGGGCCTCGCAGTGATCCGATGTCCCCATGCCTGACGAACCCATCGAGCTCTTCGAACCCACCGAGCTCTACCGGCGCTGGCTGGCCGCGTGGAGCGATCGGCACGCCGCCCTCGAGCCGATCGTCGCCGCCGACGCCGTCGGGCACTGGCCGGAGGGCGACGTCGTCGGCCCGCGCGGATTCGCGCGGGCGATCGCCGAGACCGTCGACCAGTTCGACAGGGTCGAGTTCGATGTGCAGGCGGGGCCGCTCGTCGGCGAGGGGATCGTCGCGGCGCGCTGGGTGGTGAACTGCCGGATGGGCGATGAGACGATGTCCTTCGCGGGGCACGACTTCGTGCGCGTCGCCGACGGGAAGATCGTCGAGTACTGGCCGGCCATCCTTCCCACGGCCTGACCGGCACGGCGGCGCCATCGTGCGGTAAGCGCGCCCAGAGCGAACACGCAGCCGACCCACAGCGGTCAGGCGGTACTGTGGTCGCACCATGAACGTCAAGAAGATCTTCCGCGGCCCGATCCTGTACGTCGTGCTCGCGATCATCGCGGTGTGGATCGGCTCCAGCCTGATCACGATGTCGGGCTTCAAGAGCGTCACGACGCAGCAGGGCCTCGACCTCCTCTCGCAAGACAAGGTGGCGAGCGCGAAGAT
Source organism: Leifsonia sp. TF02-11 (assembly GCF_017565305.1). Classification (GTDB taxonomy): domain Bacteria; phylum Actinomycetota; class Actinomycetes; order Actinomycetales; family Microbacteriaceae; genus Leifsonia. The sequence goes on from NZ_JAGEKP010000007.1 coordinate 184,021, forward strand.
CGTCGACGGTGAGAACCGCGTCGACCTGACGCTCAAGCAGGCGGACGGCGCCAACGGCACGCAGGTGCAGTTCTACTACGTCACCCCGCGCGGCCAGGACGTCGTCAAGGCGATCGACGACGCCAACCTGCCCAAGGGCTACGACGACGAGGTCCCGCAGCCCAACTGGCTGGTCAATATCCTCGGCTTCCTGATCCCTGCGCTGCTGATCGGCGTGTTCTTCTGGATCATGATCTCGGGCATGCAGGGCGGCGGCAACAAGGTCATGCAGTTCGGCAAGTCGCGGGCGAAGCTCGTCACCAAGGAGACGCCGAAGGTCACCTTCGACGACGTCGCCGGGTCCGACGAGGCCATCGAAGAGCTGCAGGAGATCAAGGACTTCCTCAAAGAGCCTGCCAAGTTCCAGGCCGTCGGCGCGCGCATCCCCAAGGGTGTGCTGCTGTACGGCCCTCCCGGCACCGGCAAGACGCTGCTGGCCCGCGCCGTCGCGGGTGAGGCGGGCGTTCCCTTCTACTCGATCTCGGGTTCCGACTTCGTCGAGATGTTCGTCGGCGTCGGCGCGAGCCGCGTGCGCGACCTGTTCCAGCAGGCCAAGGAGAACTCGCCGGCGATCATCTTCATCGACGAGATCGACGCCGTCGGCCGTCACCGCGGTGCCGGTCTCGGTGGAGGCCACGACGAGCGCGAGCAGACGCTCAACCAGCTGCTCGTCGAGATGGACGGCTTCGACCCCAAGACGAACGTCATCCTGATCGCGGCGACCAACCGCCCCGACATCCTCGACCCCGCGCTGCTGCGCCCCGGCCGCTTCGACCGCCAGATCGGCGTCGACGCCCCCGACCTGCTCGGCCGCAAGAAGATCCTGGAGGTGCACGGGCGCGGCAAGCCGCTCGCGGCGTCCGTCGACCTCGAGGTGCTCGCCCGCAAGACGCCCGGCTTCACCGGCGCCGACCTGGCGAACGTCCTCAACGAGGCGGCCCTGCTCACCGCGCGCTCCAACGCGCAGCTGATCGACAACCGGGCGCTCGACGAGGCGGTCGACCGCGTCATCGCCGGCCCGCAGAAGCGCACCAGGGTCATGAAGGACCAGGAGAAGCTGATCACGGCGTACCACGAGGGCGGTCACGCTCTCGCCGCCGCGGCGATGCGCCACACCGACCCGGTGACCAAGATCACGATTCTGCCGCGCGGACGCGCCCTCGGCTACACGATGGTGATGCCGCTGGAGGACAAGTACTCGGTCACCCGCAACGAGCTGCTCGACCAGCTCGCCTACGCCATGGGCGGCCGCGTCGCCGAGGAGATCGTGTTCCACGACCCGACCACGGGCGCCTCCAACGACATCGAGAAGGCGACCTCCATCGCCCGCAAGATGGTCACGGAGTACGGCATGAGCGCCGACATCGGCTCCGTCAAGCTCGGCCAGGCGAACGGCGAGATGTTCCTCGGCCGCGACATGGGCCACCAGCGCGACTACTCGGAGCGCATCGCCGAGCGCGTCGACGCCGAGGTGCGCGCGCTCATCGAGAAGGCGCACGACGAGGCGTGGGAGGTCATCAACGACAACCGCGCTGTGCTCGACCGGCTCGCCGCGTCGCTGCTGGAGCACGAGACGCTCGACCACAACCAGATCGCCGAGATCTTCGCCGACGTCAAGAAGCTCCCGGAGCGCCCGCAGTGGCTCTCCAGCGACAAGCGACCGATCTCCGACCTGCCGCCGATCGAGTTCCCGAAGGCGCCGATCGACGCCGGCGCGGTCGACGGTGGAGTGGACTCCGAGCCGCCGTCGTCGAAGCCGAAGCGTTCTCCCGCCATCAAGCCGCGGCCGGCGACCGCCTAGGCCGCGCGCCGCATGACCGGTTTCGATCGCGCACGCATCGAGGCGGCCGTCGCCGAGATCCTCGCCGCCATCGGCGAGGATCCGTCGCGTCCGGGGCTGGGCGAGACGCCGTCCCGCGTCGCCGACGCCTACGAGGAGTTCTTCGCGGGTGTCGGCGTCGACGCGCGTTCGGAGCTGGGCGACCCGGTGCCGTTGGAGGGCGCGACCGCCGAGACGGTGATCCTGCGCGACATCCGCTTCCGCTCGGTCTGCGAGCACCACCTGCTGCCGTTCCTCGGCGTCGCGCACGTCGCCTACCTCCCCGGTGAGAGCGTGATCGGCCTCGGCCGCATCCCGCGCGCGATCGAGACCCTGTCGGCGCGCCCGCAGCTTCAGGAGCGGCTCACCGAGCAGATCGCCGACACCATCGAGAGCGGGGCAGGCGCGCGCGGCGTCCTCGTCGTCCTCGACGCCGCGCACGAGTGCGTGACGACGCGCGGCGCGCGCCAGACCGCTGCGACGACGGTCACGATCGCGGCGCGCGGCGCCTTCACGGAGCCGGCGGCCCGCGCCGAGCTGATCGCCCTCATCGGCCGGGGCATCGCGTGACCCCGCTGCCGCGCCAGCTCCCCGCGACGCCCGCCGCCCGCCGGCGCCGCCCCGCGCCCGCGCCCGCGAGATTCGTGACGAATCACGACATTCGTGCCACGAATGCCGCGATTCGTCACGAATGTCGCGCGCTGCCGCGTCGGGTGGGTCGTCGATTTGCGGCAAGTGCCGCGATGGGCGGCGCGTATCGCAACACTTGCGGCAAATGTGCGACCTCCTCTCGCCGGGGAGCGGTGGCGAGTTTCGTCACGAATGTCGACATTCGTGGCACGAATGCCGCGACTCGTCACGAATCTCGCGCGCTCTCGCGTCGGGTGGGGCGCCGATTTGCGGCACATGCCGCGATTGGCGCCGCCCATCGCCACATTTGCGGCAAATGTGCGACCTCCTCCCGTCGGGGAGCGATGGCGAGTTTCGTGACGAATGTCGACATTCGTGCCACGAATCGTGGGATTCGTCACGAATCTCTCGCGTTCGCGCGTTGGGTGGGGCGCCAATTCTCGGTGAATGCCGCGATGGGCGGCGCGTATCGCAACGTTTGCGGCCACTGTGCGACCTCCTCCCGCCGGCGAGTGGGCTGGACATTCGTGACGAATGTCGACATTCGTGCCACGAATATCGAGATTCGTGACGAATGTGCCGACGCAGCGCGCGAGTTCATGAGGCGGGCCGGCGCGTGACGCTCATCATGGGCGTCCTCAACGTGACGCCCGACTCCTTCAGCGACGGAGGCCGGTGGCTCGAGCCGGACGCCGCCGTCGCGCACGCCCTCGAGCTCGTCGCCCAGGGCGCCGACCTGGTCGACGTCGGTGGCGAGTCCACGCGACCGGGCGCCGTCCGCGTCGACCCCGCGGAGGAGCGGGCGCGCGTCGTGCCCGTCATCCGCACGCTCGCCGGGCTCGGCGTCACCGTCAGCGTCGACACGCTCAACGCCTCCACCGCCCGGGCCGCCGCCGACGCCGGTGCCGCGATCATCAACGACGTTTCGGGAGGGCTCGGCGATCCCGCGATGCCCGACGCCGTCCTCCACACCGGCCTGCAGTACGTCGTCATGCACTGGCGCGGCCGGCTCGACGCGGCGGACTCCCGGGCGGTCTACACCGACACCGTGGCGGAGGTGCGGTCGGAGCTGTCCGCCCGCGTCACCGACCTCCTCGACCGCGGGATCGACCCGGCCAAGCTCGTGCTCGATCCCGGGCTCGGGTTCTCCAAGAACGCCTCCCACAACTGGCAGGTGCTGGCCGGCCTGCGCGAGTTCGAGACCCTCGGCTACCCGGTGCTCATCGGCGCCTCGCGCAAGCGGTTCCTCGGTGCGCTGCTGCCGGAGGACGCCGCCGTGGAGGACCGCGACGCGCCGACGGCGGTCATCTCAGCCCTCGCCGCCCAGGCGGGCGTGTGGGCCGTGCGTGTGCACGACGTCGCGTCGACGCGGATCGCCCTGGATGTCGTGCGGGCGTGGCAAGCTGGACGCGATGACTGATTCCGATGCCGCGACCGCCTCGCTGCGGCCGACGGACGCGATCGTGCTGACAGGGTTGCGCGTGCGCGCCCACCACGGGGTGTTCGATTTCGAGCGCGAGAACGGCCAAGACTTCGTGGTCGACGTGACCGCGCACCTCGACCTCTCGCCGTCCGCAGCGTCCGACGACCTGAGCCGCACCGTCCACTACGGCGAGCTCGCCGTCGAGGTCGCCGACGCGGTGCGCCGTGACCCGGTCGACCTGATCGAGACGGTCGCCGAGCGTGTCGCGGCCGTGGTGCTCGCGCACGAGCCGGTCCACTCGGTCGAGGTGACGGTCCACAAGCCAGACGCGCCGATCGAAGTCCCGTTCGGCGACGTCGCCGTGCGCATCCTGCGGGGCCGGTCGTGAACGCCCCGCGCCCCGAGCGACTCCGGGTCGGCGCGCCGGCGGTGCTGGCGTTCGGCAGCAACCTGGGCGACCGGGCGGCGACGATCCGGGAGGCCGTGCGGATGCTCGGAGACGACGCGGGCCTGCGCGTCGTGGCGGTCTCCCGACTCTTCGAGACCCCGGCGCTCAAGCCGGATGGCATCTCGGAGGAGGCGCCCGCCTACCTCAACGCCGTCGCCCGAGTGCACACCATCCTCGACCCGCTGGCCCTTCTGGCTGCCGTCAACAGGGTGGAGGACGCGCTGGGCCGCGTGCGGCACGAACGCTGGGGCGACCGCACAATCGACATCGACATCGTGGACTACGACGGGATCGTCGCCGACGACGACCCCCGGATCGTCCTCCCGCACCCGCGGGCGCACGAGCGCGCGTTCGTGCTGGTCCCGTGGCTCGACGTCGACCCCGACGCTGTGCTCCCCGGCTACGGCCCCGTGGCTGCGCTCGCCGCCGAGGCGACCGATCCGGTGGTGCTCTTCGATGACGGGCACGAGGGCGGGCACAGTAGCGACGGGAGCGCCTCGTGAAGCGCACCCGGCCGACCTCCCTGATCGGGCTCGGCGTGCTCGGGGTGGTCATCGGCTTCCTGGCCGAGCTCGCCGCCTCGGGCATGGGCATTGCCGTCTTCGTGCCGCCGCTCACCCTCCCGATCACGCTCGTCGCCGTCGCGATCATCGTGGTCGCGTTCGCCATCCCGATCCGGAGGGCGGTGCGCGGGCGCAGTTCCCGGCGGATCGACCCGTTCCAGGCGATGCGCATCGTCGTGTTCGCCAAGGCGTGCAGCCTGAGTGGTGCACTGCTGACCGGTGCGGGCATCGGCATCCTGACCTACCTGCTGACGAGGGACGTGCTCCCGGCCTCCAACGCTGTGCTGCTGACGGCGCTCGGCACGGCCGGCGCGATCATCCTGCTGATCGCCGGCCTGCTCGCCGAGTTCTTCTGCACCCTGCCGCCCGACAACGACGACGACCCGGAGACCGCACGTGCCCGCTCGCATTGACCTCTCCGTCGGAGAGTGGAACCGCGTCTCGCCGAAGTACGTCGTGGTGGTGGTCGTCAGCACCCTGCTCAGCGGTCTCGTGCTGAGTGCCGCGGCGGTGTTCCTGTGGCTCGTCGCCGGTTGGTCCTGGGCGTGGATCGCGCTGATCGCGATCGTGGTGATCACGCTCATCTCGCTGTTCGTCGCCAACCGGCGCACGCGGTCGATCGGCTACCGCCTGCGCGACGACGACCTGCTGTTCCGCCGCGGCATCATGTACCAGCGCTTCGTCTCGGTACCGTACGGGCGGATGCAGCTCATCGACATCACGCGCGGTCCGGTCGGCCGGATCCTCGGCCTGGCCGACCTGAAGTTCGTGACGGCCGCGGCGGCGACGAGCGTCGTGGTCCCCGGCCTCCCGGAGGCCGAGGCGGCGGAGTTGCGCGACCGCCTCGTGGAGCTGGCGGAGAGCCGCCGGGCGGGGCTGTGAGCCCGCAAGAGCCGCCGGTGGGTGGCTCGGTTCCGAGCGATACGCCGCCGCAGTCGGGCGGGTCACAGCCGGCCGCTGCCCTCCCCGACGGGTCGCAGCCGGCCGCTGCCCTCCCCGACGGGTCGCAGCCGGCCGCCCTCCTCCCCGGCGGCCCACTCACCGCTGCCGAGCGCGCCGCCGAGCACCTCACCGACGGCGAGTGGCACCGCCTCCACCCGGCGACGCCCCTGCTGCGCGGCGGCATCGTCTTCATCGCTGTGCTCGGCTTCGTGCTGTCCAACCTGCGCGAGCGGCTCGTGAGCTTCTTCGTGGGCGCGCCCGATGTCGGCGGCGACCCGATCGACGCGATCTACAACCACGGCTGGGAGGGCTGGGCGCTGCTCGGGGTCGCCGTCGTGCTGCTCGGCTGTCTCGCGGCGTTCTACGTGTCGTGGCGGATGCACAGCTTCCGGATCACCGACGACGCCGTGGAGGTGCGCAGCGGGATCCTGTTCCGCACGCAGCGCAAGGCGCGCCTCGACCGCATCCAGGGCATCAACATCGTGCGACCCGTGCTGGCCCGCATCTTCGGCGCGGCGAAGCTCGACATCACGGTGGCCGGACACGACGCGAACGTGCAGCTCGCCTACCTCGGGTCCGTGCTGGCCGATGGGCTCCGGTCGGACGTGCTGCGACTCGCGTCCGGCGTGCGGGCCGTGGAGGCCGCGCAGACCGCGGGCGGGCCGGGCGTGACAGCGGGGTCCACCGACCCCGGTCAGGCCCCCGCGGCCTCCCGTGGCGCACAGGTGAGCGACTTCGTCGGCCGCCGGGTGAACGACTTCCTCGCCCCTGAGCTCGACCCGAACACGGCGCCGCCCGAGTCCGTGGTCAAGATCCCGCCGCTGCGTCTCGCCGGATCCCTGGTGCTGAGCGGCTTCTCGATCTTCGTGGTCGTCGTGATCGTGCTGCTGGTGATTGGATCGGCAGGAGGGGCGCCGTGGCTGCTCATCGTCGTGCTGCCCGGCCTGATCGGTTCCGCGAGCTTCTACATCAACCGCTTCACGAAGTCGCTGCGCTATTCGATCGCCGGCACCCCTGACGGCGTGCGCGTCGGTTTCGGCCTGCTGAGCACGAGCAACGAGACCCTCCCACCCGGCCGCGTGCACGCCGTGGAGGTGCAGCAGCCGCTGCTGTGGCGCCCGTTCGGCTGGTGGCAGATCCGGATCGACACGGCAGGCCATTCGCGTGAGAAGGGCGCGGCCGGTCAACCCAACACGACCATGCTGCCGGTCGGCGACCAGGCCGACGTGGCGCGGGTGCTGGCGCTCGTGCTGCCGACGTTCACGGCCGAGCACAGCGACGCGATCCTCCAGGGGATGACCTCCCGCGGCCGGGACGCGTTCACGGGCAGCCCGCGTCGCGCGGTGTGGCTGAGGCCGCTGTCGTGGCAGCGCACGGGCTTCCGACTGCTGGACGGCGTCGTGCTGCTGCGCCGCGGCTTCGTGTGGCGCAGCCTGGCGATCGTTCCGCTGGCCCGGCTGCAGAGCCTGGAGCTGCAGCAGGGACCCATCGACCGGCTGCTGGGGCTGGCGGAGACCCGGTTCCACACCGTGTCGGGGCCGGTGCACCCGCGGCTCGGGGCGATGGACTCCGCCAGCGGCGTCGAGCTGTTCGAGACTGTCGCCGCGCGTGCGGTGGAGGCCGCGGCCGGCGACCGCAGCCACCGCTGGGGGGAACAGGGGATGGTCGCCGGGGTCGGGGTGCAGCCCGCGGTCGCGGTGCAGCCAGGATCTGTAGTGCAGCCTGCGCCCGGTGTGCAGTCTGCACCCGGTGCGCAGCGTGGACCCGCAGTGCAGCCTGGATCCGGTGCGCAACGTGGACCCGCAGCACGACCTGCACCCGGCACACAGCCTGCCCCCGCCAGGCAGCAGCATGCTCCGACCACCCCGCCGCCTCCCGTGCCCGCGACCGCCGACGACACACCCCGCACCACGCCAGGGGAGGACGCATGAACGCCGCAGCACGGTCGGGCCGGCTGGGCCTCGGCATCGTCGGGGCGGGGAGGGTCGGGCCGGTGCTCGGTGCCGCGCTGGCCGGCGCCGGACACGCGGTCGTCGGCATCTCGGCGGTGTCGGCCGAGAGCCGGGAGCGCGCGCAGGCCATGCTGCCGCAGGCGCCGATCCTGGACGTGCCGACCCTCGTCGAGCGCAGCGAGCTCGTGATCCTCGCCGTGCCCGACAGCGAGCTCCCCGAGCTCGTGGCGGGACTCGCCGCGACCGGGACCTGGCAGCCCGGCCAGCTCGTCCTCCACACCGCACCCGGTCACGGGGTCGGTGTGCTGCGTCCGGCCGCCGAGGCCGGCGCCATCCCGCTCGCCGTGCACCCCGCGCTGGAGTTCACCGGCACGAGCCTCGACCTCGCCCGACTGGGCGAGAGCTGGTTCGCCGTTACCGCCCCCACCCCCGTGCTGCCGATCGCGCAGGCCCTCGTGGTCGAGATGGGCGGCGAACCGGTCGTGATCGCCGAGCAGGACCGGCCGGCGTACGCGGAGGCGATCGCGACCGCCACGGCATTCTCGCGCTCGATCGTGGAGCAGTCCACCGGCATCCTCGCGGGGATCGGCGTGGAGAATCCCGGCTCGTTCCTCAGCTCGCTGCTGCGCTCGGCCGTCGACAACGCCCTCACCCGCGCCGGTGCGCCGAGCTCTCTCGACGTCGGCCTGCTCGACGAGCTCGGCGGCACCCGCCCCGGCGGCGGGCCGGCCGAGGACGACGGGCGCGGCTGGTACCTGCGCGGCGAGTAGCCTGGATGCGGCCTCCCGTAGCGGAGGTCGAGCCGCGGGAGTTCACCCCGGCGGCCGCGCGCACCCGCATCACCGCAACACACCGCACCACCTCGAGGAGACCCGCCATGCCGGACGTCGTGACCACCATCGCCGAACTGCGCGAGCGCGTCGCGAAGGCCCGGAGGGAGGCCGCCCTCGACGGCCCGGCCGACGCGCCGGTCGGCCGCGTGGTCCTCGTGCCCACGATGGGCGCGCTGCACCGCGGGCACTTGCGGCTGGTGAGCCGCGCGCGCGACCTCGGCGGTCTGGTGGTCGTCTCGATCTTCGTGAACCCGCTGCAGTTCGGACCGGGGGAGGACCTCGACCGCTACCCGCGCACGCTCGACGCCGACGTGGCGGCGCTCGACGGCCTCGCCGACCTGGTGTTCGCGCCGACCGCCGCCGAGATGTACCCGCAGGGGCCGACCTCCACCCGGGTCACCGCCGGCGATGTCGGCCGCACCTTCGAGGGGGCGTCTCGGCCGGGGCACTTCGACGGGATGTTGACGGTCGTCGCCAAGCTGCTCAACATCGTCCAACCGGACGTCGCGGTGTTCGGCCAGAAGGACGCCCAGCAGGTGCACCTGGTCGGCCGGATGGTCGACGACCTCGACCTCCCCGTCACCATCGCCGTGGTCGACACCGTGCGCGACGACGACGGGCTCGCGCTCTCCAGCCGCAACCGCTTCCTGGACGACGACCAGCGGCGTGCGGCGCTCGCGCTGTCGCAGGCGCTCGCCGCGGGCGCAGAGGCGGCCGCAGGGGGAGTGACGGCCGCGCTCGCCGCAGCGACCGCGCGCGTGGAGGCCGAGCCGGTCGTTAAACTGGACTATCTCGCGATCGTCGATCAGGACACGTTCCTGGAGGCGGGTGCCGGGCTGCAGGGCCCGGCTCTGCTGCTGATCGCCGCGCGGGTGGGCTCCACCCGCCTGATCGACAACGCCAAGATCACGCTGGGCTGAGCGAAGCGTTTCGAACCACACCGCACGACCTCCATGGCACGAAGCGCGGCCAGCGCGAACCGCGGCCAGTACCACCAGAGCCGCCAGCACCACCCACCACCACGAGACCGCCAGCACCGAACCGCCGGAACGGAAAGACACGATGACCGAAGCGCCGCCCACCGACCGTCCCGAAGACGGTGACCTCACCGCCGACGAGATCTCCGAGCAGAAGGCCGTGCGCCTGGCCAAGCGCGAGCGCCTGATCGCCGAGGCCGGCGACGCGGGAGGCGGCGCCTACCCTGTGCAGGTGCCGGTGACGACGACCATCCCCGAGGTGCGCGCCGCGTGGGGCCATCTGGAGGCCGACCAGACCTCCGGCGAGACCGTCGGCGTCGCGGGTCGCGTCGTGCACCAGCGGAACACCGGCAAGCTGTGCTTCGCCGTGCTGCAGTCCGGCGACGGCTCCCGCATCCAGGCGATGCTGTCGCTCGCCGAGGTGGGGGAGGAGTCGCTCGCGCGCTGGAAGGAGCTCGTCGACCTCGGCGACCACGTCTTCGTCTCCGGCGAGGTGATCTCGAGCCGCCGCGGTGAGCTGTCGATCATGGTCCGCGGCTGGGAGATCGCGTCGAAGGCCATCCTGCCGCTGCCGAACCTCCACAACGAGCTCAGCGAGGAGACGCGCGTGCGCTCCCGCTACCTCGACCTGATCGCCCGCGAGCAGGCACGCCGCAACGTTCTCGACCGCGCCGCCGCCGTCGCGAGCCTCCGCAGCACCTTCGCCGCACAGGGCTTCGTGGAGGTCGAGACGCCGATGCTGCAGGTGATGCACGGCGGCGCCTCCGCCCGCCCGTTCGTCACGCACTCCAACGCGTTCGACACCGAGCTGTACCTGCGGATCGCGCCGGAGCTCTACCTGAAGCGCGCCGTCGTCGGCGGTATCGACCGGGTGTTCGAGATCAACCGCAACTTCCGCAACGAGGGCGCGGACTCCACGCACTCGCCCGAGTTCGCGATGCTGGAGGCCTACCAGGCGTACGGCGACTACAACTCGATCGCCGACCTGACGCAGCAGCTCATCCAGGACGCGGCGGTCGCGATCTCCGGTTCGCACGTCGTCACCTGGGCCGACGGCACCGAGTACGACCTGGGCGGTCAGTGGGACCGCATCCGCATGTACGACAGCCTCTCGGAGGCCATCGGCGAGGAGATCACCCCGGAGACCCCGATCTCGCGCCTGCGCGAGCTCGCCGCCGACGCGGAGATCGAGGTGCCGCACCCGCTGCCGGGCAAGTACGTCGAGGAGCTGTGGGAGCACCACGTGAAGTCGGGCCTGGTGCGCCCGACCTTCGTGATGGACTTCCCCGTCGACACGAGCCCGCTGGTGCGCGCGCACCGCTCGCGCGACGGCGTGGTCGAGAAGTGGGACCTCTACACCCGCGGCTTCGAGCTGGCGACGGGCTACTCCGAGCTGGTCGACCCCGTCGTGCAGCGCGAGCGCTTCGTGGAGCAGGCCCGCCTGGCCGCCGCGGGCGACGACGAGGCGATGCGCCTCGACGAGGAGTTCCTGCGCGCCCTCGAGTTCGGCATGCCGCCGACGGGCGGCATGGGCATGGGCATCGACCGCCTGCTGATGGCCCTCACAGGCCTCGGCATCCGCGAGACCATCCTCTTCCCGCTGGTGAAGTGAGCCCGAAGGGCACGTTGTTGTCGCTTTTCGCGCTCGAAAGCGACAACGGCGTGCCCTTCGAGCGATGGGGAGGGAGTGCGCGCTCAGCCGTGCTGGCGCAGATGCGCCTGCGTGAGCGCCTCCATCTCCTCGTCGCTCAGCTCGTCGAGCTTCTTGCCCTCGCGGCGGTCGAGCCGCATCCAGCGCACGAACAGCAGCACCAGCACGGGCACGTCGGCGACCTCCGCGATGAACCACAGGAAGTCGCCGGACAGATGTTGGTCGTGTAGGGCGCTCGGGAACCAGGAGGGCACCGCGCCGACGACCGCCGGCGCGTGGTCCAGGACGGCGTCGTTCAGCCGCAGCAGGAGTCCGGGGATCGCGTCGAGGATCATCGCGACGAACGCGAGCAGGAACTCCACCGTGATGAAGAAGCTGGTGTGCAGCACGGAGTGCGCCGCGATCGGCAGCACCATGAGCAGGCCGGCCAACGGCACCAGCACCGAGATCGTCCACTCCGACCACGGGTTGTCGCGCAGCACGGCGGCGACCGGCGTCAGGAAGATCAGGAAGGCGACGCACGCGAACACGGTCGCGAAGATCGCGTTGCCGAACAAACGCACCGGGCGCGACTGCAGGAAGCGGTCGGTGCGCCCCTGCCCGGCCGCCCCGAGCGCGGCGCGCGCGAGGGCGATCGGCCTCCCGAGGCTCACCAGCGCCGGCACGACGAAGAGCAACAGCGCGATCCGGGTGGTGAACGCCCAGCGCAGCTCGTGACTCTCGGCACCCAGGAAGCCGAACGAGATGAACGCGTACGACCCGAGGCCGAGCAGGAAGTACATCGCGGTCAGGCGAGCCGGCCAGTAGTGGCCGCGCCGCCGCAACGACCGAACCCCGCCGAGGTACAGCACGGCAGCGGCGACCAGCACGATCGCGGCCGCCGGATCGAACGACCAGGTGGTCAGGAAGACGAGGAAGGGAGGCGTGGCGCTGCTTTCGGGAGGATCGGCATTCACATGTACGGGAGGTACCATTATCCCGCTATGGGAGACATCATCGGTGGAATCGTCTGGTCGCTGGCCCCGACCGTGCTCGTGGGCCTGCTGTTCTGGATGATCATGCGCGCGATCGTGCGTGCCGACCGCACCGAGCGCAAGGTCTACTCCCGCATGGAGGCCGAAGAGCGCGCCCGCCGCGGTCTCGCCCCGAAGGGCTGACGGCCGCTACGGTAGGGCAGAGGGCGTTTTCCCTCGACGCGTGACGCCGGAGGGGGCCTGGATGGACGCAGGGTTTCTCACCACGGCGATCGTGGTGCTCCTGCTGCTGCTCGACTTCGTCATCCGTGTCATCGCGATCATCGTCGTCCCGCGCAACCGCAAGCCGACGTCGGCGACGGCCTGGTTGCTCGCGATCTTCCTCATCCCGTACATCGGAGTGCTGTTCTTCCTGTTGATCGGCAGCTACAAGCTCCCCAAGAAGCGGCGCGAGAAGCAGGACGAGATCAACCGCTTCATCATCGACAGCACCGAGGGCATCGAGCGGGTGCGGCGCGACCACCCGTGGCCGCCGTGGCTGGAGTCGGTGGTCGAGCTCAACCGCAACCTGGGCGCCATGCCGCTCGTCGGCGGCAACCGTGCACGGCTCAACGGGCACTACGAGGAGTCGCTCGCGGCGATGACGGCCGCGATCGACGAGGCGAAGCGCTACGTGCACGTCGAGTTCTACATCCTCACGCTCGACAAGACGACGGCGCCGTTCTTCGAGGCGATGGAGGCCGCGGTGAAGCGCGGCGTCGTCGTGCGCGTGCTGCTCGACCACATCGCGTCGCTGCGCACCCCGGACTACAAGGCCACCATCGAGCGGCTCACCGCGATGGGAGCCACCTGGCACCTGATGCTTCCGGTGCAACCCTTCAAAGGCCGATACCAGCGGCCAGACCTGCGCAACCACCGCAAGCTGCTGATCGTGGACGGCCGGGTGGGGTTCATGGGGTCGCAGAACGTGATCGACCGCAGCTACAACAAGAAGTCGAACATCAAGCGCGGGCTCAAATGGAAAGAGCTGATCGTGCGGCTCGAAGGCCCGATCGTCGCCGGTCTGAACGCCATCTTCATCACCGACTGGTACAGCGAGACCGACGAGCTGCTCCGCCGCGAGACCGAGCCGATCACCGAGGAGGACCTGCGGAACGCGGAAGACCCGGACGAGCTGGACGCCCAGGTCGTGCCGTCAGGGCCGGGATTCGCGGGTGAGAACAACCTCCGGCTGTTCCTCGCGTTGCTTTACTACGCGCAAGAGCGCATCGTCATCACGTCGCCGTACTTCGTCCCGGACGAGGCGATGCTCACCGCCATCACCACTGCGACGCAGCGCGGCATCGCGGTCGAGCTGTTCGTCTCCGAGATCGGCGACCAGGCGCTCGTGTACCACGCGCAGCGCTCCTACTACGAGGCGCTGCTGCGGGCCGGCGTGCGCATCTGGATGTACAAGGCGCCGTACATCCTCCACGCCAAGCACTTCACCATCGACGACGACGTCGCCGTGATCGGGTCGAGCAACATGGACATGCGCTCGTTCCTGCTCAACATGGAGGTGTCGCTGATGGTGCGCGGCCGCTCCTTCGTGGAGGAGATGCGCGAGGTGGAGGACGGCTACCGCCGCGACAGCCGCGAACTCACCCTCGAGGAGTGGATGAAGCAGCCGCTGCGCTCGACCGTGCTGGACAACCTCGCCCGCCTCACCTCGGCGCTGCAGTAGCGCCTCACCTCGGCCCGGCGGGAGGCGCGGAGGGCATCGGCAGGGATCCCTCGGCCGCCGACGGCGCGAGCTCGCTCAAGAGGCGAGCCTCGCACCATCGCCCGGCCGCAGCGGCGAGTCTCGCGTCGCTCGTGACGAGGGGCACGCGCAGCTCGTGCGCCAGTGCGACGTACATCGCGTCGTACGCGGAGAGCTCGTGGCGCCAGTCCCATGCCAGGCGGCGCAGGGGCCCGTGCTCGAATCGCGTGATCGGCACGGACGCGAATTCGTCAAGGAGCTGCTGGACCCATTCCAGCTGCTCCGGTCGGCTGCGCCCGAGCCGCCGGACGACGCTGACGAACTCCGGATCGATGAGGTGCGGCGCCGCCAGCAGGCAGTCGCCGAGCTCGTCGTGTTCGCGGACCCCGGCCGACCCGGCTGACGTCAGAAGGTCGGCCACCGCACTGCAGTCGATCACGGCGGCGATCACCTCTCGCTCCTGCCTTTGCGGACGATGGCCACGATGTCGTCCGACGCGATCTCGAGATCCGGAAACGGCCCGCGACGCGAGTCCGCCGCCGCCTGCGTCGCGGCCGCGTCGAGCGCGACGACCTCCGCCCAGCGCTCCTCCAGGCGCAATCGTTCTGCGATGCGGGTGAGTTCTCTGCGGAGGTACTCCGAATACGACAGGCCCTTGGCGGTCGCGGCGCCCTTCAGGCGGGCGTCGACCGCCGGGTCGAGATCTCTGACTTGCACTGTGACTCCCATGGTTCGATCGTAGCGTGAATCTGCATGCGGATCTACCCTGTTTGCATGCACGCTCTCATTCTGGCGTGCGGATGCGACTCAGGCCGACACCGCACCACAATCTGTGCAGAACCGGGCGATACCTCAGGCTGTGGAGGAGTCGGCGCGCTAGCCGCGCGGCTTGAGCCGCACCGTCGGGAGCTCCGGAGCCGGGAGGGCACCGCCGTCGAAGCCGCGCACGGTGCCGAACCGGCCGTCCGGGTCCTCGCCGTCGATCACGTCGCGCTGCCACTCGGCGCGGGCCGCGACCACGTCCTCGTGGCTGCGGCCGATGAAGTTCCACCACATCACGATCTCTTCGCCCAGCGGCTCGCCGCCGAGTAGGAGGAGGCGCGCCGCACCATCCGGGCCGACCACCACCTCCACCGCGTCGCGACCGGGGCACAGGTAGGCGAGGTGCGCGAGCGGCACCGGCGAACCGTCGACCGTCACGTCGCCCGCGTCGACGAGCACTCCGTGCTCGAACGATGGGTCCAGCGGGACCGTCACGCGCGCCCCCGCCGGCACGAGCAGCTCGGCGCCGAGAAGCGGCGAGAAGACGGTCGCCGCCGTTCCGCTGCCCGCGAGCGTGCCGACGAACGTCCGCACGCCGGCTTCCCCGAGCGCGGAGGCCGACGGGACGTGGTGCTCGAAGAACGGCTCCACGTCCCGAGACGCGCTCGGCAGCGCCACCCACAGCTGCACACCGTGCAGGCGACGCGTGTCGGGCGTCGAGACCTCCGAGTGGCTGATCCCGCGTCCCGCGGTCATCAGGTTGAGCTGGCCCGGCCGCACCAGGGCGTGACTGCCCACGCTGTCGCGGTGATCGATCTCGCCCTCGAACAGCCAGCTCACCGTCTGCAGACCGGTGTGCGGGTGCGGCGGAACCTGCATCCCACCCGTCTCGGACACGTCGTCCGGGCCGTAGTGGTCGATGAAGCACCAGCCGCCGATCAGTGAGCGTCGGCGCTGGGGGAGGGTTCGCCGCACGGTCATCGCGCGAGGCCCGCCGAGCGGCACCGCCCTCGGCTCGAGGATCTCCACCCTGGCGCCGTCGACGACCGCGTCGTCACCGACCAGGACCTCCACCGGGTCGCGTTCGAGGTTGCTCATAGCGGCATCCTAGGCTGCACGAGACCCACTGCGAACGCCGCTGCGAGTGCCCGGAATCCCCCAGGTCCCCGCACCTAGAATGAGCGCGTGAACCGAGCAGCGCGTCCCCTGACCTCCCTCGTCGCCGTCGCCGCCGCCGTGCTGCTGCTCGCGGGCTGCTCGAGTGCACAGGTCAAGCCCGTCAGCGATTACGCGGGTGAACCGAAGGGCGTCGACGCCCCCGCGAGCAGCGCGGGAGGCGCGTCCTGGGCGACCTGGATGCAGAGCGGCAAGCAGTTCGGGATCGTGCTCTACGGCAGCTCCACGTGCCCGCCGACCGTGCAGTCGGTGAAGGTGATCGCCTCCAATCAGCTGGAGGCCACGCTCTCGCCCGCCTCCGGAGGCGTCTGCACGCACGATCTCGTGCCCCACACCACCGTCTTCGCCACGCCGAGCGAGGTCACCACGAGCTCCGACGTGACCGTCAAGCTGCCGGACACCACCCTCACCATCCCGGCCCTGCGCGGTTGACCGGGAGGCCGGGCGAACCGGCGACGTACACGTCAGCCTCCAGCGAACAACCCCCCGCAGCCCGGGGGCCCGCGGTTACTCTCGATGTATCGATGCCGACCCTGCAACGGCGTCGAGAGGAGTAGAGATGTTCGAGAGATTCACCGACCGCGCTCGACGCGTCGTCGTCCTGGCCCAAGAAGAGGCCAAGATGCTCAACCACAACTACATCGGGACGGAGCACATCCTGCTCGGCCTGATCCACGAGGGTGAGGGCGTTGCCGCCAAGGCGCTGGAGTCGCTCGGGATCTCGCTGGACGCGGTCCGCGAGCAGGTCCAGGACATCATCGGCCAGGGCCAGCAGCAGCCGACCGGCCACATCCCCTTCACGCCGCGAGCCAAGAAGGTCCTCGAGCTCAGCCTGCGCGAGGCCCTCCAGCTCGGCCACAACTACATCGGCACCGAGCACATCCTCCTCGGCCTGATCCGCGAGGGCGAGGGCGTCGCCGCCCAGGTGCTCGTCAAGCTGGGCGCCGACCTCAACCGCGTGCGCCAGCAGGTCATCCAGCTCCTCTCCGGCTACCAGGGCAAGGAGCAGGTCCAGGTCGGAGGCAACGATCAGACGACCGCGCAGGCCGGTAGCCAGATCCTCGACCAGTTCGGCCGCAACCTCACGCAGGCCGCTCGCGACAACAAGCTCGACCCGGTGATCGGGCGCGAGAAGGAGATCGAGCGCGTCATGCAGATCCTGTCGCGCCGCTCCAAGAACAACCCCGTGCTGATCGGCGAGCCCGGCGTCGGCAAGACCGCCGTCGTCGAGGGCCTCGCCCAGGCGATCGTGCGCGGAGACGTGCCGGAGACGCTGAAGGACAAGCAGCTCTACACGCTCGACCTCGGCTCCCTGATCGCCGGCTCCCGCTACCGCGGAGACTTCGAGGAGCGCCTCAAGAAGGTCACCAAGGAGATCCGCACCCGCGGCGACATCATCACCTTCATCGACGAGATCCACACACTCGTCGGAGCGGGTGCGGCCGAGGGCGCGATCGACGCCGCCAGCATCCTCAAGCCGCTGCTGGCCCGCGGCGAGCTGCAGACCATCGGCGCGACCACGCTCGATGAGTACCGCAAGCACTTCGAGAAGGATGCGGCGCTCGAGCGCCGGTTCCAGCCCATCCAGGTGGCCGAGCCGTCGCTGCCCCACGCCATCAACATCCTGAAGGGTCTGCGCGACCGCTACGAGGCGCACCACAAGGTGTCCATCACCGACGGCGCGATCGTCGCGGCGGCCAACCTGGCCGACCGCTACATCCAGGACCGCTTCCTCCCCGACAAGGCGATCGACCTGATCGACGAGGCCGGCGCCCGCCTGCGCCTGTCGATCCTGTCGGCTCCGCCGGAGCTGCGCGAGTTCGACGACAAGATCGCCGCCGTGCGCTCCCAGAAGGAGGCCGCGATCGAGGACCAGGACTTCGAGAAGGCCGCTTCGCTCCGGGATGAGGAGAAGAACCTCCTCGGCGAGCGGCTGCGCCTCGAGAAGCAGTGGCGCTCGGGTGACGTCAAGACGACGGCCGAGGTCGACGAGGGCCTGATCGCAGAGGTGCTGGCGCAGGCCACCGGCATCCCGGTGTTCAAGCTCACCGAAGAGGAGTCGGCCCGCCTGGTCTACATGGAGAAGGCGCTGCACCAGCGCGTCATCGGCCAGGAGGAGGCCATCGCGGCCCTCTCGAGGACGATCCGCCGCACGCGTGCCGGCCTGAAGGACCCGAAGCGTCCCTCCGGCTCGTTCATCTTCGCCGGCCCCACGGGTGTCGGTAAGACCGAGCTGGCCAAGGCGCTCGCCGAGTTCCTGTTCGACGACGAGTCGGCGATGATCTCGCTCGACATGTCGGAGTACGGCGAGAAGCACACAGTCTCGCGACTGTTCGGCGCCCCTCCCGGGTTCGTCGGCTTCGAGGAGGGCGGCCAGCTCACCGAGAAGGTCCGCCGCAAGCCGTTCAGCGTCGTGCTGTTCGACGAGATCGAGAAGGCGCACCCCGACATCTTCAACTCGCTGCTCCAGATCCTGGAGGAGGGACGTCTGACGGATGGCCAGGGCCGCGTCGTCGACTTCAAGAACACCGTGATCATCATGACCACGAACCTCGGCACGAAGGACATCTCCGGCGGCCCCGTCGGCTTCCAGATCGAGGGCGACCCGACCACGGGCTACGACCGGATGCGCGGCAAGGTCTACGAGGAGCTCAAGAAGAACTTCAAGCCGGAGTTCCTCAACCGTGTCGACGAGATCATCGTGTTCCCGCAGCTCAACAAGGCGGAGCTGCTGCAGATCGTCGACCTGTTCATCAAGCGCCTCTCCGACCGCTTGCTCGACCGCGACATGACGATCGAGCTGGAGGTCCCGGCCAAGGAGCGCCTGATCGAGGTCGGCTTCGACCCGACGCTCGGCGCGCGGCCGCTGCGCCGCGCGGTGCAGCACGAGATCGAGGACCGGCTCAGCGAGAAGATCCTCCACGGCGAGCTGAACGCGGGCGACCACGTGCACGTCGACTACCAGAACGGCGAGTTCGTGTTCACCACGACGGCCCGCCAGGAGTCGGTGACCGCCGGCGTGAACGCCACCGCCGCGATCGGCACCGGCGCCGTCACCCCTGACCTCGCCGCGAACGACTGACGCCTCCGCGTCCCAGGGCCGGCCTCCGCTCACGCGGGGCCGGCCCTTCGTCGTCCCCGGCGGGCTGGCCCGCCGTCGCTTCCTCAGTTTTTCCCGGCTGAGCCCGGCGTGTTGCGGGAGGAAGTGAGGAACGGATGGCCGGGCGGGGTCGGTAGGGTTGTGGGGTGAGTTCTGAGGGCAGTGCGTATGTGGTTCGGAGGGCGCGTACGAGTGACGTGCCCGGCATCCAGAAGCTCGTGGAGCCGCTCGTCCAGCGACGCATCCTGCTCGGCAAGGAGGCCGTCACCTTCTACGAATCGGTGCAGGAGTTCCGGGTCGCGGAGACCGCCGACGGCGAGCTGATCGGCTGCGGCGCCCTCCACGTGATGTGGAGCGACCTCGCCGAGGTGCGCACGCTCGCGGTCGCCGACCCGTGGCTCGGTCGCGGTGTCGGCCGTGCCCTGCTCGAGCGGCTGGAGGGCGATGCGCGCGAGCTGGGCCTCAGCCGGCTGTTCTGCCTGACGTTCGAGGTGGCGTTCTTCGAACGCAACGGCTTCGAGGACATGGGGACCGAGACGGTCGACCCCGTCCTGTACGCCGAGCTCGTCCGGTCGACAGACGAGGGCGTCGCCGAGTTCCTCGACCTCGCCCGCGTGAAGCCCAACACCCTGGGAAACACGCGCATGTTGAAGCGCCTCTGAGCGCGCCTTCATCGGCGTGTCGCAGGTCGGCGCTAACCTTCGGGCATGTCGACGTTCAAGCACCCTGTCGGCCCCCAGCCGAGCAGCGTCTACTGGCGCCGCAGGCTCATCGTCCTGATCGGCCTCGTCGCCGTCATCGTCGTGATCGTGCTCATCGTCGTCCGGCCCGGCTCGTCGAGCGGTGAACCGGCCAAGGCCCCCGTCAGCACGAACACGTCGACGCCGAAGCCGGCGGCGGCGACCAGTATCCCGACCTCCAGTGCAACGGCGAGCGGCCAGGAGTGCAAGCCGGCCGACGTCAAGGTGGAGGCCGTCACCGACGCCGCCCAGTACGCGGCGGGCCAACTCCCTCAGCTGTCGGTCGCGCTGACCAACACGGGGTCGGCGGCGTGCGTCATCGACGCGGGCACGTCGCAGCAGGTGTTCACGATCACCAGCGGCTCGGAGGTCTACTGGAAGTCGACGGACTGCCAGGCCTCCAAGGTCGACGCGCAGGTGCTGCTGCAGCCCGGCAAGACGATCTCGTCGCAGGCCCCGATCACCTGGGATCGCACGCGGTCCGACCCGGCCACCTGCCAGGCGCAGCGTCAGCAGGTGCCGGCGGGCGGCGCGTCGTACCATCTGCAGGTGTCGGTCGCCGGCATCACCTCGGCGACGACCAAGCAGTTCATCCTGCAGTGACGTCCTCCTCCACCGCTCGGGTCGTGCGGGACGTGTCCACGGGTTCCACGCCCGTGGCGCGGAGTGACGGTGGCCGCCCGTAGTGTGGAACGCGCCGGGTCGTCCGGCCCGACCGAGGAGGTGCCGTGGCTAAAGCCGCTGTGACGTACCGCTGCACCGAGTGCGGCTGGACGACCGTCAAGTGGGTCGGGCGCTGCGGCGAGTGCCAGGAATGGGGCACGGTGGCCGAGGCGGCGGCGCGCACGGGCGTTCTGCGCACGCTGACGCCCGTGACGGTCGGTGCCGACAGGGCAGCCAGGGCGATCACCGAGATCGGCGTCGAGTCGACGCAGCGGCGGCCGAGCGGCATCGGCGAGTTCGACCGCGTGCTCGGCGGCGGCATCGTTCCCGGCGCGGCCATCCTGCTGAGCGGCGAGCCGGGTGTCGGCAAGTCGACCCTGCTGCTGGAGGTCGCCTCCCGGGCGGCGCGCGAAGGGCGGCCGGTGCTCTATGTGAGCGCGGAGGAGTCGGTGAGCCAGGTTCGCATGCGTGCCGAGCGCACGGGCGCCCTCCACGATCAGCTGTTCCTCGCCTCCGAGACCGACCTGGCGACCATCGTCGGGCAGATCGACGCCGTGCGGCCGTCGCTGGTGATCGTCGACTCGGTGCAGACGGTCTCGAGCGGCTCGGCCGAGGGCATCGCGGGAGGCCCGAGCCAGGTCCGCGAGGTGGCGAGCACGCTCATCCGGGTGGCCAAGGAGCGCGACCTCCCCGTGCTGATCGTCGGACACGTGACCAAAGACGGCTCGATCGCGGGCCCGCGGCTGCTCGAGCACCTCGTCGACGTCGTGTGCCAGTTCGAGGGCGACCGGCAGACGGCGCTGCGGTTCGTGCGGGCGCTGAAGAACAGGTTCGGGCCGACCGACGAGGTGGGCTGCTTCGAGATGGCCGGCGACGGCATCGCCGAGGTCCCCGACCCCAGCGGACTCTTCCTCAGCCGCACGACCACGCCGGTTTCCGGAACCTGCGTCACGGTGGCGATGGAGGGCAGGCGGCCTCTGCCGGTGGAGGTCCAGGCGCTGGTCGTCGCGACCACGGCGCCCAACCCGCGCCGCGTGACCAACGGCGTCGACTCGTCTCGCGTCGCGATGCTGCTCGCCGTGCTGGAGCGCCGCGCCGGCATCCGCCTCGGCGACAAAGACGTCTACGTCTCGACCGTCGGCGGCGTGCGGCTCGCCGAGCCCAGCGCCGACCTCGCCATCGCCCTCGCGGTGGCCTCCGCGGCCACCGACCGCGCCATCCCGCACACGCTCGCGGCCTTCGGCGAGATCAGCCTCGCGGGCGAGATCCGTCCGGTCACCAGCGGCAAGCAGCGCGCCACCGAGGCCACCCGCCTCGGCTTCGCCACCCGCATCGACGACCGCAGCGCCACCATCCGCGAGGCCCTCCGCGTCGCCTTCTCGTCGGCGGCCACCCAGCGCGAGCGGGAGCTCGACGCGGCGTTCTGAGGGGTGTCGCTAGCGGAGGAGATCACCGCTCGCCACGGCGCGGTTCTCCTCCGTTGGCTGCGCTGTCCCAGAGTGTCGGCGCGGTTCTCCTCCGTTGGCTACTGGATCGGCGGGTTTAGGTGTTGCTAGCGGAGGAGATCACGGCCCGCCACGCCGGCGGACTCCTCCGTTGGCTGCGCTGTCCCGGGGTGTCGGTGGGGTCCTCCTCCGTTGGCTGCTGACTCGTCGGCTGGGTCGGTGGGTTGGGATGTCGCTAGCGGAGGAGATCACGGCCCGCCACGCCGGCGGACTCCTCCGTTGGCTGCGCTGTCCCGGAGTGTCGGTGCGGTTCTCCTCCGTTGCCCACGCGCGGGGCGCCGTGCGAGCATCCGGGGTTCTGCGCGTCGGTGCTCCGGAGCACAATGGCGGCATGGCCAACCTGACCTTCGCTCTCCGTTCCGGCCGGCGCGTCGGCGTGACCACCCTGGGCGATCCGAGTGCTTCGCGGGTGGTGGTGTTCTGTCATCCCGCGCCCGGGTCGTCCGTGTTCGACCCCGATCCCGACGCGTCGGCCGATCATGACGTCCATATCGTCGCGCTCGACCGGCCCGGCTACGGCTCCAGCGACCCGTGGCCGTTCGGGACGTGGCCCAGCATCGCGCGCGCCGCGGACGACGTCGCCGAGTACCTGCGCGACCTGAAGCGGTTCGAGGCGCCGATCGGCGTGGTTCGGCCCGCGACCGTCGGGATCGCCGGCTGGTCCGCGGGCGGGCGCGTGGCGCTCGCGTTCGCCGCGCGCTATCCCGACCTGGTCGATCGGGTCGCCGTGGTCGCGACGCCAGCACCCAATGACCAGGTGCCCTGGATCCCGCCTGAGCTCCAGAAGCTCTCCGACGAGCTCGGCCAGCAGCCTCCGGATGTCGCGTTGAGTCGCTTGTCAGAGATGATGCAGGGCCAGGCGGATGCGGTTCGCGCCGCTGACGGCGAGGGCGCGGTCCCGCTCGACCTGCTCGGCGCCGGGCCGGCCGACGCCGGCGCGTTGGAGCGGCGCGGCCTCCACGACAGGCTCGGCAGGATGCTGATCGACGCGTTCCGCCAAGGTTCGGCGGGCGTGGCAGGCGATGTGCTCAGTTACACCGCGCGGCCGTGGGGTTTCGATCCGGCGGACGTGAAGGCCGAGACGTTGATCATCGGCGGCCAGGCCGATCCGCTCGCCGGCCAGGCGCACGCCGCGTGGTACCAGAAGGCCATCCCCGGCGCGCAGCTGGAGATGGTTCCCGGTGTCGGCCACCTGGTGATCGCCCAGGCCTGGGGCCGGGTGCTTTCGCACCTCGCGCCCGCCACGGCGCCGTGAGTCGCAGCGCTCAGGCGTCGACCGCTGCTCGCCGCGGGAACTTGGCTGTCGCGCGCTCGAGGACGGCAGGCAGGAAGGCGGAAGCCCACACCCGGTAGCCGTGGTCGTTGGGGTGAAACCAGTCCTCGGCGAACTGGGTGATCGCCCTGCGGATCCCTTCACGGCGCATCGCCTCGTGCAGGGGCACCACCGTGAGCCCGCGCGCCTCAGCCTCCTCACGGAGGATGCGGTTGGCGACAGCGACCTTCCGTTCGTTCTTCGGGAAGTAGAAGTACGGAAGGTCCGCAACGATGGCGTCGGAGGGGACGGCCTCCAGAACCCGGCGGATGCCTTCCCTGAACCGTTCGGCGTCGAAGTCGGCGATGTCGTTCGCGCCGATCGACACGGTGACCAGATCGGGCTCGTACCCGGCGAACCGCGGAAGCTGGTCGGCGACCGCCAGCGCGACGGTCGCCCCGGACACCGACAGGTTGACGACGCGCACGCTGCGCCCGGTCGCGGAGCGGACGTGGTCGGCGATGATGCCGACGTAGCTGTTCCGCGGCGCGGACGCGCCGATGCCCTGCGCGGCACTGTCTCCGATCGCGACGTAGAGGATCTCTCCCTCGGTCTGCGCGTGCTCCCGCCACCACGCCGAATGGACGGGAAGAGTCTGATTGATGCGCTCACGCCCGGCCGCGAGCCGGACGTTGTGCTGAGCCCACGCCGACCGCACGACCAGCGAGCTTGCAGTGACGACAGCGACGGCGCCGCTCACCCACACCGCCGGTCTCAGGAACCCCATCCCGGCAGCGTACCTCGCGGTTCGGGGCGGCAGCTGCGGATCACCCGCGAGCACGACCCCCTCGATTGGCGACCGCGCCGCGCTTCCAGTAAACTCGTCGGCGGTACCGTGTCCGAGCGGCCGAAGGTGCAACTCTCGAAAAGTTGTGTGGGTGAAAGCCCACCGTGGGTTCAAATCCCACCGGTACCGCCATCGTAAAACCCCCGCGATCCCCGTGTTTACACGGGATCCGGGGGTTTTCTCATGTCGCCCTTCGAAGGTGCAGTAACGCAGCGGTAACAGATCGTTCGGAAGGGCTCGCTGAGAAGCGGCCCCCGTCGACGCTGGGTCAGCGACGGTTCGCCGTGGCCTCTGCGGGTTGTGTTCTCTTTCGGGTTATGCAATCTTAATGATAGTCGATATTATCGAAATTCGATATTATCCAGTGGGGAGAACCAAGTATGAGCACTATCCAGCAGACCAGGATGTCGACGGGCGACCGAGTGTCTATCGTCGCGTTCATCGCGGCCGGCATCGTCCTCGCCGGCTGGTCGGTCGTACAGGCGGTGACGGCCATCCTCGACGCGGTGGGCAATCGCGACGTCCGCGTGCTCGCTGCTTTCGATGGCACGGTCGCGCTCGTGCCGATCGGCCCGGGAGGGGCGATGAAGGAGGTAGAGTTGGCGACCGCCTTCGTGACGGCACCGGAGCTGCCCGTCGCGTCGTTCGCCGCCCTCATCCTCCGTGAGGTGCTCGGTGCGCTCACCATCGTCGCCATCATCGCCTGCCTGACCTGGCTGGCGGTGAACGTGCTGCGCGGACGCATCTTCTGCCGCACCAATACGGTCCTCGTGGCCACAGCGTCCATCGGTGGCGTGATCGCGTGGGCGTCGCTCGCCCTGTTCGAAACGATGGTCGCCAATGGAGCGATCGCGCGGATCAGCGATCGCGGCTTCGACAACCCCGTGATGTCCATCCCGGTGCAGACGCTGCTGCTGGTTGGCTTCGCCAGTGCGATCGTCGCGACGGCGTTCACGGTGGGAGACCGCCTGCGGCGCGACACCGAGGGCCTGGTCTGATGGGTGACGAGGACTCGGGCGTCCACTGCCGGTTGGATGCACTGCTCGCCGAGCGCGGGATGACGGTGGTACGGCTCTCGGAACTGGTCGGCGTGAGCGTCGTGAACCTGTCCGTTCTCAAGAACGACCGGGCAAAGGCCATCCGCTTCTCGACGCTCGTAGCGATCTGTCGGGCGTTGGACTGCGAGGTCGGCGACCTCCTCGTGTTGGCGCAGCAGTCAGTGTGAACCGGGTTCTCGTGGCTGCGGCGCGCGGGCGAGTTCGGAGTCGGCCTCGTTGTGCTTCGGCGGCGATTGCCGAAAGAGAGCGGCGTCTACGCGTTTTACTGAAGCCCTGCCGTCGACGACCTGAGACTGACGTCGCTGGGCGGCGAGCACTTCCGGTGAGCCCGCTTGTGCGGAGGCGCTCACGAGCGCGAGTTCCAGCACGCCCTCGGGGGCACGTCTGGCGACTTCGAGCGGCGACATATCCGCCCACGCTCGTACGCAGCAGCGCGAACTTCTCGGGTGCGTTCCGTGGCAAATGGTTCGTCGGAAAGGTTTTCGGGCTCTGATTGAGTGGCCGAATGGGACGACCGGCCCGCTTCCTGTGTCCCTGCTCAGGAGCGCCGTCTTCCGTCTATCACCCACGCGATACCGGCACCCGATAGTTGCGGCGTGCGTTCGAAACCCGGTCTCGTCGCCAGACGACGACCGCGCCGGCTGCCGAGAGCAAGAACACAATACTGCCCGCCACTAACCATCCCGTTTGCGTGGCGTGGAGGTCATCGGAGACGACCGCCATCTCCTCATAGGAGCGGCCCTGGTCCTGGTAGGCCGAGAACGTGGTCTTCATGGGTGCGCACCTATCCGACGGGGTCATCACCTCATCGCCGCAACGGACGCCGCTGGTCTGCGCCAGGCCAACGGCGGCGAACACCGCGAACGCCGCAGCAACGACCGACACAACGAGAAGGGCACGAAACATCCATCGCATGACAGAAGAACACCACAACCGGATGGCCCTCATCAAGGGGCCATCCGGTTGCGGCGCGCCCGCCTTGGCATCGGCCGGGACGCAGCGTTAGGCGAGCAGGTGCGGAGTAGCGCCGGCATGTCCAGGTGAACATGTCGTGGGCATGTTGTCCGAGAATTGGACATCGCTCCGGAGAAACCTGCGGAACGAGCCATCGCGGTCGAGAATGACACGCGATTTGGGGGCCGCCGGCAGGGACCGTCCGGCGTCGGCGATCAGTACCCGCCGTGATCGCTCTCAGCGGTGACACCCTGATCGGGCAGGCGCCGGCTCTGACCGGTCCGGAGCGACTGACGCTCACGCACCAGGTCGACACGATCGGTGCCGTGATCGGCCGCCCCGTGGCGGTGATCGGGCAGATCGAGGCGGAGTCCACCGCGATGCTCTCGCAGTACGTCCCCGAAGTGTGGGTGCGGCAGGTCGTGAAGGACTGGCGTGAAGCCGTCGGCGCGACCCCGGCGATCTCGACCGGGTACGAACGCATCACCGGGAAGCCGTCACGCTCTTTCAGCACCTGGGTCGAGGACAACGCGCACCTGTTCCGCTGAACACCCTCCGACCGAGAACGGCACACGCGGCGATGTCGAGCTCGCTCATCACCCCGGGGGGCACGGGCTCTCCTCTCGCTAGGATCTCTGGGTGCAGCAGAACACGTTTGGGGACGAGGATTTTGCCAGGGCAATGCGGAGTCCCGGGCGTGCCCGGAGGTGGCTGGTGGCCCGCTCTGACCGGCCCGACCTCATTCTGGTCGAGGAGCTGAACGCACTTGAGAGAGCCTTGGGCAGGAGTGCGTCGACCGGCCGGGGCATCTTTGACAGTGGGGTCGTGGTTGGGGGAATTCTGTTCTCTGTGCTGATCGGGATGCTGGCGCTGGCCTTCGCTCTACCGCGTCACGCCGAGGTCGTGCCAGCAATCCTGTTCACACTCATCAGTATGGGAACGCTTCTCCTGCTCCCGATGGCCCTCATCGTCTGGGGTGGGATCATGGAGGGAAGCGCGCTTAGAACCTTGCGCGAGATGGATCTCTTGCGGGTTCAGGCTGCCCGGCTGAGCCGCGGTCAGCGCTCGAACTCGAGTGGTCGTCGCTCGTCGAACCAGCTC
This sequence comes from Leifsonia sp. TF02-11, assembly GCF_017565305.1. Classification (GTDB taxonomy): domain Bacteria; phylum Actinomycetota; class Actinomycetes; order Actinomycetales; family Microbacteriaceae; genus Leifsonia. The sequence goes on from NZ_JAGEKP010000007.1 coordinate 211,171, forward strand.
CGTTGGGCCTCCCGGGCGCGTGGGTAGGTTCGTGGCATGACCGCCTCGCCTCGACGACGCTGGTGCATGAACTCGCGGCGGACGCGTGGGTACGGAGGGATGCTCTTGCCGTTATCGCGATCGTCGTATCGGCCGTCGCGCTGATCGTGTCGGCGATCAACGTCTGGATCAACATTCAGAACCGTCGGGCTAGCGCGGCTGCGGGTTCCTGCTCTGAACGCCAGGTGCGGCCGCAAAGGAACTCTTCGGCGAGGATGCGGTTGCAGCACTCGCTCTTTCCATTTTGCCGCTTTGGCCGTGGCTTGCGACATCGTCACTTTGATGTAGGTTCCGAATTCGATCCCCCGAGGCCAGATGCCGCCGCTGCTCGACGGCGGCTTGGGCATTGTGACCAGTGACAGGCTCGGGCTGGCATCGACAGTCTGTTGGATCTGTTCGTCCGTCCATCCCTCAGCGTTGAGCTGCTGGGCAGAATTGCTGCCGTCGCTTAGAGACAGGTCAGAACGGTGCCAGGGGCTCAGGCACATTTCCGGCCAAAAACGCATCTGCCAGGGCGACAGCCGATGGACCATGCATCCGGGGAACCTGCAACGGGATTGCGACTGCTTCGCCCGGCAGCGCACCAAACGCGGCAATGCCGCGCCGCCCGATCGCAATTCAACCCACGGCTGGTGTTTTTCCACTACTCCCGATCCCTATTCTGCAATCGACGACGGAGGTGGGTGCGCATGACGATCTCGATCGAGGGGCTGAGCAAGAGGTATGGCGGGCGGTACGCCATCCGAGACGTCTCATTCGAGGTCCATCCGGGGATAGTGACTGGTTTCCTCGGTCCGAACGGCGCGGGCAAATCGACCACCCTGCGCTCGATCGTCGGTCTCGATCGTCCGACGGCCGGACGGGCGTTGATCGATGGGACGCCGTATCGCAAACTGAGGGCACCACTCCTGGAAGTCGGCACGCTGCTTGACGGCGGGTCCGCACACAAGGCCCGAACGGCAGTCGACCATCTGCGTTGGATCGCGGCGACCCACGGGATCGGACGACGACGGGTGGGCGAGGTGATGGAGCTGGCCGGGCTTGGCAGCGTCGCGCGTCGGCGCGTCGGCGGATTCTCGCTCGGGATGACCCAGCGCCTTGGCATCGCGGTCGCGCTTCTCGGAGACCCCCACACGCTCATCCTGGATGAACCGGTGAACGGGCTCGATCCCGACGGGGTGACCTGGTTGCGTGGACTGCTCGCGGGATTCGCCGCCTCCGGCGGTACGGTCTTCCTCTCGTCCCATCTTCTCGGCGAGCTATCGCTCATCGCCCAGCACATCGTGGTGATCGGCCGGGGGCAGATCATCGCGGACAAGCCGCTCAGCGAGCTGGTCAGCCCGCGGCCGATCGTGCACGTGCGCACGCCGTCCCTCCCCGAACTGACACTGCTCCTGGCTGGTGAAGGGGTCACTGTCGCGAACGTCGCCGCGGGCACGGCGGAGTTGGAGGGGATCAGCGCAGAGGCGGTGGCCGAACGCGCCGCCTCTGCTGGGATCGTCCTCTATGAGCTGCGCAATGCGACCACGCAGCTCGAGGACGCGTACAACATGTTGACCCGCGACGCTGTTGAGTACGGGATGCCCGACCGGCCGGGACCTACAGAGGCATGATCGCGGACGTCTCTTCCCTCGGGCGCGTGCGCGGGGGCCGCGTCACTCTCGGGCGCGTCGTGATCGCGGAATGGATCAAGTTCCTGACCATCCCATCGAATCCGATCTGCCTCGGCGTTGCGTTTGTCGCCCTCGCCGGCTTCGGGCCTGCGGCGGCTTTGTCGCGGGCACTGTCCGGCGAAGGCGCGGCGCGCCCCTTCGGCACGGGCGACGCCCTCGTGTCCGTGCAGGGTGTACAGCTGCTCGTCGCCGTCGTCGGCGCGGTCTATTTCGCCTCCGAATTCCTCTACGGAGGCATCCGTCCTAGCGTGCTAGCGGTACCCGGACGTCTCCAGCTGGTGGTGGCCAAGGCGTTCGTCCTCGTAGCGGCGGTCTTCGTGATCGGAGCGGCAGGAGCGCTCGTGACCCTGTCGATCGTCCCGCTCGCGCTGGGCGCAGATGCGTCGTTCGATCTGCCGCCGCGTCTAGCGGCGCGCCTCGTGATCGGAACGGGACTCGAGCTCGCCGCCATCGGCATGCTCGCCCTCGGGATCGGCGGCCTGGTCCGGTCCGTCACCGGCTCCGTGGTGGCGGTGCTGGCACTGCTCGGATTCGCACCGTTCGCCCTCGCCGTCGTCCCGGTGGCCTGGCTGCAGAACCTGGCGGTCTGGCTCCCGAGCGCCGCCGGGCTGGCCGTGTTGCAAGGTGAAGGAGGCGCTAAGTCCGTCGGCCCCTGGGAGGGACTCGGGGTCTCGTTCTGCTGGGCGGTGGCGGCGCTGGTTCTGGCAGCGGTCACGCTGGTGCGCCGGGATGCGTGAGGAGCGCGAGGTGGCGGAGATGACAGCAGCGCGGACGAACGCGTTGTCGCGGTCGACGGGACTGATCTCATCGGAGTGGCTCAAGTTCTGGACGATCCGCTCGAACATCGTCCTCGTGGCCGTGTGCACGGTCTGGGCGCCGGCGAGCGCGTCGCTGTCGTCGAGCGCGCTGGCCCAGCGCGCGACCGACAGCGATCTCGGTCGGCGCAGCGCCGTGGTCACCGCGTATACCTTTCTGGACTCCATCTTGTGGCTTCAGCTCTTGCTTGTGGTCGTCGCCGTCCTGTTCGCCACCTCGGAGTACTCCAGCAGGCAGATCCGCGTGACGCTCCTGGCGGTTCCGGCCCGCGCCCCGGTGCCGGTGGCGAAGGCGATCGTCATCGGTGTTGTGGCCTTCCTCATCGGTGTCGTGGGCGCTGGATCCGCGCAGGCACTTCCCGCCGCGCTCCTCGTCGGTAGCACGGTCGAATACGATTCGAGCCTCGGCCAAGGGGTGGCGTTCGCACTCGCGGCAGGACTCTACCTCGCGGCGATCTCCATCGTGACGCTCTCCATAGGAGTCCTGGTGAAGAACGCCGTCGTGGGCATCCTCATCCCTCTCGCACTGTTCACGATCGTCCCGGCGATGCTCGGATCGACCGGAGTCGCCGCCCTCGACCGCGCTGCCGGATTCTTCCCCACCATTGCAGGGCGGGTTCTCATCTCCACGTTCGCGAATCCGGCCGGCCTCAGTCACCTGGCCGGGATGGCGGTCCTCTGTGGATGGGCCGTGCTCGGTCTCGCCGGAGCCGCCCTCGTGTACAGATTCCGCGACGCCTGACCTGACTATGCCTCCCAGCGCCGATCACGGAAGAATGGGGATCAGGCTCGGGGAAGAGCCGCAGACGTGGACGCAGGGAGGGGCGGACATGACCTCGCGCATCACCGCGGCGGACCTGAACGACCGGTGGCCGGCAGCGCGCCGCCTGCTTGCCGGGCACCGTCGTACGGTCGACGCATGCCTCGCCGTCCTGTTCGCCGGGGTGCCCATCGTGGCTGCGGCCGTACTCGCCTCCCCGGGATGGCCTGCCACACTCGCCGCCCTCGCACTCGCGGGCGGCGCGCTGTTCTGGCGCCGCGGGCACCCACTCGTCGTCGTGGCGGTCGTCGCGGCGCTCACCGTCGCACCCGCTCCGTCGTATCTGGTCGTGCCCCTCGCGCTCGCTGTTTACACTGCGGCCGTCGAAACTCCGCCCTTGCGTGCCCTGCTCGGCTACGGGATGGCCGTCGTCGTTCCGATCGTGATCACAACCGGGAAGCACCTGCTCGGACTGCCGGCGAACACGGCACCGATTGCGCCGAATCCGATCACTCTTGGGGCGAATGTGGTGGAGCCCCTGCTCGTAGTCGCCCTGGTCGCCGGGCTCATCGTGCGGGCCGCGGCGGTGCACCGCTCCGATCTGGCCGCACTGCTCAACCAGCGGATCGACAACGCGACCGTTCTCGAGCGCAACCGCATCACCGGCGAGATGCACGACGTGGTGGGACACTCGCTGACCGTCATGATCGCGCTGGCGAATGGTGCTGCCGCGAGCTGGGAGAAGCACCCCGAGGAGTCAGCGGTCGCGGTGCGGCGCGTGGCAGAGGTCGGCCAGTCCGCCCTTCTCGACCTGCAGCGCACGCTCAGGATGCTCCGGGAAGCCGACCGGTCGCTGGACGAGACGCTCGACGATTCGGGAGTGGCCGCGCCACCACTCGAGCATCTCATCGAACTCTTCCGCGATGCTGGTCTGCCTGTCCGGCTCGTCCGCCGTGGTCCCGCGCTCCCCGACGATGCGCTGCTCTGCAACGCGGTCCATCGGATCGTCCGGGAGGCGCTGACCAACGCGCTCCGGTACGCGGCCGAGCCGACCCTTGTGGAAGTCTCGATCGAGCGTACCGGCGACGACGTCGTGATCCGCGTCGTCGACGACGGTGACGGACGCGCCACGCCGTCGCGCGGCACGGGGAGCGGCCTTCTGGGCATCCGGGAGCGTGCCAACGCCCTGTCCGGCACCTCCGGCGCGGGCCGCAGGGACGGAGGAGGCTGGGAGACGTGGGCGGTCCTCCCGGTCGGGAACGCAGCAGGCGGTGGACATGGCTGATCCGAGGATCATCCGCGTCCTGATCGTGGACGACCAGCAGCTGGCCCGATTCGGGCACTCGCTCGTGTTGCGCAGCGCGGACGACATCGAGGTGGCCGGTGAGGCGGCTGACGGACCGTCAGCGGTGTCGCTGGCCCTCGAACTGCGACCGGATGTCGTCCTGATGGATGTCCGGATGCCCAGGATGAGCGGAATCGAGGCGACGGCGCAGATCACGCGCGGCTCTCCCGGTACGAGTGTGATCGTCATGACCTCGTTCGATCTTGACCGCTACGCGTTCGGCGCGCTGGATGCGGGCGCGTCGGCCTTCCTCCTTAAAAGCACCGGCCCCGATGAGTTGCTGGCCGCCGTGCGGACGGTCGCCGGCGGTGACGCGGTCGTCGAACCGCGGATCACCCGGAAGCTGATCGAGCACTACACGGCCGGCGAGCTCGGTCGTCCCGTGCGGGCGCCGCGTCCGTCTGAGCTGGAGTCGCTGAGTCCGCGAGAGTACGACGTCCTCCTCTCGATCGCGGAGGGGATGACCAACACGGAGATCGCCGCCCACCACCACCTTTCTCCGGCGACGGTCAAGAGCCACGTGAACCGGCTGTTCAGCAAGCTCGGCCTGCGCGATCGCGTCCAGGCGGTCATCCTGGCTCATCGGCTTGGGCTGACACGAGACTCCTGACGCGACCCACGGAGAATCAACCTCGGGTTGGTGTTTTCGGCACGGGGTGAATCGTAGTTTGGTCCCGTCCGGATCGCAGCCGCGTGGGACGGAAGGGGGTAGTCATGGTCGGGGTCGTCGTGGGGTCGCTGCTCATCATCGTGGTGAGCGCACTGGTGCTATGGTGGGCCTCTGCAAGCAAGCGGGGCACGCTGCGCCGGAATCACATCCTGGGCTACCGCACGCGGTTCACGCTGAGCGACGACGACGTGTGGGTGACGGTGAACCGGGCGATCGCCCCTTTCCTGTTCATCGCGGGCATCGGCGCGATCTTCGGGGCGGTCGTGGCGCTGGTGGTCGGCTTGATCGGCGCGCCCGAGGCGGGTGCGATCGTGATCGTGGTGAGCGTCGCCTGGATCTTCGTGTGGCTTGTCCTGACGCTCATCCCCGCCCACGCACGCGCTCGCGCCCTCAAACAGCGCACGGCGACGGCCCGCTGATGCGCACGCTCACGCTGCCTGCCCAGGAGGCCGGCACCAGCACGGACCGTGGTTTCGACCGCTACTTGGGACCTGCGTCGTCTCGGTACTTCGGGAGCGGATATCGCAAGGTGGCCTACGGGATCGATCGAATCGGCATCCACCCAGGACGGAGCGCTCTTTCGGCGGTGGGCTCCGTCGGCTATCCGGTGGACTGGTCCGTCAAAGACGGGCGTCAGTCGCGAGCGCACCTGAGCACCATCGACGGGGTGACCCTCGCCCTCGTCCTCTCGCACATGCTCGACGCCGAAGCCAACGACGGGACGCGCTCACTCGCCCGGTCTATCGAGGTGAGGGCGGGGGCGAAGGCGATGACGGAGCTCCACGCCGTGCCGCTCTCCCTCCGACGGGCAGTGGGCGACTCCGCCGTCGAAACCCAGGACGGGCCGACCTTCACCAGCAGGATCGGCACCCTCTCGGTGACGATCGGGACGTGGGCGACGTCCGGCCCGCGCGTCGGCGTGCAGGCGCACGGCCCGGCACCCTCGCACCTGGCTTTCACCGGGGATCACGCGCACGCAACGGACTATGTGTCGGAGCTGGTCGCTCAGCCTTCCCACAGGTCGTCTGCGAGCTTCGACCATTGGGCTTCGGCACGCGCGGACACTGCAGGCGAACATCCCGTCGGCGAGTATGCGGCCCGGTTCGTCGACCCACTGGTCCTCGCCGGCCAGATGGCCGAAGTCCTGCTGTACTCCCGGGCAGGAGTTGACCGCGCGTCAACCGGCAACCTGTGGATGCGGAGGGCGGCCGTGCAGTTGTCCTCCCGGTCGGCGGAGTCGCCATCGTTCTGCCACGCCACCATCCGCGTGACCAAGGAACTCACGATCGAGCGAAACGGCCGGCGACTCCAGTGCGTCGATATCCTCGTCGATGATCTGTTCGGCACCCGGATCGCCGCATCCCTGGCGTACGAGGTCGCAACGACTCAGCCGCGGGTGGTCGGCTGAGGCACCCGGAACACGGATTCGACGACGGAGAGGAGCCGCGGCTGGTGCTCGGGGACAACCGAAGCGGTGATGATCACCCGCCACATCACGTCGAGGACGGAGTAAAGGTCCTGCCGGCCGTTGAGCACGTTCGCGACGAGATGCACGCCCGAGAAGTAGGGGACGAGCGTCCGGCCCAGCTCCTGGGGTGTGAACGCGGAATTCAGAGTCCCATTCTCGTCCGCGCGGGCGAAGAGGGCGCTCACCGACCCGATCCACTCCTCGTAATAGCCGGCGGTGGGCGCCGAGAGCGTCCCCTCCTCCAGCGACAGGCGCATCCCGGCGCGCACCACCGGGTCCGTCAGGATGTGCGCCGCGATCGCCCGCGACCCTTCGATCAGTGCTTCGAGGGGACGCTCGTCGATAGCCTCCGGCGGGATGGCGTCGAATGTGCGGGCGTTTTGTTCAGCGATGATCGCGAGCGCAAGGTCGTCCTTGGAGGGAAAGTAGAAATACATCGAGCCGGAAGTGGAGCCGGACTCCCGCGAGATGTCGGAGAGCGACGCCTGGGCGAAGCCGACCCGGTCGAAGACCCTGGCCGCTCCTTCGAGGACCGCCAGGCGGCGGGCATAGCCGCGAGGCTGTTGTGGCTGGCGTGCAGGCATCGGGGGACACTCCTCGCGACGGGGGACGACCATCGTACCGTCAGCGCTCAGGAGCAGCCGAGATGACGGGCGGGAAAGTCTTCCTCACGGGGGCGGACGGATTCATCGGCTCGGCGATCGCCCGGGCGCTGGGCGAACACAGAGTCGACATGGTCCGGCACGTGCGGCCGGGACGGAGGGAGCCCTCTTCGCCGCTGCCTGGGAGCAAGGCCCCGGCCGACCTGGCGCACGCGGGCGAGCTGGCGCAGGCGATGCGCGGCGCGCGCATCATCATCCATGCCGCCGCTCACGTCGGCGTGGATCCGGTACTGCAGCGCGAGGTGAATGTCGAGGGGACGAGGAACATGGTGGCTGCCGCGCAGGCGGTCGGGGCGGGACGGCTGATCTACCTGAGCACTACCGGCGTCTACGGCGGTCAGTCGCTGCACGGTGAGACGGAGGAACAGGCAGTGGCGCGTCCCGTCTCGACACTCAGTCGTAGCCGGTACGAAGCCGAGAGGATCGTTCTCGACGCCGGCGGCACAGTGGTGCGCCCGAACCTCGTTTTCGGCACAGGCGATCGATGGTTCCTGGGCCCCCTCATCCGGCTGATGATGTTCGTCGGTGGATGGATCGGCGATGGCGATGCGCGCGTGTCGACGATCGAACGCCTGGAGCTCGGGCGTCTGGTGGCGAGGCTGGCGCTCGCCGAACATCCCGCGGGCGTTTACCACGCAGCCGCTCCGGCACCCGTGCCCGTCCGCTCCCTGGTTGCACCGGTTCTTGCACGACTGGGGATGCCCGCGCTTCGGACGACGGTCGCCGTCGAGCGGGCGATCTCCCAAGCTGCCCCGCTCGGTGTGAGCCCGCGTCAGATCGCGATGGTGGCCGTCGACAACTGGCTGAACGTCACGAAGATCTGGCACGCAGCGGGTGGCGTCGCCCTCCCGGCGACCGTTAGCGACACGATCGCCGACTGGTATGCCGAGCAGCTCACACAGCCCGGGCCAGGCCGGCGGGAACCCGCATCGTCGTGACGAAGCCGGCTGCCAGCCCGGACGGCTCACGTACCGGCACGCCGTCCACCTCCACCCAGGCGTGGGCGCGGAACGGATTCGTCGCGGCGCCCGCACACCAGTCCGGCCACGCACCGTGCAACCGGCAGACCAGTGCCACCGCGAGCGATCGCTGCAGACAGTAGCGTCCCGCGCAGCGAGAGCTCACCGTGACCACGGCGTCGAGCGAGTGCTCCACGAGCTCGCGACTTGCGGGGTGAGAGCGGCGCGCGAGTCGCGCGAGCAGGCCCTCGAGGTGGGCGGGGCGCAAGCGCGCGAGCCCGAAAGCGAACGGCACGATCAGCGATGCCAGGATGCGCGAGCGGGCCGGTACCGGGGCCGTTGCGCTCATCCCGATCAGTGCGTCGCTCACCGTGCGACGATCCCTACCTCGCGGAGCTGCGCGACGAGGGCGTCGACGTCCGATCGGACGATCGCGAGGTCGGCCGCTTCGTATCGACCGGTGATCGCATGGGCGATCTCGTCCCGAGTGAGGCCGTCGATCAGGCCCTCGATGACATCCGCCGCGGAGGAGTTCACCTGGCTGTAGGCGCCGGAGCGCTTGTCGAGGACGATCCCGCCGTCGGGTGTGCGGCGGAAGACGACCCCCGCCCGGATACGGTCGGTCGTGGTCTCTGCGTCTGTCATGGTCTCTCCAGGAGGCTTTGCGCGGTCGCTGCTCGCAACCAGCGATCCGCGGCGAGGTGGAATTCGAAGGGATAGAACCGCGACGCGTCGGGTTGTATCCGGGTGAGGAAATCGGTGACGGCGTCTCCGCGCACGAGTCCGCGCGTCACAAGGGGCGAGTGGTCGACATCAGCGGCGATGTCCCTGCGGACCCGGTTGTAGCCGTCGTAGATGAGTGAGACGTAGTCGCCTTTGGACTTCCGTCCGAGCAATTCATCCGGAACGACGCCACGCGACGCAGCGGCGAGGACAGGTTTGAACGAGGTCGTGTTGAGACGATCGCTCAGCCGGACGCTGAGCGACAGTTCGACGATCCTGTCATCGAGGAAGGGCGCCTCGTACCTCACCCCCTCAGCGCGAAACTCCGCATCCAGTGCGCGGTGGATCTGCCCGTTGCGTCCGATCATCGCGAAAGACACCGCATCCGCCTCGGCGAGGGCGCGCGGGAGCGCGGACACGTCGATTCCCTCGAGCAGCCCGTGCACCTGGAGGGAAGCCAAGGGTGTGGCCCACGGCGAGAGTGAGAACGGGACATCCCATCCTGCCGAAGGACGCGGAGGCTCTGGCAGGTGAACGTGCGCGACTCGGTCGCGGACCCACCGCGTGTGCGAGCGCCGGACCAGCGCTTGCCGGACGGTGCGAGCGCGGGGCCAGCGATGCACCGAGGCCATCCCCATCGCCGCGGGGATGGCAGTCGCCGGCTCCTCGCGCATGAGGCCGGGAAGGATTGATTCGTCCGGATAGTACAGCTCGTCGCCGCCGGAGCCCGCGATGTGCAGTCGGCTGCCCTCGCGGCGGAGCACTGTAGCCATCGCACGGTGCATGCCCTCGGTTCGGATGGACGGCGACGGCTCGTCGGCGAACTCAGGTGTCGCGCTGTCCCAGGTCGCGAACCAGTGGTCCAGAGACCCGGGGGCGAGTTCGATCAGGTCGGAGCCCATGAGGGCGCCGGCCTGCCTCGCCCAGCGGACATCCTCGTTCAGTGCGTCGTCGACCGTCAGATGCGTCGCGACCAATGTCTCGACGTGCTGCTTCGTGAAGAACGCGAGAGAGGTGGAGTCCATCCCTCCGGAGAGATCGGAGCTGACGCGTCCGTCCGCGGAGCGGGCGCGCGCGGCGACGGCGGCATGCAAGGCTTCCTTGAGGAGCGGGGCGACGACATCGAGGGGCAGGCGCTCGGTCGGGAAGCGCCAGCGTTCGCCGCGTTCGGCGCGGTGACGTGAGGCCGGGAACGAGAGGTATTCGGTCGGCAGTAGATTCTCGAGGCCGTGCCAGTACGACGGCTCTGACAGCGGCCACGGCGGACGCGGCACCAGAAGTGACAGGGCGAGGGCGTCCTCACGGAGCGGAGCGGTCACCAGCTCGCGAAGCAGTCCGATGCTGTTGGACGCGCCCAAGGCCCGCTCGCCCGTCGAATAGGAGACGCGGCGGAAACTGGACAACGAACCCCAGATCCGCGTCTCCGAGGAATCGGAGTACACGACGAAGTAGGAGCCGCTGATCGTCGCATGGATCCCGTGCAGAGCGTCCGGCTGAGCCGCCCGCTCAAGGACGGCGCGGAGCTGACCGGAATCCGCGCCGAACGTCCCGATCAGGCTGAGGCGACGGTCGCCCGTGGTGACCGTCAGGAATTCCTCCGGGAGCCAGTCGCCCACGATGTGCGGTCGCCCTGAAGGATGCAGGATCCGCTCGGCCACCGGCGACAGCGCCGTCTGGTCGAGCGGCAACGCGCCGGCATGGTCCGGCAGCACGATGAACCTCATCGAAGTCGTTCCCTTCGTCGGGTCGCGGTGGGGCGCCGGCCTGCCTAGCCCGTGCGCCCCACCTCGAGCTCTTCTAGATCAGAACCACCAGCCGAGCACGTCGGTCCAGTAACCCTTCGACGTGAACGCGGTGTCCTTGGCGAATGTCCCGACACTGATGATCTGCGGGGTCTCGTAAGCGGCGCTCATGGTCTCACCTCCTCCCTAACCTTGACGGAGCTCCTCACGACGAGGAGGCTTCAAGCTCCGTGACGTCGTCGTCGACGGCGCCCGGAGAGTCGGGAGGCGGATCGGTTTCGCGGCGGGTCGGGGTGCCCGAACGGACCGTGGCGATGATCACGAGGCCGATCATGACGAGGCCGAAGCTCCACAGCCCGATCGTCACGATGATGCCGACATGCAGGAGGATCGAGAGGACGAGTGCGACAGAGCGCCCGCGGTCGCGGCCGACCATGATCAGCACGCCGATCGATATCTCGAGGGCCATCGCACCCCACGTCGCGAGGGCCACGATGACCGGCGAGGAGGTGAAGAACAGGCCGATGCTCCGCACGACGCCGGAGGCGCCGAATGTCGAGTCCCGGAGCACGTAGTACTCCGCGGTTCCGGTCAGCCACTTGTCGCTGGCCACTTTCGCGATGCCGGAGTCGATGTAGATGATCGCCGCTTGGAGGCGGACCGCCCAGATGGTCGCGAAGGCGATGCCCTGACGGATCGGGCCGAGCGGGGCCTCGTGGCGCCAGGCCCAGAGCCGGCGGTCGGTGAGGCAGTACGGGATGAGCAGCAGCGTCACGATCCGCGCGGCGATGTCGCCGCCGTCCGGTAGGGCGATGCTCACGCTGAGCGAGAAGGACACCCACGCGTGTACCATCCCGGATGGTCCGGGCAAGAACCCGCTCGCTACGAGGATCAGGAGAGCGAACATGAGCCAGTGCGCCAGTGCGGGATTCCCCGAGAGCGCTGGGACGCAGTACAGCGAGATCGCCTTCACGCCGTCGCAGTATGGTGCGGGCTGCTGACCGATCACGGGAACGAGCAATGCCTGAGGCGTCGTGAAGAGGAGGTACGTCGCCTGACCGATGGCGATGACCGAGCGGCCGACGCCGATTCCGAGCTGTTGCGGGTCGAACCGTTGGACGTAGTCATTCAGCCGCATGGGTGCTCCCGCCTCCGTTCGCGCAGTGGACGTCGAGCAGCACGTACTTGTCGACGAGATAGGTGGGCACGTCAGAGAACCCGCGATAGCTCCACGGCGACTGGTGCTGCTGCGTGATCACGACCTCGCCGCACACTGTCGGCACCGGGCTCTGGTTGCTGATGGCCAGGGCGCGGTGGGCGGTCGAGATGCACGCGCTCGTCTGGTCGGTGCAGTCGATCCAGTCGGACTCGGCGACGCCGGCAGCGAGGAAGGCGAGTTCCGGGCCTTGGGCGCGCTGGGCGCGCGACAGACCCCAGAAGTTCTGCGCCTTCGTCTGAGGCGTGGCCACGATGTCCGTCAGCGATTCGTTGCCTTCAATCTGATACACGCCGAGCTGCGCCGACTGCGGGTCCTTGGTGAAGAAGTTCCAGCCCTGCTGGATGAAGGTCCCGTACCCCTGGCGCACCGCGTTGGAGACATCCGCTGTCACAACCGTCGGCGGTATGGAGAGGAGCACCGAAACGAGCAGTGCTCCGCCCAGCACTGCCCCAGTCGTCGAGAATGCGATCGACGCGGCATGCCTGCGGATCCATCGCCACGCTTGTTCCACTGTTACCCCCCCTCCTGCGGCGCGTGGGACCGGGAGTCTCCGCTCCCGGTCCCACGGCTCATCAGAGCGCCGACGCGATCGACGCTGCAGCCTGCTGCTTCGTCAGATCGGTGGGTGCGCTCGCCCCGGCTGCGCGGGGGGTGTTGTGCACGTAGGTCACGTTGGTCGTCGAGACGACCACCACAACCAGCGCGGCGCCCGCCACCACGGCGGCACCGACCACGAAGACCACGCCGAGCACGACGCAGTCCGTGTGCACACCGGTGTCCGGCGTGGACCCCGTGCTCTTGGCGAGCGTGAGGATGGTGCGGTTGTACGCGTCGATCGCACGCTCCACCTTCAGCGGGTTGCCGCTCTGAAGCGGAACCGTGACGTGATCATGGAATGCGGGATCGATCGCCGTGACTTTCGACAGGAGCTGTGCGACCTGCGCAGCGGTGTGTCTCTTCTCCGGGGCGTCGTAGCCGAGCGAGTGGATGAGGCCCGGGTGATCGGCCTCAATCCGCCCGGAGCCGAGTGCGAGGAATTCGACAGCATCGGTGTCGCTGTATGCGCGTGCCGACGCGGTCGCGTGCGAGGCATGCGACGAGTCAGTGGCGGCCATCGCGGGCGCTGCCGTGAGGCCGCCTCCCGCGAGTAGCAGGGCCGCCGCACTGACCAGGGCGATTGTGCGTTTATGAGCCATTTCAGTCCTTCGTTCAGGGTGTTCTGGTGAAGGGCCGGGCACCGCCCGGCCGAGAAAGGTCGATTCTGATCAGAACCACCAGCCGAGGACGTCGATCCAGTTGCCGTAGTGCGTGAACGCGGTGTCGCGTGCGAAATCGCCGACGGTGGCGATCTCGGGCTTCTCGTAAGCGCGGACCATTGAACTCACCCCCCTCCGAGTTCGGGGCAAGCGCGTTCTCGGTGGAAGAGGAGCCCTGATCGGGTGTCTCAGCCAAAGGTGCCGCCCCTCGGCACCGTGCTTGCGGGAACAATGTATAGGGCGCTCAACTTAGTTTGCAAGCATCAATGTGTCGCAGTTCGGAGCAAACCGTCTCGGCCCCTTCGCTCTGACGAACCTTGTGCTGCCCTAACAGTGGTTCGACGAACCAGAGACGATGGGCATGAAGACCCAGCGCACGTTCGACTACACACTCGGCGCCTACGGGGACTACTTCTTGATCTTCGGACTCCAAGGAGGCGGAAGGCTGGCGATCGACGACATCACCGTACAGCTCCTGCACTAGCTCGATTGGAGACTCCTCGGCAGCGATGCTGCCGCTCGGCGTGGCCACACACCTACGTCCCCCTACCCCCGCACCACGACCTCGTCGACCAGCGCCGCCGAGGACGCCGTCCGCACACCGACCGCGCCGGACGCCGGTTGCGATGCCGGGTTCGTCCAGCTGATCAGCTTCGTGCCGTTCAGCCAGCCGTCCACCGCGGCCCCGCGGACGTCGGCGCGCAGCGAGACGATCTGGCCCGTCGGGACGGCGGCCGGCTGGGACGCGACCAGCGTGAGCGTTCCGGCCACCTTCGTGTAGAGCTCGACTGCCGAGGTGGTGAGGTTGAGGCGCAGCATCAGGTAGTTGCCGGCGTCCTGGTACCGCACCAGGATGCCCGCGTTGCCCGCCGGTGTCGTCACCGCGAGCCGCGCGGTAACGGTGTAATCGGTCCACGCGGCGGACCCGGTGGTCGCCACCGCCTCGCCGGTCACCGAGCCCTGCCGAAGCGCGCTCGGCCATCCTCCGACGCTCCACGACCCGCTCACGGGAGTCCAACCGTCCAGGGCGCCGTCCTCGAAGGTGGCACTGGAGAGGACGGCGGCGACGCCGCCCTCCACCGCGCCGCGGTCGGGCCCCGCGCCCTGATAGAGCTGACGCCCGGCGAAGTCGAGGCCGCCGTTGGACGCGATCGGCGCTCCCGAATCGATGGAGGGCGAACCGGCACTCGGAGCGTAGGCGGCCGCCGCATCCGCGATCGACGTCGCACCTCCCGGGGCGGCGAGCTGCGGGTCGGTGGTGAGCTTGCCGGTGTGCGGCGCCGCCGACGAGTTGGTGCCGTAGAACGTGTTGTTCGCGTAGGACGCACCACCGCCGACCGCGTAGGTGCCAGAGGCCTGGTTGATGAAGATGTTGTCGGCGTACGTCGCGACGCCGGCCGAGTTGGACGTGGTGAGCAGGCCGGTCTGCCCCTGCGACCGGTAGACCACGTTGTTGTAGACGGCGAGGCTGCCGCCCCCGAACGGAATGCTGAAGGCGCCCTGCTGGTCGAGGTCGTTCTGAGAGATGTTGTAGCGGAAGACGTTGTTCGAGGTGTTGTTCATCATCAGCAGCGTGCCGCCCTCGTTGTCATGGCTGTAGTTGTACTGATAGACGCTGTTGCGCACCTCCACGTCGAAGTCCCAGGGCTGGCCGTCGCCGCCGATACGGCGCGTGCGCGATGCCTCGTTGTACTGGAACACGGCTCCGGAGGTGTAGTACGCCCACTGCGCAGCCACCACATCCACGGCGGGCAGGTACGTGACGACCGCGGTGTTCGCATCGGTGTACTTGCCGATCCGGTCGGTCGTGTTGTATTCGACGAGCGGGTTCACTCCTGCCCGGACGAGGATTCCGTCGCGGTGGATCCGCGTCACGGTGTTGCGGCGGATCACAAGGTTCGTGAACGCGTCGTGGGTGTGCGTCCAGGTGGACCCGGAGACGAAGGCGTCGGTCATGGTCTGGATGCCGGTGTCCGCGACGTTGTCGACGGTGTTTCCCTGGATGAGCACGTCGTCCCAGGTGCTCTCGGGGTCCCCGGACGCCAGGCGCCTGGCGTGGAAGTTGATGCCCCCGGTGCGCCGGTCGTTGCCGAAGACGTCGTGGATGTCGTTGTCGAGGATGCGGATGTCCGAGAACGCGCCGCCTCCCGCTCCGGCGCCCAGCACCAGGATGCCGTTGCGCCTCATCGACGTGCTGAACTGTCCGCTGGTGATCTCGAGATCGCTGATCGTCCAGTGCGATCCATTGGTGATCCGCACCCCGAATCCCTCGCCGCCGACCGCGGTGTTCCCGAAGTCGATGACCGGCTTGGCTCCCGTGCCGTACCGGCCGACCACGATCGGGTCGCCGGCGGAGCCGGAACCGGTGAGGTCCAGGTACTGGTTGGTCCAGGTGCTCCCCGCTTTGAGCAGGACCTGCGTGCCCGGCCCCAACGCCGTCGCGTTCACCTTGGCCAGCGACTTCCAGGGTGCGGACGCGGACGTTCCCGCGTTCGTGTCGGCGCCGGCCGCCGCGTCGACGTAGTAGGTCGTGCCGACCGCCTGCGCCGGTGTCGGCGCGGCCACGAGACCGGCAAGCACGGCGATCGCCGCGATTGCGGCCGGAAACAGCTCACGTGTTCTCATTAGTTCCTCCTTGAACCGTTGGATGGTGCTCGTACTCGGGGGTGCCTGGTCAGGTCAGGCGGGGTAGCAACGCAGCTCGAACACGGCCGCCGATGCGTCGCCGTTCGCGGCGACGATCTCGATCGAGAGCTCGTCGACATCCAGCGGATGGTCCAGCACGATCGTGTTCCGCGTCTGGTGGTTGTCGGTGCGCTCGGCGACCACCGTGCCGCCGGCGCGGACGACGTAGTGGCGGACGCAGAACGGCACCGCGGCCTCCGCGTGGTCCCACAGCACCGACTCCATGGCGTGGTCGAAGTCCGTGTCGAAGCCGAGCTCGACCCGTCCGATCCGCTGCGGCCGCTCCCAGCGTGCGGTGAGAACCGGACGCGTGTCGTCCTCCGCCGCGACCCAGGCGTTGGGCTGTGCGGTGGGGCGGGCGTGGCCGTTGCGCACCGCCGCGGCGGGCCAGGCCAGGAGCGGTCGGTCGAGGGTGACGGCGAGGTTGTGACCGCCGGGACGTCGCTCGGGCGTCCAGAACTCGACGCGGGGCCGGCCGAGTGAGGGATCAGCCTCCTGCGTGGACGTGTGCCGGACGGAGAGGAGGCCGGTCACCCGCCGGGTGGAAGTCCGGACCGAGACGTGCTCGTTCTGCAGGAGCGCCACGAAGACGAAGCGCGGTTCGTCGATCGCCGCGTCGACCGCCACCTCGATCCGCTGTCTCTCGCCCGGCTCGAGCTCGAACGTCTTCGTGGCGAGCACGACGTCGGGTGTGTAGTCGTCGGGGCGGTTCCCGGTGCGGATCTCGACCTCGAGCGTCGTGGACGCCGAGACGTCCACGAGCAGGCTCACCGTGGGGACAGGTCCGGCACCGACGGGCAGCAGCTGTGCGCGCGAGTGGTCGAGGGGCACGACCGGTCCGTCGTCGGGCAGTGTTGCCACAGCGAGCTCGCTCGATGCGGTCAGGGTCGCGCGCCCGATCAGGTCCTCCGGGTCGTCCAACGCCATCCCGGGGATGTGCTGACCGGTGCGCAACAGCCTCCGCTGCAGCAACCGCAGGCGCGATGGCTCGAGCAGCTCCGCCGGGAGCACGCCGTCCTGCGCGCACAGCGCCGCCGCCATCCCGGCCGCCTGCCCGACCTGGCCTGCCGTGGCCATCACCCGGGTCGAGCCGAAGGCGACGTGCGACACGCTGATGAGCCGGCCCGCGAGCAGCAGGTTGGGAACGTCACGGCTGACCAGGCAGCGATACGGGATCCCATAGACCCCGCGCGGGTGCAGGTGGCTGCTTCCGTCGCGTTCGCTGTAGACGCCGTCCGCCGGGTGCAGGTCGATGGACCACCCGCCGGAGGCGATGGCGTCATCGTGCGGGCGCTGCTCGACCACGTCCTGCTGACGAAGCATGTAGAGGCCCTCGAAACGGCGGCTTTCGCGCTTCCCGGGGATCACGCCGGCCCACTCCAGCGTGAGCGTCTCCGCCTCGGGGAACTCGCCCGAGTTCTTCAGGTGGTTCCAGACCCCGTAGACCACCCTCCAGAGCTCCCACTTGATCTCCTCGGTGTCGTGGACGGTGTCCAGGCGGCCGCCGTACTCGATCCACCACAACCGGCACCCCTGGATGCTCGTGTCGAAGCTGCGCCAGCGCGGGATCCGGGTGATGTCGTCCAGCGCGAAGCTCGGCGGAACGTAGCGGACGGGCGTGCCCACGTCCTTGCTGTAGAAATAGATGGACTGGCCGAGCAACCGTCCGAACGACTCGTCCGGCGCGAACTGCTCGCCGAACTCCTCCTTCGCCTCGGCGCCCATGCGGTACGCCGCCCCCGCGAGGAAGCCGAGCACACCGTCGCCGGACGCATCGCAGAAGACCGGTGCGGACAGCTCGTACATCGTCGAGTTCTGACTGCAGAACGCGGTCACGGAGCGGATGCTTTTCCCGTCTTTCGACACGGCGATCGCCGCGGTGTTCAGGAGGAGCGTGAGGTTCGGCTCGGAAACCGCCTTCTCCAGCAGGACGGTGTCGAAGACGACCGCATTGCCTTCGGGGTTGCGGTACAGGTTCTCCACGAGGATCTCGTCGATCACGCCGCCTTCGCGGGACCAGCGGTTGTTGTTGAACATGTGCGCCGTCGCGCCCAGCACCCACAGCCGCACCTCGCTCGAGGCGTTCCCGCCCAGCACCGGCCGATCCTGCACCAGGACGACGCGCGCTCCCTCCCTGGCGGCGGTGATCGCCGCGCAGGTGCCGGCGATGCCGCCGCCGACGACGACCAGCTCCGCGTCCTTCGTCTCCGTGCGGAAGCTCCGCTGCTCTCGTGCGGGCTCGGTGCTGAGCAGGTTCGTCGAGGTGGTCATGAGCGGATTTCTCCTTCGAGGCGTTCCAGGCGGTGCCGAAGCCAGGCGGCCTGAACGGGCCAGTGGGCAGCGCGCCCGCCTTCGTGCTGGTTGAACGGATAGTCGACGACGTCGGCGCCGTTCGGGTGGCGGTTCGCGGCGGCGTAGACGGTGGAGGGCGGGCAGGTCTGATCCATCAGCCCCACCGAGTACAGGGCGGGCGCGGTGATGCGGGTGGCGAAGTTCGCGCCGTCGAAGTACGACAGCGTGGAGAAGACCCGCTCGGTCTGGTCGTGGTGGACGGCGAGGTACGTGACGATCTCGCCATAGGGGATGCTGGCGGTCATTCCGACAGCTCGTTCGAAGTGGCACAGGAAGGGCACGTCGGGCATCACGGCGACCAGCTCGTCGCTGAGCCCCGCGGAGGCGATGGCGATCCCGCCGCCCTGGCTGGTGCCGGTGACGGCCACCCGGAGGGGGTCGACGAGGTCGAGCGAGCGGAGGGCGTCGATCAGGAGCACGGCATCCGTGAACACCCGCCGGTAGTAGTAGTCGTCCGGGTTCTGGATCCCGCGCGTGACGAAGCCGGGAGCCGAGGGGCCGGCACCGTGCGGATCGGGGGTGGCGCCGCCCGCTCCCCACGCGCTGCCCTGTCCGCGCGTGTCCATGACTGCCCAGACGTAACCGGCGTTCACCCAGGCGAGGCGTTCGTGCGGGAGCGAGCGGCCGCCCCCGTAGCCGACGTACTCGACGACCGCCGGCAGCGGTCCGGCGGCGCCCGCCGGAGCGAGGATCCAGGCGCGGATGGGGTCGCCGCCGAACCCGCTGAAGGTCACGTCGTACACCTCCACCAGCGTGAGGGAGGACTCCGTGCGCGTGAGCAGGGGCGGTCGCGCGGCGGAGCGCGCCTCGTCGAGGGTGCGCTGCCAGAACGCGTCGAAGTCCGCCGGCTCGGCGATGGCCGGGCGGTACTCGCGGAGCTCTGCGGGACTCAGGTCGAAGCGGGGCACGCCGATCCGTCACCCCTCTCGCGCGACGACGCGGACGCCGCCCGCTGCCAGCGGAGTCGAGGGAGTGACCGCGGTCTGTATGAGCAGATCGATGCCCTCCACGTCGACCCAGACCGGCGCGCCGGTGTGGTTGAGCACGAACAGGAACTCGCGGTCGGGGGAACGTCTGCGCACGATCTCCACTCCGGCCGGGGAGGCGGCGGGGGGCACCAGGCCGCGGGCGGCGCACAGCTGGTCGACCAGCCTGCCGAGCGCGGCCTCGTCCAGCTCGGTGGAGACGTACCACGCGGTGTCGCTGGCGCAGGTGACCGCGGGCAGACCTTCCAGGGGCCCGGCCGCGTAGCGGGAGTGCACCTCTGCTGCGGTGACGGTCACGCGTTCCGCCCAGAGCGTCCCGTGCCCGCCGGCACTGAGCGCGACGGAGTCGCCGGGGAGCAGCGGGAAGAACTCGTCGACGTGGACGCCGAGCAGTTCGCGGAAGGCGCCGGGGTAGCCGCCCAGACGCACCCGGTTGATCGGATCGACGATGCCGGACAACGCCGTCACCACCACGGTGCCGCCGCGGCGCGCGACAGCGGCGATGCGTTCTGCGTCCTCGTCGGACACGGCGTAGAGGCCGGGGACGATCACGAGGTCGTAGGTGTCGAGCTGCGCCGACGGAGGGACGACGTCGACGCGGATGTTGCGCTGCCAGAACGCATCGTGCCAGGTGCGGGCGGCGTCGCCGTACGTGATCGCGCCCGTGGGTTTCGGCCCTGCCTCGTACGCCCAGCCGGCCTTGTCGTCGAACAGGATGGCGACCCGGGCCGCCTCCAGGAGCGTGCCGCTCACGGGGCGGAGGTCATGGAGGTGCTGTCCGAGGACGACGATGTCACGCCAGGTCGCCGAGGCTGTTCCTGCATGCGGGAGCATCGCCGAATGGAACTGCTCCGGCCCGGCCGCCGAGGCCCGCCACTGGAAGAACAGGGCTCCGTCCGAACCGCGGGCGATGTGCCCGAGACTGTGCCGGATCAGCTCGCCTGGCTGTTTCGCGAGGTTGACGGTCTCCCAGCTGACGGCTCCGGCGGCGTGCTCCATCAGCAGCCACGGGCGCTCCCGGCCGGCCAGGCCCCGCACCCGGTCGCCGGAGAACGCGATGTCCTGGGCACGGCGGGGATCGCCCTGGCGCGTGTAGTGGTCGTTCGCGACGATGTCCAGCGACGGCGCCCAGGCGGCGTGGTCGACGACCCCTGCGCGTGCGTTGACCATGAGGTTCGTCGTCACCGGCTGACCGACGCCGGCCCGCACGAGGACGTCCCGCTCGCGCAGGAAGTACCGGTGCAGAGCCTCCGACGAGAAGAGGTCGAAGTCGAGGACGAGCGAGGGGTTCTTGACCAGGCCGCTCCCGCGCGGCGGCTGGACCTGCTCGAAGCGGCGGTAAGTCTGCCCCCACACGGCGGTGCCCCAGGCGTCGTTCAGGGCCTGGATGGAGTCGTACTTCAGCGCGAGCCAGGTCTGGAAGGCGGCGGCGGACGCATCGCAGTAGCAGCGGGCGTTGTTGCCGCCCAGCTCGTTGCCGACGTGCCACATCGCCACCGCGGGGTGATCGCCGTAGCGACGCGCGATCGCGTCGACGATGCGGTCGGCGTGCGCAGCGAAGGCGGGTGAGCTCGCACACCAGCCCTGCCGGGATCCGGGAGGACGGCGGTTCCCGTCCTCATCCACCACGAGGATCTCGGGATGCTGCTCGAGCAGCCACTGCGGGGGCGAGGCTGTGGGCGTGGCGAGGTCGACGGCGATGCCGTTCGCGTGGAGCAGGTCGATGATCGTGTCGAGCCACTCCCATTCGAACACGCCGTCGTCGACCTCGAGCAGCCCCCAGGAGAAGACGCCGAGGGTGACGAGGTTCACCCGGGCCTCCCTCATCAGCGCGACGTCTTCGAGCCACACCTCGCGCGGCCACTGCTCGGGGTTGTAGTCGCCGCCGAAGCTGAGCCCGTCGGTCGGCCAGGCGGCGCGCGACGCCGAACCGCTCATGACGCCCTCACGATCGGCACCGCCTCGGATGCCGAGCCGGTGGTACGGATCTCGTCGCTCCAGGCGAGAGCGATCCCGAGGGTGTCGCCGAGCAGCCGCTGGTAGTCGGCGACCCGCTCCGGGTCGGCGTGGACGGCGCCCGGCACCGTCCGGTTGCGGAGGCAGTACGTGACCAGCGCACCCACGGCCTCGCCGATCGACCACTCGACGGGGTGGAGTCTGTACGCCCCGTTGGTGATGTGGGTGGTGCCGATGTTCTTGTTGGACGCGAGGAGGTTGTCCATGGCCGCCGGAATCAGGGCACCGAGCGGGATCTGGAAGGGGTAGCAGTCGATGTCGACGTACGTCCTCCCTGCGGTGCTGGGGTGCAGGTCGATGCGGTAGTACCCGATTCCCACGCTGTCGGCGAAGATCTCCGACCCTGCGCCCGCGGGTCGCATATCCCGGCCGATGTGCGCTTCGGTCACCGTGGACAGAGCCCGGATGCGGCGAGACTCCCGGACGTAGACGGCCTTGGCCAGTCCGTCGGTGGTGCCCATCACGTCGCCGCGCAGCCGCAGCTCCGGGTAGCCCGTCCCTCCTCCGAAGCGCGGCGCCTCGGTCTGCATCCAGTGCACGAAGCTGAGGGTGAGATCGCGGGCACCCTCTGCAGCGAGCGCGGCCTCGGCGGCTGACACACCGACGAACGGCCGCTCCCAGTAGTCGGCCTGCGGCCAATTCAGGAGGGTCACCTCGCCGCCCGGCCAGCCGGGCGCGAGGTTCGAGCGGGCGACGATCCTGCGGTAGTGCCAGAGATCGCGGGCGCCGCTCCGCTCCGCGTCTGCGGGGTCGGTCTCGAAGATCGGACGGGTGCGGCGATCGAGCGTGATCGGCTCGATGTCGTCCCACGACAGCTGCGACCCGGGCCAGAACGGGGCCACCGTGGTCTTCCAGTGGTCGTAGCCGGCCGGACGTTCGATGGTGTGGTCCTCTCCCGGACGGCACTCGAGCGCCGCGCACCACGTGACCGCCTGCTGGTCGAAGGGGTTCGCGATGTCGGGGGCGTGCAGCTCGCCCGTCTGGGCGGACGACTCGGCACCGATGACGTAGTCCACGCCGCCGAGCTCGAGGAGGTCGCCCAGTTCGGTGGCGTCCGCCACGAACCCGGCGTGCACGGCGAACTCGTCCCCGGTACGCAGGTCGCGGAACCGGACCGCTTCGATCCGGGCATCGTGGCGGGAGACCGCGATCGGCTCCACCTCTTTCAGCACGGTCACCAGTCCGCTCGCGATGAGCGGCGACAGCAGCTCCTCGATCGCAAGCGCGGCGACCCGCGGTTCGTGGCACAGGCGCGACACGAACCCGAGGCCCGGGTTGAGAAGCGGGTCGTCTTTCGCGGAAGTCGTCAGGGGATAGTTGCGTCGATAGTGGTCCCTGATCCGTTCCCGCAGTTCCGAATAGCTCGGCGAGATCTGCAACGTGTCGATCCACTCGTGCTCGTCCGGCGGGACGCCCTGGCTGGAGAGCTGTCCGCCGAGCCAGTCCGTCGGCTCGGTCAGGACCACCCGGACGCCGAGTCGGGCGGAGGTGAGCGCTGCGGCGACGCCGCCAACTCCCCCGCCGACGACGAGAAGCTGGGTGGAGAGATCCCGAGAGGGCATGGAGGTGGTGCCTTTCATTTCGTGTGGATGCAGGACGCCGGCGAGTTCAGCCTTTGAGGCTGCCTTCGGAGAGCCCGGAGATGAAGCTGCGCTGGTTGAACAGGAAGACGATGAGCACGGGGACGGTGGCGATCACCGCTCCCGCCATCACCGGCCCGTATTGCACGTTGCCGCTGCTGAGGAAGCGGGCCAGCGCCAGCTGCACGGTCTGCGTCTGCGGCGAGCTCGTCACCACGAGCGGCCAGAGGAAGTCGTCCCACACTCCCGTGAACGAGAAGATGGCGACCACGGCAACGAGGGGGCGCGCGAGCGGCAGGTAGATCCTGCTGAAGATGCGCCATTCCCCTGCGCCGTCCACGCGGGCCGCCTCGGCGAGCTCGACGGGAGCGCTGAGGAAGAACTGCCGGGCCAGGAAGATGTTCATCGGCGCCACCAGGTACGGGAGCACGACCCCCGCCAAGGTGTCGAGCAGACCGCTGCCTCCGTGGCCGAGCAGATCGTTGCCGCCGGCCAGGGGGAACCCCCGCGCCATGAGGAACAGCGGGATCAGCGTGACCGAGATCGGGATCGCCGTCGTGGCGATGAGCGCGTAGAAGACGACCGAGCTCCCGGGGAAGGGCAGCATCGCGAACGCGTACCCGGCGAGGACCGCGATGACGCAGTTCGCGACCACCGCGACGACCGCGACGATGGCCGAGTTGGTCAGCGCCCTGCCGAGGTTCGCGTCCCTGAACGCCGTGACGAAGTTGTCCCAGGTCGCGTCTGCCGGGATCAGGGAGACCGAGCCAAAGGCGTGCTGCTCCGGTGTGAAGGCCAAGGAGATCACCCACACGAAGGGCGTGACGACCAGGAGTGTCACAACGAGGAGCACGAGGATGCTCGCCCCGTTCCGCATTCCGGGGATGAGTCTCCTGCCGCCTCGGCGGTGGGCGAGGACGGCGCCTCTGCGCCGGCTGGTGATGGAACTCACTTCTGTCTCCCCGTCATGCCGCGGATGGTCAGGAAAGAGAACCCGATGATGAAGGCGAAGAGGACGAAGGCCATCGCCGACGCCGTTCCCATCTGGTTGTACTGGAAGGCCTCGGTGTAGATGAGGTAGTTGACCGTCGTCGTGCTGCCCAGCGGGCCGCCCTTCGTCAGCACGTAGATCTCGGCGAAGCCCTGCGCCAGGAAGATGATGTCCATGGCGATGACATACGTCAGCATGGGCTTCACGCCGGGGATAGTCACGTAGCGGAAGCAGGCCCAGCGGCCGGCGCCGTCGACGCGAGCAGCCTCGTAGAGCTCCTTCGGGATCGACTGCAGGCCGGCCAGCAGCAGCACCATGTTGCTGCCGAGCGCCTTCCAGATCCGCATCGCGGACGCCGCCGTGAGCGCGGTGTTCTGATCCAGCAGCCAGGACTGGTCCGGCAGGCCCAGCGCGCCGAGGATCTCGTTGAACAGGCCGTGCTGCGAATACATCCAGAGCCAGACCAGGCTGACGGCGGTCAGCGAGACGATGTGCGGCACGTAGAGAGCGCTGCGGAACAGGCCAACCCCGCGGAACGGCCGGTTGACCAGGAGCGCCAGCAGGAGGGCGAGCACGACCGTCGCCGGCAGGACCATCAGCACGTACCGGCCGGTCACCCAGAGCGCGTTGCCGAACTCCGGGTCGGTCACGATGCGCGCATAGTTCTCCACGCCGATCGGCTTGGGCCCCGACCTCCGGATCGGGTTGTAATCGGTGAACGAGAGGACGAATCCGTAGATCACCGGGACCATCTGGAAGATGAGCACATAGAGCGCCGCGGGCAGCACGAACAGCGCGCCGGTGATCCTCAGCCGGGTCCACCGGCGCGGGCGCCGTGCGGGGCCCGCGGGCGAGGCGGGCGCCGACGGTGCGGCACCCGCCTCGACGATCTGGTCGACTGTCATCGGACGGCCGTCAACCGTTGGCCTTCAGGATGCGGTCGGCGTCGGCTTTCGCTGCGGCCAAGGCAGCCGCTGGTGTCACGGTCCGGTGGAGGGCCTGCTCGAGGTTCTTGTCGAGCACGTCCCGCACCTGCACCCAGCTGGGGACGTTGGGGTTGCCGCTGTAGTCGGGTGCGGCCTTCAGGAACGCCTGGATGATGGGGCTGCCCTTGACATATGCGCTGTCGACGGCCGAGGCGCGGAGCGGGACGGCGCCGATGCCCTCGGTGTACTTCGCGTTCACCGCCGGATCGATCAGGTAGGTCATGAACTTCCAGGCGGCATCCTGCCGCTTGCTGTCCGCGTTGATCATCAGGTGCGTGCCGGCGCCACCCAGCGCGGCCGGGTGCTCGCCTTCGAAGCCGAGCGGCTGCATGATCCTGAGGTCCTTACCCGGTGCGGCCGCCTTGATCTGGGTGGCGGACGTCGGCTGGACCATCGTCATGGAGGCGGTGCCCTGCACCAGGGGCTGCTGAGCGGCCGGCGCGTTGGAGAAGTCCTCGCCGAGGTTGGCGGAGACGGCGTCGGGGCCGTCGTAGAGGCTGGCGAAGTACTCCAGCGCCTTCTTGCCTGCGGCCGAGTCCCAGACGGCCTCCGTCCCCGCCTTGTTGAGCGCGTCGCCTCCCGCGCCCTTGAGCAGCGTCTGGAACGTCTGCTGACGCCCGATCGCCTGGGAGGGCAGCAGCAGCCCCGAGCGGGTGATGGTGCCAGAGCCGTCGCGCTGCGTCAGCTTCGCCGCATCGCTCTTGAGGGCCTCCCACGTCGTCGGCGGCTTGTCGGGGTCGAGTCCGGCGGCGGTGAAGTCGGCCGCGTTGTACATGATCAGGTTGCCGGTGCGGGACGTGGGGATCGTGTAGTTCTTGCCGTGCACCACACCGCCGTCCAGCGCGCTGCCGAGGTCCTGCTGGTCCTTCTTCGGGAGGCCCTTGATGCGCGAGGTGAGGTCGACGATACGGTCGTTCGCCACGAAGTCGGCGACGGCGGCCCCGCCGTGGCCGAACACGTCCGGCGCGGTCCCGGCGGCGAAGGCGGCGTTGAGCTTGGTGGACATATCGCCCCAGTCGACGAAGGTGACCTGGACTTTCGTCCCGCTCTCCTTCTCGAATGCCGGCACGATCGTGTTGTTGACGAGGTCGATCTCGGTCTGGTTGTTGCCGGGGAACCAGACGGTCAGGGTCCCGCCTTCGTCCTTCGACGTCCCCTCGCTGGAGGCGCTGGTGCACCCGGCCAGGAGGAGGGCGGCGCTGGCGGCGGCGATGGCCGCGCCGAGCAGATGTCGTGGAGCGACGGTGCTCATGTATTCTCCTTATTCGTATTAGCAGCCTATGGACTGCCGGGGTTTCATGGGAGGGGGAAAGCTAGACGCCGCGAGACGTGAGGGCCGGGTCCGCAACGAGGCCTGCCGCGGCTCTCGGCCGGCCGACGGAGACGTCGGAGGGAGCGCCGCACGCGAGCACGGCGACGCGGTCAGCGCCGAGCGTGCCGTCGATGAGGTGGTTCAGCATCGTTACAGCGAGCCGCCCCATCTCCCGTCGAGGGATGTGGACGTGACTGATCGGGTCGTTGAGCTCGCCGATCGGGTCGGTGTCCAGACAGATGATCGAGACGTCGTCCGGCACGCTGAGCGACAGGCGCTTGACGACGGCGCCGAGAGCACGAGCGAGCTCGAACGATTCGGCGAGGATCGCCGTCACTCCGTCGTCGAGCTGCCGACGCACCCACGTCTCGTCGACATCGGCAGGCTCCACGAACGTCTCGGTCGGCGCCGGGATGCCGTCGACGGCGAATGACTCGCGGATCCCGGCGAGCCTCTCCAGCTGAGAAGGTCCCCGGACGGTGATGCCGAGATAGGCGACGCGGGCGTGCCCGAATGCGGCGAGCACGTCGGCGACGGGTCGCATCCCGCCGCGATAGTCCGCCGTCACGTGCGGGATGTCGACGCCGGGGACGACCCGGTGACCGATGAAGACGAACGGGTACCCTTCGGCAGCCAGCCGTGCGAGCTCGTCGTCGTCCTTCTTGAAGCCGAGCATGATCGCACCGTCGGCGAGCCGGAGGCGATTGGCGCCGCTCCCGTAGATGGACCGGCTGCCGTCCGCGCGTTGTGTCGAGGCGAAGAGGACGAGGTCCAAACCTTCGTAGACCGCCTGCTCCTCGATGCCGTTCAGGAACTCCCGGTAGTAGTCGCTCGACGCGACCGGGAAGACGGGCTCGAAGGTGTGAACGCCGATCAGTCCGTTCCTGCCGCCCTTCAGAGACCGCGCGGCGACGTTCGGGACATAGCCGAGCTGGTCCATGGCGGCGCGGATCCGCGACTCGGTGGACTCCGGGATCCCATTCTCGGATGCCCGGCCGTTGAGGACCATCGACACGGCCGCCTGCGAGACACCGGCGATGCGCGCGATGTCGCTTTGCCGTGGAGCACGCGGGTTCGACATGCCTTCTCCTCATCGAGCGGCCGGGTGGGCTGATAGGTATAAGTGACTATTGCAGACGCCTGCAGGAGCTGTCAACCATAGCGACGGCACCACGGCGAAGTGAACCATCGCACGCGCCATTCTCACTGTTGTTGACCGTTCCTCCCGTGCGCGCACGAAGGCCGCTCCCGTGTTGGGCGGTGCTGCGCTCGTAGCGCCTTTCCCAACGAGGCCGTGGTAACTCGCAGCCCTCGTTACCCCTGGTGGAAGTCCGCGGGCATCACTTTACGAATCCGGTCTGGGCATGGAATCTTCATGGTCGTAAGGACGGGATGCGTCCTGCCGAGTGTCGCCTCTTCGGTGTAGTCGGAGAAGTCCGCGAGCCAGCCACCGGCTAGGAGATCCTGCGACGACCGAGCACTACCGGTAGTCCCGCCGCGATGCGATCGCAGACGCGGCGCCCTCAGCGCCGCTCGATCGGTAGCAGCATGATGTCCGCCATCAGGTCCTCCGAACCACCGCGCGTCATCCTCGCCGGCGTCAGCGCCACGATGTCGCTGCGGAAGATGCGGCCGACGCCGCGGACCAGTGCATGGCTCGCGCGCGCACCACGGTGCTCCTCGGGGACCTCGACGTAGTCGATGATCACCAGGCTGTCGGCGAACAGCGACTCCTCGTCGACCACGCTGAGGCGCTCCCGGTCGAAGAAGGCGCCACCCACGGCCTCGAGCTCCGCGCTCTCGGCGTCCAGCGCATCCAGCCACGCGCAGTCCAGTCTGACCCGGGCCAGAGA
Source organism: Leifsonia sp. TF02-11 (assembly GCF_017565305.1). Taxonomy (GTDB): domain Bacteria; phylum Actinomycetota; class Actinomycetes; order Actinomycetales; family Microbacteriaceae; genus Leifsonia. The sequence continues at coordinate 239,263 of NZ_JAGEKP010000007.1, forward strand.
CGCTGTCGCGAGCACGGTCTCGCTGCGCGCGCCGTCGTCCTCGTCGAACTCCAGCGCCTTTAAAGTTGCGCTCCAGAGTTCGACCTCCAGCTGACCCTCACCGCTGCTAAGCACAACTCCTACACCCGACCGGCGCCGATGATTTCTCGGAGGTCCTCCACCGGCGTCCTCCTCGCGCTGTGATCCGTCGCTCAGTGAATCACACCGGTGGCGCGAAAGCCGCGCGAAATGCTCAGCCTCATCTCACTTCAAGGGGTCGGGATTTCGTCAACGACTTGTCCTGGAATCAGAACGATTCGGCACGTGAGGTGGGCGCCGTCGGACGATCAGTTACCCGAGAAAGCCGTCCTCTGCCATTGACGTCGCGGCTGCCTCCGCTTCCTCGAACCGGTCGCTGCGAATAGTGTCGACGGGGGAGTCGTGGCCCAAGAGAGGGTTCGAGCCGATGAACCACATCCGCGCTACCTCGTCACCCTGCGAGGCTCCAATCGCAAGCCAAGAGCTATAGGCGGACCGCAGTCGACGCACGGCGGGGTTCTCGGGCTCCGAGCCATCAATACTCGCCCATCCGTAGCTGGCGTTTGAGTCATGGGAGCCAGCTAGCGGTTCCTCGATAGAGGGGAAGCCGAGAAGGGCAGCCCCCGCAGCTGTCCCTTACATGCGGCTACCAACTGCCGATAGGTGCCTAGCGTGACTTCGAAATCAGCCGCAACCCAAGCCATCGACGTCCAGCAGCTGCTGGGCAAGCCCGCCGCAGCGAACGCCGCGATTAAGGCTGGATTGGACAAGATTACGATCGGAGACGAGTCGTACGGGGTTGCCCGTCGGTTCCTCGAACGACGGATGGAGGTCGCTCGCTCCACGAGGACCGTTGGTCTCGCATCAACGGCGTTGCTCGTGGCTATGGGTGGGGCCTTCTATGCTTCTGCAACTCCCGCCGCTGTGGTTCTCTGGATAGCAGCAGCCGCATTGGCAGTCTTGTCGCTGTTTGCTTCGATGAGCGCGGCCGCTGATGAGCGGCGCATTACGGAGCTGGAAGTCCGAACGGCACTGAACCATGCACCCGCGCCGGTGGCTCAACCAGGACACGTCGGTCGAGTCATGCGAAGCCTCGCTGTACGGTTTCATCCGTGACCACTAGTCCTAGTCGCGGTGTCTCCGCGGTGCTGCCAGCGGCCCGCGTGGTTAAGCGCGACGCCATCGGCAGTGCGGGGTCGCCGGTCACTCCCGCCTGAACCTCTCGCTTACGTACCGGAACGAGATAAAGGTGCTTCTTCTCGCCGGGAAGAGGGCGCCGTATCCAGAAGAGTGGGACGAGGACTCGGAGCTCGTCGTAGATGGTACTGAAGCGCCGCGAGAGGTTGGAGCGTACGTTCTAGCGAAGCTGGAAGGCGTCGCAGGACACAACACCTCGGATAATCATTCCGGCTCCGCCTGAGATTCGGCGCATGGCCAGTTGCGGGACGGCGGCGCCTCGCGTCCGGCGTGGCTGGCTCCTCGCCGAGCGCTGTGTCGGGCGACAACTCCAATGCGGCTATATGGGTTCAAATCCCACCGGTACCGCCACGAAAAACCCCCGCGATCCCTTTGTTTGCAAGGGATCCGGGGGTTTTCGCTTTCTAAGGCACGGTCACTTGCCCACACTTCGCCCACGCGTGAATCGCTGCATCCCTCGACTTACTCGTTCGGACAAGCGTTCTCCGATGCGCGATTGCGTACCAGTACGCTCAGCACGTGGATTGGACTCTGGCGCCGCTGATTGTCGGCTTTCGGCTGGTGGGCCTCGCCGCGGGGGTCGCGGCGGTGTGGGCAGCGGTGAGAGGCCGTGGCCGCATGATGGATTGGGCGAGAAACCGAGATAAGCGCCCATATCGTCCGTGGGAGCTCATTGTCACGGGGTTGGGTTCGGGTCTCGCGATCGCTCTTATCGTTATGGCGATTTCGATGACCGTCTGGGTCTTGCAAGGAGAGCCGGCTTGACTGCAACTAATTCGGCGCGGGGAGCGCGTAGTACAGCGTCCGGATTTCACCGCGACCGCGGCGACACGCACATCGCAACGGTCGGCGTACCGTCCACGGTAGCTGTGCATGTCCATGAACTCGATCTCGATTCGCGCGTACTCGCTCTCGAGGTGATGGTGAGCGCCTCCGGTTCGTAGACGTGCCGCCCGAAGCCTTGTGGCTCTCCGCGGTGTGTCACCCTCACGAGATCGGGAGGGGCCGCTGGAGGCGGTATGCCTTGTGCGAACAGCCCCCCAGCACTAGCCTGCCTCACCGTAGGGGAAGTTTCGCGTGATGGCGGCTGCAAATTCAGGGAACGATGCGATTTCAGCCCGGCACCCGATCAGATCGGCGCGTGCCGGGTCGGTCGCGGCCGTCGGGGTGCCGGGCGCCCTCCTGCTCGGGATGCTCGGTGCGACCCTGAGCGCCGCGGGACCAGCCGCCGCCGCGACCGTCGATGTCCGGAGCGTCTGTACCGCGTCGCAGACCAGCGGCACCACCATCACCCTCACCGCCGACTGCGCCACGACCGACAACCTGACCGTTCCCGACGGATTCACGCTGAACGGAGCGGGCCACACCATCACGGCCACCGACGCGTCGCTGGCCAGCCCGCTGCTCGGGGCGGTACTGAGCAACGCCGCCGGCGCGACCTCGATGAACATCGAGAACCTCACCGTGCGGGGTGCCTACCTGCCGCGCGCCGCGAACGACGCCACCACCAACGCGCCGTTCTTCGGGATCCAGTTCCTGTCCGCGTCCGGATCGGTGACGAATGTGACCGTCACCGGGATCACCCGTCACCAGACCTACAACTTCGGGCAGGGCATCCAGATCGACGCCACCAACGGCACGCCGCAGACGCTCACCGTCACGAACGCGCAGGTCACCGACTTCCAGAAGAACGGCCTCACCGCCAACGGCGCCGCCACCATGAACGTCACCGGTTCCACCCTCGGGCCGCCGGACACGACCATTCCACTGCCTCCGCCGCCGGTCCCCGGGAACATCGCGCAGAACTCCGTGCAGTACTTCAACTCCAGCGGCGTGTTCGCGCACAACACCGTCGTCACCTACACCGCCGACAACTCGGTCAGCAGCTCGACCGGGATGCTGCTCTTCACCGCCGACAACGTCACCGTCGACCACAACACCATCACCGGACCGAGCGGCGCCGACATCGGCATCAACGTCAGCGGCGGCACGAACATCACCATCTCGTACAACGCCATCGGACGATCCCCGATCGGGCCGGGACTCCACGACTTCTGGGGGTTCGGCGCCGCCGGCTACTCCGGTGCCGGCGCGACGACGACCCTGATCTGCAACACGTTCTCGGGCTGGAATCTCAACCTGCGCTCGCTGACCCAGCCGCCGTGCATCATCACCACATCGCTGCCCGATGGGACGGTCGGGACGGGGTACTCGACGGTCTTGGAGGCAACGACAGAGAACCCGCAGCCCGAGCTGACCTGGAGCGTGGTCGGCGGCGGCCTCCCGCCCGGACTCACCCTGAACCCCGACGGGACGATCACCGGGACGCCGACCACCGCAGGAACCTACGCGTTCACCGCGCAGGTCTCCGACCCCGTCGACGGGATCGCGACGCGCGAGTTCACGATCACGATTCACCCGACTCCGCCTCCGCCACCCCCGCCACCGCCGCCGCCCGCGCCGCCGGGGACGGCCGAGGTGGGCGGCACGACCGAACTCGCACCGACCGGCTCCGGCACCGACGGCGCCCTCGCGCTGGCGATCGTGCTTCCGCTGGCCGGGGCCGCAGCGCTCGTCGTTCGCGGCCGGCGTCGCCGATCGGGCTGACGTCGGGGTGCGGAAGCCTCACGGCAGCACCACTAGAGTGACGCTCGTGAGTCATGCCGACAGCGCCAGCCCGCCCGTGGTCGTCTCAGCGCCGCATCGCAACGTCGTGGCGAACGTCGCCGGGGGGACCTTCATCGGCGTCGTGGGTCTCCTCGCCGGCGCGGGCATCTTCGTGCCATACCCCCCTGCGGAGAGCACCGTCCGGCTGCCGCTGATCATCGGTGCGATCGTGCTGATCACCTTCGCGGTGTTCTGCGTCGTACGCGCCCCCAGGCTCGGGGTGACCCTCGACGCCGACCGCGCGGTCGTCACCGGTCAGTTCTGGTCGCGCACGGTGCCCCGCGACTCGATCGTGGACGTCGCACCGTTGCCCGCGTTCGTCTGGCGCGACGCGAACGGCCGAAAGCACCGCACTCCGATCAGCGCGCTCAACGTCTGGCGCGACGTCGATCGCGCCCCAGCGGAACTGCGCAACGAGATAGCAGGGAAGACCCGCGCCATCATCGATTGGGCGCGCTCCGGAGACAACGCCTTCGCACGGACGCCGGTTCCCGCCGACGACACCGCCGAAGAGACCGAGGATCCGTTCAGCACTCTTGGGCTGTAGGCCGGACGTCGCGCACGGTCACGGTGCGGTCACCTCCCGCGGTGTGCTCCTGCTCGTCCACGCCCAACGGGGGACCGCGGGGCTCCAGGCGGATACCTCGCGGTCCCGCGCAGGTCACTGCACCGTCAGGTCCACGGGCCACACCGTCGTGTCGTAGCTGCTGTCGCCGTTTCTGTCGACCACGAATCTCACCTTGTCGCCCGACGTGATCGGGGTGGAGAACGAGGTGTCGAAGCCGAAGGCGTCGGTGGCGGAGAGGGTGGCCCAGCCCGATGCCGGCCAGACCTGGGTGTTGTTGACCATGACCTTCGCCCGTACCCCGTCTCCTCCCGTGACGTCGCCCTTCTGGATCCAGCCGGCGACGGAGAGCGTCCCCGTGGCCGAGGCCGTCCAGGTGCGCACCGACGCCGAATTGGTGTCCGGGTGCTGGTAGTCGGCCGCGACGAGCGTTCCGGTGCCCGGGCGCTCCCATCGCATCGTCGACGCGTTCCAGGTCAGGTTCGTGTAGTTCGTGCCGTCGAAGTACTCGTAGGAGAACCCGTTGGCGCCCTGCGTCGAGGAGAACGCGGAACTCGAGCTGGTCGTCGACTTGACCGTCGAGTACGCGATCGTCGGGTTCCAGGCGGTGCTGTCCGCGGTGGTGTCGCCGTTCGCGTCCACGACGAAGAGGACCCTGTCGCCGGCGTTCACATGCTGATAGGTGTCGACGTTGTATCCGGTGCCGTCGTTGTACGCGATGGTCTGCCATCCCGATGCCGGCCACACTGTGGTCCTGTTGACCATGACCCGCACCCGCACGCCGTTTCCCGCGGAGGTGTCCTGCTTGGCGACGTTGCCCGTGATGTGCACGACGCCGTCCGCCGGCGCCCTCCAGACTCGCGCCGCCGCGCTCGCGTCCGGCTGCACCGTGCTCGAGCCGACGGCAGCGAGCGTACCGGCCTTCTGCCACTGCGATGCCGACGCGTTGTAGGTCATCGGCACCCACTGCCCGTAGGTTGCCGCCGGATCGAGGGGCGACTGGTACATGTACGTCCAGCCCGACTGGCCCTGCGTCGATGAGAAGCCGGTGGAGGCGGTGTACGTCGCATCGACGGCCGTCGGAGCGACGGGGTCGGTGGGGGCGGGCGCCGTGTTGTTGTAGACCTCGAACTCGGCCAGGTCGAAGTTGAATGGGACGAACGGCTCAGCATTGCCCGAGAGCCGGCTCCACGACAGGCGCACGTAACGATAGTTCTGGCCGGCGAAGTCCAACGTCACGGTCGCGCCGTCGCGGGGCTTCTCGAATCCTGTCTTCGAGGTGATCGTCGTCCACGGTCCGCTCGCGCCCGACGATCCTGCGAGACTGAAGTCGGTCGGGAAGCCGTTCCCCCATTTGGCGGCCGGCTGCAGCCGGACCCGGTTGAACGCCTTGGTGGAGCCGAGGTCGACCTGGATCCAGCCGGTGTTGTCGGCGGTGTTGGTCCGCTTGTCGGAGATGAAGTCCGTGCCGAAGTCGCCGTCGACGAGGTTCTGGGCCGACCCGAAACCGAAGTTCGAGTCCGCGGTGGCCGTGACGCCTGCGGCGAGGTTGGTCTGGGTGTCGAAGGTGATGAGGCGGCGGTGGACCTCGTAGTTCTTATTGCCGAGCACGTAGAACATCCAGGCCGTCTGGCCGATCTGGTCCGATGTCGCGTTGGCACCCGTTCCCGCTCCGACGAGGTTCACGTACGCGATGAAGTTCGCGCTGTCGCCGTAGGTCGAGGACTTCGCCGTCTCCTGGTAGAGGAACTCCGGCTTGCTCCAGTCGACCAGGTTCGTGCTGTAGCTGAGGTAGACGCCCTCGCCGCTGGCAAAGCTGAGCACGTACTTGTTGAGGTAGGTGCTCCAGACGATCGAATGCTGTTCGTTCTTGGGTTGGCGCTGGTTCGCGGCTGAGAGCACGTAGGTCTCGTGGCCGCCCTGGCCGGGCTCGGTGAAGGCGCCGTTCCAGTACTTGTACCAGGTTCCGGGCGCTCCCTTGTCGGAGATGGCCGAACGCGCGACAGCCATGTTGCCGCGGTTGGTGGCGACGCCGGCGGGAACACCCGCCGGGTTGATGTAGGTGAACTGGTTGTAGATCATGTAGAGGTAGCCGTCGTTCCCGGGGATCACGTCCAGGTCGCCCGGCCCACCGACCTTTGGCCAGCCGGCCTGCGAGTTGCAGTCGTTCGCCGGCGGCTGGAAGTTCCGTGCGCCGTCGAGACTCAGCGCGACTCCCTGGTAGGTCCAGTTCGCGCCCTGGTCGCTCGACTTCCAGACGCCGATCGTGCGGAGGTCGGACCCGACGCCGGGATTGCCGGTGTTGCACTGCGAGCCGTCCTCCGTGTGCATGTAGCTGTACCAGTCTCCCGTCGCCGGGTCCTTCCAGAGGGTGAACGGCCACCAGCCCTCCGAGTCGTAGACGCGGCCGCGATCGGTGTGTCCCGTGGTGAGGCCGTTCATCTTCGTCGTCGGCACCAGATGGTTGACATCCGAGCCGCTGAACTGGAACTGCTCGCACGCGCTGCTGTTCACGGGAGGGAGGGCGACGAGACCGCCGGTGCCCATGTCCTTCAGCGCGAACGCACCGTCGGTCCAGCAGTTGAACGGCTCGCTGAGGGTGTCGGCGCCCAGCGAGACGTTCACACCGCTCGGGGTCTGCGTCGGCAGGTTGAGCACGCCGGGGGAGGCGGCGAACGCCCAGGCTCCCCCGCCGAGGAGGAGTGCGGTGACACCGACCGTTGCAACGATTCGTGATCGCAGCGCTTTCTTCATGTGCATCTCGTTTCTTCATTGAGAGATGGAAGCTTTGTATCGATGCAAAAGGTAGAGTATCCACGCGAGGTCTGCAAGACTCGCGTTTCACGATCGACCGGGTTGGAGAGTGCCGATGGGGGCAGTGCAGCAGTCACCCAGGGTGGCGATCAGGGATGTGGCCGCTCGCGCCGCGGTCTCGCCGAGCAGCGTCTCGAACTACCTCAACCGGCGCGACCGGCTTTCCGCGCCCATGCAGGCCAGGATCGCCGCCGCGATCGCAGAGCTGGGATTCGTGCCGAACGACGCCGCGCGGCAGCTGCGGGTCGGCGAGAGTCCGCTCGTCGGCATCGTGGCGTTCGAGACCGCGAATCCCTTCTTCGTGCAGTTCGCCGAGGCTGTGGAGAGGGAGGTGGAGGCCCGCGGCCTGTTCGCGTTCTCCGCGCTGAGCAACGGCGACCCCCGCCGGGAACGCGCGTACCTCGACCAACTCGAGCGTCAGCGCGTTCGCGGCATCCTGATCGCGCCGGCCGGGCACGTGGAGGAGCGTCTGCTGCAGCTGACCGGACGGGGGATCCCGTCCGTGATCTTCGGTCGTCGTTCCGAGGCGCCGGAGGTGTCCTCCGTCTCGTCGGACGACCACGCAGGCGGGTATGCGGCGGTACGGCATCTCGCCGAGCAGGGCCGGCATCGCGTCGCCGTCGTCGGCGCCGGGTTCGACGTCGCTCAGATCGGCGCCCGGCTCGGCGGCGCACTGCGCGCGGGGAGCGAGTTCGATGTCGCGATCGAGGTGATCGACGCCGGAACCCGGACGCTCGAGGGCGGCCGGACCGCCGGTGCCGTCCTCGCCGGGAACTCGGGACAGCGGAGCTTCGACGGGGTCTTCGCGATGAACGACCTCCTCGCCATCGGTGTCCTCGAACAGCTCCTCTCCGCGGGGGTCGCCGTCCCGGAGCAGCTCGCACTCGTCGGCTACGACGACATCCCGTTCGCGCGCTCGACCGCTGTGCCCGTGACGTCGGTCGCCCACGACCACGCGGAACTCGGTCGCCGGGCGGTGAGGATCCTTCTGGATGGCACGGGCTCACCCGAGCAGCTCGTCCTGCAGCCGGGTCTCCGGGTCCGTGCGTCCAGTGTCGGCGCGGCGTGACGGCCGGCGTCGCCCGCTAGAAGGGGATCTCGGTCACCGACGGGCTCGCGAAGCGCCGCCGATACTCGCGGGGAGACATCCCGTAGAGCGCGCGAAACCGCCGGCTCGCGTAGTTGGGATCCTCCCAGCCGACCGAGCGGCCCACCGCGGCCACGCTCGCGGTCGATGACGCGAGCTGTGTCGCAGCCGACTCGCCTCTGGCCTGCATGAGCCACGCCATCGGCGGGAGACCGACGTGCGCCTTGAACAGCCGGTGGACGAGCGGTGCCGAGACGTTGAGGCGCTGCGCGAGCTCGGAGATCGTCCAGCCGTGGGCGAGATCCGACTGCATCAGCTGCATCATCCGGACGACGGTCTCCGCCGCGTCGTCGTCGTACTGCCGGGAGACGGACGGCACGTTCTCGGTGAGGATCTCGATGACAGCGCCCGTGAGCCCGATCGCCCGCGCGACGTGCTCGCCGGGGCGGAGGCCGGCCAGCTGACCGATGAGCGCCAATGCCGCCGTCAGCGACTCGGGACCGAGCACACCCAGGTTGGGCGTGCCCTGGAGCAGGGCGCGCGAGAGGGAGGGATAGCGCACGAGCCAGGAGAGGTCGCGGTGCAGAAGTTCGGGTCCGAGGTAGACATTGAACGTCCAGAGCTCGTCCGGCTCCCAGTAGGCGTGCCAGGTTCCCGGTCGGATCAGGATGACCGAACCCGGTTCGAGCCGTGTCGCATTCCCGCGGGTGCGATGGAGGCCGTACCCGCGGGACACGACGGCCAGCTCGAGGTATTCGTGCATGTGCTCGGGGATCCCGTCGAGGGCGGGAACCTCGTTCGCGGCGATGGGCAGCCTGCCGGGGGTGAACACTTCGTGTCGTTGGATCGAGCGCATCGCGGGCCTTTCTCGGGACTCGCTCCATGATGGGGCCGGCGGCGTCGTGAGGCCAGTTTCTGCAGGATCGTGCTAGTTCTCGATAGTCCAGTACTACTCCAGGCGTCGAACGCACGTGAAAATCGATCCTGCATTCACCCCGAGCTCAAGGAGAGCGCAGCAATGTCCACTGTCGTACACGCCCCCTCTCCGGCGGCCGACACCCGTGCGGCGGTCACGCCTCCGCGGCGCCGGCGGCCCTGGAGAGGAGTGCGCGTTTCCCTCTGGTTCGCCGGTCCGGCGCTGGCGCTCTACCTCTTCGTCTCGGTGTGGCCCGCCCTCCGCGGTGCCTTCTTCGCCTTCACGGACTGGGACGGCATCTCGTCCGGTTTCCGCTTCGTGGGCTTCGACAACTTCGCGCGGGTGCTGCAGGATCCCCTGGCGCTCGCCTCGCTGGTGAACACGTTCGTGCTGGCCGCTGTCGTCATGGTGCTACAAAATGCGATCGGCCTGGCTCTGGCTCTCGCCCTCAACACACGGCTGAAGACGAGCGGGGCGCTGCGGGTGGCCTTCTTCGCCCCCGTCGTGCTGACCCCGCTCGTCGCCGGGTACATCTGGAGCTATCTGCTGGCGCCGGACGGCGGGGTCAACAGCGTCTTCCGGGCGATCGGCCTCGGGGCGTTCGCGCAGGACTGGCTGGGCGATCCGAAGTTCGCGCTCGGCTCGATCTGCGTGGCGATCCTGTGGCAGTTCAGCGGCTACTCGATGGTCATCTACATGGCGGGGCTCAAGGGGATCCCCAGCGAGCTGATCGAGGCGGCGGTCGTCGACGGGGCCGGCCCCTGGACGCGGTTCCGCTCCATCGTCTTCCCGCTGATCAACGGCGCCTTCGTGATCAACCTTCTTCTGACGCTGATCGGAGGGCTCGGCCAGTTCGACCAGGTGTTCGCCATGACTCAGGGCGGCCCGGGCACGTCGACGGTCACGATCTCGCTCGTCATCTACAAGAACGGCTTCCAGCTGGGCGACTACCCGTTCGCCACAGCTCTCGCGGTGCTGCTCTCCCTCGTCGTCGGGGTGCTCGCCCTCCTGCAGTACCGGCTCACGTCGCGGCAGGTCCAGCGATGATCAACCGGTACACCGGGCGCAGCCTGGCCCTCGAGATCACGATGTGGGCGATCGCGCTCCTCTTCCTGCTCCCCTTGGTGGGGCTCGTGAACCTCTCGCTCAAGGCCCCGCACAATCCGTCCGGCGCCTTCGAGTTCGACGGCGAGTACAGCTTCGTCAACTATGTGCGCGCCTGGAACGACGGGCACCTGGGCGCCGCGCTCGCGAACAGCGCGGTGATCGCGATCGTCAGCGTCGTCGCCGTCCTCCTCCTCGCGTCGCTCGCCGCCTACCCGCTGGCCCGGGTGGGCACACGCTGGCCGCGCTGGCTCTTCTACCTGTTCCTCGCGGGGCTGATCATCCCGGGGCAACTCGGCGTCCTCCCGCTCTACACGAGCATGCGGGACCTGGGACTGGTCGGGAACATCGCCGGTGTCATCGTCGCGAGCATCGGGGGCGGGATGCCCTTCGCGATCTTCATCCTGACGACGTTCCTCCGCGAGGCGCCCAAAGACTTCGAGGAGGCTTCGGCCCTCGACGGCTGCGGCCCGCTGCGGACCTACTGGTACGTCATCGTCCCGCTGCTGCGTCCCGCGCTCGGCACCGTCGCGATCCTCAGCCTGATCGCGATCTGGAACAACTTCTTCCTGCCACTGCTCTTCCTCTCGGGGAGCGGGAGCGAGACCCTGCCCGTCCGCATCAGCGGTTTCATCAGGACGTACAGCGCCGACTGGCCGGCGGTGTTCGCCGCGCTCGTCATCTCCACCGCGCCGATCCTGGCCTGCTACTTCTCCCTTCAGAAGCACATCATCCAGGGCTTCTCCGGGGGGCTGAAGGGGTGACCACCCCAGCATCACCTCCTCCATCACGAGAAACGAAAGGACATCCATGTCTACGAAAGGACGCACCGCGATCGCCGCGGCCGGCATCGTCGCCGTCGCAGCGCTGGCCCTCGCCGGGTGCTCGACGACGGACTCGGCAGCGAGCGGGAGCCAGGCGCTCACGGTCGCCACGGACAACCCCAACCAGTTGAAGCCGGTCGTCTCGGCGTTCGAGAAGGCCAACCCCGGGGTGACCGTGACGGTCCAGGACGGCGGCAACTCGTACCAGGACTTCATCCGCACCGGCATCGCCGCCGGAAGCGCCGCCGATGTGATCCGCACGTTCCCCGGCTCGGGGAACAACGCCGCCATCGGCAAGCTGACGGCCGCGGGCGCTCTGGCCGACCTGTCCGGCGCCGCCTGGAAGGGTGACCTCTCGACGGCGCAGAAGCAGTTGTTCAGCGCCAAGGGCAAGCTCTACGCCGTCCCGATCGGAGAGCTCGCGCTCGGCCTGGTGTACGACGACCAGACGCTGAAGGAGGTCGGGGCGGCGGTCCCCTCGACGTTCACCGATGTGCTCGCACTGTGCGACACCGCGAAGAAGCACGGCAAGGTCGCCTACTCGCTGTGGCAGAAGGGCGGAACGGTGCTTCCCTCGTTCGCCGCGGTGGCCCCGCTCGTCTACGGACCGAATCCGGGCTTCACCGAGGACCAGCTCGCGGGGAAGGCCTCCTTCGCCGATTCGAAGTGGGTCGACGCGTTCCAGTTGCAGCTGAAGATGCGCGACGCAGGCTGCTTCAACGACGGCCCGAACGGCACAGACTTCAACGCCAGCGCCGCACAGGTCGGCAAGGGCCAGGCGATCGCGACCTTCGCCTTCTCCGACACCTCGTCGCTCGAAGCGGTCGCGCCGGCAGGCTCGACCTTCACCCTGGCCCCGTTCCCGGTCGGGGACGACCCCCAGCAGCAGTACCTCGCGGTCGCGGACTCGGCCGGCTTCGCGGTGAACGCGAAGGCCAAGAACCCCGAGCTGGCGCGGAAGTTCGTCGACTTCCTGGCGCAGCCGCAGGCGCAGAACCTGTACGCCGCTGCCGGCAAGGGCGCCCCGGCGATCCCGAACGACTCGTTCAAGGCCGACAGCAAGAACCAGCAGACGATCATCGAGTACCAGAAGGCCAAGCGGACGGGCACGTGGCCCGACCAGGGCTGGCCGGGCACCGGCACCGGGGCGGCGCTGACCGAGGCGAGCCAGACGCTCATCGCCGGTTCCGACACCCCGCAATCGGCGGCGCAGAAGATGGATGCCGCGTTCGCCAAGGACGTCGCAGCCCAGAAGTAGCACCACTTCCGTACACCGCGACGGTGTCGGCTGCGCACGCCATGCGGGGCAGCCGACACCGGCGGATCACCGAAAGCGATCATGACACCTCACCTCTCCGCCCACCGTCTCCGTACGAACGGTCTCGAAGACCCCTCGGGCATCGACGACGACGAACTCCGCCTGGCGTGGGACCACGACGGGGGAGCCTCCGCCTTTCTCGTCGAGGCGTGGGTCGGCGAGTCGAGGAGCCGGTCCGCGGCGCTGCTCGTGGCGTCGACCCTCGACGCGACCGCGCGGGACACCGTGATCCGACGACCGGACGGCGTGCGGAGCCTGTCGTGGCGGGTCGGCGCGCGCGTCGACGGCGACGTGGCGTGGAGCGGGTCGCAGACGATCCGCTTCGCGCTCGACTTCGAGAGTGCCGCGGCTCACTGGATCACGCATCCCGAGCACCGCACCGACTCGACCAGGAGCGTCTGGTTCCGGCACCGGTTCGAGCGGAACGCGCACGCGGCCGAGCTCGTGCTGCTCCACCTGGCGTGCGTGGGCGTGTGCGAGGTGCGGGTGGACGGGCGCGAGCTCGGAGCCCGCGTGCTCGCCCCGGGGTACGCCCGCCTGGACGGGGAGGCCGCTGCTGTCAGCCTGGACCTCAGCGCTCTGGACGGCGGCCCGCACACCCTCACCATCGAGGTCGCAGCTGGCCCGTACCTGCTCGGCGGCGGTGCCGACCGGTACACGAAGTTCCGGGCACGGTCATCCACTCCCCGGATCGCCGCCGTGCTGGAGCACGTCACCCACGGGCAGTCGGTCGCCGTCGAGCGTCTCGACGAGTCGACGCTGGTGGGCCGCGGTCCGACGATCGCGTCGCACTGGTACGGCGGGGAGGACATCGACGCGGCGCTTCCCGAACCCGTGGACGACCCGCTCGGCACGACACCGCTGGTGCTCGGCCCGAGCACCCTCCACCGCATCTGGTGGCCGCAGAGCCCGGCGATCGAAATCGCCGCCGCGATCGACGGAGCCGCGATCGCCCGCGACGAGGACAGCGTGACCTTCGACTTCGGGGTCAACATCGCCGGATTCCCCGAGTTCGCGTGGCCGTCCCCCGACGAGCGACGCAGGATCACTCTCTGGCCGGCCGAACGGATCATCGACGGCGCGCTCAACCAGGCCAGCACAGGGTCGCCCATCTTCGACTCGGTGACCACCCTGGCCGGAGAACCCGGCCGCTGGCGGCCGCGATTCGGCTACCACGGGTTCCGATACCTGCGGGTCGACGGCGCCGGATCCGGCGCGACGGCGCGGGCGCTCGTGGCGCACACGTCCAACACCCGGGTGGGCAGCTTCACCTCGTCGGACTCCTTCCTCCAGCGTCTCGACGAGCTGATCGTCCGCTCCATCGAGGGCAACATGTACTCCGTCTTCACGGACTGCCCCCACCGCGAGAAGCTGGGCTGGCTGGAGCAACTGCACCTGTGCTTCGGTGCTCTGGCCGGTCATTTCGACGTCGAGGCCCACCTCCGGTCCGTTCTGCACCACGTGCGCGCGGCGCAGCTGGACGACGGCGCGATCCCGAACATCGCGCCGGAATTCGTCGACTTCAGCGGAAACGGCGCGGACGGCGACCCGGATGCGTTCCGGTTCGACGTCAACTGGGGAGGGGTCATCGTGCTCCTCCCGCTCCACCACTTCGTCCAGTACGGTGATCCGCGGATCCTCCGGGAGAACGCGAGCGCGATGGTCGCCTACCTCGACCATCTCGCGTCGCGCGAGCACGACGGCGTGATCGAGTTCGGCCTCTCCGACTGGGTGTCGATCGACGGGTCGGCCGAACGCCGGCTGGTCGCGACGTACGGGTACTGGCGCGTCCTCCGCGCGGCGCAGCGGATCGCCCGCCTCCTCGGGCGCGCGGAGTGGGAGGCCGTCATCGCCGAGCGGCTGACCCGGACGCAGTCCGCGCTTGCGCGCTGGCCGTACGCCGACACGGTGAGCCAGAGCGACCTCGCGCTGCTGACCGACGTGGCCGACCAGCTCGGCGACCACGTGCGCGCCGATGAGCTGTTCTCGCGGCTCGTGGCGGCCGTGGACGCGGCGGGGAACGCGTTCACCGTCGGCGAGATCGGGTTCGAGCCGCTGGTCGACGCGTTCCACCGCCGGGGCCTCGACGCCCGGCTGCACGAGGTCTTCTCGCGCCAGGACGTGCCGGGCTACGGCATGCAGCTCGCCAAGGGCATGACTGCGCTCGCGGAGACCTGGTCCGCGGAGTCCGGTCCGGAGGGAGAGGGCTCGAACAACCACTTCATGCTCGGGATGGTGTCCCACTGGATGACGGGGAACATCGCCGGTCTCCGTCAGGCCCCCGGCTCCGTGGGCTGGGCGAGGGCCGAGGTCGAACCGGTCTTCCTTCCTGGCGTGCCGAGCGTCGAGTACCGCCTCGACTCGCCGGCGGGTCGCTACGGTGTGTCCTGGCGCCGCACCGAGCGGGACACCGTGGTCGAGCTCACCATCACGGTCCCCGGCGGCGGTTCGGCCGTCCTGCTCACCCCCGACGGTGACGCGCTCGAACTGGGCCCCGGCGTGCACGAGACGGTGCTGAACACCCCCCTCGAGCTGCTCGACGGCAGCCCCGCTCAGAAACTGGAGACGATCGCATGACCGATGTCCGCTCCGGCGTCCCCCTGCTCCGGGTCGAGCTCGCGAACGATGCGGGCATCGCCCGCTCCACGGCGCGACTGCTCCGCTCCGACTACGACCCGCGCTCTGTGGTGGAGGAGACGTCGACCGACCCCTGGCCGGGCGACCTCGCCGGGAGGCTCCTCCTCTCGCTGAGCAGGTACGCCCGGGCCGGCCTGCAGACCGATCGGGCGGCGGACGCGCTCTTCGCCGAGATGAGTGCCGCGATCCGTGAGCGGGGCTACTTCGGCCCGCCGCTCGGGCCCACCCGCGACGAGCAGCAGCTCGCCTGCCACGGGTGGGTGGTCGCCGGATTCCTGCAGTATCACCACCTCACCGGCGAGGAGTCCGCGCGCGCGGCCGCGCTCAGGGTCATCGACGAGCTGATCCTTCCCGGCCTCGGCTCGCTCGACGACTATCCGGTCGACCGTGCCCCTGTCGAGGACGGTGCCGCGTCCGGCCAGATCGGACTCCGCACGCCGGAATGGGACCTGTCGACGGACACCTACTGCGTCCTGCTCTGCCTCAACGGGCTCGTCCCGGCGTACCTGGAGACGGGAAGGGCCGACCTGCTGGCCGCCGTCTCCGGCCTGGCGGACCTGGTCACGGCGATCGACGTGGTGTCCACGGGGGCTCAACTCCACGCCGTGCTCGCGGCGGCCCGGTGCCTGTCCGATCTCGCCGTCGCCGGTCGGGACGAGTATCGGGGTCTCGCGTCGAGCTTGTTCGACACCTACCGGAACCACGCCCAGTCGCTCACGTTCGCGCCGTACAACTGGTTCGGCCGAGCGGACTCCTGGTCGGAGCCGTGCGCGATGGTCGACGCGCTCGGGGTGGCGCAGAACCTGTGGCGGATCACCGGCGACCCGGCCTACCTCGAGGAGATCGCCCGGACCGAACACAACGCTCTGGCGTTCGCTCATCGGGCCGATGGCTCGTTCGGCCTCGACTCCCTCCCGACCGTCGACGACCCTGCGCTTCGGCGCATCCACGACGACGCGCGCTGGTGCTGCACGATGCGCGG
Organism: Leifsonia sp. TF02-11; assembly: GCF_017565305.1. Taxonomy (GTDB): domain Bacteria; phylum Actinomycetota; class Actinomycetes; order Actinomycetales; family Microbacteriaceae; genus Leifsonia. Next base: position 255,392 of record NZ_JAGEKP010000007.1, read on the forward strand.
GGCGATCGGCGTGCTGGAGGTGCGGGAGCACTCGGTCGAGTTCGACCCCGACACCGCCACGCTGACGATCCTGGACCCGCACACCGGCAGCGTCACGCTGGCGACGGCCGACGGCGAGTGGGAGCTCCGGATCACGGCGAACTGGCCTGCCGACTCGACCGTCCGCGTCGAGGCGCATCGAGCACCGCACAACGGGGCCCTGACCGTGGGCCTGCACCCGGTGCGCGGCGGCGGCGAGATCGCGCTCGGCGGGTCGCAGGGGTATGCCGGGACGCTCACAGCGGTGGCTCCGCATGTGGTGGATCCGATCGGGCGCGGCCTGGCCCGGGAGTTCCGCGGACCGACGCTTCGCGTGTCGGCCGGTGCGGACGAAACAGGTGACCGGTGGCTGGACGAGGGTCTCTCCCTCGACGAGGGCGCACTGGTCGTCGCCTTCCCGGTGCGCGGTGGCGAGTCCTGATGGCGCATCGCGAGCTCGGCCTCTGCGTCTGGGACTGGGACGCGACCTGGAACGACGACACCGCGTTCTCGCGTCTCCTCGCTCAGTTGGCCGGGTGGGGGTTCGACTATCTGGAACTCGGCGTCTCGTGGCGCGGATCACGAAGCGCACTCGACCGCCGCATCGCCGAGTTGGAGCGGTCGGGCCTGCGCGTCCACCTGAGGGTGAACCTGCAGGACCTGCCTGACCCGGTCGCCGCGACCGCCGAGTGGTCGCGCTTCGCGGACGGCTCCGTGCTCGAGACAGGATACGGTTCGACGCGGCAGCCGCTGCCCTCCCTCTTCGATCCGCGGGTGCTCGACGCACAGCGCGACTACCTCGCGGGACTGGCCGGCACGTACCGAGGCCGTGGAATCTTCTACACCTTCGGATTCGGCCTTCACTTCGAGTACAAGTACGGGGGCTGGATCGGCTTCGAGCCCGTCGCGGTCGATCGCTTCGCCCTCTGGCTCGCGGAACGAGAGTTCGGCGGCGAAGCCCGTTCGATCGCGGAAGCCCATGACGCGGACTGGCTGGAGTTCCGCGAGGAGTGGCTGGCCGCGAAGGTCGACGGGTTCGCGGCGGTGGTGCGGGAGGCCGACCCTTCCGCGCGGCTCTCCGCTCCCCTGGGGGAGAGCTTCCGGCCGGAGTCCGCGGAATTCGGCAACCAGGACATCTTCGGGCTCAGCCGCCACGCCGACCGTGTCGTCTTCTCGTTCGACTACGACAGCCACCGGGTGGATGACGCGCCACGCGCTGTCGAGGAGCTCACCGACGTCTACCGCGAACTGACCGAGCGCCCCGTCCTGGTCGAGCTGGACGGCCCGACCGGCCGGTTCTTCACCGGATACGGGGGCAGCGGCGTCCTGGCCACGGCCGAGGCGGCGTTCCGGGGCGGCGCGAGCGGACTCAACGTGGCGAACTACACGCAGCGAACCGAGTGGAGCGGCGACCTGGCCCAGTTCGAGTTCTTCCCCCGCCTGCGCGAGCTGGCGGATTCCGTCGAGGCGCCGCCCTCGCCGCTCCACGAGGAGCGCTTCCTGCTCTCCAACTGGACGTACTATCTGGACACTCGTCCCGGCGTGCTCGCCGCGCAGCTGGCGCAGCGCGATCGGTTGCGCTCGAGAGGAGTGCCCACGCGGCTGATCTCCGACGGTGCGGTCGGCGGCGCTCCCGTCGGGACGGTGATCCACGTGCCGGGGGGAACGAGGCTGCGAACCGAGGAGCGCGGCTGACCGGGCACCCCGACTTTCTCTTGGCGTGACCGGATCCGTCCGCTCGCTCGCCCTGTCCCGGCCTCCCTCGCGCCGTTCACCGCGAATAGCCTGGGTGACATGGATGTCGTGTTCGTCACCCTCCCCGAGGTCAACCTGCTGGATCTGTCCGGTCCTGCCCAGGTCTTCTCGGCGGCCTCCGCGCTCGGAGCGGACTATCGGCTCCGCTGGGTCGGTGAGCCGGCCGGCGTGGTCAGCGCTCAGGGCCTGAGGCTCGCCGGGCTGGAGCCGCTGTCCGACGCGGCCGCCGACGAGGGCGCTCTGGTGATCGTCCCCGGGCCGGATCTCGCTGCCGTCGTCCGGCGGGCGGCGGGTGACGGCGAACTCGTCGCGCCGGAGGTTCTGGAGTGGACCCGGCGGGCTCATGCCTCCGGTGCGCGGGTGGCGTCGGTCTGCACCGGCGCGATCGTGCTGGGCGACGCCGGGTTGCTCGACGGACGGCGGTGCACGACGCACTGGAGCGCCATCGGCGCGATGCGCGAGCGCTATCCGGCCGCGCACGTCCTCGACGACGTCCTGTTCGTGCACGACGGGCCGGTGAGCACCAGCGCGGGGATCGCCTCGGGCATCGACCTCGCGCTCTCGCTGGTCGAGGCCGACCACGGACCCGCGTTCGCCGCGGCCGTCGCCCGTGAGCTCGTGGTCTACGCCCGCCGCAACGGCTCCTCTGCGCCGTTCAGTCCGTTCCTCGCCCACCGCGACCACCTCGACCCTGTCGTGCACACCGTGCAGGACACGCTCGCCGCCGATCTGGCCGGCACGCATCCGCTCGCAGAGCTTGCGGCGCACGCGCACCTCTCTCCGCGCGGGCTCAGTCGAGCGTTCGTCGCGGCCACCGGGCTCACTCCGGCGCAGTATCAGACCGCGCTGCGGCTCGGGCACGCCCGCACGCTGCTGCGCGGGTCGGCGCTCACGGTCGAGGAGATCGCGCGCGCCTGCGGGTACGCCGACCCTCGGCACTTCCGGCGGATGTTCAGTGCGCACGAAGGCGTGCCCCCGTCCGCGTACCGGACCAGCGCAGCCTGAGTCCCCGTCTTCGTCCGTTCCCCTCTCACACACGCACACCCTCTGGAGCCCCACCATGCCCAAAATCGCCTCCGCACTGCTGACCGCCGTCCTCGGCGTGGTGCTCGGCGCCGCCACCCTTGTCGCACTCCTGGGCGGCGGGTTCGCCGTGACGATGGCACGCGACTTCTCGGTTCCCGAGAGTGCGGCGGGGGCGGCGTCGCGGCTTCCCCGTCCGGCGGCCGACAAGCGCGACGATCGCATCCCCGTCGCCGTGCTCCTCGGCGCGAACGGGTCGGTGGCCACGGATGCGCTCGGACCGTACGAGGTCCTCGCCCGGTCGTCGCGGTTCCACCTCTACACCGTCTCCGTTCGACGGGAGCCCGTGGCGCTGTCCGGGGGACTGGCCGTCCTGCCGGACTACTCCGTCGCCGACGTCGAGGCGGGCGTCGCTCCGGAGCCGGCCGTGGTGGTCGTGCCGGCCATGGCGGACCCGGATGGTGCCGACGAGGCGCCCCTGCGCGCGCTGATCGAGCGGACCGCGCGGAGCGGGAACGCCGTGCTGGGCGTGTGCGCCGGCGCGCGCGTGCTCGCGGCCACGGACGTGCTCGACGGCAAGCGGGCGACCTCGTTCTGGTCGGATATCCCAGAACTCCGGTCGACGCATCCGAAGACCACCTGGGAGGAAGGAGTGCGCTGGGTGCAGGACGGCATGATCCTGACCACCGCCGGGGTCAGCTCGGGCATCGCCGGCGCCCTCCATCTGGTGGAGCGCTACGTCGGCGCCGACGAAGCGAGCAGGATCGCGTCGGCGATCGGCTATCCGGCGTGGCGTCCGGGGCCGGCGGAGACGATGCCGGTGAACACGGTCGCGCTCGCGGACTACCCCTACCCCCTGGCGGCGACGCTGCCGTGGTTCCAGCCCACCTACGGGCTCATGCTGACCGACGGCGTCGACGAGATCGGCGTCGCCGCGGCGGCCGAGCTCTACGGGGCAGCCGCCTTCCTCGCGCACGTCGTGCCCGTCGCCGACGGCGACAGCGTGCGCACGGCGCACGGGCTCACCCTGCTGACGACGCCGCGCGAACAGGCGGGCCGGTTCGACCGCACGATCTCAACCGGCGGGGGCGCACCAGGCGGACGCGCGCCCGGCGAGTCGGCGTTCGAGCCTGTGCTGCGAGACATCGCGCAGCAGGCAGGAGAGCACGTCGCGCGCACGGCGGCGAAGTACATCGAATACCCGGTCGGCGCGCTCCCGGCCGGTGGCGGGCTCCCGGCACGGCTGACGCTTCTGGGATCCGGTGCCGTGCTGGTGGCGGTGGGGGTGGGGATGCTCCCGTGGCTGGTGCGACGAGCGCGGCTCCGCAAGTAGGTCAGGCGCGCACGCGCAACGAGTCGGCCAGCCCTGCGGCGAACTGCTCGGTGGCCCCGATGATGTCGACATCGTCGGGGTCGAGCAGCCACTGCGTGTTGAGCCCGTCGATCACGGCGACGACCTCCGCGGCTTTGAGGATCGGGTCGACGTCCGTGCTGAACTCCCCGGTGCGCTGCCCTTCGGCGATGAGTTCGGCGACGATGCGGCGCAGACGGCGATACCGTGCGACGAAGTGATCGTGGGCGACGGCGTGCTGCGGGAGGTTCTCCGCGACGAGGACGGCGAAGAGCCGCACCAGGTTGGGTTCGGCGACGTTGCGGCGCGCCGAGGAGGGGATGGCGCGGATGGCGTCGAACCCGCCGATCGCGGCGAGCTCCTCGGCGAACGCGACGGCGGCGCCGTCCCGTTCGTCGATGACGGCGTCGAGCAGGGCCGGCTTGCTCCCGAAGTAGTAGAGCAGCGCCTGCTGGGTGACCCCGACGCGCTGGGCGATGTCGGCGATGCTCGTGTCGCGATAGCCGTTCTCGGCGAACAGCTCGCTCGCCACGTGGAGCAGCTCGTCGCGCCGGGAGTCGCCGCGCCCTGTGCCGCGGTGCCGTCGGCGGCGTGACGGGGCCGTCGTGTCGCTGCTCTCGCTCATGTCCCTATTGTGCCCTCTTGCATTTTACTTACCACTCGGTAAAATCAGACGCATGTCATCGACGCCGTGGCCGGAGAAGTGGACCGGGAGCTGGATCTGGTCGCGCCGCCCCGCGTTGGCGGGACCGACCGCGGACCACCCCTACGGCGCGCCGGATCCCGAGCGCTTCGACACGCGGGTGCTGTTCCGCCGCGTCCTGCACCTCGACTCGGCGCCGCGCACCGCGCGCCTGCGGATCACGGCCGACTCCGACTACCGCCTCTTCGTCAACGGGCGTGAACTCGGGTCGGGCCCGATCCGGCACGCGCCGCGGCGGATCGAGTTCGACGAGTACGGCCTCGACGGCGCTCTCGTCGCCGGGGCGAACGTGGTCGCTGTCATCGGCCGGTTCCGCGGGTATCCCTCCCCCTGGTGGGAGCCGTCGCCCACCAGCTTCACGCTGGGCGGTGGCTGTCTGGCAGCAGAGATCGCCATCGATGGAGCCATCGTCGGCACCGACGACACCTGGCGGGTGATGGCTGCGGACGCGTGGATTCCGGCGGCTCCCCGCGGGTTCCTCGTCACCCAGCCGGACGAGCTCCTGGACGCGCGCCGCCTCGACGCGGACTGGGCGCAGCGCGACTACGACGATTCCGCGTGGGAGGCTGCGACGGTGCTGCACGAGCACTCCATCGTGGGTCCCTCCGGGCGCACGACGCCGGGCGGGGAGCCGTGGGGGGCGCCCCGCCGGCGGCCGGTCCCGGCCCTCGTCGGTGAACTCCGGAATCCTGTCGGGCTCGCCATCGCGGACGGCGGGTCCGAGGCCTGGGACGGCACCGCCCTCACAGTCGCTCGCACCCTCCTCGCCGGGCTGCTCGGCGAAGCCCCTGGCGTTCCCGCCGAAGCCCCTGGCGTTCCCGCCGAAGCCCCTGGCGTTCCCGCCGAAGCCCCCGTCGCCTTCGAGCGCCCGGTCGACGTTCCGGCCGGCCGCCGCCTGATCGTCCTGGACTTCGGCGCGATCGTCAGCGGCCGGCTGGTGCTGCAGTTCTCCGCGCCGCGGGGCACAACGGTCGCGGCGAGCCTGCTCGAGGCGCCGACGCCGGCGGCGCTCGACTCCGCCGCTCTGCTCGGATACATCTGCCGCGGTGCCGACGACCGGATCACGTCGTCGGAGCGTCTGGGCGGCCGCTGGCTGGTGCTGCTGGTCGACTCGGCGGCCGACTGGTCGCTGGACGATGTCGCCGTCCTCGAACGCCTGCGTCCCCGGAAGGCGGTCGCGCCCTTCCGCTCCGACGACCCGCGGCTCGACCGCATCTACGATGTCGCGTTGCGCACCGCCGATCTCAGCTCGCACGACGCCTATGTGGACTGCCCGACCCGGGAGCAGCGCGCCTGGACGGGGGACTCGGTGGTGCACCAGTCCGTCGACTTCGCGGCGAACCTCGACTGGAGCCTGCCGCGCTGGAGCCCCCGCCTGCTCGCACAACCGCGCATCGACGGCATCCTGCCGATGGTCGCGGCGGGCGATTTCGCCACCCCGGAGGTCCCCACCATCCCGGACTGGTCGCTGCACTGGATCCGCCAGGTGCAGCGCCTGCACCTCTACACGGGCGATCGGGAGGCCGTTGCCGAGCTGCTGCCGGTCGCCGAGAACGTGCTGCGCTGGTTCGACCGGTTCGCGGGCGACGACGGCCTCGTCGCCGACGTGCCGGGATGGGTGCTCATCGACTGGTCGCCCGTGCAGGTGAGCGGGCGGAGCGCTGCCCTGAACGCGCTGCTGGCCCGCGCCTTCCTCGATGTCGCCGAACTCGCCGACGCGCTCGGCGACCACGGCCGTGCCCGCTGGGCGCGCGAGCGGCATTCCGCGATCGCGGCCGGGTTCGAGGCGTTCTGGGACGAGGTGCGCGGCGCCTATCGCGACACGATCGTCGACGGAGGGCGTGGAGCGTCGGTCAGCGAGCACACCGCTGCCGCGGCGGTGTGTGCGCGCATCGTCCCGGAGCACCGGCACGATGCCGTGCGGCGTCTCCTCCTCGATCGGGACGCCATGTTCACCCGCAGCCCGCTCGCCGACCACGGTTCGGACGCGCTCGGCCCGGTGGCCGGATCGCCGGTGTCGGTGCGCGATGCGCCCGACTGGGACACCGAGCGGTCGACGGTCGGGGCGCAGCCCTTCTTCCGCCCGATCGTGCACGAGGCTCTCGATCTGCTCGGCGACACCGATCGGCTGCCCGACCTGCTGCTCGACTGGGACGCGCTGCTCGAGGACGGGCCGACGGCCTTCCGCGAGTGCTGGGAGGGCGGCTCGTTCTGCCACGGCTGGAGCGCCACCCCGGCCCGCGACCTGATCGTCTTCACGCTCGGCATCCGGCCCGACGAGCCCGGTTGCGCCAGGATGCGCATCGCTCCACGGCCCGGACGCCTCTCGCGGGTCTCCGGCGCCGCCGCCACCCCCTTCGGCCCGGTGCAGGTCGCCGTCGACGGCGACCGGGTCGAGATCGTCTCTCCCGTGCCGTTCACGTTCGTCGACCGCGCGGGGCGGGAGACCGCGCACCATGCAGGGTCCGCGACGACGCGGCTCTGACCACTACGCACACCGCTCGGTGTGCCGACGAAAGGAGGCGACGATGCCTTCACCGTTCCTCGGGATCGCGACGGCCGTCGCGCTGACGGCAGCCGTCGGTCTGACACCCGCCTCGGACGCCCTGTCCCTGTCGCTGACCGCACCGCTGTCGGCGCCGGTCTGGCTCTGCCATCCCGGCGACCCGGCCTCGGCGTGCGGCGACGGCGTCGGCCGTTACCCCGACGGCACCACGGTCCCGCTCTCGACGACGGTGGCCGCCGGCGGCAGTCTGGCCGTCGTGCAGCCCACCGGCGTCACCCCTCCGCCTGTCGACTGCTTCTACGTCTACCCGACGGTCGACCTGCTGCCGAATCCGCCGCTGATGATCGGCTCCGCCCCGCCGTCCGCCCGCGACGACGAGGTCGCCGTGATGCTCGCGCAGCTCGGGCCGCTCGCCGGCCTGTGCCGCGTCTTCGCTCCGCTCTATCGGCAGAGCACCCTCGCGCAGCTCGCCGTGAGCGGTGTGACCGGTGGCGACCCGTATCCCGGCCCCGGTTTCGCCGATGTGCAGCAGGCGTGGGACGACTACTGGACGCACGACAACATCGACCCGTCGACGGGGAACCGCCGCGGGGTCATCGTGCTCGGCCACTCGCAGGGCAGCGTCGCCGTCGAGCGACTGCTGCAGCACTCGGTGGACGGTCAGGCCGCGGCGACCGCGCAACTGGTGAGCGCCGTCGTCCTCGGCGGCCAGGTCCAGGTGCCGCTGGATGCCGCGGCCGGGGGAGGGGCCGATCCGCACTCGACATTCCAGCACCTTCCGCTGTGCGAACCCCAGCCGGGCTCGGTGCCGACCGGGTGCGTCATCGCCTACTCGAGCTACGGCCAGCCGGCGGGGCAGCCTCCCGTGTCGGGGAGTCTCGCCGCCAATCTCGACCCCGGCCACAGGATCGGGTGCGTCAACCCCAGTGCCCTGCTGGCCTCGAAGCCGGCAGGGACCTCCACGCCGCTGGACCCGATCCTCCCGACCCGCACGCTCGTCCGCGGCAGCCTGCTCGCCCCGAACGGCGCGCTCACCCACCTGCTGCTGGGCTACACGCTGCCCGCCGACCCGACGGGCTACCGCGAGACGCCCGGCGCGCTCACCGGACACTGCGCGTTCGCCGGCGACGCGACCGCCAACTCCAGCTGGTTGCAGATCGACGACCCCACCGGGATGCTTCCCGACACCTCCACGTCCGCGCTCGGGCTGCACGTCGTCGACTATAACGTCGACCTCGGCGGCCTGCGCGCCCTCCTCGCCGCCCAGACCGCCCACTGGCTGCGGACCCGATGAACACCATGGGCGCAGACCCGATGAACGGAGACCTCCCGATGACCGAACCCGCACCCGCCCCCGCCGGCACCGCGCCCGACGCTTCCGGCATCGAACCTCAGGCGCGCGCACCCTGGCGCACCGCTGTCCTCGCCGGGATGGCGTCGTACCTCGATGCGGGGACGATCGTCGCGGTCAGCGCGAGCCTCACCCTCTGGAAGAGTCAGTTCTCGCTCGACGCCTGGCAACTCGGCTTCCTGTCCGCCGCTCTCACCGTCTGCATCGGCATCGGGGCGATCGTCGGAGGCCGCGTCGGCGACCGCGTCGGCCGCAAGCGGGTGTACTCCTTCGACCTGCTGCTCTACGCCTTCGGGCTGCTCTGGATCGTGTGCGCCGTCGTGCCCGCCATGCTGTTCGTCGGCGTGATCATCGTCGGCCTGGCGATCGGCGCCGACGTGCCGACCTCGATCACCGTGGTGGGCGAGACCGCCCCAGGAAAGCGCCGCGGCCGGCTCGTCACCTTCACACAGCTGCTGTGGGGGCTCGGCCCGCTCATCGTCATCCTCGTCGTCCTGGTCTCGACGGGCCTGGGGGAGTGGATGCCGCGCATCGTTTTCGGGCACCTCCTGGTCCTGTCCCTGGTCACCTGGCTGTTGCGCCGCAAGATCGGTGAACCGACGGCCTGGAAGAACGCGCGCAGCGTCGGCGCGACCCGGGAGACGATCGGTGGCCTGTTCCGCGGTCGGCTGCTGCGGAACACCCTGTTCATCCTCGCGTTCTACACACTGCTGACCATCGGTACGAACTTCTACGGCTCCTTCGGGCTCTACGCCCTCGAGACGGTCGGCGGCCTCCCCCCTGCGGTCGCCCTCCTGTTGTCCCTCGTCACGGTCCCGATCATCCTGATCACCGTCGTGGTGATGATGCGGCCGATGGACAGCGCTGCGCGCCGGCCGATCTTCATCGTCGGCGCCATCGTGCAGGTGGCCGCCTGGTTCCTCGCCCTGGTGCTCCCGGTCGGAGCGGGAACCCTGGTGATCGCGTTCGTGACCTACGGGATCGGCACCACGATGGCCGGGGAGGCGCACTACAAACTGTGGTCGCAGGAGCTGTTCCCGACGGAGCTGCGCAGCACAGCGCTCGGTCTGAGCTTCGGCGTCGCGCGGATCGCCTCCGCTGTCTCGCTCGTCTTCGTGCCGACGCTGCTGGCGTCCGGACTCGTCGGGGTCTCGATCCTGATGATCGTGGTGACCGTCGGATCGGGCATCCTGGGCATCGTGTTCATGCCGCGCGGCCGCGGCGAGTCGATCGAGGCGATCGATGCCAGACTGCGCGCGACGTCATGAGCTCGTCGTCGGTGTCCGTCGCAGGGGCCGGCCTCAGCCGCCCCGATGGGCGACGGTGATGAAGATCGTCAGCGACGCGAAGAACAGTCCACCCGTGAGGGAGCCGAGCCAGCGGTCCGCCTGATCGTCGTCGAGGTAGCCCGCGGCGACCGCTCGGCGGGTGACCCGCGCGAAACCGAAGACCTGATCGGCGTCGACGGGATCGGTGAAGGTCGCGGTAGCGGGGAGCACGGTGTCGAGACGAAGGCCGGCGACCTGCACGAGCCGCGGCAGCTCGCTGCCGATGCGCGGGTTGCGGATGACCTGGTCCACGACGAACCGCCGGTAGTTCGCGGCGAGTTCCGGTTCGGTGCTGTCGATGACGAGGGTCTGCCAGTCGGGTTCGGCGAGCACGACCCGGCCGTCCGGCCGCAGTATCCGCCGGAGATCGTCGAGCACGGTCGCCGGCGCGGCGAAGTGCTGCGCGGCGCGGTCGACATAGACCCGGTCGACCGATTCGTCGGCGAGGTCGAGCGCGTGTGCGTCGCCGCTGCGCAGGCGCAGCCGCCGGTCATCGAACCGTTCCCGCGCGACACGGAGTGCGTCGTCGTCGGTGTCGATGCCGATCAGCGAGCCGTCCGGGCCGAGTGCGCGCAGGAGGGTTGCGAGTTCGCCGCCGGTGCCGCAGCCGAGATCCAGGATCGTGTCGTCGGCGTCGATGGCGAGCTGCTGGATCGCGAGCGACTTGTACGCTTGGCCGGCAGCGGACGCCGCTGCGCGGAGCAGGTAGTCCGAGGGGCGTCGGGCTTCGAACGGCGGCGGTGGCTGCTCGCCAGGGAGCACGTGTCCGCGGGTGCTCGGAGAGGACTCTCCGGCCTCCGGTGCGCGCACGCGGATCCGGTGTTCGAGGTGCTGGTCGCGGGTCATAGCTCTCCTTCACACCTTCACTCCGGGAGGCGATGCCCGGCACTCTACCTCGATCGGCTCTTGATACCTAGAACTCCCATGCCTAGAATCCCTAGGTATGGCCCACGATCGAATCAAGGGGAATCTCGACCTGCTGCTGCTCGCCGCTCTCGCCGCCGGCCCGGCGCACGGGTACGAACTCACGGCGAGCATCCGGGAACGCAGCGACGGCGAGTTCGTCCTCGCCGAGGGCACCGTGTACCCGGCGCTGCACGGGCTCGAATCCCGCGGGCTGATCACGAGCTCGTGGGAGGTCGTCGGAGGCAGGCGCCGCCGGGTCTATGAGCTCAGCGGAGCCGGCCGGGAGGCGCGGGATCAGCAGGCCGCCGACTGGCAGCGTTTCGCCAGCGGCATGAACCGAGTGTTGGGAGCATCCGCATGAGCAGTGACCGCATCGACGCCTACCTCGACGACATGCTCGACCGGCTGGAGGGCACCGCGGCCGAGCGCCGCAGAATGCTCGCCGAGGCCGAGACGCACCTGCGCGACTCGGCCGACGCCTACCAGCGCGGCGGCCTGGACGCCGATGCCGCCCAGGCGGCGGCGATCGACGCCTTCGGCGACGCCCCTGCGATCGCGCGGGTGGCCAACCGCCGCCGACCGGCCGAGCTGATCGCCGCCTGCGTCCGGGCCGCCGCGCAGCTCGCCGTCTACGGGTTCGCCGCGATCGGCCTGGCCACCCTCCTCGCCCGTGCGCTGGCGCTGGTGACCTCGACGCAGTGGGTCTACGGCGCACCCGCCGGTTACCGGTTCACCGCAGCGCAGTGCGCACACTGGCTCGCCGTCCAGCCGGGCGCGAGCGATTGCAGCACCGCGGCCGCGCTGGAGAGCTCCGACGACTCGTTCCTGTTCATCCTTGCCGCCGCGATCGTCGGGTTGGTCATCGCGGGCGTTCTCCTCGCCGCGATGCGGCTGGCCCGGCGGCGTCCGCTCGGCGCCCGTGCTCGCCTCCCGCGCAGCGTGGTCACCGCGATCGGGGCGACCGCGTTCCTCGGCGCCGGCCTCGCGCTGCTCGCCGCCGGAGCGACCCAGGGCGTCTCCCGCGTCGCGTGGGGGCAGGGCGTGCTCTACGCCGACGGAGTCGTGGCGCTGATCTTCGGCGTCGTCTTCCTCGTCCGGTTCCTGCTGACGATCCGTCCCGTGCGGACTCCCGCACCATGAGCAGGACGCTCACCGTCGTCGTCGGCGGCGTAGTCGGAATCGGCCTCGGCGCCCTCAGCGGGCAGATCCTGTTCGGCGGCTCCGCCTGGAACCTGATCGTCTGGGCGATCGTCGCGATCGCCATCGGCCTCCTCCCGACCGACCGGCTCACCGCTCTGCTGGCCTCCGGCGTCTACGGCTACCTCCTCTGCGCCGTCTTCCTCTACACGGCGAACACGGGCGGTGCGCCCGTGGCTCAACGCATCCTCTTCGCGCTCGCGCTCGCCGTGGTCGGTCCCGTCTGCTCCATCGCGCTCACACTGCTCGCGCGAGTCGTCTCCCGGCAGCTCCGCGGGCGACGCCGTGGTCGCCGGGACGAGCGCGCGGACGCGCTGCCGACGACGCGCACACCGAGCGACGAATAGCGCAGGGCGCGACCACCGCCGCCGAGGACTACGAGGATGCGACCGGCGGAGTGAGGAGCGCCGCGATCGCGAGCACGGCGACGACCGTGATGGCGACACCGGCGAGCACGACCAGCCAGACCCGCTGCCCGGCCGCGCGCGCAGCGAACCCGGCGCCGACGGCTGCGCCGATCAGAACGACGACCGAGATCAGGCTCCAGATGTCCGCCTTCCAGATCGCCTCGCCCGCGTTCAGCTCCGAGACGCTGCTGCTGTACGAGCCGGGCCAGCCGTAGTGGAGGGCGTGCTGCCATTCGCCGTAGCCCGACGCGGCCGGAACGACGAGCACCACGGCTGCGGCGAGGAAGATGAGTGCGGCTGCACGGGCACGGTTCCGTTCGGCGTTCGAGCGGGATCCGGCGGCGTCTGGAGTGCTGCTCATTCCTGCATCGTCGCACGGCGCGCATCGCGCGGACCAGTGGTGGTCGCCCCGCACACCATGACCGGTGGCCCGGACGCGGTCTATTTCTTGTCGGCGGAGTCGGCGGCGCCCTCCTCGGCTGTGCCCGCTGTCTTGAGGTCCGCCGCGGCGGCATCGTCGATGGCCTTCTCGACGATCCGGTCGGCCTTCTCGAGCGCCTTGCGGAACTTGATCTCCGCGGGGTCGGAGACGAGCGCGATGATGCCGGAGTGGCCGGGCTCGATCGCGTCCTCGAGCTCCTTCGCCAGCTCCTTCTTGTGGTGCCGCTCACGCAGCTTTCCGATGAGGCCGCCGCCAGCGCCGACCACGAGCGCGCTTCCGATGATCGACGGAGGGAACAAGACGCCGAGCACGGCCCCGCCGACAGCGCCCCAGGCGGCGCCCTCGCGGGTGCTGTGGTCGGTGGCCTTCTGCACTTCGAGCTTGCCGTCCGCGCTCCGCCTGACGACGACGACCCCGTCGATCTTGACGGTCGCTCCGTCTTCGACCTTCTTGAGTTCCTCGTACGCCTCCAGTGCGATGTCGGTGTCCGCGAAATCGGCGGCGATCAGCGTGTAGGCGCCGTTGCTGATGCCGGCCGCCGTCACGTCGACGGCCGTGTCCTCCCCGTCGGCTCCGTCTGCTGGAGTCGGTGTCGTATCGGTCATGTCGAGTCTCCTTAGCCCTAGTGACTGCCGTTCGGGCGCGATTCTAGGAGCGGTCGTCGCTCGTGGCTATGCCCTTTCGAAGGAGTATCGGCACTCGGATACCGAAGGAGGCCGCCCCCGTAGGGACGGCCTCCTGTCGTGGTGGGCGAGCGAGGCGCGCCGCCCGCATCATGCGGTCCGGCCTGCACCGGCGTGGAGCCCGCTCGCCGGCCGCCGCTCAGGCGGTGACGGCCTTGTTGTGGTGCTCCGACGCCGATCCGACGCTGACCTTGCGCGGCTTCGCCTTCTCGGCGATCGGGATCAGGACGCTGAGCACGCCGTTGTCGTAGCTCGCGCTGATGCCCTCGGTGTCGACGTCGTCGCCGATCGTGAACTGGCGCAGGTAGCTGCCGAACGGCCGCTCCTGGAGCAGCCAACGGCTGTTCTGGCGCTCTCCCGCCGACCGTTGCGCGCGGATGCTCAGCAGGTGGCCGTCGAGGTCGATGTCGATGGATCCGGGGTCGATGCCCGGGAGATCCGCGTTGAGCAGGTACTTGTCGCCCTCACGCGACAGATCCACCGGCATCATGCGCGGCTGGCGGCTGGTGTCGAAGACGCTCTGAGCGATCCTGTCCAGCTGGCTGAAAGGATCGAACGACATGGCCATGGTGTGAACTCCTTTCATCGTGGTGTGCGGTTGCGCGTAGGTGCGTTCAGCGTGGGCGGGCAGCGCGCCACCGCCCGGACGCGCCAGGCGGAGAGCCTCCGCTGCCGTCCCGGGCTCCACCGGCGCGGCCAGGTGGACACCGGGACGCGCGGTCCCGACGGTTGGGGACCGGAGACGCCGGTGCGAACGGGAGGCTCCAAGCGGGAGCGGGCGACGAGTGCGGCGAATTCAGCCTCCACCCAATCCGGGTCGGAGCAGATCAGGTCTGCGAACCCTGCCGTGGCCGTCTCGATCGCCGTCTGCATCTCGGAGCCTCCCATCCTGCTGACCAATGAGATTACCTACAGCGTCTGCTATAGATTTAATACACCCTGCGTTTGACAAAACTTCCGATTTACAGCAAACTTTGAGGATGACCGACCGGTCGGGGAGTGTCCCGCTCTACAGCATCGCCGTTGCCGCGCAGCTGACGGAGCTCCCGGCGGCGACGCTCCGTCTCTATGAGGAGAAGGGGCTGGTCACTCCCGCGCGCACGGAGGGCGGAACACGCCGCTACAGCGACGACGACATCGCCGCGATCCGCGAGGTGGCCGTGCTGCAGGGCGACGGGGTCAACCTCGCCGGCGTCGGCCGGGTGCTCGAACTGCGCGCCGAGAACGCCGAGCTCCGCCGTCGCCTCGACGGCTGACGGCTGACGGCTGACGACGACGCACGCCGACATCAGGAGGCAAGGCTCGCGACCAGGTTCACGGAGGTGGCGATGATCACCGCGCCGAACAGGTACGACAGCAGCATGTGCCGCAGGATGGCGGCGCGAATCCGCTGGCTGGAGATGTCGGTGTCGGAGACCTGGAAGGTCATGCCGACGGTGAACGAGAGGTAGGCGAAGTCGAGGTAGCGCGGCGCCGTGTCCTCGTTGAAGTCGATCCCGTGCCGCCCGCTGCCCGGCTCGTTGTAGTACAGGACGGCATAGCGGAGCGTGTAGATCGTGTGCACGAACAACCAGGACAGGGCGACGGAGGCGATGCCGAGCGCCGCGATGAGATCCTTCGCCGGTGGGGCGGCGTTCTTCGTCTGGCCCAAGAGCAGGGCGACCGCGGCGAGGCTGGCCACGGACGCGACGAGGAGCAGGGTGTCGCTGGTGGTCCGGGCG
Organism: Leifsonia sp. TF02-11; assembly: GCF_017565305.1. Taxonomy (GTDB): domain Bacteria; phylum Actinomycetota; class Actinomycetes; order Actinomycetales; family Microbacteriaceae; genus Leifsonia. The sequence goes on from NZ_JAGEKP010000007.1 coordinate 270,783, forward strand.
GGGTCCTCGGCGGAGGCGCGACGGTGCGTCTCCGCGCCTCCCATCCGAGAGATGGTGAGCCAGACCCACGCCAGGTAGACGGCGCATGCGACAGCCCACCCGACGGCCGCTGCATACGCCCACAGGCCGAGGGCGGCGGTCACGGCGGCGGCGGCCACCCCCGCGCCGATCATGGTCGCGGTCCGGATCCTCGACGTGTGGCGCGGGGTGCGCTGGTGTGCGGTCACGATGGCAGACGTTTCCCTTCCGTGCGGATACGCGGTCCTGCGGCTCCTTCGAGATCGAATGCCCGCGGCAGCGCGAACGCAAGGGGTTGACGGACGGTCAGAGCTCGCTGGGCAGCTCTCGAACGACGCGAACGGTTTCCAGTGACGGGTCGGCCGCATCCGGGATCACCATGCCGGCGGCCAGCCCGCTGCGCAGGTAGTCGACGACCTCGGAGACGATGACCTCGCCGGGGAGGATCGCCGGTATCCCTGGCGGGTACGGGGTGAGCTGCTCCGCACAGATCCGGCCGGCCGCGTCGGCTACCGGCACCGTCTCGACCGGACCGAAGAAGGTGTCCCGCGGGAGCCGGGCCTGTCGCGGGACGAAGGCCTCTCCGGAGGGGAAGGCGACCATCGGCGGTGCCGCGAACCGCGCGGCCGCGTTCGGCAGCTGCCGGAGTGCCTCGAGCAGTCGTCCGGTCGTCGCCTCGTCGTCGGCCATGGACAGGGTGGCCTCCACGCGGCGATGGTCGCTGAGGCCCATGTCGATCCGGTGCTCCGCGCGCAGCCAGTCGGCGACCTGGTAGCCGGAGACACCGAGTGCGCCCACGTCGATCAGGACGTGGAGCGGATCGAGATCGTGGGACGCCTCCTCCGAGACGAGCTCGTCGCGCAGGACATGCACACCCTCGATCGATTCGATGTCGGCCCGAACGCGCTCGGTCAGCTCGAGGGTCCGGGAGAGCAGTTCGTGGCCGTGCTCGACCATCTGCCGGCGCCAACCGTCGATCGCGGCGTACAGCAGGACGTTGGAGCTGGTCGTGGCGAGCACATCCGCGCACTGCTTCAGCCGGACGGGATCGACCAGGCCGCCCTGCAGGTGGTAGACCGAGCCCTGTTCGAAGCCGATGCCCATCTTGTGGACGCTGACGACGCAGATGTCGGCTCCCGCATCCATAGCCCAGGTGGGCAGCGACTCGTGGAACGGTAGATGAGCTCCCCAGGCCTCGTCGACGATGAGCGGCTTGCCGCGGCTGTGGCAGATGCCGGCGATCGCCTCGAGGTCGGTGCAAGTGCCGTAGGGTGTCGGGCTCGTGACGAGCGCAGCCGAGGCGTCCGGGTAGCGCTGCCACATCCGCTCGACCGCGTCGGGCGACGGCGGGTGCGCCAGGTGGAGCTCCTCGTCGTAGCGGACCTCGATCCAGCGGGGCTGCAGGCCGGACAGCACCAGCCCGGCGACGACGGACTTGTGCACATCGCGGCCGATCAGGATGTCGCCTTCACCTCGGGTGACGGCGAGGATCGACGCCTTGACCGAGAGCGAACTGCCGCAGGTGGAGAAGAAGGCATGGTCGGCCCCGACGGCGTCGGCCATCAGCTCCTGAGCCTGCTGGAGGTATCCACCGGACGACGTCCGGTCGTCCAGCCCGGCCGTGGCGAGGACGTCGAGAGCGAGCGCGCCGCCGATCACCTCGCGCACGCGGGGATCGGCGCCCCGGCCCTGTCGATGACCGGGCGGGGTGAACCCGTAGCGATCGAGCCGCTGATACTCGGCGAGCGCGTCCAGGACAGGGGCGACGGAGTGATCCATGACTCCTGCGTACACTCGACGCGCCGGGGCTGATAGCCCCGGGGAGTACCGTACGCAGCGTGTTCGAGGGATTCGTCGAGGAGGACATCGAGGTCGGCGGGGTGGTCGTCCATGTGCGGCACGGCGGCGATGGCCCTCCGGTCGTCCTGCTGCACGGGCATCCGCGGACCGGCGCGACCTGGCACCGTGTCGCGCCGTCGCTGGTCTCGCGCGGCTATCGCGTGGTCGTCCCGGATCTGCGCGGCTACGGACAGTCGACGTCGCCCGACCCGGCGTCGGATCATGCGCAGGCGTCGAAGCGGGCGATGGCCGAGGACGTCCTCGCGCTGATGCGGGCGCTGGGGCACGATCGGTTCCTGCTGGTGGGACACGACCGCGGCAGCTATGCGGCGTTCCGGTTGGCGATGGACCATCCGGAATCGGTTCCCGCCGTGGCCCTGCTCGACTGCATCCCGATCGTGGAGCATCTGGAGCGGATCACGCCGGAGTTCGCGACCGCGTGGTACCACTGGTTCTTCTTCGCTCAGCCCGATCTCCCCGAGCGCGTGATCTCGGCCGATCCGGACGCCTGGTACGGCGGCGATCCGGATGTCATGGGAGCGGAGAACTACCAGGAGCGGCGCAGAGCCGTCCACGATCCCCGGGTGGTGCGGGCGATGCTGGAGGACTACCGAGCAGGGCTCGGCGTCGACAGGCGCGCCGAGGAGGCCGACCGCGAGGCCGGCCGCCGGCTGAGGATGCCGCTGCTGGTGCTGTGGTCGAGCCGAGACGATCTGGAGCGGCTGTTCGGCAGCCCTCTCGCGATCTGGCGCGACTGGGCCGTGACGGTCTCCGGCGGCCCGATCGACAGCGGGCACCACCTGGCCGAGGAGGCGGCAGAGGACCTCACGAACGCCCTGGACGAGTTCTTCGTTCGCGCGGGCCCCTGCCCTCCGCGGTGATGCAGCGCGCCCGTCATGCGATCGCGCCTCCCGGTCATCAGTGCGCGGCGTCTCGGGCGTCGTCGGCCACGATCGCGAGCGCCGCCGCGAGGCAGTCCGCCCGCCTGGTCTCGACGCGTCTGCCGCGGAGCAGCATCACCTCGAACCCGGCCGGGTCGCGCTCGATGTACGCGAGCGTGCCCGACGATCCAGCTGACGGGAAGCGGTCGGCGCAGACGCGCCACGTCCGGTCGCTCAGCGCGACGAAGTCCAGCCCGTCGGGGATCGGGGTTCCTTCGTAGGACAACAGCATCGTGGACTCCCTTCGCGCGCTCACCGCCTCACCACTGAAGTCGCCCGATGCGTTGCGGGGGAGGGCTTGACACGGCGGGCTCTCCAGCGTGGGGAGCGCGGAAGTCAGCCGGCCGTCACCGTGAACCACACCCCGTAGACGCCGCCCGCGCACATGATGCCGGTGGCGATCCAGCCGAGGAACTGCGACAGCGCGCGATTGCGGTACCGGTGCATGATCCGCCTGTCGCGGGCGATGAGCATCATGATGACCAGGAACGGTCCGGCCGCGATGCCGTTGACGACGGCCGAGAGCACCAGCAGCTGGATCGGGTTGTTCACGAAGATCGCCAGTACCGTGCCGGCGATGATGCCGACGCCGAGGAGGATGTAGAACACCGGTGCTTTGCGAGGGCTGTCGTCGAAGCCCCACTGTTTGCCCAGAAGCGCAGCCATCCCGGATGCGCCGGATGCTGCGAGCACGGGGACGGCGAGGATGCCCGACCCGATGAACCCGATCGCGAAGAAGATCCCGGCGTAGGTCCCCGCGATGGGCTCGAGCGCCCTGGCGGCGTCCGCGGCGCTCGTCACCGTCTTGTGGTGCGCCCCGAGGGTGGCTGCCGTGGCGGCGATGATGGCGAACATCACCAGCACGCTGAAGACCATCCCGGTGAAGACGTCGACCCGACCGCCGAGCTGGCGGCGTTTCGCCGCCGCCCGACTGCGCTCGGAGAGGGGCTGAGCCTTGCCGTCCGCGCGCAGCTCCTCCCCCTCCATCTCCTCGATCCGCTCCTGGGACTGCCAGAAGAACATGTACGGGCTGATCGAGGTGCCGAAGACCCCCACGGCGAGCCCGAGGTAGGCCGGACTGAACTGGAAGTGCAGGCCCAGGAGACCCGCGGCCAGCTCCGGCCAGTTCACCTGGCTCACGAAAAGCACACCGACATAGATCAGCAGGGCGAGACAGAGCCACTTGAAGATGCGCCGGATCCAGTCGTACGAGCCGAAGACGAGCGTGACCACGATCCCGGCGCCGGCGACAGCGGACCACAGTGCGGCCGGTCCCGCGTGCAGCAACTCCATGCCCTGGCCCACCGCCATCAGATCGGCGGAGAGATTGAGACAGTTCGCGACGAGGAGCGCGGCCAGGAGGATCCCGATGGCGATCCGCCATCCCCGGGTGAACTTGCGGCGGATCAGCTTGCCGAGGCTGTCCCCGGAGGCCAGCGCCATCCGGTCGCACATCTCCTGCACGGCCATCATCAGCGGAAGGACGACCGGTACCGTCCAGAGCATCCCGTAGCCGTAGGTCGCGCCGGCCTGAGCGTAGGTGGCGACGCCGGAGGGATCGTCGTCGGCGGCGCCGGTGATCAGGCCGGGGCCGAGGACCTTCAGGAAGCGGGCGACAGGGTTCTTGCGTCCCTCTTCGCCGTTCGTCCGTTTCTCTTGATCGTCACCGCGGGGCGTGGCGGTGGTTCCCGTCACCATCTCGGACTCCTTCGTCTCCCCGACGCTGCTCCGCGGAGCTCTCGCGACCCGTGGAACTGTGCCGCCACGGTAGGCGTGGGCGCGGAGATCCGGCAGGGGCTTGCCTCGATCGTCCGTCGGTGCACGAACATCGGATGGTCTGCCGGTCTCCTGGCGCCACGGATCCCCGCTCCGCGCAAGGGGTTGAACGTCGCGGCTCGTGGCCGACTGTGAACGTCATGGACACGACCCGGGACCGGCGACCCCACCTGGCGATCGGGCTCACTGCCTCCCTCGACGCCTATCTCGATGCTGCGGCGGAGTGCGGAGGCGCCGTCGCACCGGTACTGGCGGTCCTCCGCTCGACACCTCCGGCCGGCCTGCTGCCGCTGCCGGGGTCGGGGCGGACGGCGGAACGCTTCCGCGGCCTCGCCCGCATCGCCGCTGTCGACCTGACCGCGGCTCGCGTGATCGAGCCGCACGTGGACGCGGTGACGATCCTCGCCGAGGCGGACGCCCCCGAACCGGAGCAGGGCACCACGTGGGGAGTGTTCGCCGCCGAGGCGCCCGACACCGTGCTGCTCGCGCACCGGGAGCGGGACCGCTGGGTGCTCAGCGGTCGCAAGCCCTGGTGCTCCCTGGCCGGTCGGCTCACCAGCGCGCTGGTCACGGCAACGACCCCGGAGGGCGCACGGCGGATGTTCGCCGTGTCGATGGGGGCGCCCGGCGTGACGGTCGAGCCTGCCCACTGGGTCGCACGCGGCCTCGCCGATGTCGTCAGCGGCCCTGTCGCCTTCGACAGCTCACCGGCTCGCCCCGTGGGCGGCGACGGCTGGTACCTGGACCGCCCGGGCTTCCGCTGGGGCGCGATCGGCGTCGCCGCCTGCTGGTGGGGCGGCTGCCTCCCGGTGCTGGACGCGCTCATCGCGTGCACCGTGAAGCGTCCGGACGACGCGATCCTCGCCGCGCGCACCGGCGAGCTGTACCGTCGTCTCGAGGCCGGTCGGCTGGCGTTGGAGGACGCAGCCGACCGGATCGACGACGACCGGGTCGCGGACGCGGCGGTCCTCGCGCACGCCGTCCGCGGCACCGTCGCCGACGCGCTCGTCGCCACCCTCGACGCCGCGCGTGACGTGCTCGGCCCGACCGCTCTGGCGTTCGACGAGGGCCTCGCGCGCCGCTGCGCCGACCTCGAACTCTACGTGTCCCAGTACCACCGCGGTCGCGACGACGCCTCGTTGGCTGCTCGTCTGGCAGGAGGGGAACTGCAATGGTGACCTTCGATCCGCTCGTCACGACCACCTCGGCGGCCGACTGGGAGGACCCGGACCGCTGGGCGTCCGTGCCGCTGCGCACCAGGGGATGGCTCGCGGGCTTCACGCGGATCGTCGTGTTCTCGGCGCACCCGGACGACGAGACGCTCGGCGTGGGAGGCCTGCTCGTCGTCGCAGGCGAGCTCGGAATCGACATCTCGGTGGTCGTCGCGACGAGCGAATGCGACGAACGCCTGGTCGAACTGACCTCGGCCCTGTCGCGGCTCGGCACCACCATCGACCTGACGGTGCTCGGCTTGACCGACGGGCGCCTCAAGCACGAAGCGGGTCTCCTCCGCGACGGGATCGACCTCGCTCTCGCCTCCCGCCGAAGCGATACGACCCTGGTGCTGGCGCCCTGGCCCGGTGACCGGCACGGCGATCACCGCACGCTCGGCCGCGAGGTCGCCGCCGCCTGCGCGGTGCACGGCGACACCCTCCTGCTCTACCCGATCTGGCTCTGGCAGTGGGGTTCGCCGGACGATCTGCCCTGGTCGCGGGTCAGCGAGGTCGAGCTCAGTGCCGCGGCGCGTGAGCGCAAACGGGTCGCGCTCGCAGCGTTCGCCAGCCAGCTGCACACCGCCGCGAATCCGCACGGCGTACTCACGAGCGCGTTCGTGCAGCGGGCCGTTCACGGCAGGGAGGTGCTGTTCGAGCCGGAGGAGACCGCGGCCGGCGACCATTTCGAAGCGCTGCATCGCACCAGCGCGGACCCGTGGTCGGTGCGCACCCGCTGGTACGAGCGCCGCAAGCGCGCACTCACCTGCGCCGCGCTTCCGAGGGAGAGATACGCGCGCGGCTTCGAGATCGGCTGCTCCAACGGGGAGATGTCCGCGCTCCTGGCGGAACGATGCGACACGCTGCTGTGCGTCGACAGCGCACCGACCGCCGTCGCGCTCGCGTCGGAGCGGACCGCGGGGCTCGCCGACGTCGTCGTGCAGCGCATGCGCGTCCCCGGCGAGTGGCCGGAGGGACGATTCGACCTCGTCGTCGTCTCCGAGGTCGCCTACTATCTCGCCACCGACCAGTGGGCGGACACGATCGATCGCATCCTCGGTTCGCTCACCGAGGGCGGCCAGGTGGTGCTGTGCCACTGGACGGGGCACGCCGACGACTTCGCCCAGTCCGGCTGGGACGCGCACGCCGAGTTCGCCACCCGCTCCGGACTGCGCGTGCTGGTCCAGCACCACGACGAGGACTTCCTCCTGGAGGTCTTCGGGTGACGGTCGAGCACATCCTCATCGCCGTGCCCGCACGCGACGAGGAGGCCACGCTCGCAGAATGCCTCCGCTCGATCGAGGCCGCCCGCCGCGCGATCGAGGTCCCGTCGTCCGTCGTCGTGGTGCTGGATTCGTGCACGGACGCGTCGGCGGACATCGTGCGCGGCTTCGACGGCGTCCTGGCGATCGACCGTGACCACGGCAACGTCGGCCGCAGTCGCCACGACGCCGTCCTCACCGGGCTGGCGGCCGTCGAGGCAGCACCGTCGTGCACCTGGATCGCGTTCACGGACGCCGACAGCTCCGTGCCACGGCACTGGCTGCGGGAGCACCTCAGGGCGGCGCGCGCCGGCGACGCGTACGTGGGCGCGGTCGTTCCGCGATTGGCCGACCTGGACGAGGCTCGGCGGCAGGCGTGGCAGCTGACCCATCCACCCGGCGCGACACTCGGCCACGTGCACGGCGCCAACCTCGGGCTGCGGGCCGCCGCCTACCTTCGGGTCGGTGGCTTCCTCCCGCTCTACGTCGGCGAAGACGTGGACCTGGTCTCCCGGCTCCGCGCCGCCCGCGCCGCCATCGTGGAGAGCGAGCACCATCCCGTCACCACCTCGAGCCGTCTGGTCGGCCGCGCGCCGCGGGGTTACGCGGCGTACCTCGAGGGGCTCACGACGTGAGCGGCATGTCGTCGCTCGTCACGCCATCCGTTTCGCAGCGACCGGAGCCGCGATAGTACGATGCGGACGTGCCAGCAGTCGAACGAGAGCCCAACACGTCGCGCCGTGGTTTCGGCGGCCACGCGAACTCTCTGCGGAGCGAGCTCACGCAGTTGCTCCTCGAGCTGGACCTGCGGCCCGGCGACCCGATCCCGTCGGAGAACACGCTGATCGAGCGGCTGAACGTGAGCCGCGGATCGCTGCGGGAGGCGCTGAAGACCCTGCAGGCGCAGGGCATCCTGGAGGCGCGGCACGGCTCCGGCACGTTCGTGAGCCGGTTGTCGTTCGAGGGATTCGCCGACGGCCTGATCTTCCACAGCCGGCTGTCCGGCGAAGGCGCTGTCCGCACGGCGACGGAGCTCGCCGATCTGCGGCAGATCCTGGAGACCGAGCTCATTCAGCGCGTGGCTGTGAACGGAGCCAGCGAGCCGGTCGTCGTCCGTCTCGGGCAGATCGTCGACGAGATGGGCCGCCGTGCCGAGGCTGACGAGTCCCTCGACGACCTCGACCGGGAGTTCCACGCCAAGCTCTACTCCGATCTCGACCTGCCGTTGATGGGTCAGCTCCTCGAGGCGTTCTGGTTGGCCCTCGCCTGGGCCAAGCCGATGCCGGCCGCATCGCAGGACGAGACGGACGCGGTGGAGCGTCATCGCGCGATTGTGGAGGCGGTGGTCTCGCGAGACCCTGCTGCTGCTGCGGAGGCGATGCGCCAGCACTTCGCCAACACCCAGCGGTGGATCAGCGGGTCCGGCGACCCGGCCCTTTGACATCGCGGGAGAGGGCCCACTATGCTCCAACTTGTTAGACGTCTAGTCACTCAGCCCAATGGAGGAGCGAATGCAAGAGATCTATGTCCCGGCACTCGGGATGGCGAGTGACACGGTCTACCTCGCGGAGTGGCTCAAGCAGCCCGGCGACCGCATCGAAGCGGGGGACGAGATCGCGCAGATCGAGACCGACAAGGCAGAGATGTCGATCGAGGCCCCTGACGGCGGCACGCTCGGCCGTCACCGGTTCCCCGACGCCACCGAGGTGCCGTCGGGCGCGACCATCGCGGTCCTCCTCGCCGAAGGGGAGTCGGAGGAGGCCGACGACGCCGCTCCCGTTGCGGCGCCCGCCGCGACGGCAGAGGCGGTGCCGGCCCCCGCGGCGCAGGAGGCGGTTGCGCGGCCGCGCGATGAGGCCGGCCCGCTGACGCGATCGGACCGCGCACGCCTCGAGTCCGGTGAGCTCGAGCCCTATCGGGCGAGTCCGCACCTCCGGGCCGACCTGCTCGCCCAGCGATCGGCGCCGAGCGCAGCGCCGGCTCCCGAGCCGAGCGCCACGCCGACTGCCGGGTCGACCGCAGCGCCAACCGCCGCGCAGGCGACTGCCGGCCCGGTACCGCCCGCCGAGCCCGCGTCCACCCGCGACCGGGGCGGCGACCGGCACCGCGCCGCCGTGGCCGCAGCCGTCTCGCGTTCCTGGGCCGAGATCCCGCACTTCGCCGTCGAACGCGAGGTGCGTGTCGAGCGGCTGGACGAGGTGCTCGCCGGCTACCGCGCCGTTCACCGGCACGTGACATTCACCGATCTCGTCGTCAAGGCCTTCGCGCTCGCACTCATCGAGACCGTCGGCACCTCGGAGATCGACCTCGGCCTGGCGGTCGCGACCGATCGCGGCGTGGCCATCCCCGTCCTGCGCGATGTCGCACGCCGAGACGTTCTCGGCATCGCCGACAGCCGCCGCGCCGCGATCGAGCGCAGCAAGGCCGCGCGCCTCGACCCGGACGACGCGGTCGAGCCGATCTGCACGGTCTCGAACCTCGGCGCCTATGGGGTCGACAGCTTCACCGGAATCGTGCCGGTCGGGCAGAAGGGGATCCTCACCGTGGGGTCCGCGGGCCTCCGACCGGTCGTCGAGAACGGCGAGCTTGCGGTCGGGCGGGCCATGACCGTCACGCTCAACGTCGACCACCGGCACTGGGACGGCCAGCACGCGGCGGAGATGCTGTCCCGCTTCGCCGCCATCGCCGGCAACCCGCTCCTGCTCACCTCATTCGGCCGATGACGGCCGTGACCACCCGTCGAAAGGACATCTCCGTGACCCTGACCCAGACGACACCGAGCGTCGGCGACGTCGCAGACGACGACCTGCGCAGCTGGCTGTCCGACATGCTCCTCATCCGCAGATTCGAGGAGGCCGCGGAGGAGGCCTCGCTGCGCGGCCTCGTGCCGGGAGGGATCCACCCGGCCATCGGCCAGGAGGCGAGCGCCGTGGGCGTCGCTCGGGCGCTCCGGCCCGACGACATCGTCACGAGTACGCACCGCTCACATCACCACGCTCTCGCGAAGGGCCTCGATCCGGCCGCGGCCATGGCCGAGCTCTTCGGCAAGGAGACCGGCACGATCGGCGGTCGTGGCGGCTCGATGCACCTCGCCGACTTCGAGAAGGGGCTGTGGGGAGCCAACGCGATCGTGGGAGGGGGGCTCGGGCTCGCGATGGGCTCTGCGCTCGGTGCGAAACTGCAGGGACTCCCGCGCGTCTCGGTGGGCTACTTCGGCGACGGCGGTGCGAACGTCGGCCGCGTGTGGGAGTTCGTCAACCTGGCTTCCGTCTGGCAGCTCCCGCTGATCGCGATCTGCGAGAACAACCTCTACGCCGTGGAGACGCCCTCTGCGACGGTGACCGGAGGGACCTCGGTCGCCGACAGGGCCGCGGGGTTCGGGGTGGCGTCCCGTCAAGTCGACGGCCAGGATGTCGTGGCCGTCTACGAGGCGACCCGCGAGGCCGCGGAGGCGGCACGCGCCGGAGAAGGAGCCCAGTTCATCGAGGTGCTCACCTATCGCTACCGCGGCCACAACGCCGGCGAGGTCGTGACCTACCGCACCGATGACGAGGTCGAGCTCTGGCGGTCGTCCAAGGACCCCATCGAGCGCTTCGTCGCCCACCTGACCGACCGTGGTCTCCTCAGCTCCGAGCAGCTGGCCGAGATCGAGAAGAGCGTGGCCGAGACCGTCGATCACGCGGTGACCTTTGCAGAGGAATCGAAATGGCCGGACCCGTCGAGCGCTGGAGAGAACGTGTCCGAGTGGAACGTGCTCGGCTGGAGCGCGAACGGGCGGATCGAGAACGACGGGAGTCAGCGATGAGCCGGCCGATGAGCTATTCCAACGCGTTCCGCGAGGGTGTGCGGGAGGAGATGCTGCTCGACGATCGCATCTTCATCCTCGGCACCGACCTGTACGAGCGCGGCGGGCATTTCGCGCAGGTGAAGGGTCTCGGCCCCGAGTTCGGACACGAGCGGGTTCGCGATGCGCCGATCTCGGAGGCGGCCATGGTGGCCGCCGGCGTCGGCGCCGCCGTCAGCGGCTCGCGCCCGCTCATCGATCTGAACTTCGACGACTTCGCCTACGGAGCGATGGACGAGATCTTCAATCAGGCCGCCAAGCTGCGATACATGTGGGACCGCAACGTCCCGCTGGTGATCCGGGCGACCTCCGGGGTGGCTCTCGGCGGCGCGCAGCACAACAACAGCATGGAGATGCTCTTCGCGAGCATGCCGGGGCTGGCCGTCGTGTCGCCGTCGACCGCCAGGGATGCGAAGGGCCTGATCAAGACGGCTCTCCGCTCGCCCGACCCTGTCGTCTTCCTGATGCACAAGAAGCTGACGGGCGTGCGCGGCGCGGTCGGCGGAGACGGGGAGTTCACGCCGATCGGCGTCGCCGACCTCGTTCGCACCGGAGGCGATGTCACCGTCGTGAGTCACAGCCACGGCATGATCACGGCGACGGAGGCCGCCGACGCGCTCTCCGCAGCGGGGGTGCAGGTCGACCTGATCGATCTGCGATCCATCTTCCCTCTCGACATCGACACGATCACCGCCTCGGTGCGCCGCACGGGCCGCCTGGTCGTGGTGGACGAGTCGCCGCACTTCGGCAGCGTGGCCGCGCAGATCGTGACCGAGGTCCAGTCGCGGGCGTTCTGGTACCTCGACGCCCCGATCGTCACCGTCACGGCGGCGCACGCGCCGATTCCGCACAGCCCGCCGCTGATCGACGCCCTGCTGCCCAGCGTGGACGGGGTCGTCCGCGCGACGCGCCGACTGCTGGAGGAGACGGCATGAGGCTCGCGAGCTACCGGCTGAACGGCGTCACGAGCTACGGCGCCGTGGTGGGCGGCCGCGATCTCGACGACCTCGAGAACGCCCGCATCGTCGACATCCCGCGGAACGTCCCCGGCGCACCGTCGACCATCACCGACTTCCTGGCCGCGCGATCGGAGTCCGGTCTCTCGATGCCGGATGGCCCGATCGTGTCGTTCGGCGAGGTGGAGCTGCTGCCCGTGATCCCGGAGCCGCGGAACATCATCTGCATCGGGGTCAACTACGTCGACCACGCGTCGGAGACCGGGGCTTCCGTCCCGGAGTACCCGGTCATCTTCTCGAAGTTCACCTCGTCGATCTCGGCACACGGCGCACCGATCGTGATCCCCGAAGACAGCACACAGCCCGACTTCGAGGCCGAGCTCGGCCTCGTGATCGGGGCGCCGGCGTCGCGGGTCCCGGTCGGGGAGGCACTCAAGGCGGTCGCGGGCTACTTCACCTTCAACGACGTGAGCGCACGCGACTACCAGAACCGCACGGGGCAGTGGACGCAGGGCAAGGGGTTCCCCACCTTCGCCCCGACCGGACCCTACCTGGTCACCTCCGACGAATTCGGCGACCCGGCGGGACGGCGCATCCGGCTGACACTCGGCGACCGGGTCATGCAGGAGGCCACGACCAGCGACATGATCTTCACTGTTCCGCAGATCGTGTCGTACGTCAGCTCAGTCTGCGACCTGCGTCCCGGCGACATCATCGCCACCGGCACGCCGTCCGGGATCGGCGCGGCCCACATCCCGCCGCGGTTCCTCCGCCCGGGCGACCGGCCGACCGTGACGATCGACGGCCTGCCGACCCTGTGGAACCCGGTGGTCGCGCATGGTTGAGCCGCTCACGGCCGGTTCCGGCGACGGTGCGGGGCGCACGCTGGTCGTCACGGGGAGCGGCCAGGGCATCGGGCGCGCGGTGAGCATCGCAGCAGCCCGGCGCGGATACGCCGTCGTGGGAATCGACATCGACGCGCAGAAGGGGGAGGAGACGGCCCGGCTGAGCGGCGGGAGCTTCCACCGGTGCGACCTCGCCGACGCCGCGCAGATCGCTCCCGTCTTCGAGGCGATCGAGGCGGAGAGCGGAGGTGTCGACGTGCTGGTGAACAACGCGGCACGCGGCATCCACCGACCTCCCGAGGAGGTCACGATCGCGGAGTGGGACGGCGTCATGGCGGTCTCGCTGCGCGCGGCGGCGTTCGCCGCGCAGGCGGCCGGACGGGCGATGATCGCCCGCGGCGCGGGCGGCTCCATCGTCAATCTCGCCTCCATCGGCGGCCTCGCTGCACTGGGCCGAGGCAACTACGTGTACTCCGTCGCCAAGGCGGGGCTCATCGGGATGACCAGGGAGCTCGCCGTGGAATGGGCGTCCTACGGCATCCGGGTGAACGCGCTCGCGCCGAGCCAGGTCGACACCGAAGGGTTCCGGCCGCTGATCGCGCGAGAGGACGTGGCCTCCGGCAATACGCTGGCGGACGCACTCTCCGGAGTCCCGCTCGGCCGCCTCGCGCATCCCGACGAGGTGGCGGACGCCGTGCTGTTCCTCGCTAGCGAGCAGGCCTCCTTCATCTCCGGTGTGACGCTCCCGATCGACGGTGGGAGTATGGCCTTCCACGCCGGCGGGTCCCTGCGCCGCTGAGCAACCGAATCCTGTCAGGAGTCCGACCGTGATCGTATTCGACGCCGCCCGTGCGGATGCCACACCCGCCCTGCTGGGGGAGGGCCCGATCTGGGACGAACGCCGCCGGCGGCTGATCTGGATCGACATCTTCGGCAAGACGGTGCACGTCGCCGGCCCGGACGGGCGGCGCAGGGAGTCCTTCCCGCTGCCCGTGATGCCCGGCACCGCGATGCCGGCCGACGACGGCCGGATCCTGCTGGCCACCGAGGACGGCTTCGCCCTCCTCGACGACAGCGGAGACCTCGAGATCGTCAGCGACGCGCTGGCGGGGATGCCCGATCATCGCTTCAACGACGGCAAGACGGATCCCTCGGGGCGGGTGGTCGTCGGGACGCTCTCGCTGAGCGGGCGCCCTGATGCGTCCGCGCTCTACACCTGGGAGCCCGGGGCGGGCCTGCGCACCCTGGTGCCGGGCGTCAGCCTCTCCAACGGCCTCGGCTGGTCGCCGGACGGAGCGACCCTGTATTACGTGGACACGCCGACGGGCCGCGTCGACGCGTTCGACTACGACCTCGCAGCCGGCACGGCGTCGCGCAGGAGGCCGTTCGCGCGGATCGACGGACCCGGCGCGCCCGACGGGCTCACCGTCGACGACGACGGCGGCGTCTGGGTCGCCGACTACGGCGGCGGCCGGGTGATCCGGTTCGCGCCGGACGGTCGGGTGGACGCCACGGTCATCGTGCCGGCGCGCCACGTGACGAGCTGCTGCTTCGGGGGAGAGGGACGCAGAACCCTGTTCATCACGACGGCGTCCATCGACATCCCGGCAGACGAGCGCCACCGCCGCCCGGCAGCGGGAGCACTCCATCGCGTGGACGTCGGACGCTCCGGCCCTGCGGCGACTCCGTGGCGCGTCGCGCCGTCCGCTCGCGCAGAACGGACGGCCTGACTGCACTCCCAGCCCGTTGACTGTAGTCTGTTGACAATCGAGCTGACGCCGAGCAGTCACTGCCGCGCGGGAAAGGATTAGTCGTGGAGAACATCCCCCTTGATCTCGGGCCTGCACGCCGGCGCCTGTTCGCAGACGAGGTCACGGATCAGATGCGCGAGGCCATCATGACCGGTGCCCTCCCGCCCGGTGCCTGGCTGCGGGAGGACCGCCTCGCCACCCAGATGAACGTGAGCCGCGGGCCCGTGCGAGAGGCGTTCGCAAAGCTGGAGCGCGAGGGCCTCGTGCAGATCGAGCCGTTCCGCGGCGCGCGCGTCGTCGAACTGTACCGCTCGGACCTCGACGAGATCTTCAGCCTCCGCAAGGCCCTGGAGTCCCTCGCGGTGCAGTGGGCGGCGACCCATGCGACGCCGGAGGAGCTCGCCGAGCTCGGCGCGACCCTCGACCGGTTCGCGGCCACGCCCGCCGAGGAGCGCACTCCCGAGCTGATCGCCGAGGTCGACATCACCTTCCACGACGAACTGGTGGCCGCGTCGCACCACCAGCGTCTGCAGCGCGCCTGGGAAGGGCTGCGCGGCCAGATCTACGCGTTCCTCGTCACGCGGATGTCGCTCCGCAAGGACTACGACGACGAGTGGGAGCCGGACCACCGCGCGATCGTCGACGCGCTCATCGCCGGGCGTGCCGACGACGCGGTCGATCGCATCCAGCACCACGTCGAGGCCTCCTACGGCCGTGTGGTCAAGGCGATGGAACAGGGCGAGTAGGCGGGACGCGCGCAGCGCACGCCCCGCCGGCGGCTACGCCGAGTCCGTGCTCAGGCGGCCAGCCGCTCGCGCAGCGCCAGGACGTCCGCCCAGATGTTGTCGTTCACCGGGACCCGCTCCGAGCGCTCGGCGCGCAGTGAGGCTTCGATGTCTCCGGGGATGAGAACACTGGTGCCGGGGCGTGCGGGAGCCGACGCGCGCAGCGCGTGAACGGTCTCGCGGACGTCGACGGCGAAGTCAGTGGCTGCGAAGGCTCCCGGGTCGATGCCGATCATCACGACACCGTTCCCCTCCCGGTACCGGGAGGTGACGGACGGGTGGTTGCCGGAGAGCGCACCGCCGAGGAGCTCGATGAAGGCGCTCAGGGCGTAGCCCTTGTGCCCGCCGAACGCGCGGAGGGCCCCGCCGTCGTAGAAGGCGTTCGGGTCGGTCGAGTCGTTGCCTTCTGCGTCGATGACGGCTCCCGGCTCGATCGCCATGCCCGCGGCTCGCGCCACCCGCAACTTGCCCTCCGCGACCGTAGCGGTGGCGATGTCCATGACGAACGGGTGCTCGCCCTGCACCGGGATGCCCGTCGCGAACGGGTTGGTGCCGAGCATCCGCTCCTTTCCGCCGAACGGCGCAACGGTCGGGTCGGCGTTGCAGAAGATGATCGAGGCGATGCCGTCGGCTGCCATCCTCTCGGCGTACTCGCCGATCCGGCCGATGTGGTTGCCGTTGCGGAGGACGGCGACACCGACGCCGAACTCGTGCGCGGCCTGGGCGGCCTGGTCGGCGGTGAACCGTGCGGCGACCTGCCCCCAGCCGTGATTGCCGTCGACGACCGCGACGGCGCCGGAGCGGTGGACGACCTGAGGCTCCGCGGTCGGATCCAGGACCCCGCGTTCCACGAAGGTCGTGTACTCGAGGAGGCGCACGACGCCGTGCGACTCGTGCCCGACCATGTTCGCTTGCACGAGCGACTCGGCGACGTCGTGCGCCGGGGCGGCGGGTGTTCCGAGGTCGCGCAGGATGTCGGTGGCGCACGCCAGGAGTTCGTGCGCGGGGACGAGCAGTTGGGTCATCGTCGGTCCTTCTCTCGTGATCGTGTCGAGCCGTTCGATCGGCTTCGAACCCGCGGATTGACACCCGCCCTGTTTGCTGGCAAGAATGTGTCTGCGAGTTAATTGTTTTCAATTTACAGCACACAGTCGCCAAGGGCGCAACGCCCGCTCGATCAATGGAGATAGGAGAACGCTGATGCAATCACCCCTCGGTTCCGCCCCTACAGGCTTCTCGAGGCGTCAACTGATCAAGGGGGGCGGTGTCGCCGCGCTCGGCTTGATGACAACTGCGGCCCTCGCCGCGTGCGCGCCGACTCCGTCCTCGGGGTCGACGTCCGGCAGCGGCACGAAGACGCTCAATCTGATGCTGGCCTCCTGGGTCGACGCATCGTTCATCCGCGACGTCATGCAGAAGTCCGCCGCCGACCCGCTGGGCGTCAAGCTCAACCTCATGACGGTCGACGACGGTACGTACCCGGCGCAGGCCGCCGCTGCCCAGAAGTCGGGCCAGGTGCCCGACCTCATCTTCTGGACCGCCCAGGGCATCCCGTCCCTCCAGGCCGCGGGCGTCAAGCTCGCCGACCTGACCAGCTACGCCAAGACCGAGAACCAGTCGGACTTCTACGCGCAGAACTACAAGGCGAGCACGATCGACGGAAAGCTCTACGGACTGGGCTTCCGCTGCAACACGCGAGGCCTCGTCTACCGCAAGGACATCGCGGAGGCGGCGGGTCTCACCGCACCCGAGAGCTGGACCTTCGACGAGTTCGGGAAGTTCGCCACCGGTCTGAACTCGAGCTCGGTGAACGGCTTCGCGTTCGAGGCGAAGGTCGGCGACGGCCGTGCGTCGTCGAACTTCCTCCCTCTGCTCTGGTCGACGGGAGCACCCCTGGTCACCGGTGGCGCGGGCTCCTTCACAATCGGCTTCTCCGACGAGCAGGCCCAGAAAGTCCTGCAGTTCTACTACGACGCCGTCAACACCTGGAAGTCGACGCCCAAGGATGTCGCGAACTGGGGCTACCAGGAGACCGACAGCAAGTTCGCCAAGGGCACCCTCGCGTCGTACTCGGCCGGTCCGTTCGTGTTCGCCAACGTCGAGCAGTACCCGGACACGAAGAAGAACCTCGCGGTCGCTCCGCTGCCCAACGCGGGGACACCGGCCTCCTTCTGGGAGGAGCACACGCTGATGATCCACCAGGACGCCCCGAACCGCGACCTCGCCGAGCAGTTCCTCAAGAACATGCGCAGCGTGAAGACGCAGACGGTGATCGCCGGCCGCGAGGGCGATGCGCAGCTGTCGGTGCGTCCGCAGGTCAACGCGAGCGCGATCACGAATGATGTGCTCAAGGGCTTCGCCAAGATCCTCGACACGGCCGTCGTCCCGGAACCCATCAACATCGCTCCGCTCATGAACAACGCGATCCTGCCCGCGATCGAGTCCGTCTGCCTCGGCTCGGCATCGGTCCAGGCCGCTGCGGGCACGCTGCGGACGAACTTCCAGAAGGCGCTCGATCAGATCAACCATGGCAGCTGACACTTCAGGTCTCACCCGGCCGGTCGCCGGCAGCCCACTCGGGCTGTCGGCGGCCCGCCGCCGCACGCACGGTCGCCTCGGGAGGCGCGCGGCCGTCGTCTACGGAATCTTCCTCCTCCCGCTCCTGGTGATGCTGGTGGTCTTCGTGGCGATTCCGATCGTCCTCAGCGTGATGACCAGCTTCCAGGCGGGTACGTCGGGCAAGTGGATCGGCGGGGAGAACTACGTCCGCTTCTTCACCGACCCGACGTCCGTGCAGTTGGTCCTCAACTCCTTCATCCGCGGCATCGGCGGTGTGATCCCGAGCTATCTGCTGGGCCTCGGCGCTGCGCTCGCGCTCAACAAGGCGCTGCGGGGACGCACGGCGCTGCGGCTGCTCATCCTGCTGCCGTTCGTGATCTCCGCCCCTGTCGGGCTGGGGATGTGGAAGCTGCTGCTCGATCCGCAGAGCGGCGTACCGGCCGCCCTCGGACTCCACACGCAGAGCGTGTTCACCGATCCCGACGCGGTCTGGTGGGTGCTGCTCGCGATCAACGCGTGGGCGTCGTTCCAGTTCTATACGATGCTGCTCCTCGCGGGTCTCACCGCCATCCCCGAGGAGCGCTTCGAGGCCGCTCGGGTTGACGGTGCAGGCGTCTGGCAGCGGTTCCGCCACATCACGCTCCCCGGCATCGCCGCCATCACCCTGGCTGCGTGCGGCCTGCACTTCATCAACAGTTTCAACGAGTTCAACCTCATTTACATCCTCACGGCCGGCGGCCCGCTGGGAGCGACCCAGACTCTCGCCACCGGCGCGTACAAGGCTGCGTTCTCGGACTACGACTCGGGCTACGCCACGACGCTGACCACCATCAGCATCGTCGTGATGGTGATCGCCATCGCCATCGTGGTCGGGGTGGGAATGCTCGTGGCGCGCGTCTGGAGGCGCGTCAAACCGTCGCTGCCCGAGTTCCACCTGCCGCGCCGTGCTCGCCGGCCCCGCACGAACGTCCGGCGACGGAAGGGGGGAGGAACGGCCGCCAGGACCGTCGCAGCGATCGTCCTCGCGCTGATCTCCGTCTCGCCGATCCTGTTCACGCTCTCGCGGTCGTTCGACAGCACGCCCGGCGGCGCCGAGGCGGTCTCGCTGCTGCCGCGCACCTGGTCGCTCTCGAACTACACGTCCGTCCTCGGGTCTCCGGCTCTGTGGGACACGAACAACATCGCGGTGCCTCCGCTGGCCTACAACTTCTGGAACAGCATCGTCGTCACCTTCTCCGTGACCGTCATCGTGATCGTCCTGAGTCTGTTCGGCGGATACGCGCTGTCGCGGATGACCGGCTGGGTGCCCAAGGCCGTCGTGGGCGCGCTGGTGCTCTTCCAGCTCGTCCCCGTCATCGTTCTGGTCTTCCCGCTCTACGACATCCTGAGCTGGTTGCACCTGCTCGGGTCGCAGCCGGGCCAGATCCTGGCGACGACAGCGATCTTCCTCTCCATGGCGACCCTGTTCTTCCGGGTGTTCTTCGACGGGACACCCCGAGAGATCGAGGAGTCGGCGGCGATCGACGGGGCAGGTCCCGTCCGCATCCTCCTGCAGATCGTGCGTCCGCTCGCCCGGCCGGTGATCGGCGCGATGACCGCGTACACGCTCATCAACACCTGGAACGAATACCTGTTCGCGACGACGCTCGTCAGTCAGAGCAACATCCGGACGTTCCCGCCGGCACTCCAGCAGTACATGTCGTCGTACAACTTCACGGCAACGACGACGCCGGGGGAGCAGGCCGTCTATCTGCTCATCCCGGTCGCCGCAGCCGTCATCCTGCTCGCGCTCACGCAACGTCAGCTCGCCGCCGCCTACGAAGGCGGAGCCGTCAAGGGCTGAGTCGGGCGCAGCTCACTCGATCTCGACAACACTCGAAAGGTCTCCAATGCCGAACTCATCCCATCCCATCATCGCCGTGGCGGAGAACTCGTTCGCCGGCCTCGACACCATCCGGCGGGACTTCGCGGACACGGCGGAGTTCCGCGTCGGCCCTCTCGGCACGCCGGACGAGGTCGCGGAGCTCACGGCTGGTGCGAGTGCGCTGGTCGTCACGCTCCAGCCGCTGCGGGAGCACCACCTGGCCGCCGTCTCCGACTCGGTGTCGGTGATCGGCCGCGCCGGTGTGGGTCTCGACACCATCGATCTCGAGAAGGCCGCAGACAACGGGCTGAAGGTCTACTACATGCCCGATTACGCGACGAACGAGGTGGCGGACCAGGCCGCATCCCTCGCTCTCGCCTCCTGGCGCCGGCTCGGATCGGCGGACCATGTCGTGCGGGAGAACGGCTGGGGTACCTCGCGACAGGTCGGGCGCGTCCACGCGCTTCAGGAGGCGACCCTCGGCGTGCTCGGCACCGGCAGGATCGGGAGGGCGCTGATCCAGCGGATGAAGCCGTTCGTCCGTCGCGTCGTCGCCTTCGACGCCTTTCGCGACGAGTCGCTCGACGGCGTGGAATGGGCGGACTCGCCGCAGGACCTGTTCGCGCAGGCGAACCTCCTCTCGCTGCACGTCCCACTCACCGACGAGACCCACCACATCGTCGACGCCGACGCGATCGACACCATGCCGGACGGAGCCGTGATCGTGAACGTCTCGAGAGGCGGCCTCATCGACGAGGCCGCGCTCGCGGAGGCGCTCACCAGCGGACGGCTCGCCGCAGCCGGTATCGATGTGTTCGAGACCGAACCGCTCCCCGCGTCGTCGCCGCTGCGGACCGCCCCGAACCTGCTGCTCTCACCCCACATCGCGTGGTACTCGGAGGAGGCGGGCGACCGTCTGGCCCTCTGGACGCTGTCGGACGCGGTCTCCTATGCGCGTGAGGGCATCATCGCCAAGGGCTCGTGGGCGCGATGACGACCGACCGGGTCGCCGTCGTCAGCGGCGCGGGCGGCGGGATCGGCGGGGCGATCGTCGCGGACCTCGCGGCGACCGGGTGGGCCGTCGTCGGCCTGGTGCGACGGATGCCGGAGGCCCGGGTGGACGATGTCGACTACCAGCTGTGCGATGTGTCCGCCACGTCGTCGGTGGATTCGGTGTTCGCCGGGGTGCGTGAGACCTACGGCCGTATCGACGGCCTCGTGACGTCGGCCGCGATCCTGCGCACCGCACCCCTGCACCGCATGGACGACGAGCTCTGGGAGGATGTGATCGACGTCAATCTCGGAGGCGTCTTCCGCTGCTGTCGGGCGGTGCTGCCCACGATGATCGAGCAACGGCGGGGCAGCATCGTCAACCTGTCGTCGGTGCACGCCGTCGCGACGGTGCCGGGCACCGGGGCGTACGCGGCGAGCAAGGGCGCGATCGTCTCCCTGTCGCGGCAGCTCGCCGTGGAGTACGCCGACGAGGGCATCCGTGCGAACTCCGTCGTCATCGGGTCGGTCGACACGAAGATGTCCGAAGAGCACGGCAGGGCGCTGGCCCGCGATTCCGTGCACGTGGAACCTCCCGAGGGTGCGGTAGGCCGGATGGCGGCCCCTGCAGAGATCGCGCGGGCGGTGCGCTTCCTTCTGTCGGACGACGCCTCGTTCGTGACCGGAGCGGCGATGACCGTCGACGGCGGCCTCACGAGCCGCTTGATGTGACGTGCCGCCCGGGGGATCGGGCCCCCCGGGCGGTCGCTCAGCCGACGGGCGGTCGCTCAGCCGACGAGCCGTCGCTCAGCCGACGGGCTGTCGTTGCCGCGCGGTGTCGAGGAACGCCGTCGCCTCGGCCACGAGGCCGTCGTGATCGCGCGCTGCCAGCGTGGCGGGATCGAACATCCGGATGCCGACGCACACGGCGACGGCGCCGGCCGCGAAGTACTCGGGCGCCGTCTCGGCGGTGACGCCTCCCGAGATCACGAAGGGGATGTGCGGAAGCGGTCCGCGGAGCTCGGCGAGATAGCCGGGCCCGCCCACGGAACGCGCAGGGAACAGCTTCACCGCGTCCGCCCCCGACTTGTGGGCACGCTGCACCTCGGTCGGCGTGAGCGCGCCGGGCACGACGGCGACGTTGTTCTCGTGCGCGGCGCGGATGACCTGCTCGTCGGTGTCGGGTGCTACGACGAATGTCGCGCCCGCTCGGACCGCGGGAGCGACGTCGGACGCGTCGAGCACGGTTCCGACACCCACCGGTGTGCCGCGGCCGGCGAGTGCCGCAATGACCTCGGCGGCTCCCGGGACGGTGAGGGTGATCTCCACGGCATCGATTCCCGCGGACATCGCGGCCTCGGCTGCGGCGATCGCCTCCGTCGCATCGTGGGTCCGGATCACCAGGATGACCCCGGTCGGTACGGCCGTTCTCGTGTCGGGCATGGCGCCTCCTCGCGCAACAATTTATTGTTGACAATAATACTAGAGGAATGGAAGGGAGTGAGCTGCATGCGCACCTGGTTGGGCATCGACTTCGGAACGTCCGGAGTGAAGGCGATCCTCGTCACCGACGACGGCGACGTGGTCGAGCGCGGGCATGCCGAGTATCCGTCCTGGGAGTCCGGCGGCGCGCACGAGCAGCAGGCGGAGGACTACATCGGCGCCGTCCGACGCGCCGTCGCGCACTTCGAAAGGAAGCCCGACGGCATCGGAATCGTCGGGCACACCCCCTCCCTCGTCCTCGCGGCGGAGGATGCGACAGCGGTCCGGCCCGTGATCACCTGGCGGGACGGCAGGCCGACGGAGGAGGCCGAGTGGCTCAGGCGGTCGTTGCGCAGTTCCCTCGACGTCTTCGGGGTGGACAACCTCTGGGACGTCAGCCAGCTGCCGGCGAAGCTGCTCTGGCTGGCCCGCAACGATCCGCGCGCGCTCGCCGCGACGAAATGGCTGCTCACGCCGAAGGACTTCATCGGCTTCCGTCTGACCGGGTCGGCGGCCACCGACGCCTGGTCCGGCAAGGGCCTCTGGTCGATCGCGGAAGGCCGGCCCTCGCCCGACGTGTTCGCGGCCGCGGGCGTCGACGAGGACCTGCTCGCCCCCGTGCTCGACCCGTGGGAGGTGCTCGGCGCGACCACAGCGTCGGCCGCCGCCGAGTTCGGCCTGCCCGCCGGATGCCCCGTCGTCGTGGGGTGGAGCGACGCGATGGGCGGAATGCTCGGCATCGGTGCGGCGGCGCTGCCCCGCAGCTTCGTCCTCGCCGGCACGTCGGACATCGTCGGGCGCTCGTTCTCCGCCGACGAGGCCACGAAGGCGGGTGTCTATCGCGTGCCGGCATCCTGCAGCCCGATTCCCGTCGACTACGGCCCGACGCAGTCGAGCGGAGCGAGCCTGCTCTGGCTGTCCCGGCTCACGGGGCGGACGCCGGGCGAGCTGGTCGCGGCGGCCGCCGGCGCAGCGGAGACGGATGCAGTGTTCCTGCCCTACCTGCGGGGCGAGCGGGCTCCGCTCTGGGATCCGTCGGTACGCGCCTCCTTCAGCGACATCGCGGAGTCCGACGGGCTCGAGGAGGTGGCGCTGGCCACGATGCGCGGGGTGGGCCTCAGCAATCGGCACGTGCTGGACGCCTGCGGGCATCCGGAGGCCGGTGAGCCGGTGCACCTCGGCGGCTCCGATGTCGGGAGCGCCGGCTGGACGCGCGCTCGCGTCGAGGCGCTCGGCGTCGATCTGGTGATCCACCTGGAGCCGCAGCTCCCCGCGCTCGGTGCGGCGATGCTCGCTCGGAGTGGAGCGACGGGAGATCCGATCGCCGAGTCGTACCGGCGCCTCGGCGCGGACGTCCGGGTGGTTCGGGCGGACGAGGCCGCCGGCGGCGCGGCGCGGCGTCGTTACTCCGCGTACCGCCGCCAGGTCGCGGTCGCGGTCGGCGATTATCGGCTCGACTATTGACACGGGATAATCTCGACGATAAACAGTTAACAATTAGTAGTTGGCCAATCCATGAGATTGAGGCGTCAATGACAAAGCCGTCAGACCCCGCAGCGAACACTCCGTCGCAGCCCGGATTCACCATCAGCCGCCGATCGGTCCTCGGGCTCGGCGCGACCCTCGCCGCCGCCGGCGGACTGCCGATGTTCGGTCCGCTCGCCGCTGCCCCCGCCGCCGCCGATGCGCCCCCGACGATCCTGTCGATGGCCGACCTGCTGGCGACCCCTCCCTTCTCGTTCACCTACGACGGCGTCAGCTCGACCGGGCTCCTCGCCTCGTGGCCCAAGACGACCTCCACGAGCACCCTCGCCGACGGACGCCAGCGGCACACCGTCACCTGGACGGCCCCCGACGGGCTGCAGGTGCAGTGGCTCGGGGATGCGTATCCGGGGTACACGACGCTCGCCTGGACCGTGCACTTCACCAACACGGGCAGCGCGAACTCCAAGCAGCTCGCCGATGTCCTGGCGATGGACGTGACCGTGTCCGCCCTCCCGACCACGGACTGGACCGTGCGCACCGCCCGCGGCAGCCACGCTGCGAGCGACGACTTCACCCCTCTCGACCTGGCGCTGCCCGTCGGCTCCTATCGCGTGTTCACCACGAGCGGGGGCCGGCCCACCGACGGATCTGACCTGGCCCTGCCCGGCAGCGACTGGCAGTACCTCACCGGCACGGCCGGATCCGGAGCCCCGGGCTACTACAACACCGACCAGCACACCACGACAGCGGCCGGCGCCCGTGCGATGTTCACGTTCACGGGCACCTCGGTCTCGTGGATCGGTCCGAAGAACGTCGACTGCGGCATCGCCGCGGTGTACATCGACGGCGTGCAGGCCGCCGTCGTCGACATGTACGCGACCACCTGGCTCAAGCAGCAGACGCTCTTCAGCTCCGGCCCCCTCCCCGACGCGATGCACACGATCGAGGTCGTGAACACCGGCCGCAAGAACCCGGCGGGAAGCGGGACGCACGTCGCGATCGACGCGTTCTCGTTCCACGCCACGGGGGCGGTCACGGTGGACGACTCCATCAGCGGCATCACCTACAGCGGAGCCTGGAACACCAGCCCGGGAGGCGGATCGCCCGGTTACTACGAGGGAACGCAGCACTCCAGCTCGGCAGCGGGCGCGAGCGCGAGCTTCACGTTCGTCGGCAACTCCGTCAGCTGGATCGCCCCGAAGAACGTCGACTGCGGCATCGGGAACGTCTACATCGACGGTGTGCAGGTGGCCAGCGTCGACCTGTACGCGACCTCCTGGCTCACGCAGCAGACGGTGTACACGTCGCCGGCCCTGACGCAGGACACGCACACCATCCAGGTCGTCAATTCCGGGACCAAGAACGCGGCGGGCACGGGGACGTTCGTGCCGATCGACGCGTTCGTCTACACCTCGAGCGGCCCGACGATGGTCGACGACACCTCGTCCTCGATCGCGTACACCGGCTCGTGGAACACCAGCCCCGGCGGCGGCTCACCCGGCTATTTCGGCGGCACCCAGCACTCCAGCTCGGCGGCCGGCGACACCGCGATCTTCACGTTCACCGGCACCGGTGTGACGTGGATCGGCCCGAAGAACGTCGACTGCGGGATCGCCGACGTCTACCTCGACGGCGTCAAGGTCGCGACCGTCGACCTGTACGCGACCAGCTGGCTCAAGCAGCAGACCCTCTATTCGGCGGGGCCGTTCGCCGACGGCGCGCACACCCTGAAGATCGTCAACACGGGCACGAAGAACGCGGCGGGCATCGGGATCCTCGTTCCGATCGACGCCTTCGAGTACGTGTCGACGGGCGTCGACACGATCTACAACGACACGGACGGCGCGATCAGCTACGGTCCGGGCGCGGCCAACGCGACGGCCATCGCGAACGGCTGGCCGTTCTGGAACCTGGATTTCGTCGGGGCCGGCCTGGTCTGCGCCCTCGGCTGGCCAGGGCAATGGGGCGCCGAGATCAAGCGCACCGACGCGACGACGGTGCGGCTCACCGGCGGGATGACCCTCCTCGACGGGCTCGCCAACGGCCAGGAGCTCGCCACGCTCGGTCTCACGAACCTCTGGCTGGCGGCCGGTGAGAGCATCCGCACCCCGCTGGTGGTGACCCAGCCGTGGGACGGGGGCGACGCGAAGGACGCGCTCGCGGGCTGGCGCCGTTGGCTGCTCGGCTACCACGTGCCACGCGCCGCCTCCGGCACCGGTCCGGCTCAGCCGCTGGCCACGACCCAGGCGAACGACTACTTCCCCGGGCAGACCGACACGGCGAACGACGAGCTGACCTGGATGAACGCCTACGGGACGCACGGCGCGACGGCCGGCACGGGCGGCATCCAGGACCACTGGTGGATCGACGCCGGCTGGTACCAGACGTCCACGGACTGGACTCCGGTCGGAACCTGGACCCCGGACAGCACCCGGTTCGCGAGCGGCCTGAAACCGGTGACCGACCGGGCCCGCGCGCTCGGCATGGCGGCGATCGTCTGGTTCGAACCCGAGCGCGTCATGCCCGGCACCGACATCGCGACCAACCACCCCGGCTACCTGCTCGGCGCCAAACCCGGCGACACGCAGTGGGGCGGCCAGGCGTACCTGTTCGACTTCGGCAACCCGGCCGCCCTCTCCTGGGCGAGCAGCTACTTCAGCGGTCTGATGACGACGCTCGGCGTCGACTTCTACCGCGAGGACTTCAACATCCGGCCGCTGCCGTATTGGCAGAACGCCGACCCCACCGGGCGGCAGGGGCTGACGCAAGCGCACTACGTCGACGGGCACCTGCAGTTCTGGTCGGCGTTGCAGGCCGCTCATCCCGGGATGCTGATCGACAGCTGCGCGAGCGGCGGCCGGCGGCTCGACGTGTTGACGCTGCAGTATGCGATCAACCTCCTGCGCAGCGATGACGTGCTCGACGCCACCTCCAACCAGTCGCATGTCGCGGCGCTCACCCCGTGGGTCCCGATCCACGGTGGCGCTGTGCGGGCGACCGGTTCCGCGGACGACGCATACAACCTCCGCTCCGGATTCGGGCCGGTCTATCACGAGGCGCTGAACGCGACCGACCCCGCGGCGCCGTGGTCGACGTTGAAGTCGTTCGCCTCCGAGTGGTCGTCCATCAAGCAGCACTACGTCGAGGACTTCTACGCCCTGACGCCGCCGAGCGACTCGGACGACCGCTTCGTCGCCTGGCAGCTCGGCAGCACGGCGTCGGGTGCCGTGCAGGCCTTCCGGCGGCCGTCGAACGGAGCGGCGCACCAGACGGTGAGACTGCGCGGACTGACCGGCTCGAGCGTCTACCGGCTCGCGGACCTCCGCTCGGGGAGCACCTGGACGCAGTCGGGCAGCTCGCTGATGTCGGACGGGCTCACGGTGCAGCTGCCGGCCGCTCCGCTCGCGACGACCATCACCTACGTGACTCCGTGAGGCCGCCATGCTCGGTCTCACCATGGACAAACTGGTCGTCATCGCGGTCATCGCGATGTTCCTCCTCGGGCCGAAACGTCTGCCTATCGCCGCGCAGTGGCTGGGCCAGGCCGTCCGCTCCCTCAAGCGGTTCGCCGACACGGCCAAGGACCGGGCCCGCGAGGAGCTCGGCGACTCGATCGACGACATCGAGTGGACCAAGCTCGACCCGCGCCAGTACGATCCGCGGCGCATCATCCGGGACGCATTGACCGAGACGCAGACGGGGAGCGATCCCCGCCGCGAGATCGAGAACTAGCACCTTCACCACACAGAAACGGAGATCGACTCATGTTCGCTGGACTCACCGGATGGCACCTTCTGATCATCCTCGCCGTGATCCTGCTCCTCTTCGGAGCGGCCAAGCTCCCTGCCCTCGCCAAGAGCGTCGGGCAGTCGATGCGGATCTTCAAGGGCGAGGTCGACGAGATGAAGAAGGACGGCCCCGATGGCGACGCCGTGACCGACGTCCCGACCCGGCCGTAGCCGCATGGCCTCCGCGAAGCGGGGCTCGAACCGCGAAGGCCGGATGACGCTGTCCGAGCACTTCGTCGAGCTCCGCAAGCGACTCTTCCGCTGCGCCCTCGGGGTCGTCGTCGGAACCGTCGTCGGCTGGCTGCTCGCCGGTCCGGTGATGGACGTCGTGCGCGGCCCGATCACCGCGATCGCGAAGGAGCAGGGCCGTGAGGCGATGCTGAACTACGACAGCATCACCGGTGCGTTCGACCTGAAGATGCAGGTGGCGATCACGGTCGGCATCGTCATCTCGAGTCCGGTCTGGCTCTGGCAGGTCTGGGCGTTCTTCGTCCCCGCGCTCAAACGCACGGAACTCCGCTACGCCCTGGGGTTCTTCTTCACCGCGGTCCCGCTGTTCATCGCGGGTGGGACTGTCGGCTGGCTGCTCGTGCCGCACATCGTCAGCCTGCTGACGGGCTTCGCCTCGCACCAGGACTCGGCCATCATCGCGGCCAAGACCTACTTCGACTTCATACTGAAGCTGGTGGTCGCGGTGGCGATCGCGTTCGTGCTGCCGGTGTTCCTGGTGCTCCTCAACTTCGTCGGCGTGCTGAGCGCCAGGTCGATCATCGCGTCCTGGCGCTGGGCGCTCATCCTCATCGTCCTCTTCACGGCGATCGCGACGCCCTCCGCCGACGTGCTCTCGATGTTCCTCCTGGCGATCCCGATAGCGGGACTCTACTTCGCCGCGTACGGGGTGGCCGCGATCCACGATCGTCGGGCGGTCAAGGCCGCCGATCGTCTCGAAGCCGAGATCGCGAGCGTGGGCCGCCTCGAGAAGTGAACGGTCGAGCGAACACTGGTCGGGTGCTCGCCGATCACGGACTCGCCGCCCCTTCGCCCTCGCCGCTCGCCGCTCGGCCGGGCACGGTGAGCGCGACCAGTCCTCCACCGATGAGTGCGAGGCCGGACCAGCCGAGCGGTGAGAGGCGCTCGCCGACGATCGCGACGGCCAGGATGGCGGCGACCGCCGGCTCGCACAGGGTGAGGATCGTCGCCGTGCTGCTGCGGACCCGGGCGAGCCCGATCCCGAACAGCACGTAGCCCAGGAACATCGGGACCACCGCCATGTAGATCGCGACGGACAGCGTGCCGGTGCTCGTCAGGATCGGCCCCCCGGTGACGGCGAGGACGGGCATCAGCGCCAGACCTCCGACACCGAACACTGCCCCCATCGCCGCGGGCCGGGGGACGCCACGACGCATCACGCGCTGCACCACCCAGGTGTACAGGGCGTAGGTGGCGCCCGCCACGAGCCCGAGGGCCGCTCCGGCCGTCATGGGCAGGGCGCCGGATCCGCTGCCGTCCAGGTGGGACAGGCACAGCGCCGCACTGCCGACGATCGCCAGCGCGGCCGCGCCGAACCAGCGGCGGGAGAGCGGCGCACCGTCGATGACCCGTTCCAATACGGCCGAGAACACCGGCGCGGAGGCGATGGAGATCACCGTGCCGACGGCAACGCCGGCGAGGCGCATGGACGCGTAGAACGCGAGAGGGTAGATCGCGACCGACCCGGCGCCGATGACGACCAGTCCGGCCACCGATCTCAGGCCGCTGCGCGCGGCGTAGAGGGCAGGTACGGCGATGAGCGCCTGCAGGAGACCGCCGACGCCCATCGCGAAAGCTCCGATGGCGATGGGGGGAACGGAAGGAGCGAAGCTCGCCGCGGTCCCCGTCGTACCCCAGAGGGCGCCGGCGAGGAGGACCGCGATCGTTCCGGCTCCAGGTCGCTTCACAGCGCGGCGATCATCTCCGCGGCGATCCGCCTGGCCCCGATCAGTCGGCGCGCATCCCCTTCGAGCCCGGCCCGAGCCATCGCGCCTTCCAGCAGGAACGAGAAGTGCTCCGCGGTACGGTCGGCACTCGGTCCGTCGACGAGCTGGGCGAGCTCGTCGCGCAGGATGCGTTCGACCTCCTCCTTGTGTCGGCGCACAGCCTCCCGGCCCGGCGCGTCCCGGGGGAGCTCGGCCGCAGCGTTCAGGAGTCCGCAGCCGCGGAAGCCGTGTTCGTAGGCGGCGTCCGCATGGTCGATGTAGGCGTCGAACACCGCGAGCAGTCGTTCCGCCGGCGTCGTCGCCCTCTCCGCGCGGGCGCGGTACAGCCCCAGCCACTCGTCGTGGCGGGCGTCGAGGTAGGCCTCCACGAGAGCGGACTTCGAGGCGAAGTTGTTGTACAGGCTCATCTTGGCCACGCCGGCCTCCGCCGTGATCACGTCGATTCCGGTCGCCGCGACGCCATCGGCGTAGAAGCGGCGCGCGGCCGCGTCCAGAATGCGCTGCCTGGCGTCGCCGCGGCGTGTGCTCATGATGACCGTCCCGCTCCCTACTAGGTAGGTCAGTCTACCTAGTAGGGAGCGGGATGTCATCCGGTCGCACCGCTCAGGGAGTGGGCGACGCCGCTTCGCCCGCCCGCTTCAGGGCGAGTAGGGAGACCAGATCGTAGGCCACGTGGGACGCGGCCACCCCGGTGATCTCGGCGTGGTCGTAGGCGGGTGCGACCTCCACGACATCGGCTCCGATGACGTTCAGCCCGCGCAGACCGCGGATGATCTCGAGGAGTTCCCTGCTCGTGATCCCGCCCGCCTCCGGGGTGCCGGTCCCCGGCGCGTGCGCCGGGTCGAGCACGTCGATGTCGATCGAGACGTAGAGCGGGCGGTCGCCGATCCTGGCGCGGAGCTTGGCGACCACGTCGGCCACACCCTGGTAGTAGACGTCCGCGCTGGTCACGATGCCGAACCCGAAGCGATGGTCGTCGTCCAGGTCGCGCTTGCCGTACAGCGGCCCTCTGGTGCCGACATGGCTCAGGGCTTCGGTGTCGAGGATGCCCTCCTCGACCGCCCGGCGGAACGGGGTGCCGTGCGTGTACTCCGCCCCGAAGTAGGTGTCCCAGGTGTCGAGGTGCGCGTCGAAGTGGAGCAGGGCGACTGGCCCGTGCTGCTTGGCGGCCGCCCGCAGCAACGGCAGCGCGATCGTGTGATCGCCGCCGATCGTGACCAGTGCCGAGCCGGAAGAGGTGAGCTCGGTGGCGGCCTGCTCGATCTGCTCGATCGCCTGGTGCAGATCGAACGGGTTGACCGCGAGGTCGCCGGCGTCGGCGACCTGCACGAGCTCGAACGGGGAGACGTCGAGGGCCGGGTTGTACGGTCGCAGGAGCCGGGAGGCCTCGCGCACGTGATTCGGCCCGAAACGGGCGCCCGACCGATACGAGACGCCGGTGTCGAACGGGACGCCGACCACCACGATGTCCGCCGCCGCGACCTGGTCGAGGCGCGGCAGGCGGGCGAAGCCGTCCCTTCCCGCGTAGCGCGGGACGAGGGAGCTGTCCACGGGTCCGATGGGAGGTGTCATGTTCGCAGACCTTTCTTCGGCGTCGTTCTCGGGTCGTCCGGGCATCCCCGACGGGCGCGCGTCGCTCACTGTCCCACCCCGGCGAACGGCTCATACCCGGGCGCGACCTGCGGCCACGGGAACGCCCGCTCCCAGAGGTCTCCGACATCGAGGAGCATCCGGTCGCTCCACCGCGGGCCCGTCAGCTGCAGCCCGAACGGGAAGCCGTCCGAGTACGACCCGGCCGGGAGCGACAGGGCGGGAAGGCCGGTCATGTTCTGGATCGCTGTCGAGTAGACGCTCGGGGGCAGGAGGCCTTCCGGTCCGTCGCCGAGGCTTCCGTGCGCGCTGAAGCCCTTGACGGCGACCGTCGGCGTGAGGAGCAGCGCGTCGCCCTGCAGCGCTTCGTCCAGCTCGCGGATGTAGTCGGCACGGCGCCGGCGTGCGGCGATGTACTCGTCCACGGTGACGCTCAGCCCGGCGCGGAAGAACTCGAGGGTGTTCGGGTGCAGCCGCGCGGCGTCCGCAACGATCCGTTCGCGGCCCCAGCGGTGCGCGTGCTCGGCGGTGGCGAGGGTGAACCAGTCGTTGTCGGGGCTGCCTCCGGCGAAGAACGAGTCGCTCGTGCGCCATTCCACCGGGATCCGCAGCAGGGCGGAGAGCTCGTCGACGGCCGTGTGGAAGACCTCGGCGACCTCCGCGGGGAGGGGTCCGAGGTCGTCCGTGCGATCGGCGGCGATCAGTCGCCGCGGCATGCGTGCGGGCGGCAGCTCGGTGGGGAGGGCACGGTCGTCGCCGGCCACCGGCCCCGCGATCAGCTCCAGCTGGAGTCGCAGATCCGGGACCGTCGTGGTCATCACGCCGTCCGTCGAGAAGTCGATCCAGTCGGGAACGTGCGACTGGCCGATCAGGCCGTTCGTCGGCTTCATTCCGACGAGGCCGCAGAACGCCGCAGGCATCCGCGCGGAACCGCCGCCGTCGGTCGACGTCGCGATCGGGGCGATGCCGGCGCTCAACGCGGCGGCCGATCCGCCGCTGGAGCCTCCGGGCGAGAGTTCCGGATCCCACGGGTTCCTGGTCACCCCGTGCACCGGGTTGTCGGTGAAGCCCTCGCTCGCGAACTCGGGGAGGTTCGTCTTGCCGACCGGGATGGCCCCGGCCGCGCGAAGCCGACGCACCACCAGGCTGTCCGCCGTCGAGGGCGGAGCTCCCTCGAACCAGAGCGACCCGTGCGACGTCCGCATTCCCGCGACGTCGTCCAGGTCCTTGACCAGGAAGGGGATGCCCGCCAGAGGGCCGACCGGCACTCCGGCCCGCAGCGCGGCATCCAGCTGGTCGGCTTCCCGCAGCGCCTCGTCCGCGCGGAGCGAGACGACGGCGCCGAGGTCGGAGGCGTCGCTCCGTCGGATGACGCTCTCGACCAGCTCCCGTGAAGTGAGCTCGGCGGAGCGGAGCCGCTCGGCGATGGACTGCAGTGTCACCCGATCTCCCGTCATCGGTCGCCCTCCCCGCCGTCCACTCCGGTGCGGACCTCGTCCATTCCGGTGACCCACTGACCGTCGGCGGTCTCGATGCTCAGGGGCTCGGCGTCCGCCTCGAGCTCAGCGGAGCTGAGTGCGATGGCCGTCTTCTCGGCCGAGCGGTCGGCGCGGAACCAGAAGAGGTAGTACAGGGCGCCGGCGACGATGAGGCCGACGACGAAGGAGAGGTCGGCACCGCCCAGCAGCTGGGCCATCGGACCCACGTAGTTCCCGACCACGAAGAACGGGATCATGGCGGCGAACCCCACCAGGTAGGCGACGATGCCGCGCCAGGCCCAGCGGCCGTAGACCCCGCCGTCGGACCGGAAGATATCGGCGATGGCGTACTTTCCGTGCCGGAGCAGGTAGAAGTCGACGAGGTTGACCGCGGTCCAGGGGATGAGGAAGTACAGCATGAGCGTCACGAAGGCGTTGAAGCTGTTGAGGTAGTCCGTCGGGATGAAGAGCGCGATCGCCAGTGAGATCAGGCCGACGATCACCAGGCCGACGACGCGGACCCGAGCCGTACGCCGGAGCGGACGGAACGCGTCGATCGCGCTGAGGCCGGAGAGCATCGCGCCGTACGCGTTGATGTCCTGGCTGAAGGTCTGGCCGACGCCGAGCGTGAGGACGCCGACGATGCCGAACCCGACGAAGATCAGGTCGCCGGCCGACTGCAGTGCACCAGGGCCGTCCATGCCAGGCAGCTTGGCGGACAGCACGATGCCGAGCGACATCAGCCAGGCCGCGGAACCGGCCGCTCCCAGATACGTCCAGGTGATGAGCTTCGTGCTCGAGGATCGCGCCGGCAGGTAGCGGGAGTAGTCGGAGACGTACACGGCGTAGCTGATCTGATATCCAGCCGCCAGCGAGAACTGGGTCAGGAACGCGGCGGTGCTCCAGCCGAGGTGGTGCGCGGAGGCCGGGACGGGCACCAGCCAGATCGCGGAGATCGTGACGAACGTGAACACGAGGATGAGAAGGTACGCCAGCCAACGCTGAACGAAGTGCAGCAGCCGGTACCCGAAGATGGCGATCACGATCGCGATGGCGATCAGCACCGGATACATCACCCACTTGGGCAGCGGCAGCACGACCGAGAACAGCTGAGCGGAGGTCACGGTCGAGAAGACGATGAATCCGATGTAGACGAACACCGTCGCCACCAGGGGGAAGATCGCTCCGCGGGTACCGAACTGCGTTCGCGACTGGATCATCTGGGGCAGGCCCATCTTCGGTCCCTGGTTCGCGTGGAACGCCATGAAGAACGTGCCGAAGCAGGCCCCGAGCACGGCGGCGAGCACGCTCCAGCCGATGGAGAGCCCGAGCTGCGGCCCGGCGAAGCCGATGAGCATCGTGAGCAGCCCGAAGTTGCCGGCGAACCAGAACGGCGCCTGATGCCAGACCTTGCCGTGCCGCTCCGCGTGCGGAACGTAGTCGATGGAGCGCTGCTCCACGACGCTGGAGTCGCCGGATCGCTCGGGCGTTGGCGTGGGCTGGGAAGACATCGTCGACCTCCTCTGTCGGGTTGGCAGCGAGTATCGTGCAGCCCGATCGCGGTTGTCAA
This sequence comes from Leifsonia sp. TF02-11, assembly GCF_017565305.1. Classification (GTDB taxonomy): domain Bacteria; phylum Actinomycetota; class Actinomycetes; order Actinomycetales; family Microbacteriaceae; genus Leifsonia. The sequence goes on from NZ_JAGEKP010000007.1 coordinate 304,793, forward strand.
CGGCAGAAAATCGGGGAAAGTTCCCGCTGAAAGCAGATCTGCGGCACCCAGGTCATACAATGCCGCAAGATCGGATACGGGAAGGCCTTCACGCCGCCGAAGTGCTCGGGGCGCCTGGCAAGAAGTTTTTGGGCCGACCGCAGAGCAGAGGAGATCGATGTGGACGCGCAGACCGAACGGATCCTGGCGAAGCTGCGCGAAGACGGGCGGGCCTCCTACTCGGACCTGTCGCGCGAGCTGGGGATGGACCGCAACCTCATCGCGCGCCGGGTCGGCGAGCTCCTCGACTCGGGAGACCTGAAGATCATCGCGAGCGTCCACCCCGAGATGCTCGGTCTGAACCTGTACGTGCACCTGGCCATCCGGGTGGCGGGTCCGATCCACGATGTCGTCACGCATCTCACGCACACCGACGCCGCGATCCTGGTGACGGAGACCACGGGCGCGCACCAGATCGTGGCGGACCTCCTGCTCACCGACACCCGGGAGCTCCACGCGCACCTCCAGGAGCTGCGCGGCAGACGCGGCGTGGTCGAGATCGCGGTGGACGTCTACGAGGAGGTCCGCGACAATTTCTTCCGCGGCTGGCACCCCGACGCGTCGAGCGCCTCGCTCGACGACGACGACCTGGAGATCATCCGCATCCTGCGCCACGACGGCCGTGCCGCCTACGCGCGGATCGCAGAACAGGTCGGGCTGTCGACGAGCGCGGTCCGTTCGCGCGTGCAGCGCCTGGTCGATCGGCACGTCATCCAGATCGGCGCCATCCCGCAGCGGGCGCAGATGAACCGCGACCTCCTCTTCGGATTCGGCATCTGCGTCACCGAGTCGGTCGAGCCCGCCGTGGAGTTCCTCGTGAAGCACTCCGGGCTCGAATTCCTCGCCACGACCACCGGCCGGTTCGATCTGATCGCGACCCTCGGCTTCGCTTCGCTGAGGGAGCTGGATGCGCTCGTCACGGGCCTGCGAGCCCTTCCGACGTTCGCGTCCTCCGAGTCCTGGCTACACACCAGGATCGCGCGGGAACGGTACGACCGTACGCTCGGCGTTTTGACGCATCCCTGGCGTGGGAGCGGTCGAGCACTGAGTGACGGGAGAGGGCGCGAATATTTCGTCCCACCATGGCAACAATCCGGGATGTAATGTCTCGATGCGCAGTTCGTCCGTGTCAGTAGCCTTCTTCTCGCGGCCCGCGCTGTCCCGACCGGTCGAGCCTCCCGCACTCAACCCAGGAAAGGGCGACGCCATGACGACAGATCGACGCATCGGAGGCGATGTCGTGCTCGAGACGCTGTCCGCGCTCGGAGTGAAGGCCGTGGTCGGGCTTCCCGGGCAGCACGCGCTGGGGCTGTTCGACGCCCTTCGGCGTTCGGACCTGGCGTACGTGAGCTCACGTGTCGAGAACAACGCGGGCTTCATGGCGGACGGGCTCGCTCGGGTGACGGGCGACGTCGCGCCGTTCCTGCTGTCGACCGGGCCGGGGGCGCTCACCTCGCTCGCCGCTCTTCAGGAGGCCGCGGCATCGTCCATCCCCGTGCTCGCGATCAGCGCTCAGGTCCCTGTCGCCGGCCTCGGCGGAGGACGCCACGGGTACCTCCACGAGCTTCCCGACCAGGCCGCGTCCTTCCGCGGGGTGGTGAAGTCCGTCTTCACCGTGCGGAACGTCTCCCAGCTCTCGTCCGCGATCGTCCAGGCCTACGCGCACGCGCTCTCCGCGCCGTCCGGCCCGACTCTGGTCGAGATCCCGCAGGACGTCCTGCTCGAGGGGGTCGACGGCATCGTTCCTCCCGTACGGCCGATCGTGCCGCACGTGACGCGGCCGGAGCCGCAGGCCGAACTGATCGACGAGGCCGTGCGGCTGCTCGCGAACGCGGCTCGGCCGGCGATCCTCGCCGGGGGCGGGGTGAGCAGAGCGTCGGCGCAGCGTCCGCTGCAGGAACTTGCGGAGGCCCTGGGTGCGCCGGTGTTCACCACCTTCGGCGGCAAGGACGCGATGTCGAGCGCTCACCGCCTGTTCGCGGGGTCCTGGCTCGAAGACATCGCGGTGACCGAGTATCTCGAACGTGCGGACGTCCTCCTCGTCGTCGGCAGCGGCCTCGGCGAGCTGTCGACGAACTATCGCACCTTCGCGCCCCGTGGCACGGTCATCCACATCGACGCCGACCTGGGAGTCATCGGCGCGAACTACCGCTGCCTCGGGATCCACGCGGACGCTCTGCTCGCCCTGCGCGCGATCGTGGCCGCGATCGAGCCCGTCGTATCGCCGGGGCACGCCGACCAGACGGCCGCGACCGCGGGTATCGCGGCTCTCGCCGACACCGTCTCCGCCCGGATCGGCGAACAGGAGCTCTCGCTGGAGACAGGGCTGATCGCGTCGATCCGAGACAGCGTGCCCGACGACGTCGACTCGTTCTGGGACATGACGATCCTGGCGTACTGGGCCTGGTCGGCCTGGGATCCCCGCTCGGGGAGGTTCGCGAGCGGCCAGGGCGCCGGGGGATTGGGCTACGGCTTCCCCGCTGCCCTGGGCGCCGCATTCGGGCATCGGACGAGCGGTCGGCCACGACCCGTGCTCGCCGTCTCGGGAGACGGCGGTGCCCTGTACGGGATCGCGGAGCTGGCCACCGCCGCGCAGCACGCGCTGGACGTCGTCTGGGTGATCATCGACGACGGGGGATACGGCATCCTCCGCGAGTACATGGTCGCGGAATTCGGGGCCTCGACGGGAACCGACCTGGTGCGGCCGGACTACGTCGCGCTCGCCGAATCGTTCGGTGTCCCCGCCGTCTCCGTCGCCCCGGAACAGGTCGGGGCAGCGATCCGGCGTGCGCTCGACGAGGGCGGCCCGCAGGTCATCGTGGTGCCGGCGGTCCTGACGATGTTCGAGCCGACCCACCTGGAGCGGGTCGGGGACGCGACATAGGCTCGTCACGTCCTGACCTGCGATGACGGAGCCGCCGATGAACGAACTCGATTCCATCGTCCCGCTCGAGCGCCTGCTCGACGACCGAAACCTCGGCATGCGGGTGATCGTGGACGGCGGGATCGACGACCGCTGCATCTCGCTGGTCGCGACGACCGAGATGGCGCACCTGACCGAGTACGTTGTCGAGGACCAGCTGGTGCTGACCGCGGGGGCGGGCCTCGGCGACACCCCTGAGGCGATGGCGGAGTATGTCGGCGACCTCAGGGACGCGCGCGTCGCGGCCCTCGGCTTCGGGCTGGAGCCGCTCTACGACCGGGTGCCTGAGCACCTGATCGACGCGTGCAGGCGCGCGGGGGTGACGCTGGTGTCGATCGATCGGTCGGTGCCGTTCCACCGCATCGTCCAGGCCTTCGCGCTCGAACTGCAGCGACGCAGGAACTTGGAGCTCAAGCACGTCGCCGACCGGCTCAAGGCGCTGGTCTCCATCGCGGCGCAGGGCACGATCGCCGAGCTCCTCGACGGGGTGGCGACCGACGGCGTCGACTGGGCGGCGTTGGTCACCGATGCCGTGATCTGGAGGTCGGGGAGGACGCCCCGGCTCTCGAGCGCCGACCTGCACGCTTTCACGAACGGGCTCCTGCCTCATCGGGGTGTCGCGATCCGGACGGTGGAGTCGCCCGAGCTCGGATCAGAAGTGGTGGCCTTGGCGCTGCCGGGCAGCGACGGCTTCCGGCACGGCGCCGCCCTGGTGCTCGGCCGATCGCGCAGGCATTCCACGCACCAGACGATCTTCACGGTGGCGTCCAGCCTGTTCGACCTCGTGCTCCGCGGGAGCGCCGATCCCGGCGCGCGGCTCGAGCAGGCGGTGACCCGCGCCCTTATCACCCGGGGCGATCTCACCACGTCGCTGCGGAGCGAGCTCCTCGACGATCTGAGTCGCACCTTCGAGGGTCGCGACATGACCATCTGTCTCGCGAGTCTCGCGGGCCGGGCGCCGACCGAGGCGGACATCGCGTGGTGGCGGCGGCGGTTCGGTTCGCCCTTCGTCACCACGGTCGGGAACGCGGTCGCGCTGGTCGTGTCGACCTCCGTCGTCCCCGGCCTGCAGGAGGAGGCCGGGCGCTCCGGCTGGACGGTCCGCGCGACTCGACCGTTCGGCGTGAAGCAGTTCGATGCAGGGGCGGCGGAGGCCCGCCTGGTGCTCGCGCACTTCGAGCGGACGGGTTCGCTGGACGCGTGGCCGATCGGACCGTCGGCGTCGATGCTCCTCGACGGCGAGCGGCGCGGTCTGTTCGCGTCCGCGGTGCTGGGCCGCCTCGATGCTGCAGAGCCGGAGGTCAGGGAGCAGCTCATTCCGACGCTCTACACGTGGCTGGAGGAGTCGGGCAGCTGGGAGCGGACAGCGCGCCGCCGGGGCGTCCACCGGAACACCGTGCGGCGCGTGATCGCCGAGAGCGCGCGCATCCTCGACGTCGATCTCGACGATGCGCGCACGCGTGCGTCGCTCCTCATCGCGCTGGACGCCAGGACGGGCGGTGGGGCGGGGGCGTAGGCGCGTCCGAGCCTTTGACAGCCGCTCGGGAACGGAATATATTCAGTTGACGGAATAACCCGAGGAGGATGAGATGCACATCGCCGTGCTCAATGGTCCCAACCTGAATCGACTGGGCCGACGGCCGACCGATCAGTACGGTACGGAGACCGTCGCGCAGCTCGAGCAGCGGATCCGAGTGCACGCCGATGCCGGCGGCATCCGCGTGACGCTCTTCCAGTCGAATCACGAGGGAGCTCTCATCGACCGGCTCTACGAGCTCGCGGACGAGATCGACGGCGTCGTGGTCAACCCCGCGGGGCTCACCACGTACGGCAGGAGCCTGGCGGATGCACTCGCCGAGTGCGGCTCGCCGTTCGCCGTCGTCCACCTGTCGCAGCCATACCGGCATCGCGGTGCCGACATGTCCGATGTGTTCCGCGACCGTTCGGCCGTGTACGTCTGCGGGCTGGGCTGGCGCGGCTACACCGCCGCCATCGACGGGCTCGCGGACATCGCCGCTCGGGACGCGGACTGAGTGGTCGGCGTGGCTGTTCGGGACGCCGCACCTGTGCGCATCGGCGTCTTCGGCGCCGATCGGCTCGGTGTTCTCCTGTCGGAAGGGGTGGTCGACATCGGCGACCTCGCGCCCCGGATGCCCGGCGCCCGTGGGCCGCTCTCCTGGTTCATCTCGCACGAGTGGGATCGCGACCTCGACTGGGCGCAGGTCGTCGCCGGTCGGCCGGTGCTCGCCGCGACAGGGATCCGGTGGTCGCCTCCGCTCCCCGGCTGTGCGGTGGTCGACCCTTCCGGCCGCGCCCCGGCCGGCAGCGGCGCGTCGTCGCTGGGGATCGTCCTCGCCGGCAGCGACGCGTCCGACCGGACCGTCGACCTCGCCGACGGGGCGTTCGGAATCGTGCGGGTCCGCCGGCGGGGCGACGGCTCCCTGGGCCTCGCGGCCGAGCCTATCCGGGTCACGACGATCGAGGCAGCGGTCTCCGTGCGCGACATCGTCGCCGGCGTGCGCGAGGGTCGTGCTCTCGGACTCGCGGCGGCGGACGTCGTCGTCCTGCCCCGGTGACCGAGGTTATTCCGCACACGTCCTAATCGCGTAGCATGGCGGGATGGCTGAACGCGACGCGCAGTTCGATGAGGAACAGGGGGCCGAAGCGCTCCCCATCATGTCGGGCCAGGCGGGCCACTGGGTGCGTCGCGCCCATCAGGTGCACAACGCCCTGTGGGTCTCCACGGTCTCCGGCGCGGTCACGCCCTCGCAGTTCGCCGTGCTCTCGGTGCTCGCCGAGTCGCCGGATGTCGACCAGAACGCGATCTCCCGCGGCACCTCGCTCGACACCTCGACGACCGGTGCCATCGTCAACCGCCTCGCACAGCGCGGGCTCTTGGAGATGCGCAAGGACCCGGCCGACCTCCGCCGCAACCTGCTCACGCTGAGCCCGCAGGGTCAGGCGGAGTTCCGCGAGTTGGCACACCGCGCCGCGCACATGACGGAGGCGTACACCGACGCGCTCAGCGATGCGGAGAAGCGCCAGCTCGTCGACCTCCTCAAGCGTGTGGTGGAGGCGGGGGAGCTCGCCGGCGACCGGGCCTGACAACCGAATCATTCCGTTAACGGAAAAACTCTCACCAAACTATTGCGTTGACGGAATAGTTGGGATTAGTGTCGCATCGCACCACACCGCCGCACTGATCGACCGGGCCCCACCGGGCGGGTGCGGCACAACACGAAAGTACGAAGAGGGGCCGAGCGTTAGGCCGCTCGGCCCCTCGGCATTCGGGCGCAACGACAATCGAGACCGAATGCATCTGAATCTGGCAAACGGCGAAGTCCGCCGTTCACACGACAACGGAGTCTACAGAGATGAGTGCACCCTCAACAGAAGTGGCCCAGCCCAATCGTCAACTCGGGCTGGCCGTGTTCTCCGGCTTCTTCGGAAGCGTCCTGGAGTTCTACGATTTCTTCCTCTACGCCACGGCATCGGCCCTGGTCTTCAACCACGTCTTCTTCCCCGACCTCAACCCCGTCGTCGGCACGATCGCCAGCTTCGGGACGCTCGCGGCCGGCTACTTCGCCCGTCCGATCGGCGGCATCGTGTTCGGCCACTTCGGAGACAAGCTCGGCCGCAAGCGGATGCTGGTCTGGACGATGAGCCTGATGGCCGGCGCGAGCATCCTGATCGGCCTCCTCCCCGGTGCGGCGCAGATCGGAGTTGCCGCGCCGCTGCTGTTGACTTTCTTCCGGGTGATCCAGGGCATCGCGCTCGGAGGCGAGTGGGCTGGATCGGCCCTCGTCTCGGCGGAGCACGCGACCAGCCGCCGCGGACTCTGGGCCAGCTTCACCCAGGCCGGCGCCCCCACCGGGTCGGTCTTCTCCACGGCCATGCTGGCGCTGGTCTCGGCGTTCACGACCCAGGAGCAGTTCCTGGCGTGGGGCTGGCGGATCCCGTTCCTGTTCAGCGTCGTGCTGCTGGCCGGAGGCCTCGTCATCCGCAGCAAGGTGCACGAGACGCCCATCTTCCTCGCCGCCGTGAAGGCTGCCCCGCAGCGCCGCTTCCCGCTCGCCGACGTGCTCCGGCACGAGTGGCGCCCGCTCCTCCTCGTGCTCGGCGTCTCCATCGCGGGGTCGGTCTGCTCTGCGGTGCTGACCACCTTCGTGCTCGCCTTCGCCACCGGGCACGGCTTCGAGCGGCAGACGGTTCTGAACGTGCTGCTGCTGTCCTCCTTCATCACCGCGCTGTTCATGCTGTTCTACGGCGCACTCTCCGACCGGTTGGGCCGGCGACCGGTGATGATCGCCGGAACGATCGGCCTGATCGTGATGTCGTTCGTGCTGTTCCCGGTCATCGGCAGCGGATCGGTGCTCGCGCTGGCGATCGTCCTCCCGATCAACCAGGCGGTCGTCCACGCAGCGCTCGCCGGACCCCAGCCGGCGATGGTGACCGAGCAGTTCAGCACCGTCTCCCGCTTCACCGGCGCCTCGGTCAGCTACCAGCTCGCGGGAATCTTCGGCGGGTTGACGCCCCTGGTCTTCGCATCCGTGCTGCAGGCGAACGGCGGATCCAGCACCCTCCCGCTGTCGATCATCATGTCGGCGACCTGCGTCGTCGCGCTGGTCTGCCTGCTCGCGCTGAAGGAGACCAGCACGAAGAGCCTCTCGGACTCGGCTCCCGGTGTGCCGCCGGCCGCAGCCCCGCTTCCCGACGCCACCCGGACCCCGGCCTGAGGCGGCGATGGCGAAGCAGTTGACGCTCGCGTGCGGCGCCTACGACCGCACGGCGCCCCTCGCCGACGGGAGGGTGCGACCGGAGGGGATCGACCTCACCGTCCTCACCCTCCCGGTGGAGGAGATCTTCTACCGCACCGCGACGTACCGCGAGTTCCCGGTGTCGGAGCTGAGCCTCTCCTCGTATCTGCTCACCCTCGATCGCGGTGCTCCTTTCGTCGCGATCCCGGTGTTCCCCTCCCGCTCCTTCCGGCACAACGGCGTCTATGTGCGGGCCGACGGGCCGATCGCCAGTGCCGCCGACCTGGTCGGGGCGACCGTCGGCATCCCGGAGTATCAGGTGACGGCGGCCGTCTGGATCCGCGGCATCCTGGCCGATCACCACGGGGTCCCCGTGCGGTCGGTACGGTACCGCACCGGCGGTCTGTACGACCCGCGCCGGCGGGAGAAGCTCGCGATCTCTCCTCCGGGTATCGACCTGAAGCCGGTCGACCGCGACGCGACCCTCGGCGAGCTCCTGATCGCGGGCGAGATCGACGCGATCTACTCGCCGCGGGTCCCTCCCGAGTACCTGCGGGGCGACCCGCGGATCCGGCGCCTTTGGGCGGACCCGAAGGGGGCGGAGACCGAGTACTACCGGGCGACGGGCATCTTCCCGATGATGCACACGGTGGTCATCCGCCGCGATGTGTACGAGGCCGATCGGTGGATCGCACGGTCGCTGTTCACCGCGTTCGAGTCGGCGAAGGACCTGGCCGCATCGCACCTGGGGGAGACCGCAGCGCTGGCGTCGATGCTGCCCTGGAGCTATCAGGAGGCGGAGCAGACGCGCACCCTGATGGGGCAGGACTTCTGGACGTATGGCCTGGAGGCGAACCGCGCAGCGCTGGAGACGCTGATCGGCTACTCGGTCGACCAGGGGCTCGCCTCCGGAGTGCGTGAGCCGGAGGAGCTGTTCGCCCCGGAGACGGCCTCCTCGTTCGTCATCTGAGCTGTGCGGTGGGGTTGGTTTCGGCGAGGAATCGCTGGAACCGACCCCAGCTGCGCGCGTCGGCGCCCGGGCGGAACCGCTCGGTTCCCGGCACGGTGAACGCGTGCGGCGCGCCACCGTGGATGTCCACCTCCCAGGACAGCCTCTGCGAGGTCCGGAGCTCGGCCAACAGGCGCAGGAGTGCTGCGTCGGGGACGATGTCGTCACTCCCTCCCGCCACGATCAGCAGCGGGGCGATCGCCCGCCCGGCGTCGGCAGGCTCGTGGCCGAGCAGCGTGCCGTGGAACGATGCGATGCCGGCGACGGGGGCGCCGGAGCGGGCGAGTTCGAGGGCCGCGGTGCCGCCGAAGCAGTAGCCGGCGACGGAGACGCGGCCGGGTTCGACCCCGGTCATGCGCGCGAGGGTGTCCAGGCCGGCCGTCGCCCGATCGGCGAGCAGCGGAAGATCCCGGTAGTAGGCGGACGAGACTGTTTTCGCCTCGGCCGGCGTGCCCGGTCGGATCCCCGCGCCGTAGAGGTCGGCGGCGAAGGCCACGTAGCCCAGGCGCGCCAGCATCTGCGCTCGCATCTCGACGTTCGGTCCGACGCCGCTCCAGGCGTGCAGCAGGAGCACGGCCGGTCCGGAGACGGGAAGGGAGCGATCGAGCGCGATGAAGCCTTCGAAGTCGGCTCCATCGATCGAGTAGGGAACGCGGGCGACCCGGATGTCGGAACCGGCGGGAACGGGGACGGTGGCGAGCAGGTCGTGGAACGGCTCCGGCAGGGGGCCGCCTTCGGTGAGTTCGAGCGCCAATGCTGCATCCTCTCTTGACATTCAGTTAACGGAATAATAGCGTCCATCCCATAGATAGTCCGTTGACGGACTAATTGATTCCCGATCAATGACGATGAGTGAGGAAGCTGCCATGACAGACATCGACAAGGCGACACGGGCCGACGCCTATTTCGCCAGGCTGCGGGACGCCAACGTCGCCGCGCTGTGGACCATCCCCGGCACGCTGGCGACCGAGCCGACCCTCGACGAGGTCCCCTACGTGTGGAGGGCGGCCGAGATCTTCCCCCTGCTCGAGGAAGCGGTCACGATCGCCGACCTCGGCGAGGACACCGACAGGCGAGCCCTGAACGCCTCGAACCCGACCAGGAAGTTCGGGACGAGCCACAACCTCGTCGCCGGCTACCAGCTGGTCCTCCCCGGCGAGACGGCTCCCGCACACCGCCACACGCCGAGCGCCATCCGGCTCCTGCTGCAGGGCTCGGGGCACACCACGGTCGACGGCGAGCCGGTGCTGATGGAGCGAGGCGACCTCGTGCTGACGCCGCCGAACACCTGGCACGACCACCGCCACAACGGCACTGTCCCGATGATCTGGCTCGACGGCCTCGACGTGCCCTTCGTCCGCGGCCAGCACGCCCAGTTCGCCGAAGAGTACCCGAACGGCGAACTCCAGAAGATCACGCAGGCCGAAGACGCCAGCGTGCACCGCTACTTCGCCGGCCTCAACCCCGTCGACGAGAACTGGGGCGCGCTCCACTCGCCGCTGAACAAGTACCCGTACTCGACCGCCAAGGCGGCCCTCCTCGAGTACCACCGCGCACAGGGCGAGCCCGCAACGGGGTCCCGACTGGAGTACGTCAACCCGCTCACCGGGGGCCACGTCATCCCGACGCTCTCGTGCTATCTGTCCGTCCTCCCCGAGGGCGGCCGCACGACCATCCAGCGCCACACGCCCAGCGCGGTGTTCTGCGTTCTCGAAGGACACGGCCACAGCATCATCGAGGGCGAGCGATACGACTGGGCGGAGAATGACTTCTTCGTGGTCCCGTCGTGGCACCGCTACGAGCACGTCGCCGACGAGGGGGACGTCGTCCTCTTCGAGCTCAGCGACCTGCCGATCTACGAGCCCTTCGGCCTGCTCCGCAGCGAGGTCGGCCCGGAGCAGGAGCGCGCATGAACGCGCGATCGGCACGGCTCGCCGCGCGCGCCGTCGTCATCGGCTGCGGGATCGGCGGCATCACAGCGGCGCTCGCCCTCGCGCGCCACGGGATCAGGGTGGACCTCTTCGAGCGGGCCGCGGAGATCAGGGAGGTGGGTGCCGGGCTCCAGATGGGCCCGAATGCCGTTCGGCTCCTCCAGGAGCTGTCGGTCACGCCGTACCTGACCGAAGCGGTCGTCCTCCCGGATCGCGCGGTCATGCGCGACATCGCGTCGGGCGAGGAGATCTTCCAGATCCCCTTCGGCGAGGCTTTCGTCGAGCGCTACGGCGCCCCCTACCAGGTCATGCACCGCGGCGACCTGCTCACGGCGCTGCTGACGTCGGCGGAGCGCACCGGCCTCGTCCAGGTCCACCCGGCCAAGGAGCTCGTCGACGTCACCCAGACCGACGACGCGGTCTCGGCGCACTTCTCCGACGGGACGGCGGTCGCGGCGGAGATCCTGATCGGCGCGGACGGCATCCGATCGCGGGTGCGCAGGGCGCTCGGCGACGACGAGCCGCCGCTGGCGTCGTCGTACGCCATCTATCGGGGGACCTTCCCGCGATTCCCGGAGATCGAGAACGCCGTCACCCTCCAGGCCGGCGCCGGACACCACGTCATGTACTACCCCATCAGAGGCGGGTCGATGGTCAACCTCGTCTGCTCGTTCCGGAGCGAAGCGGGGGAGCCGGGAAGCGACGCCTGGGGCCGGCTCGACGAGCTCGACGGCGCCTTCGCGGACGCCTCTCCTCTGGTCCACCGCCTCATCACGCACCTGGACCGGACCAGGAAGTGGACGCAGTTCGACCGGACGCCCCGACCCGGCTGGGTGGACGGCAGGGTCGTGCTGATCGGCGATGCCGCCCATCCGACCCACCAGTACTTCGCGCAGGGCGCGTGCCAGGCGATGGAGGACGGGGTCGAGCTGGCCGCTCTCGTGTCGGGTTCGAACGACCTCGCCGATCGGCTGGGCGAGTTCGAAGCGCTCCGGTACCCGCGCACCTCCGCGGTGCAGAACGGATCGCGGTTCTGGGGCGAGTGGAGCCACGCCGGTGGCGTCGAGGCGGAGCTGCGGAATGTCGCGCTGCGCGCGGCCGCCCCGCACGTCTACGACTACCTCGACTGGCTCTACGGCACGGATCGACGCGTGGCGATCCCCGCCATTCCCCCCAGCCGTGACCGCTATGCGGTCGCTCCGGCGGAGCGCGACGCCTACGCGGACGGGTTGGCCCGCTCATGATCATCGCGCGATTCAACGGCTCCAGGACCGGCGTGATCCGGGACGGGCGGATCTACGACGTGACGGCCCACCTCGGGAACGCGGACCCGGTCCTGATCGACACCGTCGCCGGCCTGCCCGTGCTCGGACTGCTCGCCTCGCTGGACCTCGGCTCGCTGCCATCCTCCGACATCGCCGAGGTGGTGCTCGAAGCGCCGGTGCCCCGTCCCGGGAAGATCATCGGCGCGCCCGCCAACTACTACGACCACATCGACGAGATGCCCGACTCGGCGACCATCCGCGAGTGGGGCGCGTTCCTCAAAGCGCCCAGCTCCGTCGTCGGACCCGGCGCGATCGTCCGGTTGCCGTACTCGGACGTGCGAACGGACTACGAGGGCGAACTCGCCGTCGTCATCGGCAGAGGTGGCAGGAACATCGCTCGGGAGCGCGCTCTCGAGCATGTCCTCGGCTACACGTGCCTGCTCGACATCACGGTCCGCTCGACTGAGGACCGTTCGACACGCAAATCGTTCGACACCTTCACGCCGATGGGGCCGTGGATCGTGACGGCCGACCAGCTGCGCGACCCCGGCGCCCTCGAGCTGACCCTCTCGATCAACGGCGGGGTGCGGCAGTCCGCGTCGACCGGCACCATGATCTTCGGTGTCGAAGAGCTCATCGCCTACGCGAGCTCCGTGATGACCCTCGAGCGCGGGGATGTCATCGCCACGGGTACGCCGGCGGGAGTCGGCCCGCTCGCCGACGGCGACCTGATCGATCTGCACATCTCGGGGATCGGCGGATTCGCGGTCTCCGTCTCGGCCGCGCACGCGATCGCCTATGCGGATCGTCCCGGGCCGAAGGCGGGCCTCTACGCCGAATGACCGGCGATCCACGGCCCGATGCGCGCCGCGACCGTGTCGAGGATGCCGAGGTGAGTGGCGCCGGGGACGATCGCCGTCGTCGCGTGCGCGGCGTGGTGGGCGTAGGCGACCACGCGGGTCGGATCGAACACCTCGTCGTCCGCTCCGATCCAGACGCCGACCGGTTGCGGGATCCGGGACAGGGTCCCGGCCGCATCGGCGGGGTTCTGCGCGATCGCCATGTCGGCCGTGTAGCGGTCGACGAGGTGTGCCCCCGCGATCTGGCCGGCCGTGTAGGCGAAACCGACGGCCGGGGCGTGCGCGTCGAGCAGGCCGTCGGTGACGGTGGCGGCGATGAGGGGGCGCTGGCACACGGTCGCGAAGTTGGACGCGTCGGATTCGAGCTCTGTGCCGGAGTGCAGCCCGAAGTCGGGCGCGACGAAGACGTAGCCGGCGACCTCGTGCGCGATCGCGGGAACGGAGTTGAGCACGACACCTGCTCCCGCCGAGTGGCCGCCGACGAACTCGGGGATGCCCGGCTGTGCGTGGTGCACGTAGTCGACGGCGGTCTGCTCGTCCCGCTGCAGCTGGGCGACGCTCGGGGTGTCGCCGCGCGGGCCGCCGGACGCGCCGTGACCGCGGAGGTCGACGAGGTACGTCGCGATCCCGAACTCCTGGTCCAGATCGCGAGCGAGCGGGAGGTAGCCCGCCGCGCTGTTCGCGCCGGAGCCGTGGGAGAAGACCAGGCTCGCGACGGGGTGCGCGGGGACGAAGGCGTAGTACGCGAGGCGGGTGCCGTCGCTCGCGCGGAGCGTGCCGGTCGGAGCCGGTGCGCCGGCGGTCGTCTGCGTCTCGTCGGTGGTCAGGCCGCTGTGCGACGGCGCGGGAAAGGAGCACGGCACGACCGCGACGGCGACGCCGGTGCCGAGTCCGACGGTGAGCACGCCCAGGCAGACGACGACCGCCGCCAACGCTGCGCGCGCAGCGCGGCCGATCAGCAGCGCGCCGACGATGGCGGCGACGCCCACGACGATCAGGGCGACGGCGAGGAGGTGCGCGCCCGTCCCCTGCGGAGCATCGGGGCCGAAGCCGATGACGCCGCGCAGCAGCAGGAGCACGCCGCAGAGGGCGAGGAGCACCCCGCCTGCGGCGCGGAGGACGGGATGGGCTGGACGCGTGGAGCGAGTTTTCGGGGTCACCTCCCCTGTCTACGTGCGTCGCGCGCGATCCGGCTCCCCCTGCGGGTGGAGCCGGGGTGGACTTATCCCGATCGACCGGTCAGCGAGTCGAGGTGCCGGGTGAGGATCCGCGAGGCGTACTCGGCCGCGTCGGCGCGCGGTTCCCACAGCAGCTGGAGGGCGAGACCGTCGAGGAGCGCGTGGAGGCGCTCCGCTTCGAGTGCTTCGTCGCTCCCCGCCGCGAGCGCGTCGCACCGCGCGAGCTCGGCGACGGCGGACGTGCACGCTCGGCGCACGTCCGCCGACAGGTTGATCACGCTCGGCTGCAGGGTCGCGTCGGTCAGAGCGAGGCTCCCGAGCTGCAACTGTGCGACGAACTCGGCGCGGCGGGTCGCGTCCAGCGGGAGGAGCTCGAGGAGGACCGCGAGAACGAGCGACGTGCCCTCCCCGCTGAGCGCGGCGATCCTGGTCGCCACCGCATCGCGGATCTGGTCGAAGCAGAACTGTCTCAGCGCGTCCTGCGTTGGGAACGCGCGGCGCAGCGACGCCGTCGCGATCCCGGCCTCCGCGGCGAGGTTGCGAACGGAGAGGGCCGCCAGCCCGTCCCGGGTCAGCACCCGGATCGCCGCCCGGGCGATGACCTCGTTGCGCTCGTCGTGGTCGATCAGCCGCGGCATCTCAGCCCACCGCCCGACCCGGCGCCGGCTTCTTCGGCCACAGGGTGTAGCTCACGGCCCAGAGCACGTCGATGCCGAGCACGAGGCCGAGCAGGGGGAACAGCCCGAGCAGCTCCTCCGTCCGTTCCGGCGCGCCGACCACCAGCACCAGGCCGCCGACGATCCCGCCGGCGATGGCGACGGCGAGCAACGTCCGCGCCACGTCCTTCCAGCACGCGATCGTGTACGCCGTCCCGACCGGCTTCTGCCGCGGCTGCGCGCCACGGAAGCGCGTGGCGAACTTCGCATCCGCCCACGCGATCATGCGATGCCCATAGGCGATGGAGATGCCGATGTACAGCGCGGCGAGGCCGTGATGCCACGAGGCGGTCCCGCCGCCCAGGAGGTCGATCGCCACGAAGCACAGCAACAGGAGGTCGACCACTGGAGCGAGGAACACCAGGGCCATCCCCAGACGCGGTCTCCCCGCCAGATAACGGACGGCGAGACCGCCCAGGAGGGCCACCCAGAACGCAACTTCGCACACAACGATCGCTGTCAAGACCATGGTGGTTAAAGTAGCACAGGTGTGCTAATTCGTGAATCTGACGTCGAGCGGCTCAGCGGCGCCGCGGCTTGCGCGGCGGCCGATCGTCGCGCTGCGGGGCGTCGCGGCGCGGGCGGGCCCCGCGGTCGGGTCGGAGCTCGATCAGTTTTCCGCTGATCCGTGTGCCGGAGAGACGGGAGAGCGTCTCGGCGGGGAGGTCGGCAGGCAACTCGACGATGGAGAACTCGGGCATGATGCGGATGTGCCCGAAGTCTTCGCGACTCAAGCCGCCTTCGTTGGCCAGAGCACCGACGATCTGGCGCGGTTCGACCTTGTGCCGCTTGCCGACCTCGATGCGGTAGGGGGCCATGGGCTTGTCGTTCCGGGCTTGTCGTTGCGATCGGTCGCTGCGTCCACCGCTCCGGTCGGAGGGACCGCCGCGGTCATCGGACCGAGAGTCGCGTTCGACGCGCTGCGCGAGAGCGTCGTCCGCGGTGAGGAGCAGGGGCTCGTCGCCCTGGGCGACGACGGCGAGGGCGGCGGCGACGTCCGCTTCGGGCACATCGTGGTGCTCGACGTAGTGACCGATGATGTCGCGGAACCGCGCGATGCGATCCTCGTGGGCGAGGGCCTCCGTGATCGCGTCGTCGAAGCGGGCGAGCCGGGTGACGTTGACATCCTCGATGCTCGGCAGCTGCATCTGCGTGAGCGGCTGGCGGGTGGCCTTCTCGATGGCGGTGAGCAGTCGACGTTCGCGCGGCGTGACGAAACTGATCGCGGCGCCGCTGCGCCCCGCGCGGCCGGTGCGGCCGATGCGGTGCACATACGATTCGGTGTCGATCGGGATGTCGAAGTTGATCACGTGGCTGATGCGTTCGACGTCGAGGCCGCGTGCGGCCACGTCCGTGGCGACCAGGATGTCGAGCTTGCCGGACTTCAGCTGATCGACCGTGCGCTCGCGCTGGGCCTGGGCGACATCGCCGTTGATCGCGGCCGCCGAGTACCCGCGGGCCCTGAGCCGCTCCGCGAGGGTCTCGGTCTCGTTCTTGGTGCGGACGAAGATGATCATGCCCTCGAAGTTCTCCACCTCGAGGATGCGCGTCAGCGCATCGATCTTCTGCGGGTACGACACCACGAGGTAACGCTGCGTCGTGTTCGCCGAGGTGGTGGTCTTCGTCGCGACCGTGATCTCTTCGGCGTCGTGGAGGTACTTCTTCGAGATGCGGCGGATCTGCGCCGGCATGGTCGCCGAGAACAGCGCCACCTGCTTGTCGTCAGGAGTGTCGGCGAGGATGGTCTCCACATCCTCCGCGAACCCCATCTTCAGCATCTCGTCGGCTTCGTCGAGTACGAGGTACTTGAGTTCGGAGAGGTCGAGCGTCCCCTTGTCGAGGTGGTCCATGATGCGGCCGGGCGTGCCGACCACGATGTGCACGCCGCGCCGCAGCGCCGAGAGCTGCACGCCGTACCCTTGGCCGCCGTAGACCGGCAGCAGGTGCACTCCCCTCATGTGCGCCGCGTAGCTCTCGAACGCCTCCGCCACCTGCAGGGCCAGTTCGCGGGTGGGCGCCAGGACGAGCGCCTGCGGGGTCTTCTGCGCCAGGTCGAGCCGGGACAGGATGGGGAGCGCGAACGCGGCCGTCTTGCCTGTTCCGGTCTGGGCGAGCCCGACGACGTCACGGCCCTCCAGGAGGAGGGGGATCGTCGCCGCCTGGATGGCGGACGGGGTCTCGTAGCCGACGTCCTTCAGGGCGCGGAGCACAGCGCCGTCGAGCCCCAGGTCGGAGAAGGTCATTGCGTCGTCGGTGTCTGCCTCGCTCTGCGAGTCTCCGGGCGTGGTCATCGTTCAACGGTAGTCCCCGCAGGGTGCGTCCACCATGCGGGGACCACAGCTGTCACCCGATGAGCGTCTTCCGCCACCGCGCCGAGAACGACGCCGCCGCGAAGCCGATCGAGTCGTTGACATCGAGCATCGGGCGGTTCTCCTCGGCGTTCACCGTCTCCACGAGCGCGCAGGCGGGGAACCGCCTGGTCAACTCGCGGAGGTTGGCGAGCTTCAGCAGCATCCCGAGGCGGTGCCCGCGGTGCTCGCGCAGCACCAGCGTGTCCATCTGCTCTGCCGGCCGGTCGGACACGGTGGAGACGTCGAGCTCCGTGAAGCCGACGGCTTCTCCCGTCGCCTCCTCGACCACGATCGACGTGAGCGCAAGGCGCGGGCTGTCCGCCCAGAGGTCGTCGACAGCGCGAACGCGTTCCGCGGTCCAGACATCGGTCACGTCGATGCCGGCGTTGGGTGCGTCGGTGCTCATCCTGGTGCGCAGGCGCGCGATGGAGTCCACCCACTCCTCGGGGGTCCTGCCGTGCCAGCTGACCGTCCGGTAGCCGGCCGCCGCGACGACCGCCTCCTCGAGGAGGGCCGAGAACACGTCCGTGTCGACGGGCAGCGGCAGGGCGCTGATGCGCGCGACCTGCTCGAGCGAGAAGCCCTGGCGTCGCAGGAACCGGGTCGACGGGAGGTCGAGCGGCACCGAACCGAAGCCGGTCGGAGCGGGGATCACCTCGCCTTCGACGCCGGCCGGGTAGGTCGACTGGTTTTGGATGGTGGAGCGACCCTCCTCGCGAGCCCGCTGTTCCAGGAGCTCGTAGAGCGCCGAACCGATGCCGCGGTCGCGGAACTCGGGGAGCACGGAGACTGCTCCCCAGCATTCCGGGGCGCCGGCCGGGAGCGCCAGGGTGCCTCGGGCGACGACGCGGCCGTCGACTTTGGCGACGAGTCCGACCATCGACCGCGACTCGTCTTTCCAGTCCGGCAGCAGTTCGGCGGCGGTCATCACCTCGCCGGTGTGGCCGCGCTGTTCCGCCTCGACGGTGTTGCGCACGGCGGCGAAACCGATGAAGTCCGCCGCGTCGTCCGCGTCGATGCGGTCGGGGACGACGAGCGGCTCGATGGTGAAGCCGGAGAGCGTAGTGGTGTGATCTGTAGATGACATGAAACCTCATTGTTGGCAGGATCGATCGACTCACCCACGGTCGTGGGGAGGAAGGGAGTCGCTGCTAGAGGATCACGGGGTTCAGCATGGCACGGCGGCGCCGGCGAGGACAAGTCCGGGATGCTACGGCCGGGCGCGCAACCCGTCGATGATGACGCGTGCGATCCGCTCTCCGCTCTCCGGGCTGCGGGTGGTGGAGTACGCCGCCCGGAGGAGGGCGAGCACGTCCTCGAGCCGGATGTCGTGCCGGACCTCGCCCGCGCGCTGGGCGTCGGTCAGCAGCCGGCCCGCGTGTTCGCGCAGCCGGGCGGATGCAGCCATCACCTCCTCGCCGAAGCCGGTGCCCTCTCCCTCCAGGGCTGCGGTGAGGTCGCCTTTGAACCGGGACCCGCGGAACGTCGCGGTAATGAACTGTTCGAGTCCGTCTCCCGCGTCGTCGCCCTGCACGGCCACGGCGCTGAGGGCGTCGATCTCCTGCACGATGAGCGCCTCCAGCAGGGCGCTCTTGGTCGGGAAGTTGCGGTAGAAGGTCCCCACCCCGACACCGGCTCGCTGCGCGACCTCCTCGACGGACAGCGCGCTCGCGCTCTCGCGGAACAGCTCGGTGGCGGCGGTGAGGAGCTTCGCGCGGTTGCGCGCGGCGTCCGAACGCGGTGCTCGAGAGGTGGGTGCCAAAACGGAATCACTCCTCCGTATACTTAAGCGGAAATCAAGTTCCGGATAATTCTAGGAGATGACGATGTCAGAAGCCACGGATACGGCACGGCGGTTCCTCCGGGTAACGGTCGACGACCTGAGCGCGCTCGCGGAGGTCTACGGCGACGAGGTGGTGATCGAGATGCCGTTCGCGGCGGGGATCGCTCCGACGTCGCGGCGCGTCACCCGCGACGAGCTCCGCGCGCAGTTCAGCCGGGAAGGCATCCCGCGTTACACCGCGGTCAGCGGCGAGACCATCCTGGAATGCGCCGACCCGCACACCGCCGTGCTCGAGTACCGACTGCACGGAGAGCGCGCTGACGGCCAGGCGTTCGCGACGGACTACATCATGGTGATCACCACCCGCGACGGGAGGATCGTGCACTCGCGCGACTACAGCAACCCCGTGCAGGCGGCGCTCAACAGCGGTCGTGCCGACCAGCTGATCCGGCTTCTGCAGGACGCGGCCCCTGCGCGGGGCGACCGCGGCGAGTGAGCTGTAACACTTTTCCCGGCGCCGGACAGTATGGAGTGTGGGGACATTCGCGGACGAACCGGCCGAGCAGGAAGAACCGGCCGAGTGGGCGCGCGCCTGCTCGGGTGACTCGTCGGCGTTCGCCGCCGTGTACGACCGCCATCGGGAGCGGGTCTTCCGTGCCGCGCTGCGCGTGAGCGGCGATCGTCACGACGCGGAGGACATCACAGCGGCGGCGTTCTTCGAGCTGTGGCGCCGACGTGCCGCGGTGCGCGTCGTCGGCGGGTCGGTGTTGCCGTGGCTGCTGGTGGTGACGTCGAACGCCGCCCGGAACCAGGCCAGGAGCGTCCGACGCCATCGCCGGCTGATCGACGCGATCCCGCGCGGGGTCGACGACGGTGCGGCAGCGTTCGAGGCCGTCGACGACGCGGTCGATCATGCCGGGCTGGCGCGCGAGCTGCGGGCGATGCCGGACCGCGACAGGGCGCTCCTCGTGCTGACGGCGATCGAGGGCTACTCCACGGTCGCGGCGGCGGAGGCTCTCGGGATCAGCGCGGGCGCCGCCCGGGTGCGGTTGCACCGGCTGCGCGGCCGGCTCCGGGAGGTCTACGCGCGACCGCCGGCTGTTGCGGACGAGCTGGGAGGTGCACAGTGAGCGAGACGATGGATCCCGCCTTCGCGGACGGTCTGCGGGCGTCGCTGATCCGGTACGTGGACGCGACGCCACGGCGACGCAGAGCGGCCCGCTGGCGGTGGGGAATCGGCGCCGTGCTCGTCGTCGGCCTGCTCGGCGGGGGCACCGCGTACGCCGCGCACGTCTGGGTGCAGCCGGGCGGCGAGGAGCACGCCGAACTGGCGAAGCCCGTCCGGGTCTCGTCGACGGGCACTGCCACGATCGATCTCGGCCCGCGGCCGCAGGGCGCGTCGCAGGTGTTCCTCGAGTTCACGCCGTACGACCCGGGCACCTATTCGTTCGGTCGCGGGGGAGCGGCGCTCATTGTGGGGTCCGCCGACCTCCCCGGCTCCGAATCCGACTCGGCCGCGAACCGCGCGGCGACCTCTGCCTACTTGCGGCGTGAGCAACTCGACCCGGGCGGCACGTCGTTCACGATCACCACGTCATCGGCGTCGCTGCGGTGGACGGCCACGCTCACCTGGGTGAGCGCCCACACCACCGCGTGGGGTGTGAACGCATCGGGCCAGACCTACGGCATGCAGAACGACACGGGGACACCGGACCTGATCGCCGTCGTGGCGACCAACGGCCGCGAGGGCTACGTGTACCGCACCGAGCTCGAGGACGCCGACGGCACCACCGCGAGCCGGTCGTTCCGCAGCCCGGAGGACGCGCTCGCCTGGCAGCGGGAACACGCCGGCACCGTCACGCACGTGCCGGTGTACGCGTCGGACGGCCGGACCAGGGTCGGCGAGTTCGACGTGGGGTGAGTCGGGGTCGGATCCGGCGCGCGCCGGCATCCCGCTCATCCGGCCGCGTCGAGCCCCGCTGCGTCGAGTCCGGCCGCATCGAGCCCGGCCGCATCGAGCCAGGCCTCGGCGATCATCCGGTGCCCGGCCGGGCTCGGGTGCACGCCGTCCGACGCGATCGCCGGGATGCCCTGCTCGCGGGCCGCCGCGGTCATGCGGTCGTGCAGCGGAATGACAGTGGCGTCGTAGTCGGCCGCCACGCGCACGACGGCGGCGCGCTTGCCGTCGAGGTCGTCGAGCCAGGCGTGCTGGTCGGGCGTGACCGGCAGGAAGAACGGCTCGATCAGGAGCAGGCGCGGGAGTGGTTCCGGCAGTGCGTCCAGGAGACGGCGCAGTGTCGCCTCGAACGCGGCGGCCTCGGTCGGGTCGTCGCTGTCGAAACGGCGCCACATGTCGTTGACGCCGACGTAGACCGTGAGGACATCCGCGCGGGTGGGCGCGACCTCGCCGGCCCAGCGGGCTTCGAGGTCGACCGCGCGGTCGCCGGAGACGCCGAGGTTGCGCACCTCCGCGCCGTCGGCGCGCCCGGCGAGGGCGTCGGCGATGAGGTGGACGTAGCCCTCGCCGAGGGACGCCGGGTCGCTCCGATCGCGGCCGCAGTCGGTGATCGAGTCGCCGACGAACACGAGTCGGGCGGGATGCGACGTGGTGCTCCTCAGCTGGTCACTTCGCTCGCCCATCATTCCTCCCGAACGTACGACGCCAACTCCGGCCCCGCCTTCAGCACACTGTTGACGATCGCCTCGATGGCGAATTCGCTCGCGCCGGCGAGGTCGACCGCTGTCGGGTCGAGGAGCCATTGCAGCTGGAGGCCGTCCATGACGGCGAGGATGGCGGCCGCGCCCTTGTCGATCGTGGCGGGCTCCGTCACGCCCTCCTGAGCGCAGAGCTCGCGGAACGCGTCGCCGACCTCGACGCGCAGGTTGCGGTATCGCTCCTGGAAGTAGGCGGTCGCCGGGTGGTCCTCGGTGACCGACTCCGCCGAGAGCACGGTGAAGACCTGCACGATCCCCGGACGCAGCGCGTTGCGCTGCGCGGTCGCGACGAGGTGTGCGAAGAGCGCTGGGCCACCGGGGATGTGGCGGTCGGCGAGATGCGCGACGTCGTCCCTGTCGCGGAACTCCAGCACCTCGAGCAGCAGGTTGTTCTTGGAGCCGAAGTGGTGCAGGACGCCAGCGTGGGTCATCCCGACCTGTTCCGCGATGTCGGCGAGCGTGCCGTTCGTGGAGCCCTTCGTGCCGAAGGTCTCGATCGCCGCGCGGAGGATCTCCGTGCGTTTGCGCTCGGTTTCCGGGCGCGGACTGGCGCTGCCGCCGCTCATTCGCCCCTCCGTGGTCGCATCCTCCCAGCGCCCCGTGGAGGCTGGTTGCGGATGAGCTTACCACCCAGTAACCTCGCCTCAGCCAACTTGCTTTCTGACCAGTAAGCAAGTTATGGTCAGCCAACATTCCGCAGCACCAGGGCACAACGGATGTGCCCGCCACGAAGGAGAAGCAATGAGGCTTGGCAAGTATCTGATCACCGCCACGGCGATCGCCGCGCTCGGCGCGGTCGCGCTCACCGGTTGCTCGTCCGACAACAAGTCGGGCACGAGCAGCGCGAGCACCGGATCGCTCACCGTGGCGAAGCCGGACGGCGCGGCCATCCTGGCGACCCAGATCAACAACCCGTTCATCACCACCGGTTCGGGCATGTCGCTCGGCTACGACCGGATGATCTACGAGCCCCTCGCGATCGTCAACCCGGTCGGCAAGAACGAGACCACCCCGTGGCTCGCGTCGAAGGTCGTGTGGAACTCGGACTACACGCAGCTCACGGTCACCCCGCGCTCCGGCGTCAAGTGGAGCGACGGCAAGCCGTTCACCGCCGACGACATCGTCTTCACGTACAACCTGATCAAGAACACCCCGGCTCTCGACCTCGCCGGTCTCAAGCTGACGGACGTCAAGAAGGACGGCGACAACGTCGTGCTGAACTTCAGCGAGTCCAAGTACGTCAAGCAGGGCGACGTGCTGGGGACCACCATCGTCCCCGAGCACCAGTGGAAGTCCATCGCGGACCCGTCGAAGGATGCGGTCAAGGACGCCGTCGGCACCGGCCCGTACACGATCAAGAGCTTCTCGTCGCAGGGCGTCGTGCTCAAGTCGCGCACCGACTACTGGGGCGGCACGGTCCCGGTGGCGCAGCTGAACTACCTCGAGTACAACGACAACACCGGCCTCCTCCGCGCCCTCCAGAGCGGCGAGACCGACTGGGCGCAGATCTTCATCACCGACTACCAGAAGAACTACGTGGACAAGGACCCGAAGCACAACGTGTTCTGGGGCGCCAACGTCCTGAGCCCGGACATGATCGTGGTCAACACCACCAAGGCTCCGTTCAACGACGTCGCCTTCCGCAAGGCGGTCAACATGGTCGTCGACCGCAAGGCGCACGCCGAGAAGGCCCGCAGCAACGCCGGCCCCGAGCTGAAGAGCGTGACGGGCATCCCGCAGCCGACCGGTGACCAGTACATCGCCCCCGAGTACAAGGACCAGACCTTCAAGATCGACGTCGACGGCGCCAAGAAGGTCCTCAGCGACGCGGGCTACACCTGGAAGGACGGCGCCCTGATCGACCCGAAGGGCAACCCGGTCTCCTTCACCCTGCAGGACCCGCAGGGCTGGAACGACTACGTCACCGGCATCCAGCTGGCGGCGACGCAGATCAAGAACACGCTCGGCGCCGACGCCAAGGTGGCCACTCCGGACGCGGACACCTGGTTCGCGAACATGGCCTCCGGCAACTTCGATGCGGCCCTGCACTGGACCGGCTCCGGCTCGAACCCGTGGCACATCTACGACGACGTCATGAACTCGAGCTACATCGACCAGGCCGCTGACGGCAAGGTGTCGGACAACTTCGGGCGCTACAACAACCCGGAGGCGACCGCCCTGCTCAAGGAGTACGCGCAGGCGTCCGACGACGGCGCCCGCACCGCCGCGCTGAACAAGCTGCAGAAGATCTTCGTGGACGACGTCCCGGCCATCGCGATCGGAACCCACCCGCAGCTGGCCGAGTACAACACCCGGAAGTTCGTCGGCTGGCCGAGCGAGAGCGACCAGTACGCCACCGCCGACCCGACGCAGCCGTCGGCCGTCCAGGTGCTCATGAAGCTGAAGCCCGCAGGCAAGTAATCAGCAAGCACGTCCGGGGCGGGGGAGGCGGTCAGCCCACCCCCGCCCCGGGCGACACGCGGACGGAAAGCGCACCATGACAGACACCCTTCTCTCCATACGCGACTTCTCTGTCGTGTACGACGTGGAGCCGCCCGTCGAGGCGGTCAAGAACGTGACCCTCGACATCAAGCGCGGCGAGATCGTCGGTCTCGCCGGCGAGAGCGGATCCGGCAAGACCACGCTCGCCTACGGCGTGCAGCGCCTCCTCAAGCCCCCGGCCGTCATCACGAGCGGCAGCGTCGTCTTCCACGACGAGAGCGGCGAGGACATCGACATCAACGCGCTCGACGCGGAGCAGATGCGACGCTTCCGGTGGGACAAGACCTCCATGGTCTTCCAGGGGGCGATGAACGCCCTCAACCCGGTGGCCACCATCGGCGCGCAGCTCGACGACGTCTTCGAGGTCCACCGCCCCGGGATGAGCCGCTCCGAGCGCAAAGCCGCCGTGATCGAGCTCCTCGAGATCGTCAAGGTCGGGGGCCAGCGCGTCCGCTCGTACCCGCACGAGCTCTCCGGCGGCATGCGGCAGCGGGTCATGATCGCCATGGCCCTCGCGCTCCGACCACAGCTGATGGTGATGGACGAGCCGACGACCGCGCTTGACGTGCTCGTGCAGCGCGAGATCCTCAAGCAGATCTCCCAGCTGCGCCACGACTTCGGCTTCTCCGTCGTCTTCATCACCCACGATCTCCCGCTGCTGCTGGAGATCAGCGACCGCATCGCCATCATGCGCGAGGGCGAGATCGTCGAGCTGGCCACCGCAGAGCAGATCTGGACCGACCCGCAGCACGAGTACACACGCACGCTGCTGAAGTCGTTCCCGCGGCTCACCGGCGAGAGAGGAGTGGTCGTCCGATGACGACGCTCGAGTTCAGGAACATCACCAAGATCTACAACGTCCGCGGATCCGGTCAGCTCAAGGCCCTGGACGACGTCAGCTTCACGCTCGGCGCGGGGCAGACCATCGGACTCGTCGGCCAGTCGGGCAGCGGCAAGTCGACGATCGCCAAGATCCTCACCCAGCTGGAGACCCCGACCAGCGGCGAGGTGCTGCTGGACGGCTCCCCGATCCCGCGCAGCGGCAAGCGGCTGCGACGTTATCGCCAGCAGCTGCGGATGGTCTTCCAGGACCCGTTCGCCTCGCTGAACCCGTCGCACACGATCCGCCACCACATCGAGCGTCCCCTCCGGCTGGACAAGGTCGTCCCGAGCGCGCAGGTCGACGACGAGGTGCGGCGCCTCCTGACCCGCGTGCGGCTCGACGCCGACACCGTGATCGACCGCCGCCCGCACGAGCTCTCCGGAGGCCAGCGCCAGCGCGTGGCCATCGCCCGCGCCCTCGCCTCGCGACCCGCCCTGCTGGTGGCCGACGAGCCGGTCTCGATGCTCGACGTGTCGCTGCGGCTCGGAGTCCTCAACCTCCTCGCCGACCTGCAGCGCGAAGACGGCCTCGGTGTGCTCTACATCACGCACGACCTGGCGACGGCACGGCATTTCAGCGACGAGATCATCGTGCTCAACCAGGGCAGGATCGTCGAGCACGGTCCCGCCGACGACGTCATCCTGCGCCCGCAGGACCCGTACACCCGCGAGCTGCGCGCCGCGTCCCCCGACCCAGAGAAGCACTTCGCGGCGCTCGCCGCGCAGACGGCAGGAGGTGCCCTGTGAGCGCCGAGACCACCACGCCCGCGGGCCTGACGCCCGCCGAGCCGACGCCCCCGGCGACCGCCGATTCCGCGCACGTCGACCCGACCCTCGTCGGCACCACGGCCACGAAGGCGGAACGAAAGGGCCGCCGCATCCCGTGGCGCTTCATCAGCGGGCGCGTCGTCTTCTACGCGTTCACCCTCTGGGCGGCCATCACCATCAACTTCTTCGTGCCCCGCCTGATGAAGGGCGACGCGGTCAGCGCCTACATGGCGCGGAGCCAGGGCCAGCTGACGCCCGACGCCGAGAAGGCGCTGCGCATCATGTTCGGCGTCGACCAGTCGGTGCCGCTCTGGCAGCAGTACGTCAACTACTGGGACATGCTGCTGCACGGCAACCTCGGCGTCTCCATCTCCACGGGCATGGCGCCGGTGGGCGACGCGATCGCCTCCGCCCTGCCCTGGACGCTGGGACTGGTCGGCTTCGCCACCGTCATCTCCTTCCTCGTCGGGACCAGCCTCGGCGCCGTGATCGGCTGGCGGCGCGGCGGACGGCTCGACGTCTTCATCCCGATCACCACGTTCCTCGGCACCGTGCCCTACTTCTGGGTCGGCCTGATCTTCATCGCGATCTTCTCGACCACCCTCGGCTGGTTCCCCGCGGGGCACGCCTACGAGCTGGGTGTCGAGCCGGGCTGGAACGCCGACTTCATCGGTCAGGTGATCTCGCACGCCGCGCTCCCGATGCTCACCATCGTGGTCGTCTCGATCGGCGGCTGGGTGCTCGGCATGCGCAACATGATGCTGACCGTCCTCGACGAGGACTACATCACGGTCGCCCAGGCGAAGGGCATGCCGAACCGGCGCGTGCTGTGGCGCTACGCCGCCCGCAACGCGGTGCTCCCGCAGATCCAGAGCTTCGCCCTCGCGATCGGCTTCATCGTCAGCGGCACGATTGTGATGGAGATGGTGTTCTCGTATCCCGGCATCGGCCTGCTGCTGCTCAACGCGACGAACGCCAAGGACTACGCGCTGATGCAGGGCATCTTCCTCGTCCTGGTCCTGGCCGTGCTGATCGCGAACATCATCGCGGACATCGCCTACGCCATCCTCGACCCGCGCACTCGTCAGACGGAGGCCTGATCATGACCATCCCCACCTCCACCGGTGTCGGCACCCCGGAGACCGTGGCCGTTCGGGCCGTCGACCGGCAGCAGTCCCCGCAGCCCCCGAAGAAGACCACGTTCTGGTCGCAGCTGAAGGTCTCGCTGGCCATGTTCAGCAACCCGAAGTCCGCGACTGGGCTCATCATCATGGGCGTCTTCGTGCTCGTGGCGATCTTCGCCCCGCTCATCGCGCCGTACGACCCGAACGCGCAGAACCTGAACGCGACGCTGCAGCCGCCGTCGTTCCAGCACCTCCTCGGCACGACCCACATCGGCCAGGACGTCTTCAGCCAGCTGATCTACGGGACCCGCGGCGTGCTCGTCGTCGGCTTCCTGGCGACGATCATGGCGACCGTCGTCGCGATCATCGTCGGGGTGACCGCCGGCTACCTGCGCGGCTGGAAGAGCGAGTCGCTCTCGGCTCTCTCGAACGTGTTCCTGGTCATCCCCGGCCTGCCGCTCATGATCATCGTCGCCTCCCAGTTCCAGGACCCGCCGCTCGCGCTCATCGCGGCCGTGCTCGGCCTGACCGGCTGGGCGTGGGGAGCGCGAGTGCTGCGCGCGCAGACCATGTCACTGCGCAACCGCGACTTCATCCAGGCCGCGCGGGCGAACGGCGAGCCGCTGCACCGCATCATCCTGGTCGAGATGCTGCCGAACCTGATGGCGATCATCGCCTCCAGCTTCGTCGGAACCATGACGGCCGCCGTGCTGGGCCTCACCACGCTCGCGTTCATCGGCGTCATCCCGGTGTCGAACCTGAACTGGGGCACCATCCTGTTCTGGGCGCAGCAGAACAACGCCTTCCCCGACTACTGGTGGTGGTACGTCCCTGCCGGGCTGTGCATCGCCCTGCTCGGGGTGTCGCTGGCCCTCATCAACTTCGGCATCGACGAATACGTCAACCCGCGCCTCCGCTCGGCCGGCGAGCGCGCCAGGGCGATGAAGCGCAAGGGCATGAACGTCAACGCCGCCGTCACCCAGGTGCGCACGGACTCCGCCGCGCCTGCCACGGCCTCACCCGAAAGCAACACCGCATGACCTCGATCCTCCCGTCCACCACCACCGCATCAGAACAGGAGGCGCTGCTCCCGTACCAGGACCCGTCGCTGACGACGCCCGAACGCGTCGCCGACCTCCTCGGCCGCATGACGATCGAGGAGAAGGTCGGGCAGATGCTGCAGCTCGACGCGCGCGACGACCTGCGCGACCACGTGCTGCGCCGTCACGTTGGCTCGATCCTGCACACCTCCCCGGAGCGCATCCTGGAGGCCAACCGGCTGACCGCGGAGACCCGCCTGCGGATCCCGCTGCTCGTCGGCGAGGACTGCATCCACGGGCACTCGTTCTGGCCCGGCGCCACGATCTACCCCACGCAGCTCGGCATGGCCGCCTCGTGGGACGCCGAGCTGATCGAGCGCGTCGCGCGCGCCACCGCGGAGGAGGTCGCCGTCACCGGCGTGCACTGGACCTTCTCTCCCGTGCTCTGCATCGCCCGCGACCTGCGCTGGGGCCGCATCAGCGAGACGTTCGGCGAGGACCCGTTCCTCATCGGCGAGCTCGCCAGCGCGATGGTGCGCGGCTACCAGGGCGAGGGGCTCGACGACCCGACGGCGATCCTGGCGACCGCGAAGCACTTCGCCGGCTACTCCGAGACGCAGGGCGGTCGCGACGCGAGCGAGGCCGACATCTCCCGGCGCAAGCTGCGCAGCTGGTTCCTGCCGCCGTTCGAGCGCGTGGCTCGCGAGGGCTGCCGCACCTTCATGCTCGGCTACCAGAGCACCGACGGCGTGCCGATCACGATCAACGACTGGCTGCTCAGCGAGGTACTGCGCGGCGAGTGGGGGTACACCGGCACCCTCATCACCGACTGGGACAACGTCGGCCGGATGGTCTGGGAGCAGAAGATCCAGCCCGACCACGCCCACGCCGCCGCCGCAGCGGTGACCGCGGGGAACGACATGGTCATGACGACGCCGCTGTTCTTCGAGGGCGCTCTCGAGGCCGTCGAGAAGGGGATGCTCGCCCGGGACGCCTTCGACACCGCCGTCGCACGGATCCTGACGCTCAAGTTCGACCTGGGCCTGTTCGAGGACCCGCGCCTCCCGTCGCCCCGCCTCGACGAGGTCGTCGGCAGCGCGGCGCACGCCGAACTCAACCTCGAGGTCGCGCGCCGGTCGATCGTGCTGCTGGAGAACGACGGGACGCTGCCGCTGGCGGCGTCCACTGCATCGCCGCTGCGCGTGGCGCTCGTCGGCCCGCTCGCCGACGACGCCCAGACCCAGCTCGGCGACTGGGCGGGCGGGTCCGGCCAGGCCGGCTGGCTCGACGGCCAGCCGCGCGAGATGATCACGACGGTGCTGGACGGCCTGAACGCGATCGACGGCTGGACCGTTCAATACGCGCGCGGCGCCGACATCCTGACACTGGAGGACGACCCGCGCGGCACGACGTTCCCGGACGGGCAGCCGCGGCCACCCGTGGTCGTGCCGTCGCCGCCGTCCGCCGAGCTGATCGCGGAGGCCGTCGCCGCCGCCGAGGCGTCGGACGTGGTCGTCGCCGTCGTCGGCGACCGGATC
This sequence comes from Leifsonia sp. TF02-11, assembly GCF_017565305.1. Lineage (GTDB taxonomy): Bacteria > Actinomycetota > Actinomycetes > Actinomycetales > Microbacteriaceae > Leifsonia. The sequence continues at coordinate 334,174 of NZ_JAGEKP010000007.1, forward strand.
GAGCTGGTCGGCGAGGGCCGCTCGACGGCGACGCTCGAACTGATCGGCGGCCAGAACGCGCTGCTCGACGCGCTGATCGCGACCGGCAAGCCGGTCGTCGTCGTGCTGCTCGCCTCCAAGCCGCTGGTGCTGCCGGCGTCGACGGCGAAGGCGGCGGCGGTGCTGTGGGCCGCGAACCCCGGCATGCTCGGCGGTCAGGCGATCGCCGAGATCATCGCCGGCCGTGTCGAGCCATCCGGCCGCCTGCCGATCTCGTTCGCCCGCCATGTCGGCCAGCAGCCCACGTACTACAACCAGATCCGCGGCCAGCACGGCGACCGCTACGCCGACCTCACCCAGGCGCCCGCGTGGGCGTTCGGGCAGGGCCTCTCGTACACGACCGTCGAGTACGCCGACCTGACCCTCGCAACCGACACGCTCGGCCTCGGCGACGAGATCGTGGCGGAGGTGACCGTGAGCAACACCGGCGGCCGGCCGGTGCGCGAGACGGTGCAGGTGTACGTGCGCGACAAGGTCACGAGCGTCAGCTGGGCCGACATCGAGCTGAAGACCTACCACCAGGTCGACCTCGAGCCGGGGGAGACCGCGCGGGTCAGCCTGCGGCTCCCGGTCGCCGACTGCACGATCGTCGACTCGGCGGGCGACCGCCACGTGGAGCCGGGCGAGTTCGAGCTGCTCGTCGGCGCGTCGTCGCGGGAGGGTGATCTGCTGGCGGCGGGGTTCGTGGTGGGGTGAGCTGTACGCTCACGGTGTGACGGAGACCGATGACGAGTCCGTGTGGCCGGCGGTCCTCCGCCTGCTGGACGACGCGCAGACCGATGTCCGGGTCGTCTCACCGGACCCTGAACGTTGCCGGGCGGCGCTGCAGGAGCTCCAGCTGACGGAGCGATCGACGATGGGTGCGATCACCGCGCGCACCGGCGGCCTGATCGTCGACAGCGGCTGGCTGCGCATCCTCGGCGGCGGCTCAGCCGGCCTTCCCGCCCTGGCGGTGTCGGCCGACGACGACCCCGCCCGGTCGCACCTGGTGATCGCCCACGACGCCATCGGCGGCCGGTTCGCGGTCGACGGCGGCGGCCTGGGCGTCGGCCCGGGCGAGGTCTGCTACTGGGGTCCAGACACGCTCGCCTGGTCGGGCATCGGCGGCGGGTACTCCGCCTTCATCCCCTGGGCGCTCGGCGGAGGGCTGACCGACTTCTACGGTTCGCTGCGCTGGAAGGGCTGGCAGGACGATACCCGCCCGCTGCGGCCCGACGAGGGCTGGGCCCTCTATCCACCGCCCTTCGCGGAGCAGGGACAGGACACGAACGCGGTGTCGCGCGCGGTCGTCCCGCTGGCAGAGCTGCACGAGTTCTACGCGGAGGCGGCGAGACGGTTCGACGGGAACGCGCCGACCAGCTGAAAGCGGGAAGGCCTCCACAGGCCTGTCTATTCGGCCGCCCGCCTACAGCCCGAGGAACGGTACCGCGAACGCTGCGGGTAGCGACGGCTCAGCTCATCCGCCCTCCTGCGTGATCGTCCCGTCGCCGTGGAGTGTCAGCCGCGCACCCCACTGGCCGCACTGCCCGTCGACGAGCCGCGCTCTCGTCGTGAACGACTCGATCGCCGTCGAGCCCTGGATCGGTTCGACGGTGACCTCGATGCTGTCGCCGTCGTGGAACGGCGTGGTCGGCATAGGGCCGTACGTCGTCACCACGTTGTAGCCGTCGGTGCAGTTCCCCTCGACACACACGCGCACGTTGGTGTCGGGGTGCGCCGCGATCCACGGCTTCACGCCGACACTGATCTCCGGCGTCGGCGTGATGGCCTGCCCGCACGTGCCGATCCGGATGCAGCCCGTCAGGGCGAGTGCGAGCAGCACGGGCACGGCGAGTGCTGCACGCGACGTCCCCCGGTGCCAGCTCACATGCCGAGGCTACCGCCGGTGCGTCCCACCACCAGCGCCTCCGCGCCGCTCTCGAACCAGCGCCCGGCGGCGGGACCCCCGTAGCACGGGCCGTCGCTCGCCCCGGGGTGCTTGACCCAGAGCAGCGCGTCGAGCTTGACCGCGGGGGATTCGGTGATCTGCGGGTTCTGGCCGAGCGCGGCGCCCGGAGGGTTGCACCAGTCGCCCGTCCAGCCGTTGCCGTTGCGGGAGACGTCGATCACGAAGTGCTTCCAGCCGACGCGGGAGGACACCTTGCCGGCGTAGTCGCGTTCGGCCTGGGTGGCGTCGAAGTTCGAGACGTTGGTGAAGAAGCCGCGCGCGTCGGCGACGCCGGCGGCCTTCAGGTAGGTGGCCTGGACATCCGGGCTCAGCCAGCGGGCGTTGCCGCCGTCGAGGTAGGTGCTGAGCCCCGCGGCGGCCAGGATGCCGACCGCGGAGCGGAGCAGCGGGAGGCGGGTGTCCGCGACGCCCGCGCACTTCGCGCTCGGCAGCATGGCGAGGGAGTCTGGCTCGATCAGCACGACGGCCCTGCTGCCGGCGAGTGCTGCGGCGACCCGGCGGTTCCAGTCGAGGTACTGGTCGGGTGTGAAGCCGCCGGCGGAGTATCCGCCGCAGTCCCGGTCGGGGATCGCATAGGTGACGAACACGGACGTCGCTCCCTGTGCGGCGGCGGCGCGCAGGTGCCGTTGGATGACGCTGGAGAGCAGCGCTGGACCGTACCAGTCGCCCAGCCAGACGGCGGTCGGCTGGCTCGCGATCTGCTCGATCAGCGCGGCCCGCCTCGCGTCTCCCGCGGCGGCCAGGGCATCGGCCACCAGGCGCGCGTCGCTGGTCGGGTCGACGTACAGCCGGCTGCCGAAGGCGGAATCGGAGGCGGGGGAGGTCGGGGAGGCCGGGGCTGCAGGCGACGAAGAGGAGATCGCGGTTGCGGCGGGCGCCGGCGCGGCGCCCGGCGCGGCGCCCGGCGGAAGAGGCGTCAGGAGCGCAGCCGCGGCCAGAGCTGCGCCCAGCACTGCGATGAGTGTGCGCATACCTGCACTATCGGCTCGTTCCGGTCTGAGGTCAGGGGCCGCCGCGATGTGGAGCCTGAGGATACCCAGAGATTTCGCATCCGGTGCGCGGCGGGAGCACAGCCGGCGCTTGCTTGACTGAGGGCGTGAACGACACCCCCGCGCGCGACAGGCGACTCGAAGCGCAGAAGCGCGCCACGGAGCTGCGCCGACAGGAGGCGCGCCGGGCGCGTCGCCGCCGGTCGCTGATCGTCGCCGGGGTCGTCGTCGCCGTGCTCGTCGTGGCGGGGACCATCACCGCCGTCGTGCTCCACGGCAAGCCGTCGGCGTCGGTCGCATCCTCATCCTCCCCCTCGGCGGGCGCCGCGCAGTGGGCCGCCCCGGCCGACGTCGAGTCGGGGGTGACGGCCGCCGGCCTCCAGATGCTGACCGCCGAGGGCACGGCGCTGCACATCCACCAGCATCTCAGCGTCACGGTCGACGGCTCGCCCGTCGTGGTCCCCGCCGAGCTCGGCATCGACGTCGCCCGGCAGCGGATCTCGCCCATCCACACGCACGACGAGTCCGGCATCATCCACGTCGAGTCGCCCACCGTGCAGACCTTCACGCTCGGCCAGGTCTTCGACGAGTGGAAGCAGAAGCTGGGACCGGGACAGGTCGGGGCGTATCGCGACGGGTCCGACGGTCAGACCGTCACCGTTTTCGTCGACGGGAAGGCCACCGCGGGCGACCCGCGCTCGATCGAGCTGACCTCGCACGAGGACATCGACATCGTGGTCGCGAAGAAGGGGACCGCCGTCGCCGCGCCGCCGGCCTTCTCCTGGCCTGCGGGCTACTGAGACGCCGGCGCCGCGATCGGGTTCGCGGAGGCGGAGTCGGCCGCGACCGCCCAGCAATACCACGCCACGAGGGTCCGGTAGGGACGGTACGCGTCACCGGCCGCCTGGAGCTCCTTCGGCGTCGGCGTGGGCACGCCCCACCCCTGGCCGTATCCCTTGCGGACGGCCAGGTCGCCGACCGGCCAGACGTCCGGGCGGTGGAGGTGGAAGATCAGGAACATCTGCGCCGACCACGGGCCGATCCCGCGGACGCGCGAGAGCTGGGCGATCACCTCGTCGTCCGTGAGCAGGTCGAGCGAGGCCGTATCGAGCACGACGTCGCCGTCGACGACCCGCGCGGCGAGGTCACGCAGCGACGCCACCTTGTTCTTCGAGAGCCCGACGCGGCGCAGGTCGTCGTCCGAGAGCGCGAGCATGCGCTCGGGCACCACGTCGCCGAGCGCGGCGACGAGCCGGCCGTGGATGGCCGAGGCCGCCGCTCCGGCGATCTGCTGGTAGCAGATGCCCCGAACCAGCGAGGCGAACGGCGTCTCGAAGGGGATGGCGAAGTGCGGGATGCCGAGCTGCGCGTGCAGGCGCGCGAGCACCGGATCGCGCTCGCCGAGCTCCCGCGCCGCCCGCTCGAGCCCCGCGTCCTCGAGCATCAGCGCGGTGCCTCGGCGCTCAGGGCGCGCACCTGGGCGAGCAGCTGCTCGGCGACGGCGTCGAACGGGTCGATGCTCGCCTGCGCCCGGCTGAGGATGACGCCGCCCTCGCTGGCCGCGATGAGCAGGGTGGCCGTCGCGGGAGCCGCGTCGGCGTCGATCCCGCCGAGCGTCAGCAGCTCGGCGAGCAGCTCCGCCCAGCCGCGGAACACGTCGCCGGCCCGCTGCAGCAGGTCATCGGAGTCGGCGGCGACGGTGACGGCGACGGCCGAGCAGCCGATGCGGAAGTGCGACACGATCAGAAGGCTCCGCCAGGCTCCGATGAACGTCGAGGCGACGTCGACGGCCGGCTTGCCGCGCGCCGATTCGATGAGCGCGTTGGAGGTGGCGCCCTGGTGGGCGAGCGCCTGGGCGACCAGGCTCGCCTTGCCGTCGGGGAAGTGATGGTAGATCGACCCGCGCGGAGCGCCGGTGAGCGCCAGCACCTCCGAGAACGACGTCTCCTGCAGGCCCTTCTCGGCCAGCAGCCTGGCCGCACCCTCGATCATCCGTGACTTGGCGTCGGAGACCATACACCGGCCCCTTCCTGTCGGGAGGTGTTGACTATGACGATCATCATACTGCACACTGGTCGCACACACCCGGATTCGAGGAGTTGATCCCCATGCCCATGATCGACGTCTATGCCACCGCAGGAACGTTCTCCGACCCGCACGCGCTCGCCCGGACCCTCGCCGACACCCTCAAGGTGATCGAACAGGTGCCCGACATCCCGATGTTCCGCGCGAACACCGCGGCCTTCGTCCACGACCTCCCCGCCGGCGCCATCTCGAACGTGGACGGCGACTCGGACTACGTGCGCGTTCAGGTGCTCACCAACGCCGGCGCGCTCGACCGGCCGAAACAGCTCGCGGTGGTGGAGCAGTTCACCGACCTCGTGGCGGAGGCCGCGGGCGACCCGTCGCTGAAACAGCGCACCTGGGTGCTGCTGACCGAGGCCGTCGAGGGCGGCTGGGGCCTCGGCGGGCACGCCAACACGAACGAGGAGCTGGTGGCCGCAGCGCGGGCGCAGATCGCGGAGCTGCGAGCGGGGGCCGCCGCCGCGGAGAACGACTGACTCCGCGTCACCCGCGAGCGCGGACTCAGGCCGCGACGGCTGTCGCCTCCTCGGTGACGGGCCGCCGCGCCGGGTCCCGCAGCGTGCAGAGCACGGCGAAGCCGAGCACCGGCATCGTGACCAGCGTCGCGAGCGCGAGCTGGAGTCCTGCGGCGTCGGCGAGCACGCCGATCAGCGGTGTGGCGACGCCGCCGACGCTGACCGCGAGCCCGAGCGTGATACCGCTGGCGGTTCCGACGCGCGAGGGCAGGTAGTCCTGGCCGAGCGTGACCTGCAGCGAGAACGGGACGTAGAGGCCGATCGAGGTCGCCGCCGCGAACACCAGCAGTGCGGGTCCCGGCACCCAGACGACCCCGGCGATGGCGACGAGGGTGACGAGGTTCGAGACGGCCGAGACGCCGACGCGTCCCCAGCGCCGGGCGAAGTAGCCGCCGAGCACGGACCCGACGATCCCGCCGAGGTAGAGGATCGTGAGAGCAATGGTGCCGACACCGGGCCAGCCGGGCAGCCGCTGCTCCGCGTGGCTTGCGATGAAGGCGCCGAGGCCCACGAACGCGATGGACCGCGTCATGATCACCACGGTCAACCGCAGGAACGATCGGACGTCGTCCGTCATCCTCGCGCTGTCGGCGGCCTCCGCGGTATCGCCGCGCCGCGCCAGCATCCGGAGCACGGGGACCGCGAGGGAGGCGCCGACGAGAGCCGGGAGCGCGACGACCGGCGTCCAGGACAGGCCGAGGGCGCCGACCGTGGAACCGACGAGCAGCGGGGCGAGCGCGAAGCCGACGTTGCCGCCGGTCGCGAACCAGGCCATCCCGACGTGGCTGCCGCGACTCGCGACGCGGACGAGGCGAGCCGACTCCGGGTGATAGGCGGCGACGCCGAGCCCGGAGACGGCGACGAAGACCAGCGTGAGGGCGTAGTCGTGGGCGAGCCCGCTCAGGCCGATCCCCAGTCCGCTGAGGATCGTCGCGGCCGGCAGGAGCCAGGGCAGCGCACGGCGGTCGGTCAGCAGCCCGAACAGCGGCTGGGCCACGGATGAGAGGAGCGATGCGGCGAGGACGATCCCGGCCGCGAGAGCGTAGCTGTAGTGCCGCTCCGCGACGAAGAAGGGCACGAGCGCGGCGACAGCGCCCTGGAAGACGTCGACGCAGGCGTGCCCGATGGCGAGCAGGGTGATGGGGGAGCGAAGGGTCATGCTGTCGAGACTCCCAAGCGGAGGAGGTGTCCCGCTTCCGTTATCCTGTCCGATCATGCAGGAATTCCGCCACGAACCCGTCGCCCCGACGACGACCAGGGTCCTCGGGCCGGGCGGGCTCATCGACGCCCACGTGCACGATCAGCACCAGCTCGTGTACGCGCGCCGCGGTGTGGTCTCGGTGACGACCGACGCGGGCGTCTGGGTGACGCGGGGATCGCAGGCGATCTGGGTGCCGGCCGGCACGGTCCACGCGCACCGCGCGTACGGCGAGCTCGAGCTGCGGTTCGTCGGCCTCCCGGTGGAGGACAACCCACTGGGCCTCGCACAACCCACGGTGGTCACGGTGAGCCCGCTGCTGCGCGAGATCATCGTGGCCTACACCGCCCGAACCACCGAGGACGTAGCCCGGTCGCGCCTGAGGGCAGTGCTCTTCGACGAACTGCGCGCAGCGCCGGGTCAGGCGATCCACGTGCCGAGCGCGACGCATCCGCTCGTGCGCAGGCTCGGCGAGCTCCTCGACGCGGATCCGGCGACCGACCGCACGCTCGCACAGTTCGGGCGGTCGATCGGGGCGAGCGATCGCACGCTGTCGCGGCTCATCCGCGCCGACCTCGGCATGACCTTCCCGCAGTGGCGCACGCAGCTCCGCCTCCACCGTGCGCTGGTCCTGCTGGCGGAGGGCGCGCCGGTCACCGAGGTCGCGCACCGCTGCGGCTGGTCGTCGGCGAGCACGTTCATCGAGGTCTTCCGGCGCGCGTTCGGCCGGACGCCGGGGAGTCGCTGACCTCCTGCTCCAGCGGACACATTCTGTCCGCTTGTCCCGGGATGCTGAGGAGACGACCACAGGAGGATCCCATGACAGCGTTCCAGCCCGCCGACTACACCAGCGTCGCCCCGTGGGTGGTGACCGACGACACCGGGGCCTTCCTCGACTTCGTCGCGCAGGCGTTCGGAGGCGTCGAACTCGCCAGGGTGCGCGTGGCGGACGGCAGCATCGGCCACGCCGAGATCCGCATCGGAGACACCGTCGTGTTGGCGTTCGACCGCCGCCCGGGCTGGCCACGGCTCCCGTCGCTGCTGCGCGTGTTCGTCCCGGACTCGGATGACGCGATGGCGCGCGCGCTCGCCCGCGGCGCCCGCGTCGTCACCGAGCCGTCCGACAGCGCGTTCGGGCAGCGCGGCGGCCGCATCGCCGACCCGTTCGGCAACATCTGGTGGGTCGTCACCGTCGTGGAGGAGGTGCCGGAGGACGAGATGTGGCGGCGGCTCGCGGAGCCCCGCTATGCCGAGGCGATGAGCAGGGCGCAACGCACGCTCGACAGCGAGCTCAGCGGCGTCGATCGCCGGTACGAGAGCGCACCGAAGCGGCCGGAGTGAGCGCCGGAGTGAGCTGAGAGCGATGCGCTGACCCGCACCGACCGGGCGACGCCCCGATTCCGCGATGCAGGGATCCGGGGCGTTCGTCGTGTTCGGGAGCACGCTTGACCCCCTCCAGGACTCCCGATATAGTCAACCTATCGCAAACTAGTTTGCAAACAGTTTGCGCAGGATTTTCGGCAGTTTCGACCAGGTCAATGGAGATTGAGCATGACGACCGAGAGAACCGGTTTGGATGGCGGCCCCGACAAGCGTACGGGCGCGAGCACGGTCACGATCCAGGCTGTCGCCGCCGCCGCCGGCGTCAGCAAGACGACCGTGTCGCACGTGCTCTCCGGCAACCGGCCGGTCTCCGCCGAGACCCGCCGCCGGGTTGAGAAGGTCATGGAGGATCTCGGCTTCACCCCGAACTTCTTCGCCCAGGCGCTGAACCGCAACCGCAGCAACAGCATCGCGCTGATCGCGCAGGACATCACGAACCCGTTCTACCCGGCGCTCGCCCGCGGCCTCCAGGCGGCGGTTTCGAGTCAGGACCAGGTCGTCATGCTCTTCGACGCGGGAGCCGACGAGGGCGGGCTTACTCACGCCTTCGTCACCGACGCCATCCAGCGGCGGGCCGACGGCGTGGTCGTTGCCGTCAGCGACGTGGACGACGACATCGCCCGCCTGCGCGACGCCGGCATCCCCGTCGTCGCGGTCGGCTCCGGCGCATCCGCGCTCCCGATCGACTGGGTGACCGCCGACGACGAGCGCATCGCGGCCGACGCCGTGATGCACCTCCACCTGCTCGGGCACCGCCGCATCGCCACGATCACCGGCCCGCTGACCCACACGCCGGGCAAGCCCCGGCACGTCGGCTACCTCCGCGCGATGCAGGACCTCGACCTCCCCGTCGACCCGGCCCTGATCGAGCACGGCGAGTGGACGCGCGAGAGCGGGTTCGAGGCGATGCGCCGGCTCATCGCGTTGCGGGACCGCCCGAGCGCGGTGTTCTGCGCGAACGACCTGATGGCGATCGGCGCGCTGGACGCCGCCCACCAGGCGGGCCTCTCGGTGCCCGAGGACATCGCCATCATCGGCGTCGACGACATCGACGCCGCCGGTCTCGTGCGCCCGGCGCTGACCACCGTGCGCATCCCGGCGGAGGAGATCGGCCGTGCCGCCGGAGAGCTCCTCCTGCACCGCATCGCCGAGGGGATGACCTCGACCCACCGGCACGTTCTCGTGCAGCACGCGCTCATCGCGCGCGAATCCGCCTGAGCCTCCGGAACCTCCGTACCGCCACGAACGCCACGAACGCCCAGAAAGAAGACACCCCGTGCACTCTGCGCTCGACCCCCGCGACCTCGTCCCCGACGAGGCCGAGCAGCTCGCCCACTCCGGTCACCTGATCGGCGACCTCGAGGAGCGTGCGCGCGCTGCGGCAGCGGCCTCCGACCTCGACGGGCTCGCCCGCATCAGCGACGAGCTCGCGACCGCTCCGCTGCGCGCAGACTGGCCGTACGACGAGCCGAGCGACGACGCGACGCTCGAGCGGCTCGGCGCGGACGTGCCGCCGTCGCCCGTCGACGTGGCCGACCTGCCGCGGCGCCTGCGCGGTGCGTGGCTCGGCAGGGCGGTCGCCAACACGCTGGGCAAGCCCATCGAGGGCCTCACACGCGCGGAGGTCGAGACCTACCTGCGCGCGGCCGGCCAGTGGCCGCAGACCGGGTACGTCGCCCTGCTCGACCCGCTCCCCGCGGGAGTCTCGCACCTCCACGAGTCGGCGCCGTTCGCCTCGGCCGGGCTGTTCGTCGACGTGCCGCGCGACGACGACATCGACTGGACGATCCTCGGCCTGTACCTGATGGAGCGCTACGGTCAGGACCTCACGACGGCGGACATCGAGACCGAATGGCTCGACCGCATCCCGTTCACCCAGACCTTCACCGCCGAGCGGGCCGCATACCGCAACCTGATCCACGGACTGCACGCGCCCGAGACGGCCGTGGTCGGCAACCCCTACCGGGAGTGGATCGGCGCGCTCATCCGCGCCGATGTCTTCGGCTACGTGCACCCGGGCGACCCCGGTGCCGCCGCGCGCCTGGCCCTGATCGACGCGCGGCTGACCCACGTGCAGAACGGCATCTACGGCGAACTGTGGGCCGCCGCCCTGGTCTCCGCCGCGTTCGCCACCGACAGCGCGGAGGACGCGCTCCGTGTCGCGCGGCGTTTCGTGCCGGGCACCTCCCGTCTGGCTGCGGCCCTGGACGGGATCCGCGACGTCCACCGCGGCGGCGCGAGCGCCAAGGACGCCCTCGACTGGATCGATAGCGAACTCGGCCACTACAACTGGGTGCACACCATCCACAACGCGGCCGCCATCGCCGCCGGCCTGCTGTGGGGCACCGACTTCACCACCTCCGTCGCCCTCACCATCGCCGCCGGTCGTGACACCGACTCGTCCGCTGCCACCACCGGCAGCGTGTTCGGGGCGCTCCACGGCGACGACGCGATCCCCGCCGACCTGGTGGGCACGACCCACCACCGGGTGCGCAGCAGCATCCGCGACTTCGACCGGATCACCATCGACGAGCTCGCCGCGCGCACGCTCGCCGTGACCACCGTCGCTCTTCCGGCAGAGACCGCCGCAGAAGCCGCCGTCGAGTCGGAGGCGGTGCGCTGATGGTGACGAGCAAGGTCATCATCGACACCGATCCCGGTCTCGGCGAGCCGGGCAGCGACATCGACGACGGTCTGGCGATCGCGCTGGCCGTGCGCGCGCCGGAGCTGGAGGTTCTCGGCCTGACCATCGTCAACGGCAACGTGACGCTCGCCACGGGCGTGCACGTCGCGCGGAACCTGGCCGACCGTCTCGGCGTTCCCGACCTCCCGGTGCTCGCCGGAGCCGACGTACCGCTGACCCGGGACATGCCCCCCGTGCGCGCCCTGTTCGACGCGGTGCCCGGCCACGCGGCCGCGCGACCGGCCGGCGACCTGCGCGGGCCGAGCTCCGACCTCCACGCCGTCGACTGGATGATCGAGCAGGCGGAGCGCTTCCCCGGCGAGATCACCGTCATCGCGATCGGGCCGATGACCAACCTCGCCCTGGCGATCCGGAGATCACCCGCGTTCGCCCGGAACGTCCGCGAGTTCGTGCTCATGGCGGGAAGCGCGACGACCTACGCGCAGAACATCACGGTGGTGGGCGACTTCAACGCCTATGTCGACCCCGAGGCGCTCGACATCGTCGTGCGCAGCGGAGCCCGGGTGAGAATGGTCGGCCTCGACCAGACCTCCAAGGTGATCCTCACCCGGGACGACGCCGACCGGATGCTCGCCTCCGCCGACCCGTTCTCGCAGTGGGCGGGGGAGTGCACGCACGCCTGGATCGACTACCTCGCCCGTGCCTTTCCCAAGCGCGAGGAGCACACCTACGGCTGCTTCCTCCACGACCCGCTCGTGGTGGCCGCCCATCTCGATCCCCGCGTCTGCGAATGGGACGCCGCCCACGTCGAGGTCGAGCTGGTCAGCGAGCTCGCCAGAGGGCTCGTGGTCGCCGACCGCGGGCTCGCCCTGAAGACCCCGGAGGCGCCGAACGCGACGGTCGCCACGGACACCGATGTCGACGCGTTCCGTCGGCTGTTCCTCTCGCGTATCGACCCCACCCCCACCCCCACGCCCGACCAGGGCGACTGACCGAACACAGCAGAAGGAGACACCCGACATGCGATTTCACAAAGGCGTGACCCGCTGGCTCGCCGCCGGCGCCGGTGCGGCGCTCGCCGTCACCGCCCTCGCGGCCTGCAGCGGCTCCACCGGCTCCGGGAGCATCGGCGGCGTCGCGCCGGCGACCCTCACCGAACCGACTCAGCCGATCACGATCACCTACGCGGGCGCCGCCTACGACGCCAAGCAGATCCAGCCGGTGCTCGACGCGTTCCACAAAGAGCACCCGAAGATCACCGTCAAGTACGAAGCGGTGCCGTTCGACGACTTCAACAGCGTGCTCGCCGCGCGACTGACCTCGTCGGCCGACGCCATCGATGTCTTCGACGTCGACATGCCGCGCACCTCCGCCTACGCGGCGCGCGGCTGGCTGACCGACCTGACCAAGACCTTCCCCGACCTGAAGTCGGCGGTCGACCCGGGCAGCCTGAAGGCCGCAACGGTCGACGGCAAGCTCGTCACGATGCCGTACCAGACGTCGACGAACATCATGTACTACAACAAGGCGTTGCTCTCCGCGGCCGGGATCAGCGCTCCGAGCGCGGCCCCCGACGCCCGGCAGACCTGGGAGCAGCTCACCGACGACGCGAAGAAGGCCAAGGCGGCCGGCGCCCAGTACGGACTCGTCTTCGACCAGATCGACCGCTACTACCAGCTGCAGCCGCTCGCCGAGAGCGCCGGCGGCGGCGCCGGCGGGAAGGGTGCAGGCAACCTCACGCCGGACGTGACCAACGCGGGCTGGCAGAAGGCGTTCACCTGGTACGGATCGCTCTTCGCCGACGGGCTCTCTCCGCGCGGCGTGGCCGTCGCCGACACCCCCAACCTGTTCGCCGCCGGAAAAGTCGCCTACTACGTGGGCGGCCCCTGGTGGGGCACCCAGTTCGTCGGCGAGAAAGGCCTCGACTTCGGCGTCGCACCCTTCCCGGCCTTCGCGGGCGGCACCGCGGCGACGCCCACCGGCGGCTGGTCGCTCGGGCTCAACCCGAAGGCGACGACCGAGAAGGCGAACGCGGCCGCGCTCTTCATGAAGTTCATGGGCATCGACAACGGCGGATACGCGCAGTACCTCTCGGCCCTCGCCGTTCCTCCGTCGAACCTCCAGGGCTCCGCGAAGTTCTACGGGTCCGACACCTTCAAGGACCCGCGCTTCGCCGGCGTCGTCGACCTGATGAAGTCCGAACTCGCCCACACCGCCACCCTGCGCCTGCAGACCGTCGGCTATGTCGAGTTCGAGGACATCATGACCAAGACCTTCGACGACATCATCAACGGCACGGACGCCAAGACGGCTCTCGCCTCGGCGTCGAGCCAGCTCGACGACGCCTGGGCCAAGTACCGCAAGTAGACACCAGCCGGTGCCGGGGCACCGCCCCGGCACCGGCCACCAGGAGACACCATGACCTCGGCAACACAGCTCGACCGGACGGAGCGGGCGACGACCTCCGCCACGGCCCCGGCGCGTGCGCGGAGCAGGCGGGGCGGCACCCGCCGCCGTGACCTGATCGCGGCGGCCTGCTTCCTCCTCCCGACGATCGTGCTCATCCTGCTCCTGCGCATCTGGCCGACCGTCACCGCGGTGGTGGACTCCACCCGGACCGGCCTTCCCGGCAGCCTCGCCCAACCGGAGTTCGTCGGGTTCGACGTCTTCGCGAAGATGTTCGCCAGCCCGGCGTTCTGGAACAGCGTCGTGCAGACCCTGGTCTTCAACGTCATCGTGAACCCGCTGCAGATCCTCCTCGCGCTGCTGCTGGCCGTGCTCCTGACCCAGAACCTCCCGGGCCGCGGGCTGTGGCGGACGCTGATCTTCCTCCCTGCTGCGGTGCCGCTCGCTGGCTCCACGATCGTGTGGGGGATCGCCTTGCGGCCCGACGGCCCGGTCAACGGTTTCCTCGAGCTGTTCGGACTGCCCGCGCAGCCGTGGTTCACGAGCCCCGACCAGGTCATGCTGTCGATCATCGTGCTCGCCAGCTGGATCGGCATCGGCTACTGGATGATGTTCCTGATCGCGGGCCTGGGCGACATCCCGCCCGTCTACTACGAGGCGGCCAGGATCGACGGCGCGGGCCCGCTGCGCACCTTCTTCTCGGTCACGCTGCCGATGCTGAAGCGGCCGCTCCTGTTCGTGCTGGTCGCGGACACCGTCTCCAACTTCGTCCTCTTCGCGCCGGTGCAGATCCTCACAGGGGGCGGCCCGGAGGGCAGGAGCAACTTCCTGATGTACGACATCTACCACCGCAGCTTCGAGCTCAGCGACCCCTACCAGGCATCGGCGCAGCTGGTCGTGCTGCTCATCCTCATGATCGCGATCGTGGCCGTCCAGTTCCGGCTGCTCGGGAACGGAGCCACCGACGAATGAACGCACGACCCCGCCTCCTGTCGCGAAGCATCCTCACCGCCCTCGCGGTTCTGATCTCGCTCGCCTTCCTGGTCCCGGTGCTCTGGCTGCTGGCCAGCACCTTCCGCTCCGCGACCGAGACCTTCGCATCGAGCTCGCCGTTGACCTGGCACGTGCTCTGGCCGCAGGATTGGACGCTCGACAACCTCCGCTCCGCGGTCGACAGCGGATTCCTCACCGCGCTCGGCAACAGCCTGATCGTCGCGGCCGTCACCGTCGTCGTCGGCCTGGTCGTCAGCTCCGCCGCCGCGTTCGCGCTCGCCGTGATCCCGTTCCGCGGTCGCGGAGTGGTGTTCACGATCGTCGTCCTCAGCTTCCTGATCCCCTTCGAAGCGATCGCCATCCCGCTGTCGCGCACGTTCTCGGACTGGGGACTCGCCAACACGCTGCTCGCACTGATCCTGCCCGGGCTGGGCAACGGTCTGGCCGTGTTCACCCTGCGGCAGTTCTTCCTCGGCATCCCGCCGTCTCTGTCGGAGGCCGCGCACCTCGACGGGGCGAACTGGTTCCGCATCTACTGGTCGATCTACCTGCCGCTCACCCGGCCGGCCCTCATCGGCGCCGGGTTGATCCTGTTCCTCTTCCAGTGGCAGGCGTACCTCTGGCCGATCCTCATCACCTCCACCGACGCGATGGACCTGGCGCCGGTCGCGATCGCGAAGTCGTTCGGCGCCTTCTCCACCGACTACGGCCGGGTGTTCGCCGAGACCGCGATCCTCGCCGTGATCCCGGCCGCCATCCTGCTCGGACTGCAGCGCTTCTTCGTCACCTCCGTCGCCAGCACAGGAAGCAAGGAGTGACCGCCGCCGCGTACGCCACCTCTCGGACCGTCCCGCCGGCGCGATCCGTGCGGGAGAAGTGAGCCGGCGATCCCTTTCTGCGAAGGAGCAGACGTGAAAGTGATCCGAACCTCCGCCGCGATCGCCGCCGCACTGGCGCTGACCGCCACCGCCCTGACCGCCACCGCACTGGTGGTCGCCGCACCGGCGAACGCCGACCCGCTCTCGCCCGCCACCGGCGCGCGGCCCTCGAGCTCGGGGACCCCGACCGCCGGAGCGGGAGGGACCGTCTACTTCGTGGACTCCGTCTCGGGGAACGATGCGAACGCGGGCACCTCGGCCGGCGCCGCCTGGAAGACGCTCGCCAAGGTCACAGCGCACACCTTCGGCCCCGGCGACGTCGTCGCGTTCGGCCGTGGCGAGACCTTCACCGGCTCCGCGACGATCAGCGGAGGCGGCACCAGCACGAATCCGCTGACCGTCACCGCCTACGGCACCGGCGCGCAGCCCGTGCTGACCAACCCGGGCGCCTGGAACATGCTCCTCGTCGACGCTCCGTACGTCGCCGTGAAGGACCTGGCCTTCACGACCGGCGTCGTCTTCGACAACTCCGACGGGCTCGGCATCACCGGCCCCAAGTACGAGAAGAGCGGAGCCGTCGCCATCACCGGCAACGGCACGGGCGCACTCGTGCAGGACAGCACCTTCACGGACGTCGGCGTCGGTGTGAAGACCTACGGCCTGAACTCCAAGGTCCTCCACAACACGTTCCAGAACCTGCGGATCGCCTTCCGCGGAATGGACTCCGGCCACGAGACGTCCTACGGCGCCCTCGGCGTCTCCGTCGACAACAGCGGTGTGGAGGTCGGCTACAACGACTTCATCAACTGCCGGTCGACCGACAGCCCCTACGGAGCGGACGGCGGCGCGGTCGAGATCGAGGGCTTCACCTACACCAAGGACAACATCACCATCCACCACAACTACTCGCGCGGGTCGCAGGGCTTCCTGGAGGTGACGGAGACCTCCACCTCGAACGTGACGGTCAACGAGAACGTGAGCGACGACTACCAGCAGTTCATCGCGTGGGACACCACCACGACCCCGAACAACTACCTCGCCCAGAACAACACGGTGATCCGGTCGTCCGACACCTCGAAGCTGTTCGACCAGTACTACTACCGGGTGAGCGGGCCGTCGCCGAGCGCGAGCTGGATCACCATCCAGAACAACATCTTCCAGACGTCGGGGGTGTTCAGCTTCTACGACTTCCCGCACGACCACAACCTCTTCAGCCCGTCGGTGTCGCTCAGCTACGCACTCGGAGCGGGGGACATCGTCGCCACTCCGGCCTACGTGAACGCCGCAGGCCGCGACTACCGCCCGGTGCAGACCAGCCCGGCCGTCGACAACGGCACGACCGCCGTCGCGACGACCGACCTGGCCGGCAACCCGCTCGGTGTCGGCCTCGGAACGGACATGGGCGCGTTCGAGCTGCAGACCTCGCCCTCCTCGACCGGCAGCAACCTCCTCAGCGACGGCGGGTTCGAGACGCAGACCGCGATCGGCGCGAGCACGACGCCGTGGTGGAGTGAGGGCAGCCTCAGCTACGGGGTCGACGTGAACGCAGGCAAGGCGCACTCCGGGCAGGACGACGGCTGGATCGCCACGTCGGGCACCGGGTGGGGAGCTCTCAAACAGACCGTCGCGGTCACCGCCAACACGAACTACCGGCTGACGGTCTGGGTCAGGACCTCCAGCAACGTGAACAACGCGTGGCTCGGCGCCAAGTCCACGACCAGCTCCGTGCTCGGCGAGCTCCGTCACGGCCAGGCGGCCGGCTACACCCGCTACGTCGTGACGTTCAACAGCGGCTCCAACACCGCCGTCAACGTTCACGTCGGGCTCTGGGGAGCCGGCACCGGGACATGGGAGCAGATCGACGACGCCTGGTTGCAGCAGTTGTGACGCTGTGCCGTCGGTGACGGCGCGGGCGGCGTCCTCCGACGTCGCCCGCGCCGCCGCGTGCGCTCAGTACGGCCGCGCCGGCTCCTCCACCTTCGCCGACCGCGGGAAGAACGCGTACCAGCGCAACCGGATCGCGTCGCGGAGGCGGTTCTCCTCCGCACCGACGACCTCCGCCGGCACCAGGGCGGCCGCGATCGCAGTGGTGACCGGCACCGCCAGCACCAGGCCGATCCCGCTGCACAGCGTGCGCACGACCTCCGCAGCCAGGTCCTCCTGCGAGAGCTGACTCAGCGCGGACCGGTCATAGAGGTAGAGGATGATCAGCACCACCATGGCGGCGCCGGCATAGGCGAAGGCGATCGTGTAGATCGTCGAGGCGATGTGGTCGCGCCCGATCCGCATGGCCCGCGCGAACAGCTGACGACGCGTCAGGGCGGGGGAGGCCGCGCGGAGCTCCCAGACGGAGGACGCCTGCGTCACGGTCACGTCGTTGAGCACCCCGAGACCGGCGATGACGATCGCGCAGGTGAGGACCCCGCGGAAGTCGATCTGCGACGCGCCGGCGAGCATCCCGCCGACGTCCCCGGTCACGCCCGTCAGGTGGGTCGTCGTGACGGCCAGCTGGGCGATCCCGGCCGTGAGCACGATCCCGAACAGGGTGCCGAGCAGCGCAACGCTGGTGCGGATCGAGGGCCCGTGCGCGAGGTAGAGCACGACGAACATGATCGCGGAGCCGCCGACCACCCCCACCCACAGCCCCGGCTGCCCGCTGATCAGGGCCGGCAGGATGAACTCGACGAGCATGAAGCCGGCGAACGCCAGCGAGACGAGCGCCATGAAACCGCGGAGCAGCCCGACGGCGACGACCACGATGGCGAAGACGATCACCCACGCCCACAGCGGCTGGTCGCGGATGACGCCGTTCACCGTGATTCCCTGGGTGCCGTCCGACCCCGAAGCCTGCGGCGGGACCACCAGCTCCAGCTCGTCGCCGACATGCAGCCCGGCCGTCGCATACGGCCACAGCAGCGGGATCGTGACGCTGCGGCCCTGCTCCTTCCCCTGCAGGAGCAGCACCTTCGCCAGCTGGCACGCCCGGGTATCGCCCGGGGCGGTGGCCGCGGCGCCGGACGAGAAGTAGCCGGGGCAGCTGTCCTGCAGGGCGACGATCCTCCCGGTGGGGAAGGCGGTGCCCTTCGGTGCGAACTCCAGCTTGGACGAGACGCTGCTGACCTTCCCGTGATCCGGCCAGAGCAGCGCCAGCCCGGCAGCGGTCGCGAGAGCTGCGGCGATCAAGATCGCGGCGACGACGGTGCGGAGGGTCCGCCCGGCCTTCGGTGTGCGGCCGGACGGGAGGTGCGAGTGGGCGTGGGCCATCGAGACTCCGATCGGGGGGTTCGAGAGGCAACTGTAGTTGGGAGGCGGGGTGGGGCGCTGCGGGCGTGTGGGGGTTCGCAGGGGCGGGGGTGGTGCGCACGGTGGTGTTCTCGCTGTTCGATCGCATGGGCGTGCGAGTCTCGGGGTGCCGCCCACACCGGAAGCGCCTGTGGCCTCCTTCTACCGGTACCCGTCGCCCCACCATCACTTCTGGCTGTACTACGACGGTGGGACATGGGTGGGTGAACCTCGCACCCTCCCCTGGTATCGGCGCCCGATGCCGTGGGCCCGCGGTCGAGCGCCCGTGGGGTCGCTCGTGGTGTTGCTCGTCGTCGTCGCGATCGGTGTCTCCGTGCACGTGGCGACACGGTGATGCAGCTGGGTAGGTGCTCGAGGGTCGCCGTGGTCGCATCGCTCAGCTCGTTTGGTGGGAGACCAGCACAGTGACAATTGATCGATCATCATGATGGTCGCCGGGGCGGGCGCAGTGGTCGCCGGGATCTGCGTCGTGGCGTTCCGCAGGCGGGTTGCGGTGAAGAACCGGGAGAACATCGAGAGCTCCGTATCGGAGAAGGCGTTTCCTGGCCTTGCGGCAGGATCGACGCCGTCACGGATGGTCCCGGTGGGGGTCATCCTCATGATCGCGGGGGTGATGGTGATCGGAAAGGCGTTCGTACCGTAGTCCGGCTGCTCCCGCGGTATTCCCCGGGATTCCCCGACATGGAATGATGCGTGGGGTGACTGAGAGACACGAGGGGACTCACATGTCCGCGGGACAGTTGGGGATGATTCTCGGCGCCCGACTGACCCTGCTCGTGGGTGCTGTTGGACTCTTCGTCGCTGCGATCTTTGCACCCACCGGCCTCAGTGGGATCTTCGGTGCGGCTGGCCTGTTGGTGCTTCTCGGATACTTCTGGGTCTACTTCCAAACGCGCCGCATGATCAAATCCGCCACCAAGCGGTCGACCCGGTGAGGATGCGGCGATCGCTGGATCAGTGAGGACAGCAGGTGCAGCTCGAGCTTGACGCGCTCCTACACAGGGTGAGGGAGATCGGCGTCGCGGATTCATCCATCGAACGTCTTCCGGCGCTCGCAACAGGATCGGCGACCGGGGTCTTCTTGAATCCCCCGAATGACGGTGCAGCGCACGTGGAGGTGTGGGTCGGTGATGCGGGATGGCACGTCACGGTCGCCGAGTTCTTTTCACGAGAGTTTCCGCCCGCCGACTCGCGGCTCGCTGCGGAGCTGGTGCTGCTCTGCATTTCGACGGGTGTTTGTGTCGTCTCCGATCGCGGGCGTCGATGGTTCGTGACGGGGCGACAGAGTTCTCACAGCGGTGACGTAGTCGTGCGTAGCTGTCCTGCGTGGACTGGCGCAAAGCTGTCGCAATCGGTGCGCAGCGAGATCCGCTGGCGCATGCAGTGACTGGCTTCCGTTCGCCATGTCACGGACGCAGTGTGATCGTGTCGATGACTGAGACCGGGGTAGAAGCCTTGCCTGTCAAACACGGCATGGCGTCACCACCCGAAACTCATCCCCCGGCGTAGTCGGACGTTGCCACGATGTAGCCCACACCGGTGCGTCGCCGTCGACCTGGCTGCTCGCGAGTTCCGGGTCGAAGCGGAGGTGGGGGAGCAGGAAGTGGCTTCCGTGGTCTTCCTGAGTCCACCGAATGGCCGTGAGTCAGGACGTCGGGGCCTCCTTCTGCGCACCGAGCACGCGCTCGAAGCCCTCGGGGATGTAGAGATCGTCGCGGCTCAGTTCGTGGATCGACTTGTGCCCGAGGCCGAGCACCGCCGAGTCGAGGCCCATGCGCAGGAGGTCGAGCACGTTCTCTACCCCGGTCTGGCCGTTCGCGGCGAGACCCCACAGGTATGCCCGGCCGATCATCACGGCGCGAGCGCCGAGGGCGAGCGCCTTGGCCACATCGCCGCCTCGACGGATCCCTCCGTCGAGCAGCACCTCGATCTGGTCGCCGACAGCCTCGGCGACGGCGGGGAGGCAACGGATGGTGGCGGGCGTCGTGTCGAGGTTGTTGCCGCCGTGGTTGGACACCGAGATGGCGTCGACTCCGGCGTCGACCGCGCGCTTGGCGTCGTCGACTCGTGTGATGCCCTTGAGGACGAAGGGTCCGCCCCACGCCTCACGCAGCCACGCGACGTCTTCCCACGAGGGCGGCGGGGTCTGCTGCCATTCGTAGTAGGCGCCGAAGAAGGTGGGGGCCTCGCCGCCGGGTGGCTGCAGATTGGGAGCGCTCAGGTCCGGCAGGTGACGGGACTTGAGGTACTGGGTCAGCCACTTGGGGCGCACGAGGGCCTCAGGTGCGAAGTCCACCATGGCCTTGAAGTCCAGCCGCTCCGGAATGGCCGGGCTTCCCCAGTCCCGCCCGATCGAGAACGACCAGTCGAGCGTGGCGATCAGCGCCTTCGCCCCTGCGGCACGCGCGCGGTCCATGCGCTGCACCATCGCCTCCCGCGTGCCCGTCCAGTACATCTGGAAGAAGGTGTTCGGGTTCGCGGCGGCGACCTCTTCGACGGGCTTGCTCGCGAACGAGCTGAGCCCCATGATCGTCCCCCGGTTCGCAGCGGCACGCGCGACGGCGACCTCGCCGTCCGGGTGGACCGCCTGGACGCCTGTCGGCGATATGAGCACCGGGATCGAGATCGGGATGCCGAGCACGCTGGTGCCGAGCTCGCGGTCGGTCTGATGACCAGCGACGTGGGGCGCGAACTGCAACTCGCCGAATGCGTTCGTGTTGTCGTCGGGCGTCCTCCCGCGCTCGGATCCCGCGACCAGGGCCGCGTAGACCGACGGCGGCAGCCGCTTCTTCGCGCGCCGCTGCGCCTCCAGCACGGTCTCGAACCACGGGTTCTGCTTCCAGGGCATCGTCTTGCTCCCTCGTTCTCGTCTTCGTCTCTACGTATGGTGCCGCGTGCCAGGGCGACGGGGCCGGCGCGGGGCGCTGGGTCGACCGGCGGGTCGTGGGCGGGCGTCACCCGTCGCGGAAGATCTCTGTGATCGCCGGCGGCACGTCGTGGAAGTCGCGGATGACCCGCAGCCGGCCGCGTCCCGCGCGCGCGAGGTCCTTGCCCAGTTCGAAGTCCTTCTCCCCGCTCGCGTCGAGCAGGATGTCCAGCCTGGGCAGCACGGCCGCGACCCGTCGCGGATCGGGGCCCGCGTTGTGCACACAGTCCGAGAGCAGCACGACCCGGGCGTCCCGCTCGGAAGCGCCGGCGAGCTGGTCCGCCGCCAACTGCAACGGGAACGCCACATTGGTCAGCCCGCGGGCCGGGATGCGCAGAAGTTGCTCCAGCAGGTCGAAGGGCTTGATCGGCTCTCCGAGACGCAGCAGTATCGCGGCATCCGACCAGAACGCGATGACGCCCAGCCGGTCCCGTGCGAGCTCCCCGGCGAGTGCGCCGACAGTGGCAGCGGCCGTGCGGATGCGTTCGCCCTTCGCCGAGCCTGACACGTCGACGGCCAGCACCACGGCGCGCGCGGTGCGAATCCGGTCGCGCACGACGATGTCCTCGTCCTCGGGCACGGGCCTCTCGGCCAGCACTTCGATGGTGGCGTCGAGATCGATGTCGTCGGCGACTCCCCGATACGGCAGGCTCGCGAGCACACCCTGCCCTCGTCGGGCCGAGCGTTCGGCACGCGGGCGGGGCACGGCGAGCCGCGCGGCGATCCGCCGCGCACGCTCGCGCACGGCGGGCTCCGCCGCGATCTGCTCGTCGACCGTGACGACGGCACCCGGCTCGTCCGTGAAACCCGCCTCCTGCACAGACGGCAGCGGCTTCGCCGTCGTCCCGGCTCCACGTTGCCCGGCCCGCAGCGCGAAGCCGCCTTTACCGGCCCGCGACTCGAACACCGTCGGCTCCTCGGTGAGCTGCTTGGGAGTGCGTCTCAGCGGACGTTGCGACACCTCGTCCCTCTGCCGTCGCACCGGCGAGTCGGCGGGAACGGCTCTTCACGTCGGCCCGGTGTGCGCGGCGGGCTCCAGCACGAACCGGTCCTCCCAGATCTCGCGCAGCACCGCCTCGGGGGTGGTCTCCGCCGCCTCGTCGAGCCGGATGCGACCCGAAAGCGCGACGAGCATGGCGTCGAACATCAGCTGCGGGTAACGCTCGTCGCCGGCATCGGTCACGCCGCGCAGCCGACAGAGCTGAGCCGCGATCAGGGCGCAGTCGATCGCGCCGCGCACGCTGCTGCCCTGCCGTACGGCAGGATGCCTGCGCGTGGCCCTGGTGACCGCGACGGCGTCGGGCACGATGCGCTCGGCGGGCTCGACTGTGATGCCGGAGCGCAAGGCGACGATGCGCTCCTCGCTGGCGGCGTCCTGGTAGTCGACGACGATGCGGTTCAGGCGGTCGCTCACACTCGTGGAGAGCCTGGTCGTTCCGACGTTGTCGTACGGGTTCATCGACGCGATGACCCGGAACGTCGCGCCTGCCTGGATGGATCCGACCCTCGGCACCTCGATCGCACGATCGGCCATCGCCGCCAGCAGGGTGTTCAAGGTGTCCTCCGGCGCACGGTTGAACTCCTCGATGTAGAGGAAGCCGCCCTTCTCCATCGCCTCGACCAGGGGACCCGCGACGAAGTTCTCCGCGCTGTAGTCCTCCCGCAGCACGCGGGCGGGGTTGTGGTGCCCGATGAGCTTCGCCGGCGTCAGGTCGCCGTTGCCCTCGACGAAGAGCAACGGGATGCCCCACTCGGCCGTGATCGCCTTGAGCATCGTGGTCTTGCTCGTTCCCGGTGGGCCCTCCAGCACCACGTCCCTGCCGGCGGCGACGGCCGCGAGCGCGAGCTCCAGCTCGCGCTCGCGGCCGACGACACGCGAAAGGATGCGGTGACGCAGGTCGTCGCTCACACCGTCGGTCATCGAATCCCTCGTCTCTCGCGGCTCGTGGTGGTGGCGCCGCGCTCAGTACTGCGTGTTGCCGGCATCCACCGTCAGCTCGGTCGACGTGATGTACCGCGCTTCGTCCGACGCCAGGAACAGCACGGCGTTCGACTGGTCGCGCGGTTGCGTGACCTCGATCGGCAACAGGTTGACCAGCATCCCGCCGA
Source organism: Leifsonia sp. TF02-11 (assembly GCF_017565305.1). GTDB lineage: Bacteria > Actinomycetota > Actinomycetes > Actinomycetales > Microbacteriaceae > Leifsonia. Next base: position 357,590 of record NZ_JAGEKP010000007.1, read on the forward strand.
GCTTCGGGTGCCTCTCGAGCAGCGGTCCGAACGGGTTGTCCGCCATGTCGCCCATCGGCGTGTCGACGCCCGTCGGGTGCAGCGTGTTCACACGGATGTTGTATTCGGACAGCTCGGTCGCGAAGGCGCGCATCAGGCCGACGACGCCGTGCTTGGCCGCGACGTAGGCGCTGAGGAACGGCAGACCCTTGATTCCGGCGGCCGAGCTCGTGAGGATCATCGAGCCGCCGCCGGCGGCGATGAGGTGCGGCGCCGCGAGGCTGACGGTGTTCCAGGTGCCGGTGAGGTTCGTGTCGATGGTCTGGTTCCAGATGTCCTCCGTGGTCTCGTCCCAGCCGGCGATCACGCAGATGCCGGCATTGGCGACGACGATGTCGAGGTGGCCGAGCTCGGCGACCCCGGCGTCCAGCGCCGTCTTCAACGCTGCGCGGTCGCGGATGTCGGCCTTGCTCGCGATGATCCGGCGGTCGAGGGCTTCGACCTGACGCACGGTCTCGTCGAGGTCGGCCTGCGTCGCTGAGGGGTACTGCACGTTCGGCATCTGCTCGACGAGGTCGACCGCGATGATGTCGGCTCCCTCCTCGGCGAGGCGTACGGCGTGCGAGCGGCCTTGTCCCCGCGCCGCTCCCGTGACGAAGGCGACCTTGCCTTCCACACGTCCTGCCATGGTGTTCTCCTCTTGTTTCGTTCTGCTCGGGTCGAGCGGTTTCGGGTGCAGCGCCTTCTGCGCTACTTGAGGGTCTGGCCGGCATCCACCTTCAGCTCGAGCCCTGTGACGTACCGGGCCTCGTCCGAGGCGAGCCAGAGCACGGCGTTGGAGATGTCGACCGGCTCGACCCACGGCACCGGCAGCACGTTCATCGCCTGGAACCGTGGCGCAAGCACGTCCTTCGTGCGCTCGTCCGGCGGCAGGTCGGGTGCGAACAACGCGTAGGTGGCGGCATTCTGGATCATGTCGGTGTCGACGCTCGTCGGATGCACCGAATTGACGCGGATGCCGTCGCGCGCCAGCTCGAGCGCGGCCGTCTTCATCAGGCCGACGACGCCGTGCTTCGCCGACACGTAGTGGCCGATGTTCTCGATCGCCAGGAGCCCTGCGGTGGAGCTGGTCAGGATGACGGAGCCGCCGCCGTTCGCGCGGAGGTGTGGGATGGCGGATTTGACGGTGTGCCACACCCCCGTGAGGTTCACGGCGATCATGTCGTTCCATTCCTCGTCGGTGAGAGCGTCGAGGGTGCCGAAGCTGAAGATCCCCGCGTTCGCCGAAACGATGTCGAGTCCGCCGAGCTCGGCGACGCCTTCGTCGACAGCGGTGCTCAACGCGGAGAAGTCGCGCACATCCGCCTGCCTCGCCACGATCCGCCTGTCGAGCGCCTCGACTTGCCTGACGGTCTCGTCGAGATCGGCCGGTGTCGACATCGCGTAGGGCACGCTGTCGATCTGCCCGGCGAGGTCGACGGCGATGATGTCGGCGCCCTCCTGGGCGAGCCGCAGCGCGTGGCTGCGACCCTGCCCCCGCGCCGCACCCGTGACGAGCGCGACCTTGCCTTCAACACGTCCTGCCATGTTCCTGCACTCCTTATCTACTGCGTCGCTGGTCGAGCGGCGCTCATCACTGCGTGACCGGTGCGTTGTTGTAGCCCGGCATGAGGAGGTGGCCTGCATCGACGGGCACCGAGATCCCGGTGACCGACGACGCCAGGTCGGAGTTGAGCCACAGCGCGGCGTCCGCGATGCGCTGCGGCGAGAGGAAACCGTTCCCCTTGAGGGCGTGGAACGAGTAGCCGGCCTCGAGCATGTCGGCCTCCGTGCCCTCGCCCGCCGGCTTGCCGGACATCATGTCCCACGCGCCCTGCCAGCTGGTCATGGGCGTGAGGATGGCTCCGGGATGCACGGCGTTGACGCGGATGCCGTATTTCGCGTACTCCAGGGCGAGCGTCTTCATCACGCCGACGACACCGAACTTCGCCGCGCAGTAGTGCACGTAGTTCTCGCCGGGCTCCAGTCCGTTGATCGACGAGGTCATCACGATCGAGCCGCCGCCCTGCGCCATCATCTGCGGCAGAACGGCCTTGGCCGACTTCCACACTCCGGTGAGGTTGACGCCGATCATGTCGTCCCACATCTCGTCGGTGAGCTCGTGCGCCGGCGCGAGCGAGAAGATGCCCGCATTCGCGATCAGGATGTCGATGCGCCCGAATTCCGCGACACCGCGCTCGACCGCGCGGTCGAGATCGGCCTGCTTGCGCACATCCCCTTCCACCGCGATGATGCGACGGTCGAGCGCTTCGACCTGCTCGACCGTCTCGTCGAAGTCGGCCTGCTGCGCCATCGGGTAGACGACGCTCCCGATCTGGCTGAGGGTGTCGACGATGATCACGTCGGCGCCCTCGCGCGCGCAGGTGACCGCGTGCGCGCGCCCCTGTCCTCGCGAGCCGCCGGTGATCAGGGCGACCCTGCCGTCCAGCATTCCCATGTCGTGCCTTCCTTCTCTCTCGGCCGGAACAGACGCCGGCGGAGGCTCATTCGTGCTATCGCTTGTTGACGAAGCCGGCGTCGACCGGCAGCGTGACGCCCGTGACGTATCGCGCGGCATCCGACACGAGCCACACGATCGCGTTCGAGATGTCGACGGGTTCGACCATGGCGACCGGGAGCGCGTTCGCCATCGCCTGACCCATCGCGGGGTCGCTCTGGAGGAACTCCTGCATGAAGTCGTTGACGACCATGGGGGTGTTGACGCCCGTGGGGTGCACCGTGTTCACGCGGATCGAATACGGCGCGAGGTAGTTGGCGTAGGAGCGCATCAGCCCGACGACGCCGTGCTTGGCAGCCGTGTACCCGAGTCCACCGGGGGTGTCGCCGCCGATTCCGGTCAGACCGGCCGTGGAACTCGTCAGGACGATCGCGCCTCCCGTTCCCCGGTCGATGAGCGATTGCTTCGCGACCTCCACCGTGTTGTACACGCCGGTGAGGTTCGTGGCGATCACGTCGGTCCACTCCTGCTGCACCGGATGCATCGACATCGGCGCGATGCCCGCGTTAGCGAGGACGATGTCGACGGAGCCGAGCTCGGCGGTGCCGGCGTCGAACGCGCTCTGGAGTGCGGACCTGTCACGGACGTCGGCGATCTGCGAGTAGATGCGGCGGTCGAGCGCCTCGACGAGGCGGACGGTCTCCGCGAGGTCATCCGGCGTCGACATCGGGTAGGGGACGGTGTCGATCTGAGCGGCGATGTCGACGGCGATGATGTCGGCACCCTCCTCGGCGAGGCGTACGGCGTGGCTCCGGCCCTGACCACGGGCTGCGCCGGTGATGAAGGCGACTTTGCCTTCGAGAACTCCCATTTCTCTTCCTCTTCTCTTGTTCTCCCCGCCGCGTGCCGGTCGGCCTGCGGCGGGAGTGTGATCCGCGTCTCGAGGGCGCAGTGAACCGCCCCGGGGTGGTGCCCCTGGTTGCGGTCGGTGTCGTCGTGTGGGCGCCGCGGTGCGGCGTCGTCTGTCGGTGAGGCTGGCGGTCAGCCGGTGAAGCCCGCCAGCGGGTCGGGCTCGCAGGCGTTTGCTGTCGGCTTGCCGAGCTCGTCACGCCGCTTCAGCGTGAGGCGCACAGGACCGAGTCCGGAGACCGGCCTGGGCGGTGACGTTCGATGTGAGTGGTCGATCGACGGCCGCGGAAGCGAACGCTCCTTGGCCTTCGCATTCTTCAGGAGCTCCTCGCCGTAGCCCTGGACGCATTCCGGATCCGGCCCGTCGAGCGGCAATCCCGTGAAGAACTTGGCCGCCATGCAGCCGCCCTTGCAGGTGTCGAAGAAGGCGCAGGACGTGCACGCCCCGCCGGACTGCGGCTGTCGCAGCCGAAGGAACAGCTCCGACTCCCGCCACACCCTCTGGAACCCGCCGGGCATCCGCACGTTGCCCGCGAGGAACTCCTCGTGGATCGCGAACGGGCACGCGTACACATCGCCGACCGGGTCGATCAGGCACACGACGCGTCCGGCGCCGCACAGGTTGAGGCCAGGAAGCGCCTGCCCGTAGGCGGAGAGGTGGAAGAACGAATCGCCGGTGAGCACACCGTCGCCGTGTGCGACCAGCCAGTCGTACAGCTCGCGCTGCTGCTCGGGGAGCGGGTGCAGATCGTCCCAGCTGTCGGCTCCCCTCCCGGACGGGCGGAGGCGCGTGAGCCGCAGCTGCGCACCGTACCTGTCTGCGATGGCCTTGAACTCGTCGAGCTGCGGAATGTTGTAGCGCGTGCAGACGACGGAGAGCTTGAAGTTCTTCATGCCCGCGTCCTGAAGGTTCCGCATCGCCCGGAGGGCGGTGTCGTACGAACCGGGTCCGCGCACGTAGTCGTTGACCTCGGCCGTCGCACCGTCGAGGGAGATCTGGATGTCGAGGTAGTCGTTGCCCGCCAGCTGGCGGGCCCGCTCGGGGGTGAGCTTGACGCCGTTCGTGGAGAACTTGACGCCGACGTGGTGGGCGGTCGCGTAGTCGACGATCTCCCAGAAGTCGCTGCGCACCGTCGGCTCCCCGCCGCCGATGTTCACGTAGAACACCTGCATGCGTTCCAGTTCGTCGATGACGGCTTTGCATTCCTCCGTCGTGAGCTCGCGCGGATCGCGCCGGCCGGAACTCGACAGGCAGTGCACGCACGACAGGTTGCAGGCGTAGGTGAGCTCCCAGGTCAGGCAGATCGGCGCATCCAACCCGTACTCGAAGAGGTCGACGAGGCGGTTGCCCGTCGTGGTCCGGGGTGTTGCCCCTGTGGTCTCCAGAACGGTCACGACGCAGCCTCCACGAGCATCTCCGACCGGCGCAGCGCATCGAGGGCCTGGCCGAACCGGGGCAGCTCGCCCTCAGCGACCCCGGACGCCAGGCAGGCGTCGCGCGCCGTGTCCTGCGTGGGAAGCGCCTCGACCACCGCCAGCAGACGACGGTCCTTCAGGAACGAGAGCTTGCGGGTTCCGAAGTGGTAGAGCAGGGCACCGAAGGGCTCCGGTCGCACCGAGACCTGAGGGTGCAATCGCCAGGAACGCTCCAGGTCGATGACCTCGGCGTGCGCCTTAGTAGACACCGCACATCCCGTCGATCGAAACCTCCTCGACGAGGGTGTCGGCTTCGACGACGTCACTGGCGGCGTTGTCCGGTTCAGGCATTGCATCCATGTATTACTCCTTGCGACAGTGCAGCGATCGTGTTCGATCGTGGAGTTCTCCGCGACGCTGCCCACTCTAGGTGGCACTAAGTGCCAGTCGCAAGACCCCTCCGGGGATCGGCCTGCTCCTCCTCCCGCTCACGGCGGCGGCCGCGGACGATGTCGGGGAGCAGCGCTCGCAGTGAGCGCCCGGTGAACGCGCTCTTCCACACCCCGAAGCCGTAGGCCAGATCGTCGAGCCTGCGCGCCAGCGCGAACCGGCCGAAGTCGAGCCGCGGACGGGTGCGGCGGTACTCGAGTGCGGCGTCCAGCACGGCGGAGACGAGGAGCGCTCTTCGCGCGCGCCGGGAGAAGAATGCCGCGAGCACGGCAACGGGCCACCAATGCCGCACCAGGAGCGCCATGGTCTGCTTCACGGCGGCGTCGACACCGCTGAGCGTGAGTCGCGACGCGTCACGGTACGGGTGACCGCTGTGTGTCAGCTTGCGCGCGATGCGTACCGTCGCCCAGCCCGCGATGGCCAGGGCCGCCCACGGCGACCACTTCCGCTGTGCGAGCAGGGCGAGCACGAACGCGAGGCTCCACGGCGCGAACACGGCAGGGGCGATGAGGTTTCCGTGCCTGCGCTCCAACGGTGTCGCCGACGATCCGTAGAGCACCTTGCGCGACAGCCACTCCCGTGTGGTCGCGCGATGCTCGTGCCGCACGACGACGCCCGGTTCGTAGCGCACTCTGAGCCCGTCCGCGACGAGCCGCCAGACCAGGTCGACGTCCTCCCCCTCGCGCATTCCGGGAGTGAAACCGGCGCCGAGCGCCTCCACCCGGGCGAGCAGGAAGGTGGCCGGCACCCACGAGACCGGTGCGCGTGGCTTCACCGCCGCTCCGGTCGGGCCGAGGTCGAGGGAGGACCGGGCGGCCTCGTACCGTTCGATCCAGTTCGCCCCCTCGCCGTCTCGCAGACCGAGAACACGAGGAGCGACGACGGCCATCCGCTCGTCCGCGAAGTGCCGCAGCAGGGCAGGGACGACGCCGTCGTCGATGACCACGTCGGTGTCGACGAAGACGACGAACGGGGTCGTCACCTGCTCGAGCCCGCTGTTCCGCGCTCCGGCCGGACCGAGGTTGCGATCGAGCACGACGAGCTGCGCACCGTGCCGGGCGGCGGTGGCCGCGATCGGCTCGGGGTCGGGCGATGCGTCGTCGACGACGATCAGCGGATGGCCGGGCGGCACGCTCGCCAGCAGACGATCGAGCCCGTCCGCACGGCCGTAGGCCGGGATGACGAAGGTGACGTCCGCGGTCCCGACGTCGGGCGTCGGGAGGGTCTCCAGCACCGGGTCGGCGAGTCCGGCGTCGAGCAGGATGTCCGCGAGCGCCCTCGAGGGGGCGTCCCGCACGTCGAGGCGACGGTTCACCACAAGCCCCCGGGCGGCGTCCTTCAGGTAGAGCACCCGGGTGGGTGCTCCGCCGACCAGGGCACGTCCGCCGTCGCTGGCCCGCACATCCGCTCGGAGCCGAAGCACGACGCCGTCGGGGAGCCCGGTCATCCGCGGCCCTGTGGCTCGTGCCGGATGCGACGGGCGGCCTCCGCGACCATCCGTTCGAGGAGGTGTCTGCCCTCCGCCGCGGACGCGCCGCTCGGATCGCCCAGGACGCCGTTGGGTGAGACCGCACGCACGCCCCTCTCGCGCAGTTGTGGAAGCAGGGCCGCGATGTGGTCGACAGGCCCGGCCGTGGCGCGATCGGGCATCACGCGGGAGGGGTGCAGGTGCAGCAGCAGCGAGGTCTCGGCACGACCGGCGTGCGCGTCGCCGCCGGGTGGCACGCACGGGACCCAGTCGACCTCGCGCCCCTCGAACCGGAGCCGGTCGACCGCTGCGGTCAGCGCCTCGACATTGCCGCCGTGCCCGTTCACGAACACGGTGCGGTCGGCCCAGGTGCTGATCGAGCGGCCGAGTTCGATCAGCACAGCGGTCAGCGCCTCTGTGCCGATGGAGGCTGTGCCGGGAAAGTCCTGGTGCTCACCGCTCGCGCCGTAGGCGATCGAGGGGGCGAGCACGGTTCCGCCCGGCGGCATCTGTTCGGCGACCCCGCGGGCCACGGCCTCGGCGATCAGGGTGTCCGTGTCGAACGGCAGATGGAGTCCGTGCTGCTCGGTCGAGCCGACCGGCACGATGACCAGCGCGCCCGGCTCGATCCCGTCCCAACGCGTGTCGACGAGGTCCATCCTCAGACCCTACAGTCGGACGAACACGGGTTGACACTTGGTGCCACGTGTCTTCGGGGTGGGTAAGAATGTGGGTTATGACTGAACGGGCCGTCTCACCTGCGTCGGGGAGACGTACGACCTCGATCGCCCACCTCAGCCATGTCGGTCTCCAGCTGTTCTTCGAGCGCGGGTTCGACGAGACGACGGTCGACGACATCGCCGTCGCGGCCGGGATCGGCCGGCGGACGTTCTTCCGTTACTTCCCGTCGAAGAACGATCTGCCGTGGGGCGAGTTCGAGGTCCTCGTCGACGAGATGCGCGAGCGCCTCGCCAACGTGCCGGCGGAGATGCCGATCTTCCAGGCGCTCCACGACGCCATCCTGGAGTTCAACCGCTACCCGGACGACGAACTCGGCTACCATCGCGAGCGCATGCAGTTGCTGCTGAACGTGCCGACGCTCGTCGCGCACTCGACGTTGCGCTACGCATCGTGGCGGGCGGTGATCGCGGAGTTCGCGGCGAATCGGCTCGGCCTCGACCCGCTCGATCTGAGGCCGCAGGAGATCGCGTGGATCTACCTCGCCGTCTCGCTGGCGTCGTACGAGCAGTGGCTGCGCGACCACGACAGCGACCTGGTCGACGTGCTCGACAGAGCATTGGCCGACCTTCCGGTGTTGTTCGGCGGCCAGCCGAGCGGGTACTCCGAGTGATCGCCCACGCGACGGAGGCGTACGACGTCATCGTCGTCGGGGCCGGATCGGCCGGGTGCGTCGTCGCCGAGCGGCTCTCCGCGGACGGCAGCCGGCGGGTGCTGCTCCTGGAGTCCGGTCCGACGCCGCTCGCCGAAACGGAGTTCCCCCCAGAACTGCTGGACGCCGGAACGGTGCGCGGCGCGGTGCCCGACGGCCCCTACTCGTGGACGTTCCCTTCGCTGCTGACCTCGGGCCGTCCCTACGAGATCGTCAGGGGTCGCATTCTCGGCGGCTCGTCGACCACCAACGGCGGCTATTTCATCCGTCCCCGACGCGCCGATCTCGAAGCGTGGGCCCGCCTCGGCGGCGAACGCTGGAGTGCCGCGGCGACGCTCGGCGAGCTCATCGCGCTCGAGGACGACCTCGATGCACCCCACCTCGCGCACGTCGCAAGAGAGATCCACGGCAGAAGCGGTCCGATCCCCGTCCGGCGCACCGACCTGCATCATCCCGCCTCGGTGCTTTTCGGGGCCGCCGCGGCTGAACTGGGGTTCCCCGCCGACCCGGACAAGAACGCGGACCAGCCGCCCGGCTTCGGTCCCGTCCCGTGCAATATCTCCCGGGGAGTGCGGCGCAATGCCGGGGTATCGTTCATCCTGCCCGCGCTCGACCGCCCCAACCTCACGGTGCGTGGCGACTCGACGGTCACCCGGGTGATCTTCGCCCGGGAGCGCACAGTGGGCGTCGAAGTGCGCGGTGCAGGGACGTCCGGTTCTGTGGCGCTCGATGTTGTCCGAGCGCCGCTGGTCGTGGTGTGCGCGGGCGCCGTGAAGTCCGCGCAGCTGCTCATGCTCTCCGGGATCGGGGCGGAGCAGACGCTCTCGGCACTCGGCGTGCCTGTCGTGGTCGACGCGCCGCGGGTGGGTCGGGCCTTCGGCGATCACCCGCAGATCGCGATCGAGTGGCGGCCGAGGAATCCATCACCCGCTCCACCGGGCGGGTGGCTGGGGGGCGCACTGCACACCGACGACGTGGAGGTGCTCGGCACGCTCAAGCCGATGGCGGCGCTGACCGACGCCGAGCATCTCCGCGACGAGAGTCCGCTCGCGTTGATGGCGAGCGTGATGACGCCCAGCAACCACGGTGTCGTCACCCTCACCTCAGCCGATCCAGCGGTGCCGCCGCGACTGGACTACCACTACCTGGCTTCCGGCGAAGACCGACGGCGGATGCGGGACGCCGTCCGGCTGTGTGTCGACCTGCTCAGAACGAGGGCGTGGAGCGAGGGCTCGACCGGCGACACCGCACCCGTTCCCCGCACGCTCGCCGACGATGACCTCCTCGACGACTGGATCCGTGCTCGCCTCGGCACGTCGCTGCACACGTGCGGCACGATCCCGTTCGGCGGCGGCGACGCCCCCGTCGACGGCCTGGGCCGCGTGCGGGGCGTCGAGGGGCTCGTCGTCGCCGACACCTCGATCCTGCCGACGGCGCCGACCCGCGGACCGGCGGTGGCTGCGCTGCTCGTCGGCGCGGTCATCGGGCGTGCCCTCGCGCAGCAGAGCGACGGCGTGAGCCGATGAGTGTGCCGTCGCCGGAGATCGAGGGCGTCTCAGCCGACGGGTATCCGATCTACCGGGTCGACTCGCGCCTGTACCCGACACCGCGGCAGACCCGGCACGAGTTCCTCTCCGGACTGCACCGGGTCCTGCGCCCACGCACCTATCTCGAGATCGGCGTGGCAGAGGGATTCGGGCTCGAGCTCTCGAAAGCGGTCACGATCGGAGTCGATCCCGCACCACGCATCTCCCGCACGCTTCCCGCCGACATCGAGGTGGTGCGGCAGACCAGCGACGAGTTCTTCGGTCGCGACGATGCACTGGCGTTCTTCGGAGGCGTGCCACCCGATCTCGTGTTCATCGACGGGATGCACCTCGCGGAGTTCGCGTTGCGCGACTTCATCAACGTCGAGCGCCTCGCGGGGCCGGGCACAGTGGTGGTGCTCGACGACGTGCTGCCGCGACGCACGGAGGAGGCCGCACGGAAGCGGGCGAGCGAATACTGGACCGGTGACGTCTTCAAGCTCGTGGACATCCTGCGCGACCGGCGACCCGACCTTGCGTGCGCTCTGGTCAACACCGATCCGACCGGAAGCCTCGTCGTCGTCGGACTCTACCCGCGGTCTGCCGTGCTGCCCACTGCATACGATGAGCTCGTCGCCGACCTCCGGACGCCGGACCCGCAGCGAGTGCCAGAGAGCATCATCAGGAGGGCGGGGGCGAACGATGCCCTGAACACGCTCTGGTGGGACGGGTGGCCGTCGATCGTCGCAGCGCGCGACGTCACTGGCCCACGCATGCCAGGCGGGCTCGTCGAACGCTTCCGAGGCGCTTTCGAACGGTCGACCAGGTGAGGGCGCGGCGATCGCCGGATCGCGGGGAAGAGCCCAGATGTCGCTCGGGGCGAGGTCTTCGGGGAACCACCCCATCACCTCGTCGTGGGTAGCCGCTGTCGCGACCACCACACGTTCCGCGAACGGCCAATCCGGGGCGTCGAAAGCGGAGACGGCGACGCGAACGTCGTACACATCTGAGCGCTCAGCGATCCGGACTAGTGCCTCGCGAATCACCTGCAGGCCGGCCTCCGGATACACGTTGCATCCGATACTGCCCACCACGTCGTTGCCTCACGAAACCAGAGCCGCCCGCTCCCGCGCATCCTTCCACAGAGCGAACAGCTCGCCGGCGACCTCCGGGGCGGCCACGAGGATGCCTCCCTCGTTCGGAAAGAGCGTCGGTCGCCCGTCGTGGCCGAGCACGGCGGCGCCCGCCTCGTGCGCGATGAGCACGGCGGCCAGGTGGTCGATGGGACTGAACCGGTGCACGATCCCACCGATTCCGCGTCCGGCGGCCGGGCCGAGCAGGGTGAGGGTCCCCGAGCCCATCACGCGCAGCGTGCAGAACGCGGTCGAGAGCGACTGGGCAAGCTCGCGCAGGCCGGTCCAGGCGCGGTGACCGGCGAGCTCGCTGCCGACGACACCGCCGATGAGCGAGCCGCCGGCGGCGATCCGCAGCGGCTCGCCGTCGCGGCGGGCGCCCTCGCCGGCGACGGCGTCGAAGAGTGCGTCGTTCCAGGGGTCCGCGACGACACCGACCAGCGGGAGGTCGTCGACGGCCAGTGCCAGAGAGAACGCGGTCCAGGGGATGCCGTTGGCGAGGTTCGTCGTTCCGTCCACCGGATCCAGGTACCAGGTGGGGCGGCCGGGCACCGCTTCGCCACCGAACTCCTCGCCCACGAACGCGTGGTCGGGGAAGCGGGCGCGCACCCGGTCGCGGACGTACCGCTCGATCGAGCGGTCCAGATCGGTGACCAGGTCGGCCGGGTCCGCCTTGGTCGTGACCGTGGTCACGGGATGCGTCCTGGTCTGTTCGCTCGCCCAGGCGCCGAGTTCGACGGCCAGCTCCCTGGCGGCTGCAATTTCCCCGGGGTTCACAGGGCCACCGCCGTCCGCATCGTCAGCAACCGGTCCAGCCGGTTCGTCGTGATGGTGTCGACGCGGAGGTCGAGCGCCCGGGAGAGGTCGTCCGGTTCGTCCAGCGTCCACGCCGTCACGGTCAGGCCGAGGTCGTGCACGCCCCGGACGAACGCCTCGTCGGCGATCGGGAACGGCACGTTCACCGTCACCGGGTCCAGCTCCGCGAGCTCGGCACGGCTCGGCACCCGCAGCAGTCGCCACGGGAGCCAGATCCGCGCGGAGGCCTCCAGTCCGCGCAGCACGCGCATCCCGTCGAGGTCGCCGCACCAGTCGACGGTCGTCCCGGTCGCGGAGGTGAAGGCGGAGGCGACGGCGTGGGCGGGAGCGGCGAACCGCGCCTCGTCCAGGTCGATCACCAGGCGGCTCGGTGCGCCGTCGAAGAGCGGGAGCACCTCGGCGAGCAGCGGCGGCCGTTCGTCCGGGCCGCCCATGGCGCGGAGGTCGGCGGCGGGCACATCGTCGATGGCGCGCGGGTCGCCCCAGAGCCGTTCGAGCGTGGGGTCGTGCAGCACGACCACCTCGCCGTCGGCGCTGAGCCGCACGTCGATCTCCACGACCTCTGCGCCCTTCGCGATGGCCGAGCGCACGGCCGGGAGCGTGTTCTCGCGGAACACCGACGAGTCGCCCCGGTGGGCGGAGGCGCGCGCGATCACGCGACCACCGCCTCGGGCTGGCGCACCAGGCGGCCATCGCGGTAGACCAGCGCCGCCTCGATGGAGGCGAAGCCGACCGTCCCGAGCCGCGGTGGCGGCCCCGACTCGTACGCCGACAGGGTCACGTCGTCGCGACGCAGCCGCAACTCGTGGAAGTGGCCGTGCGGGACGACCCGCTCGACCGTCGCGCGCAACGCACCGGGCCGCGGCGTCGTCGTGAACAGGACGGATTCCGGGCGGACGCCGACCACGCCGGGGCCGTCCACGACGCGGACGCCGTCGAAGGTACCGTCGAAGCGGTTCAGCGAGCCGATGAACGTGGCGACGAACTCGGTCTCCGGCCGCGCGTACAGCTCGTCCGGCGTGCTGAACTGCTCGATGCGGCCCGCGTTCATCACGGCGACCCGGTCGGAGATCGAGAGCGCCTCCTCCTGGTCGTGGGTGACGATGACCGTGGTGATGCCGAGCCGCTGCTGCAGGTCGCGGATGTCCTCACGCACCTTGACCCGCAGCTTGGCGTCGAGGTTGCTGAGCGGCTCGTCCAGCAGCAGCACGTCGGGCTCCTGCACGAGGGCCCGGGCGAGGGCGACGCGCTGCTGCTCGCCGCCGGAGATCTGCGGAGGCCGGGAGTCGCGGTGGTGCAGGAGGTTGACCAGGCCGAGCATCCGCTCGACGCGCTCCGCGACCTCCGCGCGCGGCAGCCGGCGCAGGCGCAGCGGATAGGCGACGTTCTTGGCCACGGTCAGGTGCGGCCACAGCGCGTAGTTCTGGAACACCATCGCACTCGGCCGTTTGTCCGGTCCGAGGCGCGTGACATCGCGGTCGGCCATCGTGATCCGGCCGGAGTCGGGGGCGAGGAAGCCGGCGATCATGCGCAGCGTCGTGGTCTTGCCGCACCCGGACGGCCCGAGCAGGGAGACCAGCTCGCCGCGCTGCACGGTCAGGTCGAGGTCGTCGATGATGGTGCGTCCGCCGAGCGACTTGCGCAGGGCGGTCAGGCGCAGGCCGCCGTCACCGGTCGGGTCGGCCGCGCCGACGGGGCTGGGGGAGGACATGGAGTGCTCCTTCATCTGAGCGGGGTGGGTCATTTGAGCTGGAAGCCTTCGGCGAGCTGGCCGCCCATCACGTGCTTGCGCACGGCGAGCAGCAGCACGACGGAGGGGATGGCGAGCAGGATCGAGAACACGGCCGCGACCTGCTTGGGGAAGTTGAGGACGAGGCTGTACATCTCGGTCGGCATCGTGAGGATGTCGGGCGCGCCCACGAGATACGTTCCCTGGGCCTCGTCGAACGCCGCGAGGAACGCCATCACAGCGCCGACCAGGATGCCGGGCAGCGCCATCCGCAGCGTCACGGTGAAGAAGACGCGGGTCCGCGAAGCACCCGCGTCGCGCGCGGCCTCTTCGAGCGAACGCGGCACGGCCGAGAACGCTGCAGCCGGGATCCAGGTCATGAAGACGATGGTGCCGAGCAGCTGCACGACCACGATCCCGGCGAAGGTGTTCATCAGGCCGAGTGCGTAGTAGAGGGAGGCGAGGGTCGCGAACAGGCCCATCCGCGGGAAGGCGTTGGTGGCGAACAGCCCGATCAGGAAGAGCCTCCTGCCGGGGAACTCGAAGCGCGCGAACGCATACGCGGCCGGCAGGCAGACGACAGCGGACACGACCACGACCACGGGCGTGATCAGCAGCGAGTTCTGGATGGACGAGCCGAGCGCCTGGTCGCTGAACACGGTCTGCCACCAGCGCAGCGTCCAGGAGTCGGGGAGCAGGTTCGGGTACGTCCAGCGGTCGGCGAAGGCGTGCGCGCCCAGCCAGACGAGCGGGCCGAGCACGAACACCAGCAGCACGATGGCGAACACGGCGGCGCCCGCCGAGCGCAGGGCGACGGAGAGGGGGCGCGGCATCAGATCCGCCCCTCGCGCCGGGCGCTGCGGAAGTTCGCCCACACGTACAGCGCGCCGATGCCGGCGGCGGCGAGGAAGACGACGAACGCCATCACGAGCGACTGCTGCGGCTGGTTGTAGGCCGTGAAGTAGCTGGCCAGCGAGACGCCGAGCATCGTCGGCGCGTTCGGTCCGGTGAAGTAGGGGACGGTGTAGGACCCGATCACGCCGATGGCCGTGAACGTCACCGCGATGACGATCGGCACCGCGCTCATCGGCAGCAGGATGGTGCGCACGATGCGCGCTGTGCCGGCGCCGGCGTCCCTGGCCGCCTCGATCAGGGCGTCGGGCACGGACTGCAGGCCGGACGCGATCATCAGCGTGGCGAACGGCAGGGAGGTCCAGGCCGAGCCGATCACGATGGCGACGGCCGTGTACGACCACACCGGCGCCTCCAGACCGACCTGCGCGAACAGGCTGCGCAGGAAGCCGTCCGCCGAGTAGAAGGTCAGGATCGCCCACGACGCGATCACCACCGGGATGAAGAGCGGCACGATGGCGACAGCCGAGAGCAGCCGGGCGAGCCGGCCGCCGTGGAGGCGCAGGGCGAGGCCGATGCCGCCGGCCAGCACGACGACGATGGCGGTGCTGGCGAGCGTGACGCCGAGGGTCAGGGCGAGATCCTGCCAGAACGCCGGAGTCGTGAACACGTCGCCGTAGGCGGCGAAGGTGGGCACGGCGCCGTCCGCGTGGTGGACGTTCTGTCCCACGGCCGCGACGACCGAGTTCAGCCCGCCGGTGAAGCCCACGCTGAACGCGAGGGCGAGAACGACGGGCACGCCGACGAAGAGGGCGATGACGACGACCGGAGGCAGGGCGAGCAGGAAGCCCGCCGCCGCGGACCGCGACGCGTGGTGTGCGCCGCGGCCCGCGGTGGTCGCCGCCGGCGAGGCGGTGACGGTGGCCATTACTTGCCGGGGACCTTCTGGGCCCACGCCTTGTTCATGTCGGCGGAGACCGTGGCGAAGTACGACGGGCGCAGGTGCGCGATGTCCGCGTCCTTGAAGAGGTCCTGCGACGCGGCGGGGAGCTTGGCGAGCGCGATCACCGGGTAGCCGGAGATGCTGTCGGAGATCAGGCCCTGCGCTGCGGGGGTGAGCAGCCAGGAGACCAGCTTCTCGGCGCCCGCCGTGCGCGGCGAGGCGGCCGGGATGCCGAGATAGCTCGCGCCGCCGGTCAGCGACGGGTCGGAGATCTGCGTGTAGGCGATGTTCGCCGGGATCTGACCGTTCTTGTGCCCCGTGATGAACTGGTCGCTCCACACCGGCGCCATCGAGATCTGACCGCTGGAGAGCAGGTCGAGGACCTGGTTGTTCCCGTTCGGGTAGACGCCCTTCTGGTACACGTATGGGTTGAGGGAGGCCAGAGTGGCGAAGCCCTTGTCCCACCCGCTCTCGACGCTCGGGTCGGTGCCCGTGACCAGCTTCGTCCGGTCGGCGTCCGAGAGGTTCTGGTCGAGGACGGTGGAGACGAACGCCGCTCCGCTGCCGCCGGTGTCGGGCGAGTTGTAGGCGAACTTGCCCGGGTTGGCCTTGATCCAGGCGAGCAGGTCGTCGAGTGTCTTCGGCGGGGTGGGCACGGTCTTCGTGTCGTAGGCGAGCACGACGCTGGAGCCGCGGTAGGGGATGCCGCCGTTGCCGCCCGCGGCGACCAAGTCCTTCGGGACGTCGGCGAGACCGGGGACGTTCGTGCTGCTGACCTTCGTCAGCAAGCCGGACGCCGCCACCTGGGCGACGAAGCCGGCGTCGACCAGGTCGTAGCCCGGGTCCTTCTTCTGCAGGGTGGCCGCGGTGAGCTTCGCGACGGTCTGCTGGTCGTGGAGCCCGTGCAGGTCGAAGTCCACCGAGACCGTGTAGCCCGGGTTGGCCTTCTCGAACGCCGGGATCAGGGTCTTCTGCCAGAGGTCCTGGATGTTGGTGTCCGCGCTGAGGAAGACGGTGAGCTTCTTGTCGGCGCCGTCGGACGACGACGCGGCGGAGCTGCTCTGGGCGCAGCCGGCCAGAGCGAGGCCCGCGGCCGTGACGACCGCGAGGGAGGTGAGCAGGCGGGAGGTTTTCACGAAAGCGCT
This sequence comes from Leifsonia sp. TF02-11, assembly GCF_017565305.1. Taxonomy (GTDB): domain Bacteria; phylum Actinomycetota; class Actinomycetes; order Actinomycetales; family Microbacteriaceae; genus Leifsonia. Next base: position 373,843 of record NZ_JAGEKP010000007.1, read on the forward strand.
CCTGTGTGGGGAGGGAGTGGGTGGGAGTCGCCGCACCCCGTCGGGGCGGGCGGTCTTCACGCTAATCGGGCTGCGCGTTCGTGGCGATAGTTCAGCAAGAGGTTTCAAATGAGCGCCAAATGCTGTTCATTCAGCGTTCATATGAGCGAAAATGAGCACCGGAATGCTATTCGTGTTCATATCCGGAAGGAGACCGCATGCTGACCCATCAGCGCGAAGAGGCCATCGTCGAGCGCGTCCGCACGTCGGGGAGCGCGACGGTCGAGGAGCTGTCCGCGCTGCTCGACGTCAGCGGCACCACCATCCGCCGCGACCTGGAGCGCCTCGAGCTCGCCGGCAGCGTGCGGCGCGTGCACGGCGGCGCCACTCTCCCCGAGGTCGGTCACGACGAGTTCGAGGACCTGGACCCCGACGCCGCAGAGAAGCGTGCCATCGCCGCCACGACGGCCGGCCTCATCCGGGACGGCGACGTCGTGCTCCTCGACATCGGCCACACCACGCTCGCGATCGCCCGCCACCTCCGCGACCGGCCGGTGACGATCGTCACCAACAACCTCTGGATCCTGCGGGTGCTGGGCGATGACCCCGTGTGCACCCTCATCCTGCTCGGCGGCGCCGTCGGGTCGAAGCCGGGCACGGTGTCCGGCCCGCTCACCGAGCAGATGCTCGCTCTCATCCACGCGGATGTCGCCGTGATCAGCAGCGGCGGCATCCGCCCGGACGGATCGGTGGTGACCGACCTCAATCAGGAGGCGACGATCAAGCACCGGATGTGCCGAGCGGCCGACCGGACCATCCTGGTGGCGACATCGCTGAAGTTCCCCGGCGAGGGAGCCTTCCAGATCGCGTCCCTGCAGGATTTCGACGTCGTCGTCACGACGCCGGGTTCCGGCGCGGCCACGCTCGATGCCGCGGCCGGGCAGGGGATGCGCGTGGTGATCGCGGACTAGGCGGCGTCGCCGTCCGCAACCTCCCCGTGCCGCCCGCACGACCGCCGCGCCACGAACCGGTGCGGCAGCGTCTCGTGCACGTGGGCGTCCGCCGCCGCGATCAGCACCTCGATGGCGCGGGTGGCCAGTTCGGGGATGGGCTGCTGGACGGTCGACAGCGAGGGGACCGCGTACCGCGAGTGGGCGGTCCCGTCGAACCCGACGACGGCGAGGTCGTCGGGCACGCGGAGGCCGAGCTCGGCCGCGGCGTAGAGCACTCCGAACGCCTGTTCGTCGGTGGCGACGTAGATCGCCCGGGGGCGGTCGTCGCTCGCGAGCCAGTCCAGCGACACGCGGGCGGCGTCGCCGCGGGAGGTCTCCGACCGGCGCACCGAGGCCTCCACTCCGGGCGATCGGAGGATGGCGCGCGTGAACCCGGCCGCGTGCTGGCGGGAGCCGGCCGAGTCGGTCGGGCCGTTGAGCAGGCCGATCGTTCGGTACCCGTGGCCGACGAGGTGCTGCGTCGCCTCCTCGGCGGCGTGGTCGTAGTCGATGGTCAGCGAGGAGGCCGGCTGGTCGAGGTCGAGGGGGTGCAGGGCGACGATCGGGATGCCGGCCTCCGCCACGAAGCCGAGCTGCGGATCGTCCGACACCGACACCAGGACGATGCCGTCGACGCGGCGTTCGATGAACGAGCTCAGCTGCTGCAGCTCCTGCTCTTCGCTGCCGGCGGAGTCGGCGATCAGCAGCAGCCGGCCGGCGGCCGTCGCCGCCGTCTCGAGTGCGCGCGATACCTCGCCGAAGTAGGGGTTGGCGATGTCGGGCACGATCAGGCCGACCGAGAGCGTTTTCCCTGCGCTCAGCGCGCGGGCGAGCGCGTTGGGCCGGTAGTTGAGCTCGGCGGCGGCGCGCAGCACGCGCTCGCGCGTCGCAGGGGAGACGTTCCGTGGGCCGTTGTTGAAGACATAGCTGACCACCGCCGTGGAGGTCCCCGCCCGTTCGGCGACGTCTCGTCCTGTTGCCACTTCCCCCTCGTTTCCCACGCGTAGCCGTCGATTCTTCTAATCGATTAGAGAAATCCTAGTCATCATCTTGCGGATCCTCCACCGAGCATTTATGGTCATCTAAGCGGTTAGCTCTATCCGCTTAGATTTCGAGAGAAGGACTACCCGATGAAGCGTTCCTCCCTCGTCGTCGCCGCCACTCTGGCGGCGTCGGCGCTGCTGCTCGGCGGCTGTTCGGCCTCCGGCTCCTCCTCGTCCCCGACGACCGGCACGGTCAACCTGCTCGGCCCGGAGGACCCGAAGACGTTCGCCCCGGTGATCGCCGGCTTCGAGGCCGCGAACCCCGGCGACACGGTCAAGTACACGCAGGTGCCGTTCGACCAGCTGAGCAGCACCCTGCAGCAGCGGCTCGCCGCCAAGGACAGCACGATCGACGTGTACGCGGTCGACCAGCCGAACATCCCGCAGCTCGCGGCGCAGGGCTTCCTCGAAGACCTCTCCGACCTCCAGAGCAAGGAGAAGGCGGCGACCTCCGACGCCCAGTACAAGATCAACCTCTACAACGGCAAGATGTGGGCTCTGTCGGTCTGGAACTCGACCCAGCTGATGTTCTACAACAAGGACGCACTGGCCAAGGCCGGCGTCCAGCCACCCTCGGCCGATCCGGCCCAGCGCTGGACGTGGGAACAGACCGAGACCGCGGCCCGCGCAGCCCAGGCGGCCGGGATCAAGAACGGCCTGCTGATGGAGCAGGTCGAGGCGTACTACCAGCTGCAGCCGCTGATGGAGTCGCTCGGCGGCGGCTCCGGCATCACCGGAAAGCAGATGCTGACCCCCGCCGTCGAGACGGCGGGCTGGCAGAAGGCGATGCAGTGGTACGCCGACACCTTCGCCAGCGGGCTGTCCCCGCGCGGCGTCGGCGGCTTCCAGACCTCGCCGGTGTTCTCCAACGGCGACGTCGCGTTCTTCGTCGGCGGCCCGTGGGATGTCGGCAACTTCGCCCAGAACGCGAAGTTCGACTGGGGCGTCGCGCCGCTGCCGTACTTCGAGGGCGGCAAGCAGGTGACGCCGACCGGCTCGTGGTCGTGGGGCATCAATCCGGCCTCCACGAAGAAGGACCTCGCCAAGAAGTTCCTCGAGTACGCGGCGCTGAACCCCGAGGGCAACCTCCTCACCGCCAAGAACACGACCATCATCCCGTCCGTCACCGAGGCCGAGAAGAAGTACCTGCCGACCCTGGAGGCCCTCGGCGGCGCGCACAGCGCCGGCGTCGAGAAGCTGGTCGCCTACGAGGTGACGCACACGGCGGTGGCCCGCCCGGTCTCGGTCGGCTACGTGCAGTTCGACTCGGTGATGTCCAAAGCCTTCGCCGACATCCGCAACGGCGCCGACGTGAAGTCCCGGCTCGCCCAGGCGACCCAGCAGCTGAAGGACGCCTGGAGTCAGCTGAAATGACCACCAGCACCATCCGCCCCGGGGCCCGCAGCGCGGGCTCCGGGGCGGGAGCCCCGCAGCGACCGCGCAGGAGGCGCACGCAGCGCCCGGCGCTGGTCGCCCTGGCGTTCCTCTCGCCGGCGCTCATCGCCCTCCTGGTCCTCCGGCTCGTGCCGGCGGCGGACGCGCTCTGGGAGTCGTTCTTCCACAAGAGCCTGCTGCAGAGCGGCTCGGTGTTCGTCGGTCTCGGCAACTACGCCGAGCTCTTCACCAACAAGGAGTTCCTGGCATCGCTGGGCGTCACGCTCCTGTTCACGATCATTGTCAACCCGCTGCAGGTCTGCGTCGCCTTCCTGCTCGCGGTGCTCTACACCAAGCGCTCGGCCGGCTCAAAGCTGTGGCGGTCGCTGGTGATCCTGCCGATCGCCGTCCCGCCGGCGGTCTCCGCCGTGATCTGGAGCGTGATCTACCGCCCTGACGGCCTCGCCAACTCGTTCCTGTCGCTCGTCGGCATCCCGCCGCAGCCGTTCCTGACGTCGCCGCAGCAGGCGCTGTGGTGCATCATCGTGCTGTTGTCGTGGATCGGCGTCGGCTACTGGATGCTGTTCCTGATCGCCGGTCTCAACGACATCCCGACCTCCTACTACGAGGCGGCGTCGCTCGACGGCGCGTCCGCCTGGCGGCAGCTCTGGAGCATCACCTTCCCGCTGCTGCGCCGGCCGCTCGCGTTCGTGCTGGTGGCCGACACCGTCTCCAACCTGCTCGTTTTCGCGCCGGTCCAGATCCTCACCAAGGGCGGACCGCAGGGCGCGACGAACCTGCTCATGTACGACATCTACAACCGCGCGTACACGCTGGGCGACCTCAACAAGGCGCAGGCGGAGGTCATCATCCTGGTGCTGCTCACGATCGCGATCGTCGCGCTGCAGTTCCGACTCCTGAGGAGCGACGAGTCATGACCTCCACCCTCGCCCCGCGCGCCACCCGCTCGCGCGGTCGGCGCACCCTCGCCTACGTGGGCCTGAGCGTGGCCGCCGCGGTCGTCGGGCTGCTGTTCCTGCTGCCGCTGTGGTGGACGTTCGTCAACTCGTTGCGGCCGGGAGCCGAGACGTTCAGCTACCTGAACCCGCTGCAGTGGCAGACCTTCTTCACGCTCACCCCGACGCTCGACAACTACCTCTCGCTGCTGAGCAGCGACCTCGGCAGGGCGATCGCCAACTCGCTGTTCGTCAGCGTCACGACCGTCGTGATCGGGTTGGTCATCTGCGCGATGGCGGCGTTCGGGTTGTCGGCGATCCCGTTCCGGGGCAGGGGCGCGCTGTTCTCGATCGTGATCCTCAGCTTCCTGATCCCGTTCGACGCGATCTCCATCCCGCTCGCGGGCCTGTTCCGCGACTGGAACCTGCAGAACACCTTCACCGGCCTGATCCTGCCCGGAATCGGCAACGGCATGGCGATCTTCCTGCTGCGGACGTTCTTCCTCGCCATCCCCGGCGAGCTGGTGGAGGCCGGCCGGCTCGACGGACTCGGCTGGTGGGGGATCTTCCGGCGCATCTACGTGCCGCTGTCGCGCCCCGCGCTGATCGGCGCAGGGCTGATGCTCTTCCTCTTCCAGTGGCAGGCCTACGTGTGGCCGCTGCTCATGGGCACGGACGACACCCACATCCTCGGCCCGGTCGCCCTGTCGAACCTGCAGGGCCAGTTCAACGTCGACTACGGCGTGATGTTCGCCGCGTCGATCGTGCTGACCATCATCCCGCTCGCGATCATCGTCGCCTGCCAGCGCTACTTCATCCAGTCCGTGAGCACCAGCGGCCTCAAGTAGCCGGCTCCGCCACCACCTCTCGACACTCCAAGGAACACCCATGCCCCACCACCGCATCATCCTCGACACCGACATCGGATCCGACGTCGACGACGCGCTCGCGCTCGTGCAGATCCTCGGCACCCCCTCGCTCGAACTGGAGGGCGTGACGACCGTCTACGGCGACACCGCCCTCCGCGCCCGCATCGTGCGCCGTTACGCCGCCCTCGCCGGTGTCGACCTGCTCGCCCATCCCGGCGTCGGAACCCCGCTGTCGGGCCGCGAGGTCTGGTGGGCGGGCCACGAAGGCACCCTCCACGACGAGCTGGAGCGGGAGCCCGTGTCGGACGAGCCGGCCGTGGACCACCTCGTCCGGCGGGTGCTGGAGAACCCGGGCGCCATCGACATCGTCGCCATCGGGCCGCTGACCAACATCGCCGCGGCGATCCAGTCGGAGCCGGCCTTCGCCTCAGCGGTGCGCGGCCTCTGGATCATGGGCGGCGCCTTCGCGGAGGGGGACCCGGCCACCGCCGAGCCGGAGCACAACTTCCGCTCCGATACGACGGCCGCGCAGATCGTCTTCGACGCCCGCATCCCGACCGTGGTGACCGGCCTGGAGGTGACCCGCCAGGTCGAGATCCGGGACGACAGCGTGCAGCGGATCGCCCAGGCCGGCCCGGCCGGCGCCGCGCTCTACGCCGACATCGCCCAGTGGTGGGAGTTCTGGAGCACGCAGTGGAACGTGCCGCACGACCCGGTGACCGTCCTCACGCTCACCCGCCCCGACCTGTTCGCGTTCAGCGGTCCGGGGACCGTCGCAATCGAACCGGACGGCGAGGGAGCGGGACGAAGCGTCTTCACCCCCGACGCCGCGGGCTGGGTCCGGGTCGCCACGCGCGCGGACGCGGCCGCCGTCGGTGAGGAGATCGTGCGCGCGATCGTGGCCGCCTCCGCCGACGCCGGGGTGTTGGAGGGCTGAGCCGGAATTCCGTCGGCTCCTCCTGGTTGAACACGTCATGACCACTGTAGGAATCATCGGAGCCGGTCACATCGGCCAGGCACTCGCCCGCACCTTCATCCAGCACGGCTACACCGTGACCATCGCGAACTCGCGCGGTCCGGAGACGCTCGCCGACCTCGTCGCAGAGCTCGGCCCGTCCGCCACGGCCGCGACCGCCGCGGAGGCCGGCGCGGCCGGCGACTTCGTCGTGGTGACCGTGCCGCTGAAGAACTACCGCGACATCCCGGTGGCCCCGCTGGCGGGCAAGATCGTGATCGACACGAACAACTACTACTTCGAGCGCGACGGCCACATCCCCGAGCTCGACGAGGGCACCGCGACCGTGACCGGGCTGCTCCAGGCGCACCTCCCCGAATCCCGGGTCGCCAAGGGCTTCAACCACATCGGCGCCCGCGACATCCCCACCACCGGCTCGCCGGCCGGCACGCCGAACCGCCGCGCGCTCGCGACCGCGAGCGACTTCGAGGACGCCGCAGCGCTGGTCGCCTCGATCTACGACGAGTTCGGCTTCGACGCCGTGAACATCGGCCCGCTCTCCGAGAGCTGGCGGGTCGAGCGCGACCGCCCGGCCTACGTGGTCCGCCAGAACCGCGAGGAGCTCGAGGCGAACCTGGCGAAGGCGCCGCGCACCATTTGAGTCGCGGCGCGGCGGGAGGCGGGGCCGGGGGCTCCCCCCTACCCCCGCCCCGTCCCACTCCCCAGGAACGCCGTCCCGAAGCACAGCTCCGCCCACGCCGGCTCCACCAGACTCGACCGCACGGCAGCGCGGATCTCTTCCCACGGCCGGTGCGCGATCCACTCGTCGAGCGAGGCGGACGAGCCGACGCCGACGGCGGCGACGCCGAGCCGGGACAGCCAGCCGGGCGTCGCGGCGGGGAGCTTCAGGTCGAGCACGGCGAGCCGTCCGCCCGGTCGGAGGGCTGTGGCGGCGTGGGCGACGACGGCGCCGCAGCCGGGCACCTGGGTCAGCGCGTAGGTGGACAGCACCGCGTCGACACCGGTCGGGAAGTCGAAACCGGCCGCGTCCGCCTGGACGAGGCGCACGTTCCTCCAGCCCGCGGCCTCCACCCGTCGCTCCGCGCGCTCCAGCATCGCATCGGTCAGGTCGACCCCGACGATCCGGCCTCGCGGCCCGATCGCGCGTTCCAGCTGCGCGAAGTTCAGGCCGGTGCCGCAGGCGAGGTCGACCACGGTGGCGCCTGCGCGGAGGCGGAGGGCGCGAACCGCGAGCAGGCGCTGCCCGTGCTGGGGGTAGCCGGGCACGGGTGAGAGCCGGGAGGTCACGTCGTAGTGCGCTGCCTTCCTCCGGTACGTCTCGACCAGGCGCTCCCTGGTGCGGTCCGCCTCCGTCACGGCGACCCCGCTTCTGCCTGCACGTCCGCCTCGACCGCAGCCCGGATGCCCGTCATCTCCCGGTCGCTCACCCGCTGGATCTGCGCCCGGAGGGCACGAGCGGGATAGACGCGCATGACGTTGGCGATGTCGACCTCCACCCACATCATCGCCGCGGTGCCGACGGTGCCCACCGGGACGAACTCCATCCCCCAGCGCGCAACCGAGGTGCCCATCGTGCCGGCGAACGCCATCGCATTCGGCTCGTCCACGGCGGTCACCCGCTCGCTCCGCCGGTGGTCGACGCCCAGGTCGCGCGCCCGCTGGTCCACCCAGGCGCCGGGCTCCAGGGGGCCGTCGCCGCGGATCCGGCACTCGAGCACGGTGGGTGCCCACTCCGCCCACCGGCCGACGTCGCACAGGTATGCCCACACCGTGCCGATGCTCGCGGCGACGATGATGCGGCTCTCTGTTCTGATCGTGCGGTATCGGGTCATGGACCGACGGGGGCGGCGTCGTCCGGCTGCGGGCGTGCGGCCTCCGACCTCCTCAGAGGGTTACACGAGGTGGAGGTGTGCGGGGTTCACGGGTCGGGTTCTGTCCGAGGGGCTCGCTATGGTCGGCGGATGGGGATGCCGTACCTGTCGACCTACAACGAGCTGAGCGTCGATGGACGTCTGGGAGGCTTCCCCGGCGACCCGGCCGACTTCTATCAGCGTGCGTTCCGCTGGCCGACGGATGCGATCCTGATGGGAAGCGTCACCGCACTGAACTTCGGCCCGGGGGAGAGCCCGCACGAGCAGTCGATCGTGCTCCGACCGCCGGCCGTGCAGGCGCCGCCCGCCGGATTCGAGCGTCTGCTGACCGGCGAACGCCCGCTCCTGCTCGTCCCGGACAGCACGGGACGCGTAAGAAACTGGCGCCACACCCAGGCGCAGCCGTGGTACCGGTCGATCGTCGCGCTGATCGCCGAGTCCACCCCGGAGGAGTACGTCGACTATCTGGGACGGCGCGGCACCGCGTGGCTGCGCGTCGGACGTGATCGCGTCGACCTCGATGCGGCGCTCGTCCGCGTGGGCGCGGAATTCGGCGTTCACAGGATCCGGACGGACGCGGGCGCCGGATTGAACACGGCGTTGCTTCGCTCCGGCCTGGTCGATGAGATTATCGTGCTCGTCCGGCCCGCCCTGTCGACCGACGCGGGGGCTCGACGCCTTTTCGAGCTCGAGACGGTGCCGGAGCGATACCGCTCGCTCCGTCTGGTCGAGTCGGAGGCCGCCGGGGACGGCAGCGTGCTCCTCCGTTACCGGGCGAGCGCCGGCTGAAGGTCACGCCCCGCGCGGCACCCGCACCCGCAGCGCCCCCGGATCCACGCGCGTGCGCAGTGCGGACACCCGTCCGAAGAGGTCGCCGTCGAGTTCGACCTCGTGCGGGCGGTCGAGCGTCACGACGAGCTCACGGCCCTTCAGGTAGTTCATCGCCCGGACCTCCCGTCCGGCGCCCATCAGCCGGCGGCCTGCGCTCGTCCGCCGCAGCACGCCGTTCTCCCAGAAGACCTTGACGACGATCCGCAGCCAGCCCACGGCACCCTCCGGGCGCAGCACGACGATGTCCAGTTCGCCGTCGTCGACCGCGGCGTCGGGGAGCAGCAGGATGTTGGCCGGCAGCGACCCGCAGTTTCCGACCAGCACGGAGTGGGCGTGCGTCGAGTGCGTCCGGCCGCCGTCGAGCTGGTAGCGCAGGCGCAGCTCGTTCTTGTCGCGCAGCACGGTGCCGATGGCTTTCACGTAGGCGAGCCAGCCCGCCTTCGCTTTGAGGTCGTCGTCGGTGGCGGCGATCATCTGCGCGTCGATGCCGAGCCCCGCCATCACCAGGAAGACGCGCTTCTCGGTCCGTCCGCCGTCGCGCAGCTCGGCGACGCCGACGTCGATGGGGCGGTCCGTGCCGCCGAACGCGGTGTCGAGCGCGTGCTCCATGTCGTCGAGCGTCAGGTCGAGGTTGCGCGCGAGGAGGTTGCCCGTGCCGGCGGGCAGCAGCGCGAGGGGAGTGTCGGTGCCGCGCAACTCCTCGGCGACCGTCCGAACGGTGCCGTCGCCTCCCGCGGCGATGACGATGTCGGCGCCCTGTTCGAGGGCCTGCCTGGCCTGGCCCGTTCCCGGGTCGTCCTCGGTGGTCTCCAGCCAGAGGGTCTCCTCCCAGCCGTGCCGCTGCTCGGCCGCCCGGAGCGCTGCGCGCAACGCGGCCGCGTCCGTCTTCACCGGGTTGACCACGATCGCGGCCCTGCTCATCCGACTCCCCTCGACATGCCGACAGTACGCCCGCCGCCCGCGTCCGCAACTCCGGAGGCCGGACGCGCCACGCCGCCGCGCGATCCGTAACTCCGGAGATCCGTCGCGATCCCGCCCGGTTCTCCGGAATTGTCCACACCATCACGGAGTCCGTAACTCCGGAGATCCGTCGCGATCCCGCCCGATTCTCCGGAGTTCCGGCAACGACACGCGCCGCGGCCGGCCGGCCTCCGGAGTTGCCGACCAGCCCCGATCAGTCGGCCTCGGCCAGCACCGTCAGCTGCGACAGGAAGGCGACGACGGTCTGCGACCGCTCTGGCCCGAGGGCGGCAGCCACGTCGAGCATCCTCCGGTGCATCGCGGCGAGCGTATGCCGCACCTCCTCGTCGGCGCCCGGCGTCGCCCGGATGGTGATGCTGCGCCGGTCGCTGGGATGCGGGTGCCGGGAGACATGGCCGGAGGCGGCCAACCGGTCGAGCATGGCGGTGACCGACGACGACTTCATCCCGAGGTACGCTCCCAGCTGCACGGGTGTCGTGAGACGGTGCTCCTCCTGCGCCTTGAGCAGGAACTTCAGCGCACGCAGGTCGGCCTCGCCCATGCGCATCGACTCGCGGGTGCGCCGGCGCATCGCCTGCTCCGCGGTGCGGTACTCGCGCAGGGAGGCGATGACCCTCACCGCGTGCGCGGGAGCCTCGTCGTACCAGGGCGTGTCGCTCATCCCGTCGATCTTAACCGCCGGAGCCCGCTCACTCGGATGAACGTGCCTTCCGCTGCTCGTGGTCGGCGGCCGCGTTGTCGATGCGATCGACCGCGTCGCGCAGGCGGTCCATGAACTCGACCACGGTATCGGCGTCCTCCGGAGTCAGCTTCGACGCGACCTCCACCAGCTCTTCGCGCACGTCGCCGAGGATCGCCTTGTGCAACTCGTCCGTCGGCACGGTGGGCACGATGATCAGCGCCCTGCGGTCGAACGGGCTCGGCTCGCGCCGGATGTGCCCGGCCTTCTCGAGGCGGTCGAGCAGCACGGTGATCGACGAACTCTGGATGCCCAGGTAGTCGGCGAGCTCCCGAGGTCCGACCGTCATGCCGCGTTCGCTGGCGCGGAGGAGGTAGCGCAACGCCGAGATGTCGTTCTCGTTCATGCGCATGGTCTTCTCCGACCGACGCTGCATGGCGCTGTCCGCTGCTCCGTAGGCGCGGATGTGCTCCAGCACGTCGATCGCCCGTTCGCGATCCGTCTCGGCGCTGTACCAGTAGTGGGGCGCCGGACGCGTGTCGTCCGTCGTCATGCAACAGATGATAGACCAGCTACAAGCTAGAGCGTCTAGCGAGCGGCGACAGCGACCTGTCGCGCGGTCGGCCGCTCGCGGCGCTCGCGGTATGCGCCGAGGTTGGTCGGCTCCTCGGTGACGAGGATCCCGCTCGCGCGGCTGGCCATCTCGACCATGCTGTTGAGCCAGGCGTCGTTGAGTCGCCCGGGCTCCGCCTGGTCGAAGTCGTATCGGATCGGGATGGCGTTGTCGATCCAGAGCGAGGTGCGCGCCGAGTCGCCGGCCTCCTGCGATGCCCAGCTGAGGAGGAACGGTTCGCGCCGCCGGAGTTTGAGCGTCACCGCTGCCTGCAGGTGCGCCAGTGTTCTGTCGTCGAAGGTGAAACTCTCGCCGTCGTAGGTCAGCGTCCCCATCGTCCTCTCCTTCGTTCGGTTGTCGCGCCGAGCCTAGCGTATTGCTAGAGGATCTAGCTACATCAGTCTCTAGATGCTCAATCGCCGCAACTAACTAGCATCCCGGCAGCGCAAAATCAACCCCCCTGCCGAAACTTGCTACGACGATCAATTAGCTAGAAGCTCTAGTTACTTCACGAAATGCACGTCTCGAAGGGGTAATCATGACGATCGCGATCAAGGATGTCCGACCGGTCCTCCGCCTGCCCGCGGCAGCCACCGGCAGCCGTCGCGACGACCGGGCCCCCGCCCCCAGCGAGCACCTCGCCTGGCGCGAGCCGATCGACGGGCTGTGGGTCGCAGAGACGCCGTCGACCTACCTCGGCATGATCGAGCGGGTGGACGACGGCTTCATCGCCTCGGCGGCCGACGGTCGCAGCCTCGGCCGCTTCGCGGAAGCCTCCGACGCGAAGATCGCCGTGTACGCGAGCTGGTTCCGGCGCCACGAGACCCCCGGCGTGCTCGGGTGGGCGCGAGGGATCCTGCGCAAGGCGGTCGGTGCATGATCGCGGACGCGGCGGAGGTCGTCTCCGACTGGGCAGAGCTCGTCCCCAAGCGCGCCTACGTGCTCCTCTCGCCGGACGGCGACGAACTGCTCTCGACCTACGGCGGCCCCGGCGAGAAGGCCGGGGCGGCGGTCTTCTTCGCGCACGCTCCCGGCGGCGACGGCGAGATCACGATCGCAGAGGCCGATGGCTGGTCGGTGCTGCGCAGCATCCCGGGGGACGACGGCCACGACCGAGACCACGACAGGGAACAGTAGGGCGGCCGTCCGGTGAGCAGGATCCGATGAGCGTCGGCTCGAGTGGCGCGGCGGCGGACGCCGGGGCCGAGCTCCGCAGCGCCGTACGGACCGCCGGCGACAGCACGTTCCTGGAGGTCCCCGCCAGGGTCGGGTTCGCGGCGAGCGGCCTGATCCAGGTACTGCTCGGCGGTCTGGCGATCCAGCTCGGGGCGTCGCGGGTGGGGGAGCCCGACCAGACCGGGGCGCTGGAGGAGGTCTCGAAGCTCCCGGGAGGCTTCGTCGTGCTCTGGGTCGCGGCGATCGGCCTGTTCGCGCTCGCGCTCTGGCTGCTGACCGAAGCGGTCCTGGTCAGAGCCGGTTCCGCCGCCGACCGCTGGCTGCGGCGGCTGGAGCACCTGAGCAAGGCCGCGGCCTACGCGGTCCTCGGCGTCACCGCGCTCGCGTTCGCCGACGGCCACCAATCCCACGCGAGCACCACGACGAGCCACGTGAGCGGAAGCATTCTGTCGTCGCCGGGAGGCCAGGTGCTGCTCGGGGTGCTCGGGATCGTGACGGGTGCGGTGGGCGTGTACTTCGTCGTGAAAGGGATCCGGCTCCGTTTCCGACGCGACATCGCGGTGCCTTCGGGATGGGCCGGGCGGGGCATCACCGCGCTCGGGGCGGTCGGTTACGTCGCGAAGGGCATCGTCGTCGGTCTCGCCGGAGCGGCGTTCATCGTGGCGGCCGTCCGCGCGCAGCCGGCGACGGCGACGGGCCTGGCCGGCGGCCTGTCGACGCTGGAGCAGTTCCCGTTCGGCGGCGCGATCATCGTCGCCGTCGGGTTCGGGCTGATCGCCTCCGGTGTCTACAACATCGCGCGGGCCTGGCTGGCGCGATTCTGACGGCCCGCGCCGACGGGCGTCGCGGACGATCGAATGTGGCAACCTGGGCGTGGGACCGGTGGCCGAGGTGGACGCGGCCCGCCGAGGGAAGGCCCGCGATGCGACCGTTCATGACCGACCCGGCGACGCTGGCCTCGCTGGAGGGCCAGCAGTACGTCGTGCTGAGGCCCGCGGCGGAGGTCGGCGCGTTCTACGCGACGCAGCAGCGCATCCTCCTCGAACGCCTGCCGAGCGGGCTCCCGCATCCGAACACGGGTCACGTCACTCTGCGCGGGTTCGCCGAGCCCGACCGCGTCGATGCGCTGCGCGACACCGTGCGCTCGTGGGCGGCGGCACTGGACCCGATCGAGGTCGCCGTGGAGGCGATCGACGGATTCCCGGCGCCGTTCCAGGTGCTGATCGCGCGACTGCGGCGGTCGCCGGCGCTGACGGCGGCGTACGCGTCGCTGACCAGGACGCTGGACGCCACCGACCTCGAGCGGATCGGCGAGCTGGCGCTCGACGACTGGGTCTTCCACCTCTCGCTGGTCTATTGCGCGGCCCTGTCCGACGACGAGTGGCGTGCGCACCTCGACGCGTCGCGCCGGCCCATCGCGCCCGCTCCGAGCGAGCTGATCTCCGCCGCCGAGTTCGTCTGGTACAGCGGCGGCGCCGAGCACAGCGAGATCGTTCCGCTCGGCCCGGCCTCGCCGCTCGCCTGACGCGCGTACCCGTCACGCCGGCGGCGCGACCGGCGCCTTCGGCGGCTTCGGGTTCACCTTCCCGTCGATCGGTGCGGGTACCGTGCTGCCGTCCAGGGTCACGAGCGGAGGCAGCGGCCGGCCGAGCGGTCCCGGCCAGGGGGCGGGAGCGACGGGCGTCGGCCGCGGGATCGGGGCGACCGGCTGCACGACCGTGCTCCCTGGCGCCGGCGGCACCGGGCGCCCGAGCCCCGGCTGCACCAGGTGGGCGAGCGAGGGCGCGTCGTCGACGCGCGGCACCCCGAACGTCCCGAGCCCGAGGAGGTCGCAGATCGTCTTCGGGATCGATGCGTGCGAGTGCCACTCCGGGTCGATCGCCTGCGTCACGGCACCGCCGAACATCAGCAGCGGGATGCGGGAGCCGCCGATGATCGGGAACCCGTCCGGGTGCAGGGCGTCCGGCACGGTCTCGATCGCGGGCGTCGGCACCGAGTCGGCGTAGCCGCCCCAGTCGTCCCAGGTGAGGATGAAGACGGTCTCGTCCCAGCCTCCGCCGTCGATGACCGCCTGGACGCGCTGCCACACGAGCCCCTGGCCCTTGGCGATGTAGTCGGGGGCGCTGGTCGCGGGCGGATGCTCGTCGTAGCCGGCCGGCGACCAGACGTAGCAGACCTCTGGCAGCGTACCGCCCTTCGCCATCGGGATGAACTGCGACGGCGGGTGCACGTCGTCGGTGCCCGGCGGCGTCGAGAGCGACGTGTAGAACTTGACCGGATAGCCGTCCTGGTCGGGGAACGCGCCCCAGCTGACGCCGGCCTTCTGGGCGACGCTGAAGATCGACGGGAGGTCCCACACCGGGTGCGTCCCGACGAACGGCGGGTTCTTGAGCGTCGGCATCTGTCCGCCGACGGCGAGCATGTGGCCCGGCGTGGAGTTGGAGCCGGAGCCGAAGTGGTGGTCGCTGAACACGAACGTCTTGGCGAGCCAGCTGTAGTAGGGGATGACCTGGTCGTTGTCGAGCTGCATCGGCTCGGCGGGATAGTCGCCCATCGCGTAGTGCACCCAGGCGTTGCGGTCGTGCGGCTGGTCGAAATCGGGGGCGGTGGTGCGCAGCGGCCCGGTGTTCGCGACCTGCGCTCCCCACTCCGACAGGGTCGGGAAGTAGAAGTCGGTGGTCTTGTTCTCCTGCAGGAAGGCGATGACGCGCTTCACGGCTGCCATGACACCAACGAAGCACCTCCGCGCCGCGGGCGCCAGTACCGTGTCGGGATTCGCAGGGTCAGGACGCTCACTTCAGCAGCGGCGTCATCGCCGTCGCCGCGGCGTCCTCCCCGGTGAGCGGATTCAGCCCCCACGCCTCCTCGACGGTGCGCAGCAGCGAGTAGTGCGTGTACGGCTCGTCAGAGACGGTCTGCGCGCGGGCGGCGGGGCCGGCGAACAGGCAGGCGACCGTGTTGTCCGACGCGTCGCCCTCGTCGAACGTGACGACGAGGAGCGACCGCTGCGTGGTGAAGGCGGGGGAGGCGAGGATCCGGGGGACGTTCGCGCGCAGCCAGGCGTCACCGGTCGCGACGGAGCAGTCGTGCATGTCGTTGCAGAGGTTGGGGCTGATGAAGGCGAAGTCCGGCAGCGTCGTCGCCGACGCGAGGTCGGTGGCGAACTGCGTGTACGGCACGTCGTGCGACGCGCAGTACGCCGGCCGGGCGGTCACGCTCGGAAAGTAGAGGAACGGATTGTGCTTCACCGCGTACAGCGACGTGTTCGTGGTCGTGCACGGCGCCGGCATGCTCTCCGCGTACAGCTTCCATGACCGTCCCGCCCGGTCGAGTTCTGCCGCGAGGTTGGGGCCGGTGACCAGGCAGGAGCCGCCTGGCGGGTTGCAGTCGGTCGTGATGCCTCCCGTGGTCCCGCTGGTGAGCGCCAGGTAGTTCGGGAGGCTCGGGTGCGTGACCGCGGAGTAGCGCGTCGCCAGCGCGCCGGAGCGGGCCAGCTGGTTCAGGTAGGGGGCGTCAGGGTCGCCGATGATCGCGGTCGCGGGTTTGTTCTCCTCGACGATGACCACGATGTGCTGGAGGCCGGATGACGACGCGGTCGCCCCCGGCGGCGCCGGCGCGGTCGCGCGTGGCGCACTCTGCGCGCTCCGCGCACCCGTGCCGGTGCCCGGCGCCGACGCGCCGGCCGTGCACCCCGCGAGCGCGAGCGCGATCGCCGCGGCACCCGCCGCCGCCCGCACTCCGCGCATCCGCCCGCCCATGCCAGCACAGTAGCCCCGCTGCGGGCCGCCGAGACGTGAGTAGTCGCCGGGATGCCCTCACGGATTCCGGAGATCGCTCACGTCTCGGCGGTTAGAGGAGGGGTCCCTCGCAGCTTTCGCGGAGGAGGACCGTCACGGGGAGTTCCGCGTTGGTCGGGGCCAGGTCGGGGGCGTTGAGCCTCGCGACCATCGCGCGCACGGCGGCGCGCCCCAGCTCCAGCATCGGCTGGCGGACGGTGGTCAGGCGCGGCGTCGACCGGGTCCCGTCGTCGATGCCGTCGAAGCCGGTGACGATGACGTCGTCCGGCACCCGGAGGCCCGCGGCGCCGAGGGCGTCGAGCACGCCGAGCGCCATCTGGTCGTTGGCGCAGACGAGGGCGCGGGGGAGGCGGCCGCCGGCGATCAGGTCGGCGGCGACGACCCTGGCGCGTTCGCGCGAGAACTCGCCGTGCAGCACCGGCAGCGCCGTCGGGTTGATTCCGCGGCCCTCCAGGGCCTCGGCGAAGCCGCCGTAGCGCTCGGCGTCGTCGGGGGAGTCGAACGGGCCGGTGAGGTACATCGGGTCGCGGATGCCGTGGGCGTCGATCAGGTGCTCGGTGAGCGCGCGCATGCCCTCCCGGTTGCGCACGGTGATGTGGTCGAAGTCGTCGCCGCTGCGCTGGCCGGCCAGATAGACGACCGGGATGCTGTCGCCGATCCGCTTGAGGACGTCGTGCGGTGCGCTCTGCGCGATGACCGCCAGACCGTCCACCTTGCCGGCGAGGTCGCTCAGGGCGATCTCCAACGATTCCGGGGACCGCCCGCGCCCCACGCTGATCATCAGCGAGAAGCCCTGGCGCCACGCCTCGAGTTCACAGCCGCGGAGCACGGCCTCGAAGTACAGATCGGCGCCCAGTCGCTGGCCGGGTCGCGGGGGATCGAGGCGCACTTCGACGGGATGGTCGACGTCGATCGCGGGGTCGCTCAGGTCTTCGACAGCGTCGACGCCGGGGAGGAACAGCCCGAGCACCCCCGTTCGGCGCGAGGCGAGGCCGCGTGCGCTGCCGCTCGGGACGTAACGCAGCTCGCGCACAGCGGCGAGGACGCGCTCTTGAGTGGAAGCGCGTACATCCTCGGGTCGCGTGAGCACACGTGAGACCGTAGCGATCGAGACGCCGGCGTGCGCTGCGACATCATACACCGTGGGCTTTCCTGCCACTTTTCCCCCGAATTCTTCCGCGAATGGGTGGACTTGATCACATTCTGGCATGTGGAACCATCTTTTGGGGGAGGGGTTGAAAGACGTTTCGTATGCGCTTACAGTGGGTCCCGCTCACCGGTTCGGCCACTCCGACCGAAACCGAGCACAGCCTCACCGCCCGAGTGCGGAGCACCTCGTCATCGTCGACTGAAGGGACCCCTTGCGATGAACAAGCCAAGAACGCGCCTCCGGCGTTCACTCGTCGCTATCGCCGCCGCCGCGTCACTGCTGGCGATGAGCGCGTGCAGCATCCAGACCTCCGGCTCCAACGGATCCGGCAGCTCGGGGGCCAGTGGCTCCCTGCTCTTCGGCGCGGACGGCGGCAACCCGACGTTTGTGCGCAACTTCAACCCGTTCGCGCCGACCGCCCGCACCGGCGCGCACTACATGTACGAGCCGCTGCAGGTGGTCAACGCCATCGACGGCAAGGCCACCCCGTTCCTCGCGACCGGCGACAAGGTCGTCGACCCTAAGACGATCGAGTACACGATCCGCTCGGGCGTGGACTGGTCCGACGGCACGCCGTTCACCCCGGCCGACGTCGTCTACACGTTCGACCTGCTCAAGAAGACGCCGGCGCTCGACCTGCTCGGGCAGTGGCAGAACATCGACACGATCAGCTCCTCGGGCAGCACCGTCACGTTCCACCTGAAGGGCCCGAACGTGCCCGCGGCGACCATCATCGACCAGCAGATCATCGTTCCTGAGCACATCTGGAAGACCGTGAAGGACCCGGTGACCTGGACGAACGAGAAGCCGGTCGCCACCGGACCGTACGTGGTCGGCGACTTCGCGCCGAACCAGTACACGATGGTCAAGAACACCAAGTACTGGCAGGCCGACAAGGTCGCGGCCGAGAAGCTGGTGCTTCCGGCCTCCAACACCAGCCTCCAGATCGTCAAGGGCGGCTACGACTGGGCATACTCGTTCATCGACAACGTGGACAAGACCTGGGTCGGCGCGAACAAGCAGCACAACAAGTACTGGTTCCCGCCCGGCGGCACCATCTCGCTGATCCCCAACCTCACCAAGGCGCCGTTCAACAACGTGGACTTCCGTGCGGGCCTGGCGGCCGCTCTCGATCGGGACAAGATCGCCAACGACGCCGAGCAGGGCTACGTGAAGGCCGCAGGCCAGAACGGCCTGCTGCTGCCGAACGCGCAGTCGTGGCTCAACCCCTCCCTGCCCGACCAGGGCATGATCGCGCAGGACACGCAGAAGGCGCTGCAGTCGTTCGAGAAGGCCGGCTACACCCAGCAGGGCGGCAAGCTCGTCGACGGCTCCGGCCAGCAGCTGCAGCTCACGATCACCACGCCGAACGGCTACACCGACTGGCTGCGCGGCGTGCAGGCAGTGCAGTCGCAGCTGCAGGCCATCGGGATCGCGGTGACGATCGACCAGCCGCAGCCGGCCGCGTACACCCAGGCACAGAACAACGGCGACTTCCAGCTCCTGATGGGGGCGTTCGGCGGCGCGGGCAGCGTCTACCAGGACTTCAACACCCTGATGAGCAGCCAGTTCGTCAAGCCGATCGGCACCGCGGCGTCCGGCAACTTCGAGCGATTCAGCAGCCCTCAGGCGGACGCCCTGCTCGAGCAGATGCGCTCGGCCACCTCCGACAGCGACCAGAAGAAGATCGCCGGCCAGCTGCAGGAGGTCATGTACAACCAGCTGCCCGTCATCAGCCTGTTCTACGGCGGCCTCTGGGGCCTGTTCAGCGACAAGAGCTTCACCGGCTGGCCGAGCGAGAGCGACCCGTACGCGACCCCGGCCACCTGGACGGAGAACTCGCTGCTGATCCTCACCCACCTCACGAAGGCGAAGTGAGCGGAGGCCGGTCGCGGGTGACCACCCGCGACCGGCCCCGCTCCCACCGCACCGACCGACCACATCGACCACAGCGAAAGGAGGCGTCGTGCGCTACCTGCTGGGCAAGCTGGGACTCTTCGTCCTCACGCTCTGGGCCGCCATCACGGTCAACTTCATCCTGCCGCGCCTGATGCCGGGCTCGCCCGCCGACGCGGCGATCGCCAAGCTCAGCCAGAACGGCCCGGTGTCCCCGGCGATGCGCACCTCCATCGAGGCCCAGCTCGGCGTGCCGACCGGCAGCCTCTGGGACCAGTACGTGACGTACCTCGGCCAGATCGTCCACTTCGACTTCGGGCCGTCGTTCAGCTACTTCCCGCAGTCGGTGTCCAGCCTGATCGGGGCGGCGCTGCCGTGGACGCTCGTGCTCGTCGGCACCGTGACGATCCTCGCCTTCGTGCTGGGCACCCTGCTCGGCGTGCTGGCGGCCTGGAAGCGCGGCACGGCCCTCGACACCATCCCGACCGTCGGCGGCCAGTTCCTCTCCGCGTTCCCGTACTTCTGGATCGCGCTGCTGCTGCTCTTCTTCTTCGGCTACGTGGCCGGCTGGTTCCCGACCAGCGGCGCGTACTCGCAGACCGCGACGCCGAACTGGAGCTGGAGCTTCTTCGCCGACGCGGTGTACCACGGCATCCTGCCCGGCCTCACGATCCTGCTGACCGCGTTCGGAGGCTGGATCATCGGCATGCGCAACACGATGGTCAACACGCTCGGCGAGGACTACGTGACGTTCGCGGAGGCCAACGGCCTGCGCACGCGCACCGTCGCCCTCCGCTACGCGGCCCGCAACGCGCTCCTGCCCCAATTCACCTCGTTCGGCATGGTGCTGGGCGGCGTGGTCGGCGGATCGCTGCTCGTGGAGACCGTCTTCGCCTATCCGGGCGTCGGCCTCCTGCTCTTCCACGCGGTGACCAACCAGGACTACCCGCTGATGCAGGCGCTGTTCCTCATCATCACGGTGAGCGTCCTGATCGCGAACTTCCTCGTGGACATCCTGTACGGCGTGCTCGACCCGAGGACCAGACGATGACGCAGAAGGAGCCGACGATGACGCAGCCACCGAGCACGACCTCCGTGCGTGCGACCGAGGTCGCCGCCGCCTCGGCCGGCGAGCAGAAGGGCTGGAACCCGCTGCGCGTCGTCGGGCGCGCCTTCGGGACGGTCTGGTCGGAGCCGAAGGCGCGCTTCGGGATCGTCCTGCTCGCGCTGTTCATCCTGATGGCGATCTTCGCTCCGCTGCTCGCGCCGTACGACCCGCACGACACGTCGTTCCCGCACAGTCAGGACGGCAGCGCCGCGCACTGGCTCGGCACGACGGCCGTCGGCCAGGACGTGCTCTCGCAGCTGATCTGGGGCTCCCGGATCTCGGTGTCGGTGGCGTTGGTCGCCGGTCTGCTCAGCACGATCGTCGCCGTCGTCGTCGGTCTCAGCTGGGGCTACGTCCGCGCGTTCTGGGGCGAGGGCGTCGGCTTCGTGGTCAACCTCTTCCTGGTCATCCCGTCGCTTCCGCTGATGATCGTGATCGCGGCGTACCTGCACAACGGCGGGATCGGCGTCATCGTGCTCGTGGTCGTGGTGACCGGCTGGGCGTGGGGTGCCAGGGTGCTGCGCTCGCAGACCCAGACCCTCCGCTCGCGCGACTTCGTCACGGCGGCGAAGTTCAGCGGCGAGAGCGCGAACCGGATCGTATTCCGCGAGATCCTGCCCAACATGACATCGCTGATCGTCGCGAGCTTCTTCGGCGCGGCG
The DNA here is from genome assembly GCF_017565305.1 of Leifsonia sp. TF02-11. Lineage (GTDB taxonomy): Bacteria > Actinomycetota > Actinomycetes > Actinomycetales > Microbacteriaceae > Leifsonia. The sequence continues at coordinate 394,796 of NZ_JAGEKP010000007.1, forward strand.
ACCGCGGCCATCCTGGCGGAGGCCGGCCTGGAGTTCCTTGGTCTCGGCGACCCGAACACGGTGAGCTGGGGAACGATGCTCTTCTGGGCGCAGAACAGCAACGTCCTGCTCACCGGCCAGTGGGTGCAGCTGTTCGCGCCCGGCTTCATGATCGCGCTGTTCGCCGTCTCCATGACGTTCATCAACTTCGGGGTCGACGGGCTGAGCAATCCCCGTCTGCGCGAGAGGAAGGCGGCGCGATGAGCCTGCTGCGAGTCGAAGACCTGTCCGTCGTCTACGACGAAGGCGACGGCACCGCGTTCGAGGCCGTGAAGAGGGTCGGCTTCGAGCTCGACCAGGGCGAGTTCGTCGGGCTGGTCGGCGAGTCGGGCTCCGGCAAGTCGACGCTCGGCTTCGCGCTCACCCGGCTGTCGAAGCCGCCGGCGCGCATCGCGGGAGGCCGCATCCTGTTCGACGGCACCGACATCGCCGCGCTCTCCATCGAGGAGGTGCGCACCCAGCGGCAGGGCGGCTTCGCCATGGTGCTGCAGTCGGGCATGAACGCGCTCAACCCGGTGCGGACGATCCGCAACCACTTCATGGACATCTTCGCGGCCCACGGACATGTGCCGCCGCGCGCCAGGGCCGCCAGGGCGGAGGAGCTCATCGCCAAGGTGGAGTTGCCTCCCGCGACCCTGAACCGGTACCCCGGCGAGCTCTCGGGCGGCATGCGCCAGCGCGTCTCGATCGCCCTCGCGCTCTCGCTGGAACCGCGGCTGATGGTCTTCGACGAGCCGACCACCGCCCTCGACGTTCTCGTGCAGCACGCGGTGATGAACACCATCCGGCAGCTGCAGGCGTCCGAGAACTTCACGGCCGTGCTCATCAGCCACGACCTCGGCGTGGTGCTGGAGGCGACGCAGCGCGTGCTCGTCATGCACGACGGCGTCATCGTCGAGGACGCGCCGAGCGAGCGCATCCTGAACGCGCCGCAGCACCCGTACACGCAGATGCTGCTGAGCCACTACGGCGACCCGCGGGCCGCCGAGGTGAGCGTGCCCGGCCTCGACCGCCGCGCGGAGGGGGAGGCGCGTCCCGCGCCCGACACCGGTGCAGTCTCGGGGGCGCGCACGGCGGGCGCCGCCGCCCGGCAGCGGCTCGGCGCACGTGAGCCGATCGTCGTCTCCCACCTGACCAAGGTGTACCCGAAGGGCCGCAGGGGCGCCGCGACGCGTGCCGTCGACGAGGTGTCGTTCACGCTCGAGCCGGGGATGTCGATGGCGCTCGTCGGCGCGAGCGGCAGCGGCAAGTCCACCATCGCCAAGCTGATCACCGGCGTGGAGCGGCCGACCTCCGGCACCATCGCGTTCGGCGGCACCCGCATCGACACGCTGCGCGGCCGGCGGGCGCTCAAGCAGCTGCACTCCGAGGTGCAGATGGTGTTCCAGGACCCGTACGCGGCGCTCAACCCGCTGCACACCGTCGAGTACATCCTGACCAGGCCGGTCGAGAACTTCACCGGTCTGCGCGGCGGCGCGGCCCGCGCCCGCGTGCGGGAACTGCTCGAGACGGTCGGCCTGACCCCTGTCGAGAAGTTCGCCTCCCGGCTGCCGCACCAGCTCTCCGGCGGCCAGCGCCAGCGCGTGGTCATCGCCCGCGCCCTCGCGAGCGACCCGCAGGTGATCATCGCGGACGAGCCGGTCTCGATGCTCGACATGTCCCTGCGGGCCGGCGTGCTCGCCCTGCTGGAGGAGCTGAGGCGCACGCGCGGCGTGAGCATGCTCTACATCACCCACGACCTGCTCAGCGCGCGGCTCGTCACCGACCGGATCCTGGTGCTCGACAAGGGCGTCGTGGTCGAGCGCGGCGACACGGCCGAGGTGCTGCAGCGGCCACAGGACGACTACACGGTGCGGCTGCTCGACGCCGTTCCGAGCCCGCGCGGCTGACGTCCCTTCCATCCACGAACCGAGGAGAACTCTGTGCTCACCTTTCCCGACGGCTTCCTGTGGGGTGCCGCGACCGCTGCCCACCAGGTGGAGGGGAACAACGTCAACAGCAATTGGTGGGTTCTCGAGCACACCCCTGGTACGCCGATCGTGGAGCCGAGCGGCGACGCCGCCGACCACTACCACCGCTACCCGGAGGACCTCCGGCTGCTCGCCGACGCCGGGCTGAACAGCTACCGGTTCTCCGTCGAGTGGGCGCGCATCGAGCCGGAGCGCGGGTTCGTCTCCCGGGCCTCCCTCGACCACTACCGGCGGATGATCGACGCCTGCCTCGACGTCGGTCTCGAGCCGGTCGTCACGCTGATGCACTTCACCGTGCCGCGGTGGATGGACGCGGCCGGCTTCTGGCGCAACCCGGAGGCGCCCGACCTCTTCGCGCGCTACACCGAGACCGTGCTGCCGATCCTGGAGGACGGCGTGCGCTACGTGTGCACGATCAACGAACCCAACATCGCGGCGATGCTGGCGGGCGGTGAGGACGCCGCCAACCTGGTCGCCTTCGGCCTGCCGAACCCCGATCTCCAGGTCGCCGACGCGCTGCTCGCGTCGCACAGGAGGGCGCGCGAGGTGCTCTCGTCGGTGCCGGGCCTGCAGAGCGGCTGGACGATCGCCACGCAGGACTTCCGGGCGGTGGACGAGCCGGGCGCGGCCGAGATGCTGCACGAGTACGGGTACCCGCGCGACGACTGGTACCTCGAGCAGGCCGAGGGCGACGATTTCGTCGGGGTGCAGGCGTACACGCGCACGTTCATCGGGCCGGAGGGGCCGCGTCCGGTCGCCGATGACGTCGAGACCACCCTGACCGGTTGGGAGTTCTATCCGCCGGCCGCCGCGAACGGCATCCGCTCGGCCTGGCAGAAGAGCGGGCACACGCCGGTCATGGTGACGGAGAACGGAATCGCGACCGCCGACGACAGCCGCCGCGTCGCCTACACCGCGGAGTCGTTGCGCGCCATCCACGAGACGATCGAGGAGGGGATCGACGTGCGCGGCTATCTGCACTGGAGCGCGCTCGACAATTACGAGTGGGCCAGCGGCTTCCGGCCGACATTCGGCCTCGTCGGGGTCGACCTGCAGACGTTCGAGCGCACGCCCAAGCCGTCCCTCGGCTGGCTCGGCGCCGTCGCGCGCCGCAACGCCCTCTGACCTCCGCCGAGGGGCACGTTGTTGTCCCTTTCGACGCGCGAAAGGGACAACAACGTGCCCTTCGGCGAGTGGAGGTTGCGTGCACGGCATCGGGATGCGACGATTACCGAACGATCGGTAAGGAATTCGCGCGTCGCCGTGGACGCACGATCCGCCGGCGGGTGAGGATGACGATGTCCGACGCTTTCCTGGTGAGCGGGGTTCGACCGGCGGTGCGCGCATGACCGCGGACCCGGAGCAGTCGATGCAGCCGCAGCAGCCGGTGCGCCCGATGATGCAGCGCGACCGGGCCTCTGCCGCCCTGGGCATGGAGGTCGAGAAGGATGAACCGGGCGAGTCCGTCGTCAGCATGCGCGTGCGCGACGACATGACGAACGGCTTCGCCATCACGCACGGCGGCCTCGTGTTCGCGCTCGCCGACACCGCCTTCGCGATCGCCTGCAACGAAGACGAACGGGTGACCGTCGCCGCCGGCGCGGACATCACCTTCCTCAAGTCCACGCGCGCCGGGCAGACGCTCACCGCGCACGCCGTGCGCCGCAGCCTGATCGGGCGCACCGGCGTCTACGACGTCACCGTGACAGACGAGACCGGCGACGCCGTTGCGGAGTTCCGCGGTCGCTCGCTCACCACCAATCGGGCCGCGGGCGACAGCCGCGGCGCCGCCGACTGAACCGGGAGCGACCCGTGTCGAAGACGACCGCCCACGCAGTGCTCGACGTCGCCGAGGTCGACCCGGCGACCATCGGGCGCGACGAGCTGCGCGCCCTCCAGCTCCACCGCCTCCAGTGGACGGTGAAGCACGCCTACGAGAACGTTCCCCTCTACCGTGCCAAGTTCGACGCGGCGGGCGTCGCGCCCGACGACATCCGCAGTCTCGACGACCTCCGCCTGCTGCCGTTCACCACCAAGGACGACCTGCGCTCGACCTACCCGTTCGGGATGTTCGCCGTCCCGATGTCGGAGGTCCGCCGCATCCACGCGTCATCGGGCACGACCGGGCGACCGACCGTGGTCGGCTACACGCAGGGCGACCTCGACCGCTGGGCCGACCTCGTCGGGCGCTCGCTGCGCGCGGCCGGGGTGACGGCCGGCTGGAAGGTGCACAACGCCTACGGCTACGGACTCTTCACCGGAGGTCTCGGCGCGCACGCCGGCATCGAGCGGATCGGCGCGACGGTCATCCCGATGTCGGGAGGCCAGACCGCGCGGCAGGTGCAGCTCATCCACGACTTCGAGCCCGACGCGATCATGTGCACGCCGAGTTACCTGCTGACGATCGCCGACGCCATCGAGGCGGCGGGGCTCGACCCGCGCGGCACGTCGCTGAAGGTCGCGATCCTCGGCGCCGAGCCGTGGACGAACGAACTGCGGGCCGAGATCGAGCGTCGGCTGGAGCTCGACGCCGTCGACATCTACGGCCTCAGCGAGGTGATGGGCCCCGGTGTCGCGAGCGAGTCGGTGGTCACCAAGGACGGTCCGCACGTGTGGGAGGACCACTTCCTCCCCGAGACGATCGACGGCGAGACGGGCGAGCCCGTGGCCGACGGCGGGCACGGCGAGCTCGTCTTCACCTCCCTGACCAAGGAGGCGTTCCCGGTCATCCGCTACCGCACGCGCGACCTGACCCGCCTGCTGCCGGGCAGTGCGTACCCGGCGCTGCGGCGCATCGAGAAGATCACCGGCCGCGACGACGACATGATCATCCTGCGCGGCGTGAACCTCTTCCCCACCCAGATCGAGGAGCTCGTGCTCGGCATCGAGACGCTCACGCCGCACTTCGTGCTCGAACTGCGCAAGGAGGGCAGGCTCGACACGCTCACCGTGCGGATCGAGCGGCACCCCGCCCTCGAACGCGACGTCTGCGAGGCCGCCGCGAAGGTCCTCCAGCAGCGCATCAAGACGCACATCGGCACCACCGTCGACGTCGTCCTCGCCGAGCCCGCCGAACTCCCCCGCAGCGAGGGCAAATACAAGCGCGTCTACGACTACCGCTGACCTCCGCGACATTCGTCACGAATCCCGACATTCGTGCCACGAATCACGACATTCGTGACGAATCTCGCACCCCGGCGACGATCGAGATTCGTCACGAATGTCGACATTCGTGGCACGAAAAGTGACATTCGTGACGAATCTCGCGGCCCGCAGGGGCTCAGGGGCGCAGGAGGGTGAAGAAGCGTTCGACGTCGGCGGCCATGTCGATGGTGGGGTCCA
>NZ_JAGEKP010000008.1 GCF_017565305.1 Leifsonia sp. TF02-11
CGCCGGAGCCTCCCCACCCCCCACCCGCCGCGCCTGCGCGGCACGAGAGACGAAGACGACATGGCACGCACCCTCGACGAGCGGCCGCCGCGACAGCGGCAGGCCCCGCCCACGCCCGCTCGGGCGGCCGGTCCGCGCGCCGCCCGGCCCGGCCGCTTCCGGCGCTGGCGCACCCGCGGCGGGCTGAGCACCCTGCTCCTCGCGCTGCCGGTCATCCTGATCTTCTTCTACTTCTCCTGGCTTCCGATCGTGCGCGGCGTGATCATGAGCGTCCAGCGCAACAACTACGTCGCCGCGCCCGACTGGGTCGGCCTCGACAACTTCGCCTACGTGCTCCACGACCCGCTGTTGGGCACGGCGATCCTGAACACGCTGTACTTCGCGCTGCTGGCCATCCTGTTCGGCTTCCCGCTCCCGTTGCTCATGGCCGTGATCTTCTCGACCGTGACCATGCGCAGGCGCTGGCTGTACTCGCTGCTGGCCTATGTGCCCGTGATCGTGCCACCGGTGGTGGCGATCCTGCTCTGGAAGGTCTTCTACGACCCGTCGAGCGGGGGGCTGTTCAACAGCATCCTGGGGATGGTCGGCATTCCGCCCCAGCCGTGGCTCAACGCGGTCTCGTCGGCCATGCCGTCGATCGTGCTGGAGGCCACCTGGGCCGGCGCGGGCACCTCCGTGCTCATCTACCTGGCGGCGATCGCATCGGTACGGCCCGAGCTCTACGAGGCGGCGGAGCTCGACGGTGCCGGGATCGGCTCGCGGATCTGGCACATCACGCTCCCCTCCATCCGCGGCATCGTCATGACCATGCTGCTGCTGCAGATCATCGGCGCGGCCCAGATCTTCACGGAGCCGTTCCTCTTCACCGGGGGCGGACCGCAGAACGCGACCACCACGATCCTGCTGCTGCTCTACAAGTACGCGTTCCTCGACGGCGACTACGGCGCCGCAACCGCCCTGAGCGTGATGCTCGCGGTGGTGCTCGGCCTGCTCTCCGTGGGGTACTTCCGACTGACCAGGAGGTGGGCGGACTGATGGCCGTCGTCGAAACCACGCGAGGCACCCGCCGTCGCCGCCGCGAGTCCGTGGCCGAGGGGTCGTTCGTCTCGCGACACGACCTGGGACGGACGCGCACGCGCGTCGCGGTGCGCGTCGTGCAGGTGCTCGTCTTCGTCGGCGTCCTCGTCGCCGGGGCCGGTCCTCTGCTCTGGCTGCTCTTCGCCTCCCTCAACTCCACCCAGGACGTGCTGCGCGACCCGCTCGGGGTGTGGCTGCACGCCGGGCAATGGGGCAACTACCTCCAGGCGTGGAACCAGGTGGATGTGAGCCGTTACCTCGGCAACACCGTCGTGGTGGCGGTGGGCGCCTGGATCGCCAACCTGGCCGTCTCGGTGCTCGGGGGCTACGTCATCGCGGTGCTGCGGCCGAAATGGGGCAACCTCCTGAGCGGAGCGATCCTCGCCACACTGTTCCTGCCGAGCGTCGTCTCGCTCGTCCCGCTCTACCTCACGGTGATCGATCTGCCGCCGTTCGGGATCAGCCTCCAGAACACCTACTGGGCGGTCTGGCTGCCGGCCGCGGCCAACGCGTTCGGGGTGCTCGTCGTCAGTACGTTCTTCCGGGCGCTGCCGCGCGATCTCATGGAGGCAGCCCAGCTCGACGGCGCCGGGACTCTGCGCGTGCTCTGGTACGTCGTCCTCCCGCTCTCCAGGCCCATCCTCGGCGTCGTCTCGCTGCTCGCGATCGTGGCCGCCTGGAAGGACTACCTCTGGCCATCGCTGGTGCTGACGGACACATCGCTGCAGCCGATCTCGGTGGCGCTGCCGATCGTGCAGAAGACCTCGGAGCTCTCGGTGTTCCTGGCGGCCCTCTTCCTCGCCACGATCGTGCCTGTCGTGCTGTTCCTGATCTTCCAGCGCCAGTTCCTCGCCAGCGTGAGCCTCTCCTCCGGAATGAAGGACTGAGGCCGCCACGCCCCACCAGCCCGGTCGCTCCACGGTGCACGGCGACGATGCCGTGCGCTGACGCAGACAAGAAGGGAATCACCATGTTCCGAATGAGAGCGCTCGCGATCGCCGCGGCGGTCGGGATCTCCGCGGCGGCGGCCGTCGTCGCGATCCCGGCGCCCGCGCTGGCTGTGGGGACCACGTACTACGTGGACGCCGCCGCCGGCTCCGACACCGCCGCAGGCACGACGCAGGCGACCGCGTGGAAGTCGCTCGCCAAGGTGGACGCCACGACGTTCGCCGCCGGCGACAGCATCCTGTTCAAGCGGGGTCAGAGCTGGGCCGGCCAGCTGCACCCGCTCGGATCGGGCACTGCCACCAGCCCGATCACGATCGACGCATACGGCACCGGCGCAGCGCCGAAGATCGACGGCGGCACGCTCGCCGGCGGCGGCGCGGTGCTGCTGAAGAACCAGCACGACTGGACCATCCGCTCGCTCGAGGTGGTCAACGACTCCGGGACGGACAACTTCGGCACTCTGGCCGCTCCCGGCCTCACCCGCAGCGGCATCCTCGTCGACAACGCCGGAGGAGGGACGCTCAACGGCATCACCATCCAGGGCACCACCGTGCACGACGTCAACGGCTGCTTCAACTGCTCCGACGTCGACGCCCACCTGAACGGCGGCATCGTCGTCTACGCCGAGGGTGCCTCCGACAGCTTCAGCAACGTCCATATCGTCGGCAACACGGTCCACGACCTCGGCCGCACCGGCATCGTCTTCTGGGACGCCAGCTACTACACGACCACGCCGTACGCCCTGACCCAGTCGGCGCTCAGTACGGGCGTGGTGGTCGAGCAGAACACGGTGCAGAACGTGGACAGCGACGGGATCCTGACGTTCGGCACCGACGGGGCGCTGATCCAGAACAACGTCGTGGGCAACCCGGGCCAGAAGACGATCGCCGGTTCGACGGAAGCGGCATCCGCCGGGCTGTGGCCGACCCGTTCGATGAACACCACCGTGCAGTACAACGAGGTCTACGGCACGCTGACCCACGACACCGACGGCCAGGGCTTCGACTCCGACCTGCTCAACGTCAACACGGTGTTCCAGTACAACTACAGCCACGACAACCAGGGCGGGTTCCTGCTCATGATGGGCGGCTACTCGTCGACCCTCGTGGTGCGCTACAACCTGAGCGTCAACGACGGCTGGGGCGGGGTGAAGGGTGTCTTCACCTTCTCGTACGGCGTTCCGACCGGGACGGACATCTACAACAACACGGTCTACATCCCGTCGGGCGCCACCTCGAAGCCGATCTTCTGCGACGGCTGCGACGGCACCACCACCGGCGCGTGGAGCTTCCGCGACAACATCGTGGAGAACCACGGCAGCGGCGACTACCTGTACCCGAACGTCGCGGGCGCGGTCATCGACAGCAACGTGTTCTTCGGCAGCCATCCCGCGGGAGAGCCGGCGGACGCGCACAAGCTGACGACCGACCCCCAGCTCGTCTCGCCGTCGGGCGCCGCCCCCACGGGTCTCACCGCGGTCACGGGATACCAGCTGCAGCCGACCTCGCCGGCGATCGGCACGGGCGCGGTCATCGCGGCGAACGGCGGCCGCGACTACTTCGGCCGCACGGTGTCCGCCACCGCGGCCCCGAGCCGTGGCTTCCACGAGGCGCAGAACATCACAGGGCCCACGACGCTCGTCGATGACGCCAGCGGCTGGGGTGTCAGTTCGTCGCACACCTCGAACATGATCATCGACACCTCGACGCCGCTCAGCAACATGAACGGCGACGCGTCGCGATTCTCGCGATCCAACGGCTCGGCCGGCTCGGTGACCTGGCTCTTCGACGGGATGAAGACCTTCTCGGCGACGGTGTACGAATTCAGCGCGGATCTGACGAAGCTCACCTTCGCGAGCTCGCCGGACGGCACGACCTGGACGAACGTGGCCACCTCGCACACCACCCCGGCCGCCACCACCAACGGCTGGGCGTCGACGACCGTCACCCCGACGGCGACGCTGCCCACCGGCACGAAGTATCTGAAGGCGACCATCAGCGCCACCACGGCGTGGTCCATCGAGCTCGGCTCCCTCACGATCTCGAAGTGACCAGAGGCGTCGTGGCCGCCACTCCCTGGCGGCCACGACGCCGACCGACCGATTCCACCGAAAGGACCACGTGATCACCACCGAGACGACGGACGCGCTCTCGCCCACGGGGCTGGAGGTGCTCGCCGCGAGCGTCCGCGGTGCCATCGAGCTGACGGAGCGCGACGGCGGCTTCGCCCCGCGCAGGCTCCCGGGCTGGACCCGCGCTCATCAGGCCGGCCCCGCCATCCAGCTCATGGCCGACCAGACGCTCGGCGTGCGATTGGCCCTGGTGACGGCCGCCACCCGGCTCGAGGTGGAGGTCGCGGTCGCACGGATCGCCGCCCCCGAGGGCCACGAGCAGCGCCCGGCCGCATTCGAGCTCGACCACGACGGCACGACCGAGCGGATCGACCTGACCGAGGGGACGCTCATCCACGGCGACCCCTCCGGCGACGTCCGCCGCGAGGAGGGCGACGTCTCGACACTGCGCTGGACGCTCGGCGGCGATGGCCGCACCGAGCGCCCTGTCACCCTCTGGCTGCCGCACACGGCGGAGGTCGTCGTGCGCGGTGCGCGCGCCGACGCCCCGCTCGTCGCGGCTTCCGGCTCCACCGCCCCGCTGTGGCTGCACCACGGCAGCTCGATCAGCCACGGTGGCGAGGCGGACGGACCGCGCGGACCGTGGGCGCAACGTGCCGCCACCGCGCTCGGCCTCGAGCTGACCGACCTCGGGTTCTCGGGCAATGCCCTGCTCGATCCGTTCGTGGCACGCACCATCGCCGCCGAGCGGGCCGACGTGATCACCCTGAAGCTCGGCATCAACATCGTCAACATCGACGGGATGCGTCGCCGCACCCTGCTGCCCGCACTGCACAACTACCTCGACATCATCCGCGAGGCTCACCCGGCGACGCCGATCCTCGTGATCACCCCGATCACGTCGCCGTCGCACGAGGACCTGCCCGGCCCCACCCGCGAAGTCGCGCCAGGCAAGGTCGCGGGCACCCCTCGCGCCTGGACCCCCGAGGACGGCACGCTCACCCTCGGCCGCATCCGGGAGCTGATCGCCGCAGGCGTCTCGTCGCGGCAGCAGGGGGACCCGCGCCTCCACCTGCTCGACGGCCGCCTCCTCCTCGGCCCGGACGACGTCGACCGGCTGCCCGACGACCTGCACCCCGACGACGCCGGGCACCGCCTCATGGCCGCCCGGTTCGTCCGCCTCGCACGCGACGGCGGATCGGCCGTGGGCGCTGCGTTCGCCGCGCTCACGACCCCCGCAACCGACACCCCGAACTGAGGAGAACCGTGTCACCATCACCCCTGTCCGTCCAGCTGTACTCCATCCGGGAGGCGCTGGCCGAGGACCTGCCAGGAGCGCTCGCCCGCGTGCGCGGGATCGGCTTCGAGCTCGTCGAGGCGTACGACTTCGCCACCTGGCCGCGCCTCGGCGATGCGATCGCCGCCGCCGGGCTGGCGGTGCCGACCGCGCACAACCTCGTGCTCGGGCGTGACCAGGAGCAGATCTTCCGCGTCGCGGCCCGGCTCGGCATCGGCACCGTCATCGACCCGTACGTCCCGGAGGACCGCTGGACGACCGAGGAGGAGGTGGCCGCCGTCGCGGCGGAGTTCCGCGCCGCCGCCGCCATCGCCCGCGAGCACGGCGTCGCCCTGGCCTACCACAACCACGCCCACGAGATCCGTTCCCGCATCGGCGGCCGGACGGCTCTCGAGGTGTTCGCCGACCACGTCGGCGACGAGGTCGCGATCGAGCTCGACACCTACTGGGCGGCGGTCGGCGGTGTCGACCCCGTCGCACTGCTGCACACGCTCGGCGACCGCGTCACGGCGATCCACGTCAAGGACGGCCCGGCGACGGATGCCGAGATCGACCAGGTCGCCGTCGGATCCGGTTCGCTGCCGATCGCCGACATCCTCGCGGCGGCGCCGAACGCGCTGCACGTCGTGGAGGTCGACGACTCCCGCTCCGACCGCTTCCAGGTGATCGCGGACAGCTATGCCTTCCTCACCACGGCGGTGACCGCATGAGCGCGCACCGTCCCGTCGGCGTCGGGCTGATCGGAGCCGGCGTCATCAGCGCCGAATACCTCGGCAACCTCACCCGCTTCCCCGGAGTCGACGTCCGCTTCGTCGCCGACCTCGACGAGGGTCGCGCGGCCGCCCGGGCGGCCGCCTTCGGCATCCCCGGTTCTGGTTCGGTCGAGCGCCTCCTCGCGGACGACGACGTGGAGATCGTCGTCAACCTGACGCTGCCGCAGGTGCACGTGGAGGTCGGGCTGCAGGCGATCGCCGCGGGCAAGCACGTCTGGAGTGAGAAGCCGCTCGGGCTCGACCGCGCGAGTGCACGCCTGCTTCTGGATGCCGCCGCCGGTGCCGGGCTGCGCGTCGCTGCGGCGCCGGACACCTTCCTCGGTGCGGGCGTGCAGACCGCGCGCCGCCTCATCGAGGCGGGGGCGATCGGAGTGCCGCAGTCGGCACTCACGCTGCTGCAGTCGCCCGGGCCGGAGAGCTGGCATCCGAACCCCGACTTCCTGTTCCAGGACGGCGCCGGACCGCTCTTCGACGTCGGGCCGTACTACCTGACGGCGCTTGTGCAGTTGCTCGGCCCGCTCGCCTCGGTCGACGCCGTTCTGAGCGCCGCCCGCGAGACGCGAACGATCGGCTCCGGCCCGCGCGCGGGGGAGACCTTCGCCGTCACCGTACCGACGTATGTCGGCGCCGGCTACCGATTCGTGAACGGCACGAGTGCGCAGAGCGTCTTCAGCTTCGACTCCCACCTGCAGCGCACCCGCTTCGAGGTCTCCGGCAGCGAGGGCACGCTGGTCGTCCCCGACGTCAACGGCTTCGACGGCGAACTGCTGCTCTACACCGACGGCGACGAACCGCGTTCGATCGCGGCGGTCGGGTCGACCACCACCCGGGGGACGGGCGTCGCCGAGCTCGCCGAGGCGCTCCGGGAGGGCCGCCCCGAGCGCGCGACGGGTGAGCTCGCCTACCACGTGCTCGATGCCATGGTCTCGACGATCGAGGCGGGCGAGACCGGAAGCCCCGTCGTGATCGCGAGCCGGCCCGAGGTGCAGCCGGCGCTCTCGCCGGAATGGTCCGCCCTCGCGGCGGAGTCCGTCGCGAGCTGACAGGACCGGGGGGCTCGCCGATGGCATGACCGGCGGCGCGATGATGGGCTGAGCCCCCCGGCCCGATGACGACCGAGACCGAACGCCGAACACCGAACCGAAAGACGCGAGAGACATGACGTGGCACGCCCGGATGATCGCCGCCGACCGAGCCTTCGACGGAGCCCCGCTGCTGCGCAGGGAGTTCGCACTGGAGGGCGGCCACGGCGCCGTCGTCCGGGCGACCATCGCCCTCACCGCTCAGGGGGTGGTGGAGGCCTGGCTGAACGGCCGTCCCGTCTCCGACGACCTGCTCACTCCCGGTTGGAGCAGCTACGAGTGGCGCCTTCGCTACGCGACCTACGACGTGACCGCGCTGGTGGAGGAAACGACCGTGATCGGCCTCGCCCTCGGGAAGGGCTGGTTCGGCGGTCGCCTCGGCTGGACGGGAGGGTCCGCCTGGTACGGGGGCGCGCAGGGCGCGTTCGCGCAACTGGAGGTGGAGTTCGCCGACGGCAGCTCGCAGCTGATCGTCACCGACGACGCGTGGACGAGCGGCCCCAGCGCGGTGCTCGCGAACGACCTGTACGACGGCGAGACCATCGACGCCCGCCTGCGCGACGACGCCTGGAAGCTGCCGGGCTTCGCCGGCGACGGCTGGACCGGCACGCACGCGATCGACTTCGACACCGCCACGCTGGAGCCCTACCTCGGGCCGTCCGTGAAGCGCTGGGCCGCCCTCCCCGTGCGGGAGATCAGCACCTCGCCGTCGGGCAGGACCCTGGTCGACTTCGGGCAGAACCTGGTCGGGTGGATCAGGGTGCGCGTGCAGGGACCGGCCGGCACGGAGGTCACCGTCCGGCACGCGGAGGTGCTGGAGAACGGCGAGCTCGGCCTGCGACCGCTGCGCAGCGCGCAGGCGACCGACCGCTACATCCTCTCGGGAGGCGTGGACGAGTTCGAGCCGACCTTCACCTTCCACGGCTTCCGCTACGCCGAGGTCACCGGGTGGCCGGGCGAACTGAAGGCCGAGGACCTGACCGCGATCGCCATCGGCTCCGAGCTGACCCGCATCGGCGAGTTCAGCAGTTCCGACCCGCTGCTCGACCGGTTCCACGAGAACGTGGTGTGGGGGATGCGCGGCAACTTCGTGGACGTCCCCACCGACTGCCCGCAGCGCGACGAGCGCCTGGGCTGGACCGGCGATATCGCCGCGTTCGCGCCGACCGCGGCCTACCTGTACGACGTGGAGGCGTTCCTCTCGGACTGGCTGGTCGACCTGGACCTGGAGCAGCGGCACAACGCCGGGATCGTCGGCTTCGTCATCCCGGACGTGCTCAAGTACATGCCGCACCCGGAGTCCTTCGGCGAGCCGGACGCGACCGCGCTGTGGAGCGACGCGGCTGTCTGGGTGCCGTGGGATCTGTACCAGGCGTACGGCGAGACCGCGGCGTTGGAGCGGCAGTTCGACTCGATGGCCGCGCACGTGCGCCGGGTGAAGTCGCTGCTCTCGTCGGCCGGGGTGTGGGACGGCAGCTTCCAGCTCGGCGACTGGCTCGACCCGGACGCGCCGCCGGAGGACCCGGCGAAGGCGAAGGCGGACACGGGTGTCGTCGCGACCGCGTGCGCCTACCGGTCGGCGCGGATTCTGGCCGACACGGCTGCGCTGCTCGGCCGCCCGGCGGAGCACGCGGAGTTCGAGGCCCACGCCGCCGGCCTCCGCGCCGCCTTCAACCGCGAGTACGTCTCGGACGGCGTCGTGCTGAGCGACTGCACGACGGTGTACTCGCTGGCGATCGTGTTCGGACTGCTGGACGAGGCCGACGAGGAGTTCGCGGGCGACCGGCTGGCCGGGCTCGCAGCTGAGGCGGGCTACCGCATCTCGACCGGCTTCGCCGGCACCCCGTTCATCGCGGACGCGCTCAGCCGGACCGGTCACACGGATGTCGCCTACCGGCTGCTGCTGGAGAAGGAGTGCCCGTCCTGGCTCTACCCCGTCACCATGGGCGCGACCACGGTGTGGGAGCGCTGGGACTCGATGCTGCCGGACGGCACCATCAACCCAGGGGAGATGACCTCCTTCAACCACTACGCCCTCGGCGCGGTGGCGGACTGGATGCACCGGGTCGTCGGCGGGCTCGCACCGCTGAAGCCGGGCTACGCTTCGGTGCTCGTCGCCCCGCAGCCGGGCGGAGGCCTGACCGAGGCGGCGACGTCGCTGCAGACCCGGCACGGCCGGGTGTCGGTGCGCTGGAGCCTCGACGGCGACCTCCTGACGGTGCACGCCGAGCTCCCCGACGGCGTCGACGGCATCCTGCGGCTGCCTGGACGCGAGGACCAGCGGCTGGACGGTGGGCCGGTCTCGGTCACCACGGAGCTCGCAGTCGTAGCCGGGCAGTGGAAGGTCTGAGCCGATTCGACTCGGGCGCTCCCTACCCCTCGTCCTCCGCGAACGGCGGCAGCCGCCTGGCGCCTTGGCCGTCCCGCCCGAGGATGTCGCCGGGGTTCATGACGAGGCACACGCTGAGGGAGACGCACCCGCAACCGATGCACTGGCTCATCTCGCTCTGCAGGCGTTCCAGCTCGCGCTGACGGGCGGTGAGTTTGGCGCGCCAGTGCTCGTTCAGGCGGTTCCAGTCGCGGAGCGACGGCATCCGGTCGCGGGGAAGGGACTCGAACTGGTCGGCTACCTCGCTGAGCGGGATTCCGAGCCGCTTGGCCACTTGGATGATCGCGATCCGGCGTTCCATGTGCCGCGGATACAGGCGGGTGCCGCCCGGCGTCCGCTGGGTGTGGATGAGGCCCTTGCGTTCGTAGAAGTGCAGCGCGGAGGCGCTGACACCGGTGCGCCTGACGACCTCCCCGATGGTCAGAAGGTCCGTCGGCTTGGGCCGGTTGATCTCAACCATAGTTGAGATCCTACGCTGACAGACATGACCACCCAGACAACATCGGCTCCTTCCTGGCGGGCGCTCTTCAAGGGCGCGAACGGACGCATCGTCATCGTCCTCAGCGGCAGCATCGCGCTCTACGCGATCACGACCTACATCACCGGTGCGGTGCTGCCCGCGATGACCGAACAGCTGCACGGAGACCGCCTGTATGCGTGGGTGAACACCGCGTTCCTCGCCGCGTCCATCGTCGGCTCCGCCAGCGCGAGCGCGTTGGCTTCGCGGTTCGGCATCCGTGCGTCGTACCTGCTCGGCTTCCTCGTCTTCGCCGCGGGGTCCGTCCTCATCGCCGTGTCGCCGACGATGGAGGTCGTCGTGGCGGGTCGGGCGGCCGAGGGATTCGGTGGCGGACTGCTCTCGGCTCTCGCCTATGTGGCGGTGAGCATCACGCTTCCCGCGGAGCTCTGGGGGAGAGCCACCGCCCTCGTCTCCGCCATGTGGGGCGTCGGCGGCATCGCGGGGCCCGCGGTCGGCGGCCTCTTCGGCACAGCCGACGTGTGGCGCCTGCCGTTCGTCCTTCTGGCGGGTGTCGCCCTCGCGCTGGCTCTCCAAGCGCAGAGGTCCGTGAAGACCGAAGGCGGTGGCCGGAGCGCCGGGGGCAGCCACCGCGGCGCGATCGCGGTCCCCTCGCTCCTGATCGTCCTGCTCGCGGTATCCGGGTTCAGCGCCGCAGCCCTCTTCGACGGTCCGGCGCGACTGGGCTGGTTCGCCGCGAGCGTCGTCCTGCTCGGGATGTTCCTCGTCGTCGATGCCCGCTCGAAGACGAGCCTCCTGCCGCGCGCGACGTACCTGCGGGGGTCCGATCTGCGCTGGATCTACCTCCTCGTCGCCGTACTGGCCGGATCGGTGATGATCGAGGCGTTCATCCCCCTCTTCGGT
Organism: Leifsonia sp. TF02-11; assembly: GCF_017565305.1. Lineage (GTDB taxonomy): Bacteria > Actinomycetota > Actinomycetes > Actinomycetales > Microbacteriaceae > Leifsonia. The sequence continues at coordinate 11,019 of NZ_JAGEKP010000008.1, forward strand.
CAGACACTCGGCGGCCTGCCGCCGTTCGCGGCAGGGTATCTGGGAGCCGTTCCCTCCGTCGGCTGGACGACCGCCCAGTTCCTGAGCGCTTCCGTCGCGAGCGAGCGCACCAAGCGCACGTTGCGCACCATCGGTCCGGTGGTGACCCTCGCCGGCTTCGTCGCTCTGGCCGTGACGCCGGCGACGAGCGGGCTCGGGATGCTGTGGTGGCTCCCGGCGCTGATGGCGATCGGCGCCGGCGTGGGATTGGCGTTCCCGCACTTGGCCGTGGCGGCGATGTCGACCGGTCGCGACGAGGGAGAGTCCGCACAAGCGTCTGCCGGCATCAGCGTCGTTCAACTGCTCAGCAACACCGTCTTCACGTCCGTGTGCGGACTCCTGCTCTCCACACGGATCGCCGGAGTCTCAGATCCTCAGGTGATGGCGACCGGACTCGCGCTCATCGTCGCGGCGGGCGTGGCAGTGGCCTTCGCCGGATTGCGGCGGCACCGTTAGCGGCTAACCGGTGTTCGTGCTCCCGGTCCGGAACACCGCAATGACCGACGCTCTCCGCGGTCAGTCTCTGCGCCAGGCGTCTCCGAGGGTGCTCTTGCGCGGGATGACGGTCGGCGGAAGCACCACCGTCTGCTTCTCGTCTTTCGCGCGGCCCCAGATCTCATCGAGCAGCAGACCGGCGGCGACGCCACCCATCTCCTCACCGGGCTGGCTCACCGTCGACACGGGGATGCTGCTCTCGGAAGCGAAGTGGTTGTTGTCGTATCCCACCACGGCGACGTCCCTCGGCACGCTGAAGCCCGGCGTCTCTTCGAACACCTGGATCAACCCGATCGCGATGAGGTCGGAGGCGGCGACGACACCGTCGAACTGAGGCCGTGTCGCGGCGGCGAGCTGACGTCCTGCCTGCTTGCCGTGCTTGATGTTGACGCCCAGCGTCTCGATGAGCTCCAGCGTCGCGCCTTCGACTTCGTCGACGGCCGCCCGCGCACCCTCGTAGCGGAGCTCGACCGCCCGGAAGATCAGCGGGCCGCCGACGAAGGCGATCCGTCGCCTGCCGAGGTCCAGCAGATGACGTGCGGCCAGGTAGCCGCCCCGTCGCTCGTCTGTGACGACGCCGGAGTAGATGTGGCGACGGGACTCGAAGTTGACCAGGACCATCGGCGTCGTGGACGTCAACCGGGAGGGCTCCTCGACGATCGCGCTGTCCAGCGGTGCGAGGATGATCCCGGCGACCCGTGCCTGCTCGAACGTCTGCAGGTAGTTCAGCTGTCGGTCGATGTCGATGGCGCTGTCGGCGATGAGGAGGTTCATTCCTCGGCGCCGAAGCGCAGCTTCGGCGCCTCGCGCGATGTCGACGAACAGGGAGTTGCCGAGATCCGCGAGCACGATTCCGACCGTGGTGCTGGTTCCCGCGGCAAGTGATCGTGCCGCATCGTTGCGGACGAAGCCGAGCTCGGCGATGGCCCCGAGCACACGTCGGCGTGTGGAATCGCTGACCTTGTCCGGGTTGTTCAGGGTGTTCGAAACGGTCCCGAGCGAGACGCTCGCCAGCCGTGCCACGTCGGCCATGCTCGGGCGAGGAGCGTCGTTGCCCCTCTTCGTCGTTCCGGAAATGGTGGCCTCGCTAACCGGACAAGAGTCCATCGTGTAGAAATCGTCGCATAATCCGTCCCCGGCATCGCAAACCGGTGGAATTATGAAGCGCTTCAAACAAAATAGTACCGCAGTTGACATGAATCCGGCCATGTGTCACTCTGCCTTTTGAAGCGCTTCACATTCGAAGAGGCTCGCATTCAAGGAGGAATTGTGACCACAGCAGTCAAGCGGCGCAGCGCGCGCTTGGTTTCGGCCCTCGCGGTCGTCGGTGCCGGAGCCGTGTTGCTCTCGGCCTGCTCCAGCGGCAGCACCGGTGGCAGCAACACCGCGTTCAACTACCTCGGCCAAACCGAGAACACCACGATCGTCGGCACGCTCAAGACTCTGAGCACCGGCGAATGCACCGCGGAGAACAAGGCGCTCCCGCTCAAGGCGACCACCAACCCCGGCTCGAGCTTCGACCAGAAGCTGCAGCTCCTCGCCGGCCAGAACGCACTGCCGAACATGTCGATGGCGGCGGGCACCCCGAGCCTCATGAAGCAGTTCATCACGGCGGGCAAGCTGAAGGACCTCTCGAGCGTCGCCGGCGTCTCGGACCAGATCCTCCCCGCGGCGAAGTCGACCATCGAGAAGCTCTATGGCACCGACAAACTGTACGTGCTCCCGACCGAGTTCAACATCGAAGGCATCTGGTACAACAAGAAGATCTTCCAGGACAACGGCATCGAGGTGCCGAAGACCTGGAACGCTCTCGTCGACGCATCCGTGAAGCTCAAGGCGGCCGGGGTCCAGCCGATCTCGACCGACGGCAAGGACGGCTGGCCGATCACCCGCCTCATCGGGGACTACATCTTCCGCGACCTCGGCCCGGACGCCCTCAAGGACGTCGCGGACGGCAAGGCGAAGCTCACCGACGCTTCCTACGTCAAGGCCGCCGACGCCGTCGCAAGCCTGGGCAAGCAGGGATTCTTCGGCGACGCCGTCGGATCCATCGACTACAACACCATGATCAACTCGTTCCTGACCGGCAAGGCCGCCATGATGTACAACGGCAGCTGGGTTCTCGCCAACTTCGCCGACAAGACCCAGAACCAGATCGGTGAGGACAACATCGGCTACATGCCGTTCCCCGCGGTCAGCGGCGGCAAGGGCAGTATCGACCAGGTCCCGTCGAACGTCGGGGTTCCTGTGACCTTCGCCAGCAAGAACTTCGACGGCAAGGTCGGTGACTGGGTCAGCTGCATCGCGAAGAACTACGGCAACCAGGTGCTGGCCGACAGCGGAGTCGTCTCCGGCTTCACGATCACGAAGCAGCCGTCGAGCGTCCCCAGCCTGACCAAGACCGTGCAGGACGTGGCTGCGAAGACCACCACCAGCGTGCTCTGGTTCGAAGCGCTGTTCTCCGCCAAGGCGACCACGGTCAGCTCGAACAACGCGAGCCAGCTCGTGAACGGCTCGATCGACGGGGCTCAGTTCATGCAGCTGGTGCAGGACGCGAAGTAGTCCGACCGACAACGCCGACCGTTCCGGGCCGGGAGCCCGCCCCTGGCCCGGAACGGTCGCGCCCATCCGACTCAGAAAGCCCAGTCAATGAAATCCGTACTCGGTGACCGTCGCGCCGTTCTCGTCCTCGTCGGACCCGCGCTCCTGCTCTACTCCCTCATCATGCTCGTCCCGATCGTCTGGTCGGTCGGTTACACCACCTTCAGCGGGAACATCGTCACCGGCTTCACGTGGGCAGGACTCGACAACTTCGTCAAGTTCTTCCAGGACCCTGCGTCCTGGGCGGCCATCGCGTTCACCCTGAAGTACGCGATCGTCCTGACGATCGGGCAGATCGTGATCGGCTATCTGCTGTCCCTGATGTACGTGTTCTTCCTTCGCAAGGCATCGGGCCTCATCCGCACCCTCGTGTTCTTCCCCGTGGTGCTTCCGACCGTCGCGGTGGCCCTGCTGTTCCAGAAGCTGTTCGAGTCGGCTCCCACTCTCGGCCCGGTGAACTCCGTCCTGAACTGGGTGGGCCTTCCCAGTGTCGACTGGTTCGGGCACGCCGACTCCGCCTTCTGGGTCATCGTCATGATGGACATCTGGCGTTCCATGGGGTTCTATGCGGTCCTCCTCTACGCGGGCATCGTCGACATCCCGGACGACATCATCGAATCGGCGCGCCTCGACGGCGCACACGGCTGGAAGCTGATCCGAACGATCGTGCTGCCTCTGTCGCTGCCCGTGCTGCTGTCGTCGATCATCTTCAGCATCAACGGAACGCTCAAGGTCTTCGACTCGGTGCTGGCCCTGACGAACGGCGGCCCCGGAAACGGCACGACGCCCTTGACGCTGTACATGTACCAGACCGCGTTCACGTACGGCGACTACGGCTACGGCTCGACGATCGCCTTCATGCTGACGATCCTCTGTCTGATCGTCACCATCTTCATCTTCCGCTCCACGCGCCGCGACCTCACGAAGGGCTAGCAATCGTGTCCGCAGTAACCACCGACCGCATCCCCGCTGCGGCGACCCGGGGCGAGACCCCCGGAGAGCGTCGCGAGCCGAAGGCTCTCCGCTTCATGAAGCGTCTGCCCGTACGGATCCTGATCGCCGTCCTGCTGGTGATCGAGATCTACCCGCTGATCTGGATCCTGCTCGGTTCGTTCAAGACGCAGAACGAGTTCCTGAACGAACCCTTCTGGTCCCTGCCCTCCAGTCTCGACCCCGTCAACTACGTCGCCGCCTTCACGACCGGGAACCTGGGGCACTACATCCAGAACTCGGTCATCGCGGTCTTCCCCTCGCTGGCGCTGACGATCCTTCTCGGCGTCGCCGCGGGGTTCGCCCTCCAGGTCATGGTCTGGCGCGGACGCAGCGTCGTCCTGCTGCTCTTCCTGGCCGGCGTCATGGTGCCCGGCCAGATGATCCTGCTGCCGCTGTTCACGATCTACTACCAAGCGGGCCTGACGGGAACGCTGTGGCCGCTGATAATCACGTACACGGTGGGAGGCCTGCCGCTCACCGTCTTCATGATGGCCACGTTCTTCCGTGCGGTGCCGCACGAGATCTTCGAAGCGGCGACCCTGGACGGCGCCAGCATCTACCGTTCCTTCTGGTCGATCGGCTTCCCGATGGTCCGCAACGCGATCTTCACCGTCGGCCTGGTGCAGTTCTTCTTCCTCTGGAACGACCTGCTGATCGCGCTCACCTTCACCAACAGCAGCGACCTCCAGACGATCCAGGTCGGCTTGCTGAACTTCACCGGGCAGTACGGCGCTGTGCAGTACGGTCCGACGTTCGCCGCGATCTGCGTCAACGTCTTCGGAACGCTGATCATCTACCTGTTCCTCAACGAGCGCGTGATGAAGGGCCTCACCGCAGGCTCCGTCAAGGGCTGACCGAGCCCCGCTCCACACATCGCACACTCAGACCAACGGGAGAACAGTGACATCCACCTTCACCGACGCAGCCGTGTCCGTCGACGAAATCTGGCTCGAGAACCGCCGGGGAGCGTCCACGCTCGGTATCGCGGAGACGCGGCCGCGCCTGTCGTGGCTGGTGAGCGGCGACTCGCGGCATACATCGTTCACCGTCGAAGGCCGTGCGTCCGACGGGACGGTCAGCGTGTACGACGCCGAGGGTGCAGCCACCTCGATCGCGTGGCCGTTCTCGCCGCTTCGATCACGCGAACGGGTGACCGTGCGGGTGCGCGTGTCCACCGCAGACGGTCACTCGGCCTGGTCGGCGAGCCAGTCCGTGGAAGCAGGTCTGCTCGAACGCGCCGACTGGATGGAACCCTTCGTCTCGCCGTCCCCGTCCGCCGCCCAGGGCGGGCTGCGGCCGGGCTACCTGCTGCGCAACGAGTGGGACCTGGCCGCTGTCGGGATCGGCGTCGATGACATCCGGCATGCGCGGGTGTACTCGACGGCGCACGGCGTCTATGAGCTCGAGCTCAATGGCGAACCGGTGTCACCCGACGTGCTCGCGCCCGGCTGGACGAGCTACCGGCATCGTCTGCGCTACCAGACCACCGACATCACCGATCGCCTCCGACCGGGACGCAATGCTCTCGGGGTCTGGTTGGCAGACGGCTGGTACCGCGGACGTATCGGTTTCGACGGTGGCCTCTGGGACTACTACGGCGAGGACGTTTCGGCGCTGGTCCAGCTCGAACTCACCCTGACCGACGGCCGGCTGCTGCGGGTCCCGCTCGCGGACTCGTGGCGGTACCGGGCCGCGCCGATCACGGCGGCGGGCTTGTACGAGGGCGAGAGCTACGATGCGCGACTGCTGCCTCGCGGGTGGAGTGCGCCGGGGTTCGACGCGACATCGTGGGCGCAACCCGAACTGCTCGCACTGGACGCTTTCCCTGCCGCGATCGAGGCGCCGGTCGGTCCGCCGATCCGCGTCACGGACGTGCTCGAACCCGTGGCGGTGGAACGTGTCGCCTCCGGTCGGATCCGCCTCGACTTCGGCCAGAACATCGCAGGAAAGCTGCGGATCCGAGTGCGTGGACAGGCTGGCCAGACGGTGCGGCTGCATCACGCGGAAGTGATCGAGAACGGCGAACTCGGAGTCCGCCCGCTGCGCACCGCCGTCTCCATCGACTCGTACACACTGGCCGGCGACCGGCTGGAGGAGTGGACACCGCGCTTCACGCTTCACGGCTTCCGGTACGCCGAGCTCGAAGGGTGGCCCGGAGACATCGACACGGTCGACGTGGCGGCCCTCGTCGTGCACTCCGATATGCAGCGCACGGGATGGTTCACAAGCTCTCACCCCGGGCTGAACCGCCTCCACGAAAACATCGTCTGGTCGATGCGCGACAACTTCGTGGACCTTCCGACGGACTGCCCCCAGCGCGACGAGCGGATGGGGTGGACCGGTGACATCCAGGTGTTCGCGCCCACGGCCCTCTATCTCTACGGCGCCCAGGGCGTGCTGACCAGCTGGCTCCGGGATGTCGCGCACGAGCAGAAGGACCACGGTCACGTTCCCAATTTCGTGCCGTGGGTGGAGTGCGGCTTCCCGAACTTCCCGACTGCCGCCTGGGGGGACGCGGCCGTCATCGTGCCGTGGGCGCTGTATCAACACGATCACGATCCGTCGATCCTTGCGAGCCAGTACGAGTCGATGAAAGCGTGGGTCGACCTCGTCGACGACCTCACCGGCCAGACCGGCCTCTGGAACGCCGGGTTCCAACTCGGGGACTGGCTCGACCCGGCCGCTCCTCCGAACAATCCAGGAGACAGCCACACGGACAAGTACCTAGTGGCGACGGCATACCACGCGCTGTCCGCGAGGCTGCTCGCACGGTCGGCGAACATACTGGGGCGGAGTGAAGACGCGGTGCACTACGGCCGGATCGCCGAGCGAGCCGTCGCCGCGTTCCAGAACGAGTTCCTCTCGCCGAACGGCCGGCTCGTCAGCGACACCGTCACCTCGATCGCGGTGGCCCTCGTCTTCGAGTTGTTCGCGACTCCGGAGCAGGCGGAGCGGGCGGGAGCGCGACTGATCGAGTTGGTCGCGGCATCCGACTACCGCATCACCACAGGGTTCGTCGGAACCCCTCTGGTCTGCGACGCGCTCACCATCGCCGGGGGAATCGACCACGCCTACCATCTCCTGCTGCAGGAGGAGTTGCCGTCGTGGCTCTACCAGGTCGGCAAGGGGGCGACGACCGTGTGGGAGCGCTGGGACAGCATGCTTCCCGACGGTTCCATCAATCCCGGCGGGATGACCTCGTTCAACCATTACGCCCTCGGAGCGGTCGCGGACTTCCTGCACCGGGTCGTGGCCGGGCTCAACCTCCCAGAGCCGGGCAGCGACGTCGTGGTGATCAAGCCGCATCCCGGAGGTGGTCTCACCCAGGCTGGCACCCGTCACCTCACGACGCACGGTGAGGTGGGCGTCGAGTGGACCCGCCGCGGCACCGACTTCACGATCGACGTCGACGTGCCGCTGGGCCTTCGGGCCCGGGTGACTCTGCCCGGCTCCGGCGACGCGTTCGTCGAGGTCGGGCACGGCACGCACCGGCTCGTCGGTGAGTTCCGCAGCGCAGAGGACGACCCGCGCAAGCCGGCCAAGCGACGGTGGTGAGGAGACGACGGCGGTGAGGAGAGAAATGCACGGATCATCGTTCCCGCTGGTCGACGCCGAGACGACGCACGGTCGTGTGCGGGGAACCATCGAGCGCGGAGCGCTCGCCTTCAAAGGGATCCCCTACGGCGGATCGACCGCGGGCCCGAACCGGTTTCGGCCGCCGAAGCAGCCCGCGGGGTGGGACGACGTGCGGAGCTGCTTGTTCTGGGGTCCGCAGGCGCCCCAGCAAGCACTGGGCCAGAACGCTCTCGGCCTGAGCGGCGACGAAGACGCGTTCGTCTTCTATCGGGGCTCGGCCGCGGTGGCTCAGAGCGAGGACTGTCTGCGGGTGAACGTCTGGACTCCCGATCTGGCCGGTGCCCGGCCGGTGATGGTCTATCTGCACGGCGGAGCGTTCACCGGAGGATCCGGCAACGATCTGCTGGCCTACGACGGTGCGAATCTCGCACGTTCCGAGGACTGTGTGGTGATCACCTCGAACCACCGGCTCAACCTGTTCGGTTTCCTCGACCTCAGCCGGCTGACCGGCTACGAGGACAGCGCGAACCTCGCCATGCAGGACATCGTGTTGATGCTGCAGTGGGTGCGCGACAACGCCGCGTCATTCGGCGGGGACCCGGGGAACGTCACCATCTACGGGCAGTCGGGCGGTGGCGGCAAGGTCTCGTGCCTGCTCTCCATGCCGTCCGCCCGGGGGTTGTTCCACAAGGCTGTCGTGCAGAGCGGCTCGTTCGCCGAGATCCTGGACCCCGACGCGTCGCACGCCCAGGCCCGCGAGGTTCTCGACCGTATCGGAGTCGCGCCCGATCAGCTCGACGGGATCCCGATGAGCGCGCTGATCGATGTCGCGGCCGGCTTCGGCTTCACAGCATGGCGGCCGGTCCAGGACGGGCGCATCATCGCGGAGCCTCTGCTCGGCGATCCGTCGGCGCCGGGCTCCGACGCGCTCTCCGCCCACGTTCCGCTGATCGTCGGAGCGAACCAGAACGAGTTCGTGAACGGCCTGGACAACCCCCGCGCCGAGACCATGACCTGGGCCGATGTCCGTTCGGAGCTCCGTACCGATTTCGGAGCCTCCGCGGACGACGTGCTCGCCGCGTACAAGGACCGCTACCCTGACGAGTCGCCGTTCGGCCTCTTCGCCACCATCGAGGCCGCTCCGATGCGGGTGGCGGCGGTGCGCCAAGCGGAAGCCAAGGTGGCACAGGGCGGCCAGGCCTGGCTCTATCAGTTCGCCTGGAAGACTCCGGTACTCGGAGCCAGGCCCGGCACGTTCCACAGCGCCGAGATCGCCTTCGTGCAGAAGAACGCCGTTCTCTGCGAACGACAGACGGGGGCGACGGCGGCCGCCCTCGACGTGGCAGACGCTGTGGGTGGCGCATGGGCGGCCTTCGCGAGAACGGGGCGCCCAGGAGAGCAGTGGCGACCGTGGGATGACGGGCGCTCGACGATGGTCTTCGACGCTCCCAGCCGGTGCGAGGCGAACTTCGACGACCAGATCCTCCAGGCGGTCGGTCACGCGACGTGGACGTGGGCGTGAGGCCGAGGAGCGGTGTTCAACGCGTCGCCCCGGACGTACGGGATGACGTTCGGCGTCGGGTCCTACAGTCCGCCGGTGGATTCGCGAACGACGAGCTGCGCCTCCGTCTCGGGTCCGGCCGTGGGCGTCGGCGCGTCGGTGACCGCGCTCAGAGCGAGCTCCGCGACGTAGCGTCCGAGCCCCGCCGTGTCGATTCGCACGCTCGTGAGGCTGGGGACGAAGAGCGACGCGAGGGGACTGTCGTCGTGGCCGATCACGGCGACATCGTGCGGGACGGTGCGCCCGGAGCGGAGGACGGCGCCGGCGACCAGCGCCGCGATGTCGTCGTTGTAGGCGACGACGCCGTCGATTCCCCTGGCCAGCCATCCCTCGACGACCGCGGCCGCGTCGGTCGCGTCGATGTCCGCATCCGCAGCGAAGCCGCTGCCGGTCCGTTCCAGCAGAGTCCGGCCCGCTAGCGCACGACGGGTGGCCACGAGGTCCCCGATCCGCGGATCCGCCGAACCGGCGAACGCGAGCGTCGAGCGGCCGCGCTCGAGCAGGTGCTCGACCTGGAGGCGCGGCCCTTCGATGTATCGCAGGTCGTCCGCTGCTGCTTCTGCTCCGTCTTCGAGGACGGCTGCGATCACGTGCTGCACTCCACTGTCGCGGATCTCCGCGACGAGGGCGCGGGGGAGTGGCGCCATCCCGAGCACCACGTCGGGGCGCAGCGTCTCCCACAGTGGCTGAGCTTGGCCGCCGGGGTGCGGCGTCATCGTGACCAGCGAGTACCCGGCGCGATCGAGGACCAGCGATGCCTCGTCCAGGTGGGTGCGCATGCTGTAGTCCATGGGCCAGTCCGGGAGGATGACCAGAACGATCCGGCTCTGACCGCTCCGCAGTGCTCGTGCGGCGGTGTGCGGCCGGTACCCGAGGCGCTTCGCCTCTGTGAGCACCCGTTCCCGGGTCGCGGAGGAGATCGTCTGGCCGGGGGTGTTGTTGAGGACGAAGCCGACCGTGGCGCGGGAGATGCCCAACGAGCGCGCGACATCGGCCGCGGTCACGCGCTTGAGGGTTTCCGAATTCGTCACAGGTTCTCCTTCGTCCTCTCGACTCTATCTCGCACTTGCACGTGCTAGCTAGTCGCGTCTATAGTGACTTCACTAGCTCGTGCTAGTACCCTTCCCGAAACAGAGCCCCTGACGATGGAGTCACCTGACATGTCGAACCCCACCAGCGACGAACCGGTCGTCGCAGCGATGCCGGCACCGCTTCCCGCTCCGACCGTCCATCCCGAGGCGGTCGCCGATGAGGCCCGCACCCCGCCGGAGCTTCCGAAGGTCGGCGCCGGCTACATCTGGTTCATGGTCCTGGCGCAGTTCGGCGTCTTCATGGCCTTCATCACCCCGATCGCGATCTCGCTCGCCATCCGGGTGCAGTCCATCGCTCCGGGGCACGCCGAGTACCTCGGCTACATCACCGGCGCCGGCGCCCTGTTCGTGATGCTCTCCGCGCCTTTCATGGGGGTGTGGAGCGACCGCACCCGCAGCCGCCTCGGCCGCCGTCGTCCCTTCATGATCGGCGGCATGGTCGTGGGCGTCGTCTCGCTGGTGTGGATGGCGGCGGCCCCGTCCGTCCTGCTGCTCGGCGTCGGCTGGGTCCTGGCGCAGTGGGGGTGGGGCACGGTGCTCAGCAACCTCCAGATCTCCACCGCCGATCGCCTCCCGGAATCCCAGCGCGGCAAGGTCGGCGGTCTCACCGGGTTCGCGACGCAGATCGCGCCCGTCTTCGGCGTGGTCATCGCCCAGTTCTTCACGGCGAACGCCCTGCTGCTCTTCCTCGTCCCCGGAGCGGTGGGCGTGGTCCTGGTGACGCTGTTCGTGACGCTCGTGCACGAAGACGACAGCCGAGGGCTGCCGAAAGAGCAGTTGACGGTCGGTCGATTGCTGCGGAAGTACGTCTACAACCCGGCGCAGTTCCCGGACTTCTCGTGGAACTGGCTCGGCCGCTTCCTCTTCTACTTCGGGCTCACCCTGAACACGACCTTCACCGCCTTCTTCTTCGCGGAGCGCATGGGCGTCACGGTCGACAAGGTGGCCGGAGTCATCGCTGCTCTGGGCGGCATCGGCGTGCTCGCGACCACCGCCGGTGCGCTCGGCGGTGGCTTCCTGTCCGACCGGCTCCGCAGGCGCCGCGTCTTCCTCGTGCTCGGCGGTGCGGTGATGGCCGCGGGTATGACGACGATGGCCCTCTCGAATTCGCTGCCCCTCCTGATCGCCGGCTCACTCGTGGTGTCGCTCGGCATCGGTCTCTTCGCCGCCGTCGACCAGGCGCTGTTGCTGGACGTCCTGCCGGAGAAGGACACCGACGCGGGCCGCTTCATGGGTATCACCGGCTTCGCCACGTCGATCCCGCAGGCCGTCGCACCGCTCGCCGCCTCGGCGATCCTCCTCATCGGCGTCACCGGCGGCCAGAAGAACTACACGCTGCTCTTCCTCATCGCCGCCGCGCTCGTCCTCCTCGGCGGTCTCGTCATCCTCCGCATCCGTTCCGTCCGCTGACCCACGAAGGCCTGCCATGTCTGTCACCGTCACCCCCGTCCGGTTCGAACACCACCGCGATGCTCTCGGCATCGGCGAGGCCGCGCCACGGCTGAGCTGGATCGTCGAGGAAGCACCGGCGGGCTGGTCGCAGGCCTCGTACGAGTTGGAGTCCGGGACCGGCGAGACCGCCCGAGTGGACAGCCGCGAGTCGGTGCTCGTTCCGTGGCCGTTCGCCGCGCTGGCTTCGCGGGAGCGTGCGTCCCTGCGGGTGCGCGTGACGGGGGAGGACGGCACCGTCTCGGATTGGTCGGGCTGGGCCCAGGTCGAGGCCGGCCTGCTCCTGCCGGACGACTGGACGGCCCGGCTGATCACACCGGCTCCGGGAGCGGCCGCCCTCGTGCGGCGGACCGCCGAGCTCGCGGCCAAGCCGGTGCGCAAAGCCCGTGTCTACGCCACGGCGCACGGCCTCTACCAACTGGAGATCAACGGCAGGCGCGTCGGCGACGACGAGCTGGCCCCCGGGTGGACGGCCTACGAATCGCGCCTGCGCTTTCAGACCTACGATGTCACCGACCTGATCCGCGGAGGCGAGATCACCATCGGCGCGTGGCTCGCGGACGGCTGGTGGCGCGGCTATCTCGGCTGGGACGGGCGCAGGGAGTGGTACGGCACCGAGCTGGGGCTGCTGGCCCAGCTGGAGGTCGAGTACGAGGATGGCGACCGACAGGTGATCGGGACCGACGCTACGTGGGAGAGCAGTGCCGGGCCGATCGTCTCCGCCGACCTCTACAACGGGGAGCACTTCGACGCCCGGCTGTTCGACCCGAAATGGTCGACGCCCGGCAGCACGTCGGGCGACTGGACGCCGGTGACGGTCGCCGACTTCGACACCGGGCTGCTGGTAGCGCCCGACGGTCCGCCGGTGAAGGTCACCGAGACGGTACCGGTCGCCGATGTCAGCGTCTCGCCCTCCGGCCGCACCATCCTCGATTTCGGTCAGAACCTCGTCGGCCGTCTGCGGATCACCGTCACCGGCGACGAGGGAGATACCGTGGTTCTCCGCCACGCAGAGGTCCTGGAGGCGGGCGAGCTCGCGACCGAGCCACTGCGCGGCGCCAAGGCCACCGACACCTACGTCCTGAGCGGAGGCAGTGCCGAGCAGTGGGCGCCGCGATTCACCTTCCACGGGTTCCGGTACGCGGAAGTGATCGGGTGGCCCGGCGATTTCGATCCGTCGTCGGTCGTGGCCGAGGTGCTGCACTCCGACCTGGAGCGGACCGGGTGGTTCGCTGCCTCCGACCCCAAGCTGGACCGGCTGCACCAGAACATCGTGTGGGGGATGCGTGGCAACTTCGTCGACGTCCCGACGGACTGCCCGCAGCGGGATGAGCGACTCGGCTGGACCGGTGACCTCCAGGTCTTCGCCCCGACGGCGGAGTACCTGTTCGATAGCGCGGGCTTCCTGACCTCGTGGCTCAAGGACCTCGCGGCCGAGCAGGCCCGGTACGGGGGCACGCCGATGGTGGTCCCCGCAATCACGACCGGTTACACCGGCCCGATGGCCGGCTGGGCCGACGCGGCGACGGTCGTGCCGTGGACGATGTACCAGTCGACCGGTGACCTCGATGTCGTCGCCCGGCAGTTCGACTCGATGCTCGCCTGGGTCACCGAGGTGGAGGCTGCGGCGGGCCCCGACCGGATCTGGTCGGCCGGGTTCCAGTTCGGCGACTGGCTCGACCCCTCCGCGCCGGCCGGACGGCCGGAAGCGGCCGCCACGTATCCGGAGATCGTCGCGACCGCGTACTTCGCCCGGTCGGCCCGGATCGTCGCCGATGCGGCAGCGCTTCTCGGGCGCTCGGAAGCAGCGCGACTCCGCTCGCTGGCCGATGAGGTCGCCACCGCCTTCCGCCGCGAGTATGTCTCGGAGGCCGGGCGCGTCCTCTCCGATTCGGCCACGGCATACGCGCTCGCGCTGCAGTTCGATCTCGCCGGCGACGATGCCGCGCGGACGCGCGCCGCAGACCGGCTCGCGGAGATCGTCCGTGCGAACGGGTTCAAGATTTCGACCGGCTTCATCGGCACCCCGCTGATCTGCGATGCGCTCTCGGCCAACGGGCACCCCGACACCGCTTACAAGCTCCTGTTCCAGACCGACGCGCCGTCCTGGCTGTATACCGTCGACCAGGGCGCCACCACGATCTGGGAGCGGTGGGATTCGCTGCTGCCCGACGGCACCGTGAACCCGTCCGGCATGACGTCGTTCAACCACTACGCGTTCGGCGCCGTCGGCGACTGGCTGCACCGCGTCGTCGCCGGCCTGGCCCCTGCGGCGCCGGGCTACCGGCAGCTCCGCATCGCGCCGCAACCTCCCCGTCGCGGCCTCACATCGGCATCCGCCCGTCTGAAGACGCCTTACGGCACCGCGGAGAGCGGCTGGGTGCTCAGCGACGGCGAACTCCGGTTGGCCGTCCGCGTCCCGGTCGGTGTCACCGCCGAGGTGGTACTGCCCTCCGGCACCCGGCACGTCGTCGGCCACGGCGAGCACGAGTTCAGCGAGACGTTCGAGGTCGACCAGGAAACGCACGTCACCGTGACCGTCGACACCCCGCTCGGGACACTCATCGAGAGTTCAGAGGCGATGGCCGTCCTCACGGGCGTCATCACCAAACACGTGCCAGAGGCGGCCGAGCACATGGAAGCGGGGTTGCGCGGGCAGGAGGCCGTCACGCCCCGTCAAGTCTCGTCCATGCTGCCCAACTCTGAGGCTGTGCTCGCCGATCTGGAACGCGGCTTCGCGGCCGTCAGCGCGGGCGGACCCGTGCCGGACGACGTGCTCCACGCACCCGAACCGACCGTGGACGACGACGCGCTCGCCCGGGACGCGGCTCTGCTCACCGGCCGCGACTTCTGGTCGACCCGCGAAGGCGACGGTATCCGTTCCCTCGTGCTGGTGGACGGACCGCACGGCGTCCGCCGGCAGGGCGGCACGGCCGACAACCTCGGCTTCAACCAGAGCCTCCCTTCCACCTGCTTCCCGCCCGGGGTGGGCTTGGGGTCCACCTGGAACGCCGCGCTGGCGCGGGAGGTCGGCGCGGCGCTGGGCCGCGAGGCACGCGCCCTCGACGTCGACGTGCTGCTCGGGCCGGCGATCAATATCAAGCGCTCGCCGCTGGGCGGTCGGACCTTCGAGTACCTGTCGGAAGACCCGCGACTCACCGGGGCGATCGCCGCCGAGTATGTGCACGGCCTCCAGAGCACCGGCGTCGGAGCGTCGCTGAAGCATTTCGCTGTCAACAGCCAGGAGACCGAGCGGATGCGGGTGGACGCGCAGGTCGACGACCGTGCTCTCCGCGAGATCTACCTTCCCGCGTTCGAGCAGGTCGTCACCGAGGCGCAACCCGCGACCGTGATGAGCGCGTACAACGCGATCAACGGAGCGTTCGCCTCCGAGAACGAGTGGCTGCTGACCGAGCTGCTCCGCGACGAGTGGGGCTTCGAGGGGCTCGTCGTCTCCGACTGGGGCGCGATCAAGGACCGCGTCGAGGCGCTGAAGGCCGGTCTCGATCTGGAGATGCCCGGCACCGGCGACGAGGGCACGGAGACGATCGTCGCCGCCGTGCGCGACGGACGTCTCGACCGTTCCGTGGTCGAGCGGAGCGTCGAGCGGCTGGCCCGGCTCGCCGAGCGCACCGCGCCCGGTGACGGCGACCACGCCTTCGACGCGGACGTCCATCACGACCTGGCCCGCCGAGCGGCGGGCGAGGCGATCGTGCTGCTCCGCAATGAGAACGACACGCTGCCACTGCGAGAGGGACAGCGGGTGGCCGTACTCGGCCAGCTCGCCGCCGAGCCGCAATACCAGGGCGGAGGCAGCTCGCACGTGAACCCGACCCGGCTCGACATCCCGCTGGAGGAACTTCGCGCTCGGCTCGGCTCGGAGGTCGCCTTCGCTCCCGGCTACGACCGCACCGCCCCGGAGGCGGACGACCGCCTGCGAGAGGAGGCGGTCGAGGCAGCGCGCAACGCCGAGGTCGCCGTCGTCTTCGTCGGCCTGTACGAGGAAGACCAGTCCGAAGGGTTCGACCGCACGCACATCGACCTGCCCGACACGCATACCCGCCTCATCCAGGCCGTCGCCGCAGTGGCACCCCGGACCGTGGTCGTGCTCTCCAACGGCGGCGTCGTCTCCCTCGAGCCGTGGCACGACAGCGTCGACGCGATCGTCGAAGGCTGGGCGCTCGGCCAGGCCGTCGGCCACGCGCTGGCCGGCGTCCTCACCGGCGACATCAACCCGTCCGGCCGACTCGCCGAGACCATCCCGCTGCGGCTGGAGGACACCCCCTCCTACCTCTCCTTCCCCGGCGAGAACAAGGTCGTCCGCTACAGCGAGAGCGTGTTCGTCGGCTACCGCTACTACACGACCGTGGGGCGCGCGGTCCGCTATCCCTTCGGGCACGGGCTCAGCTACACGACGTTCGAGTCGGCGCTGGAGGTGGAGACGACCGGTGCCGACAGTGCGATCGCTCGCGTGACGGTCACGAATACCGGTGCTGTCGCGGGTGCTCACGTCGTGCAGCTCTATGTCGCCCCGGACAGCTCGCCGGTTCGGCGCCCGACCCGTGAGCTCGCCGGTTTCGCGAAGGTCCGGCTGGAGCCGGGGGAGTCGACCACGGTCGAGATTCCGCTGGCGCGGCGAGCGTTCGCCTTCTGGGACACCCCGCAGTCTCGGTGGTGGGTCGCTCCCGGCGGCTACACGATCCAGCTCGGTGAATCGGCCGAGCAGATCGTCGCAGAGCAGACGATCGACCTCGACGGCGACGTGAATGCACCCCAGGTGCTGTCGCTTGCATCCACCGTCGGCGACTGGTTCGGCCACCCCGTCGTCGGCCCCGCGCTGATGCAGGCGATGATGGCGGGCGCATCCGAAGAGCAACTCGCCGCCGCAGAGGCGAACGGCAACATGCTCAGGATGGTCGAGTCGATGCCGATGGGGCAGTTCGCGCGGTTCCCGGGAGTCGAGATCCCCGACGAGGCGCTCGACCAGCTGATCGCGCTGAGCAGTGATGTCACCGGCGCAGCCGACGTCGCGGCGGCACAGCGGTGACGGCCACCGATCCGAGAACCCGCGTCCTCCTCACCGGCGCCACCGGCAACTGGGGCCGCGCCGCCCTCCGTGAGTTCCGGGAACGAGGGGACCGGATGCGCGTCGTCGCGTTCGCGCTGGACACCCCGCAGGACCGGGCCGTGCTCGACGAGTTCTCTGGCATGGAGAATCTGGAGATCTTCTGGGGTGATCTGCTGAACCCCGCTGACGTACAGCGCGCCATTCGGGACGTCGATCTGATCCTGCATGTCGGCGCCGTCGTCTCCCCGCTCGCCGACCAGCATCCCGAGCTCGCGCAGCGGGTGAACGTCGGCAGCATTCAGAACATCATCCGCGCGGTCGCGGCGCTTGCCGACCCGTCGTCGGTCGGGGTGGTCGGGATCGGGTCGGTCGCCGAGACCGGGGACCGCACTGCGCCGATCCATTGGGGTCGGGTCGGCGACCCCATCCGTGTCTCCCGGTTCGACGAATACGGGCAGACGAAGGTCGTCGCCGAAAAGCTGCTGATCGAGTCGCGGCTGCCGAAGTGGGCGTGGTTGCGACAGACCGGAATCTTCCATCCGGGCATGCTCGCCCTCCGCGACCCGATCATGACCCACTCCACGCTGAGCGGCGTCATGGAGTGGGCGACCGCCGAGGACTCCGCACGGCTGCTCGCCGGGATCGCTGAGCGCGACCTGCCCGAGGAATTCTGGGGCGCCATCTACAACATCGGTGGCGGCGAGGAGTGGCGGCTGACGAACTGGCAGCTCCAGACCGCGATCAGCGGTGCTCTCGGCGTCGGCGACGTGCGCGGCTGGTACGACCGCAACTGGTTCGCCACGCAGAACTTCCACGGGCACTGGTACACCGACAGCGACCGGCTCGACGACCTCGTGCCGTTCCGTCGCGACACCTTCGAGGGTGCGCTCGCGCGCGCCGTCGCGACGCTCCCGCGTTCGGTCAGGTCGGCCGGCCGGGTCCCCGGGTGGATCGTGAAGAACCTCGTCATGCGACCGCTCACCCGGAAGCCCCGCGGGACCATGCACGCCATCGCCCACCACGACGAGGCCGCGATCCGCGCCCACTTCGGATCGCTGGAGGAGTGGAAGGCCATCGGCGATTGGACGACGTTCACCGTGCCGGAGCCTTCGCGTACTCCGTCATACCTGGATCACGGCTTCGACGAGGACATCTCGCCCCGTGACTGGACTCGAGCCGACTACGTCCACGCCGCCGAGTTCCGGGGCGGAGAGCTGGTTTCGCCGGTCGTTCCGGAGGGGCGCCCGAGCGAGCCGCTGATCTGGAGCTGCGCGTTCGGTCACATCTTCGCCGCCAGCCCGTTCCTGATCCTGACCGGCGGCCACTGGTGCCCCGACTGCACGCGCGACACCGCCGGCTACGAGCGCCAGGCCGAGCACAACCCGTTCCTCGCCCAGCTGTACTCGCACACGCCCGCGCGCCGTGACGAGGCCGCGCGGCGCTGACGGCCCACGTTCAGGAGTCTCCATGTCGATTCGAGCGCTGGCGATGGACGCCATCGTCAGACGTGTCATCGCCCGCGGCGGCAAGCAGGACGTCGCCGTCGAGATCGCCCGACGCCACGCAGAGGGTCCGCCCGCCCCGGCTCCCGTGCCGCCCTCCGTCGCCAAGCGGTTCCGCGTCAGCGAGGACCGGGTGGCCGGGTCGCGGGTCGTCACGCTCCGCCGCCGCGACGCGATGCCCGGTCGTGCCATCGTCTTCCTCGCCGGCGGCGGATACGCGCATCCGATCGCGACCGCGCACTGGAAGGCCGTCGCCCGGTTCGCGGCGGCTGCCGGGGTCGACGCCGTCGTGCCGCTCTACGAGGTCATTCCGGTTGGCGATGCCACGCGTGCACGGGCGTTCGTGGCGGAGGTCCTCGCTGAGACCATTGCGGAGAAAGGTGCTGGAAACGTGTACCTCGCAGGCGACTCAGCGGGCGCCGGCCTCGCGCTGAGTGTGCTGCAGGTGCACCCGGAGGGAGTCCGCGCCGCCGTCCTCCTGAGTCCGTGGCTCGACGTCGAGCTCGCCCACCCCGCGGCCGATGTGCTGCAGACCTGGGACGCGATCCTGGACCCGGACGAGCTCCGGCACTGGGGCCGGGCATGGGCCGCTGAGCTGTCGACATCCGATCCCGTGGTCAGCCCGCTCCTTGGCCGATTCGACGGCCTGCCGCCGGTGCACGTGGTCACCGGAGGTCGCGACCTGCTGCTGCCGCAAGCGCTGGAGGCCTACCGTCTCCTGCGGCGGGCGGGCAACGCCGGCACCTTGACCTACTCGCCCGACGGCAACCACGCAGTCGGGCTCAGCGGCTCGGCCACTCCCGAGGCCAAGCGTGCGCACGACCACGTCATCCGCATCCTGCGATCCTGACCGAGGAGACGATCCTTCATGCCCACCGTTCAGCAGACATCACCCGCGGAAGCCCTCGCAGATGCCACATGGATCACCACGCCGGATGCCGTACCTGCGCCCGGTCAACGGCCGGCGTACGAATTCCGCCGCACGTTCGACTTCACCGACACGGCGACGAGCGCGATCCTCACGGTCACGGCACACGGCGTCTACGAGGCGTTCCTCAACGGAGAGCGGGTGGGCGACTTCGAGTTGACGCCGGGCCTCACCAGCTACCGCAAGACCCTCCAGGTCCAGCAGTACGACGTGACCGCCTCGATCGTTGCGGGGCGGAACGAACTCGTCCTGGTCGTGAGCGACGGCTGGTTCCGTGGCCGCGTCGGCGCGCATCGCGTGCCCGACAGTTTCGGAACGCGGACCGCCGTTGTCGCAGCACTCGCGATCGAGACGGCAGAAGGCACTATCCGAGTGGTCACCGACAGCACGTGGGAGACCGGCGTCGGTGCGATCGTTCAAGCCGACCTGATGGATGGGCAGACCAGCGACCTTCGCCGTCTCGGCCGCACCGACTGGCAGCGGATCGCGATCTCCGATGACGCGCTGACGCAGGACACCGACCGGCTGGTCTGGTCGGTCGCGCCACCCGTACGCAAGGCCGAGAGCTTCACTCCCGTCGCTATCACACGCCTCGCGTCCGGACGCCAGGTCGTCGACTTCGGACAGAACCTCAATGGCTGGGTCCGCCTCACCGGGCTCGGTCCGGCGGACACCACCATCCAGCTCACGCACGGGGAGGCTCTCGACCACGACGGCGACCTCACCCTCGAGCACCTCGACATCGCCGTCGCCCCGGGGCTCCCGAAGCTGCCGGTGGGTCAACGGGACACCGTCATCTCCCGCGGCGCCCCGTCCGACGTCTTCGAGCCCCGGCACACGAGTCACGGATTCCGTTACGTCGCGGTCGACGGGCTCGAAGAGGACCTCGCCGCCGAGGCCATCACTGCCCATCAGGTACGCACCGACCTCCATCACACCGGAACCTTCTCCAGTAGCGACCCGCGCCTGAACGAGCTCCACCGCATCGCGGTCGCCAGCTGGAGGTCGAACAGCCTCGACATCCCCACCGACTGCCCGCACCGGGAGCGCTGGGGATACACCGGCGACTTCCAGATCTTCGCGCGCAGTGCCGCGTACCTCGACGACATCAGCGGATTCGCCCGCAAGTGGCTGACCTCCCTCGCCGACGACCAGCACGGCGACGGCACGATCACCAACGTCGCGCCCGACTGCGGCATCGAACCCGATCCGGTGATCCCCATCTCCTTCGACGGCTCAGCCGGCTGGGGAGACGCCGCGACGATCGTGCCGTGGGAGCTCTACCGCGCCTACGGCGACCCGAGCATCCTGGCAGAGACCGCACCCATGATGCGGGCCTGGGTGGACTACGCCGCCCGAGCCGCTGCCGGCGGTCGCCACCCGAGCCGCGAAGCGTCACGGCCGGAGCCGGCGCCGCATGAGCGGTTCCTCTGGGACACCGGATGGCACTGGGGCGAATGGCTCGAACCCGACGTCCCGTTCAACCCGCAAGGCGACCCCGCGATCGTCGCCACGGCCTACCTCGCGCATTCAGCGCAGCTCACCGCCGACGCTGCCCGGGTGATCGGAGACGTGGCCGAAGCGGAGCGGTACGCGCGACTCGCGCAGGATGTGGCCGACGCCTGGAGAACGGAATTCCTCAACGCCGACGGAACGCTCACGGTCCCCACGCAGGCGAACTACGTCCGGGGCCTCGCGTTCGGTCTCATCCCGGCCGAGCTGACCGCGGCCGCGGCAGATCAGCTGGTACGGCTGATCGAGGAGAACGGCACGCATCTGGGCACCGGCTTTCTCTCCACGGGAATGCTGCTCCCGGTCCTCGCGGACAACGGCTACGCCGACGTCGCCTACGACCTCCTGTTCCAGGGCGACGAGCCGGGTTGGCTGGTCATGCTCGAACGCGGTGCCACCACGGTGTGGGAGTCCTGGTCCGGCATCGACGCGGGCGGGAACCCGCACGAGTCGCTCAACCACTACTCCAAAGGTGCGGTCGTCACGTTCCTCCACGAGTACGTCGCCGGCATCCGCCCGGCCGAGCCCGGTTACCCAAAGGTGGACATCCGCCCCCACCTCGACGAGCGACTGACATGGGCGGAAGGGAGCCTCGAAACCCCGCACGGCGTCATCCGCAGCCGCTGGGACCGCGACGGTGGGAAGGTGACCATCCGAGTCAGCGTCCCCGAAGGCGTGGCCGCGATCGTGCACCTGCCGAACGGCGAACTCCACGAGGTCGGAGCGGGCGAAAGCGCGTGGACCGCGACCGCGCCAGCGCGATCCGCTCGCACGCCGTATGCGGATCTCCGCGCCGCGCGCGTTTCTGAGGCCCAGGCGCCCTCGGATGAGCCTTTGAGCTGGGGTCGGATCGACCCGGATGTCACGACCCTCGGTGAGCTCCTGGACGACCCGGCCTCGCGCGAGGTGGTCGATCGCGTGGTTCCCGGCGTCGCGGACAGCCCGATGATCTGCATGGCGCGGGCCGTCCCGTTGAACGCGGTGCTGGAGATGGCCGCTGGGTCGATCGCTTCGGAGGAGATTCGAGAGTTGCGCGCTCAGCTTTCCCGGCTCTGACGAGTCCTGTGCCCACACCGGCTGAGAGGGGGTGTCTGCGGCCCCCTCGCGTCACCCCGACGAAACACCGACCACCGTGGTCATCGCGCGCTGATCACGAATCGAACCCCATCCCCAGCGCATCAAGCGTGCGAAGCAGGAGATTGCGCCGACCCTGATTGTGATCCGCCCGGTCCATCGACCAGCGGACGGCGTTGATGCCGAGCGTCGCCGCCGGCTCCGGAGGGAACGGGACCGGACGCTCCTGCACCATCCGCAGTGACGTCCTCTCGGTGGGCGTCCGGTCGAGAAGGTCCAGCATGACGTTGCCGGCGAAGCGCGTCGCGGCGACGCCGAGGCCGGTGAAGCCGGCCGCGTGCGCCACCCTGCCGTCGTGGCTGGTGCCGTAGAACGCGCAGAACCGGGAGCACGAGTCGATGGCGCCGGCCCAGCGGTGCGAGAACCGGATCCCCTCCAGGGCGGGGAACGTCGTGAGGAAGTGCTCGGCGAGCCGATGGAACGACTCTGGCCGGTCCTCGTAGCGGGCGCGGACGCGGCCGCCCGGGTGGTAGATCGCGTCGTAGCCGCCGAAGACGATGCGATGGTCGGCGGTCTGCCGGTAGTAGTGGAACTGGTTGGCGATGTCGGCGATGCCTTGGCGGTCCTTCCAGCCGATCGCCTCGCGCTGAGCGGGGGTGAGCGGCTCCGTCGCGAGGACGTAGTCGTACACCGGGACGGTCATCAGGCGGTTCCGGCGCAGCAGCGAGGGGAAGACGTTCGTGGCGAGAACCGCGCGGTCCGCGCGGACGGTGCCCGCCTCGGTGGTCGCGAGGATCCCCTGCCCGTCGCGGCGGAGCCCCGTGACGCGGGAACGCTCGTAGATCTCCACCCCTCGCTCGCGCGCGACCCTCGCGAGTTCGAGCGCGAGCTTGGCCGGATGCACCAGGAGGCAGCCGTCCCGATCCCAGAGGCCCGCGCGGTAGGTGGGGGAGGAGACCATCGCGCGCAGTCGCGGGCCGTCCAGGAAGACGTTCCGGTCGTCGTGGTGCGCGTCGGCGAGCTGAACCCGCTGGTACTCCTCCGTGGCCACCTTGAGGACGCCGGTGCGTTCGATGTCCGCGTCGATGCCGTAGCGCTCGGCGGTCGCCGCGATCTCGTCGAGGTTCTCGGTGCCGAGCCGCTGGAGTGTGGCCATCTCTTCGGGCCAGCGGCTGGCGCCGTTCTCCTCGCCGTGCGTGAGGCTCGCCTCGCAGAAGCCGCCGTTGCGCCCGGACGCCGCCCAGCCGATCCGGTTCGCCTCCAGGAGCGTCACTCGGATGCCGGGGTGCCGCTCCGTCGCCAGCAGAGCCGTCCAGAGCCCGGCGTACCCGCCACCGACGACGACCAGGTCGCTTGCCCGGCGGCCGGTGAGCGAATCGTGCTGGTCGCGGTGCACGTCGTCGAGCCAGAAGACGGAGTGCTGCGTGTCGGCGAGTGCGTGATCGGCCGCTGCTCTCGGCGGCGGTGTGCGTTCGAAAGCCGTCTGCTGCATCATTGCTCCTCGCTGCATTCGAGACTGCAACGAATGCCATTTGGTTAAAAGAACAGATTGATAGTTGCGCATTCAGCAACCATTCGCAAGGATGGCTCTCAGATGGGCGACCAGACCCGTCGTCGTGCACTCAATGAAGAGATACGGGGATTCCATGAGCACTGACGTGACGCCGCAGGCCGGCCACGCGGTGGAGGAGAAGCTTCCACGCAAGCTGCGCTGGTATGACGCCTTCGCGATGTCGATGACGATGCCGGCCGCGCTGATCGCCACCCTCGGGGCGTCGATCGCCGGCCTGGGCGGGTGGGGCGCCGCGGTGCTCTGGGCCATCTCGATGGTCATCGCATTCGTCGTCAACTGGATCTACATCGAGCTGTCGACGATGTTCCCCGAGTCCTCCGGCGGCATCGCAGGCTTCGCCGCGGAGGCCTGGAAGTCCCGGGCACCCTGGCTCGCTCCCGTGGCCGGTGTCGGGTACTGGTTGCCGTGGGGATCCAACCTCGCCACCTATGGCGCTCTGACCGGGCTCATCATCCAGTCCCAGTGGTTCCCCGACCAGACCTGGGAGCTGAGCCTGGGGCCGATCCACCTGAGCTTCCCGATCCTCATCGGGCTCGGGGTCATCTTCGTGCTCTACGGCATCAACGTCATCGGCGTGCGGGTGACCATGACCTTCGTGTACATCACCGCTGCGATCCTGCTGATCCCGCTGTTCGTCTTCATCGTGCTGCCGGTCTTCAGCAGCGGCTGGAACCCGGGCGCGCTCACCTGGAAGCTCGAGGGCTGGGAGGGCCTGCACACCGCCGTCGTCTGGCTGTACGTGATGGCCTGGACGACCCTGGGCGTCGAGGTCTGCACCACGTTCGCCTCCGAGTACCGCGATCCGGTGAAGGACACGGCACGGGCCATCCGAGCCGCCGCCCTGTTCTGCCTCGGCGTCTTCTTCCTGGTCCCCATCACGCTCGGCGGCTTCGCGGGCGAGGAGGCCATCGGCAAGGACCCCGCCACGTTCTTCGTCGGGGCGTTCGCGAAGCTGGTCGGGTCGGACGCCGCGGCGAACGTGATGGTCCTGTGCCTCATCGCGTCGCTGGTGCTGGTGATGCTGACCTCCGTGGCCGACTCGTCCCGCGTGCTGTTCAACATGGGCAAGGAGGGCGTCACGGTCCGCGCGGTGGGCAAGCTCGACCGTCGCGGGATCCCGATGCGCGCGCTCAACGTGATGCTCGTGCTGAACATCGTGCTGCTCGTGGTCCTGCAGCAGCCGCTGGCGATCATCGTCACCGGCAACCTCGGCTACGTCCTGACCCATGTGCTGGCCGTCTCCGGTTTCGCGCTGCTGCGCAAGGACCGCCCCGACGCGGTGCGGCCCATCCGACTGCCGAACATCTTCGTTCCGATCTCGATCGTTCTCGCGATCCTGCTCGCCGTCATCGTCGTCGTCGGCGCGACCGGATTCTCGATCACCGGCTACGGAGGCGTTCTGGAACTGAGCATCGCGATCGGCATCCTCGCCCTCGGCGTCGTGATCTGGGCGTTCGTCCGTGCGCGCGACCGTCGCTCCGGAGTTCCGCCGCGGTCGGCGGACGAGTCCCTCTGAACATCCCGTTCCATCCCGTCGAGAGGAAACCCACCATGACAACCGAATCCCTCCTCACCCGTGCGGACATCGCCGTGCCGCACAGCCAGCTGTACATCGCCGGCGAGTACGTCGACGCTGCGTCGGGTGAGACATCCGATGTCGTCAGCCCGGTCACCGGCGAAGTGATCGCCTCCATCGCGGTGCCCGGCCGGGAGGACCTGGACCGGGCGGTGGCCGCCGCCCGCGAAGCGCAGCAGGCCTGGAGCCGGGTGGGCGTGTGGCAGCGCGCGGCCATCCTGCACCGCGTCGGGGACCTGCTCGCCGCGAAGCGCGACGACCTGGCGCGTCTGCTCACACTCGAGCAGGGCAAGCCGCTGAGCGAGGCGTACGCCGACATCGACGAAAGCGCCCAGCTGTTCCACCTCCACTCGGAGGACGCGGTCCGCCTGCACGGCGAGACGCTGCCGTCGAACGACACGCACAAGCGGATGTGGACGTTCTATCAGGGCGTCGGCACCTGGGCGATCGTCATCCCGTGGAACTTCCCGGTTCTGATGTTCGCGGAGTTCGTCGCGCCGGGGCTGGCGACCGGCAACGCGGTCGTGGTGAAGCCCCCGGCGCACACCGCACTGTCCTTGCTGGCGGCCGTCGAGGTGCTGGAGGAGGCGGGCGTGCCCGCAGGGCTGGTCAACGTCCTCCCCGGCGAGGGTGCATTCGGCGGCGAGCTCGTCTCGCACCCGGGCATCGACGCGATCGGTTTCATCGGCTCGTCCGCGACGGCGGAGAAGATCGTGGCCACTGCCGGGCTCAAGCGCTCGATCATCGAGGCGTCCGGCAACGGACCGGTCGTCGTCCTCGACGATGCGGATGTTGAGGCGGCGGCACGTGCCGCGGTGCGCGGTGCGTTCTACAACGCGGGACAGGTGTGCTGCGCCACCGGGCGCGTCCTCGTCCACAGCGCCGTCCGCGAGCGGTTCGTGGAGGCGACCCGTGCCGCGGCCGCGGAGGCGGTGCTCGGCGATCCGTTCGCCTCCACCACCACGCTCGGGCCGATGAACAACCAGGCCACGGCGAACAAAGTGGACGCCCACCTCGCCGAGGCGCGCGAACGCGGCTTCGAGATCGTCGTCGGCGGTGGCCGCGCCTCCGGCTTCCCGACCGATCTCTACTACGAGTTCACGGTCGTGGACGGCGTCGCGCCCGACGCGTTGCTGAGCGTCGCCGAGACGTTCGGACCGGTCGTGCCGATCATCTCCGCCGACTCCGACGACGAGCTGCTGCGCATCGCGAACGAGGATGCGCTGGGTCTGCAGGGTGCGGTCTTCACCAAGGACCTCAGCCGTGCCTACCGGTTCGTGGAGGAGATGCGCACCGGCCAGGTCGTCGTGAACGACAGCAACGGCTTCTGGGACATCAACATGCCCTTCGGAGGCGTCGGCGGCACCCGGACGGGCTGGGGGCGGATCGGCGGCAAGCACACGCTCCTCGATATGAGCGACCTGCGCACCGGCGTGCTGCACCTCGATTGAGCGCATCCGGACACGCAAGCGATAGCCTCGATCCGTGAACGAGCTTGACGGCCTGGACCACCTGGACCGCCGCATCATCGCGGCGCTCCAGGTGGACGGGCGGCGCACTTTCTCCAGCCTCGCCGAGGAGTTCGACGTGCCGGCCTCCTCCGTGCGCTACCGGCTGAACAAGCTCGAGGACGACGGTGTGCTGCAAGTCGTGGGAATCGCGAACCCGCTCGCGATCGGCTTCGACCGGCTCGCCCTCATCGGCGTGCGAGCCCGCCCCGGCACGGCCCGCGCGATCTGCACGGCACTCGCGGAGCTCCCGGAGACCAGCTACGTCGTCATCACGAGCGGCAGGTTCGACGTGATGGTCGAAGTGATCTGCCGTGATGTCGCACACATCGTCGACGTGCTCGAGAACAAGATCGGCGCGCTCGACGGGGTCGTCTCCACCGAGTCGTTCTTCGTGCTCGAAGTGCACAAGCTTGCATACGGTTGGGGCGTCCCTGAGGTCTCGAGCGCCGACTGACCGGGAGGTCCGGCGTCGTCAGGTGCTAGCGTCGCCCGCATGACTGTCACCTCCCTCCTCGACCTGCGCTTCGCTCCCGACCACCTCGAAGACGGACCTCGCGCGCTGAGCGAGATCCTCGCGGACACGCGCGCATTCGACGGCTGCCTCGGCGTGCGGGTCGTCACAGACGTCACCGACTCGGCGCACGTGGTCGCGGTCGAGCGCTGGGAGTCGCTGGAGCATGACGACGCCTATCGCGCCTGGCGGGCCGGGCCCGGTGCGTCGGGCCTCGGCGCATACCTGGCGGAGCCTCCCACGCTGACACGGTTCACGGACGACGCGTCGCTCTGACGCCGCGTCAGTCCCGGCACACCGTCCGCACGAGTGCAGGAGCGGCGTGCCGGGACCGACCGGCCGACCGAGTCTCAGGGCACCTGAAGGGCCGAGAGCGGCTCCCGTGCGCCGACCTGCCGCAGCCAGGACGCGTACCAGTGCGCGCTCTGCTTGGGGATGCGCTCCTGGGTCGCGTAGTCGACGAAGTACATTCCGAAGCGGTGGCCGTAGCCCCACGCCCACTCGAAGTTGTCCATGAACGACCAGGGGAAGAAGCCGACCAGGTCGACGCCGTCGTTCATCGCTTCCGTCGCCGCCTCGATGTGCGACCGGTAGAAGTGCACCCGTTCGGCGTCGTTGATCTCGCGCTCGGGGTCGACGTAGTCGAAGAGGGCCTGACCGGTCTCTGTGACGATGAGCGGGAGCGTCGTGTACTCGTCGGCGACGCGGTGGAGGATCTCCTTCAGACCGACCGGTTCGACCGAGATCCCCGAAATGGTCGGTTCGGCGGGCGGGACCTTCGCCCAGCCGCGGACGGGGTCGCGCGGATCGGCGACGGCGGCGTGGCGCTCGTAGTAGTTGACACCGAAGTAGTCGAGCGGTGCGTTGATCGTCTCGAGGTCGCCGTCGTGGACGAACTCGAACCCGGTGACGCCGTCGTAGAAGGCGCGGGCGTCGTCCGGATACTGTCCGCGGAGGACGGGGTCGAGGAACATCCGGTTCTCGAAGAGGTCGAGCCGGCGGGCCGCCTCCACATCCTCCTGCGCATCGCTTCCCGCCCGGACGGAGGTCAGGTTCAGGGTGATGCCCACCTGGCCGCTCACGCCGTCGGCGCGGAGCGTCTGCACGCCTTTGCCGTGTGCAAGCAGGAGGTGGTGGAGAGCGGTGACCGCTGTCGCCTCGTCGCGGATCCCCGGCGCGTGCCGCCCCTCGAGGTGACCGACGAACGCGGAGCAGTACGGCTCGTTGAGGGTGAGCCAGTAGGGCACCCGGTCGCCGAGGCTGCGGTGCACGATGCCGGCGTAGTCGGCGAACCGATCCGCCGTGTCGCGGTTCGCCCAGCCGCCCACATCCTGGAGCGCCTGCGGGAGATCCCAGTGGTAGAGCGTGACCATCGGGGTGATGTCCCGTTCGAGCAGGCCGTCGACCAGGCGACCGTAGAAGTCGAGCCCCGCCTGGTTGACCGCGCCGGCACCGGTCGGGAGGACCCTGCTCCAGGCGACGGAGAACCGGTAGGAGTTCACGCCGAGCTCGACGAGGAGGTCGAGGTCGGACTCCCAGCGGTGGTAGTGGTCGCACGCGATGTCCCCGGTGTCGCCCCGCAGCACGGCCCCCGGCCGGTGGCTGAAGGTGTCCCAGATGGACGGCCCTCTCCCGTCTTCGGCGACGGCCCCTTCGATCTGGTACGCGGCGGTCGCTGCTCCCCAGAGGAAGCCGGGCGGGTAGGTGTTCTCAGAGTTCATGGTCTTCTTTCGTGGGTTCAGCGGGCGGCGCCGCGGCGGGCGAGTCGCTTGCGTCCGAGCGCGTCGACGGAGACCGCGAGGGACAGGATGATGCCGGTGGTGATGCTCTGGACGGCGGCGGGCTGGCCGAGCAGGTCGAGACCGTTCTCGATGCTCCCGACCACCAGCGCGCCGAGGATCGCGTTGTAGACGCGTCCACGTCCGCCGAAGAGGCTGGTGCCGCCGATGACGGCCGCGGCGATGGCGTTGAGCTGCAGCGTCCCTCCGCCCAGCGCGCTGGACGCGGAGAACTCGCGAGAGGCCTCGATGATGCCGGCGACACCGGCGATGACGGCGATGATCACGAACACCGCGATGGTCGCCCCGCGCACCCGGATGCCGGAGCGGCGCGCGGCCTCCCGGTTGCCGCCGATCGCATAGACGTGCCGGCCGAAGGGCGAGAGGCTCATCACCCCGCTCATCACTCCGACGAGCGCGAGGAGGACGACGAGCACCCAGGGGATGCCGAAGTAGCTGTTCAGCAGCCAGGTGGCCAGCAGGATCAGGACGGCCACGATCGCGACGCCGATGACATCGGCGGACGCGGGCCGCACGGCGAGCCCCGCTCTGCTGCGCATCCGTCGCGCCGTCCACCGCCACGCGACGACGGCGACGATCACGAGGGCCGCGATCGCCCACCCTCCTGCCTGGCTCACGTAGGTGGAGGCGATGGACTTGAGGAACGGGTCGTTCAGGGCGACCTGCCCGTTGTCACCGATGATGATCAACTGCACCCCTTGCCAGACGAGCAGTCCGGCGAGCGTCACGATGAACGAGGGGATGCCGACGAAGACGATCACGAGCGACTGGATGAGGCCGATCACGGCTCCGAACGCGAGAGCGGCGAGGATCGCCACCCACGCCGGCGCTCCCGCGTTGGTCGAGAGCACCGCCATCGTTGCCGCGCTCACGCCGGCGATGGCGCCGACGGAGAGGTCGATCTCGCCGAGGATGAGCACGATCACCATGCCGACAGAGATGGTCCCCAGCACCGCGATCTGAAGGGTCAGATTGGAGAGGTTGCGGGGAGACAGGAAGTTGTTGTTCAGCAGCTGGAACACGATCCAGACCACCGCGAGGCCGATCACGACGGCGTACGGGCCGAAGTCCCGCGGGATCGGCAGCCGCGAGCGGAGCGTCGCACGCGGCGGCGTCGTGACGGGCACCCGCGTCGGGGTGCTCGCTTCAATCATGGTCGGTCCCTTCGGTGCGGATGGTGTCGGCGCCGGTGATGGCGGCGACGACCTGGTCGGGCGTGCTGGCCCCCGGGATGAAGTCGCCGGCGTTCCGTCCCAGGCGGAGCACGGTGATCCGGTCGGCGACGGCGAACGCATCGGCCATGTTGTGGGTCACCACGACGACGCCGAGGCCGGTGTCGCGCATCCGCCGGACGAGGTCGTAGACCATGCGGGTCTGGGCGACGCCGAGTGCGGCGGTCGGCTCGTCGAGGAGAACGACGCGCGAGCCCCACAGAGCGGCGCGGGCGACGGCGATCGCCTGCCGCTGCCCTCCCGAGAGCGAGGAGACGAGCTGGTCGAGGGCGGGGATGGTCGCCGCCAGCTCGGCGATGACCGTTCCCGCCTGCTTCTCCATCTTCAGCTTGTCGAGCAGGGGCAGCGAGCGGACCCGCAACTCCCGGCCGAGGTAGAGGTTGGCGACCACATCCAGGTTGTCGCACAGGGCGAGGTCCTGATACACGGTCTCGATCCCCAGCCGGGCCGACTCGGTCGGAGAGCCGATCGTGACCGCACGGCCGTCGATGAGGATCTCGCCTGAGCTGATCTGGTGGGCGCCCGCCATGGCCTTGACCAGGGTCGACTTGCCCGCCCCGTTGTCGCCGA
Organism: Leifsonia sp. TF02-11; assembly: GCF_017565305.1. Taxonomy (GTDB): domain Bacteria; phylum Actinomycetota; class Actinomycetes; order Actinomycetales; family Microbacteriaceae; genus Leifsonia. The sequence goes on from NZ_JAGEKP010000008.1 coordinate 41,680, forward strand.
CGAGGGCGACCACGCTGCCGGCGTCGACGTGGAAGTCGACGTCGGCCAGCGCCTGGACGTGACCGTAGGACTTGGACACTGCACGGAGTTCGAGGAGCGGGGGAGCGCCGGCGCCCGAGGCCGGCCGGCGCTCCTCCTGGTTCAGTTCGACGGACATTGTGCCTTCGCGGCTCCCACGCAGATGTTCGCCCAGGTGGTGAAGCCGTCCTTGATGACCGTGTCGGCGATGTTCGACTTGTCGACCACGACCGGGTCGAGGAGGATCGCCGGCACCGAGCCGACGTCGTTCTTGACCGTCGTCGTGGTCTGCTGCTTGACGGCGTTCTTGTCGCCGTGGGCGAGGGCGACGGCGAGCTTCGCTGCGGCGTTCGCCTCGTCCCGGATGGACTTGTACACCGTCATCGACTGGTTGCCTTCCAGGATGTTCGTCAGGCCGGGGTCGGTGGCGTCCTGCCCGGTGACGATGACCTTGCCGTTCAGCTGCTGCGCGGTGAGGGCCGCGATGACCGGCGTGGCCATCCCGTCGTTGGGCACGAGGACCGCGTCGACCTTGTTGTTCAGCTTGGTGAGCGCCTGCTCCATCGACGCCTGTGCCTTCGAGCCGTCGAATCCGGGGGTGTCCGACTCGTAGCCGAGGACGAGGGAGCCGTCCGTGAACGCGGGGTCGAGCGACTGGTGCGCGCCCTGCTTGAAGGCCAGGCCGGGAGCGGACGTGATGTCGCCGTTGATCATCGCGACGGTGCCGCCCTTGGACGCGTGGTCGACGATGTACTTCCCCTGCAGCTCGCCGACCTTCTCGTTCTGGAACGAGATGTAGGCGTCGGGGACGGCGCCGTCGATCATCCCGTCGTAGGCGATCACCGCGGCCTTGTCGGCGCGCGCCTTGTTCACGATGGTCGCGCCCGCCTTGGCCGTGTAGGGGCTCGCGACGATGACGCTGGCGCCGTTCGTCAGCGCCGACTCGGCCTGGTTGATCTGGGTGGATTCCGATCCTTGCGCGTTCTCCGCGATCACCTTGATCGACGGGTCGAGCTTGTGGACGGCCTCGATGAAATAGGGCTTGTCCTTCGACTCGAAGCGGTCAGCACAGGTGGAACAGGGCATGAGGAACGCGATCGTCTTGCTCCCGGAGGAGGAGCCGGACGCGTCCGCGGGGTTGGTGGAGCTGCACCCGGCGAGGAGCAGGCCCGCAAGGGCGAGCGTCGCCAGGGCGATCGGTGTCATTCGCTTCATCGCGAATTCCCTTCGCTGTGTGTGGATGGGGTTGGACTAACGGTTGAAGCCCGATTCGACGAACTGCTCGATGGGCAGGGTGGCAGCGCCGAGGGCGACCGCCTTGGAGCCCAGCGTGGAGCGTTCGATGCGAACGTCTGCGGCGGGCTGTTCCAGCGAAGACCGCTGGACGACTTCGATGACCTCGTCCAGGACGTGCTGGGCGATGATGTCGCCGAACCAGCCGCCCAGGATGAGCTTGCGGGGGTTGTAGAGGTTGACCAGGTTCGAGAGGGCGACGCCCAGGTGGTCGACGAGGTCGGCGACGGCCGAGCGCGCGCGCTCGTCGCCGTCGGACCTGGCCGCGAAGAGAGCGGCGATCGCCTCGTTCTCCTGGCCGTCGATGTGCGCTTCCGGGCCGAGCCAGGCTTCGAGGATGGAGACCGCTCCGACGAACGTCTCGACGCAGCCCTTGGCGCCGCACCGGCAGCGGACGCCGTCCATGCTGATCTTGGTGTGCCCCCACTCGCCCGCGCTGCTGGAGGAGCCGCGGAGCAGGGCGCCGTTCGAGACGATGCCGGCACCGGCTCCTGCGCCGATGAGGACGACGACGGCGTCGTCGACGCCCTTGATCGAGCCGAACCACGACTCCGCCTGGGTGGTCGTCTTGGCGCCGTTGTCGATGAAGACCGGCATCCCCAGCCGGTGCGACAGGTCGCCGAAGGAAACGCCGTCCCAGCCGATGACCTGGGCGTGGACGAGCGCGTCGGTCGTCCCGTCGGCGTTCACGACGGAGCGGACGATGCCGGGAACGCCGAGGCCGAGCCCGAGGATCGGCACGGAGGAACCGCGTCGGTCGTCGAGCAGCTCGCCGACCCCGGCCACGATGGTGTCCATGACCTGCTCGGGGGAGATGCGGCGTCCGCGGAACGGGTAGCTGCGCTCGCCGAGTCGGTTCATGTCGAGGTCGAAGAGCCCGATGGTGACATCGGTCTCGCCGACGTCGGCCCCGATGACGCGCGCAGCGTCCCGGTTGAGGCCGAGCACGGTCCGCGGCCGTCCGCCGTCGGACTCCACCTGGCCCTGTTCGACGACGGCGCCCTCCTCGATGAGGTCGCCGATCACGCTCGTGACGGTCGCAGCGGACAGCCCCGTCGCCTCGCCGGCGGCTGCCCGGGAGGAGGACCCCTCCAGCAGCAGGTGCCGCACGACCAGCGCCCGATTCGCGCGTCGCACGTCCTTCACGGTTGCCTTCCGGGCCATGCAGTCCTCCTTTGGTTGCGCCTTAGTTTACACATCGAAATAAGCTGCGCAAGTCTGAATTTGTAAAAGAAACAAGGAGTGTCTCGGGCATGGATTGCCTCTTGTGGCCAAATTCTTTCGGATCTTAAAGTAAGCCCCGCAATAGTTATCCCTCTGACACGTGTCGCATCGACGCGGCGTGTGTCGACCTACTGCCGAAGGAGGCACCCCATGAGTCAGATGACACCGACGCACCACCGCACGCACCGCAGACGACTGCGGCGGTCCGCCACCGCGATGGGGGTGGCCGCGCTCCTCGGAGCCGGGGCCGCCATCGCGGTCGCAGGCCCGGCATCCGCGACGGTCACGCTGAACGCCTGGCTGACGACGGCCGACAACTCCAGCGCCCTCACCCCGCAGAGCGCGATCACGCTCGGCTCCGTCGCCTCGGGCTCGATCAACGTCAGCGTCAACGACAGCCTCGCCTACCAGAGCATGAGCGGCTTCGGCGCCGCCTTCACCGACTCGTCCAGTTCGCTGCTGCAGCAGCTGAAGGGCTACAGCCCGACCGCGTACTCCACCCTGATGGGTCAGCTGTTCGGCAGTTCCGGCGCGAACTTCTCGTTCTGGCGTGTTCCCATGACCTCCACCGACTTCAACTCGACGAACACCACCTGGACGGACGACGACACCGCAGGGCCGAGCGGGAACCCCGATCAGTACTTCTCGCTCTACTCCGACGAGACCAACCTGATGATCCCCACCATCAAGGACGCCAAGGCGCTTAATTCCAACCTCCAGCTGGTGGCGAGCCCGTGGAGCGCGCCGGCGTGGATGAAGAGCAACGGGTCGATGTTCGGCAGCACGAGCGGAACCAACGGGACGCTCCTCACGACCGACTACCAGGCGTGGGCGGACTACTTCCGCGACTGGCTGCAGGCCTACCAGTCGAACGGGGTCTCCGTCGGGTACATCACGCCGCAGAACGAGCCGCAGTACGCTCCTGCCGCGTACCCGGGCATGTACTGGGCGGACGGGACCACCGAGGGCAACTGGGTGAACAACTACCTCGCACCCACCCTTTCGAGTGCAGGCCTCAGCCCGAAGATCCTCGGCTGGGACCACAACTGGGACGTCCCCAACTTCCCGCAGGACATGCTCAGCACGGCCGGCTCGAACCTGAGCGGGATGGCATGGCACTGCTATAACAGCGGCTCGACCACGGCCGACCCGACGAACATGACCAGGCTGCACAACATCGACCCGACGAAGGACGCCTACGAGACCGAGTGCTCGTCCGACAGCGCGCCGACCAACATCATCGGCTACTCGACTGCTGCGATGGCGTTGCTCTCCGTGCAGAACTGGGCCAAGTCCGTGGTGATGTGGAACGCCGCCCTCGACTCCTCGAGCGGGCCGCACCTGGCCGGGGCCTGCACCAACTGCGCGCCGCTGGTGACGATCCAGCCGACACTCGACGGCTCGGGACACGTGACCTCCGACACGGTCACGCTGGACAACAACTACTACCAGCTCGCCCAACTCAGCAAGTTCGTGCCGGTCGGCTCCACCCACATCAACTCGACGGTGAGCGCGCACGGCATCGTGACCGCGGCCTTCAAGACGCCGTCGGGCTCCGAGGTGCTGGTCGCGACCAACACCAACTCGTCGTCGACCGCCTTCGAGACGACCTGGAACCGGCAGGGATCGTTCTCGTACACGCTCCCGGCGGGTGCGACGGTCACGATCTCCGGCACGGTCCCCGCGGCGACCTCCCTGTCGTCGACGCCGTCGGCCGGGCACGTGTTCAAGCTCGTCAACCGCACGACCGGTAAACCGCTGGGCGTCGCGGGCGGCTCCACCGCGGACGGCGCTCAGGCGGTGCAGTACACCGACGACGGGGACCTCGACCAGCAGTGGAACCTGGTCAGCGCCGGCTCCGGCTACTACAACATCGTGAACGCCAAGAGCGGCAAGGCCCTCGACGACACCGGCGGCTCCACCAGCAATGGGACGGTCATGCAGCAGTACACGATCACCGGAACGGGGAACGCGAACCAGCAGTGGTCGATCACCGCCAGCGGAAGCTGGTACGTCATCACCAACCGCACGAGCGGCCTCCAGCTGAACCTGACCGGAGGCTCGCTGGCCGACTCGACGCTGATCCAGCAGTACGCGAGCAGCAGTTCGGACCCGAACGCCCTCTGGCAGTTCGTTCCGGTCAGCTGACCGGATGACGGGGATGCCGGGGAGGGTGACAGGCTCCCCGGCATGCGCGTCGGGCCGTCGGGCCGTCCCCGTGCGTAGGCTGGTCGGGTGAGCGAGCAGGAGGGCGCACCGGTGGCCTCGGGGTGCGTTTCGGCATGCACCCGCCCCGCGGTCAGCGCGGGTCGACCCGGACGGTCGCAGCTCGTGTCTTCGCGGTGACCATCGGGGGGAAGTAGGGGCTCGTGCCGTACTTCGCCTCGTACGCGCCGTCGACGCTGTCGTTCAGCAGGTCATCCGCGACGGGGGTGAAGACGACATCCTTCTCGACTCCGCCGGCGGTCATACGCCCGGCTCCTTGGGCGCGGGCGGACTGGTACCAGCGGGAGGCCGTGCCATTGTAGGCGCGGACATAGACGTGGCCGTCGACGACGACCGACCAGATCCACGTGGGGGTGCCGAGCGTGATGCCGTCGGCGCGGAACGGCGCGATGTGGAAATCGTCGGTGGCGGCGATGGCCTGCAGTTCGTCCGTGGTCCAGGTGGTCATGATCCCTCCGTGATGGTCTGGCGGTGTTCGGGCTGCTCGGCCGCCCAGGAGGCGAGCAGGCGGAGCCGATCGGCCGACGGCGAGCCGGGCTCGGCCGTGTAGACGAGCATGACGTGGCCGGGCTCGGCGGTGATGGCGAACTCTTCGTAGGCGAGCGTCAGCTCTCCGACGACGGGATGATGGAAGCGCTTGGTGCCCGCACCGTGGATGCGCACATCGTGTGCGCCCCACAGCCGACGGAAGGTGTCGCTGCGGGTGGACAGCTCGCCGACCAGGTCCTGGAGAGCGCGATTGTGGGGGTCGCGTCCCGCCTCCGCGCGCATCATGGCGACGCACATGTCGGCGAAACGGTCCCAGTCCGGGTAGAACTCGCGTGACACCGGATCGAGGAACTGAAAGCGGGCGAGATTGGGCGTGCGGCCTCCGTCGCCGATCAACGGGGCGTAGAAAGCTCGGCCGAGAGCATTGAACGCGATCACGTCCGATTGCGCGTTGCGCACCACGGCGACCCCGTCGGTGAACGCCGCCAACGCCCAGTGCAGGCTCGGCCGTGCTTCGGGGCTCCGGGAGGCGCGCCTGCGCGCACGTCCGGAGTTCGGGATGCCGTCTGCCGCCCGGGCGAGGTCGAACAGGTGGGCGCGCTCGGCGTCGTCGAGCTGCAGCGCCCGCGCCACCGCCTCCAGAACGCCGGCAGAGACACCCGCGATCGCTCCTCGCTCCAGCTTCGCGTAGTACTCGACGCTGACGTCGGCGAGCATGGCGACCTCCGAGCGGCGCAAGCCGGCGACGCGTCGGCCGGTGCCGGCCGGCAGCCCGACCTGCTCTGGCGTGACTTTGCCGCGACGCGACATCAGGAAGTCGCGAACGTCCGCTCGATTGTCCATGCGTCTCAGGCTAAGCGGCCAGGCGTCCGCGAAGGATGCCCTGTCAGTACACCTCTCATCAGGGACTCCCTCGAAGCGGCGGAACGCGGTGTGCTGGGTGGCGTGACAGCTCTCCCCTCTCCGCCGGCCCGAGCGCGGGCCGGGCGCGCACTCGCGACGCTCCTGCTCGTGCTGACCGTGTTCGGCCCGATCTCGATGGACCTCTACCTGCCGGCGCTCCCTGCGCTCACGGCCGAGCTCGGTGCTGCGACCTCGCTGGCTCAACTGACGGTGACCGCCTGCCTCGTCGGCCTCGCCGTGGGGCAGCTCATCGCCGGGCCGCTTTCCGACCGGTTCGGGCGGCGCGGGCCGGCGCTCATCGGGGTGGCCGCGTACGTGATCGTCTCGGCGCTGTGCGGCGCGAGCCCGACCGTGGAAGTGCTCATCGCGGCCCGATTGGTGCAGGGGATCGCCGGCGGTGTCGGCATCGTGATCGCCCAAGCCGCGGGACGCGACGTCTACGAGGGCGGCGGGCTCATCCGCTTCTACGGCCGGCTCACGGTCATCGGGGGCCTGGCGGCGATCATCGGCCCGCTGCTCGGCGGAGCGCTCACCGCGGTGTTGGATTGGCGTGGACTGTTCCTGGTGCTCGCGGCGATCGGCGTGGTCATCCTCGGCTGGGTCGCCGTCGGCCTCCCCGAGACGCTGGCCCCGGATGCGCGCACCGGCGCGGGGGTCGCCGTTATCCGTCGCGACATCCGGCTGCTCCTCTCCGACCGGCGCTTCGTCGGGGCGGTGGTCGCGCAGGGCTTCGTCTATGCGGCGCTGTTCGCCTACCTGAGCGGCGCGACGTACGTGCTCCAGGGCGTCTACGGTCTGTCACCACAGGGGTACGCGCTCGCGTTCGGGCTCAACTCGACCGGCTTCATGGTCTTCGGCTACCTCGCCGGCCGCTTCAGCGCGACCTGGAGCGTGCCGGGTGCTCTGGCCGTCGGCCTCGCCGTCGCCGGAGTCGGCGCAGTCGGGCTGCTCGTCGCCGGAGTGGTGCACGTGCCGCTGGCCGTGGTGATCGCGTCGCTGTTCCTGCTGGCCGCCGGAACGGCGATCACCAGCCCGCCCTCGACCACGCTGGCGCTGGCGGACTACCCGAGCATCGCGGGCACGGCGTCCTCGCTGCTCGGCGCCGCACGGTTCGCGTTCGGCGGCATCGCGGCTCCGCTGGTCGGCATCGCCGGCGCGTTCAGCATCCTCCCTTTGGGCGTGGTCACCACGGTCGCGGTCGCCGCGGCCGCCGTCACCGCACTCGCCCTCCTCCGACCCACGGCCAGGGCCGGAGTCCATGCCAGCACCACCCACCTCGTAACGGAAGGAACCCCCACATGCGTGGAGTAGTCATGTACGGCCCGCGGGACGTCCGCGTCGAAGAGCGCGCCGACCCGACCATCCTTGAGTCCACGGACGCGGTGATCCGCGTGGCCGCCGCCTGCATCTGCGGCTCCGATCTCTGGCCCTACCGAGGGACGGACGCCGTCTCCGAGCCGACCCCGATGGGACACGAGTACGTCGGGGTCGTGGAGGAGATCGGTGACGACGTGCGCAACGTCGCGGTCGGCGACTTCGTCGTCGGCTCGTTCTTCGCCTCCGACAACACGTGCGAGATCTGCCGGGCCGGTTACCAGTCGCGCTGCGTGCACGCGTTCCCGATGGGAGCGCCGGGCACGCAGGCCGAGAAGCTGCGCGTCCCGCTGGCCGACGGCACCCTCGTCGTCGTTCCCGGCACCCCGACCACTCGGCAGGTGCGCAGCCTCCTGGCCGCCTCCGACGTGCTCGGCACCGGCTGGTTCGCCGCCGTCGCCGCCGAAGCCGGTCCCGGCAAGACGGTCGCCGTGGTCGGCGATGGCGCGGTCGGCCTGCTCGGCATCCTCGCCGCGAAGCAACGGGGCGCCGAGCGGATCATCGCCATGAGCCGCCACGCCGACCGTCAGGCGCTCGCCCGTCGGTTCGGGGCGACCGACGTCGTCGAGGAGCGCGGGGACGCCGGTGTCGCCGCGATCAAGGCACTCACCGGCGGCCTCGGCGCACACTCCGTCATCGAGGCGGTCGGCACGCAGGAGTCGATGATGCAGGCGATCCGCGCGACGCGTCCCGGAGGCCATGTCGGCTACGTCGGCGTCTCTCACGGTGTCGAGCTGCCGGGCGAGGAGCTGTTCTTCTCCGGTGTGCATCTGCACGGTGGGCCGGCTCCCGTACGCCGGTTCCTGCCGGAGCTGATTGCGTCGATCATGCGTGACGAGCTCGACGCCGGCGCGGTGTTCGACCTCACCCTTCCCCTGTCGGAGGCGGCGGAAGGCTACCGGGCGATGGACGAACGCCGGGCCATCAAAGTGCTGCTGGAGACGGAGAACGTATGAACATCGAACCCGCGGCACCGACCGTGAAGAACCCGCCGGAGCAGTTCGCCGGCGACGTCTGGGTCGACCCCATCGCCAGCCCGCACGACGGCGATCAGCGGATGACCGTCGCGCTCGTCCGGTTCGCGCCCGGCGCCCGCACCGTCTGGCACAGCCACGCGCGCGGCCAGTACCTGCGGGTCACGGCGGGCGTCGCCCGGTTCGGCGACCGCCAGGGCAACATCATCGAGGTGCATCCCGGCCAGACGCTCTACACGCCGCCCGGCCAGGACCACTGGCACGCGGCAGCACCGGACTGCTTCATGGAGCACCTCGCGATGCTGGAATCGGCCGATGACCCGGCCGAGACCACCACCTGGAAAGAGCACATCACCGACGACGAGTACGAAGGGCACCACGCATGACGAATGCGACGGGGAACGGCTGGACCGGAGGGCAGCGCACGTTCGGCGACTTCGCGCCAGGACTCGTCCACTACACCGACGACGTGCTGTTCGACGAGGTCTGGGAACGGCCGGAGCTGTCCAAGCGCGACCGCAGCCTGATCACGGTGACCGCGCTGCTCGCCGGGGGCAACGTCGACCAGCTCCGCTTCCACCTCCCCTTCGCCGTGCAGAACGGCGTGACCCAGGAGGAACTGGTCGAGGCGATCACGCACCTCGCGTTCTACGCGGGGTGGCCGAAGGCGATGTCGGCCATGATGATCGCGAAGGAGCTGTTCGGGACCGAGGAGACGGTGCCGGCATGATGCCGTCTCCGCTGGGTGAGCGGTCCACGCCCGCCCCTCACTTCACAGAGAAGTCCAGCTTGTCGTCCGCCACCGCGATGACCGACCAGGTGCCGCCGTCGGAGTCGGTGAACTCGTAGGCAGGGACGATGAGGACGCCGCCGTCGGGCTGCCACTGGCTGGCGAGGCCCAGCCGGGCGCTGACGATGTGGACTCGGGTGACCGGCCAGGAGAGCGGTGTGCCGGCTGTCGGTGTCGCTGGCGGCTCGGTGGGCGGAGCGGCACTGGGGGGTGCCGTGTCGAACGCCGCCCCCGAGCCCGCGACGGAGCCGGCGCCCTGTGCGCGGAGCGCGATCGGCATTCCCGACCGCTGTGCTCCGAAGCGCGGATCGGACAAGCGCTCGAACGCCTGCTGAGCACTGACGACGGGATAGTCGCCGACCGAGACGATCGGAGCGAGGAAGCCGGAGGCGCTGACGATCCCGTCCGCGGTCAGCTCGATCGACCAGGGCTGGTCGACGCGCTGCCCGTCGACGACGGGCCAGGCCTGGGCCTGCTGGGTGAGGGCGCCCTCCTGCGCGTTCGCCTCGTACTGGAACGTGTCGGCGTCGCGGCCGGCGTTCGCGATGAGGGCGCGGAGGGCGGCGGTCGCCGCGTCTGTCGAGGGGAGGGGGCGACTCGGCGTGCACGGTTCGGGTGTGACGCCGTCGTCGGTCTTCGAGCACGAGGCCATGAAGCTCGGGTCGTAGTACGAGAAGCTCAGCGTCCCGTCGAGGCCGACCGTGAGGGAGGGCGCCGTGCCGTCCTGCGGGCCGACCGTCCAGGAGCCGTCCTTCTGCGCGGGCGTCTGCCGGAGGCCGAGGGCGGTGGCGAGGACGCCCACCGTCCGGGCGTCGGAGGCGGAGCGCGGGTCGAACGCGTACGCCGCGGCGGTCCCTGTACTGGTCGAGAGGCCGGAGGCGGTGAAGCTGTTGCGACCGAAACCGTACCCGAACGCGCGGTCGGCCGCGCTCGAGCCTGCAACCGCCTTGCCGCCCTGGGCTCCGATGCGCGGTGCGGTCTCGGCGCCGCCGGAGGACGTGCCGCCGTGCAGCGAGATCGGGGGAGCCGCGGCGACGATGGAGCCGCCGGAGTGCTGGCCGATCGCGATGCCGGCACCGCCGAAGATCGCGACGGTGGCGGCGACCGCGACCAGAGGGCGCCAGATCCGGCCGCGGCGGGCGCGCGCGGTGGCGAGGTCGGCGAGGGGTGCCTCCGTCGCGCCCGCGGCCTGCGGCTCGGTCGCCCGCGCGACGACGGTCTCGGCGAACCCGGCGCGGGGCTCCACCCCGGCCGCAGGATCGGCGGCCCGCAGCCGGGCCAGCGGGTCGAGCTCGTTGTCGTCGTCCATGTCGATCACCCTCCGTGGGAACGCTTCTTCACCGTCTATGTGCGACCGGCCACGGACCTTGCACGGGCCGCCGATCCGCCGCTCAGAATGTCTGCCGGTCGCCCCACGCGTCCCGCAGGCGCTTCCGCGCGCGGGAGAGGGCGCTGTCTGCGCCCGACCGCGAGACGCCGAGCACGGCGGCCAGCTCCTCGCCGTCGAGACCCTCCCACGCGTGCAGCAGGAGGATCCGCCTGTCGCGCTCGCCGACGCTGGCGAGCGCCCCGCGCAGTTCGGCGTCGAACAGGGCGCGCAGCTCGGGATCGTCTCCCACCCGGCCGGTGCCGGCCTCCGGGACCTCGTCCACCGGCAGGTCGACCGGCTTGCGGCGGTGATTGGCGAGCGTGAAGCCGGCCGTCCGGTACAACCAGGGCAGCACTGCTTCGTCGGGCACATCCGCGCGCCGTCGCCACGCGGTCGCGAAGACTTCGGCGGCGAGATCGTCGGCGTCCTGCCGTGGCCCGCGGCGGGCGAAGTACCGCACGAGCGCGGTCGCATGCTCCCGGACGACCGCGGTGAACCAGTCGGCGTCGTGGGCGGGGACGTGCTCGGTGCCGGCATCGGAGTCCACGTCGCCGGCGCCGATCGTCTCGACAGCGTCGATACTCTCGTCGGGCACGGCCACCCCCTGGGTCATCTCGGCGTCGGCGTCGGTTCTGGCGATCCTCACGTCCTGGTTGTGTCGAGTATGGCGGGGATCTTGCAGGTGGCAACGGATCCAGCGGCCTGCGTCGGGAGACCTACGCTTCGGATAGCCTCCAGGAGGGAGGGAGAGCGGATGGGGGTCAGTGCCGGCACACGCCGCGGACTGTGCGTCGCACTGGCCGCACTCGTCGCTCTCGCCGTCCTCGTCGCGACCAGCGGCTGCAGCGCACACGACGGTGCGCCCGGTACGCGGTCCGCGGCGGCCGGAGTCCGAATGCCGCCGGCCGGCGCGGGCTTCGACTACCAACTCGGTGGCGCGTACGATCCGCCGGCCCACGTCTCGGTCGTCGAACGCGACTCGACGGATCGACCGGCCGGCCTCGGCTACGACATCTGCTACGTCAACGGTTTCCAGACCCAGCCGGGCGCGTCTCAGGAGTTCGTCCGGGACCATCCCGACCTGCTGCTGCGGGTCAGAGGGGAGTTCATCGCCGACCCGAACTGGCCGGACGAATACCTGCTCGACTCGTCCACGGAGGCCAAGCGGGCCGCGATCGCCGCCCTCATCGAGCCGACGATCCGCGCGTGCAAGGCGCGCGGCTACGCCGCCGTCGAGATCGACAACCTGGATTCGTTCACGCGGTCGCACGGGGCGATGACGCTCGACGACAATGTCGCGCTGGCGTCTTCCTACGTGCGGATCGCGCATCGACTCGGCCTGGCCATCGCGCAGAAGAACACCGCCGAGCAGTCGAAGCGGCTCGCCGCCGCAGGCTTCGACTTCGCCGTCGCGGAATCGTGCGTCGCCTACGACGAGTGCGACGAGTACGCCGCAACGTACCCGGTGGTCCTCGATGTGGAGCACTCCGATGACATCGACGCGTCCGAGTTCGACGCCGGCTGCCACCGGGTGGCTGAACACGTCACGGTCATCCTGCGCGACCACGATCTGGTGACGCCGTCGCATCAGGGTTACGTCTATCGGGCCTGCGACGCCCCCGCATCCGGTGTGCGCTCCAACACCGTGGAGACCGCGAGGCGCCCGGCCGCGCGCGCCAGCTCGTCGGCGTCCGGTGCGCGGTCGGCCAGAACCGCGCGGTCGGTGAGCAGCGTGATGCCGCCGACGAGGAAGGCGGCGGTCACCGCGGGCTCATCGACGTCGAGCGTGCTGAGGAGCGCTTCGAGATCATCGATGAGAGCGTTGTCTGCGACGCTTTCACGGGTGGCGGCGGCCCCGCTGTAGAAGAGCATGTCGTGGACGTCGAGCTCGTCGAGGTAGGCGTGCACAAGCTCCCTGCACCAGGATTCGACGGCGTCGTGGCGCGCGGCGCTCGTGGCCGCGGCGCGCGTCCGCTCGACGATGCGCGCGTTGAACTCCGCCTCGATCGCCTGGACGATGTGCTCCTTCGTGGGGAAGTAGAGGAAGACCGTGCCTTTGGCCACGCCGGCGCGTTTCGCGATCGCCTCGATGCTCGTGCGCGCCACGCCCGCGTCGATGAACAGCGACCGGGCGGCGTCCAGCACCGCCGCCTGTCGTTGCTGCGGCGCGCGCCGCCCGAGGGTCGGTGCGTCCTCGGTCATGCCGCAATCCTCCCGTGGCGGGAGGCCCAGCTCGCGAAGCGTTCCATGTAGCGGGTCAGCAGCTCCGTCACGGCGGGGTCGGCGAGCGTTCCCGCCTCGTCGAAGAGGCCGAAGCTGCCGCCGAGATACAGCTCGGGCTGCTGCATCGTCGGCATGTCCAGGAACACCAGCGATTGCCGAAGGTGGTGGTTGGCCCCGAACGCGCCCATCCGGCCGGGCGACGCGGAGACGATCGCGGCCGGCAGCCCGTCGAAGGCGTTCTGGTCGTGCGGCGCGGAGCCGACGTCGATCGCGTTCTTGAGCGGCGCCGGCACGGAGCGGTTGTACTCGGGCGTGACGAACAGGATCGCGTCGGACGCGCGGAGGTCACTGCGGAATCGCGCCCACTCGGCCGGCGGTTCGGCGGCGACCTCGATGTCCAGATCCTCGTTGTAGAGCGGAAGATCGCCGATCTCGATGAAGCGCGGGCGGAACGCCGCGGGCGCGAGCGCGACGAGTTCGTTCGCCAGCCGTCGCGTCACGGAATCGGCGCGCAGGCTGCCGACGATCACGCCGAGTGCGAGCGCGCGCTGATGGGGGGTCGCTGAAGTCATGGCACGATCGTACCACTGACTGACCGCTGGTCAGTAGAGCAGTGAGCGCCACCTTGTCACAGGTCGTCGCCGCCGAAGAACGCTGTGAGCGCCGGGACGGTGTCCTCCGTCGTCGAGAAGTTCGCCAGCGCCAGCACTGCGAAGCAGAAGGCGAGAGCGGGGATCGTGACGGCGACGCCGGCGAGCACGGCGCGGGCTCTCCGCTGGTCGCGTGGTCGGCGGGAGCGGATGAGGAGCAGGGCGATGCTCGTCCCGATGATCGCGATCCCGGTGACGGTCGCTGCGACGGCGAGCACGGCGTGGTAGTCCCGGAAGTCGTCGACGAGCGCCGTGAGCGGCGCGTTCAGCGCGCCGGTCCGGAGCGCTTCGCCGATCTGGGCGAGGCTCTGCGCGACGGCGGGATCCGACCCGCCGTGGTCCAGGAAGCTCAGCACGGACGACAGCGGGGCGACGGCGCCCTGGATGTTCGCCAGCAGGATCAGGAGGACCACCGGCGCGAGAGGCGCCCCCAGCACTCCCAGGGTGGCGTACGCGGCGCGGGCTCCCGGGCGCTCGCTCCTCGCGAACAACTGCCAGAGGCGTACGCCGAGAAGCACCAGGAGCGCGAGCAGCACCGCGGCGGCGACCGCCTTGGTGATGTGGAACACCTGCCAGTAGGCGACGACGTGGGACAGGTCGGCGCCGAGTCCGGAAGCGCCGCTGTTCCAGTAGCCGACGAACGCAGCATTCAGTTGCGCGGAAAGGGTGGTGGAGTTCACCCCCGAGCCTTGCGACCAGACGTCGGCGACCCGCCATGGAAGTAGCGTGACACCGGCGACGGCGGCGACGGCAGCTGCCGAGAGCAGCAGGGCTGATCGCAGTCTTCCGCTCAGCGGCGGACGGTGCGGTGCGACGATCGTTGACACGGAAAGAACCCCCAGACGACGGAACGCCCGGCACACGCCGGGGTGCTCCCAGTCCAGCGGACACCGGCCGCGGAAACGTCAGCCGAACGGATGGCCGTCGTCGTTCGGGCGAGGGATTCCTCTAGGCCGGGGGCCGTCGCCGCCACGGCGCCTCACGACGGCTCGGCGTCCGCCGTCAGAATCCGGAGCGCGTCGAGCAGCAGTGCGCGTCGGTCCTCGTCGAGCGGCGCGAAGAGCTCGTCCAGCACCCCGGACGCCACGTCGTAGCCCTCCTGGAGGGCGGTCCGTCCCGCATCGGTCAGCGCGTGCTCGATGCGACGGCCCCGGCCCGCCGACCGGGTGATGAGGCCGCGGGCGAGGAGGCGGTTCGCCAGGGTGCCGAATGACTGGTCGCTCTGGAAGGTCGCGACGGCGAGGTCGTGCCCGGAGGCGTGGGGCATCCGCTCGATGGCGCGCAGCGCGTCCCACTGCACGAGGCTGATGCCGATGTCGTGCAGCGCGGCGTCCATCGTGCGGTGATTGCGGTACTGCGCGCGCTTGATCGTCTGGCCGAGCACTTCCAGGTTCGTCGTCACGGTGCTATCTTATCAACAGCATTAAATAAACATGTTGATTTAGGAGCTGATCATGACTCTTCTCGAAGACGTCCCCGTCCTCCAGGCCGGCGACCCCGCAACGCGGACGGCGCTCGTGCTGCACGGCGGCGGAGGGCCGCAGACGGTCGCCCCGATCGTCGGGCACCTCGGCGCGACCATGCACGCCGTGGCGCCGACCCACCCCGGATGGGACGGGACCCCGCTCCCCGGCTCGATCGCCTCGGTGGCAGACCTCGCGGCGCACTACCTCGACCTCCTGTCCTCGAGCGGGGAGCGGAACGTCGCACTGATCGGCTCCTCGATCGGCGGCTGGATCGCGCTCGAGATGGCGGTGCAGGCGGCTGCCGATGAGCGCTACGCCGGAGTGATCGGCGCGGTGGTCGACATCGACGGCGTCGGTGCGGTCATCGAGGGCGAGCCCGTCGCGGACTTCTTCGCCCTCGACGCCCGCGGCCTCGCGGAGGCGGCCTGGCACGACCCCGACAAGGGCTACCGGGACCCCGCTTCGCTGACCGATGCGCAGCGTGCGATCCAGGAGGCGAACGGTCGCACCATGGCGGTCATCGCCGGTGCCGGGATGGGCGACCCCGGCCTGCTCGGTCGGCTCGGCGCCGTTCGGGTTCCGACGCTGATGGTGTGGGGTGCGAGCGATCGGATCGTCACACCGGCGTACGGGCGGGCTGTCGCTCGGGCCATTCCCGGCGCGCGGTTCGTGGAGATCCCCGAGGCCGGGCACCTTCCGCAGTTGGAGGCGCCGGACGCGACCTGGGCGGCGATCGACCCGTTCCTCGCGCGGGGCTGAGGCGGCGACAACAACGGGTCCGCTGCGGCGGCCGAAACGTTACGAGCGTAGACGCCTCAGCTAGCGTCGACATGAAGGCGATGTGCGCCGCAGGTCAGACACCGGAACAGGTAGCCCGCGAGATCTCCCCCCTCACTCAGACGGGTTCGCAGTAGAGACGCTTCCCAGCCCAGGCCTCCATCGACGTCGGCGGCGAAGTCCGGCTCGTCCAGGTAATCGGTGAGACCCGACGCACCGATGTCTCCGATGAACGCACACGGCCGACCGCAGTGCGACCTCCACTGCTCCTGCTGCCACGAACTGTAAGACGGCGTGCGTGTGCTCACTTCCATCGCTTCATCGAGGTCGACATCAGCGGGAACCCGAGGATCAGGGGAGACGCCGTCAATTCCTGTGTAGTCCGAGAACTCGCCGTCGAACACACGCGCCGCTGTTCCATCAGCCACGCACCACGGGCAGATGTAGTCGACCTCATCGACCGAGTAGAACGAGCCTGTGTATCGCAACGTTCGGCCCTTCCCGCAGGCCTCACATGTCCCGGCGGCACTCTCGAAGGCCCCCAAGTCGTACGCGTTGGGGTGGAACCGAAATCCCGGAGGCGTTTCAGACGTGGTCGATGTCGACAGCATGCTGCAATCGTGACATCACGCAAGCCAGCAATCCCACAATGGGACAGGGAGGCCCATCGAAGGAAGGCACAACCAGACAGTGCGGCAACAAGCGCTAGTCGGCTGACCGGCTCAGCACCGCGACCAACGCCTCCGCGTCGGCCTCCCACCCGGGCCGCCCGACCGACGCGCTGATCCCGTGCAGCGCCATCAGTACGGCGCCGGCCGTCAGCTCGGCAGGGACACCGCCGTCGTTCACCGCGGCCGCGACCAGCTCGGCCACGGCCGCTTCGAGGGCGAGCGCGCCCTCCGCCTGCACCTCCGGCCGGTGCCGCAGGAGGGTGGCGAGCGTGGCAGCCAGCCCGGCCTCGGTCGCCAAGAGGTGAACGTAGCCGGTCAGGAAGGTCGCCAGGGCCTGCGCGGGCGGCTCGGTGTCGAGCGCGTGCCGTGCGCGGTCGCGCAGGGCGGCGACCTCCCCGCGGTAGACCGCCTCGGCCAGGGCCTCGCGCGTGGGGAAGTGCCGGTACAGCGTCCCCGTCCCCACTCCCGCGAGGGGGGCGAAGTCGTCGAAGCGGCGGTCGAACTCGCCGCGGTCGAACGCGGCGCGGGCGGCGGCGATGATCGCGTCGCGGTTGCGGGCGGCATCCGCTCGAATCGGCCGGGAGGCGGTCACGTCGGTCCCTTCGTTGACAAATGGAGATGATCTCCATATGGTCTAGGTGGAGATGATCTCCACTTCGGAGTATAGGCGACGTGAGGTGCAGCGTGCGGGTCTTGATGTTCGGTCGCGGTGTCATCGCCACGATCTACGGCTGGGCCCTCGAGCAGGCGGGTCACGAGGTGCGCTTCCTGGTGCGTCCCGGCAGGGCAGCCGAGTACGGCGACCGGGTGGAGCTCGACCTCCTCGATGCGCGCAGGCGCCCGTGGGGCGAGCGGATCAGGCAGACCTGGTCGACGAGCCTGATCGAGCACCTCGACGCGGACCACGACTTCGACGTGATCGTGGTCAGCGTCGGCCACCACCACCTGTCCGCGGCGGCGGAGTTCCTCGCGCCGCGCATCGGCGCGGCGACGGTGCTGGTCTTCGGCAATGTGTGGGACGAGCCGGCCGACGCCGTCGCGCCGCTGCCGCTGGACCGGCTCGCGTGGGGGTTCCCGCAGGCCGGGGGAGGCTTCGACGGCGACGGGGTCCTGCACGCAGCGGTGATGCGCAGGGTTCTGTTCGGCACGCTCGACGGTGAGCCGACGAGCCGTGAGTCGCAGGTTCGGCAGCTGTTCGCCGACGCCGGGCTGACGGTCTCCGAGCAGCCCGACCTGCGGGGGTGGCTGCTGATCCACTTCGCCGCAGACGCGGGCGTGCACTCGCAGGGCGTCCAGCTCGGCTCGCTCTCCCACCTCCTCGGCCGGCCGGCGAGCTTTCGCGAGGCCCTGCTGACGAGCCGGGAGCTACTGCCCGTGCTGGAGGCGCGCGGGGTCGACCTCCGGCGACACCGGAGCAGCACCGCCCTGTTCCACGCGCCGGCCGGGCTCGCGGGGCACGTTCTGTCGCTGGTGACGGCGCGAGTCCCGCTCGCCAACGTGAGCCTGGCGGCGCACACCGACCCGCGAGCAGAGGAGCCGCGTCGCGTGGTGGAGGACATGCTGGCAGAGGCCCGGCGTCAGGGCGTGCCGACGCCGCGACTCGATCGGGCGGCGGCGGCGCTGAGGCGATGATGGTCGACGTGGTGGACGGCGGCTACAGCGACCACCTCGTCCGGTATCGCGGCTCCGAGTAGCGGGGCGGGCCGCTACGCCCGCGCCAGCCGCCGCTGTGCGGCCGGCAGCACGATCCCTGCCGCGTCGACGGCGGCGAGGACCTCGTCCAGCACGGCCGTGCGTGGCGTCGAATGGTCGCCGGCCCACCAGCGCTCCGCGACGATCTCGAAGATCGTGATGGCGGTCCGCGCCGTCAGCTGCACGTGCAGGTCGTCCTCTGGCAGGCCCATCCGGCGGCCGAGCTCAGCCTCCAGTTCGGCCCGCGACTGCATGAAGACGTCCCAGAGCCGCGCGCGCGGCACGGGGGAGATGTCGATGATGTGCCGGAGGGCCGAGAAGCGCGGCTCGTCGTGGACGGAGTCCAGAGCCGCCTTCAGAGTCGCGGCGAGCACCTGCGGGATGGGCTCGTCGTCCGGGCGGGCACGCAGCACGGCGCCGAGCTGCAGGGTCTCCGTGAGTCGGCCGAGGATGAGCAGGTCTTTGCTGGGGAAGTAGCGGTACAGCGTCGACGGCGCGATCTCGGCGCGTTCGGCGATCTGCTCCATCGTCGTCTCGTCGTAGCCCTGGGCGAGGAAGAGCTCCGCGGCGACGTCGAGGATCTGGTCCCGCGTCCGGGCGGCCTTGGTCTCCCTCAATCCCATGGGACTCAGGATACTCCCCGATTTCGTAGTTGACACGAATCGAGTGTGACTACAGAATGAGAGCCACTCCGATTTTGGAGTCACGGTCACACCGGTCCGAACACCTTCGGAGCCCGAACACCCCAAGCGCCCGAACACCCCAAAGCCCGTACACACAGAGGAGTGTGGAATGTCCCGATCGGACGACATCGACGTCGCCTTCGAAACCCCCGGCCGCGCGGCAACGCCGCTTCCGCGTCTCGTCGGGGTGATCCTCACCTCGAACATGGGCGCTCTGATCGCCCTGCTCACGCCCCTGCAACTGCTGCTCACGCTGCACCTGACGAGGATCGCCGGGCCGGGTGCCGCCGCGGCGTTCGGGATCGTGACGGGCTTCGGCGCGCTGTTCGCCCTCGTCGCCAACCCGCTCGCCGGCCGCATCAGCGACCGCACCGCAGCCCGGTTCGGCCGCAGGCGCACGTGGATCCTCACCGGCGGCGTCTCCGGCTCCCTCGCCGTCTTCGCCCTCGCGTTCACGACGGAGGTGTGGCAGGTCGCCCTCGTCTGGTGCCTGACGCAGACGCTGTTCAACTTCCAGCAGGCGGCCACCAGCGCGCTCCTCGCCGACCAGGTGCCGCCGCTGCGTCGGGGGACCGTCTCCGGTTTCGTCGGCTTCGCCGCGGCGGCCGGCCCGCTGATCGGGCTCACGGCCGTGAGTGCCATCGCGGCGCCGGTGGCGCAGTGGGCCGCCGTGGCGGTGATCTCGCTCGTCCTCGCGATCGTCGCCGTGCTGCTGCTGCGCGACCCGCAGCACACGCGGGAGCCCGGACAGTCCGGGCTGAACGTCGTCGAGCTGGCGAAGTCGTTCTGGCTGAACCCCTGGCGGCACCCGGCGTTCGGCTGGGCGTGGGCCGTCCGCTTCCTCATCACCTGCGCCTACGCGAGCGGCACCTACAACGCGTTCTTCCTCATCCAGCGGTTCGGAGTGGCGGAGGCCGACGTCGCCGGCATCGTGCTCGGGCTGTCGCTGCTCTCGGTCGCGCTCCTCGCGGTCACGAGCGTGATCGCCGGACTTGTCTCAGACCGCCTGCGCCGCCAGAAGCCGTTCGTGGTCGCGGCCGGACTGCTCGCGGCGGCCGGACTGGCGGCCATGGCGTTCGCGCCGAGCATCGGCTTCGTCTTCCTCGCCACGGCTGCGATCGGTGTCGGCACCGGCCTCTTCTTCTCGATCGACAGCGCGATGTGCGTCCGCGTGCTGCCGAGCAGTGAGAACGCCGGCAAGGACTTCGCGATCATCAACATGGCCAACACGCTTCCGCAGTCGTTCGTGCCGTTCATCGCCCCCTTCCTGCTCGGCCTCGGCGGCTACACCGCGCTCTACCTCGTGCTTGCCGTGCTCGGCGTCGTCGGCGCCGCGTTCGTCCTGCGCCTGCCGGAGCTCGGCCGGGAGGGCGACCCGCGCTGGGCGGTCATCACGCGCGGCGAGGTGCGCGCACCTGCCGCCGTGGAACCCACCGCCGTCTGACCTGACGGCCGAACCATCCGCCGACCCCGTCGATCCACCAACACCCGTCGATCCACCAACACCCGTCCGTCCATCAGTACCCATCCATCAGCACCGCCGAGGAGCACCATCGAATGAACACCCTGTCCGTCTCCAGCTACAGCGTGCGCGAGCAGCTCGGACCCGTCGACTTCACCTTCGTCGACCCGTCGTCCGGCCGTGACGTGCACATCTCGTTCCCGTTCACCAAGGATCTCGACCTGTCGGAGTTCCCCGCCCGGGCGAAAAGCGCGTTCGGCGTCGACGCGATCGAGACCGTCGCGTTCCAGTTCGCCGGCCTGGACGATCCCGAGCTGGACCGGTTCGCGGCGGCCCTTCGGGACACCGGCGTGACGCTGCTCAACGTCGCGATCGACGCGGGCGACCTCCTCGAGCCCGACCCCGCCAAGCGCGGCGCCGACATCGCCGAGTTGCAGCGCTGGATCGACCGCTTCGCGGCCATGGGATCGCGCTTCGTGCGGGTGAACCCGGGTTCACCGCTGGCCCAGCACCACGGCGACGACCTCCCCGACTACCTCGTCGAGGCTCTGCGCGAACTCGGTGCGTACGCGAGCGACCGCGGTGCGCGACTGCTCGTGGAGAACCACGGCGGCCCGAGCAGCGACCCCGTGTGGATGACGCGGCTGCTCGACGCGGTCGGTCGGGACCACCTCGGGCTGTTGCTGGATCTCGGCAACTTCGACGCGCTGTTGATGCCGGCCATGGCGCTGTTCTTCGGAGGCCAGGACGGCGAGCGGGTCGATCCCGAACAGCTCTTCGCCTCCGTCGACCTGACCTCCCTCTACGCCGGCATCGAGGCGCTCGCTCCGCGCGCGGAGCTCGTGCACGTGAAGGTCCACACGGTCGGCGCGGACGGAGCGGTGGGACCGGTGGACTTGGCGCGCGCGCTCGGCATCCTCACCGCAGTGGGCTACGACGGCCCGCTGACCGTCGAGTACGAGGGCACGGGAGGCGACCCGTGGGCCAAGAGCGCCCGCGTCCTCGAGGTGGCGGCGTCCGCGGTCGAGGAGGTCGCCCGATGAGCACCGCCGAGGCGATCGAGACCGTCGACGTCCTGATCGTCGGCTCCGGCCCGGCCGGCTCCACGTACGCGCGCACGATCGGCGACGCCCTCCCCGACGCGCGCATCCTGATGGTCGAGGTCGGCCCCGCCGTGCCCGGCGTGCGCGGCGACCACACCCAGAACATGACGGAGGAGGACCGCCTCGCCGTCCAGCTGCTCACCCAAGGCCCCGACGCGGGCGTCGAACGGGCGGCGGCGCTGTCCGACATCGCCCCCGGTATCGATCCGAGCCTGGAGTTCCGGCAGACCATCCTGCCAGGACTGTTCTTCGTCGACCCGCGGCCCGTACTGGCCGACGGCGACGTCGGCCTGCCCGCGGCCAGCATGTCGAGCGGCGTCGGCGGGATGGGCATCCACTGGGGCACCTCGTGCCCGCGTCCGCACCAGTCCGAGCGCATCCCCTTTCTCCCTGCCGAGGAGCTGGATGCGGCCCTCAGCCACGCGGAAGGCCTCCTCGGCGTGCACACCCCGCCGAACGGGGGCAGCGGACTGCTCCGGGCGCTGCGCGACGCGATCGCCGACGAGTTCGACGGACCCGGCCTCACTCCGACGACGTACATGCCGACGGCGACACACTGGGACGGTGCGAGCCTGCGCTTCTCGGGAACCGGCGTGATCCTGGGCGACCTGGAGGCGACGGTCCCCGGTTTCGAGCTCCGCTCCGAGACGCTGGTGCGCCGTGTGCTGGTCGAGGACGGCGTCGCCGTCGGCGCCGAGCTGGAGGACCGCCCCACCGGGGCGCGCAGCACGGTCCGCGCCCGCTTCGTGGTGGTCTGCGCCGACGGGCTGCGTACGCCGCAGGTGCTGTTCGCGTCCGGCGTGCGCCCGCGCGCGCTCGGGCACCACCTCAACGAGCACTACCAGATGGCCACGATGCTCACCCTGAGCGACGAGTTCGACCCGGCCGCGTACGCCGTCGACGCCGGCTCGATCGGGTCGGTCATCGTCCCGTTCTCCGACGCGCGGCCGATGCAGGGCGGCGTGATCTCGCTGGCCGGCTCCGCGTACAAGCTGCCCGGGATGGACGAGGCGGCGACCGCGCGCCTCGGCGTGCTCGCCTGGTATGCGGCGAAGGACATCCAGTTCGGCGACGCCGTGGAGTTCAGCGAGACGGAGACGGACTTCTACGGCATGCCGAAGATGACCATCCACTACTCGCGCACCGAGAAGGACCTGGCGACGATCGAGCAGATGCGCCAGAACTCGCTGCGCAGTGCCGCCCGGATCGGCACCCCTCTGGAGCAGCCGGAGCTCGCTGCGGGAGGTTCGTCGCTGCACTACCAGGGCACGGTGCGGATGGGTGTCGCCGACGACGGCGACTCGGTGTGCGATCCGCTGCTGCGGGTGTGGGGCGTCGACAACCTCTATGTCGGGGGCAACGGGGTCATCCCGACCGCGACGGCGGCGAACCCGACGCTCACCACGGTGGCGCTCGCCTGGCGTGCGGCATCGCAGCTGGCGAGCGAGCTTGAGGAGCTGCGGGAGCGGGAGGGTCAGCTCGCGGAGGCCCCGGTCGGGGCCTGACCGTCGCGACGTGCGGAGGGCGGGGGAGCGGACGCGGCTTCCCCGCCCTCCTCGTCGTGCGAGGACGCCAGGGGATCGCCCGGCGCGGACGACGTGACGGAAGGCGTCAGAGCGACGACGCCTGCACGATCGAGAGCTGGCCGACGCGGGCCGAGACGATGCACTTGGCGAGGTAGGCGGGCGTGCCGTCGACGGCGGCCACCTGGGTGAGGATCAGTACGGGATCGCCGGGGTCGAGGTCGAGGAGCTTGCCGCGCGTCGCGCCGACGACGCCGGCGGTGATCTGGCAGACGCCCCCGCCGAACACCGGCCCGCACCGCTGCGTCAGGGCGGCGAGCAGCGTGGCCTGGTCCGTCGCGGCGTCTTGCAGGCTCGCGGAGAGCGCCGGGCTGATGTCGGAGAGGTAGCGGCCCGCTGGCAGGTGCTCCTGCACGATCGCGACGGGCTCGCCGTCGCGCTCCAGGATGCTCTCGCGGAACCAGGTGTTCGCCTCGGCGTCGAGAGCCAGGTGGGCGGACGTGAAGTCCGTGGACGACTGCATCACGAACTCGATGGGTCGCACGGTGACTACGCCGTCCTGGCCGGCGAGGGCCTGCTCGAACGGGCGCAGCTCCTCGAGCCCGACGCGCGGGATGTCCTCCGCCACGAACCGGCCGACGCCGCGGCGGGTGACGATCAGGCCGTCCTCCTCGAGCAGCATCAGCGCCTCGCGCACCACCGTCCGGCTGACGCCGAGCGCGGCGCCGAGCTCGGTCTCGCGCGGAAGCGCGGAACCCAACGGGAACACCT
Source organism: Leifsonia sp. TF02-11 (assembly GCF_017565305.1). Taxonomy (GTDB): domain Bacteria; phylum Actinomycetota; class Actinomycetes; order Actinomycetales; family Microbacteriaceae; genus Leifsonia. Next base: position 65,361 of record NZ_JAGEKP010000008.1, read on the forward strand.
CGTCGCGGATGCCCTCGGCGATGCGCGAGTAGACCGCGACGCGCAACGGCTGGCCGACGGAGGTGGTGATCGGCCGTGCGAAGAAGTCGTCGGCGGAGGGCATCGGCGGGCTCCTTGTCGGTCGTCGGAGGGTCGACCAATTCAACCACGGAAAGGCTGAGTACACATGTCGTACCGAAGAGGTATAACATCGTACCGCAATCAGCCCGATCCCGATCGGACCACCGATCCGAAGACGCACCCGATCCCGAAGACGAAGGAGTCTCCCCGTGAACACCCCCGCCGTCGACAGCGCGAACGCCGCCGTCACCACGACCCTGCGAGGAGGCCGCGCCGTCGGCCTCGTCGCGACCCTCATCCTCGGCGTGCTCTCGTACCAGCTCAACGCGAGCATGATCACGCCGGCCCTGCCCGACATCGCCCGCTCGCTCGGCGAGAACGTCGGAGCAGTGTCGCAGGTCTCGTCGCCGTTCTTCCTCGCCGGAGCTGTCGGAGGCGTCGTGCTCTCACGGTGGAGCGACTTCATCGGGCGCAAGCGCGCCCTCCTGATCGTCCTGGTGCTGCTGTCCGTCGGAACGCTGGTCTGCCTGTTCGCGCCGAACCTCACCTGGCTGCTCGTCGGCCGCGTGCTGCAGGGTGCGTCGAGCGCCGCCTTCCAGCTGTCGTACGTCATCCTCAGCGAGTCGATGACCGCCAAGGTGTTCGGGACGACCCTGGGCGTCATCACCGCGGTCAACGGGGGCGTCGGCGGTGTCGACGGCTACCTCGGCGGCCTCCTCGCCGACACGTTCGGCTACCGCTCGATCTTCGTCGTGATCTTCCTCGTCGGACTGCTCGCCCTGCTCTGCGTGCAACTGGTGGTGCCGAAGACCGCGCGTCCGGTCTCCGCCGGCCGGATGGACTGGTGGGGCGCCGCCGCGCTCTCCCTGGCACTTATCACCATCACCTACTTCGTCTCCAACGGCTCCTCCGCCGGCTGGCTGGCGCCCGTGACCCTCGCGTACCTCGCCGGCAGCATCGTGTTCGTCATCGCGTTCTGGGTCGTCGAGAAGCGCCGCCTGACGCCGCTCATCGCCATCGAGCACCTGCGCTCGCGGCAGGTGTGGCCGGTGCTGGCGACCACCGTGTTGACGCTGTCCGGCGTCTTCGCCGTCATCAACTTCACCGTGGTCCTGCTCAGCCAGGACGCGAAGCACGGCTTCGGGCTCGACGCCGCGACGGGTGCGCTGCTCTTCCTCGCCCCGCCCGCGCTGATCGGCGTCGTGTCCGCACCGCTGTCGGGATGGCTCGCCGGCCGCCGCGGCTGGATCCCCGTGCTGCGCGTCGGCATGGTGCTCTGCATCGCTGCTCTCATCGTCATCGCCCTGCTGCCGCAGAACCTGTGGACGGTGTTCGCTATGATCGCCCTGCTCGGTGTGACCTACAACGGACTCGTCCTGACCACGATCAACGGTCTCGGCGTCGTGCAGTCGCCGGCCGACGCTCCCGCCGCCCTCCCCGGGCTGAACGGCGCGGCCTTCGGCATCGGCGCCAGCCTCGGCATCGGGATCGTCGCCCCGTTCGCGGCGGCCGGCACGGCTGGCGGGTACTCCGTCGCCCTGTGGATCTCGGTCTGCATCACCGTGCTCGCCCTGCTGGCGAGCCTCCTCATCGTCCCGCGCCGCTCCTGACGCGCCCTCCAGGAAAGGAAAAACCATGGCCCGCCCCCTCTACTTCGACTGCGACACCGGCATCGACGACTCGGTCGCCCTCGCCTACCTGCTCGCCTCGCCGGAGGTCGACCTCGTCGGGATCGGCACCGTCAGCGGCAACGTGAGCTCGGCAACAGCCGCAGACAACACCATCGGCCTGCTGGCGCTGGCCGGGCGCACCGACATCCCGGTCGCGGTCGGCGCGCACGACCACCTCGCGCACCCGTTCCACGGGGGAGCGCCGCACGTGCACGGAGAGAACGGCCTGGGCGGCATCGACCTCCCGGCGACGGACGCGCGCCCGGTGGCCGAGGATGCCGCCGACATGCTCATCCGCCTCTCCCACGAGTATGCGGGCGAGCTCGAGGTGCTGACCGTCGGCCCGCTGACCAACCTCGGGATCGCCCTGCAGCGCGACCCGTCCCTGCCCTCGCGCATCGCGGCCGTGACGACGATGGGCGGCGCGGCCCTGGTCCCCGGCAACATCACTCCCGTCGCCGAGGCCAACATCGGCAACGACCCGGAGGCCGCGGCCCTGCACGTCGCCGCCGGCTGGCCTGTCGTGCTCGTGCCGCTCGACGCCACGATGGAGCAGACCTTCGAGGAGGAGCACAGGGACGCCCTGGTCGCCTCCGGCGATCCGCTGGCGGTGGCGGTGGGCGGCATGCTGGACCACTACTTCGACTTCTACGTCGACGTCTACGGCCGGCGCAGTTCCGCGCTGCACGACCCGCTGGCCGCCGCCCTCGCGGTCGGCGGCGCCGTCGCCACCGTGGCGCCCGCCGTGCCGGTCGAGGTCGACACCACTGACGGTCCCGGCCGCGGCCAGACCGTCTGCGACCTGCGCGGCCAGCGTCTCGGCCCCGTCGACAGGGAGGGTGCGACCGTCCGTGTCGTCCTGGAGGTCGCGGAGCCGCTCGCCCCGCAGCTGCTCGAGCGCATCCTCACCCGAACGGCGTCCGCCGTCCGCTGACGCCCGTCGGCACCGGAGGAGATCGCGCCCCACCACGGGCCGATCTCCTCCGTTAGCCGCCGATCCCGGGCGTGTCGGCCCGGATGTCCTCCGCTGGCCACATGCCCGTCGCCTGCACGCAACCTTGCCGGGCTACGTTCCCCTTCAACACGCGGAGGTGAACCATGACATACGCGGAAGCATTCGATGTGATCGATGTCGGGGAGGGCCGCTGGGACATCCAGCTGCAGCGCTCTCTGCTTGTCGTCGGTCAGGTGTGGCGCACGACGCAGGGATTCCTGCTCTGGGACTGGGCGGACCGGCAGCTCGGGCTGTTCGCGTCGCTGTCCGACGCCCTGCAGAGGCTGTGGGAGATGCAGACGACCGCAACGGCCTGAATCCGGCCGCGCCGACGTCTCGCCCCGGTTGGCAGCCCGTGCAGCCGCGGGACACCGGAGGTTCACCGGGCGCACATAGTCCTGACTCCATGAGCGGACCACGCGACTGGCGACCGGACGGGTGGGACGAGAGGACGCGAAGGGCGCCAGCGAAGGGCGGCACCTTCGGGCGCGGTGTCGCGCTGTCGCTCCTCGTCGTCCCGCTGGGCGTCGGCGCCTGGCTGCTGCTCGCGCAACTCGGCTGGATGACTTCCCTCATTCCGCTCGGCGTCGCGGTCCTGGCCTGTCTGCTCTTCCGCTACGGCTCGGGAGGGCCGGTGTCGGCCCGCGGCGGGGTCGCGGTCTCGATCGTGGTGGTCGGCACGGTCATCGTCGGCGTGATCGTCGGGCACACCGCTGCCGCTGTGCGGGGCTACAGCGGCTCCGACGCGGGTGTCGCCGTGCTCGCCGACCCCGGGTTCTGGAGGTCGTTCGGCGACGGATTCCTCACCTCGCCGTCGATGCGCCAGGCGCTCTTCTGGAACATCGGGATCGGCCTGCTCTTCGGTGCCATCGGCACGATCCCGACCCTCGCGCGCCATCTCACCCAGCTCCGGGTCGGGCAGCGGCTGCTGCTCCTGGCCTGGCCGTTCGTGGCGACGGGAGCGGTCGTCGCCGTCGCGGCGGTCGGTCTGATCGGCGGCGGCGCGAGCCCGGCGGCCGCCACGGCGCAGTCACCCGGCGTCGGCGCGTGCCTCGATGAGGACATCCGCCAGGACGCGGTGATCGACCACGGCAAGACCCCGATCATCGTGCCGTGCGACGAACCCCATCGCGCAGAGGTCTTCTACGTCGGCGAGCTCACCGGGGAGGGCGTGCCTGCGGCGTATCCTGGCGAGCAGGAGGTCAGCAGACTGGCGACCGTGCAGTGTTCCGGCCCGATGGCCGAATTCCTCGGAATCGCGCGCGAGGCCTCGAAGCTGAACCTGAACCTCTACTTCCCCGCGGAGGAGTCCTGGAAGACGGGCGACCGCCACATCGTGTGCGCCGTGCGCGACCCGGCCGTCGACCGGACCGAGGGGACCCTGCGCGGGGCTGCGCGCTGAGGGGCCGCGGTCCGCGAGGCTCAGGCATTCGCGCGGTCGAACCTGGAACGTGTCATCACCGCGAAGACCTGCTAGGACATGAGTGTGTTGGAGATCTTCTCGGCTCACTACGGTTCGGTCGTCACCGCGCGACTGCGGCAACGTCCGTTGGAGAGTAGTGACTGAAGGCGCGCACCTAACGACCGCGCTCCATGACGTCGTGGCCGGCGGCGGTGGTGCTCAGGAGGTCGCTGAAGCACTCCGGGCTGGGGCGGACGTCGACGCGCAGGACGAGAGCGGCAACACCGCGCTCTTTCTAGCCGCATCTTCGCGGAATCTGGAGGCGCTCACGGCGCTGCTCGACGCGGGTGCCGATCTCGAGATCGAGAACGCGTGGGGGAACACACCGCTCTGGAGTGCCACGTTCAACTCACGAGGCGACGGGAGGATCATCGAAGCGCTGCTCGAGCGAGGGGCGGATCCCGATCACAGGAACGCGGCGGGGAATTCGCCGAGGACGCTTGCTGCGCGGGTGGCCAACTACGACCTTCAGCGGTTCTTCCCTCCGCATTAGGGCCCGCTCGCCCGCATCCCTCGGCGCCGGCGCCACGGCCTCCCCGAACAGACGGGGAGGCCGTGGAGCGTCACTCGGCCGTCACCCTGCGCACGAACGTGGTCACGTGCTCGCGCAGCGCCTCGATCCGCTGCTGGCGGGCGGCCTCCACGTCGAACCCGACGTAGGCGACCGGTGGCCGCTTGCGCACGTTGGCCGAGCACTGGAACTCCGCGCAGACGAGTGTGCCGAGCGTGTCGCCCTTGCGGCCCGCCGCGCCGGCGCGCTTGGCGATGAAGAAGACGACCTCGTTGGGGAGGTGGACGTCTTCGCACCACGAGCACTGCGGCCGGGTGCGCACGCCGCCTTCCGCCGTGCGCAGGAGGACGCCGACGGGCTCGCCGTCGACCTCCACGACGACGTAGCCGAGGTTCGGGTTCTTGCGGTCTCGCCAGCCGAGGTAGTCGAGGTCGTCCCAGCGGACGGCGTCGAGGGCGGGGAGGGTGAGCTCCTTGCGCTCGCGCTGGGAGGCGTTCACGAAGGAGGAGCGGAGCTGCGATTCGCTGAGGGGAAGCATGGATGGATGTCCTGTCTGTCTGGAGGGTGCGCCGGGCGCGCGGGCACGACGAACGGCCCGAAAGGATGCGCGGAGCGCGGGATCATGAGAGGGGAGACAGGACTATCTCGCGCCGGCGATGACGACGCCGACGACCTCCAGACGCCCCGATCGCGGGGCTGAGACGAACTGATCCACGGACGGCAGTCTACGCCTCGGGTGCGCGCCGGCCGATTCACGCACGAAAGCGGCGCCGGATGCTGTCATCCGGCGCCGCTTCTGCTGTGGTGTGTTCCGCGGTCTAGCTGGCCACCGTCAGGGTGTTGCTGACGGAGATCATGGTGACGGTCGCCGCCATGATGAAGCCGCCGATGTAGGGGTTGTTGGTCGCCCGGTAGATCTTCCTGGTGATCACCGCGGCGGCCGCGAGGATCACGATGACCGGGAAGAGCCAGATGCTGAAGATTCCGCCGAAGCCGGGGATCAGGTCACCGGTCGCGAAGAAGGTCCAGTACTGGGCGATGACGAGGATCGCCGGGGCGAGCGCGTTGAACACCGCGAGCAGCGCGGTGTTGACCCACTCCTTCTCGCGGATGGTGAAGCGGTTGAAGCCGTTGATCGCCACCGAGTTCGCGAAGAAGTAGATCAGGAACAGCGGCAGGTAGAGCAGTGCGATCCCGATCTTGTCGGGAGTGAACGCCTTGACCGCGAGCACCCAGAGACGGAAGTCGGTCGTGAAGAAGTAGTCGACGACGAAGACGATCGAGAACGCCGCGATCACCACGACGAGCCCCAGCCCGATGCCGTGGAAGAACCGCCGCCAGCCCGGGAGGATCCCGACGGCGCGGAGGTCCTGCCCGTTCTTGCGGCCGAACAGCAGATACGAGACGGTCATCACGACGATGGCGAAGACGCCGTTGATCGCCGACCACAGTCCGATGAAGAACGGCGCTCCCTGGGGGATCCACGTCGGGACCGCGTTGAAGACGACGCCCTGGATCGCGGTCCACTGGCTGAGGGCGATGTAGCTCCAGGCCGAGAACAGCGCCGAGACGACGAGCGCGCCCCAGAACCAGAACAGTCCCCGTCGGGAGTTCGCCCTGAGCTCGAGCGGCCCGGTCGCGCGCAGGGCCGCGAAGGGGCGCGTGGCGAGGAGGAGCTTGGCGAACGCGACCAGGAAGATCCCGAAGCCGACCAGGCCGACGGCGTTGAAGAGCTCCTTCCACTGCCAGGTCTGCGACCCGGCCGCGATGGGGTTCGGCGCGCCGAGCGCCCGCTGGAAGAAGTCGATCGTGTACTCGGTGGTCTGCTTCGAGAAGGGACCCCACGGGTGCGTCTGAGCGGGGGTGTAGATCACCCGGAAGGCGTCGCGCCCGTCGACGTTCGAGGTGTAGTAGGTCGCGGCGGTGCGCGCGGGACCGGAGGGCGTCTTGCCGAACTCCAGGAACGACTGGGCGTTGGGCGTGTGGATGAATTCGCGCGGCGGGGTCAGCTCCTTTCCGGTGGCGTCGTAGCTGCGGAAGAAGAACTCGTCGTACTGGTCCGCTACGATCCCGACGTCGCGCGAGCCGTAGTTGTTGACGTACTTCTTCGGATTCGTCAGATCGGTGTAGAAGCCCTCGTTGTCGACGAGGAGCGCCGCGGCGATCAGCGGGGACTTCGCGGTGTTGTCGATCATCAGTGAGAAGTTGGCCGCCCTGGCGCCGTTCGAGTGGCCGGTGACGCCGATGCGGCTGTGGTCGACATAGGGCAGTTGAGCGACAAGCTTGACGGCGTCGTACATGCCCGTCCCGGCGTCGGCCTCCTTGCCGAGCGGAAGCGGACCGGAGTCGCCGTGGCCGTACATGTCGATCGAGACCACGACGTAGCCGCGCTTGGCGAGCTCGACGTAGTTCGCGTCCTGCATCTCGCGGTTGTTCCACCAGCCGTGGCTGACGACGACCGCTGGCGCCTTCGCCGTGACGGTGGCCGAGTCGGGTTTGTAGAGCAGGGCGCTCATCTCGATGCCGGACGCGGTCTCCCATCGGAGATCCTTCACCGCGACCGTGGCGCCGTTCGTCTGCACGAAGAAGGCGCCGACCGCGGAGAGGAGGCAGAGCGCCAGCGCGATGAGGACCCAGACCCCGTCGCGGCGCAACAGTGCGGGGCGGGCGGTGGCCGGGGTGGGTGTCGGGGGTGGTGTGAGCGTCACTGCTTCTTCTTTCTGTGTGGGTGGGCGGTCGACCGGTCAGCGGACGTCGCGCGTGTGCGCGGGGAAGCCCGCGGTGGTGTCGTCGGTGAGGTGGTACTCGACGGTGTTGAAGAGCTGGCGGCTGCGCGCCCAGACGCGTTCGCTGTCGCGGCCCTCGCCGTAGCGGAGGACCACGTAGTCCGGTGCGACGGGCCCGTCCAGGATGATGCGGGAGACGACGCCGGAGCCGGCGGCCCCGACGAGGAGGCCGACCATGCTCGTGGACGTCTTCCGCTGCGGCCGGCTGGTGAGCGCGTCGATGTCCAGTCGCAGCACGGTCGCCCTGTCGGGCAGGCGAGAGCTCGGGAGGGGGCGCATACGGGTCCTTTCGGCCGTGTCGGGCGGACTGCAGGCACGCGGGCGGCTGCGCCCGTGCCGATCCCAGGGGCCGAAGGTCGGGGAGACAGCTGATATCGGCAGCTGTCTCCCCTATCCGAGACCGAGCCGACGTGGATCGGCCGTGGAGGCCTCGGAATGGAGCGCGCGGATGCACGAGTCCCCGCGCACGGTCCGGCCCTCGGTCGATCGAACGGCCACGTCACGGTCGATCACCAGGGTGCTGTCGAGCTCCGAATCGCTCGACATAGCCAGATGCTAGCGAGGATCCGGAGCGCTTCTCGGCGTGAACGGCTGCACAAGTGTGCGGATCGGCGACGGTGTCCCGCGGAATCCGGGCGATCTTCGTGCGAACAAACGTGCAGAGGGGCGTGGATCGGTGCTACTTAGTGGCTGCTAACTAAGTAAGCGACTCCGCTAGATTTGTCTCCATGGCCCGAGAGCGAATGTCTGCTGCCGACCGGCGGCCGCTGGCCACCCGTGCTGCGCTCAGCGTCTTCGCCGAATCGGGGTACGTCGGGACCTCCATGACCCAGGTCGCCCAGCGGCTCGGCGTCTCGCAGCCGTACCTCTTCCAGCTGTTCGACTCGAAGCATGCGCTGTTCGTGGAGTGCGTCGAACTCTGTTACGACCTCATCGACGCGACCATCGACGAGCTGGAGGACGAGGCGGGGGCGACCGGCGGCACGCTGACGCTGGCTGCGCTGGGTGCGGCGTACGCGCACCTCCTCGCCGACGAGTCCGTGCTCCAGTTCCAGCTCCAGGCGTGGGCGGCGGCATGCGCGGACGACGAGATCGAGCGCACATGCCGAGACCGCATGACGCGCCTGGTTGAACGGGTGAGCCGGCTCACCGACGCGAGCGAGCAGGACGTCGACATGTTCTTCGCCCGCGGGGCGCTGAGGATCGTCCGCACGGCGATCCGGATGCCCATGCCCGCCGAGTTGGATGCGACGATCGACTACGGCGGCGCAGCGGCGGACGCGGCGACGGCGGTCACCTTCCTGCCCCCCGAGCGGCCGCGGGGGTAGTCCGTACCGACGGCGTGGAAATCGCGCGGATCACCGGTGGTATAACGTTGTAAAGCTTCCCGGCACCAGGGGGCTTCCCGGCCCGCAGAGGGGGATCGATGGCGGTGACGCTGCACGACGTGGCCCGGCGAGCCGGGGTCTCGATCAAGACGGTCTCCAATGTCATCAACGACTACCCGCACATCCGCCCCGCGACCCGCTCCCGCGTCGAGGAGGCGATCGCCGAGCTCGGATACACGCCCAACCTGACCGCCCGCAGCCTGCGGTCGGGCCGCACAGGCGCCATCGCGCTCGCGGTGCCCGATCTGGCGTTGAACTACTTCGCGGAGCTGGCCGCCGCCGTGATCGCGGAGGCCGAGAGTGCCGGGTTCGCGGTGCTCGTCGAGCAGACCGGGGGTGAGCGGGAGCGGGAGCTGGAGCTGTTGCAGAGCCCGCGGCGCAAGCTCACCGACGGCCTGATCTTCAGCGTCCGCGGCATGGGGCAGGAGGACGCCTCGCGACTCGACGTGCCGTACCCGCTCGTGCTGCTGGGCGAGCGGGTCTTCGACGAGAACGTGGACCACGTGACCATGCGGAACGTTGAAGCCGCCAAGGCGGCGACCGCGTACCTGCTGGCGTCCGGCCGGCGTCGCATCGCGGTCGTGGGCGCCCACCGCGACGAGGTCGTCGGCTCCGCGGGGCTCCGGCTGCGCGGCCACCGTGAGGCGCTCGAGGAGGCGGGGATCCCGGCGGTCCCCGAGCTCGTCACCTACGCCGATCCCTGGCACCGGTTCAACGGTGCAGCCAGTGTGCGGGTCCTCATCGGGTCCGGCGTCGCGTTCGACGCGGTGTTCGCGTTCAACGACGCCCTCGCGTTCGGGGCGATGCGCGCTCTCGACGAGGCCGGCCTCCGGGTGCCGGACGACGTTGCCGTGATCGGCTTCGACGACGTCGACGAGGCCGAGTACTCCGTCCCGTCGCTGACGAGCGTCGATCCCGGGCGCGCCTGGATCGCACGCGCGGCGGTGGGGCGCCTGCTGGAGCGGATCACCGCGCCGGAGACCGCGGGGCCGCCCCGGTTGATGCTCGCCGACTACCGCATCGTCGAGCGGGAGTCCGCGACGGCGGGCGCCGCACGAACCCCCGCCTGAACCGGTGTCGGCCTTGACGGGATCTGAACCGCCCGTTATTCTCTACAACGTTTACCTACAACGTTGGAGAGCAACGGAAGCCCCATGACCAGCGCACACCTCACCATCGACCCGCGTACCGCGATCGGCGCTGTTCGGCGTCGCCTCTTCGGCGGCTTCGTCGAGCACCTCGGCCGCCACGTCTACGACGGCATCTATGAGCCCGGCCACCCGGAGGCCGACGAGGAAGGCTTCCGCCGCGACGTCATCGAGCTCGTGAAGGAGCTGGGGGTGTCCACCATCCGCTACCCGGGAGGCAACTTCGTCTCCGGGTTCCGCTGGGAGGACAGCGTCGGCCCGCGCGCAGACCGCCCGCGCCGCCTCGACCTGGCCTGGCACTCGACCGAGACCAACGAGGTCGGTCTCCACGAGTTCGCCTCCTGGCTCGACAAGGTCGGCAGCGATCTGATGATGGCCGTCAACCTCGGGACGCGCGGCACGCTCGAAGCGATCGACCTGCTCGAGTACGCCAACGTGCCGGGCGGGAGCACCCTCAGCGACCTCCGCATCGCGAACGGCCGCACGGAGCCCTTCGACGTGCGGATGTGGTGCCTCGGCAACGAGATGGACGGCACGTGGCAGCTGGGCCACCGCTCGGCCGACGACTACGGCAAGCTCGCATCGCAGACCGCGAAGGGGATGCGCCAGCTCGACCCGTCGATCGAGCTGGTGGTCTGCGGCTCGTCCGGTGCCGCGATGCCCACCTTCGGCGAGTGGGAGCGGGTCGTGCTCACCCACACGTACGACGACGTCGACTACATCTCGCTGCACGCCTACTACCAGGAGCGCGACGGCGACCTGGACAGCTTCCTGGCGTCCTCCACCGACATGGACCACTTCATCGAGTCGGTGGTCGCGACGGCGGACCATGTGAAGGCGGTCCTCGGGAGCGACAAGACGATCGAGCTGTCGTTCGACGAGTGGAACGTCTGGTACCTCGACCGCTGGCAGGGCGTCGAGAAGATCACGGGCATCGACAACTGGCCGGTCGCCCCGCGCCTCCTGGAGGACGTCTACTCGGTCGCCGACGCCGTGGTGTTCGGCAGCCTCCTGATCTCGCTGCTCAAGCACGCCGACCGGGTGACCAGTGCGTCGCTGGCGCAGCTGGTGAACGTGATCGCGCCGATCATGACAGAGCCGGGCGGCCCCGCCTGGCGGCAGACGACGTTCTTCCCGTTCTCGATCACCTCGCGGCTCGCGCGCGGCGAGGCGCTCCGGATCCCGATCGAGAGCCCGACCCACTCCACCGCCGTCTACGGTGAGGTGCCACTGGTCGACGCGGTCGCCACGAGCGACGCGGAGTCCGGGCGGACGGCCCTGTTCCTGGTGAACAGGAGCACCACCGACTCCGTCACGGTGACCGCCGACATCAGCGCCCTCGGCGAGGTGGGCGTCCTCGAGTCGCACACCCTCGCCGACGACGACGTGACCGCGAAGAACACCCTCGAGGACCCCGAGCGGGTCGCGCCGCGTGCGGCCGCGGTGTCGATCGCCGACGGGCTTCTGAGCATCGAGCTGCCGCCGGTGTCGTGGACGGCGGTGTCGCTGGGCTGAACGACGCAGGCGGGGGCCGGGGTGCCGTCTAGAGTCGAGGCGTGAACCGCACGGATCGCCTCTACGCCCTGGTCGAGGAGCTCCGCGCCGTCGCCCCGCGGCCGCGCAGCGCGCGCTGGCTCGCCGAGCGCTTCGAGGTCAGCTCGCGGACGATCGAGCGGGACCTGTCCGCCCTGCAGCAGGCCGGCGTGCCGATCTGGGCGGAGCCCGGCAGGACGGGCGGGTACACGATCGACCGCGCGCACACCTTGGCCCCGCTCGGGTTCACCGTCGACGAGGCGCTCGCCGTCACCACGGCGCTCGGGATGCTGGCGTCGAGCCCGTTCGCGACCTCCGCCGCCGCCGCGCTGCGCAAAGTGGTCGCCGTGATGGACGAGCGGAACCTCCGGGAGACGGCGGAGCTGGCGGCCCGTATCCACCTCCTCGACGACGGCCGGGCGCCGGAGGTCGTCGCCGGCCTCGACGGCGCGCTGCGCTCGGGGCGGGTACTGCGGATCGCCTACCGCGACCGCGCGGGCGCCGAGACGGAGCGCGAGGTGGAGCCGCTGGGGTACGTGGGCAAGGGGCGCGACTGGTACCTGATCGCGTGGTGCCGGCTGCGTGACGGGGTCCGTGCCTTCCGCGGCGACCGGATCGCCTCGGTGGAGGCCACCGCTGAGCGCCCGCCGCGTCGCGCGCTCGGCATCGCGGAGCTCGACATCGCCTACGGGGAGGTCCGCAGTCTCCGGCTCGACGATGAGCGGGCCTGACCGGCGCGAGCCGCCGAAACACCGACAGGACGGTGTCGCCCTGCCGCCGGAGTCTGGAGGGACGGGGTCGAACGGCCTCGGCAGAGAGGATCACCCATGGACTTCGCATCCGTCCGCATCATCACCGACGACCTCGAGGGGCTGGTCGCCTTCTACGAGCTCGTCCTGAACGTTCCGGCCATCCGGCCCGCGCCGGTGTTCGCCGAGTTCCGCACGCAGGCCGGTGCCCTCGCCATCGGCAGCATTGCCACCGTGGCGATGCTCGGCGGGGACGCTCCCCGGCCCGGCAGCAACGCGTCGGTCATCCTCGAGTTCGTCGTCGCGGACGTCGACGCCGAGTTCGCGCGCCTGGAGGCACAGCTCGGTGATGTCGTGCTGGCGCCGACGACGATGCCCTGGGGCAACCGGTCGACGCTGTTCCGCGACCCGGACGGGAACCTGGTGAACCTGTTCAGCAGGCCGGCGGGGTAGGCCGGCACGACAAGAGGCCGGCACGTCGGGAGGCCGGCCCCGCCATCCGGGACCGGCCTCCTGTCGTCACGCGTCGATCAGCTCGCGCGGCGCACCTTGTCGAACAGCGGCTTGAAGGTGATGCCGGCGATCGCCGCGCCCACGATCGGGGCGACGATCGACAGCCAGAGCTGGGCGAGCGCCGTCGGGCCGCCGTAGATCGCGGTCGCGATCGAGCGGGCCGGGTTGAACGAGCCGTTCGAGATCGGGATGGCGACCAGGGCGATCAGGGTCAGCGTGAGGCCGATGGCGAGCGGGGCGAAGCCGTCCGCCGCGCGGCTGCTCGTGACGCCGAGGATGACCCAGACGAAGACCGCGGTCGCGATGATCTCGACCACCAGCGAGGAGACCAGGCCGAAGCCGCCGGGGGAGAGCTCGCCCCAGCCGGTCGACGCGAAGCCGCCCTTCTGCGCGTTGGCGAGGAACCCGTCCGGGCCGCCCGCCGCGATCGCGACGAGGAGGGACGAGGCGATGATGCCGCCGACGATCTGCGCGACGATGTAGCCGGCGACGTCCTTCCAGGCGAACCGGCCGGCGATCGCCAGCCCGATGGTCACGGCCGGGTTGAAGTGGCCGCCCGAGACCGGTCCGAAGGCGTAGGCGGACACCAGCACGCTCAGGCCGAGGGCGAGCGCGACGCCGAGGAAGCCGACGTTCAGCCCTGCGGTGCCGCCGTCGAACCCGGCCGCGAAGAGCGCCGTGCCGATGACGCCGAAGACCAGGATGAACGTCCCGGCAACCTCGGCGGCGAGACGGGCGGCCACCGCGGGAGAGGCGGGCGCGACGGGCGCGGCCGACACGGTGGCGGGCGGTGCTGCTTCAGACATGCTGATCCTTTGCTGGGTATTCAGGGGGAACCGGAAGTGACTCCGATTTGAACATAGCGAGGGTCGGCGGGGAGAGCGAGGAGTATTACGTGCGTTTCGTCGGGATCGCCGTCGGCTGTGTCGGCCCTCGCGCGTATGGTCGCCGCATGGACGACATCCGGCTCCGACCATGGACAGACGACGACCTGGCCGTCGAGCTGCGCAACAACGCGCCGGAGATGACCGCGCTCCTGGGCGGACCTCTGGACGAGGACACCGTGCGCCGGCGCCACGAGCGCCTGCTGCGTGGCCAGGCCGACGGCACGGTGTCGCCGTTCACGGTGTGGGCTGACGCGGCGGACGAGCCCGTGGGCACGGCGGCGTATTGGGAGACCGAACACGGTGGGAGGCCGGTGTACGAGTGCGGCTGGTTCGTCTTCGTTCCGTACCAGCGGCGCGGCTACGCCGGACGCGCTGTGCGGCTGCTGCTCGAGCACGCCGCGATGCGCGGCGATCGCGACACGGTGTTCGCGTTCCCGCGAACCGACAACGCCCCATCGAACGCGCTCGCGCGCTCCGCAGGGTTCGTCGACACGGGCGTCGAGGATTTCGAGTACCCGAAGGGCGTACCGATCCGGGTGAACGCGTGGAGGTTCGATCTCCGCGCGCTGAGGTGAGGTCCGGCAGCCGCATCCCCTTGCGCATCCATCGCGTGGACTCATATCCTGCTCTGTTCGGCATCGGAGAGGAGGGGTCATGGCTCACACGAGGCAGTCGCCGCAGCAGAAGAAGTCGCTGGACTACGAGCGCGAGCGGCGGAACGAGTACGGCGAAGCGCCGCACGGCGCACGCACATCCATTCCGCGCAACCGCCGCCGCGGTCACAAGGCGAATCGTGCTGCCGAGCTCGTGGACCTGAGTCCGCTCCGTCGGAGGGCGGCGATGCCCGGCGCAACCGTCGTGGAGGAGGCGGAGAGCGACCTCCGCGGCCGGCGGGACCGACGCTGGCGCAAGGTGCCGGACACGGCGTTGCGCATCGTGGTCGCACGGAAGCTCGCGCGCCGGCGGTGAGGGCCACCTGGCAGCGGCGCCGCTCTCGCCCGGGAGGGGGCAGCGCATGACCATCACCCTCTCGCGCGTCGACCCGGAGGCGGACGCCGCCGAGCTCATCGCGTTCCTGTCGAGCAACCGGTTCCCGTTCCACAGCTCGGTGCACCCCACCCGCGACGACGTCTCACGGCGCGTCGAGCGGGGCGACTTCAGCGGGCCGGCGAATGAGGCCTACTGGATCGAGGATGCGTCGTTCCAGGGCGGCCGCGTGGGGCTCATCGTCTTCGAGGAGATCACCGACGGCACCCCGCTGATCGATCTGCGGATCGCGGAAGCCCATCGCGGGCGCGGCCTCGGCGGGGCAGCCCTTCGGCTCGCCACCGCGACGGTCTTCCGCGCGCATCCCGAGCTGAACCGGATCGAGGGCAACACCCGCATCGACAACGCCGCGATGCGGCGCGTGTTCGAGGCCGCCGGCTACGTCAAGGAGGCGCACTATCGCGAGGGCTGGCCTGTCGCCGGGCAGCCTCCGCTGGACGCGGTGTCGTACGCGATACTGCGCCGCGATTGGGCCGAAGGCACCGTGACGCCCGTGCCGTGGGAGACCTGACGCGGCGCCGGTAGGGTGAGCCCATGTTCGCGACCACTCTGGCCACCGGTGCCACCCTCCGCCCCCTCGAGCCGTGGCGGGCCGAGGAGTTCGCCGCGCACCTCGATCGGGCGCGCGAGCACATCCGGCCGTGGGTGGGGCCGTCGTTCGTCACCACCGACGTCGACGGCGCGCGGGCGACGCTGGGCCGCTACGCCGAACGTGCGGCGCGCGAGGGCGCGGGCATCTACGGGATCTGGGTCGGCGAGGTGCTGGTCGGGGGCGCGATGTTCGTCGACTTCTCGCCGGCGACGGGTTCGTTCGAGGTCGGCTGCTGGCTCGAGCCGGGTGCGGAGGGTCGCGGCCACATCACCTCCGCCGTGCGGGAGCTGCTCGCGTACGCGTTCGACGAGCGCGGCATGCACCGCGCCGAGTGGAGGTGCCGCAGCGACAACGAACGCAGCTCCGCCGTCGCCCGGCGTCTCGGGATGTCGCTCGACGGCGTGCTCAGGGAGGCGTGGCCGGTCGCCGGCGTGTTCCACGACAAGCAGGTGTGGTCGCTGCTCGCGGGGGAGTGGGCGGCCGCCACGGCCTGACGGCCCGCGCGGGAGCGCGGGTCACTTCAGGTGCAGCACGATCCCCGTCAACCCGTGCAGCACGCTCGCGACGCCCGCCGAGATCGCGTCGGACGCGCGGCGTGCGGTTACGGCTGAGGGGTCGACGTCGCCGTCCTCGCTGATGCCGGTGCCGCGGAAGCTGGCCCCGGCCCAGATCACCGACGTGACGTTCGCGGTCGGCTCCGGGAGTTCCGCGCCGACGACGAGGAACTGCTGGTGCAGGTGCTGCGCGGTGGTCAGCGAGAACACGTCGACCACGTCGGGGCCGGCGCCGATCACCAGGTCCGGTGACGCCTCGATCGCGCGGAGCAGCTGGTCCTCGACCTCGTCGTCGCCACGAGCAGTGAGCGCGGTGATCGTCACGCCGCGCTGCTGCGCCCAGCGGGTGACGCCGGAGACCAGCGTCGAGGTCGCGCGGTCGTCGGCCGCGCTGACGACGACCACGGTGTAGCCGGCGGGAGGCTCGACGCCGTCCCACGATCCCCGTTCCGGCTCGATGGTCGCCTCCGGTGTCGGCGTGGTGACACCGCCGAGAAAGCCGCTCCCGAGGGGGTGCACGCCGGGCGTACCCGTTGTCACGGGCTGGGGCGCGATGGCTGCGCAGCCGGAGAGGACGACGGCGACGGAAACGCACAGCGCGCCGGCGATCGGCGTCAGGGGTCGGAGGCGGGGCACGCCCCCACGCTCCCCGAGAGGGCGAGCCGGACGATGACGGCGGACCCGTGCGCCGGTGAACGGGAGGGAAACACTCGTGACGGCCGGGGGTCGTCCGGGAGGCCCGCGTTCCCCCGCGTTCCCGTCCCGGCCCCGAACCGTTCACCCGGCTCCGAAACGTTGTGGCCGTGATCCAGACCCTCCCTCGCCGACAGCCCGACCTCCAGATCGACCGCCGAGCGCGCCGCCGAACGGGCCGCAGACCCCGCATCGTGGGTCTCGCCGCCGCCGCGCTCGCGGCCGTCGCCGTGCTCCTTCCCGCCGCAACGGCGGGGGCTCACGGCTTCTCGTCCGTGGCGTACGTCGACGTGACCGGACGAGCCGACGGCGTGGTCCGCACCTCCCTCGACCTCGAGTACGACCTGCTCGTCGTCTCGGCGGCGGAGAGCGAGAAGGACCGGGCGCTCTTCGACCAGGGGACGGAGCTCTTCCAGACCGGCGAGGAGGCGACAGCGATGAACGACCACGCCGACTCCGTCACCTCCTACGTCACCGACCGCTTCACCGTGAGCACCGGCGGCGCCGCCTGCCGCCCGACCCGGGTCGGCGACATCACCGTGCACGAGCGCGACGGTGTGCCCTACGCCACCCTCGTGCTCGACCACACCTGCGCGGGAGGTTCCGGTCACGAGCTGCGGAGCGGGCTGTTCCCCGACGGCGAGGGCTACGTCAAGGACACCAAGACGATCGTCACCTATGCGATCGACGGCAAGGACGGCAGCGCGGCTCTCGACGCGCAGCACCTGTCGTTCACCACCGAGCAGACCGCGGGGGAGCGGTTCGGGGAGTTCTTCCTGCTCGGCGCCGAGCACCTGCTGAGCGGCATCGACCACATCCTGTTCCTGCTCGCGCTGATCGTCGGGTCGCGCCGCCTCCGCGACGTGGTGCTCGCCGCGACGACGTTCACGGTGGCGCACTCGATCACCTTCCTGCTGGCCGCGCTCGGGCTCGTCACCGTACCTGCTGCCGTCGTCGAGCCGGTCATCGCCCTCTCGATCGCGGTCGTGGCGGCCTGGTACCTGTGGACCGTGCGGCGACGCATCCTGCTGCCGTCCGCTGAGCTCGCACCCGAGCTCGTCCCCACGCCGGCGGGGCCGCTCGGTCTCGGGCGTGCGGACTGGCTGCGCCTCGCGGTGGTCTTCCTCTTCGGCCTCATCCACGGTCTCGGCTTCGCGAGCGCGCTCGGCATCGACGAGCCGTGGTCGTGGACGCTGCTGTGGTCGCTCCTGGTCTTCAATGTCGGTATCGAGGCCGTGCAGCTCGGGATCATCGCCGTGGTCTTCCCGCTGCTCCTGCTGCTGCGCAAGCGCACCCCGCGCGCCGCGCTCTGGGTCGGGATCGCGGTGGCCGCGGCGGTCACCGTCATCGCCCTGTACTGGTTCGTCGGCAGAATACTGGGCCTCGAATGGGGGTGACTTTCCCGCCGAGTCCATCGCTAGAACTCTGAGAGTTCACTCAGGATTCACACTCGCCCGAGAGCGTGGATCCAGCCGCGCTCCGCGGACACCTCACCAGATCACCAGAAAGGCATCGGACCTCCATGTCGAGTGACGACCTCCGGCGCGCCAGCGCGTCCCGCCATCGCCGAAGCACAACACGCCGCACCACAACACGCCTCGCCGCAGCAGCGGTGTGCATCGGAGTGATGCTCGGAGGCGGCGCCCTCGCCGCCCCGGCCGCTTTCGCGGCCTCCGCCAACCAGACCGACATCGTGCTGCACGTCGGCTCCGACCAGTCGCAGCGCAACTTCTCCTGGTACTCCGCGGCCGACGTGCCGCAGGTCGTCCAGGTCGCCTACGCGTCCGACGTCGTCGGGGGCGCGTTCCCGCAGGTCTCCAAGAGCATCCCCGCCACGGGAGGCCCGACCACCAGCGGCGAGTTCAACCGTTTCGCGACGGTCACCGGCCTCAAGGAGAACACGGCCTACGTGTACCGCGTCGGCACCGAGGGCGACTGGTCGGCGACCTACTCGTTCCGCACCCAGAAGTTCACGGGGGACTTCAACTTCCTGTTCTTCGGCGACCCGCAGATCGGTTCGTCCGGCAACGTGCCGAACGACGCGGCCGGCTGGGTCGACACCCTCAACGTCGCCACCACGGCCTACCCCGACACCGAGATGCTGTTCTCGGCGGGAGACCAGGTCGAGACCGCGGCCAACGAGACTCAGTACGAGGCGTTCCTGCAGTCCGACAAGCTGCGCCAGATCCCGTTCGTCGCCACCAACGGCAACCACGACGTCGGGTCGAAGGCGTACGAGCAGCACTTCAACACGCCGAACGTCGACCGCACCGCAGGCGCGAACACCGGCTCCGGCTCGGGCGGCGACTACTGGTTCATCTACAAGGACGTGCTGTTCCTCGACATCAACTCGAACAGCCGCGACGCCTCGCACATCGCGTGGATGAAGAAGATCGTCGCAGAGCAGGGCTCGAAGGCGAAGTGGAAGGTCCTCGCCTTCCACCACTCGATCTACTCGTCCGGTCCGCACGCCACGGACAGCGACATCCTCGACCGCCGCAACGTGCTTCCGACGGCCATCTCCGACCTCGGCATCGACCTGGTGCTGCAGGGTCACGACCACAGCTACGCCCGCAGCTACCTCATCCGCAACGGTGAGAAGGCGAACGCGGCCGAGGCGGCCGGAGCCGACTCGGTGGTCGCCGGCCCGGGCGGGGTGCTCTACGTGACGGCCAACTCGGCGTCCGGCTCGAAGTACTACGACCTGCAGAACAAGGGCTTCTGGTGGCTCTCGGTCCAGAACCAGGAGAAGGTCCGCAACTACAGCGCGATCGACATCACCTCGAACGCCATCACGGTCAAGACGCTCCGCAGCCAGGCCAACGGCTCGGACAAGCCCGTCAACAGCATCGTCGACCAGGTCACCCTGACCCGCGAGGCGAAGCCGGACACCGACGCGCAGCAGCTGCAGGTCACCGTCCCGGAGGCCGCCCCCGGCGAGTTCGTCTGGAACGTCGACGGCACCAACGGTCTCGTCGACCTCGGCAAGGCCGTGGAGGCCGGCGACCACTACGCCGCCGTCGGCTCGATCAACCCGATCCGCGTCACAGACACCCGCGCCGCCGGACCGCAGTGGTCGATCTCGGCTCAGGTGAGCGACTTCGCCGCCGGCGACAAGAAGTTCTCCGGCAAGTACCTCGGCTGGACGCCGGCGGTCACCCAGGCCGGCGGCGACGCCAAGGCCGGTGACCGCGTGCAGTCCGGGTTCTCGGGCGGCAACGGTCTCTCGACGTCGTCCACGCTCGGTCACGCCGACGGCGGTCACTCGAAGGGCTCAGCCAAGCTCGGCGCCGCCCTCGAGCTCGACATCCCCGTCGACGTCGCCAACGGCACCTACACGGCGACCCTGACGCTCACCGCGCTCAGCTAGCCGACCGCACCACCGGTCCGGGCGGGCGCCCGCCGCCCGCCCGGACCCCACGAACTCACCAGGAAGAACGATGCGCACCGCGACCCTCCCCTCCGCCGCCCCGCTCGCCCGCAGAGCCGCCGGGCTCCTCGCTGCCCTCCTCGTCGCCGCGGTCGTCGCCGTCGGCGGCTCCGCGTCCCCTGCGCTCGCCGCGGGCGATGGCGACGTCACCTGGGGCGTGCGCACCGCCGCCAACCAGAACGGCGCCGACCGTCAGAACTTCGGCTACCGGATCGCGCCGGGCGGCACGATCACCGACGCGATCGTCGTGGGCAACCACGCGGCCACGGCGATCACGCTCGACGTCTACGCGGCGGACGGCTTCACCACGAGCAGCGGTCAGCTCGACGTGGCGAAGCGGGAGGCGAAGGCGGAGGCCGTCGGCGCGTGGACGGCGCTGCGCGACCACACGGTGACCATCGCCCCCGGCGGCACGGTGGAGGTGCCTTTCACCGTCACCGTCCCGAAGGACGCGACACCCGGCGACTACGCGGGCGGCATCCTGACCTCCCTGCCGCAGGCCGCCCAGGAGAACGGCATCAGCGTCGATCGCCGCCTGGGGATCCGGATGCACCTCCGCGTGGACGGCAAGCTTGCCCCCGCTGTCGCGGTCGAGAAGATGCGCGTGGACTACATCGGGACCGCCAACCCCTTCGGCGCGGGGGACGCCACCGTCACCTACACCGTGCACAACACCGGGAACGTGCGGCTGTCGGCCGGCCAGACGGTGGCGCTCAGCGGCCCGTTCGACTGGTTCCCCGTGGATGCGGGGAAGGTCACCGCTGTCCCCGAGCTGCTGCCGGGCGAGTCGTGGAGCGTGTCCGTGCCGGTCCGCGGCGTCGTCCCCGCCTTCTGGCTGACGGCGACGGCCGTGCTGAGCCCGAAGCTGCCCGCCGTCACCGGATCGACGCCGGGCGTCGACGGCGTCGCGGCCGAGGCCGGCGCCCTGGCCGTGCCGTGGTCGCTGCTGGTGCTCCTGCTCGTGGTCGCGGCCGCGGTCGTCGCGACCGTGCTGGTGCTCCGTCGTCGCCGGCGGGCGAGCGCCGAGCGCGAGGACGCGCGCGTCAAGAAGGCCGTCGAGGAGGCGCTGAAGAGCGTGGAGGGCGAACCGGCGGCGGGCGCCTGACCCACAGGCCCGGCGCGCCCACACCCCTCGCGCCTACAGCCCGACGCGACTGCCGCTCGCGATCCGGCCGTCCACGACGGTGACGATCTCGTCGAGGGTCGGCGAGTGGACGAGGTCGTGGGTGACGAGCAGGGTGGCGGTCTCCTGGGCGTGGGTGAGTCGCGCGATGAGGTCCATGATCGCCGCACCGCGCTCCTGGTCGAGCGCGCTGGTGGGCTCGTCGACCAGCAGCACGGAGGGCTGCCGCACGAGCGCCCGGGCGATCGCGACCCGCTGGCGCTGGCCTCCGGAGAGCTGGGCCGGCCGCTTGTCGGCGTGCTCGGCGAGCCCCACCGCGTCGAGCAGCTCGTCCACCCGGCCGCGGACCGCGGTCCTGGCCGCCTTCTTGTGGCTCCCGCCGAGCTCGCCCATGACCTGCAGCTGCTCGCGCGCGGTCAGCGACGGCAGCAGGTTGGACTGCTGGAAGACGATGCCGATCTTCTCGCGGCGCAGCCGGGTGGCCTGCTCTGCGGACAGTCCGCTCGCGTCCTCCCCGTCGATCAGCACCTGCCCGCTGTCGGGGCGGATCAGGGTCGCGGCGAGGGCGAGGATGCTCGACTTGCCGGAGCCGGACGGCCCGGTGATGCCGGTGACCACACCGGGCCGGCCGTGCAGGGTGACGCTGTCGACCGCGGTGATGCGGCCGGCGCCGTCGGGAAAGGTCAGGGTGACGTCGTCGAGGGTGATCATCGGTTGCTCCCGAGTGCGGTGAGAGGGTCGGCATGGGTGACGGTGCGGAGGGCGACGGCGGCGCCCGCGAGCCCGAGGACGGTCATGGCCGCCGCGGGGACGAGGGTCGTGATCGGCGCCACGAGGAACGGCAGGGCGTTTCCGGCGAGGGCGCCGAGGCCCAGGACGGCGAGCATCCCGATGCCGATGCCGCCCACGAGCACGACGAGCGCCTGGCCGAGGGCGTCCAGCACGAGCGAGCGCTGGGTGGCGCCCAGGGCTTTCAGCACAGCGATGTCGGCGGAGCGCTGCATCGTCCAGACGGTGAAGAAGGCGCCGACGACGAGGGCGGAGATCCCGAACAGCATCGCGACCATGAGGCCGAGGGAGCCGATCTCGCTCTTGAAGGCCTCCAGCGCGGTCAGGCTCAGCAGGGTCGGCTGGGCGGTCGTGCCCGTCGCCGACGCGACGGCGTCCCAGTTCGGGCTGCCGGTCACGGCGAGCACGGTGGCCTGGCCGTTGCCGCCCATCCGCCTGTCGGCCTGCGCCCAGGCGGCGGGGGTCAGCGCGACCACCGGGGTGTGGCTGTACCAGGCGTCGCCGCCGACGGAGGCCACACGGTAATCGGTGCCCAGGATCGTGACCGTGTCGCCGGTGGCCGCGTGCAGTTCCTTCGCGGCGCCGGCGGAGAGGCCGACGGTGTCGTCGGTGCTCGGCGCGAGGGCGGTGAGGTCGGTCGCCGTCGGCGCGCCGGTGTCGGGGAGGCCGAACAGCGCGACCCCGGAGGAGGTCGAGCCCGACTGCGCGCGGGTCTGCGCGATCCCGACGGGGACGACGGTGTCGACCCTCTCGGCCTTCCGCCAGTGCTCGACCGTCTCGGGGGACAGCGACGACTCGCTGAAGCTCGCGGTCCCATCGGCCGGTTTCTCGAGCACGAGGTGGTCGCCGGGGAGTCCGAGGACGGCGGAGATGTTCTGGGCGGCGAGGCCGCCGGTCAGGCCGGCCAGGAAACCGACCAGGACGGTGATGAGCGCGACGACGGTCCCGATGAGGAGGAACCGGCCGCGAGCGTGGCGCAGGTCTCGCCAGGCGACGAACACGAGGAGTCCTTTCCGAGGGCGGAACGGTTCCGCCTTTCGTTCTTCCAGCCTCGTCGCGGCGCGCTGCGGTCACATCGTCAGCACGGTTCAACCTCGTCTCCGACTTTCCATTGATGCCGCGGGCGCTGCCGGTCCGTAGGCTGGGGGCGTCATGTCCCACAGCGCTCTCACCCCGGTCTTCGTCGGACTGCGAGTCGGGCTGCACGTCCTCATCGCGGGCCTGCTCGTGCTCGTTCTGGTCAGGCTGCCCGCGCTGGCCCCTCAGGCAGCGGTCGCCGGGCTGGTCCTCGCCGTGCTGTTCGCGCTCGTATACCTCACGAGTCCGCTGATCCGGGTGGTCCCGCCGCAGAGCAGGGGGCGTGCGGGCATCGTCTGGATCAGCGCGCTGGGCCTGGTCTGGGTGGGGCTGGTCATCGTGGTCCCCGAGGCGGCCTACCTCGCCTTCCCGCTGTTCTTCCTGTGCCTGCACCTGCTGCCGCGCTGGGTCGGCTCCGTCGCCGTCGTGGCGCTGACCGCGGTGGCGATCGTGGCGCTGAGCCTCCACCAGGGCTTCTCGGCCGGGGTCGTGATCGGCCCGCTGATCGGCGCGGGGGTGGCCATCTTGCTCGGCCTCGGCTATCGGGCGCTGGCCCGGGAGGCCGTGGAGCGGGAGGCGCTGCTCACCGAGCTGATGGCGACGCGCGACCGGCTCGCCGCGACCGAGCGGGAGCAGGGCGCGCTGGCGGAGCGCGGTCGCCTCGCCCGCGACATCCACGACACCGTCGCGCAGGGCCTCTCGAGCATCCAGATGCTTTTGCACGCCGCCGAGCGGGCCGCACCGGACGGACCTGGGATCGAGCAGATCCGCCTGGCGAGGACGACGGCGGCCGACAGTCTCGCCGAGACCAGGCACATCATCCGCGAGCTGACGCCGCCGTCGCTCGACGGCGGACTCGGGGAGGCCCTCCAGCGTCTCGGAGCCGCGCAGGCCGTTCCCGGGTCGTTGCGGGTGGACGTCGAGACGCCCGCGGCGATCGACCTGCCGATGGACGTGCAGACGGCGTTCCTGCGGATCGCGCAGGGCGCGATGGCGAACGTGCGGACGCACTCCGGGGCGACGCACGCGCGCATCCTGCTGCGTTCGGGCGGCGACGAGACGGTGCTGCGGATCGCCGACGACGGCGTGGGATTCGACCCGGCCACCGTCGGCGCCGGCGCCGGCGGCAACGACTCGTTCGGCCTGCGTGCCATCGCCGAGCGGGTGGCCCAGCTCGGCGGCGACCTCTCGGTCGAGAGCGCGCCGGGCCAGGGAACCTCCGTGACGGTCACCCTCAGGAAGGACGCGACGTGATCCGCATCGTCATCGCCGACGACCACCCGGTGGTCCGGGCCGGCATCCGCGCCCTCCTCGACGGCGAGGACGACCTCGAGGTCGTCGGCGAGGCGTCCACCGCGGACGAGGCGGTGTCGCTCGCGGATGCGTCCACCCCCGACCTGGTGCTGATGGACCTCCAGTTCGCCGACGGCCCGCGCGGCGTTGAGGCCACCCGCCGCATCCGCGCGCTGACGTCGCCGCCGCACGTGCTGGTGCTCACCAACTACGACACCGACACCGACATCCTCTCGGCCATCGAGGCCGGCGCGAGCGGCTACCTGCTCAAAGACGCGCCGCCGGACGAGCTCGTCGCCGCCGTGCGGGCCGCCGCCGCCGGCGAGAGCGCGCTCGCGCCCGTGATCGCGAGCCGCCTGATGGCCCGGATGCGCTCGCCGCAGATCACCCTGTCGTCCCGTGAGCTCGAAGTGCTCGAGCTGGTGGCGCAGGGAGCGGGAAACGCCGAGATCGCCCGCCGCCTGCACATCGCCGACGCGACCGTGAAGTCGCACCTGGTGCACGTGTTCACCAAGCTCGGGGTGGCCTCGCGCACCGCGGCCGTGAACGCGGCGCGGGAGCGGGGGATGCTGCGGTAGCCCGCAGCTCGCAGATTCGTCACGAATCCCGACATTCGTGCCACGAATGTCGACATTCGTGACGAATATCCCGTCGCTCGACGCCCTCAGCGGCGCCGCATCGGGCGCACGGTGAGCGACTCGACGGTGCCGGTGGGAGGGAGGTCCACGGCGACCCGCACGGTCGCCGCGACCATCTCGGGGCTGATCGTGTACGCCGCGTCGTAGTCGTGGCCCTCCCGCGCGACGAGCGCCCGCTGCATGTCGGTGTCGACCCGGCCCGGGTGGATGCTGGTGACGCGGACGCCGTTCGGCCGCTCCTCCTCGCGCAGTGCGTCGGTGAGCGCGCGCAGCGCGAACTTCGAGCCGGAGTAGACGCCGCCTCCCGCTCCGCTGGTCAGCCCGGACCCGCTGTTGATGGCGACCACGAGCCCCTCCGCCGACCGCAGGGCGGGAAGCGCCTTGCGCAGCAGCGCGGCGATCGAGAAGACGTTCACCTCGAAGACGCGGCGCCAGGTGGCGTCGTCGGTGTCGGCGATCGTGCCGCCGTCCTCCACACCGGCGGACAACACGACGGCGTCGAGGCGGTCGGGCAGCGGAGGGAGCTTCTCGCCGGTCAGGTCGCCGACGAACGGCTCGGCGGAGGGCAGGGCCGCGACGACGTCGGCGACCGCCTCGGCATCGCGGCCGCCGACCAGAACATGGTGGGTGCGGCCGAGCTCTTCTGCGATGGCGCGACCGATGCCGCGCGAGGCTCCGGTGACGAGGACGACAGGACGGGACGAGGATTCGGTGGTGGCCACCACCCGACTCTACGACGCCGCAGCCGGCGGGCCACGTGGACACCTTCCTGTGAACCTCCATCGACGAAGGCGCGCAGCCCCGGCGGATGGATCGGATACCCATAGCAGACGTTCAGTGCGTGCGAGCTTGAATGGAGGGGAGAGAAAGGCCGGGAATGGAGTCGAGCGAGGTCACCGCGACACCGGTCGTCCGTGGCTCCCGGCGGCACCTCCTCCCGGAGACGCTGGCCCGACATCCGGGTCTGCTGCTCCTGCTGCTCGGCTCGGGCTGCGCCGTGATCGCGTGGCTGCGGCTGCCGGAGATCGCCCGCGACACCTTCTGGGCGGAGGACGGCAGGACGTTCGTCTCCGCCGCGGCCATCGGCGGGCCGGCCGTGATCGTTCAGCCGTACGCGGGCTACCTGCACACCGTTCCCCGCCTGGTCGCCGCGCTGGTCGTGCTGCTTCCGGTGGGCTCGTGGGCGCTGGCGACGACCGCCGCGGCGTGCGCGATCGCTGGAGGGCTTGCCGTCGTCGTGTTCGTCTGCGCGCGCGACCTCGTGCCGTGGCTGCCGGCCAGGGTCGCGGTCGCGGCCCTCACCGTCCTCGCCCCGCTCGCGCCGCGTGAAGTGCTGGGGAACCTGGCGAACCTCCATTCGCTGTTCCTCTGGGCGCTGTTCTGGATCGTGCTGTCGCGACCTCGCCGTCTGCGCACAGCGGTCGCGCTGTCGATCGTGGGGTTCTTCGGCGCGATGACGGAGATCCAGGCGGTGTTCCTGACGCCGCTCCTCCTGCTCCACCGGCGCGACCGGCTCGTCTGGGTCGCCAGGGCGGGGCTCGTCGCTGGCATCCTCGTCCAGGTCGCGGTGACGCTCGGGTGGCCGCGCGCCCACAACACGAACCCCGGTGTCGACCCGCTGTCGTTGGGGTACGGGTTCCTGATCAACGCGGTCATGCCGCTGGCCGTGCCCCAGGCGCAGCTCGGTGCCGTGCTCGCCGCGAGCGGGCCGCTGGTGGGCCTGACCGTGCTGGCCGTCCTCCTGGTCGCAGCGGTGTACGCGGGCGTGCGGGGATCGCGCGCGCAGCGGCTGCTCGTCGTGGCGGCGCTGAGCGGAGCCGCGCTGATCTTCGCCGCGGGCGTGGAGGCGAACCCCAACGGCTTCTACGACTACGCGGCGCTCGCTCCCGGCCGGCTGCGCGACGCGTGGCTGACCCGGTACGGTGTGATCCCGTCGATGCTGCTCGCGCTCGTGCCGCTCGTCGCGGTGTCGATCGCGCTGGCGCGGCGGCGGGAGCACCCCGCGCTCCGGTGGACGGCGGGAGCCGTCGCTGCGCTCTCGCTCGTCCTGGTGCTCGCGCAGGCCGGCCCGCAGTGGACGCGGCGGTCGGACGGTCCCGCATGGACCCCTCAGCTCGCCGCGGCCGGAGTGCAGTGCCGGCGCGATGACGAGCTCGCGTTCGTGAACCTCCGCGAGACGATCGGCTGGAAGGTGTCGGTTCCGTGCCGGTATCTGGTCCCGGCCGGCTCCGCCCCGGATTCTTAGCCCTTGCTGAGTTCGGCGACCTTACCGTGTTCCGCGGCGGCGGCAGCGGGCGTCCCCTAGTGCCCCGCTGCCGCCGTCTCCAGGCCGGGGTCCGCCGCGACCCCGCCCCGCTACTTCAACGCCTGCCGGATCGCCTTCGCGTCCGCCTCTGCCTTCTTGGCGGCCGCCCGCGCCGACTGCAGCGACGACTTCACGGACGACAGGGCGGAGTGGTTCGAATCGTAGGCGGCGGGCGTGACCGCGAGGGCCGCCGACGCCTGCCCGGTCGCGTCGTGGGAGGCCGTCGCGATCTGCGTGCTCAGGTCGCTCAGGTCGGCCTGCAGCGCGGCGGTCGACTTCGCCTTGTCGGTGCCGGAGAGCAGGCCTGCCAGCGTCGACTGCTCCTTCGTAAGCTTCGGGAGGGTGGTCCCGGTCAAGCGGTCGGCCTCGGAGGCGAGCCTGGCCTGGGGGAGGGCGACGGCATAGACGCGGTACTTCGAGTAGACCGCTTTCAGGTCGGCCTCGGCCTGCGTCGTGGTGGTGTCGCCGGCGATGGCGGAGGCCGACGCCTTCATCGCTGCGAGGTCGGCGTTGAGCGTGCCGAGGATGGTGGAGCGGTCGCCGGAGGTGAGCGATGTGTCGGCGGTCACCTTCGTGATCGCGGCACTGAGCTTCGTCTCGCGGTCGCCGGTCGCCTTCGCGCCGGCCGCCTGGATCTCCGCGAGTGTTCGGGGCGCGTGCGCCTTCGCGCTCGGGTTCGGTGTCGGCGTCGACGTGGTGTCCGCGAAGGCGGGCGTGCCGATCAGGGCGAGTCCGGTGATTCCGGCGGCAGCGGCGACGACGAGGCCGGTGATGCGTGCTGGCATGATTCTCCCGTTCTGAGGTGGGTGCCGGAGTCGTTCCGGCCTCCCTCAGCGTCGCTCCCGAATGTTCGGGTCTCGTAAAGGGAGCGTTCGGGACGGGTATCGCGCGTGGTGGGGTCCGTCGAGTGGTGGAGGCGAAGGTGGGCTAGGCTGCTCCCGCCGTCCGATCGTCGAGTCAGTCCAGCTCGCCGGTGTCCGGACGACGAGGGGCCGGACGACGAGGGGCCGGACGGCGCGTTCCGGACGACGAGGGGAGGGGGACTCCGCATGCTGTTGACCGTGTCCTACCGCGGTGCCGACCCGGCCGACCTCGGGTACCTCCTGCACAAGCACCCCGACCGCGTCCATGACTTCGACCTCGCCGTCGGGCAGGCGCACGTGTTCTATCCGGAGCTCGACGAGCACAGCTGCACGGCCGCCCTGCTGCTGGAGGTGGACCCGATC
Organism: Leifsonia sp. TF02-11; assembly: GCF_017565305.1. Classification (GTDB taxonomy): domain Bacteria; phylum Actinomycetota; class Actinomycetes; order Actinomycetales; family Microbacteriaceae; genus Leifsonia. The sequence goes on from NZ_JAGEKP010000008.1 coordinate 93,829, forward strand.
GGGCTGGTTCGCAGCACGCGGTTCCGCGGGGACGCGGCGACGCTCGGGCACTACGTCAACGATCGGCCGTACGCATCCGGGTCGATGCTCGCGGTCGCCCTCGGCTCGGTCTTCCGGACCGCGATGACCGGCCGCAGCGACGCGCGGCCGGAGCTCGCGGCCTCGCCGCTCGATCTGCGGATCGGGCTCCACGCCGTGCCGTTGCGCGGTGGTGCCGACCTCCCTCGCCGCCTCTTCGAGCCGCTCGGCTGGCAGCTGGAGGAGTCGACGGGGCTCCTCGACGAGCGGTTCCCCGAGTGGGGACCGTCGCCGTACGCGTCGATCACCCTGCACGGTTCGCTGCGACTCGGCGAGGCGCTGCGACAGCTCTACGTCCTCCTCCCGGTGCTCGACGACGCCAAGCACTACTGGGTGGCCGATGCCGAGGTGGACAAGCTCCTGCGCGCGGGCGAGGGCTGGCTGCCGCAGCATCCCGAGCGCGAGCTGATCTCGCGGAGGTACCTCGTGCACCAGCGCGAGTATGTCGCTGCCGCGACCGAGCGACTGGCCGAGCTCGACCAGGACACGGCGGCGGGGTCAGGCGCCGAGCCGGGCGTGGAGGGGGAGGTCGGCACTGTCGAGGAAGCCGCGCGTCCGCTCAACCGGCTGCGCGCCGACGCCGTCCTCGCCGCACTCGAGGACGTCGGTGCGCGCTCGGTCGCGGATGTGGGGTGCGGTCCCGGCGCCCTCCTCTCCCGTCTCGCGGTCGACCCGCGGTACACCAGGATCATCGGGACCGACGTCTCGCCGGCCGCCCTCGAGACCGCGGCCAGGAGGCTCGACCTCGCTGAGCGCAGCGACGCCCAGCGCGAGCGCATCACCCTGCATCCCTCGTCCGTCACGTATCAGGACGACCGCATCGCCGGACTCGACGCGATCGTGCTGATGGAGGTCGTCGAGCACATCGAGCCGGAGCGCCTGGACGCTGTCGCACGGTCGGTGTTCGGTCTGGCGAAGCCGGCGGCCGTCGTCCTCACCACGCCGAACGCCGAGTACAACTCCCGGTATCCGGCGCTGGCGGCCGGAGCGTTCCGCCATCCCGACCACCGCTTCGAGTGGACGCGGGCGGAGCTCGCCGCGTGGGCGGGCGCGGTCGCCGACCGCTACGGCTACCGGGTGGAGTTCCGCGCGGTCGGGGAGCCCGATCCCGTGCTGGGGCCGCCGACCCAGCTCGCACTGTTCCGCAGGGAGGTCGCCGCATGACCGAGCTCGCCGTCCCCGCCGCCTCGCTCGTCGTGCTCGTCGGCGTCAGCGGCTCGGGCAAGTCCACGTTCGCGCGCGAGAAGTTCGGCCCGTGGGAGACGCTGTCGAGCGACGCCTTCCGCGGCCTGGTCTCCAACGACGAGAACAGCCAGAGCGCCACGAGCGACGCCTTCGACGCCCTGCGCTACGTCGCAGGCATCCGGCTCCGGAACGGCCTGCTCACCGTCATCGACGCGACGAACGTGCAGCCAGCGGCCCGCAAATCGATGGTCGCGCTGGCCAAGGAGCACGACGTGCTGCCCGTCGCGATCGTCCTCGATGTGCCGGAACGCGTCGCCATCGAGCGCACCGAGGCGCGCGACGACCGCGGCTTCGGAGCGGAGGTCATCCGCCGGCAGTCCACGCAACTGCGCAGGGGACTGGCGGGGCTGCGCCGCGAGGGCTTCCGGACGGTGCACATCCTCCGCGACCAGGCCGAGATCGACGCGGCCACCATCGTCCGCACCCGCCTGCTCAACGACCGCACCGACGACCGCGGGCCGTTCGACGTCATCGGCGACGTGCACGGCTGCCGGTCCGAGCTGGAGGCGCTGCTCGGCAGGCTGGGCTACGACCTGCTGTGCGACGCCCAGGGCAGGCCGATCGACGCGGTGCACCCGGAGGGCCGCCGCGCGCTCTTCCTGGGCGACCTGGTGGACCGCGGGCCCGACACCCCTGGTGTCCTGCGACTGGTGATGGGGATGGTCGGCGCCGGTCACGCCGTCGCGGTCGCCGGCAACCATGAAGACAAGCTCGCGCGTGCGCTGCACGGCGACAAGGTCACGGTGGCGCACGGCCTGGAGGTGTCGCTCGCGCAGCTGGCGGCGGAGACGCCGGAGTTCCGCGACGAGGTGCAGCGGTTCTGCCGCGAGCTGGTCGCGCACTTCGTGTTCGACGACGGCAGGCTCGTCGTCGCGCACGCCGGTCTCCCCGAGCAGTACCACGGGCGTGCGTCGGGCCGGGTGCGCGCGTTCGCACTCTACGGAGACGTCACCGGAGAGAAGGACGAGTACGGCCTCCCGGTGCGCCTCGACTGGGCGCGCGACTACCGCGGGGCGGCGACCGTCCTCTACGGGCACACGCCGGTCCCGCGCGCCGAGTGGGTGAACAACACCCTGTGCCTGGACACCGGGTGCGTCTTCGGCGGCGCGCTGACCGCGCTGCGGTACCCGGAGAACGAGCTCGTCTCCGTGCCGGCCGAGCAGGTCTGGAGCGAGCCGGCGCGACCGTTCGCGCTCGCCGTCGACACGTCAGCCGAGCGCGAGGACGACGTCCTCCGGATCGACGACGTCCTGGACACGCCGATCGTGGAGACGCGCACCGCGGGAAAGATCCGGCTGCGCCCGGAGTTCGCCCTCGGGGCGCTGGAGACGATGAGCAGGTGGGCAGTGGATCCCCGCCGGCTGCTCTACCTGCCGCCGACGATGTCGCCTCCCGCGCCCTCCTCCCGGCCCGGGCTGCTGGAGCACCCCGACGAAGCGTTCGCCGCCTACCGGAAGAGCGGAGTGACGAGCCTCCTCGCCGAGGAGAAGCACATGGGCTCGCGCGCCGTCACACTCGTGACGCGCGACGGGGGCCGCTTCGGCGCGGCGCCCGACTGGCCCGGACTCGTCCACACCCGCACCGGGCGCCGGTTCTTCCCCAGCGCCGCCGACGAGGCCCTCTTTCTGTCGCGCCTGCACGATGCGGTCTCCCGCGCCGAGCTGTGGGACGAGCTGGAGACCGACTGGCTGCTGTTCGACGGCGAGATCCTGCCCTGGTCGCTGAAAGCCGGAGCGCTCATCCGCGAGCAGTACGCCGCCGTCGGTGCCGCCGCCTCCTCGGCGCTTCCCGCCGCGTTGGCGACGCTGGAGCAGGCGGCCGCGCGCGGACTCGACGTCGCGTCGATCCTCGACCGAACCCGTCGGCGGGAGGCCGATGCCACCCTGTACACCGAAGCGTACGGCCGGTATGTGCGGCGCACGGACGGCATCGACGGCGTGCAGCTCGCGCCGTTCCAGGTGCTCGCGGGCGAGGGCGCCGTCTACGCCGAGCGCGAGCATGCGTGGCACCTCGCGCTCGCCGACCGACTGGTGGAGGCCGACCCGGAGCTGGTCCGCGAGACGCGGCGCATCGCCATCGACCTGGACGAGCCCGCCTCGGTCGACGCCGCGGTCGCCTGGTGGTCGGCGCTCACCGACGCCGGCGGCGAGGGGATGGTCGTCAAGCCGGCCGCCGGACTCGTGCGGAACGAGCGCGGGCTGGCTCAGCCGGGCATCAAGGTGCGCGGACGCGAGTACCTGCGCATCATCTACGGACCGGAGTACACCGAAGAGTCGAACCTGGAGCGGCTGCGCGACCGCAACGTCGGCCACAAGCGGTCGATGGCGCTGCGCGAGTACGCCCTCGGCCTCGAGTCGCTGCACCGGTTCGTGGAGCGCGAGCCGCTGTGGCGGGTGCACGAGGCGGTCTTCGCGGTGCTCGCGATGGAGTCCGAGCCGGTCGACCCGCGGTTGTGAGTGGGTCGGCGGCCCCGCCTACCTCGGCTCCTCCTCCGACTCCTGCGTCTCGTCCGCGTCGACGAAATCGTCGTCCGTCTCCGTTGCCTCCATCGCCTCCGCCGCCTGCGCGCGCGCCTCGGCGTCCGCCTCCCGCTGCCGCTTCTCTCTGTTCATTCCCCCAGTCTCTCCCCCTCCGCTTCACTGCGCCTAGGTTGGAGTCGTGGATGCTGACACGACCCCCGATGCCTACTTCGTCCCCCTCGGCGACGGGAGGTACGCGCCGACCCGGCACGCGGGCGGCGCGTGGGCCGACGACGAGATGCACTTCAGCCCGCTGGGCGGGCTGATCACGCACGAGATCCTGCGCTTCGCGGCGAGCTCGGGCGGCCCGGCGCTCCAGCTCGCGCGGATCAGTTTCGACATCCTCGGCTTCCTCGCCCTCGACGAGGTGCAGGTCGCCGTGCAGACCATCCGGCCGGGCCGCACCATCGAGCTGGTCGAGGCGACGGTCGTCATCCACGGGCGCACGGCGGTGCGGGCCCGTGCCTGGCTGCTCTCCGCTTTCGACACCGCGGAGGTCGCCGGCGGTGCGCCCGCCGCGCTGCCGTCGCCGGAGACCGCCGAGCCGTGGTCGATGTCGGACGACTGGATCGGCGGCTACGTCGCCTCCCTCGACTCGCGTGCCGTGCAGCCGCCGCAGGCCGGACGGGGGATCGCGTGGCTGTCGACGCACTGCGCCCTCGTCGACGGCGAGGAGGTCGACCCGGTCGCCGCCTGGATCACCCTGGTCGACACCGCGAACGGCGTCGCCGTGCGCGAGCACCCGACCCGGTGGATGTTCCCGAACGTCGACCTCACCATCCACCTGCACCGGGCGCCGAGCGGGGGCTGGCTCGGGCTCGACACGGAGGTCGTCTTCGGCACGACCGGCCTCGGCATCACCCACTCGGTGCTGCACGACCGCGACGGCGCCGTGGGGTTCGCCGAGCAGGCGCTGACCGTGCGGCGGCTGACCGAATAGGGCGTGGCATCGTCGCGAATCCGGGTATTGACGATCCACTTGTTTTTTGCAAGTATGGGTCCCATCAACAGCGATCCACGACAAGGGAGACCACGATGACCGCGATGATGTTCGTCAACCTGCCGGTGACCGACCTGGAGCGCGCCAAGGCGTTCTACACGGCCGTCGGCTTCACCATCAACCCGCTCTTCACCGACCACAACGCCGCCTGCGTCGTCGTCGACGAAGACCACAACTACTTCATGATCGTCACGCGCGAGTTCTTCTCGACGTTCTCCGACCGCCCGGTCGGCGAACCCTCCAAGACCGTGTCGGCGTCGACCTCGATCATGCTCGACAGCCGCGAGGTCGTCGACAAGACGGTCGCCGCCGGTGTCGCCGCGGGCGGCGTCGAGGAGCGCCCGGCCGCCGACTACGGTTTCATGTACCAGCGCCAGCTGGCCGACCCCGACGGCAACATCCTCGAGTTCGGCTGGATGGACCCGGTCGCCGCGCAGCAGGGCCCTGAGGCCTACATGAAGCAGCAGGCCTGAGGCCGATGGTCGCGCGCGACTACGGTCAATACGACGGGATCACGCGCGGCCTGGAGCTGGTGGGGGAGCGCTGGGCCCTGCTCATCGTCCGAGACCTGCTCGTCGGGCCGCGCCGCTACGGAGAGCTCGCCGCGGGACTGCCCCGCATCCCGAGCAACATCCTGGCGGCGCGGCTCAAGGAGCTGCAGGCGGCCGGCATCATCCGCCGGGCGCCGCGCTCCCGCATCATCCTCTACGAGCTGACGCCCTACGGCCGGGAGCTCGAACCGATCGTGCTCGCGCTCGGCGCCTGGGGGTTCAAGGCGATGGAGGATCCGCGGGAGGAGCAGATCGTCACAGCGGATTCGATGGCGATCTCGCTGCGCACCGCGTTCCAGCCGCAGGTCGCCGCCACGTTGCCCTCGACGGCGTACGGAGCGCGCTTCGGCGAGGGCGGCCTGTTCATCCGGGTGGACGGCCAGACCCTGTCGGTGACGCGCGGGGAGGGGCCCGTCGACTTCGCGTTCGCGAGCGGCCCCGGCCTCCACCGGCTCATCTCGGGCGAGCTCGCCCCGGAGCGCGCCATCGAGACGGGTGTCGTGGAGGTGCTCCGCGGGCCCGACGACCTCCTGGCGCGCTTCGCGAGCACGTTCCACCTCGCCGCCTAGCGGCGGCCGGCGATCGCGGCGATGACCGAGGCCAGCGTGCCGGCGCTTCCGACGGCGAACGAGACGAGCGCGAGCATCACGCCGTACACGGCGATGATCGCGATGAACCGGGCGGTTTCTCGTGTTCCTGCGCGGGCCACGGTCGAGAAGGCCGCCCACATCCCGGGCTGTCGGCCCTGCGCCGCCTCGTCGTCCGGCTCAGCCATGGTCGTTCACCTCCGGGTTGTCTGCGTTCAGCCGCCGAATCCGCGGCTTCGTGTCGACAAGTAATCCACATCCGCCGGGAGTAATCCAGTAGAGTGATCGGACGCCTTAACCGGCCAGATACGATCCTCGATATGAAACCGATAGGAAGGTAGCTGGCCGGTTAAGGCGTTCAGTTCAGAACGTAGAGACAGGGTGGTCGGATGGCCGTCGCAGCGAACTCCGGGCGTGCTCCCACCGCCAAAGAGCGCCAGGTGCTCGAGGCTCGCGCAGCTCGGCTCAGCCGACCCGGAATCGCGGCGCAGGTCCGTGCCGCGCGCGACGCACTGGACGGAACGGTTCCGTCGGGTGGACTCGTCCTGCGGTACGGATACGCCTTCCGAGCGAAGCCCGCCGATGCCGATTCCTCCGACCGCAAGGCTCCACCCCGCGAGCAACGGCCACCGGCGACCCGGCTCGGGACGAGTCGCGGTGCGGCGCTGCGGTTCCACCTCATGCTGCTCGCGCGCGTGCAAGCCAACCGCAAGGAAGGACAGCCCGCTCGTCTGCACCGTTGGGGATTCACCGTCAAAGGCGCGGCAGGCGAACCGGGGTGGGCCGATCTGATCGTCTCGGAGGCGATCGACACCAAGGGGCGCGATGGCTATTCGACCGCACGCGACAAGCGCGCCCGCAGCGTCTGGAGCGCTCTCGAGAGGCTGGAGGAAGCCGGCCTCGTCGACAGAGGGAGCGGACACCTCGGCAGAAACCGGGTCGATGATTTCGTCCTCCTCAACGAGTGCGGAACGGAGGCGGTGGGTGAGTCGGAGGAGTACCGGGTGCCGGTACGGGGCCGAGACACGTTCAGCCTCCCGTCCGGCTTCATCGAGCAGGGATGGGTGCATGTCCTGGAGGATTCCGAGATCGCCCTCCTGCTGATGATCGCGTGTGCGAAGGGTGCCCTGATCGACGGCCGGTACGTCGCCGTCCCCGGCGACGTCAGGCTGCAGCACTACGGCATCCACCGCGATCCGTTCTCGAAGGCACGGAAGACCCTCGAATGGTTCGGGCTCCTGGACGTCGAAGAAGTCGGGCGACACAGCGACGGCAGAGCCGAGGATTCCGAACTGCTCCTCAACAGGTTCAGGCTGATGACAGAGACCTTCGAGCGCCCCGCGGTCGAGACAATGGTCGACGCGATGCACGCGCAGCTCTCCCGCGCCTGGTGATCTCGTATCCTCTCGGCCGCCCCTCAGTGCTCGACGCGGTAGTCGACCAGGAGGTGGCCGGTCGCGGAGGTGAGGTTGCGGACGGTCGTGAGCCGCATCGGCGGGAGGCCGTCGAGCAGCCGGCGCCCGGAGCCGGCGATCCGGGGCGCGATCACGAGACGCAGCTCGTCCACCACTCCGCCCGCCAGCAGGGCGCGCGCGACCGAGATGCTGGCGTGCACGCCGATGTCGCCGCCTTCGCCCGCCTTCAGCCGACGGGCGAACTCGACGGGGTCGCCCGTGACGGCCGAGGCGTTGGCCCAGTTCCCGTCGAGGGGCGACGAGGTGACGACGTGCTTCGCGACCCCGTTGATGAACGTCGCGAACGGCTCGATCGTGCTCGTCGGCCAGAACCGCGACCACTCGTCGTAACTGCGGCGGCCCAGGATCACGGCGTCCTGCGGCGCGATCACGGCGCCGAGCTCGGCGTCCATCGCGTCATCCCAGTCGACGATGAACGCGTCGGGATCCTCGGCCACCCCGTCGAGGGAGAGCAACTCGTAGACCACGATCTTCCGCATGGGGCACCTCCTCGGCTGAAGCCACACTACGCGGCGAGCCGGCGGCGACAGCACGCGCCGGCTCGCGCGCCGCCGGCTCACATCTGGATGGTCTCGTGGATCTCGATCCGTCCGCCGGAGGCCAGGTGCGGATGCCCGACAAGCAGCCCGTCCACCGCGGCGGCCGAGTCCGCTTCGACGACCGAGTAGCCGTTGACCCCGCTCGCGGGCAGGTCGGCCCCTTCGGCGGTCGATGCGCCGAAGGCGTTGCCCCGGTCGAGGATGGCGTCACCGGCTCTGCCGAACCACTCCACCCACGCCTTCGTCAGTTGTTCGCCCTCTTCGGGGCTCTGGGGTGCCGTACCTCCCTGGTACAGCAGAACGTATTTCGTCATCGTCGTCCTCCTTGCCTGGTGCCGCCGGTCGGCAGCTGTTCACCCCTACGACGTGCCGACCCGTCCGAAATCGACACGCCGTCACCACGAACGGATCGCACCTAGCGGTGCGGCGGCGATTCCGGTTCGATAGGAGCCTGACCCGATTGTGAGGATCGCCATGACCGACCGTCCCGACGTCGCCTTCGACCTGCTCTCCACCCAACTGCTCAACGATCCCGACCTGGACGTCTCGCTGACCGCCACCGGCCTCCACGTGCGCGGGCGGCTCTTCGCGTACCTCGACGGCGACGCCCTCGTCGCCGACCTGCCGCGGGCGCGCGCCGTCGACCTCGTCGGCCGGGGTGTGGCGTCGGCCGTCGCCGCCGGCCGGGCCGAGCCGAAGGGCGACTGGATCGCCGTCTCCGACGCCGAGGACTGGCCGGAACTCGCCGCCGAGGCCCACCAGTTCGTTGGCGAACCTCCGGTCGGGATGGACTCCTGAGGCCGGGTGACCTCTCCGACCGATCGTGCCGACGAGTACTGGGCGGGCGTCTTCGGCGTCGAGACGCGTGACCTGCGACGGCCCGGCCTACACACGACCTACGTCGACGACGCGGGAGCAGGGATCTACGTCCTGAGTCTCGGTGGAACGGTTCGTGTGCGTGCGCCCAGCCGGCGACGCCCGGAGGTCGAGGAGATCTCCTTCGACGTCGCGTTGCACGCCGGTGCCTGGCGGGAGGCGCTCGGCGATGCCTCTCCGACGGTTCTCGGCCCAGCCGCCCACTATCTGGGGAGCGGGAGGGTCGCGCCGACCATCGAGGAGGCCCGTCCCGATTACGCCGAGGTGCTGCGGATGGTCGAGCGCGTCGACCCGGAGGAGGTCGAGGAGTCCGGCGTCGTCGAGCCCGACATCGTCCGCTTCGGGCTCTGGCACGGAAAGACTCTCGTCGCCGTGTCCTCACTGAGCGCGTGGGTCGGCGGCCACACGGATGTCGGCCTCCTGGTCGCTCCGGAAGTCCGCGGTCTCGGCCTCGGCCGGGTCGTGGCGTCCGTCGCCCTGAACGCGGCGCTGCGGGAGGCCGGGATCGCCCGCTGGCGCTGCCGCGAGGACAATGCGGCCTCGGTCGCTCTCGCCGAGAGCCTGGGGCTACAGCCCTACGGCAGGAATCTCGGGATCCGGCTTCCTCAGCGGTGAGACGCTGCGGCGCCTGCACGGTCGGAGTGCGGTACCGCGATCACCTGGACGGCGTCCTCGTAGATCACGCGCCCCGGGTCGTCCGTCTCGACCCGTTCCCACGGCACCCGATGGGCGTCCAGCAGTTCTGCGTAGAGCGTCGTCATCTCGATCAGTTCGACGGCCGTGCGTCTGAACCAGGCCACCGCCCCCGGGTTCGCCGTGCGATCGTACACACGCGGTTCGGTCGACGTGGGCTCCGGATAGGCGGCCTCGAACCAGGCATTGGCGCGCCTCCACCGTTCGCTCTCCTCCGGTGTGAACGCGCCGACGTGCTCGAGCCCGTTGGCCAGGGCGAAGACGCCGACCTGGACGCCGCGAGCGTTCGGAGTGGGCGAGCGGAATCGGACGTAGCGGGGGACGGCCATCGGCCTCATCGGCCCGTCAGCGGAGGAACGCGGCGATCCGCCGCGGCCAGGTGTCGGCGTCGGCGGCGTTCTCGGCGACGAACAGTTCCGAGTCGGGCAGCAGCTCGTGCAGCCGTTCGGCCGTCGACAGCGGGTGGCCGGGGTCGCCGGCCCACGGCAGCAGCAGCACCGGCATCCGGAGCGTCACGAGCTCGTCCGGCGTCGGGAGGTCGGAGAGCGCGGCACCGCGCAGCACTGTCGGTGCAGTCTCCGGCCGCAGCTCGAATCGCGGCGTCAGCTCCCGCTCGGCCATCACCGGCGGCAGCGTCACGGGTCCGGCGGCCAGCAGCTCCGCCAGACCCTCCCACCCGCGTGTCTCGATGATGTCCGCCATCTGCCGGTAGAGGGCGGCCTGCGCCGGGCGGGTGTCCCACGCCGTCGGCGGGAGCCCGAGCACGAGCCGACGGAAGCGTTCGGGATGCCGCACAGCCGCCGTCAGGATGGTTCCCGTTCCCATCGAGATACCGATGGCATCGACGGGTTGCTCAGCGCCGACCTCGTCGAGCAACGCGATCAGGTCGTCGGCGAGCACTGTCCACCGATAGCGCTCCGGGTCGTCGGAACCGGGGGACCGCCCGTGCCCCGCCGCGTCGTAACGAACCAGCCGGTGCCCCTCGTCCGCCAGCGCCCGAACGTCGAGCAGCTCCAGCTCCGCGTCACGGCTCGAGGTCAACCCGTGCGCCTGCACCACGATCGGCCCGTCGCCCGAGCTGTCATAGGCGAGGGTCGCACCGGGCCGGGTCAGCGTGAGGTCGTCCATGTCGGGCCATCGTAGTCCTCGGTCTGTGGGTGTCCCGATGTAAACACCGAGTAGTATCTGTAGCCACATAAAACGCACAATTTCAGGAGTGGTATGCGAGTCGCAGTCCGGAGCTTTCGTACGCAGTTCGGTGATTGCGTCGTCATCGACGATCTCTCGGGGGGCGGCTACACATGAGGGTTGACCATGTCCGGGTCGTCGCGCGTTTCGAGTTCACACGCACCGTACGTCGGCCACAGTTCTGGATTGCCGCGTTGCTTCTTCCCGCGGTCATGGCGGCGGTGATCCTCGTCATGTCGTGGGCAGGTTCGAATGGGCCTGCGGCGACGGAGCCGATCGAATTCGAGTACAGCGACTCCTCTGGCATCGTCTCCGAGTCGGCTGCGGCAGAACTCGGAGGCAGGCCAGCGCGCGCGGACGCGGCTGACCGTGTGAGATCTGGTCAGCTTGCGGCCTTCCTCGATTATCCGTCCGACCCCACGACCGAAGCGGTGACGATCATCGCCGCAGACCGCGGTCTCATGGCCAACTCGGTCTATTCGCAACTCGCCCAGCGCCTCTTCTCAGCCAGCGTCGACCTCACATTGGACTCGGATCGCGCGGTCGCTCTCGTTCGTGCAGACCTTCGCACGACAGTGCAGACCTATACTGACGGCAATCCGGCCGGAGGAGTCGGGGGGATGATCTTGCCGGGCCTCCTCGCCCTTCTGCTCTTGGTCACCGTCGCACTCCTGGGCAATCAGATGCTGAGCTCGACCGTCGAAGAACGAGAGAACCGCGTCAGCGAGATGCTTCTGGTGTCCATGCCCGCCCGGGCGCTCATTCACGGCAAGATCCTTGCGCTGGCTCTGGTGGGCGTGGTCCAGATCGGCATCTTCATCGTCGCGAGTGTCACGATTTACCTGATCGCATCACCGTCTCTCCCCCTCGACGAGCTCGGCATCGGAGCGATCGCTTTCGATCCGCTCAGACTCGCTGTCGGACTTCTCCTGCTCCTCGGGGGATTGCTGACGCTGACCGCACTACTCGTGTTGACCGGTGCGGCGATGCCATCTGCCAAGGACGCGGCGCCGTTCTTCAGTGCAGTCGTGATCGTCACCATCGCCCCGATCTACTTCATCACGACGATCCTCCTCGACCCGGGCAGCCCGGTCGTCCTCGTGCTCAGCTACTTCCCCTTCACAGCTCCGATGACCGCGTTGATTCTCAACGCGACGGGAGCCCTCACTCCCTGGGCGGGAATCGCCATTGCTGGCGGTCTCTTCATCGTCGGAACAATAATCCTCCGACTCGCCGTCTTCGCATTCCAGCGGGGGGTCATCCAGTACGACAGGCGACTCCGCCTTTCGGACTTCATCTCCCATCGCCGCCGAAGCTGACCCGCTCCCCCCGCCGCATCGCAACCCCCGACGTGACCGCGAGCACCACGATCCCGATCGCCTCGATCACGACCGTCTCGGGCACGAGGGTGAAGCTCCACACCTCTGTGATGCCGAACAGGCCGACCGTGAGGGCGAGGAGCAGCGCCGCCAGGCTTGCGATCAGGAACAGCAAGGAGAGGATCGTTGCAACGCGCAGCCATGTGCCGCGCAGCACCAGCATCCCGACCGCCAGCACGATTCCCGCGATGCCGTTCAGGACGAACAGCGTGCCGAGCAGGCCGCCCACGCCATCAAAGATGAGGAACAGGTGGATGCCGCCGGTGACGGCGAGCACGATCGCGCTGAGGATGCGCAGGAGCCACAGGGGACCCTGTCGGCTTTCGGTCATGGTGTTTCCTGCTTCCGGTCCGGGCCTCCCAAGTGAAGGCCTCATCGGGAACACGTACGAAGTCGGGGATGGGTTCAATCGCGTCTAGCATCGCAACCATGCGTTCTGCGTCGGCCTGGACCCCCGGTACGGTTCGCGATGCCGCGGGCGGACTGGTCGCGCTGACGCTGGCGACCTTCCTCGCGGTGACGACCGAGATGCTGCCGGTCGGTCTGTTGCCGGCCATCGGCGATGACATGCACGTGTCCGACTCGATCGCCGGCCTGCTCGTCACGGTGTACGCGTTCATGGTCGCGGTGCTGGCCGTCCCGCTGACACTCTCGACGGCGCGGTTCTCGCGCAAGGGCCTGCTGGTCGCCACGCTCGTCGCGTACACGGTGGGCAACGCCGTCGTCGCCGTCGCACCGAACTTCGCCCTGCTGGCGGCCGGCCGGGCGTTCGGCGGGATCGCCCACGCCCTCTTCTTCTCCGTCAGCATCGGCTACGCCTCCCGGCTCGTGACGACGGCGTTCACGGGTCGAGCGCTGGCGCTGGTCACGGCGGGCGCCTCGGCGGGGTTCGTGCTGGGCGTGCCCGTCTCGACTTCGCTGGGCACCGCCCTCGGCTGGCGTGCCGCGTTCGGTGTGCTCGCCGGGGTGTGTGCGCTCGCCGTCGTGATCGTCGCCGTGCTGCTGCCCCCGGTTCCGGGAGGCGGATCCGCGCACAAAGGGGAGGGCGTCGGTGCGCGCCGCACCCGGCTGGCCGTCGTGTCGACCGCCAACGCCGTGGTGTATCTCGGGCAGTTCACCGTCTACACCTTCGTGTCGGTGCTGCTGCTGGCGACGGGCCTCGCGCCCGCGGCCATCGGGCCTGTGCTGCTCGGGATGGGCGCGGTCGGCCTGGTCGGCACCTGGTTCGCCGCCGCCACCCTCGATCGCCGGCCGCGCGCGACCGTGCTGATCCTGCTCACCGCAGTGACGCTCGGACTGGTCGGGGTGGGTCTGGCTTTCCCCGCTCTCGCCGGCGTCCTGGCCGCCGCCGTGCTGTGGGGCGCGGGCTTCGGCGGGGTGGCGTCGGTGTTCCAGACGGCCGCGATCCGCACGCGCGGGGCGACACCGGAGGTGATCGGCGCGCTCATCAACTCCACGGCGAACATCGGCATCGGCGCGGGCGCCGCCGTGGGTGCCGCCGTACTCGCCGGACCGGGGCTCGGCTGGCTGCCGTTCGCCGGCGCGCTGCTCGTGCTCGCCGGCCTGGCGGTGGTGCTCGTCGCTCGCGGGTCGTTCCCCGCAGACCCGTAGGCGCGTCAGAGCCTGGCCGCGGTCACGGCCCGTACGCGGCCAGGAACCGGTCGCGGAAGGCGTCCATCCTCCACACCGGCGCGCTCGGCGACGGCAGCATCCCCGGCTGCCAGTTCCAGGAGCCGATCCGGTCGATCACCGCCCGGTCCTTCGAGATGATGCTGATCGGCACTTGGTGGTTCGCACCGATGCCGCTGACGACGGTGGCCGGCTGGTGATCCCCCAGCACGACGAGCACAAGGTTGGGGTCGTCGAACGTGGTCAGGAACGAGAACAGCGCGCCCATCGTGTACTCGATCGACTGCCCGTACAGCTGCTGCACGTGCTGCGGGCTCTGCCAGACCACGCTCGGCGGGAGGCCCTCCGCGGGCTGCGGGTCGTAGACGGAGCCGTCGCCGACGGCGTCCCACGGAACCAGGCGCGGCAACGGCGTCCACGGGGTGTGCGACGACACGAGGTCGATCTCGGCCATCAGCGGGGTGTGCGCCACCCCGAGCTCGTGCTTCTGGAGGTAGGCCCAGGTGTACTGGTCGGGTACCCGGGCATAGCTGAAGGTGGGGCCGCGGTAGCCGACGTTCTGCGCGTTCAGCTGCTTTCCGAAGTGATAGAACGAGCTCCCGATCGGCCACGGCCGGGTGTCAGACGGCACGTCGCTGAGCGTCTGCCAGCCGGCCTTGCGGAAGGCGTCGCTGAGCGTGAAGCGCGTGGTGGTCGTGACCTGGTCGTACTTCTGCTGCGAGTCGATCCAGAGCCCGGTCTGCAGCGTCGAGTGTGCGAGCCAGCTGATCCCGCCGAACGTCGACGAGGTCAGGAAGGCGCTGCGCTCCGCGTACCCGTGTGCGGCCAGCTCCGTGTCGCCACGGCGGAGGACGGCGTCCACCCCCGGAGCGAACGAGGTGTCTTGCACCGCGACCTGCCCGTAGCTCTCGACGAACACCACCATGACGTCCTTGCCCTTCAGACCGGTGAGGAGGTCGGAGGCGGGCAGCCGTGAGTACGGGTCGCTCGCGGCCGACCGGTCGAAGACGGCCCGGTCGCGGGCGGCGACCTCCACCTGGTGGACGGTGGAGGCCGCCGCGCCGACCGAGTCCGCCGCGGCGACCGGCTCGCCCGCGACGAGCTGCGCGCCCACCAGCGCGAGCACCAGCCAGCCGGCGGTGAGCGCGGACGCCCCGATCAGACTGGCGCGCCGGCGTCGGCCGAGCACCCGGGCCAGGTGCAGCAGGGACGCCGCGATCGCGACGACCGCGGCGACCACCAGGAGGCCGACGAGGACGAGGAGGACCAGCGCCCCGAGCGAGCCGGCGGAGTCGCTCACGACGCCGTAGCCGTCCCCGAGCTCGGACCAGCCGGCGACGACGTCGAACGGCCTCCCCACGGTCGTGAGGAAGACGCGGTCGAGCGTGGCGAGGATCGCCGCCGCCACGAGGAGCACGGCCGCGAGGATCGCCACGGCGCGGCGCGCCCACCGCCACGGCAGCAGGATCAGCGCCACCAGTGCGAGCAGGCACTCGATCGGCAGGCGGGCGAGAGCGAGCGGCGAGCCCGAGTCGATCACCCCCGGCGCGACGGCGGCGACGAACACCGTCACGGCGCTGAGCACCGTCACAACGGCCGACCACACCCGCGAGCCTGCACGCCGCGTCGGGCTGCTGCGGGGTCGGGAACCCGTCCGGCGGATCATCGCGCTTCGCCGAACCGCTCGGAGAGCGCGTAGCGCAGCAACACGACGTCCCCGACCGGTCGCGCCTCCGCGAGCCGGGCCCTCCGGTCGCTGGTCCAGGGGAAGTCCGCAGGGCCGACGAACCGGGGCGCCGCCGGGTCGCCGACGAAGAACGGTGCGATCGCGACCTGCAGCTCGTCCACGAGGTCGGCGGCGAGGAACTCGGTGAGCGTCGTTCCGCCGCCCTCCACCATGAGCCGCTCGACGCCGCGGGAGCCGAGGTCGGCGAGGAGGTCGGCCATCCGGACATCGTCGTCGAGCCCGACGACGGTCGCCCGGTCGCCGACCCGCCGACGGAGGCCGTCTGCCGCACAGCGCGGGGTGTAGACGAGCTTCGTGGTGTCGCCCAGGGTGAAGAACCGAGCCGAGGGGTCCAGGTCGCCCGACACGGTGACGGTCGCCTTCCACGGTGTGCGCGACCTCCCTGCGGCCTCCCGCCGATCCTGCCGTTCGCTGCTGCGGACCAGGAGGCGCGGATCGTCGCGCCGCACGGTCCGCGCGCCGACCAGGATGACGTCGTTCTGGGCGCGCACTTCGTCCACCCGGTCGAAGTCCGCGTCGTTCGACAGCGCGAGCTTGGGAGGCCGCGCGGTGTCGAGGTAGCCGTCGAGGGAGACGCAGCAGCTGAGGGTGACGTACGGCAGGCCGTTCATGACCGCAGTCTCCTCCGGACGACGGAAGACGGAAGTGCGACGATCGCGCCGGGCAGGACGGCGACGAAGGCGAGGATTCCGTAGAGCGCGGCGGCCGACACTCCCGTCGCCATCCCGAGCCCGGCGACCGCGAACGCCCAGCCGGCGACGCCCTCGCGCGGTCCCCAGCCGCCGACGTTGACAGGGAGGGAGGCGGCGAGCAGAACGACCATCGCGAGAGCGAGCAGGCGGCCGGGCGGCACGGACGCTCCGACGGCGATCGCCGCGATAGCGAAGATCGCGAGGTGGCAGCCGAAGACGACGACGGAGGCGACGACGGCCTGCACGCCGACCCGCAGCGAGCCGAGCCCGGCGCGGAGTTCGCCGACCTCCCGACGGAGGAGGCCGCGGACCCTCCTGCTGCCGAGCGCCACGGCGACGCAGGCGACCGCGACCGCGACGAGTGCGATCCCGGCCGTGGGGAGCAGCACACCCTCGTACTCGCCGCCGACCACCGCGAGAACGGCGACCGAGAGCACGACCTGGACGCTCTGACCCAGGATGCGCTCGATCGCGACGGCGCGGGCCGCAGCGCCGACCCCCGCGCCCCCGGCTCGAGAGGACGCGTGGCCGTGGTCGACCGCTCGCTGCACGTCGCCGATCACGCCGCCCGGCAGCACCGTGTTGACCAGCTGGGATCGGTAGTACATCGCGACGGCGGTGCTCCAGCGCAGGGAGGCGCCGAGCCGCCGGGCGATGAGCGTCCAGCGCCACGCGGCCGCCGCGGTCGCGACGGCGAAGAGCGCCAGCGACGCGGCCACGGCCGAGGCGTCGAGACTGAGGAGGCCGTGCAGGAACGGTCCGGCGCCGACCCGCGCGACGATCGCGACGAGCACGGCGACGCCCACGATGGTTCGTGCGACGACGCGTGCCCGACGGGAGGCGACCAGCCGGCGGAGGCGGACCGCCGGCCCGGTGGTGCTCTCGGTGGCATGAGGGCTCTCGACCGCGTGCAGAGTCATCGCGGCCACGCCAAGAGATCGAGGTGGTAGACGGTGGCCGCGAGCTCCCCGCGCGACCGCTGCGCCCAGCGCAGCTCGCGGTAGCCTGCCGCTTCGCGGAGCAGTCGGGGGTCCTGCTCGAGCGCTGCGCCGGTCCAGCCGTCGAACCACTCCTGCAGCAGGAGCGGCTGCCGCCGGTCGAGCCGCCAGGTCGTGAGCGCTGTGCGGACGTGCCAGCCGGCCATCCCGAACAGCCCGCCGACCAGGGTGGCGCCGTAGCGGCCGAGGAGCCGGCGGCCGGCGATCTCCCGGCGCTGGTGTGCGTTGAACGCGCGCGCGAATCGGATGTCGCGCGGATCCCACGGCGTGAGCGCGACGTCGCCCGTCACGCTGAGCGAGAGGAGGACGGGCGCCCTCGCCACCAGGCATGCGTCGACGATCGCGTGCGCCTCGGCCGCCGTCAGCACGTCCAGCAGCGCGGAGGCGGTCACGAGCGACGCCCCGTGCAGCGCTCCGGCGTCGAGCCGGTCGAGCTCGCCGATGCGTGAGCGGAGCGCGACCGGCCGACCCGAACGGTCGCGCGGGCGCTGCTCTTCCGACGCGCGCGCGGTGAGGTTCGCGTTCCAGTCGTGCAGCACCCAGGTCTGCGGCCCGGGGAGGCGCGGCGCGAGCCAGCGCATCATCGAACCCGTGCCGCTGCCGAGGTCGTGCACTGTGAGCGGCCCTGCGCCCAGCAGCCTCGGTACGGTGTCCGCGAGCGCGGCCGAACGGGCGCGGGCGTCCTCCGCCTCGCGCAGCGCGAGCCAGTCGACGCTGACCTCCAGGAGTTCGCTCATGACGACACAGCCTCTGTTCGGCCCGCGTCCGAGTGCCCGGCGCCCGCGCCGGTCCGCCCGACCTCCGCGAGCGCCGCGTCGAGGGTCGCGGCGACGATCGACGTCGTCGTCCGCCACGACCGCCCGGCCGCGCGCGCCTCGAGCGCGGCGGCCGCCCTGGCGCTCCGCAGCGCGGGATCGGCCCACCACTGCTGCAGCACGACGCGCAGCGCCCAGGCGTCGTCGGGCGGCACGAGCACCGCGGCGGCCGGCACGGCGATCGCCTCCGGGAGACCGCCGACCGCTGCCGCGAGAACGGGGATGCCGTGCGCGAGCGCCTCCGCGACCGCCATCCCGTAGCTCTCGGTGCGGGAGGGCAGCACCATCAGGTCGGCGTCGGCATACGCCGCCTCCAGTGCGGGACCCGTGAGCACACCCGTGAACCGCACCCGGTCGGTCAGGCCGACGGCGTCGAGCTCTGTTCGCAACGCAGCCACGAAGTCGGGGTCGACGTGCAGTGAGCCGACGATGGTGCACGTCCAGTCGTCGCGGTCGGCGAAGCCGATCACGGCGCGCACGAGGAGGTCCTGGCCCTTGTGCGGCGCGACCGTCGCGACGCACAGCAGCCGGCCTCCCGAGGGGGAGGGCAGTGTCGCGGGCGCCGGGTCGGTGCCCGGGTGGGCGACGACGATGCGGTGCGGATCGGCGGCGTCCTGCTCCAGCAGTTCGGAGCGGGTCCAGTTGCTGGTGGCGATGATGCGGCGCGCTGTACGCAGGGCCGCCGTCTGGCCGTCGGTGGGCGCGTCGGCGACCATGTGCACGAGGACGACGAGGCGCAGGCGCGCGCCGTGCGCCGTCAGGGCCTCCGGTTCGCCTGCCGCGAGCAGCCCGTCGAGCAGCACGAGCGCGTCATCGGGCAGCTGCGCGAGCGCCTCCGCGGTGCTGCTCGCGCCACGGTCGCCGATGAGCACCATCCGCACGTCCCGGCCGTCGGCGCGGAGGCCGTCGCGCACGCGCTGGTCGTAGCGGTTGCCGCCGCTGACCCGGTCGGGATCGTCGATCGCGTCGGGGACGACGAAGAAGACCGCCTGCCCGCCGTTCACAGCGGCCTCGAGTAGCTCGCCCACGCGATGTGCGACTCGTGCAGGGTGACGGAGACGGAGGTCAGCCCGGTGGCGCGGCCGAGCTCGCCGGCCGCCGCGCGCGCCGCCAGCCGGTCGGCGATCACCCGGCAGAGCACCTCCGTCGTCGTGTTCGTGCCGGCGAACTCCGGTTCGTCGTCGAGGTTGCGGTAGGTCAGCGCGCCGGTGATCTCCGCGAGCGCGGCGGTCGCCCGGCCGATGTCGACGACCAGCCCGTCCGCGTCGAGCTCGTCGGCGCCGAAGGTCGCGTCCACGACGAACGTCGCACCGTGCAGGCGCTGGGCGGGGCCGAAGACCTCCCCGGTGAAGCTGTGCGCCACCATCAGGTGGTCCCGCACGGTGACCGTGTACGGCATCAGGCATCCCTCCAGTCGATCGTGTGGCAGAGCTCGTCCCCCGGGTCGGCGGACAGCCGCGCGAGCACGTCGGGCAGCGTCCGCCACGGCGCCTCCCCGGTCAGCAGTTCGTCGAACGCCGGATCCCGCAGCAGGTCGAGCGCCAGCGCGAGCCGGTCCGTCGTGCTGCGGCGATCGCGCCGGGCCGGCGCCACGACGCCGACCTGGCTGGAGCGGATGGTGAGCCGGCGGGAGTGGAAGTCCTCGCCCAGCGGCAGGCTCACGTCGCGGTCGCCGTACCAGCTCGCCTCGATGACCTGGCCATCGGTCACGACCGTGTGCAGTGCGAGCCGCAGCCCGGCCTCCGACCCGCTGGTGTCGACGACGAGGTCGCGTTCGTGCGGCGCGGCCTCCGGCGTGCTGAAGCGCACGCCGAGTGCTTCGGCGATCCTCCGCCGCGAGGGCTTGACGTCGACCAGGGTCACGTCGGCGCCGGGGAGGCCGCGGGCGAGCCGCGCGACGCAGCAGCCGATCATCCCGGCGCCGACGACGGTGATCCGGTCGCCGACGAGCGGCGCCGCGTCCCAGAGGATGTTCACCGCCGTCTCGACCGCCCCCGCGAGCACCGCGCGCCGCGGCGGCACCCCCTCCGGCACCGGGACGACGGCGGAGGATGGGACCACGAACGCCGACTGGTGCGGGAACAGCGTGAACACCGTCCGGCCGCTGAGCTCGGGAGGTCCCTGCTCGACGACGCCGACGTTGAGGTATCCGTACTTCACCGGGCCGGGGAAGTCGCCCTCCTGGAACGGAGCCCTCATCAGTGCGCGCTGGCTCGCGGGAACGCGGCCGGCGAAGACCGTCGACTCCGTGCCCCGGCTGACGCCCGTGAAGCGGGTGCGGACGAGCACCTCCCCGTCAGCGGGCGCGGCGAGGGGGATGCGGCGCAAGGCGCCGACCCCGGGTTCCTCGACCCAGAACGCAGTGGCTTCGAGCACGTCATCACCCCTTCCTGAACCATCCGTCCACGTGCAGCGTGTTAAGACAAGGCCGGTCGACACAAGGGTTGACAGCGCGGCGCGTCACAGACGAGACACGAGGCACACGTGAAAAGGGTTCAACTCGCCGCGATCGGCTGGGCAGGGTCGGGTGCGCTGGTGGTGCTGCTCGTCGGCGTCCTCGCGCCTGCCTGGTGGGGGATACCGCTTCCGGCCTCGGGTTGGATCGCCGTCGTCGCCTACCTGGCGGTCTCGAACGCACTGCTGGTGCGCGGCCTCCGGCGCCGCGGATCGGAGCGCTTCGGGCCGGCGAACGTGGTGACCTCCCTGCGCTCCTGCCTGGTCGGGCTGATCACCGGGCTGGTCGTCGCGTCGTTCACCGACCCGATCCCGGTGGCACTGCTGGTGGGCCTGGTGATCCCCGCACTGGCACTGGACGCGGTGGACGGCTGGGTCGCGCGCCGCACCGGGTCGACGAGCGAGCTCGGCGCCCGCTTCGACATGGAGGTCGACGCGTTCCTCCTGCTGGTGCTCGGCGTGTACGTCGCGCCGGCGCTCGGGCTCTGGGTGATCGCGATCGGTGCGCTGCGCTACGCGTTCGTCGTGGCCGGCGGGCTGCTGCCGTGGATGCGGGCGAGACTGCCGTACCGGTACTGGCGCAAGGTGGTGACCGCGTACGCGGGGATCGCGCTGGCCGTCGCCGCGAGCGGCCTCCTGCCCGGTCTCGACAGCCTGCTGGTCGCCCTGGCGCTCGCGCTCCTCCTCGAGTCCTTCACCCGGGACACCGTCTGGCTCGCGCGCCACCGGCGCGCCGCGCCCGCGCCCGCGCTGCCCGAGTCCGCCGAAGGGCACGCAAACGCCCTCAAAACCCAGGAATAGGGGCGTTCGCGTGCCCCTCGACGCTCGGCAGCGGCCGGACGAGAATACGGACATGGACAATCTCGAGACCGCGGAAGAGGCCATCCGCGTCGCACGTGCGAAGCTCGCCGCAGCAGCGGGTGCCACCGCCGCCGCGGCCGACGCGTGGGTCGAGCCGATGCGGCTCGCGCTCGACGCGATCGAGAGCGCGGTCGCCGAGCTCAGCGAGCTGCGCGATCTCCCCCGTGAGAACACCGGGGAGACCGGGCCGGATTCCTCCTACATCGGCTAGCGCGACGTATATTCGGTAGGTCCAGCACTCCGCCACTCCCGACCGAGAGGCCGCACCCCATGCCGAACCCCATCGGACGCGCGCTGCGCGACCGCCGAGCCGGTCACGAGAAGGTCGTCTGGGAGCGCGACGGCCTGCGGGCACCCGAGTCGTTCACCCTGACGAGTCCTGCCTTCGACGGCGGCGCTGCCATCCCCGACCAGTACAAGGGGAGGCTGTTCGGGCAGGATCTGTCTCCGGCGCTCACGTGGACGACCCCGCCGGTCGCGACCGAGGAGTTGGTGCTGATCGTCGAGGATCCCGACGCCCCGCGCAGGGAGCCTGCCGTTCACACCATCGCGCGGGGCATCGATCCGGCGCTCGGCGGCCTCCCCGAGGGTGCGCTCGCCCGCCACACCCCGCCGGAAGGCGTCACGTACGGCCGCGGCTCGCTCGGCTCCCGCGGCTGGCACGGCCCGATGCCGGTGCCGTCGCACGGGCCGCACACCTACGTCTTCCAGCTCTTCGCCGTGGATCGCCGGCTCGACCTCCCCGCGCAGTTCGGCCTGGAGGACGTCGCCCGTGCGATGCACGGCCACGTCATCGCCCGGGCGCGCCTCAACGGCACGTACGAGAACCCCTGAGCGGGACCGAGGGGCACGCGAACGCCCTCATCCGCGCGGGATGAGGGCGCTCTGCGTGCCCCTCGAGATCAGGGGCTCAGCACGCGGTGATCACTGGTCGTCGTGGTCCGTCGACCCCGGCGCGATCCCCGGCACGTCGTCCGGGCTGTAGATCTTCGCGTCGCCCGGGTAGGGCGAGGTCCAGTGGTGCGTCTGGTACCAGGTCCACCGGTTCATGAGCAGCGGGTTGTCGTAGTCCGGGATGGCCGGGTGCCCTGCCGTTCCTGTGAAGTGCTGCTTGTCCGCCCACTTCTGCCACTTCGCTGCCGTCGCCTGCTCGGCCGCCGGCACAGCTGCGGCCTGGGCCGCTGCCGCGTTGATCGCCTTCGCGGCCTCACCGGTCGCGCCCATCGTGTCGTAGCCGCACGCGGGTGCGGTGACGACGCCCTCCGTCAGCGGCACCTGGTTGAGCACCGCGTTGTAGGGGGTGAGGTCGGGCTTGTTCGTGAACGCGTCCGTCATCGGCGTCGCCGCGGCGAGCTTCTGGTTCATCGGCTGGGCGCCGAGGATCTGCTCGATGGTGCGGACCAGGTTGATCTGCGAGTAGAACGTGCTCACGGTCTTGCCGTGGGCGGCGTAGGGGCTGATCACCTGGATGGGCGCGCGGTGGCCGTCGACGTGGTCGGCGCCGTCCTGGGTGTCGTCCTCCGCCACGAAGATGGCCGAGTCCTTCCAGTACCGCGAGTGCGAGATCTCGTCGACGATCTTCCCGACGGCGAGGTCGTTGTCGGCGACCTGCGCCTCCGGGTCGGCCGTGCCGCCGGTGTGATCGCTGGAGAGCCAGACCATGTTGAGGTTCGACGGACCGTTCTTCTCGAAGTCCTGCTTCCAGGTCTCGTACCGGTAGATGTCGGGCACCGCGAGGTCGAACGGCGCGGCGTTCGGGTCGGTGATCGCGTTGAGCGACGGGATGGCCGAGCTCGCGTGCAGCTGGATCGACGGGTCGAACAGCGTCGACGGGTCCCCTCCCGCCATCACGCCTTGCGCCGTGCAGTAGTACTGCTGCCAGGTCGCCCCGGCCGGCTTGCCCTCTCCGTACTCGAACTCGCCGAAGTTCTTGGCCGTCTTGCCCGCGGACTGGACCGAGGTCCACAGGAAGCCGGAGCGCTGGTGGCCCAGCACGTCCTCTTCGGTGTCGTACGAGCGCGTGTACTCGCCGGCGCTGGTCTCGGTGTACGCCGGGTTGTCGCCCTGCATCAGCCAGTTGTGGCCTTCCGCGGAGTTCGTGCCGATGTCGTAGGTGTTGTCGTACAGGCCGAACTGGGTGGCGAGCGCGTGCTGGTTCGGTGTGACCTTGGCGCCGAACTGCGTCAGCGTCGGGTCGCCGTTGCCCTGCTTCAGGTCGCCGTACAGCTGGTCGTAGCTGCGGTTCTCCTTGACCAGGAGGAACACGTGCTTGATCGGCGATGGGTCACCGATCCGCTTCGGGATGGCGTTGGCCGCCTCGTCCTGACCCTGACCGTCCTGGTTCTCGCCCTGGTCGCCCTGCGCCTCCTTCCGCGAGGAGGAGCCCCAGCCGTTCTGGGCGAACACGGTCGCCGTGTACTTCTGGATCTCCTTGTCGCTCGGCAGGGCGAACGTGGTGAGGGAGGCCGTGGTCGAGTGGGTGCCGTGACCCGTCGCCGGGGTGGTGCCCTGGCCCTTGTTGAAGGTCAGCAGCGGGCCTCGCGCGTCGACGCCGCGCGTGTTGGTGACGACGATGCTTCCCTTCACAGCGGTGACGTTCTCCGGGAAGTAGTCCGTCGGCAGGAGGCCGATGAAGCTGGCCGGGTCGCGCGGGTCCTTGCGGTCGATCTTGTAGACCGCGATGGCGTTGGCGCGGCCGAGGGACACGAGCAGGTGGTCGCCCTGCTGGGTGATCGCGGTCGGCTCGTAGCCGGTCTTCGAGGAGGCCCACGGCTGCGTGGCGAAGGTCTGGACGACGGTGTTGGTGCGGGTGTCGACGACGGAGACGGTGTCACTGTTCGTGTTGGCCACGTAGAGCGTCGTGCCGTCCAGGTGCATCGCGGTCGGGTGAAGCTGCACCGGGATCGTCGAGACGGCGGTCGCCGGGTTCGCGGTGTCGATGACGCTGACGGTGCCCGTCGTGGTGGTGGCGAGGTTCGTGTCGGCCGGGACGGCGGTGCCGTACGAGCCGAGGGTGGCGTCTCCCGCAACGGCTTGGCGGCCTCCCTCGTTCGACACGTAGAGGCGCGAGCCGACGAAGGTCAGCTGGCGGGGCGCGATGCCGACCGCGAAGGTCTGCGTGATGGTTCCGGCGACGGGGTCGATGGCCACGACGGTGTTCTGGCCGTTGACCGCGGCGTAGAGCGTGGAGCCGTCGGGCGAGAACGTCATCCCTGCGGTCAGGGCCTCCTGGCCGGCTGCCGAGTTCGGGATGGCGATCTTCGTGCCGGCGCCGAGCGACCCGTCGCTGTTGAAGGGGTAGCGGATGATCCCGGTCGCGACCGGCTCGAAGAGGAACTTCCCGTCGGGGGAGAAGGCCGGGCCCTCCTGGCCGACCGTGCCGTCCGAGATCTTGAGGTACTTCATGTCGCCGTACCCCGCATTGGCGGCCGCGGTCGCGAACGACGCCGCCGCGAGCGTACCCGCTGCGGCGACGGGCTTGTAGGAGTCGAGGTCGAAGACCTGCAGGTCGACCGAGCGGTCGGCGCTGGTGCCGACGAGGTAGTGGCCGTCGGGGCTGACGGTCGACCCCATGAGCTTTCCGAACGGCGTCATCAGGCGGGTGCCGACGGGTTGGATGACCTGGTTGGCGGAGACCTGCTCACCGTTCGGGTAGTTCTGGCCGACCTGCTGGTTGCCGAACCCGATCGTGGAGGCTGCGGCGATTCCGCCGCCGAGGAGTGCGAGCGCGCAGGTGGTCGCGGTGACCGCGATGACGCGCTGTCGTGTGGTGAGTTTGGATGGTCGGGGGGTGTTGCCGTGCATCTGCCGAGACCTTTCCCGAAGTTGTGGTGAGAAGGCAGGCCGGTGGCGCGTTGCGAGGGCGTGCCGACCGGTTGAGGGACCTCATAGGGAGGTCACAGAGACGACCCTGGTGTGACCCCCGTGAGGGGGTCAACCAAACGGTTCATGAATGGGCGGTTACGGTCGCGGCGCCCGCGCGGCGTGTCGGCGAGCGGTACCCCTGATGGTGGGCGGAAAGCGAAGGTGAACGCCCGCCGGGCGCCTGCCGCCCGGCCTGTACGGACTCTCAGGGCGGCGCGGGAGTAGGCTCACCGCATCCCACCCGCGCACCATCCCGACGCTGGAGGTCCGATGACCGTCTTCCGCACCGTGCTCGAGTCCACCGGCGGAAACAACGTCGGCATCGTCGTGCCAGAGGAGGTCGTGCTCGCCTTCGACCGCGGCAAGCGCGTCCCTGTCCGCGTAACCATCGATGGTGGTTACAGTTACACGACGACGGTCGGTGTGATGGGAGGCCGCTACCTGGTCTCGTTCAACGCGGAGACCCGCAAGAAGACCGGCCGCGCCGCGGGCGACGAGGTCGAAGTGGAGCTGGTCGTCGACCCCGACCGCTGAGCCCCGCCCGCGAGGGGCGACGACATGTCACCTCTCGACTAGATTCGTGCCGTGATGAGGCAGCAGCGCACGCCGCGACGCGGTGCGTCGGCGCGGGCGCCTCTCGTCGGCGAGGTGTTGGGCTCGCGCATCGCGGCCGCGTCCGTCCTGGCGCGAGCTCTCGCGGTCGTGACCGCGATGACGGCCGTGTCGGCGGTCACGATCGCGATCCTCGGCCTCCCGCTGGACCTGACGTCCGGGTTCGGCTGGGCGCTGCCGCTGCTCGCCCTCGCCGTGGCGTACGCGAGCCCGCTCGCCCTACTCCAGCGCTCCCGGATCCGGGAGCAGCTCCGAACCCGCCTGGCGGATGCCGGCATCCGCTTCGAGACGGCGCCGCCGGTCGCGACCGTCGCCGGCTTCGAACGCTGGCTGGACCGCAACCGCCTCGACCGTGACGACGTGCGATCGGCCCTCACGCACCGTGAAACGTGAGTAATCGCGGGAATCCGCGCCCGGAATCCCGCGATTACTCACATCTCGGCGGCGGGCGTCAGGCCGCGGCGAGGGCCTCCTGGGCCTGCTGCGCGGCCTCGGCGGAGGGTGCGTTCAGCGCGCGGCGGGAGCGGGCGAAGAGCAGCGCGCCCGCGGCGAAGCACAGCGCCTCGGTGACGGTCATCGACCAGATCACGCCGGCCATCCCGAAGACCGCGTTGCCCAGCAGAACGATCGGGATGAACAGCACGCCCTGCGCGACCGACATGATGGTGGCGTTGCGCATCTGCTCCGTGGCCTGGAAGACCGCGATGATCAGCCCGGTGAATCCGTTGAACAGCGTCGAGACGAGCATGGCCGTCAGGATGAGCGTGCCGTCGGCGACCACCGACGGGTCGGCGCTGAACAGTGCGAACACCTGGTCGCGGAACAGGAACACGATGGTCGAGAAGACCGCGGTGATCCCCGCGATGGCGATCGCGCTGCCGGTGATCGCCTTCTTCAGCCTTCCGTGGTCCCGCGCTCCGAAGGCGTAGGCGAACAGCGGGATCGCGCCCATGAAGACGCCCATGCAGATCATCTCCGGCAGCTGCGAGATCCGCAGGGCCACGCCCATCGCGGCCAGCAGGGAGGCGCCGTAGCCGATCGCGATCCAGTTCATGACGAGCGTGGTGACGATCAGGAACGACGACATCAGCAGCTCGGAGACGCCGACCCCGAACACCGAGGTCAGCAGCTCCCGGTCGGCGCGGAAGTGTCGCGGCGCCAGCGAGATCGTCTCGCTTCGGGTCGTCAGCCACCAGACGTAGTAGCCGACGGTGACCAGGTTGGAGAGTCCGAGGGCGATGCCCGCGCCGAGCACGCCCCAGCCGAGCACCAGGATGAACAGCACGTCGAACAGGAGGTTCGCGATGGTGGAGGCGATCAGCCCGGTCATCGAGGCCACGGCCGCGCCCTCCGCCCTGACCAGCTGCTCCAGCGCGAAAGCCGCGACGTACACCGGCGTGAAGGCGAACATCGCGCCGATGTAGAGCGCGGTCGGGGCGACGGACGCGCCGGTGGCGCCGACGGCGACGGCCAGCGGAGTGGCGAAGACCAGTCCGACGACTCCGATCACGGCACCGGCGATGAGGGAACCCCACAGGGTGAACGACGCGACCTGCTTGATGCGCTCGGCAGACGCCGCGGTGTCGGCGCCCTCCTGCTCCTGCGAGCCGAGCAGGCGCGACACGTACGTGCCGCCGCCGACGCCGAAGACGCCGCCGATCGCCATGAGGAGGGCGAACACCGGCAGGGAGAAGGTGAGCGCTGCGAGCAGCGGGGTGGAGTGCAGCGAGCCGACGAAGCCGGCGTTGATGATGTTGTAGACGCTGCCGACCGAGAAGCCGGCGATCATGGGCACGCACAGGTGCACCAGCGAGCGCCAGATCGGCGCGGATGAGAGATAGTGGCGGTTCGAGGACATGACGGGGCCTCCGTTCCGTGAACGGCTTTCGATGAGAGGAAGTGAGGGGTGCGGAGTGCGCCGGTGGCGGCCGACTAGCGGCGGCCGGAGGGTGGCGCTGTGCGGGACGGGCCGCCTCCAGATGGAGCGGCGGCGGATGGGTCGGAGCCGACCACGCGCTCGAGCAGCGCGATCAGCTGATCCTGCTCGTTCTCGTCGAGGGCGTCGAACAGCTTGCGCTGCTCGGCCGCCATCGACTCGTCGAAGCCGGCGACGACCCGCGCTCCTTCCGCGGTGACGCGGACGATCTTGATGCGGGCGTCGTTCGGCGACGAGGTGCGCGTGACGTAGCCGCGTTCCTCCAGCCCCTGCAGGAGGCTGGTGACGCTGGCGGCGGTGGTGCCGGACATCTCGGCCAGTTCGCGGGCGATCACGTCGCGATCCTGGTTCTGCTCGAGGTAGCCGAGCGTGAACGCCTGCTGCCGGGTGAGTCCGCTGTCGCGCACCCACTCCTCGGCCGCCGCGCGTCCCGCGAAGGCGACGCTGCGGACGAGCTCGGTCAACCGGTCGATCCTCGATGTCATAGTTTGAACTCTAATAGTTAGAACTCAAACTGTCAACCGGATCGCCGAAGGGCACGTTGTTGTCCCTTTCGCGCGCCGAAAGGGACAACAACGTGCCCCTCGGTGAGCGGTCAGAAGGTCTCGACGTACTCCTCGGGAGGGCCGAGCTCCGGGCGGTCACGGAACTCGAGGTGCGTGCCCGAGTGCAGCAGCTCCAGCACCGTGATGGTGTTGACGCCGACCTCGAGCACGGGAGCCGGTACGTACAGTGTCGTCTGCGGCCCCACCTCCCAGTAGCGGCCGAGCAGGAACCCGTTCACCCAGACGAACCCCTTGCCGAAGCCGGGCAGGGCGAGGAAGGCGTCCGCCGGCTCGTCGCCGCCGAGCACGAAGTGCGCCGTCGAGAAGCCCGCCGCCGACGCGTCCAAGGCCGCGCCGGCGTCCGCACCCGCCAGCGCCGCCAGCTCCACCGCCGTCCACTCATCGAGGGGCAGCGGCGTCGCCGTCCAGCCGTGGACGAGTCGGCGCCCGAGCTGCACCCCGCCGAGGATCCCCTTGCCCTGTCCGAGCAGCGGCCCGTAGTTGATGCGCCCCTGGTTCTCCACCAGGATCCGCAGGTCGACCAGAGCGCCGGTCCCGCGCACGGGCAGGGAGCCGTCGCCGTCGAGCACGCCGACCGGCTCCCCGTCGATGAAGACCTGGGCCCGGTCGTGGAGCCCTCGCACGCTGAGCTCGATGTCGCCCAGCGGCGCCCGCGGCGTCGCGGTGTAGAGCACCAGCCCCGAGGCGATCCCCAGCTCCTCGAAGCTCGGCGGCGTCGGCTGCGCGCCGCGCGGCGCGATCGAACCCAGCGCCGGGAGCAGACCGGCGCCCCGGACGACCGGGACGCTGCGCGCCGGGAGGATCACCGGATCGGCGGGAACGGGGAGCTCCCGACCTCCCGCCGCCACGAACCGCGACCGGAACGCGTGGAACTTGGCCGTGACGGACCCGTGCTCGGCGATAGGGGCGTCGGAGTCGTAGCTCGTGATCGTCGGCTGCAACCTCCCGTCGTGGTTGGCGCCCGCCCACAGCCCGAAGTTCGTTCCCCCGTGCGCCATGTAGAGGCTGACCGACCCCCCGGCGTCGAGGATGTCGCCCAGCGTCGCATCGGCGCTCGGCACAGACCGCACGTGGTGCCGCTCACCCCAGTGATCGAACCAGCCGTTCCAGAACTCCGCGCACAGGAGCGGCTCGCCCTCGCGCCGGGAGCGCAGCAGCCCGAACGCCTCCGCCGCCCGGGAGCCGAACGTCGCGGTCGCGAGCGTGCCGGGGAGGGAGCCGCCGTCGAGCATCAGGTCGGTGGGGCCGTCCGCCGTGTAGAGCAGCTCGGACGCACCGCGGTCGACCAGGGCCTGCCGCAGCCAGGCCAGGTACGAGGCGTCGTCGCCGTAGCTGCCGTACTCGTTCTCGACCTGGAAGGCGACGATCGGTCCGCCGTTGGAGGCTTGCAGGGCGGCCAGCCGCGGGATGAGGTCGTCGAACCAGGCGGCGACGGCGGCGAGGTACGCCGGGTCGGAGGTGCGGGCTCGCGTTCCCACTGTCGCCGTGAGCCACGCGGGGAGCCCGCCGTTGTCCCACTCGGCGCAGATGTACGGCCCCGGACGCACGATGACATCCAGCCCGAGCTCGCCCGCGATCGTGACGAAGGCCTCGAGATCGCGCCAGCCCTCGAAGGAGGCCGCACGGTCCGGGCGGCCCTGGTGGAAGTTCCACGCGACGTAGGTGTCGACCGTGTTGAGCCCGAGGGCCGCGAGTCGCTCCAGCCGGTCGCGCCACTGCGCGGGATGCACCCGGAAGTAGTGCAGCGAGCCCGATAGCACCTGGTGCGGCACGCCGTCGCGGAGCAGCCTCCCGTCGTCGAACGTCAGCAGAGCGGAGGTCGCCGTCAGCGTCACTTCACGGCTCCCGCCGTCATCCCGGCACGCCAGAACCGCTGCAGGGCGAGGAACGCGATGACCAGCGGCACGATCGAGACGAGCGAACCGATGACCACCAGGGGCGGAGGAACCGCGACATGGCTGGCGTTCCAGCCGACGAGGCCCACGGTCACCGGCTGCAGGTGGTCGTCGCCCAGCACCATCGCGGGCAGGAGGTAGTTGTTCCAGATCTCGACGAACTGGAACAGGAAGATCGTCACGAGCGCCGGGAGCATCATCCGGGTCGAGATCGCACGGAAGATGCGGAACTCGCCCGCGCCGTCGAGCCGACCGGCCTCGATCACCTCGTCCGGCACCGACTGGGCGGCGAAGACCCGCGCCAGGTACACGCCGAACGGGCTGACGACGCTCGGCAGAAGGACGGCGAGTGGGTTGTTGATCAGGTGGACACCGGAGAACATCAGGTAGAGCGGCAGGGTGAACAGGATCTTCGGCACCAGCACGGCGGCGAGGATCACCCCGAAGAGGGCTCCACGTCCCGGGAAGTCGTACTTGGCCAGTGCGTAGCCGCCCATCGCCGACAGGAGGGTGCCGATCGCGGCGCCGACGCCGCAGTAGATCAGGCTGTTGAGCATCCACTGCCAGAAGATGCCGTCGTTCTGCGCGGTGAGCCTGGCGAGGTTGTCGAACAGGCCGAACCCGTCGAACCAGAGCCCGTTGCCCGAGAACTGCTCGCCAAACGGCTTGGTCGCCGACACCAGCAGCCACCAGAGCGGGAAGAGGAAGTAGACGGTCGAGACGGCGAGCAGCACCGTCACGATCGTCCGGCTGAGCGGCGTGGTGTCACGTCGCGGGCTGAGGAGGGTCACGCCGCGTCCCCTTTGCTGGTGAGTCGGAAGAAGACGAACGAGATCACGCCGACGAGCACCGCGAGGATGACCGACTGGGCGGCGGCGTAGGGGTAGTTGCCCGCGCCGACGGCGGCCTGGGCCGACATGATGGGGGTGAAGGTCGACGAGATGGAGCCGCCAGAGATCGGTTGGAGCACCGTCGGCTCGTTGTAGAGCTGCGCCGACCCGATGATGGAGAAGACGGCGGTGAGCACGATCGCGCTGCGCACCATCGGGATCTTGACGCTCCAGGCCGTGCGGAAGGCGGACGCGCCGTCGAGTCTGGCGGCCTCCAGCACCTCGGCAGGGATGGACTGCAGAGCGGCGTAGATGATGATCATGTTGTAGCCGGTCCAGCTCCAGGTGACGATGTTCGCCACCGACCAGAGCACCGTGCCGTCGTCGAAGAACGGCAGCTGGATGCCGAGCGGCTGCAGGAGATGGTTGATCGGGCTCGACGTGGTCGAGTACATGAACGACCAGACCAGAGCCGCGCTCACGCCGGGGATCGCGTACGGAAGGAAGCTCGACAGGCGGAAGAAGCCCTTGCCGCGTGCCGACTTCGAGTCGATGAGCAGCGCGAGCGCCAGGGCGAGCCCCAGCATGACGGGAACCTGCACCACGCCGAACAGGAGGACCCGGCCGAGCGACGCGACGAAGTCGGCGTCGCCGAAGGCGTGCATGTAGTTCGCGATCGGATCGAAGATCTGCTCCGGCGCGGCGAGGCCGAGCCCCGACCGTTTCACCGTGAACAGGCTGCTCACGAACGCATAGACGATCGGGGCGACGTTCATCGCCGCGAACAGCACGACGAATGGCCCGAGGAAGAGCAGCGGCGCCCGCCAGCCGATCCCGCGGCGCGGCTTTCGCGGGGCGCGGGGGCCGGCGGGTCTCGCCGCTGAGGTCGCCGGGGGTTCGGCGACGGCCAGGTCGGTCACGGGTTCCTTCTCTCCTGCGGGCGTTCGTGGTGCGTTGTGCGGCGGGATGCGGCGGTCCACTCGGGGTCGACCGCCGCATCCCGGTCCGGGAGGTCGCTACTGGCTGACCTTCAGACCCTGCTTCTTCAGTTCGGCGATCGTCTTGTCCTGCGCAGTCTTCAGCGCGTCGGCGATCGTTCCCTGACCCGACCAGGCCTTGCCCAGTCCGTCGTCGAGGTCGGCCGCGGTCTTCGTCATGACCGGTCCCCAGGTCCAGTCGGGGTTGACCTTCGGTGCCGCCTTCGCGAACACGTCGAAGATCTTCTGGCCGCCGAAGTACGCGTCGCCCTCGGTGAGCGCCGGGAGGTCGGCGAGCCCGGTCGCTGCCGGGTAGAGTCCGGCCTTCTTCACCAGCGTGTCGAAGGTGGTCTTGTCGGTGCTCAGCCAGTGCGCGAACTCCCACGCGGCCTTGGTGTCGGAGCAGCCCTTGAGCACGGCGGTCGCCGAACCTCCGGCATTGCCGACCTGGTCGTCGCCCGCCGACCACTGCGGCATCGGGGCGACGGCCCACTTGCCGGAGCCATCGGCCGCGCCGCCCTTGATGACACCCGCCTGCCAGACCGCGCCGACGACCGTCGCGATGCTCCCGTTGCCGAGACCCGTGTACCAGGCCTGGTCGTACATCGGAGCGCTGCTGATCAGGCCCTCCGAGACGAGGCCCTGCCAGTAGTCCGCGATCTTCAGGTTGGCGTCGGAGGCCAGGCTGACCTTCCAGGCGTCACTGTCGACACCGAACCAGGCGGCCCCGGTCTGCCAGGCGAGTCCGGCGTAGTCGTAGTCGAGGTAGGGGGAGGAGATGAACTTCGTCGGGTCGGAGGCGTGGATCTTCTCGGCGTCGGCCTTGTACTCCGCCCAGGTGGTCGGTGCGCTCAGCCCGAGGGAGTCGAACAGCTGCTTGTTGTAGAACAGCCCCATGGGGCCGGTGTCGACGGGCGCTCCGTAGACGGCGTCGCCGATGGTGACCGATTTCCAGGCGGCGGGCTGGAAGTCCTTCTCGTCGGCCTTCGCGGTGGACGCGACGTCTTCGAGCGCTCCCTGGGCGGCGAAGCTCGGGAGGGTCTCGTAGCCGACCTGCGCGAGGCACGGCGCGTTGCCGGCGGTGACCGCGTTGAGCATCTTCTGGTAGCCGCCCTTGGAGCCCGGCTGCACTTCCTGGTAGGTGACCTTCACGTCCTTGTGCGAGGCGTTGAACGCCTTCACCGCGTCGGCGTATCCGGGCGCCCAGCCCCAGAAGGTGACGGCCGCTGGCGCTGACGAGGTGCCGGACCCTCCGGAACAGCCGGTCAAGCCCATGATGCCGAGGGCGATCGCCCCCGCCGCACCCGCCAGGCGGATTGCTGCTGACTTCTTCACTGCCTCTCCTTTGATCGCAGACACCCTCACTGGGGTCAGGAGGAGAGTCTCGCACAAATTGATACCGATAACAATTGCTTGGGACGGAGGCGGGCACGATCGTCGCGAATCCGCGCCTGTTCGGCGATGCGCGCGCTAGCATGGCTCCATGTCGAGCACCCAAGAACGAGACGCGCCGGCGAAACCGCCCGGCATGGCCGACGTCGCGCGGGTCGCCGGCGTGTCAGCGCAGACGGTCTCCCGTGCGCTCAGCGGCCATCCCAACGTGCAGGAGAAGACCCGCGCGAAGGTGCTCGCCGCGGTCGAACAGCTCGGCTACCGCATGAACAATGCCGCGCGGATGCTGTCCTCCGGGCACAGCAGGACGATCGGCATCGTGCTGCTGCAGACCGGCTTCTATTCGCGCACGGCCGTGACCCTCGGCGTCGAGGAGGCCGCCCGCGACGCCGGCTACGCGGTCAGCTCCGCCACCAGCCCGTCGCTGGAGCCCGCCGCGGTGGAGGAGGCGATGTCGCGGCTGGCCGACCAGGGCGTCGACGGCATCGTCCTCGCCCTGCCGCTCATCCAGGTGACCAGGCGCATCGAAGAGCTCACGACGGCCATCCCCACCATCACCATCGACGGCTCGCGAACCTCGACGACCGAGATCGTCGCCGTCGACCAGTCCCAGGCAGCGCGCCTGGCCACGCAGCACCTGCTCGACCTCGGCCACACGACGGTCTGGCACCTCTCGGGGCCGGCCGAGTGGCTGGACGCGGTGAGCCGCAGCGAAGGCTGGCGCAGCACGCTCGAGGCGGCGGGGGTCACTCCTCCTCCGGAGCTGAAGGGCGACTGGTCGCCGGCCTCCGGCTATCACAACGGGCTGATCCTGGCGCGGATCCCCGAGGTCACCGCGGTGTTCGTCTCGAGCGACGAGATGGCATTCGGCGTCATCCGCGCGTTCCATGAGCTGGGAAGGCGCGTCCCGGAGGACATCTCGGTGGTCGGCGTCGACGACATCACCCTCGCCGAGTACTGCTCGCCGTCGCTCACGACCGTCGCGCAGCCCTTCGGCGACATGGGCCGCCTCGCCGTCGAGCACCTGCTGCGCTACATCGCCGATCCGCAGACCACGCTGGCGCCGGCCTCGGTCGAGCCGGTGCTCGTGGTGCGGGCGTCGACGGGACCCGCGCCGGCTCGCTGACCGATGTTATCGATGCCATAGGCCGGGAAGGTTCTCCGTCGGCGCTCACCGCGTGCTCCCGGTGCTGCGGCCGAGCGGGGACGCGCGGGATGATGAGCGCATGACTCTTCGCCCTCCCGCCGTGGTCGTCCGCGGTCTGCGCAAGTCGTACGGCTCGTTCGAGGCCGTGCGCGGCGTCGACTTCGAGATCGCCGACGGCGAGACGTTCGCGCTGCTCGGGCCGAACGGCGCGGGCAAGAGCACGACGATCGAGATCCTCGAGGGGTACCGCGATCGTGACGGCGGTGAGGCCAGCGTGCTCGGTGAGGACCCCGGCAAGGCGGGAACCGCCTGGAAGGCCCGGCTCGGCATCGTGCTGCAGTCCGGTTCGGAGGCCGCGAACGTGACGGTTCGCGAACAGCTCGCCCAGTTCGCCCGCTACTACCCGCACAGCCGGGACGTCGAGGAGGTCATCGTCTCCGTCGGGCTGGAGGAGAAGGCGAAGACGCGCATCCGCAACCTCTCGGGTGGCCAGCGCCGCCGGCTGGACGTCGCGCTCGGCGTGATCGGCCGGCCCGAGCTGCTCTTCCTCGACGAGCCGACCACCGGCTTCGACCCGGAGGCGCGGCGCCAGTTCTGGGAGCTGGTGCGCTCGCTGAAGCGGGAGGGGACGACCATCCTGCTCACCACCCATTACCTCGACGAGGCGGCCCAGCTGAGCGACAGGGCGGCGGTCATCGCCCACGGCTCATTGCTCGACATCGGCGCCGTCGACGAGATCGGCGGTTCGACTGCGCGCGTCCCGATCGTCCGCTGGCGCGACGCGGCCGGAGCGCCGCACGAGGAGCGCACCGACGCGCCGGGTGCGCTGGTCGCCCGGCTGACGGCCGAGCTCGGGGGCGAGCCGCGCGACCTGGAGGTCATCCGGCCGAGCCTCGAAGACATCTACCTCGCGCTGGTGCGGGAGGCCGACGAGCGGGCGGGCGCCGCTGCAGGTGCCGGCGCAGAGGGGGTCGCGGCATGACCTCCGTCGCCCTGGGCTGGTCGCGCATCCGCTACGAAGTGCTCGTGTACTTCCGGCAGTCGGACACGATCTTCTTCACGTTCCTGTTCCCCGTGGTGATGCTCGGGATCTTCTCCGTCGCCTTCCAGGGGCTCGGCAAGGTCGGCGCGGCGCCCGACGGCAGTGGCGGCATCACCCAGGCCGCGTACTACCTGCCGGGGATGATCGCCGCGGGCATCCTGCTCAGCGGTGTGCAGAACCTCGCCGTCGACATCGCCGTGGAGAAGAGCGACGGGACGCTCAAGCGACTGGGCGGGACGCCGCTGCCGGTCGTGTCGTACTTCCTCGGCAAGATGGGCCAGGTCATCGCGACGAGCATCCTCCAGATCGGTCTGCTCCTGCTGATGGCCCGCGTCGCCTTCGGCGTGGCGCTGCCGACCGATCCGGCGCTTTGGCTGCGGTTCGCCTGGATCTACGCACTCGGGATCGTGACCTCGGCGGTGCTCGGAATCGCGCTTTCGGCGGTGCCGCGTACAGGCAAGAGCGCCACCGCGGTCATCATCCCGATCGTGCTCGTGCTGCAGTTCATCTCCGGCGTGTACCTGGCGTTCAACCTGCTGCCGACCTGGCTGCAGAACATCGCGAGCCTCTTCCCGCTCAAGTGGATCGCGCAGGGCATGCGCAGCGTGTTCCTGCCCGCGAGCTTCGAAGCGGCGGAGCCGAGCGGCAGCTGGCAGCTCGGCTGGATCGCGGTGGTGCTGCTCATCTGGTTGGTCGCCGGTCTGATCGCGTGCCGCCTCACCTTCCGCTGGATCCGCAAAGACGGCCGCTGACGCGTCCTCTTGCCCTGCCATCCGCATGCTCCTGACGCCGAGGGGCACGTTGTTGTCCCTTTCGGGGCTCGAAAGGGACAACAACGTGCCCTTCGACGCAGGGGAGGGGAGGGGAGGGGAGGGGCGCTAGGCGCCTGCGGCGAGCAGGCTCTCGGCGGCTGCGGTGACCGCGTCCTGCCACGGCCGCGGCGAGAAGCCGAGCAGCCGGCGCGCCTTATCGGTGGAGACCTTCTTGCGGTAGCCGAGCTCGGCCGCCATCGGCCGCATGCCCGGGTTGCCCTCCGCGGCAGCGCGCACGGCGGCGTCCGGGAGCAGCGCAGTGGGCGGCGGAACCCGGTCGGCGCGATCGCCGAGCCTCTCGCGCAGCACAGCGCCCACCTCCGCAAGCGGGACGGCGTCCTCCTGGGCTGCCAGCAGGAACCGCTCGCCGCCCGCTCCGTCCGCGGTCAGTGCCGCGATGTGCGCCGCGGCGACATCGCGAACGTCGACGAACGGCACGGCGAAATCGGGATAGGCCGGCAGCTCGCCGGTGAGCACGCGCCGCACGAGGTGGGTCGCCCCGGAGATGCCGCCTCCGACCACTGGGCCGACCACTGCGACCGGCAGCATGGTGACGAGCTCGGTGCGGTCCTGACCGGCCACGGCCTCCCAACCCGCCCGCTCGGCCAGCACCTTGCTGCGGCCGTACGCGTCCATGCCGGGGCCGTCGAGCGGCGACCAGTCGTCCTCGGTGAACGCGCGGTCGAGTGGCGGATGACCGAAGCCGACCGCGTGGAACGCCGACGTCAGCACCACGCGGGGAACCCCGGCGTCGCGCGCCGCCCGCACCACCCGTATCGTGCCCTCCCGCGCCGGGACGATCACGTCGTCCTCGTCGTCGACCGGACCAGGATGCACGGGCGAGGCGACGTGCAGCACGCCGTCCACTCCGCCGACGGCATCGGCCCAGCCGGCGCCGTCGAGGAGGTCGGCCGCCACGAACGACAGCGCCTCCTCGTGCGTCATACCGGCCGCTCGCAGACCCGAACGCGCGGCCTCTTCCCGGTCGAGCGACCGGAGGGTAGCGCGCACCTCGTGTCCGCCGTCGAGGAGTTGCAGGATGATGTGTCCGGCGATGAAGCCGGAGCCGCCGGTGACGAGGAGGCGTTGACCGGACATGGTCCGTCCTTTCGGGAGGTCGAAATGCTGACTCCTCGATCGTTCCTCCACAGGCGTGCATCAGCCAGGCCCCGTCCACACTGGTAGCGGCAGGGACAGTCACATCGTCGCGGGCATGGGTACCGTTGGCGACATGACCGACGATCAGAACCGGCTGGGGGAGTTCCTGCGCGCCCGGCGCGAGCTGGTCGCGCCGGAGACCCTCGGTATCCCGGTGCTCGGCACCCGTCGCGTCGCCGGGCTGCGACGCGAGGAGGTCGCGATGCTGGCCGGCATCAGCGCCGAGTACTACCTGCGCCTGGAGCAGGGTCGCGACCGCAACCCGTCCGGCCAGGTGCTCCGGTCGATCGCGCGCGTGCTGCAACTCGACGAGGAGGCGACGAACCACCTGCTCGGCCTCGTGAACGCCGACCGGTCGCCGCGGCGGCCGAGGCGTGCGCGAACGGAGACGGTGCCCGCGAGCATGGCGGCGCTGCTGCCGCAGCTGCCTTTCCCGGCGTTCGTGGAAGGGCGGTCTCTCGACGTCCTCGCGGCGAACACGCTCGCCACCGCGCTGTCGCCCCGGCTGGTGGCCGGCCGCAACCGCCTGCGCGACGTCTTCCTCGAGGCGGAGGAGCAAGCGCTCTTCCCCGACTGGGAGGCCGCGTCCGCGGTGTTGATCGCCGGCTTCCGTCGCTCGGTCGGCGCGGACGCCGACGATCCGAGGGTCGTCGAACTGGTCGGCGAACTGTCGATCGCCAGCCCTCTCTTCCGCCGGCTGTGGAGCCGCCACGACGTGCGCGAGCGCCAGGGAGGCACCCTGACGTTCGAGCATCCGCAGGTCGGTGCGCTGACCGTTCACCGCGAGAAGCTCCAGATCACCGGCACCGACGGCATCGTGCTGGTGCTCTACCACGCGGCGACGGCGGAGGACGCGGAGCGGATGGGGCTCCTGGCGTCGCTCTCCGCCACCGAGCCGACGGGGCGGGCGACGACCGGCACGACGCCGGAGGCCGGGCTGCCGCACGAGGCTCGCTGACCGTCGTGTGTCGTGCCCTATCGGGCGTACGGCACCGCAGCAGCGTATGCTGAAGGGCGTCCGAGGGGGACTCGCCTATCGGGGCGACCTGTCTGGTTCGATTTCCAGAGTCCTCCACGATGTCAGACCTGATCGCCGTGGTCGGCGCGACCGGCAAGCAGGGCGGCGCGG
Organism: Leifsonia sp. TF02-11; assembly: GCF_017565305.1. Lineage (GTDB taxonomy): Bacteria > Actinomycetota > Actinomycetes > Actinomycetales > Microbacteriaceae > Leifsonia. The sequence continues at coordinate 132,515 of NZ_JAGEKP010000008.1, forward strand.
TCGTCGACGCGCTGCTCGAGCGGGGTACGACCGTGCGGGCGCTGACCCGCGATGACGGTTCCGACCGGGCGCGTGCGCTCGCCGCGCGCGGTGTGGAGGTCGTGGTCGTCGACGCGGAGGACCGGGCCGCCACCCGCGCCGCCCTAGACGGGGTCTCCGCGCTTTCGCTGATGACGACGTTCTCGGGGGAGGACGGCCCGCGCGGCGAGACCCGGCGCGGCATCGTCCTGGTGGAGGCGGCCCGCGACGCCGGTGTGCCGTTCGTCGTGCACTCCTCGGTCGGCGGTGCGGAACGCGAGACCGGCATCCCGCACTTCGAGAGCAAACGCCGAGTCGAGGAGGCGCTGGAGGCGACAGGAGTGCCGCACGCGATCGTACGACCGGTGTTCTTCATGGAGAACCTCGTGTACCAGCTCCCGCCGCCGGACGCCCAGGAGGCGGTCGTGCGCCTGCCGATGCCGGGGGACGTGCCTCTGCAGCTGATCGCCGTCGTCGACGTCGGCCGCGTGGTCGCCGCCCTCGCGACCGATCCGGCGGGCGCGGCGGGGATCGCCGTCGAGATCGCGGGCGACGAGCTCACGCTCGAGCAGATCGTCGCGCAGATCAGCGCGGCGACCGGGGTGCCGACGCGTTTCGAGCAGCTGCCCGTCGATGGGCTCGACGACGACCGCGCGTCGATGTTCCGCTGGTTCTCCACCCTGCCGGCGTACCAGGCCGACTTCGCCGCGACGGCGGCCCTCGATCCGCGGGTGCTCACCTTCGCCGAGTGGCTGGTCGCCCGGCGCTGAACCCGGCGCCGGCGCGGCGCCGGCCTCCATGATGGCCGACCTCCTATGCCCCAGCCTTGCCACTGATGTCAGTTTGATAGAACATAAGGTGTAGGCTTGACCAGCGACCAGAACGACCGCGACGAAGGAGTTCCACGAGATGACGAGCGACAGCCCAGGTCCGTCTTCCGAGCCTGGCCTGCCTTTCGAGCAGGGGGCGCCGTTCGACCTGATCACCATCGGGCGGATCGGCGTCGACCTCTACCCCCTGCAAGACGGGGTGGGCCTCGAAGACGTCGAGACCTTCGGCAAGTACCTCGGCGGCAGCGCGACCAACGTGTCGATCGCCGCAGCCCGGCACGGCCTCCGATCGGCCGTGATCACCGCGACCGGTGACGATCCCTTCGGTCGGTACGCCCACCGCGAGCTGCGCCGCCTGGGCGTCGACGACCGCTTCGTGGGCACCGTCGGCACGCTCAAGACCCCCGTGACGTTCTGCGAGATCTTTCCGCCGGACGACTTCCCGCTCTACTTCTACCGCGATCCGATCGCGCCCGACCTCGCGCTCACGCCCGACGATCTCGACCTCGACGCGATCCGACGGGCGCGCATCTACTGGTCGACGGTCACCGGGCTCTCGCGCGACCCCAGCCGCACCGCCCACCATGTCGCGTGGGAGGCCAGGGGCCGACAACCGCTGACCATCCTCGACCTCGACTACCGCCCGATGTTCTGGCCGAGCGGCGCCGCCGCCACCGCAGAGGTCGAGAAAGCGCTCGGCCAGGTCACCGTGGCGGTCGGCAACCGCGAGGAGTGCGAGATCGCCGTGGGCGAGACCGAGCCGCTGCGCGCCGCCGACGCTCTGCTCGAGCGCGGCGTCGAGCTCGCGATCGTCAAGCAGGGTCCGCGCGGTGTGCTCGCGAAGACCAGGGACGAGACGGTGGAGGTGCCGCCCTACTTCGTGGAGGTCGTCAACGGTCTCGGTGCCGGCGACGGTTTCGGCGGAGCGCTCTGCTACGGCCTGCTGCAAGACTGGTCGCTCGAGCGGGTCATCCGGTTCGCCAACATCGCGGGAGCGATCGTGGCGACGCGCCGCGAGTGCTCCACCGCCATGCCGACCACCGCCGAGGTCGAATCCGTGCTGAAGGAGCTCCAGAATGTCCGCAGCTGACCTCATCGCAAGCTCCGCACCGCTCATCGACGACGCGGCCTTCGCCCGGCTCCGCGCCCGGCGGCACTCGAGCCCGGGCGACGTCCAGACGGCGCTGGCCGCACGCGTCCGCCGCCCGCTCGTGCGCGACGACGGCCGCCTGTTCATCGTGGCCGCCGACCACCCGGCGCGCGGCGCCCTGGGCGTCGGCGGCGATCCGATGGCGATGGCCGACCGCTACGACCTCCTGCAGCGCCTCGCGCTCGCGCTCTCGCGCCCGGGCGTCGACGGCGTGCTCGGCACCCCCGACATCATCGACGACCTGGCGCTGCTGGGTGTGCTCGACGACAAGATCGCGGTCGGCTCGATGAATCGCGGCGGTCTGCGCGGCGCGGTCTTCGAGATGGACGACCGCTTCACGGGCTACGACGTCGACGCGATGGTGCGCGACGGCGTCGACGCCGCCAAGCTGCTCGTGCGCGTCAACCTCGAGGACGTCGGCACCGCCCGCACGCTGGAGGCCACGGCCTGCGCCGTCACCGCCGCTGCGCGGGAGCGCCTCCCGATCCTGCTCGAGCCGTTCCTCAGCCGCTGGAACGACGGCAGGATCGTCAACGATCTGACGACCGAGGCCGTCATCCAGTCGGTGGCGATCGCCTCGGGTCTCGGCGCCTCGTCGGCCTACACCTGGCTCAAGCTGCCGGTCGTTCCCGAGATGGAACGCGTGATGGCGGCGACCACACTGCCGACGCTGCTGCTCGGCGGCGACTCCGAAGCGGCACCGGAAGAGACGTTCGCATCGTGGGAGTCCGCGCTCGCGCTGCCCGGCGTCCACGGCCTCGTCGTCGGGCGCACACTCCTGTATCCGAAAGACGGGGACGTCGGCCAGGCCGTCGACATCGCCGCCTCCCTCGTCCACGGCCGCTGACCCGGCCCGCCGCACCGCTAAGGAACCTCATGACCAGCACAGAGACCATCCCCTCCGCCGAGGCCGCGCACGACCTCCCGACCATCCCGCACTGGATCGACGGTGCAGAGCACCCGTCGCGCAGCGGCCGCACCGCACCGGTCTTCAACCCGGCACTCGGCGTCGCGACGTCGAACGTGGCCCTCGCCGATCAGAGCGAGATCGACGCGGCGATCGCATCGGCGCAGCGCGGGTTCGCGGTGTGGGGCCAGTACTCGATCGCCAAGCGCCAGTCGGTGCTGTTCGCGTTCCGCGAGTTGCTGAACGCGCGCAAGGGCGAGCTCGCCGCGATCATCACGGCCGAGCACGGCAAGGTGCTCTCCGACGCGATGGGCGAGATCCTGCGCGGCCAGGAGGTCGTGGAGCTGGCGACCGGCTTCCCGCACCTGATCAAGGGCGCCTACTCCGAGAACGCCTCGACCGGCATCGACGTCTACTCCCTGAAGCAGCCGCTCGGCGTCGTGGGGATCATCTCGCCGTTCAACTTCCCGGCGATGGTGCCGATGTGGTTCTTCCCCATCGCCATCGCCGCCGGCAACGCGGTGGTGCTGAAGCCGTCGGAGAAGGACCCGTCGGCCGCGCTCTGGCTGGCCCGCCTGTGGAAGGAGGCGGGCCTCCCCGACGGCGTCTTCACCGTGCTGCAGGGCGACAAGCTCGCCGTCGACGGTCTGCTGAACAGCCCGGTGGTCCAGTCGATCTCGTTCGTCGGATCGACGCCGATCGCCCAGTACATCTACGAGACGGCCTCGAAGAACGGCAAGCGCGTCCAGGCGCTCGGCGGTGCGAAGAACCACATGCTGGTGCTCCCCGACGCCGACCTCGACCTGGTCGCCGACCAGGCGGTCAACGCGGGCTACGGCGCCGCGGGCGAGCGCTGCATGGCCGTCTCGGTCGTGCTCGCGGTTGAGCCCGTGGCGGACGACCTGATCGCGAAGATCACCGAGCGCATCGGCAGGCTGCGGATCGGCAACGGAGTGGGAGACGCGCAGGGCGAGCCCGACATGGGCCCGCTGATCACCGCGGTGCACCACGACAAGGTCTCCGGCTACGTCGACATCGCCGAGCGGGATGGCGCGGACATCGTGGTCGACGGGCGAGGCTTCACCGTCGACGGTCACGAAGACGGCTTCTTTTTCGGCCCGACGCTGATCGACAACATCCCCATCACGTCCGCCGCTTATCGCGAGGAGATCTTCGGCCCGGTGCTCTCGGTGGTGCGCGTGCAGACGTTCCAGGAGGGTCTCGACCTCATCAACTCCGGTCAGTTCGGCAACGGCACGGCGATCTTCACCAACGACGGCGGCGCCGCCCGCCGGTTCCAGAACGAGGTGCAGGTCGGGATGATCGGCATCAACGTTCCGATCCCTGTCCCGGTCGCCTACCACTCGTTCGGCGGTTGGAAGGCCTCGCTGTTCGGCGACGCCAAGGCCTACGGCGTGCACGGCTTCGACTTCTTCACGCGTGAGAAGGCGATCACCAGCCGCTGGCTCGACCCGGCGACGCACGGCGGCATCAACCTCGGCTTCCCGCAGAACACTTGAGGATCACCACCATGGCCGAGCACAACGAATGGTTCTTCCCGCGCGGCGCGCTCAGCGACCGCGGGTGGGAGTCCATCGTCGACGACCGCATCGACGGCTGGCAGCACACCGGGCTGCGCGTGGCCGAGCTCACCGGCAACACGGTCGAGCTGCCGGCGGGCGACGTGGAGCGGATCGTCGTGCCGCTCGCCGGCGCTTTCGCAGTCGAGCACGAGGGCGCCACGACCCGGCTCGCCGGCCGGTCGAGCGTGTTCGACGGGCCGACCGATATCGTCTACGTCGGTGCGGGCAACGGCCTGACGATCTCCGGTCACGGTCGCGTCGCTGTCGCCGAGGCCCCGACGCGCGTGCAGAAGCCGTCGGCGTACCTGCCCGCGGAGCGGGTGCCGGTCGAGCTGCGCGGCGCCGGCCGAGACAGCCGGCAGGTGCACAACTTCGGCACTCCCGGTTCTCTCGATGCGGCCTCCCTCATCGTCTGCGAGGTCATCACGCCCGCGGGCAACTGGTCGTCGCACCCGGCCCACAAGCACGACGAGGACGTGCCGGGTCACGAGTCGCAGCTCGAGGAGATCTACTACTTCGAGTCGGCGCCCGTGCGCGGCTCGAACGCTCCGCGATCGGCGGACGCCTTCGGCAGCTTCGCCACCTACCGCTCGGCCGCCGGCGATATCGAGACGAACGCGCTGGTGCGCACCGGAGACATCGCGCTGGTCCCGTTCGGCTACCACGGACCGGCGGTCGCCGCGCCCGAGTACGACCTCTACTACCTGAACGTCATGGCGGGGCCGGGGCAGGAGCGGGCGTGGCTCATCAGCGACGACCCACGCCAGGCGTGGTTGCGCGACACCTGGACGTCTCAGCAGCCCGACCCTCGCCTTCCGTACGTTCCGACCGCCGAAGGAGCAGCTCGATGACCACCCGCAGGATGACCGTGGCCCAGGCGCTCGTCGAGTTCCTCGCCAACCAGTGGACCGTCGACGGGGAGGTGCGCGAGCGCACCATCCCGGGGATGTTCGGCATCTTCGGCCACGGCAACGTGGCGGGCCTCGGCCAGGCGCTGAAACAGGCCAACGTGCAGGACCCGTCGATGATGCCGTATCACCAGGCCCGCAACGAGCAGGCGATGGTGCACCAGGCCGTCGGGTTCGCACGCATCCACCGCCGCAGGGCCACGTTCGCGTCGACCGCCTCCGTCGGCCCGGGAGCCGCCAACCTCATCACCGGCGCCGCACTGGCGACCGCGAACCGGCTGCCGGCCCTGCTGCTGCCGTCGGACACGTTCGCGACCCGCGTGGCCGACCCTGTTCTGCAGCAGCTGGAGCACCCGCACGACCTCGGCATCCAGGTCACCGATGCCTTCCGGCCGGTCTCGCGGTTCTTCGATCGGGTCCAGCGCCCCGAGCAGCTGTTCTCCATCGCTCTGGCGGCGATGCGCGTCCTGACCGATCCGGCGGAGACCGGCGCCGTCACGATCGCGCTGCCGGAGGACGTGCAGGCCGAAGCGCTCGACGTGCCGGAAGAGTTCCTGGCGCCGCGCGAGTGGCACGTGCGCCGGCCGGCTCCGGAGGGCTGGGCGCTCACGGCGGCGGTCGACGCCATCCGCGCGGCACGGCGTCCGGTGATCGTGGCCGGCGGCGGGGTGATCTACTCGGGCGCGGAGGACGCGCTCCGTGCATTCGTGGAGGCCACCGGCATCCCGGTCGGCACCACGCAGGCCGGTGGCGGCTCGCTCGCCTGGGACCACCCGCAGAACCTCGGCGGTGTCGGGGCCACCGGAACCACCGCTGCCAACCGCCTCACCGGGGAGGCCGACCTCGTGATCGGCCTGGGCACCCGGTACAGCGACTTCACGACTGCCAGCCGGTCCGTGTTCCAGAACCCCGACGTCCGGTTCCTCAACATCAACGTCGCATCGTTCGACGCCTACAAGCACGGCTCGCAGCTCGCGGTGATCGCCGACGCCCGCGAGACGCTGACCGCGCTCTCGGACGCCCTGGCCGGGCACCGGGTGGAGGCCGGCTATGCGACACGGATCGCCGACGAGAAGGCGGCGTGGGACGCCGTGGCCGACGCCGCGTTGGCCCCGACCGAGCCACGGCCGTCGGAGGGTCCGGCCCTCATCGGCCAGCCGGCGCTGATCGGGGCCGTTCAGCGTGCCTCCGATCCGCGCGACGTGGTCGTGCAGGCGGCCGGGTCGCTTCCCGGCGACCTCCACAAGCTCTGGCGTGTGCGCGATCCGCTGGGGTATCACGTCGAATATGCCTTCTCGTGCATGGGCTACGAGATCGCCGGCGGCATGGGCGTCAAGCGTGGGCTGGAGGCGATGAACGACGACCGCGATGTGATCGTCCTGGTCGGCGACGGTTCGTACCTGATGCTGCACACCGAGCTTGCGACCGCTGTCGCCGAAGGCATCAAGATCGTCGTCGTGCTCATCCAGAACCACGGCTACGCGTCCATCGGCCACCTGTCCGAGACGGTCGGCTCGCAGCGCTACGGCACGCGTTTCCGCTTCCGCGACGACGCGGAGCTCAACTTCGAGCGTGGCGACTTCCTCCCCGTCGACCTGGCCGCGAACGCGCGCAGCTTCGGCATCGACGTGATCGAGCTCGCACCGGGGCCGCACGCCGCGGCGCGCCTCGAGGAGGCCGTGAGAGCGGCCAAGGCGAGCAGCACCTCCACCCTCATCCACATCGACTCCGATCCGTTCGTCTACGCGCCGGACGGCGGGGGCTGGTGGGATGTGCCGGTCGCGGAGGTCTCCGAACTGGAGAGCACCAGGGCCGCCCGCGCCGAGTACGCCGAGCAGCGGAAGAGCCAGCGACCTCTGCTCGGCTGAGCCGAGCGGCGACCATCACGACGGCCGAACCACGACGAAGGACGACGATGACCGACACCGCACCCTCCACCGCCCGCGCATCCTCCACCGAGCGCGTGACGAGCACCGACCCGGCTACCGGTGCGCGCGCTTCCGGCCTGCGCATCGGCACCGCGCCTGACTCGTGGGGCGTCTGGTTCGCCGACGATCCGCGACAGACGCCATGGGACCGCTTCCTCGACGAAGTTCAGGCCGCCGGCTACCACTGGATCGAACTCGGGCCGTACGGCTACCTTCCCACCGACCCGGCGCAGTTGCTCGACGAGCTGGCGAAACGGGACCTCGAGATCAGCGGCGGCACCGTCTTCACCGGCTTCCACAAGGGCGCCGACCAGTGGGACCGCGCGATCGAGCAGGTCGAGAAGGTCGCAGCCCTCACCCGCGCGGTGGGCGGTGAGAACATCGTCGTCATCCCCGACCTGTGGCGGTCCGACGTCACCGGCGAGACCCTCGAGCCGCGCACACTGACCGACGAGCAGTGGGCGTCGCTCGCCGAGGGGCACGATCGACTCGGTCGTATGCTGCTGGAGGAATACGGCCTCCGCCAGCAGTTCCACTCGCACGCCGACTCGCACATCGGCACGCACCGGGAGGTGGAGCGACTGCTCGCCGAGACCGACCCGCGCTACGTGAACCTCTGCCTCGACACCGGTCACTTCGCCTACTACGGCGGAGACAGCGTCGCTCTCATCCACGATCACCCCGAGCGCATCGGCTACCTGCACCTCAAGCAGATCGACCCGGAGCTGCGCTTCGAGATCCTGAAGAACGATGTGGCGTTCGCCGACGCCGCCATCGACGTGATGGTCGAGCCGCCGGCCGGCGTCCCCGACTTCGCCCCGATCATCGAGGCGGTCGCGGCGATCGACCCCGAGATCTTCGCGATCGTCGAGCAGGACATGCCCGGCATCGACATCGGGGTGCCGCTCGGCATCGCCACCCGCACGCGACAACACATCCTCGGCTGCAGTCCGCTGACGCGGACCCGCTGACCCGGCCCGCTGACCTGGATCGCAGACCGGACCCGCCGACCCTGACGCCCCTGAACCGGACGCGCCGCCCGGCGCCCGGCCGACCTCCCCTCACGCACAGAAACGAGCCACACCGCATGAGCAGCACGCAGCACCCGATGAGAAGCGCCCCCGCCCAGGACCTGCGGGTCGGCGTCGTCGGCGCCGGCCAGATGGGCGCCGACCACATCCAGCGCATCACGCGCGCGATCAGCGGGGCGACCGTGTCCGCCATCGTCGAGCCCGATGCCGGGCGCGCCGAGGCGGCAGCTGCGGCCGCACCCGGCGCACGGCCCTTCGCGAGCCTCGACGACGCGCTCGCCGCCGACGCCCTCGACGCCGTGATCATCGCCACTCCCGGGCAGTTCCACGAGCCGGTGCTGGTGCCCGCCCTGGAGGCCGGCCTGCCGACCCTGTGCGAGAAGCCGCTGACGCCCGACAGTGCATCGTCGCTGCGCATCCTGGAGCTCGAGCAGAAGCTCGACCGCCCGCACATCCAGCTCGGGTTCATGCGTCGCTTCGACGAGGAGTACCGCGCCCTCCGCGAGCTGATCACGGGCGGCGACGCGGGGGAGCTGCTCCTGCTGCACGGCGTGCACCGCAACCCGTCGGTCCCCGACAGCTATACCCAGTCCATGCTCATCACCGATTCGGTGGTGCACGAGTTCGACGTCATGCCGTGGCTCGCCGGCTCGCCGGTCCGCAGCGTGGAGGTGAAGTACCCGCGCCGCAACGACCTGGCCCCCGAACGCCTCCGTGAGCCCATCCTGGTGCTGATCGAGCTCGAGAACGGGGTGCTCGTCGACGTCGAGATGAACGTCAGCGTTCGGTTCGGCTACCAGGTGCGCACGGAGGCCGTGTTCCAGTCCGGCGTCGCGCGCATCGGTGAACCGTCCGGCCTGCAGCGCTGGTCGGACGCCGCGTTCTCGGTCGCAGAGCACACCACGTTCAAGACCCGGTTCGCCCGCGCCTACGACGCGCAGGTGCAGGCGTGGGTCGACGCGGTGCGCGACGGCTCGCTCGTCGCCGGCCCGAACGCCTGGGACGGCTACCTGGTCGCCCTCGCCTGCGAGGCCGGAGTTCAGGCGCTCGAAACGTCGGGCCCCGTGGCCGTCGCACCCGCGACACGTCCCGCCTTCTACGCCGGCTGACGCGCCCGTCCGCCTGGGGCGCTCAGCGGCCGGTGGCGCTCAGCGGTCGACGAGGGTGAGCTCGAACGAGTAGAGATCGGGCCGGTACACGTGCTGTCCGTACTCCACAGCGCGCCCGGAATTGTCGAACGCGGTGCGCGACATCGTGAGCAGCGGGGAGCCCTTGCGGATCTCGAGCAGCTCGCCCTCCACCGCGCTCGCGGCACGCGCGCCGATGCGCTGGTTGGCGACCCGGATCGAGACGCCGCGCGCCTTCATCAGCTGGTAGAGCCCGCGGGCCTCCAGGTCCTCGCGAGTGATGTCGGTGAAGTCCTCCGGGAGCGTGTTCTCGAGCACCGCGAGGGGGACTCCGTCGGCGCAGCGCAGTCGCGTCAGGTGCAGCACCGGCGCACCGACCGCGACGCCGAGCTCGGTGGCGGCCGTCTCGTCGGCGGTCCTGAGCTCGTACGCGATCACCCGGGTCGTCGGCGTCTGGCCGGACTGGCCGAGGTCTTCATAGAGGCTGGTGAGCTCGACGTTGCGCGTCACCCGGCCGTGCACGACCTGGGTGCCGATGCCGCGGCGGCGAACGAGGAGGCCCTTGTCGACGAGCTCCTGCAGCGCGCGCCGGATGGTCGGCCGGGACAGCCCCAGCCGGTTGCCGAGCGAGATCTCGTTCTCGAGTCGAGAACCGGGAGGCACGCGTTCGTCGCGGATCGCCTGCTCCAGCGCGGTCGCGAGCTGGTAGTACAGCGGGATCGGGCTCGCCTTGTCCAGGTTGTCGAACAGGTCAACGGGAAGCGGGTACTCGGGTTGCATCCCTGTCCTCCACAACTTGGTGATTATGTCAGTACAACCGTACACCAGGTGGAACATGTCCGGCCGGAGACGGCGCCCCCGATCGACGTCGCGAGAGTGTCCCGCGCTACTCCTCGACGCTCAGCACGATGGTGCCGACGCCCAGCGCCGCGAGGATCGCGGCCGACACGCGTTCCAGCACCTTCGTCACCGCGGGTCTCTTGAGCCAGGCGACCGCGCGCGAGGCCAGAACCGCCACGACGGCGAGGTAGCCGGCGGCCACGACCGCGTCGATCGCGCCCAGGAGGAGGGTGTTGCCGATCGCGTTGCCGTCGCGCGGCACGAACTGGGGCGCGATCGCGAGGAAGAACAGGCCGACTTTGGGGTTCATCACGGTGGACAGCATCCCGGCGATGAAGCCCGACCGCAGGGAGGTCGTGCGCACCCGCAGGTCGGCGCCGTGCGCCGCCGCCCGACGGCTGGCGATGAAGGCCGAGACGCCGAGGTAGATGAGGTACAGGCCGCCGGCGATCTTCACCACCCGGTAGATCTCGGCGGACTGCTCGAGCAGGGCCGCGAGGCCGAGCGCGACGGCGAGCGCCCACAGGATGGACCCGACGGCGGACCCGACGGACGCGGCGAGCCCGGCGCCGGGACGCGCCAGGCTGTAGCGCAGCACGAGGAACGTGTCGGGTCCGGGCGTCACCGCGAGGAGCACGCACAGTCCCGCGAATCCGAGCAGAGCGGGGGCGGTCATGGAGGGATTCTATTCGGCGTACACTCCCGCCATGACCGACGACCTCCTGTCCGCCGTCCGTGCCCGCTTCGACGGCAGGGCGGGCGAGTATGACGACAGCGCGATGCACCGCGGGCTCGCCGCAGCGGTCGCCGCGTTCGCGCTCGCCGATGCGAAGGACACCGCCGACGTGCTCGATGTCGGAACGGGGACCGGGCTCGTGCTGCGGGCGCTGCACGAGCAGCGGCCCACCCTGCGGCTGACCGGGATCGACCTCTCGCCCGGGATGCTGGAGGTCGCGCGAGCCGCGCTCCCCGACGCCGCCTTCGTGGAGGCCGATGCGACCGTGCTGCCGTTCGGCGACGCCTCGTTCGACCTCGTCACCTGCGCGACCAGCCTCCATCTGTTCCCCGACGCGCGCGCCGCGATGTCGGAGTGGGCGCGCGTGCTGCGCCTCGGCGGCCGTGCGGTCACGGCGACGTTCGGCGACGTCGACCTCTCCCAGCACGGCGGCTGCGCTGCGGTCCCGCACGGCCACGGCGCGGCCGCGTATCCGACCCACCACGAGCTCTTCCGCACGCCGGAGCTGCTCGCGGCCGCGGCCCCCGGCCTGGACGTCGTCCGCCACGAATGGTGGACCCACGGCGACGACCGCATCCTCCTCGCCGAGCTCCGCCCCGCCCGCTGACCCGCCCCGCCCGCTGACCCGATCCCCCTTCCCGCCGTCGCCAACGGAGGACTTCCCCTCCCGAAACCGCCGGATCTCCTCCGTTACCTGCGTTCCGGCCACCCGCGCCCGCCGATCTCCTCCGTTCCCGACGCATGTCGGCAACGGAGGAGGTGCGCCGCGGCGCGCCCGGGATTGGCGGCGAACGGAGGTGTTCCGGGCCCGCAAGGGCGGGATCTCCTCCGTTACCTGCGTTCCGGCCACCCGCGCCCGCCGATCTCCTCCGTTCCCGACGCGTCAGCGCACCACGAGCGGGGCGAGCGTGCGCACGATCGTGACCGCGCGCGCGGACACGTCGTCGGGGCTGCCGACTGCGCCGGCTTCCGCCCACTCGCGCACCGCGATGCGGACCGCGCCGATGCAGGCCGTCACCAGCAACTCGGCTTGCGCATCCAGCGGAACGAGCGTCGTCGAGGCCGCGTCCGAGCCGGACGGCTCGTGCCTCGACGCGAACGCGATCAGCTCGGCCACCGCCGCCACTAACCCCACGCGTAGATCGTCCAGTCGGCGCATGCGGCGACGGATCAGTCCGGGGTTGCGCGCGGCGATCAGCATGCGCGCCTCCTGGAGGGTCGGGTCGGCCGTCTCGGCGGGGAGGGCGCGGAAGAGCGTGTCGATGACGGCGGCGACCACGCTGTCGTCGTAGACCTCGCGCAGCCGCGCGGCGACGAGGTCGCTGTCGCCCCAGGCGCGGCGGACGCCGAAGAGGGCGTCCTCCTTGCTGTCGAAGTAGTTGAAGAAGGTGCGGTGCGAGACGGGCACGCGCGCGCAGATGTCGTCGACGGTCACGTCGTCGAGGTCGTGGTCGAGCACGAGTTCGACGGCCGCGCGCTCGAGGTCGGCTCGGGTCTGGGCCTTCTTGCGGGCGCGGAGCCCGGGCTCAGGCGCGGCCGCGGCCGGGATCGTCGGAAAATTATGCATAGTCGGAAATTTTGCGTGAATGCAGTTTGTTAGTTGATTTTGGTCACCTAATTATATATGGTTGCTCATTGTCAACCAAGTGCGAAGGAATCACATGTCTACTGTCACGACGGGGGAGGCAGCCCCGGCGATGTCGCACCGGCAGGTGCTCGAGTCCCTGTCCGGGCTCCTGCTCGGAATGTTCGTCTCGATCCTCGCCGGCACGGTCGTCTCGACCTCGCTGCCGCGCATCATCTCCGAGCTCGGCGGCGACCAGACGGCGTTCACCTGGGTCGTCACCAGCACGCTGCTCGCGACCACCGTCTCCACCCCGATCTGGGGCAAGCTCGCCGACCTCCTGAACCGCAAGATCCTCATCCAGCTCGCGCTCGTGCTGTTCGTGCTCGGCTCGGCGCTCGCCGGCTTCTCGCAGGACACCAGCATGCTGATCGGCTTCCGCGTCGTGCAGGGCCTCGGTGCCGGTGGTCTGACCGCGCTCAGCCAGATCATCATGGCCGACATCATCAGCCCGCGTGACCGCGGTCGCTACATGGGCCTCTTCGGCGGCATCATGGCGGTCGGCACGGTCGGCGGCCCGTTGATCGGCGGCCTCCTCACCGACTCGATCGGCTGGCGCTGGAACTTCTTCGTGGGCGTTCCTGTCGCGATCGTCGCGATCATCCTGCTGCAGATCACCCTCAAGCTCCCGAAGCGCCCGGCCCGCAAGGTCCGCATCGACTACCTCGGCGCGGTCTTCCTCGCCGCAGGCATCTCGCTGCTGCTCATCTGGGTCTCGCTCGCCGGCACCAACTTCGACTGGTGGAGCCCTGAGACGTTCTGGATGGTCGGCGGCTCGATCGCACTGCTGGTGGCCACCGTCATCACCGAGCTCGTGGTGAAGGAGCCGATCATCCCGCTGGGGATGTTCAAGAACCGCACGTTCACGCTCGCGGTCATCGCCTCCATCTCGGTCGGCGTCGCGATGTTCGGCACGTCGGTGTTCCTCGGCCAGTACATGCAGCTCGCCCGCGGCGCGACGCCGACCCAATCGGGTCTGCTGACGCTGCCGATGATCATCGGCCTGCTGCTCTCCTCCACGATCGTCGGTAACCTGATCAGCCGGTTCGGCAAGTGGAAGGCGTTCATGGTCGCCGGCTCCGTGCTGCTGACCGTCGGCCTCTACCTGATGAGCACCATCGAGTACGACACGAACTACGTGCTGGTCTCGCTGTACATGCTGATCCTCGGCGCCGGCGTCGGCATGGTGATGCAGAACCTTGTGCTGATCGTGCAGAACACGGTGCGGCCCGAGCAGCTCGGCGCTGCCAGCTCCAACGTGGCGTTCTTCCGCAGCCTCGGCGGCACCATCGGCGTCTCGGTGATGGGCAGCATCCTCGGCACGAAGGTCACCGACCTGATGGCCGACCGCCAGCACGACCTCCAGGTCGCCATCGCCAAGCTCGGCCAGAAGGGCGCGGAGATCGCCCAGTCGCTGCAGAGCGGCACCCTCCCCGAGGTGAGCAAGCTCCCGGTCGGTATCCGGACGATCATCGAGGCGGTCTACGGCCAGGCGGTCGCGGACATCTTCCTGGTGGCCGTGCCGCTGGCGATCGTCACGATCATCGCGATCCTCCTGCTGCCGAACTCCAAGCTCGGCACCAAGACGGCGATTCAGCAGCTCGAGGAGAACGCGACGGGCGACGCCGCGACCGAGACCCCCGCCGAGCAGGCGGAGGAGACGGTCGTGGAGGTCGCTGAAGCGTTGATCGGAGCCCCGACGGGGTCGATCGCCGCCCAGCAGGCGCGGCCGTCGAGCACTCAGGAAGGGCGCTGAGGGGACGCGTTATGATCGCGGCCATGGACAACACGGACCGGGCGGACCTCGACCGGACCGAGCTCGACCGGACCGAGCTCGACCGGACCGACGTGGCCATCGCCGCCGTGGAGGAGCAGTTCACGATCCTCTTCAACCGGGTGAGCGCCGGGATGCGCGAGCGGTCCGCGCGCGTGCATCCCGACCTCCAGCCGGTCGGCTTCAAGCTGCTCAACACGCTGGTGCGCACCGGTCCGGTGCACGCGGGCGCGCTGGCCGGTGAGCTGGCGACCGACAAGAGCGTCGTCAGCCGGCAGGTGCGCATCCTCGAGGAGCTCGGCTTCGTCGAGCGGAGGACCGACCCGGCCGACCGTCGCGCCAGCTTTCTGGTCGCGACGCCGGCAGCGATCGAGCGCGTGAACGAGGCCCGCGCCGCCGACCAGGTGCTGCTCTACCGCAGCCTGCGCCAGTGGGGGGCCGACGACGTCGCGCGCCTCGCCTCACTCCTCGCCCGCCTCAACGAGACCACCCCCACCTCCGCCCGCTGACCCGCGAGCCCAGCAACCGCTTCCTCACTTTCTCCCGCAACACGCCGAGTGGATGCGGGAGAAAGTGAGGAAGCGATGGCTGCTAGCGGGCGGGGAGGCGCAGTTCGAGGGCGGTGCCGGTGGGGCCGGTGGAGGCGACGCTGACCTCGCCGCCGTGCCGCACGGCGACCTCGCGCACGAGCGCGAGGCCGATTCCGAATCCCGAGCGGGAGCGGCCGGCGGCGGCGGGCTCGGCTCGCGCGAAGCGGTCGAAGATCCGCGCGGGGTCGATGCCCTGGATGCCTGGCCCCTGGTCGGCGACGGTCAGGGAGGCCGCGCGGCCGTCCCGCCGGATCGTCGCCGTCACGACACCGCCCGACGGCGAGTGCGCGACCGCGTTGTCGAGCAGCGCCGTCGCGCAGCGCTGCAGCGTTGTGGCCGGGACGTCGCTCGCGACGTCGTCGCGTTCCACGAGCCGCACCTCCACTCCCGCCTCCTGAGCCAGAACCTGCAGCGACTCGACCGCGCGCCGCACCGGTGCGGAGAACGGGACGGGCCCTTCGGTGGCCGCGGCGCGCTCGCGTTCGGGGTCGGCCGCCAACAGCAGATCGTTGACCACGTCGATGAGCGTGCGGGTGTCGTCCCGCAGCTCGGCGACGGTCGCCGTCGATGGGTCTCCGGGCGGGAGACCGCGCTGCAGCACCTGCAGCCGCGCGTCCAGAACGGCAAGCGGCGTCCGCAGCTCGTGGCTGGCGTCCGCGACGAAGTCCCGCTGACGGCGCAGCGCCTCGCCGAGCGGCCGGACCGCTCGGCGGGTGACGATCACGGACAGCACACCGGCGACGATGACCGCCAGCACTCCAACGATGACGAAGGCCAGCATCGCGTCGACGGTGTCGATGTAGATCTTGTGCTCGCCGGGGCGGGGCGCCTCCTGCAGCTCGGAGGGCTGCAGCTGATCGAGCACGAAGAAGAAGGCGACGCCGATCGCGGCGACGACGAGCGCGCCGGAGGCGATGGTGAGCTGGAGGCCGACCGTGCGGGAGGCGCGGCGCACCTCCAGCGAGTCGACGTCGCGCTCCCTGCTCACGACCGCACCCCGCTCACGACCGCACCCCTGCTCACAGCTGCCCCAGCCGGTAGCCCTCGCCCCGCACCGTCGCGATGAGGTCGGGGTCGGTCTTGCGGCGCAGGTAGTGCACATAGGTGTCGACCGTGCCCGGCTGCTCGTCCGCCTCGAACACGGCCTCCAGGATGTGCGCGCGCGAGAACGTGCGCAGCGGGCTCTCGGCCAGCAGCCGCAGCAGGTCCGACTCCCGCGCGGTCAGCTGGATGCGGCCCTCGTAGGGCGAATAGATGCTGCGGCTCTCCGGGTAGAACCGCCATTCGCCGACCGGCAGCTCCCTGCCCTCCCCGCTGAAGGTGCGGGTCAGCGCGCGCAACCGCGCCAGCAGCTCGTCGAACTCGAACGGTTTGACCAGGTAGTCGTTGGCCCCGGCATCCAGCCCCTCGACCCGGTCGCGAACGGCGCCGAGCGCGGTCAGCATGATGATGGGGGCGACGACGCGGCCGTCGCGCAGCTTGCCGACGAGCGTCGCGCCGTCGATCCCGGGGAGACGGCGGTCGACGATCAGCGCGTCGAAGCGGCCGTCGAGGCCCTGCAGCAGCCCGCTCTCGCCGTCGGCGACGAGCGTCACGTCGTAGGTCTCCGAGAGCACCTGCTCGATGAGCGGGCCGAGGCGCGGGTCGTCCTCGACCAGCAGTACGCGCAGTCGGGTGGCCTCCATATCGCTCACCCTAGCTCCCGCCCGTTCGGGACGCCCGCACCGCGACGGCCGCTGCGACCGGCGCCGGCGCGAACCGCCGCAGCAGCGCGAGCACGAGCAGCACGGCCGCGGTGGCGTAGACCAGGGAGGCGAGCACGTCGCTCGGATTGTGCACACCCAGGTACACCCGCGAGAACGCCGTCAGCAGAGGCACCACGACGGCGAACGCGAGCAGCGGTCGTCGCAACCGCCCGCGCCCGAACACGATCAGCAGCGCGAGCCCGAGGGCGACGGCGAAGCTGGTGTGGCCGCTCGGAAAGCTGAAGCCGGTGTCGGTGAGCACGTGATGCGGGAGGGCGGCCGACAGTGGGCGGGGGCGGCGCACGATGTCCTTGACGACTGTGCTGCCGAGCCAGGGGAGCAGGGCGAGCGCGGCGAACGCGAAGGCTGCGCCCGGCCTCCGCAGCCCGAACCATGCGAACGCCGAGACGGCCGCCACGATGACGAGCGCACCGACGGGAGCGAAGACGACGGAGTCGGTGAGAGCGACCGCGTCGAGGAGCGGGGTGCGGGCAGTTTCGATCGCCTGGATGACGGCGAGGTCGCCAGCGGTGACGGCCGGTGACGCCGCGATCGCGAGACCGGCCAGCACCAGCAGGAGGATGGCGCACAGCGGGAGGACGATCGCGCGCGCTGTCGCGTTCGCGGCGCCGGGCGTGCCGGGCCTGCCCGGCGTTCCGGGCCGGCGGTTCAGGGTGGCGGTCATGGCTGTCCTCTCCTCGACCTCCCACAGTGCGCCGCGCCTCCCCAGATGCCGCTAAGGATGCGCGCGGTCACCGCCTCTCGCCCCCGACCTCTCAGAGGATTCTGAGAGGAGGCGCGCGATGCTGTCGGGATGCTCCGCAACAAGGTCCCGGCGGTCACCGCCCTGTTCTGGGTCACGAAGCTGCTCACCACGGCGATGGGGGAGACGACCTCCGACTACCTGGTCAAGAACTACGATCCCGTGATCGCCGTGATCGCGGCCTTCGTCGTCTTCGCCGCCGCCCTCGCGCTGCAGTTCGCCGTTCGCCGGTACATCCCGTGGGTGTACTGGCTGACCGTGCTGATGGTCGCCGTCTTCGGGACCATGGTCGCGGACGTCATCCACATCGTCATCGGCGTGCCGTACTACGTGTCGACGGTGTTCTTCGCGATCGTCCTCGCCGCGGTGTTCCTCGTCTGGTACCGCTCGCAGCGCACGCTCTCCGTGCACCACATCGACACGCGGGCGCGGGAGTTCTTCTACTGGTGCGCCGTGCTCGCGACCTTCGCGCTGGGCACCGCCGTCGGCGACCTCACCGCGACGACGTTCGGGCTCGGCTATCTGGCGTCCGGCATCCTGTTCGGGGTGCTGTTCGCGATCCCGGGGGCCGCGTACCGGTGGTGGGGGATGGGGGCGACCGCCGCCTTCTGGACCTCGTACGTTCTGACCCGCCCGTTCGGCGCGTCGATCTCCGACTGGCTCGCGGTCTCGCACGCGCGCGGCGGCCTGGATCTCGGCCCCGGCCCGGTCAGCCTGGCGCTGTTCGCCGGGATCGTGGTCTGCGTGATCGTGATGACCGCGCGCCGCCCCGGCGACCCGGCAGACCCCGCGCGCGCCTCCGTTCCCGAGGGCTCGCCCGCCGCGTGATGCGCTCGCCGAAGGGCACGTCGTCGTCCCTTTCGGGCCGCCATGGGCACGACGACGAGCCCCTCGGCGCGAGATCTCCAGCTTCCGCTCGGCCGGGGCGCTGGTACTCTCGGTCGGGTATGCCGTCCGCATCCGTCCCCCCTCGCGCACGCGGCCGCCGCTCGGCGGGCCGCCGCGCCGCCGTGCCGTCGCGGCCGAAGCCGGTGCTACGGCCGCCGCTGCACCACCGCCTGGGCGTCTCCCTGGCGGTGATCGCGCTGGTCTGCGGGTTCTCGATCGTCCCGACCGATGCCGCCCTGGCGGCCACGGTCTTCAGGGTCCCGGAGGCCGAGCTCGCGCCCGCGTCGCCGCCCGCCCAGCGCATCTATGTGGATGCGACGATCGGCGCGCCGGTGGTCGACAGGGACACACTCGGTGCGACGGACAGCATCCAGGGCCTCGCACGCATCGGCACCAACGAATCGTGGGCCAAGCTCGTGCTCATGTTCGGCGGCTGGCAGACGACGGACGCCAATGTGACCGTGATGTTGCGCTGGATGCGGCAGGAGAACGGTCCGCCGGACTGGTGGAATCGTAACAATCCTCTCAACAATGGCTACGGCTCGGGCGGTGGCGCCGGTCTCGGCAGCTACCCCGACCTCGTGACGGCCGCGAAGTACTGCGCGGAGAACCTGCAGCGCGGGTACCCGGGCATCGTCGCCGGCCTGAACGCCGGAACGAGCGCCGACGCCACTGCCTCGGCGATCTGGGCCTCCCCGTGGGCGACCAGCCACTACGCCAACGGCGCCCACTGGAGCACCGCCCCGGTGCAGATCGTGCAGGCCCCCGCCTCCGCCTGGGGCTACTGAGCCGCTCCAAGAACGCCGAAGGGCACGTTGTTGTCCCCTTCGACGCGCGAAGGGGACAACAACGTGCCTCTCGATGAAGCGGGTCAGCGGGTGGAGTCGACCGGCGCGCCCTCGCGGGTGATGACCGCCGGGTCGCCCGCGCCGTCGTCGTCGAGCGTGACGCCGAGACGGCGGCGGAACGCGCGCGTCAGCACGAGCAGCGTGATGATCCCGATCGTCAGCCAGATGAGGCCGTAGGTCAGCGCGTCGAAGTGGAGGTTGGCCCACAGCACGCCGGTCAGCAGCATCCCGATGGCCGGGAGCACGATGTTGCGCACGACCTGCTTGGCGCCGCGGTACTGCTTGTGCCGGATTGCGAAGTGGATGATGACCGTCGCATTGACCACCGTGAACGCGATCAGCGCACCGAAGTTGATCATCGACGACACGAACTCCAGCGTGAACGCCGCTGCGAGCAGCGACACCGCGCCGACGAGCAGCACGGCGGTGGCCGGCGTGCGGAACTTCGGGTGAACATACGAGAGCGAGCGCGAGATGCGCCCCCGGCCGTTGCGGGCCATGACGTAGATCATGCGCGAGACGCTGGCGTGCGAGGCGAGGCTGGAGGCCACCGCCGCTGCGACCGCCGCCGAGATGAACAGGATCTGGAAGAACAGGCCACCGGTCTTGAGGGCGATCTCGGGCAGGGTGTCGTCGGTGAAGCTGAACCCGGCGAGCGTCGGGAACCGCGACTGCGCGAACCAGGCGGCGACGAAGAAGATCGCGCCGCCGATCATGAGCGCCAGGACGATGGCCTTGGGCACCGTCTTGGTGTCCTTCGCCTCCTCGGTGTACATCGTGATCGCGTCGAACCCGATGAACGAGAAGCAGACGACCGTCGCGCCCCCGATCACCGCGCCCAGGTGCACGCCCGAGTGGAACAGCGGGGCCAGGCTGAAAGCGGTCCCGTTGCCCTCGCCGGCGTTGAGCGCCGTCCAGGTCAGCGCGACGAACACCGCGATGAGGACGATCTGGAACGCCACCAGGATGCCGTTGACCCGCGAGGTGGACGACATGCTGAACAGGTTCATCGCCGTGATCGCGGCGACGTAGGCGACGACCCAGATCCAGCCGGGCACCTGCGGGAAGAACGACTCCAGGTACAGGCGCACGATCAGCGCGTTCACCAGCGGCAGCAGCAGGTAGTCCAGCAGCGATGACCAGCCGACCAGGAAGCCGACGTTCGGGTGGATGGTCTCTGACGCGTAGGTGTAGGCCGAACCGGCTGACGGGAACACGCGTGTCATCCGCCCGTAGCTGATCGCCGTGAACACCATCGCGATGAGCGCGAACAGGTACGCCGACGGCACGACACCGTCGGTCTGGCCTGTGACGATCCCGAAGGTGTCGAACACCGTCATCGGGGTCATGTAGCCGAGGCCGAGGCCGACGATCGCCCAGAGGCCGAGGGATCGTCGCAGTGCGGTGGGGGCGGGGTTGGAGGACACGCGAGCTCCTTCGCTGCAGTCGGGGACGCCCGCCATAGTAGGCCGACTCGCGACGAATTCCGAATCGAGAACGACTGATCTCATAGCAGATCGGCGATATTCGCCGCGGAATGCGCGGTGTTTCGGCGCGTCGAGTGCCGAAATCGATAGTTTGCTGGATCAGGCCTTCGCGAGCCACTCCCGCAGCTTCGGCAGCGGCCAGGTCGTCACGATCCGCTCGGCCGGCACGCCGTTCGCGGCCGCGCGAGCCGCCCCGTAGGCGAGGAAGTCGAGCTGCCCCGGCGCGTGCGCGTCGGTGTCGATCGAGAACAGGCAGCCCGCGTCGAGCGCGCGCTGGATGAGGTCGTCCGGCGGGTCCTGCCGCTCGGGCCGCGAGTTGATCTCGACGGCCACGCCGTTCTCGGCGCAGGCGGCGAACACCGCGTCGGCGTCGAACTCGCTCGGAGGACGGGTGCCGCGCGAGCCCTGCACGAGCCGGCCGGTGACGTGGCCGAGCACGTTCGTGTGCGGAGCGCGGATGCCGCCGAGCATCCGCGCGGTCATCGTGCGGCTGTCGGCGCGCAGTTTGGAGTGCACGCTCGCGACGACCACGTCGAGCCGGTCGAGCAGTTCCGGCGTCTGGTCGAGCGTGCCGTCTTCGAGGATGTCGACTTCGATGCCGGTGAGGAGGGTGACGCTGCCCGTGTCGAGGCCGGCGATGACGTCGAGCTGCTCGGTCAGTCGCTCGGCGCTCAGCCCGCTCGCGACGGTGAGCGTGGGGGAGTGGTCGGTGATCGCCTGGTACTCGCGGCCCAGCGTGGCCGCGGCGGCCGCCATCACCTCGATCGGGACGGTGCCGTCCGACCACTCGGTGTGGCTGTGGAGGTCGCCGCGCAGCTGCGCGCGCAGGTCGGCGCCTTCCGCATCCAGCGGCTCGGCGTTGCGCGCGCGCAGGTCGGCGAGGTAGTCGGGGACCTCGCCGTCGACGGCCTGCGAGATCACCTGGAACGTGCGGTCGCCGATCCCCTTGGTGCGCTTCAGCCGCCCGTCGGCGACGCGCGCAGCGACCTCGTCCGCGCCGAGTGGAGCGATGATGGCGGCGGCCTTGCGGAACGCCTGCACTTTGAAGGAGGGGGCGAGCTCGCGCTCGAGCCAGAAGGCGATCTCGTTGAGGGCTGCGACCGGATCCATGCCCCTCATGCTCCCACCACCACCACGCGCGCAACCATCGCTTCCTCACTTTCTCCCGCTTCGGAGCGGCGCGTCGCGGGAGGAAGTGAGGAAGCGATGGCGTTACGAGGGGTTACGCAAGGGGGCGGGCGCGGCGGCGGGCGCCGGTAGCGTCGGTGAGGTGAGCAGCGCGATCGAGAACCTGGGCCGCGAGACGCGCCTGTACGAGCCGAGCCCGGAGTTCGCGGCGCAGGCGAACGTCGGCCGGGAGGTGTTCGACCAGGCCGCCGATCCCGTCGCCTTCTGGGAACAGCAGGCGGCCCGCCTCGACTGGGCGGAGCCGTGGCACACCGCGCACACCTGGGAGCCGGCGACGCCGGGGGAGGACGGCGAGCTCAGCATCCCCCGCGCCGAGTGGTTCGCGGGCGGCCGGTTGAACGCCGCGGTCAACTGCGTCGACCGGCACGTCGACGCCGGCAACGGCGACCGCATCGCCCTGTACTTCGAGGGCGAGCCGGGCGACAGGGAGGCGATCACGTACGCCGACCTCCAGCGCCGTGTCGCCCGCGCCGCCAACGCGCTCACCGCGCTCGGCGTGGGGAAGGGCGACCGCGTCGTGGTGTACCTCCCGGTCATCCCGGAGACGGTCGTCATCACGCTCGCGATCGCCCGCATCGGCGCCATCCACTCGCTCGTCTTCGGGGGGTTCTCGGCGGAGGCGCTGCGCTTCCGGGTGGAGGACACCGGGGCGAAGCTGCTGGTCACCTCCGACGGCCAGTTCCGCCGCGGGGTCGCGGTGCCGGTGAAGGCGCAGGCCGACGCCGCGGTCGCCGGCGACAACGCGATCGAACACGTTCTCGTGGTGCGCCGCACCGGGGAGCTGACGCCCGACATCCCGTGGAGGCCGGGCCGCGACGTCTGGTGGCACGACGCGGTGGACACCGCCTCGAGCACGCACGATCCGGAGTTCTTCGACGCGGAGACGCCGCTCTTCATCATCTACACCTCGGGCACGACCGGCCGGCCGAAGGGCGTCGTGCACACGACGGGCGGCTACCTCACCCAGGCCTCCTGGAGCCACTGGGCGCTGTTCGACGCCAAGCCGGACGACGTCTACTGGTGCACAGCCGACCTCGCCTGGGTGACCGCGCACACCTACGTGCTCTACGGCCCGCTCTCCAACGGCACGACCTCCGTCCTCTACGAGGGCACCCCGAACACACCGTCGACCGGCCGGCACTTCGAGATCATCGAGCGCTACGGCGTGACCACCTACTACACCGCCCCCACGCTTATCCGGACCTTCATGAGCTGGTTCCCCGAGGGCCTGGCCGCCGCCGGCGACTGGGACCTCTCCAGCATCCGGCTGCTCGGGACGGTGGGGGAGGCCATCAACCCGGAGGTGTGGGTCTGGTTCCGCGAGCAGCTCGGCGCCGGTAGAGCGCCGGTCGTCGACACCTGGTGGCAGTCGGAGTCGGGTGCGGCGATCGTCGCCCCGCTGCCGGGCGTGACCGCGCTGAAGCCGGGCTCGGCGACGCTGGCCGTGCCGGGCGTGACCGTGCGCGTCGTCGACGATCGCGGCGAGGACGTCGCGCGCGGGTCGGGCGGCTCCATCGTCATCGACGGCACCTGGCCCGCCATGTCGCGCACAGTCTGGGGCGATCCGGAGCGCTATCGCGACTCCTACTGGCGGCGGTTCGCCGACCGCGGCTACTTCCTCGCCGGCGACGGCGCCGCGGTGGACGACGACGGCTACCTCTGGCTGCTGGGGAGGCTGGACGACGTCATCAACGTGTCGGGCCACCGACTCTCGACCATCGAGATCGAGTCGGCGCTGGTCGCGCATCCCTCGGTGGCGGAAGCCGCCGTGGTCGGCGTCGGCGACGCGACGACCGGGCAGGCGGTCGCCGCGTTCGTGATCCCGGCCGGCGCTGCTCCGGAGGTCGCAGAGCTGCGCGACCAGGTCGCCACGGCCATCGGCGCGATCGCGAAGCCGCGCCATCTCGTGGTGGTCGACGACCTCCCGAAAACCCGCTCCGGCAAGATCATGCGCCGCCTGCTCGTGGACCTCTTCGAGCGTCGCCCCCTGGGCGACACCACGTCCCTCCAGGACGACACCGTCCCCGACCGCATCGCCGCCACCCTCGCCGCCGACCCCCGCTGACCCCCGCCGACCCCCGCCGACCCACGCTGACCCCCGCCGAAGGGCACGTTGTTGTCCCTTTCGACGCTCGAAAGGGACAACAACGAGCCCCTCGGTGGTGGGAGGAGGGAGGGCTCAGTGCTCGAGGCCGACGAACATGGTGTCGTGGAGGACGGCCACGTGGCGTTCGGCCAGGGCAACGGCCGCGACGGGGTCGCGGCGGCGGATGGCGGCCGCGAGCGCTGCGTGCTCCTCGTTGACCTCGTGGAGGTAGGCGATCGGATACGGGATGAAGTACGCGTACAGCCGACGCAGCGTCGCCTCGTACACCTCCACCAGTGCAGGCCGGCCGGCAGCGCGCGCCACCGCCAGGTGGAACCGCTCGTCGGCTGCGTGGTAGTCCGTCCAGTTCTGGGCGGACGCCGCGGCGGCGACCGCGGCATCCAGCTCGGCGAGGTCGGCGTCGGTCGCCGAGACCGCGGCCAGGTGGGTCAGGCTCGTCTCGTCGAGCAGGCGCTGGTCGATGAGCCGGTGCACCTCGCTCGCGTCCGCGCGGTACGCCTGCACCGCTGACCCGGCGCCCGGGACCGCGGTGGGAGCGTCCTCCGCCACGAACGTCCCTCCCGAGCGACCGCGCACCCGCCGCAGGAGGCCGTCCTCGGCGAGGCTCTTGATCGCCCGGCGCGCGGTGATCTCGCTGACATCGAGGGCTGCGGCGACATCGGCGTCGCTCGGCAGCTGCTCCCCGGGAGCGAGCAGCCGCAGTTCGACCGCGAGCGCGATGCGCGCGCGCACGGTGTCGACCGCGGACAGCCGCGTGATCCCGGCCACGGCGGGACCCGTCAGTGCGGGCACGGCCGTGTGCTTGAGCGTGCCGGAGGCGTCGCCGGTCATGGCCTCCAGCATAGGGACGCGGGCCGGGGCTGGACAAATCCGATCATATTGATCTATTTTGTTTCCCAGTACTTCCGCACCCCCGTCCCCGACCAATGGAGGTCCGACATGCCGGGTCATCTGACCGTCGCCGGCGTCCAGGCCGCACCCCGCACGATCGGCGCCGACCTCGCGCCCTTCGCGGCGGACGTCGCGCGGCACGCCGCCGACGGCGCACAGCTCGTCGTCTACCCCGAGCTCCACCTGTTCGGCGCCGACCACCTGCCCGAGCACGAGCGCAACCGCGCGCTCGACGCGTCGGCCGTGCCGCTCGACGGCGAGCTGGTCCGTCGGCTTGGCGCGATCGCCGCGGACGCGGGCGTCTGGCTGGTGCCCGGGAGCATCTGCGAGCGCGGCCCGCAGGGCGAGCTCTTCAACACCGCGTTGGCGTTCGCGCCGACCGGGGAGCTCGCCGCGAGCTACCGCAAGATCTTCCCGTGGCGCCCCTACGAGCCATACGTGCCCGGCGACCGGTTCGTGGTCTTCGGCCTCGACGGCAGCACCGTCGGGCTCGACATCTGCTACGACGCCTGGTTCCCCGAAGTCAGCAGACAGCTCGCCTGGCTCGGGGCCGAGGTGATCGTGAACGTCGTGAAGACGACGACGCCCGACCGCGAACAGGAGGTCGTGCTCGCTCGGGCGAACTCCATCGCCAACCAGGTCTTCACCGTGAGCGTCAACACGGCCGGCCCGGTCGGCCGCGGACGCTCCATCGTCGTCGACCCCGAGGGCGCCGTCCTCGCGGAGTCGGCCGGGGACGAAGAGACCGTCCTCGCCCTGCCGCTCGACCTCGACCACGTCGCCCGCGTGCGCGAGCACGGCACCGCCGGCGTCAACCGGATGTGGTCCCAGTTCCGTCCGGGGGACGCGGTGATCCCGCTCCCGCTCTACGGCGGCGCGATCGACCCGGCGACCTGGCGGGTCCAGGCCACCCTGCCGGCCGACTCGACAGGAACGCCCCTCACCACCCCCACGAGCACCACCCCCTCCCGTCAGCCTCTCCTGTGAAGGATCCCGGCATGTCCACTGCTCACACCCCCGCCTCCGCGCCCGCCCCCGGCCAGCCGTCGCTGGCCCGCACCCTCCGCCTCCCGTCCCTCGTCCTCTTCGGCCTGGCGTACATGACGCCGCTGATCGTCCTCGGCATCTTCGGCGTGGTGGCCGAGACCACCGGTGGAGCGAGCGCCTCCGCCTACCTCGTCGCGCTGGTCGCGATGCTGTTCACCGCCTCCAGCTACGGTCGGATGGCGGCCGCCTACCCCGTCGCGGGCTCGGCCTACACCTACGTGCGCCGCACGATCGACCCGCGCGTCGGCTTCCTCGTCGGCTGGGCGGTGCTGCTCGACTACCTGTTCCTGCCGATGGTGATCTGGCTGATCGGCGCCGCCTACCTGGAGGCGCAGTTCCCTGCGGTGCCCGGCTGGGTGTGGATCCTCGGCTTCATCATCGTCACCACGCTGCTGAACATCCTCGGGATCAAGGTGGCCGATCGCACGAACTACATCCTGATGGCGTTCCAGGTGCTGGTCATCGTCGTGTTCGTCGGCCTGTCGATCGGGTCGGTCGTCGCCCACCAGGGCGCCGGCGGGCTGTTCTCGGCCGGGCCGTTCCTGAACTCGACCGCGACGTTCCAGGGCGTGACGGCAGGCGCAGCTATCGCGGCCTACTCGTTCCTCGGCTTCGACGCCGTGACCACGTTCACCGAGGAGACGATCGAGCCGCGCAAGACGGTCCCGCGCGCCATCCTCCTGATCGCACTGATCGGCGGCGTCATCTTCATCCTGGTCTCGTACACCACCCAGCTCGTGCACCCGGGAGGCCAGTTCCACGACGCGTCGTCTGCCGCGTTCGACATCGCCATCACCATCGGCGGCAACATCTTCGGCTCGATCTTCATCGCGGGTCTCGTCGTCGCGCAGTTCGCCTCCGGGCTGGCCGCGCAGGCCTCCGCCGCCCGCCTGATGTTCGCGATGGGACGCGACGGGGCGCTTCCCCGCAAGGTCTTCGGCGAGCTCAGCCGCCGGTTCCGGTCGCCCGTCTTCAACCTGGTGATCATCGGCGTGGTCGGGTTGGTGGCGATGTTCCTCGACGTCGCGACCTCCACCTCGTTCATCAACTTCGGCGCGTTCGTCGCCTTCACGATGGTGAACGTCTCGGTGATCGTGTACTACTTCCGGCAGCGCAAGGCGGGTCACCGGCACAACGTCGTCCTGTACGTGGTGCTCCCGGCGGTCGGGGCGATCATCACCGGCTATCTGCTGACCCGGCTCGACATCAACGCCATCGTCCTGGGCCTCAGCTGGCTCGTGCTCGGCATCATCGTGCTGGCGATCGTGACGAAGGGTTTCCGGCAGCTGCCACCCGAGATCGCCTACGACGAGGCCGACGGGGAGGTCGCGCCGGCCCCGGCGGTCGACCGGGCGACCGCGCCCGCCGGGCAGACCGCGGCATCCACTCCGGCCTCCGCCCCGGCTCCGGAGTAGGGATGCGGCTCGCCCTCGCCCAACTCGCGTCCGACGACGACGTCGCAGGCAACCTCCGGGCTGTCGGCGACGCCGTCGCGCGCGCGGCGGACCAGGGAGCGGAGCTGGTGCTGCTGCCGGAGTACGCGATGTACGAGAAGAAGATGGTCGACGCCAGCTTCGCCGGTGTCGCAGAGCCGCTCGACGGCCGCTTCGGAAGCGCGGTATCCGAGCTGGCGGCCTCCCACGGTGTGACGGTCGTGGCGGGGATGGTCGAGCGCTCGGACCGCGCCGACGACCCGCGGCCGTTCAACACGCTCGCGGTCTTCGGGGCGGACGGCGGGCTGCTCGCCCGCTACCGCAAGATCCACCTGTTCGACTCGTTCGGATTCCGCGAATCGGAGTGGATCGCGCCGGCGCCGGAGCCGGTGCCCGTGGTTTTCGAGGCCGCTGGGATGACCGTCGGCCTGATGACCTGCTACGACCTCCGGTTCCCCGAGCTCGGTCGCGCGCTCGTCGATGCCGGCGCCGACCTGCTCGCGGTCTGCTCGTCGTGGGTGCCCGGCCCGTCCAAAGTGGATCAGTGGCGCACCCTGGCGATGGCGCGGGCGATCGAGAACGGCTGCTTCACTGCGGCCGTGTCCCAGGCCGAGCCGATCTCCGTGGGCCACAGCCTGCTCGCCGACCCGCACGGCGACGTGCACGTCGAGGCCGCGGGCACGCCCGCCGTCCTGGTCGCCGACGTCGACCCTGCAGAGGCCACCGCCGCCCGCGACCGCGACCCCGCCCTCCGCCTCCGTCGACTCTGAGCCGTGTGTCGTCAGGAGGAGGCGGCGGCCATGATCTCCTCGCGGAAGGCGGGGGTGAGCTGAGCGGAGGTCGGCCGATCGGCCGGGTCGCGGGCGGTCATCGCCCGCAGCAGCCTCGTCCACTCGCCGGGGAGGTCATCGGGAACGGGCGGGTCGACGCTCAGCCGGGCGAGCGCCGACTCGACGGCATCGCCCGGGAAGGTGACCTCGTGAGTGAAGCACTCCAGCAGCACCAGGCCGAGCGAGTAGATGTCGCTGGCGGGGGTCGCCGTCCTGAGCGATGCCTGCTCCGGGCTCAGGTAGGCGGCCGTTCCGGTGGTGGTTTTGCCCTCCACCTCGGTGTGCTCGGAGGCCAGGACACCGCCCGCGATGCCGAAGTCGGTCAGCCGCGCCCGTGCCCGGAACGTGGTGGTGCCGTAGGTGACCAGCATCACGTTGGACGGCTTGATGTCGCGGTGCACGACCCCGTTCGCGTGCACGTATTCCAGCGCTTCGGCGAGGTCGTAGGCGACCTCGGCGATCTCCTCGACGGTCAGTGCGCGCTGGCCGAGGGTCGTGGCGAGGTCGCTGCCCGACACCAGCTCCATGACGAGGAACGGCCGAGGATCCTTCGGTGCCGAGTAATCGACGCCGGCGTCGATGAGCGACACGATGCCGTGGTGGCTCAGCCGCGCGAGAGCCGTCTGCTCCGTGCGGTACTGCGCCATCTCCTCCTCCCCGCCGGAGCGGTAGAGCTTGATCGCGACCTCCCTGTCGAGGATCTCGTCCGTCGCCTTGAAGATGCTCGCCTCGCCGCCGCGACCGATGAGCGTCTGCGGGCGGTAACGGCCCAGCAGCGCGGGGATCTCGTGCTCGCTCACGAAGCAACCGCCGATCGGAAGAGTGCGAAGGCGGACTCGCCGACGATCACGCTCTCGCCGTCGTTCAGCGCGAGGTCTGGATCGCTGCTCAACTCGAGCGCCCAGTGGGCTCCCGGCGGGTCGGGGAGGACGAACTCGACGCCGTTCCTGGCGGCGTTCAGCATCAGGAGGAACGCGTCGGCGCCCTCGTGCATGAGCACGAACGCGATCGAGCGCGCCTCGATGTCGGACCAGTCGGCGTCGGCGAAGGGCTCACCGTCCGCACGCACGATGAGCACGGTGTCGGGTCCACCGACGTCGGGAGCGTGGCGGTACCACTCCGGCCGCAGGGCCGGCTCCGCCCGGCGCAGCCGGATGAGAGCCGACGTGAACTCGTGCAACTCCCAGTCGGCGTTCTGCCAGTCGTACCAGGAGATCTCGTTGTCCTGGCAGTACGCGTTGTTGTTGCCTTGCTGGGTGCGGCCGATCTCATCGCCGCCGAGGATCATCGGGACGCCGGCCGACAGCAGCACGGTGGCCAGGAAGTTCTTGCGCTGACGGGTACGGAACGCGAGGATGCCCTCGTCGTCGGTCGGCCCCTCCACGCCGTAGTTGTCTGAGCGGTTGTCGGATTCGCCGTCGCGGTTGTCCTCGCCGTTCGCCTCGTTGTGCTTCTCGGTGTAGCTGGTGAGGTCGGCGAGCGTGAAACCGTCGTGGGCCGTGACGAAGTTGACGCTCGAGAGCGGCGCGCGGCGCGAGTCCTCGTAGATGTCGGGACTGCCGAGGACGCGCTGCGAGAGCGTCGCGAGCACACCCGGGGTGCCGCGCCAGTAGTCGCGGACGTCGTCGCGGAACGTGCCGTTCCACTCCGACCAGTCGGCGGGGAAGCCGCCGAGCTGGTAGCCGGCGACGTCCCAGGGCTCGGCGATCAGCTTGACCTCGGCGAGCGTCGGGTCCTGCTGGATGAGGGTGAGGAAGGCGCTGTGCAGACTCGCGTCGCCGCCCTGGCGGGTGAGGGTCGTGGCCAGATCGAACCGGAAACCGTCGATGTGGTAGTCCTCGACCCAGTACCGCAGGGAGTCCATGATCAGCTGCAGGGCAGCCGGGTGGCTGACGTTGACGCTGTTGCCGGTTCCCGTCGTGTCGAAGTAGTGGGCGCGGTCGCCCTCGACGAGCCGGTAGTAGGAGGGGTTGTCGATCCCTTTGAGGCTGTAGGTCGGGCCGAGGTCGTTGCCCTCCGCGGTGTGGTTGTAGACCACGTCGAGGATGACCTCCAGGCCGGCGGCGTGAAGGGCTTTCACCATGCCCTTGAACTCGTCGACCTGGTGGCCGGTGTCGCCCGTCGCCGCGTACTCGTTGTGCGGGGCGAAGAAGCCGATGGAGTTGTAGCCCCAGTAGTTGCGGAGGCCCTTCTCGAGGAGGTGCGCGTCCTGCACGAACTGGTGTACGGGCAGCAGTTCGACGGCGGTCACGCCGAGGTTCTTGAGGTAGTCGACGGCGGCGGGGTGGGCCAGGCCCGCGTAGGTGCCGCGGAACTCCTCCGGCACCCACTCGATGAGCTTGGTGAAGCCCTTGACGTGCGTCTCGTAGATCACGGTCTCGCTGAGCGGGATGCGCGGCCGGGCGTGGTCGCCCCAGTCGAACTCCTGGCGGTCGACGGCGATGCCGAGGGCGACGTGACGCGCGCCGTTGGTGTCGCTGCGTCGCCGAGGGCGGCCGAGCTGGTGACCGAACACGGCTTGCGAGTTGTCCCACGACCCGGTGACGGCGCGCGTGTGCGGGGGCAGCAGCACCTTGGCCGCGGAGAAGCGGAGGCCGTTCGCGGGATCCCAGGGGCCGGCGACGCGGAGGCCGTAGCGCGTGCCGGGGACGAGGCCGGCGACGAAACCGTGGAAGACGTGCCCGGTCCGCTGCCGCAGCTCGGTGCGCGTCTCGCGTCCGCGTGCGTCGAAGAGCGAGACGAAGACGGCGTCGGCGTTCTCGCTGTAGACAGCGACGTTCGCGCCTCCCTCGACGAGGGTGAGGCCGAGCGGGTACGGGAGCGATCCGTCGCCGCTCACGTGCGCGTCCGCGGATGGTGCTGGCTGTGGCGCGTGCGCGGTTCGTGGGGCTGGGGGCAGGGTTCGGACACGGTGCCTCCGATCGATAGACCGTCAGGCTACTCGGGAGGCGGCGGCCCCGGGAAGCCGTTGACAGACGGCAGGCGGACCGCTAAACGTCGCTGCGTTAGGGGGCACTGATGGCCCTGCTCTTCACCGTGCCTGCGGCGCTCGTCCTCCTCGCCGTCGCCGTGCGGATGTGGCGGGTGGACAACCGAGGCCTCAGCATCGGCGCGATCGCTGCGGCCGGAGGGTACTTCGCGATCGATTCCGTGGTGGTCGCGCTGGACGGTGCCCTCCCGCTCGCCCTCGTCTTCACGATCCCGCTTACGCTGTTGCCGCTCGGGATCCTGGTGTTGGCGGGCTACCTGATCGCCAACGGTGTCCGGATGCTCCGCACCGAGAGCAGGACTCTCGCCAACGGGCTCTCTCTGATCGCGGGGATCGCGCTCCTCGCGGTCCCGGTGGTGGCGGTCCTCGCGCTGTCGGCGGTGCTCTCGGCGCACGATGACCAGGTCGTGCTGCGCGCCGCCCTCGTCGCGTTCATCGTCGTGGTCGGTCTCGTATCAACCTATGCCGCCTCCTTCTTCGTGCTCTTCCTGGGATACGGGGTGGTCTACCGGCGTGCGCGCGTCGGTGACTACGACGCGATCGTCGTGCTCGGCGCCGGTCTCGTCGACGGCCGAGTGCCGCCGCTGCTGGGCTCGCGGCTCGACCGCGGAATCGCGCTGTACTCCGCTCGAGTCTCGCGAGGCCCGGACTGCGTGCTGATCCCGTCGGGAGGCCGCGGAAGCGATGAGCCGCGCTCGGAGGGCGAGGCCATGGCCGAGTACCTCCGCGACGCCGGCGTGCCGGCCGACCGGGTGCTGGCGGAGACCGAGGCGGAGAACACCGAGCAGAATCTGCTGTTCTCGCGGGCGATCGCGGACGCCCACCGCCCTGGTTCGCGCGTCCTGATCGTGACCAGCGACTACCACGTGCTGCGCGCCGCGATGCTCGCACGTCGCGTCGGGCTGGCCGCTGCGGCGACGGGCGCGAGGACCGCGCGCTACTTCGTCCCGTCGGCGACGCTGCGGGAGTTCGCCGCCGTCGCGGTGATGTTCGGCCGGATCCAGATCGTGGCGGTGGCGCTCTGCGCGCTGGCGGGGCTCGGCGCCGGGGCACTCGTGTGGCTGGCCGCCGGGGTGTGAGCCGACCGGTCATCGGCTGACCCGGACGGCATCCCCGAACGCCGCGACCACGACCCCGGGCGGCTGCGCCTCCGCCTCCGACCCGGCCTCCGCCTCCGACCCGGCCCCGGCACGCGCGCTCGCCGCCGTCCGGGAACCGCTCGACACCGCCGCAGCCAGCCCGTCACTGCCCAGCGCAGCCTCCACCCGCAGGCCGCCACGCGTGAAGCGGAAGACCCCGTCGACGCAGGACACAGCGGTCGCCCTGGCCTCGGCGGGGATCTCGCCGCGCAGCTCGATCAGGCGGCGGTACCAGGAGAGGAGCCGTGCGTGGCCGGGCTCGTCGCGCTCGGCCCACCGCAGCCGAGCGCTCTCGAACGTGGCGGGGTCTTGTGGGTCCGGCACCACGGCCGGGTCCCAGCCCATGCGCGCGAACTCGGCGATCCGCCCGGTTCTGGTGGCTTCCGCGAGCTCGGGCTCCGGGTGCGAGCTGAAGAAGGGCCACGGCGTGGTCGCCCCCCACTCTTCGCCCATGAACAGCATCGGCGTGAACGGCCCGAGGAGGACGAGGGTCGCTGCCACCGCGAGCGCGCCGTCGTCGAGCGTCGCCGTCAGGCGGTCGCCCTTCGCCCGGTTGCCGATCTGGTCGTGGTCTTGGCTGAACGCGACCAGCCGCGTGAACGGCATCTCGGCATCGAGCGGCCGCCCGTGGTGACGCTCCCGGAAGCTGGAGTATCGGCCGTCGTGGAAGAAGCCGCGCTCGAAGACCGCGACGAGCGACTCCGGCCCTGCGAAGTCCGCGTAGTAGCCGCTGGTCTCGCCGGTGAGGTTGACGTGCACGGCGTGGTGCACGTCGTCGTCCCACTGGGCGTCGATGCCGTAGCCGTGCCTGCGACGTTCGCGGATCAGCCGCGGGTCGTTGAGGTCGCTCTCGGCGATGAGGGTCGCCGCCCGGCCGGTGCGTTCCCGGATGCCGGCCGATTGCCGGGCCAGCGCCTCCAGGATGTGCTCTGCACTGGTGTCGTGCAGCGCGTGCACGGCGTCGAGCCGCAGCCCGTCGACGTGCATGTCGTCCAGCCAGAACGCCGCGTCGTCGAGGATGAGCCGACGCACCTCGTCCGACCGGGGCCCGTCGAGGTTGACGGATGCGCCCCAGGTGGTGCGTCCGTCGCTCACGTACGGCCCGTACACCGGAAGGTAGTTGCCGCTCGGGCCGAGATGGTTGTACACGACGTCTTGGATCACGGCGATGCCGCGCGCATGGCACGCATCGACGAACCGCTGGTACGCGGCCGGGCCGCCGTACGGCTCGTGGACGGCGAACCAGAGCACACCGTCGTAACCCCAGCCGTGGGTCCCGTTGAACGCGTTGACGGGAAGCAGCTCGACAGCGTCGACTCCGAGGTCGACGAGATGGTCGAGACGTTCTCTTGCGGAATCGAGCGTCCCCTCCGGTGTGAAGGTGCCGATGTGCAGTTCGTAGATCACCCGTCCGACGAGCGAGTCGGAGCGCCAGCCGTCGTCGCGCCACGCGTAGTCGGTGGGGCTCCACTCGCGGCTGAGGGAGTGCACCCCGTCGGGCTGCCGACGTGAACGCGGGTCGGGGTACGGACCGGCGCCGTCGACGACGAAACCGTAGTCGAGGGCATCCGCTCCGGCCTCGACCGGGGTCGGGAGGCGCCACCAGCCGCCATCGACGCGGTGCAGCGCGTGCCGCCCCCGCCCGCCGATCTCGACGGACACGGACTCGGCGTCAGGAGCCCAGACCGGGAAGGTCCGCGCCGGGAACGTCCGCGCCGCGAACGTGCGCGCCATACCGCCGTCGTCCGCCGTCATCGCGTCACCGCCAGCAGCGCGACGGGATAGCGCTCGAAGAGCTGCTCCAGCCGGACCCGTCCGCTCACCGTGCGCCCGGTCAGCTCGTCGCGCAAGGGTGAAGCCCCGACGTCCACGGCAGTGTCGCCCCAACCTCCCGCGCGTGCCAGTGCGACCGGCAGCCGCGTCGCGAGGGCGAGTGCCCCGCCCCGGTCGAACGCCACCAGGTGGTCGGCGCTCGGTCCCTCCGCGAGCAGAGGTCGATAGCCGGAGAACAGCTCGGGGCGGTCGCGCCGCAGGCGCAGGGCACGCGAGGTGACGAGTAGCTTCGCTGCGCCGGAGGAGTCGATCGCGGGCAGCCTGCCCTCGTCGAGATGCGCGAGCAGGCCGGCGGCCGCGTCGAACTCGACGGGTCGGCGGTTGTCCGGGTCGACGAGCGAACGTTCCCAGCGCTCCGAGCCCTGGTAGACGTCGGGAACCCCCGGAGCCAGCAGCTGGAGGAGCTTTGCTCCGAGACCGTTGCTCGCTCCCGGCGCCTCCACCACGGCCGCGATCGCCGCCACCTCCGCCGCGACGCGCGGGTCGTCGAACGCGGCGTCGACGAGGTCGGCGAGGGCACCCTCGAACACGGCGTCGGGATCGCTCCAGCCGGTACTCGCCCCGGCCTCCCGTGCGGCTTTGAGCGCGTAGCTGTGCAGTCGGTCTCGGGACGCCGGCCACGCTCCGACGATCGACTGCCACAGCAGGTTCTCAAGCGTGCCGTCGCCCAGCTCGACCCGTGCGCGCACAGCGCCTAGGAACTGTGCCCAGCGGTCGGGGACCTCCGCCAGCACGGTGATCCTCGCCCGCGTGTCCTCGCTGCGTTTGGTGTCGTGGGTGCTGAGCGCGGTGAGCGACCGCGGGAGGTCGGTGAAGCGTTGCTGCTGGAGGCGGTGGAAGTCGGCCACGGAAAGGGCGAACTCGGACGGGTCCCCGCCGACCTCGGTGAGGGAGGTCAGCCGCGTGTACCGGTAGAAGGCGTTGTCTTCGACGCCTTTGGCCATGATCGCGCCGCTCGTCTGCTGGAAGCGCGCGGACGCCGCCGACAACCGCCCGTCGTCGTCGGGGACGAACTCGTCGACGAGGTGGGCGAGCGTCTCGGCGAGGTCGGGACGGGCCGTCGCCGCTCTCTCGTGCGCTGCCGCGAGGTGGTCCCCGCCGAACGGGAGGTAGCTCCGATAGACGGGGAAGGCCGCGGCGAGCTCCGCGATGGCGTCCGTGATGTCGTCGTCGCTCAGTGCGTCGCCCCGCGCATCGCCCGCGGCCGAAGCCCGAACCTCCCGAGCCACCCGCTGCACCTCCGAGCGCAGGATGCCATCGGCGACGGCCCGTTTGCGACGGTGCACCAGCCCGGCCCAGTCGCGGCTCTCTTCGCGTCCATCGTGCTCCTCGGCGAGTGCTGTCAGCGGTTCTTCACCGGCCGGGTCGACGAAGACTCTGTCGACGATGCCGAGTGCGTCGTATCCGGTGGTTCCCGCGATCGGCCACTGCGGGATTCGTTCGTCGCCCTCGAGGATCTTCTCGACCCAGACCGGGCGCGTGCCGCCGAGCGCGGCGAGCCGCAGCAGGTAGTCGCCGGGGTCGCGCAACCCGTCGGGATGGTCGACACGCAGGCCGTCGACGAGCCCCTCCCGCAGCCAGCGGCCGATCTCGGCGTGCGTCGCGTCGAACACCCGCGGATCTTCGACGCGCACTCCCGCGAGGGTGTTCACCGCGAAGAACCGTCGGTAGTTCAGCTCCGCATCCGCCCGACGCCACGAGATCAGCTCGTAGTGCTGGCGGTCGTGCACCGTCGATGCCGTGCCGATCTCCGTGCCGGGCGCCAGCGGGAAGCGGTGCTCGTGATATCGCAGCTCTGCGCCCTCGACGCGCAGCGCGGAGAGTTCGTCAGGGCCGTCGCCCAGCACCGGGATGCGCACCCGGCCGCCGCCGAACTCCCAATCGATGTCGAAGAAGTCGGCGAACGCGGAGTCCCGGCCGAGCTTCAGCACGTCCCACCACCACGGGTTCTCGTGCGGCACGGCGATGCCGACGTGGTTGGGCACGATGTCGACGATCACGCGGAGGCCACGGGCATGGGCCGCGTCGGCGAACTCCCGCAGCGCGTCGGGACCGCCCCGGGACGCATCGATCCTGGTGGGGTCGACCACGTCGTAGCCGTGCGCCGACCCGGACGCCGCTTGGAGCAGAGGGGAGAGGTAGACGGCGCCGACGCCGAGGCGCTGCAGGTAGTCGAGCGTCTGCGCGGCATCCCGCAGCGTGAAGTCGGGTGTGATCTGGAGGCGGTAGGTGCTTGTCGGTACGTCGTTGCTCACACCGTGGATTCTTTCGCGGGCCGACCTCGTCAGGAAGGGGCTGGACAGATCGGTGGATAACCGATCGAGCCGGCCGACTGTGGGGGATTGATTTTTCAGGGAGGTCGTGCGGCCTGGACGACCTCCCCGGACGGTGGGACCGTCGGGTCACGCAGAAGAAAGGGGAGAACGATGGGACTCGACGACAAGATCGGGAACGCTGCCGAGAACGCACGCGGCAAGGCGAAGGAGACGGCGGGCAAGGCGACGGGTGACGAGCGTCTCGAAGCCGAGGGCAAGGGCGACCAGGTGAAGGCCGACCTCAAGAACGCCGGCGAGAAGGTGAAGGACGCCTTCAAGCACTGAACATTCCTGAGACGCCCCCGCCCCGTTCCACGTGGGCGGGGGCGTCGTCCGTGTGGCGTCGTGCCTCTCGGCCGCTGCGGCGCCCAGGCCGCCCCGTGGCTCAGGGCGTGAGGGCGGCGATCGCGCTGATCTCGATCAGGGCCCCGGGCACACCGAGGCCGGCGACGCGCGATGCCGTGACGAGCGGAGGGGCGCCCTCCCTCGCCAGCCGAGGGGCGATGGCGCCGTACGCGGCGCCGAGATCGGCACCGACATCGAGGGCGACGAACCACTGCACCACGTCGTCGAGGGACGCGCCGGCCGCGGCCAGCGCGACCTCCGCGTTGTCGAGCGCCCTGGCAGCCTGTGCGCCCGCGTCGTGCGAGACGACGGCGCCGGTCTCGTCGACGCCGTTCTGACCGCCGAGGTAGACGGTCGTCGCGCCCGGTGGCACGACGGCGACGTGACTGAAGGCGGGGCTGTGCACGAGTCCGGGTGGTTGCAGGAACGTAACGGTCATGGTGACATCGTGGCAGGGGCCGCCGACGCGCCGCCAGGTGTGGTGTCAGCCGGCGATCGGGAGTTCCCGGGGCGGGGGTCCGAGCGCTGCGTACTCAAGCGGCTTCACCCGCGTACCAGGCCTTGCGGAGGCCGGCGCGTGCTCGCGAGGCGAGCATTGCGGCCGCGGTGGTCTTGATGTGCAGGAGCTCGCCGATCTCCGCGTTCGAACGGCCCTCGACCTCGGAGAGCCAGAGCGCGCGCTGCCACCGCTCGGGGAGGGACTTGAAGGCCGTGACAGCCGCTTCGTGGCGGTCGCTCTCGTCGAGCGCGTCGAGGCGGTCGTCGGTGAAGCCGATCTCCGGGGCCTCGTCGAGGTCGAGGGTCGGACGGAGGTTGCGCCCCCACGATGCGGCCACCGAGCGGATGGTGGTGGCGAGGTAGCTGCGCACGGCCGTCTTCGGACCCGCGCCGTTGCGCACCGCCTGGAGCATCCGCGCGAAGGCCTCCGACACCAGATCGGCCGAGTCGATACGCGAGGTGACGCGGCGCGCGATCGCCGCGCCGACGGCCGCGTGGCGTCGCCAGATCTCACCGAAAGCGCGGTCGTCGCCGTCGCGGGTGAGCTGGATCAGCTCCTCGTCCGAGAGCACGTCGAGCCGAGTGATGCTGGGGATGATGCTGAGCATGGTGTTCCTCGGAGGACGACGGCCGGTGTCGGGTCCAACGCACTCGTTGTCGGGGATGGGGGTCAGAGAAGAGGACCGATGGACACCACCTCTGCTCGCGAAATCAGGCTGGCGAATACCGGTATTTCGCGGAGGCGTAGGACTACGTGTTCGACTACGTGTTCCGCGAAGACACGTATCACCCGCTCCGTCATCCCGTGGAGTGACCGGTTTTGAGGCATGACCACCCGCTCCGCCATGATGTTCACATGGCGTTCGCTGTGGGACGGGTCTCGCGAGCGGCTGCGCTCCCCGCCGAGTACACGTCGTTCGTGGACCGGCGGGAACAGCTGGCACGGGCGCGCGAACAGTTGGGCGAGGGCCGCCTGCTGACGGTCGTGGGCGCCGGCGGCATCGGCAAGACCCGGTTCGCGGTCCGCCTGGCCGGCACGATGCGCCGCGTGTTCGGCGACGACGTGTGGTTCGTC
Source organism: Leifsonia sp. TF02-11 (assembly GCF_017565305.1). Classification (GTDB taxonomy): domain Bacteria; phylum Actinomycetota; class Actinomycetes; order Actinomycetales; family Microbacteriaceae; genus Leifsonia. The sequence goes on from NZ_JAGEKP010000008.1 coordinate 170,982, forward strand.
GACCTCACCGCGGTGGCGTCCGGTGGATCCGTGGCCGATCAGGTGGCGACGCAACTGGGCTTGGAGAGCGTCGGACGCGATCAGGTGGCGGTTGTCACCCGGTTCTTCGGCGGACGCGGCGCGCTGCTGGTGATCGACAATTCCGAGCACGTCATCGACGACGCGGTCTCGTTGATCACCCGGCTCCTCGCCGAGTGCCCCGAGCTGACCGTGATCGCCACGAGTCGGGAGGACCTCCGGATGAGCTCCGGCCTGATCACCCGGCTTGAGCCGCTCTCGACTCCCGGGCCCGGCGAGCCGACGCAGCTGACCGCTGTCGAGCTCTTCCTGGACCGGTGCGCGTCGGTGCTGCCGGATCCCTCGGCCGACGAGCTCGCCGACATCGCGGCGATCTGCCGCAGACTGGAGGGCATCCCGTTGGCCATCGAGTTGGCGGCTACTCGGGTGCGGGCGATCACGCCGCGGCAGATCCTCGAGCGGCTCGATGCCCCACAGCGGCTCCTGGTCGGCCGGGATCGCGATGTACCGCCCCGCCAACGGTCGGTCGCCGAGGCCATCGCCTGGAGTTACGACCTCTGCACCGAGGACGAACGCGCGCTCTGGCGGCGGATGTCGGTCTTTCCCGGTGGGTGGAGTCTCGCTGCGGCCGAGCGTCTCGCCTCGGAGCTCTCGCTGGCCGTTCCGGTGGTCGACATCGTCGAGTCTTTGCTCGACAAGTCGATCGTCCGCCGCACCGAGAGGACGGTGGACGGCGCGTTCTCGATGCTCGACATGGTACGGCGATACGGGCAGGACAGAGCCACTCCCGAAGAGCTGGAGGAGGCGCGGCTCGCGCATCGGACCTGGCACGTCGAGCGCCTGCAGGCGATGGAGGCCGACTGGTACGGCCCGAACCAGGTCGCCTGGCTGGCGTTCGCCCACGAGCAACTCCCCGACCTCCGCGCGGCCGTCGACTTCAGCGTGCAGCGTGGCGACGCGGCGATCGCGGCCGTCCTGCTCGTGACGGCCTGTCGGGTCGTGTGGCAGGCACACGGCCGATTCGACGAACTTCGGCGGCGCGGCCTGGAGGTGCTCGCCCTGGGCGACATCGACACGCCGGAACTGTGCCAGCTCCTCGTGCTCGTCGGCGGGATCGAGTGCGCGCAAGGCGATCGGGTGTCCGGCTTCGCGCGGCTGGACGAGGCGGCCGAGATCGCCGAACGCCTCGGTGACCCGTTCACGATATCGGCGATCCCGGGCATGCGCGGCTCGGTGGTCTCCGATGCGGAGTCGAGCATCGCCGCGTTCGAGCTCTCGCTCGCCCTCCAGGGCGGCCGGAACATGTATGTCGCGCGCGGCAATGTGGAGGAGCGGCTCGCTCTCGCCTACGACCGCGGTGGGAGGCACCGGCAGGCGGCAGCGTTGCGCTCCGAACTCGTGCGCCGCGCGGTGCGCGCAGGGGACACCTTCGAGACGTCGTATCTGCTGATGAACGCGGGTCTCATCGCCCACGCGCGCGGCCGATCGGACGAGGCTTCCGAGCTGCTCCGGCAATCGCTGAGCCTGAAACAGGGAATGGACGATCCCGTCGGGCTGGCCCAGGTGGAGGAGGCCCTCGCGAGCGTGGCCGCGCAGGAGGGCGATGCCGCACGGGCGGCGATCCTGCTCGGTGCCGCGCGCACCATCTGGTCGGGGATCGGCGGCACCGTGTCGACGTTCCCGTCGGTGGCGACGGCGCTGCGCCCGCAGACGGTCGATGCCGCCCGCTCCCTGCTCGGTGCGCGCGCCTACGATGCGGCGTTCGCGAGAGGGCAGGGCTTTCCGTTGGCCGAGGGGATCGCCTTCGCCCTGGGCGCCGACCTCCCCGAGAGGCAGGACGCCGGCGCCCCGCAGCGGTCGGTGCTCACCGCGCGCGAGCGCCAGATCGCCGCGCTGGTCGGCCAGGGGCTGACGGATCGCGCGATCGCGGATCGGTTGGTGATCTCGCGACGGACGGCCGAAGGGCACGTGTCCCGAAGCCTGGTCAAACTCGGTTTCACGTCGCGTTCCCAACTCGCCGCCTGGAGCGAGCGCGCGAGAGACGCCGACTGAGCCGCCTCTGAGCGCCGCCCGGACGACAGTCGGGGTGAAATCCACGCATCCTCGCCAGCCCCTCTCGTCGCCTCACCCGCAGGCCCCCCGATACTGGGCAGCACCCGGCGCGCGCGTTACACCTCCGCCTGCGTCGTGTCCCTCAGGAGAGACAGAGAAGGGACGTCGACGAATGAGCACACTCGAGACGCGCACCTCCATCCAGCGTGGCGTCTGTCCGCGTTGCGGCGCACGCGACGCGCGCCCGGCGATCGTGACGACGCTGGCCGGAGGGCCGGCGTTCGTCCTGGTGTGCGACGGCTGCGGCGGCTGCCGTGGCTACAACGCCTGACCGCGGTCCGGTGACGCGAACCCTGAGCACGTAACGAGGAGCAGATCATGTCGAAGAAAACGCGTCAGCCGCGGCCCCGCCCGGGGACGGCTGTGGCGCACGTCGAGAACGCCACGAGTGTCGTCACGGGGCGGCCCATCCTCATCCGCTGCGAATGCCCGCTCGGGCACGACCACACGTACGCCGAGTGGCGGGAGCGATTCGGCAGCGGAACCGCCAAGGAGTGACAGGTTCGCCGTGAGGATCCGCGCCGCCCGATCGAGCGGGGCGGTGCATCCTCCGGATACCGCGCGTTCATCTGGTGTTCACCGCCCGCGCGGAGTAGCTTGCGCTGCATGGGTGACCGTGTGGAGCGCGCCCGGGCGTGGCGCGGTGTGGGCATCGGGGTGGTGTGCGCGCTGCTCGCGATGGTGGCGACGGCGGCGCTGGTCTTCCTCATCCCCACCGAGGGCGAGAACCCGCGGGCCTGGGGGATCATCGTCTGCGGCGTCGTGACCGCCATCGTCTGCGCGCGGCTCGCGCGGCGCAACTGGCGGCGGCTGAGGCACTACCGCGCCGACGACCTCCCTCCCGCACACGACCCGCGGGTCGAGGTGCCGCACCGGACGCCGCACCTGGTGCATCGGCAGCCGCTGCACCATTAGGGCGTGCCTCCCGCTACGGCGTGAGCACCACCTTGCCCCCCGGGTGCCCTCCCTCGACCAGCCGCGCGGCTTCCGCAGCCTCCACCAGGGGGAAGGTGCGGGCCACGTCGACCTGGAACGCACCCTCGGCGAGGAGGTCGAGCACGAGCGGGTAGGCCTCGGCGCGCAGGCGCAGTTCCTCGGCTGTCAGCGGGATCGGGTTCCCGCCTGCCCAGGCGAGGATGCCGAGCTCGGCGGCGCGCGGACCGACGACGATGGTGCCGATGCGCGAACGGTCGTCCACCAGGGCGAACGAGGTCTCGAGCGCCTCCTCGGTGCCGATGGCGTCGAGGATGCGGTCGAAGCCATCGGGCGCAGCGTCGCGCAGACGGTCCAGGAGGCCGGGGCCGTAGCTCACCGGGGTCGCCCCGAGTTCGCGCAGCCGGTCGTGGTTGGCGGGTGACGCGGTCGCCACCACGGTCGCGCCCATCCGCCGGGCCAGCTGGATCGCGGCGCGCCCGACACTTCCGGATCCGCCGTGGATCAGGAGTGTGGTGCCCGGTCCCACGCCCAGCGAGACGAGGGCCTGGTGTGCGGTGCCGGCAGGGACCCCGATCGCCGCCGCCTCCTCCCAGCTCACTGCCGCCGGCTTGCGCACGAGGTGGGAGGCCGGCGCGACCAGGTGGGTCGTGTACGCGCCGCGCGCCTCCCGCACCACCACGTCGTCGCCCGGAGCCCAACCGGTCACGCCAGGGCCGACCGAGAGCACGACGCCTGCCGCGTCGCTGCCCGGCACGCGCGGTTCGGTGATCGGGGCGCTCGGCCGGGTGCCGCTGCGCAGCTTGCCGTCGATCGGGTTCACTCCGGCCGCGCGCACGGCGACCACCACGCCGTCGTGTGGCGCCACGGGGTCGGGTGCGGAGGCGACCTGGAGTACCTCGGGGCCTCCGAGGCGGTCGTACTGGATCTGCGTGGCCATGGGTGTCCTTCGTTCGCGGGTCGGGCGTGAAGAGGTGTCGCGGGCCGAGCGGTTGCCCGTGGAGTGCGGGAGGCTCAGCGCTGGGCGAAGGCCGCGCGGTACCGCGTGGGCGGCACGCCCACCTCGGCGTCGAAGTGGTGGCGCAGCAGGGTGGCGCTGCCGAACCCGCTGCGCCGGGCGACCTCGTCGATCGCCAGATCGGTCGTCTCGAGCAGCAGGCGGGCGTGCAGCACGCGCTGCGTGGTGAGCCACTGCATCGGAGGCACCCCGGTCTCGGCGACGAACCGGCGCGAGAAGCTCCGGGTCGACATGTGGGCGCGTGCCGCGAGCCCGGAGACCGTGTGGCTCTCGTCGAGCGTGTCGGTCAGGTGCTCGAGCAGTTCGCTGAAGGTGTCGTCCTCGCAGTCGGACACCGGCTTCTCGATGTACTGCCGCTGGCCACCGTCGCGTTGCGGAGGGACGACCATGTTGCGCGCGATCGTGTTGGCGATGGCGCTGCCGAGTTCGCGGCGGACCAGGTGGAGGCAGGCGTCGATGCCCGCCGAGGTGCCGGCGCTGGTGATGATGGTGCCGTCGTCGATGAACAGCACGTCCGCGTTCACGCGCGTCAGCGGGAACCGTTGCTGCAGGGCCTCGGCGTGGCGCCAGTGCGTGGTGCACTCGCGGCCGTCGAGGAGGCCGGCCGCCCCCAGCGCGAACGCACCGGAGCAGACGCTGAGCAGGATCGCCCCGCGGTCGTGCGCCCGGCGGAGGCCGTCGAGAAGCTCGTCGGGGTAGTGATCGCGGATCGTCGCGGCCGGCACGGCGATGAGGTCGGCGTCCTCCATGGCGTCCAGCCCGTACGGCGCGATCAGGCGCACGCCGGTGTCGTGACTGATCGTCTCGCCGGGCTGCGTCGAGCAGACGCGGAAGTCGAACGGCGGGATGTCCGCGTAGCTGCGGTCGAGGCCGAACACCTCGCAGATCACGCCGAATTCGAACATCGCGAAATCGTCGATGATCGGCACGGCAACGCTCTTCAACATGCGGCCCAGTGTACTGGCCGAATGTTTGCGAAGATAGTCCTGAAGCCATCTCGTGGCCGAATGTTTTCGTTCGTAACGTGGAGGTCATGGCAAACACTACCTGGGCACAAGGCATCGAACACGGCTGGGTGGCCCGCCCGGTCCGCACGAACGGCGGAGAGGTCGTCGCGCCCCGCCGGCGCCGCTTCGTGCTGAGCGACTGGCTGCCCGCGGCGATCGCCGCACGCGGCGGTCGCGTCACGCGCGAGACCGATCGCGCCCTCTCCGACCTGCGCGCGGCGCAGGACGCCCGCAGCGCCGGTCGCTGACCGGTCATCCGGTCCGCCTAGGCTGATCGCATGGTCAGCAACACAGCCGGATACCTCTTCGACATGGACGGCACGCTCGTCGATTCACACGCGGTCGTCGAGGCGGTGTGGACCGCGTTCTGCGAGCGGCACGGGCTCGATCCGCAGATCGTCCTCTCGTATGCGCACGGGAGGCAGGCGGGCGACACCGTCGCGCACTTCCTCCCCGCGCTCTCCGGCGAGACCCGGGCCGAACTCGTCGCCGGCCTCGTGGTCGAGGAGGTGACCCGCACCGACGGCATCGTGGAGGTGCCGGGAGCCCGTCGGCTGCTGGCGGCGCTCGCCGAGCGCGGTGCCCCCGTCGCGATCGTCACCAGTGCGCCGCGCGAGCTGGCGGTCGCCCGGTTGAACGCCGCCGGTGTCGGCATCCCCGAGGTGCTCGTGGCCGCGGAGGGCGTCGAGCGCGGCAAGCCGGACCCGTCCTGTTACCTCCTGGCCGCGGAGCAGCTCGGTGTGGCGATCGAGGGCTGCGTCGTCTTCGAGGATGCCGAGGCGGGTCTCGTGGCAGCAGTCGCCTCCGGGGGTCGAGTGGTGGTGGTGGGTGGCCACACGTCGGCCACGACCGACGGTCTGGAGCGCATCCACGACTACACCGGCGCCGTCCCGGGCGTCGAGCGCGCGGCCGTGGCCTCCTGATCCTCCTGACGCGCCGGGGTTGACGCCCCCCGCGCATCGCTCTATCCTTTAGTCAATCAACTGATTGATTAACGAGGTGGTTGACTAATGGAGCAAGACCTGCTCGACAGAGCCTTCGCGGCGCTGTCGGATCCGGTGCGGCGAGCGATCGTCGCCCGCCTCAGCCGCGGCCCCGCGACGGTCAACGAACTGGCCGAGCCGTTCGACATCACGCTCCAGGCGGTGTCCAAGCACATCAGCGTGCTCGAGGGCGCCGGTCTGGTGTGGCGCACGCGCGACGCGCAGCGCCGCCCCGTGCACCTGGATGCCGCGGCACTCGAGCAGCTCACCTCGTGGATCGACCGGTACCGGCTGGAGGCCGAGGCGCGCTACCGGGCGCTCGACGGCCTCCTCGCCGCAGCAGAACCGAGCAGACGGAAGAAGGAGAAGGAATCATGAGCAACCCCGTCGTCATCGATGCCGTACCCGGCACGTCGTACGCCGACATCACCCGCGAGTTCGAAGCCCCGGTGGAGGCCGTCTTCCGAGCGCACGCCGACCCCGAGCTCTACGTGCAGTGGATCGGGCCGCGCAACCTCGACAACACGATCACCCACTGGGACTTCCGCACCGGTGGGGGCTACGGCTTCGAGCAGACCGACCCGGACGGCAACGTCTACGCGTTCCGCGGCGTCATCCACACCGTCGTCGAGAACGAGCTCATCATCCAGACGTTCGAATACCTGGGCGCGCCGAACGAGGTCAGCCTCGACCTCCTGCGGTTCGAGTCGCTCCCGGGAGGGCGCTCCCGGCTGGTCGGCCACTCCGTCTTCCCCTCGAAGGAGGCACTGGAGGCCATGGTCGCCGAGGGCATGGAGTACGGAGTGATCGAGGGCTACCAGAAGCTCGACGAGCTGCTGGCGAGGGGGTGAGCCCGATGACCCGCGTGGTAGCCGACATCACCGTCTCGCTCGACGGCTTCGCCACGGGGCCGGACGCCGGACCGGGAAACGGCCTCGGCACCGGAGGGGAACCCCTGCACCGGTGGGTGTTCTCTGACGACCCCGGCGAGCAGCGCATCCTCGCCGCCGCCACCGCGCGCTCTGGCGCCGTCGTCATGGGGCGCAGACTGTTCGATGTCATCGATGCCCCCGACGGCTGGAGCGACGAGCTCGGCTACGGCGCGACGGAGGTCGGCACGCCCCGGTTCGTCGTCGTCACCAGTGTGGCACCCGAGCACGTGCGGCTGGCCGGGCTCGACTGGACGTTCGCGACCACGGGCCTCGCCGACGCGATCGCCGCCGCCCGCCGCAATGCCGAGGAGCGGTCGGCGGCGCAGGGAGCCGACCTCGACGTGGTGGTGATGGGCGGAGGCGCGCTCGTCGCGTCGGCCGTCGCGTCCGGCCTGGTCGACACCCTCATCCTCCACCTGTCGCCGATCATCCTGGGCGCGGGGACGCCGCTGTTCGTGAACGCCCCACGGCGCACGCTGACGCAACGGGAGGTCGTGGTCACCCCGAACGCGACGCACCTCACCTACGACGTCGATTGACGGCGGCGACCAGCGGCAGCGACTGGCGACGTCGATCGGTGTCCACCGATCGGTGGACACCGGTGACCACCGCCCGCCGGTGCCGCCACAGCGCGCGGCCGACGACGCTGGAGGCATGAATTCCGCATCCTCGTCGAAGCCGGCGCTCGTCGGCCTCATCCTCGCCGTCTCGATGACGACGATCGACCAGACGATCGTCGCGCTCTCCGCCCCGACCATCCAGCAGAACCTCGGCCTCAGCCACGACGGCATGCAGTGGGCGGTCAACGTCTACCTGCTCACGACCGCCGCGTTCTTCCTGCTCGGCGGCCGCGTCGCCGACGTCGTCGGGCACAAGCGGATGGCCCTCGTCGGCATCGCCGGCTTCGGCATCACCTCGCTGCTCTGCGGCCTGACCCCGTCCGGCGACCTCGCGGAGGCCTGGCTCGTCGGCGCCCGTGCGCTGCAGGGCGTCAGCGGGGCGATCATGTTCCCCGCCGCCATCGGCATCGTGGTCGAAGGCTTCCCGCGCGAGCGGCGCGGCAGGGCGATGGCGATCTTCTTCACCATCACCGGTGCGATGACCGCGGTCGGCCCGATCGCGGGAGGCTACCTCACGCAGTGGACCTGGCGCTCGATCTTCTGGGTCAACGTGCCGATCGCCGTGGTCTCGTTCGTGATCGTCGCGCTCACCGCGCGGCCGTCCACGCGCCGCCGCGAGCGGATCGACTGGCTCGGCGCGGCCGTCGTGGCCGCCGGGATGGCCGCGCTCGTCTTCGGCCTCCAGCAGGCCAGCCCGTGGGGGTGGGGCAACCCGACCGTGCTGGCGAGCCTGATCGGCGGCGCGGTGCTGCTCGTGCTGTTCGGCCGGCTGCAGCTGCGCACGGCTCAGCCGCTCGTCCAGCTGCGGGCGTTCCGTGACCGCGGCGTCCTGTTCTCGCGCCTGGCGACGCTGTTCGCGTCCATCGCGTTCATGTCGGCGTTCTTCTTCCTCAGCGTGTGGGGCCAGGTGTCGCTGCAGCTGACGGCGATGGAGACCGGCATCCTGTTCCTCAAGTTCTTCATCGGCTTCGTCATCGGCAGCCGGATCGGCTCTGTGCGCTTCGACCGGCAGGGCGCGAAAGCGATGGTGCTGCTCGGCGGCGTCGTGGGCGCGGCCGGTTTCGTCTGGCTGGCGCTGGGCGCCACCGACCTCGGCGTGGACGGCTCGATCTTCTTCAACGCCCAGACCGCGCCGCTGGTGCTCGCCGGCGCCGGCATCGGCCTGATGTTCACCCCGGTGTCGACCGACGCCGTCAACCGCGCGGCCGGTGCGACCTACGGCGAGGCGTCCGCGCTGACCCAGACGATGAAGAACTTCGGAGGCGCGCTCGGCATCGCGGTCTTCTCGACGATCGTGACCTCCCGGCTGACCGACCTCCTCACCGCCTCGTTCGCGAAGTTCGGCGGCTCCGCGGCGAACGCGCAGGACGCCGTGAACCAGATCAGCGGCGCCTCCGATCGATCGAGCGCGCTGTCGACGCTGCCGCACGTCGTCCAGGAGCAGATTCTGCACGCCGTCCGGTCCGACTACGCGTCGGCCGTGCAGTGCGCGTTCTGGGGCATGGCGGCGGCGATGGCGGTCGTCGCGGTGATCGGGCTGCTCTACCCGGCAGGGCGCACGTCGCTGCCGGAGGGTGACGAGCGCGGGCAGGCCGGAGCATCGCCGGAGGCCGCCGCGACCGCCTCCGGCGCCGAGAACGCTACAGTCTGAACGTGTCCCGCCCGTCCGACCTCATCGACGACCGCCCGTCCGACCGGGTCGACGACCGCTGGTTCGGCGACTGGATCGGCTACTCCGCCGCCGCCACCGTCGCCTCCGTCGTGCTGGTCCTGGCGAACCCGTACACCGGGCTCGCCAGGACTCTGACGGCCGCCGGCCTGATCCTCGCGCTCCTCCCCGTCTACTGGTTCGTCGCCCGGCCCAGCCGTGCGGGGGTCCGCTCGAACACCTGGCGCTCGTGGACCTACGTCGGGCTCGCCACCGCGGTCTACTTCGTGGCCTACGGACTCAACAACTGGTCCAACGTGGCCCTCTTCGCGCTGTCCCCGCAGTTCTTCCTGATGCTGTCGGCGGTGCCCGCCGCGATCGCGATCGTCGTGCTCAACCTGGGCGGGGTCGGGGTGCGCTGGCTCGTCGGGGACCTCGCTCCCGGCGACGTGGCCTCCACGCTCGGCATGACGCTGCTCGTGATCGCTGTGTCGATCTACTTCAGCAACCGCATCACCGCCGTCACCAAGCAGAGCAGGGAGCGCGGGCTGCTCATCGAACGGCTGCGCGAACAGCAGCGCGAGATCGCCGAGCTCTCCGAGCAGCAAGGTGCGGCGGCCGAGCGCGAGCGGATCGCACGGGAGATGCACGACACCCTCGCGCAGGGGTTCACGAGCATCGTGACCCTGGGCCACGCGGTGCAGGGAGAACTGGAGGCCGACCCCGCCTCCGCGCGTCGGCATGTGGAGCTGATGACCGAGACCGCGCAGGAGAACCTCCAGGAGTCGCGGCGCATCATCGCGGCCCTCACCCCCGGACGGCTGGCCGACTCCACCCTCGACCAGGCGCTCGCCCGGGTCGCCGCGCGCTTCGGCGACGAGACCGGGGTCCCGGTCGGCTTTCACGTGGTCGGCACGCCGAGAGCGGCGTCCGCGTCCGTCGAGGTGGTCGCCCTCCGGGTGTTCCAGGAGGCGCTCGCGAACGTGCGCAAGCACGCCGCCGCCCGAACGGTCGAGGCGTCGCTCGGTTACGAGCCGGAGGCGCTCCGGCTCAGCGTGCGCGACGACGGCCGGGGCTTCGACCCGACCGCGCCGCGGGACGGCTTCGGCATCGACGGGATGTCGTCGCGGGTCCGTGAGGCCGGAGGGACGTTCGACCTCGCGAGCGCCGCGGGCGAGGGCACTCGGCTGGTGGTCCGGCTCCCGACGGTGGAGGACGCTCGATGATCCGCATTCTGCTCGCCGACGACCACCCCGTCGTGCGTGAGGGCATCCGCGGGATGCTCCAGGGCTACGACGACATCGAGGTGGTGGGCCAGGCCGGTAGCGGCCCGGAGGCGGTCTCGCTCGTCGCGTCGCTGCAACCCGACCTCGTGCTGATGGACCTGCGGATGCCGGGAGGCGACGGCGTCGCTGCGACGCGTGCGATCGCGGCAGGGCATCCCGGTACGCGCGTCGTCGTGCTGACCACGTACGAGACGGATCAGGACATCCTGCGGGCCATCGAGGCCGGAGCCAGCGGCTACCTCCTCAAGGACATCGCGCCCGCCGAGCTCGCGCGCTCCGTCCGTGCCGCGGCCGCGGGGGAGACCGTGCTGGCGACGTCCGCCGCCTCCGCCCTGCTCGGGCGCTTGCAGGGCCGCGGGCAGGCGCCCGCGTTGTCGGCCCAGGAGGTCAAGGTGCTGCGGCTCGCTGCGGACGGCCTCACCAACGCGGCGATCGGCTCGGAGCTGTTCATCGGGGAGGCCACGGTCAAGACGTACCTGGGCCGGGCGTACGAGAAGCTCGGCGTGTCCGACCGCACCTCTGCCGTACGGCGGGCGCTCGAGCTCGGCCTGCTCGACACGTAGGCGTGTCTCCCGACACGCCGTCGCGGTGTGCGCAGCGGCGGGGTGTCGCGACCCATCGTGGTCTCGAGAGGTGGGGCGTTACGCTCGGTGCGACGCGCCGTCTCACCTGGTGGACGGGCCGCGTCTGGCGACAACGGCCGGCGGCCCGTCCTCCACACACCGAGAGGCTTCAGGGCATGGACAGCACGATCGTGCGGCCGGCCGGGCGCTGTTCCGCCAGGCGATGCGCCTCCCACACCGAGTCGAAGGGGACCACCTGCGGCTCGAACGGACGCAGCCGGCCGTCGGCGACGTCGTCGAGGAGCCCCGCGAGCAGCCGGCGGTAGGCGGCCCGCTTCCTGAGCACCCAGAACGGCACGGCGCAGACCACCTCGCGCGGATGGCCGAGACGGTGCAGCACGGCGGAGGCGGTCCCGCGCACGGCGGAGGCGGTCCCGCGCACGGCGTCCTCGCGCTCGTGGCCCGCGCGACCGGCGAAGGCGGTGTGCACGACGACGCCGTTCGGGTCGACCGTGTCGCGGACGCGCGGCGACCCCGAGTGATCGATCGCGGCTCCCACAGCGCCGCCGGCCAGTTCGCGGGCGCGAGCCGGCCAGTCGGGGTGGCGGTAGTCGGCGAGCGGCACCTCCAGGCCGTGCGCGGCGAGCGTCGGGGGGAGGGCGGAGCCGGTTCCCACGACGACGCGGCCATCCCGCAGGGCGAGCTGCGCCACGAGCGAGCCGACGGCTCCGCTGACGCCCTCCACCAGGATGCTGCGAGCCGGGCCCGCGTAGCGCAGCGCGACCGCCGCGGTCACCGCGTTGAGTGGGAGGGTCGCCGCGCCCTCCGAGCTCAACGCGTCGGGAACGGCGACGAGGAACGTCGGCGACAGCACCAGGCGCGTCGCGTGCGTGCCCATCCGCGGCAGCACGCCGGCGACGCGCGACCCGGTGCGCAGACCGAGCGCTACCGACACCGCGGACTCCGACTCCAGCACGCCGACGAAGTCGTAGCCCGACACGAAGCCCGGCCACGGCTGGAGCACATACTCGCCGCGTCGGGCCAGCACGTCGGTCGAGGTGAGCGACGCGTGGGTGACCCGCACGGCCACCTCGTTGCCTCGCGGCGGGTGCTGGCTCTCGTGCGCGATGGCAACGGCCGAGGAGTCCCCGAAGCGCACCACCCGTGCGGCGGAACGCTGCGCCGATGCGGACCCCCGGCTCGCCATCGCTCAGCCGGCGCGCTGCTGCAGCAGGCCGGCCCGCTCGGGGTGGGCCTCGAACCAGTCGGCGACATACCAGCACATCGGCACGATCCGGCGGTCGGAGGTGCGCTCGATGTCGTCGACGGCGTAGGCGACCAGGTCTGCGGCGTAGCCCTTGCCACGATGCGCGGGCACCGTGAACGCGCGGGTCAGCGAGATCGAGCCGCCCAGAATGCTGTAGTCGAGGACGCCGACCAGCTCGCCGTCGATCCGCATCGCGTAGCGGTTGGCGTCGGTCTCGTCGGTGAACTCGGTGGACATGCGCCCATCGTACGACCGTCGCGGGAGGAACGGAGGGGAGGTATCGTGAAAGACGTGGGACCCGACCCGCACCGTCCGGGCACCCCCACGCATTCCGCGTTCGAGCTGCAGCAGGCCAGGCCGCGTGCGTCACCCGTCGCGCGCGCCGCGAGACACGCTGGAGCCCTCCCTGTGACGACCGAGAACCCGTCGCCCGCACTGTCCACCGCCCACCAGGCCCTGCTCGAGCAGGTGCCGATCGGTGAGCACTCCGTGATCGAGACGGAGGTCGTCGAGTACGAACACGAGGGCGTCCCGCTGGAGGGCTACCTCGCCAGGGATGTGCAGGCGGACGAGCGGCGCCCCGCCGTACTGATCCTGCACGACTGGAACGGCGTGGGCGACAACGTGCGGATGCGCGCGCAGATGCTGGCCCGCTGCGGCTACGTCGCGTTCGCGGCCGATCTCTACGGCGCGGACGTGCGGCCCAGCGGCGACGAGGCGCCGAAGGTCGCCGGCCGCTACTACGGCGACCTCGCCCTGCTGCGCTCGCGCGTTGCCGCCGGCTTCAGCTGGCTGCAGCAGCACCCGGCGGTCGACCCGGCGCGCCTGGCCGTGATCGGCTACTGCTTCGGCGGCACCGCCGCCCTCGAGTTCGCACGCACCGGCGCCCCGGCTCGCGGCGTGGTCTCGTTCCACGGCGGGCTGATCGCACACGACCCCTCCGATGCGGCCGCGATCGCGGCCTCCCTGCTGGTCCTGACGGGCGGCTCCGACCCCGCCGTACCCGACGACGCGGTGGCCGCGTTCGAGAACGAACTGCGTGCGGCACCGCACGTGGACTGGCAGTTGACCACCTATTCGGGAGCGCCGCACGCGTTCACGATCCCGGGAACCGACCGCTACCGCCCCCTCGCCGACGCCCGCAGCTGGCGCGCACTGGTGTGCTTCCTCGACGAGATCTTCGCCTGACCCCAGCGGAGGCCGCTTCAATTGGCGGTCTGCGAAAGGGTCATGTAAGCTCTAACAGGCCCGCGCGACGAACGGCGGGTCATGCGCCACTAGCTCAACGGATAGAGCATCTGACTACGGATCAGAAGGTTGGGGGTTCGAATCCCTCGTGGCGCACAGGATGTACGAAGTGCTGGAGCCGAAAGTGGAGCCGATCGGCCAAGTTAGCTGATTCCCCAGAGCGCTCAGAGCACCAGCAAGGAGCTCGCCGAGACGCCAGCGCGACGCGCGAGCGTCAGCAGGTTGGACACGGTCAAGGGGGCGTCGCCAGCGAGCGCCTGGTCGAGTTCGGTCGGGTCCGCATCGATCGATGCTGCCGCCGCGGCGATGCTGACGCCAGCCGTCGTAAGTGCGGCGTGCAGGGATGCTCCGACGACCGCTGGTCTGTTGGGCGGGCGCAGGTCGTTCATGTGGGGGATTCCTCCAAACGCAGAGTGAGAATCTGCTGATGTTCCTGAGGAATCGTATGCACTCTCGGCGGCGCTACGATGCGCACGAAGGGTAGACGGGAAGGTTTGTCCGCCGCAGAACTTCCCCGAGAAATCAACCCAGGCTCGCGTTTCGCGACCCCCGGAATGGGGTAGATTAATCGTCCGCCAGCGCCTCGCGCACGACCTCGACCGGATCGAGACCGAGGACCGAGCACAACTCGGCGAACTCGTCGAGGTTGAGCGAACGTTCGCCGGCGAGGTACTTCGACATCTGCGACTGGCTCTGCCCGATCGCATCACCGAGAGCCGCCTGCGTGAGCTTCGACTCCTCGAATGCCACGCGAATCACCGCCGCCACGGAGCGCGAGAAGGGGCCGCCGGGGAGGGTGGCCCGCGCGCGCTTCGACATCGCCCCGAAGCTATCGGCCTCGCCTACCCCCTGAGCGGGGGTTACACGGTCGAGTTCACTGTGAACTATGATCGCCAATCATGTTCACCAGTTCGCCGCGTCGCTACGCCCCCCAGAGGGGCGTACCGACGCGTCTGCGCGACCGATAGCATCGCGCCATGAAGAAACTTGCGCTCGGCGCCGTGCTTCTCGTCGTCGGGCTCGCTCTCACCGCGTGCTCGGCAGCAGCCGCTCCGAAGACTGCCCCCACGCACACACCTATCCCGGTCGCTGAGGATGCTGCGCTGATCGCGAAGCGGATCAAAGGATGCTCGGACGTACAGTCCGCCGACATAGCCAAGGGTGGGCCAGCGCTCGCATCGACCGCGACGTGCACGATCGACGGGCACACGGTGAACATCAACTCCTGGGCCAGCAGCGACGATGCGAACCTCGACACGGTCCTCGCGCAGGATGCCCGCGACGTCTACTACGCTCGCGGCGACGCCTGGACGGTGACGCTCGGCGACGACCCAACGCTGCAATACCAACTCACGAACCAAGCCGACAAGCTGCTCGCCGACGCCTTCGGTGGCCCCAACGCGTCACCCGCCGACGCGTCAGCGGAGCAGCATGTCGCCAAGGTCGCGGTCGCTTCTCTCGGCGGCCAGGTTCACCACTTCACGCCGTAGAGCGACGGGGTTGACACCTGAAACGCAGAAGGCCGCCCCGCCAACCTCCGACGAGGTGGGCGGGGCGGTCTTCTTTCATTGGCAGCTGTCCTTACCGTTGAGCACGCGGGCTTGAAGCGTTCGTAGGCTTCGAGACGCGCCAGGGTTTCCGGGCATGGCTGGCAGCTTTCTGTCATCTGATGGCTCAATGCGATTTGCCACTCGGTTTCCCGCAACGGCACGACCGCTCATTGAGAAATGCGAACGAATCGCTGTGTAAGGACTTGTCGGCTTGGTCGTTGGTGGCGCGCACCGTATCCGCGAAGAAGGGACATTTGCGTGCCACAACTGTGGGCTGGAATTGACGCCGGCAAGACTCACCATCACTGCGTCGTCATCGACGAGGACGGGAAGAGGCACATCTCGCGCCGCTTCGCGAACACCGAGGCCGACATCCTCACCCTGCTGGGCGATGTCGCGGAAGCAGCGGACGGGGGCCAACTGCTCTGGGCCACTGACCTCAACCACGGCGGCGCCGGGTTGATGAAGAGCGTCCTCGCTGATCACGGGCAGACGCTCTGCTATATCCCTGGCCGTGTCGTCGCCCACGCGTCGCATGCCTACCGGGGCGAGGCGAAGACGGACGCTAAGGATGCAGCGATCATTGCCGATCAGGCCCGGGTTCGCCGGGACTTGGAGGTCCTCCGTCTTCCGGATGACATCACTGCCGAGTTGAAGATCCTGAGCAACCGCCGTGCCGATCTTGTCCAGGACCGAACCAGAATCATTAATAGGCTCCGGGCCCTGCTGCTGCACTACTTCCCGGGGCTGGAGGGAGCGTTCGATTACGCCGCTACCAAGGGCCCGCTGATTCTGCTGACGCGCTACCAGACCGCGGCAGCGATTCGCGCGTCGGGCCAGGTCCGGATGACGGGGTGGCTGAGGAAGCAGGGCGTTCGCTTGCCGGCGCAGCTGGCGGCGAAGGCGCTCGAGGCCGCCAACGCCCAGCTGACGGTCGTCCATGGCGAAGCAGCAGCAGCGGCACTGGTCGCAAAGATCGCGGCGGACTTGCTTCACCTCCGCGAGGAGCTCCTCCAGCTCGACGGACAAATCGAAGCACGGTTGGCGGAGCACCCCTTCTCGCAGCAGCTGTTGTCGATCCCTGGCTTCGGGAAGCGGCTCGTGGCCGACTTCCTCGCCTCCACCGGCACGGACCTGACGATGTTCGGAACTTCGGCACGGTTCGCTAGTTTCGCCGGCCTCGCGCCCGCGCCACGGGACTCGGGCAAGATCAACGGCAACCATCACAGGCCGCGCCGCTTCGACCGCCGGCTGATGAACGCGTGCTTCCTCTCCGCGTTCATCGCGTCGACAAACTGCCCGGTCTCCGCGGCCTACTACGACCGGAAAAGGCGTGAGGGGAAGACGCACAAGCAGGCCATCATTTCCCTCGCCCGACGGCGAATGAATGTCATCTGGGCGATGCTCCGTGACGGCACAATATTCGACAACGGACACCCTCAACTCAGCTTGACAACCTGATTGAGAATCGCACTGCAGGTCGTCCATCGGGTCGACGGGCACGTAGTACTCGCCGACCCGATCCTCGAGCGCGCTCACGCGGTGACGGGCGGGAGGGTCGTGACGTCGCCGGTCGCGGGACCCTGGGGAACAGGTGGGGCCGCGATGGTGGCGCGAGTCGCGATGGGCGCGGGCGGGACGCCGGCGGCAGGCTGCGACGGGTCGGACGGTGTGACCACGGGAACGGTGGACACGATCGCGGCAGGGATGCTCGCGACGGCCGCGTTCTGGTAGGCGTTCGGCAGACCGTTCTTCAGGATGTCGCCGGCGGCGAGCAGCCCGGACACGACCGCGGACAGCACTGCCGCGGCGGCGATGAGCCCGAGCGTGTTGAGGCTGACGTGCACGACGCCGGTGGTCGCGACGCCGGCGAGGGCGACGCTGCCGAGCACGATCGGCGGCCGGATGACCTGCCAGAACGTGCGGAGGAACGCGACCAGCGCGGCCTCCCGGTTCGCGGGCGGGAAAAGCGTCTTGGCGATGCTCATGACTCTCCTTGGGTTGGTGGTTTCGGTTGCGTCTTCTCGAAGTCGGAGCGCATGGCGGCGTCCGCCTGCTTGAGCAGGTCGATCTCGTCGTACAGGCCCTTCACGCCTTCCTCGACGCGACCGACCGCTTCCTCGGTGCGCACGGCGGAGTCCTTCACGGAGGAGCCGTTGTTGAAGTGCACCTCGTGGTGGATCTCGGCGATCTTCTGGTCCTGGCCGGCGAGCGTCGCGTCCGTGCGCTCGATGAACTTCGGCAGACCCTGCACAGCGTCGACGATGTTCGCGAAGTGGAGGACCGCCTTCGCGAACCGCTTGAGCGCGGGCCACCCCTTCGTGATGAATCGGCGGATGAGCCAGACCGCGAGCACAAGGCCGAGCACCCAGAGCGCGACGTCCCAGGCGGAGACGGTCTTGAGCCACTGCTGCAGCCAGTCGGGGATGTCGGGCAAGGCGTCCCCCTCTCAGGGATCGAGAGGGACTACAGGCCTGCTTGTGCGGCCTGGTTCAGCGGGTGACCGTGACCGTAGTAGCGACCGCCGGGGCCGACGTACGACGGCTCGATGCCGAACACGGACACGAGGCGGACGAACTCGGCGCGCTGCACACCCGGGTTGGCCGGGTCGTACCCGTTGAGGATCGCGGTCGGGTCCTCGGCGAGGTCGCGGGCGATGCCGTCGAAGTCGCTTTGGCTGCCGATCGAGACGAACAGGCTTGGGCCGATGAGAGCGAGCATCCCGTTCAGGTTGCCCATGGTGCCGTTCACGGCGCCCTTGATGAGATAGCTGGATCGCATGTCGATCTCCTTGGTGTTCGGAGCGGGACTGATGGTCGTCACTGTGTGGACGGACGCGGCGGTGACGGATGTCGCCCCGGTGATCACGTCGTAGCCGAGGAAGTCCTCGGTCCACCCGAGGTAGGTGCGCCCGATCTGCCGCGCTCG
Source organism: Leifsonia sp. TF02-11 (assembly GCF_017565305.1). GTDB lineage: Bacteria > Actinomycetota > Actinomycetes > Actinomycetales > Microbacteriaceae > Leifsonia. Next base: position 189,095 of record NZ_JAGEKP010000008.1, read on the forward strand.
AGCGGGGATCGACATGACCGCGATCCATCCAGCGCCGGCGCCGTCGGTGCAGATGACGTTGCCGCCGCCGACGGAGATCACGACGTCGCCGGCTGCGTAGTTGGTGTCTCCGGCGTATCGGGGGTGGGTGAGCGCGTCGAAGTAGACCGGGTATCCGGCGGGCGGGTTCAGGTCGCCGGGGTGGCGCCTGGTGGCGTACTGCCATCCGTTGATCGCGTCCGGGTACTGTCCCGCGTGCGGCCCGATGGATGGGTGCGAACCGTACGCCTGCCAGCACGTGTTCAGACACGATCCGGGGACGTTGGTCACCTTCGCGCGCATCCACGCGACGGCCGTGTCACCGTTCAGAGTCGGCATGGTCGCTCCTATCGCAGGGGTTCGAGCAAGCGGACGTGGAAGAACGACGCAGCGAGGATCGAGTTGTTCCATTGCGCGGCAGCCGAGGGGAGGATCGCGAGAGCGAGCGTGTCGTTCGCCGCCAGCCGCACCCGTGCGGAGAGATTGAGGACGGTGAACGAGTTCGTTCCCGAACCGGACCCGCCACCGACCATTCCCGTGTTATCTGCGGTGGTGCTGTTCTTCTTCACGATCAGGTCACCGGAGACCGTTGCGTCCAACAGAACCGCGGCCGTTACCTCGTACAGGCCAGCGGTCGCGACCGTGATGACACCGTTCGTTTGGGTGACGCCCTGAGCAGGGTGATCGACGGCCCACAGTCCAGCCGTGTTGAGGACGGTCCAAGCGCCCGCACCGAATATTCCCGCCGTGCCCGCCCGGATGATCTTGACGCCGTCGGCGGCGGTGCCGCCGCGGACCCACGACCCGCCGGTGAAGCGGTAGAGCTGCCCGTCGGTGATGTCCGACCACCAGAGCCCCTCCCAGAACGGGATCGGATTGAAGGGGGCGGGAAGGGTCGGGGCATTCCTCTGCGTAGTGGTGCCGACGACGATGTTGCCGACGAGCGCGGCATAGTTGCCGAGCTCGGACATGTCGGCGGCGTCCGCCGGGACACCGCTGGTCGAATACTGCGGCTGCCCGTGGGAGCCTTGGCTATCGCGTGCCATGTGGTGCCTCGATTCAGTAGACGGAGGTGATGCGCAGCCGGCCGGAGAAGCCGTCCTGTGCGAGCGAAGAGAGGATGTTGTTGCCACCGTGGTTCAGGCCGATGCCGTACGCGCCGCCGCCGGCCTTGAGGGCGTTACCGATGGCGATGCCGGCGGCGCCGAGATCGACCCATCCGCCGCGGATGCCGACCGCGCCGACGGTCGAGAGCGTGGGGGAGCCGCCCGGTTTCGTCGCGTAGGCGTGGGTGGCGAAGTTCGGCGCGGAGCCGATGATCTGTGACGCCGGCGGGATGTACACCTCGACGCGCTGGATGACAGCCGAGCCCGGTACGGTGTCCGGGATCTTCGTGCCGTAGAACCAGGCGCCGAGGTTCGAGTCGGAGCCCCACACCTGGGGCGTCCACCACCGGCCCGACCCGTAAGAGCCGGAGTCGATCGCGGGGAACTCGTCAGCGTGGGTGCCGGTGGCGGCGCCCGGCGTGCCCGGGACCGGGTTCGCGGTCGGCGAGGTGGACATCAGCATCGCGAACGGGCCGCCGTGCCACAGCAGTTTCATCACCTGCCCGGCCGACGGGGTGGCGCCGGAGTACGGTGCAGCGATGGTGGTGCCGAGCGGGGTCAGCAGGGTCACGAGACCGCCGGAGATGGACTGTACGGTGCCACGGTCGGGCTTCGCGGTCGCCGGGCCCATGAGGAAGAACTGCTTCCCGATGTTCCACACCCAGACGATCTCGTTGACGTCCGGCATGAAGCTCGTGCCGAAGAGCGCCGGGATGCGGTTGCCGCCGATGTCGATGAGGCACCCGGTGGTGGAGGCGGATACGAACGCGCCCTGCAGGATGCGGACCTTCGGCCGTCCCGCGAGTGCGCGGTTGAGAGCGTCGGACTCGCCGGTCATTGGTTCACCGCCACGGTTAGGGTCTGGGTCGCGCCGGAGTCCCGGCGGATGTCGGTGACCCGGCAGGTGAACGAACCGCCGAGACGGTTCACGGTGAGCACGTCGCCGACCTCGCGGAGCGGATTGAACAGCTCCACGAGGTCGTAGGTGATCGACCGCAGCTTCGACACGCGCGGGAGCATCTGGTTCGCGTACGCCTGGGCCTGCGCCTGCGTCGTGATGAGCTGGGACTGCACGTAGTACGGGCGTCGGCGGTACGGGGAGAGGCTGCCGTCGGCGTTCCTGGTGCGCAGCTGCCCGTCAGGGACCTCAGCAGATGCGAGGACGATGGTCTGCCCGGCCGGGTCGGTGCCGCGCACCACGACCGCGTTGTAGACGTTGTCGTTCGCGAGGTGCGGGACGACGTCGACGAGGGTCCCTGCTGGGTCGATGTCGGCGCTGTTGAGCACGTCGACGGGGTTCGGCCATGCGTTCGGGCGCATCGACGCGGTCCCGTCGGGGGTGACGTACGCGACCGCGTCGAGCACCGTCGAGAGGTCGTAGCAGGCTTGCAGCTTGTCCTCCGCGTAGGCGATCGACGCCGGGATCGGCGCGTCCGTGACCGTGCGTGTGAGGGGGAAACCAGTGAGGCGCTGGTACTCCTTCCAGACGCTCGTCAGGTCTGGAGGGGCGCCGGGGGTGTCGAATCGGTCGCCCTGCACCCCGTAGAAGAGATCCTTCAGGGTGAGGTCGATCCGGTCACCCTTCGCCACCGGGACGCCGTTCAGCAGGAACCGGGTGGTGCGGATCGACGGCGCCTCGGCGATCAGGTAGGTGCCGAGCAGCACCCGCTCGCTCAGCGCCGGGCCGGCCTCGATAATGCAGTAGACGATCAGCTGCGACCCGAACGGGGCGAGCACGTCGCCGACCTTCGCCGGGGCGATGCTGTCGCCGAAATCGCCCTGGTAGATGACCGTGCAGGAGCCGGTGAACTGGATCTGCGCGGACCCGGAGTCTGTGAAGGACGGCGCTGTGATTGGGAGGTCCTGGAGCACCCGGGTGCCGTTGAAGACGACGTCGGCGGTGTACCGCTTGTCGAATGAGCCTCCGAGGGCGCTCTTCAGAGCGGTGGACCCGTACCTCATCCGGCGAGACCTGCCTTCGTGTAGTCGGCGTCGCGGGCGCCGCGGGTGGCGTACGCCGCTGCACGCGCGGCGCGGGTGGCGAATGCGGCGTCGATGTCTTTGCGGCGCAGCAGCGGGAGGATGAGCCCGGGCGCGGGTGGGGCGACCTCGTCAACGGTCATCTGCCAGACGATGAGACGGTTGATGCCAGCGACGACCTCGTGAGGACTGGTGCACGCCGCGAACAGCAGCCGCGGGATGCGTGGTGCCGGGCCAGGGGTGCGGATGCACAGCACGGAGGGGAAGTCCGTCGTGTAGTCGCCGAACATCTTCGCGAACGTGTCGGAGTCGGAGGTCGACGCGAGCTTGATGTTCAACTGTGTGCCGGAGAGGCCGCGACGGCGACCGCTGATGAGGCGGCCGACCGTCGCGCCCTCTGGCCACTCAGTGCTGCCAGGGGCCGGGCGGACAAAGTCGTTCGCGGAGTCCATCGTGACTTTGCCCGTGACAGCCAGGGCGGGCGACAACGGCTGATGAATCCACGACCTCGTCACGCTCAGAGTGACGGTGGCCGTGTCGGTGAACCCGAGCGAGGCGCCGTTCGAGTCGAACTGCTCCGCCTGGTACGCGGCCGGGACCCCGAACGGGCACTCGAAGTCCATCACCTGTGCACCGCCGACGGCGAACAGATTGACGCCGCCGCGGACCCGGAACTGGCGCCCTTCCGCCGTGCGGTAGACGTTGATCGTCTGCGTGCCGGCCGCGAGGGACGAGAAGACGACCAGCACGCGCGGGCACGGGCTCGCGTCGGTCGACGCTGTGAGAGCGGGTGCGAACGGCATCAGAGAGCTACCTCCTGGATGCCGGCTTGGATGCCGGCCTTCTGTCGCTGGTTGTTCGCCCGAACCCGGATGTCGATCAGGTCAGACAGCGTCATCCCGGTCTTGTTGATCACCTCGACCGTGATGTTCTGCTGGCCGCCCACGCTCGCGAGCGCGCGCGCTGGGTCGTCGTTGTACGCCTTCATGAACTGCGGGTCGTAGCTGGCCGACTTCTCCTTGACGACGAACTCGCCCGGGCTGAGGACCGCGGGAATCGTGTCGGTGCCGCGCGACCGCCAGCCGAAGCCGCCCGTCGCGAGGTACTGCGCGCCCGCCGGCCCACCGGATGCCTGCGCCGCGAGGTGCCCCGCGGTCGGCATCGTGCCGGTCGTGACGATGTGGACCTGCGCCGTCCAGTCGCGAGCGATCTGGTCGAGCGACGCCTTGAGCGCGTCCGCCTTCGCCTTCGCAGCGTCAGCGTCCAGCTCGGCCCTCGTCTTCACGACAGGAGGCACCGCGTAGTACTTATCGATCAGCGCCTGGATCGCCGGCGTGAGTTCTCCGGTCGCCCTGAGCTGGTCGATCAGGGCCTGCCTCGACGCAGCGAACGCCGCAGTCCCGGCCTGGGTAGACCCGGTCTGCTTCGCGATCGCCTCGGCCGCCTGCTGGTCGGCTTGCACCTTCTGCTGCAGGGCCTGCTGGTTCGCGACTGCGGCCTTCGTGTTCCCGTCGACCACTGGCCCGTTCTGCTTGAGCGAGTCGAGCAGAGTGTTCGCCGCGGCAGCGGCACCCGTCTGGGCTTGGGCGACGTCGAGGGTGCCGCCGTTCAACAGAGTGAAGGCGTTCGTCAGCAGTGTCGCGGCATCGTTCTCGAACTGGAGCTGCCGAGTTGTCGCGGCGGCCTGGTCCGCGTTCTGCTTCTGCGCAGCCTCGGCGGCGAGCATCTGCGGCACGGAGATCCCGTACGTCGCCGCGAGCTGCTGCGCCGCGTTGAGCTGGTCCCTGGTCGAGATCGTCGCCTGCCCCTGAGCCTGCGCGACGTCGTTGTACGCCTTGATCGTGTTCGTGATCGAGTCGTGCGTGTCCTGCAGGATCGGGAGGAGCTGCATGGCGGCTTTCGCCTGGTCGGTGTACGTCGTCACGACGGCCTTGCCTGCGGCGTGGACCTTCGTGCCCTCCTGGATCTGCTCCTTGAGGCTGGCGATGAGTTTCTGCCGCGCGATGTCGTCGGTCGTGGTGGCCGCGGTGAGCTCCTGCGTGGAGATCTTGAGCTGCTTCGCGAGGGCGAGCGCGCCGGACTTCTGGAGGTTGTCGGCGGCCTGCTTCTCGACGCTCTGGCCCATCACGCCGTTGTCCTGCTGGACGGCAGCCGTGTAGTCCTGCGTGGCCTTCGTGGCGTCGCCGGCGGCGGTCGCGATGCCGACGAGCCCGATGGCGAGCAGCGATGCGGCGCCGATGATCCACCCGACCGGGCCGGACGCGATGTCCGCCGCGAGGCCGACCGCGCCGAGACGCCACGCGACGTTCTCCAGGATGGGAGAAATCGCCTGCCACTTCATGAACATGAGGAAGGCGGCGACTGCGCCGGCGACGATCGGCGGCAGAGCCGGACCGAGCATCCCGAGCAGGGTCATCAGGTTGCCGAGGAGCGTGATGACGCCGAGGAGCACGGGGCCGAGCGGCGAGAACGCCTGGATCAGCGAGAGCACGCCGTGAAGCAGCGAGCCGAGGGCCTGGGTGACCTGCGGCAGCGCCACGATGGCGTCCTGGGTGAACTGGCGGAGGCCGCCGTCGCGGGTCCAGTGGGTGAACCCTGCGGCGAGCTGCTGCACGTAGAACCCTGCCTGCAAGAACAGTGGATTCATGATCCGCAGTGCGGTGATGACCCCCGTCGTGAGAATGCCTCCCGCGGTGCCGAGCTCGCTCGAGAAGAGCCGGATCTCGCTGTTGAGGGCGGGCATACTGTCGTTGATCAGCGCGAGGGACCGGTCGAAGCCGTCGAGGACGCCGTTCGCGGCGGTCGACTCCAGCTGCTGGAGGTCGGCCTTGATCATCTGGATGCCGGCGGCGTACTCGTTGCCCGCGGCGGTGCCGTCCGCCATCTCGTTCTTGATGCCGAGGATGGCGAGGACGCCGGCGGCGCCGAGACCGGCCATGCCGCCGGCGAGGCCGACGGTGGCACCGGCGAGCTGCGACATCATCGGGATGGCGACCGCCACTCCGGCGACGATCATGCCCATGAAACCGATGGAGTTCTGCCGGGACTGGTTCGCCTTGTCGTTCGCGTTCCGGTCGGCCTCGACCGCGGCGGCCTCGCGCAGCGCCGCGACGGTGCTGCGGTCGGCAGCCTCGGCTTGCTGAGCCTTCGCTATCGCGAGGGCTTCCTCGGAGGCGGTCGCGCGCTGGTTGGCCGCGTCGAGACGCTGCTGAGCAACCGTGTTCGCCAGAACAGCAGCTGCGACCTCGCGCTCAGTGCGGCCTCGCTTGGTCTCGACCTCGTCCAGGCGCATCGCCGAGAGCTGGGCGCGCGCGTACGCGACGTCCGCGGCCTGCTCGGCTGCGTTGAGGCGGTTCTGCGCGGCGGTGACCTGATCGATCTTGGCCACGCCGGAGCCGCCGTTCGAGCCGACGTTGCCGAGGCTCTTCTCGGCTGCGCGGACCGCTGCGAGGTTGGCCTGAGCCTCGGCAACGTCGGCGTGCACCTTGATCGTCGGGTCTGCGCGGCCGAGCTCGCGTGCGCGCGTCTCGGCCGCGTTGAGGGTCTCGTTCCAGTCCGAGTCGTTCAGCCGCAGGTACGCGACGATCGATCCTTCAGTTGTGGGTCCCTCGGACATGGCGCTCCCGTCACAGGTCGAACGTCGGTTCCTCCTCGGCGGGAGGCTCGGGCGGTGGAGCGAATCGGCGTCGGAGCGCGGTGTCGTTGCTCATCAGGTAGCGGAGACGGCCGTAGAACCACTTCCACGACCGCGTGTGCATCACCTCGACGAGGTCGCAACCGAAGACGGCGTGGAAGCAGGCGTCGACGAGTGCCCACTCCTCGAGGACCTGGGCGACGGTCCAATCGAAGTAGTTGCCGCCGGCGGCGGTCAGCTCTTCCGGGACGTCTTCGTACCACTCCCAGTCGCCCGTCGCCGCGTCGTACGAGCCGCGGCCGGAGGGGTCATCGCGGCCGCCGTGAGCGCGGCGCGGGCCTCGTCCACCTTCCGGCTCATCCCTTTTGGGTCGCCACCGGTCTCCCAGAAGATCTCGGCCGCGGCACGGCCGGTCTGGTAGTCCACGAGCGCAGTCTGCGCCGCGAGCGCGACGGCGAGCGACGGCACGTTGTCGGCGATCATCTCTTCCAGCGCGGTGCCGAGCGTGATGCGCCGGAACTCGTCGTTCGTCAGCGGCTGCTCGGTCGACTTTGGGTCGATGTTCGCGGCGAGGCGGATGCCGTCGGCGATACCGATCGACGGGACGGTGTACTTCTTGCCGGCGATCGGGAGCACGAGCGGCTCGACGATCTCCTCGAATTCCTTGAATGCCACGGGGGTCTCCTGGGTTCTGGGTCACTGGGTGGTCTGGGTGATGGTGGGGCGACGGCCGGACCCAGTACCGGCCGCCGCCCCAGTCGTTACGCCCCGCGCGTGTACGCGAACGCGGCCGAGGTGCCCGCGGTCGTCGCGACGGTGATCGGCGCGGAGCCGGCCGCGGCGGTCGGGAGGACAGCCTCGATGAGGGAGTCCGAGATGACGTCGATCGCGGTGGCCGCGTTCGCGCCGAACTTGACCTGCGCGGCGGTCGTGCCGGTGAAGTACGCGCCGGTGATGCGGACGATGCCGCCCGAGCCGACCCCCGACGGGGTCGCGGCGGTGATCACGGGCGCCGGGTTGCCGGCGGCGACCGGGTTCGTGATCGCGGTCACCGTGCCGTCACCGCGGAAGGTCACGGTGACCTCCTCGATGTCGGCCGCCGCGGTCTTCGACGCGGTCCAGTCGACGATGGCGTACATCTGCCACGCCTCGGGGCCGTTGTTCCGGTCGTACCAGCGCACGTAGAGGCGCGCGGCGGTCTGGAACTGGTACTGGCCAGCGACGCGGGCGAGCTCCTGGCCGGGCGACACCGTGTTGCCGGCGTTCAGGATGTGACGGATCTTCGCGACGAGCGACGCGGCAGTGACGGTCTTCTCGACCGTCTCGAAGCCGTTCGTGTCGAAGTCCGTCGTCGAGACGATGGTCGGGTTCTCCTTGGGCGCGAGGTCCTGGATGCCGAGGAACGGGAGCCAGGTCACGCCGTCGGTGGAGACGTCGACCTTGAACCGACGAGCGAGCTGAGAGCTCATGGATGCCTCCTAGGGCGGGTGGGAATGCGAAACCCCCCACCGGTCGGCAGGGGGTCGAGGATGCGGGACCCTGGGTTAGTCCCACGCACCGCCCTCGGGGCGGAGGATCGTGGGGGCCTCGTCGACGTCGACGAGGAACTTCGTGGACCACTGGCCGCGTTCGGACTCGTCGGCGTCGAGGTCGACCGAACCGGCGAACCGCACCTGGAGGACATGGGTCGCCCCGAACCACACCTCGGTGAGGCCGAGGAGCGCGCCGACAACGGCGTCGGTGAGGTTCGAGGCGTCGGCAGCATCGTTTGGGAGGCCGCGGGTGAGCGCCTGCATCAGGTACGTGGTGAGCGGGGAGACGACATCGGCGTTCGTGCGCATCAGCCGCAGCGCGACAGCGCGGTCTGGTCCCGCGGGGAGCTTGGCGCGCACGATGGCGGTGCTGCCATCCGCGTAGGGCACCCTCGGGTCGCCGTTGTAGATGCCCACGCTCGCGGTCTGGAGGAGTCCGGCGAACCCGGTGAAGAGATCCTCCGTGGTCGCCATCAGAGCCCCAATCGTTCGCGGATGATGTCGATCGCGGTGTCCGCGTCGGTGAGCATCGGACGGATGAGGAAGAACGACTCGCCGTGCGTGTGCGTCAGCGGCGCGCCGTATGTCGCGGGGCGGCGGAAGTACACGCCCTCGTGCTGGTACAGCGCGTACGGGCCCGGGTAGAACAGGTGCGCGACGTGCTCGTGCGACCCGACGGCCGCGCCGTCGACATAGCCGAGACCGACGTCGCCGGAGCCAGCGAGCTCACCCGTCTCGATGGGCACGAGCGGCGTCACCTGCCCGTGCATGAACGACATCCCAGCGAGCACAGCCTCCTCGGCCTTCGTGGCCATCTCGGCTTTCAGCTCGTCGAAGTGCAGATCGAAATGCCACTCGATGCCCACAACGCCTCCTAGGTGAGGGAGACCGCCACGTGGTCGGGAAGGTCGAGGTCGCCGGAGTCGTTGGCGTTGACCTTGATCACGAGCGCGGCACGCGAGGGGGTGATGTCGTCCTCGTCGGCGTCGTTGACGACGGTCACGCGGGACTTCTCGACGAAGAGTGCTGCGTTGTCGATCGACGTGTAGAGGGTGGTCTCGGAGACCACCTGGTCGCCCTTGCCGTTGCGGACGAGCTTGCGGGCGTCGTCGGCGAACACGCCGTTCGGTGGTGTGTTGGTCGGGGAGAGCAGCACGGCCGGCGCGTACACAGAGCCGTTGCTGCCCTCGCCGAGGTACTTCTCGACGCGTACGCTGTGGACGAAGAACTCGTCGAGGTCGTGCGCGCTCATCCGATGACCCAGACGGCGTTCTTCGCGAGCCTCGCCTGCCGGAGGATCAGAAGGGCGTCGGGCACGAGACCCTCGGCGGCGCGTTTCTTCGCCGCGGCGGCTGCCTGCGCGTCCGTGGTGGCGAACGTGATGCGTGCCGTGCCGATGCTCTTGGACTCCTTAACCGACGCGACGACGGCGCCGCCGGCGAGCGGGTCGACACCGAGTGCGATCAAGGCTGCGGCCTGGCAGCAGGTGGCGTCGTTGAACGCCTGAAGTTTGGCGGCGTCGGTGGGGAGGCCGTTGTTGTCGACTGCGTAGTAGTCGAGCTCGGTGGCCTCCCGCACCTGATTGGACGCCTTGCGCAGGTAGGGCGCGATATTCGCGGGCGCAGCGGTGCCGGTCCACGCGGCATAGTCGTCGTTCGTGGCGTAGACCGGCATCGCTCACTCCTCGGTTTCGGTGTCGTCGACCTCGGACTCGTCGCCTTCGGCGCTCTCGGTCTCCTCGGAGTCCGCAGGTGCGGGCGTGGCCGCCTTGCCGCGCCCTCGGCTGCGCGCGGCCTTGTTCAGGGCCTCGTCCTCGGCGTACAGCTCGCGGAGATCCCGCTGCCGCTTGAGCTTGCGGGCGAGCTCCTCGTCGGTGAACACGACCTGCGGGTCGTGCGCGCCGAAGAGCTGCGGGTTCGCCTTCCGGGCCTGCGCCTCGGTGATGACCGTCACGCCCGGGAGCGGGAACACGCCGCCGTCGACTCCGCGAGTGGTGAGGTACCGCTCGTAGTGGTCCTGCGTGACGGACTGGATGCCGCCCTTCTCGTTCTTGATGTAGACGACGTCGGTCACTGGGCCACCGCCTCGGTGGGCGCAGCACCGTCGGGCGTCTCGGCCGGCGCGGGGGTCTGCTCCGCCTCGGCGGCCGTGGCCTCAACGCGCGCGACCTCCTCGGCGGTCATCGGCACCTCCGGCTCGACCGGGACCTCGCCGAGCGGCTGCAGCGACGGGTCGTCGGCGGACGCAAGGTCGTGCAGCTCGGCTGCCTCGACCTGCGGGTCCTTCGCGTGGCCGAGGAGCTCGGGCGACGCGTCGGCTTCGCTGGCCTCCTGCCAGTCACCGATCACCTCGCCGTCGGCGTCCTTCGGGAACTCGAAGTCGTCGGGCACCGAGTGCACGGCACCGTCGGGGTTACGCACGAAGCGCGTCATGATGGTCTCTTCTCTCTACTGGGGTTTGGAAGGTTCTGGCGGACACGACCCCCACCCGACACGTGGCCGGGTGAGGACCGAACCCAACAGGGTCAGGCGAGGACGACGAAGCCCTTCTGGTCGCGCAGCTTGGCCACGCCGTAGAGCACGTCGATGGTGACCTGCGAGCCGAGGTTGTTCGGCGAGTAGGACATCGTGACGCGCAGCACGAGGCCGGACACCTCGTCGACGATGGTCGACTGCACGGCGCCCTGCCCCGCGGGGGCCTCGGGCAGCGCACGCGACGCAAGGACGATCGCACCCGGGTCGAACGCGAAGTTCTTGGTGCTGTTCGGGGTGCCAGCCACGACCGGGGTCAGCTGCGACTCGAGCAGCTGGAGGCCGTAGATGCGGGGCAGCTCGCCGGTGGTGATCGTGCCGTCGCGGCCGTCGTTGTAGGCGAAGAAGTTCTGCAGCGAGGAGTCGGCGCGCAGCGCGGTGACGTCCTTGGTCGACAGCAGGAGGTTCCGGTTGCCCTTCTTCACCTTGTTGTCGGTGAACTTCTGGGCCGCGGCGCGCAGCGTGGCCGCTGACAGGTCGGTCCCGGAGGTGCCGACCGAGCCGGAGAACAGGCTGTAAGTGGCGATGATGTCGTTCTCGACCTGCTCAGCGATCGCGACGACCTGCGCCTCGATGTACGACTGCATGAGGATCGGCTGCGCCTGCGCGCGCACGAAGTCCTCCACCAGGATGGTGGCTTCCTTGTGCTTGTTCAGGGTCACCGTGGTGTCGGTCGAGTTCGGCGTCTGCAGCGTCACCGGGGAGCCCTGCACCTTGTCGTTGGCGACGAGGGTGCCGGGGTACGGGATGTGCAGGGTCGAGCCGACCTGGAAGGTGGCGAGGTCGCTGTCCCTCGTCACGCGGGGGGCGAGCTGGATGTTCGCGCGGAGGATCTCGAGGGCCTCGTTGGCCCAGATCTGCGGGATGAACGGTGCAGCGGTGGTGCTGTTGACCATGGGTCACTCCTTGGGGAGTCAGAGGATGATGCGCCCCTCCTGCTGAGCACGGAGGATGTCGGCGCGGTGGGCTTTGTAGAACTCGGGGTCGTTGAGCTGTTCCGCCCGGTAGACGGTCGGCTTGGCGGCGCCCGCGGGGGCGTCCGCGCCACTGGAGCGGGGTGCGGCCGGCTGTTCGGTCGCGCCCTTGAATGCGAGGAGTCGCTGCACGGAGGCCGCGAGCTCGTCCTCGGTCGAACCGACGAGGAGGTCCTCGGGCACACCGGCCGTCGCGGCCGTGCGGGCACGGAGCGCGTCGAGGCGGGCCTGCTGGGCTTCGGCGGCTGCCTGAGCGGCTGCCTCCTGCGCCTTCTGCAGTTCGGTCTTGGTCGATTCCTCGATCTCGTCGAAGCGCTTGGCCTTGTCGGCGTTCGCTTTCGCGCGGGCCTCGTTCTGGCGGGCCAGCGCCTTCCACTTCTCGAGTTCGGCAATCGGGTCGGGCTCCTGCGTCTGCTGCTCGGCGCCCGTTTCGGGCGTCTGCGTGGCGTCGGCGGTCGGCTCGGCTTCGGTTCCAGTGGTGTCGGACATGTTGTGGTGTCTCCCGTTTCGGGCGTGAAAAAAGCGCCACCGTTTCGGTGACGCTGGTGCCGTAGGGCCCCGGCTGGGCGGTGCCTCAGCCGTTACCGCATCGCGCGGTCGTACTGGAGGACGTTCAGGTGGTCGTTCGCGAGGTCGAGCTGCTCGCGTCGCGACTGCCGCAGCAGCCCGAGTTCGGGGTGCTGGGCGAGGAATTGGCGGATCTTGGCCTGAGCGTCGCGCACGTCGCGGCGGGCGGCCTGACGGGCCTCCGGGGTGCGCGCGTACTCCAGCTCCCGCTTGGCGAGCCGGATCTCCCGCTCCAGGGTGCGCTGCCGCTGGGTCGCGTTGTACGCCGCCTGCAGCTCGTCGGTCCACTCGCGCGGCGCCGGGAGCTGCGTGCGTCCCTCGAAGTACTGGGCCATGTGGTGGCGGCAGTTCGGGTGGAACAGGCCGGCCGCGGTGGCGTCCGCGATCGACGGATGAATGCCGTCGGGGACGATGCAGAGGACGACGTGCTGCCAGGGCAGGCACAGCGGGCACGGGTGGCCGTCGTCGTCCACGAACACGAGATTCCCGCCGAGCGACTGCACGACCTGCAGCCGGGACGCGTTGTACGCCCGCTGCGACGCGGTGCGCACCGCCATCTCGACGTAGGAGGAGAGCGCCCAATCGCGACCCGACTTGTCCGTGAACCCGGTGATGCCTCGGCGCATGAACTCGCGCCACGCCTTCGCCTGCGTCTGCTCGGACGTGTGCCCGATGGGGAGCACCTGACCGGCGGCGCCGGCCGGGGCGATGACCTTGTACAGGTCGTCGTCGAGACGCGTGAGTCGGTAGCGGACGTCGGCGAGCTCGCTGTCGATGTCGTCGCGGATCGCGATGGCCGCGCGGATGCCGTGCAGCTGGTACGGGTCGAAGCCAGGGTTGAAATCCGGCGGCAGGAAGCCCCCGTGCGAACCACCCGAACCGCCGCGACCACCCGAACCGCCGGCGCCGCGTCGTGGTGGTCCTACGGCCTCGATCGCGGACCCTCTGACCATCGCACCGGTAAGCGCGGGCGTCTCGCGCGACAGCCGGTTCACGACTTCGAGCGCCATGCGGTGGATGCGGGCGCGCACGGTGTCCGCGGACAGGGCGCCGGTGAGGAAGCCGCGCGCGAGGGACGCCATCCCGCCGAGCAGAGCGGACTCGGCCCACAGGTACAGGGCGATGAGCGCCGCCTCCGCTTGCCGCCCCGTCGGGGGCTGCTGCGGCTGCGGGTCGCTCATCATCTACCCTTCGGCGGTCCGGGCCTCGGAGCGGGCGCCGCGGTCGGCTGCGGTGCGGCGTCCGGTGTCGGCTGCTGCGGCGGGATGATCCCCTCCGTGTTCGCGCCCTTGACGCCGTACGAATTCGCGTCGACGCCGCCGGTGTCGGACCCGTTGGCGGCCGTGGCAGCCCACAGGAAACCGGGCTTGTTCTCGGGCAGCATAGAGTAGTCCTCGCGGATGCGGGTGACCTCGGTGTCGATCTGCTCGTCGTCCCAATCGGGGTGGAGCGCGGCGACGCGCTCGAAGAGGGAGATCGCCTCGGCGTTCACGAGCGAGAGGATGGTGTCGGCGACGACCTTCGGGTCGATCGTGTCGGCATCCGGCCACTCCACGTCCGGGAGAGCGTCACCACGACCGGGGCCCTTGAACGCGAACTGGTCGACGTCCATCAGGGCTGCGTACAGGTCGCGGAGCTCGGGGCGGCAGTACATGATCGATGCCTGGCGGGTCAGCGTGGTCAGGTTCTCGCGGGCGGTGACCTCGGTCGCGGTGACGGCGGTCTCGCCGGCGTCGCCGAACGACTGCGGGGAGAACCCGCACTCCTCGTACACCTTCGCCAGCAGGTGGGTGACCGTCTGCATGTGCTCCTGCCAGCGGATGTTCGGCTGGAACATCGTGATGAACGACTCGACCGCGCCCTTCCCACCGTTCGCCTGCGGGTTCATCGAGCCGACCATCTCGCCGGTCTCGACGAAGATCTCCCGGTCGGCGTCGAACGTGCCACCCTGGCCCGGTGCGCCCGTCTCGATCAGGCCCTTCGGGATGACGATGCGGGCCTTGCCGAGACGGATGTCGCGCATCCACGACGTGTACGCCTCGTCGATCTGGTCGAGGAGGTCTTCCACACCGTCGAGCCCGGACTTGCCGAGGTCGCGGGCGCCGGGGTCCTTGCGGAGCTTCCCGTTCGGGCGCGCCCACGGCAGGTACGCGGCGGTGAGCTTCTTCGACCCGGTGGGGATCGCCGAGTCAGCGTCCACGAGGGGCGCGAGGTACGCCGTGTCGGGGTGAGTGTCGAGCGGGACCCGCATGCCGAGGTCCTTCGAGCTCGTGGCCTCGTACAGCCCGTACTCGATGCGGCCCTTCTCGTGCATCTCGAGCAGCCTGTACGTGTTCTTGCTGCCTTCGAGGGGTGCGAGGTCGGACCAGAAGATCACGTTCACCAGGCGACGGCCGCGGAACTTCGGCACGGCCGCGTCAGCCGCGACAGCGACGAGGTACGGGCCGTCCTCGGACACGTCCTTGTCCCACGCGACCTTCACGAACGAGCCGCCGTGCGCGAACCGCAGCTCGCCGGCCTCCAGAAGGACAGAGTGCGCACGGTCGTCGAGGATCTCGCCGACGCGCTTCGTCGCCGCGGTCTTGCCCTCAGCGGTGAGGCCCTTGTCGTCCTCGTCGTGGTCATCGTTGTCACCGAAGCGGACGTCGGGCATCTGCGAGAACACCACGTTCGCCGCCATGCGCGCGATCGACGACGCGACCGCGACGTGCATCTTGTTCGGACGCTGCGCCGAGCCCTGCGGCGTCGGCGTGCCCCAGAACCAGCGGCGCACCTGACCCCAGAACGACGTCGACTGGTTCAGCTGAGTCACCGAGTACAGGTAGCCGAGCGCGTCGACATCGTTCGTGTACCAGGCGTCGTAGCGGGCCATCGCGTCGAGCGCGTGGGTCAGCTGTGCCGGAGGCCACACCTTCTCGGAGTCGGGCAGCGGCATCGTCGGCTCCGTTCTATGCGGCGAGGAGGGGACGCCACACGCTCTCCGTGGTGGTGATCGCGTAGCGTCCGGCGTCGAGTGAGTGGTCGGCGACCTTCACGGGCTTGTCGTTGCCCTTCGAGGTCTCCTTCGGGTCCCAGGAGTAGCCGGGGGCTTCCTGGTTGAACCCGGGGGTCTTCGTGGTCGTGAACAGGTGACCGGAGGACAGCAGCGACGCGACCGTGCCGATGCCGTACGACACCGAGTTGTCGGCGTGGCGCACGTTCGTGAGGCCGTCAGCCTGTAGCTGCACCTGGAACGATGCAGCGGCCGGGTCGAGGAACACCCACTCGGGCACAAGGTGCGTCGGCTTCGGGAGGTGCTGCGAGCCGAGCCACGCGCGGAGGGCGCCGGAGAGCTGCTCGTTCGTCTTCCTCGCCTGCGCGTGCGCCGGGTCGTAGCGGTACTCGTCGATCAGGTACAGGTTGGAGCCGGTGCGCTGCCCGAACTTGTCGCGGGTGTCAGCGATGCCCAGCAGGAGCGCGGCGGTCGCGTTCGTCGTACCGAAGTCGACACCGACCGCGAGCAGCCGGCGCATGACCGGCAGCGACTCCCACGGCACGATGTGCCGGTCGGGGTCCCACATGTCGTAGATCGCGCCCTCGGCAGCGACCCACTCGCCGAGGATGAAGCGGCGGTACCAGAGGCCGGTGAACTCGCGCTTGATCGAGGCGACGTACTCGGCGGTCAACGACGGGTTGTCATCGATGGTGAACTTCCACGACCGCCAGTCCGGCAGGCTGGCGAGCCGGTCGAGGAACTTCCGCTTCAGCCAGTGAGCCGGGTTGTCCGGGTTCGTCGTCCCGAACAGCTGCGCACCGGGCACCGACATGCGGCCGAGAAGCTGGGTGAACATCTCCTCGGGGATGGTGGTCACCTCATCGACGCAGGCGCCGGCGACGGTCATCCCTCGGATGACCTTCTCGGACTTCGCGTCGGACGCGCCGAGGATGTGGACGCGGCGGCCGAGGATCGAGACGGTGGGGGCGCCGTAGTTGCCGATCACCTGGTCAGCGATCGACCCGAAGAGGGAGACGTCTTGCAGCGGGGCGACCATGTTGCGCCACACGCTGTCGCGGGTGCGGCCGATCATCACGAGCTCGCCGCCGCGGGGTGCGGTCGCGCAGAAGATCAGCCATCGCAGCAGCGCGGTGATCGTCTTACCGGAGCGGATCGAGCCCTCCCAGATGCACACGCGCCCGTCGGACTGCCGCATCGAGGTGAGCTGCTTGTCGGACATGGGGAGGTCAGCGACCGCGAGCACGACGACCTCCCCGCGGGGACTACTTCGGTTCGAAGATCGCCCGGTTGGCGCGCATCTGCACGTCTTCGAGCGCGGTCAGTGCGAGCGACTTGTTCCGGCCGTCGGGAACCTGGCGGATGATCTTCGATGCGAGCTGTCGGACCTGGAGCGTGAGCTCGGTGACTAGGGCGCGCTGCTCGATCGTGGGCGGGTTGCCCTCGGCGGCGGTGAAGAACCGATCGCGTGCCTGTTGGCCCGCGGTCACGGCGTCCACGTACTCGGGGATGACGATGGGTTCGGCCTTCGGGCCGGTCATGTTTTCGGACATACTGGGTGCTGCCTCTTCCTGGGTTGATGAGACGTACGCGAGCGCCGGCCGTTGTCGCCAGACGCGCTCGCGCCGCCTCCGGTTATCCACAGAGCGGACGCTCAGGGAATCCTCAAGCTGATGTAACGGGCGATATCAGCGGTTAGTCTGGACGGTCGCTGGACGGGTTATCCACAGCCGCGAGATACGCGCGGAGGCTCTCCAGGTAGGCGTCGAGAGTCTCCTGCGGCCCCACCGACACCCGGATCGCACAGCCCGAGTCGAGGAGCGCCGGGATGCTGTCACGACCGGTGCCCTTGACGACTCCGCCCGTGGCGTACGAGCGCCGACGACGCCTCCGCCACCTGCGGATCAGCACCTGGACCGCGAGAGAGGCGATCACGCCGAGCCCGTAGCCGAGCAGAAGGGACGCCAGGTGGTAGTTCATTCGCTGGTCTCCTGTCCGATCCCGAGCGCCCGGCCGAGCTGGGCGAGCATGCTCTTCGCGTCGTCCGCACCAGCACCGCTGTTCTCCACGATCCGGGACAGCTTGTCGAACGTGATACCCGCCGTCGTGATGATGTTCCGACGCACCTCGACCGGCGCACTGTCGAGCAGCGTCTCGTTGTAGGTGTTGTCCTTGCCGCCGAAGTTGTACACCAGGTACGGGTCGTCGATCGCGTCGATCATCGCCTCGGCCGCGTTGAGCATCTTCTCCGCGAGCCGGATACGTCCCGCAGCGAGGTCGACCGTGTGCGCCTTCACCGCAGCCGCGGTCTGAGTCCGGTCGAATACGCGCTTCGTGTCCTTCGCCCACTTCGACACCGTCGACGGTGCGACACCGAGCTCGCGCGCGATCGCGTTGCAGCCGAGGCCCTGGTCGAACAGCTCTTGGGCGCGTTCAGCGTCGAATGTTCGGCCTGCTGCGGTCATGGTCGGTCACCTCTGCCGTTTCGGCGTGGTCTGTTGCCCGTTTCGGGCCTAGGGTCAGTGCATGTTCATCTGTGGCTTGTGTGGGTCCGCGTGTGATGTTCGGCCGATCGAGACGCGTTCGCAGCGTCCGACGCAGTTGGTGCCGTGGCGGTGCCAGAACCCGGAGTGCAAGAACCACGATCCGTTCGAGGTGTCGCTCGGTTGGGCGACCCGGGTTGACGGCTAGAGCTTCCGAGTCTTCCAGCGGAGGTGCCGCGGCGCTTACGACGCGTACTTGGTGATGAGGGCTTTCAGCGTCGGGGTGTCGACGTTGACGGCGACGGTGAGGCGGACGGTGGTGTCGCCGGTCGGGTTGAGGAATTGGACGTCGAGGGAGCCGGCGTCGAACTGGGTGATGCCGGCGAGGGCGGCGGCTTCGGCTTCGAAGTCGGGGCCGAGGTTGATCGCCATTGTGTCCTCCTGCGCTGGTGTGTTCGGCGGCCCGCGCAGGTCAGCCACCGTGGAAAGGTACACGGCTTGCCGTAGCGGGCTGCCTTCGCCGTTCACGCGACGTGCTGACGCGGGCCGCCGTGCTCATGGGGAAGGCCCGGCCAGGTGGGGGAGCCCGGCCGGGCCTTCTTGGGTGGAGTTCTCCATCCGACTACATCCATGGTTCCGCTTTTCCCGAATTACTTCGAGCGGGTTCGCGGGACGTTGTGCGGCGTGTCGTCACCGGTACTTCGACGTCCCCTTGGGTCTGCCTCGGCGCTGGCGGCCGGCGACGCGCATGAGGTCGATGGAGCGGACCGTGCGCCCCTCGGAGGTCTCCTCGAAGCGGAGGAGACCCTCGTCCATCCACCGGTAGACGGTCGTCTTCGATCGGCCCGAGGCGGCGACGGCCTCGGCGATTGTGAGCTCGGCCTTCACTGGGTCCTCCCGAGCGTGCACCAGATGCATGAGATCTCTTGCTGCACCTTGCGGTAGAGCATCGCGGTCACCTGGCGGTCGTTGACTCGGCGGAAGCGTGCAGCGCTCATCGACGCGCCTCCCTCGCCGCCGCTCGGCGCGACACCCATAGCGCCCAGATCGCCGCTGGGCCGCCGAATCCGACATCGCGCAAGAGGTGGTTCAGCTCGCGAGAGAAACGTTGCTCGATCAGTTCGTCGAGGTTGTACGCGTCGAGCGCGAGATGCTGCACGTCGCGGGTCGCGTCACGGATTGCGCCATCGACGAGTTGCCGAGGCATGTCGCGGGTAACCACGAGGTGGCGCGCGATCTCTGGCCCGTAGACGGTTATCTCGCGGGCGCCGTCGACGCCGAGCGCTCGCTGGTTCGTGACGGTCGCGCCGCCGATGATCTCGCGGGCGACACTCGTCCCGTGATGGTCGACGATGTCAGCTCGCTTCTCGGTCATGCTGCTGTTCCTCTCTGGCCGGCGAGGTCGGCCTCGATCTGTTCGCGGAGCTGGCGGAGGTCGTAGTCGACCATCTGCGGGTCCCAGAGGGCACCGCAGCCGAGGTTCGAGCACTGGATGACGATGGGGTCGAGGTGCTCGAGCGGTGGTTTCCAGCGGAGCGACTCGTGGTGGCAGACGCGGCAGCGGACGTGTCGGATGCGGCGCGGTTTCTGCTCCAGGGGGAATGCGTGTAGCGCGGTCTGGACGGCGGCGACGTAGCGGACGGCTTGCTCGGCGCCGTGGTGCTTCGTGCGGAGCCGGTCGACGGCGGCCGTGACGTACCGTGTGAGGATGTCGGTCACCCACCAGACGGCCTCGATCGGTGCTTCCGGGTGGAAGCCGTTGTGGTGCGACGCGGTGACGTCCCACTCGGGCTCGTCGACGCCCCAGTCGACCGAGTACGCGACCGCGACGGCGGCGAGCTGCCGGTACAGGGTGTCGGCCTGCACCCACGACGTCGGGAGGATGACGCGGGAGCCGGGCGCAGTGCGCACACCGGAGGAGTCGCGGGGGCCGGACTCGATGCTGCGGCAGTGCGAGATCAGGTCAACGGAGACGGCGAGGGCTTCGTCGAGCTTCGTCGCGCACGAGTAGCAGAGCAGCCCGTGCTCGGCCGGCCGGGGCAGGCAGCCTGGGCACGCGTCGTTCTCGCAGTTCGAGAGGTGCTGGTCGCGGATCGTGCACGACCGGAGATCTGGGACGTCGTTCGTGATGCAGAGCAGCGTCATTCGGTGGTCTCCTCGGTGGTCAGGCGCACAGTGCGCATGTGGTGGCGGATGCCGGCCGCGAAGGTCCGTGCCTCTTTCGGGACGGTGGCGAGAGCGTCGCCGAGGCATTCGTCGAGCGTCGGGTGCACGTCTTCGAACTCCTCGACGGCGTTCAGCAGCGCCCATGCCCAGTCGGGGGCGTCGATCGCCCTAGCCACAGTCGCCTCCGATGTGGATTGCGTCATGCTGCACGACGGGGACGATCAGGACGTCGTCTACGGTCGGATCTTGCGCGTACGGGTTCGGCTTGTCGGGGTCGAAGTCGGGGTTCGGCACTCTGATGGCCTCGGTGGTGTGGGTGCTGATTGCGAGCTCGCCGCCACACTCGTAGCAGTGGTCGCGGCCGAGGTATCCGGCCGCCTCGCCCTCCGCGACGAGCTCCTCCCACCGCTTGGCGAACTCGGCGCGCGCTTCGATGAAAGCCGGGTCGAGCGGTCGACGCTCGGTGATCTCTGGCCGGTTGTCGGGGTCGATGCCCTGCATGATGTACGAGTTGCGGATCATCTGCCGCTGCCGGGCCTCCAGCCGATCGGCCCACTCGCGCATCCACTCGCCAGGAGCGAACGGCTTCGATGCCGGGGTGACCATGCCGAACGCGGTCGGGATCTTCTCGGGGATGTGCTCGCTGCCGTTGCTCATCGCTGGTCCTCCCGGAATCGCGACCGGCAGTCCTCGCAGGTGGTCGCCGCGCGGCGGTCGGTGACGGTCGCCAGGTCGCGAGGGACCGGCTTCCCGCATGACGTGACCGGCGAGCCCCACGGAGCGAAGTGCAGAACCTCGGCCTCGCCACGGGCCGCGGCCGAGGCGTCTGACTGTAAATCAGCTCCCTCGTCGTGGTGGCACGGGCAGACGCACGGGATGACGTTCTCGCCGTCCCATCCGTCGCCGTTGCAGGCGTCGTGCTTGCCGTCTCGGCAATCGGGGTTCATCGGGTCTCCTTCGGGTGGCAGTTGCAGTGGTAGTTCTTCGCGCAGCCGTACGGGGTCTTGCAGCACGACGGCTTGCACGCTCTCGGTGGTGGCGATGGTCTGGTCGGCGGTTCGAACCACGCCTCGATCGGCTTCTCGTTCAGCAGCGACGTCGTCGACCGCGCCCGACGCAGCTTCACGTCTCGGCCCTCATGTCGGCCTCCTCGAACGTGTCCGTCCCGCCGTGCTCGAATTCCAGGACGGTCAGGAACTGCTCAGGACTCAAAGTCGGCGCGGGCGGGGTGGGAACGCCGCTCATCAGATCCCCATCCGCTTGACGAGGCGTTCCCACAGGGTCTTCTTCGCCTGCTCGCCGCGTGTGGTGAGAGAGAGCTGGGAGAGCGCCGCATACATCGCGACGTCGGCCTCGACCGTCGTCTTCTCCTGCCGCGTGACCTCGACACGCTCCCAGAGCCCCGCCTCCCGGAGCGCGGCCTTCAG
The DNA here is from genome assembly GCF_017565305.1 of Leifsonia sp. TF02-11. Taxonomy (GTDB): domain Bacteria; phylum Actinomycetota; class Actinomycetes; order Actinomycetales; family Microbacteriaceae; genus Leifsonia. The sequence goes on from NZ_JAGEKP010000008.1 coordinate 210,505, forward strand.
CGCGTCCTCGTCGAGGCTGATCTGCCGCGTCCGCACGACCTGCCCCCACCGGCCGCCGCGGCGCTCGGTCAGCCAGATCCGCACGCGACGGTACGGGTACGCGGCGTCGGTGGTGTACCGCTCGATCGCGATGTCCTGATGCTTCATGCTCTCTGTCCTTCCGTGATCTGCTGCCCGCGGACGAACCGACGCAGCCTCTCGGTTTCGTGGTCGTACTCGCGACGCTCCAGCTCGTCCTCCGGGATCGGCAGACCGTGGAACCGCCACGGCGCCTGCTTCACCTCGAACGACACCTCGGCGAGGAACCGGGCCATGTCCAGCTCGGACGGGGCGATCATCGTCTCCGGCATCACGCGACTACCATCCGGTGGAGGCTGATGGCGAGGCCGTTCGCTCGGTCCATCGCGGCTTCCCACGTGTTGTGGTAGCGCTCGGCCACGAGGTCTCCGTCGTCCCAGAGCACGTACGACATCGCCTTCGGTGCGCCGTCGTGGCCCCAGTTGATGCATGCGACCTTGACCCGGTGAGAGTTATCCACAGCCCCTGTCGCGTGCTCAGGAACAGAAGATGATCCGCTCTGGTCTTGGACACGTTCGTTAGTTGCGTCTGTTGCGTTCGTTGCGTGCATTGCTCCGGAAGCCGCCGAGCACTGCTCAGCGTCGATGCCGGTAGGAATGCTCCGAGTAGTGCTCATGCAACCGTTCCTCTCTGCTTGGCCCACCGCGCCGCGGCGGCCTTCTTCGCTTTCTCCGTGCGTCGCTGCGATTCCTCGTCGGACGGCTGGAAGGCGGCCCAGTCGTGGATCATCCAGCCGCCCTCGATCGGCTCCCACAGGCCGACCTCGACGAGGAGGTCGGCGTCGCGCTTCTTCCCGTGCATCAGCCCGAGCGCGGCGGCCGGGATGAACCCGGAGTTGCCCTGGCCGCCGCAGTAGCCGAGTCCGAACACCCACACGCAGAGCGCGTGATCGCCGCCCCGCTGCCCGAGCAGCTCGAGCGTCTTGTGGTTGCTATGGAGGTTCACGTCCACGCGAACCCAGTTGAGATTCGCCATCAGTCGAGACCCCCGTCCGCCTTGAGCATGACGAGCTGCCCGCGGTAGAGGACTGGTCGGAGTGCCGAGTTGAACCCGGAGCGCACCGACCACCCGTTCGCGTAGCGGTCGCTGTCGGCGTGCGCCTTCCCGTGGCAGCCGGTGTGGTTCCCCCACCCACAGACGTGCAGGAGGTTCGTCACGACGTCGAGGCCGCCGTGCGAGCGGTGTTGGCGGTGGTGGATCTCGGTGGCCTTGCGGATGCCGCAGACCTCGCACATCCCGAATGAGCGTTCCCGCACCTTCGCGTACGCGAGACGCGACTCTGCCGGAGTCGGCTTCGCGGTCTTCGGGCCGATCACAGGGCGTCACCCCACCCGGCAGTTCCCGCCGCGCACAGAGAGAGCAACAGGACTGAGCATCCCGCCCGGCCCTGGCGCACTCCTCCTGCGAACGAAGGGAACGACGATGAGGAACCTACTGACGAAGGCGTACCTGTGGATGGACGCCAACCCCGCGGCCGAGGCGGTGCTGTGGCTCGGCCTCGACTGCGTCTGTGAGGTGCTCGGATTGCCGCCGCTCCACTTCTGAGGTGGCTTGAAATCGGGGCCGAAATCCATGCCAAGGTCGAAGCATGGACGAACTCAACCTGGCCCAAGAGGCCATCGATACTGCCCGCACCGCGCTCGGCTACTCGCAGGGGACGAACGGTCTCATCCGCCGAGAAGAGCCGTTGCAACTCACCCTTGACGCGATCGAACACGTCGCCGGGGTGCTTCGCGAACTCCGTGACGGGGCGCGGGCGGACGCTGAGTAGGCACGTCACGACGCCATCTCCAGGTCGAGCATGTCGAACAGGCTCGGCGTCTGCCCGGAGCGGTCCATCTCCCGCTGGTAGTTCACCGCGTCGCGGAACGAGGTCGGGTTGAGCTCGACGGCGCGACCACGGCGGCCGAGCTTCCTGGCCCGGAGAGGGACGGTGCCGAGACCGCCGAACGGGTCGAACACGAGATCGCCCTTGTTCGAGTAGCGCTCGATGAGCCGGTCGACGATGTCGAACTGCAGCGGGCAGATGTGGAACTCGAGGTTCCGTCTCGCCTGCTCCCCGTTGAGGGTCAGCATCCGGTTCACATCCGACCAGACGAACGGGTGCCAGGCGCCGGGGTCGAGGGACTTGAACGTCGACGGGAGCGCTCGACGCGCCTGCAGCGCCTCACCGAGGGCCACGTGAGCGTCGAAGTCGTAGACGGTGTGCTCCGACTGCGTCTTGAACAGCCGCGAGCGTTCCTCCGGCTTCAGCTGGGCGAGCTCGTCGACGGTGAGTACCCGGTTCCCGGACGACCTCCAGTCGGCGGCGGCGTCGATCTGCCAGCGGGCGAGGGAGTAGTCCTCGATGCCCTTCACGATCCGCTCGTCCGCGTACCCCTTCGACCGGTCCGTCTGCGGCTTGTGGAAGAGCAGGATGTACTCCGGCGAGCCGACGCCCATCTTCGAGCCGTCCTTCCGCATCTCGGTGTATCCGAGGCGGTAGGTCTGGTTGTTCTCCCGCACGACGTCGGTCGTGACCGTGATCATGCCCATGTAGTCGAACCCGTGACGCATCCCGTGGAACAGCGCCTCCGCGTGGAACGGGGAGACGGTGGGGATGCCGGCGCCGGTCACGTTGCCGAACAGGATGCGGTCCTTCACATGGCAGGCGTAGATCCTGCCGGGCTTGAGGATGCGGTGCAGCTGCGGTGTGAGGAAGTCCATCTGCGCCCAGAAGTGCGCGTTGTTGTCCGTGTGACCGAAGTCGTTGTAGCTCGGCGTGTACTCGTAGTGGTTCGAGAACGGGATCGACGTGACGATCAGGTCGACGCTGTTCTCCTCCATCTGCATCGTCTCGGGCACGCAGTCGTTGTGCGCGATCAGCCAGTCATCGCCGGACGCCTCCGCGCGCTTCACACCCATCGACCGGGTGAGCTCGGCGGTGATCCGGCCAGGGTTCAGCCCGTACTCGCGGATCACGTCCGACATCGTCTCGGCGAGGCGCTCGTGCTCCTCCCATTTCGCCTCCAGGGTGTCCTTGACCGAGCCCTCGGTGTCGGCGTAGATCAGGAAGACACGGCACTCGCGCATTTGCCCGTAGCGGTGGATGCGGTGCACAGCCTGGATGGTGTCGTTGAACTTGTGCGTGATGCCGACGAAGATCGCCGTCGACGCCTGCTGCAGGTTCATGCCCTGCCCGAGCATCACCGGCTTGCCGATCAGCGCCGTCGTCTCGCCGGCGCGCCATGCCTCCAGACGTCGCTCGGCCTCCTCGTCGGACAGCGCCCCATGCACCGAGGAGAACGAGATCCCGGCCGCGGCGAGCGACTTCTCGATCAGGTCCTGCTCGTCGTTCAGGTCACACCAGATGACCAGCTGGTCACGAGACGCCACGACGTGCTCATGCACAATGGACATCAGCCGAGCGACGCGCGCCTGAAGAGTCTCGCGCTTCTCCCGGGCGGCGTCGACCATCGACATCTTCGCGCCGCGGACGAGGACGCCCTGACCGTCGCGGTCCATCTGCTCGCTGGCCAGGTCGACCGCGACTTCTTCCCAGTGCTTCACCAGCGGGGGCAGGTCGTAGCCCTCATCGGAGTAGCCGAGGTCGCTGGGCCGCTGGAGGAAGCACGCCCACGTGTTCAGCCACAGCCAGAACTCGCGCTCCTTGTGCGGGTAGAGGGTGAGGTTGCCGGCCGATGTCGAGTCGCGCTGGAAGAACCGCGTGAGCGCCTGACCGGTGTCCATCACGCCGAGGAAGCCGGCGTAGTGGATCAGCTCCTTGTATCGGTTCGGGCTCGGGGTGGCCGTGGCGACGAATCGGTAGGGGATCGCGTCGAAGAGACCCAGGAACTCCTGGTAGGTCTTCGACCCGAACGACCGCAGCACCGACGCCTCGTCGAGCGAGACCGCCTTGAACAGGTTCACGTCGAGTTTGCCATCACGCACCGACTCGTAGTTCGTGACGTAGATACCGGGCCCGTCGACCTGCTCGGTGCGGCGCACGAACGTCACGTCGACGCGGAGGCGGCCGCGGCCGTCGCGGATGAACTCGCCGCGCACACCGAGCGGTGCCACGATCAGCGCCCGACCACCCTCGCGCTTCAGGATCTGACGCAGGATCTCCAGCTGCATGATCGACTTGCCGAGACCGAAGCGTGCGAAGATCGCTCGCCGGCCGCCGGCGATCGCCCACTGCACGATGTCACGCTGGTGCGGCTTCAACGCGGTGTGCAGCTCGAACGGGTTCACGTGGAAACCGAACGACTTCTCGAACGCGACCTTCTCGCCGAGGAACTCTTCGTACTCCGTCAGACCGTTCACGCCTGCACCTGCTCGACTTCGAGCGACATCCATGCGGCGGCGTGCTGGCGGCGGTCTTCGAGGACGATGCGGCAGTGCTTGTCCATGAGGTCGGGCGTGTCGTCGGCGGTCACGCCCGCGTCGACGAGCCCGTCGCAGAGGGCCTTGCAGAGGCGGAAGAGGTTGTCGGAGTCACGGCGTCTCTGGTCGCGTACGTGCCAGACGAGGGTGACGTTGCAGCGGCCGAGGGCAGGGAAGGCCGCCGCCTGCTCGGCGGCGTACGCGCGCCAGAGCTTGGTGTGCTTGGCAATGACGCGCCAGTGGAGTCGGAGGTTGAGGCTCAGCGGGTCGCGCTCGAGCGGGATGAAGATGCTGGCCTTGAACGGCTCGGCGGCCGGGATCGTGGCAAGGTTGTCGGACACGCTGATTCCTTCTGCGATGGGGGAGCTGTTGTGGAGGGTGGCCAGGACGTCGGAATCGTCCTGGCCACCCGGTTCGGGTTACGGCCGGCCGTAGAAGATCGGCACGTCGCCGATCCCCTCGTGCACGACCGTCTCCTTGCCGGACTCGGCTGACTTGTCGGTGCGGCCGTCGCGGATCTCGGTCGCGATGTCCGCGAACGCGCCCTCGAGGATCGTCTCCGGCCGCTGCAGCGTGTAGCCGAGCCGCAGCCCGTCCTCGCTGATGCGGTATCGGAGCGACGCGAACACGTAGTAGATCGGGCCGCCGATGTACGGGCGCAGCGCGAGCTTGAGCTCCTTCGGGAACTCCAGGTCGCCCTTGCGGCCCTTCGCGGCGCCGATCGTCTCCGTGTACTCGAACTTGACCTCGCCGTTGTCGAGGCGCGTCGCCTGGCCGAAGTCGACCTTCTTCGTGGCCTCGAACTTCGTCGCGAGCTCGATCACACGGGCGTGCGTCGGCTCGACGACGTCGAGGGCGCGGTCCTCGATGAACTCCGCGAACTCCTGCTGACCGAACCAGGCGCGGTTGCTCTGGCCGAGGTCGTGCGCCGTCCACGCGAGCCACGCCTTGGTGTGCTCCAGGCCGAGGGTCAGCTTGTGGCGCTGCCAGCCAGGGTCGTTGTAGCTGCCCTCGTGGGAGTCGATGACCGCGACCACGCTCGACGAGGAGGTGTGCGCGTACACCTCCGTCCCCGGGAGCTTGTGCCGGTTCACGTAGCTGACGAACGACGCCGCGTCGGTCACCGTGCGGGACGCCTCCGCGCGCCGGGGCACGTCGGCGTAGCCGTCGGTGTCGAGCTCTCGTAGCCCACCCTTCCCGTCGGCGACCGCGTACACCGTACCCGGCAGGAGCGTGTGCGGCTTCGTGCCGGCGATGGCCAGGTCGGCGACGGTCTGCGCCTCGGTGATGTTCTCGATCTCGCTCATGCGGACGGGGCCTCCTTGATCTCCCCGGTCGCGGGGTTCACGGTGTAGTCGGGTGCGGTGCGGATGTCCTCTTCAGCGAAGAGGGGCATCGCGGTCGGGTCGGTGCGCTGCAGCTTGTTGCCCTCGCCGATGTACGCGATCGAGCCCTCCCGGTTCTTCTCCGGGAGCTTCATCGCGATGCGGTCGTTCACGATGACCGCCGTGCCACCGCCGTCGACGAGCTTCACGTCGAAGCGGACCGAGAGCGACCCGGGCTTGCCGGTCGTCTTCACCGCCTCGATCAGCTTCGTCAGCCCGTCGGCGAGCTCGATGTCGGTCTTCGGTCGGATCGTGGCGAGCACAGCCGCGAAGCTGTCGCGCGTCTCCGATCCCTTCATGTCCACCATTTGGTTTTCCCTTCTGTGGGTGGCTTTCAGCGGCCTACGCCGCCGACGCCGTACGCGGCGCCGTTGACCTTGTTGATGTTCTGGTAGCCCATGAGCTTCGACTTGAGGGCGTCCTGGAGGTGCTCCGCGTGGTGGAGCTGGGCCTTCGCCTCGTTCAGCTCGCGGAGCAGCGGGAGGCATTCGAGGCGCGCCTCCGCGATGCGCTCGTTGTAGAGGTCCCGCTTCGACTGGAGCTTCGCCATCTCGAACGCCTTCGAGTACGCCTCCTCGGCGTCGTACCGTGCGCGCTGCAGGGTGTCGATGACGACGACAGCACGCTCCAGGCGGTCGCCGATCTCACGGATGATGAACTCGATCTCCATCGGCGAGACGGGCTGGTAGTCGATCAGCTCGCCCGTGGTCGAGTGCACCAGCTCGGTCACGGCTGCACCTCACCGCGCTCGACGGCCGCGGCGTACTCGTCGCCGGCCTGCTGCTCGTAGTCGTCCTCGGTCGGCTCGACGACCTCCTCGGCAGCCTCCGGCTCCGTGGCGGCGTCGCCCTTCGGCTCGGCCCGCTCCTCGGCGCGGCCGATCGATCCGTATCGGGCGAGCGCGAGAGTGCGCACGGGGTCGGTGAACTCGCCCGCGGCCTTCGCCCGGTTCACGATGTCGGTCACCGCGTCCTTCGTCTGCGCCGCCTCGATCAGCGTCGGCCAGTCCTCGGTCGGCTCCAGCTCGCCCTCAATCACGTCGGGGTCGGCCGCGCCGTCCTCGCGCACCGGGAGGTCGAGCTCCTCCGGCGTGTAGTGCACGCCCATGAGCGCGTCCTCGGCGCCCTCGCGGCACACCTCGGAGATCGCGCGGGCCTTGCACATCGCCTCGGCGTACTTCTTCCAGACGTCCTTGCCCATGAGGCCGGCGCGGGTCGCCCGCTCCGGCGTCCACGTCGCCTCGTAGGTGAACTCGGGGTCGTCGGATCTGGTGAGCGACGCGGTCGCGGCGAAGTCGCCGGCCGCGATGCTGCCCGTCGTCCGCACCCGGAGACGGTGCCCGGCCTTGCGCACGACGGCCGACATCAGCGCCGGGGAGAGGGTCGCCTTCCCCTCGATGATGTGGACGCCTTGCATCGCCGCGACAGGGTGGATGCCGAGCATGTCGCCCGTCTCCATCACGAGCAGTACCTTCCCTGGCGAAGGCTGGTTGAGCACGGCGCCGTCGGGCTGGCGGACCTGCGCCCACAGCCCCTTCGGGATGAGGTCGCCGCCCGCGGCGAGGGTCTGGGCGTAGCGCTGCCGCTCGGAGAGCGACGCGTCGCTGTACGCCACCAAAGCTTTCTCGGTCATGCGATGTTCCTTTCGAACTCAAGGGCGAGCCGGAGCTGCGCGAGCAGCTCGGTCGCGATGGGCAGGATCTGCGCCGTCAGGTCGACGATCTTCGGGTCGTCGCGGCGCACGGTCAGGTGCTTCGGCTCCGTGGTCCGCATCTCGCCGTCGATGACCTCGACCCACAGGAACTCGATCTCGTCGGCCTCGGGGAACACGAGGAACTGCCAGGCGAGCTGCCGCCACTCCGGCAGCGACGGGCCGTTCACGATGCGGCCGTGCTTCGCCTTGCACTCGGCCAACAGCAGCCGGTCGTCGGCGAGGCGGAGGATGCCGTCCGGGGTGGCCGCGAACCCGGTCTCCTGCGGAGAGTGGAAGAGGGCGACGTTCTGCGGGATGCCCGCCCAGGCGAGCATCATCGGTTCCCACCGGTGCCCGGAGGCGGTGTAGCTGTTGCCGTGGAACGACTCGCGGGACAGCTTCGCCCGCAGGTAGGACGGGATGGAGGACGCCTTCGACAGCTTCGCGGCGTCGCTGGCACCGATCACGGGCCAGCGGGCCTCCTGCCAACGCTCGCGCACCGTACCGTCGTCGAGGATGCGGTCGAGGTATGTCATGCGTCGATCCCGTCTCTGCCCGCGTCTGGGTCGTCGAGGTCGATCTCTTCGATGACGTCGTGGGCGTCTTCGCCGTCAATGCCGGGGCAGCGCCACTCCTCGATCGCCTGCTCGAAGAGGACCGATCGGTAGATTTCGACGTCGCCCTCGAACCCATGGAGGCGGCATTCGCGGTAGTCGTGGTCCGGGTCGTCCGGGTTGGAGTTGATCTGGTCAAGCTGTCGGACGGTGACGTGCTCGGGGAACAGGGGGAAGGTCATCAGCACAGCTCGCTCTCGTCGAGTCGCCATTCGGCCTCGATGAGGGTGCGGTATTCGTCCGCGTCCGCTGCGAGGTCGTCGGACGGGATGGCCGTCGTCAGGATCGGGCGAGCGACCGGCATCCCGAGGATGTCCTTGATGGACTCCATCGCGTCGCTCACAGTCCCAACCCCTCTCGGATCGGCGCCACCGGTGCGACGCTGTCCTCGCCGCGCGGCTCCATGACCAGGTGACGGAACGGCGGAAGATCGTTCAGCGCGACGCGGTACTGGCCGAGCGCGATGCGGTTCGCGATTCGAAGCTGCTCTGTCTGCTCCTGGATCGCCTTCGCTGTCGCGATCTGCGCGAGCGCGAGCGAGTGCTCCGGGCTGTGCTGCTGCTGGGCCGTCCTCAGCAGCTTGTCGATCTCGCTCACCGGGCCACCTGCCCGTCCTCGATGACGACGCCGACCTTGCCGGACTCGTCCACGACCTCGACCCACACCTGGTAGTCGTTCTCATGCGCGAGCTCAGCGATGATGTCCATCGACTCCGAGTCGAGGAGCGAACCGTCCATGATGCGGAGCACCCGAAGCTTCGGGTTCGCGGCCATCGCGAGCGCGACCGACACGCGGAGCTGCTCGGCCGACGACGCCTGCGACAGCGGGATGCCGTGCAGGGTCACGCCGGCGTCGTCGAACGACAGCCCCGGGACGGGGAACTCGACCGCCGCGAGCGCGTCGGCCTTCTGCTTCTCGATCGCCTGCAGCTTGATCGTGTGCTGGGCCTGTCTGCCCTTCACCTCGGCGAGCTGCGCGGCGAGCGCGGCCCGCTCGCGCTGGGCGCGGATGCGGCGGTTCGAGGCCTCCAGGCCGTCGAGGCGCTCGACGATCGCGGCCACGTCGATCTGCTCTGGGCGGTCGCGCCATGCCGTCTGGACCAGAACGTAGGAGTCTTTCGCAGCCGCGAGTCGATCCTGTGCTTCGGCGACCGCCCTCTCGGCGGCCTGGACCGCATTCGCCCTCTGCTCAAGGTCACGGGCGAGCTGGTCGATCTTCGCGTTCTGCTCGCGCGCGGCATCCGCCTCAGCGAGCAGTGCGGATGCCGGCTGCTCCTCCTCCGGGAGGTCCGGGTCGTGATCGGGGAACGATGCGAGCTGCGCCTCCAGGCGGGCGACGTCGCGGCCGACCTCGGTGCGCTGATCGTAGACGCCCTTCCGCTGCCGTTCCAGGTCCACCGGGTCGAACGGGAGGTCGACCGTCGACACGAGCGTCGCAACCTGCTCCTTCGGTGTCTGTCGCACGAACGCGAGCGGGTCAAACGCGCGACGGCCGAGCATCTCGTCGAGGAGCTTCTGCGGCGACGAGTATCGGGCGCCGTCCGCCGACTCCACTGTGAGGGTGCCGGCGTCGTCCTTCGTCCAACGTCTCGTGACGACGATGTCGCCGAGGTCGAGTCTGACGACCGCGGAGTCCTGACCCTCACGGATCGGCTGCTGCGTCGCTCGCGACGCGTCACCGCCCGCGAGCGCCGCCCACAGTGCATCCAGCACGGACGACTTGCCCTGAGCATTCCGGCCCGCGATCGTGACCACGTTCCCGGTGGGGGAGATGTCGACCGCGACGAGCCGCTTGTAGTTCTCGGCCTTGAGATTCGTCACCCGAAGAGCCTTGGTCTGAGTCATTTCTGCTTGCCTTTCGAGAGGAGGTGAACCTCGTGCGCCCGGCAGGCCAGCGCGAACGCGGCGAGGGCGAGGAGGATCGAGAATGTGAGGATGTTCGGGTGATGGGTGACGCCGGCCAGGACGCCGAGAGTGATCGCGCCGACGAGGATGCCGGTGTAGAAGGCCGTCCAGCGGTTCATCGGAGCGGCATCCCGGCGATGTAGAGGACGACGCACGCGACCGCGACGGCTGCGAGGACGAGCCCGATGATCGCCCCGACGATGGGCGCCAGCGGCGGGCGCCGGTTGATGTCGTAGTCGCGCCTCATCGGACGACGTCCTCGTGCGCGATGGCGTCGAGCGCCTCGAGAGCGTTCGCCGCCATCGACAGGCGCGCGACCGGGCTCGGGTGTGGGTAGATGAACGTCTCCCGACGCAGCGCGCTCACGAGCAGGCCTCGGTGATCGTGACGACGACCTCGGGGGAGCCCTCCGCGTTGATACGGGTGTCGCCCGTCTCGACGAGAAGCCCCTCGCGCTTCATGTCGGAGATCCGCTTCCGTGGGGACTCGTGGTGAACACGGGTCCAGCCCGCGCGCTTCACCATGCGGGCGTACGCGTCGCACACCTCGAACGCGGCCATCGGACCACGCTCGGCGAGGAGCTGCAGCACCCTGTCGCGAACCGAATGGACTGTGCTCTGCGACTTGTCGGCCGCGAGGTGCGACGTCACCGGGTCGTTCCGGTGCACGCGCAAGCTGTCCTCGTCGAACAGCATCGGCGGGAGCGACGATCTCGACGGTAGAGTGTCGGTGGAATTCATAGCGATTTCCTCTCTGAGACGCCCGGGCTGCCACCTGGGCGTTTCTTCGTTCAGTGCTGGTTCGCCCAGTCGCAACTGAGCCCGTGGGAGCTGTTTGCGCAGTAGACGTGGCGGCCGTTCGGCAGGAGCACGTCGTTCACGACGACCCAGCCACCGCCGTCGGTCTGCGTGCGGGTGGTGTCCTTGCTCTGGACGACCGGGCCGCCCGCGCAGGACGTGAGGAGGAGTGCGCCTGCAGCGAGTGCGACGATGGCCGCGAGCTTGCGGGCCTTGTTCTTCTTCATCGGGTCTGTCCTTCGGCTCAGCGGGAGTAGTTGCGGACCGGACGGGCAGGCTTCGGCGGGCGGAGGATGGCGAGCACTTCCTTGATCGCCGGCGTCAGCACCCGCATGTGCGCCTCGGCGATCCGCTCCTGCTTCCGCGCGGTTCGCTGCTTGAACGCCTCGCGGTCGTAGAACGGCGTCGCGACCTTCGCCGGCTTCGAGAACTGGATGCCGGCGCGCTTCCGGGCCTTGCGTGCGGTGTTGCTCATTGGTCGTTGTCCTTCTTGTCGGGTTCCTCGTTGTGCGACCTGATCCAGCGCTTCGCCTCATCGGCCTCGACGTACTGTCTGGTGCCGCGTCGGAAGGTCGTGAGCTTCCCCGCGGCGATGTCGACGTAGATCTCCGATCTGGAGATCCCCGTTGCCACCGCCAGCTCGGGGAGGGAGTAGGAGAGCGTCTCCTTCGCGGGCGCTTCGATGGGGTGAGTCATGTGACTCCTTGGGTCAGTTGGGCGATGGGCACGTGCGAAAGGCCGCCGACAACAGCGAGGACCCGGATCTCGAAGGGCACCTCGCCAGCGAGGCGGAGGTTGAGATCGGGGACGCTGATGTCGGCGGCCTGGGCGACGCTCTCGATAGAGACGTCGTGCGCGGCGAGTGTGGTCTTCACGTTCGCCGCGACCTGGGTTGATCTTCTCGTCACAAGGGACAGATTGCATGTCCCTAGGGACAAGCACAAGCATGCAGGGACACTATTTCTTGCCCGAGGGGCGACCTGTCTAGCTAGACTGGAGACCGTGCCGAAGAAGAATCCTGTCTCCGCGATCGACCGCGCCCTCGCCAGCGTCCTCAAGGGCGCCTACAAGGTGAAGGGCCTCACGCAGGACGACCTCGTACGCGAGACCGGAATCACCGCGACCACCATGCAAAGGCTCATGGCCGGCAACACCGGGTGGGACATCGAGCAGCTGTTCGCGGTCGCCGATGCCATCGGCTGGAAGGACGCAGCCGACTACATGCGCGAGGCCGAAGAGCTCGCCGCCAGCGCCAAGCCGATGTCGGCGGACTCCGCTAACGTCACCCGCAACGGAACAAGGAAGGGTGACGATTGGCAGGGGGAGGAGCACGCACTCGAGGAGTGGGACGCGGCGGCGAAGCCGTCCAACACCGTCATCGAGATCAGCCCGGACGACGTCACCCCGTAGCGTACGACCCGTGGGAGCACGCCGACGAACTCGGCATCCGCGTTGAGGAGCAGACCCTCCGCACCACCCATGGTCTCTACGTCCCCGGCCGCGACCTGATCATCCTGAAGCGAGGCGTCTCCCACACGGTCGCCCGGTGCGTGCTCGCGCACGAGATCCAGCACTACCTCGCCGGCGACCGACGTGTTCCGTCGCTCCCGTGGGCGATGAAGCAGGAGCGCCGAGCCGACCGGGCCGCGGCGCGACGCCTCATCGACCCGAACGCGCTATTCGACCTTCAGCAGGCGTCCGACGACCCTGGGGTGTGGGCGTACGAGCTGCAGGTGACTGGCGACATCCTCCTCGCGTACCTGACGGCCTAAGCCTCGTGCCGCGGGGCTGGAGGCTGCTCACGTTTCGCCGGGCCGACGACCTTGCCGTCCTTGTACTGGAGCAGCCACGGCGGCTCCATGCCCGCTTCGCGGTAGGCGCGCTCGGCCCAATCGGAATCGTTCGCCGGGTATCGACCGTCGAAGCCGTCGGCTGCATCGCGCTTGTTCGGGCTCATGCCCGCAGTGTACGTCTGGGCACCGACGATTCAGACCGCGCTCTCCATGGGTGGCCCAAGCTCAAGCCGGCGGGCGGCGAGCATCTCAGGGACGGAGCGCATTGCGGCAACGTGCCGCGGAGTGACGGCGCGCGTGCGGTAGTCCTCCGACTGGAGGCGTGACGAGTGGCCGACGATGTCCTTGATGACGTCGGAAGGCACACCGGCAAAGAGGAGCAGATCGACAGCGGTGTGCCTTGCGTCGTGGAGCCGCACCTGTGGGACGCCAGCGCGGTCGAGGAGATCGTGCCACATGCGGTTGCAGACCGCAGGGTCGATGGGTGAGCCGTCCGGCATCCGCCAGACCAGCCCGTGAGGGTTCGGCTCGTCCTTGGTCGCCGCGATGTGCGCGGCGACCATCGACTTCAGTGGCTCGACGAGTGGCGGAGTCCGCCACCCCGACTTCGTCTTCGGGCGCGCCAGCCACAGGCCGCCCACGAGGTTCACCGCCTCGTGCTTCGGCGGGATCGGCACCCACCGTTGCGGGCAGTCCGTCCCGCGCTTGCGACCACACGCATAGATCTTCTTCTTCGCCGCGTTCTTGCCTTCACAGCCGTGTTGCCAGATGAACCGCTGCAGCTGCCAGGACAGCTCCATGGCGTGGCCGCGCTCACCGAGGATCACCGTGTCGCGGATGCGGTCGGGCTGGAAGCCGAGCAGCTCGCCCTCGCGCGCGCCCGTGAGGAGGAACGCAGCCCAGAGGGTGCCGAGGGGGTCGTGCTCGGCGGTGTCGAGCACCTGGAGGCCCTCGTCGATCGTGAGCGCGCTCGTGTGCGAGGCAGCCACCTGCGGTGCGTCGACGAGGGTTGCGACGTTCCGCGTCGCTTTCCCCTGCCGCTCGGCGTACTTGAGAGCGTTGGAGAGCACCCGGTGCACCTGCAAGGCCGTCGTCGATGACCGCCCCAGGTCTTCGGTGAGGCGCTCGTGCACGGCGATGACGTCGGCCGGCGTAAGCTTCTCCAGCCGCTTCGACCCGATCACGGGGAGGATGTGGTTCTGGATCAGGCCGTGCCAGTTGTTCGTCGTGCGGGGCCGGTTCTTCTTGAGCGCGACCTTCGTGAACCAGACATGCATCCACGCCTCCACGGTCGGTGACGACGTCTCAAGGTCGCCTGTGCGGTCGAGCTCGCGCTGCAGCGCTCGCATCTTCTTGAGCACCTCGGCCTTGGTCTTCCCGGAGACCTTCTTGCGGCGGCGCTTGCCGTTCCGCGGCGGGAGCTCGATGGAGGCCCGCCAGAGCGTGCCGTCCCTGTAGATCGAGCCCTCGCCCTTGCCACGCGTCATGCGCCGTTCCGTTCTGCCGAGTGAGCGCGGCCGGCCAGGGGGGACCGAGCGCTCAGTTGAAGATGCCGCGGGGCTCCGTTGCCCCCGACATTCTTCTGTCGTGGGCGCTCCACCGGCCGTCGCTGAGGACTCCGGTGTGCTGGGTTCTTCTACGATCCAGATGCGTAGACTTCATCTGTCGGTCCACCCTTTCCGTGGTTCGACGCGAAGGCTCCGAGCTACTGTCCAAGGCTGCTCGGGGCCTTCACTTCTATGGAGCCAAAGTTGGAGCCATTGGCCCGTATCCCGACATACACGAGGGGACACGTAGGGAAAGCGTATATCGCCCTGGGGGCAGAAATCAAGTCCCGAGGGCGACAAAACGTCGGACTACGGATCAGAAGGTTGGGGGTTCGAATCCCTCGTGGCGCACAGGATCACCACCGAACTGGTTGAGACAGTACAGGAAGCCCTCGCGTGAGCGGGGGCTTCTTCGTTTCGCCGCGCTCGGGCGATACGCCTACTCCCACCTCCCCCACAATGGATACGTGAGCGAACGCACAGCGGTGGGACGGCCGCCCCGCCCTTCGCTCTTCTCCGGCCCCCGCGCCGACCTCTGGCTCGCCGCCGCACTGCTCCTCGCCAGCGCCGCGCTCGTCCTCTGGGGCGGCGAGTCGACCGCGTCGCTGCGGTCGGCCTGGTGGCTGCCGGTTGCGCTGCTGCAGTGCGCCGCCGTGGCCGTGCGCCGTCTCCTCCCGGGGGTCGCGCTGGCCGTCGCCTGGCTCGGCGCGCTGCTGCAGGTGGCGCTGGTGCAGGAGGTCGGGCCTCAGAACGTCGCCATCCTGGTCGTGCTCTACTCAGCCGCCGCCCACGGCGGGCGGGTGACGCGGGCGCTCGGGCTGGTCTCGGCGCTCGCCGGGGGAGTCCTGGCGGGCTGGTTCCTCGCGGTCGCCGTGCCCCGGGCGGCGGGGACGCAGCCGGGGTCGGTTCCTTTCCTGATCGGGCTGTGCGCGGCCATCCTGCTGTTGGCGTGGGGAACCGGCCTGCTGCGGGCTGTGAGCCGGCGGGCGATGGCCGACCGGCTGGCGGCGGCTGCGGCGGCGGAGCGGGCGCGGCAGGCTATCGCCGTCGAGGAGGAGCGCGCACGGATCGCGCGCGACATGCACGATGTCGTGGCGCATTCGCTGACCGTGATGATCGCGCAGGCCGAGGGTGCCCGCCTGGTCGCCGAGACCCGGGGCGGGGCGTCGCCGGACGCGTTGAACGCGATCGCGAACACCGGGCGGACCGCGCTGGCCGAGGTGCGCGGGGTGCTCGCCGATCTCAGGAGCGGAGACCGCGACAGTGCCCAGCCGTCGCTGGCGCGCGTCGACGCGCTCGTCGCGCAGCTGCGGGCGAGCGGCGTTCCCGTCGCGGCCTCGTCGTCGGGGGAGGAGCGGCCGCTGCCCGCCGCGGTGGATGTGGCGGGATTCCGGATCGTCCAGGAGGCCCTGACCAACGCGGTACGGCACGGCAGCGGTTCGGCCGGCCCCACCCTCCATTTCGAGTGGGCGGACGGGGCGCTGCTGCTGACCGTGCGCAATGCGCTCGCTTCGACGGGTGGGCCAGCGGAGATCGCTCCCGCGCGCGGCCACGGACTGATCGGGATGCGCGAGCGGGCTCACGTCGTCGGCGGCACGGTCGTCGCCGGCGCGGAGGACGGCGCCTTCGTGGTCACGGCGATCCTGCCGTACGAGTCGGGGGAGCGCACATGAGCATCCGCGTCGCCGTGGTGGACGATCAGGCGCTGTTCCGCGCCGGTGTCGCCCTCATCATCGGCACCCAGCCCGACCTGGAGCTCGTCGCCGAGTGCGCATCGGGGGAGGATGCCGTCCGCCTGGTGCGGGAGACCAGCGGCATCGACGTGATCCTGATGGACGTGCTCATGCCGGGTCTCGGCGGCATCGCCGCGACGTCCGCGATCACCGCTCTCCCCGGCGCGCCCCGCGTGCTGATGCTGACCACGTTCGAGGACGACGCCACCGTCGCGCAGGCGATCGCGGCCGGCGCGAGCGGTTTCGTCCTCAAGGACGCCAGGGCTGAGCTGCTGCTCTCGGCCGTCCGCTCGGTGGCCGACGGCACCGCCGTGCTCGCCCGCTCCGCGCCACTCGGGCAGCTGGCGCGCGGAGTCGCGGCGAGCGCCCCGACACCGCCGGAGTACGAGACGCTCACCGCGAGCGAGCGCACGGTGTTCCGCCACGTCGTGGCGGGGCTGAGCAACCGGGAGATCGCCGACGTCGCCTTCCTCAGCGAGGCGACGGTGAAGTCGTACGTCTCGCGGATCCTCGCCAAGGTCGGCGCGCGCGACCGCGTGCAACTGGTGCTGTTCGCGGTCAGGCACGGCCTCACCGACTGACCGCCCGAGTCGGGAAATCCACTGAGTCCACGAAAGTTGATTCGAGGTCGCAACCTTCGTTGACCGGGTCGACGCTGCAGGAGGACGCGCCGCCCCGACCCGCATTCCTAGCGTGGAGATCACGTCCACGTCACGAAAGCGAGCCCATGTTCCCCTCCCTCTCCGGCACCACCAAAGCCGGGATCTTCATCGCCGGCGTCCTGCTCATCTCGCTCACGACCGCCGGGATGCTCGGCGGCCTGATCCTGGCCGTCTCGCCCCTGCTGATGACCCTGTTGATGATGTTCGTCGTCACGCGCGACGGGTACTCCAGAGAAGGCTGGCGCACGATCGGGGTCACCCGCCTCGGCCTGAAGTGGTGGCCCGTCACGCTGCTGGCGACCGCGGGAGTCAGCGCCCTGACCTATACGGCGGTCGTCGCGCTCGGCGCGGCTTCGTTCACCGTCGCCCCCGGCGCCGGCGCCGACCTGCTGAGTCTGTGCATCTCCGGGCCGATTCTGGCGTTCGCCGAGGAGATCGGCTGGCGGGGCTACCTGCAGTCGCACCTCGCGCGGCGCATCGGGCAGCCGTGGTCGTGGATCGTCGTCGGCGCCGTCTGGGTGTGCTGGCACCTTCCCTACATCCTCTTCACGCCGTACTACCACACCGACGGCAACCGGGTCCTCGTGCTGATGCTCTTCACCGGAAGCGTCTTCGCGTTCTCGATCCTGTTCGGCGTGCTGCGCGAACGCTCCGGGAGCCTGTGGGTGGCCGTGCTCGCGCACTTCGGCCACAACGCCGCGTTCGCGTGGATCGGATCCGACCTGATCACGACGAACCGCCCTGTCCTGGTCGAGGAATACCTGGCAGGCGACACCGGACTCTTCGTCCTCCTCGGCACGGCCCTCAGCGCGGCTCTTCTGCTGGTGCAGCGCGGTCGTGCGGCGCGGCGGCAGCCGGTGGCGGCGGTCACCGGCGGCTAACGGTCGGCCGTCTGTTCCGTCGCCACCGCCGTCCCCTGCCCGCTCGCGACCAGCACCGGCCCGTCGTCCGTCTCCGCGAACACCTCGCAGCGCACCGCCGCCTGACGCCGTGTGGTGCCGACGACCGTCGCGATCGCCGTGAGGTCGCCGCGCGCGGGCCGCAGGTAGGAGACCGTGATCCCGGAGGTCAGGAGCTCAGGCCCGAGGCGCGTGCCGGCCGCGAAGGTCACCGCGTTGTCCACCGCGTACGCGATCACTCCGCCGTGCACGAACCCGAACTGCTGGCGCAGCGCACTGCGGAAAGGGACGCGCACCTCCACCACTCCCGGCTCGAACCGCGTCAGCTCGGCACCGATCAACACGGTGAAGTCCTGCGCGGCGAACGCCGCCCGCGCGGTCGCCACCGCCTCGTCCCACCCGGCGTCCTCATCTCTCATGGGGACATCCCACACCATCGGCGGGGTGGGTGGCGAGAGTCGGTCCGGTAGGTGCTCCAGCCACGAGGACGTTCAGTGCCGATCGCGCCGGCCGGTGCGCGCCGCGAACCGGAATCGGCGCGGGGCGGACCCTATGGACCTTCGTCCCGACGCGTGAGCGGGCGGAGCTCCGCGCGGGCTACACCCTCTCGAACGACGGCGATTTCTCCGTCGACCAGCTCGATCCCCGCACCGGCTACGTCATCCGCCCCGCCGGCAGCCCGGCGCTCGATCGGCAGACGGCCAAGAGCGAGCGACTGCGGGTGCGCGGGCTGGCGGGCGCGAGGGTTCCCGGAAATCACCCCTAGAACAGGGCACATTCCGTGTCGTACCCTGGCCGGGTGCGGTCAGGGCGCGGCTGGGGACGTCTCGCGGCCGCCGCCGGCGCAGCGGCGCTGGTGGCGGCGTTCGTCAGCGCGATCGGCGGCGGTGTGACCACTCCGGCGCAGGCGCAGTCGCCGAATCCGCTGGAGGTCACGTACGTCGCGCGGGTGTGCGACCACTACACCGACATCATGGCGAACAAGGCCAGGAACAACATCCAGGAGTCGCTGTTCAACCTGGGGCCGGACTCGACGTATTCGCCGAACGGGATCGTCGACCCCACCGCCGAAGCGACAGGCTCGCCGAACTGCCGCCCCCTGACGGGCTGGACGTTCTCGACCGGGCAGGGGATCACCTCCAAGTCGCCCTCCACGGAGAACCTCTCGACCGTGACCGGCGTGTTCCGCTCCGACATCACGACGCAGGCGAGCACCCCGCTGCTCGACCCGCAGGGAAATCCGGTCCTCGGCCCTGGAGGGCAGCCGCAGACCATCGCCGGCGCCGTGACCGTGCGGCTCAACCCGGCAGAGGCATCGTGGGCGCAGAGCGGCCGCACGGTGTGGGTGGAGGGCGGAACCCCGACCGCGGCGCTCAACGGTCACACCGACCTCGGCTTCGGGGCACTGCGCTGCACGCAGGATGCGCTCAACGGCGACAACGTCGACGCCGTGACGTTCCCGCAGTCGCGCACGCACGTGTTCTGCTACTACTACGCGGTGAGCCCGCCGCCTCCTCCCGGCACGATCACGGTCGTCAAGCAGGTGAACGGCGCGCAGGGCGACACGTTCGGCTTCCAGGGCAACATCTCCTACAACCCGGGCGGGGCGTTCGCGATCGCTGCGGCTCCCGGCTCGCCCGGTTCGATGGAGTTCGTCCGCGGCGCCACCCTCGGCAGTCTCACAGAGCCGCCCTGGTCGTTCACCGAGCAGAGCAGACCGGGATGGCAGGCGCCGACGCCTGCCGTGTGCACCTCCACCAACGGGCTCAGCCAGATCACCACGTCGGGCGCGACGACGAGTGTGAACCTGGCTGCGGGCGACAGTGTGACCTGCACGTACACGAACACGCCGACGCCGCTCGGTCTCGGCGAACTGGCGAAACGGTCGTACGGGGCCGTCGGGAGCTTCCCCTTCGCCATCACCGGGCCGGCGGCGACCGAGAACTTCACCGCGACGACGACGACGCCCGGTGCGCCGTCGGTCTTCGCGACACGCACCGGCGCACCTGCCGGAAACTACACCGCTGCGGAGACCTTCCCCACCGACTTCAGCCAGACCGGTCCGGGAACGTGGCGGATGACGGGCGCGACCTGCAACGACGCGGGCATCCCGGTGACCAACAGCGCGACGGGTGCCTCGGCCACGTACACGGCTGCTCCGGGCACCGATGTCTCGTGCTTGTTCACCAACACGTTCACGCCGTCGGGTTCGATCGACATCTTCAAGACCACCGAGGGAGGCGTCGGCCGCTTCGAGTACGCGGTGATCGCGAACGCGGACAACCTCACCAAGGTGGCCGACCCGGAGGCGACGACCACGACGCCCGGCGTGGAGGTGCAGGCGCAGCCGTCGGCGACGGGCCTCTCCGCCGCGGCCCCGGGGACGGACTACACCATCATCGAGTCGATGCCGGCCCCCGACTCTCAGGGATTCTGGGTCCTCGACTCCGTCGATTGCGGAGCCAACACCGTGTCGGTCGACCCGGCAACGGCGAGCGCCGTCGTCGAGTTGCGCCCCGACGCCGCCGCCGCCGCGTGCCACTTCGTCAACCGGTTCCAGCCGTACGGCACCTTCTCGGTCGTCAAGACGACGACACCCGACCGCGCCCTGCGCCCGGGCGACGCGGTGATCGCGGTCACCTGCTCCGACAGCTCGTTCGACGGCAGCTTCAGGGTGGCGGCCGGCGGGGGAGCCAACGACAGCGGTATCGTCGCCACCGACACCACCTTCACGTGCACGGTGACGGAGCCCAGCACTGGTGCGGCCTCGGGCGTCGATGTGACGACGACGGCCTACCTGGAGGTGGACGGAGGCGCCCACCAGCCGTACACCCTGGGGCAGACGTTCACCGTCGAGCTCGGTCACGCGACGGAGGTCGTCGTCGCCAATGCGATGGCGTTGGCACCCCCGACGCCCACTCCCACCCCGACGCCTGTCCCGTCGCCGTCGCCGTCGACCGAGCCGTCCGGTCTCGCCGACACAGGATCGACAGGTCCCCAGCCGTGGATCCTGCCGGTCGCCGCGCTGCTCGCGGCGGCGGGAGTCGCCGCGGTTGCCGGCACACGGATGAGAAGGTCGCGCGGTCGGTGACGGCTGATCGTTCCCGGTCGTATGGGAGCGGAACCCCGCTCCCATACGACATCGGGTAAGACGCCGGCGCGTTCGAGACGCCCCCTAATCGCGTGCGCGCGCACCGGTGACCCTTCAAGGGTAACCGCAGAATAGACCGTACAGTCGACCCTGTTTCGGCGCGGTGCACCGGGTGGGACGTCGGGCCTGCCCGAAACCGGAGCCCGCTGGTTATGCTGTGCGCCATGAGCACGAAGAGCAGGCAGGGACCGCATCAGGAGGAGACGCTGCACCTGGGCGCTCATCGAGGGATGTGGGGAGCGTTCGCCGGACTGATCACGGCCGTGCTCATCGCCTACCCGCTGTCGGCGAGCATCGCGTTCGCGACGCATCCGGCGACGCAGAAGCTGTTCGGGGAGCGGCTGGCCTCCGCGTCCCAGGCCGGCTACCAGGCGTTCTGGTGGATCATCGCGCTGGGCTGCCTCGCGCTGCCGTTCATCGTGGGGTACGGCATCGCGAAGATGTCCGGTCGCACCCTCGCCATCATCGGCGGGGTCGTCGTGGTCTTCCTGATCCTGGTGATCGTGATGGGGCAGATCTTCCTGTTCTGAGCGTGCGCGTGCGGACGCCTCAGAAGTCCGCGTCGCCGAGTTCGTCGGCGTTCAGGTCATCCGGCGACCCGATCACGGCAGGAACGCACTCGGCGAACGCGTAGCGCAGGAGCACCGGCCACTCGCTGGAGTCGACCAGGTCGAAGACGTCGACGACGGCCGCTCCGCCGATGTGGGAGGGCACGCGCAGCTCGAACGGCGGTTCGCTCGTCCGCTCGAACTCGATCTCGTACGCGATGTCGCCGCGCTCGAGGACGGCCAGCACGATCTCCATGTCTTCTGTCCTACCCGTTCTGCTCCGCCCCGACCACCCCTTCCCGCGCCATCGAGGGGCACGTCGTTGTCGCTTTCGGCGGTCGAAAGTGACAACAACGTGCCCCTCGGCGGAGGCGACTACAGGGTGAGCAGGCCGCGGCGGAAACCCTCGGCGACGGCGGCCGCCCGGTCGCCGACGCCGAGCTTGGCGTAGATGCTGAGCAGGTGGGTCTTCACGGTGGCCTCGCTGAGGTGGAGTCGCTCCCCGGCCACCCGGTTGGTGGCACCGTCGGCGACGAGGGCCAGCACCTCAAGTTCGCGCGGCGACAGCAGGCTCGACTCCGGCGTGCGCACGCGACCGACCAGCCGCGACGCGACGGAGGGTGCCAGCACCGCGTCGCCGACCGCCGCCGCCCGGATCGCGCGCAACAGGTCGTCGCGCGGCGCGTCCTTGAGCAGGTAGCCGGTGGCGCCCGCCTCGATGGCGGGCAGCACGTCGGAGTCGCCGTCGAACGTCGTGAGCACGACGACCCGGCACGGGAGGCCGAGCCGGGTGAGCTCGCGGATGGCGGCGACGCCGTCCATGCCGCGCATGCGCAGATCCATGAGCACGACATCCGGGGTCAGCACGCGCGCGAGCTGTACGGCCTCCGCGCCGTCCGACGCCTCGCCGACGACCTCCACACCGGGATCGGAGGCGACCATGCCGACGATGCCGTCCCGCACGACGGGATGGTCGTCCACGACCAGGAGGCGGACGGGCGCCTCAGCGCTCGCCGTGGTCACGCCGGCACCTCCACTCGGATCGCGGTGCCGTGGCCGGGACGCGACTCCACGACCAGGCCGCCGGCGACCGACTCGATGCGCTCGCGCATCGCCACCAGGCCGTAACCGCCCTGGTCGGACGGTCCCCGCTCGACCGGGCCGGCGTGCGGGTCGAACCCGCGGCCGTCGTCCCGCACTTCGAGACGCGTTCCGGTCGCGTCCGCGCGCAGGGTCAACCGCACCCGGCGGGCTCCGGCGTGGCGCTCGACGTTCGCGAGGGCCTCCTGCGCGGTCCGCAGCAGCGCGACCTCCACGTCGGTCGGCAGAGCCGTGGCGTCTCCGCTCGCGCTGACGTCGCACGGGATGCCGGTGCGCTCCGTCCACGTGCGCGCCAACTGGCCGATCGCATCCGGAAGCCGCATCGCGTCGAGCGCGACCGGCCGCAGTGCCTTCACGGAGCGGCGCGCCTCGGCGAGTCCGTCCCTGGCGAGGGCGATGGCCGCCCGGGTGTGCCGGGCGCGGGAGGCGTCGTCCGGCGCCTGTTCCGCCGCCTGCAACTGGGTGACGATGCCGGCGAAGCCCTGTGCGAGCGTGTCGTGGATCTCGCGCGCGAGCCGCGACCGCTCCTGCTCGGTGGCGCGGAGGTTCACCTGGCGTTCCGCCAGCCGCAGCGACCAGGAGAGTCCGCACATGGCGACCACGTTCAGCAGCAGGATGCCGACGCCGCCGACGATCCCGGCCGTGTCCCACCCCAGCGGCGACGCCTGGGCGAGCCCGGCGACGACCGCGGTCGCACCGACGGCCAGGAGCTCCCACGGCCACGGCACGATCGAGTAGGCGAAGGTGAAGACCGCGATGGTGAGGAAGCCGAACCAGCTGTCCCTGAACACCAGTGCCAGGCTGAGCGCGATGAGCCCGGTCATGAACACGGCGATCGCGGCCGGGTGCTCGCGCACGGTCGGCGGGAGCCTGCGCCAGACGATGATCCACATCGCAGTAACCGCGCAGAGGATCAGCGTGGGCACGAGCTGCGCCCACTCGCCCCACTGCACGCCGAGGGTGAAGGCGACCAGCACCGCCAGCACGACGTACGGCGTGACCGTGAGGACTGTCCTCCAGCGCGGATCGATCACGTTCAGACCCTACGCTTTCGCGGGCACCAGCGCGCGGGTGCGCGGGAGGTTCGCGATGATCGCGACGGGCAGCACGAGGAGGCCGCACACCGCCTGCTCGATGCGCACCCAGCCGGGCAGGAAGCCGGGGATGGCCACGATGACGATGACGGCGGCGACGATGATCGGTGCGACGATCCGCAGCCGCAGCAGGGCGTTGCGCGAGCCGCGTGCCGCGCCGATCCCGAACACCAGCAGCAGGACGGAGCTGGCGAGGACGATCGAGCAGCGGATCCAGATGGCGATGTCCACGCCGACGCCGACGGCTGTCAGCACGGCGAGGAAGGCGACCATGGCTGCGCTGAGGCCGACGAACGACCAGAGCAGGGCGAGAACCGGGCGGAAGGCCGCGCGGCGGGCCGTGGCGTGCACGGCGGCGGTGGTGGGGAGAGGTGTCTCGGTCATGTCCCCAGCCTCCCGGGAGGGGCCGGCGCACGGATCGACCGAACGGTCAGACCCCGTCACCGATCGGTTGACCCTGTTGCGGGCCCGCCCGACGGGGTGTAGACGGGTGGGGAAACCGCAACCGATAAGGGAGGTCGTGTCATGTCTTCGATCGTCGTGCAGTCATTCGTCACCCTCGACGGTGTCGTGCAGGGCCCGGGCGGCCAGGAGGAGGACGTCAGCGGAGGGTTCCCGTACGGTGGCTGGCAGTTCGACTACGACGACGGCGGCACGGTCGAGGCCTGGGAGGAGAACACCGAGGCCCTGCTGCTGGGCCGGCGCACCTACGAGATCTTCGCCGGCTCCTGGGGTGTCTGGAGCGAGGACGCGGAGGGCTTCCAGGGCGAGCTGACTCGCAGGTACAACCGCATCCCCAAGTACGTCGCGTCGCGAACGCTGGGCGAGGTCGGCTGGAAGAACTCGTACCTGCTCGGGCCGGACGTCCCTGCCGCGGTGGATCGGCTCCGCTCCGAGCCGGGAGGCGAGATCCGGGTGTGGGGCAGCACCGAGCTCATCCGCACCCTGGCCGAGCACGACCAGGTCGACGAGTACCGCCTCCTGGTGCACCCGCTCGTGCTGGGAACCGGCAAGAAGCTCTTCGGCGACGGCTTCCCGCACTCGCGCCTCGCCCTGGTCGAGTCGCGGTCGATCCCGTCGGGGGTCGTGGTGAACGTGTATAGGAGGGCGGATGGGTGACCCGGGTTTCGTTTTTTAGTGTGCTTTATTGATTTCTAGTAAAGCGGTCTAAAACCGCAAAGCTCGTCGGATGGACAGCCTGCTCAACCCGTACACGCCGAACGCGGGCGCTTCGCCTGGGATCATCGTCGGCCGAGAGGAGCAGACGATGTCGTTCACGCGTCTGCTCGGCCGGCTAGCCCGTGGCCGGACGGACCAGTCGATGATCATCACCGGTCTGCGAGGGGTCGGCAAGACCGTCCTGCTGAATGAGTTCATCGACATCGCCCGCCGCGAGCGATGGGAGGTCATCGACTTCGAGGCAAGCAAACACGACGACGGTCAGTTCCGGCGAACGATGTTCTCCCAACTCCGTGCCGCCCTGCTGCTGTCACCGCGTGCACGTTGGAGTGAACGAGGGCGTTGGGCGGCAGAAGTTCTGAGCGCATTCGCAGTGACGGCGAACCAGGACGGGTTCGCGGTCACCTGGGATGTTCCTCCTGCGGAAGGGCTCGCCGATCACGGTGATCTCGGGATGGACCTCACCGACGTATTCGTCGCCATCGGCGAGGCTGCGAAGGAGCAGGGCAGGGGATTGGCCCTGCTCATCGACGAAGTGCAGTTTCTCCGTGCCTCCCAACTTGGGGCACTGATTCAGGCCGTGCACAAAACCGTGCAGCGACGCCTTCCCCTGACGTTCGTCGGAGCGGGGCTGCCGCAGATCGCGGAGTTGGCGGGCGACGCGAAGTCCTATGCGGAGCGTCTGTTCACGTTTCCCGAGATCGGATCGCTGTTTGTCGAGGATGCTCGGAATGCGCTCACGGAACCGGCAGCGTCCGAACACGCGAAGTTCGACGACGACGCTGTGGACCTCGCGGTCGAGATCACTCACGGCTACCCCTACTTCATCCAAGAGCTCGGATATCAGGTCTGGGAGGTCGCGGAGGGCGAATCGATCACGCGCGCCGATGTGGAGATGGCCCGCGAGGCGTACGAGGCCAAGCTCGACAGTTCCTTCTTCCGCGTCCGTCTCGATCGGGCGACACCCTTGCAGACGGCGTACATGAGGGCGATGGCACAGCTCGGTTCCGATCCGCAGAAGGCTGCCGATGTCGCTCGGGTCATGGGCCGCGAGTCGACGCAACTCGGGCCGACGCGCGCGGAGCTCATCGACATGGGTCTGCTGTACACGCCGGAGCACGGGTACGCAGCGTTCACGGTGCCGGATTTCGACGCGTTCATGACGCGTGCGGTGCCTGAGCTCGTCGTGCCCGACGTGCAGAGAAGACGTCGGCGTCACCCCGTCGACGACGCTGGGTGACCCCGACCCCTCACACCCCACCCCTCACACCCGCCCCAGCGCCGCCACCATCCGCGTGAACACGTGCGACCGCCAGCCGCCGTTCATGATCCGGAACGCGCGCGCCTGGTCGGGGTCGTCGAGGTCGAAGCCCTCCTGGGTGAGCAGGAGGCGGGTGCCCGTGCCCTCGGGCACGAGTCGCCAGGTGACGACGGTGTCGAGCGCTGTGCCCTCGCTCGACCACGAGATGCTCAGCAGCCGGCCGGGGTCGACCTCCAAGACCTGGCACTGAACGATGCCGGAGAACGAGGTCTGCGGCACCGGCTCCGTGCGGAACTCGAAGCGTGTGCCGACAACGGGCGCGAAGCCGTCGTGCGGCATCAGCCAGCCGGCGAGGAGGTCGGGCTCGCTGAGCACCCGCCACACCTTCGCGGGCGGGTGCGGCAGGAATTCGTCGAACTCGAACGTGGTGAGCGTGGTCATGCGACCTCCGGGTCTTCGGGCGCGGGTGCGGGTGCAGGTTCGGGCGCGGATGCGGGTCCGTCCGCGTCCGGCAGGGCGTCCAGCGTCGCGTGGAGGCGTCGCATCCGTTCGCGCCAGAAACGCTCGTGCGGCGCCATCCAGTCGCGCAGCTCGCTCCAGGGCTCCGGGGCGAGCGCGTAGTAGACGTTGCGCCCGGCCGTGCGCTCGACGACCAGTCCCGCGTGACGGAGTGCCTGCAGGTGTTCGGACACCGACGGCCGGCTCATCGAGAACCGGGCGGCGATCTCGCCGGTGGTGCTCTCGCCCGCGAGCAGGAGGTCGAGGATGTCGCGGCGGGTGGGGTTCGCCAGGGCGCCGAAAAGCCGGTCGGCCGCCGTGTCTTTCGCGCGGACGGGCACGTCAGCCCTGCTGCAGCAGCACGAAGCCGTTGCCGTCAGGGTCAGCGAACTGTGCCTGAACACCCCAGCCGACCTGCTCCGGGCCGGTGACCGCCACCCCCGCGGCGCCGAGCGCGGCAACCACTCCCGCGATGTCGTCGGTGTGGAGCACGATGCCCTGCTGCCAGCCGGGCGCGGCCTGGCCGGGGAACGGCGGGTGCAGCGTGAAGTCGACGGCGCTGCCTTCCGGAGCGACCGACAGCCAGCGTGCGTCTCCGTACGCGGTGTCTGCGCGCACCTCGAAGCCGAGCACGTCGCGGTAGAACGCGAGCGCGCGGTCCTGATCGGCCACGGGGATGGTGACGGTCTGGATGCGGACGCGGGGAGTGGGGGAGGTCATGGCAGGAGTATATGCAGGAAAAAACCTACCAATCAAGTCTGCGGAGACGTCGGCCCACCCGATCGCCCGTCGGCGCGGTCGTAGGCTGACCGCATGGCCGGTGGAGCTCAGGACGACCGCAGTGTCGCAGAGCGCGTGTTCGCGATCGCCGACGCCTTCGAGCGCGGAGACGAGCTGACGCTCAGCGAGGTCGCCAGACGGGCCGACCTCCCGGTCTCGACCGCTCACCGGCTGCTCGCCGAATGGGTTGCCTGGGGCGGGCTCCTCCGCGGGGACGACGGCCGGTACCGGGTCGGCATGAAGCTGTGGCGGCTCGGCGCGCGCCAGCCGACGGCGCGCAAGCTGCGGGAGGCCGCGCGCCCCTACCTCGACGACCTCCTGGAGGCGACGGGGGAGCACGTGCATCTCGCCGTGCGCGACGGCCTCGGCGCGGTCTATCTCGAACGGCTCTCCGGCCCAGGCGCCGTCCGTGTCATCAGCGACGTGGGGACGCGCCTCCCCCTGCATGCCACCGGCGTCGGTCTGGTGCTCTTGGCGTACGCCCCGTCCGGGACGCTCGAGGAGGTGCTGGCGCAGAACCCGCGCAAGTTTCTGCCGAACACGTTGACCAGCGAGAAGGAGCTGCGCGCCCGGTTGGCGAGCATCCGCACGACGGGGGTGTCGCGGGCGGTCGAGGAGCTGACGCGCGGAGTGTTCTCCGTCGCGGCACCGGTGCGTGACGCCGCGGGCGACGTCGTCGCGGCCGTGTCGATTATCGCGCACGCCGAACGGGCCGCAGAGCCGCAGTTCGTGCTCGGCGTGCGAATGGCCGCACGGGGCATCTCCGCGGCGCTCGTCTCTGGGCGGTGAGGCTAGATCGGCGATTCGGCTACCGATACCTTCTAGCCATGCTCACGCACAGAACGCTCAGATCAGCCCTCGCCGCGGCCGTCGTGCTCGCCGTCCTTTCCGGCTGCGCCTCGTCCGGATCCTCGTCGCCGGCCGGCGACTGGGGAGTCGTCAAGGCGGGCCAGCCGTCGCTCACCGTCGAGTCGAACGGCTCCTGGCACGGCAACGACGGCTGCAACGCCATGAAGGGCGACGGGAAGATCTCCGGACAGGAGTTCACCTTCGGCCCGTTCGCCTCGACGTTGGTCGCGTGCGAGGGCGTGACGCCCTGGCTGAACCTCGCGGTCACGGCGAAGGTCGACGGCGACTCGCTGGTCGTCTTCCGAGGTGACGGCAGCAAGATCGGCACGTTGTCGCGACGATGACGAGGTGATCCCGAGGGGGAGTCCATCTCGCTGAGTGGAAAGCCGTACCGAGTGTTCGCCGTGCCGGAAACCTTTCCATTCAGTGGAAAGTCACTCCAGCGCCGCACCGCCGTGGCGAAAACTGGGACAACCTTCCCACCGGAGCGAAAGGCGGAACATGCGAACCCAGGTCAGCATCATCGGGGCCGGGCCCGCAGGGCTCCTTCTCGGCCACATCCTGCGGCGGGCCGGAGTCGACTTCGTCCTCCTGGAGCAGAAGAGCCGCGAGTACGTGCTGGGCCGCGTGCGCGCCGGCGTCCTCGAGCAGGGCTCCGTCGACATCCTGCGCGAGCTGGGCCTGGATGCCGACCTCGCAGAGCGCGGGCTGACCCACCACGGCATCTACCTGCAGTACGAAGGCGGGCGCCACCACCTCGACTTCGTGGACCTCGTGGGCCGCACGGTGACCGTCTACGGCCAGCAGGCGCTCGTCCGCCACCTGCTCGCCGAGCACGACCGGGTGGGATCCGACATCCGCTTCGAGACGGCGGGTGTGGTCCCGCACGGTCTCGACACCGACGCCCCGTTCGTGACGACCGACGCCGGCGAGCGCATCGACTGCGAGATCGTGGTCGGCGCCGACGGTTACCACGGCGTCTGCCGCCCGGCGATCCCGGGCATCCAGGCCCTCGAGCGCAACTACCCCTACGCCTGGCTCGGCATCCTGGCCGACGTCGCACCGTCCACCGACGATCTCATCTACGCCCTGCATCCCGAGGGCTTCGCCATGCACTCCATGCGGTCGCGGGAGGTGTCTCGGCTCTACCTGCAGGTCGATCCTGACGAGTCGGTCGACGACTGGTCGGACGCCCGCATCTGGGAGGCGCTGCAGACGCGGCTCGGCGTTCCGGGCTGGACCCTGACGGAGGGCGCCATCACCGAGAAGTCGATCACCCCGATGCGCAGCTTCGTCGCCTCCACCCTCGAGTACGGCCGGCTGTTCCTCGCCGGCGACGCCGGGCACATCGTGCCGCCGACGGGAGCGAAGGGTCTCAACTCGGCCATCGCAGACGTTGCGCTGCTCGGTCGGGCCGTTGCGGCGCACTTCGACGGAGACGATGCTCCCCTGAAGCGTTACAGCGCCTCTGCGCTCGCACGCCAGTGGAAGGTGCAGCAGTTCTCGCAGTGGATGACGGAGATGCTTCACGTGCACAGGGAGGTCGCCGATCCGTCGGCCAGGGCCTTCCGCTACCGCAGCCAGCTCGGACAGCTCGCATACACCACAGGATCACGCAACGCTCAGGCGGCTCTCGCCGAGCAGTACGCGGGCCTACCCTTCTGAGGCGAACCGATGACCGACAACACCGAACAGGACCAGATCGTCGCCGAGATCGGCGCGCTGCACACGGCCGCCGCCGCGGCCGGAGCGCTCCCCGTGCACGCGTTGCGTGACTTCGGCCCCTACCGCAGCTCGGCGCTGCGGCATCCGACACACGAGCTCGTGCGTGCCGATCCTGAGGAGATCGAGCTCGTCTCGCCGGCGTTCGGGCACTCGGACGTCGCAGCCGAGGAGAGCGACCTCACCATCCAGCACGACGGCGAGCCGCTCGGCGAGCGCATCATCGTGACGGGACGGGTGCTCGACGGCGAAGGGCGCCCGGTCCGCAACCAGCTCGTGGAGGTCTGGCAGGCGAACTCCGCCGGCCGCTACGTGCACAAGCGCGACCAGCATCCCGCTCCGCTCGACCCGAACTTCACCGGCGTCGGGCGCACGATCACGGGGGACGACGGGTCGTACCGGTTCGTCACCATCAAGCCGGGTCCGTATCCGTGGAAGAACCACCGCAACGCCTGGCGCCCGGCGCACATCCACTTCTCGCTCTTCGGCTCGGAGTTCACCCAGCGCCTGGTGACCCAGATGTACTTCCCGAGCGATCCGCTGTTCGCGCTCGATCCGATCTACCAGTCGATCGTCGACCCCGACGCCCGGCAGAGGCTCATCGCCGCCTACGATCACGACGTCAGCGAGCCGGAGTGGGCGCTGGGTTACCGGTGGGACATCGTGCTCACCGGGAGCAAAGCCACCTGGATGGAGCCGGAGGAGGGCGAGCATGCCTGATCGGAACGACACCGGCGCGGCGCAGGGCGCACGCCGGCTGCAGACGCCGTCGCAGACCGTCGGCCCGTTCTTCGGGTACGCGCTGCCCTACGAGGGCGGCTCGGAGGTCGCGGCACCATGGAACCCTGAGGCGATCCGCTTCCACGGCACTGTGACCGACGGTGCCGGTGAGCCCGTGCCCGACGCCCTGCTCGAGATCTGGGGAGCCGACGCGCAGGGCCGCCCGATCGATGCACGCGGAAGCCTGCACCGCGACGGCCACACCGTGACGGGGTTCGGTCGCGCTGCGGTCGACCGCGACGGCCACTACGCGTTCACCACGGTCCAGCCCGGCGCTCCGGCGCCCGGCCGTGCCCCGTACCTCCTGGTCACCGTCTTCGCGCGCGGCCTGCTGCACCACCTGTTCACGCGTGCCTACTTCGGCGACGACCCGTTCCTGCAGACCATTGCAGAGGACCGGCGCGACACGCTCCGGGCCGTGAGGGACGGCGAGCGCAGCTACCGGTTCGACATCCGCCTCCAGGGCGAGGGCGAGACCGTGTTCCTCGACTTCATCGGCGACGGCCGTGGCTGACGGCTTCGACAGCGCTGACGCCTTCGACTGGGCTGACGCCTTCGACTGGGGTCTCCTCGAGCCGGCCGGTGCGCTCGGTGCGTCGGTCGGCGACGATCGCGTGCTGGCGGCCATGATCGACGTGGAGGCCGCCCTGTCCGGGGCGTGGGCGGAGCTCGAGAGCACCGGATCCGCGTCGGGTGCTCCCGTCTTCGACCTCGCAGCGATCGACCGCGGCCGGCTTCTGGCCGGTGCGCGCTCCGCCGGCGTGCCGATCATCGCGCTGGTCGAGCAGCTGCGCGAGCAGGCGGGCGAATCGGCCGATGTCGTCCATCGCGGCGCGACCAGCCAGGACATCGTCGACACCGCTCTCGTGTTGGTGTCGCGCGACGGCCTCGCGCGCGCCGCCGGGAGGCTCGCGGCGGCGGCCGACGCGCTCGCCGGTCTCTCCGCGCGGCACCGCGCGACGCCGGTCGTGGCGCGCACGCTGTCGCAGCCGGCGGAGCCGACCACCGTCGGCGCGCTGTTCGCGACCTGGCTCGACGGTGTGTCATCCGCCGGGGAGGCCCTGGACGCGCTGTCGGCATCCGGCTTCCCCGTTCAGCTCGGGGGCGCGGTCGGCACCGGAGCCGCCTTCGTGCGGGCCTCCGGTCGGGATGACGCACCCGCCATCCTGCGCGCCGCCGTCGCCCGCCGACTCGGTCTCTCCGATCCGGGACGCGCGTGGCAGACCGACCGCACCCCGGTGCTCGCGATCGCGGACGCCGCCGCGCGGGTGTGCGCGGTGACCGGCCGTGTCGGCCGCGACCTCGCCCTCGGCGCGCGTGACGGCGTGCTCCGTCCGGCCACGGGGGGCGGCTCGTCCGCGATGCCGCACAAGCAGAACCCGGTCGATGCCGTGATCCTCAGCGCGAACGGCCTGCGCGCACCCGGTCTGCTCGCCACGCTGCACACGGCGGCTCTGAGCTCCGATGCCCGCCCCGCCGGCGAGTGGCACGCCGAATGGCAGGCCTGGCGAGGCCTCGTCCGACTGGCCCTCGAGAGTGCCGAGGTGCTGGCACACGCCGTCGCCGAACTCATCGTCGAGGCATCTCCGAGCGTCGACGATGTGCGCGCCGACGACCTCCACCTGGCCGCGGCCGGTGCCGTCGTCGACGCCGCGATCGCCCGGCACGGACGACTGGGCGGATCTCGATGACCGGACTCATCCCGACGAAAGGTGACGGCGTGACCCCACCTCGACTGCGTGGCTCGATGACCGCGGCCTCCCCGCGCGCTGCGGCCCCGCGCCTGCTCGTCCTGCTGCCCTCGCTCGGCACGACGACCCGGCTGTGGGATGGCGTGGTCGCGCGCCTCGCGAGCGGGCCGGACGCGCCCCGCATCCTCCGCGTCGACCTCCCGGGTCACGGCGCGTCGCCCGTCGCGCGCGAGCCGTTCAGCATCGCCGACCTCGCCGCATCCGTGCTCGCGCTCGTGGACGAGGTCGGCGGCGGTGCCTTCGACGTCGCAGGCGACTCGCTCGGCGGAGCGGTCGCGCTGGAGCTCGCACTCGCGGTTCCCGAGCGCGTGCGCAGCCTGGCCATGTTCTGTTCCGGTGCGGCGATCGGCACACCGGAGGGCTGGGCCGACCGCGCAGCGCAGGTACGCGCCTCCGGAACCGCGTCGGTCGTCGCCGGCAGCGCCCGACGCTGGTTCGCCCCCGGCTATCTGGACGCGCATCCCGACGGTCCGGGCGGTCACGCCCTGAAGACCCTGATCGACATCGACGACGAGTCGTACGCCCTGTGCTGCGAAGCGCTGGCGGGCTTCGACCGACGGGGCTCCGTCGCAGCGGTGAGCGCACCCGCCCTCGTCGTCGCGGGCGCCCACGACCAGGTCACGACCCCCGCGCTGATGGCCGAACTCGCCGGCGGCCTCCCGGATGCGCGCTTCGTCGAGCTCGCCCACGCCGCCCATCTGGTGCCGCTGGAGGACCCGGTGGAGACGGCCGCACTGCTGTCGGCCCTTCTCCGCCGTGCCCACGACGCATCGCCGTACGACCGCGGGATGGCGGTGCGGCGGTCGGTCCTCGGCGATGCGCATGTCGATCGCGCGACCACCGCGATCACGCCGGAGACCGCGGACTTCCAGGACTTCATCACCCGCTACGCCTGGGGCGAGGTCTGGTCGCGTCCACAGCTCACGCGACAGCAGCGGTCGATCGCGACGCTCGCGAGCCTGGTCACCGGCGGCCACGAGAGCGAGCTGCGCATGCACGTCCGCGCGGCCCTGCGCAACGGACTGACCCGAAGCGAGATCGCAGAGGTCATCCACCACACCGCGCTCTACGCGGGGCTGCCCGCCGCGAACGGCGCGCTCGCGATCATGCGCGAGGTCTTCGCAGAGACGGAGCAGACGGAGGAGACGAATGGATAAGACGTTCGCGTCCGCGGCCGAGGCGGTCGCCGACATCCCGGAGGGCGCCTCGCTCGCGGTCGGCGGCTTCGGGCTGTCCGGTGTGCCGATCGTGACGATCCGGGCGCTGCTTGCGCGCGGGGTCGGCGGCCTGGAAGTCGTCTCCAACAACTGCGGCGTCGACGGCTGGGGTCTCGGCGAGCTGTTGGCCGCGGGCCGCATCCGCCGGGTGATCGCCTCCTACATCGGCGAGAACAAGGAGTTCGCCCGCCAGTATCTCGGTGGCGAGGTGGAGGTCGAGCTCACTCCGCAAGGAACTCTGGCCGAGCGGTTGCGCGCCGGCGGCGTCGGCATTCCCGCCTTCTACACGGCGACGGGCGCAGGCACCGCGGTCTCGGACGGGGGCATGCCGATCCGCTACGCGGCGGACGGCTCCGTGGCCGAGGCGAGCGCCCCCAAGGAGCTGCGGCCGTTCGACGTGCTCGGCCGCAGCCGGGAGTACGTGCTCGAGACGGCGATCCGCACCGACTTCGGCCTGGTGCGCGCCGCCGTCGGCGACCGCCACGGCAACCTGCGGTTCGAGAAGTCGACCCGCAACTTCAACCCGCTCGCCGCGATGGCGGGCCGGGTCACCATCGCGGAGGTCGACGAGCTGGTCGAACCCGGCGTGCTCGGCCCCGACGACATCCACCTGCCCGGCATCTATGTGGACCGGGTGGTCGCGTTGACTCCCGAGCAGTCGGCGGACCTGCCGATCGAGAAGGTCACCGTCCGGCCCCGTCCGATCTCCCACACCGAAGGAGCCTGAGCATGGCGCGCACCCGTGACGAACTGGCCGCCCGTGCCGCACTCGAGCTGGAGGACGGCTCGTACGTCAACCTCGGCATCGGCCTGCCCACCCTCATCCCCAACCACCTGCCGACCGACGTGCACGTCGTGCTGCACTCCGAGAACGGGATCCTCGGCGTCGGCCCCTACCCGTGGGAGGGCGACGAGGATCCGAAGCTCATCAACGCGGGCAAAGAGACCGTCACCGTTCTGCCCGGCGCGAGCTACTTCGACTCCGCCGCCAGTTTCGGGATGATCCGCGGCGGCCGGATCGCGACCGCGGTCCTCGGCGCCATGCAGGTCTCGGCAACCGGCGACATCGCCAACTGGGCGGTGCCCGGCAAGATGGTCAAGGGCATGGGCGGCGCGATGGATCTCGTCAACGGCGCCGAGCGCGTCATCGTGGTCATGGAGCACGTCGCCAAGGACGGCTCGGCCAAGCTCGTCGAGCAGTGCACCCTCCCGCTGACCGGCCGCGGCTGTGTCGACCGTATCGTCACCGACCTCGCCGTCGTCGACGTCACGGACGACGGCCTGGTGCTGCGTGAACTCGCGCCGGGCGTGTCGGTCGATGACGTCGTCGCCGCGACGGGTGCTCCGCTGACGATCCCGGCCGATGTGAGCGTCGGGACGGGAGCGGCACATGCCTGAGTTGCGCGAGGTCGTCATCTGCTCGCCGTTGCGTACGCCGGTCGGCCGGA
The DNA here is from genome assembly GCF_017565305.1 of Leifsonia sp. TF02-11. GTDB lineage: Bacteria > Actinomycetota > Actinomycetes > Actinomycetales > Microbacteriaceae > Leifsonia. Next base: position 245,353 of record NZ_JAGEKP010000008.1, read on the forward strand.
TGGGCGGCGCGCTCGCCCCCGTCTCTGCGCTGAGCCTGGCGGAGAGAGTGCTGCGCGCCCTCGTCGACCGCACCGGCCTCGACCCGGCCGTAGTGGAGGGCGTGATCGGCTCCCAGGGCTATCCGACGATGGAGGCGCCCGCGTTCGGACGGGTCGCCGCGCTGAACGCCGGCTTCCCGGTCACGACGACGGGCTACCAGCTCGACCGGCGGTGCGGCTCCGGCCTCCAAGCGGTGATCAACGCGGCGATGGAGGTGCAGACCGGCGCGAGCGACGTGCTGATCGCGCTCGGCGCCGAGTCGATGTCCAACGCACCCCTCTACACGGAGCACGGTCGCCGCGGCGTCCCGCCCGGGGGTCTGATGCTGCACGATGCGCTGGCGCGCGGGCGCGAGACGGTCGGCGGACGCGACTTCCCCACTCCGGACGGCAACGTCGGCTCGGCCGAGACGCTGCGCCGCGACTACGGCATCCCGCGCGAGGCGCAGGACCGCCTCGCGCTGCGGTCGCACCGACGCGCAGTCGCGGCGCAGGAGTCCGGAGCCTTCGACGCGGAGCTGGTGCCTGTCACCGTCCCCGGCCGCCGTGGCGACGTGGTCGTCGACCGCGACGAGCACCCCAGGGCCGACACGACGCTGGAGGCGTTGGCCGGCCTCCGCGCCATCCTCAGCGGGCGCGATGCGGACGCCACGGTGACGGCGGGCAACTCCAGCGGACAGAACGACGCTGCGGCAGCCGCGATCGTGACGACCCCCGAGCGCGCGGCCGATCTCGGCCTGTCCCCGCTGCTGCGACTGCGGTCGTGGGCGGTCGCCGGCAACGATCCGCGGGTCTTCGGGGTCGCTCCGGTGCCGGCCGCGAACCGCGCCCTCGAACGCGCTGGCGTCGCATGGAGCGACATCGACGTGATCGAGCTGAACGAGGCGTTCGCCGTCCAGGTGCTCGCCTGCCTCGCCGACTGGGGCATCGACGAGGAGGACCCACGGCTCAACCCGCGCGGCAGCGGCATCTCGATCGGACACCCGATCGGCGCGACCGGCCTGCGGATGCTGGCGACGCTCGCGCACGAGCTGCCCGCCCTCGACGGCACGCTGGCCGTCGAGACGATGTGCATCGGCGGGGGTCAGGCCCTGGCCGCGGTCTTCGAGCGCGTCTGACCCCTGCGCGCGCGCCCGGTGCGCGTAGGGTGAGGGGAGCGGAAGGCAGGGGAATCGGTGGTCGGTCAGGATGACGTCGCGGTCGCAGTGCGTGGCCTCCACAAGCGGTTCGGTGAGAAGGCGGCGGTCGACGGCATCGACCTCGACGTGCCCTCCGGGAGTTTCTACGGGCTGGTCGGCCCCAACGGCGCAGGCAAGACCACGACGCTGAGCATGGTCACCGGCCTGCTCCGGCCGGATGCCGGCCAGGTGCTCATCCACGGGGTCGACATGTGGCGCGACCCGCTGGCCGCCAAGGCGCTCGTCGGCGTGCTGTCCGACGGCGCGCGCCTGTTCGACCGGCTGACCGGCGAGCAGCTCGTCGAGTACGCCGGCCTCCTGAGCGGGATGGACCGCCCGACGGCGATCGAGCGCACCCACGACCTCCTGAGCCTGCTCGATCTGCAGTCGGCGGGCGGCACGCTCGTCGTCGACTACTCGGCCGGCATGACCAAGAAGATCGCGCTGGCCGCAGCCATGGTGCACGCGCCGCGCGTGCTGGTGCTGGACGAGCCGTTCGAGTCGGTCGACCCGGTGTCGGCCGCGAACATCCGCGACATCCTGCACGGGTTCGTCCAGAGCGGCGGCACGGTCATCGTCTCGTCGCACGTCATGGACCTCGTCGAGCGCATGTGCGACCGCGTCGCGGTCATCAACGCGGGCCGGGTCATCGCCGCGGGCACCGTCGACGAAGTGCGCGCAGGCTCGACGCTCGAAGACCGCTTCGTCGAGCTCGTCGGAGGACGCCGGGTGGGGGAGGGGCCGGAGTGGTTGCGACACTCGTAAGGCTCCGACTGCTCGTCCTCCGCAACTCCTTCCGCCGCAGCACCTCCCAGCTCGTCGCGGTGATCATCGGAGGGGTCTACGCGCTGATCGCGCTCGCTGTCGTGCTGGGCGGTCTGGTGCTGCTCGGCTTCGCGCCGGTGGAGGTCACCCGCATGATCACCGTGATCGGCGGTTCCGCCGCGGTGCTGGGCTGGGCGATCTTCCCGCTGCTGCTCTCGGGGATCGAGCAGACCCTCGACCCCGCTCGCCTCGCGGTCTACCCGATCCCGCTGCGCCCGCTCATGCTCGGGATGCTGCTGAGCGCGGTGGTCGGCGTCGCCGGTGCGGCGACGACGCTCGCCTCACTCGCAACGTCGCTGGCCTGGCTCCGCCTCCCCGGCGTCGCCGTCGTTGCGCTGATCACCGGAGCGCTGGGCGCCGCGACCTGCATCGTCGTCTCCCGCGCCGTCACTTCGGTGTCGAGCGGCCTGTCCGGCGGGCGGCGGTTCCGGGAGGCCAGCGGACTGCTGGTGCTCATCCCGCTGATCCTGGCCGGCCCGATCGTGATCGGCATCACCCGCGGCCTGCGGTCGTCGTCCGACGCCCTCCCCGCCGTCGCCGACGGGCTGTCCTGGTCGCCGCTCGGAGCGGTGTGGGCGGTGCCGTCCCAACTCGCGCTCGGAGACCCGCTGGGCGCTCTGGCGCGGCTGCTGATCGCCGTGGCCACGTTCGCCGTGCTGTGGCTGGTGTGGCGCTGGGGTCTCGCACGCTCGCTGGTGACGCCGGCGCGCGCCTCCTCGCGGGTGCGCGCGCAGGGCAAGCTGGGGTGGTTCGGAATCTTCCCCGGCAACGCGTGGGGGGCGATCGCGGCCCGATGCCTGACCTACTGGTTCCGCGATCCGCGCTACCTGCGCCAGCTCCTGGTGATTCCGCTCATGCCGGTGCTGTTCTGGTTCTACTCCAGCCTCAACCACGCCGGCGGCCTCCTCGTGATCGGTGCGCCCGTCGTCGCGTTCTCGCTGGGCATCGGGATGATCGCCGACGTCTCGTACGACTCGACAGCCTTCACGCTGCACGTCGCCAAGGCGGTGCCCGGCCGCGCCGACCGCTGGGGCCGCGCGGCCGCGATGCTCTCGTTCGCGGTGCCCGCCGTCGTGCTCATCGCACTGTTCGCCGCGGCGATCGGCGACGGCTGGCACATCCTCCCCGGGCTGCTCGGGCTCTCCCTCGGCATCCTGCTGACCGGCGCGGCCGTGTGCGCCGTGACCTCGGCGCGGCTGGTGTTCCCCGTGCCGGAGCCCGGCGACAACCCGTTCCGTTCGCGGCCGGGGGCGAACATCTCGCTCATCGGACCGACCTTCGCCGCGTGGGGGGTGATCGCGGTGCTCTGCCTGCCGGAGATCGCGCTCTTCGTCATCGCGCTCATCACCGGCGACGCGCTCTGGGGCTGGGCGGCACTCCTCGTCGGCGTCGCGCTGGGCGGCGTGCTCGTCGGCGTCGGCGTGCGCGTCGGCGGCAGCATCCTCGACGCCCGCTCACCCGAGCTGCTGCTGCAACTGCGCAAGGACGCCTGAGGCGGCCTGCCTCGACGGGTCGGCGGCGACCGCCTAGGCTGACCGCATGGGCAGCATCGCAGTGCACGAGTTCGTCTCGCTCGACGGCGTCTTCGAAGACCCGAGCTGGACGCTGGACTACGGGTTCGATCCGGAGATGGGCGAGGACATCGGCCGCATCGCGAACCCGTCGGATGCGATCCTGCTCGGTAGGCGAACCTTCGAGATGTTTGCGCCGGTCTGGTCGAAGCGCACGGTGCAGGACGACCCTGGCGCTCCGTTCTTCAACGACAGCCAGAAGCTGGTGGTCTCCTCCACGCTCGACGACGCGGCGGTGGAGGCGGCCTGGGCGAACTCGCGATCGTTGGGCGGCTACGACGCGGAACGGCTCCGCGAGGTGAAGCAGAGCCGCAGCGGACTGTACATCAGCGGCAGCGGTACGCTCGTGCGGGCCTTGCTGGCCGATGGGCTGGTGGACGCGCTTCATCTCTTCGTCTATCCCGTCGTCCGCGGAACCGGCGCCCGCCTGTTCCCGGAAGGCATCGCGGAGTCCCGGTTGCGGCTGCGTCAGCACGACGCGTACGCGAACGGTGTCCTCCACCTGCTCTACTCACCGGCCTGATCTCCACAGATCTCGAATTGCGGTCACGCTGTGACCGTTGTCCTGCCTAGCGTTGTCGTATCGGGTGGGAGTCGCCTCGGCAGAGGCGAATGTCCGTCGTCCGCGCTACCGTTAGGTGCTGTACGGGGGGTTTCGCACAGCGCCGAGTCGGTCGGGTCGATGGCGGCGCGCTCACCCGTCCCACAATTCCACCGGAAAACGAACCAGGGATCATCGTGACTCTTCTTCGATTGGCGCTGCGGTACATCCGCCCCTACTGGGGTGCGGTCGCCGCGGTCGTCGTCCTGCAGCTCATCGCCACCATCGCGGCGCTCTACCTGCCGACGTTGAACGCCAGCATCATCGACAAGGGTGTCGTCACGGGCGACACCGACTTCATCTGGCGCACCGGCGGCATGATGCTGATCGTCTGCTTCGTGCAGGTCGTCGCCGCCATCACGGCGACCTACTTCGGTGCGCGCGCCTCGATGTCGCTGGGCCGCGACATCCGGCGCTCGTTCTACCGCAAGGTCGACTCGCTTCCGGCACTCGATCTCGCACGCTGGGGCATGCCGACGCTGATCACGCGCAACACCAACGACGTCCAGCAGGTGCAGATGCTCGTGCTGATGACGCTCAACTTCATGGTGTCCACGCCGATCATGTGCATCGCCGGCATCATCCTGGCCGTGCAGGTCGACGCCGCGCTGTCGTGGCTGATCTGGGTCTCCGTCGCCGTGCTGTTCGTCGTCGTCGGCATCCTGGTCTGGCTGCTGCTGCCCATGTTCCGCGTGATGCAAGACCGCATCGACGGCGTGAACGGCGTCATCCGCGAGCAGATCGTCGGCATCCGTGTCATCCGTGCCTTCGTGCGCGAACGCTTCGAGACGGCGCGCTACGACGACGCGAACACCGCGCTCACCCGCATCTCGGTGAAGGTCGGCAACGTCTTCGTGCTGATGTTCCCGCTGATCATGCTCATCCTGAACGCCGCCACCGTCGCCGTCCTCTGGTTCGGCGGCCAGCGCGTCGGCGCCGGCGACATCCAGATCGGCGCCCTGACCGCCTTCCTGCAGTACCTGCTGCAGATCCTGGTCGCGGTCATGATGGGCGTGTTCATGGCCATGATGATCCCGCGCGCGATGGTCTGCGCCGAGCGCATCGACGAGGTGCTCAGCGCGACGCCGTCGACGGGTGCCGCTGACGGCCCTGGAGCGCTTCCGGCCGACGGGCGCGTCGAGGTCGCGGGTGTGACCTTCGGGTACCCCGGAGCCGAGAAGCCGGTGCTGAGCGACGTGAGCTTCACGGCGGAGCCCGGGCGTGTGACCGCGATCGTCGGCTCGACCGGTTCGGGCAAGTCGACGCTCGTCTCGGTGATCGCCGACCTCTTCACCCCGCAGAGCGGGCACGTGCGCATCGGCGGCGTTCCGGTCGACTCCCTGAGCCGGGAGCAGCTCTCGGGAGTGCTGGGCCTGGTGCCGCAGAAACCGTACCTCTTCTCCGGCACGGTGGCGAGCAACCTCCGGTTCGGCCGGCCGTCGGCGACCGACGAGGAGCTGTGGCAGGCTCTGCGCGTCGCGCAGGCGGAAGACTTCGTCCGCGCCAAGGAGCACGGCCTCGACGAGCGCATCGCCCAGGGCGGCACCAACGTCTCCGGAGGCCAGCGTCAGCGTCTCTGCATCGCCAGGGCGCTCGTCGCGCAGCCCAAGGTCCTGCTGTTCGACGACTCGTTCTCTGCGCTCGACGTCGCGACCGATGCCCGGCTTCGAGAGGCCCTCGCAGAGTCCACGGGCGACACGACGATGATCGTGGTGGCGCAGCGCGTCTCGACGATCCGCGAAGCCGACCAGATCATCGTGCTCGACGACGGACGGGTCGTCGGGCGCGGCACCCACGACGAACTGCTGGAGACGAGCGAGACGTATCGCGAGATCGTCGAGTCGCAGCTGAGCCTGGAGGTGGCCTGAGATGGCCCGCGCGAAGAACGACAAGACGGCGAAGAACCGCACGGCGAAGAACCGGGCGGGCGGTGCGTCCGAAGCGCGGGATGGCGTACTCACCGAGGCCGGCGTGGAGACCGCGATCGAAGAACTCGAGCTCGAGTACGAGTACGAGCCGACGGAGTCCGACGGCGACATGTTCGGAGGGACACCGGCCAAGAAGGCGGAGCACTTCTGGCCGTCCTTCAAGCGCCTCCTCGGCCTCCTGAAGCCCGAGTGGCTGGGCATGACCTTCGTCACCCTTCTCGTGATCATCTCGGTGGCGCTCATCGTGATCGCGCCGAAGGTGCTCGGCAGCGCGACAGACGTCATCTTCAAGGGTGCCGTCGGCACGATCACGCCGAACGGGCTGGTCCCCGGCCACGGCATCGACTTCATCGAGCTCGGCCGCCTGCTCACGATCGTGCTCGCGATGTACGTCGCGGCCTCGCTGCTCCAGTGGTGGCAGGGCTACATTCTGAACGCGCTCGTGATGCGGGTGGTCTACCGACTGCGCGCCGACGTCGAGACGAAGCTCAACCGGCTGCCGCTCAGCTACTTCGACACCCGCCAGCGCGGTGACCTGATGTCGCGCGTGACCAACGACGTCGACAATATCCAGACGGCGCTGCAGCAGGCCTTCTCGCAGCTGATCCAGTCGGTGCTGACGGTCATCGGCATCGGCATCATGATGTTCATCGTGTCGTGGCAGCTCGCGCTCATCGCGCTGATCTCGATCCCACTCTCCGGTGTGATCGCCGGCGTGATCGGCACCCGCTCGCAGAAGCTGTTCAAGCAGCAGTGGAGCTCGACCGGTGCGCTCAACGGGCACATCGAGGAGTCGTACTCGGGTCTCGACCTGGTGCGCGCCTTCGGCCGCGACGCGGTCATGCTCGAGGAGTTCGACTCCCGCAACGACAAGCTGTGGAAGTCGACGGTCGGCGCCCAGTTCGTCTCGGGCATGATCATGCCCGCGATGAACTTCGTCTCCTACCTGTCGTACGTGCTGATCGCCGTCGTCGGCGGCCTCCGCGTCGCCTCCGGTCAGATGACGATCGGCGACGCGACGGCGTTCATCCAGTACTCGCGCGAGTTCTCGCAGCCGATCGGCCAGATCGCGGGCATGGCCAACATGCTCCAGTCGGGCGTCGCGTCGGCCGAGCGCACGTTCGAGTTCCTCGACGCCAAGGAGCAGTCGGCCGACACCGAGACGCAGCATCTGCCCTCGCGGGCCGACGGCCGCGTCGAGCTCGACGGCGTCGACTTCTCCTACGACCCCGAGACGGAACTGATCCGGGACCTCTCGCTCTCGGTCGAGCCCGGTCACACGGTCGCGATCGTCGGGCCGACGGGAGCGGGCAAGACCACGCTGGTGAACCTCATCATGCGGTTCTACGAGCTGAACGGCGGCACGATCCGCCTCGACGGCATCGACACCACCGAGCTGTCGCGGGCGGAGCTCCGCGGCCAGGTCGGGATGGTGCTGCAGGACGCCTGGCTGTTCTCGGGCACCATCCGCGAGAACATCCGTTACGGCCGGCTCGATGCCACCGACGAGGAGGTAATCGAGGCCGCGAAGGCGACCATGGTCGACCGGTTCGTGCGCCAGCTGCCCGACGGCTACGACACCATGATCGACGCCGACGGCGGCAACGTCTCGGCAGGCGAGCGTCAGCTGCTGACGATCGCGCGCGCATTCATCGCCAACCCGTCGCTGCTCATCCTCGACGAGGCGACGTCGTCGGTCGACACCCGCACCGAGCTGCTGGTGCAGCACGCGATGGCGGCGTTGCGCAGCGACCGCACGTCGTTCGTGATCGCGCACCGCTTGTCGACCATCCGTGACGCGCACACGATCCTCGTCATGGAGCACGGCCGCATCGTCGAGCAGGGCGACCACGCGACACTCCTCGCCAAGAAGGGTGCCTACTACGACCTCTACATGACGCAGTTCCGCGGCGCGGCGGCAGAGGAGGACGAGGCACAGCCCGACACCGCGGGCGCGACACCGGCCGCCGAGGATGCCGGAGAGTCCGAGGTCGCCAACGCCTGAGCGATGCGATACACCGTTTGCTTCGAGAAGTGAACGAGTTGTGGGGCGCGGGGACTGGTCGTAGAACAGCTGTGTGACGATCGATCCCCGCGCTTCGCTTCCTCCCGCACCCGACTACGAGTACGGCGGCCACGCCGTCCGGATCGTGCCCGAGCCCGGGTCGGAGACGCGCTGGCGCGTGCTCGAAGACGACGGCTACTTCGGAATCGTGGCAGCGGCCGAGCCGGTGAAGGGCGAACCGGAGGTTCACTTCGCCGTGCACTTCGCCGGCGAGGAGGACATCCCGCCGACCAAGGTGGTGCCGCTGTGGACCACCGCCGTCGAGTTCCTGCTGGACGCCGGGGAACCGCAGCGGCCTCCCGTCACCTGAGCGGCTCGCGACGCCCGCCTCCCATCGTTCCTTCCACCCGGTGCGCAAGGGACGGCCCCGGTGCGATGCACCGGGGCCGCCGTGTTCGCGTGTCGCGCAGCGCGTCAGGCGAGTGCGCCGATGGCGAAGCTCACCGCGCCCTGTTCGTCCACCTGTGCGTCGAGCACCTTGTCGTCGAGGGCGACCGCCGCGCCCGGCTCGAGGAACAGCCGCGCACCGCCGGACTCGACCACCTGATCGGCGGGCTCCGGTGTCGGCGCGACGGCTGCCGCGAAGGCGGTGTTCTCCGGGTTGCTGCTGCTGATGCGCAGGCCGGCGTCGTCCTCCGGCGCCTGATCCGTGAGGGTCTTGACGATCGTGCTGGCGTTCTCGGTCAGGGTGAGCACGAGCTCTCCTTTCGTTGTTCCTCCAGGAGCCGCCCACGTTCCCGCGGCCCGAGCGATCGCGCAACCCGGTTCGTCGCCATTGCCAGGAAACGCCCACGAAGCCGTCAGGCCAGGGCGGCGAGCACCTCCCGGTTGAAGGCGGGCAGATCGTCCGGCTTGCGTGACGAGATCACCGTGAACGCGCCGGAGTCGACCACGACCTCCTCGTCGACCCAGGTCGCGCCCGCGTTGCGATAGTCGGTCTGCAGGCTCGGCCAGCTGGTCAGCGTGCGGCCGCCGACCACTCCCGCCTCGATGAGCACCCAGCCGCCGTGACAGATCACCGCGATCGGTTTGCCCGCTTCGGCGAACCCCTTCACCAGAGCGACGGCGTCCGGGAACGTCCGCACCTGGTCACCGTTCGCAACGCCGCCGGGAAGGACGAGCAGGTCGAAATCGTCCGGCGAGGCGTCCCCGAGCGTGAGGTCGACGGGAAACTCCTCGGCCGGGGTCAGATGGTTGAAGGCGCGGACGCTGCCGGCCTCCTTCGAGATCAGTTTCGCGGTGGCGCCGGCCTCCGTGACCGCTTTCCACGGTTCCACCAGCTCGGCCTGCTCGATCCCCTCCGGCCCCACCAGGAAGGCGACCCGCTTGTCTTCGTAACTCATGTCTTCTCCTTTCGTCTCCCCCATCCGTACGCCGATGCCGGGGCAGAATGAACCCATGGCCAACATCCCCCAGATCGCGCTCAACGACGGCTCGGCGATCCCCCAGCTCGGGTTCGGCGTCTACAAGATCCCCGAGGACGAGACGGTCGATGCCGTGCTCGCCGCGCTCGACGCGGGCTACCGGCACATCGACACCGCGTCGTTCTACGAGAACGAGCGCGGCGTCGGAGAGGCGGTGCGACGCAGCGGGCTCGACCGCGACGAGGTGTACGTGACGACGAAGGTCTGGTGGACCGAGAACGGCTACGACGCCACGCTGCGTTCGTTCGACGCCAGTCTCGAGCGGCTCGGTTTCGAATCGGTCGACCTGTTCCTCATCCACTGGCCGGCGCCCGCGCACAACCGCTACGTCGACTCCTGGCGTGCGCTGGAGCGGTTGCAGGCGGAGGGGCGAGCGCGTTCCATCGGGGTCGCCAACTTCCACATCCACCACCTGCAGCGCCTTTCGACCGAGACGGGCACCGTCCCCGCGGTCAACCAGGTGGAGTTGCACCCGTGGTTGCCGCAGGAGGAGGTCCGCGCCTACGACGCCGCTCAGGGGATCGTCACCGAGGCGTGGTCGCCGCTCGCCCGCGGTCGCGTGCTGGACGACCCGGTGCTCGCGCGGCTCGCCGCCAAGCACGGCGTCACACCGGCGCAGGTGGTCATCCGCTGGCAGTTGCAGTCGGGGAACGTGGTCATCCCGAAGTCGTCGACGCCGGAGCGCATCCGGCAGAACCTGGAGGTCTTCGACTTCGAGCTCGACGCCGACGACCTGGTCGCCGTCGCCTCCCTCGAATCGGGCGAGCGCACCGGCAAGGACCCCGACCACTTCAACTGACCCGCCGCAGGTAACGGAGGACATCCGCCCCGAAATCGGCCCTGATCGCAGGTAACGGAGGACATCCGCTCGCGACCGAGCCCGATCTCCTCCGTTAGCCACGGCCGCCCGCGCCCGCGCCGATGCAGGTAACGGAGGACATCCGCTCGCGAGCCGGCCCAACCTCCTCCGTTGCCTGCGCCCCAGCGGCGCTGAAGCGCGGAACTCCTCCGTTGCCGACGGCTACTCGCCCGTCGGGTGCGCTCCCACGACGTCGAGCAGCCACGCCAGCGAGAAGGCGCGCTCGCGCCACGCCGCGTAGCGTCCGGAGACCCCGCCGTGCCCGGCCGCCATCTCGGTCTTGAGCAGCGCGTCCGCGCCCACCTCCCGCAGCTTCGCGACCCACTTTGCCGGCTCCACGTACAGCACGCGCGTGTCGTTGAGGCTGGTCACGGCGAGGATGCGCGGATATGCGGTGTGGTGGACGTTCTCGACCGGCGCGTACGACTTCATGTAGTAGTAGACGTCCTCGTCGTGGAGCGGGTCTCCCCACTCGTCCCACTCGATCACCGTCAGCGGGAGCGACGGGTCGAGGATCGTCGTCAGCGGGTCGACGAACGGCACCTCGGCGAGCACGCCCGCGAAGAGCCGCGGCGCCAGGTTGGCGACCGCGCCCATCAGGAGACCGCCCGCGCTTCCGCCCTGTGCGGCCAGTTGCGAGGGCGTCGTCCAGCCCTGATCGACGAGGTGAGTGGCCGCCGCGACGAAGTCGGTGAACGTGTTCTTCTTGTGCAGCTTCTTGCCGTGCTCGTACCAGAGCCTCCCGAGCTCGCCGCCGCCGCGCACGTGCGCGATCGCGAACACGACACCGCGGTCGAGAAGGCTGAGCCGGGGGATGCCGAACGACGGGTCCATGCTCGCCTCGTACGAGCCGTAGCCGTAGAGGACGAGCGGCGCCGGTTCCCCCGGGGTCACGAGGTCGTTGCGGTAGACGAGCGAGATCGGGATGCGGGTGCCGTCGGCGGCAGTGGCCCACTCCCTGCGCTGCTCGAACAGCTCCGGTTCGAACTCGCCGAGCACCGGCTGCTGCTTTCGCAGCGTTAGCTCGCGGGTGCGCACGTCGTAGTCGTAGACGCTCGACGGCGTGACGAAGCTGCCGTAGCCGAGCCGCAGGAACGGCTGGGTCCACTCCGGGTTGCCGCCGGCTCCGACAGTGAAGAGCTCCTCGTCGAAGTGCAGCTCGTGGAGGGTGTCGTCGGACTCGGCGCCGTCTTCGCCCTTCTGAGGCAGGCACGCGACCGCGAGCCGGGTCATCCCCTCGCGACGGTACTCGAGCGCGACGAAGTCGCGGAACGCGTCGACGCCCTCGATGCGCACCGCCGGGTTGTGGGCGAGCAGGATGCGCCGTGGGCCCTGCGGGTCGTCGGCGGCGACGCTCACCAGCTCGAAGTTGACGGCGTTCTCGTTGTGCACGATGAGCAGGCGGTCTCGGCCTCCCGCGATGGCGTGCTCCACGTCGTACTCGACGCCCTCTTTGCGCGGCCAGACGACGGTGAACTCGCCCGTCGGATCGCTCGCGTCGAGCAGCCAGCTCTCGCTGGTGATGTTGGAACCCACCTCGACGATCAGGAACCGGCGGCTACGCGTGAGGCCGGCGCCGACCCAGTACCGCTCATCGGGCTCGTGGAAGACCTGGGCGTCGGGCTCGCCGTCCGGACCCTGACCCACACGGTGCCGCCAGACGGTGTCGGGCCGCCAGGCGTCGTCGACCGTCGTGTAGAAGATGTACTCGCCGCTGGGGTCGAAGAACGCGCCGGCCCCGGTGCCGGTGATCTCATCGGCGAAGGCGGCTCCGTCGTCGGCGAGCGATCGCACCCGGATCGTGTACCGCTCATCACCCTCGGTGTCCACAGCGTAGAGGAGCCGGCTGCCGTCGGCGCTGACGTCGAAGCTGCCGAGGGCGTAGAAGTCGTGCCCTTCGGCCTCCGCGTTGTCGTCGAGCAGGATCTGCTCGCCCGGGAGGCCGTGCTGCTGCGCCGCCTCGTCGAGCGCGGGCGGATCCCAGTCGTCCGGTCCGTCGATCGCTGCGCGGCAGTGGATGCCGTACTGCCGGCCCTCGACCGTGCGCGTGTAGTACCACCAGTCGCCCTCGCGGGTGGGGACGCTCAGGTCGGTCTCGCGGGTGCGGTTCTTGATCTCTTCGAAGATCTGCTCGCGCAGCACGCCGAGCGCCTCGGTGCGCGCGTTCGTGTACGCGTTCTCCTCGTGGAGGTGCGCGATGACCGCCGGATCATCCTTGTCGCGCAGCCACTCGTAGTCGTCGATGACGACGTCGCCGTGGTGGCTGCGCTCTGTCGGTTTCTTTGCGGTGGTCGGCGGCGTGAGCATGGCTTCAGGCTATCGAACGGCGCCGACGTGGGGAGGCCGGACTCAGGGGAGGCCGGGCTGGCGGCGTCGGCGTCGAGCCGGCGCGCGAGTCCGCCCGCGCGGGCGCCCGCGCGGGCTGCTCGGCGACCGAGCGTCGCGCCGACGCTGCCGGTTGCGGCGCGCGAGTAGGGTGGGCGGGTGAGTGAGACGTGGTGGAAGTCCGCAGTCGTGTACCAGATCTATCCGCGGAGCTTCGCGGACAGCGACGGCGACGGCATCGGCGACCTCCGCGGCATCATCGACCACCTCGACCACCTGAAGGAGCTGGGCGTCGACGTCGTCTGGCTCTCGCCGATCTACGCCTCGCCGCACGATGACAACGGCTACGACATCAGCGACTACCGTGCGATCGACCCGCTGTTCGGCACGTTCGACGACTTCGACGAGCTGCTCGCCGGCCTGCATGCGCGCGGCATCAAGCTCGTGATGGACCTCGTCGTCAACCACACCTCGGACGAGCACCCGTGGTTCGTCGAGTCCGCCTCCTCGCTCGACAACCCCAAGCGCGACTGGTACTGGTGGCGGCCGGCCCGCGACGTCCACCGGCCCGGCGAGCACGGTGCGGAGCCGAACAACTGGGGGTCGTTCTTCTCCGGCCCGGCCTGGCAGCTCGACCCGGCGACCGGCCAGTACTACCTGCACCTCTTCTCGCGCAAGCAGCCGGACCTCAACTGGGAGAATCCGGAGGTCCGCGACGCTGTCTACGACATGATGAACTGGTGGCTCGACCGCGGTGTCGACGGCTTCCGGATGGACGTCATCAACTTCATCTCCAAGGTGGTCGACCTGCCCGACGGCGAGGTGCCCGCCGGCAAGCTCTTCGGCGAGGGCTACCCGTACTTCGGCCAGGGTCCGCGCATCCACGAGTTCCTGCACGAGATGCACGAGCGCGTGTTCGCGGGCCGCGCCGACCGCACGCTCACCGTCGGCGAGATGCCCGGAGTCTCCGTGGAGCAGGCGCGCCTGTTCACCGACCCCGCGCGCGCGGAGCTCGACATGGTCTTCCAGTTCGAGCATGTCGACCTCGACCACGGTCCGGGAGGCAAGTGGGACCACCGGCCGGCGAGCGTCCTCGACCTCAAGCGCAACCTGACGATGTGGCAGGAAGGCCTGGCCGACGTCGGCTGGAACAGCCTCTACTGGAACAACCACGACCAGCCCCGTGTGGTCAGCCGGTTCGGCGACGACCGCCCGGAGCACCGTGTCGCCTCCGCCAAGGCGCTCGGAACGGTCCTGCACCTCATGCGCGGCACGCCGTACGTGTACCAGGGCGAGGAGCTCGGCATGGCGAACGTGCCGTTCGACTCGATCGACGACTTCCGCGACATCGAGACGCTCAACCACTACGCGGAGGCCGTCGACATCCAGGGCGAGGACGCCGCTGACGTGCTGGCCGCGCTGCGGCGGACGAGTCGGGACAATGCCCGGACGCCGATGCAGTGGTCGGACGCCCCGGCCGCCGGCTTCACGACGGGAACTCCGTGGATCGCCGCCAATCCCGACTATGTCCGGGTCAACGCCGCTGCGGAGATCGCCGATCCGGACTCCGTGTTCTCCCACTATCGCCGCCTGATCGACCTTCGGCACCGCTCGTCGGTCGTGGCAGACGGCGACTTCGCCGCGGTGCTGGAGGATCACCCCCAGATCTTCGGCTACCGCCGGGCGGCCGGCGGTCGGCAGCTTCTGGTGATCGCCAATCTGACGGGTGAGGTCGCGCACTACGACACCGCGGAGCTCGACACATGGCGCGACGCCGCCTTCGTTCTGGGAAACCTGGCGGATTCGTCCAGCCGTGGTGTGAGCGGGACGCTCGAGCCGTGGGAGGCCGTGGTCTTCGAACTCGGCTGAGCTCCGGGGTTGCGCCGTCCGCGCCGCCGGGTGTGTGATGGCGGCGGACGGGTGGCGATGACGGACCGGGAGGCGCCATGGGCAACTACGTCGCGCGGGCCGAGGTGGACGTGAGCGCGCCGCGCCGAGACGTCTGGACCGTGCTCACCTCGAGTGGCGCGCACCCCGAGATCCTGATGGGCGCGGAGGTCGTCTCCGACTGGAAGCTCGGTTCGCGCATCGTCTGGCGCGGGGAGTGGAAGGGCGCGGCGTTCGAGGATCACGGCCGAGTGATCGAACTCGACGACCGTGAGGAGCCCTGGCGGATCGTGCTCACGCACTTCAGCCCGCTGAGCGGCCAGCCGGACCTGCCGGAGAACTACCACACCCTCCACTTCGAACTGGAGGAGACGCCGGGAGGAACGCACGTCACCCTGGACCAGGACAACAACCCCACGGTGGAGGCCGCGCAGCACTCCCAGCGGAACTGGGAGACGATGCTGCAGGGTGTCAAAGCGGTAGCGGAGCGCGCAGCGTCACAGCGCTCGACCACCTGAGCGGGTCGCCGCCGCCACGATCAGGGCTTCCTGCCCGGCGGGTTCGGGCCCTGGTTGCCTCCGCCTGGGTTGCCGCCGCCCTGGTTGCCGCCTTGTCCGGCGCCCGGCTGACCTGGTTGCCCCGGCGTTGCCGGCGTGGTCGGCTTCGGCGCAGGGGGTGCGTTCAGGTATTTGGCCGGCGGCGTGGGGAACGCCGATCCTCCGTAGGCGGCGTCGAGCGCGGTCTGGATGCGTTTGACGATCGAGAACTTCACGTTTCCGCCGCCGATGCTCTGGAAGGTCTGGCTGCGGAGTGCCACCTGGCCGGCGACGTTCCCGACCCAGGTGGCCTGAGCGATCTTGGTGGTGGAGGTGACCAGCCAGTTCTCGACGGAGTTGTCGGTCGTTCCGGTCTTGCCGAAGATCGGGACGCCGTCTCCGGGGTTGGCCGAGGCCGCCGTGCCGCCTCCGCGAAGCACGCCCTGCAGGGCGTAGATCGCAGCGGCCGCGATCCCTGGATCGATCGGAGTGGTCGAGCACTGTGACTTGGGCACGGCGTGCTCTGTGCCGTCCGCGTCCAGGATCTTGTCGATCGCCACCGGGCTGCAGGCCTTGCCGTTGTTGGCGATGCCGGCGTATGCGGTCGCCATCGTGATCGGTGCGATGTAGTTGGTGCCGAGGACGGACGACGGGTTCGCGCGGAACGGGTTCGTCTCCTCGTCAGCGCCGTGGACCAGCAGATCCTGCGCGCGCTCCTTGATGCCGCAGAGGTCGAGCTTGGTCGCCATCATGGCGAAGATCGAGTTGATGGAGGCCGCGGTCGCGTTCATCACCGTGGTCGAGGTGACCGACTCGCCCTCGTCGTTGGCGACCGGCCAGGGCGAGCCGCCGATGTCGTTGCAGGGGTTGCTCTCGTGGAACGCGTTCTGCGGGAAGAGGTGCTGGGTCCCGTTCACCGATTCGTAGAGCGAATGGCCCTCCTGCAGCCATTCGAGCAGGTCGAATGCCTTGTAGGACGATCCGGTCTGGAATCCCTCGGACCCGCCGTCTTTGTAGTCGGTGTTGTAATTCACGGACGTACTGCCCGGGGCGGGCGTCGCCGTGTTGTCGTACGGCCTGTTCTGCACCATCGTGACGACGCGCCCGGTGCCGACCTCCACGGATACGTTGGAGGAGCCGAGGTCGAGCTTCGGGCTGGTCGGCGGGATGTACGCCGAGATCGCCTGCTGGGCCTGCTGCTGGAGGTCGAGGTTGAGGGTCGTGTAGATCTTCAGGCCGCCGCGGGTCAGGAAGCTCGACCGTTCGTCGTCGGTCTTGCCGAACGTCGGATCCTGTTCGATCGTGCGCTCGACGTAGTCGCAGAAGAACGCGGCGTTGTACTGCTGAGCCGTCATGCAGCCGTTCTGCATCGCGGTGATCTTGGGCTCGACCTTGGTGGCGACGGCGGCGTCGAGCTCCTCTTTGGTGATCTTGCCGTTGACGAGCATCCGGTTGAGCACGTAGTTGCGGCGCGCCAGCGTCTGGGCGTACCCGTTGGCCGCACCGTTGTCTTTGTTGTCCGGCTGGTCGATCCTCAGGTTGTCCGGGTTGTTGAGGATGGCGACGAGCGTCGCGGCCTGCGGGAGGCTGATGTCTTTCGCCGAGACCCCGAAGTAGTACTCCGCCGCCGACTGCACCCCGTAGACGCGGCCGCCGAACAGAGCGATGTTCAGGTAGCTCTGCAGGATGTCGTTCTTGGAGTACTCCTTCTCGAGGCCGATGGCGTAGCGCATCTCCTTGAGCTTGCGCACCGGGTCGACCTTGGTGGCGTCGTCGTAGCACGACTGGTAGGTCGCGTACTGCTTCTTCTGCACGGCCGCCGACGCGGTCGGGTCGGGCTGCTTGTTTTCGCACCGCTGCACGAGGATGTTCTTGACGTACTGCTGGGTGATGGAGGAGCCGCCCTGCACAGACTTGTGCAGCGCGGTCAGCACCGCACCGCGCAGGGTGCCCGTGACGTCCACGCCGCCGTGCTCGTAGAAGCGCGGGTCCTCCGTGGCGATCGCGGCGTCTTTGAGGTTCTGGGAGATGGCGTCCCAGCCGACCTCGATCCGGTTCTGCGAATAGAAGGTGGCGATCGGCACGGGCTGGCCGTTGGAGGTGGCGAACATCGTCGACGCCTGGGCCAACGGCTCGACCTTGATGTATTCCGGGAGTCCGTCGAAGACGTTGATGGTGGACTCTGCAGCCGATCCGGTGAGCGCGACGGCGGGTGTGACGGCTGCCGCGGCGAGGATTCCGGCGACCGCGCTCAGGGCCACGAATCCGATCAGCGCGGGCGCCCACTTCCATTTTCTGCGTCGCTCTGCCGTCATGGCCGCAATGATACGCGGCCCCTCTTGCGCCTCCCCGTGGGGCCGCCCCGCTTGTGGAGAAACTCTTCAGGTTCGCTCACGTGGAGGACGGCTCGGCCGTGGGGGCCGGCTACTCGCCGCCGCGCAGCTTGTCGCAGAGGGCGGCCAGCGTCTCGAGCTCCTGCGCATCGAGGCGCGTGCCCACCCGCTCGGTGATCGAGCGCATGTGGTCGACGGCGACCCGGCGGAACATCTCGAATCCCGTGTCGGTCAGCCGGATCACCGTTCCGCGCGCGTCGCTGGGCTCCGGGCACTTGGCGACCAGGCCGCGCGCGACGAGCCTGTCGATCAACCTGCTCACGCTCGGCTGGGTGAGCAGCACCTCTTTGTTGAGGTCGCGCAGTCGCAGCGACCGATCGGGCCGCCGGGACAGGGTGAACAGCACGTCGTACTCGTTGAACGAGATGTCACGGGTGGGGAACTCGGCGGCCAGCGTTCTCATCACGGCGACCTGTGCGCGGAACAGGGACTCCCATGCCGTGACGGCGGTCGTCCTCACCCGCTTGGTCGGCTCTGCCGCTGCTGTGCCGGTGCTCATGACGACACCCCTCCGAACGCTCGATCAGTCAATGCATTCGCATCTTCCCATCATGCGCCGACAGTGCCATCCGTGCCAGCACGGCATTCGCGCTCGAGCGAGGGGAGGGATGCGGAGAGATGCAGCAGCGTTCAAAAGATTGAGGGCCGGCCGCAGAGGCTAGCGGCCGGCCCTCTCCCTTGCACCAAGAGTGTCCTGCAATCACATTCCGCGATGGCTGCCACAGCAAACAACCATTGCTCTTGAACTATATAACGAAGTGGTAACGGGTGCTAGTTATCAAGTCGTTATTTTTGCTGCGAATTCGCTATGTGTCGATCATCGCGGCTCGTGACGGTCGACATCCGAAGCGAGCCACTGCTTCGTCCACCTGTAGTCGGAGAAGGCGCTCTCCTCGAGGCCGAGGTCGCGGAGCTGTCGCCATCGACCTCCGTCGCTCGATCGGCCACGGGTGCTCACCTTCCGGGCGAAAGCGAGCTGCGAACGCGTGATCGCGGCTGCGAGGTCGCGGGCGGGAACGCCTGCGCCGGCTGCGAATGACGCGAGCCGGGCAGAGCGGTCGGGATGCCCTGTGAATCCTCGGAAGGACGCACGTTCATCGTCCATGGCCGGAACGGTGTGCCACGCCAAGAATCCCAGGTCGTAGGTGGGATGCTCCGGCTCGGCGAGTTCCCAATCGAGAACGCCCACGATGCTCTCACCTCCGTCGCTCCAGAGCAGATTCCACGGACCGAGATCGCCGTGTTGGACGATCTCTCCTGGCGCGGCGGGCTCACTTCGTCCTTGCCACCGCGCATCGGCGGGGATCCTGTACCTCCGTAGCGCGGCCTGCAACTCGCGAACGAGAGCCCCTAACGCATACGCACCCTCGAGCGACTGGATTGCGTGCAGCAGCGGCCAGCCCTGATCCCGACCCTGGAGATATGCGAGCCGCTCGCGGCCTTCGCTGTCGATGCCCAACGGTGCCGGCACCGTGGTGACGCCGTCGTCGACCAACGCGGCCAGGACCGACTGCACGGACGATGACCAGGGGCCGCCAGGTCGGAGGACGGTCGAGTCCTGCCTGGCGACCCGGCCGGCCTCGATACCAGCGCCGTCGAGCGGCTGGGAATGCGGTATGGACGACTCATCGCTCATGATCTGTCCCTCGCTCCGACGTCAGAGACGCCCTGATTTCACGATGGTGAAGCGGGGCCGTGCGGCCGAGTGTACTACTCGGAGCCGGAGTGCTTGACGCATCACTCGACAACGAATACTCTGAACAAAGTATTCGGAGGTGAGCAATGGCGAAACGCGCGGTGTCGAACCCGTTGGCATTGGCCGTCCTGGCGTGCCTGTGGGAGAAGCCGATGTATCCGTACGAGATGACCACCACGATGCGCGAGCGCGGCAAGGAAGACAGCATCCGGCTCAACTTCGGCTCCCTCTACGCGGTCATCAAGTCGCTCGAGAAGCACGGCTTCATCCAGGTCGCGCAGACCGAGCGCGAGGGCAACCGCCCGGAGCGCGTCGTGTACGAGATCACCGAGGCCGGCCGCACGGAGGCCGACGAGTGGATGCGTGAGTTGATCGCGTTCCCGGTCAAGGAGTACCCGGCCATCGAGACCGGGCTGTCCCTTCTGCCTCTGCTCGCTCCGCAGGTCGCCGCCGACCTCCTCGAGCGCAGGCGCGACCTGCTCGACGCCGACCTCGCCGCGCGGCGCGAGGTCCACGAGCAGGCGCTCGCCTACCCGCTCCCGGAGCTGTTCATGATCGAGTCCGCGTATCGCGTCGCGATGATGGAGGCCGAGCGGGCCTTCGTCGCCGACCTGGCCGCCCGAATCCGCGACCGTTCGCTCGGCGGTATCGACTGGTGGGACCGGCTCTGGGAGCTCGTCGGCCAGGGGTACGACGTGGCTGAGATCCGGGAACGGATCTCGGCAGGCGAATTCGGACAGGAGGTGACCGAGTTGCTGGGCACGTAGCCCGGCGTCCGAACGACACACACACAGAACGATGGCCGGAGAGCGGCAACTCTCCGGCCATCCACACCTTCGATCGTTCCTCACGGAACCTGCGTCAACAGTCACCGAGGGCATGTCCATGATATGCCCGCGCGGTGGCTGCCCGAGATGAAAGGAAGCCACCCGTGGCATCACAGAACGGCTCGGCGCTCGTCGCCGAGCACCTCGTCAAGTCCTACAGCGGAGGTCGGGGCAAGCCCACCATCCGCGCCGTCGACGATCTCGGCTTCGAGGTCGCCTCCGGCACCGTCTTCGGACTGCTCGGCCCCAACGGGGCGGGCAAGTCCACCACGATGAAGATCCTGTCCACCCTCGCGAGGGCAGACTCCGGGTCGGCGTTCGTGGCCGGGATCGACGTCACCAGGAATCCGGGCCGGGTACGGCGAGCCATCGGCTTCGTCGCCCAGAAGCCGGTCTCCGACCCCAACGACACCGGGGCCGAGAACCTCGTGCTCGCCGGGCGGCTCCAGGGGATGAGCGGGCGGAGCGCCCGGGCGCGCGCTGCCGAGCTCCTCGACCGCTTCGGTCTGACCGAACACGCCAGGCGGCAGGTCAAGACCTACTCGGGCGGCATGGCCCGCAAGCTCGACGTCGCCATCGGTCTCATGCACCATCCGCAGGTGCTGTTCCTCGACGAGCCGACCACCGGCCTCGACCCGGAGGCGCGCGCCGAGCTGTGGGCGGAGCTCGAGCGGATGACCGCCTCCGAGAACCTCACGGTGCTGCTCACCACCCACTACCTGGACGAGGCCGACCGGCTGGCCGACCGGCTGGCGATCGTCGACCACGGCCGGATCGTCGTGGGAGGCACCCCGGAGGAGCTGAAGAACGGCCTCCGCGGAGACGCCGTGATCGTCGAGCTGGCTCCCGACGCCGATCCGTTCGCCGCGCTCACGGCGCTCGAACGCGTCGACGCCCTCCGCGAGGTCGGCGGCGACGGGCGGACGCTGCGGGCACGCGCCGACAACGGCGCCGCGACCCTCCCCGCCGCGCTCGCCTCGTTGGAGGCGGCAGCCGTCGGCGTCGCCTCCGCGACGGTCGCCCGGCCCAGCCTGGACGACGTCTACCTGCGGCACACCGGCCGCACCTTCACGCGGGCGCAGGAGTCCGCCGAGCACGTTCTGGAGACCGCATCATGACCGCCATCGCAACCGCACCCACAGCATCCTCCCGCCGCGGGGGTCCGACGTTCCTCACCCACACCGCCCTGCTGACAGGGCGCCAGCTCCGCTGGGCCATCCGGATGCCGGCGTTCCTCGTGATGAACCTGGTGCAGCCCGTGATCTGGCTGCTGCTCTTCGGCCAGCTCTTCAAATCGGTGACCGAGATCCCCGGATTCGGGGTGGGACAGAGCTACCTGGAGTACCTGACGCCGGGCATCGTGATGATGCTCGCACTGTTCGGCAGCGCCTGGTCGGGAACGGTCTACATCCAGGACATGGATCGCGGGGTGATGGACCGCTTCCTCACCTCGCCCACCAATCGCGGAGCGATGATCGTCTCGACGCTGGTCTACCAGTCGATCCTCGCCGTCGTGCAGTCGCTCATCGTGGTGGGGATCGCGTTCTGGGCGGGAGCGCGGTTCGACGGCGGTCTCGGCGGGATGCTGCTCCTCCTGCTCGGCGTCGTGCTGCTCACCGCGGTGTTCTGCTCCTTCTCGAACGCCGTGGCGCTGCTCGCCCGTGACCAGACCGCGCTGATCGGCATCTCGCAGCTCATCACGCTGCCGCTGATGTTCCTCAGCTCGGCGATCATGAACACGAAGCTGTCACCGGAGTGGGTGCGGAACGTCGCAGCCTACAACCCGTTCGAGTGGGCCGTCATCGTCGGCCGGGAGGCGCTCAGCGCGCATCCCGACTGGGCCAGTCTCTGGGGGCACGCCGGCCTTCTCGCCGCCCTCGCGGTGGTCATGGCCGCCCTGGCGACGAGCGCCTTCCGCGTGTATCAGCGCTCAGCGTGAACAGCACGAGCATCACCCAGCCGACGAGGTAGACCGCGAAGTAGTACATGAAGTGGTTGGCGGGGGCGGTCAGGAACGTGATCCCGGCCTGTGCGGCCAGCAGTCCGAAGACCAGCGCGAACATCCATCGCCGCAGCACAAGTGCGGCGACGAACGCGAGGGCGACGAGGAGCAGCACCGGGGTCACGTTCCAGACGACGGGGGTGAGTGCGGTGAACTCCGCGTCATGGGAGACCGTGAGGAGCGCCGCGGCTGCGGCGTGACGGACTTCGGGCGAGATCGGGACAGCCAGCGGGTTGCGCTGCTCGAAGTCGTCCTTGTAGTGCTGGGCCACGTCGCTGATGAGAAAGTCCCACCCCTGGGTCTTGTTCACGGGAATCGGACCCATCGCGTTCGTCGCCAGGAAGGTCTGCATTCTCGCGTCGAGGAACGCGCCCGGATTCTCGGCGACCAATGATGCGTACGCGAGTTCGAATTCCGTGAGGTGTGAGCGATAGCCGTCGCGGACGATGCCGGCCGTGAAGAAGGCGGGGATGTTGTAGATGTTCTTCGGCTGCTGTTTCACCTTCTTCACATCCACGACGCGATCGATCGCCTTCAGGTTCCGCTCGAGGTTCGCGCCGCCGAGCTCGCCGCCCTGGAGCATCGCCGAAAGGGGATTGATGACCGCTGTGATGGCATAGCGGGGGCTCGCGGTGGCCACGCTGGTGCCGGCGATCCCTGTGAACGCGAGACCCGTGGCCACCAGGGCGGCGATCGCCGTGCGCACCCGTACGCCGGCCTTCCTCGGCTGGAAGACCCGGAGGGAGATCGCCAACACCGGGATCAACACGAGAAGGAGGGTCGCCTCCGATCGCCAGAACGCGGCGAGCGCGGCAGCGGTACTCAGGAAGAAGAACTCGCGATAACGGTCGGTCACGAGCTCGCGGCGTAGGTGGATCGCCACCACGCGGAAGAGGACGGCGAGCTCGATGAAGGACATCATGGTGACCCGAAGCGGGTTCTGGACGTACAGGAGTACCGGGAAGAAGAGGAATGGAACGATGAGGAGGTACGCGAGCTGGGGCCGTTTCAGGATCGACCAGGAACGCGCCACGATGTAGCCGGCGACGAAGGATCCGAAGACGGACTGGATGATGAGGATGCCCGCCGGGGTCGGGATGAGTGTCATCGCCACTCCGAAGTACAGACTGGTGAAGACGTGCTGCCACGTGCCCAGCCAGTTCTGTTGGACGTCGGTGAGGACGTAGTACTCGTCATAGATCCAGAGGCCCGGCCAGATCAGCAGCAGCACGACGATGTTGACGGCTGTGAGGGCCAGTCCGACGAACAGCCAACGGAGGTAGACCGGATCACCGGTGTGTACTTTCGCGAAGAACCGTCGCACATAGTAGACGGCCACAGCGAAGAGCAGCAAGAAGAGGACGCGGACGCCGAACCAGATGATCACGCGAAGCATCGAGATCATCGCCGGCGAGAGCGAGAAGTCCGCGCTGCCGAGGTCTGTCGGGAGCTCGGCAGCGAAGGGCGGATCGAACGCGACCAGTGACGAGAACGTGATGAGCGGTAGGCCGATCACGGCGGCGATGAGTGCGGAGGAGAGCACCGGGCGCACACGGATCTTTCGCATGAACTCAGACATCGAGCATCCTGCTCGTCGGCTTCGTCAGTGATGGCCGCCCGTCGCGCGCGCGAATCGGTCGAAGTGCGAAGAAGCCGACGAGCACCCATCCCGCGAGGTAGACGGCCCAGTAGTACATGAAGTAGCTCGCCGGTGCGGTCACGAAGGTGATCCCGGCCTGGGCGAGGAGTATCGCGAAGGTCGTGGCGAACATCCAGCATCGACGGAACAGCGCGACGATGAGCGAGACGAACAGGGCGAGCAGTACCGGGATCACCGTCCAGACGATCGGTGTGAGGGGGGTGGGCGAGGTTCCGCTCGGTACCAGGAGCAGCGTGCGGACCGTGGCGAACCGGACCTCCTCCGACAGCGGGACGGCCGACGGGTTGCGGGCTTGGAACGCGCCGAGGTAGCGCTCGGCGCTCTTGGCGAGGAACCCACCGCCCTGGATCTCGTTGCCGGGGATGTCGCCGATCGAGTTCGTCGCCAGGAATGTCCTGATCCTGGCATTGAGGAACGCTGTCGGATTCTCGATGACAAGCGATGCGTACGCCAGCTCGAACTCCGTGAGGTGCGCGCGATAATCCGGCCGGAGTGCTCGGTCGAGGTGGATGTTGAAGATGTCGGGCACTTCCCGTACCTTCTGCACGTCGACGACGCGGTCGATCGCTTCGAGGTTGCGGGTGAGATTGGGGCCGCCGAGCGGTTCCTGGAGCATGATCGACAGCGGGTTGAGTGCGGCAGTGATCGGGTAGCGGGGGCTGGACGAGGCGACGCTCAATCCGGCGATTCCGGTGAAAGCCAGTGCGGTGGCGATGAGCACGGCGACGGCCCGGCGGAGGGGTACTCCGGCTTCCGTCGGGCGGAAGACCCGCAACAGGATGGCGAGCACCGGGATGAGGAGCAGAAGAGGTGCGGTCTCGCTGCGCCAGAACGCAGCGATGGTCAGCGCCGTGGTCAGGAAGAAGAACTCGCGGTAGCGATTGGTCACGAGGTCTCTGCGCAGCCAGATCACCAGGGCTCGGAAGAGCACCGCGAGTTCGATGTACGTGACCATCGTGACGCGCAAGGGGAATTGGTTGAAGAGTAGGACGGGGAAGAACAGGAAGGGGAGGATGAGGAGGTAGGCGAGCTTGGGGCGGCTGAAGAGCGACCAGGATCGGGCGACGACGTAGCCGGCGACGAAGGACGCGAACACGTACTGGACGATGAGGATGCCCGAGGGGATGGGGATGGCTGTGAGGGCCACTCCGAAGTAGATGCTGGTGAAGATGTGTTGCCAGGTTCCGAGCCAGTTCTCTTGGACGTCGGCGAGGACGTAGAACTCGTCGAAGACCCAGAATCCGGGCCAGATCAGGAGCAGGACGATGGTGTTCACTCCGATGAAGCCGGAGCTGACGATCAGCCAGCGGCGGTAGACCGGGTCGCCACTGCGGACGCGGGAGAAGAATCTGCGGGCGAAGTAGATCGCCACGGCCAGCAGCACCAGGAACACGAAACGGATGCCGAGCCAGATGACGATTCTGGCGACGGCCAAGACAGCGGGGGAGACGTCGTAATCGGGGCCGGTGTCCGATGGCGGGGCATCCGTGAGCGGGGAGTCGAAGGCCACCAGTGACGACACCGCGATGAGCGGAATGCCGACCGCGAGCGCGAAGAGCGCTGACGAGAAGACCGGTCGGGACATGATTCGCATTGCGGTATGGTACATGAATCATGTCGATGTCACATTTCAGGAAGAGCTGGGAATCGGGCCTGTTCCGCCAGCTGCTCCGCTTCCTGTCGACCACGGTCGTCGGCGTCGTGATCGATGTCGGCGGGTTCGTCCTGCTGGCGATGGCCGGCCTCCCCGCCGGCATCGCGAACCTGGTGAGCGCCGGCGTGTCCGTGCTCGCCGTCTACGCGCTCAGCAGAGGGATGGTCTTCCCCGGCCGGCACACGGTCGGCGGCCTGCTCGCGTTCTTCGGCTGGTACGCGGTGTCCATCCTGCTGTTCTCGTGGCTCATCCAGTGGGGCGTGGATGCGCTGGCGATCCCGGAGCTCCTGGCCAAGCTCATCTCGTTGCCGCTGTCCTTCACCCTCAACTTCGTCGCGGTCCGCACAATCTTCGCCGTCGTCGATCGCGCTGCGCATCGGGGTGACGGATGACGGGTGAAAAGCGTGATGCATTAGCTCGGAATGCGTGGGCATCAATCATTTGAGTACTTTACGCTCATATTCATGACGAGCACAGGCATCGGGGAACAAGCGGTCCGCGCGGTCTTCACCGACCTCGACGGAACCCTCGTCTCGACCAAGCGCGCGAACTACGGCGCATACCGCGACGCCCTCGCGTCGGTGGGGGTCGACTTCTCCTGGCAGACGTTCCTGTCGACGTGGGGCTCCGACTCCCGCGACTTCCTGCCTCTGGTCGCGCCCGAGCTCAGTCGGGTGCAGATCGACGGGGTGCGCGCGGAGAAGGCGCGTCGGTATCCCGGCTATCTGCGGGCCACCGAGCTGAACGAGCCGCTGGTCCGGCTCCTGCGCACCTGGGCGACGAGCGTCCCCGTCGCCCTCGTCACCACAGCGAAGCGCGCCGGCGTCGACGCCGTGATCGCCCACCACGGGCTCGAGCAGCTGTTCTCGTTCATCGTCTGCGGCGACGACATCGAGCGTTCGAAGCCGGAACCCGAGGCATACCGCCTCGCGGTCGAAGCGGTCGGCCTCCACCCCGCGCAGTGCATCACGTTCGAGGACTCCGATGTCGGTATCGAGTCGGCGGAGCGCGCGGGCGTCCCCGTCATCCGAGTCACCTGGTCCGGCGATGAGACGAACTGATGAGACGAACTAAAGGCTCCCGCCTCCGCCTCGGCCTCCTCGTCACGGCGGTGGTCGGGATCGTCGTGTTCGGCCTGGCGAACACCGGGCACATCATCGACGTCCTCGCCGCGTGGCCTCCCCAGCTCGACGTGTTCTGGATCGGCGTGGCGATGGTCCTCGTCCTCCTCGGCAACGTGGCGCGGGCGGTCCGCACGAAGACGGTCCTCGACCAGGCGCGCCCCGGCAAGCTCCGGTACCACCTGGACGCCCTTGCGGTCGGCGTGCTGTTCAACATCCTGCTGCCGTTCCGTGCGGGCGAGATCGCCAGAGCGGGAGTGCTCAGCCGCCGGCTGAGGATCAGCCTGCTCTACACCGCGACGGCCATCGCCATCGAGCGGTTGCTCGATGTCGCGGTCGTCGCGGCTGCGCTGCTCCTGTTCGGCGCCTTCTCCGGGCTCTCCTTCGACGCGCTCGCCGCCGCCGTGCCGATGCTCGTCTTCGTGATCGCGGTCATCGCGGCGTTCGTCCTCTTCGTCCGCGAGAACCGCGTGCTCATGCGACTGGTCTTCGCCCTCACCGGTCTTCTCGCCGACGGGCCCCGTGCCCGCCTCCGGATGTCGTCGTGGTCGCTCATCCACGGCTACCAGGCGCTACTCCGGTCGCCGTCGCAGGTGATCCGGTACGTCGTCGCGTTCGTCCTGTCGTGGAGCGGCTACCTTCTCGCGGTCTACATCATCCTCGAGCGCGTCTTCACGACCGGCGCTGTCCGTCCGGTCGGTGCCGGAGTGTTCGCCCCGTTCGTGTTCCCCGAGTCGCTCTTCGGGCTGCCGTTCCTCTCCGACTACGCCGTGGAGCTCGGCCTGCACCTCACCGCGGTGGGTGCGCTCACCGACCCGATCTGGGTGCTCTCGCTCGCGTTCGTGATCTGGACCGTGCTGAACCTGCCCACCGCGATCTACGGCGTGGTCCGGCTCTTCAGCAGATCGTTCTTCGGCCGCGTCGACGGCGACGCCTCGGCGGGGACCATCGCCCGGCTCGACAGGAGCCAGCGCAAAGACCACGAGCTCTCCAGCTTCGTCGACTCGTTCCTGCGTCGAGACGACCTCGCGATGGTCATGCACAAGCTGGAGATGACCAGCGAGCTCGAGGTGCTGCGCTTCTTCAAGGGCGGGTCGGACGCGGTCACCGCGCTCGTCCGCGACGACGGCGAGACCCGGGTGCGCAAGGTCGTCCCCGAGCGCTACCGGGAGAAGCTTGCCCAGCAGTACCGCTGGCTGAGGAAGCACAGCGAGACGCCGTCGATGGTGCGTGCGCTGAGCGAGGCCGACGGCCCCGGCTACTACTACTTCGACATCGAATTCGATCCGCGCATGGCCACGATGTTCCGATACGTGCACACGGCGCCGGCCGACGCCTCGCGCCGCGCGCTGCTCCACGTCTGGGACGTGATGTTCGATCACGTGTACGACCTCCGGCCGGAGGAGCGGCATCCGGAGGCCCTGGCCACCTACGTCCGCGATCGCCTGACGGATCGGCTCGGCCAAGCCGCACTCCAGCACGAGGAGCTCGCGGCGGTCCTCGAGTGCGACACCGTCGTGATCCGGGGGCGCGAGTACCCCAATCTGCATCGTCTGCTCGCCGACATCACGGCGGACGAGCGGGCGTGGTCCGATCTGGAGACCTATCGCGAGTCGTCCGCGATCCACGGCGACCTCACGATCGACAACCTGCTCATCGACCAGGAGAGCGGCCGGGTCCTCATCATCGACCCGTCCGACGACAATCAGGTCCGCGGACCGGTGCTCGACTTCGCCCGGCACTTCCAGTCGCTCTGGGGAGGATATGAGTTCCTCAACGAGAGCGATCAGCGGCCGGAGGTCCGCATCGACCGAACCGCGGGCCGCGCCGAGATCGACTTCGAGTCATACCGCTCCGCGGGCTATCAGGAGCTGTCCGAATGGACCGAAGCGCTCGCCGCGGAACGGCTGACGCCGAGCGAGCTGCGCAGCCTCCCCTTCCACGTCGGTCTGCTCTACGGCCGGATGCTCAGCCACCGCGTCGTCATCGACCCCGACACGGCGCTCGTGTACTTCGCGCGCTCCGTCCAGTTCCTCGACCAGTTCCGCGCGCAGTACGACGCGGCGGGACTGGCTGCCGACTCCCGACCAGCGGAGAAGCCGTGAAGACCGTCATCGCCATTCCTGCCTACAACTGCGCCCCGCAGCTCCCGCGTGTGCTCGCCGGACTCGATCCCGAGCGTGCACGCGGCGTGCACGAAGTCTGGGTGGTCGACAACGGCAGCACCGACGGCACGGCCGAGGTCGCCGTTCAGCAGGCCGCCGGCTGGAGCAATCTGCGGGTGTTCCGCAATCGTCGCAACGTGAACCTGGGCGGGACGCACAAGACGGTCTTCCTCAAGGCGCAGGAGGCCGGCGCGACCCACGTCGTCATCCTGCACGGCGACGACCAGGCGAAAGCACAGGAGGCGTACGAGCTCATCGCTCTGGCCTCTGCGGGCGGCCCGCAGACGATCCTCGGATCACGGTTCGCGCGCGGCGCCCGCCTGAACGGCTACGACGCCAAGCGGATCCTCGGCAACCGGGTGCTCAACGGGATCTACTCGGTCGGCACCTTGCGCGCCCTGACCGATCTCGGCTCCGGTCTCAACCTCTTCGCCCTCTCCGATCTCGACTCGCGCACATATCTGCGCTTCGGGGACAAGCTGAGCTTCAACTACGAGCTCATCCTCGATCTGATCGGGCGCGGAGTGGACTTCCGCTATCACCCGATCACCTGGCGCGAGGAAGACCAGGTCTCCAACGCGCGCAACGTCCGCGTCTTCTCAGACGGGTTGTCGATCCTGGCGCGCTGGCGCTTCCGGCGCGACCCGTGGGGACCGGCCGCCCCCGCCACCGACTACGAATGGGATCGACTCGCATGACCGACGGGCTACAGATCGTCCTTCCGATGGCCGGGCTCGGCCAGCGCTTCCGAGCGGTGGGGGAGCTCCTCCCGAAGCCGCTGATCGACGTCGACGGCGAGCCGATGTTTCGCAAGGCCCTCTCGTCGCTGGCTCGCGCAGGCGTCACGGGCGAGGTCACCGCGGTGATCCGCGCGGAACTCCAGCGCGAGCACGGCCTCGGGACAGCGCTCGTAGAGGCTTTGCCCGGGCTGACGGTGGTGGAGCTGCCGGCTCCGACCGGCGGTGCTGCGGAGACCGTTCTCGCCGCGCCACTCGACCCGGACCGCCCATTGCTCGTGATGGACTGCGACATCGCCTTCGAGAGCGACGGCTACGCGGCTGCCATCGCGCACGCGGCGGGCGGCGCCGCCGACGGCGTCCTGCTCTCGTTCCCCTCGACGGACCCGCGCTACAGCTTCGCGGAGACCGATCGGGAGGGCCGCGTCGTCCGCACCGCCGAGAAGGTCGCCATCTCGGAGAACGCGCTGATGGGCGTCTACTTCTTCCGTCGGGCCGGTGACTTCGTGCGCGCCGCCGAAGAGGTGGTGGCCTCCGCTCGGGCATCCGAGACGCCGGAGTCGTACCTCTCGCTCGTCTACAACCGACTGCTGGAGCGCGGCGCTACGATCGCGCTGGCCACGGGCACCTTCTACTGCTTCGGGACGCCCGAGGAGCTCGCGGCCTACCGCGAAACACATCTTCCTGTCGGCTGATGCGGCGGTCCGACCTCAGAAGAGGTCGGGGGAGGGCGCGCTCGCGTGGCGGATCGACACGTCCGCGTGCCGGTCGAACCGGTACCCGACGCCGCGCACGGTGCGCACGATGTCCTCGTAGCGACCGAGCTTGGCGCGCAGGCGTCGCACGTGCACGTCGATCGTGCGCTCGTTCGGGATCTCGTC
This sequence comes from Leifsonia sp. TF02-11, assembly GCF_017565305.1. Lineage (GTDB taxonomy): Bacteria > Actinomycetota > Actinomycetes > Actinomycetales > Microbacteriaceae > Leifsonia. Next base: position 275,727 of record NZ_JAGEKP010000008.1, read on the forward strand.
CTCGTCGGCGCTCGACCAGAGCGACGAGATCAGCTCGGCGCGCTCGATGGTGCGACCCTCCCGCAGCACGAGGTACTGCAGCAGCTCGAACTCCTTATAGGTGAGCGAGACGGTCTGGTTGTCGAGGATGAGGCGCTTGCGCGAGATGTCCACCACGACCCCGGAGGAGGCGCGGTCTTCGTCCTCGTCGGGAACGACGGTGTGGCGGTGCTTGGCGATCGCGGCCGGGTCCTGCAGGGCGAGACGCACGACATCGACGTCGCGGCCGCCGGCGCCGGCCGGGGCGAGAGCGACGGCGGCGTAGGTCTCGGCGGCGGGGGCGAGCTCGGCGGTCAGCTGCTTGAGCGCCTCCACGATGCGGCCGAGGTCGGTGCCGGAGGCGGCGGCCTTCAGCTCGTCGATGCCGACGTAGAGGACGAACCCGCGTGCCTCTGTCCCCTCGGGGACGGCGCGGAGGCGGGGAGCGGGAGCCGAGACCTGCTCGGCGAGAGCGGCGGAGGGACGGATGGAGTCGACAGTGGCGAGAGACATGGGAGGAAAGTCCTTCAGTGATGATGATGCGTCCGGACCCCGGGGCGGCTGCACCTCTGTCGAGGTACGCCGGATGTCAGGGTTTCCGGTGTGACGAGATGTCCCGATTCAGAACGGGATCGATGCACGGGTGCGTTCGTGTGGCGCGCCCGGGGAGCTGTGCCCGGCGTCGACGCTCGTCTGCGTCGGAGGGCGACCGCTCGGCGAAAGGATCGTCAGATTAGCGACACATTCGGCAACACATGACCGAGTCGCGGCCGGGCATCATCATGCCGGCATTCCCAGGGGCCTCGAAGGAGGTCAGGGGACGCGAGTTGTCAGTCATGTCGAGTAGTAAACCGTCTCATGACTCGCCGTGTCAAATCGTTACGGATTGTTGCGAGCGCCCGGGACTCTACACAGTGCCGTACAAACGGTCCCCGGCGTCGCCGAGACCGGGCACAATGTACCCGTTCTCGTTGAGGCGCTCGTCGAGGGCGCCCAGCACGATGGTGACGTCCCGGCCCTCGGTCGCCTTCTCGAGCGCCTCCAGGCCCTCGGGCGCGGCAAGGATGCAGATGGCCGTCACGTCCACGGCGTTGCGCTTGAACAGGAAGTCGATCGCGGCGCCGAGCGAGCCTCCGGTCGCCAGCATCGGGTCGAGCACGAAGCACTGCCGGTCGGACAGGTCCATCGGGAGCCGCTCGGCGTAGGTGGTCGGCTCGAGGGTCTCCTCGTTGCGCGCCATCCCGAGGAAGCCCACCTCGGCGGTCGGCATCAGCCGGACCATGCCCTCGAGCATCCCGAGCCCCGCGCGCAGGATCGGCACCACCAGCGGGCGCGGCTGGCTCAGAGTGACACCGGTCGTCGTGGTGACGGGCGTCTCGATCTGCACCGGCTCCACCCGCACCGCGCGCGTCGCCTCGTAGGCGAGCAGGGTGACGAGCTCCTCGGTCAGCGCGCGGAACACCGGGGACGGGGTGTCCTTGTTGCGGAGCACGGAGAGCTTGTGGGTGATGAGGGGGTGGTCAGCTACGTGCACTCGCATAGGCTCAAGGCTAGCCGAACCCGCCAGCGCGCGGACCCGCCAGAGGAGGACCCGTGACCCTGCCCGTTCCCGCCGACTACGAGGGGTGGATGCGCCGCGCCGTCGCCGATGCGCGCCTCGCCTTCGACACCGGGGACGTGCCGGTGGCGGCGCTCGTGATCGACGAGCACGGGCAGGTCATCGGCACGGGACGCAACGAGCGCGAGCTGCACCGCGATCCGACCGCGCACGCCGAGATCCTCGCGCTGCGCGCCGCTGCGGCCTCCCGCGACGACTGGCACCTCGAGGGCTGCACCCTGGTCGTGACGCTGGAGCCGTGCGTGATGTGCGCGGGAGCAGTGCTGGCCGCGCGCGTGCCGACCGTCGTGTTCGGCGCGTGGGACGAGAAGGCGGGCGCAGGCGGCTCGGTCTACGACGTGCTGCGCGACCGCCGACTCAATCATCAGGTCGCGGTATACCCCGGCGTGCTCGCCGAAGACTGCGCCGACCTCCTGCTGGACTTCTTCCGCGCCAAGCGCTGAGCGCCCGCGTGGGGCGCGGTCAGGCCGGGAGGGCCTCCAGCCACTCCGAGAAGGCGGCGCGGGAGGCCTCCTGCATCCGGGCGGAGTAGAGCTCGCGGTCTTCGCGCAGCGCCTCCGGGTCGATCGCGTGTTCGTCCAGCTCGTTGTATCCGTCCGTGACCCACTGCTCGTGCATCTCATCGGTGACCTCGGGATGGAACTGCACCGCCAGCGCGAAGTCGCCGATCGCGAACGCCTCGTTGGAATAGTCGCTCGACGTCGCCAGCCGGGTGGCCCGCGCCGGCAGTTCGAACGTGTCGCCGTGCCACTCGACCACGGGCACTCCGGCGAAGTGCCGGATGGGCGAGGATGCACCGGCCTCCGTCGGCTCCACGCGCCGGTAACCGATCTGGGTGGTGTCGCCCTTGTAGACGCGCTCGCCGAGGGCGCCCGCCATCAGCTGAGCGCCCAGGCAGACGCCGAGCGTCGGCAGCTCGGCGTCGAGCCGCGAGCGCAGCAGCGTCCGCTCCGCGGCGAGAAACGGGAACTGCTCGGTCTGATACGCGCCCATCTCGCCGCCGAGCACGACGACGAGGTCGGCCTCCGCCGGGTCGATCGCTGTCACGTCTTCGGTGGTGACGTCCACGATGCGGAGGTCGTAGCCGTGCTCGGTGAGCACAGGGCCGATGTTGCCCAGGTGGATGGCGGGGTCGTGCTGCAGGATCAGGGCGGTGCGGGTCACTCGAGTCCTTTGATGACGATGGTGTCGGTGGCGGGATGCTGCTCGTTCGGGTCGACCCAGACATCCGGCTCGATGTAGATGACGCGCGCGACGGGGACGGCCTCCCGGATGCGGCTCTCGATGGTGTCGATCGCCGCTGCGACCTCCGCGAGCGGGAGGCTGCCGGCGATCGCGAGCTTGGCGCCGACGAGCAGTTCGTCTGGCCCGAGGCAGAGCGTGCGCATGTGGATGATGCGCTCGGCCTCGTCGCCCGCGAGGATCGCGCGCTCGATGGCCGCGACGTCGGCGTCGGACGCTCCCTCGCCGACCAGGAGGCTCTTGGTCTCGATGCCGAGGACGATCGCGACGGCGACCAGCAGCAGGCCGATCAGGACCGTGCCTACGCCGTCCCAGACGCCGTTGCCCGTGATGATCGTGAGCCCGACGCCGATGAGCGCGAAGACGAGGCCGGTGAGCGCGGCGACGTCCTCCAGCAGGACCACCGGCAGCTCCGGAGCCTTGGCGCGGCGGATGAACTGCGGCCACGACATCCCCTTGCGGAGCGGGTTGGACTCGTGCACGGCGGTGCGGAGCGAGAACGACTCCAGGCCGATCGCGATGAGCAGCACCAGCAGCGGCAGCCACCAGTTCTCCAGGGGATGGGGATGGGTGAGTTTCTCCACGCCCTCGTACAGCGAGAAGACGCCGCCGACCGAGAACAGGATGATCGAGACGACGAACGCGTAGACGTAGCGCTCACGGCCGTAGCCAAACGGGTGCTCCTTGTCGGCCTTCTTCTTCGCCTGGCGGCCGCCGAGCAGGAGGAGCAGCTGGTTGCCGGAGTCGGCGACCGAGTGCACGCCCTCCGCGAGCATCGAGGAGGAGCCGGAGAACGCCCAGGCGATGAACTTCGTGAGGGCGATGCCCAGGTTGGCGGCGAAGGCCGCGACGATCGCCCTGGTACCGCCTTCTGCGCTCATGACCTCATCCTAGGATGGCCCCATGACCGACACGCAGAACGTCACTCTGCCCACCATCGCGATGCTCGGCGCCGGCTCGATGGGCCGTGCCATCCTCTCCGGGCTGACCGCTCCCGGCGTGGAGGTGACCGGTGGGATCAGGGTGACCAACCGTTCGGCGGAGCGAGCCGCGGAGTTGTCCGGCATCCCCGGAGTCACCGCCTTCGCCATCGAGAAGGACGGTGCAGCGAACCGCCTCGCCGTCGACGGCGCCGCCATCGTCATCGTCGCGGTCAAGCCGGCGATGGTGCCCGACCTGCTGCGCGAGATCGCGTCGTCGCTGAACCCGGGGACCATCGTGGTCAGCGTGGCCGCCGGCGTCACCGTCGCGACGTTCGAGTCGCTGCTGCCGGAGAACATCGTCGTCGTGCGGTCGATGCCGAACACCCCTGCGGTGGTCGGCAAGGCCGTCACCGGGATCAGCCCCGGTGGCCGATCCGAGCCGGAAGACCTCCAGCTGGTCCGGTCGCTGTTCGAGACCGTGGGGGAGGTCGTGGAGGTTCCGGAGTCGCAGCTCGACGCGCTCAGCACGATCTCCGGCTCGGGCCCGGCGTACGTGTTCTTGCTGGTGGAGGCGCTGACCGCCGCCGCTGTCGAGAAGGGCTTCACCCCCGAGCAGGCGCGCACGCTGGTGAACGGCACGTTCCTCGGCGCCTCCGAACTGCTGGTCGCCTCCGGGGAGGACCCGGCCGAGCTCCGCCGCCGCGTCACCAGCCCGAAGGGCACCACCGAGCGCGCGATCGAGGTGCTCGCCGCCGCCGACCTCCCCGCCCTCTTCACCCGCGCGACCGACGCCGCCCTCGCCCGCGCCCGCGAACTAGCGGCCCCCACCCCCACCCCCTGACCTCAGCAATCGCTTCCTCACTTTCTCCCGCAAAACGCCGGGTTCGAGCGAGAGAAAGTGAGGAATGGATAGCTACTGGCCGGGGGACGCGCGGGCGTAGGCGCGGCGGACGATGAGTGGGGCACGCGGCGTGGGGCCGGCGAGGTCGTCGACCGTGAGGAAGACGACATCCCAGCCCGCGGCAGCTAGGCGTTCGCGGCGATAGATGTCCTCGCGGTAGGTGTCCGCGTTCGTCCGGTGGTGATCGCCCAGGTATTCGATCGCGAGCCGGCGATCGGGGTAGGCCAGATCGACCATGGCGATGCGTCGCCCCCGATCGTGAACGTGGTGATTCAGAGATGGCTCCGGCAGGCCTGCGCGCACCAGTTCCAGCCGCAGTCGCGACTCCTGCGGTGAGAGCGGGCCGTACCTCACGAGCTCGAAAGCCTCCCTGAGGCGACGCACGCCGGGCCGACGCCCGTGGTGTCGAATCGCTGACTCCAATTGGTCGCGCGTGTGAGACGGTGCAGTGCCGGAGTGCGGTTCGTCTCCGGTGATCAGCCAATCCCCGATGGCGACGAGGTCGTCGATCGGAAGGGTCCCCGACAACTGAGCCCAAGCGTCCTCGGCCGCGACAACCTGCATGCCGTCGAGCGTCACGATGCGGTGGCCGGCACCACGCAACTCGTGCCCGGTGACTCCTTCCATTCGCGGTGGCTTGAGGGGCGAGAACACGGCGACGTGCACGTCGCGCGATTGCACCGCCCACCGCAGCGGGAACCCGTGGAGGGCGGCCGCCGAGTGATGACTGAAGATGTGGCCGGGGCGACGCAGCGCCGCGTACGCACGGCAGCGCACCCGGTGATCCTCGATGTCGACATCGATGGTGCGGACCCCGCGAAAGCTCCGTTGTACGCCTGGCCCGTACAGCTGCCGACGGGACAAGCCCGCGTCACGCCCCTCGGCCACCGTGAATCCGCGTCGTTCAACCAGTCCACTCACCCGACAATCCTGAACGCCGCGCACCTCCCCTTCGCCGTTATCCACAGAGCAGCCATCCGTTCCTCACTTTCTCTCGCAACACGCCGCGGTCGGGCGAGAGAAAGTGAGGGAGCGATGGCTGCGTGCTGGCGGCTAGGCCTCGAGGGCGGCGAAGCGCTCGATGTCGGCGGAGGTGCCGGAGACGATGATGAGGTCGTGGTTGGAGACGACGGTGTCCGGGGTCGCGTAGGTGAACGGCTTGCCGGGGCTCTTCACGCCGACGACGGTGATGTTGTAGCGGCTGCGCACGCCCGACTCCGACAGGTTGACGCCGCGGATCGGCTTGGGCGGGTACATCTTCACCAGCGCGAAGTCGTCGTCGAACTCGATGAAGTCGAGCATCCTCCCCGACACCAGGTGTGCAACACGCTCGCCGGCCTCGGCCTCCGGATAGATGACATGGTTCGCCCCGATGCGCTCCAGGATCTTGCCGTGCGACTGCGAGATCGCCTTCGCCCAGATCTGCGGCACGTGGAGGTCGACCAGGTTCGCCGTGATGAGCACGCTGGCCTCGATCGACGACCCGACCGCGACCACCGCGATCGAGAAGTCCTCCGCTCCGATCTGCCGCAGCGTCTCGATCGAGCGCGCGTCCGCCTGCACGGTGTGCGTCACCCGGTCGGCCCACTTCTGCACGAGCCCGGCGTCCGTGTCGATCGCGAGGACCTCCCGGCCCAGCCGATCGAGCTGTCCGGCGGTCGCGGCACCGAAGCGGCCGAGGCCGATCACGAGCACGGGGGCGTTGTGCCTGATCCGGTCAACCAACGAGCGGCCTCTCCTCGGGGTTCTGGTAGAACTGCTTGCGCTGGCTCTGCGCGAGCGCCGCAGCGAGAGTCACTGTACCAACGCGGCCGCAGAACATCGTGGCGGCCATCACGTAGACCCCGGCGTCCGGCAGCTTCTCGGTGAGGCCGGTGGAGAGGCCGCAGGTGGCGAACGCCGAGATCACGTCGAACAGCACGTGGTCCAGCGGCGCCTTGGTGATCTGCAGGATGAGGATGCTCGCGACCGCCACGATCGTCGCGCCCCAGAGCGCAACCGCGACGGACAGCCGCAGCACGTCGATCGGGATGCGGCGCTTGAAGGCGTCCATCGACTCCACGCCGCGCGCCTCGGCGAACGCCGCGAGGAACAGCACGGCGAGCGTCGTCACCTTGATGCCGCCGGCGGTGGAAGCCGACCCTCCGCCGATGAACATCAGCATGTCGGTGACGAGCAGGCTCGACCCGTGCAGGTCCTGGATGGGGATCGTCGCGAAGCCTCCGGAGCGCGACATCGTCGAGAGGAAGAACGACTGGAAGACCGTGTGCCCGGCATCCAGCTGTCCGAACGTCTTGGGGTTGTCGTATTCGAGCACGATGTAGAGCACCGCCCCCGCCACCAGCAGGATGACCGAGGTCAGCAGGGTGAGCTTGATGTGGATGGACCAGCGCCTGCGTCGCTTGCGCAGATTGGAGGCGATGGCCAGGATGACCGGGAACCCGATCGCGCCGAGGAACACCCCGATCATGAGCGCGCCGAGGAACCAGTAGTCGTTCACGAACGGCGTGAGACCCTCGGTGTTCGGCGCGAACCCGGTGTTGGTGAAGGCCATCGCCGAGTAGTAGAGGCTCTCCCACAGCGAGCTGCCGACGTCCATCCCGGCGATCAGCATGCGCGGGAACAGCAGCAGCGCGATTCCACCCTCGATGACGACCATGCTGATCGCGACCGTGCGCAGGAGCTTGCCGACGTCGCCGAGCAGAACGGCCTGGCCCTCCGCGACGGGGCCGGCGTGGATGCGCTGCGGGTTGCTGTCGCTGGCGGCGATGAGCTTGGCGCGCAGCCCGAGGCGGCGTGAGATCACGAGGCCGAGGATGCTCGCCATGGTGAGCACTCCGACGGCGCCGACCTGCACGCCGATGTAGACGAGCAGGTGCCCGAACACCGACCAGTGGGTCGCCATGTCGACGGTCGAGAGGCCGGTCACGCAGATGACGGACACCGCGGTGAAGAGCGAGTCGGCCAGGCCGGTCCAGGTGCCGGAGGCGGAGGCGATCGGCAGCGAGAAGAGCAGCGTGAAGACCAGGATCAGCAGCGCGAAGACGAGGATCGCGAACCGCGAAGGGCTCCGCTGCGCGAACGCGTTGACCGCCGCGCGTGCGCGTCCTCCCGCGGCCGGGGACCCCCGCCGGGCCGCCTGCGTCGTGCGCATCGTCCGTTCCTCCCACCGACAGCTTCGGACATGGTACTCCGCCACCCGTGCGACTAGCCTGGTGCAATGGCCGACATCTTCGACGTGATCGCCGACCCGACTCGGCGCGACATCCTCAGAGTGCTGCTCGACCGCAACTCGGATGACTCGCGTCCCGCCGGTGAGATCTCGGTCTCGGAGATCGTGGCGACGCTCGAGCTCAGCCAGCCGACGGTCTCCAAGCACCTGAAGGTGCTGCGCGAAGCCTCCCTGGTCTCGGTGCGTGAGGAGGGCCAGCACCGCTACTACCGTCTCGACCCGGCCCCTCTGGAGGCCGTGGAGGACTGGGTGATCCCGTTCACCGCCTCCGACGTCGACTTGACGGCCTACTCGGTCGAGCTCGCCGACGAGACCCGCGAGTTCGCGAGCACGGTCGGCAAGGTGCTCGCCGACACCCGCCGCCGGGTCGAGCGGGTCACGCCGAAGATCTGGCGTAGAGACTGAACGGTCGAAGCGACTAGAGTTCCCTAGTTCGCCGTCGTCGCCACCCGAGTACGATGACGGGCAGGAGAGGGACACCGCATGGTTCACGAAGGGGGCTCGAACGCCCTACGGGATGTGCGCTTCCTGACGGTCGCCGAAGTGGCCGACATGATGCGCGTCTCCCGCATGACCGTCTACCGGCTCGTCCATGCGGGTGAGCTCCCGGCCATCCGTTTCGGCCGGTCGTTCCGCGTTCCGGAGTCGGCCGTCGCGCAGGCGCTGAAGACCGTCGCACCCCAGCTGGACGGCGGCGTCGCAGACTCGGCCTGAAGTCGGGTAGACTGGCTGCTTGTGTCGCCGCGTTTCCCGCGGCAAACCACCAACTTTGTGAGGTCTACGTGGGTTCCGTTATCAAGAAGCGTCGCAAGCGTATGGCGAAGAAGAAGCACCGCAAGCTTCTTCGCAAGACGCGCCACCAGCGTCGCAACAAGAAGTAGACCTCAGCGTCTGCTGCTCGAGCGCCGGTCCGCGAGGGTCGGCGCTTTTTGCCGTTAAGCTTGTCGACGTGTCATCCGTCACCGTCACGCTCATCGGCAAGCCCGGCTGTCACCTCTGCGACGACGCACGTGAGGCGATCCGCTCGGTGATCGCCGGCCTGCCGGACGATGGTCCCGTGGTGGAGGTCGAAGAGCGCAGCATCCTCGACGATCCGGAGCTCCACGAGCGGTATGTGGAGGACATCCCCGTCGTGCTGATCGACGGTCGGCAGCACACCTACTGGCGCGTCGATCCGTCACGCCTGCGCACCGCACTGCTGGAGGAGGAACGTTGACCCTGCGTCACGTGGTCATGTGGAAGCTCGCGACGACGGACGAAGCCGAGCGCGCCGAACAGGCGGCTCGGATCGCGGCCGGCTTGGAAGCTCTCCCCGCCGTCATCCCGGAGATCCTCCGCTTCGAGGTGGGCGTCAACTCGCTCCCGGTCAACGAGTTCGACGTCGTGCTGGTCAGCGACTTCGCCGACGAGGCGGCGCTGCAGCGCTACGTCGTGCACCCCGAGCACGAGAAGGTGGCGTCGTACATCCGCTCCGTCGTCTCGGGCCGCGCAGCGGTCGACGCCGAGGTCTGAACGCGAGCGTGCCCGGCGCCTGACGGCACCGGGCACGGTTCGAGAGGGCTGGCGGTCAGACGACCGGGCTCTCGTCGATCTCGTCGTCCGTGCGGCGGTAGTCCGCGAGGAACTGCGTGAGCGAGGACGCGTACAGGTCGCGCACGAGGTCGCCGGCCTTCGTGCCGTCGTGGGCCTTCGCGGCCTCGAGGATCTCGGCGATCCGGCCGGGCAGGTCGTCGGTGGCGAACGGCTGCTTCCACACCGCGATGTAGCGCAGGACCTGCGGGCTCAGGCCCTCGCTGAGCGAGAGGAGCACCGCGTTGTCGCTGTTGCGCTCGAACTCGAGGAAGAAGTCGTTCACCGCGCGGCCGAGGGCCGGGAGGCTGTTCGACTTCGCAGCCTTGCGGACCTCCTTGAGGGCCTTGTCCTGGCGACCGAGCGCTGCACTGTCGAGCGTGGGCACGGAGGTCCGCGCCGCGTACTCGTGCAGGAGTCCGGTCGTGTAGATGGCCTCGTCGATGGCGCGCAGGTCGATCGGAGCGACCCGGGTGTAGCGGTTGGGCGCCATCTCCACCAGGCCGATGTCGGCGAGCTTCATGAGGGCCTCGCGGATGGGCGTGCGGGAGACGCCCAGCCAGGCCGTGAGCTTCTCGTCGAGGAGGGTCTCACCCGGCTCGAGGGTGCCGTCGAGGATGCCTTCGTAGAGGCGGTTGTAGACGACGTCGCGCAGAAGCTGACGCTCGACCGGGGCGGAGTCTTTCACGGGAAGCGGCATCTCAGCGCCCCTCCTTCACAGTGGGTGCGGCTTTCGTGGCGAACTCGTCGACGACGGTGACGAGGCCCTTCGTCCAGAATTCGGCGACGGCCTTCGAAGCCTTGGCCCCGTTGCCCGCGATGGCGGCGTCGACCGCCGCCTTCGCGTGGGGTGCGCCCGCGATGAAGGCGTTGGAGGTCGGGGCTGCGATCAGCGCCCTGCGCACCTCGGGGAGGTGGCGGGTGAAGAGCTTGGCGACCGTCCGGTTGTCGAGGCGGCGGAGGAAGACGTTGATGAAGCCGTCGCTGAGGACGCGTTCGCGCACCAGGTCGGCCATCTCGGACCCGTCGCCGATCCGGTCCTTGAACGCGCGGAGCGCATCCTTGTCCTCGTCGGTCAGAAGGGGGGTGGCATCGCGCACGACGCCGGTCATGAGGCTGCCGACGGTGTCGATCAGGGCACGCAGTCGCTCCGGGTCGATCGGGGTGACCCTGGTGCGCTTCTGGGGCATGATCTCGACGAGGCCCATGGCGGCCAGCTGGTTGAGCGCTTCGCGGACCGGGGTGCGGGAGACCCCGACCCACTTCTCGATCTCCGCGTCGTAGAGTTGTTCGCCGGGGGTGAGGTCACCGTCGACGATGGCGTCGAGCAGACGAATGAAGACTTCGTCACGGATGAGCCGCCGGGGACTGACGGCTTCTGCAATGGGTACAGGCATACATGAATATTACATCCGCCCCCGTCGGATGCAAGACCATCGTGTCACGAGTTTGTTGTGGCGTGTCGCACACCGCACTCCGCTGGCGGATCAGAAGCGATTTCCCAGGGCCTTCGCCTTCAGGGCGTCGAACTCGTTCTTGCTGATCACGCCCTTGTCGAGCAAGTCCTGCGCCTGCTGGATGTCGGCGGCCGGAGTCGCGGACGGGGTCGGGTGCGTGTAGTAGTCGGTGTCCTCCGGAACGGTCTCCCGCTCCCTCGAGTTGCGCTCGGCCATGCCGCGACCGCGGGCGATCAGGTAGACGAGCGCCGTGAGCCAGGGCACGAAGATCAGGAAGATCACCCAGACGGCTTTCCACCATCCGTTGAGCTTCTCGTCGCGGAACAGGTCGACCAGAATCGTGAAAAGGACCATCAGGTAGGCGACGAAGGCGAAAGCCCAGAAGATCAGCCAGAAGAAGTTCCAGAATCCGTTCACGACGAGCTCCTCTCGAATGCGCACAACGTAGCGGGCCGGAGCCGAGCGTGGCTAGATGGCAGTGCGAAGCGATCGGGACGGAGGTCGCCGTTAGGCTGACCGCATGCTCAGCCAGCTGCCGCCCCGCCTCTGGCGGGGGAGGTCCGCCGGCGGCTGGGCGGCGCTGGTCGTCGGTCTCCTCGTCGGCGTCCCCGTCGCGCTCGCGGGCGGCCTCGTGCTGCTGGCGGCGGGTGTCGCGGCGGCGATCGTCGTCGCGCTCGCGAGCCTCCTCGTGTTCGCCGCCGAGTGGGTGTGGTACGCGCTCCAGCGCACGCGGGAGCAGCCGTATCCCTTCCCCGCGCCCGCGCCGCGCCGGAGGCGGGCGCGCCGCACGACGCTGAGCGGCCTGTACCTGTCGGCGGCCCCGCGGCTCACGGGCGGGTTCGCCCGGATCGCCGGCTGGCTTCTGGCGCCGCTCGCGCTCCTGATCGGCGTGGTGGGCATCGTGCTGCCGCGGTGGCGGGCGCGGCCGTATCTCGCGGTGTTCACGCTTCCGGCTCTGCTGCGCAAGACGGTGGCGCTGGGCCGCACGCGCGGACTGCTGCGCGACGGGCACGACGCGGTGCTGCTCCACTACGACGACCTCCTCCAGCAGCGGTTCCCGCTCCTGCACGACTTCCTGCGCTGGTGGAACGACCGGGACGCCGGCGAGGACTACACGCCGTCGCCTGGACTCGTCGACGTGCCGGCCGGCCTGCTCGGGCTGGAGCTCGGGCCGCGCCCCGACCCGCTCGGCATCCCGGGCCTCGCCGCCGGTGCGATGCGCCGTCGCTCGGTGCACACGCTCCGCGACCTCCTGCTCAGCCAGCGAGAGATCGACGACCTCTGCGACCCCGACCTCGACGATCGGATCGACACCGCCGTGATTCGCCTCGTCGAACGGGAGCACGAGGGCGTCCGGCACTGGATCGTGCAGTTCCCGAGCACGAAGTCGTGGCACCCGCGGCCCGGCGCCGCGCCGAACGACCTGACGGCCGACCTCGTGATCGGCGCGGAGCACGAGGCGACCATCACCCGCGCCGCGCTCGCGGCCATGCGGGAGGCCGGCATCGCGCCAGGGGAGCCCGTCGTGCTCGCGGGCTTCAGCCTCGGTGGGATGGTCGCCGCCCAGGTGGCCGCACGCGCGCGCGCCGCAGGATTCACTGTGACGCATCTCGTCGTCGCGGGCTCGCCGCTGGGGCGCCTGCCGATCCCGGCCGGCGTCCGCACGCTCGCGATCGAGCACGTGCTCGACCTCGTTCCGCGCATCGACGGCAGGGAGAACCCTGTCCGGCTCGACCTCGACGGCTCCGAAGTGCTCGTCACCGTCAAGGCGGGGCCCGCACTCTCCCCTGGCTTCCGGCTGGGCGCGTTGCACCAGGCGATCGCCTACGCGGACACGGCGGCCGCGATCGAGAACGAGCCGCCCGCCGACGCGGTGGCAGTGCTGCTCGCGGAGCTCCGACCGTTCTTCGGCGACGGGCAGACGGTGCACGATCGCTCGGCGTTGCGCGCCGGCGGCCTCCCCGCCCGTTCGGCGGTGCCGTTCTACCTTCACAGCACGGTGGAGGAGGGGATCACGAAGGAGGCCCTCCGCCAGACGCTGCGCCGGCTGGCCGGCGTGTACGCCGTCGACGTGTACCAGTCGCGCGGCGGTCTCGCCACGACGATCCTGTGGAGCGCGGACGCACTGGTTCGCACGCTCGACACCTGGCTCGCCGCGACCCGCCGGGTGGCGATCTACCGTGGCCTGCTGTCGCTGCTCGGGAGACGCCGGGCCGTCGGCATCCACCTGCGCCTCCAGGCGCGCGCGACGCCGGGGCTGGTCTGGGAAGCGACGCTGCAGCGGATGCCCGACGGCCGCTGGCGCGAGACGATCGACGTGACCGTCGACGACAGGGCGAGCGCGGCCGACGTGGCACAGCTGTTCCCGGACGGTGTGAAGACGCGGGTGGTGCTGCACCGGCCTGACGCGTTCGAGCCGGTGCTCGACGTCGCCGGTGTCTGAATGGGAAGCCGTACGATGGTGCGACCCGAGCGAGGAGGCGACGTGGGACGCGAGAAGTACTGGGCAGAGGATCCGGATCCGCTGATGCGTGTGGGCGAGGGTTTCCGCCTCGCCGATCAGGACACCGGGTCGACACCGGGCTTCTCCGGCGACAAGACGGACGGTGAGCAGGCTCTCGACGACGGGGCCGCGATCCTCGCCGACCTGCAGGAGCGCCTGTTCGCTGCGGGCATGCTGGGCGAGAGGCGCAGCGTGCTGCTGGTGCTGCAGGCGATGGACACGGCAGGCAAGGGCGGGATCGTCACGCACGTCGTCGGGCAGATGAACCTCGGCGGCGTGCGCTATGCGGGATTCAAGAACCCGACGCACGAGGAGCTCGCCCACGACTTCCTCTGGCGGATCTGGAAGCAGGTTCCCGGTGCGGGAGAGGTCGGCGTCTTCGACCGCTCGCACTACGAGGACGTGCTGATCGGCCGGGTGCGGAAGCTCGCGCCCGACGAGGAGATCGAGCGGCGGTACGACGCGATCAACGCGTTCGAGCGCGAACTCGCCGAGTCGGGCACGACCATCGTGAAGGTGATGCTGCACCTGAGCAAGGACCAGCAGAAGGAGCGCCTCGCCTCACGCCTCGACCGGCCGGACAAGCACTGGAAGTACAACCCGAGCGACGTCGACGAACGGCTGCGGTGGGACGACTACCAGGACGCGTACCAGATCGTGTTCGACCGCACCTCGACGTCGTACGCGCCGTGGTATGTCGTTCCGGCCGACCGCAAGTGGTACGCGCGGCTCGCCGTGCAGCACCTGCTCATCCATGCGCTGGAGGAGCTGGGTCTGGAGTGGCCGGCGCCGAACTACGACCTGGAGGCGGAGCGGGGGAGGCTCGCGGCCTCCTGAGCGCGGTGCGGCGGGCGCGTTTCAGCCGAACGCTTCGACGATCGGGCGGAACTTCATGGTGGTCTCCGCGTACTCCGCCGCGGGGTCGGAGTCGGCCACGATGCCCGCTCCCGCGTACGCGGTGAGGTCGCCGGTCTCGTCGAGTTGCGCACAGCGCAAGGCGATCGCCCACTCGCCGTCGCCGTCGCCGCCGACCCAGCCCACCGGGCCGGCGTAGCGCCCGCGGTCGAAGGGCTCCAGCTCCCGGATCAGCGCCACCGCCTCCCTGGTCGGGGTGCCGGCGACGGCAGCCGTCGGGTGCAGGGCGTCCGCCAGATCGAGCGAGCTCGCCCCGTCGCTCAGGGTGCCGGCGATGTCCGTCGCGAGGTGCCAGAGGTTCGGCAGCTTCAACGTGAACGGGAGGTCGCTCGCCGCGAGGTCGGCGCTGTGCGGTCGGAGCGCGTCGAGCACGCTCGCCACGGCGAACCGGTGCTCGTCCTGGTCTTTGACCGATGCGGCGAGGGCGGCGGCGGACTCGTGGTCGCTCGCGGCGTCGCGCCCGCGTGATCTCGTGCCAGCCAGGACGCGCGCGGTCACCGTGCCGTGGTGCACGCGCACGAGCGTCTCCGGCGACGAGCCGACGAGCCCGTCGACGGCGAACGTCCAGCAGTCCGGATACCCGAGTGCGAGCTCCACCAGCGCACGGCGCACGTCGGACTCGAGCGGGAGGTGGGCGGAGAGCTCGCGCGCCAGGACGACCTTCGACAGGTCGTGCTCGCGGATCTTCGAGACGGCGGTCGCGACCGCCGTCCGGTAGCCGTCCTCGTCCAACCCGGCCGGGAGCAGGCTCAGCCGGTACTCGTCGCCGAACGCGATGGGCCGGGGCAGGTCGTCGCTCGGGAGGAGCGGGTGTCCCGCCTGCGGCCCCGCGGCGTCCGATACGGCGCGACCGCCGTCCACGGCCGCGTCGTCGATGCCGTCCCGTCGCCGGATCCGCGTGATCCAGCTGCGACCGCCGCGGCGTCCGAGGACGACTTCGGGAACGATCAGCACGCTGGTGGCCGAGCTCTCGTCGTCGAACGCGAAGGTGCCGAACGCGACGAGGCCGGTTCCCGGCGTGCGCACGCCGTCGCTGACCGTCGCCGCCTGGACCGTGCTGCGCCACGCCGCAGAGGCCTGCCGGATGCGGTCCGGCCCGCGGAACTCGAGCCGCAACGCCTCCCCGATGCCGGCGATCCCCTCGCCCTTGCGGATCCACACGAGCGGTCGGCGGGAGTCGAGGAAGGGGACGAGATGCCGGACGTCGTCGAGGGGGGTCGTCTCGACCGAGAGCGCCGTCACGCCCGTCACCCGGCGGGTGGTCGAGGGTGCAGTCACCGCACCAGCCTACGCCCGGCGCGCTGGGCGCCGGATGCGCGTGGGCTGGACATCCACTTCGCGAACGGTGTAGCGCGCGCGGGCGTGGAATGCAGCGCATCACGCCGCAGCCTAAGCTGGTGGGGTGAGTAAGGCCGACCTCAGCAAGCAGCCCGCCCAGGTCGCCGCCATGTTCGATGAGGTGTCGACCCATTACGACCGGACCAACACCGTCCTCTCGATGGGCAATGCGACGCTCTGGCGAGTGGCGACGACGCGAGCCGTCGCGCCGCGCGCCGGCGAGACGATCCTCGACGTCGCGGCGGGCACCGGCACGTCGAGCGCATCGCTCGCGCGCAACGGAGCCAGTGTGGTGGCCGCCGACTTCTCGCAGGGGATGATCGAGGTCGGCAGGCAGCGTCAGGCGGCGAACCCGTTCATCAGCTTCGTGCAGGCCGATGCGACCGCGCTGCCGTTCGACGACGACACGTTCGACGCGGTGACGATCTCGTTCGGCCTTCGCAACATCGTCGACCCGCGCGCCGCGCTCGCCGAGTTCTACCGGGTCACCAAGCCGGGCGGCCGCGTGGTCGTCTGCGAGTTCTCCCGGCCGCCGCTGGCGCCCGTGCGTGCCGGATACGCGGCCTACCTGCGCTACGGCATGCCGGTGCTCGCCCGGGTGGCGAGCTCCAACCCCGCGGCATACGAGTACCTCATGGAGTCCATCGAGGCCTGGCCGAGCCAGCCGGCGCTCGCCGCGTGGATGCGGGACGCCGGCTTCGAGCAGGTGGCCTGGCGAAACCTGACCGCGGGTATCGTCGCGCTGCACCGCGGCTGGAAGCCGCTGAGCGCTCATGCGGCCACCCCGGCCGCGTCCGAGGCGGCCACTACCGAGGCGGCATCGGCCACCGTGCAGACTCCGGCAACGCCGACCGAGCCGGCGCCGCCGAAGCGCACCGTGTCGAACGCCGCCGGGGCGTCCGCTCGCTCGTCGAAGCCGGCCGGCGAGAGGCCTGCCGCCACGAAGTCGGTCGG
Organism: Leifsonia sp. TF02-11; assembly: GCF_017565305.1. Taxonomy (GTDB): domain Bacteria; phylum Actinomycetota; class Actinomycetes; order Actinomycetales; family Microbacteriaceae; genus Leifsonia. The sequence continues at coordinate 292,397 of NZ_JAGEKP010000008.1, forward strand.
CGGAAAGCCGGTGTCGAAGCCGGCCGGCGAGAAGCCCGCCGCCACGAAGTCGACCGGCGGAAAGCCGGTGTCGAAGCCCGCCGACCGCAAGCCGGCCTCCGCCAAGCCCGCGGCCGGCAAACCCGCGGCAGCCAAGAAACCCGCCGCAGCCAAACCCGCCGCAGGCAAGCCCGCGCCCGCAAAGCCCGCCGCGACGAAGTCGACGGGCGGGAAGCCCGCCGGCGCGACACGATCCACTCGCAGGCCCGGCTCCGAAGACTCATCGTCCGCCATCCCATCCGAGGGGGAGTAGTGCCACGAAGCGTTCCGGCTGTGCGGCGTCCCGCGTCGCTGACCAGCCAGCTCGGTCTCACCGAACGGATCTTCGTCCGCGGTGAGGACCGCCAGGTCGCCACGGCGGTGGACGACGGTCTCGCACTGGTCGAGGAGGCGCTCCACCGCGAGATGCGGTTCGCCGACAACCTCGCAGACGTCACCACCCGCTACCTGCTCGAAGCGGGAGGCAAGCGCGTCCGCCCCATGCTGACACTGCTGACCGCGCAGCTCGGCGACGGGAACACCCCCGGGGTGCTGCAGGCCGCCCAGGCCGTCGAGATCACCCACCTCGCGTCGCTCTACCACGACGACGTCATGGACGACTCGCAGATGCGTCGTGGCGTTCCGACCGCCCAGTTCGTCTGGGGCAACTCGGTCGCCGTCCTGACGGGGGACCTGCTGTTCGCGCGGGCCAGCAAGCTGGTCTCCGCGCTCGGCGAGCGCGCCATCCAGCTGCAGGCCGACACCTTCGAGCGGCTGTGCCTCGGCCAGCTCCACGAGACCATCGGCCCACAAGACGGCGAAGACCCTGTGGCCCACTACATCCGCGTGCTCCAGGACAAGACCGGGTCGCTGATCGCCGTGGCGGGCCAGATGGGCGTGGTCTTCTCGAACGCCGACCCCGCCTACGAGAAGCCCGTCGTCACGTTCGGCGAGAAGATCGGCGTCGCGTTCCAGCTGATCGACGACGTCATCGACCTGTCGTCGACGGGCGTCGCCGAGACCGGCAAGACCCCCGGAAACGACCTCCGGGCCGGTGTCGCCACCCTGCCCGTGCTGCGACTGCGCGAGCGCGCGGATGCGGACCCCGAAGCACGCGCACTGCTCGAACGGCTGGAGCGCGACGTGATCGGCACCGCCGAGGAGGGCGAGGTCAGCCCGGAGGCCACCGCGGCGATCGCGGCCCTGCGCGAGCACGAGGTGACCGCGCAGACCCTGGAGGAGGCGCACCGCTGGGCCAGGGAGGCCGTCGAGGCGCTCGCACCGCTGCCCGACGGCGCGGTCAAGAAGGCGCTCGTGCGATTCGCCGACACCATCGTCGAACGTTCGAGCTGACCCAGAAGGAATCAACGCATGACCAAACTGCGACTCGCGATCGTCGGCGCCGGCCCGGCCGGAATCTACGCTGCCGACATCCTGCTCAAGGCCGAGCGCGGCTTCGATGTCTCGATCGACCTGTTCGAGTCGCTGCCGGCGCCCTACGGGCTCGTCCGCTACGGGGTGGCCCCCGACCACCCGCGCATCAAGGGCATCATCACCGCCCTGCGCGAGGTGCTGGACCGCGGTGACATCCGGATCTTCGGCAACGTGACCTACGGTGTCGACATCACGCTCGACGATCTCAAGCGGCACTACAACGCGGTCATCTTCGCCACGGGAGCCGTGCACGACGCGGGGCTGGAGATCCCCGGCATCGACCTCGGCGGTTCCTACGGCGCCGCCGACTTCGTCAGCTGGTTCGACGGCCACCCCGACGTGCCCCGCACCTGGCCGCTGGAGGCGAAGTCGGTGGCGGTGATCGGCAACGGCAATGTGGCCCTCGACGTCTCGCGCATCCTGGCCAAGCACGCCGACGATCTGCTGCCGACGGAGATCCCCGACAACGTCTACGAGATCCTCAAGAGCTCGCCCGTGACCGACGTGCACGTGTTCGGTCGCCGCGGCCCGGCGCAGGTGAAGTTCACTCCGCTCGAGCTCCGGGAGCTCGGCGAACTGCGGGATGTCGACATGATCCTCTACGACGAGGACTTCGACTACGACGAGCACGCGAAGGCGGCGATCGCCAGCAATAAGCAGGTCATGGTGATCGACCGCGTGCTGCAGCAGTGGCGCCAGCGCGAGGTCGGCTCGGCCTCCCGCCGGCTGCACCTGCACTTCTACGCCAAGCCGCTGGAGGTGCTGCCGGACGAGAACGGTAACGTCCGCGCCATCCGGTACGAGCGCACCGAGTCCGACGGCGAGGGCGGGGTGCGCGGCACCGGGGAGATCCGCGAGCTCGAGGTCCAGGCGGTCTACCGGGCCGTCGGCTACTTCGGCTCGCCGCTGCCCGGCATCCCGTTCGACACGAAGCACGGCATCATCCCGAACCACGAGGGGCAGGTCCTGCGCACGGGGGACAACGAGCGGATGTACGGCGTGTATGCGACGGGGTGGATCAAGCGCGGGCCGGTCGGGCTCATCGGTCACACCAAGTCGGATGCGATGGAGACGATCAAACATGTGATCAACGATCAGGGCAACTGGTGGTCTCCCGCTGACCCTTCCGAGGAATCTGTGGAGAAGCTCCTCCGCGACCGGGGTGTGGAGTACACGAATCTCGACGGCTGGCACAACCTCGACGAGCACGAGCAGGCCCTCGGTGCGGAGCGCGGCCGCGCGCGCATCAAGGTCGTCCCCCGCGACGAGATGGTCCGCGTGTCGAACGGCGCAGCGGCGGACGCCGGCGCGGCGGAGATCGGCGCGGTGGAGGTCGGCGCGGCCGAGTAGGCCTCCCATCGACCCGTTCCTTTCTGGCACGCTGGAGCCATGAGCACTCCGGTGGAATGGCGCCCGGACGTTCTGGGCGCCGGGTTCCAGCAGGCGACGCTCGCGCTCGCGCCCGACGCGGAGGGCGAGGTCGTCGCCACGCTCGTGCGCTTCGAGCCGTGGCCGCGCCTGGCCGACCTGCGCCCCGGCCATCCCGCGGAGGACACCGACGTGCTGTACGTGCACGGCTGGTCCGACTACTTCTTCCAGACCGAACTAGCGCGCTTCTGGCACGATCAGGGCGCCCGGTTCTTCGCGCTCGACCTGCGCAAGTACGGTCGGAGTCTGCGCCCCGGCCAGACTCCGGGGTTCGTGGACTCGCTGGACACCTACGACGAGGACATCGAAGCCGCGCTGGAGGCGATGGGCCACGGAGAGGATGAGCGTCCGCGTCGCCCGCCGCACCGCCGGCTGATCCTGATGGGCCACTCCACCGGCGGCCTCACGCTGAGTCTGTGGGCCGACCGGCACCCGGGTCGGGCCGCGGCCGTCGTCCTCAACAGTCCGTGGTTGGAGTTCCAGGCACACGCGGCCGGTCGGGCGGTGATCAGCCCGCTCATCGACCTCCACGCGAGGCTGGACCCGAAGGCGGCGATGCCGAACGTCGACCTCGGCTTCTACACCCGCTCGGTGTCACGCACGCTCGACGGCGAGTGGGACTACGACCTGACCTGGCGACCGGTCCGCGGCTTCCCCGTGCACGCGGCATGGCTGACCGCCGTGCTCGCCGGCCACGCGCGGGTGGCCACCGGCCTCGCGATCGACGCGCCCGTTCTCACCCTGCTGTCGGCGCGCTCGACACTGCTGCCGTACTGGACGGACGACATGCTCGACTCGGACATCGTGCTCCAGGTGCAAGACATCGCCGTGCGCGCGCTGAACCTCGCTCCGACGGTCACCGTCGCACGCCTGGACGGCGCACTGCACGACGTCTTCCTCTCGCGATCCGCGGTGCGCGAGGCCGCCTATCGCGAGGTCGCGCGCTGGTTGCGCGGGGCGCTCAGCGCGAGCCGTCCGCTGCCGGGAGGCCCTCCCGGCCCACGGGGCCCGCTCGCCGCGCGGGGTCCGCTCAGCGGAAGTTCACGAACTGGAGGGCCACCTCCAGGTCGGCGCCCTTCAGGAGGGCCATCGTCGCCTGGAGGTCGTCCCGGCTCTTCGAACTGACGCGCAGCTCGTCACCCTGGATCTGCGACTTGACGCTCTTGGGCGCTTCGTCGCGGATCAGCTTGTTGATCTTCTTGGCGGCGTCCTGCTCGATGCCGTTCTTGAGGCCGACCTCGATCCGGAACTCCTTGCCCGACGGGTAGGGCTTGCCGGTGTCGAGCGACTTGAGGGTGATGCCCCGCTTGATGAACTTGGACTCCACGACCTCGAGGACGGCCTTGACCCGCTCCTCGGTGTTGGCCTTGAGCAGCACCTTCTCGCCGCTCCATTCGACGGAGGCGCCCACGTTCTTGAAGTCGTAGCGCTGCTCGACCTCCTTGCGGGCCTGGTTGACGGCGTTGTCCGCCTCCATCTTGTCGACCTTGCTGACGACGTCGAACGAGGAGTCTGCCACGATATCCGCCTTACTCTCGGTGAAATCCTCTGATCCCTCGATTCTAGGGCGAGGCGTTCACCCGCGGCGCGGAGTCCCTCGCCGCCGCCAGGACGAGGCCGACGGCGATGAGGGAGGCGATCAGCGCCGTGCCTCCCGCCGAGATGAACGGCAGCGGGACGCCGAGCACCGGGATGAGGCCGAGCACGACGCCGATGTTCACGAACGCCTGACCGATGAGCCAGACCAGGATGGTGCCCGTCACGATGCGGGCCGTCGGGTCGGTGGCGGTCACGAGGACGCGCAGCAGCAGCCAGGTGAGGAGGCCGAAGAGGCCCAGGACGAGGAGCCCGCCGACGAGGCCGAGCTCCTCGCCGATGACCGCGAAGATGAAGTCGGTGTCTGCGGAGGGCAACCACGACCACTTGGAGCGCGAGTTGCCGAGTCCGACACCCCAGAGCCCGCCGGTCGCCAGGGCGTAGTGCGCGTTGTCGAGCTGCCAGTTGACGTCGGGGTTGACCGCGCTGGTCCCGCCGAAGAAGGCCGAGATCCGGCCGCGTCTCGTCGCGCTCGACAGTGCCGCCGCGACAGCGGCGATCGCGCCGGCCACGACGATCACCGCGAGATGGCGCAGCCGCGCGCCGGCGAAGAACAGCGCTCCGAGGGTGAAAGCGGACATGATCACCGTGGTGCCGAGGTCGCCGCCCAGGAGCACGACCAGGATGGCGCCGCCGGCCACCGGGAGCACCAGCTTCACGAGGTTCTGCCAGTCCTGCAGCAGGCGCTCCCGCGACCCGAGGGCGAACCCGAGCCAGAGGACGAGGCCGATCTTGATCCCCTCGGACGGCTGGCCCGTGAACGGGCCGATCCGCAGCCAGTTCGTGTTGTCGCCGATCTTCACCCCGAGCGGCGTCAGCACGGCGACGAGCTGCAGCAGGCAGCAGACGGCGAGCAGCACGAACGACGCCCGTCGCCAGAGATGCAGTGGTAGCCGCGCGACCAGGAGCATGACGGCGACGCCGATGACCGCGAAGGTCAGCTGGGAGCCGAAGCGGGCGAAGAAGCTGTCCGAGTCGAGGTGGGATTCGATCGACGACGACGAGAGCACCATGAGCACGCCGAAGGCGGTCAGGAAGAGCGTCGTGGCGAGCAGCAGCACGCTCGTGGCGTGCGGCGACCGCAGGGCGGGGGCGAGCTGCAGGCGGATCGCGCCGGCGCTCAGTTCACGCACGGGATGGCGCCCGACTGCAGCGGTGTCGCGCTGTCGGTGTAGGTGTTCGCCGGAAGTTCCGGGGTGGGCTGCTCGGTCGGCGACGTCTCTCCCGTCGGGCCCGTGGTCGTGGGGGCCTCCGGCGTCGTCGTGGGCGGATGCAGCACGGCATCCACGATCGCCCGGATCTTCGCCAGGTCGACGATGTTCACCGACTTGCCGTCGATGGTTTCGTAGCGCTCCACCGGAAGGGTCTGGAAGTCGATGTTGCCGCCGGAGAGCCGCTGGGCCTGAGAGGCGAAGCTGAGCAGATCGAGGCCGTCGTCGACGGCGATGTACGTCTTGGCCGTGTCGATGAGGGACTGGAGGGTGCCGAAGTCGGTGAACGTCTTCGCCTGCCGGAGCTGAACGGCCAACGAGACGATGAACGCCTGCTGGCGCCTTGTCCGGTCGAGGTCGGTCAGTTCGAGATCGGTCGGGCCGGTGTCGCGGCGCTGGCGCACGAAGCTCATCGCCTGGGAGGCGTCGATCTGTTGCACCCCTGCGCGGAAGTCCGCGCCGGAGAACCTGTCCTGCGTCGCGTGGTTCAGGCACACGGTGATGGGCTGGACGGCCTTCGCGATCTCGTAGAACGCGCCCATCGTGATCTCGACGAAGTGGTCGATGCGGACGCCGCCCAGGAAGTCGGAGACGGTCTGGATCTGGGTCTGCCGCGCGGCCGTGCGTGCCTGCTGGTAGGCGTCGGCCTCGGCGACGCCCTGTTTGCGGAGCTCGCGGAGCTTCTCGTCCATGGCCAGCCCGTACGCCTCCTTGATCTTCGACCGGGAGACTCCGTCAGGAGAGCCGGCGAGGGACGCGTAGTCGTCGCGCGGGATCGAGATGCCGGAGGCCTTGCCGCCGTTCGCGGGGATGTGGATGAACATGAGGACGTTGGCGTTGTACCCGCCGTCGGACTGGTCGCCGGCGCGGATCGCGTCGTAGATCTCCTGCGGGAGCGGCTTGCCGTTCTGATCGACCCGGCTGTCCAGCCCCATGATCAGGATGTTCGTCTCGCCCGTGTTCTGCGGCACACCAGGGGTCGCGGAGCCCGTGGGCATCGTGACAGCCGATCGGCGGATCCCGGTGGAGAGATCCACGTATTTCCACACGGCGACCCCGGCCGCTGCGACGAGGACGACGGCGACGCCACCTGCGATGATCGCGGCGATCCGGCGGCGGCGCGGCCTCGGCCTGCCGTGGCGCGGTTCGGCACTCGGTTCGGTCACGGGCGCTCCATTCACTCGTTCCGGATCGACACCCGAGTCTCATCAGAGCAGCCTGGGATTCTCCACAGCGGAGAGCGACCCGCACGTCGTCGTGGAGCGCCGCAACCCGCTGGGCCACCCACGAATGGGGGTCAACATCACCGGCTGGTGCGACCTCGTCCGCGGCCAGTCGGGGCGAGGGGAACGGAGCGGTTCAGGGAGGCTGCAGGGGGCCATGTGACCGTTCGTGAGAGTTCTCTCAGGAAAGCTCTCAGGACGGTCGCGACCGGTTCAGGCGGTCTTCTCCAGTTCGGCGAAGTAGGTCACGTGGCAGCCGTCGCCGAAGCACTCCGCGCAGAGGTCGATCTCTTCGCCGCGCTGGACGGGGTCGGCCCCTGTGCCATCGCACCGTTCGCAAATCTCCAATGTCCTCATGCCGACGATTGTGCGCTCACCCACCGACATCCATGGAAGGAGGAGGGGTGTGTCGTCGAAGTGGTACGGCGGTCCGATGGCAGGGCCGATTCCCTCCCGTAGCGTCGAGGGCATGCGGCTGGTCTACGATCCGGAACTGGACGTCGCGCTTCTCGTGGTCGACGAGGGCGCCGCCGCCGGAGCGCGCCACGCGGCGGTCGCCGGGGTCCCTGCCGGCTCGTACGTCGATGCGGAGTACGACGAGGGAGGCCGCCTCGTCGCCTTCGAGGTGCTGGGGGCGAGGAAGGTCCTGCCGCCGGAGGTGCTCGCGCGCGCGGAACGCGAGTAGCGGCGTCGCATTCTGCTGTGGGCGGAATCGCGAAACCGGCAGGGCGCGCACGGCGGGGGTCGGCTTAGGCTTCAGGCATGTTGATGCGGCACGCGATCGGCTCGGTGCTCCGCCGGCTGCGGACCGAGCGGGGTGCGACCCTCCGAGAGCTCTCGGAGAGCTCGCGGATCAGCGTGCCCTATCTCTCGGAGATCGAGCGTGGCCGCAAGGAGGCGTCGTCCGAGATCCTGGCGGCCCTCTGCCGTGTGCTCGACGTGACGGAGCGCGAGCTGCTTTCCCAGGTGGTGGCGGAATTCGCCCGCGTCGAGGTGCTCAGCCTGGTCCCGGAGCGCGTGCCCGCCTCAGCGGAGTTCGCGGGGGAGCAGCCGGCGTCGGGCGTGCCGCACGGTGTGCCGCATGCCGTGCTGCTCGCGGCCTGAGCCTGCTGGCCGCCTGAGCCTGCTGGCCGCCGACCGCTGAGCCGTCAGCCGGCGAGCGCCCGCGTCGAGCCGATGACCTCGTCGACGAAGCCGTACTCCCTGGCCTCGTCGGCCGTGAACCACCGGTCGCGGTCACCGTCCTCGATGATCTGCTCGATCGTCTTGCCGGTCTGCTCGCTGGTCAGCTCCGCCATCCTGCGCTTGAAATGCAGGATCTGCTTGGCCTGGGTCTGGATGTCGGCGCTCGTGCCGCCGAAGCCGCCGTGGGGCTGGTGCATCACGATCGACGAGTTCGGGAGGGCGTAGCGTTTGCCCGGAGCTCCGGACGACAGCAGGAACTGGCCCATCGAGGCCGCGAAGCCCAGCGCGACGGTCGCCACATCGGAACGGACGAAGTTCATCGTGTCGTAGACGGCGAACCCCGAGGTGATCGAGCCGCCGGGTGAGTTGATGTAGAGGTAGATGTCGCGGTCGGAGGCGATCGAGTCGAGCAGCAGGAGCTGCGCGCAGACCTCGCCGGCCGACTCGTCGTTCACTTCGGTGCCGAGGAACACGATGCGCTCCTCGAGCAGTCGTTGCACGGGGGAGATGGTCTCAGGAGTGGTCATGGCGCCATCCTGCTTCCGCGCCGGTCCGCTTGTCGCGCGGTTCTGCCGTGTGCGAATTCGCCGCGGGCAGAAGGGAGCCCGGGGGCGGGCGCCGCCGATTTCGTGAGACGGCGCGCGCCGAGTATCCTTACATGGCGCCTTCGGACAGCGGTTGACTGGTCGGAAGCGCGAATGGCGAGTTACCCAAGCGGCCAAAGGGATCTGACTGTAAATCAGCCGGCGTAGCCTTCGGGGGTTCGAATCCCTCACTCGCCACAGAACTAAAAATATGGTAGGCAACACCTAGTGAAACCCCGCCAAATCAAGGAACGCCCCTAGCACGTCACCAAAGCTGGGGGCGTTTTCCTTATTACGCTACTTATTATTTTGGGCTAGCCTCACGCTATGGATGCTGGGGGCACTCGCAGGGGCAGACGGACTAGCGAAGAGCTATGGGCTGCTAGACGCCCGCCACGCAGAAGAGGCGAAGGCTCTACATTCACCATAGAGACGCCCCACGGAACTCGTTGGAGAGCCACCAGGACACTCTTTATGGACGAGCAAGGGCGAGCCGTTCAGGTCAGCGGTACAGGCTCTACTGAAGAAGAAGCGATCAAACGTAGAGAAGAGAACTACAAAAAGCGTTTGGTCAAGATGGGTGAACTTCCCATCTCAGCCTTGAACACACGACCCATTGAGCTGAAGAAAACTACGGGTGAACTCCTGTGGGAGTGGCACGCATACAAGAAGGCTGCCACCGATCCAAAGAACCGAGTAACTACCCAGGTTGCCGCCCAATACGCAAACCTAATCCGCCTACACATAGAGCCGGCTTTGGGACGCATCCCAATTCGGTTGCTTCAAAGTGAGGACATTCGGAACTTTCTTTTCGTCACTCTGCCTGCGAAGAAGAAGGTCAAGACTTATCCAAATGGCGAACGGGTAGAGACCAAAGAACCGCTGGTGGGGGAGAGCCACAAGAGAGCTATCCAAGGCGTCCTCAATATGGCTTGCCGTTACGCCGTAGAAGCCAAGTACATTAGCGAAAACCCAACCGCTAACATCCCGCTCCCGAGTAAGCCCAAGAGCAAGGCTAAGAAGGAACAGCTAGAGAAGAAGCGTTGGATAGCTCAACGTCTGGCGAAGAACCTTGAAGGCAACCCCGATGAGTGCCGTTGGATGTTCACGTTCCTGCTGGGTATCCGTCAAAGTGAACGGCTCGGACTAACGTGGGATTGTTTCTCAAACCTTGATAAAAACGGAGCTACGGCAACCGTGGAAATCAGACAACAGTTGATGCGTGATCCTGAGAGCGGGAAGCTATATATCAAGGGTGAGACTAAAACCGAGGCAGGGGAACGGCTCATTCCTTTGGATGCCCGATTGCTTCAGGTTATTAAGGCTTACCGCAAAATACAGCGTGAGTGGAAAAAGTCTCCAAACTGGTCACCAGACAAGGGACTAGAAAACCTTGTCTTCACAATGCCAAACGGTAAACCCATCCGCCACACAACTGATAACAAACAGTGGCACAAGCTCCTAGAAGATAACCGCATTCCCTACATTCGGCAGCACGCTATGAGACACATTGCGATTAGCACAATGATCATTCAGGGCTTCCCGATTGAGATTGTTAGAGCAATTGCGGGTCACGAAACCGAAGCAATTACTCGCACTGTCTATACCCACATTGACGTCAAGAGCAAGGTTGAACCCATGCGTGGATTGACTGATGAAATCTTTAAGGAACGAGAAAGATAACTATTGACAAAAGGTTTGCTTTTATCTTAGAATATAGTTATGGCTACCAAGACTGACACCGCAGAAAAGACCCGTAAGCCCCGAGGAAAGAACCGTCCTCTTCGGGAAAGGCTCGTGGAGGCAATCGCTACAGAACAGAAGCGGATTGAATACCACGAGAAGCACCTTGACGAGGCTAAGGCGAACCTTCGGACGGCTCAGAAGGCTTTGGAAGAGCACGACAACGAAGTGGCTCTCACCGCTGACGAGCGTCTGAAGGAACTTGAGGCAGAAATGAAGCTGCTTCAGGAACTAAAAAAGAATGCGACCAGCAAATAGAAAATAACCCCCGTCAATGAAGGCGGGGGTTATTTCTTGTAGTCAGCCAGAAAGGTAACTGACCTACACTTTATCTATCGGCAGAAGTTCTGGATATTCTCCATTTTTCTTGAGACTGGTCGTGATTTCTTCAATCGGCGTTGTATCAAGAGCCTTAGCGATAATGTCGTTTGGCAAGTAATAGGTTTTACCGTAGTCAGATTTCAGACCACGAGTGGCGAACTGTCCAGCCGTAGACATGTTTCCCGAAGGAAGCATTTTACCCTTAATCAAATCAGGGCGGATTTCATCACTACTAGAGAAACCTACATACTCGGCGTCCTGGAGACTTCCAGCTTGAAAAGCTATTGTGAGGTCAAACATATTGTCTCTCACCTTCGTCTCAAGCACGTCTGAACGGAACGTCTGGGACGAGAAGATAATTGCTATACCGAGTGAACGGGCTACGGAAGCGATACCCGCAACACGCCCCTGGATTTCTATCATCTCTTGAAGCGCCAACCCCTTGTACGTGTTGATTAGCTCATCCCAGACCCACAAGATGAAGTTGCCATCATCTATGGAGTTCCACGCTTTAGAGAAGCGTCCAGGGTCAAGAGCGTGCTGGGCTAGGTGCTGACTGCGGCGAGCCACTTCCTTCTCTAGATAACGCAACAAGTCAAAGAATGAGTTCTTGTCAGTCGCATATGCGGAGGCGTACGGCTTGAATAATGGGAACTCCGAACCTCCTTTCATATCCGCAATAGCAAGGTCAATGTAAGGGTTCATCGCTGCGAAGAGCAGATGTTGTAATACAGCCGAGCTTTTACCCGCACCACTCTTACCGCTATCCAGGCGACGCATCGCACCAGCGTCCTTCAAGAACAATGGGACTTCATACTTCTCGCCCAAAGCGTTGACGCCAATTGGAAGCCACAAGTACGGGTCTTCACGTTCAAACTGGCTCAGGTGAAGTACGGGAGCATCTTCAGAGCGAAGGTGTCCTTCTAGTGGGTCGTTGAAGCAGAACAGGATGGTTACATAGCCTGCTCGGTCGTCCAAGTCTATTGGCATGAACTTCACCAACCCGAGTGCTGAAGCAGCAGCGGGGAGCACCTTCATAAACTCTGCGTCGCTCTTGCCATAGGGAACTCGGAAATCCACTCGGAAGTTACCGTTATGGTCTGCCCAATGGATGGTCATGTGTTTCTTTGCTTGACCTTCGGGGAAGAAATCACCGATTGCCTGTTCTAGCACCAAACGCAGTTGATAACGATGGTAGATACTCGCACCATATTTTTTGAACGCAAAGTATAATCCTATGCTTAAAAGAATGGTGATTATCAGTGGTACAAAGTTTCCACTACCCCAAGCAATAAGAAGGGTGACTGTCATAGCAATGACTACGTATATCCAGAACATTCTTTTTGGATAGCTTAAGGTCTTGCCGACCAGAAAAATCGGCCCTGACCAAAGCAGCCATTTAAGAATGAAGACTATTGTGGCAACAAAACCAAATGTAGCTTTTTCTGTTTTGCTCATTAGTTGCCACCACCCACATAGTTAGGTGATGAAGCAGGAGTCCAGCCTGTAGAGTCTCCACCGTCCCAGCCCCACCAGTTCCAGCAGGCTTTCGGGTACTCAATGAACGAGCCAGAGTAAGGGATTTCTGTCCACTGGTTATTCATTCCACAACGAACCACGCCCTTGTTGTAGTAGTACCAAGCCCACGAGGCGTCACCAGGCGTACCTAACGCCGTGTGCTGCTCGGGGTCATCTTTCGCCAAGGGGGCAGGGGCAGGATAAGCCGGCGGGGTTGCTACAGGAGCAGGTGAGCTTTCCTGGGGGGCTACCGAAGGCGTTGGAGCGGGTGAAGGTTGACTCTGAAGCTGCGGAGCAGGTGTGCTCACTGCTTGTTGCTTTTGAACGGAAGGTGAGGATGGGGAACCCTTCACCTCAGCTTGCGGAGCAGGGCTACCGTTGTTATGCGTTGCTACCGTAGATGGGGCAGCAGGAGCGGCGTCTACAGCATCCGAGCTACCAACCAAGGGGTTAGGCTCTACAGCGGATGCGGAAGCAAAGTGCTGTTTTGTGGCGTCATCCCACTCAGAGTAGGGAACGTAGCTGTTCATAAATTGGAACCTGTCCATCAGAGAGACGGGGTTACCGTTCTTATCTGTTGGCAATGGTTTTGTAACTAATTCACACCCGTATTTTGCTGCTTCTTGTTGGGTCATCGCTTGACCAACAAAGTAATAGTGAGCATCGGGGTGTGTATCGTAAACCGCATCATTTTGAGAAACGGGACAATCCCAGAACTCCGCTTCAGCAATGGACGGTGAAGGAGTGGCGGAAACTTCCGAAGAAGCGATAGGCTTCACAGAGTGCTTAGCCTTAATAGAAGGCTTCATCGTTACGCAAGAAGCAAGAGCGACAAGAATAACAACGGCGATAAAAGCTAGGCAACTTATAATTACGCCTTTATGTTTGCTGGCTTTGGTAATCATCGTTCCACCGCCTTACGTTGCTGGTCAGCGACAGACGGAAAGTATTTAGCTTCATAGAGCCTGGTGAAGTCGGACTTGTTACCTAACTTCACGTCAGGAGAAGGAGCGAGGGAACAGTCGTACTTCACTGCCTGGGCAGCATTCAAAGCGTCAGGAGAAAAGTAGAGCACTGCGTCCGTGTCATTGAGCCAGTAGGCAGCGTTACCGCTAGCAACGGGACAAGCCCACGCAGCGGCGAGAACCCCGCCAGCACCCTGAACCTGAACGATAGGGACGGAAACACGGGCTGTCTCCACACGGGAAGGTGTCACGAGGGCACTGAGGGCGAAAGCGGTAGAGGCAATAACGAGGGATACGCACGCACCAAGCACGAAGCCTGCGATTTGGTCTGCGGTGAGCTTACGCATTGGTAACCTCCGCAGCGAAGGAGTGAAAGTATCCTAGGGACTCAAACTCTTGAATAGCGACGAGAAGTTGTTTGGTTTCCTCTCTCGTAAGGGAATTGGTAGTCATCTCATTTTCCTTTCTGTGATTAGTGAGACGTTAAATTGGAGATTTGACGCATTGGGCTTGAAATTGTTTCGTGAGCATAAGCTTCAACTGATTTAGTTGCTTCTTGAATGACGCAGTACGCAGCAATAGCAAGACAGCTGATTAAGACGAATGCGATGAGTTTTGTAATCATTGGGTAACCTTTCTGTGAAGCGTTATTGCTTCTTACCTAATATCTAACAAGTAGTTTTGTTTAGTTGTATATTTTGGTGAGGAAGGGGGAGGAGACGAGAAGACAGAAATCCTCCCCCTTCACCCGTTACTCACCCCGTGGTGCTTTTGCTGGGATGAGAGAACCAACAAGCTTGAAGGAAACGGAGACATTTCTAGCTCCGTCTTTCAACCAAGGAGTTGCGTAGAGAGAACCGTTCACTTTGTATTCGGTACGAGCCTGTAAAGTGAAAGCGTCCTTGGACGCAATCTTTAAGGCTACGGTTTCCACAGCACCGTCAACGATGAGTTCGGCGTTTACCTTGTAAAGCGGCAAACCAGTAGACTTGTCAATCTGCTGCTCTTTAGTAGTAAAGTCAGTTACTGGTGTTACGGTTGCGTCAGAACCAATGTAGATTTCAACGCCATTTGGGTCTAGTTTGAATGAAGCCACGATGAGCTTTCCTTTCTGTTAATCATAAGAAACTGTTTCTTATACTTTCTTTATCGGCAGATAGAAACAAAAAAATCGCAGATTTAGAAAAAAGTTCCAAAAAATCTGCGATTTCTTGCGGTAGCCTAATTTTCTTTACTAATCAAGGGCGGGCAAAGCCCGCCTCGCCCGTTCGGGCGGGCAACCGTGCCCCAAAAGGGGCTTACGCCCTTATCCTTTTGGGGCACTTTTTTGCCTACGGGGGCAGTTCACACTCCCGAACCCCTTCGGGCTTCGCCCCTCTTCGCTTTCCAGGCAGGCGAAAGCTACGGGTCTCCGACCCCGCCCTCTCCGAGGGCGTCGCAAGCGAGAGCTTTCGCCTTCCTTCGCTGCGAGGGGTCGCCTTCGGCTCGTCGTTTGCCACAGCCACCCGCTAACGGCAAAAATTGCCTAAATGATAATGGGTGAAGGCTTCTGCTTCAGGTTTGACGCCCAAAGTATCGTTCGTTCAATGACCGACTTGTTTCGTTCAGAGTATTTAGCACGCTCACGCCGTAACTCAGACATTTTCTCAATATTGAGTTCTACTGCTATTACAGCAGGCTCTTGAACGTCAACCATTTGTTCGGCTTTAAAAAGGCTCATTTCCTGTTTAAGGTCGGAAATACTCTTACGCCAATTTGAAACAATGGTAAGAGAGCCCGTGAAACCCGCATTGTTAGCAAGACGGTTCAAACTAATCTTTATGGAGCGTAAAGAGACAGTTGCCTCTACCTCCTGAGCTTCAGAGATAAGAGACAACAGCGTCACCTGTTCATCGTTCATCTGCTCACCAATCAAGGAGGCGAGGTCATCAAACGTCTGCTTCAAACCTTCTCGGGTAACGGTAGACGTAACCCACTCGTCAAAGAGGGTGTCTACTATCCCTGAACGCTCAACACCTCGTGAACGCAACCGTTTCAGCTCAGCTTGAATGAACGCCAACTGTTCAGAGGCAACTTCAAACATCGCCCTACGCTGACGTTCCAGCGTGCGAACCCGAGCAACGTAAAGCGAGTAGTCCGCCAAGAGAGCCATAGCAGTCTTACGCAAATCATAGAAGTGATGCTTCTGCTGAGCGGACAACCTTTTCAAAGCAACAGGAGCAAACGCACTCTGGTTCTTCGTGAGGTACTTAGAAACATACGAAGAGGCTTGCTTGTAACTTCGGATTTCCGTAGCTGTCTCACTGTCAGCCTTCAATATCCGAAAATCGTACTGTTTCCCAAACTTGGTAGCGGGATGCTCAATACGGTTTTTCCATTTCGCAGTGGGAACACGCAGGTTAGCATTAAGTCCGCTGGTTATCAGGCGGCTCTTTACAATGGTGCTTTCGTAGTTTGCTACTAAACCTGCGGGGATTTCCGCCGTTGGGGAACTCCAACCTTTAGCTATGGTAGAGGCGAGGCGGATGAACCCTTGTTCATTGCCTGTAACTGCTATCAGAACGTGCGAGTGGAGAGAGCCACGCTTCTGACGCTCATAAACGCTGAACAGTCTTAGCTCAGAAGGCTCTACGCCACTCCACAGGGCAAGACGCTTGATTTGCCGAACCGCTGCCGCCATTAGGTTGGGCAGGTTCTTACTCCAAATCACTTCACCTGCGTAGTCGTACGTTGAGCGGTCTATGGGCGTGCCAACTAAACCATCCGTGTACTCGTGAAAATCACCGCAAGGACAATGCCCCTGCTGCTTCATCCTCAGAAGCTTCTTACGGTAAATCTCCACCTCGGACAATGAGCGATAACGAAAGCTGTCTTTATCCGTCCAGAAGGCTCGGTGAACCTTCCCCCACGAAGGGGCAGTGAGAGTGAGTAAGGCTGTCCGAGTGGCCGGCTGCTCTAGCGTATCTAAAATCTGGCGGTTGCGAAGTCTCTGTAGGAACTCCGCACACGACGGACACACATCAGCATTTGGCGAGCCGCAGGGAAGCACAAGAGGGGGAGTTACTCCGATTTCACCCGTTTCTAGACTGGCCGTTTCAAGCACGACAGGCTGAGAACATCTCTCGGCACGAGAGAACTTGTCCACCCCGCTTTCCGCACGAGGGTCTAGGTCGTTGTCAGCACACCACTCTAAGAATGTTTCATCAGACAACCGAGTTTGTGCCTCTTGATAAGCCCAAACCATCAAATGCCTTCAAAGACTTCAACTTGTTCAACGTCATAGCCTGGATAGAAACGACGAGCAATGTTCTGAAGAGCGTAGTAGCGAATAGGGTTAGCATTCTCAGACGCTAGTTTCTTAAGGGTATGACGTTCGGTGAACCCATTCAATGCCACGGCTTTTCGGGTCTTGAAATTGGGAACCTTTGCTAGCTCATCAAGTACATCGGGGTCTTCGGTTTCCGATGCCTGAACATAGGTGTCTTCCTCAGTGTATGGTGCTGGGTCGCCGTAAATAGTCATTAGGATTTCTGCTTTCTGTTAAAAGGTTATGTTATATATATCGTCAAGTTTAACAGAAAGTGTTAAATTAGCTCAGAAATGGCACAGCGTTTATCTACCGTGCTTCTTGCGGTAGTTGTCAATACATTCCTTGACGTATTCTTCTGGGTACGGGCGACCGTTTGTTTGATACTCTTCCTCATAGTCGTATTGCGTGATGAAGAAGGCGTCTCTCATCTGCTCGTCAGGGTCGTACACGGTTACGAAGTTGTGTTCGGAGTGTACGTAATACCAGCCCGTTGGCGACTTGTAAGTTTTTGCTTCAAAAGTATTCATAGGTTGTCCTTTCGCTTTATACCTATTGCTTTACTTATCGGTACATCAGCAAAAAGAGAACGCTGCTTATTACGGTACTTATTACGGTAGTGGCACGGGAGAGTCACGAAACCTTCTGTGACCAGGGATTTAACGCCTTGTGGGATGTAAACCCTCACTCGCCACAGTGTGATGAGAGGGAGCCCGGCCATCGGCCGGGCTCCCCCTCGTTGTTTCGCTAGTGTCGCGGCGGGTGACGGTGATGGTGTGTTCGTCGGCGATGACGATGCATCGTTGTGCATGTGGGCGGCTCTACGGAAGCTGAACGTTCCGTCGTCGCCGACGTGGTCGTAGCGGCGTATGCCATCGCGGCAGTGAGGCCGTTTCGAGCGCGGTGCGGGCGGGCGGTGTAGACGCGTGGCCAGGACGAGCATCGCCGCAGCGATCGAACGGCTCGCGCGCTTCCTCATCGCGGCGAGGACCGCGTTCAGAGACCGACCTCTTTGGATGCCGGACTGGATGCCGGCCGGACTGGAGGGCAGCCTTGAGTGCTTGAATTAGAATTTCAAAGATTAAATATACATATCAAGACGTATGCTTATGGTGAAATGCTTTTTGCCTCGAATCAGAAGGAGACATGATGAACAGCACCGACTACACCGCCAACTCCCTCGGACCCACCGACGGCTCACGTGGCCCGAGCAGGCGCACCATCATGGCGGTCGCTGCATGGTCCGCGCCCGGGATCGTCGCCACCGCGGCTTCGCCTGCAGCGGCGGCTTCCTCCCAGAGCCGAATCACGCTGGCGTTCGATACTCTCCCCACCGTCGAAGAGTTCTCGAGGGTTCCGTCGTTCGTGCTCACGATCTACGAGAACGGCGTCCCGATCAGCACCGGGTCCCATCGAGTGATCGTCACGCTGCACGACGGGCTGGAGTGGGGTGAGCCCGGTTCCGGGGTGGGTGGTGCGCAGACGCTGGCGTCGCTGAACGGTCGGCTCATGCTCGGCGGTATCGGAACGCCCGCGGCGATCGCGAGCACCGAAGCTTCTGAGTACCCGATCATCGCGCAGCTCGAATCCGACCCCACGGTGCTGGTGGCCGGTTCCATCCGCGTGATCGCTCGGTCGACCTACACAGTCACCTGGGCGTCGCCCACTCTGCTGAACGGATTCACGGGCGAGGCGCTCGCTGCTGCGACGGCCGTCTCTGCCACTCGCGACGGCACGGCCACCGCCGGCATTCCGGTGAGCATCGAGCCGAGTGCGCAGGTCTCGTGGACATCCGGCGCGCAGGGTGCCCGTGACCTCGTCACGGGGGCGAAGGGTGAGATCGATTTTGCGGCCGGCACTTTCAAGCCGGCGGCAGACGGCCTCCACACGCTCACCGCGCGCGCGACGGCCGCACCGGAAGTGCGACACACGCTGGAGGTCTTCGCGGTCTCTCGAGCGTCCGCCACATGGGTCAAGGACTCGTATGTGCGTGATGGCGCTCTCGCGATGGTCATCGATATCGGCGCCTTCGATGGCCCCAACCGCATGATCATCTACGTCGACGGCGTGCGCTGGGACGAGACCTATCAGGGAGCGGCGGTGCATGGCGCGACGGTCGAGCGGAGAGGACCGAACGCTGTGCTGTCGAAGACAGGGCCGACGGTCACCGGCGGCGAGAAGATCGAGGTCTTTCTCGCTCCCCGCACACCCGGCGCAGACGACGCCGGTGCGGTCAAGATCTACACGATGACGATCGCGGTTCCGCCAGCGGACGCCTCCGGGTGGGTCAAGTCCATCGAATCCGAGGACGGGAGGATCGTCGTGGTGATCGAGAAGTCCGCGTTCGATAGCGCGAATCGTATCCAGGTCCGACATGACGGTGTCTACGTTATGGAGACCTACGGTGGGTCAGCCTTCCAAACGGGTGTCGGGCACGGGATCGACGGATCCACCGTCCGGATCGAGTCCGCCGATGTCGGGGCGCGGAAAGGTAGCGTGATCGAGGTCTACCTCGCACCGGGAAAGCCGGGCCTGGCCTCTGGCGGCCGCATCACTGTCGCCCGCCGGATAATCTCGTAGCGGTCCTGCGGCGTGCCTCGGCCCCGGCGCCGGGGCGCGCCGCTCGGTGTGCCAGGCTGGTCGCATGCCCTCCACGACCGAGCTGCTCGAGATCGCCGCCACCGTCGCCCGCCGTGCAGGGGCGCTTGCTCTGCAGAGGCGCCGCGATGGCGTCGAGGTCGCGGCCTCCAAGTCGACGATCACCGACATCGTGACGCGGGCCGATCGCGAGTCGGAGGATCTGATCCGGAACGCGCTCGCCGCGGCCCGGCCGCGCGACGGCTTCCTGGGCGAGGAGTCCGGTGCCGAGCACGGAACGAGCGGACTGACCTGGGTGGTCGACCCGATCGACGGCACGGTCAACTATTTCTACGACATCCCGGCGTGGGCCGTCAGCGTCGCCGTGGTGGAGGGCGATCCCGATCCCGCGACCTGGCGCACCCTCGCCGGCGCCGTCGTGAACCCGACCACGGGAGAGGTGTTCACCGCGGCGGCCGGGGCCGGAGCGCGGCTGAACGGAGCGCCCATCCAGGTGAACAATGGGGTGGACCTCCCGCTCGCACTCGTCGGGACCGGGTTCGGCTACGACCCCGAGAAGCGCAGGAAGCAGGCGGCGTTCGTCACCGAGCTGATACCGCGGGTGCGCGACATCAGACGCATCGGCGCGGCCTCCCTCGACCTCTGCTCTGTCGCCTGCGGGCGGCTCGACGCCTACTTCGAGCGCGGGCTGAATCCGTGGGATCACGCGGCGGGAGCGCTCATCGCCCAGGAGGCCGGCGCACGGCTCGGCGGGCTCGGTGCCGCGCCGGCAGGTGCCGAGCTGCTGGTCGCGGCGGCTCCGGACCTGTTCGCGCAGCTCGATCCGCTGGTTCAGGGATACTACGCGCGCTGGGAGTGAGGGCGGTCGTCTCGTTTGGTGAGACGGTTACCATTTCGTTATATTGGGTCGGTGCGCCGCGAAACCAGACCTCGGAATGGTATCCACGCACCCCACCCCGCCAGTGACGGTCCCGACGCCCCGCTGACGCGCCGGGAGGCCCGCCGGCGTGAGGAGATCGAACAGCGGGCGCGGGAACAGCGTGAACGGGATGCCCGGTCGCGCTCCCCGCGGTTCAGCCGCGGAGTATCGCTCGTCGCCATGCTCTCCGTGCTCGGGATCGCGGTCGCGACGACCGTGCCCGCCATGGCGCTGCTGAGTCACGACGACGTGCGTGCCAGGAGCGCCGCGGCGCACTTCAACAGCGCGTCGGTCACCGAAGGCGAACTCCAGGCGCTCGACAGCGTCACCTCCGTCGAGAACGAGGCGATCCTCCGCGACAGCGGTGCCGCAACGTCGGGGGAGCAGCTCGCCGCGTTGCGCTCCATGCGGATCGCCGACACCTTCCGCAACAACCCCGCAGGTGCCATCCAGTGGCCCTTCCCGGTCGGCGTGCCGATCAGCGACGGCTTCGGGTCGCGGGTCGCACCGACGGCGGGGGCCTCCACCGACCACCTCGGCGTCGACTTCACGCCGGGTGCCGGGGTCCCCATCCAGATCATCGCCGACGGGGTGGTCCGGCAGGTCGTGGCCAGGGATGACGGCGGCTGCGGCGTGAACGTCACCATCGACCACATGATCGGCGGCCAGCTCGTCAGCAGCAAGTACTGCCACATGCAGGCGGGATCCGTGCGCGTGTCCGCCGGCCAGCGGGTCGCCGTCGCCGACATCGTCGGGCGCGTGGGCAACACCGGTATCTCGACGGGGGCGCACCTGCACTTCGAGATCAGGCTGAACGGCACGGAGCCGGTCGACCCGATCGCGTGGCTGAAGGCCAACGCGAGCTGAGCGGTTGCGGCCGGCGGAGGAGATCCCCCGCCACGGGCTCAGGATCTCCTCCGCCGACCGGCCCGAGATCGCGATCGGGCCAGAAGATCCTCCGGTGACTGCGCGCGCCGTGTCGCCTTCAGCGTCGTGGAGGACACCTGGTCAGACACGAAGACGCCGAAACGATAACGGAGGGGACCCATCCGCGATGGATCCCCTCTGCCTCGGTCGAGGCCCGACTGCGTTCGAGCGCGGTCGGGTCAGACCAGCCACACCGTGGTGTCGCGGGGGAGCATCCCACCCTCGAGCGGACCGCTCGCGAGGACGACGGTGCCCTCCGGGAGCGGCAGGGGAGCCTCGGCGAAGTTCACAGCGACCGTGACTCCGGCGGTGCGGAACACCAGCGCGCCCTCTCCGGCGTTCGACCACTCGAGCTCGCCGAACGCGAGGTCGTGCTCACGCCGCGCGGCCAGCGCCTCCTGGTACATCGTCAGCGTCGAACCGGGCACGCCCTGCTGCGACGAGCGGGTGTAGGTCGCCCACGACGCCGGCTGCGGGAGCCAGCTCTTCGGGCCGGGGCCGAAACCGTAGGACGGGTCGGTTCCCTCCCACGGAATCGGAACCCGGCAGCCGTCGCGGCCGTAGCGCTCGCCGTTCGTACGGAACCACGTCGGATCCTGACGGGCGTCGTCGGGCAGGTCGATGACCTCGGGGAGGCCGAGCTCTTCGCCCTGGTACAGGTACGCCGACCCGGGCAGCGCGAGCATCAGCGCGGTGGCCGCACGCGCGCGGCGCAGGGCGAAAGCGGTGTCCGGGATGCCGGTCGACTTCGGGCCGATGCCGTGGCCCTGCAGGTTCTCGCCCTCCAGCGCCAGTCGGGTCGCATGCCTCACCACGTCGTGGTTCGACAGCACCCACGTGCTCGGGGCGCCGACACTGCCGAACACGGCGATGGAACGGTCGATCACCGCACGGAGTGCGGTCGCGTTCCAGGGCGTCTCCAGGTAGCCGAAGTTGAAGGTCTGCTGCATCTCGTCGGCGCGCACCCAGTTCGCCAGCTTCTCCATCGGCTCGACCCACGCCTCGCCGCACAGCACGCGGTCGCCCTCATACTCGTCGAGGACCGTGTGCCAGTCGCGGTAGATCGCGTGCACGCCGTCCTGGCCGAAGTACGGCGGGGTCACCGGGTCCTGCTCGGCGTGTGCGCTGATCTCCGGCTCGAGAACGATGCCGCCCGTGGTGGTCGCGACGGGACCGCCGCCCATGCTGCCGACGTTGGCCGGCGGCGTGTAGTCGGGGAGGCCGGTCTCCTTGACCATGCCGTGCGCGACGTCGACGCGGAAGCCGTCGACGCCCCGGTCGAGCCAGAAGCGCAGGATGTCGCGGAACTGCTCCCACACCCACGGGTTCTCCCAGTCGAAGTCGGGCTGCGACTTGTCGAACAGGTGCAGGTACCACTGGCCGGGAGTGCCGTCGGGCTCCGTGATGCGTGTCCAGGCCGGGCCGCCGAAGATCGACTCCCAGTTGTTGGGCGCCTCGTCGCCGTTCGGGCCCTTGCCGTCACGGAACAGGTAGCGCGCGCGCTCCGGGCTGCCCGGAGCGGCGGCCAGCGCCTCCTGGAACCAGACGTGATCGCTCGAGGAGTGGTTCGGGACGATGTCGATGATGACCCGTAGTCCGAGCCCGTGCGCCGTCGCGAGCAGAGCGTCGAAGTCGGCCAGCGTGCCGAAGCTCGGGTCGACGTCGCGGTAGTCCGCGACGTCGTAGCCCGCGTCGTTCTGCGGCGACGTGTAGAAGGGCGACAGCCACACGGCGTCGACGCCGAGCTCGCGCAGAGCGGGGAGGCGGCGGGTGATGCCCGGCAGATCGCCCATGCCGTCGCCGTCGGCGTCCGCGAACGAGCGCGGATACACCTGATAGATGACGGCGGAACGCCACCACTCGCGGCCGGGAGCGCTCGGCGTGAGCGCGCTGGAGGATTCGGAGGTCTGAATACGGATCACCTGTCTTGGGGACGGACGGGAGCACCGGAGCGGAACGCAGTGCGTGAGGTGACGGCGGCGCCGGCCTCCCTCGCACGCCGCCGCTGCGGCACCGGGATCGGCGCGCCGTCGTCGGCGCATGCGAGCCATGCTAGCCCCATCGTCTGAGCGGCGCGTGTCGACGGGGTTCTCGGGCGGCGACGTGCCCTCGAATCAGGCCCAGTGGGAGGGGCGGCGGAGGGCGGAGGGGAGGCGGGTGCGGGAGTCGCCCTGCGCGGCATCCACCTGCGGCTGGGTGAGGTAGATCGCGTGCTCGAGGCGTGCGCCGTGGAGCCGGGCATCGCGGAGGTCGGCGCCGATCAGCTCCGCCCGGGTGAGGTCGGCATCGCGGAGGTCGGCGGCGATCAGGAGTGTGCCGCGCAACTCCGCTCCGCGCAGGTCGGCGCCGCGCAGGTCCGCGCCGAGGAGGTCGGCGCCGGGCGCCAGGCGCGAGCGTGGCACGCGGAGGCGGGTGCGGGCGTCGGCCCCGGGGCCGGATTCGCGGGTCAGGCGTGCGGCCTCCCGCAGGAGCTCGGCTGCGGGGTCGCGGAGCACGTCGATGTCGAGGGCGAGGATGGCCTCCGGCGCCGCGTCGGCCGCAGCCGCGACCTCGTTCCAGGAGCTGCGCAGAGCCGGATGCAGGGCGGCGGCGGCCGGCATCGCGAGCGCCTCGCGCAGGTACCAGAGCAGTTCGTGCAGCTGGCGGACGATCGGGAAGACGGCGAACATCCTCGCGCGGACCGGATCGCCGTCGCGCCAGCTGGCCCCGTCGAAGGTGTGCTGCGTGACGTGCTGACCGGCTCCGAAGCAGTCGAAGACCGTGCAGCCCTTGAACCCGCGGTCGCGCAGGTGCGGGTGGATGCGGCAGAGGAAGTCGTCGTCGAGGTTGACGCACTCCTCGCCCGCCGCCTTGTCGAACGCGAAGTCGGCGGAGCGGGCGAACGCGAGCGCGACGCAGCAGAGCCCGGTGCAGGCGGCGCAGTCGGCGGAGAGCGCGCGCTCGGGCGGTGGCGTCGTCGCGAGGGATCCGGGCATTCCTCCACAGTAGGGCCCAGCCTTCTCCTCTCCACATCTTGGGTCACAAACGGAATAGCTCCCGGGCGGCCGCGTTAGCGTGAGAAGACAGCCACGAAAGGACCACGGAATGACTTCTCCGCGCCGCGCCATCGGAACCTCCGACCTCCAGGTCTTCCCGCTCTCGCTAGGCGGGAATGTGTTCGGCTGGACGGCCGACCGCGACACCTCGTTCGCCGTGCTCGACGCCTACACGGCAGCCGGGGGCAACTTCGTGGACACGGCCGATGGTTACTCGGCATGGGTTCCGGGCAACACCGGCGGCGACTCCGAGCGGATCCTCGGCGAGTGGTTCGAGGCGCGCGGCAACCGCGACGACGTGGTGCTCGCGACCAAGGTCAGCCAGCACCCCGACTTCAAGGGACTCGCGGCCGACAACATCCGCCGGGCAGCCGACGCCTCGCTGGAGCGGTTGAAGAGCGACCGCATCGACCTCTACTACGCGCACTTCGACGACGCGACGGTTCCGCTGGAGGAGACGGTCGCCGCGCTGTCCGGCCTGGTCGACGCGGGCAAGGTGCGTGCCATCGGCATCTCCAACTACTCGCCCGAGCGCATCGAGGAGTGGTTCGCGATCACCGAGCGCGAGGGACTCCACCGCGCCGTCGCCCTGCAGCCGCACTACAACCTGGTCGAGCGCTCCTACGAGGAGAAGTACCGCGCGCTCGCCGAGCGCGAGAACCTGGGCGTCATGCCGTACTTCGCGCTCGCCGCGGGCTTCCTGACCGGCAAGTACCGCGACGGTGTGACCGTCGAGAGCCCCCGCGCCGCCGGAGCCGCGAAGTACCTCGACGAGACCGGCCGCGGCGTGCTCGCCGCTCTCGACGACGTCGCAGCGGCTCACGGAGTGTCCGTGGCGACCATCGCCCTCGCCTGGCTCGCCGCCCAGCCGACGGTCACCGCGCCCATCGCGAGCGCGCGCACGCTCGAGCAGCTGCCCGACCTGCTCGCCTCGGTCACCGTCGAGCTCACCGCGGATGAGCTCGCCGCGCTGGACGGCGCCTCGGAGGCCGCGAAGGCCGCGTAGCGGACGGCGGCTGTGGCGGAGCCGGTCGGTCGGCGGCGCCGGTGGGTCGGCGCCGCCGCGGCTGCGAGTCGGCCGCCGCGTGCCGGCATGCCGACAGCCCGCGACGGCGCCGCGGCAGCGGGTCAGCCGGTCCGAGCCGGTGTGCCGGGCGCGCTGAGCCGGGGTGCCCGGCGCGCTGCGCGGCCGCGTCGAGCGCCGACGTGCTGAGCCCCCGGCATCGCCGCGTTTGCGGGGGTCCGGGTGGTACGAAGCACCCTCGCGAGGATGGTATCCTCGTACGGTTGCCGAAAACGGCCCGGACCTCTCCGGATGCCCCGGCTTCGCCCCCTTAGCTCATTGGTAGAGCACTTCCTTGGTAAGGAAGAGGTAGTGGGTCCGATTCCCACAGGGGGCTCCGTCTCCCGGTCGCGACGACGGGAGACCCCGGCGGGGTAGCTCAGGTGGTTAGAGCACACGGCTCATAATCGTGGTGTCGCGGGTTCGAGTCCCGCCCTCGCTACATAGCTTGAAAACACTGGGAACGGCGGCTGATTATCAGCCGCCGTTTTCTCGTTGATAGGGCCATTTGCCCACATTTTGCCCACACTTCAAATCGTGCGCAGGTCATCGCTGTGGTTCCCGTTGTCGCGGCGGCCCCGGTCTAGTGCGCAGCAGGGCTACTTCTGGCTCGAGCTCCAGACCGCACTGACGCGGGCTCCGACGACCTCATCGAGGCGCCGAGCGACGGCATCAAGGTCGTCGTCGAACAGATCGCTGTATGTGTCGAGCGTCATGGCTGCAGAGGCGTGGCCGAGCATTCGCTGTACTGCCTTGACGTTCGCGCCAGCACTGACGGCGAGGGAAGCCGCTGTGTGGCGCAGGTCGTGAATTGTCATGGGAGGCAGTTCCGCGGCGGCGAGTGCGCGATCCCACCACGAGTTGGCGGTCATTGTCGGGGTCTTCTGGTAACCGCCGTAGCCGTCGTCGAAGACGAGATCGTCCCCCGCCTTTCCGATGCACGCTGCGGCGAGGGGGGTGGACAAGAACTCTGGATATGGCACGCTACGTCGTTCGTGCGTCTTCGGCGTGCCGACGACGATTGATCCGTTTACATAGACCGCGTTCTCAACGACTGAAAGCCGCCGGCGGCGGGTGTCCACATCGCGCACGCGCAGCGCGGATGCTTCGCCCCAGCGAAGTCCCGTGTATGCGAGCGTCGCAACGATGGGTGCGTGCTCGCCGCAGGCAACCAGAAGGCCGGCGACCTGTTCATTAGTCAGGTACACATGCTCGCGGGATTTCCGCCGGGGCAGCTTCACGCCACGCGCCGGGTTGGATGGGATGAGGTGGTCCCGCACGGCAGTGTCGAGAATGCCAGCCAGGATGTCGTGGCTTCGTCGAACGATCGTGGGGGACTTCGGCTTCTTCCCGCCAGTTCCATCAGTGAGTTCGGTGATCCATGACTGAACCTCGCTGTGGCGAATGGTGCCGATCATTGCCGCGCCCCAGCGCGGCCTCACATGGAGTCGCCAGGCAGACTCGTAGACATAGGCCGAGGATGGCTTCAAGTGTGAGCGAGACGCCAGCCAGGTCTCGCCAAGCCGGTCTACCGTCGCCCGCGCAGCTGTCGGGTCGATGTATTCCCCTGTCGCCTTCTTCATCTCTACCGAGGCGAGGAAGAGTTCGGCCTCGCGCTTGGTCCGGAAGCCCCGCTTGTCTGTCTGGGAGTGGTCGGGCTTGCGATACCGCACTCGATAGCGTTTTCCGGTTGCGGACTCGTATGCGGTGATGCTGCCCATGACCGTCAGCTTTCAGCGCCAGCGATACCGGCGGCCACTCCGCTCAGTCCGCCTGAGGTGAGTAGGCCAGCTAAACGGCGAGCCTCAGCCTGGGTACGCTCGATGCGCTGCTGAACCTCAGTGTTTGCATCGGCGAGATCGGGATCCCCCGACTGCACGGCGAGAACGATCTGGAGTCGCTCGAGCTCCCTTCCGAGGCTCCCGAGCTCTCGAAGAGTTCCAAGGATGTTGATATCCGTTCGTTCGGCCGCAAGACGGGGTCTGTAGGAGCTTCCGGGAGTCGCAGACAACCAGCAGTCGAACTCGGCAGCGGTCATCCCGTTGAAGTCGGCGCTGAGATTCGGCAGGTCGAGAGTCGAGTTGGGTGTTCCCATCGGGGCGAGCAGGTACGACGGCGGCACGTTGAGTGCTCGGGCGATGTTGAGCAGCTGACTGACGCTGATGTCGGCCTTCCGCCCCGACTCGATGTTTTCAAGAATCGCTGCGGTGATGTTTCCCTCGGGAACGGCCTCGGCCAGGTCGCGCGTAGTGCGAAAACCACGCTCTCTCCGTGCCAGCTTGATCCGCGCGCCGACGCTTGCTTCCGAACGATAATCAGTCATTTCGACAGACTAGCGTGCAAATGCTTGTCAATCTAGCCGACATGGTCTATCGTCACATTCACAACCTCGCAAGGCGCTAGTTGTCGAAACGGAGGAAAATGAGATGACAGGCGAATTCATTCGGCCCGCCGATGTGGCCGAATTGACCGGGCTAACGGTCGCGGCACTGGCCCAGCTTCGCTACAGGGGCAAAGGGCCTCGCTACTACAAGCCGACGCCGCACAGCGTCATCTACAGGCGTGCGGAGGTGATCGCATGGCTGGAAACGACAGTGCAGACCTCCACGGCAGTACCGGCGTAGCCGCGCCGTCTCTCGGGAGCCCGGGCATCATTGAATGCGTCGTGGACGGCTATCTCGTGCCCGTCGACCCCATGAACGACCTGCGCTGCGAGAGCTGCGAGTAGAAGTGGTCGTTCACGCCGGCGCGCCGCACCACGCTGCCCCTCGTTCGGGGGTAGCGTGCGGCACCAAATGGAGCGGCTGATTCTTACCCCGACTGCCGAAGCTTCCGACTCTCGATTCGAGTCAGGGCGGCGGTGACGCATCGTGGCTGAGACTCCCGAACTATCGAGTCGCAGTCGCCAATCCACCTCTCGATCAGGGCGCGCTGCCCTCAGCGAACTCACCCCGGCGCGACCCTGGTACCGCCTTCTCACTTCTTGCGGACTTCCGCGCGCTCACTCGCGCTGAGGTCGCAGCTCTGACGGGTCTTCGACCCGAACCCGATCCTTCGCATAAGCCACCTCCATGCAAGGAAGGTTGTGATCTCGTGGCTGAAGGAAACCGCGCCAACGTTCGTCTCGCGGACTTGATCCGAGAAGTCGATACCATGCGCAGCTTCGTCGTCTACACCATCGGTCGCCGCGCACTCGATGCCGACGACGTGCTGCAGAAGATCCGGGAGACGGTCTGGCGCCGCGCCCGCACCTACGACCCGGCCGATGGAACACCTAACGCGTTCGTGTTCGGCGTCACCCGGAACGTCCTGCGCGATGAACTGCGCAGGCGCAGCCAGGTCAAGCTCGCACTCTTCGACGAGTTCGAGTCGCTGGTGCAGTCGGATCCCTTGACTCTGATCGTCGAACGCTACGACCTACACCGCTGGATGGGGCTGACTGCCGAGTTCGTCAGCCCGCTCGACTGGGACGTTGTCAGTCAGCTCGCCCTTACCGATGGGAACGCCGCACGGGTCTGCGCCGAGCGCGACCTCGCGCCCCGTAGCCTCCGCACCATCCGTGACCGGGTCTTTCTCACTGCTCACACCGTGCGCGCAGCTCTAGCCGCAGTGGACGCAGACCTGCCGATCACCGGCGCGGTTATGGTGCGTTGCCTGCCCGACCACGGTGGTCTGCGTGAAGTCGCGCGGATGCTCGAGAAAAGTCCGCTGGCGATCGCCAAGGCGTTGGGCATCCATCCCGGTTCTGCGCGAGCGCGGATCGCGCTCGCCAAGAGGCTGATCTACATCGCGCGCACCGTCATGCGCCAGGAGATGGCCGCATGATCGGACCCGCTACCATCGCTGCAGCGCACGCAGTCGCACATCCGAAGGCGACGCGGAATCTCCTCATCGTCGTCGCGGTGATCGTTCTCGTCGTCCCGATCGGCCTGGTCGCCCTGCCGGTCACCATGGTGGTGGCAATGGGCGCCAGCACACTAGGTGTAGTTCCCCGGCACGTTGTG
>NZ_JAGEKP010000009.1 GCF_017565305.1 Leifsonia sp. TF02-11
GCAAGTATTTCGACCCCCCGGCTGCAGCTGCTGCTCGACACCACCGCTCGCAACCTGGCGACGCACCTCCGCAAGCTGGAGGACGCCGGCTACGTGGAGGTCGAGAAGGCGCACCGCGGCCGGGTGCCGGTCACCTACCTCGCGCTCACCACCACCGGCCGCCGCGCCTTCGAGGACTACACGGCCACCCTGCGCGGCATCCTCGGCGAACGGCTCGCGATGGGGGACATGCTCGCACCAACGGGGGCGTTGCGGGGCGTGGCGCGGTGACGTAGGTTTCCCTCAACCCGAACGGGTCCGTCAACGTCGACGAAGGAGCCCTCAATGCCTCACGGCTACGCCACCATGTCGGTCGCCAGCATCCTGGCCGAGACCGCCCACCGGATGCCGGACAATGTGGCGGTGATCTTCAACGGCCAAGAGATCGCCTATCGCGACCTCTGGGACCAGACCCGCAGCTACGCCGGCGCTCTCCGCGACCTCGGCGTTGGTCCGGACGACAAGGTCGCGCTCATGATCCCGAACGTCCCCGACTTCCCACGGGCGTACTACGGCGTGCTCGCGCTCGGTGCGGTCGTCGTCCCCATCCACGCGCTGCTCAAAGCCACGGAGATCGAGTACGTGCTGCGCGACTCCGGAGCGAAAGCACTGATCTGTGCGGCGCCGCTCCTGACCGAGGGCGCGAAGGGCGCGGCGCTCGCCGGCGTCGACACGCTCTCGGTGCTGGTCCCCGACGAGCTGGTCGAGCAGCTGCCGTTCCCGCGGCTGGAGGACCTGGCGGCGAACGCGGAGCCCGTCGCGACGTACGTTCCCCGTCATCCGATCGACACCGCGACGATCCTCTACACGAGTGGCACGACCGGAAAGCCGAAAGGCGCGGAGGGCTGCCACTTCTCGCTCATCGAGCAGGTGAACGTGCTCCTCAACGGCACGCTCGACCTCGAGCCGACCGACCGCATCCTCGGCTGCCTCCCGCTCTTCCACACCTTCGGCCAGACCTGTGTCATGAACATGGGCTTCCGCGCGGGCGCGGCCGTCGTGCTGGTGCCGAAGTTCGACCCGGCGACGGCCCTCCAACTGCTGAACGCGCACCGGTGCACCGTCATGACCGGGGTGCCCACGATGTACATCGCGCTGCTGGAGGCCGCCAAGACCAACCCGGAGCGGCCGCCGCTGCGCTACGGCATGAGCGGTGGCGCGGCCATCCCGGTCGCGGTCATCGAGCGCATGAAGGAGGTCTACGGCATCGACGTGCACGAAGGGTACGGACTCACCGAGACCTCGCCCGTCGCGTCGTTCAACCACCGAGGCCGCCCGACGCGTGTCGGCACCGTCGGCCAGCCCATCTGGGGCGTGGACGTCGAGATCGCCGACGCGGAGGTCGACGACGCCATCCGGTTGCTGCCGCGCGGCGAGCTCGGCGAGATCGTCGTGCGCGGCCACAACCTCATGAAGGGCTACCTCAACCTGCCGGAGGCCAACGCCGAGGCGATGGTCGACGGCTGGTTCCGTACCGGCGACCTCGGCACCAAGAGCGACGACGACTACATCACGATCGTCGACCGCAAGAAGGACATGATCGTGCGCAACGGCTACAACGTGTACCCGCGGGAGGTCGAGGAGGTGCTCTCGACCCACCCCGCGGTCGCGCTGGTCGCGGTGTTCGGCGTCGCGCACGACACGCACGGACAGGAGATCATGGCCGCGGTGACGCTGATGCCCGGCACGGAGGCCGCGCCGGAGGAGCTGATCGCCTACGCCCAGGAGCGCGTCGCCGCCTACAAGTTCCCGCGCAGGGTGGAGATCCTCGAGGTGCTGCCGCTCGGCCCGAGCGGCAAGGTGCTCAAGCGGGAGCTCGTGGCGCGCTTCGAGGAGCAGGCGCCGGTCGGCTGAGCGGCGGCTGCGGCGCGCCCTACGGCGCTGTGTCGAGCGTGCGCAGACGGTAGGACGAGTGGAGGTAGTACGCCGCGAGCAGGGCGTACGCGATGCACGCGACGGCCGGGACGAACGCCGTCTCCGGCTTGCTCGCGAGCGCTCCCACGCAGGAGATGAAGGCGAGCACCGCGAGCACGCCGCCCAGCCAGAAGCCGGCAGCGGGTCGGGCGGTGGCCCGCCACCACGGTCGCGGGTCTTCGCGGTTCTCCTCCGCTCCCCGGAAGGTGCGCGTGCCGACGAGCACGTACGCGACGTTGAGCACGGCGACGATCAGGACATCCAGCGACGCGTTGACGAGCCGGTCGATCACGAAGAAGTTGAGCGCCAGGATCAGGCCGAAGGCGCCCACGATGTAGATGATCTTCCCCGTGATCGACGTGATTCTCACGCTGCGAGCCTAGTCGGGGAACGCCTAAGGGCACGTCGTTGTCACTTTTTCGACAACGACGTGCCCTTCGGCATCGGAGCAGGTGTCAGTTGACCTCGTTCGGGTGCGCGCTCACGCGGCCCTCGCGCTCCATCGACGAGATCGCGGCGACCTCGTCGGCGGTCAGCTCGAAGTCGAAGACGTCGAAGTTCTCGGCCATGCGCTCGCGGCGGTTCGACTTGGGGAACACGATGTTGCCGGTCTGGAGGTGCCAGCGGATGACGACCTGGGCGGGCGTCTTGCCGTGTGCGGCCGCCGGGCCGGCGACCTCCGGGGCCTCGAACAGCGGGTATTTGCCCTGGCCGAGCGGACCCCACGCCTCGATCGCAATGCCGTGCTCGCGCGAGAAGGCCGTGACCTCGGGCTGCTGGTGGGCCGGGTGCAGCTCGATCTGGTTGACCGCCGGCACGATGTCGGTGTTCGCGAGCAGCTTGGTCAGGTGCGGAACCAGGAAGTTGGAGACGCCGATAGCCTTCGCACGGCCGGTCGCGTAGATCTTCTCCAGCGACTTCCACGCCTCGACGAAGGTGTCCTTCTCGGGGGTCGGCCAGTGGATGAGGTACAGGTCGACGTAGTCGAGGCCGAGCTTGGCGAGCGACTCGTCGAAGGCCGCTTCCGCGTCGGTCTGCCGGTCGTTCCAGAGCTTCGTGGTGATGAACAGCTCGTCGCGGGCGATGCCGGAGGAGGCGATCGCGGCGCCCACGCCCTCCTCGTTGCCGTAGATCGCGGCGGTGTCGATGTGGCGGTAGCCCACCTCGAGCGCGTCGGTGACGATGCGGGTGGTCTCGGCCGGGTCGACCTTGAACACGCCGAAGCCCAGCTGCGGGATCGTGGTGCCGTTGTTGAGGGTCAGGAGCGGAGTATTTGCGTGTGCAACCATATCGCCCAGCTTAGCAAGTGCGGCCGTAGGGTGAGCGCATGACGAACCGTCTCGCGGATGCGATCAGCCCGTACCTGCGCGCGCACGCCGACAATCCGGTCGACTGGTTCCCGTGGGGGCCGGAGGCGTTCGCGGAGGCCAGGCGGCGCGACCTGCCCGTGCTGATCTCGATCGGCTATGCGACCTGCCACTGGTGCCACGTGATGGCCAGGGAGAGCTTCAGCGACCCCGCGATCGCCGCGTTGCTCAACGAGCGCTTCGTCTCGATCAAGGTCGACAGGGAGGAGCACCCCGACGTCGACGCCGCTTACCTCTCGGCGGCGAGTGCCTTCACCGACGGCCTCGGCTGGCCGCTGACCGTCTTCGCCACCTCTACGGGGCGTGCGTTCTACGCCGGCACCTACTTTCCGCCGGTGGCGGCGGGAGGGCGTGCGTCGTTCCGCCAGATCCTCGACGCCGTCGGCGACGCCTGGGCGAACCGCCGAGCCGAGGTGGAGGCCGACGCCGGCCGGGTGGGGGAGGCGCTCGCCGCTGCCGCCGCCCGAGCGACCACGGTCTCCGACCTTCCCGACCAGCGGCGGCTCGACGCGGCCGTCGACCTCCTCGCCGAGACGGAGGACCCGCAGTTCGGCGGCTTCGGCGGAGCGCCGAAGTTCCCGGTCGCGCCGGTGCTCGGCTTCCTGCTCGAACGCGAAGCCGGGCATGACCTCGCCCACCGGACACTGCGGCGGATGGCGGAGTCGCCGCTGCGCGACCCGGTGGACGGCGGGTTCTTCCGTTACGCCACCCGGCGCGACTGGAGCGACCCGCACTACGAGCGGATGCTGTACGACAACGCGCAACTGCTCGACGCCTACGCGACGATGTGGGCGCAGACCGGGGAGCACCCGGCACGGCAGACCGCCGACGGCATCGCCGGGTTCCTGCTCGACGTGCTGCGCCGTCCCGGCGGCGGCTTCGCGTCGGCGCAGGACTCCGAGAGCGTGATCGACGGAGCCCGCGTGGAGGGCGAGTACTACCGCGTGTCCCCGGAGGTGCGCGCGCGGCTGCGGCCTCCCGCGATCGACGAGAAGGTGCTGACGGGCTGGAACGGCTTCGCGATCGCCGCGCTGGCCCGCGCCGGGCGCATCCTGGACCGGCCCGCCTGGATCGCGGCGGCCGGAGAGGCCGCACGCTTCGTGCTCGACACGCACCGGCGGCCCGACGGCACGCTCGGCCGTGCCTCGGTGTCCGGCCGCGTCTCCGACGCCGTCGCCACCCTGGAGGATTACGGGGGCCTCGCCTGCGGCCTCCTGGAGCTCGCCCTGGCGACCGGCGACGCGGAGGCCGCGTCCGATGCGCGCGACCTCGTGGACCTGTGCCTGGAGGCCGAACGCGGCGAGGACTGCCCGTTCGGCGTTCCGGGAGGCGGCGACTCCGTGTTGCAGTCGACCGGCCTCGCCGTGCGGGTCGACCCGTCGGAGGGTGCCTACCCGTCCGGTCTCACCGCGATGGCGGCGGCGGCGCACACCCTCTTCCTGATGACCGCGAACCGGGGCTACGAGCGAGCGGCGCGGGAGGCCATGCGGCTCGTCGCAGGGCCGGCGACGAGCGTGCCGAGCGCGTTCGGCGCCGCGCTGGCGCTGATGTCGCGCCTGGACGGCGAGGGGCGGCAGCTGGTGGTGGTGCGACCTGCCGGGAGCCCGGACGTCGGCGCAGGCCCCGACCCGGCCGGCCTCGTCGCGGCGGCCCGTCGGCATCCGGCCGACCTCGCGGCGATCGTCGACGAGACCAGTGCGGCCGCGCTCGCCGAGGCCGGCTTCGAGCTGTTCGAGGCCAGGACCGCCCGGGACGGCCTGCCGACGGCATACCTCTGCCGCGACTTCGTCTGCCGGCTGCCGGTCACCTCACCGGCCGAGCTGGCCTGAGCTCAGCGCACGACCCGGTAGGTCAGGTGGGCGACCTCCGGCGTCACCCGCGAACGCAGCAGTTCCAGCTGCAGCGGAGGCACCCGGTCGAAGACGCGCTCCCCGGCGCCGAGCGTGAGCGGCACGACGTGCAGCCGCAGCTCGTCGACGACGCCCGCCCACAGCGCCTGGTTGAGCGTCTCCGGCCCCCCGGCGATCGCGACGTCGGCCTCCCCGGCGACGGCGCGCGCCCGGTCGGCGGCCGCGTGGATGCCGTCGGTGACGAACTCGAAGGTCGTCCCGCCCTCCATCACCACGGGCTCCCGCGGGTAGTGCGTCAGGACGAAAACCGGCGCGTGATACGGAGGGTCGTCGCCCCACCAGCCGCGCCAGTCGGACAGGTCGCCCCCGGCCGGCCAGTCGCCCCGCACCGGCCCGAACATGTTGCGGCCCATCACGAAGGCGCCCGCCGCGGTGATCGCGGCGATCTCCTCGACATGCTCGTCGGCGTACTCGAACATCCACGTGTGCAGTCGCTCGATCCCGTTCTCGCCGAGCGGGAACTCGCGGGACTGATTGGGGCCGGCGGCGAAGCCGTCGAGCGACACGGCGATATCGGCGGTGACGATGCCCATGCCGCCAGGTCTACTACGCGCGCTCCACCTTGTCGAGCATCCCCCAGACGGCTTCGCTCAGCTCGGGATGCTCCAGGGCGATGCGGCGGAGCACGCCGAACTCGAACCGGGTGTAGGTGTCGCGCCCGGCGGCGGGATGGTGGGCCCTGGACTGCTCTTCGGCCAGGTCGAAATCCTCGATCGCTCCTGCGCGGAGCGAGATGACGACCTGCTCGTCGACGCTCGGGAGGTCGGGGATGAAGTGCCAGGGGTCTTCGCCGGCGCGGCACCGGTGCTCGATGATCGCGGCCAACTCGTCGCGCGCCTGCTGGCGCAGCACTTCGATGCTCCTCGGGACCTGGTCCACGTCGCCCTCCTCTGCTGCGCCTCTGTTTCCCCATAACGGCGGTCCCGGCGTCGTCGCCGGCACGGTGCGTACAGCCTAGGCGGCGAATGCATGCACCGCGAATCGGGGTGTAACGCACAGTCCACGTGCGGGTGAACAGTGGGCGGCGCCGGGCCGCACGTCCGCTGCGCCGTTGCGCCCGTCGGCAACGGAGGAGATCCGGGTGAGCGCAGCCGGAACCTCCTCCGTTCGCTGCGACACACCGGGGCAACGCCCGGGATGTCCTCCGTTGGCTACGTATGGGGCCGGTGCCGACGACGGGCGCCGAGCGCGGTCAGTGGGTCCGCGACAGCAGGTAGCGGTTCAGGTCGGCCGTCAGCTCCGCGTCCACCGAGTACTCGCGGCCGTCAAGGTGCGTGATCGGCGCCGCCTGGCGGACGCTGGAGACCAGCCA
The DNA here is from genome assembly GCF_017565305.1 of Leifsonia sp. TF02-11. Classification (GTDB taxonomy): domain Bacteria; phylum Actinomycetota; class Actinomycetes; order Actinomycetales; family Microbacteriaceae; genus Leifsonia. Next base: position 6,543 of record NZ_JAGEKP010000009.1, read on the forward strand.
GAGCGCGTCGGCCGCCTCCAGTTCGTCCACGGTGATGTGCCGGTACTCCGTCGCGTAGCCGCGCTCCTCGAAGAACGCGAACACCGCCGCCTGCGTGGTGCCGGCGAGGATTCCCTGGTCGGTCTGCGGGGTGCGGACGACCCCGTCGGCGAGCAGGATGACGTTGGAGGTCGGCCCCTCCAGCGCGAAGCCGTCGGAGCTGATGAAGATCACGTCGTCGGCGCCGCGGCGGGCGGCCTCCCGCTGGGCCGCGCGGTTGACGGCGTACGACAGGCTCTTCGCGCCGGCCAGCAGCCAGGGGGAGGTCTCGGCGACGTCGTGCCGCAGGCCGCGGTCGAGCGCGACGACCGAGATGCCGAGCCGCTGCCGAGTGAAGTCCTCGCCCTCGTCGACGAAGATCCAGCCGCTGGGTGTGCCCGTTCCCTCGACGCCGCGCGTGTAGATGAGCTTGGCGAAGAGCTCGCCGCCGTCGCCGTTGCGCGACCGGTAGTCGGCGATGCCCGCCAGCACGGCTTCGTGCCAGACGTGCTCGGCCGGGGCGGGGAGGTCGAGCAGGTCGGCGGAGTGCGCGAGACGCATCAGGTGCGGGCCGAGGGCCTGCGGGTGGCCGTCGATGACGGCGATCGTCTCGAAGACGCCGTCGCCGCGGGTCACGGCGAGATCGGTGATGCGCACCTGCGGGGCGTCGAAGTCGGCGAGGGCGAAGCCCGGGTCGCCGGGAGCGGGCTCGCCGGTCGGCGCGGTGATGGTCAGCAGGGTTGCGCGGGTCATGGCCCTATTGTGCCCCCGCCGGTCGCGGGTGTCAGGCGTGGCCCGCGTGGCGGGCCGCCCGCCGCGTGTACCGCGCCTACCGCGCCTACCGCGCCTACTCCGTCTGGCGGATGCGGAACGCGTCGTCCCCGTCGGGTACGGCGTCCGACACCCGCACCTCGGCGACCGCGCTGCCGGGAGGGCCGGAGCGCAGCCACGCGACCATGCGCTCGACGCTCGCGGGCTCGCCCTCGACCTCCACTTCGACGCTGCCGTCGGCCCGGTTGCGGGCCCAGCCGGTCACGCCGAGCCGGTGCGCCTGCTCGCGGGCGCTCCAGCGGAATCCGACGCCCTGCACCATCCCGGTCACCACGGCTCGCCTGCGTACGATGCTCTCTCGGGGGTTCACAGCGCCCATTGTGCTCCTGCTTGAATGGTTCCGTGCGTTCTGCAGCCGTCTCCGCCCTCCGCTCCGATCTTCGTGCCGCCGGCTTCACGGTCGACGCGCTCACCGGCCTGTGGGGAGAGTCGGCGTCCGCCGCACTGTTCCGCGGTCGGCGGGTGCCGGCCGAGCGGGCGCTCGCGGCTGCGGAGGCCGGCCCGCTGGGGACGCTCGCCGCACTCTTCGTGCTCGGCAGGCCCGTGCCGCGCGTCGACGCCGCCGCGGCCTTCCCGGCGCTCGGCATCGCGGGAGCAGCGGAGCTCGGTCTGGTGCGCGACGGCGAGTCGGTCGCGCCCGCCGTCGACCTCCGGCCGTACGCCTTCGTCGACTCCATCGGGCCGGCCGAGTGGTGGATCGTGTCCGACCTCGGCGAGCTGGCGCTCGGCGGCGCGCTGCCGGAGGACCACGTCCTCGGCGTCGGCGGGGCCTCCTTGACGCTCAGCGGCCTGATGCGCAGCGGCCCGTGCGCAGCGCCCTCGACCTCGGGACGGGTTGCGGCATCCAGGCCCTGCACGCCTCCCGTCACGCCGAGCGCGTCGTCGCGACCGACATCTCCGAACGCGCGCTGCAACTCGCCGCAGTGAACGCCGAGCTCAACGAGGTCGACGGCATCGAGTTCCGGCTCGGCAGCCTGTTCGAGCCGGTGGTCGGTGAGCTGTTCGATCACATCGTGTCCAACCCGCCCTTCGTCATCACGCCGCGCGTGGAGGGCGTGCCCGCCTACGAGTACCGCGACGGCGGGATGGTCGGCGACGCCCTGGTCGCCGCGTTCGTCGCGGGCTGCGGCGACCACCTGACCCCGGGCGGCGTCGCCCAGCTGCTCGGCAACTGGGAGTACCGCGGCACCGGCGACGCGCTCGAGCGAGTGCGCGGCTGGGTCGACGACGCGGCGCAGCCGCTGGACGCCTGGGTGATCGAGCGCGACACCGAAGACGCGGCGCAGTACGCGGAGACGTGGATCCGCGACGGCGGCACGCGACCGGGAACGCCGGCGTTCGACCGGCTCGAGAACGCGTGGCTCGACGACTTCGAGGCGAGGGACGTGCGGGAGGTCGGCTTCGGCTACGTCCTGCTGCGACGGGCCGACGGCCTCCCGACGCTCCGCCGGTTCGAGCGCAGGCACGGGGCGCTCGGTGCGAACGAGGCGGGGCTCGGCGCGCACCTCGACGCGTGCCTGGCCGCGCACGACGCACAGGCGGCGCTCGACGACGACGCTCTGGCCGCGCTCCGGCTCACGGTCGCACCCGATGTGACGGAGGAACGGCACCTGTGGCCGGGAGCCGACGCTCCGACCGCGATCCTGCTGCGCCAGGGCGGCGGCTTCGGGCGGGTCGTCTCGGCCGACACGGGCCTGGCCGCGCTCGTGGGCGCCTGCGACGGCGAGCTGAGCGTCGGAGCGATCGTCGCCGCCCTCGCGCAGCTCCTCGAGGTCGACGAGGCCGCGCTGCGCGCCGACCTCCTGCCCGCCGTCCGAGCGCTGCTCACCGACGGCCTCCTCACTCTCCCGTAACCGGGGGTGCTCAGCGCAGGGGAAGTGCGACGAGGCGCACGGCGATGAGTCGGGCGTCCGCGACCTCGGCGGTCAGGTACGTGCACGCCGGCTGGCGGCGGCGGTCCGTGGGCGACCCGGGGTTCAGGAGGCGCAGGCCGCCCGAGGTGACGCTGTCCCACGGGATGTGCGAGTGGCCGAAGACGAGCACGTCCGTGTGCGGATAGTCGCGCTCGCAGCGCTGCTCGCGCCCGGCGGCCGGCCCGGTCTCGTGCACCACGGCGAACCGCACGCCGTCGAGTTCGGCGCGCGCGGCCTCCGGCAGCCGGCGGCGCAGCGAGGGTCCGTCGTTGTTGCCCCACACGCCGATGAGCCGGCGCGACCGCTCCTCGAGCAGGTCGAGCGTCGCGTCGTCGACCCAGTCGCCTGCGTGGATCACCACGTCGGCCTCGTCGATTGCGGCGAGCACCGGAGCGGGCAGCACCCGCGCGCGCTTCGGGATGTGCGTGTCCGAGAGCATCAGCAGCTTCACGGTGGCAAACGGTAGGCGAAATCGCCGCCCGAGGCTAGCGTCGAGAGCATGGACCTCAGGACCCTCGGTAACAGCGGAACGATCGTGTCCGCTTTCGCACTCGGCACGATGACCTTCGGAGCGGAGGCCGACGAGACCACCTCGCACGCCATTCTGGAGCGCTACCTCGACGCCGGCGGCACCTTCGTCGACACCGCGGACGTCTACAGCTCCGGCGCGTCCGAGTCGATCATCGGGCGGTGGCTGGCCCGCAACCACGGCCGTCGCGACGGCATCGTCATCGCCACAAAGGGCCGGTTCCCGATGGGGGAGGGGTCGAACGATCTCGGCCTCTCGCGCACCCACCTGCGCAGGGCGCTCGACGACTCCCTGCGCCGGCTGGGCGTGGACAACATCGATCTCTACCAGCTGCACGCCTGGGACGCCCTCACCCCGCTCGACGAGACCCTCCGGTTCCTGGACGACGCGGTGTCCGCCGGCAAGATCAGCTACTACGGTTTCTCGAACTACCTCGGCTGGCAGCTGACCAAGGCCGTCGCCGTGGCCGACGGCTACGGGTTCGTGCCTCCGGTGACGCTGCAGCCGCAATACAGCCTCCTGGTGCGCGGCATCGAGCACGAGATCGTGCCGGCGGCCGTCGACGCCGGGATCGGGCTGCTGCCCTGGTCTCCGCTCGCGGGCGGCTGGCTGAGCGGCAAGTACCGCCGCGACCAGGCGCCGACGGGTGCCACCCGACTGGGCGAGAACCCGAAGCGGGGCATGGAGGCCTTCGACGCCCGCAACGCCGACCCGCGCACCTGGGAGATCATCGACGCCGTTCAGGCCGTCGCGGACGAGACAGGGGCGAGCATGTCGCAGGTCGCGCTCGCCTGGCTGGTCGACCGTCCCGCCGTGACCAGCGTGATTCTCGGCGCGCGCACGGTCGAGCAGCTCGACGACAACCTCGCCGCGGCCGAGCTGGTCCTGAGCGACGAGCAGGTGGCCCGGCTGGACGAGGTGAGCACTCCCCGCGCCGAGGTGTACCCCTACGGCCCGCAGGCGGTCGCGCAGCGGCACCGCAAGCGCGAGGGCGGCCGCTGACCCCGCGTCGTCAGCGGGGCGCAGAGCCTGGGCTCACCCCGGCAGCATCACTCCGGCAGCGTCACTCCGGCAGCGCCGAGAGCTCTTCGACGAACCCCACTGCGGCCTCCTCCACCGCGGCCGTCCGCAGGCGGAGGCCGAGCACGACGTCCGTCGTGCGGCGCGGCTGCCCGGGCGGCGGCGGGCTGTCATCGGGGTCCGACATCCCGAGCACCGACACGCGCAGCTCCACGCCACCGCCCGGCACACGCCGACCCGCGAGCGACAGTGCGGGCGAGCGGAAGGTGAGTGCGGTCCACTCGTCGGCGCCGAGGGTGAGGTCGCCGGGCAGGCCGGCCAGCCAGGCTCCCAGACCTGTCGCCTCGTCGCGGGTCAGCAGGTCCCCGGTGAGCGTCCAGCGGCGGTCGCCGTCTGCGGCGTCGACCTGCAGCGCGAGCGCATCGCCATCCGAGCGGAGCGGGTGCACCTCGAGGCTGCGCGTCGCGTCGGCGTCCTCCAGGAGCATGCCCGTTACTGGGGCGCCGGCACGACGGTCAGCACCCTCTCGATGTACTCGAAGAACGACACCATGAACCCGCGGAGGAAGGCCTCCGTCGACTCGTCGCTGACGACACCGTCGTCGTCGATCAGCCCGGGGCGCAGCTGGATGTAGGCCTCAGGCGCGTTCATCTGCGGCGCCTGCAGGAAGCTGAGCACGCTGCGCAGCTGCTGCTGGGCCACGGCGGTGCCGATCGCTCCCGTGGAGGCCCCGATCACCGCGGTCGCCTTGCGCGCGATCACGTTCTCCCCGTAGGGCCGGCTCGCCCAGTCGATCGCGTTCTTGAGAGCGCCCGGAATGGACCGGTTGTACTCGGGCGTGACGAACAGCAGCGCCTCCTGCGCGGCGATCGTCGCTTTGTAGTCGCGCGCCACCTGCGGGAAATCGCCGTCGAAGTCGCGGTTGTAGAGGGGGAGGTTCCCGATCTCGATCTCGGTGAACGACAGTTCGTCGGGGGCGAGGCGGAGGAGCGCCTTCGACAGTCTGCGGTTGATCGAGGCCGACGAGAGGCTGCCGACGAAGTAGCCGACGCGATAGGGAGGCTGGAGCTCGTTGATCGTTGCCATGACGTCAGCTTGCTCCGCCGGTCGCGCGGTGTCGACCCCTGCCGTCCGTACCCGGGCCGGGGCGGCGGTCTGAGGCGGGAGGTGGCCGGAATAGGGCATCTTCCCGATGTGGGAGGGGGTCCTTAGCGACGAGTCTGAGGGAGTCGAAGAAAGCAGTGGAACGAAGGGTGAGGATCATGATGCTGTCCGAGGAGTTCGTCGCAGGTCGTGTGTTCGCGGGGGACGCCCGCCGGGCCGAGCAGGAGCGCGAGCTGGCGCGCCGCGGCCGCGAGCAGCAGGCGGAGCGCCGGGCCGAGCGCCTGGTCGAGCGCGCTGCCCGGAGCATGAAGCGGCACGCAGGGGAGGTCGCCGGGGCGGATGCTGTGAGCGGGGTCCTTCCTGCGGCAGAGCCCGTGCGGGAGCCCGCCGTGGAGCCGCACGCCGAGTCCGTTGCGGAGCCGCTCCCCGAGTCGCGGCGCGAGCTGGCCCACGCCGCGCGATGACGGCGGTTCTGCCCTGCGCGAAGCCCGGCGGGGAGAGGGTGAGGATGTCGGTGGTGCGTGGCACGATGATGCCATGCGATCACCGGCGTCCAGCCCCACGATGATCGGGCGCGAGTCCGATCTCGAGGCGCTGCGCGACGAGCTCCGAGCCGTCGAGGGCGGTGCCGTCGAGCAGGGCGGCGCCCTGCGCGCGGTCGTCATCGGGGGAGAGGCGGGCATTGGAAAGTCCCGGTTGCTCGCGGAGTTCCTCGCCGAGGCCGAGGGATCCGCGACGGTGCTCCTGGGGCGCTGCGTCGACCTCGGCAACGACGGTGCACCGTACGCTCCGTTCGCGAGCATCCTGCGCAGGCTGATCGAGCTGCGCGGGCTCGACAGCGTGCTCGCCGCGGCGGGGCACGGCGCGGGAGTGCTCCCGGTGCTCCTCCCTGAGCTCGCCGACGACTCGGCGGTGCCCGCTCGCACGGGCGCCGAGCGTCTGTACGAGCTCGTCACGGTGCTGCTCGAGACGCTGTCCGTCGAGCGACCGCTCGTGCTCGCCGTCGAGGACATCCACTGGGCAGACTCCGCCACGCTCGAGCTGCTCCGGTTCATCGTGCGGATGGCCGAGCGCGGTCGCATCCTCGTGTTGCTCAGCTACCGCAGCGACGAGGTCGGGCGCGGCCATCCGCTGCGGTCGTATCTCGCCGAGCTGGAGCGCACCCGCCGGGTGACCCGCTGGGAGATCTCCCGGCTCGGCCGCGACCAGGTGGAGGCGCTGATCGCCCGGCTGCTCGGCTGCCGACCCGATGCCGCGACGGTCGACCGCGTCTACCAGATGAGCGAGGGCGTCCCGTTCTTCGTCGAAGAGCTCACCGGCATCGACGGCCTAGCCACGGGCGAAGACCTCCCCGAGACGCTCCGCGAGCTCCTCCTCGCCCGTTTCGAGAAGCTCAGCGAGCCGACCCAGCAGTTGCTGCGCCTGGCCTCGGCCGGCGGGGTCTGCGTCGACCACGAGCTGCTCAGCGCGGTCTTCGACGGCACCGCCGACGAACTCGACGCGGCCGCCCGCGAGGCGGTGGTCGCCAACGTGCTCGCGGCCGACACCACCGAGTACACCTTCCGTCACGCGCTCGTGCGCGAGGCGATCCACGCCGACCTGCTCCCGGGCGAGCGCAGCAGGTACCACCGCCGGTTCGCCGAGGCGCTGGAGGCGGGCCCGCAGCGCTCCGCGACGCAACTCTCCACCCACTGGCTCGCGGCGCACGACCTGCGACGGGCGTTCATCGCGTCGCTGGAGGCGATGGAGGAGGCGCGGCGCTCCTATGCCTATGCGACGGCGGCCGCCCTGGGCGACCGTGCTCTCGAGCTGTGGGACAGCGTGCCGGACGCCCAAGAGCTCGGAACGCGGGTGCTCGGCGTCACCAGCCGCACCGAGCTGCTGTCGCGCACCGCGTCGGCGCTGCGCAACGCAGGAGACAACGAGCGTGCCCTTGCGATGGTGAGCGCCGCCCTCGAATCCGCTCGCGACCTCCCGCCCGCCCAGCACGCCCGGCTGCTGCGCGACAAGGCGCAGTACCTGATGAACCTCAACCGGCCGGGCGTGATCGAGTTGTTCCAGCGCGCGCTCGAAGTCGTGCCCGCGGGGGTGCTCCCCGCCGCCGACGGCCTTCGGCCGCAGTTGCTCACCGAACTCGCAGCCCGCTACATGCTGGCCGCCCGCTTCGACGAAGCCGTCGCGCTCACCTCCCAAGCCGTCGAAGAAGCGGGGGCCGACGCGAAGGCCCTGCTCTCGATCGCGCACAACATCCGCGGCAGCTCGCTGGTGGCGGCCGGCTCCATCGACCGCGGCCTTGCCGAGCTCGACGAGGCAGGCCGGCTGGCAGAGCACGATCCGGGAGCCGCGCTGCGCTACGCGGTCAACGCCTCGGACGCGATGAACACGCTGGGTCGCTATGACGAGGCCGTGCGCCTCGCCGAGCGCGGCGTCCGCGAGGCGCGGGCGCGCGGCGTGGAGCGCACCTCGGGCGTCATCCTCTCGTCGAACACGGTGGAGCCGCTGCTCGCACTCGGCGAGCTCGATCGTGCGGAGGCGATGCTCGATCCGGCGCTCGCGCTCGATCCGCCGCCGAGCTTCCGCGCGCACCTGCAGCGCATGAAGCTGTGGATCACCCTGTGGCGAGGCGACCTCGACACGGCGGATGCGCTGTTGCGCCGTTGGCACGGCGGGCTGCGCACGCTCGGTGAACTCGAAGTGCAGTCCGAGCTGGGGGTCGCCCGGCTGGCCGCCGAGCTGGCGATCGCGCGCGGCGACCACCTCGCGGCCTGGGAGGCGACCGCGCCCGTGCGCTCGGACACGCACCGCCGGCTGCCGGCCTCCGACCTCCCGGTGCTCGCCGCGGCGGCGCGGGCGCTCGCCGACGGCGCGTTCCGAGCCGCGCGCGATGGCGCTGCCTCGAGCGGCTCCGACGGCCCCGAAGGCGTCGGTGGTCTCGACATCGTGGAGGAGGTCGCCAGGATCGATGGAGTGCTCGCGGCCATCGAAATGTGGCCAACCGCCGTCGCGTGGGGGCCGGTGATCCGGGCGGAACTCGCGACGGCCCTGGCTGCCGGGGAGGCCGGAGACGGCTCGGACGGGGCTTCCGGCGCCGAGCGCTTCGCCGCAGCGCGCGCTGCCTGGCGGGTCGCGATCGACGCGACGTCGTCGTCGCTGGCGCCCGCGCACCTCCACCCGTACGCCCTGGTGCGCGCGGCCCGTGTCGCTCGTGCCGCCGGCGACAGCGGCGCCGTCGAGCAGCTCGCCGCCGCGGCCCGCGTCGAGTCGGAGCGCTCGGGTTTCGGCCTCCTCACTCAGGCCGCGACGGTTCTCGCGTCGTCGCGGAGCGTCCGCGCCGGGCACGGCTCTGTGGCCGTCGGCCCAGGGGCGCCGCTGACCGAGCGCGAGGAGCAGGTGCTCGCCCTCATCGAGCAGGGCCTCAGCAACAAGCAGATCGGCGAGGCACTGTTCATCTCCGCCAAGACCGCAAGCGTCCACGTGTCCAGCATCCTGCGCAAAGTCGGCGCCTCAAGCCGCACCGAGGCGGTCTACCGCGCCTCCCGACCGGCGCGCTGACGCTCGGGTCGCGCGGCGCTCAGCCGCCGTCCTCAGCGCTCGGCTGCGATCGCGCAGACGATGCAGAGCTCGGTCGTCGGGCGAGCTTCGAGTCGTTGCACGCCGATCGCGCGGCCGCAGGAGGCGCACGTGCCGTAGCGTCCCACCCGGATGCGCTCCCGTGCGGCATCGACGGCCGCGATGTCGGCGGCTGTCTCCGAGCGGAGGGCCTGCAGTCGGCTCCATTCCGCGCTGAGCGTCGGACCCTCCGGGTCGTGCTCGTCGTCGGCGGTGGACTCCGACCGTGACGACAGCAGGCTGCCCAGCGCCTCGGCGTGCCGTTGCGACTCGGCGACGTCCCCCTGGCGTCGCTCGTCCAGCATTCTGTCGAAGCGATCCAGCTCGTCGATCGTCAGCCCTGCGTCCTGGATGATGTAGAGCTCTCGTGTGTCCGGTGATTCGGTGTGCATGCGCGCACCCCCTTCCGATCCCGTCGTGTCAGCGTACGTCATGGTAGGCCTGCGCCCCGTAGGCTCGGCGCGTGCCCTCGTTTCGTGTGATCATCCCTGTCGGGCGGCTGCGCGGTGACGCGCAGGCCACCTCCATCGAGCCCGCCGCCGCGGCGGCCGCCGCCGAGCTGACGACCGTGGAGGCGACGAGCGTCGACGTCGTCAGCCGCGAGGCGCGGCTCACCGTGCGGTTCACGGCCGATCGCGCGGCCGACGCGCTGCGTGTCGCCGAGCACACCGTCGCGGCCGTCCAGGTGCTCGCCGAGACGGGCGACTGGCGGCTCACCGAGCGTGTCGGCGGGCGCTGGTTCCGCCGCGCCTGAGCCGCGGCGCGAGTTGGTCCGTCGGCCGGACGGGCGTCGGTCGGGCGGTCAGGCGACCGCAGGGAGCGCCGCTTCGATCAGCCCGACGATGCGCGGGTCGTCCGGCTCGGTCTGCGGGCGGAAGCGGTGCACCGAGCCGTCTGGCGTGATGACGAACTTCTCGAAGTTCCACTTGACCTTGCCGGCTTTGCCGTCGACGTCCGGGTGGGTGGTCAGCTCGGCGTAGAGCGGGTGCGCGTTGCGGCCGTTCAGCCGCACCTTCTCCATCATCGGGAACGTGACGCCCCAGGTGGTCGAGCAGTACTCTTTGATCGCGTCGGTCGAGCTCAGCTCCTGGAGGAACTGGTTGCTCGGGAAGCCGATCACGGTGAAGCCGCGCTCGCCGTACGTCTCCTGCAGCTTCTCGAGCTTCTCGTACTGCGGTGCGAGTCCGCAGCGCGAGGCGACGTTGACGACCAGGATGACCTTGCCCGCGTAGTCGGACAGGCTGCTCGGCGCCCCGTCGATGGTGTGGAACGGAATCTCCATCAGGGTCATGCTCCGAGCCTACGTCGCCGCCTGGCACCGGGTGCCCGATTGCGGCGAAGACCCAGGATCGGCCTGGCGGCGACCGCGCCGGCGTCAGAGCCGGGCGAGCGGAGCCTCCGGATCGGAGACCCACTCGGTGAGCGAACCGTCGTACACCGTGACGTCGTCGCGGCCGAGCAGCGCCAGGGCGAGTCCGTCCGCCGCGGCGGCGATCCCCGCCCCGCAGTACGCGACGATCGGGTCGGAGGAAGATAGCACGTCGGCGAAGAGGCGCCGCAGTTCGGCAGGCGGAAGGAACGCGTTCGTCTCCGGATCCACCAGCCGGACCGCCGGCGCGCTCACGCTGCCGGGGAGGTGCCGCGCGGCGAAGTCTCGCGGCGGGGCGCCGCAGATCAGCGTGCCGGCCCGGTCGCCGGACAGCACGGCCGCGACATCGTCTCGGTCGCTCCAGAACCCCGGCAACTCTGCGACGGGGAGGAGGCCGGCGTGACGCGGTGCGACGTCACCGGTCTCGAGCGGGCGGCCTTCACTGCTCCACTTGGTGACGCCGCCGTCGAGCACGGCGACCCGGTCGTGGCCGAACGACCGGAACAGCCACCACAGCCGGGACGCCCACTGCCCGACGGCGGCGTCGTAGATCACGACGGTCGTGTCGGCGTCCACGCCGAGCGCTGCGGCGGCGGCCGCGAACGCCTCGGCGCCCGGGCGCGTGAACGGGAACCGTCCGGTCGGATCGCTGAACGGGTCGAGCAGGTCGGCGAAGACCGCACCGGGCACATGGCCGTCGCGGTACCGCTCCGCCCCGCTCCGGTAACCGACGCGCCCGTCGGGGTCGGGAGCGGCGACGACTGTGGCATCGACCACGACCAACCCCTCGGATCCCAGGTGGTCGCAGAGCCACTGGGTCGACACCAGGGGCCCGGCGAGCGCGGCCCCGAGAGCGGCGCCACGGGCGTCGGGAACAGGGAGGGTCGCAGGATCGGCCTGGCCGGAGCGATCGGTCGTTGTGGTCATGCGGACCACGCTAACCGCGGCCTCTGACGCTACCTACGCCCGCCGCAACCCGGCGTAACGCACGCCCGCTTCCGTCGGCCGACGCCGAAGCGACGCAAAAGTCGGGCCTGAGACGCCGATGCGGCCGATTGTGCGCCGCCTCGCGCTCAGCACTCGATGACGTTGACCGCGAGGCCGCCCTCGCTGGTCTCCTTGTACTTCGTCGACATGTCGAGGCCGGTCTGCCGCATCGTCTCGATCACCGTGTCCAGCGACACCAGGTGCGATCCGTCGCCGTGCAGCGCGAGCCGGGCTGCCGAGACGGCGGTGGAGGAGGCGATCGCGTTGCGCTCGATGCACGGGATCTGCACGAGCCCGCCGACCGGGTCGCAGGTGAGGCCCAGGTGGTGCTCCATCGCGATCTCCGCCGCGTTCTCCACCTGTCTCGGCGTTCCGCCGAGCGCGGCGCAGAGCGCGCCGGCCGCCATCGCGCAGGCCGACCCGACCTCCGCCTGGCAGCCGCCCTCCGCGCCGGAGATCGAGGCGTTCGCCTTGAACAGCGACCCGATCGCCGTCGCGGTGAGGAGGTACTTGCGGATGCCGTCGAGCGAGGCCCCGGGGACGAAGCGGAGGTAGTAGTGGGCGACCGCAGGAACGATCCCCGCGGCGCCGTTGGTCGGCGCGGTGACGACGCGGCCGCCCGAGGCGTTCTCCTCGTTGACCGCGAGCGCGAAGGCGTGCAGCCACTCCAGCGATGTCGCGCGACCCGGGTCGTCCTGCACGCTCTCGAGGTGCTCCCGCATGGCGGCCGCGCGTCGCTTGACGCCGAGGCGACCTGGGAGGGTGCCGTCGCCGGCGAGACCGCGCGCGACGCACTCGGCCATGGCCTCCCAGATCAGGTCGAGGCGCGCGTCGGTGGCCGCTTCGCCGTGCAGCGCGACCTCGTTGCGGCGCGCCACCTCGCAGATCGGGATGTCGAGCCGCTCGCAGATGGCGAGGAGTTCCTCTGCGGAGTCGTAGGGGAGGGGGTGGGCGGCGCGGGCAGCGAGGTCGGCCTCCTCGCCGTCGCGGCGGATGAAGCCGCCGCCGATCGAGTAATAGGTCTCCTCCAGCAGCGGCAGCGGTTCGCGCGCACCGTCCGCGGCGCGACCCCACGCGCGCAGGGTGAGGGCGTTGGGGTGGCCGGGAAGGCGCGTGCGCGGCTCGAAGTCGATGTCGTTCTTCGACAGCGGGATCTCGCGACGCCCGGCCAGCAGCAGGGTTGCGCCCGGCTGGATGCCGGACCAGGCGCCGCGCACGTCGTCGGGCCGGCAGTTCTCCGGTTCGTTGCCGCGCAGTCCGGCGACGACCGCGTCGGGGGTGCCGTGTCCGATCCCGGTGGAGCCCAAGGAGCCGTAGAGAGTGCAGGTGACCTGGTCCACCCGGTCGAGGAGGTCGTCGGCGACGAGCCGGTCGGCGAACGCTTTCGCGGCCCGCAATGGTCCGACTGTGTGCGAGCTCGAGGGGCCGATGCCGATCGAGAACAGGTCGAAGGCGGAGACGTACGCTGTCACTTCATCAGTGTACGTCGCCGTGCGCGCGGGATCTCCGCGTGCCGGCGCGCATTCGCGCGGATTTCCTGCGCGGAACTCAGGTCTGGCGCGGCTGGACGCGAGCGTCGCCCGGCGGGCACCAGACGCTCTCCAGGCCGCCGCCCGGGGCCGAGTACTCCACGAGGAACTGACCGCCCTCGTCCGGTCCCTCCACCACCATTCCGGGGCGATCCCCGAGCCAGACGGCTGTTCCGACGCCGATGTCCATGCCGGTCAGGATACGCGTGGCCGATCGTGCGCGGCAGGGGTTGGAAGCAACTTAAGTTGACAAATCGGATTAAGCAACTACAGTTGCTTCCATGAACCCTCCCCTCTCGGCACCCGACCCGCTCGGCGGCGTGGCCGACGGACTCGCCGCCGTCGTCGCGCTCCGCGAGCTCGCCGACCGACTCGAAGACGCGGAGGTCGAACGCGCCCTTCGCGACGGCTGGAGCTGGACCCAGATCGCCGACGCCCTCGACGTCACCCGCCAAGCCGTGCACAAGAAGCATCTGCGCCGCGTCGCCGCGGCCGGCGTCGCCCTGCGCCGCCGCCAGAACTGAGGAGACGACATGTCCGACATCCCTCCGGGAACCGCCAGCAGCGCACCGGGTCAGCCGCTCTCCAAGGCGGTGCGTTCCGTCGTGATCGCCTCGGTCACCGAGGCCCAGCGACGCAATTCCACCCTCGTCGAGGCCGAGCACCTGCTGCTCGCGCTCTCCCGCGACGGCAGCGGCCCGGTGCGCGACGCGCTCGCGTCGGCCGGTCTCGACCCCGCCGGGGTGGAGGCCGCCCTTCTCGCCGAGCGCGAGGCCAGCCTCCGTGTGGCCGGCGTCGAACCGCTCGGGGAGGAACGTCTCGTCGCCTCCCCGCGGGTCGCCCGGCCGCGCTGGGGAGCCTCCGCCAAGGAGGCGCTCACCCGCGCCCACCGCGTCGCGTCGGCGCACCGCCGCCAGCATTCGGGCGAGGCCGACCTGCTGACCGCGATCCTCGGCCTGGAGCTCGGCACCGTGCCCCGCGCGCTGATCCTCGCGGGCGTCGACCGACCCGCGATCGTCGCTGCGGTCCGCGACCTCCGCTGAGGCACACCGGGCCCGCCATCCCTCTTTCATCGCCGCTTACAGACCGCAGGCGGCTCTGTAAGCACGCCGTAAGCGCGCCCGGCGACGATCGATCCATCCACCTCATCAGGAAGGACCACCATGACTCGCAGCACCGAGTGGGCCGTCGAGGCCCACGGGCTCGTCAAGGTCTTCGGCGACAACCGGGCGGTCGACGGCGTCGACCTGAACGTCCGTGCCGGCACCGTCTACGGTGTCCTCGGCCCGAACGGCGCCGGGAAGACCACCACCATCTCCATGCTCGCCACCCTGCTGCGGCCCGACGGCGGCGACGCGTTCGTCTTCGGGCACGACATCCGCACGGAGCAGCAGGTCGTGCGGCAGCTCCTGGGCGTCACCGCCCAGTTCGCGTCGGTCGACGAGACGCTCTCGGCCAACGAGAACCTCATGATCTTCGCCCGGCTGCTCGGCCTGAGCGGTCGGGAGGCCAAAGCCAAGACCGCCGAGCTGCTCGAGGAGTTCGGGCTGTCGGACGCCGCCAAACGACCGCTGAAGAAGTTCTCCGGCGGGATGCGCCGCCGCCTCGACCTGGCGGCCAGCTTGATCGCGCAGCCGCCGCTGATCTTCCTCGACGAGCCGACCACCGGACTCGACCCGCGCACCCGTGCGCAGATGTGGGACACCATCCGCCGCTTGGTCTCCACGGGTTCGACGGTGCTCCTCACCACGCAGTACCTCGACGAAGCCGACCAGCTCGCCGACCGCATCGCGGTGATCGACCGCGGTCGCGTGGTCGCCGAGGGGACCGCCGACGAGCTCAAAGCCTCGGTCGGGGAGTCCTCGCTGCAGCTGCGGTTGACCGACCCCGCTGACATCGAGGACGCCCGCCGGGCCATCGCCACGGTGCTCGGCGTGGAGGCCGTAGTCTCGCCGGAGGGTTCGCGGCTCACCGCGCCCATGCGTGACGCCGACGCGGTCACCGACCTCTTCATCACGTTCCGCGAGGCCGGCATCCACCTGCAGGAGATGTCGGTGCAGAAGCCGACCCTCGACGAGGTGTTCCTGACGCTCACCGGGCACGGCGTCGAAGACGAAGAAGCCGCGGACGACGAGTCCGCCCAGGCCGAGAAGGCCGCACTGTCAGAAGGAGCCAGGGCATGAGCGCCATCGCCACCATCACCCCGCCGTCCGAGCGGAACCTGAAGAATCACGTCAGCCTCAGCCAGACGCTGTCGAACACCATCACGATGGCCCACCGCGGCCTCCTGAAGATCAAGCGGACACCCGAACAGCTGTTCGACGTGACGCTGCAGCCGATCATCTTCACGATCATGTTCGCTCTGCTGTTCGGTGGGGCGATCACGGGAAGCGTCTCGAGCTACCTGCCCTACCTGATCCCGGGCATCCTCGCCCAGACGGTGATCACGACCTCCGTCGTCACCGGCGTGCAGCTGCGGGAGGACATGGACAAGGGCGTGTTCGACCGCTTCAAGTCCATGCCGATCGCCCGCATCGCACCGCTTTCCGGTGCGCTGCTCGCCGACACGCTGCGCTACGCGATCGCGACGACGATCACGTTCATCACGGGCTTCTTCATGGGCTACCGTCCCGCTGCCGGTCTCGGGTTCGTCGTGCTGGCCGGGCTCCTCGTGATCGTCTGCGCCTGGGCGATCAGCTGGATCTTCGCCTTCTTCGGCGTGATCGCCCGCACCGCCGGGTCCGTCCAGGGCATCTCGTTCCTCGTGCTGTTCCCGCTGACGTTCTTCTCCAACGCGTTCGTGCCGGTGAAGTCCCTGCCGGACTGGCTGCAGTGGTTCGTCAACATCAACCCGGTGTCGCACCTGGTGACGGCGGTGCGCGACCTCGCCAACAACGGCACCTTCGGCGCCGACGGCTGGTGGGCGCTCCTCGGCGCCGCGGTCATCGTCGCCGTCTTCGCCCCGCTCACGGTGCGCGCCTACATGCGGAAGGCCTAGCCTCCCGCCCCACGGTCAGCGGCCGTCGTCTCCTGCGGAGGGAGGCGGCGGCCGCTCTGTGCGCCAGCAGGAGATCCGTCGACCCACGCCCGGAGTTCTCCTGTCTCAGCGCTCAAACAGGAGAAATCGCCGTCGTTCTCCTCCGCGCTCAGCTAACGCAGCAGGGCCTCGACCATGTCACGACCGAGCCGTGCCGCAGCGACGGCATCGAACACGTAGACGACGTACCGTCCACGCCGTGACGTCGTCACGAAGCCCGCCTGCCTCAGGATCGCGAGGTGTCGCGAGACCTCCGGGGCGCTGAGCCCCCAGCTCTCCGCGAGATCGGCGGTGGTGTGCGGCCCGCGGATCAGGCTCCGCGCCAGGCGGAGGCGCACCGGGTTGTCCAGCGCGTGCAGGCGTTCCTGGATCAGCTCGATGGCGGTCGAGGACGGCGGCATCCTCTCTCCGGTGACCGGGTACTGGATGACCGGCCGCCATCCCGGGGCGTGCACGACCAGGAGGTGAGGATGGCCGAGCACGCTCGGCAGGAACGTGACCCCGCTCCCGTCTGCGGTCGTGGCGTTGTCCTGCAGTTTGTCCACCACGATCCGTGTCCCCGCCTCGTCGAGCGCGACAGCCGGCGACAGGGTGCCGACCAGCCCGCGGACACCCGTGGTCGCCAGAACGTCGCGCTTGAAGCGCGAGTCCGCGGAGAGTCGGGGGAGGAGCTGCCGCCAGGCCTCGGCGAAGAACGCCGCGTCGCAGTCTTCGAGCAGCCGTCGCACCAGAGCGCGGGCGCGCGCGGGCTCCGTCAGGACGAAGTCGACGAACGCGATCTGGCGCGGCCCGCGGGCGAGGGCGCGCTCGCGGGCGAGTTCCCGTGCGGCGGGGTCGACGAGGGGTGAGCCGAGGTTCCGGAAGAGGGGCACCGTGCCGCAGCTGCTGGTGAGCAGCGCCGCCGACACCCAGGTCTCGTCGGAGAGCGCATCCACTGCGTCGAGCTCGTCGGTCAGGGTCGCCCCCGGCTCGGCCGGGAGCAGCATGTCCGCGCGCGAGGTCCGCCACAAGAAGTCGGCCTCGATGAGCCGGTCGAGCAAGTGCGGCTCGACGGCTGCCGTCACCGACGACACCCAGCCGTTCTGCGCGGGGTGATGCGTGGGCTCCATCAGCAGATGCACCG
Source organism: Leifsonia sp. TF02-11 (assembly GCF_017565305.1). Lineage (GTDB taxonomy): Bacteria > Actinomycetota > Actinomycetes > Actinomycetales > Microbacteriaceae > Leifsonia. Next base: position 23,612 of record NZ_JAGEKP010000009.1, read on the forward strand.
CCGAACCCAGTTCGGCGAGTGGAGACGGGGCGAACCGATAGCCGGAGGAGGGCACTCGCGAGATATCGATCGAGACGCTCATGCGGTCATCCTCGCAACCTTTCCCGTGCCCGCGAATGCCGATTGACGATGATCGTCAATCCGAACGCGCCGGAAGCCGTTGCGGCGCGAGAGTGACGGCATGACCATCAAAGAGCTCCGCCTTCCGTCTCGATTCACGTCACTGCCCGTGAGCGTGTGGCGCAGGATGGTTCCGGCCGTCCTGCTTCGTCGGCCGCAACGGATGCCGTCGCGGGCGACGCGCGCTCGCGAACTGCAGGAACGTCTGGACTATGCCTCAGCCGCGCGCTCCGCGGCGGAACGTGCGCGACTGTGGCTCTGAGAGTCCGGCGACGACGGCAGGTCGAGCGGTGCCGTCCACCACGCCGTGTACCTCCAGAACAGTCGCCGACGCATCCGGATGCCGGGCAGCACGCTGCGCGCGACGGCACGAACCTCCTCGAACGTCTCGGTCGGATCGGCGGTCGGCGCGTGTACCTGCTTCGACGGTCGCGTCGCGGGGGCGGGGTGACGCACCAGGCCGACGAGCGGGTTCAGCACGAGCGATACCCCGGAGCGCAGCGCGTCGGCCGGTGTCTCCCTCGCCAGACCGACGACGACGATCCTGCCGCCCGGACGCATGGCCGCGCGCGCCTCCTCGAGGGCGTCCTTCAGCGGCAGGTGATGCAGGGAGGCGACGAAGACGATGAGATCGTAGGCGGCCGGTCGCTCCGGACCGAATCCCCTGTTCTCGACGCGGACCGGGAGCGTGCGGCATCGCTCGGCGGCGACCGCCGCGGCGGCGATGTCGGGCTCGATCCCGACCACGGCGGGGAACACGCCGGAGAGACGCCTCAGCAGAGTGCCGGTGCCGCAGCCGACGTCGAGCGCGGTGTCGCCACCGCGGCGGCGCACCGCGCGTGCGTGCCGGAGCACGAAACCCGCGAACGCATCGTTGTGCGACCACGGGTGCGCGGCGTTGACCCGGCCGAGCAGGGCGAGGAATCCCATCGGGCCAGCGTAGACGACCCGCTCGCGTCGGTACCCCGCCCCTCACTCCCCAGAAGGTGGCCTGACGTCCGCCAGCACCTGCAGCCCGCGCACGGCCGCCGCGTCGCGCGTCAGCCCGGAGGCCGTCGCCTCCGCCTCCGCCAGCCGCCCCTCGCCCCACGATCGGCGCACCCGTGCTGCGAGCGGGCCTCGTCTCAGGCTCTCGATGTCCTGTCGGGAGTTGGACCGTGCCGCCAGCGCGAACAGCTCCAACCCCCTGTCGACCCACGCCTCTCCGTGAGCGGCCCCGACCTCGGCGTCGAGCATCCAGATGGCGAAACCGAGCAGTCCGGTGCCGACGACCGGCTTGTCGAGATACGGCGGGTTCAGGCGCCCGCTGACCAGCACACGCGTGCGCAGCCGCCACGCCGCCGCAGCGGTGTCGCCGCGGTCCAGGAGGTCGGGGTCGGCCTCCTGCGCCCGGAGCCGGGCGGCGACCAGGGCGGCACCCAGGATCGTCAGCCAGGGGTTGGCGATCGCGTCGCGCTCGCCGGTGCTGTCGTCGAGGTAGGCGCCGATCGCCTCGTCGTAGAGCCGGACGCCCTCGGCGAAGTCGCCCTCCGCCAGCGCGATCTCGGCCATGCCGGCGAAGCCGATGCCGTAGTAGTCGACATAGTCGAACCCGGTGCGGTCGACCTCCTCGTACAGATAGCTCTCGAGCAGCTCTTTGCCCCGGGCGATGTCGCCGGCCGAGATCGAGTTGACGGCGATCAGCCAATCGAGCTGGCGGAGGTCGCCGGTGGCCTGCAACAGCGCGAGCCCCGAGCGGGCGCGCTCGGCCCAGTCGAGCGCCTCGCGGGGATGCGCGAGCTGGCTGTGCAGCTGGGCGAGCGTCTGGGCCGCCGACGCGATCGACCAGGCGTCTTCGGCCTCCAGCGCCTTGGCATGCGCGTGGGAGGCGATGTTCAGCGCCTCGTCGAGCTCGCCCGCGTTCTCCTGCAACTGGGCGGTGAGCAGGCCGCCCATCGCCGCCAGCTCCGGATCGTCGGAGCGGCGGAACTCCGCCAGCAGCCGCATCCCGGGCTCGACGTGGCCGGCCGAGAGCACGAGTTCCGCGATCGCATCGAGCCGCGGATCCTGGAACGGCCGGTCGCGGCGCAGCCTGCGCAGCCGGGAGATCGCGCGGACCGCTGTGCGCAGCCCCGCATAGAGGAAGGTGCCGCCGACGAGCGCGTAGCACGCGGCTGCGGCCTCGCGGTCGTCGCTCTCGGGCTCCCAACCAGCCAGCACCTCCATCACCGCAGGGCCGAAACCGAGGACCTCGGTGTGGGTGCTCCGCAGCGACCAGTAGTAGGCCAGCACCGCGAACACGGAAGCGGCGGTCGCCTGCCGCCTGCCGTCGATGGCCGAGCGCAGCACGGCGACGAGGTTGTCCTGCTCGGCGGTCACCCTGGCGAAGGTCGGCACCTGCTCCGGGCCGTGCATGCGGGTGAGCGCACCGCGCGCGAAGGCTACGGCCCAGGCGTCCACGCCGGCGCGGACGTCATCGGTCTCACCGGCGGAGGTCAGTTCGAGATCGCCGAACTCGCGCACCGTCTCCAGCATGCGATAGCGGAGGATGCCGGTCTCGGCATCCTCCGAAACGGTGACGAGCGACTGCGCGACGAGCGCATCGAGATCGTCGAGCACCGACGCGCCGCCGCCACCCGCGACCGCCTCCGCCGCCTCGGAACTGAAGCCGTCGGGAAAGACAGAGAGCCGTCGCATCAGCGACTGCTCCGAAGTACCGAGCAGGTTCCAGCTCCAGTCGATGACCGCGAACAAGGTACGGTGGCGTTCCGGTGCGGTGCGCTCGCCTCCGGTCAGGAGCGCGAATCGGTTGCCCAGCCGGCGCTCGATCTCCTCCACCGACAGCGAGCGGGTCCGTGCAGCAGCGAGCTCGATGGCGAGGGGGAGGCCGTCGAGACGCGCGCAGAGCCGGGCCACGGCTTCCGGAGGCAGCACGACTCCGGGACGCGCCGCCCGTGCCCGCTCGCAGAACAGCACGACCGCCGGGCCGTCGTCCTCCGCGGGCAGCGGGCCGAGTGCGTAGACGCGCTCGGCGCCGATCGCGAGCGGCGCCCTGCTGGTGGCCAGCACCCGCACGGTCGGCGTCGACGAGAGGATGTCCTCGATATAGGCGGCAGCGGCGTCCACGATGTGCTCGCAGTTGTCGACGATGAGGAGCGTCTCGCGCTCCGAGAGCAGGCCGAGGATGCGCGAGCGCAGATCGAGCTGCGCGCCGGGGTCCGCGAGCCTCGTCGCCCGCGCCTCGCGGATCCCGAGGGTGGAGGCGAAGGCCAGCTCGACGTCGTCGCCGGTCCGCACGCTCGCCAACTCGACCACGATGACGGCGGGGGTGTGGATGGCGCGCTGGCCGACCTCGTTGGCGAGGCGCGTCTTGCCGAGCCCGCCCGCTCCCAGGATCGTCGTCAGGCGCGAAGTGGCCACCAGGTCTTCGACGGCGTCGAGATCGTACTCCCGACCGACGAGCGCGTTCGGTGCCGTGCGCAGCCCGATGCGGACGCGGCGCGGCGCGATCGGCTCGCGCTCGTCCTCCTCGGCGAGGAGGCGGGCATTGAGTGCGACCAGCTCAGGACCGGGGCGGGTGCCGAGCCGGTCGAGCAGGGCCTCCTTGAGGTCGGCGAAGGCGAGCAGGGCGTCGCTGCGCCGGCCCGCGTCGGCGAGCACGCGCATCCGCTCGGCGTGCAGGGACTCGTCGTAGGGGCGCTCGGCCAGCAACTGCTGGAGGTCGGTCAGGGCCGTCGCCGTGTCGCCCGTGTCGCGCGCGGCTTCCGCACGCACGGCGAGCAGCTCGAAGCGCAGTTCGCGCGCGGTGTCGGCGAGCGCGTCAGCCAGCCGGGTTCCGCTGAGCTCCACCCCCGGTTCGCCCCTCCACAGAGCGAGCCCGGCGCTCGCCGCGCTCACGGCGGACGCGGAGTCGCCCGCCTCACGCGCGCCGCGAGCCCGCTCGAGGAGGATGCGCGCGAGCCCGAGGTCGGTGCCGTCGGCCGCCACCGCGAGCGCGTACCCGGCCGGCGTCGACTCCAGGAGGCCGTCGGCGCTGCTCGTCCGCACCCGGGAGACCAGGGTCTGCAGGGCGGCGCGCTCCTGTCGTGGTGGTGCGTCGTCCCAGAGGTCTTCGACCAGCGCGGCCACCGAGGCGGAGCCGCGCGCCAGCACCAGCGCGACCACGAGGCTCTTGCCGCGCGTGCCCGATGGCTCGGCGAGTGCGCCCGTGCGGTCCTCGACGAGCACCGGGCCGAGCACGGCGACACGGAGGCGGGCGGGTGCGGAATCCACTCGCCGATCTTAGCCAGGGCGGCGCGTCCGGCGCGGCACCGCGCGTAGGCTCAGCCCATGGCGTTCGACTGGTCGCAGTTCTACGAGAAGCAAGGCGGACGCGGGGTACGCCCCACGTTCGAAGCCGCTCTCGAAGGCTGGAACGCCGAACCGGGTCTCGCGATCGACCTCGGTTGCGGCGACGGCGTCGAGACGCGCGAGCTCGCCGAGCGCGGGTGGCAGGTGCTGGCGATCGACTCCGATCCCGGAGTCGACGACCGGGTCAGGGCCGGGCTCGACCAGGAGGCGTCGTCGCGCGTGGAGACCCGCTGCGCGACCTTCGAGGCGCTGGGCGAGCTGCCGAGGGCCGACCTGGTCTACGCGGGGTTCGCGCTCCCGTTCTGCGATCCGACGCGCTTCCCCTATCTGTGGGCGGACATCCGCGACGCGATCGAGCCGGGTGGGCTGTTCGCGGGGGAGTTGTTCGGCCCTCATGACGAGTGGTTCGGGCGACCGGGCATGAACTTCCACGATCGCGGCGGGGTGGAGGCGATGCTCACGGGGCTCGATGTGCTCCGTCTCGTGGAGGACGACCGTCGGGGGATGTCGTTCGAGGGGCCGAAGCACTGGCACGTGTTCCACATCGTGGCGCGGGCGTGAGGCGGGGCGCGGCGCCGGCTTCTCCTCCCCAGCCCTTGGCCTGAGCGAGTTCTCCACCGATCTCGCGGAGGCCGCACGGCAGTCGGTCGGCCCCGGAACGATAGATACACGGTGAACGCCCTGATGGGCTGCACCCACCGACGATATCCACCTCGCTAAAGAAAGAGACCTGCACAATGCCACCACTGCTGCTAAACTGCATGCATGCCCATTTCCATCACGATCCGTTCGGTTCCCGACGAGGTCCGCGACGAGCTCGCGGCGCGTGCGGCCCGTTCGGGCAGATCACTTCAGGAGTACCTCGTGCATGAACTCACCCGTCTCGCCGGCAGACGCACCATCGACGATGTCCTCGACGGCATCCGCCGACGCGCAGAGCACTATCCGCCGATCGATCGGGAGGTCGTTCTCGACATCATCGCCCGAGGTCGTGAGTGATCAGCATCGCCGACGGATTGCCCGAGACGGTCGTCGTCGACACCAGCGCCCTGGTCGACCTGCTCATCGACCCGTCCGAGAGGGGGCATGCGGTCGCGGAGCGGCTCCGGGGTCGGGACCTCGCCACCCCCGATCTGATGTTCGCCGAGGCCGCGAACGTCCTTCGAAAGCTGAAGCTGCGCGGTCTGCTCACCGACGGCGAAGCGTCCATGGCCTACGCCGAGCTGCTGGAACTGCCGATCGAGTCCTGGCCGTTCGAAAGCGTGGAGCACCGGGTCTGGGAGCTCCGAGGGGGTATGAGCGCATTCGACGCGGCCTTCGTCGCCCTCGCGGAGTTGCTCACCGTTCCGCTCGTCACCAGTGACGGCCGGCTCGCACGCGCCGTCGAGGCGCTCCCGGCGGCCCGGATTCGGCGGGTGGAGGTGGTCGATGCCCGGTGAGGTGGTCGTGGCTCGCTGAGGTGGCTGTGGGCTCGCTGAGGTGGTCGTGACTCGCTGAGTTGGTCTGGGGTCAGTCGGCGGTGAGTGTCAGCGGATGGTCTTGCGCGCCGTGATCTGGCCGGTGTCGAAACCGAGCAGGTGCAGGCCGCCGTGGAATCGGGCGTGCTCGATCTTGATGCAGCGGTCCATCACCACGGTGAGGCCGAGGGACTCTCCGTATTCGGCGGCCTCCTGGTTCCATATGCCGAGTTGCACCCAGACGGTCGGAACGCCCAGCGCTGCCGCCTCGTCGATCACGCCAGGGAGGTCGCCCGGGCGACGGAAGACGTCGACGATGTCCGGCACCTCGGGAAGGGAGGCCAGGTCGGGGTAGGCCTTCCGGCCCAGGATCGTGTCGGCGTTCGGGTTGACGAAGTAGACCCGGAAGTCGGTGGACTGCAGCAGATACGTTCCGACGAAATAGCTGGAGCGCGTCGGGTTGGACGACGCGCCGACGATCGCGACGGACTTCGCGTTGCGCAGGATGCGGAGGCGTTCCTTGGCGTCAGGGCCGGTCCAGGTGCGCTGAGACTTGAGCAGCTTCGCGAGGGGGGAGTCCGCGGGAACGGAGCAGCTGAGGCCGTTCACCAACTGCACGTCGGTGAGTTCGGTGTCGGCGGGCGCGGTCGAAGCGGTCGCGCCGGCCTTCGTCTGCTGAGCCGTCGTCGTCATGCTGCCGTCTCCTTCAACGCTGCCGTGAGCGCCTGGTCCAGATCGTAGATGATGTCGTCGACGTCTTCGATGCCGACGCTGATACGCACGACACCGGGGAGCACGCCGGCGTCGAGGAGCTGCTGCTCGGTCAGCTGCGCGTGGGTCGTGGAGGCGGGGTGGATGACGAGCGTCTTCGCGTCGCCGATGTTCGCCAGGTGGCTCGCGAGGTTCAGCGACTCGATCAGGCGCTGGCCGACCTCCCTGCCGCCGGCGACGACGAACGAGAACACGCTGCCCGGGCCCTGAGGCAGGTACTTCTGCGCTCGGGCGTGGTGCGGGTGCTCCGGCAGTCCCGCCCAGAAGACCCTCTCGATGCGCGGGTCCGCGTCGAGCCACTCGGCGACGGCGCGGGCGTTGTCCACGTGCGCCTGGATGCGGTAGGGCAGCGTCTCGACGCCCTGCGCCAGCAGGAACGCCGAGTGCGGGGCGAGAGAGGGGCCGATGTCGCGCAGCTGCTCGGCGCGCAGCCGGGTGAGGAACGCGTACTCGCCGAAGTTGCCCGACCACTCCAGACCGCCGTATGACGGGACGGGCTCGCCGAACAGCGGGAACTTGCTCGTGTGCCAGTCGAAGCGGCCGCTCTCCACGACGACGCCGCCGAGGGTCGTGCCGTGACCGCCCAGGAACTTGGTCGCCGAGTGGATGACGATGTCGGCTCCCCACTCGATCGGACGGTTCAGGTACGGGGTGGCGATGGTCGAGTCGATGATCAGCGGGACCCCTGCGGCGTGCGCGACAGCGGCCAGGCCCTCGATGTCGGCGATCTCGCCGGACGGGTTGGCGATCGTCTCGGCGAAGACGAGCTTCGTGCGGTCGTTGATGGCCGCGGCGTAGTCCCCGGGATCCGAGCTCTGCACGAAGGTCGTGTCGACGCCGAAACGACGCAGGGTGACGTCGAGCTGCGTAATCGAACCGCCGTAGAGGTTCGCGGACGCGACGATGTGGTCGCCGGCCCCGGCGAGGGACGCGAAGGTGATGTACTGGGCGCTCAGCCCGCTCGCGGTCGCGACGGCCCCCAAGCCGCCTTCGAGGCTCGCGATGCGCTCTTCGAAGGAGGCGACGGTCGGGTTCGCGAGACGCGAATAGATGTTGCCGTACTTCTGCAGCGCGAACCGCGCTGCAGCGTCCGCGGTGTCGTCGAACACGAAAGCGCTGGTCTGGTAGATCGGGAGGGCGCGGGCACCGGTCACGGGGTCGGGGATGTTGCCCGCGTGGATCGCACGCGTCCGGAAACCATATTCGCGATCAGCCATGCGGCCACGCTACCGGAGGCTCCGCGGGCACCGGGGGTCGCGGTCGTAATACGCGGACATCGTTCGCGCGAACGCGGGCGCGGCACGCGGAGGTGCGTACGCGGTACGCGTGCACTGCTCGTGCCCAGGCCGCTGTTGTAGCCTGAAGGGGATCGCGGCGACTGCGATCCCGGACGACGGATCAGTACCCGGAACGCGACAAGACTGGCCAAGGAGTCGTCCTCGTGTCCTGGATCGTCCTCATCCTCTCCGGCGTGCTCGAAGCCGTCTGGGCGACCGCCCTCGGAAAGTCCGCCGGCTTCACCCGGCTCTGGCCGAGCATGGTCTTCGGCGTCGCGGTCGTCGCCTCCATGGCCGGGCTCGCCTACGCGATGCGTGAGATCTCGACCGGTACCGCTTATGCCGTCTGGGTCGGGATCGGCGCCGCACTCACCGTCCTCTACGCCATGATCTTCGGAGGCGACGGCTTCTCGCTCCTGAAGCTCCTCCTCATCCTCGGCCTCGTCGCCTGCGTCATCGGGCTCAAGCTGGTGCACTGAGCCCGCTGCCGGGCGGCACGCGCACCGCCCGGCCGCCGACCGCCGAGCGCCGCGGCGCCTGCACCCGCTACAATGCCGCCAGCAGCCGCGCCCCCTCCGGCACCCCGAGCCCGGTGCACGCGTCCCAGCCCGCGCCGGCCGCGTAGGCGCCGTTGTCGCCGGACGTGATGTCGCGGAAGCCCGCGGCGACCTGGCCGGCCCGCGTGGAGTCGTAGAGCGCCGGCTGGACCAGCCCGAACCGCTTTCCCCTCGACTGCGCCAGGCGCGCGATCAGTGCCGCCCAGAGCGGTGCCACCGCGCTGGTGCCGCCGATGACCAGGTCGGTGCCGTCCACCCGCACCCGGTAGCCGGTCTGCGGGTCGGCCACGGCCGACACGTCGGGCACCCCGCGGCCTCCCGGACCGTTGGCCGCCCCGCCGGCGTCCGTGCCTCCCGGCCCGAGCGGCACTCCCACGGTGCCCTGCCACGACGGGAGGGCGAACACCGCACTCACCCCGCCTCCCGTCGCACCGTTGCCGGCGCCGTTGTTCCACACGGTCTCCGAGCGCACCGTGCCGGTGGACGTGTCGGCGTCGAGCCGGGTCCCCCCGCAGGCGAGTGCGTGCGGGGACGACGCGGGGAAGTCCACGTGCGCCTTGCCGTCGCCGACCCGGTCGCTGCTGCCGTCGTCACCGGCGGCCACCGTGGTGGTCGCTCCGAGCGCCGCCGCGTCCTGCAGCGCCTGGTCGAAGGCGGTGCGCGCTTGTGCTGTCCACTGGTCCTCCGACTGGCCCCAGCTGATGCTGATGGCGGCGGGCGTCGGCGTCGCGTGGGCCGCGGTGCTGACCGCGTCGAGGAAGCCGGCGTCGGTGTTGGGGGCGAAGTAGACGACGATCGACGCTCCGGGCGCCAGGGCGCCGGCGACCTCGATGTCGAGCATCACCTCCCCGTCGGCCCCGTTCGGGTCCTGGCCCGGGACGTTCGCTCCGCCGTCGACCCCCACCGCGGTGACCGACGGTGTGGGGATGCCGAGGCCGGCGAAGTAGGTGTCGAGGTCCGCCTGTTCGTAGCCGCCGCCGAGCTCGATGATCGCGATCGTCTGGCCGGAGCCGTCCGTTCCCGCGGGGAAGTCGTAGACCGTCCCCAGCTGGGGCGGCGTGTAGCTCGTCGTCACGGCTGCCGGGTGTGCGACGCGGAACTGCGCGCGCGCCTGCGGCCGGTCGTCCAGTCCGAGGACGGCGGTGACGACCCCGTCGAGCTCAGCCGGGATGCTGAGTCCCCCCGAGCGCTGGCGGTAGCTCGGGGCGTCCGCTCCCGCGTCGGCAGGGCGCGACTCCGCGAGGTCGGTCCCGAAGACGCGCGCGAGCACCGCCGCGGGCCCGGAGACGCGCACGCGCCGCTCTGCCGCGTTCTCCTCGTCGATCGTCACGCCGAGCCGCGCGAGTGTGGAGACCACGAGCTGGAGGTCGTCCGGCGACGCGCCGTAGCGGTCGCCGAGCTCCTGGGCGGTCAGCGGCGACGAGAAGGCGTCGTCCGGCAGCGGTGCCCTGCGGCGCAGGATCAGCGTCGCCTCGACGGGCGCCTCCGGCGCGAGGGCGCCATGCGCCCGGTAGCCGGCGCGCTCCGGTCGTTCGCTTCCGGGCAGGGGGACGAGTTTCAGCGGCTCTTCGGCATCCATACCCCACGGTCTACCACCGGGTGCCGACAGCCGGAACGGCCCGAGGCTGAGGAGGGGTTCAGACCCAGCTGGGCAGCCACATGTGGATCTGCCAGTACCAGAACGGCACCTGCTGCGCCGTCCACAGCGGCCAGAAGAACACGCTCACCGCCGTCACCACGGCGAGGAACACCGTCGTCCAGGCGATCCCGCGTCTGCGGCGATGCTCGGTGTCGGTGCGCCGTCCGAGCACGATGCCGATGACGGCCGTCAGCGCCAGGATGAGGTACGGCTCGAAGGCGATCGAGTAGAACTGGAAGATCGTGCGGTTGATGTAGAGCAGCCACGGCAGATAGCCGGCGGCGAGCCCGGTGAGGATGAGGCCGATCTGCCATTCGCGGTAGCGCGCGAGCCGGTAAACGAGGTAGAGCACGGCGGCCGCAGCGGCCCACCAGATGATCGGGTTGCCGAGCGAGGTGATCGCCGCCGAGCAGCCTCCCGGCGCAGTGCAACCGGCCTGCCCGTACGCGTTCCCGGTGTAGTACATGCTCGTCGGCCGGATCATGAGCAGCCAGGTCAGCGGGTTCGCCTGGTACGGGTGCGGGACGTGCAGGTTGATGCTGTAGCCGTACATCTCGGACTGATAGTGCCAGAGGTTCTGGAACCAGAGCGGCACCCACGAGAGGCCGCCCGTCCACTGCGCGTGAACCGACTCGGCCCAGTTGCGGTAGTAGCCGCCGCTGGTCACAAGCCAGCCGGTCCAGGTCGCGAGGTAGGAGAGGAACGCGATCGGCACCATCAGCACGAATGTCGCCGGGGCCTGCTTGAGGATCGAGCTGCTGATGTAGAACGCGATCCCCGCGCGCCGGCGGGCCACCAGGTCGACGACCACGGTGTACACGGCGAAGAACGCGAGGAAGTAGAAGCCGCTCCACTTCACGCCGGCACAGAGCCCGGTGAGGATGCCCGCCGAGATCAGCCACGGCCGCCACCAGATCACCGGGCCCCAGGCGGGGTCGCGGCCGGCCGAGCGTTCGGCGGCCACGCGGGCCGCCAGCCGGGTCGCGTGCCAGCGGCGATCGAGCAGGATGCAGCCGAAGGCGAGCAGCGCGAAGAACATCACGATGTCATCGAGGAGCGCGACGCGGCTCATCACGATCGCGTGCCCGTCGATCGCCATCAGGAACCCGGCGATGGTCGCCAGGATCGTCGAGTTGAAGAGCATCCGGGCGATCAGGAACACCACCAGCACCGCCAGGATGCCCACGATCGCGGTCGACAGGCGCCAACCGAACGAGTTGCCCGCCCCCGTCGCCGCCATGCCCAGCGCGATGATCCACTTGCCGAGCGGGGGATGCGCGACGAAGGACGGCGAGGAGTTGAAGACGTCGGTGTTCCCGGCGGCGAAGGACTGGTCGGCCTTGTCGGGCCAGCTGCCCTCGTAGCCCAGGTGGAACAGGCTCCAGGCGTCCTTGACGTAGAAGGTCTCGTCGAAGACAAGCACGTGCGGGGAGCCGAGGTTCCACAACCGCAGGATCGCCGCCAGCAGAGTGACCCCGAGCGGCGCCCCCCAGTACCAGAGCTTCAGCCGAAGCGGGGTGCGCAGGACCCGCGCCCACCAGTCGTCCAGCCTGCTGCCGGTGCGCTCCGGCGCGACGTGCGCCGCGGGCGCTGCCGGCGACGCGGTGTCGCCGGCAAGGGGGGAAGGGGAGCTCACCAGGACATCCTGACAGACTGGACCTATGATCATCCTCGCCGCGACACCGATCGGAAATCTCGGCGACGCCTCCGCCCGTCTGGTCGAGGTGCTCACCTCGGCGACGGTGGTCGCCGCAGAAGACACCCGCGTCACGCAGCGACTCCTCGCCGGGCTCGGCATCGACAACCGGCCGCGCCTCATCGCGCTCCACGAGCACAACGAGCGGGAGCGCGCCGCCGAGCTCGTGGAGCTGGCCCGCGACCAGGATGTCGTGGTGCTCTCCGACGCCGGCATGCCGACCGTCTCCGATCCCGGCTTCCCGCTGGTGGAGGCCGCGGCTGCCGCCGGTGTCGACGTGACCGTCGTCCCGGGGCCGAGCGCCGTGCTCACCGCGCTCGCCGTCTCCGGCCTGCCGACCGACCGGTTCACGTTCGAGGGCTTCCTGCCGCGCAAGCAGGGGGAGCGGCTCACCGCACTGCGCGCGCTCGCTGGGGAGCAGCGCACGATGGTGTTCTTCGAGTCGCCGAACCGGCTGGCAGCCTCGCTCGCCGGTCTCGCGGCGGCCTTGGGCGGCGACCGCCGCGCTGTCGTCTGCCGCGAACTGACGAAGCTGCACGAGGAGGTGCGCCGCGGTCCGGTCGCCGAGCTGGCGGAGTGGGCGGCGGAGGGTGTGCGCGGCGAGATCGTCGTCGTCGTCGCGGGCGCGCCCGCCCGGGTGGCCGACCCGGCCGCGGCACTCGAGCAGGTGCTCGCCCTCGTCGCCGACGGCCAGCGCCTCAAGGACGCCGCCGCCGAGGTCGCGGAGGCCACGGGCTTGTCGCGCCGCGACCTGTACCAGGCGGCGCTGGACGCGCGCCGCAGCTAGCGACATCGAGGGGCACGTCGTTGTCGCTTTCGAGCCTCGAAAGCGACAACGACGTGCCCCTCGGCAGCGACCGAAGTAACAACGCCGGCCCACCCCTCGCGCGCCCGTAGGATAGTCAGCATGTCCGACGGCTCCGCGTTCTACATCACCACGCCGATCTTCTATGTCAAC